>NZ_AP018165.1 GCF_002356335.1 [Mycobacterium] stephanolepidis
TTGACTGATGAACTGAATTCCCAGTTCACGGCGGTATGGAATACCGTCGTCGCAGAGCTCAATGGTGACGACAACCAATATTTGTCGAGTTTTCCGCCACTGACGCCTCAGCAGCGCGCCTGGCTCACATTGGTCAAACCACTCACCATGGCCGAGGGTTTCGCCCTGCTTTCCGTGCCGTCCAGCTTCGTGCAGAACGAGATTGAGCGGCACCTGCGCGGACCGATTGTGGAGGCCCTTTCCCGTCGCCTCGGCGAGAACGTCGAGCTGGGTGTACGGATCGCGGCACCGGCTCCTGGCGAAGATTTAGAAGTCGCCGGCGCCGCGCCCGAACTCGAGCTCGACGAGGTCGATGAGACCACCGAGGCACTTGCTAGCGCACACGAATCGTGGCCGTCGTACTTCATCAACCGTCCGGGCGGAGCCGACAAGGCGGAGACCCCCGATACGAGCCTCAATGCGCGCTATACGTTCGAATCTTTCGTCATCGGCGCGTCCAACCGCTTCTCGCACGCGGCCGCCGTCGCGGTGTCCGAAGCTCCCGCCCGGGCCTACAACCCGTTGTTCATCTGGGGCGAATCCGGGCTGGGTAAGACGCATCTGCTGCACGCCGCCGGGAACTATGCCCAGCGCTTGTTTCCCGGTATGCGCGTCAAGTACGTCTCTACCGAAGAGTTCACCAACGACTTCATCAATTCTTTGCGCGATGACCGTCGCGTCGCGTTCAAACGCAGCTACCGCGACATCGATGTTCTCCTCGTCGACGACATTCAGTTCATCGAGGGCAAGGAAGGTATCCAGGAAGAGTTCTTCCACACCTTCAACACCCTGCACAACGCCAACAAGCAGATCGTGATCTCGTCCGACCGGCCGCCGAAGGGCCTGGCCACTCTTGAAGACCGGCTGCGCACCCGCTTTGAGTGGGGCCTCATCACCGATGTTCAGCCCCCGGAACTGGAAACCCGGATCGCGATCCTGCGCAAGAAGGCGCAGATGGATCGGCTGGACGTCCCCGATGACGTCTTGGAGCTCATCGCAAGTCGGATCGAACGCAATATTCGTGAACTCGAGGGTGCGCTCATCCGGGTGACCGCATTCGCCTCGCTGAACAAGTCCCCCATCGAGTTGTCGCTGGCCGAAATCGTGCTGCGCGACCTCATCCCCGACTCAAACTCCATCCAGATCAGCGCTGCCACGATCATGGCGGTCACCGCGGAGTACTTCGATACCACCGTGGAAGAACTTCGTGGGCCCGGCAAGACACGTGCACTGGCCCAGGCACGCCAGATCGCCATGTACCTCTGCCGCGAACTCACGGACCTCTCGCTGCCCAAGATCGGCCAGACGTTCGGACGTGACCACACCACCGTCATGTATGCCGACAAGAAGGTTCGCGGCGAAATGGCTCAGCGGCGTGAGGTTTTCGATCACGTCAAGGAGCTCACGGCCCGGATCCGCCAGCGCTCCCGGCACTAACCTAAATTCCTCCCCTTACCCGGCCCCCGCGGCCGGGTTTTTTGTCCCGCAGCGGCGCGTCGGGCTCTCAACACGTGCGTATTTCAAGACTTTTCAGGATTTTTCTCGATGATTTTTTGTCACCTCGTCTGGCTCACACGTCACATCCACACCAATCGGAGTTGTGCACAGGACTGTGGACTGCTGTGGGGCAAACCTACGATCAGTTGGGGGTTGCTGAACGAATGACATGTCCTCCACATCCGCGGGCCGCAACCCTCATCGGAATCCACAAACTCCTGACAGCCCCGATGAGCCTCTGTCGTGCGACAACACTTGTCTGTCCACAGATTCCACAGCACCTACTAATACTGCTTAGATCTCTATCTAATCTTTCTCTCTAAAAGCAGTTGTGTGGATGGACGCGTCAACAAGGACCGTCCAGCCGGTAACCCGGCGATGGACTTCAGGGATCGTCGGAGAGACGGATCCGCTTTCCCGATGCGTCGAAAGCATCTACGGTTGTGCTTCGGAAGTCGCATGGCCTGTCGACTTCCCACTCCGAGTGACAGGACTTGTGCGCGTACCCCGGTTACCTTCCGGGGGTCGTCCGATGCGCTGTGAACGCTGTCACCCGGGCGTGCCACGATGGCTATCACGGATTTTTGTGTGCAGACAGTCCGACCTGGACAACGAGGAAGCGAAGGGTATTCATGGATCTTGCGAGCCCCACTGCCGCAGACACCAGCCTGAAGTTCAGGGTCGCGCGCGACGACTTCGCCGATTCGGTGGCGTGGGTTGCGCGGAGCCTGCCCTCGCGGCCGACGGTTCCGGTATTGGCAGGTGTGCTGCTGACCGCGCATGACACAGGTCTGACACTCTCGGGCTTCGATTACGAGGTTTCCGCCCAGGTGCAGGTGCCGGCGGAGGTAGCCGCCTCCGGTAGTGCGCTGGTGTCGGGCCGACTGCTTTCGGACATCACTCGGTCGTTGCCCAACAAGCCCGTCGATGTGGCTTTGGAGGGCACACGCCTGCTGATCAGCTGTGGAAGCGCGAAGTTCTCACTACCGAGCATGCCGGTCGAGGATTACCCGGCCTTGCCCTCGCTGCCGGAGGAGACCGGTGCTCTAGGTTCTGAGGTGTTCTCCGAGGCGATCGGCCAGGTCGCGGTCGCCGCGGGCAAGGACGACACACTGCCGATGCTGACCGGTATCCGCGTTGAAATCAATGGCGACACAGTCGTTTTGGCGGCAACAGACCGCTTCCGTCTGGCCGTTCGGGAGTTGAAGTGGACTTCCGGATTTGGTGAGACCAGTGCTGCGGTATTGGTTCCGGCCAAGACGTTGTCGGAGGCGGCGAAGTCGGCGTCGAGCGGATCCGACGTGCAGCTTGCGCTGGGAGCAGGCTCGGCGATCGGATCCGAAGGTCTGTTGGGCATCGTCAGCAACGGCAAGCGCAGCACGACGCGCCTGCTGGATGCGGAGTTCCCCAAGTTCCGTCAGTTGCTGCCGACCGAGCACACCGCATTGGCGACAATCGGTATCGCGGAGTTGGTGGAAGCCATCAAACGTGTTGCGCTGGTTGCCGATCGTGGAGCGCAGATCAGGCTGGAGTTCGAGCCGGGACTGCTGCGTTTGTCGGCGGGTGCCGATGACGTGGGACGTGCCGAGGAAGAGCTCGAAGTGGATTTCGTCGGTGAACCGCTGACCATCGCCTTCAATCCGACATACCTGACTGATGGTCTGGGATCGCTGCACTCGAATCGGGTGACTTTCGGTTTCACCACCCCGAGCCGTCCGGCGGTATTGCGTCCAGCGGAAGACGATCAAAGCTCGCCGGAAGGCCCCGGGCCGTTTACGGCAGCGCAAACTGACTATGTCTATCTATTGATGCCGGTGCGCCTGCCCGGCTAGGGCTTGCGCCCCAATCGATATAGGTACTGGTCATCGGAGGTTATGGGTCATGCAGCTGGGTTTGGTTGGACTGGGCAAGATGGGTTTCAACATGCGCGACCGGCTGCGCGCCGGTGAGCATGAGGTCATCGGGTACGACCCACGTCCGGAGGTCACCGATGTGCCGTCGCTTAAAGCGCTGGCAGAGGCGTTAGAGGCGCCGCGCGTGGTGTGGGTGATGGTGCCATCGGGCCCCATCACCCAAGAGACAATCGCTGAGCTTGCCGAGGAGTTATCCGAAGGCGACCTCGTGATAGACGGCGGTAACTCACGATTCACCGAGGATCAGCCGAACGCAGATCTCTTGGCCGCCAAGGGAATTGGCTACATCGACGCGGGTGTCTCCGGTGGGGTGTGGGGTAAGGAAAACGGCTACGGGCTGATGGTGGGCGGCAGCGACGCCGATGTGGCGCGCGCGTTGCCCATCTTCGACACGCTGCGCCCCGAGGGTGATCGCGCGGACGGCTTCGTACACGCCGGCCCGGTGGGCGCGGGCCACTACGCCAAGATGATCCACAACGGTATCGAGTACGGCCTCATGCACGCCTACGCCGAGGGGTACGAGCTGCTGGCGGCCGAACCGCTGATCACCGATGTGCAGGCCGTGTTGCAGGCCTGGACCAAGGGCACCGTGGTGCGGTCATGGCTGCTGGATCTGCTGGCCAAGGCTTTGAAGGAAGACCCCGGCTTCGATGCGATTTCCGGATACACCGAAGACTCGGGCGAGGGCCGCTGGACCGTCGAAGAGGCCATCAACCACCGGGTGCCCGCGCCGGTCATCGCCGCGTCATTGTTCGCGAGATTCGCTTCGCGGCAGGAAGATTCGCCAGCGATGAAGGCGGTCTCGGCGTTGCGTAACCAGTTCGGTGGCCACGCGGTCAAGCGCGTCGGTCTTTCCGGCTAAGGGACCCGCGCGGACCGACGTGTACGTACGACAGCTGGGATTGCGGGACTTCCGGTCATGGGAACGGGTTGACCTGGAGCTCGAACCCGGACGCACCGTATTCGTCGGTCCCAACGGTTACGGAAAGACCAATCTGGTTGAGGCCCTGTGGTATTCGTCGACTCTCGGATCGCACAGAGTTGCCACCGACGCCCCCCTGATACGCAACGGTGCGGAGCGGGCGGTGGTGTCGACCATCGTCGTCAACGACGGCCGGGAACTGGCGGTCGATCTGGAGATCACTGCTGGGCGGGCCAACAAGGCCCGGATCAACCGATCCCCGGTGCGCAGTCCACGCGAGATCGTTGGAATTCTGCACGCGGTGCTCTTCGCGCCAGAGGACCTGTCCTTGGTGCGCGGCGATCCGTCCGACCGACGCAGGTTTCTCGACGACCTGTTGATTCAGCGCCGTCCTCGGATGGCCGGAGTGCGTGCCGACTACGACAAGGTGCTTCGGCAGCGCACCGCGCTACTCAAGACCGCAGGTGCGGCGCTGCGACAGCGCAGTGACCAGGGTGTGCTCGATACCCTCGACGTGTGGGACGGGCACCTGGTGGCGCACGGTGCCGAATTGCTTTCCGCGCGTATCGAATTGACACTCGAGCTGCGGCCACTGGTGGAAAAGTCGTATCAACTGTTGGCGCCCGCGTCGCGGCCGGCCGATATCGCGTACCGCAGTAGCGTCGAGGGTGTCGAGGGAGAACTTTCGGTGGACCGCCTCGCGGAGGCGTTGCATGCGGGGCTGGCCGCCAAGCGGTCGGCGGAGATCGAGCGCGGAGTCTGCCTGGTGGGACCGCACCGAGACGATCTGGAATTGCGACTCGGAGACGGGCCCGCGAAGGGTTTCGCCAGTCACGGGGAATCGTGGTCTTTCGCGTTGGCTCTGCGCCTTGCTGCCTTTGATCTGCTCCGTTCCGACGGCACCGATCCCCTCCTGATGCTCGACGATGTATTCGCAGAACTGGACGGTGCCAGGAGGAGGTCGTTGGCCACTGTGGCGGCCGATGCGGAGCAGGTGCTGGTGACGGCGGCGGTTCCCGACGACGTTCCCGAGGAGTTGTCGGCACGCACGGTTACCGTCGACGTACAGGAAGATTCTTCGGGACGAAAGTCGGTGGCACATGAATGACGAAGAGGCCTGGCCGCCGGAGCACCTGGCCGGGGTCACGGGGATGGATCTGGTGCGCCGGGTGCTCGAAGAGGCACGTGGCGCGGCCAAACAGCAAGGTAAAGACATCGGCAGAGGCGGCAGGTCCCCGCAGCAGCGCCGCCGGGTCGCAGGAGGGCGTCGCACGTGGTCAGGTCCTGGCCCGGATGCGCGCGACCCGCAGCTGCTGGGACGGGCCGCCGGCGATTTGGCTAACCGCCGGGGCTGGTCCTCTCGAGTCTCCGAGGGTGCGGTATTCGGGCGGTGGGAGGCTGTCGTCGGCGAGCAGATCGCTGCACATGCGACCCCAACCGCCTTGAACGAGGGCGTGCTGACAGTGGCTGCGGAGTCCACCGCCTGGGCGACGCAACTGCGGCTGGTGCAGGCACAGCTGCTAGCGAAGATCGCGGCGGCGGTGGGAGACGGTGTGGTGACGAGTTTGAAGATCTCCGGGCCGACCGCGCCCTCCTGGCGTAAGGGTCCCCGGCATATCGCCGGACGCGGTCCGCGCGATACCTACGGCTGAGGGCTCATCGCCGCGTCGTGCCGTAGAACCGACGTCTAGAGCGCCTGACACGGCCTGATCCGAGATATGCGACGGACGGCGTAAATAGAGGGGATGAAACATGCCCTGAAGCTAGGTGCCGCCGGTACAGACCAGTAGGATGTTGGTAACACGGTTCGCTGGGTCTGTGGCCCGCGAGAGTCGTTACTTCCAGACAGGAGACAAAGTCGATCGTGGCTGCGCCGAAGAAGAGTGCCAAGAGCGAATACAGTGCCGACTCGATCACCATCCTAGAGGGGCTCGAAGCGGTCCGGAAACGCCCCGGCATGTACATCGGGTCCACCGGTGAACGCGGTCTGCACCATCTGATCTGGGAAGTTGTCGACAACTCCGTTGACGAGGCGATGGCCGGCTACGCCACCACCGTCGAGGTGACGATGCTTGAGGACGGCGGCATCCAGGTCAAGGACGATGGCCGCGGTATCCCGGTGGCCATGCACGCATCCGGAATACCCACCGTTGACGTCGTCATGACCCAGCTGCACGCTGGCGGCAAGTTCGACTCCGATTCCTATGCGGTGTCGGGCGGTCTGCACGGTGTGGGTATCTCGGTGGTGAACGCGCTCTCGACCAAGGTCGAGCTGGAGATCCTGCGCGATGGCCACGAGTGGCAGCAGGTGTACACGGCCTCGGAGCCGGGGACGTTGCAGCAGGGCGCGGCCACCAAGAAGACGGGTACCACGGTCCGATTCTGGGCGGATCCGGAAATCTTCGAGACCACCACCTACGACTTTGAGACGGTCGCCAGGCGTCTGCAGGAGCAGGCCTTCCTCAACAAAGGTCTGACCATCAAGCTCACCGACGAGCGTGTGAGCAACGCCGACGTGACCGACGAAGTGGTTAGCGACACCGCCGAGGCGCCCAAGACCGCGCAGGAGCAGGCTGCGGAATCGGCTGCCCCGCATAAGGTTAAGAACCGCATCTTCCACTACCCCGATGGCCTGGTCGACTTCGTCAAGCACATCAACCGCACCAAATCAGCCATCCACACCACCATCGTCGACTTCTCCGGAAAAGGTGAAGGCCACGAGGTCGAGATCGCGATGCAGTGGAATGCCGGCTACTCCGAGTCGGTGCACACCTTCGCCAACACCATCAACACCCACGAGGGTGGTACGCACGAAGAGGGATTCCGTGCGGCGCTGACGACGGTGGTCAACAAGTACGCCAAGGAGAAGAAGCTTCTCAAGGAGAAGGACACCAACCTCACCGGTGATGACATCCGTGAAGGGTTGGCGGCGGTCATCTCGGTAAAGGTCGGCGAGCCTCAGTTTGAGGGCCAGACCAAGACCAAGTTGGGCAACACCGAGGTCAAGTCGTTTGTGCAGAAGGTATGCAACGAGCAGCTGCAGCACTGGTTCGACTCCAACCCCGCCGACGCGAAAACTGTGGTGAATAAAGCGGTTTCGTCGGCACAGGCACGGATCGCGGCGCGTAAGGCGCGCGAGCTGGTCCGCCGCAAGAGCGCCACCGACATCGGTGGGCTGCCCGGCAAGCTGGCCGACTGCCGCTCCACCGATCCGTCGAAGTCGGAACTGTATGTGGTGGAGGGCGACTCGGCCGGTGGTTCGGCCAAGAGCGGCCGCGACTCGATGTTCCAGGCCATCCTGCCGCTGCGCGGCAAGATCATTAACGTTGAAAAGGCCCGTATCGACCGGGTTTTGAAGAACACAGAAGTCCAGGCAATCATCACCGCACTGGGCACCGGTATCCACGATGAGTTCGACATCGCCAAGCTGCGGTATCACAAGATCGTGCTGATGGCTGACGCCGACGTTGACGGCCAACACATTTCGACGTTGCTGCTGACGTTGTTGTTCCGTTTCATGCGCCCGTTGGTCGAGCACGGGCACATCTTCCTGGCGCAGCCGCCGCTGTACAAGCTCAAGTGGCAGCGCAGCCTGCCGGAGTTCGCCTACTCCGACCGCGAGCGCGACGGATTGATGGAAGCAGGGCTTAAGGCCGGCAAGAAGATCAACAAGGACGACGGCATCCAGCGCTACAAGGGTCTTGGTGAGATGGATGCCAAGGAGCTGTGGGAGACCACCATGGATCCGTCTGTGCGTGTGCTGCGTCAGGTGACACTCGACGATGCCGCCGCGGCCGATGAACTGTTCTCGATTCTGATGGGCGAGGACGTCGAGGCGCGTCGTAGCTTCATCACCCGAAACGCCAGGGACGTGCGCTTCCTCGACGTGTAGTGGCTCTCGCCCAACTGGCGAGATAGTTGCGGATTCAATTTGGTCTTGAATCTTTTTGTCGGACGGTGGAACCGATCCTGAGAGCTTGGCGTCGTATCTCTACAAGTGGGATAAGAGAGACGTCAAGGAGCGACGAACATGTCGGAACGCTTTTCGGTGCGGCCGGAACAACTTAGCCGGGCTGGTGCAACGGTTGAACTGGAGTCACGGTACGTCGACCGCATCACCTACCTGCTGGGTACTGAAGCGGTGCCGAAGAGCGATTTCGTAGGCCTGATGGGCGAGCTGCGTGAGCCCATCGAAACGTTGATGACCAAGACTCGCGATCGGTATGACCAGCGGCAGACCACGCTGCACATGACGGGCGATGAACTGCGTTCCCTGGCGAAGGTTTACCAAGAAAACGAGGACAACAACTCCCGGCGCTTCCGTGAGGGCGGGGCACCTGGTGGGCACGACCAGAATCGCCCGGGCGATCCGGGGATGCCGATGGGTCCCTATGTGCAAAACCTGCCCGATCTCACCGCTCCGGAAGCGAAAACCGCTGACGTGAAGGCCATCGTGGAGGACACGATGAGTTGGCTCGCCGATGTCAATGGTGCGATCAAAGACCTGATCGGCTGGGATGCGATTGAGGAAGGTATGAAGCCGCTCCTCGGAAACTGGGAGGAACTGACTCGAATCGGTCAGGTCTACGGAAAGTCCGGGACCGGCATTGAGGCGGCGGGTAAGGAGTTCTCGACCACAACCGTCGCCCTGAAGCCGACTTGGGATGGACAGGCGGCATCTGCTTTCGATGACTACGCGGCCAACCTTGCTGGAGCGATGCAGGGCGAGGGTCCGTTGATGCGGGTCCTGGAGAAGAGCATGGCGAAGCTCGCCAAGCAGATCGAGGAAATGGTCCGGACCGCCTGCAAGACAATTCAGGAGAAACTGAAGGAGGAAGTCGACACTAGCTCGGTGTGGGCTTGGCTCAAGCTGCTTGCGAAGAAGATCCCGATTGTCGGCTGGGTCCTGCAGGGAGCCCGCATTATTCAGATCTTGTGGCAGGTCTACGAAAAAGTAAACGAGATCATTGATCAGATCGAGAAGACGATCGCGCTGCTCAAGGAAATCATCGCCTTCGCACAGAATCCCGAGCAGTACCTCCAGGGAGCCGCAGACGCAAAGATTGCTGAACTCAAAAAGAAGATGGACGACGCCCAGGCCACGGCTGAGTTGGGGGTAGACATCGCTAGTCTGCCTGCGGCGGTTCCGGCTATCGTCAAGGCGCCCAAGGACAGCTATTCCGGAGGCTTTGGCGCCGACCCGTGGAAGGACGCGCAATGACCGAAGCATTGGATTGGATCATGCAGAAGGTCGAAACCCGGATCGCTGAAATGGAACAGGTGCGACTCTCTGTCGAGGAATTCATCGCGACACCGATCGACGAACTTGTTCCCCCCGTTGTCGCAGACGACCAGCAGCGACAACCCGCGGAGACCACCAAGCCAGTGCCTCGGATCCAGCTTCCTACGGAAGCAGAATTCGAAGAAGATGACGCATTCGCGTTCCGTAAACCGTACCGTAGGACAGATTGGTGAGATTCATGTTTAGGCGTCACGCCTGGATTCCGTTGTTACTGTTGCCCATTGCGGTCGCTGGTTGTCAATCTACGAAACCTTCGGCTTCGAGTACGGGTACGAGCGGTGCAACGACAGTGAGTTCGAGCGCCACGAAATCGACTGCGTATCAGCCGTTTACGCCGCCGACCGATCCATGCAGTGCGATCCAGCCCGAGGCTCTTCAAGGTCATGGGACCGCGCCGTACGATGCTCATCAGAACAAGAGCGACCCGGCGCCAATGGTCGGGTGCGTCTACCGGGATGCCAACGAGGCGTTCGTGTTGCAGACGAGCCTTTTCAAGAACGCAGATGGCGCCTCGATGAACCGGGCTCTCCACGCACGGGCAGTAACGGAGCGCGGCCTCGAGATCTACGTTTCCACCGAGGCCGCTGACAAGTGCGATGCCACGATGGTCGGTCCTGACGACAATCTGGTCGTCTTCAAGTTCGAGCCGACACCCGAGGCGGTGGCGAATGCTCAGCTGCCCCCTGGCCAGACCTGGTGTGATCGATCTACTGCGGTGATGGTGCTCGCAGGAGAACGCCTGGGGTGGACGCACTAAACACAGAGCGCTATTCGGTGCCGCACTGGAGCCCAGACGCCTCTTCCTGTAGCCCCCGAAGTTAGGGGCTAAGAATTTTGGTGCGGAGCGGTTACGAGGGCCTTGAGCGGTTCACGCTCACTCGTATTTGACGTCCCAACCGAGCTTTTTATAGCGCTGCTTCTCACGTTCTTGCGCCTGCTTGTCGGCCTTCTCCTGCTCGCTCCAGTCGCCTATGACGGCCGGTGATGCCTTGGGTAGGTCGCCCATGAACTCGTAGGTGTTGTCGAGGTTGATCAGGATCGCCGGGGTTTCGTGGTCGTCGTCCTCGTCGTGACCGCCCTTACCATGGGCGCCCGCGCCGCCCATCATGCCCATGGGACCCATTGCGCCGCCGCGTACTCCGGCCGCACCGACGGCGGCCGGGTTGGTACCCGCCCCGCTTGTGGCTCCGCCCGGAAGTCCGCCGCCGGCGCGCAATGCGCTGGCACCGCCGGCGGTTCCCGAGGCGAGTCCTGTCCCGCCGGCAGAGCCGGAAGAGCCATAACCAGCAGCGGTCGTTGATCCCAGAGGAAGCCCGGAACCGCCTGTGCCCGTTCCGGAACCAAACGGCGAGCTTCCCCCGGCACCAGCGCCCGATCCGGATCCAGCACCTTGGCCGCCGCCTGAGCCGCTACCGGAACCGGAACCGGCGCCCTGCCCCTGGCCGCCTTGTCCCTCGCCGTTGGCGAGCTGGGGCTTGGTGTCCTTGTTGGCCAGACCGTCGGTGCCGCCGCCTGGGGACTGCAGATTGTTACCGGACCCACCACCCGAGTTGCCGCCCCCGCCGCCGCCACCTCCACCGCCCGGCTGCTGAATAGAACCACCGCCAGGGGTTTCCGAGGCGGCGTCCGCAATCTTGGGTCGGGTGACGTCCATGGGCGTGCTGTACGTGCTTTGAGCATCTTGGGCGAGTTGGAACGTAGCGTCCTCACGTTGTTTCTTGGTGGCGTCGTCCGGCAACTGGTGCCGTCCGGGCACCCCAGACGAAGCATTGAGCGTGCCGCCGTCATTGGCGAGGGCGGCGCTCATCTTGTAAGTCTTGTTTTGGAGGCCGTCGTCGGTGATTTGTTCCATGTACGTCGCGCGTAGTGCAGCTTGCGCGGCTCTAGGCCCCGAACCGGCCCAGAACTTCTCGTCGTTCAACTTGTCGTGCGCTGTTTTGAGCCTCTCGAGCGACGTGTGAATGGTCTGAGACGTCTTGTACCAGTCCGCAATCAGCTCGGATGCGTTGTTTTTCGACAGCGCGGACAGCTGTTGGCTGATCGTCTCGAACGACTTTCCGTACCAGTTATCGTTTGCCACGGTGGTCCTCCCCTACTACTTCGGAAGCTTTTGTGCGGTTAAGGTCGCGACCTCGACGGCCTTGGTGCAGGCGTCGGGAATCTGATCAAGTGCGGGTGGGTCCGAAACGGCCAATATGATTCCTACCGTTGCCTTCTCGGAAGGAAGTTCCACGTAGCAACTGCGCATATCGCCGGGCTCATCGCGATAGGTCGCGCCGTTCAATCCTTCGATCGTGATGGGTTGGGCCCCGGGGAACTGCGTCTGGTCGAGATAGTGATCAACGGAACCATTGAGAACCGTGATCTGAACGCGCCAACCGGCGCCATACCATTTGCACCCGCGTAGGAGGGTGGAGTCAATCTCTTTGATCGATGTGGGGTCGAGACCGACTCCGCGAAGATCGTTATCGCCGTAAGCCGCGCACGGGTCAAACGTTGTGCCGTCGTTCTTACTGGTGGGCGATCGGTGCGGTATGGAGGAGGCGCTTGTTGGGGCGCTGGTAGTCGACTTAGTTGCCGTCGCGCCCGTTGACGAGGTGCCTAACGGTTCCCCGCCGGTTTGAGTTGTGCACGCGGTGATGCTGGCCGCTGCCAAGAAACCAGACAGAAGGGCAACACGTCCGGCTTTCACGCGGTCACCGTGATCTGCACCCCGCCGAGCTTCTCGGCGATGTTCTCTGCGGAGAGCTCGTCGACGCGCGAGTAGACCTGTTCCATCGCAATGAAGTGGTCAATTTGCGCGGTGTAAATGTCGCGTTGGGCCTTCAGTTTGTTCAACAGCGTGTCGACTTGATGCTGGTAGTGCTCGACGGCTTGGGTGCCGGAGGCGAGTCCGTCCGCCTCCCCGAATCCCTGCGCCTTCTTGAAGGCACGGGCATCGTCAATTGCCTGGTCGATCTCATCGCGCGCGGCGAGCACTAACTTCGCCATCGTCTTGCCAGCGTCCGCCTCCATGTGCAGCTTTCCCGTGGCACGGTCGCTCTTGGCCTGCGTGAGGATGTCCTGGAGACCAGGGTTGTTGCCCACGTCAGTCGTCTGAGACCCCATCGCTAACCCTCCACCCAGAAAACGCTCATGTATGGATGGACGTAGCCACCCCCGCTTCGGTTCCATTTTGCCGCGACAAATTTCCGGTGACAACGCGGGCGATTCTGATCGCACGGATCTTCGAAGGATAACCTCAGGCTAGGACGCCTTTCCCGAGTCGAAGCCTCAGCCCTGGCGAGACGGGTCCCCACCGAGCCCTGCGGCGGTCCGGTCGTCGGTCCCGATGAATGCGATGCTGGTCATCCGAAGTTTGTCGCGATAATCATCGCAGCGCGCCCCGTCTCCGGTCATCAGCCCCGCTAGCCGCTCGACGGCGGGTCCGATGTCGGCCATCTGGTCGGCGTAGTGAGAGCCAAATGTCTCGGCCCGCAGCTCGCAGGACCGAACCTTGTCCCCTTGAGCCCGTAGACCCTCGGCGGCTCGCCCCCACACACCCGCCAAGCTCTCGACACCGTCAGAGTCGAGGTACGTCATAAGAACGACCCTTCTTAGTTTCAACTACCTGTTCGGACGCGGGTCCACGCGGATCGGTTCCATGTGTTTTGGGCGGGTGACGGGCCGGGCAGGTGGCGGTGAGCTCGACAGGGTGGGGCTCCTAGAACGGAACCGTGCTGTACCCGGGCGGGGCGGCGGTTCTGTTCCGGAGGAATCTCTCCAAGGTTGCGCGGTCGCACGGATACGGCAGCGTCCCACCGTTCCGGGTACCCGCCGAGGTCCGATTGGAGTCGTTGACCCAGTACTGCGGTTGGCCGTTCGCATCGAATGTCACGCGTGAGATCGATAAGAAGTGTCCACCGCCAGGCGATACCGAGCCGTTGACAATCACCTGGCGCCCGGCCTGTAGATCTGCCGTCATCTGATTGGTCAGCTCCGCGATCGCCTCTGGCGAGTTGCTTGTGGCGTTGTTGACGGCGGAGTCGATGCCCAGGCTCTGCAGCTGCTGGGTCATCAGACCGGGCCCTCCGGGGAAGCCGTCTCGCTCGGCGCCGGGATCGTAGATTTGGACGCCTTGCCAGCGGGTGATCTGGTCGATCTCCGCCCGATTCGGTGGGAAGTGCAGGGGCGCACCGTCCATCAGCTTGTTCTGCACGTCGGCGGGAAGGTTGATCTCCTTGCCATTGGGTCCTTCTCGCGTCCCGTACTTGTTGGCCAGAGCGCTCGCCAGCGCCCACCGGGAGCAGTCGCCGCCGCCGGCTTCAAGCGAGTACTGCGACCACTGGCCCACCTGATCCTGTTCCTCGGCGGTGAGTGGATTCCCCACGGCCGGAACGTTTTCGCCGATGTTGAGCGCTTGGCGCAGGATGGTGTAGTTGTCGGTGACGAATTGGTCCATGCTGGTGTTGGCGTCGTTGAAGGCGGCGATGGCGGTGGCGACCGCACCGATGACACTGGTGCGTAGGTCGTCTTTGACTTGTCGGGCAGGCCAATTGACGCCGGGGCTGCCGTGCCAGGCGTACAGATGTTTTTCTGAGCCCTCGACTCCGGTGTTGTTGGCGCTGATCGCGGCGGCGCCGGTGATCAACCGGTTGGCGAAATCTGTTGGATTGTTCTGAATGGTTCCCTCGATCATCAGCGTGATCGCCGCGGTGTATTCATCTTGTTTTTTGTTCAGGCCGAAGTACAGGTTGTCGTCGACACCTTTCACCGCGTCCTGGGCGTCCTTCAGCTTCTGAAGATTGGTCTGCAGCTGTTCGGTGTTGGCTTTGTATTTCTCCCACGCCGCATCGGCGGCATGGCCTTTCACGTACTGCGAGAGGCGTTCGGTCTCCCCGATCAACCCGATCTGCTCGGTGCCACCGGTGACGGCATCTTGCAGGTGGTCACCGGATTCGCGGATCACCTTCAAATCGATGTCGGCTTCCTTGTAGTAGGCCGACTCAAAATCGGCGGCACTGCGGTCCATCGGCAGCCCGGACAAGTCGACCCCGGCCTGACTCAACTCGCTCTGGTGAGTCTTCAGAATCTCCCAGTACACACAAAAATCCCGAATCTTGGCACCGTCATCGAGCACCTGCCGACCCGTGTCATAAACCACCATCACAACCCCCCGCAGCCCTAGAACTTCAGCCGGTTTCCGCGAAATTCCCAGAAACTATCCTCGTCGTCCCAACCGGCTGGGGTCAGCCGCTTCGGGGACGCATCGTTGGCCGCAATAGGGAACTTCTTCACAGGCGGGGGTGCGTTTCCTGCCTCCCAGACGGCACGTTCTCGTGCCTGGCGGGTCTGCTCGGCCCGGATTTCCTGGAAGCGCTGGGCAGTTCTGAGTTTTCGAGCCTCAGAGGAGCGCCCAAACTCCAGTTGTAGGGCGTACAGCCTGTCCGCGTACCCCATGTCCCGATGTCCCTTCATGCCCCAGAAGTGCCCAGATTCCGCCTCTAAGTACTTGAGACGCGGGTATGCCAGATTCGGTTCCATCGGATTCGGACGTGTGGAGAACCGCGCCACGCAGGGTGGAGTGGGCTCGACGATTCAGGGTCGTAGCGCTTGTCGCGCATCAAGATCCACGCATGCGGGTGAGTGCCGCGCGGATCTGGGGACTACCAGATGCCGGGTACCAGCCGGAATCGAACGCGGGCCGCGTATTCGGGGTAGCCGTCGAGTTCTTGGGTGAGCAGGCGCTCTTCCCCGACGGCCCGAAACCCCAGTGCGAGGACGGTCGCAGCGGATCCGATCAATCCGTACCAGGAGCCCAGCAGCAGGGGCGTGCCCACCAGGAACGGGATCGCCCCCGAGTACATGGGATGGCGGACATAGGCATAGGGGCCGGTATCGACAATCGAATGTCCGCGCTCTGCTTGAACCTTCACGACGGGCGCGGCAAAGCTGTTGGCGCGGAAGACGAGCACCATCGAAAGCAGCGAGACGGCGATGAGTACCGCGCCCACGACCTGGATCCAGACCGGCACCGTCGACCAACCCCAGCGATGGTCGAGTGCCGGTACCGCGAACCAGACCGGCATACCGACTATCGCGAACACCATAAAGACTTTGTCCCAGGAGGTTTGGTTGGGCTGACGAGGCGAGCCGAGTCGCTCGGCCAGCAGCGCCGGGTTGTCGTTGAGCAGCCACAGGTGCACGCCCAGGTTCAGGACAGTGACCTCAATACCCAGAATCCACAACTGAGGCCAGTTCCACGTGCCGGCGGTCAGTATCAACAGCCCGCCCAGCGCGACGGTCGACACGATGTTGGCGACGAGCAGCTTGACCAGCAGCCGGGTCTTCGACGGAATGGCCTGGGGCATGCGTCGACGTTACTGCTCGGCCAGCCGTTCCAATAGCAGTGACGAGTCATCGTCCTTTAGTTCGATACCGAAGATTTCGCGAAGTGTCACCACGACTTCCGCGGGTGCCAACTGCCGGGTCTTTCGGCCGATGCCGGGCCGGATGTCGTGCAGGTCGCGATGGTCCAGGATGTACGCGTGATCGGGCGCGATCTTCTGTACGAAAACCCTTGTACTAAAGGGTGAATGGGGACTCGATGCGACAAAGTAACTCGCGGCGCGATAGTCGATCGGGTACTGAGGTTCGAGCACGAAGGTGTATCGGCTCATCCACCCCGGTCGCGTCCCGTCCCCGGCGGCCTCGGACAGGGTCCAGCCGTCGGCGCCGGGTGTGACCTCGCCGCGTAGCAGTCGGTACGTCCACGATCCGTCGTCGATGGTGTCCTCGTCGACCACGCGTATCGGGGCAAGAGGGCTGGTGCCGAATCCGACATCGCAGAGCCACTGTTGTCCGTCCAGACGGACCACGAGCATGCCGTGCGTCGCGGGCCGAATGGTGGTGGCGCCCATCTGTACGCGCCCTTGAATTCCGAAGAAGTCGAAGCCGAGGCGCTCTAGAACTGCAGCGAACAGGGCGACATGCTCGTAGCAGTAGCCGCCGCGGGGTTCGCGCAGCAGCTTCGCCTGAACCGTCGGGATGTCCAATGCGACGTGTTTATGTAGCACCGCATCGAGGTTCTCCCACTTGACGTTCAGGACGTGCCCACGCTGCAGGCGACGCAGGGTGTCCAGGGACAGCGACCGGGCGCCGTCGAAGCCTATGAAGGCCAGGTATTCGTCGAGCTCGAGCTCGTCTCCGTTCCACATGGTGGGGACAATTTACTAGCAGCTCTGGGTATCGCTGTAGCGCCGCAGACCATATCTGGCAGAAGGGTGGAACCGAATGGCTCGCCCGCGCGTCGGAGCACAATAGAAGGGGAATTCTGTCCGGGATCGGGAGGTGAAGGTCGTGAATGACGAGCAGGAGCTGCAGCGTGAGCTCGACCTGATCCGTGGTGTCGCCGACCGCAGTGTCATGGATATCGAAGCCGCTGGCCGGGAGGCCATCGCAGAAATCGATCGGCGGGCCACCACGACTCCGGGACAGGATGCGCAGGCTCAGGTGAGGTCGCCTGCGTCGCCACCATCGGATCTTGACGAGGATGACTTCTATCAGTTCCAGAGGTTCCGCTGATGACGGAGAGTGGGCCGTGGGACTACAGATAGATCTCGATCAAGCCCGGCAAGTAGCGGCAGGCTTGAAGGGCCTCGGTGACCATTTGATGCCGGCCGGCTCACCCGCCGCAGAGGGTGCGGGCCCGGAAAAGTCCGTGGCCGCCACCCTGGCGGTGTCCGTGTCGAGCGATCATGTCGCTAAGGAGTACGGCACTTTGCTTCAGGAGGCGGCCGCGTTCTTGGGTCACGCGGTCCAGACGTTCGAAAATATGGACCATAACAACGCGGCCAACATCAATGTTGCTGGACCACAGAGTATGTAGGTCCGTGCGATGCCCACAAAGACAGAGATTCTCAACTGGCGAACGGACCACCTTGGCGCAGCGGCTAAGTCGTGGGGCGACCAAGCTACACAGCTTGAGTCGGCAGTCAACGGTGCACAGGGATTGCTGGACAGGCTGCAAGGTTCAGGCCAGTTTGTCGAGGCATTTCGGACGCGGTTGAAAGGCTATATCGACAAAACACGGCCGAAAGTGGACAAATTGAAGTCCGCCAAGCAGGTCGCGGAATCGTCGGAACAACAATTGAAGGGCGCCAAAGACAAGGCCGTGTATGCCGTTCACGATCCCGAAGACGAAGACTTCAACGTGAACGAGGATCTGTCGGTGACCGAGCGGCGGTCACATTCTGGGCTCGATCGTCTGAAACGGGCGATACGAAGGCGATGGCTGCAGGGCATTCTTGCTGTGAGGGCAAACGAGCTGGAGGCGACGGACAACGCGATTGCACGCAAACTGCATGAAATTGCGCAAGACCTAGGCAACTTCCATCTTGAGGGACCCGATGGCAATACAGACTTCAGTGGTCATCGACTTAAGCCTGGTGAATCACGGAATTTGGGACCCGTCGCAGGCACAGGCGCGCCTATCCCGGGGATCGGCTCCGCCGACCTGGGCGAAGTCATCGAAGTGCCCGACGGCAAGGGTGGGAAGAAACTGATCGCTGTCTTCGGTGATTCGTTCAACACGGACCACGTCCCCCGTCCCGGCGAGGCGGCGGATCATTACAAATCGGTGGCCGTCGAAATTAAGGGATTTGATGAGAACGGCAAGCCCATCTGGGGCAACGTTCTCACAGGTTACGACGGCGAGAACGGTAGGCCTCCCTTGTTCCCGACGACAGGACTCCCGCCGGAGGCTCAGAACACAAACACTCTTCCCGCAGGCAGCATCGTGATGAGAGATGGGACCACTTACATGATGGCCGCGGGTACGAACGATCTCCACCCGACGGGAGGCTCTTGGCTGGTTAAGGCCGGGGACCCCTCGCAAGGCGGCTGGCCACCAGAACCCGGCACCTGGCGCGCGGGCGACAAAGCGCCGTCGCAAATCAGCGGATACCAGGCCGCGGACGGCACGGTGTACATCGCGGCAGACTCGTTCGACCGCAATCAGCAGGTGGCGATGTATCGCGTGCCGCCGGGGGGCAATGTCTTGGATCGTGACTCATGGCAACCAATGACAGAATCCGGATGGGGTAAGCCTGGAGACTCTCCGAAACCTGTGACGGGAACTCCCTACGGCGAACTTAGCCTCCGGGAGGTGGGTGGAAGGCCAGTGCTTTCAGGGCTCAATATGGGGACGGATCCGCTCAATGGCACCGCTCGCGTCGAGATGCGAGTGGGTAACGCAGGCGACCCCTCAAGCGTCTTTGGGCTTAACTCACCCACTACCGTTCTGATGCAACAGTCAGATCCGAGTGCACCCAATTTCGTACTCCAGAATTATGGCGGGTACATATTACCGGGCTCCACGCTGGATAATATGCGTGTGTTCGGAAGCCAGTGGGTGGTTGCTAATGGAACGCCATACAACACACAATTGATCGAAGTTAATCCCTACCACTAAAGTAGCAATATCGTGATAAAAAAATTCAGCAAGGGGAAAAAGGTGACTATCAGAGCAGCTGCAGTAATAGCAATGATTGTCGGAGTATCGGCGTCCTGTGCCTGCAATGCGGCCGCTGAGCCGTTGAAATTTCCCGATATATCTGGATACGTAGCGGTCAATATCCAAGACTTTGACATACCGTTAGTTACTCCAGGAAGGCAGCCGATAGCTGCGTACTACTTCCGTACTCCGGACGGTATCGCGTGCAGATTCTTCGAGCCCCCTTCTGCGTCATGTTTGGGAAATAACTTCCCAGGTGTACCGCCGGCGCCATCAGATCCGGCTAAAGGTATCAATGGACTAAACGCGATCAGTACTAATTCGGGTTTAACGCAAATCAATGAAACACTTACTCCGGAAACCGTGTCGCACTACCCTCTGTTGCCAGCCAACCATTCGATCACAGTTAACGGTGTGGTCTGTGGTGTCGATGACAACGGCACCACCGCGTGTAAAGACCCGCAGGGGCGCGGGTTCATTTTGTCGAAGCGGGGTTCGGGCTGGATTCCCAAGGTCTAATCGCGGAGTTAAGCACTTGGCCTTGAGTAGGTCCCCTGTCACTACCCACCCATAGGGTGTCCACATGGCCGCTGATCGCCCCACCATCTACTTTGCGTCGCAACGAGACTGGGAAGAGTGGTTGGAAGAGAACCACGAGGACTCCCCCGGTGTCTGGATCAAGATGGCCAAGAAGGCCAGTGGCATCCCCAGCGTCAACCACAAGGAAGCCCTAGAGGAAGCACTCTGCTTCGGGTGGATCGACGGACAAGCCAAGTCGCTCGACGAGCAGTACACCCTGCGCATGTTCACCCCACGTCGCGCCCGCAGCACTTGGTCGAAGATCAACGTCGGCCATATCGAACGACTCACCGGC
Source organism: [Mycobacterium] stephanolepidis (assembly GCF_002356335.1). Lineage (NCBI taxonomy): Bacteria > Bacillati > Actinomycetota > Actinomycetes > Mycobacteriales > Mycobacteriaceae > Mycobacteroides > Mycobacteroides stephanolepidis. Next base: position 20,041 of record NZ_AP018165.1, read on the forward strand.
GAGGGCCGGCTCAGGTCCGCCGGCCTACGAGAAGTGGACGCCGCCAAGGCCGACGGTCGTTGGGACGCCGCCTACAGCTCGCAGGCCACCATCGAGGTCCCCGACGACTTCGCGCAGGCACTGCGCGCCGAGCCGCAGGCGCAGCAGTTCTTCGACTCCCTCACCAAGACGGCGCGCTGGCCGTTCCTGTTCCGGCTCACCACCATCAAGAAACCGGAGACTCGCGCCCGGCGGATCGTCCAGTACGTCGAGCTACTCGCGCAGGGGAAGACGTTGAGCTAGTGCGCTCAGGCTTTGTGCGCAACGGACACGATGTAGTCCGAATGCAGCGAGAAGAGCCGCATACCCACCGAATTGAACTGCGCTCGCAGCAGTGGGTTGACATGTTTCATATCGGGTTGGCGTAGCCGCTTGGCCAGGAACTTCGACAGCGGTGGATAGACGTCGTCGGCGATGGACCATGTCTCGGCCCGCGCAAAGCCCATGTCCAGCAGCAGATCCCGATAGCCCTGGACATCGACGGCCCAGGGCACCGCGCTCGGTGGCGCACCCTGCCAGCCACGACGCGCCACCTGATTGCGTGCCAGCGCGGTGAGCGCGGTGCGCCGCGGGACGATGTCCGCCGTTACCAGCCGCCCGCCGGGCTTGAGGACGCGCAGCGCCTCCCGGAAGAAGTCGATACGCGACGGGAAATGAAATGCCGACTCCAGCGCCACCACCTTGGTGCAGGACTCGTTGCCGAAGGGTAGATCGGTGGCCGAGGCCTTGACATAGGAGACGGTGTCGGACAAACCCGCCTCGGCGACCCGTTGAGTCGAGATCACGATCTGCTCTTCGGCGATGTTGACCCCGGTGATCTTCTTCACCTTGAACTCGTTGGCCCACAGAATGTCTTGATCGCCGTACCCACAACCACAATCCACCACCACATCCGTGGCGGTGAACCCCGCGCTGGAGGCAACCAGGCGTGCCAGGTCGCGGCTGGCCTCGTCGAGGGTCGTCGGGTGGTCACGCCAGTATCCGAAGTTGATGAAGAGCGACTCTTCGCCGAACAAGTTCTGCGGACCGACGATGTCGTAGACCATTCCGGTCTTGGGGCCGTCGGCGTTCGATACCGCGACCGCCGCCATGCGCCGCCACTCGTCGGCCCATCGGCGTAGCCGTTCGCCGGTGGATTCTTCGGTGAAATCGGACGTCAGAGGGGTCATGGCTGGCAGCTCCCTTTCGGCTCTGGCCGCCTCGTTGCGGCTCACGCCTGCGTAACGAACAGTACCGGATACTTGGGATATCGGCATCTAAAGCCGCTGAGAACGACGCACGGGCCTGGATCCGAGAAACCCATCGCAGAAGTGACTAGGCTGGTGGGGTTGCCCGGCCTTCTCCGGGCGCAGCATGAACGAGGAGCACATGACCGACACAACGCTGCCCCCCGGCGGTGACGACGCCGTCGACCGGATCGAGCCGGTAGACATCCAGCAGGAGATGCAGCGCAGCTACATCGATTACGCCATGAGCGTCATCGTGGGCCGCGCTCTGCCCGAAGTGCGCGATGGCCTCAAGCCCGTGCACCGCCGCGTCCTCTACGCGATGTACGACTCCGGGTTCCGGCCCGATCGCAGCCACGCAAAGTCGGCGCGCTCGGTGGCCGAGACCATGGGTAACTACCACCCGCACGGCGACTCCTCCATCTACGACACTTTGGTGCGTATGGCGCAGCCCTGGTCGCTGCGCTACCCGCTGGTGGACGGCCAGGGAAACTTCGGCTCTCCGGGTAATGATCCGGCCGCCGCCATGCGTTACACCGAGGCCCGGCTCACGCCGCTGGCCATGGAGATGTTGCGTGAAATCGACGAGGAGACAGTCGATTTCATCCCAAACTACGACGGCCGTGTCATGGAGCCGACCGTACTGCCGAGCCGGTTCCCGAACCTGCTGGCCAACGGCAGCGGTGGTATCGCCGTCGGTATGGCCACCAACATGCCGCCGCACAATCTGCGTGAGTTGGCCGAGGCGGTGTACTGGGCACTCGACAACCACGAGGCCGACGAGGAGACCACCCTCAAGGCAGTCTGCGAAAAGATCACCGGACCCGACTTCCCGACATCCGGGTTGATCGTTGGGACACAAGGGATTCACGAGGCCTACACCACCGGGCGTGGCTCGATCCGTATGCGCGGAGTCGCCGAGATCGAGGAAGACGCCAAGGGCAGAACGTCTTTGGTGATCACAGAGTTGCCGTACCAGGTCAACCACGACAACTTCATCACCTCGATCGCCGACCAGGTGCGCGACGGCAAGATCGCCGGCATCTCCAACATCGAAGACCAGAGTTCCGACCGCGTCGGCCTTCGAATTGTGGTGATACTCAAGCGCGATGCAGTGGCCAAGGTGGTGCTGAACAACCTTTACAAGCACACCCAGCTGCAGACCAGCTTCGGCGCCAACATGCTGTCGATCGTCGACGGTGTCCCCCGCACGTTGCGCCTCGATCAGCTGATCCGGCATTACGTCAATCACCAGTTGGACGTCATCATCCGGCGTACCCGGTACCGGTTGCGCAAGGCCAACGAGCGCGCACACATCTTGCGCGGTCTGGTCAAAGCCCTTGATGCCCTTGATGAAGTGATCGCATTGATCCGCGCCTCGGCGACGGTCGACATCGCGCGCCAGGGCCTGATCGAGCTGCTCGACGTCGATGAGATCCAGGCGCAGGCCATCCTCGATATGCAGCTGCGTCGCCTGGCGGCGTTGGAGCGGCAGAAGATCGTCGACGACCTGGCCAAGATCGAGGCAGAGATCGCGGACCTCGAGGACATCCTGGCCAAGCCGGAGCGTCAGCGGGCCATCGTCCGGGACGAACTGAGCGAACTGGTCGAACGCTACGGCGACGACCGTCGCACGCGCATCATCTCCGCCGATGGCGATGTTGCCGACGAAGACCTCATCGCACGTGAGGACGTCGTCGTCACCATCACCGAAACCGGATACGCAAAGCGCACCAAGACCGACCTGTACCGCAGCCAGAAGCGCGGCGGTAAGGGCGTGCAGGGTGCGGGCCTCAAGCAGGACGACATCGTCAAGCACTTCTTCGTGTGCTCGACGCATGACTGGATTCTCTTCTTCACCACCAAGGGCCGCGTCTACCGCGCCAAGGCGTACGACCTGCCCGAGGCGGCCCGTACCGCGCGCGGTCAGCATGTGGCCAACCTGCTGGCCTTCCAGCCGGAGGAGCGCATCGCACAGGTCATCCAGATCAAGAGCTACGAGGACGCCCCTTACCTGGTGCTGGCCACCAGGAACGGTTTGGTGAAGAAGTCCAAGCTCACCGATTTCGATTCCAACCGCAGCGGTGGTCTGGTGGCCGTCAACCTGCGTGACGGCGACGAACTGGTGGGTGCGGTGTTGTGCGCCTCCGAGGATGACTTGCTGCTCGTCTCGGCGCACGGCCAGTCCATCCGGTTCAGTGCCACCGACGAGGCGTTGCGGCCGATGGGCCGCGCTACCTCCGGCGTGCAGGGCATGCGATTCAACGGCGAGGATGAGCTGTTGTCGCTCAACGTCCTCCGCGAGGGCACCTACCTGCTGGTGGCGACGTCGGGCGGCTACTCCAAGCGCACCGCGATCGAGGAGTACCCGGTGCAGGGACGTGGCGGTAAGGGCGTGCTGACGGTTCAGTACGACCCGCGCCGCGGTTCTCTGGTGGGTGCACTCGTCGTGGACGAGGAGTCGGAGCTGTACGCCATCACCTCCGGCGGCGGCGTCATCCGCACCATCGCGAAACAGGTTCGTAAGGCCGGTCGTCAGACCAAGGGCGTGCGGTTGATGAACCTCGGCGAGGGCGACACCCTATTGGCAATCGCGCATAATGCCGATGAGGGTGATGCTGACCCTGACGACGACACAGTCGGCGCAAGCGAGTAAGGAGCTGTAGGTGAGTTCACCGAACGATCCGGGGGAGTCTGGCGCCAACGAACGCCCCGTGGACCAGGCGGACTTGCCTCCCTGGCAGCGGGCGGAGCGGCGGCGTGGTTCACACGCCGCCGCCACCGGTCCGCAGCGGATTCCCAGCAGGGAACCGCGCCCTGGCGGCGTACCGACGGAGATCATCCCCATCGTGGACGACGCGACCGCTCCTCCGACCGCTCCGACGTCGGCGCCGCGGCCCGGGCCCCGTCCGTCGGCCGGCCTGGATGCCCGGCTCAGCCGGTTCATCTCGGGTACCGCTGCCCCGGCCGGATTCAATACCCCGGCGGAGCGCCCCGAGCCCGAAGCAGCGCCGGAGCCGGAGCCCTACGACGAGGTTCCAGAGCGCCCGGAAAGGCCGGAGCGTCCCGAGAGATCGGAAAGAACGGAACGTCCCGAGCCGGTGCGTTCGGGCACCCCGTGGGGTGATTCGAGTACGCAGGAGCCCGTGCGCGCTCCCAAGAACAACGACCTGCCCGATCTGTCGGGCCCGGTCCCCCGTCCTCCGCGCAGAAGTGATGCGGCACAAGGTGGTTCGGCAGTAACGGTGGGCCCTGCGCGCCGCGGCCCGCTGCGGGCGGCCATGCAGATTAGGCGCGTGGATCCGTGGGCGACCCTCAAGGTGTCGTTGGTGCTGTCGGTGGTGTTCTTCTTCGTCTGGATGATCGCCGTCGCGATGCTGTACCTGGTGCTCGGCGCGATGGGCGTGTGGTCGAAGCTCAACGAGAACGTCGGCGAGCTGATCACCAACAGCGGCGGCGGTGAGCTGGTGTCCAGTGGCACCATCTTCGGCACCGCGCTTCTCATCGGTTTGGTGAACATCGTGCTGATGACCGCGGCCGCCACCATCGGTGCGTTCATCTACAACCTGACCACTGATCTAGTCGGTGGTATCGAGGTCACACTGGCCGATCGCGACTAACGGTTTGGGATGCAACCCATCCGTGCGGTAATCTCTGCCTTCGGTTCAGGGGCTATAGCTCAGGTGGTTAGAGCGCTTCGCTGATAACGAAGAGGTCGGAGGTTCGAGTCCTCCTAGCCCCACCACACTCGTTGGGAGGTCGACCACATGAGAGTGCTGCTGCTGGTGCTCACATTGCTGGGCGTGGCCTACGCGACAGCAATCACGGTGGCGCGCAACAACATGGAAGTGTGGCACACAGCAGCAGGTGAGGGGCCTTAGCTCAGTTGGTAGAGCGCTACCTTTGCAAGGTAGATGTCAGGAGTTCGATTCTCCTAGGCTCCACTCAAGTCTCCAGTTCGCGCGACCCGATCCGGCCCTACGGCTGAGGTTGCGAATCCACACTCGGCGCCAGCGGCGACGGCTCGGGCTGTCCTGAGCGCCGCAGCACGCTGAACGCGACAGCACCCGCACCCAGCAGACCAACGACCGCAAGGCCGGTCAACGCGCGCGGTAGCTTGCGCTTGCGGGCTCCGCTGACCACCTCGGGCAGGGTGTCCACGACATCGGCCACGGCGTCCTGCACCTCCGAGGACACCGCCTTACCGCGACGCACCAGCTTGCCCGCCACGCTCGCCGCAGATTTCGCCAGCCCGAACCCGAGTCCAGCGGTACCCCGTGAGACGTCGATGGGGGCCAGTGCGGCCTCCTTCAGACCCCGTACGAGCCGCTCCCCTGAGGTCAGCTTGACGGCGGGTTCGGAGGTCTTGGTCAGCAGGCTCATTGTCAGCGGGTCCCTTCGTCGGGCGGTGATCTCCAGAATGACTGGTACTCCAGATTGCCATCTTTGCGCCACCTATTGGGAAACATCCGCATGAATGTCTTTTCGGCGCGGATAAGGTAGTCGTCGTGACTTCACCAATCCAGACACAGACCGCCACCTTGCACACCAACCACGGCGACGTCGTCATCGCGCTCTTCGGCAACCACGCCCCGAAGACCGTCGCCAACTTCGTCGGCCTCGCCGATGGCAGCAAGGACTACTCCACCAAGAACGCCAAGGGCGAGGCCGCCGGCCCGTTCTACGACGGCGCAGTCTTCCACCGCGTCATCGAGGGATTCATGATCCAAGGTGGTGACCCCACCGGCACCGGCCGCGGCGGCCCCGGATACCAGTTCGCCGACGAGTTCCACCCCGAGCTGCAGTTCGACAAGCCGTATCTGCTGGCCATGGCCAACGCCGGACCGGGTACCAATGGCTCGCAGTTCTTCATCACCGTCGGCAAGACCCCGCACCTGAACCGCAAGCACACCATCTTCGGTGAGGTTGTGGACCCGGCTTCTCAGAAGGTCGTCGACGCCATCGCCTCCACCTCCGTCGGCCGCGGCGACCGTCCCAACGAGGACGTCGTGATCAACTCCATCACCATCAGCTAGGTCTCGATGGCTCATCCCGGACAGGTACCGGTCTACGGGTGCGCTTGGCACCCGGACCGGGCCACCGCGGTGCGCTGCGTGCGCTGCGGGCGCCCCGTGTGTCCGGACTGCATGCGATCAGCGCCCGTTGGACAGCAGTGTGTCGAATGCGTCCAGCAGGGCGCCAAGTCGGTACGTCAGGTCAAACCGCTGCGGCAGGCGCGGGCCTGGGTCACCTGGGCGCTGATCGCTGTCAACGTGCTCGTGTACTCCGCCGTGGTGGGGGGCACCGATGAGACGATGGCCGTCACCACCAGCCCGCTGTTCCGGGATCTGGTCCTGTACTTGCCGTGGGTGGCGCAGGGTGAGCTGTGGCGCACGGTCACCGCGGGCTTCCTGCATTTCGGCCTGATGCACATCGGGGTCAACATGCTCTCGCTGGCCTTGATCGGGCCCGGACTGGAGCACGCGTTCGGGCGTGAGCGCTATGCCACGATCTACGGCACCGCGCTACTGGGCAGCAGTGCCATCGCCATGTGGTTCAGTCCAAATGCGTTGGTGGCCGGTGCATCCGGCGCCATTTACGGTCTGCTGGGTGCGGCACTGGTGCTGTATCTGCGGGAGCGGCTGAACCCGCAGACCATCATCATCGTGCTGGTGCTCAACATCGGGCTGAGTATCTCGCTGCCGGGCATCTCGTTGGCCGGGCATATGGGTGGGCTGTTGTTCGGCGTCCTGAGCGCGGGCGCGCTGCTGTACTACCGCGAGGTGTGCCGTGGGATCGGCGTGCCGGACCTGGTTCAGAAGCCCTCGACGCCGTGGGTGCTGGCTGCGGTTGTGATCGCGTTGTCGGTGGCGCTCATCGTGGCGAGGGTTCTCACCTATTCCGGATAGTGCACGTGCGGCAGCTTGGCTCTGAGGAACTGCCATTGAGTGTGCTGCTTGACGATGTCCGGTACGTCGTCGGTGAACGGCCGGTCGTAGTGTGCGGCGATCTCGGCGGCGGTCTGTACATCGGTGGCCCAGCCGTGCCCGGTCAGCCAGTCCGCGGGGGGCATGCGGGAATCCGGATATGTCAACATCCAGAAGTTGGCCGCCCGAATATCGTCGGGGACAACGGGTTCGGCGAGTGAATCCCAGGTCTCGGTCGACGGCAGAAAGATGTTGGCGTCGCTGCAGATGGCGCTACCCGGCGCGGAAAGCTCGATGATGCGCTCGAAGAGCAGGTCCTGCGCCTGGCCGGGCAGGCCCGCCATGATCAGTGGCGCGATCAGCCAGGCGGTGGGCTGTTCTGGGTCGAGGCCCGCGGCGCACAGATCCTCCGCCCACGGACCGGCGGTCGTCGCCACGGGCACCAGGCGCTGCGTCACCGCGGGGACCGCGCCGTGCTCCCTGAGCACGCGAGACCGGAACTCCAGCGTGTGCGGATGGTCCACCTCGTACAGAACGGCGTCGGTCGGCCATGGGAGCCGGTAGGCGCGAGTGTCCAAGCCCGCGACGAACTGCACGACTTGCCGGGTTCCCGATTCAAGCTCCGTGGCGATGAAGTCGTCGCCGTACCGCGTGAAGATTCCCGACGCGTTGATGAGAAGAAAGGTGCCGTCGGCTGCCGAGGGGTTCTCGGGAAATCCGGTGGCGAGGAAGGCGCTACTGAGCGGCTCGTTCGCCGCGGTGACCAGGACCTCCGCAAGTGGATCGTCGATCAATGGATGGCCGCGCCGACTTTCCAGCGCCCGTAGAGCTGCGGCAATCAGATCGAACTGATATTTGTGCGCAGGCGAGGTCACAGCCTTTTCCGGTTGACCATCCAAGGAATCACCTGCCTTCTTGCACGTTGCCCCCAAGATAGCCACCGCGCGGCGCAAAGGTAATGGTGCTGCGCAAGCTGTTCGGCGGGATCGGGCTACGGATCCAAGCTCACTGGGCCGCGGGCCCGTCACTCAGCGGCGATTCCGTGGAATGCGCAAGGTAATCGGTCGGCAGCGTCGCGGTCAGGAAGCGACGGTCCGCGAGATCGTCGAAACCCGGTACCAGCTCGTTCCCGAACGGTCGGCCACAGCGCTCGGCGAGCTCACGTGTCGTGTACGTCCGGGTCAGCCACCCGTGACCGGAGAGCCAGTCCCCGGGATGGGTGCGCTCGTCACGATGTGCGAGCGCCGAGTAGTCGGCGCCGCGAAGCGCGTCCGGCAAGACGGTGTCCACGGCCTCGCCCCATGTCCGCCCGGACGGGGCCAGCGGATCATTGTCCGTCGCGATGATGCTGCCGGGAGCCGACATCTCGATGATCCGCTCGAACATCGTGTCGTGGCTGCCACCGGGGAGGTTGCAGACGACGCACTCGGCGAGCCACGCGGTGGGGATGTCCGGGTCGAATCCGGCCAGGGTCAGCTCCGCTTGCCACTGCTCGCCCAGTCCACACAGGACCATCCGCTGCGTCGTACGGGGCTCAGCCCCCGCGTTATCGAGTGCCTTCATCTTGACGGTGAGGACCTCGGCATAGTCGACCTCGTAGACGACGGTGCCGGGGGGCCAGGAGAGGCGGTAGGCGCGGGTATCCAGGCCCCCGGCCAGCAGCACCACCTGGCGGATGCCGTTGGTGACGGACGCGAGCAGGGATTCGTCGTAGTACCGGCACATCGCCGCCACGTAGTTGGCGAGCAGATGGGTGCTCAGCTCATTCGCCGTCGACGGGTTCTCGTGGAGGCCGATGTCCAGGAGCGCTTGGGTGTGGGGATCAGCGACGGCATCGAGGATCGTCCGGGCGTGCTCGTCGAACAGCACCGGCTGTGCGCGGCGTGCCTCGAGCGCCTTCATCGCGGCGATCGTCAGCCCGATCTGCATGCTCTGGCGGACGAATCCGCTGCTATGCCCATCTCCTGGCATAAAGTCCAGCTTTCAATCCCCCAACCGTCAAACGACAAGCCTTTGCCAAATGACCTGTTCGTACAGACGGCACCCTTGTGATCGATTGCATGGGAAACTTTAGTCGAAACGGGACCGAAGGTCCCACCCCAGCACCGGTCCGCGCGCCCTGGGCGTATGGGCTAGCGGGTGGCGGTGATGAAGTAGGCGTCCGACCACAGCGAGGTGATCTCGCTGTGCTCCTCAGGGGCGGGCCGTCCGTAGTCGGCCGCCTGTTCGAGGCGGTTGGTGACGTCGACGTGCCAACCATGTTCGCCGAGCCATTCGATCGGGTCTTTGCGCTCATCGTCGTAGATCAGATCGCCGATGCTGACGTTCTGGAGAAAGTCCGGCTTGAGTTTGTTCACGGCGTCCTGCCATTGGCCGGCGGTGGCCACGCGGCGGCGCCATTCGGTGGCCAGGAAGCTGCCGGCGGCGGAATGGGCGGTGATCTTCTCGAACAGTGCGTCCTGGGCGGCACCCGGCAGGTACGCCAGCAAGCCCTCCGCGAGCCAGGCCGTGGGCTTGCCCGCATCGAAGCCCGCGCTCTCCAGCGCGGCGATCCAGTCGTCGCGTAGATCGACGGCGACCTCGCGCCGTTCGGCCCGCGCGGTCGCGTTCTCTTCGGTAAGGACGTGGTCCTTGAATTCGAGGACCTTCGGCTGGTCCAGTTCGTAGACGACGGTGCCGTCCGGCCAGGGCAGCCGGTAGACCCGCGCATCCAGTCCGGCGGCCAGGATGACGACCTGCCGAATGCCGGAAGCTGTTGCAGCGATGAAGAATTCATCGAAGTACTTGGTGCGGACGGCGAGGTGATTGACCAGGTAGGTGGTGGCGACGTCCCATTCGGACTCGGGGCGCGGTGCGACAAGTGCCTCGGTGAGATGAGGCTCCCCCGAAGCCTCGACGAAGGCGCGCGCGTATTCGTCGAGGATGAGTGGTTCAGATCGGGTGGTCTCCAGGGCGCGGAAGGACGACACCATGAGGGCCGTGAAACCGACGCTGCTGACAATGTCCCACTGATCGCCCTCGGTCCGTGTCATATCCCGCCTCTTACCTCGGAGTAATTACCTAAGGCAACGATACGCGCGTTGTGGCGTTCACGCCCGATAGTGGGCGGCGCGCAGTGCCTCGTGCACCCCGCGAGGGTCGGTACCCAGGTCCCAGCGGTTCAAGACGATCAGGTCGTCGCCGGATTCGATCTCCAGCAGCCGGGTGCGTCGGCCCAGCCTGCGGAATTCGGTGACCTTCACCGAGTTCACCGCAGCACGGGGTAGCAGCGTGAGGCGGGTGAGGCCCTGCAGCTCAAGACCCTCGTCGGTGATGCGCAGTTTCGGACGACACCGCCAGGACACGGCCGCGAACCCCAGCAGACCGAGCGCGGCCACCGAGGCCAACAGACGTCCGGGCGCATCGGCCACGAGGAAGACGGCGATACCGAACGCGACACCCACGAGGGCGGCGGCGGCGATACCGGCAGGTTTCGGGCCCCATTCAGCAGGGGATGCGGTCGGTTTATCCACAGGCGTTATCCACAGTGGGGATAAATCACATCGTTGTGATTGGGTGTCTCTTGGGTGGACTCGATGGAAACGGGTGCTAACCGGACCGGCAACGGCAGCCCGTGCTCCGTCCCGCCTCGTGTCACCGCCACCGCATGGTCAGCAATAGACCGGTGATCATGAAGGCAAACGCGATGGCGTAGTTCCACGGCCCCAGATCCAGCATCCAGGTGATGTGCTGCGCGGCGAGCTGGAAAACCATCAACCAGGCCAGGCCGATGAGCATGAGCGTGAGGAAGAACGCGACGAACCAGACGCTCGACGGACCGGCCTTCACCTTGACCGGAGTACGGCTAACGGTGGTCGCGTTGAACGCTGACTTCTTACGGACCTTGGACTTGGGCATCGACTACCTCGGAAGCATCTGGGATATGGCGGCACGGCGACTGGTCGCCATGGCCGGAGTCGTCATGGGTTCCTACGCAGGTTACAGCGCGATGCTGCGACAATCTTCTGGTGACCGCCGATGAGGCCCCCAGGAGCGGGGGCAGCCCCCAGCGCGAACCGGCGGCCCCTCCTGCTCGTGGGGGCCTCCTCTGGCGGGTCGGGGTGCCCCTGGTGTGCGCGCTTGCGGGCTTTCTGCTGGCCGCGACGCACACGGTATCGGGCGGCAATGAGATCCGGCGGGGCGATTCTCCGGCGCCCCGGTTGGTGGACCTGGTGCGCGAGACGCAAAAGTCCGTCGACAAACTCAGCGCCACCCGCGACGGCTTGGCGAATCAGATGGCTGCCGCGCGGGCACAGTCTGCCGGGGGTGACAGCCGGGTGGCGGCGGCGCTCGCCGAAACCGGTGAGATGGCCGACGCCGCGGGTGTCCAGCCCGTCACCGGCCCCGGTCTGGTGGTGACGCTGACCGATGCCAAGCGCGATGCGTACGGGCGTTTCCCCCGCGATGCGTCACCGGATGACTTGGTGGTGCACCAGCAGGATGTCGAAGGTGTGCTCAACGCCTTGTGGAGTGCGGGCGCCGAGGCCATTCAGATGCAGGATGACCAGCGTCTGGTCGCGAGTTCGGTGCCGCGATGTGTCGGCAACACCTTGCTGCTGCACGGCCGCACCTACAGCCCGCCCTACGTGATTACGGCCATCGGTGATGCCGACGCCATGCAGGCAGCACTCGACGCCGCTCCGCTGGTAACCCTGTACCGGCAGTACGTCGCGCGATTTGGCTTGGGATACACGGTGACCCGCGGCCATCATCTCGAGGTGGCCGGGTATCGGGATGCGGTGGGGCCCGGCCGGGCGGCTCCCTTGGAGGGCCGGTAGACATCCGTCGGCACCTGCCGGGTAAACCGGCTGGGAATCCGCTGGCGCGGGTCCGTACCCTTGACCTGTGCGCATCCTGGTCGTCGACAACTACGACAGCTTCGTGTTCAACCTGGTCCAGTACCTGGGTCAGCTCGGCGTGGACGCGACAGTGTGCCGCAACGACGACCCGCGATTGGCCGACACCGACGCGGTGGCCGCCGACTTCGACGGCGTACTGATCAGCCCCGGCCCGGGTACGCCCGAGAGCGCGGGCGCGTCCATCGCGATGGTGCATTCCTGCGCGAAGACGGGCACCCCGCTGCTCGGGGTGTGTCTGGGGCACCAGGCGATCGGGGTGGCGTTCGGCGGCACCGTCGACCGCGCACCGGAGCTGTTGCACGGCAAAACGAGCACGGTCGAGCATGAAGACGCCGGAGTGCTGCGCGGTCTGCCCAACCCATTCACGGCCACCAGGTATCACTCGCTGACGATCCTGCCCGACACCGTGCCCGAGGGGCTTCGTGTGATCGCCCGCACCGCCAGCGGGGTGATCATGGGTGTCATGCACACCGAACATCCGATTCACGGGGTGCAGTTCCACCCGGAGTCGATCCTCACCGAGGGTGGGCACCGGATGTTGGCCAATTGGCTCACCTACTGCGGTGCGCCCCTTGATGAACCACTGGTGCGCTCGCTTGAGGAAGAGGTCGCCTCGGCACTGGACGGTGTCAGCGGACGCGTGAGCGCCCTCGGCGGCTGAGGACTAACCCGTACCGAAACGCAGCTTGATCGTTGCGTTGTAGTTGACCCCGGCACCGGGCTGCGGGTCCTGAAAGACCACACGTGCTCTGTTGTTGCCGTCGGACGGCACGTCTTCGGTGGTGATGTCGCCGGTCCATCCAAGGCTGCGAAGCTGTGGCTCGGCATCCACCCAGAACTTGCCCATCACGCTCGGCATGCGGAACTGCCCGCCGGATGACACCCGGATCTCGATGGCACCGTCTTCGGGGAACATGGTTCCGGCAGTCGGATTCGTGCTCAGGATCTGTCCCTTGGGCTCGGGGCTGGGGACCGGGATCACCGTGGGCGGTGCCGTGAAGCCGTAGGTGGGCAGGTTCTTGAGGGCGACGTCGATGTTCTGCCCGACGAAGTCCGGCGCGGGCTTCTCCCCCGGGCCCTTGCCGACAACGATGGTGATGTTGTTGGTGACCGCGGAGTACTGTCCGGCCGGCGGGTTGGTGGCCATGACCCGACCCTTGTCCTCGGGCAGCGACTTGGTCTCGCTCTGGGTGAAGGTGCCCTTGAAACCGGCGGCCTGCAGCTTCTTCACCGCGTCGCCGAAGCTGAGGCCGTGGCAATCGGGTACCTGCTGGCTCTCCGGTCCGATGGACACGTTCAGGGTCACCTCGGAACCGGCCGTCACGGTGGAGCCCTTGGCAGGATCGGTGTCGATGACCCTCTCGGGAGCGAGCTTTGAGCTTGTGTTCTTCTGAATCTTGGTCTTGAACCCGAGGTTCTGCAGGACGGCGACAGCATCGGCCTGGGACTTGCCCGTCACGTCGGGAACCTGGACATCGCGCGAGGGTCCGTTGCCCAAGATGATGGCGAAGGTGACCACCACGGTCAGCACCACCAGCGCGGCGAGTCCGACCAGCCAGCGGCTCAGTGGACTGCGGCGCGGCTCTACGTAATGGCTGGGCAGCGGGTTGGTCTGCGGTCCGGAGGCCGGGTAGGCCTTCGTGTTGGTAGGCGTGTTCAGCATTGAGCTGCGCTCGGCGTCGGTGAGAACCTTCGGAGCCTCTGGCTGCTCGCCCTGATACACCCGCATGAGGTCGGTGCGCATCTCGGCGGCGTTCTGGTACCGGTTGTCGGGGTTCTTCGAAAGTGCTTTGAGCACAACCGAATCCAGGCCGGGAGGAATCTCCGGGTTGTGCTTAGACGGCGCAATCGGATCTTCACGCACATGTTGGTAGGCCACCGCGACAGGTGAATCGCCGACGAAAGGCGGCTCGCCGGTGAGCAATTCATAGAGGACGCAGCCCAGGGAGTACACGTCGGAACGCGCGTCCACGGTCTCGCCCCGCGCCTGTTCCGGAGAAAGATACTGCGCGGTCCCGATGACCGCCGCGGTCTGGGTGACGCTTACCCCGGCGTCCGACACGGCCCGCGCGATACCGAAGTCCATCACCTTTACCGCGCCGGTCTTGCTGATCATGATGTTGGCGGGCTTGACATCACGATGAATGATGCCGTGCTGGTGGCTGAAGTTGAGCGCCTGGCAAGAGTCGGCGATGACCTCGATCGCCCGGCGGATCGGCATGGGGCCGTCATCCTTGACGATGTCACGCAGGGTGATGCCGTCGACGTACTCCATGACGATGTACGGCAGTGGCCCGGTGGGTGTCTCGGCCTCGCCGGTGTCGTAGACGGCGACGATCGCGGGGTGGTTCAGCGCGGCGGCGTTCTGGGCCTCCCGGCGGAAACGCAGATAGAAGCTGGGGTCCCGGGCCAGATCGGCACGCAGCACCTTGATCGCGACGTCACGGTTCAACCGTTGGTCGCGCGCCAGGTGAACCTCGGACATGCCTCCATAGCCGAGGATCTCCCCCAGCTCATAGCGGTCCGAGAGGTGCTGCGGAGTGGTCATTACGGTGATTTCGTCCCAGTGATCGGGTCCGGTTCGGCGACCGGAAGCAGAGCCACGATATTAGCTGGCGCAAGCGCTCCTGGCGAAGCTGAAGCCGGACTTGAGGGTGCCTCGCTGCTGGGCGTCGTTGCCGATGGGAGCGGCACGTCATTCTTCTGCTCACTTGCTCGCAGCAGGATGAGGGCCGCGATGATGATCGCGAAGATGCCCAGCACCGCGGCAGCCCACATCAGGGCCTTCTGGCCGGGTGAGAACGTGCCGCGCCGGGGCGGTGGCGGCCGGTGCGAGCCCGTAGGCGGTCGGGTGCGGGAGGTGGGCGGGGCGACCCTGCTGGGTGTCCCCACGGCGGGCCGCACCTGGGTGGCGGGCGGGATGGCCGCCGGCGTGGCCCTGCTGATGGTGGGCGCCTGGTTGGGCCTGGGCGGGCGGCGACCGGCACGCACCGCCGCCACCGCATCGGCGAACGGGCCGCCGCTGGTGTAGCGATTCTGGGGGTTCTTCACCAGCGTGATCTCGATGAGCTCGCGCACGTTCGGGGGCAGATCGGCGGGCAGCGGTGAGGGTGTTTCCTTGATGTGCTTCATCGCGACCGTCAGTGCGCCGTCGCCGGAGAACGGGCGCTTACCCGAAACTGCTTCGTAGCCAACGACTCCCAGTGCGTACACATCGCTGGCCGGGGTGGCGTCGTGACCCAGAGCCTGTTCGGGGGCGATGTACTGGGCGGTGCCCATCACCATGCCGGTCTGGGTGACCGGGGCGGCGTCCACGGCCTTGGCGATGCCGAAGTCGGTGAGTTTCACCTGCCCGGTGGGCGTGATCAGGATGTTTCCCGGCTTCACATCGCGGTGCACCAGGCCCGCGGCGTGCGCGACCTGCAGGGCGCGCCCGGTCTGCTCCAGCATGTCCAGCGAGTGACGCAGCGACAGCCGGCCGGTGCGCTTGAGCACGGAGTTCAGCGGCTCGCCGTGGATCAATTCCATGACCAGATAGGCGGTGCGGCCCTCGCTGTCGATATCGGTCTCGCCGTAGTCGTACACGCTGGCGATGCCGGGATGGTTGAGCATCGCCACGGTGCGTGCCTCGGCGCGGAACCGCTCGATGAACTCTGGGTCCGACGAGAATTCGGCCTTGAGCACCTTGACGGCCACCTTGCGGCCCAAGCGGCTATCGGTGCCCTCCCAGACCTGGCCCATACCGCCGGTAGCGATGAGCCGCTGCAACCGGTAGCGGCCGGAAAGCGTTTCGCCCACACGAACTGTCATGAGGCCCCCTGTAGTGCTGCGGCAATGACCTGCCGCCCGATGGGTGCGGCGACGGAGCCTCCGGTGGCCGCCAGGGCGCGGTCTCCGCCATCTTCGACGAGTACCGCGATGGCCACCTTAGGGGTGACCACCGTGGCTTGAGGATCCGATGTGGTGCTCGATGCCGGTGCGAATGCGATGTACCACGCGTGTGGTGGGGTGTTGCGCGGATCGGTGCCGTGCTCGGCGGTGCCGGTCTTGGATGCGATCTGCACGCTGGGGATGGCACCGGTCTGTGCGGTGCGCTGTTCTGAGGCAATCATCAGTTCGGTCAATGTGTTCGCGATAGCGGGTGTCACGGCTTGGCCGATGTCATCCGGGGTGGTGGTGGACAGATTCGAAAGGTCTGGGCCCTTAAGGCTATCGACCAGGTGCGGCTGCATCAGCACACCCTTGTTGGCAACGGCGGCGGCGACCATCGCGTTCTGCAGGGGGGTCACCGCGACATCCTTTTGCCCGATGCTCGACATCGCGACGGCCGCATCATCGGACATGGACCCGACGGTGGAGGTAGCCACCTGAAGAGGGATGCCGTCGATTTCGTGGTCGAGACCGAATGCCTGCGCGGCTTTGACCAGCTTGTCGCGCTTGAGTTGTTCGGATCCGAGTTTGGCGAAGGCGGTGTTGCAGGAGCGCGCGAAGGCCTCCTTAAGGGTGGTGTTGTCGCCACCGCCACAGGAGGTCCTGTTGTAGTTCTCCAGGGTTGCGTTGCTACCCGGCAGGAAGATGGTCGGGGACGCGGTCACCTCCGTGTTGACCGTCTTGCCATCGGCCAGCGCCGCGGCGGTGGTGATCACCTTGAAGGTCGACCCCGGCGGATAGGTCTGCGAGATGGCGCGGTTCAGCATCGGCTGCGCGGGATCTTCCTGCAGCTGCTTCCAGGCCGCGTTCTCCTTCTCTGAGTCCTGGCTGGCCAGCAGATTGGGGTCGTAGGAGGGCGTCGACACCATCGCGAGGATCTTTCCGGTGGAGGGTTCGAGCGCGACCACCGAGCCGCGGCAGCCGTCCTTGCAGCCGCGATGCATGGCGTCGTAGGCGGCCTGCTGTACATCGGGACGGATGGTGGTCACCACACTGCCGCCACGTGGGTCGCGACCCGTGAAGAAGTCGGCGAGCCTGCGGCCGAACAGCCGGGGATCGGATCCGTTGAGCACGCTGTCCTCGGCGCGCTCCAGCCCGGCACTGGAGTAATTGAGCGAGTAGAAGCCGGTGACGGGCGCGTAGACCAGTGGATCGGCGTACTGCCGCAGGAACCGGAACCGGCTGTCGGTGGCCACCGAGGAGGCGAGCAACTGCCCGCTCGCCGATATCTGCCCCCGCTGGCGCGAGTACTCGTCGAGCAGCACCCGTTGATTGCGGGGGTCGGCGCGCAGTCCCGGCGCCGTGAACACCTGGGTGAGAGTGGCATTGGCCAGCAGCAGCACGACCAGTCCCATGACGACGAGAGATACCCGGCGGATCGATGTGTTCATACGCGATCGATCAGTTCCGTCCGGGCCTCTGCGATGGGGGCGGCGTTGGGTGCGGAGGAAGTGGTGAGCGGTCGGCGGGCGATATGTGAGATGCGCAGCAGGATGGCCAGCAGCACGTAATTGGACACCAGTGATGATCCGCCATAGGAGATCCAGGGTGTGGTGAGTCCCGTCAGCGGAATGAGTTTGGTGACGCCCCCGACGACGATGAACAGCTGCAGCGCCAATGCCGCCGATAGGCCGGAGGCCAGCAGCTTGCCGAAGCTGTCGCGCACCGCCAGTGCGGTGCGGAAGCCTCGGACGATGAGGATGGTGAACACGAGCAGCACTCCGGCCAGGCCGACCAGTCCGAGCTCCTCGCCGATCGCGGCGATGATGAAATCCGTTGAGGCGGCCGGAACTGTGCCCGGCTGACCGTTTCCGAGACCGGTGCCGAAGATGCCACCGGTGGCGAAGCTGAACAGCGACTGCATCATCTGGTACCCGTTGCCGTCCGCATCCGCGAAGGGATCCAGCCAGGTTTCGACCCGCACGCGCACATGCGCAAACAGGAAGTACGCCAAGAACGCGCCGACGACGAAGAGACCAAGACCGATCAGCACCCAGCTGATTCGTGCCGTGGCGATATACAGCACCGTCAGGAATGAGGTGTACAACAGCAGTGAGGTGCCAAGATCCTTCTCAAAGACCATGACGCCCACAGAGATTGCCCATACGGCGAGCAGCGGGCCCAGGTCCCTGGCTCGGGGCGACTCCACGCCCCAGTAGCTGCGGCCGGCGGTGCGAAACAGGTCGCGTTTGGTCATCAGGAAGGCCGCGAAGAACACCAGCAACAGAATCTTGGCGGCCTCGGCGGGCTGAATCGACAAGAACGGCAATTCGATCCAGATCTTGGCGCCATTTCGTTCCGAGGCCGAGGAGGGCAGCAGCGCGGGGATGGCCAGTAGGACGATGCCGAGGATTCCGAAGGTGTAGCCGTACCGCGCCAGCACCCGGTGATCCTTGACGGCTACCAGGACCCCGACGAGCGCGGCGACACCCACCAGCGTCCACAGCACCTGTGCGTTGGCCTCCAGGGTCTCGTTGCCATCACCGGCGGCCGCTTTCGCCAGGTCCAGGCGATGGATCATCACCAGCCCGAGGCCGTTCAGCAGCGCGACACAAGGCAGCAGCAGCGGATCGGCGTAGGGGGCGTAACGACGAATTCCTAGATGCGCCAACGTAAACAGGACGAGGTACGCAAGACCGTACTTCAGTAGATCCCAGGAAAGACCGCGTTCGAGGTTGGCCTCGACGAGGATCAGGGCGACGGTGGTGATCGCGGCGGCGAAGCCGAGGAGCCCCAACTCCGCACTACGTCGTGTGGACTGGGGCGGTGGCGCGGTGCCTGCCCCACGGGCCACTACAGCGGTTTGGGGCGCCGTCGTCATGACACGGTCCGGCAGGTGACGCCCGGCTCTTGTGGTGGCGCCGGCATTGGCGCCGGCGCGGTGGTGGATGTTGTGGTCTGCGTGGTGCTTGCGCCGGGTGTCGCCGGGGACGTGGGCGCGGAGGACGGCCGCGTGGTCGTGGTCGTCGTCGTGGGCGATCCGGATGTGGCGGAGGGGGAGCGTCCCGCGCTGGTCGGTGCGGGCGGCGCCGTCTTGGGTGCGGGCGGCGCGCAGGGCGGCAGCGCGTTCTTGGTGAGCTGACGTAGTTGCCCGATGGCCTGGTCGAGAGTGCCGCCGGGTAGGCCGGTTTCGACCTGCTGACGCTCGGACGGACGAAGATCGGACACCTTGAAGTACTTGCAGGACAGGTTGGATGCAGACTCGCCGTAGCTCACCAGCGACAGGTCCCCCCGGCTGTCGAGGCAACCCACGAGGTCTGGTCGCTGCAGCCGATAACCCAGGAGCGAGCCCTGAACGCCCTGCATGATGGAGACGTTGCCCTCGTAGGCGCTCACGTAATAGTTGTTGAGCACCACGCGGCGGCCGATCGCCAACCCGGCCAACGCGATCAACACCACGAGCACCGCCGCGACCAGCCAGCGGAGCCGGCGTTTCTTGGGCCGAGCTGCATCGGAATCGGTTGTGTCGCTATCAGATTCGTCCGGGGCGGGCTCGGGCTCCTTGAGCGCGCGCTGGATAGCGGCGGCCCGCCCTGCGGCCGTGTTCGGCGGAGGGGTGTCGGTGTCGGCAGCGGCGGATATCGCCCCGGCCACGATCGGGCGGGTTTGGCCGTAGTCCAGCTCTACGACATCGGCGACGACGACGGTGACGTTGTCGGGCCCGCCGCTGCGCAACGCCAGCTCGATGAGTCGGTCGGCCGCGGCGGAGACATCGGGTATCTCCAACGCTTCGGCGATGGTTTCGTGGCTCACCGGATCGGACAGCCCGTCCGAACAGAGCAGGTACCGGTCTCCGGCCTGCGCCTCACGGATGACGAGAGTGGGCTCGACCGGTGCGCCGGTGAGCGCGCGCATGATGAGCGAGCGCTGCGGATGGTTATGTGCCTGTTCCGGAGTGATGCGACCCTCGTCGACAAGGGTCTGGACGAATGTGTCGTCCTTGGAGATCTGCGCCAGCTCGCCATCGCGCATCAGGTACGCGCGTGAGTCGCCGATATGCACCATGCCCAGCCGCTTCCCGGTGAACAGGAATGCCGTCAGCGTGGTGCCCATTCCGTCGAGCTCGGGCTCTGCGCGCACGTGGTCGGCGATTGCCGCGTTACCGGAGTGCACCGCGTCGGCCAGCGTGTCCAGCAGATCGCCGCCGGGCTCGTCGTCGTCGAGTGGTGCCAACGCCGCGATGACCAGCTGTGAGGCGACTTCACCGGCGGCATGACCGCCCATGCCGTCGGCCAATGCCAAGAGGCGGGCACCGGCGTAGACGGAGTCTTCGTTGTTCGACCGCACAAGTCCGCGGTCGCTACGCGCTGTGTAGCGAAGCACCAGTGTCACGAGCGCAGCTCGATCACTGTCTTACCGATCCGTACCGGCGTCCCCTGGGGAACCCGCAGCGCCGTCGTCACCTTCTCCCTATCCAGATATGTGCCGTTGGTCGATCCTAGATCCTCGACATACCAATCGGGCCCGCGTGGCGATAGCCGCGCGTGCCGCGTCGACGAGTAATCGTCGGTGAGCACCAGTGTTGAGTCGTCCGCACGACCGATCAAAATGGGCTGGGTGCCGAGCGTGATCCGGGTACCGGCCAGGGCACCCTCGGTCACCAGCAGGTACTGCATCTGCCGCCGACCCGCCTTCGCGGGACGAATCGCACGCAGGTTCAAACCGCGATTGGCCATCAGCTGACCGGTTGGCGCGTAGATATCGGTGCGCAATATGCGCAGCACCGACCAGATGAACACCCACAGCAGCAACAGGAACCCACCGCGGGTGAGCTGGAGCACCAGTCCCTGCATCCGGTTGTCGTTCCTCTCGCTGGTCCATCGCGCCTCGGCGAGGGTGTCCGGAAGACCGGACATATTCGGCAGGGCAACGATACTTGGCCGGGTTACCCGCCGGGGCTCGATACGTGCAGCCTGTGTCGAACGCGGCGTTGCGGGCGCGGTTCTCCTGCTCCCTACTGGACCCGAACGATGATCTCGGAGTGGCCCAACCGGATGATGTCGCCGTCGGCCAACTGCCACTCGGTGACCGGCGCGTTGTTGACGGTCGTGCCGTTGGTCGAGTTGAGGTCAGACAGCAGCGCGGCATGCCCGTCGAAGCGCACCTCGAGGTGGCGGCGCGAGACGCCGGTATCGGGTAGACGGAACTGCGCGTCCTGACCACGGCCGATCACATTGGTGCCCTCGCGCAACTGGTACGTGCGCCCGCTGCCGTCGTCCAGCTGCAAGGTGACGGTGGTACGTCCACCGCCCGGGTTGCCTGCCGGGGCGCCGTAGTCGGGGCTGCTCTGGTAGCCGCCGTGCTCGTAGTCGCCGTACTCGGGCTCTCCGTAACCACCCTGAGGCGCGCCGTAGCCGCCGCCCTGCTGCGGTGCGGCGCCGTAGCCACCCTGCTGCGGGTAGGCGGGGGGACGACCGTAGTCCTGGCCCGGGGGCGGGCCCTGAGGTGCGCCGTAGCCGCCGCCCTGCTCGTACTCGCCGTAGTTGGGACGTGGAGGCTCGCCGTAACCGCCCTGCTGCGGAGGGGCGCCGTAGCCACCCTGCTGGGGAGGCGCCGGGGGGCGACCGTATTCCTGACCGCCGCCGTAGCCGCCCTGCTCATAGCCACCGCGGCCGCCTTGGTCGTATCCGCCCTGCTGTGGTGGGCGCTGCTGGTAGCCGCCCTGCTCGTAGCCGGCCGGCGGGCGGCCGTAATCCTGCCCGTACTGCTGGCCCTGTCCGTATCCGCCCTGGCGCGGGGGGTATCCCTGGTCGCCCTGCGGAGGCTGCTGACCACGTGGATCCTGTTCGGGACGCCCGTACCGGTCGTCCTCTCGGCCGTACTCTTCGCCGGGGCGTCCCTGCTGGGGACCTGGGTTGTCAGTCATGGATGCTCCTGGTTGTGGATCCGGGGTCGAAGGGGCAGTCGTCACGGCGCCGTGCGTACGGTCCCGCTTGGTGTCGGGATTGACCACACCGCGCGTGCGAAACTGGCCGGTGTGCAAGTTCGGTGATTGTTCGAATCGGACAACAACTTCACCATACGTTTGCCACCCCTGATCGCGAATATATTCGCGCAGGTGTTCGGCGAACGTGTCTGCGTTGAGATCGCGGTCGTCGGCCGCCTTCTCGTGATCTCCGGTGCTGAGGAGAACAAAGAACTCGTTGGGAGCCAGCAGCCGCCCCTGGCCCGCTGAGCGGACGCCGTCGGCGGCCTCGCGACGCAGTGAGGCCTGCACTTCCTGAGGGACGATGCTGCCGCCGAATACGCGGGCGAAGGCATCGCCGACCACGTCTTCTAGCTTGCGCTCGAAGCGTTGGACAATTCCCATGCCTCCTCCTTTCGGCGATCGCGTGGCAGTTCTGAGCGCATGACACAGCGCTCCGCCACGAGCGGATCTCGAGTAGATCGTATCGGTTTGATGATCGTCGGCACCCACTCCTCTATTACGAGACGACATCGTCTTGGCACCAAGAGGCCTTCTATGCTCGCCGTTTGAGAGGATTGGCGTGCGTGCGCGGGCTCCGGCGGCCCGTTCGCGGTTCAAAGATGAGGCCTGGAGCGTGATAGGCTCTCGCGGTCGTTGGGGCGAGTGGCGGAATGGCAGACGCGCTGGCTTCAGGTGCCAGTGTCCTTCGGGACGTGGGGGTTCAAGTCCCCCTTCGCCCACAAATGAGTGGGCTGAGAAGCCCAACGACAGAAGGCCGGAGACCCGAGGGTTTCCGGCCTTCTTGCTTGTTGGTCGAGACGTCGGGCTGGGCTGACAGTCGCATGGGCGGTTGGCGTGTGTGCCCCACCATGACGTCGAGGTATTTGCTGCGGCGTTTCCCACGCCATGCGGTTTGTGCCGTCATTCGAGGCTGCTGCTGTAAGTTCGTTTGGAGTGTGTTTCCTATGATTCGGGCCGTTAGGGGGAGAAGATGCCCGATTCGTCCGTAGGCGACGAAGAATCTGAACAGCGCGAGCCGCCGCCGGTTCGCGGCGCCGTTCGCTGGCAGGAACCGGGCATCACCCTGCCGCGGCCGCCTACCGTCGCTGAGTCGCGGGCTCGCGATAAGGCACGCCGGACCCGTGAGGCCGAGCGCAGGCTCGCCGAGGTTCAGGCTCAGAAGGCAGAGGAACGGCGCCGGACTCGCAATCACGTTCTGATGGGTTCGATGGTGGTCGCCGGTATCGCGGCGGTGGTGGCCGTGGGTTACGCGGTGATCGATCGTGATGACGATATCGAGGCGACGTGCGTGCAGGACGGTTCGAATGTCGTGGCCCCCGAGGAGTACTGCGAGCGGGGCACCGCCTCGTCCTCGGGCGGCGTGTTCATCTACGCCGGCTCGCCCTATCGCTACTACTACGGCGGACACAACCGAGGTATCGGCACCATCGCAACCGGCGGCAGTGTGGAGCTGCCCAGGGGAACGAGGGCCAAGACCAGTTCGGGCACCACCCTCACCAAATCGGATAACTCGGGCGGTGTTTCTCGCTCGCCGTCGGTCTCGCGGGGTGGCTTCGGGTCCAGCAGCTCGGGAGGTTCGGGGAGCTGATGCGCCGTGAGCATGCGCGGCCCCGCGTGGGCTGGGAAGAAATCGTGGCCTCCCAAGGAATGTGTTACGGCACACCGGCGCGGATGGCAGATGGCAGTGACCGCCCGTATTGGGATGAGTCGGTGCACTACGTCTTCGAGATGGATGAGGTGCTCTCCCTCGAGGCGACCGTGGAAGTACTGCATTCCATGTGCCTGGATGCCGTTGAGCACGTTGTCCTCACCGGGCGCTACCAAGACTTCGGGCTGCCGGAATGGACATGGGAGCACATCGAAAAGTCTTGGCGCAGAAGAGACCCACATCTGTATGGGCGTTTTGATCTTCGCTATGACGGTCGCCGGCCGCCGGTTCTCCTGGAATACAACGCCGATACCCCCACCTCACTGCTGGAGGCTTCGATCCTGCAGTGGCACTGGAAGACAGATGTCTTCCCCGAGGATGACCAATGGAACTCTCTTCATGAACAGCTAGTGGCGCGCTGGAAGCAGATCGGCAAGCAACTAGCCGGTGCAGAAACACATTTCACGTGGTCATCGGCGGACCAGAGCGGTGAAGACAACGTCACCCTGGCCTATCTCCAGGAATGCGCGGCCGAGGCCGGGATCAACACGGTGGGCCTGCCGATCGAGGACATCGGGTTGGGATCATGATCTCAACCGTCTCGTCGATCTGGAAGAGGCGCCGATCGAATCGATTTTCAAGCTGTATCCGTGGGAATGGATCGTCGACGACGACTTCGGCCGCCACGCTCTAGACCTGCTGCCCGAGACCCTATGGATCGAGCCGCTGTGGAAAACGCTGTTGAGCAACAAGGCGATCCTGGCGGTGCTGTGGGAGATGTACCCGGGCCACCCCAATCTGCTTCCTGCCTACGTCGACAGCCCACACGAACTGACCGAGTATGTGCGCAAGCCCAAATTGGGCCGGGAAGGCGCCAACATCACCGTGGTGGGAGCGGGCTATGAGACGGCCACCGGAGGTGTCTACGGTGAGGAAGGCTACGTCTACCAGCTGCTGGACCCATTACCGGAGTTCGGCGGCATGAGGCCGGCACTGGGTGCCTGGATTGTCGGCGACGAATCGGCGGGGCTGGGGATACGGGAGACGGCCGGCCTGATCACGGACGATGGCGCCGCGTTCATTCCACACCGGATATCACCTCAGTAGCGACACCCGAACACGACAGATGGGGATGGCAACCATGAACGCAGCAGGGTACTGGTCGATAGTCGCTCACGGAGCGGCGGCGATCTGGCTTTACGCGGCTGTCGGTTTCGTGCTGATGGTCATCGGATTCTTTGTGCTTGACTGGACAACTCCGGGCCCGCTGCGTCAGATGGTCCGCGCGGGATTGCCCAACGCTGCCGTGATTACCGCGGCGGGACTTCTCTCGCAGGCATTCGTGATCGTGCTGGCCATCTACACCGCGTCGGGAAACATCACCGAAGGCCTGGTGCGCACGTTGGTCTTCGGGCTTATCGGTATCGCGGCGCAGACGATCTGCATCAGGTTGATCGAGTGGGTGGTTGGTCTTGACGTGGGAGACCTGCTGGCTCACAGGAGGTTTGCGCCCGCAACCCTCGTCGTCGCCGCGGCCTATGTGGCCGTGGGCCTGATCATCGCCGCCGCGATTCTGTAGTCCATATCTATGTGGGCTACCTATTGTGCGGTGTCCACCCACTCCATGTAGGCCGAACCGCCTACCGGATTGCCTTGGTATTCACCGGTATAACTGTAGGCACTGACGTACCCGCGGCCATGGCCGTAGCGCAGGGGTGAGTCGACGACCCCGTCGACGGCGAGCACGATGTGTCCGTGGTCATCGCGGACGGTCCAATTCAGGCGACGAGGCAGTCGCATGGAGCGCCCCTGCTCGTCGATCGTTGGATTCTCTCGGTATTCGGTGACGTCCATCCGGACATCGGTGTACACCTCGGTGGACTTACCGAGGACGCGCACATGCGCCAGTCGGCAGGCGATGGCACCCCGGGCGCGGACATCGGTGAGCAGCACCTGGGTCCGATTCCCCAGATCGATGATCTGATAGGTGAAGAAGTCGATGGGAAGTTTAAGTTGGTTCGGTAGCGCTCGCCGCGTGAGCGACTGGTGGCTGAGGAACCGCGCGTACTCGAAGGTGCCGAGTCCGTTGATCGCCGTAGCTCCCGCCGCGTCGGCGATCACACCGGTGTATTTGGCGAGCAGGCTCAGGTGGTCATAGATCGGAGTCTTGACGAAGTAGGAGACCTGATCGGTGACGGTCAGCTCTATGTCAGCCGAAAAGTGTTGGTAGCGGCCACGAACGGTCACATGTGGAAAATCGACCTCGATCTGCAAATCCTCTCCCCACCGCAAGATGCTGCCGTCCGTAGCGAAGTGGCAGTCGCTCTGGGAGTCGTAGGCACGGTAATGATGGTGGTCGCCGGCCGCGGTCGAGGACAGGACGGTGGCGGTGTGCCGCGCATCGGGGACGGTCAGGTAGTCGTTGTCGAACAGCTCCGCGCCGATCGCACCGATCAGGGTCATGGTGTTCAGGTACCGATACGGCGAGTCCAGGTCCGGGATGAAGACGCCGTAGTGCGTCGCCGTCCAGGGGCCGCTACTGGCGTGCGGCCGCAGGATGGACTGGTCGGTGAAGGGTTTTCGTGACGCCTCGAGGCGGCGATCTATACGGGGCAGGAGCCCATCCACGATGAGGCGGGACAGTGCACGGGAGATGGGTTGGCCGTTCATCGATTCCCTCCGTCGGTCATTGCGGCGCGTCGATTCGGTCTTTCAGATTCGGGCAGTAGGACACGGTAATCGGATATCGCGAATTCCTTGGTGCGGCACCGGTATTCGCTGACCAGACCCGGCCAGTTCGTGGTAACCCGGCCGTTGGGGCCCACATACCAACTCTCGCAGCGCGACCACACACCGCTGCCGAGCCGCGCCTGCAGGGCGGCGTCGTGCACGTCTTCGGTACCAGGGTCGACGTCAAGGGCGAGACCAGGGCCGACGGCATCGACGGCCTGGCGGATGTATGCCGCCTGGCATTCGAGCATCGCCACGATGGAGCCTGATCCGAGGTTTGTGTTCGGTCCGTGCATGAGGAACATGTTGGGAAAGCCCGGGACCGCCATGCCCAGGTAGGCACGTGCGCCCTGGCGCCATTGCGTGCGTAGCTCGGTGCCGGTGAGTCCGGTGATGGTCACATGATCGAGGAAACCGCCTGCCGCGAAACCTGTTCCATAGATGATGATGTCGGCGGCGTGGTGCTCGCCGGTGGCCGATAAGACTCCGTCGGGAGTGATCTCGGCGATCGCATCCGTGATGAGCGTGGCATTGTCGCGCCGCAGGGCGGGCAGGTAGGTGTTGGAGAACAGCACCCGCTTGCATCCCAACGGGTAGTTCGGCCAGACCTTGGCGAAGAGCTCCGCGTCACCCCGGGTCTGATATCGCATAAAGGCGCGGGACATGCTGGTCATGGCGCGGGACAACAGCGGCGAGTAGTGCAGCACGCCCGTGAAGCCCTCGGTGAGTGCCTGCCAGCTCAGGCGTTGTGCGCGCAGGGTGGCGGGAATCCGAGACGCCAGGACATGGTGCAGGCGAGTGAGCGGCGAATCGGGGCGCGGCACGATGTACGGCGCGGAGCGCTGAAAGACCTTGAGAGAATTCACGATCGGAGCGATCTCCGGAACCAGTTGTATGGAGCTCGCGCCGGTGCCGATGACGGCGACGCGTTTTCCGGCCAGGGACACGGTGCCGTCCCACTGGGCGGAGTGAAACGACGGGCCGGTGAAGGATTCACGCCCCGGGATTTCCGGGAGTGCGGGCCGTGACAGCTGCCCGACGGCGGGTACGAGGACGTCGGCCCAGAACCGGTCACCGTGGGAGGACTCGAGACACCATCGGCCGGTGGCGGCGCCAAAGGACGCGGACACGATCGCGGTGCCAAAGCGAATCCGTTCGCGCGCCCCGTACTTGTCCGCCGCCGCGCGCAGATATTGCAGAATCTCGGGCTGCGGGGCGTACCGCCGCGACCAGCGGGGGTTCGGGTCGAAGGAAAAGCAGTAATAGGCGGACGGTACGTCGCACGCCGCGCCCGGATAGGTGTTCTCGCGCCAGACACCGCCGACATCGTCGGCACGCTCATAGAGCGTGACGTCGTGGCCGGCGGCGAGGAGCTCGATGGCTGCCGCCAGGCCCGAGAAACCCGCTCCGATGATCGCTACCGACGTCATTTCAACCGCCTCTCTGCGTTGCGACGGCTTTCGCCGCCGCGAATTGACCGTTCGGTAATATATGACTAAGTGACCGTACGGTCAATCCCTTGGCTGGTGCGGATTGCGAGCGCGGGTGGTACGTGTCACGGACTTGCGCGAGCACTCCGCTACCGTCATACGCGTGCAACCCGTCCGGACTGGCAGCAAGGGAATGCCCCGGCAGGAGCGGGAGCAATGGATCTTGACCGCCGCGGCGGATGAGTTCGGCGAATCGACCTTCGTGGCGTCGAGCATGAATGGGATCGCCGCCCGCGCCGGGGTATCCAAAGCCCTCGTCCTGGCCTACTTCGGGTCTAAAGAAGATCTCTACGTCGCGTGTGTGGAACGGGCCGGGGAGCGGCTGGCCGCGGCGATCGGGGGCGCGCTGTCCGGCTCGTCTGCGCGTAAAGAGGTCGCAGAATCGGTGCTGACGGCGATTTTCGCCACCTTGGAGGGCCGGCGCAGCGACTGGCCGGTTCTCTATGACAGAACGGTGCCCAGCGGACGGGCCCGGGATGCCGCCAGGCGCCAGCGGACCGTGCTGCGTGAACAGGCCGCGGCGGCGGTAACGGAGGCGCTCGGTGCTTTGGGCCTGAGCGATGAGGATGACCTGTCGGCCGCGACTCTGGTCTGGGAGAACATGGTCTCGGCCTTGGTGCAGTGGTGGTGGCACCACCCCGAGCGGTCGGCCGATGAGATGGCGGCGCGTGCACGCAGAGTTCTCTCCGCGTTATCAGACCGTCCGGTTGAGTGATTCCGACTCCATGGGCGCGGCGGGCCGCAGCGTTGCCAGTGACTTGTGCCACAGTGGCACAAAGACCCGTGGGACCTAAACCATTAGCGCACTAAAGAGATTTTTCTAGACCGAGGGCGTAATAAGCGCAGTTCACGCCCGAGCGCGGGACGCCAGTCCGGCCTAATGTCGATTCCAGCAACCTACAAGTTTCGAATTGAAACAGCTCAGTACTAGTGAAT
The DNA here is from genome assembly GCF_002356335.1 of [Mycobacterium] stephanolepidis. NCBI lineage: Bacteria > Bacillati > Actinomycetota > Actinomycetes > Mycobacteriales > Mycobacteriaceae > Mycobacteroides > Mycobacteroides stephanolepidis. The sequence continues at coordinate 48,794 of NZ_AP018165.1, forward strand.
CAGCATTGAGCGAACTATCGACAACAGTGTTAGGCGATGCTAATTTCCCTTCATGCGGTCGTCGATTCGCAAGGTTGGTCGATCACCAATGATCAGTACAGCTACTTCAAATCGCCTGCAGGTGAGGACGTTTCCCCGAGCCGGTGCGCCCGAATGCGCCCAGGCTGCGTCTTCGCTCGTCAGTGAGCATGCTGCTCAGGGAAGGGAGTACCCACGATGTATCTGAATGTCATTCCGGAAGGTCTGCTTGCCACCAGTGCCGCGGTGGAGGCGCTGACCGCGCGTCTGGCTGCCGCACATGCTGCCGCCGCACCGGTGATCGGTGCGGTGGTGCCGCCGGCAGCCGATCCGGTCTCGTTGGAGACCGCGGCGGGTTTTAGTGCTCGCGGTGTGGAACACACCGGTGTGGCCACGTTGGCTGTCGAGGAGTTGGGCCGGGCCGGGCTGGGTGTTTCGGAGACCGCGGCCAGTTACACCACCGGTGATATGCAGGCCGCGGCGACGTACATGATCGCGCGGGGATAGATTCCGTGTCCGCCCCCATCTGGATGGCTTTCCCGCCCGAGGTCCACTCGGCGCTACTGAGCGCTGGACCCGGGCCGGGAGCACTGTTGGCGGCAGCCGCGCAATGGCAAGCACTCTCGGTGCAATACACCACTGCCGCAACGGAGTTGACGCAGCTGCTCGCTGCTGCCAACGCCGGGCCTTGGCAGGGGCCCAGCGCCACCCAGTATGTTGCCGGCCACGCGCCGTATCTGGCCTGGCTGACTCAGCAGAGCGCGCTCAGCGCCACCAATGCGGTGTTGCAGGAGACGGCCGCCGCCGGTTACACGACGGCGCTGGCGGCGATGCCGACGCTGGCCGAGCTGGCGGCCAATCACATGATCCACGGCGTGCTGCTGGCCACCAATTTCCTTGGTATCAACACCATTCCGATCGCGCTCAACGAGGCCGACTACATCCGGATGTGGGTCCAGGCCGCCACCACCATGGGCGTCTACCAAGGTGTTTCCACTGCCGCTGTGGCTTCGGCCGCGCCGACAACACCCGCGCCGATGATCATGGCGCCGGGCGGCGAAGTAACGGCACGGATGGCCGACATGTCCGGCCTGGCCGCGCAAGCGCAGGCTGCCGAATCCGGCACCGCGCTGGATAACAGCAACAACATGATCGACCAGCTCATGCGGTTCATGACCAATCCGCTCGGCACGCTCCAGGACATGATCGAAGACTTCATGAAGAACCCGATCGCTGCATTCTTCGCGTGGTTCCCACTGCTGTTCTTCATCGCGTACGAGGCGTTCTTCATCCCCTTCGGGTTCACCTTCTGGGGCATTGTGCTTTCGGCGCCGGCGTGGCTGCCGATTGTGCTCGGGCTTGCGCTTTCGGCCCTGGTTCCGCCCGCCGGTATCGAAGAGCCCGGGCATGAGGATGAGCCCGGTCGCGAGCCCGTACGGGTCGAGCGCCGTAACCTCCAACAAGATCTGCAGCTGGCGCAGGTGCCGTCGGGGCAGTCGATGCCAGGCGGTTCATCTTCCGCGCCAACGACTTCCAGTGCACCTATGTCCACATCACCGGCCCCGGCGGCGGTGACTCCCGCATACATGGTGTACGCGGTGCAGGAAGATCCGCCGGCTGCGCGGTTTGGGCCGACATTGAATGAGGGTGCAGGTGCCAAGGCGCCGGCGGCAGGGATTTCCGCTGCAGCCGCCGCGGCCGCGTCGGCGCGTTCACGCGCGCGCCGCAAGCGCGCGGCCCGGATCAAGGATCCGGCCCCGCAGTTCATGGACATGAATTCCACAGTGGACCCGGACTTTTCGGAACAGGCAGCACGTCAGCCCGCAGGCGTGGGGGCATCTTCTCGCGGCACGGGCCGGCTCGGCTTTTCCGGGACGGTGTCCAGGAGTACCTCGAGCGCCGGCGCGGCCGGTCTGATCGAGCGCGAGAGCGCCTCAGAGAGCATGGACGGCACGCGCACCATGCCCATGCTCCCCAACACCTGGGGAGCCGAATCTGACAGACCCGCCGAAGGGGGGTCCAGCAGCTGACCGGCCGCCCCACTTCGCCGACCATTTGAATCACATGCAACACAACACGATTGAGGAGATGAATATGAGTTTGCTTGATGCGCACATTCCGGCCCTGGTGGCTGCGGAGGGCACGTTTGGTGCCAAGACCGCTTTGATGCGTTCGACGATTTCACAGGCCGAGCAGGCCGCGTTGTCGGCGCAGGCGTTCCATGTCGGGGAGTCCTCGGTGGCCTTCCAGGCCGCGCACGCCCGGTTCGTGGAGGTCGCCGCGAAGGTCAACGCCCTGCTCGATATCGCGCAGATCAACCTCGGTGATGCCGCCGCCACCTATGTGGCCGAGGATGCCGCCGCCGTCAGCCGCTACATCGGCGTCTAACCCACACACGTACAAGGAAGGGAACACAGCAGATGTCGCAGATTACTTTCAACTACCCCGCGATGCTGGCCCACGCCGGTGAGATGAACACCTACTCCGGTGTGCTGACCGCCCTGGGAGCCGACCTGGCCGCCCAACAGGCCTCTCTGCAGGCGGCCTGGCACGGTGATACCTCGATGAGCCAAGCCGCCTGGCAGGCCCAGTGGAACACCGCCATGGAAGAACTCATCCGCGCCTACCGCGCCATGGGCTCTACCCACGAGACCAACACCCTGTCCATGAACGCCCGCGACATGGCAGAAGGAGCCAAGTGGGGCGCATAAACGCCGACTAGCGATTCGCATGAGAGCCAGAAACTCCAAAGAGTTTCTGGCTCTCATGCTCTGTCGAGTCGATGGACTACTATCGAGCGGCGTTGATGGCCTTGATGATTCGTTGCTCGCTGACCGCACGCGCGGTGCCGAGCTGCTGGGCCCACAGGCTCACGCGCAATTCCTCGATGAACCACGCGATATCCCTGATGTCGGGATCATCGGAACGCCCAGCGGGTAGATCACGCAGCAGGTCGTCATAGATGTCCTCGACGGCGTGTACGCGTTGCATGCGTTCGCGGTCCGCCTCCACCCCCTGGGGCAGACGTTCCAGTCGCTTACCGATCGCTGTGACGTAACGCGCGAGGTCGGCCAGCTTCGCAGCGCCGGTGGCCGCGACGAATCCCGCCTCCAGCAGTCTGGCGAGCTGATCGCGCATGTCAGCGATCGCATCAGCCTGCACCGCAGGCACTGTGGTGGGCAGCGCCACGTGTACCTCATTCCAGGCCGCCACGACCTTCTCGGCACGGCGCACGATATCGAGCGTGGTGACCGCCAGGCTCTGTGCCGCCCGGTCGCGCAGCGCCGTGAACTCCGTCCGGGTCCATACCGGCGCGGGGGCCAGCTGATCGACGGCTGCGTCGGCGCAGTCGTCGAGCAACGCGGCCAATGAACCATCGGGGTTTGACGAGAGTACGAGCCGGGACCGCGGGTCCAGTGCGCGCTCAACGGCTTTCATCGGCGACGGAATCGACAGTCGCAGCAGGCGACGGGTGCCTGCCGCCATGGCGGCCCGCTGTTCGGCAGCGGTGGCGAACACGTGAACATCCACGGTGTTACCCGTGGCCACCAGCGCCGGATATCCGCGTACGGTGTGTGCGCCGCTGACTTGTTCTACGGTGCGGGGCAATTCGGGCAGGTCCTCCGGCCAGCCGCGTAGATCCTTGCGCTCCCAATCCCCCGCGACTACCGCCGCCACGGCCTGTCGGGTGGAACCCGCGAGCTGCTGCTGCAGCACATCGAGGTTTTTGTCGCGCGCCACCTCGGAGCCGTCGGCGGACTCGACTACGAAGGTCACCCGCAGGTGCGGGGGCACTTTGTCGAGGTCGAACGCGTCGGTGGGTACGCGGATGCCGGTGAGCCGGTGCAGCTCCCGCCCCAACGCGTACACCAGCGGCTCAGGACCGGGCTCAATGTTCCCGAGCACCGCACGAGCGGTGTCGGGTGCGGGAACAAAGTTGCGGCGCAGATCTTTTGGTAATGAACGGATGAGCGCAGTGACCAGTTCTTCGCGCAGAGCAGGTACATGCCAAGCGAATTCATCACCGCCCAGGCGAGCAAGCACCTCGACCGGAATATGCACGGATACGCCGTCGTCGGCCGCGCCGGGTTCGAATCGATAGCTGACAGGCAATGCCACGTCACCGGATCTCCAGGTGTCGGGCATATCGTCGGTCGCGTGCTCGGATCGCAGCAGATCGTCACGGGTGAATGTCAGGAGAGCAGGCGTCTTGTGCCGTTGCTTGCGCCACCAGGCATCAAAATGCCGTGCGGACACGGCGTCCTCCGGTATGCGCGCGGCATACAGGGTGAAGATTTCGTCATCGCCCACCAGCAGATCACGCCGGCGTGCCTTGTCCTCGAGCTCGGACAGTTCGCGCAGCAGTCGCGCGTTGTCGCGCAAGAAGTGGTGCTTGCTCTGCCAGTCGCCCTCCACCAGGGCGTGCCGGATGAACATTTCGCGCGCCAGCTCTGGATCCACCTGCGCGTAACCCACCCGGCGGCGAGGCACCAGTGGCAGCCCGTAGAGAGTCACCCGCTCGAAGGCCATCACAGATCCGCGCTCGGCGTCCCAGTGCGGCTCGCTGTAGGTGCGCTGTACCAGGTCCCCGGCGATCCGCTCTACCGATTGTGGTTCGACGCGGGCCGCGGTCCGGCCGAACAGCCGACTGGTCTCGACCAGATCGGCGACGACCACCCATCGGGGTGGCTTTTTGGTCAGCACTGAGCCGGGGGCGAGTACGAATTTGGTGTTGCGTGCACCGGAATAGTCGCGCGAGTCGCCTTCGCGCAGACCGATATGGGACAGCAGGCCGGCGATCAGGGCTGCGTGGACCAGTCTCGGATCGGCGGGTTCACCCGACTCACGGATGCCGAGGTCGCGCGCGATGCTGCGCAGCTGCCCCACCAAGTCCTGCCATTCCCGAATACGGAGGTAGTGCAGGAATTCCTCGCGGCACATGCGCCGGAAGGCGCTGCCCGAAAGTTGGCTTCGTTGATCTTGGATGTATCGCCACAGATTGAGGTAGGCACTGAAGTCGGAATGGTCGTCGGCGAAGCGCGCGTGCTTTTGGCGAGCTGCTTCTTCGCGATCGGTCGGACGTTCCCGCGGATCGGGAATCGACAGTGCGGCCGCGAGTACCAAGATTTCCCCGACGCAGCCCTCGGCATCTGCCTGCAAGATCATCCGGCCGATGCGCGGGTCGAGGGGCAGACGTGCCAGCCGCCGCCCCAGTTCGGTGATGGCACCGCCGGTATCGAACGCACCCAGTTCCTGCAGTAGCTGCACACCGTCGCGGATGCTGCGTTTGTCGGGCGGATCCAGAAACGGAAAGTTCTCGATATCGCCGAGCTGCAGCGCCGCCATCTGCAGGATGACGGCGGCAAGGTTGGTGCGCAGGATTTCCGGATCGGTGTAGCGTGGCCGGGCCTCGAAGTCTTGTTCGGAGTACAGCCGGATGCAGATACCGGGCGCCGTTCGTCCGGACCGGCCGGACCGCTGTGCGGCCGACGCCTGGGAGATGGGTTCGATGGGCAGGCGCTGCACCTTGGTGCGTCGGCTGTATCGGGAGATGCGCGCGGTGCCGGGGTCGATGACGTATCGGATGCCCGGAACGGTCAAGGAGGTCTCGGCGACGTTGGTCGCCAGCACCACACGCCGGCCGGTGTGGGGCGCAAAAACCTTGTGCTGCTCTGCTGTTGGTAGACGTGCGTAGAGCGGAAGAACCTCGGTGTTGCGGAAACTGCCACGCAGCGTCTCGGCGCAATCGCGGATCTCGCGCTCGCCCGACAGAAACACCAGTACATCCCCGGGCGGTTCGGCCTCCAACTCGCGGACGGCGTCGGCGATCGCCTCGGTCTGGTCGCGGATCTCGGTACGGACGATTTCATGGTCGGGGTCATCGGGATCATCTGACGAATCACCGGACACGGGGACTTCCAGCGGCCGGTAGCGGATCTCCACCGGGTACGTCCGCCCGGACACCTCGACGATGGGTGCGCCTCCGAAGTGCGCCACAAAGCGTTGCGGCTCAATGGTGGCCGAGGTGACGATGACCTTCAGGTCGGGCCGCTGTGGCAGCAGTTCGCGTAGATAGCCCAGGAGGAAGTCGATGTTTAGGCTGCGTTCGTGCGCCTCGTCCAGGATGAGGGTGTCGTAGCGCAGTAGCCGTCGATCGCGCTGGATCTCCGCGAGCAGAATGCCGTCAGTCATCAGCTTGACCAGGGTGCGGTCGCTGGCTTGGTCGGTGAATCTGACGGTATAGCCCACGGTTTCGCCGAGAGAGGTGCCCAGCTCCTCGGCGATGCGTTCGGCGACTGTGCGCGCCGCGAGTCGGCGTGGCTGGGTGTGGCCGATGGTGCCGCGGATTCCACGACCCAGCTCCAGACAGATCTTGGGAAGCTGTGTGGTCTTCCCCGAGCCGGTGGCGCCGGCGACGACGACCACTTGATGCGCGGAAATCGCGCGGGCGAGTTCGTCCCGATGCGCGCTGACGGGTAGGTCTGGGTACGTGATGGTCGGGACGGCAGCGGTCCGGGTGGCCACCAATGCCTCGGCGGCGGAGATCTGTTCGAGGAGTTTCTCGGTATCGGCCGAGTTGCGCAGATTCTTGAGGCGGCGCCCGAGCCGGGACGCGTCGCGAAGGGTCACGTTGTCGAGGCGCGCGCGGATCTCGGCGCGGGACAGGTCGGACACTCACGCAATCATAAACGCGTGACCGAGGTGCGCCGCCGACGAGTTACCGGTCGCGCTGAGTAGAACTGCCGACTCAGCGTCAAACCGTGGAAATGCCCTGTTGACCAGGGTGAAACGTGTTTGCCTGAGCATGTCACGCGGAAGAGCGCGGTGGAGAAGGGGAAGCTTAGTGCAGGGACACACGATTGTGTACGGCAAGGATGCGCTGGCGGTGCGGATTGCCGAGGAGTTATGGAGCGCAGGAGTCGTCGTCTCCGCGTTATCCGGCGTGGACGGCCTGACCGCCGCGGGGATCGCCGACGCCGCTGCGATTGTGTGTGCGAGTGCCGACGACGAGAAGAACCTCGAGATCGCCCTACTGGCAAGGCAACTCAATCCGACGATGAGGGTCATCGCCCGACTGGCCAATGATGTGCTTCGCGCTTCGCGCGGCCGTCGCCGCGGACAACGGACCGGGTGCTGTGCTCAGTGTCGCGGATCTGACGGCGAGCTCGGTGGTGGAGGCGTGTCTGCGGCGCACCACCCACGTCATTCCCGCGGCCGGTGTCGATTTCATCGTCTCGGGGCGACCGTGCTGCGAGCGGGAACCCTACGGGGGATATACGGAGACTTGGCGCCGGTGGCGGTCGTCCATGGAGAAGCCTCACCCACTCCGGGAGAGGTAGTCGCGTGCCCGGGGAGGGATCTTGCGGTTCGCGAGGGTGATTGGGCGGCAATGATCGGTACGCAAGAGGACCTGACGGCCCAGGGAATTGTCTCTGTGACCGGGCAGACGAAGGTGCGGCACCGGCGTTCCCCGGTATCTCGATTGCTGGACGGCGTCCGTGCTTTTCGCGACGATGTGAATCCGATCTTCTTCCGGGCGTTGGGCGTTGCCTTCGGGCTACTGGTCGGAGCGACCGTTCTGCTGCGGTACACCTATCAGCGGCCGGGAATGAGTTACGTTGATGCGCTGTACTTTTCTACTGAGACGATCGCAACCGTCGGATACGGGGACTTCAGCTTCGTCGACCAGCCGACGTGGCTGCGATTGTTCAGTATCTTCCTGATGTTCGCCGGAATCGCCACCACCGCGGTGGTGATGGCCTTCGTGGTGGATCTGCTGCTGTCACGGCGCATCGCGCAGAATTCGGGCCGCCGGAAGGTGCGCGAGCTCTCGGACCACGTCATCGTCGTCGGCGTGGGGTCCTTTGGTGTGCGGGTGGCCACAGATCTGAAAGCGGCCGGTTGCGACGTCGTCATCATCGAGCGTTCGGAGAGCAACCGATACCTGGCGACGGTCACCGATCTGGGGATTCCGGTGATATTCGGCGACGCGACCCTGCCCCAGACCTGGGATGCGGCGCGACTGGACGAGGCGGCGGCGGTCGCGGTGCTTACTCAAGACGATGTCACCAATATCGAAACAGGAATTGTGGTGCGAAACCGCCTGGGCTCGCGATGGTCTCATGTGCCGTTGGTAGTGCGGGTTTTTGATCGCACGCTTGGTACGGCGGTGGCTCAGCGATTCGGATTCGAGAACCTGCGTTCCACGGTCGAACTCGCGGCACCCTGGTTCATCGGCGCCGCGATGGGCCTGCAGGTGCTGGGCACCTTCTCGGTGGGACAGCAGTCCTTCACCGTCGGTGGGGTGCTGGTCGAAGAAGGCAGTGAACTGGCCGGAATGCGGATGGCCGACTTGTCCACGAAGACACGGGTCATCGCGATATCCCGGCAGGGCCTGCCGATCCGGCTGCATCCCCGCCGGGATACCCGCCTTGTGGCCGGCGATACCGCCTATGTGGTCGGTCCGTACCGGGAGCTGCTCGAGACGCTTCGCGGGGGGCGGACGGTCTGTCGCGACTAGACGCTCCAGGCGCTCGCCAGGCCGGCCGAGACCGAGGCTGCCGCGGTGACCAGGCCATGCCAGGTCTCGGGCTGTAGCTGATGGATGTCCAGCGGTCCCGCCGTGGCGATATGCGGGTCATAGGGCACGGCGACGATGTGGTTCGGCGAGATCCAGCGGTGGAAGCGAGCGACCATCGCCGCCACCAGACGCTCGGAGTTCCTGCGATCCTCGCGACTGTCGTAGCCGCGAACATGGTTGATCACCACCACCATGCGGGGGATCAGATACTCGTAACCCTCGGAAATGAGCCACTCGATTGCGCGGACCGCGCCCTCGGCACCGACCGGCGTGGCGGCCGCAACGAGCACCACACCATTGGCGCACCGCAGCACGCCGGGCATCACCGGATGCCAGAAGTCCACGCCGGTGTCGGTGAGCAGCAGGCTGTAGAGCCGCTGCAGCCGATTGTGAGCCTGGGAGTAGATCTCGGAATTGAGCTCCCCGCGCGGACGCACTGAATGTGCGTTGGCAGCAAGCACATCCAGTCCGGTCACCGGATTCTGCCCGACGAAGAAGCGCAGATCGAAGTTGCGCTCGGGCTCGTCTTGGGCCAGCACATCAGCGAAGGTGGATGAGGCCGACGGATCGATCCACGACGCCAGGTTGGCCGACTGGCCCGGATCGGCGTCGGTGGCCAGCACCATGTCCTTGCGACGCAGCTCGGAGAGCACCGACCCGAGGGCGGCGGTGATCATCGTCTTGCCGACGCCGCCGTTTCCGCCCAAGACCGCCAGGGAGTGGATGCCCCGCCACGGGGTGCGCACCACGGCGGTCAGCTCACGAAGTTCGGCCTCTTCGCGGGATTCGCCCGGATTGATGACGCCAAAACTCCCGCGGTACACCCACTTACGCCAACCAATGGACGCGGGGCGCCGCGGCGACGGCAGCATTTCTGAACGAAGCTGTGCTCCCAATGCATCGCCGATGGCCGGAGGGAGATCGACATGCGGATCGTGGGGCGGTACGGCGTCGACGATGGACAGGGGGCCACGTGGCGGCAGTTGCAGTGGACGGGGCGCCAATTCGGGCTGGCGCTGTTGCGGCGAGGCGGCCTCCGCGCGCTGCCGTTTGGCGTGCGCGCCCAGCTTGATGGGGATGATGGGTCCGGTCCGGTCGAGGATCTCGTCCTCGGAGCCGTCGGCCGGGGAATCGTTGGGCGCACTCACGGCAATCTCCTCTTCCACCAGAAGCCGTTTGGCCCCAGCGCTCCGACAGTTCGATCTGCATCGCGGGCAGCGTGAGACCCGTCGCATACGCAGTCTCTTATGGGCGTTGCGTGGTTGGCGAGGGCCGTTACCCACCCGTGTCTGAATCGGCATCTAATGGAACGAGGTTGGTATGTACTCGGTATCGGCGCTAAATCAGCAGGTCACATCCACGTACATGGTCTTGGTGGTCGTGGTGTTGGTGAAGACGCCCGGACGCTTGTTGCTCGGGAGGCCGTAATCGGACCGCACGGTGGTCTGCCCGGGGCGCACGCTGCTGGCGGTGCACTGATTGAGGGCCTTGGATCCGGTCTTGCTGACGATCACGCTGTAGCCCTGGGCCTGCAGCTCGCTGACGGTCTGCTGGGCGTTGGAGCCGTCGGTCTGAGCGGATGCGGTGCCGAGAGCGAAGCCGAGGGGTGCCAGCGCGAGAGCGGCGGCGGCGGTTCCGGCGATGATGTACTTCTTCATGATTTCTCCTGTGCCAGTGGGTCTTTGAGTTGGATCACCGGGTTGCTTGGTGATACTTCAACGATGCGGCGCGGAGACCGGAATGTATGTCGGGCGACCGGCTGATACACCGGAGGATCTTGATGTCCCCCAATTGGGGGACACACGCGGATTTGGCGTGCCAAGCTTGCGTTTGTGCAGGTGAGCGGCGAACTTGTGCGGGTGGTAGTCGGCGATGACCACCCGCTTTTTCGCGAGGGTGTGGTGCGGGCGCTGACCGGAAGCGGCCAGATATCCGTGGTGGCAGAGGCTCAGGATGGCGCCGGTGCGCTCGCGCTGATCAGAGAGCACCAGCCCGACGTCGCGCTGCTCGATTACCGGATGCCGGAGCTCGACGGGACGCAGGTGGCTGCGGCCGTGCGCCGCGACGAGCTGCGTACCCGGGTACTGCTGCTCTCGGCCCATGACGACGCGGCGATCGTCTATCACGCCCTGGCGGAGGGGGCTGCGGGCTTCCTTTCGAAGGAATCCACGCGCGCGGAACTGGTCAGTGCGGTGCTCGACTGCGCGCGGGGCCGGGACGTGGTGACGGCCAGCCTGACGGCGGGACTGGCCGGCGAGATTCGCAAGCGCGCACAACCGGCGGGCCCGTCGTTGAGCACGCGTGAACGTGAGGTGCTCCGGATGATCGCCGACGGCCTCACCGTGCCGGCCATGGCCAAGCAACTGTTCCTGGCTCCGTCCACTGTGAAAACGCACGTGCAGCGGCTGTACGAAAAACTTGGCGTCGGTGACCGGGCGGCGGCGGTGGCCGAGGCCATGCGGCGTGGATTGCTCGAGTAGCCGTGGCGCTGGAGCGGGTGGCCGGGTACTTCACCGCTGAACCCATGCGGGTTTCGGCCTGGCTACGTCTGCCCCTGATCGTGCTGATTGTGCTGCTGGGGTCTAACCCGAACATCGAAATGTGGCATGTCGGTGTGTATTACGGGGTACTGGCCGTGTACACGGTGTCTGCGATTGTGTGGGTGCTGATCGCGGTGCGCGGACATGTCCCGATGTGGGTGGCCCCTGCCGCCACCGCCGTGGACATCGCCGCCGTGGTGGCGCTGTGTGTGGCCTCCGGTTACGGCACGTCGGAATTACTCCCGGTGTTCTTCCTGCTTCCCGTTTCGGTGGCCTTCCAAGAGCGTCCGGCTGTGACGGCTGTCCTCGGAACCATTACCGCTGCAGGGTATTTGGGTGTTCTGGTGTTCTACACCAGGAGTGGCAACATCGACGGTATTCCCGGCGACGAGTACCTCACCGTTGTGACATTGCTGTGGCTGGCCGCTGTGACCGCCGGAATGTGCTTCGTGCTCAAACGCCGCTCCGAACACGTCGAGCAGCTCGTGCGCACGCGCGAGCAGCTGGTGCTGGAAGCGATGCGCGCCGAGGAACGGCACAACCGCGAAGTCGCCGAGCGCTTGCATGACGGCCCGCTGCAGAATCTGCTGGCGGCACGCCTCGAAATCGAGGAAGTTCTTGAACGACAACCTGATCCGGTGTTGGTGGCGGTGCATGCGTCGTTGCGCGACACGGCAGCGGAATTGCGCGGCGCGGTGTCGGCCCTGCATCCGCAGGTGCTCGCCGAGCTGGGATTGACGGCGGCGGTCCGTGAGCTCGGCCGACAGTACGCGGCGCGGGGCACCGTCGAGGTCAGCACTGAGCTGCAGGAAGTGGGCAGTCCCCCGGCGCAGCCGCTGGTGTACCGAGCGGTCAAGGAGCTGTTGACCAATGCGGTGAAGCACGGACGTGCCAAGAACATTCACGTCGAACTGGCTCGAGATGACGATCTCCTCACGCTGGTGGTCGCCGATGACGGCAAGGGCTTCGATCCGCGTGATCTGTCCGCGTCGGTCGCCGACGGGCACATCGGGCTGGCCTCGCTGACGGTTCCCATCAACGCCGCGGGCGGCGATGTCGCGATCACGTCGGCACCGGGCGCCGGTACCCGGGTGTGCGTCACGGTGCCGGCCGATATGGCAGCGTAAGGGGGAACGCTCGGCACCGAGAGAGCGCGCCCTCAACGGATGGAGAACAGGTGTACGACCTCGTCATCATCGGTTCCGGCAGCGGAAACTCGTTGCCCGATGACCGCTTCGCGGACCAGAAGATCGCGATCGTCGATCGCGGTGTGTACGCGGGCGCCTACGGTGGCACCTGCCTGAATGTCGGTTGCATACCCACCAAGATGTTCGTCTACCCCGCAGACCTGGCCGACGAGGCCCGTGACGGCTCGCGGCTCGGTGTGGACAGCTCGGTGCAGGGAACTCGCTGGGCCGACATCCGTGAACGCGTCTTCGGCAGGATCGACCCGATCGCGGCGGGTGGGTTGCGCTACCGCGTCGAGGACTGCCCCAACATCACGGTCTTTCAGCAAGAAGCGCGATTCATGGCGCCGGGCACCGATACCGACGGCGACCCGATCCATCGACTCCAGCTGGCGGACGGCACGATCCTGGAGGCCCGGCAGGTGGTCATCGCCGCGGGTTCACGTCCGGTCATCCCGCCGGTGATCACCGACAGCGGCGTGGCCTTTCACACCAACGACGACATCATGCGTCTACCGGAGTTACCCGAGCGTGTGGTGATCGTGGGCAGCGGTTTCATCGCCGCCGAGTTCGCGCACGTTTTCAGTGGCTTGGGCTCGGCGGTCACGGTGATCGCGCGCGGCCCGCGGCTGTTGCGCGCTCAGGATGAGACGATCGCGCAGCGTTTCACCGATGTGGTGTCGGCGCGGTGGGATGTGCGGCTGAACACAGAAGTGGTGGCCGCTCGCGAGATCGATGGTGACGGTGTCGAACTGGACCTCACCGACGGATCAACGGTGACCGGCGATGTGCTGCTGGTCGCCACCGGACGCACCCCCAACGGTGATCAGCTGAACGTGTCCGCGGCGGGACTGGCGCTCGACGAGCAGGGCCGGGTGCCGGTCGACCAGTACCAGCGCACACCGGTGCGCGGCATCTACGCCCTCGGCGATGTGAGTTCGCACTATCTGCTCAAGCACGTGGCCAATCACGAAGCGCGGGTGGTGCAGGCGAATCTGCTGTCCGGCTGGGATTCCCCGACTACCGCCAGCGATCACCGGTTTGTCCCCGGTGCGGTGTTCAGCCGCCCGCAGGTGGCATCGGTGGGATTGTCAGAGGACCAGGCGCGACAACGCGGGATCGACGTGGCGGTCAAGGTGCAGACATACGGAGACATCGCGTACGGATGGGCGATGGAGGACACCGAGGGGTTGTGCAAGCTGGTTGCCGACCGATCGACGGGCCTGCTGGTCGGCGCGCACATCGTCGGTTACCAGGCGTCGGCGCTGATCCAATCGTTGATCACCGCGATGAGCTTCTCGATACCGGTGCGCGAGATGGCGCGAGGTCAGTACTGGATACACCCGGCACTACCCGAGCTGATCGAGAACGCGCTGCTGGGCCTGGAGCTTTAGCCGAGCTCAGCCGGCCATGAACTCGTCGTACGCCGAGGCTAGGCCCGGCGGCAGCACGGTGACATTGCATTCGCGCTGGGCGTCACCGATCGGGGACAGGATGCCGCGGAGATCGTGGTACTCGCCGGGGTTGGCAGTGAAGTACGCGCGGATGTTCGCGGCGGCCTGGGCGCGCGGTTGGTCGGGCGCGGCGTCGAGCACCGCCCGTGCTCCTGGGTGATTGTCGAGGTATCCGCGGGCGGCGATTGTTGTCGAGCCGACGGTGTCGGAGAGCCGCTCGCGGCTACAGTCCGGCGCGGCCGAAGCCGTGGGCAATATGGCAGTCGCGGTGATGAACCCGAGCACACCGGCGGTGCTGGTGGCCCGGCGAATGAGGGTGTGGGAGAGCGTCATGTCGATGTTTCCTTCGCTGGGGGCAGTTCGTTGCTGATCCCCGATCCACGCGAGGTATACCCCGTAAACGAGTGCTGAAACATTAGGAGACGAGCGGTACCTCCGAGGCGATGAGGTCCAGCAGGGCCGGGTAGCGCTTGGCTTCCTTGTGGTTACCCGGCTTGCCGCTGCTGACCACGCCGACGGACAGCGCACGGGCGGGGTCCGCCCATACGGCGATGTCCACCAGCCCGGTGTGCCCGAACGCCGCAGGCGAGTTGCGCCCGAACGGTCCGAACCGCTTAGAGCCCAGCATGTATCCGGTCCCCCAGCGCATCGGCATACCGCCGGTCGCCATGTCCGGTCGCAGGCGCCGGGCCGGTGCCGCCGCGGCCCGGATGGTCTCGGGGGACATGACCCGCACCCCGTCGAGTTCGCCACCCCGACAGAGGATCTCCGCAAAGCGGGACAGCTCGTTCGCGGTGGAGACGGTGTTGGACGACGGCACCACGCCGGTGAGGAAGAAGGGCTGGTTCGACATCGGGATGATCTCGTGCATGGTCCCGCCGACCACCGCCCGGAAGGCCGCGCGCATGGGCGCGGGCAATGGCTTGCCGGTGGGGTGGCTCGGTGCCACCAGCGGTACGTCCTCGGGGGCCACACCGTAGTTGGTCCACCGGAACCCGAGGGGATCGAGGATTTCCGTGGCAAGGATGTCGCGGATGCTCTTGCCGGTCGCACCGAGAACGATCTCGCGCACCAACGGCCCCCAGGTCAGTGCGTGATACATGTGCACCAGGCCGGGACGGTAGAGCGGGCGCAGCTGGCCGAGCTGTTCGCGGGTGTACTCGCTGTCATCCATCCGGGTGACATCCGGCCGGGGTCCGGTGGGTACCGGAATGCCCGCGCTGTGGGTCATCACATGGCGGATGGTGATGCGATCCTTGCCGCGGCTGGTGAAGGTGGGCAGGTACTCGCAGACACGGTCGTCGAGCGAGAGCGCACCGCGTTCGATGAGCAGATGGACCACCGTCGTCGAGACGGCCTTGGCGGCCGAGTACACGCAAAACGGTGTGTTGGTGGTGACGGGGATCTTCTCGGCATCGGCCGGATCGGTGGGCGCGTTACCCCAACCATGCCCGATGGCACGGTTGAGGATCACTTTTCCCTTGTGCCGCAAACACACCTGGATCGCCGGGTGCATACCCGCCTGATACCAGTGCCGGGCCGCCTGCCAAATGCGCTCAACGGCGGCCGGGTCGATCTCGGAGTGGTCCTCGGCCTGATCGCCGCTGCCGATGTTCGTCACCGAGTCCAGGTCGGCCGGAACCCGTATGCGTCCGTCGTCAGTCATGATGCCCTTTCACCGAGTGGGAATCTCACAAGGAAATTCCGATCAAACGCCTCGCCAGATTCCCATTCGACGGTAGCGGCCCGGGCGGGGTCGGATCAGAAGCCCAGGTCGCGACCGATGAGCTCCTTCATGATCTCGTTGGAACCGGCCCAGATCTTGGTGACGCGCGCGTCCATCCAGGCCCGCGCGACGCGGTATTCCTTCATGTACCCGTAGCCGCCGTGCAGCTGCACGCAGGCGTCGATGACCTCGTTCTGCACTTGAGAGGACCACCACTTGGCCTTCGCGGCATCGATCGCCGAGAGCTCACCCTTGCTGTGCGCGAGCACACCCTGATCGACATACACCTGCGCCGCTTCGAGTTTGGTGACGAGCTCGGCGATGAGGAACTTGTTGTACTGCAGGCTGCCGATCTGCTGACCGAACGCCTTGCGCTCCTTGGCGTACTCGATCGTCTCCTCGAGCACCGCGGCCGCGTGGGCGATGTTGGCGACCGCACAGCCCATCCGCTCCTGGGGCAGGCGCTGCATCATCGAGATGAATCCCTGGTTGACCTCACCGATCACGTTCTCGGCGGGCACCCGCACATCGGTGAAGAACAGTTCGGCGGTATCGGCTTCCGGCTGGCCCACCTTGTCCAGTTTGCGGCCGCGCTCGAAGCCGGGCATGCCCTCTTCGACCGCGAACAAGGTGATGCCCTTGGCCTTGAGCTCGGGTGCGGTGCGCGCGGCGACGACCACGAGATCGGCACGCGCGCCGTTGGTGATGAATGTCTTGGAGCCGTTGATGACCCAGTCGTCACCGTCCTTGACCGCAGTGGTCTTGAGGGCTGCCAGATCGGAACCACCCGACGGTTCGGTCATGCCGATGGCGGTGATCATCTCGCCGCTACAGAATTTCGGCAGCCAGCGCTGCTTCTGCTCATCGGTGGTCAGCTCGACCAGGTACGGGGCGACGATGTCGAAGTGGATGGACATCGAGGAGGCCAGTGCGGCGCTGGAGCGCGACAGCTCCTCCTGCAGAACCGCGTTGTAGCGGTAGTCGCCGGCACTACTGCCGCCGAACTCCTCGGGCACGTCGAGCCCCAGGTAGCCCTGCTTGCCGGCTTCTAGCCACAGCTCGCGGTCGATGTAGCGCTGCTCGATGAAGTTCTCGGCGCGCGGCTCGACGTGGCGCTGCACGAAGGCCTTCACGGACTCCCGGAACGCGTCGTGGTCCTCGGTGTAGATAGTGCGTTGCATGGTGTTATCGAAGCACGCGTCTAAATCCGCGTGCTCGGGTGTTCGGTGAGGTGGTAGGGATGGAGATCATGAAACTGCTCGCCGCTGCCGCTCTCGCTGTCCTCGTCGCGGGATGCACTGCCTCGCCGGAGCGGCCCGAACAGCATGAACACGGGAAAGCGCTGACCGCACCGGTGGCGGGCGACCCGATCTGGACACAGCCGCGTGCGCCCATCCGTGTGCACGGTGACACCTATTACGTCGGGACAGAGGGCATCAGCTCGGTGCTGATTCGGACCGACGAGGGTTTGATTCTTTTGGACGTGGGCATGCCGCAATCGGCGCCGCAGGTGGAGGACAACATCCGCACGCTGGGGTTCTCCGTCGACGACCTGAAGTACGTGCTGTCCTCTCATACCCACGTCGATCATGCGGGCGGTATCGCAGCGGTGGTCCATGACAGCGGGGCCACCGCGGTATCGAGCCCTGTCGGCGCCCAGTCGCTGCGTGCCGGGCACGTGTCCGCCGATGATCCGCAGGCCTCCGATACCGCGAACGCCGCCTTCCCTGCCGTTGAACGAGTTCGGGAGATCGCCGATGGGGAGGTGCTGAAGCTCGGAAATGTGGCGGTGACAGCGCATTTCACACCGGGCCACACGCCCGGCGGTGTCAGCTGGACCTGGAAATCATGCGAAGGAGGCCGGTGCCTGGACATGGTCTACGCCGATAGCCTCAATGCCGTCGCCACCGGTAACTACCGTTTTGCGCCCGGTCATGTGTCCAGGTTCCGGCAGAGCATTCAGACGGTGCGCGCGCTGCCCTGCGACATCTTGTTCTCCGTGCACCCCGAACAAGCCGACGACATCACGAAGTTGAACAGGCTCGTGGCGCAACGTGACCCGAACCCGATGATCGACCCGACGGCGTGCACGACGCTTGCCAACACGTTCGACGCCAAGCTGGACAAGCGGATAGCCGATGAGCAGGCGGCCCGCTAGGCGAGTGCGCCTGCGGTGACGGCGGCATCGTCCTCCGCCATAACGTGACGCTGAACACCCGGTGAAGTGGGTTTTTCGGTTTGCGATAGCTACCGTCTTCATCTTAGATACAAGTTGTGTCTATTATTCGAACAGTGGCCATCTCCGCAAGTGAAGAGGCATATCGCTCGGTGAAGGAGCGCATCCTCAGCGGTGATATCCCCGGCGGTGAGCTGCTGAGCGAAGGCGAGATCTCGGCGCGGATGGGATGTAGCCGCACTCCGGTACGTGAGGCCTTCCTGCGGCTCGAAACCGAAGGCTGGCTGCGGCTCTACCCCAAGCGCGGGGCACTGGTGGTGCCCATCACCCCCGAGGAACGGCGACACGTCGTTGACGCGCGCCGCGTCGTGGAGAGCGCGGCCGCGGCGCGCATTGCCGAACGGGGCGCATCTCCGGCACTTCTGTCTGATCTGTCAGCACTCATCGAGGTGCAATTAGGGCGTGCCGCGCAGGGCGATGCCGCGGGTTTCGCGGCCGCGGATGTGGACTTCCACCGTGCGATCGTGGCCAAGCTGGGAAACCCACTGCTGGAGAACTTCTACGACAGCCTTCGCGAGCGCCAGCGCCGAATGGCGGCCGCCGCCATCGGAGTAGACCCGGTGCGGGTCGCACGGTCGGTTGCCGGACACCGCGCGCTCGTGGACGCGTTAGCGGCGGGCGATGCAGCACGCTTCAGCGCCGAACTCGTCGAGCACATGAAAGTGGTGACCGAGCGTGACTAGCCGCCTGCTGGCGCCGTGGCAGCGGGTGGCCCTCGCGATGTTCGGAATTGCCTGGGGTGGTAATGAATTCACCCCGCTGCTGGTGATGTATCGGCAGGCCGGACAATCCGCGGCATCCGTTGACACACTGTTGTTCGCCTACGTGCTGGGCATCATCCCGGCGCTGTTCCTGGGCGGACCTCTCTCGGATCGCTACGGCCGGCGTGCGGTGATGCTGCTGGCCCCGTTCATCTCGATGGCCGGGTCTCTGGTGCTTGCCCTGGGGGCGCAGCATTTCGCGCTGCTCTTCACGGGGCGGGTGCTCTCCGGTATCGCGCTGGGCCTGGCCATGGCCGCAGGCAGCTCGTGGGTCAAGGAACTGTCGGCTCCCCCGTTTGATCGGATCGGCGCCGGTGCGCGGCGCGGAGCTATGAGCCTGACGGCGGGATTCGCGCTCGGGGCCGCCGTGGCCGGAGCGTTGGCGCAGTGGGGCCCCTGGCCGCAGAACCTGGCGTTCCTGGTCAACATCGCGATCACGATTCCCGGTGCGGTACTTGCACTCTCGGTTCCGGAATCTGCGGCCGAGCGCGCACCGGGTCGGCTGGTGGACGATCTGAAGATCCCCGCCGCGCGCCGTCGCCGCTTCCTGTTTGTTGTTATGCCTTTGGCGCCCTGGGTGTTCGGCTCGGCGGCGGTGGCGTACGCGGTGCTGCCCACGCTCATCGCCCCGACGCTTCCCAGCGACCGCATCGCCTTCTCCGCCCTGTGTTGTCTGGTCTGCCTGGGCTGCGGTTTCACCGCACAGCTGCTTGCGCCCAGGATCGATTGTTCGGGCACCGCGCGGCTCGGCATCATCGGGCTGGCGCTGATCGCCGTGGGTATGGCGTTGGCCGCCGTTGCCGCACACCGGCTCACTATCCCGTGGGTCCTGATCGCCGCGTTGGTGCTGGGTGCGGGGTATGGGACGGCACTGGTCAGCGGGCTACAGGAGGTGAACCGGATCGCCGGGCCCACAGACCTGGCCGGACTCACCGCCGTCTTCTACGGGCTGACCTACCTGGGCTTCGGGGTGCCGATGATGCTGACGATGCTCAGCAGCACGCTGCCGGTGCTGACACACCCCGTGTTGCTCTGCGGTGGCGCAGTACTGGCGACGCTCTGCATGGTGGTGCTGGCGATGAACTCGCGCACGGATATCCGCGAAGAGTCACCCCTGCAGGCGGCGGAGTCCGACATAACTCCCGAGCCGGCTCTGCGTTAGCGGCGAGCCGGATAGGCTCTCGCAGCATGATCATCGCAGGGCTGGTACTGACGGGAATCGCCGCGCTCATCCACGTCTACATCTTTTATCTGGAATCGATCACGTGGACCAGTGAGAAGACGCGCAAGATTTTTGGTGTGCGCACACTCGAAGAGGCCGAGGTGACGAAACCTCTGGCCTTCAACCAGGGTTTCTACAACCTGTTCCTCGCGATTGCCATCGCGGTGGGCACGGTGCTGTGGGCACGAGGCTGCACGTCGGTCGGTGCGACGCTGGTGTTCACCGGCGCCGGATCGATGGTCGCGGCCGGGCTGGTGCTGTTGATCTCGTCGCCGGATAAGGCGTCGGCCGCGCTCAAGCAGCTGGTGCCGCCACTTCTGGGGATTGTTGCGCTGGCCGTGGGATTGGCGCTCTGATCGGCTAGTTCGGATCGGGCCCGGTCGCGACGGGGCGCTGCGGGTCGTTCGACCACTCCGACCACGACCCCGGGTAGAGGGCAGCGTCGTATCCCGCGACAGCCAACGCCGCGATCTGGTGGGTGGCGGTGACACCGGACCCGCAGTACACCGTGACGGGGTGCCGTCCGGCGCCGAGCAGCTCGAAGCGCTCGCGCAGTTCGGCAGCGGGCCGGAAGGTTCCCTGCGGCGTGAGGTTCTCGGCAGTCGCAGCGGACACGGCACCGGGGATGTGCCCGGCACGGGGATCCAACGGCTCCTCCTCCCCGCGATAGCGGGCCGACGCACGGGCGTCCAACACCAGGGCATCGGGTGATTCCGCCTGGGAAGCAACCGCATCGGCATCGACCGCGGCGAAGCCGTCCAGCGAAGAGATGGTGATGCCGCCGGGCTCGGCGACAACTTCTCCCGCCTCGACGGGCCCTCCGAAACGCTGCCAGGCCGGCCAGCCACCGTCGAGAATCCGAACGTCGGCGATTCCGGCGGCGCGCAGCAGCCACCAGGCACGCGAGGCCGCCTGCCCGTTCCAATCGTCGTAGACGACCACGGCGTCACCGTCGCTCAGTCCCCAGCGCCGGCCACTGGCTTGGAGAGCCCGGGGCGTGGGCAGCGGATGGCGGCCACGGCCCGCCACGGAGTGGTCGGCGAGGTCGGCATCCAGGTCAACGAACACCGCGCCGGGAAGATGACCCTCGAGGTAGGCCGGGCGGCCGTTCGGCTGCATCACGGTCCAGCGCACATCGAGGACATGGAGATCGGACAGGCGTTGTGCGAGCTCGTCGGCCGAGATGAGCACGTTCATGCCTCGACGGTACCGCCGAGGGCGGCTACCGCTGCGTACTGCCCGCGTCGACCGGCAGGGCGACCGAGGTGATGTACCGCGCCTCGTCGGAGACCAGGAACAGCGAGGCGTTCGCGATATCGAGCGGTTGCACCCACGGCAGGTCGAGCATGTTCATGGTCTTGGCAGCGTGAGCGAATTCTTCTCGAGTCGGTTCCTCGACGTCGGGCCGGAACATCCGCCGTACATGGTCGTTCTGGATCATCGGGGTATCCACGTTGGTGGGATGCACGGTGTTCACGCGAATCTTGTGCGGCGCCAGCTCCGATGCCAGTGAACGCATGAGCCCCACCACGCCGTGCTTGGCCGCGACATAGTGCGAGACCCCGACGAGACCGCGCAATCCGGCGATGGAGCTCACCAACACCATGGAGCCGCCGCCACGGGTGATCAAGTGTGGAATCGCGGCGCGGGTGGTATGCCACACGCCGGTCAGATTGACGTCAAGCATGGTCTGCCACACGCTTTCACTCATCTCGGTGAGCATGCTGCGCGACGTGATCCCGGCCGTCGCGCACACGATGTCCAGGCCGCCGAATGAGGTAACCGCATCGGTGACAAAGGTTTCCAGGGCGCGCAGATCCCGTACGTCGACCACGCCCGGAATGACCCGTTGGCCGTGAGACTCCACCAGATCGGCCGTCTGATCGAGGTCGGCACATGTCGCGGGGGGCGTGACGGTGGTGTGCACCGGTGCGCAGATGTCGAGAGCGATGACATCGGCGCCCTCCTGAGCGAAGCGCTCCGCCTGCGCACGCCCAATACCCCGCGCGGCACCGGTGACCAGCGCCACCTTGCCTGCCAATCGTCCTGTCACGCGATTCATCACACCTTCTGCGTTAGTCCGGCGTCGACCACCAGCTGGGTGCCGGTGATGTAACGCGCTTCGTCGGAGGCCAGGAACACCACCGCATTGCTGATGTCTACGGTTTCCACCCACGGCACCGGTAACAGGGTGCGTGCCGACAGGGCTTCGGCGGCGTCGGCCATCTGGCGCAATGTCGAGAACGGCCCGACACGGGTGGCACCAACCCTGCAGCCGATTCGGCCCCTACGGTGCGCCCCCTCCCCCGCGCCGCGCGAGATGAACTCACCCGCAATGCAATACGCGTGACCCTCGATCCACAGATCGCGGCATTGCTCCCGGCTCTGAACGAGGGGTTTCCACGCGTCGAGACGATGACGGGAGCGACGGCGCGTGCTGCCATTCGTGCCCGCTATAGGGCACCGGCCGAGCCGCTGCCGATGCGTTCGGTGACCGACGAGCACGCCTCCGGGCCGCACGGTGAGATACCGATCAGGGTGTACCGCCCGGATGCGCCGGGACCGCTGGCCACCCTCGTCTTCGCCCATGGCGGCGGATTCGTGTTCTGTGACAAGGACTCTCACGACGGCTTGTGCCGACGCCTGGCCGACCAGATGCCCGCCGTGGTGGTATCGGTCGACTATCGGCGGGCGCCGGAACATCGGTGGCCGACGGCGGCGCAGGGCATGTTCCTGGCGACATGTTGGGCGGTGCGCCATGCCCGCGCGCTCGGAGGAGACCCCGGCCGCGTAATCGTGTGCGGCGATAGCGCCGGAGGCAATCTCGCCGCAGTCACCACACTGATGGCCCGCGATATGGGTGGGCCTGCCCTCGCGGGCCAGATCCTGATCTACCCGGTGTTGGACACGAATTTCGACACGGACTCTTACCGGCGGTATGCGAACGGCTACTACAACACCCGCGCCGCCATGCGGTGGTATTGGGATCAGTACCTACCCGATCACGCCCTGCGCACGCACCCCTACGCGGCGCCACTGCGGGCGGATCTAGCTGGACTACCTGCCGCCGTGGTGGTGACGGCGCGCTATGACCCGCCGTGCAGCGAGGGTGAGGCCTACGCGCGGGCGTTGCAGAAGGCCGGGGTTCCGGTGCGGTACCGGCGCTACGACAGCGCCATTCACGGGTTCATGACCATGCCGGGTCTGGACCTGGCCGCCGCGGCGATAGAGCGGTTGTGCCGCGATGTCGACGAGCTGCTTGCTTAAGCGCCGTACTCTTCGGCGAGAACGGGGAGTCGTCCGCTGCGTGCGGCGTCGAGAATCGAGCCGCGTAGCTCCGTGCACACCAGGAACAGTCCGGTGCGGTCCGACCGCTGGAGACACCGAGATTCGGCCTCGGCGTTCCACTGCACGCTGGTCTGTTGCCAGCTGCTCTTGCGCGCCAAAACCTGCGCGCCGCAACGCTGACAGCCGACCGGCACCATCGGTGAGTCGGCCAGGCGATTGTCGGTGCGGATCACGACGATGAGCTTCCGGCCATCGCGGCGAGGTTCTCCTCGATCTGTGATTTCCAAGCCTCCCCGGGGCGGGTGGTGTCCACCTCATACTCGAACCGGTCCACCATCTCGGCGGCCACGTCCTCGGTGTCCACGTAGAACTGCTGATACCAGCGCCGCAGTTGGTATACGGGACCGTCCTCCTCGCACAGCAGCGGATTATCGATGCGCGCCTTGTTCTTCCAGATCTGCACATCCTGCTCGAACCCGATCCTCACCCAGTCGCCGAGCGCGACAGCGGCACCCGTGGCGGCGTCATCGGGCAATGCGGGCGACTTCCTGACGATGATGCCGTATTGCAGCACAAAGGAATCCGAATCGATGGGGTAGTGACAGTTGATCAGAATCGATTGCTGATCGCCGCCGACGAAGTGGTAGGTCAGATCATCGATCATGAAGGAGGGGCCGTAGTACGACGCGACGGACGTCTGTCCGATCATCTCCACTCCCTCCGGGCTGGGCACGTCCGCCCGGGTTCCGCCGTTCATGTATTGCGTGGCGACGTGGCCCTCGAAGATATTCTTGAAGTACGTCGGCAGCGCGCCGTGTACGTAGAAGAAGTGCGCCATATCGACCACGTTGTCGACTATCTCTCGACAGTTGGTGTTGACAATCGTTGTGTACCAATGCCAATCGGTCCACTCGTCACTGTCGGCGCCCTCGATACGTGGAATCGTTATGTCCCCCGGCGGCGCACTCCCCTGCGGGTCGTTCCAGATGAACAACATGCCGTCCTGTTCCAGCGTGGTCCAGGTGGCCGTGCGTGCGAGCTTGGGGGTGCGACGGCTGTAGGGCGCCTGCTTGCAGCGGCCGTCGCCGCCCCAGCGCCAGTCATGGAACGGGCAGGCGATTTCGTCACCCTTGACCTCGCCTTGGCTCAGGTCCCCACCCATGTGTCTGCAGTAGGCGTCCAAGACGCTGATCTTGCCTCCGGTGCCGCGGAACACGACGAGCCTTTTGCCGAACGCGTTGATGGAGTGGGGCTTTCCATCGCCGAAGTCCTTGATGAGGCCAAGGCAATGCCAGCCGCGCGCGAACCGGGTAGGCGCGGCGTCCGCCTCGATGGCGCGCACTTTCACAGAATCAAGACCGGGCTCTGACTGGGCTGTCGTCATGGACCCGTTCTAACAGCGTGTGCGCGCTTACAGCAGGGGGTTGGTCCGCTCACCGGACATCGGTGTCGCCCGCAGAGCCGGCGTCCCGCTGGGAGGGAATCGGCGGCTACCGCGAGGGACTGTCGGCATAGCCTCGCGGACGTTCACACCAATTCGACGGAGGTACGTACAGATGGCATCAGCACCCCACGGGCTGATTCCGGCCGGAACCGTCACGGCCGACACCGAGGTCGATCTGCTGGTGGTCGGTGCGGGAACGGGAATGGCCGCCGCGCTAGCGGCCGGTGAGCTCGGATTGTCGGTGCTGATCGTCGAGAAGTCGCATTACGTGGGTGGGTCTACCGCCCGCTCGGGAGGAGCCCTGTGGCTCCCGGCGAGTCCGATGCTGAGGGCAGCCCGCACGGGAGACACCCTGGCGCAGGCGCGCGCCTATCTGCGATCGGTGGTCGCCGGAACCGCGCCGGAAGCGCGCAGTGACGGGTTCCTCGAGCACGAGTCGGCGACCGTCGAAATGCTGACGCGACTGACACCGATGCGCTTCACCTGGTGCCGGGACTACGCGGATTACCACCCCGAAGAGCCCGGCGGCAGCCCGGTCGGGCGCACCTGCGAATGCCGCCCGTTCGATGCATCCGTGCTGGGCAAGTACCGAAACCGACTGCAACCGGGCGTCATGAAGCCCCCCGCGGTCCCGATGCCCGTCACCAGCGCCGACTATCGATGGATGAACCTGATGGCACGGCTGCCCCGTAAGGCCTTGCCGCTCATCGTGAAACGAGTCGCGCAAGGAGTCGGCGGGGCGGTACTGGGTCGGCGCTACCTGGCTGGTGGGCAGGCCCTGGCGGCCGGACTGTTTGCCGGGGTGCTGCGTGCGGGGATTCCGCTCTGGACGGGCACCTCGCTCGTGCGTCTG
Source organism: [Mycobacterium] stephanolepidis (assembly GCF_002356335.1). Classification (NCBI taxonomy): domain Bacteria; kingdom Bacillati; phylum Actinomycetota; class Actinomycetes; order Mycobacteriales; family Mycobacteriaceae; genus Mycobacteroides; species Mycobacteroides stephanolepidis. Next base: position 74,104 of record NZ_AP018165.1, read on the forward strand.
GTTACCGAGGGCGCGCGCGTCACCGGGGAGGGGCTCCAGTAGAAGTAGCTGATACTCCAATCCGCCCACTTCTTGATGTCGTAGCCGGAGACCTCTTCCTCGTAGGAAAGCATGCCGAGGATCGTCCAGCTGGTGGCAGCAAGATTCGGTTCGTCGGGCGAACTGGTTGCTGCCATCGATCAAGGGTAGCAACGCGACATGCCGTCGAGGGCGCTCCGGGGCCGCTCAGCGGGAGGATGGTAACTGTGTCAACATGACTGATATGGATGAGCAGGAATGGCAGCCGCTCGGTGCGTTGATGTACCGCGTCTCGGCGGCGTTGCGTTCGGAGATCACGGCGGCGTTGGCGCCACTGAATCTGCCATTCCCTCAGTACGTCTGCATGCGGGTGTTGTCCAAGAACCCCGGCTGGTCCAATGCGGACCTGGCCCGTGCGACGGATGTGACCCCGCAGTCGATGAACACCGTTTTGCAGGCGCTGCAGGACGCCGGTTTGGTATCACGGCCGGACACCGTGGACTCCGGCCGTGCCCGCCCCGCTCAACTGAGCCGGTCCGGGGCGGTGCTACTCAAACAGGCCGACGTACTGGCGCGCGAGGCCGAAGAGCGCCTGCTCGCGGACATCTCGGCGGGGCAGCGCGCCGACTTCTTCCAAACCCTCCGCGATATCGCGGGCGAGGATGGTCCTACCTGCTGAATCGTATTGAGTCGAGCGCTCGGCGAGTAGCTTCGAGGCCATGAACAGGCTTGCGGCAGGTGTGATGGTCGGACTATCGGCAGTGCTCGTCGGATGCTCCGCGCACCCGCCGACGGCGGCCCCCGCCGACACACCGGGCACACCGTTTCCTGAGCGGCGCACATCCGACGGCGCCATCGTTGTCACCCCCGACAACTTCGTGCGGGCGGAGTCGGACCTGTATTTCGGCAACATCGTGAAAGACGGCGGCTTCGGCTCCTTCCATCACATCCGCGAGTTGTCACCGCTGGATCGGCAGCTGGTAATCCGTCAGAACCGCGACACCCTCTACTCGTCGGCGGTGTTCGACCTCGACGCGGGTCCGGTGACCATCTCGATGCCCGACCCGGGGCAGCGGTTCATGTCGCTGCAGGTGATCACCGAAGACCACTACGTGCCGGCCGTCTTCTACGGGAAGGGCCAGCACACAATCACCAAGGAACAGACCGGAACCCGGTATGTAGCCGCTGCCGTGCGGACCCTGGTGAACCCTGGTGATCCCGCGGACCTCGCGGAGGTCCATGCCCTGCAGGACGCTGTGGCGGCACAACAAGAACGCCCGGGGAGTTTCGATATCCCTAAATGGGACAGTGCAAGTCAACAGAAGGTGCGCGAAGGCCTGCTCCAGCTGGCCGCGACACTCCCCGATACCAAGGCGACGTTCGGCACGAGGGCAACCACCGACCCGGTCCGCCATCTGATCGGTACCGCCTCGGCATGGGGCGGAAATCCCGAGAAAGACGCCCTCTACCTCAATGTCAACCCCGCCAAGAATGACGGCACCACGGTGTATCGACTGACGGTCGGGCAGGTACCGGTAGATGGATTCTGGTCGGTCACCGTCTACAACAAGGACGGGTATTTCACGCCGAACTCCCGTAATGCCTACTCACTCAACAACATCACCGCGCGACGCGGCGCCGGGGGCGATACCACGGTGCAGTTCGGTGGGTGCACGGACACCACGGTGAACTGCCTGCCGATCACGCCGGGCTGGAACTACATGGTCAGGCTGTACCGCGCGCAGTCGCAGATTCTCGACGGCCAGTGGGTGTTTCCCGAGGCGCAACCCGTCGCGTAGTGGAATCTATTGAGGTGTAATGAGCTTGGCGACTTGCCCGGCGACCTCTGCGCGGATGTCGGCATCGGACATGTCGTCCAGGCCGAAACCGGCACGCAGGCTGGGCCCCATCAGTCGCCAGCCGAGCTGCAGGGCAATCGCGTGGGCTCCCGCCAGTCGGGCCTCACGCTCGTCCGCGTGACCGGGGCGTATCTGTTCGAGTAGCCACTCCATGCCCGGTCGGCGTTCCTGGAGTTCTTCGATGGGAAATCCGTCGAGCGTGGAGCGCACCATCACCCGCAGCTGCAGATCGTGTGCGGCCTCCAGGTCCGAAGGGGATGCCCCGGTTTCGCGGAGTGCCGCCCCGGTGTCGGCAAGGTGTTGCAGCGTGGAGGCCAGCAGCTGGCGCTTGCTCCCGAAATGGCGGTGCACCAGGCCGTGGTTCACCCCGGCGCGGGCGGCGACCTCGCGGATGGATGCCGCGGCGGGCCCCTTCTCGGCGAAGAGCTCGGCGGCGGCATTCAGAACGGCCTCTACTACTTCTTCCTTGCCCACGGGTTTGGTGTCCGTTGCCTCGGGTGTAGTCATGTGTGTACAGTAGCGGATGAGCTGGTGTAGTCATTTGACTACACTGAATTATCTGGAAGAAGGAGCGGGTCATGAGCAGCGATGTACGTGTGGTGAAGCTGGGCGAGAACATCGGCGCCCGTATCGACGGAGTGCGCCTCGGCGAAGTGGACGTCGAGACGGCAGGTGCCATCAACGAGGCCATGCTGGAGCACAAGGTGATCTTCTTCCGTGGACAGCACCACCTCGACGACGAAGCGCAGTTCGCGTTCGCGCGCTGTATGGGCGTGCCGACGTCGGCGCACCCCACGTTGAAGTTCGACGGAGAGCGTGTGATGCGGCTCGACTCGGAGGAGGGTGGCCGCGCCAACCAGTGGCATACGGATGTGACCTTCGTGGACCGGATTCCGAAGGCCTCGATCCTGCGGGCAGTGGAGCTGCCTCCCTATGGCGGAACAACCACATGGACCTCCACGGTGGCGGCCTACCGGCAGCTGCCCAAGGCTCTGCAGGAGTTGGCGGACAATCTGTGGGCCATGCACAACAACCAATTCGATTACGCCCAAGTCGATCCCGCGAAGGTGGCCGAGCTGCTGGCCAAGGCGGGGTCCGGATCCAAGTACGTGCGCGAGTTCGGGTCGACGCATTTCGAGGCGCACCACCCGGTGGTTCGGGTGCATCCCGAGACGGGCGAGAAGGCGCTGCTGCTGGGCAACTTCGTGAAGCGGATTCTGGATGTGAGCGGCAGTGAATCGCAGGCACTGTTCCGCATGTTCCAGGATCGGATCACCTGGCTGGAGAACACGATTCGATGGAGCTGGGAGCTTGGCGACGTCGCGATGTGGGATAACCGCGCCACCCAGCATTACGCCGTCTCCGACTACGGCGACCAACGGCGCCGGATGCATCGCGTCACCCTGGCCGGTGATGTGCCGGTGGGTGTCAACGGTGAAAGCAGTCGGGTGATTTCCGGGGATGCCAGTGACTACTCGGTGATCGACAACCCGAAGCGGCTGGTGGCGTAGGCCTCAGGTCATCGAGTGGGAATCTCGCGAGGAAATCCGGCCGATTCTCCTCGCGAGATTCCCACTCGGCTGTTCGAGCCCGATACGCGTGGCTGTCAGGCTCCGCGTCTGCCCAGGAAGAACGTGGCGGCGGCACCCAGAGCGGCTGCAATGACGGCGATCCCTCCGGCGAGCCACCAGGACGGCCCGTTGGAGGCATCGGGGCTCTTGGATCCGAGCAGCGCTCCGACGATTGTGTTGAAGTTGTCGGTCTGATCGGTGAGGCCGGAGACGTTCGCGGCGCCCGGTCCGTAGGCGGCGATGCGTACCTGTGTTCCGGTGTGCGTCTGCGACTCCCCCTCCGGCGCTGTCGGGTACATGATCCGCATGGTGGCGCCATCGGCCGTCTTCACCGCGACCGACAGAGCGGTGGGGTTGTCGAAGTCCTCGGGAACGATGAGCGAGGAGTGCCCGTGATCGGCGGTCACGATGACCAGGGTGTTGCCATCCTTGCGGGCGAAGTCCAGGGCGGCCGCGACGGCCTCGTCGAGCGCGATGGTCTCACCGATCTGACCGCAGATGTTGGCCGCGTGATCCTGCTTGTCGATCGACGCCGACTCCACCTGCAGGAAGAAGCCCTTGTCCTGCCCTTTTTTCGAGTTCACCAGCAGGTCAATGGCTTTGGTAGTCATCGTGGACAGCTGTGGTTGGTCCTTGGGCAGCTCGGGGTTGAGCCGGCAGGTGGTTGCGGGCAGCTTGCCGCCGTTGGGGACCGCCGCGGGCACCTTGTCCCACTGCACCGGCAGGTTGCCCTTCGCGAATACACCGAGCACCGGATTGTCCAGGCTGCCCACCTTGTTCAGATCACCTGCGGTGGTGGGCAGCTGATACCCAGCCGCCTTGGCGACATCCAGTGAGGTCTTGCCCTTGTGCTCGCCGGCGGTGATGGTTTCGTCGAAGTACTTACCGCCGCCGCCGAGGCTGATATCGGCACGGGTGGCCACCAGCTGCTCGGAGATGGAGCCCTTGCCGCCGTTGTCGATGGCATTGCCCGCGCATTTCTCGAGGGTCTCCTTGGGGCCCTTGCAGTCCCGATCGACGACGTGGGCGGTGAGCACCGCCGGGGTGGCGTCCTGCAGCTCGGCGGTGGTGACGTTTCCGGTCGCGAATCCCTGCTTCTGCACGATTTCCAGGATCGTGTCCAGGGGCTTGCCGTCGAGGTCCACCGAGATGGCACCGTTGTAGGTCTTGGTCCCGGTCGCCCACCCGGTGCCGGAGGCAGCCGAGTCGGTCACGTAGTCCGGCTTGCCCTTCTCGGGACCGTCCTTGGTAAGCGCGAACGTGGTGTACTCGCCGGTGATGGGCAGCGCGTCGAGTCCGGGAAGGGTCCCGGCGGCGCCGTGCTGGTAGTTGCGCGCCGAGGTGATCTCCGAGGTCCCCATGCCGTCACCGATCAGCAGGATGACGTTCTTGGCGTTGCGGCCCTGCACCGAGTTCCGCAGATCTGCGGCCTTGTCGCCGTCACGTCCGCCCTGGGTGCGGTTGGCGCCGCCGGTCTTGGCGATCTCGCCGACAGGCACCTCGGGAGCGTCCGAGGGCGGCGCGGCCGCCGCGGACGGAGCAAGGGCCAGGATCAGCGTCGATGTGAGGGCAATGACTGCGTGGGAGATGCGCATCGGGCCAGTTTCCAGGGAACCGATGAACGCTCGGTGAACCCGATGAGGAAACGGCTCGCCCAGACCGAGGTTATGGCGCATACGTCTGGCACACATTCGCCACAATCTCGGCCTCGGCGTAGAGGTGTTACTCGGCGGGCAGATCCAGAACCAAGCGTCCTTCCCCGCGCGATACGCAGGTCAGGATCTGTCCCTCGTCACGCTGAGATTCGGTGAGGATCTGGTCTCGATGGTCGACGGTGCCCGCGAGCACGTTCACCCTGCAGGTGCCGCAGAAACCCTGCTGGCACGAGTACGCCACATGCGGCAGCCGTTTCTTGATGACGTCCAGCGCCGTGCGATCGGCGGGCACCTCGAGCACCGGCCCACCGGCGCCCAGCTGTACCTCGAAGGGATGCCCATCCACCACGGGTGCAGCGGCAAATCGCTCGAAATGCAGTTCCACCGAGGGCATTTCGAGTAGGCGTCGCTGCAGGACGGCGAGCATCGGTGCGGGACCACAGCAGTACACCGCATCGTTCTCGCCCACCTCGGGCAGCAGGTCATTGGCGGTCGGCAGACCCGACTGATCGTCGGTCCGCACGATGACCCGATCGCCGAAGCGTTTGAGCTCGTTGAGGAACGGGAGCGAATCGCGGTTCCGGCCGGTGTACACCATGGTCCATGGCTTACCCAGCTGCTCGGCAAAGGCGATCATGGACAGGATCGGTGTGATGCCGATGCCGCCGGCCACGAAGTGCAGCTTGCGCGGTCCGGGCTGGGTCATCGCGAGTGGGAAGGCGTTGCGCGGTCCGAGGATCGAGACGGTGGCGCCGATCTGGAGCGCCTCATGCACCTCGATGGAGCCACCGCCGCCCTCGGGGATACGACGCACGGCGATGCGGTAGTGGTACGGGTCGGAGACATCGCCGCACAGCGAGTACTGCCGCATCCGGCCCGACGGCAGCAGTAGATCCAGGTGTGCGCCGGGATGCCACGGCGGAAGGCGTTCGCCGTCGGGCGCGGCCAGCACCAGGCTGGCGACGTCCTGATCCTTCGCCTCGATCCAGCGGTCTTTCACCACCAGTGTCAGCGTCCGGTCGACGTGGTTCTCGGGCGGTTTCTTGAGAATCAGCAGGGCACCGATGGCCCGGACCGCGACCGGGAACAGCAGGCTCCCGAGTGCGATCGTGGGCGACACCGGCAGGGTGCCGTACAGCGTCGGCGGCAGCGAGGGCCGCGTGCGCTTGGGGGTGGGCTGCGGCGTGCGGCGGAAGCGATCGAACATCAGTAGCCGGCCGCGGCCTTCGCGGCGGGTGACGTACTCAGGTATGCCACCGCCTGTGCCGTGCTGCCCACCTGATCGGGTGAGAAGCCGGGACGCATGAACTCCATGGCCGATTTGGCCAGCTCACGCCACCGCAGGAACGCTCCCCGCTTCATGGCCTTGTTCATCTGTCGCAGCACGCCGAAGACGCCGTAGTTGGGCAGCGACGGGTCCTGCCGCACCAAGAACTTGGTGTAGCGCAGCATCACACCCACCAGCAGCATGGTGGCCAGCACAAAGGTCAGCATCATGTGCCCGCGGCGGATCTGGAAGTACCGGGCCACGTCATACGCGACGCTGCGGTGCTCGACCTCCTCGGCGCCATGCCAGCGGAACAGGTCAACCATCTCCGCGTCGGCGTTGAACTTCTCGAAGGGGTGGTTGAGCACCCAGTCGCCGAGTACCGCGGTGAAGTGCTCGATGCCCGCGATGAGGGCCAGCTTCTCCACCATCACGCGGTACCGGAGCTTCTCGCTGCGCAGCTCGTTGGTGCGCTCGAGCATGTGGGTGATGTATTCGATCTGGGTGATCGCGGGAGCGACGTCGATACCGTTCTTCTCCAGGAAATCGCCCAGCACCTTGCTGTGGGTCTCGGCGTGCACGGCCTCCTGACCCATGAAGCCGATCATCGCCTCGCGGATCTTGTCGTCCTTCACATACGGCAACGCGCGGGTGAAGGTGTCGACGAATGCCCGCTCACCCTCCGGCAGAAGGAGATTGAAGGCAGAGATGAAGTGCGAGACGATGGGCTCGTTGGGGATCCAGTGCAGCGGCGTGTGGCTGGTGTCGAACTGGACATTGCGTGGGCGAAGCACCACCTCGCCCGGTTCGGTGGGTACGACGTGCAGGCCGGTGGCCTCAGTTGTGTTGCGCGCCATGGTGTCCTCCTATTTGTTGAGTTTATTGCCAAGGCTGCCCCAGAAGAACCGGTTCAGCGCCGGGGCCAGGCGGCTGAGGTGGTACTGCATGTGTGCTTCCGGGGTGACCGGGACAACCGACTTGCCTTTGAGGACGGCATTCACGATGCCCTTGGCCACCTTCTCCGGGCCGTATCCGCGCTTGGCGTACAGCCCCGCTCCCTGCTGCTGCCGTTTGGCCTCGTCCTCGGCCGACAGGCCGGAAAACTGAGTGGTGCGAATGATGTTCGTGTTGACGATGCCCGGGCAGATGGTGCTGACCTTCACCTTGGCGCGCGCGAGCTCGCCGCGCAGCACGTCGGAGAACATGAAAACTGCGGCCTTGCTGGTGGCGTAGGCGCCCATCTCGGGGATTGGTGTGTAGGCGGCGGCACTGGAGATGTTGACGATATGACCGCTCTTGCGCGCGGCCATCCGAGGGCCGAACGCGCGGCAGCCGTAAACGACTCCGTTGAGATTGATGTTGAGCACGCGCTGGAAGTCCGCGGAGGGAGTGTCGAAGAATCGTCCGGCCTGGCCGATGCCGGCGTTGTTGATCAAGACGTCCGGCACCCCGTGCGTGGCGCAGACCTCGTCGGCGAATGCGGTCACGGCGCTCTCGTCGGATACGTCCAGGGCATACGGGTGGGCGGTGCCGCCCAGCTTCTCGACGAGTCCGACGGTCTCGTTGGCAGTGTCGAGGTTGATATCGGCGACAACGACACGCGCGGCCTGGCGGGCGAAGGCCAACGCGGTTTCGCGGCCGATGCCGCTTCCGCCGCCGGTCACCACCACCAGGCTGTTGCGCTGTGCACTGCCGGATGTCATGCATCCTCCGAATCCTGCGCACCGAGCGCGCTTACGTGATAGCGGAGATTGTAAATCACTGAACGGGGGTCGAAAAAGACTCGGTGTCCGATGCGGGGGTCTGGGGACGTTTATCGAGGAAACGGGCGTTGACCTACACGTTGAGAGAACGACGCCGCCAGGTGTCGCGCCATCTAACCACCCGAGTTGGCGTCCACTGGGGTTCCTGACATATCGTTTTGATTACTTGTCGCGTCGGGGCACGAGATCCGCTGGTCAACGGTGTCCGGTGGGTGCCACATCGTCACCGCGAGCACACCCAGCAGACGGCCGAGAAGGACGCTACGGACAAGGGCCAACGGGCCAGCCCCGGGGTTTGAGCACCACCCCGTGCCGGTCTGTGAGGCACCTTCGAGGAGGGCATTGACGGGTGCATACAGCCTATGCACCCAGGGAGGCCCTGGAGACGAGACGAGCAGCCATGCCACACCCCGCGACCGGGCTCTACAACCCGGCCTATGAGCACGATGCGTGCGGTGTCGCCATGGTCGTGGATATGCACGGCCGGCGCAGCCGCGACATCGTGGACAAGGCCATCACCGCACTGCTGAACCTGGAGCACCGCGGTGCCGCGGGAGCCGAGCCCAATAGCGGTGACGGCGCCGGAATCATGCTGCAGATCCCGGACAAGTTCTTCCGCGCTGTTGTGGACTTCGAACTGCCCGCCGAGGGCAGCTACGCGTCGGGCATCGCGTTTTTGCCCCAAGGGTCCAAGGATGCGGCGGCAGCATGCGAGGCCGTCGAGAAGATCGTCGAGGCAGAGGGTTTGACCGTTCTGGGTTGGCGTGAGGTTCCTCACGACGACTCATCGCTGGGCGCCCTCGCCCGCGACGCCATGCCCACCTTCCGGCAGCTGTTCATCTCCGGCGCTTCCGGTATCGATCTGGAACGGCGCGTCTACGTGGTGCGCAAGCGCATCGAGCACGAGCTGGGCAACCAGGGATCGGGTCGGGGCAGCCTCGGCGAGGAAACCGTCTATTTCCCAAGCCTTTCCGGTCGCACCTTCGTCTACAAGGGCATGCTGACCACTCCCCAGCTACGGGCGTTCTACCTCGATCTGCAGGACGAGCGCGTCGAGAGTGCGCTGGGCATCGTGCATTCGCGCTTCTCCACCAACACCTTCCCGTCCTGGCCCCTGGCGCACCCCTACCGCCGAGTGGCACACAACGGTGAGATCAACACCGTCGCGGGTAATGAGAACTGGATGCGGGCCCGTGAGGCGCTCATCAAGACCGATGCGTTCGGCGATCCCGCCCAGCTCGACAAGATCTTCCCCATCTGTACGCGCGGTGCCTCGGACACGGCGCGGTTCGACGAGGCACTGGAACTGCTGCACCTGGGTGGCCGCCCCCTGCACCACGCGGTGCTGATGATGATCCCCGAGGCCTGGGAGCGGCACGAGTCCATGGACCCGCAGCGCCGCGCGTTCTACGAGTACCACGCATCCCTCATGGAGCCCTGGGACGGACCGGCCTCGGTCTGCTTCACCGATGGCACCATCGTCGGCGCCGTGCTCGACCGCAACGGCTTGCGGCCGTCCCGTGTTTGGGTAACCAGCGACGGACTGGTCGTGATGGCCTCCGAGGCGGGCGTGCTGGACCTGGACCCGTCCACCGTCGTGCAGCGCACTCGCCTGCAGCCCGGTCGCATGTTCCTGGTGGACACCACCCAGGGCCGCATCGTCTCCGATGAAGAGGTCAAGGCGGATCTCGCTGCGGCCGAGCCGTACCAGAAGTGGATCGACGAGGGTCTGGTGCGCCTGGAGCAGCTGCCGGATCGTCCACACCAGCACATGCCGCACAACCGGATCGTGTTGCGTCAGCAGGTATTCGGCTACACCTACGAGGAGATCAACCTCCTGGTGGCCCCGATGGCCCGCACGGGCGCCGAGGCCCTCGGCTCGATGGGCACCGATACCCCGATTGCGGTGCTGTCCAACCGGTCCCGGATGCTGTTCGACTACTTCCAGCAGCTTTTCGCGCAGGTCACCAATCCCCCGCTGGATGCCATCCGCGAGGAGGTCGTCACCAGCCTCGGCGGTGTGATCGGCCCCGAGGGCGATCTGTTGAACCCGACCGCCGAGTCGTGCCACCAGATCCTGCTGCCGCAGCCGGTGTTGCACAACGACGAGCTGGACAAGCTCATCCACCTCGACCCCGCAGACGAGGTCAACGGGCGTCCGCACGGCTTCTCCAGCCGCGTGATTCGCTGCCTGTACCCGGTTGCCGAGGGCGGTGCGGGACTGCGGACCGCCCTGGAGTCGGTGCGCGCGGAGGTCTCCGCGGCCATCGCGGGCGGCGCCCAGGTGATCATCTTGTCCGATCGCGAGTCGGACGATCAGATGGCGCCGATCCCTTCACTGTTGGCTGTTGCCGCGGTGCATCATCACCTCGTTCGCGAGCGGTCCCGTACCAAGGTCGGCCTGGTGGTCGAGGCCGGAGACGCCCGCGAGGTGCACCATGTGGCGGCACTGGTCGGTTTTGGCGCGGCCGCGGTCAACCCCTACATGGCCTTCGAGTCCATCGAGGATCTGATCGACCGCGGCATGATCTCGGGTGTGGAGCGCGACAAGGCGATCCGCAACTACATCAAGGCTGCGGGCAAGGGTGTGCTCAAGGTCATGTCCAAGATGGGCATCTCGACCCTGGCCTCCTACACGGGTGCCCAGCTCTTCCAGGCCATCGGCCTGTCACCGGAGCTGCTGAACGAGTACTTCACCGGATTGGCATGCCCCACAGGCGGTATCGGCCTGGACGAAATCGCCGCCGATGTTGCCTCCCGCCATCACCTGGCCTTCCTGGAGCGCCCCGAAGAATGGGCGCACCGGGAGCTGGAAGTCGGTGGTGAGTACCAGTGGCGACGTGAGGGCGAGTACCACCTGTTCAACCCCGACACCGTGTTCAAGCTGCAGCACTCCACCCGGACCGGCCAGTACTCGGTCTTCAAGGAGTACACCCAGTTGGTCGACGACCAGAGCGAGCGGATGGCTTCGCTGCGCGGTCTGCTGAAGTTCAAGTCCTCCGAAGACACCGGGCGTGCCCCGGTTCCGCTGGACGAGGTGGAGCCCGCCAGCGAGATCGTGAAGCGTTTCTCGACCGGCGCGATGAGCTTCGGCTCCATCTCTGCCGAGGCGCACGAGACGCTGGCGATCGCGATGAACCGCCTCGGTGCTCGATCGAACTCCGGTGAGGGCGGAGAAGATCCGCGTCGGTTCACACCCGATGAGAACGGCGATTGGCGCCGCAGTGCCATCAAGCAGGTGGCCTCCGGCCGGTTCGGTGTGACCTCGCACTACCTGAGCAACTGCACCGACATCCAGATCAAGATGGCGCAGGGCGCCAAGCCCGGCGAGGGTGGGCAGCTGCCCGCGCACAAGGTCTACCCGTGGGTGGCCGAGGTGCGGCACTCCACACCCGGCGTGGGACTCATCTCCCCGCCGCCGCACCACGACATCTATTCGATCGAGGACCTGGCGCAGCTGATCCACGATCTGAAGAACTCCAACCCGCAGGCGCGTATCCACGTGAAGCTGGTGTCGGAGAACGGTGTTGGCACGGTTGCCACGGGTGTTTCGAAGGCCCACGCCGACGTGGTGCTCATCTCGGGGCACGACGGCGGCACGGGTGCCACCCCACTGACCTCCATGAAGCACGCGGGTGCGCCGTGGGAGCTGGGTCTGGCCGAGACACAGCAGACGCTGTTGCTCAACGGTCTGCGTGACCGCATCGTCGTGCAGGTGGACGGCCAGCTCAAGACCGGTCGCGACGTGATGATCGCCATGCTGCTGGGCGGCGAGGAGTTCGGTTTCGCGACCGCTCCCCTGGTCGTCTCGGGCTGCATCATGATGCGCGTCTGCCACCTGGACACCTGCCCGGTGGGTGTGGCCACGCAAAACCCCGTGCTGCGTGAGCGGTTCAACGGCAAGCCGGAGTTCGTGGAGAACTTCTTCCTATTCATCGCCGAGGAAGTCCGGGAGCTGATGGCCGAGCTCGGTTTCCGCACCGTCAACGAGGCCGTCGGCCAGGTTGGCGCACTGGATACCGAGAAGGCGATTGCGCACTGGAAGGCCAGCAAGATCGATCTGACCCCGGTGCTGACGGAGCCGGAATCGGCGTTCATGAACCAGGATCTGTACTGCAGTGGTTCGCAGGATCACGGCCTGGAGAAGGCGCTGGACCAGCAGCTGATCGTGATGAGCCGGGAGGCCCTCGATCGCGGCACTCCGGTGAAATTCGAGACGCTGATCACCAACGTCAACCGGACTGTCGGCACCATGCTGGGTCACGAGGTCACCAAAGCCTATGGCGGCGAGGGACTTCCGGACGACACCATCGACATCACCTTCACCGGCTCGGCGGGGAACAGCTTCGGGGCATTCGTGCCGCGCGGCGTCACGCTGCGGTTGTTCGGCGATGCCAACGACTATGTGGGCAAGGGCCTGTCTGGAGGGCACATCGCGGTGCGCCCGTCCCGCGAGGCACCGGCAGGCTTTGAGGCCGAGAAGAACATCATCGGTGGAAACGTCATTCTGTTCGGCGCCACCAGCGGTGAGGCCTTCCTCAACGGATTGGTGGGCGAGCGGTTCGCGGTGCGTAACTCGGGTGCAGCCGCTGTCGTCGAGGGTGTGGGCGATCACGGCTGCGAGTACATGACCGGTGGCACTGTGGTGGTGCTCGGCCCGACCGGGCGCAACTTCGCCGCGGGTATGTCCGGCGGTGTGGCCTATGTGTACGACCCGGCCAAACAGCTGGTGGACAACCTCAACGACGAGATGGTCGATGTGGACGCGCTGGACCCTGACGATGAGCAGGTGCTGCGCAGCCTGATCGAAAAGCACGTGGCGGCGACCGACTCTGCTGTCGGACAACGCATTCTGGCCGACTGGAGCGGCCAAAGCGACTCCTTCGTCAAGGTGATGCCTCGCGACTACCGTCGCGTGTTGGAGGCCATTGCCGACGCGGAGCTGACCGGAGGCGATGTGAACGAGGCGATCATGGCGGCAGCTCGTGGGTGACCCAAGCGGCTTTCTGACTCACACCACCCGCGAACTGCCCAAGCGGCGTCCTGTGCCGCTGCGGCTGCTCGACTGGAAAGAGGTCTACGAAGACTTCGAGCACACGGCCCTGCAAACGCAGGCATCGCGATGCATGGACTGCGGAATTCCGTTCTGCCACAAGGGTTGCCCCCTAGGTAACCTGATTCCCGAGTGGAACGACATGGTGTACCGCGGGAACTGGCGTGAGGCCATCGAGCGGCTGCACGCCACCAACAACTTCCCCGAGTTCACCGGCCGGCTCTGCCCCGCGCCCTGTGAGGCGTCGTGTGTGCTGGGTATCAACCAGGACCCGGTGACCATCAAGCAGGTCGAGGTCGAACTGATCGACAACGCCTTCGAAAACGACTGGGTCAAGCCCATCCCATCCGAGGTGAAGACCGGCAAGAAGGTCGCCGTCGTTGGCTCGGGCCCGGCCGGCTTGGCTGCGGCACAGCAACTTACGCGTGCCGGACATGACGTCACTGTGTATGAGCGGGCCGACCGCATCGGTGGTCTGCTGCGATATGGCATTCCCGAGTTCAAGATGGAAAAGCGCCACATCGACCGGCGGTTGGACCAGATGCGGGCCGAGGGCACGGTTTTCGAGGCCGGAGTGAACGTCGGCGTCGACATCACGGCCGATGAGCTGCGCGCGAAGTTCGATGCGGTGGTGCTCGCGGGCGGAGCGACGGCCTGGCGTGACCTTCCGGTTCCGGGACGCGAGCTCGAGGGCATCTACCAGGCCATGGAGTACCTGCCATGGGCCAACAAGGTGCAGCTGGGCGACGACGTCGTGGACGAGGACGGGCAGCCCCCGATCACCGCAAAGGGCAAGCGCGTCATCATCATTGGTGGTGGTGACACCGGAGCTGATTGCCTGGGCACCGCACACCGCCAGGGCGCGACAAACATCCAGCAGTTCGAGATCATGCCCAAGCCGCCCGAGCTCCGTTCCGAGCGCGACCCGTGGCCGACCTACCCGACGCTGTTCCGGGTGGCCTCCGCGCACGAAGAGGGCGGCGAGCGGATCTATGCCGTCAATACCGAGCGGTTCCTCGGTGAAGACGGCAAGGTGACCGGCTTGCGGGCACACGAGGTTGTCTTCAACGCCGGAAAGTTCGAGAAGGTCGAGGGCTCGGACTTCGAGCTGGAAGCCGACATCGTCTTCCTGGCGATGGGATTCGTCGGCCCGGAGAAGCCGGGCCTGCTCGAGAGCCTGGGCGTGGAACTCACCGACCGCGGCAATGTGGCGCGTGACGGTGCGTACGCGACGTCGGTGGACGGTGTGTTCGTGGCAGGCGATATGGGCCGTGGCCAGTCGCTGATTGTGTGGGCGATTGCCGAGGGCCGCTCCGCCGCTGCTGCGGTGGACGAGTATCTGACCGGTGAGACGGCGCTGCCCGCGCCGATCAAGCCGACTGCCGCACCGCAGCGCTGAGTTCTCTGGCCGGCGTTGCCGGACCCGCGGGGATCGGTAGCTCCGGGCGATTTCACCTCGTGTTACCTGACATGTTTGCTTGTTGTCGGTGTGACACGTGATCTAGGTCGGGATTTGCGTTATGCTACTGCCTGGTTCTGAAAGCTTGCCGACGCAGGAGATGTTCTCGTGCCCAACACACCCGTTACGAAGACATGGGTTGGCCGAATTGCCTGGTCACTGCTCCGTCATCCCATGAAGAGTCATAGCTTCCCTGCGAAGAACGAGCGACTGATCACCCCCGAAGAGCTCCTGCGCTTCAGTCACTGAGCGTTGCTCGCGACAGCCATCGGGCGTGTCGAAGTGCGAACACGCCCGACATTCAAGATTGTTATAGATCCGTAACCATCTCTGCCGTAGGCAGTAGCCCTGGGGACCGTGTGATCGCGCCGAAAAATCGATGGAACCGTATCCACGCCCGCGGCGTCATAGGGGTAGTTGAAGTAACTCGACAAGGCGCCGGTTTGGCCGGAAAGGATCGGGGACGGGCAAGGGTTACGCGGACCAGTTTTATGAGCTTGGGCTGGAATTCGCCCGCGACGCCGAGGTTCGGCAAGCAGATATCGATCGAAGCTTCGCCGCGATTCTGGCCGAGGAGTCACGACAGGCCGAGGCACGAGCTGCGCGCGAGAAGACGGACACGGATTTCGCCGAGGAGGAGCCGCCCAAGCAGCCACCGCTGAAACTGGGGGACAAAGCCGGTTGGGACGCCGAGGACGACTTCTGGGAGTTTCGTAGCACTCGATTCAAGTATCAGTAGGAGGGGACATGTACCTGGACACTGATGGGGTTACCGAATTGGCCGGCAAGTGGGGCCGTGCCGCCGAGGGGTTGGGCAAGGCGGCCGAGCACGTGCGCTCGACGGAGATGAACGCACAGTCCTTCGGTGCCGAGCATGCCGAACAGATGGCGAGTGTTAGGCAGCGGCTGGATCAGCTCGCCGACAACATGCGTGATTGGGGCGGCTACGTCGGCGACTACCGCGGCAAGTTGCACGAAGCCGTCAACGCGTTCACCGAAGTCGACGCTGCGGGTGCGCAGGGAATTGAGTCGGCGAGCGGCGGCCCGAGTGAACGCGATGTGTGATGGTTGATTCGGGTAAGGAGATTTTGGATCGGGATTCGAAGATCGCCGATTTTTGTGCGTATTTGGATATTGTGCGGCGGCATCGGCAGGATTTCGCGGTTGGTGATGTGAGTTTTGTTGCGATTCCGGATCGGTCGGGGGATGACGACAACCGGGCGTATCAGCGGGGGTGCTGATATTCAGTTGAAGGCGATTCGTGATGATGCGCAAAAGTTGTCTGATGGTGCGTCGGCGGGGCAGGCGCAGTTGGATCTGATTCGGCAGACCGACAAGTTGCAGGATTATTGGGATAACAGTGAGGCGGCGAACGCTGCGTGGGATGACTACCAGCACAACAGTTCTCGGTTAGAGCGGGATCTGGGCAAGTTGCGGGAGTCCTCGGCTGCGGTCACGGGGGTGGCCGATCGTATCGAGCAGGTGTTGACGCTTAAGCAGCAGCAGACGACGTCGGTGGTCAAGTCGTTGATCGAGGGGACGCTGCGTAATAGTCCGGGCGATTTGGAGAATCGGTTGGTTACGGGTGCGGCGTCGATTTGGGCGCGTAACCAAGGTGGCGGTATCGGGGGGGTGGGTACCAATCAGCATTTGTATGCCCATCATGGTGCTCCGGGTGATAACTGGAACTGGAATGATGTGAAGGCTGATCTGCAGAACAGTGTGGCTGATGCGTTCGCCGCGGCGTGCAAGCAGCTCGATGCGATCAACGCCGCCACCGACAAGAACCTGCAGGAGAGTTACGCCAAACTCCTCGAAGCCCTCAACATCCCCCAAGGACCCACAGGCACCGGCAGCGGGGTCACAGAGCAGGGTGCGCCAGGGGATCTGACACCAGATCAGTTGATCGCCATCATGAATTCGCAGGGCCACGACTTGTCCAAGGAGAAGGCGGCAGAGTACGCGCCGCTGCTGGAGGCGGCGATGAAGGAGCGCGGTATCACCAGCCCCGCCCAGAAGGCGGCCTTCCTCGCGCAATTGGCCGCCGAGACTGGTGGTTTGACCAACTGGAGCGAGAACACTCCCGCCTCCGGCTACAACGTCGGGCGCGGACCCATCCAGCTGACGGGCGAAGGCAACTACGAGGCCGCCGGGAATGCGCTGGGTATCGATCTATTGAACAACCCGGGGCTGGCGAGCGATCCGAAGTATGCGTTTCGCATTGCCGCATGGTTCGTCACCTCCGATGAGATGGGCAACGCCATGGGCAAGTTGGGTGACGGTGGATGGGGTTCGGTACCGTTCTTGGGAACGTACGCAACGGGTTCCAACGGCGAACAGTTCGCGCAGTATGGTTCGGGCACCGGGTTCGAGGGAATGTCGCGCACCATCAACGGAGGCATGGCCGGGTGGCGTGCCCGGGCGGAGTTCTATGAGACCGCGCGGCAGGTACTCGGAGCACCGTCATTGGGGCCCTACCCACAACACCCAGAGGAGTCGCACGCCGGATGAGAAACGGATACGGCCGGACAAGGGCATGGACAGTGGTCGGCGCGGTCGCGGTCGTGTTGCTCGGCGGCTGCGACAAGCCCAGTCGGCCGGCCGAACCGTCGCCTAAAACCTTTGTTTTTCAAACTCAGACATCGATTGGCCTGGTGCGGGGATCGACGGTCGCGCTCCAATTGAAGCGGGTTGCCGGCTCCCTCACGGGCCCGGTGCCGCTGACCCGAGACGGCCGGCACATCTACGGCGCGGGTGTATCGGCCATCACGGTGGCCGATACTGCGAGCCTCGTGGAGCAGGAGATCGATTGCGGCGGAACATGCATAGGATTTCTCCCACCGCTAGCCCCACTGGGCGACGGAGTTGTGGGCGGCTTTGACCTCGGCGCCACAACCAATCCCAGTCAGGACGGTAAGACGACCACGGCGGTTGTGAAAGGGATCGACCTGAACGCTGCCGAGCATCACGTCGAAGATCTCGGGTCGATACCGCTCGCCGTACCGCAACCTGCGCAGTCGAATGTGGCTCCGTACACGTTCTTCCTCGATGCGGCACAGGGGGTGTATGTGTTTCTGCAGGCGGTTGTCTACCGGCCGACGCGGCCCTGGGAACTTGCTCAGACCCTTTACATCGTCAGGCCCGGAAGCGCGCCGATGAGCCTGGGTGACTACGCCTTTCCATCGGAGAGCGATGTCTGGGGTGTCGTCAGCCCAGATCGCAAGCGCCTAGCTGTCGGAAGCTACAGCGCCACCGAATCGGCGTCGGCCTGCTCCAGCGTCGGCGTGGATCTGTTCGACACGGCTACCGGAGAGCGGACCACGATCCATCCGGATACACCCGCCGAGGGTGAGGTCCAGTACCGGGTACGCCGAGCCTGGTGGGGCGCGGACGGCTCGCTGTACGTGAATTACCAACAGCGACAATGTGATCAGAATGCCGCCTGGTCTCCTCCGGTGGTATGGGCGTATACGAACGGTCGCTGGGATCGGGTCAGCACGCCCGGTCCGGCTCTCTTTGCGCTGAATCTCGGAGACGGAGAAACGGCCGTGGTCGAACCAAAGGGTCTCAACAGCGGCATTTTGTATCTCATAGACAAGGGCGGAAATCGAACGCAGATCGCCGAGGACGTCACGGCGATCGCAGACATCCCGCAGCGTTGATCGGGGAACGCATCGTTGCGTGCGCCGATTATCAGTTTCTGGCAAGAGGCGGCGGCAAGGCCTCGCAGGATCAGGCCGCCTAGCGCCGCTGCGTGAGCACCTGTGGCCCGTCTTCGGTGATGGCGATGGTGTGCTCGGAATGCGCGCCCCGAGACCCGTCGGCCAACCGGAGCGTCCAACCGTCTGGATCGACGGTCAGCCGATTGGTTCCCCGGCCGAACCACGGCTCCAGCGCGAGCGTCAGGCCCGGCTTCAATGCCAATCCCCGCCCCGCCGCCCCCTTGTTCGGAACGTGGGGGTCCTCGTGCATGGTTCGCCCCAGCCCGTGCCCGCCGAAATCGGTGTTGATCCGATACCCGGCACCTTCGGCCACCGCGGCGACGGCCGCGGAGATATCGCCGAGTCGGTTACCCGGCTGAGCGGCCGCGATGGCCGCATCCAGGGCGGCGCGGGTGGTGTCGATCAGTCGTACGTCCTCGGGATCAGGAGTGCCGACGATGGCGCTCACCGCGGAGTCGGCCACCCAGCCGTCGATACTCACCGCGAAATCCATGCTCAGCAGGTCGCCGTCGGCCAGCACGTAATCGTGCGGAAGCCCGTGCAGTACTGCGTCATTCACCGACAGACAGATGACATTGCGGAACGGTCCGCGCCCGAACGAAGGTGAGTAGTCCCAGTAGCAGGAAACCGCGCCGCGTTCGGTGACCATTTCGCGTGCTCGCTGCTCCAAGTGCAGCAGATTGACGCCGGGCGCTGCGATGGCCGACAGCTCGGAGAGCACCGAGGCGACAAACTCGCCGGTCACCCGCATGTGCGCGATCTCTGCGGGCGATTTCAACTCGATCACGCGTACCTCCTGGACGGTATTTAAATACCACCTTAGGGCTGTCGGTATTTAAATACCAAGACTAGAGTCGGCGGCATGGTTCGGCAGCCGCTCACCGCGGAACAACTCGCCGCGGGAAAGCGTCTGGGTGGGCTGTTGCGTTCCGCGCGGGGTGACCGGCCGCTGGACGATGTCGCCCGTGCGTCCGGGATCTCGCCGGAAACCCTGCGAAAGATCGAAACCGGGCGGCTCCCGACACCCGCGTTCGGTGCCGTCGTGCAGCTGGCCGCCACGTTGCATCTCGACCTCAACGACATCGCGGCGGTATGGCAGGAAGAGACCAAGATCGGCGCCGCGTCGTAACTGGCCCAGCGGCCGTAAAATCTGGCCGATGCACAGCTGGGGCGGGGAGATGCGGCTGCCGCGGGGCGCCGTTCTGAGTGCGCTGGTCGTGGCCGGGGTGGCAATGGTGCTGCACAACCGCCTCGTCCCGTTCGACACGCGGTTCTTCGGACTGACCGAGAACGGCTACGACCTGGACACCTATCGCGCCGCAGTGCGCGGGCTCTGGGAGGGCAAGAGGCTGTACGAGGCCCCGGCGCTCAACCAGGCGTGGTTCGTCTACCCGCCATTCGCGGCGCTGGTTCTCGCGCCGCTGGCGTGGGCCTCATTCGATGTCGCCAAGTGGGTGTTGCTCGCGCTATCCATCGCCGCGCTGGCGGTCATCGCGTGGCGCATCCTGCGTCTGGCCGGCATTCGCGCCGACATTCGGCTGGCGGTGATGACCGCGGCGCTCGCTGGTGTCCTCATCGACGTCGAACCGGTGCAGGCCACCCTCTGGTGGGGCCAGATCAACGCCCTGCTCATGGCGATGGTGTTCCTGGACCTGGCGCGACCGAACCCGGGGCGGTGGCGGGGGATCGGACTAGGACTGGCTGCGGGTATCAAGCTCACTCCGCTGGTGTTCCTGCCGTACTTACTGCTCACCCGGCAATGGCGCGCCTCCGCCACCGCGACGGCGACGTTCGCCGCCACCGCGGCGTTGACGTGGCCGTTGCTCTCGCGGGACAGCACATGGTTTTGGAGGCATCTCGGCGATACCGCACACATCAGCCGCATCGATCACTTGGCCAATCAGTCGATCAACGGATTTTTGGCGCGGTACTTCTTTCCGCACGCGCGCCCGGAGTGGCTGTGGATTTCCTTGAGCCTCTTGGTGCTTGCCGCCGGCATGGCGGTCGCGGTGTGGGCACACCGCAGGGGAGAACGCGTGCTGGCAGTGGTGTCGGTAGGGCTGACCGGTTGCGCGGTGTCCCCCTTCAGCTGGGCTGCGCATTGGGTGTGGTTCGCTCCCGCGATCGTCTGGCTGGTGGCCAAGGCGTGCACGACCAAGCGCCCCTGGTCGAGCGGCTGGGCTTGGCGCGCGGCGGGGCTGTTCGCGATGGTGTTCATGTGGACCCTGCACCGGCCGGGCCGCGGGCACACCACCATCTACTTCAGCGGGGTGTACTGGAACTTCCTCGACCTGCGCCCGTTCTGGATAGGCCAGCTGATGAGCGGTTGGTACCCGTTGGTGTTCCTATGCTTCATGATCGGCGCCGTCAGCTGGCTGCGGCTCAGCAGTGCCTCGGTCCGAGATGACCCGGATGACTTCGCGATGCTGTCGACGGACATCGAGGACTACCCGCCGGAAATTCTTGATGAGGAGCTGGCGCTGCGCGCCTAGAGTCCAGGGGGTGGACCCCGGCGCGGCATTGCGTGAAGTTGCCTACTACAAGGAGCTCGCGCGCGAAGAGTCCCGCCGGGTCATGGCGTATCGCAAGGCCGCCGACGTCATCGCCGCGCTCAGCCCCGAGGAGCGAGAGCGACACGGTGCCAACAAGACCTGGAAGAGTCTGACGGGCCTGGGCCCCAAGACGGCGACCGTCGTCGCCGAAGCCTGGTCCGGGAAGGTGCCGGTTGCCCTCGAACAACTACGCGCCAGCGCAACGGGCACCGGCGGCGGCACCATGCGCGAGGCGCTCAGGGGCGACCTGCATCTGCATTCGAACTGGTCGGATGGGTCGGTGCCCATCGAGGAGATGATGAGCACCGCGAAGGCGCTCGGACACGAATACTGCGCGCTGACGGATCACTCGCCGCGTCTGCGCGTCGCCAATGGGCTGTCGGCGGAACGGTTGCGCGCCCAGCTGAAGGTGATCGACGGACTGCGAGAGCAGATGGCGCCCATGCGAATCCTCACCGGGATCGAGGTCGACATCCTGGACGACGGCGATCTGGACCAGGACCCCGAGCTACTGGATCGGCTCGACATCGTTGTCGCGAGTGTGCATTCCAAGCTTGCGATGGACTCCGCGGCGATGACCCGTCGCATGATCGCCGCCGTCACCAACCCGCGCGTCGACGTGCTGGGCCATTGCACGGGGCGGCTGGTGGAGGGGGAGCGGGGCATCCGGGCGGAGTCGAAATTCGATGCCGCAGAGGTATTTCGGGCCTGTCGTGATTCGGGCACCGCCGTCGAGATCAACTCACGTCCGGAGCGACGCGATCCGCCGCGCCGGCTGCTGGATGTGGCGCTGAACATCGGCTGCGACTTCTCCATCGACACCGACGCGCATGCGCCAGGGCAACTGGAGTTCTCCGGGTACGGCTGCGAGCGTGCGCTCGATGCCGGTGTTCCGGAAGAACGAGTGATCAACACGTGGCCTGTGGAGCAGCTGTTGGCCAGGACCACGAAGGGCCGCTGATCGCACTATTGACACTTTGAACACATTCGCGCAAAGTGTTCAAACGTGAAGCTCGTAAAGACAGCGGGTCCCCGCGGTGAAGTGCCTGAACCGATTGTCGCGGCCGTCGCACAGACCCTGGTCCGCTCGGGAATCCAGCGTTTCAGCCTCTCGGCGGCCGCCGATGAGGCAGGTGTCTCGCGTGGAACCATCTACAACTGGTTCGGCGGCAAGAAGGAAGCCATCGATGTCGCGGTCGGCTTCATCGCGGGCGCCTTCATCGAGCTGTTCGCCGGGGCGGTGAGCGCCAAAGCCACCCTGGCCGAGCAGGTCGGCGAGGCGGCGGTGCGCATCAGTGATCACCGGGCGTGGTCCGACCGCCTGGATCCGACACTGCACGTGTCGAACGTGCTGGAGCTGGTGCTCGAGGAGTGCGGTGACGACCTGATGCGCCGCTCGGTGGAGTTCTGGGTGCCACAGGTGCAGGCAGCCACGAAGCGCGGTGAGATCGGTAGGGACGTCGACGCCACCGAAGGCGCCGAATGGATCATGCGGACCCTGATGAGCATCGAGGTGCTGCCCGCCATCTCCGTGGACCTGAAAGACCCGGCCGTGGTGCGGGACTACTTCTCCCGATTCATCCTGCGTGGGCTGGCATGAGTGACATCGACTGTCAGGTGGCGATCATCGGAGCCGGCCCCGGGGGCATCGCCGCCGCCCACTATCTGCGCCGGCAGGGTATCGACGACTTCGTGATCCTGGACCGCGCCGACGATTTCGGCGGCACCTGGCGCGATAACACCTATCCGGGCCTCGCCGTGGACATCCCGGTCTTGTTCTACCAGTTGAGTTTTGCGCGAACCGGCCGGTGGAACAAGCCCTTCGCCGACGGTGCCGATATCCAGCGCTACCACCTGTCGGTGGTGGATCGCTTGGGCTTGCGCAAGCACTTCCAGGGCAGCAGTGCCGTTACCGCGGAACGCTGGAACGACGACGGCAGCCACTGGGAACTCACCGTCGCCGGGAAGCCGACGGTGCGCGCCCGGTATGTCATCAGCGCCGTGGGTGGATACATCGACACCAAACCCGGCTCGGACATCCCGGGCCTCGGCGACTTTCGCGGCAGAATCATGCGGCCCAACGCGTGGGACCACTCGTACGACTACGCAGGTAAGCGGGTCGCGGTGATCGGTACCGGCTCCAGCGGCATCCAGATCGCCCCCGCAGTCGCGGAAACCGCCGCATCGGTCACCACCTTTCAGCGCACCCCCGCATGGATCATTCCCAAACCCAACCCGAGTATCTCGGCCCGCGGTCAGCGGATTCTCAGCGCGCCGTTTGTGCTGACAGTCATCAACGCGCTGATGATCGGGTCGATGGACGCCGCTCAGGCGGTGCTGTTCCATCTGCTACCGCTGCTACCGGAATCGCTGCTGCGCACGATGATTCCTCGATACGACGATATGGCGCGCAGGTGGTATCGCAAACTGCTGGGGGACACCGTCCGCGATCCGGCGTTGCGTGACGCCTTGATGCCGAGCTACGGGATTCTGGCGCGGCGCACCATCTTGTCCAATGACTTCCTGCAGGCCGTGGATGCCGGAGCGGTCCGACTGATCACCGACCCGATCTCACGGATCGCCGAGAACGGTATCGAGACAGCCGACGGCACCCACCACGATATCGACCTGCTGGTACTGGCGACCGGATATGAGATCTACACGGACCCGGAGCACTACCGGACCGGAAACGTGCGGGGCCGTGCCGGATTCGACCTGGGCGAGTACTACCGCGACCACGAAATGCGAACCTACGGCGGGGCGGCACTGCCGGGCCTGCCCAACCGCTGGGTACTGGTGGGACCCGAGGGTAATCAGGGGCAGGGATGGCACGCCATGGTGGAGGCCAACGCGCGCCACGCCGCCCGGGTCATCGCCGAATCCCTGCGGAGCCGCCGAGAGATCGCCGAAGTAAGCCAACGTGCCTTCGACAAATGGGTGCGGCGGATGGCCCATCAGAGCAAGGCAATCCGGTTGTACGCGACCGACTGCCAACCGCCGCTGAGTACCTACTTCGTCAACTCAAAGGGTGAGGCCCGCTACTACCGGCCCCAAACGGTAAGCGAAATGAACTGGTTCTCAACGCATTCCCGGCTCTCTGACTATTCATTTCGTCCGGTATCCCTCCACGCAAGGGCTTTCCATGGAAAAAGATCAGAACAATCTGCCTGATAAACCACTGGCCGGGCGGGTCGCGTACATCACCGGGGCGGGGCGCGGGCAGGGCCGAGCGCACGCCGTCCGGCTAGCCGGCGATGGTGCCGACATCGTGGCCATCGACAGCTGCGATAAGCCCTCGCCCTACAACGAATATCCGGCCACCACCGCCGAAGATTTCGACGAGACCGTCTCCGCGGTACGGGACCTGGGCCGTGAGTTCGTCGCAGAACGTATCGACGTACGAGACCTTGCCGGACAGCAGAAGGTGATCAACGAAGCGATCACCCGGTTCGGTCGGCTGGACATCGTGGTCGCCAACGCGGGCATCGCGAGCTGGGCGCGGCTCTGGGAGATCGAGGCCGACCAGTGGCGCGACGTCATCGACGTCAACCTGACCGGTGTGTGGAACACCATCAAGGCATCGGTCCCCGCCATGATCGAAGCAGGCAACGGCGGGTCCATCATCACCGTCAGCTCATCGGCCGGGATCAAGGCCATGCCCGGCTGCGGCCACTACGTGGCCGCCAAATTCGGTGTGGTGGGTTTGACAAACTCCCTGGCTGTTGAGCTGGGGGAGTACGGGATTCGTGTCAACTCCATCCACCCGTACGGAACCAACACGCCGCTGGCGGCCGACGAGTCGGTACTGCGGATGTTTGAGAAGTATCCCGGCTATCTGCAGAGCTTCAGCCAGACGCTGGTGGACAACGACAGGCTCGTCGAACCTGCCGAAATCGCCGAGGTGGTGGCATGGCTCGCAGGCGACGCGTCCGGCGTGATGACCGGTGCCCAGATTCCCGTCGACAAGG
Organism: [Mycobacterium] stephanolepidis; assembly: GCF_002356335.1. NCBI lineage: Bacteria > Bacillati > Actinomycetota > Actinomycetes > Mycobacteriales > Mycobacteriaceae > Mycobacteroides > Mycobacteroides stephanolepidis. The sequence goes on from NZ_AP018165.1 coordinate 98,991, forward strand.
GGTACTTGAAGCGATGACCACATGTCCGTTTGCGCCCGGATTCGATTTCACCGACCCGGACCTCATCCAGCAGCGCATCCCCGCCGAGGAGTTCGCGTATCTACGTAAGACCGAACCCATCTGGTGGAACGCTCAGACCAGGGGAGTGGCCGGATTCGACGACGACGGCTACTGGGTAGTCACCAAACATAGTGATGTCAAAGAGATATCGCGGCTCCACGAAGTCTTCTCCAACAGCCTGAACACCACGGTGGTGCGCTACAACGAGGACATCACCGCCGAGCAGCTGGATATCCAGCGCGAGAATCTACTGATCGACATGGACGAGCCGAAGCACCGCATCCTGCGGCGCATCGTGTCGCCGCTGTTCACCCCCAAGGCCGTCAACGGATTACACGAACGGCTGGTGGTGCGCGCCAGCGGCATCGTGGAGGCGGCCGCCGAAAAGTCCAGCGGTAACTTCGTGTCCGATATCGCCTCGGTGCTGCCCATGCATGCCATCGCGGATCTGGTGGGCATCCCGGAGTCGGACCGCCAACAGGTGCTGGACTGGACGAACTAGATGTTCGCCTACGACGACCCGGCGATCTGTAAGGACACAGCCACCACCGCAACTGTTTCGATGCTGGGCTACGCCTACGCGATGGCCGAAGAGCGACAACTGAATCCGCGCGACGACATTCTCACCGGACTGGTCCAGGGCGCGTACGAGGACCGCCCGCTCACCCCGCTGGAGTTCGCCTACTTTGTCATCCAGCTCATGGTCGCGGGCAACGAGACCTCTCGTAACGCCATCACACATGGGGTGCTGGCCTTCGCGGACAACCCCGCACAGTGGGAGCTGTACCGCGAGCGCCGCCCGCAGACCACCGCTGACGAGATCATCCGCTGGGCCAGCCCCATCATCGCCTTCCAGCGCACCGCGCTGCAGGATGTCGAGCTCGGTGGTGTGCAGATCCAGAAGGGGCAGCGCGTGGGAATGTTCTACGCATCGGCCAACTTCGACGAAGACGTGTTCGAGGACCCGTTCACCTTCAACATCGAGCGCGACCCCAACCCACATCTAGCCTTCGGTGGACACGGGATTCACTACTGCCTCGGAGCCAACCTCGCCCGGCTGGAGATCGGCATCATGTTCGATGCCATGGCCGATAGGCTTCCGGATCTGATGCCGACCGGGGAGCCCACCCGATTCAGGTCGGTGTGGATCAACGGTGTCGTGTCACTGCCCGCGAGCTACCGCGGGTAGGCATCCGTGCGTAGCCGCTACACACCGTCCGCCCCTGGCGACTACCCGAGTAGTGGCATGCCATCCGCAGCCCGGACTGGTCTGAGTACGTGTTCACCGGCGCCGGACAGCCCTGACCTGCGACGTCGGCGGCATAGTGTGCGTGCGACCGCAAGGGTCTAACTTTACTTTTCTCCCCGATCCGTAAGCGGTAGCATCGCGGCATGTCCGAACACTTTGACGTGCTCATCATCGGCGCCGGTATCTCCGGCATCAGCGCCGCCTGGCACATTCAGAACCGCTGCCCGTCCAAGACCTATGCGGTGCTTGAGGCCCGCGACGATATGGGCGGGACCTGGAATCTGTTCAAGTACCCGGGTATCCGGTCGGACTCGGACATGTACACGTTGGGCTTCCGCTTCTCGCCGTGGAACGACAGCCGCACCCTGGCGGACGGACCTTCGATCCTCGACTATGTGCACAAGACCGCGGCCAACTCCGGAATCGACGGACACGTCCGGTATCGGCACAAGGTGGTCGGTGCGGCCTGGTCCACCGAGACCCAGCAGTGGACGGTTCAGGTGGATCACGACGGCAAGACCGTCGAGTACACCTGTTCCTTCCTGTTCTGCTGCAGCGGCTACTACGACTACGACCAGGGCTACTCGCCCGAGTTCCCCGGCGTCGCGGACTTCAAGGGCACCGTGATCCACCCGCAGCACTGGCCGGAGGACCTCGATTACAAGGGTAAGAAGGTGGTGGTGATCGGCTCCGGCGCCACCGCGGTGACCCTGGTGCCGGCGATGGCGCCCGATGTCGGACACATCACCATGCTGCAGCGCTCGCCCACCTACATCCTGTCGCTGCCGAACGAGAACCCGATCATCAACGGGCTGCGAAAGATATTGCCGGCCAAGGTCGCCTATCCGGTCGCCCGCTGGATCAACATCGGCCAGCTGATCTTCAGCTACCAGGCCAGCCGCAAGTTCCCCAAGGCCGCGCGGCGGATCATCATGCAGCAGGCCAAACTTCAGCTGCCCAAGGGCTATGACTACAAGACGCACTTCGGCCCCAAGTACAACCCGTGGGACGAGCGTCTTTGCGTGGTGCCCAACGGTGACCTGTACAAGACCATCCGCAAGGGCAAGGCCGATATCGTCACCGACCACATCGAGACATTCGACGAGACCGGTATCAAACTCAAGTCGGGCAAGCATCTCGACGCCGACATCATCATCACCGCAACGGGTTTGAACCTGAAATTCTTCAGCGGTGTCATCCCGACAGTCGACGGCGTGCCCGTCGACCTGCCCGCACAGACCGTGTACAAGGGTGCGATGCTCACCGGCATCCCGAACATGGCGTTCACCATCGGCTACACCAATGCCTCGTGGACACTCAAGGCGGACCTGGTGTCCGAGTACGTAGGGCGCCTGCTGAACTACATGGACGAGAACGGCTATGTGACAGCGGTTCCCGAGCTTGCCGACGAGACGCTCGAAAAGCAGCCGTTCATGGACTTCACGCCGGGCTATGTGCTGCGCGCGTTGGAGGAACTGCCCAAGCAGGGTGACAAGCACCCGTGGCGTCTGAAGCAGAACTACGCCTACGACGTCGGAATGATGCGACGCAGCCGGGTCAGCGAGGGTATGCGCTTCGGCAGAAAGAAGGCCGCCACCGAGACAACGCCGGTGGCCGTCAACAGCTAGACCTTTTCTGCGGAACGGTCGGGTGTCACGCGTGGATACCCGGCCGTTCGCCATCTACCGACCGTCACCGATGGCCGCCCGGGAACCGCTACTTCTGTTCGGGTGCAGCCTGATCCGTGCTTGCGGCGATCAGCATGGGAAGCATCGGCCGCATGGGCAGCAGCCGTTGGACCGCGGTCAGGAGCCGCGCGGTCCAATCGGTGGTCGATGAAGGATCTTTGATGCTGTCGAGGGCCACTCCCTGGCCCATGGCGACGCAGAGGCGGGCGAGGTCCCGCACGCTTGCCTCCGGAAGTTCGAGGTCGTCGTCGAGCTGCGCGATCACACCCGCAACGTGGTCCAGCATGGTGGTGTCGCGGGCCGCGAGTTCATCGTTCAGTGTCGAATTGCGACGGGCAACCAGGGCGAGCTCGATCTTCAGCAGGGCCCAGCCGGTGTCGCTGAGTGATTGCTCGATCCAGTCCTGAAACTTTTGAACGCGATCCTCCGAGGATCCATCGGCGAGTGTGGTGCGGTAGCTCTCCAGAACCTGTTCGGTGTGACGGTCGATGACCTCTAGCGCCAACGCCTCTTTGCTGGGAAAATTCGAGTAGACGGCGCCACGGCTGTAACCGGCTTCTTCGGCCACCTGCTCGTTCGACGTCGCGGCGAAACCCTGTTGCAGATAGAGCTGGGTCGCAGACTCCACAAGCCGGGCCTTTGTCTGAGCCTGGGCTTCAGAACGAGTCAATCGCTTGGCCACGACCACTGAGTCTATGCGGTCGTCGGCACGTGCCAGGAGAGAAGTCGCGGGTAACACCGCAGCGTATTGAGGGTGAATCCGTCATCCCGCCGTCGGCGCCCAGTTTTGGGTAAAGTATGTAACCAGATAGTCATCGTGGGCATAGGGACGGAGTGCATCGTGGGACGACACAACCGGCCCTCCGTTGTCGACGATGCACCCGCCGGTACGGACTGGAGCGCTGACCACGTCGTGGACGGCGAAGCGAGCGGGGCATCTCGCGCGGTGATCGATCCTGACCCCGCATTCTCCCCAACGCCGCCGCCCTGGTTCAGGGGCTGACCGGGCCCAGGAGCCTGTTCAGGTACGCACCGCTGAACACGCCCCCGGGATCCAGTCGGGCGCGGACTTCCTGGAAGGTCCGCCATTGCGGATACCGCTCGCTGAGCTGGGTAGCGGTCAATGTGTGCCGCTTACCCCAGTGGGGCCGGCCGCCGAGCCCGATCAGGATGGGTTCAAGGTCGTGGAAGTAGGGCTCCCAAAGACCGTGAATGGTCTGGTGCACTGCCAGGTACACACTTTCGCGGCCGTAGGCCGGGGCCAGCAGCGCATCATCGGACTGGGTGAAGCGGACCTCCAGCGGGAAGGCGACCCGATGACGGTTCTGCTCGATGGTGGACAGCACGGTCTCGATCGCATCGCGTGCATTTGTCAGCGGAAGTGAGTACTCCATCTCGGTGAACTTGACCTTGCGGGGGCTCGCGAACACCGCGGCGCTTTCATCCTGCGACTCATTCGAACCCGCGAGGTTGGCGACAAATTTGGATATGAAGGGGGCGGTCACGGGCAGGCGCCCGGCCGTCCACATCAGTGCGCCGAGTGCGCCGTTCTCTACCAGGTCGCGCTCCACCCAATGCCGTACCGGATGACTGGGCCACCGATCCTCTTGGGTGCGTGTCGACTGCAGCAGCAGAACCCGTCGCGTGTGTGGAAACAAATACAGCTCAAGGTGATCGGTTTCAGCCAGCAGTGTGGGCAGATCGGCCAGGACGGTGTCCAGGTCGTGTACCGACTGGCGCCGGTGCAGCCGGAAGGCCGGAACGCATTGCAGGGTGAGCTCGGTGACCACACCCAGTGCGCCCAATGAGATCCGTGCGGCGCGCAGCTCATCTCCGCTGTCGATCTCATGAATCGTGCCGTCGGCAGTCATGATTCGCATCGACACGATGGTCTGCGAGATGTTGCCGAATCGCAGGCCAGTCCCGTGCGTTCCGGTGGCAGCGGCCCCGGCAAGGGTCTGGACGTCGATATCGCCGAGGTTCGGCAGCGCCAGCCCGCGCCGCAGCAGCTTGCGGTTCAGCTCATGCAGGTTGATGCCGGCCTGGACCCGCACCCGGTCGTGTTCGTCTACCGAGGTCAGTTGCCGCAATTCGGAGATGTCGACCTGCACGCCGTCGGTGACGCACAGCTCGGTGAACGAATGTGATGAACCGATCGGCCTTACCGTCCGCCCGGCGGAACGCCTGAGGGCGAACGCCAGCTCGTCCTCGGATCGCGGACGCACCACAAGTCCTGGGGCGCAGGATGTTTGACCGCTCCAGTTGCGCCACTGACTCATAGGAACATCAATCCCTCGCCGCGATAAGTGGATACCGCACCCGCATGTTGGCCGTCCTCGACCAGCTGCAGTTCGGTGAAATGTTCACAGAGCTCACCGGCCTTGGCGTGCCGGAACCACACCACATCGCCGATCCGTAGTTCCCGCGCACCCCGTAGCGGGGTCTGTACCTCACCGGCGCCCTCGGACGCTTCAAAGGACAAACCCACGGGCCACGACGGCAGCGGTACACGGCTGGCGCCCGCCGGGCCGCTGGCGATGTACCCACCGCCCAGCACGGTGGCCAGCTCGGGGCTCGGCTTGCGCACCACCGGCAACGCGAACGCCGCCGCGGGATCCAGATGCAGGCTGCGATAGTTGTCGAAAAGAGCGGGAGCGAAGAAGCCCGACCCGGCCGCCAGTTCGGTGGCGAATCCCAACCCCGCGATGCGGGCCAGGCTGCCGGTGCCGCCAGAGTTCACCAGCTCCAGCGGCGGCGCCCCGGCGGCGCGAAGCCGCGCGCTCACCGCGTCCAGGATGCGGGGAAGGCGCTGGCCGAGTTCACGCAGCGAGGAGTCCTGCATTCCGCGAACAGCCAACTGATACCAGGGATTTCCGGGGACGATATCGCCCACACCGGCGATCTGCCCGTCGTAGGCCATTATCGCGGCGAGCCGCAGACCGGGCGTAGCGCACACCAAATCGGCGAGGGCGGCTGCCTGTTCAGGGGTGCGCACCGGCGATCGCTTGGGTCCCAGATGAACCGGTCCGTCGAGAGGCCGCCACCCGGCATCGATATCGAGACATACCGGGATGGGTGCATTCGTCTCGTGCGCGATGTCGGCCAGTAGACGGACATGGTCGGCGGAATCGATCAGGGGGCGAATGACGGAACGATGCCGCGCCGCAGTGGACAGGGCTCCCCGATCGACACTCGGGTAGGCGATCAACAGATCGTCGACCCCGGCGTCGGCCAGGTGCACGGCCTCAGCGGGGGTGAAGGCGAGTACCCCGCGAAAACCCGGTATCTCCAAGAATTTCCGAATCAACGCGGTGCTGCGTATGGACTTACTGGCCACCCTGATGGGTAAGCCGGAGGCGGCGGCGACCAACGACGCGGCGTTGGCCCGCGCCGCGTCCATATCGACCGCGGCCAGCGGTGCGGGTGCCCCCCGCAGCGCCGCGGCCAGCCGCCGGACAGACATCAGGCAGGAACCACGACAACGCCGTCATGGTCGGCGTAACAGATCGCACCCGGCGTGAAGTCGATACCACCGAAGCTGACGACGATATCGCGTTCCCCGGCACCGGTTTTGGTGCCCTTGCGGGGGTTGGTACCGAGAGCCTTGATTCCGATGTCCATGGTGGCCAGGGCGGCACTGTCACGCACGACCCCGTTGATCACCAGCCCCGACCAGCCGCTGTCGACGGCGATACCCGCGATGATGTCGCCCACGAGTGCGCAGTGCAGCGAGCCTCCACCGTCGATGACCAGCACACCACCTGAACCCGGTTCCGAGAGAATCGATTTCAGTAGCGCGTTGTCATGGTGGCAGCGCACCGTGGTGACGACTCCGGCGAATATCGGACGCCCACCGAACTGGGTGAGCTGAAGATCGCAGCTGGCCATGTCGATGCCCAGCTCGTCTCCCAGGTCGGCGGTCGGTTGGGGGGTGATCGGTGCGGTCGTCATGCCCCAAGCCTATTCGTCGGTCGCTACGGCTGGGTCTCCGCATCCGACCGACAGACCAGCTGGTTCTGATACCCGACCAACGGTCGGGCGGCAGGTTCGGCCGGCCTTTCTCCGACACGGCCAGGCCACGCGGATCAGTCCGATTCGACGGAGTCCTCGCGGCGACGCCGCCGACGCAACACCAACAGAACGAGAATCGCGAACGCGGCGCCGGCCGCGATCTTGAGGTTCGGTGCTTGCCGGCCTGCCTCGGGTGCGGGGCCGGGAATCGGCGGTGGAGCCGAATCGACGGTCGACTTCGCCTGCGCGGCAGTCTCCCGTGCCGCCGCCGCGAGGTCGGGCTGAGCCGGTTCGGGTGCGGATGCAGGCTTGGGCGTCTCCGGTTTGGGAGCTTCGACGACCGGCTCGGGTGCGGGCTCAGGCTTGAGCTCCGGTTCAGGCGCGGGTGCGGGCTTCGGTGCTGGTGGTGCGGCAGGCTTGGGGGCCTCGGACGCCGGTGCCTCGGCGGGCTTCGCTTGCTTGACGGGCTTCGGCGCGGCCGGCGGCTTCGGGGCCGGGGCAGCACTGGACCCGGTTTCGGCCTTGGGCCCCGACTTCGGCGGCGCCGTCGAGCCGGCGGGCCGTTTGGCAGGCGCGCGTTTGGCCGCTGGGCGCTTCGCCGCCTTCGCGGGGCGGGCCGGGGCCGCGGGCTTGGGTGCCTCGCCGCCAGCGGGCGTCTCCGGTGTCTGGTTGGGCTCGTTAGCCGAATTGTCCTGGTCCGCCATGCGCCTGCTCCTTCGCAAGTTTCGGTCGTCCTGGGTGTTCGTGGCGCGCTCGCGGCCACGATGGGCGGCTCACACCCGAATCTCTGCCGCCCCGCCGTTGTCCATCATGCCGTCACACCGGAAAAAGGCCAGTCGCCCCCCTAACGGTCTACGACTGACGGCGTTGAGTCCAGATGAGTGCCGCACCCACAGAGACCACCACAGCCACCACAAACGGCCACATAGGAAGGTCACCGTCGGTCGGATTCGCCGAAGGCGCGGGAGCCGAGGAACTCGTGCCCGACGGCTGCTGCGACACCGCCGGCGCGCCTGCGGAGGCCGGTGCACCCGAGCCGGTGACGGTGAACTGCCAGGATCCGTCGACCGGGTGGCCATCCTCGGAGATCACCCGAAAGTTCACCGCGTACTTCCCGGCGGGCGCCCCGGGCTTCACCCCGACCGAGATCGTCGCGCCGGACACCAGCGGATCGCCCGCCTGCCACTGATCGGTCTTGGCATCCGGACCGATGATCGTCATCGCGGAAAAGCGCTTCTGCAACGGCTCGTTGAAGGTGGCGCTGACCTGGGCGGGAGGCCCGGATAGCACGGCATTCTCGGCCGGATCGGAAGACACCTTCACGGCGTGCGCCGCGGCTACACCCGGCAACGCCAGGCTCAACGCCAATACGACAAAGGCGGACAAGAACACGGATACGGACTTGCGTAGAACAGACATCACTGTTGCCTCCGTCGATTTGTCACCGCTAGCACGAGCGCGACGGCACCGAGGATCAGACCGATCCCGCCGAACCAGCGGGCCGTCTTGTCCGGATGCGCCGCACTCTGCCCGGAATCATGGGCTGCGGACACCTGCGGTGCGTGCGCCGAGTGTCCGTCGTGGTCGGCCTTGCTCTGGGTCAGGTCGAGGGTGGGTGCGGGATGCTCCGGCTCGGCACCGCCTGGCTGAGCCTGCTGATCCCACCGGACGACCTGACCGTCGGCGTAGCTCTGCGTGGCCGGGAAGGCCACCGACTCGGTCTCGGGGAGCTTGACGCGCACCCGGAACAAGGCGAACTGGTCGGGCCCGATGCCGTTGCCCGGGACCGCCTTCCAGGTCACCGCCCTGACTGTGCCCTTAGCGGCGTCTCGATCCACGGTGCTGGTCCAGCCGGGCAGCAGTTCGGTGCTCGCCGAGCCCACGTCCGACAGCTGAACGGTCAGCTCGGTGGTCAGCGCCATGCTCTGGGACTCGTTGGGAACCGAGAACTCCAGCGTTGCGTAGCCACCTCGAGCAGTGTTGTCCGCGGTCACGCGCACGTGAGCGGAGGCCGGAATGGCAAGGGCCAGCAGCGCGACGGCTGCCGCGGCCGACGCCGTCATCACGCGGGGGAAAACGCGCATCGGTTACCTCACTCCGAGTCGGGCAAGTAGGTCGGCGTCGATACCGTCGAGCTCACGGGCGATCGCGGCATGGGCCGCGCGCCGCCGGGTCGGCGGCATGTGCTCGGAAGCTCCGACGGCGGTACCGAGCTCCTCCAGCCGGGCACGGACGGCGGAGGTGAACTTCTTGGTCTCCGCGTCCTTGGGCGCCCGGTCGAGCACGGCCTGGAGGGACTGCTCGGCGCCGGCGATACGAGCCGACAACTCGGCGCCGAACCCCGAGTACTGGCCGAGCTCCGCCAGCGGAATGCCGAGGCGATCGGCGCGGCGTTGATCCAACACCCCACGGACCGCGATGGCCCCCTTGTACAACACCGGTAACAGCACCGGTGCCAGCAGCCGCACCACCGTCAGCGTGCGCTTGATCCGGGTGGGTGAGAGCAACTTGCCCTCACGCACTGCCCTGAGCTGGTCCTGGGCGATCTGCCGCTGAGCCTTCAACGTCGCCAGCTCTGTCTTGCGCGAGTCACGCCGGGCGGCGGATTCCGAGCGCGCTTGCATGAGCATCCGTCGCCGGTCGTTACGCGCCGCCAATCGGGCTTCGAGCTTGGCTTTCGCCTTCAGAGCCCGAGCCTCGGCGCGTTTTGTCGAGCGGCTCTTTCGGCTGGTGAGAAAACCCATCCCAGCGGCCTCCGTTCATCGCGTTGCGAGTGTGGCGCTAACCCTAGCGCGCCGAGCTGCGCCGGCCCCCTGCGGATAGGGCGGCGTATTGAGGTGGTCGCGCCGCGTGCTGCAAAGGTTCCTCGCGGCACCCAGCGAAGTCCAGGTGGCGATCATTTGGGCGGCTCATGGGGAACATGAGGTGAAAGGGCCCACAATTCGTCACAGATATTTGACCTGCGAGCAAATGACCGGCATGCTGTTCGCCGTGGGGCGACATCGTGCAAAACCGAGCGGGCGGAGCCAGCAGCTGAAGCGTGCCTCGGCACGCGCTGCTGTGGTGACGGTGCTCAGCTCGGGGACGCTCATGGGGGGCTTCGGCGTATTCGCCATATCTACGCCGGCCGCGGATGCGAAACCCGGCGGTGGTTCAGGTGGCGACAACGATCACGATCACGGCTTGGGTGGCGCAATCCACAAGATCACCGGTGGCCTGCTCGGCGGAGGATCCGGTGGAGGCGGTGGGCCGGGCAGCGGCGGCACTCGCAGCGCGCCTTCGTCGCCGAGCTTCGGTAAAAGCCTGCACGGTGGCGCTGGATCGGAAAGCGCCGCGGGCAGCAGCGGTAGCGGAGATTCGGCCAAGGGTGACAAGGACAAAGACAAGGGGCCCGGAGCGAACGTTCCGAAGCCGGGGTCTGCGGGCTCCAGTGGTAACTCCTCAGACCATGCCTCCGGTAACTCCGGCTCGAGCACTATCGGTGGCGCCGGTTCCAGCACCAACGGTTCCGGTTCGAGCACCAGCACTTCCGGTACCACCGGTGGCACTTCGGGTGTGGGAATCGGCGGGGGCGCCGGGATAACGCTGCCGCATTCTGGTGGCGCTGCGGGTGTTCACACCCCGAACGCAGAGGCTCCGTCGGCCGAAAGCCCTAGTGGCACAACACCTCACGCCGAAGAGTCTCCGACTTTGAAGGGTGCCTTGGGCTCCGTCGCAGGTGCGATGGCCCCCAAGACGCAGACCGCCACGACGCCCAAGGCCGATACCGCGACCTCGCCCCACAATGCGACGGCACCGGGCGCGACCGCTGACACACCGGCTCCCGGCACTACCCACACCGAGCACGAGGCATCGGCCGAGGAGCCCAAGGTTCCCGGCGTCACCCTCAACGTGGGTGGGCGCACCATCATCATCTGGAAGAAGAAGTCGAGCACCTCGACGCACACGCCAGGCGCCGGCGGCGGATCGACCCACGAGCACGAAACCGACGATCACGATCACGTGATCACCCTGCCGGGGCTTCCCAGTATCGGCGGCGTCCCGAACCCGGCCACCCCACCGTCCGGTGGTGCGGCCGGAACCCGGACCCCGGGCGGCAATCCGGGTATCCACACCGGGCCGATCGCCCCGCCCACCGTGCCCACGCCCAAGGCTCCCGCGGTCGCCATCGCAACACCGCCCGCACCTCCTGCCATCGCCCCCCTAGCGCCGGTCGTAGCTCCAGCACCTCCGGTCGTCACCATCAAGCAGGCCGAAGGAGGCCGCGGTGGTGACGCCATCGTGACCGCCGGCGGGACCAAGCAACCCGAGGCAGTCACCAAACCGATCGAGCAGTTCGTCGCGGCCGAGACCATCGCGCCACGTACCGGTTACGGCGACTATCTGCGACTGACGAAGACCTCCGAGATTGCCGCGGTGGCCATTCCCGGTGCCGTGGGCATCGCGATGATGACCTTCGTGGGTGGCGCCATCGGATACCGGCAAGCCAAGGCCGGGCATACCGTGCGTGCCTCCGCTGCCGCCCGCTTCCTGGAGTAGGGGAGAATCGATACAGCACCCCGTCAGGGGTCTGTCCGGGAAGGCACACGGTGAGGGGAGACACACATGGGTGCAGGCCGTCGTGTGACCGACGCCGTCAGTGCTGTGCTCGACCTCGCTCCGCGCAAGGGTGAGGTGACATTGACGGCCCTCGTCGAGGCAGTTGGTCGCGATCGGGACCGGTCCATCGAGATCATCTCGGCTGATCTGCCGCCCGGAGTATGCGGCCAATGGCGCCAGTACGAGAACGAAGACATCTTCATCATCCAGCGTGGCCTGCCCACCTGGGACCGGACCCTGGCCCATGAACTGGGGCATGTGGTGTTGCGGCACGAGGGTATCTCGGTGGTTGAAATGGCCAGGGACGAAGCCGAATTCGCCAGCGATGACCTCATCGCGTACATGCTTTCCCAGCGCACCGGCTGCATGGGGGCGGCCGGGATGGAGGCCGAACAAGAGGCCGAGGACTTCGCGGCGCTGCTGCTGTACCGCCTTGGCCGGCTGCCATCTGATCGTGCATCCATTGTTCAGGTGAGGCTCGGGGAGGCCTTTGGGTGATCGCCTGGGTGATTGCCGGGCTGCTGGGAATGGCGACGGGTTTACGCATCGGGTGGGTGCTCGTCCACAAACAATCCCCGGTGAGCACCGGCATGATTGTTGCGTTGGGGAGCTTGGCGCTTGTATCGGCGCTGAACTGGGAACCGCTGACGATTCTCGTGGACAGCTCGCTGGGCTGGCCGAACATTTCGGTGGCTGTGAGCCAGGCCGCGCTGACGGCCTGCGCGGCGGGCAGCTGCGTGATGATCACCAGCATGTCCGCCAACCGCACGGCGGCGGACAACAGGCGATGGGCGCGTTGGCAGTATCTGGCCGCGGCCGTGATCGCCGGCGCCAGCCTTGCCGTGTTCTTCTCCCGGGGTCCGCAGCCCGAGATGACACCGCGCGAGTTTCTCAAGCGCGACCTTGGCGGATTCGCCTCTGGCACAGCCTGGCTCATCCCGATGCTGTATATCGCTGTGGCTCTCTCGGTGGTGCTATGGGCAGGGATGGCTTACTCGAATCGCAGCCGCCGCGGTCGAGCCCTATTCCTTTTCACCGTCGGAATCAGCCTGCTGGTACTGGCCGTCTTGGTGGTGGCCGGTGTCGCCGTGGCCAATTCGGAGTACGTGACGATCGGGACCGCGGCGACGTTGATCGGTTGTGCGATGGCGATGGTGGCAGTGGGATCGCTATTGCCGACCTTCGAGACTTGGCTGGTCGCTCGACGAGAGATGTTCGTATTGGCTCCGTTGTACAACGACCTCAAGAAGCGTCAGCCGGATGCGGCGATCGGAGTGCGTCCGCGTGGACCGCTGGCCTTCCAGGTGGCAGACCGCATGGCCTACATCTCCGATGCGCTCTTTCTGGAGGCGATGCATGCCCAGGGGCTAGACCCTGAATCGGAGGGTGAGGGCGATATCGAGCTCGGAGCGGAACCGGTGAGGCTCGACGTACCACCGGACGCGCAGGCCCACGCGGTGGTGAAATGGGTTCTTACCGAGGGTGATCCGCAAGAAAACTTCCCGGGCCCGGAATGGCTGCACCAGCCTGACGGATACTCCGATCGCGAATGGATTCTCGCGATCGCCACCGAGTACCGCAGGCTGGTGCGTGCCGAACGTCGTTCTTAAGTTGTAGGTCGCCGTCCCTCCGTGCGTACGCCGCCGGCTCGATGAGCGGTGAACGCCAAACTGACCGGTCCTTCCCCGAGTGGACCGGCCAGGCGAGAAGCGGACTAGCTGTCGAGACCCTCTTGGCGACGGTATTCGTCGACGGCCTGCGTGATGCGGTCCTGTGCCTCGACGGACAGCCCCACGGTGCGGGCTGCGATTCGACGGACACCCTCATCGCGCATGTTGGCGAGCCAGGTCAGTTCCTGGTCGAGCTTCTCGTAGTACTCATCGTCGGTGAAGTACGCCGGCTTGATCCGGAAGAAGTTCGCGAGTGCCTTCATGGTCGCCGACGAAGGGTTGGTGCGGTTACCCGATCGCAGCTGCGACAGGTACGGCGCGGACATCGTGATGCCCTCGGAACGCAGGGCCGCGATCACCTCGGCAGAGGTGTGGGGGCCGCGCCCGGGCGGATACACGGTGTCGAACAACCGATTCAGACGTGCGGTGAACGTGGTGCTCATCGAGCCTTACCTCCACAAACAGATAAAGTTGCTAATTCGGGGGACGTATTTGCTGCCCATCGTAACCTTAATTTTGCCTGGAGCCAAGCGCAACCATCAAGTTCGCCCACGATGGACATAGTGTTCGGTTATCCAAACCCGCTAGCTCAGGCACATCCGTGCAGCGTCCAATATTCGGGACGATCTGGGAATCTTCGTTCTCAGGCAAATGATTGATGAATCCCCAGGGCGATGACTCGGAGACTCCGTCGCGGGCTGTGCGGGGATGCGGCATTCGTTTCCTAAGCCGGCCGGACATAGGGCCCGGCTGTATAACCTGTTTCGTTGCTACTGACACCGACACCGCGCTTTCTCGGCGCATGCCTCGCTGACCTGGCCCGATGTCATGTCCGTGACGATAACGGCAGCTTGCGATTATGGTGTGAATCGCCGCGCAGTCGTAACGTTTAAATACTGGAACATCGACCGCAAGTGTGGTCGTCAGCAGGGCATCCCCTCTGACCAGCGGTAAATCCACGACAATGCACTGTGAGCAAGATCACAGCAACCTGGGGCCACGGGTGGCCGTCACTGCCGCGGGATGCAACCCGTCGGCGCCGTCTCGGATACTTCGGAACCGGGCTCGCGGTGACTGCCGCCGCGTTCGGCGCGAGCAGATGTGACGGAAGAGTCCGGCGTGGCGAAGTGCCCTGCGCGATCGTGACCGTGCTAGCGCACACCCCGCCCCTCGGAGAGCCGCACCGCGCGTCGTTGAACCGATGGTCGCTGGGGAGGGTGGCCGCGGCCTGCGTCATGGACGCCGGGTCTGACTGTGAGGAATGAGGAAATGGTCGCCAGGACGAGGAACGAAGTCGTGTGGGTGGTCGCTGGTTCGCCGTCGTCGTTTGCGCCGTTCTCGCACACCGCGGCCGATTCACGAAGCCGGGAGCGCCGAACGCGCAGTGGCAGGCGGGGCGCCCGGCGTCCGTGCCCCCGCGGACGTGGCTGACGGCCACGTAGAGGCCATGAACTCCTGCCGGACATCTTCCCCCTGCCGTAACACCACCGACCACTCGCAGCGCGGCGCACATCTCATCGGCCGCGCGGGTCGTGAGTACTACTTCGCGACCGTCGCGCGGAGGCCGATCGAATGCCGTCGGGCCTTCGGCCATCCTCTGGTGACCCGGGGCAGCCTGATCTGCAAAACTCCAGCAGGCGAGTGTATTTCGACCGGATCGAGCTGCTTCGTCGAGTCTTTCCGGGAGGTCGAGTCGCCCGAATTCCCTTATGCGGCAAGCAGCATTGCCAACACGGCCGTGTCGGGGTCACTGATGGGATCGATACCCACCCGGCTCACCACCGATGTCACCGTGCCATCCGACTCGGCCTCGACCCAGGCGGCGCGGTGCTCCAGCCCCAGGTGCGGCAATCCCGGAAGAAGAAGGCAACCAGAGGCCGCGCCAAGACATTCGGGCAGCGTCGGGTTGGTTTCAGACGGTGGATGGAGCATCAGCAACGCGGGCGGTTGATGTTCCGCAAAACGCCCGGGTGTGACGGCAGACTCTCCAAGAACCGTTCCTTCGGCGATGACCAATCCGACCATGCCAGGCGCAGGATCGTCGGGTAGATCTTCGCGCGCGCCAAAAATCGTTGTGGTGGAGAGTAATCCGGGCAGCGTGGCGATGCGCACGGTAACGATCAGCAGCTGCATCCATTCCTTGGTGGAATCGGGCCAACGGCCGCACACCACAAACCCTCTGAGTGATCCGCCCGCATGGAAGGGCGCGATCTCGATCGGCTGATCGGAACTGGTTGCCATATCTGCCACGCTCGCAATCACTCTGACATCACAATCCACATTGCGCGACGCTGCTCATTCCAGAGTTACCATGCGCGGAGTCGGCCCGCAATCGCTAGCGGACACGCCGGAAACACACTTGGGCCCCGGATTCGTAACGAACCCGGGGCCCAAGCGAAACAGCGAGATCAGCCGAAGATCAGACCCGACGTCTTTGTGGTGGCCGCGGTGTAGCGGTCCTGCACGTCGGCCCAGTTGACCACGTTCCAGAACGCCTTGACGTAATCCGCCTTGACGTTCTTGTACTGCAGGTAGAAGGCGTGCTCCCACATGTCGACCTGCAGCAGCGGGATGATGCCCAGCGGGACATTGGCCTGCTGGTCGTACAGCTGGAAGGTCAGCAGCTTCTGCCCCAGGCTGTCGTAACCGAGTACGGCCCAGCCCGAACCCTGCAGGCCGTTGGCGGCGGCGGTGAACTGCGCCTGGAACTTGTCGAACGAGCCGAACTGGTCGTCGATGGCGGCGGCCAGATCGCCGGTGGGCTTGTCGCCGCCGTTGGGCGACAGGTTCTTCCACCAGATGGAGTGGTTCACGTGGCCACCGAGGTGGAAGGCCAGGTTCTTCTCGTTGAGGAAGATCGCGGCGTGGTCGCCCTTTTCGCGAGCCTCTTCCAACTTGGCGACAGCGGAATTGACACCCGCGACGTAGGCCGCGTGGTGCTTACTGTGATGCAGCTCGTTGATCTGTCCCGAGATGTGGGGCTCCAGCGCTCCGTAGTCGTAGTCCAAATCGGGCAGTGTGTACTCAGCCACGAGATTCCTTTCGGCTTGCTTCGTATCCGCGTGTGTGCAGATCCATTCAATGAGAAGACACGGCCAAACCGGTTTCACCGGATGCGCCAGCCTACCGATTCAACCCTGCTCTATTGCGCAACGCGTCGCAAGGACGCACGCATCCTCAATTGGTTACCCAATGTTGGCCGGATGAAACCGGTCGTGGAGTTCCCCGGCTAGACCAGGATGAGAATCGCGAGGCCGGCCGCGAGGATGACGGCGATGACTAGCGCGCGAAATGCCGCGACGCGATAGGACGTGTTGTAGCAGCGAGGGGTCAGCTGCCAGCCGGAAGCGGACATCGATTCGTGTCCTGCCGACTGTGCCGTCATCGCTGCCCTCCTGCTCACATTGCAACTACCGTCACGGTGAGATGAGTCACATCACCTCGCGTGTGACGGTCATCATAGCTCCAAATCGCGATGCGCGAAAATTCACCCTGCGTGTACCTGGAAACCGCAGCTAGACCAGCAAATTAGTGGGGTGGCACGGCGTACCATTGAGCCCATGGCTTCTTGGGTAGATAACGTTCGCGATCAGATCCTGGGACGGCTCGAGGAAGGGCTCGCACCGGGAAAGTCGGCAATCGTCGAAGAGGGTTCGGCTCTGCCGGGGCGTGCCACCCCGATTCGGGTGTCCGGCGTCCATTTCGTCAACGGGCATGCGATCGTGCCGCCCTTCCCCGAGGGGCTGGACACCGCGGTTTTCGGAGAGGGCTGCTTCTGGGGTGCCGAGCGTGGCTTCTGGAACCTGCCGGGTGTCTATTCGACGGCGGTCGGCTACGCCGGGGGCTACACGCCCAATCCGACCTACGAAGAGGTGTGCTCGGGGCGGACCGGTCACTCCGAGGTCGTGCTGGTGGTGTTCGACCCCCGCGAGGTGACCTACGAACAGCTGTTGGTGCAGTTCTGGGAGAGTCACGACCCGACTCAGGGCATGCGGCAAGGCAATGATCGCGGCACGCAATACCGTTCGGTCGTCTACACGACCGGTGAGAGCCAGGCGGCCCAGGCCGCCGAGAGTGCCGAGCGGTATGGGGCGGCCCTTGCTGAGGCCGGGTATGGCGCTGTCACCACGGAGATTGCTCCGTTGGACGGGCCGATCGGGGATTCCAAGGCCGCTTCTCGGACCTTCTTCTATGCGGAGGAGTATCACCAGCAGTACCTGGCGAAGAACCCGAACGGATACTGCGGCCTGGGTGGGACATCGGTGTCCTGCCCCATCGGACTGGATGTGCCGCCCGGCGGTGCAGAGCAGGCGTGAGCTATCCCACCGCAGCGACCATGAATTCGCTAACTATGCACAGGCAGTGCTACGGTTCCCCGTCGCCGGCCCTGCTGAGCGCCGCTACGAAGTCCTGGCCAGCGCAAATGCAAATGAGCAGCATGTGGTTTGTGGATCAACCTGTGGATACTGTGGATAAGCCGACATTGCTGTGGCGTGCGTCACACTGTGAAAAGTTGCAGGCGCGGCAGGTGTCATACCGATCGAGCGACAGGAATGGACGATGAGCTTCCCCTCGGGTGATGAGGTTCCACAGGTCGGCGTCGGCGAGATCTCGGCCGCACTGGATCTTGGTGTCAAGTTGCTTGACGTCCGCGAAGACGATGAGTGGGCGGCGGGGCATATCGACGGCGCGCAACATATACCGCTCGGTGATGTGCCCTCCCGTATGGACGAGCTGGATCCGGATGCTCCGCTATGGGTGATCTGCCACGCGGGCGGGCGATCTCAGCGCGCGGCCGCCTATCTGAACCGCAACGGATTCGATGTCAGCAACGTCTCTGGCGGCATGTTGGCCTGGGTACAGGCAGGTAAACCCACAATCAGCTGAGCTCCTGGCGACCAACCGTGCGGGTTGGTGTCCGTGCCCCACTCGCTGCCGATTGCCCCCTCAGGCCGTTACGCTGGACGAATGATCCAGGTGTGCTCCCGCTGCGGTACCCAGTGGAACGTGCGTGAGCAGCGTCGATACTGGTGCCCGCGGTGCCGGGGCACGCTACTTGAGCCGGGCATGACCGCCCCGGCGCGGCATGCCGCGCCCGTGTCACGTCCGCCCGCTGCTGCGCAGCCATCGGGTGGCAAGTATTGGGTTCCGCCCACCGCGCAGGGGCCCGTGGCAACAACCGCCGGGCGCCCGCCGGCTCGTCCGACGCGGCTGCCCGCGGGATATCGATGGATTGCCGTGCGCCCCGGCTCGCCCCCGAGCGCGGCCCGCCGTCGCCGTCCGCTCGGGCCGACGCCGCGCTACGCGTACATCCCCCGCTGGGGTCTGGTCGACCACATCGAACCGGCTGGATCCTCACGCCAAGGGATAGCCGGGGGCCGTGTCCCCAGCCGGGTGCTCGAAAGGCTCCTGCTCGCCACAATCATCACCCTGGCAATCGTTTCGTGTGCCCATTTTCTTCGATATGCGTTGATGGTTTACAACCGCGGAGCCCTCATCCCCAGGTTCGTCGCCAGTACCTCGAACGGGCTAGTGCTCTTCAGCGTGGCGCTCGCCTTCGCGGTGATGGTGGCGACCGCGTGGTTCCTCACCGAGTGGATGATCGCGCGTCGTGCCGAAACATACCGGGACCTGGGATTTGAGGATCCGCGGGCGCGCTGGGAGATCCGCGTGGGGTGTCTGCTGCCGATCGTGAACATCGTCGGCGTACCCCTGCTGCTTCTGGAGCTCGCCAAGATCGAGAACCGCTGGTATCGGCAGTACCGAAACATCGTGTGGTGGTCGATTCTGTGGGGTGCGACCTGGCTGCTGGTGCTGGTGACCTGGGTGGCCCGTGATTCGGTCACTGTGCAGGGAGTAGCGGACAATGCGCTGTTCACCGCCATCGACTACGCGATCGCGGCGGTAGCGGTCTGGTCGCTTCGGCGTGTGTATGACGGTTTCACCGCGCCGGAAGGACATCACCGGGCAGTGCGCTGGCTGGCGGTGGAATCGCCGCAAGGTCCGGTGCCGATCGACGCCGATCTACCCGATGTTCCGGCGACACGCGAGGACAATTCCGGCGCTGCGGTTGAACGTACGGGGCAGGAACCGGCAGCATTGGAGCGTGACCGAGTCGCCGGAGCCTGGTGATGGGGAGGACCCGCAGCTCGTGCAAGGAGCCGACGAGATAGACGGCAGGGCCGAGCGTCACCCGTTCGTCGTCGCGCACCGGGGTGCGTCGGCGGATAGGCCCGAGCACACTCTTGCCGCATATGAGCTCGCCCTCGAAGAGGGCGCTGACGGGGTGGAATGCGATGTCCGCCTCACTCGTGACGGACAACTGGTCTGCGTCCACGACCGCAGGGTGGATCGCACGTCCAACGGGACCGGATTGGTCAGCGAGATGACGCTGAGCCAGCTGCGCGCGTTGGACTTCGGAGGATGGCACCCCGGCGGAGCGGAGGCCGGACCGAGCACCGGGCTGCTGACTCTTGAGGAGCTGGTCTCGCTGGTGCTCGACTGGAACCGCCCGGTGAAACTGTTCATCGAAACCAAACATCCGGTCCGCTATGGATCGTTGGTGGAAAACAAGGTGCTGGCGTTGTTGCATCGGTTCGGCATCGCCGCACCGGCGTCAGCGGATATGTCGCGGGCAGTCGTCATGTCGTTCTCTGCTGCGGCGGTATGGCGTATCCGTCGCGCGGCGCCCATGCTGCCGACCGTGCTCTTGGGCGAGACGTCGCGATATCTGGGAGGTAGTGCCGCCACCACGGTGGGAGCCACCGCGGTGGGGCCCTCCATTGCGACCCTGCGCGAGCATCCGGAATTGGTCGACCGGGCTGCGGCGCAGGGGCGAGCGACTTACTGCTGGACCGTCGACCATTACGAAGACGTCGAATTCTGCCGGAGCATAGGTGTCGCCTGGATAGCCACCAACCATCCCGGCCGCACCAAAGCGTGGTTGCAGCGGGGTCTCACCGGCACCGCGCTGTAATTGAATTTCTGTCATTAACCCCTATTTGCTGCGTGGGTCAGGCCCATAATCACGCGTGTGGCTGGTGACACGTCGTTGACATACGGGGAGGAGTACAGACTCGCCACGCGCGCGTTGCGAGTCAGTCGCAACCTGGTTCCTCTCAAGATCGCTATCGGATTGCTGTGCATGTCGATCGTGATCTTCGGGGTACTCATTCAGCTTCATCCGATGGGGCCGCACGGTGTGCTGCCGAGAGTCATTCACGGCGTATTGGTGGCTTCCTCCATGGTGGTGGGGGTGTGCTGGATCGTGCTGCCCTGGCCTAAACGCCGCACCGCGATCGCCTTCGTATGTTGGGCGGACGTCTCCCTGGTCATCGGGGCGTGCATGCTTTCGGCGCCCGCGTCCCGGCTGGGGGCGATTTCACATATGGGTCTGGTGGGTGTGTTCGCAGCGTTCTTGCTCGGCTGGCGGGTGCTGGCCGCCCACTGTGTCTTCGCGACCACGGCAATTTGTGCCATCACGGTGTGGAATGTCCATCTCGGCGAGGCCACACTTTTCGAGCAGTACGTCTACCACGCGCCCGTCATCTCGTCGGTGGTGTTGTTACCTCTCATCATCCAGGCGGTGATCGAGGGTGGAAGGAGATCGCTGACGGCGGTCTCCATTGCGGCACAACAGGATCCGCTTACCGGATTGTTGAACCGCCGTGGCGTGCAACTGGCGTTGAGCTCACTGTTGTACGGGCAGCGCGCCCCGCGAATCGTCGCTGTCGTTTTGGTGGACGTGGATCATCTCAAAGAAATCAACGACACGTTGGGGCACGAGGCCGGCGATGAAGCCATCAAGGACGTCGCGCAGGTACTCACCGCTACCGCCCGGGCCAGCGATATCACGGCCCGGGTGGGCGGCGATGAGTTCATGATCGTGGCGTTTCATGATCGGGCAGAGGAAGCAGTTGCGTTTATCGAACGGGTCGGCACGCCGCGAGCGGGTATCGGGCCGCACGGTGCCACCGTCAGCGTTGGATCAGCCTGGCAATCGACGGGCGATGTCGGCTTTGATTTCGAGTCTCTGCGCAGAACCGCAGATGAGGTGCTCTATCGCGTCAAGCGCGCTCGCGATTCGAATCTCAGTGCCGCGTCCTAGCTCTCGTTGCTAGGACAGGTATGTCGAGGGCAGTGTCGCCGTGAGAAACCGGCGTTCTGCGAATTCCTGGGCGTACGGGGCGGGCTCATTGCTCAAAGCCTGGGCGTAGCGCTGCGCAAGTTCGTGTCCGGTGGTTGTACCCGCAAGCCAGCCATGCCCCGACAGCCACTCGCCGGAACGGGTCCGGCCGTCATTCGCCGGCGTGAGTTCCTGCACCTGGAAGGTGTCGGGAGTCAACGCATCACGAACATCGGCCCACGGCTGGCCGGACGGTGCTGCGCCGTCGGTGTCGGTGGCGATAGTGCTGCCGAGGGCCGACATTTCGATAACCCGTTCAAAGAGTGCGTCATGGCTCGGACCTGGCAGATGTGAGACGAGTGCCTCGCCCAGCCACGCGGTGGGCAGATCGGGGTCAAAGCCCGCTGCGGTCAGGTCGGGCTGCCATGGCCCACTGAGGAACGTTCCAACCTGTCGGCGTTCGGCGCGCGGTTGCGCACCAATCTCGGAGAGCACCTCCTGCTTGAAGCCCAGTAGCTCCGGGTAGTCGACCTCGAAGACCGTGGTGCCGTCAGGCCAGTCCAGCCGATAGGCGCGGGTGTCCAGCCCACCCGCAAGCAGCACCACCTGATGGGCGCCGGAATGTGTTGCGGCCAGCAGGGAGTCGTCGTAGTGACGCGTCATCAGTGACCGGCAATGCGCGATGAACGATTTGTGGTCGCTAGTCGGATCCGCAGCAACGGGAGAATCCGCTGGTTGATGGTCGAGGAGTGCTAACGCGTAGGGGTCACCCGATGCCAGTACCAGGTGTTGGGCCAATGTGTCGACAAACAATGGGTTGGCTCGAAGTGACTCGATGGCGCGAGAAGCAGTGAGCGTCAATTGAATCTGTCTGCCGCGGGACATCCGGTACGCCGCCCCCCTTTCCATAGCGTCGTCCTTTGAGGTGGCAAATCAGGATCTGTCAATCAAGATTAGCCGACGGGAGGTGAGGGAACGGGCGTGATGGGCGCGAAAACAAACTCTCCCCCGTTCTCGACCGTGGTCGAGCGCGAGGGAGAGCAGTCGGCGGCGCGTCGGGTTGGCTACAGCGAGCCACCCGCGGCCGGGGGTGCGGTGGGATCGCTTGATTCGACCGAGATCTCGCGTGCGACGAACTCTTCCAGGTCGAAGTAGTTGTCTCCGGCACGCTCGGCGACGGTGAGCAGCGTGTCCATGAGGGCTACCTCTTCCACCTGTTCCTTGAGGAACCACTGCATGAACTGCTCGCCGATGTAGTCGCCTTCATCGCGGGCGGTGCGCGCAAGCTCCGTGACCTGCTCGGTGACGGTCTGCTCCTGTGCCAGCGCCAGCGCCAGCGGTTCACGAGGAGCGGTGAATCCGTTCGTGACCGCGCCCACGGGCGGGATCTCCACGGAGACGCGCCGGTCGATCAGGTACCGCACGATCATCATGGCGTGATTGCGCTCTTCTACCGCCTGCTTGTAGAAATGTGCGGCGAGCTGCGGGAGATCGGCGTCATCGAAATACGCGGCAATAGCAATGTATTGCTGCGACGCGGTGAACTCGTGGCCGATCTGGTCGTGGAGAAGCGCGTTGAATTTAGTCTTGGGAGTGTCGTTCGCGGACATGAAGTCGACAATAGCCCAGGTCAGAGGCCTTGTCAGCCAAGGTCAGCCTTAATGAGGTTATCGTCACCTAAGTAATTATAGAAATTTACGTAAGGTAATTGGCGGATTCTTAACTTAGCCAAAGTTAATTTCTGTGCAACAACAATTGGAAATCGCCGTGCACAAAATTGATTAGAGTGCGCCTCCGGCGGCCGAGGGAGCCGTTGGGTCCTGGCCGAGGGGGC
This sequence comes from [Mycobacterium] stephanolepidis, assembly GCF_002356335.1. Taxonomy (NCBI): domain Bacteria; kingdom Bacillati; phylum Actinomycetota; class Actinomycetes; order Mycobacteriales; family Mycobacteriaceae; genus Mycobacteroides; species Mycobacteroides stephanolepidis. The sequence continues at coordinate 122,227 of NZ_AP018165.1, forward strand.
GGTTGAGCTCGCGCGCCACGAAGTTCTCCAGATCGAACAAGTCGTGATCGGCACGATCGACAACCGTCAGCAGCGTGTCCATGGCGGCTACCTCTTCCACCTGTTCCTTGAGGAACCACTGCATGAACTGCTCTCCGTAGTAATCGCCCGACGTGCGAGCCGCGCGGGCGAGCGCGGTGATCTGGTCGGTGACACGCTTTTCCTGTTCGAGGGCCAGGACGATGGGTGCGCGCGCATCGGCGAATTCGTTCACGACGCCATCGACGCCGGGGATCGAGACGGCCACCTTCTTGTCGATCAGATAGCGGATGATCATCATGGCGTGATTGCGCTCCTCGACCGCCTGCGCATAGAAGCGCTTGGCCAGCTGAGGCAGATCGGCGTCGTCGTAGTAGACCGCGATGGCGATGTACTGCTGGGAGGCCGTGAACTCGTTGCCGATTTGGTCTCGCAACAGCTCGAGGAACGGTGAGGATGCGCGCGCATGGAGGTCGGTGGTAGCCACACCGAAAAGCCTAGTGCGTCAAGGGGTCGGTGTGGCCGGGTCGGGTAAGAGGTCTGCGGGAACCTGCTGACCGGTGCGCAGGGCTTCGAAAAGCCGCGCCGAGGCGTCCTCATCCCAGGTGACGATGTCCCCAGCCCAGTTTGAGGAGAAGGAGCCGATGGGCATTGTCAGGTTTTGCATAGAACCGGCGAGCGCCAGACCCAGTTGCGCCAGATTCCAGCTGTGATCGCCCTGAGCGATGGCGATGGCATCGGCGGTGGACGTGGCGAGTGGATACCACCGGAATGGGTTGGCCCACACCGCCGGACTGCTCACGCGGTGAAGAAGCGCGGCCATGAAGATCCGCTGATGCGTCATGCGGTCCAGGTCTGCGCGCGGTGTGGCCCTGCTGCGCACATATCCAAGTGCGTTGGGCCCGTTGAGTATCTGACACTCGGCGGCCAGGTTGACTCCCGCTAGGGGGTCGTCGATCGGTTCGTCGAGACACATCGAAACACCGCCGACGGCATCGACCACCGAGGCGAATCCACCGAATCCGATTTCGGCGTAATGGTCGATGCGTAGGCCGGTGGCCTGTTCGACGGTCTGGGTGAGCAGCGCCGCTCCGCCCAGTGTGAACGCGGCGTTGATCTTGTCGCTTCCGTATCCGGGAATGGGAACGTACGAATCGCGGGGGAGCGACACCATGGTGGCGGGCCCACCGTCGTAGAAGGCGGGTATGTGCACCACGAGGATGGTGTCGGTGCGGCCATCACCGGTATCGCCACCGGTCGAGAGTTCCGCCTCCTGTTCGGGGCTGAGGGCTTGACGGCTGTCGGAGCCGACCAGAAGCCAATTCGTCCCGCTGCCGGGGGTGGGTCGTTCCGGATAGTCGGTGAGCGCGTCCACGCGGTGCAACCGCCCGTCGATCCAGAACGCGGTGCCGACGACGGTGCAGAACCCGACGAGAACAAGGGTCACTGCGAGAAGAAGAGTGCGTCGTATCCAGGTACCCCACCGTCTCTTGCGGCGCGGACGTGACGGCGGCGGGGGTGGAGGTGGTTTGCCCGGCGGTGCCGACCGTCGGGGTCGCACATCACGTGAGGGCGGACGCGGCGGTGGAGGCTGTTCGCGGCGCGGAGGCGGTGGCCCCTGCCGACGCGGCGGGGTGCGGGCCGGTGGGGGCGGTGGGGGCGGTGGCTGTTGCGGATACCGCCGGATGACCTCGCTGTCCTCCCGCTCCCCCGTCGGTGGGGGCGGCGTCCGCGAAAGGGGATGGTGGGCTCGGTCATCGTGCGCATCCCATGAGATGAGGCTAATGGAGCCAGCTCAGGTGATCCCGGAGCAACGCGAACCCCACGAAGGCCACGGTGTCGATCACGCCATGGGCGACGACCAGCGGCCATAGCCGTCCGGTCCGGTGCCAGACGTATCCGAAGACCAGACCCATCACCAGATTTCCGATGCCGGCGGAGACACCTTGATACAGGTGGTAGCAACCCCGCAGCAGCGCCGAGGCCGCGATCGCGGTCGCAGTTCCGTAGCCCAGCTGCCGCAGTCGGGTCTGCAGGTAGGCCACGACCACCACTTCCTCGGCCCAGCCGTTCGCGAAGGCGGACAGCACCAGCACCGGCATTCGCCACCAGGTGTCGTCGAGTGAGGCGGGAATGACCTGAACGCTCAGGCCCATCCAGCGCGCGCCGACGTACAACGCCAGGCCCGGCAGTCCGATGAGCGCCGCCAAGCCGAGTGCGCCCAGGCCGTCGGTACGTGAGCGCCAGCGGCCGAGCCCGATAGAGGACGGACCGAATCCGCTGCGCCACAGTAAATACACCGCGAGTGCGCCCCACGCGATCAACCGCGTGATCGACACGAGATTCAGTCCGAGGTCGATCAGGCTCAGCTCGGCGCGACGGGGATTGAGGGCGACGGTCTGGCCGGAAAGTCCCGCGATGACGGCAGATGTGAACTGCAGAAGGGCGCTCACAGCGCTCATCCCGAAGCTGATGGCGAGCACAATCCCCATCTCGATGCGGATTGTGCGCGCTGACATGTCCGATTCGGCCACGGCGCTCATTGTGGCTGGTATTGGTAGAAGAGTGTCCGATGTGGTGAGCGCGTTGCGCTATGTGGCATCGCCCGATGGAGTGCGACTGAGCCTGACCGTGTCTGGCGAGGGGCCACCACTCGTCATGGTGCACGGAGCCATGGATTCGGGGGCGACCTGGTCTGATGTCGCCACGGAGCTGCAACGGGACTTCACCTGTTTTCTCATCGACCGGCGTGGGCACGGCGCGAGTACCGACGCGGCGGAGCACAGCCTGGCGCGTGAGGCCGATGACGTCATCGCGGTGGCCGCAGAGGCCGGGCCCGACGCGGTGATACTCGGCCATTCGTTCGGCGCCGTCGTGGTCTTGGAGGCGTTGCGTCGCGGACTCGATGTGGCGGCCGTCGTTCTTTACGAGCCACCGCTTCCGGTGTCGGAGAGTGTGGCGGTGGCGAATCGGGAAGGCAGCGAGGCTGTCCGGGCACGTTCGGTGACCGTGTCGCGGGAGTTTCAGGCGCTGGAAAAGTGCGCCGAAGTGCTCGATGAGTACACGCGAGTGGTCATTCCGATGCTGCTGCTGGAGGGGGCCAACTCGCCGATGCAGTTCCGCGAGCCAGTGGGCTATTTGGCCCGGCGGGTGGCCGGCGTACGAGTCAAAGAGCTTGTCGGACAGGATCATTTCGCGCACCGCACTGCCCCGGCAATGTTCGCCGGGGTGTTGCGCGAACTGTTGCTGGGTTAGATCTTGCGGGCGCGCAGTCCGTTGAGGAAGGGGCAGCCGGCCAGGATGCGCAGTGCCTGGCTCAGTCCGGCGGTGTCGTTGACGGGCTCGTTGAACGGCAGTCTCACGTCGTGGTCTCCCGCGGCACCCTCGACGCGCAGTTGGATGCCGTAGCGGTCGATGCCGAGCAGCCGCACCTCACCGTGCTGCAGGTTCAGCGGGAGGCGCCGCGCCAGTCGTTCGACGAGATCACGGTGGTCGTTGTCGATATGCGAGAGCCACCCGGCCTCGAGTGCGCAGAAGGGATCGGGACGCGCGCCGAGCAGCGCGGAGACATCAACCGATTCAGCGCCCGTCGAATCGGCGACAACGACGGACTCCACGGTCAGGCACAGCAGGATCGAGCCCGGTTCCGTGCGCAGCCGCATATCGGTGCGGATGTCCAGGAGTGCCGGATCGGGGGTGCGACTGGCGATGACGTCGACGATGCCGCGGGCCTCCCGATCGGTAGCGGCCACGACGTTGCCGCGTACCCAGACCAGGGATCTGACCGGCTCGCGCAGCGGTAACGGGGCCTGGTCCGTCAGTTCCAGGAGTGCCGGCATGCCGTTCGGCCCCGCGGAGACCACTGTTGCCGCGATCGCACTATCGGCGGGGACCGCGACGGCGAAGGTTCCGTCGTCGAACAGGTGGTGCAGCGAGGTTCCGACCACATCGGCTCCGGCAATGGCGAGAGTGGAGCTTGCGGCGCGGGCACATGCCGAGCGCACGCGTTCTGCGGTGGTGGGCGGTGCTGCGGTCATGGCGACCCTTTCCTTGTGAACCCTGTCGTACCAACCAACTGAGGTAAGCCTAAGTTAACAACGGACTGCGGAGAGTGCAAGGGACACCTGTGCTGTCGACTGTGTCGAGGGTTCGCCGGGCGATAGAACGCCTAAGGTTTGGAGTGTGCAGCGGATCACGTATTTGGGGCCGGAAGGGACGTTTTCCGAGGCCGCGCTGATCAAGCTGCGGACGACGGGGCGGATTCCAGGCTCGCCCGAAGTACAACCGGTGTCGGTCGCCAGCGCGCGCGACGCATTGGTGCAGGTGCAGAAGGGGGACGCGACCTACGCCTGCGTTCCGATAGAGAGTTCGCTCGAAGGCCCGGTGGTGCCGACGCTGGACACCCTGGCGGTGGGTACTCCGCTACAGATCTTCGCCGAGGCGGTGTTGCCGGTGTCCTTCACCATCGCGGTGCGGCCGGGTACTTCCGCTCAGGATGTGAAGACCGTCGCCGGTTTCCCGATCGCCGTCGCTCAGGTACGCGAGTGGCTGGCGGACAACCTGCCGAATGCCGAGCTGGTCGCCGCGAACTCGAACGCCGCGGCGGCCGAGGATGTGAAGGCGCAGCGGGCCGATGCCGGCGTGTGTACAGAATGGGCCGCGCAGCGCCTGGGGCTGAATGCCTTGGCCAGCGGTGTCGTCGACGAAGCTCATGCACACACTCGTTTTGTCCTGGTGGGTCAACCCGGGCCGCCGCCACCGGCCACTGGTTCCGATCGCACCTCTGTGGTGCTCGGGCTGGGCAACGTACCCGGTGCCCTGGCTGCCGCCATGAACGAGTTCGCGATCCGGGACATCGACCTCACCCGTATCGAGTCCCGTCCCACCCGGACCGGTCTGGGTACGTACCGCTTTTTCCTGGACTGTGTCGGGCATATCGACGATGTCGCCGTAGGTGAGGCACTCAAGGGACTGCATCGTCGTTGTGAGGATGTGCGGTATTTGGGATCGTGGCCACGAGAGACGACGGCACCCGACGGCGCCAACCCGCCGGTGTTGGACGAGGCGTCGGGATGGCTGGCTGAGACGCGGGAAGGGAAGCTGCGATGAGTGGGCGCCTTGTCCTGGTCCGGCACGGACAGTCTTACGGAAACGTCGAACGCCGACTAGACACCAAACCGCCCGGTGCGGCGCTGACCGAACTCGGATTGCAACAGGCACGCCTGTTCGCCAAGCAGTACGAGGAGCTGGCGCCGGCGATACTGGTGCATTCGGTGGCGCTGCGCGCTGTCCAGACTGCCTCGGAGATCGCGGGACACCTTGGCGTGGAGGCTCTTCAGCTCGACGGTCTGCACGAGGTGCAGGCCGGGGAGTTGGAGGACCACACCGGCGTGGAATCGTTCGAGGTTTTCGATCGCACGTATGAGCGTTGGCATTTTGGTGACTTCGGAACCCGTTTGCCCGGTGGCGAATCCGCGCAAGACGTGTTCGACAGATACCTGCCCGTTGTCGCCGAGCTCCGGTTGCGGCACTTGGAAAACGACGCATCGACCGGCGATGTGGTGGTGGTGAGCCACGGTGCGGCGATTCGCTTGGTGGCGGCCACGCTCGCCGGAGTGGATCCGGGTTTCGCGGTGAACCATCACTTGCGCAATGCGGAAGCGGTTGTGCTGGCGCCGATTACCGATGGGCGATGGAGCTGCGTGCACTGGGGTGATGCGGTGGCGCCATTCCCGCATCAGGAGGCTGCCAGCGCAGAGGAACTGGCGCAGTCGGCCGACCCGATGGGCTAACCGGCTAGTTGTATCTCGCCTTCACAATCGCATTGTGCGGCAATGCAATCGATAACCAGGCTGTGTCGAAGTAGGTAGAGTCCGTCGCATTCGCGATCTGTGCACTCGGCGTGGCGAGCGGAATGCACGATGAGAGTGCCGTGACAGTGATCGATGTCCTGGATGCAGTCACGGCATGCCACACCGCAGCTGATGGCGTGGCGCCACTCCGGTGATTTCTTCATACCGGTGTTGTAGCACCGTATGCCGACAAGTCGTCGTAACCGAGCGGGTGGAGGAGCCTCTTTCCATATTAATATTGCATCGCAATCTGAATATCGATACTATTTAAACCAACTAGGGCCACGCACGTCACATTGCGATGCAAGGGAGTTGGACTATGGGCAGCCTGCGAGACGACCCGAGATACGCGGGAACTGTAGAGGAACGCCGCAGGCGTGACCGGCGGTACGACTTCCTGTTGAAGCTGCACGGGAAAAACGGCAAGAAGGCGTTACAGATCGCCGAAGCGCCGCGCCGGGACGACGGCTACTTCGGGCTCGACTCGCTCAGCTTCAAGGTCTACGAAAACGTCATGATCGCCGGGATGGGCGCGCTGTCAGGGTTGTTCATCTCCACCATCGACCCCGATGGCGCCTACGGCGTCGGCCAGCACACGACGTACTACTACGACACGGTGGGCAGGATTCGCCGGAGTCTGTTGTTCTTCGCCGGGGCAGTCGCGGGAGACACCGACGCAGCGGTCAGGGTCGGGCGGGATCTTTTCCGTAAGCACTCGCACGTCAATGGCGACGTGCCGTCGACCGGCGAGGCGTATCGCGCGAATCATGTTGAAACGCTGAAGTTCACGTATGTGGTCGGATGGCCGCATCTGTGGCGTGCGTACAAGAGGTTTGGCGACCCGAATGCGACGTATGAGGACGAGTGCGTTTTCTACAAGGAGCAGGTGCGCGTGTGCGAGTTGATGGGCATGCCGGCGGGCGAGCTTCCCGATACGCCGGAGGCCGTCGAGGCCTGGGTGAGGGATGCGGAGAAGAACATCATGGCGGTTACCCGGCCGGCCCAGGAACTGTATGACTTCATGCTGCACAATCCGTGGACGCCGTTGTACCCCAACGCGATTATGGGTGCGGGCATTAAACTCGCGATCTGGGCGGCGATCCCGTTGCTCACGCCGTATGTCCGGGAGATCTGCGATCTGGAGACCATGCGGATCCGGCCCGCCATCGGCACATTCGCGATCAAGGGTGCTGTGCGTGCACTGCGTAATCCGATTGTCGAAAAGCTGATTCTTCCCTGGTTCGGATACGAGATGTGGGGATACATGCACAACGCGATCCGGCATGCACCGGACACCGGGCCGGTGCCCTTCGATCATGAAGTGGGCCTGAAACTGCAGCAGGGCAAGGGTGGAACGCTCGAGGCCAGTGCATGCCCGATGCATGCTCTGGCAACGGCACCGTCGGCAGAGGCACTGGTATGACTCGCGTCGACATCATGGCCAACGAGCGGCTACTCGATGACCGTCACCACCTGCATGAGTTTCAGGAGCTGTGGGCCGACGGTCCGGTGGCGTTGGTCTTCCTGCGACAGTTCGGCAGCGCTTTCGCACTCCGGCAGGCCCAGTCCCTCAACAAGTACCACGACGAGATCACCGCTGCCGGAGGGAAAGTCGTGTTCATTGGGCTGGGAACCTCCATCCAGGGGTTCACGTTCCGCAAGCGTTCCCAGACGCGGTCGCTGGTGCTGGTGACCCACGACCAGACGCTGTACCGAACGATGGGGCTCTGGCGGTATCGGGGAGGCACGATCGGACCCTCGAACCTCGGACCGTGGCTGAACCTGATGCGTGAGGGCGTATATCCGTATCAACGAACCGGCGACCCCTATCAGCTGGGCGGCGTCTTCGTCGCGACGGCGGGAGGTCGTGAGGTCACCTGGGACTTCCGGGCGCACCGCGCCTGCGAGATCGCACCGGCGGGCGCCATAGCCAAGGCCCTCATCGGGGCGGCCGCGCGAAATCCTGTCGTGACCTAGCGGCCGCCGAAGCCCATGCCCCCAGTAGCGATTTCCGAGCCGATTGCGGTAGCTGGATATACTGCGAGCCACCCGGCTACGGTCGGGAATCGGAAGGCGCACGATGGGGCGCGCGGACTAGCGAGCGGGGTGTCGATGCCGAGGGCGCTGACACGTGAGGAGCTCCAGGCGCAGACCCGCGAGCTCGTGCTCACCGCCGCCGAGACGGTCTTTCTACAACGGGGATTTCACGCGACGACGGTCGCGCAGATAGCGGCCGAGGCAGGACGCACCCAGGGGTCGATCTACAGCAACTTCGAAAGCAAAGACGCGTTATGTCAGCAACTCCTGCGCATTCATTACGAAGGATGGCTGGCACAGGTCGCGTTGGCGGTAATGACCTCCGAGGGGACGTCGGCCAAACTCGGAGTCGTCGAGGCGAAGTGGCGAGTTCTCAGTGGTGAGACCGATTGGATCGGCCTCACCACGGAGTATCTCCTGGCCGCCCGGCATAGTCCCGAACAATCAGAGCTCATCCGTCAGACGGTGTCGGGTCTGCAGGACGGGGTGAAAGCGGTACTTCTGGGACAGCTGCAGAGCGAAGGCGTCGATGTAGACGAGGGCGTCCTGCTCGACGACGCGGTGGCGGCGATCATCGCGACGGGCATGGGGTTGGTCGTCAACCACACCATGGGCCTGGTCGGTCTCGATCAGTCGACCAGCGTGTTCATGCAGACCCTGGAGACGTGGCGAGATCGACTGAGTTCTTCTCCCTAACGCTGGTGAACTCGTAGTCGGTGAATGGGAAATATCGGTTCTGCAAGCGCATCTCGGTATTGGTGGATGGACGGTACGCGGCGGCATCACCCTGATAGTTGATGTAGTAGGTGTTCGAGCCGGCGCACAGCGGTGTGGGTAGGTGACTCTTCGCGGCACGCGACAGCATCTGTTGCCAGTATTTGTCGTGTGGCTCCCGACGAACCTCACACCGTGTTGCTCCGCGCCGCCGGGACTCCGATATTGCCCGAACAGCATGTGCCACAGTTGATTCCAGCAGCACTAGATATGATCCGGGTGAGTACGCCCACGGGCCGATCAGCATATAGGCGTTGGGCCAACCCGGAATGGTCACCCCCTGGTAGGCCTGATAGCGATTCTCATCCCACCAGGTGTTCAGGTCGACGCCATCGCGTCCCAGGCAGGGGAACGGTGGTGTGGCACCCTTTTCCATGACCTTGAATCCGGTGGCACACACCAGGACATCGATCTTGTGCTCGACGCCATCGGTGGTGACGACGGAGTCCTCCGTGATGCGTTCGATGGGTTCGGTCACCAGATCGACATTGGGCTTGGTGAACGTCGAGAACCACTCGTTGTGCATCGACGGCCGTTTGCAGCCAAAGGCATAGGTCGGGGTGAGCTTCTTACGTAGTTCGGGTTGTCCGGGGAGCTGTGTCCACATCCATCCCCGCAGCGCCAGACCAACGCTCTGCAACACCGCCTTGTACATGCGTTCCCCCAACAGCTGCCCGCCCAGCAGCGCACCGCCGAGCCCGAGCTCGACGAGCACCATGCCGGCACCGCGCAGGGGCGCGCGCAGCAGGCGGTTACCGAAGATGAAGCGGGTGAGGGGGCCGGTCTTGAAGTCGAGCTTGGGTGCGACCCATATCGCGGTGCGCTGGAACACCGTCAAGTGACTGACCTGATCGGCGATCGCCGGTACCAACTGCAGCGCAGTGGCGCCGGTTCCGATCACCGCCACCCGCTTGCCGGTGAGGTCGTAGTCGTGGTCCCACGCCGTGGTGTGCTGGAGCTTGCCGGCGAAGGTATCGATGCCCGGGATGTTCGGGAGATTCGGCACTTCCAGGCCCCCGATCCCGACGATCACGTGCCGTGCCGTGATTTCGCCTCGGTCGGTCTGCACATGCCAGATGTCGGTGGCCTCGTCGAACCGGCTGCCGAGCACTGTGGTGCTCAGCAGCAGCTTGTCGCGCAGGCCATGTTGATCGACCACGTCCTCGGCGTACTGCTGCAGCTCGTCGCCCGGCGCGAACAGGCGGCTCCAGTTCCCGGTTTGGGCAAAGGAGTAGCTGTAGATGAAGGACGGAATATCCACCGCGACACCGGGGTACTTGTTGATGAACCAGGTTCCGCCCACGGACGGATGCTTGTCGACGATGACGAAGTCCTCGATGCCGGCCTTGCGTAGCTTGACGCCCGCGGCGATACCGCCGAATCCGGCGCCTACGACGAGGACCTCGTGTTGGGGGAGGGCGGGTGTGCTCACGGTGTGCCTGTCTTGGAGATGGTCGGGTTGGTGATCTGGCTGATGAAGTACGCCATGTCGGCAACGGCCGCGCGAGCATCGGGCAGTAGATCCGCCGCTATCTGAAAATCGTGTATGGCGTGGTCCCAGATCTGGACCGTGCACGGCACGTTGGCCTCGGCGCAGCGGCCGGCCAATTGCTCGACATCGACCAGCAGTACCTCGAGTGATCCCACTTGAATGAAAACCTTTGGTAGGCCGGTGAAATCGTGGTTCACCGATGACCAGGCAGGGTCCAACACCCCGCCGGGGGCCATACCCAGTTCGCCGGGAACCGAGAGGATGAGACCGGATAGCATCGCGTCGCGGGTCTCGTTCGGATGAGCCTTCTTGGCCGAACAATCGAGGTCCGCCCAGGGAGAGATGGCGGCGATGCCACCGGGTACGGGTAATCCGAGATCTCGAGCGGCGAGCGCCGCGCTGAAGGCCAGTCCGCCTCCGGCCGAATCGCCCGCGAACACAATCTTGTCGGCGGTGTATCCCTGGTCGAGCAGATATCGGTAGGCGGTCACGGCATCGGCGACGGACTCGGTGATGTGTGCCAACGGGAGCTGGCGATAGTCGACCGCGAGTAGTCGCGTTCCCGCCGTGCGCGCAAGGCGTGCCGTCATGCGTCGGTGACTGTGGAGGCCGCCAAGAATGAAGGCACCGCCGTGGAAGTACAGCACCGCGCCCTCCACAGGATTCTCGGGGTCGGAAAGGTCCTTATGCCACAACCATTCCGCGCGGAAGCGGGGGAACGTCACAATGCGACGCGCGGTACCCCTCCTCGGGCGCAACGGGTAGGCGGCCATCTCGACGAAGTTGACGGCCCGGAATCCGCGCGTCCTCAGCGATGGAAATCGTATGGTGAGTTTGGCAAGAAGCTCCAGTGGTGCTCGCAGCAGAGCGCGCGCCACCGCGTGGGAAAACCTTTGTAGCGCGGAGCCACTCCCAGCCATCTCGACGCTGACGGTGCCGCCGGGTGCGGCAATGGGTACCGAGTCGTTCATGCGAGCACCTCCGCGGGCTGCTTCTCGTAGGCGTAGTCGTCGAGCGGGAACTTGCGTGTGCTGCGGCGTGCCTCGAAGAAGCCCGCTGGCCGCAGGTACGTGCTGTCGCCCTGTGAGTTCCGGTAGTAGGTCGGAATATGCCCGTTCAGTTCTGCAAGGTAGTACCGGATGGCTTCGGACCGTTGTCGCACCGTCCGATGGTAGGTGTCGGCGATCTCCCTGCGTACTTCACAGCGAATCGCACCGCGCCGGTTGGTCTCGGTGATCGCACGTACGGCGTGATCCGATGTCATCTCCATGAAGGCATGCCAACCCGAGCCCGTCCACGAATACGGTCCGCACAACGTCCATCGATTTGGAAGACCGTGCACCGCAACACTTTCGTAGGCCTGCAGTCCTTGCTCGGCATAGTATTTGGCCAAGTCGAATCCATTGCTGCCCACAATGGTTCCGGGAAGATAGGTCTCCGGATCGGAGAACACTTCGTATCCCGTGGCCAGCACCAGTACGTCGAATCGGTGTTCGGCGCCATCGCGTGTCTGGACGCCGGCCGCGGTAATTCTCTCGATCGGCTCGGTGATCAGCGAGACGTTGTCACGGTTGTACGCCTGCAGATAGCCGTTGGATATGGTCGGGCGCTTGGCAAGCGGGCCGAAGTCGGGAGCTAGTTTCTCGGCCGTAGACGGATCTTTCACCACCCAACGGATGTAGCGCCGGTATGCGGCAATAGATGCCGCATCGAACCTGTTCATCGCGGGCCGTGACCATCGGAACGGTGCTCTGCTCAGGGTGCGCAGTAGTAGGTCGGCCAGTACCAGGACGGCGCCATTGAGTGCTGGCTGCACGCCGGGCGCCGCGTATAGGGGGCGCAGGATGGGACCGATTTCAAGGTCCGGCTTGGGTAGCGACCACACGGGTGTGCGTTGAAAGACGCTGAGATGCGATACCTGCGGCGCGATCGTCGGAATGATCTGCACCGCACTGGCTCCGGTGCCGATGATGCCGACACGTCTTCCCGCCATGTCGTACGAGTGGTCCCAGGCCGTAGGCCGTTGCACCTTGCCGTCGAATGAGTCCGCTCCGGCGATGCCGACATCGGCCTTGGGGCGGACGAAGGCGCCGACCGCGCTGATCACGAAGCGTGCGGTGATGACCGAACCGTCGCTGGTGAGCAGGTTCCAGAATCCGGCGTCGTCCCACTCTTCCCGTTCGACGTTGGTGTTGAAGCGGACACGTTCGTGGACACCGAAGCGTTTGGCCACGTCGACGTGATACTGCTTGACCTCGTCGCCCTTGGGAAAAAGTCTGCTCCACTGAGAGTTTCGTGCGAAGGAGTACTGGTAGGCGAAGGACGGAACGTCCACCCCCAGGCCCGGATAGTGGTTCTCATGCCAGCTACCGCCAACGTCATCGGCCCGTTCCAGCAGCACGATGTTGCCGATACCGGCCTGCAGTAGCTTGACTCCGGCTGCGATGCCGCCGGGGCCGGCACCGATGATCGCGACATCGAATTCCGGTGATGGTGCGCTCATTGTCCGACTCGATTCAGGAGGGGCTGCAGCCGAGACATCAGGCCGTCGGCCAGTTCGAATGAGCCGATACCGGTGACGACCCGGCTGAGGCTCGGTGACAGGCGGTAGAGCCCGTAGATGAACCACGATTCGGGGTTCACCGGAACGACGGCCCAGTTGTGTCGTACCGATCGCTCAATGACGCGCGCCACTTTGTCCGGGCCTGCGTAGCTGATCGACTGGATCTTGCCGGCGCTGGCGTACCACTGTTCTTGATCGATCTCGCTGATGCCTGCGCGATGACCATTGGCGATCAGATTCGTGTTGATAACACCCGGGCATATCGCGGTGACCCCGATGCGGTGGCGACGTAGTTCGACGCGTAGCGCCTGGGATGCCATGAGTACGGCTGCCTTGGCGGTTCCGTATGCGGCAATCATCTTGTGCGGCAGGAAGGCCGCACCCGAGGAGATGTTGACGATGTGGCCGGGTACCCCGGCATCGACCATCTGTTGGGCGAATACGCGTGAGCCGTAGATGACGCTCATCAAGTCGATGTCAATGGTGCGCTGCCACTCCTGCGCGGTCATCTCGACAAAGCCACCCCAGTCCATGATTCCGGCGTTGTTGACGAGTAGGTGTGGAGCGCCGAATTCGGCATCGACCCACTTACCGAAGGTCTCCCACTGTTCCTCGTCCGCGACATCCAGTTGATACGCGATCGCGGTGCCGCCTGCGGTGACGATCTCGCCTGCGGCGGACTCGGCGGCATCGATGTCGATATCAGCCAGGATTACCCGATTTCCCTGGGAGGCGAAGAGGCGTGCGGTTTCTCGGCCAATGCCCGATCCGGCCCCGGTCACGATTGCGGTCTTCATCGGCCTGCTCCGATCCCCAAGGTGGTCAGGGTGCGCGCGCCCAGATCCACGACACGTTCGGCCAGCGACATCCGCGCCAAGCCCATGAGCCCACGGGACAAGCCCGGGGAGAGTCGGTACAGGTACCAGCCGAACCAGGCTTCCAGTCCGACCGGTACCGTGGACAGATTCCACCGCATGCCCCGCTCGATCGCGGCGGCCACATGATCGGGGGAGCGTCCGAGGAAGTGCTGCCCCCGGCTCAGTTTGTCCGTCCACGTTGTACCCGTGGGGTTGTCCACACCACTGCGGGTGCCGTTCGCGGACAGGTTTGTGTCGATCAAGCCGGGACAGATCGCGCTGACACCGATTCCGCGCCGCCCGAATTCAGCGCGTAGTGCCTGTGTGCCAAACCAAGCTCCTTGCTTCGCAACGACATACGACGGCGCCAGGGAAGTCGGCATGAACGCCCCAACCGAGCAGATGTTGGCGATGTGACCTCGTGCGCCGGCCTCGACCATGCGCTGCACAAACAATCGCGATCCGACCAGCGGGCTCATCATGTTGATCGAGATCATCCGCCGCCAGTCCGCGCCGGTCTGCTCCAGGAAGCCACCGGCAATGAGGATTCCCGCGTTGTTCACGAGCAGGTCCGGCAGGCCATGGTGCTCGCATACCCAATCGGTGAACAGCTCCCAATCCGCCAGATCGGCGACATCGAGGCGGCGGAAGACGGCGTTCCCACCATCGCGCACGATGCGGTCAACGGTCTCGGCGCCTGTCGTCTCGTTGATATCGGATACCACGACGGTCCAACCTTTACGGCCGAAACGCTCGGCGGTCGCGCGTCCGATGCCGCTGCCCGCCCCGGTTACGACGGCTACAGACATGGCGGGCCTCCCCGGGACTGTCTGAACCAGAACGGCACTTTCACCATGTGTGGACCTCTCCTCGTCGAGCACTTCATTCAGATAATATGATTATCTGAATGAAGGCGCAATGCCTTCCGGCTGAGAGAACGGCGAGAATTCCATGACATCGGGTTGTTCGCGTATCAGATCGCGAACTGGCTCGATGAATTAGCTGGAGGCGTTAGAAGAGAGCCGTAGGTCGGCAATCCACAGCTGCAGCGTGCGGGTCAGTAGTGCGACGTACTGCTGGTTGTCGATGGTGCCCAGTGTGCGCCCCAGCGCCAATCCCGTGGCGGTCGCGAGGATCGCGGTGAGCGCGGCGTCACGTTCGTCATCGGGCACGGTGTCGGGAAGAGCGTTCGAGAGCACCGCGCCCAGCAGACCGCGTCCCATGGCGATGTGGCCCTGCGAGACCGCCAGCTGCGTCTGATCCTTGTGAATGGCCAGTGCGTACTCGGCGGCCAGCGCTACCAGGCCCTCATCGCCGCTGAGCGCCGCGGACCACTGTGCGAGCTGAGCGACCTGATCCTCGACGGAGGAGGCGGACTGAAGGAGCTTGCCCGCGACCTCGGAGAAGGTCCTCATGTAGCAGCGCAGCAGCACCTCGGCGCAGAGGTTCTCCTTGCTGGAGAAGTTCGAATAGATCGCCCCGACGGTCCGGCCGGCGGCATCGGCGATCTTGGTGACGGTGGTGCCGCCCAGTCCGTTGGCGAGGAACAATTCCTCGGCCGCATCGAGGAGATCTTCGCGGGTACGTTGCTGAGACTCGGCGCGGCTGATCCGTTGTCGCTGCCCGGACATCGCGACCTCCTTGAACCCTGCACCGTATTCGTCTAATCCATCCAACCCGGATCAGCCGAGTTCATATTTTGCCATTATCCAGAATAGGGAGTCCAGTGTGCCGGACGGAGACGTCGGCCCGGCACTGCGCCTGAGGCCGAGCCCGGGTGTGCGCATGGAGCAGACGCTCAACATACAAATCCCGTTCCCGATTCGTTCACTTGCCGTAAATGAGGTCAACTTAAAAATCATGCATACCCAAAAGGGGTACGGGGTATTGGCCCGGGCTTTCCGGGAACGGATCGTGTTGGACAAACTGAGAGGCACCGCCGCCACCATGCTGAAAAGTCTTGTCGTCCTGACAATCGCGGGCGTGCTCGGCGCGACCGCACCGGTGGCCCTGGCTGATCCGCTGGGCGGTGAACCATTGCCGGATCGGGCTGCTGCTGATTCCGTAGCCGCCCCGGCTGCAGACAACGGTGCCGTGGCCTCGGCAGAGCCGGGCATCCTGCGCACGCGGGAGGGTTGGGTTCTGGCCATAGCGGCCAAGGACGAGGCCCAATTGCCCGTCGCGCCGTTGACTACGGCCCTGTCCTCTCGCGAGTACTTGGTCGGCGGAACGTTCCTTGGAGCCATCCAAGGGTCCGGCACCACGAAACTGACCGATGGAATCCTTGAAGCTGGATACCAAATCGGTTGTGGCATAAGCGCTGCCGAGGTCGACTTGAGATTCGGTGGCGGCATCACACCGCAGATCAGTCCCGCGGGTGTGCCCAGTATCGGAGGTAACGTTTTCGGGCAGGTCCGCCCCACTCTCAAGCCGGGTACCGCCACCATCATTCCGGTCACCAAGATGGCGTTCGAGGGGGACAGTGCGCGCGTCACCATTACGGCGTTCCGCATCAAGATCGACAGCTGTGTGGGCCAGTCCTTCATCCGCTCCTATGCGATCTTGACCAGCTCGACCGAGGACACGCAGGACGTAGTCACCTACATGGGTGTGACCAAAGCCGTCTGATCCTAAGCATCCAGATCTCAACTCGCTCAATCGCATCTAGCTCTGAGAGGCGTCGATGACCATGTTTAAGACACTTGCCACCGTGACAGCCGCGTGCGTACTCGCAGGAGGGGCACCGTTGGCTTCGGCTGAGCCCGGCCCCTCCCCGCTTCCCTTGCCCGCCGGGATGGAGAACCCGCCGCGGCCCGCTGAAGGTGAGGCTGGCCCGCCGCTGGACAACGGTGTCGTCGCTTCCGAACCACCGGCGACCGTCACAACCCCGGATGGCTGGGTGTTGGCACTCGCGGCAGAGGAAGAGACCCAGCTGCCGATTCCGCCGCTCACCACGGCGACCTCTTCCCGCGAATACTTGGCCGGAGGCACGTTCATTGCCACCGTGAAAGGTGGTGGCAGCACCAAACTCAAAGGCGGAACGGTCGAGGCGGGCTACCAGATTGGCTGCGGTATCGCCTTGAGTGGAGTTCGCCTGACGGGAAGCATCGGCCTGTCTTCGTCGATCGGCCAGTCCGGGCTCGGCAACATCAGCATGCCCCTCGTGGGAAACATCGAGGTGAGGCCCAAACCCGGTGAGGTCATCAATGTCTCTGTCACCAAGAAGAAGTTCAAGGGCACGCAATCGCGCATCACGCTCAAGGACGTTCACATCAAGATCGACGGATGTATCGGGCAGTCGTTCTTGCGGTCCTATGCGGTGCTCACCAGCACGACCTCAGGAACCGAGGACATCATCGCCTACTACGGCGTCACCAAGACGGTCTGAGCGAGACTGGGGTTCTATTCGAGCCCAAGGCTCTTGAGCGCGTGAGACATCCGCTGCGGGGTCGCCGGAGTGAGTGTTGCCCACAGCGCGCCGTCAGCGGATGTGCTCGGCGTGGCCATGATCCGGCCAAAGGCCGTGTCGTACACGGCGACTCCACCGGGTGCGCGATCGGTGACACCGTCCACGCGACGAATCGCGGTGATCTCGGTCATCGCTCCGCGACGAGCCATTGCCTTGGCCACGGCTACCGCGTCGGCTTTGGTGGCACCGAGCGCGATGAGTCGCCGAGCCATATCGGCGGGTTCGGCGTTAAGGGCCAGCGCCAGCTGCTCGGCGGGTGCGTTGATCGACCCGAACTTCAGTGGCGTCGCGTCACCCAGGTACCGCCACAGTTCGGTGCCGAGCGACCCGGTCACCGAGCGCATGGCCACGCCCTCGCCGTCGTTGACCAGGAGCACGTATGCCTCGCCGTGCTCCACCAGGCACAGGCGCAGCATCTGCGATCCGGCCCAGCGGCGCACCGCAACCTGACCGGTGGCCTTGCTGGCGGAAGTCAGCATGTCGCGCAGAGTCGGGTGAAGGTCCTCGCCCTTGAGTAGGTTGCGTTCCTTCAGTCGGGCGCGGGCGCCCTCGAGGGCGTCCCGATGTTCGGCTTCGTCTTCGTGGCGCGGACCGGCGGCCAACACAACCGGCAATAGGTCATTACCGGTGATCTCGCGGGTCAGTTCCAGTTCGTCGAAGTCCAGGCGGACGGTCACAGCTCCGCGCTCGCACCGAGGACCGGCGGCGCCACCGCACCCTTGGAGCCACCGCGCTCGAACAGCGCTGAGGCGTCAACGTTTTCGAAGTCGGCGACCTTGTCGCTGGCCGGCTTGGTGGTCAGGATGTCCGGCAATTCGACAGGCTTGCTCTCGTCGCCCATGAAGACGCCGGTGGCGCCGATGGCGGTGAGATCCTTGTCGTCCTCGTCCTCATCCTTCTTGGCACCGGCGTTGCCGACCTTGATGCCCTTGCCCGCACTCGCGGCCAGCGCACCACCGGCCATCATGCCGGCCATCGGCGCACCCATTCCGCCCATGCCCATCCCGGAGCCGCCGGCAGAGGCCGCATTGGCGGTCATCGAGATGGCCGCCGCGCGGGCGCTCTGCACACCGGGCACCGAGTCAGGGCTCAGCGGGCTCGGGCCCATCTCGGACATGCCGAAACCTGCAGCGCTGACGCCGGTGTTGCCGCTGTTGGCTTCCGACTTCTCTTCGGGGTACTTGATGATCTCGGGGGCCGGTGGGAACTCAACGACCTTGGCCGCAGGCTCGCTGGCCGACTCGTAGGTCTCCATGGCCTTGGCCGCCTGCAGATCCAGACCCTGCTCCATGCCCTCGGTGGTGGCGTGCAGCCCGAAGAGCGCCCCGCCTGCCGACAGCGCCTCAGCCTTCGCCTTTTCAAGCTGAGCCAAGTCGTTGATGTGGGGCATGTCCAGAACCGCGGTGCCGTACGACTCGGCGTACGTGTTGGCGGTGTCGCTGACCTCCTGGGTCAGTCCGGCCATCTTGTCCAGCCACTCGGTGAACGGGGTCAGCTTGGACAGCGCCTCCTCGGCGCGGGGTCCGCGATACCCCTCCATGAGCTTCTCGCCGACACCCAGGCTGTTCTCGTGTACCTCGGCGAACGCGGCACTGATCTCCTGCCAGGCCAGGGCACTGTCGACGACATGCGTCGGTCCGGCACCCGTGGTCAGGTCCAGGGCCAGCTTCTTGGCCTTGCGGGCCACCCAGTTGACGCCAGTGAATCCGGTCATGATCTATTCCCCCACACCATTGATACGGGCGGCGTTGTGTCGTTCGAGATCGACGAACGCCTGCGAGTTGCGCCGGAACGCCTCGGCAATGCGCTTGAGCTGCTCGATGCCGTCCTTGGCGACCTTCTCGAAGTTCTCGTTGGTCTTCGCGGAGGCATTGGCCACCGCGGTGGACACCTCGTCGCGACCGGCCGAACCGAACTTCGTCGCCTCGAGCTGCTTGTCGAGAGCTTCCTGCAGTCGCTGCGCCATCGCGTCGTACTCGACAGCGGCATCCTTCATGACATCCGGATCGACCTGCAGAACAGTTCCCGGCTGGTTAGCCAGGTCCCAACGGATCTCCTCACGCTGGGCGGGCGCTGGTACGTCAGCCATCTTCTGTCCCCTTTCCCCCACTCGTCTCGCGTCGTCCTAAGGGCAGTTTTGCCCTTTCACTAAAGATGGACGGCGGATCCCTCTATTCGGTTCCATCATTCTCCAAGATTTTTGGATTTTTTTCTAGCAAACCCCAGACGCCCCTTTAGCCCCAGCCCAGCTGGTGTAATCGCTCATCGTCGATACCAAAATGATGGGCGATCTCGTGGATCACGGTGATCGTCACCTCGTCCACCACCTCATGTTCGCTGGAACACATCTCGAGCAGCGGTTCGCGGTAGATCGTGATGGTGTCCGGCAGCGCGCCGGCGTAGAAGCTATCGCGCTCGGTCAGTGCGATTCCCTCGTACAGCCCGAGTAGCTCGGGGTCCTCCGGATTGCGGTCCTGGACCAGCACCACCACGTTGTCGATGGCGGCGGCGAGCTTCGGTGGCACAGCGTCCAAGGCGTCGGAAACAAGTTCCTCGAACCGTTGTTCGCTCATCTGGACGGCCATCAGGCGTCGTGGGCTCGCATAGCTAGGCCGGTCCGGGTGGTGGAGCTCCCGGAGGTGCCTGCCCCGGTGGCTGTCCTTCCATCGGCGGCCCCTCCATGGGTGGGCCGTCCATCGGTGGGCCCGCGGGCGGCGGAGGCGGACCCGCGCCCGGGGGCAGTGTGGTCACGATCGTGTTGCCCGGAGGGTTGCTGGGATTTGGCGCTGCTGAGGACGTAGGCGGTGCAGAGGTCCGAGTCGGCTGTTGTGTCGTTTGCTGAGTCGGTTGTTGGGTGCGGGTGGGCTGCTGCGTATACGTCGGCTGCTGCGTGTAGGTGGGTTGCTGAGTCGGCTGCTGGGTAGGCGCAGGAGTGGTGGATAGCGGGATGGGCGGCATGTTCAGCCGGTCCGCGGGGATGTCCGGCGGCGGCACCGGCGGCTGCCCGTTGATGAGCAGTTGCCCGCTTTTGGCGCTGTTGACCAGGGTCGACCAGGCACCGTTACCGAGCGTGGACCCGATGTTGCAGCTGACCTGACGGCTGCCGGCGGTCCAGCTCGGCAAGGTGATGGTGTTGTACGACAGCGTCAGCGTGGTGGCGCGGAATCCATCGGGGTTGCCCATGTACTCATTGGTCAGACGGTTGCAGTTGTCCTTGATGAACGCGTCCTGGTCAGGCTCGGGCGGTACCGAACCCGGGAACTGCTCTGCCAGGCTCACCGTTCCGGTTATCTCCATGGCATGGGCCCTGTCGCAGTCCACCGGGAGCTCGGTGGGCAGGTTCGTCGTGGGGTCGATACCGACGCAGGTGCCCACCGGCCAGACCTTGGACTGGTCCTGCTCGGCCACCTTGCCGCGGAACAGCTGTTGCTGGTTGTCGGAGCCGGGGAGCTGCAGACCACACAGCACGCGTCGTTCACCCGCTTCGGACCAGCCCTTCTTATCGGGATACAGCATGCCCATGGTGAATCGGCTGTTCGGGTCGTAGCGATCTCCCAGGTAGCGGTTGATGGCGACCTGGCACTGCTCCTGACTGATCTCCTGGATGCGCACCATGCTGGGTGGCTGTGAATCCGGTCCGTACTCGGTGCCGGGGAATGTGCGCAGGTCAATGGATTCGGCGACCTCGAAGCGGTGATCGCTCGCGCAGTCGACAGTGCGAACATCGGCCATCGACGTGGGTGCCGACCAGCTGAGGCAGTCACCGGCCTTCGCCGAGTTGAAGGTGCTGTTGCCCGGAGCGCCGGTGCTCGGCACCGGGTTCGAGTCGATCCTGTTGACCAAGCGGTCCGCCGAGGTCCAACCGTCCGGCAGCGCCTGGGTGAGACCGGCGATGAACAATCCGCCGAAGGTGACGAGCAGCAGGGCACGGTGCGTGGACCGTTCCTTGAGTCCCTCCTTCAAGCCTTCCCACCAGTGCGGCTTGTCCGATGGGGAGTCACTCTCGTCCGCTGCGGGCTCGTCGGTGACGTCGTCCTCGGGTGCGTTCTCGGGGTAGTCCAGGACCTCCGTCTGCGGAGCTTCGTCGGCGGCCACCGATTCGATGTCGGAGTCCGAGGTGACGGGGGTCTCTGGGGCCTGCTCGGCTTCCGCGGGTGGCACGGCGGCAGCCGCGGACTCGGCGTCGGAGTCTGCGGATGTCTCGGTGCCCACCTCGTCGTTAGGGGATTCGTCCGGGGTGGACTCGTCCCGCTCGACCTTCGTGGGTTCGGCTTCGTCGCTCATACTGCAGCCATTGTTACAGGTGACGGTGCGGGTTAGCCCAGCGATGCTGTCCGCATGCGCAGCTAGATTGAACTCTGTGACAACGATGGAACCTGACCGTGATGACGCCGATGAGGCCGGGGACTCTCCAGCGGAGGATGCCGAGCACCAGGCCCGCGTCGCCGAGCAGGTCGCCGCGCTGGCCCACGAACTGTTCGATATGGCCCGGGACGGCAACGCGTCCACCCTGGCCGCCTACCTGGACTCCGGTGCGCCGGTGGACCTGACGAACGAGGCAGGTGACACTCTCGTCATGCTGGCCGCCTACCACGGGAATGCTTCCACGGTGCGGTCGCTGATCGCGCGTGGTGCCGACGTCAACCGTGCCAACGACAAGGGGCAGACGCCGTTGGCCGGAGCAGTCTTCAAGGGCTCCGACGACATCGTCGAGATCCTGGTCGAGGCGGGCGCAGACCCCACCGCCGGGACCCCGTCCGCGCTCGATGCGGCGCGGATGTTCGGCAAAGACGAGTATCTGAGCCTGTTCGGCGTTTAGGCCGCATGCGGATTCACGGTGAACGCAACCCTCGCCGCGGCCGCAGCTGTAGGCGAGCGTTGCTGCGTGTCATCTGCCGAGACCACCCCTCAACTCGCCTCCCTGGCACCGCGGCTCGATGAGGTCGCGCGCCTATTGGGTGTTCGATCGGTGCTGGTCATGCGTTCTGAACCCGGTGCGATGGCTGTCGCCGCCACGGCCGGAGATGCGGCTGAGCACTACGCGGTGGGATCCGTCGGTAAGAAGGCGGGAGATGACCAGAGCAGGGTCCCGCTGTACTGCGAGCAGGTAGTGGATTCCGGTGATGAGGTGTTTGTGCGTGATTCGCGTGTCGACGAGCTGTTCGCGGGCAACGAGGACGAAATCGAGTTCGGCCTCACCAACTACTTAGGGCTTCCCGTTCACAACTCGGCCGGTGAAGTTGTCGGGACGGTGTGTGTGCTCGACGAGGTGGCGCGCGAGTACACGCAGGCGGAGCGCGACGAGCTGACGGGGTTGCGTGCCCAGGTCGAGACGATTGTCCGATCCGATGGGTCGGCACTGGGCTGAAGCGCAGGTGCGGAAACGAGCCCCAGTAGTGTTCAGCGGGTGATCGACCTCAAATTCCTGCGCGAAAACCCCGACGCGGTGCGTGCCTCGCAGCGTCTGCGAGGCGAGGACCCGGCGCTCGTCGACGTGCTGCTCGACGCCGATACGGCGCGGAGGGCGGCGGTGTCGACCGGCGACACCCTGCGTGCCGAGCAGAAGACGGCAAGCAAGAAGGTGGGTCAGGCGACGCCCGAGGAGCGCCCCGCGCTGTTGGCGGCGGCCTCTGAGCTCGCGACGCAAGTCAAGGCCGCCGAGGCCCAGCAGGTTGTCGCCGAGGCCGCGTTCACCGAGGCGCACAAGGCGATCAGCAATGTGGTGATCGACGGCGTCCCGGCCGGGGGCGAGCAGGACTTCGTGGTACGCGAGCTGGTGGGCGAGCCGACTGCTATCGAAAATCCCAGGGACCATGTGGAATTGGGTGAGTCTCTGGGCCTGTTCGATATGGAGCGCGGCGCAAAGGTCTCTGGCGCCCGGTTCTACTTCCTCACCGGTTACGGAGCGCTGTTGCAGCTCGGCCTGCTGCAGCTGGCCGTGCAGACCGCGGTGGCCAACGGCTTCACCCTGCTGATTCCGCCGGTACTGGTTAAGCCCGAAATTATGGGCGGCACAGGCTTTTTAGGTGCGCACGCCGACGAGGTGTACCACCTCGAGGAAGACGATCTGTATCTGGTGGGCACCTCGGAGGTGCCGATCGCCGGGTATCACTCCGGCGAGATACTCGACCTGAACGAGGGTCCGCTGCGGTACGCCGGGTGGTCGAGCTGCTTCCGGCGCGAGGCCGGTAGCTATGGCAAGGACACCCGCGGCATCATCCGGGTGCACCAGTTCGACAAGGTGGAGGCCTTCGTCTACTGCAAGCCCGAGGACGCCGAGGCGGAGCACGGCAAGATCCTGGGCTGGGAACAGCAGATGCTTGCCCACATTGACGTGCCGTACCGCGTCATCGATGTTGCGGCAGGTGATTTGGGATCATCGGCGGCCCGCAAGTTCGACTGTGAGGCGTGGGTGCCGACGCAGCAGGCCTACCGTGAGCTGACCTCCACCTCCAACTGCACCACCTTTCAGGCGCGGCGGCTGGCGGTGCGCTACCGCGACGAGAACGCTAAGCCGCAGACCGCCGCGACACTCAACGGCACATTGGCCACCACCCGGTGGTTGGTGGCCATCCTGGAGAACCATCAGCTACCCGACGGCAGCGTTCGGGTACCCGCGGCCCTGGTTCCCTTCGTCGGAACCGAAGTGCTGGAGCCTAAATGAGCAAGATGTTCGACGTCGAGCTGGACGAGCTGCGTAGTTGGTTCGGCTTCGGGGTCGCCGGGAACTTCGCCGGGCATCTCGAACAGGCTGGGGAATCAGCGGATTTCGTGAACGTCGCCTCAAACGGCGTGGCGCCCAAGGGGATTTTTCCGTGGTACGTACCCGGCGACAACGGATTCCTGGGTCAATTCCCGCTCTCACACGACGAGACGGTGCTGCCCGACAGTGACACCCCGCTGAACCTGCAGATTGAACCCGAGGTGGGCTTGGCCTGCCGCGTGCATTGGCGCGGTGACGTTGTCGCGTCATTGGAACCGTTCGCGCTGGGGGCTTTCAACGACTGCTCGATTCGGCGTCCCAACGCACCCAAGATCAGTTATAAGAAGAACTGGGGTTCGGCGTCCAAAGGCGTTGCACAACAGTTTTTTGAGGTCAGTGACCTCACCCCCGACGGCCCGACAGCGACCTTGCGGCTGAACTGTCACCTGCACACCGCCGACGGGCAGGAACACGAGTACGGCGTGGACAGCCCGCTGCTTGGGTACTCCTACTACGGTGAGGTCCTGCTGGACTGGATCACCGAACGCCTGGACAACCAAAAAGGTTCTGTAGACACGCCGTTGGAGGATGTGGGCGCACTCATGGTGGCCGCTGGGCATCCCGCACATGTGCTGATCGGCATCGGGGCGACCAAGTACACCCCGCTGGGTGAATCCACATATCTACAGGCGGGGGATGAGGCCGTGGTCCGCGTGTACAGCACCTCCTCCGACGAGGCGTCCGAGCTACGGCAGCGGGTTCGTAGCGTCCGCTAGGCGGGAAGGACGGGTTCGCGGCCCCGAGTTCGCGCTAGCGTCGAGACATGACCGAAGGCGTGACCTCGGATACCTACCGGGAGCTTTCTGAGAACGGTGTGCAGAAGCACAACAGCCGGATGATCAGGCTGCTCCGCGAGAACGGCGGCAAGCTGCCCGGAGTGCCCGATGACGAGATGCCGGTGCTCATCCTGACGATCCTCGGCGCGAAAACGGGAATCGAACGGTTGACACCGCTGGGCTACTTCGAGCATGAGGGTCGCAGGTTCATTGTGGGATCCAACGGCGGACAGCAGAAGCCGCCATCGTGGATCTTCAACGTGCGCACCCATCCCACCGTGACCGTCGAGGTAGTTCCGAACATCTACGACGCCGTTGTGCGCGAGCTGGACTCGAGTGAACGCGAACAACTCTTCCCGGTGCTGGTGGCCAGATACGCATTCTTCGGTGACTACCAGGCGCGCATCGAGCGCGTGATCCCGATGTTCGAGTTGATGCCGCTCTAGCCGAGCTTTCTGGAGCGCAGCTCGTGCCCCTTGGAGGTCATGCAGCGGCCGGTCTCCAGGTTCCAGTCCCATCCGTGCAGGTTGCAGGTGAGCGTCTTTCCTTCCACCACACCGAACTTCGAGAGATCGGCCTTGAGGTGCGGGCAGCGCCGCTGGATCTCCCAGCCGTCCAGTGTTATCGAGGCGCTGTCGTCATGGGCCTCGGCGAACCAGCCGTCGGCGTACGCAATGCGCTCGTTGGTGAGGCATTTGAAGAAGGTGTACAGGTACTCGTTGTAACCGCCCACGCGCCAGGCCTTGAAACGGGTGGACAAGAAGATGGTGTTCACCCAGTCGGGCTCATCATCGCGCAGCACGGTGCGGACCAGCTCCGGTGCGATCCCGAACCCGTAGCGGAACTTCTCATTGGGAATGGGTTCACGGACAATGCGTTTCGGAAAGTCGAGCGCCACAATCTCGTCTCCCATGCGCAGCTCCACCGGATAGCCGATGCCATCGCAGATCTGATCGGTTTGCGCCATGATCGGCTCGAACTTGGCACGTAGCGGCCCGAGTAGCGGTTCGCCCTCGGCGGGTGCCCAGGCAGCCTTCTCGGCGGCCAGCACGGGAGCCATCCGCTGCGCGTACTCCTCGATGTAGGCGGCCTTGCCGGCGCCGAAGATGTGTTCGGCCTCCTCGTCGGACACCGGATGCGTCAAAGAATTTAATTCGGAGCCGGTGAAATCCGCAACGGTGCCGGGAATCATCAGTAGGCCCTTGTCGTGGCCGTGCTGGCGCATCTGGTCCAGGAACACCAGCTGGTCCGGGAAGATGTTCGCCGGGTAGCCGTGGTCGTCGTTGAGGTCACGCAGTTCGGCGTCCAGGAAACACGGTGGCCCAGCGGACGGGATGACCCAGGTGGCGCCCACCTGCGCGATGTACTGACGGCAGCGGTCCATTCCGCGCTGCCGCTTCTGAGTGCCGAAGGCTTCTTTGGCGCGGGTGGGCATGTCGTAGACCATCGGGTACCAGATGGCCCCGGAGTACTGCAGCATGTGCACGTCGATGTGCCCGAACTCTTCGGCCAACACGTCAAGATCGACCGGTCGGGCGTCGTTCATATTGAAAGCCGTTGTGGTGCCGTCGAATACCACGAGTCCGGAGTCGCCGATGGGTCCGTCGGCCGGAGCGCGCAACGCGATGATCATGACATCCAGGTCGCCCTTGGGCCCGCTCACTCGGTGCTTCACCGAGTCCTCGGTCTCCACGAACGTGTGGAACCCCAACCCCTCAAGCTCACGCTTCAGATCGGGCACCGGATAGTCGGGCAGCAGCACCACCGCGTCCTTGTTGACGTGCTCGGTCAGGTTCTTCGGGTCGTAGTGGTCCTTGTGCAGATGCGAGACATACAGGTAGTCGCAGTCCCCGAGCCGGTCCCAATCCAGGGTGCTGTTGTCGGGATAGGGAAACCAGGAGGCGAAGTACGCAGGGTTGACCCAGGGGTCGCAGAGGATGCTGCCTGCCGCCGTTTCGATGAAGAATCCGGCGTGGCCGACACTGGTGACTCGCATGAGCCCCAGCCTATCGAGCTGCATATTCTGCGCAAAAAGGTGCAGAAGTCGCACGAAAATGCACCGAAATCCTCTAGAGGACTGCGGGATGATTAGCGAAACTACGTAAAATTGGCCTGGTGTCCACTACAGATGGCCTCACTGCCGACGTCCTTACCGTGATCGCGCGGCTCAACCGCTGGGTGTCCAGCCAGGCAGAGTTGCCCGTACCCACCGGTCAGGCACGGTTGCTGGCCCTCGTCGGCGAGATGGAGGACGCACGAATCTCCGATCTGGCGCAGGCCGACCACTGCAGCCAGCCGACGATGACCGTGCAGTTGAAGCGGTTACAGGACGTCGGGTACGTCGAGCGGCGGGTCGATCCCACGGACAAGCGGGCGCAGCGGATCAAGCTGACCACGGCAGGACGTGAGGCGCTGGTTGCCATGCGGGCCGAGCGGCAAAGCGTGCTGGATCCGTGGCTGAGCACCTTGCCGTCCGATGAGCAGCGCACCCTCGCCGAGGCCGCCGGGATTCTCGAAGGGCTCACGCGCAGGATGGCGGCGCATGCCGACCGCTCACCAGGGCCCGACCACGTACTCCAGCAGGGCCAGGGAGAGCGCGCCCAGTAGGGCGATGACAAACGAAGCGCCGATTGTGTATGTGATGGCTCGTTCGCGGCGCAGTCTTTCTACTGCGATCCCCGCCGCAGCACCTAGACCGCCGATGACGGCGAACCCTCCTAGTACCAGGTAGAAGACGGCACTGAACATCGCGGGCCAGACCGCACTGAAACCGCTGACGTAACCGACCATGGATGCCGGGAACCGATAGACCACGGCGGTCAGCGCAGCGGTGATGGGGCTGAACCCGATCGCGGCCACCGAGCCGACGACCGCACACCGCATGTCTGGCTCCATCATTCGTTCTCGAACAAGTGACGTAGATACGCGCGCGGGTCAGCGAGGAAGCGCTGCCAGTGCCCCACCATCTCCAGGTCATTCCAATCGCATTGCTGCACACCGTCTTGGCCGAATTCCAGGATGGTGGCACCGGGGAAGGCCGCGAGCACGGGGGAGTGGGTCGCCATGATGACCTGAGATCCCGCGGCGACCACGGCGTCCAGCATCGCCATCAATTGCAGGGATGAGGTGAAGGACAGTGCCGCCTCGGGTTCGTCGAGGATGAACAGTCCGCGCTCCATGTCGCGTTCGGCGAGGAACGCCAGAAACGACTCGCCATGCGAGCGCTCGTTGAGCCTGCCCTCGAAGATCTGTTCCGGGGTGCGCTGGTCGACCGTCGTGAACAGCTGGTGCATCGCCTCGGCCCGTAGGAAGCACCCTCCGCCGGGGCGTGGGTGCTCGGCATCGAAGGTGACGGCCCAGTACAGGTCGGTGTCCTCGGTGCCACCGGGCGCGCCCCAGTGCTTGACGGCATAGGGCAGCCGCGAACGCCACGAGGAAGCCACCGCTTCCAGGAACGTGGACTTGCCCGAGCCGTTCTCGCCGACGATGACGGTGACGCCGGTGGTCAATCGCAGGGGTTCTCGAGCGATCTGTGAGATCGCGGGGATCTCCAAATACCAAGCATCGGGCTGCTTTTCACGATCGATCGCGATCTGGCGCAGGATCACGTCTCGATGGTATCGGGACGTGATCTTCTCTCATTGCGGTATGTAATGTGGATTTCGTTCTGAAAAACAGAACGCTCCCATCGTTAGAAACCGTTGGACCTGCGGTTTCTTGTGAACCTACGGTTGAGACATGACATTGAAGACTCGGCTGACCCGATATTTCGGCATCGAGCATCCGGTGGTCCTGGCGCCGATGGATGATGTCGCCGACGCACGCCTCGCCGGTGCGGTCAGCGCGGCGGGTGGCCTCGGCCTGCTTGGCGGCGGTTATACGAACGAGGAGTGGGTTCGCCGGCAGTTCAACCAGCTCGGCGTTGCCGTCGGGTGCGGGTTCATTACCTGGACCCTGAACGGCAACGAGCATGTGCTTGATTTTGTGCTGGAACAGAATCCCGCCGCGATCTTCCTGTCGTTCGGAGATCCCGCGCCTTATGCGGCGCGTATCCGGGCCGCTGGTGTGCCACTGATCTGCCAAGTCCACAACGTCGAGCAGGCTTCCCGAGCCATCGAGGTGGGTGCCGACGTCATCACCGCGCAGGGCGCAGAAGCGGGTGGCCACGGAGCCGGACAACGATCGACGTTCACGTTGGTTCCCGAGATCGTGGATCTTGTCGCGAAAAACGCGCCTCAGGTTCTGGTGCTGGCCGCGGGCGGTGTGACCGATGGACGCGCTCTGGCGGCAGCGCTGGCTCTGGGCGCCGACGGTGTGGTGGTCGGGACCCGGTTCTGGGCATCACAGGAAGCGGCGGTCTCCCGGTCCGCCCAGCAGTACGCCCAACGGGTCGACGGCGACAGCACGATCCGTCAACACGTCTATGACATTGTGCGCGGTAAGGACTGGCCGTCTACCTATAGCGGCAGGGTGCTTCGCAACGGCTTTGTCGACAGATGGCACGGCCACGAGGCCGAACTGGCTGAACATCTCGAGCAGGCTCGGTCCGAATATCAGATCGGTGTGGCTGCCGAGGATTACCGCGTCGCCAATCTCATCGTCGGCGAGGGCATCGGGCAGATACGACATATCGAGAGTGCCGCACACATCGTCCATTCCATGGTGGCTCAGGCCGCCGCCATCAACCCGACATACCAAGGAGTCAGCCCATGCCATTAGTGCGTATCGACGTCACCTCGGATCGATCAGGCGATCAGCGACGCGCCATCGCCGACGCCGTGCACGAAGCCCTGGTCGAAGTCTTGAAAATCCCTGCACGAGACCGATTTCAGATCATCACTGCGCATGAGTCCGCCGACATCATCGCCGAGGATGCGGGGCTGGGGTTCGTGCGATCGGCCCGTGTGGTGATTGTGCACATCTTTACCCAGGCAGGCCGTACCACGGAGACCAAGCAGCGGATCTTCGCCGAGCTGGCTAAGAGGCTAGCCGCCGTCGATGTGGCGGGCGGGGACCTTTTCGTGGCGATCAGTGAAAATGGGTGGTCTTTCGGCTTCGGTAACGCGCAGTACATCACCGGTGAGCTGCCTGTGCCCGCCGCGGCAAGCGCATGATGGGCTCCTGATATGGAGCTCAGCGACATCACGCATTTCCTGGCGGTCGCCGAGGCCGGGGGCATTTCTCGCGCGTCGAAACAGCTTCACACCGTGCAGTCCAACGTCAGCAGCCACATCAAGGCGCTGGAGGACGAGCTCGGTGTCGAGCTGTTTCGACGGCATGCCCGGGGCCTGGCCGCATACGCCGCCGACTGTCCCCGCGTGGATTTCACGCTCACCACGGGTACCACTGCCGAGCTGACCGACATGGTGAACGATCATCGGCTCGACGGCGGATTCATCTGTGGACCCGTCGAACATGACGCTCTCACCACAAATGTGGCCTTCGTCGAAGAGCTGGTACTGGTTACCGCACGACATCACGGCGACGTCCGCGCTGTCTTCGACACCTCGGCACGCATGCTGGTGTTCCGCAACGGGTGTGCCTACCGTGAAAGGTTGCAGGAGATCTTCGCCGACCACGGCAACCCGGACCCTCAGGTTCTTGAATTCGGAAGTCTGGAAGGAATTCTCGGATGTGTCGCGGCCGACATGGGTGTGACGCTGCTTCCGGTCGCTGTTGTCACGGCCTCGCAGCGTGCGCAGGCGCTGCGCGTGCATCAGCTACCGCCGCTGCGGGCGCGAGTCGAGACGCTGTTCATCCGTCGTGCGGACTCGGCTGTCTCACCGGCGATGTCGCAGTTCCTGCGCCATGTGCGGCGTGCCGGTACACCCGCGGCGCTGCGATCGGTCGGCCGGTGACTATTCGTAGCGTCCGTACCCGGTGATACCCGAATCGTCGGCGGCCACGTAGGTCGACAAGCCGACTCCCCGGCCCTCGCCACCACCGACGGTTGTCAGGGTGCCGTTGTCGTTGATCAGCACGATGTTGACATGCTGGCCCTTCGGACTGGGCTCGTCGTACAACACCATGTCGCCCGGCTTCGGCGCGTAATCGGGGGTCTCGTAGCGCCCCTGATCCTTGAGGTAGGCGGTCAGCGTCAACACCCCCGGGATGCGCCAATGCCCGGAGTTCGGGTTGGCGAACGGCTTGCCCGACGCACGCATCACCCAACTGGTGAAGTCGGCGCACCAGGGCTCGTCGTTGCCCTCCGAGTACTTCACCATGCCCGCTTGCTCGGCGTACTCCTGCCCGAGAATCTGCACTACGGCGGTGCGTCCCGGTGACAGCGCAGTGGTGTCGACGACGGGAAACGATGGCGTTGCGGTGCGGGAACGGTAAAAGCCGAGGGCAGCACCTGCCACCACGACAAGGGTTGCGGCCAGGGCTACCAGTAGCAGCGCGCGGCGGGTCGTCAGACGCATGCGATCCAGATTACGGAAATTTGTCGCGAGGCTACTTTCAGTCCTCGGAGTTGACGGGGGCCGGCCGGCGATCGCGAGGAAGGTGTGAACAAGGTACGCAACGCCTAACACCGCTGGTCGTCACCAGCCTCTGGCGTTGTGGCGCTGAGCGTGATCGGGCACCCAGGGGTGCGAAGTTTCACCGCGCAGAATCGGTTGGATGGCCAGGCCTCGTTCTCTGTGTCAATATGTCTGCGCCCGGGCCACTTTGGATTGTGGATTCGTTAGACGGCGCGGGCATACCGGGTGTGAATCCCGGCTAATCGAGGCCCCGGTAATCCGTGGTGGCTGGCAGCATCCTGCGCGTCAGGATGCTGCAGGGCCTGTGGGCGTAGAGAGGATCGTGATGTCGAAGTCGAATATGGATCTCGGAGTGTTGGGGGTGTTGCCGGTTCGCGCCAGCGCGCTCAATTCTGCGCGTGCGGTGTCGGAATGGCTTCGTTTAGCCGGCACTGCGGAGCGCAGCCGAATGGTTGCCCAGATGTCCAAAGAGCAAATCGTGCATCTGGTTTCACTGCTGGATGAACAGACCGGCCCCGAACTGCTGGGATCTCTAGACGCGCACGCCGCGGCCCAGGTTGTGCGTGCTGCAGGTGTAGAACGGTGCGGCCGGTTCTTTGAGGCCCTTGACTACGACACGGCTGCCGACATCGTGCGGCAGTTGGGGGGTGTCCGCCGAAAGGCGCTCCTGCAGACCCTGAGCCCGGAGTATGTCGAGGCACTCGAAGCGGTGTTGCAGTGGCCGCCGGAATCGGTAGCGGCTCACATGATTCCGGATGTGTTCACCATCGGTCCCGAGTTGAAGGTGCCCGCGGCCCAAGAATCCGTGCGGGCGCAAAGCCGCAGCGGGGGCGGCAAAGTTCATGGTGGTACAGGCCAGATCTATGTGACCGACGCCGATCGGCACCTGCTAGCGGCGGTCGGCTTCGATGATCTGGTCCTGGCAGACCCGAATCAGACTGTGGCACAGTTCATGAGCGAGGACCCGATTCGGGTGGGGCCGCTTACCGACGCGGAGCACGCTGCTCGAATTCTGATCGATTACGACCTGTTGGCGTTGCCGATCGTCGATGATCAGGGCGAGGTGCTCGGGGTGTTGACCGCCGAGGCCGCCGACGACATCCTGATCGAAGAGGCCACCGAAGACGCGGAACGTCAAGGTGGGTCGGAGCCTCTTGACGTGCCCTACGTGCGTGCTTCGCCGGCACATCTATGGCGCAAACGCATTGTGTGGCTTCTGGTGTTGTTCGTCGCCGAGGCATACACCGGCACAGTGCTGAAGGCGTTCGAGGACGAGCTCGAGGCGGCGGTGTCGTTGGCCTTCTTCATCCCGCTGCTGATCGGTACCGGCGGAAACACCGGAACTCAGATCACCACCAGCCTGATACGCGCCATGGCCACCGGCCAGTTCCACATACGCGATTTGCCCCGCGTTTTGTTCAACGAATTGTCGACAGGCGTCCTTGTTGCGTTGACGATGGCCGGCGCAGGCATCATGCGGGCCTGGACTCTCGGTGTCGGCAAGGAGATCGCCATCACCGTCTCTTTGACGCTCTTCGCCATCGTCTTATGGACGGCGTTGGTGGCATCGCTCCTGCCGCCCCTGCTCCAAAAGCTCAAAGTCGACCCTGCGGTGGTATCTGCCCCGATGATCACCACCCTCGTTGACGGAACCGGCCTGATCATCTACTTCCTCATCGCCCACGCGACACTTCCGCAGCTGGCCGGCCTGTAGAGAGGTTTCCAGGCTGCCCGCCGTCGGTCGGCGGGTAGCGTGCCGGACGTGAACCTCAATGACTTCCAAGCGCTCTACGACTTGTCGGGACGTACCGCCATCGTCACCGGCGGCACTCGCGGAATCGGGTACGCGATTGCCGAGGCTCTCGGCGCCTGTGGGGCATCGGTCGTGGTGTCCAGCCGGAAGGCCGACGCCTGTGCCGCTGCGGCAAAGGAGCTACAAGACAAGGGGTATCGCGCACTCGGCGTGCCCGCCCACATGGGTGACCTGGGTGATATCGACAGGCTGGTCGCGAGCACGGTCGACGAGTACGGCGGTGTCGACATCGTGGTGAACGCCGCCGCGAACCCGGTCGCGCAGCCCATGGGCAGCTATACGCCGGAGGCGCTGGGTAAGTCCTTCGACGTCAACGTGCGTGGTCCGGTGTTTCTGGTGCAAGCAGCACTGCCGCATCTGACCGCCAGTGAGCACGCTTCGGTGCTCAACGTGGTGTCGGTGGCGGCGTTTCAGTACGTGCCGATGCTGTCGATGTATGCGGCCATGAAAGCCACTCTGATGGCCTTCACCCGGTCGATGGCCGTCGAATACACCGGTCGCGGCATCCGAGTGAACGCGCTGGCTCCCGGCACGGTCGACACCTACATGCTGCAGCAGAACCCGCAGGAGATCATCGACGCGATGGCCGCGCAATCCTTTATGGGACGTGTGGCACACACCGACGAGATGGTCGGCCCGGCGCTGTTGCTGCTGTCGGACGCGGGTTCGTTCATCACGGGCCAGGTGATCGTGGCTGACGGCGGCGGTGGGGTTCAGCGTTAGGCGGGTATCCGAGTGCACTGAGCGGGCCGCCAGCGCTAGGCTCGTCACGTGGAGCCTGTCTATGGAACGGTGATCGGGCTTGCCCGTACCGTCTGGGCCGTTCAAGGCCTGAAATTCACCGTTACGGGTGTCGAGAACCTGCCGACCGAAGGCGGGGCGGTGGTGGCGATCAACCACACCGGGTACATGGATTTCACCTTCGCCGGGCTACCGGCGTTCCTTCAGAAAAAGGGACGCAAGGTGCGCTTCATGGCCAAGAAGGAAACCTTCGACAACAAGATCACCGGCCCCATCATGCGGGGCTGTCGGCATATTTCCGTTGACCGCGTAGACGGTGCCGCGTCCTATGCTGAGGCTGTCGACAAGCTCAAGGCGGGTGAGCTGGTCGGGGTCTATCCGGAAGCCACCATCAGCCGCAGCTTCGAGATCAAGGAATTCAAATCGGGGGCGGCACGCATGGCCATCGAGGCCGGCGTGCCGATCGTTCCGCACGTCGTCTGGGGCGCACAGCGGATCTGGACCAAGGGGCATCCCAAGAATCTCGGTCGCACCAATACGCCGATCTCGATTGCGGTGGGCGCACCGATCCCGCCGACATTGCCGGTCGCGGAGCTCACCGCGCTGCTGCACGCACGCATGCAGCATCTGCTGCTGGAAGTGCAGGACGACTACGGTCAGCATCCTGCCGGCGAATACTGGGTGCCGCATCGGCTGGGCGGTTCCGCGCCGACGCTGGCCGAGGCCGCGCAGTGGGACGCCCAGGACGCTGCCGAGCGCAAGGCACAACGTGCCGCCCGCGACGCAGAAAAGCAGGCCCAGCAGGATGGGGCACAGAAAGACGGCTAGATGGAACCGGTCTACCGACTCCTCGAAATCACGGCCAATACGGCGGTCCTCCTCACGGGGACCACGATCAGATATCGAGGTCTGGAGCAGGTTCCGTCCGGCGGAGGTGCGGTGATCGCGATCAACCACACCAGTTACGTCGACTTCCTTCCCGCGGGTTTGGCGACGGTCCGCGCCGGGCGACGGCTGCGGTTCATGCTCAAGGCAGAGATGCAGGAGGTGCCCATCATGAACTTCCTGATCAAACATGCCAAGGCGATTCCCGTTGACCGCAGCGCGGGCCACGGCGCCTACGAGGCGGCGGTGGACAGCCTGCGCAGTGGCGAGATCGTCGGGGTGTACCCGGAGGCCACCATCAGCCGCAGCTTCGAGCTCAAGGAGTTCAAGAGCGGCGCCGCCCGAATGGCGCATGAGGCCGGTGTGCCGATCGTTCCGCTCATCGTCTGGGGAGCTCAGCGCATCTGGACCAAGGATCATCCAAAAAACCTGGGCCACAGAAGAATCCCCGTCAACGTCGCAGTCGGTCCGCCACTGGACGCATCCCCGGACTTCGAGCGTACGACCGCCGGGTTGCACCACGCCATGGAGCAACTGCTGACGCTGGCGCAGCAGGACTACCCGAAAGAGCCCGGCGCGTACTGGCTGCCCAGGCGCCTGGGCGGCAGCGCTCCCACGCTGGAGGAAGCCGCCGCGCTCGATGCGGCGGAATTGGCAGAACGCGCCCGTAAGCGGGCCCAGAAGAAGACAGGGCCGGACCGCACGTGACTCCTCCCACTCTCATCGCGTCCGACGTGGACGGGACGCTGATCGATTCCGACGAGCTGCTGTCGGCGCGCACCCGCGCAGTCATCACCGCCGCGGTCGAATCGGGCAGCACGTTCGTCCTGGCCACCGGCCGTCCGCCCCGTTGGATCACCCCCATCGTCGACGCCCTCGGCTTCGCGCCGATCTCGGTGTGCGCCAACGGCTCCGTTTTGTACGACGCGGACAGTGACCGGATCATCTCGGCGGCAGCGCTCGGTCCGGCGGAGCTCGCCGTGCTGGCCGAGGTCACCCAAGCAGCCATTCCCGGGGTGGGCCTGGCGGTGGAGCGGGTCGGCCGCAGTGCGCACGACGCTGCGACACCGCAGTTCGTCAGCTCGCCCGGGTACGAGCACGCCTGGCTGAATCCCGATAACACCGAGGTGTCGTTGGACGACCTGTTGAGCTTTCCCGCGGTGAAGCTGTTGGTGCGCAAGGCCGGAGCCCGTAGCGCAGACATGGCCGAGGTCCTCGCGCCCCTGGTGACCGAGGCAGGTGCGGCCATCACCTATTCCACGGACAACGGGCTCATCGAGGTGATGCCCACCGGGATAAGCAAGGCCAGCGGAATCGCTGTGGTAGCGAATCAGCTTGGGGTGCAGCCGGAATCGATCATCGCCTTCGGCGATATGCCCAATGACGTAGCCATGTTGCGCTGGGCCGGGCACGGGGTGGCGATGGGTAACGCGCACCCGGATGCGCGGGCCGCCGCCGATGAGATCACTGCCACCAACGACGACGACGGGGTGGCCAAGGTTCTCGAACGCTGGTGGGGCTGAGATCTTTTAGGTGCGTCCGGCGCTAGGCGGCGGGTGCGAACTGTTCTACGGGGGGCGGCGGAGGAGGCGGAGCCGGTGCGGGCGGCGGCGGTGCTGCCGGTGCCGCAGGAGCCGAGAACTGTTCGGGCAAAGCGCTTTGTGCCACCGGTGCTACTCCGAGGATCTCGCGGGTCTCTCCGTTGATCACGCTTGAGACCCGGCCGCTGGCCCGGTCGTAGATCAGGGAGCCGTTCTGGAAGTTCTGCACGATGATGTTCGGTTCGCCCACCTCGTCGGTCACCGGGAGCCCCAGCGACCCCCGCTCGAAATCTGTTTCGGCCCAGGCGTGGTAGATCGCCCCGACGACCGGGTGGGTGCCCGTGCCGGGAGAGAAGTACATGGCGCCATTGCGGAAGGTGGCGAAGCGGGCATCACCGGCGGCCTGTTGCTCAGTGGATGTGGGTGCACCGAGGGAACTGTCGGTGCTGCCCAAGCGCATCCAGGTGTCATAGATGGCGCCGCCGCGCATCGCGTCGACCAGATCGGGTGGCTCTCCGTTGGCGGCGCCTGCGGCGATATCGCGCAGGCGGGGTATCAAGCGGTATGCGGCCTCACCCGGGCATTCGGTGTTGCCGACGTCTCGGTGCGTGAAAATCGTTGGTAGCGTGACGACTTTTCCTCCGGGCACGGTGGTGAAGGGGCCGCCCTCCGACGCCAGGTCCACCTGGCCGCGTGGATCCACTCCGGCGAGCCGCAGACGCCAGCCCAGCATGCGGCCGGCGGACTGCAGCATTGCGGGAGAGGGCTCTTCGCGAGTGAAGTCGCCGATCAGCGCCAGCCCCCAGCTGTGCTCGTTGAATCCGCCGGTATGAGCGCCCTGCACGTTGTTGGTGATGCCGCCGAAACGGCCCTCGAAGATCTGTCCGTACTTGTCCACCAGCACGTTGTAGGCGATGTCGCACCATTTGAGGGTTTTGGTGTGATACGCGTAGATGGCCCGGATGATGGCGGCGGAGTCGTAGGGCGAGTAGTTGTTGCTTCCGGCGGTGTGGTGGACCACCCCCGCGCGCACGTCCCTGTTGTAAACCGGTGGGCATCGGTCCGATTCGTTGGCTCCCCATTGGGCGCGAGTGATGATGCGCGGGCCTGCCTGGGGCAACGCTATCGGCGCCGACCAGCGCTCTTCGAACCGCGCACCGTCGGGTGGTGCCAGCTTGGGGCTGATCAAGATGGCGTCGAGCCCGGTAGTCAGCGGCTGCTCGATGCTGGCCGGCCGGTAACCCAGGCCGGGGTCGCCGCCGCCGGCCTTCGGCGCCTTCACGTTCGCGCCGTATCTGGATTGCACGGCGATCTGAGCGGAATGGGTGGAGCCGACGAACACCGGCTCTGTGGCCGCGGGGATGGCCTTGTCCGGGGCCACGGGATCGCCGGACTCAACGGGGTGGAGCTCGTACCACTGCCCCCAGCCGCCATCAGTCTGTCGCGCCCGCACGGACACATTGACGGAGGCCAGGTCCTCGCCGCGGACCGCGACGAGGCTGAAGGAGTCGGCCTGTTGGATGTCGTGCACGGTGGCGGGTGTGTTCAGACCGGGAAGTCCGACCTCTGCGGTCAGGACCTCGTGAGTCGCGGAATTCTGTAGTGACTGCGAGGTGATGGCAGTCTCTTCGGCCTGTTCGGTTTTGAGGTGATCGACCACGCTGACGGTCATTACCGTCGCGGTCGCGGCAAGAGCCAGCGCAAGCTGCCGTCGCATGGGCATCTTGCTGACTCGTACTGGCACGTCGTCTCTCCTGGATCACACCGGACGCGCCGCATGGAGCGACACGACCACCAGGGATGTTACGTATGGGACAAATGTGACTAGTGATTCGACACGCGTCAAATGTCGATCTTGATATTTGGCGGGTTGGTCACACGCAACGACACCGCAGAGCCTCTGTGCCCTGCGGTGCCGTTTCGCTATCTAGCTTGTGTGTGACTTATCCGGCCGGCGGAGCCGCCGCGGAGGCGGCCGCCGGGATGGCGCCCTTGATGAGGTCAACCGCCTGGGTGATGCCCAGCTGGTTCACCGCTCCCATCGCGTCGCTGATCAGGCTGCTGCCGCCACCGAGTCCGCTGCCGCCCCCGAGTGCGCTGGGGGTACCGAGGCCCGCCAGTGAGGGATCGGCAAGCGCCGGGTTGGTCAGTCCGGTGCCGAGCGCCGGGTTCGGCGTGATCGGGACCTCACCACCGGGTGAGGTCAGCCCCGCGGCCGGATCGGTGAGCGCCGGGTTCACGCCCGTCGGGCCGGTGCCGGTGAGTCCCGGGGTGCTCGCCGGAGCGGCCGGGTTGGTCAGTCCGGGGTTCGTCAACGCCGGGTCGGTGAGGCTCGGGGTGGTGGTAGCGCCCGGGCTGGTGAGTCCGGGGCTGGTGAGTCCGGGGTTGGTCAACGCCGGGTTGGTCAGCGACGACGACGGGCTGGTCAGTCCGCCCGGCGTGGTGAGCCCACCGGGAGAGAGCGCGGGGTTGGCACCGCCGAGGCTGCCGAGCCCCCCGCCACCCAGGCCGGGGATGTTGAGACCGGACAACCCGGGGATCTGCACGCCGAACTGTGACGTCATTTGTTGAACTGCGCCCATGACCTCACCGGGGAGGTCCGACACGATCGCGGCCTGCACGAATTCCTGCTGTGAAGGCGCGGGCGCGGCGGCCTGGGTCATGTTGGTCGCGAGGGCAATGGCAAACGGACTTGCGACGGCCAGCGCGGCGACCGAGCTCAAGGCTGTCGAAAGCCGGCGGCGGCGACTGTTAGGCACGGAAGTCTCCTCAATATCGGGTCGATCACTTATGGTGTTCTGCGGTTTTGCGTTTTCTGTCGCGGGATTTCCCGCGGGTGTCGGATCGGCGGATCGGCACCGGAACCGACGCTTTCGATGGTAACCAGAGTTACTGGTGTGACTAATGGGACGAAACCAAATCGTGAGCCAATTGCGACCGGATCCGTACCTGCGAACCCGGGTACTCCCGTTCTTCGCGGGGCGGATGTCGCTGTCCGGGGCTTGCGGTACCGGTCCAGTACCCTGACTGCACGTGACCGGAGAAAACCAACAGTTCGACCTGATCGTCGTCGGATCCGGGTTTTTCGGCCTCACCATCGCTGAGCGCGCCGCGACCCAACTCGACAAGCGAGTGCTTGTCATCGAGCGCCGCCATCACATCGGCGGTAACGCGTATTCCGAGCCGGAACCTCAGACCGGTATAGAGGTACACAAGTACGGTGCGCACCTGTTCCATACCTCTAATAAGAGGGTGTGGGACTACGTGCGCCAGTTCACCGAGTTCACCGGATATCAGCACCGCGTCTTCGCGATGCACAACGGGCAGTCCTATCAGTTCCCGATGGGCCTGGGGCTGGTGTCTCAGTTCTTCGGCCGCTACTTCACCCCCGACCAGGCGCGGGCACTGATTGCCGAGCAGGCCGCCGAGATCGCCACCGAAGACGCCACCAACCTCGAGGAAAAGGCGATATCGCTCATCGGGCGCCCGTTGTACGAGGCCTTCGTCAAGGCGTACACCGCCAAGCAGTGGCAGACCGACCCCAAGGAGCTGCCCGCGGGCAACATCACCCGCCTGCCGGTGCGCTACACCTTCGACAACCGGTACTTCAACGACACCTACGAAGGCCTACCGGTCGACGGATACACCGCCTGGCTGCAGAACATGGCCGCCGACGACCGCATCGAGGTGCGCTTGGACACCGACTGGTTCCAGGTGCGGGACGATATTCGCGCCGCGAACCCGTCGGCGCCCGTCGTGTACACCGGTCCGCTGGACCGCTACTTCGACTATGTCGATGGCCGATTGGGCTGGCGCACACTTGATTTCGAGGTTGAGGTGCTCGAGACCGGAGACTTCCAGGGCACCCCGGTGATGAACTACAACGACGCCGACGTGCCCTACACCCGGATCCACGAGTTCCGCCACTTCCATCCGGAACGGGCTTACCCGACGGATAAGACCGTCATCATGCGGGAATTCTCGCGGTTCGCCGAGGGGACCGACGAGCCGTACTACCCGATCAACACCGAATCCGATCGGGCCACCCTGACCGCCTACCGCGCCCGCGCCAAGCAGGAGACCGCCTCGTCCAAGGTGCTGTTCGGTGGCCGGCTGGGAACCTATCAATATCTCGATATGCACATGGCGATAGCCAGTGCGCTGAGCATGTACGACAACGTGCTCGCGCCGCATCTGGCCGACGGTGCTCCCCTGTCCGGAGGTGACGACAATGAGTGACATCCCATTCGGTCCCATCGATTCGACTGAATCGCATGCGGTGAGCCTGCTGTCCCGGGTGATCCTGCCCCGGCCGGGCGAGCCCCTCGACGTGCGCAAGCTCTACATCGTCGAGTCCGAGACCAACGACCGGCGTGCGCACGCCCCCACCCGCACCACGCTGGAGATCGGTGCGGAGTCAGAGGTTTCGTTCGCCACCTACTTCAACGCGTTCCCGGCCAGCTACTGGCGGCGTTGGTCGACGCTGGACAACGTCGTGCTGCACATCGAGCTGTCCGGCGCCGGCCGCGTCGACGTGTACCGGACCAAGGCCACCGGTGCGCGAATCACGGTGGGCGGCACACAGTTCAGCGGCGCCAATGCGGTGATCGAATTCGAGATCGGCCTGGACGCGTTCGAAGACGGTGGCTGGATCTGGTTCGACATCACCTCTGACACCGAGGTTGCGGTGCACAACGCGGGCTGGTACGCCCCGACCGCAGCACCCGGCCGCGCCAGCATCACCGTCGGCATCCCAACCTTCAATCGGCCGAACGACTGCGTGAACGCGCTGAAGGCCCTTACCTCGGATCCTTTGGTGGACAAGGTGATCACCGCCGTCGTCGTCCCCGACCAGGGCATCAAGAAGGTCAAGGACCACCCGGAATGGGCGGCTGCCTCCGGTCCGCTGGAGGGCCGGCTGCGGGTGCATGACCAGCCCAACCTCGGCGGTTCGGGCGGCTACAGCCGGGTCATGTACGAGGCGCTCAAGAACACCGACTGCGAGCAGATCCTCTACATGGATGACGATATCCGGATCGAGCCGGATTCGATCCTGCGGGCGCTGGCGTTGAGCCGTTTTGCCAAGTCCCCCATGCTCGTCGGTGGCCAGATGCTCAACTTGCAGGAGCCTTCTCATCTCCATGTGATGGGCGAGATGGTCAACCGCGACAACTTCATGTGGAGCAAAGCGCCGTTCGCCGAATACGACCACGACTTCGCCAAGTTCGCGCTCGACGACATCGAACAAGACCGCAGCAAGCTGCTGCACCGCCGCATCGACGTCGACTTCAACGGCTGGTGGATGTGCATGATCCCCCGCGCTGTCGCTGAGGAGCTGGGCCAACCGTTGCCGCTTTTCATCAAGTGGGATGACGTCGAGTACGGGCTTCGCGCCAACGAGCACGGCTACGGCACGGCATCGATGCCGGGCACCGCGATCTGGCATATGGCCTGGAGCGACAAGGACGACGCCATCGACTGGCAGGCCTACTTCCACCTGCGAAACCGACTGGTGGTGGCGGCTCTGCATTGGGACAACCCGATCCGCGGTCTGCTTGCCAGCTCGCTGAAGGCCACCCTCAAGCACTTACTGTGCTTGGAGTACTCCACGGTCGCCATCCAGAACCAGGCCATCGACGACTTCCTGGCCGGGCCCGAGCACATCGCGTCGATCCTGGAGTCGGCGTTGCCCGACGTGCGCAAGATGCGTCAGCAGTTCCCGGACGCCGTCGTACTCCCGACAGCCACCTCGCTGCCATCGCCTTCCGGACGCCGCAAGGTGCACAAGCCACCGGTTTCCTTGCCCGCCATCGGGTTACGGTTGTCCCGCGGTGTGATCCACCAGCTCAAGAAGGAAAACCCCGAGCATCACGTGCGCCCGGAGCTGAACGTGGCGACCCAGGATGCCCGTTGGTTCCTGCTGTGCCGCGTCGACGGAGTCACCGTCACCACCGCCGACGGGCGGGGCGTGGTGTACCGCCAGCGTGATCGGGCCAAGATGTTCGATCTGCTGCGCGCGTCGGCGCGTCGCCACCTACAGCTGATGCGTAATTTCAACAAGATGCGCAAGACCTACCGCAACGCGCTGCCGACGCTGACCAGTAAAGAGCAGTGGGAGAACATCCTCGGCATCGGTAAAGACGATCCAGCTGCTCGGTCGACATCGTCCGGGGTGAGTGCATGACCGGTCTGCTGCCGGGCGAGGTGACCGCGCCCCAGGGGGAGACTGCGGTTCTCGTCGCCGTGCAGTCGGCCCTCGCCGGCCGGCCCGGGGTGCTCAGCACTGCCCGCGGCCTGTCGCACTTCGGCGAGCACAGCATCGGTTGGGTGGCCGCGGCGCTGATAGGCGCCGCCATCAACTGGAGAGACAAGCCCCGTCGGCGCAGCTGGTTGGCGGCCGGCGCCGGCGCCTTTGGCGCTCATGCTGCGTCGGTGATCATCAAACGTGTGGTGCGCCGGCGTCGCCCCAGCCATGAGGCGGTGCGGGTGAACGTCGGTACCCCGAGCCGGTTGAGCTTCCCCTCCTCGCACGCCACCTCGACTGCGGCCGCCGCAGTGCTCTTGGCGCCGCTGACCGGATTGCCGTTGCCTGCTCTGCTGATTCCGCCGATGGCGTTGTCGCGGTTGGTTCTTGGCGTGCACTACCCCACAGATGTGGCCGCCGGCGCTGCTCTAGGCGCGCTGATCGGCACGGCCGTTCGCCGGGCGGACTCACGCCTGGCGCTCAAGGAGGAACAGGTATGAGCGAGGAGCCGGCACCCACCGCGGGCCCGCCCAAGAATCTTCTTTCGGGGATCATCAAGGCGCTGCGCCCGCGTCAGTGGGTGAAGAATGTCCTGGTTTTCGCGGCGCCGTTGGCGGCGCTCGGCGACATTTCGCCGCACGACTACCGGGGTATTTTCATCCGGGTCGCCATCGCCTTTGTCGCCTTCAGCATGGCGGCGTCGTCGATCTACCTGATCAACGACGCCCGCGATGTCGAGGCCGACCGGCTGCACCCCACCAAGCGTTTCCGGCCTATCGCCGCAGGGGTTTTGCCGATACCCGCCGCGTACGGGCTTGCGGTCGTGTTGGTCGCCGGGTCACTGGGCATCGCCTCTCGGGTCAGCCTCAACCTGGTCATCGTGATAGCGATCTATATCGCCATTCAGCTGGCCTACTGTTTTGGCCTCAAACACCAGCCGGTCATCGACATCTGCATCGTCTCATCGGCGTATCTCATTCGGGCGATCGCCGGTGGTGTGGCCGCCGGTGTGTATCTGTCGCAATGGTTCCTGCTGATCATGGCCTTCGGGTCGCTCATGATGACCGCGGGTAAGCGCTATGCCGAATTGCAGATCGTCGAGAAGACCGGTGCCAAGATCCGTAAGTCGCTCGAGGGGTACACATCCAGTTACCTGCGGTTCGTCTGGACGCTGTCGGCCACCGCGATCGTGGTCTGCTACGGGCTGTGGGCCTTCGAACGTGACCACCGCGCCGGATCCTGGTTTGTGGCATCGATGATCCCGTTCACCATCGCCATCCTGCGTTACGCGGTCGATGTCGATGGGGGCGAGGCGGGCGAGCCCGAGGAGATCGCTCTGGGGGACAGGGTGTTGCAATTCCTGTTCGTCGCATGGATCGGATCGCTCGGTGCGGCCTTCTACTTCTCCTAACACCCAACCCGGCCCGGGCACGAACGGCCTGACCCGCTTCACGGTGTGGGTCAGCGTCCTCACCGTGACCGTGTTGTTCGGTTGGGGGGCCTGGCAGCGGCGCTGGATCGCAGATGACGGTCTCATCGTGCTGCGTACCGTGCGAAATCTACTGGCGGGCAACGGTCCCGTGTTCAACAAGGGAGAACGGGTGGAGGCCAACACCTCCACGGTGTGGACCTACCTGACGTATCTGGGGGGTTGGGCCGGCGGAGGTATTCGCCTGGAGTACGTGGCATTGGCCCTGTCGCTGGTGCTCAGCCTGGTCGGCGTCGCGTTGGCGATTCTGGGCACCGCGCGGCTATACGCGCCGCTGCTTGCCGGGCGTGCCGCGGTCATGGTGCCCGCCGGAATGCTGGTGTACATCGCCATCCCGCCGGCCCGCGATTTCGCCACCTCCGGCCTGGAAAACGGTTTGGTGCTGGCATATTTGGGCGGACTGTGGCTCATGATGGTGATCTGGGCGCAGGCCGTGCGCGCGCCCGTGACCCTTGATCGACGCGGCGGCCCACACCAGCCGGTAGACCCGCGGA
The DNA here is from genome assembly GCF_002356335.1 of [Mycobacterium] stephanolepidis. Lineage (NCBI taxonomy): Bacteria > Bacillati > Actinomycetota > Actinomycetes > Mycobacteriales > Mycobacteriaceae > Mycobacteroides > Mycobacteroides stephanolepidis. The sequence continues at coordinate 166,517 of NZ_AP018165.1, forward strand.
TCGTGCACGCCGACCGAAAAGACCAGAAAGACGTTCTCAGTCGACGATTCACCGTAGGGCTGGCCTTCATGGCCGGGCTGAGCGTGCTGATCCGTCCGGAGCTGGCCCTCGTCGGGGGTGGCTTCCTGGTGATGATGCTGATCGCCGCCCGCGGGTTCACCAGCCGGGTGTACATCGTGGCGGCCGGCGGAGCGCTGCCCGTGCTGTACCAGATTTTCCGGATGGGCTACTACGGCCTCTTGGTGCCGAGTACGGCGATCGCCAAGGACGCCTCGGGCTCCAAATGGGGACAGGGTTTCGTCTACCTGCAAAACATGAACTCCCCGTACCTCATCTGGGTGCCGACGGTGCTGCTCATCGCGCTCGGTGTGGCTGCCTATCAGGCCCGCCGAGGTCAATGGTGGGTGCGTCAGGTGGCTGCCCCCGGTTACGGGTGGTTGGCGCGGCTTGTCCAAAACCCCACCGCCGTAGTCATTTTCATGCTTGCAAGCGGATTCGTCCAGGGTGTGTACTGGATCCGTCAAGGCGGGGACTTCATGCACGCGCGCGTGCTGTTGACCCCGGTGTTCTGCATGCTGCTCCCCATCGCGGTGGTTCCGCTGGCGGCGCCGGACAGTGCGGCCTTCACGCCCAAGCGGGCTCGTCTGCTCACCGGGGCCACCATCGCGCTTTTCGCGGGTATCGCCGGTTGGGCGTTGTGGGTGGCGAACTCGCCGGGCATGGGAGGTGACGGCACCAAGGTCACCTACAGCGGCATCGTCGACGAGCGGCGCTTCTACGCGCAGGCGACCGGCGTCGCGCATCCGCTGACCGCCGCGGACTACCTGAACTACCCGCGTATGCGGGCCGTGCTGGTGGCGATCGATAACACCCCAGATGGCGCTTTGTTGCTGCCGTCGGGGAACTACGACCAGTGGGATGTGGTGCCGGCCATTCCGCCGCCACCCCCGATCCCACACGATTACCGCGGGCCGCATGCGGTCCTGTTCACCAACTTGGGCATGCTCGGCATGAACCTGGGTCTGGATGTGCGGATCGTGGACCAAATCGGGTTGGCCAATCCGTTGGCCGCGCACACCACGCGCATCACGGATGGACGTATCGGCCACGACAAGGATCTGTTCCCGGAGTGGATGATTGCCGACGGGCCCTGGCTCAAGCGGTACCCGTACATCCCGCGGTATCTGAGCCAGGACTGGGTCGCCGAGGCCGTGGAGGCGCTCACATGCCCGCGGACCGAAGCGATGTTGGGTTCGATACGTCGGCCTCTCTCACCTCGGCTTTTCGTGTCGAACGTGGTGCACTCCGCGGAGTTCACCACGTACCGGTTCGACCGTGTTCCCCGTCTTGAGCTGGCTCGATGCGGTCTGCCGATGCCGAAGCTGGATACCCCGCCGTACACTGGGCTTCCGGCGACCGGTCCCTAGAGCGTTCCCGTCCGGGTCCTCGAAGCGATCGCGCCGGCGGGTTTCTGTGTCCGAATCGAGATCCCAATTAGGTAACGCCGCGGCCCCGTCGTCGCGATACGAAGACGACCGTGTCAGACACTTCAGACGCAATGTTGCGTTACAGAAGTGACAATTGTGACTTCCCCCAATGAAACGGATGGACCCCAGATGAGCGTGCGCGTGAGAGCCCGCCGCGTGCTGACGGCCCTGTTAGCGGCGTTTGTGATGCCCGTGGCAATGGCCGCGGGCTTGGCGATCAACCCCGCCACCGCGCATGCCTTTTCGCGTGAGGGACTTCCGGTCGAATACCTGGACGTCTACTCCAATTCGATGGGACGCAACATCCGCGTCGAGTTCATGGGCGGGGGACCCAAAGCGGTTTACCTGCTCGACGGACTTCGCGCCCAAGACGACTTCAATGGCTGGGATATCAACACCGCGGCCTTCGAGTGGTTCTACCAATCGGGGATTTCGGTGGTCATGCCCGTAGGCGGCCAGTCGAGCTTCTACACCGACTGGTACTCGCCGTCGGCGCTCAATAAGCAGCCGTACACGTACAAGTGGGAAACATTCCTCACTCAGGAACTGCCTGCTTATCTGGCCACCAATAGGCAAATATCGGCCACAGGTAATGGTGTGGTGGGACTCTCGATGAGTGGTGGTGCGGCGTTGATCCTGGCCGCCTATCACCCCGCGCAATTCAGATTCGCGGGCTCGCTTTCCGGGTTCCTCAACCCATCGACCATCTTTATGACCAACGCGATCCGGGTCGCGATGCTCGACGCCGGTAGCTACAGCGTCGACAACATGTGGGGCCCGCCATGGGATCCGGCGTGGCGTCGCAACGATCCCACCGTGCAGGTCCAGGGGTTGGTCGCGGCCGGTACCCGCCTCTACATCTACTGCGCTCCTGGTGGTTCGACACCCATCGACGAAAACGCCGATGCGGGTGTCGCCCTGAGCGCGAGCAGCTTGGAGTCGCTGGCCGTCAGCGGTAACAAGAGGTTCCAACAGGCGTATGCCGCAGCCGGCGGCAGCAACGCCACATTTGTCTTCCCCTCGTCCGGGAATCACTCCTGGCCGTATTGGGGACAGCAACTGCAGGCCCTCAAGGGTGATCTGATTGCCACTATCAATGGCTAGGGGCTCGGGGCACCTTGAGAAGGTCCGCAGGCGCACATGGTGATGGTGCTGACAGGTCCAGAGATGTGGTTGACTACCGCGCGAGTATGCGATGGGCGTCCATCAAATCCCTTGACCTGCGCGTGGGAAATCGATTGAAACAGATGGGAAAACGAAGTAAATGAAGCTCTTTTCGAAGATGCGTGGTGCTACCGCGCGTCGACTGGCTGTAGTTGCCACGGCCGCGGCCGTGCTGCCGGGTCTTGTCGGCGTCACCGGTGGTTCGGCGATTGCGGGCGCCTTCTCGCGTCCCGGGCTTCCGGTCGAGTACCTGCAGGTGCCGTCGGCGTCGATGGGCCGCGAGATCAAGGTTCAGTTCCAGCCCGGTGGCACCAAGGCTGTCTACCTGCTTGACGGTCTGCGTGCGCGCGATGACTTCAGCGGCTGGGACATTGAGACCACCGCGTTCGAGGACTACTACCAGTCCGGTATCTCCATGGTCATGCCCGTCGGCGGACAGTCCAGCTTCTACACGGACTGGTACAACCCGGCCAAGGGCAAGGACGGCGTCTGGACCTACAAGTGGGAGACCTTCACCACTCAGGAGCTCCCGGCGTACCTGGCTGCCAACAAGGGCATCTCGCAGACCGGTAACGCCGTTGTCGGTCTCTCGATGGGTGCCTCGGCCGCGCTGACCCTGTCGATCTACCACCCGCAGCTGTTCATCTACGCGGGTGCGCTGTCGGGCTTCCTGAACCCGTCGGACATGAAGTTCCAGATCGGTATGGCCATGGGCGACGCCGGTGGCTTCAGTGCATCGGACATGTGGGGCCCGGACAGCGATCCGGCCTGGCAGCGCAACGACCCGTTCCTGAACATCCAGAAGATCATCGACAACGGCACTCGTCTGTGGCTGTACTGCGGCACCGGTGACTCCACCGACCTGGACGCCACCCGCAACGGTTTCGAGAACTTCACCGGTGGCTTCCTCGAGGGCATGGCCATCGGTTCGAACAAGAAGTTCGTCGAGGCCTACACCGCGGCCGGCGGCAAGAACGCCCACGTGGAGTTTCCTCCGGGCGGTATCCACAACTGGACCTACTGGGGTCAGCAGTTGCGGGCCATGAAGTCTGACATGGTCGCTTACCTGCAGAGCCACTAGGCATAAGCAGTCAAAAGAGCGGTGGCCACCCTGTCTTTGGCAGGTGGCCACCGCTCTTTCGTCTTTCGCCGGATTGTGTCTCAAGACCACATCAGTCCGGTTGCGGACCACCAACAACCGTGACGGGATGTGTTGACAGCCGTCCTGATGTGGTTGACTACCTCGGGGACCCCACAGGATGTCTGTCGGCCTGACATGTAACGCCGACTGAAGCAGACGGGATACTGAGGTAATGAAGCTCTTTACACATATGCGTGGCGCAACTGCGCGTCGACTTGCGGCCGTGGCCGCTACTGCGGCTGTTCTACCGGGACTTATCGGCGTCGCCGGTGGTTCAGCGGTAGCGAATGCCTTTTCGCGTCCGGGTCTCCCTGTTGTAGACCTGCAGGTGCCGTCGGCCTCCATGGGCCGCGACATCAAGATCCAGTTCCAGGGAGGCGGCGCCAAGGCCCTCTACCTGTTGGACGGTCTGCGTGCACGCGACGACTTCAACGGCTGGGACATTGAGACCACGGCGTTCGAGGACTACTACCAGTCCGGTATCTCGCTGGTCATGCCCGTCGGCGGACAGTCCAGCTGGTACACCGACTGGTACCAGCCCGCCAAGGGCAAGGACGGCGTCTTCACCTACAAGTGGGAGACCTTCCTGACCCAGGAGCTGCCCGCGTACCTGGCCGCCAACAACGGTGTGTCCCGGACCGGTAACGCCGTTGTCGGCCTCTCGATGGGTGGCGCGTCCGCCATCACGCTGGCCAACTACCACCCGCAGCAGTTCATCTACGCCGGTGCCCTCTCGGGCTTCCTGAACCCCTCGGATATGAAGGGTCAGGTCGGTATGGCCATGGGTGACGCCGGTGGCTTCAGTGCCCAGGACATGTGGGGTCCGGACAGCGACCCGGCGTGGGTCCGCAACGACCCGTTCCTGAACATCGACAAGACCGTGGCCAACGGCACCCGGCTGTGGATCTACTGCGGTAGCGGTGACGCGACCGACCTCGACGCCACCCGTAACGGCTTCGAGAACTTCACCGGTGGCTTCCTTGAGGGCATGGCGATCGGTATCAACAAGAAGTATGTCGATGCCTACACCGCCGCCGGCGGCAAGAACGCCCACGTGGAGTTCCCCCCGGGTGGTCTGCACAACTGGACCTACTGGGGCAACCAGCTCCGGGCCATGAAGTCCGACATGGTGAGCTACCTCGGTAGCCACTAGGTATCACTGACAATCGCGAAGGCGGCGGCCACTTCGGTGGTCGCCGCTTTCGTTGTTTCGGGGATGGCCGACGGCCACAATCGAGTAACAAATTCTGTGCTGTGACGATCATTTGCGCAGGTGCAGGTGGCATCGGTTCGGTAGCCTCGCTCGGGGCTCCCGGTACCGTGGAGCAAGCTGCGAGACCGCACGTCACGAACGGCCAGGAGACACATGCCCAAGACCTCGAGTAGTAAACGGCACCGGATTCTCGGTTTGGCCGCGGCGCTGGCCGTTGCCGTCGTCGTCATCCTGGTGATCGCGATTGTCGTGGTCATCGTCCGCAGGCCCGACGACGTCACACCGCCCGCGGGGCAGGTGACGACGACGACACCGCCGTTGACTCGTCCCGGCCAGAAGCCGCGGCCGGCTTTCCAGAGCGCCGACTGCCCCGATGTGCAGGCGCTCATCATCCCGGGTACCTGGGAGTCATCACGCACCGACGACCCGCTCAACCCGACAGAGTTCCCGCGATCACTGCTGCTGAACGTCTCCCGGCCGATCACCGAGAAGTTCGACAAGGCCCGGCTGGAGACCTGGACGGTGCCGTACACCGCCCAATTCCACAACCCGTTCGCCAACGACAACCAGATGTCGTACAACGACAGCCGTAAGGAAGGCACCGACCGGGCGCTCAAACAGCTCTCCGAGATGTACGACCGGTGCCCGCTCACCAGCTATGTTCTGGTTGGTTTCTCGCAGGGCGCGGTGATCGCCGGTGACATCGCCAATCAGATCGGAAACGGCGAGGGACCCGTCGACCAGGACCTGGTGCTCGGCGTGACCTTGATCGCAGACGGCCGCCGTCAGGACGGGGTCGGACTGTCGCCAGGACCCAACCCGCCCGGGCAGGGCGCCGAGGTCACCCTGGGCGATCTGGGGGTGCTGGATTCCTTCGGCCTGAAGATGTCGGGCCCGCGTGCCGGTGGATTCGGTGAGCTCAGCGATCGCACCAACCAGATCTGTGGGACCGGTGACCTCATCTGTGCGGCGCCGCCGGACGCCTTCAACATCTCCAACCTGGGTAAGACGCTGGACATTCTCTCCGGGGGCGCGGGTGCTCCGGTGCACGCGCTGTACGCCACGCCGGAGTTTTGGCAGATTGACGGCCAGCCTGCGACGGTATGGACCACCAACTGGGCCGAGGGGCTCATCGAGAAGGCGCCCCACCCCAAGCACGGCTGACAAGCGTCGATGTCATCTTCGCAACAGGGCGCCGAGATATTTGGAGGGCACGGTACGCTCGCCTAAGATTAAGAGAAAAATAAGACTGTAAGCCGTTCGCGGGGTCGAGTGATTTTGGCTGGCCGACGCTGACCGATAATCTCGTCGCGAATGGCCGCCTGAGCTGCCGTAGTACGCGATCGCCTCTCGGTACGATCATCGAGGATTTGACGTTCGCGATGACGCGTGCTCGCGAATGCCTCAGGCCCGCGAAACGCGCATCATGCGCCGTCATAGGAGAGAAGCACACATGGCGTTCGACAACCCGTTCCTCGACTCGGCGGGCCACATCAAGTTCCCCGAGGACGGGAGCATCGTTGGCCACGTCGAAGGTTGGGCGGAGTCGCAAGGCGACAGCCTGGCCTACCGGTTCCTCGACTTCTCCACAGAGCGCGATGGTGCCTACATCGACATCACCTGGTCACAGTTCGGCGCGCGCAACCGTGCCGTCGCGGCTCGCCTGCAGCAGGTGACCAAGCCGGGCGACCGTGTCGCCATCCTGGCCCCGCAGAGCCTTGACTACCTCGTCGCACATTTCGGTGCGCTCTACGCCGGTGCGATCTCGGTCCCGTTGTTCGATCCCAGCGAGGCCGGCCATGCGGGCCGTCTGCACGCGGTACTCGACGACTGCCAGCCATCCGCGGTGCTCACCACGACCGATTGCGCCGAAGGGGTGCGGAAGTTCTTCCGGAACCGTCCCCCCAAGGAGCGTCCCCGTGTGATCGCGGTGGACGCGATTCCCGAGGACGTCGGGCAGACCTGGGTGGAGCCCGTGGCCACCAAGGACACCATCGCGTACCTGCAGTACACCTCGGGCTCGACCCGCGCGCCGGCCGGTGTGCAGATCACTCACCTGTCGCTGGCCACCAACCTGCTGCAGCTGGTCGACGCGCTGTCGCAGCAGGAAGGCAAAGACGGTCAGCCCGGTCACCGGGGGACCACCTGGCTGCCGTTCTTCCATGACATGGGCCTGATCACGGTGATGGTGCCGTCCATGATCGGTGAGCACATGACGGTGATGAGCCCGGCGGCGTTCATTCGCCGCCCGCTGCGCTGGCTGCGGGAAATGGCGGTCAAGGGTGACGACCGTTCGGGAACCTTCTCGGCGCTGCCCAACTTCGCCTTCGAGCATTGCGCGCTGCGCGGTCTGCCCAAGGAGGGCGAGCCGCCGCTGGACCTGTCGAATGTGTACTCGATCATCAACGGTTCCGAGCCGGTGTCCACGGCCTCGATCAAGAAGTTCTGCGACGCCTTTGAGCCCTATGGCTTTGACCCCAGGGCCATTCACCCGTCCTACGGCATGGCCGAGGCAACGCTGTTCGTCACCTCGACCATTTGGAACACGGAGCGGGCGCGCGTGCTGCACGTGGACCGCACCGAACTCAACGCCGGGCGCATCGTGCAGGTGGAGCCGGGTGCGGACAACTCGGTGACTCAGGTGTCCAGTGGCCGGATGGCCCGGGACGAATGGGGCGTGATCGTCGACGGCGATACCGCCTCCGAGCTGCCCGACGGACAGATCGGTGAGATCTGGTTGCACGGCAACAACATCGGGTCCGGCTACTGGGGCCGTCCGGAGGAAACCCGCGAGGCATTCCACAACACGCTCAAGTCGCGGATCTCCGAATCGCACGCCGAGGGTGTGGCAGACGACGCCAACTGGCTCAACACCGGCGACCTCGGAGTATGGGTCGACGGCGAGCTGTACATCACCGGCCGCGTCAAGGACCTCATCATCGTGGACGGACGTAACCACTACCCGCAGGATGTGGAGTTCACCGCGCAGGAGGCCAACAAGGCGCTGCGCCCGGGATATGTGGCCGCGTTCTCGGTGCCGGCCAACCAGCTGCCGCAGGTGGTCTTCGACAATCCGCATGCCGGTCTCAAGTACGACCCGGAGGATTCCTCGGAGCAGCTGGTCATCGTGGGCGAGCGCAGCGTCGGCGGACACAAGTCGGATAACCAGGCCGTCGGTGACGATGTGCGCGCTGCGATCGCGGTGCGTCACGGTGTGACGGTGCGCGACGTGCTCCTGGTTCCGGCCGGCTCGATCGCCCGGACCTCCAGCGGCAAGATCGCCCGCCGCGCCGCCCGGACCAGCTACCTGGACGGCAGCCTGCGCGGCGGATACCAGCAGACCGCATTCCCCGACGACCGGCAGTAACCGTTCACACACGGTCGTCCGTACGCAATACCCCGGAGAGGGCTCGAACATGACTGATACGCAACAGGATTCGACACCAGAGACCGAACCCGAGGCTCCAGAGGCGACGGATGGCGACACCGGCTCCGACGCGCTTCCCGCGGACGGACTGCCGCAGGGTGAGCTGACCATCCCGGAGATGCGTGCATGGCTGCGCGACTGGATCGCCAAGGCCACCGGGGTGAGCCCCGACCGTGTCGATGAGTCGGCGCCCATGGTGGAGATGGGTCTGTCCTCGCGCGACGCGGTGGCGATGGCTGCCGATATCGAGGACCTCACCGGGGTCACGCTGACGGCCACGGTCGCCTTCCAGCACCCCACCATCGAGTCGCTGGCCACTCGGATCATCGAGGGCGAACCGGAACTGCCGGATGCCGGTGACGAGGACTGGTCGCGCGATCCCAACATTGCCGCAGGCGAATTCGACATCGCGGTGATCGGTCTGTCGACGCGCCTGCCCGGCGATGTGAACTCACCGACGCAGTTGTGGGAGGCGCTGCTGGAGGGACGCGACGCCATCACCGATCTGCCCGAGGGGCGTTGGGAAGAGTTCACCGTCGAGCCGCGTATCGCCGAACGTGTTGCGCAGGCCGCCACCCGGGGCGGCTACCTCAAGGACATCAAGGGATTCGACGCCGAATTCTTCACCCTGTCCAAGATGGAAGCCGACAATATGGATCCGCAGCAGCGGATCGCTCTCGAATTGACCTGGGAGGCATTGGAAAACGCCCGTATCCCGGCGTCCGCGCTCAAAGGTCAGAGCGTCGGTGTCTACATCGGCAGCTCCAACAACGACTACAGCTACCTGTCGGTGGCAGACCCCACCGTCACGCACCCGTACGCCATCACCGGTAACGCGAGTTCAATTATCGCGAACCGGGTTTCGTACTTCTATGACTTCCGCGGACCAAGCGTCGCCGTCGACACCGCGTGTTCTTCGTCGCTCGTCGCGGTGCACCAGGGCGTTAAGGCGTTGCGTTGCGGTGAGGCCGACGTGGTGGTGGCCGGTGGTGTCAACGCACTCATCACCCCGGTGGTAACGGTCGGATTCGACGAGGTCGGTGGCGTGCTCGCGCCGGACGGCCGCATCAAGTCCTTCTCGCAGGATGCCAACGGCTACAGCCGTTCCGAGGGTGGCGGCATGCTGATACTCAAGCGGCTCTCCGATGCGCGTCGCGACGGTGACCCGATCATGGCGATCATCGCCGGCTCCGCGGTCAATCACGATGGCCGTTCCAACGGTCTGCTCGCCCCCAACCCGGATGCTCAGGCAGAGGTGCTGCGCAAGGCCTACAAGGACGCCGGTATCGATCCGCGCACCGTCGATGTCATCGAAGCGCATGGCACCGGCACCATCCTCGGCGATCCGATCGAGGCCGACGGCCTGGGCCGGGTGGTGGGCCGTGGCCGCGACGCCGACAAGCCCGCGCTACTGGGCTCGGCCAAGTCGAACTTCGGGCACCTGGAATCCGCCGCCGGCGCCGCGAGCTTGTCGAAGATCGTGTTGGCCTTGCAGAACAACAAGGTTCCGCCGTCGATCAACTACTCCGGCCCCAACCCGTACATCGACTTCGACGCCATCCACCTCAAGGTCGTCGATCAGATTTCCGACTGGCCGCGCTACAGCGGCCACGCCATCGCGGGTGTCTCCGGTTTCGGATTCGGTGGCGCCAACGCCCACATCGTGGTGCGTGAGGTGCTGCCGATCGACCTGGTCGAACCGGCGGAGCCGTCCGAATCCGATGAGGACGCCGATGTCAATGGCAAACATGCTGCGGCAGAGGAAGATACCGAGAGCGGCGGTGACGAATCCGCTGCTACCCGCTTTGATGAGTACGGCGAGTTCCTGGGCGGGTACTCCGACGAGCCGGTGGAACTGCCCGGGCTGACCGATGAGGCCAAGCGTCTCCGGGACGAGGCGCTGGCGGCACTGTCGAATGAAGAGCCGGTGACTCCCGTTGTGCCGCTGTTCATCTCGGGATTCCTGTCCTCGCGTAAGAAGGCCGCTGCGGCCGCGCTGGCCGACTGGATGGAAACCGAAGAGGGGCAGTCCTACTCGCTGGAGTCCATCGGACGTTCGCTCTCGCGTCGCAACCATGGCCGCTCCCGTGCGGTGGTGCTGGCACACGACCACGAAGAGGCCGTCAAGGGGCTGCGCGCCGTCGCCGAGGGCAAGCAAAAGCCCTACGTGTACTCCGCTGACGGACCGGTCAGCAGTGGCCCGGTCTGGGTGATGGCGGGATTCGGTGCGCAGCACCGGAAGATGGGCAAGAGCCTGTACCTGCGCGATCCGCTCTTCGCCGAGTGGATCAACAAGGTCGACTCCTATGTGCAGGACGAGCGGGGCTACTCCGTCGTGGAGCTGATCCTCGACGACTCGCACGAATACGGCATCGAAACCAGCAACATCGCCATCTATGCGATCCAGATTGGGTTGGGCGAGGTGCTCAAGGCGCACGGCGCCAAACCCACCGCGGTGATCGGGCAATCGCTCGGCGAGCCCGCCTCCGCCTACTTCTCGGGCGGCTTGTCACTGGCTGACGCCACCCGGGTCATCTGCTCGCGCGCTCACCTGATGGGTGAGGGTGAGGCGATGCTGTTCGGCGAGTACATCCGGCTGATGGCCCTGGTCGAGTACTCGGCCGACGAGCTGAAGACGGTGTTCTCCGACTTCCCGGACCTCGAGGTGTGCGTGTACGCCGCCCCCTCGCAGACCGTTATCGGCGGTCCGCCCGCGCAGATCGACGCGATCGTGGCCCGCTGCGAGTCCGAGGGCAAGTTCGCCCGCAAGCTGCAGACCAAGGGTGCCGGCCACACCTCGCAGATGGACCCGCTGCTCGGCGAGTTCGCCGCTGAGCTACAGGGTATCGAGCCGACGACTCCGACCGTCGGGATCTTCTCGACGGTGCACGAGGGTAACTATTTCCGCCCCGGCGGTGAGCCGCTGCACGATGTCGATTACTGGAAAAAGGGAATGCGGCATTCGGTCTACTTCACCCACGGCACTCGCAATGCCGTCGAAGCCGGACACACCACCTTCCTCGAGCTGGCACCGAATCCGGTGGCGCTCATGCAGGTTGGCCTCACCACGATGGCGTCCGGGCTGCCCGACGCGCAGCTGATCGCGACCCTCGCCCGCAAGGAGGACGAGGTCGAGTCCCTGGTCAAGACCATGGCGCAGCTGTACGTGCATGGCCATGCCCTGGATCCGCGGACACTGTTCGACAAGGCCGCCAAGTCGTCGGACTACGCGCCTATTCCCGCCACGGAATTCAAGCGCAAGCCACACTGGCTGCCCGCGCACTTCAGCGCCGACGGGTCGACCCGCATCCCGGGCACCCACGTCTCGCTGCCCGACGGCAAGCATGTCTGGGAGTGGAGCCCGCGGGAGATCGTCGGGGTCGATTTCGCCGAGTTGGTGAAAACGGCGGCGACATCGGTTATTTCGGGTGCACAGCTCACGGCCTTTGAGCAGCGGGCCATCCCGGGCGAGGGTTCCACGCTGGTGACCACTCTGTCGCGGCACCCCGGTGGTGCCACCGTGCAGGTGCACGCACGCATCGGTGAGTCGTTCACACTCGTCTACGACGCAGTGGTCTCCCGTGCGGGTCAGGGTGGCGCGCTGCCGTTCGCGACCGCTGCGGGTGTGGCCACCAACGGTTCGGCGACGGTGACGGCTGCCCCGGCACAAGCGCTCGCAGTCGTGGAAGACGAAGTGCCCGAGGAGATTCATGACAACCTGCTCTCCGGGGCGGGTGCGGGTGCCGACTTCAAGAAGTGGAGCAAGGAGTCCGGCGAGCCGGTTATCGAGCGTCTGGCCTCGATCGTGTCGCTGGCCATGGGCTATGAGCCCGAGGACGTGCCCCGCGAGGTGCCGTTGATCGAGCTGGGGCTGGATTCATTGATGGCCGTGCGCATCAAGAACCGCGTCGAGTTCGACTTCGACCTGCCGCCCATTCAGCTGCAGGCCGTGCGCGATGCCAACCTGCTCGACGTCGAGCGGCTGGTCATCTACGCGTTGGAGAACCCGGACGCGGTGCACGAGTTGCACGACTACCAGCAGACCGACGAGTTCAAGGAGGCCGCACCGACAGGCGGCATGCTCTCGAAGGCCGATCTGGAGAAGGTGCTGGATGCCGTACCGCAGCCGGCAGAGCCAGAGCCCGTCGCCGATGGCGCTCCCGCCGCGGAGTCGGCCCTTTCGGCGGAGACGTCGGAATTGGCCAAGGCCGCTGCCGCGATGAACCAGGAGGCTATCGCCGAGGCGCTCAACGCTGACGTGCCACCGCGTGATGCGGCCGAACGCGTGGCCTTCGCGACGTGGGCCATCGTCACCGGTGAGTCGCCGGGCAGCATCTTCAATGCGTTGCCCAAGATCGATGACGCAACGGCAGAGAAACTCGCAGAACGCCTTTCGCAGCGTGCGGACGGGGAGATCGGTGCCGAGGAGGTCAAGCTCGCGCCGACTATCGAGGCACTCGGTGAGGTTGTCCGCAGCCGACTGGAGGCCGGCAAGATCGACGGTTTCGTGCGGACGTTGGCGCCCCGTCCCGACGGCACAGCGGGTTCCGCCACGGTTCCCGTCTTCGTGTTCCATCCTGCGGGTGGGTCGACGGTGGTCTACGAGCCGCTGTTGAAGCGTCTGCCCGAGGGCACACCGATGTTCGGCTTCGAACGTGTTGAAGGCACCATCGAGGAGCGGGCCGCCCAGTACGTGCCGAAGCTGCTGGAGTTGCACAAGGGCCCGTTCATCCTGGCCGGGTGGTCACTGGGTGCGGTGCTGGCGTACGCCTGCGCGGTGGGCCTGAAGGAGGCCGGTGCGGAGGTCGCGTGGGTGGGCAATATCGATGGGGTGCGCCCCGGGACGCCGATCCTGACGACCACGGAGGAGACTCGCAAGCGCTGGGATCGCTACGCGAAGTTCGCGGAGAAGACCTTCAACGTGCAGATCCCGGAGATCCCCTACGAGCAGCTCGAGGAGCTCGACGACGAGGGCCAGGTGCGGTTCGTGCTGGAGGCCGTCAAGGCCGCCGGCGTGGAGATTCCCGGCGGCATCGTCGAGCACCAGCGCACGTCCTACCTGGACCAGCGGGCCATCGACACGTCTACGCCGGTGCCCTTCGACGGGCATATGACGCTGTACATGGCCGACCGGTATCACGATGACGCCATCACCTTCGAGCCCGCGTACGCGACTCGCCAGCCCGACGGTGGCTGGGGCGAGTTCGTCTCCGATCTGGAGGTGGTCCCGGTTGGTGGGGAGCACATCCAGATCATCGACGAACCGTTCATCGCTAAGGTCGGTGCTCATATGAGTCAGGCATTGCGTTCCATCAATGCGAAGAACCAGGAAGGCTAGACGTGCCACCACATACAACCGCGGAGAAGGTCGCCGACCTGCGTGAGCGGATTGCCCGCACACAAGAGCCGGGTGACGCCAAGGCCATCGCCAAGCGTGACGCCAAGGGCATCCCGAGTGCGCGCGCTCGCATCCATGCTCTGCTCGACAAGGGCAGCTTCCTGGAGCTCGGCGCATTCGGGCGTACTCCTGGTGATCCGAATGCCCCGTATACCGATGGTGTGGTGACCGGGTTGGGCCGCATCGACGATCGTCCGGTGGCGGTGTTCTCCCATGACCAGACGGTCTACCAGGGAAGCGTCGGCGAGATGTTCGGCCGCAAGGTGGCCAAGCTCATGGAGTGGGCGGCCACCAATGGTTGCCCGGTGATCGGTATCAACGACTCGGCGGGTGCCCGTATTCAAGACACCGCCACGTCGTTGGCCTGGTACGCGGAGTTGGGGCGTCGTCACGAGATGCTGCGTGGCATGGTCCCGGAGATCTCGTTGATCTTCGGCAAGTGTGCCGGTGGTGCGGTGTACTCGCCGATCCAGACCGACCTCGTGGTCGCGGTGCGCGATCAGGGCTACATGTTCATCACCGGGCCCGACGTCATCAAGGACGTCACCGGCGAGGACGTCACGTTCGACGAACTCGGCGGCGCGGATGTGCAGGCTCAGCGTGGCAACATCCACAAGGTGGTCGAGGACGAAACGGCCGCGTACCAGTACGTCCGTGATTACCTGAGCTTCTTGCCCTCCAACACCTTCGACTATCCGCCCGTCATCAACCCGGGCCTGGAGCCCGAGATCACCGAGGACGATCTGTACCTCGACACGATCATTCCGGACGCCGATAACCAGGGCTACGACATGCACGAGGTTCTGCTGCGGATTTTCGACGACGGCGATGTCTTTGAAATCGCCGACCAGCGCAGCCCCTCCATGATCACCGCGTTCGCCCGCGTCGACGGGAGCCCGGTCGGCGTCATCGCCAACCAGCCGATGCACATGTCCGGGGCGGTGGGCAACGAGGCTTCTGACAAGGCGGCCGGTTTCATCCGGTTCTGCGACTCGTTCAATCTCCCCTTGGTGTTCGTGGTCGATACTCCGGGCGCCATGCCGGGTGTGGAAGAAGAGACCAACGGCGTCATCAAGCGCGGCGGCAGGTTCTTCAATGCCGTGGTGGAGGCTGATGTGCCCAAGGTGACGATCATTACCCGTAAGGCGTACGGCGGCGGGTATGCGGTCATGGGCTCCAAGCAGCTCTCGGCGGACCTGAACTTCGCCTGGCCGACAGCGCGTATCGCGGTGATCGGTGCCGAGGGTGCGGCGCAGCTGCTGGTGAAGCGATTCCCCGACCCGACCGCGCCAGAGGTGCAGAAGATTCGCGCCGATTTCATCGAGGGCTACAACAAGAACCTGGCCACCCCGTGGATCGCCGCCGAGCGTGGCTACATCGATGGCGTGATCGAGCCGCATCAGACTCGGCTGCTACTGCGTCAGTCGTTGAAGCTGTTGCGGGACAAGCAGATCGCCCGTGTGCAGCGTAAGCACGGTCTTACCCCGATCTAACGATTCATCGTCAGAAGGCCCCCGCACGCGACGCGTGTCGGGGGCCTTCTGCTTGTCGGAGTCTCAGTCGCGCAGCACGAGGGCGCGGCTGCCCGCGTGGGCCCACACCATGGCGGCGCCGATCGAGATCAGCATGGTCATCCAGGAGAACCAGGTGACGTCGATGCGCGGACCGGAGATGAAGCTGTCTTGTACGGCCGGCCAGTACGTCGGCATGAGGTGCACATAACCGAGTCCGAGGACGCTGGCTGTGCCCACCACCACGGTGACTTCCGGCGCGTGCTTGCAGTGGCGCAGGATCATCGTCACCGCGATCGCGATCAGAACCGCGTGCGTGGCCGAGAGGTACGTGAGCGTGGGCGGTGCCGCCGCGATACCGCGGCGCAGGTGGTCGATGAGGTCCAGTGCCCAGCCCGATGATGAAGGCAACGGTGGCGGCCCGCAGAAATCTGTCGGCGCGAGTGGTGAGCTCTGTCATCGCGACCTCCGTTGGTCTACTACAAACGATAGTAGATACCTAACTTGTGCCGGGCAACATGCTTTCGCCCGAGCGGTACGGCTCTCCGTGGGGGTCGAGGCAGTGTGTGGAGGCCTCGGTGTCCTCGTGGTCGACCTGCAACGTGGTGTGGTCGATGTCGTACTGCGTATGGAGTAACCCTTCGATGTCGCGCCGTATTCCGTGGCAGTCCGCATCGGGGGCCACCAAGATATGGGCAGACAGTGCGGGCTGACCGGAGGTGATCTGCCAGATGTGCAGATCGTGCACTTCGGCGACCGATGGCAACGCCGCGAGCTGCGTGCCGATGGCCTCGGGATCCATGTTCGCCGGTGCGGCTTCCAGGAAGATACGGCCCGATTCACGCACCAGACCCCATCCGGCCTTGAGCATGAGTGCGGCGACGACGAGGGCGGCGATGGCATCGGCGCGGGTGAACCCGGTGAGCCACACCACGGCGCCCGCGACGGCGGTGGCGATGAATGCGTACAGGTCGTTGAGGATGTGCTGGAAGGCCCCCTCGACATTGAGGCTGGACCGGTTGGCCTTGCTGATGCACCAGGTGGCCGCGACGTTGACGACGATGCCCGCCAGTGCCGTGACGAACACGAGCAGACCGGACACCTCTGGGGGAGTGATCAGCCGGCGGATGCCCTCGTAGATGAAGAAGGCGGCAAGCAGGAACAGGGTGACGCCGTTGGCCTGCGCCGACAGGATCTCGGCGCGTTTGAGCCCGTAGGTGTAGCTGCCACGGGCCGGGCGGGAGGCGAGTCGAATGGCGATGAGGGCCAACACGATTGACGCCGCGTCGGTCAGCATGTGCCCGGCATCGGAGATCAGCGCCAATGACTGGGCGATCACACCGATGACGACCTCGACGGCCATGAATCCGCCGATCAGGATCAGGGCTATGGTCAGCCATTTCCGATCGGCGTTGGCACTCACGCCGTGGCCATGCGAGTGCCCGGCTCCGTGCTCGTGTGCGTCGGTGGACATGGCCACTCCCTCTCTTAGATTCATGCAAACATATGCATGCTAGCATGTGTCATGACAAACGTTCAGCCCTTGACCTGTCCCAAGTGTGAATCGCAGATGCTGTCCACGAAGTGGTTTGGTGTGCGCACGTTCCAGTGCACAGGCTGCGCCGCCGTGCTGTTGGAGCAGGAGAGTCTGCAGCAGTTCGTGGACGGTGCCGCTCGCTTCGGCCCGTCGGCGCATATCGACCAGGCGCCCACCGCGCAGCCGTATCCACCCGCACCGCAACCGTATCCGCCCGCGCCACCGCAGCCGGACTATCGCGGCGTCATGGGTGGGTTGTTTGGTGGCGGTGGCCACGGCTATCGGCGGCGGGGTCACCACTAGTCCCCTGCGCGAGGTGGGTTAGGGCTTGATCCGTATCTTGTTCGGCTTCCAGAGTCCGCTGTGCACCTCGGACCCGTACTCGATCTGGGCGGGTTGGGCGTCGACGAGGGTGTCGAACTTGCGTAGCGAGCCCCAATCTCTACCCCAGTCCTTGGACAGGTAGGTCGGCATCACATGGGCCCGCAGGAGCAGATCGGTGATACCCAACAGGCCGCCGTTCTCGCCGTCCTCCCAGGTATCGGTGTCCTTGCGCTTCTGGTCGTAGTCCGGAGTGATGCGGAACTCGGGGATCTCGGTGATCCCGTACTGGTGCAGCATCGGCTGCTGGCAGGGGAAGACGAGCCCCACGGTCCAGTCCATGAGCACAGGCCGCTCACTGCCCACATACTCCTGCAACGACTTCAGCTCGGGCACGCGAGGCGGGGTGAAGGCCAGCCAGTCGCCCGGACTCAGCGAGAGGTCAACGGCCACGATGCGCACTGCGGTGGCGGTATCCGGGATATCCGAACGCGCGAAGCGCAGATTGCGCCATGACGGGGCCGGGCCCAGGTCATAGGGCGTCAGCCGTCCGGCGGGCGTGAAAGTTCCGTTCGGCCCGGCCGTGCCGTACTCCAGCTCCAGTGTCTGCCCGGCGACGGCGCCCTTGACGTTCTTGGCGGCGATCGTTCCGGCAGCTGTCACCACCACCAGTGGGCGGGCGGTATCACGGGCCGGTAGCTCATACCAGTCGGAGGTCGCCTTCGCCTGCTGTTGCGGGCCGACCCGGTAGGTGCCCACGATCGGCACTCGCGCCGGGTCCAGCCCGTAGGGCAGGCGCACGGTGGAGCCGTTGATCCCCGGAGTCTTGTTGCGGTCCTTGGAATCCCAGTCGTAATCGGTGCCCGGGCGCGAGTCGTTCATCCGGATCGACTCGGCGACGATCTTGTCCGGCACTCCGTCTGGTGTGAATCCGGAGGGAGCCGCGCCGCCGAGCGGGCCCAGGGGGCCCGATGGTGCGCCAATGGCCCGCAGCAGACCGGCATTCGGGTCGGACTCGACCAGAACATCGTCGGCCAGCCCGCACCCGCCGGCGAGTTCACGGATGTTGGCCCAGCCGTTGGAGTACGACGGGTACTGACGAACGACACCGATCGCCAGCTGGCAGATGGATGTCAGCACCATGAATCCGGCCGCCCAGGCCACCGGGGCTGAGGTGACGGACCTGATCACCCGGTTGTCCTCGTGCCGAGGCGAGAAGTGCAGCCATGCCGCGTAGGCCACGGCCAGCGCGAACAGCGCGAAAAATATTGTGCTGACGCTTATTCCGGCGATCTTGGGCATGCTGCTGTTGAAGGGCACACCGAAACTCGAGACGTACCACCAGCCGGCCGCGCTGGCCCAGCTCAGTGCCAGCACGAACAGCACGGTTGCCACGACTGCCATCCTGTTGCGGCTCCAGCGCAGCACCTGTGGCGATACCAGCACCGTGGCCAGGGCTGCGACCGCGGCTCCCAGGGCCGCGAAGAGCCCGAAGTGGTGCACCCACTTCGTCGGCGCGAACATCAGGAAGAAAATGGTGCCGAAGACGACGCCCAGTACGCGCCAGGCCGGCCCTCGGGCGACACCGGGAACCCGCTTGCGGCGCAACAGGATGAACATCGCGATGAACAGGCACGCGGCGATGAGCAGGAACCCGAAGCGTCGCGACACCGAGCCGTCGACGGTCGGCAGGAACATGTAGTAGTACCGCAGGTTGTCGGTGTACCACGCCTGGGATGGGCCGATCGCGGTGCGAATCCGGGTGGCTTCGACGACCGTCGCCAGGGTCTGGTCGGAGAAGATCACGGGCAGGATGACTGTTCCCGCGGCCAGCATGGGCGACACCAACGGCCAGGTGCCCACCTGCCGGTGCTTCGTCACGATGATGCGCAGAATAGGTCGGCCACCGGCGAGCAGGGCGGCGACGGCGATCAGGCCCGTCGGCTGAATCCCCAGGGTGAAGGCCGCGGTGACGATCGCCAGCGCGGCCGGGGTGAGTCGGCGAGAGGTGATGGCGCGTTCGATGAGCACCCAGGTGATCAGCGATCCGACGGCGATCTGGCCCTCGGGGCGCAGGCCGTTGTTGAACGGGAACCACGATGCCAGCAGCACAAAGCCGGCGGCCCAGGCCGCGGGCTTGCTGCGGGCGACGGCGGGCCCCAAGCGGGGCAGCACCTCCCGGCTGATCAGCAGCCAGCAGACCAGTGAGGCGACGAGGTCGGGCAACCGGATCCACAGGCTGATATCGCTGAACTTCGTCATGATGGCCAGCAGGTTGTAGTACCAGCCGAAGGGGTCCTCGGGACTGCCGAACCAGCGGAAGTAGTTGGCCATGTACCCGGCATGCTCGGCGGTACGCGCCATGCCCATCTGGTAGCCGTCGTCCGAAGATCCCGCGCCGATCACGTACCAGAGCACCAGGCTGCTCATGATGACGGTGTCGGTGAGATCGAAACGGCGCCAGCGGGTGGGAATGACCCGCCGCATGCGATGACCGTCGGTCTGGTCGATTCGCCACAGGGCCAGCAGCGCGACGATCGTGGAGATGACCGCGCCCACCATCGCCGCGAGCTTGAGAAGCGTTGGGCTGGAGGAGAACCGGTTGTCGATATGGGCGGTGAGGCTCAGTCCTGCCGGAGCCGGACCGGTGAGCTGGGTGAAGACCCCGACGATCTGCGGGCGCAGATTGGGATCGGGGAATCCCGACTTGAGGTCAGCGCTCTTGTCGGCACCGTCGCCGCGCAGCCCCTCGAATGTCGCGTACGTGCCTTTGTCGGAGGAGGTGATGACGATCTGCCGGCACTCGGGCGAGGCCACCTTGGCGCGCGGAGCGGTGGCGATGACCACGTTGCGGTCGGTGATGTCGACGCGTTCCTTGGAGACCTTGACGAACAGGCCCTGTAACGCGGCCTCTTTGCCTTCGGGAGGTGCGGTACTCAGGATCACCGCGCCCTCGGCGGGTGCCGAGTTGATGACCGCGCACGGGACGGTCACGGTCATGTCCATCGGCGTCTGCGCGATCAGCGGCGCAGTGACGTTGTTCAGCTGTCCCTGCTGCGGCCAGTTGAGGGTCGCGGTGGACACCTCGACCGGCAGCAGGGGGATGGAGACGCTCAACACGAACCCGAGCAGACCGAAAACGGTTGCCGTCCAACGTGCGATGTTCAGCTTGCGGGCCTCAGGAGAGGTGTCTGTCACGGAATTCTGTGTCATGGCAGGGCTCGAATCGGTCCGTTGCGGGTCCAGCCGTTCACCACGACGGTGCCCTCGGTGAGTTGTGCGTCGGGTGCCAGGTCCGTGGCGATGACGGGCTCGTACTTCTCGATCGAGCCCCAGTCGCGGTACCAGTCATTACGCAGATAGGTCGGAACCGAGGAGGTTCGCAGCAGCGCGGTCGTGAACATGAACGGTCCGCCGTCCTCGGCCGACATCCACATGTTCGACGACGTCGCGACCTGCTTGTGCTCGGGCATGACCCGGAACTTGGGCAGCTCGGCGACCCCGAGGCGCTCGCTGAACGGCCGCTGGCATGGGAAGTTCTGCGCCACAGCCATATCCAGTAACACCGGAGTTTCGGAGCCCAACAGATCCTGTGCGGTCTTGAGGGTGGGTACCCGGGGTGGGGTGAACGCCAACCACTGATCGTTCGACAGGTTCGGGTCGTCGGCGACTATCCGCACCACGTTGGCCCCGGGGGGAGCGGTCTTTGTGGGGAACCGCAGATTGCGCCAGACTCTCTGCGGCCCAATGTCGATCGGGTAATCCTGGCGAAGCGCACGGATGCCACCGGGACTGTTCTGGTCGCGGACTCCCCACTCCAGCTTGAGCGACTGGCCGTAGTTGATCTCCGGACTGAAGGTGCCGTCCTGTTGGAACGACCAGATAGCTCCGGCGGCCGAGATCACCACCAGTGGGCGATCCGGGCTGGGCGGGGGAAGCTCGTACCACGAAGACTTCAGATGCGCGGCAATCGAATTCTCGCCGTAGCTGCCCATCACCGGAGTGCGGGCGGGATCGAGTCCGAAGGGCAGCAGTGCGTTGGAGCCATTGATTCCGACGGGCCCGATACCGCCGGTGGTCCCGGCCGCATCGCTGACCTCCATGATCGGCGCGTTGGGTGAGGCATCGGAGTTCACCAGGCCCGGCTTGCCGATGACGGGCAGTGAGGTCATGCCGGTCTCTACCGCGTCGGGGGTGAAGCCGATGGGATCGGTGCCGCCGAGGGGCCCGTACTTGCCCGCCGGCTGGCCCGGAACGGGCTGCAGCAGACCGTCATTGGCGTCGGGTTCGACAAGGACGTCGTTTGCCATCGCGCACGGGCTACCTGCCAGGGCAAGCAGATTGGCCTTGCCGGTGGTGTAGGTATCGCTGCGTGCGTAGACCCCCTTGGCCATGGAGGAGACCTCGAGAATCACCATGATCGCCGCCACGATCATCAGCGGCGTGGAGGCCAGGAGCCGGTTCCTGCGGGTGTTCTCGACCTCGGTGTGCCCCGCGTAATCCAGGCGGAAGTGCAACCAGCCGGCCAGCAGGGCGGTGACGATCGACAGCGCCAGGAAGATCGTGGTGACCGGTTGTCCTGTGATGACGGGTTGCTTGTCGAACCACGGCACGCCGTAGTTGCCGACGTAGAACCAGCCGTTGATGCCGGAGGTGGACCACGCCAGGATGAACAGCAGGGCCGTGACGTACAGCGCCAGGTTGCGTCGTGAGTGCAGTCCGACCCGGGCGAACGTGAAGGCCGCGACCGCGCCGAGTGCACCGGCCAGCCCGGCGAACACGCCGAATTGGATTGCCCATTTAGTGGGGGTGAAGGTGAGTAACAGCAGCCCGATCGCGGTGCTGCCGAGGAGTCGCCACACAGGCCCGCTGGCCAGACCCGGAAGTACCCCGCGGCGCAGCAGCACCGCGAGTGTGCCGAAGAGACAGAGCAGCAGGGTGAACACCGCGATGCGGCGTGTCAGCGAGCCGTCGACATTGGATTCGACGGTCAGGAAGTAGTAGCGCAGAAATTCCTGGTACCAGGCGATCGTCGGGCCCACCACGTATTTGATACGGGCGGATTCGGCGACCGTGGCCAGTGTCTGGTCTCGGAAGGTAAAGGCCAGTACGCCCGCGACCGATGCCGCCAGCACTGTGACGGGGGTGAATCGTCCGTATCGGACCCGCCGCACGGAGATCACGCGGGCGATGGCTCGTCCGCCGGCGAGTAGCGGTCCCAGCGCGATGAGGCCCTGGGGAGCTACGGTGGCGGTGAGCAGTGCCGTGACGATGGCCAGAGCGGCGGGGGATAGGCGCCGGGTCGCGATGGAGCGCTCCACCAGGATCCAGGTGACCACGGTGCCGAACACGATGATCGGTTCGGGCCGCAATCCATTGTTGAAGGGCAGCCAGGCAGCCAGGAAGACCAGTGCCGCGGTCCATACCGCGGTGCGGCTCGCGGCGAGCTGCTCGCCGAGGCGGGGCAGCATCTTCGTGCGCAGGATGTACCAGGTGCCGATGCCGGCGAGAGTGGCCGGCACGCGCATCCAGACGCCGACCGTGCTGACTTGCGTGAGCCAGCTCAAAAGGGTTGCGTACCAATCGAATGGGGAGGCACTCGCGCCGAAGTAGCGGTAGTACTCGGTGACGTATCCGGCCTGATGGGCCACGCGCGCCTCGACTAGGACGTTGCCGTCGTCGGAGGTGATGGCGCCGATGACATGCCAAAGAAGAAGTGTGCCAACGACTCCGATATCGGCGATGCCGTTGGTCAGCAGAGCCGCGCGGCCCGGCAGTCTGAATGAGCGCGGGGCGCGTCTACGTCCGCCACGGTCCAGGACGGCCAGTGCTCCGATGGCGATGGCTACCGCGGCAAGGCCGAGCACCAAGGCCGCGAGCTTCAAAGCGGTTGGACTGGTGATGAACCGGGTGTCGACCACCACGTGGGCTGTCGGCCCGCCCGCTGCGGGCACCTTCAGGTCGGTGAACAGGCCGGTTACCTGTGGCTTTTTCTCGATGGGCAGGGTGCCGTTGGCACCGGGGAGCCCGGCGAAGTTGGCACCCACACCGCCGGCGTTGGCCCAGATGTCCAGCGAGGTGCAGCCACCGGATTCGACCGCCTTGCGCGGGGCGACCGTCGCGACGTTATCGCGGAAGGCGACCACCACCAGGTCGGAGGTCGCACGGACGAACAACGCGTGCCGGCTTGCCTCGAGCCCGCCGTCGGGACTGGTCGACAGCACCACACCGCCGCCGGCCGGCAATGTTGCAATGGCGGTGCAGGGGATGTGCGCCTCGAAAGACAGCGGTGCGCCCGACACCAGCGGTGCCGTGATGCTGGTGATGTTCCCGTCGGCCGTGACTCCCTGAGGCCAGGTGATGTCGACGGTGGACTGGCGGACCGGCAGCAGGGGAACGAGCACGCACAACAGCACACCGATGGAGGCCGCAGCCAATGAAATCAGACGTGCCCGCTGGGCTGTACCTGCTGTCGCGGACTGTGAAAGCGGCGAAGGCACGAGGGCGATGGTATGTGACGAAGCTTCCGGCAACTCAATGCAGCGCGCACGGTTGGCCGGATTGAGACCTCACCAGCTGGATATCTGTTGATACCTCAATCAAAGTATCGATAAGTATCCGAGGTGTCGGTCCTGTCTGATACTTGTTGATACAACGCTCCTCGATATCGATAAGTATCAGGTAGGACACGTATGCAACCCAGCCCGTACACACCAGGCCAGGTGGCGCGCGACGTGGTCGGGCGCACGGAACAGCTTGCCGAGATCGGTGAGCGGCTGATGTACATGGCCGAGCTCGGCAAGCTGATCGGGCGCATCCGCGTCGACACCGGCCCGCGTGGGGTGGGAAAGACCTCACTATTGCGCGAGGTGCAGCGCGACTCGGAGGCGCGCGGCGTGGTGACGGTGTGGGTTACCGCTGGAGGAGATGAGCCGCTCGCGTCGGCGATCGCGACGCAGATACGCGCGCGTGGGGCGGCGTGGAAGAAGAAGTCGCGCGGCCGTCTGCTTCGGGCCGTCGATCAGGTGAATATCACCGCGGGCGTACCGGGTGTGGCTCAGATCGGTGCCACCGTCAAACCCGCGCCAGTCGCCCAGGCCGAGTCGTCGTTCAAGGAACTGATCGTCGAGACCGTCACCGCCGCGCGCGAAGAGGGGCACCGCGGTCTGGTGCTGCTGATCGACGAGATCCAGGATGCCGATCGGGCGGGGCTTCGTACCCTCGCCGTGACCTGGCAGGACCTGCAGGCCGAAGCGGCGGCACTGCCCGCGGGGGTATTCGCGGCGGGTCTGCCGCAGACACCCGAGATCATCAGCGCTGCGGCGACATTCAGTGAGAGGTTCGCCTATCGCACGCTGCAACGTCTCGGCCCCGACGCATCCCGTGTGGCGCTCGTCAAGCCGGCCGGGGCAGTAGGGGTCGGGTGGGCGCCGGACGCGCTCGATGCCGTCATCGCGCAGACGAGCGGGTATCCGTACACCCTGCAGCTCTATGCCGACGCCGCATGGGCGCGTGCCGGTTACCCGGATTCCGGGGGACAGATCCGGATCGCCGACGTGGAGCACGCCACCCGTCAGGTCGCCGAGGATATGGAAGCGCTGTTTCGCGCGCGCTGGAACAACGCCACTCCGGTGCAACGTCGCTTCATGTCGGCGATGGCCGAGTCGCTGTCTGATGATCGGTCGGCGAGTCGGGCGGAAGTCGCGGCCGCCATGGGCCGGGATTCACGGGCGATCAGTGCCGCCCGCGCCGCACTCATCGATAAGGGCTTGATCGCCGTCGCGGGCCACGGGCTCCTGGAATTCACCATCTCCGGCTTCGCGGAATTTGTTCGCGCCCAGGGGGACTGACGTAGTTCTGGCGAGCTAGTCGTTGTGCGGTGACTTCTCCCGGACCACCCCGGAGCGCTCGCATTTGGGATCGATCTTCACCGGGTGATACGGACAGGGCTCATTGGCGGCTACGGCAGGGGAGGCCGTGACCAGGGACGTCGTCAAACACGCGGCCATCGCGAACTGCCGAAACATCGCAGGAACCTTTCTCTGGGATCTCTTTGGAGACAACCCCATTGAAGTCGGCGGGTCCTGCTACTGGCTTCCGATAAGTTGCCGGCCTCTGTCGAAAATCAGCCAGATTTCAGCGCTGATGTCGGGTGTTACCGACTCTTTCGTAGCGGTCCGGGCGTCCAGAGTCCGCTGTGTACAGCGGTTCCGAGCTGCAGCTGTGCCACGGTGGCGTTCCGGTAGTACGGCGTAAACCGTTGCAAAGCACCCCAGTCGCGGAACCAGTCGTTCTGCAGATAGGTCGGCACCGGTGTTGCCTTCAACAACAGCTCGGTGATGCCCAGCGGCCCGCCGCCGAGGTAGTCCATCACCGGCGAGTTGGCCTCTGCACCGAAGCGGTCGGGAAGGATGCGCCACTTCGGGATCTCGATGACCCCGTTCTTGTGGTCAAACGGAAGCTGGCAGGGGAACGCAAGCCCCACAAGCCAATCCAGGAAAACCGGATCGGCGCCCACGACCGTCTGCAGTGAACGCAACGACGGAACACGGGGCGGAGTGACCGCGATCCAGTGCTGCGGAGCCAAGTCATCATCGGTGACCAGCAGCCGGATTCGGGTGGCGCTCGTCGGGATGGCATCGCGCGACAGCCGTAGGTTGCGCCAGGCCGGGGACGGGCCGAGATCGGCAAACGAAATGGCGCCGATGACCTTTCCGTCCTCGCCGGCGAACTGCACCTGCAGCTCTACCGGGTCGAACCGGCCCGCGGCCGCCAGTACGACCAGCGGTTTGGTGGCGTCCTTGGGGGGCAGCCGATACCACGCCGACTGTAACCGGGCCGGACGCTGAGGGCCGATCTGGTAGCTGCCCATGACGGGTGTGGTCTCGGGCTTGAGGTCGAAGGGCAGCCGTGCCCGCGATCCGTTGACACCGGCGGCGACGGTGGTGCCGCCCTCGGTGTCCTGGCTGCCGTTGGCGTTGTTACCGCTCTTGTCGCGTGCGACGAAGCTGTCGGAGGCCTGCGGGTTGTTCTCCTCATCGGCCGAGACGTCCGAAGGAATCCCGTTGGGATCGAACATGATGTTGGTGTCGGCAGCCAGTGCCTGCCCTACCGGGGCATCGATCGGCTGCAGCATCCCGGCGTTGGGGTCCTCCTCGACCAGCACATCGTTGGCCAGTCCGCAGCCGTTTCCGCGCAGTGCGTCGAGGTTGGAACGTCCGACGGACCAGGCGGGGTACTGGTTGACCATGCCTGCGGTCAGAGAGAAGACCGACCAGATGACGACGATCCAGGTGCCTACGGCCAGGGGGGACTCGGCGATGCGTGCCAGCACCGGATGCACGGGTGTGCGGCCGGGGTGGTCGCGGCCCGTGAAATGCATCCATGCCGCTATCAGGATCGCCAGCACCGACAGTCCGAAGAAGACGGTGCTGATGCCGAAGTGCCATTGCGGGAAGGAATTCGACCATGGCACTCCGAAGTTGGAGACGTACCACCATCCGTTGACGCTGGAGAACGAGAGTGAGAGGACGAACAGTACGATGGCGGCATAGAGCGTGCGGTTGCGCGGGGAGCGCATCGCTGCGGCGGTCACGGCCACGGCGGCCAGCGCGCCGAGTGATCCGGCCAGGCCCGCGAACACCCCGAAATGATGTGTCCATTTGGTGGGGGTGAACATGATCGCGATGAACGAGATCAGGGTGATGCCGATGATCCGTCGGCTGGGGCCGCTTGCGGTGCCGGGGATCTTGTTCTTGCGCAATGTCATCGCCACCGCCACGCCGAGCGCGATGAGTAGGGCCAGCACCGGGAACCGCCGGGAGATAGCACCGTCGGTGGTGGGCAGGAACAGTCGCTCGTAGCGGATGTGTTCGTCGAACCAGTTCAACGACGGTCCCACCGCCGATTTGAGTGCGTTGGCCTGGATCTCACCGACGAGGGTTTGATCCCGGAAGATGACGATCAACGTGACCAGCCCGGCCGCCAGGATCGGTGCCAGGAGTGCGGCATAGCCGAATCGCTTGGCGCGCTTGCCCACGATGGTTCGTAGCGGTCCGATCGCGACCAGCAGCGCACCGATCGAGGCGATACCCGTCGGTCCGGAGAACAAGGTGAGCGCACCGATGATGCATGCGACCGCGGCCGGAAGGAGCCGGTTGGTGGCGATCGATCGCTCGACCGAGCACCACGTCAACAGGATGCCGACGGCGATGATCGGCTCGGGTCGCAGGCCGTTGTTGAACGGCAGCCAGAACGCCAGGAACATCGCGGCCGCCGTCCACGGCACTACAGGATTGGTGCGTGCGGCGTGGCCCAGGCGGGGGATCACCTCGCGGCTGATGACGGCCCAGCACAGCACGCCCATGATCAGGGTGGGCAGTCGCATCCAGACGCTGGCGGTGCTGACATGCGCCCAGAGGGTCAGCAGGTCGTAGTACCAGCCGAATGGTGACTCGGGAGTCCCGAACCAGCGGTAGTAGTTGGCCATGTAGCCCGAGTGCTCCGCGACGCGGGCCATGGTGAGGATGTAGCCGTCATCGGAGGTGTTGGCTCCGACGAAATGCCACCACACCAGTACCGCGCCGACAAGGGCGTCGAGCGGCCTGGGCTTCCACCAGCCCTCGGGCATGAAGCGCTTGTGCCTGCGCCCGTCGGCGGTGTCGAGAGTGTGCAGCGCGATCAGCGAGATGCCGGTCAGCAGAACGCCCAGAATCATCGCGATGAACTTGGTGACGGTGGGCGAGCTGCTATAGCGGGTGTCGACGGTGGCGGAGAGGTGCAGGCCCGCGGGAGCGGGCCCGGACAGGTCGGTGAACACGCCGACGATCTGGGGCCGGAAGTCGTACCCGCCGCGTTCCCCGGCGCGGGGCTGTCCGGGTTTGGCGTCCTTGGGGCCCTGCGTCAGGCCGACGAATTGACCGGTCACCTTGTCCGAATGCGCGGTGACTTCGAGTTGTTGGCAGTTGGGGCCGGTGACCTCGGACAGGGGAGCAGAGACCACCGGCACATTGCGCACGATCACCACGAGGTCGCCGCCGATGCGCTGGATCAGCATGCCGCGGTCCACCGCGTTGGGTGCCTGCTTGGGCACGGTCGAGAGCAGCACGGTGTTGTGGCCGTCGAGCGCCTTGGCCGCCGCGCAGGGCACTGTGATGGTGAGGTCGGTGGGGACGTATCCGATGAGGGGCGCGTCAACGCTGGTGAGGGTGCCGTTCTGTGGCCAGTTCAGCTCGGCGGTGTCCTGGCGGACCGGCAGCAGCGGAGTGGCGATAGCCAACAGCGCGCCGAGGAAACCGGTGACGATCGCTATCAGCCGGGCCCTGCGGTAGTCGCCGTCGCCGTTGCCGGCGACCTTCTCCGTCGCGTTGCCCTGAACCATCACGGAGGAAGATGTTAGTTGGCTACTTAGATGGGACCCGCACAACCAGGACGAAGGGCCCTATGGTGCGCACGGTGAACCGCGGGTCGGCGAACAGCTGCTTGTTCAGTGTGACGGTGTACCGCTTCACATTCGGCTGGTTGGGGTAGACGTCCTTGGCGAGCCGCAGGGAGTAGTTGTCGCCGGACTGGCGCATGAGAAGGACAGTAGGGGCCCGCCAGGGCAGTGCGTCGAGTGCACGAATCATTTCGTCGGCGGTGTGCAGGTCTTCCCAGCTCTTGATCGCGGCCGCGCGCTTGTCGAACTGGGCCAGCGGATTCGCGTAGTGGGGGGTGAGCCCCTGGAAGCCGTAGTAGGGGTAGAACGCCAGGAAGCTGTAGTCGGCGGTGAGTACCACGACCTCATCGCGCGTCTTTCCGGTGATCTCGGTGATCGCCCTGTCGATCGCGCCGTAGTGACTTTCCGGGCCGGGCGGTCGGCGGTCGGCGCGTTGTCCGGTGCCGTCGGTATCGGCATACGCGATGACGATGTCGGGGCGGAGCACATTGGGGATGCTCTGACTGAACTGCAGAGCGCCGGCCAGGCCGATGACAGTCGCCACGATCGTCGCGGATTTGGCGCGCCCCGCAGCCCAGGTGGCCACCTCGATGAAGGCGAACACGCCCGCCGCGGTGAGCAGCACGGTCAGGGTGGGCACGAGCCGGAAGGAGAGCAGGGTGGTCTTGGCGAGCGTGGCGAGCATCGAGAGCAGTGACCACAGATAGACAGAGCCCACGCCGATGGCCAGCGCACCGGCACGTACCGAGGTACGTGCCCGCACCACCAGCCAGACCGTCCCGAGCAGACACAGCCCGCCGAGCATGGTGGGCTGCAGCATCGGGAACGCCAGTTCGGCACCATCATTGGGCAGGTAGTGCTGCGCCGATGCCGCTTTCTCCAACGAGGCTCGGGAGACTGCGATCAAGTAGGGACCCCAGAACACCAGCGCCACCGCGATGGCAATACCTGCGATGGTGAGCCAGCGCAGCAGGGGTTCCTTGACGGCGGGCCACCAACCGTCCCGGCGGATGCGGCTGATCGCCACCACCTTGGCGGCGACGGTGATGGCCAATGCGCCGTACGCGGTGAGCAGTGTGTAGAACAGCGCTGCGAACCCCAGGAAAACGCCGACACCGATCACCGCTGCCCAGCCGCGGCCGGCGGGTGCGCGTAATCCGCTGTAGCCGAGCACAAGTACCGGCGCCAGCAGCACGGTGATGATGGCGCCGTACGGCTCGGCGGACGTGTACGCCAGCGTGACGGCGGCCGTCGCCGTGGTCACGATCAACGCGTACTCGAAGCGAATCATCTTGTTCCACAGGACGAACGCCGCACATACGGCGATCGCCAGCGAGGTGATGGCCCACGGCTTGTACATCTCCCAGCCGGCGGTACCGGTGAGCGCCGCCAGACGCCCGCCGATCCAGAACCAGCCGGCCGGATAGAACGGCGGCATGTCCGGATAGGTCATATCGTGCAGCGCGGGCGAGTCGGTGAAGCGTGTCAGGTACTCGGTGCGGAACTGCTGGTCCACCGAGACCCCGAACAGGTACAGCTTGGTGGCCCCCAGTGGCATCCCCAGCGTCACCACGGTGAACGTCGACAAGAAGAGCAGGGAAAGCGCTTTCGCGACGGCCCGGCGCCCTCTGCGCCAGAGAACACCGGCCAGCACCAGTCCGGCGATGGCGCCGAACTGTCCGACCGTGGTCAGGGCGTGCAGCTGGTTTGACGATCCGAAGGCCGGCCATTCCACCCGCGCGATCGCGAGGAGCGCGACAACACTGACCGCCGCGGCCGTGAGCACAGCGAGCGTCAGGTCCTTGGCGGTGTCCAGCGCGTGCCGACGTGACGCCTCTGCTGTCTGAGCCGTCATCTCGCGCCTAGACGGGCAGCTTGCGGAAAATGGGGCGCGGAACGTGACGCAGCACCGACATCACAAAGCGCCATTGACCGGGCGCCCAGATCAGCTCCTTGCCTGCGGCGGCCGATGCCACCACCAACTCGGCGATCTCTTCCTTGTCGACCGTGAACGGTGCTTCCTTGGCGCCGGTGGCCTTCCAGTGTTCGATCGTCGTAGTGGTGCGAACTTGGCCCGGGCGTACCACCAGTACGCGAACACCGAACTCGCGCAGGGCTTCTCCGAGGCCGAGGTAGAACCCGTCGAGTCCGGCCTTGGTTGAGCCGTAGACGAAGTTCGAGCGGCGGACCCGCTCGCCGGCAACCGATGACATCGCGATGACCTGACCGAAGCCCTGTGCCTTCATCTTCTGGCCGATCAGCACGCCGACGGAGACGGCGGCGGTGTAGTTCACCTGCGCGCTCAGCACCGCCTTGGCCTGATTCTGCCAGAGTTCCTCGGCGTCGCCGAGGACGCCGAAGGCGACGATGGCGACATCCACATCGCCCTGTGCCCAGGCGGATTCGATGAGAGCGGGGTGGCTCGTGGTATCGACGGCATCGAAGTCCAGGTACTCGACGGACTTGGCTCCGGCGGCCTCGATCTGCGCGATAGCGGCCTCGCGCTTGGGTGCGTTGGGCAGGTCGGCCAGGATGACGCGCGCGTGGGCGTTCTTGAGGTAGCGCTCGACGATGGCCAGGCCGATCTCCGAGGTGCCGCCGAGCAGCAGGATGGTCTGGGGGTTACCCGTTGCGTCAATCATTTTGGGGCAGAAGCCTTTCTAGAGCAGCTCGAGGCGGCGGGCCATATCGGAGGCGAACACGCCGTGGGGGTCGGCCTTGCGCCGGGTGGCGATCCACTCGTCGACGCGCGGATACATCTTGTGGAACTTCTCGGCACTCACCCGGGAATCCTTGGCGGTGTAGACCCGGCCACCGAACTCCATGGCACGGTTGTCGAGCTCGTTGAGGAACTCGTTGACGCCGGGCTTGTTGGGGAAGTCCATCGCGACGTTCCAGCCCTTCATCGGGAAGCTCAGTGGCGCTTTGTTTCCCGGGCCGAACAGCTTGAAGACGTTGAGTGCCGAGTACTGGCCCTGGGTCTGGATCCACCGGATGATGCCCTTGAACTCATCGAGTGCGTCGGGCGGCACGAGGAATTGATGTTGCGCGAAACCTGCTGGGCCGTAGGCATATTGCCATCCGGTGGTGATGTCGAGCATGTGATAGAACTGCGTCAGGTTGACGATCTTGCCCTGGTAGTTGCCGCTCATCCGGTAGAACGCCTCGCCGATCGCCATCAGCGATGGCTTGATCATGAAGTTCACCGGGAAGAGGTCGGGAAAGCCGGGGAGTTGCGGCGCACTGAATTTCAGCGGATCCTTGGCCAGCTTCGGGGGCAGCTGATCCAGTTTCGCAAGACTGCCGCGGCTGACGGCCGCCCGGCCCAGCTTCGGTGCCGGATTGATCAGGTCGAACCAGGCACTTGAATAGGTGTACTGGTCCTCACTGCCGTCTTGGTGTACCGCGATGGTCTCGTCCAGGTCCCGGGTGGCGACGCCGTCGGCGATGAAGTAGGCCGTTTCGGTGCGTGTCATCGCGATGCGCGCGCGAACGACGATTCCCGTCAACCCGTTTCCTCCGACGGTGGCCCAGAACAGCTCGCTCTCGGGTCCGTCGGGGGCGATGGTGCGCACCTCGCCATCGGCCATCAGCAGGTCCAGGGATACCACGTGGTTTCCGAAGCTGCCGGCGCTGTGATGGTTCTTGCCGTGGATGTCCGAGCCGATGGCGCCGCCCACGGTGACCTGGCGGGTACCGGGCAGCACCGGCACCCACAGGCCGAAGGGCAGCGCGGCCTTCATCAGCTGATCCAGGCTCACGCCCGCATCGACATCGGCGATGGCGGTCTCGGCGCTGATCGAGTGCACCCTGTTCAGCGGAGTCATGTCGACGACGATCCCGCCACCGTTGCACGCGTGATCGCCGTAGGAGCGGCCCAGGCCGCGCGCGACGATGCCGCGACGTAGGTGCGCGGGGCTGCCGGCGCTGGCATCGGCGACCTGGCGTACCGCTTCGGCGATCACATCGACATCGGGGGTGGAGAGCACGTGCGCGACGGTGGGCGCGGTGCGACCGAACCCGGTCAGTGCGCGCTGGGTCAGCGGAAGGTCTGTAGGCATATCAGTCAAAAAGCGTACTTGAGCCGATCGGAGGGCAGGAGCGAAGCGACCGGCGGACGACTCAGCGCAGCCGGAAAATCACGGCGCGCTGGACGATGAAGTTGATGACAGTCGCGGTGCCCTGAGCGATGACAAAGGCCACGAGCACCGCGGTGGGCGTGTAGCTCAGCAGCCCCAGGAACAGATGGTTGAGGCCCACCTGGACGAAGAAGGTCGTCAGGTACAGCGCCCACACCGCGATCAGCCGGGCGGTGCTGGGCGGCGCCTGGAACGTCCAACGACGGTTGATCAGGTAGGCCGTGGTGGTGCCGGCGATGAAGCCGATGGCCTTGGCGAGGTCGGGCTGCACCCCGGCGACCTTGTAGAGCAGCACATAGAGCCCGAAGTCGACGACGGCCGAAAGCCCGCCGGTGATGACGAAACGGGTCGCTTGAGTGGTCAGCGACAGCGGAGCCTGCTCGGCTGGGACATCTGACACGGGCCAGAGCCTATGCCAGGTGCCTGGCCACGGCGCCAATCAACGGGCCCCGCGCACGACTTTCCGCGCGCGGGTAGGGTCCCAAAGGGTTCTGTAAGAGGATTGCTGGAACATCGATGCGTGAGGGGCAACCATGACGACTCCAGAGCACGGAAGGCACGAGCGGGCCGAAGGCGAAGGACTTGATCCGCTGATCGACCTGTCGCGCGATCCCAACCCGGGAGTCCCCGACCACGCCAAAGACGACGAGTAAGCACTCACACTCGTTGCGGGACGAACGCCTCGATCTCCTTCACCATGAGTTCGGGCTGGTCCTCGCTGACGAAGGTGTAGCTGTCCGGCACCTCGACGAGTTTTGCGTCGGGCAGTAGCTGCACCCATCGTTGTGCATGCGCGAACGGAAAGAATGGCAGCGTGCGCGGCCAGAGCAGCAGCACCGGCTTATCGAAGGTGCGCAGTGTCTCGGCCGCGGCCAGCGTGTCGTGATAGTCGATACCGCGCAGGAACGCCCGCACATCGCGCCGCACGGCCTTGTTCTGCAGCAAGGGCCGGACCCACTCGCCGAGCACATCCTCGGGGATGGAGTGCTTGGCAAGGGTGTTACCGAGAGCGCGTTGGGCGATCTTGAGCCGGAACGGGCGCAACACGAAATCGGTGCCGGGAACGCGTGCCCAGTACTGGAAGATGCGAATCGATATCGGCAGGAAGTTGTCGAACGAGTCGCATGGTGTCAGCACCACGCGGCCGATCCGGTCGCAGCCGTCCGCGAGGAGCAGCTGTGTGATGGCGCCGCCGGTGTCGGTCGCGACAACGGTGACGTTGTCGAGGTCGAGGGACTCGATCAATTCTCGGATCAGCCCTGCCACCGAGCGCGGGTTGAGGTCTGCGCTCGCGTTCATCGGAGTCGTATGCGCACCCAGCGGTAGATCCGGT
This sequence comes from [Mycobacterium] stephanolepidis, assembly GCF_002356335.1. Classification (NCBI taxonomy): domain Bacteria; kingdom Bacillati; phylum Actinomycetota; class Actinomycetes; order Mycobacteriales; family Mycobacteriaceae; genus Mycobacteroides; species Mycobacteroides stephanolepidis. The sequence continues at coordinate 200,625 of NZ_AP018165.1, forward strand.
GCGATGCAGCGAAACCGTTGGCTCAGCGGCTCGGTGACCTTGCGCCACATGGTGCTGGTGACGAACAGCCCGTGCACGAAGACGATCGCGGGACCGTCGCCGTTATCGCGGTAATGGATGGGGCCGGCGGAGGACTCGAAGGTAGGCATGCCCCAACCATGGCGTTGACGTGCTGCCATGACGAGGCACGGCACTGCCAGACGGTGCCACGCGGACGGCTGCGCTAGAGGCCCGCGGCCGCCAGCACACCGCACAGCGCGTCGACGGCCGGTGCGAAGCCATGATCGGCAGGTGTGCCGAAACTGACGACCACCCCGTCCGGATCGGGGATATGCGGGCCGGCCAAGGGGTGCCGCAGCCGCGACAGCCCGGCCAGCGCCACGCCCGCCTCGCCTGCTCGATACAGCACGTCGGGTTCCGCCCCGTCGGGCAGCGTCAGCAGCAGATGCAGTCCGGCCGACAGTCCACGGACTCCGACGTCGTGCTCCGAGAGTCGTGCGACGAGTTGGTCGCGCCGGCGCCGGTATCGGCTGCGCATCCGCCGGATGTGCCGGTCGTAGTGACCGCCCGCAATGAAGTCCGCCATGGTCAGTTGCGAGATGGCGTCGACGTACCACTGCCCGCCTCCGGCAGCCGCCACAGCGGCGTCCACCAGGTCCGGAGGCAGCACCATCCATCCCAGGCGCAGCACCGGGGCCAGGCTTTTACTCGCCGAGCCGAGGTAGACGACGTGATCGGGATCGAGGCTTTGCAGCGCCCCGACGGGCTGCCGGTCATACCGGAACTCGCCGTCGTAATCGTCTTCCAGGACGTAGGAGTCGGTGCGGCGTGCCCAGTCCACCACTGCGGTGCGCCGAGCGGGATGCAGCGGCAGCCCGTGTGGAAAATGGTGGGCCGGGGTGATCATGGCGGCGCGCACGTCGAGGGTGTCAAGGTCGTTGACCACGGCACCCTCCTCGTCGAATCCGATCGGAATGCTGGACCCTCCCGTGGCTTCGATGCAGTCGCGAAAGATGAAGAGCCCGTATGCTTCCAGGGCGATCGGTCGGGTGAGCCCATACATGCGGGTGAGGATCTCCACGGCATGACGGGTGCCCGCGCAGATGACGACCGAATCCGGTGAGGTTCGCACGCCCCGCACCCGGCCCACGTATTCGGCGACGGCCGAACGTAATTCGGGACGTCCGCGTGGGTCACCCGCGCGCAGGGCTTCATGCGGGGCGTTGCTCAGCGCGCGGCGCACGGAGGTGACCCAGTCGCTGCGGGGGAAGGCGGTGACGTCTCCGGAGCCGGGCATGAGGTTATGCGGTGGGGGCGAGCCTGCTCCGCGTGATCGCGGCGGCAACTGGTTCTGCACCCGATTGACCACTCGGGTTCCCGAGCCTTGCCGCGATTCGAGCCATCCTTCGGCGACGAGCTCCGCGTAGGCCTCGGCGACGGTGTTGCGCGCCAGTCCGAGATCGACAGCCAGGGTGCGGGACGGTGGCAGCATCGCACCCACCGTCAGGCGTCCGGACCGGACCGCGTCACGGAGCGCCGTGATCAACACATCGCGTACGCCGCGGGCGCCGGGGGTGATGGCATGACGCAGATCCAGATGCAGGTCATGGCTGAGGGGGCGCGGCTCCGGTATTCCCAAATTGGCCCACGAACTCACGGTTAAATTGAACCATGAGAATGGGTCTTTCTGCTTCTACCGTTAAGGCATGACAAGCACCCTGAATGCCCCAAGAATCCGCATGGACAAGGTCTCCCCCGAGGTGTACGAGGCCATGATGGCGTTGAGCATCGCCTCGGCCAAGGACGTCGAGCCCAGCCTTGCCGAGCTGATCAAGATTCGCGCCTCCCAGCTCAACCACTGTGCGTTCTGTCTCGATATGCACACCCACGACGCCCGCAAGCAGGGTGAGACCGAGCAGCGCATCTACCTGCTGAATGCCTGGGCCGAGGCGGGCGATATCTATACCGAACGGGAGAAGGCGGCGCTGGCCCTCACCGAGGAAGCCACCGTCCTTTCCGCTGGTGAGCACGTGTCCGATGCCACCTACGCACGGGCAGCGGCGGTGTTCACCGAGCGGGAGCTCGGGCAGATCATCGGGATGATCTTGACGATCAACGCCTGGAATCGCATCGCTGTCACTACCCGCAACGCACCTCCGAAGCGCGGCTAGATTTGCCACATTCTTTGCCGTCGGCGTGACAGAAGCGTGATCGTTTCGTAATCTGACCGGGTGATCTCGGCGAGATGGCGTGCGAACGACGGTGGGAAGAGGCCCGCGATGCCGCTCTCTCGCGTCGCGGGCCTCGGCCTGTCACTCGTTGCCGGCGCCGCCGTGATGGGGGTAGTGAGCGAAGTTGGGAAGCCAGACGTCCAGCTTTCACTCAAGCCGGAAGAGAAGGCGATCGTCCTGATCGCCGACCTCCCGCGTGCGCAGCGAGACCGGCGCTATGTCTCGGCCGAGGCGCTGGCCCTGGAGGCCAGGGCTAGGGCCATCAAGCCATGCTCGACGGTGTTGGCAGGTGCACAACCGGCGGTGGCGCAAGCGGGCAACTTCTTGAAGACGATGTTCGGCATCGGTGATATCGGCGGTGCCAGCGGGCGTGGCGGCGGCGGTGACCACGGCCGCGGTCTGGCCCTGGACTTCATGACGAGCTCCAACACCACCGGTACGGCGCTTGCGAACTTCGTGCTTGCCAACCGTGATCGGTTGGGGGTGACGTATGTGATCTGGCAGCAGCGGTACAACGACGGCAATGGCTGGTCGATGATGGAGAACCGCGGCAGTCCGACCGCCAATCACATGGATCACGTGCACGTCTCGTTCCGGGCCGGTGCGAAACCGCCCGCGATCAGCTGCTGAGGTCAGTCGCCCGCGATAGACAGCGCCAAGGGCCCGGGCGCAGATATGTTGAATTCCATGGGTTTCTTGCCATCTCGTAATTCTCTGCGCGGTCTGCGGCAGATTGGTGACGGCCTCGGTACGCTCGATCGAGAAGTGTTCGAAGCGATTGCGGAGTCACCGAGTCCGCTGCTGGACACCGTCATGCCCCGGCTCACCCGCGCTGCCGACCATTCCAAACTATGGATCGGGATCGGCGCCGGGCTGGCGATGTTCGGTAAGCCGGCCATGCAGCGCGGCGCCACGCGCGGCCTGCTGACACTGGCGGTGACCAGTGCGGTCACCAACCAGGTGGCCAAGAGGCTGCGGCGGCGCGCCCGTCCCAACCACCTCTCGGTGCCGCTGATGCGGCGCAGCAGGCGCATCCCCACGTCGTCGTCACTGCCCTCGGGCCATTCGGCGAGTGCGGCGGCCTTCGCGGTGGGCGTTGGCCTCGAGAGTCCGCCTGTGGGCTTTGGGCTCTCACTCCTTGCCGGGTTGGTGGGTCTGTCGCGGGTGGCCACCGGTGTCCACTATCCCGGTGATGTGTTCGCCGGATTCGGGATCGGAGCGGGGATAGCGGTGCTGGGTGCACGGGTGGTGCCGCCCATCGTGCCGACGACGGTGCGCGCCGCGGACCCGCTGCGGGCGGTGATGGCCGCGCGGCCCGAGGGCCAGGGCGTGGTGTTGGTGGTGAACCCGGCCTCCGGTGACGGAACCGGGCAGCGGATCCTGGATCAGGTGCGGAAGGCCTTGCCGCGCGCCGAGATCGTCGAACTCGACAAAGACGATGATGTGATCGAGGTGATGCGCGGCGCGGCGGGCCGGGCCGAGGTGCTCGCGGTGGGTGGCGGTGACGGCACTGTGGCGTGCGCGGCCGGTGTCGCGGCTCAGACCGATACGCCGTTGGCGGTTTTCCCCGGTGGCACGTTCAACCACTTCGCCAAGGACATCGGCTGCGACAGCGTGGCCAAGACGGTCGATGCCATCCGCCACGGGAGCGCCAGCCGCGTCGATCTGGTGTACCTGAACGAGGACCAGGTGGTGATCAACACCGCGAGCATCGGTTCCTATCCGAAGTACGTGCAGATCCGGGAGAAGCTCGAACGCCGGATAGGCAAGCCGCTGGCGAGTGTGTACGCGATGCTGCACATGCTGCGTCGCGATCATCCCGTGCGTATCCGGTTCGATAACAAGACCATTCAGACATCACTGTTCTTCCTGGGTAATTCGGTCTACTTGCCGGCGGGTTTCGCCCCCTCGCTGCGAAGCCGTCTGGATGACGGGTTGATCGACGTGCGCATCTTGGAGACGGGCCGCAGGTTCAGCAGCGTGCGCATCCTCGGCGCGCTGGCGTTCGGGCGTTTGCAGCGCAGCCCGCTCTATCACGAGCTGCAGGTGCCGGAATTCACGTTCACCGCGGTGGATGGTCCGACTGTGATTGCGCATGACGGTGAGGCCGGCGACAAATACCCGGAGGCGCGCTTCAAGGTTCGCTACCGGGCGCTGGCCGTGCTCCGCCCGCTGCCCTGAGACCAGGGCGGCAGTATCAACAGGCAGGCAACGAAGTACGCGTAGCCCAACGCCCACCCGGCCAGCACGTCCGAGGGGTTGTGGACGTTGAGCAGAACTCTGCTGACGCCGATCGCCAGAATCAACACGCCGCCGAGCATCGCGAGCCAGGGACGCAGCGCGGCAACAGCTTTCGGCAGGAACACCGTGAGCAATGCCAGTACACAGACCATCACGCCCAGGGCATGTCCGGACGGGAACGAGGATCCGTACGCATCGACCAACCTGGTCGCCGGGCGCGGACGGCCCGCCAGCAGTTTCGCCGACTCGGTCACCAGCGCGCTGAGCTCCACGGTGATCAGCAGGAACACCGCCGCGCGCCGCTGATGGCGCACCAGCAGCGCGACGATGACGACGGCCCCCGCGATGCGGAACGCACCCGGTCCCAGGGCGGTGGCGAACACGTCCCAGGCGGTGACCCAGTCGGGGTGAGCGATTCCATAGTCGTGTGCGGGGGCCAGCGCCGCGACGTCCAGCCGAGAGACCCAATCCCACTGCTGGGCATAGCCGAGCCAGAGCAGCCCGAAGACGATGAAAGCGGCACCGGCGGACACCAGCAGCCATCGGCGTTCCCGGGTGGTTATCTCTGGCATGACTAGACCCAGTACGGGACCCGGGCGCGGTACTGGCGCATCACCAGGATCGCGACGGTCCAACCGACGACGGTGATGGCGATCGCGATGATCCAGTGGTGGAGCTGCTGATCGAGCCCGAGCAGTGGATCACGGATGATGGCCAGGAAATGCACGAACGGGTTGAGCTGCACCACGGTGGCCAGCTTGCCGACCTTCTCGTTGAGCATGTTCTCGTTCCAGATGATCGGCGTCATGAAGAACAGCAACTGCACCAGGCTGCCCAGCAGCGGGGAGATGTCCCGGTAGCGGGTAGCCAAGATGCCGAAAACCAGTGAGACCCATACGCAATTCAAGGCGATCAATACCAGTGCGGGGATGAAGCTCAGATCGGTGATATGCCAGTGCGGCGGATACACGGCCACGACGACGAAAAAGATGATGATGTTGTGGGCGAACAGCAGCAGCTGTCGCCACACCAGCCGATAGACGTGCACGCTCAGCGGTGTCGGCAACTGTTTGATCAGGCCCTCGTTCGCGACGAAGACGTCCGCCCCCTCCAGAATCGCGGCGTTGAACAGGTTCCAGACGATCAAACCGATGGTCACGTAGGGCAGGTGTTCGGCGAGTGGGATCTTGAACAGCTGCGAGTACAGGATGCCCATCGCCAGGGCCGTCGAGCCGGTGGCGATGGTGATCCAGAACGGTCCCAGCACCGAGCGGCGGTAGCGCTGCTTGATGTCCTGCCAGCCCAGCTGTAACCAGAGTTGCCGGTGTTCGAAGCCTTCGGACAGATCACGCCACGCGCGTTTGAAGGTTCGAGAGTCCGAGGCAAGGTCCTCAATCGTCATGTCGCTCCTGTACTGAGGGAGTCGGGTTGCCGGGTCGTCCGAACTGCTCACGTCGGCCCAAGCGCCGCAACGCAATCCAGTCGCGCAGACCGGCCACGTCGCGGCGCGTGATCAGGAAGTACCACCCGAAGCGCACCCATTCCTGCGGCAGTAACTTGCGCATGCCGGGCTGGGACATCAGGTAGCCGCGGTTGCGGTAGGTGAAGTAGCGCTTGGTGGCATCGTCTGGGTACTGGGTATGCATGCGCCCACCCAGAATCGGTTTGAACTCGGCGGCGCCGCTGGGGTGCAGGTATGTCGTGTCCAGGCAGGTTCCGAACGGTAGACCTGAGCGGACGAGCCGTCGGTGCACGTCCACCTCGTCGCCGCGCACGAACAGACGCAGATCCGGAACGCCCACGGCCTCCAGGGTTTCGGCACGAAACAGTGCGCCGTTGAATAGCGAGGCGATGCCCGGCAACAGGTCTTGATCGGCCTCGGTGCGTAGCTCCTCGACCCGTCGACGCCACACCAGGCCGCGGCGCAACGGAAATGCCAGTCGGCCGGGGTCGTCGATATCGCACACCACCGGTGACACTTCGGCGAGGCGGTGCTTACGGGCGCAGGCCAGCAGTGTCTCGAGAACATCGGTACCGCCCGGGCGGCCGTCGTCGTCGGCAAGCCATACCCAGGCAGTGCCGAGGGTGAGTGCATGCAACATTCCGAGCGCGAATCCGCCGGCACCCCCAAGGTTTCGGCGGGAACCCAGGTACGTGGTCGCGATGGGTTGACCGTCGACAAGGGCCTTGACAGCGGGATCGTTGTCGTTGTCCACCACCACAAGATGGTTCGGCGGGACGGTCTGCGTCGTGACGATCTTCAGTGACTCGGCAAGTTCCGCGATGCGCCGGTAGGTGACGACGACGGCGACAACACCGCCGGCGGAGTCATTCATGGGCGTCTTCGGCCAGGATCTGGGCCACGTGGTCGCCGGCCTCATTGCCTTCGTAGGCGCGGACCACCTCTTCGATGCCGCCGCTCATCTTGATTGTGCCGTGGTCGATCCACATCGCCGTGTTGCACAGTCGGGCCAGAAATTCGTTGGAATGGCTGGCGAAGACCAGCATGCCGGAGCGTTCTACTAACTGCTGCAAACGAATTCGGGCCTTCTTCATGAACTCGGCATCAACCGCACCGATGCCCTCGTCGAGCAGCAGGATCTCCGGGTCGATGCTGGTGACCACGCCCATGGCCAGCCGAACGCGCATACCGGTGGAGTATGTGCGCAGCGGCATGGAGAGGTACTCGCCGAGTTCGGTGAAGTCGGCAATCTCTTCGACCTTGGCCTGCATCTGTTTACGGGTCTGCCCGAGGAACATGCCGCGGATGATGATGTTCTCGTATCCCGAGATCTCGGGGTCCATGCCCACGCCCAGATCGAATACCGGCGCGACGCGCCCCTGGACGTACGAGCTGCCTCGGGTGGGCTCGTAGATTCCCGAAAGAAGCCGCAGCAGAGTCGATTTGCCTGCACCGTTGTGGCCGACGAGCCCGACCCGGTCGCCCTCCTTGAGGGACAGCGTGATGTCTCGCAGCGCCTCGATGACCACGACGTTCGATTCGTTGCGGCCGATGGCACCGCCTGCCTTGCCGAGAAACGCCTTCTTCAGCGAGCGCGATTTGGCGTCGAAAATCGGGAATTCCACCCACGCCTCGTGGGTCTGGATACGGACCATGTTCTCGTGGCCTACAGGTACTGGCCGGTGCCGCTGCCGCCGCCCTGTGCGGGTACGGAAAGACCGGGCGGCAGAACACCTTGACGCATCTGCTGCAGCTGGGCGCGCGCCGCCATCTGCTGGGCGAAGAGCGCCGTCTGGATGCCGTGGAACAGCCCTTCCAGCCAGCCCACCAACTGTGCCTGCGCGATGCGCAGCTCGGCATCGGAAGGAATGCTCTCCTCGTTGAACGGCAGGGCGAGGCGCTCCAGTTCCTCGCGGAGTTCGGGGGCCAACCCGTCTTCCAGCTCGGCTATGGACGCGGCGTGGATCTCGCGCAACCGGGAGCGGCTGGCGTCGTCGAGAGGAGCCGCGCGCACTTCCTCAAGAAGCTGCTTGATCATCGTGCCGATGCGCATCACCTTGGCGGGTTGCTCGACGAGGTCCGTGATGGACGGGTCGTCGTCCACGCTGTCGGCGCCTTTGTCGGCATCGCCGGCGCCCAGAATGATCACCTGGTCGTCGTCATCGTCCTGACCGGGATGGGTCATCTGTCACCTTCCGCCTGTGGTTTCCGATCGCCGACCCATTCGTAGATCTGGGCGGCGCCGTTGTCGTACAACTTTCTCCATGATCGGGATCTGTCCAACGACCTTAGTCCGTCGGGAACCTTGAACCCCTGGACCACGGGAGTACTGGTCATGACGTAGCGGATGTTCAGCGAGTGCACCGCGTCCGTCACGCGCCGATCGGTATCGGCGTCGTCGGCGTAGGCCCAGAAGATGTACCGGTGATAGCCCGGACCCTGCTGCTGCGGGAAGTCATAGTGCGTCCATAGCGGGTGCAGTCCCGCCACCGCGTACATCCAGCCCGAGCCGTCCACGTTTCCGTCCCCGATGGTGGTGTCCTTGGCCCCCGGCAGCGTGGCCAGGTAGGCGAAGGCGTCGAGCTTCTTGGGCCCGACCATCACCCGGTCGTATTTCGCGCCCACGAGGTATTTGTGCGGCAGGAAGTAGTGCCGGGCGGAGAAGCCGCAGACCGCGGCCAACGTGATGGCCGTGGCCACCAGCGCCCATTTTCGGGTGCGCTCTCCCCGCGCCCTCGTCAGCACGGCATACGCCAGCGTGAACAGCCCGATCCCGGCAGCTGGGGCCAGCAGCAGACACACGATGGCCGACAGTCGTCGTGGGTCGCTGTAGAAGGCGTCGGAGAACAGGGCTACCGCGTGGCCGATGAAACCGCCAAAGGGTCTGGAGGAGTGGACAATCGCCACGATCAGCAGTAACCAGACGGCAAGTGGCCAGTACACCCGCTTCACAATCAGTACGACCGCGCCGAGGAGGGCCAGCCAGAGCAGGGCGGACTGCACCGGGTAGTCGGCAAGGTGGCGGGTGTGCTGGGTGAGGGCGTCCAGCAGCGCGCGCTTCTTTCCCCACGGAGTGGCGAACTGGTGTCCGGCGATGATCTCGGACAGCTGGAGCAGGGTGCGTAGTTGCGGGTAGAGCAGCACCAGGGAGACGACACCGGCAATGGCCAACGGCAAGAACCCATTTCCTACTCGGCGTCCGGGTTTTCCCTCCTTGCGGCGGTATCGGGATAGTGGTGCAAGGAGCCACCAGGCGCCCACGAAGACGACCGCCACGATGGCGCCCGAGGTGTGCACCGAGGCGATTCCCACGAATGCCAGGACCGCCACCGGTATGCGGCTGCGGTCGGCGACCACGCTCGTGATGGCGACCACCGCCGGACCCACCAGGGCGAAGGACACCAGGTTCGGGATGGCCGACACGTGGAACTCCACGTAGGGCAGCGCCGTGAACGAGGCCGAGAGTGCGGCGGCGGTGGCGGCGCAACCTGCCTGGAAGGTGCGGTTGGTGCGGCCGCGCAGCATCTGCCAGGCCAGTGCCGCGGCGCTGAGCGGGAAGAGCAGCGACCCGGCCACCGCGTACAGCGTGTAACTCGTCGTGGGAGCCGCACCGGTCAGTTGGCTCAGCACTGCGGCCAGCCCGTGGAAGGCCGACGGGTAGTAGAGAGTCGCGTGCGTCTCGACGTTGCGGAGGTCACCCATCCGGGTCGACGATGCTTGCCCGGTGTCGAGGATGTAGCGGATGGTGTTCCCGTGCCACATCGAGTCCCAGGTACTCGGGACCGATTGCCAGTTGGTCAGTCCGCGCAGGAATGCGTAGAAGATGAGCCCGGACCCGATCGCGATGCCGAACGCGACCGCGATCACTGCCGCACGACTTTGTGACGGGAATTGTTCGGCGTGCTCTTTTGGCCGCAGCCAACGCCACAGCAGCCGCGCGACGACGATCGCGCCGAGGAGCGCAAACCCGGCGGAGACTGAGTTCCACGGTATGCCGATTGAGCCGAAGGTGACGATGCACAGCCCAACTAGCCCATAGGTCAATGCAGGTGCGGTGACGGCGGCCGAATGCGTTGGTAGCCCGAAGGCTCGGCCAATCAGCCAGCCTGGGATGAACAGCAACAGCAGTGCCGTAGCCACCCCGAAAGCGAACGACATTGCTCTAGTATGACTACACGAGACGGCGCCGTTAACCGTCGTCCGTCGGGGCGTGGTGCAACGACGGGTTCAGCGCCGTGACCTGTAGTGAGCATCTAAGGTGTCTGGCATGGCTTATGACGTCGCCCGGGTGCGTGGTTTGCACCCGACGCTCGGCGACGGATGGGTACATTTCGATACCCAAGCCGGGATGCTCATCCCCGATGCGGTTGCTACGACTGTATCCACAGCGTTCCGGGGATCCTTTTCCGACACGCGGGGTCCGCACCCCAGCGCGCGGCGCAGTGCGGCCGTCCTAGAGGCCGCTCGGCACGCTGCCGCCGATCTGGTGGGTGCCGACGCGCGCGGGGTGGTGCTGGGCAGTGACCGCGCCGTTCTGCTCAACTCCCTGGCGGAGGGATCGTCCTCCAAGGCGGGGCTCGGCTATGAGCTGGTGGTGTCCAGACTCGACGAAGAGGCCAATGTGCAGCCGTGGCTGCGTTCGGCCAACCGCTACGGCGCCAAAGTCAAGTGGGCCGAGGTCGACATCGAGTCCGGCGATCTGCCGTCCTGGCAGTGGGAGTCTTTGATTACCAAGCCGACCCGGCTGGTGGCGGTGACGGCTGCGTCTTCGACCCTGGGCACGGTGCCGGATCTGCAGCAGGCCACCAAGCTCGCGCACGCGGTCGGTGGTCTCGTGGTGATGGACTGTTCAAGCCTGGTGCCGTATCGCGCCTTCGATATCGAGGACCTGGACGCCGATGTCGTCGCCTTCAACGCGACGGCATGGGGTGGACCGCCGGTGGGCGCGTTGGTTTTCCGAGATCCTGCGCTGCTGGATTCGATCAGTTCGATCTCGCTCAACCCGTTGGCGAGCGGGCCCGCGCGACTGGAGCTGGGCGGGCATCAGTTTGCGATGCTGGCGGGTCTGGTCGCCAGCGTGGAGTATCTGGCCGGTTTGGACGAGTCCGCGTCGGGCACCCGGCGGGAGCGGCTACTGACGTCCCTGACTTCGGCGGGCGCGTATCTGGATTGGTTGTTCCGGTATCTGGTGAGCGCCCTGCGGACCCTGCCGCGCGTCATGGTCATCGGGGCTCCGGAGGACCGGATTCCCGCGCTCAGCTTCACTGTGATCGGGATTCCCGCGGAGCGGGTGGTGCAGCGACTGGCCGACAACGGGGTGTGTGCGATCGCCAACACCAGCTCGCGGGTGCTCGACGCCATCGGTGTGAACGAGATCGGCGGCGCGATAACGGTTGGGTTGGGGCACTATTCGACGGCCGCCGAGGTCGACCAGCTGGTACGCGCGGTCGCCTCGCTGGGCTGACCTCGCCCCCGGCTCAGAGCGTCAGCAGTACCTTCCCCACGACCTCTCCGCTCTCCAGCAGGCGATGAGCCTCGGCCGCTTGGCTCACCGGGATCTCGGCGCCCACGATCGGCCGGACCTTCCCCGCCTTAACGAGCGGCCACAGGTTCTGGGTGACGGAATCGACGATCGCGGCCTTGCCGGACGGTCCGTCCAGTGGTCGTCCGCGCAGTGTGGTTGCGGTGACGGAGCCGCGTTTGGTGATCAGCTTGGCGATGTTCAGCTCGGCCACCGCGCCGCCTTGCATACCGATGATGACGAGGTGGCCGTCGTTGCCGAGAGCATCGACATTCCGATCCAGGTACTTCGCTCCCATGATGTCCAGGATGAGGTCGACACCGGCACCATCGGTGAAGTTGTGAACTGCCTGTACAAAATCGGTGGCCCGGTAGTTGATTGTCAGATCGGCACCAAGATCACGACAGGCGTCGAGTTTGTCGGGGGTGCCTGCCGTGATCGCAACCCGAACGCCGAGCGCCTTGGCTACCTGAATGGCGTGGGTACCGATTCCGCTCGAGCCACCGTGAATCAGGATGGATTGTCCGGCAGTCATTCTCGCCGTCATCACCAGGTTCGACCACACCGTGCACGCGACCTCGGGCAGCGCCGCCGCGACATTAAGGTTGATGTTTGGGGGAATCGGCAGTACCTGGCCGGCGGGTACTACCACCTTCTCGGCATACCCGCCACCGGACAGCAGGGCACAAACGGATTGTCCTACAGTCCATTCCGAGACATCTGCGCCAACCTGACCGACGGTTCCGGAGCATTCGAGTCCCAAGATATGGCTCGCACCGGGCGGCATGGGATACAGGCCCTGGCGCTGTAGCAGATCCGCACGGTTAACTGCGGCGGCCGTTACATCGATCAGTATTTCGCCTGGTCCCGGAGTTGGGTCGGGAACTTCGGTCCAGCACAGCGCTTCTGGCCCACCCGGCTGGTCAACGGTGATAGCGTGCATAGCATCCAGACTATGCCGAGCTATTGGTGGTCGCCGGGTTATCAGACAGTGCGGGTGGAGGCGCGGTCGGGGCCATGGCTTGGTCGACGGAGGGGGATGGTGCATGAGTACACGTTCGGAGAGCGAGGTCCCGGGACTTGACCTCGCCGAATTTCGTTCGTGGCAAAACTTTTGGATAGCGACTAACCGGTTGTACTTTTTACTGAACCGTAAAATGGTTGCTTCGCATGGTATTTCGTTGACCGACTTCCAAGTGCTTCAGCAATTGTTGCGGTCAGCTAATGGCAGTTGCCGGATGGGGGATATCGCCACCAGTCTGTTGGCCTCGCGTAGCCGGATCACACACCAGGTGCGCCGCCTCGAGGAACAGGGGCTGGTGAAGCGGGGATCGATGCCCCAGGACCGTCGAGCGGTCCTGGCGGCGCTTACCGAGCAGGGCCGAACGCTGGGTGAGGCGGCGATGCGCACGTACTCCGAATGTGTCCGCGAGCACTATCTGACTCGTCTGACCCGGCCACAGCAGGCGGCCATCGCCGAGAGCTTCCGGCGAGTGGGTGAGGGGGCCGAAGAGGCGCTCCACGACACCGAGAGCCGCGGCGGGGAGTAGATCGCTCGGCGGAGCCGCTAGGCTTGCCGACGGTGGCGTGGCAGAGCGGCCTAATGCACTCGCCTTGAAAGCGAGAGACGGCTAACACCGTCCGGGGGTTCAAATCCCTCCGCCACCGCTCTTAACGCCGCAGCTGGACGGTGCGCAGCTGGGGATGTTTCTGGATCCCGGCCCGGCTCGAACGGGCTGCCTCCCTCGCCTGCTGCGTGCGCAGCGGACCGCGGGTACCGGTTGACGCGGTCTAGGGCGGGCGCCGCTGATGTTGCCAGGCGGGCTTCGCGCCAGGCAACAGATTTACGACCGCGGCCGCGTGATGAGTTGTGTGTGTACGGGGGTCGAGCCTGTGGTCAGATCCAGTACCGGGCAGTGTGCGTCCACGGCCTCTTGCAGCTCGCGATACCGCTCGTCGCTATCCGGCCCCGAGACCGTCACGGTGACGCGGATCTGCTGAAAACCGGGCCGAATGCTCTCGTCGAGGCCGAAGAAGCCGCGTATATCGAGATCACCCTCGGCGCTGGCACTGAGTGAATCGACTTGAATCCCTAGTCTTTCCGCCCAGAAGCGGTAGGTCACCACTTGGCAGGACAGCAGCGATGCCAGGTAGTACTCGACGGGGTTGGGCGCGGTGTTCGCTCCGCCGAGACCCGGTGGCTCGTCGACGTGGACGCGGTATTTGCCCAGGGCGATTTCGCTGCCGACCGTGCCCTCTGGTTGGGCGGACGCCTTGAACACCACCGTTGCGGCGGCCGGGTTGTCGGCTACTGCCGCACGGGTCGCATCGGTGATCGCGGTGAGGGATGTTGTCGAGGCAGTCACGCGCGGTGACATTAGTGGGACTGGCGCCGTGACGGGAGGGTTGCGTCCGTGGTGAATCCAACGGTCGAGGACGTAGACCTATTTAAAAGGAGAAGTTTCCTCTAAATTGGAGTCATGGCTGACAGAGAGACACTTCCGCTCGCAGGGCGCAGAGACGAGGACCTTCCCGGCCACTGGCTGTTGGCGCGGCTGGGCAAGCGCGTCCTGCGTCCGGGCGGGCTTGAACTGACCACGCGGCTCTTGGCTGCTGGGAAGGTGACCGATGCCGATGTGGTCGAACTCGGGCCAGGTCTCGGGCGGACCGCGCGTGACATCGTGGCGCTGCGTCCGCGGTCCTATGTCGGTGTCGATGACACCGCGGCGGCCACCCAATCGGTACGCGATGTGGTCGCACCGTGCGGTGGTCGGGTGATCGTCGCGAATGCCGCCAGCACGGGTCTGCCCGACGCCAGCGCCGACGTCGTAGTGGGCGAGGCGATGCTGACGATGCAGAGTGACAAGGCCAAGCGGGCCATCGTCGACGAGGCCTATCGGGTGCTACGGCCGGGTGGGCGGTACGCGATTCACGAGCTCGGGCTCACGCCGGACTCCGTGGACACCGCCACCAAGGAGGACATTCGCCGTGCGCTGGCACGTTCGATCAAGGTCAACGCCCGGCCGCTCACCGTGGCCGAATGGAGTGAGTTGCTCAGGGCCTCGGGATTCGAGGTGGTGAGCACCGACCGGGCGCCGATGGCACTACTCAACCCGCGTCGTGTCATCGCCGACGAGGGCGTGTTCGGAGCCCTGCGGCTGGTGAAAAACGTTCTACTGCATGGAGCGGCGCGCAAGCGAGTACTCGACATGCGCCGTACGTTTCGTGAACACAGCGACGCGCTGACGGCGGTTGCGGTGGTTGGCGTGCGGCCCGAATGACGGGTGACCGCCGAGCGGGCCGGCAGCGCGAGCGGGTGCTCGGGCTGCTGCGGGAGGCAACTCAGCCGGTTGGGGTGCAGCACATTGCCGACAGCCTGGGGATTCACATCACCACGGTGAGGTTTCACCTCAGAACCCTGGAAGAGCAGGGTCATATCGTCCGGCGCAGTGGTGGTGCCGGGCAGAGAGCGGGCAGGCCGAGCCTGGCCTACGCGGTCGCCCCGCGACTGGATTACGCCGATGTCGTGTCACTGTTCGCGGTGCATCTCGGGGGCACCGCGGCCGAGCGCGAATCACGGGCGGCGCTGGTCGGCGCCGACCTTGCACACCGCGTGAATGTCGCAC
This sequence comes from [Mycobacterium] stephanolepidis, assembly GCF_002356335.1. NCBI lineage: Bacteria > Bacillati > Actinomycetota > Actinomycetes > Mycobacteriales > Mycobacteriaceae > Mycobacteroides > Mycobacteroides stephanolepidis. The sequence continues at coordinate 215,706 of NZ_AP018165.1, forward strand.
GGCATCGGGCTTCGCTTCCGGCCGTGGATTTGGTGGTGGAAACTCTTGGTGAACTTGGGTTTACAGTGCATTCCACGCTGATGTCCTTTGGGAGCGTCACCGTGCAGATCTGCTCATGCCCACTTGCCGAGATCGCCACGACGGCCCCGGAAGTGGTTCGCGGAATCCAGCGCGGACTCATCCAGGAGGTTCTCGACGTGAACGCCGACGCGGTCGGCGGACAATTTCAGGTCACCGTGTCGCCCGATGCGGGGTACGGGGACTGCACCGTCAGCCTGACTCTGGATCCACAGGTGAAAGGAGATAGTCGTGGATGTTTTCTCGATAACGGCTCTAGGGGATGAGCAGGTCGAAACAGCGCGGAAGGCGCACAGTGGTCGGTCCGCGCACACGGTGCACGGTGGCAGGGACCACGCGCTGAAGCAGGTGCTCTTGGCTCTGGGTGCCGGCCACAAACTTGCCGAACACGAAAACCCGGGCGAGGCAACGTTGTTGGTGCTCAGTGGGCGGGTAGAGCTCGCAACGGCGACCGCGAGGGCAGCGCTGGCCACCGGCGACTACGTGGTCATCCCGCAGGAGCGCCATGACCTCACGGCAGTCGAAGACTCGGCGGTGTTGCTGACTATTATGAGCCACACGAGCTGAGTCCGCCGAGTGCATACCAGGCGCAGAGTATTTCGGTGAGATGCCTGCGTGCGGTATGCGCTCGGCGAACAGAGCCTTACGCCTGGGGTCCGCCGCTTTCGGCCAGCCGCCGCACCGCGTCGATGAAGACGTCGATCTCGTCGAAGGTGTTGTAGAACGCGAACGAGGGCCGCACCGTCTGTTCCAGCCCGAGCCTGCGCAAAATCGGCTGAGCGCAATGATGTCCGGCACGCACCGCGATGCCGTCGGCATTCAGTGCCTTACCGACCTCCACCGGATCATGCCCGTCGAGTACGAACGACAGCACGGACGCCTTGTGATCGGCCGTTCCCACCAACCGCACACCGGGGATGGCGGCCAATTGCGGCGTTGCGTACTCCAATAGCGCGTGCTCGTACTCGGCGATCCGGTCGATGCCGATGCGCTCGACATACCGCAGCGCTTCGCCCAGTCCCACGGCGTCGGCGATGTTTCCGGTGCCCGCCTCGAACTTGTTGGGCGGACCCTGGAATACCGCACGCTCCAGGGTGACATCGGCGATCATGTTGCCGCCACCCTGCCACGGCGGCGTCTCCGCCAGTGCGTCTTCGCTGCCGTAGAGCACGCCGATCCCGTTGGGGCCGTAGATCTTATGGCTAGAGAAGACGAAGAAATCGGCGCCGAGCTCCTGCAGGTTCACCGCGAGGTGCGGCACCGACTGCGCACCGTCGGTGAGCACGCGCGCACCGTAACGGTGTGCGATCTCGACGATCTGCTTGGCGGGCGTAACCGTCCCCAGCGCGTTGGAAACCTGGGTGGCCGCAACCAGTTTGGTGCGCGGACCGACCAGATCCTCGAGCTCGGAGAGCAGCAGGTTGCCTGCGTCGTCCACCGGAGCCACCTTGATGACGGCACCGGTCTTCTTCGCGATCAATTGCCACGGAACGATATTGGCGTGGTGCTCCAGGTGGGTGATGACGATTTCATCCCCGTGTCCCAGGTTCTTACCGCCCCAGGCATGAGCCACCAGGTTGATGGCCTCGGTGGCGCCGCGCACGAAGATGATGTTCTCGTCCGCCTCGGCACCCAGGAACTTGCGGGCCGCGCCGCGCGCGTCCTCGTATGCATCGGTGGCCCGTGCCGCCAATTCGTGTGCCGCACGGTGGATGTTCGAGTTCTCGTGCTGATAGAAGTGCACCAGTCGATCGATCACCGACTGCGGCTTCTGCGTGGTCGCGGCGTTATCGAACCAGATCAGCGGCTTACCGTTGACGGTCTCGGACAGGATCGGGAAGTCCGCCCGAATCGACGCGACATCGAAGGCGCGAGCGTCTTCGTGGATCGGCGCCGCGGCCGGAGCTCCACCCAAGAAGTAGTAATTCGACTCGTCGCCGCCCGTCGGTACCACGGGGTTCGTCCAACCCAGATTTGGCACGGCCGGTGCCTGGGAGTGCGGAGCCACCCGGGGTGACGTGGTGGCGGGACCCACCGAGTTCACCGAGGGGGTGGCGAGCACCCCGGGGATCGTCGGTACCAGCCCCGAGGGGACCGCGAAATCGGCGAGACCGGTTGTCGGATAACCCGTTGCAGCGGTGTGCGCCGCAGAGGTGCCCGATGTCAGGTCACCGCCACCGCCGCGAGGTGCCACCGGTGCCGCTCCGGGAATGCCGTCGGGGGTCGCGGAACTGAACGAGGCTACCGGCGGGGCCACCGTTGCCGTCGACAGGGCGTCGGCAACGGGTGCGGGTGCGTATGGGCCGGCCAACGAGCCCGCTGTGGCTGCCGCGGACGACGCGGCCGTCACGTCCGGGACGTTGCCCCGGGGCGCGACGGGTACCGCCGGTCCCGGGGTGTCGATACCTGGCGCTCCGGTAGGCGTGGCCTCCCAAAACAACTGGGTGGCCAATGCCGACAGCTCCGCCGCAGAGGGGAAGCCCGGTGGGCTGTCGGTTATGGGAATCGCGTCACTTGTAGACATGGAACTTGTCCACCTGCACGTCGTCGAGAACGGCCAGTGCGTCATCAGTCAGCACGGCCAGCGACGAATACAGGGTGACGAGGTACGAGGCGATGGCCGACCGGTTGATTCCGGTGAACCGCACCGACAGTCCCGGTGCCTGCTCGCCGACCAAGCCGGGCTGGAACAGGCCGACAACGCCCTGGCGCTCCTCGCCGGTACGCACCAGCAGGATCTTGGTCTTGGCGTCCTTCACCGGAACCTTGTCCGACGGGATGATCGGGATACCGCGCCAGGTGATGAACTGCGCACCGAACAGGCTCACCACAACCGGCGGCACGCCACGGCGGGTGGCCTCACGGCCGAACGCCGCCACACCCAGCGGATGGGTCAGGAAGAAACCGGGGGTCTTCCACACCTTCGTGATCAGGGCGTCCAGGTCATCCGGTGTGGGAGCACCACCGAGGGTCTTGATGGTCTGCTCGGGTGTTGCCTGAGCCAGCAGGCCGTACTCGGCGTTGTTGATGAGCTCGCTTTCCTGACGTTCCTTGATGGACTCGATGGTCAGGCGCAGCTGCTGGGCGATCTGGTCGTGCGGGCTGGAGTACAGGTCCGAGACCCGGGTGTTGATGTCGAGCAGTGTCGAGATGGTCCGCAGCGTGTACTCGCGTGGGTTGGTCTCGTAGTCGACGTAGGTCTGCGGCAGTGGGGCCTCGTTCTCGCCCTGCTCCTCGCTGTGGATCGCTACCTTGTCGGGGTTGATGACGCGGTTCACCCGGTAAATGCCCGCCTCGACGGGTACCCAGTTCAGCAGATGCAGCAGCCACCGCGGAGTGATCGTCGACAGCTGAGGGACGGTCTTGGTGGCATTGGCTAGCTGCCTTGCGGCGAGATCGCCGAGGGCCTGGGATTCATTCTTGGCAGCGGGCACAGCAGTTTCCTCCTCAGCGAATGGGATCAAGACCTGATGTCTGAAGTCCTAATCGCGATTGGGGCGGCGCATCAGGTAACGAACACCCGTGCGCCAAACTCCGCGCGGCCGGTTTCGCCGACACGCCGCCTCACCGTGAATCCGTCTCGCGTTCGCTCGTCCTATAAGGAGAGGCGCCGGTGGAAAACAAGGCGCGCGGCCGGGGATACGTAGACTGGCTGCATGCAGCACGTCGCACAGTCGCACCGACTCCGGGCGATCAGCGCGCTGCGCGCCGACAGCTTCGGGGCGCGCAGCGTCGCCGTGTGTTGCTGTTGTTGTTGATTCCCTAACCCCGCCCCTGGCACCCGGGATCGCCGTTTTCCATTGTTAACGCGCTCCTGGGCTGCAATCCGCCAGCACAAGGATCAACCAACCCATGACCACTCATTCTTTGCTATCGCTCGTCGAATGGCCCTCCGCCCGCATCACTGGCAGGCGTCACGGCCACCACGCCGAGGTACTCCCGCAGCGTCTGACGAGGTACCGCGGGGGCACCTATTCGTCCACCGTGGACTCAGTTGTGTTCACTGACGGAACTTCTGCTCGCACAGATTTAATTCGCTTGAACCCCACCATCGCCGCGTACTCCCTCGATATCGCGGGAATCGCCCCCAACCTGCCCTCGGGCTACGCGGTGGCCGACTGGTTGTCCGTGGCGAACCTGCGAGCCCGCACCCGCGAATCGCAGGTGGCCTGGATCTTGGCCAACTCCTTCCCGGCGCTGTCGACGGCACATCTGAGCCGCCGGTTGCGCGCGGCGGGGTATCTGGGCGAGGCGAATATCAAGGACCACGAGGCCATCGCGGGAACCCAGGCCGCCATCTGGTTCCTCACCAACGGTGTAGAGCTGGACACCGCGGCGCGCAATGTGCCCTCGGCTACCCGAAAGTCCCCGTCCTTCATCGAATTCGAATTCATAGAACGTCCACAGCTCGGCGGACTGACGGTGCGCACCGGTGCGGGGCAAAAGCCAGCCAGCGTACGGCTGCACGCATCCGTGAACGGGGCCGTGTGGCGCGAGGTTTCGTCTTCGGAATTGAACTTCACCGAAGGCGAGGCGCAGTACGTCAAGACACTGGGAGTCGGTGCGACAGTCGCCGAAACTCAGCATGGTGCACCGGATCTCGGATATCGCTTCTATCGCCTGTACGTGCAGGGCGGTACCGCAGATGTCGAGGGTGTCGAATTCTCGTTGCATGATGCGCGCAATCACCGCAATGCCGACCGCGTGGTGCAGCTGTACCGGTACCTGCTGGAGCAGTCGTTGATCGCCGCAGGCCAGGCGGAGCACGCCCCGGTGATCGATGACTCGCAGGCAGTGATGGCGGCAGGCCTCATGGGGCCGTTCGTCGTGGATTCGCAACGCCCGGTTCTGCTGTCGCTGTCAGAGGGTGCCAGGGCAATGGACATCTCCGGCGTGGAACTCACCGGACCGGTGGACTCGGGCACGCGTTTCTATGTGCGTCCCGCGGAGTGCGTTGCGGCGGTGACAGTCTCGGTGGTTGATCCAGTGGCGACCGCTCGCGTGCTCACCGGTGTGGCGGAGGGGTCGTTGACCCCATTGGCGCTGGTGCTTCCGGGTGCGCACGAGGTGGTCGAGCTCACCGTCGAATGGACCGAGGCCGCGCAGCTGTCGCGAGTGAGTTAACGCCAGGAGCGCGCGAACTCAAGGAATGCGTCGTTCTCCTCGGGTGCGCCGATGGTGACCCGCACTCCGTCGGTGCCGAAGGGGCGCACGATGATTCGGGTCTCAGCGGAGGCCTGCGCGAACTCCGTCGAGCGCTCGCCCAGCGGTAGCCACACGAAGTTGGCTTGCGATGCCGGTACCTCGTACCCCGCCTCCTGGAGTGTGCTGGTCACCCTTGTGCGCTCGGTGACAACGTCATTGGTCCGGGCGAGGAGTTCCTCTGCGGCGCCCAGGGACGCTACCGCCGCGGCTTGAGCGAGGCTGGACGCGCTGAACGGCACGTACACCTTGCCCAGCGTGGTGATCACGTCTGGATCACCGACCGCGTAGCCCACCCGCAGGCCCGCCAGGCCGTAGGCCTTTGAGAAGGTGCGTAACACAACAACGTTGGGATGTTCGCGCATCAGGGCAATGCTGTCCGTGAAGTCTTCGCGCACGTACTCGATGTAGGCCTCATCGATCGCGATGAGGATGTGGGGCGGCACTGCCTCGACAAACCGTCGCAGATCGGCCGGTGGGACTACGGTGCCGGTCGGGTTGTTCGGATTGCAGACGAAGATGAGCCGGGTGGCGTCCGTCACTGCGGCGGCCATGGCCTCCAGGTCGTAGGTGTGATCGGTCAGCGGCACCTGAACGGGGGTGGCCCCGGCGACTCGCACCACCAGCGGGTAGGTCTCGAAGGACCGCCAGCCGAACAGCACCTCGTCGCCCACCGTGGCGGTGATCTGTACGAGCTGCTGGCACAGGCTCACCGATCCGCATCCGACCGCGATGTGTTCGGGGGGCATGTCCACGTGTTTGGCCAGGTGCGAGCGCAGCTCGGCATAGCCGTTGTCCGGATACCGGTTGATCTGCGCGGTTGCCTCGACGATGGCCGTGTGGACGCTGGGCAGCGGTCCGTGCACGGTTTCGTTACTGGCGAGCTTGATGGCGCCGGGGACGTTGCGGCCGGGGGTGTACGCCGGCAGTTCGGTCAGCTCGGGGCGCAGCCGCGCAGGTATCGATGAGCCGCTCGCGCGACGAGGATCAGACACGGTCATCAGACTATCGGTGCATGTTGGACCCGATGACGACCAACGGCTTTGCCTTCCGGCCTCGCGGGCCTGTACTCTGTGCCCTCGGCGGTTCGGAATCCATTTATGGGTTCGGAGTACCGCTCGGGAAGTTCAGGAGGCGTGCCAGAGCGGCCGAATGGGACTCACTGCTAATGAGTTGTCCCCTTTACGGGGGACCGGAGGTTCAAATCCTCTCGCCTCCGCGTCGGTCTGCAGGCCAAACCTGTTGACCTGCAACAATTGAATAGCACGCGCCCGTAGCTCAACGGATAGAGCATCTGACTACGGATCAGAAGGTTAGGGGTTCGAATCCCTTCGGGCGCACCAGGACTTCTTCACGAGTGAGTGAGAAGCAATGACACAGATTCAGCGATATTTCCCGCACCCACCCCACGAGGTGTGGTCGGCTCTCGTCGATCCGGCGTCGTGGTGGGGCAAGCCGGATGCCCCGCCGATCGATGTCACCGTGGGGAGCGCTTTCACGATGACCACCGTTCCCGTGGTGGGCACGCGGTTCAACGGCGTATTCGAGGTTGAGTTTCTCGACGCCGTTCCCTACGAGCATTTGACGTTGGGTCTGCTGGCCCACGCGTCTACAGGTCAGTCGGCGCGGTGGACGCGCCACGTGGCCTTTCGCGAGCACGAGGGCGGCACTCTGTTGACGGTGACGAACAGGGGCGTCAACCTCGATGACGCCGACGAACGGATTCTGCTCCGGGTCGTCAAAGAGATCCAGGCGACCGAGTTGTACGGCATCGCCAAACTGTTGGATCAGCCGCGCCCGTGATCCGGCGGGGAGGGTGCATGGCTTCGCTGCGCCTTGCGAGACGGCGCCACCTGCGTCGATAGACTTCCGGCATGACAGCGGCGCGTACCACGGAGTCGGCTACGTTCGGCGCGTGCCTTCGCGATCAGTTCGATGTGTTCCTCGATGAGCACAGGTCCTTGCTCCACGATTGTCTCGACGGTTTGACCGAGGAGGAGGCCCGGCGCTCGCTGGTTCCTTCTCGCACCACGCTCCTAGGTTTGGTCAAGCATGTGACGTTTGTGGAGGAGGTGTGGTTCAACGAGGCGATCACGTGTCGCTCCCGTGCTGATCTGGGGCTTCCGTTGACCCCCGACGAGTCGTTTCTTCTGGAACCCGCAGATGACATCTCGTCTGTACGGCACCGATACCGCGAGGTTTGTGCCGCATCGAAGCAACGGGTCGCTCCACTTGCCTTGGACGATCTGGTTATGGGGAACAGGCGCGGCCCATTGCCCCTGCGCTGGGTGTACTTGCATGTGCTTAGGGAATTGGCACAGCATTGCGGCCACGCTGACATCTTGCGAGAGCAGATCATCGCGCAGCGGTAAGTCCCGTCCACCCGCCCGTGACCACGCGACCCGTTCTAGGCCCCGGGCGTCGATAGCCCGCCGCGCAGCTGTTGGAAGCCCTGTCGGACAAGCTCTTCGGGTTCTCCCTGTAGTCCAGCGTCGGTGCTTGCCAACTGGATGATCGTGGAAAGCACCGCATAGGCGGCATTGCAGACCAGACGCGGGTACAGGTCGAGGTCTCGGTCCAGGCCGGTACGCCGTGCGACTTCGGAAAGTACGGAGCCGTCATCGTTGCTCGGTTCGGCCGCGGCATGGGCCGCCAATCCCGGGCTCAGCTTGGCAAGGCGCGTGACTGCGACAACGGTATCGACGGCCTCGGAGGTGACCAGGCCCAGCATGGTTGCCTCGAGTGAATCGACGATCGGTTCATCGTCGGGGCGTGAGCACAGTAGCTCCACTCCCGTGTCCCCGTATTGGCGCATCAAAAACAGTACGGCGTCTTCCTTGCTGGTGAAGTAGTTGCGAAAGGTGCGCGACGAGACGCGTACTTGGTCGGCGATCTCGTCGACGGTGACGGCCGCGAGGTCCCCGCGTTCCAGTGCCAGTTCCAGGGCGGCGCGACTCAACGCCAGCTTGGTCTCGGACTTCTTCTGCTCGCGCAGGCCATGGGGTGGTGGCATGTGGCCATCCTAACAAACATTCCTTTTTAGGAAACTTTTCCAAAAACGGAAACGTTCTATGGGTATGTCCGGCATCGCGGTGAGGCCGGGGGCGCGAAGAAGAGGCGATTGACATGAGGAAAGCACTGGCCTCACTGGGCATCGCCGCCGTATTGGCGGCCGGGGGCATTGCCCTTGCCGGTCCCGCCGCGGCGGCGCCCTGCGGCAAGGTTGTGGTGTGGGGTAACGGCGGCGGCGTGTGCGAATCCGACTTCGCGCCCGATGGGAGCTTCACCCGATGCGACACCGTGTACGTGCTCGGCATCGGTGGGATGAACTGCTATCGGGTGTACCCGTAAGCGAGCAAGGGTGGCAGCTGGGACGTCCTGTACCAGAAGCTTCCCCACGCGGTGTCCAGTCCGCTAGCGTCGCCATCATGGTTGAGGACCTGACAGCTGACTACGTCATCGTGGGAGCGGGATCGGCGGGGGCTCCGCTGGCCACCCGGCTCGCCGAACGCACCAACGACCAGGTGCTGGTTCTGGAAGCGGGGCCCAAGGACAAGGACATGGGAATCCACATTCCCGCCGCGTTCTCGAAGCTGTTCCGCAGCGACGTCGACTGGGACTACCTCACCGAACCGCAGCCCGAGCTGAACAACCGCCAGATCTATTGGCCGCGAGGCAAAACACTGGGCGGCTCGTCATCCATGAACGCGATGATGTGGGTCCGTGGATTCGCGGCCGACTACGACGACTGGGCTGCGGTGGCCGGCGATCAGTGGTCATTCGCCAACGTCGCGCCCTACTTCAAGCGCATCGAGACGGTGGAGGGCGCGACCGAAAGCGACGAGGGCACCGAGGGGGCGCTGAAAATCTCCAAACAGCGCAGCCCCCGCTCCAGCACCGCGGCGTGGCTGGAGGCCGTCAAGGAAGCCGGATTCGATGTCGAGCGAGCCAATACTCCTGAACCCAAGGGTTTCTCGGAGACCATGGTGTGTCAGAGCGGCGGACGCCGGTGGAGCACCGCGGACGGTTACCTCAAGCCCGGTCTGCGGCGCCGGAACCTGAACGTGGTTACCGAGGCGCAGGTGCACCGGGTGCTGTTCGACGGCACCAGAGCTATCGGTGTCGAGTACGTGCGCGACGGCATCACACACACCGTCCGCGCGCGGCGCGAGGTGATCTTGAGCGGCGGTGCCATCAATTCTCCTCAGCTGCTGATGCTTTCGGGCATCGGTGATGCCAAACGCCTTGGCGAGTTGGGAATCCCGATCGTGCACGACTCCCCGCAGGTTGGCCAGAATCTGCTCGACCACCTGTGCTGCCCGGTGGGTTATGCGGTCGAGGCTGACTCGTTGTACGCAGCGGAGAAACCGCTGCAGCTCGCCAACTACTTCCTGCGCCATCGCGGCATGCTCACCTCGAATGTTGGTGAGGCCTACGGATTCCTGCGCAGCCGGGCCGATCTCGCCCTACCCGACCTGGAGCTGATCTTCGCGCCCGCGCCATTCTTCGATGAAGGTCTGGGGGAGGCCACCGAGCACGCCATCGTGATGGGCCCGATCCTGCTCAAGCCGGAGAGTAGTGGCGAGATCACCCTGACCTCGCCCGATCCGCTGGCCAAGCCGCGCATCGACCCGCGCTACCTCAGTGATGGTGCCGGGCAGGACCGCGCCGCCATGATGTTCGGGCTACGGACCACCGCCCGCATCGCCGAGACGCCATCGATGCGGGCGATACTCGGCAAGATCCTTCGGCCGCGGAACCCCAGCGACAACCTGGAGGAGACACTCGTCGCCGCGCTGCAGAACAACTCACACACCCTCTATCACCCGGTGGCTACTTGTCGGATGGGGACGGATGAGGCCAGCGTGGTTGCTCCGGATCTCACGGTGCGCGGTGTGCAGGGACTGCGGGTGGTCGACGCCTCGGTGATACCGAGCCTCATTCGTGGTCATACGCATGCTCCGTCGGTGTTACTCGGGGAGAAGGCTGCCGATCTGATTCTTTCTCCACAGGCATGAAACCGATCCGCGTCTCCGAACGTCTGACTGGATAGAGTCACCAGTTGAGGAGTTAGCGGAGGGAAATCATGAGCGACGAGTTCGGCGTCCGGACTGAGGAGCTCGCGGCCATTTCCAAGACATGGCTGAGTGAGACGCTGCACATCAACGGCATGCCATGGACGTCGTTTCAGGACGCCTCGGGTTCGGGAAGCGAAGTACTGGCCGCCATTCGTGACACCGCGTCGCCCGGAATCAAGGCGATGTCCTCGATCGCCCGCAGGTTCTCCGATATGGCAGGGCTCGTCGACACTTTCGCCACCAACGTGACGGCGCAGGACGAGAAGACCGCCACGTCGTTCGATGCGCTGAAGCCACGCTGATGCGCCCCATGATCAGTCAGCTCCGCGGCTGGAATCTCGACGCGCTCGGTAAGGCCGCCGATATCGCGCGCGATAACGCCCGGACACTGGATGCGTCATTGGACTCGTGTGACCGTGTGTTCAACGACGCATCGGGCTGGTTTGGCAAAACGCACGATGCGGCGCGGATCAAGGTCGACCAAGAGCTCGACCACGGTCGTGAGGTCCGGAATGTCTTGAACCGGTTATCCGATGACGCCGAGGATGCCGGACGAACGCTCAAGCACGCCAAGGAGTACACGCTTCAAGACGTAGATGCTGCTGTGGCCGAAGGGTTTACGGTCGCCGATACCGGAGAAGTCAGCCACCCGGATACTGCGAAGGCACAGGCCGCCGCCGACCACCAGCGTCGCATTCAGTCGGGTCTCGACGAAGTGGCTCGTCTGGACGAGCTGTACGGCCGGAAGCTGCGGGAGGCCGTCAACGACCTGGAGGCGATGCGCGACGGACAGCAGGATGTCACGCTGTCGACGGGAGAGAAGATTGATCCCGACGCACTGGTCGACCGGGTTCGGGGTATGTCCGAGGAGGAGCGCCGCGCGTTCCTGGAGGGTCTGCCGCCCGAGACGGTGCATCAGATGGTCATCGCCGATCCCGAGTTCATGGGGAACACCAACGGAGTTCCCTTCGATGTCCGTGCGGACGCCAATGAGATCAACATCAGGAACGCGCTCACCGACGAGTTGCAGAAACCATCACCCGATCAAGCGCGCGTCGATCAGCTCAGGGCGATGCTCGAACCGATGGATGATCCGTTCGCAACGATCCCTGCCGGAGGTTCACCCGCCGACTTCACGATCGATCGCAAGTTCGTGATGTTCTCCACGGAGGGCAACGGCCGGATGATTGAACAGATCGGCGATCTCAAGCCCGGCGCACCCGGCGTCGGAGTCTATGTGCCCGGCACCAACACCAATCTCAACGGCAGCAGAAACAACCACGACTCGGCAGTCAACCTGGCCAAGCAGAGCGGGTCGCCGGTCTTCCTCTATATGGAGAACGATTTTCCGCAGGGACTGGACAAGGCGACCGACCCGTCATACGGATTGGCGATGGCGCCGCAACTCGTCTCGTTCGGCAAGGAGCTCGACGCCGAGGTCGCCCGCCATGCGCCGGGTACTCCAACCACTTACATCGGGCACTCGTATGGCGGCTCCATCGTCGGCACCGCCGAACAGATGGGTCTGCGCGCCGACCGCGTGTTGTACGCCTCGTCCGCCGGCACGGGGATCCTCAGCACCGAGTGGCATAACCCCAATCCGAATGTGCAACGGTTCTCCATGACTGCCCCCGGCGACCTCATCGGTGCAGCGCAACTCGCGCCCCGGGACAGCGATATCCCCACCAGATTCTCCCCGTTCCCCGGGGTGAATCTGGATCTGCCGCCGGTGATTCCCCGGGCGCCGGACGGCGACATCGGTAATCCGCATGCAGGCAATCCGCTTGGTGGAGACCCTGATTCGATTCCCGGCGTCACCCGCCTGGACACCGGCTACTACAGCGACGACAACAAGAATCATCCCGGTGAGGTGGTGTTCGGCCCCAACGGGCACGGTAGCTACTGGGACGACCCGAAGTCTGACGCCTTCCAGAACATGGCGAACGTGATCAGGGGTGGTGAGGTGACCACGTACGTCGAACGGGGTATCGAGTCGAACAACGTCGACATCAACCTCGGAGATGACAGCAGCCTGAACGAATCCGTGAAGGACATCGCCAAGGCGTACGGCGATCAATGGTTGTCGGGCGCCAAGATCGGCCCGTTCACGTTGCCGACCAATCCCAAATGGGAAGACCCCTACGGCAATCCACACGTTACCGACAACCCCGGTCTTGGCCGGAAGGTTCAGGTCCGATGAGGCGCGCATGGACGATTGCGATGGCGGGGTTGACGATTCTGACCGCGGTTTCGTGCAATCCCGGTACGGGCAGTGAGCAAGGAGGTAGTACGAGCATGGAACCCACGACGGTCAAGATGTCCGATGCGCTGAGGGTCACGGCCGAGAATTTATCGTTCGTCACGGCGGAGAAGGTGCAGCCCGGCGTCAACGACGTCGAGCGGATGGGCTGTCGCACGAGCTACAACTCGGCACTCCCGGAGGGGCCGCCGTGGTGGTTGCGCCTGCAGCGTGATTTCGCGGACCCCACCCCGGAGCTGATCTCAGGCGTGCTGGATCGCCTCGAATCGCTGTCCAGCAAGGGGTTTCGCCGTCAAGAAAGTAAGCGGCCGGAGCCTGAGCCGGTGAACAGCCGGACGTACCGTGATGATGCCGGCTACATCGTGAGCGCCCGCGAAGACGTTCGCGGCAATGGGGTTCGGGTGTACGTAGTCACCGCGTCCTCTCCCTGCGCCAACGAGGACTAGCGGTAGGTCACCAGATCCCTGTTACCGCCGTCGCCGATCAGGTGGGTGTGGTCGTTGAAGGAGAGCAGGCTCAGACCGCGCTTGCCGTTGACCAGCGAGGTGATCGACGAGTTGATGACAACACGTTGTGCGGTAAGCCAATTCGAGACTTCTCCGCCCCACAGATCGGCGACGATCATCCCGATGACCCCGGCTGAGGTGGCCACCACGGTGTCACCGTCACGTTTGGCGGCATCGGACATGGCGTCGAGCACGCGCTGCTGAAACCGGGTGTAGCTCTCCGCGTACCCGCCGGAGGAATCGGTGCTGGCCCACTGTGCCAGACCGTCCTCCAGGATGGCCTGCGTGTCGCCCTTGGCCAGGCTCTTGACGGTATTCACCGACGCCAGGCGGCGCATCCGCGAGTTGCCGACGATCTCCTTGTAGTCGTATTCGTCCCAGCGGTCATCCTGCTGTGGCTCGGACCCGAGGGCGAGCGCGATGGTCTCGCCGGTCTGCCGCTGCCGCTTCATCCCGCCGTGCAGGAGCCGGGTGCCGCTCAGGCCGCGGCGGGCCAGCTCGGCCGCCACGGTGTCAGCTTGTCGCTGCCCGGCGCTGGTCAACGGGCTATCGGGGCTGCTGGAGTAGTTGGCAGCCTGACCATGCCGGACCAGGTAGATGACGCCCATACCGGCAATCGTATCGACTAGCCGCCGCCGAGGACCCGCCGCTTCTCCGCCTCGAATTCGGCTTCGGTAAGGGCTCCGGAATCTCTCAGGGCAGCAAGGGATTTGAGTTGCTCGATGCGCACACCGTCGTCACTGGGTTCATAGGATGATGCGGGCCGCGGACTGTCCAGCGGTGGTGGTGGGGATGAACGGGTGGAACGCACTCTCGTCAGCACGTAGGCGACCCAGCCGAGCGCCGCCGCCCCGAGTAATCCGGCGAAGCCCCAGGTGAGCGCCCAATAGGGACTGCCATGTCCGAAGGCCAGGCGGGGATTGACGAATCCGTTAACCTCGCCGTCGACCTGCACCTTGTAGGTCCCGGCGGCGGGGATCTGCGCGACCCAGACCCGTCGGCGAGCATCGCCGTTCACGGTCGTCGAGCTTCCGATGCTTTCGCGCACCTGGGGTTCGGTGACCCCGGGCGGCGGAAAGATCGACATACCGAGCTGCGGGATGAGCAGCCCGTTGTCGCCGGATACCCAGGAGTGAAAGCTGACGGTCACCTCACCGGCGGGCAGCTCCAGCTGGGTGGTGCCCGGGATCTTCACCTCGCCGTAGGCGTCGAACTTGTCGAACACGAAAACGTTCAGGATGAGGGTGGCGATGACGCCGATGACCCCACCGACGGTCATCGTGGTCAGTGCCAGTACCGAGGCCCGGCGCATGCTCATGTGCCGAAGTCTGTCACGTGCCGCGTCAACCGCCCTAGCATCGGACAGATGGACTTCGCTCCCTCCTCCCGCGCCGCCGAACTGACCGCCGCGGTCCGCGAGTTCATCGACGGGGAGATCATGCCGGTGGAGCGTGCGGTGCTGGCCCACCACGACGCGCTGCTGGGTGCGCGCGCCGGCACGACGGCCGAGTTGTGGGCGGTCCCTCCGGAGGTGGACAGGTTGAAGGCGAAGGCGCGCAACGCCGGGTTATGGAACCTCTTCCTGCCGGATCCAGAGTTGGGCGGCGGCCTGTCCAACTCCGAGTACGCACCGCTGGCCGAACAGATGGGCCGCTCACTGTTCGCTCCCACTGTGTTCAATTGCAACGCACCGGATTCGGGGAACATGGAGGTGCTGCACCGCTACGGCAGCCAGGAGCAGAAGGAGGTCTGGCTAGAACCGCTGCTTGAGGGCGATATCCGGTCGGCGTTTTGTATGACGGAGCCCGACGTGGCGTCCTCTGATGCCACGAACATGGCGGCCACGGCCATCGTCGACGGCGACGAGGTGGTGATCAACGGCCGCAAATGGTGGAGCACCGGCGTAGGTCATCCCGACTGCAAGGTGATCATCTTTATGGGGTTGACCGACCCCGACGCGCATCGATACGCGCGCCACTCGATGGTGCTCGTCCCGATGGACACCCCGGGCGTCACCGTCGAACGGATGCTGCCGACGATGGGGTTCTACGACGAGCCCGGCGGACACGGCGTGGTGTCGTTCGACAACGTACGGCTGCCCGCCGACGCCTTCATCGCGGGACCGGGCAAGGGATTCGAGATCGCCCAGGGGCGGTTGGGGCCGGGCCGCGTGCATCATGCGATGCGCCTGATCGGCCTGGCCGAGGTGGCCCTCGAGCATGCGTGCCGACGGGGGCTGGACCGCACCGCGTTCGGAAAACCGTTGGTGAACCTGGGCGGAAACCGGGAGCGCATCGCCGACGCTCGCATCGCCATCAACCAGACCCGGCTGCTGGTGTTGCATGCTGCCTGGCTGCTGGACACCGTGGGCATCATGGGCGCGTTGTCTGCGGTATCCGAAATCAAGGTGGCCGCACCGAACATGGCTCAGCAAGTCATCGATATGGCGATCCAAATTCATGGCGGTGGAGGACTTTCCAATGACTCCCCGTTGGCGGCCGCCTGGGTGAATGCGCGCGCGCTGCGGCTGGCCGACGGCCCTGACGAGGTGCATCGCGGTGTGGTGGCCCGGATCGAACTGGCGAAATACGCTACCGACGGACAGTGAGCGCGTAACGCATCCCACGGTGCAGGCTCGCCCCAACCAGAAGCCCCAGCGCGATCGAGAAGATCGCCATGCAGGTATCGAGCAGTGCGGTGAGGTTGGCATGTCCGGTGGCCGCGACCTCGCTGACGTTCACGAAGCTCAACGCACCGGGCACCAGGCACCAGAAGGCGGCCAGTAGCAACACGATTGCCGAAGGCGCCCCCTTGAAGCGTGCTGCGAACAGCGCGAAGGGAACGACGGCGACCGCCCCGACGAAGCCCGTCATGGCGGGTGCCAGAAAGAGACCGCCGAGGCGCTGTCCCAGCATGGCGACCCCGATTGCCAGCACCAACCAGATCAGTGATCCGCGTGGCGCGGACTTGTACAGGTAAAACCCCACCGCTATTACCGGTACGGCCAGGGCGATCGTCCAGCTGCCCAGCGGCGGCCCCAGTGGTGAGGGTTCCGGTGGTCCAGCGACTTTCACGCCAATCACCACCCCGAATGCCAGCAGCATCAGTTGTGCGATGCCATACACGATGCGCGTGGATCCGGCCATCAGTTGGGTGCTTGTCAGCTCCAACGCCCCGATGGTGAGGGTCACCCCGGGCAGCACGGCGATCAGGGCGGGCGCCACCACGCGGGCAAGCCCCTCGCTGGGCACGTTCGCGACGATGAACGTGCTGATGACCGTCACCACGAAAGCAGCGACTGCGGGCATGGTGGCGGCGAGGGTGGGCATGGGGTTGGTGGCCAGCATCAGGATGCCGACGATCAGGCCCAGCACCAGATAGGCGGGCAGCGCTGAGGAGGTCGGCGCCAGGGCAAGCCCGAACCCGAGGGTCAAGATGGTGTGTCCGAGGACGGTGACGACCATCCCGAAACGTGGTTTCAAACAGCGGATCTCGTAGATTCGGGCGATCGCGTCGACCGGGGCGATTGCCCCCGCGGCGGCCATGTCGGCGATGGAATCGATGTGGCCGGCCTGGTCCAACTGTGCTGTGCTGCGGGTGGATTCCTCCACTTCCAGCTGGCCGGTGACACCGTCGATCTGGATGATCAGCACCGTCGGCAAGACAACGGCGCGCAGTTCTTTGTCGGTATACTGCGGTGCGATGTCATGCAACTTGGCCAACACCAGGTTGGTGGGCTGACCGACTTCCAGCATCGCGATACCGAGCATGCGCAGCATCGTCACGACTTCGGCGTCGTCGAAATGCTTGGCGTCAGCCAGGGGTACGGGCTTGTCCTTGAGGGCCTTCCGGACAAGCGTCCGCACCCGTCCACGCCCGGTCAGCGCCGTCATGCGCCGAACTGTAGTCGGGTATCAGGCCTTCAGGTTCTTCTTCGCCGCGCGCCGCAGCTGGATGATTCGCACCCCACCGACCAGGGCGGTGAGCGCTGCACCGGTGATGGCCGCGAACAACACCGTGATGCCCAGAGGCATCTGGATCTCCCACGAGAGGAAGTGGGTGGTCGTGTCCGTCAGGTTCTGCAGAATGAACACCAGCAGCAGAATCAGGATCAGCAGGCCAAGGATGACGCCGGTCCAGGTCGCCGCCGCGCGGGTCCGCTTGACCGCATCTTCCTTTTTGATGGCCTTCGCGGGGGGCAGAGGCGCCTGCTCTCCAACGGGGACGTCGATGGATGTGTCGGCAACCGGAGAGTCCGGAGTCGTACCGGGGTCACTGGTCATATGTCCATCATTTGCTACATAGGCGGTTATTGCAAGCGCCCACGGTCGGCTTTTCGCGGAAAACGCCCGGCGGATACCGCGCAAAGCCGACGCTTGGCGCAGGTCAGGCGCGGATAGTTCCTTGACCCGCGATCAACGGCAAATCCAGCGGTGTCAGGAAGCCCGGTTTAGCGTCGATGACCGCCGGTATGGCGTTGACGGCCCGCATCCCGGTGGCAAGGCATCCGCCGATCGCGCCGTCACCGGTGTGTTCGTCACGGAACACCGTCTCCTGGGTGATGTTCGGACTGCCCTTGATCTCGATGCGGTAGGCGTCGTTGTCGACCGACTGTGCCCGCGGCCAATGCGGTGCGGTGTCATTGGTGATCCGGTTGACGTGCTCGATGACGATCTTCGGCTTGCCGCCCACCCATCCACGGATCTCGAATCGCACCGCGGCACAGTGGCCCGCCTCGATGGTGCCGGTGTTGGGTTCCGCGCCGTAGGCGATCTCGGTTGGCGTCGCCCACTTTTCGTAGACGGTATCGATCTTGTCGAGTTTGACTCCGACGGCGTCGGCGATCATCGGAATGGTGTGGCCCCACGCGAGAATCAGCACCTCGGGGATTTCCAGCACCGCCGGTTGGTCCATGGGCGCACCCAGTCCCATCGGCATGCTGAAATCACCGTTGTAGTACTGATAGTCGAGGAGCTCCTGTACCAGAACAGAATCCACCCGTCCGCCCACGCCGAGCAGGGTCATGGGGAACAGATCGTTGGCGAACCCGGGGTCGATTCCGGTGGTGAAACAGGAGGTCTGGCCGTCCTCGCAGGCCTGTTTGATATCGGCGAGCATCTCGGGCGGGCATACCTGCGGGTACACCCACGGTGTCATCGCGGTGGAGACGATGTTGTGCCCACTGCGCAGTGCCCGGGACATGTTGTCGATGTTCTCCAGCGCGTATTGCGCCGTCGGCCCGAAGTACGCGACCGTGCCCTCGGTGCCCAACGCGGCATCGATATCGGTGGTGGCGGCCAGTCCGGTCGGATGGCTACCGACCAGTGTTCCGACGTCCACACCGTCCTTGGCCGGATCGTGCACCAGCACGGCAGCCAGCTCGAATACCGGATGGTCCAATAGCTCACGGATCACCAGCTTGCCGACAACTCCTGTGCCCCAAACGATGACGGGATACTTATCACTCATGCGAAAAATTCTCCTGCGTTGACGAACAGGGTCTGCCCGGTCACCATCCGGGCGCGGTCGGATGCGAAGAACACGACCGCATCGGCGACGTCTTCATCGGCGGGCATCTCGCCCAACGGGAATTTGGCCGTCAGTTCGGCCAGTACTTCCTCTTGCGTGATGCCGCGCTGTTGGGCGACCAGACCGATGTACAGCTGAATCGGCGGGCCATACATCCACGTCGGCACCACCATGTTGAGCCGAATCTTATGCGGCCCTAGCTCCTTCGCGAGCTGATACATGGCGTTCTGTAACGCTCCCTTGGATGTCGCATACGCGGACTGGGGTAGCTGTGGATGGAACGCCGACTGCGATCCGATGAAGACCACCGATCCGCCGTTCTTCTTCAGCTGTGGCACGGCCACCTGAACGAGTTGAAGCGTGCCCACGACATTCGTGCTGAGCATCGCCTGCCACTGGGCCAGATCCGCGCCCTCGATACCGCCGAACACGTCCTCTTTTGCGGCGACATTGACCAGTGCGTCCACCGTGCCGAACCGCTCGACGGCGGTGTCGATAAGGCCCTGGCACTCCGACGGATCGGTGATGTCGGTGACCGCCCAGGCGGCGGTGCCGCCCGAATCATCGAGTTCGGCGGAAAGCTTTTCGAGGTTTTCCCGGGTCCGCGCGCCGAGCACCACATTCGCGCCGTCCTGGTGGGCCTTGAGTGCGACCTCCCTGCCCAATCCGGTGCCTACACCGGATATCACCACCGTTTTTCCGGAAAGAAGTCCTGTCATCGGCTGCCTTTCTCTCTGTGACCCACGCCACCATCCTTCTTAATCCGTAACATGGTGTACCGTTATTTGCAATGACTACTGACGAGTTACCCGTTGGCAGGGGTCGCCGCCGCAGTTCCGATATCGACACCAAGGCGCTTGCTGCCGCGCGTGAGCTTCTGGTGGAGCAGGGGTGGGATGCCACCACCATGGTTGCGATCGCCGAGCGGGCCGGCGTGGGGAAGCCCGCGCTCTATCGCCGATGGCCCTCCCGTGCGCACCTGGTCTTCGAGGCGGTGTTCGGTTGGACCGCACCCACTCGGGAGATAAGCGCCGCAGCGGGAGTAGGCGATTGGGTCCGTCAATCCTGCTCGTACACAGCGGAACTCTTTGAACGACCCGATGTCATCGCCGCCGCCCCCGCCCTACTCGGACAGATGCGTGCCGACCCCGAGCTCGGGCAGGCCATGTGGGCGAGCTTCGGCGAGACGGGTGCTGAATTGCTGTCGCAGGTGATGCGCGCGCAGCGTCCGGACGTTGGTCGACAGGAGGCCCATGACCGGGCCAACGCCACCATGTTGATGATCATCGGAGCGAATGTCCTGGCCCGCCAGCTGCTACCCGACGACCAGGCGGAGGCGGTTATCAAATATTTGCCAGAGCTCCTGGTGGGCTCGGCCGAAGGTCCCGCAGCGACGGCGTCCCCGGGTTAGCCACCGGAATCTTCCTGACGCTAAAGCCGGGCATGGCGGCGGCTGCCCGGTTACTGTCGGAGGATGCGCAGGGCCGCAAGACTGTTCGCTGCTGTCATGGCAGCGGCTATCTTCAGTGGTTGTGGCAGCGCCAATCCCCTGGGCGGAGGCCCGCTTTCGGGCGACCTCAATACCTTGATCGTCGGCTCGGCCGACTTTCCCGAATCCAAGACCGTGGCCGAGCTGTATGCACAGATATTGCAGACCAATGGCTTTCATATCACCAGGCAGTTGGGCATCGGTAGCCGCGAGACCTATATCCCGGCGGTCAAGGATCATTCGATCGATCTGATCGCCGATTACACCGGGAATCTGCTGCGCTACTTCGATCCGGAGGCCACCGCTACCCGGCCCGATGATGTCGAGTTGGCGCTGCTGCGCAAGCTCGATGGCGATCTGGACATTCTGTCCCCCTCATCGGCATCGGACGCCGACACGCTGTGTGTCACCAGAGCCACCGCCGACAGATGGAATCTGCGCTCCATCGCCGACCTCGCCGCGCACTCGGAAGAGGTAACGGTCGGTGCACCTTCGGAGTTCGTGCACCGCAGTGTCGGGTTGGCTGGCCTCAAGGTCAATTACGGCCTGGACGTCCCGGAATCACGATTCGTGGCGATCAGCGATGGTGGTGGACCGGCGACTGTAAGGGCGTTGTTGGACGGAACAATCACCGCGGCCAACATATTCAGCACCTCGCCGGCCATCGCCGAGCATGATCTGGTGGTGCTCGAGGACCCCAAGTTCACCTTTCCGGCGGGCAATCTGGTGCCGTTGGTCAACGTGCAGAAGAAGTCCGAGAAACTGAAGAAGGTGCTCGATACGCTCTCCGCGCGTTTGACGACAGAGGACCTCACCAGGCTCAATGCGGAGGTCTCAGGTAACAACGGTGTCGACCCCAAGGAAGCTGCGCAGAAGTGGTTGACAGACAAAGGTTTCGACAAACCGATAGGGAACTGATCGCGTGATCACCTTTGAGAACGTCACCAAGAAATACCCCGATGGGACCACCGCTGTCGATGATCTCACCATGCACGTTGACGAGGGTTCGTTCACGGTGTTCGTGGGGCCGTCCGGCTGCGGCAAGACCACCTCGATGCGGATGATCAACAGGATGACCGACCCGACGTCGGGAGTACTGACCGTCGACGGGGCAGATGTCCGGACCGTGGACCCGGTCAAACTGCGGTTGGGCATCGGGTATGTCATTCAGAACGCGGGCCTGATGCCGCACCAGCGCGTCGTCGACAATGTGGCGACGGTGCCGGTGCTGCGCGGCGCATCCCGGCGTGCCGCACGCAAGGCAGCTCTCGATGTTCTGGAACGGGTGGGACTCGATCCAAAATTGGCCGGCCGGTACCCGGCACAGCTCTCGGGAGGTCAACAACAACGTGTCGGTGTGGCGCGTGCGCTCGCGGCCGATCCACCGATCCTGTTGATGGACGAGCCGTTTAGCGCCGTCGATCCGAATGTGCGCGATGACCTGCAGGCCGAGATGCAGCGCCTGCAGGCCGAACTCAACAAGACCATCGTCTTCGTGACGCACGATATCGACGAGGCCGTCAAGCTCGGAGACAAGGTCGCAGTTTTCGGGCCGGGTGGCGTGCTGCAGCAATATGACGAGCCCGAGCGGGTGTTATCCAATCCGGCAAGCGATTTCGTAGCCGGATTCATCGGGCGCGACCGGGGCTATCGGGGCCTGCAGTTTCGTGAGGCAAGCGATCTGCCGCTGTACGAGATCAGGCAGATCTTTGAATCGGAGGTCCACGATCTCATCCTCGCTCCGCGCAGCTGGGTGCTTGTCTGCAATCCGGACGGCACACCGTTCGGCTGGATGGACGATGCTGGGGCGGAAGTCTATCGGTCTGGAAAATCGTTGTACGACAGCGTGATCGCTGGAGGATCATTGTTCGGACCCGACGGGACGTTGCGGCAGGCTCTGGATGCCGCGCTGTCCTCGCCATCGGGGTTTGGTGTGGCCACCGATGAAGACGGCCGCGTCCGCGGCGGCGTCCGTGGGGATGACGTCCTCATCGCGCTGGATCGGCAACGCCGGACCGGGCAGCGGTGAGATGCGGTATCTCTTCACTCACCTCGGCGATGCTTGGCAGCTCGCACTGATCCATATGCGGCTGTCGTTGGTCCCTATTCTCATCGGGTTGGCCATCGCGATTCCTTGCGGCGCACTGATCCACCGGCACCGGACGATGCGGCGGGTCACCACGGTGATCGCCAGCATTGTGTTCACGATTCCCTCGCTGGCCTTGTTCGTGGCATTGCCACTGATCATTCCCACCCGGATACTCGACGAGGCCAACGTGATGGTGGCGCTGACGCTGTACACCACGGCGCTGCTCATTCGGGCCGTGCCCGAGGCGCTCGACGCCATCGCTCCCCAGGTGCGTGATGCGGCCACCGCGGTGGGTTACCGCCCACTGGCACGCCTCGTCCGCGTCGAACTCCCGCTGTCGATACCCGTGCTCGTGGCAGGCCTGAGAGTTGTTGCCGTCACGAATATCTCAATGGTGTCCGTGGGCTCGGTGATCGGCATCGGCGGCCTGGGTACCTGGTTCACGGAGGGCTACCAGGCGAACAAGAGCAGCCAGATCATTGCCGGGATCGTCGCGATCTTCCTGCTGGCGGTCATCGTGGATTCACTCCTGGTTGCCCTCGGCCGTGCTGCCACGCCGTGGACCAGGGCGACGAAAGTCGTGGGTGCACGGTGAACTTTCTCTCCGAGGCGCTCGGCTACATATTCACCGCGTCCAATTGGACGGGCCACAGCGGGCTGGGCGTGCGGATCGGCGAGCACCTGCAGTACACCGCGATTGCCCTGCTGGCCGCGGTCATCATCGCGGTGCCGATAGGTCTGATCATCGGGCACACGGGTCGTGGCACGTTTCTAGTGGTCAGCGCGGTGAATGCGCTGCGCGCGCTGCCGACACTGGGCGTGCTGCTGTTGGGCGTGCTGCTGTGGGGCTTGGGTTTGGTGCCGCCGACCGTCGCGCTGCTGCTGCTGGGGGTGCCGCCGCTGCTGGCGGGAACCTACTCCGGCATCGCGAACGTGGATCGCACGGTGGTGCAGGCCGCGCGGGCCATGGGGATGACGGAACGTCAGGTGCTCTTCGGTGTCGAGTTACCCAACGCCTTACCGCTGATCCTGTCGGGCTTGCGGACGGCGACCCTGCAGATCGTCGCGACGGCGACCGTGGCCGCCTATGCCAGCCTCGGCGGACTGGGCCGGTACCTCATCGACGGCATCAAGGTGCGGCAGTTCCACTTGGCATTGGTCGGCGCCCTTTTGGTGACCGCGCTGGCGCTGCTGCTGGATGCGTTCCTCGCCCTGGCGGTGTGGCTGTCGGCTCCCGGCACCGGGCGGCTGCGATGGGCTCCGCGCGATCTCGGCGGTGACTCAGGGGCGGGGGACAGCGGCGTAGAGGGGCGGGTCGAACCACGTCGGCAGGCCGCGACACAACCGTGACGGCCCGCTGAAGGCCACCTCACCGGAGCGCAACGCATCCGACCACGCGGCGTCGCCGCGCCACACTCGAGTCAGGCTGCGGAGCTGAGCCGTCACGCCGATGTTCACGTCGAAGCCCGGGTCGGCATCGCACAGGTCGGCGGCCTCGGGCGTGATGATGAGCCACCAGTGCCGCTTGTCGGCGGTGACGTCGCCGAAGCGGAAATGCAGCACGGTGCGGCCCTCGGGGACCGCGCTGCCGATGACGTGACGGCGCATATCCCAGAGCAGCAGCTTGGGGTCCAGATCCTCGTCCCCGATCTCACCGATCCACCGGATCCCCCACCGGCTCAACATCTCGACGACGGGGCGCAGCTCACGTCCGGCGTCCGTGGGTACGTAGCGGTTGTCGTGACGTTCGGCGATCCCGGCGCGCACCAGCCGGTCCAGCCTCTTGGACAGCAGGGACGGGGACATGCGGGGTACTCCGCGCCGAATATCATTGAAATGATCACTGCCAAGCAGTAATTCACGCACGATCAGCAGAGTCCACCGCTCGTCGAGCAGCTCCATCGCCTTGGCAACGGGGCAGAATTGGTAATACGACGCACCCATGAAATGAACGGTAGGCCGCCGACGTCACGGTGAACAGCCCCAGTACAGATCTTGTACTAGCCCAGGTGCGTTGATCTGCCTAGCGTCTATATGTATGAACACAGAAACAGCCCAAAGAGTTTCGCTGTGGGCCCTGGGCAACTACGCCGCGGTGGCTTCTGAGGTGATCGCACCGCTGGGCCCGGTCCTCGTCGAGGAGTCCGGCGTCGTCCCCGGCGTCCGAAGTGTTGGATGTTGCGGCCGGATCCGGGAATGCGGCGATCCCCGCCGCGGGTATCGGCGCGAAGGTGGTGGCCTCCGACCTGACTCCCGAGCTGCTGGAGGCGGGGCGTGCCGTGGCGGCGCGGGCCGGTGCAGAAATCGATTGGCGGGTCGCGGACGCGCAGGCGCTCCCGTTTGGTGACGAGGAGTTCGATGTCGTGATGTCCTGCGTCGGGGTGATGTTCGCTCCGCGGCATCAGGACAGCGCCGATGAACTGATCCGCGTCTGCCGGCCGGGTGGAACCATCGGCCTGATCAACTGGACGCCGCAGGGATTCATCGGCCAGATGTTCGCGACCATGAAGCCGTTCGCGGCTCCTGCGCCGCCCGGTGCACAACCGCCGCCATGGTGGGGAGACCCGGTTCATGTGCGAGCGCTGCTGGCGGACAGGGTCACCGAGGTCACCGTGGAGCCGCGGACGTTGGTGGTGGACCGATTCGCCA
The DNA here is from genome assembly GCF_002356335.1 of [Mycobacterium] stephanolepidis. Taxonomy (NCBI): domain Bacteria; kingdom Bacillati; phylum Actinomycetota; class Actinomycetes; order Mycobacteriales; family Mycobacteriaceae; genus Mycobacteroides; species Mycobacteroides stephanolepidis. The sequence continues at coordinate 240,586 of NZ_AP018165.1, forward strand.
CCGCCGAGGAGTTCCGCGACTTCTTCAAGGCCTGTTACGGGCCGACGATCGCCGTCTACGCCGGTATCGCCGGTGATGCGGGCAAGACCGCCGAACTCGACGATGCGCTTGTCGAGCTGGCGCGACGGCACGATCACGGTGACGGGCGACTGTCGATGGACTGGGAGTATCTGCTGTACGTCGCGCACACGAGGAAGTGATTCGGAGGGGCCAAGGGCTCACGAGGGATCAATTTGCGCGGTCGCCTACGGTAGACGGGTGAGTAACCCCAGCCCGATGGACCCGGCGACTGGGCCCGCCGTGCTGACCTGGCGTGCCCACGACGCGTCGCGCATGGAATCCACCCGGGTTCAACTATCGGGTCGACGCATCCGCGCACACGGTCGTTTTGTGGCCGGTGCATCCGAGGCGCACCCCGCGTTCAGTGCCTCGTACGACCTGGTGACCGACGAGACGGGATCCACCAATCGGTTGTCCCTGTCGACCACCGTGGCCGAGCGGGAGCGGCAGCTCTCGATCGCGCGGGACGAAGAAGGCATGTGGACCGTGCAGAACCACGAGGGCGCGACACGCTCGTCCTTCGACGGCGCTTTGGACGTCGACGTGGTGTTCAGCCCCTTCTTCAACGCGCTTCCGATCCGTCGCACCGGCCTCTACCAGCAAGAAGGCAGCACGGTGCTGCCGGTTGTGTACGTGACCCTGCCGGATCTGGTCGTCAGCCCCGCCACCATCAGCTACCGCAACGACGGTAAGGGCATCAAGGTGGTCTCGCCGGTCGCAGACACCACTGTCACCGTCGATGACGAGGGATTCCTGCTCGAATACCCCGGGCTTGCCGTCCGGATTTAGGGGACGACCCGCAGCACGCCGCCCTGCCGCCCGGCTTCGGCGAGCCGCTCGCGCCAGTCGGCATCCGCTCGGCTGACGCCGCTGATATCGAACCGCGTGTGCGCCTCGTAGCGTTGCCGCGCGGCGTAGCCGGCCTCTACCAGCAGCTCGACCGAATTCTCCGCGTTCAGGGTGTTCCACGTCGCCGCCAGCAGTGCCATGGCCTCCTCCAGGGCCGGCAGCACGCCGTGCGGATTCGATTCGCACATGGCGCGTACCAGTGACGGGTCGGTGGCAGCGACCCGCGTGCCGTCCCGGAAGGATCCGGCAGCCAGTGAGTAGGCCAGCGGCACCCCGTCGGCGGTGACGGCCAGGGCTTCGGCGAGCAGGTGTGGCAGGTGCGAGATGGCCGCGGCGGCCGCATCGTGCTCATCCGAGCGGGCCGGAACCACCACGGACCCACAGTCCAGGGCCAGCCGAGTCACCTGTGCGAACACCTGCGGATCGACGTCGTCGTCAACGCTGACGACCCACGTCGCGTCACGGAAAAGCTTCGCGTCCCCGGCACCCCAGCCCGATTCTGTTGTGCCCGCCATGGGATGCCCACCGACGAATCGCTGCACCAAACCATGCGCGGATACCTCTTGCAGTACAGCAGATTTCACGCTGGTGACATCAGTGAGCGGACATTCCGGGGCCAGCTCCGCAATGCGGGCCAGGAGCGCGGACAGGGCCGGGACCGGTACCGCGAGCACGATGAGTGCCTGGGCGTTGCGCGCGCGCCGCAGCGTCAGGTCCAGATCGGTGGTGGCATCGAAACCGGCAGCCCGCGCGGCCTCGGTGCCCTCGGCGGAGCGGTTGTACCCCCAGACGTGCCGCCCGGCGGCGGTGGCCGCGCGGACCAGGGATCCGCCGATGAGTCCGAGGCCAAGTACGCAGATCGGGGGGTGTTGGTGGTCGTGTTCGGCGGCGTTCACCACACCAGGTTGGCATACGTGACCAAGTTGTTTGTGGTCACAACACAGGTTGGGGCATTACCGTATTGCCCATGGACGCACAACGTGCCAAGGCCGCAGGGCCCAGCGCCGAAAGCCTGGAGGGCTTCGGCGTGGCCGTCGTTCGTGAAGAGGGCCGCTGGCGGGTGACATCGTTGAAGGCCGGGGCGCTCACCGATTTGGCGGCGGCTGAAACCGAGTTACGTGAATTGCGCAGCGCTGGTGCGGTGTTCGGCCTGCTGGATGTCGACGAGGAATTCTTCATCATCATCCGCCCGGCGCCCTCGGGAACGCACCTGCTGATTTCCGATGCCACGGCGGCGGTTGACTATGACATCGCCGTCGAGGTGCTCGACAGGCTGAATATTCCTGTCCCGGAGCTCGATTCCGATGAGCTGGACGAAGTCGATCCGTGGGAGGAAGGCGATCTGGGCCTGCTCTCCGATATCGGGCTGCCCGAGCCGGTGCTCAGTGTGATTCTCAGCGAGACCGACCTTTACCCGGATGAGCAGCTCGGCATGATCGCCGCGCGTATGGGCTTTGCCGACGAGTTCGGTGCGGTGCTCGACAAGCTGGATCGGTGACGTTTCCAGACGACGAGGCGCTGATTCGCGCCGCATTGGTAGCCGCCGGGGAAGCCGGCGTCGACGATGTGCCGATCGGTGCGGTGATCTATGCCGCGGACGGTACCGAATTGGCGCGCGCCGCCAATGCTCGTGAACGCCTGGGTGATCCGACGGCGCATGCCGAGGTTCTCGCGCTGCGTGAGGCTGCGGCGAGACATGGCGACGGCTGGCGGCTGGAGGGTGCGACGCTGGCGGTGACCGTCGAACCGTGCACCATGTGCGCGGGGGCGTTGGTGCTGGCGCGTGTCGGCCGGGTGGTGTTCGGGGCGTGGGAGCCCAAAACCGGGGCCGTGGGATCGCTGTGGGATGTGGTGCGTGACCGACGCCAGGCGCACCGTCCCGAGGTGCGCGGCGGCGTGCTCGCCGAGGAGTGCGCGGCCCTGCTCGAGAACTTCTTCGCGGCTAAAAGGTAAGTGGCCCGCCCGGCGCTGTGAGTGGTCGGGGTCGCGCGCCGGACGGGCCGATTCGGGAGGCTTACCGGTGCCAGTCGTTGCCGGGTCCGCGGTCCGGGCCGCGATCAGGTCCACGGTCGGGTCCACGATTGTCACCCGGGCCGGGGCCGTCGTCGCCGCGCCAGTCGCCGGGACGGTCGCGGTCCAGGATGCCGTCGGCGTGGCATTCTCCCCAGTTCATGTTGAAGCCCCAGATCGGGTTCCAGAACTCGCCGGGGCACCAGTGGTACGTGGGCGCCGGAAGCTCTGGAGCCGGAGCGGCATTGGCGGTGGCGGCGAGGCCGAGCCCGCCGGCGGCTATGGCAGCGGAAGCGGCAATTCCAACGAGAATTTTCATAAGGAAAGCAAACCATGCAAGGCTGGCAATATCTGACCGCTATGCGTACAGTGCGCTGTAAACATGCTGTCAGTTAATACATTTGGCTGCCAGTTAGTCGGTGGTATTCCCGGCTATGTCATTGCATGGCAAATAACCCCGGCCGCAGACTCGCGCCGGCTGCCGGGGTTACTTGGTGAAGAAGGGGCTACGGCCTCCAGTCGTGGTCGTGCCAGTCGCCTCGGTCGTGCCAGTCGCCACGGTCGCGGTCGTGCCAGTCACCATCGCGGTCGCGGTGCCAGTCGTCGTGGCATTCGCCGAATTCCCAGTTGAATCCCCAGATGGGATTCCAGAACTCGGCCGGGCACCAGTGGTAGTTGGGGGCGGGGACTGCCGGTGCTGCATTGGCTGTTGCCGCCAAGCCGAGCGCGCTCGCGGCAATGGCGGCGGATGCCGCGATTCCTACAAGAATCTTCATTGGTCAGGGCCTTCCACACTTGATGGTGTTGATCTCAGATGTGCCGATCCCCGATGTGGTGTCGACCGCCCGACGGCGCCCGCCCGCCCCGACGAGGCGGATGCCGCGAGATGCCAACAAGGAACCTGCACATGCTTGATGGAAAACCACTTTCCTTGGAGCCGCGCCGCCGAATTCGTACAGCACGCTGGGAGTTTCCTGCCAGCCATGCGACTTCACGCATATGGACAGCACATTGCTAACACTGTCGGGTGATGGCGCGATAAAGCACGCTCACCCGTGGCGAGGGGCTTTCCATCGTCAGTAGTCGAGTCAACCGATTGGGGGATCGGGCCCGGGGGCCTGTAGTCTCTTCGGCGGTGGCGTGTCCGAGCGGCCTAAGGAGCACGCCTCGAAAGCGTGTGACGGGTAACCCCCGTCCGAGGGTTCAAATCCCTCCGCCACCGCCATATTCTTTGCCGGGTATCCGGTAGCGATCCGCAAGCCACTCTTCGAGCAGGTGCGCGGATCGCGCCGTACTGTCGGCCACGATGCGCATCAGCACCTTCTCGGAGTGATCGTTGATATCGACCCCCTTGAGGTACGTCGTGAGGGTGGTCCCGTGATCGGCGTACGTGAGACGGTGGCTGATGGTCCAGCGGGCCGGATTGCCCTCGCGCACCGTGCCGACGAAGTCCACCGACAGCAGTTCGCCCGAATCCGCGGCAACGACCGTGCAGTCCCCGGTGCCGAGCAGCCGGGTACCCAGGATGGCTGGGTGGGTGATGCGATACCGGCAACCGACCTCGGGCCGGAACCCGGTGGTGTGCAGTGACCACAGGTCCGGATCGACCATCACACGCCACACCTGAAGCGGCGTGTAGGCGAAGGACCGCTCCAACAAGATCATTTCGGCGCCCTCACCCGCGCAGCTTAGACGGGGGGCGGGTGGGTAACCGTGTTCAGTCTCGGCGCAACGTGAAGAAGTACGGCTGGTCCATGTCCCGCAGGTCCATGATGCCCAGCAGCGTGTCGTCATCCACCTTGCGGAAATGGTCGATGATCGCCTTGTGGTCGTAGACCATGGCCGCGCTGACGGCGCCGCGGAACTCGATATTACGCAGCCGGGCGCGGTGCTTGTTGGTCCGGATCAGCGGCTTGAGCGCCGACAACGCGGTCGGTGATGTCCGCTTCACCATGGGGGACTCGGTCAGCCCGCTGATCCGGCCCGCGAGCCCCATCGGCGCCAGCATCGGATCGACCGCGAAGATATCGCCGCCACCATCGCTGAACAGCAGCGGATGCACGTGATCCACGTCGTCGAACTGCTTGCCGTACCAGCCCGACACCGTCAGGATGCCGTCCATCGAATGTCCGGTGGGCACCTCGCCACCGTGCCAGCGCTGACCGATCAACTCCTCTGATCGCACGGGCTCCAAGTTGTCGAAGAAGACCAGGGCCTCCGGGGTGGTGGTGCCCTGCTCCAGCGCGCGAAGATCCGACGTCGATGTCATGACCCGAGCCTACGACTGCGATGAGTCGCGTGGGTGAAGTGCCGAAAGCCGGAGGCCCGATGTGCCCAGGGCAAAATAGCCTCCGATGACCGACCAGTACTTCTCCATCGACGCCACCCTGCCGGGAACCGCGGGCCGGGCCGGGGTGATCCACACCCCGCACGGGGATATCCACACCCCGGCCTTCATCGCCGTCGGCACCAAGGCCACCGTGAAAGCTGTCCTGCCCGAAACCATGGCCGCTCTCGGCGCTCAGGCTGTGCTCGCCAACGCCTACCACCTGTACCTGCAGCCCGGCCCCGACATCGTGGACGAGGCCGGAGGGCTCGGTGCATTCATGAACTGGCCCGGCCCCACGTTCACCGACAGCGGCGGGTTTCAGGTGCTCTCCCTCGGTTCGGGGGCACGCAAGGTCATGGCGATGGACGTCAACCGGGCCCGTTCCGACGACGTCATGGGTTCCCTCGGCGGCGGCAAGAAGAAGGACAAGCTTGCCCACGTCGACGATGACGGCGTCACCTTCACCTCATACCTGGACGGATCCACGCACCGGTTCACCCCGGAGGTGTCCATGCAGATCCAGCATCAGCTGGGCGCAGACATCATCTTCGCCTTCGACGAGCTCACCACGCTGATCAACACCCGTGAATACCAAGAGGATTCGGTACAACGCACCCACGAGTGGGCGCAGCGGTGCCTCGACGAGCACGAGAAGCTGACGCGCGAACGCGCCGACAAGCCCTACCAGGCATTGTTCGGTGTGGTGCAGGGCGCACAGTACGAGGATCTGCGGCGTCGGGCCGCGCGCGGATTGGAATCGCTTGTCAGCGAGGAAGGTCGAGGCTTCGACGGCTACGGGATCGGTGGCGCGCTGGAGAAACAGAACCTCGGCACCATCGTCGGTTGGGTGACATCCGAACTGCCCGAACACAAACCGCGTCACCTACTCGGGATCAGCGAACCCGATGACCTGTTCGCCGCCGTCGCCGCCGGTGCCGACACCTTCGACTGCGTATCCCCGTCACGGGTCGCGCGCAATGCCGCCGTCTACACCCGCGACGGTCGGGTGAACATCACCGGATCCAAGTACCGCCGGGACTTCACCCCGATCGACGCCGAGTGCGACTGCTACACCTGCACGCACTACACGCGGGCCTACATGCACCACCTGTTCAAGGCCAAGGAGATCCTGGCATCCACCTTGGCCACCATCCACAACGAACGATTCACCATCGGGCTGGTAGACCGCATTCGCGCCGGCATTATGGACGGTCACTTCGAGGAGCTGCGCGAAGAGACCCTGGGACGCTACTACCGCTGAATCGCGTCGGCCGGAGCGCCTGCGGTTCGGGCGCATCCCCAGATCCAGGCGCACACTGGACACATGCCTACTACGACTGACCCGGGCACTCTGCTACTTCAGGTGCTCGACCCGGCCAATCGTGCCAATCCATACCCGGTGTACCGCCAGCTGGTCGAGCAGACGCAGGCCGGTCCGGTGCACCCGCCCGGCATGGACGTCAGCGTGCTGGCGACCTTCGCCGACTGCAACGCCGTGCTGCGCCACCCGCAGGCGTCTTCGGATCGCCGTAAGTCGAAGATCGTGCAGCGACAGCTTGCACAGAATCCCAACCTGATCGCCAGGCCCTCGTTCCTGGGCCTGGACGCCCCCGATCACACCCGGCTGCGCAAGCTGGCTGCTAAGGCGTTCGCACCCAAGGTGATCAACGCGATGGCCGAAGACGTTCAGGGCCTCGTCGATCAGCTTCTGGACGACATCGCGCGGCGTGGCACCGTCAACCTCGTCACAGATTTCGCTTATCCGCTGCCCGTCGCGGTGATCTGCCGGATGCTGGGGGTACCGATCGAAGACGAACCCGAATTCGGCAGGGCCTCAGCGCTGCTGGGTCAAGGGCTGGATCCGGTTTTCGCGTTGACCGGTCAGGCGCCCGCCAACATGAACGAACGTTTCCAGGCGGCCCATTGGATGTGGGACTACTTCGCCAATCTCATCGCGGCCCGTCGGCGCAACCTCGGCGATGATCTGTTGTCGGCCCTGATCCAGGTCGAGGAGGCCGGTGACCAGCTCACCGAGGAAGAGATCATCTCCACCTGCACGCTGCTGCTCATCGCAGGACACGAGACCACCGTCAACCTGATCGCCAACGCGTCATTGGCCATGCTTCAGACGCCACAGCAGTGGAAAATGTTGGGACAGAATGCTGATCGTGCGGCAGCGGTCATCGAGGAGACGCTGCGTTACGACCCGCCCGTGCATATGGTGGCCCGGGTCGCCGACGGTGACATGACGGTTGGTGGCTTCACCTTCCCCAGTGGCGAGTGGGTGCTATTGATGCTCGCTGCCGCGCAACGTGATCCGGAGATCGGCCCGGACTTGGACGTCTTCGATCCGGATCGCGCCGAGATCAAACACCTGGCCTTCGGGCACGGTCCACACTTCTGCTTGGGTGCTCCGCTGGCGCGGTTGGAGGCCAAGCTGGCGTTGAGCTCGATCACCGCGCGGTTCCCCGATGTGCGGTTGACCGGTGAGCCCAGCTACAAGCCGAACGTCACGCTGCGCGGACTCGCCGACCTTCCGGTACGCATCATCTAGTGGGCAACAGACCTGGCTAGACGTTCCTCGACCCGATCCTGCACCACGGACATCACCATGCAGACGACCCAGTAATAGATGCCTGCGGTCAGATAAAGCGTGAAGAACTGGAAGGTGGGGGCCGCGGCAACCTGTGCCGTGCGCATCACATCGGTCACCAGGATTGCCGATGCCAGTGAGGTGTCCTTCACCAGAGAGATCAGCGTGTTGGACAACGGGGGCACCGCGACCCGACTGGCCTGCGGAATGACGATGCGCCACAACGTGGTGCGGTAACTCATGCCCAGACTTGAGGCGGCCTCCCACTGCCCGCGGGGGATGCTCAGGATGGACGACCGGATGATCTCGGCGGCGTAGCCGCCCACGTTGAGGCTGAAAGCGATGACCGCGGCGGGAAACGGACTGATCTTCACCCCGAATTCGGGCAGCGCGAAGAAGATCAGAAACAGCTGAAGCAGCAGCGGGGTACCCCGGATGATCGAGATGTAGATGCGGGCAAGACCGGAGAGCACCCGGCGATCGGACATGCGGGCCAGCGCCACCCCGAGGGCGATGGCCAGCCCGATCGTGAAGCTGATGGCGGTCAGTGGAAGGGTGACCGTGAGCATGGCCCGCGCCATCGGCCACAGGTTGTGCAGGACCAGCTGGGTGTTGGATCTTCCCTCGCCGGAGTCGCCCTGGGCCGCTTGTGATTTCGTTTCGCTGGCCGTCCCGCTTATGTTGGCCTTGAGGTACTTCTCGGAGATGCGGGACAACGTACCGTCGGCCGACAACTGCTCCAGTGCCTTGTTCAACTCGGGCAGTAGACCGCTGTTCTTGCGGGCGGCGAACCCCTGCTCACTGCGTTCACCGGTGCTCCCGGCGATCTTCACCGCAGGGTCACCGGTGCTGGCCAGGTAGGCGTAGACCGCGATGCTGTCGTTGACCACGACATCGACTCGGCCCTGGCTCAACAGCGTGATGGATTGGGTGAAGCCCTCGACGGCCTCCACCCGGGCGCCGGCGTCGCGGGCGATCTGGGACCAGTTGCTCGTAGCATTCTCGGCTGCCACCTTGCCGCGGATATCGGCGAGGCTGTGAATGGTGTTGTCGTCGGCTCGGGTGACAATCACACCCTCGCCCACCGCATACGGCGTGGACAGGTCGTACTTGGCCTTACGTTCCGGGGTGATGGTCACCTGATTGGCCACCACGTCGAACCGCTCGGCGTCCAACCCGGCGAAGATCGCGTCCCACGGTATCTCGACGAACTCCACGGGTCGGCCAAGTTTCTCGCCGACGGCGCGGGCGACATCCACGTCGTATCCGGTCAGCTCCCCGGTGCGTTCATCGTGAAAACTGAGTGGTGCGTAGACGCCCTCGGTGCCGACCCGCAGCGATTCTTGTGCCTGGCCTCCGCGCCCGGCTACTGCCAGCAGTGTCAGAAGTGCGAGCGCGAGGGCACGAAACACCGCGGGAGGCTAACACAGTTCCGGTGCCGACAGGCTGCTTCGGATCAGCGCGGGTATATCCACGGGTCGCGCGGGATGCGTTGCGCGTCGAACTGTCCCAGCAGCTCCGCGGCATTCGCGGCCTCGTATCCGAGTGAGTCGCATATCAAATCGAAGGCTCGTTGCGCGCCCAGATCAGCGACGGTCACCGCGCCATCGCGTTTGGCCAGCCGCGCGCCCGCGGTGTTCAGGACCAGCGGAACATGGGCGTACGTCGGCACCGGATAGCCCAGCAGCGCACCGAGGTAGGCCTGCCGGGGCGCGGAGGCCAGCAGATCATCTCCGCGTACCACTTGGTCGATGCCTTGGGCGTGGTCGTCGATCACCACCGCGACGTTGTAGGCGATCACGCCGTCGCCGCGGCGCACCACGAAATCGTCCACCAAGCCGGTGTATTCACCATGCAGCGCGTCCTGCACGGTGACGGCAGAGTTCTCCGTCCGCAGCCGAAGTGCTGGTGGGCGTTCGGGGTGGGCCGCGCGGTGCTGTGCGCGCCGAGATTCCGACAGGTCTCGGCAGGTGCCCGGGTATGCGCCGGGAGGAGAATGCGGGGCCGTGGGTGCTTGGGCGATATCTTTTCTGCTGCAATAGCATTCGTACAGCTGGCCCCGAGATCGCAGTGTCGCCAGCACCGCGTCGTAGGCGGTGCTGCGATCCGACTGCCAGACCACGGGTTCATCCCACTCAAGACCGATCGCGGCGAGGTCGGCTAGTTGGCGCCGCGCCACGGTGGAGCTGGTGCGGGTGTCCAGGTCTTCCACCCGCATGAGGAACCCGCGGTCGCTCGAGCGTGCCAACAGCCATGCCAATAATGCCGTGCGCAGGTTGCCTATGTGCAGGTCGCCGGAAGGGCTCGGCGCGAATCGCCCGGCACCGTTCACACCAGACCCGGAACAATCTCGTTGAGACTGAACGCGATTGGCCGTTCGAGCTGTTCATAGGTGCAGGAACGCGGATCGCGATCCGGGCGCCAGCGGTTGAATTGTGCGGTGTGGCGAAACCGCACACCCTCCATGTGGTCATAGCGGACCTCCACCACCCGTTCGGGGCGTAGCGCGACGAACGACAGGTCCTTGCCAGCATTCCAGCGTGAGCCGGCGTTCTTCTGCGGAGTGCGTTCACCGGCCTGATGAGCCGCCCAGTTCCAAGGGTGATCCTCCAGGTCGGTGACGAGCGGTTGCAGCTCCTGGAAGAGCCGCTTGCGTTCGGCCATCGGAAACGCGCCGATCACGCCGACCGAGGCCAACGCACCGTCGTCCTGATACAGACCCAGCAGCAGTGATCCGATGGCGTCATCACCGGACTTGTGCACCCGATATCCGGCCACCACGCAATCGGCGGTGCGCTCGGGTTTGATCTTGAACATCACCCGTTTGTCGGGCTGGTAGGCGATGGTCAATGGTTTCGCGATGAGGCCGTCGGTTCCGGCACCCTCGAACTCCTCGAACCAGCGCTCTGCCGTGTCGTGATCGGTGGTGGCGGGGGTGAGATGAATCGAGGTGCCTGCCCCGGACAGCGCGTCCGTCAGCGCGGCACGGCGCTCGCTGAACGGTCGTCCGGTGAAGTCCTCGTCCCCCAGCGCGAGCAGGTCGAAAGCGATGAATGAGGCGGGCGTCTGCTCAGCCAGCAGCCGCACCCGGGAATCTGCCGGATGAATCCGCTGCTGCAGCGCCTCGAAGTCCAGCCCCGACGCGGTGGCGATCACGATCTCCCCGTCGACAACGCACCGCGGGGGCAGCTCGGCCAGTACGGCCGCCGCCAGCTCCGGAAAGTACCGGGTCAGCGGCTTTTCGTTGCGACTGCCCAGCTCCACCTCATTGCCGTCGCGAAAGACGATCGACCTGAACCCATCCCACTTGGGCTCGTATGACGCGTCGGCCGGGATTTTCGCGACAGGTTTCGCAAGCATTGGCGCGATAGGAGGCATGACGGGCAGGTCCATTCCCATATGATGACGGTAATGCCCACGCCCGCCGAGGAACTGGATGTCGACGGCATCGCCGTCCGGCTGAGCAACCCTGACAAGGTGTACTTCCCTCAGTTGGGGGCTGATGGCGGCACCAAGCGGCATCTCGCCGAGTACTACCGCACCGTCGCGCTCGGACCGATGATGAACGCGCTGCGGGACCGTCCCACGCATCTGCAGCGCTTCCCCGACGGCATCGACGGCGAGGAGATCTACCAAAAGCGCCTGCCCAAGCACTATCCCGACTACCTGGACGGCTGCGAGGTGACGTTCCCGTCCGGCCGCACCGCCGAGGTCCTGCGGGTGACCACGCCCGCCGCGATCGTGTGGGCGGCGCAGATGGGCACGGTGACGTTGCATCCGTGGCAGGTGCGATATCCCGATCTGGACCACCCTGACGAGCTGCGTATCGATTTGGACCCGCAGCCGGGTACCGGATTCGACGAAGCCAAATCAGTGGCGCTCGATGTGCTGCGTCCGCTACTGGATGAGCTGGGGTTTGTCGCCTATCCGAAAACTTCGGGCGGCCGCGGTATCCACATCTATCTGCGCATCGAGACCCGTTGGGATTTCATCGAGGTACGCCGTGCCGGTATCGCGCTGGCCCGCGAGGTGGAACGGCGCGCACCCCGGCAGGTGACAACCTCGTGGTGGAAGGAAGAGCGCGGCGAGCGCATCTTCATCGACTTCAATCAGAATGCGCGTGATCGCACCATGGCGTCGGCCTACTCGGTGCGGCGCACGCCGATCGCCACCGTTTCCACGCCGCTGACGTGGGAAGAACTCGCCGACGCCGAGCCCGATGACTTCACCATCGCGACCGTGCCCGACCTGCTCCGGAAACGTCCGGACCCCATGGCCGATATGGATGATGCGCCGCAGTCGATCGAGCCGCTGCTTGAGATGGTAGAACGGGACGAGGCAAACGGACTGGGCGATATGCCCTACCCGCCGAACTACCCGAAGATGCCGGGAGAACCGAAACGCGTTCAGCCGTCCCGGGATACCGATAGGAAGCAGTAGTGACGGTCCGCAGCATGTCGTGGCGGGCGGCCGGCCTATGGCTGGCGGTCGGCGTGGTCGCGGTGCTGCTACAGCATTGGCTGATACCACTGAACGCCCCGAACAGCTTCGGACTGTTCAGCAATGGTGGCGATCTGATGACCTACCGGTTCGGGGGTCTGCGGGTGCTGCACGGCGAGCCGTTGTATGTCACAGAGATTCCTGATGCCGGGTGGTTCACGTACACACCGTTCGCAGGATTACTCTTCGCCCCTCTGGGTTTCGTGCCGTTGGGGACGGCGAAGGTTATCTGGTTCCTGGTGAATCTGGTGGCGCTGTTCGCCATCATCTGGCGGTGCTGGCGGGTTCTTGGATTCTCGGCCGATGGTCCGTTGGCTGTCGCGTGTGTGGGAATGAACTTGGTGGCCTGGGATATTCAGCCAGTCCATGGAACCCTGTGGCAGGGGCAGGTCAATCTCGTGCTGGCCGCGCTCATCATCTGGGATCTCACGAGGCCGGCGGGTGCGCGGTGGCGTGGTTGGTCGGTGGGTGTGGCCTCGGGGGTCAAACTCACGGCCATCATTTTCGTTCCCTACCTGCTGATCTCCCGGCAGTGGCGGGCGGCGGTGGCGGCCATGGTCACGGCGGTGGGCACCGTGGTGTTGGGATGGATTGTGCTGCCTTCGGATTCGTCCGACTACTGGCTGGGTGCGGTGCGTACCACCGGCCACATCGGTTCCCTGGACCATCCCGCCAATGCATCGATAGGTGGTGCACTGTCGAATATCTATGCACCGCAATCGATGCCGATGTGGTTGTGGGTGCTGCTCGCGGGCGGAGCCGCGCTGCTGGGAATGGCCGCCGCACGCAGGGCGCACGGAGACGGGCGGGAGCTGCTGGCCGTCACGGTCGTCGGCATGGTCGGCTGCGTGGTCTCTCCGTTGGCATGGGGCCATCACTGGGTGTGGACGGTGCCGTTGATGGTGTTGTTGGTCAACCAGATCCTGATCGCTCGTGGTGCCCAGCGGTGGCGGTGGGCGGCGGTGACGGTTGTGATCGCGGCGATCGTGTCCATGTGGTGGTACCTGGTGCTGTACGTCCGCGCGATGCGGATAAACCCCGATTTCGGGTCCTACATCACCGCGTGGGATGCCGTGATCGCACAGATGTCGCGTGGTGAAAGAGTTTTCGACTCGGCCTTCTTTCCGTTGCTGTTCCTCACGGTGGCGATTTGGATACTGGCAACGCGATCTCGTCCTGCCGGTACCGTGCAGTAATGAAACGTTGGGCCGTGGCCTGTGCCGTAGCGCTTTTCGCGGTGGGCGGCTGCTCGGCCTGGGGCGAGCCCAAGTCCACCCAGACCTCCTACACGCCGCAAAAGACCGGAGCGTCGCCGATCCGCTACGACTCCGAACCCTTGGAGCAGCGTTTCCCGAAGCTGCCGAAGCCGGTGACCGGTGAATGGGTCCAGGGCTTCTTCGGCGACGAGCCTCTGCCCGGTCCGACCACCACGTATTGGGTGGACGCCATCATCGAAATGCCGCCCCAGCAGTTGGCCGCGTACGTGGCGCCCTTCCGCTCCAGCATGGTCCTGGCCACCAGACCACGTCTGTGGAAGACACTCGATGCGGGTGTGCCCTCCTCCGCGCAGTTCGAACGCAGCGACGAGCTCGATCGAATGCTGTCGACCAACACCGCGAAGGGCGGATGGGAGGTCAAAGCGTTCGCTCCTAAGGACGGTTCGGTGCTCGTCTTGTCCGCCCAGGGGAAGGACGCGATCTAGGACCTGCGGGTGCGACGGTTCCGTAGACCGCGTGCCGGTTCGAGCGCTTCCCCGTCCTCGATGTCCGGGGCTTCGGTGTCGTGCGTGGTCTCGGTGTCTTGAGCGGCAGCCTCGACTGCCTCGTCAACTGCAGACTCCTCGACCGGGGATTCGTCGGCCTTCGCGGTCTCGTCCGTGTCCAGTGTGGGCTCGGTGACCTCGATGGGCTTCTTCTTGGCCGGACGGGGCGTGCGTTCCTTTTCCGGGCTTTCGGCCACGAATGCCAGGTGATAGGCCGCGAAGGCCAGGATTCCGATCGCCCCGGCCGCGCCGTACGCCCCGAACTCCCAGATGCCGAACCGATCGAGGCTCAGCCAGATCTCGGCGGTCGCCGTACCGATGATCAGCGCACCGGCCAGGAAATGGCCGATGAAGGCCGCCGCCCGCAGCGTGAGCGCGAGCTGTGGTGTCGCGAACTCGGGCCGACGGGCCTGTCGCCAGCGGATCAGGGCGGGGACACCGGCGGCCGCCAGCAGTACCCCGGCGAGGATGCGCAGCCCGGTACCTAAGGCGTGACTGGTGGTCCCGTCCAGTTCGGGCCAGCGGGGCAGCACGAAAAAGAAAAAAAGCAGTCCCGCGATCAAGGAGAGAGCGGCATGGCTGCTGGTCAGAACGATGGTCGCCGTCCGGCGTCCGGCAGCCATTGCCCTCCTTGATGCGGTCCTGCAGTGGCGGAGGATAGGGGATTTGAACCCCTGAGGGCTATTAACCCAACCCGCGTTCCAGGCGAGCGCCATAGGCCACTAGGCGAATCCTCCGTCGGTCATGGTAGCGGACTGCGCTGGGTGCCTATGTCCACCGTCGTCTTGACCGGCCCAGATGCGTTCCGCCGCGAGCTCGCGACGAGCACCGCTCCGCCGATCAGCGCCGCCACCAGCACCCCGAGCAGGGGCCGGAATCCGAGGCCGTGGGCGAGGTAGGGCGCGGCGCTGGCGCCGAGAAAAACTGTGAAGCCGTACAGGGCGGTACCGGCACCACGCCGGGGAGCCGCTCGATCGCCGAACATGGTGACCATCGCCGTCGATGCGATCGCGATACCGGCGACGAAGATATTGCTGCCCACGACGATGACGGGAACAGAGCCGGCACCCAGGGCCTCCACGGCAAGCCCGGCGGCGGCCAGTGAGTACCCCGCCAACGCACCGGTCTCGGTGCCGACCTTGCCCACCCACGAGCCGACGAACGGGGCGACCAGCATCCCGGGAATGCCCGCCAGCCGAATGGTGGTGCCCATGGATTCAGGCAGGTGCAACGCATCCACCAACTGGGTCGCCAGGCTTGTGTACATCGCCACGAACGACAACATCAGCACGAACACGGCGGCCAGCGGCACCGCGATGTCTCGGCGGGTGAGTAGACGGGCCTGCGCGGCGAAACCGGACACCACCCGTGCCGAGGGATCGCCGCTGCGCTCCTCCCGCATGACGAATGCCAGCGGTAGGACATTCAGCGCGAGTCCGGCCGCACTGACCCAGAACACCCACTGCCAACCCCACGCGTGAGTGACGAGGGAGGCCATCACCTGCCCGAGCACCCCGGCCATCAGATACGCGGTGGATACCGCACCGATCGCGGTAGTCGCCGTCCGTCGGGGCAGAGCCTCTCCGAGATAGCTCAGCGCAGACGGTGAGAACGCACCGCCGGCGAAACCCTGCAGCACGCGGATCAGTCCGAACAACGCAGGTGTGGGGGCGAACGGCACCAGGAGGGTGAGGAAGGCCATCACCGATACCCCGGCGATCAGTACACGCCGGCGTCCGAATCGATCGGTGACGGGACCGAACAGCAGGAATCCGGCGGCGTAACCGAAGAGAGCCGAGGAGAGGGCGGGCGTCATGTTGTGCCCGTCGTAGGACGCCGATACGGCGTCGTGGATCGGAATCCACACGTAGAGCTGCATGGTGACCTGTAGCGCGCACAGCACGATCAGGACAACCCGCGTCATTTCTGCACTATTTGTCCGGCGGGCGTTCACCGGCAACCACCATCGGCATTGTCCGTCACGTCCAAGACTCGGCGATTCCCAGCAATTCCCCAGAATGCACGGAACCTTCTTCCAGGAAGGGCACCGACAATCATGGCGTGCCGCCTTCGGGGACATGGGTACTGGCCGAGTTGCCTGATTACGCGCGGAACAATCCGCTGTACGCGGGTCCCTCTCTGATCCATGGCTGGCTTCCGGTGGCGATTCAGGTCGTGGCGGCGTTGGCCTTGGTGGTCGGGCTCTATCGCAGACCGCGCAGTTGGCTGCGGGTGTGGGTGCCGAGCGCCGCCGTATCGGGCGCGGGCGCGGGCGCGCTGGCGTACTGGTACATCACCTCGCAGGGAATGGCGGACAACCCGCCTCCGCTCATGTTGTGGATCTGGATCGGTTTTGCCGCAGTGGCGTTGGTTGTCGCAATCGTCGGTTGGGTAGGCGCGCGATGGCTGCGCCGGGGAGTGATGGTGCTGGCCGCGCCACTGTGCCTGCTGGCTGCGCTGACCGTGCTGAATCAGTGGATCGACTACTACGACACGCTGCGTCTGGCGTGGGCCGCGGTGACCGCCGGCCCGCTGCCCGGTGAGACCGATATGGCGGCGGTGCAGGATCTGAAAGGCAAGGGCCCCACAGCGACCGGACATGTGGTTCCGGTCGACATCCCGGCGGACGTTGCGGGCTTCCAACATCGAACCGAGTACGTCTATCTGCCACCCGCCTGGTTCGCGCGGCCCACGCCTCCGAAGCTTCCTGTGGTAGTCATGATCTCCGGGGCATGGTCGACTCCGGCCGATTGGGTACGTCAGGGGAACGCCGTCGGCGCCATGGACCGCTTCGCGCAGTCTCATGACGGGCATCGTGGGCATGACCTGCTGGCCTTGGTGCCGTACCGGCAGATTGCCGAGCGCGGATTTGTAGCGCCCGACGACGGTGCTCCACTACTGGCGCTTGCCGTCGAGCAGCAGGAGTCGGCGCCGTTGTCGGAGGTGTTAGACCGAATTCCCGAGTATCCGGTGGTGGTGGGCCACAGCGATTTCGACATCGACGACGAGGAGTACGCGCGTTTGGCCTCGGGAATCATCTCCGAGGAGATCGGCCAGGGGGCGGGAGCGAACTTCGTGCTCAAGCGGAACCTGTTGGTCCAGTTGCATGACTATTCGATCAACACCGCGCTGACGCTCTTTCGGAGACTGTTGGAACGGGAGAAGGGTGCGTACTGGACGTTCCTGGTGAGTACCGGCGAACAGGTATTCATCGGCGCCACCCCCGAACGCCATATCAGCGTGCAGGATTCGTTGGCGGTGATGAATCCGATCAGCGGGACGTACCGATACGGTGCCAACGGCCCGAATCTGGATGCGGTCATGGAGTTCCTTGCCGACACCAAGGAATCCGACGAGCTCTACATGGTGGTCGATGAGGAGCTGAAGATGATGGCCCGGATCTGCCCGGATGGCGGGCAGGTGCAGGGACCGTATTTGAAGGAGATGGCGCGGCTCGCGCACACCGAGTATCTGATTTCCGGTGTTACCGATCGAGATCCGCGCGAGATCCTGGCCGAGACGATGTTTGCGCCGACGGTGACGGGAAGCCCGCTGGAGAACGCGTGCCGTGTCATTCAACGGTACGAACCCAAGGGCCGCCGATACTACAGCGGCGTTGCCGCGTTGGTCAGCACAGATACAGCCGGTGTGCGGCAATTGGATTCAGCCATCTTGATCCGCACGGCGGAGATCGCACCGGATGGCGCGCTTACCGCCGGCACCGGCGCCACCATCGTTCGGCATTCCAATCCGGCGAGCGAGGCCGCTGAAACCCGTAGCAAGGCAGCCGGATTACTCTCCGCCTTAACGACACGTCGGGAACTTCGCAGCCATCCTCGTGTTACGGAGGCTCTGGCGAGCCGCAACACCGGCATCGGGACCTTCTGGCTGGGACACGGATCGGGAGAGAACGCCGCGAGTCTGGTGGGTCGCACCGCGCTGGTCGTCGACGCCGAGGACACGTTCACCTCGATGATCGGATTGCAGTTGCGGGCCTTGGGTTTACGCGTGGATATCCGCCGGTTCGACGAGGATATCCAGCCCGGCGCACATGACATCCTGGTGCTCGGCCCCGGCCCGGGCGATCCGACGGCAATCGATGTTCCCAAGATTGCGACACTGACCGCCCTGACGAAGACCGCACTGACTCAGCGTATTCCGTTCCTATCGATCTGCCTGAGTCATCAGGTGCTCTGCCGGCAGTTGGGCCTGCCCGTTCGTCGTCGGGATCAGCCCAACCAGGGCGTGCAGCGGCAGATCGATTTGTTCGGAACCGAGCGGCATGTCGGGTTCTACAACACCTTTGCCGCGGTGACGAGCGGCGAGTGGGTCGATACCCCCGCAGGGCGGGTGCAGATCAGTGCCGATGCCGTGACGGGCGAGGTTCATGCGGTGCGCGCCAAGCGGTTTGCATCCATCCAGTTCCACGCCGAGTCCATCCTCACCCGCGACGGCGTGGGGATCTTCGGTGAGTTGCTCACGCCGCTGGCGACGGGTGTTCCGGTACTAGCATGACAAGTGTGCGCATAGACATTCACGCTCACCTGTGGTCTGACGACTATCTGTCGTTACTCGACGAGTACGGGAGGGCCGGTACCGATGTCCATCGTGGCCTCGGGGCCGGGGCGACGCGTACCGATTTGGATGGGCGTTTCGCGCTGATGGACGAGGCGGGTGTTGATCTGCAGATCCTCTCGGCTACGCCGGCGTCACCTCATTTCGGGGACGAGACCGCCGCCGTCGAGAGTGCCCGGTTCGTCAACGACGAGTACGCGAAGCTCGCCAGTGAGTATCCGGGAAGGTTCCGCGCGCTGGCGTCACTGCCGTTGCCGCACATCCCGGCCGCGTTGGAGGAGCTGAACCGTGCAATCGATGATCTGGGCATGTACGGCGCGTCGATCACGACCTCGGTGCTTGGCCGATCGATAGCCGATCCGATATTCGATCCGCTGTACGAGGAATTGAATAACAGGGGCGCAATACTTTTCGTTCATCCGGCAGGGTGCGGTGCGGACTCTTCCTTAATCACCGATCACTCGCTCACCTGGTCGATCGGAGCGCCGATCGAGGACACGATCGCCATCATGCATCTCATCGTCGCGGGTATCCCGTCGCGTTATCCGGATATGAAGATCGTGACGTGTCATCTGGGCGGGGCGTTACCGATGGTGCTGGAGCGCGCGAACCGTCAGGTGACCGAATGGGAAGCGACGCATTGTCCGGAAGCACCCAAGGATGCCGTCCGGCGGCTGTGGTTCGACACGGTGGGGCATGACCACACTCCCGCGCTGCAGGCCGCTGTCGCGTCGCTCGGTGCCGACCGGTTGGTATTCGGCTCGGACTTCCCGTACCAGGGCGGTGCCAGGTACGTCAGTTCCGCGACGTACATCGAGGAGGGACTCTCGGCCGAGGACGCGTCGCTGATCCTGGATCGCAATGGGGCTGAGCTGCTGGGCCTGGTCGGCGATTAGGCGTTTGTATCGGAGTGCGGTTGCGATGCGCTATTCGATGCCGACTCGGAAAGGCGAGCGCGAACGTCTTCGGAGAATGGTGTCGAGAGGCGCGAGCTTTCATCCATCAAAACAATGACGGAGAGGGCTCTCGCGACACAGCGATTGTCCTGAAAGATGGCTTGGCGGAGTTTGAGTGAACTGCGTCCGACGGAATCCACCGCGGTGCCGATAGTTACTTGGCCTGGCCACAGCATCTCGCCCAGGAAGTCGATCTCCAGACGCGCGATGACAAACGCCCTGTTTGGCTCCAGAATTTGTCTGGTGCTGTCGTGTAGGAACTCCACTCGCCCGGTTTCCAGCAAGGTGGAGAAGACGGAATTGTTGACGTGCCCTTGCCGGTCGGTATCGGCATAACGCAACTTATCGTGTGAATGCAGCGGAAACTCTGCAAGAGTTGGAATTTCAGCCATTCCCGCTGGTCCTTTCCTGTGCGAATTCGAGGGCACGGAGGGTATTGTCTCAATCCGATTTCACGATATCGGAAGGTAACACCCACCACGGTTCGGGGCGGGATGGCCCACCCACTAGACTGATCACTGGACCCCGCGCGGCGTCTATCCTGTGAACTCCCCCAGGGCTGGAAGGCAGCAAGGGTCAACGGGCTCTGTCGGGTGCGCGGGGTCCCCTTTCCGAAGATCGCGACCTCCAGATGCCCTGCAGGGCGAATAGGGGAAAGCCGTGTCATTCCTGTCGCTCGGACCCGACGAACTCGCAGCTCAGCATCGGTTGCAGCAGGAGAACTACAGCCAGCTCAAGGCCAAGGGGCTCTCGCTGGACCTCACTCGCGGCAAACCGGCGCCCGAGCAGCTGGATCTGTCGAACGGCCTGCTGGCGCTGCCCGGTGACGGCGACTACCTCGATGGCAATGGCACCGATACGCGCAACTACGGCGGCGGTAACGGACTTCCGGAGCTGCGCGCAATCTTCGGTGAGCTACTCGGCGTTCCCGCGCCCAACCTGATCGCGGCCAACAACGCCAGTCTCTCCCTCATGCACGACGTGATCGTGTACTCGCTGCTGTACGGAACCGTCGATTCGCCCCGGCCCTGGGTTGAGGAGCCGTCGCTGAAGTTCCTGTGCCCGGCACCCGGATACGACCGTCATTTCGCGATCACCGAATCCTTCGGCATCGAGATGATTCCGGTACCGCTGCGCGAGGACGGCCCCGACGTGGACCTCATCGAGGAACTCGTGGCCTCCGACCCGACCATCAAGGGCATGTGGAGCGTTCCCGTCTTCTCCAACCCCACCGGAACCGTCTACTCGTGGGAGGTCGTTCGTCGGCTGGCCCAGATGAACACGGCAGCACCGGATTTCCGGCTGTTTTGGGATAACGCCTACGCGGTACACACACTCACGCATGATTTCGTCCGGAATGTGGACCTGCTGGGGCTCGCCGAGACCGCCGGACATCCCAACCGCCCGTTGATCTTTGCGTCTACCTCGAAGATCACCTTCGCCGGTGCGGGCGTCAGCTTCATGGGTGGATCACTGGCCAATATCGCGTGGTACCTGCAGCACGCCGGCAAGCGCAGCATCGGGCCCGACAAGGTGAATCAGCTGCGGCACCTACGCTTCTTCGGCGATGCCGAGGGCGTCAAGTTGCACATGCAGAAGCATCAGCAGATCCTCGCGCCCAAATTCGAGCTGGCGCTTGAGATCCTGGACGACCGATTGAGCGAGAGCAAGATCGCATCGTGGAGTGAGCCCAAGGGCGGATACTTCATCAGCCTCGACGTGCTGGACGGTACCGCCAAACGCACGGTGGCTCTGGCCAAGGAGGCCGGGATCGCGCTCACCGAGGCGGGCGCCACGTTCCCGTACCGAAATGATCCGAATGACAGGAACATTCGTCTGGCACCGTCGTTCCCGCCGCTGGAGACCGTCGGCGCCGCCGTCGATGGTCTGGCGACGTGCGCGCTGCTGGCGGCGACCGAGAAGCTGCTGGAGCGCGCCGACTAGGGCGCCTGCTGCACCTTGTCGATCTGTTTGTTGAGCAGCGTCAGTGCCAGCTTGTCGTTGTCACTGGTCCAGGGCTCCATGGCATGAAGGACCTTGACGGTCACCGTGGTACCCCGTGGATGTGCGGTGAGCGTCTTGACGGTGATCTCGACGGTCTGTTCACCGTCCATGCCCAGGCCGCCGGTGAAGACGGCCGCGGTCGCGTCCACGCTCGCTCCCGATACTTTCTCCGTCCTGACGCTGCCATTCCCGCCGATCCCGTCGAGGTCTAGCGTGACGGACCCACACCGCCCCGCCTTCTCCTCGATGGCCTGGAACGAGTCGGCAATCCCCTTGCCAACCACGATGTCCACACGAAGAGACCCGTCCTCGTACTGTGCGGCGGCCTGATCGAAGGTGACCGTGTCGTGGTTGACGAACATGTTGCACTCGGACGGGCTGACCGTCGGGCCGTCATCACCCGGGCGCTCGAGTACCTCATAGGTGCCCGAGCCCTCGGGGAAGTCCCGGCGGGGCAGCAGGAGCTTGGCGGGATCGCCCTTGGGCAGCCCGGGTGAACCGTCCGACTTCGGTTCACCCGAGACGACGCTGGTGCACGCCGATACGAGGATCAGCGCGGCGGATATCGCGCCGATGGACAGCGTGCGAGCCACGGGACTTCCCCCATCCGTCTTGTGCGGATTCGCCTACGGCGCTTTTTGCACCTTGGCGATCTGCTTGTTGAGTAGATCCAACACCAGTGCGTCTTGTTCGGGAGTCCACGGCTCGATGAATCGGTCGACCTCAATGCGGACGGTCGTGCCGCGGGGATGCGCGATGGCGATATGCGACTCGACGCCGATCTGATCGCCCTCGGGTCCGAGAAGGCCGCCGACCTTCACCAACTTGGTCTCCGCGGAGGCGCCGGGCAAATCTGCGATGGAGACATGGGCCTTCATCGCCACTCCGTCGCCCTCCATTTGGACGGACGCGCATTCCTGGGCGCGCTTCGCGAGGTCGTCGAATGATTGCTTGATGCCGAGCCCGACACTGCTCTCCGCCATCACGGTGTCCGAGTCGTACTTGGCGCGCGCCCTGTCGTAGTCGCCGTCTCCCTCGGAGATGAACTCGTAGCACCCCGGCGGGTTGACCTTCTCCGGCTTGGACTTGTCCGCCTTGTCCTTGTCGAGTTTGAGCTTGTCTTCGATGGTGAACGTCCCATTGCCGGCGGGGAAGTCCTCCCGGGTCAGCAAAAGTGCGGTTGCCGGGCCCTCGGGCAACTTCACGGCCGGCTCGTCGGCCTTCTGGGTACTCGACGACGGCGCCGGTGACTCACTCGGCGATTCCTTGGAACAAGCGGAGGTGAATACGAGTGCGATGACACTCGCGCCAACCGCCAACACAGTGTTCATATCAACGCGACGTGTCTTCATGCGCGGACTTTAGCGAACAAGATCACCCAATGTGGCCGTTTGTTCGTCAGGTGGCCCGCCAAGGTCGTCTGCGGTCGCCGGTACCCTTGCTCTCCGTGGCCCTGTACCGCAAGTATCGCCCGGCGACTTTCGCCGAAGTTATCGGCCAGGAGCACGTCACCGGACCGTTGACCACCGCGCTGGACGCGGGCCGCATCAACCACGCCTATCTGTTCTCGGGGCCCCGTGGCTGCGGTAAGACGTCCTCTGCCCGCATCCTGGCCCGCTCGCTGAACTGCGCGCAAGGCCCCACCTCGACGCCGTGTGGGATCTGTGATTCGTGTGTCGCGCTGGCGCCCAACGGGTCGGGGAACGTCGATGTCATCGAACTGGACGCGGCCAGCCACGGTGGCGTGGACGACACCCGTGAACTGCGCGATCGGGCCTTTTACGCACCCGCGCAGTCGCGCTATCGCATCTTCATCATCGATGAAGCGCACATGGTCACCACCGCAGGTTTCAACGCGCTGCTCAAGATCGTCGAGGAACCGCCCGAGCATCTGATCTTCGTCTTCGCCACCACCGAACCGGAGAAGGTGCTGCCGACCATCCGGTCACGTACCCACCACTACCCGTTCCGCCTACTGGCACCCAAGACGATGCGGACCCTCGTCGAGGGCATCTGTGCGCAGGAGAACGTCGCCGTCGACGATCCGGTGTACCCGCTGGTGATCCGTGCCGGTGCCGGATCCCCTCGAGACACGCTGTCGGTACTGGACCAGTTGCTCGCCGGCGCGGACGAGGAACGCGTGACGTACCAGCGGGCTCTCGCACTGCTGGGCGTCACCGATATCGCGCTGATCGACGACGCGGTGGACGCCCTCGCGGCCGGTGACGGCGCGGCTGTGTTCGGAGCCATCGAAGGCGTGATGGATGCCGGACACGACCCGCGTCGATTCGGCACCGACCTGCTCGAGCGTTTCCGTGATCTTATTGTCCTGCAAGCAGTTCCGGATGCAGTGGAGCGCGGGGTGGTCGACGCGCCACAGGACGTGCTGGAGCGGATGCGCGAGCAGGCCGAGCGCATCGGGCCCGCGACCCTGACCCGATACGCCGAGGTGCTGCACGCCGGACTCGGGGAGATGCGTGGCGCGACGGCGCCTCGGCTGCTGCTGGAGGTGGTGTGCGCCCGGTTACTGCTGCCCTCGGCCACTGACGCGGAATCGGCTGTGCTGCAACGCGTCGAGCGCATCGAGAAGCGTCTGGACATGTCGGTGCCCGAGGCCGGTGGAGCAGGCGCGTCGCAGCGCTTTGTCCGCAAGTCCCAGGCACCCACTGCCTCGGAAGCATCCGCGCCGCCGGCTCCGGCGCCCGAGCCCCCCGCGTCGACTCCGCCCCCGGCGCCCGCTGCTCCAGAGCCCACTCCGGAGCCGGAGCCAGTTCCGACACCTGAGCCCGAGCCCACCCCGGAACCTGCTCCGACACCTGAGCCCGAGCCGGCCCCGGAGCCGCCACCACCACCCGCTCCGGAGCCAGAACCAGAACCAGAGCCGGAACCTGCTCCCGAGCCGCGTCAGCCCGGGGCGCTTGACACCACCGCGGTGCGTAACGCCTGGGCCGAGATCCGATCCAAGGTCAGGGATCGCAGCCGCACCACCGAGGTCATGCTCTCCGGTGCCACCGTGCGTGCCATCGAGGGTAAGACCCTGGTGCTGTCCCATGATTCGCCGCCATTGGCCAAGCGCATCACCGAGTCGCGTAATGCCGAGGTCATCCGGGAAGCGTTGAAGGATGCGCTCGGTGTCGACTGGGAGATCCGTTGCGAGGCGAGCAGCGCAGACCCCGGCGCCCCCGCCCCGGCACAGAAAGTCACCAAGGCCGCACCGCGGGTCGTGACCCGGCCCAGCCGCCCGACTCCCGAGCCCGAACCGGCACCCGAACCTGAGCCGGAACCCACGTCCCCGGAGGACGAGGAGGAGCAGATGCTCGCCGAGGCCGGGCAGGGCGAGGCCGGTCCGCGACGCGATCCCGAAGAGGTTGCGCTGGAACTACTTCAGAACGAGCTGGGCGCTCGCAAAATCGACCCCAGCTAGGGCTGCCACCACGGGCGTAGCGGCAGCGAGGACCCGCGCCGCGCGTCAAGTTTGGTGGCCAGCACCTGGTGCAGCTGAACGACATTGCGCTCGAAGCCCAGTCGTGAACCGGCCATGTACAGGCCCCAGACCTTCGCGGTGGCCTCGCCTACCTCGTCGACTGCCTCATCCCAGTGTTCGACGAGGTTGGCGCACCATTCCTTGAGTGTGAGTGCGTAATGGTGACGCAGATTCTCTTCGTGAAGCACCTCGAGGCCAACGTTCTGGATCTCGGTGATGATCTTCCCCGACCCGGTCAACTCCCCGTCGGGGAAGACGTAGCGGTCGATGAAATACCCTGCGACGGCTGAGGTTCGATTGTCTGGCCGGGTAATGCAATGGTTGAGCAGTAGGCCGCCGGTCTTCAGCCGCGACTGCAGAAACCGGAAGTATGCGGGATAGTTTGCGATGCCGATGTGCTCGGTCAGTCCGATCGACGAGACCGCGTCGAACTCTCTTTCCGTGGTATCGCGATAGTCCGCATGACGGACCTCTGCCAGATCCGAAAGACCTTCGTCGGCAAGGGCCTTCTGTGCCCAGGCGGCCTGCTCGGCCGATAAGGTGACACCGGTGGCGCGCACGCCGCGCCGTGCGGCGTACCTCACCATCGATCCCCAGCCGCAACCCACGTCGAGCAGCCGGTCACCGGGCTTGAGCGCCAGCTTCTCGAAAACCAGCCGGTACTTGTTCTCCTGCGCCTCCTCCAGCGTGGCCTCAGCGTTCGGATAGCACGCGCAGGTATAGGTCATGGACGGCCCGAGTACCCACTCGTAGAACGCGTTCGAGACGTCATAGTGATGATGGATGGCCTCGGAATCGCGGGTCTTGCTGTGTCGGAATCCCTCGACGACTCGCCGCCAACGGGGCAGCGCCTCCTGCGGCGGCGGTGCGATGGGTCGCAGATGTTCGAAACCGATCGACCTGACGATGTTGGCCAGCACGCGCGCCGGAGGTCGCTTGAAATCTAGTCTGTCGGCCATGGCCTTCAACAGCTCGTAGGGGTCGCCCGGGTGCACTCCCTGCATTTCGATATCGCCGGAAACATACGCCCGTGCCAGCCCCAGGTCACCCGGTGCCGTCGCCAAATACGTTGTACCGCGCGGCGTCAGTAGATCGAGCCCCAGCTCGGCATTCTCCGGTCCGGCCTTGCTGCCGTCGTAGGCGCTGAAGCGCAGCGGCAGGTCTCCGGCCGCCATGATTTCGAGAATCTCGGCCAGCGAGAGCTTGCCGTTCTCGCCTCGGTCGTTCTTGGCCTGAGTCGTCGTCATTGTCGCCGCACCGCCTTCGCATAGAGATCCAGCAATCGGTTATCGGGGTCGTACGTCTTTTTCACGGTCCGATAGTGCTCGCCGCCGTAGAGAGCCTCGAACTCTTCACGCGGGTAGAAGGATTCGGAGTACAGCGATTTGTGTCCACCCAGTTCGCTGACCTTGTGCTCTATTCGCCGGTTGGTGGCTCCGTCGGCGGCGCCGACGGGCACCGAGGACCAGAAGCCGATGTTGACGTACGTCTGACCCGACCGTATCGGGTATAGCGGCCATCCCTCGTGGTCGCGTAACCGCAACGGACACAGCCACACCGGTTCAATGGGTACCTCATCGAGAAACCATCGTAGAAACTCCGCGGTGTGACCGATCGGGACCTCGACGTCCTGAACGACGCGTTCCCGGGCCGGGCGCCCGTTAAACCTTTCGATACGGTCGGCGATGTTGTAACGCTGATCGAGGCCGATCATCTTCCAGTAGACACTGCTGCGCCGATACTTTCGCGGCCACAGCCTGCGGATGCGCGGATTCTGCGCGCCGAACGCGCGGGAACACCAGAACCAGTCGGTGTCCCAACGCCATAGGTAGTCGTGAATGCTCAGTCGATCGTGGCCGGTGCCATCCGCATGCTGGATCGAGCGGTAGTAGATCCGTTGTCCCGTGTAGTCGCTCACCGGGCCCGGCGCATCCGTCTGGGTGCCCAGGCACAGATAAGACTCCTCGTCGGAGAACACGACCCCGTCCAGATAGTCCACTCGCTCACCCTGGAAGGTCGCCGAGTTCACGATCGACTCCATCGCTGTCATGAGTTCAGCGAGATTGTGGAATCGGATGTGCCGCAGGGCAACGAACCGGTCGACATGCTCGAGTTCGATGCGCAGACGCACCGAGTAACCCAATGTGCCGTACGAGTTGGGGAAACCGCGATAGAGATCTGCGTGCTCATGCGCCGATGCGGTGATGATCTCGCCCGAGCCGGTGAGGATGTCCATGTCGAGCACCGACTCGTGCGGAAGCCCGTTGCGGAAGGACGCGGACTCGATGCCGAGCCCGGTGACCGCGCCACCCAGTGTGATGGTCTTGAGCTGTGGCACCACGAGCGGTGCGAGCCCGTGGGGAAGGGTGGCTGCGACCAAGTCCTCATAGGTACACATGCCGGCCACGTCGGCCGTGCGGTTGACGGTGTCCACAGCGATGACACCGGTGAGGCCCGAGGTATCCAGGCCCGGTGTAGTCGACTTTGCCCTTGCGCGGAACAGATTTGACGTGGGCTTAGCCAGACGCACGGTCGCCGTCGTGGGAATGGCCCGGTAACTCCGTAGTAGCCGGCTCACTCCCTCGGCGTGCGCCGATCCTGACGAGATAGGCACAATTCCTACGCTAGCCCGGTTCTGCGCGTGGCGCACCCGAGAACGTGATTCGGATGCCAAGTGAGACTGCCGGAAACTAACCCAGGGTCAGTCGTCCTAGCCGAATCGGTGCTCCGCCAAGCTGTTCGTCGATGCGGAGCAGCTCATTCCACTTTGCGGTGCGTTCGGATCTGGTGATGGAGCCGACCTTGAGTTGCTCGGCACCCCAGCCGACCGACAGGTGCGCGATGGTGACATCCTCGCTCTCACCCGATCGCGCAGACACGATGGTGTCCCATCCGCAGTCGTGAGCGGTGTCGTGCGCCGACTTGGCGGCACTGAGCGTGCCCGCCTGGTTGGGCTTCACCAATAATCCGTTACACGCGCCGGCCTCGGTTGCTCGGCGCACGCGCTCGGCATTGGTGACGGTGAAATCGTCACCGACGACCAGGACGCGGTGTCCCACTGCTTGCGTGAATTGCGCCAGGGCAGCCGGATCGTCCTCGGCGAGCGGATCCTCGATGGAGGCGATCGGATACTTATCGATCCAACCGATCAGAACCTCGGCCCAGGCATCGGAGTCGAGCTCGGTGCCGTCGAGC
This sequence comes from [Mycobacterium] stephanolepidis, assembly GCF_002356335.1. Lineage (NCBI taxonomy): Bacteria > Bacillati > Actinomycetota > Actinomycetes > Mycobacteriales > Mycobacteriaceae > Mycobacteroides > Mycobacteroides stephanolepidis. The sequence continues at coordinate 268,903 of NZ_AP018165.1, forward strand.
CCGAGACGGTAGCGGCCACCGCTGCCGAATTCGCTCGACGCGATGTCCAACGCGATCGTGACCTGGGCTCCCGGCTGTAACCCGGCCCGCTCGATCGAGGCGACCAGCAGTTCCAGCGCGTCCTCGTTGGAGTCCACCACCGGCCACCATCCACCCTCATCTGCCACCCCGGCGAGCCGGCCTCGCTCGGAAAGTAAAGCCCCGCAGGCGCGATGGATTTCGGCCACCCAGTTGAGGCCCTGTTCGATGCTGTCGGCCGCCGCGGGTACCACCATGAAATCTTGAACATCGGTGCGGCGCGCGGCATGGGCGCCCCCGCCGATCACCTGAATCTCGGGCAGCGGCATCGCAGCCGCTCGATCGCCGATCAGATACCGCCACAACGGGATACCGTGCGATGCGGCAGCGGCGTGTGCGGCCGCCATCGACATGGCCACCGACGTGTTCCCGCCGATGTGCGCGAACGCGTCCGACCCGTCAGCCGCCATGAGCGCCGTATCGACGCCCTTTTGGTCGGTGGCATCGATGCCGACCAGATGCTCGGTCAGGCCGCGGGCGGCTGCCACCGCAGCGGTTACGTCGTAACCGGCGAAAGGGCTACCGCCGTCCCGCAGATCGGCGGCCTCACCGCTGCCCCGGGATGCACCCGCGGGAGCGATCGCCCGCCCGATGCTGCCATCACCCAGCAGCAGCTCCGCCTCGACGGTCGGACGCCCGCGTGAATCCCATACGCGCCGAGCGTGCACACCACGGATCTGTGTTCCGGTCATGGTCCCTCTAACTGTTGTGCGACGGACAGCGGGTCGGTGGCCGATTTATGCAAGGCCTGCCCTGCTTGGGTGCGCAATGAATCACGTTGAGAGGCGGACAAATAGTCCACGGGTGAACGTCCGTCGATGCGGGCGAGAGCCAACGCGGGCAGGAGGCGCGCGGTCCGGGCGGCCACCGCATCCGGCGACTCCCAGGACACGCCCTCTAGGTACGCGGTGCAGAGCCGACGCCTCGTCGCCCGCAACAACTCGCGGTACTCTGGTTTCCATATTTGCTTGAGCAGCAGGTGATTAAGGCAGAACGCGAGATCGAAAGCGGGGTCTCCGTACCAGGCGCATTCGGCATCGGTCAGCACTGGTCCATCCGCGGTGACGATCACGTTCTTCGGGCTCACATCTCCGTGTACCAGTGCGATGTGCGTACTGGCGAGGTCATCGGCCAGTTGGGAAAGAGCATCGGCGTGGTCCGGCAGGCGCTCTGCCGGATAGCGCAGATACGGCTCGATTCGTAACGCCTCGAACAGGTCATCGGATGCGAATTCGCTTGCCACCGTGGCGTCCCCGGCCGTGTGCGCATGCACGGCAACGAGGCGTGCGCCGATTTCCCTGCCCACCTCCGGATCGATACGCCCGTTCGCCAGATCTTGGCGCCAGGAGGCAATGGGCCCCAGATCTGTCATCGCGAACGCGTGCAGATCTTCGACGGCCAGGACAACCCGGGGCGTGAAAGACGGAACGATCGTCACCGCGCGCCGGAGATAGCGCGCCTCAAAGGTGTTGCGCTGCAATGGTGCGACCCAGTGAGCCTGTACCCGAAGCCGCTCGATGGCCCGCTTGACCACCACCGATTCGCCCGAACTCAGCCGAACACGCCACACGTCGGAGGACACCCCTCCGGTCAATGGTTGTGCCTCCACAGACATAAGTCCGGCGTGCGAGAGAAGCTCGACCACCCAGTCAGGTGGTGCCATGCGCACCTTCGGATTTCCACCACAGCGCGTTGAACCAGATGCGGGCGAGTGTGTCGATGGCCTCCTCGTCGGTGACCGAGCTGCGTCCGGTCTCCCCACCCTCTACCAGCCAGACATAACAGAAGTAGTCCATCATCGCCCCGATCGCCGACGCGGTGATATCGGGATCCATCCCCGGGGAGTACTCGTGTTTCTGCAGTCGCCGAATGTTGTTGGCGATCATCGTGCGCGCCGGAGCGCGCAGGTCTCGCCAGTACTCGACGAATGTCGGGTCTATCTGCGCAGCCTGGAACACCCCGGAGAGCACAGGGGCATGGTCTCGATAGGTGGTCCAGTACACGGTGACGATGTCCCGGATCACGTCATATGGTGCGCGATCGCCCGTCTCGACGGTATCGCCGCGGGTGTATGCCTCATCGCGGAACTCATCGACCATGGTGCGCAGAAGCTCGGCCTTGTCGGTGAAGTAGTTGTAGAAAACCCCGACGGATTTGCCTGCCTCGGTAGTGATGTCGACGACGCGCGCCTCGGAGTACCCGACCCTCGAGATGACCTCACGGGCCGCATCCATCAGTGCGCGGCGCGTGCTGCGGCCGCGTTGTGTCGAGGGCTGCTCGACAGCCGCGTGCCGGATCGCTGAATCGCTAGACATCACCACCCCGCCAAGGCTACATTAAACCTGAATCGAGATTCAGTTTCAGTCCGATCGCGTGTCATCCCCTAATGATTGCGCAGGTTGCGAGGTTTTGATGACGAGTTCGACAGCAGTGCAGGCCGATGCCGTTCAGCGAGCGCGTGACCTCGCACCCGCCATCGCGGCACGGGCGCTCGAGGCGGAGCGCCTGCGCCGGATGCCCGATGAGACCATTGCAGAACTGTCCCAGTCGGGTCTGTTCAGCCTGATGGCTCCGCGCCGCTACGGGGGCGACGAGGCCAGTTTGGAAACCTTGGTCAGCGCGGTCATCGAGGTGGGCAAGGTCTGTGGATCGACCGCCTGGACCTTCTGTATCTACGGAATTCACAACTGGCTCGCCGGGTTGTTCCCCGAGGAACTGCAGGACGAGATGTTCGGCTCGGTTTCGCCGGGGTCTCCCTTGCTGTTTCCGGGCAGCTGGTCGCCATCGGGTATCGCCACTCCCGTTGAGGGCGGCTACAAGATAAGCGGGCGTTGGCAATTCGGTAGTGGCGTCTGGCACTCGTCGTGGGCATCGGTCGCCGCGGTGGTGCAGCATGATGAGCCGCCGAAGTATCCGGATCTGCGCACCTTCATGATTCCCAGGAACGATCTCGAGGTCATCGACACCTGGTACACCTCCGGTCTGCGCGGTACCGGGAGCATGGACATCGCGGTCAATGACGTCTTCGTCCCCGAGCATCGGGTGCAGGAGTTCGGTCCCCTGGCGCGCGGGCAGTCACCGTCGGCAGAACTGCACGGGTCCGCCATCTATCGGATACCTCTGTTCTGCGCTCTCTCCAATGTCGCTGCCGCGCCGGCGGTGGGGATGGCGCTGGGGACGGTCGAGCTGTTCACCGAGAAGATCAAGACCAGGGTGATGCGGTACTCGATGCAGGAGCAGTCCAAGCTGGCCACCGCGCACCGGCGCATGGGACATGTTGCCGCGCAGGCTGAGTCGGCACGTGCCCTGCTGTTGCAGACGGTGCGTGATGTGGAGGACAAGCTGCGCTCGGGCGAGGGACTGGCAACCGAGGATCGGGTGGCGGTGCGCCGCAACTGTGCCTATGTCGTTGAAGTCTGCAAAAAGGCCATCGCCGAGGCGGTCGAGGCATGCGGCGCCTCCGCGCAATACGAGGATTCACCGTTGCAGCGCCACCTACGCGATGTGAACACCTTGTCCACACACGTTGTGTACGACACGGATTCGGCCTACGAGCTGTTCGGCCGGGTGGAATTGGGACTGCCGCCGGGGTCCGTTGCGTTCTGATGAGCACTGGCTCGTGAATACTGAGGTGCCCGAACTCAACGGGTTGCGTTGCACGCGTGACGATCGTGTCCTGACAGTCCTGATCGACAACGGTCCGCTCAATCTGCTGGACGGGCCACTCATGTCAAGCCTGTCGCGTCTGGCCCGATGGCTTACCGACCGTGACGACGTGGCGGTGGTGCTGTTCGGCAGCGCCAATCCCGACTTCTTCATCGCCCACCTGAATGTCGAAATCCTGCAGACGGATTCGGCGCGTACTGCGGAGTCCGTCGAATCCTTCCAACGATTGGTCGGCAGGTTCCGCGCGCTGCGGCAGGCCACTATCGCCCTCGTGGAGGGCCGGGTCGCAGGCGGGGGAAGCGAATTCCTCCTCAATCTGGATATGCGCTTCGCGGTGCGCGGCAAGGCCGTCTTCAATCAGGTGGAGACGGGTCTGGGCATCGTGCCGGCGGGTTCGGGCCCCCAGCACCTGGTCCAGGGCATGGGGCGGGCACGCGCGCTCGAGGTGATTTTGGGTCACGAGGATTTCGATGCTGACCTGGCGGAGCGATATGGCTGGGTGAACCGTGCCCTGGACCCCGATGAGGGGTGGCGGTTCGCGAATCGACTCGCCCGGCGTATCGCCGTCAATCCGCTCGCACTGATCGCCGGTGCCAAGAGCACGGTAGATGCGCTGGTCATCGATCTGGAGCCGGGGTTGGCCGCCGAGCGGGCAGCCATCGTTACCGCGTTCGCTGACGTGCACAGCACCGAAAGAATCGCGCTGTTTCTGCAGCGGGGCGGCCAGACGGCGGACGGTGAACGTCGCCTCGGCGATCTCGTGGGCGACCCTTAGACTGCGACTACAACCAGTAGTAGAACCAAGTCGTAGCGAGGGAGAACTCATGGGTCAGGTCAGTGCGTCCAGTTCGGTGTTGATCGACGCGGCACCCGAGGCAGTGCTCGCCGCGGTTGCCGATTACCAGAATGTGCGCCCGAAGATCTTGTCCGGCCACTACCGCGACTACCAGGTGCTCGAGGGCGGTCAGGGTGAGGGCACTGTTGCGGCCTGGAAGCTGCAGGCCACCGAGTCGCGCGTGCGGGACATCAAGTCCAGCGTCAGCGTTGCCGGGCACACCGTCATCGAGAAGGACGCCAACTCCACGCTGGTGACCAGCTGGACCGTCGCACCTGCCGGAACCGGCTCCACCGTCACCACCAAGACCGCGTGGACGGGCGGCGGTGGCATCAAGGGATTCTTCGAGAAGACCTTTGCACCGTTGGGGCTCAAGAAAATTCAGGCCGAGGTGCTGGACAACCTGAAGAAGACGGTCGAAGGTTCGGCGACCTAACCGCCGGGTGCAGGCGCCGCCGCCGGGTCTACACCCGGCGCCGGTGCGGTGCCGCTGAGGTAGGCGACGATGCCCTGAACCACGGCCTGCGCGTACTTGGCGCGGCCCTCGGGGCTCGTCATCATCGCCGAGTCCTGGGCGTTCTTCATGTTGCCGAGCTCAACGAGAACTTTCGGGTGCTGAGCAAGGTTGAGGCCCGCCAGGTCGGAGCGACCATAGAGCCCGCCGGTGCCGATGTAGGTCGCAGGTGTCAGACCGGCGGCTTGCAGGCTGTCGCGCATGGTCTTGGCGAAGCGCAGCGTCGGCTCACCCTGCACCGCGTTTACCGGCGGGTTCGAGTAGTTGACGTGGAAGCCGTGACCACCGGCCGGGCCGCCGTCGGCGTGGATACTCACGACGGCATCGGGGTTGAAGCTGTTCTCGATCTCCGCGCGCTTGTCGATGCACGGACCGAGTTTGTCGTCGTCGCCACGGGTCATCGCGGTGCGCACGCCGAGTTGGGTCAGCTGCTGACGGATGAGCAGCACGGTGTTCCACGCGAAGGTGTGCTCCGGGTACCCGCCGTCCGTGGCGGTGCCGCTGGTCTGACAGCTCTTGGTGCCGCCGCGACCGTCGGGCACCTGGTTGTTGATCGAGCCGTCATTGGCCCCGTTATGCCCGGGGTCCAGCACGACGATGCGTCCGGCGATGCCGGGTGCGGCTGCGGCGATGGGGGCCGCCGGCGTGACGATCGGCAGCACCGTGACCGATGCCGCCGTCAATAGCGCCGTCCCAGCCAGGCCCATGGCGCGACGGAGCGGCACGGCACGCGACATATGGTGTCCGAAACTCACTCGCACCTGGCCACGGTAGCCCGGCCGGCGGCTACCCTTGTTGACGACCCGCCGAGGCCCGGCGAGCGTGACCAAGTTGATACCCGGTCGTTTGAGGCGAGAAGGAGAGTTCATGCAACCCGGAGGCGCCCCGGATATGTCAGCCCTGCTCGCGCAGGCACAGCAGATGCAGCAGCAGCTGATGGCCGCTCAGGCGCAGATCGCGGCGGCGGAGGTCACCGGGGAGTCCGGTGGCGGCCTGGTGCGGATCACCGGCAAGGGCAGTGGCGAAGTGATCAACGTGCAGATCGACCCGAAGATCGTCGATCCCGAAGATGTCGAGACGCTGCAGGACCTGATCATCGGCGCGTTGGCCGATCTGACCTCGAAGACACAGGAACTGGCGAGCCAGCGGCTGGGCCCGCTCGCGGGTGGCCTCGGCGATCTTGGTGGAGGGCTGGGATTGCCCGGTGTTTGAGGGCCCGGTCCAGGACCTCATTGACGAGCTGGGCAAACTGCCCGGGGTTGGACCCAAGAGCGCACAGCGCATCGCCTTCCATCTTCTGGGTGTCGAGGCTCCCGATATCGATCGGCTGACCGCGGCCTTGACGCGAGTGCGCGATGGCGTTCAGTTCTGCGAGGTCTGCGGGAACGTCTCGGACAAGGAGCGCTGCCGGATCTGCTCGGACCCACGACGCGATCTCGCATTGGTCTGCGTTGTCGAGGAACCCAAGGATGTGCAGGCGGTCGAGCGCACCCGAGAGTTCCGAGGCCGCTATCACGTGCTCGGCGGCGCGTTGGATCCGCTCTCGGGGGTCGGCCCCGATCAGCTGCGAATCCGGGAGCTGTTGACGCGCATCGGAACCGACGAGGACGGCGTCTCCATTTCCGAGGTCATCATCGCTACCGACCCGAACACCGAGGGGGAGGCGACGGCCACCTACCTGGTACGAATGCTGCGCGATTTTCCCGGGCTGACGGTCACCCGTTTGGCGTCCGGCCTGCCGATGGGCGGGGACCTGGAGTTCGCGGACGAGCTGACCCTCGGGCGCGCCCTCTCCGGCCGCCGCCCCCTCTGATTCCCTTGCCTACCTTCAGGGGACGATGAGGAACTGTGCTTGACCGGGGTTGCCTTGTGCTCCCGACACCGTCACCGACGTCCCCGGATCGCCGGGTGCGCCCGGGTTCGGTTGAGGCCCCGGCCCGCTGCAGTCCGATGAGGACGAAAACACACCGGTGGTCGCGCCGTTAGCGCCCACCGATCCGCCCGAACCGTTACCGCCGCCGATCCCACCATTGCCACCGGTGCCGGCCGATACATCCATCGGATGCGTGCCCAGGGACAGGTCGTGTTGGCATTTGACGAGGATGACGCCGCCATTGCCGCCGGGACCGGCGAAGTTTCCGTCTCCGCCGCGACCCCCGGTGCCGCCATTGCCGCCAGTTCTACCGAACTCGCAGTCGTCTCCATCACCGCCCTTGCCTCCGGTGCCACCGGTTCCGCCGACTCCACCCTGCCCGCCGTTTCCGCCGCGGCCACCCTTGGCTTGAAGCGATACACCGTCCATGAAGGTCTCCACCTCAAAGTCGATGACGCCTCCGTGGCCACCCGGGCCGCCAGGACCGCCGGCTCCACCGTTGCCTCCGGTTCCCCCGGTCCCGCCTCGGGTGGCGCAGTCGTCGTCAATCCAATTGCAGTTCGCCATGGTCCCTGCCGCGCCGGTGGGACCTTGGGTGCCCTGTGCGCCCGTCGCTCCGGCATCGCCGTTCGGACCATTGCTGATGATGTTCGCCATGGTGGTCACTCCTCGTTATGTCAGATTGCTGTTTATGCAAGGTTGCCGCGGACGGATGTCGCGCGAATCTTGATGTAACTGGAGGTGATAACGAGTCGCCCTCCGGTATGAATGCGGATATCGTTGGCCCACAGGCTCTTCGCCTTCGACCCCAAGGTCAGCGTGGCGTTCCTGCCGATCTCGATATCTTTGAACAGCACGATAATCAGGGGGATTCGGGTGACGTGTGCGGCGTACCGCTGGGTGAACGAGTGGGTGATCTTCGCCTCGAGGCTGTCGGCCTCCAGCGGTACTCCAAGCGCATCACCCACTGCGCGTGACAGATTCGTGTGCATGGCCGGACGGATCTCGCGGTAGAGCTGGCCGAGTCGCGCCGGGTAGCTCACTCGGCCCTCGCTCTTGCTTGCACACGGCGTGCAGCACGAATCCTGGGCGTCGGGGTGCTCGACGACACTTTCGGCCATGCGGCGGGCGATCTCACGTACTGCGATGTCGTCCTCCGCTATGGCCTGGCGCGCAACGCGCTCCTCCAAACGCTCAGGGACCAGGCGCAGCGTCTGAAGATCGTCGAATCCGGCGATTTCCAGACGATGTGTCACCTCCGCCCATTCGCGATCGCTGGGATCAACGATCACCGACTTCTCTTCTGGCACAGATAGACTGCGCCGCTCGGCCTTTAAGAACCGCGCTACGGAATCACTGGTCACAATCGCTCCTTTGGGCGTTCGGCATGGAACGTGAATGCCCACAGAACGTATTGCGCGTACGGCCGGGTCTGCGTGAGTAATCGACTACTCGAATTCGGTACCCGGCGCGCGGCCCATGAGAGGGAAGAGGAAGGTCAGCGAGCGGACAAACGCTCTCGACGCAGCCGCGCCACTTCGTCCAAGTCCAGCGGAGTCAGTTGCGGCACATTCATGGCGCGCGCGAGCAACAGGTCGGCCAACTCGGGATTGCGTGCCAGGCATGGACCGTGCATGTATGTGGCGATCACGCTGCCCTGCACCACACCGTCGGTACCGTCACCGGCACGATTTCCGGCGCCGCGGCCGACCTTGGACAGCGGGGCCGCCGCGGGCCCCAAAACTGTTCCACCGCGGTGGTTCTCGAATCCGGTCAGGGTGTCTTCGAGCTCATCCATGATGGGCACGCCGGCCAATTCTCCGATGGTGCGCTTGTCCTGCGGACTGGTGGTGACATCGAGCAGGCCGACCCCTTCGACGCGCTCACCGGATGACGTTTCGTACCAATGCCCGAGCACCTGGATGGCCGCGCAGATCGCCAGCACCGGTGCGCCGCGCTCGGCGGCACGCTGCAGGCCCGGATGCGCGATGAGATGGCGGGTGGCGAGCCGTTGTGCGTAGTCTTCAGCCCCGCCCAGCGTGTACACGTCCAGGGAGTCGGGGACGGGATCGGCCAGGGTGATCTCCACGATCTCGGCGTCGATTCCGCGCATCCGCAGCCGCTGCCGCAGCACTACGGCATTTCCCGAATCGCCGTAGGTGCCCATGACGTCGGGGAGTACCAGGCCGACTCGGACGGTGGATTCACTCATGCCGCACCACCTTGGCCAGTGCGCGGTTGAGGTTGAGGAACGCCGTGTAGTTGGCGATCACGTCGACCTTGCCGGAAGGACAGGCTCTGATGGCCTGAACCGGGTCGTGGTGCAGGGTGTGCGTGACGCTGGCATAGGTCAGCCGCACCGCGAGATCGGTGCCGCGTTCCCCCGAGGCGACGACAGGCGGCACTGCGGTCTGTGGGTTGTCACACGCGAAATGTTCGAAGTTGACATCCCATAGCCAGGACAGGTCTTCGCCGTCGGGCACCTGCCCGTTGACCGCGATGACGAGTCCGTCGGCGTCGGTATCCACCATCGACAGCGCCTCCTGCCAGCCGGCTGGATTCTTGGCCAGCAGCAGTCGCACCGTGTGGTCTCCGAGATCGATGCTCCGGTAGCGGCCCGCCACCTGATCGACGGCCGATACGGCATCGACCGCAGGACCGGGGCGGGCGCCGAGCTCAACCGCAGCGGCAATCGCGAGCGTTGCATTTCCGCGGTTGGCGGTACCGGGCAGCGTCAGGGACATCGGCAGGCTGATTCCGCTGGGGCCATAGATGCGGTCGTCGTCGAACCACCAGTCCGGATCCGGGCGGGAGAAGTCGGTTCCGGTGCTGTGCCAATGATTTCCGTCGCGCACGATGAGCTCGCCGCTGCGTGGACAGCTCACCGAATCGCCGGCCCAGCCGCCGCCGGCGGCCACCCAGACGACGTTGGGGTTGTCGTAGGCCGCCGAGGTCATGAGGACGTCATCGCAGTTCGCGACGATCACCGCGTCACGGTGTCGGGACAGGCCTTTACGCAGAGTGCGCTCGATGTTGTTGATCTCGCCGACTCGGTCCAGCTGATCGCGGCTGAGGTTGAGCAGTACGACGACCGCGGGGCGGATCGCGTCGGCGACATGTGGCACATGCATTTCGTCGACCTCGAGCACCGCCAGCTCGGCATCGCGGGTTCCTGCCAGTGCGGCCACCAGACCCGCGTCCATGTTCGAACCCTCGGTATTGGTGGCCACAGCCCCGGTGGTCGCGAGCGCCGCGGTCAGCATGCGGGTGGTGGTGGACTTGCCGTTGGTACCGGTGACTATGGCTGTGCGGCGGCCGACGCCCAGTTCGGCCAGAATGCCGCGGTCGAGTTTGAGGGCAACCAGCCCGCCGATCATTGACCCCGCGCCGCGACCACTGACGCGCGAGGCCCAGCGCGCGGCGGAGCCCGCGGCGAGCGCGATTCGGCCGCGCAGCGATAGGTGCTCGATGGGCATCCGCGCAGTTTATTGGAGGCCCTTACGAGGCGATGATGTCACCGTCGCAGAGCGGGGGTGCACTGCCCGTGCGACCGGAGGCGATGGCGGCACGGGCAGTGCATGTCCAGCGTCTAGGCGACGGCGCGCTGTAGCGACTGCTTGACGTCGTTGACCGTGGCCAGGAGGGTGGCGCTGGCCTCGGCCAGCTGCTCCTTCTGCTCGGCGGTACCGGTCAGGGCGATGACGCGCGCCAGCCCGGCGATCTCGGCCAGCCCCGAGCGGAGCTTGAGAACGTTGACGAGCTTGGGGAACAGCTTGGTCCGAAGCGCCTGCGCGGTCTGGCTGGTGATGCCTCGCTTCGCGAGCACCTTCCGGCCGAAGTCGGTCAGGGTGGCCACGCCGTCATCGGTCTTCACCACGCCACGATGAGCCAGCCGTTCGAGGACACGCTCGACCACGGGCTCGGGAAGGGTGATCTCACCCTCGGTTGCATCCGAGACACGCTGCACGATCTGTGCCGCGCTGGCGGGCCCGTCGAGCAGCAACGAGGCGGTGACGGCGCGCTTGATGCGGAACCCGAAACCGCCGGGGCCGCCGGGGCCGAACCCCGGGCCGCCAAATCCAGGTCCGCCGAAGCCGGGCCCGCCGAAGCCGGGACCGTGACCTTCGAAGCCTGCGAATGAATCAGACATCTAATTCTCCTTCTCTGAAGATCAGGCAGCTGACGTGTTGCCCGCTGAACCTGTATCAACGTCCTTGATACCTGCGTTGAATCCAGCATGTCAAGGTTCTTGATATGAGTTGGCTGAGAATTTCGTGTTGAGCGGTAATCCATTGCACAGCAACAGTTTGTTCGCGCTGTCCATGTCGTGCCCTGGTGATCCCCGGCAGAAAGGCCGAGTTGCCTGGGCTTACCAAACCGACTGTGCCTAGCCAAAGGGTGCGAGTCTGCATGCGTCCTGGAAGGTTCATGCCAGGATGCTTGCGATGACTGAATCCGATGAGGTCGAGCCGCTCGGGTACCTGATGTTCCGGGCTGGTGCCGTGATGCGTCCGCAGGTCCTTGCTGCATTGCGGCCGCTCGGGCTCGGGATGCCGGAGTTCATGTGCCTGCGGATGCTCAACGAAAGCCCGGGGCGCACCAGCGCTGAGCTGGCACGCGAACACAATGTCTCGGCACAGGCGATGAATCAGGTTCTCAACGGATTGCAGAACGTGGCGCTGGTGTCCCGGCCGACGGTGCCGGCCTCGGGGCGCGCGTTACCGGCCCGGGTGACCGCCAAGGGCAAGGCGTTGCTCAAACGGGTGGAGTCGGCAATCCGGGTCGCGGAGAATGAGATGTTCGGCCGATTGAGCGCCGAGGATCAGGGCGAACTCAGACGGATACTGGGGCGACTGATCGACGCTACCGGCGAAAACGAGTGACCGTCCACCCAACCAACCAGCCGGTTGGGGTGCGCGGCTAGGGTAACGCGTGTGTTCCGCGCCACAGCCGAGACGACGCCGCAAGACTGGGCCGCGCTGTCGCCCTGGGTGGCGCGGCAGGGGCACGTCCTCGACGCCTCGGCGGCGCGACAGTTCGCCGGCGGTAAGGCCAATCTGAACTATCTGGTGACCCTCGACGGCCGGGCGGCTGTGTTCCGCCGCCCTCCCGCGGGCCCGATCGCCGAGGGTGCCAACGATATGGCGCGCGAATGGCGGGTGCTCTCGAGGCTCAATGCAGGATTCGCCCTGGCTCCGCGAGGCTTGTTGTATTGCGATGATCTTGACGTCCTCGGCGCCCCCTTCCAGTTTCTGGAGTACCGCGAGGGGTTGGTGATCGGTGGAGAACTGCCGGCAGACCTTCCCGGCGACGCCCCGGGGCGCATCACCGCCACCCTGATCGAGGCGATGACCTCGCTGCACGCGGTGACGCCGGAATCTGTGGGATTGGGCGATCTCGGCAAGCCCGAGGGTTTCCTTGAACGCCAGCTCACCGGCTGGACGCGCCGGGCACACGCGGTGTGGCCCGAGGGGTTGCCCGCCGTCGTCACGAACCTGACCTCGCGGCTGGAACAGCAGGTCCCCGAGCCGTCGGGGGTCTCGCTACTGCATATGGACCTCAAACTCGACAACATGCTCGTCGACCGGGAAACCTTGTCGCCCAACGCCGTGATCGATTGGGATATGACCACCCGGGGCTGTCCGCTCTTTGACCTGGCGATTCTGACGTCGTACTGGATGGAGCCGGGAGATCCGACCGCGGTGCGTGCCGTCAATCAGATGCCAACCACGACAACGGGGTTCGCGAGTCGTCGGGACGTTATCGATTCCTACTTCACCGTGGCCGGCATGCGCCCGCGCCCGCTGCACTGGCAGGTGGCGTGTGCGCGGCTCCGTTTGGGTGTCGCGTGGATGCAGCTGTACCGCAAGTGGCAGTGCGGCGACCTCGTCGGCGCCGGATACGCGGATTTCGAAGACATCGCCATGGCTGTCCTTAGTTGGGCGGCAACACAATTCACCGAGGGAGAAATATGATCGATTTCAGCGTTCCGGAAGAGCTGTCCGCGAAGGCGCAGCGAGTGCGTGAGTTCGTCACCGACATTGTGATTCCCTACGAGCGCGATCCTCGGCTGACCGCGCACGGACCCACCGATGAACTGCGTGCCGAGCTGGTCGGCAAGGCCCGAGATGCCGGGCTGCTGACTGTGCAGGCGCCGGAATCCTATGGCGGTTGGGGCCTTTCACATATCGGTCAGGCAGTGATCTTCGAGGCGGCGGGTTGGTCCACCCTGGGACCCATCGCGATGAACTGCGCTGCGCCCGATGAAGGCAACATGTTCCTGCTCGGCAAGATCACCAACGAGGAGCAGTCGGAGAAGTTCCTGCGTCCCGTCATCGAGGGGTATCAGCGCTCGGCGTTCGCCATGACCGAACCCGATGGCGCCGGATCGGACCCGTCACAGCTCAAGACCTCGGCCACCTTCGATGGCCAGAACTTCGTCATCAACGGGCGCAAGTGGCTCATCACCGGCGCGCGCGGCGCAAAGACGTGGATCATCATGGCCAACCTGGAAGCCAACGATCATCTGCCCGAGGGGCCCACGCTGTTCTTGTGCGACGGTGACACCGAAGGCATTGTGATCGAACGGATCATGAACACGATGGACCGTAACTATGCCGAGGGGCATGCGGTGGTGCGGTTCGACAATCTGACTCTGCCGCGGGAGGCGCTGCTCGGTGAGACCGGCCAGGCCTTCCGGTACGCGCAGCTGCGGCTGGCACCGGCGCGGTTGACGCACTGTATGCGTTGGCTCGGGGCTGCCGCCCGCGCTCAGGACATCGCCGTGAACTACGCGCGCACCCGGACCTCGTTCGGTAAGACCATCGGCGAACATCAAGGGGTGTCCTTCATGCTTGCCGACAATGAGATCGCGCTGCATCAATGTCGTCTCACCATCTGGCACGCCTGCTGGATGATGGACAACGGCGCCAAGGGGCGACACGAGAGCTCGATGGCCAAGTCATTCGTGTCCGAGGAGCTGTTCAAGGTCACCGACCGGTGTGTGCAGGTGCTCGGCGGTATCGGCATCAGTGACGAGACACCGGTGGAGATGATCTTCCGCGATATGCGTGCCTTCCGTCTGTACGACGGCCCCACCGAGGTGCACAAGTACGCCATCGGCCGTCAAGTGTTGCGTACCCCGCGCGCCTAGAGCGGCTTGTCGGTCCCACATGCCATCCTGAGTCATGCCGATCTGGGGGCAGACGCCCGACCACAGCCCCAAGTGGGTAGTGGTTGACCTGGAGACTTCCGGTTTTCAGCCAGGTCGGGCGCGTGTCATCAGTGTCGCGGCGTTGGCACTTGATGCCGACGGGAGCATCACCGACAGTGTGGTGAGTCTGGTCAATCCGGGTGTTGATCCGGGTCCCACGCATGTGCACGGTCTCACTCCGGAGATGCTGGAGGGACAGCCCGAGTTCGCCGACATCGTCCCCGACCTCATCGCCCTGCTGAGAGGCCGGACACTGGTCGCCCACAACGTCGGGTTCGACTACTCGTTCCTGGCGGCGGAGGCCGAACTGGCCGGCGCCGAACTGCCCACCGAGGCGGTGATGTGCACGGTTGAGCTGACCCGGCGTCTCGACCTGGATACGCCGAATCTGCGGCTGGAAACACTCGCCGCACATTGGGGCGTCGAGCAGCTCAAGGCTCACGACGCCTATGACGATGCTCGAGTGCTGGCCGAGGTGCTGCCGAAGGTGCTTGACCGTGCACGGGAACGGGGAACGTGGCTCCCTATCCGCGAGACCACCCGTAAGCGCTGGCCCAACGGCCGTGTGACACACGACGAGCTGCGCTCCCTCAAGACCGTGGCATCTCGTCAGCCGTGTCACTGGCTCAATCCCGGCCCGTTCGTCGCGGGTCAGCCGCTGGTGCAGGGCATGCGGGTGGCCTTGAGTTCCGAGGTCGCTCGCACACATGAGGAGCTGGTCGAGCAGATCATGCAGGCCGGCCTCGCCTATGCCGACACGGTTGACGAGGACACCTCGGTGGTGATCTGTAACCAGCTAAATCCTGAGCAAGGTAAGGGATTTCACGCTCGGTCGCTCGGCGTACCGCTGCTGGACGACGAGACGTTCATGACCGAGGTGCGGCGCGCTGTCGGCGGTACCGATGTCGAGCAGTTCACGGTTCCCAGCCGCGCCGGAGCGCAGTACTCGCTGTTCTGATGCGCCGAACCCTCTGTGTAGTACTCGCGCTTGCGCTGCTCGTCAGCGGGTGTGGGAGACACTCGGGCATTGCCGTCGCAGACCTCGACGCGCAGACGTCGGCCAAGCTCGACACCGCCATCAACGAGGTGCTCTCGAGCGCGGCGGTACCCGGCGCGATCGTCGGCGTGTGGGGACCCACGGGGCAGTATGTCCGGGCGTTCGGGGTCGCTAACACGACGACCCGTGCACCGATGCGTCCCGACTTCTATCATCGAATCGGCAGTGTGACAAAGACCTTCACGGTCACCGCGGTGCTGCAACTTGTCGATGAGGGCAAGCTGGGGCTCGACGATCCGATTGCCGAGTATGTCGACAAGGTTCCGGGCGGAGACAAGATCACCCTGCGCCAGCTCGCCCGGATGCAGAGCGGACTGTTCAACTACTCGATGTCCTTGGTCTTCAACCGTGACCTGGAGGCTGATCCACGGCGTCGCTACAGCACCCAGCAGCTGCTCGATTACTCCTTCACGCAACCGCCCAATTTCCCCGCGGGCCAGGGTTACGAGTACAGCAACACGAACGCCGTGCTGTTGGGACAGGTGGTCGAGAAGGTCAGTGGGCAGAGTCTGCCGGCATTCGTGCGCGAGCACATCACCGAGCCACTCGGCTTGAACCACACCAGCTTCCCCGACACCAACACCATCCCCGATCCGCATGCGCAGGGTTACACGCAGCTGACGCCGACCGGGCCGCTCATCGACAGCACCGACTGGAGTCCGTCGTGGGCGTCCTGGGCGGGCGCGATGATCTCGACGCTCGAGGACCTACGGATCTGGGTGCCCGCGCTGGCGACCGGCAAGCTTCTGACACCGGCCACCCAGCAGCAGCGGCTACAGACGGTGGCGATGCCCCCCGTTCCCGACGATATCCGTTATGGCCTAGGGATTTTCGACGCGCACGGGTGGATCGGCCACAACGGCAGCATCCCCGGTTATCAGACGCTCGCCATCTACTCGCCTGCCGAACAGACCACGGTGGTGGCGCTGCTCAACACCGACGTGGCCAAGCAACCCGCGCAGCCCAGCACTTTGTTCGGCACCGCTATCACCAAGGTGATCAGTCCGGATCACATCTTCCTGCTGGAGAACGCGATTCCGCAGCCGCGCTGATCAGGCGTAGGGCAGCAGTGCCATCTCGCGCGCGTTCTTGATCGCGGTGGCGACCTGGCGCTGCTGTTGCACGGTCAGGCCCGTTACCCGCCGGGCGCGGATCTTGCCGCGCTCGGATATGAACAGGCGCAGGGTGTTGGTGTCCTTGTAATCGACCGATGAAAGACCCAATTTGGCAAAGAGATTGGGCTTGGGCTTGGTATCGGCGACCTTGACGCGACGATTGCGGGGTGTTTTGGTGGCCATCACCAGCTCGCTTTCCGGACGCCGGGCAGCGACCCGTCGTGCACGAGTTCACGGACTCGCACGCGGGACAGTCCGAACTTGCGCAGATATCCGCGGGGTCGGCCGTCGACCGCATCGCGGTTGCGCAGCCGCACCGCGCTGGCATCTCGCGGCTGGCGGGCCAGCTCGGCCTGTGCCGCCATGCGCTGCTCTTGGGTGCTCAAGGGCTGTCGGATGATCTCCTTGAGTTCTGCCCGCCGCTCGGCATAGCGCTCGACGATGGCGCGGCGCTGCTCGTTCTTGGCGATCTTGGATTTCTTGGCCATCTCAGCGCTCCTCTCTGAATTCCACGTGCTTACGCACTACGGGGTCGTACTTGCGCAGCACCATCCGGTCCGGATCGTTGCGCCGGTTCTTGCGGGTGACGTACGTGTATCCGGTGCCCGCGGTCGACCGCAGTTTCACGATGGGGCGGATCTCGTTGCGCGCCATCAGAACTTCCGACCCTGCGCGCGCAACCGTGCCACCACGGCCTCGATACCGTCTCGGTCGATCACCTTGATGCCCTTGGCGCTCACCCGGAGCTTGATGCGCCGGTCCTCCGAGGGCAGGTAGTACGTCTTGAGCTGGATATTGGGTGACCAGCGGCGACGGGTGCGGCGGTGTGAATGCGACACCGCGTTACCGAAGCCCGGCGACCGTCCGGTCACCTCGCAATGCGCGGACAACGGGACCTCCATTCATACCCATTTGGTAATGGGAATCGTTTTCGACAAGTGTTGCTCGGGACTGTACCGTGAAGCTGTTAGTAATGAAAATCGTTTGCATTTAGGTGCAAAAGGGCTGGAAAAAGGGAGAGTCATGCGCACGCCGGTGCTACTCGTGTCCGGACAGGCCGATACCGACGCGGTGGTGGACGTGTTGGCGCGCGACCCGGGGACTGTCATCGTCACGCACCGATTCGACGGGCACATCGTCAAGCGGACCGTCGCGGGGATCCGGGGAACTGCGGAGTCCGTTCTGGAACTGGCTCACGGCTGCGTGTCCTGCACGGTCCGTGATGACCTGCTCGTACTGCTGCGCAAGCTCCATCGCCGGGACGACGTCGGGCGGATCGTCCTGCACCTGGAGCCGTGGCTGGAAGCCGATCCGATCTGCTGGGCGATCAACACCGTGCCCGTTCGCGTCGGACCGGGGTTTGTCGACGGACCGGCTGCCCGCGATGTAGAGATCGCCGGGGTGGTCAGTTGTGTGGACAGCGTGAACTGGTTGCAGCAGGCGCTCGGTGACGACGAACTCGAAGATGGCCGAACTGTCGCACAGGTGGTGATCGGACAGGCCGAGTTCGCCGACGTCCTGGTGGTTCGCAATCCAGAGCCCGAAGTGCTGTCGGTACTGCGGCGCTTGTCACCACGGGCCCGCATCACCGCCCGCATCGGTCGCGTCGAGCAGGCCCTCGATCATCTGGAAGAGGATGCACGGTGCGGCCGGTCCGACAATCCGCATGGCGCTCTACTCGGCGGGCAGCCCTCGCTGGCCGTTGACGGTCGCATCGCACTGGTGGAGTTCAACGCGCGCAGGCCCTTCCATCCGGAACGATTGCATGCCGCGATTGATCTGTTGCTCGACGGAGTGATCCGTACCCGGGGCCGGTTGTGGTTGGCCACGC
Source organism: [Mycobacterium] stephanolepidis (assembly GCF_002356335.1). Taxonomy (NCBI): domain Bacteria; kingdom Bacillati; phylum Actinomycetota; class Actinomycetes; order Mycobacteriales; family Mycobacteriaceae; genus Mycobacteroides; species Mycobacteroides stephanolepidis. The sequence goes on from NZ_AP018165.1 coordinate 287,085, forward strand.
AGGATGAACAGGCGATGTGGCTGGAGTCGGCGGGCGGTGGCCTCAGAGTTTCGGCGGCCGGGAAATGGCTGGCGGCAATGGATTCAGACGAGGTGCTGCGATCCGATCCGGAACGTCGGGCATTCGCCGATCTCATGTGGGACTACCGTTTCGGCGACCGCCACACCGCGATGACGGTGCTGGTCTGCGGAGCCGACAGCGCCGAGGTGCTGGACGCGTTGCGCGGAGCGCTGCTCACCGACGCTGAAATGGCAAGCCCCGCAAGGTGGCATGAACTCGATGATCCGTTCGGCGATTGGCATGAGGATCCGTGCGAACACGTGTCCGAGCTTGAGGCCTTCCTGTCCTACGGCGAGAACAACACAGAAGGGAACCACTGATGAAGCCCGGTATCCACCCCGACTACCATCCGGTCGTCTTCCAGGACACCACCACCGGAAAAATGTTCTTGACCCGCTCGACCGCGACGAGCACCCGCACCGTTGAGTTCGAGGGCCAGGAGTACCCGCTCATCACCGTCGAAGTGACGGCGGACTCGCACCCGTTCTGGACGGGCGACCGCCGGATCATGGATACCGCCGGCCAGGTCGAGAAGTTCCGCAGGCGCTACGGGACTAGAAAGTAGATGTCACAGCGGCTTTGTCGTTAGCCAGACAACGGCGTCCAGCCAGTGGGGGCCGTTCGGATCGATTTCGTCGCCGTGCGGCAGGTTCTCGAACTCGCGTAGCTCGACATCACACCCAGATTCGACGGCGGCATCGCGATAGCTGCGAGAGTGCTCGATGGGAACACGATCGTCGTCCACGCCATGCGTGATGAGTACCGGAGTGGTGATGGGCAGTTGCCACCGCGGTGATGCGAGCTGGTAGCCCGCTGGGTCCTCACCTGGTGTGGCACCCATGAACGGTCCTGCGGCTGAGTCACCCAGGTCTTCGTCGAACGTGCGTCGGACGTCGGTCACTGGCGCTAACGCCAACACCAGGTCTACCTGTTTCGCATTGAGTAGCGACAGCTCGCCGCCCACCGAGTGGCCTACCAGTGCGGTGCGTTCGACGCTGTTCGCGCGCGTTCGTACGGCGCATTCAATTCCGGCAGCCGCATCCTGCAGCGTTATCGGGTAGCCACCGCCGGAACCTACCCGTCGGTACTCGACGTTGGCCACGTCCCAGCCCCGCGCCACCAGGTCTGCGATCAAGGGCTCCATGACGTCCGCGCTATATGTGGATCTCCAATAGCCGCCATGCACAAGAATCGCCAGGCCACGTGCAGACTGCGATGCCCACATGTCCACGTACTGCTGCCCTGCGTCATTTCCGTACCGGTACCTCGTGGAGCCGCTCACCGTCACCGGTGTGTACCTCTGGTACTAGTCAATGTGAATCTCCCTGGGAGCCAGACTAATTCCGGATTCTGGGGGAAGTGCTGCGCTAGGCGCGCGCAGCGCGGTTGACGGCCGATACCACGGCCCGCAGTGAGGCGGTGGTGATCGACGGTGCGATACCGACACCCCACACCGTCTGTGCCTCGCCGCCGTGGGGGCCGACAACCATGGCTTCCACGTAGGCGGCGGCCTGCGCATCGTCACCTGCGCTCATGGCGTGCTCGGAGTAGTCCAGGACATTGACGGTGTAGCCCACGCTCGACAGCGCATCGACGAAGGCGGCCAACGGTCCGTTGCCCGTACCGTGGACTTCGGTTTCCTTACCGTCGATCTTCACCACGGCGGCAATGGAATCCGTGCCGCCATCCTCCTCAGAAGCGGTCACCTTCTGGCGAATCCGCTCCAGCGGAATGATCGGTGCCAGGTACTCCTCGGCGAAGACGTCCCAAATCTCCTTCGGGTTCACCTCGCCGCCCTCACCGTCGGTGATCCGTTGGATCGACTGTGCGAATTCGATCTGCAGCCGGCGCGGCAGCACCAGTCCGTGGTCGGACTTCATGATGTAGGCGACGCCGCCCTTGCCGGATTGCGAGTTCACCCGGATCACGGCCTCGTAGTTGCGGCCGACGTCCTTGGGGTCGATGGGCAGGTACGGCACCTGCCACAGGATGTCGTCGACGTCGGAATCTGCCTCGTCCGCATCGCGTTTCATTTGATCCAGGCCCTTGTTGATGGCGTCCTGGTGGCTGCCGGAGAAGGCGGTGTAGACCAGATCGCCACCGTAGGGGTGCCGCTCGGGGACCTTCAGCTGGTTGCAGTACTCGACCGTGTGCCGGATCTCGTCGATGTTGGAGAAATCGATCTGTGGGTCCACGCCCCGGCTGAACAGGTTCAGCCCCAGCGTCACCAGGCATACGTTTCCGGTGCGCTCACCATTGCCGAACAGACATCCCTCGATGCGGTCGGCGCCTGCCTGGTAGCCCAATTCTGCTGCGGCGACGGCGGTTCCACGGTCGTTGTGTGGGTGCAGGCTCAGGATCACCGAGTCGCGACGAGCCAGGTTGCGGCTCATCCACTCGATGGAATCGGCGTACACATTGGGGGTTGTCATCTCAACCGTCGACGGCAGATTGAAGATGATGGGGTTGTCCGGCGTGGGCTCGATGATGTCACCGACGGCGTTGCACACCTCCAGCGCGTACTGCAGCTCGGTGCCGGTGTACGACTCCGGGGAGTACTGGAAACGCCAATGCGTATCGGGGTATTTGGCCGCTTCCTCAACACACTTGCGGGCGCCATCGGTGGCGATCTTCTGGATCGCGTCCTTCTCGCCCCGAAAAACCACGCGCCGCTGCAGGATCGACGTCGAGTTGTAGAAGTGCACGATCACCTTCGCGGCGCCCTCGCAGGCCAGGAACGTGCGCTCGATCAGCTCCGGTCGGCACTGGGTCAGCACCTGTACGGTCACGTCATCGGGGATGGCGTTCTCGCTGATCAGCTCACGGATGAAATCGAAATCGGTTTGGCTGGCCGAGGGAAACCCGACCTCGATTTCCTTGAAACCCATCCGGATCTGCATATCGAACATCCGGCGCTTACGCGCGGGACTCATCGGGTCGATCAGGGCCTGGTTGCCGTCACGCAGGTCGACCGCCGCCCACTGCGGTGCACGGGTGATCACCGTGTCGGGCCAGGTGCGGTCCGGCAGCTCGATTTTTTCGACTTCATCGGCGAACGAGCGGTATCGATGCACCGGCATCGAGCTGTTCTTCTGGGTGTTCCACGCCGGTTGGTCGGCCGGAATGGGTCCATTCGGGGTGACGATGCTGCGGGGGGTGTAGTTGAACTCGTCTGAAGAGAAGCTAGTCATGGGAAGGCTCCGGGAGTTTGAGGGGTATCTCGACCGGCACGCCAACAACCCGCGACAGGAAGCCGGTCTGGATTAGACCCTGTCGCGGCGTCGGAGGAGGAGCGCCCGCTGCATAGACGGGACTCTACCAGCCGCAAGAAGCCCGATCATCTGGCAAGCTCGCAGAGCATGTGGGTACGGCGGGGGATGGTGACGCTGCTGGTTCTGCTGGTGGTCACCGGTTGCGCGCGCACTGTCGGCGGACAGCCGCGGGGAGGCGAACCCGCGCCCGGCGCCGACTCCTTCTTTCACGGCGATCAGCCCGACTACGGACAGAAGCTCAGTGCCACCGAGAAGGTGACGCTGGCCTACGCGCGGGCATTACGACGGGTTGATCCGTGCGGCTTCGCCGCCAGTCTCAAGGACTTCGGAGACCCGGGACAGGTCGTTGGCGACTTTCCGATGTGTTATGCCAGCGTGAAGGTCACGGGTGATCCCGGTCTCACCGAGGTCTCGTACGCGTACTCCATGCAGGACAAGGGGGATATCCCCGCGGCCTTCATGGTGGGGTCTGTCCCGGTCTACGAAACCGGAGCAGATTGCGAGTACGAGGTACCCCTGGGCCTGGAGCGGCTGCCGGGGGCGCCCTCGACCCCCACGATGCAGGCCATGTTGTCGGTCAGTGCGTACCTGTATGGCTCCGACGAATATTCGGACCCGGACTGTCGGCTTGCCAAGCAGGTGATGACGGCGATCGCCAAGGAGCTGCCGTCGGGATTGCCGCCGCGTTCTGCGCTCAGTGCGTATCCGATCAAACTTGCCGAACGCGATCCGTGCGAGATCCTTGGGGAGTATCCGGGAAAGGCGCAGAAGGTGTCCGTGGATCTGCTGGGCGATCCCTTCGGGTGTGATTTCTCGCTATCGGAAACCGATATCGAGTACACCGTGCAGCTGACGAGCAGCGTCGATGACTTCCCGGAGGAGTACACGAAATCGACCCGCGGCGGCGTGACGTACTTCCATAACGAGGATCCGAATCAGCTGACGGGGTGTCACGCACTAGCATTGGTGGGAGATCCGTTGTACCCCAAGGATGTCGGCGGCGGTGCGGCGAATACCGATGCTGACGCCTATTTTCCGGCTGTGGTCGCGAGCGCCTTCACTGAAGAAGGACGGACCGATTGCGGGCAGATGCGGGAGATTCTGGACAAGGCGGTGCGACTATTCGCAAACTCCGCTCGATAGCGCTGGTCCTCGTGGCCACACTGGCGATCGCGGGGTGTGCGAACGTCGTATCCGGTTCGGCCAAGGGAGGATCGCCTGCGCTCACGGGCACGAGTCTGTTCGTCGGTGAGGTAGCCACATACGGTCAAACCTTCACTGAAACGCAGATGACACTGTTGGCCTATCTGCGGGCGTTGCGACGGATCGATCCGTGTGGCCTTTTGTTGATGCTCAAGAACATTGGCGCCCCGACCTACATTTCTGGAGATGTGGGTGGTTGTTTCGGTTCCATCAAGGTGACCGGCACGGCGTCCCCATCGAGTGTGGGTCTGTCACTGGTATTGGGTGACTATTCGCGGGAGCGGCCCGAATTCACGATCGGTGGCGCACCGGTGTTTCACACCGCGGGCACATGTCTGTACGAGTTTCCGATCGCGTTGAACAAGCTTCCGAATGCGCCCGTGTTGAAGGGGGCGCGGGTGCCGGCACTGCGCGTTGTGGTCGTCGACGGCGCCAGGGGCGTGCCCGCACCGAATTGCAAGATGGCACAGCCAGTTATCGGTGTGCTGGCCACACTAAACCCGGCCGATATGCCCGTGCGTGACGCCTTGAGCGCGTATCCGATCAAGATCGCCGAGCGAGATCCGTGCGAGATTCTCGGTGAGTATCCGGGCCGGGTAGATGATCTGAGACCGTCCCTGTTCGGCGACCCGTTCTCATGTCGATTTTCGTTGAAAGACAGCGATACTCAATTCGAATTCACCATCAGGACGGGCGTCGATCCGCCGTCGAGGCTGCACGAGGAAATCCGGGACGGTGTCGAGTATTTCCACGGTCAAGACGGCAGCATGTGCACCAGCATGGTGCGTCTGGGTAAGCCGTTGTACGCCCGCGACGTCCCGGGTGGTGCCATGCAGGAGAACAGCACCCCGGAGCGGATTTTCATCGAGGTGCTGAGCTTCTCGCTGAAGGCGGCGGACTGTGGATCTACCCGCGCGATGATCGACAAGGCGGTCGGGATCTTCCGGGGTTCGTTCGACTGAGGCATGCACCGGGACACAATGGCGTCATGGACAGCGGCGCGGTCATCGAGGGGCAGGTATCGGCTCTGCTACTGACAGGAGTTCTGTGATGCCCTACGTCGAGTCGGCGCAGCGGACCAGGGAAGCGGTCGCGGCCGCGCGTGTGGTGCTGATGCGTGAAGGGGTGGGCCGCACCACCATGCGCGCTGTCGCCTCGGAGGCGGGCATTCCGTTGGGGACGCTGCAATACGTCTTTCCCAGTAAGCAGGGCCTGCTCAAGGCAGTGATCGAGGATGTCGTGGAGGAGATCTCAGGAGTTCTGCGCGGTGCCGCCGAATCCGAAACCGGACTGGAGAACGCGATCCGGCACGGCGTGCGGAATTTCTGGTCACGGCTGGTTGTCGAGCATCACGATCTGCAGCAGGTCCAGTACGAGCTCGTCACCCATGCGCTTCGGACACCCGGTCTGGAAGATCTCCCGGCCTGGCAGTACGAGCAATACACGCAGGTTGTCGCTCTATGGTGTCGTGCGGCCGCGAGCCGTGCCGGCGAGCGATCCGCGGTGTCGTTCGAGCAGCTGGCACGGGTACTCGTGGCCGGAATCGACGGGCTGATCCTGCAGCATGTCGTCAATCCGGACCCGGTCCGTTCCGCTGAGGATCTCGAATCGCTCAGTGAGATGCTCATAGCCCTGGCGGCGGTGACCGCCGCGTAGTGCCCCTTGCTCCGATCCGGGACCCGCCCTATCCTGAACTCAGTCATACGACTGACTTGAATAGGAGATGTCATGACGGATGTGGATGTGGTCGTCGTCGGGGCCGGCCTCGCGGGGCTCTCTGCCGCACGCTTGCTGGTCGGCGCCGGGAAGTCCGTGCGTGTTCTGGAAGCACGCGATCGGGTGGCGGGCCGGAACATGGGCGGGTTCCTGAGTAACGGTGTGCCGGTCGAAAGGGGCGGCCAGTGGGTCGGTCCAGGCCAGGACGTGGTGCTGGACCTGATCGACGAGCTTGGTCTGGAGACGATTCCCAGTTACGAGGCCGGTGATGCACTCACCGTCATCGACGGTCGATTGATCCGCTATGCCGATGAAACCTTTGGAATCCCGGTGGAGAATCTCGCCGAGGTCGCCCGCCTGTGGGTCGATATCGAGGCGCTGGCGGCGACTGTTCCGCCGGAGGCGCCCTGGCAGGCGCCGGACGCTGAGAACCTCGATCGGCAGACATTCGACTCGTGGGTCACCGACAGCACACCGGACACCATCGCTCGACGGCTTTTCCGGTTCATTGTGCCCGCGGTCTTCTCGGCACAGGCATGTGAATTGTCGTTGTTGCACTTCCTGACCTACCTGAAGAGTTCCGGAAACAACCTCGCGACACTGCTTTCCATCGGCGGGGGAGCCCAGGAACGCCGGGTTGTCGGCGGTACACATCAGATCTCCGAACGGATGGCCGCAGACCTCGGCAAGCAGGTCCAGCTGGGCGCCGTCGTCAGGACCATCGCTCAGGACGCCGACGGGGTCTGCGTCTCCCACGAGGACGTCAACGGGACGGCAACGGGTGTCGTCACCGGTCGGCATGTGATCGTCGCCGTCCCGCCTACCCTCGCGGGCCGGATCCGGTGCCTGCCGACACTGCCCGCCTCCCGCGACGGCCTGACTCAGCAGATCCCCGCCGGAGCGGTCATCAAGTTTCAGGTCGGGTACCAGACGCCGTTCTGGCGCGAGGACGGACTCAGTGGATTTGTGGCCAGCCTCGACGACGCGTTCAGTCCCGTCATGGACAACTCGCCGCCGGACGGGTCGTGTGGAGTGCTGGTCGGATTTCTCGAAGGCGCCCATGCGCGTGCCGCCGCCGAGCTGTCTGTCGCGCAACGACATCGGATCGTTGTCGACGCCCTGGTCAAGTATTTCGGGCCGAAGGCCGCGGAACCATTCGACATCGTCGAGCAGGACTGGACTGCAGAGGAATTCACCCGCGGATGCTACGGAGGACGTCTTGGTGCGGGCGTGTGGACGCAGTACGGCAAGGCGCTGACCGCACCCGTCGGGCGTATCCACTGGGCGGGTGCGGAGCTGGCGCAGGTGTGGAGCGGCTACATGGACGGTGCCGTCCGGTCCGGCAGGCAGGCAGCCGAAGGGGTGCTGGCCTCCGGGTGAGGCGCGCTAACCGCCGAAACTCTTGCCCCAGCGCTCGGTGAAGGCGATATCGCTCAGCGCGGGGCGTTGCCGGGGGGCGTGATCGCGCTCGACGGTCGATTCGTCGGCACCGGCGTAATCCTCGAGAACCGGACCGATCGCGACGACGGCGATGGGCCGCACGTTCTCGGGGATACCGAAGACGCCGGGCGCATCGTCCACCCGGAATCCGGCCATCGGATGGGTGTGCAGGCCGTGCGAGCGCGCCTCCACGCCCAGCTGTGCGATCGCCAGTCCGGCATCGACCGCCGCGTAGACGGCGGTGTTGTCATCATCACCCAGGTCGGTGCTCACCAGCACGAGCGCTGCCGCAACTTTTGCGTAAGAGTTTCCCCGATTGAGCAGCTCGACCAGTGCCTCGTAGGTGGCGTCACCGCGCAGACCCACGATGTATCGGACGGGGAAGCGCTTACCCCAACTGGCGGCCCAGCGACCCGCTTCGAGCAGGGCTGTCAGGGTCTCGGGAGTCAGGTGTGCACCGGGATCGAAATGCCGCGGACTCCAGCGCGAGGCGATCAGCGGCTGGATCGGAACCGAGGTGATGGCGGTACGTTCGGTCGGGTTGCCCATACGGGCCAGGTTATCGAGTTGTCGTAACCCCTTATCCTGATGACTGGATCTCTCCCGACCCTGGCCGAACAGCAGGAAGGTATGCCGTGGCGCTCGTCGTCCAAAAGTACGGCGGATCGTCGGTCGCAACGGCCGAACGCATCCGCAGGGTGGCCGAACGCATCGTCGAGACGAAGAAGAACGGCAACGACGTCGTCGTTGTGGTCTCGGCCATGGGTGACACCACCGACGAGCTGCTTGACCTGGCTCAACAGGTCTGCCCGGCACCGCCGCCCCGTGAGCTGGACATGCTCCTGACGGCCGGTGAGCGGATGTCCAACGCCCTGGTCGCGATGGCCATTCACTCGCTCGGAGCCTCGGCGCGCTCGTTCACGGGATCGCAGGCCGGTGTCATCACTACCGGCAGGCACGGCAGCGCCAAGATCATCGACGTCACCCCCGGCCGGTTGCGCTCCGCCCTGGACGAGGGCCAGGTGGTGCTGGTCGCCGGATTCCAGGGTGTGAGTCAAGACAGCAAGGACGTCACCACATTGGGACGCGGTGGCTCTGATACCACCGCCGTCGCGCTGGCCGCCGCACTGAAGGCCGACGTCTGCGAGATCTACACCGACGTCGACGGGGTCTTCACCGCCGATCCGCGGATCGTGCCGAATGCGGCCCGGCTCGACAAGGTCAGTTTTGAGGAAATGCTGGAGATGGCGGCAGCCGGAGCAAAGGTGCTCATGCTGCGCTGCGTGGAATACGCCCGGCGATACAACGTTCCGGTTCACGTGCGCTCGTCGTATACCGACAAGCCAGGCACGATCGTCAGCGGATCAATGGAGGACATTCCTGTGGAAGAAGCGATTCTCACCGGTGTCGCACACGATCGTGGCGAGGCCAAGGTCACCGTCGTCGGGATTCCCGACGTACCCGGTTACGCCGCCAAGGTCTTTCGTGCCGTGGCCGATGCCGAGATCAACATCGACATGGTGCTGCAGAACATCTCCAAGGTCGAGGACGGCAAGACCGACATCACCTTCACCTGCCCCAAGGAGAATGGGCCCACCGCGGTCGAGAAGCTGGACTCGCTGAAGAACGAGATCGGGTTCTCGCAGGTGCTCTACGACGATCACATCGGCAAGGTGTCTCTGGTGGGTGCGGGTATGCGCAGCCACCCGGGTGTCACCGCCGGATTCTGTGAGGCGCTGGCCAAGGCCGGGGTCAACATCGAGCTCATCTCGACGTCGGAGATCCGGATCTCGGTGTTGGTCAAGGATGACGAGCTCGACACCGCGGTCAAGGCCATCCACGACGCCTTCGAACTCGGCGGCGAAGAGGAAGCCACCGTGTATGGAGGTACCGGGCGATGACGTCCATTGGTGTTGTCGGCGCAACCGGGCAGGTCGGGGCCGTCATGCGAAAGCTGTTGGAAGAGCGTGACTTTCCGGCGTCATCGGTGCGGTTCTTCGCGTCTGCCCGCTCCGAGGGTAAGAAGCTGCCCTTCCGTGGACAGGAGATCGAGGTCGAGAACACCGAGACCGCGGATCCTTCCGGATTGGACATCGCGCTGTTCTCCGCCGGGGCCACCATGTCCCGGGTGCAGGCGCCTCGGTTCGCCGAGGCGGGCGTCACCGTCATCGACAACTCGTCGGCCTGGCGCAAGGACCCGGACGTTCCGCTGGTGGTGTCGGAGGTGAACTTCGATCGCGACGTGCGTGGCGTGAAACTGCCGAAAGGCATTATCGCCAACCCGAACTGCACCACCATGGCTGCGATGCCGGTACTCAAGGTATTGCATGACGAGGCGGGTCTCACCCGGCTGATCGTGTCGACTTACCAGGCGGTGTCGGGCAGTGGCCTGGCCGGCGTGGAAGAGTTGGCCACTCAGGTGCGCGCCGGTATCGCCGATGGTGAGCAGCTGGTGCACGACGGCTCTGCCGTCAGTTTCCCGGCACCGGTGAAATACGTTGCACCCATTGCCTTCAACGTAATCCCGCTGGCCGGCTCGCTGGTCGACGACGGCTCCGGTGAGACCGACGAAGATCAGAAGCTGCGTCATGAGAGCCGCAAGATTCTGGGCATCCCAGAGCTTTCGGTGAGCGGGACGTGTGTGCGGGTTCCGGTCTTCACCGGACACTCGCTCTCGATCAATGCTGAGTTCGAGCGCGAGCTGACGCCTGTGCGTGCCGCCGAGCTGCTTGGCGCGGCGGCGGGCGTCAGCCTGGCCGACGTGCCCACGCCGCTGGCCGCAGCGGGCGCCGACGAATCCCTGGTGGGCCGGATCCGTCAGGATCCGGGCGTTCCGGGTAATCGCGGTCTGGCACTGTTCATTTCTGGAGACAACCTCCGGAAGGGTGCGGCGCTCAATACGATTCAGATCGCCGAACTGCTCGTCGCGAGCTGACTCACAGGAACTTCACGGGTTTTCCCTGGGCAATGGTCAGTCGGTTCGGCCATGCTCGGGGCATGACAACTCCAGACAATCCCGATACACCAACGAATCCGGTGTCTGTTCCGCAGGCACCGCCGCCCGCGCCGCGTTCGGCGAGTAACACCTTGCTGGTGAAGATCGCCGCCGTTGTCGGCATCGTGGCCGGCGCCTTCGTGATTCTCGGCGTCACCTTCGGTCTCGGCGTGCTGGCCGGCTCGCAGTGCGGCCACGGCGGGCACGGTGGTCCTGGTGGCCCCGGCGAGCACGGCCGGCACATGATGTTCCAGCGGGACGGTCAGCCCCCGATGCTTCCTCCGGGTGGGCCGGTCATCATCGAGCGCGGTCCTGCGTTCATCCCGCCACAGCCGCCCGAGCGTCAGGACCGGCGCGACCAGCCGCCGCCAGCGCCCTCCACGCCCGCCGCGCCGCGCCCCTGACCCGGGTCCATCGCGATCCGACCGCCCGGCGCCACTGGCTACCCTGTCCTGGGACGGTTAGTGGCGCCTTGGCGTCGGATGGGAGATGAGGCGTGCGGCACATCAGGGGCAGCACGATCCTGCTGACCGCGCTCCTGGCGTTCACGAGTCTCCAATCGTCCTGCTTCCCAGCTGCATTCGCGGACCCGCTGCAACCCGCGTCGCTGCCTGCGCTGGACCCCGGTGAGGTGGTGCGTGTTGGACCGGTCGCGGGGACGGGCACCGCGACCTCCGACTACAACCTGGGTGCCACTGATCTGTGCGAGTTCATGGTCTTCACCGGCGGTATGCTGCAGATCTGTGGTGACAGCTTCGCAGGGCAGGGCGTGGGATACGGCGGCTGGTACTCGCCGGTGGCGCTACGCGTCGACACGGAAACAGTGCCGAACGCATCCGGTGTGCGTCACTCCGGCGTGCTGGGCACCGATCGCCCGCTCTTGGAAGACCCGACTCCGCCGGGATTCTCGCAACTTCCCTCGGGCGTCATCGACATCAACGGGACCAACTGGCTGTTCATCGCCGTCACCAAGAACCTGATTCCGCAGTCGACACGGCTGGTGAAACCAGACCCCTTCCGTGCCGGATGGCCGACCGTTCCGGGATCGGTACGACCCGGTGATTACGCGAATGGCCAGCAGACTCAGATCAGTGGCTATTACGACCCGCTATGGACCCCTGAATCGCCGAAGGGGTGGGTGTACATCGTCAGCGACGGATTCGATCGGTCGCGGCCCGCGGTTCTGTACCGGGCCAAGCCGGACGCGTTCACCGACCGTGCGACGTGGCAGGGGTGGGGCGCCGATGCTCACGGCAGGTGGGCCTGGGGTACCGCCGTGACGCCGTTGTGGGGTGACCACCTGGGCGAGCTGAGTATGAAGATGGTCGACGGACAGGCGGTGCTGTCCTACTTCAACCAGACCACGGGCAACGTCGAGGTGCGGGTTGCCGACAACCCCACGCGGCTCGGCGCGGTACCGGTGACCACAGTGGTGAACGCCGGGGCTTGGCCCGAGGTCGCCGACGAGTTGCCCGAGTCGTGGGACAACACCTTGGCTCAGCCGTACGGCGGATACATCGGGCCGGACTCCACGCTTGATCGGCTCAGCATCTACGTCAGCCAGTGGAACACCGATTCGCGCGACCATGCTCCCTATCGGGTGATCGAATTCGCGGTGAACCCGTTACGGGCCGGTGTGGGCTAACTAACATCTGCATGTAACCAGAGTTATCGATGCAGCAATGGCGGCTGGTTAGGATGGTCGTCAATGATTGCTAGCGGAACCTTGATCGACATCGCCGCCGATGAGTGGATAACCGACGGGCAGGGTTCGCGTACCTTCGAATCTGTGGACGCTGAGGTGCTGGCAACCCGCGCAAGCGAGGCCCTGGCGTCTGGAGACGACAGCGAGGCCTTGCGTCTCGCAAATGATGCGCTGGAGCTGGAGCACAAGAATTCCCGGGCCTGGCGCATTCTGGCGTACTGCCTCGGCAGCATGGGACGGCACTTCGACGCGATTGATTGCGCACTCTCTGCCGTGAGATACGGCGGCCATGACGCCATCAACCACTACACCCACGCGTGGGCGCTCAAGGGTGCCAGCAAACCGAACGAAGCTCTCTCGGCGGTCGATGAGGCCCTCGATATCGAGTCTGGATTCGCCGATGCGCTCGCGCTGCGTGCGGTGATCCGCAACGAGCTGGGCGACCGGGACGGGGCCATCGAGGACATGCGCAGGGCGCGGGCCCTCTAGTCCTCCAGCGGGTGCCGCTTGAGGAACTCGTCGATGAGCGCGTTGACCTCGTCGGGGCGTTCCAGCGCGGCCAGATGTCCGGTGTTCTCCATGATCATGAACTCGGCCCCGGGGATCGCCTCGGCCATGAGCTCGGTCTCTGCGACGGGAAAGGTTGGATCCTCACGCCCCGCGACCACCAGGATCGGTGTGCCGATGCGCCCGAACAGCTCGCGTTGGTCCGGCCGTGCCGGAACCACGCTGTTGACCGCCCAATAGACCGAGTCGACGTTGAGATCGCGCAGTTCGGCGCGGATCGCCTGTTCTACCTGGGGGCGCTCGCGCATGATGGTGGGGCCGACAAAGGCCTTCACCGCCCGGGTGGTGAGTGGTTCGCGGAATCTGCCCAGCAGTCGGACTATCTCCGTGAGCAGCCGAAACTCGACGGTCTGACGCATGTTGGCGCGCGAGGCGGTGGCGTTCATCAAGACGGACGCTCCGGCACGGTCGGGATGCAGTGCCGCGAAGGTTCCCCCGATCATTCCGCCCCAGGAATTGCCGACGATGTGTGCGCGCTCGATGCCGAGGGAGTCGAGGATTTGTTCGATGCTGTGTGCGCAGTCCTCGAATCGGAACATTCGGTGCAGGGCCTGGCTGTCACCATGGCCGGGCGGGTCGACGAGGATCACGGTGTACCGTTCCGCGAAGTATCGTGCCTGTTCATCCCACATGGACCCGGTCATCAGCAGGCTGGGCCAGAAGAGGATGGCGGGCCCGTTACCGCCGACCCGCACATGCAGGCCGCCGAGGCAGCTCTGGACGTACCGGTCCTGCAATGCGGCGCCGCTCATGCGCAGCAGGCTAGCGGTTGCGGGCGGTTGACAGGGAAGATCTGCAGAATGTGGACATGATTGCTGCCCGGTTCCTGCCGCCAGTGCTGCTCGTCTGCTCAAACATCTTCATGACCTTTGCCTGGTACGGGCATCTCAAATTCAAGGATCACCCGTTGTGGGTGGTGGTCCTCGTCAGTTGGTTTATCGCGTTCTTCGAGTATTGCCTGGCGGTTCCCGCGAATCGTCTTGGTAGTGAGGTGTATTCGGGCGCAGAGCTCAAGGCGATGCAAGAGGTCATCACGCTGACGGTGTTTCTCGGTTTCGCGGTGTGGTACCTGGGGGAGAAGCTCACCCTGAACCACCTGGTGGGGTTCGTATTGATCGCCGCCGGGGCCTACTTCGTGTTCAACGGCCCCTTCGGCTAGCAGAGCATTTCTTGACTCATTCCAGAAAAGGCGCATACTGGTGAGGTGACCGCAGTACAGCCCCCCGCCCCAGCCGCTGCATTGCGCAGGGCGGGACTGCGTGTCACGGCTCCACGCGTCGCGGTTCTGAACGCGATTGCGGCGCATCCACATTCGACCGCAGATGTCATCGCGATGGTGGTGCGTGCCGATCTTGGGAAGGTGTCCACACAGGCCGTCTATGACGTGCTCAAGGCCTGTGTGAGCGCCGGGCTGGTGCGACGTATCGAACCTGCCGGTTCCGCGGCGCTTTTTGAGACGCGTATCGGCGACAACCATCACCATCTGGTCTGTCGCCGGTGCGGTGCCGTCACCGATGTGGACTGCACCGTCGGGCATGCGCCGTGCCTGGAGCCGTCACACACCGCGGGGTTCGTGGTCGACGAGGCCGAAATCGTGTTCTGGGGCATCTGCCCCGAATGTCAGCCCAATTAGTCAGGTTTCGAGGAGGTTTTCATGTCCATCCGTACAACCACGAACACCGGAATCGCAGTGGAGAGCGACGACGAGTCGTTGACCGCGGGCATCCAGGGCCCGGTTCTGCTGCACGACCACTATCTGATTGAAAAGCTTGCGCAGTTCAACCGGGAGCGCGTTCCCGAGCGCATCGTGCACGCCAAGGGTGCCGGCGCATACGGAGAGCTCGTCGTCACCGCCGACGTCTCGAAGTACACCAAGGCCAAGCTGTTTCAGCCGGGCGTGAAAACAGAGTCGCTGGTGCGCTTTTCGACAGTGGCAGGCGAACAGGGAAGTCCTGATACCTGGCGTGACCCGCGTGGTTTCGCCATCAAGTTCTATACCGAGGATGGCAATTACGACCTGGTCGGCAACAACACCCCCGTCTTCTTCATTCGCGATGCCATTAAATTCCCAGATTTCATCCGCTCGCAGAAGCGGTTGCCGGGATCAGGATTACGGGACCACAACATGCAGTGGGACTTCTGGACGCTGCGTCCCGAGACGGCGCACCAGGTGACCTGGTTGATGGGTGATCGTGGGATCCCGAAGAACTACCGCCACATGAACGGATACGGCTCGCACACCTATCAGTGGGTCAACGCAGAGGGGGAACGTTTCTGGGTGAAGTACCACTTCCGTACCGATCAGGGGCAGGATTTCCTGACCCAGCAGGAAGCGGATGCGCTCGCCGGATCCGACGCCGACGCACATCGTCGCGATCTGTGGGATGCGATCGAGCAAGGCAATTTTCCGAGCTGGACCCTGCACGTGCAGATCATGCCGGTGGCCGAGGCACAGGGATACCGGTTCAATCCGTTCGATCTGACCAAGGTCTGGTCCAAGAAGGACTACCCCTTGATCGAGGTCGGCACATGGACGCTCAATCGCAACCCGGGGAACTACTTCGTCGACATCGAGCAGGCCGCCTTCGAACCGTCGAATATCGTTCCGGGAATTGGCTTCTCACCCGACAAGATGCTGCTCGGCCGGGTGTTTGCCTACGCCGACGCACATCGGTACCGGATCGGCACCAACTACGCGCAGCTGCCGCCCAACGAGGCGCGGGCTGCGACCGTGAATTCCTACTCCAAGGAGGGCGCGATGCGGTATCACTTCAATGATCCCGAGGTTCCGGTATACGCCCCCAACTCCTTTGGGGGTCCTCATGCCGATCCGCAGGCAGCGGGCGACCTGGGCGTGTGGGATTTCGACGGCACCGCCGTGCGTGCCGGGTATGTCCAGCATGTAGAGGACGACGACTTCGTTC
This sequence comes from [Mycobacterium] stephanolepidis, assembly GCF_002356335.1. NCBI lineage: Bacteria > Bacillati > Actinomycetota > Actinomycetes > Mycobacteriales > Mycobacteriaceae > Mycobacteroides > Mycobacteroides stephanolepidis. Next base: position 302,967 of record NZ_AP018165.1, read on the forward strand.
AGGCCGGAACCTTGGTGCGTGAGGTGCTGGACGATGAACAGCGCGCGCGGCTGGCGAGCAATATCGTGGGCCATGTGCTGGGCGGCGTCAGTGAACCCGTGCTGTCCCGGGTGTTCGAATACTGGAAGAACGTAGATTCCGAGCTGGGCAAGGCCGTCGAAGAGGGCGTTCGCGCCGGCCTCGACGCGCAGTAGGGGAGTTCTTGGATGGCGCCGGTTCTCGTCAAGGGGGCCGGCGCCATCCGTATGCTCGTCGTATGTCCAATGAGGCCGTCTACACCGCAGAAGCCACGTCGACCGGGGGGGGGGGGGGGGGGGGGGGGGGGCCGTGACGGGCATGTGCGCTCGTCGGATGGCCGGATAGATCTAGACGCCCGAATTCCAAAAGCAATGGGCGGCAACGGCGAAGGCACCAATCCTGAGCAGTTGTTCGCGGCCGGGTACTCGGCGTGTTTCTTGAGCGCACTCAATCTGGTGGCGCGTATCGCGAAGGTGCAGCTCGACCCGGCGACATCGATCACCGCGAAAGTGGGAATCTCCAAGACGCCGGAGGGCGGATTCGATCTGTCGGCCGAGCTGGACGGGTACCTGCCCGGGTTGTCCCAGGAGGTCGCCGATGATCTGTTGGAGCAGGCGCACGAGGTGTGCCCGTACTCCAACGCGACCCGTGGCAACATCGAGGTGACGGTCAAGGCGCGAGTCTGATGCGTGGGTTCGTCGTCGCGGGGGTATCGGCGTTGGCCCTGGTGTTCGCGCCGGCGGCCCAGGCGGCAGGCCCCGACGCAATTGTGCTCAAGCCGAAGGTGGTGAACTCGATCGTCGGCACCGAGCTTCCCGTCACCCGGACTGTCGAATCTCCGACGGCCGGCTATCAGGTGAGCGAACCGAGTTGTCTGAGCTTCGTCGATGTGGGGCTAGACGAGGTGTTCAACGGTAATGGCGAATTGGCCGAGTATCGCGGGCAGACGTCTCAGAAATCAGATTCGGACGCAGCGTATTCCGTGAAGCAGGCGGTGGGGGTCTTTCAGCGCCCGATTGCCGCGGTGGATCCGGTTGTCGCGCTGCTGTTCATGGACAACTGCTATGGCGTACCTCTGGACGTGACCGATGGCCAGGGTGCGCGGGAAACGTGGACCATCACCAAGGGCAAGTCGGGAGACACCTCGGCCAGCTGGTCGATGGCCAGCGCCACCGGGGCTACCTGCTACGTGCAGATGCGTGCGAAGCGCGAGGTGTTATTGCAGGTGAAGGCGTGTGTGCCGAAGAATGGCGAGAGGATCGCCACGGCCCTCGCCGATGCCATGGAGGGACGAGCATGACCATCAAGATCGCCTCGGCCGTGACTACTGCGACGGTGGTCGCGCTCGCGCTGGCCCCCGTGGCGGGTGCCCGTCCTTCCGATCCTGGCGTCGTCAACTACGCGGTACTCGCGCGTGGATCGGTGAGCAATGTCCTGGGGGCGCAGCTGGGGTCGCATAGCGAGTTCACCCAGCCCTTCCAGGCGTTCTCGGTGGATGTCCCCGAATGCAACAACTGGTCGGACATTGGGCTCGACGAGGTGTACGCCGATCCGGATCTAGCCTCGTTCCGGGGTGCGACGACGCAGGACTCGGCCACGGATGCAACGCATTTGGTCAAGCAGTCGATCGGGGTGTTCGCCAACAACGATGCCGCTGACCGCGCATTCCATCGGGTGGTGGACCGCACCCAAGGATGTTCCGGCCAGACGGCCACCTTGCTCCTGAACGACGGCCGACGCGAGGTGTGGACATTCTCCGGACCAGCGGCCGGTGCCGCCGATGCCGCGTGGATGAAGGAGGAGGCCGGTGTCGACCGCCGCTGCTTCAACCAGACCCGTAGGCGCGAGAATGTGCTGCTTCAGGCCAAGGTCTGCCAGCCGGGGAACGGCAGCCTTGCGGTGAACGTGCTGGCCAACACGATGCAAAACGGCCTGGGCCAGTAAAGGATTCGCTGTCGCCGCGCAGGCCCGTTGATTCGCCGAGTGTGCAGATCCGGTCGAAATCTCGATGAAAATCGACCGGATCCGCACACTCGACCCGAGCCTTTACACCGACGCGGCGGCCTCGTTGAGTTCGTTGAGCGTGTTGGTGGCCTCCAGGTACTCCTGGACCCAACGCTCGATGACCGCGGCCGACTTCTCCACCTTGGTGAACTGGCCGACGACCTGGCCGATCGGGTTGAAGGCGACGTCGATGGTCTGATCCGGGAACTTGTGCGTGGCGGCCACCGCCATCCCGGAAACCATGTACTGCAAGGGCATTCCCAGCGGTTCGGGATTGCTCTCGGTCTGCCAGGCCTCGGTCCAATCGTTCTTGAGCATCCGGCACGGCTTGCCCGTGAAGGACCGGCTGCGCACGGTGTCGCGGCTGGTGGCCTTGACGTAGGTGTCCTGTTGCACCGCAGTGTTCTCGGCCTCCTCGACCATGAGCCACTGCGAGCCGCTCCACGCGCCCTGCGCACCCATGGCCAGCGCTGCGGCGATCTGGTAGCCGCTGCCGATACCTCCGGCGGCCAGTACGGGCACCGGTGCGATCTCCTTGACCACCTGCGGCCACAGCACGATCGAGCCGACCTCACCGCAGTGGCCGCCGCCCTCGCCGCCCTGGGCGATGACGATGTCCACCCCGGCGTCGGCGTGCTTGCGGGCCTGCTTGGGAGAACCGCACAGCGCCGCGACCTTACGGCCGGCGTCGTGGATGTGCTTGATCATGTCGGGCGGAGGCGTGCCGAGCGCGTTGGCGATGAGCGTCATCTTGGGATGGCGCAGCGCGATCTCCACCTGGGGGGTCGCGGTGGCTTCGGTCCAGCCCAGCAGTTGCAGGGCGTTGTCGTTGCCCTCTTCGACGGGTACTCCGTGGTCGGCCAGCAGCTTGCGGCCGAAATCCAGGTGCTCCTGCGGAACCATCGACTGGAGCATCTTGGTGAGCTCTTCGGCCGACATGTTCGCGTCCATGCCCTCGTACTTGTTGGGGATGACGATGTCGACGCCATAGGGATGGTCACCGATGTGCTCGTCGATCCAGTTCAGCTCGATTTCGAGCTGTTCGGGGGTGAATCCGACGGCGCCCAGCACGCCGAAGCCACCGGCTTTGCTCACCGCGACGACGACGTCCCGGCAGTGGGTGAAGGCGAAAATCGGGAACTCGATGCCGAGTTCGTCGCAGATCGGGGTGTGCATGACTTCTCCTTGGGTGATGGGAAGAGGGGCAGGCGGATGGCGGGAAGGGGTCCCGGCAGAGGACTGGTAGGAGGGTCTAAAAACTGGAACGTGTTCTAGTTTAGAACAGGTCCTGCACGCCCGTCCGGCGGCTTCCCTACACTCACGCTGACCTAATCGCACGAGCCGGGAGTAGCCAGCGCATGTTTCCGCATATGGGAGTGCCGGACGCGGCCAATACCGCCTGGGTTCTGACGAGCGCCGCGCTGGTGCTTTTGATGACCCCGGCACTGGCCTTCTTCTATGGCGGCATGGTGCGCGCCAAGAGCGTCCTCAACATGATGATGATGTGCTTCTCGGCCGTTGCCGTGGTGTGGGTGCTCTGGGTGGCCTTCGGGTACTCGATGGCATTCGGTACCGACGTTGGTGGCGGACTACTGGGCGATCCGTTCCAGTTCGCCGGATTGCAGCACCTGTTCGAGGGCGACTACAAGGCGCCCTCGGTACCGCTGTGGGGCCCGACCAACATTCCGGCTCTGGTGTTCGTCATGTTCCAGGCGGGGTTCGCCATGGTGACGGTGGCGCTCATCGCGGGCGCGGTCGCCGACCGGATGCGCTTCCTGCCGTGGATTGCGTTTACGGCACTGTGGGCAACCCTGGTGTACTTCCCGGTGGCGCACTGGGTATTCGCGGTTGAGGGCACCACTGCCGACAAGAGCGGATGGCTCGCGAACCTGGGCGTCCTCGACTTCGCGGGGGGTACCGCCGTGGAGATCAACTCGGGTGCCGCCGGCCTGGCGCTGGCTGTTGTTCTTGGCAAGCGGCGCGGGTGGCCGCGCGAAGCGATGCGGCCCCACAACCTGCCCGCCGTCATGCTCGGTGCCGGCCTGCTGTGGTTCGGCTGGTTCGGATTCAACGCCGGATCGGCGTTGGCTGCCGATGGCACCGCGGCGATCGTCATCGCCAACACCCTGGGTGCGGGCGCCATGTCGATGGCAGCCTGGCTGCTGGTCGAAAAGGTCCGGCACGGCAAGCCAACCTCATTCGGTGCGGCCTCGGGCGTCGTCGCGGGTTTGGTGGCCATCACGCCTTCGTGTGCGGCGGTCACGCCTATCGGCGCGCTGGCGATCGGAGCGGTGGCCGGCGCGGTGAGCTCTCTTGCTATCGAACTGAAATACCGCCTGGGATATGACGATTCGCTCGACGTGGTGGGTGTGCACCTGGTGGGTGGCGTGGTCGGTACGTTGATGATCGGTGTTGTCGGCAGTGCCGCGGCCCCGGCCGGTATCAACGGACTGCTGTACGGCGGCGGGTTGCATCAGTTCTGGTTGCAGCTGGTGGGGGTGGCGGCGGTGCTCGCCTACTCGGTTGCGGTCACCGGCGTCATCGGGCTGGGTCTGCGCCATTCCATGGGCATTCGGTCGCATCCGCAGCACGAGTCCGATGGTCTCGACGATGCCGAGCATGCGGAGTCGGCCTACGAGCTTGCCACCACCCGCGGTGGTGGGCTCATCAACCCGGGGCTTTGAACCTGCCGATCCCGGGTAGGAATCGTCCGACCCGGGATCCGTAGTCGCGGTAGGTCTTGCCGTGTATCGCGAGTAGATACGGCTCTTCGACCACTCGCACCTGCAGTTCGATCGAGGCGGCGAGTAGCACGAAACCGCTGAGGGCCAACAGGTTCGGAGTCATGAGGGCCGACCCGGCCGCGAAGGTCAGCATTGCCGTGAAGATCGGGTTACGAACCCAGCCGAAAACGCCGCTGCTCACCAACGTGGTGGTCTCACGGGTGTCGACGCCAACTCGCCAGGATTCGCCCATGGTCTGCTGTGCACCGACCGTGGCGACGATTCCCGTTGCCGCCAGTGCGATTCCCACGATCTGAAGAGGTCGATGATCCAGTGCGGGAAGGGGAGCGATGAGTCCCGCCAGTTGCAGGATGGGGGCGAGTAGGGCGGCGATTATCGCGGCGATGAATCCCACACCCGCGAACCATTCGCGTGAACCGGGGCGGCCGTGGAATCCGCGGACGCCGGTGGAGCCGGTGGCTCGCCACTGTCGGTAGCTCTTCCAGCCCAGCCCGGCAGCGATGAAGACCAGATACACGACGAGCGCCGCCACGGCCATGAACTTCCCTCCATTAATGCATACATTCGCATAGAACAATATTTTGAGATGAGTGTCAATAACCCACGGGGTCATTCCCGCTGCTCGTCTAGGCTCCTGCGGTTATGAGGTCTGTTCTGGGGGTGGCGTCGTTCCTTTGTGTGCTGGCGATGACGGCTTCATCGGGCATCGCCTCGGCGAATCCCGACGAGCTACCGGTGCTGGTGGACGCGCTGCCCGCTCTGATGCTTGAGCCCGGGGACGTGAGTCCCGTCATGGGGGCCGGCATGTCTGTGTCCGGAGATTGGGCCGGGCTGGTGTCGGATCGGACCGACAGACCCGAATGCGGCAGTGTGGTTTTGGCGTCGGCAGCCAGCTATGAATCCTCCAATTACTTGTCTGGGCGGTACCGGTCGTTGACGGACGGGCCGAACTGGACGCGGTTGGTGGACCAGAGCATGGTGATCTTTCCCGAATGGTCGGATGCGACGAACTTCGCGCTTGGTGAGGCTGATCGCTGGCGGGCCTGCGAGAACCAGCGGGTCACTTCGCTTCTGCCGCAACCTGACGGAAGCACGCGTCGTGAATGGGTGCAGCTTCGCAAGATCGTCCAGGTTCAGGAGGTTCTGGTAGTCGGGTACACGTGGCCGACGGATTTCGGTGGAGCGATGTACTGCCAGCATGCGCTCGCGCCGTTACGGAACGTGGCCATCGATGTGCGGGCCTGTGGTCAGCGAGACGGGAATCGTGCCCTCGACCTCATTCAGGCCCTGCTGCCTCGGGTGGCGCAGGCGTAAGGGCGCTCAAAGATGCTGTGACAAAACCTCTCTCGGGTAGCCTCGATGCGTGCCCGACAGAGATGGTCTCATCGTCTGCGGCGAGACGCTGGTTGACGTGGTACCCGCGGCCGACGGGTTGTGGCGCGCGGTACCGGGCGGCGGGCCGTACAACACCGCGATCACCGCCGCCAGACTCGGCACCCGAACCGCTCTTCTCACGCACGTGTCGCATGACGCCCTCGGGCGCCGGTGCATCGAAAACCTGACCACGGCGGGTGTCGACGAGTCGTTGGTGATGCGCCAGGACGTCCCTACGACATTGGCCATCGCGGAAGTCGACGAGCTGGGTGTCGCTCAGTACCGGTTCTATTGGCAGGGAACCACCAATGATGTTGCTCAGCCATCGCTTCCCGTTCCGGCGCTCGCCCCGACGGCGGTGTGGGCAGGCTCGATCGCCAGCGTCCTCTGGCCGGGGCGCGAGGCGCTACGGGCCTGGATTGTCGAGCACTATTCGGACACCCCGGTCGTTTTCGATGTGAATGTGCGCCCAACGCTCCTGGGTGACCGCCAGACGTATATCGAGCGCATCACCCCGTGGCTGGCTCTCGCGCAGGTGACGCGGGCCAGCACCGAAGACCTCCAGTTCCTGTACCCGGGCGTATCGATTGCGGGTGTGGTGGGCCGCTGGTTCGAGGACTACCCCCAGATCGAGATCGCGTTGATCACCTGCGGTGCGGCGGGCTCGCTGGCCTTCCGGCGGGGCGAATCGTCGCCACTGCCCACCCCCGCCCACCAGGTCAGCGTTGTGGACACCGTCGGTGCCGGTGACACGTACACCGGCGCCTTCCTTGACGGGTTCTATCGGCGGCGGCTCGAGCTGCCCGAGGCCCTGCACCGTGCGGCGGTGGCGGCGGCGATCACCTGTACCCGTCCCGGAGCACAGCCGCCCGATTCGACTGAGCTCGCCAAGGAGCTGCGCCGCATCGGGTCCTAGAGTTCAATACACAAGAATCGGGGGCCGAGGCCAGGGGGTGTACGCATGCGATCAGCGGTGGGGGCATTGGTGGTCGCACTGGGCGCCCTGCACCCGGCCGTCGCAACAGCCGAACCATCGCCCAATGTCCCGCCGTCGGCGATCGACCGCCTGATGATCACTCAGCCAGAGGCCGAACGGGTGATGGGCGTGGCTCTGCCCAATGTCCAGCGGCAAAGTGCCACCTTCGCATTGGATACCGATCGCCCGGACTGCGGAAGTGTGGTGTTGGCTTCGGTGTCGAGCTATGACCGGTCCCCTTATGTGGCTGCGCACTCCCAGGCACTCTGGGATCACACCGGCTGGTTCACCCTGGTCGATCAAAGTGTGGCGGTCTTCGGCACCGATGCGGAGGCCCGCGATTTCGCGCACAGCGAGGCCGATCGCTGGCGGGCATGTGAGCATCAGACCATCAACGTCTCCGAGCTGGCCATCGACGGCACCACTCTGGTGGCGACGGTGGATATTCGGGATGTCACGCAGGTCGACAACCTGCTCGCGGTCGGCTATTCACGAAATGATTCCGCGTATGCGTCATGTCAGCATGTGTTTCTCAGCGAGCGCAACGTCACCATCGATATCCGAACGTGCTCAACGGTTTCCAAGAGTGATGGTGAGCGGGCCTTCGAATTGATGAAGATCGTCGGTCCGCGAGTATGGGAGGCATAAGTCATGAGAGTTCCGGCATGGGCGGTCGTGACGACGATGGCGGGGATGCTTCTGGCGTCGCCCGCGCACGCGGATCCGGGTTCGATCGTGCCGCCCGCCGCGATCGATGACCTGATGGTGACGCCGCAAGAGGCGTCGTCGGTGCTGGGAGTTGGCTTCCCGACGGTCAATCGGCTCAATGCGCTGCCAGATCTGTCGACCGACAGACCCGATTGTGGCAGCGTGGTTCGCGCGTCCATCGCCACCTATGACCGCGCACCGTACATGGCCGCCCATGACCAGCAGCTCGAAGATGCGGCTCCGTGGACCGTCCAGGTCTCGCAAAGCGTGGCGGTATTCCCCTCCGACGATGAGGCCCGCGACTTCGCTTCCAGCGAAATGGATTTGTGGCAGCTGTGCGCGAACCAAACAGTGCGCGACGGCTTCCAGTGGAAGTACATGATCAGTGCACTTCGTCGTGATGATGACGCGATCGTGGGACCGTACGTGATGATCGCCGATAACGGAGTGCGTAAAGCCTGCACGCATCTGCTGGTCAGAGTCCGTAACACCGTGAGTGATATGCGGACATGCTCCGACGGTCCCGAGCGTTACGAACGTTTGTTGCGCATCACCAGGATTATCGGACCCCGCTACGAAGCGGCCTGAACACGGACCGCGCGAAGAGGATTGACGGACGTCTGCAGGGCGGCCACCTCGGGACCCGCCTGAGCCACCGCGAACCGATACAGGTCCGCCATGCTCGCGGTGCTGCCCGCGATGGTGCCGTCGGGAAGCCGCGCTTCACCAGCTGCGACGGTGACCGGCAGCTGGCCCAATCGATAAGCACCATCGGGCATTCCGGCGGCGCACATCGCGTCGGTGACAAGAGCGATTCGGTCTGGTCCCACCGCGGCCAGCACCATTCGGTAGATCGCGGGGTGGATGTGTACGCCATCGGCGATCAACTCGATGGTCACCGACGGGCTCTCCAGGAGGGCCGGAATAGGACCGGGCTCGCGATGGTGGATCGGCCGCATGGCGTTGAACAGATGAGTGGCGACGGTAGCACCGGACGAAATAGCCTGCAAGGTCTGCTCATACGTGGCATCGGTATGTCCCACTGCCGCCACTACGCCGCGCGCGACAAGCAACTCGATGGCCAGGATTGCGCCGGGAAGCTCGGGCGCAATGGTGACCATCCGAATATGCCCGGCGCCCGCGTCCAGTAGCCGCTCCAGCTCGGCGAGATCCGGTTCGCGCAGCAGCCGCGGATCGTGCGCTCCGGCATATCGCGGCGACAGCCAGGGGCCTTCCAGGTGTATCCCGGCGATACCCCCGGTGCTCGCCGTGCCGGCGAGCACACGCACCGCGTTGAGCAGGTCATCGGGCGCCAGGGTCACCAGGCTGGCCAGCATACCGTCGGTGCCGTGGGATCGGTGCCACTCTGTGGCAATACGATTGGCCTCCGGATCGTCTCCAAATGATGCGCCGCCACCGCCGTGCACGTGCATATCGAAAAATCCGGGCACTGTCATGTCAGAGCGTTTCGGTCACCTTGGATAGACCTCGCGGTACATCGGGGTCTTCTCCGCGGCCGATCGCCAACTGCAGGGCAAGCAGCTGCAGCGGAATGATGGCCAACATGGGCGAAAGCTCCTCGAGCGTCGGCTCCAGGGTGACGCCCAGCCCGGTGGCGGCCACCGCGTCCGCCGATCCCACGCAGCACACATCGGCTCCGCGTCCGGCCAGCCGGTGCAGCACGTCGTTCATGGCCCGGCCGCCGACCCCGTCGGGCACGATCGCGATCACGGGTACCTGCGGATCGATCATGGCCAGCGGGCCGTGCAGCAGGTCTGCTCCCGAGAATGCCTGGGCAGAAAGATAACTCGTCTCCATCAGCTTGAGAGCGGCTTCGCGTGCGGTGGGGTACGAGTAGCCGCGGCCGGTGGTGACCAGGCGTGACGCGAAGCGGTAGCGGGTAGCCAGCTGCTGCACCACGGCGCTGTGCAGGATCTCCTCGCCGCGCTCCGGGAGCAGGGCGGCCGCCGTGTTATCGCGGCCCGCCACATCGGTGAGCAGCAGGTACAGCGCCAGCAATTGCGCCGTGTACGACTTGGTGGCCGCAACCGCGAGTTCAGGCCCTGCCAACACGTCCACGTGATGTTCGGCGGCCGTAGCCAGCGCAGACTTCGGAGCATTGGTCACGGCGATGGTCAGTGCTCCCTGCTGGCGCGCCACCGATAGCGTCTGCACCAGGTCGGGAGAGCCCCCCGATTGGCTGACTCCGATTACCAGCACGCCCGAAAGATCTGGCCGCGCACCGTAGGTTGTCATGGTCGAGGGTGAGGCCAGCCCCGCGGGGACCTGCAGGATGATCTCGGTGAGGTACTTGCCGTACAACGCGGCGTGGTCGCTGGTGCCGCGCGCGACGAAGAGCACGAAGCGCGGCTGGTACTCGACGATCTTGGCTGCCACCTCCGCGATGCCCGATCGACCTTCCGAAAGCAGCCGCCCCCAGACAGCGGGCTGTTGGCGTATCTCGTCAGCCATATGCGTCCCCGCGGTCATGCCTTCTCCAATCCGTCGACATCGACCCCGGCCAGGGCCAATGCTCCAAACACCGGTTCACGTTGCAGCACAGCGATATCCGAAACTCCGGTGTTACGCGTACGTTCGATGATATCGGCGACGAGGCCCGGTTGGTTGACCAGTAGGCCCCCACCGAGTACCACGGGCAGTCCGGGGCCCAATCGTAGGCAGACACCCTCGATCAGGGCAGCCAAGTCGATGGCTGTTTGCCTAGTGATCACCTGCGCGGGCTCATCACCTGCCGAGGCGAGGTCGAAGACAAGTCCTGCCATCTTGGCCCAGTACCGGCGTTCGGGGTGTGCATAGAAATGATCCAGCAGCTGTGCAGGCTCGGTGACACCGCACTCGGCGGTAAACCGCTGCGAGAGCGCATCGGGCGGATCGCCCCGATCGGATAAAGAGAGCGCGTGCCGCACAGCCGATCTCGACACGCCGTAGCCGCTGCCGTCGTCACCCAGCAGGTACCCCCAACCGCCGACTCGCGCGGTGATGCCATCGGCCCGCTTTCCCCACGCTACCGATCCGGTACCGGATATCACCGCGATGCCGGCTGTCAGCCCGCCCGCCGCCAGGATGAGCTGCGTGTCGTGCACTGCGGTGATGTCGGCGTGAGGTGCATACGGTTGCAGCAGCCGAACCAGGGCCCGCGCACCTTCGGGGGTATCCACCCCGGCTGACCCGGCACTGACGCGGGAGACATCGTCCAGGTTCAGCTCGGAGAAGATGTCGGAGAAAACGGTTTTCGCCTGCTCCTCCGTCACCGACTGCAAGTTCGCGCTACCGGCCAGCGCCTCGCCGATCACCTTGCCATCCGCTACGGCCAGCGCGCGGGTCTTGGATCCGCCGATGTCTATCCCAACTACTACACCTCGGGCCACTTGCCTCCGCTTTCCCAGAAATGCCGGATCTCCTCAAGGTTGCGGCCCTTGGTTTCCGGTGCCAACAGATAGACGAACACGAGGGCGGCCAACGCCAGCGCTCCGAAGACACCGAACGCAACGGTGCCGCCGAGTGCGGTCAACAACGTCAGGAAGTACATGGACACAACGGCATTGGCCACCAGGTCTGACGTCAGCATGGCGCTGGCCCCGTAAGAGCGCAGCCGTGCCGGGAAACTCTCGCCCGCGTACACCCACACCAGCGAGCCGAATCCGAAGGTGAAACCCACCGCGATGAGCACGATTCCCAGGAAGCCGAGAACCGTCAACACGCCGCCGAATGACGATCCACCGATTGCGAATACGGTCACCAGCAGGGCGTCGGCGATGATCATGATGGTGATGCCGATCATGAGAATGGGACGGCGGCCCATCCGGTCGATGGTCGACATGGACACGAATACCGCCAGGAGTGCTGCCACCTGAACAAGCGCGGGAAGACCGAGCTTGGCGAAGTATCCCGACATGCCCATCGCCTCGAAGATGCGAGGCCCGTAGTAGACGACAGCGTTGATGCCGGTGATCTGAATAAAGAATCCAAGACCGACAACGAAAAAGGTTGCTCTGTTGTAGGGCGGAGTCACCATCTCTTTGAGTCGCGCCAGCACCGAACCGCCGCCCTCGGACCGCAGGGCGTCGGCGATCTCATCGAGCTCGTGCTCGACGTCGATATCGGGATCCACCGTGGTGAGGATCTCGCGCGCGCGTGCACGGTCGCCGCGCATCATGTACCAGCGAGCCGTATCGGGGAGCTTGCGTAGGGCGATCAGTACCAGCACGGCGGGGATGGCCGCCAGGCCCAGCATCAGCCGCCAGCTGCCCGTTGAGGACAACGCCCAGGCGATGAGGTACCCGGCGATGATCCCTGTTACGCAGGCCAGTTGGTAGAGCACCAGCATCGAGCCCCGGATCTTGGTGGGGGAGGACTCGGCGACGAACACGGGAACCACCACCACCGACACACCCACAGTGAGCCCGAGCAAGAATCGCGCGGCGACCAGGGTATTCAGGTCGACGGCCAGCGCGGAGAGTAGCGAGAAGATTCCAAACGTCGCCGCCACCAGGACCATTGATCGTTTCCGGCCGATCTTGTTGGACAGTGGGCCACCGATGAGTGCGCCCACGATCTCGCCGATCACCACCGCGGTGGCGGCCACCTGCTGGTCGTTGGTGGACAGATGTAGGTCGTCGGTGAGGAACAGCAACGCACCTGCAATGTTGGAGGAGTCGTATCCGTAGATGACACCCACCGCTGCGGCCGTCACGGCCACCATCAGACCCAGACGCGACGTCGAGCGGAGGTCGGTGATCAGGCTCATCCCACGTATTAGACACTGAGGATGCGGCGGGCACGGGTTATTGGAGGTGGCGTGAAGATCGGTGTTGTTGCTCCGGTAGAGCTCGGGATGACCGCGGAACCCGACAAGATCCTCGAATTCGCGCGTGCCGCAGAGCGGCTGGGATTCAACGAGATCTCCGTGGTGGAGCACGCGGTCGTCATCGGAGACACGCAGAGCACCTACCCCTACTCGCCGACCGGTCAGTCGCACCTGCCCGATGATGTCGACATTCCCGACCCGCTGGAACTGCTGTCGTTTGTCGCCGGCGCCACCACGACACTCGGGCTGTCCACCGGGGTGCTGGTGTTACCCGACCACCACCCCGTCGTGCTGGCCAAACGTCTGGCCACCCTGGACCGATTGAGCGGAGGGCGGCTGCGGGTCTGTCTGGGAGTCGGATGGATGCGTGAGGAGATCGAGGCGTGCGGGGGCGATTTCGACCATCGCGGCGCGGCTACCGATGAAGCCGTGGCGGTGATGCGCACACTGTGGTCAACCGATGGGCCCGCTGCCTACGACGGTGATTTTTACCGATTCCACAACGCCTACTCCTACCCCAAGCCGTCACGGCCACAAGGTGTTCCGCTGTACATCGGTGGGCACAGCAAGGCGGCGGCGCGACGCGCGGGGCGGCTGGGCGATGGCTTTCAACCGTTGGGGCTGGTCGGTGAGGATCTGTCGGCCGCGCTCAATGTCATGCGGGCGGCGGCGAGCGATGCGGGTCGAGATCCCGCGAACATCGACCTTGTGCTGGGCCATGGTTTGCATCGCGTGGACCGGGAGGCGCTGGATCAGGCGCACCAGAGCGGTGCGGGACGAATGCTGCTGTCAGCCTCGCGGCGCGCCACGACGCTGGACGCGGTGCTCGACGAGATGGCCGCGTGCGCTACCCGACTCGAACTGGTCGGTCCTCGCTGAACACCACGACCGGCTCGCGGCGGGTGAAGAGCCAACCGGCAGCTCCGCGCTCGTAGGTGTCGAGGTAGCAGACGGCCATCACGTTGTCGTGATGCTGGTCGCCGCGCAGGTAGATGTGGTGGGCCATGCAATAGACCTCGCCCGTCGCGGTGTCGCCGTGGACAGTCGCCGTCTGCTGACCGATGAGGTGATACGTCGCATGCAGTGGCGTGAGTGCCGCGACAATCGAATCCGCGATCGCCTCGCGGCCCTGCAGCGCCGCCGAATCGCCCGTGCGCAGCAGGGCGGGGGGCCGGATCAGTTCGGCGTCAACCGAGAACAGCGCGACGAGCGCGTCGACGTCGCGACGGTCTGCGGCGCTGGCATACCGGGCGACGAGATCCTGGATGGCGAGTCGGTCATCGGTCACGGATACAAAGACTATGGGGCCTCGATCTCCCAACCAACTGATCGGTTAGGGTGCGGCTCATGGATATCAATGGTGTGTCTGCAATCGTCACGGGTGGCGCCTCGGGTCTGGGTGCCGCAACTGCTCGCCTGCTCGCTGAGCAGGGCGCCAAGGTCGTCATCGCCGACGTCCAGGACGAAAAGGGTGAGGCTCTGGCCAAGGAACTCGGTGGCGCCTTCGTGCACACCGACGTCACCAGCGAGGCCGACGGTATCGCCGCCGTCGACGCCGCCAAGGAGCTGGGCCCGGTACGCGTCCTCATCAACTGCGCGGGCGTTGGCTGGCCCGGCCGCACCATTGGCAAGGACGGTCAGTACGCCTCGGCACACTCGCTGGACATCTTCTCCAAGGTCATCGGCATCAACCTGATCGGCTCGTTCAACCTGATCCGTCTCGCGGCCACCGCGATCAGCCAGGAAGAGCCGGTCGACGAGTTCGGTGAGCGCGGCGCCATCGTCAACACCGCCTCCGTCGCGGCGTTCGACGGCCAGATCGGCCAGGCGGCCTACTCGGCGTCCAAGGGCGGAATCGTCGGCATGACGCTGCCGATCGCGCGCGATCTGTCGGTCGTCGGCATCCGTGTCAACACCATCGCGCCGGGCCTCATCGACACCCCGATCTACGGTGAGGGCGACTCCGCGCAACAGTTCAAGGACCGCCTGGCACCGAACGTGCTCTACCCGCAGCGCCTGGGTAACCCCGAGGAATTCGCCTCGCTGGCCCTGGAGCTCGTCACCAACAGCTACATGAACGCCGAGACGATTCGCATCGACGGTGGAGCCCGCCTCCAGCCGAAGTAGCGGTACTTGTCGGTGGCCTATGGAACATTGGAGAGATGGCCACCACTTCGACAGTGGAGACACTGTCGAACGCGGACGAGGCTGCCGAGCACATCGCTCGGCAGTCTTTCGCCGACGCACATATCGGCACGGTCGGGCTGGAGCTGGAATCTCATACCGTCGAGCTGACGGCTCCGCACCGCAGGGTCAGCTGGAATCGTCTGCATGACATCGCGGAGACCGTTCGCGATCTGCCCGGTCGCAGCGCGATCACCTTCGAACCAGGCGGCGCCGTCGAACTTTCCGGACCCCCGCACGCCGATATCTGGTCGGCGATCTCGTCGATGCGCGCCGATCACTCGATCCTGGCCTCGACATACCGCGGCGCCGGAGTCGCGCTGGCCAGCTTGGGCACCGACCCGCTGCGCACACCCGAACGCGTCAATCCCGCAGCGCGGTACGCCGCGATGGCGGGCCATTTCGGTGCTGCTGGTTTCGGCGAGGCCGCGCTGCAGATGATGACCTGTACCGCGTCATTGCAGGTCAATCTGCAGTCCGGTACGCCGCGGCAGTGGCGGGACAGATTTGTGCTGGCGCAACGGATGGGTCCGACGATGGCGGCACTCTCGGCGTCCTCGCCGATGCTGGCCGGTCGCCGCACGGGACGGCGAAACACCCGACAGTGGATCTGGGACAACCTGGACCCACGACGCTGCGCCCCGGTCGAGATCGGCACCGACCCGACCGAATCCTGGGTCAGATATGCGCTGCGAGCACCCGTCATGCTGGTGCGAAACAAGGACGGCGCCGATGCGGTTGTCACCCATGTGCCGTTCCAATCCTGGGCTGACGGGACCGTGCGGCTTGCCGGGCGCGCTCCCACCACCGAAGACCTCGACTATCACCTGACCACGCTGTTCCCTCCGGTGCGGCCGCGCCGCTGGCTGGAGCTGCGGTATCTGGATGCCGCACCGGATTGGTGGTGGCCCGCGCTGGCGTTCACCGTGGTCGCCGCGCTCGACCATCCGCAGGTCGCCGACATTGCCGCGGAGACGGTGGAACCCGTTGGTGACGCCTGGGAGGCGGCGTCGCGAGCCGGCCTGGCTGATCCCGGCCTCCATGCGGCCGGGCGTCGGCTGGTGGCGGCGGCGTACGCGGTGGCACCGTCTGAGCTGGCCGCGGACATGGCCTTCCTGCTGGAGCGTGTCGAGGAAGGCCGATGTCCGGCAGATGATTTCATGGACAATGTTGCGGAATACGGTGTGGAGCAGGCATTCTCGGGAGCCACTCAATGATCCGGGAAAAGTTGGCGCGCGATCTTGAGGCCGCGCGGCTGCGGACGCTGACCATCACCGATCATGATGATGCCGAGCTGCATCGTCAGTATGACCCCCTGATGAGTCCATTGGTGTGGGACCTGGCGCATATCGGGCAGCAAGAAGAGCTGTGGCTGCTGCGCGACGGGGACCCGCGTAAACCGGGGATGCTGCCCGGCGACATCGAGTCCCTCTATGACGCCTTCCGTCACACCCGGGCCAGCCGGGTGCAGCTGCCGCTGCTCTCCCCGGCACAGGCACGTTCGTTCTGCCGCGAGGTGCGAGGCCGGGTTCTCGATCGGCTGGAGGCACTGCCCTCCGACGGTTCGGCACGTTCGGACGAATTCACCTACGCCATGGTGCTCAGCCATGAACATCAGCACGACGAAACCATGTTGCAGGCCTTATCGATTCGTCGTGGGGCTGCCCTGCTGGAACGCGTGGACCCGTTGCCGCCGGGGCGCCCGGGAGTGGCGGGAACCTCGGTGTTGGTGCCCGCGGGGCCGTTCGTACTCGGCGTCGACGCGATCGACGAGCCGTTCTCGCTGGACAATGAGCGTCCCGCGCATGTGGTGGATGTCCCGAGTTTCCGGATCGGCAAGGTTCCGGTGACCAACGCCGAGTGGTCGGCATTCATCGCCGACGGCGGATATCGGCGCGAGGAGTTCTGGACCGAGGCCGGGTGGGCACACCGGTGTATGGAAGATCTGACGGCGCCGAAGTTTTGGAACCCTGGCGGAACGCTGACGCGGTTCGGACGTGAGTTGCCGATAGTGCCCGATGAGCCGGTGCAACACGTCACCTTTCACGAGGCACAGGCCTACGCCGCCTGGGCGGGCGCGCGATTGCCCACCGAAGCCGAATGGGAGAAGGCCTGTGTCTGGGATCCGGAAGGTTCTGTGCGACGGCGCTTCCCGTGGGGCGAGGACGCTCCGAGCCGTGATCGGGCCAACCTCGGCGGAGGCGCCCTGGGGCCGGCCCCGGTCGGGGCCTATCCGGAGTCGGCGTCGGCATACGGTGCCGAACAGATGCTCGGAGATGTGTGGGAGTGGACCACATCACCACTGCGGCCCTGGCCCGGTTTCACCCCGATGATCTACCAGCAGTACAGCGAGCCGTTCTTCGAAGGTTCCGGGGCCGGCGACTATCGCGTGCTGCGCGGGGGCTCGTGGGCGGTGTCCCCGTCGATCATGCGACCCAGCTTTCGTAACTGGGATCACCCGATCCGCCGACAGATCTTCAGCGGCCTTCGTCTGGCTTGGGACATTTAGCATGTGCCGTCATCTGGGCTGGTTGGGAGAGCCACGGAGCCTGGCTTCGTTGATGCTGGAACCGTCACATGGTCTTGTGGCGCAGTCCTATTCACCACGACGCCAAAAACACGGTCTGGTGAATGCCGACGGGTGGGGTGCCGGATTCTTCGTCGACGGCGCACCTCGTAGATGGCGCAGTGCGCGGCCGCTCTGGGGTGACGCTTCCTTCGCCTCGGTGGCGCCGGTGTTGCGCAGCGGATGCGTGGTGGCTGCGGTTCGGTCTGCCAGCGTCGGAATGCCCATCGACGAGTCCGCGGCCGCCCCGTTCACGGATGGAACCTGGCTTTTGTCGCACAACGGGATTGTCGATCGCGGCGCGGTGGGCCAGGTCTCGGGTGCGGAGTCGGTAGTCGATAGCGCGGTGTTGGCGGCGCGGATCTTTGCATCGGGCCCGGAGAACGTGGGGGAGACGGTTCGGCGGGTCGGCGCCGCGGATCCGTCAGCGCGACTGAATATTCTGGTGGCCAACGGAAATGAGTTGATCGCCACGACCTGGGGCGACACCCTGTCGATTCTGGAGGCCGCCGACGGTGTGGTGGTGGCGAGCGAACCGTACGACGACGACCCGTCCTGGGTCGACATCCCGGACCGGCGATTGGTGCGGGTACGCGATGGGAAGGTAGAGGTGGCGCCACTATGACCATGACCCTGGAGAATCATTTAGCCTCTGGTGCGGCGGCCGAGGCGCTACGCCGTGATGTCCGGCAGGGCCTGAGCACAGATGCGAAATCACTTCCTCCTAAATGGTTTTACGACGAGGTGGGTAGCGATCTGTTCGACGAGATCACTCGGTTGCCGGAGTATTACCCGACACGGACCGAGGCCGGCCTACTGCGTACCCATGCGGCCGACATCGCGTCCGCTTCGGGTGCCGACACTCTGGTAGAGCTGGGTAGCGGCACCTCAGAGAAGACCAGGATGCTGCTTGATGCGTTGGCTCCCAAGACGTTCATTCCCTTTGACGTGGATTCCGGGGTGCTGCGCGCGGCGGGGGATGCTCTGGTCGCCGAGTATCCGGGGATGCGGGTGCGCGCGGTGTGTGGCGACTTCGAGAAGGACCTCGGGCGGATTCCCCGGGAGGGTCGGCGTCTAGTCGCCTTTCTGGGATCCACGATCGGAAATCTGACCACCCAGCCGCGGGCGCGATTCCTGGACGATGTCGCGGACACCCTGCAACCCGGTGAAATGCTGTTACTGGGAACTGATTTGGTCAAGGACGCCGAGCGGTTGGTGCGTGCCTACGATGACAGCGCCGGTGTGACGGCCGCTTTCAACCGCAATGTGCTGGCGGTGATCAACCGTGAACTCGATGCTGACTTCGATCTGGAGGCTTTCGAGCATGTCGCGTTGTGGAACGGCGACGAGGAGCGGATGGAGATGTGGCTGCGCTCCATGTGCGATCAGCGGGTAACCATCGAAGCTCTGGATCTCGTCGTAGATTTCGGGGCGGGGGAGATGATGTTGACCGAGGTGTCGTGCAAGTTCCGGCAGGATGGTGTTGCGCGGGAGTTGGCCGCTGCGGGCCTGCGTCAGACTCATTGGTGGACGGACGATTCTCATGACTTCGGACTCTCTCTGGCGGTGAAGCAGTGAGTTTGGGTGAGGAGTGGCGGCAGGTCCGGCCTCCGGTTCTCGGTGTGCATCTGGATTCGGCGGCCTGCTCGCGGCAGAGCGTTGACACCATTCGCGCGGTGGCTCAGCACGCCGAACATGAGGCGCAGATCGGCGGCTATGTGGCGCAGGATGCTGCGGCGCCGGTTCTCGAGGCCGGGCGCGCCGCAGTACGTCACCTGACGGGCATGCCCGAGGCGCAGGTTCAGTTCACCACCGGCGCCGCCGATGCGCTGCGTACGCTGCTGCAGTCGTGGCCGGTCGATGCGGGGCGGGTTGTCGCCTGTCTGCCCGGTGAATTCGGCCCGAACCTGATGATCATGAACCACTTCGGGTTCACTCCGGTGTGGCTGCCCGTCGACGGGGACGGCAGGGCCGATGTCGATGGGATTGAGGCGTTTCTGCGTCGCGAGAAGGTAGACCTGGTGCATTTCACCGTTGTCGGTAGCCACCGCGGCACCGTGCAGCCGGCCGCCGACGTGGTTGCGTTGGCGCGTGCGGCCGGGGTGCCTGTCGTTGTCGATGCCGCGCAGGCGCTGGGACATATCGACTGCACCCACGGCGCCGACGCCATGTACGCACCGTCACGCAAGTGGTTGGCCGGGCCGCGTGGCGTGGGTGTGCTTGCCATCAATCCGGCTCTTGCACATCTGATTCCGCAATGGGCAGGTCATGTGGAGGCACATGTCGCGGGCTGGGTGGGGCTGGCGGTCGCGGTGGGTCAGCACCTGGCGGCAGGTCCCACGGAGGTTCAGGGCGCGTTGGTCGAGCGTGGGCGGGCGGCTCGAAAGATCCTGGGGGAAATCAACGATTGGCGGGTGGTGGAGTCCGTGGACGAGCCCAGTGCCATCACCACACTGGAACCCATTGGGGACGTCGACGTGGTCGCGGTACGTGCGCACCTCATCGAGGAGCATGCGATCGTGACAACCGCTGCCGAGACCGTGCGAGCACCGTTCGAGATGACCAGGCCGGTGCTGCGCATCAGCCCGCATGTCGATGGCACCGATGAGGAGTTGGAACAGTTGGCCGAAGCGCTGGCCGCCAAGGCGTAGATCTGGGGCTTTCCCAGTAGCTTTTCGGCGCAGATGACCTATCTGATGCGAGTTCGGGTTTTGGCGCGGCGAAATGTAGGTAGTCGGCTACTCGTGCCGGGGCCGGCAGTTCGATGGCACCGTGGCGTTGTCCGCGCAGCGCGGGTGAAGCTATCGAACAGGCAAGGACTTCTCATGAGTAACTGGCAGTGGATGGGTAATCACGCGGATGCTCCCTCGGCGGTGGAAGCGGCTAATCAGGCAGGGTGCGGCGCCGGTGAGGTGGTCTTCGAAGTGAATGACAACGGCACCGTGGGACTGTACATCTACCTCAATGCTGTAGGCAGCGTGAAGAAGTGGCGCTGGATGGGTAATCACGCGGATGCTCCCTCGGCGGTGGAAGCGGCCAATCAGGCAGGGTGCGGTGCCGGTGAGGCGGTCTATGCGGCCAATGATGCCGGGACAGTCGGGCTCTATCTCCTCAGATAGCTCACGCGGCGGAACCGGATAACTCTTCCTGAAAGGCAAAGGCGTGCCAGAGAATATGCCTCCCTTGGGCCCCCTGCCAACCTGCAGGACGATCGATGAAGTCGTTGCGGCGATCGACTCGATCATCATGTGGTCGATCGGGGTATCAAGCAGACTCGGATACTTCGCGGCGCTGTACAAGAGGATTACCCTCGCTGTCGGCGTCGCGATTGAGCAGCATGTGTTCCAGGATGGAGCACGGATGGAACGGTTCGATGTGGAATTCGCCGAGCGCTATTTCGCTGCGTTGAATGGCTACTTCCACCCGGGTCGGTACGGCAAACCTGCGCACTCGTGGCAGGTGACATTCGACTCGGCTCACCTGGAGCCACCAATCCTGGTGCAGCACATGCTCGCCGGGATCAATGCACACATTGGGCTTGACCTTGGAATTGTTGCCCAGAATGTCGCCGGTGGTGCCCGGCTTGAGTCGTTGCGCGAGGATTTCAACCGGCTCAACGCGGTGCTGGCCAGTCAGGTGAACGGCGTGGTGGGAGACATCAACGAGTTGTCTCCGGTGTTGGCCGACTTGTACGCGGTGCTCCAAGAACGACAGATCGCAGTGATCAACGAATCGGTCAGAGCATTTCGCGATAGCGCTTGGCGGTTCGCCGCAGTGCTGGCCGCCTTGCCGGACGTTCTCGATCCGGGCGTGATCCTGGCGCGCGATCTGCAAATCGCACAGCAGGGTGCGCTGGTCTACAGTCCGCCCGCGCCAATGTCCTTGTTTGTCAATGCGATCGCCGCACAGGAGAGCCGCGATGTGGTGGCGAATCTGCGGGTACTGGACCGAATTGCGGCGACGCCGGCGCCGATATGCGCCGTGATGTGATGCGGTACGCCACGTTTAGATCAGCTCCCAGGTGTGCACCGGTTCGTTGGAATGCATGTGCTCGCAATACATCCGGAGCATCTCGCTGAGCGCAGCCTTGCGTGTCAACCCACGCTCTTCGAGCGCGCCGACGGTGTGTGTCTGCCAGGCTGCGCCGTTGATGCCCGATTTCGCTCGCGCCTCGATGACCCCGAGGTAGCGCTCGCGCACCTCGGTGGCCACCCCCCAGCGTTGCAGTCCTTCATGTGCCATGGGCAGCAGGTGTCGCAGCGTCAGTTCATCGGCCGTGATTTCGCCGACGCCGGGCCAGTACATCCGGGCCTCTGCGCCACGCCGGGCACCTTCCAGGAAATTGTCATGTGCCGCAGCGAAAGTCATTTTCGTCCAGACCGGACGGTCGTCCTCGGACAGGGCTCGAAGCACTCCGTAGTAGAACGCGGCATTGGCCATCACATCGATCACCGACGGCCCGGCGGGCAGTACTCGATTTTCCACACGTAGATGTGGTGTGCCGTCGACGACGTCGTAGATCGGGCGGTTCCAGCGATAGACGGTTCCGTTATGCAACCGCAGTTCCTGAAGTGGAGGTGCGCGCCCCGCCGCGAGCTCGGCCACCGGGTCCTCATCGGATATCTCCGGCAGCAGTGATGGGAAGTAGAGGACGTTCTCCTCGAATAGGTCGAAGATCGAGGTGATCCAGCGCTCGCCGAACCACACCCGTGGACGCACCCCCTGTACTTTGAGCTCCTGCGGCCGGGTGTCGGTGGACTGCGTGAAGAGCTCGATGCGCGTCTCCGCCCACAGGGACTTGCCGAAGAAGAACGGTGAGTTGGCGGCCAGCGCCAACTGCGGACCCGCCAGCAACTGGGCGGCGTTCCAGTTGGCGGCGAAGTCGTCGGGTGCCACCTGCAGATGCGGCGTTCAGGCTGGTGCGCACGTCGTCTTCAAGTTCCAGCGCCGCTGAACCGGGGAGTGCGCGGGGCGGCACGTTCAGTTCGATGTTGTAGGCGCCCAGTTCCGTCTGAAAGGCCGGATCGGCGATCGACGCGAGGACTTCGGTGTTGGTCATCGCCGGCTGGTAATTGCTGTCGACGAGGTTGAACTCGATCTCCATGCCGGTCAGCGGTCGTTCGAAGTCAAATCTGGACTCCGACAGCATGGTCTCGAACACGTCCAGACAGTTCTGCACCTTGGTGCGATAGGCCCGGCGGTGCTCACCGGTGAACTGGGTCCGTGCGACTTCGTCGCCCATGGGTCGTATTCTTCCCCACTAGGGGGCTAGGACCTGGTGATTCGCCCGTACGCGGCCCCGGACGATTCGGCGAAAAAAGGTTGAAAAACATGGAACCAAATCAGCACCAGTGCCGTCGTATCTGATCAGAGGCACAATCTGGCGACGAACCGCGCCATCGTGTGCGCGTGGGACCGGTTCCTTGGGGAGGTATCTATGAGCGACATCATGAAGGCCAACGGTGCCGAGATGGCACGGCTGGCAAGTCGCGTCGCAGGACGTGCGAAGGATGCGTTTCCCGATGTTGATTTCGAGGCGGCGGCCAACGCGGTTGCCGGCACCGAGTTCGCAGAGGTGTTGCGGGCCGTCGGTGCGGCGCTCAAACGTGCCGGGGGCGGTGCGTCCGAACGCATCGAGGGCATTTCACACTTTGTTCAGACCAGCTCGGGTTCGTTGACGGGCCAGGACGCCGCTAACGGCAGGCAGGTCACCAGGGCCGGAGAGGTCAGGCTGTGAGACCTACGATTTCGCAGCTACGTGGGTGGGACGTCGCCAACCTGGACGCTGCCGCAAAGGCCATCGAAGATGCCAGCAAGAACCTGGACCTGTCCATCGACGGAGTGGTCCGCGATCTTGACTCGGCAGAGTCGTTCTGGAAGGGCAAGTCCTTCGCGGCTGCGTATGACCAGGCGTCGAGCGAGCAGTCCTCGACCAACAGGCTCTCGTTCGCGATCGGCAATGTCGCCGAGGCGGTCCGAGGCGGGCACTCGGCATTGACCGCGGCGCGCGACAAGGTGATGGCGCTGGTGGACGAGGCCCACGCGAAGGGCCTGCGGGTCGCCGACGACGGCACGGTCACGGCTCCGCAGGGCAACAGGGATCTGCAGACGGAGGCCCGGCGGCTGACCGACGCCATTCGTCAGGCCCTGAAGTCGCTCGAAGAGGCCGATCGCGCGTCGTCCAATGACCTGCGCAAGGCGTCGGAGACGGTCGACGCGGAGCACAAGGCGGCCAGTACGCAGCCCGCGGCGTTCGTGCCGGCCAGCAGTGGTGGTGCGGCAAGTGGCTCGATGCGGGCCGG
The DNA here is from genome assembly GCF_002356335.1 of [Mycobacterium] stephanolepidis. Classification (NCBI taxonomy): domain Bacteria; kingdom Bacillati; phylum Actinomycetota; class Actinomycetes; order Mycobacteriales; family Mycobacteriaceae; genus Mycobacteroides; species Mycobacteroides stephanolepidis. The sequence goes on from NZ_AP018165.1 coordinate 326,671, forward strand.
CAGCAGCGGATTCGGTGGCGGCAGCGGCAGTGGCGGCGGTTTCGGTGGTGGCCATGGCGGTGGCAGTGGGGGAGGCCACGGCGGCGGGGGCCACAGTGTTCCCGACGGGAGCTACTCCAACACCGGTGCTCCGTCGTTGCGTCCCTCGGGTCCGTCAGTCTTCATGAATCTGGACTCCGGTCAGATGGACGTCGCTCGCAAGATCATCGAAGAAGGTTTGCGTCGAGGACTTTCGCCCGAGGCGATTCAGATCGCGTTGGCGACCGCACTCACCGAGTCCGGTCTACGCAGCCTCGCGAACTCCTCGGTTCCCGACTCGATGATGCTCGCCAATGACGGTGTGGGACATGACCACGACTCGGTGGGTCCGTTCCAGCAGCGTCAAAGCTGGGGTGCCACAGCCGATTTGATGGACCCGGCGAGGTCGGCGGGCAAGTTTTACGACCAGTTGGTGAAGGTGTCGGGCTGGCAGGACATGAGCGTTGCCCAAGCCGCGCAGTCGGTTCAGCGCTCGGCCTTCCCCGACGCGTATGCGAAGTACGAGGCACAGGCTGCGCAGATCTTCCACCAGGTCACCGGCCGATAGTCGCGCTGCCCTTCGACTGACTGTGGTGCAATGTGGGCATGCCCACGCCGCGACGTACCCAGGAGGAACGTTCGGCCGCGATGCGTTCCCGCTTGCTTGAGGCGACCATCGACTGTCTTGTCGAGTTCGGGTACTCCGGCACCACCACCTCGCGTATCGCCAGTCGCGCCGGTGTCACGCGCGGTGCGTTGATCCATCACTTTCAGTCCAAGTCGGAACTTATGGCCGAGTCGGTGCGCCATCTCGCGTTCAAGCGCACCCAGGCGGTGCTCGAAGAGCTGATGGCCATGGATCAATCCGCCGACCCGGTTGAGCGGTATCTCGACGTGCTCTGGCGGATTCATCAGGGGCCGTTGTTCACGGCGGTGGTGGAGCTGCTCATCGCGGCGCGAACCGAGCCCGATCTGCGTGTGCACCTGGATCAGTTCGAAAAAATGGTGCTGCACAATCTGTCAGCGCTGCACGTGCTCGACGACGAGGATCCGACGTCTCCCAAGGATCGGCGTGACTTTGGCCTGCTCGCCATGGACATCATCCGCGGCATCCTGGTCAGCAGCTTGACCGCCTCGCAGGAAACCCGCGACCGTCGCTGGTCCCGGGCCAAGCAGATGCTGGAACTGCGGCTTCGTGCGCCGCAGCCCGACACGCAAAAACAAACTGTCCTGTAGGTAAATGTCCGGGGTGTTTCCGGGCAAGTTTGGTGCACGTTCACCAAGTACATCGTTCGATGGACCAGGCCTTCTTGGACTGGGCAATACATCTGTACCGGGCCCTTACATTCAGGATAGAACGTATGTTACGTTGACGAAGCCCCCATCGAAGTGCGCGCAAAAGGAGCTTGGAACGATGCCCCCAAAGGCCCCCGAAAAGGTATTCGTCATCGGCGTCGGGATGACGAAGTTCGAGAAACCCGGACGACGTGAGGGCTGGGACTACCCGGCCATGGCCAAGGAGTCGGGCACCAATGCCCTGACCGATGCCGGCATTGACTACGACAAGGTGGAAGCCGCCTATGTCGGTTACTGCGCGGGCGAGTCCACCTCCGGCCAGCGTGCCGTCTATGAGCTCGGCATGACCGGCATCCCGGTCACCAACGTCAACAACAACTGCTCGACCGGCTCGACCGCGCTGTTCAACGCGGCGCAGGCCATTCGCGGTGGACTCGCCGATGTGACGCTGGCGCTGGGATTCGAGAAGATGCAGCCCGGATCGTTGGGCGCGACCTTCACCGACCGCGAGCAGCCCATGCAGCGGCATATCGAAGCGCTGGCCGGGTTGTTCGATTTCGCCTTCCCGCCTGCGCCCTGGATGTTCGGCGCCGCTGGTCGTGAGCACATGCAGAAGTACGGCACCACCGCCGAGCACTTCGCCAAGATCGGTTACAAGAACCACAAGCATTCGGTGAACAACCCTTATGCGCAGTTCCAGGAGGAATACACCCTTCAGGACATCTTGGACGCCAAGGAGATCTACGCACCACTGACCAAATTGCAGTGCTCGCCGACCTCCGACGGATCGGGTGCGGCCATCCTGGCCTCGGAGCGGTTCGTCGAGGCGAACGGGCTCGGTGACCGCGCCGTGGAGATCGTCGGCCAGGCGATGACCACCGACACCCCGGGAACGCTGGAATCCAAGTCGGCGATCACGCTCATCGGATTCGACATGGCCAAGCTCGCTGCACAGAAAGTGTATGAGCAGGCACAGATTTCGGCCGACGATGTGGACGTCATCGAGTTGCACGACTGCTTCTCGGCCAACGAACTGATCACCTACGAGGCGCTGGGACTGTGCGCCGAGGGTGAGGGTGGCAAGCTGATCGACAACGGTGACACCACCTATGGTGGCCGCTGGGTGGTGAACCCGTCGGGGGGCCTGATCTCCAAGGGGCACCCGCTCGGTGCGACCGGTCTGGCCCAGTGCGCCGAGCTCACCTGGCAGCTGCGCGGTGATGCCGATAAGCGCCAGGTGGCCGACGCAAAGGTGGCGTTGCAGCACAACCTCGGCCTCGGTGGCGCGTGTGTGGTCACCGCCTACAAGCCGGCCAACCGCTGAAAGGGGTTGGGAAGCAATGGCTGACACCAAGTACCCGTTCAACAATGACGGCCTGGACCAGTGGGGCGCCGAGGAGACCATCGAGGTCGACAAGGACCGCCTGATCGCCTATGCCGAGGCCACCAACGACCCGATCGAAGAGCATCGCAAGGGGGAGGTGGCACCACCGGTTTTCGCGGTGGTGCCCATCTTCCAGTCGCTCGTCGGCACCACGATGAGTGTCGTTCCCTACCAGCTGATTCCGCGCGTGGTGCACGGTGAGCAGTTCTTCCGGTTCCACCGGCCCATCAAGCCCGGCGATACACTGGTGGCCAAGTCGAAGATGACCGGCTACGAGGGTATGGAGAACGGAACCCGTGGCACGGTGTATGCCGAAACGCGAGATGCCTCGGGTGATCTGGTCAACGAGCAGTACGTGACCTTCTTCTTCCGCAAGTACGACGTGGGTGAGACGCGAGGTGTTCTCGGCCCGAACGTTGTGCTGGATGAGGCGATCAAGGCCAACGGACCGGCCGCCTCCCTGGTGCAGCATGTCGATGACGACCAGACGTTCCGGTACAGCCCGGCGTCGGGTGATCCGATGCCGATCCACCTGGACAACGATGCCGCAGTGGCGGCCGGACTGCCGGGCATCATCGCGCATGGGTTGTGCACCATGGCATTTACGTCATGGGCGGCCCTGACCGAGCTGGCCGACTCACGCACCGAGCGTCTCAAGGAACTGGCGGTGCGGTTCGCCAAGCCGGTGCTACCCGGACAGGACATCACCACCAGCTTCTGGAAGAACGGTGCCGCCGGTACCTATTCGTACGAAACCAGCGTCGGCGACGACCTCGTCATCAAAAACGGCCACGCCGTTATCGCCTAAGTCATCGCAGAAGGAGAGGAAATCACTATGGGACAGCTTGACGGACGGGTGGCGGTCATCACCGGTGCCGGACGTGGGATCGGTCGTGAGCACGCGCTGCTCTTCGCCAGGGAAGGCGCATCGGTGGTCGTCAACGACCTCGGCGGCGCCAACGACGGCTCCGGATCGGATGCCGGGCCCGCGCAGGAGGTGGTCGACGAGATCGTTGCCGCGGGAGGCAAAGCCGTTGCGAACACCGACAACATCTCGACCTGGGCCGGTGCCTCGAATCTGGTGAACCAGGCCGTCGAGACCTTCGGACAGCTGGACGCCGTCGTGAACAACGCGGGCATCCTGCGGGACGGTTTCGTCGCAGGCCTTGAGGAGGACCAGTGGGACTCGGTCATCCAGGTGCACCTCAAGGGGCATTTCGCGGTGCTGCGTCACGCAGCCGAGTATTGGAAGGCGCAGTCCAAGGCGGGTGCTGATGTCAAGGCCACCGTGGTGAACACCGCATCGGATTCCGGTGTGACACTGCCAAATCCGGGTCAGGGCAACTACGGTGCGGCCAAGGCCGGCATCGCGGCGCTGTCCTGCGTCGCGGCCGCAGAGCTGGAGCGGTACGGGGTCAAGGTGAACGCGATCGCGCCGGTGGCGCGCACGCGCCTGACGCTGGCCACACCGGGTATGGGTGCGATCTTTGCCGCGCCGGTGGACGAGGGACAGTTCGACATGTTCAGCCCGGCCAACATCTCACCGTTGGTGGCCTACCTGAGCACGGAGAAGAACCCGTGGACCGGCCAGGTGTTCAAGGTGACCGGCGGATCCATCCAGCGGCTCAAGGGTTGGTCGGTGACCGACACCGCCGAGACCGACGGACCGTGGAGCATTGACCTGGTGCGCGAGAGCGTCGAGCCCTGGAAGTAGGAATTTCTTAACGCGAACGGTCCCCCGAAATCGGGGGACCGTTCGGCGTTTTCAGGTGTGTCCGCGGCGGCCCACCCCTAGATTCGGAGTATGAGGCACGCCGGTCAACTCGCCGCGGAGTTCGTCGGCACGCTGATCTTGATTCTGTTCGGGTTGGGTGTCGTCGCACAGGTGGTGACGGCCGGGAACGAGGACTACGGCAATCACAACTCCATCGCCTGGGCCTGGGGCATGGGAGTCGCCTTCGGTATTTTCGCCGCCGGTCGGATATCCGGCGCGCACCTCAACCCGGCGGTCACCCTGGCGTTGGCGGCGTTTCGTGGATTCCCCTGGAAACAGGTGGTTCCGTTCATCGTGGCCCAGACCGCCGGTGCGTTCGTGGCGGCGCTGCTGGTTCGGTGGAACTACGGGAGTGTGTTGTCGGCCGTGGATCCCGGGCACACCATTGCGACGCAGGGGGTTTTCTCGACGCTGCCGGGCAATGGCGCCCTTGACGTCAGCCTGTGGGGCGGCCTGCGCGACCAGATCATCGGCACCGCGATCTTGCTGTTCCTGATCTTCGCCATTTCGGACCGGCGCAACATCCGCATGCCCGAGAGTCTTTTGCCCTTCGCGATCGGCACGGTGGTCGTCGGTCTGGGCATGTCGTGGGGGTCAATCGCGGGATACGCGATCAATCCGGCGCGCGACTTCGGACCCCGGCTGGCGTCCTATCTCACCGGATTCGATACGGCCTTCCTGGACCAGCACGGTGCCCAGTACTGGTGGGTGCCGATAGTGGGACCACTCATCGGAGGCCTGCTGGGGGCCGCCCTGTACCGCTACCTCGTGGAAGCATTCCTGTACGCAGACGATTCCGAAACCCAATCACCGTCGCACACCGAGGAGTTCGCCAATGGCTGATTTCGTGGCATCGATCGACCAGGGCACGACCAGCACGCGTGCCATGATCTTCAACCACCGGGGCGAGGAGGTCGGCCGCCACCAGTTGGAGCATCAGCAGCTGCTGCCGCGTGCTGGCTGGGTGGAGCACAATCCGGTGGAGATCTGGGAACGCACCTGGTCGGTGCTGGCCACTTCCCTGAACGTGACCGGGTTGTCGTCGGGGGATCTGGCCGCGGTGGGGGTGACCAACCAGCGCGAGACCACGTTGGTGTGGAACCGTCACACCGGCCGGCCGTACTGCAATGCCATCGTGTGGCAGGACACCCGCACCGACAAGATCGCGGCGGCGCTGGACCGAGACGGCCGCGGTGACGTCATCCGTGAGAAGGCCGGATTGCCACCTGCCACATACTTTTCCGGCGGCAAGCTGCAGTGGATTCTGGAGAACATCGACGGTGTGCGCCGCGACGCGGAGAACGGGGATGCGCTCTTCGGCACCCCCGATAGCTGGGTGATCTGGAACCTTACCGGCGGCATTCGTGGCGGGGTGCACGTCACCGACGTGACCAACGCCAGCCGTACGATGCTGATGAACCTGGAGACCCTGGATTGGGATGACGAGCTGTTGTCGTTCTTTTCCATTCCGCGCCAGATGCTTCCGCCGATCAAGGCATCCTCGCCGGTAGAGCCCTTTGGTGTGACGACCCATATGGGGCCGCTCGGGGGTGAGGTGCCCATTGCCGGTGACCTGGGCGATCAGCAGGCGGCGATGGTGGGGCAGGTGTGCCTGAGCCCCGGCGAGGCCAAGAACACCTATGGCACCGGAAACTTCTTGCTACTCAACACCGGTGAAGAATTGGTCCGCTCCCGCAACGGGTTGTTGACCACGGTCTGTTACCAATTCGGGGACAACAAACCGGCGTACGCGCTGGAGGGTTCCATCGCGGTTACCGGCTCGGCGGTGCAGTGGTTGCGGGATCAGCTCGGCATCATCAGCGGTGCCGCACAGAGCGAGGATTTGGCGCGTCAGGTCGAGGACAACGGCGGAGTCTATTTCGTACCGGCCTTCTCGGGTCTGTTCGCGCCGTACTGGCGTTCGGATGCCCGCGGCGCGATCGTGGGCCTTTCCCGGTTCAACACCAACGCGCATTTGGCGCGCGCGACGCTGGAGGCGATCTGCTACCAGAGCCGCGAAGTGGTCGAGGCCATGGAGGCCGACTCGGGTGTGCACCTGGAGGTGCTCAAGGTGGACGGTGGGATCACCGCGAATAAGCTTTGCATGCAGATCCAGGCCGACACCCTGGGCGTGGATGTCGTCAAACCTGTTGTCGCCGAGACGACCGCGCTCGGTGCTGCGTATGCGGCGGGCTTGGCCGTTGGTTTCTGGAAGGACGTCGAGGACCTGCGGCGGAACTGGCAGGAAGACGAGCGATGGAGCTCCTCGATCAACGAAGAACAGCGCGAGCACGGATTCGCCGGCTGGAAGAAGGCCGTACAGCGCACGCTGGACTGGGTCGAGGTGTAAGTAATGGCCGAGTGTCGACTTCTCGGGTGAAAGCTCGAGAGAACGGCCCGAGAAGTCGACACTCGACAGGTGAGCTAGTCGGTTTCGCCCAAGATGCCGTAGATCTGCTTGCGGGCAGAATTTACGATCTCGATGATCCGCTGCTGCTGTTCGGCTGAGGCGGCGTGGGCCGATTGCGCGACCGCGCCCATCAGCTGACCGAGTGCGGAACGAAGATCGAGCACCGATGGATCGGCGTCCTCGTTGATCTTGTCCCAGGGCGGGGTGTCGAGTTTGGCCGCGCCAGCCTTGCCTTCTTCGGTGAGCTCGAACTGCTTGCGGCTGCCGCTGCCTTCGGCCTCGACGATGAGGCCCTCGTCGACGAGCAGTTGCAGTGTCGGATAGACCGAACCGGGGCTTGGCCGCCAGATGTTATTGCTGCGTTCGGCGATCTCGCGGATCATCTCGTAGCCGTGCATCGGGCGTTCGGCGAGCAGCGCCAGGATGGCGGCCCGGACGTCGCCGCGCTGGCCACGTCCTCGTCCGCGTCCACGCGGCTGGTCACCGAAACCGAATCCGAAACCAGGGCCGAAGCCCGGACCGAATCCGCGTCCAAACCCTGGCCCGAACCCGCGGTCCATGAACGCGCCGGGGCCGCGACGCCCAGCCCAGGCTTGCTCCTGGAACTCGCCGCGCGGGTCGCATTCGTGACGACGACCACCGTGGCGCCGACCTGGTCCGCGACGTGTGGGGTCGAAACCGAATCCGAAACCAAATGGTGTGTCGGGCCGAAACTGCTCGGCCCTTTCCTCATGGGAAGTCATGTGTATCTCCTTGTGCTTGGGGGAGGCGTGATCACCTCTCGATACATAACGATATATCGGAATCGATCGTGATGCAACGAAAACTTTCGGAGGTGATTTCGAGAGCTCCTGCCAGCTACGCGCCGTAGGGTGACCGCCATGACGGTGAAGTGGCTGGAACAACCCGAGGACCACGACTACGCGGCGGCCGTGGACTACCTGACGCTCGTCGGTGAGGCCGATGTGGTGAAGCGGACCGTGAAGGCGCTGCGCAACGCGACGCTGGAGTACCGCAAGGCCAAGGACATCCTGCGGGCGGCTCACCTGGAGATGCTTCCCAAGACCAACGCTCACGTGGCCCGCGACCTTGCGAAGATCGCCAAGGACAAGGCGTTGTCCCCTATCCTGCTGGTACGGGGGGATGCACGTTCCGGGGCGCGGCTCGAGATCGCAGACGGCTACCACCGGGTCTGCGCTAGCTACATATCCGACGAAAATACCGACATCCCCTGCCATTTGGTTTCCTGGCAGTAGCTCCATGAGCGGATTTGGATTTCCGACCCTGGCGATCGTCGTCGTCGTCGGAATGGTCGGGCCGCTGCTCGCACTCAATACGCGGCTGCGGATTCCTGTCGTCATCGGTGAACTACTCGCCGGAATCATCATCGGCCGCACCGGATTTAGCTGGATCGACGCCTTCGATCCCACGTTCAAGATGTTCGCCGACGTCGGGTTCGCACTGGTCATGTTCGTGGCAGGCACGCATGTGCCCATACGCGACAAGACGATGGTGGCCGCACTACCCAAGGCGGCACTGCGCGCCATCGTGGTGGGCGCGGTCGGTGCGGTACTCGGAGTGCTGCTGGCCAACGCGTTCCACACCGGACACGCACCGCTGTACGCGGTGCTCATCGCCTCCTCCTCGGCGGCGCTGGTACTGCCGATCATCGACTCCCTGGGCCTGCAAGGGCCCAAGGTGTTGAGCGCCACCGCGCAGGTCGCCATCGCCGATACCGCGTCGATTGTGCTGCTGCCCTTGGTTATCGATCTCAAACATGCTCCCCGTGCTGCCGTCGGTGCGGTGGCCGTTGCGGCGTGCGCGGGCATTGTCTTCGTGATCCTGCGCGCGCTCGATCAGGCCGGAAAGCTCGACCGGTTCCACGACTATTCAAAGCAGCGCCGAGTGGCCATGGAGCTACGGATCAGCCTGGCCATCGTCTTCGGGCTGGCGGCGCTGGCCGTGGAGACCCACGTGTCGATCATGTTGGCCGGGTTCGCCCTGGGCCTGGTCGTCGCGGGCATCGGAGAGCCGCGCCGCCTTGCCAAGCAGTTGTTCGGATTCACCGAGGGCTTCTTCTCGCCGCTGTTCTTCGTCTGGCTGGGGGCGTCCCTGCACGTGCGTGAGCTCGGTGAGAACCCCAAGCTCATGCTGCTGGGGCTGGGCCTGGGTGGCTCGGCCGTGTTGGCCCATGTGGTCGGACGGCTCTTCGGACAGCCTGTATCGCTGGGTGCGTTGGCGGCGGCTCAGCTCGGCGTGCCCATCGCGGCGGCCGCGATCGGCGAACAGCAGCAATCATTACTGCACGGTGAGGCTGCGGCACTCATCTTGGGGGCACTGGTCACGATCGTCGCGGCAACGCTAGGCGGCTCGGTCTACGCGAAGACGTCTGCCCGGAATCAGCCAGGGGTAGCGAAACCTGAAGGCCCCCGAGGAGACTCGGAGGGTTCTGAAGCTGCCGATGCCGAGGGTGGTCCGGCCCAGTCGGCCGGCGGGACAGGCGACGGCGCCGCAGGGTAGGCGGGCTGCATGTGTTCCAGGGCGCGGAGGTGACGTTCGGCGAGCACCGCAGCCAGCATGAACTGTGGGGGTGTGCCGGGCGGCGGTGGCGGTGCGATGCTGGCAAGCACATCGGTGGAGATCTGATAGAGCATCTGGTCACGGGTTTGCGGCGCCAATTGCCCTGCACGGTTGAGGAATTGGCGCGCAAGATTCGCCTGTTCGGTGGTGAGCCCCGAGAGTTGTAGCGTCTGCGCCCATTCGGCCAGTGGTGGTGGCATCACCGGTGGCGGAGGGAGTTTGGGGCCACGCTCGCTGATCACCATGGTGCCCGCGAAGATGTCGCCCAGACGTTTGCCCTTGGCCGACACCAAGCTGCTGATCACGGCGGGTGCGCCCATGAACATGAAGATCTCGACCACGGCCGCAAGGGCGCGGATGACGGCTTGCCGCAGGCGTTCCGGGCCGCCGTCGTCGGACACCACCCGCAATCCCATGGCCATCTTGCCCAGCGAGCGTCCCCGGGTCGACATCTCCCAGATGACGGGATAGCCGACGAGCGCCAGCACGGAGTAGGCGATGCTGAGCGCGCCGGCCAGAGCCTCGTCGAACTGCGAGAGCGAGAACGCGACGACGAAGATTCCGGCATACAGCACGATCACCTGCACGAAGATGTCGATGAACGCGGACACCACCCGCACCGGAAGCTGGGCCACCTTGACGTCCAAGACAACCGCGTCACCCGTCACCAACTCGGACATCACTCGAGACTACTAGTATTTGCCAGATGGACGTGGACGCATTCGTCGCCACTCACCGGGGGACATGGGACCGACTGGAGCTGCTGCTCAAGCGCAGGAGGAGCCTGAGCGGTCCAGAGATCGATGAGCTGGTCGAGCTGTACCAGCGAGTGTCGACACACCTGTCGACCGTGCGGTCGTCCTCGGGGGATCCGGCATTGGTCGGGCGGCTGTCCAACCTGGTTGCCCGGGCACGTTCGGCCGTAACCGGCGAGCATGCCCCGCTGTGGCGTCACTTCATCCGATTCTGGACGGTGTCGTTTCCCGTGGTCGCCTACCGGAGCTGGCGTTGGTGGCTGGGCGCGACGGTCGCCTCGATGGTGTTGGCAGTCGCCGTCGGTATCTGGGTGATGCACTCGGCCGAGCTGCAATCGGTGATCGGAACACCCGATGAGATTGCGCACCTGGTGAACGAGGACTTCGAAAACTATTACAGCGAGCATCCCGCGGCGGCCTTCGCGCTGCACGTGTGGATCAACAACTCGTGGGTGGCGGCCCAGTGCATCATCTTCGCCGTGCTGCTGGGCATTCCCATCCCGTTTGTGCTGTTCATGAATGCGGCGAATGTGGGCGTGGCCGGTGGTTTGATGATCGCGGCGGGCCGCGGAGATGTGTTCTTCGGCCTGATCCTTCCGCACGGTCTCTTGGAGTTGACGGCGGTGTTCTTGGCCGCGGGCGCGGGAATGCGCCTGGGATGGAAGGTCATTGACCCCGGCGATCGGCCCCGTGGACAAGTGCTTGCCGAGCAGGGCCGTGCCGTCATGTCGGTGGCGGGCGGATTGGTCGGGGTACTGCTGGTGAGCGGTCTCATCGAGGCGCTGGTCACCCCGTCGCCGTTGCCCACATTCGCGCGTGTGGCAATCGGGGTGATCGCGGAGGCGCTGTTCCTGGCCTATGTGGTGATTCTCGGGCGGCGTGGGGTGGCCGCTAACGAATCCGGCGATATGGAAGATGCTCCCGACTACGCTCCGGCTTCCTGAGCGCTACAGGCGTCCGGATGCCTTCAACGACAGATACCGGTCGGCAAGGGCCGGGGCGATCTCGTCCGGTGGGGCGTCGACGACTTCGACACCTTGACGACGCAACAGGGTGACGATGCGTCGGCGTCCGCCGCGGGTACGTTCGGCGGCGGCCGCGTCGTAGACCTGCTCGACGTCGAGCGACCGGATATTTCCTGGCGCCGTGGAGTTCTCGGGCATCACCATGTCGTCGACACGTGGATCGCTGACCGCGGCTACCAGCAGGTGGTGATGGCTGGTCAGCTGGGGAAGTAGCGGTAGCAGGCCCTCCTCGAGGGCCTCGGGGTTCAGGTCGGTCAGGAGCACGATGAGCGAGCGATGACGAGATTTGCGACGGATGGTGGCCACGAGATCGCGGGCGTCGGATTCGACAAGCGAGGGTTCCAGCGGCGCCATCGCGTTGACCACGAGCGAAAGCAGTTCGTTGCGCGATGCTCCGGACACCTGCGAGCGCACCGTGCGGTCGTGCGCCAGGAAGTCCACGCGATCTCCGGCGCGAGATGCCAATGCCACCAACAGCAATGCGGCGTCCATCGCCCAGTCCAACCGCGGCCACCCGGAGGGATCACCCGATGTCGGGTCGACGCCGATGCGTCCCGCCGAGGTGCGACCGGTGTCCAGCACCACGAGGATGCGGCGGTCTCGTTCCGGACGCCAGGTGCGTACCACCACGTCATTGCGCCGGGCGGAGGCGCGCCAGTCGATGGACCGGACATCGTCGCCCACGACATATTCACGCAGCGAGTCGAATTCGGTGCCTTGGCCGCGGATCAGCACAGGGATGGCGCCTTCGAGTTCGCGCAGTTTGGCCAGGCGGGATGGCAGATGCTTGCGACTCAGGAACGGCGGCAGTACGCGCAGCTGCCACGGCACGTCGTGACGTCCCTGCCGCCCGGCCAACCCCAGCGGTCCCACCGTGCGGACGGTCACCGTCGCCGGCCGGTGATCGCCACGGCGCAAGGGGTGCAAGGAGGTAACGATCTGTGTGCGTTCGCCGGTGCGCAGATTCAACCGGTGTGCCCGTGGTGTGGCACGCATGCTCGGTGCCCAACTGTCCCGGACCCATCCGCGTACCCGGCGGCCCGGATTCTGGATCTGCAGGGTGATGTCTGCGGATTCACCAAGCCGGATGGAATCCGGCCCCGACCGGACAAAGGTGAGACGGCGCGGGCTGGCGGCGGCGGCGATATCGACGACGATCAGTACCGCGAGCGCCAGGAGTAGCAGCCAGAACAGCCGAACCGGCCACTGCGACACCAGGATCAGCAGCGCGCCGAGCAGCGCCGCCAATCCCGCGCGTCCGGTGAGAATCACTAGCGCGGCACCGGAACCGTGACGAGGATGCCGTCGAGCACTCGGTCCGAGGTGGCGCCCTCCAACTCGGCCTCGGGGCGCAGGCCGATGCGGTGGCGCAGGGTCGGGCGCGCCATCGCCTTGACATCGTCCGGGGTGACGTAGTTGCGCCCGGAAAGCCACGCCCACGCACGGGATGTCGCCAGCAGGGCTGTCGCAGCGCGCGGGGAGGCGCCCAGCTGTAGCGAGGGCGATTGGCGGGTGGCGCGGATGACGTCGACCACGTAGGCGAGCACCTCGGGGGCCACCAGCACGCGGCCCACCGCGGCGCGTCCGGCCTCCAGGTCGGCGGCAGAGGCGACCGGAGTGACATGGGACAGGTTGCGGGGGTCGAATCCGTGCGCGTGCCGCTCCAGGATGGCAATCTCCTGATCACGTTCCGGCAGAGACACGTTGAGCTTCATGAGGAAGCGGTCCAACTGAGCCTCGGGCAGCTGATAGGTGCCCTCGTATTCGATGGGATTCTGGGTCGCGGCGACGATGAAGGGATCGGGGAGCGGCCGTGGAGTGCCATCGACCGTCACCTGACGCTCCTCCATGGCCTCCAGCAGTGCCGCCTGCGTCTTGGGCGGGGTGCGGTTGATCTCGTCGGCCAGCAGCAGATTGGTGAACACCGGACCGGCCCGGAACTCGAATGCCGCGGTGCGTGCGTCATAGACCAGGGACCCGGTGACGTCACCCGGCATCAGGTCGGGGGTGAACTGTACCCGCTTGAACTCCAGGGACAGCGCCGCCGAGAGCGTACGCACCAGAAGGGTTTTCGCGACTCCGGGGACGCCTTCCAACAGGACGTGCCCGCGGCACAGGAGCGCGACGACCAGTCCGCTGACCACGGAATCCTGCCCCACGACCACGGTGGCGATTTGTTCGCGCAACGCGGCCAGGGCATTGCGCGCGGCGTCCTCAGAGTTCCCGGTGGTGGATGCCTGTGTCACGATTCGCGTACCTGCCTTTCCAGAAGATCCAGTTGTCGAGTCAGATTGGTGAGCTGTTGGTCATCGGACGGGACGGGGCCGAACAGCACATGGTGAATCTCGATGGGGTTACGGCCTATTCGCTGAGCGACGGTGGTGGTGACGACCTGCGGCGTCTCGTCGACCGGGAGGCCGAGCCGGCGTACGATCCGGTAGGTGGCGGCCTCGCGCAACGATGCGGCGGCGAGATCGCGGGCACGGCGCGACCGGTAGAGGCGCCCGCGCCCCTCGGTGGTTTCCGAAGCGCGCACGATCACCGGAAGCTTTTCGGCGACCACGGGCCCCAGGCGGCGGCCCCGCCAGAGAGCGAGCAGCAGTACGACGATGCAGAGCTGCCACATGGCCATGCTCACTTGGTCGGGGATCAGATCACCCATCGATTTCGGTTGGGCGCTGGTGCCGACCTTCGGCCGTTCGGGGACGTACCAGACCAGGTGCGAGGAGCGGCCGGCCAGATTCATGGCCAATGCCGCATTGCCCTGCTTGGCCAGTTGCAGGTTGGATAGCAGGGTGTCATCGCCCAGCACGGTGATGGTGCGGGTGCCCTCGGGATAACGCAGCAGTGTGCCGCCGTAGCAGCTGATTTGGCCGGGACCTGGATTGGTGAATGTGTAGGTGGGGCCGATGTATGTCTGAATGGTGCCGGCCCGCTGAGCTTCCCGGAGATCGCAGTTGGGTTCGACGATCTCATCGCTTTGGTATGAGGTGATGCGTGCCTGCGAGGCCAGCCGCTCACGGGTCGCGGAGTACGGCGCCAGCAGCAGGCGATCCCCGGGAATCTCAATCAGAGAGTCCAGTATCTCGTCGGTGAGATTCCCATTGTCCAGCACCATGAGCTGGCTGTCGGGTCGCATCGCGGCACGGACCTCGCCGATGGTGGTGGCGCGTGTGACGGTGACACCGCGCTCGCGCAGCAGTTGCGCGAGAGCGTGCCCGCCCCGCTGGGTCACGGCTTCGGGGTCGAGATAGCCCTCGGGCCGAGGTGATTTGGTGACCAGTAGACCCGTGACGACGATGGCGACCAGCGCGGTCAGGATCCATGCCCAGGTGCGCCAGCGGTCCCGGAGGCGGGGAGAGGTGGCGGTGCTGGTGGTCACCGCACCGCCTCCCAGCCCGTCATCGCGCCCGGTTCTGTGGATGTCAACAGAACCGGGGCATCGCGGATATGGTCGTCCAAGTCGGCGATCTTGCGATAGGACTGTTCGGTGCCTGGGCGTTCGCCGTAGCTCACGTCATTGAAGATTTCCGCACTCGATCGGAATTCTGGTGCCAGTGAGGGTAATTCGCGTGATGCGTCGGCGGCCAGCTCGTTGGCGGTACGTCCGGGCACCGGGGTGAGGATCGTGCGTTCTTCGAGTTGGCGCGCCACGGCGCGCAGCCGGTGCCGGATTGCCGAGGCCCAGTCACCTTGGGATGCGGCGAGTTCGGCCGCCGCTCGATGCTCCGCCGCGGTGAGCTCAGCTGATTCGAAGAGCCCGAAATCCGCGCCGCCCTTGGTCCGGATGGCGCGGCGTGCAATGCGCACCAACAGCACCACGACGGCGATGATGATGAGCGCGGTGACGACGATGGTGAACCAACCGCCGGGAACCTCGCTGGCCCGGAACTCCAGGTAGTTCAGGTGTTCGATGATCCAGTTGACCAGACGGTCCAGTGGCGAGGGGTGCTCGTAGATCGGTTTGGCGAGTTCGTGTTGGGCCGCCTCGGCCGCTGATTCGCGGTCGATGTCGACGGTCGGCATTACACCTGAACCGGGGGATACGCGGGCAGCCACAACGCATCAGGGTCGATGCCGGGTTGTCCGAGGCGCTCGCGCGTTCTGGTTTCGGTTTGCAACACGAGATCGAATGCCTCGGTGCGCATTCGCTGATCGGTGTAGAGCAGCACGTTCACCGCGGCGTTGAACGGCAGCGTGATGATCTGGGCGACGATGACACCGACACTGGTGAGCGCCAGACCCAGGAGCATTGTCGTGCTGCTGGTATTCGATGAGCCCAGGCCCATGCCGATCTGTCCGCCGAGGCTGAAGGGCATTCCCAGGATGCCGGCAACGATGCCGACGATGATGGATGTGAGTAGCAGGATGCCCAGGAGGCGCCAATAGCCCTTGCGTACCAAGGATATTGATCGGCCGATTGCGCCGAAGACACTCTGGCGCTCCAGGATGAGTACCGGTGAGGCCAGGGCGAAGACGGGAATGAGATAGAAGTACAGCGCCAGGAAGCCGAATCCGAGCGCGAAGCCCGCCGGTACTGCGCCCCATGGGCCGACGGTGAGGGCAAGCCCAACCACTCCGGCGATACCGATCGCGAGGGGCAGGGTCAGCAGTAGAGCGGAGAGGAAGGCCAATCCGATGAGCGCCCAGATGCGGGGCTTGGCGCGCTGCCATGCCGCGGAAGGAGTGGTGTGTTCACCGAACACCGAGCGTCCGACGGTGACCGTAAGCATGCCGCTCAGGACGATGGTGACCAGCATGGTGATGACGTAGCCGATGGCAGCACCGCCGAAGTATCCGATCCCGAATGCGGCGGCGAATGCGTCGTCGCTGTTCGCGTCGAAGCCGCTGACACCGCTGAGCAGGCCAATGATGGGGCCTGCTTGCAACGCGAAGGTGAGCAGTTGGCTGATGACCACGACGACGGCAGTGAGACCGATCGTTGCCTTCGGGTTGGCGCGAATGGCGGCGACGGCCCCGTCGTACAGCGCGGACAGATCCAGCGGGCGCAGCGGGATGATGCCGGGTTTCAGTGCCGGTGGCGCCGGTGTCACCCAGTAGGGAACGTGCGGCGGCCCCTGATATCCAGGCGGTGGTGGTTGATACCCAGGGGGTGGCGGTTGGTATCCGGGGGGTGGCGGCTGGTATCCGAATCCCGGGGGCGGATATCCATAGGCCGGGGCGGGTGGATAGCCAGGCGCAGCAGGAGGGTAGGCGGGTGGGGGTCCCGGGGGTAGCGGAGACGGAGTGACGCCCCCCTCGTCGTTGCTCATTGCTCCATTTTGGCGGCTAAGGGCGTTCCTGGCAATTGCCTCCTAATTCATATGTCAATGCCATTGACATATGTCAGGTGGATTGACATTCTGGAGGTATGACTGAGAAGAGCGCCACACAGGAATTCGATCTCGCGTTTGAGGCCGCGTACCGCGGCGAGCGTCCCGACGGTTTGGGTGTTCGTCCGCCGTGGAGCATTGGTGAACCACAGCCCGAGATCGCGACACTGATCGCCGAGGGCAAGGTGCGTGGGGAGGTGCTTGACGCCGGTTGCGGCGAGGCGGCGACCGCGCTGTATCTCGCCGAGGTGGGGCATACCACCGTAGGTCTGGACTCCGCGCCCAAGGCCATCGAACTGGCGAAAGGCTATGCGGCCGAACGCGGTCTGACGAATGCCAGTTTCGCGGTCGCCGACATTTCGGCCTTTACGGGCTACGACGGGCGGTTCGACACCATTATCGATTCGACGCTGTTCCACTCGATGCCCGTCGAACTGCGCGATGGCTATCAGCGTTCGATCGTCCGGGCCGCGGCGCCGGGCGCACGCTACTACGTATTGGTCTTCGATCGTGCCGCGTTCCCGGCGGAATCACCCGTCAATGCCGTCACCGAAAACGAACTGCGGGATGCGGTTTCGAAGTATTGGGCCATTGATGAGATCCGCCCGGCCAAGATCTACGCGAACTTCAACGGATTCGAACCGGGTGTGGCCCAGGGGTTCGCCCGGCACCAGGTCGAGCCCGATGGCCGGTCATCGGTGTCGGCGTGGCTACTTTCGGCGCACCTGGCGGGCTAGAAGTCCAGGATGAACCGCTCGGGGTGGTGGTAGTCGTTGGTGCGGGACTGGCCGGTATCGAGATGCGGCGGCGGAATCCATTCGGTGATCCCGTTACTACTGCGTTTTCGGGTGGTCCAGCCCTGTTGGAGCAGCCGATGATGTGGGCCGCAGGCGAAGGTCAGATTGTCGATGTGAGTGGGTCCGTCGTCGCGCCAATCATCGACGTGATGCACCTGGCAGAGGTAACCGGGCACCGTACATCCCGGTGCCGAGCAGCCACGATCTTTGGCGTGTAAGACAATTCGCTGATCGGCTGTGGCGATCCTTTTGGCCCGCCCCAGGTAGAGAGGGCGGCCGTCGTCGTCGAATATCGCGAGGTAATGCAGGGCGTGGGCAGCCATCCGGATCAGATCGCGGATAGGCACCAGGTTGCCGCTACCCGATACTGCCTGCCCGGCCGCGCTCTGCATCTCGCTCAGGGTCGTTGAGACGACGACGGTGACGGGTAATCCATGATGTGAGCCCAGCTTGCCCGAAGCCAAGGTGCTGCGCAGGCACGCTCGTAGTCCGTCGTGGTTTCGCTGGGCGGTGGTTCGCGTGTCGCGCTCGGCGGCTGCGCAGTCGGGTTCACCTTCGGTCATGGGAGATTCGTCGCGAGGATCGCACATGCCTGGCGCAGCGAGCTTGCTCAGCACTGCGTCGAGGTAGGCACGAGTCTCCGGATCCAGCAGGCCGCTGATGGCGCTCATTCCGTCGGTTCCCTGGCGCCCGATCGATATGCCCCGCAAACGGGCGCGGTCGACGTCAGAGAATCGGCCGTCGGGATTGATCAGAGCCGCGATCCGGTTGGCGCCGGCGCGGAGTTGTTCCGGGCCGAATTCGGTTCCCATGGATGCGAGTCGCTCCTCGGCAGACTCGCGGGTATCGCCGTCGATCGCGTCGGGTAAGGCGTCGAAGAACCTGCGGATGATTCGCACGTGCTCGTCGCCGAGGCGGCCCTGCCGCAATGCGTGGGCGGTACGCGGAAGTAGGGGTTCTAGGGGCTCGCCGGTGAACGCACGCCGGGGGCCGAGATGTGCGGCGTCAGCGAGGCGACGCCGAGCGGTTGCGGTACTTATCGAGAGGTGCCGTGCCAGTACTTCCGCGAATGACGTACCGCCCAACGCGACCGGTGACCCGCGTTCCACCAGCCGGGCGGTGAGCGCGTGTGAGGCTGCGGTGATCTTGCGCTGTGCGATTTCCAGTTGCCTTAGCGCGGAGAGTAACTCGGGATTGTTGAGCTCATCACACGACGACTCGACGACAGCCGTACCTGTCGCCAGTAGATCGTCGATTGGACTCATGGCTGAAGGCTATGGACGACGACCGACAGCTGGGCGAGGTTATCCACAACCACGATGGCCATCCACAAGCGGGATGAACCGCTTGTCGAATGTCAGAAGTTGCGGTAGTCGCGAACCGGCATCCGTGATCCGCGCCTTTCCGGCTTAGGTGCCATGAGCTCGATGAGTCGAATGACTCGATAGCGTTGTCCGGCATAGGGTTCCAGGAGTTGCAGCATGCCGGCATCGTCGGTCTTATTGCCGGTGAACGCGAATCCCACCTGCCCGGCGATGTGGTAGTCCCCGACGGGCACGGCGTCGGGATCGCCGAGCGCGCGACTGCGGACCTCGGCCTCGGTCCACGGTCCGATGCCGTGGATCGAGGTCAGGTGCTCTGGCTTGGTTTCCACGTCGACGTTGGCAGCGATGCGGACCGTGCGCATGCGGACCGGTTCGGCACCGGACTTGTGCCATTCCCACGACGGGATATCGAGCCATTCTCGTTGGGGTGGTGGAATCTTGGCGGCACCCATGTCGGTGCCGACACAGTTGATGAGATACCGCCAGGCGCGCCAGGCCTCTGCGCCGGGCACCTTCTGTTCCAGCACGGCGGGAACGAGGGCCTCCCACACGCGATCGGTGGCGCCAAGACGGATGCCTTTCGCGCCCTGGATCAGCCGGGTGACAACCTCGTGTTTGGGTGTGAGCGCTTCGGGTTCGTCGTCGGCGCCCAACAGGCGTGGCAGGCGATCGAGCAGCCACGCGGCACCGTCACCGTAGGCCCGGCCGACGACAGTTTTGTCTTCGCGTGAGATCGTCAGTACCCCAGGGCCATCCGGGGTATAGGAGCCCCGGGTGATGGATCCGCCGGGGGATACCCGATACGTGGGATCAGTCGAACCGCGCCGGTGGATGCCGAGGGTTCGGCGTATATCCAACGGCCACGGTGGAGTCCACTCACGGACGAGCGGAGCTGCTAGGCCCCCGGGCAGAACTTCCAGCCGCCGGTCTCCTTCTTGAACTCGATGTCGTGCTTGCCCTTGGCGTCGGTGATGTGAATGACGGCGACGTCGCCGTCGATCTCGAGGCCAGTGATCTTCGAGGGGCCGTTGTCGGCCTTGGTCAAGGCGTTGAGATCGGGAGCCTGGCCGCTTCCGGCGATGTCCTTGAACGCCTCGCGGTACTTGGCGCAGAAGAAGGTGAGCATCTTCTTGAAGTCGTTGGCCTTGGCGGCATCGGCCATCCCGGAGATGGTCTGCTTGATCGCCTTGATGTCCTCGTCCTTGTTGGAGCCGGAGGAGCGGGGTGAGTCGACGATCTGGTCGTTGGCGGTTGTTGTGCGCTCGGTGCTGGAGTTGGTGGTGGTGAGGCCGAGCACCAGCAGGGCGATCAGGAAGATGCCGAGCGAGCCACCGACGACGGCCAGAGCCTTCTGCTGTGGGGTCAGTGGCGGCCGGGGAGGTTTGGGGACGGGCGCGTAGCCGCTGGGAGGCTGCCCATAAGGGCCGGGCTGCGGGTATCCGGGGAACTGCTGTTGGGGCTGCTGGTACTGGCCGTGGGGGTACTGCGGTTGCGTCATCTGCGTATCTGTCCTAGCGCGGCTGCGGTCATGGCGTTCCATGCCAGTGTGCCGGATGGGCGCGCT
This sequence comes from [Mycobacterium] stephanolepidis, assembly GCF_002356335.1. Classification (NCBI taxonomy): domain Bacteria; kingdom Bacillati; phylum Actinomycetota; class Actinomycetes; order Mycobacteriales; family Mycobacteriaceae; genus Mycobacteroides; species Mycobacteroides stephanolepidis. Next base: position 346,932 of record NZ_AP018165.1, read on the forward strand.
GGTGGTGGTTGTCACGCGGTTTCCGTGTCTGCCGACGTGATGTCCAGTTTCTCCACACGCCTTCTGGGCATGTCCGAGATTCAGGCTTCAGCGGGCTGCGCTGTTAGTCTCCGAAGAACGCCGGAATGGGGACGCGGGGAGGCGTGCTCGACCGGTTGATCGCAAGGAAGCGCGAAAGAGCTGGTAGCGAGGCTGACGGAGAGATTAGTGCGCGGCGGAGAGATCAAGGCCCTCACGGGGCTTCGCATCATCGCCGCGCTCTGGGTTGTGCTCTTCCACTTCCGGCCCCTGCTCGAGGACGCGGTCCCCGGATTCCGGTCCGCGCTGACCCCCGTTCTCGACTGTGGCGCCCAGGGCGTCGATCTCTTCTTCATTCTCAGTGGGTTCGTGCTGACCTGGAACTATCTCGACAAAATGGGCGATCGCTGGTCAACCCGCGAGACGCTGCACTTCCTGTGGCTGCGCCTGGCCCGGGTGTGGCCCGTGTACCTGGTCACCATGCATCTGGCCGCGCTGTGGGTCATCTTCACCATGCACGTCGGACACATACCGCCCAAGGACGTCAACGGATACGACGCCATGAGCTACGTGCGCCAGCTGTTCATGGTGCAGTTGTGGTTCCGTCCGTACTTCGACCTGTCCAGCTGGAACGGTCCGGCGTGGTCGATCAGCGCTGAATGGCTGGCTTACCTGCTCTTCGGCGGCCTGGTCCTTGTCATCTTCCGGATGGCGCGCGCGACCCGCGCCCGCAGCCTGATGGTTCTGGCCGTGGTGGCTTCGCTGCCACCGGTCATCTTGCTGCTGCTGACGGGGCAGTTCTACACACCGTGGAGCTGGTTGCCGCGCATTGTTATGCAGTTCACCGCGGGCGCCCTCGCGTGCGCTGCGGTGAGCAGACTGCGGCTGACGCACCGTTCCCGCCATATCGCCGGCTACGTGGCGATCGCGATCATCGCGGCGATCGTGGGCTCGCTGTACTTCTTGGACGCCCACCCGATCTCCGGAGTCACCGATAGCAGCGGAGTGGTGGATGTGCTGTTCGTGCCGCTGGTGATGGCGCTGGCGGTGGGCATCGGCCCGCTGCCCACACTGCTCTCCACGCGCATCATGGTCTACGGCGGTCAGATCTCCTTTGGGCTCTACATGGTGCATGAGCTCGTGCACGTCTCCTGGACATGGGCCACCAAGCAGTTCGAGCTCTCACTGACCGACCCCGGCGGCGGTTGGATCGTTGTCGGTCTGATTGCGCTCGCTGTGGTGCTGTCCATGGCGCTGTATCACGGCGTGGAGGAACCTGGACGGTGCTGGATGCGCCGCATGATCGGCGTCACCAAACCAGCGATCACCGATCACCATGTTCCGCACAATGGTCACAAACACCAGGTGCCGGCGGACGTGACCGATTCCGATCGGGAGCCGGTGCCGACCGGTGTAACGAGTCGATAGTTTCAAACGAATAACGCTGTGCCGCAGCTGGGTTTGAGGCCCCTAAAATGCTGGGGACAGTGGGAGGTAGCAGTGGTTCGTCTGGCGGCGGTCGGCATCGCATTCGCGTTTCTCTTCGGGGTGGCTGCCCCGCAGCCCGCACCTGTGCGCCCCTACCGACTCGCCTACTTAGGTTCCGGACTGAACCATGTCGCGGTGGTCAGCGATTCGTACACGACCGGCACCAAGGAAGGCGGCCTGGGCGCCAAATCGTGGACATCGCTGGCGTGGCGGATCCTGGGGCGCGAAGGTGTCCGCATCAACGCCGATGTCGCGGCCGAAGGGCGCGCCGGTTACGGCGTGCGCGGTGACCACGGCAGCGTCTTCGCCGACCTCACCGACCGGGTAGTGCGTCCCGACGACGAGCTGGTGGTGTTCTTCGGTTCGCGCAACGACCAGGATGTCGATCCGGACGCATATGCGGAGGCGACCCGCCGCACACTGGCGTCGGCACGGCGCACGGCGCCGGCGGCCAAGCTGCTCGTGATCGGCCCCCCCTGGCCGACGGCCGACGTGCCCGACGTGGTGCTGCAGCTGCGCGACATTCTGTACGGCGAGGCCCATGCGATCGGTGCGTCGTGGGTGGATCCGCTGGCCGAACGCTGGTTCGTGGGGCACCCGGAGCTGATCGGCTCCGACGGCGTGCATCCCAACGATGCCGGGCACGCCTACATGGCCGACAAGATCGCCCCGCTCATCCGTACCCGGCTGACCCGTCGGCTCTGAGAGTAGAGTCCAGGCATGACGCGGATCGTGTGGGTAACCGGAATTGCCTTGGCAGCGTTCGCTTTTACGGGCTGTGGTTCACCATCGACGGAGCAAAAGCCCGTGTCCACGTCGGCCGCGCCATCCTCGACATTGCTCCCCGAGCCTTCGCACAAGGTGGTGCCGCCGGGCGGTGTCTACTGGAACCCGGTGACCCAGCAGCCTGCAGAGAAGCCCACCGAGATCGTGCTGACTCCCGCCGACGCCGGGGACATGCTTGTCGACATCACCTGGGACAGCTGGACGCAGCAGCAGGCGACCGGGAAGGCAGTCCGCGCGACGAAGGACTGTGTCCCCGACTGCGCGACGGGCGGGACAACCCGCCGAGACGTCACGCTGGTCTTCCAGGACTCGAAGGCGCTTCCCGATGACGCCGGCTGGTGGCAGTTCACCAAACTGGTGATCACGGGCAGCGACGGCAAGTCCGAAACCATCGATATGCCCATGACAGCGCAGTAGGAGCGCGTCAGTCAGCGATCACGTCCAAGGTGCCGAACAGCGTGAGCCCCGCAGCACGAGCCAGCGCGCTGGACGCTGCGTTGTCCACCTGGCATCGGTACTGCGGCTCGTAACCCCGCGCACACGCGTACCGGAACACGGCACGCACCAGCTGCCGGGCGTGGCCTCTGCCGCGGAATATCGGCAGCATCAGCACTCCGAGGTCCATGATCGCCGCGTCCTCCCACTGATAGATGCTGGAGACGGCGACGAGGCGGCCGTTGTCGAAGGAGCCGAACACCGCCCAATGACCCAGCTCCACTTGGGCGTTGTCCAAATCTTCTGCCGAGGCAACCGATTCGAATGCCGAGAAGATCGCCTTGTCGTCGGCGGTGAGCTGGCGGACATCGCCCGTGGGTACTTCGGCCACGAGCGCGTCGCGCGCATCGTTGGTGAAATAGAAGAGGTTGTCCGCCCCGTGCATCGCGATGCCGGCCTCATCCAGGCTCGTCCAGAATCGGGACTCCGAAAGGGGCTGTGCACCATCGATTCCCGTGCGCTCGGAGAGTTCGGGTGCGAGGGTGATGCTGGTCTTACCGTCGACTGTCTTGAGCGCCATGAGCCGACTGTCCTCGTCGAGGCCGGCGTAGACCGCGAGTTGGAAATCGTCATCGGTGTGCAGGACGGTACCGCGGCCAAGGTAGCCCTGCCAGAAATCGGTGATAGTGGGGGAGAAGTCAGGCATCGGCTCTATCTTCTTGAAGGTAATCGCTTATGGCACAAACGAATCCAGAGCAGAGGCTGTTCTGGGGCGGTGCCACCGAACATCGCGGTGCGTTCAAAGAATCAGGCCGCCTGCGTCCCGAAGGACACAGACGGCCTGATCTTTTTGGAGTTCTAGGGCGTCAGCCCATCAACGACGTGAGCAGCGGGTTGCCGGAAGTCTCGGCCCGCTTCTCGGGGTCGGTGCAGTCCTTCCACTTGCCGTTCTCCTGCACGAATTCACGCTGCTGATTGGCGGTCACGTCGTGGCCCTGAGCGGTGACCCCGGCGGTCGCCGTCGGTCCGGTGACGTTGATGTCGTGGACGTCGTAGGTGACGCCGGACAGCACCTCCTTGGCTGCTGCGCGGAACGACGAACGGTAGGCCTTGTCGTCATTGTTCTGGATCGCGGTGGTCAGCGCCTGGGTGGTCGGCCCGGAGACCCCGGCTGCCGACGCAACGGCGCTGATCATGCTCGGCCCGTACCCAGCGACCTGACCGATCGGGGGGATCTGGTCATCAGCAGACTTCGAGGCGATCGTGCCCCGGTACTTGTCGCAGAAGAATGTCGAGAGGGTGGCGTTGTCGAGCGACTTGATGGCCGAAGCCTCGCCCGAGATGATCTGCCGAATCTGCTGGTCATCGGCGGGTGCGGCGGCGGCCATCGCCGGTCCGCTGAGGGCGGCCGCCAGCGCGATCACACCGGCGCCCACAAGGCGATTCTTCATGTAAAGCTCCCATTCGTGGGGTTTTGTCAAACCTTACCGAAAGAAATGTCGCGTGCTTCCGCTTAGCTGTTACCGGTACATAGCGACCAGGAGCACCACCGCTGCCAGCAGGCCGATCAGCATCACGGCCTTGCGCAGCTTCCAGACGATAAGCAAACCGATAGCGATGGCCGCCAGGGCGACAGGATTCGACGCGAGTTCAGAGACGGCCATGCATCCACCATGTCACGGCGCCCGGAGTGCCGGCCGTTCCGCCATGCTGATGAAAAAAGGCCCGACCGGGGGATACCTGGTCAGGCCTTACTTCCAGCGTCGGGGTATTCGGCGCTATGCGCCTCCTACCCCTTTCCTCGCCTCGGATGAACGAGCACGCTCGCTCATCTCTCAGCTCAGTCGGGGTGGCGGGATTCGAACCCACGACCTCTTCGTCCCGAACGAAGCGCGCTACCAAGCTGCGCCACACCCCGCTTTGAAGCCAGGCAAGGGTATCGCATCGAGGGCTTCGGTCGCGAATGCGTTGACTCGCGTGCACACAAACCGGATATGACGTGCCCTTATTGTCTCGAGGCCTAACCCCACCGGCCGGTGTTCTCGAACTCGGCAAGACGCTCCGTAGGGGCCAGCAGATCGAATCCCTGCTCGGCGACCCAGGCGTCGTCGAAGTAGGTGTCGACATACCGATCGCCGGTGTCGGCCAACAGCGTCACCACCGACCCCGGGACACCGTCCCGCACCATTTCCGAGATCACCCGGAACGCGCCGGACAGGTTGGTTCCCGTCGACGCACCCACCCGACGACCCAGCACGGCGCTGGCATGCCGCGTGAGCGCCACCGACTCCGCATCGGGTATCTGCTCCATACGATCCACCACGGTCGGCAGGAACGATGGCTCGACACGAGGACGTCCGATGCCCTCGATACGCGACGAAATTCCGGTCACCACGTCATGTCCGGCGATGTAGGACGGGTAGAACGCCGAGTTGTCGGGATCCACCACACACAGTTTGGTGGGGTAGCGGCGATAGCGGATGTAGCGCCCGATGGTTGCGCTGGTACCGCCGGTGCCTGCCCCGACCACGATCCACGTTGGCAGCGGGTGCTTTTCGTAGTGCATCTGGGTAAAGATCGATTCGGCGATGTTGTTGTTACCGCGCCAGTCGGTCGCACGCTCGGCGTTGGTGAACTGGTCCAGATAGTGTCCGCCGGACTCGTCGGCGAGCCGCTGCGCCTCGGCGTAGACCTGCTGTGCCTGATCGACGAAATGGCAACTACCGCCTTGAGACTCGATCAGGGCGATCTTGCTGGGACTGGTGGAGGCCGTCATCACCGCGATGAACGGCAACCCCAGCAACTGCGCGAAGTAGGCCTCGGACACCGCGGTCGAACCGGACGAGGCCTCCACGACCGTGGTGCCTTCCCGGATGAACCCGTTACACAGCGCATACAGGAAAAGCGAACGCGCCAAACGATGTTTCAGGCTGCCGGTGATGTGGGTGGACTCGTCCTTGAGATACAGCTGCACATCCACGGTGTCGGCCCAGGCCGCAGGCAACGGGTACCGCAGCAGGTGAGTGTCAGCGCTACGACGAGCATCGGCCTCGATCAGCCGGACCGCGTTATCGGCCCACGCGCGGCTCACGTCACTGCGCGGTGGCGCTGGGCAGCCGGTCGCCGGACTCGGCGGCGGTACCTTGACCGTCGATGCGCGCAGGCACCAGGGTCAGCAGCGTCGCCTCCGGACGGCAGAAGAACCGCATCGGCGCGAACGGCGATGTTCCGATACCCGCCGACACGTGCAGCTGCATGTGCGAACCCCAGCGTGACGGACCCTTCACCCGGGAACGGTCCAGCTCGCAGTTGGTGACGATCGCCCCGTAGAACGGCAAGCACAACTGCCCACCATGGGTGTGACCGGCCATCACCAGCTGGTAGCCGTCCTCGGCGAAGCGGTCCAGCACCCGCGGCTCGGGGGAATGGGTCAGCCCCAGGCGCAGTGTGGCCAGTGGATTCGGCATCCCGGCGATGGTGTCGTAGCGGTCCCGGTGCAGATGCGGGTCATCCACCCCGGCGGCCGCGATTCGCACCCCGCCGACCTCCAGCTCGTGCCGAGTGTGGGTCATATCGTGCCAACCGCGCTCGGTGAACGCGGCGCGCAGATCCTGCCACGGCAACGGTTCTCCGTGCTTGCGTTCATCGCTCTTGTACAGATATTTGGCGGGGTTCTTCAGCCGCGGGCCGAAGTAGTCGTTGCTTCCGAAGACGAAAAGTCCTGGGACCGAGAGCAAATCACCCAGAGCCTGAACCACCGAGGACACCGCCTTGGGGTGAGCCAGGTTATCGCCGGTGTTGATCACCAAGTCAGGCTGCCACTGCGCCAGCTCGCGCAACCAGGCCTGCTTGAGGTGCTGGCCGGGACGCATGTGGATATCGCTGATGTGCAGTACCCGCAGCGGCGAGGCGCCTGGGTCGAGTACATCCATCGTTGCCTCGCGGACGGTGAACGCGTTGCGTTCGATGATCGACGCGTACCCGATGCCAAGCGCGGCCGAACCCGCCGAGTAAGCGGCCGCTCGCTTGATAACCGTGTTGAACGACGTGTTCATCATCCGAGAGTAACTCCGAAAGCTGAGTGACCCTTGATCACCAGCGCAAAACGTGGCGAATTTCTCGTCGTGAACGGCGTGGGTGTAGACGGGCAGCTAGCTCACGGGGGCGGCGCCAGCACCGGCACGGTGATCGGCGGCAGGCCGGGGATGTTGACGACCGTCGTCGTCATCTCGCCCGGTGGGCCGCCCAGGCCCGGAATGACGATAGGCGGCGGCGCCGGCGGGATGCCGTTACTCAGCAAGATGGTGACGACCGAGCCGGGGATGGTGGTTCCGGATGGGCTGGTGCCGACGACCTCGTTGAACGGCGCGGTGCTGTTCACCACGCTGGCCTGGTCGGCCACCTTGAATCCGGCCTTCTTGAGAACATCACGTGCCTCGGATTCGCGCAGCCCGTTGATGCTGGGCACCTTGGAGCCCGGACCTCCGTCCACGTACCGCGGTTCGGTGGGCGGCAGGGCGGTAGGGCCGTAGTTCTCGGCAATCGGTTTCATAGCCTCGAACCAGGCCCGTGCGGGCTCATTGCCGCCGTACAGATTTCCGTCGCCACACTTGCGTAGCGGGAAAGAACACAGATCGCCGGGGGACGTCGAGTCGTCGAAGATGTAGCTCGCCGCGGCCAAGTTGTTGGTAAATCCCAGGAAGGCCGAAGACCGGTGCGCCTCAGTGGTTCCCGTCTTACTGGATAACGGCAGACTCCAGCCGACCGAGCCCGCCGAACCCGCGGCGGTGCCCCCGGGCTGATCGTCCTTACTCAGCGCGTTTGCGAGGGTGTTGGCGAGTCCGGTGGGTACCGCCTGCTCGCAGGCCTCGGTGGTGGTCGGAACCTCTTTGCCGTGGCGGTCGAAGACCTTGTCGATGGGATTGGGCGGGCACCACTTGCCGCCAGAGGCCAAAGTGGCTGCCACATTGGATAGTTCGAGGGCGTTCACCTGGATGGGGCCCAATGTGAACGAGCCCAGGTTGTACTTCTTGATGTAGTCGGCCAGGCTCTCGTCGCCCTCGGGGTCATAGGGCTTGGCGGTGCCCGCCTGTGCGTACGAACGCATCCCCAACTTGACGGCCATGTCGACGGCTTTGGACACGCCGATCGACTGAATCAACCTGGCGAACGCGGTGTTCGGCGAGGTGGCCAGGGCGTCTGTGACGCTCATCGGAGAGCGGTAGTTACCGACGTTCTTGACGCACCAGGTGTCCTTGGGGCAGCCCTTGGTGCCGTCGCTACTGCCGAGTCCCTTGGCGGAGAAGGTGGGCGGCACGTCGAGCACGGTGTTGATGCCCATGCCCATATCCATGGCCGCGGCCACCGTGAAGATCTTGAAGATCGATCCGGCGCCGTCGCCGACGAGGGAGAAGGGCTGGGGCTGCATCGTCTCGTTGGCCGCGCCATCCAGGCCATAGGTGCGACTGGATGCCATGGCCATGATCGGGTGGCTGGTCTGTCCCGGCTTGATGACGCTCATGACGTCGGCGACACCGTTGAGACCCGGATCGGCGACGTGGGATACCGCCTGTTTCACCGAGTTCTGCACCTCGGGATCCAGGGTGGTGCGGATGAGGTATCCGCCCTTCATCACCTGGTCCTTGCTGATACCCGACTTGGCCAGGTAGTCGAGCACGTAATCACAGAAGAACGCGCGGTCTCCGGCGGCGATGCACCCGCGCGGCAACTCATTGGGCTGGGGCAGCACACCGAGGGGCTGCGCCCGGGCGGCCACCAGTTCGGCCTTCTTTTCCGGGGCGTTGGCGATCATGGTGTCGAGCACCAGATTGCGGCGGGCCAGCGCACGTTCGGGATTGACATAGGGATTGAGTCCGGAGGTGGACTGCACCATGCCCGCCAACAGTGCCGCCTGCTGCCAGTTCAGGTCCTTGGCGTCGACTCCGAAGTAGGTCTGTGCGGCATCCTGCACACCGAACGAGTTGTTCCCGAAGGACACCAGGTTCAGGTACCGGGTCAGGATCTCCTGCTTGGTAAAGGTGCGGTCCAGCCGCAGTGCCATCCGGATTTCGCGCAGCTTGCGCGCGGGGGTGGTCTCGATGGCGGCCTTGCGTTCGGCGTCGGTCTTGGCCACCACCAGCAGCTGGTAGTTCTTCACGTACTGCTGCTCGATGGTGGAACCACCGCGGGTGTCCTCGTCGCCGGAGGCGTAACCGGCCAGGCCGCCGAGCGTGCCCTTCCAGTCGACACCGTTATGCGAGGTGAACCTCTTGTCTTCGATGGACAACAGGGCCAGCTTGATGGTGTCGGCGATCTGATCGGCGGGCACCTCGAATCGCCGCTGCGTATAGAGGTAGGCGATCTTGTTGCCCTTGGCGTCTTCCACGGTGGTGACCGCAGGCACCTCGCCCTCGAGCAGCTGGGTGGAGCCATTGGCCACCACATCGGATGCGCGATTGGACGCCAACCCGAAGCCGCCCGCGAAGGGGAACATCAATCCGGCCAGGATGACCGCCGCGATAAGCCCACAGCCCGCGAGCTTCGCGAGGGTCACCGACTCGGGCGGGCGTTCTGGCATAGGCACAGGGTACGTGGCCTCCCCAGAGGTGTCTGCCGGTAGTTGATCGGTAACGCCGGCCCCCGGCGAGGCGATGAAAAAGACGTTGTCGGCACAACCGTCCCAAAAAATTCGGATCAGGTGTTGCGTTGAAGATCTCTGACCACTAACTTGATCTCACGGTGTGATTCAAGTTACACACCAAGCGGAGTGTGGCCCACGCCTCTTATGGGCCGCTAGTGACAGAAGGGATTGCCAGTGTCAGCTTCACGGCCAGCCATGAGTGCGTTGCATACGGCGGTATCGATCGATGGTGGAGAAGCGCGCATTGCCTGGGTTTCACAGGCCAGATGCAGACAAGGCGACCCTGACGAGTTGTTCGTTCGCGGCGCGGCGCAGCGCAAGGCCGCTGTGATCTGCCGGCACTGCCCGGTCATGATGGAATGCGGTGCCGACGCGCTGGACAACCGCGTGGAGTTCGGCGTGTGGGGCGGACTGACCGAGCGGCAGCGTCGCGCGATGCTCAAGGCTCACCCCGAGGTGGATTCCTGGGCCGACTTCTTCGCCGCGCAGCGCAAGCACAAGAGCGCGGTCTAACTAAGTCTTTTCGTCGAGTGTCGACTTCTCGGATTGTTCTCCTGAACTTCCACCCGAGAAGTCGACACTCGACGTGTATCTAGGGTTAAGAGGCGACGCCGGTGATCTGATCGGCGATCGCGCGCAGCGCATCCACGTCAGAGACATCGAACGGGAGTGACGGCACCCCGACGATCGGAACCGTGGGATTGGCGCTCGTAAACCGCGACAGCAGCCGGATTTCCCGCTTTGCCGTGGCCGCGCGCTCGGCATGAACCCGCAGCACCGCCGCCGGCAGGCTGTATTCGCCAGACTCTTCGAGGTTGTCCGCGACATCGACGGCGCGCTCGACGGTCAGGGTCGACAGCGTGGGATGAGTGCGGTTGAGGATGAGGCCGGCCAGCGGCATGCCCTCCTGGGTCAGCCGCTCGACGAAGAAGGTGGCCTCACGCAACGCATCGGGTTCGGCGGCCGACACCACGACGAACTGCGTGCTGCGTCGGCGCAGCAGCTCATAGGTGCGGTCGGCCTTCTCGCGGAATCCCCCGAACGTGGAGTCCAGAGATTGTACGAACATTGAAGCGTCGGAAAGCAATTGCGATCCGAGGACCGTCGACAGCGCTTTCATCGCCAGCCCGACGGCTCCGGTGACGATCCGGCCCAAGCCGCGACTGGAGCCCAGCAGCATCTTCCAGAGGCGTCCATCCATGAAGCTGCCCAACCGTTTTGGCGCGTCCAGGAAGTCCAGTGCGTTACGCGACGGCGGCGTATCCACCACGATCAGATCCCATTTGTCTTCATGGAGAAGCTGTCCCAGCTTTTCCATGGCCATGTACTCCTGTGTGCCCGACATGGAGGTGGCGACCGTCTGATAGAACTTGTTGTCCAGAATCGATTGTGCGCGATCGGATCCCGCGTGCTGGACCACCAGCTCGTCGAAGGTGCGACGCATGTCCAGCATCATCGCGTACAGCTCGCCCTTGATGCCCTCGATATGCACCTGTTGTGGGGTGTTGCCCAGCGCCTCGATGCCCAGCGACTGGGCCAGTCGGCGGGCCGGGTCGATGGTCAGCACCACGACGGTGCGGCCGTACTCCGCGGCCCGCAGCGCGACCGAGGCGGCCGTGGTGGTCTTGCCGACACCACCGGCCCCACAGCAGACCACGACGCGGTTCTTGCGGTCTTCGAGGATGGCCGCCATGTCCAAGACGGCAGGTGTGTTGCTCATCGGACTCCCTGCTCGGCCAGGCTCTCGGCCAGTTCGTAGAGGCTGCCCAGGTCGACACCGTCGGCCAGGGAGGGCAATTCCAGTCGAGGTATCTGCAGCTCACCGAGCAGTTCCTCGCTCTCGGCGCGCGCCCGCATCCGCGTCGCGTGCTCGATCGTCTCGGTGAGCAGACCGGCGAAGTCGGCGTCGGAGATGGTTACGTTGTTGTCGGTCAACGCCTTACGGACCGCATCGGCGTCAATGACGCCCTCGGCGGCCTTGTCCAGATCCGCGGGAGACAGATGTGGCACCACGGTTCGGTTGACGATGACGCTGCCGATCGGCAGTCCCATCGCGCTCAGTTCGGCGATGGCCTCGGCAGTCTCCTGCATGGGCAGCGCCTCAAGCAGGGTCACCAGGTGAATGGCCGTCTGGTCGGAGTGCAACAGCTTGCGCACCCCCTCGGACTGCGAGTGAATGGGTCCGCCCTTGGCGATATCGGACAGCGCCGACGTCACATCGAGGAAGCGGGCGATCCGGCCGGTGGGCGGGGCATCGACCACGACGGCGTCGTAGACATGCCGTCCGGACTTGTCGACGCGGACGATGCACTCCTTGATCTTTCCGGTGAGGATGACATCGCGCAGACCCGGCGCAATCGTGGTCGCGAACTCGATGGCGCCGATGCGCTTCATCGCACGCCCGGCCAGACCGAGGTTGTAGAACATCTCGAGGTACTCCATGAACGCCGTCTCGATCTCGACGGCAAGCGCGTTCACCGCCCCTCCGCCCTCGGCGGTGGCGATCTTGAGTTCCTTGGGCGCCAGCGGGGGTACGTCGAAAAGCTGGGCGATGCCCTGCCGGTTTTCGACCTCGACCAGCAGCACCTTGCGGCCACCTGCGGCGAGCGCCAGGGCCAGGGCCGCGGCGATGGTGGACTTTCCAGTCCCACCCTTGCCGGTCACAAAGTGCAGTCGCGCATTCGCGACTCGCGCGGGCCAGGCGTTGGCTGGGGTCCCTGCGTCGTCGTCAGGGGAAGTGTTCACCACGCACGCATGCTAACTGTCCACGATCGACTGCCAACGACGAACGCCCTAGGGTGCGTGTATGACCGAACACATCGTATGGGAGTACGCCACCGTCCCGCTGTTGACACACGCCACCAAACAGATCCTGGACCAGTGGGGAAGCGATGGTTGGGAACTGGTGAGCGTGCTGCCGGGGCCCACTGGTGAACAGCATGTGGCCTACCTGAAGAGGTCGAAGTGAGCACGCATAGCGCCCGGCTGGCCGAGTTGGGAATCGAACTGCCCGCTGTCGCCGCACCCCTGGCGGCGTACCAGCCCGCGGTGCGCAGCGGCAACCATGTCTACACCTCCGGGCAGCTGCCCATCGTGGACGGCACCCTGGTCACCGCCGGAAAGGTCGGCGCCGAGGTATCCCCGGAGGACGCCAAGGCCTTGGCCCGCATCTCTGCCCTCAACGCGGTCGCCGCAGTGGACGCACTCGTGGGGATCGACAACGTCGTGAAGGTGGTCAAGGTCGTCGGCTTCGTCGCATCGGCATCGGGTTTCACCGGTCAGCCCGGCGTGGTGAACGGGGCATCGGAACTGCTGGGTGAGGTGTTCGGGGACGCCGGTGTGCACGCGCGCTCGGCCGTGGGCGTTGCGGAGCTGCCGATCAACGCCCCGGTGGAGGTGGAGATCATCGTGGAGGTCACAGCGGAAGCATCCGCCTGATGACCCACCCCGCCTACGGGCAGCTGCGTCCGGTCACCGAAACCGCTTCGGTGCTGCTGGCCAACAATCCGGGGATGATGACGCTGGAAGGCACCAACACCTGGGTGCTCCGCGCCCCTGGCAGCGATGAGATCGTCATCGTCGACCCCGGCCCGGGTGTCGCCACCGGTGACCCCGATGTGCACGTCGAGGAGCTGGCGAAGATCGGCAAGGTGGCACTGATTCTGGTGAGCCATCGGCACTTCGATCACACCGGCGGCGTCGACAGGATGGTCGAACTGACCGGTGCGCCGGTGCGTGCGGCGGACCCGGCATGGCTGCGGGGCGACTCGGTGGCCCTGACCGACGGCGAACACATCGACGTCGCGGGCTTGTCCATCTCGGTGCTCGCAACACCCGGGCATAGCGACGACTCGGTGGCCTTCGTTCTGGACGACGCAGTACTGACCGCGGACACCATCCTCGGGCGGGGTACGACCGTCATCGCGCAGGACGGCGGAGGCCTCGGTGACTACCTGGAGTCGCTGAAACGTCTTGAGGGCCTGGGCAAGCGCACCGTGCTGCCCGGACATGGTCCCGAGTTGGGTGACTTGTCGGCGATATCGGCCGAGTATCTGGCACACCGCGAGCAGCGCCTTGACCAGGTGCGCGGGGCACTGGCCGCATTGGGCGAGGATGCCTCGGCGCGCCAGGTCGTCGAATTCGTCTACACGGATGTGGACCCGTCGCTGTGGGGCGCTGCGGAATGGTCGGTGCAGGCGCAGCTGGACTACCTGCGCGCTGTCTAGCCAGCGGTGAACCCCATCCCATTGGCCCTCGCGGGCTCGCTCAGCTGGGGCATCAGTGACTTCATCGGCGGGCACGCGAGTAAGCGACGTTCGACCCTCGCCGTACTGGCGCTGAGCCGGCCCGTCGGGCTCGCAGTGGTGAGCCTGGTTGCGCTGGCCACGTCCTCATCGCATTTCGACGGCCGCACGCTACTGGGAATGCTTTCCGGCCCTGCGGCTTTCACGGCGCTTTACGCGTTGTATCGCGCGCTTGCCATCGGACCGATGGGCGTCGTCTCGCCGATCGCAGCGGTGGGTGCGGTGGTGCCGGTCCTCTGGGGCGCCGTGATCGGGCAATCACTGTCGGGGCTGATCTATCTGGGGCTGGCCGGCACCCTTGTCGGCGTCATGGCGGCCTCGGCCTCACAGGGGCTGGACGGACAACGCCCGGGTAGACAGGTGCTCATCTGGTCGTTCTTCTGCATGGTGATGTTCGGTGTCTGCATGATCCTGCTGGCCGAGGCCGGCAGGTACCACCCGGTTGAGGCGGTGGTGGTCTCTCGCGCGACCGAGGTGATGCTGATCGCGGTGCTCGGGGCATTCAGCTGGAAGAACCTGCGGGCCAATCTGCGCCCGCCGTTCGGGGTGGTGCCCTTCGCCGGGGTGCTCGACACCTCGGCGATTCTGTTGTTCACGTACGCCTCAGCGCACGGAAGCCTCGGCATCGCGGCGGTGCTGTCCTCGCTGTACCCGGTGGTGACGGTACTGATCGCCCGTGTGGTGCTTCATGAGCGGCTCAGCCGGATTCAACAAGGCGGTGCGGTGCTGACTCTGGTGTGCGTCGCGGTGGTCGCTTTGAGCGCATCACGCTGACGCGCGCAGAAGCTAGCGCGCGCGGCGAGCCAGTCGCTCCGAGTCGGAGATCAAGACGCTCTTGCCCTCCAGTCGGATCCATCCGCGGTGCGCGAAGTCGGCCAGCGCCTTGTTCACGGTCTCGCGGGACGCACCCACCAGCTGAGCGATCTCTTCCTGTGTCAGGTCGTGCGTCACGCGCAGCGCGCCGCCCTCCTGAGTGCCGAACCGCTGGGCCAGCTGCAGCAGCTGCTTGGCCACGCGACCGGGCACATCCGTGAAGATCAAATCGGCCAGATTGTTGTTGGTGCGACGCAGGCGGCGAGCCAACACGCGCAGTAGCTGCTCGGCGATCTCCGGACGGTCGGCGATCCAGGCGCGCAACGCGTCCCGGTCCATCGACACGGCGCGCACCTCGGTGATGGTGGTGGCGCTCGACGTCCGGGGTCCCGGGTCGAAGATCGACAGCTCACCGAACATGTCCGACGGACCCATGATCGTCAGCAGGTTCTCACGGCCGTCGGGTGACCGGCGTCCGATCTTCACCTTGCCGGTGGTGATGATGTACAGACGGTCGCCAGGCTCGCCCTCGGCGAACACCGTGTGTCCGCGCGGAAAGTCAACCGGCTGCAGCTGCTTGGTCAGCGCCGAGATGGCACTCGGTTCGACACCCTGGAAGATTCCGGCCCTGGCCAGGATCTCGTCCACGTTTGCCCCTTACCCAAATTCGTTAGTCATGCTTGCGCTGGCCTACTCGACATGAGTCTAGAGGCCAAGTCGCTAAAGAACGTGATCCAAGCTACACCGCTGCGCCACCGGCACGCAGTGAATCCACCACCGAATGCCGAGAGCGCATCGAGGACACACCCTCTTCACGCAGGCGATTCATCGATGAACCGTTGATTCGTGGCTGGTTGTAGCCGTTTGTGGTGGCCTCATACACCGCCTCCAAGGACGGTTCGATGCGTTGCAATTGACGCCGGTGCAAGTCCTCGATTGCTGACGGCATGCCGTCGCGCGCGAGGCGATTCATATCCGAAGGACTGGCTTGGTCCAGGAAATCGGCGACCTCGCTCGGTTGCAAGGTATGCCGCATCAACCCGGCTTCCAGCTTCCCGAGCCCAAGGCTGGCAAGCATGAGAAGTCCGGGTACCAACAAACCGAATAGGCCCGACACGGGTTGAAGTAAACACGCCCAAGATCTCGACGAGGTCACGAAAAACAACCGGTTTGTCCTGCGCAGGGGTGCAATCGGTGGGCACGCTCGCCCCTCCCGTGTCATCGGCTCCCGCTACCCTGGGCTTGTGTCAGTGACCGGATCGGCCTCTAAGCCCAGAGCGAAATCGACGGTGAAGACGCCGGCCCCGGCCCGAACCTGGAAGCCCGAGACGCACACGGGGCTGGTCCGTCGGGCGCGACGAATGAATCGCACTCTGGCGCAAGCATTTCCACACGTCTACTGCGAGCTCGACTTCACCAACCCGCTGGAATTGGCGGTCGCCACCATCTTGTCGGCGCAATGCACCGACGTCCGAGTCAACATGGTGACGCCCGCGTTGTTCGCCAAGTACCGCACCGCGGAGGACTACGCAGGGGCCAACCGGACCGAACTCGAGGAGATGGTCCGCACCACCGGCTTCTACCGGAACAAGGCGAACTCGATCATCGGGCTGGGTACCCAGCTGGTGGAGCGATACGGCGGTGAGGTGCCACCGCGGCTGAAGGACCTGGTCACCCTCCCCGGCATTGGTCGCAAGACGGCGAATGTCGTCCTGGGCAATGCCTTTGACATCCCGGGCATCACCGTCGACACACATTTCGGACGGCTGGTGCGACGTTGGCGGTGGACCGAAGAAGAAGACCCGGTCAAGGTCGAGCACATCGTCGGAGAGCTGATCGAGCGCAAGGAATGGACCCTGCTCAGTCATCGGGTGATCTTCCACGGTCGGCGGGTATGTCATGCCCGCAAGCCCGCGTGCGGTGTCTGTGTACTGGCCAAGGACTGCCCGTCATATGGGCTGGGCCCAACAGATCCCGAGCTGGCCGCGCCGCTGGTGAAGGGGCCGGAAACCGAGCACCTGCTGGCCCTGGCCGGGTTGTGACGTGCCTCGGCTCAACACCGGGGCACGGTGGACGATCGTGGGGATGGTGCTGGTCGCCGCGCTGATCACCGTCATGTTGTCGCAACAACACGATCAGCGGCGCACGCCGCGGGGGCAGGATCCTGTCGTCGCTCGCGAACGCCGAGACGCCGACACCCCCGACGCCCTCGCGGAACTGTTCCGCCAGGCGCAACTGCCGCCGTGTCCCAACGCCGGCAGCGCCCCGAGCATGCGCGAACTAGCCGGGATAACGCTGGAATGCAGTGGGGTCAGGGTGCCGGTCGGTCCCGTCCTCGCCGGGCGCCAGGTGGTGCTGAACCTGTGGGCCTATTGGTGCGGTCCCTGTGCCGACGAGCTGCCGGCGATGGCCGAGCTGCAGCGCCGCGCGGGCGACAAACTCACTGTTGTCACTGTGCACCAAGACGAGAACGAGGCGGCCGGGCTGGCCAAGCTCGCCGAGCTTCACGTCAGGCTGCCGATGATCCAGGACGGGGCCCGGCGCATCGCCGCCGCGCTGAAGTCACCGAATGTCATGCCCACGACCATTTTGATTCGAGCGGACGGTAGCGTTGCCCGAGTGCTACCGCGTTCGTTCACTTCGGCGGATGAGATCGGTGCCGAGGTGGAACAAGCGTTGGGAGTGAGGTTCTAGGTCGTGACTGCCGATGAGCCGCTTACGCGAAGAGGGTTGGCGACCGCGCCGCTGACGCCCGGTGCCGCTCCAGACTGGATGCGACCGCTGGTGGATAACGCCGCGGGTGTCAAGGACATCTACGGCCGAGGCGTGCACCCCGCGATCAAGGCGGTGCTGCGGGCACGCAATCGGCCCTCTTCCGGGCGCCCTGCCGCGGTGCTGGTGCTGGTGTCCGCCGACCAAGCGGTGACCGACCCCACCGAGGCGGATCTGTTGTTGACGGTGCGCGCCTCGACCTTGCGTCAGCACAGCGGCCAGGTGTCCTTTCCCGGCGGTGCCACCGATCCCGGTGACGGAGGGCCGGTGGGGACCGCATTGCGTGAGGCACAGGAGGAGACGGGGCTGGACCCCGTTCGCGTGCAGCCGCTGACGGTCATGGAGCCGCTGTTCATTCCACCGTCCGGTTTCCACGTCTCTCCGGTGCTTGCCTACTCGCCCGACCCGGGACAGGTTCTTGCCGTCGATCCGGGCGAGACCGCCGAGGTGTCACGGGTGAAGATCGGTGACCTGGTGGACCCGGCGAATCGGATCATGGTGACTAAGAAGACATTTGGTATTCGTTACAGCGGCCCGGCCTTCTTGTTGCCGGGGATGTTGGTGTGGGGCTTCACCGGCCAGATCATCTCCGCGATGTTGGAGGTGTCCGGCTGGGCGCAGCCATGGGACACTCGTAACCTTCGTGATCTTGATGAGCTGCTGGCCGAGCACCTGGGAGGGTCGGTATGAATCTGAATCCATCACAGTGGCTCGATATCGGCGTCATCGCCGTCGCGTTCATTGCCGCGGTGTCTGGGTGGCGTTCCGGCGCACTGGGTTCCTTGATGTCCTTCGTCGGGGTGATCCTGGGCGCGGTGGCCGGCGTCATGCTGGCCCCTCATGTGGTGGGCAACCTGGATGGGGCGCGCACCCGGTTGTTCGCCTCGCTGCTGCTCATCCTCGTGTTGGTGGTCATCGGCGAGGTTGCGGGCGTGGTGCTGGGCCGGGCCATGCGTGGCGCCATCAAGAATCGTGCGCTGCGCGCCGGTGATTCGGTGGTGGGAGTGGTACTGCAGGTGGCCGCCGTGCTGGTGGCCGCGTGGCTGCTGTCCATTCCGATGCAGAGTTCCAATCAGCCGAACATCTCTGCGGCAGCACGTGAGTCGAGGGTTCTCAGCCAGGTCGACAAGTACGCGCCGGACCAACTCCGCAAGGTGCCCAACGACCTGTCGAAGCTGCTGGACACCTCGGGTGTGACCGGTGTGTTGCAGCCGTTCGGTAAGACCCCGATCGCGGCCGTCGACGCGCCGGATTCGACATTGGTTGACGGTCCTGTGGTGCGGGGAGCCGAGCCGAGCGTCGTCAAGATCAAGGGCATTGCCCGCAGCTGCCAGAAGTCGCTTGAGGGAACCGGATTCGTCATCGCACCGCATCGAGTGATGTCGAATGCGCACGTGGTGGCCGGTACGAACAGCGTCACCGTCGAGTCGGCCGGGCAGACCTTCGATGCCACGGTGGTGGCCTACGACCCCAATGCCGATATCTCGATTCTTGCGGTTCCGGATATGCCGGCCACTCCGCTGGTGTTCGCACCCAAACCCGCCAAGACCGGGGACGACGCCATCGTGCTGGGCTACCCGGGCGGCGGGAACTACAAGGCGACACCGGCGCGGGTTCGGGAGATCATCGAATTGAACGGCCCGGACATCTACCGGTCCACCACGGTGACGCGCGAGGTATACACCGTCAGAGGCTCGGTGCTACAGGGCAATTCGGGCGGTCCGTTGATCGATACGGAGGGGCGCGTGCTCGGTGTGGTCTTCGGGGCGGCGATCGACGATGACGACACCGGCTTCGCGCTGACCGCCAAGCAGGTCAAGGATCAGCTCGCCAAGGCCGAGCTCTCCGAGCCTGTCGGCACCGGCAGTTGCATCTCCGCGCCGGAGGCCAACAAATCGCCCCAGCCCGTCAGCGGTCCGCAATCACCGGCGCCCAATAAAGCTCCGTAGGTGCTCGTTGACGGTGCCGGGGTCTTCCTCGTGGCCGTAATGGCCCACCCCGCGCAGCGCGACGAACTGGCCGTGGGGTGCGAAGGACAGTGATCGATGCACCGGGTCGGCGAGCACGTACGGATCGCTGTCGCCGCGCATGTGGAGTACCGGGACGGATAGTTCACGGTTCATTGATCGCATGAAACGCCAACCCTCGCTGCGTAACTGGCTGCGCACCGCCCATCGTTGATACTCCAGCGCGCAATGGGCCACGCCGGGGATGGCGATCGCGGTGCGCAGTTGCTGGATGGTCTCGGCGAAATCGTCGGTGGTGGTCCACTGTTCGCCCGCCCGCGAGCGCACCAGACGTTCCAGCTCGGCGCCGCGATGACGTGTCAGGGTGCGCTCGGGGAGGATGGGCAGCTGGTAACGCATCAGCGAGGGCAGTAGCGCGCCGCCCTGCCCGGTTCTGCGGAATGTGGCGGTGCGCAGGGCGATCGGGTGCGGCGAACTCACCACCGCGATGGCATCGACGAGGCGCGGATGCAGGTTCGCGGTGGCCCAGCAGACCAGTCCGCCCTCGGCATGCCCGACCAGCGTGGCCGACGTGTGTCCCAGGGCGCGGATCAAGCCGGCGGTGTCTCCGGCCAGCGTCCATCCGTCGTATCCGCGTGGCGGTTTGTCGCTGCCCCCGTAGCCGCGGAGATCGACGGCCACCACGCGGGCATCCGTCAGCTCGCGAAGCTGATGCCGCCACGACCACCAGAAGGACCCGAACCCATGCAGCAGCAACACAAGGGGCCTGCTGGTGACGGCCACGGTTGGTGTGTGGGGAGTCTCGGCTTCCACGACATGGAAGCGAATGCCGTTGGCGTGTACGTCAAAATGGCGCCACGGGCCGACGATGCGGACCACGGATGGGTCGGGGTGGCGTGCCGTCTGGTCGAACAGCATGGATGCGTCGGTGTCGAGCCGACTTCAGTGGGCTACCAGCCCGACGGGTCTGTGGGTTTGGCCGACTTGGTCAGTGCGGGAGTCTCGTCGTCTCGCGAGGTGAACACGGTCCGTGTTTCCTTGACGGAGGCGATGGTGTCGCGTGGTCCTCGGATTCGTCTGACCTGGAGGAAACCGATCAGCACGGCAAGGATCGCGACGAACACCATGGCGGCGAAGATGATCAGGTACGCAGCCCATGCGGGCAGCCAGATCTTGAGGATCTCCGCGGCGAAGAAGAAGAAGAAGAACGTCGAGTAGAACAGGACGACGAGAGCCGCGATGAAGAAGATGCTGCCCGCGACGCCCTTCTTGACGTCCCGGACGACCTCGGCGCGGGCCAGCTCCACCTCGGCACGCACCAGAGCGGAAACCTGGGTGGTGGCGTCACGGACGAGATTGCCGATGGTGGGTTCTCCGGTGCCGGTCGCGTTCGGATCGGACAGCGGAATGGCGGCGACGGTGATCGGAACACCATTGCTGTCCGTGCGGTAGTTGCGGCTTCCAGGGCTGCTCACTGTGCTCCCTCCGTGTCCCTTGCGGGTCCGGTGTGATGTCGTGCGGCCTATGTTGCCACGTCGGTGATGCCAGGGCTGCGGCGCGTCTGACCCCGGGGCGTCGTTACCCAATCGATAGCACTGTGACAGAAGTGACCAGTGTGAATCTTGTTTAGAATGGTGTCAGGCATGGCCGACGGGGGAGAGATGCGGCCGGAATGAGAGAGGCTGCACGACATGAGGTCACTTGGACGGCATATGCGGTACGGATCGCCGGTCCTGATCGCACTGTTTGGCCTCGTCGTGGGCACGATTCCGGCTGGTGCGGCTCCTGCCGCCGGAGCCGATGACAAGGTGCCCATGGGCGGCGGATCTGGGCTCATCATCAACGGTGACACCCTCTGCACGCTGACGACGATCGGCCACGACAACAAGGGCAATCTGGTGGGCTTCACCTCTGCTCACTGTGGTGGTGCGGGTTCTCAGGTGGCCTCCGAGGACTTTCCCAAGAAGGGTGTGGTCGGAAAGTTCGTCAACGGTAACGAGCAATACGACTACGCCACCATCCAGTTCGATCCCGAAAAGGTGCAGCCGGTATCCACCTACAAGGGGTTCGCCATCACCGGAATCGGACCGGATCCGCAGCCCGGCGACATCGCGTGCAAGCTGGGCCGCACCACCGGTAACTCGTGCGGCGTGACCTTTGGTGCCGGAGCCGAGCCCGGCACCTTCATCAACCAGGTCTGCGGACAACCCGGGGACTCGGGTGCGCCGGTCACCGTAAACGGACAGCTGGTGGGGATGATCCACGGCGCCGCCACCAAGCTGCCGGTGTGCGTCATCAAATACATCCCGTTGCACACGCCGACCACCACATACTCGATCAACACCGTGCTGGCCGATATCAACGCCAAGAACCGCACCGCCGGAGTCGGTTTCACCCCGGTCGGCTAGCTCGCGGTCCTACTTACTGGCTCTGATCGCCTCGAAGACGCTCGGGTCGACCAGTGTCGAGGTGTCGCCCAACTCGCGTCCCTCGGCCACATCACGCAGCAGCCGCCGCATGATCTTGCCGCTGCGGGTCTTGGGCAGCTCGGGCACCACGTGAATCTCGCGCGGCTTGGCGATGGGCGAGATCTCCTTGGACACCTGAGCTTTCAGGTGTGAGACGAGCTCGTCGCCCTCGACGGTGTGGCTAGCCTTGAGAATCACGAACGCCACGATGGCCTGCCCCGTCGTCTCGTCGGAGGCGCCGACGACGGCGGCCTCGGCGACACCATCATGTCCGACGAGCGCGGATTCCACCTCGGCGGTGGAGATTCGGTGGCCGGAGATGTTCATGACGTCGTCGATGCGACCCAACACCCAGATGGCGCCGTCGCTGTCATAGCGTGCGCCGTCTCCGGCGAAGTACCAGCCCTTCTCGGCATAACGGGACCAGTAGGTCTCCTTGAACCGCTCGGGGTCGCCCCAGATACCGCGCAGCATGGACGGCCACGGTTGATCGAGCACCAGGTATCCGGTGACCGGTTCATCGCCGCTGGCCGGCTCCAACCGATTCCCGTCGTCATCAACGATTTTCGCGGAGATACCGGGTAGTGCGCGCATCGCCGAGCCCGGCTTGGTGTCGGTGACGCCGGGCAGCGGGGAGATCATCGCCGAGCCGGTTTCGGTCTGCCACCAGGTGTCGACGATGGGGGTGCGGTTGCCGCCGATGACCTCGCGGTACCAGCGCCATGCTTCCGGGTTGATCGGCTCGCCGACGCTGCCGAGTAGTCGCAGGCTGGATAGATCGTGTGCGAACGGGATCTCGCGTCCCCACTTCATGAACGTACGCACCAGCGTGGGAGCGATGTAATAGATTGTGACACCGTACTTTTCGATGATCTCGAAATGCCGGTGCTCGTTCGGCGAGGTGGGTGTGCCCTCGTAGAGCACCTGGGTGGCGCCGTTGGACAGTGGGCCGTAGACGATGTAGGTGTGACCGGTGACCCAGCCGATATCGGCTGTGCACCAATACACGTCGGTGTCGGGCTTGAGGTCGAAGATGTTGAAGTGCGTGTACGACGTCTGCGTCAGGAAGCCACCGGAGGTGTGCACGATGCCCTTGGGTTTTCCGGTCGTTCCCGAGGTGTACAGCAGGAACAGCGGATGCTCGGAATCAAAGGATTCGGGCGTGTGGGTAGTGTCGGCGTGAGCGACCGTCTCGTGCCACCACAGGTCGCGTTCCTGCGTCCAGTCGACTGGAATCTCGGTGCGGCGCACCACCAGAACATGTTCGACGGAACTCGGCTCGCCGCCCAGCGCTTCGTCCACGGCGGCCTTCAGTGGGGCTGCGGTGCCGCGGCGCCATTGGCCGTCGGAGGTGATGACCAGCTTGGCCTCGGCGTCGTCGATGCGCGCCCGCAGCGCCGCGGCGGAGAATCCCGCGAACACCACCGAATGCATCAGCCCCAGCCGCGCACATGCCAGCATCGCCACGATCGCCTCGGGCAGCATGGGCATGTAGATAGCAACCCGGTCGCCGGAAACCAGGCCGAGCTCGGTCAGATAGTTGGCCGCCTGGCTGACCTGAGCAAGCAGCTCGGCGTAAGTGATGGTGCGGGTATCGCCGGGCTCGCCCTCCCAGTGGATGGCGACGCGATCACCATTGCCGGCCTCCACATGCCGATCGACGCAGTTGTAGGCGACATTGAGCTTCCCGCCGACGAACCACTTCGCGAATGGCGCATCGGACCAGTCGAGTACGTCGCCGAATGGCTCGCTCCAGTGCAGACGGCCGGCCTGCTGTGCCCAGAACCCGAGCCGATCTTCCTCGGCCGCCTGATAGAGGTCGGCGGTCGCGTTCGCTGTCGCCACGAACTCCGGCGACGGCGGGTAGCGATCCGGTTCGGTGCTGATTTCGGTCATCTGATCTGGCCTTTCTGCCCTAGACAGGTCCGCCCGAAAGCCTAGTGGGCGGCCTGGGTTACCGAGAAGTAATTGAGGTCGTCGTTCAGATCCGGGCGTGGCGGTGTGTCGATGGAGAGACATCGGCGTGTTACCCGCCTATGGTTCGTCCTACCTATTTCAGCTACCGAAGGGCAGGGTGAGGATGCGGTTTCGCCGACTGGCCGTCGCGTTGCTCGTCGGCATTGCCGCGCTCCTGCCCGCCGGGTGTGGTGACCTGGTGACTCCGGCACCCCCGGGGTACTTCAGCATGTACATCACCGAACCCGAGCACACGTTGGTCCCGGGAAACACCACCGAGAATCAAGGTGGTCGGATCTTGCGCTCGCTATTTACCGCGCTGGTCGAGTTCAACAACGACACCGCGGAAGTGGAATACACCGGCGTGGCCGAATCGATCACCAGCCACGACAACGTCAATTGGACGATCAAGCTCAAGCCGGGATGGACGTTCCATAACGGCGAGCCGGTGACCGCCCAGTCCTACGTGGATGCCTGGAACTACACCGCCTTGAGCACCAATGCCCAGGGCTCCTCGAGTTTCCTTGCCAATGTCGACGGGTTCGGTGATCTCCAGGGAGATCCGAAGAACAAGATCCCACCGCGTGCCACCCAGATGCGCGGACTGCACGTCGTGGATGACGTGACATTCACCGTCCGGCTCAACACCCCGTTCGCCATCTACCCGATGACCTTGGGATACACCGCGTTCCTGCCGCTGCCCAAGGCCTTTTATCGGGATCCGGCCAAGTTCGGTGTGCACCCCATCGGCAACGGCCCCTTCAAGGCCGACGGCGACTGGGTGCGCGGTATCGGGTTCACGCTGAGCCGTTACGACCAGTACGCCGGCCCGAAGAAGGCCAAATCCAAGGGTTTGATCTGGCGGGTGTACACCGAGGGCCTGACCGCGTACACCGATATGCAGGCCGGTGCCCTCGACATTCAACTCGATCTGCCCGACTCCGCCTACGAGAACGCCAGGGCCGAATTCGGATCGGCCTTCCTGGAGCGGCCCCGCCCGGATATCACCTCGCTGGGCTTCCCGATGTACGACCCGCGTTACAAGGATGTACGTGTGCGTCAGGCGATTTCGATGGCCATCGACCGTGAGGCGATCACCCAGGTAATCTTCTCCGGCACCCGCACTCCTGCCACGTCGTACGCGTCGGCGGTGGTCTACGGGTACCGCAAGGGGGCGTGCGGAAAGCTGTGCGAGCTGCACGTCGATGAGGCCAACAAACTGCTCGATGACGCCCACTTCGACCGGAGCAAGCCCATTGAGCTGTGGTACAGCTCATCGAGCACCGGCGCACTGTCGTGGGTGCAGGCCATCGGAAACCAGCTGCAGTCGAACCTGAAAGTGCCCTACATCCTCAAGAGTCTGCCGTGGTCGCAGTTCCTGCCGTTGCAGGACAGCAAGGGGATGACGGGACCGTTCCGCTCCGGTTGGGTGATGGACTACCCATCGATCTACAACTTCCTGGAGTCGTTGTACGGCACGGTGGCGCTGCCACCGGCGGGCTCCAATTACGTGTTCTATAGCAATCCGGCATTCGACGAGCTGTTGCGGCAGGGGAACAACCAACCGACTGTGGAACTGGCCACCAAGGCGTATCAGAAGGCAGAAGACCTGTTGTTCAAGGACCTTCCGGCCGCGCCGTTGTTCTATGAGGTCAATCAGGCGGTGCATTCCAAGCGGGTGAGCAACGTCAAGATCAGTATCCAGGACTGCATCGAGTACGCCGATGTGGAGGTCGTGCAGTGACGGGACGCAAGTGGCCACGATCGCTGATCAACGAAAGGGTTGATAGTCGGGGAGTGGAGCGTGCACTCCCGGTTCCGTGGCTCGATGATGTGCTGGACGTTCGGCGGCTTTGGCAAAACGCGGGCCTGTTCCGGTACGTCGTGAAGCGGCTGCTGCTGGCCATACCGGTCCTCATCGGCACCTCCCTGCTCATCTACTCCCTGGTGTACGCGCTGCCGGGTGACCCCATTCGGGCGCTGGCGGGCGACCGCCCGTTCACCCCCGAGGTCATGGCTCAACTGAGGGAGCGCTTTCACCTCAATGATCCGTTCCTGGTGCGCTACGGCAAGTACATCGTGGGCTTCCTGCACGGTGACTTCGGTACGGATTTTCAGGAACGCCCTGTTGCGCAAACTGTTTCACAGCGCCTGCCGGTGACGTTGAGGCTCACAGTGGTGGCCGTGGTATTCGAGACGATCATCGGCATCACCGCCGGAGTGCTGTGTGCGGTGCGCCGTGGATCGTTCTACGACAATCTGGTTCTGGTCACGACGACGCTGCTGGTATCGATGCCCGTGTTCGTGCTGGGCTTCCTGGCGCAGTATCTGTTCGGCTTCAAGCTCGGCTGGTTCCCGATCGCCGGAATCCGCGACGGCTGGTACAGCTTCCTGTTGCCGGGGCTGGTGCTGGCCTCATTGTCCATGGCCTATGTGGCTCGGCTCACCCGAACCTCGATGTTAGAGACCATGGATGCCGACTTTGTTCGGACCGCCCGCGCCAAGGGCATCTCCGAATCGCGCATTCTTTTGCGGCACACGCTGCGTAACAGCCTGATTCCCGTCGTCACGTTCATCGGTGCCGACGTGGGTGCGCTGTTGGCGGGTGCTGTCGTCACCGAGTCGGTGTTCAACATCCCTGGACTGGGGAGGGCTACATTCGATGCGGTGCGCAACCAGGAGGGCGCCGTCGTGGTGAGCATCCTGACGCTGATCGTCTTCTTCTACATCTTCTTCAATCTCGTCGTTGACATCTTGTATGCGCTGCTGGATCCGAGGATTCGCTATGAGTGACCCCATACATGCCCCCGGCCCGGTCTCGGGCCCCGATGCCACCGCAGAATCGTTGGTGGAGCAGGCGGATCTCTGGGGGAACGCCTGGAAGTACCTGCGGCGCAGTGGATTCTTCATCACCGGGTCGATCCTGCTGACGATTCTGGTCCTGATGGCGTTGGCCCCGCAGTTGTTCACCTTCGGGAAGGACCCTCGCGACTGCGACCTCTATCAGGCGCGCAAGGGGATCAGCGCGGCGCATTGGCTCGGTACAGACCTACAAGGATGTGACTACTACGCCAACGTGGTCTATGGGGCGCGGGTGTCGCTGACGATCGGCCTGATCGCGATGGTGGGCGTGTTGATCATCGGTGTCCTCGTCGGGGCGCTGGCGGGGTACTTCGGAGGTTTCGCCGACTCCATGCTGTCTCGGTTGACCGATGTTTTCTACGGTATTCCAACGATTTTAGGTGGCATGATCCTGCTGTCCGTCGTCGGTCATCGGACGGTGTGGAGCGTGGCGGGCGCGCTGATCGTGTTCGGCTGGATGACCTCGATGCGGCTGGTGCGATCCAGTGTGATGACCATCAAACAGAGCGACTACGTCCAGGCCGCCATCGCGCTGGGAGCACCGACATGGCGAATCCTGCTGCGGCACATACTTCCCAATGCGCTGGCGCCCGTGCTCGTATACGCCACCATCGCGGTGGGCAGCTTCATCGCGGCGGAGGCCACGCTGACCTATATGGGCATCGGGCTGGAGTTGCCCGAGATTTCGTGGGGACTGCAGATCAACGATGGGCAGTCCCGTTTCGCCACCACGCCGAGACTGGTCATCGTTCCCGCCCTGTTCCTCTCGGCCGCCGTGCTCGGCTTCATCATGGTTGGAGACGCCCTCCGCGATGCTCTCGATCCGCGGAGGAGGTAGGCGGTGTCCGCAGATTCCGTGGTTGAGATCAAGGACCTCGCAGTCGATTTCGAGGTCGACAAACAATGGGTGCCGGCGGTCAAGGGTGTCTCGCTGACCGTCGCCAAGGGCGAGGTGCTCGCCATTGTCGGCGAATCCGGCTCGGGGAAATCGACCACGGCGATGGCCATTCCTGCGCTGTTGCCATCCAGCGCACGGGTGGCGGGAAGCATCAAGCTCAACGGTGCCGAGCTGCTCGGCGCCACCAACGACGAGCTGCGCGAGGTCCGCGGCAAGGATGTTGCCGTTATCTTCCAGGAGCCGATGACGGCGCTGAACCCGGTCTACACCATCGGTTGGCAGATAGCCGAGGCCGTGTGTGCGCACAAGAAGATGACGCGCAGGCAGGCACGTGAGCGCGCCATCGAACTGCTGGAGCTGGTGGACATGCCGGAGCCCGAGAAGCGGGTCAAGCATTACCCCCACCAGCTTTCCGGTGGTCAGCGTCAGCGCGCAATGATCGCGCAGGCACTGGCCCTGGACCCCGGGCTGCTCATTGCCGATGAGCCCACCACTGCGCTGGATGTGACCGTGCAGGCCGAAATTCTTGATCTCATGCGTGATCTGCGGCATCGCATCGAGGCCGGCATCATCCTGATCACCCACGACATGGGTGTTGTCGCCGATATGGCCGATCGCATCATGGTGATGAAGGACGGTGAGGTTGTTGAGGAGGGTGATGCTGACGGCATCTTCCACCGGGCACAGCAGCCGTACACGCAGCAGCTGCTGGCATCGGTGCCGCATCTGGGTGCGACATTGGGCGATGCCGACGAATCTTCAGTTCCGGTAACCGATCTGGCCCTGAGCGTGGAACATGCCGTCATCGAGTATCCGGGAAAGGGCGGCAATTTCCGAGCCATCGACGATGTGTCCTTCTCCATCGGCAGAGGCGAGGTGGTGGGCCTCGTCGGCGAGTCCGGTTCCGGGAAGTCGACCATCGGGCGCGCTGCGGTGGGCCTACTCAAAGTGACTTCGGGCACTATCTGTGTTGCCGGACAGGATATTTCGGCTGCCAATCGCAAGCAGCTGCGGGATATCCGGAGCAAGGTGGGGGTGGTGTTCCAGGATCCGGGATCCTCGCTGAATCCGCGATGGCCGATCGGCCAGTCGATCGCCGAACCGTTGACCCTGCACACCGATATGGATCGCTCCCAACGGGAAAATAGGGTCAAGACGTTGTTGGAGCAGGTGCAGCTGCCTGCGAACATGCGAAACCGGTTCCCCCACCAGCTCTCCGGAGGACAGCGACAGCGAGTGGGTATCGCGCGGGCGCTGGCGCTGGAGCCGACGCTGCTGATCGCCGACGAGCCGACCTCGGCGCTGGATGTCTCGGTGCAGGCACGCGTGCTCGAACTCTTCGCCGAACTGCAACGTGAGCACGGGTTCGCTTGCCTGTTCATCAGCCACGACCTGGCGGTTGTCGAATTGGTGGCGAGCCGCATCGCGGTACTCAACCACGGTCGCCTTGCTGAGTTCGGTTCTGACAAACAGGTATTGACCGCACCTACCGATGACTACACCAAGCGTCTGCTGGCGGCGGTTCCGGTACCCGATCCTGAGCAGCAGCGAATCCGGCGCGAGGAGCGCAAGGCTCTGCGGTGAGTCTCTTATGCGACGAGTCATTCAGTACCGTTAGTGGACCATGACTGATCCACTCGCGCCGCTGGCCGCCCTGCCGGGAGTATCCGAAGCCGCCGAATCCGCCCGCGATGCGCTGAGCAAGGTGCACCGTCACCGCGCCAATCTGCGGGGATGGCCGGTGACGGCGGCCGAGGCGGCAGTGCGGGCGGCCAGGTCCTCGTCGGCGCTGGATGGCGGCACGATGAAACTGAGCGCCGATGGTGCGGTGGAGGACCCGATACTGGCCGGCGCGTTGCGGGTTGGACAGGCGCTCGACGGGGACGCGCTCACCCAGTTGACCGCGGTGTGGTCGCGCGCCCCACTGCAGGCGTTGGCACGTCTTCATGTGTTGGCAGCCACTGGCATGGCAGACGAGGACACCCTGGGACGCCCGCGCCCCGGCGTCGACACCGATCGACTGGAGCTGTTGGCGCAGCTGGCATCGGGTGGAACAACGGTGTCCGCACCGATTCTCGCGGCGATCGCGCACGGGGAATTGTTGGCGCTGAATCCCTTTGGTTCTGCCGATGGTGTGGTCGCCCGCGCGGCGTCGCGATTGGTGACGGTCTCACGTGGTCTGGATCCGCACGCGCTCGGTGTTCCCGAGGTGATGTGGATGCGGCAGTCCGGTAGATACCGTGAGCTTTCCTCCGCGTTCGCCGCGGGCACACCCGAAGCGATCGCGGCGTGGATCATCTTCTGCTGTCAGGCATTAGCGGCGGGTGCGGCAGAGGCAACGTCGATCGCCGATAGCGCGAAGCGCTGACCGAGGCTGGGCTGAACATTAAAAACGGGCGACGGTCCGAATGAATCGGCCCGCCGCCCGTTAGCACGGATCCTCCGGTTACCAAGCGTGCAATGTGGGTTGTGTGGGTGGCCTCGGCGCTTTCACGACGCTTCCAACTCGGACTTCACCCAAGAAGTCTGATGAATTGTCTCTGTTCGCGATTACGCAGGCCCACAACGCTTCTGCCCTTGTCGCGGCGTGCTCCGCGTGGGTGCCGTGGTCCGTGCTGGGAATCCTAGGTCGGGAGATCGATCCTTCTCTTCCGAGTCGACCTTGGCCTTGCCAGGCTTCCGTACCTACTTTCTACACTGAGACGACGGTCACATCAAGGGGTAATTCGTTTGGTCACTACATTGTTACGCGCGTACCCAAAGTGACATGTGTCCAGTACTACGGCCGCAGCTTGCGAATCAGCGAATAGGTAAGTGCCCCAGCGGCGATCGCGCTCAGCCCCACGGCTGCCGTGGTGGCGGCCGCCGCGCCGGAAGGAACGGGTATCCGGTCGCCCAGCGACACGGGCCGTGAGAACGTCAGCACCGGCCACCCCCGCGCCATGGATTCCTTGCGCAGCGCCCGATCCGGGTTGACGGCTGTCGGGTGACCGACAGATTCCAGCATCGGCAGGTCGGTGATCGAATCGGAGTAGGCGTAGCAGTGCTCCAGCGGATAGCCCTCGCGCTTGGCGAGTTCCTGGATCGCGGCCACCTTGCCTTCGCCGTAGCAGTAGAAGGCGACATCCCCGGTGTACTTACCGTCTTCCACCACCATGCGAGTGGCCATCGCGTGGGTGGCGCCGAGGGCGCGCGCGATGGGGGCGACGATCTCTTCGCCCGATGCGGAGACCACCACGACATCACGGCCGCAGAGTTTGTGGTCGGCGATCAGATCGGCCGCCTCGGCGAACACCAATGGATCGACGATGTCATGCAATGTCTCGGCCACGATCGCCTTCACCTGCTCGACATCCCAGCCCGTACACATGTTGGTGATGTGCGTGCGCATGCGATCCATCTGGTCGTGATCGGCACCCGACAGCAAGAAGAAGAACTGCGCGTAACTCGATTTTAAGACGGCGCGTCTATTTATTAGGCCCTGGTCGAAGAACGGCTTGCTGAAGGCGAGGGTGCTCGACTTTGCGATCACGGTCTTATCCAGATCGAAGAAGGCCGCCGTTCTGGGGGCTGGGCCGGTGTCCGCTGGCTCACTTATGGCCGCGGCATCCCGGTCTTCAACAGACGGAAAGGATCCGGATGCCGTTGCGTGGTCGGTCACAGGTCGAGGATAGATCTCACGGACTACATCGTCGGGTCCATCAGTAAAGTCCCAGTTCAGCCGGGGTAGTCTGGTAACGCGGCTACGTCAGAAGAAGGGTTGCCTTTCTTTGGCTTTTTTCAGCCGATTGGTCTTGCCACCCTCACCTGGTTCGTGTGTATAGTGGGGTTACTCGGCTATGCCGAGTGTGTCTCAGCCCGACCCCCCGGGGCTGAAGCACGACGACCCTCGCCTCCTCCCCCCCTGGCGAGGGTCGTCCTCTTTTCTGGGGACGTTTATCACCGATTTTTGCGGCTCGCCTCGGACCTATCCACAGATTCGCGTCCATCCCCAATCTCGATGAGGCCTCTGGCGTCCTCGTCGCGCAACCTTGATGGTGGAGAGCGTGGAGGCAAATGCGGGGGAGCCGATCGTCGTTGCCATCGGCGATGGACGGCTTGGCAACGACATCGAGCGGATCGTCGCCGCGACTGGCAGGCCACTGATCCTCGCTACCGATGCCGGTTCGATCAGCAGACAGGCCTGGACCCGCGCAAGCGCGGTGCTGCTCGATGGAGCTGACCCGTCGTTGGAAGCGGTGATCAGACTGCCTCGCCGGGCACGGGTGTTACTCATCTCCCGGCATGAACCGACGAGTGAGATGTGGCGCAGAGCCGTCGCGGTGGGCGCCGAGCAGGTGCTCGCCTTGCCTGAGGACGAAGTCAGGCTCATCGAGGCCTGTGCGGCGATACCGGCCAGCGCCTCGGCGGGGCGCGCCCCGGTGATTGCGGTGGTGGGAGGGCGCGGTGGTGCCGGTGCGTCGGTGCTGTGCGCGGCGATTGGTCTCTGCGCGCCGGGCGGTGCGCTCATCGTGGACGCCGATCCATACGGTGGCGGAATCGATCTGCTGCTCGGATGGGAGGACGTCGAGGGCCTGAGGTGGCCGGACATCGATATGCGCAGTGGTCGAGTGGGTTTCGATGCTCTTCGGCGTGCGCTGCCACATCGTCGCGGGCTTGTCGTCCTATCGGGCGACAGAAGCGGTGGCGGAGGCAACGCCGAGGCGATTGGCGGGGTAATCGATAGCGCACGCGAAGCCGGAGTGCCGGTGATCGTCGACCTTCCGCGCCGTCTCGGCGCGACCAGTGTGGCCGCACTGGAGCACACCGATCTGGTGGTCGTGGTGGCACCTGCAGAGGTGCGGGCCTGCGCCGCTGCTGCGCTGGTGACCAGCGCGATACAGGCCACCAATCCGAACATCGGCGTTGTGGTGCGAGGTCCGGCGCCGAGCGGGTTGCGGGCGGCCGAGGTGGCGGAAATCGTTGGAGCCCCAATGATCGCAGCTATGCGGCCGGAACCCAATCTCGGCAATCGGCTGGACAACGGCGGTCTGCGGCTATCGCGACGTTCACCATTGGCGGGAGCCGCGCACGCCGTGTTGGCACTGGTCTCGCGTGAAGGCAAGGGGGCGGCGGCATGACCGGATCGCTGATCGATCGTGTTCGGGAACGGCTGGCCACCGAGAATGCGACGCTGCGTCCTACGGCGGTAGCGGCGGTGATACGCGCTGAATCTGGTGGTGTACTGGGTGATAGCGATGTGCTGCACAACATAAAGGAGCTCCAAAGTGAGCTGTCCGGTGCCGGCATCCTCGAGCCACTGCTATGCGCGGACGGAGTTACAGACGTCTTGGTTACCGGGCCCGATCGGGTCTGGGTGGACGACGGTCAAGGCTTGCGGCTCACCGCAGTGCGATTCGTCGACGAGGCTGCCGTGCGGCGTCTCGCGCAGCGTTTGGCTCTCGCGGTGGGGCGACGTCTCGATGACGCACAACCGTTTGTCGACGGCCAGCTGTCAGAGATCGGCCCGCCGCGTTCCGTGGTACGCCTTCATGCTGTGCTGGCGCCGATCGCGGCGGGCGGAACATGTGTCTCGCTGCGTGTATTACGGCCGACCGCTAAGGGTTTGGATCAGCTGATCGCTGATGGCACCGTTGCCGAAGATGCTGGAATCCTGCTTCGCGGGATGTTGGCGGCCCGGTTGGCATTCCTCGTGACAGGGGGCACTGGCGCGGGTAAGACGACGCTGCTATCGGCCTTACTCGGAGCCGTCCATCCATCGGAGCGCATCATCTGCGCTGAGGATGCCGCCGAGCTCGCGCCGCGTCACCCGCATGTGGTCACGCTGGCGGCGCGCACCGTAAACGTCGAGGGCGTGGGAGAGGTCACCCTGCGCCAGCTGGTGCGGCAGGCTTTACGTATGCGGCCCGATCGCATCGTGGTGGGAGAGGTGCGGGGCGCCGAGGTGGTTGAGCTACTGACCGCCCTCAATACCGGTCACGATGGAGGCGCGGGAACCGTCCACGCGAATGCCCCAGCAGAGGTCCCGGCAAGACTGGAAGCGCTCGGGGCACTGGGTGGGCTCGATCGTGCCGCGCTCCACTCGCAGTTCGCCGCGGCCATTCAGTGCGTATGTCACATCAGACGATTTGGAAACATTCGGAAACTGACGGAGATCGCGGTGGTGTGCAAGGGCGAAGACGGGATAGCGCGGGTGATACCCGCATGGACGCTAGACAGTGGGCCTTGTTCCGGCGCGGAGCGGTTCGATGCTTTGATCGCGCGGTGTGAGACATGACAACACAGGCCCTGCTGCTGCTCTCAGCTGCGTTACTTGTTGCACTGCAAAGGCGTTCACGATTACGGCGAAGGGCTTCCTCGCGGCGGTGGAACTGGAGACTGGCGGCGGTGCTTGTGGGAGGACTGGTACTGGGGGCCGTGTGGCTATTACCTCTGTCGGTGGTGGTCGCGGTGGGTGTGGTGGGCGGAACCCTGTACGTGTGGTGGCGTCGTCGCCGCCGGTTGATGGCCCAATCGGAGGAACTGGCTGTTTTGGAGTCCGGCCTTGATGTGCTCGTCGGCGAGCTGAGGGTTGGCGCGCATCCGGTGCGCGCATTCGAGACCACTGCGGCAGAGCTTGGCGGAACGGTCGGGGAAGTGTTTGCCGCCATGGCCGCACGCGCACGCCTCGGGGTGACACTGGACCCGGCCGTGCCGAGGCTGGGGCCATCGGCGGCTCAGTGGGATCGGATCAGCAGTGGTTGGGCGCTGGCGCAGCGGTACGGCCTCGCGGTTGCCGATCTGCTTGACGCGTGCAGGACGGATCTGCAGGAGCGGCAACGATTCACCTCACGTGTCAACGCCGGGCTCGCCGGCCCTCGTGCGACCGCGGCAGTGCTCACCGGTCTGCCGGTAGCGGGAATCGGGCTGGGACAGATGATCGGAGCCAAACCGCTTGCCGTGCTGTGTTCAGGTGGGGTCGGCGGCATGCTGCTCATCGTCGGGGTGGTGCTGGCATGTGCAGGTCTGTTGTGGTCCGACGCCATTACGGGGAAGGCATTGCGGTGACCGCGGCTTTGCTGATGCTTGCCGCGGCCATCGTCACTGCGCCGGGAGCGTTGCGTGCTCGGGTCAGGCTGCCGCACGGCGACGTGGTTGTCTCTGCCGATCATCGCGTGACCGAAAAGGGTCTATTGGGAATGGCATTCAGTCTCGATGTACTCAGCGTGTGTCTTCGATCAGGGATGCCGGTCGCAACCGCCGCGTTAGTGGTGTCGTCCTGCGCGCCGTCGGAACTGGCCCGCATCCTGAACCGCGCAGGGGAGATGCTCGCCTTGGGGGCGCCGGCCTCCGCGGCCTGGGCAGACCCGGGGCCTTCGGATGATCTGGGATACGAGCAGCGGCAGGCGCTGACCAGACTGGCGCGGCGATCGGCCGACTCCGGTGCGGTGATGGCCGATGGCATTGCCTTCTTGGCCACTCAATGTCGCAGGGATGCGCTGGATTCGGCAGTGGCCACTGCGGAACGGGCCGGAGTGCTCATCGGTGCGCCGCTGGGACTGTGCTTTCTGCCGTCCTTCGTCTGTCTGGGCATCGTGCCTGTCGTCATGGGATTGGCGCGGGATGTGTTCAGTAGTGGCGTGCTGTGACCCGCGGAACGGCCGCGGGGTTGAGAGGGAGGGAATCCATTGATACACAACATCTTGACGAAACTACGTCGGCGGATGGTGGTGGTCGTCGAGTCAGAGGACGGCATGTCCACCGTCGAATATGCCATCGGGACGATCGCCGCGGCGGCCTTCGGGGCGATCCTCTACACGGTGGTTTCGTAGGGGTGGGTCGGCAGCATCTGACGCACTATCTTGTGGGATGAATGCCCTGTGCGGTGCATAGTGATCATTGGGTGCCCCGGACGTTGGTTGTGGCCGGATCGGCGACAGGATCATTAGTGGCTAACGCAGGCCAACGGTTCGTGACGTCCGATGGTGGCTGGCATCGTTCGTACGGTGCCTGTGAGCTCATTGCCTGATTGGGCAGGTGGTCGAGCACGGGAATGAGTGTGTGGTCCGTCCATCGAGATGGGTAGTGAACGGGATTTAGACGTTGTGGTAACAGTGCAATTCGGGATGAATAACAAGGGGGGGTAGACGATTTTGAACCGCCGGTAGGTTCTACTATCTGTCGCTTATGTACAGGGCCTTCTGGTTCTGCACCGAGGCAGGCGCCTACTGGTCTGTGGTCGACGACAGTGACTACGGCGTGCAGGAGATTGCCGATCGGTTCCTTCAGTACTTACGGTTCGGTCGCGGATTGGCAGAATCTACGACTCGTAAGTATGCCGAGGGCGTCGGGCTTTATTTCCGGTTCTGCGCAGAGCGCTCGCAACACTGGGCGGCCCCGGATATCACCGCTTTCCAAATGTGGCTGCGGGTTGCGCCCGCAGTTCGGCATCCTGACCCGCGGCGCCGCCTGTGGGCTGGGCCGGGCCGGGAGCCGATGCGTGGGGAAAACCGCATTAACCTGATTACGTATGCGGTATGTGAAATGTTCAAATATGCTGCTTCTGAGGGGGATTGGGATCCCGCCAAGTTGGGCCAGCTTTTCGAGCTTGCGCCCGCGCGTTTCCGCGGGGGCCGCGACAGAAGACGTCCTGTCGGGTCCACAACGGTGGTGATGCGGCGCCGTCATCAACTACGTCCTCGGCGCGGTGTCCGCAATGATGTACCCCTTGATGTGGTGAAGGCAGCCCTGGGAGCCTGCCGGAATCTGCGGGACGTGCTTTTGGTGGTGCTGTTGGCGACAACAGGTCTGCGTCGTGGGGAGGCGCTGGGGCTGCGTTTGAGCGATCTGCATTTCCTGCCTACCTCTGAAGGTTTGGGATGTCCGGTGCCGGGTGCGCATCTTCATGTGGTGCCCCGCCAGAACAGCAACGGGGCGCGGGTCAAGCGCGAGAAACCGCGGGTTGTGCCGGTGACCGCGGCACTGGTCCAGCTGTATGACCAGTACAGGCAGGATCGGGATGCCTGTCGTCCGGCGCGGGTCAGCGACTATGTGTTCGTCAACTTGTATAAGCCCCCGTTGGGTGAGCCGATGAAGCTGCACGCTATCAACGAACTTTTTGCCCGCCTTAGCGCTCTGGTGGGACAAACGGTCACACCTCACATGCTGCGCCACACCTTCGGTACCGGCGCGGCGCGCCAGGCCTCGTTGGATGTGGTCGCTGAGCTGCTTGGGCACGCCAGCATCCGGTCCACGGAGGTGTACCTGCACCCGGATATGCAGCTGCAGCGCAAGGCGATTGAACATGGATCATTGTCAGAAATTCTTCAGGGTAGGCGTGAGCATGACTGACTACCGCCGCGCATTGGTGTTGATGCGGACAGATGCCGACGAAGGAAAAGAGGCAGACAGCCCTTTCGATATCTGGCTTGAAGGCGCGGGCTGGGACCCCACGCTGCAGGTGCTGCAGCCGCCCTCGACACATCAAACCCTGGGTTGGAAAGAATGCGTCGTCATCGGCTGCAATCGGCCCGCGTGGGGAATCAAGACCAGGGGGTTGTGCAGCGGATGCCTAGCGGTGTGGCGTGATCACGGACAACCAGATATCGAAGTGTTCGCTCAGCGCCCGAGCAGACGCATCGAGTATCAGCTTCATGATTTGTGTTCGGTGAGCGTCGATGGGGTGTGCTGCCAGCGGCGGGCTACCTCGAAAGGTTTGTGTAAATCGCACGCGGACAAGGTTCTTCATCATACCGGACGCGGGCGCACCCGCGCCGAGGTCATCAAGACACTGATTCCGTTGGAACGGACCGCGGACTGCAGTGTGATCGCGTGCGATCGGCAGGCCGACTTCGTGAATATCTCCCTGTGCGTGGCACACCGGATTCGGTGGCAGCGCGCGCAGAGAGGATCACCGGTACAAAAGTACGGATCCACGGGCACGTTCGAGGAATTCTGCCGCACGGCAAGTCAAGTCACCGACAGCCGGGTAGTGGTGTTCACCGGGCTCAAACCGCGGGTCACACGCCAGATTCTGTATGGCGTGTACACCCGCTCCCGACGCGGATCGCTTACTCGCACCCAGCAGCTGCAACAAATCGTCGACTATGTGCGGGCGATGCAAGTCAACGACTTGCGCGAGGTCAAAGACAAACCTCGACCTGACATTTGGCCCGCGGGTACGGTTCGGCCCCTGCTCAACACCGTGCTCACAGCCGTCGAATACGGCGACTTGACGCCGGAGGACTTCCGGCATGCCGAGGTTTGGCCCGGTGCGGTGTTCGGCAAGAACAGCCAGATCGACTTTCGCAACCTCACCCAGCCCTGGCTGCAGGAGATGGCCCAGGCCTGGTGTTGGGACAACCTGCACAGATTCGGCGACTTCAGCTCCTTCACCAAAATGATCAACGAAGTCAACTATTTCTCGGAGTATCTGCGTGCCAACACGACGGCGGGCGGCTGCAATATCGCAGTCCTGGACCGCGCTGCTGTCTCTGGTTTTGCCGCCTATATCGCCGAGCTGGCTCGCACACGGGCACCCCGTGCGCGTTTCCAGTTCGATCGGGGCGGCAAGAATTTGAAGTTCACGTGGAACAAGGATGTGCAGATCGGATGCTTGCTGACGGTGCAGCGGATTCTGCGGTACGGGCGCGAAACCGACCGTATGGAAGACTTCGCGGGCTCCTTCATGATCACCGAGGATCTACTCCCGCGCCGTGGGTACACGCAGGAGGTCGAGGCCGGTAGGGCGCTGCCGCTAGACATTGTGCGCCAGGTTTTCGCCGTTGAAAACCTCGCCACGCTTAACGACGATGATGTGCGGCTGCTGCGAATATTGGCCGAGACAGGGCGCCGGCCAAGCGAAATCACCTCGTTGCGTTACGAGTGCATCGAGACCGGGCCCGGCGGCCCCTTCCTGCGTTACACCGAGACCAAGGTCACTGGCGGTCAGGTGCGCAAGCTTCCCGTACTGGCAGCCGTGGTCCAGACTGTCAAGGCACAACAGGAGCAGGTCTTGACCAGGTTCCCGGATACCGGCCCCGCCGAGCTCGCGCTGTTCCCCAGGCTCACGATGAACTCCCACGGATACCATGCCATGCACCCCAGCAGGTTCGGGCACGCATTCGGCAAGTGGATACGGGCCTTGCCGAGCTTGGACTCATCTGAGGTCGACCCGAATGGGGATCCGGTGCCCTATGACAGGTCCAGCATCAGCGCTTACTCCTTCCGGCACACCTACGCCCAGCGGCACGCCGACGTTGGGACCCCGCCGGATGTTCTCAAGGAGTTGATGGGCCACGAATCGATCCTGACCACCATGGGCTACTACCAGATCACCCAGAAGCGGCGCCGCGAGGCCGCTGAACTGGTGGGCAATCTCGTCGTGGGCGGCGGCACCCTGACAATCCGCGCCATGTCCAAGAGCCACCGGCTGGCCAGTGAACACGCAAGCATCGCTGTACCTTTCGGGAAATGCTCCAACCCGCAGAACGTGGCCGCCGAGGGCCACGGTTGCCCCATTAGGCACCGCTGCTTTGGGTGCGCCTCCTTCGGCAGCGACCCGTCTTATCTGCCAGAGATGCGCCGGCGGCTACTTGACCTGAAAGCCATCCGGGCACGGATCGATGCCTTTGACGGCGCAGAAGAATGGGCCAAACGCGACGCCCGTCCCAGCGACGAAGAAATAGAAGCGCTACAGGAACGCATCCGCACCGAGGAAGAAAAACTAAGCAAAGCCACCCCGGAGCAACGCGAACTCATCGAAGAGGCCTCCAGCACGCTGCGCAAAGCCCGCGCCGCAGCCTCCGTCGACCTCAAACTTGGTCATCGCGACGACAGGGACGACTCGTGGACGTCGTACTCGGATGATCGCCGCCACGCCATCGACACCCTCGGAGAGCTGACCGATGGATGAGCGGCAAACGTATCAGCGCCGCGTTGTCAGGCTCGCAGAATCCCGCCGGCGTGACAGTGAACGAAAAAGAGTCGCAGTCGCCAAAGCGCTGCAGGACCTGCAACGCGAAGACCGGCCGGTGACCCGCCGAGCCGTCATCGCCCGCGCCGGCGTGCATCGTAACTTCCTGTACCGGCACAAAGACCTCGCCGCTGACATCGATGCCGCTGCCGGGCAATACTTTTCGCAGTCGCCGCGCCGCCGCACCGACCGGATCAGCAGCGAAAGTCTGATGACCGACCTGGCCACCGCACGCCACCATAATCGCGAACTGGTGCTGCAGGTGCAGATCCTGGAACATCGTCTTGGTGCCCAAGGGCCCACTCCCGGGACCGCACTGCTAGAACGCCATCCTATGGTTGTTGAACTTCGCGAACGCATCGCCGAACTGGAGATCGCATGCGGCGATAAGGACCGCGCCATCGCCGCACTAGTCGATGATGTCGAGATCCTGCGCGAAACCAACCGGTCGCTTGTGCGCGAGTATGGGCTGACCAACCCCTGAGATCAGCGCCTGGCGCGCGTCCCGACATGCCATTCGGTGCCCGAATGCCAGACAGAGCAGAGCTTTTCGTCGATGATCTTCAAAGGTACCGGGATCTCGGAGTCCTCGACAGATAACTTCCCGCCTTGAATGTACTTCTCGGATCAAATCCCCTGTCGGTGAGTTGCTGTTTCCTACTGGCTGAAGCTGAAGCCGGATTATCTGTAGGGGCCTTGGGTGTGTGTTCGACTGTTCCTGACAGGGGCAGCGGCAAACCGTCCGGCGATAGGCCGGAAATTCGGTTGTCCGCCAGCGTATTTAGCTTAGGTGGGCTAACTCGGGGCCGTGAGTGACGAGGTCAGGTGGCCACGACGGAGTGCATCCATTGGGTTCGTTGTTCACGAGTGGATATCCAGTGCGCGACGATCTTTTCACCTACGGCACGCTGCAGATCGCGCAGATCATTGTGGGAGCGAGCTTGGCGGGCGTCGTTTTCTTCATGATGGATTCGGTATTGCTCACGTTCGGCAGGTGTTGCATGTGAATAGCAATGGGCGCCAAACATTCCCGAACCAAGGTAGGTCGCTGAGTTCGTGCAGTCTTCACCGGTCGTCTTGACTATGGCGGAGCATTTGGGGCGTTGCCCGGCGACGGTCTGGGTGCGATCAGGTCGCGGCAACTGATACAGGTGCCGCTCTAGCCGGTCGCACAGAGCTGGCATGGGCGTCACTTTCGTGGCGCCGCGGCGCACTGCGGCATTATGCCGGGCGAAGATGGCCTTGGGTCGCGACAGGCCGTTACCCCAGCGATCATCGAGCTCGGCACCTTGGTGCACGATGCTGGCCGCCTGATATGCCTCCAGAGTGCTGCGGTGCGCAGCAAGGATGTCATTGGCCAAGTCCGCAAAATTGAGGTCCGCCCCATCGGGCAAGGTTTGCACGACGAGAAGGCATTCGAGCATCTTCATGCGCAGTTCGTCGATGACCTCGATGGCTAGTGAGGTCACCGTCTCGTCAGGGTAAAAGTCGGAATCTGTTTCGAACACGAAGCAGCAATGTACTACTAGTAGGGCAGACTTTTGGTACTGGCGCGCCATAACTGGGGTGCGTGCCCACGCGTCCTGAACAAACAGATCCCGACCGAGCGGCTGCGTGGGCGCAAGTGCGACATGCAGTGGGAAGCCGGATCCGAGCGGTACGCATCGAGCAGGGATTGACCCAGGAACAGCTGGCCTTGTCTTCGGGGGTCACCCGCAACGTGCTGATCGACGTGGAGCATGGGCGTCGGGGCCTATTGTATGAACGCCTATTCGACCTTGCCGATGCCCTGGACATCCCGGTCGCCGACTTACTCAGTGGGCGCTGACCAGCTCTTTAGCAAGCCTCTTTCGCCTGCCTCGAGCGGGCAGCGGCAGTGGGGCATGGCGCCAGAATGTGCGAGAAAAAGTACAACGAACTGGCGGCACCGCAGATCGGTGGATGGGTTCTGGATCGCAAACTCATCCGCACCAACCAGAACAGGCGAGTGTTCGAAACCTGCGACATTCTGGCGCCTGACGGTGCGCTGATCCACGTGAAAAACGCCGACGCTTCCGCCCCCATCAGTCACCTATTCGCGCAGGGGCACAACTCGGCGCACACCTTGACCCACGATCAGCAAGCCCGTGAAAAGTTCGGCAAGCTCGTGGCAAAAGTCGGCGGCGATCAGGCACTGGTCGAGAAGAAACCTTCAGCGGTTGTATTTGCCATCGCCCGGCATGCCGGTAAGCCGTTCGGCCCTGACAACCTCTACAGCTTCAGCCGAGTCACCCTGGTACGGACAGCAGAAGATCTGGCTGCGCGAGGAATCAAGGTTTATGTCGTGCCTATCGAGAACGGCTCCACAAACAGTTAATTAATCTGCCGGGAGTAAGGACGCCATCAGGGCCGGATCACTGTCGGCGTGTGGTTAGGACCGGTCTCCCACGACTGCTTGTAGGTAGTGGATGCGGGTGTTGATGTTGATAGCCGTTCGTTTGAATGCTGGATAGCTCTCGGCGCTGTCGGCTGTGGATGGGTCGGGGATGCTCCAGTGGATGTGTCTGGAGTGTCCGTCGAAGTGTGGGCATGTCTCACGGGCTTTGTCGCACAAGGTGATAACGATCGTGAACTCTGCGGTATCGAAGTCGTCGAGATGTCGTGGTAGTTGCCCGGCGATGTCGATGCCGTATTCGCGTTGCAGGACGCGGGCAGTGTTGGGGTGCATATGGTTTCGGGGACGAGTACCCGCGCTGGTGACCTGAAGTCGTCCGTGTGTGTGGTGGCGTAGGAGTGCTTCGGCGATCGCGGAGCGGGCACTGTTACCGGTGCAGACGAACAGCACTGAGGTGCCCGGTGGCGGTGTCGGTGCCGCGCCGCGTGGTTGCATCTGTAGCCCCGGATGGATGGCGGAGCCGGCTGCGGCGAGCTGTTCGCTGCAGCGTTGCAGATCGAGATGGTAGTAGCTGTCGCGGCCGTCGTGGCTACTGCGTGTGCTCGTGATGAGCTCACTTTCGCGTAACGCCCGTAGGTGATAGGAGATCAGGTTTTGGGGGTGCCCGGTGCGGGCCACCAGCTCACGGACTCGGTAGTCGCTGACGGCCAGTTCGTTGATCAGCTGCCAGCGCAGTGGGTGGGCCGCGAGGTGGATGAAGGCGGGAATTGGTTGACATGGCGCTGTCATGACTAGAGAATACGGCATATCCATCAAACCAGATTGATTGATATTCAGGCGTGTTATGCCAGTGAGGATTTGGGATGTCCGATAGATCGGCAGTGCCCGAACCTGTGGCGGATGCCGGGTTGCGTCGTGAGCTGGGTGTGTTCGATGCGGTGATGATCGGGCTGGGTTCGATGATCGGGGCGGGGATTTTCGTGGCGCTGGCTCCCGCGGCCAAGGCTGCTGGGTCGGGTCTGCTGGTGGGGTTGGCGGTGGCGGCGGTGATCGCATACTGCAATGCCACGTCCTCGGCGCGGCTGGCGGCGCTGTATCCGGCATCCGGGGGTACCTATGTGTACGGGCGCGAGCGTCTTGGCCCGTTTTGGGGGTATTCGGCTGGGTGGGGGTTCGTGGTCGGC
Source organism: [Mycobacterium] stephanolepidis (assembly GCF_002356335.1). Taxonomy (NCBI): domain Bacteria; kingdom Bacillati; phylum Actinomycetota; class Actinomycetes; order Mycobacteriales; family Mycobacteriaceae; genus Mycobacteroides; species Mycobacteroides stephanolepidis. The sequence continues at coordinate 389,850 of NZ_AP018165.1, forward strand.
AAGACCGCCTCGTGTGCGGCGATGGCGCTGACCGTCGGGTTGTACGCCTGGCCGGCGCACGCGCACGCAGTCGCGGTGGCCACGGTGGTAGCGCTCACGGCCGTCAACTATGCGGGGGTGCAGAAGTCGGCGTGGGTGACCCGGGTGATCGTGGCGATAGTGCTGGCGGTGCTGGCCGCGGTGGTCGTCACGGCGTTCAGTGGCAACGGTTTTGGGGCAAGCGGGCTGGATGTGTCGGCGGGCTCGGTCTTCGGGGTGCTGCAGGCCGCTGGGCTGCTGTTTTTCGCGTTCGCCGGATACGCGCGTATCGCCACGCTGGGTGAAGAGGTTCGTGACCCGGCCCGCACCATTCCGCGGGCGATCCCGATTGCGCTGGGGATAGCGTTGGCGGTGTATGCGCTGGTTTCCGTGGCGGCGCTGGATGTGCTTGGTCCGCAGCGGCTTTCCGCGGCAGCGGACCCGCTGGTGCAGGTGGTTCAGGTCGCGGGGGCGAGCTGGCTGGCGCCGGTCGTGCGGGCCGGAGCGGTGGTGGCGGCGATAGGGTCGCTGTTGGCACTGATTTTGGGGGTATCACGCACCTCGTTCGCGATGGCTAAAGACCGGCATCTGCCCACCGTGCTGGCGGCGGTGCATCCACGGTTCGGGGTCCCCTATCGTGCCGAGCTGGTGGTGGGTGCGGTCGTGGCGGTGCTGGCGGCCACCACCGACGTGCGGGGCGCTATCGGTTTCTCCTCGTTCGCGGTGTTGGTCTACTACGCGGTCGCCAACGCCTCGGCCTGGACACTGACACCCGCGGAGGGGCGTCCGCCACGCATCATCCCCGCTGTCGGTCTGGTGGGCTGCGTGGTCATTGCGTTCGCATTGCCGCTGGCCTCGATCCTTGCCGGCGCGGCAGTTCTGGCCGCAGGCGCGATCGCCTACGGCATTCGACGGCCACGCGCCGGCGTGACGGAACGTCGATGAGCCACGGGAGGTTTGCATCATGACAGCTTCGGTGATCCCGGGGTGGCTTGGCCGGTGGTGTCACACCAGCGCACCAGCTGCGACCGTGCTGATTCGTTTCTACGTGGGTGCGGTGTTCGCCGGTGAGGGAGTCTTGAAGTTCCTGCGCCCGGATTCCCTCGGGGTTGGCCGGTTCACAAAAGCCGGTATCCCGGCGCCGGAGTTCTTCGCCGCCCTCGATGGCGTAGTCGAAATCGGCTGTGGGGTACTACTTGTGGTGGGTCTAGCGACGCGGGTGGCGGCGGCTCCGATGATCGTCAACATGGCCGGGGCCCTGCTGATCACGAAAGTGCCGATCTTGTGGGCAGGTTCGGCACTGTTCAAGACCGAGCACGGCTGGTGGGATTTCCTGCACGAGGCCCGCCTAGATATCGCCCAACTGTGCGGCGCTGTCTTCCTGCTGCTGGTCGGCGCCGGAACCTGGTCGCTGGATCACTACCTCACCACCCACACCTCACCTGATCCTGTGACAAGACGGCAGATACAAGGTCCTGAAGGTTGATCGGCGCCGATTCCTGACCTGGAGTGCAGCAGCCGGCCGCGGTGCCGGACCGGATGCAGCCGCCAGAATTCCTCTAGCCCAGCCGATTACACACCACGGATCGGCACAGGACTGGTGGATTTAGCACCGGACAAGGTGGTACCGACCACCCTGTGCAACGGGCAATTCCCGGGCCCGCTGCGGTTCGCCGAAGGCAAACCGGTGACCATCGACGTGCACGACGACACCGGAACCCCGGAACAGCTGCACTAGCACGGCCAGACCTGCCCGCCGACGTCTGCAATTACATTGCGGAGCTGTCAGCGGGGCACTCCGATGGTTGGCCGGGTTGCCGTCACTTGCCACATCCGGCGAGGCAGATCGCCCTCATCGAAGGGTTCAACCTCGTCGAGGAGCCAGCCTTCGGCAAGGGTACTAACGAGCTGGCGTGAAAAGAAGTGCACTGCGAAGCCGCCGTGTTCGAAGATATCGTCGCCGCAGTCCCGCCCGGCCTTGTAGTGGGCGTCGCCGGTGTTTCTGACTGTGTAGACGAGCTTTCCTCCCGGCCTCAGAACACGCCAGATTTCGCCGATGGCATCGTGAATTTCTTTGGTAGATAACGCCATACACAACGCCATGTGCGCATACACGGCGTCAACTGATTCGGTATCGAGAGGGATAGGTTCTCGCAGATCGTGCATGATCTCCGAAATACCGGCCTCAAGACACTGCGCTCTGGCGGCCTGCCCGATCTGGTCCAGCGCCACCTGGCTGAAATCTGTGGCGATCACGGTGAATCCCTCGCGTGCGAAGTAGAGGGCGTCTCGGCCGTGCCCGGCAGCAAGTTCCAGGACACGCTGTGCGCCGGCGGCTTTAAATATTCGCGCAGCGTAACGGGCCGGTTCGGATGGGTCCGCTCCGTACATACTCGGGTGCTGCTGGTAAGTGCCTTGCCAGTGTTCACGTTGCGCCACGGCAAGATCGGGTTGTCGATTGCGCATATGATCACTCACCTCCGTAGGGCGCGTGGTGGGCTGCGCCCGTGGTCACTGTGGGGTTCCAGCGTCGACGGGTAGGTCGTCCAATCGCCATTCGAGCATGCCGTCGCTGAGGCGGATGGCTCGGCGGCCCCGGTCGGTCAACATCGCGACGGCGTCGTAGGCCATGGCGCAGTACTCGCCGCGGCAGTAGACAACGATCTGTGCATCTGTCGGCAGTTCGGTGATCCGTTGGGCGAGTTCGTTGACCGGGATGCAGATTGCACCGGGGATGTGGCCGGCGAGGTATTCCTCGATCGGTCGCACATCCAGGGCCACCGCCTCACCGGACTCGACCAGCCGCACCAGCTCGTCACGCGTGATCTCCGCCGACTCTTGGGTACCCAGATAGGCGTCGCGGGCGTACGGGACCGCGGGCTGATGGGCTTCGGCGACCTTGCGCAGCAGCGCCAGTAGTTGTGCCACATCGTCACCGGCTAACCGGTAATACATCCGTGGTCCGTCGCGGCGCGCCACCACAAAGCCTGCTTGTTTCAGGGTCTGTAGATGCGCCGAGGTGGTGGTCAGGTTCAGCCCGGCGGTTTTCGACAGCGTCTCCACCGTCCGCTCACCTTGGGCCAGCAGATCTAGTAGTTCCAGGCGTTTGCCGCTGGCCAGCGCCTTGCCGCTGGATGCGAACGCCTCGTACAGCGCGGCCTTCTCCGGGCTTTTAACGTGTCCCACTATCGCTCTTTCCATAGATCTTTGGAATATGGTTGTATAGAGTACCGGGTAGTGGTGCGTAAGCGAAGCCTTCCTGGCTCCAGACAACCTGCTTGAAGCGATTCTTGAACAAACCTAGGAGGACGCGATGAGACGGGTATTGACCATTGGATACGGGGCGATCAGCTACCTGATCTTCCTTGCATCATTTCTCTACTCGATTGCATTCGTAGGGAACTTTCTGGTGCCGCGCACCGTCGACAACGGCCTTAACTCCTCTGCCGCAGAAGCTTTCATCGTGAATGTGGTGCTTCTCGGGCTGTTCGCGATACCCCACAGCGTGATGGCCAGACCCGGGTTCAAGCGTTGGTGGACACGGTTCGTACCGTCGACCATTGAGCGCAGCACCTATGTGCTGGCGTCGAGTCTTCTTCTGATCCTTATGTTTTGGCAGTGGCGGACGATGCCCGCCGTGATCTGGGATGTGAGCTGGGCACCGGCACGGATCGGCATACATGCGCTGTTCTGGCTCGGATGGGCCATCGTGCTGGCTTCGACGTTCATGATCAACCATTTCGACCTGTTCGGGCTGCGCCAGGTCTACCTCGCCTGGAGAGGCAAGCCGTACAGCCATCTCGATTTCCGGGTCACCCTGTTCTACCGGCTGGTGCGCCACCCCTTGATGCTCGGTTTCATTATCGCGTTCTGGGCGGCGCCAACCATGACAGCGGGACATCTGCTATTCGCAATAGCCACAACGGCTTACGTCCTGATTGCCCTGCAGTTCGAAGAGCGCGATCTGCGCCAGGATCTCGGCCAGCCCTACGTGGAATACAGCAACCAGGTGCCGATGCTCATACCCGGCGTGCGGCCTCGCAAGCGCCCTGTCACGCTCAGCGCAGACCCTTCGAGTCAATAGGCAGGCTCTAACGGGCCGGCGGCGGCTATCAGGGGTTGTCGTCGGCCGGCACGAGCGCGCCGAGCGTAGCGATGGCCTGGAGCACCTCACCAGAGTTGGGGATAGCTGTAGGATCTGCAATCCACTGGATCATCAGGCCATCGATGATCGCCATCAGCACCGTGACGATCGTCGGCAACGATTCGGGTGGCTCGATATCGGTCCCGGCCAGTGCAGCCCGCGCCAGGTCAACTGAGTGCTGGCGAACCTCGGCGTAACCGGAGGCCAGATGCTCCCGCAGGTCCTGTGAGCGCAGCGCGGGGGCGTAGGACTCGATGCAGGCGTGGACCGAGGGCCGGATCTGCGCGAACGAGTCGACCGTGGCGGCCAGCACTGCCCGGATCTGCTCGTATGGACTGGCGGCCGCGCTCTGGTCAAACGCCTGCTGAACACGCTGGTTCCAGGTGGCGAAGCACTGGCCCAGCGCGGCGTTGAGCAGCGCTTCCTTGCTGCCGAAGTGGTAGTTGATCGATGCGAGATTGGCTCCCGAGGCGCGTGCGATGTCGCGTGAGCTGGTGTTGCCGTAGCCCCGTTCCTGCAGGCAATCAAGAGCACCTTGCACCAGCTTCTCGCGGACGGTGGCCGAATCTTGCATACCCACATACTATCGTGCTAAACAAACGTTTGTGACAAACGTTTGAACATCAATTTGGGAGCGGTTATGGCAAACGAGATTGTGGGTTTCGTCGGCGTGTACAACGGCGACGGCGGGGTACGCGGCGAGCTGGCCTGGGTGCTGGGCAAGCTGCGCGGGACCGCCTCGTGCGCCCTGTGCGACATCACCCATCGCGGGATCCGGTCCAACCCGGAATGGAAGGACCTTGCCTGCACCCTGGGAGTGCCGATCGATCTGGTGCACCGCAATGAGCGGTCCATCGAGATTGAGCGACTCACTGGTGATCTGACTCCCGCGGTGGTGGCCCAGACCACCGATGGTGACTACGTCGTCATGGGGCCCGAAGACTTCACCGGGGCATCCGGTGATGCGGTCGCGTTCGTGCGAACGCTGCGTCAGGCGTGCATGGACAGGGACTTGGTGTGGCCGGGGATTGATGTGGCGGAGCTCGGCGAGTCGGCGCGGTGAGTGCGGCATTGCCTGCGGGGCCGCGGCTGCCGCGATATGTGCAAAGCGTGCTGTACCTGAAGTTCCGGGAACGGTTCCTGCCGGCGATGCGCCGCAAGTACGGCGATGTCTTCTCGCTGCAGGTACCCCCCTACGCGGACAACCTGGTGGTGTTCACGCGCCCCGAGCACATCAGGGAGATCTTCGCCGCCGACCCGAAGGTCCTGCATGCCGGTGAGGGCAACCAGATCCTCAAATTTGCGATGGGCGAGCATTCGGTACTGATCACTGATGAGGACGAGCACGCGCGGATGCGGTCCCTGCTCATGCCCGCTTTCACCGGGGCTGCACTGCGCGGATACCGCGCCATGATCGCCTCCGTTGCGGCCGAACACATCAGTCAGTGGCCCGCCGGGGCAGAGATCAGCGCCCTAGAGCGCATGAACGCTCTGACTCTCGACATCATCCTGCGTGTTGTTTTTGGGGTCGCCGATCCAAAAACCAAGGCCGAGTTATCCACCCGGCTGCAAGCCATTATCAACATCCAACCCGCGATCTTCGCCGGGCTTCCGTATCCGTTCCTCAAGCGTTTCCCGCCCTGGAAAGGTTTCTACGACAACCAGCACAAGATCGACGCCATCTTGTACCGAGAAATTGCTGCACGCCGACTATCTGCGGACCTGCCCGCCCGCAGCGACGTGCTTTCGCGACTGCTTCAGGGCAAGGACCCCGCCGCAGCGCCCTTGACCGATGCCGAACTGCGCGACCAGCTCATCAGCCTGCTATTGGCCGGGCACGAAACCACCGCGGCAGCGCTGTCCTGGACGCTGTGGGAGCTGGCCCAGAACCCGGCGATCCAGGCTGAAGCTGTCGCGGCGGCATCACGCGGCGATGAGCACTACCTGGAAGCTGTGCTCAAAGAAGGGATGCGCCGCCGCACGGTCATCGCGTCCACGGCACGCAAACTGACCATCGACACCGAGATCGGCGGCTGGCGCCTGCCTGCGGGAACGGTGGTGAACACCTCGATCGTCCTGGCGCACGCCAACGAGGAATCCCACCCCAAACCAGCCGAATTCCGCCCCGCCCGCTTCCTGGAAGGCACGGTCGCCGCGAACACCTGGCTGCCGTTCGGCGGCGGCGTACGCCGATGTCTGGGTGCAGGATTCGCCCTCGCCGAAGGCACCGTCATCTTGCAAGAGATCTTCCGGCACTTCACCATCAGCCCCGCCAAACACCACACCGCTGAAACGCCATGGGTCCGCAACATCACCACCGTACCCAAACACGGTGCACGCCTGTGGCTATCACCCTTACACGACAGGATGTCCGTTTAGTGGCTCACGCCGACAACAAAACCTTCGGCCGGGTCAGCAGCTTCAGCGCACGCCGCGCATGGATGGTCGTCGGCGGCTGGATCATCCTGCTCGGCGTGCTCAACGCAGCCATACCTCAGCTCGAACTCACCGTGTCGAAATACTCGGCACCCTTCATGCCCGCGAACCTGGCTGCCGCACAAACCCTTCGCGACATGTCCACCGACTTCGGAGTACCGCAATCAGCCTCAGTAGGCAGCATTGTCCTGGTCGACGAGCACGGTCTGAGCGCCGCCGACCACGAGCTGTGCCGCCAGCTCATCGAGGCCTTGCGCGCCGATCACAAGAACGTCGCCTACGTCCTAGACACCTACAGCAACGACCAGCTCCGCGACATCGCTATCAGTCCGGATGGCAAGGCCATCAACCTGCTCGTCACCGCCACCGGTGAGGTCGGCTCCACCGAGGCTCACCGCAACGTCAACGAAATCCGCAAGACGATCGCCTCCCTGCCCAAACCCGAAGGGGTGCAGATCTATTACACCGGGTTCGCCCCGACACTGGCAGACCTGTTCACCGCCATGGACCGCTCGCTGGTGATCATCACCGGCGTCTCAGTCCTGCTGATCACGATGCTGCTGCTTGCCGTCTACCGCTCACTGGTGCTGGCCTTCATCCCGCTGCTGACCATCGGGGTGTCCCTCGGCGTGGCCCGGCCCATTGTGTCGCTGCTAGGCATCACCGGGACACTGACGGTCTCGAACTTCACCATCGCCCTGATGACTGCGATGGTGCTAGGTATCGGCACCGACTACGCGATCTTCATCCTGGCCAGCTATCACGAAGGGCGCCGCGCCAAACTCGCAGTCCCGGCGGCCCTTCAGCGTGCGGGGCAGAAGATTTCCGGGATCCTGATCGCCTCAGCGGTCACCATCGGCGCCGCGGCCTCTGCCATGGTGTTCGCCCGCATCGGCATGTTCAAATCCTCCGGCCTGCCCATCACTATCGGCGTCGCCATCACCCTGGCGGTATCCACCACCTTGCCGTACGCCCTGCTGTCGATTGCCGGGCAACGCGGATACGCCGAACCACGCGCCCTGAACGAACGCCGCTGGCGCCGCACCGGCGCACGGGTCATCCGCCACTCCGGGCTGCTAGCCACAGCATCCCTGGTGCTGCTAATCGCCGCAGCCAGCGTTCTGGCAACCCTGCGACTGAACTTCGACGAAAACTCGATGCAACTCGGCAACACCGAAAGCACCCGCGGATACGAAAAGGTGTACGCCCACTGGGGCGTCAACGAAGCCGCCCCCGAATACCTGATCATCAAAACCGACCACGACATGCGCAACACCAATGACCTCGCCGCCCTCGACATGATCGCCACCAACCTCGCCAAACTCCCCGAAGTCGCCGTGGTCCGCTCCATCACCCGCCCCAACGGAAAACCTCTCCTACAAACCACGATCGGCCATCAAGTCGGCATCGTTGGTGATCGCCTCGCCGCGGCACAGCAGCAGATCCAACAATCCAACCCCGACCTGGACCGCCTCACCGCAGGGCTAGATCAGCTCCGCAACGGTGCCACCTCGGCCAATACCCAACTGCCGCAACTGCTCACCGGAATCAAACAGGTCGTAGCCCTAGCCAAGGGGGTATTGAGCAGTTACGACACCGCAAGCACCGCGCTGGCCACCGCGACCAACGACCGTGTCGATACCCCACGCGCTATCACTGACCTCAACTCATCGGTCAACCTTCTGGACCTCGCACTTCAAGCCCTCAGTAATAACGACCTCGTCACCGCCGCAGCCAATTCAGTCAACTCTGCTCTGGGCCCAATGCTGGCCCCACAGCCGGCACCCGAATGTAACTCCAATGCCCTGTGCACCCGGGGCCGCGCGGATCTTGCCGACCTGGATGCCATCACCAACGGAGCAGTAACCCGCGCGCTGCGTGACCTGCAGACACTGACCGTGATCCCGCAAGAGGCCATCGACAATCTGCGCGCCGCACTGCCCGGGATCAAAAGCACGTTGACTCAACTGCAGGCGTTGTCAGCACAACTGGGCGGACGCTCACAAGCCCAGGCCTCCGCGCAGCTGACCCAACTCGTGCACGGCGCCGAACAACTCACCACCGGAATGTCCCAACTGGCCACCGGCCTGGGCCGCGTCAAGACCGGCGTCGAACAAGTGGCGACCCAGACAGGCACCCTCGGGGACGGGCTCAAGGAAGCATCGGACTACCTCGACTCCGTCAGCACCCACACCTCCGGCGGACCCGGAGCAGGCTACTACCTACCGCCGCAAGGATTCTCCGACAAGAACTTCCAGGCCGGCCAAAAACTGATGTTCTCCGGCGACGGGAAAGTCGCCCGCATGGTCGTGGTCTGGAAAGTCAACCCGTACAGCGCACAAGCCCGCGACGGCGCAGTACAACTGGTCAAAACCGCCACACTCGCCGCAACCGGAACCACACTGCAGAACGCGCACATCGCCACCACCGGCATCGCATCCATATCAACCGATATGCAAACCCAAGTCTGGCGCGACTTCTTCACCTTCAGCACCGTCGCGGTCCTGGGCATCCTGCTCGTCATGGCACTCCTGCTGCGCAGCATCCTGGCCCCCGCCTTCATGGTTGCGATGGTCACGCTCTCCTTCGCCGCAGCCGCAGGCGTCAGCGTGCTGATCTGGCAGCACCTCATCGGAATCGACCTCGACTTCACCGTCCTGCCCGTGTCATTCATGGCACTGGTGGCAGTCGGAGCCGACTACAGCATGCTGTTCGCCTCCCGGATCCGCGAAGAATCCCAAGACGGCATGGTCCGCGGAATCCTGCGAGGCTTCGCCAGCACCGGCTCGGTCATCACCACCGCCGGAATCGTCTTCGCGCTCACCATGTTCGCCCTCATGAGCGGAAGCGTCATCCACCTGCTCCAAATCGGATTCACCGTCGGCATCGGCCTGCTCCTAGACATCACCATCGTGCGAACAATCCTCGTACCCGCAGCCATGACCCTCATCGGAAACCACATCTGGTGGCCCAACACGACGCAAGCGCCAGCTCAGAGGTAAGGACCGCTACTCGGTCAACACTGATTGGACGAAGGGCAGCATGACGAATCCATCTGCACAAGCGAACGGCATCGTTGTCTATTGGCGGCCCGGATGCCCGTACACGATCAAGCTACGAACTCAGCTGCGCCTGACCCGGCTGGACTACACCGAGGTCAATATCTGGGAATCACCGGACGCGGCAGCATACGTACGCTCAGTTGCCGACGGCAACGAGACAGTACCGACAGTCGACGTGGCAGGCCATCCCATGGTCAACCCGTCACTGCGCCAACTGCTATCGGCGGTACGTGAACACGCACCGCATGCACTCAGGCGCTAACTTTTCGGACATTCCTATCGACTACGCAGACCACCCCTGGTGGGACTGTCTGAAAAACGGTGGATCTGACTTGGTTCAACACGCCGGGCGTTGCTTGGCGGGAAGGACTGATGATGACCGAAACCATGGATGACATGGCGAATCAGATTGATACCGCGGCGGTGGCCGCGCAGTTGCTGGCCCAAGCCAGCGAGCAGGGTGTGGAGCTGGTCGGCCCGGACGGGTTGCTCAATGCGCTCACCAAACAGGTGTTGGAGTCCGCGCTGCAAGCGGAGATGGATGAACACCTGGGCTATGAAAAACACCAGGTGGCGGGCCGTAATGGCGGGAACTCCCGCAACGGGGTCCGCGAGAAAACGGTGCTGACCGAGATCGGGCCGGTGCAAATCGAGGTGCCCCGCGATACCGACGCCCGCTTTGATCCGAAGATCGTCCGGAAACGCCAGCGCCGGCTGACCGGGATCGATCAGATCATCTTGTCCCTGACCGCCAAAGGGCTGACCACCGGCGAAGTCGCCGCTTATTTCGGTGAGGTCTATGGTGCTGACGTCTCGAAGGACACGATCTCGAAGATCACCGATAAGGTGGTCGGAGAAATGGCCGAATGGGCAGGGCGGCCACTAGATTCGGTGTATCCGGTGATGTTCATCGACGCTATCCACGTCAAGATCCGCGACGGCCAGGTCGCCAACCGGCCGGTCTATGTCGCCATCGGCGTCACCACCGCAGGTGAACGGGACATCCTGGGCTTGTGGGCCGGGGACGGCGGTGAAGGCGCCAAATACTGGCTTGCTGTCTTGACCGAGATCAAGAACCGTGGCACCGCCGATGTGTGCATCGTGGTCTGTGACGGACTCAAAGGCTTACCCGAGTCGATCAACACTGTCTGGCCCGCTGCTGTGATCCAGACCTGCGTTATCCATTTGATCCGCAATACCTTTCGCTACGCATCCCGCAAATACTGGGACGAGATGGCCCGCGATCTGCGGCCGGTCTACACCGCAGCGACCGAGGCCGCGGCCAAAGAACGCTTCGTCGAGTTCAGCGGCAAATGGGGCCAACGCTATCCGGCGATCATGCGACTCTGGGAGAACGCCTGGAGCGAGTTCGTGCCGTTCCTGGACTACGACACCGAGATCCGGCGAGTCATCTGCTCCACGAACGCTATCGAATCGGTCAACGCCCGCTACCGCCGGGCAATCCGCGCCCGCGGTCATTTCCCCACCGAGCAAGCAGCTCTCAAGTGCCTGTATCTGGTCACCCGATCACTAGACCCCACCGGCAAAGGTAGGGCACGATGGGCCATGCGGCGGAAACCAGCTTTGAACGCATTCGCTATCGCGTTCGAAGGCCGGATTACCCCGGCAGCGAATAACTAACCATGCCAAGCAGATCCACCGTTAATCTGACAGACCCCCATAGAGCGACCGTCCAATTTCGTGGGGCGCTGCGGTGCCGGTCTGAATTGTTGCGGCGCGGGCGCTTTCACGTGCAAGTCACGCGAGAGGGCCTTGCCGACTATCTGGGCGGCAGTCAGTCAGGATACTGACAGCATGAGCAGTTACTACTGCTTGCGGGGCTCAGCTCGGCGGCGGGCAGCAATGTGAGTGCCGGCAGGGGCGCCGCGGCCGGTGTTCGGGCGGGGGGCGCGCAGCACGAGTCCGTCGGTGCTGCCGGCGCCTCGACGGCGACGTGATGTGCCCCGGGGTTACCGGCGGCGGCTGGGTCAGACCGGGCAGGGGGCGGGTGCGGGCGGCGCGGATTGCGTTGAGGATGACAAGCACTTCGGCGGATTCGTGGATGAAAACCACAGTGGCCAGCCCCAATACGCCGAATGCGGCCAGGGGAATGAGGATAGCGATGATCGCAAGGGAGAGCCCAATGTTTTGCACCATGATGCGGCGGGCCCGCCGAGAATGAGCCAGCACCTGGGGTAGGTGGCGCAGGTCGTTGCCCATCAACGCGACATCGGCGGTTTCGATAGCGACATCGGTGCCCATGGCACCCATGGCGATTCCGATGTCTGCGGTGGCCAGCGCGGGCGCATCGTTGACACCGTCGCCGACCATGGCGATCGCTCGGCCACGGGCAAGCTCGGGCAGCAGCCGTGCCTTGTCCTCGGGTAGCAGCTCGGCGTGGACAATGTCGATGCCTGCGGCGGCGGCCAGACTCTGGGCTGTGCGTTGGTTGTCTCCGGTGAGCATGGCCGGTTCAATACCGATGCGGCGCAGCAGTGCAACTGCCTCGGCCGCCTCGGGCCTGAGCTCGTCACGAACTGCGATGGCTGCCAGCAGCTTTGTGTCACGTTCTAGCAGGACCACCGTCGCGCCGGAATTCTGGAGGCGATCGACGTGCTGCGCCAGCGGGCCCGCCGAAATCCAGCCGGGCTTGCCCAGTCGCAACATCGAGTTCCCCAGGCGTCCACTGATGCCATGTCCGGCTACAGCCACAACATCTTCGGCAGGGCGCACGCCCGGCCCCGCAGCAGCCAGGATGGCCTGAGCCAAGGGATGTTCACTGCGCATTTCCAGCGCCGCTGCACTGTGCAGCGCCTCGACCGGCGTAACGCCTTCGGTGGTGACTGTATCGACGACCTGGGGCTCATTGCGGGTCAAGGTTCCCGTCTTGTCGAGAGCGATCACTTTGACGCGGCCCAGTTCCTCGACTGCCGCCCCACCCTTGACCAGGGCGCCCTGGCGGCTAGCGGCGCCGATCGCGGCGACCACGGTCAACGGCACGGCGATGGCCAGCGCACACGGCGATGCGGCCACAAGCACCACCAGGGCACGTTCGAGCCATAGCATCGGATCCCCCAACAGAGCACCGATTCCGGCCACTGCCACCGCCAGGATCATGATTGCCGGAACTAAGGGGCGTGCGATGCGGTCGGCCAAGCGCTGCCCAGCACCCTTGCGTTCTTGGGCTTCCTCCACGATGTGCACGATGCGGGCCAATGAGCTCTCACCGGCCCGGGACGTTACTTCCACCTCGATCGCCCCACCGCCATTGATCGCGCCGGCGTATACATCTGATCCTGGTCCGGCTTCCACCGGAACCGACTCACCGGTGATCGCCGACAAATCCAGGCTAGTGCGGCCGGACCTGATCACCCCATCGGTAGCCGCCCGCTCTCCTGGGCGCAAGATCATCGTCTCACCAACCACCAGATCATCTGGTACCACTGTGATTTCGCGGTCGCCGCGCCGCACCGACACCGCCGGGGGCACCAGGGAAAGCAGCGAGCGCAAGCCACGGCGGGTCCGGGTCACCGCGTAGTGCTCAAGACCCTCCGCAATCGAGAACAAGATGCCCAGCATCGCGGCCTCGGCGATCTGCCCGAGGGCCACCGCACCGATCGCCGCGATCGTCATCAGTGTCCCCACCCCGATTCGACGGTGCCGCAGACTCCGCAGCGCACCGGGGACAAACGTGGCCGCACCGACAAGAGCCGCAACCAATTCGAGCACCTGTGAGGCGGTCCCATAACCGGACCGGCCGAGCCCCCATCCGGTCATCAGCAACACAGCGGCCAGCGCCGCCAGCTGCAGTTCACGCACCTGCCACAGTTGACGCGGACCTGAATCTGGTTCGGCAACAACAGCACCGCCGCCGGGGTCGCAGCACGTATCAGACATGCCTGTCCCCTTTACCTGAGGCCGCAGTACCAACCGACGCAACAACCGTCTCAGTGAGGACCCGGCCCCGCTCAGTGAGCCGATAGATCACTAACCGGCCCTGCCGACGCGAGAACACCATCCCCGCAGTCTTGAGCTGACGAAGATGATGAGACACCAGACCCTGGCCTTGCCCAACGACCCAAGCCATATCGCAGACACACAACTCCTCACCACGCAGCAGCGCCATCGCGATCATTAACCGCGTCGGATCACCCAATGCCCGCGCACCGGCCGCAGCTGACTCCATCCACTCAGGCCGCGGCAACGACTCACGGATCGATTCAGCTTGGGGAAGATCCAGGCACAACAGGTCACACGAATCAACGGTGGACTCTTTCATACTCATATACTAACGAATGTCGATATAAAGATGAAAGGCCCGCTCGTCACCCAACGAATGCCCTCAATTCGGCCGGCCCGAGTCCACGCCCGAGCCTCGTGGGGAACATAGCTACAGATAACACTGACCCCGACGACGGATACCGTGCCTCGAAAATACCTCAGTAACAGTGGGATACACCCCATGAGCCATTACAGATAAATTGCGCTGGAGGCGGGTGGTCGTCGGCGTCCCATATGGAGCATGGTGGGCCACCCTGTCGTTGGTGAGGTCCGAGTCCAGGTCGTGGGCCGCGGACCTGGACGGACGTTCATTTTGACTGGGATGGCCCCGATACAGGACCTGCCACCGGACTGACTGCCCGACCATCAAAACTGTTGTCCGAGGCCTGGCTACCGTCAACGGCCTTGCATCGAGGGTGATTTGGTTTGGCTGTCGCGGACCGAAACTTGAGAAGCCTGATACCGGCTTTCATGCCGGCGGGTGCGTCACGATCTCGCCATCCTCGTTGAGAACCGCGACCCGAAGCCCTTCTTTCCGTAGCTCATCCTGCAAGTTCATGGCTGCAATCCGACGATCGAGTTCAACCTCAGTCTCAGCGTTGAAAATCGCACCTTCCTCAGAGTTGAGGTTTTGTAGGCTCAGCCTGCCTGCCAGCGCAGCATCGACTCGTTGACGTGAAGTCGTCTGCTGACCACCCACCTCGCGGCCGGGGGGATCTAAACGATCGTCACGATGGCTGGTCTCGTGCCGTCGAGAGTGGTCATCTGTATCTGCCACAGGCCACCTCCAAATCCCTTGCGATGCTGGGATATGACGTTACATGCCATGTCGGTAGCGAGAGTGGAACGTTCGAATCGGACGTCAAACGCGATCATCCTTCCCCGCGATGTCGGATCTGACGACTATTCTGAGACGCCAGCTAGGGGAGGGTGTGATGGCCAAGATATGGAAGGCTCAGCGGCGAGCAGGGGCCGTGAAGGCGGCACAGGGCAGCTCCGAGTTCGAAGATTCGCATAATACGAGTGCGACTGCACCGCCTGGCCATGTCCCGCTGAATACTGACCGGGAGATCCGGCTCATCGAGGAGGACACGCTGGGTCGGGCAGCGTTCGCGCGCCGCATCACCAAGCGGATTGTGTCGGCCGCCGGTGAACCCAGCGTGGTCTTCGGGCTCGCTGGCCCGTGGGGATCAGGCAAGACCTCGGTGGTCTACATGATCAGTCATATTCTGCAACAAGAGCATTCGGAGCAATGGTCGGTCGCGTGGTTCACGCCCTGGTCAACCTCCACCGTGGATTCACTGACCGACGAGTTCTATCGGTCGGTCGCCTCAGCGATGCCTGCAACCGAGGACGGTGGCAAAGCGCGCGAACACTTGATAGCGATGGCACCGGCAGTAGCCGGCGCGGTCCTCAAGGCTGGATTCCGTGCACTAATTGACCGGTACATGGGTGAAGGCGCAACCGCCGACATCGGCGGCGCGTTCACTGACGCAGTGGCCGAGAGCGCCGGTGAACTGAAATTCGATCCGGACCCGTTCATGGCCCGATTCGACAAGGCCTCCGACGCGATAAAAGCGGCAGGCCGGAACGTGCTCGTCGTCGTTGATGACGTAGATCGGCTGCATGCCGACGAACTGCTGACGGTACTCAAAGCGGTACGGCTGCTCGGGCGCTTTGACTGTGTGCACTACCTGCTGGCGTATGACGAGGAAACGCTCCTAGATGTCCTTGAGGCCTCCGATATCGCCCATGGAGAACGGGGTCGTGCGAACGCCTACCTGGAGAAAATCGTTCAGTACCCGTACATGTTGCCGCCGCTGCAGGAAGCGCAGATCGACGCCGCGCTACGAAAATCCCTAACTGGGCTGGCGCAGACACACAGAATTCGCCTCACTGACGACGCCTCGGCGTGGACTCACCCGGTAGAGATCGCGATCGACGGCATCCCCGAGATGTATCGACGCCGCTTTACCTTGCGCACGATCAACAGGCTCACCAGTCAAGCCGATGTCTTGCTCAACCTCGTTGATGCCGGCGAGATCGACTTCATCGACGCGGTCTTGATCACGTACCTGCGGCTCCACCATCGTGCGATCTATGAACGGCTTCCGCGTTGGCGTGCTGACCTGGTCTCCTCGCCGCAGCAGACTGTCTACTTCTCGGGCAGGGATGAGAAAGTCAATTGGACGCAACGTATTTCCGATGTACTCGGCGAAAAAGCCAACTCAGAGGAAGTGAAGTCACTGGTCAGACTGCTCACTGAGATATTCCCCCGCGTGGGGCTACGTTTGAGCGCCACGACTCTCAAGTCGTGTCCCGCCAGCGGCCCTGACTACTTCGCCCGGTACCTGGCGTTCACCATTCCGGTGGGCGATGTGGCCGATGCCGACATCCGCGAGGAAGTGGATTGCCTCTGTCGGCGCGGGGAGCTCCCCGCCTCATCGCTAATCGCCGCCATGCTGGCCAGCGACTCATCGCAGGGGCTGCTTATCCGTAAGTTCAACACCTGTCTTGACGCGGTAGCCAAAACTGCATGGACCCAGGCAGCCCAAGCGGCCCGGCATCTGAGCACGTTAAGTCGTCGCAATGGGCCGGTGGTTCGGCCCTCAATGGGGTACGCCTACATGCTCAATGTTCTGGTTGAACAGGCGATCCTGGCCGCGCCCACTCCACTGGAAGCGCGTCAGTTTGTGGATATGTACACAGATGATTACGGAATCCGTTATACCGCAGCGGTATTGACTGGTACGAGACAAGACTTGGAGACCGAGGTCGGACGTGCCAACTACGAACAAGTTGTCGCGGCTCGTGCAGGTTTGCGAGATCGAATCACCGCGGCCTGTATTGCCGATCTGTCGAGCACGATTGACCTCAACGACCTCGCAGCAGTGACGATCATGCGGATAGCAGGCTTCCTGGACAACGAGCAATGGGATGAGTTGGCCAGTACAGCAAAGCAACTGATCGCCGACGGTGCCACACCATGGGAGCTAGCCGGCCGGTTCGTCGGTCCATCCCCGCACCTGGATGAAGCCCATGCCCTGTTCTGGAACATCTTCGAGCGTGTTGTCCCTTTTGTCGATTGGCAGAACTGCACCATCCCGCCGATTGGCCCACCCGACGACACCTCCGCTACGGGTACGACACAGACACCCGAAGAAGATCTAGCGGAGCGGATCGCCTACGCGGCAAATGTAATGAATGCCAAGGCGGCCGAGCTTGGGCCCGCACCTGCTATCACCGATCAACCCAACAACCAGCTAGTCACCGAGTAAGACTTACAGTAGCCAGGCCACCGCACCCAAATAGTGGACTGCTGCCCGAACTTCATAGAACCTGTCGCATTGTTGGGCGGGCTCTTTTGTGTGATCAACCCCGGACGAGTCATCGAACGTATGTTGATGACTCGTCGGATCCGCCAGGGGTGAAGGTTCTACACCGGGTGGACCGCCCGGTCGTGATCTACACGCACCAGGTCTGGCTCGCGGATCGAATCGCGGCAGCCTGGCCGCCAGGCGGCCTGGGTCCGTCTCTACACATTGGAGTGGCTCGCGCTCGTCTTCGCCGAAGTTGAGACCGCGGGCGGCCGATCCAAGCTCACCCTCCAGTTGTGGCTGCAGCGGCACATGTTCAGGGCCGTCTGATGGTCGAGCTCCACTTCGACACCGGACCGGCATCGGGCAGACCGGTGAACGAAGGCAGATCCCCGAACTTCGTGGCACTGTGCGGTGCACTGCCTGACACATGGATTATGTCGCTGAGCACATAAGACGGACTCTGACCCCTACGAAAGGTGGGTTACCGGGGACTCGATTGTCAGTGCGCTCACCAATATCATCACGCGCGCGCTCAACACCGCTGTTTAGCCGACGACACCGGAGCCGTTACCGTCGAGGCCGCATTCGGCATCGCGGCATTGGTGGCGGTACTCGTGTTGTGTTCTGCGGGTATTCAGGCAGTTTCGATGCAGGTGCGCTGTGTGGACGCCTCTCGTGAGGCGGCACGGTTGGTCGCACGGGGTGACGAAAGTGGTGGGCGAGGGGTCGCGCGCCGCCTTGCTCCCCGAGGTGCGGTGGTCGAGATTCGGCATGACGGTGACTACGTGGTGGCGCGGGTTACCGCGAGAAGTCGGATACTGCCTGCCATTACGATTGCCGCCGAATCGGTTTCGGCGATGGAACCCGAGGGCTGAGGAAGGCTCGGCGTCCATCGTCGCGGCGGCGATGATGGCAGTGCTGTTGGCGCTGACCGCAGGGGGCGTCGCGGTGGGCTCGGCGGTGGTGGCGCGGCATCGCGCGCAGGCCGCCGCTGACCTATCTGCGCTGGCCGGTGCACAGCGTGCGCTGTACGGCACGCCTTCCGCCTGCGCGAAGGTGGCCGTTGTTGCCCGGAGGATGGGTGCAACCGTCAACAGCTGCGTAGTTGAGGATCTGGATATTGTTGTGGGGGTGAGTGTTCCGGTGATATTGGGCCGGTTCGGTGTGGGTCCAGCCCGGGCGGCGGCCCGTGCGGGACCGGTCACCGACGGCGGATGACGGTGGTGCTGATCAGCGTTTGCTTGTCGATTGCGGTGAATCGAGATACGGAGCCACTGCGGCGTAGAAGATTTCGACGTAGATGTCGATCATGTGTTGGCGGTCCAGGTCGGGGCGGGACTGCCACCAATGTCCGAGACGCTCTGCTGCACCGGACATGGCGTGTGAGAGTCCTTCGGCGAAAAGCTTGGGTACGTCGGGATGATCCTTGGTGATCAGCGTGTAGGTCGTCTCGATGTTGTCCAACCGCAAGGCGGAGAGTTCTTCTCGCGACTCGGCGGGCAGCACCGCGGCGCTGCCGTAAATGAGCTCCCACCGCTCGGGATGAGTCTCCAAGAGCTCAAAGAACACGTCGGCGGCAGTGGCGAACTGCTCGCGCACGGTCAGCGTGGGATCTACCTGCTGTATCAGCGTCTGCGCGAAGTCCGCCTGTGCGCGCCGCGCGCACGCCAGATATGCGCCGTCTTTGGTTGTGAAGTGACGGTAGGCGATCGGCTTGGTGACGCCCGCTGCCTGGGCGATATCACCCAATGACACGGCGGCGAAACCGCGCTCGAAGAACAACTGCTCGGCGGTGTCCAGCAGGTGCTCGCGGCGCTCCGCCCACGGCCGACGCGAGCTCACGCCGGACGTTGAGGCTGCCTCCATGACTCGACAGTCTAGCCGACTTGTTACTCTCGGTAACAAGAGCTATGTTACCAAAGGTAACAACGACGACGGGCGGCAAGGAGGATCGTATGTCCGCTATCCATCCCGTCCAGGCCAGGAGTGCTCAGCTATGAGTAGACACAAACAGTCGCGGGGCCGTGCCGGTCGAATCCTCGGCACGTTGTGGATGCCTTTGGTGGCGCTCATCGTCATCGTGGTCGTTGGCTTCGGAGTCAATCGGATTCGGGAGAAGTCGCAGGCAATCAGCCATCCGCCGATTACCCGTCCGATCCCGGCCACGGTTGTTCAGATCAATCCCAAGAACGTCACCTACGAGGTGTTCGGCAATTTGGGAACCAGCGGGAAGGTGTCCTATGCCAACCTCAACAGCGAACCCGTCGACGTCGTGCTGACAGCGCTGCCGTGGTCGGTCTCTGAAACCACGATGTCGTCGGCCGCGTCGCTGAGCCTGGTCGCCCAGGTGGACGGGGACTCGCTGGGCTGCCGTATTCGCGTCAACGGCGAGGTCCGCGAGGAACAGGTCGTCAACCATGCCAGTGCCGCGGTCGCATGCACGGTGACGGCAGCATGACATCGGGTCAGCAGCCGCCGGAGGACGCGAACACCGGTCCGGTACTGGTAGCGCCCGCACCGCCGGTGGCGAAGGAACCCGAGAAGCGCCCTGGGCCTGCGCGATTGCTCCGCGTGCTGGCGATTCCGGTGGTGATCTTCTGGGTGCTGGCTGCCGCAGCCCTCAACATTTTCGTGCCCACCCTGGAAGAAACGACCGCGGCCAATGCCAAGGCGATGATTCCCCGTGACGCACCCTCGTCAGCCGCTGCCATCACGCAGGGACAGGACTTTGAAGAGTCCGACTACACCAGCATGGCGGTAGTCGTCCTGGAGACTCAGGGCCGCACGCTCGGCGAGCAGGACCACCGGTACTACGACGAGATGGTTCGCCGTCTACTCGACGACAAAGAGCACGTGCAGTCGCTCATGAACCTGTGGGGCGACCCTGTCACCAGGTCGGGTCAGCAGAGCGCCGACGCGCAGGCCGCCACGCTGACGGTGCGCCCTGCCGGAGATTTGGGTGATGCCGACTCGAACAGGTCGATCAAGGCCATCCGCGGCATCATCGAAAAGCTGGACAAGGACAAGCCCGAGGGGCTCACGGTCTACGTGAGTGGGCCGGCACCCCTGGCCTCGGACACTCTCAATGCCGCCGACGAGAGCATGGTCACGCTGACGATCGTCACCATCGTGGTCATCATCGCGATGCTGCTCATCGCCTACCGCTCGTTCACTCGGGCGATCATCCCGTTGATCGGAGTGTTGATCACACTGGCCACGGCCCGTGGCGTGGTCTCGCTGCTGGTCGAAAACCACGTCATCGGGATCTCGTCGTTCGCGATGAACATGGCCGTGTCATTAGTTCTCGGTGTCGCCACCGATTACGGGATCTTCTACCTGGGCCGTTTTCAGGAGGCCCGGCGCGCGGGGGAGGACCGGGAGTCCGCCTACTACACCTCGGTGCGCAGCGTGGCCCACGTTGTTCTGGGATCGGGCATTGCCATATCGGGTGCGTGCCTGTGCCTGAGCCTGACGACCCTCGACTACTTCCGGACGTTGGGGCCACCGTGTTTTGTGGCAATGGTCGTCGCCGTTATCGCGGCGCTCACGCTGGGGCCGGCCCTGTTGACACTGGGTAGCAAGATCCCCTGGCTCTCCGAGCCGGCCAAGACCAGTCCGGTCTGGCGCAAGCTGGGCACGGCGATCGCCAAGTGGCCTGTCGCGATGATTGCGGTTGCAGCGCTGGTGATTCCATTGTGTATCGCGAATTTGGCCAACTACACGGTGAGCTACAACGATCGCGATTACGCGCCCAAGAGCGTTGAGTCATCTCGCGGCTATGACGCCGCGGACCGGCATTTCCAGCCGAGTCAGCTCTCGATCGACACCTTGTACATCAAGGCAGATCACGACATGCGCAACACCACCGACATGATCAGTCTGGACCGGATCGCGAAGAACATTGTTCGTACGCCAGGCATTTCGATGGTGCAAAGCATTACCCGGCCCAATGGCCGGCCGCTGGAACACGCCTCACTGCCGTATGCGATGGGCTCGATGGGGACCAAGATCGGTCAGAATCTGGGGTTCCTGAAAGACCGCGTAACCGACATCGACACCATGGCCGCCCGGATGGGGGACATGATGGAGCTGAGCAAGAACATGGCGAACATCACCGGCCAGCTGTCCGCGGGTACGCAGATGTCCGTGGAGGCTTCCCGGGGTCTGAAGGCTGCGATGGAGAAGACCCGCGACAACCTGTCCAACTTCGATGACTTCTTCCGCCCGATACGTAACTATTTGTATTGGGAACCTCACTGTTTCGACATTCCGATTTGTTGGGCCATGCGCTCGTTAAATGAATCGGTCGACAACATCGACGAAGCGACCTCGCAACTGGGCCCGATGGTGGACGGGCTGAGCATGGTTGATGCGGCCACTCCGCAGATGATTACTCAGCTCAATGCCATGGTGCAGAACATGGCTGTCATGCAGCAGCTGACCTTGACCATGCAAAGCCTCTTCCACGCCACCATCGCCCAGCTCGAGCCCATGATCGACCCGATGGTCGATATGGGTAAGGCCTTCGACAACGCCAAGAATGACGACTTCTTCTTCATGCCGCCGGAGTCGTTCAAAACTAAGGACTTTCAGACCGGGTTGAAGTTCATGATGACCCCTGACGGCAAGGGCGCACGGATTCTGATCTACCACCAGGGCGAAGCGATGAGCCCCCAGGGCATTGATCAGATTCAGCGCGCCGAGTCCGCCGCCCACGAGGCGATCAAGGGGACATCGCTGTCCAATGTCGATCTGCTGGTAGCCGGTGCATCCGCGAATTATCGTGATGTACAGGCATTTTCCATGAACGACATCTTGACGATGATGTTGGCGACATTCGGGCTGGTGTTCCTGATCGTCATGGTGATCACCCGCACCCTGGCCGGTTCGGTGATTGTCCTGATCACCGTGGTGCTGTCTTTCCTGGGCTCCCTCGGCTTGGCCGCATTCATCTGGGAAACCTTGATAGGTATCGAATTACATTGGCTGACACTGCCTATTGCATTCATCGTGCTTGTTGGGGTGGGTTGCGACTACAACCTGCTATTGCTCTCCCGATACCGCGAAGAACTGTCCGCCGGAATACGCACGGGTCTGATTCGGACCATCGCAGGCTCGGGCAACGTTGCCGTCACCGCGGCATTCGTGCTCGCCGGAACCATGCTGGCGATGCTCTCCAGCGATGTGGTCAACATCGGCCAGGCAGGGTCCACCATCTGCATCGGCTTGATCTTCGACATGATGATCGTTCGGCTGTTCCTGGTCATGCCACTGGCCAGGCTCCTGGGGCCGTGGTTCTGGTGGCCACAGAAACTCCCCGCCCGGAAACGTGCAACGTTCAGAGATGCACCGAGCCCCGGACCGCAACCGGACGAGCCCACTACCGCAACGGTTTAACAGAACCATGACCTGATCATTGTCCGTACAGCTAAATAGGTTGTACGCGCCAATAGGATGGCAGCCATGAGTGACAGAGCTGGTTGGTTGGGTGCGAATCGGGCCAACTGGAACGAGCGGGCCGCAATTCACGCGGCACGCGATGGCTCGGGGTATCAGGTGCAGAACTTCATCGACAACGGCTCGTTGCTCTCGGATGTCGTCAGTTTCGACCTGCCGGTGCTCGGTGACATCGCAGGCAAGAACACCGTGCACCTGCAGTGTCATATTGGGACAGACACGATTTCGTTGGCCCGCTTGGGGGCCGTTGTGACGGGCCTGGATTTCTCACAGGACGCTATCCGGGAGGCTCGGACACTGGCCGCCGAGACGGGTGATGTCGTGACCTTCGTAGAGGCAGACGTTCACGACGCAGCAAAAGTACTGCCGTGCAATAGCTTCGACCTTGTCTACACCGGAATTGGGGCGCTGTGCTGGCTTCCTCGCGTTGACGCATGGGCGGAGGTGGTCTCGGCGCTCCTTGCTCCCGGTGGGGCTCTAGTGATCCGCGAAGGTCATCCGATCTTGTGGTCGATGGATGATTCCGTTGGCGATGAGTTGCGTCTGCGATACCCGTACTTCGAGCATGACGAACCGTTGGAATGGGACGACGGTCAAACATACGTCCCTACGGACAAGGTCATTCAGGCTTCGACGACCTATGAATGGAATCACTCTCTCGGGGAGATCGTGACGGCTCTGATCACGAGCGGTCTGCGCATCGATCTCCTGATCGAGCACGATAGTGTTCCTTGGGAGGCCCTTCCCGGCCATATGGCGCCGCGGCCCGGAGGTGAATGGGCGCTGAGCGAGCGGTCGGGTGTCATGCCCCTGACGTACACGATCAGGGCCACGAAGACGGCCTGAAGCGGGCTGCGGCTGCCAATCCTATTGGACTGCAACCAAAGCCAGACCGCCACTGGTTGCCACGAATGAGGCGAACGTGACGGCCTTGAAAACTGCGGTGGACGCGACGTTCTCCTTGAACGCCATCGGCAGAAACAGGGTTGGGTTTAGCAGCGCGCCAAAGACCACGACGGCGGCCAGCCAGCCGGGCATTCCCGGCACGGCGAGACCCACCGCGATCAGGAGTATTCCCATCATGATGTAGTCCAGGTGGGCCTGGAGGAACCTGCGGCCGTTCGTCACGCCGATGCGCTTGAGCAGTCGCGGGGCAAGGAAGTTGGCGGCCACCGCCCACCCCATCATTGCCCCGAATGCCAGCTCGAGGAGGCCGATGCGGACGACGAGGTTCATGCGCTGACCATGTTTCTGCGATACCATCGCCGGCCATGCCACCGTTGGTAATGCCATGCGGCGGTGGGCAGTGCGCCGCGGGGATGCAGCCAGAAGCGGTCGGGAATCTCAGCCGTGGGTGCCTGGCGTCCGAGGTCGATCTCGCCGAGGAGGATTCCCTGGCCCTGCTCTGGGCGACGCTCGGCGATGACGTGCCCGGCACCGTCGGTGATCAGGGTGGAACCTTCAAAGTGTCCCCGATACCCGAGGGGTATCCAGGGCATGGCGCAGCGGAAATCGCCGACGTGCGCGGCATGAACGACCGGTGCTCCAACGTATTT
Source organism: [Mycobacterium] stephanolepidis (assembly GCF_002356335.1). Taxonomy (NCBI): domain Bacteria; kingdom Bacillati; phylum Actinomycetota; class Actinomycetes; order Mycobacteriales; family Mycobacteriaceae; genus Mycobacteroides; species Mycobacteroides stephanolepidis. Next base: position 414,124 of record NZ_AP018165.1, read on the forward strand.
GGCGAAGGTACCCGCCGCGGCCCGGGCGGTCTCGTGGTTGCGACGTTCCATCCCCTCGAAGGTCGCGCGCGGATGCCATGGAGGTACTGACCACCAGCCGGAACCCGTCATGACCAGGTCGACCCGTGAACGCATGCGTTGTGCGGTGCGGGTGCGCATCAGCTCCCAACACACGGCAGCCCCAACGTCATACGTGCCCGCGCGGAACACCCCGTCGTCCTGGCCGCCGATGTAGAAGGAGTTCGCCCACATGGTCGGCAGGTCCTTGTCGTGGCGCCCGACCACCCCGGTCGCGTCGGCCGCGACGTAGGCGTTGCGGACGTGGCTATCCTCGTCCCGGCACAGGAACGAGCCGCCGACGAGCGCGTCGTAGCGACGAGCCAGCGCGCACAGCAGTTCGGTGGCCTCTCCCGAGAAGGGCAGGGTGGCATTTTTCAAGGAGGGGTCGAAGGCGATCCCGCTGGTGAAGAACTCAGGTAACGCGATGATGCGCGCTCCGGATTGGCCGGCCTTATCGGCGAGCCTGGAGTACTTGTCCAGGTTCGCGGCGACATCGCCGATGACTGCTTCGAGTTGAATCGCCGCCGCCAGCACCATAACCGAACGCTACTACAAAACTGAACGCTACTACAAGACTTTATTGCGAACGAGGCCGCGCTCGATGATCTCGCGCCCCAATTCCAGTACGCGTTGCATCTCGGCCGGCTCAAGTCGCAGCCGGTCAGGGCGCAGATTGAGCGATAGCACGCCATTCCAGGCGCCCCACAAAAAGATGGATGTCCGGACCGGATCTGTGCAGTGCAGCTCACCCGCGGCGTCGGCGCGGCGGAGCACATCAGCGATATCGCCGACCAGCGACTCGACCTTGTCGGCGATCCGGCGTTCGACTTCGTCGGCCATATCCCCGGGGGGGACGTCGAGGGTGCGCAGGGCGATCATGCGGAAGTACCCCGGATTCTGCAGATGGAAATCGCAGTAGGCGTCACTGGCCGCCCGCAGTTCCTCCATCGGCGTGCGGCCTTCACCAAAGGCCCTGGCCATCGCCTCCTCGTTGACCAGCAGCGCGCGCTCGACCAGTGCGAGATAGAGACGCTCTTTGTTCTTGAAGTGGTGATAGATCGAACCAACCGCGAGATCGGCGGAGTCGGCGATCGCGTCCATGGTGACCGCGTGGAACCCACGCTCCACAAAAAGCCCCTCCGCCGCGTCGAGGATTGCCGCAGTCGTTACAGCGGTGCGACGGTCTTGACGTCGACCCTTGGTCTCAGGCACCCACCGAGGTTACGGGTTTTGAACGCTGCTCGATGGCACGCCATTCGATCAACGGCTGCAGTGGCGAGGGCGATGTCTCGGTATCTAGGAGAACTCGTTGACGGAGATGACCAGGGTTTCTGTTGGGCTTCTGATGTCCAGGTATTGATGTCCTGATGTGTTATCCGCGATGAGTGGATCGACCAGCGCGAGAAGTTCATCCAATTTGGATCTGTCTAGTTGCCATACGACGCCGTATTGGCCGAGCGTGATGGTTGCAGGGCCGTTTCGCTCCTCTATCAGGTGTTGGAGACCTCCTTCGCCTTCTAAGGTTGCACGGCCGTTTTCGAGCGCTGAGTGGAGGGCGCATGCGAACAATCGCATGCCTTCTTGGTCCCCTTCCACGAGCGTGGCTGGGTTGCCAAAGTAACTGGACGGACCGAGACGAAAGATCGTCACCATTCACCTCTTTCCGGCACATTCTCGACTGGTGATGGATTCGATCTGTTCGCAACTCCTGCCATGAACCTTCACAACCATTGCGGGCTTCTAAACACTAAGGTAAATCGCCTTTCAGGTGTTTGCGGCTTCGTCTTGAATACCCTTCCGCGGCGACGGCCAAATCGCTGGCGGTAGCGTTAGCGGATGGTCGTCACCCTGCACCCCAAGTCGGGTCTCAAGGCTCGGTTGCCGTTTCTGTTCGTGCTGATCTTCGTCAAGCCGCTGTTGATCCTGTTTCCGATCCTCGACGCCGGTCTTCGGCAGCTCAAGTGGCTGGACCAGGGGGCCCAACGTGGACCCGATGCACCCGGCATCCAGCGGACGCGGATCGCACTGGCCGACCGACCCACGGATCTGATGGTGCCGGCCGGGACGCAGGCCAGTGATTCCGACACCGCCATCCTCTACCTGCACGGTGGTGCCTTCATTGCGTGCGGGCCCGCCACCCACCGCAAGATCACCGGATTGTTGGCGCGCCAGCTTCAGATCCCCGTGTACGTGCTCGATTACCGGCAGCTGCCGGTAGCCGGGGTAGGCACCTCGGTGGCAGATGCTGTGCAGGCCTACCGCGAGCTACTGCAGGACTACGCACGGGTGATCATCGTCGGTGACTCGGCGGGTGGGTACCTGAGCGGCAAGGTCATTGAGTATGCGCACACCCATGGATTGCCGAAACCTGTTGCCTATGTGGGGTATTCGCCGCTGCTGGACCTGGACCTGGCCTCCAATCCGTCCAGTACCAGCCGTCATGACGCGTATTTACCCAAGGGTAAGCTCGCCAAGTTGGCACCTAAATTCTATAGGGGCCCAGTGGAATTCACTGGCGAACGGCGGGTGATTTCGGTGCCTGTCGAGGCGTTTCCGCCCACGCTGCTCATCACCGCGCAGGACGAGTTCCTAGAGCCGGATGCGCTGGAGCTTGCCGAGAAGCTCACCACCGCAGGTGTGGTGGCCAAGGTGCACAGCTACTCGTGGCAGCTGCATGCTTTCCCGGCCATTGCCGTCTCACGCGACACCGCCGAGGCGGTCGTGCTGTCCGCCGACTTCGTGCGGGAGGCGCTCTCCGCGGTCGAGCAGGGGCCGGCAACCGAACAGGCAGGCTAAATAGGGCGCGGGAAGCATCCCGCGCCCATCTGCGTTGGATTGTGCCGGGCCAGCCGGGCTGGCCGCCGACCCGACGCGAGGAGTCTTCGCACCATGAGCCTGCTGTTCGAGCCGTACTGGCTGCGCGATATCACCATTCCCAACAGGATCTGGATGTCGCCGATGTGCCAGTACTCGGCAGACCCCACCGGTCCCTTGACTGGTACACCCAACGATTGGCACCGAACTCACTTGATCAGTCGAGCGGTCGGTGGTGCTGGGCTGGTGTTCACCGAGGCAACTGCCGTCAATGCGCGAGGGCGACTCTCCCCGTACGACACCGGGCTGTGGAACGACACCCAAGAGCAGGCCTGGGCCGCCATCGTGGACGTCATCAAGGATTTTGGTTCCATTCCCGCGGTGCAGCTCGGGCATGCCGGACGTAAGGCGTCTACCGTTGCACCGTGGGACGGGCATCTCTCACTGAATCCCTCAGATCCATTGAGCTGGGAGACAATTGGACCAACCAACGCGCCGTATGGTGACTTCGAGCCGCCGGCAGCAGCCACGTCGGCTGATCTCAACGCGATCATCGATGACTACGTGGTTGCCGCGCAGCGCGCGTTGCGGGCGGGTTTCCAGGTGCTTGAGGTGCACGCCGCCCACGGCTACATTCAGCACCAATTCCTCTCTCCGGCAAGCAATACCCGCACCGACGAGTACGGCGGGTCTTTTGCCGGTCGGGTGAAGCTCACCCTGGACACCGTCGCGGCGGTACGTACGGTCTGGCCCGAACACCTGCCGCTTTTCGTCAGAGTGTCGGCCACCGACTGGGTGTCCGAGGAGCCCGGGCTGGAGGCAGACAGCTGGACACCCGATCAGACCGTCGAGCTGGCCAGGCTGCTGCAGGCGCGTGGGGTGGATCTCGTCGACGTGTCGACGGGCGGAAATGTGCCACATGTCCGGATTCCCACGGGGCCCGGATATCAGGTGCGATTCGCCCGACGTGTCCAGGCCGAAACAGCTCTTCCCGCAGCCGCAGTCGGCATGATCACCGAGCCACACCAAGCCGAATCGATCCTCGCTGCGGGCGATGCCTCGGCGGTGCTGCTTGGCCGCGAACTGCTGCGCGACCCGTATTGGCCACGGCGCGCCGCCCGGGAACTGGGCGCCGAGCTGAGGCCGACGGTACCCAAGCAGTACGCCCGCGCCTTCTAGCCGGGTAGTCGGGACAACACCAACCGCAGCACCTTGATGGCCGCGGTCTTGTCCAGCGGGGAGTTTCCATTGCCGCACTTGGGCGATTGCACACAGGACGGGCACCCCGCCTCACATTCACACGACTCGATGGCGTCGGCCGTGGCACCCAGCCAGATCGCGAGCTGCTGATATCCGCGGGCGGCAAAACCCGCACCGCCGGGGTGGCCGTCGTACACGAACACCGTTGGTAGCCCGGTCTCTGCTTGCAGCGCAGTCGACACCCCGCCGATGTCGCCACGATCGCAGCTGGCCACCAATGGCAGCAGGCCGATCGCGGCATGCTCTGCCGCATGCAAGGCACCGGGTGTGGCTAGTGCCTCGATATCGATGCCCGCCAACGCTTCCGGGGTGATGGTGTACATCACCGCCTTGGTGCTCAGCGTAGAGGAGGGCATGTCGAGTTCGACGAAGTCCAGGATCTCGCCGGTCGCCAGCTTGCGTAGATAGCCGATCACCTGGTGGGTAACGTCCACCGGCACCAGCCCTATCTGGACGTCACCCAGATCGATCCGCTCGCCCTCGCCGGTGATCGCGATATCGATGGTCGACCGGGCGAACGTCGAATAGTCGGGAGTGGCGTTGTGCACCAAAGCGATTCCATCGCCGAAATCGAGCGAATCGACCAGATAGGTCTCGCCGGAATGCAAATAGACTGCACCCGGATGCACCGTCGCGGGGGCTCGCCCGGAATCGACAGTTCCCAACACGCGCCCGGTATCGGCCTCCAGGATCATCACCTGCCCGCCGATAGATCCACGGATATCCACCGCCGCATACGGATTGAGGCCGGGGGCCGCAAAGTATCCGCCGGGCCGCTTGCGTAGCAGCCCGTCGTCAACGAGCTGGGCGACCACATCCCCGGCATCCAGGGATCGCACGTCGTCCTCGCTCAACGGTAATTCGGTTGCCGCACAAAGCAGATGGGGGCGCAGCACATGTGGATTAGTCGGATCGATCACCACCGCCTCGATCGGCTTATCCAACAGCGCGCCCGGATGGTGAACCAAGTAGGTGTCCAGCGGATCGTCGCGAGCGACCAATACCACCAATGACCCCTGCCCCCGGCGCCCGGAGCGTCCCGCCTGCTGCCAGAATGAGGCCACGGTGCCCGGGAAGCCCGCCACCACAACGGCATCCAAACCGGCTATATCGACGCCCAACTCAAGAGCGTTCGTGGTCGCCGCACCAGTCAACGTGCCCGTCGACAACGCCTGTTCCAGCGCCCGGCGGTCCTCCGGCAGATAGCCCGCCCGGTACGCCGCCACTTGCGACGCCAGTGCCGGATCGACCTCCGCGAGCCGATGGGCGGCGCCGAGCGCTGTCATCTCCGCGCCGCGCCGCGATCGGACGAAGGTCAACGTCCGCGCTCCCTCCTGGACCAAATCGGCCAGGAGCCGGGATGCCTCGGTGCTTACCGGGCGTCGCACCGGTGCCCCGTTCTCTCCGGTGATCGGAAGCAGCGGCGGTTCCCAGAGCGCCACCGTGCGCATCCCGTGCGGAGAACCATCTGCGATGACTTCTTCGACCGGCTGACCGATCAATGCCTGCGCCGCAGCGCCAGGATTGGAGGTCGTGGCGCTGGCGAATACCACCGTCGGACGCGAACCATAGCGTGCGCACAAGCGCAGCAGTCGCTGCAGCACAAGAGCCACATTTGACCCGAAAACTCCACGGTAGTAATGGCATTCGTCCACCACCAGATAGCGCAATCCGCGCAGGAATGCCGACCAGCGGGTGTGGTTGTGCAGCAGTGACACGTGCATCATGTCGGGATTGGTGAAGATCCACCGCGAGCTCTCGCGCGCGAACCGCCGCAACTCGTTGGAGCTGTCGCCGTCATACGCGCAGGGCAGCACTCGATCGAAACTGTTGATCCCCGTAATCAATTCGCGTATCGAGCGCAACTGGTCGTGGCCGAGTGCCTTGGTGGGTGCCAGATAGAGCGCACGGGCCCGCGGCTCTGCGGCCAACGCGGTCAGAATCGGCAATTGATAGGCCACCGACTTCCCGGATGCGGTGCCGGTGGCTACCACCACATGGCGGCCCGCGAACGCCAGCGAGGCGGCGGCGACCTGGTGCGACCACGGATCGGTCACTCCTTGGGCGGCAAAAGCAGTGATCGCATCGTGGTGTGCCCACCGCGGCCACATCGCGACCTCGGCATTTCGGGCAGGAATATCGCAAATATGCCGCACCGGAGTTTCGCCGCTGGGCGTACCGGCCACGATGAGATCCAGCAGTTCGCGGCCATAGCCTACGGTCACCGCAAAACCCCTCGTGACCTGCACACTTGTGCCAAAACGGTGTCGAGTTCGCTACCGCATATGGCCATAATGCCAGGGTAAGGCAGGCCAAAAGGTGGCCGAAGTTTCGCCACTGTTCACCGAACTTCCTATCAATTATCTGGCTCACCGCTATCGCCAACGCTCTAAACATGCTCTACTTAGGGCGGTCGCAGCTTCTGTGTTCGTGTTTTGCACTCGCAGGATCGACGTTGCGGTCGCGGTTCCTGCGAGGGTCTTCTTCACGGGGTATGGCGGTCGGAACGGGGCCCGACGTACCGAACGGCGCGTCGCACCCGGTGTAAGAGAAGGAAAATCAAGAAATGCCACAGGGAACTGTGAAGTGGTTCAACGCGGAAAAGGGCTTCGGGTTCATTGCTCCCGAGGACGGCTCCGCCGACGTCTTCGTCCACTACACGGAGATTCAGGGCAACGGATTCCGTACCCTGGAAGAGAACCAGAAGGTTGAGTTCGAGGTAGGCCAGAGCCCCAAGGGCCCCCAGGCTACCGGCGTCCGCGCCGTCTGACCCACATCCGTCGAAGGAACGCCCCTGGCCATGGCTGGGGGCGTTTCTCGTTCCAAGAATCTCTCCGCGCGCGGGTAGAGCCCCCTGGCGCGCGGAGAAAGTACTGTCGGTGACTGTGAGCCAGCTGTCCTTCTTTTCCGCCGAATCGGTGCCTCCCGAGGTCGCCGATCTGGCGGGGCTGCTGGCCGGACCGGGCCAGGTCGTGGTCAGTGGCGCGGGCGCCCGGATCTCGGTGGTCGTGGACCAGCCGTGGCGTGCGCTGGCGCTGGCCGAAATGATCACCGAAACCGGCCTGCAAGCCGAGGTCGGTCACACCGACGAGAACCATCCGCTGGTGCGAACAGCCATCGATCCCGCGGTGCTCCCGATCGCGCGCGAGTGGACTCGGGGTGCGGTGAAAACCGTGCCCGCGCAATGGTTACCGGGTGCTCGTGAATTGCGGGCCTGGGTGCTCGCGGCGGGCTCGCCAGAAGCCGATCGATACCTCCTCGGACTGGACCCGCACGCCCCCGATACGCATTCGGCGCTGGCGGCCGCGCTGATGCGCGTCGGCATTGCCCCAACCCTGATCGGAACACGGGGCGCCAATCCCGCGTTACGAATCAGTGGGCGACGCAGACTGGGACGGCTGCTCGAAAACATCGGGGAACCACCGGGCGATACCGATGCATTTCGTGTTTGGCCGAGGGTATAACCAGGTTTTATCAGCGGTTTAACTGCGACACGGACACACTTTTAGCCACCCTGACATCGGGAATACCGAAGCCGATATGAAAGGCTAGGTTTGCGCAATTGGCGCGGGGGTGTCATCTTGTGACCACGGTGGACCGCCCCTACACCGTACATATGCGGCTGAATGCGCAGGTAAGGAGACGAAGCAGTGCGACGGCTCGTCATCGTCGAATCACCGACGAAGGCCCGCAAGATCGCTGGCTACCTCGGCGACGGATACGTCGTCGAGTCCTCGCGTGGCCACATCCGGGACCTGCCCCGTGCCGCTGCCGACGTTCCGGCCAAGTACAAGTCCGAACCCTGGGCTCGACTCGGAGTGAACGTCGACGAAGACTTCGAGCCGCTCTACATCGTCAGCCCCGACAAGAAGGGCACCGTCACCGAGCTGAAGGGCCTGCTGAAGGACGTTGACGAGCTCTATCTCGCAACGGACGGTGACCGCGAGGGTGAGGCCATCGCCTGGCACCTGCTCGAGACTCTCAAGCCCAAGGTGCCCGTCAGGCGCATGGTCTTCCACGAGATCACCGAGCAAGCCATCCTGGCGGCCGCTCAGGACCCCCGTGACCTCGACAACAACCTCGTCGACGCACAGGAGACCCGCCGCATCCTGGACCGGCTCTACGGCTACGAGGTCAGTCCCGTGCTGTGGAAGAAGGTCGGCCGGAATCTGTCCGCCGGGCGCGTGCAATCGGTGGCGACCCGGATCATCGTCCAGCGCGAACGCGATCGCATGGCGTTCCGCAGCGCCGGATACTGGGATCTGGGCGCCGAACTGGACGCCGGCAGCGAGGCCAAGCCTCCGCGTTTCAACGCCCGCCTGCTGAGCGTTGACGCGCTGCGCGTGGCTTCCGGTCGCGACTTCGACTCGCTGGGCCAGGTCAAGAAGGCCGACGATGTGCTGGTTCTCGACGAGGTGCGGGCCAACGCTCTGGTCGCCGGGCTGGCTCATGCCACCCTGACAGTCGCCTCGGCCGAGGAAAAGCCATACACCCGTAAGCCCTACCCGCCGTTCATGACATCGACGCTGCAGCAGGAAGCCGGGCGCAAGCTGCGGTTCTCCTCCGAGCGCACCATGAGCATTGCGCAGCGGCTGTATGAAAACGGCTACATCACCTATATGCGTACCGATTCCACGACGCTGTCCGAATCGGCATTGACTGCCGCGCGCAGCCAGGCCGCGGAGTTGTACGGAAGCGAATATGTGCATCCCTCGCCACGGCAATACACGCGCAAGGTGAAAAATGCGCAGGAAGCGCACGAGGCTATTCGTCCCGCAGGCGAGACTTTCAAAACTCCGGGACAATTGCATTCACTGATCGACAATGACGAATTCCGTCTGTACGAGCTGATCTGGCAACGCACGGTTGCCTCGCAGATGGCCGATGCACGCGGGACCACGCTGAGCCTGCGATTGGCCGGCACCGCCACCTCGGGTGAGCAGGTGGTGTTCACCGCCAGCGGCCGCACCATCACCTTCCCCGGCTTCTTGTCGGCGTACGTCGAGACCGTGGATGAGCTGGCCGGTGGCGAGGCAGACGACGAGGAGCGTCGTCTGCCACAGCTCAAGCAGGGCCAGACCGTCACGGTCGCGGAGCTGTCCGCAGACGGCCACACCACCAATCCGCCTGCCCGATACACCGAAGCCTCGCTCATCAAGGCATTGGAAGAGTTGGGGATTGGGCGTCCGTCGACCTACTCCTCGATCATCCGGACCATCCAGGACCGCGGCTACGTGCACAAGCGCGGCAGTGCGCTGGTGCCCTCATGGACCGCGTTCGCGGTGATCGGTCTGCTGGAGCAACACTTCGGCCGGCTGGTCGACTACGACTTCACCGCCGCGATGGAGGATGACCTCGACGAGATCGCCTCCGGCAACGAACGGCGCACAAACTGGTTGAACGCCTTCTATTTTGGTGGCGAGCACGGTGTCGAGGGTTCAGTAGCCCGCGCCGGCGGACTCAAGCGCCTGGTGGGGGTGAACCTCGAGGAGATCGATGCCCGCGAGGTCAACTCGATCAAGCTGTTCGACGATGACCAGGGTCGCCCCATCTACGTGCGGGTCGGAAAGAACGGCCCGTACCTGGAACGGATGATCACCGGCGACGACGGGGAACCGACCCCGCAGCGCGCCAACGTCAAGGACGGCGTCACCCCCGATGAGCTGACCGTCGAGATGGCTGAGCAGCTGTTCGCGATCCCACAGGAGGGCCGGACGCTGGGTGTTGACCCGGAGTCCGGACACGAAATCGTCGCCAAGGATGGACGTTTCGGCCCTTACGTCACCGAGGTGCTGCCTGCACCGCCGGAGCAGCTGGACGCCGCCGAGGCCGAGGTGAAGCCCAAGCGGGGCGCCAAGAAGGTAGAAGGGCCCAAGCCGCGTACCGGCTCACTGCTGAAGTCCATGACGTTGGAGACGGTGACGCTCGAGGACGCGCTCAAGCTGCTGTCATTGCCGCGCGTGGTCGGTGTCGATCCGGCCAACGGAGAAGAGATCACCGCGCAGAACGGGCGTTACGGCCCATACCTCAAGCGCGGCACCGATTCTCGATCGCTTGCCACCGAGGATCAGATGTTCACCATCACCCTCGATGAGGCGCTGAAGATCTACTCCGAGCCCAAACGTCGTGGCGGTCAGGCGGCTTCGGCGGCTCCGCTACGTGAGCTTGGTGCGGATTCGGCGACCGGCAAACCGATGGTGATCAAGGACGGCCGCTTCGGCCCGTACGTCACCGACGGTGAGACCAACGCCAGCCTGCGTAAGGGTGATGACGTGCTGTCGATCACCGATGAGCGTGCCTCGGAGTTGCTTGCCGACCGTCGGGCCCGTGGGCCTGTGAAGCGCGTCAAGAAGGCGCCTGCGAAGGCGGCAAAGAAGGCTCCCGCCAAGAAGGCCCCGGCGAAGAAGGCCGCCAAGAAGGCGACCTAGACGCGACGCGGGCGTGCCACCTGAGTGGACACGTTACGGCCGCGCAGTTCGACGGTCTCACCGACGTCCCAGCGCAGGGCCTCTTGGTCGCGTGCCTCCATGACCGCGGAGGCAGATGCCAGCACGTTTCCGGGTTCGTTCTTGGCCAGCTCGGTCAACCGGGCCGCCTCGTTCACGGGATCGCCGATGACGGTGTACTCGAAACGCGCTTGCGCCCCGATGTGTCCGGCGATGGCGCGTCCCGCCGATACCCCGATTCCAAAGTCGTTGGAGCCCAACACGTTGGTGAGTTCATGGGCCAGCTCGCGGGCGGCCGCGAGCGCGGCTGCGGCGCCATCGGGGTGGTCGATGGGTGCACCGAAGATGGCCAGCGCCGCATCACCCTGGAACTTGTTGACGAAGCCGCCGTGCTTGTTGACGGTATCGACGATGACCCGGAAGAACTCGTTGAGGACCCTGACGACCACCGCCGGCCCGCGTGTCGACGCCAACTGGGTGGACCCCACCAGGTCGACGAAAAGCACAGCGACACTGCGCTCTTGACCGCCGAGTTCGGTGCCGTACTCGAGTGCCCGGCGTGCGACATCTTCACCGACGTAGCGGCCGAAGAGGTCGCGCAGGCGTTGACGTTCACCGAGATCGCGCACCATGTCGTTGAACCCGGCTTGGAGCAGTCCGAGCTCGCTGGCGTCGTAGATGGGGACGTGGGCGTTGTAGTTGCCGCGCTGCACCTCGCTGAGCGCCCACCGCAATTGGCGTAGCGGATCGGCGATCGAGGTGGCCACCAGCAGCGTGCCCATCAGCCCGATCGCCAGCGCGATGATCGCCAGGATCAGGATGGAGCCGGTGAGGTTGTCGGCATTGGACTTCAGATATCCCGCGCGTTGGCCCACGACGGTGAGCACGATGGCCAGGATCGGCACGCCGGTGCTCAACGCCCAGGTGAGGATCTGGCGCACGATAACGCCTGGGGCGGTGACATTTTCCGGCACACCACGGCGCAGTGCCTGAATGGCTACCGGGCGCAGGACCCGCTCGGACTGCAGGTAGCCGATGATGCTGGTGGTGGTGGCACCCAGCACGGTCGCGAATGCGGCGACCAGTACCGAGCTATGGGTGGAGGACCAGGTGACGGCGACGAAGATCGCACCACCCACGAGCCAGGTCGCGACGCTGATGACGGTGCGATAGAAGGGCATCTGCAGGGCACGGACACGGACAGACTCCGATCCTTCGGATTCGAAGTCCGGGGAGCTGTACTGCCAGCGCAGAACCGGTAACAGCAGGTAGGTGCTGACGATGGCGCCGGCAATGAACAGGATGAACAGCGAGACGCCGAGGATGATGAGCCGCGCGGTGCCGAGCTCAGACAGTTCCACCCTGTCGCTCGGCGGCAGTCCGAAGCGCAGGAAGCCCAAGACGAACAAGGCCCCGACCAGGTTCGACTGTGCGATACCCATGATGAAAAGCGGCCATGGGGTGCGCATGACCCATCGCGAATACCGGGCTGCGCGTGCAAGTGGGCGCTGGTCTGCCCTTCCTTCCGCGCCAGTCACTCGTTAACCGTAGCTGTCGGCGGTGACGACAGCGTTTCACACGCCTATGCGGCCTGTTCGGGGAGTCGGATCCGGCGGCTAGGGTTGGTGGCGATGAGCAGGGTTTTCGGTCGCCTGGTGGATCAGGGAGCGGTGGTTTCCACGCTCTCATCTGCGGCATTGGCTGCGCGTGGGGATGACGTGGGCCGGATGACCCACGCGTGGTTGTTCACCGGACCGCCGGGGTCGGGCCGATCGGTGGCCGCTTTGTGTTTTGCCGCCGCCCTCCAGTGTGAATCGGAGGGGGCTGCGGGCTGTGGGGAATGCCGTGCCTGCACCACCACGATGGCCGGCACCCATGCTGACGTGCGCAGAGTTGTTCCCGAGGGATTGTCGATCGGTGTGGACGAGATGCGCGCGATCGTGCAGGCGGCCTGGCGTCGGCCGAGTACCGGGCGCTGGCTGGTGGTGCTGATCGAGGACGCCGACCGGTTGACCGAGGGCGCCGGCAACGTGCTGTTGAAGGTTGTGGAGGAGCCGCCGCCGCGAACGGTGTTCTTGCTGTGCGCCCCCTCGGTGGACCCGGAAGACATCTCGATCACCTTGCGATCACGCTGCCGTCATGTGGCGCTTGTCACCCCCTCGGTGACTGCTATCGCACAGGTGTTGACGGACCGCGACGGGATCGATCCCGAGCAGGCGCAGTGGGCCGCATCGGTGAGCGGTGGTCATGTCGGCCGTGCGCGCAGGCTCGCCACTGATGAGCAGGCCCGTGCCCGGCGGCTCCGAGCATTGGGGCTGGCCAGGGAGGCCGCGACCCCTACGCGAGCGTATGCGGCGGCCGAGGAGTTGGTGACCAGCGCCGACACCGAGGCGAAGGAACAGACGGCCGCCCGCAATGAGGCCGAAGAGGAAGAGCTGAGGACGGCGCTGGGGGCCGGGGGCACCGGCAAGGGTGCGGCGACAGCGCTGCGCGGAGCAGCGGGTGTCCTGAAGGACTTGGAGCGTAAACAAAAATCGCGTCAGACCAGGGCATCGCGTGATGCGCTGGACCGCACGCTCATCGATTTGGCCACCTACTTCCGAGACGCCCTGGTGCTGTCGGTGGGCGCCGCCGAGGAGGGCCGGGTGGCGCTGCATCACCCCGATATGGCCGACCGGCTCGGGCCGATGGTGGACCGGGTGCCCCCCGAACAGCTTCTGCGATGCATCGAGGCCGTTCTGGTGTGCCGAGAGGCGCTGGCGGTCAATGTGAAACCCAAGTTCGCGATCGATGCCCTGGTCGCGACGGCGGGGCAGGCTCTTCGCCCCACGGAATGAGATTGGGCGTCGTGGCAGGGGTGCCGTAGACTCTCGGTCGCTGGGTTCGCCCGGCGTGCTGCCCTAGCTCAGTCGGTAGAGCAATTCACTCGTAATGAATAGGTCGGGGGTTCGATTCCCCCGGGCAGCTCCATGCGGATTACATGGTTCGGAAGCACATGGAATTAGACGGACGTCTTCGTCGAGATGGTTGTGTGCTGAGGTACTCCGATACCGCTGGTTCGGGCATTCCGGTCGTATTCATCCATGGAGCGGGCGCCGACCATGCCATGTTCGAATCCCAGCGTGATGTCCTCCGGGCCGCCGGATTTCGCGTCGTGCTCTTCGATTTGCGCGGACACGGAGTCTCCAGACCTAATACCACCGCCATCACAGCGGACGTACTGGTAACAGACGTGGAAGCGTTGATCGCCCACCTCGATCTGGACCGCCCAATCCTCATCGGACTTTCTCTAGGCGGCAACATCGGACAGCGCCTTGTCAGGCAAGCGCCGCAGGGCTACCGCGCGCTGGGCGTTTTCGACTCAACCTGGAACACCGGTCCGTTGTCCTGGCTCGAAAGGTCGTCATTGCGACTCTCTGCTCCGCTGCTGCGGTTCATACCTGCCCGGTCCTTGCCAGGTGTCATGGCGGATGCCTCGGCGGTTACCGAGAGCGCGCGTGCCGACCTGCTCCGGGCCTTCGCGGCGATATCGAAGGCCGAGTTTCTCGAGATATGGCGCGCGACCACCGAGTTCGTTAAGCCGGATAGCGATTACCGCACACAGTTGCCACTGCTGCTGATGCGTGGAGAAAAGGATCGCACCGGAAACATCGCGACATCAATGTCGCAGTGGGCAATCGCAGATGGCGTCGCCGAGGTGGTAATTCCCGATGCCGGTCATGTAGTTACGTTGGATGCCCCCGAACCTGTCAATGCGGCGCTCGTCGCCTTTCTCCGGTACTTGACGTAAATCACTTCGCTGCCGGGTACTTCTGCTGTGGGCACACCGCGGGACCGCTAGCATCATTGCTCATGTGGTTTGCACAGCGCGATGCCGGCCGTTACGGGCCGGTTGTTGCTGCGGTGGACCAGGTGCTGGCGGTCACTGCCGCGGGGCGGGCTTCAATCGAGGATGTTGCTCGGACCTGGGCTCGGGCAAACGGCCGAGTGATGGATATCGAAGACGTGCCGCTCTCTGCTGGTGTGTTCGGACAGTGGATATCGTTCCCGGACCGGGATCTGGTGCAAGTGGGGCAAGGTGTCGTGGGTCGCGATCGCACGATTGCTCACGAACTGGGGCACATGGTGTTGGGTCACCGGGGGCAGCCAGTTGTTGATTTTGCGGCAGAACATGTACGCGCGGTGCCACCGGAGCTGGTGGCCCGCATGCTGCAACGTAGCTGCGGGACTGATGACTTAGCTCATGCCGACTGCTGGCCCGAGGATGAACTGGCGGCCGAACGTTTTGCCGGCCTGCTCATCCGCCGGATGCGGGCGGGGCGCGCAGTTCGCACGCGGTGGAGTCCGTACCTGGACGACGCACTGGGGTGATCGACCCCTCGGCATGGCAGGTCATGCAGATTGTGCGCATCGTTTTTCTGCTCTGCTTCCTGCCGGTTCTGCTGTACAGGATCTGGCGGCTCTGGCGGTACCCGGCATCTGCCCCGGTCATCGCGATCACCGCCTTCGGGGTGGTCATGTGGTTTTGGCTGCTTCTGCTATCGGACTTCTTATGGTCCGTGCTGCCGGTGCAAATACGTGCCGCAAGCATGGCCGGGTGGTTTGTCACCACGGTGGCTGCCTGTGTGCAGATTTTTGTTCTCGGCATTAGCGGTTCCGTTTCCCCAGCGCGGATGAGACGCGCTTGGCGAGTCGTTCTCGGGGTAACCGCTGTCGTTCTGGTGGTGGTCGCCGTAGCCGTGCAACACAGCCAAGCCCTGCTGGCCACGGAAGACCTGAAAGAACTCACCAACGCGCTTCTCGATGGCGCGGATAGTGGGGCCGTTGTCGCGTCTTTGGTCAGTAATGGTTACCTAACGGCGACTCTGGTCCAGCTGATATGGGCTGGGTATCGTCATGCCGATTCGACACCAGTCGGCACCGGCCTGGGACTGCTGGCGGTTGCGTCCTCGTTTGAAGTTGTTTGTGTCTTTGTCGGGGGCATCTGGCGTCCTCTAACCGGCGGACACGACGTGATCTCGGCCAGGTACGGGATGGTGTTGCAGAGCGTGAGCGGCGGCGTCGGCATAACCTTGATGGCCGTGGGCTTTCTCTGGCCCCCCCGTAGTGCTGCGTATTCAGGCGCGGCGCCAGGAGCGACGTCTGCGGCCGCTCCATGATGAGTTTGCCCATTTGTTCCCCCAGCTGTTCCCTCCCATGGAATCGCAAATCCGACTGTCGGACAAAGTATTTGAATGGTCCACGCATATTCAGGACGGCCTGACGCTTTTGGCGCAAAGTCGTGAGCTTCCCCTCGGAACCGATACCCCAGCTCCCAAAGACGGGTCAGCACGCGCTCTTGCTGTAGCAAATTGGATTGTTGGTCAAGCTGATTCAGGATTCGGTGGCGAATGGCTGCACGCTCCGAGTGGGGTGAGTGATGAGGCTTGGGTACTGGCAATTGCCGACGCGTACCGCAATCACACAGAAGTGCGGTTGCATCCGGAAGTGAACGTGAGTGTCTGCCGGTGAGTGCAGACGTGTCTGCCTGGGAGAGCCTGCAAGCTGTGCGTCCAGTGATTCTGGCTTGTTTCCTGCCGATCTTGCTGTATCGAGTCTGGCGGGTGGTGCGACAGCCGACATCTGTTCCGGCTATAGCGGCAATAGCTTTCGGTGTCTCGTGGTGGCTTTGGTTTCTGGTCTTCACTGACGAGGTGTGGGCAGTGCTGCCGCCGATTGCGCATGCAGTCACCATCGGCGGTTGGGCGGCCATCTCGATTGGCGCTTGTTTGCAGGTCTTTGTCATCGGTGTTTCTGGCGATACATCCCCCGCGCGGATCCGGCGAGGGTTGCGGATCACCTCACTGGTGGCGGTCATCGCGCTCGTCTTGGTTGCAGTGTTGGTGAGTCGTAGCCGGGTTCTCATGAGCACCGGGGACGTATATGAACTTGCCGCGGAGCTATATTCGGGCGGCGACCCTTGGGCCGTCGCCGCTCTGGTCATGAGTTGTGTGTACCTCATGTACGTGGAGGTTCAACTCGTGTGGGTCGGGTTTCGACACGCGGACTCCACTCCCGTTGGCGTAGGCCTGGGGTTGATGGCAGCGGCGGGGATATTTCAGTTCGTTGCGACGTTGTTCGGAGGAGTCTGGGCTCCCTTGGCCCGTGGGGAGGGGCTTGTGGGCAGCACATTTGGGCGGTGGCTGCAGACCTGGCCCGGTTGTATTGCGGCGATACTGATGGTGGCGGGATTTGTCTGGCCGCCGCTGATGCTGCGCGTTCAAGCGTATCGTGTCGTGGAGCGCCTGAGGCCGCTTCACGACGGCCTGGCAGGTCTCTTTCCAGGACTGTTTCCGCCGAAGCAGTCGCGAATACGATTATCTGACTTAGCTTTTGAATGGTCGACGCAGATTCAGGACGGCCTTACCCTGCTTGCGCAGAGGCGCGAGGTGCCGCCGAAAACGGATCATCCGATGCCGGGAAGCCGAATCGACCGTATCGATGATGTGACGAATTGGCTTACCGGCAAACCAGTCCCGGGATTCAGTGCGGAATGGCTCCGAACTCCTGGCGGGGTGAGTGATGAAGAATGGGTACTCGAGATAGTGGACGCCTACCGGGAACGTCAGGAAGACTTGGAGGCGCCGGCTTCCTTGTCGGGTATGCCCTCAACCTTGCGTAAGTGATCGACCATGTCGGCGATCGCCTGTCGACTGTTCTCGGAGAGCGCGTAGCTGCGCTGCGCGATCTCACGAACCTTCGAGTCACGCAGCTGCACAAGCCAATCCAGATCGCGATTCACCGATGCGGCGTAGTCGGCGTCATAGAAATACGCAGGGCTCACCTGAAAGAACTCGGCCAGTGCTGTGACGATGTCCGGCGCCGGGTTCGATCGTTCGCCCTTGCGCAGGAGTGACAGATAGGGCGAGGACACCTCGACGCCGCGCTCGCCCAGCGCGGTGACTACCTCGTTGAGGGAATAAGGTCCACGCCCGGCCGGATGCACAGTGGCAAACAAATGGCTCAAGCGCTGCGAAAAGTCTGGCACAGCACCCCCTCACATACTTTCACTTCGCAGCCCAACGATACACGCACATGCTGTGCTGCTCATCGTAGGTCTGCGGGTGTCTGAGCGATATGCAACTTATCGGAAGGGTAAGTGATTGACAAGGAATATTTACTGACAGTAATGTCCGGGGTGTTCGTTCGGCTAACCAAGGTCGATCGGGCTCGGCTGGTCAATCGCTGTGCTCATCGTGGGGTTGAGCACAGCGAATGGTCAGCCGATTTTCGTATGAACCCTGCTGCTGCTCAGCGGAGACCCAGTGCGCTGTGATGCACCAGTGCACCGGTAATCAGGACGACTCCGAGGCCCAGGAATATGACCCGAATCGCGGTGGGGCCGTGTCGCGTCACCGATCGCACCAGCCCTCGCTGCACCCGCCGCGCGCGAGGGGATCGCCGCGTCGACAGTACGAGAATCAGCAGACTGGGAAGAACGGCGACTAAGCCATAGCCGACCAACAGCAGCGGCCACATCGACGGCAGCGGGTGACGTGAGGCGAGCATCGCCAGCGCACTCAGATACGGAACAGATGTGGGTGCCTCTGCGTAGCCCAAGGCGAGACCCACAAGCGCGAGGAGCCATGGATGGCGTCGCGCAACAGTAAGTATCCATGGTGGCGTCACCGGCTCGGTGAACCAGGTCAGTGCCGCAACGGCGATCAAAAGAATGCCGATGATCAGTTGCGCCCAGTATCGGGTAGACGGGGTGATGTCTGAACCGCCGGCTACGTCGGTCAGCGAGCGCACACCGAGCACGGTCGCCAGTCCGAAGGTGAACAGCGCCACAAATAGACCGGTGACGAAGCTGAGGCCGCCGGGAAAGGCTGATCGGCGTTCCAGCCGGGTCACATAGACGATTGTCGTAGCGACACCGATGTTGAGTACGTTGAGGGCATCCAGGCAGGCGAATCCTGCGAACGCCAGCAACAGGGTGAGCACGATTCCAGAACTTACGTGAGCCAGATCGTGTTCCGGCTACGGCCGGGTTGTGGGGACTGCCACAGTCGATCGCTCACTGACCCCCGAGACGGTAGTCACGACTGGATCACACTCTGACCTGGGCCAACGCCACCGCCGGTACTCTGAACCGGATGCCTACTCAGACCTCGGCCGCTGTTACGCCCCTGCACGGATTGCGGGACGTGCGCACGTATATCGATATCGCCGTCGTGGTCGCAGTTCTCGTGGCCACGAATCTGATCGCGCACTTCACCACGCCATGGGCCAATTTCGTGGTGGTGCCGATCGCCGCGATCGGGCTGCTGGCTCTGATCCGCTACCGCGGCCATTCGTGGGCTGAGCTGGGGTTGGGCCGGGACCACTGGCGTTCGGGCGCCAAGTACGCAGCGGTCGCGGTTGTCATCGTCGGCGCGGTGATCGGTATCGGTCTCTTGCTGCCGGTCACCCGGCCGATGTTCCTCAACAGCAGCTACGCCACGACCGTCTCGGGCGCGTTGCTCGCTTCCTTCGTCTTGATCCCGCTGCAGACCGTGATTCCCGAGGAGCTCGCTTTCCGGGGCGTTCTGCATGGCACGATGGCTCGAGCCTGGGGCTTTCGGGGAGTCGCGGCCGTCGGGTCACTGCTGTTCGGCTTCTGGCACGTCGCCACGTCGTTGGGATTGACGACCGGCAACGTCGGCCTGACCAAGCTGCTCGGCGTCGGCCTGTGGGCACAGATCGCCGGGGTGGCCGGCGCGGTGGTGGCCACCGCCCTTGCCGGATTCGTCTTTACCTGGCTGCGGCGTCGTAGCGGCAGCCTCTTGGCGCCTATCGCGTTGCATTGGTCGCTCAATGGGATGGGAGTGCTGGCCGCCGTCTTGGTCTGGCACCTCGTTTAGCCCCAAACGACGATCGCGGTCGCCGCGAGAAACAGCAGCTGTTCGGTGGTGCGCCAACCAAGGGGAGTGGACAGCGGATTCGACCGCTGACTCGCGGCATACACGTTGGCCGGAAACATCACCACCAGCAGCGCTCCCAAGCACGCGGCCGCCATCACCCTCGTCGAGGGAATCAGGACACCGATCGCGCCGAGCAACTCGAGGACCCCGGTGAGCGCCACCAGGAACCCGGGCGCCGGAATCCGTGGCGGAACGATCGCGATCATCGCGTCACGCATCTTCGGGACGAAATGTGCGATGCCGGTCAACGTGAACATCGCGGCGAGACCGACCCCCACGGCGGCCGGCCACGAACCGACAAGGGCCAACCCCTGGGCGCCGGCCAGACGTGCCAGCAGCGTTCCCGCGAGGAGGGCAATGAGTGGGGCCATGACCGTTCTCCAATCTTGACAGCGACTAGATAGACGATACCGCTAAACTTGTCACTGTCAAGATCCGCGCTATGCTGATGCGATGGCGTATCACCATGGCGATCTGCGGGCGGCGATCCTGGCCAGCGCGGCCGATATGGTGGCCCGCCGCGGCGCCACCGAGCTGTCATTACGGGAACTGGCTCGGGAGGCCGGTGTCTCGCACGCCGCACCCGCCCACCATTTCGGCGATCGTCGCGGACTGTTCACCGCGTTGGCCGCCGACGGATTCACCAAACTGGCCGAGACACTGCACAACGCGCACCCGGACTTCCATGCTGCGGCGCTGGCGTACGTGGACTTCGCCTTGAGTCATCCGGGCCACTACTCGGTGATGTTCGAACCCGCGCTGTTGGATTCCACCGACGCGCAATTGACCGCGGCGCGTGACCGGGCCGGGGCCGCGCTGGATGCCGGAGTCGAGACGTTGACGCCACGGCAGACGTCAGCCGACAAGCTCACCGCGGCTCGCGCTGCGTGGTCATTGGTGCACGGTTTTGTCTCGCTATGGTCCACTGGGGCACTGGCTGATTCACGCGATGAAGCCGATCCGAGAGCGATCGCCTCGCAGATCGCCTATGCGCTGTTCCCGCCCACCGGCTAGCCGAGCAGAACCTTTGCGCCCTTGGATCGGTAGTCGGTGTGCAGGTCGATCTCCTTGGGCACCGTGCCGGCCGGTACGTCGTAGACGAGCACCGACCGCTTCTGTGCGCCGGGTCCCAGTTCTGCGCCGGGTTCGAGCTGTTCGGCATTGCGCGCCAAGATATTTGCCATGCTGTCGGGCGTGTACTCCTTGCCCGCGGCGTCCTTGAGCTTTTGTTCATCGCCGAGGAAGGAGTGCGTGGTCTGTCCGAGGTTGAGAACCTCGACGTGGACCACGACGAAGGTACCGGTGGCGGTCGCCTGCAGGGCAGGATTCGCCACGTCGCCGACGGTCCCGGCATCACTGACCCGGGTGACCACAAACGCGAGGTCGCCATCGCGCACCTGCTGTCCAAGAGCTCCGGGCTTGCCTTCTTCCGCCGTGACCACCTTGGTCTCCGCCCCTCCGCCGGTAGGTCCGACGTGGATCAGGGTCGGGTGGCTCTCCGAGGCCTCACCGCCTCCGCATGCGGTGAGGAAGATTCCGATAAGACCAAGAGCGCAAAAGCATTTCGCGATCATGAAGTGTGCAGCACCGGCAAGGTCACGGCCGAGGGATGTTCCTCGTCGTGCCGGATCTCGAAGTGGATCGGAACAATACGGCTGGCGGTCGCCAACGGCTCACCGGACCCGGTGTTGCGGGCATGGTTCGGAAACGCGCCCCCACTGACCTGGACTCGCAGCCGATGCCCCCGCGCGAAACGGTAACCGGTGGGATGCATGGTCACCTGGACCGGTGACTTGGCGGCGCCGTCTAGCTTGACGATTCCATCAGTCACGTTGCGGGAAAATCCCTTCCGATCAACGTCGCAGAGCCTCACGAACAAATCGCCCCGACCACTGTCGGTTGTCGCGTACACCGATGCCGAAACCGGGCCGACCAGGTCAAGATCTTTTGTCAGCGGCTCGGTGGTGAAGACCAGCACATCGGAGCGTCTTTCGATGGACGCGTTGTCGCGCTGCCCCGATACCCTGGCATCAAGCAGCGGCCCGCCCACCACGGGGGTGGGATCCTTTGGGTCGTACGTGAAGGTGTCGACGGCGCTATCGCCTTGTGGTGCTTGCCAATCAAGCCCGCGATCGGCCTGTAGATACAACGGTGTGGGCGTCGAACTCTTCGGCGGCCAATGATCGAAGTCCAGCCATTGACCGGCCTTCTGTAGGTAGACCCGTACCGGCGCGCGATGCGTTGATGAGGTGTCGCCGTGGAGATGTGCCGCCAGCCAGGAAAAGCTGTCGGCTATCGCCGTCTTGATCGACTTCGCGTGGTCCCAAGAGCCGATGGTGATGCGCCGCGGGCAGTCGGCCTTCTGCAGCTCCTCGTAATCGCGGAGCTGACCTACCAGAAGCAGATCCCACCAGCCGGTCACCATGCTCACGGGTGTGCCCAGCGTCGCGAGCTGGGCGGTGTGGTTGATCTCATCCCAATAGTCGTCGTCGTTGTGATCGGTCACGGTGCGCCAGAAGGGTTCTGGCTTTCCGATCGCGACATTGTCGGCGTTGCCGAGAGGTAGATGATCCATCGCTCGGCGCACCCGCTTGCCGTGTGCGTTCGCCCGCAGCAGGCGGACCGCCTGCGGGATCTCCGGTGAACCGACCGCCGCGGACCACGTCAGCAGGTTGTGCAGGTTGAACGACCCACCCGGATAGAAGAGCTCGGTGAAGTTGCTGGTGGTGATTGCCGGGCACATGGCGGCCAAGGGTGGCTCGATGTACGGTGCCACCGCCCACTGCGTATGCCCGAGGTACGACGGTCCGGCGGTAGCGAGTGTGCCATCGCACCACGGCTGTTCACGGACCCAGGCGGCGGTAGCAAGACCGTCCGCCCGTTCCTGCCGAAACGCATCGAATTTGCCCTGGGATCCGAATTGGCCCCGGGTGTCTTGTACTACCACCTGAAACCCTTGACGGGCCAACAATGTTGCCCAGAGTTGGCTGATGATGCCCTGCTTGTCGTACGGAGTGCGGAAGATGACGGCAGGCATGGGATCCTGCCCCGGCGGGCGGAAGTGGTCGGTAGCGAGCTTGACGCCGTCGGGCATCCTCACCGGGATGTCGCGGCGCGTCTGTACCTGAGTGAACTGGGGTTCGGGCAGATCGAGCAGCTTTTCCAGGACGGGTGCTGAGAGCCGTCCGGTCCAGGTCAAAGCCAGTTCTCCGAGCATGGCACCCAATCTACCGGGGAGCGAGCGCCCCCACCGGCCCGACGGCGACGCACAATGACAATGACTGGGTAATCGGTTGCAGGGTAAGTGAATTACCCGAACCTGGGAGTCTGATGAACACCCGATTGAGTCCCGGCCGAACGGGAACCTTGACCCGGGGCCCGTTGGTGAACGATGCCCACACGGCACCCTCGGTATTGGCCAGATAGTTCAATTCGGCGATCCAATCTGCGGGGAGCAGCGGCCCCGTCAGCGGCATGGTCTGCGTGGACTGCACCAGGTACCCGCATCCGGAAACCGGGCCTTCGGTGAGGGCCCGCACCCACGTCACCTGCGCATCGAGTAGATGGCCGTAGCGATCGAGCATCCGCAACTGCGTTGTGGTGGAACCGATCTCTGGTCGCGGGCGCACCAAGGCGAACATGTGACTCAACAGATTCTCCGGTCGCACCACATTCTGCAGCACCAGCGGATCAACTTCCTGATCGAGCACCGCCGGCCCGTCCGCGACCGCCGCCAGGGATTCCTTGACAGTGGCGATATACGGCGAGGCGGGATTGTTGCGCCAGCTGCGTAAATAGTTGGCCGTAGACACCAGGCTGCTCCCCACGAACAACGCCAGTGTCAGCGCGACGACGGCGGTGCGTCGGGCAGAACTGCCCAGGCTCGTACTGCCCGCCCGGTTCGAGGCGGTGAGCCCCACCGCCGCCAGCAGCGTCGCGACGACCACCAAATCTGGCAGATACCGCAAGGTCTGCGCGAGCAGCAGCGCCGTGAACGCCGATGAGCGCATGAGATAAATCGGCACCTCACTGGCCGCCAGATACCCCGACAGCGTCAGCCAGACCAGCCCAAGCCGCTGCTTACGGAAACAGGTCAGCGCCACGGTCGCGGCGAGCGCCAATGCCCCCAGCCAGATCACGAATGACGATGGCTCGGCCCACGGGGAGCTGGGCACCCAACGGTCCCAGTGCCACGGCCCACCCACCAACCCGGGAAGCACCCCATGCGTGAACGAGCGTTGGAGCAGCGACCACGTCATCGACAGATCGGTGCTCCAACGCTTCTGGTCCACCACCACCAGATACAGCGCGATCCATGCCGCGGTGAGTGCGATTGCCGGAACCCACAGCACCGCATCCCGACGCCATGTCCGCGTTAGCGCCGACAATCCGTCGCCACGCAGGTAGGCCAGCAGTGCCAGCACGGCGAACGCGACAAAGGGAATGACCACTGACTTCTCGAAGAACAGAAGCCCCCCGAGGAATGCGCACATTGCCGTGACGGCGAACCGGCGGTTTCCCGTGCGATCCAGCAGCACCGCGTCGGCCACGAACCAACACATCGCGGTCAGCATCGGCAGGGAATTCAGCGCGGCCGACCACCAGGTGAAACCCGGGATCGCCAACGGCGTGAACAGTGCGAACGTGAGCGGAACAAGCAACACCGGTCGCCAGCCCAGAATCACCCACAGCGTCCGCAGCAGCGACAGGGACGCCAATGCCTGCAGGATCACCAGGCTCAGCGCGGGCCAGAACCAATTCAACGGTGCGAGTTTGGTGAGGATGCCCGCCAGCAGGAACGCCGCGGGCATGACGTGCCCATCATGGTCATCGAACAGATACGACGGCGAGAACAGGCCCTGCGTACCGGCGCGGCCCACCAGGATCAGGTCATCCCAATAGAAATCGCCCCCGAACGCCAGCACACCGCGCACCACAAGGTGCACCACTATGAGAGCCGCTGCGGCAACGGCAACGCGGTTGGTTCTGGCGAAAGGCATCAGGGCCCCGAGACTAGCGATGAACGCTTGCAGGAAGAACATCAGGCACGGTCGGTAGGGTGGGGCCGAATGCCGCGAGCTATGTGAATAAAGAGGGAGTCGCCACGTGCGGGCAATGGTTACCGGAGCCGCAGGATTTATTGGATCGACACTGGTCGACCGGCTGTTGGCGGACGGGCACGAGGTAACGGGTCTGGACAATCTGGCGACCGGCAAGGTGTCGAATCTGGAGGCCGCCGAGGCGCATTCCGCCTTCACGTTCGTCAAGGACGACATCGTCGAGGCAGATCTGGACGCCGTCGTGGCTGAGTTCTCACCCGAGGTGATCTTCCATCTGGCCGCGCAGATCGATGTGCGCCACTCTGTCGCCGATCCGCAGTTCGACTCCTCGGTCAATGTCGTCGGTACGGTGCGGCTGGCCGACGCCGCCCGCAAGGCAGGAGTGCGCAAGATCGTGCACACCTCATCGGGTGGCTCGATCTACGGCACTCCCGAGCAGATCCCCACCGGCGAATCCGTCCCCACCGATCCGCATTCGCCATACGCGGCAGGCAAGGTGGCCGGAGAGATCTACCTCAACACCTTCCGGCATCTGTACGGACTGGAGTGCTCACATATCGCTCCGGCCAATGTGTATGGGCCGCGCCAGGATCCGCACGGTGAGGCGGGTGTCGTCGCTATTTTCGCGCAGGCGCTGCTGTCGGGCCGCGTCACCAAGGTGTTCGGTGACGGCGGAAACACCCGGGACTACGTATTCGTCGACGACGTGGTGGACGCCTTCGTACGCGCCTCCGGTCCGGACGGCGGGGGACAGCGTTTCAATGTCGGTACCGGAGTCGAAACCAGTGACCGGCAGCTGCATTCGCTGGTGGCTGCGGCCGCCGGCGCACCGGACGATCCGGAGTTTCATCCGCCCCGGCTGGGCGATCTGCGTCAGTCTTGCCTGGACGTCCGCCTGGCCAAGAGCGTGCTGGGCTGGGAGCCGAAGATGGCGCTAACGGACGGAATCGGAAGGACCGTCGACTTTTTCCGGAGCTAGCTCCGGAGCAACGTCGCCCGTCGGGGTCTCGGCGCCGTGTAACGCGACGGCGCGCGCGAGCCGCGAATACCGCAGCTCCAAATCCTTGAAGCGCAGATAGGTGCTGAGTGTCGTGAACGCGAACGCGATGATCAGCGCGTAGAGCATCAGGTCGGTGCCGCGGCCCAGGCCGAGCCAATGTGCCAGCGTGGTGGTGTCATTGGGCCGCAGGATGGCGTAGATACCTGCGACCACGAAGACCACGAACCCGAGCTTTACCCAGGCCTTGGCCTGCGCGGTGCTGCGCGAACGCAGTAGATACACCAACAACAGCAGGACCGCGACGATCAGCAGCGGCTGAATCCAGGTGATCACGGCAACCTCCGGCGGAACGCGGTGTCGAACATGATGTTGACCCCGTTGATCAGCGATTGGCCCTTGGCCATCGAATACTCGGTGTACAGAATATCGACCGGCTGTTCTGCCACCCGCCAATGATTTTCGGCGATCATCGCGATGAACTCGCTGGCGTGGCCCATGCCGTTCATGGTGATGTTGAGTCTGTTGGCGACGGTCCGGTTGAAGACGCGCAGTCCGTTGTGAGCGTCTGTCAGGTTGAGGCGGCGGGTGCGCGGGCTCAGCAGCACAACGGTTTTCAGCACGATGCGTTTGATGAGGGGTACGTGGCCCGGTGCCGATCCGGCGCCGAAGCGGGTGCCGACGATGATGTCGAGGGGTTCCAGTCGCAGCCTGTCTACCATGGCCACCACATCCTTGACCTGATGCTGGCCGTCGGCATCGAATGTGACAAAGATCTGAGCTCCGGGCTGTGCACGCGCGTATTCGACCCCGGTCTGTATCGCCGCGCCCTGGCCGAGATTGACGGGGTGGCGGACCACATGCGCCCCGGCGCCGTGTGCGAGTGCGGCGCTGCGATCCGCGCTGCCGTCGTCCACGCAGACGATGTTGGGAAAGGTGCCGAGCGCCGCGGCGATGACGTCGGCGATGACTGGCCCCTCGTTATAGGCGGGGATGACCAGCCAGACGTCGCTGTTACCGGTGTTGCTCACTGGGATCAAGGTAGCACCGGCCGCGTACGGAGGGTCTGTGCCCCCAACGAGAGTCAATTTTGAGTGGCGAGCATAAAACCGTGATGCCTCCGCTCCTCCGTAACATGCCTATTTTCGAGATTCATGGACTTTAGCGCAAGATTATCCCGATAGGGGAAGTATTGACGATAAGTAATCCTGCCTGTATGAATTTTAAGGCTGATCGGGATGACTCAAATCAGATTCACCTGGGATCAGATTCAGTTCACAACATTGCTCCAAAGAGAAGGATGCTCCACGTTGATCGACCGCCGTGTTCAGAAGCGACCGTTTACTGTTTTGGTGAAAAGGAAAGGCTCGGTCCCACGGACTCGCCATGGGGGCTGGCTATTTTTAAGCCCGATTCTGGGCCGCAGCGTTTACTGCGTTGTTGCTCTACTGCTTCTCCATCAGGTTGACACTCCCGCGTTTCATGATCAGCAGGCTATGCCGCCCTCGTTTACCGAGAGTTATGTCCTGACATCAAACGATGGCGATTCTGGTGGTGGGCACTCGGGTAGTGGTGGTGCGCACTCGAGTGGTGCTGGTGGTGGTGCGCACTCGAGTGGTGCTGGTGGTGGTGCGCACTCGAGTGGTGCTGGTGGTGATGCGAAGGTAAAGCCTGGTGCTGGTGGTGATGCGAAGGTAAAGCCTGGTGCTGGTGGTGATGCGAAGGTAAAGCCTGGTGCTGGTGGTGATGCGAAGGTAAAGCCTGGTGCTGGTGGTGATGCGAAGGTAAAGCCTGGTGCTGGTGGTGATGCGAAGGTAAAGCCTGGTGCTGGTGGTGATGCGAAGGTAAAGCCTGGTGCTGGTGGTGATGCGAAGGTAAAGCCTGGTGCTGGTGGTGATGCGAAGGTAAAGCCTGAAGCTGGTGGTGATGCGAAGGTAAAGCCTGAAGCTGGTGGTGATGCGAAGGTAAAGCCTGAAGCTGGTGGTGATGCGAAGGTAAAGCCTGAAGCTGGTGGTGATGCGAAGGTTGCGAATAGTGAGTCGATCACTCCCAGGCTGGGTGTGCGTGGAGGTACCGACGACGTTACTTCGCCCCTAACGAAGAGCACTCCCAACCAGATCGAAGACAAGTCAAGCAATCCTGCTGAAAGCCTAATCCGGCTTCCGAGGCAGGCAATTGGTTTAAACCACGAAACCCTGGACCTGGCGTTCAAGGGTGCCCTTGAACGTGCCAAAGAGATTGCAGCTTCGGCACGCCCTTATGAGGCTCCTGATGCAGACAACAAGTTTGTCGGTTGGGTTTTTTCCGGTTTCACCTCAAAAATTCGGAATGTGATTAGTGAGAACATTAAGGCAGCAGGCGCCTCTCCTGAGCTTGCTGACGCGGTAGGAGAGGTCGGCACCCAGTTAGCAGAGAATTGGCTGAGGGGTCAACCTGAAGACCATGGTAAGTGGAACAACGCGCTAGTCAGCAAATTTCTTCGAGACCCCGCCGTTGGCAGTTTTATTTCGGATCAGACGACCAGGATCGTCAGCGCGGGTGGGCAGAGCGCGAAGGCAAGTACTGCTATTGGCACAGCGGTAGGAAACGCGGTGAAGTCGGTATTTGGTGACGCAAAGGCTACCGATGGTATTACCACCGCCATTGATACTTTTGTCATTAAGAACGATTTACTTGCGACTGTTCGGAGCGGCGCTTTTAACTCATATCTTGGCAGTTTTTTTGGAAAGGCGTCGTTTGAGACGAGTTTTACGCAGAAACTCCTTGATCACTTGCCATCTGCGGAGAGCAATACCGTGACTAAGCAAGCGATCAGTTCTCTAGTTGGTAATCCCGCAGTGCAGGCTGCTATCGGTACCGCTGCGAGTGCTGCTGTCAGCGATCTGAGTCAGGACGGTGCAGTCAGGAGTGAACTCGATAAGTTCCTCAGGATGCATGTTGCCCATGTCGCTAGTTCGGTGTTGGGGAAAGATTCCACGCTCAACGGAGCCCTAGGCGATGCCGTGAGCAAAGCAATTGATTCTATGCTGTCAGATTCTCGAGTCGGTAGTGTTCTCGGCGAGAGATTGGGTGACGGGGTGGTCACCCTGATGCAAGATCCCGGACTGACCTCGCGGATAACCTGGATTGCTGGTGAGCTGCCGTTCTACCTCAAGTACGGTGTAGATCGGGATAGGCTTGCGGCTGGCATAACCCCGGGTGTTGACGGCCCTGATTCTGTAGATAGGTGGGCCATCCGGTCGTTGCGATCAGATGCGGGCGTCCAGGAGGCCCTGAACCACACGGTAAGTAACTTGCTCAACTCGGTCTTGAGTGACTCGACAGTTCAAAATGCGGTCGGCACAGCTGTCGGTCTAGGTGCCAGGGAGTTCTTAGCAAACGGTGCGAAGGGCGAGGAACTGGCGGGTCTGGTTAGTGGGCAGGTGTCTCAGTTAATCGGGCCTGCATTGAACAACTCGGAGTTGGGGCGAGTCGTCGGTGATGCCATCGGCACTGCACTGGGCACGTTGCTAGCCAATCAGGGTGTGACGTCCGCGTTGGGCACCGTTGCGGGTGACGCTGTGACAGGTCTACTTAAGGAACCCAAACTGATTGCGCCGTTGAGTGAGCTGGCGGGTCGTGTGGCAACTGCGGCCTTAAGCGATGCCGATCTCATGCAGGTTTTGGACTCTGAAGTCAAGAGATTGCAGGCCGACGACGATGTGACGGATTCGATTGCCAACGTGGTGTCCGGTACGGTCCGCTCGCTGTTGAGTAACCCTGCATTGCAGGATGCGGCTGGTCCGGTTGTTAGCACACTTGTCAAGCAGTTCATTGACGATCCTGTGGTGTCTACTGAAGTGCATGGGCTCTTGAGGCAGGAAGTCGCGAGGACGGTCAGCGCGGCACTTAGCAACTCACCCTTGGGTCGTGTTGTTGGGGATGGGGTTGCGCAGGCGGCACATAGCCTCCTCTCGGACCCGGAAGTTTCCTCAGCGCTGGGTAATTCGGCAGGGGATGTAGTGAGCAGTCTCATCCGGGACCCCCGGGCAAGTGCGTCCTTGAGCATGATCGCAGGCAAAGCGGCAGCGGCGATCCTTGGTGGGGCAGACCCCAGGGCCGCCATGAACCTGGCGGTGCAGTCGCTGCGAAAGAACGCGGATTTCCGGACGGCACTCCAGGATGCGGGCAGCGGTGCTGTTGGCTCCGTGCTAGGTAACGCCTCAGTGCAAAACTCAGTTGGTGTCGCGGCCGGTGCGGCGGTGACAAGCATGCTGAGAGACCCGGGTATCAAGGACGCGGTAGCTACCGCAGTCACCTCTGTTCTCGGGGAGAACGTGATCGGCAACTTCATCGGCCAGGCTGCCGGCCTGGTGGTGGGCTTCGCGGTGGGCAACCCGCTGGTCTCCTGGGTTGCGGGGAAGGTGACTACGAACATGGTCACAGCTCTTTTGTCCAACCCGGCCGTACGGAGCGCTGCAAGTCAGGCTGCAGGACAGGTAGTCAATGAGATTGTCGCGGGCGCTTCCCCTGAGAAATCGCTGGACGTAGCAATTCAGGGAATCGTTCAGGACAGGTCTGTCCAAGCAGCTGTGGGGACGGCTGTGGGTCTAGGGTTCGGGTCGCTCTTCGGAGCTAACCCGATAGGTACTTTTGTTGGCCGGGTCGTCGGGTGGTCCGCGACAACGCTTATCGGTGTTTTGGTGAGCGCTCCTCGCCCCGCCGAAGCCGGGACGAAAGTCGGTACGGCAGTCGGCAGGGCGTTGGTATCTGTTCCTGCAGGCGTAGAAGGTGACTGGGGAAGTGCTGATAGTCGCGGCATCGGTAGCGCATTGGGGACGGTCGCTGCTGACGCGGCCGTCGCCCACGCTGCTTAGGACAAGCAGCGTGAGTCCTATTTCCCGATTCAAGAACTATTTTTGAAGGAGCTCTCGTGAGTACTGTGCGATTTACAGCTGCCCTGGTCGTAGTGCTGGGACTCTTCGTGGGGGGGTGCGGCACTCAGAAGAATTCTGTAGAAATGGATTCCACCCTTGTTTCTCCTGCGACCGATGTGACATTGGACGAATACTTGAAAAATCAAGGAGTCAGGGTCGAGCCGCAGACTCAAGAAACGCTGAAGGTTGTCAAAATTGGCGTGCAGCAACCTGTGGGTTGGCTTGTGAACATGAACTTCCAGATCCCGAACACGTACTTGGTTATCACCGACACGGGTGCGATCGATGATGGATTTGCGCCGAATGCAGTCGTAATTATCCATAAGCTCGTCGGCAAGCTGGACGCGCGGGAGGTGATCCGTCGCGGCTATGTAGACACGCAACGGTTCAAGAATTTTAAACAGAAGAGCGCTTCGATGGCTGATTACAAGGACCGTCCGTCCGCCGTGATCGAGGGTACATTCGAAAACGAGTCGGGACAGTCTTTGCAAGTCTTGAATCGCTATGTGATGGTATCCGTCGAAGAGCAGAATTTCGTTGTTCTGCTGAGCGTGACCACGACCGCTGCGCAAGCGGGTGCGCTTGAGAATGATGTAAGAACTCTCGACGGCGGACTCAACATCACCACCTAAGGCTCTCGCACGGCCGCATTGATTATGTGCAATGGCCTGACAGCATTAATCGTTAGAGATTTGGCACAGATGGTTTTTCGGTTCAAGGCCTAGCCATTCCGGACCGGCCTTCGGGTAATGCCTCGCCTTCCGCGCGGTTCATTGTGCCCGGATACTGTCACTACTGGTGCCAACATCGGTTATCCAGTGCTGCAAATAGGCATCGTGGCCTACTGCGTTCTATCTGCACTATGTGATGCGCAGCCAATCATGGGGTCTTTTCGAAGGTATCAGCTGGAGCTGTGTGTCGCGGACTTGTACCCATCCGGCCGATTCCGTCGGATGGCCCGCTTCGCGAGGTTAAGTTGTCCGGATGCAGCGGCTATCTGGGGTAGATGCGGCGTTCTGGCACGCCGAAACGTCGGGTTGGCATATGCACATCGGGGGACTGTCGATCTTCGACCCCAGTGATGCCCCCGATTACAGCTTCGAGCGGGTGCGCGGTCTCATCGTGGAGCGGCTGCCGTCGATGCCGCAGTTGCGATGGCGGGTCACCGATGTCCCGCTGGGTTTGGACCGGCCGTGGTTCGTGGAGGACGAGGAACTCGATCCTGATTTCCACATCCGCCGCATCGGCGTCCCCGCCCCCGGCGGCCGCAAGGAGCTCGAAGAACTGGTCGGCAGGCTGATGTCGTACAAGCTCGACCGGTCGCGGCCACTGTGGGAGCTCTGGGTCATCGAAGGGGTTGAGGGCGGCCGCGTTGCCACGCTGACCAAGATGCATCACGCCATCGTCGATGGCGTCTCGGGCGCGGGTTTGGGCGAGATTCTGCTTGATATCGCGCCGGAGCCGCGACCGGCGCCGGACGACACCGTGGGATCGTTGGTCGGGCTGGGCCTGCCCAGTCGCGAGCGCATCTTGCTGAGCGCCCTGGTCAACGTGGGTGTCAAGACGCCCTATCGGGTGGTCCGGCTGGTTCAGCAGACGCTCCGCCAGCAGCTGGCGGTTTTCGGTATGGAACGCAAATCTCCCGGATACTTCGAGGCGCCGCACACCCGGTTCAATGCGCCGGTGTCACCGCATCGCCGGGTCTCCGGGGCACGCCTCGAATTGGCGCGGGTCAAGGCGCTCAAGGACGCGTTCGGGGTCAAGGTCAACGATGTGGTGGTGGCCATCGTTGCCGGCGCGGTTCGCAACTATCTGGTCAAGCGTGACGAGCTGCCGGACAAGCCATTGATCGTGCAGATTCCGGTGTCGGTGCGCACCGAGGAAACCGATGGTGAGGTGGGCAATCAGATCAGTTCGATGACCGTGACGCTGGCGACCGATATCGATGACCCGGCCGAGCGGATCAGGGCCATCTACGAGGGGACACAGGGCGCCAAGGAAATGGCGCGGGCGATGTCGGCCCACCAGATCATGGGGTTGACGGACACGACGCCGCCCGGGCTGCTGCAGCTGGCCGCGCGGGCTTACACCGCCAGCGGGCTATCCCGGAATCTGGCGCCCATCAACCTGGTGTTGTCCAACGTCCCGGGTCCGTCGTTCCCGCTGTATATGGCCGGCGCCCGACTGGAGTCGTTGATTCCACTGGGCCCGCCCGTCATGGACGTGGCCCTCAACATCACCTGCTTTTCCTATCTGGAGCATCTGGATTTCGGGTTCGTCACCACACCGGAGGTGGCCGCTGATATCGACGAGATGGCCGACGGTCTCGAGGCTGCGCTGGGGGAATTGGAGCACGCCGCCGGGATCTGACGGGGCTGTTCAGTCGATGATCTCTTCGTCGGTGTTCGGGTCTCGCCAGAATGCGAGCGCGGCCAGATGCACGACGATTCCGACGACGGGCCCGCCGATCAATGCGATCACCGTCCGCTCTTCCAGCTCCAGAGGCAACAGCAACAGCAGCGCCGAGACCACTGTCGCGCCAACCCATCCCGCCGAATAGGCTAGGTGCCGGGCATGTGCCACGGTGGCAGCCCCGGTCAACGTCAACAGTGCGATCATCACCGCGCCGGCGGTAAGCCAGCCCAGGAGCGGGCCGCCCGCCTGATACGCCGGATCGAACACCGTCCGCAGTAGCCACGGGCCGACGGATGCCGCGAGTGCAATACCCACCGCTCCGACGCCGATGATGATGACGGCCGGGGTGATGAGTGCGGTGAGGCGTCGGTCCCGCTCATCGACGAAGTGGGCGATGAGGTTGCCCTGCAGTGCCGTCAGCGGCACCAGTAGCGGTGCGCGGGTCAGTGTGACGGCCAGGATCACCACCCCACCGGTGGGGCCCAGATCGCCTGCGGTCGACTGCAATAGCACGGGGAAACCCATCACCAACACCGCACTGGCGGCGGCCGCGGCGATCGAATGCCGGGCCCCGCGCAGGAATTCCATGGTGTCGACCAGTGCGGGTACCTTAAGCGCCTCCCTGGTCGGTTTGGAGATCACGGTGAGTAGTAACCACGACATCGATCCGGCCACCGTCGCCCAGAGATACCCGATGAGACCGAGGGTGGCCACGAACGTGACAACCGCTACCACCAGGCGGATTCCGGCATCGGTCACCATGAGAACGCCGTACTGAGTCCAGCGGCTCGACCCCGCCAGGGCACCCAGGGTGGTCGCGTGCATGCAGAATCCGGCGAGTCCGCCGGCAAGCAATGCCACACTGAGCCAACGGAACTCGGTGAACACATGCGATGCCCACAGTGGTGCGGTGCCGACGACCCCCACGGCGGACGCGATGGCGAAGGCGAAGGCGATCCTGATCGGCAGGGTGGTGTCCAGCGGAGAACGTTCGCGCTGCGCCAGTGATAGCCGCACTTCGCGAGTGGTCTCCTGTAGCAGCCCGTTCGCGGCGCCGGTCACCAAACCGAATGCGCCCCAGAAGACTCCGAACACCGAAAACAAGGAGGGGCCCAGCTCGCGCGCAGCAAGATATAGCACCGTGTAGCCGCAGATAGCGCTGATAGCCGTGGCCACGCCAATCCGTGCGACGCTGGAGCGGGTGCTGGGGCCGGCGTCGGTCACTTCCGGTCCAAGGGCGGGAGCTGCTTCTCGTATAGCCACGCTGTCCACAGTGGCCGCAGTGATTCGTCCGAGTAGGCTGCCGCTAGGCCGGTGAAGTCGTCGGTGATGACGGTGCTGTGTCGGTAACGGGTGGTCCAGTCCTGCAGCAGCGCAAAGAATTTTGTGTCTCCGATCCGTAATCGCAACGCGTGCAACGTCAGTGCTCCACGTTTGTATACGCGATCATCGAACATCAGCTGTGGGCCGGGATCGGCCAGAACTAAATCTTGGGGTAGATCCTTCAGTTTTTGGTGGTAATGGCGGGCGCGGGCATCGGCGGACGGCCCCCCGGACTCCTCGGACCAGAGCCATTCGGCGTAACAGGCAAACCCTTCGTGGAGCCAGATATCGCGCCAGCGGCGGGCAGTAACGCTGTTGCCGAACCACTGATGCGCCAACTCGTGCGCCACCAGGCGCTCGGAGTGCCGCTCGCCGTCACAATGGTTTGCCCCGAACACCGAAATCCCTTGCGCCTCCAGGGGAATGTCGAGATCATCGTCGGTGACCACCACGGTGTACCCGGCCGCGAACGGGTAAGGACCGAACTGTTTGATGAACAGCTTCATCATCTGGGGCTGTCGGCCGAAATCATGCTCGAACCGTTCACGCAGCCGTGAGGGCAGCGCGGCATTCATCGAGATCGGGTTCTTCGCGAGCTTGATCGTCTGGTAGTCGCCGATCTGTAGTGTCGCCAAATACGGCGCCATCGGCTCGGGCTGCTCGTATGTCCAGGTTGTGTGCGCGGCCCGGACTCGTCGGGATACCAACTCCCCGTTGGAGACAACGCAGTACGGACTGTCGCTGCTGATGACGAACCGATAGCTCGCCTTGGAACTGGGATGGTCGTCACAGGGGAACCAGGACGCCGCGCCGTTAGGCTGTCCAGCCACCAGCACCCCGTTGGACAGCTCCTCGAACCCGACGTCGCCCCACATGCTGTTGATGGCCCGAGGTGATCCGCCGTACCGAATGACGATGGTCATGGCAGCACCCGCCGGGATGGCGGTCACCAGCTTGATGGTGATCTTTCCGGCGCGATGCCCGAAATGTTCTGGACGCCTGCCGTTCACGGTCACCTTTGAGACGCCGAGGGCATCGGCGAGGTCGAGGGTGAATTCTTTGAGGGTGGCAAGGGTGACCGCCGTGATCGTCGCGGTGCCGGTCAGCCGGTTGATGGCGACCTTGTATTCCAGCTCCAGCTCGTAGCGTGACACCCGATATCCGTAGTTGCCGTTTTGTGGCAGATAGGGATCGATGACGGGAGGCCGTGGGGGTAGCCGCTTGGCCGCCTTCTTGCCTGGTTTGGTCATGCGGCCCCGGAATTCTTGTTTGGGGAAACCTTGCCGCCCTTGGGTTTCTTCGGTGCCATCGGATCCAGTTTGCCCCATGGAGAAATGGGGTTGCCCTGCCACCTGGTTGACGGGGGTACGACGTCACCGCGGACAACCAGTGATGCCGGACCGACGGTGGCGCCGGCGCCCAGCTCGGCGGCGGGAAGCGCCACGCAGTGCGGGCCGAGGGTGGCCCCCTCACCGAGGGTCACAGTGTCCATCCGCATGATCCGGTCGTGGAAGAGATGCGTCTGTACCACGCAGCCGCGGTTCACGGTAGCCCCCCGTCCCAGGGTCACCAGATCGGCCTCGGGCAGCCAGTACGTCTCGCACCACACTCCGCGGCCGATCTTGGCGCCCAGGCCGCGTAGCCACCAGTTCTGCATCACCGTTCCCGACGCGGCACGTGCGAACCACACGGCGGCAACGGTTTCCACGAAGGTGTCGGCGACCTCGTTACGCCAGACGAACGAGGACCAGAGCGGCTTTTCCACGGCCTTGGTGCGCCCGACCACGACCCACTTGGCCACGACGCTCACCACACCAGCCACGGCGCCCGCGACCAGCAGCACCGCACCGCTCAGTGCGCCGGCAACCCAGAAGTTGAACCGGATGGCGATCGTCTGCAGGCTCAGAAGTACCCCGACACCGATCCCGAACGTCACGATGATCGGGATGATGCGGCAGGTCTCCACGATTCCCCGCATCACCTTGAGGCGGAACGGCGGTTCGAAAGTAAGCGCGGAGTCCGCACCATCGGCCTTTCGTCGCAACCGCTTTGGCGGACTACCGATCCACGACGAGCCCGACTTCGCCTTGTGTGGAGTGGCGGACAGCACGGCGACCAGTGCGTCATTGGGTACCTTGCGGCCCGGTTGGGTAATCCCCGAGTTCCCCAGGAATGCGCGCTTGCCGATTCGGGCCTTGGCGATGTGGATCCAGCCGCCACCCAACTCGTACGACGCGACCATGGTGTCGTCGGCGAGAAACGCACCGTCGTCGACCTCGGTGAACTTAGGGACCAGCAGGGCCGTCGAAATCTCGGTGTCCTTGCCGATTTTCGCGCCCAGGATGCGCAGCCACCATGGGGTCAGTTGGCTGGCGTAGATGGGGAACAGATAGTTACGGGCCGCGTCCATGAGGCGTTCGGTGGCCCACAGTTGCCAGCCCTGTCGGCTGCGGACGGGGTGATACCCCTCGTGCACCCCGATCGACAGCAGCCGTACCAACACGACGGTGATGGCGGCGTACACGACGACGCTGACCAGCGCTGCGCCCGGCGTCCAGATGAGTGCGGGAACCACGGCCTGGCAGATCGTTGCCGTATTCCTGATGCCGAAGGCCACCACACCTAGCCCGGCGGCCAGGGCAAGTAGGGGCAGTCCGCCCAGCAGAATCGACGTCACTCCGTAGATGGGTACCCATTGGCCGGCGCGGGGCGGACGGTAATCAGGCCAGGGATGGCGCGCCTTGCCCGACTTCACGGCCGGTGAGCCCTTCCAGTATTGGCCGTTCTTGACTCTGCCGACGACACCGGAAGCCGGTGCCACATCAGCGTTCTTGCCGATGACCGCGCCCGGCAACAGGGTGGTGCGGGCCCCGACAGTGGCATCCTCGCCGATGACGATGGGTCCGACATGGAACTTGTCGCCGTCAACCCAATGCCCGGACAAATCGACCTCGGGTTCGACGGAACTGCGGTCGCCGAGTTCCAGCCAGCCCGTCACCGGCGGTGACGAATGCAGGTCGACCCCATTGCCTACCCGAGCGCCCAGAGCCCTGGCGTAGTACACCATCCACGGTGCGCCGGAAAGGTTTTCGGCACCACTTGCGGTGGCGAGGCGATCGGCGATCCAGACTCGCAGGTGCTCGCTTCCGCCGCGCTCGTACGTCCCCGGCTTGACCCCAGAGAGCAGTAGTCGCGCCCCGATGACGGTGATACTCATGCGACCCAGGGGAGTGATGAAGAGCAGGAAGGCTGCCAGCAGCACCCACCAGTTGACCGTGACCAGCCAGGGCACATTGCTGAATGTTGCGAACACGTTGTTGGCCAGGGCGAGCCACGTCGCCCATTGCAGGCCGGTGAGGGTGGTCAACGGAATGGTCGCCACCAACTGCGCCAGCTCGGTGAGCCGAGGCACCGGCTTCACGATCCGGGGTTCGACCTCGATCGGCGGGGCGAGTTCATCCAGATAAGTGGCCAGTGATCCGAGTCGCGGCTGGTCGTACAGGTTCGCAACGGTCACCTGTGGATAGCGCTGCCGCAACGCCGCGACCAGCTGTGCGGCCGACAGAGATCCGCCGCCGAGAGCGAAGAAATCGGCTTCGGGCCCGTCGACCGAGGCGGCCAGGATGTCGCGCCACAGTCCGGCAAGCCAGCCCATGGTGCCGCCCAGTTCGGTTGCGTCGTCGTCGGTATCCGCGCCCGGCGGTGGCCAGGGCAGTGCGTTGCGATCGACCTTCCCCGATGTGCGCGTGGGCAGCTCGTCAAGTTTGACCAGTCGCGGCACCAGCGCGGCGGGAAGTGATTCGGCCAGGCTGGCACGGGCCGCGGCGATATCGAAGTTGGGATCGGCGCTGGCGATGTATCCGACCAACAGCGGGGTGCCGCTGGCGGTTTTGCGTACCGCGGCAGCGCCACCACTCACGCCGGGCAGATTGACCAGTGCCGCATCCACCTCACCGAGTTCGATACGGCGGCCGCCGACCTTCACCTGGTCGTCGGCACGGCCCTGGAAGTACAGACCGTCGGGCTCCAGGCGCACGAGATCACCGCTGCGATAGGCCCGCGACCACCCCAGAGTCTG
Organism: [Mycobacterium] stephanolepidis; assembly: GCF_002356335.1. NCBI lineage: Bacteria > Bacillati > Actinomycetota > Actinomycetes > Mycobacteriales > Mycobacteriaceae > Mycobacteroides > Mycobacteroides stephanolepidis. The sequence goes on from NZ_AP018165.1 coordinate 452,435, forward strand.
GAGCGGAGCGTACTTTTCGGCGTCCTTTTCGGGATCGAGATATTTGGCCAGGCCGACGCCACCAATGACGAGTTCACCGACCTCGCCGTAGCCGACTTGGTTGCCCTTCGGATCGACAACGGCCAGATCCCAACCCGGAAGAGGTAACCCGATGCTGACGGGGCTCACTCCGTCGAGCCGTGCGGCGCAGGCCACCACGGTCGCCTCGGTGGGGCCGTAGGTGTTCCACACTTCGCGTGCGGCGCCGTCCTCACCGGTGGCCAGCCGCTCGGCCAGATCCGGTGGGCAGGCCTCGCCGCCGAAAATCAGCAGCCGCACCGCCTCCAGCGCTTCGGCCGGCCACAATGCGGCCAGGGTGGGCACCGTTGACACCACGGTGACATCGCGGGACACCAGCCACGGGCCCAGATCCATGCCACTGCGGACCAGCGAACGCGGCGCGGGTACCAGGCAGGCGCCGTAGCGCCATGCGAGCCACATTTCCTCGCAGGAGGCGTCGAAGGCCACGGAGAGCCCGGCGAGTACCCGATCATCCGGACCAATCGGATTGTCCGGCAAGAACATCTGCGCTTCCGCGTCGACGAAGGCTGCCGCGTTGCGATGTGTCACCGCCACACCCTTGGGGGTGCCGGTGGACCCCGAGGTGAAGATGATCCAGGCGTCGTCGCGCGGTGTGGGTTTGGTGGCGCGCCAGCCCCGTGACGATCCGGGTCCACGAACGAGTCCGTCGGGGGTGATCACCGCGGCCACTTGTGCCTCGCCGAAAACCAGCGCGGCACGTTCGTCCGGATCGTCGGCGTCCACCGGAACGTACGCGGCGCCTGCGGCCAGCGTGGCCAGGATCGCCACATAGAGCGAGTAGCTGCCGGAGGGCATCCGGATACCGACGCGATCACCGCGCCCGATTCCCCGGGTCCCGAGCCATTCGACACTGGCCTCGACGTCGACGATCAGCTCGGAGTACGTGAGCTGGATGGTGCCGTCATCGATGGCGGGAGCATCGGGGTGCTCCGCAGCGGTTGAGTAGAGGATGTCGATCAGCGTCCGGGCCGGAGGGGCCGACCGACCGAGCAGATACTGCGGGGGCACCGGGTGAGCCGGGGCTTCCTGAACGGCGGGCTCGGGGGCCTCGTCGCCCGCGCGGTTAGTGGGTGACTCGTCGGGGCCGGTCACGCTGCTCCTCGTTGATTTCCGCGTCGGATCTATGGGCCTGGAGGGGTACCGCAGCGAGCCTATCGGTCCGGCTGCAGCTGGGCTCGCCGCCGCGCGGAAGCGCTCCCGCGGGCACGGTGAGCCCATCGCCGCCAAGTTTGCCACGGTGGACCGCGCCGTCCATCACTCAGGCGTTGGGCCCTAGCTTTCTTTGGCAGTACGCCGGGTCTTGTACAGGCTGGCGACGGTGGTGATGAGCAGCGTCACGATGATCACAGCAAGGCTTGCCAGCGTGGGGATCTCGGGCACGTGCACCGGCTCGCCGCCGTTGATGAAGGGCAGCTCGTTCTCGTGTAGCGCGTGCAGGATCAGTTTGACGCCGATGAAGAGCAGGATGAAGGCCAGTCCCTGCGACAGGTACACCAGACGCTTGAGCATGTCGCCGAGCAGGAAGTACAGCTGACGCAGACCCATGAGGGCGAACACGTTGGCCGTGAACACCAGATAGGGCTCCTTGGTGAGCCCGTAGATCGCGGGGATCGAGTCGAGGGCGAAGAGAAGATCGGTGGTGCCGAGGGCGACGATCACCAGGAACATCGGCGTCATCAGTCGCGTGCCGTTTTCCCGGACCCACAGTCGCAGACCGTCCCATGTGTCGGTGGTCCGCAGGTGCTTGCGGGCGAACTGCACCACGGCGTTATCGGCGTCGTCGTCGTGCTCGGTGTCCCGGGCCAGGTTGATGGCGGTGTACACCAGGAACGCGCCGAAAAGGTAGAAGATCCAGGAGAACTGCTCGATGGCCACCGCGCCCAGCGCGATGAAGATGCCGCGGAAGATCAGCGCCAGGATGATGCCGATCAGCAGCGCCTCCTGCTGATAGACACGGGGAACTTTGAAGCTGGCCATGATGATCAGGAAGATGAACAGGTTGTCCACCGACAGGCTGTACTCGGTGAGCCAGCCCGCGAAGAACTCCAGCCCGAACTGGCTGCCGTGGAAGAACCACACCCACAGACCGAATGCCACCGCGAGCCCTATGTAGATGCTCAGGGCGGTGGCGGTCTCGCGAACGGAGGGCTCATGGGGGCGCCTACCGATTACGACGACGTCGACCAACAAGATCGCGACCGTGACGGCCAGCGTGATGATCCACTCGAGCTGGGATACCTGCATTGAATAACCTCCGGTCGCCAAAACGCCGGAGGTCTCTTCCGCCGATACGTGACCGGCCCGCGGCACCGACCGGTCCGACAATGGCCGATGTGATGACGACACCGCAGCGAAAGGAATACTCCCCTCCACCAGTCAGTGTGCCCTACTGCGCGGGGATCGGAAAATCGGGCCGGATCACGACGTGACGTCGGCGATGTGACACCGCGCATTTGAAATCACCCTGCGCAATGCGCTTGACGATGGCCGCGGCCGGTGGGCACACTGCCCTCAGGTCATGAGAACCAGCGACAAGCCCTGGCTAGCTGGTCGGCAACCCTCCTCCACGGTGGGGTGCTCCAGGTGACGACCTGGCCGCGCTCAACCGAGTGTGGCAAGCGTGGACTCGCCGGGCGGGTCCGGTGAGATGGGATGTCACATGTCAGTGTCCACACAATCTGGATCTGAGCGACCGGTCGCGCGTGTCGTCGGAGCAGATATCAAAGTTCCTCTGGCACAAGGTGGTTGGATCAGATACGCCAATTTCGACTACGCGGCGAGCGCACCCGCGCTCGGCGATGTCGCGGACCGCGTCAACGAGTTGCTCCCGTACTACGCCAGCGTCCACCGCGGCGCCGGATACGCCTCGCGCGTGTGCACCGCGGTGTATGAGGGCACCCGGGAAACGGTGGGGCGTTTCGTGGGGGCAGCCCCCGACCACCATGTGATCTTTACCCGCAACACCACCGACTCTCTCAATCTGCTCGCTTCGGCGGTGCCCTGTGCGGCGGAGTCTGAAGGCCGGAGGCACCCAAATGTGGTGGTGCTTGATATCGAACATCATGCAAACCTGTTGACCTGGCAGCGATATGGCGCCCGAGTGGTAGCGCATCGAGCCACCGTCGCGGACACCGTCGCTGCGCTGGATGAGGAACTCGCCCGGAGGCCCGCCGCGCTGCTGGCCGTTGCCGGCGCATCGAATGTCACCGGCGAGGTGCTGCCATTGGCTGAACTCGCTGCCGTTGCCCACCGGCACGGCGCGAGGATCGCCGTTGACGGTGCGCAGTTGGTTCCACATCGTCGCGTCGACCTGGCGGCAACCGGAATCGACTACCTCGCGTTCTCCGGGCACAAGCTGTATGCCCCGTTTGGTGCCGGAGTCCTTGTCGGACAAAGTGACTGGCTCGACGCCGCGCGACCCTATCTGGCAGGCGGGGGTGCGGTGCGCAATGTCGGTATCGATGGGGCCGAGTGGCTCGTCGGACCGCAGCGGCATGAGGCGGGCACTCCCAATGTGGTCGGCGTTGCCGCCGTGGCGGCGGCATGTGAGGCATTGGCCGCGCTGGGAGAGATAAGCCGCCTCGAGGGGGCGCTCACCGTTCAACTCCGAGAGGGGCTCGAGGCGATCGAAGGCGTTGACACCCTTCGTATCTGGGATGGCGGTCGAGACGTGCTGGGCATTGTGTCCTTCACGGTCGCCGGATACACGCCGTCGGTGGCCGCCGCGTATCTGTCCGCCGAGCACGGAATCGGAGTGCGCGACGGCAGGTTCTGCGCGCATCCGCTACTGGCCAGATTGGGTGCTCCGGGTGGGGCGCTACGCGCAAGCGTCGGGCTGGGAACTAGTGCGGGTGACATCACGCGCCTCGTCGATGCGATCGGCCAGCTTGTTCGCCATGGCCCGACCCTGACCTATGTCGAGCGGGACGGACAGGTGGGGCCCGTTGACGACCCGCGACCCCTGCCGGATTTCCTGGTGGTCTGACGCCGAATCGCAGTATCCGTAACTTATAATATGTGATACTTTCAGTCCGACACATCACAGGGTCGGACCGACAAGGACGTCGAATGACTAGTACACGTGTGCGGGGTAGCGAAGTGAACGATCGGGAACGGGTTGTTCCCGACCATGAAGTCGTGATCATCGGAGCCGGCTTCGGCGGTATCGGAGCAGGTGTTGAGCTCACCAAAAGGGGAGTCCACGATTTCGTGATCTTGGAGAAGTGGGGGGCCGCCGGCGGAACCTGGCACGCGAACAAGTATCCGGGCGTGGCCGTTGATATCCCGACCGTTATCTACAGTTTTTCCTACGACCAGAAGACCACCTGGTCGAAGTTCTTCACCCCGGGTGATGAACTTGAGGAGTACGCCAACGAGCTCGTCGACAAGCATGACCTGCGCCGCAAGATCCGCTTCAATACACGCGTCGTTCGTCAGGAATTTGATGAGTCACAAAACATCTGGGCTCTTACCCTGGACGATGACACTGTCATCACCACTCGGCATGTGATCGCCGCGACAGGCGGGCTTGAGCAACCCAAGCTCCCGGAAATAGACGGCATCGATTCCTATCAGGGAGTGTTGATGCATACCGCGCTGTGGGACAAGGATGTTCAGCTTGCCGGCAAGAGGGTGGCGGTCATCGGAACCGGGGCGACCTCGCTGCAGCTGGTTCCCGAGATCGCTCCGGAGGTTGGCCATCTCACCGTCTTTCAGCGCACACCGATCTATGTCGGGCCCAAGCCCGACTTGAAGTACAACGCGTTCTGGCGGGCACTGTTCGGATTCCCCGGTGTTGCCAAGGGTATTCGACACGCGATCAACCTCGGCACCGCATACATCCCGGACGCTGTTTTCAACCTCGACTCCAAGTATGTCGAATCGGCGTCGATGGCAATGGCCAACAGAATTCGTTCCTGGATGCGTACACAGGTCGATGATCCGGTGACCCGCGAGAAGCTGCTGCCCTACTACGGATTTGGTTGTAAACGTCCGTCGTTCTCCAACACCTACCTCAAGACGTTCAACCGGCCCAACGTGGACTTGGTGACCGAGCCGATTCAGCGGATCACCGAGAAAGGTCTGCTGACCGCGGACGGCGTCGAGCATGAAGTAGATGTATTGATCTGTGCCACCGGATTTGCGATCTGGGATCACATGCCGGCCTTCCCGACCGCCGGGCGAGGCGGCAAGGACTTGAAGCGGTTCTTCCAGGAGAGTCGTTATCAGGCGTACCAGGGTGTTTCGATTCCCGAGTACCCCAACTTCTTCCTCGTTCTCGGGCCGTACGGATACGTGTTCGGGCCGTATCACATGCTGATCGAGTCGACGACCGCGCACGCGGCCCGGGTCATCGCGGAGACCAAGAAACGCGGTGCCACCACCGCGGAGGTCAAGCAGGACGTGCACCAGGCCTACTTCGACAAGATGCACCAGCGCAACAAGAATCACCTGTGGCTCTCCCCGGCATGTTCGACCGCCAACACCTACTACATCGACAATCACGGTGACTCGCCGTTCCGGCCAGGCGGTTTCGGCGAGATGTATTTCCACAACAAGTACTTCCGGTTGGACAACTATCGCTACGGCAGCGAGACGGTGGCGCCCGTGGTGAAGGTGGCATCGAGGCGCAAGCGCAACAAGGAGGTCGTGGGATGAGGCTGCTACCCGCACGTAAACCAGATCTTGTTGTGGTGACCGGCGCCGGCAGCGGCATCGGGCGGGCCATTGCCATCCAATTCGCCAAGAGCGGTGCGGAGGTGGTGGCATCGGATCTGGATCTGACGACCGCCCAGGAAACGGCGGAGATCATTCACAACAAGGGACTGCGTGCCGTCGCGTTCCAGCTCGATGTCACAGATCCGGCAGCCTGGGAGCGGTTCGCCGATCAGGTGCGGGCCGAATACGGTGTCCCCGATGTGCTGGTGAACAACGCGGGCATCATGGTTGGCGGACGCTTCTTCGACCTCGAGCAGGAGCACTGGGAAAAGCAGTTCCGGGTCAACGTTTTTGGTGTCGCATATGGCGGGCGCGTCTTTGGTAAGCAGATGGCCGAACGCGGTCGGGGTGGTCAGATCGTCAACATCGCCTCGGCGGGGGCCATCACTCCGACGCCGATCTTCCCCGCCTACTCTGCCTCGAAGGCTGCGGTGAAGATGTTGAGCGAGTGTATGCGGATGGAACTGGGACCCAAGGGAATCGGGGTGTCCGCGGTATGTCCGGGCTTCATCAACACCAACATCGGCGTAAACGCCACCGTGGCCGGTGTGGACCTGCCCGACGATGTGCGTGAGCGTGCGAACAACGTGATGAGGGCCTTCCAGTCCTCTGCCCCGATGAGAGTGCTGGATCAGTTGATCGGTCCCCCGCAGGTTGCGCGGGCCACGGTCCGCGCGGCGCGCTACAACTTTGCGGTGGCTCCGGTGCGTCCCGAAGCGTGGCTGGGTTACTTCTTGAGCAGGCTCCTGCCGGGTCTCAATCGACATTTCATGTATCCGATTCCGTACTGGCTCGGATTGGATATCGACTCGCTCATGCCGAGGGTGCAACGCGTCATCGACAACCTGACCGAACGCGCACCGACGCCGCCTATCTCCGAGCAGTCGTCGGTGTGATCGGGGCTGATCCGCTCACCCGGAATTGAACGATGGATCTACTGCGGCCTCGTGGGTACCGTGGCGTCTGTGGCGACACAACATCAAACGTTTCGGGTCTTCACCGACGACGCGGCCGGCTGGCACGAGCTGACCAACGGAACGGGTGTTACCGCACGCGTCAACGCCGCCGATCTCAAGCAGGCGCAGCGGGCCAGGCACGCGCTGCGCGCGGCACGCAAGGACGCACCCGCGGTCATCCTGTATGTTTACGTGCACATCGAGGCCGATTCCCGATCGGCGCGTAAGCATTTTGCGAGCCTGCGAGTTCCCTCGGCGGTGTCGTATGCGGGTACGCCGGAAGGGCTGGCGGGTCTGATCGCCGATATCTACCTGGCGGGTGTCGCCGACGGCGTGACCCTGATCCCGGCGTCGCCCACCACGGACATCGGTTGTGCCGCACGCCGCGTATTGGCGTTGCTGCCGCAGCGAATACCGCTGGCGGCGTAGTGCGCGGCTAGCTCACCAGTTGTCGTAACCGCCCTCGGGGCCGAGCATGCGCTCCAGACGGGTGCGGTTGATCTTTGCGAGCTCGTTACGGGTCACCTTGCGCTCGGTGTCCACGTCGTGGTGCATGCGGTCGGAGATCGCACGCAGCACGGAGGCCCCGTCCTGTCCACACAGGTGCATGACGAAGCGGTGGCCGAAGTGGTGCTCGTACCGGTGGGCAGCGGCCCGCAACGCGGCCATCATTCCCGGGGTCTCATCGCGGATCGCGCACTGCTCGGCATGTGAACGCGCACTTCCCGGACGTCTGCCCAGCGGCGGGTAGGCGATCAGTACCTCGTCCAGTGATTCCTCCGACAGGGCGAATAGCTCGTTGTCGGCGTATCGGAATAGGGCATCGTGATCGGCGAACGGCCGGGCGGCGGCGATTTTCCGCGCCCAGGTCACGCTGCCACCGCACTCGTACAGCGCGTGGACCGCTTTGGTGTCGGGCATCTCATTGAACGTGTCGCGGCCGATGCCCTGATGCATCAACATAGAACCATGATTCGACGGGGCGCCGCTGTTCGCTAGAGGGGGACCGTGCATTTTGCAGGAGCTTAACGCGACGTAACATTGCACCCGGTAGTGCTGGGGAAGGAGTGGGGGACAGTGACGGATCCGGCCTGGCAGGCGTACCCGCAGGAGCCGTGGCCACCCGGCGAGCCGATTCCCTATCCCGAGGATCCGAAACCTCCGAAGTGGCCGTGGATAGTCGCCGGCGTCAGCATCCTGGCGGTGCTGGCGATAGCGCTGACCGCGATTCTGGTCATCACCCGTCGAACCGAGGTGGCAACACCCACGACGGTCACCGTCACCCCATCGACGACCTGGACGGGGCCCAACGACGTCCCCCTGCCATCGATAACAACGACCGAGCCACCTCCGCCGTCACCACCCCCGCCGAACCCCAGCACGGGTGTCGAAACCACGCCAACGACCACCGAAGCACCTCCGGTGCCCACCACGACCGAGGCGCCCACGCCGGTGCCCACCACCGGAGAAGGCCCGGGCGGTTCGGGCCGAGGAGGCAAGAGCGTCACCTACAGCGCGTGGGGCTCGGGCGTCGACCCGCTGCCACCGCATTTCGGGTTGAAGGTCAGTTACTGGACCGGCACCGAGCTGGTGACGATCCAAGACATCAAGCTTCCCTGGGGTGTCTCGGTGACGATCACCAACTCTGCGGCGTCACCGCGCATGATTGTCGACTGGGGTGAGGCCAGTTGCTCGATCACCGTCGACGGCGTCGTCGTCGTCAGTAACAGCGGCCCGATGGGCGCCGTATGCGTGGCGCCCTGACCCGAGTCAGTGGCCCTGAGTTTTGAGGCGCTCGAACGACGCGATGACCTCGGCCTCGGCCTCGGCGCGGCCCACCCAGTCGGCGGCCTCGACGAACTTGCCGGGCTCCAGGTCCTTGTAGTGCACGAAGAAGTGCTTGATGGCATCCAGTTCGAAGCTCGACACGTCACCGATGTCCTGGATATGATCCCAGCGAGGGTCGCCCGCGGGCACGCACAGCACCTTGTCGTCGCCGCCGCCGTCGTCGACCATCTTGAACATGCCGACGGGCCGTGCCTCGACGATCACGCCCGGGAAGACGGGCTCGGGCAGTAGCAGCAGGGCATCCAGCGGATCGCCGTCCTCGCCGAGCGTGTTCTCGATGAACCCGTAATCGGTGGGGTAGGCCATGGGCGTGTAGAGGTAGCGGTCCAGGCGCACCCGGCCGGTCACGTGATCGACCTCGTACTTGTTGCGCTGACCCTTGGGGATCTCGATGGTGACGTCGAACTCCACACCCGCTCCTTGAATGTCGGTGGTACTTAGCCTGTCAAGTCTGCCTGTCAGTCTTCGCGCAAGCGCTCGTCCAGCGGGCACCAGGATAGCGATACCCTGCAGAGCATGGTCACCGCCAGGGCACTTGATCCGCGTCGCTGGCGGCGCTCTACCCATGTCCTGCTTGCCGTCGCCGTAGTACTGGCGATTGCCGCGTTGGTGCTCGTGGCCTCGCTGACCACCGGAGCTGCTACCTCCCGTCAATTGCAGGGCGCCGATCCGGAGCCCGTACTGGTCACCCCCAAGCCGGGGGTTGTTCCGGTTTCCGATTCCGCGCCGGTTCCTACGGCGGACGGTTTGGCGCAGGCCCTGGACAAGGCGCTGGCCGATCCGGCGCTCGCCATGTTCACCGGCCGGGTCACCGATGCGCTGACGGGCCGCGAGTTGTGGCAACAGGGTTCGACCGTGCCGATGGTGCCCGCGTCCACCAACAAGGTGCTGACTGCGGCGGCGGCGCTGATCTCCCTTGAGCGGGATGCCAAACTCACCACGTCGGTAGTGGCCGATACTGCGGGCCAGCGTGGATTGGTGACATTGGTCGGTGGCGGGGATCCGATCCTCAGTGCGGCTCCAGTGGGTACCGACACCTGGTACCGCGACGCCGCCCGCATCAGTGATCTTGCCGACCAGGTGCGTAAGTCGGGCGTCACCGTCACCTCAATCACCGTGGATATCAGCCGATTTGGTGGACCCTCGATGGCACCCGGGTGGGACCCGGCAGATATCGACGGCGGCGACGTCGCGCCGATCCAGGCCGTGATGCTCGATGCCGGACGCACACAACCGACCGACTATGACTCACGCCGTTCCACCACTCCCGCATTGGACGCCGGGCGTGCACTCGCCACCGCGCTGGGGGCCGACCCGGATACCGTGCGATTGGATACTGCGCCCCCAACGGCGAAATCCATTGCCTCCGTGCAGTCGGCACCGCTGATGGAGCGGCTGCGGGAGATGATGAACGCCTCCGACAACGTCATGGCAGAGACAATCGGCCGTGAGGTGGCGCTCGCCTCGGGCCGTCCGCAGACCTTCTACGGAACCGTCGATGCGGTCACGAGCCAGTTACGCAGCGCAGGAATCGATCTCACGGGCCTGACGTTGCGTGATTCCAGTGGGTTGTCGGTGGATGACAGGGTGACGGCACGCACCCTTGACGAGGTCATCGGAGCCGCCGCCGGTCCCGATCAGCCGAAGCTGCGACCGCTGCTGGATGTGCTGCCCATCGCCGGCGGCAGCGGCACGCTGTCGGAACGCTTCGTCCTCCAAAACCAAACCTCAGCGGGCTGGTTGCGCGCCAAAACCGGGTCTCTCACCGGGGTGAACACACTTGCGGGTGTGGTCACCGACATCAGCGGTCGGGTGCTCACCTTCACGTTGATGCAGAACCAGGCCACTGCCCCGACCGCGCGCAACGCGGTGGATAACACCGCGGCGGTGCTGCGGTCATGCGGATGTAGCTGATGGCCACGCCGGATCGCGTCGTGAAGCGCGGAGCCGGAACCGAGCGTCCCGAGTTGACGGTTGGCCGCATGGTCAATTGGGAGTTCGCCGCCACCGTGGGCGCCAAGCTGGCACGACCCGCGCCACCCACCACCGAATACACGCGCCAGCAGGCCATCGCCGAGCTATCGGATGCGGCGCGGCGTGCGGAGGCCCCGGTGCGTGAGCTCACCGGCCTGGCCGATGGGCTGATGGTTCCGGAGGCGCGGGTCATTGATCGCCCTAGCTGGATTGCGGCTGCGGCCGAGTCCATGCGGGTGATGGCAGGCGGTGACGGCGGCGCCTCGGGGTTTTTGTCCGGCCGCGTCGCCGGAGCACAAACCGGCGCCGTGCTGGCTTTCGTCTCGTCGGGCATTCTCGGGCAGTACGACCCGTTCACCGCGGAGGGGGCGGGCGCATTACTGCTGGTGTATCCGAACATCATCGCAGTGGAACGCCAACTTCGGGTGATGCCAAGCGATTTCCGGATGTGGGTGTGTCTGCATGAAGTGACGCACCGTGTGCAGTTCTCGGCCAACCCGTGGCTGGCGGACTACATGTCGGGCACCTTGGCGACACTCGCACATGAACAAGAAGAGGATGTGGCCGGCATGCTCGGCAGGCTGGCCGAGTTTGTCCGATCTCCGAAGGGGCAGGGCGAGAACGGGATTGTCGACCTTCTGCGCGCCATGCAATCCGAGAGTGGCAGGGACGCGCTGGATCGTCTGCTGGTGCTGGGCACCCTTCTCGAAGGACATGCCGACCATGTCATGGATGCGGTGGGCCCGGCCGTAGTCCCCTCGGTGTCATCCATAAGGTCGCGCTTCGAGGCACGGCGTTCACGCAAGCAGCCACCGCTGCAACGGGTCATCCGTGCGCTCATCGGCATGGATGCCAAGATGCGTCAGTACACCCGTGGCAAGAGGTTTGTCGACCACGTGGTGGGAACGGTGGGGATGGAGCGCTTCAATACCATCTGGCAAGACCCCGAGACGTTACCCAAGCCCGCCGAAATCGAGGACCCGGACCTGTGGATCGCCCGAGTTCTCTAGAGCTGCGGCGGGCTGTCAAAGCCTTTGGTGCGCAGTACCTCCCGAATGCAACAGAAGTAGCCGTGGCGCTCTCGGGTGGCGCTGATTCGTTGGCTCTCGTGGCGGCGGCCGTCGGGCAGGGCTGGACGGTGACCGCGCTGATCGTCGACCATGGGCTGCAGCACGGCTCGGCCGAGGTCGCGGCCCAGGCGCGGAATCAGGCGCTGGCTCTGGGATGTCGTGACGCATTGGTTTTTTCGGTGATCGTTGACGGCCCTGGCGGTCTGGAAGCGGCTGCCAGGGCTGCCCGGTATGCCGCGCTGCGTACGGCCAGTGACGGGCTGCCCGTGCTTCTCGCCCATACCCTCGATGACCAAGCCGAAACGGTGCTGCTCGGACTCGGGCGAGGATCCGGAGGGCGTTCCATCGCCGGAATGCGCCCGTGGGATGCCCCCTGGGGGCGCCCGTTCCTCGATATTCGCCGCACCGAGACGCGTGCGGCCTGCGCCGAATATGGCCTTACCCCATGGGAAGACCCGCACAATGTCGATCCGCGCTTCGTCCGGGTCCGCCTGCGTCATGAGGTGCTGCCGTTACTGGAGCAGGTTCTCGGAGGCGGTGTCGCCGAGGCCCTTGCCCGAACCGCGGCCTCGCTACGCGATGATGGGGATGCACTCGACGAACAAGCACGGGTGGCTTTCTGCGGTGAGGATTCCCTGGAGGTTTCGGGTCTGCACGACCTGGCGCCCGCTGTGCGGCGGCGGGTGATCAGACTGTGGCTGTTGGCCGGTGGCGCGCAGGATCTGAACGACAACCAGATTCGCGCGGTGGATGGGCTCGTCGCGCAGTGGCACGGGCAGGGCGGGGTTGCGGTGGGCGCAGACTTGCCGTACCAGCGTCTGGTGGCCTCGCGATCGGGTGACCGGCTGGTGCTGTCGATCCACGACGTCTAAGTGATTGCGAAGTCCTCGCGATTCGGGGAGGTGAGCGTGCGGCGGTAGTCGACGGGAGGCCAGGGCCACAGCTCTGGTACGCCGTCGGCTCCCAGATACCAGCTGTCGCATCCCGAGGACCACACGGTGTTGGGCATCGCCCGGCGCACCTCGGCGTTGAATGCATCTGCGGCATGCGCGGTCGGTGCCACCGATTGAACTCGGCCGTAACGGATTTCGTCGATCCAATGCATCGCGAACTTCACCTGCGTCTCGGCGATCGAGATGAGCGAGTTGTTTCCGATCGGACTGTTCGGTCCGATCAAGAGAAAGAAGTTCGGGAACCCGGCCAGACCCACGGCGCGGTATGCACGCGGCCCATCACTCCACACCTCGCTGAGCTTGACCCCGTTGCGGCCGATAACCTCCATCGGCCGCAAGTAGGAATGAGCGTCAAAGCCTGTGGCGCATACCAAGATGTCGAGCTCGTGCAGAACTTCATCGTTTGTGATGACGCCCTCTGGCACGATGCGTTCAATGCCCTCGGTGAGTACCGCGACATTGGGGCGTTGCACCGCCTTGAAGAACGGCACCGACATCACCAATCGTCGGCACAGCGGCTCGTAATCGGGATGCAGCTTGTCGCGTAGTGCGCGATCGTGGATGAGGAGCCGATGCGATGCCCGCACGAACCCCTGGATGAGTCGCCGCCGCACGCCGGGACTGACCACAGATCCACCCACGCCGCGCTCGAAATAGAAGCGCCACAAGCGGTAAGAGAATCTGTTCAGTATCGGAACCCGGGACCACATCGACTTCGACATGGATGAGTAGGTGAAGTTGGGCACAGGTGCGACCCACTGCGCCGAGCGCTGGAACACCGAGAGGCTCTGCACCTCGTCGGCGAGTGCGCTGATGATCTGGACTCCCGAGGACCCGGTACCGATAAGCCCGACCCGTTTCCCCGCATACGGTACCGAGTGATCCCACCGCGCCGAGTGAAAGCATGGACCGGCGAATGTTCGCAGCCCGTCGATATCGGGAAGGCGGGGGAGGTGTAGCACTCCGGTGGCACTCACCACGACATCAGCGGTGTCGCGGCTGCCGTCGGAAACTTCCAACTCCCAGTGGGACTGGCCCGGCCCATCTACCCATTCGGCTCGGGTGACGGCTGCGCCGAATCGGATGTTCTTGCGCAGACCCTGCTCGTCGGCGAATCTCACGAAGTATTGGTGGATCTCTGCGCCTGGTGAGAAGCCTTTGCTCCACGCGGGATTCGGGGCAAAAGAGTAGGAGTAGTAGCGCGACGGCACATCACACTGCAGACCCGGGTAGGTGTTATCCCGCCAGGTTCCGCCGACCTCGTCGGCCTTCTCGTAGACGGTGAAGTTGGTGATGCCCCGGTGCCGGAGGGTCGAGGCCATGCACAAGCCGGACATGCCGGCCCCGATTACCACCACGCGGATATCGCGGGACGGCAACTTTTCGCCTGCCCCGTAAGCGCCATTGCTCACGTTTCCATAGTGGCCTATTTCGTAAACAAAGTCACTAGCCAATTGGGATGAGCCGCTTGCGGGAAGACCGTCCGGGGAGGTCGGCTTGGAGAGCAAGCGTCCTCCATGGCACGCTGTCGGTCGTGACCTGCGAACAGCAACAGTCATGCGGCGAGCAATACAGCGGCGACGTGAAATCGGTGCTCCTCACCGAGGAGCAGATTCGTGCCCGGACTCAGGAGCTCGGCGCTGCCATCGGCGAGAAGTATCGCGACATCGAGGGCGACCTGCTGCTGGTGACCGTGCTCAAGGGCGCCGTCATGTTTGTCTCGGATTTGGCCAGGGCCATCCCCATCCCGACCCAGATGGAGTTCATGGCCGTCAGCTCGTATGGCTCGGCGACCTCGTCCTCCGGTGTGGTGCGCATCCTCAAGGATCTGGATCGGGACATCCAGAACCTCGATGTCCTGATCGTCGAAGACATCATCGATTCCGGGCTGACGCTGAGCTGGCTCATGCGGAACCTCGCCTCGCGCGGCCCACGGTCACTGAACGTGGTCTCGCTGCTGCGCAAGCCTGAAGCTAAGAAAGTCGACGTAGACGTGGCTCTCGTCGGCTTCGAGATCCCCAACGAGTTCGTGGTCGGTTACGGACTCGACTACGGCGAGCGCTACCGCGATCTGCCTTTCATCGGCACGTTGCACCCGCGCGTCTATACCGGCTAACTGTTGTCGACGGTCCTCTTGTCGGCGTTCATGTCAGCTCCCACGTCACGGTGATGGCGGCGCTGACGGTCTGCTGACCCGCCTCCACCGGCGGCCCGCTCGCCGCACGCAGCATCGCGAACTCGGCGCGCGGGGACGGGCTCGAATGGCCCCCGGTCTCGTCGATGCGTAGCACCTTGCCCAGGTTCCCCCCGGATAGGGTTGCGTACTGTTCGGCCCGGGCCCTGGCATCGGAGAATGCTCGTTCACGTGCCTGGGTAGCGAGATCGGTGCTGTCCTGCAAATCGAAGCTGACCCCGGACAGCTGTGCGGCCTCACCTCCCGCAGTGACGGCCTTGTCCAGCACATCGGAGACCTTCGATAGATCGCGGACGGTGATCCGCACCGAGTTGTCGGCCGAGTATCCGGTGATTTTGTTGCCGTCGAATTGCGGGTGCACCGACATCCATGCGGTTCTCACGTCCTCGGCGGCCACACCCGAGTCGAGCACCGCATCGATCACCGCACGAGCCTTGGCCTTCACGTCGGCCATCACCCCGGCGATACGCCGTGAGCGCACCGACACACCGACCGTGGCCATGAACACGTCGGGACTACCGCTGGCCTCGCCATGGCCCACAACCGTGATATCACCCATCGCCTAATTCAGCTCCCAGATGACGCTTACCTCGAATGTCACCGTCTGCTGGCCGGGTTCCAGCGGTGGCGCGAATGACGCGTCGGCCTGCATGGGTGCCCGCTTACCCATCATCGGCGCAGGGGGAGGCACCGATCCGTGGGATTCGTCGATGCGCAGCACCTTGCCCAGTGTGGAGCCCGATAGGCCCGCGTACTGCTCGGCACGGGCCTTGGCGTCATTGAAGGCACGCTCCCGCGCACCCTTCACCAGGTCGGCGTCGTTGTCGAGATCGAAGCTGACGCCGGACAGCCGTGCCGCGTCGCCGCCCGCCTGCACGGCCTTGTCCAGGACTTCGGATGCCTTCTTGAGATCGCGGACGTGGATACGCACGGAGTTGGTGGCGTTGTACCCGGTAATACGTGCGGGACCGCCCTGGGGGTATGTCTGTTCGGGCTGGATGGACAGCTCGTTGGTCTGGACGTCCTCGCGGGCCACCCCGGCACCGACCACGGCGTCGATGACGGCCTGAGCCTTCTCGCCGGCCTGAGACAGTGCCCCGGAGACGTCCTTGGCGGTCACCGATACGCCCACATCGGCGCGCAGGACATCGGGTGCGCCCTTGACCTCGCCCTTGCCGATCACCGTCACATTCCGCGTGGACTCCGGGCTGCCGGTGGAATCGTCACCGCAGCCGGCGACAAGCACCGCCATCGCTGCGGTGGCAGCCACAGCGGCCGTCCGAGTCAGTGCTGTCCGTCGTCGTACCCGCATATCACTTCCTGTCCTCCCCAACCTTTACGGCACCACCAAAATCTTGCAGTGATGCCCCGGATCGCCGAGATCGGTAAATGCCGATCCGACATCTTCCAGACCTACCTCACCTGTGACGAGGTGCGCAACATCGATCTCGCCGTGTGCGATTCGCCGCAGCGTTTCGGAGAACTCCGTCGGGTCGTAGGCGAGCACGAATTGAAGCGCAACTTCCTTGGCGATCCCGAAGTACGGGGTGATGGCATCGGGCTCCATGCAGACGCCCACAACCACCACCCGGGAGCTGTGCGGCGCATCCCTCAGCACATCGTTGAGGATGCCCGGCACCCCGACGGCCTCGAAGATCACCGGCGCGCCCTTGCCGACTCTGGACCAGGCCTCGAAGGTGGGCTCGACACCGGGGTCGACGACCTCGTGTGCTCCCATGAGCTGTGCCAGATCACGCCGGGCGGGGGAGTAGTCCGCGGCGACAATCGGCTCGATGCCCAGGTTATGCAGGGCGGCTATCACTGCTATTCCGACCGGGCCACATCCGATGACGATCGCTCCGCTACCCGGCTGGATGCCCGATTTGTTGACGGCATGCAGACCGACCGCCATCGGTTCGGTGAGCGCGGCGTGCCGTGGGTCGAGGCCGTTGGGGATGGGTAGCAGCAGTGGAGCGCTCAACAGCATCTGCTCGGCGTAGCCGCCGAGTGTGCTGTTGCTATAGACGATCGGTTCGATCCCCTTGGCAGATAGCAAGATTGGAATCGACGTCACGGCGGTGCCAGGCGCGGGTGCCTGCGTCCCCGGTCCGGCCTCGATCACTTCCGCGGCGAACTCATGGCCCATGAAGACGTCGGCCCCCAGGTCGATGCCGTCGGTAAGGCTGGGCATGCCGGCCATTTGCTTGGACAGTTCGATCGCTTGTGCGCCGTGCCGTGCGAAATGAAGGTCCGATCCGCAGATTCCGCATGCGGTGACTTTGACGAGTACTTGTCCTTCTCCGGGCACGGGGTCGGCCACATCGTCTCGATAGACCATCGCGCCGTTGCGCAGCACCGATGCTCGCATCAGATTGAACCTTTCACCGTGTTGTCTGCTCTTCGCGGAGCCGCTCATCGCTGACGTGCTCGCCGATGGCCTTGGCGACGGCTTCGCCGGCGCGGCCCAGTAGCTCGCCGCGCTTGGCCTGCGCCCAGTCGTGCGAGATCTTGGCGGCGGTGAGCTGTCCCGTAAAATGTGGAATCACCTTGCGGGCGAACAGTTCATAGGATTTGAACGTGGCTTCTGGCGACGCCCAGTCGTGCCCTAGCATCAGGAATGTGCCGAAACCGCCCGACTTGTCGAGCAGGCCCTGAATGTAGTCGATGGCATCCTCGGGCGTCCCGATGCAGCAGTTCCCTTCGTCCACATAAGCCTTGACGAACTCGCGCGGGTCCGCCTGGGCGCCGTCTACTTCATTCGCAAGGGGCAGGACCCCGACGGCACCGAAGTAGTGCGCGTAGTCCGGCAGACCGTACGTGCAGTCCTCGATGGCCTGCTCGCGTGTTTCGGCGAGGTGCATGATGCCGAGCACCCGCCAACTGGACCGATCTGGTTCGGGATGCCCGTGGGTGGTCGCCTGCTCACGCACCACCTCCCAGGCATTTTCCAATGCCGCGAATCCACCGGGGATCGATGCCGACAAGGACAGCAGCCCGGCGCCGAGCTTCCCGGCCAGCCGTGGCCCTGAAGGGGAAAACATTGCCGCGGTAAGGATTTCCGGATAGGGGTGGGTATAGGGACGCAGTTGCAGCTGCGCGTCCCGTAAAGTGAACCAGGATGTTTCGCGGGTGATGCGCTCCTCGGGCGCGGCGCGCAGCAGCGCCAGGATCGCCTCCAGCGACTCCTCCTGCATCTGGCGCTGGTCGAGCGGGTCGATGCCCATCATGTACGCGTCGGTGGGCAGCGCTCCTGGGCCGGTACCGAATATGACGCGGCCCCGGGTGATGTGGTCCAACAGAATCCAGCGATCTACCACCATCAACGGGTGGTGGTAGGGCAGAGACACCACCCCGGTGCCCAGTCTGATGTGTTTGGTGCGCTCGGACGCGGTGGCAATGAAGACCTCGGGACAGGAGATCAACTCGTAGCCGCCGGAGTGATGCTCACCAAACCAGGCCTCGTCATAACCCAGCCGGTCCAGGGCCACCACCCGGTCCAGGTCGTACTCCAGTGCGGTGGTGGGGTTTTGGCCGACAGGATGAAACGGGGTGATGAAGGCGCCGAATCGCAATGGGGTGCTCATCGTGCAACCTGCTGCAGGAATTCCAGCAGCGCGGCATTGACTTCGTCGGGCCGTTCCTGCTGAATCCAGTGTCCAGCGCCCTCGATCAGGATGTCACCGCGGTTATCGGTACGGTATTTCAGACTCCCCGCGTGGTCGGTGAAACCGAGAACGGGGTCGGCCGCGCCCGCGATGAATAAAGAGGGCACAACGACATTGGCTCCGGCTAAGCGCTCGGTCAGCGCCCAGTTGCGATCGAAATTCCGGTACCAGTTCAGTCCTCCAGTGAACCCCGTGCGGGTGAATTCCGCGATGTAGTGGTCCAGTTCGGTCTGGCTCAGCCACTCGGGAAGCTCGCCGGGATCGGACATGCGCTCGATGAATCCGGCAGGGCCGGGTGCGATCATTTGGGCGCCGTCGGTATGGGCCATGCCTGCCAGCATGCGGCGCATCGTGGCGGTGGGATCACGGTTGAGATCGGCGTCTGCGACCCCCGGCTCCTGGAAGTACAGGATGTAGAAGAAGTTGTCGCCGAACAGCTTTTTCCACGCCTGGGTGGGAGCCACCTGGCTACGCTGGGTGAAGGGAACCGACAGCCCGGCGACACCTTCGACGCGTTCGGGGACTGCGAGTGCGGTATGCCAGGTGACGACGGCGCCCCAGTCGTGCCCGATGAAGGTCGCCTTGCCGGCGCCCACCTCGTCCAGGATGCCCAGCAGGTCATCGGACAACGCTTCGATGTTGTAGTCATCGATGTGCGCCGGTGAACTCGACCTGCCGTAACCCCGCTGGTCGGGGGCGATCACGTGATATCCGGCGGCGGCGAGTGCCCGAATCTGGTGGCGCCAGGAGTAGGCCAACTCGGGGAAGCCATGGGCCAGAAGGACTACCGGCTGGCCCTGCTCACCCGCCTCGACGATGCGCAGGTGCACCCCGTTCGTGGCGATGTCACGTTCCCGGATATCCACAGCGGCATCGGTCATCAGCGCATTCTCACCTTCTGAGGGTGGTCAACAGCGTTGTTGTCGCTTCTTCGCCGGGCAGGCTCATCAGCGTTGTGATTGCCACTAAACCACAACACGTAATCGGCGACCAGCACGCCGATTGCCGTTCACACCGGAGCGGCCGAAGGCGCTCGGCTCCGAACCCATGTTGTGCACGCGGGTGTTCGGAATATTAGACATTCTGGCGATCTTGTCGGTGAATGAATCACCGAGGATCGTGCATGGGGCGAATCGTGTTGATTCGGTGGCGATTCAGGCCGCGATAGGGCCTGCGGAGAGGATGTGCTCGTAGTTCCAGGGGGTCGGCGGGTTGATTGAAGGCGGTGTCCATTCGGTGGTCCACCTACCCTGCGGATGCGCCACCTCGACCGGGCTCACCCCCAGCACCGACTGGGCCTCGCGATAGGGCAGTTCGAGTAGCTCCTCCCAGGGCGCGGCCATCAGCAGGTCGGCACGACGGCCGCGCTCCACCGCCTGGCGGTAGTAGCGGAGTTTGAACGGCGCTGAAGCGCCCGGCAGGGTGAGGGCGCCGAACATCCCGAGCTTCTCCAGTGGGCCTGCGGGTTCCATTTGTCCGCAATGGAATCCGATGTTGGCCATTTCGCCGGCGATGTCGGGACCGTAGCCGCCGATGGTGTGGAACATGTCATGAAGGGCAGTGCCCCTGATGATCATGTAGTAGAAGTCCTCGTCCCAGTTGTTCTTCTCGGCGATCGGCCTGATGATGTTCGCTTCGCCGAAGACGCCTGCGTCGAGTTTGTTGGTGTTCAGGAACGACAGGTAGGCGTGCCCCAGGCTGCCGAATGGCAGGGAATTCAGATACTCCACATCGTTGAGTACGGCTAGCAGGTCTGGTTTGTGCTTGAACAGCTTTCGGCCATTCGGATGGGCCCGCACCTGATAGTAGGAACGTGCGAAGACGGGCGCCTCCATGCCGAGGAACGCCTCATAGATGTCGCCGTGGTACTTGGCATCAATCAGCATGCGCCAAGCCCTCAGCCAGGGCGTCCACGTCGTGCGGTCTGGTACGACACCGCCGGGATTAGAGTATTTGGCCAGGTCGGTTTGCATGCAATTGATAATAGGCAAATCTATAAAAGTGTCAATATATTACCTGAGGAGGTGGCTGCGGGGTGGTTCGTAAGAGTGAGGGCGAGAGCAAGGTTTCACGTGGACGCGGCAGACCGCCGGGCGGTGGTAACACCGCCCAGCAGGCGCAGGCGCAGCTTCTTGATGCTGCGGAGCGGCTGTTCATCGAGCGCGGATACGGCGCATCCACGATGGAAGCCATTGCGCGGGAAGCCGGATACAGCCGAGCGGTGGTGTATCGGCATTTCCGGAACCGGGACGATCTGATGGATGCCCTGGTGGTCCGCGCGACGATGAGTGAGATCACCAACATGATCGGTCGACTTATCGTGCTCAAGGACCTGGCCGAGATCATTCCGGAATCGATGGTGATCGTTTCCGTGGAGGTCGGCGCCAATCCGCTACTGCGCGTGCTGGCGGACCGCGATGATCGCGGCACGGTCGCCTCGTTGATTGTCAACGCGCCCCATCTCATCGACCTGTTGACCTCGTTGTACGCAGGTGTGTTCAGCACCCGGATGGCGGAGGTGCGGCAAGGTGTACGGCCCGAGGACGCCGCGCGGTACGTGCTGTCGGTGGCGCTTTCCCTGCTCCTCGGGCTCATCCCGGGAACCGATAATCCGGAGCAGGTTCGGCGCTATGTCAGGGTTTTCGTGTTGCCCACGTTGCTCGCCAACCCACCGGCGCCGGAGGCCGTGTTCGTCTAGCGGGCGGCGGTCCGAGCCCTGATGAGATCGATGACAATGTTGGGGATCTCATCCGCGCTGCGTGCGACGCGACTGCCGCCACCCGGGGTGGCATCCGAAATCTGTTTAAGCACAGCGGCATCGGCATCCTCTGTGATGCCGAGGGTGATGAGCACAACGGGCCGTGCGGCGTCTTGCTCTTTCTTCAATGTCGCGAGCAATCGGTCCAAGGAAATGCCGTTCGGATCCTCGTTCGCGCCGTCGGTGATGATCACCACGCTGTTGACGTAGTGCGGGTCGTATGTCGACTGGACCTTGCGGAACGCCGCGAGTGTGGTGTCGTACAAGCCGGTTCCACCGCCGACGAGGGCGTCCAGGCCGTGGCCCTCGTCCGCGAGGAGCTGACGTTGGGACCTATCGCCCACCTTCTCGTCGAGCGTGCGGATGGGTAGCAGGTCTTTCCAGTCCTGTCCCGGCCCGCCCTTGTCGATCGAGAAGGCCCACAGCCCGATCTGTGCGTTCTCGGGGAACAGCGGAAGCCCGTTGTCGATCGCCTGGCTCAACAGACCGACACGGGTGGTCTGCCCGGCGGAGAACTTCATCGAGCCGGAGACATCGAGAACGGCAAGCATTCGAGAAGGCAAGGCCAGCATCGCGTATCGGCGCATCGCGGTGTCGAGCGCGGTCAGGTCGTTCACGGTCAGTGTCTCGATCCTGCCCAACCCCTTGCCCCCCGGCGGCGCGAAGTCCGGTCCGCGGAATCCCGCACTCGTCAAGGCATCTGCACCGTTGCCGCCGGTCAGTCGCTCTGCAAGAGCTTCCCCTGCCTGCTTGGCCTTCGCATGTCGATCATTGGCGGCCTCGGTCACCGCTATCGGATAGTTCAGGGCCGGAGCGCCCGTCGTGGGAACGACGGCGGTGAGCTTTGTGTCGGGATGTTTGGCGTTGAAGTCGATGAGTTGTTGTTCGGTGGAGACTGCCAGGCCGCCTGTCTTGGCCACCTCGCTCAGCCGTTCCTCGGCGCTGCTCTGCTTGGTATTGGTCAGCTGTGACTGCGCGATGGGAACGAGTGCCGCGGTGATGGCATTGGGATCACTCTTTCCCTGTTCGGCCTCGGCGAGCGCGCCCACCACGGCGTCGTCGAGTGGATTACCGATCCGCAGTGCGGGCTGCTTCAACACGCTCAGCCAGGAGTCGAATGTCGGTGTCTCGCCCTGTTTGGCGGCCACCACAATGGGGGTTCTGGCCACCGACTGGCTCGCCGAATCCAAGGCGGACCCGGTGGCCCGCATCTGTCTCGCCAACCAGATAGACGAATCTGGGAGCCACAACGCGGGCGCACCCCCGGGCTTGCCGAGCGTCGCTGCTGTTGCCGCGGAGGGTTTCGCGTCCACGGTGAGTTTTGTGCAGCCGAGTTCTTTGGCGCTCGCGCCGTCAAGCGCCTTCGAGACGGCCGGCGCGATGGCCGGGTCGGCGGCCACCGCGAAGGCTGCGATGTCTGTACATCGTCCGGAGAACTTCTTGTATGCGAAGAACCCGATACCGCCGAGCAGGATGGCAATTGCCGCCAGTGCGATCCACTTGGGCAGACTCGTACGGCCCGACTGTTGTCTTCTGCGATTGCGTTCACTGTGGCGACCGGGCATGACTGGACCTCTTCGTTCTCGGCCGCACGCAGACCTGGTGCCCGCGTCGTGAGGCTCGGGTGATAGTACCGTGAACAAGATCACGCTCTGGTGGCCTGAGCAGGCACTTGACGGGTACGGAAGGGGGAATATGCGGGTATTGGTGGGGGTGATGTGCTGTGCCCTGTTAGCTGGGTGTTCGGCATTCACATTCGGTGACGACCCGGTCGAGGTACCGCTCGCCGAGGCCGAGGATTTCGGGCGGATTGACGTCCCGGACGGCGTTGCGGTGCTGAAGGTGATGCGGACGCACTTCCAGGACACGCTCTACGCGGTGGCCTTGCGGGCCACGTCACGGGAGGCGGAGATGATGCTGCGGAATTCGAAGTTCACCGAGCCGTTCCGCCCCGTGCAGGACCCGGCGACCCTCAGTGCGATCGCGGGTCCTCCGTTGTCCAGCGCCACGAACGTCAAAGAGGCCCAAGACCATGTGGAGAAGCCGTGGGTTTATCGCAACATTGTCCAAGACGTCAGGTCACCCGATGAGGTCCACCTGCATATCAGCCTGTTCAACACCTAGCCCTCTAGTGAGCCTGGGGACTACCTCCGTTTTCTCCCTCGGCGTAGTGCGCGCCAGAGATGCGAACATGCAGGTGAGGTAGCCTGAGAGTTCATTACGTATGCCTATGGCCTGCCCCATGACGACGGAAGGACCGGGCCGCTGACCGCGGCCGACGCTGTATGAACCGGACAAACGTGTTTCGCACCCTGGGCGTCATCGTGGTGGTGCTGCTGCTGGGGTGGTCGTTCTTCTACTTCGGCGACGACACCCGAGGTTACAAACCCGTGGACACCACGGTCGCGATCAAGCAGATCGACACCGACAACGTCAAGAGCGCTCGCATCGACGACCGTGAGCAGCAGCTGCGACTGGACCTCAAGTCCGGCAACGGTGATACCGAGGGCAAGGACAAGGTCATCACCAAGTACCCGACCGGGTACGGAGTGCCGCTGCTGGAGAAGCTGAACGGCAAGGGCGCGGCCGTCAGTACGACGGTGAACCAGGGCAGCATCCTGGGATCGCTGCTGCTGTACCTACTGCCGGTGATCCTGCTGGTGGTGCTGTTCTTCGCGTTCAGCCGCATGCAGTCCGGTGGACGTGGCATGGGCTTCGGTTTCGGTAAGTCACGGGCCAAGCAGCTGTCCAAAGACATGCCGAAGACGACCTTCGCCGACGTGGCCGGGGTCGACGAGGCTGTGGAAGAGCTCTACGAGATCAAGGATTTCCTGCAGAACCCGTCGCGGTATCAGGCGCTCGGGGCGAAGATCCCGCGCGGTGTGCTGCTCTATGGCCCGCCGGGTACCGGTAAGACGCTGCTGGCCCGCGCGGTCTCCGGCGAGGCCGGAGTGCCGTTCTTCACCATCTCCGGTTCGGATTTCGTGGAAATGTTTGTGGGCGTGGGTGCTTCGCGCGTACGTGACCTGTTTGAGCAGGCCAAGCAGAACAGCCCCTGCATCATCTTCGTCGACGAGATCGACGCCGTGGGCCGGCAGCGCGGTGCGGGTCTGGGAGGCGGGCACGACGAGCGCGAGCAGACCCTCAACCAGCTGTTGGTCGAGATGGACGGCTTCGGCGACCGGCAGGGCGTCATCCTCATCGCCGCGACCAACCGTCCCGACATCCTTGACCCGGCGCTACTGCGCCCCGGTCGTTTTGACCGGCAGATCCCGGTGTCGAGCCCCGATCTGGCCGGTCGCAAGGCCGTGCTCAAGGTCCATTCTGCGGGCAAGCCGTTCGGTCCGGACGTCGACTTCGACGGGTTGGCCAAGCGCACCGTGGGCATGTCCGGTGCCGACCTGGCCAATGTCATCAACGAGGCCGCGCTGCTCACCGCACGTGAGAACGGCACCGTCATCACTGCCGCGGCGCTGGAGGAATCCGTCGACCGGGTTGTCGGCGGTCCGCGCCGCAAGGGGCGCATCATCAGCGAGCACGAAAAGAAAATCACCGCCTATCACGAGGCCGGGCACACCCTGGCGGCGTGGGCGATGCCGGATATCGAGCGGGTGTACAAGGTCACCATCCTGGCGCGCGGGCGCACGGGCGGGCATGCCATCGCGGTACCCGAGGACGACAAGGGTCTGGCCACCAGGTCCGAGATGATTGCGCAGCTGGTGTTCGCCATGGGCGGCCGTGCCGCCGAGGAACTCGTGTTCCGCGAGCCGACCACCGGCGCGGTGTCCGATATCGAGCAGGCCACCAAGAAGGCTCGCGCCATGGTCACGGAGTTCGGCATGAGCGCCAAGCTCGGCGCCGTGCGCTACGGCACCGAACACGGCGACCCTTTCCTGGGACGAACCATGGGCACGCAGCCGGACTACTCCCATGAGGTTGCTCGCGAAATCGATGAGGAGGTGCGCAATCTCATCGAAGCCGCGCATACCGAGGCGTGGGCCATCCTCACCGAGTACCGAGATGTGCTGGACACGTTGGCCGGTGAGCTGCTGGAGAAGGAAACCGTGGTCCGCAAGGATCTGGAGGAGATCTTCAAGGACGTGCAGCGTCGTCCACGATTGACCATGTTCGACGACTTCGGAGGCCGGATTCCGTCCGATAAGCCCCCCATCAAGACTCCGGGTGAGCTCGCCATCGAACGTGGTGAACCCTGGCCTCCTCCGGTCCCCGAGCCCGCGTTCAAGAAGGCCATCGCCGAGCAAGCGGCCGCTGCGGTGCCCACGAATGGCGCGCCGTCTGTACCGAATGGTCAAGGCGGTCAACCGGTTCCGCCAGGAAGCCATCCGGGTCAACCGTCGGGTACCAACTACGGCGCACCCGCGGGCTGGTACGCACCCGGCTGGCCTCCCCAGGGGCAGCCTCCGTACCCGCAGCCGGGTTATCCGCCGCAGGGACACGCTCCATACCCACCGCATGTCCCGCAGCCCTACCCGTATCCGGTGCCGACTCCGCATCAGCAGCCGGCTCCGGATGAGGGCAGCGAGAGCAAGAGCTGATATGAACTCGCCCGAGACGGCCGAGCGTAACGGCCAGCCGGCAGGTCACGTCTTCGACCAGGCGCGTGCCGAGGCGGCGGTCCGTGAGCTGCTCTTAGCGGTTGGTGAGGACCCCGACCGGCATGGGCTGGTGGACACGCCCGCCCGTGTGGCGCGCGCATACAAGGAGATATTCGCCGGTCTCTACACCGACCCGGACACGGTGTTGAACACCACCTTTGACGAACAGCACGACGAGTTGGTGCTGGTGAAATCGATACCGATGTATTCGACATGTGAACATCACCTGGTGTCGTTTCACGGTGTTGCACACGTCGGGTACATCCCCGGCAAGCATGGCCGGGTTACCGGACTATCGAAAATTGCTCGGCTGGTTGATCTTTACGCAAAACGACCTCAGGTGCAGGAGCGGTTGACGGCGCAGATCGCCGACGCGCTGGTGCGCAAGTTGGAGCCGCGCGGCGTGATCGTCGTGGTCGAAGCCGAGCATTTGTGTATGGCCATGCGTGGTGTGCGCAAGCCCGGGGCGACAACAACCACCTCCGCGGTGCGGGGCCAGTTCAAGAGTGACGCCGCCTCGCGGGCCGAGGTTCTCGACCTGATGATGAGGGCATGATCGCCGGCGTGACGGACACCCCCGCACTGACCCATATTCTGGGAGTCGTCAACGTCACCGACGACTCCTTCTCTGACGGTGGGCAATTCGTCAAGCAATCGGACGCGGTGGCGCACGGGCTGGCGCTTGCGTCTGCCGGCGCCGACATTATCGACGTCGGTGGACAGTCGACGCGGCCGGGTGCGACGCCGATCAGGCAGAAGATTGAAATGCAGCGGGTCATCCCGGTGATCAAAGAGCTTGCCAGCCATGGGATCAACGTCAGTGTTGACACCATGCGCGCTGAGGTCGTGGCGGCCGCGGTGGAGGCGGGCGCGAATATGGTCAACGATGTCTCGGGCGGCCGGGCAGATCCGGAGATGGCCCCTCTGATGGCGAGTCTGGGCTTGCCATGGATTCTGATGCATTGGCGCTCAAAAGATTTCATACACACGCCGAGTGCGAAAAACTACGGCGACGTGGTTGTCGATGTATCGCGAGAGCTCATGGAGTCGGTAGAGGTCGCGCTCAAGGCTGGGGTTTCTCAGGACAAGCTGATCCTTGACCCGGGTCTTGGCTTCGCCAAGACAGCCCGTCACAATTGGCTTTTACTCCAAGCGATTCCGGACCTACAGGAGCTGGGTTACCCGATTCTCATCGGCGCCTCCCGGAAACGATTCCTGGGTTCTTTACTCACCGACCTCAAGGGCGTGGAGCGTCCGGCCGATGGGCGTGAAACCGCAACCGCCGTCATCACCGCGCTCGGTGCGCTTCATGAGGTATGGGGTGTACGTGTTCACGACGTCACAGCATCCATGGACGCACTGAAGGTGGTGCGCGCCTGGGAGACCGGCGGTGTAGAGACCATCGAAGAGGACGAGGAAGAGGGTCGCGAACACCTGCCGGAGCAGCAGATCGAGCCCGAACCCACTCCCGCCGCCGATATCGCCCAGGACGAGGTGACCATGGAGGTGACCGTGCGGACCGTTCGGCCCGAACCCAGTAAGACCGCGGGCGGTAAGTGGCGTCGTGAGGTTGCCCAGCGCGGTACCAAGGGTGGCTCGAAATGACCGACCGCATCGAGTTGCGCGGCCTGAAAGTATTTGGATACCACGGAGTTTTCGAGCATGAGCGCCGCGACGGCCAAGAGTTCTCGGTAGACATCACCGTCTGGCTGGACCTTGATACCGCGGCGGCCACGGATCAGCTGACCGACACGCTCGACTACGGGGAACTGGCTCAGCGGGCGGCCGCGATCGTGTCCGGTCCGCCGCGCAATCTCATCGAATCGGTTGCCGGTGCGATCGCCGACGATGTGATGACCGATGCCAGGGTGCATGCTGTGGAAGCGGTGGTGCACAAACCCGATGCGCCAATTCCGTTGACGTTCAGTGATGTTGCGGTGGTGGCCCGCCGTTCCCGGAGATCGCGGCCCGGGGGATCGCCGCAGTGACCCGCGCGGTGCTGTCTATCGGATCCAATCTCGGTGACAGGCTCGCGCACCTGCAATTGGTTGTCGACGCGCTGGGCGCGGATGTGATCGGGGTCTCCCCGGTGTATCAAACCGCACCGTGGGGACCGGTTCCGCAGTCTGACTACTTCAATGCCGTGGTCATCGCGCGGGGGCGTGAGCCGAGGGAGTGGCTCGAGGTGGCGCATCGCCTAGAGCAGTCTGCGCAGCGAGTACGTGTGGAACGTTGGGGCCCGCGAACTCTCGACGTTGACGTGATCAGCTGCAGACAGGATGTCGACGACACCGCGGCGGCCATCGAGATTCTCTCCGAGGATGTGGAGCTCACACTGCCGCATCCCCGCGCGCACGAGCGCGCCTTCGTACTGGTGCCGTGGCTGGCGCTTGATCCGGAGGCTGTACTGACCGTCGAGGGGCGGCTCCGTCCGGTTGCCGATCTGGTGGAAGGTCTAGCCGAAGCCGAACGCGATGGCGTCCGACGCGTGGATGACACCCTGACTGGTCCGGCGGCGTAATGGGGCCCACTCGCATCCGTGAGCTACTGCTGGGCGGCGCCGCCACAGCCGTCCTCGGCTTCTTCTTTGTTTCGGCGGCCTACGGTTCCTTGCCGCCGATCCCCCTGCTTGCGGGTGTTTCGCTGCTGGTTCTCGCGATCGCCGAGGGCGGCTGGGCGTTCTATATCCGCAACAAGGTCACCGACGGTGAGATCGGGGTTGGCACGGGACGTTTGCCGGCGCTTGTGGTGGCACGTTCGGTGGTGGTCGCGAAGGCCTCGGCATGGCTCGGCACGCTGATGACGGGATGGTGGCTGGCGATGCTGGTCTACATCCTGCCGCGGCGCGCGCAACTGGCCGCGGCGGCGGCGGACACACTCGGCGTGTTGATCGCCACCGGTTGTGCGCTGGCGCTCGTGGTCGCGGGGCTGTGGCTACAGCATTGCTGTAAGTCGCCACCCGACCCGCCCGCGAGCCCCGCCCGATAGCACCCGCCCATGTCGAATCGCCGATTCGAGGTCGGCCAGCACACTGCACTGTCCGGGTACAGTCACCCCCATGACGATTCCGACCCGAGCGGCGAAGCCTCGGCGTGGCAGCCGTCGCCCCGGGTGGGCGTTGCTGACCGCGTTGCTGGTGCTGGCGATCGGGTCCGGGATTGCCCTGGTTTTCACCGATAAGGCCATCTATTTACGCGTCGGCTTGTTGCTGGCGTTGTGGGCTGCGGTCATCGCGTCATTCGCCGCGCTGACCTACCGTCGGCAGAGCGATACCGACCAGGCGAAGGTGCGCGACCAGAAACTCGTGTACGACCTGCAGTTGGAGCGGGAGATTTCGGCGCGCCGCGAGTACGAGCTGACGGTTGAGAGCAGATTGCGCCAGCAGCTGGCAGGGGAGATCGAGGCGCAGGCTACCGACGAGATCGCCACCCTGCGCGCTGAGCTCGCCGCGCTGCGCACCAATCTGGAGATCCTTTTCAACACCGAGCTCAGTGAGCGTCCGGCGATCGAGCATGACCCGATTCGCGCGTTGGGGCCCTGGCCGGGAGCCGAGCCCGAGCCCGCACCGAATGTAGGCGCACCGGCTGCCGCATTCACTCACTCAGTCCGCGAGCCGCAACCCGCGCCGACCGCCGAGTACCAGGACGTGACGGCGGTCGAAGAGGACAACCGGACATCGGAGTACCCGATCATCGATGTCGCCGAAGATCCTCATCATGTCGATGAGCAGGAAGCACCTCCCACGCCGCCGTATCCGGCGCCTCCGTATTACGGTGCCGCGCAACCTCACGAGCCCGAGCCGTATCAACAGCCGGTCTCATCCGGTACGCATTGGCGCCCGCAGCCAGAGCCGCATGTTGCCCAGCCCCCGGCGCCGGAGCATGAACCTGCGGTTTCGGCCGCACCGCCCGCCGCGGAATCTGTGCAGCAAGCGTATTGGGCTGCCAAACAAGAGGATTGGGATGCTGCCGCCGACGGTGAGGATTGGGATCCGACGCCCCAGCCCATCGTGCCTCCAGCGCAGGCTGCCCCCCAGCCCGTGTGGAACGCGCCCGCCCCGGAGTGGAACGCCCCGCCTCCGCCGCCTCCGAGTGTCTGGTCTCCGGCACCCGCCGAAGGCCAGTGGTTGCCCCCCGGCACCACCGGAAGCAATTGGGCCTCCAACGAACCCGTACCCGCTCCAGGTCCTTACCAGGCAGAGCCCGTCGTAGGGCGTCATTCTGGATCGCCGTCACGGCACCAGGCCCCGGCCGCGCCCGAGAATGCCGGTGGTGGGCACTGGGCGCCCGAGCCGTCCTACCCGCCGCCTCCGCCCGCCCCGGAACCGTCGAATTATCCGGAGAGCTCCGGGGGTCACCGGGCGCCAGAACCTGAGGAGAAGCGCGGACGCCGCCGGGCCCCAGAACCCGAGGAATCCGACGAGCCGCGCGGTCGACGGCGGGCCCCGGAACCCGAGGAATCGGAAGAGTCGCGCGGCCGGCGCCGGGTCGAGGAAACGGGCGGCTTCTCGGTCGCCGACCTGCTGGGACGTCTCCAAGAAGATCCCTCGGAGTCCTCAGAGTCCGGTGGCGGCCGACGTCGGCGCCGCGAGGACTGACTTCGGCGGATTTCGTCACCGTGCGCGAAAGTGAGCAATCTAACGGCTCAGAGCCCTGCCGGTAGCGCCTCGGTGGGATTAGCCTGCTGATGACCGTCCGGTACCTGCCAGGCAGGACTGGAACGTATCTAGTCTGCGAGGTGTCTCGTTCAGCATGTCTGAGGCTTTCAATGTCGATGGCCAAGCCGATGGGCCACTCGATGGCTTGCGGCCCGCGCGTCTGGCTGTCGGGATCATCTCGGCAGGCCGAGTGGGTACCGCCATCGGTGTCGCGCTGGAGGCGGCGGGCCATTTCGTTGTCGCATGCAGTGCGGTGTCTGATGCCTCGCGTCGGCGTGCCGAGGAACGCCTGCCGGAAAGTCAGGTCCTGTCCGCCCAAGAGGTCGCTCCGCGTGCCGAGCTCTTGATCCTTGCGGTACCGGATCACGAACTGGGGGCCTTGGTCTCGGGGCTCGCCACTACCGGTTCGGTACGGCCCGGAACCATTGTGGTGCATACCTCGGGCGCCAACGGCATCGCGATCCTTGAGCCGTTGACTGCCCTCGGGTGTGTGCCGCTGGCCATCCATCCGGCCATGACCTTCGCGGGCGGTGATGAGGACATTGAACGACTTCCCAATGCCTGCTTTGGAATTACCGCGGCCGACGAGATCGGCTACGCGATCGGTACGGCGCTGGTGCTGGAGATAGGCGGGGAGCCGGTGCGAGTGCGCGAGGACGCCCGCACTCTCTATCACGCCGCCCTGGCGCACGGAAGCAACCACGTGATGACGCTGGTGCTGGATGCGGTTGAGGCGCTGCGATCGGCGCTGTGGGGTCAGGAACTGTTGGGGCAGGAGATCATTGGTGATGGACCAGGCGGGTTGCCCGAACGGATGCTGGCGCCTTTGATACGTGCCGCCGTCACCAATGCGCTGGACCGCGGGCAGTCGGCTCTGACGGGCCCGGTGGCGCGGGGAGACGGCGCCGCCATCGAGCGCCACCTCGATGCGCTTACCGAGGCGGATCCGGCGCTGGCCGAGGCCTACCGCGCCGATGCTCGACGTACTGCGCAGCGGGCGCACGCGCCCCAATCGGTTTTCGCCGCACTGGAACCCCGGACTAGGTAGGGCTGCTTGATGACGAGTTTGTATGGACCGAAGGGGCCGAAGGGCTACCTCAGTGGAGAACTGACCGTTCACCATGATCCCGACACAATGTATGACGTGTCGAAAGCATTGCGGCATACCGGACGCCGGATCATGTTGGTGCCGACCATGGGTGCGCTGCATGAGGGCCATCTGACGCTGGTTCGGCATGCCCGGAAGGTGCCCGGTGCGGTGGTCGTGGTGTCGATCTTTGTCAACCCCTTACAGTTCGGCGCCGGTGAGGATCTCGATGCTTACCCACGTACCCTGGAATCGGATGTCGAAAAGCTACGTGGCGAGGGTGTCGAGCTGGTGTTCGCTCCGAATGCGGAGGCGATGTATCCCCATGGGCAGCGCACCACCGTCCAGCCGGGACCGCTTGGTACCGAACTTGAGGGCGCCTCGCGTCCAACGCATTTCGCTGGGATGCTGACGGTTGTGCTCAAGCTGCTGCAGATCGTTGCTCCCGACCAGGCGTACTTCGGTGAGAAGGACTACCAGCAGCTGGTGCTCATAAGGCAAATGGTCGCCGATCTCAACCTCAAGACGCGCATCGTTCCGATACCGATTGTCCGTGAGGCGGACGGGCTGGCGATGTCCTCGCGGAATGTCTACCTGAGCGAGGAGCACCGCGAGCAGGCCGGCGCGCTGTCGGCTGCTTTACTTGCCGGAATCTATTCAGCCCCGGCCGGTTCGGAATCCGCACTGGACGCGGCCCGCGCGGTACTCGATGCGGTGCCGGCGATCGAGGTGGATTACCTGGAGGTGCGCGGCGCCGATCTGGGCCCCGCACCCGCACAAGGACCCGGCCGCATGCTGGTGGCTGCCAAGCTCGGTACCACCCGGTTACTGGACAACGTTCCGTTGGAATTGGGCGGCGGAATCGACTCCTCCGGACCTGCGGACCCCGATCACGCACTGCCCTGGCGAAACTGACTGGAGGACAATGATGTTCCGCACGATGATGAAATCGAAGATCCATCGCGCCACGGTGACGCATGCCGATCTGCATTACGTAGGTTCGGTCACCATCGATCCCGATCTCATGGAGGCCGCCGACTTGCTCGAGGGCGAGCAGGTCACCATCGTCGATATCGACAACGGTGCTCGGCTGGAGACGTACGCGATCACCGGCACGCGTGGCAGTGGCGTCATCGGGATCAACGGTGCCGCAGCACATCTGGTACATCCTGGGGATCTCGTGATCATCATCGCCTACGGTGTGATGAGTGATGAGGAGGCACGCGCCTTCACGCCGCGCGTGGTGTTCGTCGACTCGGACAACAAGCAGGTTGAGCTGGGCGAGCACTCCGGCGACCCGGCCTACGTACCCGAGAACTTCGGTCTGGTATCGCCCCGCGGTCTGGTGTAGCCGTGCTGCTGGCCATCGACGTACGTAACACCCATACCGTCCTCGGGTTGGTATCGGGCACCGGCGAGCATGCCAAGGTCGTTCAGCACTGGCGGATTCGCACGGAACCCGAGATCACCGCTGATGAGCTGGCCCTCACCATCGACGGACTGATCGGCGATGACAGCGAGACGCTGACCGGCGTCGCGGCACTGTCCACCGTGCCCTCTGTGTTGCACGAAATGCGGGGAATGTTCGATCAGTACTGGTCGGCTGTTCCGCAGGTCCTCATCGAGCCGGGCGTGCGTACGGGCCTGCCGCTGCTCGTCGACAACCCGAAAGAAGTCGGCGCCGACCGAATAGTGAATTGCCTTGCCGCACACAATAGATTTGGTTCGGCATGCATCGTGGTGGACTTTGGATCCTCGATCTGTGTGGATGTGGTGTCGGCCAAGGGTGAATTCCTGGGAGGGGCCATCGCGCCGGGTGTGCAGGTGTCCTCCGATGCCGCAGCCGCCCGCAGTGCGGCCCTGCGGCGGGTGGAGCTGACGCGGCCGCGTTCCGTCGTCGGCAAGAACACAGTCGAGTGCATGCAGGCGGGGGCGGTTTTCGGATTCGCGGGGTTGGTGGACGGGCTCGTCGAGCGGGTGCGTCGGGATATCGAAGGCTTTGGCGGCGCCGGTGCCACGGTGGTGGCCACCGGTCACACGGCCCCGTTGATCCTCCCCGAGACCCATACCGTCGACCGCTACGAGGCGCACCTCACCCTCGACGGTTTGCGACTGGTGTACGAGCGCAACCGGGCTGACCAGCGCGGTAAGCCCCGCTCGGCGAAATAGAATTCTCAGACGTCAGAATCGGCGAAACAGTCTCGGAGAAGCACTACCGCTAAGCTGCCGAGACGTGACTGATCCTGACGCGCAGACCAGCTTGCCGGAACAATTTCGCATCCGGCAGGCCAAGCGCGAGAAGCTGCTCGCCGAGGGTGTTCAACCGTATCCGGTGGAGGTACCCCGAACCCACAGCCTCAAGCAGGTTCGCGATGCGTACGTGGACCTGGAGACGGACACCAGCACGGGTGATCAGGTGGGTGTGTCGGGTCGTGTCATCTTCTCCCGCAATACCGGCAAGCTGTGTTTCGCGACGCTGCAGGAGGGCGAGGGCACCTCATTGCAGGTGATGATCAGCCTCGCCGGCGTCGGTGAGCAGGCTCTGGCCGACTGGAAGACCGACGTGGACCTCGGCGACATCGTGTTCGTACAAGGAGAGGTCATCAGCTCACGCCGAGGCGAACTGAGCGTCTTGGCGGACAGCTGGCAGATGGCTTCCAAGTCGTTGCGTCCGCTTCCCGTTGCTCACAAGGAGATGTCCGAAGAGACCAGAGTGCGCCAGCGATATGTGGATCTCATCGTGCGGCCCGAGGCGCGTCAGATTGCGCGGCAGCGTGTCGCGGTGATGCGCGCCGTTCGTGATGCTCTGCACCGACGGGAATTCCTGGAGTTGGAGACGCCGATCCTGCAGACCCTCGCCGGAGGTGCTGCGGCCCGACCGTTCATTACGCATTCCAACGCGCTCGATATCGACCTGTATCTGCGTATTGCACCGGAACTTTTCCTGAAAAGAGCGCTCGTCGGCGGCTTCGACAAGATTTTTGAGCTCAACAGAGTTTTTCGAAATGAGGGATCAGATTCGACGCATTCTCCCGAATTCGTGATGCTGGAAACATATGAGACGTACGGCACATACGACACCGCTGCAACAATGATTCGCGAGCTCATACAGGAGGTAGCGGACGACGCAATGGGTACCAGGCAGGTGGCGTTGCCCGACGGGTCGACCTACGACTTGGACGGTGAGTGGACGACGATGGAAATGTATCCGTCGTTGTCGGAAGCTCTTGGCGAGGAGATCACCCCTGATACGCCGATTGCCACGCTATGGAAGATCGCGGAGCGAGTGGGCGCAGAGATTCCCACCGACCGCGGCTACGGCCACGGAAAACTCATCGAAGAACTGTGGGAGCACCAGGTCGGTGACAAAATGTACGCACCGACGTTTGTCAGAGATTTCCCAGTTGAGACGTCGCCACTGACTCGTCAGCACCGAAGCATCTCCGGCGTGACCGAGAAGTGGGATTTGTATGTTCGAGGCTTCGAATTGGCAACTGGATACTCGGAGTTGATCGATCCCGTGATTCAGCGTGAAAGGTTCGTTGACCAGGCTCGTTTGGCCGCAGCTGGTGATGATGAGGCGATGAGCCTCGACGAGGATTTCCTCAGTGCGATGGAACACGCAATGCCTCCGGCGGCGGGAACCGGCATGGGTATCGACCGGTTGTTGATGGCACTTACCGGACTGGGAATTCGCGAGACGATCTTGTTTCCGATCGTCCGACCTACGCTTTGATCTACACGTTCGAATTTTTGTCTCGCTTTTCAACTATGAGTCAACTATGCGTGTAGTGAATCGCTTGCCTTGAGTGGAACACGCGCAGCCTTGCGCGTATGTTGAACTTTGCGGCAATCCGTGGCATGTTTGAAGTGGACCAACGGGGGTTCCGCTTTTGGAAGGACAAAGGGAATGGCTAAGAAGGTCACGGTTACGCTTGTCGATGACGTCGATGGCGAGGCGCCAGCCGACGAGACCGTTGAATTCGGTATTGACGGCGTGACTTACGAGATCGACCTTTCTTCTAAGAATGCAGAGAAGCTGCGTAATCAGCTCACTACATGGGTCGAACATGCTCGTCGCGTCAGTGGGCGCCGTCGTGGCCGGGGGAGTTCGGGGTCGGGTCGCGGTCGCGCGAGCATCGATCGTGAGCAGAGTGCCGCGATCCGTGAGTGGGCGCGCAAGAACGGTCACAATGTGTCCTCACGTGGCCGCATTCCCGCCGAAGTTGTCGACGCGTTCAACGCCGCCAACTAAGGCCGCCAACTAAGACCTCCGCCTAAACCCGTCGACTTGCGGGTCCCCCGGGAATTTCGCTTACGGCGAAGTCGGATCAAAATCGGAAACGTTTTCACCGCATCTGGCGTTGTTCGGTTGCCTAACAAGCACCGCCGGGTGCGGTGATTCGCATTTTTGGGGACGGTTCCTCCGGGTTCCGACGGGTTCCGCTGAGTACCCGGGAGCCATCTCCAGGTATGCGAGCACCGCGCCGACTACGGCCGACCACTAGAGTGGCGATTAGGTCCTAGTGCCAGCGGGGATGAGCCGTTTGGGGGGAGCCCCGAGCGGCACGATGAACCGCTTGCGCAAAGGCCGGACGAGGAAGCGAGGGAGACCGATGTTCGAGAGATTCACTGACCGCGCACGGCGGGTGGTCGTGCTGGCCCAAGAAGAGGCCCGCATGCTCAATCACAACTACATCGGCACCGAGCACATCCTGCTGGGTCTGATTCACGAGGGCGAGGGCGTCGCCGCCAAGTCGCTGGAGTCGCTGGGTATTTCCCTGGAAGGGGTGCGCAGCCAGGTCGAGGAAATCATCGGCCAGGGGCAGCAGGCACCGTCCGGGCACATCCCCTTCACGCCGCGCGCCAAGAAGGTGCTGGAA
Organism: [Mycobacterium] stephanolepidis; assembly: GCF_002356335.1. Lineage (NCBI taxonomy): Bacteria > Bacillati > Actinomycetota > Actinomycetes > Mycobacteriales > Mycobacteriaceae > Mycobacteroides > Mycobacteroides stephanolepidis. The sequence goes on from NZ_AP018165.1 coordinate 488,895, forward strand.
CTGAGCCTGCGCGAGGCGCTGCAGCTCGGCCACAACTACATCGGCACCGAGCACATCCTGCTGGGCCTCATCCGTGAAGGTGAAGGCGTCGCGGCTCAGGTGCTCGTCAAGCTGGGTGCCGAGCTGACCCGGGTGCGTCAGCAGGTCATCCAGTTGCTGAGCGGCTACCAGGGTAAGGAGACCACCGAATCCGGTACCGGCGGCCGTGGTGGCGAGGCTGGAACTCCGTCGACCTCCCTGGTTCTCGACCAGTTCGGCCGCAACCTGACCGCCGCCGCCATGGAAGGCAAGCTTGACCCGGTCATCGGCCGGGAAAAGGAAATCGAGCGGGTCATGCAGGTGCTGAGCCGGCGCACCAAGAACAACCCGGTGCTTATCGGTGAGCCCGGTGTCGGCAAGACCGCCGTTGTCGAGGGCCTGGCACAGGCCATCGTGCACGGTGAGGTGCCCGAGACCCTGAAGAACAAGCAGCTGTACACCCTGGACCTCGGGTCCCTGGTGGCCGGCAGCCGCTATCGCGGTGACTTCGAGGAACGCCTCAAGAAGGTGCTCAAGGAGATCAACACCCGCGGCGACATCATCCTGTTCATCGATGAGCTGCACACGCTGGTCGGGGCGGGCGCGGCCGAGGGCGCGATCGATGCGGCCTCCATCCTCAAGCCCAAGCTGGCCCGTGGCGAGCTGCAGACGATCGGTGCGACCACCCTCGACGAGTACCGCAAGTACATCGAGAAGGACGCCGCACTGGAGCGCCGTTTCCAACCGGTGCAGGTGGGTGAGCCGACCGTTGAGCACACCATCGAGATCCTCAAGGGTCTGCGTGACCGCTATGAGGCGCACCACCGGGTGTCCATCACCGACGGCGCGCTGGTCGCGGCGGCCACTCTGGCCGACCGGTACATCAACGACCGGTTCTTGCCGGACAAGGCGATCGACCTGATCGATGAGGCCGGTGCTCGCATGCGCATCCGCCGGATGACCGCTCCGCCAGACCTGCGCGAGTTCGACGAGAAGATCGCCGATGCGCGCCGGGAGAAGGAGTCGGCGATCGACGCCCAGGATTTCGAGAAGGCCGCGCGACTGCGCGACTCCGAGAAGCAACTGGTCGCGCAGCGGGCAGATCGCGAAAAGCAGTGGCGTTCAGGTGATCTGGATGTTGTGGCCGAGGTCGATGATGAGCAGATCGCCGAGGTGCTGGGTAACTGGACCGGTATCCCGGTGTTCAAGTTGACCGAGGAGGAAACCACTCGGCTGCTGCGCATGGAGGATGAACTGCACAAGCGGATCATCGGCCAGGAAGACGCCGTCAAGGCTGTCTCGAAGGCTATCCGCCGTACGCGTGCAGGTCTGAAGGACCCGCGGCGCCCCTCGGGTTCGTTCATCTTCGCCGGCCCGTCCGGTGTCGGCAAGACCGAACTGTCCAAGGCGCTGGCCAACTTCCTGTTCGGCGACGACGACGCGCTCATCCAGATCGACATGGGTGAGTTCCACGACCGTTTCACCGCTTCAAGGCTTTTCGGTGCTCCTCCGGGATACGTCGGATACGAGGAGGGTGGCCAGCTCACCGAGAAGGTGCGTCGCAAGCCGTTCAGCGTCGTGCTGTTCGACGAGATCGAGAAGGCTCACCAGGAGATCTACAACACCCTGTTGCAGGTCCTCGAGGACGGACGTCTTACCGACGGCCAGGGTCGCACAGTCGATTTCAAGAACACGGTGCTGATCTTCACCTCTAACCTGGGCACTTCGGACATCTCGAAGGCCGTGGGTCTCGGGTTCTCCGAGGGCGGCGGTGGCTCGAACTACGAGCGGATGAAGCAGAAGGTCAACGACGAGCTCAAGAAGCACTTCCGGCCTGAGTTCCTGAACCGCATCGATGACATCATCGTCTTCGAGCAGCTGACGCAGGAACAGATCATCGAGATGGTCGATCTGATGATCGGACGGGTGGGCAAGCAGCTCAAGGCCAAGGACATGGCGATGGAGCTCTCCGACAAGGCCAAGGCGCTGCTGGCCAAGCGTGGGTTCGATCCGGTGTTGGGTGCGCGGCCGCTGCGTCGGACCATCCAGCGCGAGATCGAGGACACCCTTTCGGAGAAGATCCTCTTCAACGAGGTCGGTCCCGGCGAGCTGGTCACGGTCGACGTCGAAGGCTGGGACGGCGAGGGTGCCGGCGAGGACGCGAAGTTCACCTTCGTCGGCCGTCCGAAGCCCGCACTGGTCACCGGCGAAGAGCCCGCCGCAGACTTGGCGGCCTCCGCCTCGGAGTAGTCGGTTCTGTTCGAACGCCCGGTTGCCGCATCACGCGGCGGCCGGGCGTTCGGCGTTTCCGGGTGAGCTGCGTAGGGTCGGGGAATGGACATCAGTTCTGAGCCGTCGGCGCGGGGTGAGCGTCGTCGGATACGCACTCGCACAGCGTTGTTGAATGCTGCGGAGAGCCTGTTGTCACAGCGTTCGGCCGATGCTGTGCGCATGGAGGACGTTGCCGAGGTGGCGGGCATCTCTCCGGCTTCGGTATACGTCCATTTCGGTACGAAGGATGCGCTGGTGTCGGCGGTCATACAGCGCCTGCTCGAGATGTCGATGGCTGAGCTAACCGCCGCTTACTCAAGTGAGGGAACGGCATTCGAACAGGTGCGGCAGGCAGGGCTGGCCTATATGCGACTCCTGATCGATCACCCGGCCTTGACGCGGTATCTGTCTTTGAACGCGATCGGTGGACCGGCCAACCCCTTCGACGAGGAGGTCGCCGAGCCTGTCGCCGCGCTGCGGACGGCCTTCGAGGAGCGCATCCAAGCTGCGGTGGACAGTGGTGAGATCCGCCCGCTGGACAGCCGATTGCTCTCGTACTTTCTGTTTGGCGCATGGAACGGGGTGGCCGCGCTGGCGCTGCGAGAGGACGGTGCTCGGCTCACCGCGCAGGAGGTGGAGGACTGTCTGGTGCAAGCGCGTGAGCTACTGACCTGGGGTGTTGCCCCCATTGCTTAATTTAGAGTCTGACTCTAAACTTCTCGCCCATGACGTCCACAACGCTCCGGCGGGTTGATCCCACCGAACGCGCCGCGCCGGCGCGGCGTGCTTACGTCGCCTTCCTGGGGACTCGTGTGGGGCGCTGGACTGCGATCAACATCGCACCGAAGGCGGACCCGTGGCTGCTGACGATCTCGGGTGGACGTGTGGGTATGGCCTTGATACTGCCGTCCACACTGCTCACCACCAGGGGAGCTAAGACTGGGCGGGCGCGGAGCAACGCGGTGCTGTATTTCAACGACGGCGCGGATGTCATCGTGATTGCCTCCAGTTACGGCAGGGAGAGCAATCCGTCCTGGTACTACAACCTCACGACGCACCCGGCGGTCACAGTCGGCGATGGGCAGTCCATGACGGCAACTGAGGTAGCGGAGGAGTCTGAGCGAATCCGGTTGTGGAGCTTGGCCGACCGGATCTACCCTCTGTTCGCCGACTACCGGGTGCGCGCCGCGGCGTCTGGCCGCACCATCCCGATTATCCGACTGAGTGAAAATGCCTGAAACAAAAGAGCTCTCGATATCGCGAGTGTTCTACGTCGCGACGGCGGCGGTGGCCATCCTGTACATCCCGCTGGCCGTCAATTACACCTGGCCGCTGTTTTTTCCCGGGGCGCCCCGGCTGCAGGACGGGTTGAACACCCTGATCAATGGCCACGCCTACGCCGTGGGAGAGGGCTCGGTTGAGGCAGTCCGCCACGTCGACTACGCCCAGCATCGAACCGTGATGGCGGTGCACACCACCCTGGGCGCTATCGCCTTGGGGTTGGCGATGTTTCAATTCTCTACTGGACTGCGTTCCCGGTATCCGGCCGCGCATCGATGGATGGGTAGGGCCTACCTGGCGTTGATGAGCGTCAGCATGTTGACGGCGATCATCTTCCTGGTGGCAGCACCGTATGTCGGACACTTCATCGGCCGGGCCTTCGATCTGCAGCTGTGGGCATTGGCGCTGGGCACCTTGGGTAGTTCGTGGTTCGCGTTGTACGCGATCCGGAATCGCGACGTGATCACCCACCGCGCGTGGATGGGTTACGGCATCGCGTTGATGATGACGGCACCACTGCTCAGGGTGCTGTGGATCGGTCTGCAGCCGATCGTCCCCCAGCATGATCTGCTGACCAACCTCGGTGCCAGCGCCATAGTGCTTGGCGTCGCAGCCCCTTTCGGCGCCGCAGCCGCCTTCGTGTTGACGCAGCCTGTCAGGGCGAGGGTTTGTGTGCCGAGTTCCGCGTCTTCGACATACGCATGGATCGTGGGAGTGGCAGTACTGGGGTCGGCCGGCTACGCCGCGCTGGCGTCGCGCCTGCCCGATTCCATTCCGCGCTCGCTGGCTGCCTACCACGTGGTACCGGTGTGGATCGCCATCGTGATCACTCTTACCGGTGTGTGGCACGCTCGCGTGCGCGATGACGGTGCGCGCGAACAGCGCTGGCGTTGGCTGCTGTGCGGTGTGGCGAGCGCTCCCGTCGCGGCCTGCCTGACTGTCCTGGTCAGTGCGCCGGTGTACACGGCACCGGACGCAGTCATCGCGGGTGGGATGGTGGGTGCACCCGGACCGATAGCCGTCGCCTTCGCGCTCATTGTCTACGTCGCCGCGCGCCGGGTATCACGACCGACCGCCCAACCACAAGACTCGGTTCCATCGGTACGGGAGCCCGTCTCGCGGTGACCTCAGCTGGCGCTGTCAGGCTCAGCCTCACTGTCGCGGCTCTCCGTTCTCGTCGTAGAACTGCGGGTACAACCGCGCCCGTGTGGCTTTTATCTGGGCCCAGTACTCGTCATCGGACAGCTGTATCCAGTCGCGGAACTCCACGAAGGGAACGGCCCGCCCTCCCGACACATAGTCGACGTAGAAGTGATATTCGCCGGGACTATGCGGGATCACCTCGTCGGCGATGAGAGCGCGCGCACCAGTCATGTGATTGGTCCAGCTGACTTGAACCGAGCGAGATTCGGCGACAAACAACATCGCCATCTCGGCCGGTTTTCCGGCCCGGTAGCCGAGGCGTCGCAGCTTCTCCTTGTCGAATGAGTCGGTGGCGGAACCGTTCTGAGCGAATACCTTCCATGCCACCTCGCCTGCAACAGAGGCGAGGAAATGTTGATCGATGATGCGAACCAGTACATCCCCAAGCCGCGCGTCGTCTCCGAACTTCCACACTTCAGCATGTGATTCGACGTCATCGCCCATCGCGACACTCTGACGATCGATATGAATGTGCATCACACCTCAACGATCCCATGCAGGCTCTCGGCAAAGCTGTTGCTCGACGTATCAGTTTCGCAGCAGGGGCCTTAGTTCTTGCCCCAGGCTGTGGATGTATCCGAGAAGATCGGGCTCGTTTCCGGTGGGGGATGCGATGAAGTCTGTGACCCCTAGGTCGCGTAACGCGAGCAGCTGTCCGGCGACCTCATCGGCGTTGCCGCCGATACCCGGAGTCAAAGGATATCCCGGGATAATGGCCCGGGTCGCTGGCGATGAGCTGGGCGGCTCCGGGGCCGACACTGATGGTGCGGCTCAGAAAGATTCGGTGATCTGGGCCGGGATCGATGAGAGCGCGGTGCGCGGCGATGCTCTCGGCGGGAACCATGCTGGTCAACAACGTGCCATCGCCCAGACGGCTGGCCAGCCGCAGCGAGCGGGGACCGTTCGCGCCGATCATGATGGGCAATGGTTCCGCGGGCGGCCAGTCCAGCCGGACCTGATTCAGCCGCACATACCGTCCGGAGGAATTGACCTCCTTGCCTGCCAAAAGATCTCGCAATGCGACCACGTACTCCTCGAGCAAGGTCAGGGGCGAGTCGACCTTGGCGCCGATCTGTGCCATATGTGGCTGCCAGCCGTGCCCGATCCCCGGTAACACTCTGCCGGGGAAGTTGCGGGCCAGGATGCTGTAGTCCATCGCCGCCGTCACGACGTTGCGCACCGGCGCCGACAGGAAGCCGGTACCCACACTTATTCGATCGGTGGCTGCCAGCGCCAGGGCGGCGTATGCGATCGATGTGGTGGCGAAGCAGTCCTCGCAGACCCACAGCTGGTCGAGTCCGGCGGCATCGGCGGCACGCGCGATGTCAGGGAGTCGCTCCGGTGGGAGCGATGGCGGCACCATCAGGCCTAGAGAGGCTAGCGAGCTCATGAAGTCACCCCAGCCGCAGCCGTCGACGTTCGTCAGAATCCCTTGTCGCGCAGATAGTTCGCAAGAGTGACGATGGCGTCCGGGTTACGCGGCCCCTCGACCAGCGCGGCGTACGGCAGCACGAGGAAGTTCCCGTCGCGGACCGCTTGGGTGTGCTTCATGAGGGGCTGCGTCTTGAGCAGGTTGATCTTTGCGTTCGCCGTGTTGTTCGGGCCCACCCCGTAGTCGCAGATGATGATCACCTGCGGATCGCGCTGGGCGGCGGTTTCCCACGCGGAGGTAGTCCAGCTGTCGTTGAGGTCTGCGAAGACGTTGCGACCGCCGGCCTTCTCGATGATCTGTTGTGGCGCGGCGTTCTTGCCCGAGGTGAATGGCTCTGCCTCGCCGCTGTCATACAGAAAGACGCGTGCGGGTGGCCGGCCGTGCGGAACACGGGACTGTACGTCGTCGATGTTCTTGCGGTAGTTGGTGATCAGCGATGCGGCGCGGTCCTGTACCCCGAAGATGACCCCCAGATTGGTCAGGTCCTCATAGAGGGCATCGAGGGGAGGCTTGATACCGCGCCGCACGGTTCCGGGCTGGCGGCATGCCTCGGTCAACTGATAGGGCACCGACCCGATGGAACGCACCCAATCGGGGGTGAGGCCGGAGGTTTCGTTGAATCCGTAGCTCCACCCGGCGAACACGAGGTCGGGGCGGGCGGCTTGCACGGCTTCACGGGTGAATCCTTGGCCCAGATTTGTGGTGGATTCGAACTGTGCCTTCCATGGCGAGCTTTCGACGTCTCGATCCTGTCCGGCGTCGATGAAGTAGCCGGCCATCCGGTCCTGCAGGCCGAGCGCGAACAGGAGTTCGGTAACCCCGGTGTCATTGCTGACGGCTCGGGTGACTGGCACCGAAACGTCCAGTGGTGCACCGCAGTTCTCGACGGCCACCCGCGCCGTTCCGGGGCTTTGTGCCTCGATGGTCGCGCAGCTTGCCGACAGTAACGACATCGCGACCGCCAAACCGGTGAGTGCCTTCATTCCTTATCCTGCCTCTCTGGCTGAGCATCGAAGATGATCTGTGGGACGCCGCTTCGTGGATGGGCGATGACGTGGCAACCGATGCCGAACCAGCGGCCGATGGACTCGGTGGTGATCACCTCGTCGGGTGATCCCGACAGCACCACGTGTCCCTTGGCCATGATGTGGATCGTGTCGCAGTACTGTGCCGCGAGATTGAGATCGTGTAGTGCGGCGATGACGGTAATACCCAGTGTCCGAGCCGAACTGAGTATCGAGTATTGATGGCGCACATCCAGATGATTCGTCGGCTCGTCTAGCACCAGGACGCGCGGCTGTTGTGCGAGAGCACGGGCTATGAGAACTCGCTGACGTTCGCCACCCGAGAGGGAACTGAACTTGCGGTGGGCGAGGGCCGTCACGTCCGCCGTCTCGGTGGCCTCCGCGCAGATGCGGCGGTCCAGTTCGGAGGTGCCGCGCAGGGACGTGCCGTGCGGTAGCCGGCCGGTGGCGATGACTTCGGCGGACGTGAAATCAAAGTCCAAGGACATGTCCTGGGTGAGTGCCGCCACCTGACGAGCGTTCTCCCGCATGCTGATTGCCCGCACCGACACGCCACTGACCGTGACGTCACCGGTGGCCGGGGCAAGGGCGCGATAGAGGCAGCGCAGGGTCGTCGACTTACCACTGCCGTTGGGGCCGACGATGCCGACAAATCCACCGGCCCCGATCTCGAGGTCGATGTCGGAAACGATCCGAGTACCCCCGATATCGACCGAGACATTCCGGTAGGTGACGTCCATCAGCCCACCGCTCCTGCGGACATCGCACGGCGACGCATCAACCCGACGAAGACGGGTACTCCGACTGCCGCCGTGATCGCCCCCAGGGGCAGTTCTTGCGGCGGAATCGCGGTCCGTGCAACGAGGTCGGCGGCCACAAGGAAGCATGCGCCCAGCACCGGAGCCACGATCAAGACCCGCCGATGATCCGCCCCGACCAGCAACCGCGCCGCGTGTGGAATGACCAGCCCCACGAATCCGATTGCTCCGCAGATGGATACAAAACATCCGGTCATGGCGGCGGACAGCACGAACAGCGCCACCCTGAAGCGGCCGGCGTGCAAACCCAGCGACGCGCTCACCTCGTCACCCATGGCGAGGGCGTTGAGCTGGCGTGCGAGCCCTGCAACGCACAGGAAGCCGATCACGGTCGCCGCGAGCGCTACCGGCACCTTGTCCCATGACGACGCCCCCAAGCTGCCGAGCAGCCAGAACATCACACTGCGCGCCGCTTCGCCGTTCGGCGCCAAGAACACCAGCACGGTTGTCACCGCGGACAGGCCATACCCCACCGCAGTGCCCACCAGTACCAGCCGCAGAGGTATCAGACCCTGTGGGGTACGGGCGATTTGGTAGACAAGCGCGGTTGCTGCGAGCGCCCCCAATGAGGCCGAAAGTGAGAGTGCGTACACGCCGAGGGTGCCGAGTACTCCGTAGACCACGACCGCGGTGGCCCCCACCGAGGCGCCCGAGGAGATGCCCAGAACGTACGGATCGGCCAGTGCGTTGCGGACCATGGCCTGCACGAGCACACCCACCACGGCCAGCCCCGCACCGACGAGGATCGCGAGAATCACCCGCGGCAGCCGGGACTCGACAACGATTCGGTAGTTCGCGGCGTCGGCGGCCGGCACCGAGCCGCCGGTCGCACCCGCCCAGAGGAAATGCAGACAGTCGCGCCATGGCACGTCGGCGGTGCCGAAGGCGAGTGCCGTCACCGACAGCAGCAGTAGCGCTGCCAGACCGCCGACCGCAGCCAGGAACACCGGCCGTCCGCGCTGTGCTGCGAGCATCGATCTTCCTGTGTCGTCGGGTCGCCGACACTTCGGGCATGACGGATACGCCACGTAGGCATTACCCACCAGGCGGGCCCTCGGCACTGGCGAATGACCGCACCAGGAGGTGCGGCCGCGTTGGCAGGTCTTCGGACTCGTGGACTCGAGGCTCATCTACGAGCCTCACCTACCGGCGGCCGCTTCCCGGGGCTTAACCCAGTGCTTCTAGTGCCGCTGTCGTTTCCACATACCGCTGCGGGGCAGTTCCGGATTCACACCGGATTCCCTCTTGCGATCTCCAGGAGCGCTTCTTTGTGCTCGTGGAGAAACCAACGCGAGGCCAAAACTATCACTCGAACGCGCAGACCAGCCGCGTCGACTAAGCTCAGTTCGTCCTTCGACAGGACGGGAACCTGGTGTGATCCCAGGACGGTCGCGCCACTGTAAAAGTCAGACCCCGACCTGTCGATTCCAGAAGACGACGATCGGACCCGGGACGCGGTATCCCGAAAAGGAGCAACATGGCACACACAACGTCCGCCAGCCATCCGGTTGCGGTGTCGATTCCCCAGGCTGCGCTGTGGTTGAGCGTGACCACCCTCTTCGGGCTGCTCGCCTATTACTTCATCGGCATCGACCAGGGTGCGGTGTCGATCTTCGGTAGCGATATGCACGTTCACGAGTTCGTGCATGACGCCCGCCATCTGCTCGGCTTCCCCTGCCACTAGCAGCGGGCCGAATACATGGAAAAGTCAATAATTCTGCGCGGCTTAGGCTTCGGCGCATGGGGTGGATTGCTGTCCTTCATCTTCGGATGGATCTTCGTCGAGCCCGTCATCAACAGGGCCATCTCCTACGAGGAGGGCCGAGGCGAGGCGCAGTCCGCACTCGACGAGGCGGCCGGTGTCCACGCCCGTCATGAGGGTGCGGAACTGTTCAGCCGTCTCGCGCAGGCAAATGCGGGCTTGGCACTCGGTGTCATCGGATTCGGAATCGCGATGGGCGCACTGTTCGCGGTGGCCTATGTGGTGGCGATCGGGCGCGTCGGCAACCTCAGTCCGCGTGCGCAGGCGCTAGCCGTCGCCGGTGGTCTGTTCCTGGTGTTGTATGTGGTGCCGTTCCTGAAGTTCCCGGCCAATCCGCCTGCGGCAAGCGCCGAGGGCACCATCAAGGAGCGCACCGGGTACTTCGTGCTGATGATCGTGGTCGCGGCGATCGCACTCGCGGTGGCGCTATGGGTGGGCCGAAAGCTCTCCCAGCGCGTGGATACCTGGACGGCCACGCTCGCCGCCGCCGCGGTGTTCGTCGTGCTGGTCGGGCTCGTCATCGCAGTTACGCCCGGATTTGTCGAGGCGCCGCAACCGCTGCTCGATGCCGACGGGAAGATCGTCTATCCGGGGTTCCCGGCGCATGACCTGTATCTGTTCAGGCTGTACTCGTTCACGACGCAGGCCATCATGTGGGCGACGATCGGTATCGGATTCGCCACGGTGATCGGGCGCAAGCCCGTCAACGCCGAGGCGGCCGTCACCGGCTAGCCAGCCGAACCGATGGTCTTCGCGCGGGCGCTCATCGGAGCGTGACGGTCTTCGCGCGGGCGCTCATCGGAGCGTGACGGTCTTCGCGCGGGCGCTCATCCCAGCTTCTTGAAGACGCCCTTGGCCAGGCCGATCACCCACCCGGCCGCGCCAGGACCGAATGCGCGATCCCAATTGAGTTGGAAGCTCACCACATACGGCTGATGGTGGCGATCCTCGGCGTACCAGCTGAACGTAAGGTCACCGGGCAGATTGCCGCCCTTGGCGCCGATGTAGCGCCAGTTCTCGCTGTGTAGGTCGATACCGGGTTCTGCGGACAGAATGTCGCGGACCGGGGCCGCCGCGCCCACGGCGACCTTCTGCAGTGCCGCGTGCACACGGCAGATGTCCTCGGCGCTGCCGTACCACTCGATACCGAATTTCGATGCGGGCGTGGTGGTCCGGTCCGGATCCAGCTTGTAGTCGTGGGTGTCCGCCTCGGCGAGCATCTGACCGCGCTGTGCGGGTGTGGTGGCGTCCTTCCATTGCTGACGGACATCCGGTATGCCCCAGCCGATGTTGAACAGCTCGTGCATGGTGGGGAAGGGGGTCATCGACGCCGGGTCATGATGTCCGCCGTCGGCGAGGGCCTTTTCGATCGCTTGGCGACCCAGGCGGTTGATCAGCATGTCGGTGCCCATGTTGTCGCTCACCGAAATCATTTTCTGAGCGGCGGTGCGCACCGAGACCGTCGAGCCCGTCGGCAGCTTGTCCATCGAGCTTCCGAGTGCCTTGCCGCGATCGGTGACGGTGAGTTGCTCATCCCATGTGAGGGTGCCCGCGTTGATCGCGGTACCGGTGGCCAACAGCACGTAGAGCTTGAAAACCGAAGCCAGTGGCATAGATTCGGAGGTGTTGGTTCCGGCGACCTGCTCGCACTGTCCGTTGACGATCTTGGAGGCCCGGTAGGAGTACCGCCCGCCCGACGCGGACAGCGCGGTGTCGATATCGGACCAGTCGGCGATCGTCGGGGGCTGCTGGTACGGGACCAGCCTGTCGACATCTCCCTTGTCATTGGTACGCAGCCCGATGTCCACATTGGCGCCGTATGGAGCGATCAGATGGACGGTGGAGCTGTTCGCGGCGAGATCCACCGAGCTCACCTTGTACGGCCGGTCCACCCACAGCTTGGTCATGATCTCGGTGTAGTCGTCGACCTTGTTGGCGGCGGCCAATGTCGCCACGCCTTGCTTGCCGATCGGCCAGTTCGAATTCAACATGTCGATGAGCTGTTGCGAGCGCAGCCCCGGAGGCGTGCTTGTATCGACATCACCGTGCGGCACCTGTCGCAGTTTGATGCCACACCCCGCTGTGCTGCCCACCGACAACGCCACCACGGCCACCGTGCACACTGAAACGGCGCGCGTCACGCGCGTGCGCAGCAAACCCCCGTTCACGCCTTGGCGGCGGCCCCGGTCACGTCGAGCACAACCTCGAACTCCAACAGGTGGGCGCCCTTGGCCACGGGCTTGGCCTGCTGGCCGGCATGTGCTTCGACCGCCGGACCGGTGGCCCAGGCCTGGAAGGCCTCTTCGGATTCCCACTGGGTGACCACGAAGTAGCGGTCTTCGCCCTTGACGGGGCGCAGCAGCTGAAAGCCCAGGAATCCCGGCTGGTTCTCCACTGCTCCGGCGCGGTGAGCGAACCGCTTCTCCAGCTCCGGACCTGCACCCTCGGGGATCTCGATTGCGTTGATCTTCACCACGGACATGGGTTCAGGCTACCCGGCAGCGGGGCTTATGTTGACAGGGCGATGATGAGAGACATGGACCACGACCGCCTGTTCGATCAAGGCGGTCTGTCTAGAGCTGCGGGGGCACCGTCGATCGTGCTCGTGCACGGTCTGATGGGACGCGGGAGCACCTGGTCGCGGCAATTGCCCTGGCTGCGAGAGCTGGGCCGGGTGTACACCTATGACGCACCGTGGCATCGAGGGCGGGACGTCGTTGATGCCCAACCGATTTCAACTGAGCGTTATGTCCAGGCGCTCGCGAAGGCGGTGCGCGAGCTTGACGGTCCGGCTCTGCTCGTCGGGCACTCCATGGGCGGGTTGCATTCGTGGTGCCTGGCCGCCGAGCATCCGGAGCTGGTGTCGGGACTGGTCGTGGAGGACATGGCCCCCGATTTCGTCGGGGGCACCACGGGGCCGTGGGAACCCTGGCTGTACTCCTGGCCGGACGTCTTCACGTCGGCCGCGGATGTCACCGAAAGGTTCGGAGCCGTTGCGGGACAGTATTTCCTGGAGGCGTTTGACCGGGTGCCCGGCGGCTGGCGCTTGCACGGCCCCATCGACAAATGGATAGCCACGGCTGCGGAATGGGGAGTGCGTGACTTCTGGGATCAGTGGCGGCAGGTGCGTTGTCCGTCGCTACTGATGGAGGCGTCAGTGACCGTGGCGCCGCCCGGGCAGATGACCAAGATGGCCGAAATAGGCTGGAAATCAACCTATGTGAAGGTTGAGGGGGCCGGGCATCTGATTCACGACGACGCGCCCGAGCACTATCGGGCTGCCGTTTGCGAGTTCGTCGCCACAATCGCGGCCGGGTAACCCGCTATCGCCGGGAGTGGATCACTTCCATCTCGTGCAGCTGCCGTTGCAGGTCACGATCGTCGGCGAAGGTTCCGCCCAGAGGTGCGGCGACCCGGAACTGATCGAGGTGGATTCGGAACGTCTTGTTTCGGCGGGCGATCCAGCTCAGTGCGACCGCCAGGGCGAATGGGGATAGCAGGACGAGAATGGCGGCGAAGATGGTCATGGCAATAATTGTGTTCTGATAAATATCGCGCCAACAGTGGCGGAATTGACGGCCTTCGATAATATTCAGCCATGTTGCGTTCGGTGGCGACGCTGGTCCTCGATCGGGTCGCCGTTTTCGAGTTCGGTGTTCTGTGCGAGGTCTTCGGGCTCGACCGCACCAGTGACGGCGTTCCCAATTTCGACTTTCGGGTGTGCGGCGTGGAACCCGGTGTTCCGCTGCGCACGACGGTCGGGGCCTCACTGATTCCCGATTGCGGGCTCGACGGGCTCGCCGATGCCGATCTAGTGGCACTGCCGGCGCGTACCTACACCGAGGGGTACCCGCCGGAGGCGCTGGAGGCGGTGCGCGCCGCGGCAGACCGCGGCGCCACAGTGCTCACCGTCTGCTCAGGCGTCTTTATCGCGGGTGCGGCAGGGCTGTTGGATGGTCGTCGCTGCACCACGCACTGGATGTACACCGATGAGCTGGCCCGCCGGCATCCAACGGCGACGGTGGACCGCGATGTGTTGTTCGTCGATGACGGTGACCTGATCACCAGCGCGGGGACCGCCGCGGGCATCGATGCCTGCCTGCATCTGGTCCGCCGCGAGCTGGGCAGCGAGATCACCAACAAGATCGCGCGACGCATGGTGGTGCCGCCGCAGCGCGCGGGTGGTCAGCGTCAGTTCATCCCCCAGCCAGTACCCGACGTGGATACCAACGGCTTTGGCGGACTGTTCGATTGGCTCATCGAAAACATCGACCAGACGCATACGGTCGCCGATCTTGCCGCGCGCGTACATATGTCGACCCGCACGTTCGCCCGAAAGTTCACCGATCAGACCGGGGTGACGCCGCTGCGCTGGATCATCGACCAGCGGGTACTCCTGGCCCGGCGACTGTTGGAGGAGACGGATCTTGATATCGATGCCGTCGCGGCGCGCAGCGGTTTCGGTACGGCGATCCTGTTGCGCCATCATTTCCGCCGCGGTGTCGGGATCACACCCACCGATTACCGCAAGACCTTCGCGGTGGCGGTCGGCTAGCCGCCCTCGCCGGCCAGGGCGAAGCGACCGTCCGTTGTCTGCTCAACCAATCCGTCGACCAGCAAGGAGTCCAGCGCGCGGTCGCGTTGGGCTATGTCAGACAGCCACACCACGTCGAGCTGTGCCCGCGTCACAGGAATACTGCTGCCGCGTAACACATCCAGCAATCGGCCCCGTACCTGGCGATCCGTACCGGCGAATTTCTGCACCGGCCGCGCGGGTGTATCCAATTCGGGTCGGCCCGCCTCGTGCCACGTGCAGGAACTGAGCGGACACAGCGGGCACTGCGGTGCACGGGCGGTGCACACCAGCGCGCCCAACTCCATGAGTGCCGCCGAGAACCGTGCCCCGTTGTCGACGGGGAGTAATGCCTCGGCGTCTCGCAGGTCTCGCACCGATGGTGCGGAGTCGGCGACGCCGTGGACCACCCGCGCGATCACACGGCGAACGTTGGTGTCCACCACCGGAACTCGCTGTCCATAGCCGAAGCAGGCAATGGCCCGCGCGGTGTACGCCCCGACTCCGGGCAGTGTCAGCAATGTCTCCACGTCGTCGGGTACCTGGTCGCCATAGTCGCGAGCCAGCACCGTGGCGCACTCGTGTAAGCGCATGGCGCGGCGCGGGTATCCCAGCTTTCCCCAAGCGCGTAGCACTTCTGCCACAGAGGTTTTCGCCATCGCGGACGGAACCGGCCAGCGTGCTACCCATTCCCGCCACACCGGTTCCACCCGGGACACCGGGGTCTGCTGGAGCATCACCTCGCTGATGAGGATGTGCCACGGCGTCGCCTCCGGATGGCGCCACGGAAGGTCTCGTTCGGCGACATCAAACCAGCTCAAAAGTTCGTCAGGGCACAATGACGGGTATGACAGCTGATCCGAGGTCCGCCTGGAAGGCACTCAAAGAGGGTAACCAGCGTTTTGTGGGTGGCTTTCCGCAGCATCCGAGTCAGAGCATTACGCGTCGGGCCGAGCTGGCCAATGGCCAGAACCCCAATGTGTTGTTGTTCGGGTGTTCGGATAGTCGGGTGGCGGCGGAGATCATTTTCGATCAGGGCCTGGGCGATATGTTCATCGTGCGCACCGCCGGTCAGGTGATCGACTCGGCTGTCCTGGGCTCCATCGAGTACGCGGTGGCGGTGCTGGGTGTGCCGTTGATCGCGATCCTGGGCCACGACTCCTGTGGCGCGGTGGGGGCCACGGTGGCCGCTCTGGACACCGGAGAGGTGCCAGGCGGGTACATCCGGGACCTGGTGGTGCGGGTGATGCCCTCGATCCTGGGGGGCCGCAAGGACGGACTGTCGCGCATCGATGAATTCGAGGCCCGCCACGTCGAAGAGACCGGCACCAAACTCCTGCAGCGCTCACAGGTGGTCGCCGACGCGGTCAAGGCCAACAAGCTCGCCATCGTGTACCTGACCTACAAACTGGCCGACGGACGCATCGTTTTACACGGCCACGTCGGCGACATCGGCGAGTAAAGATCTCAAAACCCCAGGTAAACGTGCATTCGGTAAACGTCACATGGCATCTCGGTGCCCGTGATGGGAGAATTAGACGGAATGCAGATTTCTCTGGGGGAGGGATGGGTAGTTCAGTGTGTACGTTGCTGCCACACGGGGGTGGCGACCGATGAGCCGCGACACTGGTCGCAGGCGGCCAAAGCACGCACTACCCAAATCAAATAACCGCTGGTCAGTAAGCAAAACCGCGGCCGGCCGAGTAGTCTTCGCCCTGCTGGCCTGCGCCAGTCTGGTGGTAACCGGCGCCGGTTGGCAGGTGTTTTACAAGGCGTTCAGCCATGTACCCACCTCCGGCGCCGAGGCCGAAGGCGGTAAGTCCAGCGACGGCTCGATGAACATGCTGCTCATCGGTCTGGACTCGCGGAAGGATCAGGACGGAAACGACCTGCCGAAGGCGGTGCTGAGCCAGCTGCATGCCGGTGATTCGGACGCTGGCGGCTACAACACCAACACCCTGATCCTCGTGCACGTCGGCGCCGACAACAAGGTCACCGCGTTCTCGATCCCCCGTGACGACTGGGTCCCCGCCGAGGGCATACCCGGTTACAAGCACATCAAGATCAAGGAAGCCTATGGCCTGACCAAGGCCAATGAGGCGGACAAGCTCGTCAACGAAGGCGTTACCGATCAGGCGACGCTGGAGCAGCAGAGCCGCGAGGCCGGTCGGCGTGCCACCCTCAATGCCGTCCACCGGCTTACCGGTCAGCCCATCGACTACTTCGCCGAGGTCAACCTGGTCGGCTTCTACGACTTGGCCTCCGAGCTGGGTGGGGTCACCGTCTGCCTGAACAATGCCGTCTACGACAGCTATTCGGGTGCGAACTTCCAGGCCGGAGAACAAACACTCAACGCCTCACAGGCCTTGGCGTTCGTGCGTCAACGTCATGGCCTGGAGAACGGTGACCTGGATCGAACCCACCGCCAGCAGGCCTTCCTGATCTCGGTGATGCAGCAGCTGCGCAATGCCGGGACCCTCACCGACATCACGAAACTGAACGGCCTGATGAATGTCGTCCACAAGGACGTTGTGCTGTCAAAGGGCTGGACCGAGAAGCAATTCCAGCGCATCGGACAGATCGCTGACGGCAACGTGAACTTTCAGACGCTGCCCGTGGTGCGGTACGACACCATCAACGGTGCCGACGTGAACATCGTCGACCCGGTGGCGATCCGGGCCAAGGTGGCTGCCGCATTCAAGGGAGAGGATTCGGCGCCTGCGTCTGCTCCCGCGACGCCCACGAGCACTGTCGATGTCGTGAATGCCACCTCGACGTCCGGTCTGGCATCAACGATTTCGTCGGCACTGGTGAGCCGCGGCTACACCAAAGGTGACGTACGGGATCCGGAAAGCGGCGAATCGACCAGTACCACCATCGATTACGGTGCGGGCGCTGATGCCGATGCCAAGACGATGTCCGCCATGTTGGGTATCGATGCGAAGCCCAGCGCGGATCCCACATTGGCGCCCGGGCGAATTCGGGTCATGCTGGGCGACGGATACTCTGCGCCGTCCGATGTCTTGAGTGCCGAAGACAGCGGCACCGCGAGCTCGATGGCCGGCCCGCTGAGTTCGGAGGACTACGCACCACCGGACTCGGGTAAGCCCGTTGTTGGCAGCAGTGGCATTCCCTGCGTCAACTAGCGCTCGGTGTGCCGCAACGGCGCTGCCGAATCGCCCTCAATTAGCACTGTGAAGTCTGTGTAGCTCGCCGACACGCCGAGCGAGGTCGGCCATCCTGTAGTGACCTGCGCTTACCGTTGAATCGTGATTGACATGCACCCCTCAGGCCCGCTGCCTTCGGAGATCTATTGGCGGCGCCGCGCCCTCGCGATCGGTGTGGCGGTGGTTGTGGTCGCCATCGTCGCCGCGGTGATCTTTGCGCTGGTCGGTGGCAGTGCAGGAGCCGACACCAAGGCCGCGGATCAGCCTGCTGAGGCGGCGGCATCCGCCGGTAAGCCGGTCATCCTGCCGCCCAACGAGATCCAGAAGCCGACCGACAAGCCCGTGGATGCGCCCGTTCATGACGGACCGCCCATCGCGAAGCCCGAATTGGTGCCGCCGGTGGCGTTGAACCCCGGCGATGATTGCCCCGATGCGACGCTCGCGGTGAAAGCCTCCACCGATAAGCCCAGCTATCTGGCCGGCGAGCAGCCCAAGTTCACCATGGTGGTCACCAATATCGGCCTGGTGCAGTGCAAGCGAGACGTGGGTGCCGCTGTGCTGGCCGCTTCGGTGTTCAGTGTCGACAACAAGCGGATCTGGGCCAATCTGGATTGCGCTCCGTCGCAAGAGAACTCCATCAAGACCTTCAACCCCGGCGAGCAGGTGACCACCGAGGTCACCTGGACCGGAATGGGTTCCGCGCCCAACTGCCCACTGCCTCGCCCGGCCATCGGCCCGGGAACCTACTCGCTGGTGGTTCAGCTGGGAGATCTGCGCAGCGCGCCAGTGCCTTTCATCATCGGTGAGAAGCCCGCCGACGCGCCGCCGCCACCAGGACCACCGGCCTAGCCGGTTTGTTCGGTAAGCGTCGATTCGGCCAGGCGGGACAGCCCTTCACGGATGTGCCGGGCCCACATGGCCCCGATTCCCTCCACCGACTGCAGATCTGTCGCGCTGGCGGCCAGGAGCCCCTGTAGGGACCCGAAGGCTCTGACCAGCCTGTCGATGTGTGCGAACTGAAGTCGGGGGATGTGCGTCATGGCCCGGTAACCGCGGGAACTCATCGCGGTGTCCTGGGCTTCGACGGTCGATGGGTACCCGAATGTGCGTGACAGCACCGTCAGGTCCAGAAGATCGGTGTCCGAGAGCGTGTCCAGATCTTCCAGCGTCGACGCGATCTGCGCCTGTGTCGGTGGCTCGGGGTTGGCGTGATAATCCCGCACCAGCAGTTCGCGTTCGGTGTCGTTATCGCCGACCAGCTCGCCGATCTGCAGTTTGAGCTGTCGTCCATCGGTGCCGAGCTCGATGACATCGAGTTCGATGTCCTGGCTGATCCGGCGCACCAGTTCCAGCCGCTGCGCCACGGTCATGACCTCGCGCAGGGTCACGAAGTCCTCGATCTCCGCGGTGGACAGCGACGAGGTCACCTCGTCCAGTCGTGTCTTGTAGCGCTCGAGGGTGGATACCGCCTGATTGACCCGGGACATGACGGTCGCCGAATCCATGACCACATGCCGGATGCCGGCGGTGTACACGCTCACGATGTTCATTGAGTGGCTCACCGACACAACGGGATAATCTGTCTGAATGGCCGTTCGCTCGGCGGAGCGGTGCCGGGTACCGGATTCTTCGGTCGGGATGGACGGGTCGGGGACCAGTTGCACATTGGCGCGAACGATGCGCGATCCGTCCGTGGACAGCACCACGGCACCGTCCATCTTGGACAGCTCGCGAAGTCGGGTCGGGGCGAAAGCGACATCGAGCGAGAAACCGCCGTCGCAGATGCTCTCGACCTTGTCGTCGTAGCCTAGGACTATCAGTGCCCCGGTGCGACCACGAAGAATGCGCTCCAGGCCGTCGCGCAGAGGTGTGCCCGGCGCTAGCCGGGCCAGGGTCTCCCGCATTCGTGCGTTGGCTTCCGCGTTGTCCATCGCGCCCCTCCCTCTCCAGGCTCGGTTCGCCGCAGTTAGATTACGTGGTCATGTCGACGTGGACGTTGCCCGAGGGGCTAGAGCCGGTTAGCCGCGGCCCGGAAGCCCCCGCTCCGGGGGCGGCACTGAACCCGGGTTGGCCCCGGAGATTTAGTTACCCCGGATCCGAGGAGGACCTGTGGGGCACGCGGTTCTTCGCCGGTGAGGGCGCCGGCGTCACCGGCCAGTTCGAGGTTCTCCCCGAGCTCGAGGGTGGACCCGGCGTCATCCACGGTGGCGTCATGGCGGCCATTTTCGATGAGCTACAGGGTGTTTTGGGCATCGTGACGCAGTTGATCGCCGTCACGGCGCATTTGGAGGTCGACTATCGCAGGCCCATTCCCGTCGGAGCAACGGTAGATCTGGCCGCCGCCGTCGAGGGCAGGGTCGGACGCAAGCTGTACACGACGGCCGGTGCGCGAATCGACGGTGAGCTGGTGGCCAGTTCGCAGGGCATCTTCGTGATCATCGACCCGGATGCGCACTACGGTGAAGGTGCCTCGCGGACGCTCGGCATCAGTCCGTAAGTCCTTGTGCCAGACGGAGGCTCGGACGCTTTTCCGGCTCGATTCGGCGCGCCTCGGAGAGTACTTCAAGGGCCCTGCCGACCGTGGGGCAGCGCAGCAGGTGCATACCGGCCGGATGTAGGTCGTCCCCCTCGGGGGGAATGACCGCATGGGTGTAGCCGAGCCGCGCGGCTTCGGCGATGCGCTTGCCCACGGCGGCGGTGCGCCGGATATCGCCCGCCAGTCCCACCTCACCGATGAACACCATGTTCGCGGGCAGTGCGATGTCGGTGTAGGCCGAGGCCACCGCCATCAGGATGGCCAAATCCGACGACGGGTCGGTCATCCGCATGCCGCCCACCGTTGCCATGTAAATATCGTTGTTACCCAATGGAATTCGTCCGTGGCGTTCCAGGACCGCGGTGACCATCGCCGAACGTGCGTGATCGAGCCCGCTCACTGCGCGCCGCGGTGACGGGTTGGTCGAAGTGGTGACGAGAGACTGCACCTCGCCGAGTAGGGGGCGCTTACCGTCGAGGGTGACCGTCACCGCCGTTCCGGGAGCGGCCTTCTCGCGATGTTCCAAGAACAACCCGGACGGATCGGATACGCACTCGATCCCTTTGTCGCGCAACTGAAAACATCCGACCTCGTCGGCGGAGCCGAATCGGTTCTTGACTCCACGCACCATGCGCAACGCCGTGTGCTTGTCGCCCTCGAAGTGCAACACCACGTCTACCAGGTGTTCCAGGGACCGTGGCCCGGCGATCGCGCCGTCCTTGGTGACATGGCCGACCAGCACCATCGCCACCCCCGAGGACTTCGCCGCCATGGTCAGCGCCGTCGTGACCGCACGCACCTGGGTGACACCGCCGGTCACGCCGTCGGCATCGGTCGTGGACATGGTCTGCACCGAATCGATAATCGCCAGTGTGGGTTTGACCGCCTCGATATGCCCCAGCACGCTGTGTAGGTCAGATTCGGAGGCCAGATACACCTCGTCGTGCGCACAACCGGTGCGTTCGGCCCGAAGCCGAACCTGGGCCGCCGACTCCTCGCCGCTGATATACAGCGCGCGCCTGCCAGAGGCCGCCCACTGGTGGACAACCTTCAGTAGCAGCGTCGACTTGCCGACGCCCGGCTCGCCGGCGAGCAGATTGACCGAGCCCGGGATGACGCCGCCGCCCAGCACCCTGTCGAGCTCGGAGACACCCGTGGGCTGGTGCTTGGTGGTGTCGGTGGGGATGCTGGTGATGGGCACTGCTGCCGAGGCCGGAGCCACCGCTCGCACCGCGCCGAGCCCGCCGATGGACGACAGCACGGCGGTTTCGCTCACGCTGCCCCAGGTGCCGCAATCGGGGCAGCGGCCCACCCATTTGGCGGTGGTGTGCTGGCATTCCGAACAGCGGTACTGCGCGCGGGGTTTGGCCACACCGCGACGTTAGCCTCCGGGTGTGACAAGACCGAGTCAACACAGCCCAGGGGTGGCGAACGGTTGTATCTGTCGGAATCGGGCGCGGTAGATATCTGCGCGGTTCCGTGTCAGTCACGCCCCGTGCTTCGCGTTGGTCGAGCATTTGTGATGCGTATGTTTCCTGCTGTTTCTGTGATTTGCATGCAACTGTGCACTTTTTCAGAGAGCTTCGAGCGGATCGGGAAGCCGCGATGCTCCGAGTGGAAAATGTAGTGCACAACTACGACAAATATATGCCCTGAACTGGGCGTAATATCCTCAGTTCGTGAGCGTCGCAGCAGCACAACTTGCGACCGAAGGCATCCTGCCATACTGTTACTGGTGTACAACTGTTAACTGAAATGGAGCCAAGCATGTCTCTCAAAATTCAGACTTGGACTTCTTCTCGGCTTGCACGTCGGGTGTTGACCTCCTCGTTCGTCAAGGCGGCCACGACCCCTCACGGTGTTGACCGCTACTTCGAAATGCTCGACCCGTTGTGGTCCACGACTGAGATCCGCGCCGAGGTGACCGACGTCGTCCGGAAGACCAAGGACAGCGTCACTCTGACTTTGCGGCCCAACGCCAACTGGAAAGGCTTCCGGGCCGGACAGTTCGTCAAGCTCTCGGTTGAGATCGACGGCATCCGCCGCACCCGTTGCTACTCGCCGGCGAATTCGCAGTTCCGCCGTGACGGCCAGATCGAGCTCACGATCAAAGTAGATCCGAACGGGCTTGTCTCGCCCTGGGTGCTGGCCAACGCCGAGCCTGGCTTGGTCGTACAGATCTCCGCCGCGCAAGGCGAGTTCTATCTGCCGCTGCCGCACCCGCGAAGCATCCTGCTGATCAGCGGTGGTTCGGGAATCACGCCGGTGATGTCGATGCTGCGCACGCTCACCGACAAGGCGTACATCGGAAAGATCACCTTCCTGCACTACGCGTTCACCAAGGACGACGTGATCTACCAGGCTGAAATCGATGAGATCAAGGCCAAGTACGAAGGCGTCAGGATCTTTCGTGCGTATACCGAAGCGTCCGACGGAGACCTCGAGGGCTACTTCAGCAAGGAGCACCTGCTCGCCGTTGACCGCCACTACGCAGAAGCCGAGACGTATCTGTGCGGTCCGATGCCGCTCATGAATGCGGTCCGCGAGATCTTCGATGCGGAGGGTCTCTCTGACAAGCTTCATCTCGAGCAGTTCGCCGCTCCGATCCACACCGTCGGCACAGACGACGCCGAGGGCGACCTCACCTTCTCCGAGTCGAATCTGGCCGTCGCCAACAACGGCCAGACGATCCTCGAGCAGGCCGAGGCCGCGGGCCTGACCCCGGAGTACGGCTGTCGCATCGGCATCTGCTTCACGTGTGTTCGCAAGAAGGACAGCGGAACGACCCAGAACGTGCTCAACGGCGACCTCTGCAGCGACGGTGACACCAACGTCAAGCTCTGCATCAACAAGCCCGTCGGCGATGTCGTCATCGCCCTCTGATCAACGCTGAGCCAGCCTCAACCACAGCCCTGAAGGAGACACGAAAATGACTACTTTCGCACCCGCGGCCAAGCAGAGGAACCAAAAGAAGCCGACTACTTACGCACCCCCGGCCAGGCCGAACGACCTCAAGAAACTGTCGCCCGAGCAGATCGAGGAGTTCGGCAAGGAAATGGACGCCCTGCGGGCACGCATCGTCGCAGACCTTGGTGAGAAGGATGCCTCGTACATCCGCGGCATCGTGAACAAGCAGAAGAAGCTCGAACTCGCCGGCCGCGTGCTGTTGTGGGCTGGCTGGTTCCCGCCGGCCTGGCTCGCCGGTGTTGCCGCTCTGTCGTTATCGAAGATCATCGACAACATGGAGATCGGGCACAACGTCATGCACGGCCAGTACGACTGGATGCAGGACCCGGCTTACACGTCGAAGAACTTCGACTGGGACAACACCATCGCCGCTGACAGCTGGCTGTACACGCACAACTACGTGCATCACACCTTTACCAACATCGTCGGCAAAGACCACGACGCCGAGGGCTACGGTGTGATGCGCATGACCGAGGAGCAGCCATGGCACCCGATCTGGCTGCTTAATCCCGTCTTCTGTGCCACCCTCCAGATCTTCTTCCAGTGGGGAACCGCGATTCAGGAGCTCGAAACGGAGAAGTTCATCCGCGGCGAGAAGTCATGGTCCGACATGCGATCGGGTATCGCCCGATTCCGCGCGAAGGCCGGTAAGCAGGCGCTCAAGGATTACGTCATCTTCCCTTTGCTGTCGGGCCCGGGGGCGCCGTTCACGTTCGCTGGAAACGTCGCCGCCAATCTGGTCCGCAACCTGTGGGCATCGTCGGTGATCTGGTGCGGCCACTTCCCCGAAGGGGTCCAGACCTTCTCGATCGAAGAGACCGAGGACGAGAGCCACGCCGCCTGGTACTATCGCCAGATCCTCGGCTCGGCCAACTTCACCGGTTGGAAGGGCATCGACATTCTGTCGGGCAATCTGAGCTACCAGATCGAGCATCATCTGTTCCCCGACCTCCCTGCGTACCGCTATGCAGAGATTGCGGTCGAGGTTCGCAAGATGTGCGACAAGTACGGCATCGCGTACCACGAGGCTTCGATGGCGAAGCAGCTGGGAAGTGTCTACAAAAAGGTGTTCAAGCTTTCGTTCCCGGACAACTTCTTTGAGAAGTCGCCGATTGCGACGATGGCAGACATCATCGCGTTCCCGGTGCGGATGGTCAGGCGCCGGTTCCAGGCGCGCTAATCAGGGGGCAGCGGGACGATGCGGTCCTGGCAGTTCACGGTCTTCTCGCCGTCGTTGGACAGGACGGTCTGCCCGTCCACGAGAATCCGGCAGTAAATGTGTCCCGAGCCCCAGATCGCCGTCACCTGCTTGACGGTGTCCTGGTACGGCCAGGCCACCGTCACCGACCATGGCAGCTTGACGTCGCTGACGGACTGCGGCGTTCCGTTGTAGCCGCCGTAGCTGATGGTGCCGGCTTCGGGTGTCTTACCGGCTGCCCACACCAGGTAGGTCACCTTGGGGGGTGCGGCCTGTGCGGTCCCAGGGAGGGCTAGGCCAACGACTGCGGTTGCCGCGGTTACCGCTGCCAGGGTTCGCTTCACGGTGTCCTCCCGGTTCAGGCTTTGGGCCGGAAGTTATCACGACGACCGCGGGCAATGGGCCGATTCGTCACACCGTCGACGTCACTGAGCGCGACTGCACGGGTCTCCTTCGACCTTCGAGAAGATGCCGACAATGGAACCGGAGTTACCGCGTTGGCAATGCTCGCGGGGTATGCCGTCGGTGGCGTAGCTGCAGGTGGCCAGTTCTACTCGGTCGTCCTCGTCGACCACCTGGCCGTCGATGAGGATCTGACAGAAGATCCGGGGGCCGTCCCCGGTGTTGTATCCGGTGACGTTGATGACGGGATGCTTGGTGTCATCGGTCCAGGTGATGTCCTTGCCCCACGGCAACTGCGGATTCATCGCACCGTGCCGGGAACCATCGGCTTCGTTGTAGCCGATGGTTGCCGCGACCAGCGGGCCGTACTCTGCCCAGACTCGGTAGGTCACCGTTTTGGGCGCCGCGTGTGCGGCAGGCGCGGTCAGCGTCGCGCCCATCGTGGCCACCGCCGCCATGCAGGTGAAGAGCCGTTTCATGGGCGCAAGCTAGCACGAAAAAAGCGAGGGCCCGAGACGGCGGATCGCCGTTCCGGGCCCTCGCTGTGCGACTGTGTTAGTGTCCGCCGCCCCCGTGGCCTTCCTCATTGGCGGTGTGCTGGCGAGGTGCACTCGGACCGGCGTCGATCGGCACCGCGACGGTGACGTCTCCGGCCTTCTCGAACGTGAAGGTGAATCGGTACGTGAGGCCGTCGGCCAGATCCTTCGTCAGCTGTAGCTGAGCCTTGCCGTGCTTGATCGTCGGATCAGAGGCGGCCTGCGGCTTGGGCTCTGGTGCCTTGACCTCTGTCGTGGCGGCTCCCGGTTCGGTGGAGACGGTGGCACCGTGCTCCCCGTTGCTGCCTTCTGAGCCGGCGGCCTCGGGCCCCTTGGCCTCGGAGGCGGGCTCCTGGCCTTCGGCGGCTCCGACGAACAGACGGCCGGTCGCCGGGATGTCGGTATCGCCGCTCAGGGTCACCTTGCCGATGTCGTCCGGAGAGGAAACCGCGGTGAGCTTGTCGTTGACATCCGCCGATTCATTCGCGATGACCAGAACCAGCTCGGCCTTCTGTCCGGCACGCTGCTTCACCGGGTCCGGGGTGCCGACGAGGTGGATGTTGCGCAACGCGAGCTTGCCGAGGTTGGCGCTGCCGCCATTGATCGCCGACGACTGGTTCGCTGTCTGCGAGATCTGCCCCGAGCCGCAGCCGGTGAGGGCAGTCGCGAGAACCGCGGCGCCAAGAAGTGTCATCACGCGAGCGGTGCTGCGCTGGGACCGAGTGCGAAACACAGGCATCTCCCTGATTCGAAAGCGGCTCCGGATAGTCCGAAATCCACCTGCGGCCGATATGTCCTATAGACAGTAGTAGGTGCCGCGTGACGACGAAAACAGCGGGGCACTCGGGATGAGTCGCTCGCGCTAAGACGGTCCGCATCCATCCGGATCCGGTGTCCCAGTCTGGCATCGGGGAACCGATGTGACCTGGATTACCGCTTGTGAGGGCTGGTTTATGGGTCCGCGGGCGCGACCGCCAGGGGGTGCTGGATGCACGAAAACGTCACCGTGTCAACCCCGAGGGTTCACCTGCAATGCCCCTGACCTGCACCGTTGGTGCGCACGCCGAGATACGCCGTGATAGAATTGGGTATCGAAAGGGGCACGAAACAAGATGATATTTAAGGTCGGAGACACCGTTGTGTATCCACATCACGGTGCAGCGCTGATCGAAGCGATCGAGACCCGAACCATCAAAGGCGAGCAGAAAGAGTATCTCGTCCTGAAGGTTGCCCAGGGCGATTTGACTGTTCGTGTGCCTGCAGAGAATGCCGAGTACGTCGGCGTCCGTGACGTGGTGGGCCGCGAGGGTCTGGACACGGTCTTCCAGGTGTTGCGCGCACCGCACACCGAAGAGCCGACCAACTGGTCCCGTCGATTCAAGGCCAACCAGGAAAAGCTGGCTTCCGGCGACGTGAAGAAGGTCGCCGAGGTTGTGCGTGACCTGTGGCGTCGTGAGCAGGAGCGTGGCCTGTCCGCGGGCGAGAAGCGGATGCTGGCCAAGGCTCGTCAGATCTTGGTCGGTGAGCTGGCGCTTGCCGAGAACACCAATGCCGCCAAGGCCGACACCATTCTCGACGAGGTGCTCGCAGCTGCCTCGTAGGACGGCGGCGATTGTCCCGGCCGCCGGTCTCGGTGTGCGGCTGGGTGCGGATATTCCGAAAGCCTTCGTCACTGTCGGTGGCCGGACAATGCTCGAACGTTGTGTCGATGGTCTGTTGTCTTCCGGGGCCGTCGACGAGGTAGTTGTCGTGGTCGGCGCGGAGCAGTTGGAAAAGGCTGCGGCCCTTCTAGGTCCGGCGGCCACGATTGTGCCGGGTGGCGCCGAACGCACCGATTCGGTGCGCGCCGGGCTGGCCGCCGTGAACGCGGCCGACTGGATTCTTGTTCACGATGCCGCGCGTCCGTTGACCCCTCCGGACATGATCGCCCGCATCGTGGCGGAGCTCAAGGGCGGCCGTCGCGCGGTTATCCCGGCGACAGCCGTCGCGGACACCATCAAATCGGTCAACGAGGCCGGCGATGTGAGCGGCACACCCGACCGGGCCGGCCTGCGCGCTGTGCAGACTCCGCAGGGGTTCGCCGCCGATCTGCTGAGGCGCGCATACGCGGCCGCGGGAGATATCGCCACCGATGATGCCGCGCTCGTCGAGCAGATGGGCGAGAGCGTGCATGTGGTGGACGGTGACCGGTTGGCTTTCAAGATCACCACGGCGCTGGACATGACGCTGGCGGAGGCGATTCTGAGTAGGGAGGTAGCCCCATGAGCGCATTGCCCCGGGTGGGCATCGGCACCGATGTACATCCGATAGAGGTGGGCAAGCAATGCTGGTTGCTGGGGCTTTTGTTCCCCGATGCGGATGGCTGCGAGGGACATTCGGACGGTGACGTCGCCGCTCACGCTCTGTGTGATGCTCTGCTATCGGCCGCTGGACTGGGCGATGTGGGTGCAGTGTTCGGAACCGGCCAGCCCGAATGGTCGGGTGTCAGCGGGGCGAAGATGCTGGCCCACGTGCGGGAGCTGCTGCACGACAGTGGTTTCCAGATCGGTAATGCCGCAGTTCAGGTCATCGGGAACCGCCCGAAGATCGGGCCGCGCCGGGCCGAGGCTCAGGAGCTACTGTCCGGCCTCCTCGGAGCGCCGGTTTCGGTTTCGGCGACCACAACCGACGGGCTGGG
Source organism: [Mycobacterium] stephanolepidis (assembly GCF_002356335.1). Taxonomy (NCBI): domain Bacteria; kingdom Bacillati; phylum Actinomycetota; class Actinomycetes; order Mycobacteriales; family Mycobacteriaceae; genus Mycobacteroides; species Mycobacteroides stephanolepidis. Next base: position 516,761 of record NZ_AP018165.1, read on the forward strand.
TCTGACCGGACGCGGCGAGGGCTTGGCCGCGGTGGCAACGGCGCTCGTCACAGCGCTGTAAGCTCGCTGGTCGTGACCGGTCACGCTCCGCTTCGGCTGTACGACACCCGCGTGGGTGCCGTGCGTGACTTCGTGCCTTTGCAGCCAGGGTCCGTATCCATCTACCTGTGCGGAGCAACCGTGCAGGGTCTGCCCCATATTGGGCACGTCCGCAGCGGCGTGGCTTTCGATGTGCTGCGTCGCTGGCTCACCGCCCGCGCCTATGACGTCCTGTTCGTTCGCAATGTCACCGATATCGACGACAAGATCCTGAACAAGGCGGCCGATGCGGGCCGGCCTTGGTGGGAGTGGGCGGCCACCTATGAGCGCGCTTTCGACGAGGCGTACGACGCGCTCGGAGTGCTGCCTCCCTCGGTGTCCCCACGTGCGACGGGCCATATCACCCAGATGGTCGAGCTGATCGAGCGACTCATCGACACCGGGCACGCCTACGCCAGTGGCGGCGACGTCTACTTCGATGTGCTGAGCTATCCGGAGTATGGGCAACTGTCCGGGCACAAGATCGACGATGTGCACCAGGGCGAGGGCGTGGCGACCGGTAAGCGTGATCCGCGGGACTTCACCCTGTGGAAGGGCGCCAAGCCCGGTGAGCCGTCGTGGCCGACTCCGTGGGGACCCGGCCGGCCCGGCTGGCACACCGAGTGCGTGGCGATGTGCGAGTCATACCTGGGCCCGGAGTTCGACATTCACGCGGGCGGGATGGATCTGATCTTCCCGCATCACGAGAACGAGATCGCGCAGAGCCGTGCTGCCGGTGACGGATTCGCACGCTACTGGCTGCACAACGGCTGGGTCACCATGGGTGGCGAGAAGATGAGCAAGTCGCTGGGCAATGTCTTGTCCATTCCGGCTGTGCTGCAACGAGTTCGGGCCGTCGAGCTGCGCTACTACCTCGGTAGCGCGCACTACCGTTCCATGCTCGAATACTCCGAGACCGCGCTCGCGGACGCGGTCAAGGCTTACTGCGGTATCGAAGACTTCCTGCACCGCGTGCGGGTTCGGGTGGGCGACGTGCCGGTAGGTACCTGGACCCCGGGCTTCGCGGCGGCTCTGGATGACGATCTGTCGGTGCCGATCGCGCTGGCAGAGGTGCATTCCACGCGCGCGGACGGAAACCGGGCATTAGATGCCGGTGACCATGAGGGCGCGCTATCGGCGGCGTCGAGCGTTCGCGCCATGATGTCGATCCTCGGTTGTGACCCGCTCAATGAGCGCTGGGAGACGCGTGACGAGACGTCCGCCGCATTGAATGCCGTCGACGTGCTGGTGACGGCCGAGCTGGAGCGGCGGGGAACCGCTCGGGCAGAGAAGGATTGGGCACTCGCAGACGAGATCCGGGACCGGCTCAAGCGGGCGGGCCTGGAGATTACCGACACCGCAGACGGCCCTCAGTGGTCCCTTACGAGTAGTGACGAAGAGTAGCAATGGCAGGAAATTCTCAGCGCCGCGGCGCGGTACGTAAGCCCGGCACCAAGAAGGGGCCCACCGTCGGCTCTGGCGGTGTACGCCGACGCGGCCTGGAGGGCAAGGGCGCAACACCTCCGGCCGAACAGCGGACGAAGCATCCAGCTGCCAAACGTGCTGCTGTTCAACGGAAGGTGAGTGACGCCAAGCAGCGTCGACTGAAGCAGGGCGATGAGTCCGAGATGGTGCTGGGGCGCAATCCGGTGCTCGAATGCCTGCGCACGGGTGTGCCGGCAACGGCGTTGTATGTGGCCGTCGGCGCCGATAACGACGAGCGACTCACCGAATCCGTGTCGCTTGCTGCCGACGCCGGTATCGCGATCCTGGAAGTGCCGCGGCCCGACCTGGACCGCATGAGCACCAACGGGTTGCACCAGGGGCTTGCGCTGCAGGTCCCGCCGTATCGTTACGCCCATCCCGACGACCTGCTGGCCCGTGCCCGCGCGGAGGCGCAGCCTGCACTGTTGGTGGCACTGGACAACATCTCGGACCCGCGCAATCTGGGCGCCATCGTGCGCTCCGTGGCGGCCTTCGGGGGGCACGGCGTCGTCATTCCGCAGCGCCGAAGTGCATCGGTCACCGCCGTTGCCTGGCGCACCAGTGCCGGGGCGGCGGCGCGCCTTCCGGTCGCGCGTGCCACGAATCTGACACGCACACTCAAGGATTGGCAGGACAAGGGTCTCACCATTGTGGGGCTTGATGCCGGCGGAGATACCGAGCTCGATGATCTCGACGGCGCGGGCGATATCGCCGTGGTCGTCGGATCAGAGGGCAAGGGTCTGTCTCAGCTGGTCCGTAAGACTTGCGATGCGGTGGTATCGATCCCCATGGCCGGGCCCGTTGAATCGTTGAACGCCTCGGTTGCCGCCGGTGTGGTGCTCGCGGAGATCGCGCGCCAGCGACGCTGATTGCAGGGCGCCGTAAAGGCATCTGTGTACGGAAGATGGCTGTTAGGTGTACGCGAGTGCCTTCCCGGTGAGAGTGGCATAGCCTCATCGCCATGAAGCGCATGGCCGCCGTTCTCGCAGTTACCCTGGCACTGACATCCTGTGGCAATAAGGACGAGAAGTCTTTTGATCTGCAGGCGCACCGGGGCGGGCGCGGGGAAACCACCGAAGAGTCATTGCGCGCCTTCGCGAAAGCACTGGAACTCGGGGTGAGCACTCTCGAGCTCGACATCGTCATCTCCAAGGATCACAAACCCATGGTCTGGCACGATCCGGTGATCGATTCCGCGAAATGCTCAGATACCGCCCCGGTGACACCCGGCGATTCAGAGTTCCCCTATGTCGGAAAGCTGGTGAAGGACCTGACTTCCGATCAGTTGCGCACCCTGGATTGCGGCAAGCTGCTCAAGGATTTTCCGCAGGCAGAGGTGGTGAAGAACGATAGGATTGCTTTGCTTCCAGAGGTTTTCGCCCTCGCGGATTCCTATCACGCCGATGTGCGGTACAACATAGAGACGAAGGTGGAGGCCGCCGAACCTCAGAAATCGGCGGAGCCGCAGGTGTTTGTCGACGTCATCCTCGAGGCGATTCGGGCGGCGGGCAAGGTCGACAAGGTGGAGATTCAGAGTTTCGATTGGCGCACGTTGCCGATGACCAAGAGGGCCGAACCGGATGTCCCACTGGTCGCACTCTGGGACGAAACTACTTGGTACCCAGGCTCACCCTGGCTCGGTGGAGTGGACCCCGCGGCCGTCAAGGATCCGATTGACGGAGCCAAGCAGATAGGTGCGACCATCTTGTCGCCGGGATACACCGTGCCCTATGGAGGCAAGGTGGGCGACCCGGGTTTCACGCTGGTCGCCGACAAGAAGTTTGTCGACAAGGCACATGCTTTGGGGCTCAAGGTCATTCCGTGGACCATCAACGACGCCGAGACCATGAAGGCGCAGATCGACGCGGGTGCCGACGGAATAATCAGCGACTACCCGACGATCCTACGGAAGGTGTTGGCAGAGAAGGGCTTGCCGCTGCCGCCGGCCTATCACCGCTAGGCGATGGATCAGCGGGCCTGTCCTGGCTCGGTGAGTATTTGGCGCATGATCCTGCCGCCGAGCCGGACAGCGACTGAACGTGGCAGCACGCGGAACGCTATGTCCGCCAATTTGTTTGTGGCCCCGGGAATCACAAGAGACTTCTTTCCGAGTCCATCCAGCGCCGCCCGGACGACCGGTTCTGGACCGGTGACCGATAGCTGGGTGTTTGTCACATCGACTGCGGAGTCTCGAATCATGGGCGTGTCGACCATGCCCGGAGCCAGCACGGTGACATCGACGCCCGTTCCGGCGAGCTCGGTGTGCAGGGACTGGCCGAAGGAACTGACGAATGCCTTCGACGCCGCGTAGGTTGCCTCATACGGCACGGGATGTTGCCCGGCCAGTGAGGCTACGAGGATGATCCCGCCCCGGCGCCTGCGCACCAGGCTGCTGCAGAAGTGATGGGTCAGCTGCATTGGGCGCAGCGCGTTGAGCAGCACCAGGTTGGTCTGGGTATCACGTGATTGGTCAAGGAACGGTCCGATGACGAGCACGCCCGCATTCAGTACCACCAGCCCGATCTCCAGCGCCTCGGTGGCCTTCTCCAACTCGGCGACAGCGTTCTCGGAAACCAGATCAAGGGCGACGACCTTCACGTCGATATCGGCCGATTCGGCGAGCGTCGACGCCAGGGCCTGGAGTTTCTCGGCCCGACGCGCAACCAGCACCAGGTTCAGCCCGCGCTGCGCCAGCTGACGGGCGAACTCCTCGCCGATCCCCGCCGAGGCTCCGGTGACGAGTGCATAGGCCCCGTACTGAGCCGAGAAGACGCTCATGACCTCATAATCGCACCGAAGGCCCTTTTTCAGCGGCGGTTTGGCCGCCACCGTTAGACGAACGGGGACAGCTCGATTCCGTTGCCTGTCAGCGCCGCGCGCACAGCCCGCGCGATTGTCACGGCGCCCGGGGAATCGCCGTGTACACATATCGATTCGGCGGTTTTGCTGAGGGCGGGAATGCGCGCCGCGACCGCAGCGGGGTCGTGTAATACCGCCCCCGGTTCGCTGCGTGGTACCAGTGTGCCGTCCTCTCGGTAGGCCCGGTCGGCGAAGGCCTCGGTCACTACCCGCAACCCCAATTCGCGCGCACGGTCCCCGAATACACTGTGCGGCAGTGTCAACACGGGAAATTCGGCGTTCACGTCGTGCACCGCACGCGCAACCGCATCCGCTTGCACTTCATGATGGACAATTGTGTTGTACAGCGCGCCATGCGGTTTCACATAGGTAACCGAAGATCCGACCGTGCGGGCCAACGCATCCAATGCGCCGATCTGGTACACCACGTCGGCGTAGAGATCGTCTGCGGCGATATCGATGAACCGGCGCCCAAAGCCCGCGAGATCGCGGTAGCCGACCTGCGCGCCGATGCTGATACCCCGAGCGGCAGCGGCACGGCAGGTGCGATGCAATGTCGCAGGATCGCCCGCATGGAAGCCACAGGCGAGGTTTGCGCTCGTGACCACATCGAGCATGGCCTCGTCGTCGCCCAGGCGCCAGGCACCGAAACCTTCACCCAGGTCGGCATTCAGGTCGATGCGCGTCACTGTGCGAGCCTAGCCCGCTCAGGCCTGCCGATACCGCCCGATGACCCGGCAGAGCAGGTAGATCGATACCGCGATCATGGTGACAAAGACCGAGATCGGTACCCCTGGTGCCAATGACAGCACGATGCCACCGACCGCGGCGATCTCTGCGAACAGGATCGACAGGCCGATGGCGCGCGCCGGGGACGAGGTGATGCGAGCGGCGGCCGCCGCGGGTGTGATGAGCAGCGACATCACCAGCAGCGCGCCGACGATCTGCACACCCTGTGCCGCGGTGAGGCCTACGAGGGCCGCGAACACGATGCCCAAGGTGCGGACCGGCACTCCGCGCGCCTCGGCCACGTCGGGGTCGACGGTGGCGAACAGCATCGGCCGATAGGTGACGGCCAGCACGGTGCCCACCACGAGGCTCACTACGACGAGCATCAGCAGCCCGTTGTATCCGACGCCGACGATCTGTCCGGTCAGAAGTGCGAAGTTGGTGCCGGTGCGTCCCGGGTACAGGTGGATGAAAAGCACTGCCAGCCCCAGTCCAAAGGCCATGACGACACCGATTGAAGAGTCGCGATCCTTGGTTCGCTGCCCGAGGATCCCGAAAAGGATTGCCGCGACGACGCTCCCGAGGAGTGCGCCGGTTCCGACATTGGCACCGGCCAGCAGCGCCGCCGCGGCGCCGGTCAGTGACAGCTCACTGGAGCCGTGGACGGCGAAAGACATCTGGCGCATGATCACGAAGGGGCCGATGAGCCCGGCCAGCAATCCCAGCAGAGCGGCCGCGAGGATCGCCTGCTGCACGAAGTCGCGCCCGAGTAGATCGGCGGTGAGTGAGAGATTGAAGAAGTTACTCATGGGCGTGCTCGGCGCACTCTGACGTGAGCTGCTGGTTTTCGCCCACCACCACGTACTGATCACGTACCTTCACCACATCGATCTGCGCGCGGTACAGCCGTGACAACGTCTCCGTCGTCATCACCTCGTCGACGGCGCCGATCTGGAAGCGTCCGTCCACCAGGTACAGGATTCGGTCGACATACGGCACGATCGGATTGATCTCGTGCGTCACGAACAGCACCGCCGTTTGTGCGCTCCTGCGCCGTTTGTCGATCAGGGCGCAAATCTGTTGTGCACTGGCCGGATCCAGGTTCAACAGCGGCTCGTCGCAGAGGAGTAGCGCGGGATCGCCCGCCAGTGCCTGCGCGATGCGTACCCGCTGTAGCTCACCTCCGGACAGCGACGAGACTGCCTTGGTGGCCAGGTGGGTCGCGTCGACCTGATCCAGTGCGAGTTTGATCGCCTCGCGGTGGCGTGCGCGGCGGGCGCCGTTGAACGCCGCCAAACCCCAACGATGCCCGTCGATTCCGAGTCCGACAAGATCCTCTGCACGCAGAATAAGCGCGTTGTCGGCGAGCCGGTGCTGGGGGACGTACCCGAGTTCGCCGGTGACGCTCATGGTGCCTCGGGTGAGTGGCACCTGACCCAGCAGCAGGCGCAGCAGCGAGGTCTTCCCGGAACCGTTGGGGCCCAATACCGCGATGAATTCACCGGGTTCGACCGTGAGATCCAGATCCTGCCACAGGGTGCGTCCGCCGCGATTGAGCGATGCATTGCACAGCGTCGCGGTACTCATTCGGTCAGTATCTCAGGGCGGTCGCGAGCTGCTCGGTGGTGCGTCGCTGCCAGGTGATGTAGTCGGTGCCGTCCGGCAGGGTTTCGGTCACCGTCACCACCGGGACGCCGTGAGATTCGGCGGCTTGCTTGAGCTGGTTGGTGACCGGTCCGGCCGTTTGGGAGTTGAAGAGCAGCGCCGCAACCTGTTTGGTGTTAATCAGGTCCAACGCGGTGGCGACATCGGCGGGGGAGGGGTCTTGGCCCTGCTCGGCGGCTTCGGCGAAGTCGTGGGGCGTGCGGTCGACCAGTTCGCAATGAGAGACCAGGTGGCTGGCCACCGGTTCGGTCGCGAGGATTCCCTTGCCGTGGTCCTTCTCGGCGATGCCGTGCTGCAGATCTGAGATGGAGTCAAGCTGCTGCCCAAATGTTTTGGCATTCGCTCGGTAGGTATCGGCATCGTCCGGGTCTGCCTTGGCGAGTTCGTCTGCAACCTGATCGGCCACCTTTTTGGCGGTGCTCAGGCTGTAGAACACATGCTCATTCTTGTCGGCGGAGTCCGCGGGCAGAAGCTGGTAGGCGTTGACCCGAGGCTGGCCGTCTTTGAGCAGTTTGTCGATGAACGGGTCGTAGCCGTCGCCGTTGTACACCACCAGAGTGGCGTCCTGGACCTGCGCCGCAGCCGCGGGGGTTACCTCGAAGGAATGCGGGTCGGTGTTGGCGCCGCTGACCAATGCGCTCACCTTGGCGTGGTCGCCGGCGACGGCCTGGGCCACCGAGGCCCAGGCATCCGTGGAGGCCACCACGGTGGGTTCACCGGACCGTTGGGCGGCTTGGCCGCAGCCGGAGAGCGCGAGCGTTCCGACGGTCGTAACCGCTAAAGCCAACCCAGTCACGCGAGCGTGCACAGCAGACCTCCAGCTCTCCAGTAATGAAAACGGTTTTCATTATGGGGGATGGGTGATGAGAGTGCAAAACGTGTCAGCGTTCGCTGAGCTTGGTGACCACACGCAGTGCGGGTAGCAGCAGTGATCGTGGTGTGTATCGCCCGGCCACGGTCATCGCCTGGGGTACCGCTCCCGGGACCACGCTGCGTGCGCCCTGCTGCATGCCCTTGATTGCCGCCGCGGCCACCTGCTTCGCAGAGACCTGTACACCCGGCACGCTGAATCGCTCCGCACTCGCGATCTCGGCCCACTCCGTCGGCACCGGTCCAGGGCACAGCACCGTGCAGGACACACCGGTGCCCCGCAGCTCCTCGTGCACGGCTTCGGAGAAGGACTGCACGTAGGCCTTGGTCGCGGCATAGGTCGCCATGTACGGAATCGGCTGGAACGCGGCGACCGAGGCAATGTTCAGCACCGCCCCGGCCCCCCGATCGACCATGCCTGCCACCGCGGCATGGGTCAGCTCGACCAGCGTGATGACGTTGACCTCGATCTCTTCGCGCTCGCGATCCAACGGCAGCTCATGGAAGACCCCGCTGGTGCCGAATCCCGCAGAATTGCACAATCCCGCAATGCGATTGGCGGCAATCCACTCGCGTAGCTCGGCACGGCCGGACTCGGTGGCAAGGTCTAGTGCCTGCACCTCGACTTCGATGTGGTGGCGTGCGGACAGGATGTCGGCGAGCTTGTCCATCCTGTCCTTGCGGCGCGCCACCAGGGTCAACGAGTATCCGCGCTTGGCCAGCCCATACGCCAGCTCGGTGCCTATCCCCGAAGACGCCCCGGTGATGACGACGGGTTCGGTCGCCCCCGGCTTGGGCAGGCTCACCAGTGCACCCCTGGTGTGGCGTCGATGAAGATCTGTTGCCCGCTGTCCACTTCTTCGGGCTTGAGGTTCGTGACCCCCTTGGCGGCATCGGAATCCGGGAACATCTTGTACCCCTGATTGCGCACCGCATCCATGATTTCGGGTGTGAGTGAATCTGCGAAGGAGGCGATGCGACCGAATGCCGAAGCGACCCGTCGCGGCCGTTCGATGATCGCCTTCGCGATCACCTCACCTGCTTCGTCAGGGGACAGGGCAGGAAACTTCTGGTACAGCGTCGTCGGCGCGATCATCGGGGTCCGCACCAATGGCATGTGAATGGTGGTGAAACGCAGTCCCTCGTCCGACGTCTCGGCCTGGAACGCATCGGAGACCGTGTCCAACGCGGCTTTGGATGCGATGTACGCGCCGAATCGTGGCACCTTTGTCTGCACCCCGATGGACGAGATGTTGATGACGTGGCCGAACTTGCGCTCACGCATGCCCGGCATGAAGCCGAGGATGAGATGTAGGGGCGCAAAGTAATTCAATTGCATGGTGCGCTCGAAATCGTGTGGCCGGTCGTACGACAGGGCCAGCGAGCGCCGGATCGATCGACCGGCGTTGTTGATCAGAATGTCCACCCTGCCGTGGTCGGCAAGCACGTCTTTCACCATCCGATCGATGGCGTCCATATCGGACAGATCGCACGGGAACACGTGGGCGGTGCCGCCGACGCCACGAACCTGCGCGGCAGTCTCCTGCAATTTGTCCTCGGAGCGGGCGACCAGCAGCACCGTTCCGCCGGCCTCGCCGATCTGTAGCGCTGCGGCCTGGCCGATGCCAGACGAGCCGCCGGTGATCATGACGATCTTGTTGCGGACCGACGAGCGCAGACTTCGGCTCGGTGTGACGAGCTTGGCGATGGCGTGCGGTGTGAGCTGTCCGGTCGGCGTTGTCAGGGCCTTGTTGACCTTGCCGAACTGCTGCGACGCCAGAGAGCTGAGACGTTGCATGGGGTTCATGGCTGAACGCTATGCCCGCGCCGCCGGTGGCGCGGCGAAATGGCCGGTTAGGACAGCAAGGCGGCGCAGCGCAGCAGACCGATGTGGCTGTACGCCTGCGGGTGATTGCCCAGCGAACGTTCCGCCACCGGGTCGTACTCCTCGGACAACAGGCCGGTGGGGCCGGTGGCCTTGACCAGCTGGTCGAACAGCAGCTCGGCCTGCGATCGCGCACCGATGAGCAGATAGGCCTCGACGAGCCAGGCGGCACACAGGTGGAAGCCGCCCTCTCCGCCGGGCAGCCCGTCATCGCGGTGGTATCGGTAAACCGTTGCACCACTGCGCAATTCGGCCTCGGTGGCGATCACTGTCGCGGTGAACCGGGGATCGGTGGGCTCGATCAGCCCGGACAGTCCGATGTACAGGGTGGCGGCATCCAGATCTGTGCCGTCGTAGGCGGCCGTGAAGGACTTGACCGAGCCGTTCCAGCCCTTCTCGATGACCTCGGCGGCGATCTCGTCACGTAGTCCGGCCCAGCCCGCGGGAGTCTCGCGCTGGAACTCTTCGGCGAGTTTCACCGCGCGGTCCACGGTCACCCAGCACATCACCTTGGAGTAGACGTGGTGGCGCGGATTGCCGCGGATCTCCCAGATTCCGTGGTCGGGTTCGTACCACCGGCGTTCGACGGCAAGAACCATGTCCGATACCAAGTTCCAGTCGGCATCGGTCAGCGGTTCGGCGTGTCCGAGACGCTTACGGGCGTGAGTCAGATCGTGGATCAGTTCCACCACGGGTCCGAAGACATCCAGCTGTACTTGTGAGTTGGCGGCGTTGCCGACGCGGACCGGGCGCGAGCCCGCGTATCCGGGCAGCGAGTCGATCACCGCTTCGGGCGGCAGCACCGTTCCGGACAAGGTGTACAGCGGGTGCAGGCGATCCGGACCGGGTAGGTGCTCCAGTACTCGGTGCAGCCAGCCCAGCAGGCCCTCGGCCTCGCCCAGCGATCCCAACGCCACCAGTGCCGATGCGGTCATCGAGGCGTCGCGCAGCCAGCAGTACCGATAGTCCCAGTTGCGAATACCGCCAATGTCTTCCGGCAACGACGTGGTGGCGGCGGCGAGGATGGCGCCGGATTCGGCATGCACCAGGCCGCGCAGCGTCAGCGCCGAGCGCTTCATCAGTCCGGGCTTGCGCTCGGGGAGCGTCAGGGTCTGAGCCCAGTCGCGCCAATACGACTCGGCGCGGCGCCGCAGCTCGGGTTCGGGGACGGGATTTGGCCCTAAATCCTCTGTACCGCAGCGCAATTCGAGGGCAATTGGCCGGTTGGAACGGCTGATCGTCGCGGTCGCGGTCTGTTCGTCGGCGGAGATGCTCCAGGTGACGCCGGGGGCCCGCAGCACAATCGGATCGTTGGTGCCCAGCACCCGCAGGCCGCCCTCGTCGGCCACCAGCTGTACGGGTGTCTGGCCGAACTCGGGGCGTGGGGCGAAAGTGACCACCGCATCGGCCTCGCCGGTGACAACCCTAATCAGATCGGTACGTCCGGGGATTTCATCGTGAGCCAGGTAGTCGGTGACCTGCAGACTGGCCCAACGTGTTTCAACAGTCATGGTGCTGTCGATGTACTTCTGGCCGAGTGGCAGCGCGGACCGTGCGGGGCCGATGGTGAAGTGTCCGGCCTCGTCCCCGCCGAGAAGGTGAGCGAAGACCGCTGCCGAGTCGGGTTCCGGATGACACATCCAGGTGATGTCACCGGTAGGGGTCACCAGCGCGAGGGTGCGCGAGTTGGCGAGCATGGTGAGACGCTCGATGGGGGTGGCGTGGCCGCCGAGCAGCCAGGTGCGACGTTCTTCAAGCAGGAAAGCCAGTGCGGTGCCGACTGATTCGGTGTCCGGGATGCGATATCCGGCGAGGGTCTCTCCATCGCCCACCTTGACGCCCACGTCAGGGCCATGTAGCCGCTTGAAGGCCTTCTCATCGGTGACATCGTCGCCGAAGAAGACCGCCGCGGTCGCGCCTTCCTGATGGCGCAAGATGTCGAGCGCCTGTCCCTTGTCAGTGGGTATGACCGCGAATTCGAGAACCTTCTTGCCCTCGGTGACCTGCGCGCCCCACCCGTTGGCCACGGTAAGTGCTTGGGACAGCGCGGCATCGCCGTCCTCGTCCGAGGCGTTGCGCACGTGCAGTGCGACGCTCGCCGGTTTCAGCTCGATGGCTACTCCGGCGTATTCGGCGGCGATGGCCGAGAGTTTGTTGGCGATGGTCTTCAACAGCGCCTTGGCGTCTCCATCGATGGCGTGTACGAATCCGGCATCGAACTCAGATCCGTGGCTACCGACCAGATGTACCTCGGAGGGCAGCCGCGACAGGGTCGCCAGATCACGCAGCGCGCGCCCGGAGATCAGCGCCGAGGTTGTCGACGGCAGTCCCGCCAAAGCCCGCAACGCCGTGGTCGACTCGGGGTGTGGGCGTGCGTCATCGGGGTTGTTGACCAGCGGGGCGATGGTTCCGTCGTAATCGGAGGCCACCAACAGCCGAGGAGTACGGGCGACTTCGGAAAGAGCCCGGCGCAATTCGACAGGCAGATCTTGGGCACTCACCACGGGTCCCGAGTCTACGTCCGCTACCTACAGCGGGCTGGCTAGGCCAAGCGTTGCTGCTCAGGTAATGCCAAGCAGCAATCTGACGGTGCGATCGAGACGGTGGCTCACATCGGTTGCCGACGCTCGACGCGTCAGCCAGGCAATCATGTTGGAGGTCCAGACATCCGAGATGACGCGGGCGATATGGAACTGCGCGTCGGAAGGGTCGTCGTCACCGGCCATCGCGCGGGCGAAAATACCGTCCATCAGGCGGCCTACGTGATCAACCTCACCGGCGGCGGAAGCGTCTGCGAAGACCAACGCGCGGGTCATCGCCTCGGTGAGCAGGGGGTTGCGCTGCATGTTGCGATTCAGCCGGGTGATCGCCGTGTGCAGGCGTTCGTAGGCGGTGCCGCCGCTGACAGTATTGCGATCTGATCTGGCGTCGATCTGCTCGAACTCGCGCTCCAACGCGGACACGAGAAGATGCACCTTGGAGGGGAAGTACCGATACAGCGTGCCCACGGCGACGTCTGCCCGTTCGGCGACGGTGCGCATCTGCACCGCCTCGTAGCCGCCCTTGGACGCGATGGCCAAGGTGGCGTCCAGGATGCGCTTGCGGCGTTCGCGCTGCGCGGTCGAACCGAGATCGTCATCGGACAGTGCTGAGACGGCGGCAGGCTGATTCGCGGCGTCGGTATCACCGTTATCCGACTGCACGGCTTCCGATGCGTTAGATGTCCGAGGCGTTGCCATGGCGTCTGTACTCCCTGTGCTCACGTTCTGGTTCAGCGCACGACTATACGGATGACCGTCGGCCGTTTCAGGTCTCCCTGGCCCTCCGGTAGCGCTCTGTACAGCCTGAATGCGTTCCTACTACACTGAACCCAATCACGATATTAGAACACGTTCTAGTCTCGTGTACCCGAATCAAGCCGAGGAGAATCTGTGTCGTCCGATGTCCAGGAAGCCGCCCGGGACGCGGTCCGTCAGTGGGCCAAGAGTGCGGCTGTCATCGAGTCGGTCCGCAAGATGGAATCCGACCCCCACGGGTGGGGCCCGGCCTATGCCGGGCTGGCTGAGCTGGGCATATTCGGCGTCGCGGTGCCCGAAGCCGCGGGCGGTTCGGGGGCCGGATTCGACGACATGATCGCCATGGTGGACGAGGCCGCGGCGTCCTTGGTGCCGGGTCCGATTGCCACCAGTGCGTTGGCCGCCGTGGTACTCGCGGCCGACGGGCCGGCCGAATTGGTGGCGGCGCTGGCGTCCGGCGAGCGCACGGCGGGCGTGGCCCTCACCGGGAGCCTGACCGTCGCCGACGGGTTGGCTTCGGGCGTGTTGCCCGCGGTGCTGGGCGGCACCGTCGATGGAGTGCTGCTTGCCCCGGGGCCCGACGGTTGGGTGTTGGTCGACTGCGTGGGTGCTGGTGTCGCGGTGGATGTGAAGAAGGCGACCGATTTCTCGCGTCCGTGGGCCGCGATCGCCCTGAACGGCGCCGAGGCGCATCCGGTGAGTCTGCCGGCCGCCGTGGTCGCCGATCTGGTGACGGTGACCCTCGCGGCCGAGGCGGTGGGCGTGGCGCGCTGGGCGCTACAGACCGCCGTCGAGTACGCGAAGGTGCGTGAGCAGTTCGGTAAGCAGATCGGCAGCTTTCAGGCCATCAAACACATGTGTGCGGAAATGCTGTGCCGGGTCGAGCAGGCGGATGTCGCAGTCTGGGATGCCGCCGGCTGCGCGCAGGATGTGGTAGCCAATAGTGGTGATTTCCAGCAACTTTCGCTTGCGGCCGCGGTTGCGGCGGCCGTGGCGGTCGATGCCGCGGTGGTCAACACCAAGGACTGCATTCAGATTCTTGGCGGCATCGGGTTCACCTGGGAGCATGACGCGCACCTGTACCTGCGGCGCGCCTACGCACTTCAGTCCTTCCTGGGCAAGCCGGCGGTATGGCGGCGTAAGGCCGCCGCGTTGACGCTCGAGGGAACCCGTCGCTCACTGACCATCGACCTCGGTGAGGTGGAGACCCAGCGGGATGAGGTCGCTGCCACCGCCGTGGAAATCGCTTCGGCACCAAAGGATGAGCGCCAGGTTCGGCTGGCCGAGACGGGTTTCCTGGCCCCACACTGGCCCGCGCCGTACGGGCTGGGCGCGGGTGCTGCGCAGCAGCTGCTCATCGACCAGGAGCTGCACGCCGCGGGAGTGACCCGTCCCGACCTCGTCATCGGGTGGTGGGCGGCTCCGACCATTCTTGAGCACGGAACTCCAGAGCAGATAGCGCAATTCGTCGCTCCCACCCTGCGCGGTGAGATCGAATGGTGCCAGCTGTTCTCCGAGCCCGGTGCCGGTAGCGATCTTGCGGCGTTGCGTACCAAGGCAACTCGAGTCGACGGCGGGTGGAAGCTCGACGGGCAGAAGGTGTGGAATTCCAAGGCCCAGATCGCGGACTGGGCGATCTGCCTGGCGCGGACCAACCCCGATGTTCCCAAGCACAAGGGCATTACGTACTTCCTGCTCGACATGAAGACCCCGGGGATCACCGTGCGGCCGCTGCGCGAGATCACCGGTGAGGAGATGTTTAACGAGGTCTTCCTGGATGGTGTGGTCGTTCCGGACGAGAATGTGGTCGGATCGGTCGACGATGGATGGCGTCTAGCCCGCACCACACTGGCCAATGAACGGGTGGCCATGGCCGGGGGCGGCACGCTCGACGAGGCTATGGAGTCGCTGCTGACGCTCATCGGGGACGCAGAATTAGATGGGGCACAACTGGATACGCTTGGTGTATTCGTGTGCTCAGCGCAGACGGGTGCGCTGCTGGATCTGCGCACCGCGCTGCGCGCCATCGGTGGTCAGGATCCGGGTGCGGCCTCGAGCGTGCGCAAGCTCGTCGGAGTGCGGCATCGTCAGGGGCTGTCGGAGCACATCCTCGACTATGTGGACTCTCATGGAGCGGTGGAGTCACACGAGATGTGGCTGTTCATGCGGGACCGATGCCTGTCGATTGCCGGGGGCACCACGCAGATCCTGCTCAGCGTGGCAGGGGAGCGCTTGCTCGGTCTGCCGCGTTGACAGCCAGCAGTCAGCTCGGGTGCGCATGCGGTGTTGGGTGCTGCGCGGGAGCACCCCCGGACCGTAGAGGCCACGGCCGCGTCGACGAACTCGGTCGAGTTTGACGTCGGTGCGCAGTGCATCGGAGATCGTCTTTGACGGACGACCATCTACGTCAAAACCCTTGTCCGCCAACATGGTGACCATCTCGGATACGGTGGTGAGCCCGTGGCGATGGATATGCAGGACGAGCAGATAGCGCAAATCGGTGCGTAGCGAGCGGGTCCGAGCGTGCATGCTCAGCACCATGTCATGGGGCGCCGACATCGTCGGACTGGCGTCTTAAGCAACACACGTCTGGTGCCCGCGTTTATGCGACAACTACCGGCCTGACCAATTGTTGTCGCATAGACGTGGGCGGCACACACATGGTCGGCGCGGGTGCTCGGGATCCGGCTGGGTGACGGCTAGCTGAAGCGGGCCTGTGCGCAGGCGTCGGGCGAGATTACGCTCCGGCCACCGATACTGGCCTCCACGTGGCTGCACACGATGTAGTCGGCGTCGAGCTTGGGTTGCCCGGTCGCCCAATCGGTCGGCTGGGTGGTGCCGGTGATCCGGAAGTGGTCGACGTCACCTCCACCGAAGTAGACGGTGGTGAGCAGCCATGTGCTACCGCCGTTGTGCTCCACGGTGTTCGGATTGTCGGCCCATTGCACCCAGAGATAGTTCATCCGGTCCGAGGTGCGCAGTTCGGTGGTCTGCTTGGCCCACAGATCTCCCCCGAATCCCTCAATCCCGTTGGGGGTCCGAAGGTTGAAGCTCGCAGTGTAGTAACACTGCCGTTCGGCCCTGCGGCAGTCGGCGGTGGCGTGCACCTCGAGCTGACGCCCCTCGTCGACGGGCGTGCTGACGTCGGTGGTTTTGACCTCGGCGGTGGCCGTGCCTGGGAAGACCAGGGAAGTGACCACCAGTGATGCGGCGGCCAGCGCCGATTTCAGGGAGCTCATGATGGGGGAATCGTATCGGCCCGGTGGTGCCGCGTCGTCGAGATCTTTTTTCTGAACCCGGCGTTCACTCATCAAAGGTGACGTTGACATCGTCGGTCTCGGGAACCGCCTGGCACGCCAGGATGTACCCGTCATCGAGGTCGTTCTGCGACAGCGCGTCGTTGACGAGCATGCGGACCTTGCCGTCCTTCAAGATGCAGGCGCAGGTCATGCAGTGCCCCTCGCGGCAGGAAAACGGTGCGTCCAGGCCCTTTGCGAGTAGGACGTCGAGCAGGACGGTGCTCCGTGGCCAGCTGACCGTGTGGGTCTCGCCGTCGAGTTCGACGGTGGCCGTGGCCGGCGGTTCGTCGTCGTCGGAGGGCTCGGCCAGCACCACCTCGGCGAACGGGTCGCTCTCCAGGGAACGGAAAACCTCGACATGCACGCGATCCTCGGGCATGCCGTTGCCCTTCAGCGCGGCCTCCGAGGCATCCATGAACGGCCCGGGGCCACAGATGAAGGCCTCGTGTCCGGCGGCGAACGGGGCGGCCAGAGTGGCCAGGGTTTGTTGTGAGGGCAGCCCCTGCACCGATTCGAGCCAATGGATGACCGTCAACCGATCCGGATATTGCGCCGTCAGCTCGCGAAGTGCCGCACCGAAGATCACCGACCGCTCGTCGCGGTTGGCGTAGATGAGCACTACCTTGCCGCTGCCCTGTGAGAGCGCGGACTTGCAGATCGCCATCATCGGGGTGATTCCGCTACCGGCGGCCAGCAGCAGGAAGTCGCGATCGAGTTCTTTGGGGACGAACACTCCGGAGGGCGCCAGGACGTGCATGTGCATGCCGGCATGCGCGTTATCGCAGAGCCAATTGGACCCGTACCCATCCACGGTGCGTTTGACCGTGACCGTCAACCGCTCGTCGATATGCGGTGAGCTGGACAGCGAGTAGCAGCGTGCCACCGATCCGGTGCGGTCGGAGGGAATGCGCAGCGTGAGGTACTGACCGGGTGTGTACGCGAATTTGTCGGCCGCGTCCTCGGGGATATCGAAGACCAGGGACCGGGAGTCGGCAGTCTCGTCGATCACCTCGGCGATGCGAACCTCGAGGACGTGTTTCCCCAGCGGAACGTCCGTCACGTGATTTCCTCCGTCAGTTGTACGTCGCCCGGGGGCGATGAGCCGCTTGCGTGAAAAGCCAACAGCTTCGTGGAACTAGAACAGGTTACAGAATTGACCTTTGGCCCTACAACACCGTCGTCGCTTCGTTCCAGATGAGCCCGCCTTCCTGGGGTAGGCGAGGCGGTGTCGACACAGATCGAAACGTGTTCTAGTCTCAGCAGGGAACACGCGCTACCACCGTGGGTGTACAGCGGGTGTCGCGAACTACTAGCCCTAGTTTGTGCCGACTGATGCTAACTACAGCAGTGGAGGAAATGCAGTGACGACGACCGAACAGCGGGACGAGATTCAGGCGGTTCTCGCAGGAATTGACGACCTGCTGCCGATCCTGCGCAAGCGCGCGCAGGAGACCGAGGACCTGCGGCGTCTGCCTGACGCCACGGTCGCCGAACTGCAGGAGATCGGCTTCTTCAAGCTGCTGCAGCCCTCGCAGTGGGGTGGATACGAGACCGCTCCCACCACCTTCTACGAGGCGGTGCGTCGTTTGGGCAGCGCCTGCGGCTCCACCGGTTGGGTCTCCTCGATCATCGGTGTGCACAACTGGCACCTGGCCCTGTTCGACCAGAAGGCGCAGGAAGAGGTGTGGGGCGACGACACGAACGTGCGCGTGTCCTCCTCGTACGCGCCGATGGGTGCCGGCGTTGTCGTCGACGGCGGGTACCTGGTCAACGGTGCGTGGAACTGGTCCTCGGGGTGTGACCACGCCACCTGGGCGTTCCTCGGTGGTCCCGTGATCAAGGACGGCCGTCCGGTCGACTTCGGCAGCTTCCTGATCCCGCGTACCGAGTACCGGATCGACGACGTGTGGAACGTTGTGGGTCTGCGTGGCACCGGCAGCAACACCGTGGTCGTCAAGGACGTGTTCGTGCCGTCGCACCGGTTCCTGTCGTACAAGAAGATGAACGACCAGACCGCCGGCGGCTACGAGACCAACACAGCACCTGTGTACAAGATGCCTTGGGGCACCATGCATCCCACCACCATTACCGCGCCGATCATGGGTATGGCCTACGGTGCCTACGACGCCCACGTCGAGGCACAGGGCAAGCGTGTGCGCGCGGCGTACGCCGGTGAGAAGGCCAAGGATGATCCGTTCACCAAGGTGCGGGTGGCCGAGGCCGCCAGCGATATCGACGCCGGGTGGCGCCAGTTGATCGGGAATGTGGGCGATGAGTACACGCTCATCTCGGCGGGCCAGGAGGTTCCGTTCGAGTTGCGCGCGGCGGCCCGCCGGGACCAGGTGCGTGCCACCGGCCGAGCGATCGCCTCGATCGACCTGCTGTTCGAGAACTCCGGTGCTACCGCGCTGTCCAATGACGCACCGGTCCAGCGATTCTGGCGTGATGCCCACGCCGGTCGTGTGCACGCCGCCAACGACGCCGAGCGGGCATACCAAATCTGGGGTAACCACGCCTTCGAGCTGCCCGCCACCGACACAATGGTTTAACGCCGGGTATTAGGAGGAATCCGAGAATGGACGCCATCCGCTCACTGGGATACATGCGCATCGAGGCCACCGACATGGCGGCCTGGCGTGAGTACGGGCTCAAGATCCTCGGCATGGTCGAGGGCAAGGGCACGGTTGACGGTGCGCTGTACCTGCGCATGGACGACTTCCCCGCCCGTCTGGTGATCTTCCCCGGCCAACACGATCGGCTGTCGGTCACCGGGTGGGAGGCCGCCAATGCCGCCGGACTGCAACAGGTCCGGGAGGCGTTGGAAGCCAACGGCACTCCCTACAAGGAGGGCACCGCACAGGAGAAGGCCGAGCGCCGTGTCGATGAGCTGATCATCTTCGAGGATCCGTCGGGCAACATCCAAGAGGTCTTCCACGGCGTTGCCCTGGAACATCGCCGGGTGGTGAGCCCGTACGGGCACAAGTTCGTCACCGAAGAGCAGGGCCTGGGTCACGTGGTGCTGTCGACCAAGAACGACGCCGAGTCGCTGCATTTCTACCGAGATGTACTGGGGTTCAAGCTGCGTGACTCCATGCGGCTTCCACCGCAGATGCTGGGGCGTCCCGCCGACGGCGAGCCGGCCTGGCTGCGCTTCTTCGGCTGCAACCCGCGTCACCACAGCCTGGCGTTCTTGCCGATGCCGACCCCGAGCGGGATCGTGCACCTCATGGTCGAGGTGGAGAACTCCGACGATGTGGGCCTGTGCCTGGACCGTGCGCTGCGTCGCAAGGTGCCGATGTCGGCCAGCTTGGGGCGGCATGTCAACGACTTGATGCTGTCCTTCTACATGAAGACACCGGGTGGATTCGACATCGAATTTGGTTGCGAGGGTCGCCAGGTCGAAGACGAGTCCTGGGTTGCGCGGGAGAGCACCGCGGTCAGTCTGTGGGGCCACGACTTCACCATCGGTGCGAAGCTGAACCAGTGACCGCTATTGACCCGCGGGCGTTCCGGAATGTGCTGGGGCAGTTCTGCACCGGCGTCACCATCATCACCACGACGCACGATCGTGAGCCGGTGGGGTTTGCTTGCCAGTCGTTCGCGGCGCTCTCGCTGGAGCCGCCACTGGTGCTGTTCTGCCCGACAAAGCAGTCGCGGTCCTGGGCCGCCATCGAGGCATCCGGCAAGTTCTGCGTAAACGTGCTGGCCGAGGATCAGCGTGAGGTCTCGGCGCGGTTCGGCTCACGAGAGCCGGACAAGTTCGCTGGAATAGATTGGCATCCATCGGGTCTCGGGTCACCGATCATCGACGGGGCGCTGGCGCACATCGACTGCGAGGTGGCCACCGTCCACGATGGCGGAGACCATTGGGTGGTGTTCGGGTCGGTCAACGAATTGAGTGAGATCCCCGAGAACCCGACGGCCACCAGGCCGCTGCTGTTTTACCGAGGGCAGTACACCGGCATCGAACCCGACAAGACCACGCCCGCCGATTGGCGCAATGACCTGGAGGCGTTCCTCACCGCCACCACCGAGGACACCTGGTTGTAACCGGCCTGCCATCGATTTCCCCTGCAGGCCTGGCCGATCCGGCGTAACGTCTCAGATCCAGGTGCTACCTCGGTGAGGGCGGGTCATGGCGTTGTACGAGTATCGCTGCACGAGCTGTGGCAGTACGTCGCGCAATTTTCCGTTGGCGACCGCGCCCGATATCGTGCCCTGCCCCGGCTGCCCTGAGTCGGCACGCCGGGTTTTCGGCATCGCCGGGATGAGCCGGGGCGCCTCGTCTCGCATGCGTCTGCTCGACGACACCCAGCGCAGTGCCAGTGAGCCGTCCGTGGTGTCTGCGCTGCCCACCGCGCGCCGGTCGATTCGCGTGACATCAAATCCGTTGCATCGCAAGTTGCCTCGCCCCTGACCGGAAGGATTGCCATGCCCGAAGTGTTGTTCCCGTTGGATTCGAGCAAGAAGTTCACCGAACAACAGATCGTCGGGCATAACCGGTGGCACCCCGATATTCCGCCGGCCGTCGTCGTCAAACCCGGTACTTCATTCCGGGTGCATTGCCGCGAATGGTTCGACGGTGCGATCCACAACGACGACTCCGCCGACGACATCCGTGACGCGCCACTGACCACTGTGCACGCACTGTCGGGGCCGTTCTCGGTAGAGGGTGCGCAGCCGGGGGACCTGCTGATCGTCGACATTCTCGATGTGGGCCCGATTCCTCAGGAAGACTCCGGGCCACTGGCCGGGCAGGGGTGGGGTTACACCGGCATCTTTCCGACGACCAACGGTGGTGGATTCCTCACCGAGCAGTTTCCCGATGCGTACAAGGCGATTTGGGATTTCTCGGGTCAAACCGCAACCTCGCGACACATTCCTGGTGTCAGCTTCACCGGGATTGTGCACCCCGGGTTGATGGGGACGGCGCCGTCGGCGGAATTGCTGGCGCGTTGGAATGCTCGCGAGGGCGCGTTGATCGCTACTGACCCCTATCGTGTTCCCGCATTGGCTCTTCCGCCGGAACCCCGGGATGCGGTACTTGGTGGGCTTACCGGCGACACCTTTGATAGGGCGGCGGCGGAGGCGGCCAGGACCGCGCCGCCCCGGGAGAACGGCGGCAATCAGGACATCAAGAATCTGACCAAGGGCAGCCGGGTGTTCTATCCCGTGTTCGTGCCGGGCGGCAAGCTGTCGGTGGGCGACCTGCATTTCTCGCAGGGAGACGGCGAGATCACGTTCTGTGGAGCCATTGAGATGGGTGGCTTCATCGATCTGCATGTCGATGTGCTCAAGGGCGGGATGGACACCTACGGGGTGTCGGAGAACGCGATCTTCATGCCCGGTAACACCGACCCGCAGTACTCGCAATGGCTGGCCTTCTCGGGGACCTCGGTCACTCTCGACGACGAACAGCGCTATCTGGATTCGCATTTGGCGTATCAGCGGGCCTGCCTGCACGCCATCGATTACCTGACCAAGTTCGGCTACAGCCCGGAGCAGGCCTATCTTTTGCTGGGCGCAGCGCCCATTGAGGGCCGACTGTCCGGTGTCGTCGATATCCCGAATTCCTGTGCCACTGTTTATATTCCGACTGCAATCTTCGATTTTCCGGTGACGCCGTCCGCATCGGGTCCGGTGCAGATCGATCCCGGGCCCGGCACACCGCGTTCGGTGGTGGGCTGAGGGCGGCCTATCGCGGTTCCTGCTGGGTGGCGCAGTGAATGCCGCCACCGCCCGCGGCGATACCGTCGATGTCAAGCTGAACCACCCTGCGCCCGGGAAAGACGGCTTCCAGAGTGGATCTGGCCGCCGCGTCGGCGTCCGGGTCTCCGAATCCGGGTGCGATGACGCCGCCGTTGCACACATAGAAGTTGATGTAACCCGCTGCGAAATCCTCTGATTCGAAGTCATCGCGCCCCTGCTCGGGTGCCTCGAGTACTTCCACGCGCAGTGGGCGCCCGGCCGCATCCGTCGCCTTTTCGAGGATGTCGAGATGCCGGCGTGTCACGTCGTAGTCGAACGAGTCAGGGTCGTTATCCAGCCCGGCGACGACGACGCCCGGCCCGGCGAATCGGGCGTAGAAATCGGTGTGACCATCGGTGATGTCCATGCCCGCGATGCCCGGTAGCCAAATGATCTTGTGCAGGCCAAGTAGGCGCGCCAGCTCTGCCTCGACATCCTTTGTTGAGCGTCCCCGGTTGCGGTTGTTGTTGAGGACGCAACTCTCGGTGATGATCGCGGTACCCTCCCCATCAACCTCGATACCGCCGCCCTCGAGCACGAGATCGGTGTGAAGCACCCGAACTCCAGCGCGCTTGGCGACCTCGGCGGCGACCTTGGCGTCGGCGTCGTGCTTCTGTTTGTTGCCCCATCCGTTGAAGTTGAAATCGACGGCTGCCTTGCCGGTGTCGTTGCGGACGAATACCGGCCCGCTGTCACGGATCCACAGGTCATTCAGCGGTGCGGGAACCAATTCCACATCGGGTCCGGCCAATTGGCGCGCCAGTTCGAGCTCGTGCGGTCGCACCAGCATCGACACCGGTTCGAACTGTGCGATGGTCTGGGCGATCGCACCCAGATTCTGCTGGACCTTGCGGTTCAGTCGCCGACCCCAGATCTCGTCACTGGCGCCGAAGGCCATCCAGGTTCGTAGGTGTGGTTCGCCCTCGTCGGGCATGCGCCAGGTCTCGCCGTCGCTCACCTCGCCATTATCTCGAGGCTCGTCGGTGGTGTCCGCGCAGGAAGTCAGCGTGAGGCCCGCTGCCACTGCCGTTCCGAGTTGGAGCAGGTGTCGTCGGCGCATATCCAGATTGTGCTACCCCCGGCGGTTCAGTGCCGAAACAAGCCCGTCCGGGTCAGTGACGCTGAGCTGCAGACCGCCGACCGGGCCGAACGACATCGGTGCCTTCGGTTTGATCGGTGGCGCGTACTGAATGTCGACAATGCCCTCACGTGAACCGTTGACGAGCCAGCCGGTACCGCTGGGGTGCACACCCCATGCCAGGGGCCTCTCGGGACGAACGACTGCCGAGCGGATGCTCGTCAGCGGAATCGTGATGGCAAAGGCCCACCCGTGCTTGACGGTCAGTGCACCGTCGGAGATTCGGATGATGGTGCGACGTGGTCCCAGCCCCATCGCCGTGGCGATCGGTAGATACCAACGGTCATAGCGCAGCGTGAAGTGCGCGGTTGTCCCCATCCGCCCAACGTACCCGAGTCGGCAAATGCGTTTCCAGTGATACGCAGGGAGTTAAGAGTTTTGGCAATTACTCGCCGTACCAACGTCCGGTGTGTTCGGCATGCGTCGATAGGTAGGCGCCCGGACCGAAGTGCGTGTCGTAGAAGCCCAGATCGATGTTCTGGGCCTGCAAGTACATCAAGACATGGACCGTGGGGACGGTGCCGGGAATCTTTCCGAAGGTGTCGTAGACGTACGCGGCCTCCGTCGTAACGATCTCCTGGATCGCCTCGGCCGGTAGCGCGGCCGCGCGCACCTTGCGCGAATCTGCCCAGGCGCCGGGAGTGTCGGGGTGGAAGGGCCCGCCGGGGCCGTACTTGCGCTCGATGTACTTCTGGACGCCCGCCGCGACTGTCGGCACATGTGGGGGACTGAGGGTTTCGAAGAATCCGTCCAGACCGGTGGCGTTCGGAAATGGCCACCGATCGTCGTTGTCGGAGCGGAACCCGATACCGGGCGCACGTGGGTCGCCGGAGCCGCCGAGCACCGAAAGCCGATCGAGCCCGTCGAACATCCAGCCGCCCAGCCCGAGCGCTTGAAGGAGGAGCACCCCGTTGTGGGTTGCGGTGGCTAGTTCGGCGCTGGCCTCGGTGAGCGTGTATTGCTCCACAAAGGACAACGGAATGGGATCGTCGTAATTCCTTAAACTGCCGAACTTTTCGGTGCCCGGGATGCTCCGGTTGTTGACGTCGTCGTAGACCACGTAGCCATTTGCGGCGAAGAAAGACAGGTTCGCGATCAGGTGTTCTGCCAGATCGGCCACTGGGAAGGCCAGCAGGCTGCCTGGGTGATTCCCGATCCAGGTGTTGTGGCCCTCCATGTACGGCTCCTCCCGCGGCAGTTCCAGACGCTTGTCCGAAATCCGCACATAGGAGTCTGCGGTGTGGGTGATCCAGTCCTCGATGGACGAGAACTCACGAGGAGGCTCGTCACGCGTCGGCAGCAGGTAGATCCCGGTGTCATCGGTGAAGAAGAGCTGACTGGTGTGAAATCCGGCGGCGGAGGGAAAGGTGCGTCCAGTCGCACTGCCGGAGTAGTTCGGGAATGCAGGAGCGTATCCGGGGTGATAGGTGATGCCATAGTGCCATCCGGTCACACCACCCACCACCGAAAGGATCAGTGCCCGTTCGACTTCCGATATCGGCCTGACAGGATGACTGCTGGTGTAGGCGAGCGGACCGTCAGGAATGCGTCCGCCGAGAGGGAAGCGTCGGGACCGGCGCCCGGTGATCGCTGCCAGCAGCGGGAATGTGGTGACCTGCGCCAGCGCTTCGCGTTCGCGGTCCGATATCAGCAGCGACATGAATCAAGCCGACCACTGAGCGGTTGTGGGGTCAACCTTTTGGCTTGTCCCCTTTCAAAATATGTCACGAAGGGGGGCTTGCGGCAAGGCCCCCACCATGGCGCACAATCCTGCGACCACGAATTTCGACTGATGGGAACCGGTATGACGATGCCGAACTTTTTCGAGGCGCACGCGTCGGGCGCGTATTTCCATGGCACCAAGGCCGACCTCGAGATAGGCGATCTGTTGACCCCCGGGCATCTGTCGAACTACGAGGAGGGGCGCATCATGAACCACGTCTACGTGACGAGGACATTGGTTGGCGCGGGGCTGGCGGCCATCATGGCCAAAGGGGAGGGCAGGGGCCATGTCTACATCGTGGAACCGGAGGGCACTCTGGAAGATGATCCGAACGTGACGGACAAGAAGTTCCCCGGGAATCCAACCCACTCGTACCGCACCCGGGAACCCGTGCGCATCGTTGGTGAGGTCGAGGACTGGGAAGGGCCCCCGCCCGAGTTCATGGAAAACTTCCGGGCGGGGCTGGCCAACCTTCAGCGCACGGGAAACGCCGTCATCTATGACTGAACACGACCAGACAAGACCAACGACGAACTACGCCGTACGTCGCACCTTGAGTGCCTCGGTGATCATCGGGATCTGCAACGGTAACCGTGCGATGGCGCCGAGCTTCAGTGGTAGCGGCTTGTCCCACCACTGCCGCGCCATGTTGATGTTCGCGGGGAAGACGGCGATGAACAGGAGCGCCGCGAGAGTACCGCCGAGCCTGCGTGTTTTCGGGGCCAGCAGCAGCGCACCGGTTCCGAGCTCGGCAACACCCGAGGCATACGTGTAGAACCGGGCTTCACCAGGCAGTTGGTCCGGGACGATGTCGTCGAAGGGTTTGGGCGCGACGAAATGTACGACGCCGACGCCGAGGAGCACGGCGGCGAGCCGGTAGGCGGGCCAGGGGCTGGCTTTGGTCTGCATGCCCGGAGTGTAGGCCGGGAACCTACAGTCCCGCGGCGCTCTCCAGGCTTGGGAGTAGCTGACGTGGTGTTCCCAGCAGCAGCGCGCTGCCGTGTGCGCGCTTGAAATACAGGTGGGCGTCGTGCTCCCAGGTGATGGCGATACCGCCGTGCAACTGGATCGAGTCCGCGGCGACTGCCGAGAGTGCCTCGCTGGCTTTGATTCTCGCCACGGTCGCAGCCTCGGCGGTGAGGTCTTGAATGGACTGGTACACGATGGAGCGCGCGGACTCCACCAGCACATACAGGTCGGCCATCCGGTGCTTGAGGGCCTGGAAGCTGCCGATCGCACGGCCGAACTGCACCCGGGTCTTGGTGTATTCGACAGTGAGTTCCAGGGCGCGTGCCGCTGCGCCCACCTGCTCGGCGGCCAGCAGTAGCCCGGCCTTGTCGATCAGTCCTGGGGCTGTGCCGATCGGTTCGCTTCCGCTGACCGCTACTGCGGCGAGTCGGCGGGTGGGGTCCATCGTGGACAGCGCGGTGGCGGTGAGGTTCTCCGCCCGGTGCACTTCGTCGCCGTCCAGGGTGAGCACCACATCGGCGATAGCACCGTTGACGACATATCCCGGGTCGAAGGCCACCGCGCCGATCGATTCACCGGCCGCCATCGACTCCAGTAGTTCACCCCGGTAGCCGGTCTCGAGGAGTGCCAGCTCCGCCCACAGGGTGCCTATCAGTGGGCTGGGCACCAGCCCACGGCCGAGCTCTTCCACCACGACGGCCGCGTCCGCGAGCTCGCCCCCGGCACCCCCCAATTCCTCCGGAACCAGCAACGCCGCTGCTCCGACCTGTTCACACAGCACGGTCCAGAGGTTCTCGTCGTAGCCTCGCTCGGATTCCATCGCCTTGCGCACCGCTGCGGAGTCGGCCCGTTTGGTCACCAAGGAACGGACGGTGTCACGCAGCATCTGCCGTTCTGCGTTTGAGGAAGTGCTCACAGTGCCTCCAGTACGCGCGCGCGATGCCATTCCGGTGTGCCCCACGCCGACGTCAGCGCCCGCACCTTGAGGATCCACAGCGACAGGTCGTATTCGGCGGTGAAGCCGATGGCGCCATGGGTCTGCAGGGAAGAGCGCGCGGCAAGGTAGGCGGCCTTGCCGGCGGCGACCTTCGCGGCGCTCACATCGCGAGCAGCGGTGGCGGATTCGTCGGCGAGGGACAGTGCGGCGCCGTACACCAACGGGCGCGCCAGCTCCAGCGCGATGTGTACATCGGCCAGTTTGTGCTTCACGGCTTGGTAAGAGCCGATCGGCCGGCCGAACTGGGAACGCTGCTTGGCGTACTCCACGGCACGGTCCAGCAGGGCCTGTCCGGCGCCGACCAGCTGTGCTGAAATGGCAAGCACGCCAAAGTCGATGGCACGGCTGGTGTCCATGGAGACACCACCGTCAGTCGGCGCCACGTCGAATACCCGACGGGTGGCATCGATCGACTCATGCTGTGCGCCGGCTTGCCCCTCACGGAATCCGATGTCATCGGCGATGAGCACCAGACCGGCGACATCCGCATCGAGCGCGCGCGGAGCGATGGGTGCTGCGGCGACCGTGGCGATGAGTTCTCCAGAGGCAAGTTGTGCGGACCGCTCGTCCTCAGCCAACAAGACCGGCGCCACCACGAGTGATTCGACAACGGGTCCGGGTACCGCCCACTTGCCCAAGCCCTCAAGGGCGACAACCAGATCGACGGGGTGTGCCCCGATGCCGTCGTATTTCTCGGACACCGCGAGGGCCGTGACACCGAGGTCGGCCAGCGTTGACCACACGGCCAACCCGGGTTCGTGATTGCCCGTGGCCCACGCGCGCGCTGCGCCGGGAACGTCGGCCGCCGACAGAGCGGCATCGATGCTGGCCGCGAAATCCCGCTGCTGAGTATCCAGATCGAACCTCACTTGACACCTCCCGTGCGAGCACTTTCCTTGGGCAGGCCAAGGATGCGTTCGGCGATGATGTTGCGCTGAATCTCATTGGTACCCGCGTAGATCGGGCCGCCGAGGGAGAACAGGTACCCGTCGGTCCACGGTCCGGTCAGCTCGCCGTCTGCGCCGCGTAGCTCGAAGGCCGTCTCGTGCAGGGCGACATCCAATTCGGACCAGAACACCTTGGTGATCGAGGACTCGGCACCCAGCTCGCCGCCACCCGCCAGCCGGGTCACGGTGCCGAAGGTATGCAGCCGGTAGGCCTGTGCCGCGATCCAGGCATCCGCCACGTGTTCGGAAGCGAACCCATTGTCCGGAAACGATTTCCACAAGTCCACCAGCCGATCGGCGGTGGCCAGAAAACGGCCGGGGCTGCGCAGCGACATGCCACGCTCATTGCTCGAGGTGCTCATGGCCACGCGCCAGCCGTCGTGCACTCCGCCGATGACGTCCTCGTCGGGCACAAATACGTCATCCAGGAAGATCTCGGCGAAGCCGGGGTCGCCGTCGAGCTGCGGAATCGGGCGCACCGTGACGCCCTCGGCCTTGAGGTCGAACATGAAATAGGTCAATCCCTGGTGGCGCTGGGCCGCCGGGTCGGAGCGGAACAGTCCGAATGCCCTGTCCGCGAAGGGTGCTCGCGAGCTCCAGATCTTCTGTCCGGATAGGCGCCAGCCTCCGTCGACCTTGCGGGCAGGGGAGCGCAGCGAGGCCAGGTCGCTACCGGATTCCGGCTCAGACCATGCCTGCGCCCATATCTCCTCGCCGTTGGCCATTTTGGGCAGGATGCGATCCAGTTGGTCCTTGCTGCCGTGCGCGAACAACGTCGGGCCCAGCAGGAACATGCCGTTCTGGCTGATGCGTGCCGGGGCTCCCGCCTTGAAGTACTCCTCTTCGAAGATCACCCACTGCAGCAGGGTGACGTCGCGGCCGCCGTACTCCCGGGGCCAGGACACCGCGGAAAATCCCGCGTCGTAGAGGGTGCGCTCCCATTGGCGGTGTGCCACTGCCCCTTCCGGCGAATCGTAGGAGGGCAGCGGTGGGTTCGGGACGTTGGCGGCGAGGAACTCGCGCACCTCCGTCCGGAATGCCTCGGTCTCGTCGTCGAGCAATAGGTCCATTACGCAGACTCCTCATGCATGGCACGCAGGGTGGGCTTGACCACCTTGCCGCCCAGGTTGCGGGGAAGTTCGTCGAGAAACTCGACGAACCGCGGTTTCTTGAAGTTCGCCACATGCTGTGCGCAGTAATCGATTACTGCCTGCGAGTCCAGAGATGCATCGGGCCTGCGCACGATGTACGCCTTGCCGACCTCGCCGAGGCGTGCGTCGGGGACGCCGATCACGGCGGCGTCGGCCACACCGTCCAGGCGCATCAGCACCTGCTCGATCTCGGCGGGATACACGTTGAATCCGCCGCAGATGTACATGTCCTTGAGGCGGTCGGTGATGGTGAGATTGCCCCGCTCGTCGAGCTTTCCGATATCACCGGTGTGCAACCAACCATCCGAGTCGACGGTCTCGGCGGTGGCCTGTGGATCGTCGAGATAGCCCTTCATGACATTGGCGCTGCGCAGCAGCACTTCGCCCTCGTCGCCGGGTTTCTGTGCGCCGTCGATCCGCAGCTCGTAGCCGATCATCGGACGTCCACAGGTGGTCGCGACGGTGACCGCGTCGTCGTCGGAGCGGCAGATCGTGGCGAAACCCTGAGTCTCGGTGAGGCCGTAGGCGGTAAGCACCAGATCGAAATCCAGCTCGGATTGCATGCGTTCGATGAGTACCACCGGGACGACGGCCGCACCCGTGACGGAGTAGCGCAGCGAGGTCAGGTCGTAGTTCTTACGTGCCGGATGGTCGAGCAGCATCTGGAAGATGGTCGGCGCGCCGGGCAGCACGGTGATCTGGTGCTCCTGGACCGCGGCCATGGCCTTTTCGGGGTCGAAGGTCAGCTGCGGCATGAGTGCCGCCCCGGTCTGCAGACAGGCCAGGATTCCCGCCTTGTACCCGAAGTTGTGGAAGAACGGATTGACGCAGAGGTAGCGGTCGTTTTCGGTGAATTCGCCGTAGGTGGCCCAGGCCAAGGAGGCGGCCAGCGGTTGACGATGCATGCACAGCACGCCCTTGCTACGTCCGGTGGTGCCGGAGGTGAAAAGGATGTCGCTGATGTCCTCGGAATCCACTGTGTCCCGCCGGGCGTCGATGTCCTCGTCGGTGACGTCGTCTCCGTGCGCCACGAACTCGTTCCAGTTGGACCGGTCGCCGACTTCCACCGCGACCCGCACGATGTGCCGCAGGTCGGGGAGGGTTGCGGCGTCTAGCTGGGTGATGCGTTCTGAACCGAGGAAGACCCCGACAGACACCAGCACACGGGCCTGGCTGCGCTGCAGAATGTCGGTCGCCTCATCGACTGTGTAGCGGGTGTTCATCGGGACGACGGCGGCCCCCGCGTACTGCGCACCCAGGCAGGCGATGGGCCAGTGCCATGAATTGGGGGACCAGATGGCTACGCGCTCGCCGTGCTCGACGCCGAGTGCGATCAGGGCCGCGGCGAAGCGCCGCGCGCGGGTGCGAAGTTCTGAGAAGGTCAGCCAGGAGCCGTCCGCGTAAAGGGCGTCGCGACTGCCGAAACGGGCTGCTGCCTGGTCCAACGCTGCCGGGATGGTGAGTTCGGGTGTCTGTTGCGCCGACTCCATACGCGTCCGACCCACCTTCCAATAACAAGCAAGTGCTTGGTAGGTTAGCCTACAGGTGTGGGTGAGTTCCAAGCGGCTTCCGAGCGTCCGTTGTCGGAGATATCCGACGATCAGGTGCGTGCCGAGATCCGGGAATGGCTGGCCGAGAACCTTGTCGGCGAATTCGCCGAGCTGAAGGGCCTGGGCGGTCCGGGTAGCGAGCACGTGGCCTTCGAAGAGCGCCTCGCCTGGAACCGTCTCCTGGCTGCCGCGGGCTGGACCTGCCTGGGCTGGCCCGTCGAGCACGGCGGTCGCGGAGCCACCGTGAGTCAACGCGTCATCTTCTATGAGGAGTACGCCCGCGCCGAGGCGCCGCACAAGGTCAATCACCTGGGCGAGGAGCTGCTAGGACCGACGCTCATCGCCTACGGCACCCCCGAACAGCAGCAGCGCTTCCTTCCGGCCATCCGCGATGTCACCGAGCTGTGGTGTCAGGGATATTCGGAACCCGGTGCAGGGTCGGACCTGGCGAACGTGTCCACCACCGCGGTGCGTGACGGTGACGAGTGGGTGATCAACGGGCAGAAGGTGTGGACCTCGCTGGCGCTGCAATCGCAGTGGTGTTTCGTGGTCGCGCGTACCGAACCCGGATCGGCACGGCACAAAGGCCTGTCGTATCTTCTTGTGCCCCTTGAGCAGCCAGGTGTCGAGATCCGCCCGATCATCCAGCTGACCGGCACCTCGGAGTTCAACGAGGTGTTCTTCGACAGTGCGCGCACCGCCGCCGATCTGGTGGTCGGTGAGCCCGGTGATGGCTGGCGGGTCGCCATGGGCACCCTGACCTTCGAGCGTGGTGTCTCGACGTTGGGCAACCAGATCACCTATGCCCGTGAGCTTTCGAGGCTAGCCGAGCTCGCCAAGTCCAACGGCTCGGCGGACGACCCCGCGATCCGCGAGCGCCTGGCCCAGGCTTATGTCGGGCTCCGCACCATGCGCGCCTACGCGCTGGCCACCATGGACGAGGAGCGCCCCGGCCAGGACAATGTGTCAAAGCTGTTGTGGGCCAACTGGCATCGTGACCTGGGCGAGCTGGCGATGGAGATCATCGGAAAGTCGACCCTGTTGACCGATGACGGAGAGATGGACGAATGGCAGCGTCTGTTCCTCTTCTCCCGTGCCGACACGATTTACGGTGGCTCCAATGAGATCCAACGCAACATCATTTCCGAGCGGGTGCTCGGACTACCCAGAGAGGCGCGCTAAGTGAGCTTGTCCCAGGCACCGAAAGAGATTGACGGACACGGTCTTCTGAAGGACAAGGCCGTCGTCGTGACCGCGGCCGCCGGAACCGGGATCGGCTCGTCGACCGCGCGCCGTGCTCTGGCCGAGGGTGCCGACGTGGTCGTTTCCGATTATCACGAGCGTCGCCTCACCGAGACACGCGACGAGCTGGCGGCGCTCGGGTTGGGCAAGGTGGCCGCGGTGGTGTGTGATGTCACGTCCACCGAGGCCGTCGACGCGCTCATCGTCGAATCCGTTGCCGCACTGGGCCGTATCGATGTGCTGGTGAACAACGCCGGGCTAGGCGGTGAGACTCCCGTCGCCGATATGACCGATGAGCAGTGGGGCCGGGTTCTCGATGTCACCCTGACCTCCACGTTCCGCGCGACCCGTGCGGCCCTGCGGTACTTCCGCGAGGCCGGTCACGGTGGTGTCATCGTCAACAACGCGAGCGTGCTGGGCTGGCGCGCGCAGTACGGACAATCGCATTACGCCGCCGCCAAGGCTGGCGTCATGGCTCTGACGCGATGCAGCGCCATCGAGGCCGTCGAGTATGGCGTACGCATCAACGCGGTCGCCCCGAGCATTGCCCGGCATAAGTTCCTCGACAAGGTGACGTCTTCGGATCTGCTGGACAAGCTGTCCTCCGATGAGGCATTCGGTCGCGCCGCCGAGCCGTGGGAGATTGCCTCCACCATTGCCTTCCTTGCCAGCGATTACTCGAGCTACCTGACCGGCGAGGTCATCTCGGTGTCCAGCCAGCGCGCGTGACATGCGCCATTAAGCGGTGACCAAACAAGCGCTTGGTTGATACAGTAGGGAGGTGGACAAGGTGGCAGAAGTGCGAGAGTCGGACGCTCTTCGTGCAAGTGGCTCGTCGCAGCCGTCGCGACGTGACGAACTGCTGAGCCTTGCCGCCGCCATGTTCGCAGAACGCGGTCTGCGCGCCACCACGGTGCGCGACATCGCCGATGCCGCCGGAATCCTGTCGGGCAGTCTCTATCACCACTTCGATTCCAAAGAGGCGATCGTCGACGAACTGCTGCGGGACTTCCTCGAGGGACTCTTCGCCCGGTATCGCGAGATTGCCGCGGCCAACCTGAACCCCGTCGACACACTTAAGGGCCTGTTCCTGGCCTCATTCGACGCGATCGAAACCAAGCATGCGCAGGTCGCCATCTACCAGGCGGAAGCACCCCGGCTGCTGTCACAGGAGCGGTTCGCATATCTGAACGAACTCAACACCGAGCAGCGCGAGTTGTGGCTCGAAGTGCTGCGCGACGGCATCGCCCAGGGCTACTTCCGCCCCGATCTTGATGTGGCAGTGGTGTACCGGTTCATTCGCGACGCAACATGGGTGTCGGTGCGCTGGTTCCGTCCAGGCGGTTCGCGCACGGCGCAGGAAGTCGCCGAACAGTACCTTTCGATAGTCCTCGGCGGGATTACCGTCGATTAGTCTGGGAAATAAGGAGATTCACCATGTCTGAGGCGTACATCATTGACGCTGTGCGTACCGCGGTCGGTAAGCGCAATGGCTCACTGTCCACGGTGCACCCGCTGGATCTGGGTGCGGCCACCTTCAAGGGGCTCTTCGATCGCGTCGACGTCGACCCCGACGCCATCGATGACGTGATCATGGGCGTCCTGGACGCCATCGGTGGGCAGGCGGGCAATGCCGGACGCCTCGCGTGGCTGGCCGGTGGGTATCCGGAAGAGGTGCCGGGCTGCACCGTAGACCGTCAGTGCGGATCGAGCCAGCAGGCCATTTCCTTTGCCGCGCAGGCTGTTATGTCCGGAACCGCCGACCTGGTGGTGGCCGGTGGCTTCCAGAACATGAGCCAGATTCCGATCTCGGCCGCGATGCTCGTCGGCAAGGAGTATGGATTCACTTCGCCCACGGCAGAATCCGAGGGCTGGCTGCACCGCTATGGCGATCAGGAAATCTCCCAGTTCCGCGGCGCGGAGATGATCGCCGAGAAGTGGGACATCAGCCGCGAGGAGATGGAGCAGTTCGCGCTCTCCAGCCATGAGCGGGCTTTCGCCGCGATCCGCAACGGACACTTCGACAACGAGATCGTCCCGGTCGGCGACTTCCGCGTCGACGAGGGTCCGCGTGAGAGCACGCTGGAGAAGATGGCGGGGCTCAAGACCCTCGTCGAGGGTGGCCGTCTCACGGCCGCTCTGGCCAGCCAGATCTCCGACGGTGGTAGCGCGACGCTGGTCGCCTCGGAAAGCGCGGTGAAGGCGCACGGGCTGAAGCCACGCGCACGCATTCATCACATCAGCGCCCGCGGCGACGACCCGGTGTTCATGTTGACCGGCCCCATCCCCGCTACCAAGTACGCGCTCGCCAAGACCGGTCTGACGATGGACGATATCGACGTTGTCGAGATCAACGAGGCCTTCGCCCCCGTGGTGTTGGCATGGGCCAAGGAGCTGGATGTCGACCTGAAGAAGGTCAACCCCAACGGCGGCGCAATCGCGCTGGGTCACCCGCTGGGAGCCACCGGCGCCAAGTTGTTCGCCACCATGCTCAACGAGCTGGAGCGCACCGGCGGCAAGTACGGTCTGCAGACGATGTGTGAGGGCGGCGGCACCGCCAACGTCACCATCATCGAGCGCCTCTGAGCGCAGCGCGGGCGTAGCCTGAACTGATGCGTGCAGGAATCCTGATCGGCACGGCCGCAGCGGCGCTCGGCGTCATCGCAAGCAGTGCGCCGGCATCTGCCGAACCGTGTCCGCCCGAGGTTTGCAGCATTCCTGGATTGCCCGGCGGCAGTCTGCCCTTCAACCCGCAGATGTCTGACCTGCCACAAGACCCGATGTGGATGGGTCAGGCCTGGGATTGGTTGAGCAAGCGGGACAACACAGGCATGTTCGATACCCCAGGGGCGGCGGACTTCATTCGGTCGCAGCCGTCCGATGCGTGGGCGCCGGAGCAGACGCCGCCACCTCTACCGGGGCCTGCTCTACCGGGCGACTAGTTTCCGGCCCAGGTGCCGAACGGGACGTCCGGGTCGGTGCCCAGCGGGGTATCCGGGTCGGCGCCACCGATGTCGTTGGCATGGTCCGGGACGTAGGGGTCGGTTCCGTACGGCACGTCCGGGTCGGCGCCGCCCTTGTTCTGGTCCTGCAACAACACGTGGTGTGGACCGCGGTCGGTCGGTAGCTCCATGGCACCTTGCGAGGGTGCGTGGATGGGTTGCTCCGGCACCAACGGTTCGTCGGGATCGGCAGCGGCGATCGGTGCCAGCACGAAGGCGGCGGCTGTGGCCAAACAACACGCAGCCGTCGAGAAGCTGAACGTTCGATGTCTCATATCTCCAGGATTCTCCCGCATTCTGTGAATCCGCTGTCCCTATCCTTGCCCATTCCTGCCGAATGGGAACCTGGCGAGGGATTTCGGGCGATTTGCCTCGTGAGATTCCCACTCAGATTTGTCAGTGGTGAGTGGCATGCTCCCGCTATGGGGGAGGTTCCATGGCCGTTTCGTTCTGGTGAGGCTATTGCTTCTGGAGCTGTGACTGAGCACGAAATCCGTCGTCGATACGAACAGCTCTACCCATCCGTGTACGTTCCACGCGGATCGAATGTGACGGCCATACAGCGTGCACGGGCCGCATGGTTGTGGTCGCGGCGAGGCGGGGTGGTCGCGGGCCTGTCCGCATCGGCGCTTCTCGGCTCGAAGTGGGTAGATGGTTCGGGCGCAGCGGAATTGATCTATCGAAACCATAAGGCGCCGAAGGGGTTGAGGGTTCACCGAGAGTCATTGCTGGCAGGCGAGGTTGCTCGTGTTGACGGCCTCGCGGTCACCTCGGCGGCACGCACGGCCTTCGACCTTGGACGCTGGTTGCCGCCGCACACCGCCGTTGAACGCTTGGACGCTCTGATCGCAGCTACGGGAGTCAGTCCCTCAGAGATTCTTCAGATCTCGGATATGCATCCCGGAGCCAGAGGACTTGTGG
The DNA here is from genome assembly GCF_002356335.1 of [Mycobacterium] stephanolepidis. Taxonomy (NCBI): domain Bacteria; kingdom Bacillati; phylum Actinomycetota; class Actinomycetes; order Mycobacteriales; family Mycobacteriaceae; genus Mycobacteroides; species Mycobacteroides stephanolepidis. The sequence continues at coordinate 552,315 of NZ_AP018165.1, forward strand.
CGCTCGGCAGGGCGCTGGAGTTGGTCGACGGCGGAGCAGAGTCACCTCAAGAAACCCGCACGCGGCTGCTTCTCGTAAGGGCGGGATTCCCTAAGCCGCAGACTCAGATCCGGGTCTACACGCGCGACGGAGAATTCGTCGCGAGGATCGACATGGGCTGGGAGGACGTCAAGGTCGGAGTCGAATTCGACGGCGCACAGCACTGGACGGATCCGCACCAGCGGTCCCGCGATGTCGATCGGTCAGCCGGACTCTCCGCAGAGGGCTGGAACATCATTCGGGTGACATCCGAGATGCTGCGGCATCGAGCGGGCACGATCGTAGCCCGGGTCGATGAGGCGTTTCGAACGGCGATGTCGAGTGGGAATCTGGCGAGGGATTTCGGTCGTTTTGCCTCGTGAGATTCCCACTCGGCGGTTAGAGGATGGCCGCGTTCGCACTCTTCAGCTGGGCAACCGCTTCCGTCACGATCGCGTCGATCAGGTCCTGGCAGCTGGGCAGGTCATCGAGGATGCCCGCGACCTGACCGGAGGCGAGAACACCGGCACCGGTGTTGCCCTCGACCAGACCGGCCTTCAGCAGCATCGGGGTGTTCGCGGCCATGAGCACCTGAGACCAGGTGAGCTCCTTGCCGTGGCGCATCGCCAGGCCGTCCGTGACCATGGACCGCCACGTCATTCCCGACATCTTCTTGAACTTGGCCGCGTTCCGGATCGCGGCGCTGAATCCACGCACCCGCGAACCGCTTTCGAGCTTCTCGACCAGCTCGGTGCGCAACACCCGGTGCGGCATGCCGTCGACCCGGGTCGACACCACGGTGCCATCGAGGGCCGAGGCCAGGTAGCGCTCCTTGACCGCATCAGGCACGGTGCTATCGGAGGTCAGCAGGAATCGGGTGCCCATGGCGACACCGGTCGCGCCGTAGGACAGCGCTGCGGCGAGGCCACGCCCGTCGAAGAATCCACCGGCGGCGATGACCGGCATTGCGGTGTCCTTGACGGCATCGAGCACCGAGGGCAGCAGCAGCGTGGTCGCGACAGGTCCGGTGTGCCCGCCGCCCTCACCGCCCTGCACGATCACTGCGTCGGCACCCCAGGCGGCGACCTTCTTGGCATGCTTGGCTGCGCCGATAGACGGAACGACCACCACGCCATTGTCTTTCAGCTTGGCGATCAGATCCTGCTTGGGTGCCAGCGCGAACGAGGCCACCTTGACCTTCTCGCGGATCAGCAGATCGATACGCTCGGTGGCATCACCGGCGTCCGCGCGGATGTTCACACCGAAGGGCTTGTCGGTGAGTGACTTCGTCTTCGCGACCGCCGCGACCAATTCCTCCAGCGTCATGGTCGCCGAGGCGAGGATGCCCAGACCGCCGGCGTTGGAGGTGGCGGCCACCAGGCGAGGACCGGCCACCCAGCCCATACCGGTCTGGACGACGGGATGGTCGATGCCGACCAGCTCAGTCAGTGCTGTCTTGAGGACCGGTGCACTCATTGCTTGACTTCCTTGTCCCGGAATGACTTCGGATCAATCACCTCGCGAATGATCCGAAGCTCTTCATCGGTGGGCAGACGGGTCTCACCGGCGTCGTTCAGCCCGTGCACCTCGAAGCTGGTGTTTGACGCAACCTCCTCGGCCGAGACGCCGGGGTGCAGTGACAGCGCCTGCATCTCGTGGTTGGGGCCGTTGAAGTCGAACACACCCAGGTTGGAAATCACCCGGAACACGTTGAGGTACTTGTACGCCGGGTTCGCCGGGTCGACCTTGTCGTAACCGACGCCCGAGACGATGTCGACAGAGTTCCCGAACACTCGCGCCGAATGGTTGCCCACCCAATACGACGTGGCGTGGTTGATGGTGTTGCCCGGTGCGCCGCGCACACCGAACATCTGCCGGGTGGGGTGCTGCAGCGGCCCGAACGCCGAGAGGTTCTGATTGCCGTAGCGGTCAATCTGGTTGGCGCCCATGACGACATGTCGACGGCCGGAGGCCACCACGTCGAACACCTTGCGGAAGGGCATCCACCCCTCGATCGGAGAGGTGCCGCCGATTGCCGGTGTCTCGGCCATCAGGACGGCCTCTCCGTCGGAGAGCACCAGATCGGGGGAGAAGGTCAGGCGAGCCAGTCGGGCACCGACGGTGGACATGGTCGACATCGCGGAGGCCATGATCTCGCCTGCGTCCCTGAACAACTCGGCGCACGCTACGGCGCATACCTCGGCGCGGGTTGCCTCGCTCATGCCTGCTGCTCCTTAAACCGCTTAACGGCTGCCTGGTAGTCCTCTTCGGAACCGGACAGGTAGGTGTCGACGAAGGTCTGCCAGGTCTCCGGATTCCCGGCGGCCTCGGCGTAGTGCCGCTGGAACTTCTCGTCGCGGCCGTAGTCGGCGGCGCCGATGGTGAAGTGCGCGCCACCGGGAGCTTCCACCACCTTGTCCACCATCATGCGGTTCAGCAGGAGTGACTGCAGGGGAACGGTTTTGACCAGTTCCTCGGTGGACACGATCTTCTCCACAGAGAGGTAGCGGCGCTCGGCGGCCAGGCAGTAGAGGTCGTCGAAGTACGGGTCCACACCGGTGTAGGCGGCATTGCCGGTGGAGTCACCCAGGTTCAGGTGCACGAATGCGGCGTCCAGATTCAGTGCGGGCATTGCGACCAGGGTTTCCGCGTTTCCCGACGAGTCCGCATACGGGGATGTGACGGTCTTGAGCTCGTCGCCCCAGAAATTCATGACGTCCGAGCCCAGCCCGGCCCGGATGGGCAGGAATGGTAGGCGGGCGGCGGCGGCCTCCAGGCCGCACTTGACCATGCCTTCATCCATCTCGCGGGACTCGATGGCACCGGTGGTGCGCGCTTTTGCGAACCACGGGTCATAGAACGGCGGCGAATCCAGGGACACGAAGCCGTAGTAGGCCTTTTTGACCTTGCCCGCCGAACACAGCAGGCCCAAGTCCGGTCCGCCGTAGGTGACGACCGTCAAATCCGTGATATCCGAACGCAAGATCGCGCGCACGAAGGCCATCGGCTTGCGGCGCGAACCCCAGCCGCCGAGACCGATGGTCATGCCGCTGCGCAGTTCGGAGACGACCTCGTCGAGAGTGCTTGTCTTGTCTGCCATTAGTTTCCCTTCGGCTTTCCGGTCTCGACGAATGCGTCACGGTGCTCGTCGGCGACACCGGCCAGGTTGAGCTCGAATGTGAAGCCCTGTTCCATGCGATAGCTGGATTCGACGTCCTGCGGATCTATGACGTTGATGGCTTCCTTGGCGGCGCGGATGACGCGGGTGTCCTTGGCGGCGATGTCACGCGCGACGCGCAGCGCGGCCTCGTCGAGTTCCTCCCGTGGCACCACCTCGTGAATGGATCCGTAGTGGTGCAACGTTTTTGCGTCGATCTTGGCTGCTGTGTAGAACATCCGGCGCATCACATGCTGGGGGACCAATCGCTGCAGATGAGTGGCGGTGCCGAGTGCGCCACGGTCCACCTCGGGCACGCTGAACACCGCATCATCGGAGGCGACGATCACGTCGGCGTTACCCACCAAGCCGATTCCACCGCCGAGGCAGAAGCCGTTGACGGCGGCGATGACGGGCACCTTGCAGCGGTAGACCGCGCTGAAGGCTTCGAAGCAGCCTCGGTTGGTGTCGATCAAGGCGGTGAAGCCCTGTCCTTCTGCCTGGGTGCGCTGCATTTCCTTGATGTCGGCGCCCGCGTTGAACCCGCGGCCCTCGGCTCGCAGGATCACGACGTGGGTGGACGGGTCATTGCCCGCCGCCAGGATGGCGTCGGCCAGCTCAAACCATCCGCGCGAGGGGATGGCGTTGACCTTCGGATAGTCGACGGTGACGGTCACGATGCCCGGTTCAACCGTCGCGGTGATGATGCCCATGAGACTCCTCAAGGTACCGAAACAAGCACTTGCTTGGTACGCTACCATGGCTCGAAAGCGCAGGACAAACAGCAGGAATACAGCAAGGAGCGACGTGCGAACCCCTTACGAACTCGGCCTCGCGGGCCGCGTCGTGCTGGTCACCGGAGGTGTCCGCGGTGTCGGTGCCGGGATCAGTCGGGTGTTCGACGAGCTCGGTGCGACGGTGATTACCTGCGCACGCCGCCCCGCACCCGATGGTCTTCGCGCAAGCGGCTCATCCCAGAGCCCCCCTTACGAATTTCATCCCTGCGATGTCCGCGACGAAGAGTCGGTGGACGCGCTCATCAGCGCCATCGTGTCCGGGCATGGGCGCCTGGATGCTGTCGTGAACAACGCCGGTGGTGCGCCCTTCGCGCTGGCCGCCGACGCGAGCCACAACTTCCATCGCAAGATCATCGAACTGAATCTGCTCTCGGCCCTGCTCGTCTCGCAGCGCGCCAACGCCGTGATGCAGCGGCAGGACGAGGGCGGCACCATCGTCAACATCACCAGCGTGAGCGCAAGCCGACCCTCGCCGGGTACTGCCGCATATGGCGCCGCCAAGGCCGGGCTCGAGAGCCTGACCCGGAGCCTGGCTGTGGAATGGGCGCCCAAGGTGCGGGTGAATGCGCTGGCCGCCGGAATGATCCGCACCGAGCTCTCGGAAATGCATTATGGCGATGAAGACGGGATTGCGTCCGTCGGCGCGACGGTGCCGCTGGGCCGCCTTGCGAATCCGGACGAGATTGGTTGGACGGCAGCGTTTCTTGCCTCACCACTGTCCTCGTACGTGACCGGTTCGGTCCTCACGGTTCATGGCGGAGGGGAGCGTCCCGCGTTCCTCGACGCCGCCAATGTCAACAGCAATGAGAACGGCGAAAAGGAATAGAACATGCCAGGTTTGCTCGACGGTCGGGTCGTCATCATCACCGGTGCGGGCCGGGGCATCGGACGTGCGCACGCGCTGGCGTTCGCGGCCGAAGGCGCCCGTGTAGTCGTCAATGACATCGGTGTGGGCCTGGATGGATCGGCGGGCACCAGCCCCGCCCAGGAAGTGGTCGAGGAGATCAAAGCCGCCGGTGGCGAGGCCGTCACCAACGGTGATGACGTCGCGGACTGGAACGGTGCCAAGAACCTGATCGACACGGCCGTCAATTCCTTTGGACGTCTGGATGTTCTGGTGAACAACGCTGGTTTCCTGCGTGACCGGATGCTCGCCAACATGGGCGAGGAGGAGTGGGACGCGGTGATTCGCGTGCATCTCAAGGGGCACTTCGCACCGCTGCGTCATGCCGCCGCGTACTGGCGTGATGAGTTCAAGGCCGGCAATGCGGTGGACGCCCGCATTATCAACACCAGCTCCGCTGCCGGCCTGCAAGGCAGTGTCGGGCAAGGGAATTACGCCGCCGCCAAGGCCGGTATCGCCACCTTGACGCTGCAGGCCGCTGCGGAGATGGGCCGCTACGGCATCACCGTCAACGCCATCGCTCCGGCCGCGCGTACCCGGATGACCGAGGCAGTCTTCGCCGAGACCATGGCCAAGCCCGAGGACGGTGCATTCGACGCGATGGCTCCCGAGAATGTCTCACCGCTGGTGGTGTGGCTGGGCAGCCCGGAGTCGCGCGCGGTCACCGGAAAGGTGTTCGAGGTCGAAGCCGGCATCATTCGCGTCGCCGAGGGCTGGGCGCACGGTCCGCAGGTAGACAAGGGTGCTCGTTGGGACCCAAGTGAATTGGGTCCCGTTGTCACCGACCTGCTCGATAAGGCTCGCACGCCGGTTCCGGTCTACGGCTCACAGGGTTAGCCGCTTCCGCCGACACGGCGTGTCGATGGGGAGCTAGGGCTCCAGGATGACGACGGGGATCTTGCGGGTTGTGTACGACTGGTACTTGTCGAAGTCGGCGTATAGCTCGACCAGCTTGGGCCAGTAGTACGCACGTTCCTCGTCAGTCGCGGTGCGGGCCGTCATCGTTCGGATATTGCCTTTTATCTGAACGCTGACTTCAGAATTCGCCTTCAGGTTGAGGTACCACGCCGGATTGGTGTCACGCCCGCCCTGCGACGCCACTAGGACGATCTTGTCGCCGTCGGGCAGGAAGAGCAGCGCGCTCAGCCGCTTCTGCCCGGTCTTGCGGCCGATGGTGGTGATCAGCAGTACCGGAATGCCCCAGGGGAAAGCCGCACCCACACGCCACTTTCCGCCGAGGCGGCCGTCGGTCCGCTGATACAGCCAGACGTTGGCAGTGGTCATCCACTTGATCAACTTTCCGGCCAACTCGGAGTTCAATTGGGCGGGTGCATTCGCGGATGAGCCGCTCGCGGCAAGACCATCAGACATGGCCCTATGCTACGAGGGTGTCAACACCTGGAGCCTCAGACGAAGTGCGTATTGCCGCCGCAAATGCCTACATCGAAGCCCTCGTCACCCATGAGGCAGACGCGGTGCCGTTCGCCCCGGAATGTGTGCGGATCGAGCAGGGTGTCAAGACCGGGTTCTCCGGAGATCACTTGCGGCGCAGCCTGAACAATGGCCCGCAGTTCCGCCTGATTGCCGCCGCGTCCAATCGACAGTTCCGCATCGAGGGGGACGACGTCGTCGCGAGTTTCGTCATCGAGACCAAGGCAAAGGTGACCGGGTGGCGCGTCGTGGCAAAAGTGGACGAGACGTTCAAGATTCCGGCGGCTGATCCGCGGATCCACCACATCCGGGCGATCTTCGTCCCAAAGCTCTCACGTATCTAGAACGCGTTCTAGATCTGGGGTTTTTCCTCCGCGCCCCCTTGTCCCGAGGGCGTTTTCTGTGCTTCACTGCCACTAGAGCCATTAGTGAAATGCGTCACAGGCCAGGAGGTACAGCGTGGTACATCCCAACCTTCCCGTGAATATTGATTTCACGGATCCCGACCTTTTTGTGCACGGGATCCCGGAGGGTGAGCTCGCCGAACTGCGGCATACCCAACCGATTTGGTGGAACCGCACCGAGCGTGGGGTCGCCGGATTCGATGATGACGGTTTCTGGGTGGTGTCCAAACATAAAGACGTCAAAGAGATCTCGCTTCGATGTGATGTGTTCTCCAGCGAGCAGAACACCGCGATACCTCGCTACTCGCCGACGACTCCACGCGAGCGGATCGATGCGACGCGTTTGATCATGCTCAATATGGACCCGCCGCGGCACAGTAGGTTGCGGCACATCATCAGCCGAGGATTCACGCCGCGGGCGGTGAACCGACTCCGTGACGATCTCAACGCCCGGGCGCAAGGCATTGCGAGGGCGGCGGCACAGACACAGCACGGAGACTTTGTTGAGCAGGTGGCCTGCGAGCTTCCGTTGCAAGCCATCGCCGGGTTGATGGGTACGCCATTGGATGAGCGCGAGCGGCTCTTCGATTGGTCGAACAGGCTGGTCGGTTCGGACGACGGTGAGGATGACAGCGCGATCGCCAGCACCGAGTTGCTGATGTACGCCATGGGAGTTGCGGCCCGCAAGGCCGCGGAGCCCGGTCCCGATATCTGCACTGATCTGGTGAATGCCGATATCGACGGCCAGAAACTATCCGATGACGAGTTCGGGTTTTTCGTCATGCTTTTGGCGGTGGCGGGTAATGAAACGACCCGCAACTCCATCACGCACGGCATGCACGCCTTCACTCAGTTCCCGGAGCAGTGGGAGTTGTACAAGAGGGAACGCCCCGAGTCCGCCGCCGACGAGATTGTCCGTTGGGCAACGCCCGTTACGTCCTTTCAGCGGACTGCGCTGGAGGACACCGAGCTTGGTGGTGTGCGGATCAAGAAGGGGCAGCGTGTGGTCATGATGTACCGCTCGGCCAACTTCGATGAAGAAGTCTTCGAGAACCCGTTCACCTTCGACATCATGCGAAATCCCAACCCGCATGTGGGATTCGGGGGAAGCGGCGAGCATCACTGCGTTGGCGCCAACCTGGCCCGCATGACCATCAACCTGATGTTCAACGCGATCGCCGACCACATGCCCGACATTGCGTCGGCGGGCGAGCCCGACAGGCTGCGGTCCGGATGGCTCAACGGGGTCAAGCACTGGGAGGTTGATTTCTGCCCGGCAGGGTTCGGGCGGGCCAGCTGACGAAAAGACCCCCGGACACCGAGGTGCCGGGGGCCTTCGCGAAGGTACTAGATCCGTTCGATGATGGTGCCGGTGGACAGCGCGCCACCAGCACACATGGTGATCAAAGCTGTTGACTTGTCGGTACGTTCGAGTTCGTGCAGTGCCGTGGTGATTAGGCGGCTGCCGGTGCTGCCGACGGGGTGCCCCAGCGCGATGGCGCCGCCATTGACGTTGACCCGGTCGAAGTCCGGCTTGTGCACCGCTGCCCAGGACAGCACCACCGAGGCGAAGGCCTCGTTGATTTCAACGACGTCGATATCGCCGATCTTCATGCCCGCACGGTCCAGCACGCGCTGCGTCGACTGCACCGGGCCGTCCAGGTGGTAGTAGGGCTCAGCGCCGACGAGCGCCTGCGACACGATGCGCGCGCGTGGCGTCAGGCCCAATGAGCGGGCCTTGTCCTCGTCCATGAGTAGTACCGCCGCGGCACCGTCGGAAATCTGCGAGGACGTGCCGGCGGTGTGAATACCCTCCGGCATAACGGGTTTGAGGTTTCCGAGTGATTCCAGGGTGGTATCGCGCAGGCCCTGGTCGCGGCTGACCGTCAGGGTCTCGCCGGTGGGGTTGCCCTCCTTGTCCACCTGCGGCGCATCGAGCGCGGTGATCTCGCGATCGAATCGTCCTTCGGCCCATGCCTGCTTGGCCAGTGCCTGCGAACGCACTCCAAGGCCGTCGACATCGGCACGAGTAATGCCGCGGCGCTTGGCAATCCGCTCTGCTGCCTCGAACTGGTTGGGCATATCGATATCCCAGGAGGCGGGGCGCGGGATGCCGGTGCCGCCGACGTTGGCGCCCAGTGGCACCCGGCTCATCGATTCGATACCGCAGGCGATGCCGGTGTCGATGGCACCGGAGTAGATCAGGCCGGCGATGAGGTGGTTGGCCTGCTGCGCGCTGCCGCACTGGCAGTCGATGGTGGTGGCACCGGCGGCCTCGGGCAGGCCGGCGTGCAGCCATGCCTGCCGAGTGATGTGGCCGCCCTGCTCGCCGAATTGGGTCACGCAGCCACCGATGACTTGTTCGACCTCGTTCGGGTCCAGACCTACGCGGGCGATCACCGACTTCTGGATGCTGCCGAGCAGCTCGGCTGGATGCAGGCCCGCGAGCCATCCACCACGTTTGCCGATGGCGCTGCGCGTCGCTTCGACGATGACCGGATTACCCATGGAGCTGCTCCTTTGCGCTCTGAACGTTGACTTCACGGTAGAACACGTTCCAGTCTGGAAGCAATGAGAACGTGTTCTCCCCCATCCACCACGTTTTGTCTGCGCTGATCGTGTGCTTCAATGGGGCTAGAGAGTGTCGTATCTCACTAAGCTCTCACTAGATGCTCTAACCAGATCGTCCCTGAATGACGCCCTGAAAGGCCATAGGAGTTCAACGTGGTGCACCCCAGCCTTCCCGCCGGTTTCGACTTCACCGACCCGGAGATCTACGCAGAACGGCTCCCGATCGAGGAGCTCAAGGAGCTACGGAAGACGGCTCCGATTTGGTGGCAGGAGCAGCCCGACGGCGTCGGCGGCTTCAATGACGGCGGGTATTGGGTCGTCTCCAAGCACAAGGACGTCAAGGAGGTGTCGCTTCGCAGCGATGTCTTCTCCAGCTGGGAAAACACCGCCATCCCGCGGTTCCAGGACGACATCACCCGCGAGGCCATCGAGCTGCAGCGCTACGTCATGCTCAACATGGACGCCCCGCACCACACCCGGCTGCGCAAGATCATCTCCCGTGGTTTCACGCCCCGGGCGATCGGCCGACTGCGCGACGAGCTGAACGAGCGTGCTCAGCAGATCGCGAAGGCTGCGGCGGCCAGCGGCACGGGTGACTTCGTGGAACAGGTGTCCTGCGAGCTGCCGTTGCAGGCCATTGCCGGTCTCCTCGGGGTGCCCATCGAGGACCGGGGCAAGCTGTTCAACTGGTCCAACGAAATGACCTCGTACGACGACCCCGAGTTCTCGCATATCGACCCGGCGGCATCGTCGATGGAGATCCTCGCCTACTCGATGGAGATGGCGAAGCAGAAGTCCGAGAATCCCGGCGAGGACATCGTGACCACCCTGATCAACGCCGAGGTCGAGGGCGAGGGCAAGCTCTCCGACGACGAGTTCGGCTTCTTCGTGATCATGCTCGCGGTGGCCGGCAACGAGACCTCACGCAACTCGATCACCCAGGGCATGATGGCCTTCACTCAGTTCCCTGAGCAGTGGGAGTTGTACAAGAAGGAGCGTCCGGAGACGGCGGCCGACGAGATTGTCCGTTGGGCAACGCCTGTGACGTCTTTCCAGCGGACTGCGCTGGAGGACACCGAGCTTGGTGGTGTGCAGATCAAGAAGGGTCAGCGCGTGGTCATGATGTACCGCTCGGCCAACTTCGATGAAGAAGTCTTCGACGATCCGTTCAGCTTCAATGTCATGCGCAACCCCAATCCGCACATGGGATTCGGTGGCAGCGGTGCGCATTTCTGCATCGGCGCGAACTTGGCCCGGCTGACCATCAACCTGATGTTCAACGCCATCGCCGACCACATGCCGAACCTGGCTCCGGCCGGTGATCCGAAGCGACTGCAGTCCGGCTGGCTCAACGGCATCAAGCACTGGCAGGTTGATTTCAACGGCGCCAGCGGTTGCCCGGTTCTGCACTAGTCATTCAAAAGGATACGCACGCTATGGATTTCGCTTTCGCGGAGGAGCAGCAGGCTGTCTCCGACGTGGTCGAAGCGGTGCTTGCCGATCGGGAGTTCATCGGTGTGGTGCCGGAGGTCGGATATGACGACGGATTGTGGCAGTCGCTGGCTGCCAACGGGGTCCTGAGTCTCGCGCTGCCTGAACGGCTGGGCGGCGACGGACTGGGCCTGGCCGAGGTGTCGGTGGCGTTGCGGGTGCTCGGAAAGCACGGCGCATTGACGCCGACGCTGGCGACGCTCGGGTTCGGCGTTGTTCCCCTGGTGGAGCTGGCCTGTGTCGAGCAACAGGACAGATTCCTCGACGGCGTCGGCTCCGGCACGATCCTCACCGCGGCTCTCGATGAGCCGGGGTCCGCGCTGCCTTCGACGCCCTCGGTATCCGCCGTGCGCGACGGTTCCTCGTTGGTGTTGAACGGCCGCAAGATCGGCGTTCTACATGCGGCCGAGGCAAATTGGATACTTGTCACCACCGACAACGGCGTCGTTGTGGTGGCACCCAACACCCCGGGAGTGACGATCACCCGGACACCGACGGCCAGTAAGGCCGCCGAATACGCGGTGACCTTCGCCGATGCGTCGGTACCCGATTCGGATGTGTTGGGCGGACCCGTTGAGCGGGTGAACCAGCTCGCCGTGGCAGCCATCGGTTCCTACGCGGACGGATTGGTTTCGGGCGCCCTACGTCTGACCGCCGATCACGTGTCCAACCGAGTGCAGTTCGGCAAGCCGCTGGCCGCCTTCCAGGCGGTTTCGCAGCAGCTGGCAGATGTGTATGTGGTCTCGCGCACGCTGAATCTCGGTATCACGTCTGCGGTCTGGCGCCTGTCCGCCGGGCGTGACGCGACGGAGGATCTGGATGTCGTTGCGTTCTGGATGGCCGCGGAAGCGCAGCGAGTCATGCAGATCTGCCATCACCTGCACGGTGGTCTGGGCGTCGACATCACGTACCCGATGAACCGCTACTACTCGACCATCAAGGACCTGAGTCGTCTGGTGGGCGGGTCCTCAGAGCGCCTCGACGTTCTCGCCGCGGCGCAGGTTTAGGAGCCAGTGATGCTGATAGACCTCACGCCGGAACAGGCGAAGTTGCAAAGCGATTTGCGACAGTACTTTTCGAATCTGGTCACCGCCGATGAGACGCGCGAGATGATGGTCGACCGCCACGGCTCGTCCTACGAGGCCGTGGTTCGGCGGATGGGGCAGGATGGCTGGCTCGGTGTCGGCTGGCCCACAGAGTACGGCGGCCACGGATTCGGCCCGCTGGAACAGCAGATCTTCATGAACGAGGTCATACGTGCCGACGTGCCGATGCCCTTGGTGACGCTGCAGACCGTCGGTCCCACCCTGCAGAAGTACGGCACCGAAGTGCAGAAGAAGAAGTTCCTGCCTGGAATCCTCGCAGGTGAAATACATTTCGCCATCGGGTATACCGAGCCGGAAGCCGGGACCGACTTGGCCTCGTTGCGCACCACCGCGGTACGCGATGGCGACCACTACATCGTCAACGGACAGAAGATCTTCACCACCGGTGCCCACCAGGCCCAGTACATCTGGCTGGCCTGCAGGACAGACTCCGATGCGCCCAAACACAAGGGAATCTCGATTCTTATCGTCGATACCAAGGATCCGGGCTACTCGTGGACGCCGATCATCACCAATGACGGTGCGCACCACACCAATGCGACCTACTACTCGGACGTGCGGGTTCCGGTGGACATGCTGGTGGGCGAAGAGAACTTGGGATGGAAGCTCATCACCACCCAGCTGAACCACGAGCGGGTTTCGCTCGGCCCGTCCGGGCGGATCGCGGGTATGTACGACCGCGTCTACGAGTGGGCCGCCAAGCCGGGGCACGACGGTGTGGCGCCGCTGGCGCATGAGGACGTGCGCCGGGTTCTGGGCGAGATGAAGGCCGTGTGGCGACTCAACGAGCTGCTCAACTGGCAGGTGGCCTCATCGGGCGATGACATCAGCATGGCCGATGCCGCCGCAACGAAGATCCTTGCTACCGAATGGATTCAGAAGCTCGGCCGGTTGAGCGAGGGTGTCGTGGGCCGCTACGGGGATCCCGCCGACGCGAACACCGCCGAGACCCTTGAATGGCTGGATGCACAGACCAAGCGCCACCTGGTGATTACCTTCGGTGGCGGTGTGAACGAGGTGATGCGCGAGATGGTCGCGACGGCTGGTCTGGGTACTCCCAGGGTGCCGCGGTGATGAAGGCTTGCGCGAAGAACGGACAATCATGAGCGTCGTGGATATTCAGGACGGTTTCGCCGAGATCAAGGCCGCCGGCCCCAGCGCGCCCCGCCTGGCACGGGATCCGGTGAACCAGGCCATGATCAACAACTGGGTTGAGGCGATGGGGGACCGCAACCCGATCTACGTCGACGAGGATGCGGCAAAGGCGGCCGGGCATCCCGGTATCGTCGCACCACCCGCGATGGCGCAGGTGTGGACCATGGCCGGGTTGTACGGCGAGCGCTCGGGAGATGACCCGCTGGGCCGGGTGATGGAGCTGCTCGATTCGGCGGGTTACCAGTCGGTGGTCGCCACCAACTACGAGCAGATCTATCACCGCTATCTGCAGCTGGGCGAGCAGGTCACCACCACCAATGAGGTGACCGAGGTCTTCGGGCCGAAGCAGACCGCGCTCGGCGAGAGCTGGTTCATCAACATCCACGCCGAATGGCATGTGGGCGATGAGCTCGTCAATGAAATGAACTGGCGCATCATGAAGTTCCGGCCGGGCGCCAAGAAGTCGGCCGACGTGCCGGATGATCTCGATCCTTCGAAACTGATGCGTCCATCCTGGTCGAGGGATAGCGCGTACTTCTGGGAGGGCGTCGCGGCCCATGAGCTGCGGCTGCAGAAGCGGCCCGACGGGGCGCTGCAGCATCCACCCGTTCCCGCTGTGTGGCAGGACAAAGACGCTCCGATCGAGTATCAGGTGGCCAGCGGGCGCGGCACGGTGTTCAGCTACGTGGTGCATCACGCACCTCAGGTGCCTGGTCGCACACTGCCTTTCGTGATCGCGCTGGTGGAGCTTGACGAGGGTGTTCGGATGCTGGGCGAGCTTCGAGGGGTGTCGCCCGACGATGTTCAGATCGGGCTGCCGGTTCAGGTGACGTATCTGGACTTCCCCGCAGAGGGAGAGAGCCCGGCATGGACCCTGTACGCCTGGGAGGCGAAGTGACCACCGTTGGCGAGAAGCTACCTGAGCTGAAACTCGAAGGCACTCCGACGTTCATCGTGTCGACCGCGCTGGCCACGCGTGACTTCCAGGACGTGCATCATGACCGTGACCTGGCGCAGGCGAAGGGGTCCAAGGACATCTTCATCAACATCCTGTCCGACACCGGTCTGGTCGAGCGATTCGTCACCGACTGGGCCGGACCTTCGGCTCGTGTGACATCGATTTCGCTGCGTTTGGGTGTGCCGTGGTACGCCTACGACACCACGGTGTTCTCCGGCGAGGTGACCGCCGTCGACGACGGTGTCGTGGAAGTGGATGTGGTGGGCAACAACAGCCTTGGTGCGCATGTCACCGCCAAGGTCAAGCTGACGATCGGAGCGAGCGCGTGAGCTTGTCGGGTAAGGCCGCTATTGCCGGTATCGGTGCCACCGACTTCTCGAAGAAGTCGGGCCGATCCGAGCTGAGGTTGGCGGCCGAGGCGGTGCTCGATGCGTTGACGGATGCCGGTTTGTCTCCCGACGAAGTCGACGGCCTGGTGACCTTCACCATGGACTCGAACCTGGAGACCGCGGTCGCGCGTTCGACAGGCATCGGCGAGCTGAAGTTCTTCAGCCAGATCGGTTATGGCGGCGGCGCGGCCGCGGCGACGGTGCAGCAGGCCGCATTGGCGGTCGCCGCCGGTGTCGCAGAGGTGGTCGTTGCGTACCGGGCCTTTAATGAGCGCTCGGAGTTCAGGTTCGGTCAGGTGATGACGGGACTGAGTTCGACCGCCGACTCACGAGGCGTCGAGTACAGCTGGTCGTACCCGCACGGGCTGAGTACGCCGGCAGCCTCGGTGGCGATGATCGCGCGCCGGTATATGCACGAATACGGTGCCACAAGTGCAGATTTCGGTGCGGTGTCGGTGGCGGATCGCAAGCATGCGGCCACCAATCCGAAGGCATTCTTCTATGGCAAGCCGATCACCATTGAGGACCATCAGAATTCACGGATGATCGCCGATCCGGTGCGACTGCTCGACTGTTGCCAGGAGAGCGACGGCGGGGTGGCGATTGTCGTGACGACACCTGAGAGGGCCAAGGATCTCAAGAACCGGCCGGTGGTGATCGAGGCAGCCGCGCAGGGGTCCGGCGACGACCAGTTCACCATGTACTCGTACTACCGGGACGAATTGGGACTACCCGAGATGGGACTCGTCGGTCGGCAGCTCTGGGATCAGTCCGGTTTGACGCCCAACGATATTCAGACCGCGATCCTGTACGACCATTTCACGCCGTACACCTTGCTGCAGCTCGAAGAACTCGGCTTCTGCGGTAAGGGCGAGGCCAAGGACTTCATCGCCAACGGCGCCATCGAGCTGGGCGGAAAGCTGCCGATCAACACGCACGGTGGTCAGCTCGGCGAGGCCTACATCCACGGTATGAACGGTATCGCCGAGGGCGTGCGCCAGCTACGAGGGACGTCGGTGAACCAGGTGCCGAATGTCGAGCACGTGCTCGTCACAGCGGGCACCGGTGTGCCGACATCCGGCCTCATCCTGGGATAGTCGAAGTCGACTCAGCTCAGAAACCTGGCGATGCCTTGCGCGATCGCGATCGCGATCGCGGCCGCCAGGCGCGCCTGGCCGTCTGCGCTGGACAGCATCGCGGCGTCGTCGCTGTTCTTCATGTTTCCGCACTCGATGAGGATCGCCGGGTACTGGGCCAGGTTCAGCCCGGCCAGGTCGGAACGTCCATATAGACCATCGTTTCCACGGTAGGTCGACGGCTGGAATCCCGAGGCCTTGAGCTGATCGCGCATGGTGCTGGCCAAGCGCAACGAGGGGCCCCCTTGCGCTTCGTTGATCGGCGGGTTCGAGTAGTTGACGTGGAATCCCCGGCCATCCCGGGGGCCGCCATCGGCGTGAATGCTGACGATGGCGTTGGGCCTGAAGGAGTTTCCGGTAGCAGCGCGCTCGTCGATGCACGGCCCGAGCGCATTGTCATTGCCGCGGGACAGCGCGGTGCGAACACCGGCCACGGTGAGGGCCTGGCGGATGTGCAACACCACATTCCAGTTGAAGGTGTGTTCGGGAAAACCTGAATCGGTTGCGGTGCCGCTGGTCTGGCATTCCTTGGTGCGTCCCCGGCCGTCACTGACCTGTCGGGTGATCGAGCCGTCGTTGGCGCCGTTGTGCCCGGGGTCGAGGAAGACGATCTTTCCCGCTATGGGAGAGTCCGCGTGGGCCAGGGCCGTGGTGGACAGCACGGCCGGCATGCTGAGTAGGACGGGCACGCTCGAGGCGTACTTGAGGACGTCGCGTCGCGAGAGGCAGCGGGACCGCTTGGCGGGACCGCACGGGGTGGTCTGCACGCCGGAAAGGTAGGCCCCGAACCTGGGATTTGAGAACCCGACATGTCGTTCGGTTGAACTGTGACCGAGACGAGACCGTATCGCAGTCACAGCTTTCTGACAGAAACGGCGGCGATGCTTGCCCGGTGACTCAATCAAAGGCCGCCACTGCGACAGGCGCATTGATCCGCCTGCGCAAGGATGTCGCCGAAACCTTCCGGCCGCCGCGTCGGTGGCTCGAGGGATTGGGTCTGAACCTCGGCCTGGCGATCGCCTATCTGATCATCTGGCAGCCGATTGCCCAACATGGGCGCAAACGCGACTGGGCGCTTCTGATCGGCGTGTACTTCGCGATGTTCATCTTCGCCGATGTGTCGGTGACCAACATGCTGGGTCTGGATGCCGATCGGGTCAGGCACGCGCTGGGGGGACATCGGTCGCTTCTGTATGTCTTGTTGATCAAGAACATCACACTGTTTCTTGTCGCCGGGCTGCCGACGCTCATCCTGACGGCTTTCCTGACCATCCACCGGCAGCCGGCAACCCAAACCGCGATCACCGTGCCCGATGTGGGCGTGCACATCGTCAGCTGGCTGGGTCTGGGCAATCTGGTCTCGGTACTGCTGCCGATGGTGGCGCGCCCGCTGCGCGAGCGTTGGCTGCACCGGCGGGACGTGCCGGCCACGGTGCGGTGGCTCTTCTATCTAGCTCTGCCGTACGGCGTCTACTACCTCGTTGCGCCGGTAGGCGGTATCCCTCGAGCCATCTTCGGGCGCAACGTTTTCCACTCCATGCCGCTGACCGAACGATCCCTACTGGAACTCGGCTTGGGCGTCGCCGTCTGGAGTGTCGGAACCGCGCTGGCGCTGGGGGTGTATCGCTACCGCGGAATACGGTGGTACTAGCGCGTAGGGCTAGGTGTAGGTGAGCTCGACGTCGGCGAGTGCGGCGGCATCCTCACGTTCGGCCACGACAGCCGAGATCAGCAGCTTGCCGTCTTCCTTCCAGATGCGAGTCTTGAGGGTCTCACCAGGGAACACCACACCCGCGAACTTCGCGGCATACGACGTCACCCGCGAGGCATCCCCGTCGAGTGCGGCGTCGACCGCCGCCTTGCACACCACGCCGTAGCTGCACAGCCCGTGAAGGATCGGACGGGGGAATCCGGCCGCCGCCGCGAAGGCAGGGTCGGAATGCAGCGGGTTGCGGTCGCCGCAGAGCCGGTACAGCAGCGCCTGCTGCGGCAGGATGTGCGTGGAGACCTCAACGTCGGGCGTGCGGTCGGGAGTGCCGCCTGCGGCGGAGGGGCCTCTCTCGCCACCGAAGCCACCCTCGCCGCGCGCGAAGATCGACCGGCGGATCGTCCAGAGTGGGCCATGGTCATCGGAAGTCGTTGTCTCCGTAACGATCACGGCTGCCTTACCCTTATCCCAGATCTCCACGACCTTGCCCTCGGAGCGGGCCGAACCCGCGGGCGGCAAGGGACGGTGCGCCGTCACCTGCTCGGTGCCGTGCAGGATCTTGGCCAGGTCGATCTCGATACCCGGGAATGACACCCTGGGCGGTTCCACCGTGTGGAAGCCCGAGGCCACGGTCGCGAATGTCGGCAGCACCTGCGGAGTCTTGTCCTGCAGGTAGCGCAGTTCGGTCTCGCTCACCGGATCGGCGCCCGCGCCGATGGCCAGGTGATACAGCTGCACATCGGATGCGGTCCACGAGAATTCTGCGGGCTCGACAGCAGCGCCCAGAGCGATATCGACGTTGATAGGCATGAGCTGACCCTACTTCCCGGCGATATCGAGCGCCGCGAGGTAGCCCCATGTCATAGCCGGGCCAATGGTGGCGCCGGGGCCGGCGTAGGTGTGGCCCATTACCGGGGTGCTGACATTACCTGCGGCGTAAAGGCCTTCGATGATGCTGTTGTCATCGCGCAGCACCCGGCCCTGTACGTCGGTGCGTACGCCACCCTTGGTGCCCAGATCGCCGGGCACCATCTTGGCCGCGTAGAAGGGCCCCTTCTTGAGTTCACCCAGATTTGGGTTCGGCTTGTTCGTGGGGTCACCGTAGTAGCGGTCGTAGGCGCTCTTCCCGCGGCCGAAGTCCTCGTCGGTGCCACTGCGGGCGAAGCCGTTGAACCGGTCGACGGTCGCCGTGAACTCCTCGACGGGCAGGTTGGCCTTCGTCGCGAGCTCTTCGATGCTGTCGGCCTTGACGATCACGCCGGACTCGATCCACTTGCTCGGGATCTTCTGTCCCGGCTGCAATCCGGCGAAGATGTACCGGTTGCGGTACTCCTGGTCGAAGACCAGCCATGCGGGCAGGTTCTCGCCGGGCCCCGCGCCCTGGCCGTACTCGCCGCCATACATGCGGTGAGTGGCTTCGACATAGGGCAGCGACTCGTTCATGAACCGCTTACCGGACGCGTTGACGATGATCGACCCGGGGGAGTTGCGCTCGGACAGCGCGAACCACGGCCTGCCAACCAGCGGAACCGTTGGGCCCCACCATGAGTCCTCCATGAACTCCAGCGCGGCACCGAGCTTTTCTGCTGCCAGGATGCCGTCGCCGGTATTGGCCTTGGCGCCGACCGTCCACTCGGCGGTGATGGGGGCGCGTTGGTACTTCACTCGCATCTGCTCGTTGTGCTCGAATCCGCCGGAGGCCAAGATGACGCCCTTGCGTGCCTTGATGACCGTCGGTTCGGAAGCCTCCGAAGAACCGGTCTCACGCACGTAGACGCCCTTGACCGTGCCGTTCTCGATGTAGAGGTCGGTCAGTGCGGTGTTGAGCTTGACCGGAACGCCGGCGTCACGCAGGCCGATGCGCAACGCGGCCGAAAGGGCCCGTCCCATGCCGACGAGTTTCTTGCCGGTGCCCTGCGCCCAGAAGGTGCGCACGCCCACGCGCAGACTGCGCAGCACGCCGCGGGGATGGCGCTTGAGCTGGTTCAGCCGTACGTAATCCTGCTGACGTACGACGACATTCAACGGGACCTTGCCGTATGGAGGCTCCAGGTTGGGCAGCTCGTCGCCAAGTTTCTTGGCATCGAAAGGCTTGGGTTCCACCGAGCGGCCGGTCGAACGTCCGCCGGGAGCCTCGGGGTAGTAGTCGGAGTAGTTGGGCACCCAGTCGAGCTTGAGTGGAGAGTTGGCCAATACGAAGGAGAGCATCTCCGGGCCGCGATCGAGGTAGGTGTCGATCTTCTCGCGGGGGACGACGTCGCCGATGATGGTGTAGAGGTACTCGCGGGCTGCCTCAGGGGTGTCGCTCTGGCGGGCCTTCTTGAGCACCTCGTTGTTGGGGATCCAGACGCCGCCACCGGAACGCGCGGTCGATCCGCCGAAGTGGGGGGCCTTCTCGATCAGTACGGTGCTCAGCCCGTTGTGTGCCGCGGTGAGCGCCGCAACCATGCCGGCGCCACCACTCCCGACGACGACGACGTCGTACTCCTGCTCAGTCATGTAGAACACGTTATAGAATTGAGGCGGCCTGGCGCTACCGGCGCTGGCCTGTGGTTTCACCGTTCGGACACTTTGATGTTGCGGTGAAAACAGAAACTTGTTGCTGTTTTGGCTATATGACGGTGAGGGAGGCCCAGTGCCGGGTCGATCGGACGTGCGATCAGCCAATGTCGTCATCGTCGGGTACGGGGTGGCGGGAGCGGCCGCCGCGTTGGCCGCTCTGGAGCGTGGGGCATCCGTGACGATCCTGGAGAGGTTCGACGGCGGCGGGGCTTCGGCCATTTCAGGGGGTATTTACTACGCCGGGGGCGGCACCAATATTCAGCGCGACGCGGGCGTCGAGGACACTCCGGAGCTGATGCTGGAGTACCTGCAGCTTGAGGTGGGCGACGCGGTGAAGCCCGAGACGCTGCGGAAATTCGTCGATGGCAGCGTCGGCACTCTGGATTGGCTCCAAGGTTACGGAGTGCCGTTCGAAGGTTCGCTGGCTCCGTTCAAGACTTCGTACCCCACCAACGACTACTACCTCTACTTTTCTGGCAGCGAATCCTCCGGGATGGCGCGAGCCGTCACCCCGCCCCGTCAACGCGGACATCGGGCCTTTGGCCGGGGTGTGTCCGGTAAGGCGTTGTTCGCACCGTTGGCGGCCTCCGCGGAGCGTTTGGGCGCCGATGTCTGGCGGCAGACCCGGGCCACCGGCCTGATCGTCGAGGACGGTCGTGTCGTGGGTGTGCGGGGCGTGACGTTGAAGGACGCGCCGGGTTGGGTGCGGCGGGCGTATTCGTTGTTCACGCAATACGCGACCAAGCCGGGGATCTACTACCCGCCGATGCGAAAGGCGTTGGAGGGTCCCGCCTATGCGTTGGAACGTCGGTTCGCCAAGCCATTCGAGATCCGTGCCGACGACGGGGCGATCCTGTCGTCCGGTGGGTTCATCGCCGATCGCGAGCTGGTGGATCGGTATGCGCCGGCGTATCGGGAGGGGTTGCAGCTGGGCACCGCCGGTGACGATGGCACCGCGCTGAAGCTCGCGGAGCCGTTGAACGCGGCCACCGGGCACCTCGACGAGATATCCGCCTGGCGTTTCATCGTGCCACCCGCTGCATTCCTCGGCTCGCTGTTGGTGGATGCCAAGGGGCATAGGATGGTTGACGAGTCGCGTTACGGTGCTGCGCTGGGTAAGGCGATCGTGCAGAAGGCTGGCGGCGTTGGTTATCTGGTGGCCGACAAGGCGTTGGTGAAGCGGGCTCGCCGGCAGCTGGGCTCGCAGACGCTGTGGTTCCAGCGGATACAGGCCGAGGCGTTCCTCAATGTGGGGCGCAAGAAGGCCGGGTCCATCGAGGAGTTGGCCGCCAAGGCGGATATCGATCCGGATGCATTGGCGCGCACCGTGTACGAACATAATGAGGCCATCGCCGATGGCACTCCGGATCCGCTGGGGAAACCCGACGACATCCGTGTTCCCATCGAACAGGGGCCGTTTTATCTGTTCAACGTGTCCATCAAGACCAACATGCTGAATCCGTGTCCCATGCTGACCCTTGGCGGGCTGGTGGTGGACGAGGAGACTGGTGCCGTGCAGACCACATCGGGCGCGGCGATCCCAGGGCTCTATGCCGCCGGGCGTGCGGCGGTGGGTATCTGCTCCAATTCGTATGTGAGCGGATTGTCCCTGGCCGACTGCGTCTTCTCCGGACGGCGGGCCGGGAATGAGACTGGGAGACACATAGATGCTTAGTTCCGACGTTCGTGAGGCCATCGCCGCCGATTTGGCAGCGGCCGAGCGCACCCGGGTGGCCATCGCGCCGCCCACCGACACATACCCGGATTTCGGTGTGGTCGACGCCTATGAGATCCAGCTGATGAATATTCGCTCCCGCCTAGCGGACGGAGCCAAGGTCGTCGGGCACAAGGTGGGCCTATCGTCCGAGGCGATGCAGAAGATGATGGGTGTCCACGAGCCGGACTATGGGCACCTGCTGGCCGATATGGAGCTGTTCGAGGACGTCGCGGCCTCCGCGTCCAAGTTCCTGTTCCCGCGGGTCGAGGTGGAGGTCGGATTCATCCTGGCCGCCGACCTGCCGGGTGAGGATTGCACCGAGGATGACGTGCTGGCGGCCACCGCGGCGTACGTGCCATCCATCGAGGTGGTGGACAGCCGGATCACCAACTGGCAGATCAAGATCTGCGACACCATCGCCGATAACGCATCCTCAGCCGGGTTTGTCATTGGTAAGCAACGTGTTTCGCCGAAGGACATCGACATCAAGTCGATCGACGCGGTGCTGACCTGCAACGGCGAGAAGTTGGCCGAGGGCAGAAGCGACGCGGTGCTGGGCAATCCGGTGACGTCGGTGGCATGGCTGGCGCGCAAGGTGGCTTCGTTCGGGGTGCGTCTGCGCGCCGGTGACGTGGTGCTGCCGGGTTCGTGCACCCGGGCGTTCGATGCGCATCCGGGGGACGAATTTCTGGCTGAGTTCGCCGGACTTGGTTCGGTCCGACTGGCTTTCGAATAGAGGAGAATTGTGAGCAAGGCATCTGTAGCGATCGTCGGTTCGGGAAACATCAGTACCGACCTGCTGTACAAATTGGAGCGGTCTGAGTGGCTGGAACCGCGGTGGATGATTGGCATCGACCCCGAGTCCGAAGGCCTCAAGCGTGCCCGCGGCTTCGGGCTGGAAACCTCGCATGAGGGTGTGGACTGGCTGCTGGCGCAGGATGAGAAGCCCGACTTGGTGTTCGAGGCGACATCGGCCTATGTGCACAAGGCCGCCGCGCCGCGCTACGAGGAAGCCGGCATCCGGGCGATCGACCTGACTCCGGCTGCGGTGGGGCCGGCCGTGGTACCGCCCGCGAATCTGCGTGCGCACCTCGATGCCCCCAACGTCAACATGATCACCTGCGGTGGCCAGGCAACGATTCCCATCGTGTACGCGGTCTCCCGCGTGGTGGAGGTGCCCTACGCGGAGATCGTCGCGTCGGTCGCGTCGGTCTCGGCAGGGCCGGGTACGCGTGCCAACATCGACGAATTCACCAAGACCACATCCAAGGGGGTGGAAGTGATCGGTGGTGCCAAGCGCGGCAAGGCGATCATCATCCTCAACCCGGCAGATCCACCGATGATCATGCGCGACACCATTTTCTGCGCCATCCCTGAGGATGCGGATCGCGATGCGATCGCCGCGTCGATTCACGATGTGGTGAGCCAGGTACAGCAGTATGTGCCCGGATACCGGCTGCTCAACGAGCCTCAGTTCGACGAGCCGTCGGTGGTCAACGGAGGTAACCACGTCGTCACCACTTTCGTCGAGGTCGAGGGTGCGGGCGACTTCCTGCCGCCGTATGCCGGAAACCTGGACATCATGACCGCGGCCGCGACCAAGGTCGGCGAGGAAATCGCCAAAGAACTTCTATCAGCGAAGGTTTCGTAACATGGGTTCGGACACCAGCACTCAGCTCTTGGGCACCGACGGAGTCTTCTTCGACGCCGCGTGGGATGTGCGGATCACCGACACGTCGTTGCGTGACGGCTCGCACCACAAGCGGCACCAGTTCACCGCCGACGAGGTGCGCGCGATCGTGGCCGCCCTTGACGGTGCCGGTGTGCCGGTCATCGAGGTGACCCACGGTGACGGTCTTGGTGGGTCGTCGTTCAACTACGGGTTCTCCAAAACCCCTGAGCAGGAATTGATCAAGCTCGCCGCGGAGACTGCGACGAACGCCAAGATCGCCTTCCTGATGCTGCCGGGTGTGGGCACCAAGGAAGACATCATCGAGGCGCAGGGCAACGGCGGATCCATCTGCCGTATCGCCACTCACTGCACCGAGGCTGACGTGTCGCTTCAGCACTTCGGGCTGGCGCGTGAGCGGGGGTTGGAAACCGTTGGATTCTTGATGATGTCGCACACAATCTCACCGGAGAAGCTGGCCAAGCAGGCGCGAATCATGGCAGACGCCGGATGTCAGTGCGTGTACGTGGTGGACTCTGCGGGCGCGTTGGTGCTGGACGGTGTCGCCGACCGGGTGGCCGCGGTGGTGGCAGAGCTCGGCAACGATGCGCAGGTCGGCTTTCACGGGCACGAGAACCTTGGGCTCGGTGTCGCCAACTCCATCGAGGCGGTGCGCGCCGGAGCCAAGCAGATCGACGGTAGTACAAGGCGTTTCGGTGCTGGTGCCGGTAATGCTCCGGTGGAGGCGTTGATCGGCGTCTTCGACAAGATCGGCGTGAAGACGGGCATCGACTTCTTCGATATCGCGGACGCCGCCGAAGAGGTGGTCGCACCTGCGATGCCGGCCGAGTGCCTGCTGGATCGCAACGCGCTGATCATGGGCTACAGCGGCGTGTACTCCAGCTTCCTCAAGCACGCCATCCGGCAGGGCGAGCGTTACGGGGTGCCCGCACACCAGCTGCTGCACCGGGCCGGTGAGCGAAAGCTCATTGGTGGGCAGGAGGATCAGCTCATCGATATCGCATTGGAGATCCAGCGCGAGAACGCCGAAAAGAAGTCGTAGGCGGGGCTCTCCATCGGCGCTCTGCTGCTGCCGTGATCGCGCCGTCGTGCGCGCCGGGGCGCGGGGCCGTCGATCAGGTACTTGGCGCGTTCCGACGGGGACGGTTTCCCGGGTTCTCGTCGAAGACCACATGCCCTCGCTCGGCAGCGGGCGCCCAGTGTCATGCGGCGCCCGCGCGCCCGCGGTGGCTTAGCCAATACGCGCTGGTCGCTCGTGTGGCTCACCCGCAGGCCCTGCTCAGTGGTTACCACCGAGACGGAGCCGATGCTGGATCGCACCGAACGCTGCGAGGACATCGCCATCTCGCTTAAGCTGCTGGTTGAGTGCGGGGGTTTATTTGGTTGGGTAACCAGTCTTGGTACCCGTGCGCTAGCAACTGAGTACGATCGAACTCTACGAGCATTTGGCGATTGAGGAAGGGGAGGGGGACGTTGCCCAAGCAGGATCGTGGTGCACCGGCCCGTCCTCCGTGGCTGCCCGAAGAAGACGAACAACGTGGGTTTCTCCGTTCGTTGAGGCGCAAGAAGCGCAATGCGGACGATCCCGAGTCGAGCGAGGACTCGTTAACCCACGAGACCGGGCACTCTCCCGCTCCCCAGACTCCGGCGCAGAAACCGATCGCCGAGTCGGTCCTGCCGCCAGTTGAGAAGCGCGCTGCCGTCGCGCCTCGCGAAGAAACGGCCAACGGGACCACGCCGGTGCCCGATGTCTCGAAGTACCACACGCCGCCCCGCGCGCCGGTACCGCCCGAGCCCCGGCCGCTGACGGCGGCGCAGGAGCCGCTGACGACCGAGTCGAACGAGATCGTCCCGACGCCCGTGGCGGGTGAGCCTCGGATCGTCACGAGTCCCATCCCGGAGATGAGGCCCGAACCGCAGCCGATATCGCAGGTCGAGCAACCGCAGACGCCTCCGGCCGATGAGTCCCCGGCAATCCCGGTACCCGAGCCTGCCGCGCCCGAGGCCGCCCCGGATGCGGAGGCGGTCTCCCCGTCCGCGATCGAAGCGTCCGCAGACATAGCAGATTCACCGGAACCCGCGCCGGTGGCCGAACCGCCGACGGCGCCGAGCTCGCCCGCATCTACCGCTGATCAGCGCCGCGAGGAGTCGGCCGGCGCGGACCCGTTCTCGCGTTTCAGCTTGCTCGAAGCGCAACTGCGACAGATGAGCCTCGACGAGAGCATCACCGACGCTGAACTCGAGCGTCATCGGCGCCACGCGCTGCCCGAATCCGAGGCCACACCGGCTCCGGAGGCTCCCGGTGCGCTCAGTTTCACGCCGCCGGAGGCGGTCGACGAGGCCCCTGACGTCGTCGAGGACACGGCGGAGCCCGCGCGCGTGCCTCTAGACGCGCAATCTGCGGGGCCGTCGCCCGCTCCAGCGCTCGGTTTCACGCTCCCTGAAGCGATCGACGAGCCGCTTTCCGAGACGGAGGAGGCGGAGCTCACGGCCGCCGTACCGGACGTCGAGCCCGAGCCGGAACCACCCACGGCGCTTGCCGCCGATTCCCTGGCAGAAGTGGCCGAGCCGGATGTACGCATCCTCGAGGACCTGGTCCCAGAGCTGCCGGTGGAGGAGGAGCCCACCTCGGTATCCGAACACTCCGCGGAACCAGAAGAGCCGGTGGCGGAAGCGCCGGAGTCGGCAGATTCGCCCGAGATCGATGATGTCGATGCGCGAGCGGCTGCACTACTGCAGCGCATCGAAGCAAAACGTGCCGAGCTCGATGAGGAATTGGCCGCGCACGATGCGGCCGACTCGGACGTGTCGGTGCCCGAGCCTGAACCCGCGCCGTTTGTGCCGATGATTGCGCCGTGGGCCTCGGTGCCCGAAGTCGCCGCGACCGAGAGCACAGAGCTCAGCGCCGGTGCCGAAGAAGCCGTGGAAACGGAAACGACGACCCCCGAACTGCAGGGATTTGCGCCTCTGGCCGACGAGGACATCGTCATCGACCTCCCGGCAGCGGTATTCGAGGAGACGTCCGCCGACTCCGATATTGAGGACGTGGTGGGGTTGGAGCCCGAACTCGCGGATGAGTCGAAGGCTTCCGTCGAGGAGGCGCCGGACATACTGCCCGGCGACGAAATCGCCGGCACTGCAATTGAATCGACGGATGATGCGCCGGTGACGGCCGCGGCAGATTCCGAAGATGCTGCGGTAGAGAGTGATTCGAATTTCCAGACGGACCATGGTGATGCGTCTTCGCCGTGGGAGGCTCCGTCGGCAATCCCATCGGCACCGGTGGCGGAACCACCGATGGAACCCGCCTACTTTGTGCCGCCGCCTGCCCCGCAACCTCCCGTTTCGCCGCAGCCTGGACCCGGGCATCAGCTGGCGGCGCAGGCTCCCCCCGGGTGGAATCCGCGTCAGCCGTACCCGGGGCAGTGGCCTCAGGGTGCTCCCCAGTCTCCGGAATCAATTGGCGGTCAGCAGTTTTCACAGCAACCACCCCCACAGCCCACCAGTGTCGAGGGTCAATGGCAATGGGTGCCGCAGCCGCAGGCGCCTCAACCTCCTGTGCCGCAAGAGCTGCCTCCGGGTTACGTTCCACCGCCGCAGGGAGCGGTCCCTCCCGCCAACTACCGGGGGCCGCAGGCTTACCGGATGCCGCCCTCGCTCGACGAGGCCGAGGTCATCAACCGTGGTCGTTACGCGCCGCGATCCGGCTGGCGCAAGGCGGTGCACAGGTCCACCGGCGGTCGGGTAAATCCGGGCGATTCACGCAAGGACCGTGAACAGGACCAGCTGCTCGCCAGTATTCGGCAGCCGATTCTCGGCGATTACCGCATTGCAGTGCTCTCCATTAAGGGTGGTGTTGGAAAGACAACCACCACACTGGGATTGGGTTCGGCCTTCGCGACAATCCGTACCGATCGGATCATCGCTGTGGACGCCAACCCCGACCGCGGCACCTTGGCCGAGCGGGTGCGCGACCATTCGACGCAGTCCACCGTCCGCGACCTTCTCAACGATCGGAACATCAGAAGTTACGCTGATGTGCGCAATCACACGCGGATGGCGACAAGTCGTTTGGAAGTACTTGCCAGTGAGCAGGATCCGGCGGTGTCGGAGGCTTTCGGCGAGGTCGACTACCGCAATACGATCGACATCCTGCAGCGGTACTACAACATCATTCTGACCGACTGCGGCACCGGAATCATGCATTCGGCAATGGCGGGCGTGCTCGACCTCGCCCACACCATTGTGTTGGTGAGCTCACCGGCCATGGATTCCGCGCGTAGTGCCTCTGCCACCCTCGATTGGCTTATGCAGCATGGGCATTCGGCGCTGGTGCGTGAGGCGCATGTCGTCTTGAGTGCCTCACGCCCTGGATCTGCCGGGATCAAGCTGGACAAGGTGTACGAGCATTTTCAGGCGCGTTGCCGTTCCATTCACATGATCCCGTTCGATCCCCACCTCGCCGAGGGCGCCGATGTCGACTTCAATCTGCTCAATGCGGATACCAATGCCGCGTACCTGCAACTGGCCGGCGCGATCTCCGAGAGTTTCCCGCGGCTTCGCATGCGCGGCGACGAGCAGCGATAAGACGAAAGAGGCAGGACAGCAAGATGGTTGACGCTAGAGACGCCCAGCTGGCTTTTGCCGCCGGTGTGCTCTCGCTTGGTATCCCAATCGACCGTCTGGTAACGGACCACGATGTCGTGCTTGGCAATGATGGCGAAGTGATCTGATATGGCTGACTCTCACGACAACACACCTGATTCGCCGCCGCCGAGCGGCCCGTGGCGCGAGCCCATCGCTGACGGGCTGGGCGGCGGGGACACGAAGGGCAATCCGTTCCGTCGGTCCAAGAACCCGAACCAGGAATTTGTGCCGCCCAGCGCCGATTACTTTCCGCAACCGACGCTCAAGCCGCCGCCTCCGCTGCCGAAGACTCCCAAACTCTCACGGCGCCAACGGAACCATCAGCGTCCGATGAATCCGATCTGGGAACCGGATCCGTTGAGCGCGTACGGTATGCCGCAGTACCAGAATCCGGCGCCCCAAGCTCCGCCACAGCAGGGGGCACCGCAGGCTCCGCCGCAGGGATACGGTGGGCCCGCCCAACAGCCCCCGCAGAACTACTATGGGCCGCCGCCACAGAACTATTACGGCCCACCGGCGCCCTCCGCCCCACCGCCGGGGCCGTCGGGGCCGTCGGCTCCAGCGGAAGCCGCCACACCCGCTGCGCCCCCGCCTAACCCGGAGTGGGCAAGTCAACTGCCGGCATGGCCCACCTCCGCGGTGGTGCCAGAGCCTTCGGCCGGAGCGCCTCCGGCCGAACAGCCTCAGATCCGCGGTGAGGAAGAGGCGCCCAGGGACGAGACACCTGACCTCGAGGTGCCCGCCGAGGTGCCGCCGCCCCCGCCCGCACCCGTTGCGCCGGCACCCGCGCCACAGATCAGGCCCGACGATGCGTCCTCGATGATTCCGGAGGGTATGACACCGTGGGGTGGGCACGTGCCCCAAACACCGCCTGCGCCAACGCCCCCCGTGACATCGTGGGCTCCCGCCCCGCCCGCGCCCCCGGCCCCGGTGGCTCCGTCGGCGGCATATCCTCGAGCGGACTGGAACGTGCCCGCCGCGCCACAACGGGCACCCTTCGTTCCCGGTCAGACGCCGTTCACGGCTGCCCGCCCCGAAGCGCCTGTGTACCGACCGGCGCCGCAACCGCCGCAACCATCACGACCGCAGGGACCCAGTCACGACCAGCTTGGTCTCATCAGATCGGTCAAGCCGCTGCCCAGAAGCGGGTGGCGCAAGGCCGTTCACCGGCTCTCGGGTGGCGCGATCAACCCCGGCGAGTCTTCGGACGAGTCGCATCGTAGCGAGCTGATCGACCGAATCAACCTGCCCGTCCGCGGTGACTACCGGATCGCCGTGTTGTCCTTGAAGGGTGGCGTGGGTAAGACCACCACGACGTTCTCATTGGGTGCTACCTTCGCCTCGCTGCGCGGTGACCGGGTAATCGCCGTCGACGCGAACCCAGACTTCGGAACGCTCGCTCAACGTGGCCCGGATGAGACACGCTCCACTGCCCGAGACCTGTTGCGCGATCCTGATATTCATCGATATTCTGATGTACGCAGGCACACTTCGCAGAGCGCGAGCCGCTTGGAGGTGCTGGCTTCCGAGCGCGATCCCGCGGCGTCCGAGTTGTTCTCCGAAGCCGACTATCTGGCAGTGATGCGGATCCTACAGCGGTTCTACAACATCATCCTGACCGACTGCGGTACCGGACTCATGCACTCGGCGATGGCCGGTGTGCTCGGTGAGGCCAATGCCATCGTGTTGGTGACCTCGCCGGCCATCGACGGTGCGCGCAGCGCCCTTGCGACCCTGGATTGGCTTGACCACCACGGGTATTCGCACCTGGTGCGGCAATCTGTGGTGGCCATCAGCTCGTCACGGCCGGGTGCCTCCTCGATCGACCTCGAACAGCTGAGCCGGCATTTCCTCACGCGGGCCAGAGCGGTGCACATCGTCCCGTTCGACAACCATCTGTCGGAGGGGTCGGAGATCTCATTGGATCTCATGGGCAAGAAGACGCGGCTGGCGTTCATGGAACTGGCGGCCTCGGTGGCCGATGGCTTCTACGAGGGTGGAAACACCCGGCAGACCAGCTGGGGTTAACGCTCCAGTTCGTCGGTCGTCATCAGGTCGTCGCGAACGCTGCGCTCGTGGTAGGCCAGCCGCGCGACCCGATGGGCGACAACGGGGGCGGTGATGATGGTGAACAGCCCGGTGAGCACGATCATGCTGACGTCGGCATGCCCGCGCAGACGCAACGCGGCACCCGCCAGAACCAGCAGCAGCCCCAACACCTGGGGCTTGGAGGCGGCGTGCATGCGAGCCAACGTGTCAGGAAATCGCACGACGCCGATTGCTGCGGTGAGGGCCAGCGCGGAACCGAGTAGCACCAGCGCACCCGAGATCCCGTCGAGAAGAGTGTTCATCGCGGTTGTCTCCTCTCGTCGCGAGGGTCGATCGCGGTGTCCGGTACGCGGAACCGTGTCACGCTCACAGAGCCGAGGAAACTGATGAGGGACAGCGCGACCATCCCGTACAGCACAGTGGAATCCAGGCTGTAGGCAGCCCATGCGGCAAGTGTGCACATGGTGACGGCCACCAGGGTGTCTACGGCGACAAGCCTGTCGAGCGTGTTAGGGCCGGCGAGTAGCCGGTATGTGGTGATGGTCGCCGCGGCGATGAGTAGCACGGCCGCGATATGCCACACGAGGTTCACAGTCCCTCCCCCATCTCGGACTCGGCGGTGTCGTCGTCGGGATTCCAATCGGCGTCGCGTTCGAAGGCTGCGATGAAAAGTTTTTCCAGTTGCCGTAGTTGGGCGTAGAAGGTCGCCACGGCCTTGGGGGAGCCCACATCCAGCACATGCACGTAGGCCAGCCGGCGTTCCTGATCTATCTCCAGGACCACCGACCCCGGGATGATGGTCAGGGTATTGAGCAGAAGCGCCATCACCAAGTCGGACTTCACCGAAAGCTGGGCGCGCAGTACGGCACTCAATGGCGGCGCACCCGGCCTGATCGCCAACCAGGCCACCTGCAGACTGGACAGCACCATGTAGTACGCGACCGTGAAGGCGAGCCGGATCATCGAACCCACATGCAGGCGGCCCTCCACCGGCAGCCGCGGCATCGGTAGCAGGACCGTGATGACCAGTGCCACCAGCAGCCCGGTAACGGTATTGGCGACGGAGAAATTTCCCCACAGCATCGTCCATACCAGCATGAGCCACACCAAAACCCAGATACGCAAGACGATTTCGCGAGGGCCGTACATCGTCAGGCTTTTCATCGAGGGCCACCCCCGAGGACCGCACTGATGTATACGTCACGGTCACGGACTTCGGCGGCGGCACGATCGCTCATGCCGATGATCGGCCCGGCGAATACGGTCAGCGCCACGCCGACAGCGATCAAACCCAACGTGGGCGCCAACATGCCGGCCGGCATCCGACCCACGTCGGCGCGGTCCACAAACGCAACCTCTTCTCCGTCATCGAGAAGCGCGGACGGTGTTGCCGCGGCGAGATCGCCCTCCGGGGCGTCGGCGCGTGGTCGCCAGAACGCCTTGGTCCACACTCGTGCCACCGCATAGAGGGTCAGCAGGCTTGTGATCGTGCCGCCGGCCACCAGTGTCCAGGCCAGTACCGAGCCCTGCAGCGAGCCTGCCTCCAACAGTGCGACCTTGCCGATGAACCCCGAGAACGGTGGTATGCCACCAAGGTTCAGTGCCGGCACCACGAACGCGAAGGCCAGTAGCGGACTCGCGGCCGCAAGGCCTCCCAGGCGATTCAGCGATGACGCTCCTGCCTGGCGCTCGATGAGTCCCACCACGAGGAACAACGTTGTCTGGACGATGATGTGGTGTGCCACATAGTAAATAGCGCCAGACATGCCGAGTTCGTTGGACAGCGCGATACCGAAGATCATGTACCCGATGTGGCTGACCAGGGTAAAGGACAGCAGTCGTTTGATGTCACTCTGCGCGATGGCGCCCAGGATGCCGACGATCATGGTCAGGAGTGCGGCCACCAGCAGCACCGTGTTCAGAACTCCGCCGGGGAAGAGCAGCGAATGCGCGCGAATGATGGCGTACACACCCACTTTGGTGAGCAAGCCCGCGAAGACCGCGGTCACGGGTGCGGGGGCGGTGGGGTACGAGTCGGGTAGCCATGTCGACAGCGGGAAGACCGCCGCCTTGATGGCGAAGGCCACCAAGAGCACCGCGAAGATCGCCATCCGGGTACCCGACGGGATACCGTCTGCGCGGACCGCGATTTCGGCCATGTTCAATGTTCCGGTTGCCGCGTAGACGAACGCGATGCTCAGCAGGAAGACCACCGAGGACATCATCGAGACCATCACATATGAGATGCCCGCCCGCACCCTGTCACCACTGGCGCCGATGGTCAGGAGCACGAAGCTGGCGGCCAGCAGTACCTCGAAACCGACGTACAGGTTGAACAGGTCGCCGGCCAGGAAGGCATTGCAGACACCTGCAGACAGTGCCAGGTATGTGGGCATGAAGATCGACACCGGCTGGCGCTCATCACCGTCCCGAATACCCTGCGCTGCCGCGTACAGCACCACCGCCAGCAACACGATGGCCGAGACCACCAGCATCAATGCCGAAAGGCGATCCACCACAAGGGTGATTCCGAGCGGTCCCAGTTTCTCCTCGGTCGGCCCCCAGCCTCCGACGGCCAGTGCAAAAGTGCCGTTGCGATCCGCCAGGTAGAGCAGTGCCGCGCAGACTCCGAGCACCGTGGTCAACGCCGTGACGGTGATCAGCAGTTGTAATCGTGGGCGACGCCCCGCGATCAGTGTCAACGCTGCCGCGGCGGTCGGGACGAGGACCGGCAGCGGTGTCAGAACAGCCATGGCGTTCATGACTTCTCACCCGCCGGAAGTGCGTCGAGTTCCGAAGGAGAGTCCTCGTCGCCGGATTCGGGCGCCTCGTGGTGTTCTTCCCTGCCGTCGGTGACGGGTTCGAGTGGTTCCTGGGCGACGCGCGCGTCCTCGGCGTCGTCGTCGACGACGTCATCGGCTTCCAACGTGAACATGCGATAGATCAGGGCGAGAGTGAATGCCGCGACACCCATGGTGATGACGATTGCGGTGAGGATCATGCCCTGGGCCAACGGATCTGCCATAGAGGTCCGGCCTGCGGACTCACGGCCGATGATCGGTGGATTACCGGACGGGCCACCCACCGTGAGGATCAGCAGGTTCACCGCATTGCCGACGAGAAGCAGACCTAACACCATGCGCGTCAGGTTGCGTTCGAGCATCAGGTACACGCCGCATGCGGTGAGGGCGCCGATGATGACGAGTAGTCCGAGATTGGTCATGACGCACGCACCCCTGTTCGAGCTCGTGGAGACTCCTCGAGCTCCACGTCCAGGCGCGCGCCCAGGCTGCGCAGCACATCGAGTACCAGACCGACCACCACCAGGTACACGCCCAGATCGAAGAACAGCGCCGTCACGATCTTGACGTGTCCAAATCCAAGCACATCGAATTGAATTGTGGCCGAGGACAACACCGGGGCCCCCAGCAAGATCGAAGCCAATGCTGTCCCGCCGGAGAATGCCAGTCCGAGCCCGAGGATCTTGCCGGCATCGAATGGCAGTGTTTCGCCCAGCTCATAGCGTCCACCGGCGAGATAGCGCAGTACGAGAGCCAAACCGGCTGTGAGGCCACCGGCGAATCCACCGCCCGGGACGTTGTGCCCGGCGAAGAAGAAGTAGAAAGACAACACCATGACAAGCGGGAAGATCAGCCGTGTCGCGACTTCCAGAACCAACGACCGGTGCTTGGGGTCGCGTAACTCGCTCCCGCGCAACCAGACACTGGAGGCCACCACCACATCCGGTTGACCCGCGGCGTCCCCCACCCGGGGAGCTCTTCCGAAACGACGGTGCCGGAACATCAACGAAGCCACGCCCGTCGCGGCTACCAGCAGTACCGAGATCTCGCCGAGGGTGTCCCAGGCGCGGATATCCACCAGCAGCACGTTCACCGTGTTGGCGCCGTGCCCACGTTGATACGCCGCTTCGGGGAGCAGGTCGGCGATCGGGCGATCACGTCGTGCGGCCATCGCGTACACCCCGAGCGCCGTGACGGTGCATCCGACCGCGATCGCGAGTACGGCACGGGGCAGCCGGAATCTGTTGGCCTGCTCCGCATCCGACTCGGCGGGTAGGGCGCGCAGCACCAACACGAAAATGACGAGGGTCAGGGTCTCGACAAGGAACTGCGTCAGTGCCAGGTCTGGCGCCCCATGGAGTGCGAAGATGACGCCTGTTCCGTAACCGGTGATGCCGACGAGCAGCACCGCCGCCAGGCGGTTACGCATGACGGTCGCGCCGATGGCGGCGGCAAGCATCAGTAACCCGACCACCCCCTGTAGCGGCGAATCCCATAGTTTCAGATGCGGTTCGTCGCGGGCTCCGAGTGCCAGCACAATCGTCGGCAGTGTCACCAGGGTCACCAGAATGGTGGCCTGGGTGAACGGGATCGAGCCTCGTTGCGTCAGTGCGGTCAGCCGCTGGGACAGCACATCGGCACCGCGCAGAACGGCGTCGTAGCCACGGTCGGCATTACCCAGTGGGTTCACGGCGAGTCGGGCCTTGCGCAGGCGTCCCCGCGAGAAGAACGCGAAGATACCGACCGCGAACGCGATCGCGGTCAGCAGCAGCGGCACGCCGAAGCCCTCCCAGATCGCTATATGCGCGTCAACAGGATTGGCGTAGCTGCCCAGCGCCCAGTTGAGCCAGTCGGGCAGTATCCCGGCCGCGATGCTCGCCACCGCCAGCACGGCGGGTGCCAGCAGGAAGGCGGGTGCCGGAGCGTGCATGCCCTGTACACGGGCGCTTGGTTCGGATAAACCCTTGCGTGCGAACGCTCCCCAGATGAATCGCATGCTGTACGTGATGGTGAACATCGATCCGACGACTATCCCCGCCAGCACCCAGGGCGCCGACGAACCGAGCACCTGACTGTGCAGCACCGTCGCGAACGCCAGCTCCTTACCGACAAATCCGAGGGTCAGTGGCACCCCCGCCATGCTCGCCGCGGCCAGCCCGGCAATCACAAGCAGGGACGGTTCGCGTCTTCCGAGCCACGCCAACTTGCGGATGTCGCGGGTCCCGACGGTGTGGTCGATGATTCCCACCACCATGAACAATGCGGCCTTGAACAGGGCGTGCGCGCACAGCATGACCAGCCCGGCCAACAGGATGTCGGGATCACCGGTGCCGGTGAGCACGACCAGGAATCCGAGTTGGCTCACCGTGCCGAAGGCCAGGATCAGCTTGAGGTCGTACTCGCGCAGGGCGCGCCAGCCCGCCAGGATCATGGTGGCGATGCCCAACACCAGCACGATGGGCCGCCACGGTGTCGCCTCGGCGAACCCCGGCGACATTCGGGCCACCAGATAGATGCCGGCCTTCACCATGGCCGCGGCATGTAGATAGGCGCTGACCGGGGTTGGTGCGGCCATGGCGCCGGGAAGCCAAAAGTGCAGGGGGACAATGGCGGACTTACTCAGTGCACCGATAAGTATCAGCACCAGACCGACGCTGGCGGCCATACCCGATGGCGGGTCTGCGATCAGATCGGAGAGCAGGAAGCTCCCGCCGATATGGCCGAGCACGATGATCCCGACCAGCATCGCCAGCCCACCGGCGGTGGTCACCAGGAGCGCCTGCACTGCCGCGCGGCGACTCGCGAGCCGTTCTGCGTAGTGGCCCACCAAGAGGAAGGACAGCACGGTCGTCAGTTCCCAGAAGATGTACAGCAGCAGCAGGTTGTCGCTTACCACCAGACCGAACATGGCGCCGGAGAAGGCCACCAGCTCGGCAGCGAAACTCGGAAGCCGCGGTTCGGTGTGCCCGTCCCGATGCCGGAAGTAGCTCGCGCAATAGAACAGCACCAGCGACCCGATGCCCAGCACCAGCACGCTCATGATCGCGGCCAGCGAGTCGAAGCGCAGAGAGATGTCGATCGCCAGCTCGGGCACCCAGGGGATATCGATACGGGTGTCCGTCCCGGCGGCAGGCCATCTTGCCAATACCCAGATCAGCGAACCTAAAGGGACAAGGGCAAGGGGATGGAACGCCAGTCGGCCAACGCGCGCCACAAGTAGCGGCGCCATCGCGGCGGCAAGTGCGTGGGCAAGCAGAATGGCAAGCAAAGGCACTCCCGTCTATCGGTTGTTGGGCGGGGTGTCCTGCTGCCTAGTTTACGGGGCGCTCGTCGATTGGCGCGACGCAACCCTTTTCAGCGGTTGTCAGCAAACGCGCGCAGGGATGCTACCTGCACGGGATCCAACGACGGACGTACTGTGGCCCGCGCGGTTTCGATGTCGGCGACTGTCACATCGGCGGCGTCGATGGATCGCCGCATGGCCGCCATCGCAGCCTCGCGCAGCAGCGCCGCACAGTCGGCGGCCGAGAAGCCGTCCAGTTTGGCCGCGAGGGCGTCCAGATCTATATCGGCGTCCAGCGGTACTGCCCGCGCGGCCGTCTTCAGAATGTCTTTGCGGGCCTGAGCATCCGGGGGCTCGACGAACACCAGGCGTTCCATCCGGCCTGGACGTAGCAGCGCCGGGTCGATGAGTTCGGGCCGGTTGGTGGCGCCGAGCACCACCACATCGCGCAGTGGTTCCACCCCGTCCAGTTCGGTCAGCAGGGCCGCCACCACCCGATCGGTGACACCCGAGTCGAAGCTCTGACCACGCCTCGGCGCCAGTGCGTCCACCTCGTCGAGGAAGACCAGCGACGGCGCCGAATCGCGCGCCCGCCGAAATAGCTCGCGCACCGCCTGCTCGGAGGCTCCGACCCACTTGTCCATCAGCTCGGCGCCCTTGACCGCGTGCACGGACAACCGTCCGGAGCTAGCCAGCGCCCGCACCACGAAGGTCTTTCCGCAGCCGGGCGGTCCGTACAGCAGTACCCCGCGTGGAGGGTCCACGCCGAGACGTTCGAAGGTGTCCGGATGCTGCAACGGCCACAGGACGGCCTCTGTCAGAGCTTGTTTGGTGGTCACCATGTCGCCGACGTCGTCGAGGGTTATCGACCCGACGGCCACTTCCTCGGTGCTGGAACGGGAAAGCGGTCGGATCACCGACAGCGCGCCGACAAGATCTTCCTGCGTCAGCGTGGGGGCGCTGGCCTTCTCGCTGGCCCGTGCGGCTGCCCGCAGTGCGGCCTCGCGGACCAGCGCGGCCAGATCGGCCACCACAAAACCCGGTGTTCGCGCGGCGATCTCGTCGAGCTGCAGGTCCTGCGCCGGCACCTTCGCCAAGAGAACTTCCAGCAGTGACTTACGGGTAGCTGCGTCGGGCAGGCTCAGGCCCAGCTCACGGTCACACAGCTCGGGAGCGCGCAGACGCACGTCGATGGCATCGGGGTGCGCGGTAGTGGCAATGAACGCAACACCGGAAGTCGCTACCGCTGAACGTAGTTCGGCCAGGATGAGTGTCGCCACGGGTTCGGCGGTGGCCGGCAGCAGCGCGTCGATATCGGAGATCAGCAAGACGCCTCCGGACTGCCGGATCCGGCTCACGGCCTCCCGTATCGCGGTGAGACGCCCTTCCGCGGTGGTGGCGCCCACCTCTGGCCCGTCCAGCTCGACGAGCGTGCGTGGTGCACAGACCGCGCGTGCCAGCGTCGTCTTGCCGACACCGGCGGGACCGGATATCAGCACGCCCAGATTCGGCTGCGCACCCAGTGTTTTCAGCAGGCCGGGCTCGTCGAGGGCGAGCTTGAGCCACTCGGTGAGCCGAGTCGCCTGCGCCCGGGAGCCCTTGAGGTCCTCCACGGATATCGGCGCAGGGGGCTCAGGGGACGGAGTCGCAGGGGCGATGTATTCGGGGGTCAGGGCAGTCGGTTGCGCATTGGGGCTCAATGGGTTTGATCCCTGCCAGCTGACAAGAGAATTGGGTTGCACGCTGACCGGACCGGCCGGGTCGACCGCCGTCACCGTGAGCAACTCGGAGGTCCAGGTGATCCCCACCGACCGGGCCAGCGTCGTCGTAGCCTCTGATGTAGACGTGCCGGGTCCGAGGTCTCGTGGCAGCAGTGACACGGTGTCGCCAACGGTCATTACCTTGCCCAGTAGCGCCAGCCGAAGTGTCGCTGACGACACAGATTGAGTGGCAAGAGAGGAACCGCTGACGCTCACCGATCGCGCGCCATACACCGTTACGGGGGCGACGATGACCGACGCATCCTCCCGCAGCCCCGCGTTGGACAGCGTGACATCGTCGAGCAGTGCGGTGCCGGCCGGAACTGAGCGCGGCGCGACCGCGACGACGGCCGCCGTTGTTCGTGATCCGGTCAGAGAAATCGCATCCCACTCCCGGATGCCAAGGGCTGCAATCGCTTCCGGGTGCAACCGGACTACACCGCGCCGCGAGTCCACGGCCGAAGTGTTGAGGCGAGCGGTGAGAGTCAGCGAAGGGCGATTGGGGCGGAGAGCATCGGGATGTTCGCTCATGCGTACCTAGCGTGGCCTACCGGGCCGGCGCAGCCCCAGACGTTCCGCCGTGCGCCGCTTGGGGAGCGCGGCTTGCCGGAAGGCGCGGCGCTGGTCCCGGCGCTGATCGCGGCGTAGATCCCGGCGTTCCTTGGGTTTGGCATCCCACGACTCGGGTCGGGCCGCCACCCAGCGTTGACTGCGCCAGGCGAACGGGATGTGAGCCAGGTAGACAACGATCAAAATCAGCAGCAGTACGTACGGGTATTGCAGCAGCCCAGCCGCGGCCACCGTCACAAGCGCGAGCAGCAGGACCACCATGCGGGGCGGCACGGAGACGGATTTCATGGCCGCGGTGGGGATCTGGCTGACGATGAGCATGGACACGAACACCATCCACGCGCATATCGCCCATACCGACGACCACCAGCCGTCGCCGAACTGCAGGAAGGCCGCCAACGGGGCCAGCACCATCAGCGCGCCGGCGGGAGAGGGGACTCCGACGAAATACTCCTTGGTGAACGCGGGCTGAGAATCGTCGTCGAGCAAGGTGTTGAAGCGAGCCAGCCGCAGCACGATGCACACCGCGTAGAGAAGCGAAAAGACCCATGCTGTCGGGGTATCCGACAACAACGAGATGTACAGCACCACCGCGGGCGCGACACCGAAGTTCACCGCGTCGGCCAGCGAGTCGATCTCTGCGCCCATTCGCGATGTCGCGTCCAACAGCCGGGCGATCCTGCCGTCGAGACCGTCGAGGATCGCTGCCGCGGCGATCAGGGTCAGTGAGATGTAGGGCTTTCCGTCGAACGCGAACTTGATCGAGGACAGACCACCGCAGATCGCCAGCACCGTCATCACACTCGGCAGGATCCGGATGTGTACAGGGCGCTTGGAGGACGCGGCTAGGTTCATGGCTGAGCCGCTTACGCGTTATCTGTGGAGGAGGGCAGCTCGGCCAGCACAGTCTCGGCGCCCACGGCTCGTTGTCCTGGCTGGACGAGAATCTTCGACCCCTCGGGCAGGTAGGTGTCCACCCGGGAACCGAATCGGATCAATCCGTAGGTATCGCCGATGGACAACTGGTCACCGACCTTGGCGTGACAGATGATGCGGCGTGCGATGAGCCCGGCGATCTGAACCACCACCACATCGTGCCCGGTGCGGGTACGGATCTGCACGCTGTTGCGTTCGTTGGCGACGCTTGCCTCGGCACGATCGGCCGACAGGAACTGCCCACTGCGGTGGATGACAGCCGTCGCCTCGCCGGCGACGGGGACCCGCTGCACGTGAACATCGAACACCGACAGAAAGATGCTGATGCGGGGGAGCGGCTCGGCGGGCAACCCGAGTTCCGGCGGAGGCACCGCGCGGTCGACCAAGCAGATCTGGCCATCAGCCGCGGCCACCACCACATCGGCACGGTTGGGTGGGATACGCGGGGGATGCCGGAAGAATCCGGCGCACGCGCCCGCGAGCGCCAGCCCGGTTCCGCGAATCCAACGATTCTTGAACCCAAGTCCCGCCAGCCCTACGCCACCGGCGATGAACGGGAGTCCTGCCGGGTGGATCGGTGGGATCGTCGAGCGGATGAGTTCGACGATATGCGGGATGCCGGAGTCCGGCTCGGAACCTACGGGGCGGGGGCGTCTTGCCACCGGACCATCCTAGTGATGCGGCCGATGCGCTGGGGACAGCACGACGGACACGGTGACCGGGATGCGGTTGACGGCCGCATCCCCGCGCGGTCCGCTGACAGCGCTACCACCGCCGTGATCAGCTCAGATTCCACACGCTGACGGTTGTCCCCGCCGCGAGTTCGGTGACATCTTCGGGGATGTCCAGCAGGCAGTTCGAGGCCGCCAGCCATCTCAGATGATGCGATGCGGGAGGTCCGACAGCCGTCACGGACCCTTTGTCGGCGTCCCAGCATCCGCGGCGGAACTGCCGCTTACCCGCGGGCGCCGTGATCGGATCGGTGAGGACCGCCTCGTGGCGCACCCGCGCGGGCGCGAGCCCCATCGCTGCGCGCAGCGGCTCGCGAATGAACACCTCGAACGACACCAGTGCGCTCACGGGATTGCCGGGCAGGGTGAGCACCGGGACACCGTTGACGTGTCCGGCTCCCTGCGGTTTGCCGGGCTGCATGGCCACCGAGACGAACTGGACACCCGCGTCGGTGAGTGCATCCTTGACCACCTCATAGGCTCCGGCGCTGACCCCACCGGTGGTGATCACCAGGTCGGCCTGGGCGCCGAATTCGTCGAGTACTGCGAGGAATTGCTCGACGTCGTCGGCGACGGTCGGCGCCACCACGGCGTCGGCCCCGGCCTCCTGGACCGCGGCGGCGAGCATGATGGCGTTGGATTCGTAGATCTGCCCGGGCTTGAGGTCGGTGCCCGGGGGCACCAACTCGCTGCCGGTGGAGGCGATGACCACCCGCAGGCGCGGACGCACGGTGAGCTCCTCGAGCCCGAGTGCCGCCGCCAGCCCCAACGCCGGAGCCATGAGCCGGGTACCGGCGCTCAGTACCGTGTCGCCAACCCGTACATCCTCGCCGGCGGATCGGATGTGTTGGCCGGCACGGGGTTCTTCGGTGATGATCACGGTTTCGGTGCCGCCGTCGGTGACTTCGACGGGCACCACCGCGGTGGCACCGGCAGGAAGGGGTGCACCCGTCATGATCCGGTGCGCGGTACCGGGTTTGAGCGTCAGTATGTCGGTGCGCCCGGCCGGGATGTCCTCGGTGACCGGAAGTGTCACCGGATTGGTGGGCGAAGCCCCTGCGAGGTCGTCGCGGTAGACCGCATACCCATCCATCGCCGAGTTGTCGAACACCGGCAGATTCAGTGGCGCGATGACGTCGGCTGCCAGGACCAGTCGCTCGGCCGCACCGACCGGTACCCGGACAAGCGCGGGCGCCTGGATCAATCCCGCGACGACTTGCTGGTGTTCGGCGACGGAACGCATCGGCTCATTATTGCCCGACCACCCGGCGCATACCGCACGCAGGGGTTTCGCTGAGTTCGGTGCGCCTGATACGCCCTCGGCGTGCGCCGGGCACGCCATGGCGGGAAAATAGCGCCATGACCGTCGGCGGAGTGCTCTTCGATATCGACGGGGTCCTGGTGACCTCGTGGGAGCCGATCGACGGCGCCGCGCAGGCCCTCAAGGCGCTGGAGGGCGACGACGTTCGTCGTTGCTTCTTGACCAACACCACCTCGCGTACCCGCGTACAGATCGCGGAGCTGCTCACCGCCGCGGGCCTGGCGGTGCCCGCCGACGAGGTGATTACCGCCGCCATGCTGACCGCCGATCATGTGATCGCCCAGCACCCCGGCGCCCGGTGTTATCTGCTGAACGACGGGGATATCACCGCCGATATGCCCGGGGTCGACTTCGTCGCATCCCTCTCCGATGATCCCGACGTGATCATTCTTGGTGGGGCCGGTCCGCAGTTCGATCACGTGGCACTGAGCCGGGTGTACGACCTGATGGCTCAGGGAACTCCGGTGGTCGCGATGCATCGCAACGCGGTGTGGAGCACGCGCGAGGGATTGCGCGTCGATACCGGTGTGTACCTGGCGGGGATGGAGCAGATTTCGGGGCGCAAGGCAGTCGCGGTCGGCAAGCCCGCCCCGGCGGGGTTTCAGCTGGCCGCCGAGCGGATGGGGTGCGAGCCGGATCAAGTCGTGATGGTGGGCGACGACCTGCATGTGGATGTGCTGGCGGCCCAGGTCGTCGGGATGACGGGTGTGCTGGTGCGCACCGGGAAGTTCCGTCAAGACACCCTCGACAGATGGGCAGCCGATCAGTATTCGATGCAACCCGCGTACGTCATTGATTCGATCGCCGATTTGCCGTCCTTGTTGTCGGACTTGTGAGCCAGAATCTGCTTCATGATCGACCACTTCGGTATCAACTGCGCGGACCTGCCGACCGCGGCCGCGTTCTATGACAAGGTGCTCGGGGTTCTCGGGTACACGCGACAGATGGATTTCGGTGTCGCCATCGGTTACGGGACCGCGGGAAAACCTGACTTTTGGATCGGCGGCGGCGATGCCGCGGGCGGCCCCAATCGTGAGATCCACGTTGCCTTCTCGGCCGAGAGCACAGAGAAGGTCGACGAGTTCTTCACGACGGCGACGGGTGAAGGCGCCGAGGCACTTCATGCGCCGCGGCTATGGCCCGAGTATCACCCGGGCTATTACGGCGCGTTCGTCCGCGACCCTGACGGCAACAACGTCGAGGCGGTGTTTCACGGAGCGGCGCCCGCCTAAGAGCCGGGACTGACAATCGGCGCCGATGTGGTGGTCGGTTCCCGGCCCGGCGGTGCGGGTTTGACGGGTGCCGTGCCGGCGGGCATCACGATCGGGGGCGGTGCGGCACCCTGACCGGCCGCATCGGTGTCCGAGTCGGGCTCGGGCGGCCAGTCCACACTCGTCGGGGGCCAGCTCTCGGTCTTGTCGCCGCCAGTCACGGCCGCTGGGGGCGCACATCCTTGTGCTGCACCGAAGTCGCCGGGGCTGCAGTTGTCCGCCCGTGCCACGGATGCCGGACCGACAGTCAGGCTTGTGCACAGGGTGGCGGCGATGATCAGCCGTGCCATTCGGTGGCGTTGTGCTCGCGCGCGGGCGGGGCTCATAGCGAAAGAATGTCCCCGTACACGTTCACGCTGTCGTCGGACTTGTCGGTGTCGATCAGCGCCGTCGTGAAGAACCGGATGGAGACCGGTCCGCCGCAGGCGTCGACTTTCACATGGGCATCGTGAACCACGATTTC
Source organism: [Mycobacterium] stephanolepidis (assembly GCF_002356335.1). NCBI lineage: Bacteria > Bacillati > Actinomycetota > Actinomycetes > Mycobacteriales > Mycobacteriaceae > Mycobacteroides > Mycobacteroides stephanolepidis. Next base: position 595,341 of record NZ_AP018165.1, read on the forward strand.
GCCGGTGCGTCCTTTGAGTGCCTTCTTGCCCAGCACGATGTTCTTGATGGTCCCCGGAAGCAGGTTGACCGAGATGCTCCCGTTGACCTCCGCATAGGGGCCGACCATGGCCAGCAGATTGCTGCCACCGGAGAAGCCGGGACTGACTCCCGCGTCGGCGCCGACGTCGACGCTTCCGCCCTCGCTGAGATCGATCTGGCAGCCCAGCTGCAGCCCCATGACGAGGGTGCCGGAGTTGACCGGAACCGCACCGTTGCCGTCGATGCTGGCGAGGGCCTTGCCGGTGACAAACCCCTCTCGTGTGAATGCTGTGGCGGCCATGTTCGGCACAGAGTTGATAGTCATCCGCGACAGCGCAGCACTCAGATGCCAGCTGTCGTCGGTATCGGCCGACTGGCTGACGTCGGCGACCGGCAGCGGGTCTGCCACAGCCACTCCGGGGCCCGAGCACAGAAGTGAAATTACAAGGGTGGCAACAGAAGTAAGTTTGCGCACGGACCCGCCTCATGCAGTAGGGGTGGCCAAGCTCAGTGATCCGGCGATGAGCGTATTGACCCCTGCTGTGGGATTCCTGGTATCGAACACCGGGAGAACTGTGAATAAGGCAGGCTGGGCAGCGCGGTGGATCTGGGGCAGGATGCGTGTGTGACCGCACACTGGACCACCGCCGACATTCCCGACCAGGCTGGACGCGTCGCCATCATCACCGGTGCCAACACCGGACTGGGCCTGGAGACGGCCCGCGCGTTGGCGGCCGCGGGGTCGCAGGTGGTTCTTGCGGTCCGCGATCTGGACAAGGGTGCTGCCGCTGTCGAAGAGATCGGGAAGGCCGCGCCCGCAGGCAACGTGGCGCTGCAGCGCCTGGATCTGTCTTCACTCTCGGATATCCGTTCTGCTGCTGAACAATTGGGCGCCAAATATCCACAGATCGATCTGCTCATCAATAACGCCGGAGTGATGTATCCGCCGAAGGGCAACACCGCGGACGGGTTTGAGCTGCAGTTCGGCACCAACCATCTGGGACATTTCGCCCTTACCGGTCTGCTGCTGGAGAACCTGACGGCGGTGCGTGGCTCGCGCGTCGTAACCGTCAGTAGTAACGGCCATAAGTTCAGGGCTGCAATACATTTCGATGACTTGCAGTGGGAACGCAGTTACACTCGGGTGGGGGCTTACGCCCAGTCCAAACTCGCCAATCTCTTGTTCACCTACGAGCTGCAGCGGCGCCTTGAAGCCGCGGGGGCGGAGACGGCGGCGTTGGCCGCGCATCCCGGTGCGTCGGGTACCGAGTTGATGCGTCACATCACGTTCGGTCCGGAGGCGCTCAGTGCGGCGGCGTTGAAACTGGCCCAGAGCCCGGCGATGGGCGCCTTGCCCAGTCTGCGTGCTGCTACGGACCCAACCGCCGTCGGTGGCCAGTACTACGGGCCTTCGGGCTTTGGGGAACTCCGCGGGTATCCGAAGGTGGTGAAGTCCACTAGGCAGTCACATGATCGGGCTCTGCAACAACGGCTTTGGTCTGTCTCGGAAGAACTGACGGGAGTGAAGTTCCCCGTCTAAGCCCGTCCCTTCGACTGTCGACTCTCTGTGTCGCCGAGCGAGGGAATCACACGATAAGTCGACACTCGGCGGTTTAGAGCTCCCGATGCAGGGTGCGTACGGCGACGATGCGTTCCTTGAGCTGATCGCGGGTGGCCGCGGCCACCGGGGGGCCTCCGCATCGCCTGCGCAGCTCGTTATGAATCCAGCCGTGCGGTTTACCCGATTTGAAGTGTGTGGCCGACACCAGAGCATTGAGCTCGCGACGTAGCTCGCGCAGTTGGCCGTGTGTCGAAGTGATCTCCGGGGGCACCTCGCCGGAGGCGGTGCGCTTGGTGAGCTGCTCTTCTTGCCTGCGCCGCAACAGATCTCGCATCTGATTCGGATCGAGCAGGCCGGGAATGCCAAGATACTCGGCTTCCTCCTCGCTGCCCGCGGGCGTCGCGGTGCCAAAGGATGCCCCGTCGAAGATCACCTGATCCAGTTCGGCGCTGGCACTGAGCGATTCGAAGCCCTTCTCTTCCTCGCCCGGCTCGGTGCGCTTGCGCTCCACCGGCTCCTCATCGCCCATCGGTTCGCGATGCGGCTTGCCGAGCACGTGATTGCGCTGTTCTTCCAGCAGGCTGGCGAGCTCGAGCAACGTCGGCACCGAGGGCAGGAAGATACTCGCCGTTTCACCCGGTGTCCGGGAGCGCACGTACCGCCCGATGGCCTGGGCGAAGAACAGTGGGGTGGAGGCACTTGTCGCGTAGACGCCGACGGCCAGACGCGGCACGTCGACTCCCTCGGACACCATGCGCACGGCCACCAGCCACTCGCTGCCGTCGATGGCGAATTGGGCGATGCGGTCCGAGGATTTGGGATCGTCGGACAGCACCACGGTGGGTTCTCTACCGGTGATGGTGGTCAGCAGCTTCGCGTAGGCGCGGGCGGCCTTCTGATCGGAGGCGATGATCATGGCCCCGGCATCGGTCATGCCCCCGTTGCGTTTCTGCTGTAGCCGCGCGTGGGCGGCGCGCAGCACCGCGGGTATCCAGTCGCCGTTGGGGTCCAAGGTCGTGCGCCAGGCGCGTGCGGTCTGCTCGGCGGACAGCGGCTCGCCGAGACGGGCGGCATGTTCCTCGCCGGCACTGTCACGCCAACGAGCCTCGCCCGAGTACGCCATGAAGACCACGGGACGCACCACGCCGTCGGCCAGCGCCTCGGAGTAGCCGTAGGTGTGGTCGGCTTGCGAGCGCTGGAAGCCCGCGCCGTCGGGCTCGTAGTTGATGAAAGGGATGGGGCTGTCGTCACTGCGGAACGGGGTTCCGGTCAATGAGAGGCGCCGCGTCGCGTCGTCGAAGGCTTCGCGGACCGCTTCCCCCCAGCTTTTGGCATCTCCGGCGTGGTGGATCTCGTCGAAGATCACCAAAGTGCGGTGGTTCTCCGTGCGAACCCGGTGCCGGGTGGGGTGACTTGCCACCTGCGCATAGGTGACCACGACCCCGTGGTACTCCGAGGAGTTCTGTGCGTCCGAGTTGCTGAATCTCGGGTCCAGGGAGAGCCCGAAGGAGGTGGCCGACTGAGCCCACTGGACCTTGAGGTGTTCTGTCGGCACCACGACGGTGATCTTGTCGACCGTACCGTCGGCCAGCAGCTCGGTAGCAATTCGCAGGGCAAACCTTGTTTTCCCTGATCCCGGGGTCGCGACCGCCAGGAAATCTCGGGGCTTGGCGGCCAAGTACCGCACTAATGCCCTGCGCTGCCAGCCCCGCAATGTATGGGTGCTGGGCACCTCTACAGCCCGCACCCGTCAGACTCCTCACTGATTGGACTGCAGACTAGCGCAACGGATTACGGGAGTGCATCCCGACGGGCGTGGCGGGCACCGCGTGTCGTGTCACCAGAGTGACAGTCGGCGACAATCAGCACAGTGCCCGCCTCTTTCCGTTCAGCTCACTTCACCGGGAAGACCACGTCGGTGAGTTCCTCAGATACCGACCACAACCGACGCTGCAAATCGAGGTCATAGGATTGCTCGCTCGATGCGACGACCTTGGGGTTACCGCGTTGTTCGGCGAATCCGTCCGGTCCGTAGTACTGGCCGCCCAGGGCTGCGGGGTCGGTGGCGGCCCGCAATGTGGGCAGCGCACCCATATCCGCCCCCTGGACCAGCAATGGCGCCACGACGTTGAAAACGGCCCGGACCCACAGCGGGGAGTTGCGGGCCAGCTCGGTGTTGGAGCCGCCGGGGTGTGCGGCCAGGGCTGCCGTATTGGTGCCAGCCAGGCGCCGCTGCAGTTCGTAGGTGAACAACAGGTTGGCCAGCTTCGACTGCCCATAGGCCGCGACCCGGTTGTAGTCGCGTTCCCATTGCAGGTCATCGAAGTGGATTCCGGCGCGAATGCGGTGCCCGATGCTGGAGACGGTCACCACGCGTGAACCTTCGACGGGTAGCAGGTGGTCCAGGAGCAGGCCGGTGAATGCGTAGTGACCCAGGTGATTGGTGCCGAACTGCAGCTCGAAGCCGTCGGCGGTGGTGGACTTCTCCGTCCACATGACCCCGGCGTTGTTGATCAGCAGGTCGATCTTGTCGTAGCGCGACTTGAGCTCGTCAGTGGCCCGACGTACGGATTCCAGTGAGGAAAGGTCCAACGGCTGCAGGGTCACGTCGGCGTTCGAGTGGGCCGCGGTGATCGCGTCGGCTGCGGCCTTTCCCTTCTCTGTGTTGCGCACCGCGAGTACGACGTGGGCGCCGTGCGCGGCGAGCGCCTTGGCTGTCTCCAGCCCGAGGCCGGTGTTGGCACCGGTGATGATCGCGACGCGGTCGGTCTGATCGGGGATGTCGGTGGTACTCCATTTGGTCATGGGGGCTCCTTGGGTAATATCTCCAGTAACCGGGGCGGCTACTCCGCTTACGAATATACGGAACGTACGCCCCGTTTTGTCAAGGCGTGTCGGAACCTCGAGGAGTGTGAGATGGATCAACCTGCCCGGCCCCTGCGCGCTGACGCCGCCCGCAACCGTGCGCGGGTCCTTGAGGTTGCCTATCAAACGTTCGCCGAGGAGGGCCTTGGCGTCCCGATCGACGAGATCGCGCGGCGCGCGGGAGTGGGTGCCGGGACCGTCTACCGGCATTTTCCGGCCAAGGAGGACCTGTATCGGGCCGTTGCGGAAGATCGGATGAGCACGGTGATCGGCAAGGGGCGCGAGCTACTGGAGTCGGCCGACCCGGGTGAGGCGCTGTTCGGATTCCTACGCGTGATGGTCGAGTGGGGCGGGACCGATCAAGGATTGGTGGACGCCCTGGCCGGCGCAGGTGTCAGTGTCGAAGCTCTTATCCCGCAGATCGAGGAATCCTTCTATGCGGTCCTGGGCGATTTGGTGCGGGCTGCACAGCAGGCGGGCACGGTGCGCTCCGACATCGGCGTGCACGAGGTAAAGGCACTCCTGGTCGGCTGTCAGGCCATGCAGAGCTACAACAAAGAGGTCTCACAGCAGGTCACCGACGTTGTCTTTGACGGGCTGCGGCCGCGTCGTTAGGCACAGGCGGGTAAGAAATTGGCCCGGTCGCAGGCAAGCCGTGTTCGCAGCTCAAGGTTGCCGTTCGCGAAAGCCGGCGAGCAGTCTCTCTCGCAGAGCCTCACTGGGGCCGTCCTGCGGTATCTGGCTCAAGATCGACACGGTGGACTTGTACTGGTTCAGGTAGTTCACGCATCCGTCGCACTCCAACAGGTGTGCCTCAAGCTTCGCGCGCTTGACCGGTGATAGTGAATTGTCCAGGTACTCCGTGATCAGTTCGACGAGATCGTCGCAGTTCATTTAGCTCACGTCCTTCATGTAGTCCTCAAGCCCTTGGCGCACTGCCGCCCGTCCGCGATGCAGGAGCACGCGTTGGTTGGCCGAGGTGATTCCCAGGTGTTGGGCGACCTCCTTCGAGTCGAGTCCCAGTAGGTCGCGCATCGTCACCACAACGCGCTGCATCTCCGGCAGCCCGTCGAGTTGCAGAACGACATGGGCGACCAGCTCTTCGGAGAGCACCAGGTTCTCCGGCGTCTCGGGAAACGAATGAGGGGCGGCGTCGTCGCGCCAGTGGCCCACCCACTCGCCGGTGTCCTGGAAACGGCCCGGGTCGACGGTCCCTCCGGTAAATGCCGCAATGGCCTTCGCGGTATCGCGACGTTCGCGGCTGCCCCGTTCTTTGGCGATGTTGATCAGGATGGTGAACAGCCAGGTGCGCAGTGACGATCGACCTTCGAAGGCGCCGATGCCCTTGCACAACGCGAGCCAGGTCTCCTGCACCACCTCCTCGGCGATCTCGCGGCTTCTCACATAACTGCGCGCGAGGTGCAGCATCGCGGGAGTATGCGCGTCCACAACCTGCGCGAATGCCCCCTCGTCGCCGGTTTGTAGCGAAGCGACGAGGGCTGCTTCAGCGTCGCGTGAGTGCATCGACCAAGGTCCAGGCGGAGATGCCGAGGAGTGCGACATCCTTGATCAGGAATTGCCCGGTCGAGGACAGCACCGGGAACCCCCCGGCCGCGCTCTCGAACACCCCCGGTGTGCTGACCAGAAAGCTCACAGTCGTGGCGAACATGCCGATGGCCATGAGGCTGCCGACGGCTGAGAGCCGGGGCAACCACGGCTTGACGGACAGCAGGACTGCGATCGTGATTTCCACGATTCCGAGTAGCGATGAGAACGCGGTGACCGAGAAGATGGTGTACACCCAGGACGTCAGCGGACTGTGGGACACCAGCGGCACGATGCCGTTGGCCTCGAATTCGGTGAACTTCAGCATGCCGATCCACGCGATGACGATCGCGAGCCCATAACGCGCCAGGGCGACCCCGCCGCGCGCCAACGGCGCATCCGGTTCGATGTGACGCTGAAGCTGTGCGGTGATCATTGCTACTCCTCTGCCGATGGGGATGGTGACACGACTGAGTGGTCTGCGGGACGCAAAGCGTTACAGCACGGGCGTGAAACCGGAGCGCACGATGTGGCATCGATGTCCGTCCACATCACCACGGTTTTTAATCTGGAGCCGAGGTCGTGTCTATTCCGCGCGAGGAATAGACAATCGACCTTGCACTCGCCATGGTCGAGTGCTAAAAATGGCATTGGCACTCACGACCGGTGAGTGCTAGGCCGGGACGGTGAGGCCGCAGCCCACACAGCTGCGTCCGTCCGTCGCGGGCACTGAGCCCGGCCAAGAACGTGCAACCCCCTTACACGGAGGAATCACTTCGCAATGGCCAAGACAATTGCGTATGACGAAGAGGCCCGCCGCGGCCTGGAGCGGGGCCTCAACGCCCTCGCTGACGCGGTCAAGGTGACGCTGGGCCCCAAGGGTCGCAACGTCGTCTTGGAGAAGAAGTGGGGCGCCCCCACGATCACCAACGATGGTGTGTCCATCGCCAAGGAGATCGAGCTGGAGGACCCGTACGAGAAGATCGGCGCTGAGCTGGTCAAGGAAGTTGCCAAGAAGACCGACGACGTCGCGGGTGACGGCACTACTACCGCCACCGTGCTTGCCCAGGCTCTGGTCAAGGAAGGTCTGCGTAACGTCGCCGCCGGCGCCAACCCGCTCGGACTGAAGCGCGGTATCGAGAAGGCCGTGGAGGCCGTTACCAGCTCTCTGCTGGCCTCTGCCAAGGAGATCGACACCAAGGAGCAGATCGCGGCCACCGCGGGCATCTCCGCGGGTGACCAGTCCATCGGCGATCTGATCGCCGAGGCCATGGACAAGGTTGGCAACGAGGGTGTCATCACCGTCGAGGAGTCCAACACCTTCGGCCTGCAGCTGGAGCTCACCGAAGGCATGCGCTTCGACAAGGGCTACATCTCGGGTTACTTCGTGACCGACGCCGAGCGTCAGGAAGCCGTCCTGGAGGATCCCTACATCCTGCTGGTCAGCTCCAAGGTGTCGACCGTCAAGGACCTGCTGCCCTTGCTGGAGAAGGTCATCCAGGCCGGCAAGCCGCTGCTGATCATCGCTGAAGACGTTGAGGGCGAAGCACTTTCGACCCTGGTCGTCAACAAGATCCGTGGCACCTTCAAGTCCGTCGCCGTCAAGGCTCCGGGCTTCGGTGACCGCCGCAAGGCCATGCTGCAGGACATCGCGATCCTCACCGGTGGCCAGGTCATCAGCGAAGAGGTCGGCCTCTCCCTGGAGACCGCCGGCGTCGAGCTGCTCGGCACTGCCCGCAAGGTCGTCGTCACCAAGGACGAGACCACCGTCATCGAGGGTGCAGGCGATGCCGACGCGATCCAGGGCCGCGTGGCCCAGATTCGTGCCGAGATCGAGAACAGCGACTCCGACTACGACCGCGAGAAGCTGCAGGAGCGCCTGGCCAAGCTGGCCGGCGGTGTTGCGGTGATCAAGGCCGGAGCTGCCACCGAGGTGGAGCTCAAGGAGCGCAAGCACCGCATCGAGGACGCCGTTCGCAACGCGAAGGCCGCCGTCGAAGAGGGCATCGTCGCCGGTGGTGGCGTCGCTCTGCTGCAGGCTGCCCCCGCGCTGGACTCGCTCGCTCTCGAGGGTGACGAGGCCACTGGCGCCAACATCGTGCGTGTTGCGCTGTCGGCTCCGCTGAAGCAGATCGCCTTCAACGGTGGTCTGGAGCCGGGTGTCGTCGCGGAGAAGGTCGCGAACCTTCCCGCGGGCCACGGCCTGAACGCGGCGACCAATGTGTACGAGGACCTCCTCGCGGCCGGCGTTGCCGACCCCGTGAAGGTGACCCGCTCGGCGTTGCAGAACGCGGCATCCATCGCGGCGCTGTTCCTCACCACTGAGGCCGTTGTTGCCGACAAGCCGGAGAAGTCGGCCGCACCTGCGGGCGACCCGACCGGTGGCATGGGCGGTATGGACTTCTAAGTCCTGTAACGAAAAAAGACCCGGTCTGCGTCATGCAGGCCGGGTCTTTTCGTTGGTGACTCCGTGCGCCGAGTGGGAATCTGGCGTGGGAAATCGGCTCGAGTCTCTCGTGAGATTCCCGCTCGGCTTGCGGCGCAGAGGTTTACACCGGTGCTGGTGCGATGACGCCGCCGGTGAGACGCCGGTAGGTGTAGACGTGAATCAGGCCGGAAAGGGCCGCAATCGTCGGGTAGGCGATGATGCCGCCCAAGCCGCAGGTGATGAATGTCGCTGCGACGCCGGCGAAGGCAACCGCCAAGGTGATCAGGAACACGAGCAAGGCCTGTGCCAGATTGTCTTTGACGATCTGAAAGCTGGCTTTGATCGCATCGACGGGGCCCAGGCCGCGGTCGATGGCGAAGAACACGGCGTACTGGGCGAAGAACCCGAAGATGATTCCGCCGATGATCAGGAAGCTTCCGATCAGAACTCCGAGCGCGACCAGGAGCGCGGTTCCCGCGTAGGCGCCGAAACTGCGGGCGCGGAAGAAGGTTCCGAAACTCACGGGCTTACCATCGGCGACATCGAGATTGGCGCTGACGATGCAGGCGCCCACGTAGAGGCTGACGGCGAACACCACTGCGTACAGCAGGATGATGATGGCGATAGCTCCGCCGGAGAACTCGGGTCCCTCATATGAGTATGAGTACGAGGAGCTTGAGTCACCGCCGTAACCGCTGGTGCTGGTCTGCGGCAGGCTGGCGATCAGAATCGCGTAGACGATCCCGAACGGCACACCGATCGCAAGGAACCAGACGAGATACGGCGGAATGAAGGTCCCGAAGCGTTTGGTGACCTGTGCCCACGACCAGCTCCACGACTCACCGGCGTTGAACGGTCCCTGCGGTGGCCATGGCGCCTGCGGCGGATAGCCGTAGCCGGCAGGCGGGTATCCCTGGGGTGGGGGCGGGAATTGTCCACCCGGGTACTGGGGGGCTCCCGGTGGGGGACCCGGCTGGTACCCGGGTTGATATCCGGGCGGCGGGGGCGGCTGGTACCCCGGGGGTGGCTGATATGGGTCGTACGCTGACGGATCGCCCGCTGCGGGCGGCTCCTGTGGTGGGTAAGTCACCGATTCAGGCTAGCAATGAACATGTTTGCTGAGCCGGGAATTCGCGGGTGTCGCAGTGTCGCGGGCCGTGGCTATTGCGCGAGTGCGGTGGCCTCGCACAGGGTGCGGTCGCCCTCCACGAAACCGGGCGCAGGCCTGTCGTAGTCGCGGTACGACCAGGGCAGTGCCAGATCGGCGTTGTCCGCCACGGCCTTTGGTGAGAACTCCGCCATGGCAGCAGCATCCTGGTGACGGGCGAACACGTTCTGCACGTAGCGATGCCCGGTGTCGGGGGCGGTGAAAACCACCGCCCGTTCGGGGGCGCGTTCCTTCTCCCATTGAGCGGCAAGGAACGCCGCACCGGTGGACAGTCCCGCGAAGACCGCGTGCCTGCGCAGCAGTTCGATGGCACCCGACTGCGCGGCGCCGAAACCGATCCAGTGCACTGTGTCGTAGAGGCTTGGATCGACGTTCTCGAAGGGAATGGAGCTGCCGATGCCGGCGATGATGATGTCGGGGTCGTCGAGATGTTCCGCGTCGAAGGTCACCGAGCCGAAAGGCTGTATGCCCGCCAGGCGGGTATCCGGTACACCGACCCGCAGTTCGGTGGCGAGGCTGCCGGTTGATGCACCGGTACCCACGCCGCCCACAAGAGTCAGCGCGGTATCCCCGAGTTCCTGCCGTATCTGGTGAGCAATCGGGCGGTACCCGGCGTAGTGAATGTCGTCGTGGTACTGGCGCATCCAGTGGTAGTTGGGTTGCTCGCGCAGAATCTCGTGGATGCGGGCAACCCGACGATTCTGATCCAGTTTCAGGTTCGGAGTCGGGGGCATCTGCTCGAAGTGCGCGCCGAGGATGGCCAGCTGGACGCGCAGTGTCTCGTCGACCGTGGTGGAACCCACGATGTGACATTTCAGGCCGTGGCGATGTGCGGCCAGTGCCAGGGCGTGAGCGTAGATACCACTGGAGCTGTCGAGGAGAGTCGTCTCGCGATCAATCGCGCCGCTGTCCAGGAGCTGCTGCACGGCCGCCATGGCCGAAACCACCTTCATGGTCTCGAATCGCAGACAGAACATCCCGTCCGCCAACTGAATCAGGTCTGGGCGCCCCACCGACTCTGCGAAATGTCTGTCCACTTCAGCCGCCGGCCTTTCTGATCGTATTTGCCCTGTGTGTCGACGGCGTCGCCACCACGCATGCACGTCGCGCGGTGCCTCCGGTGCCATCGGCAACGTGGACGTGGGGGCCGTTCCCCGGTAAGACCGGGCCGCCATGATGTGTGCACCTATTCTGCGACAGTCCCGCATGCTGCGCTGAGGTGCGCCGGGTACGGGTCGCGTACGTGGGAATGAGAATCCGGCGGCGCTTCCCGAGGGTCGTCTCAGCTACTGTCACGTCCGAGTGGTCGTCGCTGTGCGGTCAATAGTTCCCGGTAGTCCCATATTTCCCCTATCGCTGTGCTGTCGTGTAGACAACACAGCTGTGACATCGCCTCACCCCACGGAGCCGAGCGCCCCGTCCGTGCTCCGTAGCGTTCCCTTCCTGCGGTTGTGGACAGGGACCACTGCCTCGGGTTTGGCGACCTGGATGCTGCCCATCGTGCTCGGATTTGCGGTCCTCGACGGAACCTTGTCGGCAACCGCGCTAGGTCTGGTTCTCGCCGCCCGGACCGTCGGGTTCTTGGCGGCCGTCCCGCTGGGAGGAGTTCTCGCGGATCGCTATTCGCGACGTGGCGTGATCGCGGTGTCTTCGATGCTGGCAGCAGCGGGGCATCTGGTGATCGCGGCAGGCATCCACCACGTGATTGCGATTCCCGCAGCGGCCGCGGTGCTGGCCGGGGCAGGGCAGGGTGCGTGCCGGCCTTCCTACCAGGCATTGACCGCTGAGGTGGTTGCCGTGTCGCAGCGTCAGCAGGCGAATGCCGCCATCACCATTGCCGTGCGGGTGGTGACACTCGTGGCGCCCGGGGTGGCGGCGTTGGCTGCCGCCCGGCTGGGGGTGGCCCCGCTGCTGATAGTTCTCGCGGGACTGTGGCTTCTGTCTGCGCTCGCACCGCCGGCGGGCCGTGGCCGAGCCGAGGTGGCTGGTTCAGGGTTCACCGTGTTCAGCGACTTCGCCGACGGGTTTCGAGAGGCTCGTCGTCACCCGTGGTTCCTCGCGGGCCTGGCGGCGTTGACCGCGGTGATCGCTACCGGCTATTCGGCCACCGGGGTTGCGCTGCCGTTGGTAAGCCGCGACCGGTACGGGACTGAAGTGCTGTTGGCAAGCGCGACAACGGCATACGTCGCCGGAGCACTTATCGGCGCGATCCTCATCAGTCGCTGGCGCCCGCGTAACCAAGGCTGGGCGGCGCTCGCAGGCCTCGCGTGTTACAGCGCGGCACCGTTGAGCTTGATGCTGCCCGTGCCTCTGGTGATCGTGGTGATGGCTTACGTGATCACCGGTATGGGCATCGAGCTTTTCAACGTTCCCTGGTTTACCGCCACCCAGCGTGAAGTTGAACCCGACAAGCTGGCCCGGGTGTCTTCTCTGGACTTCCTGCTGTCCTACGGCTTGGCGCCACTTGGCCTGGTGATCATCGCCCCGGCTATGGATCACTTCGGTAGCGCACCGGTGCTGGCAGTGTGTGCGGCGGTGTGCTTGTTGGCGCCTGCCGCCGCGGCCCTGGCACCCAGCTCACGGCACTTCCGCCAGGCGCCTCGCTCCTGAGAACAGTCGGTGCCCTCCAGTGAGTCGTGCCGAGTGGCCCCGAAGTTCCTGAGACGAAGGTCACCGCGACGGACGCTACCTCCCGGTGATTGTTGTCTGGTCTCCAAAAATGCAGGGCAATAACGAATTATCCGCCGTGGTTCGCGTTGTCGCGCCCACAGAAAACTACTGCTTCGTCAAGTCATGGGAACTATTTCGGTCGTCGGCTCGACTGCTGTGTTAGTGGTCGCCGGCATGTGGCGGCCGGGCGGTGAGACCGAAGGTGCCCATCCAATCGCCGAAAGGCGAGGGCTGAATCAGGAATAGGGAGTCGATGACGCTCAATGTGAAGGGCGAGGGACTGGGCACGCAGGTCACGGGGATCGATCCCGGGAACCTGGACGGAATCACCACACAGGAGATCCGCGAACTCGTTTACCGGAACAAGCTCGTCGTCCTCAAGGATGTACACCCCTCACCCGCGGAGTTCATCCAGCTGGGGAGATTGATCGGGGAGATAGTGCCCTATTACGAGCCGGTGTATCACCATGAGGACCACCCGGAAATCTTTGTCTCGTCTACCGAAGAGGGGCAAGGGGTTCCGCGAACCGGCGCATTCTGGCACGTCGACTACATGTTCATGCCGGAGCCCTTCGCGTTCTCCATGGTGGTGCCGCTGGCGGTTCCGGGGAGTGATCGCGGAACCTATTTCATCGATCTCAACAAGGTGTGGGAATCGTTGCCGGGCACGGTAAAGGACTCTGTGCGTGGGACATTCAGCACGCACACGCCGCGCCGTTACATCAAGATACGGCCCAGTGATGTCTACCGGCCCATCGGAGAAATCCTGGCCGAGATCGAAAGGGTCACGCCGCCTCAGAAGTGGCCCACGGTGATCAAGCACCCACAGACGGGGGAAGAGATCCTCTACATCTGTGAGGCCGGCACCGAGACGATCGAGGACAGGGACGGAAGGCTGCTCGATGCTGCGCTGCTTCAGCAGCTACTCGAAGAGTCGGGGCAGCTCGATCCCGACTATGCGTCACCGTTCATCCACGCCCAGCACTACGAGGTCGGGGATATTGTGCTGTGGGACAACAGAGCTCTTGTGCACCGCGCGAAGCACGGAACAGCGTCGGGCACGTTGACGACCCACCGCCTGACCATGCTGGACGGTCTTGAGACACCCGGATACGCGGCGTGAGCGCGGTCGCGGCAACGCTGTCGGTACAGACCGGGTTGCCTTCCACCGGGATGGCCCCGATCGACGAGGATCTACTTGGCAGAGTGCTTGAACCATATTCCTACAAGGGATGCCGGTACCTGTCCGATGCCGAGTACGGAATCACCTCGGACGCGGTGCACGCGCAGGGCAATTTCACGATCAATGAGTCCGCCTATATCCGGAGCACCGGGCACTTCAACGCCGTCGAGTTGGTGCTGTGCTTCAACCAGCTGGCGTACTGTGCCTTCGCCCAAGGGGTTGTCAACGACGATATCTGGGCATTTCGGGGCTGGTCGATCGATGACTACTGCCAGAACCAACTTGCCAACATGTTGATCAAGAGCACATCGTCACGATTCCGGCGACTGGTCAACGCGCAGCGGTTCTCCGCTCGCCTACAAGCCCGCAATTTCCACATCGTGGACCGGTCGTGGCGTTATCTCCAATTCCACAGCACCATCGAATTCTGGGACCAGGATGGAGGATCCGCGGCCGGAGAGTTCGAGCTCGCGGTCCTGAACATCCCCTAGCCCCCGACAGGAAGCGTCTCCCTCTGCCATGTCTGCGCCACCACCCACCGTCTGGGAACGAGTCCACGAACAGGCCCGTGTACGGCCAGACCTCATCGCATTGCGCCGCAGTGACTGCACGGGTGCCGTGAGTTACGGAGAGCTCGCCGCCGCGGTCGGAAAGCTCGCCGCGGCGCTTCGGGCCGAGTCGGTGACTCGAGGGTCACGGGTTGTGGTGCTGTCGGACAACGGACCCCAGACGTACCTTTCGGTACTCGCGTGTGCACGGCTCGGCGCTATCGCCGTCATGGTGGATAAGGACCTGCCCCCGGCGGCCATCGCGCGGTTCTGCGAGATCACTGATCCGACCGCGATCCTTCCGGATGCGGCCGGGACGATCGGCGCGGTTGGAGACCCGAATAGCGACATAGATTGGCCTGCAACGCACACCGCAGGAGATGCCGACGACCCGCTCGCGATGATCTTCACCAGTGGCACGACAGGTGAACCGAAGGCCGTGCTGCTTGCCCACCGCACGTTCTTCGCCATCCCTGACATCCTGCGCGATGAGGGGCTGGGCTGGATCGACTGGGTGGCGGGCGAGACGACCTATTCGCCGCTACCGGCAACGCATATCGGTGGGCTCTGGTGGATCCTCAACGGCCTGATGCATGGCGCATCGTGCATCACCGGCGGTGAGGGCGGGGCATCGCTGATGGATCTGCTGGTGGGTAATGAGGTGGCGACTGCTTGTCTGGTGCCCACTCTGTTGACCAGGTTGGTGTCCGAGCTGAGACGAACCGGAGAAGGCGTTTCCTCGTTGCGGTTCATAGCCTACGGCGGCTCGCGCGCAATTCCGGACGATGTGCAGTTCATCGAAGCCGCAGGGGTGCGAACGGCTCAGGTGTACGGCCTGAGTGAAACCGGTTGTACTGCGCTATGTCTGCCGACCGACAAGGAATCGCTCGCCAGGATCGAGGAGGGTGCGGTCGGCCGTCCCTACCCCGGGGTACAGACCTTCCTGTCAGACGGCCAGACGGGCGGACCCACAGACGGCGGCGCCTCTGCGCCGTACGGCACGCTGTGGATCAAGTCGCCGGCCAACATGCTGGGTTACTGGGGAAACCCCGACCGTACCCGTGAGGTACTGGCCGACGGATGGGTGAACACCGGCGACCTGGTGGAGCATCGTGACGATGGCTTCTTCTACATCAGGGGGCGTTCCTCGGAGATGATCATCTCCGGAGGGGTCAACGTGGTACCGGATGAGGTTGACAGGATCGCCGAAAACGTTGCAGGCGTTGGTGAAGCGGCGTGTTACGAGATACCGGACGAGGAGTTCGGTGCTCTGGTCGGGTTGGCGGTGGTACCGACCGCGCAGCTTGACGGGCCGGGCACGGTTGAGCTCAAGCAGAGGATCGCGGCCAGATATCGGCACGAATCCGAGTCGATGGCCAGGCCGTCGATCATCGCAGTCGTCGCGGATATCCCGCGGACGAAGTCCGGCAAGGTCATGCGTTCGGCATTGGCCGCCTCGCTGAATGGGGCATTGACGCGTGCCTGAAAATGTGCGGAACCGGATCATGGCGGCCGTCTGCGACGTGCTGTACATCTCCGAATCGGAGCTTTTCGACGGCGATGCCACTGATCTTCGAGAGCTGGGTCTGGACTCGATTCGTTTCGTGCTGTTGATGAAGCAGCTGGGTGTGACCCGAGGTTCGGATCTGCAGAAGCGTTTGGTCTCAGATCTTTCCGTCGCCGGATGGGCGCAGGTGCTGGAGCAGGCGCAGCCGGAGGGCGTCACATGACATTGGCGGTAGATCCTCGAGTCGACCGGCTGTCGTTGAGCAGGTCCCAGCAGAACATGTACAACGGCGCGTCGCAGGCCGATGATCCCCGGTTGTATCTGATCGGGAAGAGCTACCGGCTATACTCCATCGACGCGTCGGTGTTCATGTCCGCGCTGGAGGCGGCAATAGTCGCCAACGCGGTGCAATTGTGTGTTCTGGAACAGGTGCCAAGCGAATCACGCTATCCAGAACTGGTGCGGCGATTGCAGTTCGGCGACATCGTGCAGACGGCTCCGGACACGGACGATGCGACAGCCCAGGCCGCTGACGAGCTTGTCCGCAGATGGTCAACAGCCCTCGAATCCAAGCCACTCGTGCGTTACACCATCCGTACCGGAACGGACGGGCGGGTGGTGGGGCTGGACATCCACGCGCACCACCTCTTGCTCGATGGTGGCGCGATCGGGGTGATAGAGACTGATCTCGGACAGCAGCTAGCGGGCGTTGCGAAATACGAAAGCCATTGTTCAAGAGAATCATTGGCGAAAATTTCCGAGGCACACAGCCGCGAGGCCACCAAGACAGAGGAATCGCTGCGACGTTTCGGCCAGGCAGTTCAGCGTGAACTCGCCGATGCGTCCCACACCGGCGGGTACGGACATGGTGCGAACGATCGCCTCGTCGGGGCGGCCAGAGGTGTTCTGCAAGAGTCGGCCACGCTATCGGGTAAGGCCTTCGAGAAGATCGAAACACTATCCGAGGCCAAGCAGGTGCCGTTGAACATTCTGGTGGCGGCGGCCGCGATCGCGGTGGATGCAAGTCTGCGGCAGAGCACAGCCACCCTGTTGATTCATGCGGTGGACAACAGGTTCGGGGAACCCGATCTGAACGTAGCAACCTGTCTGGTCAACTCGATCGCGCATCCTGTCCGTTTCCCTGCTTTTGCCTCTGTGCAGGATGTCGTGCACGCGCTGGACCGTGACTATGTCAGGGCCTCGCGGCGCCGGTGGCTCCGCGAGGAACAGTATCGCCGAATGTACTTGGCAATCAACAAGACATCACATGTCGAGGCGCTGACCTTCAACTTCATCCGCGAAACATGCGCGCCGGCCCTGCGCCCGTTCCTGTCGGGGACGCCCTACGCAACCGACATCGGCCCGGTGGAAGGCATGACCGTCTCGTGCGTCGTCGACGAGGAACAACGAACGCTCACCCTGTCGATCTGGAACCGCGCGGACCTGGACGACGCGAACACGCCACCGTCATGGATCGCCGAGCGGATCGTGGCGGCGCTGGGATCGATGGAAGCCATGTGGCATTTACCGATTGCCATGACGGTGAACGAGTGGTTCGGGATCGGTGTCGACGGCACACGACGCCGTGGTGATGAGTGTGTGCGGCCCGAGGCGGCCGCGACGCCCGCTTGGTTCCTGGACGCCGACGGTGGTGTGGATCGGTTCCTGCGGAGGCGGCAATTCGTCGAGCCGTGGATCGCCTGGCTGGTCACGGATGGCGTCGTGCCGGGCGACATCGTGGTGTGCGTTGACGACGACACCGACAAGACCATCGACCTTCTGATCGCCTGCCACCTCGCCGGCTGCGGGTACAGCGTGTGTGACAGCGCGAAAGGTATGCCGCTGCGCGCTGATTCCATTGCCGAACATGGTGGTGGCGCCGCGACACATATTGTCGATACCGCAGCACCGATCCCGATGAACCTGGATGGTACGACGCGGCGTCTCGTCGAAGAGCGCACCGAAGCGGTGGTGCGGGACGCCGGCTTGGCGAACAAGACGGCGTACATCATGGCGACCTCCGGGTCGACCGGTCGGCCCAAACTCGTGCCGGTAACACACGGCGCGCTCGCACTGTTTGCCCGCGCGGCCGTGAATGCCTACGGCTGGGAGGCCCGGGACAGCATCCTCCAATGTGCGCCATTGACATCGGATATCAGCGTGGAGGAGATATTCGGTGCAGCGGTTGGCGGATCACAACTAATCCGTTCTGCAGCAATGAAATCCGGTGATTTGGTTGCGCTCGTGCGGGACATTCAGGTGCTGGAACCAACTCTGATCGACCTGCCGACCGCCGTGTGGCACCTGCTCTGCGATGACGCCGAGGCGATGGTCTTGATCGGTGGTTCTGCTCTTCGACAGGTGGTCGTTGGCGGTGAGGCAATCCGTACGAGCGCAGTCGACACGTGGCTGGAGGCTGCCGGCACGCAGGGGATCACACTCGTCTCGAGCTACGGTCCGACCGAAACTACCGTCGTCGTCACGTATCTGCCGATCGACGGTGTGCGGCACGGTGATGGTTCCGAGCGGCTTCGGGTGGGTCTGCCGCTGGTGCCCAACACAGTCTTTGTCGCATTCGGTGAAATCGTGGTGGTCGGAGAAACCGTATCCGCCGGTTACCTCGGGACCCCGGGGGATAGCTTCGGTGTGGTCCTCGACGCTGGCGGAGCATCCCGGAGGGCATTCGCCACCGCCGACCGCGTCGTGTTCGACGAGGACGGATTCCCCACCTTCTCCGGACGCCGCGACGCCATCGTGAAGATTTCCGGGAGGCGGATTGATACCGCTGCGATCGTTCGACGTGTCTGCGAGGAACCCGGAATCGCGGATGTGGGAGTGGGGTTACACGGGGGCGCGCTGGTGGTGTGGTTCCAGGCTCGTAAGGACCTGAACGACAACGAATTGGCCGCGCGAATCAGGAGGCTTCTGGTGGACCTGGGTGTCTCCTCGTTCTTTGTGGTGAGCGTGTCGCGTATTCCACGTAAGCCCAACGGCAAGATCGACGACGACGGCTTGCGGACTATGCCACAGTTTGTGGACGCAGCACCGGACGAGGAAGAGACCATCGCGACAGCCGCGGGTCTCGCAGGAATCTGGAGCAGGCACCTCGGGCGCGAAATCCGGGCGGAGTCGTCGCTCCTCGACGAGGGAATCGGCTCGCTCGACCTGATCAGAATCTTGCCGGACACACGCCGGTATCTCGGCCGTCAGCTATCCATACTCGATGTGATCAGCGCCGACAGCGCCGCCTACCTTGCGGCGGCGGCCGCGGTGGCCGACCAGCTCGGTGCCGCGGACACCGCGACCGAGATCGGCGCAGACCTTGAACGATTGACGGCAACGCCCCGCGTGACAGCGCTGAATGGCAACAACTCCCGGGCCGACGGAGACGGGCCGATCATCGTGTTGGGAGCGTCCGGGATCGTCGGAACCGGTTTCGCGCGCGCCACGCTCGACCTGAAAAGCGATGGCGCGCTGCGTCCGGACGTCGTCTTGGTGACGAGATCGGAGCTCCCCGATTCCGGACCATGGCCAGCCCTCCGGGGTATCGATGGAGTCAGGGTCCGGCATGTCGGTACCGGGTTCGGCCCGCAGGCACTGGACACACTGATGCGCGAGACAGGGGCGCGCACACTGGTCAACTGCATCGGAAACACCAACATGTTGGCCCCCTATCGCGATATCCGGGACGCCAACGTGCAGTGGGTATCTGCCGCCGTAGACATCTGTGCGGCACGCGATGCCCGGTTGATTCACATGTCGACCTTCGTCGTCAACGCGGCGGTGGACGCCGCACGTGTCACCGATCCACGTGAGGCGCTCTATCCCTACGCGGCGTCCAAGGCGCTGGCCGAACTGGTGGTCGCGGCGTCACCGCGCGGGGTTGACTTCACGCTCGCGCGACTGCCAAGAGTTCTTGGGGAGGCCGATCAATTGGCGGGTAGCGCCGATGTGCTGGTGTCGATCGCCGATGCGTGTATTGCCCTGCGGGCCTGTCCCTCTGTCTCGTTGACCGAAGAGGTCACCACCGGGCACGCCGCGGCGATGTCCATCCTTGGTATGGCGGACGAAGTGTCCACGCTTGGCCGGGGCATCACCGTGGTACGCGGCATGCAGGTCCGCTATACCGAGTTCCTCGCGGGGTTCGGCTTCGATGAGCTCGAGCTGCGTGAATGGAAACAACTGCTGGACGATAGTGATTGGGCAAAGCGAAATCCCCGACGCTGGTCGGTGATTGACGCCTGGGCCGGGTTGGGACTGCGGCTTGGCTCGCAGACCTACGCGGACCATCTCGCGGGCTACCCAACGATTTCCCTCGATGCGGCGGTATCAGAACTTGACGCCGTGCCGGAGTCGATCCGAGATCTACTCGTGCGGGGATGTTCTCAATGACCGATGTGGGATCCGAGAAGGAGAATTCGCCATGTACCTGAACGTCGTTCCTGAGGGGCTGACGGCCGCCAGTGCTGCGGTAGAGGCCTTGACCGCGCGGCTCGCCGCCGTGCATGCCGCTGCCGCCCCGGTGATCAGTGCGGTGTTGCCGCCGGCCGCCGATCCGGTATCCATCCAGAGTGCGGCCGTGTTCAGTGCCCATGGAATCGAGCGCAACGCTGCCGCGGCCGGCGGCGTGTACGAGCTGGGAAGGGCTGGAGTCGGGGTGACCGAGGCCGGTGCGGGTTACAGCATCGGCGATATGCATGCTGCTGCAACGTATATGCCGGGAATCGCGTAGTTCCCGGCACAATCCACCACACAACGAGAGGTAGTTTCATGAGTTTGCTTGATGCGCACATTCCGGCCCTGGTGGCTGCGGAGGGCACGTTTGGTGCTAAGACCGCTTTGATGCGTTCGACGATTTCACAGGCTGAGTCGGCGGCGTTGTCGGCGCAGGCGTTCCATGTCGGGGAGTCCTCGGTGGCCTTCCAGGCCGCGCACGCCCGGTTCGTGGAGGTCGCCGCGAAGGTCAACGCCCTGCTCGATATCGCGCAGATCAACCTCGGTGATGCCGCCGCCACCTATGTGGCCGAGGATGCCGCCGCCGCCAGCCGCTACATCGGCGTCTAACCCACACACGCACAAGGAAGGGAACACAGCAGATGTCGCAGATCACTTTCAACTACCCCGCGATGCTGGCCCACGCCGGCGAGATGAACACCTACTCCGGTGTACTGACCGCCCTGGGAGCCGACCTGGCCGCCCAACAGGCCTCCCTGCAGGCGGCCTGGCACGGTGATACCTCCATGAGCCAGGCCGCCTGGCAGGCCCAGTGGAACACCGCCATGGAAGAACTCATCCGCGCCTACCGCGCCATGGGCTCTACCCACGAAACCAACACCCTGTCCATGAACGCCCGCGACATGGCAGAAGGAGCCAAATGGGGCGCATAAACGCCCCGTTGGAATGGTTCCGCCCTACCAAATCCGTTGTGAACAACAATTTCAGGAGGAAGCACACTATGTCCGAGCAGATCTTCGCCATCAGCGGCATGCACTGCAACTCATGCGTCATGGGAGTTACCGAGGCGTTGACCGCACTCGACCCGGTGCGTGAGGTATCCGTCGATCTGGATCCCAAGGGGGCCTCGACGGTCCGTGTCCTGACCGACAGCGTGCTGTCGGTGGAAGAAGTGCACGAGACGCTCGTCAGGGCCGGTGGCGATTTCGCCGTCGCGGCCGGATAGCGACTGTCTGCCGAAAGTCTCTTATATCAGCCGAACTCGATCACCGTGTGAGGTGCGCGCAGCCTGTCAAGGCCGGGCAATGCATAGAGCAGAGGACCGGCCCAGCGCAGTACCTTGCCACGCCCCGCCGGCATCCGCAGTTCACGCACGCCGCGGATGCCGGGGACGGCGCGCAGTTCGCCGTACTGATTGGCGGTGAACGAGAAAGGCATCGGCGGCACGGTGTATTGCTCGCTGAGTCTCATGCCGCGCTGCGAGTGTGTGCTCAGGAACTTCGGCACCGAATCGAAGATCAACCTGCCGCCGGGAAAACGCTTGGCACACTCGGTGATCAGATCGAACACCGGCTCGCGCTCCAGATACTGGAAGAGGCCCTCGGCGGTGATCAGTACTCCGTCGGAGTCGTCCACCTGATCCATCCACGAGTAGTCGAGCGCGGATTGGGCGCTGTACCGCAACCGGTCTGATTGCGGGAGCAGCTGCTGGCGTAGCCGCACGATGGGCTCAAGGTCTACCGACAACCAGGTGAGTTCGCCATTGTCGACGCGCCAGAAGCTCGTCTGCAATCCCTCTGCCAACGCCACCACATTGGCACGCGGATGTTCCGTCAGGTACTCCTGCGTGGCCTTGTCGAATATCAAGGCACGCAAGGCAGTAGCTTGATGGGTGCGGCCAAAATGCTGAAAGTCGTAATCCAGGCCGGCGTGCAGCGCAATGGCCATCGGGTCGTCGATGATGCCGTCCGGCCGGGCCGCTTCCGTCGCCCGTTGGTGCAAGGTGAGCAGCGCGGTCTCGGACACACCGTCGAGGTGTCGAGCGTCGATGACTGGCATGGGGCCGACTGTACGGGACGGTGATACCGCGTGGGAATTCCTGGCGCGCAACGATAAATGTGATTTCGAACGCTGATTCTGGTTGTGCGGGAACTTTCCGGTACACAGTACGACTACTCCATCGGTGGCGCGAAACTGTTTGCGCCCATTGATTAGGGAGGCGGCGTGTGACGGCACCGATTTGGATGGCGGAGCCTCCGGAGGTGCATTCGGCGCTGTTGAGTGCGGGGCCAGGCCCCGGGGCGGTGCTTGCCGCAGCCTTGCAATGGCAAGAGATCGCGGACAACTATGCGCGCACGGCGGTTGAACTGACCCAGATCTTGGCCGGAGTGCAGGCAAGTAGTTGGCAAGGGCCCAGCGCGTCGGAGTATGTGGCAGCCCACGTGCCGTACTTGGCATGGCTCGAGCAGGCCGCTGTCGAGAGCGGTGTCATTGCCGCGCAACATGAAACAACTGCGGCGGCTTACGGTAGCGCGCTCATGACCATGCCGACTTTGGTGGAGCTTGCCGCCAACCATGTCACGCACGGAGTGCTGGTCGGTACGAATTTCTTTGGGATCAACACCATTCCGATCGCACTCAACGAGGCCGACTATGTCCGGATGTGGGTGCAGGCGGCGGCCACCATGAGCACGTATCAGGCGACCGCCGAGGCCATGACCTCGGCAATCCCGCCGACACAGCAGGCACCCCCGATCCTCGCGCCGGGCGGCGAAGCGCGTAGTGATCAGTCGGATATCCCGGGCTCTCCGGACCAGATCTCGAAGATGCTGCAGGGATTTCAGCAGTGGTTCGAGAAGATGGGCTTCAATCCGGCGACCTCGGCCGTGCTCGCCGTGATCATGCTGTTCCTTTATGACCTGCTCTGGTATCCGTACTACGCCTCGTACCTGCTGCCGTTCCTCATTCCAGCCCTCAGCGGACTCAGCGGATTGGCGGCGTTGATACACCTGCGTCCAGCCCCGGCGGCGGTTCCTGCTCCGGCGGCGGCCCCGTCAGCTGAGAGGCCCGCACTCCGCGCTGTGCACCGCCCGGAGCCGAGTCTGGCGCCCGCAGCTTTGCCGGCCATGTCCGTCACGCCGTCGGGAGGCTCGTCGGCGGTCACTCCCACATCGAGCGCAACCGCGCCGGCCCCGTCTCCCGCTCCGGCACCGTTGAGTGGAATCAGTTATGCCATACCCGGTTTAGTGCCACCAGGGGTGAGCTTTGGCCCCAAGGGCGCCGCGAAATCATCGGAGAAGGCCGTCGATACCGTCGATGCCACGGCGGCGGCAAGCGCCACGGTGCTAGCCCGGGCTCGACGCAGGCAGCGCGCCAAGAGCAAGGCTCGCATCGGAGGCCAACGTTACGAATACCTAGAGGAAGCAGCGGGAATGGGTGTGACGGTCGGGTACTCCGCCGAGAGCGGCGAGCACACGGCAACCAGTAGAGGCGCCGGCGCGCTGGGATTCGCGGGCACCGTACCGGCCGCCACGAGTACGCACACCGCCCGGACGGTCAGACTCGCTTCCGATGACACCCGGCAGGTGGCTCCCATGCTCCCCAGCACCTGGGAAGTAGAGAACACGGAACAGTTGTAGCCGTTCTACCTGCTTTTATAAGTAAAACTTTGGAGCTGTTCACGGATTAGTCACTACTCACGAGCGCCTGTGCGCAGAACAATCGAAGACAGTCACCGGAAGTACCTCGGTGACGTTCCGAGATTTTCGACGTAGAGAAGGGCAGAACAGTGAGCGAGTACGGATGGACAGTGGTCGGTGCGGGCCCCGCGGGAATTGCGGCAGTGGGGAAGCTCCTTGATCGCGGAGTGCCATCCGACTCGATCGCGTGGATTGACCCGGAGTTCGCAGCGGGTGACTTTGGTACGAAATGGCGTGCCGTGCCGAGTAATACGTCGGTCAAGCTCTTCATCAACTACCTGACGGATGCACAGTCCTTCCGGTTCGCCCATGCACCGCATTTCGCGTTGAACGACCTCGCGCCCACGGACACGTGTCTGCTCGGCGATGTGGCGGACCCGCTGGTATGGATCACTGGCCAGCTCCGCGACCAGGTGAACGCCCTGCGCACCACCGCGACGGGGCTGTCGCTGCACGGCGGCCGGTGGACCGTGCAGACCGAAATGGGCGAGATCACCTCGAAGAACGTGATTCTCGCGGTCGGCTCGGTTCCCAAGAATCTGGACTACCCGTGGCTGAACGAGATCCCGCTCGAGGCGGCGCTCAACCCCGAGAAGCTGGCTGCGCTGCCCCTGGCGGGTGCCACTGTCGCCGTCTTCGGCGCGTCGCACTCCAGCATGATCGCGCTGCCCAACCTCCTGGCGGGGCCTGCGGCCAAGGTGATCAACTTCTATCGCGGGCCGCTGCGCTACGCGGTCGATATGGGGGACTGGACACTGTTCGACGACACCGGCCTGAAGGGGGAGGCCGCGCGGTGGGCACGGGAGAATGTCGACGGGGTGCTGCCCGCTCGTCTGCAGCGATGCCTCGTCGATAGCCCCGAGTTCCCCGAGCTGCTCCAGAGTTGCGACTACGCGGTGTACACCGTGGGGTTCAGCCCGCGGCCGGTGCCCGCGGCGCCGCAGTGGGGAAAGCTGGAGTGCAACCCGGCCAACGGGATCATCGCGCCGGGTCTCTTCGGTGTGGGAATCGCGTTCCCTGAATATCGGATTGATCCGATGGGCTTCGGTGAGCACCGTGTGGGCCTGCAGAAGTTCATGGACCGCCTCAACAAGGTGCTGCCGCTGTGGCTGAAGTACGGCTCGTGACTGTCGGTGAATCCGTTGGCGCCGAACCTGATTACCGATTCACGCTCGCCAACGAGCGGACATATCTCGCGTGGGTGCGTACCTCGCTGGCGCTCATCGCCAGCGGGGTAGCCCTCATGCAGTTCGTTCCCGAGTTCTGGATTCCGGGTGCCCGACATGTGGTGAGCATCCTGCTGGTGACCACGGGCGGTCTGTTGGCGATGGCGGCCGCGCGACGTCGGCGCCGGGTGTAGGACGCGATGCGCCGCGATGCCGACCTGCCGCCGAGCCACATGCCGACCTTCCTCAGCGTTCTGCTGCTGGGGATGGTCGTGCTGCTGGTGGCGCTGCTGGTCAAGGGCTAGGGATGTACCGGGCCGCGCCGGTGGGCTCCGAACATGTCATCGACGAAGACCGCTAAGCTGTTCGACGTTCCATCGCCTCCGTAGCTCAGTGGTAGAGCACCCGCCTTGTAAGCGGAAGGTCGTCAGTTCAATCCTGACCGGGGGCTCCACAATGTATTCGAGTTGTCAGTACCTGCCCGTAATTTCGACCCATGAGAACGTGCCTCGGCTGTGGAAGGTCACTTTCCAAGCGCAGTCAGAAGGTCTATTGCGGCAATGCCTGCCAGGCGATGGCCAGGCGCGACGAACGCATCAAACTGTGGCTCGCAACGGGCGAGGCATGGGTCGACGGTCGTCGCGGACATTACGTCCGTGCGTTTCTCGCCGAGGCTCAATCGGGCTGTTGCGCAATCTGCGGCGGGGCAAGCATCTGGCAAGACTCCCCGCTTGTACTGGTCTTGGACCATATCGACGGAAACCCGGTCAACAACTGTCGAGAGAATCTGCGACTTGTCTGCCCGAATTGCGACTCGCAACTACCGACCTACAAGAGCCGCAATCGCGGTAATGGCCGCAGTTTCCGCCGGCAGCGCTACGCCGACGGAAGGTCGTACTAGCCCGCCCGCTATATCTCGCCTTCGATAACCCGCTCGGACCGTATCGGCCGCGGTGAACTGGATGGCCGGGACGGCCGACGGCGCGGCAGGAAACCGCCCAGCGGACCGACCACGGAGCTGAGTGCCGAGACGGTATCGGTCAGGAGTTCGATGGTGGGTGTCAGGGCGTCAATGTTGGGTGCCACCTTGGCGGCCGTCTCCGAGAGATTGGCCAGCTGCTGCAGCGGACCGTCTTTGGCGGTGAATTTGTCCAGGACGCCCTCTTCGCGCATCAGCCGTTCCAGAATCCCGTCCTCGGCGAGCAGCTGGTCGATCAGCCCTCCCGGGGCGAGCGCCCGGTCCAGGGCGCCATCCTGTGAGGTCAATCTGTCGACGGGCCCGTCCTTGGCGAAGAGTCGGTCCAGGACACCGCCGGGTTCTGTCAGCCGATCAGCAAGCCCTCCGGGCGCCATGACGCGCTCCACCGGCCCGCCCGGCCGCAGCGCTCTGCCGAGGGGTTTGTCCTCCTCCATCAGTTCGGCGACCTTCATCGCCGACTGCAGTGGGCTCTTGCGTCCGGCCATCCCCAGCAGGGATTCGACGGTGCCGACCAGGCCCGCACCCGGGGCGTGCCGCCGTCCGTCGTGTGGCTCCACGTCGGGAAGTTCAGCGAGGATCTCGCGCCCGGTATCGATCGCCTTGGCGGCGACCGCCAAGCCGGAATCGGCAACGGCCAGCGAAATCCTGAGCGGCGCGGTGATCAGCGACACCAGCTTCATGGCACAACTCTAGGGCGACTTTGTGCGGTTGGCTGACAATCTCCTGTGAAGAACTCACAGGAACCTCACAGCGAAGATCCAGCGCACCGTAAATTTTGAGGGGAAGATTGTCGGAGGTGAGCATCACGACTGAGACACACCAAGGAACCTTTCCCACCAACGGCACCACCCCCGCCAAGGTGCTGGTGGTCGACGATGAGTCGAACATTGTCGAGCTGCTCTCGGTCAGTCTCAAATTCCAGGGGTTTGACGTCTATACCGCCGATAGCGGGGCCGCCGCGCTGGATCTGGCCCGCACGGTTCGCCCCGATGCGGTGATCCTCGACGTGATGATGCCCGGGATGGACGGGTTTGGTGTCCTGCGTCGCCTACGCGCCGACGGGATCGATGCCCCGACGCTGTTCCTGACCGCCCGTGACGGACTGCAGGACAAGATCGCCGGGCTGACACTGGGCGCCGACGACTACGTGACCAAACCGTTCAGCCTCGAAGAGGTGGTGGCCCGGCTGCGCGTCATCCTGCGCCGATCCGGGATGGGTTCCGAGCCCGCACGCAAGTCGCGGCTCAGCTTCGCCGACATCGAGCTCGACGAGGACACCCACGAGGTGTGGAAGACCGGCGAGCCCGTCGCGCTCTCGCCCACGGAGTTCACGCTGCTGCGGTACTTCATGATCAATGCGGGCACCGTGCTCAGTAAGCCGAAGATCCTCGACCACGTGTGGCGTTATGACTTTGGCGGTGATGTGAACGTCGTCGAGTCCTACGTCTCGTATCTGCGGCGCAAGATCGACAACGGTGAGAAGCGGCTATTGCATACGCTTCGTGGCGTGGGATACGTATTGCGCGAGCCGCGGTGAGTAGCCGCCCCGGCGTTCGTCGGGGTGTACCGCTGCGGGTGAGCCTCGTGGTCGGAACCTTGGTTCTGGTTGCGCTGGGGTTGGTGGCATCTGGCATCGCGGTGACTACCACCATGCAGCGCACCATGATGAACCGCGCCGATCGCGAGCTGATCGACGCCGCGAATGGGTGGGCGAATCGGCCACCTCCGCCCCCGCCTGCCTTCGACACCAATCGGCATCGGCCCCCGTCCTTGTTCTTCATCCGCACCACCGATGACCGCGGGCGGGTGGTTATCATGCTCAATGACCGCGCCCGGGCCGACCCGGACCTACCGTTCGACAATGATGTGGGCGGCCGTCCCGTGACGGTGCGCTCCGCCGACGGCACAACGGAGTGGCGTGCGGTGTCCCGCCACGACGCGATGGGCGGGTACACCACCGTTGCCCGTGACATCACCGATGTACGCACCACGGCCCGCGACCTATTGTGGTTGCAGGTGGCAATAGGGACCGCCGTGCTGACTGTGCTTGGTATTGCCGGATATTGGTTGGTGCACCGCAGCCTGCGTCCGCTGGCCGAGGTGGAGGCGACGGCGGCCGATATCGCCGCCGGTCATCTCGATCGCCGCGTACCCGAACGTGATCCGCGCACCGAGGTGGGCCGATTATCGTTGGCGCTCAATGGAATGCTTGCGCAGATTCAGCGTGCGGTGGCCGACTCGCAGAAGTCCGCGAAGACGGCCCGCACCTCCGAGGAACGCATGCGCCGGTTCATCACCGATGCCAGCCATGAATTGCGCACACCCCTGACCACCATCCGCGGCTACGCCGAGCTCTACCGCCAGGGTGCGGCCACCGACATCGAGCTGGTGCTGGGCCGTATCGAAGGCGAGTCGACCCGTATGGGTCAGCTCGTGGAGGACTTGCTGTTGCTGGCGCGTCTGGACGCGCATCGGCCCATGGAACAGCGGCTCGTCGACCTGCTGGTGCTGGCCACCGACGCTGTGCACGACGCGAAAGCCACTGCGCCCGAACGTGACGTGGAACTGGAAGTCTTTGATGGGCCAGGAACCCCGGAGGTCATCGGCGATGAACTGAGGTTGCGTCAGGTGCTGGGCAATCTGGTGAGTAACGCGCTCGGGCACACCACGGCGGCTGTCCTGGTCCGGGTGGGCACCGAGGGAGATGACGCCGTCTTGGAAGTCATCGACGCGGGACCGGGTATGACGAAGACCGACGCCGAACGCGTCTTCGAGCGGTTCTATCGCGCGGACACCTCACGTACCCGCAGTAGCGGCGGCACGGGGCTGGGGCTGTCGATCGTGGATGCCCTGACCGCCGCACATGACGGCACGGTCACCGTGCACACCGCGCCGGGTGAGGGCTGCCGTTTCGAGGTGCGGCTGCCGCGCGCCGACATGACGGACGACGACGCCGGCCCGGACGACCTGGACGACGTCGAGAGTGCGCCAAAGATCTTGCGGGCTAGTCGATCTCAGCCAGCGCAGCCTTGATCTTCGCCTGTGCCTCGTCGAGGGATTCCGCCGAGGCGTTGGGATCGGCGTTCTCGAAGCTGAAATCGGTCAGCGTGAAACCCGGGAAGACGTGCACGTGCAGGTGGGGTACCTCCATCCCGGCGATGATGTAGCCGGCACGCGGTGCGTCGAACGCCTTGCGGATGGCGCGGCCGACGCGTTGCGCGACGAGGTTGACCTTGGCGAAGACTGCCGCGTCGATGTCCTGCCACTGGTCGATCTCGGCGCGCGGCACCACCAGGGTGTGGCCCTGGGTGATCGGCGCGATGGTGAGGAACGCGACGACATCCTCGTCCTCGTAGACGAACCGACCGGGTAGCTCTCCGTTGATGATCTTCGTGAACACACTCGACATGCCCATAGGTTAGTGGGCCGTTCGCGCGGCACAGGTCGCGGACAGTTCACGGGGCGTGGGGTCGTACGCGTCACCCACATCGGCAGCGGCGGTGACGGGGCGCGCGGTCATGCCGATCAGGCATCCGGTGATCACCACCGCTGCGCCGAGGAGTTCCATCGCGGTCGGCCGTTCGCCGAGGACCAACCACGAAGCGGTGATACCGACCACCGGAACCAGCAGCGAGAACGGTGCTACCCGGCTGGCCGGGTAGCGGCCCATCAGGTACGTCCACAGGCCCAGGCCGACGATGGTGGCGAGCAGCACGATGTACGCCAGGCCGCCGAGGGCGACGAGCCCACTGCGCTCACCGATTGATGTCAGGGAGTGCCAGCCGGCGTAGGGCCCTTCGGTGAACGCCGAGAGCGCGAACAGCGGGATCGGCGGTACCACCGACATCCACAGGGTCAGCCGCACGGGGGTGCGCGGATCGTTGTTGTCTGCCATGGCTTTTCGGCTCGCGATGTTGCCAAACGCCCAGCCGAGAGCGCCGAGCAGCGTCAGGATCACCGGCACCAGAGCGGCAGAGGCGCCATGCACGGCGCGGTCGGCGGCGATGAGGGCCATACCGCCGACCGCGAGGGTGATCCCCGCGACCTGCAGACGCGACATCCGTTCGCCGAGTAACAGCACGCCGAGGATCACCGTGAACGGCGCCGAGGCCTGCAACACCAGGGACGCGAGCCCTGTCGGCATCCCGTTTGCCATGGCCAGGAACAGGAACGCGAACTGGACGGTGCCGAACCCGATCCCGTACAGCAGGAACCATCGCAGCGGCACGTGCGGCAGGGGCACGAACAGGATCACGGGAATCGCCAGGACCGCGAACCGCAGTCCGGCGAAGAAGATCGGCGGGAAATGCTCGAGCCCGGCGTGGATCGCCACGAAGTTCAGGCCCCACAACACTGCAACTGTCAGTCCGAGGAGACGGTGCCGGGTTGTCATGCCGTCGATCCTGCGTAGCCATTCGATTTAGCACAATCTAATTAATGTGCACTATTGATGTAGATTTCCTTCATGGATGTGCGCCGCCTGCGGATTCTCCGAGAATTTGCCGACCGCGGCACCGTCGGTGAGGTGGCGGACGCGATGCGGCTCACGCCCTCGGCGGTATCGCAGCAATTGAAGGTCTTGGCGCGGGAGGCCGGTGTGCCGCTGTTACGGCAGGACGGGCGGGGTATCGCACTGACCGAGGCAGGCCGCGCGCTGGTGCTGCGGGCCGACGAGGTGATTGCCGCGGTCGACCGCGCGGCCGAGGAGATGGTGGCGTATCGGGAGGGAACACAGCCGATCGTGCGGATCGCGTCCTTCCCGTCCGGTGGGAGCCTGCTGCTGCCCAGGCTGGTGGTCGCGGTGGCCGGTGAGGTCGATGTGCGTCCGGCAGACGAGGACGTGACGTACAGCGAGGCTCCCGGGCTGTTGACCGAGTACGACATCGTCGTCACCCACCGGGACGAGCGAACCGCCGTGCTGAGTTCTGCCCGGGTGTGGTCGATGACGCTGATGCGTGAGCCCATCGATCTGCTGGTGCACAACAATCATCCGCTGGCGGGGCGTGGATCGGTGACTCCGGCCGAGCTGGCCGACGAGACCTGGATCAGTGTCCCGGAGGGGTTTCCGGTGGACGATGTACTGGTCTCACTCGGGGTGTCGGCGGGTATTCGGCCCCGAGTCCGGTTCCGGTTCAAGGATTTCCAGATTGTCGAGGATATGGTGGCCCACGGCCATGGCATCGCGCTGATGCCGCGATACGTGAGCCGGAGCCCGCGGGTGGCACGACTGGTCATCCGCGAGGTCCGGGCGGGACGGCTCTACGAGGTGCTGGTCCGTCCCGGCGCCCAGCATCGGCCGGCGATTGCCGCGGCGATCCGCGGTCTGCAGGACGCGGCGGCGGTACTGGAGTCGGGATAGTCGCTGGAGTGTGTGCTCGGCCGGTTCGGCCTCCTATCCTTCGGCGAGATCTTTGTGAAAACGGACGCAGCGGATACCCGTCCAGAGGGCCGTTGGCATCGAATTACTCCCAAAGCGCAAGAACGTCGGCTTGATCGGTGTACTTTGCGCACGTTGTCGGTGAGGAGTGTCAATGGCGACCGATAGGTTTGCTCCCGAGGAAGTGGCGCTGCGCCCACGAAATGTCCATTTTGAGTGGGGGGCCTCGCCGCTGCACTGGATTCCCGGCGATCCGTACGCGTCGCATGTGGTGACGGCGCTCAATTTGTTCCTGCCGGTGGCTGAGCGCTGGTTCAGCGCGTTGTTGTCCGATGCGCTGGAATACGTGCGGGACGAGCGCCTGCGCGAGGAGATTGTCGGCTTTATCGGGCAGGAAGCAGTGCATGCGAAGACGGACGATGAAGTCTTGGTCGACTATGTGCGCCGACATGGGATCGATCCGGTGCCGTTCACCCGTCAGCTGGAGTGGGTCGTGGCTCAATACGGCCATCGTTCGGCACGGGCGAACAGGACGAACCGGCGTAAGGCGCTGGCCTCTGGAACCCATGTGCTATGTGCCGCAGAGCATTACACCGGTGTGCTGGGCCATTGGGCACTGAACAATTCATGGGGCGAGATGAACGCCGACCCTATGTTGTGCGACCTGTACCGGTGGCATGGAGCCGAAGAGGTGGAACACCGGCACGTCTCGTACAACGTGGCGAAGTATTTCGGCATGGACTATCTCGCCCAAGTCGTATCGGGGGTCATGGTCAGCGTTGTCTTCTTCGTCATGCTGCTGCGCGGCACCAGGTTTCTTGTCCACGAAGATCCGGCGTTGCCAAATATCGGCTATGTCCGGCTTTTGTGGAAGCTGCGCGCCTCCGGGCGACGTGGTGCGGTGCCCGCTGCCGGATACATGGCGCGCAGCGGACTCCGGCTGCTTAAACGCGACTACAGCCCGGTGGATGAGGGCAGCACTGCACAGGCGATCGCCTACCTGGCCACGTCCCCGGCGGCACGCTTTCTCCATGACTAAGGGCCGATTGTCACGGCTCGCAACAGGTTTACTCAAGCCGTACACGGGCGAGCCGCCCCCTGGGCTCTACCGGGACACTCGCCCCGACGCCTTGATCCGTTTGGCGGGTGCGGCAGTTCCGCACTTTGTGTCGTTGGTTATGCGTCTTGGCGGCGATTGTGAACTGCCGGAGCTTCCTTGCGTCACAAACCGACGAACAGTACGAGTGGCGGATCGTAGGGTGCTCGCCGGTGATTCGGATGTTGTGCAGCTGACGCTTGTAGCCGATGATGACGAACCGTTGCCGAGTTGGCATCCGGGGGCGCACATCGACGTCCACCTGCCGTCGGGGCGAACACGCCAGTACTCCCTATGTGGTGATCCACTGCAACCGCGCGAGTATCGAATCACAGTGCGCCGCATCGAGAATGGAGGCGGTGGTTCCGTGGAAATGCACGGGCTGGCCGCAGATCATCGAATCGACATCAGCGGTCCCCGCAATGCCTTCATGCTGGCGTTGCCCGGAGTGTCGTCGCGCGCCAGAAGTCTGCACTTCATCGCCGGGGGCATCGGTATCACGCCGATCTTGCCGATGATCCGGGTGGCCGAGCAGCTGGGTGTGCCCTGGACCTTGTGTTACACCGGTCGGCATCGAGGCAGCTTGCCGTTTGTGGAGGAATTGCTTGCGTTCGGAGACAAGGTGCGGGTGCGCACCGATGATCAGGGCGGATTGCCCTGTGCCGGTGAGCTTCTCGATGGTTCCGATGAGCGAACGGCTGTCTATGTGTGCGGTCCGCTACCGATGGCGCAGTCGGTGAGTCGAGCAATCCCGCTGGGCGTCGAGTTACACACCGAGCGATTCTCGCCGCTACCTGTCGCTGACGGTATGGCGTTCGAGGTGGAGCTGGCACGTTCCGGAGACGTACTGGCCGTCGCACCGCAGCAGACGGTGCTGGCCGCATTGCGGGTCGCGCGGCCCGACATCGGGTATTCCTGCCAACAGGGGTTCTGCGGGACGTGCATACAGCGTGTGCTGTCCGGTGGGGTAGAGCATCGCGATACGACCCTCACCGAGCAACAGCGTGCGGCGGGGCACATGTTGGTCTGCGTTTCCCGGGCGACATCGGCGGGCGCCCGGATTGTGGTGGACCTATAACCCCGCGGCCCGATGTGTATGCGCCGTAATGTGTTCCAGCACTAAAGCCGCAGTTTCGCTTGGCCGTTCCGCTGCGATCCAGTGGGAGACACCATCGAACACCTCGAACCGATACGGCCCGTCGACGTATTTGGCGGTGTTTTGGGCGGCCCTGCGGCCCAGTGCCGCATCGTCGGTGCTCCACACATACAAAGTGGGGATCTGGACTTGCCCAGGACCGGACGGCTTGGCATACCGCATAGCGCGGTACCAATTGATGGTCGCGGTGGCGGCGCCCGGCTCGCGTGCCAATTCCAGTGTTTCCTGGATCTTGGCGTCGCTGATCCTCATATCTCGTGCCAACTTGCGCACGAGTAGGCCGTTCCTTGTGGTCTGTCGTTCCGGCAGCCATGGAATCTGGAAGAAGAGCATGTACCACGACTTCAGAATCTGTCCGCTCGGCAACGCGGCGAGAAATGCCCGCGGATGTGGCACCGACAGAATCGATGCGGTGATCACGCGGTCGGTATGCTGGCCGGCTAGTTCCCAGGCGACCGCAGCGCCCCAGTCATGTCCCAGCACATGGAATTTCGGTACTTTGGCCTGATCGGCAAGTGCCAGGATGTCGCCGGCTAGCTTGTCGAGTGTGTAATTCCGTATGCCTTTGGGGCGGGCACCGGGGGAGTAGCCCCGCTGGTCCGGGGCCAGCACCCGAAACCCGGCAGCGGTGAGGATCGGGATGACACCGCTCCAGCTGTCTGCGCGCTCGGGAAAACCGTGCAGCGCAACGATCACCGGTCCGTCGAGTGGGCCCTCGTCGATGACGTCGAAGGTCAGCCCGTCATTGGTGAACGTCGACAGGCGTGTCGCCGCGCTCATCGGACCGCGAGTTTCTCACCGGCCTTCAGATACCGGCCGGTCTGCAGATCGTGCCCGTACCCTTCGATGAACTCACCGAGACGGAACACCACCTTGCCGCCGACCGCGGTGGCTATCACGGTCTCGTCATTGCGGTTCACCATGCGGGACAGGTTGTCGAAGAACGGAGCCTGCGCCTCGTTGTAGGCATCGACGCTGCCGTCCAGCTTCTCCGGATCGATGATGACGAAATCGGCGCGGTCGCCCTCACGCAGGTGCCCGGCGTCCAACCCGAACCAGTCGGCCAGTTCGCCGGTGAGTCGATGCACCGTGTGGCCAAGGGACAAGACGGGTTTCCCGGCCTTCTGTGCGTCGTTCATGCGCTTGAGGAAGCGCAGGTGGAAGTTGTAGAACGCCATATTGCGCAGGTGCGCACCGGCATCGGAGAAGCCCATCTGGAAGTTGGGGTCCTTGGCCATCTCGTCGAGCACCTTGGGGCGGTGGTTGCCGACGGTCGTCGTCCAGCGGACGTTCTTCTCGCCGTTCTCGACCAGGACGTCCAGGAATGCATCCAGTCCCTCGATTCCGCGCTCGTCACCGATCTGACCGAAGGTCTTGCCGATCAGCGAGGCGTCGGGGCATTCCACGATGACGGCGTCGTGGAAGTCTTTGTGCCACAGTCCTGGCTTGTGCTTCTTGATGGCGAACTCGCGTCGGAATTTGCGGCGATACTCCTTGTCGGCCATCAGCTTGTTGCGCTCGAGCTGCTCCTTGATGTGCAAGGCGGCGGTGCCCGCACCGAACTCCTCGAACACCGGCAGATCGATGCCGTCGGAGTACAGCGTGAACGGCACGGGCAGGTGCTGGAACTTGACGTTGGACTTGAAGATCTTGTTGCCGATTCGGGCTGCGGCGCTGAAGAACACGTTGGCGCCCTTGATGCTCTTGGAGTCGGCCGCGACCAGCAGGCTGACCGGAACAGCCTTGCGGCGCTTGAAGAAACGTGTTCCCGTGGACAGGAAGAACAGCACCGCGGTGGCCGGATTGTTGATGTTCGGGGCGCTCTGCAGGATGCGATCGCGCTTGCGTAGCACGTTGATGAGGCGCCACCGCTCATGCCACCACGCGTAGGTCGACGGCAGCGCGCGCGAGCGGTAGCGGTCGCCATCGAGCTTGTCGATCGGGGCGTCCATTCCCGACATCCCCAGCATGCCGGCATCGAGTGCCTTCTCGAGCATGTCAGCCATGCGGTCGAGTTCCGTGCGGGTGGGGAAAGACCAGTTGTTGGTAGCGCGGCCCAATCCCATGACAGCGGTGCGTAGATCTGAATGCCCAAGGAACGAGGTCACATTCGGGCCGAGCGGCAGCGCGTCGATCTTCTTGACGTAGCTTTCCGGATCGGTCCAGTCCTGGAACTCGTTGAGTGCTCCGATCACATGCTTGCGCGGCACTGCCTCCACACGGCTGAATAGGTCGGCGGCGTCGTCGGGCTTGGCATAGACGGTCGACATGGAACAGCAGCCCAACACGAGTGTGGTGACGCCGTGGCGCACCGATTCGTCGAGGCCGGGGTTGAGCAGCACCTCGGCGTCGTAGTGGGTGTGCATATCGACGAACCCGGGTAGAACCCACTTGCCGCCTGCATCGATCACCTCGGGGCAATCGGTCTCGTCGAGCGGGGTGGTGGAGACGGTGGCAACCCGCCCCTCCTTGATGCCGAGGTTGGCCCTACGGGGTTCGGAGTTGGTGCCGTCGAACCAGAGGCCATCGCGAATGATCAGGTCGTAGTCGCTCATGGGGGCTGCCCTTCGTTGGGTGTTACGGCGAGTCTAAAAAAGATGGCAACCAATCACAATGTTAGTGATGGGCGCCACATTTGTGTTGCATTCCTCTAGTGTGCACCCGTGAGTCCCACCCAGGCCGAGCGCCGTGAATCCACGATCGCCAGGCTGCTCGATTCCGGTATCGGCACCATCGCTGAGCTGGGATATTCGCGTGCCTCCG
Source organism: [Mycobacterium] stephanolepidis (assembly GCF_002356335.1). Taxonomy (NCBI): domain Bacteria; kingdom Bacillati; phylum Actinomycetota; class Actinomycetes; order Mycobacteriales; family Mycobacteriaceae; genus Mycobacteroides; species Mycobacteroides stephanolepidis. Next base: position 631,526 of record NZ_AP018165.1, read on the forward strand.
TGCAGCGGATCGCGAAGCGTGCCGGGCTCTCCTACGGGGCGCTGTTCCGGCATTTCCCGACCGTCGGCGAGTTCATGGCCGCGGTGGCGCGTGAGACGCTGCGCCGGCAGCTGGCCACCGTGCGCGCGCAGTTCGATGAGGCGGGCGACCGGCTCACCGAATTCGAGGACGTGATGGCGGTGATGCGCTCGCTCAAAGAGGAGCCCATCAACGCCGTGCTCTACGAACTCATGGTGGCCGCGCGCACCGACACGCAGCTGCGGGAGACCTTGCAGGTAGCGGTCGCCGAGTACGGCGCTCAGATGGTCACGCTGGCACGCTCGGTGCCAGGAACCGACCAGTTGTCCGACACGGACCTGGTGACGTTGGTCTTCATGATCACCGACATGTTCGACGGGGAGGCGCTGGTGAAGACCCTGCGTCCCTACCCGGAGCTCGTCGCGGGCAGGGACGAGTTGCTCGCCAAGCTACTGCGGGGATACCGCCCGGATGCATAGCCAGGCATACCCGAGCCGATAGGGTCTGGGGCATGCGCGTCCTTGTCATTGGGTCCGGTGGCCGTGAACACGCTTTGTTGATCGCCCTGAAGCGTGACCCGCACGTGGACTACCTGGCGGTGGCCCCGGGCAATGCGGGGACCTCAACGGTGGCCGAACAGCATGCCGTCGACATCAGCTCCGGTGCCGAGGTTGTGGCGTTGGCCGCCAAGCTCAACATCGACCTCGTCGTCATCGGCCCCGAGGTGCCATTGGTGCTGGGCGTTGGCGATGCTGTTCGCGCGGCGGGTATCGCGTGCTTCGGTCCCTCGGCGGACGCCGCTCGCATCGAGGGTTCCAAGGCCTTCGCCAAGGACGTCATGACCGCCGCGGGCGTACGCACTGCGCGCAGTGAGATCGTTGACAACCCAGCGCATCTGGACGCCGCACTGGACCGGTTCGCGAGCGAGCCGGCCTGGGTGGTCAAGGATGACGGGCTGGCCGCGGGTAAGGGTGTGGTGGTCACCGCCGATCGTGCCGCGGCTCGCGCCCATGCCGCCAGTCTGCTCGACGACGGACATCCGGTGCTGCTGGAGTCCTTCCTGGACGGGCCCGAGGTTTCGCTGCTGTGCATCGTTGACGGCGAGACTGTGGTGCCACTGCTGCCCGCACAGGACCACAAGCGGGTCGGCGACGGCGACACCGGTCCGAACACCGGTGGCATGGGTGCCTACAGTCCGCTGCCCTGGCTGCCCGATGAGACTGTCGCTGAAATTGTTGACACCGTACTCAAACCCGTTGCCGCTGAGCTTGTTAAGCGCGGCAGCCGGTTCTCTGGCGTGCTGTACGCCGGCCTGGCGATCACCTCGAACGGCCCCTCGGTCGTCGAATTCAATTGCCGCTTCGGCGATCCCGAGACCCAGGCGGTGTTGGCGCTACTGGAATCGCCGCTGGGGCAGCTGCTGAATGCCGCCGCGACCGGGACTCTCCCAGACTTCGGTCCGCTGCGCTGGCAGGACGGCAGTGCCGTGACCGTGGTGCTGGCCGCCGAGAACTATCCGCTGCGTCCGCGCACAGGCGATGTGATCACCGGCTCTGAGGCCGAGGGTGTCTTGCACGCTGGGACGGCCCGCCGGGAGGACGGCGCCGTCGTGTCCTCGGGCGGACGGGTGCTCTCCGTCGTCGGCACCGGCAAGGACCTGCAGGCTGCACGTGCCGACGCCTACGCGAAGATCGAAGCGATTCGCCTGCCCGGCAGTCACTTCCGTAGTGACATCGGATTGGCTGCCGCCGAAGGGCGTATCAGCCTCTAGGGGATGGCAAGGGGGATTGGTGGGACGTCGCAGGTGGTTTGCGCTGGGAGCGGTGGCGCTGGCATTCGTTGCGATCGCGCTGCTGATGCTCAGCTGGCGGTCGAACCGATCGCAGGCGGTGCCGGCTCCGGACGTCCACGAGCTGTCGTTGTGTACTGCCGTCCTAGCCGTGGGGGAGCGCGCCGAATCCGAGTACGACGATTTCTCGAGATTGACAAGAAATCGCGCGTGGTCATGGGAGGACCCGCGGGTCGGCCCCGCTGCCTCGGCGTTCAGCAAGGCATTGCGGCGTGAGGCGGAGTCTTTACGGACGCTGATGCCGGACGATCACGCCGACCACGGACTGACTCTGGAGGCGGACATCCGTGGCATGGCAGAGAACGACATCGTGCTTGCCGACAAGCTCGCCCGCCGTGACGGACTCCTTTCGATCGACGCGTTGGTTCTCGGCTACGAATTCGCGCATCAGTCGGCGGCTCGCTCCTGTGACATAACCCGTGACTTCGAAGCCATCAGACAGGAACAAGTACGCCAGTGCGAAGGTCGCCGGTCGGGGTCGATTGCCAATTGGTGGACGATGAGCTGCGTTCAGGAGCCCAAGGAGCCCTCGACGACCTTCGAGATCCCTCCGAATCCGGGGCTCTAGGCCGCCAGGATTGGTGCGATCCAGCCCAGTGCGAGGGGGACCTGCGACAGCCAGTACCCGCCCTCGTGTGCGCCAGGACCGAAGTCTCCGGCCGGGGGCGCCGCCAGCTGCTCGGCGAAAACCTTACTGGCCGTGTAGAACCTGTCGTCATAGCCGGACGACACCCACACCGGTAGCCCGTTGAGCTGGGGCCGGCCGGAAACCGAGTTCTCTTCCCAGTTCTCCTCGTTGTCAAAGGCGTCAGCGGTGGCCTCGGGGTAGGACAGCCATATCGACGGGGACACCGCGGCGACGGCTGCGGTTCGGGGTCCGCCCAGACGGGCGCCGTTGAGCAGCGCACCGTAGCCGCCCGCAGACCAGCCCATGAAGGCCACCCGGGAGACGTCGAGTCCCTCCTGCTCGGCGAGCATCGGCAGGAACTCGTCGATGATCATCGCCCCGGGGTCATCGCCGTTCTGATGCGGATGCCAGTAGCTGTTGCCCCCGTCGATCGCGGCGACCGCGAAGGGCGGCGCCCCCGCGGCGACCAGATCCCCGAGCATCCGCTCGTAACCCCAGTAGATGGTCCGATCGGCGTTCTCGTCGCGGCCGTGCAACATGATCACCGGCCGCACGGGCCAGTCGACTCCCGGCGGTCTGGCTACCTTCCATCCGGTGGGAGTGCCTCTGCGGGCCTCGGAGATGAAGGACCCGCTGGTGACATCGGCCGCGGCCCGTGCGGGTGCCGCGAGCGTCGGAAGAAGCGCAGCACCGGCCCCGAGCGCGGCACCCATCTGCAGCAGGCGACGTCGGCTCATTTCGGTCACGGGATCGATAATGCCAGCGGATGGCAAACCCGTCGAGGTCCAGCCAACGGTAGGAGAACAGCTCTACGCGGTGAGCAGCGGCGACATCCACGCCAGTTCGGCGCCGATTTGCGAGCTCCAGAACGAGCCGTCGTGGCCGCCAGGGCTGAACCCGCCCGCGGGCGGTGTCGGAAGCTGGGCGATGAACTGCTTGGTGGCGCTGTAGAACGGATCGCTGTCACCGCAGTCGATGCGCAGCGGAATGGAGTTCAGCGCGGCCAGGCCCCATACCGAGTTGGCGGCGTAGTCGTCGGGACCGTCGAAGGCGCCGGGCGCGGCGGCACCGGAGGATGTCCACAGCGCCGGGCTGACGGCGGTGATCGCGGCGGTTCTGCCGGCGCCCAGGCGTGAGCCCAAGAGCATGGCGCCGTATCCGCCCATCGACCAGCCCAGAAATGCGACGCGCGAGGTGTCCAGTCCCTGCTCGGCCAGCAGTGGGATGAATTCGCCCAGCACCATCGCGCCGGAGTCTTCACCCGAGGACCGCTTGTGCCAGTAGCCGCCGCCACCGTCGACGCTCACCAGGGCGAAGGGCTTGGCGCCCGCTGACACGGCCTGCGCCAGCATGTTCTCCACGCCGCCCTCCATGACTCCGGCGGCGGTCTGGCCCTTGCCGTGCAGCGCGATGATGGGCCGAATGGGGCCGGTTACCCCGGGTGGCCGGGCGATACGCCATTCGGTGCGGACACCGCCGCGCGCCGCCGAGACGAAGGAACCCGCGGCGATGGCGCCGTCGGCATGGGCAGGGAAAGCCCCCATACCGGCCAGTGCGGCGCCGGCACCGGTGGCCGCGCTGAGCTTGAACAGGGAGCGTCGGGACAGATCACGCATGTGGACATCATGCCGGTTCCGTGCAGATCCAGACATTCGATACCGTCGCAGCCGTGGTAGGTCTCTCGCGGCGCTCGGACGTTCCGCCGTTCTATGTCATGGACGTGCTGACGGCGGCCGCCGCCCGACAGCGCACGCACGGGGACATGATCTCCCTGGCCGCCGGGCAGCCGTCGACCGGCGCTCCCGCCGTGGTTCTCGACGCGGTCCGAGAGGCTCTCGGCACACAGGTGCTCGGATACACCGAAACACTCGGGCTGCCGGATCTGCGTGAGGCGATCGCCGGGTACCACCGCGAACGTTCGGGTATCGAGGTCGAGGCGCAGGACGTCGTCGTCACCACGGGCTCCTCGGGCGGATTCACGCTGCTGTTCCTCGCGGCCTTCGATGTGGGCGACACCGTCGTGATGACCCGGCCCGGTTACCCCGCATACCGCAATTGTCTTGCCGCACTGGGCTGTCGGGTTGTCGAGATCGACTGCGGACCGCAGACGCGTTACCAGCCGACGGTGGCGATGCTGGAGGCGTTTCTGCAGCAGGAAGGTCGACCTCCTGCCGGTCTCATCGTCGCCAGCCCCGCCAACCCCACCGGCACCATCATCGACGCGCCGGAGCTTGAGGCCCTCGCGTTGTGGTGTGAAGCCAACGGCACCCTGCTGATCTCCGACGAGATCTACCACGGGCTGTCCTACGGTGATCAAAAGACCTCCAGCGCATGGGAATTCAGTCGAGAATCGGTAGTCATGGGCTCGGTGTCCAAGTACTTCTCGATGACGGGCTGGCGGTTGGGCTGGATGCTGGTGCCGCGCCGGTTCCTGCGTGCCGTCGACCGACTGTCCTCGAACTTCACGATCTGCCCGCCCGCTGTTTCGCAGTACGGTGCGCTGGCCGCGTTCAGCCCCGAGGCGCGCGTCGAGCTGGACGGGCATGTGCGCCGGTACGCCGCGAACCGCACACTGCTCATCAACGGTCTCGCTAACGCAGGCATTACCAAGATCGCGCCGCCTGATGGCGCGTTCTATGCGTATGCCGATATTGAGCACCTGACCGGTAATGCCGAGCAGTGGTGTGCGGACCTGTTGGCGCGCACGGGGGTAGCCGTCGCGCCCGGAATCGACTTTGACACCGTGCGTGGTCACCACACCGTTCGCCTGAGCTTCGCCGGAAGCCCGGATGCGATCGAGGAGGCTCTGGCGCGACTCGGCCGGGCCTGATGCGGCTGCTTGCATGAGATAGCGCAAAACGCCCGTGGGGATGCGTCTCTGCTGGCAGCATGACTTGACGTGACAGTCAGGCAACAGGTCGAGGTGTTCCCCGAGGGGAATGCCGCGCACCGTCCGCAAGCCACCCCAAAAGGGGAGCGACGGCGGCGAGCGTTGATCAGTGCTGCTGCTGATCTGTTGCGGGACAACGGTATTGATGCGGTGCGGCATCGGGCGGTGGCGCAGCGTGCTGGACTGCCGTTGGCCTCGACCACCTACTACTTCTCCTCGTTGGAGGACTTGATCGCGCGGGCTGTCGAGCATGCGGGAACCCACGAGTTGGAACAGATCCAGGAACGGCTGTCGCTGGTTCAATATCGGCGCCGCGGAGCTGCCGCCACCGCAGAGGCGGTGGTGGAGCTGTTGTTCGGCACGCCGGGATTCGGCGGCGGGGAACAGTTGGTATCGCGGTACGAACGCGAACTGGCGTGCAGTCGCCATCCGGAACTGCGCGAGGTACAGCAGCGTCTCCGGGAACAGCGCGACGATGCCGTGGCCCAGGTGGTTCGCCGGTCCGGTCGGTCCATCGACAACGTCCGTGTCGCGGTGCTGATTTCGACTGTCGATGGGGCGATGGTGGGCGCGCTCACGGAGGCGGCGAGTAGTCCCCAGGCGACTGCGACGGCGATGCTGGTGGATGTCATCGACGTGCTTGCGCCGTTGGAAGTGGAACAGCTGGCTGAGTCGATTTCCTTCCCCCCATAGACTCTGGTTGTGCAAATCCCTAACGTTCTGGCATCCCGGTACGCGAGCGACGCCATGGCAGCGCTGTGGTCGCCGCAATCAAAGGTGCTGCTGGAGCGCCAGTTGTGGATCGCTGTGCTGCGTGCACAACGTGATCTCGGCATCGACGTTCCCGACGGCGTTATCGAGGATTACGAGCGCGTGGTCGAGAATGTCGACCTGGACTCCATCGCGGCCCGCGAGCGTGTCACCCGTCACGATGTCAAGGCTCGTATCGAGGAGTTCAACGCCCTCGCCGGGCACGAGCACATCCACAAGGGGATGACGAGCCGCGACCTCACCGAGAACGTGGAGCAGCTGCAGATTCGACGGTCGCTGGAATATGTCCATGCTCATGGCGTCGCGGTGGTGGCGCGGCTCGCGCGTCACGCCGTCGAGTACCGAGACGTGGTGATGGCCGGACGCAGTCACAACGTAGCCGCGCAGGCCACCACATTGGGCAAGCGGTTCGCATCGGCGGCCGACGAGACGTTGATCGCGCTGACTCGGTTGCGTGAGCTTCTCGACCGGTATCCGCTGCGTGGGATCAAGGGTCCCATGGGCACCGGGCAGGACATGCTCGATCTGTTCGACGGGGACGTGGTCAAGTTGGCGGCGTTGGAGAAGCGTATTGCTGAGCACCTAGGGTTCTCGGCCGCATTGACCAGCGTCGGCCAGGTGTATCCACGCTCGCTGGACCACGATGTGGTGTCCGCGCTGGTGCAGCTCGGCGCCGGCCCGTCCTCACTGGCGCACACCATTCGGCTGATGGCCGGGCACGAGCTGGTCACCGAGGGCTTCGCGCCTGGGCAGGTGGGTAGCTCGGCGATGCCTCACAAGATGAACACCCGCAGCTGTGAACGCGTGAACGGCCTGCAGGTGATTCTGCGCGGGTATGGCTCCATGGCTGCGGAACTGGCTGGGGCGCAATGGAATGAAGGCGATGTGTTCTGCTCGGTGGTGCGACGTGTCGCGCTGCCCGATGCCTTCTTCGCCATCGACGGGATGATCGAGACCTTCCTGACGGTGCTCGACGAGTTCGGTGCCTACCCGGCGGTGATCGACCGGGAGCTGCGTCGCTATCTGCCGTTCCTGGCGACCACCAAGGTGTTGATGGCAGCGGTGCGTGCTGGGGTTGGACGCGAGGAGGCCCATGAGGTCATCAAGGAGCACGCCGTCGCGACCGCGCTCGCCATGCGCGAAAAGGGCGCCGAACCAGACCTTCTGGGCTTGCTGGCGGAAGATTCGCGTCTGCCGCTGGACGCCGCGACCCTGGAGGCCGCGCTGGCAGACCGGGCCTCGTTCACCGGTGCTGCCGCCGATCAGGTCGATCGGGTGGTGGCCGAAGTCTCCGCGCTTGTCGACGCCTACCCTGAGGGTGCGGCCTACAACCCGGGTGCCATTCTGTAGTTCATGGGCTGCGCGGCTCTTGATGGCATAGATCTGACCGACCTGGACAACTTCGCCGGTGGGTTTCCGCACGCCCTGTTCGCACGGCATCGGCACGAGGCGCCGGTGTACTGGCATGAGCCCACCGAGAACACCCCCGACAACGAGGGTTTCTGGTCGGTGGCCACCTATGCGGAAACCTTTGAGGTGCTGCGTGATCCGGTGATGTACTCATCGGTGACCGGGGGTGACCGACCCTACGGCGGCACCCTGATACAGGATCTGCCGATCGCCGGGCAGGTGCTCAACATGATGGATGATCCGCGTCACCGTCAGATCCGCAAGTTGGTGAGCTCCGGACTGACCCCACGGATGATTCGGCGGGTCGAGGATGACTTGCGGGTGCGGTGCCGGGCGCTCTTGGATGCGGTGCAGCCGAACGTGCCGTTCGACTTCCTCGTCGACGTCGCCGCGGAGCTGCCCATGCAGATGATCTGCATCCTGCTGGGAGTGCCGGAGTCTGAACGGCACTGGCTGTTCGAGGCAGTGGAGCCCAGTTTCGACTTCGGCAGGTCGCGGCGCTCGCACGTCACCAGTTCGCTGGGTGATCCCAGTTCCGGTATGTATCAATATGGTTCGGAGTTAGTCGCATCGAAACGTGCGGCGCCCGCCGACGACATGTTGTCGGTGGTCGCCAATGTGACGGTCGATGATCCGGAGGCGCCCTCGCTATCGGACGCCGAGCTGTACTTGTTCTTCTACCTGCTGTTCAGTGCCGGTGCCGAGACAACACGCAATGCCATTGCCGGTGGTCTGTTGGCGCTGCTGGACAACCCCGATGAATTCCGCTCCTTGCGTGAAGATCTTGACCTGCTTCCGACTGCGATCGAGGAGATGCTGCGCTGGACCTCGCCGTCGCCGTCCAAGCGGAGGACGGCAACGGCCGACGTGATGTTGGGCGGGCAGCAGATTGTCGCGGGCCAGAAGGTGGTGGTCTGGGAGGGCTCGGCGAATCGGGATGCGCTGGTGTTCGACCGCCCGGACATCTTCGACATCGTGCGCAAACCCAATCCCCACTTAGGCTTTGGACAGGGTGTGCATTTCTGTCTCGGGGCGCATCTGGCTCGTCTGGAGCTGCGAGTGGTGTTCGAGGAACTGCTGCCGCGTTTTGCGTCGTTGCAATTGGCCGAGCCGGTGGAATGGACGCGCAGTAACCGGCACACCGGTATCCGCCATCTGGTTGTCGCAGCCTCCTAAGGCGCCATCGTTGACGGGCGGCTAGGTGGTGCGCCAGGTTTTCGGTGCGCTGATACCCGAGGCCCTCAATTCGATGGCGGCCAGACCCCGTATCGATGCGGTGTCCTGAGCGCGCCAGGCGGCCACCGGATCGGGCGTGACCACCGCCAGCTTCTTCAGCGGCCGGTTGGCCAGCGCCCGCAGGGCCAGCAGTTGTTCGCCCGCGGGAGTGGCCGCCAGCTGTACCGCGATCAGCTTGCGGCGAAAGAACCTGATCCGCAAAAAGATCCACGGCCCTGCGAACGCCAGGATGGGCGGCGCGGCGACGGCGATCGCCAAAACGATCGCCAGCCAGGTCGCGGTGGTATCCAGGTTGTGGCCGGCTCCGGCCAAATCAGCGGCCGCCTCGCTGGCCGCACGTAACGGTCCACCCACCTTGTCACCCACCAACGGAATCCGGTGTGCGCTGTCACCGGCGGAGTTCAGGTTGTCAGAAATACCGTCGGCGCCGTCCTTCACCTGCCGGCCCACCTCGGCGATCGTCGACACCGCGGCGTGCACAGCAAGCCCGACGAACACCCAGATCGTGGTCCAGATCGCGACCGCTACATCGCTGAACAATTGGCCGAGCAACCGTCCCGGTCGGGTCGAGTAGGGCAGGAATCGCATGAATCGTAGGATGGCACGATGCGTCCTCCGCTGTCCGATTACCAGCATGTGGCCAGCGGAAAGGTCCGTGAGCTGTACCGAGTCGACGACGAGCACCTGTTGTTCGTCGCCACCGACCGAATTTCCGCATTCGATTTCGTCCTGGATACGCCGATACCGGACAAGGGGCGCATCCTCACCGCGATGAGCGTCTTCTTCTTCGGGCTGCTTACCGTGCCGAACCATTTGGCCGGACCACCCGACGATCCGCGCATCCCCGAGGAGGTGCTGGGTCGGGCACTGCTGGTGCGCCGGCTCGACATGCTCCCCGTGGAGTGTGTGGCACGTGGATACCTCACCGGATCCGGACTGCTGGATTACCAGCGCACCGGTGCGGTGTGTGGACACGTGCTGCCACAGGGGCTGGGTGAGGCCAGTCGACTGGATCCTCCGCTGTTCACCCCGGCGACGAAGGCCGACATCGGCGAGCACGATATGAATGTCGATTTTGCCGCCGTCGTCGACCTTGTCGGCGGCGTGCGCGCCAACCAACTGCGCGACGAGACCATCAAGATCTACACCAGGGCTGCGGCGCACGCCCTGCACAAGGGAATCATCTTGGCCGATACGAAATTCGAATTCGGGGTCGATGTCGAAGGCACCCTGGTGCTGGCCGACGAGGTGTTCACCCCCGACTCGTCCAGGTACTGGGCCGCGGCCAATTACACGGCGGGTGTGGTGCAGGACAGCTTCGACAAGCAGTTCGTGCGCAACTGGCTCACCGGGCCCGAATCGGGATGGGATCGTGCGTCGGATACGCCGCCGCCGCCATTGCCCGAAGCGGTGGCGGTGGCCACTCGTGAGCGGTACATCGAGGCATATGAACGCATCTCGGGGTTGAGCTTCGCTGATTGGATCGGCCCGTCGGCGTGAGCGGGCCCGTACGCCCGCCCACCGCGAACCGCATCGACACCCTGCGCGAGTACCACGGGGATACCTTCGTCGACCCCTACGAATGGATGCGTGAGAAGGAGAGCCCAGAGGTCATCGCGCATCTGGAGGCCGAGAACGCGTACGTCGATGATCAGCTTGGCCACCTAGAAGGCCTGCGCAACAGCATCTTCGGGGAGATCAAGTCCCGCACCAAGGAGACGGATCTCTCGATTCCCACTCGGATGGGACAGTGGTGGTACTACGCCCGAAGTTTTGAAGGTAAGCAGTACGGCACTCATTGTCGTTGTCCGATAGGCGAATCCGTCGGAATTGAGAGCTGGAGGCCGCCGGAGCTGGATCACGATGTTCCGGGCGAGCAGATCCTGCTCGACGGCAATGTAGAAGCTGAGGGGCACGACTTCTTCTCCCTGGGAGCTGCGACCGTCAGTCCCGACGGGAACACGTTGGCCTACTCGGTCGACGTCGTCGGCCACGAGATGTACACCCTGCGGTTCAAGGATCTGCGGACCGGCCAGATGTACCCGGACGAGATCACCGACATCGGCGCCGGTGCCACCTGGGCGATGGACAGTCGCACCCTGTACTACCCGGTGATCGATGAGGCGTTCCGGCCCTACGCTATTCGCCGGTACACGTTGGGTAGTGGCGCGGAGTCGGTCGAGGTGTTCTCCGAGCCGGACGAGCGTTTCTGGATCGGAGTAGGTCGTACCCGCAGTGACCGCTTTGTCGCCATCAGCGTGCACTCGTCGGTGACGTCCGAGATCCTGATCGGTGACGCCGAAGATCCCGCGACTACCTTCTCTCCAGTCTGGCTGCGCCGCACCGGTATCGAATACACCGTCGATCACGTTGTGGTCGGCGGTGAAGATCGGCTTCTGATCCTGCACAACGACGGAGCGGTGAACTTCACGCTCGCCGACCTACCGTTCGCCGCGGTCGCCGAAGGACCTGCCGACCCGGCACTGGCCCGCACCCTGATGGCCCATCGTGACGATGTGCGGCTGGATGGCGTCGAGGCCTTCGCCGAGCGTTTCGTGATCGGCTATCGCCGAGAAGCGCTGCCGCGCATCCAGGTATGGCCGATTGAGGCCGATGGTTACGGCGCGCCGCAGGAGGTCGAGTTCGACTCGGAGCTCATGCTGTCCGGTCTGGGCGACAACCCGGAATGGAGTTCACCGCTGCTACGTGTGGGTTGCACATCCTTCATCACACCGACGCGGGTCTACGACCTCGACGTGCGCACCGGGGAACGCACCCTGCTCAAGGAGCAGCCCGTTCTCGGCGGCTACCGCCGGGAAGACTATGTGGAGCGCCGGGAGTGGGCGGTTGCCCAGAACGGCACGCGGATACCGCTGTCGGTGGTTCATCGCGCGGACACTCGTGAACCGGCGCCGACCATCCTCTACGGGTATGGCGCCTACGAGATGTGCGAGGACCCGCAGTTCAGTATCGGACGCCTCTCGCTGCTGGACAGGGGAGTGGTGTTCGTCATCGCCCATGTGCGCGGTGGCGGTGAGATGGGCCGCCTCTGGTACGAAGACGGCAAGATGCTGCACAAGAAACACAGCTTCACCGACTTCGTCGCGGCGGCACGACATCTCGTCGACGCTGGAATTGCGCTGCCGGACAGGCTCGCGGCATGGGGCGGGAGCGCGGGCGGTCTGTTGGTGGGTGCCGCCGTGAACCTGGCACCGGAGCTGTTCGCCGGGGTGTTGGCGCAGGTGCCCTTCGTGGATCCGGTCACCACCATCTGTGACCCGACGCTGCCGCTCACCGTTACCGAATGGGATGAGTGGGGAAATCCCTTGGAAGACAGGGATGTCTACGACTACATCAAGTCGTACTCGCCGTACGAGAACGTCCGTGCCACCGAGTATCCGACCATTCTCGCGATGACCTCACTGCATGATTCGCGGGTGCTGTACGTCGAACCTGCCAAGTGGGTCGCCGAGCTGAGGCACACGACTACAGGCGATCGTCCCATCTTGATGCGCACCGAGATGACGGCTGGGCACGGCGGTATCAGCGGACGCTATGAGCGTTGGAAAGAAAGTGCGTTCCAGCTCGCCTGGGTGCTCGATGTTCTTGGTGCCGTGAAGGAGTAGTCGGGTGTCCGACGAGGTCGTCGTTGTCACCGGCGCTGGTGGGATGGGCAAGGTCATCGCCCGCCGCCAGGGCATCGGTAAGACCCTGGTGATCGCGGACTACAACGAGCAGACACTGCAGGCGGTCGTCGACGAACTGAAGGCCGATGGACACAACGTCATCGGGCACCGCGTCGACGTCTCCTCGCGCGCGTCGGTGTCCGGACTCGCCGCCGTCGCCGCCGAGCTCGGGCGGGTCACCCAGGTGGCGCACACGGCCGGTCTCTCCCCGGCGCAGGCCCCGGCCCAGGCCATCCTCGCCGTCGACCTGGTGGGGGTCGCCCTGGTACTGGAGGAGTTCGGCAACGTCGTGTCCTCCGGCGGTGCGGGTGTGGTGATCGCCAGCATGGCCGGCCATATGCCCATGGAACTCTCTGCCGAACAGGAGCGGGAACTGGCGGGCACCGGTGCCGAGGATCTGCTCGCGCTACCGTACGTCCAGAGCATCGAGTATCCCGCGGCTGCCTACCAACTGTCCAAGCGCGCCAACCATATTCGTGTGCGAGCGCTTGCCCGGCAGTGGGGTGCACGTGGTGCTCGACTCAACTCGATCAGCCCGGGGGTGGTGTCCACCAAGATGGGCCACCAGGAGCTAGCCTCGGAGACCGGTGCCATCACGAAGGCCATGATCGACGGATCGGCGACCGGACGGATCGGCACATCCGACGATATCGCCGCGGCAGCGGCCTTCCTGCTCGGTACGGAGGCCTCGTACATCACCGGAACCGATCTCTTGGTCGACGGTGGAGTGGTCGCCGCGGTGCGGTCAGGCCAGTTGTTCAGCTGATGACCGAATCCATGTCTTCCAGTGTCCGGCCCTTGGTTTCGTTCACCCAGCGCGCCACGAACACCAGGGACAACACCGCGCAGATCGCGTAGAAGCCGTAGGCGATTCCCAACGAGTCGCGTAGCGCGGGGAAGCTGACGGTCACCAGCCAGTTGGCGGCCCAGTTTCCGGCAGTGGCGATTCCCATGGCCGCCGCCCGGATTCTGTTGGGGAAGATCTCGCCGAGCAGCACCCACACCACCGGACCCCAGGACATCCCGAACGCCACGACAAAAAGGTTGGCAGCCACTAGGGCAACGGGTCCAGCGACGGGTCCCAGGTGCGGTTTGCCATCTAGGACGGTGGCCGAACTGAACACGATCGCCATCGTGCTGAGCGTCGCGGCCATCCCGGCCGAACCGATGAGCAGCAAGGGCTTGCGGCCCACCCGGTCGATCAACGCGATGGCCACCAGCGTGGTGGCGATGTTCGTGATGGAGGTGATAACCGTGATGGTGAACGAAGAGCTCTCGCCGAATCCGACGGCCTGCCACAGCACATTCGAGTAGTAGAAGATCACATTGATGCCCACCAGCTGCTGAAATACCGCCAGCGCCACACCAACCCACACGATGCCGTACAGACCACCGGTGGGCTTGCGTAGATCACGCCACGAGGGTGTGGTGCTCTGGTCGAGAGTTTCCTGGATTCGGGTGATGGTGATGTCCAGGTTCTTCTCCCCGAGCAGCCGCGTCAGCACCGTGCGTGCCTCGGGAATTCGATGGGTGGCAACGAGATAGCGCGGTGACTCGGGGATGGTGAATGCCAGCACGCCGTAGACGAGCGCCGGCAATGCCATCGCGAGAAACATCCAGCGCCATGCGGGTAGGCCCAACCACAATTCACTGCGCGATCCACCCGCGATGTGCGCCAACAGCCAATCAATGGTGAGGGACAGAAAGATGCCGGTGACGATCGCCAGTTGTTGTAGAGAACCCAACCGGCCACGGATGTTCGACGGGGAGGTCTCGGCGATGTAGGCCGGTGCGATCAGCGAGGCGACACCCACCCCCACTCCACCGATCACGCGAAAGATGACAAGCAACTCGATGTTGGTTGACAGCCCGGCGCCGACCGCGCTCAGCAGAAACAGTGCGGCGGCGATCTTCATGACTGCCACCCGCCCGATCCTGTCGGCCACGCGTCCGGCCGTCATGGCACCGACAGCGGCCCCGAGGAGCGCGGAGGCGACCGCGAATCCCAGCTCCGCATCCCGGATGGCGAACTCGTCCTGGATCGCCTGTACGGCGCCGTTGATGACCGCACTGTCGTACCCGAAGAGCAGTCCGCCCAGCGCCGCCACCGAGGCGATCCGCAGGGCACTGCGACCTGAGGAGAACTCGTCCTCCTCGCTCATATGACCTCCCGCAACGTTGCGTAATGTGCGAACAGTCAACCATCGCAACACCGGTAACGTGGTGAGCATGTCCGATCTCGCCTCCATCCCGTTGACCGCACTCGACGGCGCAGAGCTGTCACTTGCCGATTTCGGTGATAACGCCGTGCTGGTCGTCAATGTCGCGTCCAAATGTGGCCTCACCCCGCAGTACGCGGCTCTGGAAAAGTTGGCCACCGACTACGCCGATCGCGGCCTGACGGTGCTCGGCGTGCCGTGCAACCAGTTCATGGGTCAGGAACCTGGAACCGCGGAGGAGATCCAGACGTTCTGCTCCACCACGTACGGGGTGAGCTTTCCGCTGCTGGAGAAGACCGATGTCAACGGCGAGAGCCGGCACCCGCTGTACACCGAGCTCACCAAGACCGCCGATTCCGAAGGCACGGCCGGGGATGTGCAGTGGAACTTCGAGAAGTTCTTGATCGCGCGCGACGGTTCGGTGGTCAACCGGTTTCGGCCCACGACGGTGCCGGATGCTCCTGAGGTGATCGCGGCCATCGAGAAGGAGCTGGGGTAGCCCGCCGGAGCGTTCTTTTCGATGCGGGGTGTCTGACACCTTGCGTACATCTGAAGTTGCCACACTGGCGGCATGGCAGGACAGCTGCTGGTATCCGTGTCGGGAATCTGCGATCGCACTCTCGACGAGATCGCTGTATTTACTGAGGAAATGGATAAGCGGTCGATTCCGCTGTCGTTCCTCGTGTCTCCTCGCTTGAAGGGCAAGTACCGTCTCGTAGAGGACCAGCCAACTGTCGACTGGCTGGCTGCGCGCCGGTCGCGGGGCGATGCCATCGTCCTGCATGGATACGACCAGGCCGCCACCAAGAAGCGTCGCGATGAATTCGCCGCATTGCCCGCACACGAGGCCAACCTGCGTCTGATGGCTGCCGATCGCGTGATGGAGCAGACGGGCCTGCGTACGCGCCTGTTCGCGGCACCGGGTTGGATGGCCTCGGCCGGAGCAGTGGAAATGCTGCCGCGCAATGGTTTCCGCCTGAACATCGGGCTTTCCGAGATCACCGACCTGGTCCATGGCACCTCGGTGCGTGCTCGGGTGCTGGGTATCGGCGAGGGTTTCCTCTCCGAGCCATGGTGGTGCCGGATGCTGGTGCTCTCGGCCGCGCGTACCGCGCGCCGCGACGGCGTGGTGCGTGTGGCCATCTCGGCCAAACACCTTCGTAAGCCCGGTCCGCGGCAAGCGATGATCGATGCCATTGATCTCTCGCTGCTGCACGGCTCGGTTCCTGCTGTCTACGAATGGTCGCCCAAGCAGGTATTGCACAGCGTGGCCTAGTCGCTACAGTTTGCTAGTCCCTTACTGGGAAATCCTGCCGATCGCCTCGAACTGGGATTTCGACTGACGCTTCAACCGCATGCAGCATGTGCTACCTCGATGCGTGGGACATGGCTTTGTGCTTTCACCGCAAGGTAGTTGGACCTTTTAATCATCAATCGACCCCGCTACGGTGAACCGGTGAGTGACGCGAGTTCCGATGTCATCGTGGTCGGCGCAGGTCTTGCGGGGTTGGTGGCGACCTGTGAGTTGGTGGACCGCGGCAAGAATGTCATCGTCGTCGAGCAGGAGAATGCCGCCAATCTGGGTGGTCAGGCGTACTGGTCGTTCGGAGGCCTGTTCTTCGTCAACAGTCCTGAACAGCGTCGCCTGGGCATCAAGGACTCCCACGAGCTGGCACTACAGGATTGGCTCGGTACTGCCGGCTTCGACCGGCCGGAGGACCATTGGCCCCGTCAATGGGCGCACGCGTATGTCGACTTCGCCGCTGGCGAGAAGCGAAGCTGGCTGCGCGCCAGGGGTTTACAAACATTTCCCGTGGTGGCGTGGGCTGAGCGCGGTGGTAAGGACGCGCTGGGGCCGGGCAACTCGGTTCCACGATTCCATATCACCTGGGGCACCGGGCCCGGCCTGGTGGAGATCTTCGCCCGGCGCGTGCTCGCCGCTGTGGACCGCGGTCAAGTGCGCATCGCCTACCGCCACCAGGTCGATGAGCTGATCGTCGAACATGGTGCCGCTGTGGGGGTCCGAGGCACCGTGCTCGAGCCCTCCACCGACGCTAGGGGTATCGCCTCGTCGCGAACAGCTGTGGGAGAGTTTGAGTTCCGTGCACAAGCCGTCATCGTGACCAGTGGTGGCATCGGGGCCAACCACGACCTGGTGCGGGCCAACTGGCCCGAGCGGATGGGACGTGTTCCGGATCAGCTGTTGACCGGCGTACCCGCGCATGTCGACGGGCGCATGCTCGGGATCTCGGTTGGCGCAGGTGCTCACCTGATCAACCGTGACCGCATGTGGCATTACACCGAGGGCATCACCAACTACGACCCGGTCTGGCCGGGTCACGGGATCCGTATCCTTCCAGGTCCATCATCACTCTGGCTGGACGCCAATGGATCTCGAATTCCTGCGCCACTGTTCCCCGGATTCGACACTCTGGGCACGTTGGAGCACATCTGTCGTAGCGGGCACGACTACTCGTGGTTCATCCTGAATGCGCGGATTATCGCCAAGGAGTTCGCACTGTCGGGGCAGGAGCAGAATCCCGACCTCACGGGCAAAGATGTGCGGGGGGTGCTCCGGCGTGGCAAGGCCGGTGCGCCGGCGCCGGTGCAGGCGTTCATCGATAAGGGCATCGACTTCGTCAGTGCCACGAATCTGCCCGATCTGGTAGCCAAGATGAACGCGCTGCCGGACGTCAGCCCGCTGGACTACGCGACGATCGCTCAGCAGGTAACGGCACGCGACCGCGAGGTGGCCAACCCGTTTGGCAAGGACCCGCAGATAGCCGCCATCCGTGCCGCGCGGGGGTATCTCGCCGATCGGGTTGTCCGAGTGGTGGCTCCGCACCGCCTTACCGACCCCA
Source organism: [Mycobacterium] stephanolepidis (assembly GCF_002356335.1). Lineage (NCBI taxonomy): Bacteria > Bacillati > Actinomycetota > Actinomycetes > Mycobacteriales > Mycobacteriaceae > Mycobacteroides > Mycobacteroides stephanolepidis. The sequence goes on from NZ_AP018165.1 coordinate 649,094, forward strand.
AGGCGGGTCCGCTGATTGCCGTCAAGCTGCATATCTTGACCCGAAAGACATTGGGCGGCTTAGAGACCGATCTGGATTCGCGGGTGTTACGCGCCGACGGAAGTTGCTTTGAGGGCCTGTATGCGGCCGGAGAGGTCGCCGGGTTCGGCGGTGGCGGCGTGCACGGATATCGCGCCTTGGAGGGCACGTTCCTGGGTGGCTGCATCTTCAGCGGACGGGCAGCGGGCCGGGGCGCCGCCGAGGACATCGGCTAGCGCTCACACATTGGCTAGCCCTCGCACATCGAAAGCGCTCGCACATCGACACCGAGGTTTTGGTGAGAATGTGCGAGACGATCCCGCCACAACCTCGGTCTCGGCGCTGGAGGGTCTAGAACAACACCGCATCCTCGTGCGGCAACACCTGGAAGTCGGCGTCAGACATCTCGCGAAATCGCGTGTAGAAGAACGGGTATGCGGCCTCCTGCAGGATGCCCTGGTGGATCGGCACCGCCCGGGCAGGGTTGACCGCGCGCAGGTATTCGATGGCCTCGGACACCTTCATCCACGGCGCCGCCGCCGGTAGTGCCAGCACGTCGACCTCCTCGCCGGGAGTGAAGAGCGCGTCGCCCGGGTGCATGAGCCGCGCGGGATGGTCGGCGTCGCCGATCAGATACGAGGTGTTGTCGATGAGCGGGATCTCCGGGTGGATGACCGCGTGCTGCCCGCCCACCCCGCGCACACTCAGATCCGCGACGGTGAAGCTGTCACCGGCATGCACCGCCTGCCACGGCTCGCCCAGCTGCGCCGCCGTCATCGGGTCGGCGTACAGCGCGGCCCCCGGGTTGGCGTCGACCAGCGCGGGCAGCCGCTCCAGATCCACGTGGTCGGGATGCTGATGGGTGATCAGGATGGCCGACAGACCGGTGATGCCCTCGAATCCGTGCGAGAAATTGCCGGGATCGAACAGCAGAGTGGTGCCGCCAAAATCAGCCAGCAGGCACGAATGCCCGAAGTGGGTCAGCTGCATGAGGGGAGTCTAGGCGGGATGTGTCCCGGCCCACACGGTAAAGTCAGCCCGTGGCCCGAGTCGTCGTAAACGTCATGCCGAAACCCGTGATCCTGGACCCGCAGGGACAAGCCATTGTGGGTGCGCTCGCGCGCCTTGGCTATGCCGGCGTGGCAGACGTGCGCCAGGGCAAGCGCTTTGAGTTGGAGTTCGAGGGAGAGATCGGTGACGCCGATCTCGAGTCGATCGCCGAGGCGCTGCTCGCCAACACCGTCATCGAGGACTGGGAAATCGTGCGGGAGTCCGAATGACCCCACGCATCGGTGTCATCACGTTCCCCGGCACCCTCGATGACGTCGACGCCGCCCGTGCGGCCCGGCTCTCCGGTGCCGAAGCGGTCTCCTTGTGGCACGACGATGCCGACCTGAAGTCTGTCGATGCGGTGATCGTGCCCGGTGGCTTCTCCTACGGCGACTACCTGCGTGCAGGGGCCATCGCGCGGTTCGCACCCGTGATGCGTTCCGTGGTTGACGCCGCCGCGCAAGGCCTGCCAATCCTGGGTATCTGCAATGGTTTCCAGGTGCTGTGCGAGGCGGGATTGCTGCCCGGCGCCTTGACTCGTAACGCCGGTTTGCATTTCGTCTGCCGCGACGTCTGGCTGGGCGTCGACGCCAACAACACGGCGTGGTCGTCTCGCTACGACAAGGGCGCCGACATCCTGGTGCCGCTCAAGTCCGGTGAAGGCCGCTATGTGGCCTCCGACGAGGTGCTCGACGAGTTGGAGGGCGAAGGCCGGGTGGTCTTCCGCTACCGCGAGAACCCCAACGGGTCGATGCGTGATATCGCGGGGATTTCCTCGGCGAATGGCCGCGTGGTGGGCCTCATGCCGCACCCAGAGCATGCGACCGAGCCGCTGACCGGGCCGAGCGATGACGGGCTCGGCATTTTCTACTCGGCGCTCGACGCCGTGCTCACCGCCTGATTGCCCTCGCTGAATGTCGACTTTCTGTTAAGAACTGCGAGTAAACCGCTCGAAAAGTCGACATTCGGCGAGAAGCGTCTAGGGCAGCAGTGCGACCGAGGCCTCGGCGGTGTAAGCCAGGAAAGTCAAGGTCTCCTGTAGGTACAGCTGCACGCTGTCGGCGTCATGGGACAGGTAGCCGATGGTGACATCGGTGCCCAGCTGCAGATCGAAGTCGCCGCCGCGGCAGCTCAGCACGAACGCGCCATCGATCGCCGGCGCCCAGAGGATTTCCCCGGTGACCAACCGGCGGAGATGCTCGCGGATCGGGTAGCCGCGATCGGAGGCCTCGCTGACCTTCGTGTACTCCTCAGCCGACAGCAGCACCGAGTACGGGCCGTCGACACCGGCCAGACGCAGTTCCGACAGCGCCTGCGCAACAATGTCGGGGTACTCGCGGACATCTTCGGGGAGCTTGAGTTCGGGATTTGAGCTCGACTCACGGATGCCGACGATCGAGGCGGCGGGATATCCCTCGAAGATGGCGCGGTCCTCAGCGAACGCCAGTTTTTTGGCCGCCACCTTGACCGGGTCCCAGTCGGAGTCCTGGGAGCCTCGCTCCACGTCGTCGATGGCCGAGCGGCTGATGGTGAACGGAACGCGCAGTCGTACAAGTGGTTTACTCTCGCGCAGATGAGCCTGGACGCCGTCGGCGGGTGCGGCCACGTCCAGCAGGTGCCCGGTGCTCACGGCCGCGCTGGAGGGGCCGCCCGGCTCACTGACATCGACCACGCGGCGGCCCGCGATATGGCGTTTGAAGGTGCGGGTGGCCTCGGTTTCGATTTCCGCCCACGCCTCGTCCGTGATCGGGGCGAGTTCGCGATACAGGTTGTTCATGCCGACGTTCCTTTCAGGCTGCCGATGGATAGGGACCCTTGGTACTCAGTGGATTTCGCGGCTACCTGGCTGGGCGGCGGTGGGGGAGCGTCGAGGAAGTCCGCGGACGGCGCGAAGAACAGTCCGCCGGTGACCGCGGTCGAGAAGTCCAGGATGCGGTCGGTGTTCCCTGGGGGATCCCCGACAAACATGTTGTGCAGCATGCGTTCCGTGACATCCGGGGTGCGTGAGTAGGCGATGTAATACGTCCCGAACTCGGCCTTCCCCAGCTCGCCGAACGGCATGTTGCGCCGCAGGATCTGCAGTTCGTTGCCCTCATCGTCCTCGATGACATTCAGGGCCACATGCGAATTCGATGGTTTGACGGCATCATCGAATTCGATGTCGTCGAGCTTGGTGCGTCCGATCACCTTCTCCTGCTCGTCGACCGGCAACGCGCTCCAGGCGGCCATATTGTGCAGGTATTTTTGGATATGCATGTAGCTGCCCGCGGCAAAGTCGGCATCCTCGGCGCCGACGAGGGCTGCCGACGCGGCTTCGTCACCATCGGGATTCTCGGTACCGTCGACAAATCCCAGCAGGTCTCGGTTGTCGAAGTACTGAAAGCCGTGTACCTCGTCCACCACGGTGATGGCACCCGCCAGCGTGGTCGTGATGCGCGTGGCCAGCTCGAAGCAGCGGTCCATGGTGCTCGCACGGATGTGGAACAGCATGTCACCAGGTGTCGATGGGGCGGTGTGTCGCTCGCCACGCACCTCCTGAAACGGCCACAGCCGAGCGGGGCGCGGCCCGGAAAAGAGCCGGTCCCAGGCATCTGAACCGATTGCCGTAACCAGCGACAATCGCCGTGCCGGGTCGCGGAATCCGATGGCCTTGGCCAGGCCGGATAAGTCGGGCAATGCAGCGTGAACTGCTTGTTCGGCGCCCGCGTCGACAGTCACCACCAGGAAAATGGCCGACGAGGACAGCGGTTCCAGAACAGGCTGTGGCACGGGATCGGTCACGCTTCGACCCTAGACCCAATCCAGTCAGCCATCATGGGAAGCGTGACCGCGACCGCATCAGGACTGTGCCAATTCATCGACGCCTCACCGTCTCCGTTTCACGCGGTGGACACGGTGGCACAGCGACTCCGTCAGGAAGGCTTCACCGAGCTGTTCGAGGCGCAGCGCTGGCCGGGGCACTCGGGTGACTACTTCACGGTGCGGTCGGGGTCGATTGTCGCCTGGCGCGGTGTCGACATGGGAGACGACAACGCGGCCTTCCGGGTGATCGGGGCGCATACCGATAGCCCGAACCTCCGGGTGAAGGCCAATGCCGATCGCGTGCAGGCGGGTTGGCCCATGATTGCCCTGGAGCCCTATGGCGGGGCATGGGTGCAGACCTGGCTGGACCGCGATCTGGGGCTGTCCGGAAGGGTGCTGGTGCGCGACGGAGATGCGGTGCGGTCCACCCTGATTCGCATCGACCAGCCGATCCTGCGGGTGCCGAATCTGGCGATCCACATGGTGAGCGCCGAGGAGCGTAAGAAATGGGTGATCGACCCGCAGTGGCATGTGAATTCGGTATGGAGCGGCGGGAAGAGCTTCGACGAGTTCATTGCCGGACAGCTGGGGGTCGCCGCGGCCGATGTTCTCGGACGCGATCTCATGACGCATGACCTGACGGCCGCGGCGCTCATCGGCCCCGACGAGAGCCTGGTCAGCGCCCCGCGTCTGGATAATCAGGCCAGCTGCTACGCCGGATTGGAGGCGTTTCTTGCCGCCGAGTCCAGCTCGACGCTCGTGCTCGCGCTCTTCGATCACGAGGAAATCGGCTCGGTGTCCGGTCACGGCGCCCACTCGGACCTGTTGTCGACAGTTCTGGAACGGATCGTGCTGTCCAGCAACGGCACCCGGGAGGATTTCCTACGGCGCGCGGCTGCCTCACTGATGGTCTCGGCCGATATGGCGCACGCCACCCACCCCAACTACCCGGATCGGCACGAACCGGGTCACCAGATTACGGTCAATGCCGGGCCGGTGATCAAGATTCATCCGAACGTCCGGTATGCCACTGATGGCCGGGGTGCGGCGGCATTCGCGCTGGCCTGCGAGCGGGCCGGTGTCCCGTATCAGCGGTATGAACATCGGGCGGATATGCAGTGCGGCTCTACCATTGGACCGTTCGCTGCCTCACACACCGGCATCGTCACTGTCGACGTCGGTGCCGCCACGCTGGCCATGCATTCGGTGCGTGAACTGATGGGTGCGCACGACGTTCCGATGTACTCCGATGCGCTGCAAGCCTTTCTGGAGCTACCCGTTACATCGTGAAGCGCAGGTTGGCGATGATGTGCCGGCCTAGGTCCGGATCGCCGTCGAGGGTGAATCCGTCGCGGTTCGCGCTGGCTCGCCCACCCAGATGACGGGCGAACTCGCAGGTGTCGGCGGTGAGCGTCACGTGCGGCGCGCTAGAGAGGGCCGAGACGATGCGAGCCCGGTCGGGGATTTCGATATCAATGTTCTGCGCGCCAATTCCGGTGAGCACGAAACGTATCCGGCTGCCCTGGGGTGCACCCGCTCGTTTTCCGATCAGGAACGGCAGCGCGTTGATCAGCTCGGTAAGGGCCGGTGTCGCCGCCACCGGGTCGGCCGGTGCGGGTAGTCCGAGGCTGTCACGCACATCCAATTCGTGCATCCAACAGTCGAAATCGCGGATCTGCATGAACCGGCCGTAGCTTTCCGGCCCCACCGGTGTCGACGTCTCAGCGTTGAACTGCTCCTGGGACAGGCCCTCCAGGATGGCAAGGCGTGCGCTGGTCACACTGCGTAAGTCGTTCAGCACCGCCACGGGCGGCAGCTTGCGGTAGTAGGTCAGCCACCGTTCGTTGAGAACGCCGACGGGATTGTGCACGTGTGGGAGATTGGCGACGGCCTCATCGGTGCTTGGGATCGGGTCTCCCGACAGCAGGCGTTCGGTACCCACCACGTGCGCGATGACATCCTTGACCGTCCACCCCGGCAGCACCGACGGAGCGGCCCACTGCTCGTCTGTCAAGGCGGCGCCGAGTTCGTCCAACGCGGTCCACTCCGCGGCCAGAGCGGCGACGACGGGATTCTTGGCGACGATCGTGACGGTCATGGCCCGAGCCTACGAGAGCCGATGGGCGCTCGAGCGATGAATTTCATCGATTGTGTCGGTCCGTCTCTCTAGAGTTGTTCCATCGGGGATTTCGAGAAAGGAATCTCATGTCCGTCACATCCACCTTCAGTGAGAAATCGACACCGGAGAAGATCGGTATCGCGCTGAGCGGCATCATCCTGTTGTTCCTGTTGGGTGATGCGTTACCCAAGATCTTTGGTGCTGAGTTCGCCCAGAAGGCGACCGAGCAGCTGGGTTTCGCGCCGTATCAGACCGCGCTCATTGGCTGGGTGCTCTTGGCGTGCACCATCGTGTGGGCCATTCCGCGTACCGCGGTGCTCGGCGCCGTGGGGTTGACAGCCTACCTAGGGGGCGCGGTCACGATCGACATGCACGAGGAAGTCTGGTTCGCCGTGGTGTTCGCGGTCGGCTTTGGACTGCTGATCTGGGCGGCGATGATTCTGCGCAGGCGCGAGCTGTTGCGGGTGTTGATCGGCGCAGATCACTAGGAGCAGGTCTCGAACCACTGGCGAAGCTCGTTCTGCAACGGGGATCCGGTATCGAACTCTGGTGAGCAGCCGCCGACAACGACCGTCAGTGTGTTCTTGCCGTATGTCGCCTCATACTTGACCCGATGCTCATACGCCTTGAGCAGCATCAGCTGGCTCAGCGCTGCGCTTCGCCAGCTGGTCTCGCCGGTGCCCGGGAGCGTGACGGCAACCAATGACTTCTCGTCGCTGGTCCCCGAGTCCCTGACGAGGTTCATCCTCGCCGGGGCAATGGCAGAGAGCGCTTCCCAGAGACCGAACTCGGCGTCGGTGGGTAATCCCCGGGAGGTACCGAGTTCCAGATCGTTCACGTGTTCCGGTGTCTGTGGTCCGGCGGCGGTCCATGCTGCCTCGCGCAGGCCCGGGAAGTCCGTGGCGACGCGACGGAAGAGGGACGAGAAGTCTTGCACGCGAGCTTGTCTCGGCTTCCCATCGGCCCATGGGTCTAACGCCACCGTGATCTGCTTGCGCGACTGACCCCTCATATGGCTGGAGTTCACGCGGATGTCGTTTCCGTAGTGCCCCCGGATGAGCGCCTGCCACTCTTGCCAGTTGGGCACGGGTTCGGCACTTTCCATGTCGGTGGTCTCGGAGATCCCACCGCAGTAACGGTCCGGCCGAGCGACGGTGGACGGGCAGTCGTTGATGGTCAGCCGGACGTTGACATGTGCATGGCCGGCTCCGGCCTTCTCCACCTGACGAGTGAAAACCTCCCAGATTGCAGTGAGCTGTTCTGGTGTGATCTCAGGCCGGACGTTTGCGTCCAGGTGCACCGTGAATGTGTCGTACCAGCCGATTGAGAAGCTGTGAGTGGTGCTCTCCACGCCGGGCAGGCCGTTGATCGCTTGAGCGATCGAGCCAGACGGGTCGGACTGACCTGCCGCGCAGCCGCCGGCGGCCAGCAGAGATGAACCCGTCAGGAACCCAACTGCGACCAGCAAAGCTGCACGGAGCACTTTCCAAGTATGACGGGCCTGGTCGGAAAGCGTGGACAACTACGCGCTCTGTGCATCATCGCGAATCAGACCAGGGTGATCCCACCGGTCGATATCGCCGCTCCGTACGGCCAGCATGGCGCGTAGCGAGGGCAAGTCGGGTTCGACGTTAGAATCTGTTCGTGACTTCACGGGTTGATACGGTCGACAACGCAACAGCCACCCCCGATCACCCGCAGCCCTTCGCTGAACTAGGGCTCAAGGACGACGAGTACGCCCGCATCCGGGAAATCCTCGGGCGCCGTCCCACGGACGCCGAGCTGGCTATGTATTCGGTGATGTGGAGCGAGCACTGCTCGTACAAGTCCTCCAAGGTGCACCTGCGCTACTTCGGGCAGACGACCACCGAGGAGATGCGCTCGGCGATGCTCGCCGGAATCGGTGAGAACGCCGGAGTGGTGGACATCGGTGATGGCTGGGCGGTCACCTTCAAGGTCGAGTCGCACAACCACCCGTCATACGTCGAGCCGTACCAGGGCGCCGCCACGGGTGTGGGCGGCATTGTGCGCGACATCATGGCCATGGGCGCCCGGCCGATCGCCGTCATGGATCAGCTGCGTTTCGGTGCTGCCGATGCCCCCGACACCCGTCGTGTCTTCGATGGTGTGGTCCGCGGTATCGGCGGTTACGGGAACTCGCTGGGCCTGCCCAACATCGGCGGCGAGACGGTGTTCGATGCCTCGTACGCCGGTAATCCGTTGGTGAACGCGCTGTGTGCCGGCGTGCTGCGCAAGGAAGATCTGCATCTGGCCTTCGCCTCCGGCACCGGCAACAAGATCATCCTGTTCGGGGCACGCACCGGTCTCGATGGCATCGGCGGTGTGTCGGTGCTGGCCTCGGAGACCTTTGGCGGCGACGAGGCCGATGGTGCCTCGCGCAAGAAGCTCCCCAGCGTGCAGGTGGGCGACCCGTTCACCGAGAAGGTGCTCATCGAGTGCTGCCTTGAGCTGTACGCGGCACATCTGGTGGTCGGCATCCAGGACCTCGGCGGTGCCGGACTATCCTGCGCCACATCGGAACTGGCTTCGGCCGGAGATGGCGGCATGCACATCGATCTGGACAAGGTGCCGCTGCGCGCGACCGGAATGACCCCGGCAGAGGTGCTCTCCAGTGAGTCTCAGGAGCGCATGTGCGCGGTGGTGACCCCGGAGAACGTAGACGCCTTCATGGCCGTGTGCCGCAAGTGGGATGTGCTGGCCACCGTCATCGGTGAGGTGACCGATGGTGACCGGCTGCGGATCACCTGGCACGGCGAGACCGTCGTGGACGTGCCGCCGCGCACCGTTGCGCACGAAGGCCCCGTCTACCAGCGTCCGGTGGCCCGACCCGACACCCAGGACGCGCTGATCGCCGACAGTGCAGCAGGTTTGGCGCGCCCGGCCACGGCCGAGGAACTGCGGCAGACGCTACTGGACATGATCGGCAGCCCGCATCTGTGCAGCCGCGCCTTCATCACCGAGCAGTACGACAGGTACGTGCGCGGAAACACCGTGCTCGCCGAGCATGCCGACTCCGGCGTGATCCGGGTGGACGAGCAAACCGGGCGTGGAATCGCCTTGGCCACTGATGCTTCCGGTCGGTACACGGTGCTTGATCCCTACAACGGCGCCCGCTTGGCGCTCGCCGAGGCGTACCGCAATGTGGCGGCCTCCGGTGCGACCCCCGTCGCGGTGACCAACTGCCTGAACTTCGGTTCCCCGGAGGACCCGGGCGTCATGTGGCAGTTCTCCGAGGCGGTTCGCGGTCTCGCCGATGGCTGTGTGGAACTGGGTATCCCGGTCACGGGCGGCAACGTCAGCTTCTACAACCAGACCGGCACCACCCCCATCCTGCCCACTCCGGTGGTCGGGGTACTGGGCGTTATCGACGACGTAAAACGGCGCATCCCTACGGGATTCGGCACGGAACCCGGAGAAACGCTGATACTGCTGGGCGACACCGCCGACGAGTTCGACGGGTCCATCTGGGCGCAGGTGGCGCACGATCACCTGGGAGGCACTCCGCCGAAGGTCGACCTCGCCCGCGAGCAGTTAATTGCGCAGATTCTCACCGCCGCATCGCGAGACGGGCTGGTGTCCGCCGCTCACGACCTGTCCGAGGGCGGACTCATCCAAGCCGTCATCGAGTCGTCATTGGCCGGCGAAACCGGTTGCCGCATCCTGCTTCCCGAGGGAGCCGATCCCTTCGTGGCGTTGTTCTCCGAGTCCGCCGGGCGTGTGCTGGTCGCGGTCCCGCGCACCGAGGAGAGCAGATTCGTCGCGATGTGCGAGGCGCGGCAGTTGCCCGCGGTGCGCATCGGCGTTGTCGATCAGGGGTCGGATTCCGTTGAGGTGCAGGGGCAGTTCTCGGTCACCCTGGCCGAGCTGCGTGAAGTCCATGAAGGTGTGTTGCCCGGATTGTTCGGATGAGCGAGACTCCTGGAGTCCCGGTCACGACGAGCACCGTCGATCCCGATGATTGGATCGGCCGCAGTTGGCTGGCTTTCCAGGAGTTAGAGGAGCATCTCGAGAGTCGGCACCCCTTGGTGGCCTGGGCGTGGAACCTGTTGCGCCTGGACTTCTGTGGAATCGCCTTCGGCGCACTGTTCTTCTGCTTGTCGCTTACCCCGTCGCTGATGCCGCGTACCTGGCTGTTCCAGGGTCTGATCGGCGGAGCCACCGCGGCCATCGGCTACGGCATCGGTGTCGCGCTCTCCAAACTGGTGCTGCGTTTCTGGCTTCGCCACCAGAAATGGTGGCCGCTGCGTGACCGGGTGATGGTGACCGCCAAGCTCGGGGTGGTGCTGCTCTCGGCGGTGTGCTCGCTGGCGATGATCGTGCCGGCCGCCCGCTGGCAACGTCAGATCGCGGCGCTTATGGAGACTCAGGGGCCGACAACGATTGAGTATTCAAAATCGTTCCTCGTCTCGATTGCCGTTGGCGCACTGTTTATCTCGGTGGCACGAATCTTGCGTGACCTGGTTCGGCTGCTGGCCCGGTTCCTCATCCGGCGGCTGCGTCTGAGTCAGGAGGTGTCACTTCTCATCGGTACCGCCATTGTCGCGGTGCTCACCATCATGTTGTTCAACGGCGTGCTGGTGCGCGGCTTCTTCTCTGCCGCCAATGCCTCATTCGGTCCGCATAACGACACCACCCGGGCCGGGGTGGAACAGCCCACGCAGCCGGAGCGTTCCGGAAGTCCGGCGTCGCTTGCCTCCTGGGAAAGCCTCGGCTACGAGGGGCGCAACTTCGTCTCCGGTGGATTACATGCCGACGAGCTGACCAAGGTGAACGGTCGCCACGCCAAGGAACCCATCAGGGTGTACGCGGGCCTGGAAACCGCCGACACCGCCGAGGAGCGCGCCGACATCCTGGTGCGGGAACTGGAGCGCACCAAGGCTTTCGAGCGCAAGGCGCTGATCATCGTCCCGACCACCGGAACCGGATGGGTGACGCCGGCCGCCGCGCGCGGTGTCGAGCTCATGTACAACGGCGACACCGCGATCGTGGCCACCCAGTACTCGTTCCTGCCGAGCTGGATCTCGTTCCTGGCAGACAAGAAGAAGGCGCTGGCCTCGGGCAGGCTGTTGGTCGATACCGTTCAGAAGCGGTGGGCGCAGCAGCCGCAGGGGCATCGCCCCAAGCTGCTCATCTACGGCGAGAGCCTGGGATCTTTCGCGGGACAAGGCGCATTCGACGGCCTCGGCGACATCCGCGCGGCCGGCGTCGACGGTGTGTTGTGGACCGGTCCGCCGAACTTCAGCCAGATCTGGAATGAGCTGGTGTCCAAGCGTGACCGGGGCACGTTGGAAGCGCTCCCGGTCTACGACAGCGGATTCACGGCGCGTTTCGCGATAGGCCCCGATATCGACGCCCTCGCCAGACCTCCATGGCAGAGCCCTCGGGTGCTCTTCGTGCAGCATCCGTCAGATCCGGTGACCTGGTGGTCCACGGATCTGCTTTTCAGCCAACCGGATTGGCTCAAGGAAGCACCGGTGGGTGACCGGTCTGTCGCCATGCGCTGGTATCCCATCGTCACCTTCTGGCAGGTGGCCGCAGACCTGGCCAATGCCGTGTCCGTACCCGATGGGCACGGACACAACTACGGCATCTCGTCGGTGAACGGCTGGGCGGCGATCGCCCCGCCCGACGGCTGGACCCCCCAGGACACCGAACGCATCCGGAAGGCTCTGGACGACACCGCGTCGCTCGACGGCCCCGACACGTGACCGCTCGCGTCAGGGTGCTCATCCTGGCCGCGGCGCTCGTGGCTTGGCCGACGGTCCTGGAGCGGTTCCCGCAACGTTGGCGTCCGCTGATCGGGGCGGGCGCCAGCTCGGCACTCGCGGCCGTCGCGGGTATCCCGCTGGGGCTTCGACAACCTCAGCTGGCGGCCGGGTTGCGGCTCGGTGGCGTGTCCGCAGCGGTGGTGGCCGCCGTCGTCGGTGCCTCTCCGGCACTGAAACCGGTGCGCACATCCATGCGGGAACGGGACATCGGCCTGCATCCGGCGGCCTGGCTGGGTCTGCACATTCCGGTGGGTACGGTGTGGTCGGAGGAACTCGCATTCCGCGGGGTGCTGCATCCTGTGGCCGTCGAGGCGTTCGGCCGCGGGCTGGGTGGTGTGGCCCAGGCGATGGCCTTCGGGCTGGCCCATATCCGGCCCGCTCGCGCCGCAGGCGATTCCGTCCTGGGAACGGTGCTGGTCACGGGCATGTTCGGCTGGATGTTGGGTTGGCTACGCGAGCGATCGGGGAGCATGGTGGCACCAATGCTCACCCATCTGGCGCTCAATGAGGCGGGCGCGGTAGCAACCCTGTGCGTTTCGCGGCCGAATGTCGAGTTGGGGCGAGAAAGTGCGAGCAACTGATACCAAAAGTCGACATTCGACGGAATACTGCACAGATGGTCTCGAACTGGATGAGCAGGGCCGGTGCAGTGCTGGCCGGTATGGCAGTGGCCGTAGGAGTGGCGCTGGCCGCACCAGCAGGCGCCGAGCCCGGAGCGGGCGCGTCGTTACCCGTGTTCGTTCCCTACCCGTCGGACTGGTCACCGAACACCTCGGTGTTCCCGTACAACATGTGGCAGAACCGGGCGAGCGATGAGCAGTTCACGGCGCTACGTGATTCCTGTCAGTGGTTCAACGCGCAGTACGGCACCTTGATGGGGTCGGTGTACGGATTCCAGAACTACCTACGTGATCACCACGACGTCTGGGCGGCCTCGGGTTCGGACACTGTCGGCAACGTGGTGACCGCCAACCTCGACCAGTCCGCGGCGTTCCTGGATCCTCGGGTGCACGCCCTGTACATCACCAACTACCCGGATCAGAGCCAGTACTCGCCGCTCTACAACGGTGACTCGTTCTATCACCTGTGGTTCCAGTTCACTCAGATCAGCGACAAGATCAAGCAGCAGTTGCCATCCGGAGTGATCAACGCCAACATCGCCACGGCCAATGTTTACGGCAACACCATTCGTGACTCGGGAATCTGTGACGGGGCGTAGGTTCCCCGGACGGGCTCCGGCGCTCCACGGATAGGCTGGCGAACATGCCAGCTCGCCCGCCGGACGCTTCCTCGACGCGGGCGGCTGTGCTCGCGGTCGCGGACTGGTTGCGTGACGCGCAGGCGCCCGAGCCGCAACGTGCGGCACTCGCCGACGCCGTCCGATTCACCGCCCGAACTCTCTCAGCCGATGCTCCCGGAGCGTCGGTAGAAGTACGGGTACCGCCCTTCGTTGCGGTGCAATGCATCTCGGGTCCACGTCATACCCGCGGTACTCCGCCCAACGTGGTGGAGACCACCCCGCGTACCTGGCTGCTGTTGGCGACGGGTCTGCTGACGTTGGACAGAGCCATCGTCGATCGCACCGTCACCGTGTCCGGATCACGTGCCGCCGAGATCGCCGACTGGCTGCCATTGGTGCCGCTCGGCTAGCTGGACGTCTTGGGAACTCGTCTCTCTGGGCGCCACGGTAAGGGCTCGCAGTGGCCTCGATCACGTCCGTGACGGTATCGACGGGCACTTTTGCCGGGCGCGGCCTGCCGATTCAGCGTTCAGCTACCTTCACCCGTAGACTGATGTGGTCACCCACCCCCCACCAGGGAGCAGCCATAGTGACCGCACAGCCGATTGAGTTGGAAAACGACCCTCGTGAAGAATGCGGCGTATTCGGGGTCTGGGCACCCGGCGAAGAAGTAGCAAAACTCACCTATTACGGCCTGTACGCGCTGCAGCACCGCGGCCAGGAGGCCGCCGGTATCGCTGTCGCCGATGGCTCTCAGGTGGTTGTGTTCAAGGATCTCGGGCTGGTCAGTCAGGTGTTCGACGAGCAGACACTCGCCGCCATGCTTGGACATGTGGCGATCGGGCACTGCCGTTACTCCACCACCGGCTCGGTGACCTGGGAGAACGCTCAACCCGTGTTCCGGACGACTGCTGCGGGCACCGGGGTGGCGTTGGGACACAACGGCAACCTGGTCAATACCGCCGAGCTCACCGAACGGGCACGCGACGCGGGGCTTATCAACCCGAAGACTCCGGGTATGGCCACGACCGACTCGGACATCATGGGCGCACTGCTGGCGCACGGCGCCGCCGATACCACCATCGAGCAAGCAGCGATGTCGCTGCTGCCCACCGTCCGCGGCGCGTTCTGCCTGGTATTCATGGATGAGAACACGCTGTACGCGGCGCGCGACCCGCACGGGGTCAGGCCACTGTGCCTGGGCCGCCTCGACACCGGGTGGGTGGTCGCCTCGGAGACCGCAGCCCTGGACATCGTGGGCGCCTCCTTTGTGCGGGATATCGAGCCCGGCGAGCTGCTTGCCATTGACGCCGACGGCGTCCGCTCCAGCCGATTCGCCAACGCGACACCCAAGACCTGTGTCTTCGAGTACGTGTACCTGGCCAGGCCCGACAGCATGCTGGACGGGCGCTCCGTGCACTCGACCCGCGTCGAGATCGGGCGTCGGCTTGCCGCCGAACACTCCGTAGATGCCGACTTGGTGATCGGTGTTCCCGAGTCCGGGATTCCGGCGGCCGTCGGGTATGCGCAAGGCTCGGGCATCCCGTATGGGCAGGGATTGATGAAGAACGCCTACGTGGGCCGCACCTTCATCCAGCCGTCGCAGACCATCCGCCAGCTCGGTATCCGCTTGAAGCTCAATCCTCTTCGCGAGGTCATCCGAGGCAAGCGGCTTGTGGTGGTAGACGATTCGATCGTTCGTGGCAACACCCAACGGGCGTTGGTGCGGATGTTGCGCGAGGCCGGGGCGGCCGAGGTGCACGTGCGCATTGCGTCGCCGCCGGTGCGCTGGCCCTGCTTCTATGGCATCGACTTCGCTTCTCCCGCAGAACTCATCGCCAACGCGGTGGAGTCGGACGACGAGATGTTCGATGGTGTTCGCACCGCGATCGGTGCCGATAGCCTTGGATACATCTCGGCCGAAGGAATGGTCGCGGCGACCCAGGAACCCCGGTCGCGGTTGTGCTGTGCATGTTTCGACGGTCACTACCCGATCGAGCTCCCGAAGGAAACGGCGCTCGGCAAGAATGTGGTCGAAAACATGCTCGCCGCGACCGCGCGGGAGACATCAAACGACAGTGCGGATTCCGTTCAAGCGCACTAAGTCTGACGTCCCCGCGGCGGGTACTCTTCGACAACGGTGACGTCGCGAAGCACTTCCGAGCTCGCCTTGATGAGCTCAACCTGAGTGTCGATCATGCTGTCGAGTGCTGTCATGAACGAATGCTGAAGGTCGCCGGTCAGGATTACCTCGTCGATCAGGACGAACAATTCCGCCACCACTGAAGGTGTCTGCTCGTAGACGTTGAGCACGACGGTGGCGGTTGCCCCCTGCAGCCCCTGTGACACCACCTGATAACGGCCCCGACGGGCGGCGAGAAGTTGTGTCGTGTGGGTGATTTCGACGATCACCCATTCGATGGGTGTCATGAGACCGGCGATTCCGGTCTGTGTGGTGAATTCGTCGCCGACGGTGAGATCACTCAGCCGGCGAGCCCCATCGGTGAAGGCGAACGGCGCGTGATTGCCGGGTTCGATATCGCTGGAGGACGGTAGCTCGAAGCCGGCCACCGAAGAGATTTCCTCAAGACTGCGGGAGAACTCGAAACGCCGTTCAGCAGATAGCAAACTCTCCCCCTCGGATCGCGTTGGCCCGAGGTTACGGGATGGAAGGGGAGCGTGCGATGACCGAATTGGGCGAATTACTTGACCGAACGCGCACCGTCTCGGTACTGGGCCGGTGACGCACCGGTCCAACGCCGAAAGGCGCGGGTGAAGGCACTCAACTCCGAAAAGCCAAGGCGGATCGACAGATCGCTGAGAGACTCCGCTCCGCCGTCCAGGCTCCTGATGGCCTCTGCGCGGAGGGTGGCATCCCTGACCTCTCGCACCGAGGTGCCGAACTCGCTTCGAAGTGAACGCTGCAGTGCCGAGGGTGTCATATTCAGCGCTGTCGCGATATCGCTGACGGTTGGAATACCTTGTCCAACAGTTGATCTGACAATCCGTTCGACACGCTCTGGTAGTTCCTGTCGATAACCGCGGGCGTCGAACCAGATCTGCTCCGGGTGCTCGAGTAGCGAGGTGATCTCCTCCTCGGTGCGCAGAATCGGAACATCGAGAAGCTTGGCGTCCAGAATCATTGCGGCCGAACTACTACCGAACTCGATCGGCGCCCGGAGTAAGTTGCTGCGATCGGATCGTCCGTCGGGGCGGGCTTGAGGAAGGCAGACGCGTTCCAGATGTATCGACCGCATGGTCACCCAGCTCCAGAGCAGGACCACGATGGCCAGAGTCCATTCCGTCACCGTGGCATCGGGCAGACTGAGCGTCGATACCTCTAACGTCACGGTCGCGAGGTCGGCGGATCTGGTCACTGCCAAGCTAGGCACCAGCGGCATGGCATCCCGAAAGGCCGCCCAGCGGGCGAAAGCCGCCCCTGCTGTTTCCGATGTCGCGAGGCTGAACATCAGAACCCCGAGCGTCTCGGGTGGGACCGGCACGGGACTGCTGCCAAACGATAGGTCGCCCGTGCGGGCGAGGATGTCACGTACCAGGGTACGAAACTGCGCAGGGCTCACCTCGGCGGGCTCGCCGTCGAGGAATCGTGGCGAAATCTGGACATTCGTCAGCATTTTGGCTGCGTTCAGGCCTTGGCGCTGTGCCAATTCCGCCGCCAGGGTGCCCCAACGCGGCGGGATCGACAGCTGGTCCACGTCACCTCCTGATTGAATATCCGAGAGGTGATCTTGGTATAGATTGTTGCCAGTTTCAACTACCCTGACACTGCGACACGCCAATTACACGCGCGCGCAGGGCCTCTGCCACCTTGGTCAATATGGGCTAATAGTTCGATCCGTTCCCTGACACGGAGGTCGTCGCGATTTCCCTTCCTGTATCCGTGATTTCGACACGGGTGGTCAAGCCTGGCTCACCCATGTGCGCCGTTGACCTGGTCTCACTGGACACGTCAGGGAATTCGTCTAGGACCTCACACGGGAACCTGGCAACGCCCCGATCGATGTGTTGGTGCCCAATGCGGGGGCTCGCGCGCTGGGGCTAGAGCCGGCCTGAACTGACGAAGAAGTCCACCAGCTCGGTCACCGTTGTCGCCGTGGATCGTGGGTCATAGCCCAGCTCTGTCCGGGCCTTGGTGATATCGACGGCGGGCGACACGGTCAGTTTGTTGAACGCGGCGCGGCTCAGTGCATCGTTCTTCAGCAGCTTGCCGATCGGCTCGATCACCGGGATAGCAGCGTTGAGAAGTCCCATGGGCAGCGCGAACAACGGGCCGCGCTTGCCGACGTGCTGAGCAGCCAGACGGCACACCTGTAACAGGCTGCCCATGTAGCCGCCGAGTAGGTAGTTCTCACCGGTGCGGCCCTTCTCTCCGGCCAGGTACAGGCCTGCCGCGACATCGCGGGCATCGACCAGGTCGTACTGGCTGTTCACCATGCCGGGCAGTCGGCCGCGCGCACTGTTGAACAGCAGCTGGTTGATGCGCGACAGGTTGGGCAGGTCCACCGGACCGTAAACCCCGGTGGGGTTGCCGATGACGGCATCGAGCCCGGACTCGATGACCTCACGCACAGCTACTTCGCCACCCCATTTGGAGCGCTGGTAGACGGGCAGGTCGGCACCCGTCGAGCGCGGCGACTCCTCGTCGATGGTGGCCACACTGTTGGAGTACGAGTCGATGGAGCTGCAGTGCACCATCCTGCGGGCTCCGACGGTGAGGGCGGCCTGCGCGACGGTGCGCGCGCCTTCGGTGTTGATGCGCCAGCACAGCTCGTCTTCGTGCTTGAGGGTGATGACGGCCACCAGGTGGTAGACCACCTCGACGCCTTCGAGGGCCTTGGTCATCGACGTCAGGTCGAGCACATCGCCGGATACCCAGGTCACGGCCCCGCGAGTCTCCGGTGAGCTGGGCACTACGCGGTCGATGGCGACCACGTCATGGCCATTCTCCACGAGGAGACTGACTAGGTTGGTACCAATGAAGCCGGCGGCTCCGGTGACGGCAGTCTTCATTTCTGTCCCTCGGGTGGCTTGGGTGTGGTGACCGCCGGGCGCTGACGCGGACGGCGGGATCGCAACCAACCTACCTAACGCTCGCTTGGTCGGCCTTGTGACATCTATTGCACCGCACCTCAGCGGGTTGGGGCAAGTGTTGCCATACTCGTCGGATGCGCAAACTGGCCGTGGCCGCATCCGTGCTGCTCGTTGCCGGGTGTGGAGTGGGTAGGCCACCGGGAGCTGTCGACGGTGAATACCTCACGGTGGGTACCACCGACCGCGTTTCCACCCTGGACCCGGCGGGGGCCTATGACAACGGCTCGTTTCAGGTCGAGAACCAGGTCTACCCATTTTTGATGAACTTCACCCCCGGGACCGGCGACCTCAAACCCGACTTGGCGGCATCGTGCGGCTTCAAGAACCCCACGGTGTACAGCTGCACGCTCAAGCCCGGCTCCGTGTTCGCCAACGGGCACAAGCTGACGTCCTCGGATGTGAAGTACTCGTATGACCGCGAGCGCGTGATCGACGATCCCAACGGGCCGCAGTCGCTGCTGGCCAACCTCGATCGTATTGAGACACCCGATGACCTGACCGTCGACTTCCGCCTCAAACTCCCTAACGACCAGACGTTTCCTCAGGTGCTGGCCACCAATGCCGGACCCATCATCGATGAAGAGGTCTTTCCGCCGGACCGGCTGCTCGACGACGACGCCATCGCACGCGCCGAGCCGTTCGCGGGTCCCTACACCATCACCTCGCACAGCAAGAACCAGCTGATAGGGCTGCGGGCCAATCCCACATACATTGGCGGACTGGGTAAGCCGCAATGGGAGCTGGTCGGTATCAAGTACTACACCGGTGGCGAGAACCTGAAGATCGACATCGAGAACCGCGCCATCGACATCGCCTACCGGAGCCTGTCGCCCAACGACATCGAGACACTGCGGGTCAATCCCCGGCTTGCCGTACACGAGGGGCCCGGCGGTGAGCTCAGATACATCGTCTTCAATCTCAAGACCATGCCGGGCGGCACGGATGCCCAGAAGCTCGCCGTCCGCAAGGCAGTTTCCTCGTTGGTTGACCGTGAAGCACTGTCCCGCAACGTGTACAAGGGCATCTACACCCCGGCCTATTCGGTGGTACCGGACTCGATGACGGGTGCCACCGAATCATTCAAGACGCTATATGGGGCCAAGCCCAACGTCGAGTTGGCTCGAAAATTCTTGTCCGATGCCAAGATTCCAGTCCCGGTGCTGATTAATCTGCAGTACAACCCGGATCATTACGGGAGTAACTCATCGGAGGAGTACGCGGCGGTCAAGGGGCAACTCGAGTCGTCCGGCCTTTTCCGGGTGGACTTGCAGTCCACGGAATGGGTCGCCTACCAGGAGAGGCGGTCATCGGACTCGTATCCCGTGTATCAGTTCGGTTGGTTCCCCGATTTCCCCGATCCTGACAACTATCTGACGCCATTCTTCATGCCGGACAACATGGTCGTGAACCACTTCGAGAACGACACCATCACGCGGCTCATCACCGCCGAGGCCACCGAACCCGACCGGGCCAAGCGCATGAGCATCATCGGGCAGATCCAGGACCTGATGGCGCGGGACCACATTTCGACGCTGCCGCTGCTCACCGGAAAACAGATTGCGGTGTCGGTGAAGAATGTCGACGGGATCAAGCTCGGTCCCTCGTTCAAATTCCAGTTCACCCCGCTGAAGAAGACGGGCAGCGCCGCATGAGCACCACGCTGCTGCGCTATCTCGGGGTACGTCTGGCACTGATCATTCCGACGGCATGGATCCTGATGACGCTGGTGTTCGTGCTCATGCGCGGTATCGGCGATCCCATCACCGCACAGGCCGGTGGGCGGCTCACACCCGCTGAGATCGCCAAACGCAAGGCCGACGCAGGGTTCGACAGGCCCATCTGGACCCAGTATTGGGAGTACCTCAGCGGCGTGCTGCGCGGAGACTTCGGGCGCACGTTGACCGACAAGCGATCGATCACAGACATCATCGTGGTCAACGGTGCTGCTACCCTGGAGCTTGCCACCGGTGCGATCATCTTGGCCCTGCTGGTAGGTATTCCCTTGGGGCGACTGGCGGCAACGCATCGTGACAGGATCGCCGACGTGTCGTTGCGGCTGGCGGCGGTGTTCTTCTACGCGGCCCCGGTGTTCTTCGTCGCGATCCTGCTCAAGCTCTTCTTCTCGGTGAAACTGGGATGGTTGCCGGCCTCGGGGCGCAGCACCGTGGGAACCGAGATCGCGCTGGATGCCATGCCGCACCGCACCCACCTGTTGCTGGTGGACACCGTGTTGTACGGCAACAGCGGATATTTCGTGGATGCGCTCAAGCATCTGGTGCTACCGGTGCTGGCGCTCGGGCTGCTGACCGCCGGGGTGTTCCTGCGGTTGGTGCGCGTCAATCTCTTGCAGACGTTGCGTGCGGGGTATGTGGACGCCGCCCGTGCCCGTGGGCTTTCGGAGCGAGTCGTCGTGGGGCGGCACGCCTTCCGGAACTCATTGGTACCGGTGGTCACGGTGATGGGCATGCAGATTGCCATGCTGCTCGCCGGTGCCGTGCTCACCGAAACGGCCTTCGAGTGGAATGGATTGGGCTCACAACTGGTGCACTATCTTTCGGCGCGTGACTTCGTCGCAGTGCAGGGCATCGTCACCGTGATCGCGATCATCGTCGCGGTGATGAGTTTTGTCATCGATGTGGTGGTCGCCTTTATCGATCCGAGGGTGAGGTTCTGATGACGGCATCGGTCAGGGCGCCTCTGGGGGACCGGCTGCGTGGCCTGCCGGGCGTGGGTGTGCTGCGTTCCACGCATGGCCTGCAGCGGTTCACACTGGTGGCCGGTCTGGTCCTGGTCGCGGGATTTATTCTCGTTGCGATACTGGCGCCCCTGTTGGCGCCGTACGGATTCGCCCAGACCAGTGCGGACGGCGTCGATTTTGTGCGTCAGCAGGCACCGTCCTGGCAGCACTGGTTCGGAACCTCGGTGCGCGGGGAAGATGTGTTCTCGCGGGTGTTGTTTGGTGCCCGCACCGCGCTGCTGGTCATAGTGACCTCGCTGGTGGTGTCCCTGCCGGTGGGGGTGGCGCTGGGTCTGACCTCCGGGTACCTGGGCGGCTGGCTGGACCGGGTGCTGGTGCTGGTGATGGATGCGCTGTATGCCATGCCCTCACTGCTGCTGGCCATCGTGGTGTCGATAGCGGTCACTGGAGGTCAATCCAGTACCGGCGGAGGCATTCTCGCCGCAGCCATTGCCATCATGGCCGTCTTCGTGCCGCAGTACTTCCGGGTGGTGCGCAATGCCACCGTCGGCGTCAAACAAGAGCCGTTCGTGGACGCCGCACGGGTCACCGGTGCCAGTACCCCACGAATCCTGTTCCGGCACATCCTGTCCAATGTCACCTCGTCGCTACCGGTGATCATCACGCTCAACGGTGCGGAGGCCATCCTGACGCTGGCAGGACTGGGGTTCCTCGGCTTCGGCATCGAACCCACCCAAGCCGCCGAATGGGGCTATGACCTGAACAAAGCGCTATCGGATGTGGCGAACGGCATTTGGTGGACGGGAGTCTTTCCCGGTACCGCCATTGTGTTGGTGGTGCTCGGGATGACGCTGGTGGGCGAGAGTCTCAACGAGATCATCAACCCGCTCCTGCGGACCAGGCGGGGGGAAGCATGAGCGATAAGGAACCGTTGGCCGCTCTGTCGTTCCGGTCGCTGTCGGTGACCTTCAGCACCGACAGTGGCTCCGTCGCTGCCGTCGAAGATGTGTCATTCGACGTCAGGCCGGGAGAGGTGCTGGCGGTCGTCGGTGAGTCGGGTTCGGGTAAGTCGGTGTCCTCGCGCACCGCCATCCGGCTGCTCCCCGAGACCGCACGCATTACCGGTTCAGTCCTACTCGACGGCCGCGACGTGACCACGTTGTCGGCTCGCGAGCTGACAGCCATGCGCGGCAAGGACATCGCCATGGTTTTCCAGGAGCCCGGTGCGGCACTGGATCCACTGTTCACCATCGGATATCAAGTGAGTGAGGCGGTCCGCGCGCATTCGGATATGACACGCGCACAGACCCGCGCACGTGTCATCGAACTACTCAAGCTTGTGCAGCTGCCCGATCCGGAGCGTCGTTACGACTGCTATCCGCATCAGCTCTCCGGTGGCCAGAAACAGCGTGTGGTCATCGCGATCGCCATCGCGTGCGACCCCACGGTCATCATCGCCGATGAGCCGACCACCGCCCTGGACGTTACGGTGCAGGCCGAAATCCTGGAACTCCTCAGGGATCTGCGTGACAGGATCGGCAGTGCGATCGTGCTCATCACCCACAACATGGGTGTGGTGGCCGATATCGCCGACCGGGTCGTCGTCATGAAGCAGGGGAAGGTCGTTGAAATAGCGCCGGTGGAACAGCTTTTCGCCGAGCCTGCCGAACCGTACACCCGGGCCCTGCTGGCGGCGGTCCCACACCTGGGACAGGGAGACCCCGAACATGCTCCCACCCGGGCTGGGGAACCGACCGAGCCCGTCCTGGAGGTGTCCCGCCTGGTCGTGGAATTCCCGGGCCTACTGGGTCGCTCGTCCTTCCGTGCGGTCGACGATGTGAGCTTCGGTATTGGTCGTGGGAAGACCCTCGGGCTGGTGGGGGAGTCGGGCTCCGGAAAGTCGACCATCGGGCGATGCGTGGCTGCGCTGCAGCAGCCTGCCTCGGGTTCGGTGCGGATGCTCGGGCAGGAGCTTGTGGGCATGAGCCAACGCAAGCTGCGTCCGCTGCGTGCCAAGTTCGGGTTCGTCTTTCAGGACCCCGCAACCTCGCTGAATCCGAAAATGCTTGTGGGTGACTGTATTGCCGAGCCCATGCGGGTGCACCGATATGGCGATCAGCGCAAGATTCTTGCCCGCGTGGCTGAGTTGATCGACGCCGTGCAGCTTCCGGCCGGCACAGAGAATCGTTATCCCCATGAGCTGTCCGGGGGACAACGCCAGCGTGCCAACCTGGCCAGGGCGCTTGCGCTGGGACCCGACCTGTTGGTCGCCGACGAGCCCACCAGTGCGCTTGACGTGTCGGTACAGGCAGCCGTCCTGGACCTGTTCGAGGAGCTACAGCGTCAGTGGCAGTTCGCCTGTCTGTTCATCAGTCACGACCTGGCGGTGGTGGATCGACTGGCCGACGAGGTCGCGGTGCTGCGCCATGGTGTCCTGGAGGAGTTGGGTCCGCGCCGCGAGATTCTGCATAACCCATCCACCGACTACACCCGCACATTGGTTGCCGCTGTGCCGGTTCCGGATCCCGTAGAACAGCGGCGGCGGCGCAGCCGCTAGGAGTCGCCTGCGGAGTGTTCGTGAGACGGCCCATCGGCGGACTTCTTGTGGTCTCCGGAATCCGGGCTGGAGCCCGCACCCGAATGTCCCGGCTTGCTGTCGCCGGTACCCGCTGCCGATCTAGGGCCTGATCCCGACGTGCCTGTGGTCGCCTTCGGCGCGGAGGACTGTTGCCCGCCAAGGCTGCTCGATGATCCGGTGCGTGCGGATGTGCCGTTGGTGGCGTGCGCCCCGGTTCCGGCGCCCGCGGTCGCCGTGCCGCTCTTCTCGCTATCCGTCGGTGACTTCGGCGTCTTCGAGGGCTTCGTGGACGGCGAATCGGTTGCGGTGCCGCCTGTCTGGTGGTCTGCGGGTTTACCGCCCCTCGTTGTCCCGCTGTGCTCGGCTACCCCATTGGCACCGATGCCGATTTTCGGCGTGATTCCCGTGGGCTCGGCTGCCGAGGACTTCTGGTCGGCCTTGGCAGGGTGATCCGCCGGTGGGGAGCTCGTGGTACCCGATGACTGTTCGGCCGGGCTTTTGGCGACCGTCACACCGTGTGTATCGCTGATGGAGACCGATTGGCCGTTGCGCGTCAGCGTGACATCGCGCCCGGCCACCTCAAGGGTCGCTCCCGAGGGCGTGGTGACCGAGGTGCCGGTAGCAGACTTGCCGGCCGATTCACGAGATTGCTTGGCAGTGTTCTGCTTTGCAGATCCGGATGGCTCGTCGATGGTCGCGACGACCTTGCTGCCTTCGGACACGGTTGTCGTGCCGCCGTCGCGGGTGAGAGTGGTACCCGGATTGGCCTTGATCTGATCGGCGGTGCGCGGTGCGGACTGGCTGGACTTGAGGTAATTGGTCACAGCCGAGATGACGTCCCCGGTGTTCAGGCCGTGGTCTACCACCCCGTCTCGCGGCACGCCGGGCAACGAATGCACTTCCATGTTGACTGCGGTGGAACCCGGTGCTGCTGTGATGAATTGAGCTCGGTACGGAGTGGCCACCACGTCGTCCTTGGTGCTCACCACCAGGTAGTCGACACCAGGTTTGGTGTCGGGAAGCTTGTCGAGCTTCTCGAGAAAGCGGCTGCCTACGGTTTGTTGCGATAACGATGGCCACGCCAGTGCGCCGGCGGCCGTGTAGATCACGTCTTTGACGGGCTTCCAGCCGTTGATGTTGACGGAATTGCCGACGGGGCCGATGAAGTCGGCGAGTCCGCTGAAGGTGGTGCCGTGGGTCGACGGCGCCAGCTGAACGACATTGGCGACTCTGTCAGATTTGTCCTGTGCCACGAAATTCTTGATCAGCAGGCCGCCCTGTGAGTGGCCCACCAGGTCTACCTTGCCCGCGCCGGTTCGGTCCAAGACCGTCGCCACTTCATCGGCAAGCTGTTGGGTGGACACCTCGACGTCACCGAATCCGCGCAGCCCGATCTTTTGTCCGATCGACCCGACGAGACCCTGGAATCCCTTCTGTCCGTATTCGAAGGTGAATGCCTTCATCCCGGCATCGTGCAGGCTCGTCGTCATCGCGTCCCAGTACTTTTGATTCTCGGCGGTCCCGTGTACCAGGACGACCGGGATGCTCCCGGGTGTGGGATTGCCGGCTTCGGAAGGGGGCGTGAGAGATTCGGACGTGATGATCGCGTCGAGTCCTCGGCCGTTCTCGCCCGGGTTCAGTGAGACGGTGGCGCGCCGGGTGATCGTCAAGGCTTCCAGAGGTGTCGAGCTGGAGGTCAGGGAAATGAAGCCCGATTCCACTGTCAGCGTTACGGGACCGGACACAGCCCGGTCTGGCCTCGACCGCAGGGCAGCGGGTGCCCCGTCAGTGACAACCAATGATGCGACCAGGGACATCGCCAACAGGACGCGCAGCCTGCCTGTACGCGGGTGATGTGAAGATAGATTCCGGAGGTCACTGCTCGCGCGGTGCGACGCCGTCGGCATGAACACGACGGTATGTGTTCAACCGGCAGATCGCATGTCGAGAGCGCCAATTTTGTTGCAACACTGGCAGTTTGTGACTGGCGTCACGGTAGATGTCCGGGTGGTTAGCCCAGAAGTGAGAAGGGCCGCGCCTCCTCGATCTCCAATGCCAACTCGAGCAGCGTGCGCTCACTGCCGCGACAGCCACTGAACATGACGCCTATGGGCAGGCCGTCGGGATCCTGGCCGAGTGGGAG
Organism: [Mycobacterium] stephanolepidis; assembly: GCF_002356335.1. Taxonomy (NCBI): domain Bacteria; kingdom Bacillati; phylum Actinomycetota; class Actinomycetes; order Mycobacteriales; family Mycobacteriaceae; genus Mycobacteroides; species Mycobacteroides stephanolepidis. The sequence continues at coordinate 674,643 of NZ_AP018165.1, forward strand.
CGATATCGCCGGAGCACCGGATGCGTTGTGTACCGGAGTGAATCCCACATAGGAGCTCAGCTTGTCCAGCAACACCTCGGGATCCTGGTCGGGGGTGAGGTACCCGATCCGCGGCGTGGTGTGGGTCAGCACCGGAGTGAGCACCGCGTCGATGCCGGTGGTAAATCCTCGCTCGTATACCCGGGCCGATGCGGCCAGCCGGGCCAAGAACAGCGGCGTGCGATACGACCGCCTGACAAACCTGCGGCTGAGCCCGATCGTGAGCGGATCCAGCCGGGAGGCGTCGAACCCGTCGAACAGCCGGGGGCCGCCCTTGGCGACCGCGAACGCCAAGAAGGACCAGTAATCCTCGAAGTCGATCTTGAATGAGGGCAGCACCGCCGGCTCGTACGGCTCGACGGTGTGGCCAAGGGATTCAAGTAATTCCGCGGTGGAGTTCACCGCTTGCCGGGTCGCGGTGTCCGTGGCCGGGGTGAACGGAGAATCCATGCACAGCCCGATGCGCAGCCGCCGCTGCACCGGGTGATCCACGCGGCCGATCGGCGCCAGCTTCGGGTTGCGATAGTGCAGCTCGGCCGCTTCGAAGAACCGTGCGCAGTCGCGGACGCTACGCACCAGGACCCCGTCGGCGACAATCTTCACGGGTGCCGAGCTGCTCGACGGATCGCCCAAAAGCCTTCCGCGACTGGGTTTGAGGCCTACCAGGCCGCAGGCCGCCGCCGGGATCCGGATGGAACCGCCGCCGTCGTTACCGTGGGCGATAGGCACCACACCCGCGGCCACCAGTGCTGCCGAGCCGCCCGAGGATCCTCCGGCCGAGAAGTCGGTGTGCCATGGGTTGCGGGTGACCGAGCCGCCCGAACGTTCCGTACTGGCTGACCAGCCGTACTCGGGCATGGTTGTCGATGCGATGGGGACTACCCCGGTGCTGAGGAACTGCTGGGTGAACGGTCCGTCTTCGGTCTGCAATATCGGTGTAATCGCCGCGGAGCCTTCGGTCAGCGGCATGCCCGCGACATGGATGTTGCATTTCGTCGCGGTGGGTACGCCCCGAAAGGCGGCGAAGTCTCCGGCGGCATCCTCGATCTGTTGTGCGCGTTCCCGCGCCCGCGGAAAATCCTTGAACTCCACCGCATTGAGCGCAGGGTTGACCCGCTCCAGACGCACGATGGCGGCGTCAGCACACTCTGCGGCGGTGACTTCGCCCGAGGCGATCCGCTCCGCGACCCCGGTGGCATCCAGGTCGCCGAGGGCGTCCTCGGTGAATGCGTGCACGCGTGTCATGCGTGACCTCCTAAGTAGGCGACGATCGCGTTGGTCAGCCCTCGGCGGGCCTCCTCCAGATCCGAATAGGTTCCCAGCTGCTTTTCCGACACAAGTCCACGCATGGCACCGGGAATGAAGGCTGCCACCTCGCGCACCCGGACGGGATCCACATCCAAGCCGTCGAACGCCAGTTGGCACGCTCGCGCCCAACGATGCTTCCATGAGGCCAGCTCGGCGGCGGTATGGGGGTATAGCCGTTCCAACTCGGCGGATTCGTGGGGCAGTGCTCGACGCAGGTTCTCGATGGCCCGGGAGTCAGGGGACGTCAACCCTCGATAGAGGGTTTCGACGATCTTGCTGACCCGGCGATCCAGCGGGCCTTCCGGATCGGATCGCCAGGGCTGGTCGCCGCGGCGCTCGGCGGTGCGCTGCAATACCGCAGCCCACAGGCCGTCGATATCGCCGAACTGATACTTCACCGCGCCCCAGGTCGCGCCACACTCCTTGGCGATTCTGTTCGCCGACACGGCCGTGGGGTCACCCGATGCCAGCACCCGCAGCGCGGCATCGAGCATGCTCTCCCGGGTCGCCAGGCCGCGACGATTGGCGCGCCGCCCCGTGGCCACCCCTTCGCTCATCTCAGTGATGCTAGCCGTCGAAGAATTTTTCATAGAAGTCTCTGTGAAAAATGCGCCGAGTGGATTACTGTCGCCGCGTAGGGAGGTTCCGATGCCGAAGCCGCCGTTGTCGATGAAGCCCACGGGATGGTTCCAGGTCGCGTGGGCGGCGGAGATCGCCGTCGGTGCTGTGCACCGGATGACCTACTTTGGGCGCGAGATGGTGGCCTGGCGCGCGCACTCGGGTGAGCTCGCCGTCATGGATGCCTACTGCGAGCACCTGGGTGCGCACCTCGGGCACGGCGGACATGTCGAAGGTGATCGCATCGTCTGTCCCTTTCACGGCTGGGAATGGAACCGCGATGGCAAGAACGTGTGCATTCCCTACGAAAAGCGACCGAATCCGTTGCGGCGCATGAGAAGTTACCCGGTCGTGGAACGCAACGAGGCCGTGTACATCTGGCATGACGTCGATGGTCTCGACCCGTATTTCGACGTCCCGGACGTCTTCACCGGATTCGATGACGGCAGCAGCGCCCAGGACTACTACCCGGGATATCCGCACAGCACCCTGTATCGCGAACGCCTACAACTGCATCCGCAGTACGTCCTCGAAAACGGAGTCGACTTCGCGCATTTCAAATACGTGCACAAAACTCCGTTCATCCCGAAGTTCACCCGGCAGGAGTTCGAGCGGCCCGTGTCCTACGTCGACTTCACCATCGCCTTCGACGAGGTGCCGGGCATGTCTGCCGAAGACATGAGAAGTGGTGTGCGGGCCATCAACGGCGGCCTTGGTGTCGCCGTCACCAAGAGCTGGGGGATGATCGACAACCGCACCGTCTCGGCGGTGACTCCCGTGGACGACGAGACCTGTGACGTCAGATTCACCGTCTTCATCGGAAGGCCGCCCAAGGGCGACTCCGACGGCGCCACCGAACCCCCGCAGAACGCAAAGGCCTTTGCGCAGGCCATCATCGACCAGTTTCTCGCCGATGTACACATCTGGTCGCACCAGCGGTACTCGGACCCACCCGCGCTGGTGCGGGCCGAATATGAAGGCTTCATCGCCTTACGGAAATGGGCGACCCAGTTCTATCCGGAAGAAGTCCGAACATGAGTGGAATCAGGGTCTTTCAGGTGGCGACTGGAAACGTCGGCACCGAGATGATCAAACGCATCGCCCAGCATCCCGACCTCGAGCTGGCCGGATTGCATTGCTACTCAAGAGAAAAGGTTGGCCGGGATGCCGGCGAGCTCGCGGGTTTGAAACCCAATGGTGTCATCGCTACAGGCACCGTCGAGGAGATCATCGCCGCCAAACCCGATGTGCTGACCTTCCACGGTGTGTTCCCCGACGAGGATCTCTATGTGAAGGTGCTCGAAGCGGGCATCGACATCGTCACCACTGCCGACTGGATCACCGGACACCACCGAGACCAGAACCACCCGCATCCGTCGGGGCGGCCGACAACCGAGGTCTTACAAGAAGCGTGCGAGCGCGGCGGAGCCACCTTCTATGGCACCGGGATGAATCCGGGTCTGACACAGATCCTGGGCGTCATCCACTCCTGTGATGTCGCAGAGATCGAAAACGTGACGGTCATCGAATCGGTGGATGTTTCCTGTCATCACTCGGTGGACTCCTGGGAGATGGTCGGATACGGGCGCCCCATCGAAGACCCGGAGATTCCGGCACTCCTGGAGAAGGGCACCCGTGTCTTCGCCGACGGCGTGTACCTGATGGCCGACTGTTTTGGCCTCGAGCTCGACGACGTCACGTTTTCCTATGAGCTGGGCGCGTGTACCGAAGACGTAGACCTCGGCTGGTACCGACTGCCCAAGGGCTCCCTGGGTGCCAATTACCTGAAGTATCAAGGGATTGTCGGCGGCATACCCAAGGTAGAGGTGCATGTCGAATGGCAGATGACCCCCAAGACGCAGCCGCATTGGAACGTCAAGGGCTGCTACATCACAAAGATCCAGGGTGACCCCTGCGTGTACAGCAAACACATGGTCATTCCCAGGGCTGGCACCGACTTCTCCGACCCGGCTGCCTTCGCGTCTGTCGGGATGACCGTCACGGGGCTGCCCGCGCTCAACGCCATCCGGAGCGTCATCGATGCCCCGCCCGGCATCCTCACCTCGGCCGACCTGCCACTGCGTGGATTCGCGGGACGGTTCAAGTAGGGCTGTGCGGACACCGCTGCCAGCCGGGACGGGTAGCCTAAGGCCCGATATGAGCGAGCGAGCCGACAAACCCAGTAACTCGTACGCCGCGGCCGGTGTGGATATCGAAGCCGGCGACCGGGCGGTCGAGCTGTTCAAGAAATCCGTCGCCAAGACCCACCGCCCCGAGGTTCTGGGGGGTATCGGCGGCTTCGCCGGGCTGTTCGCCCTCAAGGGCGGGTACCGCGAGCCAGTGCTCGCGGCATCCACCGATGGCGTCGGCACCAAGATCGCCGTCGCGCAGGCCATGGACAAACGCGACACCGTCGGCCTGGACCTGGTGGCCATGGTCGTCGATGACCTCGTGGTGTGCGGGGCTGAGCCGCTTTTCCTGCAGGACTACATCGCCGTCGGCAAGGTGGTGCCCGAACGCGTCAGTGAGCTGGTCGCCGGCATCGCCGAAGGATGCGCCATCGCGGGCTGCGCACTACTCGGTGGCGAGACCGCCGAACATCCGGGTCTGATGGCTCCCGATGACTTCGACCTGTCGGCCACCGGTGTCGGCATCGTGGAAGCAGACCGGGTACTGGGACCCGATCGAGTGCGTCCGGGCGATGTCGTGATCGCGATGAGGTCCTCGGGCCTGCATTCCAACGGGTACTCGCTGGCTCGGCACGTGCTGCTGGAAATCGACCGGATGGACCTGTTCGGACAGGTCGAGGAATTCGGCCGCACCCTCGGCGAGGAGCTCCTGGAGCCCACCCGCATCTACGCCAAGGACTGCCTGGCGCTGGCGGCGGAGACCGAGGTACGGACCTTCTGCCACGTCACCGGTGGCGGACTCGCGGGCAACCTTGCCCGGGTCATTCCCGACGGATTGGTCGCCGAGCTCGAGCGCGGTAGTTGGACCCCGGGACCGATCTTCGCGATGATCGCCCAGCGCGGCCGGATCGAGCGCGCCGAGATGGAGAAGACCTTCAACATGGGCGTCGGTATGGTCGCCGTCGTCGCCCCCGAAGACGTGGACAGGGCGCTGGCCGTCCTGACCGCACGGCACATCGACTGCTGGACCCTTGGCACGATCAAGAAGTCGGGCAAGGATTCGGGCAGCGAAAATGCGGTGCTGGTGGGCCAGCACCCGAGGTTCTAGGGAGAAGCGATACCTGGAGCCTTAGCGGCGCCAGGCGTCCTCGTCTTCAGTCCAGCGATCGCCGGTGCGGTCATCGTCCGGCTGAGATACCGGAGCCCCCGAAAGCTCACGGCGGAGTTGCTCGAGATCCGTGTTAGGAGAGCTGTATTTCAGCTCGCGAGCAACCTTGGTCTGCTTTGCCTTTGCCCGGCCGCGGCCCATGGGGGAACCCCCTCGCGCAATAGCGGAGCGGCCCGATTTCAGGGCGGCTCCGGTGGAGTTTGTTTATCGATCCTGACGATAGTTTAGCGTGCCGATCCACCAACTGCTGCACGCCCTAACTGCCCGGTTGAGCCGAGCCTTGTCGCAGACGGTTGATTGCCTCGCGTCCAGCCTGCTGACCATGCAGTTCGGGCAGTAGATCGAGGTCGATCGCGGCCGCCGCCGGCCCGGCCGTGAGGGGGGTCGGATCGCCCTTGGCGAGGGCCTCGACCACCGGGCGTTTGAGTAGAGCCAGGGCTATGGGGCCCAGGTCGACATGGTCGACCACCGAGCCCACCCGGCCCACGGAACGGCCTCCGGCCGCCACGTCGTCACCGGTGGATGGGCGATCCGCAGAGCCATCAAGATGTAGCAACACCAGCACTCGCGGTGGCTTGCCCAGATTGTGTACCCGAGCCACGGTCTCCTGCCCGCGGTAGCAGCCCTTGGCCAGATGGACGGCTCGTGGATCGTCTTCGATCGCGATCCAAGACACCTCGTGCGGGATGGTCCGCTCATCGGTGTCGAGGGTGAGTCGTGGCCTCGCGGCCGCCACGCGAAGCGCCTCGAATGCCCACAGCCCGGCGGGGCGTAGACCAAGACGTTCGGTGAGGTCGTGGCCGGAGGGAACCAGGAGGTCGAACGTCGCATCGGGCAGTGGCCACGGCATACGCCTGATGAGGCCGCCGCCGGGCAGCGCGACCGCGCGGTCGAATTCGGGGAGCGTCGTGATGCCCAGCTTTCCGGCCAGGGCGGAGGTGTCCGGTCCCAGCAGGGTGAAGAGCTTCAGATCAGACGACGAGACCTCGACTTTCGCCCAGAACACCATCTTGGTGAGGAAATCCCTCAGGGCCTGGCCTCGCCATGGCTCGGTATCCAGGTACGTGACGCCGTCCAGATCGGTTTGCACCCAGTGGTCCTCGATACGCCCCTGCCCGTCGAGGCTGAGGTTCTCCCGCGTCTGGCCGTCCTGGAGATCGGCGACATGCTGACTGGAGATCGTGTGCAACCAGCTCAGCCGTTCGGCGCCGGTCAGGGTGATGACGGGGCGCGTCGATCGATCGACGAGAACGGCGCCGGTCAGGGCGGCCCGCTGCTCGCCGAGGGGGTCGCCGTAATGCCACACCGCACCGGTGTCGGGGTTACCTTCAGGGACGTAGATGGCCGTCATGATGTCTTCAACTCTACGACCGCTAATCTCATTGCCCATGGCGGTAGCGGTGCTGGTCACACTCGACGGTGAAGTGCACGACCCGACGGTGCCGTTGCTGTATGCCGATGAACTTGCCGCCGTTCGTGGCGACGGCGCGTTCGAGACGCTGTTGGTGCGAGGCGGTGTCGTCTGCAAGCTGGAGGCGCACCTGGACCGGATGGCGGCATCGGCCGCAGCGATGGACCTATCCGAACCTGATCGGTCCTTCTGGCGTACGGCGGTCGAGGTCGGTGTGCGGCAATGGAACTCGATATCGAACGCGGATGCGATGCTACGCCTGGTGTACACCCGTGGGCGTGAAAGCGGCGGGGGCGCAACGGCATATCTGACCATCGCGCCGGTGCCCGAGCGATCGGTGCTGGCGCGTCGCGATGGCGTCTCGGTGATCACTCTGGATCGTGGGCTGCCCGCGCAACCCGCCGAGCCACTGCCCTGGCTGCTGTCGGGGGCCAAGACGTTGTCCTACGCGGTCAACATGTCCGCCCTGCGGTACGCCGAAACTCAAGGGGCTCAGGACGTCATCTTCGTCAGTTCGGACGGATACGTGCTTGAGGGGCCGCGCTCGACGGTCATCGTGGACACCGGTGATGCACTGGTCACCCCTTATCCCGAGCACGGAATCTTGCACGGAACCACTCAGCGCGCGCTCTTCGAAGTGGCTGCGGCCGAGGGCATCCCATGCCGGTACGAGGCCGTGAAGCCTGCCGATCTGGTTGCTGCCCAAGATGTTTGGATGCTGGCCAGCATCACGCTTGCGGCCCGGGTGCGTACGCTCGATGGTGCCGACCGTCCTGCGGGGCCGCTGGCGGAGCGGCTGCCCGAGCTGGTCGACAAGGCCATCACGCTCTAGTTCTGCTCGCTGGAGAATAAATCGGTTGTCGCGCACTCTCTTGCGTCGTACCGTCGTCGGTACACAAGGAAGGAGGTGGTCCGACACATTGATTGCTTATTGGACATGTGAGGTGGCTGCTCGCTAGCTGCAGCCATGTGCTGCGGTGGGCAAATCCACGGCAGCCACCCGGCCCCCGAACCCTCGATTAGTCCGATCGAGCCGAACGGTTCGGGGGCCGCCCCCCTTTCCGGAGACGGCTGGAAAGACGTACCGAAGTACCCGGCTAGGAGAGACAGGCGGGCAAGCTCTAGCCCACGAATCGCGACAACCGCGCCGACAGATGCGGTGCCAGGCCGCCGTCGGCGCCCACCCGCTCCTCGACATAGGCCAGGTCCCCGCCGTCGACGATGCCGTACAGACGCTTGGCCCCGCCGATGAGTGCTCCGGACTTACTCCGGGCCAGGGCATCGGTGACCAACTCCCAGGACGAGGCGTTGCGCGGATAGCCATAGAACAGCTCGACGAAACCCGCGGCATGTGCCAGCACCATTTCGATGGCCTGCTTTTCGTCGGGATCATCGGGATCGGGCGCGAACCGCCAGAATCCGCTCTCGCGCAGGGTCAGCCGCTCGAAATGTCCGTCGGCATCCAGACGCCATGAGCGCGAATCCCACGTGAGATAGTCGCTGCCGTCGTGCGCGACGATGATCTGCTGTCCAAAGCGGTAGTCGCCGTCGTCATCCCTGCCTTCGCCCTCGCCGCGCCACACCCCGACCAGAGGCAGCAGCGCAAGCATCGCCTGGTTGAGGTCCGGGCCCTCGCGCAGGTTCGCGGTATCGGCAGGGGCGGGAAGGTCTTGAAAGGTGGGGACGTTCCGGCCCACCGATGGCCGCGGCTCGGCGGCGGTCGGATCTGGTTCCGTCACGACTCGTCGGTGATCAGCCGGTACAGCGCGTACAGCGCGAACCAGGTGATGACGAGCACCGCGGCCACCAACATGATCTCGAAGAAGAGCACCACGGAATGGGAGCTTACCTGGGACAACGGTGTGACCCACAACTCGCCGGGTAACGTCGGATCCAGCTACCACGATGGAAGGGCGTGAGGATCTTGCGGAGACGATTTTTATCTGCGTTTTTCATGCCCTTTGCGGCGTCTGTGGGGCTTGTGGCGGCGCCCATAGCGAACGCGCAACCACCCAAGTTTCCGGATGTCGACTCCTATCCCGCGGTCGACCTCGGCGACTACCGGGTGATCGGCGCGCACCCGAGCATGTCGGGCTGGGTGTTCAGCACTCCCGGCGGCCTCACCTGCCAGATCAACATGATCGCGGATCTGGGGGTGTCGTGTACCGGGCGGATCGTGGGGGCCGGTGAGGGCATGAACTCGGTGGCGGTGTCCTTGGCCAAGCCGGGTCTCATCGCACAGTACGACCAGACGCCCGACGATCGCGCCTACCCGCTGTTGCCCACCGGGTCCAAGATCTCGCCGGGTAACGGCGTTGTCTGTGCGGTCCTCACCGAAGATGCGTTGGCGTGCCGGGCCAAGAAACCCGATTCCTGGGCCAAGGACACTCCGGATCCGCCGGACCGGCATTACGGCGAGCACGGATTCGTCGCGCAGCCCTCCGGCAGCTGGTCCTACTAGCGCACGCTGCCGATCTTTGGGGGTAATCCCCCATGAATATTGGGTGTCCGTCTGGATGCCGGCCGCCGATGCACACAGGACGATTGCCGGGTGGGCGTCGTGAATAGGAAATCAACTGTGTGGCAATCAAAAACAATTCTCCGGGGCATCGGTATGGGTGTGGTCAGTCTCGCGCTCGTGGTGGCGACGCCAGGTCTCGCGTATGCGGCGCCCGACAAGCCCACCCCGGTGCCGTCGCCGAACCACGATGGCGAATGGCTCGACGGAGGCATGGCCCCTTCCGAAGCGCAGCAACCGCGCGACAGTGCCGGTGGTTGGGTCGACCATCCCGACGGCACCGGGCCACAGTGCATGGACAGGGGCGTCATCTGCCGTACGGGAATCTGGTACCCCGACCAGGTTCAGAGTCAACGCGGTCAGCCCGAATGGGCGCAGCTGCCGGACGCCACCGGTCCCGAATGCGAGAACCCGGGTGTTGTCTGTGGAAACACCGCGTCGTAGATCGGGCGGAAAGCCTTCTGGGACAGTCCATTTACTGGGCCGGCGTCAGCTTCCTGCCAGGAAGGTGATTACCGCCAGCACCCTGCGGTGATACTCGTCGGTTTCGGTGAGATTCAACTTCGTCATCACATTGTGGACGTGCTTTTCGACGGTGCTCTCGGTAATCCAGAGTCTGCGGGCGATACCGGCATTGGAATAGCCCTCGGCCATCACCCCCAATACCTCCCGTTCCCGTTGACTCAGCGCATCGATCGGGTGATCCTGGCGGCGCGTCACCACCAGCTCTCTGACCAGTGCCGGGTCCAGTACCGCGGCCCCGCCGGCAATCCGGTTCAGTGCGTCAACGAACTCCGCGACATCGCCGATGCGGCTCTTGAGGAGGTAGCCGCGTCCGCCGCCGGTGGCCACGAGCTCGATCGCGTACTCCGCTTCCACATGTGCGGAAAGGACCAGTACCCCGATTCCAGGGAACTCCCTGTGTATCGCCCGGGCCGCGTCGAGTCCCTCCGTGGTGTGCGTCGGCGGCATCCGGATATCCGTGACGACGAGGTTGGGCCGTTGAGCCCTGACCAAAGCCATCAGGTCGACGGCGTCGCGCGCCTGGCCGACAACCTCGAAATTCGAACGGTCGAGAAGGCTGGCGATCCCTTCACGAAGGAGCACATCATCATCGGCGATTACCACCCGCAAGGCGACCACAGCGACAGGGTAGCCGCGCAACCTGCGTGGCTATATTCGAAGGGGCGGGACGTATCTGGGTCCCGGAGGTAAGGAAGTTTCCCGACGTGACCCCGATCATCTCGACGCTGCCGCTGGGGCGGTCCATGGTGGCCGGCGACGCGGTCGGCGATGACCGCCGTGCGTCATCCCCCAGATTGCGAGGGTGGCTGACCCTGCCTTTCCGGCCGGGTGCGCCCCCGTCGGCAACCCTGGGAATCCTGGTGGCCGCAGGCTTTCTCGTCTCCGAAACCGTGGCCGCGCTGCTGCTGCGGCAAATCGCGCCCACCGAGCGCATGGGCACCATCTACCTTTTGGGCATCTTGGTCGTATCGGCCATCTGGGGTCTGCGGCTCGCGGTGCTCACTTCCATTGCCAGTGCCATCACGTTCGACTACGTACGGGATTGGCCGAACGGCCACGTGCTGTCGGTCGAGCTGCAAAACGGCGTGGTTCACGTGATTTTCCTGGTTGCCGCGCTGGTCGCCAATGGGCTGGCAAGTCTGGCCCGTGCTCGCACCAACGAGGTCGAGGCGCGCCGTCGGGAGGCGGCCGCTATCGCCGAACAACAGGCCGGGTTGCGCCGGATAGCGACGCTGGTCGCGCGTGAGGTAGCGCCGGCGGAGGTGTTCGCGGCGTTGGTCGACGAGATGGTCCATTGTCTGCACGCCGATACCGCGGTGCTGTTGCGCTACGAGGCGGGCAACAACGTCACCGTTGTCGCGGCCTCCGGCGGCGGGGGAGTGGGCCACGTCCCGGGAACCCAGCTGGCTCTGGACGACGATGTGCCTCCCGAAGAGGCACTGGGATTCGGTGCCGGCTTGTGTACCCCGATCCGTGTCGGCGGGAGCACCTGGGGGGCCGCGGTTTTACGGGGGGACGGCCTTGAGGTTGCGCCCGTCAACGATTTTGCCGATCTCGCGGCTACCGCCATCGCGAATGCTCATACCCGAGAAGAACTCACGGCCTCTCGCGCGCGGATCGTGACAGCAGCCGATGAGGCACGCCGTCGTCTGGAGCGCGACTTGCACGATGGTGTCCAGCAGCGCCTGGCCTCGCTGCGCCTGCGGCTCGGCATGGTGGCGGCGGAGCTGCCGGTTGGTGTTCCGGACCTGGCCAACCAGCTCGCCGAATTGAATGCCGGGTTGGTCGGCGTCGCCGAAGATCTCCAGGAATTCTCGCGCGGCGTTCACCCGGCGATCCTGTCCAGCGGCTTGCGGCCCGCATTGTGCACGCTGGCGCGGCGCTCGGCTGTTCCGGTCACCATCGAGGTGAATGTCGACGGCGCCGTTGGTGAGTCGGTCGAGATGGCCGCGTACTACGTGCTGGCGGAGGCACTTGCCAACGCCGCCAAACACTCCGCGGCCAGTGGGGTGCAGGTTTCGGTGCGATGCGAGGGGGCCAATCTCTGTATGGCCATTCGCGATGACGGGGTGGGTGGAGCCAATCCTCGTAAAGGTTCGGGACTCGTTGGTCTGACCGACAGGGTCGAAGCGCTCGGTGGGCAATTGAGCGTGTCCAGCCCCGTCGGACGCGGCACGGCCCTGGACATTTCGATTCCGATCCGCTGATTGGGTTGCCGCCGCTCATGTGAATGGGGGGAAATCCCACCTGCCCAATAGCGGCAAACCACACCAAATTCCGCGTTTAGTCTCCGTTAACCGAGATTCGAGGCGGCGTTAACTGCTCTCTAGCTAGATGAGACCCGTTCAGTGGGAAAGCGTCTATCAGGCAATTAGCGCAGTTTTTAGTAAGGGTATGTTTTGCGAATCTTGCCTGATGAAACGGCGGATTGTTTCCGAAGCATGAACTCGAATTGCGACTGAATTATGTCTGTCTAAATGGGCGCTTCGCATTGACGTATTGCAGATGTCAAAACCATTGGAAAGGGCCACATGGCGGGAATGCTGGATCGATTTACACGCGCTGCATGTGTGGTGGCAGTGCTCTGCTCCGTAGCGGCAGTGGAAGCGCCCGCAGCGTCAGCAGAACCGGTGACCATGCTGCCGGAGGACCTGGATCAGGTGACACCGGACGGCTGGCGTATTCATCTGAACAGTTACAACGAGGTCGTCAACTCGATCCCGAACCTCGCCAATGCCACGAACTCGCGTGAGGCCTTTGTCAACCTCTACTCCTCGGCGACCGTCAGCGGCGGGCAGGGCTCGATCCTCGACAGCCTCTTCATCATGGGATACCAGTTGGGCTGTCAATCCGACGTGTCCAGCGGTCTGCAGTTGGGTGGTGCCGTTTCCGGAGGTGTGAGCGGAACGGGCTCGCTGGGGTCGAGTAACTCCATCGGTGGCTCGGCGGGAGCAGGTGCCACGGGATACGTACAGACCGATCTCGAGCCCGGCGTCATCGTTGATCTGCCGATGTTGAACATGGCGCTCAATCCGGCGGGCCGGGCAACATTGGATGTGACGAACCTGCATGTCAAGGTCGACGCGTGTGGTGGGGACGTCACCATCCGGTCCTACGGCTACCTGCGGATCTCGACCACCAGTGCCCACTCCTCGTATGCCATCTATGGCGAACCCATCAAGATCTAGACGAGGACGGTCACCCCAATGGCATCACACATGAGTAAGGGCACGGGACTGCTCGTCGCTCTCCTGGGCGCGGGTCTTTTCCTCGCGCCAAACGCACTCGCAGCCCCCTCGCCACCCGTCCCTCCGGGGCCGCCGCCGGGGTACGACGGGCTCCCGTACCACAACATGCCGGGCCGGATCGGTCACCAACCCGGCGCCTACACCTACATCCTCGGCTTCTGGATGCGGCCGCGCCGCGTCCTCGACGCGGCCGGCACCAGCGCCATGAGCAACACCGATTCGGCGTCGGCCGAGTACGGAATGCCCGGCTCCGAACTCGGCGTCGAACCACTGCGTAACTCGACGCTGGGGGTCGCGCCGGGTGTGCGGCCGGAATCGCCGATGGACTCGATCGGTACGCCTGATCCATCCGCCGGCGTGGTGCCTGGTGCCAGCGCGCCAGGCGGTGCCCCAGGTGGCCTGGAAGATCCCGTCCCGGGCGCCCATCAACCATCACCCGCTGCCGACAGCGAGTCCGTTCAGCCGAAGGACAACGGAACCATCGCGCCCGGCTCACTCAACAGTGGACCGGACCTCGGCCCCGCAACATCGCACTGAATTGTCCTGCACCGCAATCCAACACGAGGTATCTGAGAGTATGAGAGCACGCATTCGCCAGGCCGGGGTAATCGCGGCGTTCGTGGGCGCCGGCGTACTCGGCGCGCCCATCGCGGCGGCCGACCCGTCTGTTCCGGGAGACCCCACCGGGCAGATTTACACACCGCCCGGATACATCGGCTATTACCCCGGTGTCTATGGGTTGCAGTCCATTTGGTCGTTGACTCCGCCACCCCGGGTCCGCGACGCCGGCGGCACCAGGGCCATGACCAACGCCGACCCCATGTCATCCCACGTCGGTATGCCGGGCGATCGGCTGGGCGTGCAGCTGAAGCATGTGACGGTCAAGCCACATGAAGCCGGTCCGCTCGGTCAGGTGTTCGGCGCCCGTCCGTCGGCGCCCATGCAGCGGACCGACGCACCGGAGGCCGCCGGAGGTACCGCGCCGGGGGTGACAGCTGCCACTGGCCGGCAGAACGTCCCTACCGGGCAGCCTCTCGGACTGGAGAATCCGGCTCCCACGGGGAGCGCACCGGATACGCCAATGCCAGGCCTAGAGGCGCGGCAACCGGCTCGGAGCGCGGCCGCCGCACCGGATACCGCGAACTGAATCCGGCGGGCGGTCTGCTACTGACACGAAAAGGCACCCAGGTACGTGATCCGGGCTGAATACGTACCTGGGTGCCTTATCGAGCTAGAGCGGAAGGCCGCTCAGCTTTCAATCTTGATGTCGACCTCGTGGATGCCGGCGCCGGTCGAGCTCACCGTCGCGGTGCCGTTCCCGGCCGAGGACAACGCCCGCAGCGTCCAGTCGCCCGGTGCGGCGAAGAACCGGAAGTCGCCTGTCGCAGACGCCACCACCTCGGCGGTGAACTCATCGGAGGAATCCAGCAGGCGCACAAAAGCACCGCCCACCGTCTGGCCGTTGCCATCGACCACGCGGCCGGTGATCACGGTTTCCTTCTCCACGTCGACGCCCGCCGGAATGGCCAGGCCCTGCTTCGGTGCACTGCACATAACTAGCTTCCCAACTCGATCGGGGCTCCCACCAGAGAGCCGTATTCGGTCCAACTGCCGTCGTAGTTCGTCACGTTCTGGTGTCCCAGGAGTTCCTGCAACACAAACCAGGTGTGCGAGGAACGCTCACCGATACGGCAGTACGCGATGGTTTCCTTTTCACCGTCCAGCCCCGCGTCGGCGTAGAGCTTGGCCAGCTCTTCATCTGACTTGAAGGTGCCGTCTTCGTTGGCCGCCTTGCTCCACGGGACGTTGATGGCGCCTGGGACGTGCCCGGGGCGCTGGCTCTGCTCCTGGGGGAGGTGCGCGGGAGCCAGGATCTTGCCGGAGAACTCGTCAGGCGAGCGCACGTCGACCAGGTTCTTGGCACCGATGGCGGCGATCACCTCGTCGCGGAAGGCGCGAATGGAGTTATCCGGTGCGGCGGCCTGGTAAGACGTCGCGGGCCGGGAGACGGTATCGGTGGACAGCGCGCGGCCGTCCAGCTCCCACTTCTTGCGGCCGCCGTCGAGGAGCTTGACGTCCTGGTGTCCGTACAGCTTGAAGTACCAGTAGGCGTATGCGGCGAACCAGTTGTTGTTGCCGCCGTAGAGGACCACGGTGTCGTCATTGCCGATGCCCTTGTCGGACAGCAGCTTCGAGAACTGCTGCTGGTCGACGAAATCACGCTTGACCGCATCCTGCAGATCGGTCTTCCAGTCCAGCCTGACGGCGCCCTCAATGTGGCCGACGTCGTACGCGCTGGTGTCCTCGTCCACCTCCACGAACACAGTGTTAGGGGCGGAAAGGTTGTCTTGCGCCCATTGGGCGGAGACCAGTACGTCAGAGCGTGCCATGCAGGGGTTCCTTCCGGTGGTTGTGTCGGGTCACTGAGCCGACGGTTGTGTGCGGCGAAAACGGGTGACGAGAGGGTACAGCTGGCAGCCCAGGCAGATGTCGAAGGCGGCGTTCAAGAAGGCGGCGCCCAACGCGAACGCCGTCGCGATCAAGCCGAGCAATGTGAGGCCGGTGGCGAACCCGATGGTTCCGACCGCGGCGAAGGTGAAGCCCAGCAGTTGGGCGAACTGCAGCGGCGGGATGGGCTCGCGTTCGGTCACCGGGCTCAGCCTGGGCTGAATCAGCGTCCGGAAGATCGTCCCGTAGGGGCCGCGATGCGGCCCGAGCAGCGCGCCGATCGCAAAGACCACCGCTTGAAGTCCCAGGATCACCGCGGCCGCCACCGGCGATACGGCAGATACCGCCAGGGTGATGATGAGAACAGTGGTGGTGACCCAGGCGACGAAGCGAGGTCCGCGAACGTCAACCTGAGTGATTGGGGGCGTTGAGTTGGCAGTGGTCATGGGTTGTTGTGCTCCTAAGGGTGGCGGATATGGCTACACCTGTTACGGCACACTCGAAGGTGGCCGCGATTAGCAGCAACAACAGCAGCAGCCCGCGACGCGGCACAGATCGACGGCGCGTCGTTTGGTGAGCATCGGCTCAAGGCGGGCTTGCACGGCGACGAGTTTACCCCGGCTGCGTCATGCCTTGCAGGGCAGTGCGCAGGTCCGCGGCCTTCGGCACTCCGGAGACCCGATATGCCTGCCGTCCGGTGGCATCGAAGATGAACGTGGTCGGCAGTGACAACACCGACAGGGCGCGGGCCGCGTCGGGGTTCGCGTCGATATCTACCTCTATGTGCGCCACCTCGGGCTGCTCGGCGGACACCTGGTCCACAACGCGACGAACCGCCGCGCAGGGGCCGCACCACACCGCGCTGAAGTGCACGATTGTCGGTCCGGTGGCGGAAAGCGCGATCCCGGGCGGGGCCTGCGCATCGTCCGTTCCGCCGGGGCCGGCGCGTAGCTTGCCGGCCTTGCTCTTGATGGCGACCGCGATGAGGCTCGACGCCAGCAGCGCGACCGCGATCGCAATGACCGCGGTCACAAGTGGCGATGAGCCGCTCGCCTGAAGAGCGGACAAACCTGACGTCATGACTGCTTGAACGCGTCCAGGGAGATGGTTACTCCCTTGGCGATACCTTCGATGATCACATCTGATCCACGTGCGCCGACCGTTGTTGGTTCGATGGCGAAGGGGAGCTTCTGCCGTGGGACCACCTTGGTGAACGCGGCGAATACACCTGCCTGCTGTTCCTCCGGCACGTCGCGGTCGGCCGTTCCCGGGCCCGTGACCACGGATGTGGCGACGAACTGAAGGTCTGTCTTGTCGCGTCCTCCGACGGAGACGTCGACGGACACGGTCACCTTATGTTGGAAATCACCCGTCTTCGGGGTGCCGGTGAACAGCAGGCCGGTTCCGGTGGAGATGCCCGATTCGGTGGTGCCGCCGGTGGCGTCGTTCTGTTCTTTCGGAGGTGGTTCGACGGCGAGGTCGTTGATTCCCATGAATCGACCCAGGTGATTGGAGTCGATGATGATCCGGCTCTCTACCCGATCCACACGCAGCGGCGAGTCCGGCCGTATCAACCAGGACGCCTGGGAGATATCGATGCCGTGCAGCGTGCCTTCCAGCGTTGCCTTACCCGTCTCCGCGTGGTCCACGCCGTGCGCCTTGATCTCAACTTCCTTGTACCGGTGCGCCAGAGCCTGGGGAATGAACGGGAACACCAAGATGGCGACGGACGGATCGGAGCTCAGATTCGCCTCGGCGCGCAGGGTCCGGGACAGCCGGTATTCGGCGTAAATCGCAAATCCGAAATCGGTGCCGGTGGCCACGATTGCCAGTGCACATACCGCCGCGATAGTGGCGATCAGGGGTTTGCGCATCTGCACATTCTGGCGTACTCCCGCGCGTTCGCGATTCTCGGCCACGGACTGTTGGTGTTCACGCAAGCGCCTCATCCACGCTTACAAGCAGGTGGCGCGGTACATTATGGAACACCTGGAGACCGAAGCACCCGGGTGTTGGAGGGCTCGTTGGACCTGTTGCTGCTGACCGCTGACCCGAATCCGGACGCGGTGCTGCCGTCCTTGTCGCTGCTCGCCCATACCGTGCGACCGGTGCCCAGCGAGGTGTCCTCGCTGTTAGAGGCGGGCTCTGCCGACGTGGCGATCGTCGATGCGCGCACCGATCTGGCGTCGGCGCGCGGACTGTGCCGACTGCTGGGCGCGGCCGGATCCTCGGTTCCGGTGGTCGCCGTGGTCAACGAGGGCAGCCTGGTGGCAGTCAACGTCGACTGGGGTCTGGACGACATCCTGCTGCCCGGCACGGGTCCCGCCGAGATCGACGCGCGGCTGCGCCTGCTGGTGGGGCGCCGCGCGGGTGCGGTCAACGTGGAGAACGCCAGCAAGGTCGTGCTGGGCGAACTGGTCATCGATGAGGGCACGTACACCGCGCGGTTGCGTGGCCGCCCGCTCGACCTCACCTACAAGGAGTTCGAGCTGCTCAAGTACCTGGCGCAGCATGCCGGCCGGGTGTTCACCAGGGCCCAGCTGCTTCAGGAGGTGTGGGGATACGACTTCTTCGGCGGCACCCGCACCGTGGACGTCCATGTGCGACGGCTGCGCGCCAAGCTGGGCGGTGAGTACGAATCGCTCATCGGTACCGTGCGCAATGTCGGTTACAAGGCGGTGCGCCCGCCACGCGCGAAGGGCGATGCCGGCGGATCCGAGAGCGCCGGTGCCGTGGACCCTGACGGCGACGCGGAACTGGACAACGACGTGGATGATGACGGCGCCGATGAAGACTTCACCGCCGAACCTGGGGCGCGCAACGCGGGCTGAATCACGACTAGCGTGACGGTATGACCGAATGGGTCCCGCTTCTTGATGATCAGCGCCAATTGCAGATACGTGAGTTGATTGTCGAGGCCACCCGCGTCGACGGCATTGCCCCGGTGGGGCAACAGGTGCTGTGGGAGCTGCGTGGAACCGGGGCCAAGCATCTGGTCGCCGAGGACGGTGACGATGTGGCGGGGTACCTGAATTTGGTGCTGCCCGAGGAGGCGGCCGCCGACGAGAATGCCACGGCGATGGCCGAATTGGTGGTTGCGCCAGGGGCGCGACGGCGCGGAATCGGTTCGGCGATGATTCGGCAAGCCCTCGCTGAGGGCGGCGACAGCACCCGTGTCTGGGCGCACGGCGACCTCCCGCCCGCCCGGGCACTGGCCGACGCGCTCGGGCTGGTCGCGTTGCGGCGACTGCACCAGATGCGCCGCCCGCTGGCCGATCTGCCCGCCATCTCCGCCGATGCGAGTGTTGTCATCCGTCATTACGCTGGGCCACAAGATGATTCGGATATTCTGCAGGTCAATAATGCCGCGTTCTCCTGGCATCCGGAGCAGGGAGGATGGGGTCAGCACGATCTGTCCGCCCGGTTTGCCGAACCGTGGTTCGATCCGGGTGGATTGTTCCTCGCACATGATGCGCAGACGGGCGATCTTCTCGGGTTTCATTGGACCAAAACGCATTTGGACAAGCCCGGAGTGGGCGAGGTATACGTCGTCGGCGTTGACCCCGCCGCGCAGGGCCGGGGACTGGGCCATCTGCTGACTTTGGTGGGGCTGCACCACCTGGCTGATGCCGGTCTGAGCACCGTGTTGCTGTACGTCGAGTCGGACAATGGCGCGGCGCTGCGGACATATGAGCGGCTGGGATTTGCGGTATTCCACACCGACGCTGCATACGGTCGGGTCTGACAAGGCTTTTACCTGCGATAACGACCGGACTGTCAAGTCTGTGAGTTCACTTTCCGTTCACCTGCGGTCGGGTGCCCGTCCATCGTCTGCCTTTAGTTTCCGGGGTGCGCGTAGAAGATCCACCCCCATCACCCGTCTTCCCATCATTCATGCGAGAAAGCGAGAGCCGTGAACCTCAAGGCCGTGAATCTTAAGAGCACCGGCACCACGATCTTCGCGGCAGCCGCCGCGGTCGCCTTGACCGCCGGCCTCGCCGCCTGCGGTAGCGACAACACCACCGGAGGCTCCTCCTCGAGCGCGTCGGGCGCTGCTTCCGGTTCGGGCGAGTGTGCGGGCAAGGCCAAGCTGAGCGCCGAGGGCTCCTCGGCCCAGAAGAACGCCTTCGACATCTTCGCCAACGAGTACTCGACCGCGTGCTCCGGCAAGTCGATCAACTACAACCCCACCGGCTCGGGCAAGGGGCGCGATAACTTCATCGCCGGACAGGTCGACATCGGCGGCTCCGACTCGGCGCTGTCCGAAGAAGAAGCGGGCAAGGCAAAGGAGCGTTGCGGCGGCAACGAGGCATGGAACCTGCCCGTCGTCTTCGGACCAATTGCCTTGGCGTACAACGTTCCCGGTGTCGACAAGCTGGTTCTGAACGCGGATGCGGCCGCCAAGATCTTCACCGGCGCCATCACCGCCTGGAACGACCCGGCCATCGCCGCCCTCAACCCGGGCGTGACGCTGCCGGACACCAAGGTCACCCCCGTGTACCGCAAGGACAAATCCGGTACCAGCGAGAACTTTGGCAAGTACCTCACCACCGCGGCCCCGGAGAGCTGGACCAAGGGCAGCAGTGGCACCTGGGAGGGGGGCGCCGGTGAGAGCGCCGAGAAGTCTTCGGGTGTGGCCGAGAAGGTCAAGGCTCTGCCCGGTGCCATCACCTACGTGGAGAAGGGCTACGCCGACGACCTGAAGATGCCGTACGCCCAGATCGACAGCGGTGCCGGCGCCGTCGCACTGACCCCGGAGACCGCCGCCGCCTCGGTGGAGACCGCCAAGTTCGCGGGCGAGGGCAATGACCTCAAGCTGGACCTGGCCTCGATCTACGGGACCAAGACCGCGGGCGCCTACCCGATCGTGCTGGCCACCTACGAGATCGTCTGCTCCAAGGGCTACAAGGACGCCGACGTCGCCGCCGCGGTGAAGTCGTTCCTGACGGTCGCGGTGAACCAGGGCCAGAAGGGTCTGGCCGATGTCGGCTACGCCCCGCTGCCCACGCAGTTCAAGTCCCGTCTGGAGACGGCCATCAAGGCGCTCTCCTAGCAGCTGATTCGTCCCCACCCGGTGAGCCTTGGTGACCCGGGTGGGGACGTACCATCAACGACATAGACAGCGAGTTCAATGAGCAGCCAGACCAGCGGGATCGATCCCGTGGGGGTAGCGCGTCCGGCGGGTCTTGACGGATCGGTCTTCGAGGAGAAGCCACAACCCATGAGCGACGAGGGCGACCATCAGCCACCCGCCAAGTCCACCAATACGGCCACCAAGACGGTCACCCGTCCCGGCGACCGCATCTTCTCCGGACTCGCCAAGGGGTCAGGTGTATTCGTTGTCGCGCTCATCGGTCTGGTGGCTGTATTCCTGATCCTGCGCGCTGTGCCGGCGCTGAGTAACGACGACGAGAACTTCTTCCTCTACAACGGGCCGTGGCGCACCGACGACACGGCGCACATGCAGTTCGGTGTGCTCGATCTGTTCCAGGTCACGGTCTTCGTCTCGGTTTTCGCGCTGTTACTCGCCATGCCGGTGGCTCTCGGCATCGCGATCTACCTGACCGAGTACGCACCCGCGCGGGTGCGTGGGCCGCTTTCCTACGTCATCGACCTGCTGGCCGCGGTGCCGTCCATCGTCTACGGTCTGTGGGGCATCTACGTACTGGCACCGGCGATCGCGCCGCTTGCCCTGTGGCTCAACAGGAACCTCGGGTTCATCCCGCTCTTCGCCGACAGTCCCGTGAACATCGGAGGCGGCGGCAACCTGTTCACCGGTGGCATTGTGCTGGCGGTGATGATCCTGCCGATCATCGCGGCCGTGACGCGCGAGGTCTTCATCCAGACCCCCAAGGGGCAGATCGAGGCCGCGCTCGCGTTGGGTGCCACCAAATGGGAGGTGGTGCGTACCACCATCATTCCGTTCGGTACCTCCGGATACATCAGCGGTTCCATGCTGGGGCTCGGCCGTGCACTGGGCGAGACCATTGCGCTGATGCTGATCCTGTCGGGCACCTCGGTGGCGTTCGGATGGTCGCTGTTCGACAGTGGAAGCACCTTTGCAACTCATATCGCTTCCAACGCATCGGAATTCAACAATGAGCTGGAGGCCGGCGCATACATCGCAGCCGGACTGGTGCTGTTCGTGCTGACATTCCTGGTGAACTCGGCGGCCCGAGCCGTCGTCGGCGGAAAGGGCCGGGCATGACCGCGACTCTCGACAGGCCTGTGAAGGAACCCGCCTTCCATCCGCTCTCGGGCAGGCGCAAGGCCACCAACGCTCTTGCCACGGTCTTGGTCTCGGCCGCGGTGCTGATCGCCCTGATCCCACTGGTGTGGGTGCTGTACACGGTGTTCGATCGTGGATTCAGTGCCATCCTCAGTGCGGACTGGTGGTTCAAATCGCAGAACATGATGACCAACCGGATCGCGGGCGGCGGCGCCTATCACGCCATCGTGGGCACGCTGTTCCAAGGTCTGTTCTGTGCGATCATCTCGGTGCCCATCGGCATTTTCGTGGCCATCTACCTGGTCGAGTACGGTGCCAACTCCCGGTTGGCCAAGCTCACCACTTTCATGGTCGACATCTTGACCGGTGTGCCGTCCATCGTGGCTGCGCTGTTCATCTACGCCCTGTGGGTGGCCACGCTCGGGCTGCCGCGGTCCGGTCTTGCGGTCTCGCTGGCTTTGGTGCTGCTGATGATTCCGGTGGTGGTGCGTTCCTCGGAGGAAATGCTCAAGATCGTCCCGAATGATCTGCGCGAGGCCTCCTTTGCGCTGGGCGTGCCCAAATGGAAGACCATCGCGCGCATCGTGCTGCCGACCGCACTCTCGGGTGTGGTCACCGGTGTGATGCTGGCGCTGGCACGCGTCATGGGCGAGACCGCGCCGCTGCTCGTGCTCGTCGGTTACAGCAAGCTGATCAACTACGACATGTTCGGCGGAGAGATGGCCTCGCTGCCGGGCATGATGCTCGATCAGCGCAGTGGTTCGGTGGTGGGCCTTGCCGAGTCCCGGCTCTGGGGCGCCGCTCTCACCCTCATCTTGTTGGTCGCGATTCTCAACGTGGTCGCCAAACTCATTTCGCGTTTCTTCGCGCCCAAAAAGGTCTAGGAAGGTAGTCATGGCCAAGCGTCTCGATCTCAAGGACGTCAACATCTACTACGGCAAGTTTCACGCCGTGCAAGATGTCGCGCTGTCGGTTCCGCCTCGCAGCGTGACGGCGTTCATCGGCCCGTCCGGTTGCGGCAAGTCGACGGTGCTGCGCACTCTCAACCGGATGCACGAGGTGACACCGGGTGCCCGTGTCGAGGGTTCGGTGCTGCTCGATGGAGCTGACATCTACGGTTCCGGGGTTGATCCGGTATCGGTGCGTAAGACCATCGGCATGGTTTTTCAGCGGCCAAATCCGTTCCCCACCATGTCGATTCGTGACAACGTGGTTGCCGGCCTGCGGTTGCAGGGTGTGCGCAGCAAGAAGACACTTGACGAGGTCGCCGAGCGCTCACTGCAGGGCGCCAACCTATGGAACGAGGTCAAGGACCGTCTCGACCGCCCGGGTGGCGGGCTTTCCGGTGGTCAGCAGCAGCGTCTGTGCATCGCCCGGGCCATCGCCGTGCAGCCGGATGTGCTGCTGATGGACGAGCCGTGCTCGGCCTTGGACCCCATCTCCACGCTGGCCATCGAGGATCTGATCTCCGAGCTCAAGCAAGAGTTCACCATCGTCATCGTCACCCACAACATGCAGCAGGCCGCTCGCGTCAGCGATCAGACCGCGTTCTTCAACCTGGAGGCCGCCGGCAAGCCGGGCATGCTGGTGGAAATCGATGACACCGAGAAGATCTTCTCCAACCCCAGTCAGAAGGCCACCGAGGACTACATCTCCGGTCGCTTCGGCTGATCCAGATCGCACGATTGGCGCCGAGTCTGCATCTCACGACGGTTTTGTGCCTCGAGACGCCGTGAGACGCAGACTCGGCGGAATACCTCGGGCCGTGCCGCTGTCTTAGTCGGCATGACTAAGGCAGTGCAGTTCGACCAGTACGGCGATATCGACGTCCTTCAGGTGCGTGAGGTACCGCGTCCGGTACCTGGGCCCACTGATGTGCTTGTGCAGGTGCGGGCGGCGGGAATCAACCCCGGCGAGGCGAAGATCCGTACCGGGGTGCTGCACGATCGGTTCCCTGCGACCTTCCCCTCCGGGCAGGGCAGCGACCTGGCAGGTGTCGTGGTGGAGGTTGGCCACAGCGTGGCGCGTTTTGCACCAGGGGACGAGGTGTTCGGCTATACCGACGATCGGGCCAGTCACGCGGAGTTCGTCGTCGTTCCGGCGAGCCAGCTGGTGACCAAGCCCGAGAGTCTGTCGTGGGAGGTGGCGGGCAGCCTCTTCGTCGCGGGTACCACCGCCTACGCCGCGGTCGGCTCGGTTGATCTGGCTCCGGGCGACGTGGTGGCCGTTTCCGGCGCGGCGGGGGGAGTGGGCACGATCGCCGTGCAGCTCGCCAAGGCCGCTGGTGCGACCGTGATCGGTATCGCCGGGCCGGGTAACGACGAGTGGCTGACCGCGCACGGCGTCATCCCGGTCAACTATGGCGACGGGCTGGCAGACCGCATCAAGGCAGCAGCGCCCGAGGGGCGGGTCGACGCCTTCCTCGACCTCTTCGGTGGCGGCTACGTGGAGCTGGCGCTCAACGAGCTTGGAGTGGAGCTGCGGCGAATCGACACCATCATCGATTTCGCGGCGATCGAGCGATACGGCGTGCAAAGTGTGGGAAACGCCGAAGGCGCCTCCGCGCAGGTGCTTGCGGAGCTGGCCGCACTGATTGTCGACGGAAAGCTGGATGTGATTGTCGCGCAGACATTTCCGTTGGACGAGGTGCGCGGCGCGTACGAACTTCTAGAGCGGCAGCACACCCGGGGAAAGATCGTTTTGGTGCCGTAGCCGCTCAGAGCGACGTCAGGTGATCGTGACCCTGTCCCTCTGGCGGCAGGGTGCCGGTCACCTGGAAGATGACCCGGCGGGCGACCTCCACCGCGTGGTCGGCGAAGCGCTCGTAGAAGCGGCCCAGCAGCGTCACGTCGACGGCCGCGGCCACTCCGTGCCTCCACTCACGGTCCATCAGGACGGTGAACAGATGCCGGTGCAGGTCGTCCATCGCATCGTCTTCTTCATTGATGCGGGCGGCCTTTTCCGGGTCGCGAGTCAGTAGCACTTCTTGCGCGCTATTACCCAAATCGACTGCGACTCGGCCCATCTCGGCGAAGTACCCGTTGACCTCTTCGGGCAGGGCGTGCTGCGGGTGGCGGCGCCGGGCGATCTTGGCGACATGCAGGGCCAGAGCGCCCATCCGGTCCACGTCGGCGACAATCTGGATGCTGCTGACAACCTCGCGGAGATCTCCGGCCACGGGAGCTTGCAGGGCCAAGATGGCGAAGGCGTTCTCCTCGGCGGCGGCGCTCATCGCGGTGATCTGTTCGTGGTCGGAGATGACCTGCTCGGCGAGGACGAGATCGGCCTGCAGCAGTGCACGAGTGGCCCGCTCCATGGCGGTTCCGGCCAACCCACACATCTCCCCCAGCTGTGCCGATAGTGAGGACAGCTGCTCCTGAAACGCGGTACGCATGGATCAAGCCTACGGACCCGCCGTCGTTGAGTCATGGCCCTGGCGTGAACGGCGAGTGAATGCCGCCACAGGTTCCGTGGAAGAAACTGAGAGCAGCGTCTAAATAGACGGACTATCCGCAGGTAGCGTCGCCGGCGTTCACGACCGTCAGGTCCATGGGGAGCTCGGCGGGTGCCATCGCGCCCGAGGACAGCTGTAGCGGCACGGTCGATCCGGCGGCGGGCGGAGCCTGCAGGTTCGCGGTGGAGGCGTAGTCGCTGCCGAGGACCACACGCACGGTGGTTTGCGCGCCGTTGATTCGCTGGAGCTTGGCACCGCCGAAGGAGGCGGCAACGGTCGCGGCCTGCTGCTCGTGCCCTGGCGAGAAGAAGACTGTGGTGGAGGGCAGGGCGGACGGATAGTCGTCGGTGGTGGTGATGCCGAATCCATAGTGGGTCAATTGGCTCGCGGCCGACGCTGCCAGGCCCGTTTGGCCCGTGCTGTTGGACACGTGCACATTGATCTCGCTGGGCTCGGTGGTCACCAGGTCGACGGGCTCACTCGGCGTGGCGGCCGGAGTTGGTGTGGCGGTGGATGTTTCGCCGAGCTCGCTTGCGGCTCCGTGCTCGCTGGACGCCAATGTGGTGTCCTGGGTGGTGGTGCCGGGCATCGGAACGCGGGTGCCGTCGGGCTGCAGCTCGCCGGGCAGCGGATTGTCATTGATGATGGCGTCGAAGATCTTTCGGATGTCGGTGGTGCGGGGCGTCTCGTTGCCCTCGGAATCGGTGCCGTCGGTCGGCACCGTCAGGAAGGTGATTCGCCCGGCCTTCACGTCCTGGAGCGACTGCCCCAGGTCCACAAGGTCTTTGGTCCTGATGTTGTCGACGTAGGAGTCGTCGATGAAGGTGTTCACGACGTTGTTGAGCTTGCTCAACGAGAAGAACGTGTTGTGCGAGATCATCGAACGCAGCAGGGACGACAGGAACAATTGCTGGCGCTTGATGCGTCCGTAATCGCCGTTGTATTCGGTGGTGACCTGACGTGCGCGGACGTACTGCAGGGCTGTATGCCCGTCAATCGTTTGGCGCCCAGCGTTTTCCAGTACCGTGCCCAGCTCGTAATCCTCGATCGGCGTGGGTGTGCACACCTCGACGCCGCCTAGTGCATCGACCATCTTGGAGAAGCCGGCGAAGTCCACCCCGAGGAAGCGGTTGATGTTCAACCCCGACATCTTCTGGATGACCTTGACCAGACATTTGGGTCCGCCGAATGCGAATGCCGAATTGAGTTTGGTTTCGGTGTACGCCTTATCGGGTCCGTAGGACCGGGTGTCCTCGTTCCAGACCTCGCAGAGTGTCGGCTGGATCGCCAGGTCGCGCGGGAAAGACACGACCGCGACGCGCTTACGGTTCGCCGGGATGTTGACCAACATGATGGTGTCCGAGCGTGTGCCTTCGGCGTCGGAGGTGTCTCCGGCTCCCATGTTGCTATTGGCGCCCGCCCGGGTGTCCACGCCGATGATCAGGAAGTTTTCGTCGCCGTATTGAGCGTTGGGATCGCGAATGTCGTGAGAGTTCGGGTCCAGCGCCTCGACGCGGTTGAGTCTGTTGTTCTTGACATTGCTCCACTGCCACGCGCCACCGGTCAGGGCCAGGGAGCACACCGCGACGACGGCGGCGATGGAGCGCCCGAAGTAGATGGGCCGCCGCGAGCGCTTGGGCTCAGGTTCCTGAACAAAGGCTTCCGGATTACCCACCCGGATCGGGATGGCGCGGGTGTCGATGTTGTCGTCCAGATTCGATGCCCGTATGCGGCGTGCTGCGGCCTTGTCGTAGAGGGGGGCGTCATCGGGGTAGTCCACAAAGTCGGGATGTTCATCGACCGATTCTTCGGGTTGGTGATCGAGACGGGGTGTCTTCTGCGGCACCTGCGGCAGCACATCGGTGTGGCTCTCGTCGGCGATCGGCCCGGGAGCGGGCTCCTCGGCGCGGTCCTCGTCCTCTGAGCGAGCATGCCGCCGCGATCGGCGTCCACCGCCGGCACCCTCACGGGCCAGCAGGTCGGCCACCGACAGGGAGTGTGATCCGGTCTCGTGTGCCGACGGCGGGGTCGCCTCCGGTGCGCGAGTCGGCTTCGCTCCGCCGGGAGCCGGTCGGGGAGGCCGTGCGGCCTGTCGGGGTGCGGGCCGGGGAGGGGGAGTCGAGGGCTCGGCGCGCTGCGTCTCGCGTACCGACTGCTCGATCTCCAAACGCCGCGTCCACTCGTCGTCGGTGGGGTCTGGCAGTGAGTGACTCAGGGCCGGCGGCGGTGTCCACGGTGTGTTGGACCGTTCCGGCGCCACGTCGATGTCAGGATGACTGCCAACGGGCTCGATGGCGCGTTCCCATGGGGCCGCGCCATATGCGCGTGGTTGGGCAGGAGTGGCGTTGGGGCCATCACCCATGTTCAACCTCGCTTAAGACGTCTGGACAGTTGCAAGTACACGGCACACCGGCAGCACATAGCGCCGTGCCCGGGGCACGGTCGTCGTCACATGCTACTGAGCATTGCCGCAGATCACCATGCCCAGTGACCGAGATGTGACCCCACGTCACCCGCCAGAGTGCATGACATCGGCGGCCGAGGGAACAGTGCAATCGTCGGGGTCATTGAGCCAGCCATCGGGTAGCGACACCTTGCCCGGTGACCCTTGGCGCCCACGGGGACCGTTTCCGCCTTCGGGGAAAGGCGCGGTGGCGTCCAGCTGATGGAGAAGGGTGTCCAGCTCGGCGAGGGTACTGACGAGTGCGAGTGCGCGGCGTAGGTCTCCACCGGCCGGGAAGCCGTGCAGATACCACGCGATGTGCTTGCGCATATCGCGCAACGCCTTGTCTTCCCCGAAATGGTCGACGAGCAACACTGCATGACGCCGCATGATGTCCGTGACCTGACCGAGATTCGGAGGCTCTGGAATCGTCTGACCGTTGAATACGGCACTCAGCTCCGCGAAGAGCCAGGGGCGGCCGAGGCAACCGCGACCGATGACAACACCGTCGCAGCCCGTCTGCTCCATCATGACGACTGCATCGGCGGCGTCGAAAATGTCGCCGTTCCCGAGGACGGGGATGGTTGTCACGTGATTCTTGAGTGCGGCGATCTGGTTCCAGTCGGCGGCGCCGGAGTAACGCTGCGAGGCGGTACGGGCATGTAGCGCGACGGCCGCAGCACCCTCTGCCTCGGCGATGGCTCCGGCATCCAGATGGGTGTGGTGGTCGTCGTCGATGCCGACACGGAACTTGACCGTCACCGGTATGTCGGTGCCCTCGGTGGCGCGTACGGCGGCGGAGACGATCTGGCCGAACAGTCGCCGTTTATAGGGAAGCGCGGCGCCTCCGCCATTTCGGGTGACCTTGGGTACCGGGCAGCCGAAGTTCATATCGATGTGGTCGGCGAGATTCTCGTCGACCACCATCTTGGCGGCGCGGTAGGTCGTTTCCGGATCTACCGAATAGAGCTGCAGCGAGCGTGGCGACTCTTCGGGGGAGAAGGTGGTCATGTGCAGGGTGACGGGGTGGCGTTCGGCGAGCGCCCGTGCGGTCACCATTTCGCAGACATACAGTCCGCTCACGGTGCCGGTAGTGGCCAGCTCCAGCTCCCGGCACAACGTCCGGAACGCTACGTTGGTGACACCCGCCATCGGTGCCAGTACGACCGGGCTGGGTAATGCCAAAGACCCGATCCGCAGTTGGTGGGATCGGGCCTTCGGGAGGTCGACGGATGCGGTCACGTGTCAGTCGATTAGACGCTGATCGCTTCCCTGGCGGCCTTGGCGGCGTTGCGTTCGGCGCGTTTGGCCTGGCGCTCCAGGTACTTGGCTTTGACTTCTTCGAAGTCTTCGGAGGTCGTCCTGAGATCGCCGATGATGCGTTCGACACCCGCGCGGTACTCGTCGCCCTCGCCGTTGATGTCGTCACGATCGAAGATGCGCCACTTGCGCAGCACCGGCAGCACCACCTCATCGAGGTGGGATTGCGGGTCGTAGACACCGCCGGTGGCGATGGTGACCGCGTTACGGCGGAAGCCGGGAATCGTATAACCGGGCATCTTGAAGTTGTCGAGAACCCGGAAGATGGACTTCATGGCCTGGTTCGGGGCGATCTTGAGACCGGCCTCGACCATGTTGCGGTAGAAGATCATGTGCAGGTTCTCATCGGTGGAGATGCGCTTGAGCAGCTCATCGGCGATGGGCTCGGCGCAGGCCTTTCCGGTGTTGCGGTGCGAGACACGGGTGGCCAGCTCCTGGAACGTCACGTACACCACCGAGTCGAACAGGCTCTCGGCGAAGAGCTCCTCGCCGCCCTGGCGGTTCTGGCCGGGGGAGAACCCGCGGGTCATCTGCTCCACGCGCAGCTTCTCGAGTTCGATCGGGTCCACCGAGCGGGTCACCACGAGGTAGTCGCGGATGGCGATGCCGTGGCGGTTCTCCTCGGCGGTCCACCTGTTCACCCAGGTACCCCAGGGTCCGTCCATGGTGAAGTTCATGGCGATCTCGCGGTGATACGAGGGCAGGTTGTCCTCGGTCAGCAGGTTGGTGATCATGGCGACCTTGGCCAGCTCGGAGAGCTTGGACTGCTCGGGGTCCCA
This sequence comes from [Mycobacterium] stephanolepidis, assembly GCF_002356335.1. NCBI lineage: Bacteria > Bacillati > Actinomycetota > Actinomycetes > Mycobacteriales > Mycobacteriaceae > Mycobacteroides > Mycobacteroides stephanolepidis. The sequence goes on from NZ_AP018165.1 coordinate 704,280, forward strand.
GTCCTGTCCGCCTAGAGCCTTGTAGTTCTTGCCCTCTGACCAGGGGACATAGTCATGCGGGTTCCAGTCCTTGGTGACGCCGAGGTGGCGATGGACATTCTCCTCGACCACGGGCTCAAGCTCATGGAGCAGCTCCAGGTCGGTGAATTCCTTCTGCATGGACATCCCTCAGGTTCGACAGAGTTATCTGTATCTGGAAGTTGCAGTCAATATATCTGTAAACGGCGGTTGCATACAAGTGGGTGGACTGTGGTGCACAACAACCTGCCCGCGGGCCTTCTGGCGTGCGGATGAAGGCATTTCTCGTTCGAGCTGCGAGGCCTGTACACCCGCAGTATGCTTGCTGACAACCCAAGGTGGAGGTGTAACCAGTGAAGTCGGTAGTCAACGCGGCCATTGTCACGGTTGCGGGTGCGGGTTTTTCGTTGGCGATGGCGGGGCTGGCCCATGCGGGTGGTCCGACCGATACCACCGGGCAGTTCTACAGCGACGCCTCCTCGACCCTGAAGGGCGAGGGCTACACGGTCGTTGTGGCCGGTCGCTCCGGTGATCAGGTAGGCCTGGACAACTGTCTTGTCTCGCACCAGGAAGCGTTCACCGTCAAGAAGGGTCAGGACGACCGCGGAAAGATGGTTCATGTGACCCTGCGCTGCTACAAGGCGGAGGTCGCGGCGGCTAAGAAGGCTGCCGAGGAGAAGGCGAAGTCTGCGGCGGCGTAGTCGACCCAGCTGTCGCCGGCGTCGAGTTCGCGCCCTGTAGCAGTATCTGCACGCAGTAATCCACGAACCGCTGGCGTTCCACTTTCAGCTCCTCATTCAGGTATCCCCTGAAAAGGCTTGTCAGCGCCCCGACCAAACTGGTCGCGACCAGCTGTTGCTGCACCTCGTCGGCCAGATTGGTGCTGAGCTTTCCCTGCAGCAGCGCGACGAATCGTGGCAGCCAGTCGTAACCGGACTCCGAGAGTGTCGGCTCAAATGTCGGCGCTATCAGGAGAACTCGCCCCATGGTGGGTTCGTCCACCATCAGCCGGACGAAAGCGTCGACACCCTCGTGTGCCGATCGCGCGCCGCTGAGCGCCTCGATCGCGCGAAATCCGACGTGGTCGTAGACAGCGCGAACGAAGGTGTCTCGGTCGGAGAAGTTCTCGTAGAAGTACCGCTCGGTCATGCCGGCGGATCGACATACGGCACGGACGGTGACGGCCGGCCGGGGGCTCAGGCCGAGTAGTCGCACGCCGGCTGCCATGAGCTCGCGCCGCCGCTCATCGGCGCGCTCGGCCGCCGAGACGCCCGCCCAGCTACGTCGCTGCGCTTGACCGTTCGTCACGGGCCTCCTAATCTGATATCAAAGTTGACAACCTTGATTGTCACTATACGTCGAACTGCAATGGAGCGTTCCGAATGGTCAACGATATGTCCGAGCTCGCCCAGTCTGCCGCGGAATCCGGTGCGTTCGTGTCGGGCTGCCCGGTGAGTCACGGTGCGGGTTCGTCGACCACCGTGCCACTCGGCCCGGAATCTTTGACGTGGAAGTACTTCGGCGATTGGCGGGGTGTACTGCAAGGCCCCTATGCCGGGTCCATGCAGAACATGCATCCACAGTTGGGCGCGGCCGTCGAGCAGCACTCCCTCTTCTTCCGGGAACGTTGGCAGCGGCTTCTGCGCTCGTTGTATCCGATCGGTGGCGTCGTGTTCGACGGGGATCGCGCACCGATTACGGGCGCCGAGGTGCGCGACTATCACGTCAACATCAAGGGAGTCGACGATCAGGGGCGCCGGTACAGCGCACTCAATCCGGACGTCTTCTACTGGGCCCACGCAACCTTCTTCATGGGCACGATCGTCGTCGCGGACTGGCTCAGCGGCGGTATCGGTGAGGCCGAGAAGCGTCAGCTCTTCGATGAGCACATCACGTGGTACCGGATGTATGGCATGAGTATGCGGCCAGTGCCGAAGACCTGGGAGGATTTCCAGGAGTACTGGGATCACATGTGCATCAACGTCTTAGAGGACAACAAGGCCACGCGAGATGTGCTCGACCTGACAACTTTGGCGGTGCCGCCGTTTGCGCCCTGGATTCCCGAGGGGCTGTGGCGGTTCCAACGACGTTTGGTGGCGCCGATGTTTGTGTGGCTGACCGTTGGGCTGTACCACCCGGCCGTTCGGGAACGTTTCGGCTATACCTGGTCTGCGCGCGACGAATGGTGGCACCGCAAGTTCGGGCAGGCCGTCAATGTGCTCTTCACATTCGTGCCCGAGCGAAAGCGGCGTCACCCCCGCGCCCGCGCCGGATGGGATCGCGCGGTCGGGCGTATATCGGCGGATGCGCCGCTGCCGCAGACCCCGGATCGAAACCTGCCGCCGCTGGATACCTGGGGCAGTCCTAACCATTACAACCCGAAGGTCTCCTGAACTCTGGTTATTTTTGGTGCTTGACGTCACCACATCGGGGCTCTTAGTCTCAAGACACATCTGAATCCAGATTCAGTTTCTGAGATGGGCTACGACGGAGCGGGTCATGACCGATGGCGAGATCAATTCCCTGACGGCAGGGTGTCCTGTCTCGCACGGTTCTGATCGATCGGTGGTTATGCCGCTGGGGCCCGATTCGTTGACCTGGAAGCTCACGGCGGACTGGTCCGGAATGTTGATGGGCACGTACGCCACCGCGATGCAGAACATGCACCCCAAACTCGGTGCCGCCGTCGAGGAGCACTCGACTTTCCTGCGTGAGCGGTGGGAGCGCCTTCTGCGCTCCCTGTATCCGATCACCGGTGTGGTCTTCGATGCGGACCGGGCGCCGGCGACCGGCGCAGAGGTGCGCAGCTATCACATCGGTATCAAAGGTGTTGATAGTCAAGGGCGCCGCTACAGCGCATTGGATCCCGATGTCTTCTATTGGGCGCACGCAACCTTCTTCAAGTCGCTGCTGCTCTCCGTGGAGCGGTTGGGTGGGGGCCTATCGGAAGCGCAGAAGCGCCAGCTTTTCGACGAGCACATCGTCTGGTACCAGATGTACGGCATGAGCATGCGGCCCGTGCCGGCCAGCTGGGAGGAGTTCCAGGTGTACTGGGATCACATGTGTGCCAACGTCTTAGAGGACAACAAGGCCACACGTGACCTGCTGGACTTCGCCCAGTTGCCCAAACCGCCATTCCTGCCGCTGCTGCCGAACTGGATGTGGCGATTGACTCTTCCTGTCTTCACTCGGTTCTCTGAGTGGGTGATGGTTGGGATGTTCGATGATCCGGTGCGACAGCGACTGGGGTACATCTGGACCGATCGTGATGAGCGGCGCCTGGAGCTGTTGGGCCGGGTGAACCACGCGGTCTTCAGGCTCGTGCCCTTCCGGTGGAGAAAGCATCCGCGCGCGCGAGCGGGTTGGGACCGGGCAACCGGACGGGCGCCCGCCACCGCGCCGTTGCCGCAGGCGTCAGCCCGCTATCTGCCGCCGGTGGAGTTGCGCGACAGCCCCCACCATTACAGCCCCAAGGTGTCCTAGCCGTTGTTTGTCTTTCGCCGGTGACACCGCGTTCTTAGTGCCATGATTTCTGCTCATGGCAGGAAGTTGGGGCTCTGTCCTTACCGGACTCGTTCCGCTCGGATTGGTTGTCGCGCTCTCACCGATCACCGTCATCCCGGCAGTGTTGGTCTTGCAAGCGTCACGGCCACGGCCGAGTGGGCTTGCCTTCCTGGCCGGATGGCTGTTCGGCCTCGCCGCGCTCACGGCGCTGTGTGTCTCGGCCACAGGTCTACTCGGCGGCCTACACCGATCGGCGCCGAACTGGGCCTCGTGGGTGCGGGTGGTCCTCGGATCGGTGCTGATCCTGTTCGGTATCTATCGATGGCTGACCCGGCATCATCACACCGACTCACCGGGGTGGATGCGATCGTTCTCCACCATCGGCCCGGCCCGGGCGGCGATCACGGGGACGGCCCTGGTACTGGTACGGCCGGATGTCCTGTTCATTTGCGTCCCAGCCGGATTGGCGATTGGTGCCAGTGGGCTGGATCTCGCTGACCGGTGGACGGCAGCGGCGTTCTTTGTCGTAGTTGCGGCCTCGACCGTCGCCATCCCGATACTGGCCTACGCGGCGGCGGGGCACCGACTCGATGACACGATGAGCCGGCTCAAGGATTGGATGGAGAAGAACAACGCCGCCCTGATGGCCACCATCTTGATCGTCATCGGTGTAATGGTGCTATACAACGGAATTCACGCGTTGGCCTGAGGCCGTGTTCAGCCGTGTGATGGCTTCGGGTAGTCGTTGTAGAACCCCTCGCCGGATTTCACGCCCAGCTTGCCGTCATCTACATATCGCTGCAGAAGGTCCCGCGATGTGGTGGGGATATGGGGGAAGTGCTTGATGTAGTTTTCTTCGATGTCCAGCGCGACATCGAGGCCTACCTGATCGATCGCGCGAAACACACCCACCGGGCTCATGTGTGCCGCGACCCAGATCCGGTCGAATTCTGTCGGTGTCGAAACGCCCTCGGCAACTACGGCCAAGGCTTCCCGCTTGATGGCGGCCCACACCCGATTGATGATGAAACCAACACTTTCCGTGCGTGCGACGGCAGTGACGAAGCCGTGCATAGGCAGCTCTGTACTAAGGATGTCGAAGATCCGTTCATCGGTCTGCCCGTCGGTCATCAGCTCGGCCTGCGGCGCCTCGGGAGGCTGGCCGTAGTGGGTGTTCAGAAATCTTTCTGGGTGTTTGACCTTGCCGATGAGCTCGCTGCTCATGAAGGACGACGAGTTGGTGCCGATGATCGCGTCGGGCGCGGCGATGTCATCGAGCTGGCCGAGGATATCGATTTTGAGTGCCTGCACCTCGGGAACGGATTCGGCGACATACCAAGCGTCTTTCACCGCGCTGGGCAGATCGGTGAAGAACTCGACACTCGCCGGTGTGGCGCCCACATCGGCTCTGGCTTTGACCAATTCCGGAATTCTTTGATCGAGGAATTCCTTGGCCGACTTCAGTGAGTCCTCGGATACGTCGTAGAGATGCACCGCGCCGCCACGCGTTGCGAAGGTGAGGGCGATGCGGCGGCCGAGTGTGCCCGCGCCCAAGACGGTGACGGGTCGATTGGCGATGTTTGTCGGGGGTGAGTAGGTCATGTTTTGTTCCGTTCTATGTTGACGATCGGCGAGTTTCGTTTAGATTCCGACGATTCCGGTGAGGTTGCCTTCGACCTTCGCGAACGAGCGCTCGCCGCTTCCGTCGAGGTTGACGGCCCGGATTTCACCCGCCATGTCGCTCACGTAGGCGATGCCGGCTTCCTTGTCGATTGCCAGGCCGATCGCTTCGCTGAATCCCGAAGCGAGAATCGTGACCTCTCCACCTCCCTGTCCGGGTGCAGGAATCTTGGCTCTGTTCAACGTATTGCCCAAGGGCGCTGCCCCCCGGTCGGTCCAGTAGATCAATCCGGCGTCAAGATCTAGTTCGATGTCGATCGGCTCGGGCAGGTCGGTCCACAGCACCTCTATGTCTCGGCGCTGTGGACTCTGTCCGTAGGGGATCTCCAAGGAAGTTCTGAAGATCCGTCCATCGCCGCCCTTGGTAGGGCCCTTCTGCGTCCAGTACAGAAGTCCGTTTTGTTCGTCGACCGCCACGCCGACGCAATGATTGCGAACAATGTTGCGGTCCGATTCGGTCACCGCGACGGTCACCTCGTCGCGTAGGTCACTGCCGTCCAGCCGCGCGCTGCGGACAGCCGCGCCCTCGCGATCGGACCAGTACAGCCGTCCGAGTGACCACGCCGCCGAAAGTTGTTTACCAGTAACAAAACTTCCTGCTGGCAGGAGGTAGGACCGCTCGGTTCCATCGATGGCAGCTCGCTCGATGGAACCGTTCTTTCCGTAGAAGTCGAGGTTGTGCTCGGTAAGGGGTTGGTTGGCGTCGGTGAGCGTAGGCACGCCGATGTTGGTCCAGTAGATGTTCTGCCGTGCGGGGTCGACGACTATGCCGTCGGGCAGTTCGTTGAGTTCGGTCACCAATTCCGTGGGTTCTCCACCCGAGACGGGGAACTTCAGGATCGCCCTCTGGAGCTGATTCAGGGCAAGAAGGTGTCGAAACATGCTGTTCTCCTTAGGATGTCGTGCTATTCAGGCATCTAGTTGATGTAGTGCCGCCAAGATCGCACGGGTGTGTTCGTTGCGTCGCGTCAGTAGCCGGTGGTAGTTCTCGTCGCCGGTCCCATAGGCGGCGTCGATTGCTTCGAGGAGTTGTTCGATGATCTGCGGGTCCGATGGGGGAGTTCCCGGCGTGATCTTGCCTACCTCGGCGCCAAGGCCCTTATACAGATGCCGCGCGCCCTCTGGGCCACCGCCCAGTGCGTTTCCTTCGAACAATCCTGTTGCAGCCCAGCGTAAGCCAAGCGAGTTCTGGAGTGCGAAGTCGAGGTCCGGGACGCTGACCACACCTTCCGCGACGAGGTACAGGGCCTCGCGCGTGAGTGCTACCTGGAGCCGGTTGGCGACGAAACCGGGGACCTCGCGACGAATCACGATCGGCGCGCGGCCCAGAGCTCGATACAGTTCGAGGGCGGTCCGAAGCGTGGAATCACTCGTATGCGCTCCGGGAACCACCTCAACGAGAGGCATCAACTCGGGCGGGTTGAAAGGATGACCGACAACGATGCGGTCACTTGCATCGAGGCCGTCGGCGATGAGCGTCGCGCCGATCGAGGAACTTGAGGTGGCCAACACCGCGTGTTCGGGGGCCGACTCCAGGAACTGGCCGAATAGGTCGTGCTTGACGGCTAGGCGCTCGGGACCGCTTTCTTGGACCAAGTCAGCTTCGGCGACGACCTCGGTGAGTGTGTGGCTCGCGAAGACGTCGGGGTCACCTGCGCCGAAGGTTGCTTCAACCACCGCATCGAGGTCCTCGCGGGGATCGGTTATGCCAACGCGCCACCCATGGTCACGGGCCAGCCGTGCCCACGACAGTCCGATGACGCCGGCGCTGACTACTGCCATGGTCTTCTGCTGATCGCTCATTGTTCCTCCTGCCTCTTGTGTGGCGTAGCAACGGCAGATTCGGGTTCTTGCCCGCGGCTGTCCGTGTGGCGCCTCACCGTGCTCTATCGACTTGATTCTGACTCCATGAACAACGTATCTAGCTCTAAGTCGCACGTCGATGGTGTACAGACCAAGATTGATTGTCCATTTGAACAATCCGTGACGTGGGAAAGCAGTAGCCTGGTCACCGTGGGTGAGTCACTGTCCGACGCCGCGAAGGCAAATCTGAATGTTGTCGGACGTCAGCTGCTTGTTCGAGTGGACGAGATGTGCGCCGAACAATGTCGGATCATTCGCGAACGCGTCGCCGCATACCGGGATCCTGCGCTGGTCACCGATGACGATCTGTTCGCGGCCGGCCGTGACCAGATGGTGTTCGTCTTGGAGGTAATGGGAGCGGGAGCTCCCGATACGAGTGTGGCGGGGAGGGTCGGCAGGCTGCGCGCAGAACAAGGGGTGCCGTTGGCCGACGTGATGTCGGCCTACCGGGCCGGGGGCCAATTTCTATGGGACCAAATCCTGCAGGCGATTGACGCAGCCGGCTTGTCACGGCAGGAATTGCGGGCCGCCGCTTCACAGGCGTGGCAGAACCAGGACATCTATACCGACGCGATGGCCGAGGGGTACCGCGAGGTCGTCGTCGAGCAGCTCATCCACCGGGATCAGGAACGTTCTGCGCTGGTAGGTGGGCTTATCGACGGCCGCCTACCAGCGGGCATGACCGCAGGGGATGCGGCACATCTACTCGGGCTACCGGATTCTGGGTGCTTCGTCGTGGTTGCCATTGATTCGGGGCCGCTCGACTACCGCGCGTTGCGTGCTGCGGAGAAGACCCTGGGCGACCGTGGCTTTGCCTCCGCGTGGCGGGTTGAGCCCGATATGCAGGTGGGAGTGGTTGCGCTCGTTATGCGTTCGCGGCTCGGAGAGCTGGGCGAAGCGCTACGCGGTCTTGTCGTGCAGCGAATAGGGGTTAGCCCGGTATATGACGGCTACCCTCCGCATGGTTCGGCTCTGAACTATGCGAAGGCCGCTTTGTCGGCGGCCACGGGGGACGAGGCGGTTTTGGCGTTCGACGTGAATCCCTATGCGATAGCGGCGGTTACCGATCCGCCGACCATGGAGCGATACTGCGATCTGGTGTTAGGTGGCCTCGGTGACATTGGTGCCGCGGATCGGCAATTGCTCGTGAGCACCTTTCAGCAGTGGGTCACTTGTGACGGTTCCATTCCGGCCACTGCAGGTGCGATGTTCTGCCATCCCAACACCGTGCGGTATCGGTTGCGCAGGCTCAAGCAACTGACGGGACGCGATATCGCTCGCCCCCGTGACATCGCCGAGCTGCATCTCGCCATCGAAGCCGAGCGCCGCCTGAACCTTTCCTAGCCGCGGACCGGCAACGGCTCGACACCGACGAGCTCGCAACTCTTGGCATATAGGTCGTCCTGCGCCGCTTTATTTTTGGTGTAGCGCCGTACCGGGCTCGGTGTTTGTGCGGCGAGGTATTCCCCATTGCGTCCGCGGTGCTCCGCCGACACCGCCATGTCGGTGATCAGCTGACTCGGCCGCTCCGGTGTGATCAGCGCCAGCATCACCACTGACCGCACGGGCTGCGGTATCTCACGCCAGATGTCGGATCTGACATTGCCGGGATGCAGTGCGTTCGACGTGACCCCCTCGGGGAGGCGGCGCGCCAGCGCATTGCTGAACAGGAGATTGCCCATCTTGGACTGCGCATAGGCAGAGAAGGTGAAGTAGAAACGCCTTCCTCGCCAGGTGTTTTCGTTGATCCTGCCCACGCTGTGGGCAACGGAAGCCAAGTGGATGATGCGGGCATCGCGGGTTGGTGCGGCCTGCAGCTGAGGAAGCAGCAGGTGCGTCAGCAAGAATGGGCCCAGATAGTTGGCGCCCCACTGCAGCTCGAAACCGTCCTCAGTTTTGGACTGGCGCATGGGTGAGGCGCCGGCATTGTTGATCAACACATCGACCTGGGGGTGCTGCGCTGCCAGCTCTGCGGCGAAACGTCGGATGTGCCCGAACGAGGACAAATCCAGCGACAGGACATCGACCCGAGCACCCGGCGTCGCTTCCAGGATCTGATCACGGGCGGCTCTGGCTTTGTCTTGATTGCGGCACGCCATGACGATGGTGTGTCCATCGGCAGCCAATCGGTGCGCACTGGCCAGGCCGATTCCGGCGTTGGCGCCGGTGATGACGATCGTCTTGGGCATGCGCACTCCTCGCTGAGATGGCTAAATGAGATCGAGTGTCACAGGTTAAGGGATCTGGGTCGACGTCCGCGCGCGTACTTTGGTCAGTGCCCCCAGAGCAAACACCAGTGCTAGTGCCGTCACCCCAACCCGGGTGAGGTTGAGCAGGTTCCATTGCAGTGCGAGACGGTGGAGCTCCTCGGGAGTTTCGCCAAGCGATCCGAAAAAGAGCGTCATGTTGAGCTTGGTAATGATGTAGATTGAGAGAGCGACGGCCGCTATCTCGGCGAGGGTTGCGATAAGTAGTGAGCGCTTCTCCGGGGCCCGCCACGGGGTGCGCACGAACCAGACGATCAGCGTGACGGCGGCGATCTGGGTGAGTGGGATGTAGTAGTACACCGGGTTGGTCACCTCGGTGAACTGCTGAAAGGCCCGTAGCTGTTCCTTGGTGTCACCGGCGATGTTCGGTCCGATCACGACGGCCTCGTAGAGGTTTCCGAAGAACCACATCGCGATCCCGAACACGGTGAAGTACATCAGTATCCGACGGCCCATCGGCACATACTCCCAATATCGTGGCGTGATACGGCCGAAAGTCGTCGAAATATGGCCAGCTGCACGCTTTCGGCATTGCGCTAGTACCGATACCGTCTGCGCGTGACCAAGCTATTGCTCTCCATCCATGTCCTGGCGGTGATTCTCGCGGTAGGGCCAATCGCCGTGGCAGCCAGCATGTTTCCAGCTTTCGCGCGCCGGGCTGAAGCCACGCCCGATGGTGGCGGCGAGCCGGGAAGTCTGCGCACCCTGCATCGGGTCTGCCGGGTGTATGCGGTGGTAGGGATTGCGATTCCGATGTTTGGTCTGCCGCTGGCCGATCTGATGGGTGTACTGGGCAGCCCCTGGCTGATCGCATCGCTGGTCCTCACCGGCATAGCGGCGGTGGTGCTGGTGTTCGTGGTGCTGCCGCGACAACAACGGGTGTTGGCCCAGTTGGGCGCTGGTGAGTCTCTCGATGCACGGGTCTTCGCGCGGTTGGCGATGTTCACCGGGATCTTCAACCTGTTGTGGGCGGCGGTGACCGTGCTGATGATCGTGCGCCCAGGGTCCAGCACCGGCGTCTAGATGGCGGAAAAGCGCTAGCGCGGGCGGTCGAACGTCCTGTGCAATTGGTGGGTGGACACCGCGACTGCCGCCCCTGCCCGTAGCCGCTGGCTTCCCTTGCGGTTCGCGGCTCTTGCTTTGGTGTGGGGTGCGAGTTTCCTGTTCATCAAGGTGGGGCTGCAGGGACTGTCGGCGCTGCAGGTGGCTGCCGCGCGTTTGGACTTCGGCGCCCTGACGCTGGTATTTCTGGTTGCGCTGCTGCGTGTTTCGTTACCACGCGAGCTCAAGGTGTGGGGGCACATCGGCGTCGTCTCGCTGACGTTGTGCGTCATTCCGTTTGTGCTCTATCCGTGGGCCGAGCAGAGCATCGACTCGGGGCTGGCCAGTATTTACAACGCGGCGACCCCCCTGATGACCACATTGGTGACACTTGTCGCCTTGCGCGCCGAGCGACCCGGCCGGATGCAGCTGCTCGGTTTGGGGCTCGGGTTTCTGGGGGTGTGCGTGGTGCTGGCTCCGTGGCAGTTGATCGGGCACGGAGGGCCGGTGCTGGCGCAATTCGCGTGTTTGGGGGCAACTCTGAGCTACGGGATCGGGTTTGTCTACATGCGTAAGTACGTCACGCCGCTGGGACTACCGGCTCTTACGGTCGCCGGTATTCAGGTGGGTCTGGGGGCGGTGCTGATGACCGCCGTGGTGGCGCTCGCGGACCATCACCGGATGGTGGTCACCCCTGCCGTGGTGCTGAGTATGGCGGCACTCGGGGTGCTGGGCACCGGGTTGGCGTACGTCTGGAACACCCAGATCGTCAATGGGTGGGGTGCCACCGCTGCGTCGTCGGTCACCTACTTGGCTCCGGTGATCGGGGTGCTGCTGGGGGCGCTGGTCTTGAACGAGCGAATCGGGTGGCACGAACCACTGGGAGGGGCGATCGTTGTCGCCGGAATTGTTCTGAGCCGCAAGGGAAGTCGCTGATCTAGCTGTCGCTGGCGCCCACGTAGTTGCGTGGCACACAGTGTCGTCACCACTATGACGCCCGTCATCATCCTTTTCGAACGATGACCATAATGAACTATTAACAACGAAAATATAGTTAGCTATGCCATTGCTTTAGATGCAGTAAAAATAAGCGATGTGATCGAGATCTCAGCCGTTGCCAGAGTTATCCAGTACCACCAAAGAATCTATAAAAAGCCATGTAAATATGATGTATTGACATGCTAATGGGTTAGCCATAAGTGGATCTTGATTGGGATGGGCCTGGCGGTATAAAGCCCTTAATGTATGTTGCTCAGGACTAGCTGGGTCAAAGAAGTATTAAGGGTCGGAGTAGCGCTGTTGCAGGTATTGCTGTAGCGGCGTCTCGCCTTTCCGTTGATATCAGGTATTGCGAACCGCGTTCCTAAAAATAATTGGCAGGCAGGGAGTTTATGGGTACATGCATGCGGTGGAGTAGTTCATTATCGAGAGGTATCGCTGGTACGCCCGCCGCGGGCGTATTGGCGATGGCGGCAATCGTTTCCTTGGGGGTGCCGATAGCCTTCGCGGACCCCCAGGTAATGCCATTCAAGCAGCAGCAGTATGTGACGGCAGATGGTTGGACGGTCGACCTCACCCTGTCCAACGAGATCATCGACCACATCGACAACATCGCCGGGGCATCCAACTCGTGGCAGGCCCGGGTCAGCCTCAAGGCAGAGGTCAACATCACGGGCGCCGGGGCCAACCCCATTCAGGATGGGCAGCTGGAGTCTGGCTACTTCGTTGGATGCCGTACGGATTCCTCTGCAGGTGTTGATCTTTCGGGTCAAATAACGGGTGACGTGTATGCGGGTGCCGGGTTGGCTGAGGGCATCGGTGGACAGGCGGGATTCCCCAGTGGTGGCACGGTCTTCGGCGGTGTCGGCGCGGCCCAGGGCGTCGGTGTGCATGGTGGCATCGGCGGGGGTATCCATGTCCTGCTGAAGCCCGGTGGCCTGGCGCAGGTGCCACTGGACCGAATCATGCTCCGTGATACCTCGGTGGTTTCCGAATTCAACAACCAGAACATTGAGGCTGACGGATGCGGAGGCCAGGTGAAAATCCAGTCATACGCGACTGTCAAAGTGCGCACGTCACGCGGAAACAACACGCAGACCATTTATGGCGAACCAAAGGACCTTTAATGATGCATGGCACTAATTCTCCGGGCAGTGATAAGCGAGGCGGCATCAAGCGTGCCGTGGTGGGCACGTCGATCGCGGTGATGCTGGCAGCTCCTGCGCTGGCGCATGCCGACCCCATCAGCCCAGCTCCGTCCCCTGGAGGCGCGGGCCAGCTACCGCCGGTTGTGGTCGTGGCCGCGACTCCGGGCGGGGCCGGCCAGCCGACGCTCGTGATCTCGCCGCCAACCGACGCGCAGCCCGGTGGTCCAGCGCGCATCAATCCCATTGGCGGAGCCCGCATAGGTTCCTCGGTGCCCGTCGAGATGGGCCCGGGCAACGGTAAGCCACTCACCGGGGCGGTGCCCCGGACGGCGGCTACTCTGCCCGTGTTCGCACGCAATGGGATCTTTGTGAAGACGGGACTGGCAGGGCAGGATCTGACGGTCCATTTGCCCGATGAAATGCTGCTGGCGCCTGCCGCGTGGGGCCCCAATGGCATGGCGACCTACAGCAACGACAACAACGACTTCGTGGTCACACCGCTGCCCGACGGGGGAGCGGACTTCGTTGTCCGCAAGAAGAACGGGTTGGCGCCCGCGAGCTATGAGTACTTCCTCAAGCTGCCGCGTGGCATGTACGGGACGATGGAGGGCGACCGCCTTGTTATCAAATCCAGCGAGGCGGGGGCGGGTGCTCCAGCCGCTACAGTCGGTACCTTCTCGCCACCGACTGCGAAGAACGCTGGCGGGGCGGCTATTCCGGTATCTTCTAGCCTTTCACCGTTGGGCGAGCTTACGGTCGACGCAGGGTCTCCCGGAGTGTTTGACCATCCGATCGAGATTTCAATCTCATACCACCCCAACGAGATCGCCCAAGATGGCGTGAGGTGACCAAGGGGGCCGGGGGCGGGCTTTCTCAATAGAGAGCCGCAGTAGAATTGTCCGCCTGGGGCCTGCTGGGGCCCCGGGTGGACAATTCAAGAGGGGGCCGATCATCCGTTGCGCACTCTGCTGCCATCGGAGCTGCCGATAACGAAATCGGTTGGTAGATATGGAAGGCTCGTCTCTGTGACTTGGCGTTCGGTGCCGTGGTACCTGGCGACGCAGCCCACCGCGAATCCCGAGATGATCGATCGCCCAGCGATCGGGCGTTTGATCGAGGCTCATCTGTGCCACGGTAGGACGGTCGTCGTCGTCGCGCCCTCTGGCTTCGGCAAGACGGTAGCAGTCGGGCAGTGGGCCGCCCAGCAGGAGCAGGGTTCGGTGGCGTGGCTGGCTGTCACGGGGCGCACGTACGACTTTGGTGAATTGGTGCGTGGCATAGTCGCCGCCCTGCGCCAGGCCATTCGTTCTCGCGGGGCCGACCAGCTTTGTGATTCTCTCACCGCAGCATTCGAACTCTCTTCTCCCGTTCTGATGATGGTTGCGCTGTCGGAGATTGAGATGGCTAGCACGGTAACCATCGTTGTCGACGATGTTCACAAGGCGAACGCGGCGCTCAAGGATCCGCTCTTCATAGAGTTCCTTGAACATGGCCCCGAATGGCTCAGGCTGATCCTCATTGCTGTCGGCGCTCTGGACGCACCGTTGGTCCGTCTGCGCGCATACGGCAGGGTCGCCAATATCGGTGCCCGTGAACTGGTTTTCACCCGAGAAGATGTTCGAACCGCGGCGAGTGTCGGGGGGTCGGTCACCGAGGAGTCTGCTGACGCGATCTTCGACGTCACCGGCGGTTGGCCTGCCGCTGTCCGTCTTGCGCTGGTGGGCCGCCGTCATTCAGCGTTGGCGACGGATTTTGATTTCGCAGAGTACATCCGGTCGGCCGTACTCGAGCAGCTCCGGCCAGAGCTTGCGGACTTCGTATCCGCGACCTCGGTGTGCGCGAGCATTGACGAGCGGTTGGCGCGGGTGCTGTCCGGGCGGCACGATGCTGCCAAGTTGTTAGCCGAATGCGTGTCTTCGGGGCTCTTCATTGAACGGTTTGAATCAAGCGAAGGCACTGTCTACCAATGGCATTCGATGTTTGCGGCTCATTGTCGCAATATCCTGCGCCAGTCCGACGCTGCCCGGTGGAAGACGCTGAACACGCTGGCCGTGCAGGAGCTGCGTGACCAGCATCCGATGGAGGCCGTAGGGCATGCGATACAGGCCGAGGACGTAGATGCGGCCTGCGATGTGATCACCACTCACTGGCTCGAAATGCTGTTGCAGTGCAGAACAGCGGCTTTGGATCGGGCCTGTACGGAGGTCAGTGAATCGTTCGGTGACTTCGCAGAGATCGTGATGATCCAGGCATGTTGTCGAGAGCTCGTTGGTGACCGGTTGGGCGCCCAAACATTGTTGTCGTGGGCTCAGTCGATGGCACCGAGCGGTACCGTTTCGCGGCGCTTGAATCTCATCGACAACTTGAGTCAGATCTTGACGTCCGACGATTACGGCACCATGTCCGCCGCCGTGGATTCGCTCGTGGAGACGTTGGGAGATCCCGAAGTCGTGCCACCCCGCGTGTATGCCTGTGCGCTATTCCTTGCCGGATGGACCGAAACCCGGTTGCGGCGCAACGTCAGTAGATCCGCACGCTTACTGGAAGCTGCGCTGCACGAGTGTCGGGCACTGCGCATGGCTGAGGTCACTGAGCGGGTCCGCGAGCATGTGGCGGTGGCCTATGCGCACTCCGGCGAGTTCTCTAATGCGGAAAGGATACTGCAGGATTCGGACGATGAGGAGGACGCTGCGGTAGCGCTCAAGCCGTGGCTGATGCAGGACGGAGTAGGGACTCGTCGTCTTTCCACGGGATTCATCCAGTTCTGGCGGGCTGCGCTGCCAGCGGCCCTGGAGGACTTTCTGTCCATCGACAATTCGCTCGGGACCGGCTATCCGGATGTGGGCCGGATGATGGTGGTCTTCTGCACCGCGACGCTCGCACGTCGCGGTGTTTCAGTCGCGTGGTCGCTGGCAGAGGCTGCGGCAGTGCGCATCTCAGAGACAAATAGCCGAGGGCTGCCGCTCGCAAGTTTTCGGAGCGCTAGCTTGGCTCTGCTGGCGGAGGCGCGCGCGGGCAAGGATGAGGCAGTGCGCCTAGCGGCCGGGCTCACCGAGGTGCATGCCCCGATGGCGTCGGCGGTCGTATCCGGCATGTGTCGTCGTGTCGGTGACCCTGTGCTGGCGCGCACGTTGGCCGACCGCGCCTTGGTTCCTGATACGGCCTCCTTTGCCCGCGCGTATGCCTTGCTGATCCTCGCGTTGTTGGATTGGGACTCCGGTCGGTCTGACTCCGCGCATGTACTTCTGGAAGATGTTCTAGCGCTTGCCTCGACGGAGTCGATCTTGTATCCCTTCGTCGACAATGCAGATGCGGGCTGCCGGAAGCTTCTGGCGGCCCATGTGGCAATGACGGCTTATCCCAGGTTTTTGGCGGAGTGTCTGCTCGCATGCGAAGCCCCTGACGTACCTGGCGCGGTGTCGCCGCTCACCTCGCGAGAACGGGAAGTTTTGGCATACATGAGAACTCCTATGACAGCGGCCGAAATAGCGGGAAGCCTGTCGATATCGGTCAGCACCCTCAAGACGCATCAGCGGGCCATCTATCGCAAGCTCCGTGTCGCCAATAGGAGGGAGGCGATTGGCCTCGCGGACATGGCCGGGCCGGGCCGTTCCCGCCTGCTGGTACCACCTAACCGCCAGCCCCTTCCGGGGTAGAAGATGTCGCGCCGTCGCATGCGCCAACGCAAGGGAGGCTCGCCGAATCGGCGTTGAAATGCCCGGCTGAAGGCGGCATCTGAGTTGTAACCGACAGTTCTGCCGACCTGGCTGACCGCATCGGTGCTGAAACGCAGGAGATGCGCTGCCCGGTCGAGCCGTCGTTCGGTGATGTAGCCGGCGGGCGGTTGCCCCGGTAGCGCGGTGAATCGTTGGGTGAAGGCCGAGCGCGACTGCTGCGCGTGCTTGGCGAGCTCCGCGATGGACCAGGGATGCTCCAGGTTGTTGTGTATCGCGGTGAGGACTGGCGCAAGGCGAGGATCCAGAGCCGCAGTGAGCCAGCCGGGTTCGGCGCGATCGGAGGTCGACCATTCCCGCAGTGCGTGAATGAACAGCAGGTCCAGGATCCGCGAGAGCATTACCCACGAGCCCGGGCTGGGTGTGACGACCTCGGCCAGCACGAGCTGCAGAGACAGCGATAACCATTCATGGCCGGGCTGGTCGGTCCGTACCACGATGGCTGGCGGCAAGACCGACAGCAGTGGGTCGGCAGCCTTCTTCTCCGCGGTGAATCGCCCACTGACCCAACGGGTTGCGGTGTGGGTATCACGGGCGCTGACGTGCCCGTCCGCCGCGGACAGATTTCGGACACAGGTTGGCTCGCCCTGGGCGAGGCGGTGCGCCGTACCCCGTGCCAGTAGCACCATGTCCCCTGCGCCGAGGGTGTACTCAAGATCTCCGTCGGTGTGCACGCGAAGGCCCGGGGTTTCTGCGATGTGCAGCACGCGATCGCTCGAAGGCAGTGCGATATCGAAAGGCGGCTCGGAGGAGCAACGCATCACGGTTTCTCCGCGCAACCCGATGGCGGACAAGACTCCAGAGAAGGCGTCGATATCGGGAGAATCTGAGAACCAGCTGTGCGATTTTGGCTGATCGGCAAAATATTCAGGATGATCGGTCATACCACTTGCTCCATAGTCCAAATATGTTGGTGGAGCCCCGGTAAGTCAACAGTGTCGCCGAGAGCGGACACGACGGGGTCGAGGTCGTCCAACATCTACTGAGAGGCAGATATGTCCAGCAAACCGGCTATCGTCCTGGTCCACGGATTCTGGGGTGGCGCCGCACATTGGGGGAACGTGATCGTCGAGCTGCACAAGCGTGGCTACGGGGAGCTGTATGCGGTCGAGAACCCATTGACGTCACTGGCCGATGACGCTGCTCGCACGCGGCAGATGGTGGAGCAGATCGACGGGCCGGTGCTCCTTGTCGGGCACTCCTACGGCGGCGCGGTGATCACCGAGGCGGGCGATCTCCCGAACGTGGTGGGCCTGGTCTATGTCGCGGCATTCGCTCCCGACGCGGGGGAGAGCCCCGGTCAGCTGACCGAGCAGCTGCCTCCCGCTGCGGCGGCCAATCTGGCCCCCGACAGCGATGGCTATCTGTGGATCAAGCAGGACAAGTTCCGTGAGAGCTTCGCGCAGGATCTGCCCGAGGATGCGGCCCTCATCATGGCCGTCACTCAAAAAGCCCCGTTGGCATCGACATTCGGCGACGCCATCACGGCACCCGCATGGAAGGTCAAGCCCTCCTGGTACCAGGTATCCACGCAAGATCGGATGATCAACCCGGAGAACGAACGCAAGATGGCGCAGCGGATCAACCCCCGCAAGACCATCGAACTGGACGCCAGCCACGCCTCGCTGGCGTCGCAGCCCGTCGCCATCGCCGATCTCATTTCCGAGGCCGCTGAGGAACTCGCCGACTAGGAAATCACGCGAGTTGGGGGCACCGGCACATGCTGCCGGTGTCCCCAATTGCGTTCGTTAGGGCGCTAGGTCTTCGGTAAAGGCCTCGTCGGCAAGGTCTTCGAGCTCCCTGCCCTTGGTTTCGGGGCCGAGCAGGTATCCGACAATCGTCAGGATCCACAGCCCACTGAGCGCAAGATAGGGCGTTTGGATTCCGTAGTGCGTTATGGCCCAGCCCACCAGGGTGGGCGCGGCAATGGAGACAACACGGCCACCGCCGACTGCGATACCGAATCCGGTGCCGCGCAAGACAGTGGGGAACAGTTCGGCGACATAGGTATCGCCGACGCCCCACAGCCAACCGAGTGTCGCGATGGAGATGGCGCCGAACACCAGATACTGCGAGAGCGAGTCTGATGTGGCTCCCAGTGCCGTAGAAGTGATTTCGATGACTGCGGCGAGAATGGCCGAGGGGCGCCGCCCTATCCAGTCGGCGAGTGCGGTGCCAATGAAGACGAAGACGGCCTGCAGCAGAAAGAAGATCAGGGCGTAGCGGATCGCCTCTACCGAGGTGGCGTGGAACTTTTTGACGATGTACGTGGTCAGGAAGAGAGTCATGCCCCAGTAGCCGACCGCGTTGGCGGTGTAGACCAGCCAGCCGACAATGAGCCGTCGACGCACACCGGGAACGTGCCACAGCTTGGGTTTGGTGGCGCCGCGTTCGACTTTGGCTTTCGTCTGGGTGTAGCGGTGAGATTCCTTGATGCCTTGCCGGGCAAGGAAAAGTACGACCGCGGGCACGATCGCCACCACGAATGCCGCCTGCCAGCCGAAACGCGGAACCAGGACCAGAGCAACGCCGGCGGCGAGCACGTATCCCAGCGAGAACAGTGAAAAGATGACGCCG
Source organism: [Mycobacterium] stephanolepidis (assembly GCF_002356335.1). NCBI lineage: Bacteria > Bacillati > Actinomycetota > Actinomycetes > Mycobacteriales > Mycobacteriaceae > Mycobacteroides > Mycobacteroides stephanolepidis. Next base: position 723,111 of record NZ_AP018165.1, read on the forward strand.
CCAACGCCTATGGCACGGGTCTTGGCCGGCCACACCTCGGCGGTGTAGGGAGCGCCCACCGCAAGCTCGCCGGCCCCGCCGACACCCGTCAGGAACCGCAGCCCGGTGAATGCGGCGACGTTCGTGGTGAGACCTGCCAGGGCGGTCGTGATGCCGTACAGCAGGATCGAGGCCCCGAGTGTCGTCTTGCGACCCCACCGGTCGGCAGCGAGACCGAAGCCGACGGTGCCGATGGTGTAGCCGAGCAGAAAGATCGAGCCGATGTAGCCCGCCTGGGCCTCGGTGATGTGCAGCGTCTTCTTGATCTCGGGCAGCACCAGACCGTAGATGTTCACCGCATACGAGTCGAAGCCGTACCCGAGGCCCGCTGTCACGGCGACGAAAAACGCCTGCCGGAAGGTCACCGGCCGGGATTGTCGCGCGGGTGTCTCGGTGGTTTCCTCGGCCGTGGACGTCATTGTCCGAACGGTAGGCAGCGGGCGATGGCCTGATAAGGCTCCTGCTCCCGCTGATTGCAACGGCGTTCTGGTGCCCCCACCAGGGCTCGAACCTGGGACCTGCGGATTAAAAGTCCGTAGCTCTACCAACTGAGCTATAGGGGCGCGGAGAGACAGGATACTGGTTGGCTCACCACGCGAGCACCGTGGTTATCCGGTTTGGGTTCTGGGCGGGTTGTGCCCTAAGCTGGGCGAGCTCCCAACGCGACAAGCGTTGTGGGTACCCCGGAGAGATTCGGAATGGGCCCCCATCGTCTAGTGGCCTAGGACGCCGCCCTTTCACGGCGGTAGCACGGGTTCGAATCCCGTTGGGGGTACGCAACCAGTCATACTGGGAGCAGAGTAAGGCCCTGTGGCGCAGTTGGTTAGCGCGCCGCCCTGTCACGGCGGAGGTCGCGGGTTCGAGTCCCGTCAGGGTCGCCAGTACGGCGAGGCAGTATCTGTGGATCTGCCGTCCGGCCAGGTAGCTCAGTTGGTACGAGCGTCCGCCTGAAAAGCGGAAGGTCGCCGGTTCGATCCCGGCCCTGGCCACCATTCTTTACCTGCATAAACACGGTTCAAGCACTCGCTGGATTGTCTTGTTCGTCCGGTTCTTGTCCGGTCTTATCGCCCGTCTTGTCGGGCTTGGTCTCACTGTTATGCAGTTGGTCGAGGTTGGTGGCGACGTGGTCGAGTTCGTCCGCGTAAAGGTCGCTGTAGATGTTGGCGGTCACGGTCGGCGTGGAGTGGCCCATGGTCTTCTGCACGTAGCGCAGATCCGCGCCGGACTTGCGGGCCAAACTGGCATACGTGTGGCGTAGGTCATGAATGGTCAGCGGCGCGAGCTGGGTGGCTTTCAGAGCCTTGTTCCAGTGCGTGTGCCTGCGCCAGTTGTTCGAGCGCAGTAGTGCTCGGTTGGGCGAGGTTACGGCGGGCTCGTTGGGCTTGCGCCCGGTAATACGCGGCGTCAGTGCATCAATGACGACTTGGGGCAGCGGCACGGTGCGTTTGGCGGCACGGGTCTTAGGTGGGCCGATGATGATGCGGCCTTCGACTTCGGGTGCGGCCCGGCGGACATGTAGTCGTTTGGCGTCCAAGTCGATGTCACCAACGCGCAGGCCGACAAGTTCGGACCAGCGCAGGCCGGTATAGGACAGGATGGTCACCACATCGCCCTGGTCGCCGCAGGCGGCAGCCAGCGCGGCTACCTCCGGGGCGCTGAGGTAGCGGTGACGTTCCCGCTCCGGTATGCGCCCAGCAGAGACACCCATGGCGGGATTGCGGTGGATACGGCCATCCTCGCGAGCAACTTCCAGGATGGAGCGCAATCGTTGCAGTGTGGATACTTTGGCCCAGGGGCCTACGGTGAGATCGGCCATGAACTGTTGAACTTGTGCACGGGTGATTTCATCGACGGGGACGTGTCCGAAACGCGGTTTTATGCGCAGCTCCCACTGCTGGGTGTAGCCGCTCCACGTCTTCGGCGATACCGCAGGCTTTTTCACGGCGCTGTAGTGTTCCCACACCGTTGCCAGCGCAATACGCCCTAAGCGGGGGTCGAATCGCTCATGGCCTCGGGCCGCTTCGTTATCGCGGTCTGCCTTGAACGCCTTGGCTTCTCGCAGTGTGGCGAAGGTGGCCGAGGTTTCCGCCCAGCCGGACGACGATGATGCATCTCGCACGAGGTAGCGCACCTGGTAGCGAGGCTGGCCGGAGGCGCCCATGCGCTTGCGGATACCGCGAGGGGTGTTTCCGGCCATCAGCGCTGTGCCCCTTTGAGCCATTTGCGGACCTCGGCGCTATCCCAGCGGCGTACCCGCTCTGACAGCGAGTAGCACGGTGGGCCGACCTGCTGGCCGGTGCTTTCACGGATCGCAGCCCACCGGTTGAGGGTGGCCGCAGACACCCCCAGCAGCGCCGAAACCTGATCAGCCGTTAACAGTTCCGGGAAATTCCCGGAAGTAATGAGCGCTTCCCGAATGTCGTGTATCACCATAGGTTCATTCCTTCCGTGTTGTGGTAGATGGATTGTATTGTGTTGTAGTGGAACGTATTTGGTCGTCAGTCCAGTAGTGGGCGCGGACTTTCATGACTCCGCCGTCTTCGGCGATGACGTAGCCGGTGCCGGGTTTGTTGGGGTCGATGCGGTGTGCGGGTGCTTTGTCGGCCATTCCGTCACCGAGAACCATGTTCACTTCGTCGCGGGAGCGCAGCCGCAGGGCGATGGTTTGGGTGAAAAGTCCGCGCATCGGCAGGACTTCCTTGCGGGGATCTTGCAGGAATGCGGCCACGACGATTCCGAGCCCTGCGGCCTTGGACAGGATCAGATTGAGCGAGGCGTTGGCCTGTTTCTTGAGTGCCGGATCGGACATGTAGTGGGTCAATCCGGCGAGTTCATCAATGAGCAGCACCACCAACGGTGACTGCTTGGTGGGAGTGTGGTTGCGTGCGTTGTCTTTCATGTCTAGGCCGCGCTGCTCCATGAGTTGTTCCAGGGCGGCAAGGGTTTTCACTGCGTCGGCCTCGGTAGTGGCAACTTTGGTGAACAGTTGCTTACCCATAGAGATTTCAATCCCGTATTTCAGATCGATGCCCACCAGGTGAACCAGCCCAGCTTGGATGGCTGGGCCGAACCCGCACGCGATGCCCCAGAACAGCGAGCCTTTCCCGGAACGGGAACAGCCGACGCCCAGGGTGTGTCGTTGAGCGATCGGCAGCACCCAGGGAGAGCCGTTCTCGCAGCGCCCTAACCGCACGCTCGTGGCTGACACCCCCGAGGACGCTGACACCGTCGAAACCGCATGCGCGGTGGTCGATGTTGGTGGGGCGGGGGCGTGGCTCACCGCCGAGAGATGCTCGCGCATTACGAATTCCATACGCACCGTGCCGGGAGCGACCACGGTGGCGCGGGCCGAATGTGCCCCAGCGGCATCGCGAATTGCCGGTACGGCGGCTTCTAGGTCATCGACGGTCTGCCCGACACGGGTCCGTACGGTGGCGTACAGGCAGGTATCGGAGGTGGACACCTTCATCAGGGTGGGGTGCGTCCACACTGTTTCGGTGGTCGGTTTGCCTTCGCTGTCCTTCTTCGTGACCTGCTCGGACACCGACAGGCCGCACCGTTTGCTGATGTGTGACCAGCGGCCACGTAGCCACCAGCGCCATCGGGCACGCCGTACCGGACCTGCTAGGTATTGCTCGAAACTGCCTGCGTCCGTGTGCTTCCACCAGGTCAACACGATCAAGATGAGACCGGCGATCACGGCCAGCCAGATTCCGGCCACCGTGACCAGTTGGATGAGATCTACGCCTCCGCTGGGGTAGTAGGAGTAGTCCGGTAGTGCAGGCATGGTGGGGTAGGGGTAATCGGTGCTCATGCCGACACCGCCGATCCGCTGCGAGCACCCGAGGTGTTGGCCTTGCCGGGTGCGCTCATGCCAGCGGCCCGAAATGACCACGCGATGCGCCCGAAATCTCCCGAGCGTTCGATATACGGCAGGGCCACCAGATCTTCGAAAACCACCGGGGTAAAAGGCATTCCACTGTCGTTAGACGGTGGGATTGGCTGTACGGCAGCGGCGAACTTGATCGTCACCGTGCGTGCCCGCTTGGATGCGGCCCGATCACCGTCGAGCACTTCGACCTGCCACAACGGCAAGGCGGTTTCTTTATCGGCCGCCTGCACCCGGTTCTCACCGGAAGAGCGGTCGAAATCGATTACGGGCGTCACATCCGACACCAGGAACGCCCCCTGGGCGAACGCCTGGCTGTGCGGCATCTTGATCCACCTGGGAATAGACATTTTGAAATCTCCTTACTTAGTCGTCTAGAGGAGTGGGAGAACGGTGACAGCTTATATAGCCGTCTAGAGGAGTGTCAAGGATGCATATCCTTCTGGCGGGGAATCATCTGCGGTGGCCGTCGAGGCGTGGAAAATACCAGCGTGGCAGTGGGCGCGACTTTGAGGCCAGGGCGCCACCATGAATGGAGGCAAGTGAAGATTTTGGGCCCAGGAGGTCAATTTGAAGCAGCCCCGACCGTGGATCACGAAGCAGCAGATCGAACGAATGATCTTCAACACCGTCTACAACCCGGACCACGTCGCGGACGTTAGTCCTCATGACAGGCCAGACTTCGTTCTGACGGCATACGGTCCCAGGCAATCCAAGTTCGGCGTAGAGATCACCGAGGTGTTTGAAGATGAATCCGAAGCTCGCCTGCAGAACATCGACGGCTATTTCGACGATCTGATGGAAGGCAAACCGCATCGACATCGCGACGATATCGATGCGCTAAAGGTCGAAACAGTTCAGATCATGACCAGGGGAGCTGAAGGCCTCGATGAGCCCGTCAGTGTCAGAGCGATAGTGCGACAGGTCACCGGTCATCCGAGTTTGGCGGCTCTTCTTGCTCAACGTATCCAAGACAAGGATGCGAGAGCGGCGAACTACAAACCCGGCTTGACCCACGTCAACCTAGTAATAAACGATCGAACTCATCGTGTCCTTTCGCCGCCAGCGCTAGGCGATGACTATCCAGTAACAACGTATTTATCGGCTGACCTGAGAGCCGCGCTGTCAGGCAGTCGCTTCCACGAGGTGCACCTGGTTTCCCAAGACTCGAAAGGAAACGAGACTGTGCGTGGACTCCGTACATTGATGATGGTCGAGGCGGCCTACGTATTCTTGGAGGCAGTCAAGGCCACGGTCGGGGCCCCACACGAATGTTCTGACGAGGACAGCCACTTGCTGTTCATTGCCGCTTGTGAACGACAAGGCTTTACATTGCACTACGTCGATGACGAATCCGGCGTGCATGCTCAGTTCGGCAGTGTCGGAGTGCAGTTCACCGATTCGGGCATCAAGCTATTTGACGGCTACTACCGCGCACCGCAAACGCCTACCGACCGGCCTGCGAGCACCCTTGATCCTGAATTAACAGAACAGATCGTTGGCAAGTACGTCGAATTCGCTGAAACCGGCAGCTTTAGCTGCGCGTACGGAGTTGCGCCCGTACGGACCTTCAAGCAATCCCGGGAAGAACTCGGCATCACTGAAGCAGCTGAGAAGATGGAATGCTAGCTCGGCATTAACTCGTTGTTCTCAGCGAGAACCCCATTTATTTTGCTGAAAACTCGTATTCGAGAAGGTAGGCGGGTGCGACTTTCACGGTGTCGCAGACCTCCACGGCGACGTCGTTCGTGTCATATGCCGTCCGCAGCACGGTGAGCACCGGGACGCCAGGCCCGATGTCCAGTACTCGTCGTTCTTCGGGTGTGGGCATGCGTGCACCGACTTCTTCGGTGAAGCGGGCGAGGGTGTAGCCGTTTTCTTCCAGGCGGGCATAGATGCCTCCCGGTCCTGTATCTGGTTGTTCGATTGGTGTCCCTTCAGCGAATGCGGCCGGGATGTAAGACACTGCCGTTTCGACTGGCCGCTCGTCTGCTAGATACCTCCTGGACCGGACAACGACCTCAGTTGTCGTTGATATACGAAGCCTTTCTGCAACAACAGAATTCGGCTTTTCGCGACGTATGACGATCTTGTCGACGCGGGGCGAGTAGCCGGACTTTTCAGCTTCTACCGAGAATGCGGCTTTGCCTTCGTCGCGATGCTTACGTGCGAATCGGTCTGAGGCCAGTCGTCGTATGGGTGAGGTTGGTCGTACGAAAACCCCACGGCCGTGTTCGGAAACAACGAGGCCTTCGCCTCGCAATTCTTGTACAGCTTGCCGAACGGTCATGCGGGCTACGCCGAAATGTTCGATCAGTTCCGATTCGGATGGAAGTCGTTCGCCAGTGCTGAGTCGATGCGATTCGATTGCGGCCCTGAGCATGTCCGCGATTTGACGGTAGGGAGGTCGGTCGTCTGCCCGGTCGACCTGGCCAAGTTGCAACACCAGTTCAGCCTTCCCCTTAGATGTCTAGACGACTAGTCTAGGACTTGACATACGGCCATGTCACTATGCGGTATTGAATTCGATTTAAGGGGCTCGTGATGGCAGGCACACCGAAACATTCCGTGAGTGTCGCCGGGATTGTCTTCGATGACGACGATCGGGTTCTCGTCATTCGACGCGACGATAACGGCCACTGGGAGGCACCCGGTGGCGTCCTTGAACTAGGCGAATCCTTCGAGGACGGTGTGCGACGCGAAGTGCTAGAGGAAACCGGTCTTGAAGTATCTGTCGAACGTCTGACTGGCGTCTACAAGAACCTCACGCACGGGATCGTTGCCCTGGTGTACCGGTGCCGGCCAGTACGCGGTGATACGCACCCCACGGCAGAAGCCCGCGAGGTCCGATGGATGACTAGAGGGCAAGTTGAAGCATCCATGACCCCAGCTTTCGCAGTGAGGGTTCTCGACGCATTCGATGTGCAGGTGCATTCCCGTGCCCACGATGGAGTCAATCTCGTACCGGCCTAGTGTCGTCTAGTTGCCAGCATGGGTTGCTGAACGTGCGCTGCAAGGCGACCGCCGGGCGAATTGGCGCGCATCAGACTGTCGTGCAAGGCAATCCGTGGTAATCGTGGCCTTAATATGGACTGTTAGGCGGGGAAGTACTGGACGAACGCCTCAGCGTAGTGGCGGGCTGCCGCCATGCAATCAGGGTAAGGGCCGTATTTGTTGTCGCCAGTGATCAGTATCCCGTACACCCCGGTGACTGCCTCGATATCGATGACGCAATCGCTGGCTCGTTGCCCAGGGTGGAAGAAGAGAGCCTTGCGGCCACCGATTGTCAGATCTTGAAAACCCCAGTGCCCGTCAATCTTTCGGTCCATATCCAGGGTGTAGTTGGATGCCTCAATTCCGACCCGATACTCAGTCGGTTGTGGACGAAACGCGCACGACACGTCCTCGATATCTCCGTCGGTTCTGCGGTTGGGGCGGGGCATCGAGAGGTTTTCGGCCTGCAATGCGCTTGCCGGAATGTCCTTGCAGGGATCGAAAGTGATTTTTGGTCGGCTGCCGGTGTTGGTCGCTGGTGCGGTTGGGTTTGTCGAGGTACTGGCGCTGACAGGTTGTGTTGCCGCTGTTCCGTCAGTACTAATTTTTGTTGATGCGCAAGAGGGCACGAGAACAGTTAGTGCCGCGAGAGCGAGTGTCGTGCACCGTGCGTAGCGTGACAGTGTGGTGTCCTGACTATCTGCCGTGCTGACCGAAGTTATTGGCATTGCTGGCATCTGTCTGCACGATGCTGCTACGCACGGCAATGAAGAGAGCTTTCATTTCCTCGGCCTGTTCGATGTGCGACAGGAAGGTGCTTTCTGCACTGTTGGGTTCGCCCGCTGCCTTGCGTTGAAAGAGTTGGGCAAGCTGCTTGCCGGAACCGAGATGATCCTCGGAAAATCCCAAGGGGTGCACGCTCAGGTTGACAGCGTCGTACTGCAGATCGCGTAGGGCCTCGATGTACACATCACACGCAGTGATGAGCTTGTCAAACTCGTCCGTGTTCAGCGACAGAGTGAGCCTGCCAGCGCGCGCGTTCTCAATTGCTTGTTGAAGACCGGTCACGAATATCCCCCTTGTCGTCCAGGTTTGCAGCCTTTAGCCACCATCATAGGCGCCGTTCGAGCCGAGCCGCAGCGGTTCTTAGGTGGAGATTGAGACGGTTGGCCCACTCCACCGGTCGGTGTGCTGGTAGGTGTCGACACCGTTTTCGACGGCACTGCTGAATTCCTGTACGTTCTTCGCCAACGACTTATGCAGGTCCGCAAATGCTTTCGCATGATCAACCGCCGCGATGTCGATTGCATCCATAAGTTCACCGACGGGTAGGCCGTTGGCAACTAGGCCCCCGAACATATGGTGACTAGTACTCGCAAGGTTGGTGGCGATAGTGCGGACTTTGTCGATTGTCGATTCGGTTGCCGTCGCGCTGATGTGCTCGTCGTCAGTAAGCGCACGCGGTTCACAGGTGGAGGTCACCACATCCGGCGCGTCGGTGCCGGAAACTGGCCGACGGGCTGGTTGTGTCCAAGAACCGGTGTGGCCATACCTATCCCATGCGTCCGAAATTACTCGGATCTGCGCATTTAGGCTATCGCCCACGGATATGAAGCACGTCCCGTAGCTATCAAAAATTCCGGCGACACCAGCCAGCAGAGAGGCCACGGCGACTTCATTCTCACCTTGCGCACGCTCCAAATTCGTTTTGACCGCATCGGCGGTTGCTTGCGGCCCAGCGCCGAACATTCCAGCCAGCTGCCGGAATCCATCTAGAGCGCTCTGGATGGACGGATTCAGGTTCGCAAATACCACTTCGAACGGTTCATTCGCTAAGTCGTCCCCAAATGGATTACTCATGAGCGCCATTATCTCGGGCGTTCTCCTCTCCTCGGCGCTGCATACCTTGTCGGGTCAACAGCTGGGCCTGAGGCGCCAACTCAAAAATCTTGAAAGTAGTGGAACCGGATCGGGTGTCGCAGCGTCGTAGCATTAGAGAGGCGAGGTCTAAGACGAAACGGGAGGTAGGGGCGGCGCCATGTCAGAACGCCTAAATTTCGACCCACATGAGCTCCACAGTCATGCCGGTGAGATCGAGGCATCTGCTGCGGAGCTACGCCAGCAGCATGCCGCCGCACATCTGCTTCTCGGGCAGTCCGCTCGCAGCCTCGGTAGTGGGGCAGCTGCGGCTGCTCTCTCCGGCCGCCTTGCAGACTGGGAGGCAGAGACCTCAAGCATGTATACCAGGCAGATGGTCCATGCTCAGAACCATCGAGACGCGCTGGCCAAACTGTTGGAACAGGATCAATCCAACGCTGCCAAGCTGAACTCCGAGCGGGGCTAAGCGATGGCGCATTCACTCCGGGAATGGCTGGAATATCCGAATGCCGTGGCGGACATCAGCAAGGCGATCATCCAACGCGGACGCTCCAGCGAGAGCAACGCAGAAGTTCTCCGCAGACTCCAGGAAGCATCTACGTGGGACGGTGCTTCTGGTAGCGCCGCCAGAGAGGCGTCCGGACGACATGCGGCAACATCGAGTGGAACTGCCGAAGAGAACTTGAAGCTGGGTGTGGAAGCTAAGCGCGTTTGGGACGGAGCCAACGACGTTGCAAAGGGCATCCGAAACATAGTCGCGGATGCCAGCGGAAGCGCAAACGGCGAGCCGTCAATGGACATCGACCTGGATATGAATCGGGTTGTCGTTCCCGCTTGGGTGGGCAACCTTAATCCGAAAAATCCTGATGATGCGCAGACTTTGGCGAAAGTGCAAGCTAAGGTCGAGCGCTTGAATCAGCGCATCGCGACCGCTTTGCAGGCCGGTCAGACGATGGATATTGAGTTTGCGCAAGTGATTAACGGTGGCACGGGCGGGAAAGTGGTCCAACGAGCGACCAAGGAGAGCCCCGATGAGCGGCCTAAAGCAGATGGTCAGACACAAGCGGCGGGTGCAGGTGGCGTAGAAGTAGCACCCGATCAGAAGGTCAAGGATTGGAGTAAGAGCAAGGGTGCGCCGTTCGGTCAGGACATTCTCAAAGATGGCGCGAACGGAAAGCAGTATCAGTGGGGCGACGATCTAAAGGTGAATAAACCGGAGGGGCCGGTACTCAGTGAAGCAAAGACCAAAGTAATTGGCGGAACGGTTAAGGATCTCGGGAAGGGTGGGGGCGAGCTTCCTGATTGGGCTGGTAAGGACGCCAAGTGGGGATGGAGTTCGAAGTTTCTGACCGGCTCTGCCGGTGCGGGAGGGGAAGTCCGCACTGATGGCGGCGGCGGCTCAGCCAAGGTGAACGCCGACATTGTCGCTAATGAGGCCCACGTCAAGGAGATTCGGCTGGGGCCGCTCACTCTCAACGGGCAGATTTCCGGGGCGCTGGGAGTGGACGGTAAGGCGGATTCGGCACTCACTCTTACGAGAGATGGGGCTGATGCTCCGCGCTCGGGTATCCAATTCGGCGGCGACGCCATGGCAGGGCTTCGAGGCGGTCAGCAGATTGATGCGAAGATCTGGGGTCTCGGCGTCAAGAACACGGTGAACGAATATGCCGGTGGCGGGGGTGCGCTGCACTTCTATGGTGGATGGCAGGGCGACGAGTTCAAGTTCGGGGGACGGACCGGGCTTGCGTGGGGCCTCGGCTTGAAGGACACTGTCGAGATCTCCATTGCCCCAAAGGAAGTCGCCAAGAACATCGGCAAGTTGTGGGCTTGGGCGAATAATTAGCGATGGCTGCGTTCAATGTCCGGTTCACCGCGAACCCTCCGGACGGCTGGGTCTCCGTTATGCCAACAGACGCGGGGCAGCCCCATGCGTCGGTTGCTTATGTGAGACAGGCGGATTGCGGGGGTGGTCTAGTCACGAATATCTCGGTGACCGAGCATCTACTCACCGTTCCCGCCGTAGATATGGAGGAGGCATCGGACAGATACGCCGATTACCTGAGGAGCCGGGTACATGCCCTGAAAATGATCCGATCGGACTACATCTCCCGAACCGCACCGGTTGAATACGGTCAGGAGTTCGAATTCCTTCTGGACCTGGGCGCTGTGCTTCTCCCGGTCTGCCAGACCCGGATCTGTATTGCTCTTCCATTGACATACGCTTCGACGCTTATTGAAGAAATCGTGTTCACTACGCCTCAAGGGAAAGCGCGAGAGACCAATGTTGAGTTCGTCAAATTCCTTGAGTCGCTTAATGTTATCGGCGGCGAGGGCTAGCACGTTGACGGCTACACTATTTTTAGCGGGATGCTCTGTGGGTGAAGTTGGTTACTCATCTGAAGTCCAAGTTTCCAGTGACAAGCTCGCGTCCTCAGTCAAGCAGTGGCTGGTTGATCACGACTACGAGGCGAAGATGGTTTCCTGCGCGGGCAATCTCAGCGGCGTAGCAGGTGCCATCCAGAAATGCGTGATGACCTCGCCTGATTCCTCCGAGCGAGGCGTGACCGTCACGGTAAACAAGGTGGAGGGGACCGCCATCGACTACGATATTCGACTTGATAAGTGATGCAGACCAACCAGATTGGTAGACAATGGTTTTGAACCTCGCTCGCATATTGACTCCACTAGCTCTGGTCGGTCTGGCGGCGACTGGCTGTCATTCAACTACCGGTGGCGGTATCAGCTCCAGCGCCACAACTACGTCATCTAGGAGTGCTGCTGTGGCTGAGATACCGAAGTCTCAACTGGAGAGCGACTTGAAACAGGCAATCAAGGCCAAGACCGGTACCTCCATGCGGACTGTCGAGTGCAAAGGCCCTCTCAAGGGGCAAATTGGTTTCAAGCAATACTGTGTCGCCACTGCCGAGACCGACGGATCATCGGCAGGTGTGGAGGTAACGGCGACATCTGTTAAGGGTGACGGAATCGACTACGACATTGAATTCGTCCCCGCTTCGTAGGACGACTGACGGGCTGTCCTGTCGTGAACAGCATTTGGGCATGATTGAACTCAAGGAGGATGATGTTCAGAAACCTCACCGACGTCATGCGTGACGTTTACGACAGTCTTCCCAGGTACGCGCGGGGTTCAAGCAACTATCTGTCTGTCGATGAGTTGTTGCCCACCCAAATAGTCGAGGCCGCAGCGGGTAGTGACACGAAATGGGAAATGGCGGCAATCTGTATCCTAGGCCCGACGGAACAATTGCTGTCTGAAAGCCTCTCCATTACTCAAGATCGTTATCGTTCACTCGTACCGGACACCACTTCAATTCGTGAGTATGCACAGTCGAATTTCCCAACAGTTGGCGGTGCGCGACCAGCAATGTGGGAGCTTGCCCGGTCGGCCATCGCAAATCCCGCTAACCCTCCATTGACAGAATTTCCTAGCGCGCAACGGCGCCGTTCCACACTCGCTGTACTTGTACAAGCGGTCGAGGCGGTCATATCTTTGCGGCTGCTCAATGGAACACTCAAGGTGCCGAGTGAGAACCCGTACAACAGCGCTTCGTATCGCGATCAGTCAAACGCGCTCGTCTTGAACGAAGATGAGATGGCCGAGCATCGCGACCTGTGGGAACAGGCCATGTACCGCTGGGCGGATGGATTCGATGATGAGCTGTCGGTGGCGGCCGTGATCGGCGTACCCGCTGCGGAAGGCGCCGTCGCTACCACACAGCAGTTCTATATCGCGTTCCAGCTGATATCTGGTGCGGCACGCAACATTTTGGCTGACAGGTGGCCCAATACCAACGTGGCGGTGGACACTCAAGACGTTGAGGATGAGATCGGGATTCAACGGGATGCGCATCCAGCGTCGTGGGAGTTCGCCGTTAGATACGTAGTACTCGGTCCAGAGCGGTTGGACTTCCAGATTTTCTCAACACCAAGACAACGCGCAGCTGCGCTGTACATTCTCCTGGCCGTGTCCCGCCACGCAATCAACTACATGCGAGCACAGTATGGGCCATCCACGTTGTGATCAGCGCACCATTGATTCACCTTTGGCCGGTAAAACTTACGTGACAGCGAGTGCACGTGCGAGTTGGGCGGCGAATGCTGGTCCGTTGTTGACGAGGGCGTAGCCGCCGTTGAGGCCGCCTTGGTCGCATATGTGACGTCGTCGTCGGACTCGTCTGTGGGTGACGATTCCGGTGCTGCGGTCTACTCGTTGGACGATGCGATGGGCGGTGCGGGGAACCACGGCGGTGGGGAAGCGGCTGTCGGGGTTGGCGTAGGTAGCTTGGTTGCGGGACCAGCGGCGGATGATGCGCCGAGCTGCAAGGTAGGTGTCTTGAGCGATTTCGACGGCGGCGGTTGCCTTGCGTAGGCCGTAGATGCCCCAGAAGCGGCCAGGTCCCTTGCCGGGATGCTGCCAGGCTTCGGGGACGATGTGCTGGTATTCCTTGTCGCCCTGGGTGTTTGGGGATGAGTGTTTGGTGAAGTAGATCGCCAGCCGTTTCGGATCGCAGGCCCGCAGCCCGGAGAGGATATCGATAGCGGTCCCTGCAAGTCGATGGCGAATCTTCTGTTCGTCGTCGGGGTGGTCCACGATATCGGCCCACGTTTCCGAGAGCCACGACGCGAACGGCAACCTCGTCTTGCCGGGGGATAGCGGGGGCGTCATCCACAAATGGATATGGGGTGCGCCTCGGCGCTGGAACTCTAGTTTCCAGATGTAGCGTGGCGGTTCGCCGTATTCGCGGTGGAAACGTTTGCGCCACAACACCATATGACGTTTAACGCTGGCTCCGTCGGGTGCGACGGTTTCCCAGTCGCCCGGATAGGTGAAGGTGATCATGGCAGGAATCCGCCCGGATTCGACCAATGGGGTGTAGTCGAGTTCGGCGAAGGTGCGGCACATCGCCGACCGAGACTTACGTGACCACTTGGTAATGGTGCCTTCGGTTCTGCCGGGGGCAATATCCGTAAGACTCCGTCGCGACAAAGTCACGACGGCCTGAGCATCAAGTCTGCTCGCTTTGGTCAGGAGGTCGTTGATGCGGTGCTGCCAGTCAGCCACGTCCAGTTCGCGGCGTTCCACGGCCCGCTGGTTGGCTTTCTCGGTGCGGACGGGGTTGGTCCAGCCGAGCCGTATCACCCCCGGACCCACGGTGATACGGAATCGGCCGGATTCAGATTCGCAACCTTGCCGGTCCCGACCCGAGGCCCACGGTAGCGCCCTATCGAACAACGCGGCAGCCGAGGCAACCATTTCCGGGCTCGGGAACCGCAGCCCCAACGCATCAGCAGCCCGCCACTCCCGCTCCCCGGAATCCTGCTCGTCGGGGGTACGGACATTTTTGGCACATATAACAAGCCCGCCGCCTGCGGTGGTGGTGCGGCCTGCGCCGTGGCCGTCGTACAGCCGATCGCTGCCGCTCTCGCGCCCTGCGGCCCTTCGGGCCTCGGGCACTCGCGGCCTCCCGCCGTCCACGGCTCCGGCCCCACCACAAACCAACTCAGACGCGCACGCAGAACTTGCCGACGACCCAACCCCGTCGAGAGGTTCCGTCGCGGTTGTAGAGGACGCGATGCTGTAAGGCATCGAGGTACCCGCTCCCCGGAACCCCACCCACAGCGCGCATTAGCATCAGCGCGACAGCGAGGGGAGTCCCTGATCGGGAGTGCAAGCACCGTGTCCGGTTTATGTCCGTTCCCCGGACAGCTTGAATACGTCAGCCCTGCTCAATGCGACGCATAGAACGGGTCTGGTGCACGGATAGGTGACAACTGAGATGGCTTGCCCTGTGGGGTGGGCCTGGAAGGATGTCGCTGTGCCGAAGCCGTTTCCTGCAGAGTTCCGTGCCGATGTGGTGCGAATTGCCCGTGATCGCGATGCTGGTGTGACGTTGGAGCAGGTCGCTGCTGATTTCGGTATTCACCCGATGACGCTGTCGAAATGGATACGCCAATCCGATGTCGATGAGGGGGTTCGCCCTGGTGTGACCGCCACTGAGTCCGCCGAGAACCGCGAACTCAAGAAGCGAGTCCGGTTGCTGGAGCAGGAAAATGAGGTGTTGCGGCGGGCGGCGGCCTATTTGTCGCAGGCCAACCTCAAGCTGGGTCAGTCCCCAAAATGATGTACCCGCTCGTTCGTGAGCTGGCCGCCGACGGTGTTCCCGTCACGGTGACGTGCCGGGTCCTCAAAATCGCTCGTCAGCCATTTTATCGCTGGTGTGCTGGCCCGGTCACTGGAACTGAGTGGGTGCAAGCGTCAGTGACGAACGCGGTCTATGACGCCCACCGTGATGACCCCGAGTTCGGCTACCGATTCCTCGCTGATGAAGTCCGGGCCGCGGGAATCGCTGTGTCTGACCGGACGGTGTGGAAACGCTGCCGCGAGAACCGCTGGTGGTCGGCATTCGGCAAGAAACGCAGCCGTGTCGGCAAGAAACCAGGCCCACCTGTTCACAACGATCTGGTATGCCGCAATTTCACCGCAACCACCCCAAACATGTTGTGGTTGACCGATATCACCGAACACCGGACCAGCGAAGGCAAGCTCTATCTGTGCGCGATCAAGGACGTGTTCTCCAACCGCATCGTCGGCTATTCCATCAGTAACCGCATGAAAGCTGCCCTAGCGGTGACCGCGCTCAACAATGCGGTGGCCCGCCGTGGCGATGTGAGTGGGTGCATCGTCCACAGCGACCGGGGCAGCCAATTTCGGTCCCGAAAATTCGTGCATACCCTCAACCGGCACAACATGATTGGCTCCATGGGCCGGATTGGCGCCGCCGGTGATAACGCCGCGATGGAGTCCTTCTTTTCCCTGCTGCAAAAGAACGTCCTGAATCGGCGCCGATGGAACACCCGCGACGAACTACGGACAGCGATCGTGACCTGGATCGAACGCACCTACCACCGCCGCCGACGCCAACCCGCCCTCGGCAAGTTGACCCCCATCGAATACGAGACCATCATGACCACACCGGCCAATCAGGCCGCCTAAAGACTGTCACCTATCCGTGCAGCAGACCCAACGCATAGAGACAGATAAACCGCAGTTCAATGGCTATTCTATCCGCCTGAAAAGCGGAAGGTCGCCGGTTCGATCCCGGCCCTGGCCACCACGAGAGCCCGCCGGAGACGGCGGGTTTTTCTGTATCTGTGGACCAATCGTGTCCATTACCTGAGGCGCAGTCGCTGCCGCCATAGGCCCACGAAAGCGGCATTGTTAATTAATACTTAACCAGTATAGTATCTAGTTATGGTTAAGTTCGCTCTTCGAGACCGGTCCCGTTCAGTGTGGCGGGGGACGTACTGGCGGACTGGACTGCTTGCCATCGCGGCCGTCGGCATGATCGGCGCCGTGGACTCCCCGGGGCTTGCCCACGCGGGTCCTACGGGGGTCGGTGATGCGAGTGCCGTTATTAACGACCTGAAAGCCAAGGGCTACCGGGTGATCGTCTCCAAGAGTGGCGCTGCGACAGATTTGAGTAGGTGTGTTGCTTCCGTGGAGGAGCAGTCCCCGGTCTACTCGGCGCAAACGGCCCGGGACGTGCGGAATGCTCCGACAACTGTGTCGGTGATCGATCACAAGGTCGCTCTGGTCTCGATCACCTGCTAAGCGCCCACCGCATGCGGCGCCGCTAATCTGCGTCGGCGCCGTCCGGATCCCAGGTGTTGGGAATCATCGGCGCCCGAGCGCCCTCGCTGAAGTCGTCATCGTGGCCCAATGTGGCCAATCCGGTTGCCGCCAGGCCTGTTCTGGGCACAGTGCCGGTGAACCCCATAGGTCCGGCTCCGCGGTGTGAAGCCGTCGTGGAAGGCTCGCCCCTGTCAGGGGTCACGGTGGCGTCCATGTCCATGTATTCGACGGCGCGGCCTTCTTGCTTGCTCCGATCGCGTCGTCGACGTGCCTGTCGTGCCGCGGCTGTCGCGGTAGTCCCCGCGCGTTCTGATGCTGAATTCCTGGCTGACGTACTCGCTCTCGTGTGGACCTGGCTCGCCAGAGCCAATCCGGCGCCGATGCGGGGGCCGCCACCGACCGCATACGGGAACGAGAAACCCGGATCGCCGATGGGCGGGGGAGGAGGCGACGGTGCAGGCGCGGTACCTGGGGCGGTTGGCGCTGGCGCGCCGGAGGAGGCCGGAGCGGGAGCCGACGGCGATGGACTAGAGGCGGGGGCCGTCCCAGCAGCCGCCGCGGTGGGAGGTTCCGGGACGGGGTTTGGTTCCGTCGCAAGCATTTCGGGCGATGGTTGGATGCCGGCCAGGCCTGCCAACCCGATCACCGAGCCCAGGCCGGCGATTGCCAGAGCAAGCGCGGGCTGGATCAGCGCCGGGGCGAACTGGCCGATTGTCGAAGCCAATTGTGCGGCATGAAAAGCCACATCGGCCAACACCAACGGAAGGTTGGTCAACAGCGCGGCCGGATCGGTCAGCAGGTTGTTCCACAGCAGCTTGAGGTGCTCGACCATCTCACCGGCCACATCCACCCACCACTCCGGGTCGGTGGGGTCCAAATCCCCATGGCCATGGCCGTCGTCGTGGCCGTGCTCGTGGTCATGATCGTGATCGTGCAGGATCGACGGAGGCGGTGTGGAAGGCGGCGTAGACGCCAGGGCGACCTCGGACGCGGCTTGGTATGCCGCCATCGTCGTGGCGGCCTGAACCCACATGCGGACGTAGTCCGCCTCGGTGGCAACGATGGGAATTGTGTTGATACCGAAGAAGTTTGTTGCCAATAACGCTGTGTGCGTGGCGTGGTTGGCGGCCAGCTCGGCAACAGTGGGCATGACCGCCAACGCGGTGCTGTATGCGCCGGCGGCGGTCCCATGCTGAGCCGCGCGGGCATTGCTTTCGATGGCGCCTTGGGTCAGCCACTCCAGATATGGAATATGCGCCGCCACATACGTATCCGCGCTTGGTCCCTGCCACGTTGCCGCACGGGTGGCGGCCAGAATCGCCCGGAGCTCATCTGCCGTCGCGGTGTAATGCGCACCCAGCGAAGACCATTCGGCCGAGGCGGCGAGCAGCGGCCCGGGCCCGGGACCTCCACTGAGCAGGGTCGAATGCACCTCCGGCGGCGACGCCATCCACACCGGCATAGCCACTCCGCACCCTCCACCGCATTAATGACAACGATAACGATATTCATTAACATTAGCGTGTGAGATGAGAGACCGTGCCGGTACCCCATGGGGGTTTGGTTTGTTCGGTCGCCCGTTCGACGGAGTTGATGCCGTAGAATCCGGAGAGCCGTTGTCGTCCAGCCGTATTCAGAGATTGGGCCGGCAGGCGCCGATCAGATGAGCGCGCCCTGCAGACTTCGGCAGGCCTTGGACACGAAGTCCTTCGATACCCCGGCCCACGGCACGAATCTGTCGAAGCCATGGAAAGCCCCCTGGACGACTTCCAGCTCGCAGGGCACTCCGGCGGCACGCAGGCGTTCGGCGTACAGGAGGTCCTCGTCGTGAAACAGGTCGGCCGTCCCGATGCCCAACCAGGCCGGCGCCACTCCCGCCAAGTCCGACCGCCGACCCGGTACGGCGATATTGCGGTCGGTATCTGCCAGGTACGAGTCCCAGCCAAACCGGTTGCTTTTGGTGCTCCACATCCGCAGGTTGGTTTCGTCGACATCGGTGCGCGCGGTGGTGCGGTCGTCGAGCATCGGGTAGACCAGCAGCTGCGCCGCCGGCGCGACCTCGCCTCGATCACGCGCCAACAACGCAAGTGCTGCGGTCAGTCCGCCGCCGGCGCTGGCGCCGCCAATGGCGATGCGTGTTGGGTCGATCCAACCTTGCACCGATAGCCAGCGCAGCGCCGCATAGCAGTCTTCGACGGGTGTCGGATAGGGATGTTCGGGTGCCAGTCGATAGTCGACCGACACGACGGGAAGCCCGGTTTCCCGCGTGACCTTGCGGCAGAAGAAGTCATCCTGACGTGCCGTGCCCATCACGTAACCACCGCCGTGAATCCACAACAGGGCCGGGGACGGCTCGTTCAGGTTCTTGGGAACGTGTGCGCGTACCGTCACGTCGTCGTTCACCGCCACGGTTCGCACCCCAAATCTGGGAAACAGCCCCGAGGTGCGGATCAATCCGCGCAGCGTGGAAAGGGTTCGGGGCAGGCCCACCTGTCGCGGAAACACCTTGGCCGCCAAACGGAGGCTGGGGTGAATGTCAGGTGACGACACACAGCGAGTATGCCGGTGGGAAGCGCATAACGTGGCGGTTTGGCATGACGGGGAATGTTTCGGACTCGAGTCCACTTGACCCGTGCGTACCTACGGAAGGACCATCATGACTCCCCCACTGAAGGGTCGCCGCGCGTTTGTCACCGGCGGATCGCGCGGAATAGGCGCAGCCATCGTGCGCAGGCTTGCCGAAGATGGTGCGCGTGTCGTCTTCACGTTCTCGAGTTCACCGCAACCGGCCGCGGACGTCGTGGCCGATGTCAAGGAGGATGGCGGCTGGGCGCTGGCGGTCAAGGCCGATGTATCGGACCCGGCCCAGCTCACGGCCGCTGTCAACGAGGCAGCCGAACACCTTGGCGGACTGGATATTCTGGTCAATAATGCCGGTATCGCATCCTTTGGCGACGTGGACACCGCAACCTTGGAAGACTTCGACGCGATCGTCGCGGTGAACGTGCGGGCTGTTTTCGCGGCCATCAAGGCGGCCTCCCCGCATCTGGCCGAGGGCGGCAGGATCGTCACCATCGGCAGCATCAACGGCGACCGTTCACCCACCCCCAACGCATCGCTGTACTCGATGTCGAAGGCGGCCGTCGCCGGTCTGACCCGCGGGTTGGCGCGTGAATTCGGCCCCCGGGGCATCACGATCAACAACGTTCAGCCGGGCCCCGTGGACACGGATATGAACCCGGAGAACGGCGAGTTGGCGCAGATCCTGCTCCCCAACATCGCGGTAGGGCGCTATGGCCAGCCCCGCGATATCGCCAGCTTGGTGAGCTATCTGGCATCCGATGAGGCCTGGTACATCACGGGAACCGCGATCAACATCGACGGGGGATTCACCGTCTAGCGCTCGCGGGGTCGCTAGGGTCAGATCCATGGCCACTAGCGATACCCGGGAAATCGTCATCGAGGCGACCCCCGCCCAGATCATGGATGTCATCGCAGACTTCGAGGTTCTGCCGAAATGGTCTTCGGCGCATCAGAGTTCGACGGTGCTGACCACGGGCGACGACGGACGGCCGCACGAGGTGAAGATGAAGGTGAAGACGGCGGGCATCACCGACGAACAAACCGTCGCCTACACCTGGAGCGCCGATACGGTCAGCTGGACCCTGGTGAAGGCCAGTCAGCAGCGCCGTCAGGACGGTAAGTACACCTTCACGCCCAAGGGCGACAAGACACACGTGAAGTTCGAACTGACGGTCGACCCGTTGATCCCGCTGCCCGGATTCGTGCTGAAGCGGGCCATCAAGGGCGCCATGGAAACCGCCACCGACGGACTGCGCAAGCAGGTCCTCGCCACCTACCGATAGACCCTTCCCTCCGTGAAGAGTCACTAGTATCGTTATTTCAAATATCGAAACTAGTGGAGTGCCCGGATAGTGGATAGACGCCAGGGTGGACGTCCCCGCGATCCCGACAAGGATGACGCGGTGCGCGAGACCGTGCGCCAGATGTTGGCGACCGAGGGGTATCAGGGCACCACCATCCCCGCCGTGGCGCGCGCCGCAGGTATCGGTGCACCCACGATCTACCGGCGCTGGCCCACCCGGGCGGCCATGGTGGAGAGTGCGATCGCCGACCGCCCATGGCCTGCGGCCCTCGCCGAGCGCAGCGAATTCCAGGACTATCTGCCCGTTGTGGTGCGCGCTGTGGTCGAGTACTTTGCCGATCCGGCTACCCGCGCCGCGATGCCGGGACTTCTCGTCGAGTACCACCGCGAACCGAGCCAGTATGCGGATTTGGTTGCACGCACCGAAATGCCTCTGCGCGAAGCGTTCCGGACGGCACACGCCGAGGCCGTCGTGGCCGGCCGGTGTGCGGGCCGGCCCGGGGCGGACGCGCTCTTCGACACCGTCGTGGGTATGGCCGTCTATCACGGCGTCTTGCGCGGCACCGCCGACGAAGCGCTCATCGAGCAGATTCTTGGTGTGGTTCGCGCGGCGAGCATGGTGGACCAGCGAAAAGTGAGGGAACGATGAACCGAGAAACTTTCTCCAGCCTGTTCGACCTCACCGGGCGTACGGTGATCGTGACCGGGGGCACCCGTGGAATCGGGCGATCTCTCGCCGAAGGTTATGCCTGTGCGGGTGCCAATGTGGTTGTTGCAAGCCGTAAACCGGAAGCGTGCACCGAGACGGTCGAGCATCTGCGCTCCCTGGGTGGGCGGGCACTGGGCGTACCGACGCACACGGGCGACATCGAGTCGCTGGAACACTTGGTGCAGGCCGCCGTCGAGGAGTTCGGCGGTATCGACGTCGTGGTGAACAATGCCGCCAATGCACTCACCGAACCGGTGGGCGCATTCACCGTCGACGGGTGGGACAAGTCTTTCGGTGTGAACCTGCGGGGGCCGGTGTTTCTGGTGCAAGCCGCGCTGCCGCATCTGGTGACCAGTCGACATGCGGCGGTGCTCAACGTCGTCTCGGTGGGCGCCTTCATGTTTGGCCAGGGCGTCTCCATGTACTCGGCGGCCAAGGCCGCACTGGTCTCCTACACGCGGTCTGCGGCGGCCGAGCTCGCTTCGCGGGGAGTGCGTGTCAACGCACTAGCCCCCGGCGCGATCGACACCGACATGGTACGCAAGACCCCGCCCGCAGAGGTGGAACGAATGGCCAACGCCAACCACCTCAAACGGCTCGGACTCCCCGACGAAATGGTGGGTACCGCACTGCTTTTGACATCCGATGCGGGCAGCTACATCACCGGTCAGACCATCATCGCCGACGGAGGGTTGGTGGCCCGGTGATTCGCACGGAGCATCGCGACAACGGAATCCTGGTGGTCACGATCGATCGTCCCGAGCGCCGTAATGCACTCGATCCGCAGACGGTGGCCGAGCTGCACTCCGTGGTCGAGAAGACCGATGGCGACCCCAAGGTGCGGGTGGTGGTTCTCACCGCAGTTGGCGCATCATTTTGTGCCGGGGCCGATCTGAAGTCGCTGCCCACTGATTTCACCAATATCGGGGCGACCTCCACGGCCGCGCTGCTCGGTGCCACCGACTCGGAGCTGGTGCGTACGCTGGCGGCTCAGGAGTTGATGGCCTCGCTGTTCGAACGGATTCACCGGATGCGTCAGCCCGTCATCGCTGCTGTCAATGGACACGCGGTCGGTGGCGGGTTCGCATTGGCGCTGGCCTGCGATATCCGGTTCGCCTGTCCGGAGGCCTCATTCGGTGCCGTGTTTATTCGTCATGGGGTGTCCAACTGCGATATGGGAACCAGCTATCACCTGCCACGGTTGGTGGGTGCGGCCCGCGCCGCGGAGCTGATGTTGACCGGACGGGTGTTCGGTGCCGACGAGGCGCAACGGATCGGCTTGATCTTCGACGTGGCGCCCGCCGAAACCCTCCTTGACGCGGCGATTGCGAAGGCCGAAGAAATCGCCGTGCACTCACCCCTGGCGGTATGGATGACCAAAGAGACGATGTGGCAGACGGTCGACGCGCCGAGCCTGCGTCATGCGCTGGATCTGGAGAACAGGACCCAGGTGATGTGCACTGCCACCGGGGAATTGCGCCGGTCCTTCGACGCTTTTCGGGAGGGGCGCACCTAGTCCTCTGCCGGAGGTCCGGCCAGGATAGCGGTCACCATGTCGATGAGCTGCGCATTCATCTGCCCGTCGTCGAGATAGGTGCCACTCAGGGACATCAGTCGATTGGTGTGCGCGATGTCGCCAAGAACTACGCAGGTCAGTGTGACCGCCTGGGTGACCCCGAATCGGATTGACGGCAGTGAGGCGTTCGGGCGCAGCCGCACGATCAGCTCCTGAAGTCGCGCGGCTTGAGGTTGAAAACTCACACTCATCGGGATCAATGCGGGGTGCCCGCCGATGAGGAGCTTGCCGAGGGTGGAAAGCCATGCGGTTCCGCCCTCTTCGCCGATTTCCGACAGCGGGACGACGATCGCCTCGGCGATGGCGCGCAGTGTCCCGGTCTTCTCGGCGATGTCCAACAACGCGAACCGGCGCTTTTCGAGCTGATTCAAGTATTTATCGAGCAGCGCCTCGATCAGACGCTCCTTGGACCCGAAGTGATAGTGCACCGACGCGACATTGGTGCCGGCCGCCGCCATGATGGCGCGTAGTGACACCGCATCCACACCACGTTCGGCGAACAGCCGCTCGGCGGCGCTGAGCAATCGCTGATCGGTGGAATCATGTGCAGCGGTGGCTGTTTCAGATGCTATGTCGGTCATTGCCCGGTGAACCGCGCCTCTCTCTTCTCGCGGAATGCGGTCAACCCCTCGCGCGCATCGGCGGAGCTGATTACCTGGCGGGTCAGGCGGGCCTCGATCGCGCGGGCGTCTTCCTCGGCGATCCAACCGCTGTGCACCACGGCTTCCTTGGCATTGCGCACCGCCAGAGGGTCATTGCGCACCGCGCGTTCGGCGAGGCTGCGCGCCTTGTCCAATGCGGTGCCCGCTGGGACCACGTGGCCCACCAGGCCGAAATGATAGGCCTCTTGAGCGGTGAGCGGCTCGCCCGTGAGGATCATCTCCATGGCCTTGGTGTAGGGAATCTGCCGTTTGAGCCGGACCATGGACCCGGCACCGGGCACCAGCCCACGCTGCACCTCCGGAAGGCCGAACGTTGCCTGCTCGTCGGCAACACGGATATCGTTCTGCTGCAACATTTCACATCCGCCACCCAGGCACGCGCCGTTGACCGCCGCGATGAGCGGCTTGGTCAGGGTATGGGTGAGTAGCAGTCCCTTGCCTATGGCGGCGGGGTCGAGTGGCGGCGCGGAGCCGTCCCGGACCATCCAGCCATCACTGAGATCACCTCCTACGCAGTAGGCGCTACCGGCGCCGGTGATGATGGCCGCCCGGATGCCGTCGTCCCCGTCGATCTCGTCCCAGGCCTGGGCGAGCTGTCCCACCATGTTGGTGGACAGCGCATTTCGTCGATGCGGACGGTTCATGGTCAAGACGATCGGGCCGTCACGCTCGACGATGAGTTCTCGATCTTCGATCATGGTTTGTCGCACCCCACCACCCACAAAGCATGGAACTGCGATGCGCCGCCCATGGCATGGCCTATCGCGCGTCTGGCACCGTCGACTTGATGTTCTCCCGCCAGCCCGCGCACCTGCAACGCGGCCTCGGCGAACCGAAGCAGGCCGGTCGCGCCGGTGGGGTTGCCCGAGAGCACACCACCGGACGGATTGATCGGATGTCTGCCCTCGAACGCGGTGTGGCCCTCGTCGACGGCGCGCCAGCCCGATCCCTCGGGAGCCAGTCCGATGTTCTCCATCCACATCGGCTCATACCAACTGTAGGGGATGTAGAGCTCGGATACGTCTGCCTCGGTGGCCGGGTCGGTGATCCCCGCCTCGCGGTACGCCGCGGCGGCGCACTCCTGCCCGGCACGTGGATTCACCTCATCGCGGCCTGCGAAATGTCCTGTCTCGGTGCGCCATCCGGTGCCGTGAATCCAGGCGGGCGGTCGCGGCGCATGCGTCGCGAACAGTTCGGAAGAGACGACGACCGCACACGAGCCGTCGGATGACGGGCAGGATTCCAGGAACCGGATGGGATCCCAGAGCATCGGCGAGCTGCGTACCTCCTCGACGGTGATATCGGGTTTGTGGATATGTGCGTAGGGGTTACGGATGGCGTTGAGACGATGATTCACCGCGACTTGCCAGCCGATGTGTTCCGGGGCACCCGAGCGGCGGATGTATTCGCGGATAACGGGTGCGAAATGCCCACCCGCGCCGGCACCCAGCTGGGCACTGAACGGCAGCGGCCGGGACAGTGCCCAGGTGAAGTTGCCTTCTGACTCTTTGGAATACGCGACCACCAACACCCTTCCGGCAAGTCCCGCCTGCACCAGATGTGCGGCATAGATGGCCGCATGCCCTCCGACGCTGCCACCGGTGAACACCCGGGTGACCGGCAGTCCGCGCGCGCCCATCGCGTCGGCGAGGTATAGCTCGGGGTTCATCACGCCGTCGAAGAGATCGGGAGTCTTGGCGAGCACGATCGCGTCGATATCACCGAACGTCAGCTCTGCATCGGCCAGCGCGCCGTCCACCGCTTCGCGGACCAGGGCCGCGATGCTGACCTCACGCTTCTTGGCCTGCTTGCTTTGTCCGACACCGACTACGGCGACGCGGGCGCTCATCCGCTCGCCTCCATGAGACACACCAGATTGTGCTGCAGCGCAGAGCCGTTGGTGGCATGGGCAAGTGCTCGAGTGGCTCGCCCCTGCATGATCACGCGAGCCGATTCGCCAATGCGGATCAAGCCGGTAGCGGTGGCGGGTGCACCCGCCAGCGGCCCACCGGATGGATTCACGAGCACGTTGTCGATGCCAAAGGTTTTGGTGAGTAGCGGTTCCACATAACTGTATTCGGTGTGCAGCTCGGCGACTTCCACACTGGCGGCAGTGAAACCGGCCATGGCAGCTGCCTTCTCGGCGGCGATGCGTGCCGAGTCCACTACCGCGAGGTCCCGCGATCCGGGATAGTGCGTGTCCATCCGGTGATCGATCGCCCTGATCCACGCCGGACGCCGGGCCAGGCGACGTGCCACGTCACCGGTGGCCAGGATCAGCACTGCGGCGCCGTCACCGACCGGTGCCACATCGTGTGGACGCAGTGGCGAGGCGATGTACGGCTGATCCAGCAGCGATTCGACCCCCGGAGCACCTGCCCTGAGCGCGAAGGGATTTGACAAAGCATCGGTCAGTGATTGGTTCACCACATCGGCCATCTCGCGCTCTGTGGTGATACCGGCCTCGATGACGGCCGTCGCCTGCAGGCCGGCGATTGCATGCCGATGCGGATGAAGGGGAGTCAGATAGTAGGGATCCAGTGAAGCGGGCGCCACCTGGTCCAGGTCGGCGGGCAGCGCGCCGCGGCCGATGCCGTACACCAGGGCGATATCGCCGTGGCCCAGTTGGAGCCATGACCAGGCCTCGTAACACGCCCATGCGGCATCCATTTCGACATGGGATTCCGATATCGGAGGCCAGGCGCCGACAGCGTCGAGGGACTCGATGTACGCGAAGGTACGGCCCTCGAAAAAGTCATGGCTACCCGAGGCGTAGAAGTCGATGTCCGCACGGCGCAGTGCTACCTGCTCAAGGGCCTCGCGGACCACGGGTAACAGAATCTCGGCCATATCGTCGCGTAGATTTGCTGCAGTACAAGCCGATTGGGCAAAAGAAACCACGGCAACATCACGCATGGGCGGCCTCGTTCGATACCGGCCGGAAGTAGCGGATGCTCTGCATGCTGGCACCGAGGTTCTCGTCGGTCACCCAGACCGGCTCTACGGTCATGCCGATGTGGACGAGGTCCGGCTCGGTATCTCCGATCATGTGCATGAGTCTGTTGTCGGCGCCGTGCAACTGGATGTGCGCCACTGCGTAGGGCGGCGTGAACACTTGCCCCGGAAAGGGGAAGCTCACGATGCAGAAGGTCTCCACCGTTCCCGTCCCCGCAAGGGGGTACGGCTCACCCAGTTCCGTCAGGCACCGCGAACAGAATTGCGGCGCAGGACAGTACGCGCGTTCACAGCCAGGGCATTGGCGTGCCAGCAGGCGTCTCTGCGCCAGTCCGCGCAGGAAGATCGAACGACCGGATCCAGCGACATAGGTGTAGTCCATGCGAAACGGACTGGCGATCGAGGACACCGGTTCGGGTAGTGCGGTCACAGCCGGCCCACCGGTTCGAAGCAGACGATATCGGTGATGGCGCCAACACGGTCCGGGCGCCATCGTGCGACAACGGGCAGTCCCGTTTTCATGGTCAGGGGATTGCCGCCGACATCGACGGCGTGGAACATCGCGTTAGTGGTTCCGTCTATGCGGATAAGCGCCCATGCGAAATCATCCTGCAGCTCGTCTGCCGGCCGTGACCGCACCCAGGTCCATTGCAGGACAACGCCCTTGGGTTCGAGTTCCACCAATTCGCCGGTAGGGCCGGCATCGGCCGGGTCGAACTCGAGCACCGGGCACAACACCTGGCCATGGATCGTCCGCACTCCGAACAGTCGCGCGTCGCGTAGCCCGCCGAGGAAGGCGCCGATCTTGGGGCCGACGGTGCGTTCAAATCCGAACTCGATCGTGTACGGCGCGCGCAGGGATTCGGAGGATTGGTCGGTCACAGGCCTCCCGACGAGGTTCTATCAATTGATTGAATCGAGCGATAGGACCGTAACACGGCAGTGATGGCGGCCACAGATTTACGTGGACACCAATGTGACAAGGTGATGCCGGTTATCGCGGAGGGGGTGGCTTCAAGGCCTTTTCGAGCTGAGGCGTCAGTTGTTCCAGCGCATAGATCCGAGCCAGTGGGCCGCCGAGCCGAAGGGCGTTCACCACCGGACTGTCTGCCGGGATGTAGACGGCGCGCCCCTCGGTGACCGCACGTAGATCTGCAAGACCATTGGTGGACTTCGCCTGCTGTTCGGTGGCTCCCACCACCACCAGGAGGTCCTCGTCGGCCTTGGCCTTCAGTTCGCCATCCGGTACGTGGCCGGAGTATCGCTGGCTCAGGAACCCCAGTCCGTCGAAGACTGCGCGACGTGGGTCGCGGAAACCCAACAGGAAGGTGCCTTGTCCGTCTGCGACCCAATCGACCACCGCCGTGCGGTTGACCCAATGCTGGTGCCCGGTACGTATCTGGTTGTACCGAGTCCCAACCTCTTCGGATCGCATGCGCGCCCGATCGGACTTGCCCAGGGCCCGGCCAATGGTGAAGAGCTGTGTATACCAAGGTGTCTCGGCACGATCGATTCGGTCCTCCGAGACCACCGTCGGCGCGATCTTCGTCAATCTGTCGTAACTGGGTCTGTCGATATCGGCGCCGGTGGCCAGGATGACATCGGGTTTGGCGGCGGCGATGGCGTCGAAGTTCAGCTCTGAGCCCGAGACGACGGGGGGATAGGAGACCTCCGGAACGACCCAGGGGTACATCGGATACTCCGGCAGCGTGGACCGGACGCCGACGGGTTTGGTGCCCAACGACTGCACCAAGTCTTGGTCGTTCCATCCGAGGGTGACGACGCGGTTAGGTCGTGTCGCGAGGAATGCTCCGCCGTACCTGTGGGGGATGCTGAGCGGGAAGCCGTCCGGAGTCAACGTCGGCGGCGCGGCGGGCGGCGGACTTTGGTTGCGAGAACACCCGGCAAGGGCCAGCAGCGTCAGCATCGCGGCAATGACGCGCCATCCGGCTGTTGCCATGCCGAGCAAACTACCATCGGCCGGCGCCGATATACGAATGTGATCGCAATCGGCTCGGGGTGAATCGAACGACCGGGCATCGGGTTGCACGCCTGCCACCTGCGGGAACGTCACCAGGCGGGATGTTGTTTGCTGGCCGTTGCCATTGACGCTGGGGTGGGACCTTCATACGTTTGCGCCGTTCCCAGCTCGTGCTACGGGTCAGAGCAACAGTGCAATAGGAAGCCGATGATTAAGCATCTCACCCGCCGCGCGACGGTCGCCCTCGTCGTGGCAGCCGCGGCGATGTCGCCTGCCGCCTACCCGGCAGTGGCCGATACGGCAACGCCGCTCAACGGCCTGTTCGCGTTGTCACCCGGCAGCTGCGCGGAGGGCCGAGCCACCGGCTCCTACTTCCGCATGATCTTGCCCGCCGGTGACGCGTCCGGCCCCTACCTCGCCAACGGCGATTCGATGTGCTCGGATAACACAGTCACCCTGCTGGCGCCCGGTACCGATGGTGGCCTGAAGTCGGGTGAGTATCAGCCGCAGCCTGGCAACGCATTCGATGGAAACGGAAATGCGGTGTCCGGCAGCATTACCCAGCCAGTCAAGTTCTACGGTGTGGGCTTTTCCACGGCGTCGAACCAAACCGATCCACAGACCGGCCAGGGCACTGCCACTCCCCAGATCACCGTCAGTGGCAACAAGCTCGGCGGTGACCTCAGTGCTTTCGGTGTGACCTGGAACAACCAGGTGTTCAACCAGGGATCGCCGAAACCCGGTGGCGCATTCCCGGGTAAGACCACACCGGTGACCGGCACCTACGACCGCAACACCGGCGCATTCATCGTCGAGTGGACCAGCCAGATCGTGGGCGGTCCCTTCAACGACTTCACCGGACTATGGCACCTGGTCGGCAAGGTCGGGGGCAGCCCCGGTGGCGCAGCTGTGGCCGAACCGCCACCCCCTCCTCCGCCGGGCGCCCCACCGGCAGCGGCGGATGCGCCGCCCGCGGTGGCCGCGCCGGCGGCCCCCGGGCAGGTTGTTGTGCAAGCTGGACAACAAGTGGTGGCACCGCCACCGCTGTCGGCCGGCCAGCAGCTCATCGCGCTGCCGGTTGACGACAATCCCCGCACCATCACTCCGCCATGGGTCATTGCCCTGTTGGTGTTCGTGGCGATCGGCGGCGGAATTCTGTTCGTGGTGGGGGAGCGGATCTTCAGCCGTGGCCGCTGAGAGGTTGGCTGAGACGTCTCAGCCGGCCCTGCCTTCGTACGCCGACATCGTCGGTGAGGAGGCTGTTGTCGCCGAGGCCGGACCGGCCCCACGGCCCCGGTGGCGGTTTGTCGCGCTCATCGCGCTTGGTGTGCTGCTATTCGCGTTGCCGGTGGTCACCGGGATGTTCACACGTGCCGCGGGCGGTCAGCAGCTGCTGACCGAGTTCCGCCCGTTTGTGTCCTCGGAGGTGATCGCCAAGTTCCGCGGTTACCTGGACACCGTCGACGCGGCTCGTACCGATGTGCAGGCGACCCAGTCGATCGCGGGAGGGCATTACGAGCGACTGGATACCTTTGTGGCGCAGTATCCGTCGATTCGTCAGGATATGAACGGTCTGCTCGATGCGGTCGATGGTCAGATAGGTAACTACGGGCAGTTGCGAGCCGTGGGCCCGTTCGATGTGCTGCCGTTCCTGCTGGCGGTGCCGGGACTGGTCTTGGTCGGCGCCGGTGTGTGGGGACTTCGGCGCACTAGCAACGGCGAAAAGGCTTTCGGTGCCCGGATTCTCGCGATCCTCGCGGCGGCTGTGCTCATCGCCGTGCCCTTTGCGGACGGGCTCTTTTCCCGTGCCCCGGCGGGTGCGCAGCTCATTGACGCGTTCACCCCGATCATGACTCACGAGCGGGTGGCCGCGGTACAGCGACACTTCGTGGTGCTGGTCGCGGCGGAAGGGGAATTGGACACCCAGTTCCTGGGTGATCTGCGGCAGCATGACTCGGCCCGCGCGGTCCCGGGTATCGACGCCTTCGTTTCGCAATGGCAGCCCATGACAGCGGATTTCGCTTCGCTGATCGGGGTGATGGCCGACAACGTCGACAATTTCGGCAGGGTAGTGGCGCTGGATCGGATCACGGCCCCGCTGGGATTCCGATCATTCAACTACTTCGGGTGGCTTTTCCTCGTGCCCGGTGTGCTGGCGGCCGCTGCCGCTATTGACGTGAAAGGAGCCGCACGGTGGCCCAGAAAACGATGACGCGCGGCACATTTGGTGTGGCGCTGGCGGCCGTGGTGCTGGTGACGGCTCCGGCCTGTGGATCGGAGAAGCCGACCGAGTCTCCGCTCACCGGGCTGCTGGCATTGGAGCCCGGGAAGATCGAAGGGAACAAGCTCAGCGGCACCTGGTTCAAGATGGTGCAGCCGGGCGGCAACCCCCAAGAGGGTCCGTTCATGCCCAATGCGAATTCTCCTGTGCCGCAAGCGGCTGCAACACTGCTCTCGCCCGGCGCGGATGGCGGTTTGGTACTGGGCGATTACCAGGGTGAGCCGGATCCAGCGTTCGATGAGGCCACCGGGTACTCACTGGCGGCCCGCGTCACACAGCCGACGAAGTTCTTCAATATCGAGTTCGGTATCTCCACCAACAAGATCGACCCGCAGACCCAGCGCGAGCTGCCGGCGCCCTCGGCCACGGTGGCCGGCGACCAGATCTCGGCGGACGTGTCGGCATGGGCCGCCTCGTGGAACCGTCAGGAGTTCAACCAGGGCGCGCCCAAGCCGAAACCCAAGGAGCAGGCACAGATTCCCGGTGAGGCACGCGCCAAGCAGGTGTGGGAGTTCGTAGCCGGGCGCTGGGTCGGCCGCGACTCCGTGGACGGCGAAAGCCCCAAAGCCACCGGTACATACGACAAGGACACCAAGAAGTTCACTCTCGACTGGACGAGTCTGATCGTGGGTGGACCGTTCAACAGCTTCACGGGAGTGTGGCACCTCGAAGGCGTGGTGAAAGACCGATGAGTTCGACACCGGCAGAAGAGACGGCTCCGATCGCAGCTCCGATTGCTTCCGTTGGGGGCAGGCCCACCAAAGAACGCGTATTCGGGATAGCCGTAAGGGTATTCGCTGCCATTACCGTGATCGGCAGCGTGGCCGCCATTACCCAGCTCTCGTATTCGCCTGCGCGTGCGCCCATCGTCGGATACCAGATCGTGAACCGCGACGGATCGATTCCCGAAGGTGCCATCCCGATCCCGGTACCCCCGCCGGGACCGCAATTGATTGCGCCGCTGCCGCGCCCTCAGGTGCCTTCGCATCCACCGGGTCAGGCTGCCGGACCGTTTGGTGCGCTGCCTTCGGTGACCGACCGCGGGCTTCCGATATCCGTCGCGCAGCCCTGCCCCTTCGGCTGGCCGGCGCCCGGCCCGGATGAGCAGGGTGGGCTGGCTTCGCTGATCGACGTAGCTCCGGCCGCGGGTGTGTTCTCCTCGGAGGCGTTCGCTCCGGCTACGGCGTATGAACCGATCCTGAAGATGATGGGTCCGGTGCTGGCTCGGATCTCCCCGCTGCTCTCCCGGCATCCGTGGGCGATCGACCAGTTCGTCACCCGTTTCCAGACGGTCATGGTGCGCGTTCTCGAGGCGATCCTGCCCTACTACGGCCCCTACCGGAACGATGTCCTGAAGGCCGAGGGCGACCTCGCGAAGGCGTTGACTCCCTTCCTGGAAAGCCTGTACAACACGCCGACGGCGCAATGCCTCGTCGCCTGGGAGGCACAGCGCATTCGGGACGCCCGTGGGGGCCGCCCGCCGGCGCTGCGCCTGCATGATCTCGGCAAGGTGATCGACCTGTATCGCTCGACGCACTGGCGTGAGGGTGACGACGATCCGCCACCCGCGCCGCTCCCGGCCTACGAGTTCACGCCGGCGCCCGCGCCGCCACCGCCGTCGGATGCTCCGGCCGCCCCGAGCACGTCGCGACCGGTGATCCCCAACTTCCCGACACCGACCCCCGCCCCGGCGCCCACACAGACGTCCTCACCGGCCATCTCCTCGTCTCTCTAGCCGCACTTCCCAACCAACGGGTTGAGTGGCTAGGGTGACCCTCATGGCTGACACTGGTGTCAAGACAGGCCCTCTCGCGGGCGTAAAGGTGATCGAGCTCGGCGGTATCGGCCCTGGGCCGCATGCGGCGATGATGTTGTCCGACTTGGGGGCAGACGTCATTCGGGTGCGCCGTCCCGGGGGTCTTGCCATCCCCGCCGAGGAGACGGATCTGTTTCACCGCGGGAAGCGCCTGGTCAACCTGGACGTCAAGAAAGACCCGGAGGCGCTGCTGGCGCTTGTCGACAAGGCCGATGTACTGCTGGATCCTTTCCGGCCCGGGGTGTGCGAGCGAATCGGGATCGGACCGGAGGAGTGCGCCAAGCGCAACCCGCGGCTGATCTTCGCCCGGATGACGGGCTGGGGCCAGAATGGCCCGATGGCCGACCGTGCGGGCCACGACATCAACTACCTGTCGCTGACCGGCGCTCTGGGGTCGATGGGCTACAAGGACCGTCCGCCGATGCCGCCGATGAACCTCGTAGCGGACTTCGGTGGTGGCTCAATGCTTTTGGTGCAGGGCATCCTGGCTGCCCTGTACGAGCGTGAGAAGTCGGGCAAGGGGCAGGTCATCGATGGTGCGATGGTCGACGGAGTGAGCCAGCTGGCTCAGATGCAGTGGACGATGTACAACAACGGCCTGCTGTTCGACGAGCGGGAGTCGGGGCTGCTCGACGGTGGGGCACCGTTCTACGGCACCTACGAGACCGCCGATGGCAAGTACATGGCGGTGGGATCCATCGAGCCGCAGTTCTTCGCGATTTTGGTGCAGGGCCTGGGGCTGGACCCCGACAGTGTTCCGTTCCAGCTCGACAAGGCGCGCTACCCCGAGATGCGCAAGCTGTTCGACGATGCGTTCAAGACCAAGACCCGTGACGAATGGACCGACATCTTCATCGGTACCGACGCCTGCGTGTCACCCGTGCTCACCTGGGGCGAGGCCAAGCAGAACGCGCACCTTCGCGATCGCGGCACCATCACCGATGTCAACGGCGTGACCCAGGCCGCGCCGGCGCCGCGCTTCTCGCGGACGCCGAGCGGGCCCATCGAGGCGCCGCCGAAGGACACGACCGAGCTCACCGATATCGGCTGGTGACTTAGCCAAGATTGTCGGTACTAGGTACTGGTAGTCTCGCCCCAAGCAATGACGCTATGAGGAGGCTCGATGACCACTGCCCGACACGCCGCCGAATCCCGGCTGGCCACCGCCGTCACCTACGCGGGGCCGGAATGGATGGGCAAGGCCAATTGGCATTCGGTGGCCGAGACCTATCTGTTCAAGGCGGTGGGTAAGCCGGGTCTTTATGCGCTGACCCGCTTGATGCTGGCCGTCAACCGCCGGTTCCCCGATGCCCTGCTGAATCGGCGATACGACGGACTTGAGCGTCTCATGGGCTGGGTGCCCGGTGTGTCCGGAACCCGCACGGAGACTGTGCAGTTGCCGAACTGCGTGGCCGAATGGACGTGGAATGCCAAGAATGAGCCGGGGCCGGACGCGCCGGTGGTCATCTACTTCCACGGGTCGGCATTCATCGCGTTGGGGATCAACAGCCATCGGCCGTTGGTCAGCCATATCGCGCGGGACTCCGGTGCGAGGGCGCTGAGCGTGGGCTACCGGTTGTGCCCGCGCAACCTGGTCGAAGACGCCGTCGCCGACGGCGTCGATGCGTACCGCTACGTACTGAGCCAGGGCGTCGCCCCCGAGAACATCGTGCTCGCAGGCGATTCGGCCGGAGGCTTCCTGGCGGCCATGACCGCCATCGCGGTGCGCGATGAGGGCTTGACACCGCCCGCGGGATGCGTGCTGATCTCGGCGGCCACCAACAACGACATGGAGCCGAAATACGCTGCCGCCAAACGCGTCGGCGATGCCATGTTCCCCGTCGACTTCTTGAAGATGATCAACGACGTGTTCCTGCTGCGCAACGGCGCACGCGAGCCCGGGCCGTGCCCGGCGGATGCCGACCTGACCGGACTGGGCCCGTTCCTGCTGCAGGTCGGCTCACAGGAAGCGTTGCGGCCGGACTCCGAACTGCTGGCGGAACGTCTTGTCGCTGCGGGAGTTCCGGTGCGGTTGCAGATATTCGACCGTGCTATTCACGTGTTCCAGGTGTTCGCGGCGACCAACCCCGACGCCCGGCGCGCGGTGGGAGAGATCACCGAGTTCATCAAGATCCTGCCGGGACTGGCCAAGGCGCGCCAGCGCCCCGACGCGATCGCGACCGGTCTAACCTCCTAGCCGGGCCAGGCGGGATATCGCCTCGTCGATCACCGCGTCACGTTTTGCAAAGGTGAACCGCACCAGGTGATTCCATTGATCGGCCGTGTCGGTGTTGGGGTCGCAAAAGGCGCTTACCGGAACCGCTGCTACGCCAACGGTTTCCGGTAGGCGCCGACAAAGTTCTGCGCTGTCGCTGAATCCCAGGGGGCGCGGATCTGCGCAGACGAAGTACCCGCCGTGGCTGCTGTGCACCTCGAAGCCCAGGCCGGTGAGCGCCTCAGTGAGACGATCGCGCCTGCGCTGCAAGGACTCTCGTAGATTCTTCACCCAGGCCTGTTCGGTGTCGAGGGCTACCGCTACCGCCGGCTGAAACGGCGCACCGCCGACGTAGGAAAGGAACTGCTTGGCGGCGCGCACGCCCGTGATCAACTCTGTTGTGCCACAAGCCCAGCCGATCTTCCAGCCGGTGCAGTTGAACGTCTTGGCGGCGCTGGAGATCGTCACGGTGCGATCGGCCATCCCGGGCAGACCGGCCATGGGTGTCTGGGTGCGCCTATCGAAGAGCAATCGCTCGTACACCTCGTCGGAAATGACCAGCAGATCGTGTTCGACCGCCAGCTCAGCGACCCGTGCCAACTCGGAGTCGGTGAACACCTTGCCCGTGGGATTGTGCGGAGAGTTGATGATCAGTGCCGCGGTCCGGGGTGTGATGGCGGCCGCGAGCGCGTCGGTGTCTAATGCGAAGCCCGCTCCGTCGGGAACGAGTGGCACCGGGACGCGGACGGCGCCCGCCATGGCCACCACGGCGGCATACGAGTCGTAGTAAGGCTCGATCAAAATGACCTCGGAGCCGGGTTCGACGAGGCCGAGGACCGCGCCCGCGATTGCTTCGGTGGCGCCGACGGTGACCAGCACCTGCGTATCCGGATCGAGTTCCTCGCCATAGCGGGCGAGTCGGTCGGCGGCGATGGCCCGGCGCAGTTCGGGAACGCCCAACCCGGGCGGGTATTGATTGAGGCCCGAACGGATGGCCTGCTGTGCCGCGTCCAGCATGGATGCGGGCCCGTCTTCGTCGGGGAAACCCTGGCCCAGATTGATTGCGTCGTGTCGGACGGCGAGGGCCGACATCTCGGCGAAGATCGTTGCGCCGAAGGGGCGCAATCGTTTGACGGTCTTCGGGTTCACGCTGGCCCGTGTTCGGTGCTACCCGGCTTCATGCCGGGCAGCCTACCGGCGGACCTAGCAGCTGGGCGGTTCGAAGGACAGGTCGGTATCCGGTATCGGGCAGAAGTAGTGACTGAATCCGGGATTGCCACGGTCCCGGTTGTCCACGAAGACCTCCACATCCCGGTCCGCCCGGTACACCCGGTAGTAGGTGGTGGTGTCCTCGAGGAAGAAATTGGCGACGGTGGTTGTCAGCTCCGCGCCGGTGCCCGTGGCGCGGGCATGACGCATGCAGTTCAGGTAGTCCGGGGGGATCTCGTGTGACGGCGGCAGCATGCGCAGCCGGCCACAATTCTGCAGCGGTGCGCGCTGCTCGAATGCGGTGTCGGGGGACAGGGGTTCCGGCTCGGCCTGTGCTGCCGGCGGACACACGGCGGCGGCAACCGACAAGGTCGCCGTCGCGATGCAGAGTCGTGTGAGCATCGCTTCAGGCTTGTCGCCCACGGTGTGAAAGCGGGAGGTTTCGGCGAAATCTCGTCGAAGAGCACCGCACAGCGTGTGCCCGCTTGGGGGTCGCACCCCAGACGGCCTATCGATCCGGCTGCAATGCGGGGTCGGGGCAGCTCGGGTTTGGCCTGTAGTCGGTGGATGCGGCCCAGCAGAAGAAATGACTCCAGCCGAAATTGCTGAACTGGTCGCCGCTGTAGTCAATGAAGATCTCGACCTGCTGCTGTGGGGAGAACACCCGGTAGTAGGTGGTGACGGGATCGCCCTCGATCGTGGATTCGACGATCTTGAGTTCGCCGCCACGGCCCGAGGCCCTGGCGACGTTCATGCAGTCCTTTTGTGTGGCGGGCACCGCATGGCTGTTGAACCCAAAGGTGTAGGACCCGCAGCTGGGTAGCGGGGTGCGATCGGTAAATGCTTTAGGTGGTGGTGTCGGCTTGCGGTGGCCTGGGCCATCGGCGACCTGGTGCCAGCCCATCCACACCGCGAATATCGACAGAACCGCAATGGCGCTGATGAGCACGCGTCCTAGCGGTAGAGAGCGAGCCCGCAGCACACTTCGAGCGTACCGTCATCAGATTCCCAACCAACGGGTTGGGAGGGCTGCTTACCATGGGGACGCCACCCTGGTCTAACGTAAGGCTGTCTCGGCGAAACTGACCCGGAGTCAACCCGGCGTCACAAGGCCGCGGCACCTGCACCACATGCCCCATACGCACCCCCTATAAGGACGTATACCCATGACTGAAGCATTCATCTACGAGGCCATCCGCACGCCTCGCGGCAAGCAGCGCGGCGGCGCCCTCAACGAGGTCAAGCCGCTGAACCTGGTAGTCGGCCTGATCGACGAGATCCGTCGCCGTTTCCCCGACCTGGACGAGAACCTGATCAGCGACGTCGTACTCGGCGTCGTCGCGCCCGTGGGCGATCAGGGTGGCGACATCGCTCGCACCGCGGTGCTGGCCGCCGGCCTGCCCGATACCGTCGGTGGCGTTCAGCTCAACCGTTTCTGTGCTTCCGGTCTGGAAGCCGTCAACGTCGCCGCACAGAAGGTCCGTTCCGGTTGGGACGACCTGGTGCTCGCCGGTGGTGTCGAGTCGATGTCGCGCGTGCCGATGGGCAGCGACGGCGGGGCCTGGGCCTCGGACCCGGCCACCAACTACGACGTGTCCTTCGTGCCGCAGGGCATCGGTGCCGACCTGATCGCCACCATCGAAGGCTTTACCCGTGACGACGTCGACGCCTACGCCGCCCGCTCGCAGGACCGTGCCGCGGCCGCGTGGTCCGGCGGTTACTTCGCCAAGTCCGTTGTGCCGGTCAAGGACCAGAACGGCCTGCTCATCCTGGACCACGACGAGCACATGCGTCCGGGCACCACGGCCGCGGACCTGGGCAAGCTGAAGCCCGCGTTCGAGGGCCTGGCCGCACTCGGCGGCTTCGACGATGTTGCGCGCATCAAGTACCACTACGTCGAGAAGATCAACCACGTGCACACCGGCGGCAACAGCTCGGGCATCGTCGACGGCGCCGCCCTGGTACTGGTGGGCTCCGAAGAGGCCGGTAAGTCGCAGGGTCTGACCCCGCGTGCCCGCGTCGTGGCGACCGCCACCACCGGTAGCGAGCCACTGATCATGCTGACCGGACCTACTCCGGCCACCCAGAAGGTGCTCGACCGCGCCGGACTGACCGTGGACGACATCGACCTGTTCGAGCTGAACGAGGCGTTCGCCTCGGTGGTCCTGAAGTTCCAGAAGGACCTGAACATCCCGGACGAGAAGCTCAACGTCAACGGCGGCGCCATCGCCATGGGCCACCCGCTGGGTGCCACCGGCGCCATGATCACCGGAACCATGGTCGACGAGCTGGAGCGTCGCGGCCTCAAGCGTGCCCTCATCACCCTGTGCGTCGGCGGCGGCATGGGTGTGGCCACCATCATCGAGCGAGTGTAGGGAGAACCAGAACCAATGAGTGCAAACACAATTCAGTGGGAAAAGGATGCCGACGGCATCGTCACCCTCACCCTGGACGACCCCAACGGTTCGGCCAACGTCATGAACGACGACTACAAGCAGTCGATGGCCGCGGCCGTCAAGCGCCTTGTGGAAGAGAAGGATTCGATCACCGGCGTGGTGGTCACCAGCGCCAAGAAGACCTTCTTCGCCGGTGGTGACCTCACCAAGATCATCCAGATTCAGCCGGAGAACGCCCAGGAAGCCTTCAACGAGGTCGAGGAGATCAAGAAGGACCTGCGCACGCTGGAGACCTTCGGTCGTCCGGTCGTGGCCGCCATCAACGGTGCCGCCCTCGGTGGTGGCCTGGAAATCGCGTTGGCCACCCATCACCGGATTGCGGCCGATGTCAAGGGATCTCAGATCGGCCTGCCCGAGGTATCGCTGGGCCTGCTGCCCGGCGGCGGTGGTGTCACCCGCGTGACCCGCATGCTCGGCATCCAGAACGGCTTCGTCACCGTGCTGGCGCAGGGCACCCGGTTCAACCCGACCAAGGCCAAGGAAGTCGGCCTGATCGATGAGCTGGTTGGCTCCGTCGACGAGCTGATTCCCGCCGCCAAGGCGTGGATCAAGGCGAACCCGGAGGCCGTGCAGCGCTGGGATGTCAAGGGATACAAGATCCCCGGTGGCACCCCCTCCACGCCGGCGCTGGCGGCCATCCTGCCGTCGTTCCCGTCGAACCTGAAGAAGCAGCTCAAGGGCGCGCCGATGCCGGCCCCGCGGGCGATCCTGGCCGCCGCGGTCGAGGGTGCCCAGGTGGACTTCGACACGGCCAGCCGTATCGAGAGCCGTTACTTCACCAGCCTGACCACCGGCCAGGTCGCCAAGAACATGACGCAGGCGTTCTTCTTCGACCTGCAGACCATCAACGGCGGCGGGTCACGTCCGGACGGCATCGCCAAGCAGGAGATCAAGAAGATCGGTGTGCTGGGCGCGGGCATGATGGGTGCCGGTATCGCCTACGTCTCGGCCAAGGCCGGTTACGACGTCGTGCTGAAGGACGTCTCGCTGGAGGCGGCTCAGAAGGGCAAGGGCTACTCGGAAAAGCTTGAGGAGAAGGCTCTTTCGCGCGGCAAGACCACCGCGGAGAAGTCCGCGGCGCTGCTGGCCAAGATCACCCCGACCGCCGACCCCGCCGATCTGGCCGGTGTCGACTTCGTGATCGAGGCGGTCTTCGAGAACACCGAGCTCAAGCACAAGGTGTTCCAGGAGATCGAGGACATCGTCGAGCCCAACGCACTGCTTGGCTCCAACACCTCCACCCTGCCCATCACCGGGCTTGCTTCGGGTGTGAAGCGCCAGGAAGACTTCATCGGCATCCATTTCTTCTCGCCCGTCGACAAGATGCCGCTGGTGGAGATCATCCGCGGCGAGAAGACCTCCGACGAGGCGTTGGCCCGGGTGTTCGACTACGTGCTGGCCATCAAGAAGACCCCGATCGTCGTCAACGACAGCCGCGGCTTCTTCACCTCGCGCGTTATCGGCACCTTCGTCAACGAGGCCGTCGCGATGCTGGCCGAGGGCATCGAGCCCTCGACCATCGAGCAGGCCGGCAGCCAGGCCGGATACCCGGCACCGCCGCTGCAGCTATCGGATGAGCTGAACCTGACGCTCATGCAGAAGATCCGCAAGGAGACTGTCGAGGCGGCCAAGGCCGAGGGCAAGGACCTGCCGGACGACCCGGCCGGCCGTGTCATCGACACGCTGGTCGAGGCGGGCCGCCCGGGCCGCCTGGGTGGTGCCGGCTTCTACGACTATGCGGACGGCAAGCGCACCGAGCTGTGGCCCGGGCTGCGGACGACGTTCAACACCCGATCGGGTGCTGACGCGGCCAACCCGCCGCTGCAGGACCTCATCGACCGCATGCTGTTCGCGGAGGCCATCGAAACGCAGAAGTGTTTCGTCGAGGGCGTGTTGACCTCGACCGCTGACGCCAACATCGGCTCGATCTTCGGCATCGGCTTCCCGCCGTGGACCGGCGGTGTGCACCAGTACATCGTCGGATACGAAGGGCCGGCCGGTAAGGGCAAGGCCGGATTCGTGGCTCGCGCAAAGGAATTGGCCGCCAAGTACGGTGACCGCTTCAACCCGCCCGCGTCGCTGCTGGACGCGTAGGTACCGCTCAACGGCACTACAGCCGCTCACCCTCCGGGGTGGGCGGCTGTAGTCGTTTTACGGCTCGTCGCGACGGTGCGGACGGAGCCCGCCCATACGTGTCCCCGAAGATTCAGCAGATTTAGAGGCGGTTACCAGAAGTCGGCGATCAGGGGGAGTGGTCCACGCCACAAAGGGGGTGGCTGGCGCGGTGGCCCACAAAAAATCACCCAGATCTCGCACGTTCTCTGATGGCACTACATACATAGTTATTGATACTTCGCGTAACCAGATATAAATGGCCAGGTCATAGGGTATTTCTATGTGGCAGATATATTTGCGGGAATTGGGTTACCGTAAGACTTACGGGAAGTTGCTGTCATATGGCGTAACGCGGCGTTACCCACAGTTCACTAGCTATCTCTTTGATGGAACGTACCTTTGCGAGATATTTATTCGAATCGCTGCTCGCGATGATTAATCTCGTTGCCGTCCGCACTGTCGCAGGCAAATCGAGCATGGTCACGCTCGTAGTCCAGATCGCTGAACAGGAATAGGGACGATGGTTACACTCGGAACGATCCACGATTGGCGCCCCAAGCCGGGAACCGTCATTTCCTGGAGCGCTTCGCCAGGCGCCCGCCAGGCCGCCGCGCAGGCTCCCGCCAGCACGGTGCCGCCCAGCTATCAGCAGGCCCAGCATGTGCGTTCGTACCGAGATCTGGCTCGTCAGGATCGCGAGATGGCCCGCCTGGGAATCGGCTCCTGGGATGTCCCGGGTGTCTGCGATATCGATGCCATGACCGCGGCGATCAACGCACATCTGCGACGGCACGACACCTACCACTCGTGGTTCGAGTTCGACACGGCCGACAACATCGTCCGGCATGTGATCGAGGATCCGGAGACCATCGACTTCGTGCCGCAGGATCACGGGCTGCAGGGGCCCGACGAGATCCGCGCGCACCTGCTGCGTACCTCGGGTACTCCGCTCTCGTGGGACTGCTTCACGTTCGGGGTGATTCAACGTGCGGACCACTTCACGGTGTACCTGAGCGTTGACCATCTACATACCGACGGCATGTCGACCGGCATCCTGTACGTGGAGATCCAGCTGATGTACGCCAGCCTGGTACACGGCGCGGCACTGGAGCTTCCGGCTCCCGCGGGGTATCTGGATTTCTCCGCCCGTGAGCGTGCGCATAACCAGTCCATGACCCTGGACTCCTTCGAGGTGCAGACCTGGCTCCGGTATGCGCGAGACAACGGCGGCACCCTGCCCGACTTCGTCCTGCCGCTCGGCGACCGATCTGTGCCGAACGTCGGCGGCATGGTCGCCGCCCCGCTGCTCGACGCCGAGCAGACCGTGGCGTTCGAAAAGGCTTGTGAACAGGCGGGTGTGCGATTCAGCGGTGGTGTGTTCGCCTGCACCGCGCTGATCGACCGCGAGCTCACCGGCGCCGACGCCTTCTACGGCATCACCCCGTACGACACCCGCAGCACCGCCGAGGAGCAGATGTCGGTGGGCTGGTACGCGAGCTTCATTCCCTTCGTGGTGGATATGTCGGAGGACTCCTTTGCGCGGGTCGCGCGATCGGCGCAGAAGTCGTTCGACGAATGCCAGCCGCTGGCCAAGGTTCCGTTCGAGCGCGCGTTGGAGCTCGCCGGTCCGGAGTCGGGGCTGGCCGCCCCCGAATACGTGGTTCCGATGGTGTCTTTCCTGGATGCGCGCAAGATCCCGGTCAGTGCCGAATGGGATCGCATCAATGGCGGAATCTACGGGGACAGCCGTTCTTCCGATCAGGTGTGTATGTGGGTCAACAGGTTTGAGAATGAGACCAACCTGACCATCTCGTTCCCCGACAACGCTGTCGCCCGTGAATCTGTGTCGCGCTATTTCGATGTGGCTCGCAGGGTGTATCAGCGTGTCGCGCAGTCACAGTTCGCTTCCTGATTCCGCGGCATCGCGGCCGCATTTGAGCAGCAGTGAAAGGTTGGCACCGTCATGAGCACAAGCCTTGATGTCGCGGTGAATGGAACCAGCTCACCGGACTTCGACAATGTTCGGCGCGCGTTCGCACTGAATTTTCTGGAGAACGACGAGCTGGGCGCGGCGGTCGCGATCTGGGTTGACGGCGAGCTTGTCGTCAATCTGTGGGCCGGATGGGCCGACGAGGCGCGCACCCGTCCCTGGACCGAAGACACCTTGGCGCCGGTGTATTCGGGCACCAAGGGATTGATGAGCACCTGCGTGCACATGCTGATCGAGCGCGGTGTGCTCGACCTGCATGCGCCGGTCGCGCGGTACTGGCCCGAATTCGGCCAGGCCGGTAAGGAATCCATCACGCTGGCGATGGTTCTCGGGCACCGCTCGGGTGTGATCGGGCCGCGCACCAGGTTGACGCCGGAGCAGGCCGCCAACTGGGACGAAGTGTGCGAGCACATCGCCAGAGCGAAACCGTGGTGGGAACCCGGCACCGCGCAGGGCTACCACATGGCGACGTTCGGGTTCATCCTGGGCGAGGTCGTCCGCCGAACCACGGGCAAGACGCTCGGACAGTTCCTGCGCACCGAGATTGCCGAGCCGTACGGGCTTGACGTACATGTCGGGCTGCCGCACAGCGAGCACCACC
The DNA here is from genome assembly GCF_002356335.1 of [Mycobacterium] stephanolepidis. NCBI lineage: Bacteria > Bacillati > Actinomycetota > Actinomycetes > Mycobacteriales > Mycobacteriaceae > Mycobacteroides > Mycobacteroides stephanolepidis. The sequence continues at coordinate 766,017 of NZ_AP018165.1, forward strand.
GGTGCGCGGAGCTGGTCAACAAGCCATTCCTGCGCGATGTGTTCCGCGGCGCGCCTGGGGAGTTCGAGTGCATGAGCGACCACCCACTGGCGGGCCCGCTCATCTCGGGTGACTTCATCCCCGATGACGAGATAGCGCGTAAGGACATTGCGATGTGGCGGGCGCTGGAGTTCCCCGGGACCAATGCCCACGTTTCGGCGCTTGGCATGGCGACCTTCTACAACGCGATGGCGCTCGGCAAGCTGCTCAGCCACGATCACATGGATGTGGTGCGGGTGTCGCAGGGCGGATTCGATCCCGACGTAGTGCTGGGACCCCGGGTGGCCAACCACGGATGGGGCTTGGGCTACATGCTCAATCAGCGCTGCTATGCCGGGCCAAACCAGAAGACCTTCGGGCACGGCGGCTCTGGTGGCTCATACGCCTTTGTCGACCTCGAGCACCGCATCGGCTACTCGTATGTGATGAACCAGTTCGATGTGACCAAGGCAGATGCCGATCCTCGTAGTGTGCGGCTGATCAACGAGCTCTACGCCACGTTGGGGGTGTCGCCGGCGGGAGAGTCGCTGTGACGGCCACGATTCCGGCCGTCGTTAACCCGTCGCGCACGAAAACCCTGTCGATCTCTCATCTGGACTTCGTCGATCAGGCGTCTTTCCTGGGGTTACGAGCCACCGAGCTGTCCACGTTGGGGCAGATGGTCTGGATCTACGAACGCGATATCGACACCGATCGGTTGCGCAGATTCCATGCCAACCTCGGCCTGGGATTGTTCGGTCGTCGAATTGAACGTTCCCGCTTGCCTTTCGGTCGCCACCGCTGGGTACTGGACACGGCGTGCCACCCCATCGACGTCGAGCTCGCACCATTGCCGCGCGCTGAACTGCAGGATTGGGTGCACCGGCATGCCCAGCTGCCGATCGATCCCGAGCACGGCCCGTCCTGGCGTCTCGGTGTCACCCGATTCACCGACGGTGCGACCGCGGTGAGCCTGGTGGTCTCGCACAGCATCGCCGACGGCGTGGGCATGTGCCGGGCAATCGCCGATGCCGCCAATGACGCGAACCTTCCGTTGGGTTACGCGGCACCGCAGTCGCGTAAGCGCATGCGCAGCGTGCGGGAAGACTTGCGGCGCACCAGGTATGACCTGCCGGATACCGCGCGGGCCTTTCGCAAGGCCACCAAGATGTTGAACTCGCGCCGCCAGGACATCAAGCATGCGGGCCGGCCCGCTACCGAGGAGCACATCGAACAGATTCCGGCGGTGACCGTGTATCTGGACGAAACCCATTGGGATGCACATGCACGTGAGCGTGGCGGTACCAGTAACTCGCTAGTGGGTGCGTTTGCCGCTCAGCTCGCCACCAAAGTGGGCAGGCTCGGTCCTGACGGCCGGGTCACTTTGTCCATGCCCGTCAATGAGCGCACCGAGGGCGATCACCGTGCCAACGCCATGACATCGGTGATGTTCGCGATCGATCCCGCGGAACTGACCACCGATCTCCGCGGAATCCGCAGAGCCACCAAGGAGGTGCTCTCCGGCCTACGGGACGCACCGGACGAAAAGTGGGCACTGCTCCCGCTGACGCCATTCATCCCGAAGGCGGCCGCACGCCGGCTTGCCGATGTGGCGTTGGAGTACAGCGACTATCCCGTCGGATGTTCGAATGTGGGGCCGCTGGATCCCGATGTGAATCGTCCCGACGGGACGCATGCCGACTACGTGTTCTGCAAACTGGCCGAGCAGCGGGTGCGGCCCGACAAGGTGCTGAGCACCTACGGGCAGCTCTTCCTCGCGTCCGGGAGGGTCAACGAGAAGATCTTCCTGGCCGTTGTCGGCTACCAGCCCGATGTGATCGAATCACGCGCTGACCTGACCAATCTGCTGACCGAGACGCTCGAGGACTTCGGCATGCGCGGTGTGATCGAGTAGTCGTGGCGGACAACACAGGTGGTATCTACGGACTGATCGCTCGGATCGTCCGGAAGGCCCCTGTCGCCGTCATCGGGGTATGGATCGGTCTGGCCGCCGTCCTGGCGCTGACCGCCCCCTCTCTGCAGAAGGCCATCGAGGAGCACCCCGTCGACCTGCTGCCCAAGGATGCTCCCGTCATGGAGACCACGCGGCAGATGGTCGAATCGTTCCAGGAGTCGGGCGCGCAGAACATTCTGTTGATCGTCCTGACCAACGAGAACGGGCTGACCCCCGCCGACGAGCAGACCTATCGAATCCTCGCGGCCCGAATGCGTGAAGACACCCGCGATGTGAGCATGGTGCAGGACTTCATCACCAAACCGATGCTGCGCGAGATGATGTCGAGCACCGATGGCAAGGCGTGGTATCTGCCGGTGGGGTTGCAGGGTGAGCTTGCCACCCCCGAATCCGGCAAGGCCTACGTGGGCGCCCTGAAGATCATCAGGGAGGCGACTGCAGGCACCACCCTGAACGCCTTCACGACCGGGCCTACCGCGACCGTCGGGGATTTGACGGTGGTCGGAGAGCGCGACCTGCATAAGGTCGAAATCACCACGGCAGCTTTGGTTCTTCTCATCTTGCTGATCGTCTACCGCAATCCGGTGACGATGATGCTGCCGCTGGTGGTGGTGGGGGTCTCGCTCGGCATCGCCCAGGCAGCCGTCGGGGGACTGGCGCAGATGGGTCTGAGTATCTCGAATCAGACGCTGACCTTCATGACCGCGATGATGATGGGCGCGGGCGTCGACTACGCGGTCTTTCTCATCAGCCGATATCACGAATACGTCAAGCAGGGCATGGATTCCGATAATGCGGTGACCGCCGCATTGGAATCCATAGGCAAGGTGGTCGCGGCCTCGGCGGCGACGGTGGCGGTGACCTTCCTGGGCATGGGCTTCACCAAGTTGGGGATCCTGTCCACCATCGGTCCGGCACTGAGTGTGTCCATCCTGATCGCGTTCGTGGCGTCGGTGACCTTCCTGCCCGCGGTGCTGTTCCTGGTGGGACGCCGAGGCTGGGTCAAGCCGAGAAAGGCATATGCCAACAAGATTTGGCACCGTTCGGGCATCAACATCGTCAAACGCCCGGGCGCACACCTGGCCGTCAGCCTGGTCATCCTGATCATCCTGGCCACCTGCGGCGCAATGGTGAAGTTCGGATACGACGACCGCAAGAACCTGCCGCCCTGGGCCGACAGCAATCTGGGCTATGCCGCGATCGAGAAGCACTTCCCGGTGAATTCGACCTTGCCGCAATACCTCTACATCAAGTCCCCGCACGATCTACGCACCCCGCGTGGGCTGGCAGACCTGGAGCAGATGGCCGCGCGGGTGAGTCAGGTCCCCGGTGTGGACAAGGTGCGCGGTATCACCCGCCCCACCGGTGAACCGCTGGAGGAAGCCAAACTGTCTTATCAGGCTGGTGAGGTCGGCGGGAAGCTGGGCGATGCGTCGAATCTCATCGATGCCCGCACCAGGGACTTGGACAAGCTCGCGGCGGGCGGACACACGTTGGCGGACAAGCTCGGTGAGGTCCGCAACTCGGTGAAGAACTCGCTGGGGACGGCGCGAGCACTGGTCGAGGTGCTGGCGCAGTTACGCGGCAGCGGCAGGACGGGCACCCTCGCCGATCTGGATTCGGTGGACAAGCTGGTCAGCAGCATGCATTCCCTCGGGGACGCCATCGAGGCCAATGCCCAGGGCGCCAGCGAGGTGTATGGCTGGATAGAACCCGTCGCTCGTGTGCTGGTCGGAAACCCGGCCTGTGAGATGGACCCCGCGTGCCGCTCCTCGCGCGACGAGATGAACAAGTTCCTGGAGACCAAACAGGATGGCACCAGGGACAGGATCGTCGAGCTCGGCCGTGAACTGAAGGCCGTCGACAACGACAAACAGATCAGTTCGACCATCGCCCGACTGCGCACCGCGCTCAACGCCATTGACACGAATCTGCGCCGGTTGGGGCTGTCCGACTCCTACGGCATCCAACAGAAGTTCGCCGAAGTCCTGACCGGGGTCAACTCGCTGGCCGATGGCAGCGCACAGCTGGCCGAGGGTGTGCAGATGCTGGTGGACCAGACCAAGCAGATGGGCGGCCAGTTGGGTGATGCCTCAACGCTCCTGGTCGCCGCCAAGCGCGATGCGGCACCCGGATCGATGTCCGGCTTCTACATCCCGCAGCAGGTGCTCACCCAAGACTCCTTCAAGACCGCCGCGGCGGCGTTTGTCTCGGCCGATGGGCATGCGGTGCGTTATCTGGTGCAGAGCAACCTGAATCCGTTCAGTCCCGAGGCGATGGATCAGGTCCGCGCCATCCAGGATGCGGCCCACAGCGCACAACCCAACACCACACTGTCCGACGCGTCCATCTCGATGGCCGGGTTGTCGGCGATGTACAACGACATCCGCAACTACTACAACCACGACCTGCGGTTCATCATCGTGCTCACGGTGATCGTGGTGCTGCTCATCCTCGTCGCGCTACTGCGGGCCATCGTCGCGCCGCTGTATCTCATTGGTTCGGTGATCATTTCGTACGCCTCGGCGGTGGGTATCGGGGTGATCGCGTTCCAGTTCATCGGTGGACAACCGTTGAGTTGGAGCGTGCCGGGTATGGCGTTCATCGTGCTGGTCGCGGTGGGCGCAGACTACAATCTGTTGTTCATCTCGCGCATCCGTGACGAGTCGCCCGACGGCATCCGTTCCGGGGTCATCAAGACGGTCAAGTCGACGGGCGGTGTGATCACCTCTGCCGGAGTAATTTTCGCCGCTTCGATGTTCGGCCTGCTGATCGGAAACTTGCAGTCGATGGTCGAAGCGGGCTTCATCATCGGGATGGGCCTGCTCCTGGATACCTTCCTGGTGCGCACCATCACCATTCCTGCTCTGGTTGTGCTGTGTGGGCAGGCCAACTGGTGGCCCTCGGCGATCGTGGAACCTTGGTTCCAGAAACATTTTTCGCGCTCGACGCCCGACGACCGCGATGCGGTGCCTCCGGAGTCGGAGGAGCCTGAGTGTCCTAGCGGCGATCCGATACCCGAGGAGCCGCTGATTTCCGTTTCCCGCGAAGCCGAGCTCGCAGGCCGTCGATGACTATCGCGAGTCCATCCTCGAAGTCGGCATCGAAGTCGGGTTCGTAAAGCTCTGAGAAGACCTCCAAGATCGCCGGATACTTCTGCAGATCGAGTTTGGCGATCAGATTCTCTTCGGTGTACGGATTGGGCCCCGGATACTCCGAGCCATCGCGGGCCTGCTGTTCGATGGTGAAACCGATTGTGTAGTGGTGGATCACGGGAGACAGCCGGGCCGCTTCGCGAACAGTGAACCCGGCCGACGTCATGGCATCGAGCATCGGCTCCAGCATGTCGGCTGCGTTGGTCACAAAGGTGCCTGCCAGGATTCGGGCGCCCTGGTGGTAGCGCAGCATCGCCTGCCGTAGGGCACGAGCGCCGTTGGCCAGGAAGATATCCCATGGCGCAGAGGTGTCGTCGAAGGCATCATGGGCATCGCTCATGATCGCCTCACCCATGAGGTCGATGAGCTCGCGCCGATTCTTCACATGCCAGTACAGCGCCGGTGCCTGCACTCCGAGGGATGCCGCCAATGCCCGCATGGTGAGGCCGTCGCTGCCCTTCTCGTCCAGCAGGGCCAGCCCGGCCCGCGCGATCGTCTCCCGATTCAAAATCACGTTGACACCTTAACATTGTTAAAGTAATTATGGATTCAATACCAATAACGACGTTAAGGAGAATTATGACCGAGCATGCAGTGGTCATCGCAGGTGGAGGCCCGACCGGGCTGATGCTGGCCGGTGAGCTGGCTCTCGCCGGTATTGACGTTGCGGTGTTGGAACGCCGGGGCAGCCACGAGGAGGTGGGATCGCGTGCGGCGGGCGTGCACTCGCGCACCATCGAGGTGTTCGATCAGCGTGGGATCGCCGAGAGATTCCTCTCCCAGGGGATGACCGGCCAGGTCACCCATTTCTCGGGGATCTTCATGAGCATCGAGGATTTCCCCACCAGGCACCCGTACGCACTGGGCCTGCTTCAGCACTACACCGAGAAGACCTTGGCGGCGTGGATCACCGAACTCGGCGTGCCGATCTACTACAACGCCGAGGTCGTCGGGTTTACCCAGGACGACTCCGGTGTCGATGTGGAGCTTGCCGAGGGGCGCGCGCTGCGTGGGCGGTACCTCATCGGATGCGACGGCGGACGCAGCACCATCCGTAAGGCGGCGGGGATCGGATTTCCCGGCCATGATCCGTCGTGCTCGGCGATGCTGGTGGACGCCCAGATCACCGAGCAACCGCTTGAGTTCGGCCTGCTGCGCAAGCCGGGACAATCCTTCCTCGGAATCCTGCCTTTCGAGGAAGGATGGTGCCGCTTGGTATTCAGCACCGATCTTGACCGATTGGGCGTCGAGCCGACATTGGAAGAGGCGAAGGAAGCGCTCATCGCCATCGCTGGAACGGATTTCGGGCTGCACAGTCCACGCTGGATGTCACGTTTCTCCGATATGACTCGTCAGGCCGACCGGTACCGTGACCGCCGCTTGTTCCTTGCCGGAGATTCCGCGCATATTCATTTCCCGTTCGGCGGACAGGGGCTGAACACCGGTGTTCAAGACGCGGTGAACCTGGGATGGAAACTGGCGGCGGTGATCAAGGGAGAAGCCCCGGACTCACTGCTGGACACCTACCACTGCGAGCGCCATCCGGTGGCCGAAAGGGTGCTGCACAACACCATGGCTCAAACACCGTTGTCCGACGCCGGGCCGCGGATGGATGCACTGCGTGACATCGTGGCCGATCTGCTGGCGATGGACGAGCCGCGCAAGCGCATCGCCGGCATGATGAGCGGCCTGGACATCCACTATGACCTGGGTGAGGGACATCCGCTGCTGGGGCGCCGCATGCCGGACCTGGATGTGGTCACCCCGGATGGCCCCACCCGCGTCTACCCCTATCTGCACACCGCCCGTTCCGTGGTGTTCAACTTCGGTGAGCCGCAGAGTCTGAACGTCGACGGATGGGCCGGCCGGGTTCAGCTGGTTGACGCGAAATACTCAGGTGCATGGGATCTTCCGGTGCTCGGTGAGGTGTCGGCTCCGGAGGCGGTGCTGGTGCGACCCGACGGGTATGTCGCCTGGGTGGGGGAGGGCTCCGATGCCGGCCTCGGCGAAGCGCTCACCCGCTGGGTGGGATCTCCCTCCCCGGCGTAGTGTGGCGCGGGTGGCCGAGACACTGGAGTTCGGAGTCTTCATCCCGCAGGGCTGGCGCCTGGATCTGGTAGGCATCGCGCCGCAGCGCCAATGGGACGTCATGCGCGATCTGGTCCGCTATGCGGAGGACGGTCCGTGGGACTCGGTGTGGGTCTACGACCACTTCCATACCGTGCCGGTGCCCACCGACGAGGCGACTCATGAGGCGTGGACGCTGATGTCCGCCTTCGCGGCAGTGACCTCGCGAATCAAGCTCGGGCAGATGTGTACGGCGATGGGGTACCGAAACCCGGTGTATCTGGCGAAGATCGCCGCGACAGTGGACATCATCTCGGGCGGACGCACCCAGATGGGTATCGGTGGAGGCTGGTACGAGCACGAGTGGCGCGCCTACGGCTACGGCTTTCCGGATGCCGCCGAGCGCCTCGGCCGACTGCGCGAAGGGGTGCGCATCATGCGTGACGCCTGGCGGGATGGACGTGTCACCCTGGACGGTACCTACTACCAGGTCGACGATGCCATTGTGGCCCCCAAGCCACTGCAGCCCAAGGGCATTCCGCTATGGATCGCCGGTGGCGGCGAGAAGGTGACATTGCGGATCGCGGCACGATATGCCCAGTACACCAACTTTGGGCAGACTCCCGAGGAATTCGAACACAAATCGAAAATTCTTGCGGCGCACTGTAAGGACGTTGGCACCGACTTCGATGCGATTGTTCGAAGCGCCAACATGAACGTCGTCATCGGCGCCGACGATGCCGAAGTCGCGGACCGGCTGGCGGCCATCAAGGCGCGGCTGGTGCCCGTTGTCGGCGAGGACATCGCCGATGTCACGGTTGGCAATCTGACCGCGACCGCCGGAACTCCCGAGCAGATCGCAGAGCGTCTTGCCGAGTTCCGCAGGTTGGGTCTGGGCTATGCGATATGCAATTTCCCGGAAGCGGCGTATGACCGTTCCGGAATAGACTTGTTCGTGCGCGAAATAGTTGCCAGCCGTGTGTAATTGAGTTAATTAGACGCACTGTCTATTAAGGATTCATCGCCGGACAATCTCGCTTGAACGAATGCTCTGGCGATTCGAATTGATCCGATAGTACTTTGCGCGTGAATCGTTTTGCGCCTGCTATCGGACAGGGTGTTCACGCTCATGAGAGTTCTACGGTTCTTGGTTGTCGTGTCCGTCCTAGTGGCCGTCGGTATAACATTTCCATCTGTCTCGCAAGCAGATACGGCCATCGAAGCTGAATCTATGTCCTATACCAGCGGAGGCGGGGGAGCCTGGGCGGACGGTGGTGCATCCGGTGGCACCCTGTTGGGTCTCTACGGCCGGAATGCTATTGCCACAAACACGGTGTGGCTCCAAACTTCGTCGAGAATAGTTATTCGGGCGCGTGGGCAACAATGTCTGGGCGCGCCGGCCATGCGCATCAGCGTCGACAATGCCGAGGTGGGCAATTTCACCGTATCGGCAAATGGCCTGACCGATTACACGGTGGATTTGTCCATCGCCGAAGGGTCGCATTCGATCACCATTACGAACAGCGCGGCGTACAGCACGTTCTTCTGCGGCCGAATGCTGGTGCTGGACAAGGTGACGGTGGTGTGGGCCGGGCCGGCCACCACCACGCCGACAACCACGACGGCGCCGCCCTCGGACTGCGTCGTGAATGAGTACCAGGCCAGCTACTACAACAACACCGCGTTGAGCGGTGACCCGGTGGTGCGACAGTGCGAGACATCGGTGGGTGGCCATTTTCGAAGTGCCGCACCGGTATCCGGCGTCAACACGTCGAACTGGAGTGCCCAATATGTCGGAACGATCCACTTTCCGGTCAATGGCAACTACGTGTTCAGTGCCGACACCGGGAACATGGCGGTACGGGTGTGGCTTGACGGACAGCTGGTGATCGACAAGGGGACGGTGAGCTGGGGCAGAAATCTGGCCGCCAAGAACGTCACCGCGGGTGATCACGCGGTTCAGGTCGCCTTCTGGAAGTCGTCTGGCGATTCCTTCGAGTTCTTCTCGGTCTCGCAAATGGGGCCGGGACCGACCAGCACCAACGGCAACTACTTCTCGGCAGACTCCTTCTGGAACACACCGATTCCCGCCGACGCCCAGATCGACTCTCGCTCCGACGGTTGGGTGGCGATGCTGGGAAACCAGAATGGCATCTCGCTGAACAGCAGCACGTGGACGCAACCCATCTATATCGCGCCACCGGGCACCCCTACCCGCGCCATCCGAATCACGAACTCGAACAAGAACCTGACTGTTCCGTACCTGCCGTCCTATAGGGCGAGCCCTGACGGTGACAGCGCGCTGATCATCGTGGATCAGGCGAAGGGATGTGCCTACGAGCTGGAGATGTTCAACAATTCCTCCTCGGCGGTGGCCTCCGCCTCCTATCACGCCTACACCGGCACCGGCGGACACACGTCGGGGCCGGCCCATGCGGGCGGCGAGCTGTCCTGGTTGGCCGGGCTCATCAGATCGTCGGAGGTGAGCGCCGGCGGCATCAACCATGCGCTGCGCTACGCGCTGCCCATCGGTTCACCACGATTCGTTTATCCGGGCACCCGTTCCGACGGCACCACACCCGGCGGCATTCCACAGGGGACCAGGATGCGGCTCGACCCGTCCCTGAATCTGGACCAGTTCGCCCTGACGCCGTTCCAGCGGATGGTGGCCGTCGCCTTGCAGAACTACGGTGGCTACAACGCCGATACCGCCGGGGTGCTCGCCGTCGCCACCGAGAACACCATGGCCTCGGCACCGTTCAACCTGCCGCTTTCGGGGCTGCCGCAGGCCCTCATCCAGCACCTGCAGTTCCTCAAACCCACTGTGGCGTCTTCTGACATCCGGTTGGACGAGCAGGCCGACCAGACTTGTGCGCAACAGCAGTAGGGCCCATTGTTTACAACCCAACCGATACCGTAAGTTACGGGAATGCCTTCGCTTGACGCAGTCGATGAAGCCTTCCTGTCCAGCGCTCCTGTGCGAGCCAGTCACACCATCTCGGTACCGGTGTCCGCCGACACCGTGTGGCGTGAGCTGACCAACGACACCACGTTGCGGTGGTTGGCGCCGGGTATCAGGGTCGTGTGGGGTAGCCCCCGCGCCGGGGTCGGAGCGGTCCGCAAGATCGGGCCCGCCGTGGGACCCAAGGTGAACGAGCACTACTTCCTCTGGGAGGAAGGACGGCGGAAGGCCTTCTACGTGACGAGCATGCCGGTCCCGGCTCCCGGCTTGCGTGCCTTCGCCGAGGACTACGTGGTGACGCCGACGGATCGCGGTGCCGACTTCACGTGGGCGTGGGCCATCGACGGCACGGGACCGATTCGTAATGCCACCCCCGCGGTGAACGCCATCGTCGGATTCTCGATGAAGCGCACCCAGAGGTACTTCGACAAGATTGCCGCCGCCGGAAGGTAAGCGTTCGCCCGTACAGTGAATCCGTGCGCGCGTTCGTTCTGCTTGCGGTGTTCCTGGTGGTGGCGGCCTGTGCCCCTGCCCGGAACGAGACGGACGTTGCGGCCCAGAACCCTTGCGATGTAGGTCAATACTGGACGCGGTACTACAACAACACTGATCATTCCGGCACCGCGGTGCTCGCCCGATGCGAGTACTCGGTCGGCGGGAACTTCGCGGGATCTCCTGCACCGGGTGTGCGGGCCGACCGATTCTCGGCCGATGCCACCGGCTCGCTGCGATTCCCGGTGACGGGCCAGTATCAGATCGCCTCGATGAGCGGTGGTGTCGTCGCGCGCGTATGGCTGGACGACGAGCTGATCTTCGATCATGCCAATACCCGTGACTGGGGGACCGATCTCGCCACACGCACCGTCGAGGCCGGTGTGCATGCGGTCCGCGTCAGCTATGCCGGTACCAGCGGGCCTGCGGTGCAAGAGTTCTCGGTGTCTCAAGTCGCGCTTGGCCCGGCTTCGGACAACGGCAACTACTTCGCGGCGAATTCATTCCTGAATCAGCCCCTCCCGCCCAATCCGGCGGTCGACCCGCGCTCGCCGAATTGGGTTGCCGCGCTGATGCATCACCCAGATGTCAAGGGAATCGACGTCAACGAGGACATCTGGACCACCGCCGTGTACCACGCGCCCGCGGGCACCCCGACCCGGACCGTCGCCGTCCGTAACAGCGGGAAGTCGATCGATATCCCCTACCTGCCGCATTATCTGCCCACCCAGGACGCCGACGCCCATATCGCGATCATCGACGACACCACCGGGTGTGAGTACGAATTCCAGTCCTTCAAGCCGGATGCGATGTCGGCCATCGCCCAGGCCACCTACCGGGTGAACATCGGATCGGGCGGACATGTCAGCGGGCCCGCGCATTCGGGCGGCGAGCTGTCCTACCTGGCCGGTCTGATCACGCCGGAGGATGTGCACGCCGGGGTGATCGATCACGCGCTGCGATTCGCCATCCCGATCAACGCGCCCACCTACGTGTACCCGGGTACCCGATCGGACGGCACGGTGACCGATGGAGTGCCGGAGGGGATCAGAATTCAGCTCGATCCGGCCCTGGATTTGCGAACGCTGAACCTGAGTCCCTTCCAGCAGATGGTTGCGACGGCCCTACAGAAGTACGGCGCGTTCGATGCCGATGTCGCGAAGACCTTCTCGCTGACGGCGCGCAGCGTGATCGACGGCACCCGGTATCCGACCCGAATCGACGATCTGCCGCGCGAGTTGATCGGGCACCTTCGGTTCCTGACGCCCTCGATCAGCTCCACGGACGTCCAGCTGGACACCGCTGCGGACCAGGGCTGCCGACAGCAGCGCTAATCTGGTAACGCTGATACCCTTCTTTCGGTGTCGCGACGCTCTGTGGCTGCTTATGACTCCTTTCTGGCCACGAGAAAATTCGGGGCTCTGGACGGCCTGCGGGCGCTGAGCGTCCTGGCGGTGATCTGGCACCACACCTCCGGGACACCCGGTCCGAGGATCTCGCACAGCGGATTCATGGGCGTGGACTTCTTCTTTGCGATCAGTGGCTTTCTCATTACCACGCTGCTGGTGCGTGAACGTGATCGCACAGCGGACATCTCGCTGCGAAACTTCTATGTGCGCAGGGCGTTACGAATCTTCCCGTTGTACTACGCGGTGCTGGCCCTGTATGTCTTGCTGGTGTTCGCCACCGAACGCGGTACGCCGAAGGGCGAGCAATTCTTCCGGAATCTGCCCGCATTCCTGACCTACACCGTCAACTGGTTCGTCGACCTATCCGCCGGTACCTCGGTGCCGTTCTACTTTTCGTGGTCGCTGTCCACCGAGGAACAGTTCTATGTGTTGTGGCCGCCGCTGTTGGTCGGCGCGCTGCTCTTGGGCAAGGGGAGAATCGGGCCCCCGCTCGCCGTGCTGTTCGTCCTGGTCGCGGTATCGGTCGGTGCGGGTATGTTCCTGGATACCCGGGTGCTGCCGTGGCGCATTCTCGCGAGCCTGTCCTTGCCCATCCTGCTCGGCGCCGCGTCCGCGATCGTGGTGAACATGCGTCGTGGCTACGCGGCGGTTTCCGCGGTGCTGGGGTGGTGGTGGTCCGCCCCGGCGATGTTCGCGGCGATGCTCGGCGCGCTGTGGTTCGGTGCGCCGCCCTGGTCGATACAGATCATCATGGTCACCGCGGTCACCGCCGTGACCATCCGCGAGGACACCCCCATGCACCCGATACTGACCTGGAGGCCTCTGGCATTCATCGGTGTCATCAGCTATGGGATCTACCTGATGCACATGTTGTGCGCCAACGTCGTTCGCCGCGTGGTGCACGAGGAGCAGGGGTTGGCACTGTGTGCCGGAACGACGATTCTCGTCATCGCCGTTGCCTATGTGAGCTTCCGGTACTTCGAGACACCCCTGCTGCGCATCAAGCGCCGCTTCGAATCATCCGCAGAGCGGTCCGGTGACGAACTGTCCCGGACCGCTAACCGATTGCCGGTCCGAGCAGATCGTCGGCATCGGTGATTCGGTAGCCGTAACCCTGCTCGGCTAGGAACCGCTGCCGGTGAGCCGCGTATTCGGCGTCGAGGGTGTCGCGCGACACCACCGAATAGAAGTACGCCTGTCCGCCGTCTGCCTTCGGCCGTAGCAGCCGCCCAAGTCGCTGCGCTTCCTCTTGGCGTGAGCCGAACGTGCCCGAAACCTGAACCGCTACAGCCGCTTCCGGCAGGTCGATGGAGAAGTTGGCTACCTTGGAGACCACCAGCGTGGCGATCTCCCCGCGCCGGAAAGCGTCGAAGAGCTCTTCGCGTTCGGCGTTCTTGGTGGAGCCCTGGATCACCGGGGCGTCCAGCTCGGTGCCCAACTCGTCGAGCTGATCAAGGTAGGCGCCGATCACCAGCGAGGGAACTCCCGGATGGCGGGCCAGGATCGACTTCACCACGTTGATCTTCGTGTGGGCCGTCGAGCACAGTTTGTATCGCTCGTCGGCCTCGGCCGTCGCGTAGATCATCCGTTCGTTCTCGGTGAGGGTGACCCGCACCTCGATGCATTCGGCGGGGGCGATCCAGCCCTGTGCCTCAATGTCTTTCCACGGGGCGTCATAACGCTTGGGCCCGATGAGGCTGAAAACATCGCCCTCGCGACCGTCCTCCCGGATGAGGGTGGCGGTCAGTCCGAGGCGGCGGCGCGACTGCAGGTCTGCCGTCATCCGGAACACCGGAGCGGGCAGCAGATGCACCTCGTCATACACGATCAGACCCCAGTCCCGGCTGTCGAACAGTTCCAGGTGGCGGTACTCGCCCTTGGTGCGCCGGGTAATCACCTGATAGGTCGCGATGGTGACCGGCCGAATCTCCTTGCGTTCGCCCGAGTATTCGCCGATCTCCTCTTCGGTCAACGAGGTCCGCGCGATCAGCTCTCGTTTCCACTGCCGCCCGGCGACGGTGTTGGTCACCAGGATCAGGGTGGTCGCCTGGGCCTTGGCCATCGCCGCGGCACCGACCAGCGTCTTACCGGCACCACAGGGCAGTACCACCACGCCGGAACCGCCCGCCCAGAACGAGTCGGCCGCCATCTGCTGATAGTCCCGAAGCTCCCAGCCATCCTGGGCCAGGCTGATCGGGTGAGCCTCACCGTCCACGTATCCGGCGAGATCCTCTGCTGGCCAGCCGATTTTGAGCAGCATCTGCTTGACGCGGCCACGCTCGCTGGGATGCACCTGCACGGTGTCGTCATCGATACGGGTGCCGAACATGGGAGCGAGCTTCTTATGCCGCAGCACCTCTTCGAGGACGGCGCGATCCAGGCTCACCAACGTCAGGCCATGCGCCGGATGCTTGATGAGCTGCAGTCGCCCGTAGCGGGCCATGGTGTCGACGATGTCCACCAGCAGCGGTTGCGGTACCGCGTAACGGGAGAAGGTGACCAGGGCGTCGACAACCTGCTCGGCGTCATGCCCGGCGGCGCGGGCGTTCCACAGCGCCAGTGGAGTGATGCGGTAGGTGTGCACGTGCTCGGGCGCGCGTTCGAGCTCGGCGAAGGGGGCGATCGCCTGGCGCGCCGCATCTGCCTGGTCGTGATCGACCTCCAGCAGCACGGTCTTATCGGATTGGACGATCAGCGGTCCATCGGTCATTCGGTCCAGGATAGTGATGCCCGGGGACATTGGCGGGTGCTGTATGCCCTGCTAGATTGCTGCGGTGACGACACCACAAGACCGCAGCACCCTGGCCGAGATTTGGCAGCGCCGGTTCGCGTTCTACGACCAGTACGCCGCAGCGCCGACGAAAGAAGAGGCGAATGCCATCTTCCGGGCGGGGTCGTTCTGGACTCGTGTCCGCTTGACCAGTAATTTCCTGGCCTTTTTCTTTGGCCCGATCTACTTCTTCGTCAAGGGGATGTGGCGCAAGGGCCTCGTGTTGTTGGGGATCACGGTGAGTGTCAGCGTCGCGCTGGGGGTTCTGGGGGCCTCCGACAGCGTGACGCGCGCCTTCTCCTTTGGCTTTGCTGCGCTGTTCATGGGAATCGCCAACCAGGCCTACTACCTGCACTGGGTACGCAAGAGTGAGTCCTGGAATCCTTTCGAGGGTGTCCGCTGAGGGGTTAACCAGCCCTCACGGTCAGGACGGTGGGGAAACCGCGGTGATGCGGTGAATCGCGAAGTCGCGGATTCGCCCTGCGGCGGTATCAAAGGCCGACAGCTGCCCACCGCGCACGCTGATCGGATTGACCACGCGCGAGGACGCCACCCCGGCCGGGTCCACATACCCGATCAACACACTGGTTTGAGCCTTGGCGGACTGTTGCAACAACGCCACCGCATGCGATGGCTCGATGCGAACACCGTCGTGATCGCCTACTGCCCGTAACGCCTTGACCACCGCGGCGGCCGCGGGCTCGCTGAGCACCGGTGGCGTCCAGCCCATCCGGTGCGGCTGCGGTGTCACCCGGGCGCGATGCGTCCGCAGCGCCACGATCGTTCCGGTGGCATCTTCGGCAGCGGGGGCGAAGCCGGCCGAGCGCAACCCGGCCACCAGCTCGGCCAACGGAGCGAAGGACACCGCGACCGTCGGGGCCAGCAGCCGCAGCCCCAGATCCTCGGCCAGTGTCGATGCCATCACCTGGGTCAGCAGGGCCACGTCATCGCAGCGCAGGAACGAGCTGGCTACCCCGGCCCGAAGCTGTCCGTGCCGTCGCGCGACATCGTCGATGAGATACGTCAGCGATTGGGGGACAGGGGTTTTGGAGCGTGAACCGAAGAAACTGTGTAGAGACGTCGCGGTCCGCCCCGAGTCCAGCGCGCGGCGGATGCTCGCCTCGCTGACCCGAAAGACGCTGGCCGCCCCCGCCGATTCGAGGTCCGCCACCGCCGTCAGCTCCAGTTCCACCTCGCGTGTCAGCGGTCCGGGTGCTACGACCGTCAGGTCGGCCTGCACCAGGAAGTGATCGATGGGGGTGGGTAGCGCCTTGTCCATCGCGGCCAGCGTCGCGGCCTCATCGCCGGCACTGTCCAGGAAGGTGCGCACGTGCGTCGTCAAGGCGCCGCGCCCGATCACTCCCATTGTCGTCGCCTCGAACAGCAGGGCCGTTACCGGTTCCACACCCAGCCGGCCGCCCCAGCGCGGCCGGCGCCACCGCATCACCCGCGACGTTTCCTCGGTCCGCAATCCTTGCCCGGGCTCCAGCTCGCCGAGGATCTCCAGCAGTAGCTTGCGATCATGCGGCGCTGCCGTCGAGCGGAGTGAATCAGAAAGGGCCGCAATGGGTTTATCCTCGCTGGTGCGCTTACCTATCAGATCCGGTCGCGCCGCCAGCATCAGCCAGGCCGACATGAGCCGTAACCAGCGGGTTGCGGTGGGCAGCTCGGCGAAGCGGTCGGCCTGTACGGTCGGCGCCCAATGCCAGCCCTCGGCATCGGTCTCGATATCGGGGTCACCGACCGCGATCAGCTCCGCGGCCGCCAGCACCTCCAGCAGTAGTCCCATCCGACTGTCGTCGATGCCCGTCGCCTTCGCGAGCCGTTTGACCTCGCGCACCCCCAAACCGCCGCTGCGCAGCTGCGGGGCCGGGTTGACCCCGAGCTCGTCGAGCAGCAGGCCCACCTCGCGCAGGAGATCGAGGGCGGCACCGGCGGCGGCGGCATCGGTTTCGGCCTGGGTCGCCGTCGTGGTCTCGACGGTGGGGGGCTGCAGCCGGTCTGGCTCCTCACCGCGGAGCAGCTGTGCCACGAACCTAGGCAACAACACCGTCTCGTCGTCGATGCGCTGCAACAGCCCGGCGGCCAGTAGCCGCTGCACCGGACGATCCGGCGGGGCGTCGGGCGCGGCATCCCGGGTGCGACCGATCGGGGATCCCGCGATGAGTGCCCGCAGCAGCTCCATCTCGCGTTCATCGGTCGCCTCCAGGGCTGCGCGCGCGGCGTCATAGGAGTCCGGGGTCTGCTCGCTGATCACCTGACCAACCACCCAGGGCAGACCCAACCGTGTTTCTCCCGCCAGATGGAGTTCGCGATCCCCCCACACCAGCGCCAGCTCACGCAGCCGGTCCAGGGTGGCACGCACCTGCAGCTCGGTGGCGCGACCGTCGACCTGGGTGAGCACCTCCGAGAGCCGAATACCCGTGATGTCCGCACGCGCCACCAGCAGCGCATCCAGCACCGCCAGGGTCAAAAAGTCCAGGCTGTCGGTCGCCGCGCGCACCGATTGGCGTGAGAGCGCCCGGCCCGCCAGCGCCGCCAGTGAACCCGGAGGTGGCGAGGCCAAATCGGGTCGCAACTGGACCAGCCGCACCAACTGTTCGTCTGGCAGCTGGCGCAACCAGGTAGCCAATGCCGCATCCTCACTCATCGGTCACCAGCGTAGAGGCGGGTTGGGTTCGCCGTCGGCCCCCCGGCCTGCCACAATGGCTTCGTGGCTGACAAAGAGCAATACGTCGACAACGGCTGGCCCGCACATGTGGACGGTGAGCACGCGGTCTCCGAACTCGCGGCCGACCGCACCGGGGCGCTGTCACCCTTCGGCGACATCGAGTTCCCGGTGGAGTCTGTGCCCTACGTGCACCCCGTCACCGTCATCAACAAGTAACGGTGTCCGACGGTCTTCGCGACAGCGAGGGGTCCACACCTGACCGTCTCTCCCACATCGACGAGCACGGGTCCGCGCACATGGTCGACGTGTCGGCCAAGCAGGCCACCACGCGCGAGGCGGTCGCAGCCGGACGCTTCGTCACCACCCCGGACGTCCTGAAGTTACTGGCGGACGGCACGCTCCCCAAGGGCGACGCCGTCGCCACCGCTCGTCTGGCCGCCATCATGGCCGCCAAGCGCACCAGCGAGCTCATCCCGCTGTGTCATCAGATACCGCTCACGGGCATCGACGTGGATTTCCAGATCGACACCGCCAACGGATCCATTCACATCACCGCCACCGCACGCACCAAGGACCGGACCGGGGTCGAGATGGAAGCGCTGACCGCGGTGACGGTCGCCGGACTGACCCTGCACGACATGGTTAAAGCGGTCGACCCGGCATCGCGTATCGACGATGTCCGGGTACTGCGCAAAGAGGGCGGCAAGACCGGAACATGGACCCGACCCTGAGATCAGCGCGGGTGATCGTGGCCTCCACCCGGGCAGCCACCGGCCAATATCCCGACAAGACGGGGCCCGTCATCGCCGAATGGCTTGGTGGGCAAGACTTCCGTGTTGAAAAGCCGATCGTCGTGCCGGACGGAGACGCGGTAGGGGAGGCCATTCGTTCGGCGTTGGCGGATCGGGCTTCACTGGTCATCACCACCGGTGGTACCGGACTGTCACCCACGGATGTCACTCCCGAACAGACGGCCGCGCTGCTGGACTATCAGATACCCGGCCTGGCCGACGCGATCAGACGCTCGGGTCCGCCGACCGTACCCACCAGCATCCTTTCGCGCGGCGTGTGCGGAGTCGCCGGTCGTACTTTGGTGGTCAACCTGCCCGGCTCCACCGGCGGGGTGCGCGACGGGCTTGCGGTGCTCGAGGGCGTGCTGGGCCATGCGCTAGACCAGATAGCCGGGGGTGATCACGTATGAGCGCTAGCGTCACTCGAGCACTATTGACCGCCGAGCGCATCTCACTGATCGAGCACGAGCAACTCGTCGATCATGAATCAGCAGGGGCTACAGTCGGATTCGTAGGCAACGTGCGGGACCACGACGGCGGTAAGACCGTGCTGCGGCTGGAGTACTCGGCGCATCCGTCGGCCCAGCAGGTGCTGACCGATGTGGTGGAACGCATCGCCGCAGAGGCAGATGGTGTGCGTGCGGTGGCGGTGAGTCACCGCATCGGCGCACTGACGGTCGGTGAGGCGGCTTTTGTGGTGGCGGTGAGCGCCGACCATCGCCGTCGGGCATTCACCACCTGTCAGCGCCTTGTCGACGATGTGAAGGCAGCGCTGCCGGTATGGAAGCACCAGTTCTTCGCCGACGGCAGCGACGAGTGGGTGGGGTCGGCCTGAAAAATCCGGGCACCGATTGGGGTCTGGTACCTAAAAACCCAGATCAGGGCGTTGACAGTCCCGTGGGTACAGTAACTTTCTTGGTTCATGAGCACTCCAGTGCAACCGAGACACCGCAATACGGCTCCTGCACCCCAGATTTTCCCGCACCCCGGTAAACGTCCGGCGCACCCCGACGACGATCCCTTCCATTGCCCACCTGACGGCTTCTGGGATGCGGAACCCGGATCAGTTCTGCGTGCCCGCCCGGCAGATATCGGATTCCTGGGGCTGTTACGTCAACAGGTAACCGCCTGGCAATTGCTGTTTCGCACCACCGATCCGCATGGCGCGCCTGAAGTCTCGGTCACCACGGTGTTGGTGCCCGCTACCCATGACCCGCACTCTCCACGCCTGTTGGCGTACCAGTGTGCGATCAACTCCAGCCAGCGATCCTGCTTTCCCTCCTATTGCCTGCTGCAGGGTGCGCGGGGCCCCTTCGCCAATCCGCAGATCGAATTGTTGTTGATGGCCGCCGCGTTGCGGCAGGGCTGGATCGTGAGCGTCGCAGACCACGGTGGACAGCCGGGCCGTTATGTCGTCGCACGCCAACCCGGTTACCACGTACTGGACGGTTTGCGGGCCACGCAAGAGTTCGCCGAGCTGCGACTTCCGGCCGATACGCCTATCGGGCTGTGGGGATACTCCGGTGGCGGGCTTGCCAGTTCGTGGGCGGCCGAGATGGCGCCTAGCTATGCCCCCGAGCTCAACATCGTCGCGGCGGCGTTGGGTTCACCGGCCTCGGACCCCGGCAAGATCTTGGAGCGGGCCGACGGAGGACTGTTCGCCGGACTGGGCTTTGCGGCCATCTCTGCATTGCGTGGAAGCTATCCGGCGCTCGATTCTGTGTTGACGCAGCACCTTACGTCCAAGGGCGAGAAGATCATGACGACGGTGCGGGAACTGTCGACCGGACAGGCTGTCGGACGGTATGTGATGCGCAACCTCGATCGTTATGTGGACCTGCCCATTGCCGATCTCATGGCGCTGCCCGATGTCGCCGCCATGAGTGAAGATCTGCGCCTGGGCAAGGTGGCGCCAACCTGCCCGGTGTACATCTACACCGCGGTGCACGATCAGCTCGTGGGCGTCGACGAGGTGGATCGCCAGGCCGACTTCTATGCCACGCATGGCACCGACGTCACCTACCGGCGCGACCGGCTCAGCGAACACGTATCACTTGTCCTTCTGGGCGCGCCTGCCGCCTTGCGATGGCTGGCGCAACGCTTGGAAGGTATGGAACCCGAATCTGGCACCCGCACTGTGGGATCCATGCTCGCCTCGATACCCGCGCTATGGACCATCGCGGTGATGTCGACGGCGGCGGCCCGTGTACTCGCGGGCCGCCAACTGTAAGCCTATGCCCGTTCGACGATCACCGTGTACACGGGGACGTAGAGCAGCGGATCGTCGACATCTCGTTCCAGCCGGTCGAGTATTTCGGGGTCTCCACGGTAGGTTCCACGAATCGTGTTGAGGAACTCGGCCTTTGGTGCCGCCATCGTGGTCGGGTTCAGCTGTAGCACGGTCCACCCATTGGCGGTCAGCGTCTGCTCGATGTCCTCCGCCCGCAGGGCGTTCTGGAACGGTGTCGGCACGCCGTGGACTCCGCCGTGCGCGAAACACCATATGTACCAGCGTGCTCCAGGGCGCGTGGCGCGGTGCAGGGCGCTCGCGTACTTCGCGGTTCCCTCATTGTCGAAGCAGTGGTAGACGCCGCTGTCGATCACGGTGTCGAATCTCGAGTCCCAGCCGTCGAGCTTGGTCGCATCGGCGACTTGGAAGTCGATGGTGACGCCGGCTGCTGCGGCCCGGCCCTTGGCCTGTTCGATTGCGGAGGGTGCGAAGTCCAATCCGGTGACGTTAAAGCCCTGTTGGGCAAGGTAAATAGCGTTGTCGCCGAGCCCGCAGCCGATGTCCAGGACGTCGCCGCGAACCGCGCCGAGCAGAGCCAGCTCCTTGATGCGGGGTTTGGCGTCCTTGGAATCCCACGGGACGATGGGCCCGCCGTCCTTGGTGCTCTCTCGGTACAGATCCTCAAATGTGTTCTGAGTGGGTGCGGTCATGACATTTAGCCTCTTTCTGCGACGATACTGAAAAACGGCATGTGGATGATGTCGTCATCCAGCTGTTGGAGACGCGCAAAGGTCTTCTGCGCTTGTTCTGCCACGCCCGGGCGTTGATAGCGCTCACGCATATCGGCAGGCATCTGCTCGGGATCGATGTTGGGCAGTGCGGCGCCGACAAACGCCGCTCGTGATCCGAGATAGGTTGTCCGGCCGAAGTATTGGATGTTCCACTTGGCGTCGGATAGCACGCTCTTGATCTCTTCGGGATCTTGTACGCCGAATGGCATCGCGATGCCATTCACGGTGCCGTCGCCAAAGCAGGCGATGAACCAGCGCGCACCCGGTCGAGTGGCCCGGTGCAGTGCGTTCGCGTATTGCTGATGACCTTCGTGGTCGAAACAGTGATATACGGCGCTGTCGATCACGGTGTCGAACCGCCCGTCCCAGCCGTCGAGCTTGGTCGCATCGGCAACCTGCAGATCGACGGTCACACCCGCGGCGGTGGCCCGTTGCTTCGCCTGATCGATGGCCGAGGGGGAGAAGTCCAGACCGGTGACCGACAGGCCTTGCTGAGTGAGATAGATGGAGTTCTCGCCGAGCCCGCAGCCGATATCCAAGATGTCGCCGCGCAACGCGCCGTACGCGGCGAGCTCTTTGATCCGCGGTTGCGCATCCCTGATATCCCATGGCACGCCCGCGGCGGGAGCGCCCTCGAACATGGGTTTGCCGTTGTAGACAGCTTCGAATGTCTCTTGACTGGGAACGTCCGGGGGAGTGGTCGGTGCCGTCATGTTCACCAAAGTACGCCTCGAAGCCGGGGCGTCAACCCTCTTGACACTGGGCCTAGGCTTCTCGTCGAAAGGGTTACCCCGCAACGAAAATCGCCCCGGCCGTGAGGGCCGGGGCGATTTTCTGGTGTATGACTTAGCGCTGCGCCAGGGCGAGGATTGCGTCGCTGGCCTTGACATCCTGCGTCTGCATGGCGAAGACGATGTCCTTGAGGTAGGACACTCCGCGACTGTCCTGGGGAGTGACATCGGTGGTGCCGGGGGGAAGGTTGTTGGGGTCGGGCAGGTGCCGAACAACTCCCGCGATGGAGTCGGCATTCGGCACGCCGTTGGAGGCCACCGGGCCGGCATCGAACGCGGCCTTGCCGGCGGCGAATCCGATGTCCGCGGCGTCCGGGACACCCGCGGGGAGCGGGATCTCGGGAGCAGCAGCGGGCGCCGGGGCGGGCTCAGGAGCCGGTGCGGGCTCGGCGGGCGCCGGGCCGGACTGGAATTCGTACGGCAGGACCTGATCCTCGGCGGTGGGGGCTTCGGGAGCCGGAGCCGCTTCGGGGGCGGGATCCTCGTCGACGACGGGTGCCTCGGGCGCCGGAGCGGCGATGGCTTCGGGGGCCTCAGGAGCCTCGGGCTCGGGGGCCGGTGCGGGCTCGGCGGGCGCCGGGCCGGACTGGAATTCGACGTCCTGCGCCTCGGGGGCGGGCGCCTCTTCGGGGGCCGGGGCTTCTTCCACGATGGGCGCCTCGGGGGCCTCGGCGACGAACTGCTCGTCGGCCTCGGGAGCCGGAGCGGGCTCTGCGGCGGCCTGCTCCTCATGGTGCGCGGCAGGGGTGATGTTCGCGGCGGGGGCGGTCCGCGGGGTGGAACCGGACAGGCCACGGCCGCAGACCGGCCAGGCGCCACGGCCCTGACCCGCGAGCACCTTCTCGGCAATCGCGATCTGCTGTTCCTTGGTGGCCAGGTGAGCGGACGGGGCGAATTGCCCACCACCGTGGTTGATCCAGGTGCTCGGCGAGAACTGCAGCCCGCCCTGGTATCCGTTGCCGGTGTTGATGGCCCAGTTGTTACCCGATTCGCAGCGCGCGACCTGGTCCCACTCACCGTCGGTGGCTGCTGCGGCCGTCGCGGCCATCATCAGACCGCCACCGACAAGGCCTGCACCTGCTACCGCGACCTTGGCCGCCTTAGCGCCCGCCTTGGTGGGCTTACTGTGCCGTCCACTCATATGTCCGTCGTATTCCTCTCTGTGACGCACCTGCGAAGTCAGCTGTCGGGTTCGAACGAGAGGTCGCTCGGCCCGGTTCCCCGGGCTTCACCCCAAGAACCATGGAGGTCCGTGCTGGAGATCGAAATCTCCGGCGGTTGGGTTCCCCGCCTCCGTCCC
Source organism: [Mycobacterium] stephanolepidis (assembly GCF_002356335.1). Lineage (NCBI taxonomy): Bacteria > Bacillati > Actinomycetota > Actinomycetes > Mycobacteriales > Mycobacteriaceae > Mycobacteroides > Mycobacteroides stephanolepidis. The sequence goes on from NZ_AP018165.1 coordinate 789,439, forward strand.
TTGGTTTACCGACGAGGTGCCATACCCGAGGGACGGAGCTCGGTGCGCGGGTATGGACTTCGGATGACGGTACGTGCCCGCGCGCGTCTCGTCATGTTGGACATTCCACGGTGTTTCGTCCACGGCGGGGTGGGTTTATTCCCGCCAGTGGTGAGGTCTGCGCAGGTTATTGGGTGGCTCCACCACTCCGTGTCCGTGCCGTGATACTTCCGTGACCTTCCGATGTGTGTTGTAGATCACGAAATTGCCGGGGAATCTCTATGCGCAACTCTCAGAGTCGCCTTAGAGCTTCCTTAATAAAAGGATGGGCCAGCGCACTTCTATCCACCAGCGAACGGAGGCAGAACATCCACGATAGAGCCTGATTCCGGGCGGTGGGAGCGGTCGCGGACGGCCACGCCGTCATAGAGAAAGGAACAACGCGCCAATACGCGTTCCAGTTCCGGTCCTTTTGCGGCCAGCTGGCGCGTCAGGTCGTCGAAAGAAGCCCCCGTGGGGAGCTCCACGGTCTCCTCTTCGATGCCTGCGGCGTTCGCGGCTGCGGCGAAATACCGGACCCGGATGCTCACCTAGCCGCCGATCGCGCTCATGGGACGGTCCGGCTGCAGGAAGGACGGGTCATTGATCCCGTGTCCCGGCTTCTTTCCCCACATGGCGGCCTGCCAGGCCGAGGCCACTGCCGCGTCGTCGGCGCCCGAGCGGAGCAGCCCGCGCAGGTCCGTCTCGGTGGTGGCGAACAGGCAATTGCGTATCTGACCGTCGGCCGTCAGCCGGGTGCGGTCGCAGTCCCCGCAGAACGGTCGCGACACCGAGGCGATGATCCCGACCGTGGCGGGACCCCCGTTGACCAGCCAGCGTTGTGCTGGAGCGCTGCCACGAGGCACCGGATCCGTGCTCAAGGTGAATTCCCGGCTCAGGGCGGCGTGGACCTCGTCGGCCGTCACCATGTGAGCGCGGCTCCAGTGGTGCCCGGCATCCAGTGGCATCTGTTCAATGATCCGCAGCTCGAATCCGTGCTCCAGACTGAATCGCAGTAGCTCGACCGAGTCCTCCTTGTACTGCTCGGGCGTCAGCACGGCATTGATCTTTGTCGGGGTCAACCCGGCAGCGCTCGCGGCTTCGAGGCCGGCGAGAACGTCGGTCAGCCGGTCGCGGCGGGTGATAGCGGCGAAGCGATCCGCATCCAACGTATCCAGCGACACGTTGATGCGGTCCAGCCCGGCGTCTCGTAGCGCGGCGGCCTTGCGGTCCAGGCCGATGCCGTTGGTGGTCAGCGCGATATCCGGACGTGGCGACAGCGCGGCCACCGCGGTGATGATTCGCTCTAAGTCCTTGTATATCAACGGCTCTCCGCCGGTGAATCGGACGCTACGGATTCCGAGCTCGCTCACCGCGATGCCGATCAGCCGGATGTATTCGTCGGCGGTGAGCAGTGCGTCGCTGCGCAGCCAGTCCAATCCCTCTGCTGGCATGCAGTATGTGCAGCGCAGATTGCACCGGTCGGTCAAGGACACCCGTAAGTCGGTCGCGATGCGGCCGAACGAATCGATCAACGGGGTCATAAGTCCAGCGTAGCGACCACTTGCGTGCGCCGAGTAGGATGACCAGTCACCGCGTCCTATTTGGGGCGCGTTAATCATGTGAGGTGAGTGCAGTGCCAACCGGCAAGGTCAAGTGGTACGACGCCGAGAAGGGCTTCGGCTTCCTGTCGCAGGAGGACGGCGAGGACGTGTACGTCCGGTCCTCTGCGCTGCCTGCTGGCGTTGAGGGGCTCAAGGCCGGTCAGAAGGTCGAGTTCGGCATGGCTGCGGGCCGCCGTGGTCCGCAGGCGCTGAGCCTCAAGTTGATTGACGCGCCGCCCTCGGTGCAGAAGACGCGCCGCGAGAGCAGCGGGCCGGTGAACCATAAGCACACCACCGATGAGCTGCACGGCATGATCGAGGACATGATCACCCTGCTGGAGGGCACGGTGCAGACCGAGCTGCGCAAGGGGCGGTACCCGGATCGCAAGATCGCCCGCAAGGTGTCCGAGGTCGTGCGCGCCGTCGCCGCTGAGCTGGACGCCTGACCTGACATCCATCCGCGCCGAGGATGTGATCGCGGCGCTCGATGCCATCGGTGATCCCGGCCGGGCCGAGAAATCCGCGCGGTTCTTCAAGACCGGACCGGGCGAGTACGGCGAGGGCGACGTCTTTGTCGGTGTGTCCGTACCCGAACAGCGCGCGCTGGCGCGACAGTTCCGTGGCATCGGACGCGAGGCGGTGGTGCGGCTGCTGGCCAGTGAGGTGCACGAGCACCGATTGACGGGGCTGATTCTGGCGGTGTGGGAGTTCGCGCATGCCAACGGCGCCGAACGCGATGCCTGGGTACAGATGTACCTGCGGCAGGTCCGTGGCGGCCGGGTGAACAACTGGGACCTGGTCGATTCCTCGGCTGAGCAGATTCTGGGTGAATGGCTTGTCGGCCAGGACTATTCGCCGCTGCTGCAACTAGCGGCAGAAGATGACCTCTGGCGTCGGCGGGTGGGCATCATCGGCACCTTCGCCTTCACCAAACGTGGTGACGCGCAACCCCTTCTCGCGGTGGCATCGCTGGTGATCGACGACCGGCGTGACCTCATCCAGAAGGCCTACGGCTGGATGCTGCGTGAAGCCGGAAAGCGTTGTGGTACCGAGATTCTCCTCGGTTACCTCGATGCACACGCCGCCGCTATGGGTCGCACCGCACTGGGCTATGCCACCGAGCATCTGGATGCCGCGGCACGCGCGGAGTATCGCGCTCTGCGCTAGTTCTGCCAGACCGTGGCCACGGACCAGATTGCGTGGGTGACCTCCAACAGGTCGCCGGTCTCGGTCTGAACCACCGTCGGGAGCTTGATTTCCAGACCCACCAGTCGCCGCCCCTCGCCGTCGATCGTTGGGATTGTCACGGCGGTTCGATGGTCGCGGTACACGCTTGATTCGGCCCGCTTGTGGTCGACGTCGTCCACCGGCGCATAGATCCTGGACAGCATCCATGGCGCCTGGGCGATGCGCCCATCTACCGAAAGTTGCACGGGTTCATGAGCGTTGACGGCCAACTGGACGGTGTGTCCGGGCGGGTCACACTGGTCCAGCTTGTTCTTGTCGCAGTACTGATAAGGCGCGGCATGGATGACGGTGCCGTGGGTGAATGCGCTGATCTCGGGCCGCTCCGCCGGGCCTTCTCTATGCTCGTGCAGCTGCCAGGCGATGAACCCCACCATCGCGGCAGCGGTCAGCACCAGGACGGCGGCAAGTGCCGCCAGTTTTGCCTTCACGCGACTACCTTGCCACCCTCTTGTTCGGCCATCACCGGGCGGTTACCGCCCAGGCCCGGAATCAGGGAGGCGCCGCGGAAGCTGGCCAGCGTCTGCGCCAGGCCGAGGATGAGCACCGCGGATATCACCGTGAATCCCACCCACAGATCGGTGTAGATCATCACGCCGATAGCGCCACCGAGTACCCAGGACAGCTGCAGCAGCGCCTCGGAACGCCCGAACGCCGACGCCCGGGATTCCTCGGGCAGGTCATCTTGCAGTGAGGCGTCCAGGGACGCCTTCGCGATGGCGCTGACTCCCGATGTCACCAGTGTCGCGAACACCACGACCGCCAGAACTCCGGTAACCGCCGCCGCGAGCGCCACCACCGTGACCGCGCCGGCGCACCGCACGACAAGCAGGGCGGGGCGACCGAGCTTGAGCCGGGCGCTGGTGGCATTGCCCGCGAAGTTCCCGATGCCGGCGGCGGCGCCGATCATGCCGAGCATCGCGAGTTGTTGGAAGCCGTGTGCGTCATGGGATTTGGCGACGAAAGCCGGGTACAGCGTGAGGAAACCCACCATTACCTTGATGGTGCTGTTACCCCACAGCGCGGTGATGATGTTGCGGCCCAGTGGCTGGCGGATCTTGTCCTGCTGCTTATGGGAGCGTCGGAGCAGGATCGTCGGGTGTTCACCGTCGTCGCCGTGGTAGCCGAAGGTGGTGGGCACCTCACCGGCGGTCACCTCGACCCACTTGGGGATGCGCATGGACGACCAGGCGCCCACTGCCGCAGCGGCCATCACGGCGAAAAGCGCTCCGGGTAACTGGAATACCCGGGTGAACGTGAGCTCGAAGGCGCCGGCGATGGCGCCGCCCACGATGGTCCCGCCGACCAATCCGAAGGTCGTGAGCCGTGAGTTGACGCGCACCAGGTCGATGGTCGGCGGCAGCACCCGCGGTGTTACTGCGCTTCGCAACACGCCAAAGGATTTGGACAGCACCAGCATTGACAATGCGCACGGATACAGCACCCAGGGCGGGAAGCTGCCGCTGGCACCGTCGTAGTTGGCGATCATGATGACGGCCAGCGCGATGCGCAGCCCGAATGAGGCCGCCAACGCCGCCCGGCGCCCATGTTGCAGGCGATCCAGTGCGGGACCGATCAGCGGGGCGATAACGGCGAACGGGGCAATGGTGATGAGCAGGTACAGCGCCACCTTGCTCTTGGACTCGGCGGTGGCGGCGGCGAAGAAGAGTGTGTTGGCGAGGGCCACCGCCATCGCGGCATCCACCGCAAAGTTGGCCATCACCGGATAGGTGAGCGCGGTCAGGCCGGATTTGTCGGCGCCGTCGGCGGTCGCGGCCTTGTGGAACAACCCGTACATCCGCGAGCCCATTTCGCGGCTGCGCATGGCGGCCACCCGGGTGACCGTCAGCTTCGGCGGGATCTCCCGCTCAGGCGAAGGACGCCGCCGCGACTCTTCCCGGCGTTCCTGGCCCAGCGGCGGCAGATACCGGTTCGATGAGCCGCTCGCGCGACCAGGATCGCGCTTCGATGAGCCGCTCGCGCGAAGAGGGTCGCGCGGGGCGCCGCCCGTCGGATAGTTGGCCATACCGGGGTGGGAGTTCGCGTCGCGCGGATCCTGATTTCGGCGGCGAGATGGGGAGTCACTACTGCCTTGGCGGTTCCCGAACCGCGCGTAGTCGTCCCGCACGCATCGATTGTCCCTCACGGTGAGAAGATGGTCAGCGATGGACATCACTATCTCCGGCCGCGACGCCCTCTATACCTGTATCGACCAGGCTCGTACGGCCATCGTCGAGTTCAGTGGGGAGACCGTGGGCAAGTACCTCGGGGCCTCCTCCGAGAGCACTGATCTGCACGCGTTGACTCACCGCTTCGAAGCCGATCTGCCGGGGTACCGCGGATGGCACTGGGAGGTGGTGATGGCCGCGGCACCCGGCGCCACCGTCGCGACCGTCAGTGAGGTGGTGCTTGTTCCGGGCACCGAGGCGCTGCGCGCACCGAACTGGGTGCCCTGGGAGGAGCGCATCCGCCCGGGCGACCTGGGCCCCGGCGACCTTCTCGCCCCGCCGCCCAACGACCCTCGCCTGGTACCCGGATACACCGACAGCGGAGATGCGCAGGTCACCGAGACCGCGGGTGAGATCGGGTTGGGGCGTAAGCAGGTGCTGAGCCTGACCGGGCGTGTCGACGCCGCACAGCGGTGGTTCGACGGCGACTGCGGTCCGGACACCGAGATGGCGCGCGCCACCCGCCGGGTGTGCCGATCCTGCGGCTTCTACCTGCCGCTGGCCGGCTCACTGGGTGTCGCCTTCGGGGCGTGTGCCAACTCCATGTCGGCCGACGGCCGTGTCGTGCACATCGAGTACGGCTGCGGCGCTCATTCCGACACGCCGCAGCCACTCAACTCCGCGATGCCGTTGTACGAGCCCTTTGACGACGGCGTCCTGGATCTGGCGGACTAAACGCCTTCTGCGGCTGCTTTGATCCTGGCCAGCGACGTCCGCATGCCCTCCAGCAGTGCCTCGTCGAACACCTCGGTGCCGCCGAGCATCAAATTCTGCAGGTTGGTGGAGATCGCTGAGCGCTTCTCACCCATCACCCGACGCTCGGTGACCCTGGTGCCACCGGCCGCGGTGGGCTCCAGCTCGTAGCTCCACTCGCTCAGGTTGTCTTTGACGTGCCAGGCAAGACGCTTGTTGGGCTCGACGGCGGTCAGCACGGCACGCGTCGGCCATACCTTCCAGCCCTTGCGGTTGTAGTTGACGACATTGGTGCCCGCCTGCACGGGTCCGCGCACGAACATCTTGCGGGTCTGTGGGCTCCACCGCGGCATGTTCTCCAGATCGGCGATCAATCCCCATACCTTCTCCACCGGCGCATTGATCTCGACGGCGGTTTCCAGCAGTGATGCGTTGGGCATGAGATTGCTCCTCTTCCGGGATATTGCGGGGTTGGTTCGGCTACAGGCCGGTTTGTGCGCCGCGTGAGCCGCGCCGCACTGCACGAACTTGTAGCAGGACGATGACGGTGCCCAGCGCGCCGGTACCGAGTCCGGCGAGCGTTATGGGACGCCAGCTCTCGAGCGCAGGAATGGTGAAGGCGATGATGTTGGCAATGAGCCACAGCACTGTGCCTGCGACGACAACCGGCCACGGATTGAGCAGTGCGGCCGGGAGCGGGGGCGGTTGGGGCGCGGGGGTGTCCACTAGATGCGCAGCATACGTGGCACGAACTACACGGGGCTAGGTCCCTGTGAAAGCCCTGGACGTGCCGTAAGGTTTGGGCCGTGAGCGACCCCGATGCCCGGTTGGCCAGCGATCTCTCGCTTGTTGTCATCCGCCTGGCCCGGCATCTGCGGTTCCGGCGCGCGGATTCGCCGGTCTCGTTGACGCAGTTGTCGGCATTGGCGACGTTGCTTAACGAGGGGGCGATGACCCCGGGTGCGCTGGCCGCCCGCGAGCGTGTGCAGCCGCCGTCGATGACGCGGGTGATCGCCTCGTTGGCCGAGCTCGGGCTGGTGGAGCGCTCGGCGCATCCGACCGACGGGCGCCAGGTAGTTGTCTCGTTGTCGGAGGCGGGTGCCGATATCGTGCAGGCCGATCGCAGCGCCCGCGAGGAGTGGTTGCGCGAGCACCTGGACGATTTCACCCCGGAGCAACGGGTGGTGCTGCGGCAGGCGACCGACCTGCTGTCGGCGCTGGTCAATGAAAACGGTTAGCTGACAATCTCGTTAGTCTCTAAAATGATTCACCGTGGCTGACCGCGGCGGGATATTCGTATCGCTGCGCACACGTAACTACCGGCTATGGATCAGCGGTCAGATGGTGTCGCTCGTCGGCACCTGGATGCAGCGCGTGGCGCAGGACTGGCTGGTGCTGGACCTCTCGCACGGCAACGCCTTCCTGCTCGGTGTGGTCATGGCGTTGCAATTCGGGCCGACGCTGTTGCTATCGGTGTGGGGCGGAATGCTGGCCGACCGCTACGACAAGCGCCGGATGCTGATGTTGACGCAGGCGTTGATGGCGCTGTTCGCGTTGACGGTGGGGCTTCTGCAGGTCACCGGGCTTGTCCGGATCTGGCATGTGATGGCGGTGGCCTTCGCGATGGGATGTGCCGCGGCAATCGAGGCACCCACCAGGCAATCCTTCACCATTGAGATGGTGGGCCCGGACCGCCTGCCCAACGCGGTCGGACTCAACTCCATGGTGTTCAACCTCGCGGGCATCATCGGGCCCGCGATCTCCGGGGTGTTGATCGGGCTCGTTGGTACCGGCTGGGTCTTCCTCCTGAACTTCGTCAGTTTCATCGGTGTGGGCATCGCGTTGTGGCGCATGCGGCTTGACGAGCTGCACCCGAGTGAACCTGTTCCGCCGGCTAAGGGGCAACTGCGTCAAGGATTTTCGTACGTGTGGCACCGTCGCGACCTGTTCATGATCATGCTTACCGTGTTCCTGGTCTCTACATTCGGGCTGAATTTCTCGCTGACCCTTGCGGTGCTGGCACGAGAGACCTTCGGTCGCGGCGCCGAGTCATACGGGCTGCTCTCGACGGCGCTGGCGGTCGGCACATTGTTGGGCGCCACCCTGGCTGCCCGGCGCACCGAGAAGGTGCGTATGAATTTGTTCTACAGCGCCGCTATGGCTTTCGGGGTTTCCGAGGCTGTCGTCAGTGCGATGCCCACGTATCTTTCGGTGGCCATAGCGCTCATCCCGACGGGTCTACTTGCGCTGACGTTCACCACGTCGGCGATGAATATCATTCAGCTGTCCGTGGATTCGCAGCTGCGGGGAAGGGTGATGGGCATTTACATGGTGGCTTTCCTGGGTGGCACTCCGCTGGGCAGCCCGTTGGTGGGCTGGTTGGCCGATCTGCACGGCGGGCGGATGCCGCTGCTGATCGGCGGGGTGGTGTCGGTGGCTGCCGGGCTGACCTGCGCGGTGTATCTGCGCCGTCACCCGTGTCCGGTTGTCGCCGAGGTGGTTCCCGAAGGCGGTCAGATACGTGCCGGGCTTATTCCGCCCGCCCCGGTCGCCACCCCGGTGTGCGAACCGACGCCGCTGGCGAGGCGGGTGTAGGTGCTGGTCATCGATATCGACAACGCTGCCGATCCACGTTTGGACAGCTTCCGCGATCTCAACAGTGTCGACCGCAGGCCCGATCTGCCCAGTGGGAAGGGGCTGGTGATCGCCGAGGGTGTATTGGTGGTGCAACGCATGCTGGCCTCACGATTCGCACCTTTTGCCCTGTTGGGTACCGACCGTCGATTGACCGAGCTTGCAGGCGATCTCGAACCTGTCGATATTCCGTACTACCGGGCAAGTCCAGAAGTCATGGCGGAGGCCGTTGGCTTTCACCTCAACCGTGGGGTACTTGCCGCGGCGAGGCGACCCGTAGAACTGTCGGCGACCGAACTCATGCGGACCGCGCGCACGGTGGCGGTGCTGGAAGGCGTCAACGACCACGAGAATCTGGGTTCGATTTTTCGCAACGCCGCGGGAATGGGAGTGGATGCGGTGCTCTTTGGCAGCGGGTGCGCGGACCCGCTGTACCGCAGGGCGGTGCGGGTATCGATGGGGCACGCACTGCTGGTGCCGTTCGCTCGTCTTCCGGAATGGCCGAAGTCGTTGTACAGATTGCGGGACAACGGTTTCCGATTGTTGGCGATGACGCCTGCCGGCGACTCGCGGTCGCTGGCCGATGTGATCCCGCCACTTCATAACGAGAGGGTGGCCCTGATGGTGGGCGCCGAGGGGCCTGGGTTGACCGACGTGGCTTTGCGTGCCAGCGATTTCCGCGTGCGCATCCCGATGGCCAACGGCACCGACTCGTTGAACGTGGCCACCGCCGCGGCATTGGCGTTTTATGAGCGCGCTAGGCTCGCGCCGTGACCGGCGACAAGCAGCCCGCACGACGGACAAAGAGCTCGGCGGATTCCGACACCCCATGGGTCGAGGGCATCGTCTCGGCGATGTGTGTGGCCGTGGTGGTAGCGGTGGGTGTGGTGGTACTGAGCCTCGGATTGGCGAAGGTGCATCCGCTGTGGGCAGTCCTGCTCAATATTGTTGCAGTGGGCGGTCTTTCGCCAACGTTATGGGGTTGGCGGGAACGCCCCGTGTTGCGATGGTTCGTGCTGGGCATCGCGATCGGAATCGCCGGCGGATGGCTGGCGGCCGTGGTGACCGCCCTGATCGCCTAGGGCAGCTCTGGTTAATTCTGTCCGCTGGAGCGAACGCCGAGTAGCACGTCTTCCCAGGTGGGTACCGCAGGCTTGTTCCGTCGTGAGCGGCGTGGCGCGGGAGTCGGCTCGACGTCGTTGACTTCCTCGACCGGCTCAGGTTCGCGGACGGGCTCGGGCTGCGGTGCGGGGCGCTCGTTGAACAACTCCGGTTCGGGCTCAGGAAGAAGCGGAGCCACCGGCGCGACGGTGCGCAGGCTGCGGGTGAAGGTCGGGTCGATGAGCTCCCGGGCGGAATCATCGAGTGCGGTCACCGTGCCGCCATGTGCCCCGGGGGTGAATCGGAAGTGCGCCTTGTTATCCGACCGGCCGGCTCGCCATTGCAGCTGGACGGTCCATCGGCCGTCTTCGACCTTCCAGGCGTCCCACTCGATGGCATCGGGATCAAGTCCTCGCGCGAACATTGCGCCGGCAACGGTATCGGCGAGCGAGTTGACGGTGGGGCCGTCGCTGCGCACGGGGTGGGCCGCGGTTGCCATCTCGGCGGCGCGCTGCCGTTCCAGCAATACAGGATGGGCGAACCGTTCGATCCGGGCGACATCGACTCCGGCGGTGGTGGCGACTTGCTGCACGGTGGCACCGGCCCGGATGCGGGCCTGAATTTCCCGGGGTCGCAACGAGCTCTCCATTTCGATCTGGATCTGCCCGAGGCGGGACAGATCACCCCGGGCAGCTGCGCGGAGCCTGTCGTCGGCGTCGATGACGAACTTGTCGCTGCCGTTGGCATCCTGGCAGACCACTCGCTTGCCGTCGGCTGATAGGCCGATGACTTTCAGTTCGCGCACGATGTCCTCCTCGCCCTGGCCTGGATGGCCCAGTTCTTGGGACCTTAGTGCAGGTAGAGGGCCATTCCGCGGTGACACGCGGGGGTGTGGGCTACTTGCTTTTGTGGACAGTTCGCGCTATGTGACGCATGTGGCAGGTGTTGTTTGCCACCGGTATCGATCGCGTCGACCCGGCAGGGTCGGTCTGGGCGGTGAGCCACCTCGCGCAGGCCGGGACGACCGGCACATGAGAGGCGCCAGAATCCTGCTGTTTGGAGGTCTAGCCGGGTAGCGCGGATCTGTCGCGGTTACCCGGCTAGACGCCCATCTGCCTTATGGGCAGGTGACCTCGATTTCGAATGGCTTGTTGGAAGGCTGCATCGGGTTGGCCATGTCCACGGCGATGGCAGTGCCCTCGATGTGGTACTTCTTTCCGTCCTTGGTGGCCTTCGCGTTCGCTCCGGGGGTGCCTTCGGAGAATGCCAACGACTGCCCATTGAGGCTGCCCAGGCCCGCGGACTTCACCGTCGGGGAATCGCCGTCCGTCACCACCGCGCCGAAGCCCTGGGCGCCGCTGCCGATGACGATGTTGACGTTGCCGTTTGAGGCCTGGCAGATGACGGCACCCTCGATCTTCTGCTCCTTGCCGTCGATGACGACCCTGGCGCTGCTGTTGGTTGCCACCGCGCCGCCGTTGCCACTGACCGTGGTGCTGGACTTATCGCTCGAGCAGCCGACCAAACCTGCGGCGATAACCGCCGCGCCGCCAATGGCGACCACAAGCCCACGCTTCATTGCGTTCTCCTTATGTGTGATGAGGGGTGGAGCCGAACAGGAGAAGTATGGGGTCGTGAGGGGGTGTGGTCTGCGGAATCGCAGGTATACCTACGTACCCAGATTTGAGATGTCGATGCCTGCCGACAACAGGATCACCACGACCACGGTCAGGGTGGTCAGAGCGATGGGCCTGCTGCCGTGATGCCAGTGCCCTCGGGCCAGCGCGTGATGGCGCACGGTGCTGATGGCGGCGATTCCGAGCACGACCGCGGTCGCGATTAATGACGCCCCCGCGGTCTGTTTGTGGATGAGTGCGTGGGTCAGAAATACCGCGGCGGTTCCGGCTGCGGCCAGCCCGGTGCGAAGCCACGCCAGCGCCGTACGTTCGACGGCGTGAGTCTCGGGGTCCGTCCTCATCGATAGAAGACGGCAATCGACGCCAGGATCGCGACGAGTCCGATGCTGACTGCGAGCAGGGGCACCAGCAGGGTGCCCTTGAGGGGTTGGTCCCGGTCCATCCGGTCTTTCACATCGCGCCAATGAACATATGCGCCGATGGACACCACCACTGCCAGGGCCAGGCAGGATGCCGCCAATACATGTCGGACCCCGGCGTGGTGAAACGGTTGGACGAGGGTTTGTACCGCCACGCCGCCGGCGAGTAATCCGAGGGCGGTCCGGATCCACGAGAGGAACGTGCGCTCGTTGGCCAGCGTAAAGCGGTAGTCGATCTCGTGATCTTCGTGCGGTTCTGTCACCCCGACCAACTTACCGAGCGTGAGACCGGTGGCGGGACGAGTTGGATTCTCCATATCTATCATTTAAAAAACGATCGTATTTAGTTCGATAGGTAATATGGGGCGCATGAAGATTTTGGCGTTGGGTGGAGCAGGGGCGATGGGGGCTGTCGCCGTGCGGACCGCTCGAGAAATACCGGGCATCGAAGAGATCGTCATCGCCGACCGCGACCTCGGCGCGGCCGAAGGATTGGTGCGGCAGTTGGGGGCGGGCCGTGTACCGGTCCGGGCTGTTCAGGTCGACGTCACCGATGACGCGGCATTGCGCGCCGTCCTGGGGACGGTTGACCTCGTACTGAATACCGTTGGGCCATACTTCCGTTTCGGGCTGACGGTGCTGCTTGCGGCGATCGAGACAAGAACGCACTATCTGGACATCTGCGACGACTGGGAGCCGACGTTGCAGATGCTTGAGCTCGATGAGACGGCGCGCGAATACGGCGTCTGTGCGGTGATCGGTATGGGCGCGAGTCCGGGAATCAGTAACCTGCTTGCCGCCACGGCCGCAGCGGAATTCGATTCGATCCACGACATCTACACGGCGTGGCCCGTGGACGTCGGCACCGACGGGGACGACACCGAAGGCAAGGCTCAGTTGCTCGGCTCCGGTGGCAGGCCAACTGCTGCGGCGGTGCATTGGATGGAGCAGGCCAGCGGCACCATCACCGCGGTGGGGGACGGGCAGCTCGTCGAGCAGCGTCCGCTGGCCCCTGTCGCGTTGGACCTGCCCGCCGGACATCGGGGTACTGCCTACTCGATCGGCCATCCGGAGCCGATCACGCTGCGGCGCAGTCTGAAACCGATCGGCACCGTTCTGAACCTCATGGTCATCAAACCGTGGACGGTGGCCTATCTCGACACGCTGCGTCGTGATATCGACACCGGACTACTTACGCGGGAACAGGCCGCTGCGGCGTTCGCGGTCCCCGGAATGCGGCGTGCGGTGCGCTCGGCCTATGCGGCTGTTCGCTTGCGGGGGCCCGGGACCCTGCCACCGTTCTTTGCCGCAGTCGTCGGTGAACGGGGCGGAGATCGTCATACCGCGCTTGCGCGCCTGAATCTAACCGGACCACAAGCACAACCGATGAGAAGCGCGTTACGTGACATGGCCCGCATCACCGGTGTGCCCCTGGCCCTCGGGATGGCACAGGTGATCGATGGCACTGCGCGCCGCGTGGGAGTTCACCCGCCCGAGGCGGTTATCGAGCCACGGCGGTTCTTCGCCGACCTTGGGACGGCGCTGGGGTGTGCGCCGGGGATCCCGCCGTATCTGGTTGAGCATGCGCCGCGGCCCTGATTCGTTCGGCGGTTCACCGAACGTAGGATGATTGAACACAATACAGCGGCTTTCATGAGGTGAACGTTTGGACATCCAACACGTCCTGAACTCCGATATCTCCACCCGCAGCGTCGTCGAGAGCATGATCCGTGAGGACGCGACGATTTCCGCCGGCGAGCTCTACGACGTCGCCGGCATCTTGGGCATGAGCGACCAGCAGGTCCGATTGTGTGTCAAACGCCTTGTTGCCGAGGGCCGTTTCACGCAGGAGGGGCGGGGGCGCAGGGCGATTCTGTATGCGACGGGGGCGACGAGGAACTCACTGGAACCGGACCTGGAATACGTGCGCTACATGTACGAGCAGGATCGCGGCCTCGCACCGTGGGATGGGTGTTGGCACCTCATCGCATTCGCGGTACCCGAATCGGCCCGTACGGCACGCGATGCCATGCGCGACGCGATTCTGCGGTTGGGAGGTGCGCCGATCCAGGGTGGCTTGTATGTGTGCGCCAATGCCTGGGAAGCCCGGATCGCGGACACCGCCGAACAACTCGGCGTGACCGAGCACGTGACGTCGTTCACCACGACCGACCTCGCACTGGGTGGCCGATCGGAAGCTCGAGAGCTGGCCGACCGACTCTGGCCGGTCGACGCAATCGCCGAGCGCCACCGCAGGCTGCTGGCGGTGGCCGAAGCTGTTCTTCCCGCGATTCGCACGGCGTCACGAACCGAACTACTCACTCTCGCCGTGGCGCTGGCGGCAGAGTTCACACGGGCGGTTGAACCCGACCCGCTCCTGCCGCCGCAGCTGCTCCCACAGCCGTGGGTGGGCGCGGCCGCGCGTGCGGCGGTCGCCGCGTGCTGGGCAGAGCTTGCGAAAACCGAAGCCGAACAACCAATCCGATTGTTCGGATGGTATGCCGATGCGATTCAGCAGATCATCTGAACGGCGCTGTGCGCCGCATCCGAGCCAGTGCGACACCGCCCAGCACGGCGCCGAGAAAGGTTAGTGCGAACCAGAACCAGCTCCATGACGGTGGCAGCGGAAACAGCAGGGACACCGCCAGGGCGTACGCGCCGACCGCTAGGTGAAGGCGCAGCACACCGTGAAGACTCGCCAATGTCACCGCAGAGGTGATGCGCCGCAAGACAACCAACTTGGCGGTGAACATTCCGAGCAGAAAAGTCAGTCCGAGCAGCTGGACCCACAGCGGCGGGGCGCCCGTCCACGGTGAGGAAAACGGCAGCGTCGCCGCCGCGAGTAGCACCGCACCCGCGGCCTCGCAGAACGTCAGCCGTCGTATGAGGACCCCACTGCTCATCACGTTCAGCGCACCGGCTGCCTCGCAACGTAATTCCGTAGGTTTTCCAGGTAGCCGGGCGCGTAGAGCGAACGTGGGAACAGCACCGCGACCATCGTCGAGCGCCAATTCTGATCGTTGTCCAAATCGGCCTTCACGATGTTGTGTGATGCGTTGGGGTAGCGCTGCACCGTCAGCTGCTGTGGCGGCAGGATCCGACGGTAGATCTGTTCGGTCTCGTCGACATCGACATTCAGATCGTCGTCGCCGACTGCGAGCAGAACCGGCGTCGTGACGAGCGGCAGGATGTCGGTGACATCGGACCGAAAATTCTTGCGGACGAAGTTCCAGCGATCGGCGGACATGGGATCAGAATCCTGCTGCGCCGCAAGGTACTGCTCGTAGGTCGCGTCGTCACGCAGTAGTCGCAATCCCGTCTCGCGGCGATTCAACGCGGTGGCGATCTCGGATTCGGAGGCGCCACGGTGTCGAAGATCGGCGAGTAGGTGGTATCTCCCTTGTCGTAGCCAATTCACCGCTGCGCCAACGAGAATCACGAACTGTAGATCCGGCCGGCGCGAGGCGATCTCGGGTACCACCCATCCGCCTTGGCTGATACCCCATATCCCGATCCGCCGCGGGTCGATATCGGTGCGCTTGCGCGCCCAGTCGATCGCTTCCTCCGCTTCGTTGGCCCGGTCGTGCATGCTTTGATTCAGCCAATTACCCGGAGCGCCTTGGATTCCCGGCTTGTTCCAGGACAGCGAGGCATATCCCGCCTTGGCGAATGATTCCCAGATCGGTTCGTAGAAGCCGTCTCGTGTCGCATTCGCCGCGCCGTCGCCGTGCACGAACACGACCAGCCCGAACGGGGCGGCGCCGTGCCGGGGTAAGGCGAGTATCGCCTGAAGTGGCCCAGTCGAGCCGGGGATGGTCACCTGTTGCGTCCTGATCGCGAAGTCGTTCGCGCAGATCACCCAGCCACCTGTGCCCAGTATCAGTGCGATGACGCAAACCACGGTGATGAGGAGCCGCGCGCGCCGGCGATTCGACCGAAAGGAGGCACCAAAACTATCGAACACTAGACGATCGTATATGAATCAATATTTATGTGGAACGTGTCGTCACATCAGACGCGCCCGTGGCGGAGCGCCGTGCCAGCGCGTGTAGGCGTGCGTGAATGCCGCGGGTTCGGAGTACCCCAGACGGTCGGAGACTTCTTTCACGGTGAGCCCGTTGGCGAGGAGCTCCTTGGCCAGGGTCTCGCGTACCTCGTCGAGCAGTGCCCGATAGGAGGTTCCCTCGCGTGCCAGCCGACGGTGCAGCGTGCGCTCGGCGATGTGCATGCCCGCGGCGATGTGGCCCATGGTGGGCACCTGCCCGGGGACTCGAAGCAGCTGGTGGCGCACCTCACCGGCGATACCGTCACGGGAGCGCCGTTGTTCGAGAAGCTCCTCGCACTGGCGCACGCACAGGGCGGCCGTGTGCGGATCGGCGGTCGGCAACGGTGCCGCCAGCAGCTCGGTGGGAAACACCAGCGCGTTTCGCGGCGATTCGAACTCGACGGCGAGTAGCTCGGCCAGGAGGCGCAGGGGCGTGTCGGGACCGCTCCGAAGCTGCACGCGTGCTCCTACCGGCATCGCGCCGCCGAACAGGATGGGAACTATGCCGGCGATCGCCGCCAGATCGCGTTCCAGTAGAAACCGGCGGACATCGGGCGGGATGTCGCTCTCGTCGAGATCGAAAATGCTGTCCGCGTCGCCGATGGTCAGCGTGAAGCGGTGAAATGTCGAACTGAGCTGACTGAAACGTAACCCGACCGCGAGCGCGTCGCGCATGGTCGGGCTGGACAGCAGTGCGAATCCCAAGATTCCAGCACTGGCGATTTGATAACGGGTACCCACCTCGATCCCGAGCCCCACCGGATCTCCCGTGAGCGCCAACAAGTTCCGCACGATCTGCAGTTCCTGAGCCCCGCTCACGACGGCATCGGGCCCTACCAGGTCGGCGTCGGTGAGGCCCGTCTCCGTCAGGCATAGGTCCGTGCCGAAACCGCGGTCTCTGGCCGCTTCGACGAGGTTCCGTGTCGCGGTGGGCGAGCGCGGATAGTCCCAGAATGGGCGACCACCATCATCGGGCACTGTCCGAATTTATCAAGTCTTTGGCGGATGAAGTCATTCAATGCTGGATGTGCGATCAATACGTTCAGGCCATGGCAAGGACGTCTGATCACATGTTCGGGCAGGTGGCGGTCATCACCGGCGGCGCCAATGGCATTGGTGCCGAGGTGGCGCGGCAGCTATCGCGGCGGGGAGCTTCGGTGGCGGTGCTGGATCGGGACGCAGCCCGGGCGGATGCACTGGCTGCTGAGTTGGGGGACGGGGTGGCCGGGTTCGCCGCCGATGTCACCGATCCCGAATCGATCGCCACGGCAATGGACGCTGTTGTCCAACGATTCGGTGGAATCGACATCGTGCTCGCGAACGCGGGCATTGCCGGGCCCATCGCGACGGTCGCGAGCGTTCGGCCGCAGGAGTGGCAGCAGGTGATCGATGTGAACCTGGTCGGTGTGTTCCACACCGCACGGATCGCTATTCCGCACGTTCGGGCGCGACGCGGATACGTGATGGTGGTGGCCTCCGCGGCGGCCGGGCTCCCGGGTCCGACCTTCAGTGCCTACATGGCCGCTAAGTGGGGTGTCGAGGCGCTGGCGCGCGCATTGCGAATCGAGCTGTCCGATAGTGGAGTCGGTGTCGGTATCGCGTATTTCGGGCTGATCGACACCGAGTTGGGGAATTCGATAGCGGGTAACCACGGTCTTGGGGCCATCATGTCCACCCTCCCGGATTTTGTTGGGAAGGCTGCTCCCGTCAGCACCGCCGGCACGGCCATTGTCGAGGGCATCGCACGGCGCAGCCGTCGGGTGTACGCACCTCGCTGGGTGCCGCTGCTGCTGGACCTGAGGACGGCCGTCTATCACCTAGACGGACTTCTCGGCCGAAATAGACGACTACGGAAGGCGATTCGCGAAGCGGATGCGGGGGTAGCGGCATGATGCGCCGGTCACCCTCTGTCGCGATCGTCGGAGCCGGCATGTCCGGTCTGTGTATGGCGGCAATGCTGCACCAGGCGGGCATTACCGATGTCACCATTCTAGAGAAGGCGGATGAGGTCGGCGGCACCTGGCGAGACAACACCTACCCCGGCCTGAGCTGTGATATCCCTTCTCGTTTTTACCAATTCACCTTTGCGCCGAAGCCGGACTGGTCCAGGTTCTTCTCGCCAGGGGGCGAAATCGGTGAGTACTTCCGGCGCTTCGCCACCGAGTTCGACATTCGCCGACGCATTCGGTTCGGCACCACGGTCACCGAGGCCCGCTTCGAGGACGGCCGGTGGCGGGTGCGGACCGATCAAGGCGATGTCCTGGTCGTCGACTTCTTGATCTCGGCCACCGGTATCTTGCGGGAACCGCGATATCCGACCATCAACGGACTCGCCGATTTCCACGGGCCGGTGATGCATTCGGCGCGCTGGGACCACTCCTTCGACCCCAAGGGAAAGCGCGTCGCGGTAATCGGTACCGGATCGACGGGGGTTCAGATCGTCTGCGGCCTCGAACCGGTTGTGGGCGAGCTGAAACTGTTTCAGCGCAGCGCCCAATGGGTGGTGCCGGTCCCCAATCCGTCCTATACGAAGTTGGCGGACATGGTGCGGGCCAAGGTGCCCATCCTCAGTGCGGCGGCGTACCACGGATACCGCAGTGTGTTCGAATTCCTTGCCGCGGCGTTGGTTCGTCCCGGCTGGCAACGCCGCCTGATCTCGGCACTGTGCAGGGCCAACCTGCGGACCGTGGCGGATCCGGACTTGCGGCGCAGGCTCACCCCGGACTACCAGCCGATGTGTCGCAGGCTGGTGATATCCGCGGGCTTCTATCGCGCGATGCAGCGTCCCCATGTCGCACTGGTGGACACGGCGATCGATCACGTCGAAGAACAGGGGATAGTGACTGCCGAGGGTCGGCTACACAAGGTGGATGCCATGGTGCTGGCCACCGGATTCGATGCACATGCTTTCATGCGCCCGATGAATCTTTTTGGGCAAGAGGGTATTACGATCGACGAGCTGTGGTCCGACGGGCCCGTGGCGCATCTGGGGGTGGGCCTGCCGGGGTTCCCCAATTTCTTCATGCTGATGGGTCCGCATAGCCCGGTGGGCAACTATTCACTCACCGCGATCGCCGAGCACCAGTGCGAGCACATTCTGCGCTGGGTCCGCCGCTGGCAGGACAACCAGATCGACGCGGTGGCACCCTCCGCCGCTGCGACAGCGGCTTTCAATTCCGAGATGCGGGCCGCCATGCCGGGCACGGTCTGGGCCACGGGCTGCACCAGCTGGTATCTCGGTAAGGACGGCGTACCCGAACTGTGGCCATGGACGCCCGATGCGTATCGCCATCGACTGGCCGCCGAACCGAACCTATCCGACTACGACCTGGTGATGGGGGATGTCAGAACCTACTCGACGACCTGACATTCGTACCCGCCTCCTGGCGTGGTTGCTCTACGTTCTCCTGTGGCCGGTCACTACCGTGCTCCCCGCCAACCGGCTGGCAATCCTGGTGGCCCGTGGGGCAATCCATATCGCGTGTCTGGCCAGCATTCCCGTGCGTGGCACCGCTGTTCGGCGACAAGACGGGCCGGTTCGTGGTGAGTGGGTCACGGCGCCCGCCGCGGAGTACGGCGCTGGGGTCATCCTGCTGTGCCACGGGAGCGGTTACGCGATCTGCTCTCCCCGGACTCACCGCGGGTTCGCGTCATACCTGTCGCAGTACTCGGGGCTGCCGGTTTTCACCGTGCAATACCGCAGAGCACCCGAATCTGTTTTCCCCGCGGCAGAAGACGACGTTTTTGCCGCGTACCGATGGCTCCTTTCTCAGGGCTACCGGCCCGACCAGATCACGGTCGCAGGCGACTCTGCGGGAGGGCACCTGGCGATAACACTGTCCGCTCGTGCGATGGCCGAGGGGGTGTCGCCACCGGCGTCGCTCGCGTTGTTCGGCCCGCTGATCGATCCTTCGTTCGCCGCGTCCTTCACGGATACCCGGATCACGGGAAACCCGTTCAACCCCCGCGGTGCGCGTCGAATCCTCGCGTTGTACGTGGCAGATCACGATATCGCCGACGCCAGGTTGTCAGTGCTCAACGGCGACCTGGGAAATCTGCCTCCGGTGCAGTTGCACTACGGCAGCCTGGAGGTCATGCGTGCCGATGGCGAGCAGTTCGCGCGGCAGGTGCGTGGTTCCGGGGGAAGCTGTACGGCGTACGAATGGCCGGGGTTTGTCCACGGTTACTGGATCGTCCCTGGACTCCTGCCGGAGGCTCGTCGCAGCGTCGAGATCGCGGCACGATTCCTGGAGAGCTCGGTGGTCGCGTAACCCCTCACAGGAAACTCACAGTGGCGACCCAGTTGCGTCAGAGCGGGGGGCACCATTGTCACTCCTGTGACCAGTGTGATGCAGCCGATCGACACCGCGACGGCACCGACCGCAGTACTCGCGTCGACCCTCGACATCGTGATCCCCGTCTACAACGAGGAGAACGACCTGGAGCGGTGCGTGCGCAGACTGCACGCGTTCCTTGCCAACGAGGTTCCGTACACGGCCCGCATCACCATTGCCGACAACGCCAGTACCGATGGCACTCTGCAGATCGCGCACCGGCTTGCTGCCGAGCTCGACCATGTCGACGTGCTGCATCTGGAGGAGAAGGGGCGGGGGCGGGCGCTGGCCGCTGCGTGGCTGTCCTCGGACGCGGAGGTTGTGGCGTACTGCGATGTGGATTTGTCCACCGACCTCAACGCACTGATGCCGCTCGTCGCACCCCTGATCTCGGGGCACTCGGATGTCGCCTACGGTTCTCGGCTCAACCGCAACTCGCGAGTGGTCCGTGGGCCCAAGCGCGAATTCATCTCACGCACCTACAACCTGATTCTGCATGCCTCGCTGCAGGTCCGGTTCTCCGACGCGCAATGCGGATTCAAGGCGATCCGTACCGACGTGGCGCGTCAGCTCCTCCCGTTGGTCGAAGACAAGGAATGGTTCTTCGACACCGAACTGCTGGTGTTGGCCGAGCGGGTTGGGCTGCGTATCCACGAGGTACCGGTCGACTGGGTGGATGACCCGGACAGTCGCGTCGACATCGTCGACACCGTTCGCAAGGACCTGCTCGGCATCTGGCGGCTGGGCCGCGCACTCATGCTCGGTACCCTGCCATTGGACGAGCTGCGTCACAGCCTCGGCCGTGAGCCGCTCGTCGAGGGTGTGCCTGCCGGCATGGTCGGCCAATTGGTCCGGTTCGGAATCATCGGTGTGGCAAGCACATTGGCCTATGCCCTGTTATTCCTGGTCCTGCACGGGGCGGTGGGGGATCAGGCCGCCAACTTCCTGGCGTTGCTCATCACCGCGGTGCTCAACACGTCTGCCAACAGGTTTTTCACCTTCGGCGTGCGGGGTCGGCGTGACGTGGCCAAGCATCAGTTCCAGGGACTTGTCATCTTCGGCATCGGATTGGCCCTCACCAGCGGTTCTCTGGTGGCCATGCACCACCTGGTCCCGGACGCCTCCAAGCATCTGTTGCTGATCGTGCTGACCGTGGCCAACCTCGTTGCCACCCTCGTTCGGTTCGTCGGATTGCGGTGGGTGTTCCGAAGCGCGAGCACTCGCTAGTGCGGGAACAGTCCCGGGAGCGGATCAGCGTTGCTTTCCTGTTGGTCGGCACCGCGGCAGCGTATCTGGTCAACCTCGGCTCCAACGGCTGGGCCAATTCCTTTTATTCTGCTGCGGTGCAGGCGGGTTCGGTCTCGTGGAAGGCCGCGTTCTTCGGATCCTCGGATGCCGCCAACTCGATCACTGTTGACAAACCGCCGGCTTCGCTTTGGCTCATGGAACTTTCCGCGCGCATCTTCGGGCTCAGTAGTTGGAGCATTCTGGTGCCCCAAGTGCTTTTGGGTGTGGCCTCAGTCGGGCTGCTGTATGTGACCGTTCGCCGGTACTTCGGCCATGGGCCGGGTCTGCTGGCCGGCCTGGTGCTCGCGGTGACACCGGTGGCGGTGCTGATGTTCCGATTCAACAACCCGGACCCGCTGTTGGTCCTGCTGATGATCGCCGCGGTATGGACGATGCTGCGCGCTATCGAGGACGGCCGCACCCGCTGGCTGCTCCTCGTCGGCGCGCTGGTCGGATTCGGCTTTCTGACCAAGCAGCTGCAGGTGCTGCTCGTCATCCCGCCCATCGCGCTGACCTATCTGATCGCCGCGCCGGTAGGTATCGGGAAGAGGCTGGCGCAGCTCGCCGGATCTGCTGCCGCGGCGGCGGTTTCGGCAGGTTGGTGGATAGTCACAGTGGAGCTGTGGCCTCCGGGCTCACGCCCGTGGATCGGCGGATCGCCAGACAACTCGATTCTGGAGCTCACCCTCGGCTACAACGGGTTGGGTCGACTCAACGGCAACGAGAAGGGTAGCGCGTCCGGTCCGCGCGACGAGATGTATGGATTCGGTGGCCATTTCGGGAGTGAACCGGGGTTCGGCAGGTTGTTCCAACCGGCGCTCGGCGGGCAGATCGCCTGGCTGCTGCCGAGTGCGGTGGTCCTGGCGGTGCTGGGATTGGTCTTGCTGCGCAAGGAATCCCGAACGGACATGCGTCGTGCGGTGCTGATTGTTTTCGGGCTGTGGGTGCTCACCACCGGCACCGTCTTCAGCTACATGCAAGGGATCTTTCACCCCTACTACTCGGTGGCGCTGTCGCCCGCAGTCGCCGCACTTGTGGGAGCGGGTGCGTCCATCGCCTGGCGAGAGCGTGAACGGTCTTGGGTGCGTTGGTTTTTGGCGGCCACATTGTTGCTCACGGTGGTGATGGCCTGGGTCTTGCTGGGGCGTTCCCCGGAATTTGTGCCCTGGCTGCGCTGGGTGATTCTGGTCCTGGGGCTCGGCGCTGTCATCGGCATCGTCTTGCGCAGGTATCCCAAGGCTGCCGCCGCCGCCGCGCTCATCGTGGCGTTGGCCGGTCCGGTCGCATACTCGGTCCAGACCATCGCGACTCCACATAGTGGAGCGCTTCCCTCGGCCGGGCCCGAGGTCAAGGGCGGCGGGTTCCCGGACTTCCCGGATATGCCGGAGCGAGAGCATCGTTCGGAATTCGAAGCCGGTTCACAACGTGGCGGCGGTTTGCTCGATGGTAGTGATCCTGGCCCCGATATCGTTGCCGCGCTGGAAGCCAACGCGGATCGTTACACCTGGGTGGCCGCCGCCGTCGGCTCTAACAAGGCGTCTGGGTATCAGCTGGCCACCGGTCGGCCGGTGATGCCCATCGGTGGATTCAATGGGACCGACCCATCACCGACACTGGCGCAGTTTCAGCAATACGTGGCCGACGGGCAGATCCATTACTTCATCGATGGGGAGGGCGGTGGCCATGGTGGCGAGGGATTCAGTCCCCCGGGCAGTGAGACCTCGAAAGCCATCCAGGAATGGGTGCAGCGCACGTTCGTCAAACAGACCATCGACGACGTCGACGTCTACAACCTCACGGTGCACTAGCACCCGGTCGAGTGGGAACCTGACGCGGCTTTGTGGTGATTTTCCACGTCAGGTTCCCACTCCGGGCATAAGGCTGTGAATCAGAGACGCTCGACGACCCAGTCGATGCACTGCGTCAGCTGGGAGATGTCCTCGGGGTCGATGGCCGCGAACATCGCCACCCGCAGCTGGTTGCGGCCCAGCTTGCGATACGGCTCGGTGTCCACCACACCATTGGCGCGCAGCACCTTCGCAACGGCGGCCGCGTCCACGTCGTCGTTGAAGTCGATGGTGCCCACCACCTGTGAGCGCTGCGCCGGGTCCGCCACGAATGGTGTGGTGAACGCGGTCGCTTCGGCCCAGGAGTACAGCCGCGATGCCGAATCGGCGGTCCGCTTGGTGGCCCAGTCCAGGCCGCCGTTGCTCAGCAGCCAGTCGATCTGATCGGCCAGCAGCAGCAGCGTGCCGATGGCCGGCGTGTTGTAGGTCTGGTTCTTGAGGCTGTTCTCCACGGCGATCGGCAGCGACAGGATGTCGGGCACCCAGCGTCCGCTGCCGCCGATCTCCTCCACCCGCTCCAGGGCGGCCGGGCTCATCAATGACAGCCACAGCCCGCCATCGCCGGCGAAGTTCTTCTGCGGCGCGAAGTAGTACGCGTCTACTTCCGACAGATCCACCGGCAGTCCGCCGGCGCCGGAGGTGGCGTCGATGAGCACCAGCGCGTTCTCGGAGCCGGCCGGACGCTGGACCGGAACCATGACACCGGTCGAGGTCTCGTTGTGCGCCCAGGCGATCACATCAACAGATGGATCCGAGACCGGAGCGGGAGCACTGCCCGCATCGGCGACCACCTTGATCGGGTCGCCGACGAACGGGTTCTTGGCCACGCAGGAGGCGAACTTGGCGCTGAACTCACCGAAGGTCAGGTGCAGCGACTTCTCGCGGATCAGGCCGAACGCGGCGGCGTCCCAGAACAACGTGGAGCCACCGTTGCCGAGGATTACCTCGTAGCCCTCGGGAGCCTTGAACAGCTCCTTGAGGCCCTCGCGGACACGGCCGACGAGGTTCTTGACGGGTGCTTGCCGATGCGACGTACCGAAAAGGGCGGCTCCGGCATCCACGAGGGATTGCAGCTGTTCGGGCCGCACTTTGGAGGGGCCGCAGCCGAAACGTCCGTCGGCGGGCAGGAGGTCAGCGGGGATGGTCAATTCAGCCACGGCTACCAGCCTAAACGGTGACCCATTGAGACCTGCCTCACGCAAAACAAAGCCTGCAGAGAACGTCACATGGGACGTTTCGTCCCAAACCTAGATTGGGCCTTCCCGCCCTGTTTACACTCGCCCAGAGCTTGTAGACTTCCAAGTAGCCCCAGAACGTAAAAGTTTGCAGGTCCGTTACCGCGTCTTTGGACGAATCAAAGGAGATAAAGCCATGTCGCTCCGCGAGAAGCTCCGCGCGAAGAAGGAAGTCCGTGCCGACGCGAGCTACGTCCAGGTGCTCGAGACCCTGTCGCACGGCTCCACGAACCGGAACTTCGATCCCTTCATCGATATCGACTGGGATAACCCGGAGTATGCCGTCGTCCCCAATGACCCGCGCTGGGTGCTTCCGCACCGGACCGACCCTTTCGGCCGCCACCCCTGGTACCAGGCGCAGCCGCTGGAGAAGCAGATCGAGATCGGCATGTGGCGTCAGGCCAACGTCGCCAAGGTGGGTCTGCACTTCGAGAGCATCCTGATCCGCGGTCTGATCCAGTACGCGTTCAGCGTGCCCAACGGCTCACCGGAGTTCCGGTACCTCAATCACGAGTCCATCGAAGAGTGCAACCACACCCTGATGTTCCAGGAGATGGTCAACCGCCTCGGTGTCGACGTGCCCGGCATGCCGCGCCTGCTGCGCTGGCTGTCCCCGTTTGTTCCGCTGGCCTCCACGCCGTTCCCGGAGATGTTCTTCGTGGGCGTGCTCGCCGGTGAGGAGCCCATCGATCACACACAGAAGAACGTGCTGCGCGAGGGTGACAATCTGCACCCGATCATGAAGCGCGTCATGGAGATCCATGTGGCCGAGGAAGCCCGGCACATCTCCTTCGCGCACGAGTACCTGCGTAAGCGTGTACCGGCCATGCACTGGTTCAACCGATTTGTGTTGTCGATCGCCACCCCGATCACGATGCGGGTGTTGATGGGCGCCATCATGACGCCGCCGCGCAGCTTCGCCAAGAAGTTCGACATCCCGCAGGACGTGATGAAGGAGATCTTCTGGAAGAGCCCGGCATCGCGGCAGACGATGAGCGAGGTCTTCTCCGACGTGCGGATGCTGGTCCGGGAAACCGGGATGATGAACCCCGTGGCCAAGCTGGTGTGGCGGGTGCTGCACATCGATGGCCGCGCAGCCCGTTACCGCAGCGAGCCGCAGCGCGGCCCGCTGGTGAACTACTCGGCTCCCGAAGCCGCAGTGGCTGATTCACACAGCGCTGTTCCCGCCTGATGCCGCACGTCGTTACCCAGGCGTGCTGTAACGAGGGCTCGTGCGTTTACGCATGCCCGGTGAACTGCATCCACCCCACGCCGGATGAGCCAGATTTCCTCAAGGCGGAGATGCTGCACATCGACGCGTCCGCGTGCGTCGACTGCGGTGCGTGCGTCGCGGCTTGTCCCGTCGATGCCATCAAGCCGGACTCGGTGCTCAAGGAAGAGCAGCTGCCCTTCCTGCGGATCAACTCGGAGTTCTATCCGCGCGAAATCCCCCGCGCCAGTTTGGCTCCGGTCATCCAGGCACCGCCCGTCCGTTCCAGCGGGCGCGGGCTGAAGGTGGCCATCGTGGGCTCCGGCCCCGCGGCCATGTACGCCGCCGACGAACTGTTGACCCAACCGAACGTGAAGGTCAGCATGTTCGAGAGGTTGCCTGCTCCTTACGGTTTGGTGCGTGCCGGGGTGGCCCCCGATCACCAGCAGACCAAGCGGGTGACCAAGCTCTTCGACACGATGGCCGCGCAGCCCAACTTCGAGTTCTTCCTGAACGTCGAGGTAGGCAAGGACGTCAGCCATGACGAACTGCTGGCGCATCACCATGCGGTGATCTACTCCGTCGGGGCCTCCTCCGATCGTCGCCTGGATATCCCGGGGATCGAATTGCCGGGCAACGCCACCGCCACCGAGGTTGTCGCGTGGATCAATGCCCACCCCGACTACAGCGACTTCCGGGTTAACCTCGACCACGAGCGTGCCGTCGTGATCGGTAACGGGAACGTGGCCCTGGACGTGGCGCGTGTGCTCACCGGGAGCACCGACCGCCTTGCACGTACGGATATTTCGGACACCGCCCTGACCGCGTTGCGCAACAGCGCACTGCGCGAGGTGGTCATCGTCGGGCGCCGTGGACCGGAACACTCCGCGTTCACGCTGCCCGAGCTGCTTGGTCTCGTGGGGCTGCCCGATATGACAGTGGTGATCGACGAGGAAACCGCCAAGCTGGTCGACGAGGCGCTGCAGACGCATCTGGAGCCCCTGACCCGGCAGAAGCTGGAGGTGCTCAGCACCTGCCCGCGTGAGGCGCGTGAGCCGGGCGGCAAGACCATCCGGTTCGCCTACAACCGCACCCCCGTCAAGGTGCTGGGGGAGGGTCACGTGGCGGGCATCGAGTTCCAGCACGGCGATGCCGCCGACACCATCGACACGGGCCTGGTGCTCACCTCGATCGGTTACCGCGGAGTGCCGATGCCCGATGTGCCGTTCGACAATCAGCGTGCGGTTATCCCGAATGAGCAAGGGCGCGTGACGGATCCGGCCACCGGCAAGGCGCATCCCGGAACCTATGTGGCGGGATGGATCAAGCGCGGTCCGACCGGGTTCATCGGGACCAACAAGTCCTGCTCACAGCAGACCATTACCTCGCTGGTGGAGGACTACAACAACGGGCTGCTCGCCGATCCCGTGCAACGGCTGTCGGGCTTGTCCAAGCTGATCCAGCGGCGCCAGCCCACGATTGTCGATCACGACGGCTGGCTGGCGATCGACCGTGCGGAGATCGCGCGCGGCAAGGGCGAGGGCCGTCCGCGTGACAAGTTCGTCTCGGTGCCGGAAATGCTTCGCGTAGCCGCGAACGCCCCACAACCACCGTTGTGGCGCAAGGCGATCCGCGGATCGGCGTTGGAAGAGCTGCTCCGGTAGGGCTTACTCGCCGCCGCTGGCGACGTACTTCTTGAGGTCTTCGGGGTTGACGATCTTCACCGGTTGACCCAACGACCACAGGTGTCCGAACGGGTCTTTGATGACGCCGAAGCGGTCGCCCCAGAACTGGTCTTCGAGTGGCATCTCGATGCTCGCTCCGGCGTCGACGGCACGGCTGAACCACTCGTCGACATTGGGCACCGTGAGGTGGATGGTGACCGGGGTGCCGCCGAGGGCGGTGGGCGTGCTGGACTTGCCGTCGTTGTACTCGGGGAAATCGTCGTTCATCATGATGGTCGTGCCGTTGATCTTGACGGCGGCATGCATCACCTTGCCGTCGGGAGTCTCCAGTAGGCCGAGCTCTTCGGCGCCAAAGGCGTTCTTATAGAACTCGATCGCCGCGCGGGAATCCTCGACGATGATGTAGGGAGAGACGGAGGGTTCTACTGGTGGGAGGTCGGGAGGGGTCATAGGCCCCACCCAACCACCTCACGCGTAGTGACGCCAGAAGTTCAGGTTATGCGTCTACCCGAGACCGCAGCAGCCCGAACCCTTCCACGGACTCGATGGGACGCGGCCCGGGTCCGACATACAGTGCGGCCGGCCGCACCAGCTTGTCGAGACGCTTCTGCTCCAGGATGTGCGCACTCCAGCCCGCGGTGCGGGCACAGGTGAACATCGCCGGCATCATCCGGGTCGGTACCTGCGCGAAGTCGAGAATGACCGCCGCCCAGAACTCGACGTTGGTTTCGATGACGCGGTCGGGACGACGTTCACGCAGCTCGGTGAGGGCGGCCTGCTCCACAGCGGCCGCCACCTCGTAGCGGGCGGCGTCGAGGCGCTTGGCGGTGCTGCGCAGCACACGCGCCCGCGGATCCTCGGCCCGGTACACCCGGTGGCCGAAGCCCATGAGCTTCTCGCGCCGATCGAGGATGCCCTTGATGACACCGCGGGCGTCGCCGGTCTTTTCCGCCTGCTCGATCATCGGCAGTACGCGAGCGGGTGCGCCACCGTGCAGCGGACCGCTCATCGCGCCCACCGCACCGGAGAGAGCGGCGGCCACATCGGCACCGGTGGAGGCGATGACCCGGGCGGTGAACGTCGAGGCGTTCATACCGTGTTCGGCGGCCGACACCCAGTAGGCGTCGATGGCCTCGATGTGCTTGGGGTCGGGATCGCCCTGCCAGCGAGTCATGAAACGTTCTGTGACGGTGGAGCATTCGTCGATCAAACGTTGGGGTACGGCGGGTTCGGCGTTGCCTCGTGCGGACTGGGCGACGTACGAAAGCGCCATCACCGAGGCGCGGGCGAGCTGATTTCGCGCTATGGATTCCTCGGTGTCCAGCAGCGGTTCAAAGCCCCAGATGGGTGCGAGCATCGCCAGCCCGGCCTGCACGTCGACACGGACGTCACCGGTGTGAACCGGGATGGGGAAGGGCTCGGCCGGCGGGAGACCCTGGCCGAACTTGCCATCGACCAGCAGTGCCCACACATCACCGAAGGTCACCCGTTGGGCGACCAGATCCTCGATGTCGACACCGCGGTAGCGCAGGGCTCCGCCGTCCTTGTCGGGCTCGGCGATTTCGGTGGCGAAGGCGGTCACGCCCTCCAGTCCAGGTGCGAAATCCGCTGGTAGCGGCGCTGCAACCGTCATGATTCTCGACTCCCTACCTGTGGGTAACAACTCGGTAAAGGCGATTCTTGCACCTGCAAATAAGGGTGATTCTTAGTCACCTCGATCTCTCTTAGACGCTCGCCTGTAGCGTGATTTTCGTGACCGAATGGCTGCGCTCGGACTACCGTCCCGGAGAAAAGGACGGCAGTGGTGATCTGGATGTCGATTGGCTTGCCGAAGGCTGGCTTCCCCTGCTGCGCAAGTGGTTTGACCTTGCGGTGTCCTCCGGTATCCCCGAACCCAATGCGATGGTGCTTGCCACCGTCGATGACGGCCGGCCCGTGACGCGCACGGTGCTGTGCAAGGGGTTCGACTCGGCAGGTGTGACGTTCTTCTCAAACTATGACTCCGCCAAGGGGCGCCAACTCCAGCAAGCGCCCTATGCGAGCGTCACCTTTCCCTGGTACGCGCTGGGGCGACAGGTCCACGTGCGTGGTGCGGTGACCAAGGTCGATCCGGCCCAGACCGCCAACTACTGGACGAACCGTCCGCGCGGATCGCAGTTGGGAGCCTGGGCCTCACAGCAGTCGGCACCCATCGAATCGCGCGCGGCACTGTTGGCTCAGCTTGACGACGTCACTGCTCGGTTCGCCGATGTGGAGACGGTGCCGGTGCCCCCGCAGTGGGGCGGTTACGTGATCGCTCCCGAGACGGTCGAGTTCTGGCAGGGCCGTGAAAACCGCGTACACAACCGGATTGTCTTGCATGACGGACGGATTGAGCGGCTGCAGCCCTGACATATGTGGATCACATTGCTGGTGATGGCCCTTGCGGTCAGTTTCGAACCGTTCCGATTGGGCATGACGGTGCTGATGCTGAATCGGCCGCGCCCACAGCTGCAGCTGCTGGCGTTTCTGTGTGGTGGATTCGCCATGGGCACGACAGTGGGGCTCGTGGTGCTGTTCACCTTCCGGCACGTGTCGACTGGTTCGGCGCAGTTCACATTGCCGCGAGTGCAGATCGGCATCGGGGTGGCGGCACTGCTCGTCGCCGCGTTACTGGCGTCGCGAGTGCGGGGCCCATCCTCAAATGCGCAGTTGGACAAGGTCACCGGACGCATTCAGTCCATCGCGACGGGCGGATCGCTGTGGGTGGCATTGGTTGCCGGGCTGGGAATCGCGCTGCCCTCGGTCGACTTCCTGGCCGCGCTGGCGGTGATCGTGGCCTCGGGCACCCCGGCTGCCACGCAGGTCACCGCCTTGCTGATGTTCAACATCATCGCCTTCGCGCTGATCGAGGTTCCGCTACTGGCTCATGTTGTGGCGCCGGAGCGCACGGCCGAGGTGATGGCGAGGCTCAACAGCTGGATACAGTCCAACCGTCGCCGCAACATCGCGCTGGTGCTGGCCGTGGTCGGATGCGTGCTGCTCGCCGTCGGGTTAGCCGCGATCTGACGGCATTCGCCAGTCGCGTCGGGGTCAGGAAACTCCGACGCGGGTGTCCGAGTCCAGTCGGGTGAACTCGTCCTGGAGATACTGCTCGACGCAGGCCGCGCGCCGGATTTTGCCGCTCGTCGTGGTGGGAAGCGACCCGGCCGGCACGAGCACAAGGTCTCCGACATTCACGCCATGGGCGTTGGCTATCGCCGAGGTGACCTCGCTCTTGATCTCATGGAGCCAGTGCGCCACCGATTCGTCGGAATCTGCGCGTTTCTTGAGCTCGATGACGGTCACCAGCTTCTCGGTGCTGTCGAACGGGACCGATATCGCCGCGACTCGACCGCGCGTGATCTCTTGAACCGTCGCCTCGATGTCCTCGGGGTAGTAGTTGCGCCCGCGGATGATCAGCAGGTCCTTGATGCGGCCGACGATGAACAGCTCGCCTTCGGAGATGAACCCGAGGTCACCGGTTCTCAGCCAGGGGCCTTCCGGAGTGCCGGGCGACGGCTCGGTCACCTTCGCACCGAAGCACCGCTGTTCCTCGGGTGACTTGCGCCAGTAGCCGGAGGCGACATTCTCGCCGTGCACCCAGATCTCGCCGACTGCCTCCGGCGGGCACTCTCGGTGTGTGTCACTGTCGATGATCCGTACCGTGGGGGATTGCGGCACATGGTATTTGACCAGCGCCGTGCCGGTCCCGGCCGGGCAGCGCCGCACGCGGCCCGCGGACAGCTCTTCGACATCGAAATGAGCAGCTGGCTTGGTCTCGCTCCAGGTGCCCGAGGCCACGAAGACGGTCGCCTCGGCCAGCCCGTAGGACGGACGCATCATGTGGTCCTGGAAGTTGAAGTGCGCGAACCGATCGACGAAGCGGCGCAAGGTGGCCTGCTCGACGCGTTCGGCCCCGCTGATGATGCCGAGGACTCCGCCCAGGTCGAGCCCGGCCAGATCGGCGTCGGTCGTCTTGCGGGCCGCCAGATCAAAGGCGAAGTTGGGTGCCGAGGACCATGCGTGCGGGTTCTTGGCCAGTGCCCGCACCCACCGTGATGGGCTCTCCAAGAACGCGATAGGGCTGGTCAAGTCGGCGCGGTAGCCACCCAGGATCGGGGCGCAGACGCCCAGCACCAGACCCATGTCGTGATAGAAGGGCAGCCAGGACACGATGGTGGCGTCCGCCGGGATCCGGGAACCGGTGTCCACGAAGAAGCTGCGCATCAACTGTTCGAAATTTGACTGAAGGTTGCGGTGCGACAGCACGACGCCGGTGGGTGTTCGGGTAGAACCCGAGCTGTACTGCAGGTACGCGATGTCCGGTACGTCGGCCGGTGCGATGCTCGGCCCGCCGTCGACGTCGAGCCGCAGTGCGTCGATCTCGATGATCTTGGGGGCGATCTCAAGGCGCGACTGGTCGACATAGTCGCCCACATCCGAGGAAACCGCCGAGGTAGTGAGCACCACCGAGGGCGAGGTGTCATCGAAGACGGCGCTCACCCGGTCAAGGCTCGAACCGCGGTGCGGCAGCGGGAGCGGCACGGCGATCAGGCCGGCCTGCATGGAACCCAGGAAGGCCAGGATGTACTCAAGGCCTTGCGGAGCCAGGATCAGCGCCCTGTCGCCGACCGCCGCGTGCTGGCTGAGTTCGCGAGCCGTGTTGAAGGTGCGACGCGACAACTGTGACCAGGTGAGGCTCTCGGCGACACCGGTCGGGCTGTGGCTGTAGTCGGTGAAGGTGAATGCGATGTCATCCGGGCGCAGGCTCGCCCGGCCGTGCAGCATCGACAGGATGGATGACTGGGTTGAAGGTGTCATGGTGTCACGTCCGTACTAATTGGGAGGGGCTGAGCGTGTGCCGTTGCCCAGCACGGCCAGAGCGCCGCTGGTGATCTGTGAAAGCGGATCGGCACCGCCGCCGAATGTCGCTTGCGAGGCCGGAGCCGTGACCTTGGCGGGGTCAAAACCGCGCACCGGGTCCACTGCGATCGGCGCCGTCGCCGGGTCATCGTTACGGGAGTAACCCGCATCCACTCGAGGCTGCAGTATTGCGTCGAGCCTGTTCAGCGTCTCCTCGGGAACGCCGAGGTATTTGAAACCCAGCACCAGGGGAAGGTGCTGTTCGGGGATGAAGTACGTCGTCGTCGTTCCTCCCCGGGAGTTGACTTCCGTCCGGATGTTCTGCGGCGGAACCATTTTCGGATTGGTGAAGGCAATCGCCGTATGGCCGGTGGCCAGACCCGCGATGGCATTGGCAACCGCAAACAGGTTGTCCGGTCGGTCCGGCCAGTCCGCGATGCTGTCGTACGCGGAGATGAATTGGTCGGTGTGGTACTGGCTTTCGACCGGAGCCGGCACGGTGTAGTCCATGAACGGCACCACCGATCCGGGTGCGAAGTTCTGCGTCAGGAAGCTCTCACCGAACGGGTGCCGCGCGACCGGATCGCCGAACGTCGCGAACGTCAGTGAGTCCGGCGCCGGCGCGGTCGGATCGCTTGCCAGCGCTGATTTGACGGCGTTGAGGACGAGTGCCCCTTCGGAGAGCCCCATCGCGGTGCCAGGACCGCCGGCGCGAATGGCGTTTTCGAGGTTGGGTTCCCCGACGTCGATCGACTCGCCGATGCTGGGGCCGTCCAGACCAAGGCCGGGCATGATCTTTTCCCCGACCGGGCCGATGCCGGGGAACAGACGCTCCAGGGTGTGCCCCTGGACCTGCCCAGCGGGGTACCAGATGTTTTCCCGCTTCATACCCGGGAACCAGTCCTTACCGGTCATCCGGATGTACTCGTCATAGGGGATGCCGAGCACGTGCGCACCGCCCAGGGCATATGCGGTCCGATCCGGCGATACCGGCGCGGCCATCGCAGTCCCGTCTGCCGCGATTCGGGGGATAGGCGGTCCGGGCACCTGTGGGTCATCGGCGACAGCGGACGGGATGCCAAAACAGCCTGTCATGCTGGCGACTACCAGCAGGGCCGCTCCTGCGAGGAGGTCTTTCATCCGTGCTCCTGACCGCTCGGCTTCATTTTCAGTGTCACATACATTTCTGGTGCTAGCCCGCCTGCGTCGCGGGTGCTGCGGGTGGCGGTGACGTCACCGACGGTCTCTGGCGCTTGCTGACCTGTGACGGCCACCAGTTGGCCCATCCCACCAGTGCCGCGATGGCGGGCACGGTGATGGTTCGGACGACGAAGGTGTCCAGCAGAATTCCCACGCCGATCACGAAGCCGCCCTGGACCACGATTCCAATGCTAGAGAACAGCAGGCCACCGACCGACGCAGCGAAGATCAGCCCGGCCGCGGTGATCACGCCACCTGTGGAATTCAGGGCGCGGATGATTCCGTAGCGCACACTGTTGGTCGACTCGTCCCGCATTCGTGACACGAAGAGCATGTTGTAGTCGGCGCCCACCGCGACCAGCACAACGAAGGCCAAAGGCGGCACGGTCCAATGCAACTGCTGGCCGAGCAGGAATTGGAACGTGAGGACCCCGATGCCGATGGCCGCGAAATAGGACAGCACCACCGACCCGACGAGGTACAGGGGTGCGACGATCGCCCGCAGCAACACCATCAGTGTCAGCAGCACGACGATGAGTGTCGCCGCGATGATGAACTGGATGTCGTGCTGGTAGTAGTCGCGCGTATCGCGCAAGGCAGTCGGAAACCCGCCCATCGATATCGTGGCGTCGGCCAGTGTGGTGTTGGGCTGGGCGCCCTTGGCGACATCGCTGATCTGGTTGACCTGATCCATCGCCTCGGGGCTGAACGGGTTGAGCTTGGTCTGAACGAGGTACCGCACGGAATGGCCGTCCGGTGAGATGAACGCCTTGGCCGCCCTTTGGAAGTCCGGATTGTTCAGCACTTCGGCGGGAATGTTGAATCCCGCTTGCGCCGGGTCCGCGGCGTTGGTCTTCATCGTCAGCAGGAAGGCCGATGCCTGGTTGAGTCCGTTGACGATCACCTTGATCTGCCCGACGAGCTGATCCACACCGCCGGCCACCTGCTGGCTGCCGCCGGCCAGGCGGTCGGCGCCCTGCCGCAGCTGGTTGAGTCCGGCTTGCGGACCGCCGGGCTTGTCCAGGCCCATGGCCTGCAGCCCGTTCATGACGCTCATGAGCGAGGCGTTGAGCTTGGTCACCGTCGCGGAAAGTGTTGCCTTGTTGCCCGGTGAATTCCCGAGCTGATGGGCGAGCTGATTGATTTCGTCGAGGCGTCCGCTGTTGCGTTCGCCGACGAGTCGCTCGAACTGGCCGCGGGTGGTGGCGCAGGAGACATCGGCATCGCAGACCGGGTTGGCCTGTAATGCGTTCAACACGGGATTGATCCAGGCGAACATGTCCTTTGCGGCGGAGAATTTCCACCCCATGTCATTGGCGAGCGCGTTGATGGCGTCGACGAGCTTAGCGGCGTTGTCCACGTTCCGCACCAGTTCGTCGCCGCCCGATTTGGTCTTCAGCGAGTTGGACGCATCGAGCAGGCTCTGCAGGCCGGGGACGATCTTGTTGAGCTGGGTGCGCAGGTCGCCGAGGCTGCCGGCCAAAGTGTTGGCGCCGGCGGTGAGCCGGTTGAGGTCGCTGCTGCGCTGGCTGATCTGGTTGGAGCCGTCGGCCAGCCGGCTGCCGACGAGCCCTGCCTGATAGGTGGCCCGGAACTCGGGCGGCACCTCACCGAGTGGCCGGGTGACACCGCTGACCAGGCCGACGTCGGGCAGCTGGGCGATGCGGGACGCCATCTGTTCCAAATCGGCGAGAGCCTGTGGGGTGCGTAGGTCACGCGGCGATTGGATGAGGATGTATTCGGGGATGGACTGGCTGAGCGGGAAGTGCCGTTCCAGCGCGGTGTACCCGACCGAACTGGGCGCAGACGGCGACACGGCCTTGCGGTCGTCGTAGTTGTAGCGCGCCAGTAGCGCGCAGCTCCCCAGCAGGGCCAGCACCACCACACTGGCCACCAGATGTGGAATCGGACGACGAACGATGCGTATGCCGGACCGCCGCCAGAACTGGGCGGTGAGTTCGCGCCGTGGCCTGACCCAGCCGCGTGGTCCGGCCAGCACCAGGATTGCGGGCAGCAGGGTCATTCCGGACAGGTATGCGACACCGATTCCGATGGCCGACGACACTCCGACCGTTTGGAAGACGCCCATCTTGGCGAAGCTCAAGAGCAAGAAGGTGATACCCACCGTCGTGGCGGATGCGGTGATCACCTTTCCGATCGACATCATCGCGGCCCGGACCGCCTGGTCGTAGGTCTTACCCGCCCGCAGATAGTCGTGATAGCGACTGATGAGGAAGACCGCATAGTCGGTGCCTGCGCCGGCCAGGATCGCGCTGAGGAACACGATGGACTGGTTTGAGACGCCTGCCCCGGTCAGCTGCGAGTAGGCAGCCACCACGGACTGCGCGATTACCAGCGAGGACCCGATCGTCACCAGCGGAAGCATCATCGTCAGTGCGCTGCGATAGACCAGCAGCAGTACCGCGAGCACCAGGATGGCGATCGCGAGTTCGATCGGTAGACGGTCCTGTTGTCCTGCGACGGTGAGGTCGGCGACCGTGGCCGCCGGACCGGTGATGTGCACGGTCGTCGAACTGCCCTCGACGCTGCGCTGGATGAGGCCGGTAACCCGGTTGTAGGAGTCGAAGGCCTTGGGCGTGCCCAGCTCGCCCGCAAGGCCGATCGGCAGGATCCAGGTCTTGTTGTCCTGGCTAGTCAGAAATTTTCGCAGTTCGGGCGTGCCGATGAAGTCCTGGACCGACACGACGCTGGTCAGGTCGTGTCGGACCGCATCCACCACCTTGCGGTAGGTCGCGGTGTCCTCGGGCCCCAGTCCGTTCTCGTTGATGAACACGACCAGGAGCAGGTCGTCATTGCTCGATTCGTGAAACGCCTCGGTCATCTTCTTGGCGGCGACGCTCGACGGAGCATCGGCCGGCAAAATGGCGAGCGGATGCTTCTCCGCCATTTCGGTCAGTGAGGGGAAGGTCAGCGGCAGGGCGATGGCCAGCGCCACCCAGGCGCCTATCACCGCCCATGGCCATCGCACCACGAGATCGGCTAGCCGCCGCATATCTTCCTCACCCTCACTTTGATGTCGCTCAAGCTACGCGACGCGTCCCCAGTGACCGGTGTCCGCGACTCGCCCGCACACCGACTTCATGGCCTCCATGTAGCGCAGTGCCGACTTCTCGGCGATGGGGTTGTCGGGATGCATGATCGCCATCGCAGTCCCTTCCCCGTACCGGAATATGTAGATGGTCAACTGATAGGAGAATCGGCCGTCCGGATAGATGCCGATGTTGTCGGCAAGGCCCAGCTCGCCCGCCGCCAGGATGGCGTTGAGCGGAGCGGCGCCACCGTGGAAGAAGTTCGACACCGGAAAGTTCGGTTCCGGCCACTTCAGCCACGGCGCCAATTCCAGGACCCGGTAGTACGGCACCCGGGACATGTCCAGACTCGAATCGAAGGCGGTCTGTGCGGCGTACGCCGCCTCGTTGAAAGAGGTTGCCGCGATCGGAACGGTGATCGGGATCAGGCCGGTAAACCAGCCTTGCGTCATGAAATTGTCGCTAGCTGTACGCGAATCCCTCGGAGTCAGACCGTAATAGGTGACCGCCCCTGTGAATTCGTGCTCGACCAGACCGAGGCAGGCGAACAGACCACCGACAAACCGTGACCCGGCAGTCGAGCAGGCGGACTCGAATCGGTCCGTCTGCTCCGGGCTCATCAGCGACAGCGAGGTCATGGTGCTGGTGGTCGCCTCGGCCGGATTGCCCAGCGGAAGCGGGAACTCGGGAAACGTCCCATTGTTGTTCTCGGCAAAGTCGATCCACGCGCGCACCCCGGGCGAATCCAGGGTTAATGCCGATGTGAACTCGCGCTCGCGAGTGCAGAAGTCGTCGAAGCTGCCTGCGTCGGGAAGCGTGAGGGCCTGCCCTCCTCCGCTCAACGCGGAGTACATTCCGTTGGCTTCCATCATGGTGGTGCCGATCAACGTCGCATCACCATGTACGTGATCCATGGCAGCGAAGAACGTGAAGTGGTTCTCGCTCTGGATGATTCCAAAGGTGAAGCATCCCCATTCCAGTGGGCTCGGTATGTCGATGACGTGGTTGCGTATTTCATCGACCGTCATATGCCCTTGTGTTACAGGCTCGAACTCGATTTCGCTTGGATCGCTGATGGAGTGCCGTACGAACGTGCCGTCCTCGGCGCGCTCGAACCAGCTGCGGAAGGTGTCATGCCTACGCAGGTACGCGTTGAGGGCATGGTCCATCGCGGAGATGTCGCACTGACCCGCGACATCACAGCTGGCGATAATTTGGCGCGAGAAGTTTAGGCCAGCTTCGTTCCGTTCGTAGTAATTTCGCAGATGTTGGCTCTGCATGTAGCTGACTGGCACCAAACTCACAGGTGCTTGCCGGGCCTTCTCGGCCGCGGCCGAGGTGGCGTGCCACGAGGTGACGGAGCCGGGGCTCAACGTCCATTCATCAAGTGCGCCAACAGTTATCGTGCCTATGCGCAAAGCGCCGTCCTCTCGCTCGGCCGGCCCCGCTCCGGCATCTCTCGTCGGTGGCCCAACATACCCTCGGTTTGACCGCGCAACGCGCGGTCGGCCAAGACCCGGAAACCCCATGCGCCACATGGCATACCGGGAATAACTAGAACTTACTGTCCTAGTTACCACGAAGTTTGGGAACAACAGTGCGCACGATACTTGTTCGGCTAGAGTCGCGTTCGCACCCGCCGATGTCCAGAGTCACACTCTCGCCCGACGACGTCGAGGACCACTCTCCCCACCCGCCGACGCAAGGAGGCCACAGCATGGAATCCGCTGACCATCCGATCAATCCAGCCCCACGTTTTGCAATCATCGGATATGCAGCGCGTTTTCCCGGTGCCGCGAACGCGGACGAGTTCTGGGACGTGCTGCGTGAGGGCCGTGACGCGATATCGGACGTACCCGCCGACCGGTGGGATGCCGATGAATTCTTTGACTCTGAACCCGGAGCGCCCGGCAAGGTCGTGACCCGCCGTGCCGGCTTCGTCGATGACGTGACGGGGTTTGACGCACCGTTCTTCGGTATGTCGACACGCGAGGTCAGGCTGATGGATCCGCAGCACCGACTGTTGCTGGAGATGGCGTGGCGGGCGGTGGAGCATTCCGGAATCGCCCCAACGGATTTGGCCGAGACCAACGCCGGCGTGTTCGTGGGTTTGGCCACCCATGACTACCTGGGAATGGCATCCGATGAGCTGACTTTCCCGGAGATCGAGGCCTACATGGCCATCGGTACCTCCAACGCTGCTGCTGCGGGCCGCATCAGCTACCGGCTGGGGTTGCAGGGACCCTCGGTTGCCGTCGACACGGCGTGCAGCTCGTCGTTGGTAGCAATTCATCAAGCGTGCCAAGCGCTTCAACTCGGAGAGTGCGACCTCGCGCTGGCCGGCGGTGCGAATGTCCTGCTGACCCCTGCGACAATGATCACGTTTTCGCACGCGCACATGCTGGCGCCCGACGGCAAATGCAAGACGTTCGACGCGGCCGCAGACGGCTACGTGCGTGGTGAGGGATCTGGCGTCATCGTCATCAAGCGCCTTGAGGATGCGATCCGCGACGGTGATCGAATCCGGGCCGTGATTCGGGGCAGTGCGATTAACCAGGACGGCGCATCGGGCGGGCTGACGGTGCCCAATGGCGTTGCTCAGCAGCGTGTTATCGCCGATGCACTCAAGCGTGCCGGCATCGCGCCGAGTGACGTCGGGTATCTGGAGGCGCACGGCACTGGAACATCACTGGGCGATCCGATTGAGGCCCAGGCCGCCGGCGCGGCGTATGGCATCGGCCGCGCGGCGAACGATCCGTTGTTGATCGGCTCAGCGAAGACGAACATCGGCCATCTGGAGGCGGCCGCGGGTATCGCGGGTGTCATCAAGGTCGTGCTGTCACTCGAGAACGAATTGTTGCCGCAGCACCGTAACTTTCAGAATCCATCGCCGCATATCCCCTGGGACCGGCTCCCGGTGGAGGTCGTCAAGGAGGCCACTGCGTGGGAGCGCAACGAGCGCCCGCGTATTGCCGGAGTTAGCTCCTTCGGGTTCGCCGGGACCAACGCTCACGTCATTCTCGAAGAGGCCCCGGTAGCGGCCGAGAGTGAATCGGCCGAAGAGCCTCAGTCGACGGGGGACCGGTTCAGCATTCTGCCGCTCTCGGCACGTACACCCGCCGCGTTGGTGCAGATCGCCGATCAATACCGCAGCTGGCTGAACAGGCACCCCGAGTCCACGTTGGCGGACCTGTGCTTCACCGCCGGAGTGGGGCGCGCGCACTTGGAGCATCGCGCCGCGCTGGTGGTCAATTCCCGCGAGGCCGCGGTGGAACTGCTCGGCGCCGTCGCCGATGACCGCCCGGCACCGGGCCTGGGGCGTGGAGAATCTCATGACACGCCGAAGACCGCGTGGCTGTTTACCGGCCAGGGCAGCCAGTACCCGGGTATGGCCCGGGAGTTGTTCGAGACCGAGCCGGTGTTCGCCGAGACGCTGAAGCGTTGCGCGGCGGTGGTGGACGATGTTCTCGAAAAGCATCTGCTGGATGTCATTTTCGATGTAGACGGTCCAGATGCCGAGGAGACGCTGCGGCAGACCTCTTACGCGCAGCCCGCCTTGTTCGCGGTGGAGATGGGCTTGGCCCGGCTCTGGCAATCGTGGGGCTTCGAGCCGGATGTGGTGTTGGGTCACAGCGTTGGTCAGTACGCGGCGGCCTGCGTCGCGGGCGTGTTCAGTCTTGAGGACGGCGCTGCGTTGATGGCCGAGCGCGGCCGCTTGTTCGGCAGTCTGCCCGCCGGTGGGCGGATGGCAGCGATATTCGCCGCCGCCGAGCGGGTGGAGAGCCTGACCGACGATTTCCCCAGCCTGTCGGTTGCCGCCTACAACGGTGCCAACACCGTATTGTCCGGTCCTGCACAGGATCTGGAGAAAGCGGTGGCGGGGTTGGTCGCCGAGGGCGTTCGGTGCGACTTCCTGGAGACCAGTCATGCGTTCCACTCGGCCTTGCTTGACCCGATCCTTGACGAGTTCGAGGCATATGCCAACAAGTTCAATTACAAGACACCTCAACGGATTCTGATCGATAACCGCACGGGCACCGCGCTCGGCAGAAGCGTGAAACTAGACGGGGCGTACTGGCGTCGGCACGCACGTCAACCGGTGGAGTTCGCCAAGAGTGTGCGCACCCTTGCCGACATGAATTGCAAGGTGTTGTTCGAGATCGGCCCGCAACCGGTGCTCACTGCCGCAGCCCTTCGTGCATGGCCCGACCCGGCCACCGCGCCGCGGGCGATCGCCTCCCTGCGCCGAAACACCGCGGACCACAGGCAGATCACCGAAGCCGCTGCCGATGCGTACGTCCTGGGTCACGTGCCCGATTTCGGTGCTTTCCGCCACGGTCACGCGCGAAAGCTCGACCTACCCACCTATCCGTTCGAGCATCGCCAGTACTGGTTCAGCGATAAGCGAAACGGCGACAACCGTGACGCCACGAACCAGCAACAGCGTGCTTCCGGGCCGCGCACCGAGGCCGTCCGTCTGCTTGAGGACGGAAAGATCGAGGAACTCGCGAACCTGCTTGGCGGTGCACGTGGTGACCAACAGACTCTCGCAGTCCTGACAAAGCTTGCTGCACAACATAATCAGCAACGCACCACGCAATCCATCGCGGATGATCGCTACCAGTTCCGATGGGACAAGTCGCCCACGCCGCTAACGGGTGCGGATACCGGCACGGGTACCACCTGGCTTCTGGTGGGTGATGTGGCAGGCGCGGCCGCGCCGCTGGTCGATGCGCTCACTGCGCGTGGACAGCGGTACCGGATTCTCGGGTTGCCAACGTCCGACGCCGACGAGCAGCAGCTCGCCGATGAGTTCCGTTCCGCGGTATCAGACGATTCCGCGCTCCGCATCGTGCATGTCGCGGCTCTCGATGGGGGTGCCTCGTCGGCGCGTTCGCTGCTGCGGATACAACACCAGGTATTGGGCGGAACCCGGCGGCTCTTCCGCGCGGCCGCCGCTGCCGAACTGCGCGCACCCATCTGGCTGGTAACACGTGGTGCCCAGCGGATCACCGATGCCGACACCGTGGCGCCGGAGCAGAGTGTCCTGTGGGGATTTGGCCGTGCGGCG
This sequence comes from [Mycobacterium] stephanolepidis, assembly GCF_002356335.1. Taxonomy (NCBI): domain Bacteria; kingdom Bacillati; phylum Actinomycetota; class Actinomycetes; order Mycobacteriales; family Mycobacteriaceae; genus Mycobacteroides; species Mycobacteroides stephanolepidis. The sequence goes on from NZ_AP018165.1 coordinate 830,866, forward strand.
GCACTTGAACTTCCGCAGGTGTGGGGTGGACTCGCTGATCTGGCCGAGGCCAGTGCCGCCGAATGGTCACAGTTCATCAGCCGCGCTTCCGCGTCGAGCGATGCGTCCGCCAGGGAGGATCAGATCGCATTGCGCGATCAGTCGGTCTACGTTCCCCGGCTTGTTCGGCGGGAGAATCTGCCCAGCGGCACTCCGCTGGAAGTACGCGATAACGCGACGTACTTGGTAACCGGCGGGTTGGGCTCGATCGGACTGGAGATCGCCGGGTACCTCGCCGCGCGCGGCGCCAAGAACCTGGTGCTGACGAGTCGGCGCGAACCGAACGAGACCGCACAGCAGCGTATCGACGCACTGGGCGCGCAGCACGGCTGCGAGGTCCGGGTGGTTACCGCCGATGTCGCGGACGCACATGACGTGGCACGACTGTTGGCAGGCGTGCAGGCCGAGTTGCCGCCGTTGGTGGGCATCGTCCATGCCGCGGGAGAGATCGGCACCACCCCGCTCAGCGACCTTGACGACTCCGAAGTAGACCGTGTCTTCGCAGGCAAGGTGTGGGGTGCCTGGCATCTGAGCGAAGCGGCGGCCGACCTGAAGCTCGACTTCTTCATCAGCACCTCCTCCATCGCTTCGGTGTGGGGTGGCTTCGGTCAGACCGCCTACAGCGCGGCGAACGCCTTCCTCGATGGACTCGCCTGGCGTTTGCGTGAACAGGGCATCGCCGGGACCAGCGTCAATTTCGGTCCGTGGACGGCGGGCATGGCGGACGCGGAATCTCGTGCGCGACTCGAACAACGTGGAATCAAGACGTTGTCCCCGGCCGATGCATTGGCCGGCCTGGCCGATGTGGTGGCGGCCTCCCAATCGAACGGCGGGGCGCAGGGCGTCGTCGCCCGCATCGACTGGGCCCGTTTCCTGCCGCTCTACCAGCAGGCCGGGAGGCGAGCATTCCTGGCGGAGCTGGAGCGTGAGGTGCCTTCGCATCTGGCCGCATCGCAGGGTGTCACGCAGTCGGGCACGACGCAGTTGGTCGAACGGCTCGCGGGCGCTCCGGTGCAGCAGCGCAAGAAGCTTCTGACCGATTACCTGCGCGATGCGGTGGCCGAGGTGACGCGCGTGGATGTCTCGGAGATCCGCGAGGATGCGGGGTTCTTCGATCTCGGCATGGATTCGTTGATGGCCGTCGAACTTCGCCAACGCATGGAACAGGGTGTGGGCAAGGAGATTCCGGTCACCCTGGTGATGGATCATCCCCGCATTTCCGATGTTGCCGACTATCTGCTCGGCGAGGTGCTGGGCCTCAGCGAACAAGCCAAGCCGACGGCACAACGGGTACCGGCTGTCACGGATCGCACCGACGAGCCGATCGCGATCGTCTCGGTGTCATGCCGATTCCCCGGCGCGCCGGATCCGGAGGCCTTCTGGGAGGTGCTTTCCGGGGGCGTCGACGCGATTCGCGAGGTGCCCGAGGACCGCTTCGACATCGACGAGTTCTATGACCCGGATCCGGAGACCGCCGGCAAGACGTACACACGATTTGGCGGATTCCTGGACGGTATCGATGGATTCGATCCCGAGTTCTTCGGTATTTCCCCGCGTGAAGCCGTCTGGATCGAGCCGCAGCAGCGACTGATGCTCGAGACGGTATGGGAGGGCTTGGAACGCGCCGGATACTCGCCGGCCGCGTTGCGCGGCAGCCGAACCGGAATATTCGCAGGTGTGGGCGCGAACGAATACGCACACCTGCTGTCGTCGGAATCGATCGACAAGATCGAGCCCTACTTCATCACCGGTAACGCGCTCAACGCGATCTCCGGGCGCGTTGCCTTCGCGCTGGGATTCGAGGGGCCGGCGGTGGCAGTGGACACCGCGTGCAGCTCGGCGTTGGTGGCGGTGCACCAAGCTGTCCAGGCCTTGCACTCCGGTGACTGCGATCTAGCGGTGGCCGGTGGTGTGAACGTTCTGCTGAGCCCGGTGACAGTCATTGCCGCCTCGCGCGCCAGAATGCTTTCGCCGGTCGGACGTTGCAAGACATTCGACGCGTCTGCCGACGGCTATGTGCGCAGTGAAGGCTGCGGGATTCTTGTGCTCAAGAGATTGAGCGATGCGGAGCGCGACGGGGACCGGGTCCTGGCCGTGATTCCGGGTAGCGCGGTGAACCAGGACGGCGCATCCAGTGGACTGACCGTTCCCAACGGTGGGGCGCAGCAACGACTCATCGGAACGGTGCTCGCGCGGGCCGGTCTGGCGGGTGGGGACGTCGATTACCTCGAGGCGCACGGAACGGGCACCCCGCTGGGTGATCCGATCGAGGTTCAGGCTGCCGCCGCGGCCTACGGTGGCTCGCGCGAGGCGGACCGGCCGCTGCTGATGGGCTCGGTCAAATCCAACATCGGCCACACCGAATCGGCTTCCGGTGCAGCAGGTCTCATCAAGGTGGTGCTCTCTCTTCAAAACGGGGTGCTGCCGCAGAGTCTGCACTTCGAAAAGCCGTCGCCGCACATCCCGTGGGATTCGCTGCCAGTTCGGGTGGTGGACAAGGCCATTCCGTGGGAGCCCAACGGTCGACCACGGCGCGCCGGGGTGAGCTCGTTCGGATTCACCGGCACCAACGCCCACGTGCTCATCGAGGAGGCACCGCGACGGGCAGTGGTGACAGATGAAGGTGGCCCCGACGGCACCGCCGCTACACCAGAAGCCCAGGGCGACAAGGTGAAAGTCCTTCCGTTGTCCGCCAGGTCGCCGGAGGCGCTGGCCGCGGTGGCGCAGCGCTATGAGTCCTGGTTGAGCGCCCATCCAGAGGTCGACATCGAGGATGTGTGCCTCACGGCGGGGAGTGGCCGGTCGCACTTCGAACATCGTGCCGCTCTCGTCGTGGACTCGGTGGAGTCCGCGCGCGAGGGTCTGGCCGAGTTGGTTCAGAATCGCTTACGCCCCGGTGTAGTTCGTGGCGAGCACACGAATCACCCGACGACGGCGTGGCTGTTCACCGGACAGGGCAGTCAGTATCCCGGCATGGCGCGTGAGTTGTTTGACGCAGAGCCGGTTTTCGCCGAGACCGTCACGCGTTGCGCGGAAGCTGTCAAGGACATCGTCGAGCGCCCCTTGCTGGAGGTGATGTTCGCCACCGACCGCGAAACCGGCGGAGAAGCAGGGAAGGTGCTGCGGCACACGTCATTCGCACAGCCGGCGATCTTCGCCGTGGAGATGGGTCTAGCCCGGCTGTGGCAGTCGTGGGGCATTGAGCCCGATGTGGTGCTGGGCCATAGCGTGGGCCAGTACGCGGCCGCATGCGTCGCGGGAGTGTTCAGTCTGGAGGACGGTGCGCGACTGATCGCCGAGCGCGGCAGGCTCTTCGGCAGTCTTCCTGCGGGCGGTCGGATGGTGGCCGTCTTCAGCGACGCCAAGCATGTCGAACAGATCGCGAGTGATTTTCCACGTGTGTCTGTGGGCGCCTACAACGGACCGAACACCGTGCTCTCGGGTCCGGGCGAGGACGTGGAGCAGGCGGTCGCGCGCTTCGAGGAAGAGGGAATCCGGTGCACCTGGCTGGAGACCAGCCATGCTTTCCATTCCGAGCTGCTGGACCCGGTTCTCGACGAATTCGAGTCGTATGCAGCGCAAGTGCAGTTCGCGACGCCCACGTTGCCGCTGGTGTGCAACCGCACGGGTGCGGTGCTGACGGCGCAGACCCCGATCGACGCCCAGTACTGGCGACGGCATTCCCGTCAGCCGGTGCAGTTCGCCGAGAGTGTGCGCACCGTGGCCGCACTGGGATGCTCAGTGCTGATGGAGATCGGCCCGCAGCCGGTGCTGACCGGTGCCGCGGTGCAGGTCTGGCCGGAGCACTTGGCCGCTCCGCGGGCAATTGTCTCGCTGCGCAAGGGAGTCGGCGACCGACGCCAGATCGCCGAGGCCCTGGCCGCAGCGTACGTCGGTGGTCATCGACCCAATTTCGCTGCGCTGCAGCGCCACCCGCGTAACACGCTGGAACTGCCGACCTATCCTTTCCAGCGTCGCCGCTTCTGGCCGAAGTCGTCCGGCGCCGCCATCGAAGGCGGGGGCGGCTTGTCCGCGGGCATCCTGGGTAGAGGCGAGGATCTGGCCTCCGGCGATTCCGTCTACATCAGCCGGTTGTCGGTCAGGTCGCAGCCGTGGCTGTCCGACCACGTCATCTACGGCACCGTCGTCGTCCCCGGCGCAACCTATGCCGCGATGGCCCTGGCTGCCGTCGGTACTCCGGCACGGGCCAAGGACGTGTTCTTCTACGAGCCGATCATTCTGCCGGAGAAGAGCTCTCGTGAGGTGCAGCTGACGTTGCATCCACTGGAGGACGGCAGTGGATCGAAGTTCCAGGTGCACAGCCGCCCCTACGGCGAACGCGATGTCGACTGGTCGTTGAACGCCGAAGGCACCGTCGTGCCGGGTATCGATGAGAGCGCCGACGATGCGGCCGGCCAAACCTCGGAGGCCGAGCCGGTTGACGCGGCCATCGAGCGGATGGAGCGCATGCGTCCGAACGAGCTGTTCGAAACCTTCGCTGATCTGGAACTGTCCTGGGGCCCAACCTGGTCCGGGTCTCTGAAGTCGCTCTGGCTTGGTCAGGGTGAGGCCATCGGCGACGTCCTCGTCGGTGAAGAACTCGCCGAACAGCTCGGTACCGAACCGATGCACCCCGTGCTGATGGATCTGTGCACCGGTGTCGCCTTCCCCGCGTTCCCGGCCCTACTCGCGGCCGAACAGGGCATCAACGATCTGTTCCTGCCCTTGCGGTACGGCCAGGTGACGTTGAAGGAGAAGATGCCACGGCGCTTCTACTGCCGCGCCCGGTGGCATGAGAGCGCCCTGGACAGCGAGACCCAGGTCTTCGATCTCGAATACCTGGATCGCGATGGCCGCCACCTGGGTGGGATTCGTGAGTTCACGGTGAAACGTGCGCCGCGCGAGGCACTGCTGCGTGGGCTGGGCGGCGATGCCACCCGCCTGCTGTACACCCTTGGTTGGCACGAGGTTCCGGTGCCGCCTTCGGAGGACGGCACCGCAGCGGCAAGCGGTACCTGGCTGATCGCCGGGTTCGACGAGCTGGCCGCCAGGGTGCCGGGCTGCATCCCGTTCGACAGGGCGAGCAATCCGGAACTTCTCGGACAGGTGTTGGTAGAGGCCAAGGAGCGCGGTGTGCCGTTCTCCGGTGTCGTCTGGCGTGCTGCCGCTTCGGGTGCGCAGGAGTCGAGCACGGATGAGATCGCGCGTCTGGAGACCGAGATCGCCAACCTGCTCAGTGCCGTGCACACGGTGCAGAACGGTGCGCAAAATGGCGTGAAACTTCCCGATGGTCTCTGGATCGTCACCGAGCGTGCCGTGGCCACCGAGTCGGGCGAACCTGTGGATCCGATACAGGCTTCCCTGTGGGGATTCGGGCGCACCACCATCAACGAGGAACCGGCGCTGCGCGCCAAGCTCGTTGATTGTGACGGCTCGCCCGAGGCCGTGCAGGCGCTGGCGAATCTGTTGGCAACGCCGGTCGAGGAGCCGGAAATCGCGGTGCGGCAGGGCAAGCTGCTTGCCTCACGGTTGTTGCCGTGGTCGCGCAGTGGCAATCTCACGGTGCCGCGCGGGAGTGACTACGCCCTGTTGCCCACCGAACGTGGTGCCATCGACAACCTGCGGATCACCGAGAAGGAGGTTGAGGCACCGGACGAGGGTTACGTGCAGGTGCGGGTGGAGGCCGCGGGTCTCAACTTCCGCGACGTGCTCAACGTGCTGGGTCTGTACCCGGGTGATCCGGGCCCGATCGGTGGTGACTTCGCCGGTGTTGTCACGCAATTGGGTGAGGGCGTCACCGAGGTCGCGGTGGGTCAGCGGGTCTATGGCTCCATGCAGGGTGCCTTCGCCAGCCGGTTCAACGCGCCGGCTCAGTTCCTGGCGCCGATTCCGGACGGGGTTAGCGCGGTCGAGGCCGCCACGATTCCGGCCGCGGCACTGACGGTTCGGCTCGCCTTCGACTGGGCGCAGCTGAAGCCCGGCGATCGTGTGCTCATCCATGCCGCCAGTGGTGGTGTGGGGTTGGCCGCAATCCAGATGGCCCAACAGTGCGGCGCCGAGGTTTATGCGACGGCGAGCACCTTCAAGCGGGCGACCGTGCGAAAGCTCGGCGTGAAGTATGTGTATGACTCGCGTACAACCGATTTCGCCGACCAGATCCTCGCCGACACCGATGGGTATGGTGTTGACGTGGTGCTCAACAGTCTCACCAGCGAAGGGTTCGTTGAGGCGACCGTGCGGGCCACTGCCAAGAACGGCCGTTTCGCCGAGATCGCCAAGCGTGATATCTGGACTTCGGAGCAGATGGCCGAGGCCCGCCCAGATATCGCCTACGAGATCGTCGCGTTGGACACGGTGATGTTCCAAGAGCCCGAACGCATTCGGGGCTTGCTGACGGAGGTTTCGGACGGTTTGGCCAAGGGGGAGTGGACACCACTGCCCGCCGAGATCTACCCGCTGACGGAGGCCAGGACGGCTTTCCGCCGCATGCAGCAGGCCCGCCATATCGGCAAGATCGTGTGCCAGATGCCGAATCCGCTGGCACCACAGCAGGATCGGACCTATCTGATCACTGGTGGACTGGGTGCGATCGGCCTGCACACCGCGTCGTATCTGGCTCAGCTCGGTGCCGGTGACATCGTGCTGACCAGTCGCCGTGCTCCAGATGTGGACGCGCAACGGTTGATCGAGGAGATCAGCGAGCGCTCCAAGGCCCGCATCCACGTCTTCACCGCCGATGTCGGCGAGGAGTCCGAGGTTGTGAAGCTGCTGGAGCGGATTCGGGCGGAGCTGCCCCCGCTCGGCGGCATCGCGCATCTGGCAGGCGTGCTCGACGACGCCCTGCTGGGTCAGCAGAGCGTGGAGCGGTTCCGGACCACCTTGGCGCCCAAGGCGTTCGGTGCCGATTACCTTGACAGGCTGACGAAGGACGAGGATCTGGACTTCTTCATCGTGTCCTCCTCGGTGTCCAGCCTGTTCGGTTCGCCTGGTCAGTCGAACTACGCGACGGCCAATGCGTGGCTCGACGGTCTGATCGCGCGGCGCAGGTCGCAGGGCCTGCCCGCCACCGGCGTCAACTTTGGCCCCTGGGGTCAGGGAGGTATGGCCTCCTCGGAGGCGGCGACCGCGAACATCAGTGCGCAGGGCCTGATTCCGCTGGATCCCTCGGCGGCGCTCGCGGCTCTGGCCGAGGTCATCGCCAACGGCACCGGCCAGGCCACCGTCATCAAGGCCAACTGGCAGCGTGCGGCGAAGGTGCTGGGCAGTTCGCGTCCGCCGATCCTGGACCTCGTGTTGCCGAGCGCCGTGGGCGAGGTGACCGGTGACAGCGAGTTGCTCAAGCAACTGATGGAGATACCGGTGCCCCAGCGGGCTGGTTTCGTGACCGAGTTCCTGCAGCGCGAGGTGCAGAACTTCCTGCGCCTGGCGCAGCCGCCGGCTGCGACGAGCCGGTTCTTGGACCTCGGTACGGATTCGCTGATGGCGATCGAGCTGCGTAACCGGCTGCACAGCCAGTTCGGCGGCAAGTTCACGATCAACGCAACGGCGGTGTTCGACTACCCGACCATCGGCGGGCTCGCGGAGTACCTCGTGGCTCAACTGCCGGATGCGGAATCGGAATCAGAGGAGGCGCAACCCGCCGCGGAGCCTGCACAATCCGAGTCGGAGCCGGTGCCCGCGCCATCTGACGAAGTATCCGAGCCTGCGAGGTGAACCCGTAGCCGTCCAGGTAAGTTAGCCAGCCTGGACGGCTGCGGTATCTGTTGGCCGGTAATGAGTGGAGCGGGTGCGGTCTGAGTCGATTTTTTGCGGACATCACTCCTCTGCGCAACGCCGATTTCCGGCGTCTGTGGCTGGCCGGGGTCGTCACGGTCATCGGCGCAGGGCTCACGCTGTTCGCGGTCCCTGTTCAGATCTATGCGCTCACCCACAGTTCGGCGTACGTGGGACTGACGGGCGTTTTCGGTTTGGTGCCGTTGGTGGTGTTCGGACTGTGGGGCGGCGCGCTGGCGGACCGGATGGACCGGCGGACCCTGCTGATCATTACGGCCATCGGGCTGGGTGTTTCTTCGGTGCTGTTGTGGCTGCAGGCCGCGTTATCCGTCGACAACGTGTGGGTGGTGCTGTGCCTGCTCTCGGTGCAGCAGGCCTTCTTCGCGGTGAATTCACCGACGCGCGCCGCGGCGATTCCGCGGATGCTTCCGCTCGATCAGCTGCCGGCCGCCAACGCGCTGAACATGACGGTCCAGCAGTTCGGGTTCATCGCGGGGCCGCTGCTGGCCGGGGTGCTGCTGAAGTGGGTGGATCTGTCCACCTTGTATCTGATTGACGCCATCGCGTGCTTGGCGCCGATCTGGGCGACAGTCCGGCTGCACAGGATGCCGCCGAGTAGTGCATCAAAAGATCTGCAAGCCAACACTTCTGGCCTTCGTGACGTCCTCGAGGGTTTCCGCTATCTGGCCGGGCACAAGATCGTCCTGATGTCTTTCGTGGTGGACCTCATCGCCATGATCTTCGGGATGCCGCGCATCCTGTTCCCGCAGATTGCCCACGAGGGGTTCGGCGACCCGGCCGACGGCGGCACCGTGATCGCGCTGCTATCGGCGGCGATATCGGTGGGTGCGGTGATCGGCGGGGTGTTCTCCGGCTGGTTCCATCGGATCGATCGCCAGGGTCTGGCGGTGGTGGTCAGCATCGTGGTGTGGGGGCTGGCGATGGTGGGTTTTGGGCTCACCGCGCACGCGCCGCTGCTGTGGCTGTCGCTGGTGTTCCTGGTGATCGGCGGCATCGCCGACATGGTGTCGGCGGCCTTCCGGACAACGATCCTGCAATCGGTGGCGACGGACGATGTGCGCGGCCGCTTGCAGGGTGTGTTCACGGTGGTGGTGGCCGGAGGGCCGCGGGTTGCCGACTTCACGCACGGTGCGGCCGCCGCGGTCGTGGGTACGACGGCAGCCGCCGCCGGTGGTGGTGCGCTTGTGGTGGTGGGGGTGATCATTGCCGCGCTCCTCGTTCCGGTGTTCGTACGGTTCCGGACGTCGGACGAGATCACAGCGGAGGATGCGAGCGAGGCCGGTCAGGACACGGTGCAACCCCAGTAGGTTTCACCCCATGGATGCTCTGACGCCAGTGGACTTCCGGCGGCTTTCGCGGGACAAGCAGCTTGCTCTTGGTCGCGGGCTGCGTGACCAGATGCCACGGCGACGCCTTGCGGAACTTCCCGATCAACCGCACCGGGATCCGATCGCGGTGCTCGCCGCGCAGAACACGTCCCGGATCCCGTCGCTGGTTCCGGTGCGCCGGGAGCGCATGTCGGAATCGCCGTTCGCGTTCTACCGCGGGGCGGCCGCGGTCATGGCCTCCGACCTTGCCGACACCGCAACCACCGGGGTACCGATTCAGATCTGCGGTGACGCGCACCTTTCCAACTTCGGCCTCTTCGCCTCGCGTGAGCGCGCCCTGCTGTTCGATGTCAACGATTTCGACGAGACCGCGATCGGTCCGTGGGAATGGGATGTCAAACGTCTGGTTACGAGCGTGGCGATTCTCGGCCAGGAATTCGGGATGTCGGGCGACGCGGTGCGTGCGACGGCCATCAAGACCGCCGCCGCATACCGCACCCGGATGCAGGAATTGGCTCAGCTGTCCGCCCTGGAGCGGTTCTATCTCAAGACGACCGCGCTCGAGGTGCTGGATCTGGTCTCTCGACTGTCCAAGAGCGCGTCCAAGCTGGCAACCGAAACGGTCTCGAAGGCCTCCCGCAACACCTCGCACCGTGCCTTGAAGAAGCTGACGGCCACCACCGTCGACGGTCATTACCGGATCGTGGAGCAGCAGGACATTGCGGTCCGGGTCCCGGAGGTGGGTTTCTCGGAAGCCGCCGCGATGGTGGAGGAGTACTTCGGTTCGGTGCCCGAGGACGTCGTGGCACTGCTGGCATGCCATCAGTTCGAGGACGCCGTGGTGCGAGTGGTGGGTGTCGGAAGCGTGGGCACCCGTTGCTATCTAGCCCTGCTCACGGATGCCGATGGGTCGCCGCTGTTCCTGCAGATGAAGGAGGCTTCTGCCTCGGTGATCGAGCCGTACTTTCCGCAGGAGTTGCGGCTGGACCATGGGCGCCGGGTGGTGGCAGGCCAGCGGATCATGCAGGCCAGCGGTGATCCCTTCCTCGGTTATGTGTCCTCGTCGCGTCGCGGCAGCTTCTACGTGCGGCAGTTCCGCGACATGAAGGGGTCGGTCGAGATCGCCAGTCTCACGGATCCCAACGACCTGGCGCTGTACGGGTCCCTGTGTGCGATGGCGCTCGCGCGTGCCCACGCCCAATCGGGTGTGCCCGGGGTGATTGCGGGCTACCTCGGCGCGGGGGCCGATCCCAATGTTGCCGATGCGGCCTTCGCTGATTTCGCCGATGCCTACGTGAGGGTCAATCGTGAGGACCACCAGCGGCTGCTCGCTGCCTCCGAGGAGCAGTGGCTGCCGAGCTCCTGATGTCCTAATTTGTGGGATACCCGACCTGGACGCCATTGCCCAGGTGGCGAACACTAAGGGGCGTGACGCGTTCGGTGGTGGTTCTGGGTTTCCCAGGAGTCCAGGCCCTCGATCTGGTGGGGCCGTACGAGGTGTTCGCGACCGCATCCCAGTACTTGACCGGTACCCCCGGCTACGACGTGTCGCTGGTGTCGAGCGACGGCGCCCCGATCGCGACCGGTTCGGGTATGGAGTTGGCCACCCGTCCGTTGCCTGATTCCGGTGCCGGATGCGACACCTTGGTCCTGCCGGGTGGCGTCGGTGTGCCCGCCGTTCAGCGGGACCCGGCCGTCATGGAATGGATCCGCGCTTCGGCGCGCTCCGCACGACGGGTGGTCAGCGTCTGTAACGGTGCATTCCTGGCTGCGGAGGCCGGCCTGCTCGACGGCTGCCGGGCCACCACCCACTGGGCTATCGCTGAGACCCTTGCCAGTGAATTCCCAAGCATCACAGTGGATCCCGACCCGATCTTCATACGCAGCTCGGACAAGACGTGGACGGCGGCCGGGGTGACGGCGGGTATTGATCTGGCGCTGGCCCTCGTCGAAGACGATCACGGTGCCGAGGTGGCGCAGACGGTGGCGCGCTGGCTTGTTCTGTACCTGCGCCGCCCGGGTGGACAGTCCCAATTCGCGGCCCCGGTGTGGATGCCGCGGGCCAAACGCATGCCGATCCGCGATGTGCAGGAGGCCATCGAGGCGCAGCCCGGCCGATCACACCGAGTACCCGAGCTGGCGCGCCTGGCCGCGATGAGCCCGCGGCATTTCACCCGGGTCTTCACCGCGGAAGTCGGCGAGGCGCCGTCGGCCTACGTGGAGCGCATCCGATCCGAGGCTGCGCGCCGTCAGCTCGAAGAGACCGACGACACCATGGTGGTGATCGCGGATCGCTGCGGGTTCGGATCTGCGGAATCCCTGCGCCGCAACTTTGTTCGCCGCATGGGCGTATCGCCCGACCAGTACCGCAAGACCTTCTATCGCACCGAAAGGGCTTCCTCATGAATTCACCTGTGACTCAAATCGCCATCGTGCTGTACCCGGATTTCACCGCACTGGATTTCATCGGTCCTTACGAGGTGTTGCGCTTCATGCCCGACACCGAAGTCCGATTCGTCTGGCACAAGCCGGGACCCATCACCGCCGATTCGGGCGTGCTGGTCATCGGCGCCACGCACTCGTTCGACGAGACCCCCGCACCCGATGTCGTGCTGGTGCCCGGAGGGCCGGGAACGACCATGGCGGCCCGCGATGAAGGGCTACTGGAGTGGCTGCGCCGAGTGCATCCGACGGCCGCGTGGACCACCTCGGTGTGCAGTGGTTCGCTGGTATTAGCGGCAGCCGGTCTCCTCGAGGGCCAGCGGGCAACCTCGCACTGGTCCACGCTGCCGCTGCTGAAGCCGTTCGGGGTGACCCCGGTCGGTGATGAGCGCATCGTGCGTGCGGATGACGGCGGTGTGGTCACCGCGGCGGGGGTGTCCGCGGGTATCGACCTGGGGCTGTGGCTCGCGGGCCTCATCGCCGGGGAGGAGCGGGCCAAGGCGATTCAGCTGAGTATCGAATACGACCCGCAGCCGCCCTTCGACTCCGGGCACATGTCCAAGGCCAGTGCCGCCACCAAGGCCACGGCGACCGCCGGGCTTGCCAAGGACATTTTCAAGCCGACGGTCATCTCGGCGGGTGCGCTGTTGTTGTGGGATGGCGCGCTCGCGACGGTGCGGGCGCGGACTGTTGGCCGACGTTTCAGACTCAGACCCTGACCGTGGGATGGGTTCGCGCGGGCAGACCCATAAGTCAATTATCTTGGTGATAACTACTGCGCTTGGCGTGTAGCGCTCGAAGGTCATGGTGTGTCGCCGAGGCGGGCGGTAGATGTTATCTGATGGTGTGATGGACATGCCGCTGATACCTTGCCGAGGCCGCTGGCAGCAACAGCTTATGTTCGTGAGGCCATGTGTGGCATAGCCGGTCGAGATCTCAGTTCAGCGAGGACCGGAATCCGGCGGGGCGAGAACCGAGAGCCCCACCATTGCCGATTGGCAACCGGCATCATCACGCCGGCTGGCGCGTCATCCCACGTGCACCGGCGTTCGCGCGGGTGGCCGCAGCACGGAGTGGGGCGTCGCGCCAAACCGTTGACAGCATAATTAGCATCATGATAACTTCTATCGCACCTTGAATGGTGACGGTTTGCGGAAGCTACCTGGTGCTCTGCGGATGAACGGTGAACAGCCTTGTCTCATAACTATCTTGTTGACATCGCGTGTCGGATGACCATCTCGTGAGAAGGCTGGGCGGAGCGCCGGTAAGCTCGATGAGGGCTCAATCGGCAGCCTGGCGGTGCCCTGACTGCAGATATCGAAATCTTCTGTTGAGCAGGAGATCTCAGTGACAACCCAGCAGATTCCCAAGCCGGAAATCGCGGAGCGTTCTGCGATTGCGGAGGTTGACGCCTGGACCAAGCGATATGTGCGGTCACACCCATTGGCGTCGTTGCACACCGTCGGCGGACAGGTGGTCTTGGGCGCTCGCACCGTCCAATATTTCTTTGCAGACCTGTTCACCGGGCGTTTCCGGTATGCCGAGTTCGTTCATCAGGCCGCGTTCATGGCAGGAACGGCTTTTCTTCCAACGCTTTTCGTCACATTGCCGATCGCGGTGACATTGTCCATTCAGTTCAGTCTGCTCGCCGGGCAGGTCGGCGCAACGTCATTGTCGGGTGCGGCCACGGGCTTGGTGGTCATTCGGCAGGGAGCTTCTCTTGTGGCTGCGATTCTGCTGGCGGCAGCGGTCGGCTCGGCGGTCTCTGCAGATCTCGGTTCGCGCGCCATGCGGGAGGAGATCGACGCGATGGAGGTGATGGGTGTTTCACCGATCCGTCGACTGGTTGTCCCGCGATTCGCCGCTGTGATCGTTGTAGGCGTCGCGCTGACCGGATTGACATGCTTCGTGGGATTCATCGCCGGGTATCTGTTCAACGTGTACATGCAGAACGGGGTGGCCGGCTCATTTCTGGCGACCTTCTCGTCATTCGCCACCGTCGGGGATATGGTGCTGGCGCTGGTCAAGGCGGTGATCTTCGGCGCAATTGTGGCAATTGTCAGTTGCCACAAGGGGCTTGATACACGCGGTGGGCCTGCCGGAGTCGCCAACTCTGTGAATGCGTCTGTGGTGGAATCGATTCTGCTGCTGATGATTGTCAATGTTGTATTGAGTCAGCTCTACATCCTGGTGTTCCCGCGAGAGAGCTTGTGACGATGGTTGTTGCACGCCACTACCCGCCAGGCGCCCGAGCGATTGTCAACTCGGCTGTTGCCGCAGAGACGGCATTGGCCAAGATCGGCCACTCCGTGTATTTCTTCGTCCGCATCGTGATGGCGGTACCGGTCACTCTGCGAAGCTATTCGCGCGAGTTCTTTCGTGTTCTCTCCGACATCGCGTGGGGTAATGGGTCGATCGTGGTTGGCGGCGGCACGGTAGGGGTGGCGCTGGTGCTCGGATTCACCGCGGGCGCATTGATCGGGGTGGAGGGTTACAACGCGCTCAACCTTTTGGGTCTGGGCCCCGCCACCGGCTTGTTATCGTCATTCGGGTCGACTCGGGAACTGGCTCCCGTCATGATTGCATTGGCGTTCACCACGCAGGCCGGATGTCGATTCACCGCCCAACTGGGTGCCATGCGTATCAACGATGAGATCGATGCGATGGAATCGATTGCCATCAACCCGATCCCATATCTGGTAGGCACCCGGACGCTAGCGGCAGTGGTCGCCGCAATCCCGTTGTTCATCGCTTGTCTTGCCGTGACCTATCTGGCATGCCAGGTCGTTGTGGGCATATCGGCCGGTCAATCGTCTGGAACGTATCTGCATTACTTCTCACTGTTCGTCAACGGGCGCGACGTAATCTTTGCGACCACGAAAGCAGCTGTGTTCGTGTTTGTTTCGTCGGCGATTCAGTGCTACTTCGGGTACTACGCATCCGGCGGTCCACAGGGTGTGGGGGTCGCGGCCGGCCGGGCGATGCGCGCGAGCATCACCGCAATCATCGTCCTGAACATGCTGATGACCATGGCGATGTGGGGCGTCGACGCCGGCGCGAGATTTGGTGGTTGACCATGCCGAACTCGTTCGATGGTGATGGCCGTGGCCCGTCCAACCACCGGTTGGCCGTCGCTGGTGTTGCCTTCGTGGCGCTTGGGTGTGTGGTCGCAGCCCTTCTGATCGCGAAGTCGCAAGGTCGGCTCGATCGGATGGTGCGAGTGACCGCCGAGCTGGTGAATGTCGGAGATGGGTTGCCCGCGAAATCGGATGTGAAGTTCCGGGGGGTGCTGGCCGGATTTGTCACCCGTGTCGTACCCGCGAAGGTCGGCCGGCCCAACATCGTCTATATCGACCTGAAAACTAACTACGCGCAGGGTATTCCAAGCACGGTGACTGCGCGCGTGGTCCCCTCGAACGTCTTCGCCGTGTCATCGATTCAGTTGGTGGATAACGGCGGCAGTGCCGCGCCTCTGCGGCCTGGGGCGGTTATTCATGAGGATCAAAGCTTGCCTACCGTGTTGTTCCAGACGACGCTGAGCAAGTTCCGCCAGCTGCTCAAGGCGGTGGGCCGCTCGCCCTCGCCCGACAGTGTCGGAATGCTAGAGGCCCTGGGCAAAGCCACGGAGGGGCGCGGCGATCGGCTGCTCAATGCGGGTCGCAGTCTGAACGAGATCGTTACCCAGCTCAATGCGGTCATGGGCGACCGTGCGGAGCACTCAACGCTGGCCGCGCTTACGCAGGCTACCAGCGGATTGCGGCAAGCGGCGCCGGATCTCTTCGATGCGCTTAGCGGCGCGGTGCAACCGATGAGGAGTCTGGCCGAGAAGCGGGTCGCCTTGTCTGGCTTGCTGTCTGCCGGACTGAATACCGCAGGCTTGCTCGGTGATTCTTTTGAGCACCAAACTGATCGCCTGATCAACATCACCACGCAACTCGAGCCGGTAGTGGGTGTGCTCGCGGACAACGCAGAGCAGTTCCCGGCTATCGCTTCTCGTGTGCAGGCCGTCGCAAACCAGATCTACAGCGAGGCGTGGAACCCAGAGACCAACCAGTTGACGCTCAAGGGCGTGGTGGCGTTCACCCCGACGCGCACTTACGTGCGTGCCGACTGCCCCCGCTATGGCGCACTGTCCGGACCGAGCTGCGAAACGGCGCCCGAGATTCCGACGACGCCCTCGCTCGAGTCGGCGCTGGGTTCGATGGGATTCCCGCTACCCCCTGGTGTTTCGGAGAATCGCCCCAATCTCGCGCCGCCGCGTGACTCGGTGAGAGCACCCGATCGGCCGGATTCCCCCGAGCCGCCAACGCCGGAACCTGCTCCTGTGCAGCCGGCGGCGTTTGTCGGCGGGAATGTGGGGCCAGTGGGGAGCGTGCGGGAGCGCCAGCAGCTCGGTGAGATCTTGGGCGCCAAGGCTGGCCCGGCGACCCAGTTGTTGTTGGGTCCTCTCGCAAGGGGGTCCGACGTCCATGTCATCCGGGCAAGCAGTCAGGTGGATCGATGAGCTACCGTAAGCCACTGATTGGCCTGTCACTGTTCCTGATGCTCGCGATCGTTGTGACTTCCATGGTGTTCGTGACGTTGCGGCGAGAAGTCTCGGGCTCGACAAACACCTATTCGGCGGTATTCACCGATGTATCTGGACTACATCCAGGGGATGATGTCCGCGTCGCGGGCGTCAGGGTCGGGCGAGTCGATGCGATAGATCTCGTCGGCACCGCCGCCAAGGTCACCTTCCGGGTGCAGAAGGATCAGGTTCTCTATCGAAACACGATCGCATCGGTGACCTACCAGAACATTATTGGGCAGCGATATCTTGGTCTGGCGCAGGGCGATGTGCAGGATCGGGTGCTGCTGCCTAGGGACGGCCAGATTCCGCTCGAGCACACTGTCCCGTCGTTCGACATCGCCTACCTCCTTGACGGGTTCGAACCGCTTTTCGTGCTGCTGGACCCGCAACAGGTGGACAACCTGACCAACGGGATAATTCAATCATTACAAGGTGATTCGGGATCACTGTTGGCTTTAATAACCCAAACATCTTCCCTTGCAGAGACATTCGCGGGCCCCGATCAGATTCTCGGCGGCGTCATCGACAGCCTGAACACAGTGGTAACCAACTTGGCCCGGCAGCGGTCAGACATCCAGACAGTGATCCGGCAGGCGCGTCAGGTGATGAGCGGTCTGGCCAATCGCCGCCAAGAGTTGGTCGGCGCGGTGGGCTCAACAAACAGCGCGGTGGGCAGGCTCGCCGCGATTACAGGCTCAGTGTTCCCAGACTTGCAGTCATTGATCGTCCGAGAACCGGGATTTACGGGACACCTCGCGGGAGATGGCCGAGATAGATTCGCCTTCTTTGGAGCGAATCTTCCCTATCTACTCAAGGGGTTTGCTCGTGCCTCGGAGGATGGAGCCAGGCTCAACGCCTACCCGTGCGATCTCAATATCACCATCTTTGCGTTCCTAGGACGACTCATCCCCAGCATCGTGGAGCACGCAACACCCGGTGGCGTCATTCAACACACTCCGATGTGCAGGTAGGCCAATGAAAGTCAAAGGAATGAAGCGACCCCTTGAGAGCTACAACAAGATCTGGCTCGGAGCAATCTCACTGGCCCTCATCGGTGTGATCGTTGCGGTCATCGTGATGATCGGTGCGGCCGGGATCGGTTACACCAGATACCAGGCTCAGTTTGTGCAAGCAGCGCAGATCCGGCCCGGTGATCAAGTGACCGTCGCCGGAATCTCGGTGGGCAAGGTCAAGAAACTAAAGCTTGCTGGTAATCACGTGGTCGTTACCTTCGTCGCTCGTAACGATGTGCACCTCGGCGCACAGACTCGTGCCGCGGTGAAGCTGACCACGATTCTCGGATCCCGATACCTTCAGCTCACGCCCGCCGCCGATGGCACATTGCGCGACAGGACAATCCCCATCGCGAACACGACAGTTCCTTACGATTTGCAAAAGACGCTCGCCGACTCGACCACTACCTTCGAGCAAGTAGATGCCGATCGGGTCGCAGAATCGTTTACCACGCTGTCACGCAGTCTGAACGGACTACCCGACGCGCTTCCGCTGGCGCTGGACAACGTCAAGTCGCTTGCCGAGGTGATCTCAGGACGACGCGATCAAATTGGGACGCTCCTGAAGAACGTGGACTCCGTTACCACCCTGATCAGAGACGAGCGGGCCAATCTTGGCTCCATGGTGCTTCAGGGGCGAGAGGTGCTCGGAGAGATTGCAACTCGGCGCGAGGCGCTGAAGAGACTGCTTGCTAGCGCCACCGCGCTGGTGGATACCCTCAAACGGATCTTGGACGATTCGCCCGGAATCAACGGGATGCTGGCCTCACTGCAGGATTTCACTCGGATGATCGGCGAGCATGACGCGCTGCTGCGGAACACCCTGCAGGCGCTGCCGTTGCCGATTCGAAATCTCGCCAATGCCAGCGGGTCTGGGAACTCCATTGAGGTGGGGGCGCCCGGGGTTCCGATGATCGACTCGTGGATGTGTGCGATCAGCGGACGCGCCAAACAGTTCAACCTCGTCGAGTACTACAAGGATTGCGAATGAACCGGAGACGCCCTGTCATTGCGGTCGCGGTAACGGTCGCGCTGTTGGCGATTGTCGCTGCCATCGCAATCCCGCGATTCACTGAACGTACATTGCGGATTACCGCACAGTTCGAAGACACCGTCGGCCTGTATGAAGGTAATGCTGTTTCGTTGCTAGGCATGCAGATTGGCGAGGTGACTGCCATTGCCCCACAGGATGGGTACGTGGAAGTGCAAATAGATGTCGATGGCGGGGTGGATCTTCCGGCCGATGTTCATGCGGTCACCGTGTCGACATCGATCCTCACTGATAGGCATGTGGAACTTACCCCGCCCTATCGCGGTGGGCCCAAGCTGAAGAATGGCGACGCCCTTGGGCTGATGCGAACCCGTACACCGGTCGAGTTCGATCGGACGCTGACGATGGTTGACAAGCTGTCGCGGGCACTTGGTGGTGACGGGCAAGGCCAGGGCCCCCTCGCCGATCTTGTTGGAGCGAGCTCACAGATCGCCACGGGAAATGGCGAGAAGCTCAAAGAGACGCTCGGTCAGCTGTCGCACGCGCTTCGTCTCGGTACCGACCAAGGCGCGGGTAGTCAGAAGAACATTCAGTCGATCGTCGCCAACCTCGCTGAGCTGACACAGGCATCGGCCGACAACGACACCGCGATAAGGGAGTTCGGCTCGAACCTTCGTCAACTCAGCGACATCCTGGCAGACGAGAACCTCGGGGCCGGCACCACCGGTGCAAAGGTGAATCAGATTCTGGCTCAGGCAACCGCGCTGCTGGAGAACAATCGGGACCGTCTCAAGAACACGGTCAACGACTTTGGGGTAGTGACTACCGCAATCTCGGACTATCGCCGTGAGATGTCCGAGTTCTTCGATCTTCTGCCCCTGGTGGTGGACAACTTCGATCGGGCCATCGATCCCAATGCGGGCGTCGTTCGGGCGCATCTGTCCATCGACAAGGTGCTGCTCGACGGCCAGTTCGCGAAGGAGGTCTGCAATCTCATCCAGAAGAAGCAACTGGGATGCGCCACGGGAACCATGCAGGACTATGCCCCAGACTTTGGTCTCACCAGCATGCTGCAGATAATGGCCGAGACACGCTAATGCGTTGGTGTCCTGATGTATTCAGCCGCCGAATGCGGGGGTTCTTGGCGGCGATGATATCGCTGCCTGTCGCGGGCTGCGCTGCGGGACTGGATTCACTCCCGTTGCCGGCACCCGGCCTCAATTCCGACAGTATCGTGCTGACCGCCGAGTTCTCGAATGCACTGAACCTGCCGGCCAAAGCGAAGGTCAAGCTGAACGGCGCAGACATTGGCGAGGTCTCCTCGATTGGCACTCGTGATTTCAATGCCCTTGCGAAGCTGCGGATTCGCGCAGATGTACCGTTGTATGTCGGCAGCACGGCCGAATTGCGGTCGGCGACCCCGCTCGGTGATTTGTTTGTGGCGATTCGGCCTGACCCCATGCCGGCCGCAGATACGTCCCTACTGCGTGACGGCGACAACATTCCCCGAGCGGGCACCACGGCGGCGGCGACGATCGAAGACGTTCTCAGTTCGGCCGCGCTGCTGGTGAACGGCGGAGTGATCCGGCGGTTGGTGACAGTCACCAACGGGGCGGGTTCGGCAGTGGGCGGGCGCGGCGACAAAGTCGCCGAATTGCTGCGCCAGTCAACGCTGTTGGTTTCCAGGCTGAATGAACGAACCGGTCAGATAGATGGAGCCCTTCGCAACACATCGGATCTCGCCGCGGCGATCACCGCTCAACAGGAAACCCTCAACACCGCTCTCGCCGCAGCGAATCCGGCAACCAGTACCATCGCGGACAACACCAACGCGATAGTCGATCTGACCGGCGCCATCGCTCGCATCACCGATCAACTGGCGCGCTTTCCCTCGATGAAGGGTACCGATACCCGGAGCCTGATCGCGGATCTCAATCGTCTTTCTGCGACATTCAATGCCATCGCCGTTGATCCCAATCTGTCGCTGACACCGCTGAATACGTTGGTAGGCCCGGTCATGAAGGCCACGACCGGCACCGGCGGAGCCGTTAACGCCGTGGTTGCCAAACTTGCCCTAGGTTCCTTGCCGGACAAGAACTATCCCGGTGATCCCGGATTTCATGGGCCGGATGGCACTGACTACCACGCCATGATTGGCAGCCTGCGCTATCAGTGGAACCTCATGCTGAGCAAGGTGATGGGTGGCGACAGATGACGGCCAAGCCCCACCTGCTGGAACGATCAGTGCGATTGCTGGTGGACGCTGTCCGTTTTTGTGCTACGCATCGCGCGGTGGCGTCGTGTATCGGTCTGGTGTTGACGATGCTCATTGCGGGTTCCTATGTGCTGGTGGGCGGGCTCCGCTTCAATCTTGTGCGTTCGACGATTGCAGTCCGGGTGCAGTTAGTGGAGTCAGGCGGACTTCTGCCCAATCAAGACGTCACCTTGCGAGGCACGTCGATAGGTCGTGTAGCAGCGGTGAATTTCACTGCGGGCGGAGTCGAAGCCGTTGCCACGATCGACGCCGACGTCCGCATACCGCGAAGCAGTCCGGTGCGCGTATCCGCGTTGTCTCCGGCAGGCGAACAATACCTAGACTTTCGCCCGAACGGGGATGGTGGCCCCGCGTTGACGGACGGCAGTTCAATCGATCAGCGCCAGACCGCGATTCCGGTCTCCCTGGCCCGGCTGCTGGGCGATGCGGACGGGGCGCTGGCCCAGCTCGATCCGGACAAGTTGGCCGCCATATCCGATGAACTCCGTGTCAGCGTTCGTGGGCCGGAGAAACTCCAAGATGTGTTTGATGGGGGCGCCTTCCTGTTGACAACTCTTGATTCTGTTCTGCCCCAAACGGTGAGCGTGATCCGGAACAGTCGCACGGTGTTGTCAACATTGTCGGAGGGCGTGCCCGCCTTGATTGATACCAGCAAGAATCTGCAGTTGACCCTGCAAGGAGTACGGAAGATGGATGGAGGTTTCCGTACTCTCGTCGACGACGGCGGGAAGCCGATAGCTGCGCTGGATAATGTCATCAACGACAATTCCGACTCGATGGTGCAGCTGCTGGGAAATCTCACCACGATTGCACAGCTGTCCTATGTTCGAGTCCCCGCTCTTCAGGCGTTGTTCCCCACGACGCGCGGATCGATGCTGGAGGCTGCGACATCTGTGATCCGAGACGGTGGGATCTGGGCTGTTGCCGACATCTATCCGCGATACAGCTGTGATTACAAGTTGCCCCGGCACGCGCCCTCACGTGCTGATGCGCACGAACCGTACCGTTACACCTACTGCGAGAATCCAGACCCCGCGGTCCTCGTTCGGGGTGCCCGTAATGCCCCGCGGCCGCCCGGCGACGATACGGCTGGGCCACCACCTGGGTATGACCGGCTGGCTACAACCGACCCAATACCCGTTGGCCCACACACTGTTCCGCTGCCATACGGCGGACCCCAGATGCCGGTGGTACCTCCTAACTAAGGATGGGGCTGACATGATGATGCGTTTGCCGGGGATTGTCTTTATGACGATGGCGCTGACGGTGCCGACGGCGGCCGCTGCGCCCGATAACTGGTGCGTCAGTAGCCTGCGCGGCACGTGGGACGGCGGTGCGTGCCTGGTCACAGTGACATCAAACAGCAAGGCGACGATGGATATCTCGGTGCAGTTGCCGGACGAGGTTATCGACGATTCAACCGTGGGTCCGGTGCTCCGGGCATATGCCGAAAGGCGTGTCAGCGAGTGGCGCAAGGCCGGTGACACGAACGTCCGCGACAGCTCGTCAGCCATCGATTCGCGTGTGTACGTACACTCAAATTCCGTGAAATCCGTTGTTTTACACGAAGTGTGGCGGACAGAAGGAACCAACGCCAATAACGCGTACCGAACTTTCACCTTTGACCTGGCCCAGGGTAGGCGACTGGTGCTCGCCGACCTATTCCGACCGGGCGTTGACCCGCGGACGGCCTTACCGCCACTTGCCCGGCCGTTCCTGTTGGATGCATTGGATGCCGCGGCGCCACCCCACGATCCGGGCTCCTATCCATTCGCAACCCAGGAGTGGGAACCGCAGCCCGATGGCTCGGGTTACTCAGGGGAGTACCGTGCATTCGCGCTCACGGGCGATGAGTTGATTCTCTACATGCCCGATGTTCCTATGGCACATGAAAATCCGACGCCGCGGGACAGGCTGGTCTGGTCGATGGACGGTGGCGCCGTCACGGTCCGCATTCCGCTGCCAAGCCTGCGCCCGATCCTGCGCGCCGGCCTGTGAGCGGCGCTATTTGATTCGGAGTGCCTTGGCGAGCTGGAATGTCTTGGTCAGGATCGACACATTTTTCTGGGCACTGATGCCCCATGGGGGATCGAAGCCGACCAGGTGCTGACTCGCCACCGTCTGCAATTCGGTGTATTCGAGCAGCCCGTGTTCACCGTGCCGGCGGCCCAGTCCTGAGCCGCGCATGCCGCCCATGGGCGCATCGGTGGACGCGTATGCCGATCCGTATCCTTCATTGATATTGACAGTGCCGCAACGTATCTGCGCTCCCACTCGGCGACCACGGGCGGCATTCTTGGTCCACACGGAGGCGTTGAGGCCGTACACGGTGTCATTGGCCAACTGGATGGCTTCGGCGTCTGTGTCGAATCGGTAAACGGAGGCCACCGGCCCGAAGGTCTCTTCGGCATAGACTGCCATTCCGGGTGTCACGTTGGTCAGGATGGTTGGCTCGTAAAAGAACGGCCCCAGCTCCGGGCGCGCCCGCCCGCCCGCACGCACCGTTGCACCGTGCGAACGGGCGTCGCGGACATGGCTTTCAACTGTGTCCAACTGACGTTCGCTGGACAGCGTGCCCACGTCGTAGCCGTAGTCAAGGGAGTTGCCGAGCTTCAAGGCGCGTGTTGACTCGGTGAAGACACCGAGGAATTCGTCGTAGACGGAATCAGCGACGTAGATCCGCTCGATGCCGAGGCATAGCTGTCCGGTGTGGCCGAAACATGCTCGTACGGCGCCCTTTGCGGCCTTCCCCACGTCCGCATCGTCGAGCACGATCATCGGGTTCTTTCCGCCGAGCTCGAGGCAGCATGAGATGAGTCGACCGGCAGCCCGTTGGGCTATCGCGCGACCGGCCGATGTCGATCCGGTAAAGCAGATGTGGTCGGCGTTGTCGATTATCGCCGGGCCGACGACGCTCGAGGATCCGACCACGATCTGCCACAGGTCGGGGTCCAAGCCATTCTCGATGAGGACGCTGCGTGCGTACAGTGCGGTCTGCGTCGCGGGTTTGTGCACCACCGCGTTGCCCGCCAACAGCGCGGGAATGATGTCGACGATGCCAAGTGACAGGGGTGCGTTCCACGGCGAGATCACGCCGACGACGCCTTTCGGGTGCCGCAGTTCAGTTGCTCTGGTGGCGAACGGTATTGCGCCCGACCGCTGGCGGGAGGCCAGGAACTTCGGAGCGTTCCGACCGTAGTACAGCGCCACTCCGGCCGCGTCGAGGACCTCTTCGAACGCGTATGCCCGCGCCTTGCCGGTCTCGGCCTGGACGATGTCGAGTGCGAGCCGATCGGTGAGGATGCCGTCGTGGAATCGGACAAATGGGCCGGTGCGATGCCTCAGCGCGGTGGCTGCCCACCGTTGCTGTGCCTTCCGGGCACGGGTGAATGCCTCCGCGACATCATCGGTCGATGAATGGCGCAGGGTGGCAATGGGTTCGCCTGTGGCCGGGGCGATGTTGGCGTGTTCAGAGGCCGTTCCGGTCAGCTGTGCGGTGAGGCGGTCGGTGATCTCTGACGGCAGCAGCCGCACGCGCGCGCTAGTCGGCGCTGTTCACGCCCTCCAGTTCGTATTGGTCTGCTTTGAACCGCCTTGTCGCCAAGGCGTATTCGATGTGGGACTTCGGCCACATCGCAGTGACCTTTCCCTCGGCGTTGGTGTACCACCCGGGGCAGTTGTCGGTGAAAACCGTTTTGTCGAGGCTGCGCCGCATCCATTCCTGGAACCTTCGATAGACATCCTCCCGGATCTCCATCGCCGCAATCCCGTGCCTAGCTTTGTGCTCTATGGCTTTTCGAACATAGGCGGCTTGTTGTTCGAGAAGAAACACGATGGTGTTGGTGATGCTGTTGGTGTTGGGGCCAAAGAGCATGAACATGTTGGGAAAGCCAGTTGTCGTCATGCCGAGGTACGCGTGCGCTCCTGATTTCCAGTGCTCGCGTAGATCCAGGCCGTTGCGGCCACTGATGCGAATCGGTGCCAGAAACTCGCTGGCTTTGAACCCGGTACACCAGATGAGCGCGTCGGCATCCACCTTGGTTCCATCGGCGGTGACGATTCCTGTCGCGGTGACGTGCTCCACTGCCGAACCAATGAGGTGGACGTTGGTGCGTCCGATGGTCGGATACCAGTCATTGGACAGCAGTAGCCGGTTGCAGAGCATCTGGTAATCGGGAACCGCGGCAGCACGCTCGGCCGGGTCAGAGATATGCCGCCGGATCTTGAACTTGACGATGTGCTCGTAGGCCCAACGTACAGGGCGGACCTTGCGTGTCACCAGTGGCCAACGGGATTCGTAAGCCAGGAACAGAAGGTTGTGGTGCTGCTTGCGCAGCCACGCGCTGCGTCGGAGCAGGGCGACCTGCAACCGGCCATGGACTCGGCGTGACTTCCCGATGACCCAGTTCGGAGATCTCTGCAGCACCGTCAGCTCGGCGACGCGATCCGCGATGGCGGGCACCAGCTGAATCGCGGAGGCCCCGGAGCCGATCACAGCGACCTTCTTGCCGGTGAGATCGGTGCTGTGGTCGAACTCCGCGGAGTGAAATGACGGGCCTTCGAAGGTCTCGATGCCCTCCACCGCGGGAAGCCTTGGGCGACTGAGCTGCCCGGTCGCCATGATGACGACATCGAATATGCGAGTGGGACGGTCGGGTCCGAATTCTAGGGTCCAGCGTCCCGTCGTATCGTCATAGGTGGCGGCGGTGACTTCGGTGTCGAACTCCATATGCGGGCGCAGACCGAACTCGTCAGCGACGGCCTCCAAATACGATCTGATCTCGGCGCCTCTGCCAAACAGTGAAGACCAGTCGGGTTTGAGCGCGTAGGAGAACGAATAGATCGGTGAGGGAACATCGCAGGCGGCGCCCGGATAGGTGTTCTCGCGCCACACGCCGCCGATCGACGCCGCTCGCTCGAAAATCCCGAAGTCGGTGATTCCTGAGCGCTTGAGCTCAATCGCGGCCGCTAATCCACCGAAACCGCAGCCGATTATCGCCACCGATGTCGCCATTGAATCCTCCGGTCCGCACTGTTGGTGTCGCAGAATGGTAGAGATTGCCGCGCATCCCCACCATGTACATCGCGGACCGCGTAGTGTCATTTCCGGACACTTATGGATGCCTCACAGCCCCACTGGTGGGATCACACTCGGAGCGCGATTGCCGCGCGTATCCTCGTCGAGCTCGGCGAGGAGTGTGGGGTCGCCGAGTCGGCCATGTTGGCCGGCTCGGGATTGCGTCGTATCGATCTGGATGATCCGGAGACGCAGATTGAGGCCGGTCAAGAGTTGGCGATCGCGCGGAATCTCTTGCGCCGGAACGGTGATCGTCCGGGGCTAGGGGCCAGGGCGGGCGGTAGGTACACCCTGGGGAGCCTCGGCATCTGGGGCTTCACCATGGTAACGAGTCCAACCGTGCGCGATCTCGCCAAGTTGGGCACCCGTTATGCGGCACTGTCGTTCGCTTTCATTCGCCCCGACTACATTGAGGATGCGCAGTACGGGCGTGTCGTCTACGACTCGACCGACATACCCGCCGATGTCAGGGGGTTCTTTGTCGAGCGCGAACTCGCCAAGATCTTGGCGCTTGAGCCGGTGATTGTCGGTGCGCGGCCAGGTTTTCACGTGGAGACGAGCTTCGGTGACGAGCGGGCAGCTGCGTTGCGCAGGCTGGCACCGCATCGCGAGGTGCGCACCGGGCACCCGCAGGATGCGTTGGTATTCAACCGGTCTCTGCTCGACGACGCGATGCCGCAGAGCGATCCGGTCACCGCGCGAGCCATGGAAGCGCAATGCGCCCGGCTGCTGGAACAACGCAGGCAGCGCCGTGGCGCGGCTGCCGAGGTGCGCGCGAAAATGCTTGCTCAGCTGCAAGAGCCCTTGGCTATGGACAAGATCGCGCATCAGCTCGACATGGAGGAGCGCACACTACGCCGAAAACTGACCGCGGAGGGAACGTCATTCCGCGAACTCGCCGACGAAGTGCGATCGACGATCGCCGTGGAACTGCTCGCTGACGGTCATCTCACCGTCGAGGAAGTTGCGGTGAGACTCGGATATCACGACGCATCGGGGTTTTCGCGGGCATTCAAGCGCTGGACCGGGCAGCGGCCGGGCCGATACCACCTAGCCTGACGTCGATGCGCGTCGCTTGGCCTTGATCGGGGGAGGCGCAAGGATCTTGGACAGGTTCTCCCACAGCGCGCGCGATGTGTGAACGAGGAGTTCGCGCACCTGGTCGCGAGACAGATGTCCCTCGGAAAGCCATTCGACGACAGCCGTTTCGGCCATCCTCCCCTGTGCCCGGGCGCAGGCGCGCGCTGCCGCCGGTGCGTCGGCGGGATCCTTGAACAGTGCTCCCATGAGCACATCGATCGCCTGCTCGCGTGACTCCTGCACCATCGCTCCGGCCTCGGCGTCCGCTCCGAAGGCGGACAGTCGAGACGCGGTCAGGTAGGCGTCGCGCTCCTGCTCGATTTCCACCAGCCAGCCGTCGATGAGTTCCTCGAGAACATTCTCGAAGGTGCCGCTCGCGATGAGCTCTGGAATGGGCGGGAAGCTCGGTATATGAATCGTGGTCCGGACGACTTCGAGGTAGAGGTCACGTTTGGTGCCGAAATAGTGATAGAGGAGCCCGCGATTAATTCCGAGTTCGTCGGCGATCTCCGCAGTGGACACGGAATCGTAGGGCTTGGACGAGAAGTGGTGCCGGGCAGTGGTGAGTATGTCGGCCTTTCGATCCTCGGGGCTGCCGCGCTTCCACCGCGGCGTGCTCTTGGCCATAGGGTGCCGACTCCTCTCGGGGGCAGTTCAACAGGTGTGGCCGTACCGAGGTCATCTTGTTACAACGGCGCTAAGAAGCCCACCACTCGTGATAATAGCGCGAGCTGGCCGTGATTCGCGCTCCACGAATTGTCCTGTCTGGTTTGGCAGCTTCCGCTGCTAGCGCTGCGATAGTGGCGTGCGCCACCCGTGCGCGTCGATCACCGCGAGGACCAGCTGGGTGCAGGATCGGGCGATCTGCTCGGCGGTCGCCTCGAGGCGACCTTCGAGCCAGTCCATGATGGTGATCGCCAGGGCGCCGTAAATTTGGGTGAAGGCTATCGCGGTGTCACCACTGCGTACGGCGGGCACGCTTAACCCGTCGAGCAAATCGAGGAAGTGCGTCATCGTGAAGAGCACGAATGCCGGTGCGCCCTGATTGGCGTTCTCGCGCAGTACCTCGTTGCCGAGTGTCTCTCGGAACGTTACCCGGACTCGTCGCGGGTCCTCCTCGAAATACTGTGCCGCGGTCAAGAATATCGACTTCAGTCGGTGTTCGAGGTTTCCGGTGCTCGTGGACGTTTCGATGACAGCACGCAACTCGTCGTTGACGCGGTCCTGTACGGCCCGCAGCAGCTCGTCGATACCTGCGAAGCTCTCGTAGAAGTAGTTGCGGGTCAGATCGGCGTTGCGGCACACGGCGCTGACTGATGTTCCGGCAACGCCTTCGGTGCCGAGCAGATCGAAGCCGGCATCGATGAGTCGATTGCGCCGTTCGGCTGCACGATCCTGCATTGTCCGGCCCCGCCACACCGTGGGTGAGTCCATGTCTGGCCATCCTGCCACAGTGTGGAGCCGTGTTATTGACTTCATCAATACATATCTGTATTGATGAAGGTGGCGGCGACGATGCTGTGTGGAAAGGAAGTGCATCAATGACATTCGGTGAGGAACTGGACACTGAGGACATCGGGCCATGGTTGTCTCTGGCGCCGCCGGGTGACCCAGAGCATGGTTACTTTGGCCCGGATTCTGTTCCATGGCGGCTGTTCAGCCATCCGTGTGTAGTTGCGGGTGCGGTGTACAACGCGGTGATCTTCGAGCTGTACCCACCGTGTGCGACACTCAGTGACCAAGTCGACTCGTTGTACGTGGATCCGATCGGCCGTGCCCGCCGCACGCTCGGCTATGTCTATTCGGTGATCTTCGGGGCTACCGCGACCGCGGACCGTGCCGCCAAGTACGTCCGGGCGATGCATGACAGCATTAGCCCCTTGCGAGACGGCGATAAGTTGCACTGGGTATCGGATCCGGAGAACCTGCTGTGGCTACACATGACGAACGGCGACGGAGCTCTGCGCGCGCATGCCGCCTATGGGGAGGGCGAGCTGTCTTCCGTTGAGCAAGACGATTTCTGGCGACAGTTGGCTCCGTTTGCGCAATTGCAGGGCGTGCCCCCCGAACTCATCCCGATGAGTGCCGCCGAGGCCGAGGCATATTTCGCGCGCATGTGGCCACAGCTCAAGCTGACCGATGCCGGCCAGCGGGCGTTCAGTCAGGTGATGAATCCTCAGGGTCTGTCAGCGCAGTGGAAGCCTGTGAAACTGCCGCTGGCCCTGGTGGTCCGCAGTGGGGTGGCGCTACTTCCCAACGATGTGCTGCACATGATCGGGTTGGATTCTCGCAGTCCGGCGTTGACAGTTGCGCGCCGTGTTGCCCGTGGCGGGTACTGGTTGCTCGATCAGCCGGGTGCGCGCGATGTGCTGCCCGCAGTAGCCCTCCCGCGCGCCGTCGAGACCATGCGGGCGGCACGCTCGCTGGCCTAGCCGAGCGCGCTGCGACCGCGGCTACTTGGGTTTGATCAGACCGAACACCAGCCGACCGACCGTTCCGCTCGTCTTCGGCGAGATGCGGTGCAGCGCCCATGCCGGTTGCACCTGCACCCTAGGCACCGGACAGATGAGCTGGCGTTGAATGATGGCCTTGATAACCGCCTCGGCCACCTTGTCCGGGTCGGCACCCACACGATTCATCCACTTGCGCACTTCGTCCCGGCGCTCGGCGAAATCACCATGGATGGGCGAGGTTTCGTGAATCGGGGTGTTGACGACGCCGGGGCAGATGGCGGTGGCGTGGATTCCCCGAGGCCCGAGTTCTGCGGCGAGCCCCTCGGTCAGCCCGACGACCGCATGCTTGGAAGTCGCGTACGGCACAAACGACGGCCACACGTACAAGCCGAGCATCGACGCCGTGTTGACGATGTGTCCGCCGCCGCCCTGGGCCAGCATGCGTGGGACAAAAGCATGCACACCATGTACGACGCCCATGAGATTGACGTTGATGATGCGATTCCATTCATCTAGGGACGTCATCTCCACGGGTCCCTGCAGGCCCACACCCGCGTTGTTGAACAGGATGTCGACGCGGCCGTCGGCCGCGTACACCCGCGTGGCAAGGGCATCGACCGCGGCGGGGTCTGTCACGTCGACGTGGTGTGCGGTCGCGCCCGCGCCGGTGGCTCTGATTTCAGTGGTGACTGTTTCGGCATTCTCGGCGACCAGGTCGACGACGTGCACCTTCGCGCCCAGCCGGGCGAGCGCAATGGCCGTCGATCGTCCGATACCAGAGCCGCCGCCGGTGATCACCGCGATCTTCCCGCAAAACGCGTCCGGCGCAGCTTTGCCCCGACCGATCCGCTGCGCGCCGAGAATATTTGAAATGTTCATGGTTTCAGTCCTTGTCGGTGATTGAGTCGGTTGACGCATCCGCGAGTAGTTCGACGTGGAAATCCGCGAGCACCGGCTCGCGCAACATCTCTCGATGTTTGGCGGGCGACCACGGCCACATGTCAGGGCGTCCGTCCTTGCCGAGATACCAGCTTTGGCAACCGCTTGCGGCGACGAGCCCCGGGGTCGCTGCCCGGCGCTCTTCGTTGAACCTGTCGGTCGCATCCTGCGTCGGAGTCACTGATGCGAAGCCGTTTCGGTCAATCAGCGTGACCCATCGCATGACGTAATCGGATTGCGCATCGGCGACACCGGTGATCGCGTAGTTTCCGACTGGGCTGTGTGGGCCGACCAGAGTGAATAGGTTCGGGAAGCCCGACATTGCGACGGTGCGGTAGCCGACTGGACCTTCCGCCCATGCCTCGTCGAGCGTCGTGCCGCTATCGCCTTCGATCTGCATGGGACGCATGTAGGCGTGCGCATCGAAACCTGTTGCGAGCACCAGTACATCGAGTTCGTGAAGGGTTCCGTCGGCGGTGACAACGCCGCGCTCCTCGATATGATCGATGCCCTCGGTGACAAGGTCCACCCTGTCGGACTGAACTGCGCCGTAGAACTTCGACGAGATGACGAGCCGTTTACACAAGGGTTGGTAGTCGGGGGTGAGTGTTTCACGTAATGCTTTGTCCTTCACACCGAACCGAAGCGACAGCCGCGCCGCCGCGGACATGAGGGTCCGCTGCCACCCTTCCTTGATAGCTGCCTGTCCCAGGGTGGCCTCCAAGGTGGTCTGCCAACCGCGGTATGACACCTTGCTGAGTGCCGGAAACTTCCGGAGCAGGAACTTCGACACAGGGTGATAGCTGAACGACGGCGCCCACATAACCCATTGCGGGGTCCTCTGGAACACAGACAGTTTCGTGACATCGTCAGCGAGTGCTGCGGTGATTTGAGCACCTGTTGAGCCGGTACCGATCAGGCCGACACGCTTGCCCGTGGTCTGCACGGATGGGTCCCACTGGGCCGAGTGAACGGTGCGTCCGCCGAAGGCGTCCAAGCCTGGGATGCTGGGAAATGCTGGGTGGTGCAAGAATCCAGTGGCGGTGATCAGGATGTCGACAGCGTCCTTATGTCCGTCGGCGGTGATCAGGTGCCACCGCCCCGACTTCCAGCGCGCCTCGGTGACCTCCGACCCGAATCGGACCTGACGGCGCAGATCCAATTCCTTTGTGACACCGACAAAGTAGTCGAGTATCTCGGCGCCCGGGGCGAACAATCCGCTCCATTCGGGATTCGGGGCGAACTTGTACGAGTAATAGCGAGCGGGTACGTCGCAGGTCAGTCCGGGGTACCGGTTCTCGCGCCAGGTGCCGCCCACTTCGGCAGCCTTCTCGAAGATGACGATGTCGTCGTATCCCGCCGCCCGCAGTTTGGCGGCCATACAGATGCCAGACATCCCGGCGCCGACGATACCGAACCGGAGCCGTCGCGCTCGCCCGCTTAACCGTTGCGCGACAGCGGTACTCAGGTGAGTAAGTGAGGTATCGGCAGCCGACAGCATCCCCGTGTGCAGGTAATAGCCATGCCACATGCGGTCGAATCGCCGGTACTCGATGTCGACACCGGCCGCGTTCGCACGCTCGACGAACCGTTCGGCATCTTCGGTGAGGACATCGTCAGCCGCAGCGTGCAGCACGATAGGAGGCAGACCGGCGAGATCGCCATGAAGCGGCGATGCTCCCGTGCGTGCGGCATCGGCAGACCCGGCATAGGCATGGGCGCCTTCGGCTAGGACAGTGTGGAGACGCAGGGGATCTAACGGGTGCCGTATTCGGGTTCCGGTGGTGTCCGGGGTCAAGTCAAGCCATGGGCAGATCAACGCCAGCACGGCAGGAAGCGGGCGATCGTTGTCGCGCAGCGTCATTGCAAGCGCGGTAGCGAGGCCACCGCCAGCGGAGTCGCCTGCGATAACGATCTGTCCACCCGAAAATCCTTGAGTAAGAAGCCCTTCGTAGGCGGCGAGGGCGTCGTCGAGAGCCGCGGGGTATGGGTGTTCGGGCGCGCGCCGGTAATCGGGCACGAACACCGACGCGCCGATTTCCTGGGCGAGAACTGCCGCAACCCGACGATGGGATCGTGAGGATCCGACGATGTAGGCACCCCCGTGCAGAAACAGCACAACTCTACTCGGCGAAGGGGATGTCGTTGGCGCAATCCATAATCCGTCCACACCGCCGATCGAGGCCTTCGCCTCTCGCATACCCGTGGGCAGCGGAATGGCTCCGAACGTGGCATCGGTGACGGCGCGACGGGCACGCAACGGAACGGCGCTAGACGTGCCCACCGATCCTGCTCCTCGCATGGCTGTCCGCAGGAACGTCTCCGGTACACGTATTAGCGTCATGCCAATAAGCTACTCCAGTAGTAGTCGTTGATGGAAGAGGCATTTCCGCTAAGGCTTGAATCCCACTGAAAAACCGCCGATAAGGCCCGGCTATCGGGTGCTAATAGTGAGCTGGATCTGTGTCAGGAAAGGGGATGGGACGCCGCTGTCCGCGTATGGATCCGCTGACTCTGTGCTTGCGCACGGCGGCAGGGCTTAAGTCTTGTTATCTAGAAGATAACAACCTATGGTGGAAGTCATGGACCTCACCTTCTCGCCCGAACAGTGTGTGTTCCGGGAGGAGGTCCGCAGCTGGCTTGCCTCGAACGCCGTCACGACCGGCACGGGCGACGAGGAAGCGCGGTTTCGCCAGCGTATCGAGTGGCAGCGGAGGCTCAACGAGGCAGGATGGGCGGCCGTGCACTGGCCGGAACGATTCGGCGGCCGGGGTGCGACATACACCGAGACCGCGATCTTCTACGAGGAACTGGCCAAGGCGCGAACCCCCTTGCTCGCCAACGGAATCGGCCTGATGCTCGTCGGGCCGACGCTAATGGCCTGGGGGACACCCGAACAACAGGCGCGCTATCTGCCGCCCATCATGTCGGCGGATGAGATCTGGTGCCAAGGTTTTTCCGAGCCGGGGGCCGGGTCCGATCTGGCGTCGCTGAGGACGCGTGCGGTGCGGGACGATGACGAATGGGTTGTCACCGGTCAGAAGGTGTGGACGTCGTTCGCACAGTACTCCAAGTGGTGCATCCTGCTGGCCCGGACCGACCCGGACGTCAAGAAGCACCGAGGTATCAGCTTCTTCCTCATGGATATGGAACAACCTGGGGTGACCGTTCGCCCCATCCGGCAGATGACCGGAGAGAGCGAGTTCAACGAACTGTTCCTCGACGATGTACGGATCCCGGCGGAAAACCTCGTCGGCGGTCTTAACAACGGGTGGCAGGTTGCCATGACGACGTTGATGAACGAGCGGGCCGGGCTGGGGTTCGCCCTGCAGGCGACGCTGCGCAATGAGGTCGACGACCTGTTCGATGCGGCAATTGGCAACGGCACCATCGATGATGCGCGGATTGCGGACCGGCTGGGTGAGGTGTACCTGCGCGTCGAGATGCTGCGGCACATAGCCTGGCGCACGCTGTCGGCAGTCGAGGCGAACAGGGCGCCCGGTCCGGAAGGCTCGATCGGCAAGTGGCTGTGGTCTGAGACTGCTCAGGACATCGCGGCTCTGGCGGTCGACATCCTGGGCGACGCGGCGCTGTGTACCAATTCGCCCTGGTCATTCGAGTTGATGCGGGCGCCCGGATACACGATCGAGGGTGGAACCACGCAAGTGCAGAAGAACATCATCGCCGAGCGTGTACTCGGACTTCCCAAGGCGCACTGAGGGGTTGGCATGCGATTCGAACTTTCTGACGATCAGCGAGAGGTCAAGGACGCGGCGCGCTCCGTGCTCGTCGCGCTCAGTTCGCCCGAGACGCGCCGGGCAGCGGCGAATGGGCAGCCGGCAGAGGAACTCTGGTCCGAACTGCGTGACTTGGGCTGGCCCGGCATCGCGATACCCGTCGCTTACGGGGGCGAAGGCATGGGCTTGGTGGAAGTCGCGGCAGTGTTCGAGGAGCTCGGTTACGCCTGTGCGCCAACACCCATGCTGGGCACGGTGACCGCGGCAATGGTGGTCGCGCACGCCGGTACCGCTGGGCAGCGCGAACGGTGGCTGCCCGGGCTGGCGGGCGGAAAGATCCTGGGCGCCTTTGGCATTACAGACACTCGAATGCCCGAACTCATCGCGGATGCGGACCGTGCGGACGTCATTATCGCCATCGACGAGACTGGGCAGAAGGCAGTGGTCGTGGATCGCGTTCACGCCGGCATCCGGCCGATCGAGGTGGTGGACTCGCTGCGGGGGTACGCCTACGCGGGACCGCAATCCGATGAGCCGCTAGACGGGGACGCATCCGGGGCGATGGATCGGGCGTTGGTCGTGGTCGCCGCGGAGCTGGTCGGAATCTGTCAGGCGTCGCTGGACCTCACCGTGGCCTACGCGAAGGAACGCGAGCAATTCGGTGCACCGATCGGCTCGTTTCAGGCTGTTGGGCACACCGCTGCCGAGATGCTGCGACACACCGAGTGCGCGCGATCGGCGGTGTACTACGCGGCGTGGGCTGCGGAGCACAACCCGGGTGAACTGCCGCTGGCCGCGTCGATGGCCAAGGCCGCGGCATCCGATGCGGGGCGCGCGGTCACCGCCGCCGCGGTGCAGATGCACGGCGCATATGGCTTCAGCTGGGAGGCTGAGGTGCATTGGTACTACGCCCGCGCCGTCATGGACGCGCAACTGTTCGGTGATGCCGCGTTCCATCGGGCGCGAATAGCCAAACTCGTTGCAGATGGAAGGAACCCAGCATGCCCGAATCCGTGACCACAGCAGTGATCGAACATGACTCCCTCTTTATCGGGGGCGCCTGGTCGCACCGGGCCGGAGAGCGACTCTCCGTGATCAATCCGAGCACCGAGGAGTACCTCGGTGGGGTGCCGGCTGGCACGGTCGCTGATGTCGACTTGGCCGTTACCGCCGCCCGGCAGGTTCTCGGATCCTGGGCTGCGCTTGGCAATTCCGTACGTGCAGGGTACCTCGACAGGCTTGCTGATGCGCTTGAGGCCCGTGGCTCGCAGATGGCACAGACGGTGTCGAGACAGAACGGCATGCCGATTGCGGTCTCGAATGGGCTCGAGGCGGGATTCCCGCCGTTGCTGCTGCGCTTCTACGCAGGTCTGGTCCGGGATCAGCCGCGGGTGTCGCGACGCAGCGGATTGCTCGGCGGCCAGATCGACGTGGTGCGCAAGCCGATGGGCGTGGTGGGCGTCATCGTGCCGTGGAACTTCCCGCAGACACTGGCGATGATGAAGATCGCACCGGCGCTCGCGGCCGGAAACACGGTGGTGGTCAAGCCTTCTCCCGAAACGGTGTTGGACACAATCCTGTTGGCAGACGCAGTGATCGAGGCCGGCCTTCCCGCCGGGGTGATCAACATCGTGCCCGGGGGGCCCGAGATCGGCCGCTACCTGGTATCGCACCCGGGCATCGCAAGAATAGCGTTCACGGGCTCGACTGAGGCAGGCCGCGCGATCGCCCAGGAGTGCGGGCGGCTGCTGCGCCCGGTGTCACTGGAACTGGGCGGCAAGTCGGCGACCATTGTGCTCGACGATGGCAATATCTCGGCCTCGATCGAGGAGCTGTTCAAGGCGACGCTGCTGAACAACGGCCAAACCTGTTTCCTCGGTACGCGGGTGTTGGCGCCGCGAGCACGCTATGGCGAGATCGTCGACACGCTAGCTGATTTGGCGCGTGCCGCGACCATCGGCGATGCGCTGGAGGAAACCACCATGGTGGGACCTATGGTCAGCCCACGTCAGCGGGAACGCGTCGAGAACTACATCGAATCCGGAAAGGCCGACGGCAGCAGGCTGGTGGCGGGCGGAACGAGGCCGCAGCGCGCGGGTTGGTTCGTTGCGCCAACCGTTTTCGCCGATGTGACCAACGCGCAGCGCATCGCCTGTGAGGAGATTTTCGGACCGGTGCTCGCTGTTATCGGATACGACAGTGACGAGGAGGCGCTGCACATCGCCAACGACTCCGCCTTCGGGCTCGGCGGCTCGGTGTGGTCGGCCGACCCCGACCGTGCCAGGGCATTCGCCCAGCGGATTGAGACGGGGACGATCGGGATCAACGGCTACAACCTTGACCCCGCCGCACCGTTCGGTGGAGTGAAAGACAGTGGCATCGGCCGTGAATGGGGTCCGGAGGCGCTGGAATCATATGTCGAATTGCAGTCCATCTACCTCTGATCGGCCGGCGAGGTGAACGAAATGTCAACGGATCCACGGGGCAGCACCGTCGATGCAGTGCTGCGGCGCAGCGCCCGGCGTGTGCCCGACCGCCTGGCGTTGATGTTCGGGGATCGGTCATGGACGTATCGAGAGCTTGACGCGGCAGTGAGTCGTGCGGCGGCGTTGCTGCGCGCATTGGGTTTGCAACCGGGCGATCGCGTGGCTGCCTACGGCAAGAATTCGGATGCCTATGCCATCGGATTTTTATCTTGTGCGCGTGCGGGTTGGTTCACGTGCCGATCAACCAATCGTTGCAGGGCGATGAGCTTGTCCACCTGTTGGTGCAATCAGGAAGCTGTGCGGTGCTGGTCGACGACGAGCTGACGGCGGAGCTGAGCGCCGTCCTCGAGGCCACGGTGGTACGGCACGTGGTACCGCTGCGGCGAGGGGCGGATTCGCCCCTAGAGTCGGCCGACGCCCCGGACGTCGACGTATCGGAGGCCTGCGACACCGACTTGGTGCAGTTGTTGTACACCTCGGGTACGACGTCGAAACCCAAGGGTGCCATGATGACTCACCGCTCGCTGGTGCATGAGTACATGTCGTGCATCGTCGCCCTGGACCTCACCGAGCACGACGATCCGTTGATCTGCATGCCGCTGTATCACTCGGCCGGTATGCACTGCCTGCTGATGCCGTACTTGC
The DNA here is from genome assembly GCF_002356335.1 of [Mycobacterium] stephanolepidis. Classification (NCBI taxonomy): domain Bacteria; kingdom Bacillati; phylum Actinomycetota; class Actinomycetes; order Mycobacteriales; family Mycobacteriaceae; genus Mycobacteroides; species Mycobacteroides stephanolepidis. The sequence continues at coordinate 867,735 of NZ_AP018165.1, forward strand.
AGGTGGGTGCCACCGTGCGCCTGATGGAGTCCCCTGTGATTCCGGAGATATTGCGCCGGATCGAGACGGACCGGATTGGGTCGCTGTTTTTAGCCCCGACGGTGTGGGTGCCGCTGTCCAACCACCCAGACTTGGAGACGCGGGATCTGTCGTCATTGCGAAAGGCGCAGTATGGCGCGTCGATCATGCCCGTCACGGTTCTGAATAGGTTGCGGGCACGGTATCCCGCCCTCGGTTTCTACAACCTGTTCGGGCAGTCGGAGATCGGCCCGCTGGCAACGGTACTGCGCCCGGATGAACACGATGGACGCGAGGCCTCGTGTGGGCGGCCGGTCCTGTTTGTCGAGACGCGTGTTGTGGACGAGAACGGCGACGATGTCGAGGCGGGTGTCGTCGGCGAGGTGGTGTACCGGTCGCCGCAGTTGTGCCTGGGATACTGGAAAAACGCCGAAGCGACAGCAGAAGCCTTCCGGGACGGCTGGTTTCATTCCGGCGACTTGGTCACCCGCGACACTGACGGATACCTGAAGGTGGTGGACCGCATCAGAGATGTCATCAACACCGGGGGGGTGCTGGTGGCATCGCGAGAGGTTGAGGACGCGGTCTACACCAATCCCGCCGTCGCCGAAGTCGCCGTGATCGGCACCCCGGATGAGCGCTGGATCGAGGCGGTCACCGCAGTTGTGGTCGTCAAGTACGGCGCGGTTAGGCCGAGTGCGGAGGAATTGATCGCACATGTCAAGGGCCGCATCGCGCCGTTCAAGGTGCCTAAGCATGTGCGGTTTGTCGCACAGCTGCCCCGGAATCAGAGTGGGAAGCTCCTCAAGCGAGAGTTGCGTAAGGTACCAGCGCAGTGAGGTGCGCGAGATCGAAGACGGCAAGCGCGGATTCATTGAGGCTGCTGAGGTAGACGCGTCCCGCTTGCTCACAGACGCCGGTGACCAGCGCGTACTCTTCTCCTGAGGTCTGCAGATCAAAATGTATGCAGCCCAGGCCGTCTACCGCCAGCACCCAGAGCGTGCGCGCGGGCTGCGGCTGCAGCCTCGCCGGGAGCGCATAAGCGATTTGACGGAGCAGTCCATGTTTGGGTAGCAGCGCGTCGAGCGCAGCGTTGCGTGGTATAGACAGCGCCACCCAGAACAACCCGTCAGAGCCGATCGACAGATTGTCGGGAATCCCGGGCAGATTGTCGATCAACGGCTCGGCGGATCCGGCCCGAGGTCCGGCTAGCCAGTATCGGGTCAGCCGATACTCGAAAGTCTCTGCGACCACTAGGTAAGACTTGTCGGCGGCAAGGGCGAGCCCATTGGCAAAGGCGAGGCCGTCAAGCAGAACCTCGACGATTCCGTTCGGGGACAACCGGAGCAGGCGGCCGGTGCACGAATGCTCGAGCACGTCGGCCATGTTGTGTTCGAATCCGAACCGCTGTGATGAGTCGGTGAAGTAGATAGTCCCGTCCGGGGCCGCCGCGGCGTTGCTGCAGAAGCGCATGGGAACTCCATCGACCTCGTGAACCAGTGTCGACAGTGTCCCAGAGGTGATATCGACGGCCAGCAGACCGCGAAACGGATCGCACACCAGCAGGCGTCCGTCGTGGGACCACTCCAAGCCAAGGGGGCGTCCATCGGTGATTGTCAGGACATCGCACTGGCCCTCGGGGGAGATACGGACTACGCGGCCATCCTCCAGGCCGGTGTAGAGGGACCCCTCGGTGTCAACGATGACGTCCTCGGGGCCGACGCCGGGCAGCTCGATCCGGGATACCGGGCCCATCGCGTGTGTTCCCATGGCGCGGCCTGCCCGGGCGGGGGCTGGATGTGGTTTCCACCTTCGCGGGCTGATCTCTGGTTTCCCGGACACCCGGCTCAGCGCTGAAATCAAAGGGTTGGACATCGCACTCCCAAGGCCGGGGCCATCGTACGCCAAAAATTAGCATAAAGATAGCAGAGGCGATTGACATGGTCTACCTGCGATATACGAGGTCGATGGTTGTTCAGTTCTGAGGATCTATTGGCCAGGCGCGCTCAATGAGATACTTTGTTATCTACAAGATAATAAGCTGTGACACGACATGAAAGCTGGCGACACCGATGAGGCACCAACGTGGCAGCGCCGAGAGTTCGAGCGGAAAGAAACACAGATCCATTGACAGCGCTCTCACCGACCTGCTGCTAGAGCTGCGTGCGTTCCGCGCCTTGGCGCGCGCGGGAGTCCTGAGCCTGGACCGTGTCAGCCGATTGCGGGCAGTGGCGCTCGCACTGGGTGACTTCGGACCGGTCGGTGCGGCGCCACGTGTGGCGGCCATCAAACACGGTGGGTCGCTTGCCCTTGTCGACGATGGCGGCACGCTGACCTTTGATGAGCTCGAAGACAATGTCAATAGGTTGACCAACGCGTTCCGGTCCAAGGGATACGGGCCGGATACCCGCCTGGCGATCCTCTGCCGAAATCATCGGTGGCCGCTAATCGCCGCCTTTGCGGCTTCGCGTGCGGGCATGACGACGATCTGGCTCAACACCCGCTTCTCGGCTCCGCAGGCCGCAGAGGTGGCTGCACGTGAGGGTGTGGACGTGTTGATCTGCGACGCGGACCTGGCCGAAGTTGCCGATGGAATCGCTGCGCCCCAAGGAAAATTCAGGTCAGCAGTAGATGACCCGGCCTTCGACGAGCTGGCCGCGATGGTCGCGGGGGCTGACCCTGCTTCCCCGCCGCCGCCGGAGCGACCAGGCCGGCTGGTGCAGCTCACCAGCGGCACTACCGGACTGCCGAAGGGGGCTCCGCGCCCCGATCCTCGCTCGCTGACGATTCCGGGCGGACTGCTCGAGAGGCTCCCGATGCGGGCGCGCGAGGCAACCGTGGTGGCGCCGCCCATCTTTCATGGCACCGGACTGGTAATCGCATTGCTTTCCATCAGTCTGGGTTCGACACTTGTGCTACGCCGCCAGTTCGATCCGGCGCAGGTTCTTCGTGACGTTGCGGACTACCGCGCCACCACGGTCTGCGTTGTCCCCGTGATGCTGCGCCGCCTCGTCGAAGTGAATGATGAAGAGGTTGCACGCCATGATCTTTCGTCGCTGCGGATCATCTTCAGTGCGGGCTCTCAGCTGGCGCCGACGGTGTACCAAGCCGCAACGCGGCGGTTCGGTGACGTCGTGCACAACCTGTATGGCTCCACCGAGGTGTCCATCACCTCGATCGCCACAGCGGAAGATCTACGTGCTGAACCGAATACGGTTGGACGGCCTGCGCTGGGGGTACGGATACGGATCCTGGATGATGCCGGTCGAGAGCTTCCGGCCGGGCAGGTCGGTCGTATTTTCGTGGCAAGTACGGCGCCGTTCGAGGGCTACACGGGTGGCGGCGGAAAACAGATCATCGACGGATTCCTCTCATCGGGAGATCTGGGCCATCTCGATCGGTCGGGCCGCTTGTATATCGACGGACGCGACGACGACATGATCATCTCGGGCGGTGAGAACGTCTTCCCGCGTGAGGTTGAGGATCTGCTGCTCACCCACAACGCTATTGACGATGTGGCAGTGATCGGCGTCGAGGACGACGAATTCGGCCAGCGGCTCAGGGCTTTCGTGGTTCCCGTAACGAACCAGTCGATCGATGCCACCGCTGTGCAGGAGTTCGTCAAGGACAACCTGGCCCGCTACAAGGCGCCGCGGGACGTCATCTTTGTCGATGAGCTGCCGCGCAATGCCATGGGCAAAGTGCTCAAACGTGAGCTGGCCGCCCTGGGGACAGACGCGGTGTGATTCGGCACCAGGACGTCGAGTCTTGGTTGTCTGGAACAATCTGCCCGTATGGACACACCCACGGTCTGGCGCGGCAGCACGATGCGCGACCGGGCCTTCGATCGACGCGAGCGACTCGTCGAGGCCGGCTACGAGTTGGTGGGCACCGAGGGTGCTGCTGCGGTGACGGTGCGCGCGGTATGTCGTGGGGCCGGGCTGAGCCGGAACTATTTCTACGAGAGTTTTTCCAGCAGGGAGGAACTTCTGCGGGCGGTGGGTGACCGGGTCTACGACGAGATGCGGGCCTTCGTCGAATCTGCTCCGCAGAGCGGCACGGCTTCTGACCGGCTGCGTGCGGTGTTCGAGGCCGGCGCCACGTATCTCGAGGAGGATGCGCGCCGCGTGCGGATCATCTTGCGCGAGTTCGTGTCTGACGAGACGCTGCGCGAGCATGCCAATCAGATGGTGCCGCTGTTCTTCGCCGCGGTTTCGGGGAGTTTCGCCGAGAGCATCAATCGGTTGCCGATCGATGCGACGCGGCCAGCGACTTTCGCCATCGGCGCGGTCCAGATCTATGGAGCGGTGAGCGCGACATATCTCGGCTGGCTTGAGGGTCGCCTTGCCGTCACGCGCGACGAGGTCGCGGCGGAATGTGCGGAGTTGGTGCTCTCCGTGCTCGATGTGCGGCGCCGCCACTCGTCCTGACCTGGCCCTGCGTATCTGCGCTGCGAACCTACTTGACATCGGAGGGCTAGCGATCCACCATATTATTAAGACCATATGGTCTTAATAATATTTCTCGGCAGGGCAATGCCGCCGTGCCGGAAAGGACTCGCAACGGTGCGAATGAAATCCACATCTGTCGAATGCCGCGGCGCGGCCGACGGGCGGAACCGAGTAGCGATTTTCGGTGGCGGCCCGGGGGGTCTGTCTGCGGCACTTGAGCTCGCAGAACGTGGCTTCGACGTTGACCTGTACGAGAAGCATGACTACCTCGGCGGGAAGGCTCGCAGCGAGACCTTTCGGGGAACAGGTGCCGACGGCCGCAAGGACCTGCCTCTGGAGAGCGGCCCCCATGTCTATTGGGGCACGTATCAGCACTGGAACGACACATTGTCGCGGGTGCCGAGGGGGGAGGGGGACGGATCGGTCCTGGACAACCTCGTCAATTCGAACACGACCCTGATCTCGACGTTGGCCGGAAACGGACGCTTGTTCTCCCGGAGCCGGCTCGAGGCCATAAGCCAAATCTGGTCCTGGAAGCTGATTCCGGAGATGCCGCGGCTGGCGCTGAAGCTCGTCGCGTTGGCGACCTCGGGTCTGCTCCGTCAGTACGACCAGTTCGAGAACGTGACGTTGACCCAGTACACCGGCCCAGTGTCTGACAAAGGGTTTGAGCTGCTGGCCGTACTCGTCGGTCAGGTTAAGGTCGCCCCTGATCTGGTCAGCGCCAGAGAGACGGCCAGGAACATTCAGATCTTTTCGGGCTACTGCGGCACGAAAGGGCTCGGGCGGGGTGCGCGGCATCTGACCGCAATCACTCGGGGCCCGGCCGATGAGGCGGTGTACGCGCCATTCGGAGGGCACCTGGAGAAACTCGGCGTCCGCATTCACACCGGCACTGAGCTTCTGAAACTGAATGCCGACGGCGGCGTCGTATCCGGGGCGCTCGTCAAGGATCGTGCCGGTGACACCCAAGCCGTCACCGCGGATTGGTATGTCCTCGCCGTTCCGCAGAATGTCGCTCCGAAGGTGTTGAGCGCGGAGCTGGTCGAAGACGATCCACAACTGGCCCGGCTGGACCAGATGGGTGAGCAGTGGCTGGGGGCTGTGAACCTGTTCCTCAAGGGGCCCCGGATGCCCAATGGGGGAACCCTGGGTCCGTGGCAGATCGTCGCCATCGACTACGGCGCGGCCGTCCCGGGTTTCAGCGAGCAATACGGCGATGGCACGCCGATGCAGTGGATGTCCATTGACCTGCAGACCTGGGACTATCCCGGTCTGTTGTACGGAAAGACGGCCAAGGAATGCAGTGAGCAGGAATTTCTGGATGAAATCCTTGCGCATTTGGCGAAGTTCATGCCGAGCTCGTGGGGCACGCTCGACCGCGCGAACATCATTCGGTGGGGCACAAGCCCGCTCGTGCGTTTCCCGGCGGGACAGCCTGTCACCAACGACGAACCGCTGTTCGGCGCGGAGGTGGGCACCTGGGCCGGACAGCCGCGCGCGGTCACCGGTATCGACAACCTCTTCATCGCGGCGACTTATGCGCGCACCAGCGGGGGCATTGATGCCATGGACTGCGCGTGCGAGGCCGCGCGCCGATCGGTGGCCGCGATCATGCAGAGAACAGGAACGGCGGGCGAGGAGCCGTTCGTGGACACCTATGAGGCGAAGGGGATTCTCAAGCGGCTCTGGGACTACGACGATCGTCGCTATCTCAAGGGATTGCCGAATCGGTTTGATCTGATCCGGCCGTTCCGGGACAGGCCGCATCGTGTCCTGTCCAGCTACCCGCGCGACATCGCCAATTGGCCCGACTCGATCTGACCCGGCGACCGGGGCCGCATAGGAGGAACCCTTGTACCGTCTCAGTGTCTTATACGGACAGCCGTTGGACTCCAACCACTTTCGCTCCTACTACACAGACGTGCATCTGCCTCTCGTCATGAAGCTGCCCGGAATTCGCGGCATCCGGTATGCCCTTGATATCGCCGCGCTCGACGGCGAAGCGCCGCACTTCGCGATCTTCGAAGCTGATTTCGACACCGAGGATGCGATGACGGCAGCACTCACATCGTCAGCGGGTCACGTGGTGGCGCAGGATGTTTCAAACTATGCGAGCGGCTGGGCGACCATAATCCATTACCCGTTGACAGAACTTGAAGTCGAGTAGCCCGATGGACGACGACAAACTCTTCGGCGACGTTTACTCGCATATCGCGGACACCACGGTCAATCCCACTGCCCAGACGATCTTTACGGTCATCCTCGGGTGCCTCGTCGCTGCGGCGGCGGTCTACGGCGTCGTGGAGTTTGTTCGGACGAAACGGCCGCTGGTGTTGGTGCTACTCCCCACCGCGGCGCTGATCTCCGTCTTCGAACCGATCACCGACATCGTCGGTCACCTGTACATCTTCGAGCACGGCGCCAACGTCGCCTACACCCTCGCTGGTCGCGGCATGCCGTGGTGGGTGTTGCTCGGGCACACCCTGGCATGGACGCTCGCGGGCTGGCTCGGCTGCTACTTCGTTTCCCGCGGCTGCCGAGCGCGCACCGTTGTCGTTCTCTTTCTCGTCGGCGTGGCAGGAAACATCCTCTTGGAGCTCCCCGTGACGCAGTCGGGGTTGGAGTCCTACTTCGGCTCGCAGCCGCTCATGGCCTTCGGCACCTTCCCCATCTCATGGGCCTTCACCAATCAGGCTGGTGGAATCGTGGCCGGCGCGGCGATCGGCGCCGCCTGGCGGTGGCTCACCGGCTGGCGGATCCTCGCGATCATTCCACTCATGCCGGGTGCGGTTATCGGCGGCATCTGGTTCTGTGCGTGGCCGGTGTTCGTCACCATGAACCGGGATTACCTGACCACCAGCCCGAGCCTCTGGATTGCCGTACCTGCCGCGCTGCTCGCGATAGCGCTCGCCTTCAGCTACGTCAACATCGCTGCCCGGGTGCTCTGCAACCTGCCAGGACCCACCGCCGCACGGGTGGCGTCGCCGGAAGGTGAGCCGGCGCCGAGTTCCCTTACCGCGCATTGAGTGTGACGGCCAGTCCGTCTCTGGGCATGCCGAGCGTGGTCGGATCCAGTTTCCACTGGTAGTCCGGTGCGATCGCCCATTCGTAGTCGCGTAGCAGGTGGTGCATCACGATTTTGATCTCCATCTGAGCGAAATGCAGTCCGATGCATTTGTGCACGCCTGCACCGAACGGAATCCACGCGAATCGATGAGCCTTGTCTTCGTGGCGTTCGGGTGAAAACCGTTCTGGATCAAAGCGATATGGGTCTTTCCAGACGGACGGGTTGTGATGGACCGCTGCGGGTGTTACCAGGACGAAGGCGCCTTTCGGGACAAAGTGGCCATCAACCTCGTTGTCCCGCAGTGCTTCCCGGGCCAGCGTGGGTACGGGCGGGTTGAGCCGCAGTGACTCCCGCATGACGGGGTCGAGCTCGGTCAGCTGTTCCAGCGTGTCGTGTCCGATCTCACCGTCGAGCGCCATTGATTGCTGCCTGGCCTTCTCTTGCCATTCCCGGTGACGGGCCAGGTAGTAGGCCATGGTGGTCAGCGTCGTCGACGTATCGTGCGCGGCGAACAGCACAAAGATCATGTGATTGACCACGTCTTCGTCGGTGAACGTGTGTCCTCCAATGCCATGTCCAGCGTGATTGCCTTGAACTCGTTGCCCAGGAGTATGTTTCCGGTCGGAAACTGTGCAACCCGCTCGGCGATCACCGGTTACATCTCCTGCAGGTAGCCCTTGAGGTGGGTGTTCGTGAACGCCTGTTGCATGATGGCGCGGTGGTGCCGGTGCTCATCGAAGTCCATCAGCAGAATTCCCCGCCGGAACGCCACGCCGATCAGAAAATTCCATGCGGGCTCGTTGGCAAAAGACTTGTCGCGATTGACTGTAACGGCCTGTGCTCCTGCCGGTGACATCACCGAGACGAGGTTGTGGCCGAGCACCTTTGAGTAGGTGATATCGCCGAAGCGTTCCAGCTGTCTGCGGACATTCTTGTCGCGGTCGGTCAGCATCTGGAACTGCTGCACGATGCCGGGTAGACCGGATCCGTAGATCGGCTTGAGGCCAGAATCGGCCGGTACGTAGGTCATTTGGACCTTGAACATGCGTGCTCCTCAGCCGATGGGAGCGGTCATTGTGGGGGCGATCTTGCGTGGGTCAATGCCTTCGCGCCGGAAGCCTGCGACCGCCTGCTCGCTGTACCGAAGATGTAAAGGGGCCAGTCGTTCCCATGCCGGGCCGACCGCGCGCACCGCGGCGCAGAATCGTCGATACCGGATCTCTTGGCGGTCCGACCACGGGATGTCGAGTTTCCCGCGCAGCGCCGGATCCAATCCGCCAGCGCCGAGGAATGCCGCAACTCTGTCAAGAGCTGGTGCAAGTAGCCGATTCCACAGCCACGTCGGAACTACAGCCGGTGGTGGGAACGCTCGCGAGATCCCCTTGGTGATGTAACCGACGGTGTATCGGGCCACTCTGGTGTCGCCGACCAGTTCGTCCTCGACAATGCGGTCCCAGTAGCACACGAACTCCGCATAGTCCGCGGTTCAAAGCTTGCGTTAACGCCGTACAGGCTGTACGAATCCCTGGATTCGGCGAAGATCTGCTCTTTCTCGCTGTTGGACAGCGGCTTGATGAAGCGCTCTACGCCCGTGACGATCTGGTCGATGAAAGTCGCGTGTGCCCAGTAGAAAGTCTCCGGGTCGAGGCCTTTGTATGCAGAGCCGTGGTACCTGGTCTCGTCCGACATGACGCCCGCCAGGGGTTTGTGGAAGTTCCTGATTTGCAGACCGGTCTTGACTGGAGTGTTTCCGTAGACGGTGTTCGCTATCGGCGGCAGCGATCGCCGTACACGTTCGAACAGGTTCGTGAATATCACCGAATGGTCTGAAACTGCTTGCCCCAGTTGTGGGTACATGTTCTCCGTGGTGCCGGCCCGGCCAAGAAGCAGACTGAGTCGGCGATCGGCGAAGTACTTCCACACCAGAGAATTCGGCGGTAGCGGACGTTGTACTCGCTGACTCGGTGAGAGGCTTCCATCGGGGTCGCGGGCGCTTTCGATCGTGGTCGGTGGATCGCCCTGCAGTGTCATCACTCGATGACAGCACCGTCTGATACTGATGTCAATATCTGTGTCACTGCGTCAAGGGTGGTACCGTGGCGCAGGTGGTGCAGGTCGATGCGGAAACACAAGTGCTGCTCGCTGCCGCCGCCGAAGAGTTTGAAGCGGTGGGGCTCGGCCGTGCCAGCCTCGATGTGATCGCGCGCAAGGCCGGGGTGAGCCGAAGCACCGTTTACCGGCGGTTCGCGAACAAGGAAGCGCTCATTCTGGCGGTGTTACAGCAGTCGCTGACGCAGACAATGCGCGACCTGGACCGGGCGACTCGTGGGCACAACCCGCAGGAGGCCGTCATCGAGGCATTCGCCGGTGCGGTGAGGTCCCTCCATTCGTCACGGCTGTATCGGCGGGTTTTCTTCGAGGAACCCGCCGTGGTGCGCGGCCTGGTGGGCTCCGTTCGAGAGTGGACGGTGGGCGAGGTCGGCGTTCAGGTGAGCACGGCGCTGCGGCGGGCCGGCGCCCAGATGCCCGATGACGAGCTGCTGGCCGTGTCCGAGTTGTTGGTACGGATTGCTCGCTCATATGTGGAAACACCGTCGAAACTCATCGCTATGGACGATGAACCCGCGATGCGGGATTTCGCAAAGAGGCATCTGGCGAATCTGGTTCATTGAGGGACCCTGACCAGGCGCCCTGAAGGCGGAGCGACTACCTTCTCTATGAACGTTCTTACGGAGCCGCTCAACCTCAGAAGGGATGCCTGTGGCCGACAACAACGATTTCGCTACTCTCCAGTACCCCGGAGGCGAAACCAAGCTGGATATCGTCCGCGCGACCGAAGGCTCGGATGGCTTCGCGCTGGGCAAGCTGCTGGCAGACACCGGCTACACCACCTTCGACGCGGGCTTCGTCAACACCGCGTCCACCAAGAGCGCCATCACCTACATCGACGGTGACGCCGGCATCCTGCGTTACCGGGGCTACCCGATTGAGCAGCTGGCCGACAAGTCCACCTTCATCGAGGTGAGCTACCTGCTCATCTACGGCGAGCTGCCCACCCCGCAGCAGCTGGAGGACTTCACCACCAAGATCCAGCGCCACACTCTGCTGCACGAGGACCTCAAGCGGTTCTTCGACGGCTTCCCGCGCAACGCGCACCCCATGCCGGTGCTCTCCAGCGCCGCGAATGCGCTCAGTGCCTACTACCAGGACTCGCTGGATCCGCACGACGACGCGCAGGTCGAGCTGTCCACGATCCGGTTGCTCGCGAAGCTGCCGACCATCGCGGCCTACGCGTACAAGAAGTCGGTCGGGCAGCCGTTCCTGTACCCGGACAACACGCTTACCCTCGTCGAGAACTTCCTGCGGATGACCTTCGGTCTGCCGGCCGAGCCCTATGAGGTGGATCCGGAGATCGTCCGGGCGCTCGACATGCTGCTGATCCTGCACGCCGATCACGAGCAGAACTGCTCGACCTCGACGGTGCGGCTGGTCGGTTCGTCCGACGCGAACCTGTTCACCTCTGTCTCCGGTGGCATCAACGCGCTGTGGGGCCCGCTGCACGGCGGCGCCAACCAGGCGGTGCTGGAGATGCTGGAGCGCATTCGCTCCGAGGGTGGCGACACCCACGACTTCGTGCGACGGGTTAAGAACCGCGAGGACGGCGTCAAGCTGATGGGCTTCGGGCACCGTGTCTACAAGAACTACGACCCGCGCGCGCGCATCTGTAAGGAGCAGGCCGACAAGATCCTCGGCAAGCTCGGCGGGGACGATCAGCTTCTGGAGATCGCCAAGGCCCTCGAGGAAGCCGCACTCACCGACGATTACTTCATCGAGCGCAAGCTGTACCCGAACGTCGACTTCTACACCGGACTGATCTACCGGGCCATCGGCTTCCCGACGCGCATGTTCACCGTGCTGTTCGCGTTGGGCCGGCTCCCCGGCTGGATTGCGCACTGGCGTGAGATGCACTCGGAGCCCGGCAAGATCGGCCGTCCGCGCCAGATCTACACCGGCTACGGGGAGCGTCAGTACCCGTAGCTTTCCGCTGTGAGATGACAAAGCTCACACAAATCTGTTTGCATCGCTAACAGTTGTAGTTTCACAACGGTTGTGTGGAAGCAGCCGTCGGTGCGCTCAGCGAGCGTCGCAAGATCGTCATCCTGGGTTCTTGCTGCCTGAGTCTGCTCATCGTGTCGATGGATTCCACCATCGTGAACGTGGCGCTACCGACCATCCGGACGGATTTCGGTGCCAGCACCTCGCAGCTGCAATGGGTCATCGACATCTACACCCTGGGGCTGGCCTCGTTGCTCATGCTCTCGGGTGCCGCGGGTGCCGCGGGTGCCGCGGGTGCCGCGAGGGACCGGCCGGGCGCAGCGACTCGCACCGCTCATCGAGAGCACTGCCTCGCGGGAGGTTTCTCGTGTCGGATAGGCCCCTCGCGGATGAGGTCTGGCGCACCATGGCGAGCCTGGTGCTCGACAATCGCGATGGTTGGCGACGGATGGTCGTCGAGGCGACAGGTCTGCCATTCAGTCGGGTGCGCATCCTGAGAAGGCTTGCACGACAGTCGATGACAGTGAAAGGAATCGCGGAGGCCACGGCGTTGGCCGCCCCGGCGGCCACGGTCGCGGTGAGTGACCTGGAGCAGCGTGGGTTGGTGGTGCGTCGCATCGATCCCGACAACCGCCGGTGCAAGCGTGTGTCGTTGACCGATGAAGGGCGGCGCCTGATGGCGGTCATCGCCGAGATGGACGATCCCGCACCGGCCGGTCTGGCGGCGTTGAGTGAGGCCGAACTGAAGAACCTGCAGGCAATCCTGAAACAGGCGGCGGCACTCAGTTAGCGTCGAGCACGGCCATTGCGGCGTGATATCCGCCGAGACCCGACACACCGCCTCCGCGGCGGGAACCTGAGCCGCACAGCAGGATCCGGTGGTGGTCTGTGGCCACGCCCCAGCGTTGTGCGGTGGTCTCCATCGGGTCGTCGTCCTCGGCGAACGGCCAGTGCAATCCGCCGTGAAAGATGTTGCCCGTCGTCATGCCGAGGGCGTGCTCCAGATCTCCGGTGGTCTTGGTCTCGATACACGGGTTGCCGTGTGAGTCGGTGGCCAGCACATCGGTGATCGGCTCGGCCAGTACCGAATTCAGCGATGCAAGCACGGCGGCCTGCAGTTCCTCGCGCGTTGCGGACAGTCCGTGCGGTGTGTGCAGCCCGAACACCGTCAACGTCTGCACGCCGGATGCCCGCAGCTCCGGCGACAGAATGCTGGGATCTGCCAGTGAATGACAGTAGATTTCACACGGCAGCGGATCGGGGGTGGCGCCCGCCTGTGCCTGCCGGTAGGCGTTCTCCAGCTGCGTGTACGTCTCGTTGATGTGGAAGGTGCCGCCGAAAGCCTGCTCCGGCGTGACCTTTTCATCGCGCAGGCGAGGCAGGCGGGTCAGCAGCAGGTTGACCTTCACCTGTGCGCCCGGCTGGCCCTGAGGTGGATCTTCGCCGAGAAGACGGGCCAGCACGGTCGGCGTGACGCCGCTGAGTACGCGCTTGCCGATTGCTGTGTGCTCATCGTCACCGGCCCGATAGCGCACCTCACCCTCGGGATTGATCGACAAAACTTCTGCCCCGGTGCGCAGTTCGGCACCGTACCGACGTGCGGCCGATTCCAGCGAGCCCGTCACGGCGCCCATGCCGCCGATGGGTACGTCCCACGGATTCATCTGGTGGTACAGGAAGCAGATGTTCTGCTGCAGGGAAGGATCATCGGCGCTGGCGAAGGTTCCGATCAGCGCATCGGTGAGCAGGACTCCGCGTTGCAGGTCGTTGGGTGTGGCCGCACGGATCACCTCACCGATGGGTGTCTCGATCAGCTGCTCCCAGGCCCCCGCGCGGATGTCGCTTCGCCGCCGCAGTGGCTCCAGCATGGAGTTCCACAATGGCCGCGTGACCGAATCGCAGAGTGCTCCGAACTCTGCGAAATCATTTGTGCTGGCGAGAAACCCGCTGCGGCCATCATCCTCGGGATCCGGCGTGTACGACGCGTACTTGCGTCGTGCCAGACGCACGTCCAACCCCAGGTCATCGATGATCTGCCGAGGCATCAGGCTCACCAGGTACGAGTAGCGTGACAGCCGGGCGTCTACGCCCTCGAATGCCGGTGCCGAGATCGCCGCACCGCCGAGCACGTCGAGCCGCTCCAGTAACAGCACTCGCTTGCCTGCGCGCGCCAGATACGCCGCGGCGGTCAAGGCGTTGTGCCCGCCGCCGACGATTACGGTGTCATAGCTATCGGTCATGACCTAACGATAGGGTCGATCGCATGACGAAACCCGAGATCGATTTTCAGCCAGGTCCAGCGCCCACCGAACTGGTCATCAAGGACATCACCGTCGGTGATGGCGCGGAAGCCGCGCCCGGATCGGTCGTCAACGTTCACTACGTCGGTGTCGAGTTCGAGAGCGGCGAGGAGTTCGACAGCTCGTGGAACCGCGGCGAATCCATCGAGTTCCCGCTCGATGCGCTCATCCAGGGTTGGCAGGACGGTATCCCCGGCATGAAGGTGGGCGGACGTCGCCAGCTCACGGTGCCGCCGGCACAGGCCTACGGCGAGGCGGGTGCGGGGCATCAGCTGTCGGGTAAGACGCTGGTGTTCGTGATCGACCTGCTCGGCGCGCGCTAGGGCTAATGCCCGGGGAGGCGCAGCACCAGTCGTGCGCCTCCCAGTGGGCTGGACTCCAAAGCTGCTGTGCCGCCGTGGAGTTCGGCCTGCTGTGCCACTAGTGCCAGGCCCAGGCCGGAGCCGGTGTGTGATGCGGTGGAGCCGCGGGAGAACCGTTCGAAAACCAGCTCGCGCTCGGCCTCGGGGATACCGCTGCCGTTGTCGTCGATCGCGATCTCCACACCGTGCACGGTGCTGATCGCAGAGAGTCGGACTTCCGAAGCGCCGCCGTGGCGGACTGCATTCTTGATCGCGTTGTCGATCACCAGCCGCAGCCCGGCGGGCAACCCCAGCATCAAGATGGTCGACGAGGGGACCAGAGACACCTCGACATTCGGATAGCTGCGGTCGGCATCGTGTGCGGCGCGGTCCAGCAGCTCGGTGATGTCGACCGGTACGTGGTCATCCTCGGTGGTCAGGTCGCCCTGAGCGAGCCTCTCGAGCGCGGAAAGCGTTGCTTCGATGCGTGTTTGGGTGCGCACGGTCTCTTCGAGAATTTCGGCGCGCTGGTCTTCGCTGAGGTTGAGGGTGGAGAGCACCTCGAGGTTGGTCCGCATCGCGGTGAGCGGGGTGCGCAGCTCATGTGAGGCCACCGCGGAGAAGTCGCGCGCGGTTTCGAGGGCCGCCTTGGTCTTTTCTTGTTCGGTATTGATGCGTTCGAGCATCCCCTCGACCGCCTCGGAGATCTCGACGGCCTCGCGCACACCGCGCACATTCACGTCGTCGGGGTTGGATTGTGCGTTGATCAGACGGGCCTGCTGCGCCAGCAGCCGGAAGGGGCTCACCACGATGAGGGAGATCACCCAGCCCACGATCACGGTCCCGATCAGTACGCCGCCACAGATCGCGAGGATGCGGATGTGATACCGGTCGATCTGCCGCTGGGTCTCGGCGATCGGGGCACCCACGGCAACGGGGATGTTGCCCGGGGCGATGAACGATCGGACCCGGTACTCGACGCCGTTGATGGTGGTGTTGGCGTAGCCGGGTTCCAGTAGCGGTAGTTCCACCTCACTGGGGATGGACTTGGTCAGCCCGGCCACGCGGGCGGTCAGCACCAGGCCGTCGGGGGTGTCGATCTTCCCCTCCGAACTGATCACCGAATTCAGCAGGCTTGAGACGGCACCCAGGCTGGACACCGAGTCCAGCCGTCGATCCAGTTGGCTGTTCTGGTCATCTTCCACACCGAGCCACACCCAGGTGCCGAGCGTGACCACGAGCGCCATCACCCCGAGTGCGGCGATCGCGACGAGGGTGCGCAGTGAGAAGACCCGCATGGGCCGTTCCAGCAGTCGGTACGCCAGATCGGTGATCCGCTGGCTGCGGTGCTTACTGGGAGTGGTCATGGAGGGTTACTGCGAACGCAACACGAAACCGACACCGCGCACGGTGTGCAGCAGGCGAGGCGCACCACTGGTCTCGAGCTTGCGGCGCAGGTACCCGATGAAGACATCGACGACGTTCGTGTCGGCGGCGAAGTCGTATCCCCACACCAGCTCGAGCAGCTGGGCCCGCGACAGCACCGCGGTCTTGTGTTCCGCCAACACCGCCAGCAGATCGAACTCACGCTTGGTGAGGTCTACCTCGACGCCGTTGATCCGGGCGCGCCTCCCGGGAATCTCGACCTCGAGGGGGCCGACGGTGATGGTTTCGGTGGACGAGGTCGCCACCGCGCCGCGACGGCGCAGCAGAGCCTTCACCCGGGCCACCAACTCGGCGAGCACGAAGGGTTTGGTCAGGTAGTCGTCGGCGCCCGCTTCCAGGCCCGCGACCCGATCATCCACCGAGGTGCGCGCGGACAGCACGCACACCGGTACGTCGTTGTCCATCGCGCGCAGCGCGGTCACCACACTGACACCGTCGAGGACAGGCATGTTGATATCGAGCACGATCGCATCCGGGCGATGCTCGGTGGCGCAGCGCAGCGCTTCGGCGCCGTCGCTCGCGGTATTCACCTCAAAGCCGGACAGGCGCAGGCCACGCTCCAGTGAGGCGAGCACGTCGGCGTCGTCGTCCACCACCAGTACTCGCGGGGACGGGTGCCCGGCATCTGGTGATGAGCCGCTTGCGCGATGTCCATCAGGCATGTCTGCCATCTTGCCCGATGCAGTGCTCAAAACGTTCCATCTGCGGACGTCGGTGCCGTCCCGTGCGTCGCCAGTATCATGAAAGCTGATAATCCGGCGACCCATACCGAAAGCTTGCGCATGCCAACAAAAGCACCTGTAAAGCTAGGCTCCTCTGTTGCTGGCGTTTGCGCCGTCCTTGGTTTGGGGCTGCATTCCGGGGGTGTGGGCGTCGCTCACGCCGACCCCGCCTTCCCTGATCTCAACGGGTTCGCCGCGGTGGCCCCCGACGGATTCTTCGTGACCAACGAAAACTCCTCGGTCCGGTCGATCCACTTCTCCACCCCCGACGGAATCGGGTGCATGTTCCGTGCCTCGGCGAATATCACGCCCACCTCACGTCAGCGGCTCAGCTGCGACGGTGCGGTACCCGGGATTCCGGGCGATGCCCAGAACGCCCCGAACGTGCCCGGTGTCGGTGGCGCGAGCGCCAATGTGCCCGGACTGGGTGGTGTGAACATCCCCGGTGTTGGCACATGTCCGATGGGTACCGTCGCGCAGAAGGGCGATGGCGCCTTCGAAATCAGCAAGGGCGCCTGGTCCTGCGGCACCAAACCCGAGGCGCCGCTGCTCAACGTCGGGCAGAAGCTCACCTACGGCAACGTCACGTGTGCCGTCGGTGCGGGCAGTCTGACCGCCTGCCAGGTGACCATGGGCGATCAGAAGCACGGGTTCGTACTGCAGCCCTCAGGCAGCACGTCCTTCTAAATAGTTCATCAGCTCGACGACGGCGGCACGCGACGCCCGGTTGGCGCCGATGGTGCTGGCCGAGGAGCCGTACCCCAGTAGATGGACGGCGGGTTGTCCCGCGACCTGAGTGAGCAGCCGGCCGGTCATGGTGATGCCGCCGCGGCTGTTGCGCAGGCGCAGCGGTGCCAGATGATCCAACGCGTGCCGGAATCCGGTACACCACAGGATCACCTCGACATCCAGTGAGCTGCCGTCGGGCCAGGCCACCCCGGTGGGGGTGATGCGGCTGAACATGGGCCGTCGGGCCAGCACGCCGCGCTGCGAGGCCTCGGCGATCTCGGGTGTTCAGGGCAGTCCGGTCGCGGACACCACTGAGCGTTGTGGTTCCCCGCGGCGGGACCGTTCGTCGACGCCGGCGACCGCGGCCCGCAGTCGATCGACGGTGAAATCGGTGACGAACACCGGCTCGCGCCGGGTCACCCACGACGTCCGGGTGACTGTCGATATCTCGGCCAGTAGCTGGACCGCGGGCACTCCACCCCCGACCACCAGCACGTGCTTGCCGGAGAACTCTTCCGGTGTCCGGTAGTCGTGGGTGTGCAGCTGACGTCCCTCGAAGGTGGCCGAGCCCGCTGCGAAGGGAATGAACGGCTTGTCCCAGGTCCCGGTCGCGTTGATCAGCCCACGGACTGTCAACTCTCCCGCGGAGGTTTCGAGCGAGAACCCGTCCGAGACCGCCCGTACCTCGCGCACGTGCACGGGCCGATGGACATCAAGGGCGTACCGGTGTTCGTACTCGTCGAAGTACCGGGGCATGGCGGTCGATGCCCTGATGGTGCCCGTCTCCCCGAACGGCAGTCCAGGCAGTTGATAGATGCGGTTGGTGTTGTCGAGCGTCAACGTGGGCCAGCGGAACTGCCATGCCCCGCCCGGACCGGGGGAGTGATCGAGGATGACAAATCCGCCGCCGGGCTCAAGGCCGCGCCGCCGTAGGAAGTACCCCGCGGCGATCCCGGCCTGCCCGCCACCAATCACGGCGACGGTAGTCATGGGCGCCATATTAGGGTGGTTGCCATGATCGGTGTAACTAGCGACGGTCCCGTCACCACCATTGAGCTGCAGCGCCCAGAACGGCGTAATGCGGTGACCTACGAGTTGGCGCTCGCCTTCGCCGAGGAGGTCCGCAAGGCCGCCGAAACGGCACGCGTCATCGTCATCACCGGGCAGGGCACTTCGTTCTGCGCAGGTGCCGACCTTTCCAGCGGCGCCCCTGATCCAGACAAGTTCGCCGATGCCTGGCAGCACTCGATCAAGAGCATCGACGCCGCCGACATTCCGGTCATCGCGGCTGTCAACGGCCCCGCCATCGGTGCCGGTGTCATGTTGGCGATGGTGGCCGATCTTCGGGTGGTCTCCGAGACCGCGCGTTTCCAGTTCCCGGTCGCCAAATACGGTATCGCCCTGGATAACTGGAGTATCCGCAGACTGTCCTCACTGGTCGGGTACGGACGCGCACGCGGCATGCTGCTGGCCGCCGAGCCGCTCGACGCACAGGGCGCCTTCCAGACCGGACTGGCCAACCGCATCGGAGAGCTTGCCGACGCGCAGGCCTGGGCGGCCGAGCTGGCCGGGTTCGCGCCGCTGGCGCTCAAGCACGCCAAGCGGGTGCTCAACGACGACGGCGCGTTCGAGGATCAGCTGCCCGAGCACAAGGTGCTGTTCGACAAGGCGTGGAGCAGCCAAGACATCATCGAGGCTCAGGTCGCGCGAATCCAGAAGCGTCCCCCGAACTTCCAGGGAGCCTGAGCGTGCGGGCGCTCTGGGTTGGCGCCGGCGCAGCTCTTGCGTCGACGTGGTTCGGGCGCGCCCTGCGCGACGTCCCGCGAACGCTGGGCGCCAGCAAGGAGCGCATCGCCGAGGTCGCGCAGGGGTCACCGCAATACCGTGGTGGTTCCTTTCACAACGCCGAACCGGCACGGCAGTTTTCACCGGATGCCGAGGCCACCACGGTGGTGTGGGATGTGATCACGCGGCGCAGTGCGGGTGCACCTAAAGGCCAAGTGCCGCTTGTGGTCCCTGAACTTGGTGGTCCGCCCGCCGACTTGGCCGCCACCTGGTTCGGGCATTCCAGTGTGCTCGTGGAGGTCGACGGGTATCGGGTGCTCACCGATCCGGTCTGGAGCGACAGGTGCTCGCCCTCGCGAGCCGTCGGGCCGCATCGTCAGCATCCTGTCCCGGTCGAGCTGTCGGCATTACCCGCGCTGGACGCCGTGGTGATCAGCCATGACCACTACGACCATCTCGATATGGACTCCATCATCGCGCTGACCCGGAGCCAGAACGCGGTGTTCGTGGTGCCACTCGGGGTGGGCGCGCACCTGCGCAGCTGGGGTGTCTCACCGGCGCGGGTCATCGAGCTCGATTGGGACCAGAGCCATCAGCTCGGAAAGCTCACGCTCACCTGCACGCAGGCCCGACATTTCTCGGGCCGGTCGCTGTCCCGCAACACGACGCTGTGGGCGTCTTGGTCCATCGCCGGGCCGAAACATAAGGTGTTTTTCGGTGGCGACACCGGATACACCAAGGCCTTCAAGGTCATTGGCGACACTTACGGGCCCTTTGATCTGACCCTGTTGCCGGTCGGCGCCTACAACACCTCATGGGCCGATATCCATATGAACCCCGAAGAGGCCGTCCAGACCCACCTGGATCTCGCGACGTCTCAGGCTCCGCTCTTGCCGATCCACTGGGCGACGTTCAACCTGGCGCTGCATCCGTGGGCCGAGCCGATCGAGCGGTTGCTCACCGCCGCTGACGAGCAGGGCATCACCGTCGTGGCGCCCAAGCCCGGGCAACGGGCCGATATGCGGCAGCCCGTTGCCCCCGACGGCTGGTGGCGTCTTTCCTAACGCTTGTGCGCTTGGAGCAGGAACGCGGGCTGCTTGTTGCGTCCCTTCTCGTCCTTGTGGAACAGCGGCATGTCGAAGTTGGCGCCGGGTACCACCTCGGGGATGTTCGAGTGGATGAATGCCGGACTCAGCTCGTCGATTACCCAGTACGGTTCGACCGCCGCGCGTAGCTCGTCCTCGGTAACGGCATTGGGGCCGATCCCCGGCGGGAAGGCTCCGACCGCGAAGACCAGCACGTAGTACGACGCCTCCGGCGCCGCGGCGCGGGAGATCGACTGTTGGTAGGCCTCGCGGGCCTCGACCGGGATCGAGTGGAACAGCGTGCTGTCGACGATGGTGTTGAAGCGCCCGTCGTAGCCGGAGAATTCGGTGATGTCGGCGACCTCGAAGCTGGCGTTGGACAGTCCGCGTTCAACCGCGGCGGCGCGAGCGGCCTCGATGGCGGTGGGAGATAGATCGAGCCCGACGGTGATATGTCCCAATGCTGCCAGCCGCAGCGCGGTTTCGGCGTGGCCGCATCCGACGTCCAGGACCGAGCCATGGAACTTGCCCGCGTCGATCAGCGCTGCGAGTTCGGGCTGAGGTTCGCCGATGTTCCACGGCGGATCGCCTTGGAAGAGCTCACCCTTGCCTTGATATGTGGCGTCCCAGTCCGGAAGTTCATGCGATGTCATACCACCTGACATTACCCGCGTCGACCGGGAATGTGGCGTGCCAATCTGGCCAAATAATTGTGCAAGGTTCCCACTCTGCAGCCGTGCCAGGCGCGCGTCGGTCGCTACTCTGCAGGGGTGGCAACGATCGAGGGATTGACCGTCGGCGGATTGACCGCCGCTGACGTCGCTGAGCGCGTGGCGCAGGGGAAGACCAATGACGTCCCCTCACGTGCGGCACGCAGTGTGTCGGACATCGTGCGAGCCAACGTGTTCACCCGAATCAACGCAATTCTCGGCGTGCTGTTGGTCATCGTGCTGTCCACCGGCTCGGTCATCAACGGTGCATTCGGTCTGCTGATCATCGCCAACAGCGCCGTCGGCATCATTCAGGAGCTGCGCGCCAAGCAGACCCTCGACAAGCTGGCGATCGTCGGCCAGACCCGCCCCATGGTGCGCCGCGACGGTGCCGCGACCGACCTCGCGCCCAACGAAGTGGTTCTCGACGACATCATCGAACTGGGGCCGGGCGATCAGATCGTGGTGGACGGCGAGGTCATCGAGGAGGCCGCTCTCGAGGTCGACGAGTCGCTGCTGACCGGAGAAGCCGATCCCATCGACAAGACCGTTGGCTCTCCGGTGCTTTCGGGAAGCTTCGTGGTTGCGGGCAGTGGCGCGTACCGGGCGACCAAGGTGGGCCGTGAGGCATACGCGGCCAAGCTGGCCGAGGAGGCGTCCAAGTTCACCCTGGTGCACTCCGAATTGCGCAACGGCATCAACAAGATCCTGCAGTTCATCACCTATCTGCTGTTGCCCGCAGGTGCGCTGATCATCTACACCCAGCTGTTCACCACCGATGACAGTTGGCGGGAATCGGTACTTCGGATGGTGGGCGCCCTGGTCCCGATGGTTCCCGAGGGCCTGGTGCTGATGACGTCAATCGCCTTCGCGGTGGGTGTGATTCGCCTGGGACGGCGTCAATGTCTGGTGCAGGAGCTGCCCGCTATCGAGGGGCTGGCCCGCGTGGACACGGTGTGCGCCGACAAGACCGGCACCCTGACCGAGAACGGGATGCGGCTTTCGGATGTGAAGACACTGGACGGCGACGGTGATCACGCGGATGCACTGACGGCGTTGTCGCAACTGGCGGCCGACGACCCGAGGCCCAACGCGAGCATCGCCGCCATCGCCGAGGCGTATGACACCCCGCCGGGCTGGAAATCGACTGCGATAGCGCCATTCTCGTCGGCCAAGAAGTGGAGCGGCGCATCCTACGGCGAGCATGGCAACTGGGTGATCGGCGCACCCGACGTACTTCTCGACCCGGCCGACCCGATCGCCACGGCGGCCGAAGAGATCGGTTCCCGGGGTCTGCGGGTGCTGTTGCTCGCCTCGGCGGAGCTGCCGGTCGACGACGCCCACGCGCCCGGTGCCATCACCGCACGTGCGCTGGTGGTGTTGGAGCAGAAGATTCGCCCCGACGCGCGGGACACCCTTGAATATTTTGCCTCTCAGCACGTCTCGATCAAGGTGATCTCCGGTGATAACGCGGTGTCGGTGAGCGCGGTGGCTCAGACGCTGGGGCTCTCCGGCGCTGCCATAGACGCGCGCACCCTGCCCTCTGACACCGACAAACTGGCCGACACCCTTGCCGATGCCACCACCTTCGGGCGGGTGCGGCCCGATCAGAAGCGGGCGATGGTCAAGGCGCTGCAGTCGCACGGACATACCGTCGCGATGACCGGTGACGGTGTCAACGACGTGCTCGCGCTCAAGGATGCCGACATCGGTGTGGCGATGGGTGCAGGCAGCTCGGCCTCACGCGCGGTGGCTCAGATTGTTTTGTTGGACAACAAGTTTGCCACTTTGCCCTATGTGGTTGCCGAGGGGCGGCGTGTCATCGGCAATATTGAGCGGGTCTCCAATCTGTTCCTCACCAAGACGGTGTACTCGGTGCTGCTCGCGCTGACGGTGGGGCTCGCGGGACTGGGCTCGAAGATCTTCCACTACGGCGCGGTGCCGTTCCCGTTCCAGCCGATCCACGTCACTATCGCGGCCTGGTTCACCATCGGCATTCCGGCGTTCATCCTGTCGCTGGCGCCGAACAATGAACGCGCACAGACGGGATTCGTGCGCCGGGTGATGATGTCGGCAATTCCGTCTGGTCTGACGGTGGGCATCGCGACGTTCCTGTCGTATCTGTTGGCACGGCACATTCTGCACGTCACGGGGAACAGCACGCAGGCGTCGACCGCCGCACTGATCACCGAGCTCGTGGCGGCGGTGTGGGTGCTCGCCGTGGTGGCACGGCCCTATCGCTGGTGGCGGGTGGCGCTGGTGGCATTCTCCGGCCTGGGCTATGCGGTGATCTTCGCGATTCCCTTGGCGCGAGAGACATTCATGCTCGATCCGACCAATCTGGCGGTCACCGGACCCGCGTTGGGCATCGGTGTGGCGGCGGCCGCCGTGATCGAGGTGTTGTGGTGGCTGCAGGGCAAGTGGTCTGGCCAGCCCCGCCATTTCTGGGCCACCGACGACGACTGAGTCGCCGCGGATAATTCGGGTGCGCGGCATCGCACCTATTCGCTATCTTTGCTGACGCGGAGATCAAGCGGCGCCCCGGCATCGCCGGTCGGCGTACCGCGTGTTGGGTCTCCGCCTTGTTGGCACGCCTCCTCGGGCAAGCGGGTTCGAGTCCCTCACGGGATGGCTTCCGGGCCGCGCGCCCTACGGTTCACGGATCGGCCCTGCGGGGAACGCTACGGCGACTTCCCCCCGCCGGCCCGCGATGCGGCCCGGAAGTCGTTCCTTCGCAATGGAATTACAACGTCAGAGGTAAGAGAGGTGAGTAAGGATGAGTATGTGGGAAGAGATCTTCGGGCAGAAGATCACGATCATGCAGTGGCAGCGCGGTGTGCTGTACCGCGACGGCGTGTTCAAGGCGGTGCTGACGCCAGGCGTGCATTACACGCGCCCGCGTACCGACACCTTGGTCACCGTGGACATGCGTGCGCAGTCGATTCAGGTGGTCGGTCAAGATGTGCTGACCGTCGATGGTTTCACCGTGAAGGTATCGGCATCGGTTGAGTACAATGTGTCCGTGCCGGACGTTTTCGCCGCCGCCGAGAATGGCTCGGTGCACTGGGGTATCTACCTGCGTGCTCAGCTGCAGGTGCGTGACGCCGTCGCGGCACTGACGCTCGATGAGCTGTTGGCTCAGCGGGGACAGTTTCTGGGCGTCGACGCCGTTGCGAGGCTAGCGTCCGAGGCCGAGGAGCTCGGCGTCACGGTGACCCGGTTCGTCGTCAAGGACATCATGCTGTCCGGCGAGGTGCGTAAGGCGCTGGCCGGGCCGCTGTTGGCCCGGGAGGCGGGTAAGGCCCAGTTGGAGCGGGCCCGCGCCGAGGCGGCTGTGCTGCGCTCGATGGCCAACACCGCCAAGCTGTTGCGGGAGAATCCGGAGCTGCTGCAGCTGCGGACCCTGGAGTCGGTGGCGGACGGCAAGGCCACGGTCGTCCTCAACCGCTGATCGCCCTAGAAGGAAAATCGCATGATCCTGCCGATATCGCGCAGGGCGGGGATATGCGAGATCACCTTCATCTGGATGCGGCCCGACAGAGCCAGGTGCTCCTCACCTGCCACGTCGGTGCTGCGCAGGTCATCGAGGCAGTGCAGCCCGGGATGTAGTGCCTCGATCTGGCCGGGGTCGTCGATACCCCAGTGCAGGGTGGCGCCCGCGTTGCGCACTGCGGGCACAAGCTTCTGCAGCGTGATTCCGATGCTGCCGTAACAGTCGAAAGCCAGTTGTCCGCTGGGGAATCGGCCGGTGATCCGACGGATCAGGGACTGTCCTTCGGCCTGCGTCAGATACATCGTCAGGCCCTCGAACACCGCGAGAGTGGGGCGATCGGCGGGGATATCGTCCAGCCATGCCTCATCGGTGACCGAGCTGCCCAGCATCCGATAGTCGCCACCGCGCTCGGGGAGCAGCGCGCGCCGCAGCGCGATGATGTCGGGGTAGTCGACATCGACCCAGCGCACCGTCTCGGGCGGATTCATCCGGAAGATTCGGGTGTCCAACCCACAGGCCAGATGCAGCACCGTCGCTTCTCGGTGTGCGGCGAGAAACTCCGAGGTCCAGACGTCGAGTTGGCGGGCGCGTAATGCCACCCCGACCGCCTGGGTTCCTTTGATCTTGGTTTTGGAGAAGTCGTAGTCGATGCGCGCGACGGCCTCGGCGGCATAGTGGTCATGAAGAACCGAATTCGGGGACATGGCGTCCTGTGCCCGGCCGTACAGGGTGGCCAGCATGGTCTCTGGAGCGCCGCTCAGCGTGATTTTCACGCGGTCCGTCACTCGACCCAACATACGCCGCGAACTCGTACTACAGTTGCGCCGTCCCAGACCGAAGGAGAACCTCACATGGCTGATTTCAAGGGCCTCATCGACAAGCTCAAGAGCCTGTTGGCGGGCAACAAGGACAAGGTGAACCAGGCCGTCGACAAGGTCGGCGACGCCATCGACTCCAAGACCGGTGGCAAGTACTCGGCAGTGGTGGACAAGGTGCAGGATGCCGCCAAGGGTGCGGTCGAGAAGGTCGAAGGGGCCGCAGCTCCTAAGGACGGCGACGCTCAGTAACCGACTGGCGCCGCTGTTGGCGGCGCTGGTGCTGGTCACGGCGGCCTGCGCGAGGGTCGAGGCGGAAGGTGTCGCACCTCCGCCTCCCTCGCCGCCGCCGGGTGAGGTGCTCTCCGATGCGCCCTTGTCGTTGGCCCCGGATCTGGACGCCATCGCGGACGGTCACCTGATCCGCTACATGTCGACCTCGGGTGCCACCGGCACCCCGACCGAGGTGACGGGCGTCGTGTTTTCACCGAAAGGCCAACCTCCACAACAAGGTTGGCCCATTGTGTCGGTCGGTCACGGCACCACCGGTCTGGATGACGAGTGCGCGGTCTCGCGAGCTCCCGATCTGCGGGGCTACATCTGGTTGGTGCGCAACCTCACCAAGCGCGGCTGGGTGGTGGCCATCACGGACTATGAGGGGCTGGGTGTTCCAGGCCCACATCCGTACCTGGAACCGAGATCGGAGGGGTTCAACGTCGTCGACGCGGCGCGCGCCGCGATGTCGCTGATTCCCGGGTCCTCGACGACATGGGCGGCGATCGGCGCGTCCCAGGGCGGCCAGGCGACCTGGGCGGCCGCCGAGCTCGCGGGCGATTACGCCCCGGAACTGGAGTTCGTGGGCGCGGCCAATCTGTCCCCGGCGGCGGACCTGACCGACATGGCGACGCACGTCGGTGACGGACGGTACGACTGGAGCCAGCTCTCGATGATGCCCACTCTGCTCACAGGGCTGTCGGTCACCGTCCCCGAGCTGAGACCGGAGAACTTCCTGCACGGCTCTTTTCAGGACAACCCGCACGATAAGGCGCTGCTGCTGGGATGTCATAACGGGCTGGATCCGGCGCGCGCGGCGGCCATAGGTAGATTGCGCGCCAACGATTTTCACGGCACTACCGCACAGGATGCGGAGATCTTCGCGCGCGCATTGAAGCGGATCTCGTTGCCGTTGGGGCCGGCCTCCGGCCCGATGCTCGTCTACGCGGGCGGGGCTGATCGGCTGATCGACGCCCGCTGGATCCATGCTGCGGTGCGACGGGCGTGCGCGTTGGGCGACACCGTCCAGGAGATCGTGGCGCCCGGTAAGGGACATGTGGATCCCGAAGGTGAGCGGCTAGGTGTGCAGTGGATCGCGGATCGGTTTGCCGGGATTCCAGCCCCCAGTAACTGCTAGCGGCTTGTTGATGTCGCTCCGGTATCGTTTGCCGACGTGGCAGCCAAACTGAATTCCTCCATCGATGTGCCCCTCCCTCCGCAAGAGGCCTGGGAGCACGCCTCGGATCTGCGGCGTTTCGATGAGTGGCTGAGTGTTCACACCGCGTGGCGCAGCGCGTTGCCCGAGACCCTGGAAAAGGGCACGGTGATCGATTCGATCGTGTGTGTGAAGGGCATGTACAACCGGGTCAAATGGACCCTCCAGAAGTACGACCCTCCGACGGGACTGTCGCTGGAGGGACAGGGCAGGGGTGGCGTGAAGGTCAAGCTCCGGGTGACGATCACCCCGAAGGGGCCGGGTTCGGTCGTGGACTTCACCCTGCATTTGGGCGGCCCCGCGATGTTCGGCCCGATCGGCGCACTGGTCGCGGCCGCGTTGCGCAGCGACATCGACGCCTCGCTGTCGAAGTTCGTTCAAGTTTTTGCATCCGCCTCGTAATCGCCCTTTTTTGCGTTCTACCTGCGAAAACATAAGCGACCGTTTGTGATTGGCTCCGTATCGAGTGAGTGTCGGTTGTTGGCATGCTCCCGAACAAGGAGCAATATGGATATATGTCAATCACACGGAAGTTCATCGGAACGGTGTTCGCCGCAGGTGCTGGCGCGGTACTGATCGCTGCTGCTCCTGCCGCCGTGATGACCACCGGGGTGCCGACAACCACGTCTAACCAGGTGGTTCTTGCCGATCCCGGCGGCTCAGGTGGCGGTGACGCAGGTGGCGGCGGTGGCTGCTACAACGGCGTATGCGGCGGATGGAACCCAGGTCAGGGCGGTTGGGGCCACGGCTGCTACAACGGCGTTTGTGGTGGCTGGGACGGCCAGCGCAGTTGGGGCAACTAAGCCCTCGCCCGGACGTCAGTCCGCGAGCGGCCTAAGGGCCTGCGCCAGGGCGTCATAGGCGTCCCGGCGAGCCGGCCCGGTGCCTAGCAGGTGATCCGGCAGGATCACCTCGTCAACACCCTCTTGTGCCCACGGTGCCATCTGCTCCGCGATGCGTTCCGCGGTGCCGTACAGCACCGGAATCGGTGATGTCGCAGCGGTTTCCGCGGCCCGGGCCTCGGACTGCGGGCTGTCGGTGACGATGATGTGCGCCTGAGTGGAACGCCAAATCGTCGCAGGATCGCGGCCGATCTTCTCGGCGGCGGCATCCAGGCGGCCCGAGACTTCGCGGAAGGTGCCGGGCGCGGACCACTGGTTCCACTCCTGTGCGTACCTGGCGGTGAGGCCGAGCATGCGCGGCTGAGTGGCGCCGATGAGGATGGGCAGCGGCCGCTGCAACGGCTTGGGTTCGCAGATGCCCTCCGCCAGCTGGTAGTACTGGCCGTTCACCGTGGTGGCTACTTCGTTGAGCAGGCCGGTAATCACCTGTAGCCCTTCGGAAAATCGGTCGACCCGTGGTCCGGGCCTGCCGAGTTCTAGCCCGTAGCGCTGGTGTTCGTTCTCCTGCCAGCCGGCGCCCAGTCCGAGCGTGAAGCGCCCCTGGCTCACGTGATCGACGGTGGCCGCCCAGTTGGCGAGCACCGCCGGATGCCGGAACGTCATCGACAGCACCAGGGGAGCGAGCCGGATTCGTGAGGTGGCCGCAGCGAGCGCCGCAAAGAGCGCGGTGGCCTCGTGGAAGTCGGTGCGCTGTTCGGCGGTGTCCGCGTGCGCCATGAAGTGGTCTGCGGCGTAGAAGGCACGCCACGATCCGCCGTCGGCGTACTGGGCGATATCCAGCAGATCTGCCCAGGATTGATTGGTTTGTCCCCATATCGAGAAGCGCATGTTTTCCAGCCTAGAGCCGGTGCGCATATCGCCGTTATTGCGTACTACCCTCGAAACGGTGGAGGAGCAACCAAGGGGTCGGCGGGCAGAGGTGATCGCGGCTGCCATTGAGGTGGCGGGCACCATGGGTGTCGGGGGTCTTACGTATCGCTCGGTGGATGCGGCGGCGAACGTCCCGAGCGGTACCACGTCGAATCATTTCCGTACACGCGATGCGCTGTTGTTGGGTGTCATTGTCGAGATCGAGAAGCTTCGCCGGGCCTTCTGGCGGGCGCTTGTCACCGAGATCAATCCGACCACGGTGGCTGATCTGGTCGGTATCGGCACCGCGTACGCCAACGGTGCTGTCGGAATGATGAGCACCCGGGTGCGGGCGTACATGGCGCTTCTCATGGAGGGCTGGAGCCATCCCGAGCTGAGGGAGCCGCTGCAGCGTGGGCGGGATGCGCAGATTCCCCGCACACTGCAGCTCATGCGCAAAGTGGACCCGAAAACCCCTGAGCTGCATGCTGAAATCTTTCAGGACTACCTGACGGGCATCATCTACCAGCAGCTGGCCAACCCCTCGCCGAACTTCAATCCGCGTCCCGGGATCGAAGCATTGCTCAGCGGGCTGGTGACGCCCCGGGTAGTGCAGGAATAGGGTTCTCGCGCCAGTCGGTGTCGGTGACGATTCGCCGTGAAATGCGTTCCAGTGCTGCCTGAATCTGCTCACGGTCCGCCCGGTCTTCGAAATCGGGTGTGCTGGAAAGTCGTTCGACCAAATACTGGTTGATTGCCTCGCTGATCTTGTCGACTTCCTGGCGTCCGGGGTCGGTGAGCCAGATGTGGTCGTTGGTGCGCAGGGCGTACCCGTTTTCGACGAGCTCGTTGAACGCGGGGTCGATGACCTCCGGCGGTATCCGGTACCACTGCGCGATTCGGGACACCTCGGCAGATCCGGTGGCGCGCAGGAAGCGGTTGGCCTGCACCAGGGCCCACAGCGGCGCGATGGGCATCGACACACCCGCGTGTTCGCGCAGCTTGTGCAAGCCGATATGTGGGAATCCGCGCATGGCATTGCTGATCGCGATCTCCAGCAGTTTGTCTGGTGAGAACGAGTTGGGCATGCCGAAGCCCTCGCCCATATCGGCGGCCAGGGCCGAGTCGGTTCCGCGCAGCGGGACCTCTTTGAGGAACAGTGCGACGACGAAACCGATGACGGCAACAGGTGTGGCACACAGGAACACAAGGTCCAGTGAGTCGGCGTAGGCGTTGATGACCGGTATCGCGGCATCGTGCGGCAGTGCGTGGAGCGCCTGTGGTGACTCGGTGGCCTCGGGTGGCACTTTCACCGAGCTGATCTCGCGTGCAAGGAAATTAGAGAACAGTGACCCGAATATCGCGGCACCGAAGGAGCTGCCGATGGTGCGAAAGAACGTCACACCGGAGGTCGCGACGCCCAGATCGTCGAATCGGGCCGTGTTTTGCACGATGAGGGTGAGTACCTGCATCGAGGCGCCGATGCCCACCCCCAGAATGAGCAGGTACAGCGACTGCAACAGGAAGGGCGTCGAGTTGTCCATCCTGGACAGCAGCGCCAGCGCGATAGCCATGGTGGCGGTACCGAGGACGGGGTAGAGCTTGTACCTGCCGGTGCGGCCCACCAGAATGCCGGTTCCGGTGGAGGTGATGAGCATGCCCGCCACCATGGGCAGGGTGCGCATGCCCGAGACGGTGGCCGAGACACCGTTGACGAACTGCATGAACGTCGGGAGATATGTCATCACCCCGAGCATCGCGAAGCCAACGACGAAGCTCAGCACGCAGCAGATCGTGAAGACCGGGTCGCGGAACAGCCGCGGCGGCAGAATCGGTTCGGATACACGGGATTCCACCCAGACGAACACGCCGATCGCGGCGACCGAGCCGACGAACAGTCCGATGATCATCGGCGAGGACCAGGCATAGGTGGTGCCACCCCAGCTGGTCGCCAGAGTCAGGGCCGAGGCGCCCAATCCGATGAGCACGATGCCCCAGTAATCGATGACGGGGCGCGTCGCCTTGGCCAGGGCCGGGATGGTGGCGGCCGCGACCACGATCACCACCACCGAGATGGGCAGGTTGATGTAGAAAGCCCAGCGCCAGCCCAGATGATCGGTGAACAGTCCGCCCAACAGCGGGCCGATCACGGTCGTCACCCCGAAGACCGCGCCGAGCATGCGCTGATAGCGCTCGCGCATCGGAATGATCTCGCCGATGAGGGCGGTCGCCGTCACCATGAGGCCACCGGAGCCAAGACCCTGGATCGCGCGCGCACCGACCAGCATGGACATGGAGCCAGCCATACAGCAGCGATCCGACCGCGAAGATGACGATGCAGGCCATGAAGACCGCGCGCCGGCCGAACGGATCTCCGAACTTGCCCATGACGGCCGTGGCCACGGTAGAGGCCAGCAGGTAGCTGGTGACCACCCACGACTGGTGCCCGGCATCTCCGAGATCGGCGACGACGGTGGGCAGGGCGGTGGCGACAATGGTGCCGTTCAGCGCGGCCAGCAGCATCCCCAGCAGGACCGCGACGAAGATGAGATTGCGGCGCTGCACGCTGATCATGGAGCTCGCGGCTTCCTGATCGACTGTTTCGGGCTCAGGCGACTGCTGCTGGGATTCGGCTGACATAACTTACCCATGCTAAAGGTATGTGGGACCGGGCATCGTGAACTCAGGTTGCTCGCACCTAAGTGGACAGGAAGCCGGATGATACACGAAGACCTTCCGACGGATCAGTTTCCCGGCTACCTGGGTATCGAGTCCGTGTCGTTTCAGGACGATCGGGTTATGGCGGAGCTTCCGATCCGCGGTGAGCTTTTCGCCCCGAACGGGTTCGTTCATGCCGCCGTGATAGTCGGGCTCGCGGACACGTTGTGTGGGTACGGATGCCTGGCCTCCTTGCCGGAGGGGGCGACCGGATTCACCACCATAGAGCTGAAGGCCAACTTCCTGGGCACTGCGCGGGGCGGAAAGCTCACCGGAACTGCCGTGCCGGTTCATCGTGGGCGATCCACCCAGCTCTGGGATGCGACGGTGACATCCGATGACGGGCGCACGCTGGCTGTGTTCCGGTGCACCCAGCTGGTGTTGTGGCCGCGCGGATGACACCTGTGCCCCACCCCTGAGCTGGGTGTAACGTACGTCACAGGGCTCACATCGATGACCGACAGGAGCAGGCAATGAAGCATGCAGCACCCGGAACCGAAGGCAGCGCAGTCACTTTCGCGCCCCGGTACGAGAACTTCATCGGTGGGGAGTGGGTTGCTCCATCGGATGGCCAGTACTTCGACGATTCCTCGCCGATCGACGGCAAGGTGTTCACTCAGGTTGCCCGCAGTACCGCGCCGGACATCGACAAGGCGCTGGACGCCGCTCACGCCGCGGCCGAGGCATGGGGTAACACGTCAGCGGCCGAGCGGTCCAACACGCTGCTCAGGATCGCCGACCGCATGGAACAGAACATCGAGCGACTCGCGGTCGCGGAAACCTGGGATAACGGCAAGCCCATCCGCGAGAGTCTCAATGCCGATATACCGCTGGCGATCGACCACTTCCGCTATTTCGCCGGAGTGCTTCGCGCTCAGGAGGGATCGATCTCAGAGATCGATCACGACACCGTGGCCTACCACTTCCATGAGCCGCTGGGGGTCGTCGGCCAGATCATCCCGTGGAACTTCCCGTTGTTGATGGCCGTCTGGAAGTTGGCGCCGGCCCTGGCGGCAGGAAACTGTGTGGTCCTCAAGCCGGCCGAGCAGACGCCTGTCTCGATCCTGGTGCTGATGGAGTTGATCGCCGATCTACTTCCGCCGGGAATCATCAATGTGGTCAATGGGTTTGGCGTGGAGGCGGGTAAGCCGCTGGCCTCCAGCCCGCGTATCGCCAAGATCGCCTTCACGGGTGAGACCACCACCGGGCGCCTCATCATGCAGTACGCGACCGAGAACATCATCCCCGTCACCCTGGAGCTTGGGGGCAAGAGCCCCAACATCTTCATGCCTGACGTGATGGCCGCCGATGACGCGTTCCTGGACAAGGCGCTCGAAGGTTTCACCATGTTCGCGCTCAATCAGGGTGAGGTATGCACGTGTCCCTCACGGGCGCTGGTGCACTCGTCCATCTATGACGAGTTCATCGCGCGTGCGATCACTCGGGTCGAAGCCATCGTGGGCGGGGATCCGCTCGACGAGGACACCATGATCGGTGCTCAGGCGAGCAACGATCAGTACGAAAAGATCTTGTCGTACATCGATATCGGACGACAAGAGGGTGCCCAGGTGCTCACCGGTGGTGACGCTCGAAAGGTTGCCGATTACCCGGATGGCGCCTACATCCAGCCGACGGTGTTCGCCGGCACCAACAACATGCGTATCTTCCAGGAGGAGATCTTCGGTCCGGTGCTGTCCGTGGCGAAGTTCGACTCGCTGGACGAGGCGTTGAAGATCGCCAACGACACGCTGTACGGATTGGGTGCAGGGGTGTGGTCGCGCGATATGACCAACGCCTACCGGCTGGGGCGCGGTATCAAGGCGGGGCGGGTGTGGACAAACTGCTATCACCAGTACCCGGCGCACGCCGCGTTCGGCGGGTACAAGAAATCCGGTATCGGGCGTGAGAACCACAAGATGATGCTCGACCACTACCAGCAGACCAAGAACCTCTTGGTGAGCTACTCGCCCGACGCCGCGGGATTCTTCTGATGATCCCCCGCAAGCGGGAGGTACCGCCCGTTCACGCGAAGGAAGTCCGACCCTGATCAATCGCGTCGAGCTCACTCCGGCGGCGGCCGAGCTGTTGGCTTCGCTGGTGGCTCGACATGGGCCCGTGATGTTCCACCAGTCCGGCGGCTGCTGTGACGGGAGTGCGCCGATGTGTTACCTGCGCGGGGAATTTCGTGTGGGTGCATCGGATGTGTTGCTCGGCGAGGTTAGCGGGGGAACGCCATTCTGGATGAGTGCCGACCAGTTCGAGTACTGGTCACATACACATTTGACGGTTGACGTGGTGCCCGGGCGAGGGTCTGGATTTTCGCTGGAGGCCCCGGAGGGGGTGCGTTTCCTCATCCGGTCAAGGTTGTTCACCGATGGCGAGGTGCTGGCGTTGGCGAATCAGCCGGTCAGGACCGGCGCCGACGGTTGAGGCGCTGCCGAGTCCTTCGTGTTGTCGGTTGCCCGCAGAGGTAGTAGTTTGCCCTTGTCGGAGGCTGTCTGGTCGGGTCGGTCGTAGGGGAGTGTCATCCAGTGTATGTAGCTATTCGAACTGCTGCGGTTGCTGCGGTGTGCAGTCTGTGTGTCGGGACAGGCGTGGACGCGCGCACCGTGCGGCCGATCCCTTCGCTAACTGCTACGGACACAACACGTTCCGTGACGAATCGGGCAGTTTCTCTCACGTCGTTCTCTGATCTGCTGGCGGTGGCTGCTCCGCAGAATGATGCTGGGGCGCAATCGAATCCGGTGGCGACCGGGGTACCGAGTAGCAGCGATCTCATTGGGACGGTTGCCAAACTCCTCACGGCATCGCAAGCCGCGTCGACCGGTTCGGCGCCGGGGATCACCGCGGCCGCGGTCAATCCCGTCGACCCGCCGGTAGAACAGCCGGTAGATCCGCCCGTCGAGCAGCCCACGGATCCGCCCGCGGCCGACGAGCCTGCGCCGCCCACCAACTTCCCGGGAACACATTGGCCCGCGTTTGGCACGCCGTCCTACTTTGCGCAGTTGGCCTTTGCGGTGTTCCACGTTGTGGCCTTGCCGATCACGGTGCCTGTGCAGTTCTTCCTGGGCAGCGCCGAGGGTGTGCCGACGGTGATAGCCGCGGCACTCAATGACTTGTCGGGCCTGCTGGGCCAGGTACCGGGGTTCTCGCCTCAGCAACCGGCGGCGGCGCCAGCGCAGCAGAAGGTCGCAGAGGCCCCCTCGCCATTGCCGAAGACGGCGGCCGCGGAGGCCGAAGCGCCCGCCGATACGCCGCCCCCGGCGCTGGAACCCTTGCCTAGCAACTTTCCTCCGGGCCCGCGCCCGGCGTTCGGCACGCCGTCCTACTTTGCGCAGTTGGCGTTCGCGGTGCTGCATGTGCTGGCGCTGCCGATCACGGTGCCGGTACAGGCGATCATCGGCAGTACCGAGGGTGTGCCGACGGTCATTGCCGCGGCGCTCAACGACTTGTCCAGCCTGCTGGGACAGGTGCCGAAGATATCGCTACCTGGGACCGACCCCGGGGCCACGCCGGAGACATCCTCGAAGCAGGTCGATCAGGCTGTCACCAAGCCGGAAACCGCGTCCGAGAAGTCAGAGACCTCCAAGCGCGACGTTGATGCGAAGACTCCCAATACCGAGCACGGGGCCAAGCCTGGCGATACGCCCGCAGAGTCGCCCAAAACCGAGCATGAGGCCAAGCCCGCTGATACTCCCGCGGACGCGACAAAGGCAGATCCGGCTAAGGCAGATCCGGCTAAGGCTGTTGACCCCACTAAGGCTGTTGAGCCCAAGGTTGATCCGACGAAGGCTGTCGACCCGACAAAGGTCGTTGAGCCCAAGGTCATCGACCCCACGAAGGTTGTCGACCCGACAAAGGCTGTTGAGCCCAAGGTTGATCCGACGAAGGCTGTCGACCCGACAAAGGCTGTTGAGCCTAAGGTCGACCCGGCGGCGGCAGCATCTACGAAGCCCGAGCCTGCCAAGCCCGTTGCGGTCAAGCCGGAGACCAAGCCCGAACCGGTCAAGCCGGAGACTAAGCCGGAACCCGCCAGCAGCCCGGTGAAGGTCGTCCGCGACAGCCTGAAGTCGACACCCGGTGGAACCACCACCACCGGCGGCACCAAGACCACCGAGGGATCCAAGGGCGCCGAAACGGACAGCAAGACGCCCGCTGAGTCTACGGCGACCAAGGTTCGCGAAGGCTCGACCCCCTCCGTGGGTGGCACGTCCGACAAGCCCGCCGATAAGCCCTCGACGGAGAAGCCGTCGACCGGCAAGAGCTCACCGTCATCGGAAGGGAGTTCGCATTCCTCCGAAGGAGAGTCGCACTCTTCCGAGGGAAAGTCGCACTCCGGGTCTACTGACTGACGATGATCGTGAGCGTGTCGCCGTCGCGTTCGATATGAAGTCCGGCGCGGCGGGCAACGGCAGCCACTGAGGCGGCGTCATTGGGTTCGGCTCTGCTGCCGGCGAGGACACGTGCCAGTTTTCCCTTGTGCGCCTTGTTGAAATGGGTGATCACCGTACGCCGCCCATCGGGATGCTCTGTGAGGCAATCAACGGTTATCGCCTGCGGTAGCCGCCCCAATCCTGCGTACGAGCCCGAGCGTAGGTCCACCACCAGTTCGTCGGCGGCCAGCTCGGCCAAGACCGGTTCCAGTACCGGCTTCCAGCGTGCGGACAACGACGGGCCTCCGGGCAGCTTGGATGAGGCCGACAGCCGATAGGCCGGGACCGGATCGTCGGCGCGTAGCAGTCCGAACAGCGCCGAGCCGACGGCGAGGCGTTCGCGTGCACGCATTGCGGAGGCGCCGCGCAGAGACGTCACATCCAGGGCGTCGTACAGCACGCCCGTGTACCGCTGCAGGGCAGGCATGGTGGGGGAGACCCGTAGCTCGGCATTGCGCTGGATTTCGGCGTCCTGAGAGGCCGAGATACCCAGCGCCTTCCTGCATGCCGGAGGGTTGGCGGCAAGGGCGACGAGTTCGTCGACGAGTGCCGCACGCACCGGATTCAGCGACGGTGTGGCCAGCGTGTCCAGGCGCAGAGGAACATGATCTCCACCTTCGCGTTTGGTCTCTGAGGGTGGCAGCAACACGATCACGCCACAGACCGTAGCGAACTGGCCGCCGCTTACGGCGCGGCGGGTCAACAGCTGCGATGAGTTTTGGTGGTCTGGATGGTCGATATGGGTGAGTGCCCCATCCAGTACAAGGAGACCCCATGCCCACTCGTGAAGAAACTCCACTCGGCGCCCCGCGTGGATCGACCTTGCCTCATCGGACCTCGAGAAGTCGAAGGCGTTCTATGGCGCGCTGTTCGGCTAGACGCTGCAGGAGGCCGGCCCTGAGTATGGCGGCTATGTCAACGCGCATAAGGATGGCAAGGCCGTCGCGGGAATGATCACCAACAATCCGGAGTGGAACGCTCCCGACAGTTGGACTACCTACTTCGCCACCGACGACATCGACGCCACGCTGCAGAAGGCGGTCGACAACGGTGGCGCAAATCGCTTGCCGGCCATGGAAGTTCCGCAGCTGGGATACATGGGGCTCTTCGGTGATCCCTCCGGTGCCGTGGTGGGGCTGTGGCAGCCGCTGGCCCACAAGGGTTTCCAGCTGGTCGCCGAGGCGGGCGCACCGGTGTGGCATGAGCTGAACACCCGTGAATACGACAAGGCGGTCGACTTTTACACCAAGGTGCTCGGTTGGGACACCAAGGTGGAAGGCGATTCGGATGAGTTCCGGTATGCGTGTGCCCAGCACGGCGGAGAACCGATCGCCGGTGTCAACGACGCGACAGTGGGTCAGTGGGCACTTCCGGAGGGCGTGCCGGCGCATTGGGCGGTGTATTTCGGTACGTCGGACACCGACGCCAGCGCGACAAGGGTTACCGAGCTCGGGGGAGTGGTCCTCGCACCTGCGCAGGACACCCCATATGGCCGGATGGCGCTGGTTCAGGACACCACCGGCGGTACCTTCTGGTTGTGCTCCGTCGATTCCTGATCGCGGCCGTGGTAGGCCTCGTCGTCGTTCTTGCGACGATGACGGGGCTTACTTTTTGATGAATGCGCGCACCGTCCAGCTGGCGGGAAAGCTTGTCGCGCACCGTGTCACCGATGAGAAGGTGGTCGCGCTCACGCTTGATGACGGGCCGAGCGGCCGTACCTCCGAGGTGCTGGTGACGCTCGAGCGTGCGCACATTCCGGTCACCTGCGAGGAATCCGTGGTCGGGACGCCAGATCGCCGCGGCCGGTCACGAGATCGGCAACCACAGCTACACCCACCGTCGACTGGTCTTCGTCACTCCCGCCACCGTGCGGGAGGAAGTGGAGAAAACCGATAAGCAAATCCGGGCAACAGGATTCAGCGGTGCCATAACCTTTCGCCCGCCTTACGGCAAGAAGCTATACGGGTTGCCGCGGTATCTCGCGTCCCATGACCGCATCACCGTGATGTGGGACGTCGAGCCCGACTCCGAAGGACCGCGAACGCGGGAAGCGATCGTGGAGGAGACCGTCTCCCGTGTGCATCCCGGGTCGATCATTCTGCTGCATGTGATGTATTCCTCTGGTCGGGAATCAATTTCGGCGATCCCCGAAATTTCGCAACGCCTCCAGGGGCAGGGTTATCGGTTCGTCACTGTGTCCCAGTTACTTGCCACTCCGTGTCGTTAGATGTCCTCGAGGGTGGGGATACCCCACTCCTCGTGTCCGCCGCTATGTAACAACGTGGCGCGGGTGACCGATCGAGTGCCGAACTTGTCGCGTAGTTCATCAAGGGTACTGTCGAGTTCCAGCGCGTTCTCCGTCAAACCCGTGAACGGAAGCTCCAATTGCGCTGCCCCGCATGGGTCGAAGTTGGAAACGGAGAACCCGATCAGGGTGATACCTCGTTCGGCGACGAGCGGACTGGCTTCGGTTACAAGCTGTCGTGCCACTGACAGCAGGTGCTCGGTAGACGTCGTGGGCCGCAGCACGGTGTGTGATCGTGTCGCGCGCGTGTAATCGTCGCACCGCAGCCGCAGCACCACCGTTCGGCAGCTTCGTCCGGTGCCACGCATCCGGCGGGCAATCCGTTCGACGAGTTGCGTCGCGATGGCGTCGATCTCAGCGGCGCTGCGGCGTCGTCTGCCGAGTGCGCACTGCGCGCCGATCGAGCGCCGCCGTCGTCCAACCTACACCCGTCGTGGGTCAACATTATGTGCCAGGCAATGTAATTGGTGGCCCATGGCCCGGCCGACCATGGATGCCAGCGTGGACTCGCCGAGATCGGCGACCGTATGGATGCCGTACACCCGCAGCTTCTCGGCGGTGATCGCACCGACGCCCCACAGTGCCTGCACCGGCAAGGGGCGCAGGAATGACAGCTCCTCGTGGGGCTCCACCACCAACAGTCCATCGGGCTTGCCCTGTCGGCTGGCGACCTTGGCCAGGAACTTGGTGCGAGCGATCCCGACGGTGATCGGCGGACCCGCCCGCCGGCGTACCTCCGCGCGCAGCGTCGCCGCGATATCGCGCGGCGTGCCCGAAATGCGCAGTAAGCCAGAGACATCAAGAAACGCCTCGTCGATGGACAACGGCTCGACCAGAGGAGTGGTGTCTCGGAAGACCTCGAATACCTTCTTGCTCGCCGCGCTGTACGCGTCGAAACGGGGTGGAACCACCACGGCTTTCGGGCATAGCTGCTGCGCCTGTCGGCCCCCATCGTGGTGCGCACCCCGTATCGCTTCGCTTCGTAGCTGGCGGCCAACACGACACCGCCACCAACGATAACCGGGCGGCCGCGCAGCGCCGGATCATCACGTTGCTCGACGGAGGCGTAGAACGAGTCCAGATCAGCGTGCAGGATGCTTGCGGTTCTGGTCATGAAGTAGATGCTCGCACCGGGGTTTGACAGCCATAACGGGTTGATTTGCCCAACCGCTGGTTGATTCGGAGAAGCGCAGGGCAATCCTTAGTGGCGCCCGGGAGATATTTGACTTACGGCTAGGAAAACTATCGAGTTCGTGGTCGGCGGCATGGTGCGGTGTGCCCTAAGTTTATGGCAAGTTCCTCAGGTTACTTTCAGCCTGTTCACAAAATTTGCCCAGAAGGGGTGGTTTACGTGCGTATACGACTTCGTGCCATGGCGGCCGCGACGGTTTGCAGTGTTTGCATCGCCGCGTCGGCTTCGGCGATCGCGATCCAAACTCCTAGCGCCAGTCCGGAACAACATCGGACCGTGTCGACGCAGGCTTACATCCTGACGTCGAACGACGGCACGCTGTCGCCCACCAGCATCGGCTCGCTAGCCGCATGGCCAGGTGTGTCCACGGCGGCTGCTCCGACGGCGCCTGCGGGGTCGACGTGGCCGTCTGCGAATCCGTTGGTGAACCTGCTCGTTGGTCCGCTGCAGTATGACGCGAAGTACACGAGGTCACCGGTGTTGGCGTCGCCGTTCGTGATTGTGAATGCGCCGTTCCAGCTGCTGACCGGGCAGGCGATTGCCAGCCCCGATGGCACGACAGCCGCTCCGACCATCCAGAACTTGATTAACGCCGAGACGAAGGCGTTGGGGTTGTTGGCGGGTGTTCCGGCGGCGTATGTCGCGAACACGATCGCGGTGGTATCGGCGATCGCCCAGAATCCGGGATCGCTTTTGCCTTCGGGTCTTCTGCCCTCGGCGACCGCGACCTCATCGGTCGCTAAGACCACTGCACTGTCGCTCGCGGAATCGCCGACGACAGCACCCACCACCAAGACGCTCGCTGCGACGAATGCGGCAGCTCCGGCGGCCGCGGCTGCTCCGACGGCGCCTGCGGGGTCGACGTGGCCGTCTGCGAATCCGTTGGTGAACCTGCTCGTTGGTCCGCTGCAGTATGACGCGAAGTACACGAGGTCACCGGTGTTGGCGTCGCCGTTCGTGATTGTGAATGCGCCGTTCCAGCTGCTGACCGGGCAGGCGATTGCCAGCCCCGATGGCACGACAGCCGCTCCGACCATCCAGAACTTGATTAACGCCGAGACGAAGGCGTTCGGGTTGTTGGTCGGTCTGCCGGGTGCCTACGTGACGAACACGATCGCGGTGGTGACGGCTCTGACGCAGAATCCGGCATCGCTCCTGCCTTCGGGTCTCTTGCCCTCGGCGACAGCGAACACCGCGGCCGCCAAGGTGCCGACCTCGATTCTTTCGGCGCTGGGCAAGACGACCACGGTCGACTCGAAGACGCTCGATGCGTCGAAGGTGACCGAGGCGAAGGCTGCCGGTTCGAAGGCTGCCGCCGGAGCTGAGCCGGCCAAGGCTGGATCGACCAAGCCGGAGACCCCGGCCGAAGCGGCGACTCCGGCTGAGGCCGTCAAGCCTGCGACTCCGGCTGAGGCCGTCAAGCCTGCGACTCCGGCTGAGGCCGTCAAGCCTGCGACTCCGGCTGAGGCCGTCAAGCCTGCGACTCCGGCTGAGGCCGTCAAGCCTGCGACTCCGGCTGAGGCCGTCAAGCCTGCGACTCCGGCTGAGGCCGTCAAGCCTGCGACTCCGGCTGAGGCCGTCAAGCCCGCCACCCCGGCTGAGGCCGCGAAGCCTGCGGAGCCGAAGGTCAACGTGCCGAAGGTCAAACTGCCCACACCGGTCACCAAGGTCGGCGAGGTCAGTGGCGGAGTTTCGCCGAAGACCGAAGACTCGGCCAAGGCAGACAACAGCGAGAAGGCTGATTCCAAGGACGCCAAGTCCGACAAGGGGTCCGCACCGAAGAAGTCCGAAAATGACTCTTCAGCTGCGAAGAAGCCCGAGAGCGCCGCGTCGAGCACCGGTAAGTCGGAGTCCGCTTCGAGCTCCTCATCGAGCGACTCGCACTCGAGCGTCTCGAACGGTTCCTCGCACAGCGACTCGCACAAGGCGTCGTCTGACTAGTCCCCGGTAACAAGCTCAAAGGTCCCCGCGCCCGACATGGTGCGGGGACCTGCTTGTAAGCGGAACTGACATAAGTCAACATCATTGACATGGAAATCGACGGAACCGCCACCCTGGGGTACTTGCTGACCCGCACCGCGACATCGCTGCGCGGCAAGGTGGCGGCCCGGTTGGAGCCGATGGGCCTCAGCCTGCCCGAGTACATCTGTATGCAGATCCTGCGCACCTACCCCGGTATGTCCAACTCCGAGCTGGCTCGGCAGGCGATGGTTACCCGGCAGGCCATGAACGCCGTGCTGCACGGGCTGGAGCAAGAAGGTTTGATCAGCCGTCCGGAGAACGCGGACCACGGCAGGTCCCTGCCGGCTCGTCTCACCCGGCGCGGCAGCACCCAGCTGGACAAGGCGGTTGAGGCCGTGACCGCGGGCGAGAACGAGGTCACGGAGAAGTTGACCGCTGATGAGCGCCGCGCGTTGAAGGCAATGCTGGCCAAGTGCGTTCCGAGTCAGCTGCCATGAGACGCGCCGGGTGGCTGATCGCTTTCACCGGCGTGGTGATCGGGTTCAGCGTCTGGCTTCCGTGGTTGCGAACATCGGCCAGCGGTGGGGGCAGGGCCAACGCCATCGGCGGCGCGACCGGATCGGTGGTGCTGCCACCGGGATTCGGTGCAGGACAGATGATCTTGCTGGTTTCGGCGTTACTTGTGGTGGCCGGATGCATGGTGGGGCAGCACATTCTTCACCGCATCGCCCCGATCGCCGCAGGTGTACTTGCGCTCGGACTATTGGGGCTCGAGCTGCTGTACTACCGCGTCAACGTCAAGGTGCCGATCGTGACCGGCTACGGATTCTGGATCGCGCTCGCGGTGTCGGCTATCGCGGTGGCACTGGCGATTGTTGCTCTGTTGTCACGACCCCAGGCCGGCGAGCAGCAGTGGCACGATTGACCCGTACATCCCGTACTTGACGGTGCCGAGCGTATCCCGATTCTTGCCTACCAGTGGCGCCACGAAACTCGTTGCGGTGGAAAGCACCTGATCCTCGGCAACGGCCGCGTCGACGATCTGATAGTTCAGTGATTCGGACCCGCCGAGCCGACGCCCGCTGGGCATGGTGGCCGATGCCGCCTGCGGCGTCATCTTGCCCTGACACAGTGCCGACATGCCGGGAGTGAACGGCATGCCGAGGTCAACCTCGGGCAGACAGAAGAAGCCGCGATCGGTGCGCATCACTCGGTAGTCACATGCCAGTGCGACCATGGCTCCGGCGCCGAAGGCGTGGCCGTTGACAGCGGCGACGGTGGGTGTGGGGAACACGAGGAAACGCGCCAGAATCTTCTGGACCTCGGTGATGTACCAGCTGAGTTTGTCGGGGTTGGCGCCCAGGAAGTCGACGTCGAGCCCGTTGGAGAAGAACTTGCCGCTGCCGGTGACCACCAGAGCCGAGGGGCTTTCATCGGCCAGGATCTCGTCGAGTAACGCGTTGATCTGCTCGATATTCGCTGTCGTGAAACGGTTCTCGTCGGTACC
Source organism: [Mycobacterium] stephanolepidis (assembly GCF_002356335.1). NCBI lineage: Bacteria > Bacillati > Actinomycetota > Actinomycetes > Mycobacteriales > Mycobacteriaceae > Mycobacteroides > Mycobacteroides stephanolepidis. Next base: position 910,113 of record NZ_AP018165.1, read on the forward strand.
GAGCTCAAGGGTGTAGATGCCTTCGGTGCGCTGCAGGGCTGGCATGTGTATTTACCTCAACTGTTCGAGAGCTGTCGCGACTTGCTCGGGAATGGGGACAGGTGTGCGGGCGTCGGAGTCCACATACACATGGACGAACCGGCCCAGGGCGCGGGGAGCGTCTTCGACAACACCGTCGACGACCTTGAACACCGCGAGCTTATAGATCACGCTGGTGCGCCCGCGATGCTCCAGTGCCAAGCCGATGGACAGCTCGTCCGGGAATGACACCTCGGCCAGATACTTGCACGAGGTTTCGGCCACGACGCCGATGGCGGGCAGGTCGCGAATATCGCACCCAGCGGCTTCCATCAGCCAGCCGTTGACGGCGGTATCGAACCAGGCGTAATAGACGACGTTGTTGACGTGCCCGTAGACATCGTTATCGGCCCAACGGGTTTGGTGCCGACGATGCACCGGGAAGTCGGCCTTGGTGGGCAGTTCCGGCTTGGTCATGGGCGCAGCACCTGACGCACCGCGAGTCCGTCGGCCAGTGCGTCCAGCGCGATGTTGATGTCATCGAGGGGCAGCTCTCCGGACTTCAGCTTTTCCACCGGCAGCCGTCCGACGCGCCACAGCGCCAGCATCGCCGGGATGTCCTGTTGTGGCTGCGCCGATCCCATGTAGGAGCCCAGGATGCTGCGGCCCTCGGCGACGATGCTCAACGCGGGCAGGCTGATTCGCGCATCCGGATGTGGCAGACCCACCGATACGGTGCCCCCACCACGGCCGGTGAGCGCGTAGGCCTGTTCCAGCACGGCGGCCGATCCGACCACCTCGAACACCCAGTCGTGACCGCCGGGCGCTTCGTCAGGTGTGCACGCGCCGGTGGCCCCGAGCTCAAGGGCCAGCTCGCGTTTGGCGGGTACCGGGTCGATGGCCAGCACCTCGCCGGCGCCGGCCGCCGCCGCGGACATCACCACGGCCTGCCCCACACCGCCCAGCCCCAGGACCGCGACCGAATCGCCGGGGCGTACGGACGCGGTGTGAGTGACCGCTCCGAAGCCGGTCAGCATGGCGCACCCGAACAGCGCTGCTGTGTCCAGTGGTACGTCTTTATCGACGACGACCACCGAATTGCGGTCCACCACGGCATGATCGGCGAAGCCTGAGACGCCCAGGTGATGACGAACCTCGGAACCGTCGAGGCCGTGCAGTCTGGTACCGCCGCGGATGAGGTCACCGCGGCCGTTGGCCGCCGCAGCGTCCGGGCACAGCGCCGGGCGGCCCGACGAGCAGTACCTGCAGGCGCCGCAGCTCGGTACGTACACCAGCACCACGTGGTCGCCGGGGGAGACGTCGCGAACACCGGGGCCGACTTCTGCGATGACGCCGGCGGCCTCGTGTCCGAGCGCCATGGGCACCGGACGTATCCGGTTGCCGTCGACGACTGACAGATCCGAGTGACACAGCCCTGCGGCTTCGATCCGGACCAGTACCTCGCCGGGGCCCGGTGGGTCGAGTTCGAGTTCAACGACTTTCAGTGGGTGTGTGTCGCGGTATGGCCTTTCGATCGGTGCCGCGTGCAGCACCGCACTACGAATTCGCACAGACCCCTCCGTAAATCGCATTGAGCCAGACGTGGAGCAGCGTATCGACCACCTTGCCGTCGTCGACCGCGGGCTGCTGCCCGGTGAAGGTGGCGCGCATCATCGCCTGGTTGATGAGGTTGAGAGCAATAGCGATATCGCGGGCTGGGATGGTGTTGGGCGCGGCGCCGCGCGTGCGTTCGGCCTCGATGCCCAGCGTCGTGTTGGAGACCCAGTTCTCCGTCACCTCGGACCAGCGTTGATCTAGCTCGGGGCTTGTTCCTTGCATGCTGGACAACGCGACGGTGAGGGCCCGGTGGGAGCCGAAGGCGTCAAAGTAGGCCTTGATCACGGCGCGCCAGTACTCGGCGGGGCTTGTCATGGCCGCGGGGTCAATACCGGCGACGTTGGCGTCGGCCTCTTCGATGATCCGCTCGGCCAGCGTGAGAAGTACCGCCTCCTTCGAGGAAAAATAGAAGTAGAACGTGGGGCGCGAGATGCCGGCTCCACGCGCTAGATCATCGACGGAGATATCCGTCAGTGGGCGTTGCCCGAGCAGTTCCTCGGTGTTGGTCAGGATGGCCTGTATCCGCTCGTCCCCGGAGGGACGCGTGGTTTTGCGGCCTCGCGTTGCCGGTTTTGTCACGTCTACCTGCGCATTCTATAAATTTGTCGACACACTGTTGACTTTCTCGACACTGCGTCGATAGCCTAGCTCTCATGACCGAACATGTCGACATTGTCATCGTGGGCGCCGGAATCTCGGGGATCGGCATGGCCTGCCATGTCGCCCGTGACGTGCCGGGCAAGGACTTCGTGGTGCTGGAGGCGCGCGAGCGCATCGGTGGTACCTGGGATCTGTTCCGCTACCCGGGCATCCGCTCCGACTCCGACATGTTCACCCTGGGCTTCAATTTCCGTCCGTGGACGAGCACCAAGGGCATCGCTGACGGAACCTCCATTCGCGAGTACGTCACCGACACCGCCCGCGAGTTCGGCGTGGACAAGAAGATCCGCTTCGGTCACAAGGTCGTCGGTGCCGAGTGGTCCTCCGAGCAGGGACTCTGGACGGTGCGGGCCGAGCACGCGGGTGAGATCGTCGAGTTCACCACGCGGTTCTTCCTGGCGTGCACCGGCTACTACAACTACGACAAAGGCTTCACGCCGGAGTTCGCGGGTATCGAAGACTTCACCGGCCAGGTGATCCATCCGCAGCACTGGCCGGAAGATCTGGATTACGCCGGCAAGAAGGTTGTTGTCATCGGCAGTGGTGCGACGGCCATGACGCTGGTTCCCGCGATGGCCGGAACCGCTGGGCACGTCACCATGCTGCAGCGTTCACCCACCTATGTGGTGTCGCTGCCGTCGACGGACGCGCTCGCGGTGGCGCTGCAGGGCAAGCTGCCCGCCTCGATCGCTTACCCGATCGTGAAGTGGAAGAACCAGATGGTCAGCTTCATCAGCTACCAGACCAGCCGCCGCGACCCCGAGCGTATGAAGGGAATCCTGCGCGCGCTGTTGAAGCGCCAGCTGCCCGATTTCGATCTGGACAAGCACTTCACCCCGAAGTACAACCCGTGGGATCAGCGGTTGTGTGTGGTGCCGGATTCGGATCTGTTCCGCGCGCTGCGCAAGGGCACTGCCTCCATAGCCACCGACCGCATCGCGCGGTTCACGCCGAAGGGTATCCTGCTGGAGTCGGGCGAAGAGCTCGAGGCCGATATCATCGTGACCGCAACGGGTTTGAATGTTCAGCTGGCCGGTGGGCTCAAGCCTGTGGTGGACGGCGTGCAGGTGAACCCCGCGGATTCGGTGAGCTACAAGGGCTTGATGCTGACCGGTCTGCCGAACTTCATCTTCACCTTCGGGTACACCAATGCATCGTGGACCCTTCGTGCCGATCTGGTGTCGCAGTACGCCTGCCGCCTGCTCAAGTACATGGACAAAGAGGGCCAGACGGTCGTGTGGCCGGTTGAGCCCCCGACCAGTGAGCGGTTGCCGTTCTTGGAGGACTTGGTCTCCGGGTATGTCACCCGCGCGGAGAGCGCGGTGCCACACCAGGTGCCGCTGGCGCCGTGGCGCTCGTACCAGAACTACTTCCGTGAGCTGCCCGTCCTCAAGTACGGCAAGGTCGCCGACAAGGGTGTGCGATTCAGCAAGGTAAAGGTCTCGCGTGAGGCCCCCGTTGCAATAGGCAGGTAAATACCTGCATAATGGCCGGGTGCAGTCAGCACCCGGCCATTCTCATTGGGACATGGTCTTCAAGGCGCTCGCCGACCGGACTCGGCGGGAGCTGCTGGACCGGCTGCATGAACGTAACGGCCAGACCCTCGGTCAGCTGTGCGACGGCGTTCGGATGACGCGGCAATCGGCGACTCAGCATCTGGGCGTACTGGAATCTGCCAACTTGATCACTACCGTGCGGCAGGGCCGGGAGAAGCTGCACTATCTCAATCCGGTTCCGCTGCATGAGATTCAGGAACGGTGGATCGACAAGTTCGAACGCCCGCGACTGCGGGCGTTGAGCGCCATCAAGCAGCGAGCCGAGGAGCCGGAGATGTCTCAACCAACTTTCGTCTACACCACCTACATCAACAGCACGCCCGAGAAGGTGTGGCAGGCCATCACCGATCCCGAACTCAGCGGCCAGTACTGGGGACACTCGAATGTGTCTGACTGGCAACAGGGTTCACGTTGGGAGCATCAGCGCGTGGACGGGTCCGGCATTGCCGACGTTGTCGGTACGGTTGTAGAGGCGGATCCGCCCAGAAAGCTGGTCACCACGTGGGTGGACCCGGCCGGCGGTGCCGAAGCTCCCGCGTCCACCGTCACCTTCCTGATTCAGCCGTATCGAGACATCGTGCGGCTGACTGTCGAGCACGCCGACCTTGCGGACCCGTCGGAGTATGCCCAGGCCAGCGGTGGGTGGGCCGCGGTGCTGTCAAACCTTAAGTCGTTCTTGGAGACTGGGGCCCCGTTGCCTACGGCGCCGTGGACTCAACCCGGCTAGGCGGCGCGATCTTCACAGGTATGTCTCAGCCGGGATATGCATTATGTAGACATGCGTGTACAAACTGAAGTAGATCCCCTACTCCGCCGCCTCCTGGATGAGGGAGACAGGGCGGATCCGTATCCGCTCTATGGGGAAATTCGAGAGTTGGCCAGAACTGGCGCCGTGCGTCCGCAGGGCCTGCCAGTCAGCGTGCTGGCGACGTTCGATGATTGCAATGCCATGCTTCGGCATCCGCTGGCCTCCTCGGACGCTCGTCACGCCCATATACGCCAGCGTGCGGGTAGTCCGGCCCCCGCACGTGAGCCGTCACTTCTGGGTTTGGATGGTGCGCCCCATGCCAGGTTGCGCGGCCTCGTCCAGAAAGCATTCAACGCCAAGGTGGTCAATGCGATAAGTGAGAGTATTCAGCAGCTCATCGATGAATTACTGGACAGTGCAGCAGAAATGGGCACATTCGATCTCATCGCCGACTGTGCGTACCCACTGCCGGTGACCGTGATCTCGCGGATCCTGGGGGTGCCCCCCGGCGATGAGTCGATGGTGGTTGACACGACCAAGCTGCTCAACGGTTCACCCGGACTCGCGTTTGCGCTCACCGGTGAGGCACCGGATAACACCGCGCAGGTGCAGGCGGACGCAGACATGCGGGCCTACTTCTCAGAGCTGGTTGCCTCGCGGCGACACCATCCCGGCGCGGACTTGCTATCGGCACTGATCGATGCCGAAGCCGCTGGCGATCGCCTCACCGACGAGGAGATCGTCACCATGTGCGTGATCTTGTACTTGGCGGGCCACATCACCACGGTCAACCTCATCGGCAACGCGGCGCTGGCCATGTTGCGTCAGCCGCGGCATTGGCGGGAGCTGGGAGCTGACTCGGAATATGCCTCGGCGGTAGTCGAAGAGACATTGCGTTTCGACCCTCCCGTGCAGATGGTCATGCGTACCGCGGCGCAGGACATGACCGCCGGTGCGGCGACCTTGCCGAAGGGAGAGTTGGTTTTGATATTGCTCGCTGCGGCGCAACGTGATCCGGCTGTCTACGAGGATCCTGACACATTCCATCCACGGCGTTCCGATGCGAAACACTTGGCATTCGGTCTTGGTCCGCACTTTTGTCTGGGCGCCCCGTTGGCGCGGCTGGAGGCAAGGCTCGCGCTATCGGCTCTTACTGCCCGGTTTCCCAACGCCCACATGGTCGCTGAGCCCACCTATACATCCAACGCGGCGCTACGGGGAATCAGTACATTTCCGCTGAGCGTTCGTTGAGCCGCTCCGGCTAACGCGGACGAACAACGCAAGGCTAAGCATCCTTAGCCCGATTCGGGCCCTCTAGACTGTTGTGTTGTGTTACCTGCCACCCGACAGCGTCTGTTTCAGCTGACCGTTCCGGCGACGACTGCCGTGCGCCGATGGGTGGGGTTGTCGTGAGCAAACGCGAACCGGATCACGATAAGCCGCTGGGCCGCGCCGAGATTGTGCAGGCCATCCTTGCTTCAGCTGCAGAACTCTTCGCCGCGAAGGGGCCGAGCTCGACCTCATTGCGCGATGTGGCGACGCATGCGGCGGTCAATCACAGTCTGATACACCGATACTTCGGCACCAAACAGCAGTTACTGGCCGCCACACTGCAGCATCTCGCCGATCGAGGCGTCGAACTGGCTGCATCTGGCGATGTGGATGCAGAGCGCCAGGAGCTCGGCGACCTGCACATGCGTGTTCTCGTGCGGTCTGCCCTTGATGGTTATCCGATTGCCGAGCTACAGGAACGCAGACCGGGAATGGAATGGGTCCTGGATCAGGCGCGCCCCAATTTTCCCACCGAGCGTGCGGCGCAGCTTGCCGCGGCGCATGCGACAGCGCTGCAGTACGGCTGGCGTCTGCTCGGTCCGGTATTGCGTGCGGGGTTTGGGCTGGCAGACATGGATGATGAGGCGTTGCGCACCGAGGTGCTCGCCGAGATAGGTCGCACGCTCTCACTACCTCGAGACTGACTAGAGTCCAGCCTATTTCGGCCGAGAGGCCAAGCATCTTGACCATTTTGTGCACAGTTGTGTACATTCAGGTCGAGATGGTAGGCGAACCCGAAAAAAGCGAGATGGCCAGCAGTGATGCCGCATTGTGGCGTGTGCTGGTCCGTCGGCTGGGTGGCGCGGCGGCCATCCTGCACGCGGCGTTCCCCACGGCGGTGTTCGCCGTCCTTGCGCCGGGAGCTGGATTGTTGGTGGCAAGCGTTGCGGCCCTGGGGACTTCCCTGGCGATCGTGTGTTTTCAGATCGCAATGGGCAGGACTGCCCGTGGTGCGTTGATCGGGGCCGCCTCCGTGAGTGTGGCACTACTCGTTGCGTGGGGAATGGGCGATGCGCGAGGCTATTTCGTCATAGGAATCTGGAGAAGCCTGCTCGCGGCGATTGCGGGAGCGGTGTCAATCCTGATGCGATGGCCTTTGGCGGGATGTGCGTGGGGTTGGCTGCTTGACCACGGGACGCGTTGGCGCAGTGTTCCGCCGGCATTCCTGGCGTACGTACTGATGACATTTTCGGGCGTGCTCGCCAATGCCGCGCGATTCGTTGTGCAGCAAGATCTCTACGACACGGACAGCCTATCGGCATTGGCGATGGCGCGAGTCCTCATGGGCTGGCCATTGGGTGTCCTGCTCATCGTGATCGCTTACCCGTTGCTGCGCCGGGCGCACCGCGCGATGCGCGTTACAAGCGACTGAGTCGCAGAACCGGCCACAGTAGGTGCTATGTGCCCACCGAGATCGGTCCGGTGGCATCATCGGGCGCAACCGCTTTTGGCCCAAAGGGTTTGGGCGTTGGCCGCGTGCGCACATTGAGGGGCCACCAGAACCAGCGACCCAGCATGGTGGCTATCGCCGGGGTCAAGAACGATCGCACCACCAGGGTGTCGAACAGCAGGCCGAGGCCGATGGTGGTACCGATCTGGCCGAGCACGCGCAGATCGCTGAAGATGAAGGAGGACATTGTCACCGCGAAGACCAAGCCCGCGGCGGTGACGACGCCGCCGGTACCGGCGATGGCACGGATGATGCCCGTCTTCAGGCCCGCGCCCGTTTCCTCCTTGAATCGGGAGATCAGCAGCAAGTTGTAGTCTGCTCCGACCGCCAGCAAGATGATGACCGCCAGCGGGAAGATGACCCAATACAACGGAATGCCGAAGATGTATTGCCACACCACTACTGACATCCCGAACGATGCTGCCAGCGACAGTGCGACCGTCCCCACGATCACGAGTGCGGCGACCAGGCTGCGGGTGAGGAACATCATGATGAGCAGGATGAGGCCGAGCGACGCCAACGCGGCCATCAGCAGATCGTATTTCTGGCCGTCGGCGATGTCCTTGTACGCCGAGGCAGTTCCCGCCACATAGATCTTGGCGTCAGCCAATGGTGTTGCCTTGACGGCATCGAAAGCCGCCTCTTTGATCGCATCAATGTGTTCGATGCCCTCGGAGGTCTGCGGATCTCCTTGATGGGTGATGATCATCCGCGCGGCCTTGCCGTCCGGGGACATGAACAGTTTCATGCCGCGTTTGAACGCGGGGTTGTCGAATGCCTCCGGTGGTAGGTAGAAGGAGTCATCGTTCTTCGCGTCATCGAAGGCCTTGCCTAATTCTGTTGCAGTGCGGGTAGATTCCTCATTCTGCGTATTGGTGCCATTGTTGATGGCGTAGTTGGACTGGGTCAGGTCGCGGTTCTTCTCCTGTATCTCGATCTGGGGCGGTATGAGATCCACGAGTTTGGGCTGCAAAGCGTCGAGTTTGTTGAGGCTTCCGGTGACGGTTTGGAGTGCGTCGACGAGTTCGTCGATACCGTCCAGCGCGTCGAAGACCGATCGCAGCGCCGCGCAGAAGGGGATATCGAAGCAGTGCGGCTCCCAGTAGAAGTAGTTGCGTATGGGCCGGAACTGGTCGTCGAAGTTCGCGATCTTGTCCCGCAGGTCCTGTGCGACTGCCACGGTCTGCTGGAATCCCTGGGTTTGTTCATGCGTGATCGCCGCACTTTGTTGTTGAAGTGCCAGTTGCTGTTTCAGCACAGCGATGGTCCGCGTCATCTGATCAGCCTGTTGGGAAAGATATAGGGCCTGGTTCTCCTGCTGTGAGAGATTCATCAGCTGGCTGGCACTTGATGCACTGATCTGAAATGGAATGGAGGAATGGGTGATCGGCGTCCCGAGTGGGCGGGTGATCGACTGGACCAGGGCCACGCCGCGGGCGTGTAGAACGGACTTGGCGACGCGTTCCAACAAGACCATTCCCGCGGGGTTACGCATATTGAAATCGGTTTCGATCATCAGAAGCTCGGGGTTCAGGCGTGCGACGGAGAAGTGTCGCTCGGCGGCGGCATACCCCACGTTGGACGGAACCGAGCTCGGCATGTAGATGCGGCCATCGTAGATGGTCTTGTATCCGGGCAATGCGAGCAATCCAATGAGCGTCACAACGCATGAGACGACGAGAATCGGTCCGGGCCAGCGCACGATCGCCGTGCCGATACGGCGCCAACCACGCGTGCGCATCGCACGTTTGGGGTCCAGCAGTCCGAATCGGCTTCCGATTACCAACATGGCCGGCGCCATGGTGAGGGCGGCGGCCAACGTCACCAGCACCCCGAGCGCCGCGGGCACACCCAGGGTCTGAAAGTAGGGCAGCCGTGTGAACGACAGGCAGAGCAACGCACCGGCAACCGTCAGACCCGATCCGACGATCACGTGCGCGGTGGACTTGAACATCGTGTGGTAGGCGGCCAGGCGGTCCTCACCGGCCGAGCGTGCCTCTTGATAGCGGCCGACGAAAAATATCGCGTAGTCGGTACCGGCCGCAATGGCGAGCATCGTCAGCAGATTCGTGGCATACGTCGACAGTCCAATGACGCCTGTATGTCCCAGTGCTGCCACGATTCCTCGTGCTGCGGCCAGTTCCACCAAGACTGTCACCAGAACCAGTGCCGTGGTGCTAAGCGAGCGATAGACGACCAGCAGCATGATCGCGATGACCGCGAAGGTGATGATCGTGACTTGGGCGGAACCCGCGTTACCTACCTCGAACTGATCGGTGATGGTGGGGGCCTCACCGGAAACGTAGGCCTTGACCCCGTCCGGGGCCGGTGTGTCCGCTACGATGCGACGCACGGCGTCGACGGACTCATTGGAGAGCGCCTCGCCCTGATTTCCGGCGACATAGACCTGCACGTACGCGGCCTTGCCGTCCTTGCTTTGGGAGCCACCTGCCGTGATGGGATCGCCCCAGTAGTCGGCGACGTGCTGCACGTGTTCGCGGTCGTCGTTCAGCCGTTGCACCAGTGTGTTGTAGTACTGGTGTTCTTCCGCACCAAGGGGTTTGTCGCCTTCCAGTACAACCATTGCGGAGCTGTCCGAGTCGAACTCGTTGAATACCTTGCCGATATGTCTCATCGCGAGTGTCGACGGCGCATCGGCCGCGTTCAGCGGGGCAGACCGTTCTTCACCCACCACCTCCAGTTGGGGCACGGCGGCGTTGGTTACCGCCGCGATGGCCACCCAGAACAACACAATCGGCACCGCGAGGCTGCGGATGATCCTCGCTGCCCGCGATTCTTGGGTGTGGTCGGCGCTCATGCGGACTTGTCCAGGCAGGTGGTGTAGCCATTCACGATGGTGACAGTCCTTTCGTCTTTGACGATGCCGTCGACGGTGATGCGGCAGCCCGTCACGTCACCACTGCCCTGTGCGCGCAGGTCGGCGAACAAGGTGGGGTCGTTGGTCACGAGTTCGTGAGACCAGGGCAGCGCGGCGTTGTCGACGCGGTGCGGCTGAGCCATCTCATCGAGGAAGTTGATGGTGGCTGTGCTCCCCGACGTGCCGAAGACCTCGAGAAGGACGCGCTTGGGGTTGTAGTTGGTGTTCTCCATGGCCTCGGTGCCAGGACGTGACAGTTCGATGTTTGAACCGAAAATGCCGTGGAGCCGTGTCACTCCGAAGGCCACTACTGCCACCACGGCTGCCGCGACGATGAATGTCCACCAGCGTTTGAGGAAATTCCAGAACCAGCCCTGCACCAGCGTCCACGCCCTCTCGATAGTCGCTGACCGACTTGTGCAGAACGGTACGGTACCGTACTCCCATGACGAATGGTGTGTCAACGGGGTTGACTAAGGCGGCGAAGAAGCGACAAGTCTCCCAGTGGACGCCGCGAGAGGTGGAGCTGCTCGCTGTCACTCTGCGGCTGCTGCAGCAACATGGGTACGACCGACTTTCGGTCGACGAAGTCGCCGCGGAGTCGAAGGCGAGTAAGGCCACGATCTATCGGCGTTGGCCTTCGAAGGCGGAACTGGTGCTGGCGGCCTTCATCGAGGGAATGCGCGCGCAGCTGATCCGGCCGAATACTGGTTCGCTCCGTGAAGACTTGCTCCAGATAGGCGACAGCGTGCTTGAAGAGAGTCGCCACAACTTGCCCATCATGCGCGGGATGTTGAATGAGATTGCTCGAAACCCCGCACTGACCAAGGCATTTCGGACGCAATTCATCGATCAACGTAAGTCGTTGATCAGTGACGTGCTCGACGCGGCCGTCGAACGCGGTGAGATCGATTCCGCCGCCATCAATGAGGAGCTCTGGGATCTGTTGCCGGGGTATCTTGTGTTCCGCGGGTTACTGCCGGTGAGGTCTGCTACGGCGGACACCGTCCGCACGCTGGTGGACGATGTCATCATGCCCAGCCTGACCCGAAAGCTCTGAAGCTCCGATCTTTTGTGTTGGCGGTGTTTACGCGCGGGCGCTGACGGCGCCGCGTTGATCACGGTGTTCGACCATCTGTGCGCCCCCTTCAGAATCCCATTGGCTCTGTGCCGCGAACGTATCGATCCACGTGCCGGGCTCTGTTCGGTTGGCCGGTAGCAGTTGAGCGACGGTCGCTGTGTTGCCGGGAGCGGCCGCCGCCATCATGGTGGTGTGGGCGGGCAGGGCCTCCGTGTCCGGCGGGACGATCAACAGGGTCAGATGAGCCCCGTCCGCTCCTTCGGCACTGATTGTGTTGACCGGCTGGCTAAGTGACCAATTCAGATGTGTTAGGCGATTGCGAAACAGTATCCGCCGCGAGACCGTCGACCACTCCGAGACTTGGTATGTGATCCGGTCGATAGAGCCCAAGCGGACACTGAGAATCCTGAGCAGCTGTGGCAGCTCGCCCATCAGATCCCTGGAGTAAGGCCACCATGCGCCATCGACGTGTCCGGTTGGTGGCGCCTTGGGCTTCAATCGCAGACGAACGGCCGGTCCGCTTCGGGGTTTAGAAAACACATGATGCGTCATCAGACGCTCCTACCCTGGGCCCCGCAACCGGGACCATTTTTCCGACGACACAGCACCCTATCGGTGAGCGAGTATCTGAACACCGTCGTATACGCCAGTTTACTCCTATCGATGGAAGGAATGAAGAAGGATCCGGTTGCCGGTTTCCCACTCCGGTACGCCAAATCCATTGGATATCTGCAATTTTGGGATTGTTCCGCTTGATGCAGACGCCACTTCACAGCCCCTGCTAAGGGCGTACGAGAAGAACTGAGCAGCATTGTTCACGTGATGATCGGCAGAGCCGGGCCGCCTGCCCGGCCTCCGACGCGCCGATCACCGCGACCGCAATCGGTTCGTGGCAGCGGGCGACGAACCGGGCGATTCGGGCGCGAGTTGTCACCGGGTAGATGTGAACGTCGCGGTACTGCTCGTGCAGGCTGGCGACGCGGCGCTCGAGTTCATGATGCATCCCCTCACCGAGTTTGTGCGGCCAGGTGCCTATCGCAAGTACCGGTAGCTGACGTAGCCGCGCCTCCCGTATGGCGTGGTCAATGACATTCCGGTTTCCCTTAGATCCATTGACAGACACTGCGATCCAATTCTGTCGGTTAGTGTTCCAGCTGCGACCATCTGCCGCGTTTTCCAGCACTGATAGCTCCGACGGCTGGTCCGGAAACGGTGCGCGAGCGATCAGAACGGGACAATGGGCGTGCTCGGCGAGCCTAGTGGCCGTCGAGCCGAGGGGCGCATGCACAAATCGGCCGGCGCCGATACAAATGAGACTGGCACTTCTTGACTCGAAGACAAGCGCGTCAGACGGCAGTCCGCGGACGAGGATGGTATCCACTTTGACCGGCTTGCCGATCGCCTCGATCGCAGCTGCGGCTGAGCGTAAAGATGATTCGGCGAACCGCTCATCATGCCGACCTTCGGCTACGAGTGATGTCGTGGTCGCGACCGGTCGCATGACGTGCACAAGGCTTAGTGGCACATCACGACTGATCGCCTCGTGGATCGCCGATTCCGCAGCGAAAAGGGCGGCCTTCGATCCGTCGATTCCCACCACTACCGGCCCGCGCTGGTCAGTGCTGGACATCAGAGCCTCCAGTTTTCGGGCTCCGTGGAGTCTGCGCGTCGTCCGGTGTCGGCTGAGAAGCCGTTGATCTCGGTCGCAACCTGAGGGGACGGAGGCAACGACCTAGCGGCGGCCGCGCCCTCGTGTGAGAGGAACGCACCGAGCTCGGCAATGGTTGACATCAAGGGAGCCGGGAACACAACCGTGGTGTTTTTGTCGACGCCCAGCTCGACCAGGGTTTGCAGGTTGCGCAGCTGCAGTGCCAGCGGATGGGCCATCATGGTGTCAGAGGCTGCACCGAGCGCGGCTGCTGCGAGGGATTCTCCCTCCGCGGCAATGATCTTCGCGCGCTTTTCGCGCTCTGCTTCGGCCTGGCGTGCCATCGCGCGTTTCATGCTATCGGGCAGCTGAATGTCCTTGAGCTCCACCAAGGTGACCTGGACACCCCACTCGATGGTCGTGACGTCGAGAATCCCGCGAATATCAAGGTTGATTTTCTCGGTCTCGGCCAAGATCTCATCCAGCGTGTGCTGACCAACCACTTTGCGCAGCGTCGTCTGTGCGATCTGATTGATCGCTGTATGCACATTCTCAATCGCTACAACGGATTTCACAGCATCGACAATCTTGAAGTAGGCCACGGCAGACACATCGACGCTGACATTGTCGCGGGTAATGATGCCCTGAGACTGAATCGGCATCGTCACGATCCGCAATGAAATCCCGTGCAATACATCGACAAATGGGAAAATGAACCGTAGGCCGGGTGCTCGTTGGCCGATCACTCGGCCCAGTCGAAACAGCACGCCGTTCTCATATTGCTTGACAACACGAACCGACATTGTCAGCGCCAGCATGCCCAGTAGTATCAGGATGGCTGCCACGATGATCGGAGTCTTCATGGCCGTGCCCCTGGTGCGTCAGGTTGGAGTCTGGGCGGCGCGCGCTGTGACAGGCGCGGGGGCAAATCAGTCAAGCTGGGCATGGCGATCCTGACGGGCAGACGATCACCGGGTATGTCAGGACTCGGAGCTCGCGCTCCTCGAGTTCTACGGCGGGCAGCAGAACCCTTCTCAGACCAGCTGTAATTCTCAGCTGCCTTTGACGCTACACCTCAAGGATTCAGCGCGCTACGTCGTTTCCCCGCACACCCAGATGCACTTGGAAGTATCCACTTTCAATGTCGGCGCTCAATGTTGCTAGTCGTTCGCGGCCCTGACGGGTAGTCTTGGAGTGACGAGCTTTCCGGGCGCGGCTAAGGGACCATGCTCTGGGCAGAGCTAGGGCCGAACTATTGAGCATGGGCAAGAGTAGTGGCTGATTTTCGCGAAGGAACGCCCGATCCGGTGATTGGGTCGACGAGTTCGGACCACGTCAGCGCCGACATTATCGATCTACAGAACGCTCTGGGCGATCTGGCGGGTCTGGTGGCGGGCAGTCAAGGGCTGCCTGAATTACTTGCGGAGGTAGCGACTTTCGCAGTGCACGCCATTCCGGGCGCTGATGGTGCCGGGGTGACGCTGTTGCGGGTGGACCATCCGGACAATATGGTCGAAGCGCTGGCAGCAAGTGCGCCGTTTGTCTCTGAGATTGACCATATTCAATACACCATGCTTCAGGAAGGTCCCTGCATCACAGCGGCACTGGAGCGCCGCACGGTACGTTCCGGCTCATTGGGAGGGGAGCGGATGTGGCCACGGTTCGGTCCGCGCGTAGGCAGGCTAGGTGTGCACAGCGCTCTTTCGTTACCGCTGCTCTTGCCGGGCCAGGTGGTCGGCGCGATCAATGTGTACTCCCACGGCAAGGACGTCTTCGATGAGCGGGCGGCGGAACTGGGCGAGCTGTTCGCCAAACCGGCCGCGGTGGCAGTACATAACGCTCAATTACTCGCTCAAGCAAGGGCTTTGGTCACGCAGTTGCATACGGCTTTGTCCACGCGACCGGTAATTGATCAAGCGATCGGCCTGCTGAGAGGGCGCAGCGGACGCAGTGCCGAGGAGGCGTTTACCCAGTTGCGGGCGATCAGCCAAGCCGAGCACCGCAAGTTGGCGGACGTGGCGCAACGCATCGTCGATGAGGCGGTTCGCCGGGCGCGCGCCCGGCACTCGGCGCGCTGAATTCACCGCCTGTGGCCGGCAGCGGCGCCGCATTGTGTGTACCCGCGTAGGGTTGAGAGTGGAGTACAGCAACGGATACGGGCCCTGACCCGCACGCCCAAGTTCTCCACGGCGCACCAGCAATCGCGATGCACGGTATTGCCCGACTCGACAGCGCTCGGGAGCGCTTAGGGAGTATCCACCTCGTGAAGATCACTGCGGCGATGGCCGCTGATCTGGCGATCCTCACCCAGGCGTTGGATGCACCTGGGGTCAACGTCGCAGATAGTTTGCGTCAGTTGGCCGCAGATGCCGCTGCCGCGATACCGGACTATCTGGGCCTGAGTGTGATTGTTTCCGAAAGCGATCTGCCGATCACCTTCACTCTCATGGCCGATGGGCCAGCGACCGTAGACATCCGTGCCTCGCTGCGCATAATGCTGTCGGGCGGACGGAACCGTCTTCCAGTCGCCCTCGTTCTGCGTTCTGGAGTGCCGGGAGCGTTCGTCGCACTCGCTGCAGACCTGGCCTTGCTCGCCACGCAACCACTGACTGACCTCATCTTTGACCAGGATCTCACCGTGGTAGACAGTGCGAGCGCCAACCAACTACAAGCGGCCACCGACATCAACCAGGCCATCGGAGTTCTGATCGGCCGTGGCTACACACCCCATCTGGCCCGGCAGCACCTTGACGCCCAGGCCGTCCGCATCAGCACCAGTCGGCACGCCATCGCGCAACTCATCCTCAGCGAGGGAGATGGCTGACGCATGACTCACGTGCGGATTGCTCAAAACATCAGGCGTCACTGACGGTAATGACACAAACGCCTGGGCCCGACCGCGTGAGGAGTAGCGTTGACAGTGTCAGGCGGAGCATCCTTGCGGTGCTCGAAACAAGCCTGACTGAATAGGACAGAGATCATGGATTCTCAGACGACCTTCACCTCTCCTTACGAGAAACGCGTTGAACTGGTTAAGCAAGCGCTGATGTCTGCGTCATCGCTCGACAGCGATACCGCCGGCGAGCTTGCGGTTGAGGTTCTACGTGCCTTGAACTCAATTCCCGAAAAGGTGCGCTAGCGAAGGTATCTCGGTTATCCTCCGGTGTGCGGGCGATGCATCCCTTGATGTACCAGCCTGATCGCGGATTTCAACCCCTGCCTGCGGGCCGTACTTGCCTGGCCGTCGGCCAAATCCGACCCGAATTCGGCGAACATCCGCTCGCTTCGGGTCTCTGGCGCGTCATCGGGGGTGTCGCGTAGATACTTGTCGGGCAGTGAGAGCTTAGCGATGGTGCGCCACGTCTTGGCGTATTGCATGAGAAATGATCCTGTGGTGTAAGGCAAGTCGTACTTGTCGCATATGTCACTGACTCGGATGGCGATCTCGTGGAGCCGGTTACTTGGCAGATCGGGGTACAGATGGTGTTCGATTTGGTGGCAGAGGTTGCCGCTCATGAACCGCAGCGCTGGTCCCGCGTTGAAGTTCGCGGCGCCGAGCAACTGGCGCAGGTACCACTGCCCTCTATGCTCACCGGCCATGTCGGTCTTGGTGAATTTCTCTGCGCCATCGGGAAAGTGGCCGCAGAAGATCACAGCGTTGGCCCAGACGTTGCGGATCACGTTAGCGATAGCGTTGGCCGACAAGGTCGAGTTATAGGTCGCGGCAGGCGAAAGTGAGGACAGCGCCGGGAACGCGACGTAATCCTTGAATACCTGTCGGCCGGCCTTGATCAGGAACTCGCGGATCTGCACAAGGGCGATCTTGCGGTTCGACTGGCCTGTGAAGAACTTTTCAAGTTCCAAGGATTGCAGGCCGATTCCCCACTCGAACCCTATCGCCAGGACAGCGTTGACAAAGAGATTGCCGAGGTGCAGCGGTGACCAGCGCTGGTCGCGGGTAACCCGCAGTACTCCGTAGCCCACGTCGTCGTCAACGCCGAGGATGTTGGTGTACTTGTGATGCATGACGTTGTGAGTCAGTCGCCAGTGCTTGGACACCGCGCTCATGTCCCACTCCCATGTTGAGGAGTGGATCTCGGGATCATTCATCCAATCCCATTGGCCGTGCATGACGTTGTGGCCGATCTCCATGTTCTCGATGATTTTGGCGGCGCCGAGCGTCGCCGTGCCAGCCCACCACGCCGAACGATGTGAGCTGGCCGTCAGCAAGACTCGGCCGGCCACCTCAAGTCCGCGCTGCGCGGCAATGGCGCAACGGATGTAGCGAGCGTCCCGATGACCGCGGGACTCTTCAACGTCGAGGCGGATCGCGTCCAGTTCAACGGCCAGGCTTTCGATATCGGCATTTGTCAGGTGGGCGAACGCCGGAACATCGGTAATCGCCATAGTTTCCTTGCTTTCTGCCGAACCACCGCACCCATGTGCACCTCCCGGCCCACGTCATCGACCGAAGTGCCGGTTACGTCCTCGGTGCGGGTTGGCGGACTGTTACAGGTCCTGCGCTTCTTTGGGGACGGCGCTGAGAGGTTCATCCTCCTGCAGTGGTACCGCGTCTAGCTTTTCTGCTCGGTCCTGCTGCTGGTTGACGTGATCTTGGGTGGTGGTGGCGTGGCTATGGATGGTCCCGGTCTTTTTGTGCTGCTGCTGCGTTCGCATCCTTTGGGCCTGCCATGCCATCGCGATAGAGAGCACGAACAGCCCAACCGAGACGACGGCGATAGCAATGGAGATAGTGCTCATGTGGTGTTTCCTTGGATAGGTCGTTCATGGTCATTGATGTGAACGACTCTTCAACAGCCCTTGACTAGCTGCGTACGCGCACGCTGCGGGTTAGTAGTAGTGGCGCCGGCCGCCAAGTGCGTGTCCTGTCCGTCCCGCGACCATCAAGACCACGCCGACGACCAGGAGGATGACCCCCAGGACGAGAAGTATGTGGGCGAAGGCGAAGGTAGGGACAAGGCTGGGGAGAAGGAGCCCCAGGGCGATAAGGATGATGCCTAGAACGATCATGATGTTTACCTAGTTTCTTTGCGGATGTTCGGCGAGATGAGACGGGATCAGACCTGGTTGTAACCGTGGTCGGTCGGGCCGCAGCTCAATGTTTGAACGCGTCTTTGACCTTCTCTCCTGCTTGTTTGACGTTGCCCTCGAACTGATCTACGCGCCCCTCGACGCGCAGGCGGCTATTGCCGGTGGTGCGGCCGAGGTACTTCTTGACGGAGCCTGCTGCCGCTTGGGCTTGTAGGTGATCTTCTTGCCGATGCTCATGTGGAGATTCCCCTCGTTTGGGTGATCGCGAGCCGCGATGACGGCGCACATGGGTTGCTGGCTGCGTCGTTTCGCAGGGATCATCATGTTTTTCAATCACTTTGGTGGCCGAAGGGTAGTCATGGCAGACCTCTGGCGTGCCTACGATCGCCGGAAGTGTTGGGTTGCGGAGCACAACGCTCCCGGAACTCCGCGGCGGACGGCGAAATTCTTCCCAGACCAGCTGAAGTACCCAGCTATCTGTGATGTTACGCCACCCTGGCCCTTCTACACATAGGTGGATCCTGCCGACGAAGTGTTCGAATGCTGCGGTGGGCGCGTTCCCACGTTTGCGTCCGGCTGACGTTTCAAGGCCGAATTTGTCGGTAGCGCTAGGTAAGTTGACGCTGTGGACGCAACGATTTACCACAATCCCAGGTGCACGAAGTCCCGTCAGGCGCTGACACGTCTCGAAGAAGCGGGCGCCACCGTGACCGTCGTGAAGTACCTCGACGACGCACTGACCAAGGCGCAGCTTAAAAAGCTGATCAAGGACGCGGATCTCACTGTGCGTGAGGCGGTGCGCACCGGCGAGGCCGAGTACAAGGAGCTCGGTCTTGCGGATGCCTCCGATGACGCGCTCCTTGACGCCATGGTTGCCCATCCGCGGCTAATCCAGCGGCCATTCGTGGTGACCGCCAAGGGCACCCGGATGGCGCGCCCTACCGAGGCGATCGACGAGATCTTGTAGACCGGATGTCCTGATTCCGAGCACATCTGGCACGCAACGACCGGTTCGATGAATTGGCTGTTGGCGCGATGGCCCATATGACTCCAGAATCTGCCAACGGCAGTCTCGCGGGTGCGCTGCGGGGCCTGGCCATCGGAAGGATCGTGTTGGGCGTCGTCTCCTTGGCTGCGCCCAATGTGCTCGCTAAGGCCAGCCGCGTCCGTGCGACACCCGAACTGGCCTATATGACAAGGATATTCGGCGTTCGCGCGGTTGCTCTCGGTCTCGGCTATCTGACCTCGCCCACCTCTGAGCGATTCCGATGGCAGAGGCTCGCGCTTATGGTCGACGTTACCGACACCGTGCACGGCGCCGCGCATCTGATCCGAGGTGACATTCCTCGCGTCAGTGCTGCCGCGTTGGTAGTGCTGACCGGCGGTTACATGAGTGTTGGTGCCACTCGTCTAGCCAAGGATCTGGCGCGGGTTTAGTAGCGCTTGGCACCCCGTCTGCCTACCAGCACGGCGGCTGCCACCCCGGCGGTGACGCCGATCGCGGTGTCCAGGCCTCGGTACAGGATCAGGGTGAACGGGTCTGTGGGGTCGGCCAATTCGGTCATCAGCATCACCAGTGGGGTGAAGAAGCCGACTGCCAGCGCGTAGTGGCGAGCCATAAACAGCTCGGTGGGGAACAAGAGTGCTATCACCAGTGCGCCTACCGCGACAGGCGGAAGGCCCAGCGTCATAAGCACTCCGGTGAGTACCAGGCCCGCGACAGTTCCCATGGTCCGGTGGGTGGCCCGCACCAGCACTCCCTGGATTTCTCGGTCTGACGGCCGTCCGACATCGATGGCGGACAGCGGTACGGCAGCCGCAGCCATCGCCCAGTTGGCGTGATCGAAGCCCAGCAGTAGCCCCGCCCCACCCGCCGCCGCGACGGCCAGCGCGTAGCGCAGCGCATGTATGCCGACATCGGGTGGGAGCCGACGATGCTTCACACGCCGTGTCGAGGTCTCGCCGGACGATCCGATGAGACCGATCAGGACCGACAGCAATGCCGTCGACAGGCACAGCCCAATGGCGCCCGGCGGGGCGATCAGACCCGCCGGAACGGTCGCCGTGGCGCCTATGGCGAAGAGGAAGAAGAAGGGGCCCGTCGGCTGCAGGCGTAACGCGTCGGCCATCACCGATCCGGCCGTCGCGAATGTCACCTCAACCGCGACCAGCATCCAGGTTCTGGCATGCAGCGACGAAAGCATCACGCCAAGAGCGACTCCCACGCAGAGGAGAGTCCCCGCCCGGACTTGGTGACGCACCCGGCGCCAGCCGGATTCGGCGCGGCCGTAGATTCCGGTAAAAGAGCCGAAGACGATGTACACCAGTAACTCGGGCCGCCCGATGGCCAGCAGCACCACTCCGGGCAGAGCCAAACCGGCGGCCACCCTCAATGCGTGCCGGTGATCGTGGCGATCCGGACGGGTGTGCTCCCAAGCTTTGGTGGTGATGATGGCAACCAGTGTGTGAGTGCGGCGTCGGGCCTGTCCAAGAGACATTGCCGCTGAGGCGATAGGCGGTACCGATCGCTGGTGGTAGAACGAGTTATGCAGTTCCGTCAGCTTGAATATTTCGTGGCGCTGGCGCGGGAACGACACTTCGCCCGCGCGGCGTCGGCATGCTACGTATCCCAGCCGGCACTGTCGGAGGCCATCCGGAAGCTCGAGCACGAGCTGGGCGTCCCGCTGGTACTGCGGGGGTCGAACTTTGAGGGCTTGACTCCGGAGGGAGAGCGCCTGGTCCTGTGGGCGCGAAGGATTCTCGCGGACCGTGACGCGCTGGAGCATGAGGTGACGGCCTTGCGCAGCGGACTCACCGGTGAGTTGCGGTTGGGTGTGGTGCCCGGGGCGGCCACCCGTGTGGCGCTGATGGCCGATGCGTTCTGTGCCGAACATCCGCTGGTGCGGGTGCGGATCGAGTCCAGCCTGCGGTCTGCGGAGATCCTGGACCGCATCCGCCGGTTCGAACTCGATGCGGGCGTGGTCTACGACGACGGGCTGCAGACCGAAGGGCTCGAGCTAACCCGGCTTTATGAGGAACGCTATGTGCTGGTGGCGGGCGAGGGGTTGTTGCGTGACGCCCCCGAGCCGATCGACTGGTCGGAGGCGCTAAGCCTGCCCATGTGCTTGTTGCACAAGGGGATGCGTGACCGTGATCGCATCGATGAGGCTGCTGCCGAGCATGGGCTCACAGTGTCGCCTCGCCTGGAGGCTGACTCCGTTGCGACACTGCTGGCCCTCGTCGGGACCGGTCGCTGGGCGGCCATCGTCGCACGGACCTGGTTCGCCACCGTACCTGCGCCGGCAGGTACTCGAGTCGTCGAGCTGCAGACACCGAGGCTCGGCTCGCCGGTCGCGCTGGTGCGTACCGCGGGCGAGCCCGCGTCGCTCTTGGCGCGCGCGCTGGCGCAGACGGCGGCACCGCTCGACCAGCTCTGATCGGCTCTGCCTATTGGGCGGTCGGAACTTGGTCTTGGACACCGCACCACTGCGCGCCGGACACTGAGGGTGCGTCGAAATGAACGCATCGGATAGCTGGAAAGCCTTCTGCATCAATAGAACTGGCGGCCATACGACCGCCGTGGAGGAGTGGTCATGGCGAAGATCTTGTGTGTGCTCTACCCCGACCCGGTGACGGGTTATCCGCCCGTATACGCCCGGGATTCGATCCCGGTCATCGGCGGCTATCCCGATGGGCAGACTCTGCCTACCCCGTCGGCCATCGATTTCACCCCGGGTGAACTGCTGGGATGTGTATCCGGGGAGCTCGGCCTGCGCCGCTACCTGGAGGCGCAGGGGCACGAGCTTGTGGTTACCTCCGACAAAGATGGGCCCGACTCGGTGTTCGAGAAGGAGCTGCCAGACGCCGATGTGGTTATCTCCCAGCCCTTCTGGCCCGCATATCTCAGTGCGGAGCGAATTGCCAGGGCGCCCAAGCTGAAGCTGGCGTTGACGGCGGGTATCGGTTCGGACCATGTTGACCTGGATGCGGCGATCAAGGCGGGCATCACTGTCGCGGAGGTGACGTACTGCAACAGCATCAGTGTGGCCGAGCATGCCGTCATGCAGATCCTGGCGCTGGTGCGCAACTACCTGCCGTCGCACCAGTGGGTGGTCGACGGCGGCTGGAACATCGCAGACAGCGTTGAGCGCGCCTACGACCTTGAGGGATTCGATGTCGGCATCATCGCGGCGGGGCGCATCGGGCAGGCAGTAATGCGTCGGCTCAAGCCATTTGACGTGCGGCTGCACTACTTTGACACTCGTCGGCTGCCTGCCGAGGTGGAACAGGAGCTAGGGCTCACCTATCACCCGGACGTGCACTCCCTGGTCGGCTCCGTCGACATCGTCGACATCCATGCTCCGCTGCACCCACAGACTTATCACCTGTTCGACGCGAACCTGATCAACTCCATGCGACGCGGCTCGTACATCGTGAACACCGCGCGTGCCGAGATCATGGTTCGCGATGCGGTGGTCGATGCGTTGCGGAGCGGACAGCTGGCGGGTTACGCCGGCGACGTCTGGTACCCGCAGCCGCCCGCCCCCGATCATCCGTGGCGCACCATGCCCCACGAGGCCATGACGCCGCATGTCTCCGGCACCACGCTGTCGGCGCAGGCCAGGTATGCGGCCGGTACCCGGGAAATCCTCGAAGACTTCTTTGAGCGGCGGCCCATCCGTGACGAATACCTGATCGTCGAGGGCGGCCAGCTGGCTGGAACCGGAGCCAAGTCCTACACAGCGGATGGGTCGGCCAGCCCCGGCGCGGGCACCTAGTCCACACATGGGCCGCTGTCGGGGACGGATTTCCTGACAGCGGCCCGCCTTCGCGCCCACGTCAACACCGGCTGGCATGGATCCGGCGGGATCTGGCACCGATTGGCAGTGTCAGGGCCGCGTCATCCTGGCAGCATCGCCTCCATGAGTCACAACGCATCACTGCGCAAAGCGGCAGCCGGGTTTTATGCGGGAATCGGCATCTTCGCCCTTGTGAAACCCGCCCTGGTGCCACAGATGTTCGGCGGCGACGCACCGACCAGTGAATCCCGCACCGAGGTTCGCGCCGTGTACGGAGGCATCCCCTTGGCCTTCGCGTTGGCCTTGGCGCAGGCCGGTGATGACGGCGCGCGATCAGCGGGTCTTCGTGCTGCTGTCCGTTACGCCAGTTATGGCATGGGGCTGACCCGATTGTTGTCGGGCGGGTTAGAACGGCGAGTGCGGCCATGGCCCACAGGGTTTTTCGCAGCGCTGGAAATCGCTGTGGGCGCGGCACTCACCGAGCGGTCCAATGCCTGATGCGGTAGGGGAGTTCGTGGCCCGGTTCACCGATTTCGGGACGGCGCCGTCGGCCGATTTACGAACCTAGTACCCGTGTAAACAAAAGAACTGACTCGCGAGTAAGCTCGCCGCCATGACCGCACCTGCTCAGCGTCGCGCCGTCATCGTCGCGGGCGCGCGCACTCCCTTTGTCCGTGCTTTCGGTGACTTCACCCGCATCGACACCATCGCATTGGCCGACGAAGCCGTGCGAGGTCTGCTCGATAACACCAAGATCTCCTCGAATGAGATTGAGGCCATCGTCTGGGGCGGGGTGATCCTGCCGGCGGGTGCGCCGAACATCGCTCGTGAGATCGCACTCGACCTCAAGCTCGGGCACGGCGTCGAGGGGCATACCGTCACCCGTGCGTGTGCCTCCGGCCTGCAGGCCATCACCACGGCGGCCGCGGCGATCGAGCGCGGTGAGTACGACGTCATTATTGCCGGCGGTTCCGACTCCACCTCCAATGCCGGAGTCAACTTGCCGCAGAAGCTCATTCACGCGGCCGCCCCTCTGGCGCTGGGTAAGCCAAAACCAAAGGACTACTTCGACGCGGCCCTGAGCCTGGCGCCGTTCACCGGACTGCTGCCGCGGCGACCCAAGATCGAAGAGCGGACCACCGGTGAGGTGATGGGGGAGTCTGCCGACAAGATGGCCAAGATCCACGGCATTACCCGCGAGGCGCAGGACGAGTTCGCGGTGCGCTCGCACCATCGCGCAGCTGCCGCCATCAAGTCGGGACGCTTCGACCGCGAGGTGGTGCCCGTCAACGGCGTGACCCGTGACGGCCTGGTCCGCGAGAACACCAGCGTCGAGAAACTCGCAATGCTCAAACCGGTCTTCAATCGCGACGGCACGGTGACCGCAGGTAACGCCAGCCCGCTGACCGACGGCGCTGCCGCGGTGCTGCTGATGAGCGAGGAGAAGGCGCGGGCGCTCGGTCTGCAACCGCTGGCCGCCATCCGGTCCTGGAGCTATGTCAGCGTCGACCCAGCCGACGAGGTGCTTATCGGGCCCGCCATCTCAATGCCGCGAGCCTTGGAGAAGGCAGGGATGACCCTTGCCGACATCGACTACGTCGACATTCACGAAGCCTTTGCCGCGCAGACTCTTTCAGTGCTGGAGGCCCTCGGTTCCAAGAAGTGGGCGGCCGATCGGCTCGGGCGCTCCGAGGCCGTGGGTACGCCCGATATCGACAAGGTGAATGTGCACGGCGGCTCGGTATCGATAGGCCACCCGTTCGGCGCCACCGGCGCCCGCATGGTCACCACCATGGCCAACGAGCTCGCGCTCAGTGGGAAGAGCACCGCGCTGTTGGGCATTTGCGCGGCCGGTGGTCACGGCGCCAGCGCCGTGCTTGAACGCGTGGAGTGATCCTCCGGAGACGGAAAATGCCCGCCTACAAGCGTTATCGCTCGTAGGCGGGCATTGCCCATTGCGTTCTAGCCTCCGTACCCGGGCTTCAGGATCGGGGCGATGGCGCCAATCGGGATGTGCGCTTCCACAGTGCCGCCGTCCATCGAGTACACCCGCTGACCCGGGGAGTAATCGATCGGATAGTCATGGGCAACTGGGTAATCCGGCATGTAGATGATCAGCTCGTCCGGTGTCAGCGCCCAGGCCTTGTACGCGCCGGAGTACACCTTGTCCGGAGTCCACCGGTCGGGCGTGAACGGATAGGTCTGCGGGGTGTGCCCCGGCGCCGCCCGGTCCAGTGCCTCGATGATGAAGGGCTCGGCGATCGGCGGGATGGCGTTCAGATCGCCACCCTTGAGAATGTCGGCGAGCACCAGGCGCTTACCGCCGTCGTAGTTGAACGTCCGGTAGGCGTTGTTCACCTGCGGGCCGTTGGCGTGGTAATCCTCGTGAAAAACGATGGACGTGGTGCTGCCGTGGTTGAAGATCTGGAAGTTCTCCTCGCCATAGCTGTCCTGAATCATGTCAGCGCCCTTGGCTTTCCAGTTGTTGTACAAGTTGCGCAGGTACTCACGGATGGCGGGGTTGCTGTCCACCAATTCGGGGATGGCGACCTTGATATCGCGATCTGCCTTACGCGGCGAGGTCACCACCGTGTGGCAGTAGAGCCCGTCGAAGTTGCCGCCGAGCTCGCCGCAGAAGGACTGCGCCGACGCTGACGCCAACGGCGCGCTGCTGATCGCCAGCGCGACGGCACACGCCCCGGCAACCCCTCGGACCAAGAGTTGAGAAATCCGCATGATGACCTTTCCTGGCCGACCTAGAGGTACGTCAGGTCGCTTGCGAGCCAGCGACCGTCGATCTTCACCATCGTGATCTTCATTCGATTCTTGTCGACACGTTGATCCCGCACATTAACGTTCTTGACGCTCTGATCGACCATCATCAGTATCACGACTTTGTCCGTGGACTTGGACTCGATCGCCGAGTTCACGACTTTGCCCTCTGCTCCCGACTTGTTGTCGATGAGCAGCTGCCGCAGTTGGATGCTTGCCTGGGTGAAATCGTCCTTGAACTTGCCGGTCGCTCCGTTGAGGATCTGCCGGAAGTTCTCGTCGATTTTGTCGGATTCGACGCTGGTCAAGACCTCTGTGTAGGCGACCGCGACTGCCTGTGCCTGCTCTCCGGCCGCGTCGATCTGGTGCTGTTTCCACACCTTCGCGCCCACCACACCCGAGAACACGAGAGCTCCGACCAGGATTGCCGCCAAGGCTCCGATCGCGGCGTAACGCACCCACGAGGACGTTCCGGAAGAATCCGCATCGTCATCGGCACCGGCTGCTTGCGCATCAGACTCGTCTGTCGCGTCGACGTCGTCCGGCTCGTCGGTGTCGGTCTGGTCGGTTTCCGCGGCAGTGTCCGCGGTGTCTTTCTCGTCGACCTTGTCCGCCTCGGCGTCGCTTGTTGAATCGACGTCATCTTTGGTCATGGTGACCACGGTAGTAGCTCCTTGAATCTGATTCGCAGGTCAGGTGTCAACTTGGCGGTTCGATCGGCAGTGTCGGTCCACCATAGGTGGTTGGTACCTGGAAGCGGCCCTTCGGTGTCGGATCGGCCTTCTTCCCCATATCGGCTCCCATGGGAGGTCCGGCGGTGTCGTCTCCAGCTGGGCGCGGCGCATTCTTGGCGCCGCGAATCAGGACCGCCGGATCCGTGTCGGCGCAGTAGTTGGCGTAGAGGAACGGCTCGGGATAATCGGCGGCCGACAGCGGCAGCCGCGGTGTCGGGTAGTCGCAGACGTAGCGCGGGTACAGATCTGCCGTGGCCCAGATTCCACCGTCGTGCATGATGCTCATCAGTGCGTCGAACACAGAGGCCCGGTAGTTGGGAAACAGTGCGTTAAGGGCAGGAACGCGCAGGTAGAGCAGCCGTGAGGCGGTCGCGAGGTTACCCAGCAGAGTCACCATGGTGTCCGAGTTGTCGGCGAACAGGTTGTCCACCGCGCCGAGGGTCTTCGGGGTTTGATCGACGAGGGTGCGGTAGCCGTTTTGCATCTTGTCCACGCCGCGCAGGGTGCGGCCCAGTTCGTTCGCGGTGGCCTTGATGCCCGAGTTCTTGTCGGCGGCCAAGGTGAGCACCACCCGGCTGGTCTTGAGCAGGCTGGTGGTCTCGGGCAGCACCGAATCCAGGGTGCTCAGCAAGAAGGTGCCACCGTCGATGATCTCGGTGAGCTTGCGTGGGCCTTCCTTGCTCAGGCTCAGTTCCTTCTTGATGAGCTCGAGCTTTTTGGGATCCACCTGCGCCAGCAGACCGTCGGCATCGGCCAACAGCTTGGCCAACGTCACCGGCACCTGCGCACCCTCGGAGATCACGGCGCCGTCCTTGAGGAACGGACCCTGATCCGATACGCCCTCGAAGTTGATGTATTGCTCGCCGGCGGGTGACAGGCCGGTGACGCGCACCTTCGCGGAAACGGGGATCTTGTACTTCGACTGGATCTCGGCGACCGCGTCGACACCCTGCGGCGTGATCGCCAACGACTGCACCGTGCCCACCTTGACGCCGCGCAGCGCGACATCCTGATTCGGCAGTAGACCGCCCGATTCCGGAAGCTGCACCTTGACGCGGTACGTGCCCGAGAACGGGCTGACGCGCAAGGCGCCCACCGTGAGGTAGGCGATCGCGACCAACAGCACGGTGGCCAGCGCGATGCCCGAGAGCAGCATCCGCTTGCGATGCCCGGCCCGAATCGTGCCGACCAGGCCATTGGCGAGGGCGTTGATCACTGGCCCATCACCTCCGGTCCGGGGGCGGGGCCAGTGGCGGGAACGGGCGCCGTTGCGGAGGGGGGAACGACGCCAGGAGCAGGCGCCGACGCGGGTTCGGCTTGTCCCGGCGGCACCGGAGCACCCGGGTTGGGTGTCGCCGGCGGGGCGGCTCCTGGCGGCGGGCCGGGCACGCGCTCGATCACGCCGGGTTCGGTCGGACTCGGCCGCATCGGAACATCCTCGCCGTCCACACCCTTGCCCACGACGCGTTCCTGGAGGCGCCACAGCGTGTACTTGAAGGAGCCGACCAGCTGAGCCCAGTTGTAGCGCTTGGGTCCGTGCGAACCGATATCGCCCTTGAACCCGGCATCGGGGATCGATCCCAGGACCAACTTGTCGATACTGACGCGCACCGAAATCGCATTGCTGGGGGTGGATTTGATGAGCGTGGTGATCTGCCGGTTGAGGCCGTTGATATCAATTGTCGGGTCCTGCGCGATGTCGTTCCACGACTTGGCGATCGTGTTCGCATCCTTGATGATGCTGTGTCCGCTGGTATCGGTGCCTGCGATCGATGGGAACTTCTGCAGCTGCTTGGTGGTGGCACCGATCTGAAGAACCAGCTGCGAGAGCTGCGCGGTGTTGGCGGCGAGAGCCTCGGTGGCTGGATCGGCCTCTTTCACGATGTCGGTGAGAGTTTGGTTCTTGGTGTCGAGCTGGTCGGCCAACTGCGAGGTCTGGGTGAGAGCATCAGAGATCTGCGCGGATCGCGTATTCAACGTTCCCAGCAGGCGATTGGAGTCCTTGATCAGATCGCCGAATGCCTGGCCCTGATCGCCGGTCGCCTTACCGAAACCATTGATGACGTTGGTCAGGTTGCGTACGGCGCCCCCGTTGGAGACGAGCGCCGCCGAGCTGAGCACGGATTCCACCGTCGCGGCGGCCATCGTCGAATCGAGGCCGATGGTGTCGCCCTCCTTGAGGACGGGCGAGTCCGAGGTGGCGCCGGCCGGGGGACGAATCGAGACGAAGACGTCGCCGAGCGGTGTCGCGGAACGCAGCTCGGCGGTGCTGCCCTTGGGGAGTCGGACTCCATGGATGATGCGCAAGGTGGTGATCGCGGTGTAGTTACTCACCCGCATGTCGTCGACCTGGCCGACATCCGCGCCGGCCAGCTTCACCTTGGCGCTATTCGGCAGGTTCAGGATGTTCGAGAAGAGTGCCGTCAGGTGGTAGCCGCCCGATCCGACGCCGGGGGCGGGCAATGGGAGATCTCCCAGACCGTTGGTTCCACAACCGGACAGAACGGTGGCGGCCAGGATCGTCGCCGTGCTCATCGCTGCCGGCCGCTTGCGTGTAGCCATCACTTTTGCCCCATCGCCGCGAGCCCGTCGAGCACGTAGGACAGGCCGAAATCGGGCCCATAGTCCTGCAATGTTCCTGTGCTGCAGCCCAGTTGGCGCAGGCCCATCATGTTGCAGATCTCCTTGGCGGTCTGACTCTCGAACAGCAGCTTGTCCGTGAGGAACCGTGCACGCAGCGCCCCGTTGTCCTGGTCGATGATGTTGTACAGGTTCTCCACGGCCAGCGGCGCAAGGTCGAGGGTCTCGGCGAGCTCACGTTGGTTGTCCGAGAACGTCTTCAGTGCCGTATTGCCGTTGAGGACCGCCGCCTTGATGTGGTCGCGGTTGACTTCCAGGAGGTCACCGGCCTGCTTCACCAGATCATTGAGCTTGCGCCCGGTGTTGCCGGTGCCGAGCGCCTCGTCTTCGATGATGTTGCTCAGTTGGTGAATGGTGGAAGAGAATTCGCGCAACTTCCCATCGTTGGATGCTGCGGCGTCGAACAGTGAGCTGACGTTCTTGATGATGGTTGTCATCTGCTCGCGGGTAGTCACGCCGCCCTCCGAGCTGAGTCGCAACGCTTTCGACAACTCGTCAAGGCCTGACTTGATCTTGTCGCCGTTACCGTCGGCGACCCCGGCGGCCGCATTGATGATGTCGCCCACCGGTCCCTGGCCGTTGCCGTCGCCCTTGAGCGATACCGACAATCTGTCGAGCATGCCCAGCACGCGGTCGAATTCCACCGGCGTCTTCGTCTTGTCCAGTCCGATGGTGTCGCCGTCCTTGAGCGTCGGCCCACCGCGGTACGGAGGAGACAGCTCGACCTGGCGATCGGTGAGGATCGAGGTGGACAGGGTGACGGCCTGCACGTCGACGGGCACCTTGACGTCCTTGTCGACAGTGAACTCCACGTCGACATACCCGGATCGGGGGGTGATCTTTGTGATCTTGCCAACCGGCATACCCAGTACCGCAACAACATTCGACTCGTACAGTCCGGAGGCGTTGTCGAACTGAGCGGTCAGCGTGATGTGATCCAACTGCGACTTCACGTAGTACGCGCCTGCGCCGACGACCGCCGCGACCACTAACGCGACCGCTGCGATGACGGCGATGGCCTTACCCTTGCCGCTACTCATTTGCAGTCCTTGAAGTACTGGATCATGCCGAATTGCTTTGCGCGACCGCTGATTGCGCACATCCAGGAGTCGACGGCCAGGCCGTTGGGGGCGTTGAACTCGATGGCGTTGCCGGTACCGGTGGCGTTGGTCACGCCGCGCAGCGCGACGGGAGCAACCTGCAGAATGTTGCGCAGCAGGTCGTCATGCTGGCCGAGCATGTCGGTGAGCTGATGCAGTGTCTTGAGCATGTCGTCGAGCTGCGGCCGGTTCCTGATGACGATCTTGCTGAGCTGCTCGACCAGGTCGGTCAGTGACTGCATCATCGCGTGGAATGTGCCACGGCGCACTACGAATTCGCCGATCAGGCTCTGCCCCTGGTTGATCAAGGTCCCGACACCCTGCTGCTGACGGTGCAGCGTGTTGGTGACCTTCTCGGTGCTCTTGAGCAGCGTGCCCAGTTGGTCGCGTCGTTCGGCGATGATTCCCGACAGCGTCTGGATGTTCTGCATGGCCTGGGGAACCACCTCGGGCAGCCCGTCGAGCTGTTTACCCAGAATGCTCAACGACTGGGCCACCTTGTCGAAATCGACCTGGTCGAAGGTGTTCGTCACGTCCTTCAGGGTCGCCTGTAAGTCGTAGGGGACTTCCGTGTGGGCAAGGTCGATTGTCTTGTTGGGCAACGACCCCGGTCCTTCCGGGCGCAGGTCCAGATACCGGGAACCGAGGATGGTGGTCACCCGTATCGCAGCCTTGGTGTCCTTACCCAGCTTCACGTCGTCGCTGACCGAGAGCTTGGCCTCGACATGATCGCCGACCAGCTTCATGCCGGTGACCGTTCCCAGCGGGATGCCCGCCACGGTGATGGGCTGACCGGTCCGCAGCGATGCGGCCTGCGCGAACTCGGCGGTGTAGGTGGTGTACCCGAAACCGATTGCCTTGACGAGCAGCATCCCGCCCACGAGTGCGCCGATCACGGCGATCGCGATGAACCCGAGCCATGTCTTGTTATAGGTCTCGACCGGCCGGTTCTTGATCTTCTGCCATCTCGTGTGCTCAGCCATTGGCCAGGTTCCTGCATCGCGGGGTGTGCTGGGTGACGTTGCCCGGTGTCGCCGCGTTGACGATGATCGGGACCACGTCGTTGAGGCCCGGGAAGAAGCCGGTGATGTTCAAGTCGCAGATGTAGGCGTTGCCGTAGGCGCCGTCGCCGGTGATGCGCGCCAAGCCCTTGAGTAGCAGCGGCAGGTTGCCGCCGAGGAAGGCCAGCTTCGGCTCGATCTGCACCATGTGCTTGGCGAAACCTGGTTGGCGCGTGATGAGTTCATCGAGTGACGGGTAGACCTCATCGGTGATCTTTGACACCCGTCGCAGGGTCTGCGCCAGCGAGCCCACCGAGTTGACCAGCTCCGGACGGCGGGAGTCGAAGTCCGCGAATACCTTCCGGGTATTGGTGATGGCCTTGTCGAGACTGTCGTTCTGTTGTGCCAAGTTTCCCGTCACTGTGCTCAGGCTGGTGATCACATTGCCCAGCACCTGGTCGCGTCCTGCGAAGGTCTTTGTCAGCGTTGAGGTTTGGTCGACCAGCGAGGTGATCGAGGCCTGATCGCCCTGCAGGGACTGGATGACACCCTTGGTGAGGTTGTCGGCCTGCTCCGGTGAGAGCGTGCTGAACAGCGGCTCGTATCCGTTGAGCAGCGTGGTTACATCGAAGGAGGGATCGGTGCGCTCCAGCGGAATCGTGGACCCCGCGGCCAACACGTTGGTGTCACCGGTCTTGCCGAGCGACAGGCCCAGGTACCGCTGACCGACGATGTTCTGATAGGTCACCGAGGCAAGGGTGTTGCCGTACAGCTTCTGGTCGTTCTGGACGACGAAGTCGACCTTGGCCTGGTTGTTGTTGACCAGCTCGATCTTCTCCACGCGTCCCACGCGCACACCGGCCATGCGGACGTCATCACCGTCTCGCAACCCGTACACATCGGTGAAGACCGCTGAGTACGCCGTGGTCCCGCCCGCCACATCACGGCGCAACGTGGCATACACCAGCCACGTCAACACCATCGCGACCGCCATGAAGACGACCAGCGCGATCAACGGACCACGGAACTTCATTGGGATCCTTCCTTCGCGAGCGAGACCGTGGTGCCCCGCACGACCGGGCCGAGCAGCAGCTGCGTGGAGGAGCTAGCAGGCTTATCGGTGATGACACTGAGCTGAGCGCGTTCCACCGCGCTACCTACCGGGCCCACCGTCCCGCCGAACGACGCCGGTGCGATCGGTGCGCCGCCACCGTCCCGTGCGCCGGGAGCCACCGGTGCTGCCGGAAGTGGGGGAGGAGGTGGTGGCGGTGGTTCCAGATTGTCGGGATCCGCGGTCCCGGGGACGCGTGGCACCGGTACCGCCTGCCATGGCGGCAGGGGCGGATTCGGGTCCGTCAGGTTCGGACCGCCGGGCGGCACCACGTACGGCGGCCCGACCGCGATCAGATTTCCGTTGGGGCCCACCACGGTTCCGCGCGGCGGCTGCAAGTCCGGGGGCACCTTGTAGTTCTGGGGCAGCAGTTCTTCCGGCAGGTCTGGACGCACCACGAGCTCGGGCGCGGTGAAGCAGCTGGGCCCCTTGAGCTCGCCATAGCGTGGGCAGTCCGCACGTGTGTAGCTGTATCCGGGGGTCAACGAGAGGTTCACCCGCATGTTGCCGGTATCCACATCGGACAGCCAAGGATTCTCAAACCATTTCTGGTTCATCTGGTTGATCTTCTGGAAGATCATCTGAAATTTGCCCGCGTTGTTCGAGAACGTGCCGAGGACGGGCGTGAGCTCCGTGGTGATGCCGATCAGCTGATCGGTGTGATTCTCGAAGGCCTGCCGGGTGGTGCCCACCGTCGTGAGGCCGCCGTTGATCAGGCTGGTCAGCTGGTCGCGTTTCTCGACAAAGGTCTGCATCGGTTTGACGGCCTGGTGCAGCGAGTCGAGCAGTTCGGGTGCGGTCTGCTTGAGCCCCTCGGTCGCGTCGAGCAGAGCCTTGACCGTGGACGGTCCGGTGTCGGTCACCACGATGTCGTTGAGCTGAGCGATGAGGCGGTTCAGCTGCGCACCGCCGGTGAGTAGCTTGACGCGGCGATTGTCGGTCGCGGCTCCCAACGCGGCCAGGATGCCGGTGGAGTGATCATCGCGACCGCGACCGGTCGCGGTGAGGACGTCGCGCAGCTTGCTCACTGTTGTCTGGAACAGAACAGTCGGCAGCTGGGTGTCCTCGGCGATGTGTGCGCCCGCACGAATCGGAGCACCCTGCCCCCGATCCACCAGCTGCACCGACGAGACCGCGAAGACGTTGCTGGGGACGACGCGGGCGGTGGCGGTGCCGGGGATGGACTTGGCGTACTGCGGCTTGAGATTGATGTGTACGAAGTTGGGCTGGCCGTTGGCGGCGGGCGTGACGCCATCGACCTCGCCGACCAGAACACCGTGGTACTTCACGTCGGATTTCTGGGGCAGACCGTCACCGACGTTGTTGAGGTCGGCAATCACGCGAACGAAGTCGTTGAGACGTCCCGTGGACTTCAGCATCATGACGCCGGTGACCAGTGCGGCCACCACGATCATCGCGACGCCGGTACCCAGCAGAAGCTTCTCGGATGGTCCACGGCCGTCCGTCTCAAAGGAATTCGCCGCCATCTAGCCGCCCAACCTCGCACCGGCGTCGACACTCCACAGCGCCATGGTGAGCAGCATGTTGACGATGATCACGAGGGTGATGGCAGCGCGCATGGCGTGCCCCGCAGCTACGCCCACGCCTTCGGGGCCGCCACTGGCGTAGAAGCCGTAGTAGCACTGGATGGTCGAGGCGAGCCACACGAAGATGATCGCCTTGATGACCGAGTAGAAGATGTCGATGCCACTCACACCGATGCCGAAGTAGTGCAGGTACGAACCGATGGATCCACCACTCATGATCCCCACCATGATCTGGCAGGACAGGTAGCTGACGGCAAGGCACGCGACGTACAGCGGGATGGTGACGACGGTGGCCGCCATCAGCCGGGTGGTCACCAGGTAGGGGATGGGCCGGATCGCGATGGAGTCCATGGCATCGATCTCTTCGGAGATGCGCATGGCGCCGAGCTGCGCGGTGAAGCGGCAGCCGGCCTGGGTGGCGAAGGCGATCGCGGCCATGATCGGGGCGAGTTCGCGGGTGTTCACCAAGGAGGAGATGATGCCGGTGGCCGGGCCCAGGCCCAGGAGATCCAGGAAGTTGTAGCCCTCGATGGCCACCAGTCCTCCGGCGATGATGCCGAGGACGATCATGACGCCGGCGGTACCGCCACCGACTACGAGAGACCCGTTGCCCCACGCGATATCGGACAGGTGCCGCAGGAATTCTTTCCTGTAGTGGCGGAACACGATGGGTACGCCGGCGATCGCCCGGAAGAAGAACGCGACCATGTGGCCGAGCCGGGTGATCGGCTTCTGTGCCTTGTTGTAGATCCCGACGAAGGGCCGTGCAATCGGGGGTACATATGTTGATGCGGTCATGTCACAGCCCCGTCCGCGGGAACATCATGATGTACAGCTGGCTGATGGCGAGGTTGACCGTCATCAGCAGCAGGATCGATTCCACGACGGCCGCATTCACCGAGTTGGCGACACCGATCGGGCCGCCCTTGGTCGACAGACCCTTCTGACAGGCCACCACCGCCACGATGGCGCCGTAGATGACGGCCTTGATGAGGGCCAGGATCATGTCGCCGGGGGTCGCGAAGGCGGAGAAGGTTGTGACGAAGCTGCCCGGGGCGCCGTTCTGCCAATAGACATTGAATAGGTAGGCGCCGAGGAATCCGACGAAGCAGACGACTCCGGTGAGCGCGATACCGATCATGATGGCGGCGGCGAAGCGGGGGACGACGAGTCGCCGGATCACCGAGACACCCATGACCTCCATGGCGTCGGTCTCCTCGCGCATGGTGCGCGAACCGAGGTCCGCGGTGATGGCCGAGCCCACGGCGGCGGACATCAGGAGAGCGGCCACGAGCGAGGCGGCCTGCCGGATGATGGCGATGCCACTGGCCGCACCGGCCAGTGACGTCGCTCCGACCTGGCCGGCGAGCAGCGCGAACTGGATAGAGAGTGTGACACCGATGGGCAGGGTGACCAGGATGACGGGTACGACGGCGGTACCGGCCTGGAAGGCTCCCTGCCTGACGAACTCCTGCCACTGGAATTGGCCGGTGAACAGGTCGATGAAGAACCACTGGATGGTGCGGACACCGAGCATGAACTGCTCGCCGACGGTCTTGAGTGATTCAAGAGGGTGGCGCTTGACGTATCCGGTGGTCCAATCCTGGATCGCCGCGACGCCATCAGTGGTGGCGCGGCGCTCGTCTTGTGTGGTCATCGCAGGTGGCCCGCGCAGAGGCAGCTCAGAGTGGTTGCGGCTACGGCAATCAATACAGCTCCCTGTGTGACCTGGAACACAAATCCCAGCAATCTACGAGTACGTCTCGGACATCATGGGCTATTCGGTTCCTGGATACATGCGAAACGCGAAAATGGATTCAGGCGTGAACGTAAATTGACGGTCGTCTACTGGGGTTGTAGTACCCCGATGGCCGCGAGGTTTGCGTGTTTGCCTCAGCCGCCGGGTTGCTCGCCGTAAACGCTTGTTGACGTCTCTAGCAAACTTTCGTCAGCCACTTTGCGTGAGTATGGCCCCTCCTTGTGCGACGCGCAGCGACCGGGGCCGGTCTGGGCACGCAGTGTTACCAAACAAATCGCAGGTAGACACGATTTTCAAATAACGACTATGAGGTGGGTCACACGTTTACAGTGCTGCTAACGTTTCAGGTTTCCTCAAAGGAGAGGGTTGCGGTTTTGTCTAAGCGGCATCGAAAGTCATCCAAAAAGGTCGTCGTCCAACGCACCGTGACCGCGGCCGGTGCCGTCGCCGCGACTGCCAGCTTGGCTTTTGTCGGGCCCACCGCCCAGGCGGCCGCGGCGGCGCCGGACTACAAGGGCGCGGTCACCGACTCTAAGAGCGTGTCTTGTGTGGTTTGTGGGGTGGTTGGGGCATGATGTGCTGGTGTGAAAGAGCTTTCGTTGAGGTTGGTTCCGGACGAGTTGTGGGCGTTGGTGGAGCCGTTGTTGCCGGTGCAGCGGGTGCGTCCCCAGGGCGGCGGGACGGCGTATGCCGATGAGCGTGCGGTATTCACCGCGGTGGTGTTTGTGCTGGTCAGTGGGTGTGCCTGGCGGCATTTGCCACCATGTTTCGCAGTGACGGTCCCTACCGCGCATCGCCGGTTCGCCGAGTGGACCGCCGTCGGGGTATGGCGGCGTCTACAAGAAGCGGTACTCGATCGGCTCGGTGCCGATGGGGCATTGGATTGGTCACGGGCCGTGGTGGATTCGGCGTACGTGCGGGCTAAAAAAGGGGCGCCATGACCGGGCCGAGCCCGGTAGACCGGGGCAAAGCGGGTACCAAGATTCACGTGCTCACCGACGCGACCGGTCTGCCGTTGCAGACCGCGGTCACCGCCGCCAACACCTGGGACGGGCATGCGGTCCCGCCGCTGGTACGGGCACTGCCCGCCATCAAATCCCCGCGCGGGCCACGCAGGCGGCGACCGGCAAAACTGCACGCAGACAAGGCATACGACGCGAACCAGCTGCGGCAATGGCTCACCAATCGACACATCACACCCCGGATCGCCCGCCGCGGAACCGAATCCGGCGACCGGCTCGGCACCAAACGCTGGAAAGTCGAACGCACCATGTCCTGGCTCTTCACCTACCGCCGCCTGGGCACCCGCTGGGAACGCCACGACCATCTCTACGCCGCATTCCTCACACTCGCCGCCACCCTGGTCTGCTTCAGAAAACTATCCACATGAGACACGCTCTAAGGACGCGCTCAATAACTACTTATCCGGGACTAATGCAATCGGATCGGCCGCCGGAGGCGTCTGGAATCCCCTCGCCCAGGGATCCGGTGGGCTGCTCCCGACATTCGGGACGAGCCTTACCCACTCGAATCTGACCAGCATCGGCGACCTCCCCGATGTGCTGCGGAACCTCGCAAGCACTCCGCTCCCCACGGCCGTTCCGGGAGTCATCCCGTCGATCAAGATTCCCGGGCAGGGTTTCGTCGACCTGCCGCTGCCGACGACCATCCCGGGCGCCAACCTGCTCAATGGTCTGGCCAACGCGCTGGACGGTGTATTCAACAACCCCATCATCGGGCCCATTGTCGACAAGCTCCCGCCCCTGAGCGACATCGTCGACGGACTGATCGCCGAACAGGACAAGTTCACGGCGGGATACAACTGGCCGCTGCTTCAGGCCAGCGGCCTGACGACCATCACCAACACCTTTGTGCAGACGCCGAGCGGACTCAATATCAAGATCCCGGCCTCGCTGGACCCGCTGGGCATCCTGCCCGATTCGGTCCGAATCCTGCCCGATGGCACCTTGCCGAACGTGACGGCCTGGGTTCCGATGGGCGCGGGAAGCTACACATTCCCGCTGGGGATGGAGACCGGATGGTGGGCCACCGCGCCCACCTTGGTGGTCGACGGCGGCGCAGTGAACGTTCCGCAGACCGTGCTGTCGATTCCGATGTGGGCCAATGGCATCAAGGCGCCGCTGGGACTGGGGCAGGCCGGTCAGTTCAACGCACACGTCCTGATCCCGACGCAGAACGGTATCTACTCGCCGATCGGCACGACGCTGTCCAACTTCTCCGTTCCGATGCTCGGTCTGGGTATGACGAATCTCAATGTGACGACCGGAAACTATGTCGGCACCAACGGATTCAATATCAACAACGGGCAGAACGTGATGGTGTTGCAGACGCCGTTCTCCGGGGCGCTGCCGATACCGATCGTCTACTCCCTGGGTGGCTTCAACATGGGGACCGAGGGCATGGGCTTCACGCTGCCATCGCTGTTCGGCGTTGGGCTCATGCCGACATTCCAGATCGGCACGGCGCCCGGGGCCAATACGCCTCTGGGAATCATCCCGCCCAACCTGATCCCCACGGGTGGCATCGTGCCCACCCAGCTCATCACCGTCTCCGGCTTGATCAGTACCGCACTCGGAATCCCGGACCCGACAGTCGAACTCGCCAAGGCGCTGACTCCGCTGTACAAGGGTTTGGTCACGCCCGTCATGACACCGATCTCAGACCTGCTCACTGCGCAGTATGGGAACCTGTTCAACGGCGCGGCGTCGAACACCTTGCAGGCCTCTAAGTTCTACAAGGACGTGATGACTCAGCTCGCCGGCGTGATCGGTGCCGCTCCAGCGCCGCTCTCGTCCCCGGCGCCCAACGCCTTGGCGGCCACGGCTACGCCTGAACCGGCGGCCAAGCACGTTGAGGCTTCGGCACCGGTGAAGGAACTGGGCGCTGCGGCGGCACCTGAGGCCAAGCAGCTCGAGGCTCCGAAACTGGACCTCACCTCGAACCTCCTGACCGCCAAGGACAAGGTTGTTGAGAAGGTCGCGCCGGCACCGCTTTCCGCATCCGTGACCAGCGCTTCGGAATCGAGTGCGACGCCGGTCGGCGAAGCGGTAGCTCAACCCGCTGCCGTCGCCGCTCCCGCACCGGATGTCTCGAAGGAGACGCCCAAGGTCGAGACCACGGACGACTCGAAAGATAAGGAGAAGCCCGCCAAGCCGGTCGTGAAGGAGAAGCTGCAGGACAAGGTTGATAAGGCGAACAGTGCGCTGAAGGACTCGGCGACCGGGGCCATCAAGCAGACGAGGGGCGCCATCACTTCTGCAGTGACCAACACCGTCGAATCTGCGACGTCAACCCAGTCTGAATCCAAAGCTACTGAGGCAAACAAGGATTCAAGCACGTCGTCCGCGACCAAGAGCGACTCCGACAGCGGCAAGCATCACGAGGATTCTTCGGGTGCGTCCAACAAGGTGAAGGTCAAGGTGGCCTCGCCCGGCGAGTCGGGTGGGAAGCACCGCGCACCTGATGCGTCATCCGGTGGTGGTTCGAACACGGGGGGTGGTTCGGAAGGTTCGGGCGCCCATGGCGGGTCGGCTTCGAATGGCGGAAAGCACTCGACGGGCGACTAGAGGCGTACGGTTCTCAGCACGGTGTCGGCGATCCGAGAGCGGAACGCTTCGGGTGAGAATCCGCACGCTTGCGACCGGATGGCGCCGGCGTCGTAGTCGGCGGGGTTGAAGTCCCGCATCAGCTCGGCGAGCTGCGCTACGACGGCGTCATCCGGTCCGGCCTGGACGTGTTCACCGGTAGTGCCGGGTTCCACTGTGTCCAGGGCGCCTCCCGCGCCCAGCGCCAGGACCGGTGTCCCGCACGCCATTGCCTCGACGGGGACGATCCCGAAGTCCTCCACGCCGGGCATCAGCAGGGCGCGGCATCGCCGGTACATGTCGAGGAGAACCTCGTCGGATGCGGCGCCCAGGAAGGTGGTCTCGGGCCCGGCGATAGCTTCCAAGTGATCGCGGAACCGTCCCTCGCCCAGCACTACCAGACGACAATTGGCCCGTTGGGCGGCCCGGATGGCCAGGTCCGCACGCTTGTACGGAACCAGCCTGCCCGCGCACAAGTAAAAGTCCTCGCGAG
This sequence comes from [Mycobacterium] stephanolepidis, assembly GCF_002356335.1. Classification (NCBI taxonomy): domain Bacteria; kingdom Bacillati; phylum Actinomycetota; class Actinomycetes; order Mycobacteriales; family Mycobacteriaceae; genus Mycobacteroides; species Mycobacteroides stephanolepidis. The sequence goes on from NZ_AP018165.1 coordinate 949,714, forward strand.
CTATCGACGGATCGGGGGAGAACCTGTCGATGCGTACGGGTGGGCTGATCACTGTCGACGGCAGTCCCCACCAATCGCGAATCCGTTCGGCTACGGCATGTGAGTTGGCGATGACATGCGACAGGCGAGGTGCTGCCCGTAGTTCTCCCCGGCGCGCGAGGTTCCCCAATGCTGATAGGGCGATTCGTCCTGCCCGGCTTGCCATCTCGTGATCACGGAAGGTGCGATCCCACGCCCAGCGGGCCGGGCTGTGCACGTATGCGACGACGGGCGCCTCGGTGGCGAATGCCGCTTGGGTGGCGAACGAGTGATGACTGATCAGCACCGCGTCCAGGTCATCGTCGAGCGGAAGTCTCTTCAGGGCGCTGGGAACCAGCGGAAGCAGTGGTGCATGCGACCTGCGCCCGGTAAGGCCGTAGGCATTGTCCAGCCAGGTCCCCGAAATCTGCTCGTGCGGTGCGCCGTCCAGCCTGCCGGCGGCCTCCAATACCTGCCGGCGGCACTGAGGTTCGGTGATGGGCGCGAACACCTTGGCCTGTGGCCAGGCCTTCATGAATTCGGCGACCACCAATTCCGAGCCACCGAACTCGGTGAAGCGTTCATGGACGATCGCGATACGCGATGAGTTCATAGTTCCCTCCTCAGCATCCGGGGGTCAGGAAGGCCTTCACGTAACTGCCGGACTGTCGGATGAACATCCACGACCAGAAGCCAACTCCGGAAGGAGTGGGACTGGCAATCATGGTGAGCTCCCCGTCGAAACACTTCCCGACGATGTAACGAGCACGCGAGACGTGTGGTGTGAAGGTGACGACGATGATGTGATGCCAGCCGAATTCCTGCGCCTTGGAACGTATTTCCTGGGCCTCGCCCTCCGTGGTCCAGGGGTCTGGAATGAAACAGCTGACCGTGAATGTGAAGTGGCCCTTGCAGTACTTGTCCATGTTGCGGTCATTGGCGCCGGTCGACTGTGCGATCAGCAGGTACGGTGCGTACCCGCGCTTCGCCAGGTCCAGACCGACATCGAAGCGCTCGTAGGGGGTACCGCCCAGCACGACGATCGCGTCGGCAGGGCGTAGCGGATCGGTCTGCGGGTTCATGTAGACGCGCCAGCCGGCTGTGACGAAGCCTGCCATGAGCACGGCGATCACGATGAAGGCCAACAGGACTCGCCTGCGCCATTGTGGTCGGCGGTCGGGGGCGGGCACCGAGGGCTCATCGGTGGGTGTTTCCGTGGCGTCAGTGGAGCTCATCGGTGATCTCCTCGGCGCGGTCGACGTAGCGGTGCGAATCCTGGGTTACGCGAAGGTGGCCCGCCTCCGCGATCTTGGCGGCTTGTGCCGGATGGCGGGCACACCAGTGCAGGATCTCGCCAAGTTCGGCCTCGTTGGAGAACAGCAGGCTTTCGGTGCCCTCGTTGAGCAGCTCGCTGTGTTCATCGGTGCGTTCCCCGACGAACAGTCCTCCACACGCGGGTATTTCGAAGGTTCGGCAGGTGTGGGTATCGCGGTTGTCCGAGTTCAGCAAGACCAGGTTCGCTGTCACGGACGCCACGGTGGTCGCAAAGTGATCGCCGTAGACGGCGCCACCGACCGTGGCCCCGGTGGCCTGCAGCGAGGGCATGCGCCGCCAGCCCGGACCACGCACGAGAAGATTCTTCCCATGCTCGTTGCCGAGTCGGGCGATTATGTCGGATCTGTCGGGGCGCCTGGCTCCGATGAATCCCACAAGATACTGCCGTGCAACCCGTTTGGCACACGGACGATGCCACGCAGGATCGTAGGCGCTGCGTACGAACTTCACCCGGCGCGCGCCTCGGTCTTGCAACTCGGACACGTTGTGGCGTTTGGTGGTGACTACCAGATCCCACTCGCGTTCGTGCGCCAGGTAATCGGCCGTCGTGTTGTAGGGATTGCCGACATCATCGGGGCTGTAGTGGACGCGCATAGCTGCCGGAACCTGGAGTAGGCGTCCCTGGTCCAGGTGGATCGACTTGAACCCGAAGAGCATGTCGGGAGTGAAATCTCGCGCGATGGCATCGATCTGATCATGCACGGAGTTCTGCACCCAGGATGCGCGCCGGCGCATGGCCTTTGAGTACACCCATGCCGGTGACAGTCTGGTGGGCAAGGTGACTCTGGTGGTGTCCACCACGACCACCTCATGGCCCGCCTGGCGGAATCCGTCCGCCATCGACCGGGCATTACTGCCCACCCAGTCATCTCCGATAAAGAGGATCTTCATCGCGCAACACCCTCTTGCTCCGACTCGGCCTCGTTGAGCACGCCTCGTTCCCGTCCTGCCAGGTGCCTGACGCGTGCCAGATACCAGATGGCTACTCCGAATTCTGCACCGATCACGCCGCCAATGAGTGCCCACACGGAGTGGCTCCAGGATGCTGCGATCAGCCCCGCCACCGACGCCGCTGTACCTACCACCGATGCGACGAGGACACCATGCATGTCTTGACGTACCGGTAACAGCGCGGTGCTGATGTACGAGCTGATAGTGCTCGCCGGAAGAATGAGAAGCTCGGCGCGCAGTAAGCCTACGGCCCCGTGGAATTCACTTCCGAAGATGAGGTGAATTATCGGTGTGGCGAACACCCAGAGTAGGGCTGCGGCGAGTACGGCCACCGCGACGGCGCCGCGTAGTCCCTGAAATCCGGTGCGCCAGAAGTGTTCGTGTCCGCTGCGTTTTGCCATCCGGGGCAGCAGTACCAAACCGATCATGTCGAGGAGCGATTGCATCGCCCTGACCAGACGATCGCTCGCCGAGAACAGGCCCAGCGACACGGCGTCGAGCATGGCCGAGTAGACGGCCGGTGCGCCTTGCCCGTACCCGGTAGTGAGAAGTCGTGAGGTCGCGATCGGCCAGCTGGTGCGGAGGATGCGGCCAGGTGCGTAGGGGCGACACAGCCCGCCGAAGGTCCGCAGGCTGTCCCACCACGTGCCGGCGACCGTCAAGATCGAGGAGCCCAGCAGGCACAGCACGGCGGTGGACGCGTGCGGGGAGTGCGGTAGTAGCACGATGAGAAGAACGAGATAGGCGATGCGCCCCGAGCCTTGGTAAACCGCGGATGCGACAAACCGCCCCTGCCCAATGAGCAGCCAGTCGTCGGAGGTGGCCCAGAGTCCACCGGCGAAGAGTCCCAACAGAATCATGTGCACGTATGGGGGCGCCCCGGCGATCCAGCCGACGCCGAACGCGGCGCCGAGCACGGCGAGGGTCATCAACCTCAGGGACAAGTAGTCGCTACGGACCTGCCGGAGTTCGGCAGGGGTGTTGCGCAGGGTAGGCACTTGAGCAGCGAGAAACGGTGTCATGCTCAGGTCGACGACGATGGAGCCGAAGAAGTACGCGGCCATCCCCACCGCCAACAGCCCCATTCCCACCGGTCCAAGCACTCGGGCAAGTAGTGGCACGGTCGCGAATGTCACGACGTACTGGCCGTACTTGCCGAAGATGACGGCCCCGAAATCTCTGGCCAGTCGCAATGCGCGGGGGAGCGTTGCGCTGTTTTGGGGTTCCCTAGACACTGCGCTCTTCCAACGATGTAGCCGCGCGGGGGTTGAGGATCTGCGCGAGGAACGATGCGACGGTCTGTGCCGAGTCGGCGATATCGAATCTTCTCGCCCGAGACTGACCGGCGTGCGCCAATCGGGTTCGAAGGTCACGGTCTTCGATGAGACAGTCGAGCGCGTCGGTCAATTGATCAGCGTTACCGGCGTCGACCAGCAGCCCGTGGACTCCCGATTCGATAGCCTCGGCGGGGCCGCCGGGCTGGGTGGCGATGACTGCGCAGCCCGCGCGCAGCCCCTCGACGACAACCTGCCCGAAGGGCTCGGCGATGACCGAGCAATGCACCAGGATGTCGGCGGTGGACAGGATGTCGGAGGGGTCGTCGAGATGCCCGGTGAATGTCACGGGCAGTTGGAGTTCACTTGCCAGGTCTTCCAATTCGGTTCGAAAGGAATCCTCGCCGAAGAAGGTGCCGCCAACGAGATATACGCGCCGAGGTTGAATGCTGGTGTTGGCCAGCGCCCTGAGGAATACATCTTGCCCCTTCCACCGAGTCAGCCTGCCGACGACGGCGACAACGGTCTCGTCAGGCGGGCGCTGGGGTGGGTGTTCTGTGTCGAGTGTCCGCAGAAAATCCAGCCCAGGGTACGCCACGACGCCCGGGCGGCGCCGTGGCCGGAGGGAGTTCTCGGTGGACCGGCTATTGGCGATGTACCCGTCGGAGACGATCATGCCCACCGTTCGGATGAGGAATGCCAGTGTGGCGCCGAAATATTCGGCTGATATCCGATCGTGAACATGCCAAATCAAGGGAATTCGCGCACGTTTGGCTGCGACGGCAGACATGATGAGAGCCTTTGTGCTCCCTGCGATCAACACATCGGCTCCATGCTCTCGCACGACGGCGCCCAGATCCCAGCCGAGCCGAATCAGTGCCACGGCTCCGGTCAACCGGCGCAACCATCCGGAACCGTCAATGGTGACGCTTCGGCTATCGAAAGTGTTGGCCAACAGTGATGTTCGTATGCCTCGGGACTTCATTGCGCCGACCATGGGGCCGTCTTCGGTGTAGATCACCGATGGTTCGACGGTGAACTCTGCGGGCGCATCGCGTAGCGCCGACAGCAATCGCGAGGTTGCCAACTCCGCACCGGAGGGAGCCGCGGTGTGAGCGACGAATACCGCCCGGATCATGCGCTCAACTCCGAATACACGGCATGGTGACGCTGTGCGGCAGCGGCCCAGGAGAAGGACTCGGCATGTCGTCGGCACTGTTGTGGAGTGGGGAGAACGCCATCGAGCGCTGAGATGAGTCGTGCCCCAAGCGCTTCGGCGTTGTCGGAAGGCACGATCAACGTGGGATCCAGACCGCGTACCGCATCAGGGAGCCCACCACAGTCGGTGACCACGGCGGGCCTACCGGTGGCCAAGGATTCGAGTGCGATCAGTCCGAACCCCTCAAGAGCCACGGACGGCACGACGGTGAGGTCGGCAAGCGTGTAGAGCTGTGTCAGGGTCTGGTCGTCCACACGACCGGTGAATTGAACGCTGTCGTCCAGACCCGCCACTGATACCTGTGTCCTCAGATTGTCTTCGGCGGTGCCCGTGCCCACGATCATCAGGCAGACATCTGGGTGCGCGGACACGACGGCCCGCCACGATTCGATGAGGCGGTGAATTCCCATGCGATGTTCGAGCCTGCGCACGCAGAGCACCGTGCGCCTCCCGGTGGGTGCCTCCAACGGTGGTAGCAGTCCGAATCTGTCGAGGTCGACCCCGGGCGGAATGACTTCGATGCGATCCGCGGGTATTCGATAGTCCTCGATCAGCACGTCACGGAATCGATCCGACAGCACGATCATCCGTTCAGCGCCGGTGTACCGGAGGCGTTCGACGAGGTACTTGGCACGCGAACGGAACGCTCCGGCCCCTGCGAACCTGCTTTCTGCTGCCCAGGGTCCGTGGAAGTGCACAACCAGCCGGCTGTGGGTGCGCCATCCGGTGGCCGATGGCCCGTAGAGGCAGAAGTGGCGATCCAGAATCCCGGGTTGCCGCAGCCCGGATCGATCGTTGAAGGCGGTGAGAACCCGCGAGCGAGTGGACCCGCCGGTAGCGCCCCAGGACCATCCGCCGTCTGAAGGCACCCCGAATGCGGCGGCGGACAGTTCGATGTTGTCCCGCCGGCGCAGCGCGGTGAATAGATCTGTGAAGTACCGATTCAGCCCGCCGGGCAACGATGAGAACCACTCCGAGCCGGTCATGTGCACTCTGATGGGTGCCATGTCAGGCCTCATCTCCGCTGTCGGTGATCTTTGCTATCGGTGACGGCTGCGAAATTGGTCCGACGTCGCGCATCGTCCATCGCCACGCAGGTGTTCGCCGCCATGCGCGGTCTGCCTTGGGGGCTCGGCCCCATCCCTCATGTTTGTTCAATGTTCAACCGACACAACATGCACGTGCATGCGGCCGCCGATAGGTTCATGTCCATTGATACTCATAATGCCTGAGTAGGCCAAACAATATTTCCGAGTAGCACGATGCTCTTCGGACGCGAAATTCATGTGCGCACCGATGTCCGATGCGCCTAGTTTATGCCGCCAGACAGCCGACTCGTCTCTAGCCTGCAACACACGGTGGGTGCTCCGCAACCTGAGGCGGAGGTTTCGCTCATTGAAAGTCGGATCCAACCTTGCCTTTAATTTGCCCGCAACTACCCGATATGTAGTGGTCGAGATAACGCTGTGGCTGGCTGAGAGGGACGCGTTCCGCGTTGCCTGAACTAGCCTGAACTGGCTATATTATGAATATGTTACTTGCTGGTGAGCGTTGTGTGATTGGCGTGAAGATTAGCAAAGAGCATCGATGGGAGATGTTTGTTAGATAATTCTTATTTCCCTGCAATGAAACTTTCATTTGTAACGCTTCGATGGGTGAAGTAGCGTGACAGTCATCACGTGGCGTGTTTTTGGTCGTTATGGAAACCTCTACACGTAAATAGGTCGGGCTCAATTGCCTAAATCGTCCATACGAATCAACCGATATGAACGAACGGGTCAAGTGCACTTATGGATTTGAAGAGCGTCGTTAGTGATGGAATTCAACGGAGGGTAGAAGCGCGCCCTGGGGGGCTCTTCTACCTGCACCGACGATGGGCGCCGGCGGCCGACCTGGTCGCCATCGCTCTCACGTCGCTGGTCTCGTATCAGCTCGCGCATCATCTGCTGTCCGGGCGGCAAGACCTGGGACGGTGGTACGCGGCAACCGATGTTGTGATCGCCGTCACCTGGTTTGCTGCGCTCTCGCTGCACACCGTCGGCCCGGGAAAGGCGTTGCGGGCGGTCTTGCAGCAATGGCAGACGGTCGTCAGTGTCACGTTCCAGCTGTTCACGATCGTGCTGCTCACCTATCTCATCTCACGCATCGAGCTGATCGATATTCGGCATCTGGTCATCGAGATCCCGCTGGGACTGCTGGGCATACTCGTCGCCCGATACGGGCTGCGGCGTATCTGGGGCTCGGCGAGCCGGACGCCCGTGCTGCTGGCGGGCGATCACGATGCCGTCCGGGAGATGGTCACCGCCTTTGGTCGTCACCGGGGCAGCGGCTTCGAGGTCGTCGGCGCGTGCACCCCCGGAGTTGAGCATTGGCTTGGGGGACAGGCGATCGAGGTTGGCGGTCACCGCGTACCGATCGTCGGTGACGACCGGCACGTGGTCGAGGCGGCGCAGCGGACATCGGCTCAGATCGTCGCGGTCGCGATGACCAATGGACTTGGGCGCAAGGAACTTTCAGTGCTGGCCTCCGAGCTCGGAGATCTGGGAATCGAGCTCGCGGCATCTCCGGGGGACGTGGATGAGACCGTCGTGACCACAGCGGAGCGGGGTCTGGAGCGGGTCCACATGCTGGAGATGCTCGCCCCGGGCCATCGCCGCGCGCGATCGATGTCCAAGGAAGCTTTCGACATGGCGTTCGCGGCTGCCGCCATTCTGGCCACCGCGCCGGTGATGCTCGCGATTGCCGCGGCCATCAAGCTCACCAGCACCGGGCCGGTGCTCTACGTATCCGAACGAATTGGCTTGGACGGTGTGCCATTTCGAATGATCAAGTTCCGCAGTATGTACACGGGCGCCGACCGCGATACCGCGGCGATGATCGACTCGGCAGGAAGCACGCCCGTCTTCTTCAAGGCGAAGGAAGATCCCCGCATCACCCCGGTGGGGGCGTTCATCCGAAAGTACAGCCTCGATGAACTGCCCCAGTTCTTCAATGTGCTGTTCGGTGACATGAGCGTCGTGGGGCCGCGCCCGCAGGTGCAGCGCGAGGTCGACGCCTACGACGAGACGATGCGGCGACGGCTCCTGGTGAAACCGGGCGTTACCGGTCAATGGCAGGTCAGCGGCCGTAACGATCTTTCGGTCGATGAGTCTATTCGTCACGACATCTCGTATGTCGACAACTGGTCCATGGGGCTCGACATCCGCATCATTTCCCGGACTGTCGGCGCGGTGGTGCGCAGCGAGGGCGCGTACTGATACTCGGTCGATGGCCCGCAGGGCTTCCCGAGCTTGCCGTGCGGCCCTGTGCCGCACAATCTTTCGAGCGGGTCTTTGCGGACCGAACGGTCACCGCATTCAATCGGTAAATGCGTGTTAGCGCTAAAACACATCGTTGACAGCATGACACTCTGTGTCCTACCGTTTCGTGGGTGTTACCCCCAACTGGCGAGTGTCCCTCGAGTACCAGATGCTGATTGCACATGGCTGTGGTGCGGGGCGTTCCTTGCAAATTCGCTGCGAATAGGCATTGTCGATTTCTCAATGGCCAGTGGGACTTTCGGCGTACAACGCTGCTCAAATTTTCTGAGGAGAGGTGTCGTGCTTATGTCGGGTCGGGATGTTCGGTCGTCGAATAACGTTCCCAAGCGATGGCGGAAGCAAGTCCTTGCCGGCGCGCCGGTGCCTGCTCACCTGCCGCTGCCTGTCTCGCGGGTGATGTCGGCGACGACGGCGTTGGTGACCGCGACGGCACTTACCGTCAGCGTGGCGGCGCCGGTCACCGTCAACTTCTCGCCCCCCGAGCCCCATGCCGCCGTTGCGCTTGCTCCACGTGCGATGAGTCTGGACGTTCAACTTGCCTCGATGGTGGGCATGTACGGGGTGGGGCCTGTCTTCCAGGCGTTGCGCCTGGCCGGGGTCGGCAGCCCGGATGCCGTCCTGACTAATGCGGTCGGATTGCTCAATAATCCCAGTTTGTCCTCGGCGGCTAAGACGCTGTTGGACGTGCTGAACACGATCAGCCCTGTCGAGCCCAAGGTGCCCGGTTTCGGGCCGGCGGGTGTCTACGATTCCGTGAACGAGCTGAGCTACAGCATGGGCGCATTCAGTGGGCTTGAAGGCGTCGCGGATACCCTCAATAGCCCATGGATCAATTGGATTCCCGGTATTAGTGCGATCGGGAACGATTTGCTGACAGCGCTCAACCAGCGGCGCGCATTCATTCTCGGGGACGGTCTCGGCGGCACCGATAGCGCGCTCGCGCTACGCCAGATGATCAAAGAGGTCGAGTCCGACAGTGCCCTGTGGGGTGACGGTAAGCACGGTGTGACCGGCGTTGTCGCCGTACTGTTTCGCAACACGTCGCGCCCGGGCGGCGGCCTGATGGCGATGGTTACCCCCATCTCGGAGTTGTTTGGGCTGAACCTCAGTAATCCCGGTGCAGGCAGCTACACGAATGCAGGGGCCAATGCTGGTCTTGCCACCAAGGTTCTCAACATCTCCGTCACCGATATCGGGTGGAAGTACGACCTACTTTCGGACGCACCGTCGACGCTTAGAGCGTGTCTTGTGTGGTTTGTGGGGTGGTTGGGGCATGATGTGCTGGTGTGAAAGAGCTTTCGTTGAGGTTGGTTCCGGACGAGTTGTGGGCGTTGGTGGAGCCGTTGTTGCCGGTGCAGCGGGTGCGTCCCCAGGGCGGCGGGACGGCGTATGCCGATGAGCGTGCGGTATTCACCGCGGTGGTGTTTGTGCTGGTCAGTGGGTGTGCCTGGCGGCATTTGCCACCATGTTTCGCAGTGACGGTCCCTACCGCGCATCGCCGGTTCGCCGAGTGGACCGCCGTCGGGGTATGGCGGCGTCTACAAGAAGCGGTACTCGATCGGCTCGGTGCCGATGGGGCATTGGATTGGTCACGGGCCGTGGTGGATTCGGCGTACGTGCGGGCTAAAAAAGGGGCGCCATGACCGGGCCGAGCCCGGTAGACCGGGGCAAAGCGGGTACCAAGATTCACGTGCTCACCGACGCGACCGGTCTGCCGTTGCAGACCGCGGTCACCGCCGCCAACACCTGGGACGGGCATGCGGTCCCGCCGCTGGTACGGGCACTGCCCGCCATCAAATCCCCGCGCGGGCCACGCAGGCGGCGACCGGCAAAACTGCACGCAGACAAGGCATACGACGCGAACCAGCTGCGGCAATGGCTCACCAATCGACACATCACACCCCGGATCGCCCGCCGCGGAACCGAATCCGGCGACCGGCTCGGCACCAAACGCTGGAAAGTCGAACGCACCATGTCCTGGCTCTTCACCTACCGCCGCCTGGGCACCCGCTGGGAACGCCACGACCATCTCTACGCCGCATTCCTCACACTCGCCGCCACCCTGGTCTGCTTCAGAAAACTATCCACATGAGACACGCTCTTAACCCACTTGCCTGGGCGAATTCCGTCGCGGGTGTGGTCATGCCTACCTACCTGATTCCCGATAAGGACAAGGCAATCCCGGTGGCCGCCAACTTGGTCGGCCAGCTGCTTCCAGGGCTCGTCAACGCGGGGTTGGTCACCGCTGATCCGACGGGAGGACAGGGGCTCCACCTGCTTACCCAGGGCACGATCGTCGACGTGGTCAATGGCCCCCTGAACAGCGCCTTGAATGCGGTGTTGGGACCGGTCTTCCGGTCGATCCTGGGCACGGACTTCAAGTTCCCGGTACAGGGCATCTCCACCTACGTCACCTATGACTCGGGCAATCTTGCGCTCCTTGAGCCCTTCCACATGCTGCCTCGCCTACTCGGATACGCGGGCCTGGCGGACATCACCACACCCGTTGCCGACTCGTTTGAGAGTGCGCTCACACAGCTGGTTGCGCTTGGTTATCAAGATGTCAAGAGCACTACCGACGCCAACGGCGTGATGACCTTTACACGCGGTATGGATATGGCCGGTGTGCAAACGGATGTCTTCAGGGCGCCGACCAACATCAACTGGGCGCAGCGTTTTGAAGTCCCGCAGACGGTGTTCAACGCGCTGATCGACGGTTTCAGCAATAACTTGCTGAGCCCGGAGAAGCAGAGACTCACGTTGTTCGGTAACAGCGCACTTGGGGATGCCATCTATAAGAATGCGTTGGTCGTATCTGTGGCTCACGCGGTGCGCGAGGGACTGACCCGGCTCAAGAGCATCGCCAACCCCATGTTCAACCAGGCGCAGAACATGCTCAAGCCGGTGGCCGATGCACTCGACGCCGCCACAGTTCAGGTGAACAGAGTGATCGACCAGGGGCGTGCCGCAATAAAGGGCCTGAACATCGACGCGAGCAAGCCACTCTTCGATGCCAATCGCGCGATCAACGAATCAACTAAGTCGTTGGACAACGGGCTCCTCGGGGCAGTGCAGAGCGCGGGTGCTCATGCAGTGGCCGCGCGTTCCACCGCCGCTCTGTTTGCGATGCCGGAAACGCTCCCCAAGCCTCAGCAGCTCACCGCCGGAACACCGGACTTTGCGTGGCACCTGCTGGGCACCAGCGGATCAGGCAAGGAAAAGGAAGCGGCCGTCGTCAACGGCGACGCTGCGTCGGATGTCGAGACGGTCTCGTCCGCGCAGCTTTCCGCATCGAGGCCGAGTGTGGTTGTAGACAGTGAGCCCTCGGCGCCGCACGCTGTCGAATCGGTTAAGGACACCGCGAAGGAAGACCTCAAGACCGCACCAAAGGATGACGCGAAAGACAGGGACAGGTCGCTCAAGCCACTGGTGAAGGAAGGGCAGCCGGACAAGGCAGACCAGTCACTAAACAAGCAGGTGACCGACACCCAGAACACCGGCAGTATCGGCGCTTCCACGACAACTAACACAGATGCATCCGCAGCTGCGGCAAAGACTGACAGCACTAAGTCGGTCGCAGATGCCGCATCCAAGGCTCCGAAGAGCAAGCAGGACAATGACTCTGGTCAGCATCAGGAGGCATCGAAAGGCAAGGAGAAGCTCGCCAAGCCGGTCGTGAAGGAGAAGCTGCAGGACAAGGTCGATAAGGCGAACAGTGCGCTCAAGGATTCGGCAACCGGGTCCATCAAGCAGACGAGGGGTGCGATCACCTCTACGGGGACCAACACCGATGGATCTGCCACCTCAACGAAGACTGAGGGTGCGAAGTCGGCAAGTGCGGCGGATGCGACTGGTTCGTCGGCGGGAGCTAAGACAAAGCAGGGCAATGACTCTCATGACAATCCGGCCACGTCGAGGAAGACTGGTAGTTCGAAGCCGGCGAGTGCGGCGGATTCAAGCACGTCGTCCGTGACCAAGAACGACTCCGACAGCGGCAAGCATCACGAGGATTCCTCGGGTGCGTCCAACAAGGTGAAGGTCAAGGTGGCCTCGCCTAGCGAGTCGGGTGGAAAGCACCGCACAGCAGGTGCGTCGTCGGGTGGTGGTTCGGAAGGCTCGGGCGCTCATGGCGGATCGGCTTCGACTGGGGGAAAGCACTCGGCAGGCGGTTAGGGTCGTACGAATGGCGCTGGTGTTGTCGTCGGCAGGGTTAGGGTCCCACATCAGCTCGGCTGCCAGGCGATCAGTGCATCTTTGCGGACCGAGTGATTTCAGCTTTCAATCGGCGGATTCCAATTAGCGTGAGGTCAATGTACTGAAATGTTGATCGACGTAAGAGGCCTACTTCACAGCGCGACATTGACAATATGACACCTCGTGTCATATGCTCTGTATGTGTATTCCTGACGCAGTGTTTGATGAACTGCGCTGCTTTCCAATTTGAGGTGATCCGTAAATGCTCGGTGCTTGGTCGTTAACTTCTGGTTTTATCGCTGTGGCATTCTCGGTGACGGGATGCGGACATTACACCGGCGATGAAAATGGACACGCGACCTTTGCGGAGACTATATCGCCGTCAACCGACGATCGCCTCCCGGCTGATGTTGGCTCCGGGCCAATGCTTATCGCCCATCGTGGCGGTGCCGCGGATTATCCGGAGAACACACTTCTGGCAATTACCAACGCTGAAAAGTCGGGAGTCGGAGGGATGTGGATAACCGTCCAGGTGAGCGGTGACGGGATACCGGTGCTTTATCGTCCGGTTGATCTGTCGGTATTGACAAATGGTACAGGGCGAGTGAACTCCAAGACATTGAAGCAATTGAAAGAGCTGAATGCGGGGTGGAATTTCGCAAAAGAAGATATCAACCCCTATCGTCAGCAGGTAGTCCAGATACCGACGCTCGAAGAAGCAATCGCCGCGGTACCGCCGAGTATGCCGCTGTTCCTCGACCTGAAACAGGCGCCGGCTCAGCCACTGGTAGATGCAGTCTCTCGGGTGTTGGTCAAGACGGCTGCTGTAGAGCGATCAGTCATCTACTCGACAGATGCGGAAGTGACTGTATTGGCGGCTCAGAGGAGCCTAGAAGTCGCCGAAAGTCGCGATATGACTCGTCAGCGCCTCTTGAACATGGCACTGAATCATCGGTGTGAGCCGGCGCCAAGCATTGGGAGATGGGCCGGCTTTGAGCTCCATCGCGATGTCTCAGTCTCTGAGACGTTTACGTTGGGTACCGGCGCTTCCCAAGTTGATGCCGAGCTTTGGGACCCCAGCTCTATTGAGTGCTTCAACTCTCAGCAGGCCGGTATGAAGACGATTGGATTTGCGGTAAAAACCGAAGATGATTTTCGTCTGGCCCGTAAGATTGGGCTGAATGCCGTGTTGGTTGATTCGCCTTTGGCAGCACGAAATTGGCAATAGAGAAGAAGTCTTCGAATAATGCCTGACGCTCATGTCTACCCTTTAAATGCTGAGCTGGCCGAGCTGCGTTTCATGGCTGGTCGACCCAGTTTTCGCAGTATCAGCCGGGCTATCGGGTGTAGTCACACAACAGTCGCCAAGGCCTTCGCGCCCGGGGCTATTCCGTCATGGGAGATCCTCCATCTGGTTGTGTGCCAGCTCAATGGCGACGTGGACACTTTCCGTAAGCTGTGGTGCGACGCCGCACGCAAACAGGAAAACGGGGTAAGCGGCGTCCACAAGATCGCCTCGGTGTCTACGCGGCGAATCGTCACCATTTTCGTACTCGCGGCTGTCGCCGGATGTGCGGGAATGTTGTTGATGATCGCCCGTCAATCCACGCGCCATCGATGAGAAGCGGGCAGTCGAGGCGTTTCGTTTATGCCGTGAAGTAGTGCAATGCCGCAGATTTCAATGCCGGCTGAATGCTCATCAATGATATGCATTAAATGGATGCGATCGGCAATTCATGGATGGTCGTGGCACTGATCTGTAAAGGTGCATGTAGAGCGTGTGTCACCGCGGTAATAATCGGTTGCATGATCGAGTGCAGCGTGATGTCAGACAGCGTCCTGATGCCGAACGGGTTTTTATGATTAACACAATACTGGGATGGGGTAGCGTTGCGTCTTATTGGTCTGAGGCAATGAAGATACTCTTCTGGGTTTCGTTGGTTGTTTTCTCCCTCATGACTGCTCTACCGCGGGCTGATATCGCTGTGGGGAATAATCGTGCACAAGGAGATCCGCCGCTGTCGCACTCCATAGATTATTCAGGGAATCTGGCGAGTTCAATTGACCTCAACAGCGTGCACATCAAAAGCGACATGCCGAGTGATTTGGTTCCGCAATCAGGTGTGCCGTTAGAGGCCGTGGTTCGCGTACTCGGATGTGCCCGTTTCCCCTTTCGTGATACGACTCATTCATGGGACGGGGGAGAAAATTGAGAGCGTACTATCAGCTGCGGGTCTCGGATTACGACGAGAATAGAGATATTTCCGTGTACGTGGCCAACTGGGATGAAGGGCAAGGTCTTGCCGCCGCCTCCGCGGCAGATCGTCACTGTTCGATGGTGTCGCGGAAGAAGGAGCCCGACTATGCGGATTGGTGGATGTACAGAGGTTCGTTCCTCGTGGGGATCGTGTCTTTGGAAAGGCGCTATCAATAGCGATCGGAATTGATGGTGTTCCGTCGACGGTCAACAGCGACCCGAGGTCTTCATCGCGAGTTGGGTTGTGGGCGACTACCCGGGTTGGTAGCCGCGGGAAGTTTCAGGCGGTCTCGATTTCGAGCATGAGAACTACCCATTCGGGTTTAAGACACTTGGTAATCCAGCGCCCGATCGGTCGGAGGTGCTGAAGCGCCTCCGAGGCTGACTCGACGAGAATCTGATCGAACGTCGCTGTCCGGCCCCGTCGTTGGATGTCGACGGTCCCCGCCGACTCCAGGTTCTTGATCCAGTCGCTGTGGCGGCCGTAGCCGGCCATGACCGCGAATCCCGCGTGTGCGCGCAGCAGTACGACGGGCGTTCTGTAGATGGTTCCGGATTTTCTGCCCCTGTGCAGGATGACCCCGTACGGGGGAACGGCCCCGGCCCATTTTCCCTGGATTCGGTTGGTGACTCGCTTGTTGAAGCGGGCGAGCCAGCGGGGCGCCTGGAGGTGTTGGGGCATGTAGCCGTGCTCCTTATTTAATTCAACTTGAGTAAGCTGAAGTTAATGAGGTTGTAGGCCCGTGTCAACGCCTGCGGGGCTGTGTGTGGTTGGGCGGGAGGGGTGAAACGGCGTAGTGGAAGAAGTGCCCTCGGCAGGATTCGAACCTGCGACACCGGCTTGTAGATTTGTCGGTTGCCGTAGTTCGTCAAAGTCCGTTAACGTATTGCGGCACAATCATTTACGCGAGTACGAAGTGCAGTTAGATGCGTATAGATTCGCGGCGTGTCGCGGGGGTTTATGCGGGGAAAGTACGGTTTTTCGGCGTCAATCTACTGCGGACGGAAAGTCGCGGGGGTCTACCTGTGGCGAGGTTGATCAATTCATTGTGGGCGGTACGTTCTCAGCGCGTGCTGAGGACACCGGTGTGTGCCGCCTCGAAGTTGTCCGCGATGTTGTCGCGCACCCATTGCAGTTGTTCGAAGCTGGTTTTTGGCTCGAAGCTCACTGATCGGGCCAGTTCCTCGAGTGACATCTCGGGCATCGGGACAAACTTGGTGAGGTACTGCCAACCACCGGACTGGTCTCTGGGGCCGAACGAGTTTGGTGCGGCCAGCGGGGCGATCATGCAGTTGATGCTGCCTTCGCGGGACGATTGGTAGATCTGAATTTTGCAGTCTTGGGCGCGGTAGTAGACGACTGAACCACGCATGCCGCCCTCGTCGACGTGACTATCGATCTCATCCAACGTGAAGCCAAGATCAGTTAGCAATGGCCCGACAACAGTCTGGACCTGTTCTGCGAAATCATCATTCATGATCATTGACCTCCTACTCGCACCCAGGAGTCACCAATTCGTTGGTATCCATATGCTGGGGCATTTTCAATCAGGTACTTAATTTCCTTCGCGGAGAACGAGTTTGGGTCGTTACGCAGCACATCTGCGATGCCTGAGAACTTGGTGCCCTCAGTTACGTAGTCTATGCGCGGTATCCCGTTCTCCATCTGTGACTTTAGAAAATGCTCGTTAACTTGCCATCCCAGAGTATCTGCGTCTGATCTGCCGAGCCCGTTGCCGATAGCGTTCCATGCATCGCCGCCTGTGTCGTAGTAGATGCCGCCATTTTGTCTGGCTTCTCCGATGTATCCAGCTTCCTCACCAGCCCATTTGCCAAGCACCACGCGATCGGGATTGGCGGTACTGCCAATACCTGGTGCGTGGTGAGTCGCGTGATCGGCCACTTGGCCCGCTAATTCAGCTGTGGGATGGCCGTTGGCGAATGCGCTATTGAGTTCGGACGCCAACTGCGGCGCTTGGGGCGAGTAGTGCTCAGTGGAGTAGTTCCATCCGCCTGAGCTTGGTGCGTGATCGAGGCCAGCGACCGGTGCGGGGTGGTGGCCCACGCCATTGTCTATACCGTGGGCGACGTCGCTTGCGAGTCCGCGTTCGATGCCGCCTTCAAGGCCGTGTGTGAGCGCCCCGCCTTCACCGCCTAGGGGCAGGGTGGGGGCGATGGCGGTTGCCTCGAAGAGTTTGTGTCCGGCGAAGTGTCCGGGGTCGTTGACGGCTTGTTGGGCTTGGTCAATCGCGGAGCCGATGGGGTTGACGGTCTGATCCAACAGAGCTTTGCCGCTGTCTTTGGCGAGGTTGGCCCAGGCTTCGGCGACTCCGGGTGCGCCCGGACCGGCTTGCCCGGTGAGTTCCTTGCCTTGCTGTACGGCACCGTCGGCGCTTTGGTAGAAGCCCTCGTGAACATCGTTGGTGAAGTCGATGAACCGCTCACCTGGTGATCTGCTCAGGTTGGCGTTGCCGTCTCCGCCAGCGGGTGCATCAGGCAGGAAGTGAGGGGTTTGTGCCTGCTCGACCGCTGCGTTTACCTTTGCTTCGATTTGGTCGGCGGGCACGCCCAGGCGTTGCAGGTTTTGACGCGTCAAGTCTTTGAACGCGGGCACATCCTTGGGTTGCAAGGTCGGCGACATCCGCTGCGGAATCTTGTCGGTGCTGTCCCGCACGCCTGGGAGTGCCCCTAGACCGCCCAGCTTGCTTGGATCGACGTTCTTATCGCCCACCGGGACAGCGTTTTTGGGGTACCACTCTTTGTAGTTGGCTTGTGTGTCCGCACCGGCAGCGGCAGCCTTAGTCGCCCCAGGATCACCATCAGGGTTGGGGGCTGCCAAGTTCTGTAGCGCTCCAGCAGCGCCGTTAGGCTTGATCGCCGATCCCGGTGTAAGCGGCAGCGCGCCAGCAGATCCGGCCGGGTCCGGAAGTGTCTGGGCAGCTTTGACTGCTGCCTCAAGGTCGGTATTCGCGGCATCCCCGGCTGCGCGGATCTGCCGCAGCGTGTTGGTCAGGTAGTCCAACTCGTTTTTGTCGTACTTGCCATTCGGAGGTGTGACTTCACCGGTGTCGTAGTTGATCGTGAACTTGCCGCCGGCGGCGTCGCTTTCAATCTTCTTGAGCAGCTGTTGCACGCCCTCGAATTCATCGGCAGCGGCCCGGATCTTGCCCGCCGCAACCTGTTGGGCTTGGGCGTGGCCATCGAGGTACTTGCCGTGTGCGTCGATGTCGTGGTGCGCTGCGTCACCGGAGACGCCTTTCCACCCGTCGCCCATGATCGGAAGCCGCTCCACACCGCGTTTCATGTCCCGATTGGCGTTCGCCATCGCGTCGAGTCCGTCCGCTACGTCACGGAACGATTGGACCTTGGCGCGTTTGATATCGGCCAGCGACAACGACACGTCGGGTTACGCCTTCGCCTGTGGACGGTTGCCCAGGATACTGACGGCGGTTTGTTCTTCCATCCCGGCGAAGGCGTACCCGATCTGATCGAATGCGTCGCGGTAATGGGTGGATTCATTCTCGACGTGCTTGGAATGGCCCTGCCATTGGGTTGATTCGCTGCCTAGCGCAGAGGACGCGCCACCAACCCACCCCGACATCGCGGCACTGATCAGGCCGTGGGCTTTGGTATGCGCTGCACGATGCGCGGCCAGTAGCCGGTCTATCTCATTGGCCGACAGATGCAGCAATTCAGGACTGACTTGCAACGACCCCACAGCAACACCCCCTCAGCTAACAACTACGGGCACAGTAGCACCGTCAGGTAGCTCGTGCCGATGGTTGTCAGCCGTCTGGATACTGCTAGAACGGTCGAGTTGCCCCGAACGGCCCGGACGTTAGATCGGGGAGCGTCTGCGCAAAGTAGGCATTTCAGGCGTCGTCCGTGTTCTGCGGAAATTTCAATGCCCCGTCTTTGAAGCCCTTCATCATCACAAAGGGCTTCATTAGAGGGTCCCTAAATCGATACCGGGTTTTGCGGCCCTCGCCCCTCGTATCGAGGATGTAGATGGGTGAATCGGCGAACCTTTTCAGATGCCCCAGGTAGCTCGGTGTCCGCCTGGTCCTTCCGCTGAGGTTCGACAACGGACCGCTGATATCCACCGGCGCGAAGAAGCCAAGTTCATCGATTTCAGCTATTGCACACGCCAACAGTGTCATGTCGAATCCCGCCGGTTTTGCCGAAGCCACTGCATCCGTGTAGCTCACTCGGATGCTGTGAGCCGCTTCTTCGGTCGCACGTACTAGTGCTTCGAAGACATCCCGCACACCTGTTTCATGCTTGTGATTGCGTAGTGCGAGCTCGCCAATCGCGCCGGCTAGAAGATGTGTGTAGTACGGAAAACCTTGGGAGAGTCGGATGATCGCATCAACTGCGCGCGTCTCAAGTTCGATCGAAATTCCGCTCAGATCGTTGAATCTTTGGAAGCCGCCAACAACAATTTCCCTCAGTTCGTCTGCACTCATCCTTGGCATGTAGACCTGCTTGAGACAGCGGTCAATGGAGGCATGGCCAGCGAGGAGCCCGGCCACATTGTCGGCCACTCCCACGATGAAGACTGTGCACTTCACGAGGTCATCCGACAGCATTTTGACTAGGTCAGCGAACAGGACCGTGTCATCCCATGCTCCGATCCTGTCGAACTCGTCCAAAATCACTACCAACGGCACCGCGTTGGCCACAATCTTGAGTGCCCTAGCCGCACTATCCGGAGTCACAGCATCAGACATCTCGATGATGTCTTCGTATTTGTCAACAGCAGCTTCTAGGTTGGCTGCAATTCCCGCCGGAGCTAGATCGGCGAATGACTGAAGGTGAGCGGTCAGCTTCTTCCACACGCTCGCAAAGTTGTCATCATTGCCACAGGCAACACGTACTGCCACGCCAGCATGCGCAGAGGCCTGCTGAAATGCCTCTCTTGCCATGTATGCGAGCGAAGTCTTGCCTACGCCGCGCTCTCCGTACACTATGACGTGCTGCCCCACTTGCTGTACCGCGCTCAGTACCCCACTCAACTCTGCGGTGCGCCCTTTGAACATTGCACGATCTTCGGTCGGCGCGCTCGGCCTGAAGATCGAATGCAAAATGGCTTCCTGGGCAGCCAGCGACAGTACGTCGTCTCCGAACGGCAGTGTCATTCAACTATTGGAGCATCCAAGCACCTCAGCTTCAACTAATCCAGCATCTTCTTCAACTAGCGATCTTCACGGGGTACTAGCTTCAACACGATGGGAGGTAGAGGCCTGGGGTAGCAGTCCCCCGCCCACCAGGGTTCTCCACCTCGGGCCATAGGGCAGCGGAGAGGGAGCGGTTTTCTTTTTTCGACCCATGGTGGTGGTTTGGAAAAAATGACGGGGGGAGGAACGCCGTATGCCACGAGGCGGACAGCGAGGTGGGGCGGGAGGGGTATATAGCCAGGGTCTCTGGCTGTGAATTCGCATGTGGCGCTCTCGATCTGGTCCTACGCTGCAAGTACCCTGACGCGGGTTCGCGCCCGGTTCCTGCACCGTAAGGAGTTCTGATATGCCGAATTACCCGGGGATGCCGTCAGATTTTGTGGAGCGGATGCAGTCCATAGAGGTTCCGGCTGAGTTGTCGGCGGCTAGGGGATTGATAGGGCACTTGACCAAGATGGTTCAGACCGGCCAGACGGTCGAGTCCGATCATGACGACCCGATACCTGGACTCGTGGTGGACCTTGCGGCCACGGTCGTCCAGATGGTTGAGGTCTGGGATAAGCGCGCCGAGTAACTACTTCGACCACCAGTTCCGTGCAGTCACGAATGTGACACCGGTCTGAGGGTTGTGGGTGCCGGTGCATTGATCGCAGTGCTGTGCGTTTGGCGTGCCGCATGGTCGGTCTGCTGCTGCGGGCGTCCCCGGTGTGCTGATGGTGACGCCGTAGTGGGCGGCTGCGGTGATGGTGGTTGCGTCGATCTTGTCGGAGCGTTGGCGGTTGCAGTGCCGGTGTGAGGCCGCGCAGTTGGCGATGTCGTGTTCGGGTCCGCCGAGGGCTACTTGCCAGAGGTGGTCGAGTTGGAAGCTGTTGGGCAGGTGGTGATGTGCTTGGTAGTCGATGGGGTTGCCGCAGATGTGGCAGTGATCTTTGCGTGCTCGGACTTTGGTGCGGATGCGTTTGATACGGGCGTCGTTGACGCGCTCGGGCATCGAGGCTCCTAGGGGGTTGTGGGGACCCCAGGTGCGGCAGTTGGGCCGTATCTGCGGCACCTGGGGTCCAGTTGGGCGCTGCAGGGCGGGTGAAAGGAAGGCCCGCCGGCGCGGCCCGGTCTAGGTGGGGTTGGCGATGCCGTTGTTGCGTACTCGGTTTAGTTCGGTGGCGAACTGTTCGTCGTCGAGTTCGGTGAGGTACTGCTGGTAGGCGAAAACGATGTTCTCCCAGCGGCTGATGCGGTCGATGCGGTGCGCTTCAGGCATGAGTTTTCCTTCCGGCTTAGTGGGCGTGGGCTGTTGTGGCCGGTGCCGTGTCTGGTGTGGTGAGGTCGACGACTGCCCCTAGCGCGGTTAGTTCGGCGATACGTCGGTAGAACGATGTGATCTCGGAGTTATTGCTGGGCATGCGTCCGAGCAGTTCGGTGGCGATCTGGTTGGCCCGGTCGATGGTGTTGGCGTCCGGCAGCCATGGATCGTTGTCGGCGACGGCCAGCAGCCACTGGGGCTGGGTGTAGCTGTGGGGCCAGATGTTGGTGCGGTTGCCTTCTGCGTGGTGTTCGCGGTTGTGCAGCCAGGCCGCGATCCGGGTGTCGTTGCAGGTGCCGCCGGTGCTACGGCAGCGCCGCCACCAGGGGTCCATTTCCAGGAAGCGGGCGGACTGTGCACAGGTATCGAATCCCTTGACAGTTCCGCCGAATCGGAGGTTGACGTAGACGCGGTGCTCGGTGCGCAGCTCTTGATAGCGGTCGATCAGGGTATTGACGGTTTTCCAGCTTTTGAGCCCGGCAGGGCCTGCGCCGATGGCTTCCTCGGCACTGTCGGGGTGCGCCTGCAGGACTTCGCGGTGCTCGCGGACCTCGTTCATCAGGGCGGTGAGTTCACCGCGCAGGTAGTCCAGTGCGATCGGGACGCTGGCCTTTTGGGCGTTCTCGGTCTCGCTGGATGCGTGATACCAGGCATCACGGACCAGGGTGTTGAATTCGGCTGCTGCAGTCCAATTCTGGCGATCGGCGGCGAACCGGTCGCGCAGGTCGTCCAGGTTGTCGGCGCCGGTATCGGCGGCGGCGGTTATCTGCTCGGCGTAAGCGAGATTGAGATCGGAGGCGGGTGGCACGATGCGCAATAAGCTGCGTAGCCGGTCGCGGCGATTCTGTAGCTCGCGGTAGCGGGGAATCTGGTCGAGTACCCGCTCTTTAAGCGGCCGTTCTTTGACGTTCACTCTCATGACCACTTGCCCGCGGTGTGGGTTTCCGTGTTACCGGGAGCGACTTCGATCTTTTGTTTTCCGGTGTAGCGGGCACGGCCGCGGTCGATTCCGCTGGTATCGGGTGGTTGTTTCTCGGGTTCGGGCTCGCGGACCTCGGCGACAAGGTCGGCGAATTCAGTGGGAGACAGCTGGGATAGGTACTGCTTAACCCCTGCCATCAGTGGGCTGTCGGTCATATCGGTGTTTCCTTGCCTCGGCGTATTCAGTGACGGTGCGGGCGCTGAACGCCCACCGGCCCGAAACCCGTTGACCGTCAAGATCGCTGGCTATCCGACGTATGTAGCGGGTGCTGTAGCCCAGGATCTCAGCGGCCTTCTCGGTGTCGATCAGATCGCCTTGACCTTGAACTAATTCTGTTGCACCGGAGTGATTCTGGGTTCCGTCTACGGTCATCGCCGCCAGGAACAGGCGCAGATCGTGGATCCGGTTAGGGACGGGCTGTCCACACAGCTGGCGGCGGCGCACCAACTCGGCGACGCAGTACCGAATCAGTGCGGCCTGCTCATCGCTCACCCACATCTATCGATCACCGAGCCTGCCGTCTGTCAGTCATGCGGTCTCCTTGGTGCCTGCAGTTGATGTAGTTGCTGAATCAAGTCGCCACTTGGAACCGCGACCGGTGCCGGAGGACTGAATGCGCGGACTTCCTTGGCGCTGCTGCGCGGCCTTCAGCGTCGCGTGCTTGTACCCGATCTCCAGGCCAGCGGAGATGACGGTGGCGGGCTCAACCCACTCCCCGCGCTGAGTGTTAGTACGAAACCAGCAGACAAGAAACTCGTGCGCTCCGATGGTGGCCAGGGTGCAGGGGCCGCACTTCCCGGTGTCCACTCGTGCCCTGGCCGTGTGACAGTCGGGGCAGTGCGAACTGGGCAAATCCAACTCAGTGACCGTGGCAGGGTGGTCAGGCCTGACCAACTGGGTCACCCCTTCTGAACTGGGGTTTTCAGGGGTGACCTCATGGGTCAGGCCTGACCCGATTCGATACCGAACACGCCTTGCTCCGTTGTACTCATCCGTCCGTTCAGAGACCAGACCGTCAGCTTCCAGCAACGCAACAGCCTGATCGAAGAGATCGCGTTTCTCGCGTTTACCGAGGCGTGATCGCAGCTTGTTGCCAGGCTGTTCCCCGTCACGCTCGAGGAGCCGCAGGATGCTGCGCTTGACGGTCTCCAAGCGGCTCGCGTCATAGAAGTCATCCCCGGCAGCGCGTGCCACCGCCCGCTCACGCACCTTTGCCCGTTGCGCCTTCTTGGCTTCGTTGGTGATCCAGTCCCGAGTGGCATCCGAGACGGTCATCACGACCTCGGAGAGCTGCCAGTCGAGCTCGGACACCACCGAGCGGTGATGCAGGACCGCCAGCAGCGCGGCCACCTTGCAACGGGTCAGCAGTGCATGCCCGTCGAGGGCGTCACCCTCACCGCGTTGACGCGCTAGGTGCGCACCGATCACGGTCTCCCGAATGGCATCGGGACCGTAGGCGATCTCGACCACGCCATCGTCGTTGGGGACGTAGACGGGGATGTCGGTGTTCAGCGGTGCCGGGTCCGGTGCGGCCTCTGCGGGCATCGACGGGTCGGTGGTGGGGAACCACAGGAACCGTTGCGGTGTACCTCCGGTGGCGTCGTTGAAAATCACGGAGGTGTGTAGCGGTTGGGCTCCCACCGACAGGCAGCAGCGGTACGTGTGGGCTGCCACGACGCGGCTGGTGGCCTTGGAGGCGTTCTGCTGGCCGATCTGCTCACCCATCGCCATGGACTTGAGCTGTGCCAGCAGAATCGAGCCCTGACGCGAGGCGATACCGGCCAAGGTGTCGACCTCGGGCACATTGAAAATCGCCGCGGTGATCGCCTCGTTGTCCTCTCCCTCCTTCTCCGGCCTCTTGAACGTGGCGGCGATGCCCTCACCCGACCCGATGGGCAGCTCCAGAATCGGCTTAGGCCACGCCAGACGGGCCACCTTGTCCGAGATGCCCTTACCGCCACCAGAGGCCGATACGAACGCGCACAGCAGATTCAGGGACGCGCGGCCGCCGATCAGACCGGGCAGCTGCACATGAGGGCCGACACTGGCCGACACCCGCAACAGCACCGCGCCGAAAACCGCCCACGGTGCGGCATACCGGGCCCGCGCCCACCCATGAATCGCCTGCAACTCGGGGGTGGCCGTGAAGAATTCGTCGTTGTTCAAGATGCCCTCTCTCGGGGGATGTAGTTCGGGCCACGGCCTCGCAGGGTTGCGTTTGAAACGCGACCCCAGTCACATGCAGCGGCAACGGCTTTCGACGCTTCAGAGGAGGCGTTCTGGTCCAGCTCAAGGCGCAGTACGTGATGTTCACCAGCCACTGCCAGGGCTAGCAGCTTGCGAGGGTCGCCACCGGACAGGGCGCACCACGTAGGCGTCCCCGCTGTCGGCAACGGTTCATCGAGCTGCGCGACCAGAGCGGCCACGAACTCGTGCACCGGCCACCAAGAGACCTCTCGGGAGACGGGGGAGTGCCCCGGCACGATGACCGGGGCCTCCACCTCCTTGCCGATTACCACGGAGCCCCGAAGGCGCGAGCCGCACGTTCGTCAAGGTCTGCCATGCCCGAGGTCAACCGTGAATCGGGAGGTTCTTCGGTGCAACCCGAAATACTCCGCCAGCAGACTGGACCGCACAGGCGGTTGACTGATTGCTCGGCCTGGATCGGCCTGTTGCACCTCGAGCACCGGATGATCTCGGACATCACTTGAAACCACCGATCAGCTCGGCCGCGCCGATCAGATGGAACGCCAGATCGACTGCCTCCTGCGGTGTCAGCAGAAAGTCGTGGTCTATCCCGCAAGGGTCGTCGCCGGGATCATGGAAGACATTCAGCTTCACCTTCGGCAGCTCGTAGTACCCGCGATAGGCGTATACCGTGATCCCCGTGGCATCGGACGGCACCGGGACAACTGAGCTGGCTGGGGCGTGATCATCCAGGCTGAAAACGACCTTATGGGCGGGTCCCCAGCAGGACTGATCGCCGCGGAGCAGGTAGTGAGGATGCCCGTCACCATCGGTGCACCACGGCATGCAAGTACCTGGCGACGGTAGATCAGGTGCGAGTAGTTGTGTCATCATGGATATGAACTCCTTACTTATCGGTTGGGTGTTCAGAACTGCTCCGGCCCGGTGTTCGAGCACCGGAATCAGCTGGAGCAGTTCGCATTTCGGGGGTGTAATCGTTCTCAATCAGGCCAAGATCGGCATGATCGTCCTGCGGGTAAATCCGCATTAGGCTGCGCTTTCCAGCTTGGCGATGTACTCGTCGATCTGACGATCGGTCGAGAACCGCTTCGCGCCGACCAGTACCGAGCCCAAGGCGCCGGAATACCAGAGTTCGAACACCTTGCTTCGTCGGATGCCTCCGAGCCGCTGTCCGGTCTGCTCCCAGTTGTTCAGATGGTTGACCTTCTCCACGCTCCCGCCTTCTTCCTGGTTGTGTCAAAACAGCATCGATACGATGTCGTTTGTGTAGTGATGAATCAAGATATACACGTAGGTTCCAATCCGCACAAGGGGTAACTAAACTGTGTCGCTATGGCACAGTGGGAGCGCGATATGCACGCGCGGATAGCAGCAGCGATCAAGGCGGCGCGTGGGGACCGGTCGGCGCAGTGGCTCGCAGATCGAACTTCTGAACTCGGTTGTCCGATTACCAGGGCGCAGATCGCCAACTACGAAAGCGGGCGAAAGAAGGGTCTCGACATAGCGGAACTGATCGTCCTCGCCGCCGCTCTAGAAACATCTCCAGTGAACCTCGTCTACCCCGGGCCGTATCAGGACTCGGTGGAGGTACTGCCAGGTCGAGAGTCATCAGAGTTCATTGCATCACAATGGTTTTCGGGACTCCTGTGGCACCAAGACGTCGTGTCGGAATCTGGCGACTGGGGCCGGGCCACCGAGCAACTCAACACCTGGCGGGCATACCAGGAATTGAAGTTCGATCGACTCAAGGAGCTATTTGGCCAACGCGCTTCGGAGCACAAAGGTGGCGTGCGGGACAGGGGTCGTGACCGCGAGGTAATCGAAGAGTACGACAAGCGGATAGCGCATCTAGAGCGGCAGCTGGGGATAGAAGACGGCGATGCCTAGGCAACGCCTTGCCCCTGGTGAGCATGGCAAGGTCACGTGTACTCGACGTGATGGGAAGCACTACGCCACAACGTATTTGCGACTGAAGACCGGCAAGCGTGTGGAGCGTGAGGCGACGGGCAAGTCTGCGGAGGATGCGCGCCGGAACCTCACTGCCAGGATCGTCGCTGAGTTGGCGGCCGGGACCGGCACGGGAGTCGTCAATGGCAAGACGACGCTCGATGACCTATTTGAGGCGTGGGTTGCCGACAAGGTTGCGCAAGGTTCCCTGAGCCCGCAGTCGGAGATGCAGTATCGACGGGTGTGGCGGGGGCATGGATCTGAACATCTTGGGGCGCTGCGTATTACAGAGTTGACGACCAGTCGTGCTGATAGTCATCTGAAGACTATTCCAGCGCGCCAGTCTTCACTCCTGCGAACGATTCTTGTCGGTATGTTCTCGATGGCAGTCCGCTTCGACGTGTTGCACCACAATCCGATTCGTGAGGCGCAATCAGCACCGCGGGGTGAACGTAGGCCAGTGCGCGCGCTGACGGCTGTGGAGCTTGAGCAGGTTCGCCAGGCTGTGAAGGCATACGTGACTCCGTCGGGTCGCTCAGGCCCGCCAAGGGGTGTGATGTTGCCGGCGTTCGTCGAGTTGTTGGCCGCGACCGGTGCCCGGCCCGGTGAGGTGCTCGCGATCCGATGGCAAGACGTGGATTTTCTCGACGACACGCCCTCAGTGACGGTGAACGGCACGGTCATGGATCACGACCGAGTTCCCGGCAAGCCGATCCATCGGCAGGGCTTCCGCAAGGGAGGTGCGCCACCGATCACCGTCTTGCTGCCCGAGTTCGGCGTTGAAGCGCTAACCGCCCTAGTAGGGGACACAGTGTCCACGACTTCTTCGGGCACGGTGTTGACCAACCGTGACGGCGGCCTTGTGTCGTTGTCGAACATCCGCAGCGCGCTGCGTGAGGCACTGGCACCACACGAGGATCTGCGCTGGATCACGCCGCACAGCTTCCGGCGATCAGTCGCCACGGTGGTGCGCGATGGCCTTGGTATCGAGGCGGCGCAACAGCAGCTTGGACACTCAGAGATGGCAACGACTGAGCAGCATTACGCACAGCGCCGCACCACCGGCCCTGACGCTCGTGCTGTGCTCGACAAATGGGCTGGTCAGGGCAAAAAGTAGGCCAATGTACGGGGAAAGTACGGAGATTGCGGACTATCTGGCCGCGCCGCCAACTCTGAAAATCCTCTGAAGTGCATGTTTAGTGCCCTCGGCAGGATTCGAACCTGCGACACCGGCTTTAGGAGAGCCGTGCTCTATCCCCTGAGCTACGAGGGCGGGGATCAGCACAGGAGTCTACCGGGCTGTCCCCGTGGGCTCTCATCCGAACGGGCAGGTACCGGTCGGGCGTTCAGGGGCGGCAAAGCTATCCAGGCGATAGCCGTGATAGAAGTCTGCCAGCCGCTCGTTACGCCGGGTCAGCGTTCGTGAGACCTTCTCGTACTTGCGTTGCGCGGTCTTCGATCCATCGAGTTGAGCGCGGGCATCGTCTATGCGAATCGTGTTGTACAACATGGGTTCTATGAGGAGCCGTTCCGGTGTCGCGCGCCACACCAGCTGCAGGAGCCGGGTGTAGAGGGCGAACTCGACGTTGTGTCGGGGCTTGAGCTGGAACCCGATCATCTCGCGTATCTCGGGGTGCATCGCCTTGGCCGAACACACCTGAATCACCCGGCCCGCGATCGGGCGAATCGCGAGCCAGAGCGGCAACAGGGCCGGGCGCATCGCGGCGGGGAGTAACAGCGTGGGCAGTGGGAGTCGCATCAATCCGGCGAACTGCTCGCGCAGAAAGCCATTGGACTGCAGTCTGTTTGACACCATGTCGTCGTAGTACTCGACGAAGGCGGCGTATGTTTCCGGGAATTTCCCCTTGGCGCTGGGCAGTTCGAGATCTTTGAACAGATACCGCTGATATTGATATGCGGCCTCCTTTTCGGCGGGATTCATCGCGTAACCCGTGCAATAGGGGAAGGCCTCCAAAGTGGCGTTCATGGCACTGGCCGCGATCCATATCCATAGCTCGGGATCCAATGCGCTGTAACGAATCCCCGCGTACTCGCCGATTCCGGTGCCTCGCACGTCGCGGTGGCGTTCCTTGAGCCATTGCGCCGTATCGGCCCGTTGCTGCTGATTGCCGGCGAGCAGCGACATCGCGCTCAGTGCACTCCGGATGCCACGGTCGGTGAAATTCTGGCGGAACCGTCCGGAGCGGTCGACAGACGCCGCCACCGGCAGCAGGGCTACCTCGTCGAACAGCACCCCACCGAAGACGCCGGTCAGGGGGCTGCCCAGGTGCTTGCGAAATGCGTCCATGACGTGCGGGCGCGTGCCGGCCGCGCGGAGGAAGGCCAAGCCCTCTTCGTGGGTATCCCGTTCCGATTCGTCGTCGTGTGTCGTGTCGCGCGGCAGTACATGCGTCATTGCATCCTCCGTCGGTGTTAGTAACTTAGTTAGAAGCTAACATTGCAACACGAAGTTGGGAAGTACCTCTGCGTGAGAGACTGAACTGTGTCTGCAGATCCGGATCCGACCGGCGAGCGCATCCTTGAGGCGGCGCTGCAGACCATGCTCAGCTTCGGTCTTCGGCGGGCGACGGTCGACGAGATCGCGCGGCGTGCGGGCGTATCGCATATGACGGTCTATCGCCGCTGGTCCAACAAGACCGAGCTTGTGCTAGCGGTCCTCATGCGGGAGGCGCAGACGATGTTCTCCGCCATCGACCGAGAAATCGCCGCGCTGAAGAGCCCCGAGGACAAGCTGGTGGCGGGATTCACCGGAATCTATTGGTATGTGCACACGCACCCACTGATGCGGCGGGCAGTGGAAACCGATCCGGAGTCGGTGCTGCCGGTCCTGACCAATGGTGCAGGCCCAGCTCTGGACATGGCGACCACATACCTGGCGGGCCACGTGAGCCGCAGTGCCGGTGATGTTGTCGACGACGCCTACGGTGTTGCGGAAGTTTTTGTGCGCCTGACGCATTCGTTGATCCTTGCGCCGAGTGCTCGCCGGGCGCTGGCCACCAGGGAAGACGCCGAACAGTACGCTCGTCAGTACATCCTGCCGATCGCGCGGGCCTTGGTGCCGGCGCCCACCAAGGCGCTCTTGTAGCCGAGCGGTGGAGCTTCTCCGCGACGCCGGCCCGGTTCTGAGGCGGCCACCGTGTGTGCTTTCGGCCGGTGGGCAACCGGGCCAAGTAATCTTTGTGCATTGACCATGGTCGGGGACATAACCACGAGACATTGGGGGTAGCGGATGGATACGGACATCGGAGCGGGCTCACCGCCGGCCGACGACTCGTCTGATGCCGCGGATACCGCGCCGCTACCGGTCCTCAACGCGTTTCCCGGGATGTTGTCTGAACCCGGTCCGTTCGCTGCGCCGGAACAGGAGTTCGGCCAGCCGCCATTCCTCGATGAGCCGGCATTCGTGCAACCACACTCGCCCGCGGTGGAACCGAGCGGCCAGTACCTGCAGTGGCCGAGTCACGAGACCTTCAGCACGGCGGCTCCCGTCGCCTCGGGACCTGCGAAGCCCACGGCTCCGGTTGATTTCTCGTCCTGGGAGGACAAGCCGCAAAGAAGCAAGCGGCCGTTAGTAATTGGTGGCGCAATACTGGCCGCTGTGGTTGTCGTCGTCGGTGGTGTGGTCGCCGCATTCGCAGGCGGTGGCGACGACGCCCCGCCCGCGGAACCGAGCGCGGCCCCATCGACAACGGCGACTAGCAGGGATTCCGATGCCGAAGCTCGCTTGCTCTCCATGCTTCCGACGGGTTACGCGACATCGGCCTGCAAGGTCGTTGAGCCCGCGAATGAGGCAGTGGCGCAAGTGAAGTGCGGGCGTAGTGACGATCCGGATGGGCCGCTGGAGGCCAGCTACTCGCTGGTGAAGGACAGGTCCGCGCTCGCGGCAGGATTGAGCCGTCTGACGAAACGTAATGCGGTAGTGGTGTGCCCCGGCCGGATTCAGTCGCCGGGACCGTGGCGTCGCAACGCCACGCCGGATCAGGTGAGCGGCACGGTGTTCTGCGGAACCAACCAGGGACACCCGGTGGTCGGTTGGACAGATGAGGAGCGATTGCTGCTCAGCGAGACGCGTTCGGGCGTGACAGG
This sequence comes from [Mycobacterium] stephanolepidis, assembly GCF_002356335.1. Classification (NCBI taxonomy): domain Bacteria; kingdom Bacillati; phylum Actinomycetota; class Actinomycetes; order Mycobacteriales; family Mycobacteriaceae; genus Mycobacteroides; species Mycobacteroides stephanolepidis. The sequence continues at coordinate 980,003 of NZ_AP018165.1, forward strand.
TCCGACTCTCGACCAGCTGTATGCCTGGTGGTCCTCGCACTCATAACAAAAACCGCCGGCCGCACGAGGCGGCCGGCGGTCAATGCCGAGATGTTTTCTGAGGCTCCTACTAGCCCTCGGTGGAAACCGGAGTGCCCTGGCTGCCCGCTGCGCGCTGGCCGTGCGGAGTGCTTTCAGAGGCCGGAACGGCGGGAACCGCAGCCACTGGCGGGGTCGCGGTCTGCGGAGCACCCTCGGCGCCGGGGACCGGAGTCGCGGGTACCGGCGAGGCGGGGGCCGGGCTAGCAGGCACCGCAGTGCTGTTCAGCGGCGTGCCTTCGGCGGGGGCCGGGGTGGCCGGAGTCGGGCCGGGAGTTGCGGTCACGGGAGCCACGGTCGGGGTCGCAGTCGTCGCGGGCTGCTGTCCGTCCACCGGGGTGCCCTGGCTACCGGCGGGCAGCGGAGTGCCCTGGCTGCCGGCGGGAACAGCGGCGGGTGCCGCGGACGTGGTGGGCGCGGCGCTGGTGGCCGGCGCGGGGGCGGTGCCATGCGACTGGCTCGAAGAACCACCTGAACGTGGTGCGGCAGCGGCGGGCGCAGCCTTCCAGGTGAGCAGATCCTCGTCGCCGGAGGTGTACGTCACCGTCTCGGGGGCGGCACCGGTCACGTCGAAGTAGATCTTGCCGCTGGTCTTCTCGCCCTGCGACAGGGTTCCCGGGTTCACGCCCTGTTCGGTAGGCACGCCGTACAGCACGCGATAGGTCTCGCCGTCGTTGGTCTTCGCGTTGAAGTTGGCGACGATGGGGATCACGCTGCCCTGGATGGCCTCGTCGGTGGCGGTCGCCTCCCACAGGGTGCCCTTGGGCTGGTACGGCAGCTGGTCGGTGCTGACCTTCAGGTCGCTGATGGTCCATGCCTGCACGACGTCGCCGTTGGTCAGGCGACCTTGCTGGCCGAGCGTAGTGTCGGCTCCGGCGGTTGGCATCAGGGCAAGTCCGGCGGCCGCCGCGGCGGCCGCCAAGGCGGCGGTGATGGGCACGTTGATCTTCACGATGGTGGTCTCCTTGACGTCCGAAATGCTCCCCCCAGCGGGGACGGTCTGTCGTAAAACTAACAGGTCTGGATGCACCATCGTCGCCCGAAGTACACGATTGCCATACGGTTAAGAACATGACGGTTGATTCCACCGGTCACGAGGGGGCCGCGCCGGAGCCAGACGACTGGCCACCCGACGCACGCATGTTCACCATCCGCGCCGCGGCGGATGATGCCGCGCCGAGCTTGGCCGCCGAACTGCCCATTAGCGCAACAGAACTCGGGATGTTGGACGGAGATGCCGACCATCCGGTGCAGTTCTGCAGCGTGCTACTGGAACCGCCGGTCAAGCACCGGTTCGATGCCTCCGATGCCTCCGATGCCGCCCGGTACGAGCGTGAATACTGCGACCGCGACGACGACGGTGAGTTCTTCATGGTGCATGTGGCACTGCTGGGTCCACGCCGCCCCGGAGTGTCCCTCGCGCCCGGCGCCCGCGATGTTCTTGTAGACGTCGCCTATGTGGTCGATCTGTCGCTCGAAGAAGACGGAGTGCTCAATTCTGCCAAGGTCGACTGGGCGGGCGGGGCAATCGTTGATGTTGCTGGGGAGGCGGTGGCCGACCGCGCAGCCGATACCTCCGAGGGACAGCCCGATCAGCCGATCCCCCCCGGGTCCGTATCCGCGCCCGTTCCGGCCGCAAGTGCGCCCGAGCCCGGGAGCCCTGGGAGTTCGGAGTGGATCCGCGAGCAGCTCGACGTCCGTATCGCCGTGTTGAGCCGGCTCGCTGGTGAAGTCGCGATTTCCGAGGTGCCCGTGCCGACGGAGCTGGCGAAGGGGGAGCGCCACTCCAATACCGCGCCGCAGTATGTGCTGGATGGAGCGCAGTTCTGGTACCACACGCGTGATCCGAAAAAGGGATTCGTATGGAAGACCACGAACAACCCGAATGAACTGATTTATTGGTGCATCGACGATGTCGCCAGGGGGTTGGCGTGGCGGTGGACGCAACAGACGGCCACCTACAAGACGATGCCCCCGGCCATGGCGCAACGCACGCTGTGGGCCCCGTACTGGCAGCTGTTGATGAATGCGCTCGACACCAAATGGGGTGCCATTACGGGCCGCAACATCCGCGACCTGCTGTGAGCCGTCACCACCGGTAGTCGAGAAACTTCCCGTCGAGGGTCAGGACCACACGATCGCCGTCGGGATCGGAGCGGCGCGCGATGTCGACCTTGAAGTTGATGGCGCTCATGATGCCGTCGCCGAACTCCTCGTGGATGGCTTCCTTGATCGCCGGGCCATAGACGCTCAGCGCCTCATACAGCCGGTAGATCGTCGGGTCGGACGGCGCACCACCGTCTAGCGTGCCGCGGTACGGCTGGGCCCGCAACGCGGCAGTGACCTGCGGCCCCAGCTCGAGAAGCTCCGCCACCTTCGTGGCCTTCGCTTCGGGCACCGGATGCTGGCCGAGAAGCGCCGCAATGGTCCAAATCAGTGGTGAGTCAATCGCTTCCGCGATGCGTTGCCACGTCAGCTTCTTCTCGAGGCGGCGAGCGGTGATCAGTTCGGCGGCTTCGTCCTTGGTCATGACCTCAGGCAAACAGACGCCCGCCGCGTGCGCAAACTAGCGCTGCCACATGCCTTTTTGGGTGTCGCGCTCGTAGTAGTTCATCGAGTTCTCTCCGCTCGCGGTCCAGAGCATGGCCAGGGTGACGAGCGTGATGGCGATGAGCACCATTGAGTCGTTCCACATGATGACCTCCTTGGTATATCGATCGGTATACTGCTTATTGCAGCACGTACACCGATCGGTGTACAGGGGGGTGTGGCGGACGCCACACAACGACGTCGGGGCTAGTCGGTGTCCAGAGCCCCGGCGGCCAGTGCGGCCGCATTGATCCTGGTCAGCACCGCATGCAGGTGCTCCAGTTCGGAGAGGTCGACACCCAGGCGCTCCACGACGGCTGCAGGCACCTTGAGCGCCTTCCGGCGCAGTGCGGCGCCCTGCTTGGTCAGCGTGACGTGTGTGGTGCGCTCGTCGGCGGCGCTGCGTGGGCGGGTGATCAGGCCCAGCGTCTCGAGCCGCTTGAGCATGGGGGAGATGGTCGCCGAATCCGTTTGCAGTAGGGCGGCTATCTGCTTGACGGACAACGCTTCCGGGGCATCGTCCGCGCTGCTCTTGGCGTGATCCCAGAGCGCCAGCATCACCAGATATTGCGGATGTGTGATTCCAAGGGGGGCGAGTAGCGGCCGGTAGATGGCCAGCACCGCGCGATTGGTGACGGCCAGTGCGAAGCACACCTGCCGCTCCAGGGCCAGCGGGTCGACATCGGGTGAGACTGCGGTCATTCTCACTATCCTAACCATTAGTTAGTGCACTAATTATTAGTCTACAATCTAGTTATGGCCGCCGATCGCCCGAACTTCTTTCAGTACATCGCCTACTGCTACGGACGGCGTCTACCCGACTCGATGAAGGACTGGGTCGCCAATGATTTGGCGGGCAAGGGCGCGGTGCGCAGGCACATTTTCCGGTGTGCGATTCCACCGCTGTTCATCCTCGCGCCGTTCTGGCTGTTACCGGCGTCGCTGTACGTCCACATGGAGATGACGGTGCCCATCTACGTGTGGGTGCTGATCATGGCGCATGCCCTCAACAAAGTGTGGCGCCGTCACCGGCTGGTGCAGCATGACTTGGATCCGGGCCTGGTCGATGTGCTCAAGCGTCAAAAGGACGCGTGGATTCACGAGGACTACGCGCGGCGATTCGGGCCGCGCTCGGGAGACGGCCACTCCAGTAGCGGTCCCATCTAACGCGGCATGGTGTCAAACATCTTGGTGCACTGAGTTTTTTCGTCTGCGCCAAGATGCCTGACGGCGGCTCAGTCCCAGTCGCCGTGCTTCCAGTGGCCCTTGCCCCAACCGTTGCCATGTCCGCCGCGCCAGCCGCGATCCCAGTTGCCGTCCGCGCAAACGGTCACGCGTGGGTAGGTATCCACGGAGCCGCAAATGTCTGGATCTGCCTTTGCCGAGGTTGCAGAGGCCATACCTCCACTAGCAACGACTCCAATTGCCAAGGCCGAGAGCAGGATTCGTTTCATGATTCACAGCGTACTCCCAGGAGAAACTAGTTCGCAAGGGTAAGGAAAACCAGCACGGCGTTCAGCAGTGTGATGAGCGCGGCGATGATCCAGCCCAGCATCGTCGTTACGCGATGGTTCACATCGGTGCCCATCAGCCTGCGATCGCTGGTCAGTCGGACAAGCGGTATGAGGGCGAAGGGGATGCCAAAGGACAACACCACCTGTGACACCACGAGTGCCCTGGTGGGGTCGATACCCGCGGCCAGGATCGCCAGCGCCGGGAGCAGCGTGACCAGCCGTCGCGTCACGATGGGGACGGACCGGCGGAGAAGTCCTTGCATAATCATGGCGCCGGCGTAGGCGCCGACCGAGGACGATGCGAGCCCGGATGCGAGCAGGCCGATCGCGAACAGCAGGGCAACAGTGGGCCCGAGGCTGTCGCGGACGGCGGCGTGTGCGCCCTCGATGGTGTCGACGCCGTCGCGGCCCTTCAGGTTGGTGGCCGCTACCAGCAGCATCGCCATGTTTACGGCGCCCGCGAACAGCATCGCCAGGCACACGTCCCAACGGGTGATGCGCAGTAGCCTGCGTCGCGGCTCGCCCTCTTCGGGACGTCCGTGTCTGTCCCGGGCTAGCCCGGAATGCAGATACACGGCGTGTGGCATGACCGTGGCACCCAGCATTGCCGTCGCAAGCATCAGGCTCTCGGCGCCCTGGAATCGGGGGATCAGCCCCGCGGCAGCCTCGCCCAGCGGCGGCGGTTCCACAACGACGCTGGCGAGGAATCCGATCGCGATGATGGCCAGCAGCGCCGAGATCACATATTCGAATGAGCGTTGTCCGCGTCGGTCCTGCACGGCAAGCAGCACCATCGAGACGATTCCGGTGATAACACCACCGAGCAGCAGCGGCAGGTCGAACAACAGATTCAGCGCAATGGCGCCGCCCACGACCTCCGCTAAATCCGTTGCCATGGCGACTAATTCGGCCTGCATCCAAAACGCCAACCGGGTGGGCCGTGACATGCGATTGCCGACGGCCTCGGGCAGTGACTGCCCCGTGACGAGGCCCAGCTTCGCTGAGAGGTACTGCACCAGCCCGGCCATCACATTGGCGGTGACGATTACCCACACCAGTAGGAAGCCGTACTTGGCACCTGCGCTGACATTCGAAGCGACGTTTCCGGGATCGACATAGGCGATGGCTGCGACGAAAGCGGGGCCGAGTAGGTAAAACCCATGCATTTGTCGCGTCTGCTTCGGCCGCTCCAGCACCCACGCCTCCTATTTCAAGTACCCGAATAGAAAAGTTAGAGTACCCGAAACCTTGTGTTGCGGCGAGGCTACCTCGGGGTGGCGGTCGCCTAGTTGGTACTGGCCTTCTCGGCCTGACGCTTTTTGACGCTGGCCTCGAGCTTGGCCAGTAGATCCGAGACATCGGTGGCATCGAGCTCGGTGGGCGCCTCTTCCTTGGTGAACGCCTCACCACCTTCGAGCTTGGCTTCCACCATCTCCAGTAGCTGCGACTGGTACGTGTCGTTGTATCGACTCGGATCGAAATCGTCGGCCATCGACTCCACCACCTGTCCCGCCATCGACAGTTCGGCCGGTTTGATCTTCACTTCCTGGTCCAGCACCGGGAAGTCGGGTTCACGAATCTCGTCAGGCCAGAGCAGCGTGTGGATGATCATCACCTGACGCGTGCCGAAGTCCTTGACCCGCAGGGCCGCGAGGCGTGTCTTGTTGCGCAGCGCGAAATGCACGATCGCTACCCGATCCGTCTGCGCGAGCGTCTGCGCCAGCAGCACATAGGATTTCGAAGACTTGCTATCCGGCTCCAGGTAGTAGCTCTTGTCATACAACAGCGGGTCGAGTTCGGCGGCGGGAATGAACTCCAGCACCTCGATCTCGCGGCTGGACTCGGCGGGCAGGCTCGCCAGATCCTCATCGGTGATGACGACGGTGCGGCCGTCCTCGGCCTCGTAGGCCTTGTTGATATCCCGGAACTCGACGATCTCACCGCATTCTTCGCAGGTGCGTTTGTAACGGATCCGGCCGTTGTCCTTGTTGTGGACCTGATGGAACTTGAGGTCGTGGTCCTCGGTCGCGCTGTATACCTTGACAGGGACGTTCACCAGCCCGAAGGCGAGGGAGCCCTTCCAGATGGAACGCATATCCCCAGTATGGCCCACCGGAGCCGCGCAGTCCGCGACATCCGGTTCGAGGTCAACTGCCTTCGTGCGCCTCACCAATGCGGACAAGGTGCTCTATCCGCCAACTGGAACCACTCAGGCCACCACCAAGGCGGACGTATTCGGCTACTACACCGCCGTCGCACCATTCATGCTGCCGCACCTCGCGGGGCGCCCGGTCACCCGTAAGCGCTGGCCTAATGGCGTTGAGCAGCCGTCCTTCTTCGAGAAGGACCTGGCGTCGTCGGCCCCCGATTGGCTTCCCCGGCGACGCATCGAGCACAAATCCCGCTACGTCACCTACCCGTTGATCGACACCTCGGTAGCGCTGGCCTGGATAGCTCAGCAGGCGGCACTGGAAGTGCATGTGCCCCAATGGCGGTTTGTCGGCGAAAATCCGGGGCCGGCAACACGATTGGTATTCGATCTGGATCCGGGCGACGGCGTGGACCTACCGAAACTGGCGCAGGTCGCCCGCGCGGTGCGCGATGTACTCGACGATATCGGTCTGACCACCTTTCCCTTGACCAGTGGCAGCAAGGGGCTGCACCTGTATGTGCCGCTGGCGCAGCCGGTCAGCTCATCCGGTGCGGTGACCGTCGCGAGAAAGGTCGCGATGCAACTGGAGCAGTCGATGCCGGATCTGGTCACCGCGACGATGACCCGGGACCTGCGGTCGGGCAAGGTTTTCGTGGATTGGAGTCAGAACAGCGGTTCCAAGACTACGGTTGCCCCCTACTCGCTGCGTGGCCGCGAGGCGCCGACTGTTGCCGCGCCCCGTACGTGGGACGAATTGGACGACCCAGAGTTGCGCCAGTTGCGGTTTGATGAAGTACTGGCGCGTGCCGAGCGCGACGGTGATCTGCTGGCAGGACTCGACGATGCGGCGATTGTCGAAGACAGGCTGTCTACATACCGCAGCATGCGCGATCCGGCGCGTACTCCCGAACCGGTACCCGCCGTCGAACCGCAAGCAGGTCGCGATAGTTCGTTTGTGATCCAGGAACATCACGCCACCGCGCTGCACTACGACTTTCGGTTAGAGCGTGACGGTGTGCTGGTCTCGTGGGCGGTCCCCAAGAATCTGCCCATGGAGCCGTCCGTCAATCATCTTGCGGTGCATACCGAGGATCACCCCCTCGAATACGGAACCTTCGAGGGCGCCATTCCGAAGGGGGAGTACGGCGCCGGTGAGGTGACCATCTGGGACTCGGGAACCTATGACACCGAGAAGTTCATCGATCCGCGCGACGGCTCCAGCGCCGACGGCGGGTCAAAGGGAGAAGTCATTGTCACACTGCATGGCAAGCGAATCTCGGGACGGTACGCGCTGATTCAAACCGATGGCAAGCAGTGGCTGGCGCACCGCATGAAGGATCAGCGATCTCCTGGTGCAATGCCGGTTGGCCTCGCGCCGATGCTGCCGACTACCGGATCCGTGGCGGGCCTGACCGCCGACGAGTGGGCATTCGAGGGAAAATGGGACGGTTACCGCCTCATCCTCGAATGCGACCACGGTCGGCTGCGGGCCGTGGCGCGCAGCGGGCGCGATGTCACCGAGGAGTTCCCGGCCTTGCAGCAGCTCGCCCGGGAATTGGCCGAGCACCGTGTGGTTCTCGATGGTGAGGTGGTGGTGCTGGATTCCAAGGGGCGGCCGAGTTTCTCGTTGTTACAGAATCGGACACCGAGTGCCGATGTCCGATTCTGGGCGTTTGATCTGCTGTATCTGGATGGAAAATCCCTGCTGCGCACCAAGTATCGTGACCGGCGCCGCCTGCTCGACGTGCTGGGGGCCGGCGCCGAGATGATGACCGTTCCGGAACAACTGAACGGCGACGGAGATGCGGCGCTGGCTCATTCGCATGAGCGGGGCTGGGAGGGTGTCGTCGCCAAAAGGCTGGATTCGGCTTATGCTCCGGGCCGCACCCAGTCCTGGATCAAGGCGAAGAACTGGCGCAGCCAAGAGATCGTGATCTGCGGTTGGCGTAAGGGGCAGGGCGGACGCAGCAGCGGGATCGGCGCTCTGCTGATGGGGATACCGGCGTCCGACGGGCTTCGTTATGCGGGGCGGGTGGGCACCGGATTCACGGAGAAGGAGCTGGCATCGCTCAAGGAGCAGCTCAAGCCGTTGCACTGCGATGAATCACCCTTCAGCGCGCCGCTTTCCGCGGTCGAGGCCAAAGATGTGCAGTTCGTCGAACCGGTCCTGGTCGCCGAGGTTCGCTACGGCGACCGCACGCCCGGCGGGATTCTCAAGCATTCCAGTTGGCGTGGTCTGCGCACCGACAAGTCAGTTGGCGACGTCGAGCTCGATCTCGGGTAACGGGTACGGCGGTGCGCCGACACCCGCGACCGAGAAGTGGCCCCAGGGGGTCTGCTCGGTGATGCGCCCAGGTGCGCTGGTCTCGCCCACGGCGATGGTGACCTGGGTTCCGCCCTTGAGCTCTCCGCCCTCGGGTTTGGCGTAAATCGTTCCCTGCCAGTGGAACTTGCCATCCAGCGGGTTGAAGAACCCGATCAGCCGCACCCGGGACTCGACGGTGAACTCTCCCGCGGTGATGAGCGCAGGGCCGTCGTACAGATCGTCGTCATCCATCATGCGACGAACTTTGCTTTGCGCCACAACCAGCGTGACGTTCCGCCCATCAGACCGATACCGCTGAGGAAGTTGTACAGCGGTGCGAAACCGAGCTGTTGCGTCTCGCGGAAGTTCTGGTTGCGGTACGCGATCCGCTGGGTTTGATATCCGGGCAACCCGACATTGCGGTACATCTTCGGATTCGTGAACAGGTACATGAAGATGGGGCCACCGAAGCCGTTGACCTGCCGGACGATGAAACGCGCGTACCACGGCAGTTTGTCAACACGCTGGCGCAGGCCGTCGCGGGCGAACTGGATGTGCCGAGCTTCCTCGGTGACGTGAATTCGCATGAGCCGCGCGACCATTGGCTGCAGCTCGGGATCGTCCATCATCTCGCGCTGGATGGCGTCGAAGATCTCCTCGCCAATCAGGGCGGCAACCCAGAGCATCGGGCCCTTGAGGACCAGGGGCAGGGCGTTGGCCAGCCACCGCTGGTAGAGCGGTAGCCGGTAGGGCTCGACCCCGGCTTGCGATATCGCCTTACCGAACATCGTCATGTGGCGGGTCTCGTCACCGATCTCGGTGAGCGAATAGAAGGTCTCGCTGCTGTTCGGTCTGGCGTGCATGAGAGCGCGCAGCAGGCTCTGGTTGAGGATGTTCTCGAACCAGATGCCGACCGACAGCACATTGGCCATCTCGTGCTTGGACAGCTCGATCTGTTCAGCGCGCGACATGTTGTTCCAGATGTCGGTGCCGTACAGAGAGATTGCCTTCGGAGGAAGGAAGTACTTGTCCGGATCCAACGGCGCATCCCAGTCCAGATCCACCATTGGCTGGTAGGAGCGGCGCACAGAGCCCTTGAGCAGCCGGTCGGAGTATTCCTCGCGATTAGGGGTGCGAGCGGGGCCGTTATTGAGGGTAGACGTCACCGTTGACAGTCCTTTCCGTTAGGATGTCAAACGTAAACGTTGCAGGTTGGGGCGTCAAGTGAGACGCGAAGTGCCACGTAATTATCGTGGCGAACGAAAGTAGGCACCGATGAAAGTGAGCCGGTCGAGCCATCGCGGCCGCACGCGCGATCACGGCGAGATTCGCCGCCGCATCCTCGATGCCGCCGAAGAATGCTTGCTGGAGCACGGCTATGAGGCGCGCCTGCATGCGCTGATCGCCAAGAAGGCCGGTTTGTCGAGGCCCACCGTCTACAAGCACGTGGGTGATCAGGCCGCGATCATCGAGGCACTGTTTCATCGGGAGTTTCTCCGGTTCGGCGAAATACTGGAGCCCGTCTTCGCGACCGCGAAGACCCCCCGCACCGGATTTATCGACGCCATCGTGCGCATCGTTCAGCACGGTCGCCATCATCCGTTGCTGCAGAAGGGGCTCAAGGAGAACCCCGAGCAGGTGTTGCCTTATCTGACCGTCAAGGCGCGCCCGTTCATCGATCAGACGACCGTGCTGCTGGCCCCGTACTTCCGCAAGTTGCTCACCGACGAGCAGTTGGCCACTATCGACGTCAAGGCCGCCGCCGAGTGGAGCTTCCGGATCGCCGCCTCGTTGTTGGTGACTCCCGGAGTGGTCGAGACTCAGACCGACGAGCAGCTGGGTGACTTCATCGGCAACTTGCTCACCGTATCGGCGATCACCGAGGGGATCTCGGCGGTGTTGACTCCTAATTCGGCTGCTTCCTAAGTCGCGATGCGACGGATTCGCGTCATCGGGATCGGTGCCGGCCATCCCGAGTACCTGACCGTGCAGGCCATCGCGGCGCTCAACGAGGTCGATGTCTTCTTCGTCGCAGACAAGGGCGACACCAAGGGCGACCTGGTCGAGTTGCGCCGCCATATCTGCGAGCGGTACATCACCGAACCCGACTATCGCTTCGTCGAACTGCCCGATCCGGTGCGCGGTAGGGGCGAGTATCGGGATGCGGTGAAGCAATGGCATGCGGAACGGGCCGCCTTGTGGGGCAAAGCAATTGCTTCCGAGTTACCGGAGGGGGGCGTCGGTGCCTTTCTGGCCTGGGGTGATCCGTCCCTCTACGACAGCACGCTGCGCATCCTCGACGCGATCCTGGTCGGCGATCCTCACGCCTTCGATTACGACGTGCTGCCGGGCATTACCGCGATCTCCGCGCTCACCGCGCGGCATCGGATTGTGCTGAACGGTATCGGGGAACCCGTGCTCATCACGACCGGGCGCCGGTTGCTGGACGAGTGGCCACGTGCCGGAACCGTTGTGGTGATGCTCGACGGTGACTGCGCATTCCGGCAGCTGGACCCGGCAACGCAGATCTGGTGGGGTGCCTATCTGGGCACAGAGCACGAGCTGCTGGTGTCGGGGTCCGTCGGTGAAGTGGGTCCCCGGATCGCCGAGATACGTGCCTCGGCCCGGGCCGAACACGGCTGGATCATGGATACCTATCTACTGCGGAGTGTCGGCGAGTAGAGGCAGACTGGGCCCATGCCCGAACTACCCGAAGTCGAGGCGCTCGCTGACCATCTGCGTCGTCACGCCACCGGGGCCACCATCGGCCGCGTCGATGTCTCGGCATTCTCGGTGCTCAAGACCTTCGATCCCCCGGTCACGTCCCTGCATGGCCACACGGTGACGGGTGCGACGCGTTGGGGCAAGTACCTGGGCCTTCAGGTTGGCAGTCACTACCTCATCACTCATTTGTCGCGAGCAGGGTGGCTGCGCTGGTCGGACAAGCTGGCTCCCGCGCCGCTCAAACCGGGCAAGGGGCCCATCGCGCTGCGGGTTCATCTTGGAACGCCCGGCGAGGCACCGGGATTCGACCTCACCGAAGCCGGCACTCAAAAGCGGTTGGCCGTGTGGGTCGTGGCAGACCCGGCCGCTGTGCCGCAGATCGCCGCACTGGGGCCCGACGCGCTCTCGCTGACCGCCACCGGATTGGCCGACATCCTGTCCGGCACCACCGCACGTCTGAAGAATGTGATCACTGACCAGCGGGTGATTGCCGGGATCGGCAACGCCTACAGCGATGAGATCCTGCATGTGGCCAAACTGTCCCCTTTCGCCAGTGGAAAGACCCTCACCGAGGGGCAACTCACGGCACTGTATGAGGCCATGCAGTCGGTTCTCGCCGATGCTGTGCAGCGCAGTGTGGGACAACAGGCGGCGACTCTCAAGGGGGAGAAGCGATCCGGACTGCGGGTGCATGCCCGTACCGGGATGCCCTGCCCGGTGTGTGGCGACCTGGTGCGAGAGGTGTCGTTCGCCGACAAATCGTTCCAGTACTGCCCGACATGCCAGACCGGCGGCAAGGTGCTGGCCGACCGTCGGCTCTCGCGGCTCCTCAAATAAAGTGGCAACGTGACGCGACAGAAGATCCTGATTACCGGGGCAAGCTCTGGCCTGGGCGCCGAGATGGCCCGTCAGTTCGCCGCGAAGGGACGCGACCTGGCGCTGTGCGCCCGGCGCACCGAGGCGCTGGAAGAACTCAAGGCCGAGCTGTTGGCCGCCAACCCGGGCATCAAGGTCGCGGTGCGGTCCCTGGATGTCACCGACCATGACTCGGTGCCGGTGGTCTTCGGCGAGCTGCGCGACGAGCTCGGCGGTCTGGATCGCGTGGTTGTGAACGCCGGAATCGCCAAGGGCTGGCATCTGGGCGGCGGCAAGTCGTGGGCCAACATCCAAACCATCGAAACCAATCTCATCGGTGCGCTGGTGCAGATCGAGGCGTCGCTCGCCCTGTTCAAAGAGCAGGGGCGCGGGCACCTGGTGCTTATCTCGTCGGTGACCGCTGCCAAGGGGCTACCGGGTACGAAGGCCGCGTATGCGGCCAGCAAGGCCGGCCTCTCCTCGCTGGGTGAGTCGCTGCGCGCCGAATATGCCAGTGGCCCAATCAAGGTCAGCACCATCGAGCCGGGCTACATCCAGACCGACCTGAGCGCCAAATCGCCGACCACGCCGATGATGGTGGACACCAAGACCGGTGTGACGGCCATGGTGGATGCCATCGAGAGGGAGCCCGGCCGCGCCGCGGTGCCGCGCTGGCCGTGGGCCCCGGTGACCTTGATCATGCGCCTGATTCCGCCGCGTTTGGCCGGGCGCCTGGCCTAATCGGCCATGGGTTTCCCACATGGGACTTTGTGCCCACGTGGGATGCTGAACCTATGGCCGATCAAGAGAAACCGAACGCTTCCGTCACGGTGGACTACGCCGCCGAGCTCGATGAACTCGCGAGCCTGCGCGGCGGGATCAGTCGCACCAAAGAGGGCAAGGATGCCTGGAAACAGGGCTACCCCTACGACGAGAAACTCAGTCGCAAGGAATACGAGAAGACCAAACGCAAGCTGCAGATTGAGCTGCTCAAGCTGCAACTGTGGGTCAAGGAACGCGGCGAGAAGATCTGCATCATCTTCGAAGGCCGAGACGCCGCCGGTAAGGGCGGATCGATCAAGAGGTTTACCGAGCACCTCAATCCCCGCGGCGCCCGCGTCGTGGCACTCGAGAAGCCGACCTCGGTAGAGCAGACACAGTGGTACTTCCAGCGCTACACCGCGCACCTGCCCAGCGGTGGGGAGATCGTGCTGATGGACCGTTCCTGGTACAACCGGGCTGGTGTCGAGCGGGTGATGGGCTACTGCACTCCCGCGCAGGTCGCCGAATTCCTGCGTGAGGCACCAGAATACGAACGCATGCTGGTGAACTCGGGGACGCACCTGGTCAAGTTGTGGTTCTCGGTGAGTCGTAAGGAACAGCTGGCCCGCTTCGAAGCGCGACGGACCGATCCCGTACGCCACTGGAAACTCTCGCCGACTGACCTTGCGTCTCTGGATAAGTGGGACGCCTACACCGAGGCCAAGGAGGCGATGTTCTTCTACACCGACACCGACAGCGCGCCCTGGACGGTGGTCAAGAGCAACGATAAGAAGCGTGCCCGGCTAGAGGCGATGCGCCACGTGCTCTCGCAGTTCGACTATGACAACAAGGACACCGAGGTCGTGGGAGCGCCGGACCCCCTGATCGTCGGTCCCGCTTCGGCCGTCTTCGAAGAAGGGGAGAAGGCCGGCTCACGCTAGCCGGGCAATGTATCGCTAGCACTGAATATTCAGCCCTGCAAGGGTTTTCGCTTAACATCTCGTTCCAGATTTGGTCACATCCGTATGGTCCGCTCAGTGGGATGAAACATTGCCTAACTCGGATCAGGCATCGCTAATGTGAGCGCACTCACATGACCTATGGATGGGGATTCCTCAATGCGTGAATCGAAAACGCGGGCAATGTCGCGTGTCCTGACGACGGTGATTGCTGCCCTCGTCTTCTCGATCGTCACCGCGGTGGTGGCCTGGGCGGCCGATCCGATGACCATTACCTTTGTGCGATACGGCGAGTCCGAGGGCAATGCGTCGGGGAAGATCGACACCTCGGTTCCCGGACCCCACCTCACGGCGACGGGCCAACAGCAGGCCAAGGATGTAGCCGACAAGCTCGGCGGCGGCTTCGACGGCATCTATGCGTCGGACATGATCCGTACCCAGGAGACCGCCAAGCCCATGGAGGACAAGCTGGGGCAGAAGGCCACCGTGCTGGGCGGCCTGCGTGAGATCGGTGCGGGCATCTTCGAAGGGCAATCGGAGAAGGAAGGCATCGGCCGCATCGGATACATCGCCGCGCCCCTACTGTGGACGTTGGGTGCCCGTTTCGTGCCCGTGCCCGGAGGTGAGGACGGCAACGCGTTTGATGCCCGTGTCGATGACTCGGTGAAAACGATCTATGAGAACGGTGACCGCAACGCCGTGGTCTACTCGCATGGGGCCACCATCATGTTCTGGGTCATGATGAACGTGGACAATCCGGATCCCACCCTGCTGCTCTCCGACCCGCTGAGTAACACCTCGGTGGTGAAGGTGGAGGGCACACCCGAAGGCGGCTGGACGCTCAAGGAGTGGAATGGCAAGCCCGTCAACCAGAACCCGTCATTGCCGACCAAGCTGTTCGTAGATTTCCGCAACTTCTTCGTACAGCCGCAAACCACGGCGTACCGCATCCAGCAGGCGATCGCGACCGGCGACATCTCCAAGGTGGCCGATGAGGTTGCCAAGGGAGTGGTGGACGTCATCAGGTCCACGGTGCACTTCCCGGTGGCAGTGGCGCGTGACGTCGTCAATGAGGTGCGTGGCACATTGCCGAAGGTGCTCGATCAATCCGTCAAACCGGAGGCCGCGGTTGCCGAAAGCAAGGTGACGGAGAACAAGTCAACTGCTGTGCGCGAATCCAACGCCAACACCGAGCCCCACGAGTCGAAGCTCTCCGACACCAAGGTCGTCGAGGCGAAGAAGACCGCCACGGTGGTCGAGGCGGCAACGGAGAAGTCGGCCGGATTGGCCAAGCCCGCCACCACGGCCGATGAATCGGCTGCTCCGGAAGTAAAGTCACCCGAACTAAAGGCGCCAGAGGCGAATGTGCCGGAAGCAAAGGATCCTGCCGTTCAGGTTCCGGAGGCCAAGTCGCCGGCGAAGGTCATTGCGCTGCCCAGCAAGCCGGTCAAGGCCAACGGTGCAACGGATTTGAGCGGTGGCAACAAGTCGGAGCCGGGTAAAGCCCCGCGTGGCGTGCCGAGTGTCAAGGAACACCTCTCGGCCGTGCTTCAGAAGGCCTCTGACGCGGTTCAGAAGATCACCGCTGCACCGTCCAAACCCGAAGCTGCCGCGAGCGCCGGTAACAAGAGTGAACCGGCCGGTGCGGAGTCGAAGGCGGCCAAACCTGCGACCTCCAGCCCGTCGAAGAGCGGAGGGTCCGAGGGATCGGGAGCAAGCGGCACATCCCATAAGGACGCTGCCTAACGAGCTGTCCTCGGCTCCATCGGTCACCGATGGAGCCGAGGATGCGCCCTGCCCGCGATGAGCGGAAGATCAAGGTATGACTTGAGTCCCGGCTCGGCCCTGCATACATAGGGCACCGAGTTGACGCAGTGCGCGGCTGTCGCGACCACGCCCTCGTTGGCGACGAGCCTGGCCTCGACGCTGTGGGGATGAAAGCCGGTGATCGTGCACGATGAGGAGGGAGTGCCGTGCACCTCGACCTCGTAGCGCGGGCCGGTCGGGCCGAAGGACCAGGCGGGTTCCAGGTGTTCTTCGCCCATCAGCCAGTTCACGGCGATTCGTACTACCGCCTGGTCCCCGACGAATGCCTCCCACGAGAATTGCTGACCGGCAACGCATCCGGGTTTGATGGTACCGATCGGAGAGTCGATGTCCGCGGTGGCGACGGCGACTTTGAGGTTGGGGCGGATCTCCACCTCTGCGAAACCCATGCCATCGAGGATCATTCGCAGGGACTGTTTGAACCCGCCGCCCAACAGTTTGGGCATGGGGCCGCTGATAGCTTCTTCGGGAGTGCCGCCGAACTTCATGATGTGTCGGATGACGTCGAGAGCGCCATAGGTGCGGATGTCTGAGTACTCCTCAGCACGCACGTACGTTACGGCCGATGTCATAGACGAGAAGATCAGCGGATAAAGATCGGTGATGCCGCCGGGGTCAATTCCCGTGCCGTGCAGCGTTACTCCAGCCTGGCGGGCGGTGGCGTCCAAGTCGAGGCCCGAACTGTCTGGGTAGAACCAACCCACCGGGGTAACCACGTTCTTTCCCGAGGCGAGTAATGCCGAGACCTCGGACGGATTGGGAAGTAGCGGGCTATAGATCACGCAGTCGGCGTCCAGAGCGAGGATGTCCTCCAGGCTGTTGGTCGTTGTGACGCCGACGGGTGCGTGGCCGATGATCTCGCCGACGTCGACGCCGGTCTTCTGCGGCGAGTGCACCCAGCACCCCACCAGCTGCAGTTCCGGATGGACGAGCACTGCGTGGATTGCTGCCTTGCCCACTTCGCCCGTCGCCCACTGAACCACTCGATAGACCATGTCATTGCCTCCTCGCAACCGGTAGCCTCAGACCTGCATAACACCAAACAAGTGCTTGGTCCAGATCTTGAGAGGTGGGAATCTCGGTGATTAGACACGGATTTCGGTTTGGGACGAATCTGATCTCCCACGGCGACCCTGCCCAGATCCACGATCAGGTGCGACAGGCCGAGGATTGCGGAGTGGACGTCGTCGTGGTTCCCGATCACCTTGGTGTGGGTGCGCCCTTCCCGGTGATGCTTGCCGCCGCGAGCGCCTCGACGAACGTCCGGGTCGGAAGCTTCGTACTGACTACCGGTTTCTATTCGCCGCGTCTACTTGCGCGCGATATCGCCACGATTGACCGGCTCACCGGCGGCCGCGTCGAGATCGGATTGGGTGCCGGTTATGTCGAGCAGGAGTACGAGGCGGCGGGAGTGCCGTTCCTGAGTCCCGCCGGACGCGTGCAGCAGCTCGCCGATGCTCTCGGTGCGCTGCGGGGGTTGCTTTCGAGCCCGCAGCACTGGCCGCGGCCAGTCCAGTCACCCGTGCCGATCATGATCGCGGGCAAGGGGGACAAGATCCTGAAACTCGCGGCGCAGCAGGCCGATATCGTTGCGATCTCCGATGCGAAGACGAACGCCGATCTCGCCGAACGTGCTGCGTACGTGCTGGCGGCGGCCGGTCAACGCACTGACACGCCGGAACTGAACTTGGGGATATTTGATGTTGCCATCGACCGTGCACCGGATCTGGGGCTGATGCGTGTCTACCGGCCACATGATTCCGACGAACAGTTACTCGCCTCTCCTACGCTGTTGCACGGATCCAAAGGGGAGCTCATCGAGCGGATCATCGTGCTTCGCGAAGAACTGGGCATTTCCTATCTGACGTACATGGGAGTAGATCCACGCGGCCTCAAGGATTTTCATGCGCTGATTGCCGCTCTCAGATAGTGACTTTCGCATCTAGTGTTGGCCGCCGCGGTCGGCGATCATGCAGTCATGACGCCCGATTCGCAACCCGTGACCCTGCTGGAAAAGTACGAAAGCTGGACGCTGCTGTCGAGTGCCAAGCTGGGCAGATTGGTCGTGGTGATCGATGGAAGACCTGAGATCTTCCCGATCAACTTCGTGACCCAACGTGGCACCGTACTGTTCCGGACGGCCGAGGGCACCAAGCTTTTCGGTGCCGTCGTGAGCGACGAGGTGCTGTTCGAGGCGGACGATCACAACGACATCGGTGGCTGGAGTGTCGTGGTGCGTGGCGCGGCACAGGTACTGAACTCGTCGGCCGATATCGACGAGGCCGACCAGGGTGGTCTCTATCCGTGGATACCCACTGTGAAGCTGCATTACGTGCGCGTCATCCCGGCGCAGATCACCGGCCGCCGTTTCGTTTTCGGACACGAGCCGGACGGCGGCCACGTTCCGGGCTAGTGCCCGACGTGCGCCTCGGCGCGCATGCGATCGGACATGTGCGGGTAGTGCAGCTCGAATGCCGGGCGTTCCGAACGGATTCGGGGTAGCTCGGTGAAGTTGTGCCGCGGCGGCGGGCAGCTGGTGGCCCACTCCAGGGAGTTGCCGAAACCCCATGGATCGTCGACCGTGACAACCTCGCCGTACCGGTAGCTCTTGAACACGTTCCACACGAACGGAAGCATCGACGAACCGAGAATGAACGCGCCGATCGTCGACACGACATTCAACCCCGTAAAGCCATCGGTGGGCAGGTAGTCGGCATACCGGCGCGGCATACCCTCATTGCCCAACCAGTGCTGCACCAGGAACGTGGCATGAAAGCCTATGAACGTCAGCCAGAAATGGAACTTGCCCAGGCGCTCGTCGAGCAGACGTCCCGTCATCTTCGGGAACCAGAAGTACACGCCCGCGAAGCTGGCGAACACGATGGTGCCGAACAACGTGTAGTGGAAGTGCGCCACTACGAAGTACGAGTCGGTGACGTGGAAATCGATGGGGGGAGCGGCTAGCAGCACACCTGTCAGGCCACCGAAGAGGAAGGTGACCAGGAAACCGATCGAGAACAGCATGGGGGTTTCGAAGGTCAGCTGCCCCTTCCACATCGTGCCGATCCAGTTGAAGAACTTGATACCTGTCGGGACGGCGATCAGAAACGTCATGAAGGAGAAGAACGGCAGCAGCACTGCGCCGGTGGCGTACATGTGGTGCGCCCACACCGCGATGGACAAGGCCCCGATGCCCAGGGTCGCAAAGACCAGCGTGGTGTAACCGAAGATCGGCTTGCGGCTGAAGACCGGGAAGATCTCCGACACCACACCGAAGAATGGCAGCGCCAACACATATACCTCGGGGTGTCCGAAGAACCAGAACAGGTGCTGCCACAGTAGGACACCGCCATTGGCGGGATCGAAGATGTGCGCGCCCAGATGTCGATCGGCCGCGAGCCCGATGGCGGCCGCCGCCAGCAGTGGGAATACCAGCAGCACAAGCACACTGACTACCAGGATGTTCCAGGTGAAGATCGGCATCCGGAACATCACCATGCCGGGGGCGCGCATGCACACGATGGTGGTGATCATGTTGACCGCGCCCAGGATGGTGCCCAGACCACCGACGGCAACGCCCAGGATCCACAGGTCGGCACCGGCACCCGGCGAGTGGATGGCATCGGAGAGCGGGGTGTAGGCGGTCCAGCCGAAGTCGGCGGCGCCACCGGGGGTGATGAAGCCGGCCATGGCGATCAGGGCACCGAACAAGAAGAGCCAGAATGACAATGCGTTCAGTCGAGGAAAGGCGACGTCGGGGGCGCCGATCTGCAATGGGAGTACCACGTTGGCGAAGCCGAACACGATGGGCGTCGCGTAGAACAGCAGCATAGCGGTGCCGTGCATGGTGAAGAGCTGGTTGTACTGCTCATTGGAAAGGAACGCCAGCCCCGGCGTGGTGAGTTCGGCGCGGATCAGCAGCGCCATCAGACCGCCCACCATGAAGAAGGCGAAACACGTGACGAGGTACATGATTCCGATCAGCTTGTGATCGGTGGTGGTAACAAGTCTGTAGATAAGAGAGCCTTTGGGCCCTAGTCGAGGGGGAAAGGGGCGACTTGCCGTCAGTTCGAGAGATGATGTAGCCACAGGAAACCTCCATACAAGACAGTCTGATTCGCCTGTGTACGTGAGGCATTTCCTGTGGACATCATGCCATAGTCGCTACACGTCGCGCGCCCGCTGTAGATCGGCGATCGAGGACCAGTCCAGGTCGGCCTGCCCGTTGGCCAGCGCCTCATCGAGAACCGTTCGCAGTACCTCGCCGAACGGCAGTCGCAGGTCGGTGTCCGCCGCGACGTCGAGAGCCAGCCCGACATCCTTGCGTCCCAGAGTGGTTGTGAAACCTGCGGGTTGGTAGGTGGAGGTGGCGATGAGCTTGCCGTAGCTGCTGTATGCCGGACCCTGGAACAGGGTGCTGGTCAGCAAGTCGATCAACAGTTCGGAGTCCACGCCGGATCGTTCGGCCATGCTGACGGCCTCGCTCAGCGACTGGATGGCCGCCGCGATCAGAAAGTTTCCGATGATCTTGACGACATTGGCCTGTCGAGGCACATCGCCTAATCGCCAGGTGCGGGCCCCGATGACGTCGAGGAATGGTTGCGCTCTGTCGATTTGGTCGGAGGCGCCCGCCGATAACACCTGCAGTTGCCCGGCCTGTGCCACGGGGACCCGGCCGAAAACCGGTGCGGCAACGTACCCCACGCCGTGCTCGGCATGCAGTGCCGTGGCCCGGTCGGCCAGCTGCGTGCTGACGGTCGCGAGGTTGACATGCAAAGCTCCCGATGCTGCCCCGAGAATCTTTGGTGTCAAAAGGGTTTCGGTTACGGCATGGTCATCGGCCAGCACAGAGAACACAACTGCGGAGTCGAAGGCCTGTGCGGGGGAGCCGAGTGGGCGAGCGCCCGCGGCCGACAGTTCGTCGACGGGGCCCGGAGACCTGTTCCACACAGAGACCTCATGTCCGGCCTGAAGAAGATTGTGTGCCATGGCCTTTCCCATGGCTCCCAGTCCGACGACGGCAATTGTGCTCACGGGTGCGCTCCTGTTTCGGTAGGCCAATTGGTGAAGATCTCGGTGTAGTCGTGGCTCATCAGTTCGATGACTGTGCCCCATGGGTCGGTGAGGTAGGACATGGTCCATGGTCGGCCTGCCAGGACGGGGCGTGGCGGGGTAATGACCTGTCCGCCGGCCGCGGAGACGGCGTGCGTCAGCTTGTCCACGTCGGGAACCGTGAGGCACAGATGCCAGGTGCCGCGCCGGGTGTATTCGACGGCCACGTCAGATGGTGGATCCGTGACGGGATCGATGAATTCGAACAGTTCGATCCCCACCCCGTTTCTTGTCTGCAGACCGGCCATGCGCGCCTGGCCGAATCGACTGTCCAGCCCCGGTGGGAGCTCTCCGGCCGGTCCGGG
Source organism: [Mycobacterium] stephanolepidis (assembly GCF_002356335.1). Taxonomy (NCBI): domain Bacteria; kingdom Bacillati; phylum Actinomycetota; class Actinomycetes; order Mycobacteriales; family Mycobacteriaceae; genus Mycobacteroides; species Mycobacteroides stephanolepidis. Next base: position 1,001,185 of record NZ_AP018165.1, read on the forward strand.
TTCGAGTGTGTGTGGACCCATGATGCACTCGAATCCGAACACCTTGCGATACCAGTCGATTCCCGCTGCGATATCGGGAACGGTGATCCCGACGTGGTTGACGGACATCTCTCCTCCAATGAACCGGTTTAGACGGTTCAACCGTAGGGCATCATCGATGCGTTGTCGAACCGGTTAGTGTGGTTCACATGGCAGAGGATCCTCGCGCGGCGTTCCGGCTGGACAACGCGGTGCTGGCGTTCCGCTTCACCGCGACGGTTTTCGACCGCGCCGGGGCGGCAAGCGAGCGGCTCACCGACCCGGGGCGGTTGGGGCTGTGGTTACAGGCCAACGGATTGAGGTTCTCGGACGCGTCGTTGACCGAAGCCGATCTGGCCGCCGCCACGGAGCTGCGCGAGAGCATCCACCGTGCGGGTGCGCAGGTCGCGGGCGGCGGCAGGATCGCACCGGACGCGATCCGGACGTTGAATGCCTTCTCCCGAAATGGAAATGCACACCGGCTGTTGGAGAACGGCGAGGCAACCTGGCGGGGCGAGTGTGTCGCGGACGCACTGTCGATCATCGCCGCCGATGCCATTGAGACACTGGGTGGGCCCGATCGCGATCGGGTGAAGGCTTGCTCGGATGAGCAGTGCCATGGCCTCTACCTCGACACCAGCCGCGCCGACAACCGGCGCTGGTGCAACATGAACACCTGCGGAAACCGCGCCAAAAAGGCTGCCATGAGCCGCCGGGGTTAGTGGGCGTGCATGACACCCCAGGTCGGCAGGGGATCGGGGAAGCTGTGCCACGTCTCGGGGCCGCCGGCGAGCTCATCGTCGGTGAGCACCGCGGATTCCAAGAGATGCTGCACACGCGGCCGGTCCAGCCGCACACCGATGAAGACAATCTCCTGCCCCGGCGTGACTTCGGTGTTGCCCCAGAATTGGGCGGGTTCGATCGTCAGGTTCGGTCCCGCCTGCGACCAGATCGCGGCGATGTCCGGGCGGCTGGCGATCCAGCAGAATCCCTTGCTGCGCAACAGTCCTTGCAGCGCTTCCAGTGCTGCGTTGAGGCGTTGGGGATGAAACGGCCGGTCCGAGCGGAACGTCATGCTGCTGATGCCGTATTCCTCGGTTTCGGGTGTGTGCCCGTCGGCGATCTCCTCGTCCCAGCCCGGTGTCTGGGCGGCCAGCTCGGGGTCGAACAATCCCGTCTGTAGCACGAGATCGAGGTCGACGGAGCCGCCGGTGGAGCGCACGATCGTCGCTGTGGGATTGAGGCGGCGCAGCAGGGTTTCCACCATTCCCAGGGTCCGTTCGTTCACCAGGTCCACCTTGTTGAGGATCAGAACGTCGGCGAACTCCACCTGATCGGTGAGTAGGTCGGCGATGGACCGCGCGTCCCCGTCGGCGGCGGCCATATCGCGGTCGGCCAGGGCCTCGCCACGTGCCAGCTCGGGCAGGAAGGTGGAAGCATCGACAACCGTCACCATGGTGTCGAGCTTGGCGACCTGCCCGAGACTGGTTCCGTCCTCGAATTCCCAGGTGAACGAGGCGGCCACCGGCATGGGTTCGGAGATGCCCGTCGATTCGATGACGAGCTGGTCGAATCGGTTCTGTCGGGCCAGGTTTCCGACGGCTTCGATCAGATCCTCACGCAGCGTGCAGCAGATGCAGCCGTTGGTGAGTTCGACGAGCCGCTCCTCGGTGCGGTCCAGATGTCCGGTGCCCGCAACGAGGGCGGCGTCGATGTTCACCTCGCTCATATCGTTGACGATCACCGCGACGCGGCGTCCCTCGGTGTTGGCAAGGATGTGGTTGAGCAGGGTGGTTTTTCCGGCTCCGAGAAATCCGGAGAGCACGGTTACGGGTAAGAGCTGGGCTGTAGTCACATGATAATGATAACCATTATCATTAAGGGGTGGACGCCAGGATGCCCTTCAACGTCTCGCGACCCTCGGAATCCAGCGGGAGCAGCGGGCGTCTCGGATCACCGACGGCGCGCCCCTGCAGTTCCAGTCCGGCTTTGACGGTTGTCGGCAACCCGCCCGCGACGATGAACTGCAGCAGCGGCTTGAGTCCCTTATAGATCGATGCGGCATCCTCATGGTGCCCGGCACGCACCGCCTCGTAGAGATCCAGACACGGCTGCGGCGCCAAACACGGTGCCGCGGTGCACCATCCGGACGCGCCCGCGTTGAGTGCATCGAGCACCAGTGGGTTGCTGCCGTTGTAGAAGGGCAGCTGTCCATCGCTGAGGCGTTGGATGCCGAGCATCCGGTTCAGGTCTCCTGTCGACTCCTTGACCATGGTGAAGTTGTCGATATCGCGGAACATCGAGACCAAGAGCTCGGGCTTCATATCCACGCCGCTGGTGGCGGGGTTGTTGTAGGCCATCACCGGAATGTCAATGGCCGCCGCCACCGAGGCGTAGTGCTGTGCGATCTCGCGGTCGCTCAGCTTCCAGTACGAGACCGGTAGCACCATCACCGCATCGGCCCCGGCCTGCTGGGCGTGCCGGGCCCGCCGAATGGTGTTGGCGGTGGTCAGATCCGAGGCCCCGACAATGACGGGCACCCTCTTGTTGACGGCCGCGACGGTGGTGTCGACCACGGCGTCGAATTCGCGCTCCTCGAGATAGGCGGATTCGCCGGTGCTGCCCAATGGCGCGATGGCGTGAACCCCGTCCTCGACGAGCCGGGACACCAGTTCGGCGAGCCGATCGGTGTCCACGGTGTCATCGGGAAAGAAGGGGGTGACGGGGTAGGCGATGATTCCGTGAAACAGTGGCGTGGATGTCATGCGGTCTTCCTCAGGGTCGCAGGGTGATTGGCGAGTGCGGTGCGGGCGTAGTAGGCGAAGTTGGCAATGCTGCGCCGGGGGGTGAGCGTCCAGTCGTGGGCCTCGCGGGCCAGCCGGTCGGGTAGAGGGGCGATGGTTCCCGCTGCCATGGCGGCGAGTTGCAGCTTGGCGCCCCTCTCGATCAGCACCGCCAGCGAGCAGGATTCTTCGACGGAGGCGCCGGCGACGACATGGCCGTGGTGGGCGAGCAGTATCGCCTTCTTGTCTCCCAGTGCGGCCGAGATGATCTCGCCCTCTTCGTTTCCGACGGGCACACCCGGCCAGTCGGGCAGGAAGGCGCAGTCGTCATACAGTGGGGCGATATCCATCTGCGACACCACGAGCGGCGTCTCCAGCATGGACAGCGCCGCGACGTGGAACGGGTGGGTGTGCACGATGCACTGCACGTCGGGGCGGGCCCGGTAGATCCAGCTATGGAAGCGGTTGGCGGGGTTGGCCATTCCGGATCCCTCGAGAACGTTGAGGTCTTCGTCAACCAGTAGCAGGTTCTCCTCGGTGATCTCGTCGAATCCGAGTCCGAGTCGTTGGGTGTAGAAGGTGCCGGGTTCCTCGGCGCGCGCGGTGATCTGTCCGGCGAGGCCAGAATCATGTCCGCGGTCGAACAGTGCGCGGCAGGTGAGTGCGACCTTCTGTCGTGTGGTCCATTCCGAGTCGGAGAAGTGCGTCTCCATGCTGCGCTCGGCTCGATTCATCAGAGCTGATTTGGTGTCCTGAAGTGTGGTGGCCATTTTCCGTGCTCCTTTCTGATCTCGGGCTGTTCGATCACCACCATATGACACAAAGTGTCATATGGTCAACAGTGTTGTATCAGGTTTGTCATCGGTGGCTGATAGGAACCTTCGTGTCACACTGACCCCATGACATCGCTGGTTCGTGCGCTGCGCCGGGAACGCGGCCTGACCTTGGAAGAGCTGGGCAACCGCACCGGCCTGACCAAGAGCTACCTATCGAAGGTCGAGCGAGAACACAGCACGCCATCGGTATCCGTGGCGATACGCATTGCTCAGGCGCTTGAGGTCGACGTCAGTCGGCTGTTCACCAATGACGCCCATGAGTCCCGGGTGGTGGTGGACCGCGGCGCCGATGAATGGGATGACAGCAAGTTCCACGCGCTGAGCACCGAGATGCTCGGCAAGATCATGACACCGTTCCTGGCCAGCCCCTCCACGGAGTTCGCCGAACACAGGTCTTCCCACGAGGGCCAGGAGTTCGTGTTCGTGCACCGCGGGTCGATCGAGTTGCAATGCGAGGACGTCAGCTATGTCCTCGACGAAGGGGACAGCGCCTACCTTGACGCCACCCGTACCCACCGGATTCGCCGCGTATCCAAGACGCAGGCGTTGGTGGTCATCGTCGCCGCAACCTAGCGCGTGCGGCCCCGCGCCTCACGGTAGTAACGCACCAGCGCGTCGGTGGAGCTGTCGGTCTGCTGTGCCGGGGACGCGTCGTCGGTGATGACCGGTAGCAGGGCGATGGCCTGCTTCTTGCCCAGCTCCACCCCCCACTGGTCGAAGGAGTCGATACCCCAGACCGTGCCCGCGGTGAACACCTCGTGCTCGTAGAGCGCGATCAGCTGTCCTACCGTCGAGGGGGTCAGTTTGTTGGCGAGAATGGTGGTGCTGGGACGGTTTCCGGGCATCACCTTGTGCGGTACGACATTCGGCGCGGTGCCTTCGGCGGCGATCTCCTCGGCGGTCTTGCCGAAGGCCAGTACCTGCGTCTGTGCGAAGAAGTTGCTCATCAGCAGGTCGTGCATGCTGCCCGTGCCGTCGGCGGTGGGCAGATCGTCGGTGGGCTCGCTGAAGCCGATGAAGTCGGCCGGAATCAACCGGGTGCCCTGATGCAGCAGTTGATAGAAGGCGTGTTGACCGTTGGTTCCGGGCTCGCCCCAATAGATGTCGCCGGTGTCCACGGTCACGGGCGCGCCATCGGCCTTCACCGACTTGCCATTGGATTCCATGGTCAGCTGCTGCAGGTACGCCGCGAAGCGTGCCAGGTCGTTCGAGTAGGGAAGCACCCCACGTGACTGTGCGCCAAAGAAATTCGAGTACCACAGACCGATGAGGCCCAGCAGCGCCGGCGCATTCTCCGCCAGGGGCGCGGTGCGGAAGTGCTCGTCGACGGTGTGGAACCCGGCCAGGAATTCACCGAATGCCTCACGTCCGATCACCGCCATGACGGAGAGACCGATCGCCGAGTCCACCGAATAACGACCGCCGACCCAGTCCCAGAAGCCGAACATGTTCGCGGTGTCGATTCCGAACTCCGACACCAGCTTCGCATTGGTGGAGACGGCCACGAAGTGCTTGGAGACGGCATCCTCACCGAGTGCGTCCACGAGCCAACGCCGTGCCGCCGTCGCGTTGGTGAGTGTCTCCAGTGTCGAGAATGTTTTCGAGGCGACGATGAACAGCGTTGTCGCCGGGTCCAGGTCGGCGAGTGTGGCCACCAGATCCGCAGGGTCCACATTGGAGACGAAGTGTGCCGAGATTCCGGCATCGGCATAGTGACGCAGTGCCTGGTAGACCATCACCGGCCCCAGGTCCGACCCGCCGATCCCGATGTTGACGACGGCGGTGATGCGCTGCCCGGTGGCGCCGGCCCATTCGCCGCTGCGTACCCGGTCGGTGAAGTCGCCCATGGCATCGAGCACCTGGTGCACATCGGCGACAACGTCCTGTCCGTCGACCACCAGCTGCGCGTCGCGGGGCAGGCGCAGCGCCGTGTGCAGGACAGCGCGGTCCTCGGAAGTGTTGATATGCGCACCGGCGAACATCGCATCGCGGCGTCCCTCGAGGTCGGCCGCTTTGGCCAAATCGACTAACAGCGACAGGGTTTCGCGAGTCAGGCGGTGCTTGCTGTAATCGATGTACAGGTCACCGACCGTCACGGTCAGGTCGCTTCCCCGGGTCGGGTCGTCGGCGAAGAACTCTCGAAGGTGAGTGGAGGCGATCTGCTTGTGATGAGTTTCCAGTGCCTGCCACGCCGCTGCGAGTGTCATGCGACCGAGCCTAGTAGTGGGGCTCGGACGGCGCAGGGCTGCCTACTGGTTGGCGCAGGTCACCCATCGACTGCTGATCCGGGCGAACCCCGCGATACCGGTCTTGGTCTCGGTCTTCCCGTCGGCCGACGCGGTGATCGTCACCCGCGAGGAGGCGGTATCGCCGTTGACGACCGTCTTTTCCACCTTGTCCACGTTGATCTTCAGATCATCGGGCTGGCCTTGGAGGTCCTCGTCGGTGATCTTCACGCAGGACAGCGCGTTGAGCACATCGAGATCCTTGGCACCCAGCGCGGCATAGAACGCCTTGAGCACGTTCGTCAGCTCACGCTCCTCCTCCTTGGTGCCTTCGCGCGGCACCGACGACGTGGTGGGGCCCGGCACCGAGATGCTGGTGGTGGCCGTGCTCGTCGTCGCGGTAGCCGTGGTCGTCGTGGCAGAGGTTGAGGCTGCGCCGCTGGTCGACGTGCTGGCGGAACTGGTGGTGACGCTGCTCGTGCGGGTCCGCGACTTCGTCGTGGTCGTCGTCGTGCTGGTGCTGGGCGCCGCCGGGTTCACCAGAGGGACACCGAGCTTGACGGTCGGTCGAGACTGGGGCGTGTCCTCGATGGTCCGGTTGTTCTCGACCCAGAGGCCCGCTGCAACCGCCGTCACCGCGGCAAGGCAGACCGCCAGTACCCCGATGACAATCTTGGTGGCATGCCTGGCGACGAACCGGCGCGTGGGCGTTGGCTCAGCGGCCACGGCCGCCTCCAGCTCATAGTCCACCGGCTCATTGGGGGCATCCCCGGTCGTGCCGTCCTCAGGGGTGGGTTTATCCGCGGCGACATCGTCCGCGGCATCGGGCTTGTCCGCACCCTTGTCTTGGTCGCTCAACGGATCCCTCCCTCATCGCCGATCCCCGCCGGGATGCGCCGGATCAGTGTCCCAATCTGCCGCGGCCCAGGCGCAGCAGCAGCATGGCCAGGGTATGGCCTTCCTGGCCCAGTTCGCTGAAGCGCTCGAGAACCTTCATTTCGCGGCTGTGCACAAGGCGCGGGCCACCCGAGGCCATCCGGGCCTTGCCGATTTCGCGGGAGACCTCGGTGCGGCGCTTGATCGCGGCGAGGATCTCCGCGTCGAGCCGGTCGATCTCCTTGCGCAGCTCATCGATGTCCGGTGCGGGCTCGGCAGCGTTGTTGGCGGCGTTCTCGGTCATTTGAGTAGTCATTCTGTCTCACACTTTCTCTTGGAGCGGTTCGATCCGCAATGCCGCCCCGGAATCCGGCCTCACAAGAGAGGAGCCCCGTAGTCCGGTAGCGGACTGCGGGGCTCGTGAATCGGCTAGACCACGGGCACCGGAGTCCGGTACCCGTAAAAAAATCGCTCGTGGTGGTCAAGCACATCAAAGAGTGTAGCTGACATGCGATGAACGCCGATGCGAAGAGCGTCAGGCCAAGATTGTCCCTCGTCAGCGGTAAGTTAGATCGGTCATGGCTACACCTGATTCTCTTCGCTCCAGCGGTTCGTCGGCACTTCCCGAGCCCGCGCTCTTCGACATGCCCAGCGACTCGAGTTCGCACAGCGATACCTTGCTCGACGGCCTGAACCCGCAGCAGCGGGCCGCCGTCGCGCACCAGGGGACGCCGCTGCTGATCGTCGCAGGCGCCGGGTCCGGAAAGACCGCGGTGTTGACCCGTCGCATCGCTTACCTGCTGGCCGAGCGGGATGTGAGCCCGGGTCAGATCCTGGCCATCACCTTCACCAACAAGGCCGCCGCCGAGATGCGCGAGCGCGTGGCGAACCTCGTGGGCCGACGTGCCAACTCCATGTGGGTCTCGACGTTCCACTCCAGCTGCGTACGCATCCTGCGGAACCAGGCTTCTCTGCTGCCCGGATTGAACTCCAACTTCTCGATCTACGACTCCGATGACTCCCGGCGGTTGCTGCAGATGATCGGGCGCGATATGAGCCTGGACATCAAGCGCTACTCACCGCGCCTGCTGGCCACGGCCATCTCGAACCTCAAGAACGAGCTCATCTCGCCGGAGCAGGCGGTGGCCAACCTCAGCGTCGACGACGATGCCGGTGAGCTGCGCCGAATCGTCGCCGACGTGTACGGCGAGTACCAGCGGCGCCTGCGTGCGGCCAATGCCCTGGACTTCGACGATCTCATCGGTGAAACCGTGGCCGTGCTGCAGCAGTTCCCGCAGATCGCACAGTTCTACCGCCGCAAGTTCCGGCACATCCTGGTTGACGAGTACCAGGACACCAACCACGCCCAGTACGTGTTGGTTCGCGAATTGGTGGGTGCTCACGTGGACCGCACGGTTGATCCGGACAGCCCGGAACCGGCGGAGCTGTGCGTGGTGGGCGACGCCGACCAGTCCATCTATGCGTTCCGCGGTGCCACGATTCGCAACATCGAGGAATTCGAGCGCGACTATCCCAACGCGAAAACCATTCTGCTGGAACAGAACTATCGATCCACCCAGAACATATTGAGTGCTGCCAACGCTGTTATCGCCAAGAACGCCAACCGCAGAGAGAAGCGGTTGTGGACCGATTCCGGTGAGGGCGAGCTGATCGTCGGCTACGTCGCGGACAACGAACACGACGAGGCGTCGTTCATCGCCCGGGAGATCGACGGACTCTTCGATCGCAGCGATGCCAACTACGGCGACGTCGCGGTCTTCTATCGCACCAACAACAATTCCCGGTCGCTTGAAGAGATTTTCATACGAACCGGCATTCCATACAAAGTCGTTGGGGGAGTGCGGTTCTACGAGCGTAAGGAAATCCGCGACATCGTCGCGTACCTACGGGTGCTGACCAATCCGGGTGATGCGGTGAGCCTGCGGCGAATCCTCAACACCCCGCGCCGGGGTATCGGTGACCGGGCCGAGGCGTGCGTTGCCGTACACGCGGAGACCGCGGGCATCGGTTTCGGGGAAGCGCTCGCAGACGCTGCGGCGGGCAAGGTCGCGATGCTGAACTCTCGCTCCGAGAAGGCAATTGCCGCTTTCATGGACATGCTCGACGAGATTCGCGCCACGTTGCGCACCGACCCGGGGGCATTGCCCGACATCGGAGATGTGGTTGACGCCGTGCTCAACCACACCGGATATCGGTATGAGCTGGAGAACAGCAGCGACCCGCAGGAGCTGGCGCGACTCGACAACCTCAACGAATTGGTCAGTGTCGCACACGAATTCAGTGCTGATGCGGCCAACGCCCAGGCGGCCGGCGAGGATCTGCCGGTCGACGACGAGGATGTCGGCGCGCCTCCGGGAAGCCTCGAGGCGTTCCTGGAACGGGTGTCGCTGGTGGCCGACGCCGACGAACTGCCCGAATCCACCGCGGGCGTGGTCACGATGATGACTCTGCACACGGCCAAGGGGCTGGAATTCCCGGTGGTCTTCGTGACCGGCTGGGAAGACGGCATGTTCCCGCATATGCGGGCCCTGGGCGATCCAGTGGAACTGGCCGAGGAACGTCGGCTTGCCTACGTCGGGATCACGCGCGCCCGTCAGCGTCTGTACCTGAGCCGGGCCAAGGTGCGTTCATCGTGGGGGCAGCCCATGATGAATCCGGAATCGCGCTTCCTGCAAGAGATTCCGCAAGACTTGATCGACTGGCGGCGCACCGATCCGCTGCCGGGCCGGATCGCGACGGGTGCCGGAAGCTATGGCGGCGGTGGCTATGGGTCCAGCGGATCGCGCGGGGGTTTTGGCGGTGGCGGCGGTTCGTTGGGTGCTCCCTCCAAGAAGCGCACCAAGCCGCTGCTGGTGCTGGAGCCCGGCGATCGTGTGAGTCATGACAAGTACGGGCTGGGCAAGGTCATGGAGGTCACCGGTGTCGGCGAGAGTGCCACATCGCTTATCGACTTCGGCAGTGATGGACGCGTGAAGCTGATGCACAACTTCGCGCCCGTCCAGAAGCTCTAGAACAAAAAACACCGGGTGTGAGCGTCGATGCTCACCACCCGGTGTTGAAAGCTATGTTTCAGTCGCCGAAGCGGCTGAAGGTGATGCCCTTGTTGGCCAACCAGCCCTGCGGGTCGATGCGCTGCGAACCACCCAGCAGCACCTCGAAATGCAGGTGCGGGCCGGTGGAGTTACCGCGGTTACCGATGGTGGCGATGCGATCGCCCGCCATCACACGCTGACCCACCGATACTTCCCAGGTGTTGATGTGGCCGTACAGGGTCACGGTGCCGTCCGAGTGGCGGATCTTGACCCAGGCGCCGTAACCGGCGGTCGGGCCCGTCGCGATGACGACGCCGTCGGCGGCGGCCAGGATCGGAGTGCCGATGCTGTTGGCGATGTCGATGCCACCGTGCAGCGCACCCCAGCGGTATCCGAAGCCGGAGGTGAACGTTCCGTTGGCGGGCATCACGAAGCGCGGAGCCAGCAGGCGCTTCTCGCGGTCCGCCCGCTCGGAGGCGAAGGCGGTGGCCTTCGCCAGCTGCTCATCGGTGATCGAGGTGTCGGTGGCCAGCGGAGCGGAGATCAACTGCGGTCCGTGGGCGGCCATCACCGCTGCGGAGCTACCCAGCGCGAGGCTGTGATGATCCGCGGCCGTCGCGGCATCGTGCTCACTGAGCGCGGTGTATCCGGCGGCGGCAGCGGCGCCGGCGGCCATGGCCGCCAGAGCGATGCGCGTCTTGCCTATCTGGCCGATCTCACGGCGGCGGTGCACGCCTCCGCTGCTGATCCGGGGCAGCTTGTCGGTGGGGGTGTCACGCGGGTCTCTGGTGCGTGCCGCGGAGGCGGCGAACCAGTCCGCGGTGGCCTCGATGGAGGCACGAATCCGATCGGACTCGTCGGTGTCTTCTTCCCAGTCCTGCTCGATCTGATCGAGAGCGGTCTGGTGCTCGGCCTCGGCGCCCTCGTCGGGAGCGTCCTCGTAGACGTCGTAGTCCTCGAGCGCTGGGCGCTCTAGCGCGTCACTCAGGCCGAACTCGTCGATCGGCACGATGTTGGTGATCTCATTCTCGGTCGGCGCCGTACTCCGACCACCACGCGTGCGTGTCGTTCGATGCTGTGTCAAAACCCTGCCAGTCTTCCGTTCGGCGTCACGACCTAGCGTGACCAAAACGTGATCTAACCCAAGAGAAGGTAACGGTTGGGCAAGGGGAGTCGCAACTCAATGCGCGGAAACGCATATAAATGTGACTTGTGTCACGAAGTCGCTGATAGGGCTCCCGAGCCCGGGCATCGTTGCCGAATCTCGCCGGGGCTACCTCACCACAGATCACGGTCGTATGGCGACCCCTCGTGACCGAACTGAAACCGGTTACAGACGCGTTCGAGTCCTGCCAGGGGGTGGCCGGCGGGTGAATTCTACGGGTGACCAGGTGGTGAATTCGGCCACTTACTCAGAAGTAGTGAGGGGCCTCGCTGTGGCCTTGGCTACAGTCCCTAGTGCAATAGTGCCGACCCGACGTTCGACGAGGAAGATGGGCTAGCTAGATGGATTTATTCGAGTACCAGGCCAAGGAGCTGTTCGCTAAGCACAACGTGCCGACGACCCCGGGCCGGGTTACCACCACCGCCGAGGATGCCAAGGCGATCGCCGAGGAAATCGGCAAGCCGGTGATGATCAAGGCGCAGGTCAAGGTCGGTGGACGTGGCAAGGCCGGTGGTGTGAAGTACGCCGCCACTCCCGATGACGCTTTTACTCACGCAGAGAACATCCTGGGCCTGGACATCAAGGGCCACATCGTCAAGAAGATCCTCGTCGCCGAGGCCAGCGATATCGCCGAGGAGTACTACATCTCCTTCTTGCTGGATCGCGCTAACCGCACCTACCTGGCTATGTGCTCGGTCGAGGGTGGCGTGGAAATCGAAGTGACCGCCGAGGAGAACCCCGACGCGCTGGCCAAGGTGCCGGTCGACGCGGTCAAGGGCGTTGACTTGGCTCTGGCGCGCGAGATCGCCGAGAAGGGCAAGCTGCCCGCCGAGGTGCTGGATTCCGCCGCGGTGACCATCCAGAAGCTCTGGGAAGTGTTCGTCGGTGAGGACGCCACCCTGGTGGAGGTCAACCCGCTGGTGCGCACCCCCGACAACCAGATCCTGGCACTGGACGGCAAGGTGACCCTGGACGGCAACGCCGACTTCCGTCAGCCCGGCCACGCCGAGTTCGAGGACAAGGACGCCACCGATCCGCTGGAGCTCAAGGCCAAGGAGCACGACCTCAACTACGTCAAGCTTGACGGCCAGGTCGGCATCATCGGTAACGGAGCGGGTCTGGTCATGTCGACCCTGGACGTGGTCGCCTATGCGGGCGAGAACCACAACGGCGTGAAGCCCGCCAACTTCCTGGACATCGGTGGTGGCGCCTCGGCCGAGGTGATGGCCGCCGGTCTCGACGTCATCCTGGGCGACTCGCAGGTCAAGAGCGTCTTCGTAAACGTGTTCGGTGGCATCACCGCATGCGATGCGGTGGCCAACGGCATCGTCGGCGCCCTGAAGACCCTCGGCGACACGGCCAGCAAGCCGCTGGTGGTCCGTCTCGACGGCAACAAGGTCGAAGAAGGACGGGCGATCCTGGCCGAGTTCAATCATCCGCTGGTTATCCAGGCCGAGACCATGGACGCCGGTGCCGACAAGGCCGCCGAGCTGGCGAGCAAGTAAGGGAGCTTGAATCAATGTCCATTTTCCTGAACAAAGAGTCCAAGGTCATCGTCCAGGGCATCACCGGCGGCGAGGGCACCAAGCACACCGCGCTGATGCTCAAGGCCGGTACCCAGGTCGTGGGTGGCGTCAACGCCCGCAAGGCCGGAACCACCGTGTCGCACAAGGATGCCGACGGCAACGATGTCGAGTTGCCGGTGTTCGCCAGTGTGGCCGAGGCCATCAAGGAGACCGGCGCCGACGTGTCGATCGCCTTTGTGCCGCCCGCGTTCTCCAAGGACGCGATCATCGAGGCCATTGACGCCGAGATCCCGCTGTTGGTTGTCATCACCGAGGGAATCCCGGTGCAGGACAGCGCATATGCATGGGCATACAACGTCGAGAAGGGCAACAAGACCCGCATCATCGGGCCCAACTGCCCCGGCGTCATCACCCCCGGTGAGGCTCTGGTCGGCATCACGCCGAACAACATCACCGGCACCGGCCCGGTCGGTCTGGTGTCCAAGTCCGGCACCCTGACCTACCAGATGATGTACGAGCTACGCGATTTCGGTTTCTCGACCGCCATCGGCATCGGCGGCGACCCGGTCATCGGCACCACCCACATCGACGCCATCGAGGCGTTCGAGAAGGACCCGGAGACCAAGATCATCGTCATGATCGGTGAGATCGGTGGTGACGCCGAGGAGCGCGCGGCCGACTACATCAAGGCCAACGTGTCCAAGCCGGTCGTCGGTTACGTCGCGGGCTTCACCGCCCCCGAGGGCAAGACCATGGGTCACGCCGGCGCCATCGTGTCCGGCAGCTCGGGTACCGCTCAGGCCAAGAAGGAGGCCCTTGAGGCCGCCGGCGTGAAGGTCGGCAAGACGCCGTCCGAGACCGCCAAGCTGGCTCGCGAGATCCTGCAGAGCCTGTAACGGCTTCTTACGCGAGGGCCCCGACCGGATTTCCGGTTGGGGCCCTTGTCGTTTCGCCGACCGCATACCCGGCGCAGCTGATTCAGGCCCGTGCGCTGCGTGTGGTATGCGCTCGCGCGCGGCCTGTCCGCGGTGAAATTTGGTCCGCGGCATGACAATTCGTCTCTCTGCAGGCGTCGAATCTACTGTCAGTCGATATCGCGTTTCGTTCAGTGAGATTGTGTGACCTATGCATGAACAATCGGATGACGGGGCTCTGTCACCCCTGGTGACCGGCTACCTTCTCGGTTCGTGGGCCTCTTGTTTGACACATCTGGACTGGTGCCGACTGCTGACGGTTGGTACGACCCGGCAACCGGCGATCAATTCTGGGTCTCGGAATCGCGTGGCGCCTACCTGTCGGTGCCCCTGGAGGATCTGGACGTGGTGCGCCGCGCGCTCGTCGAGGCCGTGCTCACCCGCCGCGCGGGCGTCATCGAGGCCTACATCGTCGGCGTCGACAGATTGCCGGGCCTGCTCTACGTGGTGAAGGTTCCGAAAGCTGATGCCCCACAAGGGCTCACTTTCATGGCTTCGATAGTTGTGCCGCGCGCGCACTCGTATGCGATGGTCTGCGGGGCATTCGCGGAGGGCCCGGTGACCGGGGTGCGCGAGGCGGTAGTGCTCGAGGAGCTGTTGGCTGCCGGTGGCCCGTCATCGCACATGTGGCCCCCGCACCCCTACGCGCCCGACCTCGAGCCGGGTATTCCGTACAACATCGCCGACGAAATACGTTGGGACGTCAGGTTCCCGGACCACCCGCTGTCGCGTCTGCGTCGATGGGTGGCCAGGGTGACGCCGACCATCGGCGTGGAGCAGAAGTTCGCCGCTTTGCCGCCGTTCTCGGTGCGTTAGGCGAATGCGGCCAGTTTTCCGGACAACCGCTCGATGTACGCCCGCACCTCTTCCTCGGAGCGGTCGGGCATCCCGAAGATCGCCTCGGTGACACCCAGCTCGCGCCAGGCGGCGAGTTGTTCTGGGTCCGGCTTGCCCGCCAGTACGTAGATCAGCGGGTCGCCCTCACGGCCTGCCGCTGTCCATTCCGCCTTGAGGGCAACGATCTTGCCGGTGATGTCCTCGTCGCGCGGGGTGGACATCCAGCCGTCGGCGTTCTTGGCGATCCACTTGAAGTTCTTCTCGGTGCCTCCCGCGCCCACGATCACCGGCACATGCTTCTGCACGGTCTTGGGCCAGGCCCAGCTCGGGCCGAAATTGACGAATTTGCCTGAGTAGCTGGCCTCTTCGTTCTCCCAGAGCTTGCGCATCGCCTCGATGTACTCGCGCAGCATGGTGCGGCGACGGCCCGCGGGAACGTTGTGGTCGGCCAATTCGTCGGTGTTCCAGCCGTATCCGACGCCCACGGTGACCCGACCGCCACTCATGTGGTCAAGGGTGGCAATCGATTTAGCAAGGGTGATCGGATCGTGCTCGACGGGGATCGCGACTGCGGTCGCGAGCCGGATCTTTGTCGTCACCGCACACGCGGCGCCGAGGGACACCCAGGGGTCAAGGGTGCGCATGTAGCGGTCGTCGGGCAGTTCCGCGCCACCGGTGCCGGGATGAGCGGCCTCGCGCTTGACGGGGATGTGTGTGTGCTCGGGCACGTAGAAGGTGCTGAACCCGCCGTCCTCGGCGGCCTTGGCGGCGATGTCCGGCGAGATGCCGCGGTCACTGGTGAACAGAACGAGGCCGTAGTCCATCCACCAATTAGAACGTGTTCCAGTTTTGTTGTCGAGAGTGGGGCCCACATGGGGCCGGGAACGGATCACGGTGAGTAAGACGGATGACCGTCCGCAGGGTTCGCTGTTTGCATGACTCCATGACGACCGAACGGATATCCGACCACGTCAAATTCGCGTACTGGGTCCCCAATGTCAGCGGTGGCCTGGTCACCAGCACCATTGAGCAGCGCACGGACTGGGGCTACGACTACAACGTCGCCCTGGCACGCACGGCCGAGAACAACGGCTTCGAATACGCGCTCACCCAGGTGCGTTACGAAGCCAGCTACGGCGCCGAGTACCAACACGAATCCACCAGCTTCTCTCTTGCTCTGCTGCTGGCTACCGAGCGCCTCAAGGTGATCGCCGCCGTCCATCCCGGACTGTGGCAGCCGGGCGTGCTCGCCAAGCTGGGCGCAACCGCCGACCACCTTTCCGGCGGTCGCTTCGCCGTCAACGTGGTATCCGGGTGGTTCAAGGACGAGTTCACTCACTTGGGCGAACCGTGGTTGGAGCACGACGAGAGGTACCGCCGAAGCGGCGAGTTCCTTCAGGTGCTGCGCAAGATCTGGACCGAGGATGACGTCGACTTCCGGGGTGACTTCTACCGGATCCACGACTTCACACTGAAGCCGAAGCCGCTGCACACGCCGGAGCTGTTCCAGGGAGGCAACTCCACGGCCGCGCGGCGCAACGGCGGCCTCTACTCCGACTGGTACTTCTCCAACGGCAAGGACTTCGCGGGCATCACCGACCAGATCGTGGAGGTCCGCGACCACGCCCGCACCGTCGGCCGCGAGGTCAGCGTCGGGCTCAACGGTTTCATCATCGCCAGAGACACCGAGGCCGAAGCGCGCGAGGTATTGCGGGAAATCGTCGCGAAGGCCAATCGCCCCGCCGTCGAGGGCTTCCGCGCGGCCGTTCAGCAGGCAGGCTCGGCCACCGGCGACAAGAAGGGCATGTGGGCGGACTCCTCGTTCGAGGACTTGGTGCAGTACAACGACGGATTCCGTACCCAGCTCATCGGAACCCCGGAACAGATCGCTGAGCGGATCGTCGCGTATCGCCGGCGGGGTGTAGACCTGATCCTGGGCGGCTTCCTGCACTTCCAGGAGGAGATCGAATACTTCGGAGCCAAGGTGCTGCCACTGGTCCGCGAGATCGAGGCAGCCGACGCTCAGGAAACCCACAGCGAATATCGCGTACCGGTTTTGAGCTAACCGATGCGCCTCGGCCGTGTCTCGCCTTGTCTGCGTCCGTACCGACGCCGTGTGCAGTAGCGTGGAGGCGATCCACCCCGAGACCACGACCGAAACCGTGATGTAGGAGATGTAATGACGTATTCGACCGGTGGGCCCGGATACCAGCCCGCGCAGCCGTCCAATCCGTACGGCACCCCGTCCTTTGTGGCCGAGCCCAACACGGGCGCGCTAGGGGTTTACCTGCCCGGTGGTGTCCTGGTGCTGAGCCTGATCGGCTTCATTGCCGGCTTCGGGCCGTTCTACACCGGGAAGGCCAGCTCGGGGACATCGGGAAGCTTCGGCGGGTTCGACCTCCTGGCGCTGTCGCCGGTCTTCGGCTTCGCTCAGTTCGCGCTGTTGCTCGCCGGTCTGACCGCGGGGGTCTCGCTCCTCTCCGGCAAGGACGACAAGCAGGCGCCCGTCGCCATCCTGTCGCTCGTCGGATTCCTCTTCGTCCTTGGCGGCCTGTTCGGCAACCCGTTTGCGGCTGCCTTCGGTGAGGTCGGTATCGGGTGGGGCTTGATCACGCTCGCCGTGGTGTCCGGCCTGCAGGCCGCGGCCGCTGTCTATGCGCTGCTCAGTGAAGTCGGCGTGGTGAAGGCCAAGACTGCCTCGCCCGCAACCAATCCGTTCGGTAGCCAGTACCAGCCGCAGCAGAGCCAGTACTACACCCCGGCGCAGCAGCAGCTGCCCAAGCAAGGGCAGGGCTACGGTCAGGCCGGCGCGCAGGGGTACGGCCAGCAGCAGGGCTTCGGCCAGCAACCCGCCCCGAGCTACGGTCAGGCCGGTGCTCAGGGGTACGGCCAGCAGCAGCCCGCGCCTACCGCCCCGCCGTCGTACGGTGGCTACGGCCAGCAGCAGCCGCAGTCGGCACCGCCGACCCCGCCGCAGGGCTTCAGCAGCTCCGGCTTCACTCCGCCGTCAGCGCAGCCGACCCAGCAGGCCGGATCCTCCCAGCCGACCCAGCAGTACCCGACCTTTGGTGGGGCCGGTGGTCAGGCTCCCGGTGGCGAGCAGGGCGGCGCGGGCGCTAGCAGTGGCTCGGCCTCTGCCAGTGGTGACGATCTGTTCGGCACCTCGCGTCCTTCCAACTAAGACTGTGTTTACTGCCGTGATCGGCGCGTGAATCAAACCTCGCGCGCCAATCCCGCACAGGCTCGCGCACTGCTGACGGTTGCCTTTGGCCCGTCAGCAGTTGCGTTGGTCGTCATTGCGGCAATCGTCTTGGTGCAGTTGGTAATTGCCAACAGTGACATGACCGGGACGTTCGGTGCGGTGGCCAGCATGTGGCTGGGCACGCACCTGGTACCCATCTCAATCGGTGGGCGAGTCATCGAGGTGCTGCCGCTTTTGCCGACGGCAGCGATGGTCTGGGGCGTTGCCCGAACGGTCGCCTCGACCATCACACCCACCACTTCCTGGTACGTGATTCGGTGGGTGATCGCCTCGGCACTGGCCGGCCCGCTCCTGATGACGGCGATATCGCTGGCGATCATTCACGATGCGTCGACGGTGCTGACGCAGCTGCAATCACCGAATGCCTTGCGCGCATTCGGTTCTGTCCTCGGAGTCCACGCCGCCGGTGCGACTGCCGGCGTATTGCTGCGGGTCGGCAGGCGGCTCGCGGTGCTCCTGCAGCTGCCGTCATGGCCGATGGACGCGGCCCGCGGCGCTGTCGCCGGGGTGCTCGCGCTGTTCGGGCTGTCCGCGGCCGTGACCGCCGGTTCTTTGGTGGTCCATTGGGCGACGATGGATCAGCTGTACTCGGTCACCAACGATTTCGTGGGTCAGCTGAGCCTGACGTTGTTGGCGATCCTCTACGCGCCCAACGTCATTCTGGGTGCCTGCGCGCTAGCGGTCGGGTCAAGCGCGCATGTGGGTACCGCGGCCTTTAGTGCGTTCGCCGTATTCGGCGGACAGCTGCCGGCGGTGCCGATTCTGGCAGCGGTCCCCACGCCACCTCTCGGCCCTGCGTGGGTGGCCCTGATGATCATCGGTGCGGTGTCCGGAGTGGCCGTCGGTCAGCAATGCTCGCGCCGACCCGTTCCGTGGCCGACGGCGATCCACAAGGTGGTCACGGCGGCACTGCTCGCGGCCACATTCCTGGCGATCGTCGGAAAGCTCGCAGGCGGGCAGCTGGGGAACTTCGGACGCCTGGGGATCGATCAGGGCACGTTCGGTCCCGGAGTGTTCTTCTGGTTCCTGGTCATCGGCCTGTTGACGGTGTTCATGCTGGGCGGGGCCACCCGTCTTCCGGCAAAAGCACGGCTAGAGCCCGAACCGGAACCAGAGCCCGAACCGGAACCCGAACCAGAGCTAGAACCCGAACCGGTGCCAGAGCCAGAGCCAGAGCCTGAGCCGGAACCCGAAGCCGAATCGGAAGTGGAGGCCGAATCGGACTCGGAGGCCCAGGCCCACCCCGAAGCCGAAGCCGAGAGTGACTCCAGCGACCCTCCGGAACAGGCCAAGTGACCAGTCCGGCTACGCTCAGCGGCGTGTCGGTGTCGGATTCTCCTCGCGCGGGTGGCTCCTCGGAGCCCAAGTCGCTCGTTGAGATCGCCCCGTCTGCCCCGGCGCGGGTCGTGGTCCTGGCCTCCGGCACCGGAAGCCTGCTGCGCTCCCTGCTTGATGCGGCTACGGATGACTTCCCCGCCCGGATCGTCGCCGTAGGCACCGACCGGCAGTGCGCCGCCGTCGATATCGCTACCGGCGCGCAGCTGCCCAGCTACACCGTGCGGCTCTCCGATTACGACTCCCGTGAACAATGGGACACCGCGATCACCGACGCCACCGCCGCCCACCGGCCCGATCTGGTGGTCTCGGCAGGATTCATGAAGATACTTGGGCCGCGGTTTCTTTCGCAGTTCTTGGGCCGGGTCATCAATACCCATCCCGCGCTATTGCCGTCCTTCCCCGGCGCGCACGCCGTCCCCGATGCCTTGGCACACGGGGTCAAGGTCACCGGTTGCACAGTGCACCTGGTCGATGACGGGGTGGACACCGGGCCGATCCTTGCCCAGCAGTCGGTCGACGTGCATGGGGATGACGACGAGGCCAGTCTGCATGAACGCGTCAAGGTAGTGGAACGCACGCTGCTGGTAGATGTGCTGGCCGCGGTGGCCACCAGAGGTTTGATTTGGAACGGAAGAAGGGCCTCCATCAAGTGAGTACGCAGCGACCCGTACGGCGGGCATTGATCAGTGTCTATGACAAGACCGGACTGGAAGAGCTCGCTAGCGGGCTGCACGCCGCCGGCGTAGAACTGGTATCCACCGGATCTACCGCGAAAACCATTGCTGCCGCGTCAATTCCGGTGACACCTGTGGAAGAGGTCACCGGCTTTCCGGAGGTGCTGGATGGCCGGGTGAAGACGTTGCATCCGCACGTGCACGCCGGCGTCTTGGCCGACACCCGCCGTGAGGAGCACCTGACCCAACTCGAGGAGCTGGGCGTCAAGGGCTTCGAGCTGGTGGTCGTCAACCTGTACCCGTTCGCCGCCACGGTGGCCTCGGGTGCCTCCGAAGACGAATGTGTCGAACAAATCGACATCGGTGGCCCGTCGATGGTGCGTGCCGCGGCCAAGAACCACCCGAGCGTGGCGGTGGTCGTCGACCCCGTCTCATACGGTGCGGTGCTGGCGGCCGTCGATGCCGGGGGATTCACCCTGGAAGCACGGAAGATTCTAGCGGCCAAGGCATTCCGCCACACCGCCGAGTATGACGTAGCGGTCGCCGGCTGGCTGTCCTCCGTGGCGGAGCCCGAGGCCGCGGAGTTGCCGTCATGGATCGGCGGCACGTGGAATCGTTCGGCGGTGCTGCGCTACGGGGAGAACCCGCACCAGCAGGCGGCTTTGTACACCGGTGCCGCGGGGCATGGTCTGGCGCAGGCCGAGCAGCTGCACGGAAAAGAGATGTCGTACAACAACTACACGGATGCCGATGCTGCCTGGCGTGCCGCGTGGGACCAGGACAAGTCCTGTGCGGCCATCATCAAACACGCCAACCCGTGCGGTATCGCGGTGTCGGACATCTCGATCGCCGATGCGCACCTCAAGGCCCACGAATGCGATCCGCTGAGTGCCTTCGGCGGCGTGATCGCGGTCAACCGCGAGGTGAGCGTGGAGATGGCCGAGCGGGTCGCCGACATCTTCACCGAGGTGATTGTGGCGCCGGGTTACGCGGACGGCGCGGTGGAGGTGCTGAGTCGCAAGAAGAACGTGCGTCTGCTGCGCGCGGCGCCCCCGCAGTCCGGGTACACCGAGTGGCGACAGATCAGCGGTGGCCTGCTGGTGCAGGAGCGCGACGCGCTCGACGCCAAGGGCGACGATCCCGCCAACTGGACGTTGGTGGCCGGTACCGCTGTGGATGAGGACATCTTGGCGGACTTGGCGTTCGCCTGGAAGGTGGGGCGAGCCGTCAAATCCAACGCGATCGTCATCGCCTCCGGCGGTGCCACCATCGGTGTCGGAATGGGACAGGTCAACCGGGTGGACGCAGCCAAGCTGGCGGTGTCTCGTGGTGGGGATCGAGTTTCCGGTGCGGTAGCGGCCTCGGACGCCTTCTTCCCGTTCCCCGATGGCCTGGAGGTGCTGACGCAGGCCGGAGTTCGAGCGATCGTGCATCCGGGCGGGTCTATGCGCGATGAGTTGGTGACCGATGCCGCTAAGGCCGCGGGAATCACGCTGTACACCACTGGAGCACGTCACTTCGCCCATTAGGGCGCAACGATAGGGAGAGCCAATGGTTCAGCCCAGTTTGGATTGGCCGGGCGAGCCATTGCGCTCTCTGGTGTGGACGCTGCAAGCCTGGGCGGTCACCATGGTGGTGTTCCTTGCGGTGGCTTTCGCTATCGCCCGGTTTACCCAATGGGGACAGCAGTTCTGGCGAGTCAACGCGCCCTTCTTCCGCGGCCGCGACAGTTGGCGCACGTGGGCATTGCTGGCATTCATCATGTGGCACACGGTGTACATGGCACGAGTGACGGTGATCTTCACGTACCAGTACAAGGACCTGATGAATGCGCTGCAGGTTGGCTCGGAGGCGCTCGTCACCCATAACTCGGCTCTACTGGCGGATGCGCGTCAGGCGTTCTTCACGTCATTCGCGATCAGCGGCATTCTTGTGGTGCTCACGGTGACCTACACGGTGGTGGACTTCTTCCTGCGCAGAGTGTTCGCCATCCGGTGGCGGGTGTGGCTCAATACGAGGCTCGTCGACGACTGGATGAGCAAGGATGCCTTCTACCGCAACCGTTTTCTGGATGTTCCGGTGGAGAACCCCGACCAGCGGATCCAGATCGACATCGAGACGCACACCACCAAATCGGTGGATCTGACGCTCGGCGCGGTGAACAAGACACTGCTGATCGTCATGTTCACCGGGGTGCTGTGGCAGCTCTCGGGTCCACTGTTGTTGTGGGGAATCGAGATCCCCCGCGCCATGGTCTTCATCGCGTTCGTGTTCTCGATCACGGTGACCGTCATCGCATTCTGGATCGGCCGCCCGCTGGTGCGGCTGAACTTCTTGAACGAACGGTTCAGCGCGAGCTTCCGGTACGCGCTGGTGCGGCTGCGTGATAGCTCCGAGCGCGTGGCCTTCTACCGCGGCGGTGAACGCGAACGACGTCTGCTGCACTCACGTTTCGCCGAGATCATCGCCAACATGTGGCGCATCGTGTACGCACAGCTGCGCCTCAACGGCTGGAACCGCGGTATCGGTGACGTGACCACCGGCATGATCCCGTACATCGTGCAGGCACCCCGATTCTTCACCGGCCAGATCAAGGTCGGTGATCTGTTGCAGACCGTCGCCGCATTCGGAAACGTCTGTGGCGCAATGTCCTTCTTCCGAGACAGTTATGACGAATTCACCGTCTACCGGGCCGCGCTCCTGCGTATCGATCAGATGCTCGACAGCGATCATCGCGCCCGCGAACTGCCGCGGATCACCGTGACCGGCGCCGACGACGCCCTGATACTCACCGATGTCCAGGTCCGTGATCTGCAGGGACTGGACATGATCGCGGACCTCAACCTCGCATTGACCGCAGGTGACAGTGTCGTGGTCAAGGGCCCATCGGGCTGTGGGAAGACCACCTTGCTGCGCAGCCTGGCGCAGCTGTGGCCGCAGGCCTCCGGATTGGTCGCGCGCCCCGACGGGTGGGCGACGCTGTTCCTGCCGCAGTTGCCCTATCTGCCATTGGGTAACCTGCGCGAGACCGTGGTGTATCCGCTTCCAGTAGAAGATGTTTCGGACGAGGAGCTCAAGCAGGCGTTGCGCGATGTCTCGCTCGGGCATTTAACCGAGCGGCTGGATCAGGAAGCCGACTGGGCCGCCGTGCTCTCGCTGGGGGAGCAGCAGCGGGTGTCCTTCGTCAGAGTGCTGCTGGTGCGTCCCGCAGTGGTGTTCCTCGACGAGTCGACCTCGGCTCTGGACGAGGGGCTGGAGGATGCGATGTATGCGTTGGTGCGGGAACGGCTACCCGAGTGCGTGGTTGTCAGCGTGGGGCACAGGTCGACGATCGACCGCCACCACCGGTCGCGGTTGCAGCTGACCGGCAGCGGTGCATGGGAGCTCTCGCCGGTCTGAATCGACCCGGCGGGAACTTTCGCCCATGACTGCGCGACTGATCTAGTGACGGCGTCTGTGGGCTGGGCGTACGTTCACCGCGGTGGCGCCACGCGACGGATGCCAGCACGGTGCCTGTGATGAGTTCGGCAGTTAACCGTTTGAAGGAAAGGAACCGCCATGCGCGAAATCGCTGTTGAGATCGTTGTCGAGGACGAGGAGATCGTCACCGCAACGGAAATGGTTGCCAGCCACTAAGAGTGGGAGCCGGGCGTGCATGGTCGTCCCCCCGGCCGTGCACGCCCGGACGCAGGCATGGAAGGCGAAATGGTGTTCGTCGAAGACTCCCGCTGGCGTCAGTTTGTTGCGGACTGGGCCCCCGGGTACGAGCAAACGGTTTTCCTTCCCGGATTGGTGACAGACCCGAGCGCGATCAGCAGCCGGATCGCCGCTGCGGCTGCCACGGCGACCGCGGCAGGCGGAAAAGGGTTGCGACTGCGCGGATTCCGGGGCAGTGAATTCGACTTCAAGCTCACCGAGCGGCTCGCGCGCACCGTGCCGCACGACACGCAGCAGTTGACCGAATGGCTTGCCGAGAACGCGGACGACCGTCCGGCATGTGTCGCCATCAACGATATCTCCTCGTGGGACCTGGGCCTCGGCGCCTTCGCCCAAGCCGTGGTGCGCAGCCTTGTCCCGGGCCGAGATCTGGTGTCCGGCGCGGATATTTATACGTTCGTCGCCGATGTGGAATGGACACCCTTCGGAATACACAAGGACGACGAGCCATCGCTGATCTTCCATTTGGGCCCGGGCATCAAGGAACTCTGGGTGTGGCCCGCCGATGGGATCGACCACCATCAATTGTTCGAGAACCCGTCGTTGGGCAAGGTCTCGTTTGACTTCGACCGATTGCTGCCCGGAGCGAGCCGCTACATCCTGCGCCCGGGTGACTTCATATGCATTCCCCGCGGGCGCTACCACCTTTTCCGTAATGCGAGTCCCTCGGTGTTCCTGGGTGTCACACTCTTTCCGCCAAACGTCCGAAAATCATTTTCGGACTTGATGATCGACCACTTCGGCGCTCGGCTCGATGCGGCGGGTGAGCCGCGCAGCTTCGACGATGTCCGGCAGCTGGTGATGGAGACGCTCGGCGACCCCGAGGCGATATCGGGACTGGCGACAACGATGGAGTTGGCGGCGGCCAAACAGCGCACCGCCGGGTATCTGCGGCCCCCTAAGGTGGCGGCCTTGCGCACCGGTGATCCTCCCGCGGGTGTCGCGCTCGGCTGGGCCTACCCCGCGGTGGTGCAATCGATCGTCGGCGCGGATCGGACCCATCTGGTGGCCCGTGGTCGAGATATAGCGTTCGGCGGCGTAGTGAATCTTGACGGACTCTTAGCGCTCGCAGGCGAGTTCACCCTGAATGACCTTGATGCGGTCCTTGCGGCAGAGCTGGATGTCGATCGGCGCCGTCAGATTGTGAATACGC
The DNA here is from genome assembly GCF_002356335.1 of [Mycobacterium] stephanolepidis. Taxonomy (NCBI): domain Bacteria; kingdom Bacillati; phylum Actinomycetota; class Actinomycetes; order Mycobacteriales; family Mycobacteriaceae; genus Mycobacteroides; species Mycobacteroides stephanolepidis. The sequence goes on from NZ_AP018165.1 coordinate 1,025,622, forward strand.
TGTGGCGCTTCGGTGCTTTGGATGCCGTCAGCGCTCTTCCAGCGACTCGCGCCGCTTACGCCGCTTCCGCTTGACGTTTACCCCGCCCCACAGCGAGAACCCCTTGACCGTCACATGTGGTGCGCCCTGCACCCCGGTGCCGCTCGCGGAGTGATCGAAGCCACCCATCACGGCGACGCCCCTGACATCCACATTGACCTCTGGCGGCAAGAGGATCGTTTGGCCACCCATGATGGAGAACGAGCGGATCTCGACCTCGTTGGAGGTGAAGTCGGCGTAACGCAGGTCCAGCACACCGCCACCCCATAGCGCGAATGAAGTGAGCTTGCCGGGCACGTTCCAGCGGCCCCGTCGTTCAAATCCACTCATGATCGCCATCAGCACCGTCGATGGTGCTGGCTTGCTGTCTTGACCCCGAACCTGAGCGGTAGCGATCGCAGGCAGGTCCGCGCTGAGCTGATCAAGCTCACCGTACGTGTTTGCCGAGTACACCTTTGTGAGACGCTCCTCGAACTCGGAGAGCTCCAGCCGGCCCTGCGCCGCAGCGTCGGATAACAGCTGTGCGACGCGCATGCGATCGGCGTCTGCGGCCCGCATCGATGCGGTAACCCGCTCAGGGAGGTTGCTCATCACCGCCGAGCCTACGACGAACCGCGCTTAAAGGCACGCAGTTCATTCGTGTTGCTCAGCGCACTACGTGCGTAGTGCTGCGTGGTTCACACCTGCCAGGCGGGAGGACGCTTCTGCAGGAACGCCAGCATGCCCTCCTGTGCTTCGGGCGACACGAACAGTCGCGCCGAGGTTTCCGTCAACTCGACTGCACGCGCATCGAAATCAGCCAGGATGGGAGCGGTGGTGAGTTTCTTCGACTCGGCCAGTCCCTGGGGCGAACCGAGAGCGATGTCATCCACCAATGACGTCACCGCGGCCTCGACCGCCTCGGAACTGTCGACGGACTTTGTCACCAAACCGATCTCCGCGGCCATCCGTGCGTCGAACCTTTCGCCGGTGACGAAGTAGCGCGCGGCCGCGCGGCCGGTGAGCCGGGGCAGCAGCGTCAGCGAGATGATCGACGGCGCGACTCCGATGCGTGCCTCGGTCAGTGCGAAGGTGCTGTCGGGTCCGGCGACCGCGATATCGGCGGCACCGACCAGACCGAAGCCGCCGGCACGCACATGGCCGTTGACGGCGACGATGACGGGCAGCGGCAGCTCCAGAATGTCGCGTAGCAGAGCGGTGAGTTGACCGGCCCGATCCTTCGCGACATCTTGGGGGTCGGACGACGCCGTTGAGCTCTCCGACAGATCGGCGCCCGCGCAGAAGGTGTTGCCGGTGTGGGTGAGCACCACGGCGCGCACCGTCTGGTCTGCAGCGGCTCGCTGCAGCCCCTCTCGCAGTTGCCGTACCAACCCGCTGGACAACGCATTGCGATTGTGCGGCGAGTCGAGCGTCAGGCGGGCGGCACGGCCCTCCACCTCGTACTGGACCAAAGTGTCACTCATGGGGTGTCTCCTCTAGTACGAGCGGGGCAGGCCGAGGGACGTCTGCGCGACGAAGTTGAGGATCATCTCCCGGCTTACGGGGGCGATACGTCCGAAGCGCGACAGATTCAGCAGGGGGGCCACGGCGTACTCGGAGGTCAATCCGTTGCCGCCCAAGGACTGCACGGCCCGATCGGCGGCCCGGCAGGCCACGTCCGCTGCGGCGTACTTGGCCATGTTGGCCGCCTCCGCTGCGCCCCAGTCGTCGCCGCAGTCGTACAGGGTGGCGGCCTTCTGCATCATGAGCTTGGCCAGCTCCAGCTCGACCTTGATCTCGGCGAGCGGGTGCGCGATGGCCTGATGCGCGCCGATCGGGGTCTTCCACACCTGGCGCGTCTTGACGTAATCGGTGGCCTTGCTCAGCGCGAGCCGGGTAAGGCCAACGCCGCTGGCGGCGCCCATGATTCGCTCGGGGTTCAAACCGGCGAACAGCTGCATGAGCGCGGCGTCCTCGGAGCCGACGAGTGCATTACCCGGTACCCGCACATCGTCGAGGAACACCTGGAACTGCCGCTCCGGGAGCGTGAGCTCCATATCGATGGGTGTGTACTCGAACCCCTTGGTGTCGGTGGGCACCACGAACAGCGCCGGCTTGAGCTTGCCGGTCTTGGCCTCCTCGGTGCGCGCCACCACCAGCACGGCGTTGGCCTGGTCGACGCCGGAGATGAAGACCTTGCGCCCGTTGAGAATCCAGTCGCCCCCGTCGCGCTTGGCGGTGGTGATGATGTTGTGCGAGTTCGAGCCGGCGTCCGGTTCGGTGATGGCGAACGCCATGGTGAAGGTGCCATCGGCCATCGAGGGCAGCCAGTTCTTCTTCTGCTCGTCGGTGCCATAGCGGGCGATGATGGTGGCATTGATGGCGGGGGACACCACCATCATCAGCAGCGGGCACCCGGCCGCCGAGAGCTCCTCGAACACGAGCCCGAGCTCGTACATGCCCGCACCGCCGCCGCCGTACTCCTCGGGGATGTTCACTCCCAAGAAGCCGAGCTTTCCTGCCTCGTCCCACAACTCCGTCAGGGGGGCGTGAGTCTTGGACTTCTCCAGGTAGTACTCGTGGCCGTAGTTGCCGGTGAGCGAGGCCACCGCTTGCCGCAGCGCCTTGCGCTCATCGGACTCGACGTACGGATTGGTCTGCGTCATGTGGGCTCTCCTTCGGTGCTGGCCTCTGCGGCCAACTGGGCTAGTACGGTGCCGAGCTCGACCTGTTGTCCCGGTTCGACATTGAGGATCTCTAGAACGCCATCGGCAGGGGCGACGATGGTGTGCTCCATCTTCATGGCCTCCAACCAGACAATGGGTGTACCCGCGGTGACGGTGTCTCCCACCGTGGCACCCACCCGCAGCACCACCCCCGGCATCGGCGCGATGAGCGAGCCTGCCGCCACCTCGGTGCTGGGGTCGGTGAATCGGGGCACCACGGCCAGTGCCACCGGACCGAGCGGGGAGTCGACGTCCACGGTCGCCCCGTAGAAGGACACGTCGAATCCGCGGCGGACGCCGTCGATGACGAGCGCCACATGATCCGGTGTCGCCGAGACCACGTCGATGGATGGCCAGTCGCCGTCCAGTTCCAGGCCGGAGCGGGTCAGGCGGTACCGCACGGTGATGACGCTCTCGCCGACCGCGAATTCCTTGGTCTGGAAGCCGGACGCCAGATTGCGCCAGCCACTCGGAAGGGCGGCACAGGCCACGGCCGAAGACCGGTTTGCGGCGGCATCGGCAAGTGCCGCCGCAAGCGCTGAATACTGGTGCGCCGCCTCGTCGGCCAGCGGTTTGGCAAGAATGTCGAGGCCGTGCTTGTTCAGGAACGACGTGTCGGTGTCACCGGCGAGGAACGCGGGGTGACGCAACACGTTGACCAACAGATCACGGTTGGTGGTCAGCCCATGTATCCGGGCGCGTTCCAGTGTCGAGGCCAACAGCCGGGCGGCCTCGGTGCGCGTCGGCGCCACCGTGATGACCTTGGCGAGCATCGGGTCGTAGTGCACCGACACCACGCTGCCGTCGACAATGGTCGAGTCCAAGCGGATCCCGTTGCGCCCCGGATGTCCGGGCACATGGAATTCCGAGCCGGCCCCGGGTATGTCGAAGCGCCGCACGGTGCCGCTTTGCGGTTGCCACTCGGCGGCCGGATTCTCCGCGTACAGCCGCGCCTCGATCGAATGACCATGAATCGCGGGAGGTTCCGGATCGAGCCGCCCGCCTTCGGACACGTGAATCTGCAACAGCACCAAGTCCAGACCGGTGGTGCACTCGGTCACCGGGTGCTCCACCTGCAGGCGGGTGTTCATCTCCAGGAAGAAGAACTCGCCGTCTTCGGTGGCCAGGAATTCCATGGTTCCCGCGCCCACATAACCGATTGTCGCCGCGGCAGTACGTGACGCCTCGAAGAGTCGCTCTCGCATGCCGCCGATTCGGGTCACCAAGGGGGAGGGTGCTTCCTCGATGACCTTCTGGTGACGGCGCTGGATGGAGCACTCGCGCTCACCCACGGCCCACACTGTGCCGTGGGTGTCGGCCATCACCTGTACTTCGATGTGTCGGCCGGTGCTCAGGTAGCGCTCGCAGAAGACCGTCGGGTCCCCGAATGCCGATTGGGCTTCCCGTTGTGCGGCAGCGATTTCGCCCGGCAGGTCAGCAAGGTTGTCGACTACCCGCATGCCACGGCCACCGCCGCCGGCAGAGGCCTTGACGAGCACCGGGAGCTGATCGGCGGTGACGGTGTCGGGGTCGAGCCGACCCAACACCGGCACACCGGCGGCTTCCATGAGTTTCTTGGACTCGATCTTCGAGCCCATTGACTCGATTGCCGTGACCGGCGGGCCGATCCAGGTCAGACCGGCGTCCGCCACCGCGCGAGCGAAATCGGCATTCTCGGAGAGGAATCCGTAACCGGGATGGATGGCGTCGGCGCCGGTGGCCTTGGCCGCGGCGATGATGAGCTCACCGCGCAGATAGGTCTCTGCACTGGAGGTGCCGGGTAGGTGCACCGCGGCATCGGCCTCGGACACATGTGGGCTGTCGGCATCGGCATCCGAATAGACGGCGACGGTTCCGAGCCCAAGCTTGCGGCAGGTGGCGAAGACGCGGCGGGCGATCTCGCCGCGGTTGGCGACCAGAACAGAGGTGATTGAAGGCGCAGTCATGTGTTCCAAACCCTCACATCCGGAAGACGCCGAAGTTCGACGTCCCCTCGATCGGTCCATTGGCAATGGCGGACAGGCACATACCGAGCACGGCCCGGGTATCTCGGGGGTCGATGACCCCGTCGTCATACAGGCGTCCGGACATGAACATGGGCAGCGACTCCGCCTCGATCTGTGCCTCGATGGCAGCCCGCATGGCGGCGTCCGCGTCCTCGTTGACGGCCTGGCCGCGTGCCGCCGCGGCGGCACGGCTCACGATGGAGATGACGCCGGCCAGCTGGGTGCCGCCCATGACCGCCGATTTCGCACTGGGCCAGGCGAACAGGAAGCGGGGGTCGTAAGCGCGGCCGCACATGCCGTAATGCCCGGCGCCATAGGAGGCCCCGACAATCAGGGACAGATGCGGCACCGTCGAGTTCGACACGGCGTTGATCATCATCGACCCGTGCTTGATCATGCCGCCCTCTTCGTACTCCTTACCCACCATGTATCCGGTGGTGTTGTGTACGAAAAGAAGTGGTGTGTTGGTCTGGTTGGCCAGCTGGATGAACTGAGTGGCCTTCTGCGCTTCCTCGCTGAACAGCACGCCGCGCGCATTGGCGAGAACGCCGATCGGGTACCCGTGCAGCCGGGCCCAGCCGGTGACCAGTGAGGAGCCGTATTGCTCCTTGAACTCGTCGAATTCCGAACCGTCGACGATCCGCGCGATGACCTCACGCGGATCGAACGGGATGCGCAGGTCCCCGGGGACGATGCCGAGTAGCTCCTCCTGGTCTGCGATGGGTTCGATGACGGCCGTGGGCTTGGGGCCCTTCTTGACCCAGTTCAGGCGCGCGACGATCTGGCGTCCGAGCCGCACGGCGCCCTGTTCATCGGCTGCCAGGTAGTCGCCCAAACCGGAAACGCGGGAGTGCATTTCGGCGCCGCCCAGCGATTCGTCGTCGGACTCTTCGCCGGTCGCCATCTTGACCAGCGGCGGGCCCGCCAGGAACACCTTCGAGCGTTCCTTGATCATCACGACGTGGTCCGACATGCCGGGAATGTAGGCACCACCGGCGGTCGAGTTTCCGAACACCAGGGCGATCGTGGGTATGCCCGCGGCCGAGAGCCGCGTGAGGTCGCGGAACATCTGTCCGCCGGGAACGAATACTTCCTTCTGTGTGGGCAGGTCCGCGCCGCCCGATTCCACCAGTGAGATCACCGGCAGCCGGTTCTTGAAGGCGATATCGTTGGCCCGCAATACCTTACGCAGTGTCCACGGGTTGCTGGTACCGCCCTTGACGGTGGGGTCGTTGGCCACGATCATGCACTCGACGCCCTCGACCACGCCGATGCCGGTGACCAGCGAGGCCCCGACGGTGAAGTCGCTGCCCCAGGCCGCGAGTGGACACAGCTCCAGGAACGGGGAGTCGGGGTCGATGAGCAGCTCGATGCGCTCACGTGCCAGCAGCTTTCCGCGTTCATGGTGGCGGGCAACGTATTTGTCGCCCCCACCGGCGAGTGCCTTCGCGGTTTCGGCATTGACCTCGGCCAGCTTGGTCGCCATGGCCGCGGCCGCATCGACGTATTCGGGAGAGTTGGTGTTGACGGCGGTGCGCAGGATTGTCACGACTGGAACCCCAGGAGCTTGGCTGCCAACGAGGTGAGGATTTCGGTAGTGCCGCCACCGATCCCGATGATGCGCATGTCGCGGTACTGCCGTTCGATCTCGCTCTCGGTCATGTAGCCCATGCCTCCGAACAGCTGAACGCCTTGGTTGGCGACCCACTCGCCGGCTTCGACGGCGGTGTTCTTGGCGAAACAGACTTCGGCGATGAGGTTGGTCTCACCGGCGATTGCGCGGTCGACCAGCGCGTGGGTGTACACCCGCGCCACATCGACGCGGCGAGCCATCTCCGCGAGGGTGTTCTGTACGGACTGGCGGGAGATGAGGGGGCGCCCGAAGGTCTCCCTGTTCCTGCACCATTCCACGGTCAGGTCCAGGCAGCGTTGCGCACTCGAATACGCCTGGGCGGCAAGGCCGATTCGTTCGGAAACGAAGGCGCCTGCGATCTGCGCGAAGCCGGTGTTCTCACCACCCACCAGGTTCTCGGCGGGCACTCGCACATCGGTGAAGGACAGCTCGGCGGTGTCCGAGGAGCGCCAGCCCATCTTGTCGAGCTTGCGGGTGACCTCGAACCCTGGCGTGTCCTTGTCGATCAGCAGCAGGGAAACTCCCCCCGCCCCCGCTCCGCCGGTGCGGACCGCCGTCACCACGTAGTCGGCGCGCACGCCGGAGGTGATGAAGGTCTTGGCGCCGTTGACGATGTAGTGATCCCCGTCTTTTTTGGCCGAGGTGGTCAGATGCCCGACATCGGACCCGCCGCCGGGTTCGGTGATGGCCAGTGATCCGATGAGATCGCCGGCCAGGGTGGGCTTTACGTAGTTGTCGATGAGTCGCTGATCGCCCGAGGCGATGATGTGCGGTGTAGAGATGCCGCAGGTGAACAGGGAAGCGAACACGCCGCCGGGCACGCCGGCATAGTGCAGTTCCTCGCACACGATCACTGGATCGATGGCATCTCCGCCGCCACCGCCGACCTCCTCGGGCGCGCCCGGACCGAGTAAGCCCAGATCGCCTGCCTTGCGATGCAATTCGCGAGGAAGCAGTCCGTCACGTTCCCATTCGTTGACGTGCGGCAAGATCTCGCGCTCGGCGAAGTCACGCACCGTCTCCCGAAGAGCCTTGCGCTCCGGGGTGTTCCACTGGGCCACTAGATTGTCTCCTTCAGGAGGGATTCGGGGACGTCGATTTCACGGGAACGTAGCCATTCGCCGATTCCTTTGGCCTGCGGGTCAAACCGGGCCTGATAGGCCACTCCCTTGCCGAGGATGTCTTGGATGACGAAGTTCACGGCCCGCAGTTTGGGCAACAGGTAGCGGGCCACCTCCAACTGCTCGGTTTCCGGCAGCAGCTCGCGCAGCGCGTCGATGGTCAGGGCATGTGCGAGCCAGCGGTATTCCTCATCGGTGCGCACCCAGACGCCGACATTGGCGCTGCCGCCCTTGTCGCCGCTGCGAGCACCCGCAAGGGTGCCCAACGGGATTCGGCGTACCGGTCCGGCCGGAAGTGGTTCGGGCAGCGCCGCTGCCGGGGCGTCGGCGAGTGGCAGTGTTTGTGACGCCTGGGCGATATCGATACGCGAGCCATCGGCCAGCACCGCCACATGAGGAACCGTCTCCGCAGGGACGTATCCCGGGGTGAACACGCCGTACGGCTCCCCATCCTTGGGAGGTGTGGTGACGTGGAAGCCGGGGTAACTCGCCAGGGCCAACTCCACCGCCGCGTTGGAGAATTGCCGACCCACCTTGTTCGGGTCGGAGTCACGGACCATCACGTGCAGCAGGGCGCTGGCAGCCTGTTCGGTGTCGGCATTGGGATGATCGGTGCGGCCCAGCGTCCATTGGATGTCCTGCGGGGCTCCCGAAGGGGAAGACAGGGCGGACTCCAACTGCTTGCGGGTCAGTTCGGCCTTGGCGTCGATATCGAGACCGGTGAGCACGAACGTCATCTGATTGCGGAAGCCGCCCAACGCGTTCAGCGACACCTTCAGATCCGGTGGTGGTGCCTCGCCCGTCACGCCGGAGACCCGCACCCGGTCGGGGCCCTCCTGGGTCAGCTCGATGCTGTCTATCCGGGTGGTGACATCCGGGTTGGCGTACCGCGCCCCGGTGATCTCGTAGAGCAGCTGTGCGGTGACGGTGCCCACACTGACCGCGCCGCCGGTACCCGCGTGTTTCGTAATGACGGACGATCCGTCCTCGGATACCTCGGCCAACGGGAACCCGGCACGCGAAAGGTCGGGAATCTCGGTGAAGAAGGCGTAGTTGCCGCCGGTGGCCTGGGTGCCGCACTCGATGATGTGACCGGCCGCGACCGCACCGGCGAGTTTGTCGTAGTCGTCGCGCCGCCATCCGAAGTGCGCGGCGGCGGGGCCGACGATCACGGAGGCGTCGGTCACCCGACCGGTGACCACGATGTCGGCCCCGGAATTGAGGCATTCCACGATGCCCCAGGCGCCGAGATAGGCATTGGCGGTGAGCGGTGACCCCAATCCGAGCTCGGCGGCACGGGGGAGCAGATCGTCGCCCTCGACATGCGCGACGTTGGCCGCGATTCCCAGTTTCTCCGCGAGCGCGCGGATGGCGTCCGCCAGACCCGCGGGGTTCAGACCGCCGGCGTTGGCGACGATCTTGACTCCCTTGTCCTGCGCCAGGCCCAGGCACTGCTCGAGCTGCCGCAGGAACGTCTTGGCGTAGCCGCGTTCGGGGGCCTTGGCACGGTCGCGTCCGAGGATGAGCATCGTCAGTTCGGCCAGATAGTCGCCGGTCAAATAGTCGAGTTCACCGCCGGTGAGCATCTCGTGCATGGCAGATATTCGGTCACCGTAAAAGCCTGAACAGTTCCCAATTCGTACCGGCGCAGTGGTCACGGTGGTCCTCTCGAGGTCGGCATCGACTGCTCGTGCGCTGTTAAATTACCCCACCCCCTAAAACGTCAATCTGCCGGTCCAACCAAGTGGTTGGACGAGCCCAGGTGATGGCGTCGACACGCCGTCTTATGGTGAGAAAACGCGATGTGAATCCGCTGCGATGCGGCATGTCGGCGCGGATTGATCCGAGCAAATTTGCAGCTCATGTCCGCCACCGGCTATCGTGTGGTGATTGTCGCTCGCTGCGCCCCACATGCTGGCGCGGCGCGGGCGAATGACACAGAAACCTGAGAAATAAGGAGAGGGCGCGACCATGGCCGTCCCCAAGCGGAGAATGTCCCGCTCCAACACCCGTAGCCGGCGCTCGCAGTGGAAGGCCACCGCCACTGAGCTGGTCAATGTCACTGTCGGCGGACAGAACCACAAGGTTCCCCGTCGCCTGCTCAAGGCTGCCCGCCTCGGGCTCATCGATCTCGACCGTCGCTGAACGCTGCGAGACCTGATTCTCAGGCTTCCTCAGTAATATCTCAGCCGCACGGTTAACACTGGTACCTGTGCGAATTCTTGTAGTCGATGACGACCGCGCTGTGCGCGAGTCGTTGAGACGGTCCCTGTCCTTCAATGGGTACTCGGTGGATCTGGCCGAGGACGGCGTCGATGCGCTGAATGTCATCGCGGCCGACCGGCCGGATGCGTTGGTGCTCGACGTGATGATGCCCAAGCTCGACGGACTCGAGGTATGCCGTCGCCTGCGCAGCACCGGAGATGATCTGCCAATCCTGGTGCTCACCGCACGAGACTCGGTCTCCGAGCGTGTGGCGGGTCTGGATGCGGGGGCCGACGATTACCTCCCCAAGCCTTTCGCGCTGGAGGAGCTCCTGGCCCGGATGCGGGCGCTGCTGCGCCGGACCACCGTCGATGAATCGGCGGACGCTGCCACGCTGAGCTTCGGTGATCTCACGCTCGACCCCGTCACCCGCGAGGTTTACCGCGGCACTCGGTCGATCAGCCTGACCCGTACCGAATTCGCACTGCTGGAAATGCTCATGACGAACCCCCGGCGGGTGCTCACGCGCAGCCGCATCCTCGAAGAGGTGTGGGGATTCGACTTCCCGACGTCCGGTAATGCACTTGAGGTATATGTCGGTTATCTGCGGCGCAAGACCGAAGCCGAGGGGGAGCTCAGGCTCATCCACACCGTTCGCGGTGTCGGCTACGTGCTGCGGGAGACCCCTCCGTAATCCCTATGGCGACACTACGGATGCGCAGACCGACGTCTGCACTGTTCTCTCCACTGCGGGCAACCAGCTCATCGGTATCGCTGCGCTGGCGCGTGATGCTGCTCGCGATGTCGATGGTGGCGATGGTCGTGGTGCTGATGGCCGTGGCTTCCTACCTGCTGGTGTCCACGGCGTTGTATCGCGATGTCGACAAGCAGCTCAACGATCGCGCCAACCTGCTCATCGGCAGCGGGCTGCTGTCGGTGGACCCACGTCGCGCCATCGAAGGCACCGCGTACTCCGCCGATGTCAACGCCAAGCTGATCTTTCCGGGGCTCATCACGTTCTCGGCGACACAGCAGGGACAGATCATTCCCTATGGCGCTCCCGAGCAGGCGGTGACCCGTGGCGAGCTGGAGCAGTCGCTGCGCACCGTCAATCATCAACGCGTGCTTGCGCTTAGGCTCGACAATGGCAGCACGCTGATCATGGCGAAATCGCTCGACCCCACCGACACGGTGCTGCGGCGACTGGGCTGGGTGTTGCTGATTGTCGGCGGTGTAGGCGTCGCGGTAGCGGCCGCCGCCGGAGCCGTGGTGGCCGGCACCGGGTTGCGGCCGGTGGCCAGGCTCACCGATGCCGCCGAACGGGTGGCTCGAACCGATGATCTGCGGCCCATCGCCGTCACCGGCAGCGACGAATTGGCACGGCTCACAATCAGTTTCAACACCATGTTGCGGGCACTGGCTGAGTCCCGAGACCGCCAGGCGCGCCTGGTGACCGATGCGGGCCACGAGCTGCGTACCCCGCTGACCTCGTTGCGCACCAATACCGAGCTGCTGATGGCCGCCATGCAACCTGGCGCCCCCCGTCTGCCCGACGAGGAAATGGAAGCGCTGCAACTCGATGTGATCGCCCAGATCGAGGAATTGTCCACATTGGTGGGCGATTTGGTCGATCTGGCGCGTGGTGACGGTGCCGACATCGTGCATGAACCGGTAGACCTGGTCGAGGTGGTCGAGGGCACTCTGGAACGAGTTCGTCGCCGCCGCAATGACATCGAATTCGACGTCGCCATGCGGCCGTGGCAGGTCTACGGAGACGCGGCGGGACTGTCGCGCGCGGTTCTCAATCTGCTCGACAACGCGGCGAAGTGGAGTCCATCGGGCACCACGGTGTCGGTGCGGCTGGCCCAGGTGGACGCCGCGCACGCCGAGCTGGTGATCTCCGATCGTGGGCCCGGGATTCCGCCCGCCGAACGGGATCTGGTCTTCGAACGGTTCTACCGGGCCACCCCGGCCCGGGGAATGCCGGGATCGGGTTTGGGGTTGGCCATCGTGAAGCAAGTTGTGCTCAAACATGGTGGCGCGATCAAGGTCGAGGAGACGGAGCCCGGTGCGGTGGTCGACGGCAGTCCGGCCCCGGGTACGTCGATGCACGTACTCCTTCCGGGCCGTCCCGGACCCGTCGGCCACCCCGATGGGGGAGACACCGCCGGGCGCCGGAAGTCTGCGCCAAACACGAGGGAGATCTCAGTGGATTCTCAGTCCGCTCCGGCAGCGTGGCACCCGAGCTAGTCGATCGTGAACGCCTATGAAGAACGGGTGAGGAAGTACCTATGACCAACGACCCCCACGGCAATTGGGCCTACCGGCCGGCCGGTCACTACTCCGGGCAACAAGCGCCGACTCATCATGCTCAGTCCGGTCACCATTACCAGGGGCAGGCATACGGATACTCGCCGCAGCAGCCGCCGAACCAGCAGCGTCCCTCCCAGCCGCAGAATCAGGGGCCTCGAGGGAAGCGCAGCGGCGGGCTCGTGGTGGGTGCGACCGTCCTGGCTCTGGTCTCCGGTGGGTTGGGCGGAACCGTCGGTGCCGTCGTCGCCGACCGTCAACACAGGGCGCCAGTCGTCACCAGCGCCAGCACCGGTCTGACCCCCATCGCTCCGGGCCGTCAGCCCGCTGCGCAACAGGTGTCCGCGCTGCCCGCGGGATCGGTGGAACAGGTTGCGGCCAAGGTGCTTCCGAGTGTCGTCAAGCTCGAAACGATCATGGGTCGTTCCAGTGAAGAGGGGTCGGGCGTCATCCTCTCGGCCGACGGTTTGGTGCTTACCAACGCGCACGTCGTTCAGGCGGCGGGCGAACCCGGTGCCAAGACCACCGCCACCATCGCGGGCGGTAAGAACTCGCCCTTCACCGTGGTGGGGATCGATCCCGCCACCGACATCGCCGTGATCCGAATCACCGGCGCCTCGGGCCTGACGCCTGTCGCACTCGGCTCCTCCGCGAATCTTGTTGTGGGGCAGTCGGTTGTCGCGATCGGCTCTCCGTTGGGTCTGGACGGCACGGTGACCACGGGCATCGTCAGCTCGCTGAACCGGCCGGTGTTCACCGCGGGACAGGCGGGTAACCAGGACACCGTGCTGGACGCCATCCAGACAGATGCCGCCATCAACCCGGGTAACTCCGGTGGTGCGCTGGTCAACCTGAACGGCGAGCTGGTGGGCATCAACTCCGCCATCGCGACCATGGGTGGAGATTCCAGCGGCGAGACGCAGGGTGGATCCATCGGCCTGGGCTTTGCGATTCCGGTCGACCAAGCCAAGCGGGTCGCCGATCAACTGATCGCCAACGGCCATGCCACCCACGCTTCCCTGGGAGTTCGGGTCGGCAATGAGAAGGAGATCCAGGGCGCCAAGATCGTCGAGGTGGTTGCCGGTGGTGCCGCCGAGAAGGCCGGAGTGCCCAACGGGTCGGTGGTCACGAAGGTGGACAACCGCCCGGTGAACAGCGCCGACGGACTCGTGGCCGCGGTGCGTTCCAAGGCGCCGGGAGACAAGGTGACGTTGACGTACACCGACGGCAACGGCGGACCGGAGAAGACTGTGGATGTGACATTGGGTGAGGTCGCCCGATGACTCAGATGTCCCTGCGAGCCGTTACGGTTGCTTCCATGACAGAGCTTGAGGTGCTACCGGTGGGGCGATCTCTGGTCGTCATCGTCAACGACAGAACGGCCCACGGCGACCAGGACACCAGTGGTCCGCTGGTCACCGAGTTGCTTTCGGAGGCCGGAATCGTGGTCGACGGTGTGGTGGCGGTCGAGGGAGATCTGACGGAGATTCAGAACGCGGTCAACACCGCGGTCATCGGCGGTGTGGATCTCGTGGTGACCGTGGGTGGCACCGGCGTCACCCCGCGCGACGTCACCCCAGAGGCCACTCAGCCATTACTCGACCGTGAGCTGCTCGGCATCGCCGAGGCCATCCGGTCATCGGGGCTTGCGGCGGGTGTCACCGAGGCCGGTCTGTCACGCGGAGTGGCGGGTATTTCGGGAAGCACGCTGGTGGTCAACATCGCGGGAACGCGTGCTGCGGTGCGCGATGGAATGGCCACGGTGACACCGATGGCGATTCAGATCATCGAGCAGCTATCGAGTCTGGAGATCTGATCGGGTGCCGACCCCCGAGGGCCCTGATTGTGACCTTCGCCACAAAAATGGTGAAGGGGGAACAAGTGTCAGCAATGCGGACATCGACAGGATCTTCGGCCAGGCGATGCCGTCTTTGGGTCCAGATGAACGCGATGTGAACGATTCGCGCGGCGTGCACGAAAGTGATCGGTGGTTGCGCGATAACGTGCCGCCCCATCACGGCTAAGGAATTCCCGCATATCGGACGCGTAAATCCGCCAGGTCGCGAAGCCTGGATACCCATTCGGGGTGTCCGTTCCCCCGTGATGCCTCGGCGTTTCCCAGCAAATTGCTCGTTCACCCAATTGTTAACCCGGGGATGTCTTGGGTTCGGCTAACTCCGGCTTCACATACGTGCCAAGAGTTGGGTGAGTCCACCGCGAACAGAACTCACGTTCAGATTGCCGCGTGGACACCGTGCCGATATCGTCCTTCTGTCCGTCGCTTAGGAATTTCTCATGTTCGCCATGAGTGGACTGATAGGAACAGAATGAAGCTGTTGAGCAAGGTGTCGGGCTGGGCCCGCCACGGTCTGTTGGCGGTTGGCGCCCTAGTCATGACTCTTGTTGCTCTCTTTACGACGGCGGCGACGGCGCATGCGGGTTTGGATGATGAGCTGACGCTGGTTGATGGCAAGGGGCGGATACTGCGGATTCAGCAGTGGGACACGTTCTTGAACGGCGTGTTTCCGTTGGACCGCAACCGCCTCACCCGTGAGTGGTTTCATTCGGGCCGCGCGGTCTACGAGGTGACGGGACCGGGCGCCGACGCGTTCGAGGGCACCCTGGAGCTGGGTTATCAGGTGGGTTACCCGTGGTCGCTGGGTGTGGGTTTGAACTTCAACTACACAACCCCCAATACGTCGATTCTTTACGGTATTCCGAACGCCTTCGGCGGCAGCCCGGAAGCCTCCTACATTCAGACCACGAACCTGCTGCCTTCGGCGGGTATCAACGTCGACTTGGGCAACGGCCCCGGCATCCAGGAAGTCGCCACCTTCTCTGTTGCGATCGCCGGCCCCAAGGGTGCCGTTGCGGTCAGTAACGCCCACGGCACGGTGACCGGTGCGGCCGGTGGTGTGCTGCTGCGTCCCTACGCTCGGTTGATCAGTAGCGCCGGTGACAGTGTCACCACGTACGGCGAAACCTGGGACATGAAGTAATTGCCATCACTTAATAGGAATGCCGCCGCCGGACGCTGCGCAGTTAAGAACGGCGCGTAATTACAGAATCTGTGTATCGGCTGTGAGTTAGCTTGCCGGAAACATTCGGGAAACTCGCAGGGATGATTTGGCCGTTACGTTTGGCCCGCTTGGGCAACAATGTGGTCCTGGCGAAATAGGCATTGTCCAGGCGTGTATCCGCCCGAGTATTGAGGGAGCTAAATGAGAACAGGTGGCATCTGGCAGGTCATGCACAACACCCTCATGCGATTGATTCTCGCGGTGGCTGGCGTGGTGGGGCTGGCAGTAATCGGGACGGCGCCCGCGCATGCGGGTTTGGATGATGAGCTGACGCTGGTTGATGGCAAGGGGCGGATACTGCGGATTCAGCAGTGGGACACGTTCTTGAACGGTGTGTTTCCGTTGGACCGCAACCGCCTCACCCGTGAGTGGTTTCATTCGGGCCGTGCGGCCTATGAGGTGACGGGTGCAGGTTCTGACGCGTTCGAGGGGACCCTGGAGCTGGGTTATCAGGTGGGTTACCCGTGGTCGCTGGGTGTGGGTTTGAACTTCAACTACACAACCCCCAATACGTCGATTCTTTACGGTATTCCGAACGCCTTCGGCGGTGGCCCTGAGGCTTCGTACATTCAGACCACGAACCTGCTGCCTTCGGCGGGTATCAACGTCGACTTGGGCAACGGCCCCGGCATCCAGGAAGTCGCCACCTTCTCTGTTGCGATCGCCGGCCCCAAGGGTGCCGTTGCGGTCAGTAACGCCCACGGCACGGTGACCGGTGCGGCCGGTGGTGTGCTGCTGCGTCCCTACGCTCGGTTGATCAGTAGCGCCGGTGACAGTGTCACCACGTACGGCGAAACCTGGGACATGAAGTAATTGCCCAGGCGGGCCGGGCAGAAGAAGTTAGGACGCCTTCTTCTGCTCGGCCAGCAGGTCACGGATCTCGACGAGCAGCTCCGCCTCGGTCTGGGCGGCAGGGTCTTCGCCCGACTTGGCCAAACGCTCCTTGATCGTGTTGTACGGCAGCACCACCAGGAAGTACACGACCGCCGCGATCAGGATGAAGTTGATGGTGGCGGTGATCAGGACGTTGAAGTCCAGATATTGGCCGCCGCCAATCCCAACCTTGAGCGCAGGGTGATCCGAATCGGGGCCGGTACCTATCCGGTTGATCAGCGGCTGAATGACGGCGTCGCTGAACTTGGTGACCAACGCGGTGAAGGCCGCGCCGATGACCACAGCGACCGCGAGGTCAATGACGTTGCCGCGCAGCAGAAAATCTCTGAATCCCTTGAGCATGGTCTGACACTAACGCAAGGTCAGCGTTATCGCTTGTACTAACGCGGTTGCGGCGACACGATTTGCCTGCTGCGGCGGCAATGCGACCATTACCACCCGCTGCGTCCCAATGCCTTTGGTTGATGGCTTCGGCGACACCAGCACCACCACTGCGCCGGTGGCCAGCACGGCGGGTTCGGGCGGCGCGGTGTCCGATGCGCCAGGTCCGTGCTCGGTCACGGTGAGGATGTCGACGATATCTCCGGTGCGGATCATGTCGACGGTGGCGGCGTCGCCCAGTGGCACCGGGACGATGCGCGCATCCTTACCGGCGGCCGACTCGGCCAATCGCGGGCTCAGCACGCGTAAATCGGTGAGCATTTCCCCTCGCCGAACCGGTCCGGCGAGCGTCGCACCCACGATGGTTGACGCGTTGGTGCTGACCCCGTCGGGAAGGATTGTCGAGGAGCGCTTTTCGAGTCGTACATCATCGCCTGTCAGGATCGTGCCGGGATGCAGGTCATGGACGGCGACCATCACCTCGATGCGATCGTTGGCCGGGTCGGGGCGAAATGCCAGCACGGCCGCGAACAGCACCAGGATCGCGGCCGCGATTCGCCGGGCCAATGCTGATCGTGCCCAATCGGGGTGAAGTGCTGCCGATACGCGCTGCAGCGCAGTGGGATCGAGGGGCGAACGGGCCATGCCCTCACGCTAGGACGGCACGCATCCCCACGTCAGTAGGCGGCGTGCCGCTGTGGATAACTCGTCAGCCGGCGGCAGCGGACGCGGTGGCGGTGGATGTCGAGCTGGAGGAACTCGAGGTGCTCGACGTCGATGAGCTGCTCGCCGAGGACTCGGAGGACTTGGATTCACTCTTGCCGCCGGAATCGCTCTTCGAGGCGGCGTCCACGCTGCCCGAGCGGCTATCGGTGCGGTAGAAGCCGCTGCCCTTGAACACGATGCCCACCGAGTTGAACAGCTTGCGCAGCTTGCCAGAGCACTTCTGACACACGGTCAGCGCATCGTCAGTGAACGCCTGGACGATGTCGAACTTGTCGCCGCAGTCGGCACACGCATAGGAATAGGTGGGCATGAGGGGTCCTCCAGGAACTGGCAAGCCATGAAACGCCACTAGCACTCTACCGGTTGGAGTGCTAGGTCCGCCACTGGGCGACCTGGGGATTCAGGCGAGTGTGACCAATCCGTCTGCGGTCAGCGCCTGGGTCACCGGCACATCGTGCGGACCGGCTGGAATGTCCTCGAGTATCTCGCCGACATACAGGGGTGCGATCAACGCCACCGAGGGTGCGGCGAACCTCAGTGATCGGTCATAAAAGCCCGCGCCACGTCCTAACCGGTTTCCCCGCCTGTCCACCGCGAGTGTCGGGATGAACACCAGCTCGGCGTCGGCAAGGGCGGCCGGACCGAACACCGGCGGCGCCGGTTCCCGCAGCCCGAAGGGTGCGTCCATCAGCTCTCCGGGGCGGTACCGACCCCAGCTCAACGCTGTGGGCGTGCCAGTCTCGTCATGACGTGCGACGGGCAGGAGAACCTGGACACCGCGGGTGGCCAGGGCGTCGAGCATCTCCACCGTCCCGGGCTCGGATCCCACCGGTAGGTAGGCGGCGACCACCGAAAGTCCCGAAGTCGCGGTTGCGACATGCGCGGCGAGCGCGGCGTTCTGTTTTTCGCGATCGGTGCGCGACATCGCCCGTCGTGCCTGCACAATCTGTTGCCGCAGCACGTCCTTGATGTTCTCTGGGGTGTTCTGGGGAGAGCCGATTCCGTGACGGTACCGCCTTACCCACGCAATCCCGTGGTCAGTGGTTAGGGTGAGTGGCTATGACGGCCCCTGACGTGTCCATCCCGCGCACCGCCGTGGTGCCCGCCGCAGGTCTGGGCACCCGGTTTCTGCCGGCTACCAAGACTGTGCCCAAGGAACTGCTCCCGGTGGTCGACACCCCGGGTATCGAGCTGGTGGCGGAGGAGGCGGCCGAGGCCGGCGCCGAGCGCCTGGTGATCGTCACCTCGGAGGGCAAGGACGGCGTCGTCGCGCATTTCGTCGAGGACTTGGTGCTGGAAGGCACGCTCGAGGACCGCGGGAAGCACGCCATGCTCGAGAAGGTGCGCCGTGCACCCGGACTCATCAAGGTGCAATCGGTGGTTCAGGCCGAGCCACTTGGCCTTGGGCACGCCGTGGGCTGTGTGGAGCCGGTCCTTGACGACGACGAAGACGCCGTTGCGGTGCTGCTGCCCGACGACCTGGTATGGCCGCGGGGTGTGTTGGAGACCATGGCCAAGGTTCGGGCCAAGCGCGGTGGCTCGGTGCTCTGCGCCATCGAGGTGCGCCCCGACGAGATCAGTTCCTATGGTGCATTTGACGTCGAGATCGTCCCCGATGCCGCCAACCCAAATGTGTTGCGCGTCAAGGGAATGGTGGAGAAGCCGAAGGCCGAGGACGCGCCGTCGAACTATGCCGCGGCCGGGCGGTATCTGCTGGACCGGGTAATTTTCGACGCGCTCAAGCGGATTCCACGGGGTGCGGGCGGCGAGCTACAGCTCACCGACGCCATCGCCTTGCTGATCGATGAGGGACATCCGGTGCACGTCGTCGTGCATCGCGGATCCCGACACGACCTGGGAAATCCTGGCGGCTATCTCAAGGCTGCTGTTGACTTTGCGTTGGACCGCGACGACTACGGTCCGGGCTTGCGGCAATGGTTGGTCGAGCGGCTGGGTCTGGGACCTGCCACGCTGCCGGATTCGGAGTAAGAAAGGCGCCAGTGCGTTCGGTCGAGGAGCAGCAGGCCAAAGTGACGGCGGCTGCGGTCGCGCCGCGCCCGGTTCGGGTGGCGATCGCCGAAGCCCAGGGTTTGTTGTGCGCCGAGGAAGTGGTGACCGCCCGGCCGCTACCCGGGTTTGACCAGGCCGCCATCGATGGATACGCCGTGCGCAGCGTAGATGTGCAGGCGGCCGGTGGCGTGGTGCGGGTGATCAGCCCGGGTGAAGGCGCCCCGGATGAGGAAGACGACCTCGAGGAATCCAGCGGCGAGATCGGAACGGTCGAGTTGCCCGTGGTCGGCACGGTGCGGGTAGGGGAGCGCACCCCCACTCGGCTGCAGCCCCGGCAGGCCGTGCGGGTGCAGACCGGTGCCCCGATGCCCACCTTGGCCGATGCGGTGCTGCCGTTGCGCTGGTCCGAGGGCGGCGAGTCGCGGGTCAAGGTGCTGCGCGCGGTGCGTTCGGGTGACTATGTGCGGCGCACCGGTGATGACGTGCAACCCGGTGATGTCGCGGTCCGCGCGGGCACCATCATCGGTGCCGCGCAGGTTGGGCTGTTGGCCGCGGTCGGGCGTGATCGGGTGCTGGTGCATCCGCGGCCTCGGCTCTCGGTGATCAGTGTGGGCGGCGAGCTCGTCGACGTCGACCGCACGCCCGGCAACGGCCAGGTATATGACGTGAACTCCTATGCGCTGGCGGCCGCGGCCCGTGATGCCGGCGCCGATGTGAACCGGGTGGGCATCGTCAGCGCGGAACCCGCCGCGTTCCGTGAGGTGCTTGAGGGTCAGCTGAACCGGGCAGAGGTTGTCGTCGTCTCCGGCGCCGTCGGCGGTGCCGCCGCAGAGGGGATCCGTGAGGCGCTGTCGGCGCTGGGCGATATGGAGGTCGGGCGCGTCGCGATGCATCCGGGTTCGGTGCAGGGCTTCGGTCAGCTGGGCCGTGACGCGGTGCCGACCTTCCTGCTGCCGGCGAACCCGGTGGGCGCCCTGGTGGTGTTCGAAGTGATGGTGCGCCCGCTGATTCGTCTGGCCCTGGGGCGCAGGCACGCGCAGCGCCGAATTGTCCAGGCGCGCACAGTTTCTCCCATTACCTCTATCGCCGGGCGCAAGGGCTTTCTGCGTGGCCAGCTGATGCGCGATCAGGACACCGGCGAGTATCTGGTGCAGATTCTGGGCGCGCCGGGTGCGTCGTCGCATCTTCTCGCGACGCTTGCGGAGGCCAACTGCCTCGTGATCGTGCCTGCCGAGGTGGAACAGGTTCGTACCGGGGAGATCGTCGAGGTCGCGTTCCTGGCGCAGCGCGGATGAACTTCGCGCGCGAAGACCAGGAGCCCGCATGAGCGTCTGGCGGCAAGAGAGTGCACATCCCGGTTGGCCGATGCCGCTGGGAAAACTGCGTGTGCCCGCAGGAGTGGTTTCGGTGCGGCCCATCCGGTTGCGGGACGGGATGGCGTGGAGCCGGGCACGGCTGGCCGACCAGACGCATCTACAACCGTGGGAACCGTCCTCGGAGGTCGACTGGATGGCGCGGCACGGCGTGTCTTCCTGGCCCGCGCTGTGTTCGGGTCTGCGGGCCGAGGCGCGTAAGGGGCGGATGATTCCGTGCGCGATCGAGCTGAACGGGAATTTCGTCGGGCAGCTGACGATCGGCAATATCGCGCATGGTGCGTTGCGTTCGGCGTGGATCGGGTACTGGGTGGTCAGCACGGTGACCCGGCAAGGGGTGGCGACCGCGGCGCTCGCGCTGGGGCTCGATCACTGTTTCGGGCCCGTCACCCTGCACCGGGTGGAGGCGACGGTGCGGCCGGAGAACGGCGCCAGCCGTGCGGTGTTGTCCAAGGTCGGTTTCCGTGAGGAAGGGCTGCTCAAACGGTATCTCGACGTCGACGGTGCGTGGCGCGATCACCTGTTGGTGGCGATGACGGTCGAGGAAGTGCGTGGATCGGTGGCCGCCATGCTGGTGCGATCCGGAAACGCCGCCTGGGCCTGAGCTCGTTCCTGCTGAGTCTGCGTCTCACGACGCTTTCGGGGGAAGAACCGTCGCGAGACGCAGACTCGCCATCTGAAGTGCTTCGTCGACGCGGCTGACGATCGTGCCGGGGCGGTGCCGAAGCAGTTCTGAGGTCACCCGGATGATCGTCCAGCCTTCATCCGTGAGTGCTGCGGCACGGTCGATGTCCCGGGATCGTTGGCGCGGGTCCGTCCAATGCTGCGCGCCGTCGAATTCGATTCCTACTTTCGTGTCCTCCCACCCCATGTCCACGCGTGCGACGAAGTCACCGAATCCGTCGAGCACTCGTATCTGTGTCTGAGGTTTAGGGAATCCGCTGCGAACCAGGAGCAGGCGAGTGCGGGTTTCTTGTGGTGACTCGGCTCCTGCGTCGACGAGTTCAAGCACTTCGCGTAGGCGCACGACGCCGCGGACGCCGGGATGGCCGGCCAGCACCGCGTGGACCTCGGGGGTCGTCAGGCCGGTCGCGTTCATCAGGGCGTCGATTCTCTCCACGGCGTGGCCGGGGGTCAGTCGCCGCCCGAGGTCGAACGCCGTACGTGCGGGCGTCGTGGCATTCGTGCCGTGGACCTCGGTGATTTCGTTGGCGAGTAACGAATCCTGGTGAACTGTTAATCCGGACGGTGTCCGGTAGTTGTCAAACACGAGTTCAGCTGGTCGATCGCCATCTATCCATTTCGCACCGTGTAGTGCAGATGCTGACAGTCCGGCGACAATGCCCTGGCGTCGCGACCAGTACCAGGCCGCGACGGCTCGTTCGGTCGCCGAGAGCTGCGCATCTCTTGGCACGAATACGCCGGGGTACAGCTGCCGATACAGCCGGCGCATCCGGCGTTCGGAGATTGCACCGGATGCGAGTACGTCGGCCGAGCGGAATGGCCACGGAATGTCCCCCATGGCGCGCAGCGTCCCACCGCGCTCCGACACCCCCGTAGCGAGTCTGCGTCTCGCGACGCTTTCGGGGGAAAAACCGTCGTGAGGCGCAGGCTCGCGAGATATTACTGAGACTGATGTGACTATTGGGGCCTGTGATGCTTGCCCCTGTAGAATTACAGGTGTGTAATTGGTATCGGCGCGCCTCATAACGTGCGCAGATCGCCAACCTAGCCTTGACCTGAGGCTTAAGGCGCAGAGGCACACCTGACGCGCACAGAAAGGAGCAGGCCGAGATGCCGAGCATCCCCCAATCGGTGTTGTGGATCGGACTGGTCGTGCTGTGGCTGTTCGTCCTGGTGCCGATGCTGATCAACAAGCGTGACGTGGTGAAGCGCACGAGCGACGTCGCCCTCGCCACCCGGGTTCTCAACGGGAAGGCCGCCAAGCTACTGCGCCGCACCGGTCCCGCTGCCGGTCACCGTAGTGACCCCGACTTCCGTCGCGAGGACATCGACGAACTCGACGACGAGGACGAAGACTCGACCGGCGTCATCGCCAGCGAGCCCACCGAAGAAGACAAGGACGCCGCGCAGGCCGTCAAGGCCATGGCTGTGCGCAAGGTTCGTCCCGAAAAGTTCGAGACCGACGAGCCGGTAGACGTCGAGGTCATCGACGAGGATGCGACCGCATTGCCTGCGGGCGAGGCCGCGTTGTCCGACGACCTCGAGGATCTGGAAGAGGCGCCCGTCTCCGAAACCGATTCGCGCAGCTATGAGTACGAGTACGTGGACGACACCTCGGGTCTGGCGATCCCTGCCGAGCCGACACGGGAACGGCACCAGGCTCCGCCGGTGTACAGCTCGTCGCGTCGCCGCCGATTCGATCCAGACGTCATGGCCAAGGAGAACGCACGCAAGTTCGCCTTCCGTAAGCGCGTGCTGATGGGTCTGGTCGCGGCAATGGTCATCGCCGGGGTAGTCGCGGCGACCGCGACCAGCACCGCGTGGTGGGCCTGCGGCGGCCTGGGTGTGGCGGCGGTGCTCTATCTGGGCTACCTGCGTCGCCAGACCCGCATCGAGGAGCAGCTGCGTCGTCGTCGCGCCGCGCGTTACCAGCGGTCGCGTGTGGTCGGCGTGGAGAACGTCGCGGACCGTGAGCTCGATGTGGTTCCCCAGCGGTTGCGCCGTCCGGGCGCCGCCGTCCTCGAAATCGATGATGAGGACCCGGTTTTCGAGCACCTGGATTACTACGACGAGCCACGGCAGTACCGCATGCCGCACGCTGTCGGTCAGTAGGCCGGGGCTGACGCTCTTCGCTTCTTACGGCTCATCGCACGATTCGGTCTGACGCGGGACCGGCTGGTAAGGTCTTAGCGTCTTGGGGCTATAGCGCAGTTGGTAGCGCGTCTCGTTCGCATCGAGAAGGTCAGGGGTTCGATTCCCCTTAGCTCCACCAAGAGAACCCCCGGGCGTGCCTGGGGGATTTTCATTTCTGCGGTTCGCCCGGTGATTCGGGCTCTTCCTTGGGCTTGGCCGCACGACCCGGATTGCCGATACGGCGGTTGAGCGCATACACAGGAGCCGCCGCCCGGGCTACCAACGGCGGAATCGCCTGTCGTGCCCTGCGGGTGTTGAAGAGGCCAGCGTTCATACCGATACCGATAAAGGTCATCGCCACGATCACTGCGATCCCGACGAACGTTGTCGTCATACGCCCCACAGTATCGTCAAGCGCTGACCTGTGCGTCGAGGCTGTGGCGCCGGCCGTCAGGACCGCGAGAGGCGCCGAGCGCCAAGCCAACCGATCCCGGCGACCGCAGCGGGCACCCCGAACACCGCCAGCAACACGGGTAGTTCTTCGGCGACGCCGTACCCGGCCTCAAACACGCCCACCCCCATGTTGAACGCGGCAACGCCGGCCCAGGCGACAAGGAAGTGCGTGACGGCTGTCTGTATGCCGACCTTCTTGACCAGTGCGCCGACGGCGAGAAACGCCAGTGCTGCGATAACTCCGACGATGATGATGATCGCGGTCCGGCTCATAGCTGTGAACTCTAGGTCATCGGATGCTGGACGGGGCAATGTCGAACGCGCGGCTGAAGGCGTAGGAGAAGGCGGCGGGTGCGGCATAGCCGAGCCGTCCGGCAACCTGGGTGACCGACTGCTGCCGTAGCAGCGGAACCGCTGCGAGTAATCGCGCCCGCACCCGCCACGCCGCCGGGCTCATCGCGACCTCATCACGGAACCGGCGAGTCAGCGAGCGCTCGCTGGTGTTCAGTCGGTGCGCCCATTGAGCATTGGAAATCGACACGTCTGGAGCGTCGAGGTACTCGCGACACAGCCGAGCCAGATCGGGTGACCGCGGCATGTCGACATGCAACGGCAGCGCGGTGAAGGATGCCAGTTCATGCAGTAGGAGTGCGGTAAGTGCTCTGTCGCGTCCGGCGAGGTCGCAGTCGGCGGCCAGATCCGCTGCCGCGCCCAGTAGTTCGTGCATCAATGGGCTGACGTCGACGACCACGCACGACGTCGGCCACCACGGGACGGCCGACGGCTCGATGTAGAGGCTTGCGGTGCGCACCTCCAGCATCCGGACTCGATGGCGAGTGCGCGCGGGGATCATGACGGCGCGACGAGTGGGCACTGTCCAGGTTCCGGCGTCGGTGTCCACGATCATCGTCCCGGTGGATCCGTAGAGGAACTGTGCACGTCGATGCTCATGCCAATCCAGCAGCTGGCCGTTGGTGTAGTCGGTGGCGATGGGCAGCACATCGCGGGGCAGATGGTCGACATCGGCGAGCGGCACATTCCGCATCCCCACAGGGTATGGCTGAAACTCGAATGAATCGAGCTGTCATTCGATTGTCCGCAACCCTCCCGTCGGCTGGACTGGCCTCATGGGCGTGATCGTGTTGGTGGTGATCGGAATTCTGACGGGGCTCACCACGGGGCTGTTCGGATTCGGCGGCGGATTTGTCAGTGTTCCGGTGATCGTCTGGGCCGACAGTGCGCTCGCCGCAGGGACGGCCGAGGTGGCGGTGGCTACGTCAGCGGTCGTCATGGTGGTGAACGCGGCGGCGGCCACCGTTGCAACCTCACGAGCCGTACTGGCACACTTGCGAAGTGCGGCAGCGCTCATCGCCTTGTTGGGGTGCGGGGGCGTTCTCGGTGCGACGCTGGCAAGGTGGGCGCCACCGCACCTCGCGATGTGGGGATTCGTGCTCTATCTCGCGGTCACGATCATCGATGTGCTGGCACGCCCCGGATTCCTGCGCCGCCCCATCATGATCGAGGGCTCCTCGCGTGGGTTCGCAGTGTCGCCACTACTGGGCGTGCCTATCGGTGCGGTCGCATCATTCCTGGGGGTGGGCGGCAGCGTGATGACGGTTCCCCTGCTGCGCCGCAGCGGACAGCCGATGAGTATGGCTACCGCACTGGCGAATCCGTTGACACTGGCGATCAGCGCGCCGGCATTGGCGATCTTTCTCACCGGCACGTCAGCAGCTGCGGACGTGCCGTACATCATCGGCGCGGTGGATGTGCGATCTGCCGCGGCGCTTCTCATCGGAGCGCTGCCGATCGTGGTGTGGCTGCGGCGACGTCCGCCTCGCCTTCCCGATACCGTGCATGCTTGGGCATATGTCGCACTGCTCATCGTTTCGGCCGTTGCGATAGTGCTGTCGCCGGGCGTCTTGTCGCCACATTTCACCTGATAGACCCCGAACACCCAGGAATTTCCCAGGTTGAGAGTCCACAATTCTCAGATGGCGCGGACAGTATGGGTCGGATCGGGCCTCCTCGCACTCGTCGCAGTTGCCGGTTGCTCACAGCCTGCGAGTCCGGTTGTGGAAACGTCCACGCCCGAGGTGACCGAGCTCAAAGTCAGTGCCGCCGCTGCGGATTCGCTGTTCGCCGGGATTGATGTGGTCAAGTCGCTGGGCTTCCCGACGGCGGACACCACACATACCGACACGGCACCGGTCTACGGGCCCGCCATCAACTCGTCGGACCCGTGCGGCGTGTTGCACGCGGCGTCCCAAGGTGACTTGGGGGACGGCTGGCAGGCATTTCGTCAGCTGAATGTCGACAGCAGCGCGGACCCGCATCAGACATTGCACGAGGCCATTGCGATTTATCCCGACAAGCCTGCAGCCCAAGCCGAATTCCGTCGGATCACAGAGGCTTTCAACACGTGCAAGGCGCATTCGCCCGGCGCGTACACGTTCGGCATGCGTAACCCGATCACGATCACCTGGGCCGACAACACCGGTGCCACGCACATCCACACCACGGGCAACGTGGTGTACGGGGTGACCTCGTCCGGTGCTGCCGACAACGCTCAGGTCGCCGGTCAGGTTGCCAACCAAATGAAGACGAACATCATCGACCCTGCTTAGAACGAGCGTTCACTCGGTACTGTCCCGGTGTGCTTACAGAGCTGTATCACGCTGCGGTCGTTTTCCTGGTGGTCCTGGCCGTCGTCACCTTCGTCAGCGGCTTCTGGTTCACCAATCCCTACGGCCGGTTCGCCAAGCCTGACGAGAGGTTTACCGCACCCGCGAAGATCGGTTGGCTGATCTTTGAATGCCCGCAGTGGTGGGCGTTTACCGTCACCTTCTGGTCCCTCGCGCACCACCACGGCGCACCGGCGCTTGTACTGTATGGGTTGTGGCAGGGTCACTACCTGTACCGCGGACTGATCTATCCGATCTCTCGTAAGGGCAGCGGAAAACGATTCCCCTACAGCGGGATCGCCTTCGGCTTCGTCTTCAACGCGGTCAATGGTTTCGCCAACGGATATGCGGTCGCCTTCGCCGCGCACCTGCAGAGTGCCGCCTGGTTCACCGATCCCCGGTTCATATTCGGAGTCCTTGTGGCCCTTGGTGGCTGGTTGGTGAACTTTCAGGCCGACCGCATCCTCATCAACCTGCGAGCCGATGGTTTCGATGGATACCGCATTCCATATGGCGGTGCGTTCAGGTGGGTGTCGGCGGCCAACTACTTCGGCGAGATCATCCTCTGGGCAGGCTGGGCATTGATGGCGTGGACGCTACCCGCCCTGATCTTCGTGCTGTTCTCGATTGCCAATCTGTTGCCGCGGGCGCTTTCGATCCATCGGTGGTACCGCGAAACATTCCCTGGCGAGTATCCGCGCGAGCGCAAGGCGATCATTCCGGGGCTGCTGTAGGGACCTAAGCCACCAACTTTTACGCATTACTTCAATACGTAAGCGATTCGTGTAACACTGAGTTACACGATCAATGTGGAGGTGTGCGACATGGCTGCTCCGGTAACGGCCTCATACCCGAAGACGCGACGCATCAGGTTTTGGTTCGGTGACCCGGTCCCGATGCGAAGGCACTTCGCCGACAACGACATCGCGTTGAGTCATGTACTGGCCGGTGCCTCCGCGGTGTTTCCGCCGGGGGAGGAGTTCTTCGTCCGATCCGTGCGTCGCTACGCCGACAGGATCACCGAGCCGACGCTCAAAAAGCGTGTCGCCGGGTTCATCGGTCAAGAAGTCACCCACGGCCTGCACCATCGCGAGCTCAACGAGAAGCTCACGGAAATGGGCTACCGCAGCAAGATGGTCGAGAGCATCGGGCGGCGATCAGGCAAGGTCGAAGACCTGGTCGACAAATACCTACCCAACATGGACCGTCTCAAATACATCCGGTTGACCATGCTGGCGGCGACCGCAGCACTTGAGCACTACACCGCGGTTCTGGCCGAGCGTCTGCTGGAAAGCGGCGACCTGCAGGCCATGGTGACCGACGACGAGGTGCGGAACCTGTTGTACTGGCACGCGATCGAGGAACTCGAGCACAAATCGGTCGCCTTCGACGTCTATCGCGCGGTCGGTGGGCCGGAATGGCTGCGACGTGCGGTGATGGCCGTCATCTGGACGGGTACGGTGCCATTCGCCACCGCGGGCTCCTGGTTCTCCATTGCGTGGAGCGACCCGGATGGTCGGCGTCAACCGGGCCGCGTGCTGCGCGAGACGGTCGGATTGATCCGCGGACCTCTGTTGAACGACGGGATGATTGGCCGGTTGGCCGTCTACATGAAGAAGGACTTTCATCCCGACGATCTCGACACCGAAGTGCTCCTGGAGCAGTGGCGAGCCGAACTGTTCGGTGCCGAGGGCACCCTGGTCGATCATTTGAAGTAGAGACAACAATGGCCCGGGCTTGTGGCCCGGGCCATTGTCAGGTGTCTGCTGTGTCAGCAGCTCAGCGCGACATGCGCGACCTTGCGGTCGACAGTCGGCACGGTGGTGGGGTTGTTACGCACATCCCGGGCCGGCTGAACATTGTTCACCGGCGACTCCTGCGTGACAGACGCCACGGTGCACTTGCTCAGGTCCGCAGCGCCCGTCTTGGAGACGATCACTCGGTACCCATTGGTCTTGAGGTCATTGATGACAGCGCTGGCATCGCCCGATCCCGATGGCCCGGCGAGCGCGACACTTGCCGATCCCAGCGACGCCCCGATGACGCCAACTGCGGCAATACCTGCAAATAACAATCTCTTCACGATTTCACTCCTCTCGCCTCACTCCTCGTGGCTTCGCTGTTACGGAAATGTGTCCGCATACCACACGAATGCCCGATCCCCGACTCGCCAAATCATCAACGCTCGTGAATCTGTCCAGTCCAACGCACTAATACCCAGATTGATTCCCAATCGGGGAAATTAACGTCAAATTCACATTCTCGTCTGCGGCCGCTCTCAGGCGGCGCGCGTATCGGCCCGCGGGGCGTGCAACACCCAGCGAACTGGCAAATCTTGTTAGGTTAGGCTAACTAGACGTTGCAGTTAAGGGAGATGTACACCAATTTGTGGTCGAGTACGCGGACCGGCAGCACCAGCCACTTGCCGCTGGGCATCCAGGTGCGCTGATACTCGGTGCGGTAGACGTCCTGCCCGTTACGGATGTTGGACACCGTGCACTTGTTGGTGGGGGCGGAGCCGTTTCGGTCGATGATGACCTGATAGCCCTGCGACTGGTACTGGTTGATGACCGATTGCGCGTCATCGGCGAGCGCCGTGCCGGTAGTGAGAGCCATCAACGCTCCGACACCGAGTGCCGCAGTCGTTAGGCGAGCCGCCGTCTTCATCTCATACCGTCCTCACAGGTGTTAACTCTTGGCCACACAGACATTGTTCCCTATAGGTGCCATCGATTTTTCGGTCCGAATCGATACAGTGGCCGGGTGTTGAAGCCGGTGACCGTCAAGAGCTGGGGAATCTGGGCCACCTGCGCGCTTGCGCTCGTGGTGCCGGGCTGCGGCCGAACCGTCCAGAACCCCGTCAATCACAACGTGAAGATCGGAAACATCGCCTCACTGAAGACCCAGTTCGGACCGGAGTTCGTCGTCAAGACCATGGAACCGGCGGGGATGGACCCCAAGCTGCTCTCCCCGGCGCCATTGCCGCAGGGAATGACGGTGGATCCTCCCGGCTGCGCCAAGTACAGCGGCGGCAGTGCCGTACCCGCCGGGCTCAAGGGCAACATGGCCGCGCTCACCGCCACGGGCGCCGGAAATCAGTACGTAGCGGTCGCGGTGGAAACTTCGCAGGAGGTCCCCTTCGACCCCGCGGTGTCGGCGGAATGCAAGAAGGTCGGCTTCCGCGGCAACGGGATCGCCGGGCAGACCGAGGTGATCGACGCACCCGCCATCGAGGGTGCGCGCACCCTCGCCATGAAGCGGGATGTGCTCAGCGGAACCTCGGGCAGGGCCGTCGGTCAAGAGGTGCTCAACTATTCGGCATATCTCGGTCGCTACATGGTGGTCGTCACGGTCAGTCCGGTTGCGGTCGGCAAGGTGCCGCCCGCGTTGCCCGACGGCAAGCGCGCATCGGATCTGTTGGTCAAGGCTGTAGCCGCCGTCCGTTCTTAACGCACGTCGCGGGGCCGGTATTGCAAGCTGATCCGCGGGCCCACCGGCTTGGACGTCTTAGGGATCGCGTGTTCCCACGTTCGTTGGCAGGTACCTCCCATCACCAAAAGATCGCCATGGCCCACATGGATGCGAATAGAGTCGCCACCGAGTCGTGGCCGCAACGCGAAAGTGCGTGTCGCGCCAATGCTTACGATCGCGACCATGGTGTCTTCGCGTAGTCCGCGCCCGATGGTGTCGCCGTGCCAGGCGACGCTGTCGGTGCCGTCCCGGTACTGACACAGGCCCACCGTGGTGAATGGCTCGCCGAGTTCGGCGGTGTACTCGCCGTTGAGGCGGTCGCAGATCGTCTCCAGCACCGGATGTGGTGGCGGGCCCGCGGTCAGATCGTGGAAGCTGACCAGCCGGGGGACGTCGAGGGTGCGGTCGTACATGCGGCGACGTTCGGCGCGCCACGGCACCTGCGTCAACAGCTGGCCCATGAGGTTATCGGCACGTCCGAGCCATTCATGGTGTACCTCAAGCCAAGCGCCGCCGGCCAGCTCGCGGCGCGGGACCGGTGGGGCGCCGAACAGGGATGCCTGCACAGCGTGTGGAGAGGCTGTCACACCTCCATGGTATCGCACACATGTTCGATTGCGTGGCAAGCTAGCGTCTTCTCATGACGGATGCGCCAGTGCTGGGTGCCAATTCAGAGGTGGGACGGCTGCGGGCGGTGGTGCTGCACCGGCCCGGTGACGAGCTCAAGCGGCTGACTCCGCGCAACAACGACCAGCTGCTGTTCGATGGCCTGCCCTGGGTGGCGCGCGCTCAAGAGGAGCACGACGCCTTCGCCGAGGTGCTGCGCTCGCGAGGTGTCGAGGTGCTGCTGCTCTCCGAACTGCTGCGTGAGGCGCTGGCCAGTGGCGCCGCCAGGGTGCAGGGCATATCGGCGGCGGTCAACGCGCGCAGGCTGGGTTATGCGCTAGCGCAGGATCTTTCGGAGTACCTGCGGTCGCTGGATGCTGCCGACCTTGCCTACGTGTTGATGTGTGGGATGACGTTCGACGAGCTGCCGGTGGGCGGCAAGGTGGCGCAGCCGTCCTTGGTGCGGACCATGCACCACGGATCGGATTTCGTCATCGAGCCGCTGCCCAATCTGCTGTTCACCCGCGATTCGTCGTTCTGGATCGGTCGTAAGTTCGCGATCACCTCGCTGGCGCTTCCGGCGCGCGTCCGCGAGACCTCGCTCACCGACCTGATCTACGCCCATCATCCGCGGTTTCTCGGGGTGCGGCGGGCCTATGAGTCGCATTCGGCCCCCGTCGAAGGCGGCGATGTGCTGCTGCTGGGGCCCGGGGTGGTGGCCGTCGGTGTGGGGGAGCGCACCACTCCAGCCGGTGCGGAAGCCCTGGCGCGCAGCCTGTTCGACGATGACCTGGCTCACACCGTGCTCGCGGTGCCCATCGCGCAGGAACGGGCGTCGATGCACCTGGACACCGTCTGCACCATGGTCGACACCGATGCCGTCGTGATGTATCCGGCGATTCAGGATTCGCTGTCGGCGTTCACCATTCGGCGTAACGATGGTGGGGTCAGCATCTCGGGTTCAGCTCCGTTCGTGGAAGCGGCGGCCGATGCGATGGGCATCGGCAAGTTGCGTGTCATCGATACCGGGCTGGATCCGGTGACCGCCGAACGTGAGCAGTGGGATGACGGGAACAACACCCTGGCATTGGCTCCCGGTGTGGTTGTCGCCTATGAGCGCAATGTGGAGACCAATGCGCGCCTGGAGGAATCGGGTGTTGAGGTGCTTGCCATCTCGGCGTCGGAGTTGGGCACGGGCCGGGGTGGACCCCGCTGCATGTCCTGTCCGATATCGCGTGATCTCCTCTAGCGCCAGCTGGGCAGCCACATCTCCATGTTCCACATGAACGGTGAGATGGCGGCGCCGGTGAGGATCGGATACAGCCATGCGAAGTTGGTGACCACCACCGCCAGATAGAACGTCGCAATGAACATTCGCAACGTTTTTCGCTCCGGATTGGCCACCGGCTTGCGCAGGAAATCGCCGATGATGAACGCGATCATCATGACCAGGAACGGCACCATCGGGGTGGCGTAGAAGAAGTACATCTGCCGGTCGATGTTGCCGAACCAGGGCAGCCATCCTGCGCAGTAGCCGACCAGCGCCGCCGCATAGCGCCAGTCGCGCCGGACCACCGTCGCCCACGTGGCCCACAGCAGCACCGGGACGGCCAGCCACCAGATGGCCGGGGTGCCGACCAACAACACCGCGCGCACACAGGAATTGGCGCCGCAGCCGGGAATGTTCTTGTCCTCGATGGCGTAGAGCAGCGGTCGCAGCGACATCGGCCATGTCCACGGCTTGGACTCCCACGGATGATGATTGCCGTTGGCGTTGGTGAGCGTCGAATGGAATGTGTAGACGCTGTGCGTGTAGTACCAGAGCGATCGCAGGGCATCGGGTACCCAACTGCCGACGCCGATTTGGCGGCCTTCGGCATGCCGATTGATGCCCGTCTCGGAGGCGAACCACGACCAGTACGAAGCCATGTATACGAGGAACGGAATGACCACCAGCGCATACAGGGCCGGCCCCAGGTCCCGCACCCCGGTGCCCGCCCAGGGCCGCTGCACGCCGTAGGCGCGCCGCGCCGCGATATCGAATGCGATGCACAGCACTCCGAAGAACGCGATGAAGTACAGCCCCGACCACTTAGTGCCACAGGCCAATCCGAGCAGGATTCCGGCACCGAAACGCCACCAACGCACGCCCAGGCGCGGGCCCCAGGCGGTCTCGCCGATGCGCCCGTCAAGGTACGCGTTGTACAGCCGTTCCCTCACCTGATCACGGTCGACGATCAGCGCGCCGAAGGCGGCCACCACAAACAGTGCCTGATACACATCGAGCAGTGCGGTGCGTGCGGTCACGAAGCTGACACCGTCCGCGATCAGCAGCAGTCCCGCGATCGCACCCATCATGGTGGACCGGCCGATCCGCCGGGCGATCCGCGCGACCAACAGCACCAGGATGGTGCCCGACAGCGCGGCGGCGAATCGCCAGCCGAACGAGTTGTATCCGAAGAGCCATTCGCCGAGGGCGATCATCTGTTTGCCGATGGGCGGATGCACCACCAGCCCGTAGCCGGGGTTGTCTTCGACGCCATTGTTGGTGACGACCTGCCAGCCCTGCGGCACGTAGTGCTTCTCGTCGAAGACGGGGGTGCCGCGATCGGTGAGTGCGCCGAGATTGATGAATCGGGTGAGCGCCGCGATTGCTGTGATGACGGCGGTCATCACCCAGCCCTGGAACCGGTGGGTGGGCCCGAAATCCGCGGGCGGTATCCGGGGCGCCGGCGACTCGGTGCCGTCTGAGCTCCGAGACGTCTCCCCCGTAGGCGGCAGGGTTGCGGGCACGGTCACACGGTCGATCGTAAGGGAGGGCCCGGCCCGGGCCTGTTGGTGCGGCGGGCTGGAGCGATAGCAACGAGGGCATTTAGTCTTGCGGGATGGGGAACTTGCTGCTGGCGGCGACACCGCTGGGGGAGCCCGGGGACGCCTCGCCCCGATTGCGCGAGGCGCTGGCCAAGACCGCGGTGGTGGCCGCCGAGGACACTCGTCGGGTCCGGGCGCTCGCCAAGTCGCTGGATGTGCAGATCAGCGGCCAGATCATCAGTTTCTACGACCAGAACGAAGCCAGCCGCATCGAGCCGCTGCTGGCCGATCTGGAGGCCGGGTACGACGTGCTGGTGGTCACCGACGCGGGGATGCCCTCGATCAGTGACCCGGGGTATCGCTTGGTCGCCGCATGCGTGAAAAAAGGGATACCGATCAAATGTCTGCCCGGGCCGTCGGCGGTGACGACGGCGTTGGCCGTTTCGGGGCTTCCGGTTGACCGTTTCTGTTTCGAGGGGTTCGCGCCGCGCAAGCAGGGGGCGCGGCGCCGTTGGCTCGCCGAGCTTTCGGCGGAGCCCCGCACCTGTGTGTTCTTCGAGTCGCCGCGCAGGCTGGCCGAGACCCTGGCCGATGCGGTGGAGGTGCTGGGGCCCGAACGCCGTGCGGCGGTATGT
Organism: [Mycobacterium] stephanolepidis; assembly: GCF_002356335.1. Taxonomy (NCBI): domain Bacteria; kingdom Bacillati; phylum Actinomycetota; class Actinomycetes; order Mycobacteriales; family Mycobacteriaceae; genus Mycobacteroides; species Mycobacteroides stephanolepidis. The sequence continues at coordinate 1,059,582 of NZ_AP018165.1, forward strand.
CGCGAGCTGACCAAGACCCATGAAGAGGTCTTGCGGGGCACCCTGCGTGAGTTGGCCGTCTGGGCCGAGGGCGAGGTGCTGGGGGAGATCACCGTGGTGCTTGATGGTGGTCGCCCTGCCGTCCCCGAAATCGACACCCTGGTGACCAGGGTGGAGGAGCTGATGGACGATGGCATGGGGTTGCGTGAGTCGTGCGCGATGGCCATCGGGGAGTCCGGCGCGACGCTGTCGAGGCGCGACCTTTACGACGCGGTGGTCAAAGCGCGGGCTTGAGCAGTGCGGTCGCGGTGAGGTCGACCGTGGCAGCCGCTTTGTGCAGACACTCCTGCCATTCGGCATCGATATCGGAGTCGGCGGTGATACCGCCTCCGACGCCGAGCACGGCGGTTCCGTCGGGTGCGATTTCCACGGTGCGAATCGCGACGTTGAGTTCCAGGCCGGCCACGGGCGACAGCATGCCGACGGTGCCGCAGTACACCCCGCGGTTATCCGATTCCCATTGGCGCAGTAGTTGGCGGGCACGGGTTTTCGGTGTCCCGGTCACCGAGGCGGGTGGAAATGCGGCCGCCAGCAGGTCTGCCGCAGTGGCCTCGGTAGGTATCTGCGCGGCGACGGTGGACACCAGGTGCCACACACCGGGTGCCGGGTGGACGGCGAGAAGTTCGGGAACGGTGACAGTGCCGGTGATCGCGATGCGCCCGAGGTCGTTGCGCACCAAGTCGGTGATCATGACGTTCTCGGCCACATCCTTCACCGAGGTCAACAACGCGGCGGGGTCCTCGGTCGCCGCGAGGGTGCCCTTGATGGGGCTGGAACGTACATCAGATCCATTGCGTTGCAAGAACAATTCGGGTGACAGTGAGGCCACTGCACCCCAGGCGCCGGAGATGAAGGCGGCTCGGGCCGGCGCGGTTTGGGTGATCGCATCGGCGAAGAAGTCCACCGGTTCTCCCGTCAGCGCACCGCGGAATTGCGTGCACACGCAGGCCTGGTACACCTCACCGGCGGCGATGGCCTCCAGGCAGCGTCCGACGGCGGTGCGATGACGCTCGCGATCGGGGGCCGTCCAGTCGATGGACCACACCTCGGGAGCGCGGAGATGGGTGAGCGCCTGAACTATCCACGGAGGACATTCTTCATCGAGAAGGCTTTCGTACCACCAGCATTCGTCATTATCCAGACGTAGAACCGCGTCGCTCCAACCTCCGGCCGAAGCGGGGAGTCGTGGGGCCCGGGCGTCTGCGGCCAGGTCCGGATATGCCCGATAGCCGATCCAGCCGCCTCCCACCGCGCCGGGTGGAACGGTATTCGCATGAGAAGTATTGCCGCTGAACGCTTGTCGTGGAAGCACCGCGCGGGCGGCGAGGGACGGGGCGATGATCGCCCGTGAATCGAACCAGCATCCGGTCAATGCGGCAGGTGCCGGTCGTCCCGTCTGGCGTGCGGCGACGGCAAGGGATCGCAGCACGGCGGGCGGTGCGCCGAGATCGCCGAGCTGCTGGACGCGCATGGGTCTAGTTTCGCAGACCCTTCACCAGGATCGCGCGGGTGTACAGCAGTGAGAAGCCCTGACGCTGGGTGTTCTGCTGAGATTTTGAGCCGGGCTGTGTGGTGACCACGGCCAGATCCGCGGCGGCTCTTGCGGCTTCGTGAAGCCGGGTGGTCAGCAGCGCTGTCTGGATACCGTGCCGACGATGTGGGGCGGCAGTCGCCGCGCCGTTGAGCTGGGCCACCCCGTCGAGGATTCGCATACTTGCGCCGCCTGCGACAGCGCCCTGCCGCAGGGCGATGTAGCGCTGCTCACCCTCCACCGTGGACAGCGCGGCGATCGCACGGGACAGCACCTCGCGCGGAAACGATTCGTGCGAGGCCACGCCCTGGTCATCGGGGACCGCGAATCCCTCGACGATCACGTCGAGCCAGCTGGCCAGCTCATCGGTCCCGCTGTGGCGCACCGTGATGTCATCCGGGATCACCGGCGCGGGGGTATCGCGCAGTGTCAGGCCCAGCACGTCCTCGAACGACACCAGCAGGTAGCCGCGCCGGGTCAGCAGCTCACAGACCGCCGGATCGGCCAGGCTCGATACCTCGGCCTGCACCGGGGTATCGCGGTCGGCGAACATCTGCTCGACGGCCTCGAGTTCGGATGCGGTGGGCACACCACCCCACCCGAGTCCGGCGACCTTGTTCATCGGTGAATCCGGTCCCGCATACGACGCGACGCCCCCCGGCCAGCGGTATCACGACACCGTCGTCGCATCGCGCGGTTCCCGCGGCAATCGTGTCGGCTTCGGCGCGCTCAATGCGTGCGGCGGTATCGATGTCACAGAACACGCCGGTGATTGTGTCCGACAACCTGCCGGGACCGCTACCGGTTATCTGCTGATGTGGCGCGCTGTTTCGGCGGTGGCCAGCTTGTCGGGGTTGCGGATCGCGAAGACGTGCGCCACCTTGCCGTCCGTGATCGATACGGCCAGCACGGCGTCGAGGCGGCCCTCGCTGTAGATCAGCAGCGCGGGCGTGCTGTTGTACGTGCTCAGTTCCATGCGGACGTCGGGGAACGACGCGGCCGCCCGCGAGAGTCCGATGGCGACGCGCGCCACTCTGTCGGCCCCGTACACCGGGCGCCGCGCGGCACTGACCTTCCCGCCGCCGTCTGATGTCCACACGGCGTCCGGGGCGAGTATTTCCACCAGTGCATCGACATCGCCGCCCGCAGCGGCCAGCAGGAACTTGGTGGTCAGTTCCTCGGTCTGCTGATCAGTCGGGGTGAACCTGCGTCGGCGCGACTGCACATGCTCGCGGGCGCGGTGCGCCATCTGGCGCACCGCGGACTCCGATTTGCATACCGTGGAGGCAATTTCGGCGTAGTCGAAGCCGAAGACCTCGCGCATGACGAATACCGCACGCTCATCCGGTGTCAGCGTTTCCAGTACCACCAGCATGGCCATGGAGACCGACTCTGCCAAGACCACGTCGGTCGAGGCGTCGTCGGTGCTGCCCTCAAAGGTCACCCGCACCGGCTCCGGCAGCCACGGTCCCACGTACTCCTCGCGTCTACGGCTGTTGGCCCGCAAGGTGTTCAGTGATTGGCGGCTGACGATCTGCGCCAGATAGGCCTTGGTGTCGGTGACAGTGTTCAGGTCCACCTGCGCCCACCGCAGATAGCTCTCCTGCAGTACGTCGTCGGCTTCCGTTGCGGAACCCAGCATTTCGTACGCGATGGTGAACAGCAGCGGGCGCAGGTGGGTGAACAGCTCGGCATGAGCGGAGTCGGACACCGCTAGGCCTGCACCTTGAGGGCCTCGGCGCGCTTGCCGCCCTGGGGCCAGAAGTACCACGTGGGGTGCTTGGCAGCAGTCGCGATGATGGAAAGCGTTCCGTTGCAAACCATTTCCTTGATGGCGGCGCCTGCTCGCCCGCCTATGTACAGCTTGCGGGGAGTGTCGTCGGTGTGGCCCAACTGGATGACGGCAGCGTTCCGTCCGATGCTGACATTCTGTCCGGTGAAGATTTGGCTCCGAGCCTCCGGCTGCAGACCATCGACCAGGGCGAGCACCGTCTTGACGGCGCGGGCGGCCAGTGGCCCGGCGGCCTGGCAGCTCATCCGAAGCGGCACACCTGACGGGCTGGCGGCGTCCCCGGCCGCGATGACGCGGGGATTGTCCACGCTGACCAGCGCCTCGTCGGTGAGTAGTCTGCCCAGGGCATCGGTGCTCAGGCCGCTGTCGGCGGCCAGCTGTGGCACCCCGAATCCCGCGGTCCACACCGTGAGCGCGGTCGGTAGCACGCGTCCGTCGGACAGCGTCACCGAATCCTCGTCGACCCGCACGACCGTGGCGGGCAGCAGCACCTCGACACCCAGCTTCTCCAGTCGCCTGGCGGCTGCGCGCCGTGCCGGATCGCCGACGGAGGGCAACAGTTGTGTACCGCAGATCAGTGTCACCCGACGTCCGACCTCGGCGAGTTCTCCGGCCAGCTCGACGCCGGTCAGGCCCGCGCCGACGACCACGATCGGTGCGTCCGGCGCCAGCCTCTCGTATCGGGCGCGCACCTGCTGGGCGTGTTCGAACTCGTTGATGGACAACGCATGTTCTGCCACACCGGGGATGTCGGGGGTTGTGGTGGTGCTTCCGACGGCGTAGACCAGGTAGTCGTACGGCAGCACCGCGCCCGAGGCGAGCTCCAACTTCTGTGCGCCGGCATCGATATGGGTGACCTTGTCGACCACGAGGTGGATGGCCGGGTTGAGCAGCGTGTCGTACTCGGCGGTCGCGGTGCTGTTTCCGGCAACCAGCTGATGCAGTCGGATTCGTTCGACGAAGTGCGGTCGGGGATTGACGAGGGTCACGGTCAGGTTTTTGTTGGCGAGCAATTGGTTGGCCGCCAGGGTTCCCGCGTAGCCTCCGCCGATCACGATCACTCGGGTGTTCTCGGTCATTTCGGTGACTTCCTTTCAGTCGCTGATGCCCTTAAGACACCGATGCGATGAAATCTGTGACAGACCGTGACCGGGATCACTGTCGCGACCTACTTGGGCACCTGATACTTCGGGAACACGCCCGTCGGCGCGGGCAGGCTCACGCCGGGCTTGAGTCGTGTCCCCATCGCGGAGAAGTCCCGCTGATCTTCGGACTGGCCCAATAGATCCAGCAGTGTGGCCGCGGACTCGGGCATCACCGGCTGCACCAGTAGCGCGACAATCCGCACCACCTCCAACGTGGTGTACAGCACGGTGCCGAACCGCAGCTGGTCCTCGGCGCTATCACTCTTGCCCAGCACCCATGGCTCCTGAGCCGAGAAGTACCGGTTGCTCGCGCCCAGCACCTGCCAGATCGCCTCCAGCGCGAGATGCATCGCCGGCACCTCGAAATGGGTGCGGGCCTGTTCCAGGAGGCTGTCAGCAGCGCTGAGTAGCTCCAGGTCCTCGGGTGCGAAGTCGCCCGGTTCGGGCACGATGCCGTCGAGATTCTTGGCGACCATGGACAGCGACCGCTGCGCCAGGTTGCCCAGCTCGTTGGCCAGGTCGGCGTTGATCCGCCCGATCAGACCTTCCTCGGTGTAGCTGCCGTCCTGGCCGAAGGGAACCTCGCGCAGCAGGAAGTAGCGCACCTGGTCCAGTCCGAAGGTGTCGATGAGGTTGATCGGGTCGACCACATTGCCGATCGACTTACTCATCTTCTCGCCCTTGTTGGTCAGGAAGCCGTGCGCGAAGACCCGCTTGGGCAGTGCGATGCCGGCCGACATCAAAAATGCTGGCCAGTACACGGTGTGGAACCGGCTGATGTCCTTGCCGATCATGTGCAGATCGGCGGGCCAGTACCGCGCGAACGAGTCCGATGAGGTGTCGGGGAAGCCCACCCCCGTCAGATAGTTGGTGAGGGCATCCACCCACACATACATGACGTGGTCGGGGTGGTCGGGCACCGGCACGCCCCAGTCGAACGTGGTGCGGGAGATGGAGAGATCGCGCAGACCACCGGAGACGAAGCTGACGATTTCGTTGCGCCGTACCGCCGGGCCGATGAACTCCGGATGGGCTTCGTAATGCGCCAGCAGCTTGTCCTGGTAATTCGACAGCCTGAAGAAGTAGGAGTGTTCTTCGGTCCAGTCGACCGGGGTTCCCGTCGCGGTGGCGGTGCGGGTGCCGTCGGGGGCGACGGTGGTTTCGGCGTCGGTGTAGAACGCCTCGTCGCGCACCGAGTACCAGCCCGCGTAGGTGTCCAAATAGATGTCGCCGTTGTCGGCCATCCGGCGCCAGATCGCCTTCGACGCCTCGTAATGGTCTGGGTCGGTGGTTCGGATGAACCGGTCGAAGGAGATGTTGAGCTTGCGCTGCAACGCCTCGAACACGTCGGAATTGCGCCGGGCCAGCTCCGCCGTCGGAATTCCGGCTGCTGCCGCCGTCTGCGCCACCTTCAAGCCGTGTTCGTCGGTACCGGTGAGGTAACGCACGTCGAAGCCGTCCAGCCGCTTGAAGCGGGCGACCGAGTCGGTCGCGACGTACTCGTACGCGTGGCCGATGTGCGGCTCGCCATTGGGGTACGCGATGGCTGTGGTGATGTAGAACGGATCCAATGATTCAGGCATGGTCTGAGCAACTTTATAGACTGGTGTTCTGATGACGCCCGGCAATAAGAGGCAGGCCCCGCCCAACCCCGAGCCGCTCGCGCCCCTTATCGATGCGCACACCCATCTGGATGCATGCGGTGCCGTGACGGACCAGGACGTGCGCGCCATCGTCGATCACGCCGAGTCCGTGGGTGTGGGGCGTGTGGTGACGGTGGCAGACGACCTTGCGTCGGCCCGATGGGCGGTGTCGGCCGCCGCGGGTGATCCGCGGGTGTACGCCGCCGTCGCGTTGCATCCCACTCGCGCCGGTGATCTGACCGACTCCGCGCGCGCGGAGTTGGAAAATCTGGCCGCACATCCCCGCGTGGTGGCGATCGGGGAGACCGGTTTGGATCTGTATTGGCCGGGCCGATTGGAGGGCTGCGCGGAGCCGTCGATTCAACGCGAAGCATTTGCTTGGCATATCGAGCTGGCTAAGCGGACGGGCAAGCCGCTGATGATTCACAACCGCGATGCCGACGCCGAAGTGCTCGATGTGCTGAAGTCCGAGGGCGCGCCGCCCACGGTTATCTTCCACTGCTTCTCATCGGATGCTGAGATGGCGAAGAGGTGCGTCGCTGAGGGCTGGATCTTGAGCTTGTCGGGGACGGTGAGTTTCAAGAACGCGCATGCGCTTCGGGAGGCCGCCGCGCTCATTCCCGACGAACAACTGCTGGTAGAGACCGATGCGCCCTACCTCACCCCCCATCCGTATCGGGGTGCACCGAATGAGTCGTACTGTCTGCCGTACACCGTCCGGGCCCTCGCCGACATAACCGGGCAACGCCCCGAGCGATTAGCGGCCGCGTCCACGGCGACGGCAGTAAGGGTGTTCAAGATGGTTGATGAGTTGCCTCGGCGCGATGCTTTCGTTACCGTGTCGTGATCAGATCGCCGGGTTGCGTCACCGTTGACAACCGGTATCGAGGCACCGAAACGAACGCAGGAATCTCCTACTCGTGAATGCACTGACGAAGCTCAACGCAACGCGATCGCCCTTGCTGCGCGCCCTTGTGGCCGCCCTGCTGGTGGTGATCGGCGCGGGCGGTGGCTACGCCATCGCTGCGCATAAGACCCTCACTCTCAACGTCGACGGGAACGCCATGACGGTCACGACCGTCAAGTCACAGGTGTCCGAGGTGCTGGCCGACTACGGATACGCGCTGTCGGATCGTGACGATGTCGCTCCGGCCAAGCACGACTCGGTACGTGACGGCGACACCATCGTGCTCAAGCGTTCGCGCCCGCTGGACATCTCCGTAGACGGGCAGGGCACCCAGCAGGTCTGGACCACCGCCAACACGGTGAACGACGCGCTGTCTCAGCTGTCCATGACCGACACCGCCCCGACCGCCGCGACGCGTGGCAGTCGCCTTCCGTTGGAGGGCATGTCACTGGCGGTGGTGAGTGCCAAGACCGTGCGTCTCAACGACGGCGGCGCGATGAGCACCCCGCGCATCGCCGCCCCCACCGTGGGCACGCTCCTGGAGGCCACCGGTAACCCGCTGCAGCAGTTCGACACCGTCGATCCCGCGCCGAGCACCCCGGTGACCGCCGACATGCCGATCACTGTGACCCGCATCCGGGTCAGCAAGGTGACCGAGCAGGCTCCCTTGGCGCCGACTCCTCAGAAAATCGAAGACGCCGACATGAACATGAGTCGCTCGGTAGTCGAGGATCCGGGCGCTCCCGGTACCCAGGACATCGTGTTCTCGGTGTTGACGGTCAATGGCCGCGAAACCGGGCGGATGCCGGTGTCCAACAATGTGCTGACTCCCGCCCGCGACTCGGTGCTGCGGGTCGGTGCCAAACCGGGCACCGAGGTGCCCACGGTGACCCGTGGATCGGCGTGGGATGCGCTGGCTTCGTGTGAGGCCGGTGGCAACTGGGCCATCAACACGGGTAATGGCTTCTACGGTGGTGTGCAGTTCGACTACGGAACCTGGCTGGCCCACGGCGGCGCCAAGTATGCGCCGCGTGCCGACCTCGCGACGCGCGAGGAACAGATCGCCATCGCCGAGAAGACGTTGGCTGTGCAGGGTTGGGGCGCTTGGCCGGTATGCAGCGCGAGGGTCGGTGCCCGCTGACCATCAGGCTGCTCGGCCGCACCGAGATCCGACAACTGGCCAAGGATCTCGATTTCCGACCGACGAAGACGCTGGGCCAGAACTTCGTTCACGACGCCAACACCATTCGCCGGATCGTGTCCGCATCGGGTGTGGGTAAGGGCGATCACGTCATCGAGGTGGGGCCCGGCCTGGGCTCACTGACGTTGGGGCTGTTGGACAAGGGCTGCGCGGTGACCGCGGTCGAGCTGGATCCGGTGTTGGCTCGACGTCTTCCGGCCACCATCAAGGAACACTCGCACAGCGAGTTCAACCGGTTCTCGGTGATTCACCAAGACGTACTGAAGCTCACCCCCGCCGATATCTCCGGGGATCCGCCGACGGCAATGGTGGCCAACTTGCCCTACAACGTCGCGGTGCCGGCGCTGCTGCGGATCCTGACCGAATTCGATTCGGTGAAGACCATTTTGGTGATGGTCCAGTCCGAGGTGGCCGATCGGCTGACGGCGGAGCCCGGTTCGCGTATCTATGGTGTGCCGAGCGTGAAGGTGCGCTACTTCGGCAAGGTGAAGCGTCTCGGTACCGTGTCTCCTGCGGTGTTCTGGCCGATTCCGCGGGTGTACTCGGGTCTGGTGCGCATCGACCGTCATCCTGACGCGATCTGGCCCTCCGATGCTGGGTTCCGCAAGGAGCTCTTCGACCTGATCGACATCTCATTCGCCCAGCGCCGCAAGACCTCTCGTAACGCTTTCGCGGAGTGGGCGGGTTCGGGTGACGAGTCGGCGCGTCGGCTGCTGGCCGCCAGCATCGACCCGGCGCGTCGCGGCGAGACGTTGGATGTCGCGGATTTCGCTCGGCTGCTGGAGCGTTCGGCGATCGTCTAGGTTCTACTTGTCACCGAGGTTGGGCGGGTCGTCCATCATCGGAGTCTCCGCGATCACCGGGTACTGCCCGGTGTAGCCCACGCGCTCGCGAGCCAGCTCCATGACGCGTTCCTTGGAGAGGTACCAACCGATGATGAGCAGCGGCGTGAAGATCCCCAGAGCCACCAGGTTCCAATAGTTTTCGTAGCACATGAGTACCAGCACCACCAGCAGGAAAACGAGCGTCGCGTACCCGGTGTAGGGGGGCGCCGGGCATCTGGAACTTGCCGCGTCGCAGGATGCCCCGTTGCGTCCATTGGTACAGCCGCAGCTGACAGATGACGATGGTGGCCCACGAGGCGATGATTCCGAGCGCTGCCACATCCAGCGCGGTCTCGAACGCCTTGGCGGGGATGACCATGTTCATGAAGACGCCGACGACGGTGAAGCAGGCGGTGAGAGCGATGCCCGCGAAAGGGACGCCATTGGATGACATGCGAGACAAGAGTTGCGGTGCACTGCCATTCATGGACATGGAGCGCAGGATGCGGCCGGTGCTGTACAGGCCCGCGTTCAGGCTCGAGAGCGCGGCGGTGAGCACCACGAAGTTCATGATGTCGCCGGCGTAGGGCAGACCCACTCGGGAGAAGAACGTCACGAACGGACTCTCGCCCTCCTTGTAGAGGGTGTAGGGCAGCAGTAATGCCAGCAGAATCAATGAGCCGACGTAGAAGACGGCGATACGAATCACCACTGCGTTGATGGCCTTCGGCATGACCTTCTCGGGATTTTCCGTCTCACCCGCCGCGGTGCCCACCAATTCCACTGAGGCGTAGGCGAAGACCACACCGGAGGTGACCACCACCAGGGCCAATAGTCCGGTGGGGAAGAGTCCACCGTTGTCGGCGAGTATCGAGGGCCCGGTGGTGGCACCCTCGACCGTGAATCGTCCCGCCAAGAACACGATGCCGACGATCAAGAAGGCTACGAGGGCAACGACTTTGATGAGTGCGGCCCAGAACTCCATCTCGCCGAACAGCTTGACGCTGATCATGTTCATGGTGAGCACGATGACCAGGGCGATGAGCGCGATGGTCCACTGGGGGATGGCCTTGAAGGAGCCCCAGTAGTGCATGTAGAGGGCGATCGCGGTGACGTCCACGATCGAGGTGGCCGCCCAGTTGACGAAGTACATCCAGCCGGCGATGTAAGCGGCCTTCTCCCCGAGGAATTCGCGCGCGTAGGACACGAAAGACCCCGATGACGGGCGGTGCAGCACCAGCTCACCGAGGGCACGCAGCATAAAGAAGACGAAGATGCCGCAGACGGCGTAGACGAGCCACAGGCTTGGCCCGGCCTCGTGCAGACGTTTTCCGGCGCCCATGAACAGGCCGGTGCCGATGGCACCGCCGATCCCGATCATCTGGACTTGGCGGTTCTTCAGGCCTTTGTGATATCCCTCGTCCTCGCGAGTGAGGGCGGACGTATCGTAATTAGCTGGAGATGCCATGGGGCGACGGTACCGGGGATTAGGTCATCGCGTGTGTCAAAAGTGTTATGAACTCCGTACATGTCGGATAGCGGCTTAACGGATCCTTGGACATGGCCTTGGCGACGATCGAATCGAACGCTCGGGGGATGTCCTTATGGCGGTAAGAGATCGGCCACGGCGTGGCGTTCAGGTGCAGGTCAGCGAGTCTCATCGCCGTGCGTGCGGTGAACGGGGGTCTGCCGTCGAACAGTTCGACCGCGGTGCAGGCCAACGCATACTGGTCGGTGGCCGCCGTCACGGGTTGCCCGCGCAGCACCTCGGGTGCCGCGTAGGGCAGGGATGTCTGTACGACGGGCCTGCGTGGCCCGGCGGCGAGGATAAGTTCCTGGGCGATACCGAAATCGGTGAGCACGGCGCTGCCTGAGCGCCGACGCATGATGTTGGACGGCTTCACGTCGCAATGCACCACCTGGGCGTCGTGGATGTAGTCGAGCGCTCCGGCGATCTGATGGAGGGTAGTTAGCTTTATGGGCATGATCCAGCTTTGATTGGTGCCCACCAAGTCCTTCGCGGAGCCGCCGGTGAGCGCTTCCATGGCCAGCCAGTCCTCGCCGCGTTCGTAGACCGTGATGATGCGGGGATGCGAAAACCGTTGGGCCAAAACAAATTCCCGGTGCAACCGGTCGATGCTCTCCGGGTTCCGATGCCGTGGATCCAGCACCTTCAGAGCGACGTCCGGACCGTCATCGCGGTGTGCCAGGAAGACCTGTGCCGTCCCGCCACGTCCCGCCACAGCGTCGATGACGTAGCCATGGAATTCGCCACCCGGTACCGGCATGCACCGAGGGTGTCACGAGTACCCCAGCGTGGTGGCGGATTTCGTTCTACTACGCGTGTCTGGGGAACTCCGACGGCGGCCCAGTCACCGGATCTGGTCCCGCACCGACGGGCGCTGGGGGAGGCGGTACGGAACTTGCCGGCCGAGGTGTTCTCGGCGGCGGCAGCGGCCGGGCGCGCACGTTCAGCGGCCACCAGAACCAGCGGCCCAGCAGGGTCGCGATGGCCGGTGTCATGAACGACCGCACCACCAGGGTGTCGAACAGCAGACCCAGACCGATGGTGGTGCCCACCTGGCCGATGATCGTCAGATCGCTGATGGCCATGGCCATCATGGTGAAGGCGAACACCAGGCCGGCGGAGGTCACCACACTGCCGGTGCCGCCCATCGCCCGGATCATGCCCGTCTTCAACCCGCCCGGTAGTTCTTCCTTGAGGCGGGAGACCAGCAGCAGGTTGTAGTCGGAGCCCACGGCGAGTAGCACGATGATCGCCATTTGCATGACCATCCAGTGCAATTCCTGACCCAGGATGTACTGCCAGATGATGACCGACAAGCCGAATGAGGCGCCCAGGGAGAGCAATACGGTGCCGACGATCACCAGCGAGGCCACAAAGCTTCGCGTGATGAGCAACATGATGAGGAAGATCAGGCACAGCGCGGAGATGCCGGCGATCATCAGGTCGTATCGGGCGCCGTCGGACATGTCCTTGAATGTCGCTGCGGTGCCGCCCAGTTCGATCTTGGCGTCTTCAAGGGGGGTGCCCTTGACGGCTTCGATCGCGGCCAGCTTGATGGGCTCGATATGTGAAAGTCCTTCGGGCGACGTGGGATCGCCGCGATGCGAGATGATCATCCGCAGCGTCTTGCCGTCGGGGGACAGGAACATCTTGAGGCCGCGCTTGAAATCCGGGTTGTCGAAGATCTCCGGCGGCAGGTAGAACGAGTCGTCGTTCTTGGCCTTGTCGAACGCCCTGCCCATGGCGGTCGAGTCCTTGCTCGTCTCGTCCTGGAGGTTGTACATGCCGGCCATGGTGCTGTGCATCGTCAACATCATGTTCTGCATGGATTCCATGAGCGGGATCATGTCCCGCATGTCGGCGACCATCTGAGGCATGATGACGTCCATCTTCTCCATCGAGAGGACCATGCCGTCCATGTTCTCGGTGAGCTCATCGATCTTGTCGAGCACCTCGAAGATCGATCGGAACGCCTGACAGATCGGGATATCGAAGCAGTGCTTCTCCCAGTAGAAGTAGTTCTTGATGGGACGGAAGAAGTCGTCGAAGTTCTCGAGGCTGTCCCGCATGTCGTGGATGGTGCCCTGCAGGTGATGCATGTCGCCGATCATCTGGTGCATCACGCCGGTGAGCTCGGTCATGTTGGCCAGCATCTTTTTCATGGTGTTCACCATGAGTCCCATTTGGTCGGCCTGGACCTTCATATCGGCCATCCGGTCCTTCATCAGCTTCAGGTTCTGAACCTGGCCGACGCCTTGGGCGCTGATGAGGAAGGGGATCGAGCTGTGCTCGATCGGGGTGCCCTGTGGGCGGGTAATCGCTTGCACGCGTGCGATTCCCGGCACCTTGTATACGGCCTTGGCCAGCTTGTCGATGACCAGGAAGTCCGCGGAGTTCCGCATATCGTGATCGGACTCCAGCACCAGCATTTCGGGGTTCATCCGGGCCGGGTCGAAGTGCCGGTCGGCGGCCTGGAAACCCTGATTCGCGGGGATGTCCTTGGGGATGTACTTCTTATCGTCGTAGCTGGTCTGGTAGCCGGGCAGTGCGGCCAGTCCGATGATGGCGATCGCCATCGAGGCGGCCAGGATCGGGCCAGGCCAGCGGGTGATCGCGGCACCGATGCGACGCCAGGTGCGAATTCGCATGGCGCGCTTGGGCTCGAACAGCCCGAAACGGCTTCCGATGGTGATCAGCGACGGCCCCAGGGTGAGGGCGACGGCCACGGCCGTCAGAACCGCCACGGCGCAGGGCACGCCCAGGGTCTGGAAGTAGGGCATGCGGGTGAAGCTCAGGCAGTACATGGCGCCGGCGATCGTCGATCCCGTGCCCAAGATGACATGGGCTGTGCCATGGAACATGTCGTAGTACGCGGCTTCGCGATCCAGTCCCTTGACCCGGGCTTCCTGATATCGCCCGATTAGGAAGATGGCGTAGTCGGTTCCGGCCGCGATGACCAGCACCACAAGGAGATTCACCGCGAAGGTGGACAGTCCGATGATGTGGTTGTCGCCGAGCACCGAGATCATTCCGCGTGCGGCACCCAACTGGATACCCACCATGAGCAGCACCAACAGCACGGTGAAGAACGATCGGTAGAAGAACGCCAGCATCACGATGATGACGATGAACGTCAGCCCGGTGATCTTGATCATGCTGCTGTCGCCGGCATGGGCCAAGTCGGTCTGCAGGGCGGCGGGACCGGTGACGTAGACCTTGAGCCCGTCCGGCATGGGCTTCGGGTTGCCCTGGGCGTCGGTCGTCAGTTTCTTGATGACGTTGCGGACGGACTCGATCGATTCATTCGCGAGTGTCTCGCCCATATCGCCGGCCAGGTTCAGCTGGACGTAGGTCGCTTTGCCGTCGGTGCTCTGCGCGCCGGACTCGGTGAGGGGATCACCCCAGAAGTCCTGTACGTGCTGAACGTGTTTGGTGTCGGCGCGTAACTGCGTCACCATCTCGTCGTAGAACTTGTGTGCGCCGGGGCCCAGCGGTTGGTCGCCCTCGAGCACGATCATGGCCGCGCTGTTGGAGTCCGACTCCTGGAAGAGCCGTCCCATGTTCTTCATGGCCTTCATCGACGGTGCGTCGTTGGGGCTCAGCGAAACGGTGTTCTCTTGACCCACCTGCTCCAGCTGAGGCGCTGAGAGGGCGAGGAGGACGACGATTGCCACCCACGCGATGACGATGGGAACCGACAGGCGCCGAATCCATTTGGCGATGAATGTGGGCTCGCCGTTGGCGTGTGCCCCGCTCATGCGGACTTCACAAAGCAGTAGACGTAGGCGCTCACCTCGTTGGTATACCTCTCGTCTTTTATCTCGCCATTGGCCGTGATGCGGCAGCCCAGTCCGTCAGCATTGCGGGTTTGAGCCAAGATGTTTCCCGTCATCGACGGTGCCGTCGTGATGATCTCAATCGACCACGGTAGCGTTGCCCCGTTGATCTGGTGGGGCTCCCCTTCCTTGTCGATGTAGTTGATGTCGGCGACGGTTCCGGGCGGGCCGAAGATGTCGTAGACCACGTGCTTGGGCTTGGAGTTGTTTTTGTCGTCGGTCATGCTGCCGGCGTAGGTGGGCAGCTGCTGCGAGCCGAAGATGCTGCGAATGCGCCACACCGCAAAACCCGCGATGGCCAGGACAAGCACCATGACCACCGGAATCCACGCCCGCTTCAATGCGCTGAGAATCGCAGGACCCCTTCACCCGTGTGCTGTCGAACAGATCGATTACCGGAAAGTGCATGAAGCGTTCACGTATAACGCATAGCGTGTGCGTTACAGGCAACCTACCAGCGGGTAAGTGCGCCCGCAAGTCACACGCCGTGCGTTATCTTGAGGTAGATGACACACCTGGGTTTCCGGCGCGCACGTTCGGAGGAGAACAAGCGTCAACGTGCGGCAACGATCGTGGAAGCCGCCCGGTCGCTGGCGTTGGAGTCCGGTGTCGCGTCGGTCACTCTCACCGGTTTGGCCAATCGTGCGGGTGTGCATCACTCCGCGGTGCGTCGCTACTTCACCTCCCATAAAGAGGTGCTGCTGAGACTCTCGACGGAGGGCATGGCCGCGCTGGCTCAATCCGTGTGCTCGGAATTGGGCGGCTCGCAGGAGCGGTCGCCGGCAGACGTCGGTGCGGTGTTGTCGAGCGCTCTCATCGAGGAGCCGCTGTTTTGCGATCTGCTGGGCAGCCACTATCTGCATCTCGAGCATGAGGTGGCACTCGGCCAGGTCCGGGAGGCTCAGCGGGTCAACCAGGCGGCTGCGATGACGATGGTCGACGCGATAGAGCGCGCGGTGCCGGAGCTCGACCGCAACAGTGCGCTCGACATTGTCACCTCGGCCTTCGCGCTCGCCGGGATGCTGTGGCAGTTCGCCCATCCTCCTGCGGGGCTCGAGCACGATTTCGGGGAAGAGCCGGGCTTTCCGGAGGATTGGGATACGGATTTCGCCAGCACGCTCACCCGGCTGCTCACCGCCACCTGCATCGGGGCAGCGAAGTAGTCCAGGGCGGAGTTGGCATGGCGCCTACACCTTGCTGGGCCACCAGATCCTGTTACCGATGATTGACATTGCCGCCGGAACCATGACGGTGCGCACAATGGTGATGTCGAGTAGCAGCCCGACGCCGATGGTGAAGCCGATCTGCAGCAGGTTGATCACGCTTCCGCTCATCAGCGCGAACATCGTGAGGGCGAAGACGAGCCCAGCGGTGGTGATCACACTCCCAGTGCTGCCAAAGCCGCGGAGAATGCCGCGGACTATGCCGTCTTGTGATTCCTCCCTGATTCGGGCCGCGAACAACATGCTGTAGTCGGCACCCACCGCGATCAACGCCATGAACGACACCGGGAAAACCGACCAGTCGACGTCGATCCCGATGATGTGCTGCCAGAACAGGATCGTGATGCCCGCGGCAGCGGCGAATGACAACGTGACCACGGCCACCATGAACAGCGGTGCGAGCAGGCTGCGCAATAGCACGGCGAGTACCAGGAATACGCCGAGGATGGCCACCACACCGTAGGTGGCGAAATCGCGCCAGACCTGATCGCGCATGTCTGCCGACAGCGATGCCAAACCCGTGCTCGCGAATTGTGCGTTCCGCAGGCTCGTTTCGCCGGCGGCCTGGGTGGCGGCCTGGGCAAGTTGATGTGCGGTGTTCAGTGCCCGATAGCTGTCGGGCTCGACGTCGAACACCACTAGCATCCGGGCAGTCCTGCCATCGGGAGAGAACAGCAGTTCCTGGCCGGCGACAAACTGTTTTTCGGTAAAGCCTTGTGGCGGTAGGTAGAAGCCTGCCCCAGGGCCGGTAGAGGTATGCGCGCCGATGTTGTTGAGGTAGCCCGAGGCTTCCCCCAGCCCGGTGTTGAGCTGGCCGGTCAGGCCGGAGATCTGATCGACCCCGCCTCTGAGCTGGGTGAGCCCGCCAGACAACCGCGATACTCCTTGGGAGAGCGCCGATGCACCCTGGACCAGTTCGTCCAGTTGTTTACGGACCTGCGTCGGCGATTGATTTCCGAGCTGCTTCGACAGTGACTGGAGCCGTGCAAGGGTGTCTTTGACCCGTGGCAATGCCAACCGTGCGTTCTCGATGGTCTCCTGCGGAACGGCGGTCGAAGCCAGGAATTGTCGCAGCACCCTGGTCATGGCGCCGTTGGAGATCGAGTCGAGTTCGTCGAGCTGCGTCCGGGCATGTGTGCAGATCGGGTTGGTGGTGCATGCCGGCGCCGGTTCTGGAGTCAGTGCGGGACCGAGCACTGATTCGAGGGTGTTCACCGCATCTGCCGTTAACGCGTTGGCGCTCAGGGCTTGTAGCGAATGATCGAGGACGTCCACCAGGGCGGTT
Source organism: [Mycobacterium] stephanolepidis (assembly GCF_002356335.1). Lineage (NCBI taxonomy): Bacteria > Bacillati > Actinomycetota > Actinomycetes > Mycobacteriales > Mycobacteriaceae > Mycobacteroides > Mycobacteroides stephanolepidis. The sequence goes on from NZ_AP018165.1 coordinate 1,076,536, forward strand.
AGATCGGCAAGTGTCTGCGGAACATCGGCTGTACTGTTTGTCGCGGTCGATATTGCCTGCCCCGCCGATTCGTAGCTGTTGATGAGGGTGCGGGCGAGTTCGACGACTTGTCTGGTGCCTGCCACCAGCCGCGGCGCGTTGGCCGCTGCCGTGTCGGCTCCGCCCTGCAGCTGTGCCAGTCCGGATACCAGTCGCCCAAGATCGGGACCGGATTGGGCGATGCGCTGCTGTGCCTCTTGCAGGCGCTGGCCGATGACACCGGCCTGATACCCGGTGGTCGTCTCCGTGAGGGGTTTTCCGGTGGGCCGGGTTATCGATCGGACATAGGCGACATCGGGCAGTGTGGATATGGCGGTAGCGATGTGCTCGAGGGCCGCTAAGTCGTCGGTGTTGCGCATGTCCGTGGCAGAGGTGATGACCAAGTACTCGGGTGCAGCTTCGTTGACCCCCCAATGGTCGTGGACCTTTGCATAACCGGTTGTGCTTTCGGTGTCGTTCAGCAGCATCGAACTTTCGCTGAAGTTCACACGGAACGTGGCGACAACCGAGGCGGCGGCGAGCAAGAGGACCACGCAGGCGGCACTGAGGACCCCCGCGTGACGGACAATCCTCGCGCCGGTACGTCGCCACTTGAGCTCGTTCAGATGCCGAGGTTCGGCGTACCCGCGTGCGCCAAGGATCGACAGGATCGCGTACGGCACGGTGAGGGAGACCGCGAGTGCTAGCACGATAGCGATGGCGATCGGGGGGCCCGCGGCTTTGAACATGCCAAGCTCGGTAAAGGCCATGGCAGATGCCGCGACAGCGATGGTCAGCGCCGATGCGGCGAGGATTCCGTTGACCTTGCTGGTTCCCTGGCCTAGGGCCTCGGGAACCGAAAGCTTCGCTCTTCGTCCCTCGTGGTAGCTGGCGACGATGAAGATCGCGTAGTCGGTGGCGGCGCCCAGCAGCAGTGCCGTCATCAGCGAGATCGTGAAATTCGATACCAGCAGGACTCCGTGCTCGCCCAGTAGGGAGATCACCGGGCGGGCCACGCCCAGGGCGATGCCGATGGTGATCAGGGGGACCATTGCCGTGATCAGCGAGCGGTAGACCGCTAACAGCACCAGTGTGATCAGGACTATCGAGACGCCCGTGATCACCACCAAGGAGGAGTCCATCGCGCTGAACATGTCGGTCAATATCGGTGAGGGCCCGGTGAGATAGATGTCGAGTCCCTCCGGTTTAGGCAGCTCGTCGATCATCTGACGGATGCGCACCGTGTTCTCGTGGGCTTTGGTCGTCCCGATATCGCCGGTGCCGGCGAGGGCGAGGTGGATTGCCTTTCCGTCCGGGCTCAGCCCGATATCACGCAGGTCTTCACTGGTGTAGGCGTCGAGCATGTACGCAACGTTCTCGTTGTCCGCGCGTAGGGCATCCACCAGCTTTCGGTACACCAGTCGGTCGGCTTCGTTGATGCCTCGCTCGTCGACCAGCACGATGCTGCCGATGGCCGATGACGCCGGCACGCCGAAGCGTTCCGACATGTACTGAAAGGTTTGTGCAGCTTGGGTATTGGACGGCATGAAGGGTGCGGAGTGCTTAGCGACCGTTGTCTCCAGCTGAGGTATCCCGAGATTCAGGATGACAAGGACTGCTAGCCATGAGCCGATGACCAGCCACGGACGCCGCCACGAGAACTGACTGACCGCGCGAAGTGCCCGGTTGTCGCTGTGTGCCATGTAAGCCGCCATTCGTTTGCATTACCCCACTGGGTAAACCGATCGGTATACCACCGCAGCATATAGACCGATCGATCTATTGCCAAGCGTTGCTGTGGCGGCGTGCCAGAACCGCGGAATCGAGCTCGATTGCGGTTAGCTCAGCGGTTTTTCGAACCAGTGGTGTGCGTACTTTTCGTCGTTGAACGCGGCGACCTCGCCATAACCCGCCGAGCGGTACATCGCGATCGCCTCGGTAAGCGCCCGATTGGTGTCCAGGCGAATCGTGCCGGCGCCGTGGGCGATCGCCAGCTGCTCCAGCTCGGCGAGAATTCGTTTCCCGAGCCCCATGCCGCGGACATTGGGGGAGATCCATACTCGTTTGATTTCGGCCGTTTCGATGATGCCGCCGGCGTTCCTGAGCAGCTTGAGCCCACCGCAGCCGACGGGCTCTTCATGCAGGGTTGCGACGAGGAACAGTCCGGCGGGAGCGCAGAGTTCGGTGTCTCCGGCGGGGAGCGTCAGCGCGGGATCAAACCCGCCGGAGAATCTGGCGGAGATCTCGTCGAAGTAGGCGCGAATGCAATATCGGGCCTCCGGGGCGCGGGTGTCCATCACGGCGGTCTGAACCTGCGAGGCCACAAAGAGTCGTTCGACTTCGGCCATGGCATCGGCGAGCCGTCGCCGCTGATCGATGCTGAGCGGTTCCAGGATGGAACGCGCCAGGTCGTCCGAGCGGCGATCCAGCTCGGACAGTTCGGCGTGGCCGGTGGGTGTCAGGCGCGCGGTGCGTACCCGGGTGTCGCCGTCCGCGGCGTTCACCTCGATGAGCCCACCGCCTTCCAGTGCGCGCAACAGCCGGCTCAGGTACCCCGAGTCCAAGCCCAGGCGGGCGCGCAGCTCGCGGATATCGCATCCCCGCGAAATCCCGGAACCGTTGGCGCCGATCTCCCACAACACCCGCGACTGACCCAATGGGCGGTCCCGGGTGAGGTAGTCGCTCTCGAGGACGCCTATTCGTTGGGTGACGGTTCTGTTGAAGCTGCGCAACCCGTCGACCAGGGCATCGGTCATTTACCTGACTTTAGTCAGATAAAGCCGCGATGTCTCCGTTGTTCGAGGGGTAACGGCCAAGTGCGCCGCCAGAACGTACCCTCATGGGCGTGTCCGAGACCGTCTCCGATTGGGTGCCCACCGGCGCGGTGACCGTTCGAGCGCCCGGCAAGGTCAACCTGTATCTCGCCGTCGGAGATCTGCGTGAGGACGGCTATCACGAGCTGACCACCGTTTTCCATGCGGTGTCGCTGGCCGATGACGTCACGGTTCGGGATGCCGACGTGCTGTCCGTCGATGTCGTCGGGCAGGGCCAGGGGACGGTGCCCACCGACGAGCGCAACCTTGCCTGGCAGGCGGCCGAGCTCTTCGCCGACCATGTGGGCCGCGCCCCCGATGTCTCGATCTTCATCAACAAGGACATCCCGGTCGCGGGCGGTATGGCGGGCGGATCCGCTGATGCGGCTGCGGTGCTGGTCGCGATGAACGAGCTGTGGCGCGCCGGTGTGCCGCGCCGCGATCTGCACCACCTGGCCGCCCGGCTCGGCAGCGACGTCCCGTTCGCATTGCATGGGGGAACCGCCTTGGGCACGGGTCGGGGCGAGCAGCTCGCCACGGTTTTGGCGCGCAACGTCTTTCACTGGGTGTTCGCGTTCGCCGACGGGGGCTTGTCGACGCCCGATGTGTTCCGGGAGATTGACCGGCTGCGCGAGAACGGCGATCCGCCGCGGCTCGACGAGTCCGACGAATTGCTCGGGGCGCTCGCTGCCGGGGACGCACGCCGACTGGCGCCGCTGCTGGGTAACGAGCTGCAGGCCGCCGCGGTGAGCCTCAATCCAGGCCTGCGGCGCACGCTCCGAGCGGGGGAGTCTGCGGGCGCCCTCGCCGGAATCGTGTCCGGTTCCGGCCCCACCTGTGCGTTCTTGTGCACCTCGGCCGATGATGCGGTGCAGGTGGGTGCCGAGCTCGCGGGTGCCGGTGTGTGCCGAACCGTCCGAGTGGCCAGTGGGCCCGTGCACGGCGCACAGGTCATCCAGGGTCGCAGCGACGGCTAGACACGCCGAATAGCGCGACACGCCGAACGGCCAGATCACAGTGGGTTTTGACGGCGATTAAGAAAAGCCTAAGATGCTACGGGATCGTAAGAAGGCATCCGGACTGTCACCTGAACGATATGAATCCGCTGCTAACGGCCTCGCGCGCGCCTACCGCGCGTCGCGGCAGCTGTGGCGGACCATCCGATAAGGACGCGTGACTCGCCCAACAGGCCTAGGCCAGGAGGAACTGTGAGCAGGTTTACCGACGAGCTCTACGCCAATGCGCTGTCCAGCAGCAAGGGCATGGTCACCGGCGAACCCGATACTCCCGTTCGGCACACCTGGAAGCAGGTCCACGAGCGCGCCAAGCAGCTGGCCGGTGGTCTGGCCGCGGCGGGTCTCGGGCCTGACGATGCGATCGGCATGTTGGTGGGTATGCCCGTCGAGATCGCTCCGGCGATTCAGGCGGTGTGGATGCGTGGTGCCTCGCTGACGATGCTGCACCAGCCGACCCCGCGCACCGACCTCGCGGTGTGGGCCGAGGACACCCTCAAGGTTGTCGACATGATCGGCGCCAAGGCCGTCATCGTGTCCGCGCCGTTCGACGCCGCCGCGCCGGTGCTGGAGGAGAAGGGCGTCATCGTCGTCCAGATCAAGGATCTGTGGGATGCCGATGCGATCGAGCCCCTGGATGTCGACGAGGATGCTGTCGCGCTGATGCAGCTGACCTCGGGATCTACCGGGTCCCCTAAGGCTGTCAAGATCACTCACCGCAACCTGTACGCCAACGCGCACGGCATGTACGTCGCCTCCAAGTACAAGCCGGAGTCCGACGTGATGGTCAGCTGGTTGCCGCTGTTCCACGACATGGGCATGGTCGGCTTCCTCACGGTGCCGATGTTCTTCGGCGCCGAGCTGGTGAAGATCACCCCGATGGACTTCATGCGCGATGTTCTGTTGTGGGGCAGGCTGATCGACAAGTACAAGGGCACCATGACGGCCGCCCCGAACTTCGCCTACTCGTTGTTCGCCAAGCGGCTACGCAACCAGGCCAAGCCGGGCGACTTCGACCTTTCGACCCTGCGATTCGTGCTCTCCGGTGCCGAGCCGGTGGATCCGGCCGTGGTCCACGACCTGTGCGATGCCGGAAAGCCGTTTGGGTTCAAGTCCTCCGCGATGGTGCCTGCCTACGGCATGGCCGAAACCGCCTTGGCCGTGTCCTTCTCCGAGGTTGAAGCCTCCGGTCTCATCGTCGACGAGGTTGACGCCGACCTGTTGGCCGCGCTGCGCCGGGCGGTGCCCGCCACCCGCGGAAATCTGCGCCACCTGGCGACACTCGGCCCGCTACTGCCCGGCATCGAGGCACGTGTCATCGATGAGGACCTGAATGTGCTGCCTCCGCGCGGCGTCGGTGTCATCGAGTTGCGTGGCGAGTCGGTCACCCCCGGTTACGTCACCATGGGTGGATTCCTGGCGGCGCAGGACGAAAACGGTTGGTACAACACGGGTGATCTCGGTTATCTGACCGAGCGTGGGCACGTGGTGGTCTGCGGTCGCGTCAAGGACGTCATCATCATGGCGGGCCGCAACATCTACCCGACCGACATCGAACGCGCGGCCGGCCGTGTCGAGGGTGTGCGTCCGGGTTGTGCGGTCGCCGTGCGGCTGGAAGCCGGGGTGGACCCCAAGAATCAGCGCGAGACCTTCGCGGTTGTGGTGGAGTCCAACGCATTCGAGAATGCGGATGAGGTTCGCCGCATCGAGCAGCAGGTCGCGCACGAGGTCGTTGCCGAGGTCGATGTGCGGCCGCGCAATGTGGTGGTGCTCGGACCGGGCAGCATTCCGAAGACCCCATCGGGCAAGCTGCGCCGCTCGACGTCGGTGGCCCTCGTCATCTAATCGATGGCGTACTTTCTCGGGCAGCGGCTCGCCGAGCTCGTCATGTTTGGCCCGATAGTCCTGCTCGTCGTGTGGTTGGCGACTCGTCGCCTGCGGCGTAAACCATCTCAGCAGAATCACTGGGAGCACGCGGTACGGACGTGCGCTGCGAATCCCGCCTTCCACTTGGGACAGATCGTCGAAGTGCTTTCGAGCGATGCGGAGCAAGGAGAGCACGCGCGAATCGCATGGCATGACACCGGCGTAGAGCAAGAGATCTGGTTCGGTGATGCCTGGCCGCTGGAAGGCGTGTGGGTGGTGGTGAGTGGCGCCAACGGAGACGGTGCCGCTGAACGTAACCCACAGGTCTTTTACGTGTCGGAAGTTCATGACATCATCGTGTTGTGAACGCCGAAAGCGCTGACTACTCGAACGGAACGGGTGGCATCCTGACTACCTGGGCGGCGTAGCTCAGTCCGGCGCCGTATCCGATGAGCAGGGCCAGATCGCCCGGCTTGGCGGCGCCGGTGGACAGCAGGCCCTCCATGGCCAACGGCACCGAAGCGGCAGAGGTGTTGCCCGTGTGTTCGATGTCGTTGGCGATCACCGCATCCGAACGCAAGTGCAGGTTCTTGGCCAAGAGTTCGTTGATCCGGCTGTTGGCCTGGTGTGGGACGAAGACGTCGATATCCTCCGGGCCCACCTTGGCTGCTTCCAGGGCGCGCTGGCCCACCTTGCCCATTTCAAATGCGGCCCAACGGAATACAGAGGTTCCTTCGATGCGCAGATAGGGGCGCGGGCCCTCCGGGTCGGGCGCTGCCGCGAAGTCCATCCAGTCGATATCCTGCCGAATGGCGTTGGCCTGGCTGCCGTCGCTGCCCCATACCGTGGGGCCGATACCCTGTTCGGCGGTCTCGCCGACGACAACCGCACCGGCCCCGTCGCCGAAGATGAAGCAGTTGCCGCGGTCGGTCATATCCAGCGCGGGGGAGAGCTTTTCGGAGCCGATGACCAGCACCTTGCTGGCGCTGCCACCGCGGATCATGTCGCCCGCCACGCCCACCGCGTATCCGAACCCGGCACAGCCGGCGGACAGGTCGAATGCCGGGACGCCTTGGGCCCCCAGCGCGGTGGCGACGGCCGGGGCGGATGCCGGTGTCTGCAGGTAGTGGGTGCTGGTGGCGACGATCACCGCGTCGATCTCGGCGCCGGTGAGCAGGGCGTTGGCGATGGCCTTACGTCCGGCTTCGATGGCCAGGGTCTGGGCGGATTCTTCCTTGGCAGCGAACCGGCGGGTCTTGATACCGGTGCGGGTGTAGATCCACTCGTCGGAGGACTCGATGTGCTCGCAGATCTCTTCGTTGGTGACGACGCGTTCGGGACGGTATGCCCCCAGGCTGAGCAGGCCGATCTTGTTGATGCCGGTGATCTCCGCGATGTCGGTCATGAGGAGACCATAGCGGGACCATCCGAACGTCTAACCCCAGGCATGTACCTGATTCTGTGCCGCCTCCAGGCCCAGGCGGATCAGCAGCTCGGTCGCGTCGACGCCTTGCTCACACAGCAACGGAACCTGTTCGGTCTCCGTCTTGGCGAAATTCTCCAGTACGAAGGCGGCTGGGTCCTTGCGGCCGGGTGGGCGACCGACACCCAGACGGACCCGCAGATAGTCCTTGGTGCCCAGTGATTGCGATATCGAGCGCAGCCCGTTGTGGCCACCCTCGCCGCCGCCGAGCTTGAGTCGCACGGTGCCGAAGTCGAGATCCAGCTCGTCGTGCATCACGATGACGTTCCCGGGGGGAACTGAAAAGAATTTGGCCAGTGCGGCCACTTGAGGGCCGGATGTGTTCATGAACGTGCGTGGCTTGGCCAGATTCACGGCCCGGCCGCCGAGGCGAATCGTTGTCGCCTCGGCGCCGGACTTCTTGTGCGGCTTGAATGTTGCGCCGTCCTTGGCCGCCAACAGGTCGGCAACCATGAATCCGAGGTTGTGCCGGGTCTTGGCATAGGTCGGCCCGGGGTTTCCCAGGCCGACCACCAGCACGGCGTCGTCGGATACGTCGGGCACGTCTTACTCCTCGGAGGAGCCCTCGGCGGCCTCGTCCGCGGCGGGAGCCTCAGCGGCACCTTCACCGCCGCCACCCTCGGCGTCCATCTCGTCGGCGGTCGGGGCCGCGACGACGTTGACGACCAGGGTCTCGGGATCGGAGATCAGGGTGGAGCCCTTGGGCAGCTCGATCGATCCGGCGGTGATCTGGGTGCCCGCTGCCAGGCCTTCGACCGACACGGTGAGGAACTCGGGGATGGACAGCGCCTCGGCCTCGATCTCCAGGGTGTTGGCGTCCTGGGTGACCAGGGTGCCGCTCTCGGCGTCGCCCTCGACGTGGACGTTCACCTCAACGGTGACCTTCTCGCCCTTGCGCACGACCAGCAGGTCGGCGTGCACCAGGTTGCGGCGGATGGGGTGGATCTCGATGGTCTTGGTGAGGGCCAGCTGCTCGTGGCCTTCGATGTCCAAGGTCAAGATGGCGTTGGTGCCGGTGTGGCGCAGCACGGCCGCGAAGTCGCGGGCCGGCAGGTTCAGGTGCTCGGGGGTGGTGCCGTGGCCGTACAGGACCGCGGGAACCAGGCCGTCGCGGCGGGCGCGGCGCGAGGCGCCCTTACCCGTGTCCGTGCGGACGGTGACGGTGAGGTTATTGCTGGTGGGGGCGTTCTTCTGGGACATCTGGTCAACTCCTTGCGTTTCGTGAGACACGGCGCAGGGAGGACATCAGGATGACGCCCGTGATCCCGTCGATAACGGTGGGAAGACCCACCCTCGCCGTGACAGCCCGTTCAGAGTAGCCGAGCCCGGACCTGAAAGACCAATCAGTGCAGGGGTCAGAGGGGGAACGACACCCCGGTGAGCTGCTCGGACAGGTCCCACAGGCCCTTTGCGCTCTCGGCGTCCTGGGCTCTGCGGCTACGGCCCACCGGCTTGGGGTAGCCCTTGGCTTCGAACGGGCCGTCCGGCCCGATGTACGTGTCGCCCGGCAGGTCCTGGGAAGCGGCGTACAGCGACGGCAGGGCGCCGTGTGCGGCATCCTGCGCAAAAAGGTTGCCGGTCTTCAACGCGATCTCGAAGATCGGGTTCCCGCTGTGCGACTGCAGCTCGGTGGCCGCCACACCCGGATGGACGGTCAGCGCGCGAACGGACGATCCGGCCGCGCTCAGCCGGCGCTGCAGCTCCTTGGTGAACAGCAGATTGGCGAGCTTGGATGCGCCGTACGCGCCGGCGCGGGTGTATCCACGCCGCTCGTAGTTGAGGTCGGCGAGATCGATCTTCCCGGCGCGATGAGCGACCGATGCCACCGCGATCACGCGGTCGGTGATCTTGGGGAGCAGCAGGTTGGTGAGCGCGAATGCGCCGAGATGGTTTGTGCCGATTTGGCTTTCGAAGCCATCGACGGTCTTGGCCTGCGGCACCATCATGATGCCGGCGTTGTTCACCAGGATGTCGGCGGTGTCGATGGTGTCGGCGAAGGCGCGCACCGACGCCAGATCGGCGACATCGACCTGACGCACCTCGGTGCTTCCCGTGATCGAGGACTGGGAGGCCTTGCCCTTCTCGGTGTTGCGCACCGCCATGACGACATGAGCGCCCACGCGAGCCAGCTCGCGGGCGGTCTCCAGGCCGAGTCCGCTATTGGCTCCGGTGATGATGACGGTGCGGCCTTCGAATGACGGCAGCGCCGCGGCGGTCCATTTGGTCACGGGAGCTGACCCTAACGGTCGCGGCCGATACCGTCGAGGGTGTGACTTTTGAGGCAGACGTCGACGCCTTCCTTTCGGGCTTGAACACCCCGCCCCGCCTTCTCGGCATCGGAGAACCGACCCATGGGCCGCAGGAGTTCGGGTATCTGCGCAACCGGCTGCTTCGTCACCTTGTGGCCGAGCGCGGCTTCCGGTCGGTCGCGCTGGAGAGTGACGCCGTGGCCGGATTCGCCGTTGACCGATATGTGACGGCAGGGGAGGGCACGCTCGACGACGTGCTCGACGCCGGATTCAGCCATGGGTTCGGTGCCTACCCGGCCAGCCGCGAGCTCGTCGAGTGGCTGCGCGACTGGAACGGCGGCCGAGGCCCCGGCGACCAGGTGCGGTTCTACGGTTTCGACGCCACCACCGAGATGATGGCGTCACCGAGCCCGCGCGACACCCTCCTTGCGGTGCACAGGTATCTGTCGAACGGTGGCGTCGACCTGCCCTACTCGGAGGAGGTGATCACCGATCTGGTGGGTGAGGATGCCGCCTGGTCTCATCCGGACGCCATGCTCGATGCCACCGTCTCGATCGGTCGATCGGCTCCGGCACGCGCATTGCGGCTGATTGCCGATGAACTCGTGATCGCGTTGGAGAGGCACGCCCCCTCGTTGCGTGCCTCAACCTCGCCGCGGCAGTTCTGGCAGATGCGCACCGTCGCCCGCGCGGCCGTGAGCCTGCTGCGGGCACATTTCGCGATGGCCGACCCTGGCCCGCATCGCATGTCCACCATGTTGGGTGTCCGAGATGCGCTCATGGCCGAGAATCTGGAGGCTATCGCCGAGGCCGAAATGCATAGGGGCCCAACGTTGGTGTTCGCCCACAACGAGCACCTGCAGCGTCATCAGAGCACGGTGTCCATGGGCTCTGCGCAGGCGAGTTGGTGGTGTGCCGGAGCACTTGTCGACTCGGCTGGTCGCGTCCCGTACGCGGTCATCGCGAGCGATTTCGGCACCCGTGAGGCCTCGAACATCGGTGTGCCGCACGCTGCCACCCTGCAGGGCTGGATGTGGAGCTGGGACGCCGACCGGATCCTCTTTCCCGTACGCGAGATACCGGCCCAACTGCTCGCTCGCCAGGACGTGGCTCCGCAGACGGGCTGTTATCCGATCGATCCCGCCCACGTGGCGGGCGTGGACGCCATCGCATTCATTCGGCGCCTCAGCGCTTCGTGATCTTCAGGCCGCCGGTGAGGATGGCGACGTCCTTGGCCAATGCCGATGCCTGCGCCTCGGTGGTGGTCACCGTGAGCTGTACGAGGTAGTGCAGTGGTCCGTCCGGCACGATGACGTCCCGATTCCATGCGTGCACCCGTACGTTCTGGTTGTCGTAGGTGCCCTCGATGGCGGCGGACGGATATCCCTGAAAGTCATCCAGGGATGAGCTGATCTTCTGAAAGCCCTGAGCGTTCTGCGCGTCGACGAACCCGTGCTCGGTGATCGCCGTGCGCACCTCCAGGGGGCCCTCCAGCCTGATGAGGTAGATCACCGCACTCGGTGTTCGTCCTTGATCGGCCGCGCTGGGTTTGTCACTGACCAGGTAGGCGGGTTCGAACGCGCCCAGGTTCTCCCAGCCTTCGGGCAGCGGCATCTCGACACGCACGTTCGCGGAACTCTCCGGCGATACCGGGACGACCATGACGCCGGCGTTTTGCAGGTACTCGTTCATCGACGTCGGTGTGGTGGTGGGTGTCACCGCGGTGCTCGATGTCGAGCTGCTTGACGAACTGGCTTGTGGTTCGGGTTGTTTCGACTCGCATCCGGCCGCCGCGAGCGCCATCAGGCACCCCGCGACCAGCGCGGCGCTACGCATTCCCGTCGAAAAGTCCTGTTACCGAACCGTTCTCGAAGACTTCGCGGATGGTGCTGGCCAGCAGCGGCGCAATCGACAGCACGGTCAGCTGCGGGAAGCGCTTCTCCTCACCGATGGGCAGTGTGTTGGTGACCAGTACCTCGCGGGCACCACAGTTGGCCAGGCGCTCGGCGGCGGGGTCGGACAGCACGCCGTGAGTGGCGGCGATCACGACGTCCTTGGCACCGGCCTCGTGCAGCAGCCCGACGGCCCCGGCGATGGTGCCGCCGGTGTCGATCATGTCGTCGGTGATAACGCAGGTCTTGCCGGTGACGTCACCGACAACGCGGTTGGCCTTGACCTGGTTGGGCACTCGCGGGTCACGTGTCTTGTGGATGAAGGCCAGCGGCACACCACCCAGGGAGTCGGCCCACTTCTCGGCGACGCGCACGCGTCCGGAGTCCGGCGACACGACGACGACATCTTCGCCATTGCTCACGTAGTGCTCGGCGATGTATCCACACAGCAGCGACTGGGCGCGCATGTGATCCACCGGTCCGTCGAAGAAGCCCTGAATCTGGTCGGTGTGCAGGTCCACCGTGACGATGCGGTCGGCGCCCGCGGTCTTGTACAGGTCGGCCACCAGGCGGGCCGAGATCGGCTCGCGGCCACGGTGCTTCTTGTCCTGGCGCGCGTAGGGGTAGAACGGCAGGATCGCGGTGATGCGCTTGGCGCTGCCGCGCTTGAGCGCATCGATCATGATCAGCTGTTCCATCAGCCACGTGTTCAGCGGCGCCGGATGCGATTGCAGGACGAATGCGTCGCAGCCGCGCACCGACTCCTCGAAGCGCACGAAGATCTCGCCATTGGCGAAATCGCGGGCGGTCTGCGCGGTCACCTGGACGTCTAGTTCCTTGGCGACCTGTTCGGCCAGTTCAGGGTGCGCACGACCCGAGAACAGCATCAGATTTTTGCGGTTATCGGTCCAGTCGGTGCTCACGGCGCAGCTAGTCCTCTTGGGTTCGTAATTTTGGGCTTTACAAGGACGGAGCCAGGTACCGGCCCGCCGGGATAATGGTACGGACCTTTCCCCGGTGACTGGGAGCGGGTTGCCGGAATTTGAACGCGAGATGTCCAACCCCGGTTTTCGGTGGCCGTGTTCGCCCTCGGTGGTCAGGAATCCCTGGACGCTTCTTCGGCGGCCTTGGCCGCGTCGCTTCCGGGGCGTTTCTGCGATACCCAGCCTTCGATGTTGCGCTGTGGACCGGCCGACACCGCCAGCGCGCCCGGCGGCACGTCCTCGCGAATGACCGTGCCCGCGCCGGTGTACGCGCCGTCGCCGACGGTCACGGGCGCCACGAACATGGTGTCCGACCCGGTCTTCACGTGCGAGCCGATCACGGTGCGCCGCTTGGTTTCTCCGTCGTAGTTGACGAACACGCTGGACGCTCCGATGTTGCTGTGCTCGCCGATGTCGGCGTCTCCCACGTAGGTCAGGTGCGGCACCTTGGTGCCCCGGCCCACCGTGGAGTTCTTGACCTCCACAAACGCGCCCAGCTTGGCGCTCTCACCGGTCACCGTGCCCGGTCGCAGGTAGGTGTACGGCCCGATCACCGATCGCGCGCCGATGGTGGCGCCCTGGCCGTGGGTGCGGATGACGGTGGCGGAGTCGCCGACCGTGACGTCGATGAGGGTGGTGTCGGGGCCGATGTGGCAGTGGCTGCCGATGACGGTCTGCGAGTGCAGCTGGGTGCCGGGGGCGATGGTTGCGTCCTGCCCGATCCGGACGTCGACATCGATCCAGGTGCTTGACGGGTCGACGATGGTGACTCCGGCGCGCTGATGGAATCGGATGATCCGCCGATTCAGCTCGGCGCCCATTTCAGAGAGCTGCACCCGGTCGTTGACGCCGGCCACCAGCGCACTGTCATCAACGTGGTTGGCGTGCACCACTTTTCCGCCCTGGCGGATGATCGACACGGCGTCGGTGAGGTACAACTCGTGCTGTGCGTTGTCCGAGCGCAGCTGAGACAGCGCCGCATGCAGCGGCCCGATGTCGAAGGCGTACACGCCGGCGTTGACCTCACCGATGGCGCGTTGGCTGTCGGTGGCGTCGGTCTGCTCGACGATCGCGATGACCTCGCGGTCCTGGGTGCGCAGGATGCGCCCGTAGCCGGTGGGATCGGCCAGGGTGGTGGTCAGCAGGGTGGCCGCGGCGGGCTCGGCCTTATGCCGGTTGATGAGGCCGGCGAGCGTTTCCCCGTCGAGTAGGGGGATGTCGCCGGAGGTGACGACGACGGTGCCGGCGAAGTCCGGGGGCAGCGCCTGGAGGCCGCATGCCACGGCGTGCCCGGTGCCAAGCTGCTGTTCCTGCACGGCGACGCCGATCTCACGGTGGAGCGATTCGGCGAGTATCTCCACTGCGGTGGCGATGCGTTCGCGGTCGTGTCCCAGCACGATCACCAGGTGCTCGGGGTTGACGCTGGCGGCGGCATGTACCGAATGCGCCAACATCGAGCGGCCGCCGAGGGTATGCAACACCTTGGGGATGTCCGAACACATGCGGGTACCGGCGCCCGCGGCCAGCACGATTACTGCAGTCCCAGCGGAATTGCCTGGCATTTCCTACTCCCTACTGCTCCGTCGCCAGGACTCGAACCTGAACTATCTGAACCAAAATCAGAGGTGCTGCCGATTACACCACGACGGACTGTTACAGAATGAAGACTGTAGTCGACCAAGGAGCGAGGCTTGCCCGAGCGACATCAGGTCAACAAGCTCGGTCGTGCGACCGAGGAAAGTGATGGCACATGGCGGTACCTAGCAGGCCTGATGGTCCCGGGCGGACTCCTCGCGTCCGGATGGCCGGCACCGAGCGCCGCCGCCAGCTGATCGATGTCGCGCGGTCGTTGTTCGCCGAACGTGGTTACGAGGCCACGTCTATAGAAGAGATCGCCCAACGCGCCGGAGTTTCCAAGCCTGTCGTGTACGAGCATTTCGGCGGCAAGGAGGGCCTTTACGCCGTCGTGGTGGATCGCGAGATGTCGGTGCTGCTCGACGGCATCACCTCGTCGCTGACGAGTTATCGCTCGCGGGTGCGGCTGGAACAGGTGGCGTTGGCGCTGCTGAGCTATATCGAGGACCGCACCGACGGGTTCCGGATCCTGATCCGGGACTCTCCGCCCGGGGTCAGCTCGGGGACGTATTCGAGCCTGCTCAACGACGCGGTCAGTCAGGTGTCGAGTATCCTGGCGGGCGACTTTCAGCGTCGGGGACTGGATGCCGAGATGGCGCCGCTGTATGCGCAGGCGTTGGTGGGGCAGGTATCGATGACGGCTCAGTGGTGGCTCGATGCGCGAGAGCCCAAAAAGGAAGTGGTTGCGGCGCACATCGTCAACCTGTGTTGGCATGGCCTGAAGCATCTGGAAGCAGATCCGCAGCTACAGGAGGAATGAGTCTTCGGACAGGAACATCTGCGCGCTCCGCATCGTTGGACATGACGGGTGGCTCGCTCAGGAGGTGGTCGGTGGTGACAGGGATTCGCCTGGTTCTCGGGGCCGCGGCTGCCGTCGCGATCGGCGTGATGGGCGCTCCCGTTGCGGCCGCAGACGACTGCAGTGGTCCGCTGACCGCGCGGGTGTGCGTGAAGCCGGGCAACGCCGAGTTGCACTCCACGCCGAATCGGGAGTTCATCCCCGATGTTCCGCAGGCTTCGCCGTGGCTGGTCGTGGGTGGCACCGGCTCGGGTATCTGGATCCCATAACCGAACGTGCCGCCGGGCCGAACCGGTGCGTGACATGCGCCGATCACCTAGAATTTAAGTCGTTGGGGTTGACCACAGGATGAGGTGTTTGTCATGACGTCAGTAGTTGTGCGATGGGCAGTGGTCGGGGCTGCCGCGGCCGCGTTGGGCGCCTTGCCTGTGTCGCTGGCTTCGGTTGCCGCAGCCGATCCGCAGTGCGCGGACCCGGCCATGTGTCAGTCCGAGCCGCCCAATCCCGAGAACTGCAACGGTGGACCCGACGACATGGTGTGCACTCGTGCGGGGGATGCGGAACTGCACTCTTCGCCGAACCCGGCAGACATTCCGCCGGTGCCCCAGGCCGAGACTCCGCCCTGGATGGTTTTCGGTAACCCCGGTATGGGCGGCCACTAACCGGTAACCCCGGGGCAACACCGACCTCGGTAATTGTTTTCCGATCCTAACGAGTCTAATGTTGACTCGTTAGGAAATCTAAGCATTTAAAGGGGTGTTGTCCCATGCCTGGCCTTCGATATGCCATGGCGGTGGTGGTGGCGGGTCTGCTGGCAGCGGTACCCGTCGGTGCCGGTTCGGTGGATGTAGAGAGTTCCGTCCGTGGCGGTCACGGACATTGCGCGCAGCCTCGGACTGGATCAGAGGTGTGCATAACTCCGGGTGATGCCGAGCTGCGATCGTGGCCGGATCCGGCCGATCTGCCGACGCCACCTGACGTTCCGATACGCCCGGACAATCTCTGAGGCGGTCGAGGCCCACAACCTTCGCGATATCTTCAAAAAAGCTGTGAACTAGCTGTATGACGTGCGAAAAGCGCCTAAAATCAGACTCTGGGGTCGATCGATAGGCGAGGTGGTCGTCATGACGTCAACAGTGATGCGGTGGGTGGTGGCGGGAGCCGCCGCGGCGGCGCTGGTCGTCACGCCCGCGGTACTTGCCCCCACGGCTGCGGCAGAGCAGCCGTGCGCGGATCCGGCGATGTGCCAGGCACCGACACCGGGGCCGGTGCACGAGGATGCCGAGCTGCACTCGAAACCAAATCCAGCGGACATGCCGCAGGCCCCGCAGAGCGGGATGCCGCCGTGGCAGATGATCAACGCCCCGGGGGAAGCGCGTAACCACCCCTGAGCCTTGGCATCGTCGGGCATCAGCTGTGAACTGGCTGGGAATTGTGCCGGTCTGATGGCATCTTGAGACGGCGCGACTTATCGTCTTGCTCATGATGTTTGTGCTGGTACGGCGTGCGGCGCTGCTTGTGGCGGCGGGTGTGACCATCGGTATGCCGCTAGCGTTGGGGGTATCGCACGCCGACCCCCCGTGCGCGCCGGGCGCGCCCGCATGCGCGCTACCCACGGCAGTTGTGCCGCCGGCAGGTGCCCACGAAAAGTGCAGTGCGCCAAAGCCGGGCGAAGAGGTCTGCGCCGAGCCCGGTGATGCCGAGCTCCACTCGACTCCGACCGCTCACGTCCCGGCACCGCCGTTGACGGTTGCCCCGACCAAGAGCGGTGCCGCGCTCTAACGCGCGCCGCAGTCCCGCGAGAGCAGATCGGCGATCGTCTCGCGACGTACCAGCTCGCGTACCCGTCCGTCGCGGACCGCGAGCACCGGGGGACGCCCGACCAGGTTGTAGGACGAGGCCATGCTGTGGTTGTACGCACCGGTGCAGGCCACCGCCAGGACGTCGCCGGGGCGCACGTCGGACGGCAGGCTGACATCGCGGGCGATCTCGTCGCCGGATTCGCAGTGCCGCCCGGCCACCGTCACTAGTTGCGGTGGGGCAGAAGGGTGTCTATTGGCCAGTGCGACACTGTATTTAGCGTCGTACAGCGAGACTCGCGGATTGTCGCTCATGCCGCCGTCGACGGCCACGAAGGTGCGCCCGCCGGGCTGGGTCTTGACCGACACCACCCGGTACAGCGTCACTCCCGCGCGTGCGGAGATGGCGCGACCGGGCTCCACCACAACGCGAGGCCGCGGGAAACGCTCGGCCGCGCAGGCGGCGTCGAGGGCGTCGTCGATGAAATCGGCGAGCTCGGCCAGGTCGAGTTCGGGGTCACCCGAGCGGTAGGGAACGCCGTGGCCGCCACCGATATTGAGTTCACCCAGGATCACGCCGTGCTTGGCGCGGATATCGGCCATCGCGGCGATCATGCGGCGAATGGTCTCGCCGTAGAGCGCGCAGTCCGTGACCTGTGAACCGATGTGGCAGTGCAGGCCGACCAGGTTCAACAGGGGCTGGTCCAGCACCCGGCGGACGGCCTCGGTGGCGTGCCCGCTGTGTAACGGGAATCCGAACTTCTGATCGGTGACGCCCGTCGTTACCGCGGCGTGCCCGTGTATGTCGATATCGGGGGTAACCCGTACCAGTACACGCTGGCGTTTCTTGAGTCGAGTCGCCAGGAACATGATTTCGGTATTGGAATCCAGCACGATCCGGCTCACGCCGACCGCGGCCGCGTCACTGAGCTCGTCAGGGGTCTTGGCGTTGCCGTGCATGATGATTCGTTTCGGGTCGAAGCCGCCCGCAAGTGCGGTCGCCAACTCGCCGGAAGAGCAGACATCCAGCGACAGCCCCTCTTGCGCCACCCAGCGCGCGATATCGGTCGTCAGCAGCGCCTTGCTGGCGTACGCGATCTCTATCTCGCGCAGGGCACGGCGATAATGACGGGCGCGGTGGCGGAAATCCTCCTCGTCGACCACGTAGGCGGGGGTGCGGAATTGGTCGGCGATTTCCGAGAGCGCCGTCTCTCCGACGCACATCCGGCCCTGCTCGTCCAGGTGTGTGGTGACCGGCCACACGGCCGGGTCGACGCGCGGTCGCGCCACGTTATGTAAGGACGGCAGGAGGTCCAGAAGTGTCATGCATCTACCGTGCGCCTGTGGCGACCCCATGCGGAGTTTCTTGACGTGGCCTTGACGGTGATGGGCCCGATCTTTTCGAGATCTGGGCGCCGTAGAATGAACGCACCATGACTGTGACTGCCCCGCCTCTCGCCGGGGTGATCCGGACAGCCTTGCGGGATCCCGCGTTCGATGTTCTTGCCCCGGCCCTCGCCGCCAAGACCGGCCTTGATCTGACGGCACCGTCGTGTGCCCGCCCACTCGTCGTCACCGGTATGGCCGATGCGAGCGACGCGCCTGTCCTGGTGGTGACGGCCACCACCCGGGAAGCGCAAGATCTGGCCGCCGAGCTGCGCGACGTGTACGGCGACGCGGTCACCCTGCTGCCGTCATGGGAGACGCTTCCGCACGAACGGCTGTCACCCGGCGTCGACACCGTGGGTGCCCGATTGCAGGTGCTGCACCGGCTCGCCCATCCGGAGGATTCCCGGATGGGGCCCGCACTGCGGGTGGTTGTCACGACGGTTCGTTCACTGTTGCAGCCGATGTCTCCCGAGCTGTTCGATCTGGAGCCGGTGGAGCTCACCGTGGGTGCCGAGTCGGAATTCGACGGGCTGATCGCGCGCCTGGTCGAGCTCGCGTACACCAGGGTGGACATGGTGGCCGGCCGCGGTGAGTTCGCGGTGCGCGGTGGCATTCTCGACGTCTTCAGTCCCACCGCAGACCATCCGGTGCGTGTGGAGTTCTGGGGCGACGAGGTCAGCGAGATGCGCTACTTCTCCGTCGCCGACCAGCGATCGATCCCCGAGCTGCAGGTCACCTCCGTGCTCGCGATGCCCTGCCGCGAACTGCTCCTCACCGAACAGGTGCGCACGCGAGCGGCCGAGCTCGCGGCGGCGGCGGGAGACTCCGGTAGTGCCGAGGGCGAGCACCGGCTCGGCACCGGGCTGGGGGAGATGCTGGCCAAGCTGGCCGACGGAATCTGCGTCGACGGAATGGAATCGCTACTGCCCGTACTGCATTCGGGTGAGCTGACCATACTGGTGGACCACCTGCCCGAGGGCACTCCCGTACTGATCTGCGATCCCGAGAAGGTGCGCACCCGGGCGGCGGATCTGGAGCGCACCGGCCGGGAGTTTCTGGAGGCATCCTGGTCGGTCGCCGCGATCGGCGCCGATGCGCCGATCGATGTTGCCGCGCTGGCAGACTCGGGATTTCGGGAGCTTGTTGACGTCAAGCACGCGGCAGACGAAAGCGGACATCCGTGGTGGTCACTGAGCCCGCTCAGCATGGGCGACGATCAGGCGATCGATCTCGCGGTACGGCCATCGCCGTCCTCGCGCGGCCACAAAGAGGGTGCGGCAGAGATCTTCGCAATGCTGCGCGCCCACGTGATGACGGGCGGACGGGCCGTGGTGGTGGCCGCCGGTGCGGGCACCACCCACCGGATCATCGAGCAGCTGGCCGAAACGGAAACGCCGGCAAAGCTGTTGGAGCCCAGGGCGGAGCCCGTCGAGGGTGTTGTCGGAGTGCTGCGCGGCCACCTCACCGACGGTGTGGTGCTCGCGGGGGCCAATATCGTCATCGTCACCGAGACGGACCTCACCGGCAGCCGAGTCGCGGCCACCGATGGCAAGCGGTTACCCGCCAAGCGCCGCAACCAGGTTGACCCGCTGGCCCTTGCCGCCGGCGATCTGGTTGTGCACGACCAGCACGGTATCGGGCGATTCGTGGAGATGGTGGAACGCACCGTCGGTGGCGCCCGTCGCGAGTATCTGGTGCTCGAGTATGCATCCGGTAAGCGTGGCGCCGCCGCCGGTGGGCAGAGCGATCGCCTGTACGTGCCGATGGACTCCCTCGATCAGCTGTCCCGGTACGTGGGTGGCGAATCGCCCGGCCTGAGCCGTCTCGGCGGCAGCGACTGGGCCAATACGAAGACCAAGGCGCGCAAGGCCGTTCGCGAGATCGCGGGTGAGCTTGTGGCGCTGTACGCGGCGCGCCAGGCCGCTCCCGGACATGCCTTCGCGGCGGACACTCCGTGGCAGCGCGAGATGGAAGACGCCTTCGGGTTTGTCGAGACGGTTGATCAGCTGACCGCCATCACCGAGGTGAAATCCGATATGGAGAAGCCGGTTCCGATGGACCGGGTGGTGTGCGGCGACGTGGGCTACGGCAAGACCGAGATCGCGGTACGCGCGGCGTTCAAGGCCGTCCAGGACGGTAAGCAAGTCGCTGTGCTGGTGCCCACGACGCTGCTGGCCGATCAGCATCTGCAGACGTTCACCAGTCGCACCGCGGGATTCCCGGTGAAGGTGGCGGGCCTGTCACGATTCACCGACCCCGCCACCTCGAAGCTGGTTATCGAGGGAATGGCCGATGGCTCAGTCGATATCGTCATCGGCACGCACCGGCTGCTGCAGACCGCGGTGCGGTGGAAGGACCTCGGTCTGGTGATCGTCGACGAGGAGCAGCGATTCGGCGTCGAACACAAGGAACACATCAAGGCGCTGCGCACCCATGTCGACGTTCTGACCATGAGCGCCACCCCGATTCCCCGCACCCTGGAGATGAGCCTGGCGGGCATCCGGGAGATGTCGACCATCCTGACCCCGCCCGAAGAGCGTTACCCCGTGCTCACCTACGTCGGTCCGCATGACGACAAACAGGTGGCGGCCGCCCTACGACGTGAGCTGCTGCGCGACGGTCAGGCGTTCTACGTGCACAACCGGGTGATCTCCATCGATCGGGCCGCCGCGCGCATACGCGATCTGGTTCCTGAGGCCAGAGTCGTTGTCGCGCATGGTCAAATGCCTGAGGAACTGCTTGAGCGCACCGTCGAGGGGTTCTGGAACCGCGAGTACGACATCCTGGTGTGCACCACCATCATCGAGACGGGGCTGGACATCTCCAACGCCAACACCCTGATCGTGGAGCGGGCGGATATCTTCGGGCTGTCGCAGCTGCACCAGCTGCGCGGGCGCGTCGGTCGCAGCCGTGAGCGCGGCTACGCCTACTTCCTGTATTCGCCGGAGGTGCCGCTGACCGAGACCGCATACGACAGGCTCTCGACTATCGCGCAGAACAACGATCTGGGTGCCGGCATGGCCGTGGCCATGAAGGATCTGGAGATCCGTGGCGCGGGCAATGTGCTCGGTGTCGAGCAATCCGGACACGTCGCCGGGGTGGGTTTCGATCTGTACGTCCGGCTGGTCGGCGAGGCTGTCGAGGCGTATCGCGCGGCGGCCGACGGCAAGACGGTGCAGACCGCCGAGGAGCCCAAGGAGGTGCGTATCGATCTGCCGGTCGATGCGCACCTGCCCACGGACTACATCGGTAGCGATCGGCTGCGCCTGGAGGCATACCGCAGGCTGGCGGCGGCCGGGGACGCCGCGCAGATCGGCGCGGCGGTCGAGGAGCTCGTCGACCGTTACGGTCCGCTGCCGCTTCCGGTGCAGCGACTGGTCGCGGTGGCCTCGCTGCGTTTGCTGTGTCGTGAGATGGAGATCACCGATCTTTCGGTGGTCGGTACCAACATCCGAATACAGCCGTTGCCGCTTCTGGACTCGGCGCAATTGCGGCTCAAACGTTTGCATCCGGCGGCGCAGTATCGCGCGACGACTTCCGTTGTGCAGGTGCCTATCCCGCGCGCCGGTGACGGGGGTGTGGGTTCGGAGCGCATCCGCGACCTGGAGCTGGTGCACATGATCGTCGATCTGCTGCTGGCGTTGTCGGGGCGTCCCGCGGGCAGTGTTGATATAACACCAGTGGAGGTGAGCAAATGACCGTCATCCTTGTGGATCCGCGCCATCCGTCGATGGTCCCGGTCGAGGCTGTCGGTTTGCTTGCCGGTGATCTGCAGTACACCGAGGAGCTTCCCGTCCGGCTGGCGTGGTCGCTGTCGACCGCGCGGCCGGTGTACATCGGCGAGGACGCACCGGCGCTGTTGTCCTCGGACCGCAACCATCCCGAGGTGAAGGCGCGGATCGCGGCCGGGGCCACGGTCATCGCACCGCCGGTGCGGCAGGGCGAGAAGCTCATCGACGCGGTGGCGGTGATGGATCGGCTGCGTACTAACGGCCCCTGGGAGGGCACCCAGACCCACGATTCGCTGCGGCGGTATCTGCTCGAAGAGACCTACGAGCTGTTCGACGCGGTGCGCACCGGTGACGTCGACGAGCTTCGTGAAGAGCTGGGGGATGTGCTGCTGCAGGTGCTGTTTCACGCCCGCATCGCCGAGGACGCCCCGGAGCATCCGTTCAATATCGACGATGTCGCCGAGGCGCTGCTGAACAAGTTGGGCAACCGTATTCCGGTGATACTCGGCGCCGGTGGCGATTCCAGCTCGATCTCGCTGGAAGAGCAACTGGCGCAATGGGAAGAGCGGAAGGCGCAGGAGAAGGATCGCGACTCCTGTCTGGATGGCGTGTCCAGCAGTCAGCCCGCGCTCGCGCTCACCCAAAAGGTGCTCGGCCGAGTGACGGCCGCTGGTCTACCGAGCGAGTTGATTCCGGCGCAGCTGCTGTCGGTGACCATCGAGCTGGATGGGGATGCCGAGAACCAGTTGCGCGCAGATGTTTTGGAGTTCATGGACACCGTGCGACGCGCCGAGAAGGGCATCCTGGCGGATCGCCGGGGCGAGGACACCGCCGCCGGGTTGGCCAGCGCCGATCTGCGTGGTGTCGATGCCGGGGAATGGCGCGCGCATTGGCTGAGGAATCCGGTTGAGGCACCTGCCGACGACGCCGGTGAGGTACCCGCCAAGAGCTAGGTAGCTCGGGAAACCGTGCGACGGGACTTTGTGCCCGGTGTCGTGTGACCGTGGTCCGCACAGCATTTGCACAGTATTTAGGTACGCCATACCTTATCCACGTGGTGTTATCGGACGCGGTCCCCAATCTGTTGATTGGCCTGAGAGAGGGTCTCGAAGCAGGACTTGTGGTGAGCATCCTGCTCGCCGCTGTCCATCGTTCACCGCTGGCGGCCGACGGGCGCAGGGCCACCGAGCCGGTGTGGTTGGGCGTGCTCGGGGCGCTGTCGGTATCGGCGAGCTTCGCGGCGGTGCTCACCTCCACGACCAGCTCGCTCGGGGCAAACGGCCAGGACGTGGTGGGCGGTCTGCTCAGCATCCTTGCCGTCGGATTGGTCACCGCGATGATCTTCTGGATGTCGCGCACCGCCGCCAGCCTCTCCGGTGAGCTGTCCGGCAAGGTGGAGCACGCGCTCACACTCGGCGCGGGTGCGCTGGCCCTGACGGCGTTCCTGGCGGTCGCCCGCGAGGGACTAGAGACCACACTGTTCTTTTGGACCGCGGCCAAGGCAGCGGGGGAGACCACCGGGCCGGTGATCGGCGGCACCCTCGGCCTGGCCATTGCGGTCGCGCTGTGCTGGCTGCTGTACCGCCGCGCGGTGAAGCTCAACCTCAAAGTGTTCTTCACCCGCACGGCGGTGGTGCTCATTGTGATCGCCGCCGGAATCCTGGCGTACGGCATCGGGGACCTGCAGACCGCGGGCTGGCTGCCCGGGCGCACCTGGTACGCCTTCGATCTGAGTCAACGCATTTCCGCGGACTCCTGGTGGGTCACCATCGTCACCGGCATCACCCAGCTCACCCCGCGGATGACCGTGCTGCAGGTGGTGGCCTGGGCTGGATACCTGATACTGGTGATACCGCCGTTCCTGCGGGTATCGCGCGAAAGCCATTCGCCCACTGGCGCGTCCGAGCTCGACGGGGAACCCTCTGCCTTCGCGCGGTTGATCGGCCGGCGCCCATTCGCGGTCGCCGCGACCATCGTGGTGGTGCCGGTGCTCGTGGCGGCCGCGGTGATTGCGATTCTGCCGTCCGCCAACCGTGATGCCGATACGCACGTCACCGTGACGGCTAGCGGGTGCGCCGACGACTGGGCGTCCGCGGGTACCGGCCTGCAGACGTTCTCTGTCGTCAACAAGTCGGGCAAGACCGGTGAGATCAACCTGGTCGACGGCAATAACGGTGTGGTCGCCGAGATCGAGACTCTGGGCCCGTCGACCAGCGCCACACTCACCGCGACGCTATCGGACGGCACGTACAAGTTCGCGTGTCTGATGGCCGGAGAGCCCGCCAGATACTCGGCATCCCAACAAGTCCGGGGGAAGGCTGTTCCCGGAGCGCCGCAGCCGGTGGTCAGGGTGACCGAGGACGATCTCAAGCCGCCCCTGGAGGCCTACCAGCGTTACGCGAACAACCTCCTGGCGGTGCTGGGCACCCAGGCACGGGCCCTTCGTGCCGACCTTGTGGCGGGCAACATCGAAGCGGCCAAGAAGGATTGGCTGCCGGCGATTCTGACCTGGAATCGAATCGGTGCGGCGTACGGCAGCTTCAAGGACTATGGGGATGCCATCGCCGGGCTGCCGCATGGGCTCCCCGACGGGGTGAACGATCCCGATTTCAAGGGCTTACGGCGCCTGGAGTACGGGTTGTGGCACGGGCAGCCCTCGTCGACGTTGGTACCGGTGGCGGACGAGCTGGTCTCCACCATCGACACACTGCGCGCCAACCTGGCGGACGTGATGACCGAGCCGGCCGACCAGACGAAACGCCCACACGAAATCCTCGAGGACACCTTGCGATTCCAGCTCATGGGCTACACGAATCAGGGAGCGGGAACCGAGTATGCGGAGGCGGCAGCGGCGGTCGAGGCCACCCGTGCGGTGCTAGGCCAGTTCTCTGTGCTGATCGACGCCCGTACACCGAAGTTGTTGGCAGAGAGCAATTCCCAGCTCGACATCCTTGACGCCGCACTCAGGGCGACGCAGCAGGGTCGGCAGTGGCGTCCGCTCGAGCAGGTGCCGTTGGCCGGTCGCCAGGCGGTGGATGCCGCGCTGGGGCAGGTACTCGAGACGCTCGCCTCGGTACCGCTGCTCATCGAACTTCCGCCGAGCCGATGACCAAGGAGGCGCGCAACATGGATGTCAACCGCAGGAACTTCCTCCGCGGCGCGGCTATCGGGGCGGCCGGCACGGCCGTAACGGGCGCGGTGCTGGCCCACGGCGCCGAGGTCGATGCGAACGCGGCGGCAGTGGCGTCGCCCCCGAGTAGGTACCCCTTTCACGGGGCCAAGCAATCGGGAATCCTCACCCCGGTGCCCGCCGAGAAGCAGAACTTCGCCTGTCACGTGGCATTCGACGTCACGTCAAAGAACAGGGATGCGCTGGCTGCGACCTTCAAAAAGTTGACCGAGCGGGCACGGTTCCTCTGTACCGGCGGCACCCCACCCGAGCTGGGGGTGGGGCAACCGCCGGCGGATAGCGAGGTGGTCGGGCCCGTGGTCGAGGCCGATGGTCTCACCGTCACAGTGGCCGTCGGGTCGAGCCTGTTCGATAAGCGATTCGGGCTGACGGACCGCAAGCCTGCCAAGCTCAAACCAATGACTGTGTTTCCCAACGACTTTCCCGACGCGGCGTGGACGCATGGTGATCTGCTGGTTCAGCTGTGTGCCCACAATCCCGATACGGTGCATCACGCACTGCGCGACATCACCCGCGCGGTGCGGGGCGATCTGCAGATGCGTTGGCGTATCGAGGGATACAACTCGCCCCCGCGCCCGTCCGGAACGGGACGAAACCTCTTGGGATTCAAGGACGGCACCGCCAACCCGGTGTCAAACGATGCCGAAAAGCTGATCTGGGTCGGCGATGATGAACCGGCCTGGACCGCGGATGGCACCTACATGGTGGTGCGCCTCATCCGGATGCTCGTCGAGTTCTGGGACCGGGTTTCCATCAATGAGCAGGAGCGGATGTTCGGTCGACGTCGTGACAGCGGCGCACCGCTGGACGGGAACAACGAGTTCGATACCCCCAACTACACGACTGATCCCGAAGGTCAGACCATTCCTCTTGATGCGCATATCCGGCTGGCCAACCCGCGCACCACGGAAACCGACAACCAGCGGCTGGTCCGGCGCTCCTACAACTACGACCTGGGCGTGGAACCGAACGGGAACATGCAGTCGGGGCACGTCTTCGTCTGTTTCCAGCAGGACCTTGAGCGCCAGTTCGAAACCGTGCAGAACCGGTTGAACGACGAGCCTCTCGTCGACTATGTGCAGCCGTTCGGGGGTGGGTACTTTTTCGCCCTGCCGGGTGTCGTCGATGAGAACGACTGGTATGGCAGGGCCCTGCTCAGCTAGCCGAAGAGCGCTTGACCCCAATACTCCTTGGCGCCCAGGCCCGGTGGACAGGCGAAGATCGCCGACCCGGTGTGCAAGATGTATTCGTTGAGGGCGTCCTCGGTGGCCAGCTTGCGCTGCATCGGGATGAACTGCGATTGCGGATTGCGCACGAAGGCGATGAAGAACAGCCCCGCGTCCAAATGTCCGAACCCGTCCGAGCCATCGGTGAAGTTGTACCCGCGGCGCAAGATCTCGATACCGCCCAGTTCTTCGGCGGAAGCCAGTCTCACGTGCGCGTCCACGTCCAGCAGCGGTTCCCCGTCGGGTTTCTTGCCGGTGAAGTCGATGGCCGCGAACTCGTCGCTCTGACCGATCGGCGCACCAGATCCCTTGGAGCGACCGATGACCCGTTCCTGCTCGTTGAGTACGGTGCGGTCCCAGCTCTCGATGAGCATCCGGATGCGCCGCGCCACCAGGTAGGTGCCGCCGGTCATCCATTCGGGGTTATCGCCCTTGGCCACCCAGACGCTGGTGTCCACCTTCCCGGTGTCTTCGGCCTTGATGTTGCGGGTGCCGTCCTTGAATCCGAACAGGTTTCGCGGCGTCACCTGGGACCGGCTGGTCGAGGAGGTGCGGCCGAATCCCAGCTGCGACCACTTGACGGCGACGGTTCCGAAGCCCACCCGGGCCAGGTTGCGAATGGCATGGACCGCGACCTGCGGGTCGTCGGCGCAGGCCTGAATGCAGATATCGCCTCCACAGCGGGCGGGGTCCAGCTTCTCGTTACGGAACTTCGGCAGTTCCTGCAGGGGTGCCGGTAGCTTGTCGGCGATGCCGAACCGGTCCACCCCGTCCTTGCGGAAGAACGAAGGACCGAAGCCGATCGTGAGGGTCAGCGCGGAGGCGGCCAGGTCCAATGCCTCGCCCGTATCGGTAGGCGGGGCATAGGGATTGCCGTCGATCGCACCGCCCGGTGTGGTCTCCTCGCCCTGGGACATCCGCTCGGCCATCTCGGTCCATTGGCGCAGCATGGCCTGCACCTCGCCGCGGGTGGCATTGGGCATCACGTCGAAGGCGCAGAAGTGCATCCGGTCCTGCGCCGGGGTGGTGATCCCGGCCTGGTGCTCGCCGCGGAACGGGACCTTGACGTTGTCCGGTCCGACGCTGGCCGCGCTCGCGCGGCCGCCCAGCACTCCCGCTCCCGCAGCGCCGGCCACGGCGGCGGTAACCCCCGCCGCGCCCAGCAGCTTGCGGCGGTTGAAGCCGTTACCGTCCGGCGATGACACCTTGCACCTCGCTGACCTCCTTGGACAACGCGTCGATCGCATGTGCGAGCTCGATGCGCTGATCTTGGGTCACCGTGTCGTAGAAGACGAATCCGTCACCCTTGCGGTACTTGCCCAGCAGTGTGTCGACTTCCTTGAACCGCTTGTCGATCGCCTGTCCCAGTTCGGGTTTGCGCTCATCGAGGATCGGGCGCACGGTAGCGACCGCGTTCTGCGAGCCGTCCACGTTGGCCTGGAAGTCCCACAGATCGGTGTGGCTGAAGGCCTCTTCCTCGCCGGAGATCTTCGTCCTGGCCACCTCGTCGAGCAGAGTCTGCGCTCCACCGGCGATCTTGGTGGTGTTGATGTCGAAGTCCTTGGCGCGCACGCCGTCCGAGAGCTCCTTGATGTCCTTGAGCAGCTGATCGGCGATCGCGTCGGTATCGGGCTGCAGGCC
This sequence comes from [Mycobacterium] stephanolepidis, assembly GCF_002356335.1. Taxonomy (NCBI): domain Bacteria; kingdom Bacillati; phylum Actinomycetota; class Actinomycetes; order Mycobacteriales; family Mycobacteriaceae; genus Mycobacteroides; species Mycobacteroides stephanolepidis. Next base: position 1,104,263 of record NZ_AP018165.1, read on the forward strand.
GGTCACCCACAGGTCCTTCTCCAGCCGGTGGTAGCCGGTCCACTTCTCGCCGGGCTGAAGGTCGGCCTCGCGCAAGTCGATTCGCGGGTCCAGGTCGTTGGGGAAGGCCTCGGCGACCGGCTCGATCCGCTCGTAGTACACGCGGCTGGTCGGGTACTGCGCCTTCGCCGAGGCGATGTCCTTGGCCTTGACCGCCTCGACGAACTTGGCGGCGGATTCACTGAGGGCGTCCACCTGGCTGATCACGTAACCCCGGTAACGGTCCGTGGCGTCCTTGAACTTGCCCTCGGCGTCGAGCTTCACCGCGGCTCCGGTGATTGTGAAATCGCCGCGGATGCCGTCGCCGATCATGCCGGGCTTGCAGGCGGTCTGATACGTGCCGGGCTCGGTGAACTGCACGATGAGCTTGCGGTTGATGCCCGAGCCGATGTTCTCGACCTCACCGAGCGCGCGGTCGCCCTTGTCGTAGACGTAGAACTCGGTGACCTTGGACCCGTTGTTGGTCACCTTGAAAGTGACTGGGCCCGTGGTGGCCTCGGTCTTGGACACGTCGCAGCTGGTGTCGGTGGCGGTCACGGTGATTTCTTGGCCCGCACCGGCGGCACCGCTTTCGGCAGGCTCCTTGGGGGTGCAGGCAGCCAAGGTCGTACCGGTGGCCATCGCAAGCGCGGCGGCTACGTAGGCGAGTGATGGTTTCATCCAGCGGTCCTCTCGGGTTGGGCTTCTGTGGTGTTGGTGGTGGGTGCCTTGGGCCCAGTGGCCACAGGACGTAGGAAGAGGCCGAGCACGATCACCAGGTAGGTGATCCAGCCCGCCAGTTGCAGCACTGTCGGAGTCGGTGTCACGTTGAAGATTCCGCGCAGCAGCTCGCCATACCAGGCGCTCCAGTCGAACCAGCCGGTGATGTCAAAGGCCTTGCGCGACAGCCCGGGAAGCCATCCGACGGTCTGGAGGGCGCCGATGCCATAGGAAAGAATGCCTGCGGCCACCACCACCAGGAAGGCGCCGGTGTACTTGAAGAACTTGCTCAAGTTGATTCTGACCGCGCCGCGGTACATGCCATAGGACAACGCGGCCGCGGCAGCGACTCCGGTGACCAGTCCGGCTAGGGGCCAGGCGGTTTCGGCCTTGGCGTACCCGACCATGAACAGGGCCGTCTCGACTCCCTCACGCCCGACCGACAGGAACGCCACAGTCAGGACCGCCAACGAGCCGGCCTCCAGCGCCTGGGCCATGCCCTGGCGCAGTTCCCCGGCGATGCTGGCGGCGGCGGTGCGCATCCACAGCACCATGGTGGTCACGATCGCCACCGCGACCAGTGAGGCCACCCCGGCGATCGCTTCGGCGCCCAGGTCGCTGATGGTGTTACTGCCGAAGTGGATCGTCACGAAGACGAGCAAGGTCATCGCGATGGCACCGGCCACGCCCAACCACACCCAGCGCAGCGCGTCGCGGCGGTTCGACTTGACCAGGAACGCCACCAGGATGGTGACGACGATTCCGCATTCAAGGCCTTCGCGCAGTCCGATGAGGCCGCTGCTGAAGTATTGCGAGAAGTGTGTCGGCCCGTCGGCTAGGACGCCGATACTGCGCATGTCCAGGGTCCTTTTCCTTCATGTGACTTTGGCTAGCCAACGCTTGCCAAGGTGCGGCTGACCTTACCTGAACAGGTCCTGTGGAAGCGATGGCAGCGCATCGGTTGCATCCGTGTGTGTCCAGCTCATGCGACGATGGAAGGCAATCCATCGCACCGTCTAGGAGTTCCGTCGTGTCGTCCCTCGCCGTGCGCTCCTTGTCGGCGCGCTTAGTGCGGATCGTGCTCGTCGTCTCCATTTCGATGTTTCTGCTGGCAGCGGGCTGTTCCTGGCAGTTGGGCGGGCGTACGCCGCTACCGCAGGGGGTGCCGCCGCCCGCCGGTGATCCGGTGCCCGACATCGAGACGCCGCCCGCGCAGATCCATGGCCGTCCCGCCGACCAGCTCCGTGACTGGTCCACTCCACGTGCCCAGAAGACGGGAATCCCCGTCATCGCCCTTGAGGCGTACGCGTACGCGGCCAAGGTTGCCGAGCGCGAGAACCCACGGTGCAAGATCGCGTGGACGACGCTGGCCGGAATTGGCACCGTCGAGAGCCACAACGGCACCTACCACGGCGCCGAACTGCACCCCAACGGCGACGCACTGCCGCCGATCCGCGGGGTTCGCCTGGACGGATCCAATGGAAACCTGCGGCTTCCGGACACGGACAAGGGCCTCTTGGACGGCGACGCGAACCAGGACCGGGCGATGGGGCCCATGCAGTTCATCCCCGAGACCTGGCGCATCTACGGTGTCCGCGCCGCAGGTGAGGGCGACCCCAGCCCCGACAACATCGACGATGCGGCGTTGTCGGCGGCGGGATACCTGTGCTCGCGCGGTGGCGACCTGAGCACCACCGAGGGCTGGATCAAGGCGCTGTGGGCGTACAACATGTCGGACGTGTACGCCGAGCAGGTACGGGATTGGGCCACGGCCTACGCCAAGGGCGGGTCGCTGTAGCACTAGTCTGTACCCGATGTTCTTCGCCCGAGTGGCTCATCAACATACGACGTCGGAACCGCAGCACCCCTAAGGAGAGACAGTGCCGATTCTTGAGCAGGTAGGCGCCCGCGAGATCCTCGATTCACGCGGCAACCCGACCGTCGAGGTCGAGGTCGCCTTGACCGATGGCACGTTCGCACGGGCGGCGGTTCCCTCGGGTGCCTCCACCGGTGAGCATGAGGCCGTCGAGCTGCGCGACGGCGACGCACGTTACGGCGGCAAGGGCGTCACCAAGGCCGTGAACGCCGTGCTCGACGAGATCGCCCCGGCCATCATCGGTGAGAGCGCCGACGACCAGCGCCTCATCGATCAGGCTCTGCTCGATCTGGACGGCACCCCGGACAAGTCGCGCCTCGGCGCCAACGCCATTCTGGGTGTCTCGCTGGCGGTTGCGAAGGCTGCTGCCGACTCGGCCGGGCTGGCGCTGTTCCGGTACCTGGGTGGCCCGAACGCGCACATCCTGCCGGTGCCGATGATGAACATCCTCAACGGCGGCGCGCACGCCGACACCGGGGTCGATGTCCAGGAGTTCATGGTGGCGCCCATCGGTGCGCCGAGCTTCAAGGAATCGCTGCGCTGGGGCACCGAGGTGTACCACTCGCTCAAGTCGGTGCTCAAGAAGCAGGGCCTGTCCACCGGACTGGGTGATGAGGGCGGGTTCGCCCCCGATGTCGCCGGGACCCGGGCCGCGCTGGATCTGATCAGCACCGCGATCGAGGCGACGGGCCTCAAGCTGGGCTCGGATGTGGCGCTGGCGCTGGACGTCGCGGCCACCGAGTTCTACAGCGCCGCAGACGGTTACAGCTTCGAGAAGGAAAAGCGCACCGCCGAGCAGATGGGCGCCTTCTACGCCGAGCTTCTCGACGCCTACCCGTTGGTGTCCATCGAGGACCCGCTCTCCGAGGACGACTGGGACGGATGGGTAGCACTGACCACGGCGATCGGTGACCGTGTTCAGCTGGTCGGCGACGATCTGTTCGTCACCAACCCCGAGCGCCTGGAAGAGGGCATCGAGCGGGGCGCCGCCAACGCCCTGCTGGTCAAGGTGAACCAGATCGGCACCCTTACCGAGACCCTGGACGCGGTGACACTGGCGCACAGCAGCGGCTACAAGACGATGATGAGCCACCGCAGTGGCGAGACCGAGGACACCACCATCGCGGACCTGGCGGTCGCGGTGGGCAGCGGTCAGATCAAGACCGGCGCCCCGGCGCGCAGCGAGCGGGTGGCCAAGTACAACCAGCTGCTGCGTATCGAGGAAACACTTGGGGACGCTGCCCGTTTTGCGGGAGACCTTGCCTTCCCGCGCTTCTCGATCGAGACGTCCGACTAGCGGACAAGCCGACGGGCTGAGGCCGAGCTATGGCTGATTCCAAACGCCGCCCCGCGTCCGGTAGGTCGCGGGGTCCGGCTCCGGCTGCCCGTAAACGGACGCCGGTGAAGCGGCCGGTGCAGAAGGTCGTCCGAGGCCCCGCCGGCAGCGGTCCGGCGGCTCCTGCCAAGGCTGCCAAGACGGGCGGGGCTACCGGCGCGGTGGCTGCCTCGATCGAACGCAGTGCCGAGCACCAGTCCGAGCAGCGCCTGGGGTCCACCGCACGCCGGGCCGCCGTCCTGGCCGCCGTGGTGTGTGCCCTGACCCTGACCGTGGCCGGTCCGGTGCGCACCTACTTCTCGCAACAGGCCGAACGGAACCAGCTTGCGGCGGCGGAGGCTCAGCTGCGGGACCAGATCGCCGGGCTCGAGGACAAGAAGCGTCGGCTGGCGGACCCGGCCTACATCGCCGCTCAGGCGCGTGAGCGCCTGGGGTTCGTGATGCCGGGTGAGGTGCCGTTCCAGGTGCAGTTGCCGAATACTCCCGTCGATGCCAAGCCGCAGGGCCAGGGGCCGGTGGACAACGGCAACCCGTGGTACACCAACCTGTGGCACAACATCGCCGACTCGCCCACGGCCATACCAGCCGCCCCGGTGCCGATCCCGTGATCTCCGACGACGATATCGCCGCGGTCACAAGGCAATTGGGTCGCGCGCCGCGAGGCATGCTGGAGGTCTCCTACCGTTGCCCCAACGGGGAACCCGCCGTCGTCAAGACCGCTCCGCGGCTACCCGACGGCACACCGTTTCCCACGCTCTACTACCTGACGCACCCGGCTCTTACGGCCGCGGCGAGCCGTCTGGAGTCCGGCGGGCTGATGCGCGATATGACCGATCGCCTTGCCTCCGATGAGGATCTGGCCGCCGCGTATCAGCGCGCCCATGAGAGCTACCTCGCCGAGCGTGACGCGATCGAGCCGCTCGGCACCACGGTGACCGCGGGCGGAATGCCCGACAGGGTGAAGTGTCTGCATGTGCTGATCGGACATTCACTTGCGGTGGGGCCGGGAGTCAATCCCTTGGGGGATGAGGCGATTCGAGAGCTGCTGGGCACCATGCCGGGCGTGCTGCCGGAGGTCTGGTGACAGCCCTTCGGGTTGGCGCCGTGGATTGCGGTACCAACTCGATCCGTCTGCTGGTCTCGGATGTCGACGACGCCGGACGGCTGACCGATGTGCACCGCGAGATGCGGATTGTGCGGCTGGGACAGGGTGTGGACGCGACGGGAGAGTTCGCCCCGGAGGCCATCGCGCGCACCCGGGTCGCGCTCGGGGCGTACACGGAATTGATGGGCTCCCTTGGGGTGCAGCGTGTGCGCATGGTGGCCACCTCGGCCGCGCGTGACGTCACGAACCGCGAGGCATTCTTTGCGATGACCGCTGAGTTGCTCGGATCCGTCGTCCCAGGGGCGGTGGCGGAGGTGATCACGGGCACCGAGGAGGCCGGGCTGTCGTTTGCCGGCGCGGTAGGCGAGTTGGACTCGGCGGCGGGACCATATGTCGTGGTGGACCTCGGCGGGGGATCGACCGAGACGGTGATCGGTGATGCCGACGGGGTGACGGCCAGTTTCTCGGCCGATATCGGATGCGTACGGCTCACCGAGCGGTGCCTGCATTCGGATCCGCCCACCGACGACGAGATCGAGGCCGCACGCGATGCGGTGCGTGCGCAGCTGGCCCGCACCTTCGAGGTGGTGCCGGTTCAGGGCGCGCGAACCTGGGTGGGGGTCGCGGGCACCTTCACCACGCTGGCGGCGCTGGCGCACCGGCTGGACGCCTACGATCCCGCGGCGATCCATCTGTCGCGGGTGCCGTTGGGGCGTCTGTCCGAGGTGACGTCCGAGTTGATCGCGATGCCGCGCGCACAGCGGGCCGCCCTGGGGCCGATGCATGAGGGACGCGTCGACGTCATCGGTGGTGGATCGATCGTCGTGCAGGAACTGGCGCGAGAGTTTTCCGCCCGCGCCGGCATCACCGAGCTGGTAGTCAGCGAGCACGACATCCTCGACGGCATCGCAATGTCCTTGCGCAGGTAACTGGGCCTTAACACGCAACCGTGTGACCTGCGTAACAGTTGACAATGTACCCCTTCCTCCAGTTGACAAGTTGATCAAATCAACTGACAGTTGATATATCAACACAGACCGATAGCGGGCAGTTGAAGTCTCATAAACGGTCAGTTGAGGAGGCGCAGCGTCGCGCACGAGCCCGGATCAGCAACGTTTGATTAGGTGCGGAAGGTTTGGATATCTCATGTCCGGATTGATGTCGAAGGCCGAAGTACGCGAAATTGGGGTTTCGGAAACAGGTTTCGTGCGACGGCCCGACCCGGACGGTGCCGCGGTCGCCTACCGGACATATGGGCGTGCGCGGCCCGGTGTCGCCGACGTGGTGTTGGTGCACGGCAGCCTGCAGAACTCGACCGTGTGGTCCAAGCACGGCTACATCGCGCAGCTCTCTCAGCAGTACCGGGTGACCACCATCGACGTGCGTGGGCACGGCGCCAGCGAGAAGCCCGATCATCCCGGCGGATACGCCATCGCCTCGTCGGCACGGGATGTCTGCGCGGTCATGGACCATCTGGGCATTCATCGGACGCACTACATCGGCTACTCGCTGGGCGGGCGTATCGGGCTCACCCTTGCCGCCACCGCTCCCGAGCGGCTCACCTCACTGGTGGTGGCGGGGTCCTCGCACCGGCCACAGTGTGGTGCGGTGGACGTTTTGATCTTCCCCAACGCCGTTCGCGTGGTGGAGGAGTCCGGTCTGGAGGCGTTCGTCGACGGCTGGGAGGCACACCGCGGTCGGCAGATGGGCTCGGGATTCCGGGCGACCATCGAGGCCCTGGGCCAGCGTGGCCTGGCGGCCCTGCTGCGGCAGTGGGATGCCGAGCCGGGTGTCGCCGAGGACGCCTTGCTCCAAATCGAGACGCCCACACTGTTTTTCGCCGGGTCCGAAGACCCCATGCGACTGGCCGAGTCCCGGGAGGCGGCCGTCCGGATGCCGTGTGCCTACTTCGCCCTGCTGGACGGCTGCAACCACGGGCAGACGGTGACGATGCGCGAGCGCATTCTGGATCGCGCCGAGGCGTTCTTCCGGCTGTCTGAGTTCTCCGATATCGAGAAGCTGCGGGTGGCCGGGTGACCGGAGATTCCGGGCCGCGCCCGAGCCTGGCGACGCTTGCCCGCATCGGTGTGCTCGGCGGCATGTCGGGCGGGCTGCTGGGCGGTGGCACCGGGGTGATCACCGTGCCCTCGCTGGCTCGGGCGACCACGTTGAGCCGGGCCGTCATTCACGGCACCTCGACGCTGCCGAACGTCTCTGCTGTGATCGCGGGCAGCACCGTCTACGCGCTGCACGGGGCGAAGGTGGATCTGGTGGCGGGCGCCGGACTGATGGCGGGCGGCGTGATCGGCGCGGTGGTGGGGGCCAAGCTGGTGTCTCGCATCCCCGAGTGGATCCTCAAGGCGCTGTTCGTCTTTGTGCTGCTGGCCACCGCGCTCAAACTGCTGCTCAGTGCCGCCGGCATCGACCCCTCGGCGGGTGAGGCGCTGCTTCCCGATGCTGTGCTCGCCCATGTGCCATCGGTCATCGCTATCGGTGCTGTCGTTGGTTTCCTGGTCGGCGCGTGGTCGGCCGCACTGGGTCTTGGCGGTGGGCTGCTGACGGTTCCGGCGATGCTGGGGCTGTTCGGTTCCGATCTGCACGTGGCAGAGGGCACCTCGTTGATGGTGATGCTGCCCAACGCGCTGGTCGCTGCGACCACATATCTGCGTCAGGGTACCGCTGATGCTCCGATCGGCTTCCGGCTGGCGGCATTCGCGTTGCCGGGCACCGTCATCGGGGCGCTGTTGGCGCTCGCCCTGAACGCGCGCTGGCTGGCGCTGGTGTTCGGGTCTTATCTGGTGTTCATCGCCGTGCGCGAGATCGTGCGGGTGTTTACGAACTCGCCTGCCCGTACGACGAAGAAACCAAGTCCGGCGCCGGCGTCGCAGGCGTGTGTTGGCGGTTGATCTTCTGCAGCTCCCGGGCGACGTCCAGGAGCCAGCTCAGTTCTTCCTTGCGGTTGGCGCCCGTACGTTCGCCGATGATCTTGGTGCCGGAGGTCTTGTCGTGCTGCGGTGCGGTGCGCTGTTGTTCGATGGCCGAATGAATCTGGCGCGCCGCTGATGTGGTGGACGCGTCTTCGGTGAGGTAGGGGCCGATGGCGCTCAGGCCGTCGCGAATCTCGACGATTCTGCGGTAGAGCCGGTAGTTGTGATCACCGATGGCGGCCTGCGGCGGTGCCAGTGCGATCTGGGCGTTGCCCTCATACAGCGCGGTCCACAGCGGTTCGAGTTGACGGTGCTGCCGGTAGGCCTGGATGCGTTGGCGTGCCGAGGCGACCAGCTGTGAGAAGGACGGTCCGGCAAGGCCTACCACGATGAGGATCTGCCCGATGGTGGCGGCCAGCGGGGCCAGACGCTGCCAGGAGTAGCTGTCGTTGGTGATCATGCCGTAGATGGCCGAGTGTGCCCGCATGATGCAGAACAACAGGCACATGGCGGCTCCTGCCGCGGTGAGCAGCATGCTGCGTCGCAGCCACGCCACATCGTGAAAACGGGCGTACTGCAGGCATTTGACGGTGATCAGGAGTGCGCCCAGGCCGTAGGTGATCAGATAGATCAGCATGTAGAGCACCCAGGCCGGCTTGTTGCCGTGTGAGGCGTAGAAGTCCTGTGGCAGTTCGGAAGTCGGTGCCACAAACCAGCAGAGAACCAGCGCGGCGCCGATGGCTACTGCCATGCCGACCCAGAGCCGTGCGCGCTGCACCGCACGTGGACCGGATTCACCCCAGAAGGTGATGACCGTGAGAACGCATGCGGTCCACGCCATGCCGCCCGAGAGGTTCAAGACGAGCCGGCCCATGTTGTGCACGCCGACCAAGTTGTCGAACTTCTCGTACAGGGGTGGAGTCGCCAACGTGACGGCAATCCCCTTGAAGAGGAATGACAGCAACAGTGCCACCGACGCGGGTGGACGGACCCGGGAACGCAGCATCGCGGCGGCAACCACGACCACTGCACCAAAGCTGAAGACGGCCGCTATCGAATACGCCGCGGCGGAGTCTTCAAAAACTGAGGTCACGGTGCCGCCGGTGAGCCTTCCAGCACGAGTGATGCCAGGATGCGCCGGAGGTTGGCGTTCGTGACGGGGATGGGGCGGTGGCTGTCGGGACTGACGCGCTGCCCCATCATGGAGGCGAGCATTTCTGCCTCGACCTCCTGGTCGTCGAGATAGGTCTCGCGACACAGGACTTCGGCCAGTTCGCGCTTGCTTGAACTGGTGTGTCCACACATCACATGGCTCAGCTCGTGCAGGATGATGTGCTCGCGATGCATGGTGGTGGTATCGCTGTCGTACACCACGTAATCGGTGGCATCGGTGCGGACCAGCAGGCCGTGCACTCCGCTGCCGGAGAGCGCGTAGGGCACCAACTGGATATCGCGCTCGCTGAGTTCACTGGCGCGGGCGCGGATGTCCTCGACCGTAGTGAGCGTGTCCAGGCCCAGATCCGCCAGCTTGCGGGTGCACTGCTTGTGGATGGCCTGAAGTTCGCGAGTCGATCGTAGATCGGTTGTGACACAACGCATCTTCGGCATGATTACTGCCCGTTGCTGACCGAGTTGTCCACCGTCGGCAGGCCCTGCAACGCGCGCACGTGATCGAGTACCGCGGCGACTGTTTCCAGGCTCTGCTTGTTCAGACCGATCGCGCGCAACGCGATCAGCTCCACCTCGTCCCGCGTGGTCTCATCCAGCGCACCCAGACGCTCGTCGAGCGAGTAGGTGCGCTCGGGGTCGATGAGCACCGAGAGCGGAACGCGGAAGAAATCGGCCAGCGCGCCGAGCAGGTCGATGGCGGGACGGGCGCGCTTACCGGTGCGCAGCGCCGAGAGGTAGGCACCGCCGACCTTGATGCCGGGGTGAGCCTTCTTGATGCCGTTGGCGACCTCATCATTGGTCCACATCCGGCCGTCGGGACGACGATGCGACTGGAAGAGCGCATTGATGCGATCAGCAAGGTTCGCGTCGGCGGCTTTGGCGTCCTGAAGGGACACCTGCGGCGGGCTCGTAGTGGCCATCTACTAAGTCAAACACCGATGCCGCGCGCCCTCAACGTGAGGGGGCAGACTCCCAGTGTGATTCAACGCACAGTTGAGGCCGGATTTAGTGGTAGGTGTCCGTGAGGTATTCCGCGCGGCATGCGCCGCGGGCCAGCTTTCCGCTGGTGGTGCGGGGTATCGCGCCGGCGGCGACCAACCGGACGTCGGCCACGGGCAGATTGTGCTGGCGTGAGATGGCGGCACGGATCGCCTCGACGACGGGGGCGTGCTCGGCCCGTCCCGATCCGGGGGCGCGTTCGGCGACGATCACCAGGCGCTCGCTGGTGTCGGCAATGGCGGCTTCGGCGAGCTGATTGGCCGCGACGGAGAACGCCGCCACATAGCCGGAACGCACCGCAGTCGAGGCCTCCGAGGCGGTGGCCTCGATGTCCTGCGGGTAGTGGTTGCGCCCGTCGATGATGATGAGGTCCTTGATGCGGCCGGTGACGTAGAGGTTGTCGTTCAGGTACACGCCAAGGTCCCCGGTGCGCAGCCATCGGCTGTCGGTGGCTGTCCCGGTTGCGTGACTGCGCTGGGTGAGCCGTGATTTCAGCGTGTTGTGGAAGGTGTCTTGGGTTTCCTGGGTGCGGCCCCAGTAGCCGCGGCCGATGTTGTCGCCGTGCAGCCAGATCTCGCCGATTTCTCCTTCGGGGAGTTCGTTTCCGGTGCGCGGGTCCACGATGGTCAGCCATTGGCTGGAGATCACCTGACCGCAGGAGACATGGGGGACCGCCATGGGTGCGTCCGGTGAGACGGGCACGGCGCGGTCTTCGGCCAGCTGGTCGCGGTCCAGGTAGATGACGCTGGGGCGCGCGTCGGTGGCGATGGTGGCCACGGAGAGCGTCGCTTCGGCCATGCCGTAGGACGGTTTGATCGCGGTGGCCGGAAATCCGTAGGGGGCGAAGGCCTCGGTGAATTTCTCGATCGCGGAAATGGTCACCGGCTCAGATCCGTTGAGCAGGCCCGCGACATTGCTCAGATCCCAGGTCTCACCGGCCGGTGGGCGGCCACGCTGGGCGGCGAGTTCGAAGGCGAAGTTGGGGGCGGCGGCGAACACCCGCCCGAACGCGGATTCGGTGGCCAGTTGCTTGACCCAGCGCCGGGGGCGCCGCACGAAGGCCAACGGCGACATCAAGGTGATGTGGCCGCCGCACAACGGGGGAAACAGGATCATGATCAAGCCCATGTCGTGATACAGCGGCAGCCAGCTCACGCTGCGGATGTTGGTGTCCAGGCCGCCCGCCAGGATCATCTGCAGCACGTTCGTACAGGCCGCGCGGTGGGTGATCTCGACACCGGCCGGGGTACGGGTGGAACCCGAGGTGTACTGCAGGTAGGCGAGATCCTCAGAGTCGAGTTCGGCGGGGATGAATGTCGCGCCGACCGAGTCCGGCACCGCGTCGATGGCGATGACGCGGGGGCGCCGCCCGCGAGGAAGCTTGCGCAGGAACGCGTTCACCGATTCGGCGGCACTGTCGGTGGTCAGGATGACCGACGGTGTCGCGTCGGCGAGCACCGCGTCGAGGCGTTCGGTGTGGCCGGGCAGCTCGGGGGCGAAGAGGGGAACCGCGATGTTTCCGGCCTGGATGGCGGCGAAGAATCCGATGACGTAGTCCAGACCCTGCGGCGCCAGGATCGCGACGCGATCACCCGGCTGGGTGACCTGCTGCAGGCGGGCGCCGATCGCGCGCATCCGGGTGTCCAGCTCCACCCAGCTCAGTTCGATTGCGACGCCGTCATCGTCGCGGGTGAAGTCCAGGTAGCGGTAGGCGGCGGTAGCGCCGAACTCGGCGATGTTGTGTGCGAAGTTGGAGAGCAGCGTGGTGCCTGGGGGAAGGTCGATCGAGCCCTGGGCGTCGAGATAATCCTCAATTCCACTCTGGCGAACCGCCACTGCATCTGACATATCCCACTCCCGACTCACGATGAAAAACACTACCTGCGCTAACTAAGGGATCTCTTTGTTCGCAGGTGACCCGTCGTACGAGGAGCGGGCGGCAACTTTCAATGTCGGCGATCGCGCGGTCTGGTGACGAATCACACCAGAGTCCGATCGAATCCCGGTGTTGTACAAGGGGTATCACTATCTGTCGGAGAGTTTCAATGTGACGCGAGGGTGTGTCGCGCCGGGGTGTGATCTTTGTCGTAGGCCGGTGAGGGTCGGGGCCGGAAGTTGGCGCCACGGGATACGCCGGGTAGAACTAGGGCTGACCTGCAAGGCCCCCATAGCCCAATTGGCAGAGGCAGCGGACTTAAAATCCGCCAAGTGTCGGTTCGAGTCCGACTGGGGGCACAGAGTACGAATTGGTAACGGCCCTGGGGTCAAACCGTGTACAGCGCGCTCGCAGCGGTCATACATTGAGCCGTGGAGCCAAAACGGCTCACGAGCCGACCCACGAAGCTGATGCCAGCAGCGCAGGCGCCATCGTTGCGGGTCCTGGTCGTCGGTGCCGGTGTCGGCGGTATCTCCATCGCGCGGGGACTATTGCGCGACGGCCATGACGTGACCGTCTACGAGCAGCGTCCGGATGTGCACGCCGGTGGCGGTGCGGTGACGATCTGGTCGAATGGCGCCACGGTGCTGCGGCAGCTGGGTGTGGATATGGACCGGGCCGGCCAGCAGCTGTCCACGGTGCGGGTCATGACATCGACGGGGCACTCGCTGGCCACCTTGGACGTGGCCACCATCGCCGACCGGCTGGGCGAGCCGGTTCGGATGGTCCCGCGCCACGTCTTGCTTGAGCGGCTGCTGAAAGGTTTTCCGGCCGAACGTATCCGGTGTAATGCCAGGGCCGTCGCCGTGGGTGGCGGCTGCAACGGAGCGCGAGTGGAGTTCGCGGACGGCAGCGTGGCCGAGGGAGACCTGGTGATAGGCGCCGATGGCAGGCATTCGCTTGTTCGTGATGTTGTCGGCGCGGAGCGTGGGCAGTCGACCGGATGGTGCAGCTGGCAGGGGCTGACAACCCTCCCGGACGGCGCCAATGAGCGGGTCGGCTTCGTCGTCATCGGTGAGCACGCAAGCCTCGGCCTGTGGCCTGCTGGAGGCTCCGATGTGCAGTGGTGGTTCGACTTGCCCTGGTCGTCCGGTTTTGTCAGACCCGAACGCCCGATCGACATGATCCGGTCCACGTTCGCCGGGTGGTCCGGGCCCGTCGATCGCGTACTTGCGACGCTCACCGATGACGATCTGGCGCATTCGCCCTATCCGCATTTCCGCCATCCCATTCCCCGGCCGGGCCATGGAGTGCTGACGCTGCTCGGGGATGCGGCCCACACCATGCCGCCCACGCTTGCGCAAGGCGCCAACCAGGCACTGCTCGACACGATGGTGCTGTGTAGGGCGGTTTCGGAATTTCAGCGCGGCAACAACACTGATCTGCCCGAGGCGTTGCGCTGGTATGAGAAGACCAGGCGGCGCCGCGCTGCCGCCGTCTCCCGGGTTGCCTCGCTTCAGGTTTCGCACGGTGAGGGTGTGCTGAGAACGGCGGGGCTGGTCTCGGACCGTTTCATGACGTGGGCACTGGCGACCTTCTTACAGTCGGTGAGTCATCGCCGGATGGCCGCTGACATCAGCCGGGGCCATGCCGCCGACACAGCCTGCCGGCCGTGATGTCCGAGGCTGTTCATGTGCGAGGCACGATCGACGCGCCCTCGCGCTGGCTCTTTCTCGTCAAATGGTGCGTGCTGGCGGTGCCGCACTACCCCATATTGATCGTCCTTTATCTGATGTATCCGGTGCTGACCGTGATCGCCGGTATCGCGATCTTGTTCACGGGGCGATATCCGCGAATCATCTTCGACGTCAACGTCGGAGTGCTGCGGTGGTCCTGGCGGGTGATGAACTACCGGTTTCCGATGAACAGCACCGATAGGTATCCGCCTTTCACGCTCGCCGCGCGGCCCGACTATCCCGGCGAACTCGACGTCGACTATCCAGAACACCTCACCCAGTGGGCGGTGCTGGTAAAGCTGCTACTGGCACTGCCGCAGATCATCATCTGCTGGGCCATGGAGCCACTGCTGCAGGTGCTGGCGGTGATTTCCGCGGTGCGGTTGTTGGCCAGAGGCACGGTGTCGCAAGGCATGTTCGACCTCCTCATGGGAATCGTGCGGTGGCGTTACCGGGTGGCCGTGTATGTCTCGTTGATGTGCGACGAGTATCCGCCATTCCGAATGGACTTGGGCGGTGGCGGCACGTGAAGCACCGTAATCCATTGTTCCCGTATATATATGGGCTCGGCATGCCGATATTCGACCGGCTGTTCTATCGCCGATACCGGCGGGCGGCGATGAGTCTTGCGACCGGCCGGTTGCTGATCGTGGGCCTCGGCCCGGGCACCGATCTCATGTTTCTGCCGCCCGCGGTGACATCGGTCGCGGCGGTCGAGCCGGAGGCGGCGATGCGTCGGATGGCTGGCGCCCTGGCACGCCGCTGTGGCGTCGAGGTCGACATCCTGGAGGGGGTCGGGGAGGCGATACCGTTCCCGGACAACAGTTTCGACTCGGTACATGTCGGGCTGGTGTTGTGCTCGGTGGACGATGTGGCGGCAACCCTCGGTGAGATCCGGCGGGTGCTTGCGCCGGGAGGCCGGTTGGTGGTTCTTGAGCATGTCCGCGGGGACGGCGTGATGGGGCGCTTCCAGGATCTGATCGCCAAGCCATGGTCGTGGCTGGCCTCCGGGTGCGAGCCGAACCGCCGGACCGTCGAAGCGATTGCCGCGGCCGGATTCGATACCAGCGGCCTGCACAGCGTTCGACGAACCCTGGTTCCGCCGCCGTGCACGCCTCACCTGCAAGGCGTCGCCACCGTAACCGAATAGTGCTATTCGACATCGCTATTCGACGCTGATGGCCTCGATGATGTTGAGCCGCGCCGCGCGGCGTGCGGGTGGGACCGAGCCCAGCAGGCTGATCGCCAACGCGCCCACGGTGAAGGCCACCGCCATCGGGCTCGGCCGGAAAGTGACGTCGAAGTTCATGATGGTGCCGCTGACGAGGCTGAACAGCCACTGATCAACCACACCAATTAGCAGCCCCGCGACACCGCCCACGAGCCCGATGGCCGCGGCCTCGGCAAGAACCATGCCCAAGGTGTATCGGCGGCTCGATCCCATCGCCCGCAGCACACCGATTTCCCGGCGTCGTTCGAGTACAGAGAGTGTCAACGTGTTGAGTAGCGCGACCGCGGCGACGAACACCACGATGATCCACACGGCGTTGGCGATCAGCATGCTTTGGTGCAGCGGGGCTTCCAGACCGGCCAAGGCGGTGCGGCCGTCGTACACATAGTTCGGTGCGGGCACCGCACCGCGCACGCCGGCCAGCAGTTGTCCGCGATCGGCGCCCTCGACGGCGGTAACTTGCAGTGTCGTCGTGCCCGGGCGGTCAAACCATGCCCGCATGCGATCCAGGCTCATTCCGACGGTGCCGATGACCGTCGAGAAATAGGGCACCAGGGCCAGCACGGGCGTGCGCTGCGGACCGTGGGGCGTTTGCAACTCCAGCTCGTCGCCCACCCGGACGCCGAGAGTCTTGCCCAGGTTCTGTGAGAGCACCACGCCCCGGCCCGCGAGTACGTCCTGACGTACCCGTCCGTCGAGCGCACGGAAAAGCGGATCGTGGGTGCCGGGGGAGAACCCGTCGAGCATCACGCGGGTGCCGCCGATGACGGCAAATCCGGAGGCACCTTCGACGACGTTCGCGACACCCCGCACCGCCGCCACCTTCTCGGTAAGACCTTGCGGCAGAACGTCAGTGGGGTAGCGGTCGGGTGAGTTCGCGCTCACCCAGACATCGACATCGGCGACCGGCGCGAAGATGGCGCGCGCGGATCGGATCATGTCGTTGTTCGTCCCGGTGATCACCACGGTGGTGACCACAGCGATGAGCACGGTCATGACCGTGGCCCACACCCGCCGCGGCGCACGCTGGACCGTCGGCGCCGCCAGCGCCCCGGGCGAACCGAACACTCGGGCCACTGTGGCTGTCGCACTGACGATGGGTCCGGCCAGCGCGAAGCCCAGCGCGATCTCGGCGACGAACAGTGCTGCGATCGCGACGAAGGCAAGCGACCCCGCTTGGTAGAACACGGTCAGCATCGATGCCGCTAACACCGCCGCCGCTACGACCCCGCTGGCGATACGCAGCCAGCGCGGCACGTTGTCGGCCACGGAAACTCCGACGGGCGCCAGCGCCTCGATCGGTGACACCTTGTACACCTGCCGTGCGGCCATCGCCGACGCGGTCACGCTGGTCAGTACCGTCGCGGCGACGGCCGCCGGGATCGCATAATCGGGCAGCCAGTATTCGATGCGGGCTTCGAGTCCTTGGGTTACCGTCGGCGGCAAACGGCCAATCGCCTTTCGGCCCAGCAGTATTCCGAGGGCAGACCCGATGGCTCCGCCGATCAGCCCGAGGATCGCGGCTTCGGCGAGCATGTCGCGAATGATCGTGACGCGGCGGCCACCGATGGCGCGCAGCATCGAGATGACCGGGCGGCGTTGGGCGATCGCCATGGTCATCGTCGTGTAGATCAGGAACGCGCCGACCACCAGCGCGACCGCCGCGCCCATCAGAGCCATGTAGTTCATGAGCTTGACTCCGTCGCCGGCCCGCACCGCCCGCAGGCTCGGATCAGCGACGATCGCCCGGCCGTTCACGGCGGCGGTGACCCCGTCCCGGACCGCGGCCAGATCCGCACCCGGCGTTGTCGTGACCAGAATCGAATCGAGCTGACCTTGCCGTCCGGTGACCTCCTGCGCCAACGGCAGCGCGGCGAGCACATAGTGCCCGCCGTTGAGATCCGCGAGTTGCTTGCCCTGGAGCACCTCGGCGACGGTGACCGAACCCGAGCCGAGCCGGAATGTATCGCCTTTCGTATGGCCCACGGACGGTCCGATCTGCACACCGGCGGCTGTCCGCGATGGTGCGTCAACCTTCACTCCGACAGCATCTTTCAAGGCGCCTTCCAGCGCGGCGCTGCGGTCGTCGGCGCCGAACAGCAGAACCGGCTCGGCATCTGTGGGTGCGGACATCCTGATCATCGGTGCCGCGGTCGCCACTCCGGGAACCTTGGCGACGTCGGCCAGCACCGCTTCGGGGAAGCCCGCATCGGTGATACCTGATACCTCGAGTGCGGCGACGCCGGCGACTCCGTCCGCCAGCCGATTGACCGATCCGGTGATCGACCCGAAGATTCCGAATATCGCCACGAGATACATTGCGGAAACGGCCATTACGGCGATCGAGGCGATGGTGCGTCGACGATGTACGGTCAGCTCGCGCAGACTGAACACACGTAGCCTGCTCGCTGCGGCGGCGATGGTGGCTCCGGGGCCGTGCTGCTCTTCGCGTCCGCCGCCACTCACCCTGGCGCCACCGACATCTCGTCGGAACCAAGCCGACCGTCCTGCAGTGTGATGACCCGATCGGTTGCCGCGGCGGCGTCGGCGTTGTGGGTCACCATCACCACCAGGCGGCCGGAGCCCTCTTCATGGGCGACCTCGGCGAGCAGAGCCAGGATGGCGGTACCCGTGTGGGAATCCAGGTTCCCGGTGGGTTCGTCGGCGAGGATCAGCGGTGGGTCCATCATCATTGCCCGTGCCACCGCGACGCGTTGCATCTCGCCGCCGGACAGTTCAGCCGGTCGGTGTTCGGTCCGTTTACCGAGGCCGACCCTGTCCAGCAGTCGAACCGCGTCCGCTTTGACCTTGCCGAGGCGGATGCCGTCGAGCAGCTTCGGCACCGCCACGTTCTCCCACGCCGAGAGCGTGGGGAGCAGGTTGAAGAACTGAAAGACGAACCCGACCCGATGGTGACGGAACTCCGATTGTTGCTCGTCGCGGAGCCTGCCGATCTCCTCGCCGTCGAAGGTGATCGATCCCGAGTCGGGGGAGTCCAACGCCCCGAGCAGATGTAGCAATGTGCTTTTCCCCGCCCCCGACGGCCCAACGATCGAGACGAACTGGCCGCCGGCAAGGTGCAGGCTGATCTCGTTGAGGGCGCGCACCGTCTGCCCACCAACCCTGTACTCGCGCACTACATTGCGCAGTTCGATGGCCAGTTCGCGCTGGGGCGTATCGACGTTGTCCAGTTGTCTCAAGGTGGCCTCCCGCGAGACCGAGTTACCCGGCGCGCGGAGGCGCGGTCGGGATATGCGGAGCCTACTCCCGGCGCTCTTGCCACATATGGGCTTACGCGAGGTTCCTAAGTGAGCCCGGCAACCCCATTGGTCGAGCCAGCGGGCACGAAATCCGCCACGTGCCGCGTGAGTCCGAATAGGGGGCAGAGTCCATAGGCGGACATATGTCACGAGGCCCACGACTAGACGGTCTTATCGGTATGCGGAAACGGTGACCGGCGGCGAGAGCGGCCGCCAGTAGCGTTGCTCGCACCCTGTGAAATCGTGGATACCGGAATTTGGCTACCGCGTATAGTTTGGCTAGCAGCAGTTCGTATTGCTGTATCAAACCGCAGGGGGCATTGGGGTGGTAGATCGGATTAAGGCCGATTTGGACGCGTTGGGAA
Organism: [Mycobacterium] stephanolepidis; assembly: GCF_002356335.1. Taxonomy (NCBI): domain Bacteria; kingdom Bacillati; phylum Actinomycetota; class Actinomycetes; order Mycobacteriales; family Mycobacteriaceae; genus Mycobacteroides; species Mycobacteroides stephanolepidis. The sequence continues at coordinate 1,122,882 of NZ_AP018165.1, forward strand.
AGCTGCGTCCGCAGGTTCAAGAGCTAGCTCAAGCGATCCAAGGCGAGACAGCCTCCGCAGGGGCGGCGTCCGGCGGTAGCGATCCGGCGTTGGCGGCGATTGCATCGTTGACGGGTAGGACGTTGCCGAACGCCCAGAAGATTGTCGCCGGATGGATGAACGTGTTCGGTGAAGTATGCGAAGCCGGTCGGCAAGGCTTGATCGCGAATGAGGAGCACGGAGTGGCGCTGATGAAAAGCGTCCCAACCTTGGGCCGCAAGGGCTGACCTAGGACATCTGCTATGTCTCCCACTAAACAGCTGATTCTGAACACCGACCAGAATGCCTACCTTGCTCCGATACAGGGCTGGAAACAGTCCGTGGGGTCTGGTGCACGGATAGGTGACAACTGAGATGGCTTGCCCTGTGGGGTGGGCCTGGAAGGATGTCGCTGTGCCGAAGCCGTTTCCTGCAGAGTTCCGTGCCGATGTGGTGCGAATTGCCCGTGATCGCGATGCTGGTGTGACGTTGGAGCAGGTCGCTGCTGATTTCGGTATTCACCCGATGACGCTGTCGAAATGGATACGCCAATCCGATGTCGATGAGGGGGTTCGCCCTGGTGTGACCGCCACTGAGTCCGCCGAGAACCGCGAACTCAAGAAGCGAGTCCGGTTGCTGGAGCAGGAAAATGAGGTGTTGCGGCGGGCGGCGGCCTATTTGTCGCAGGCCAACCTCAAGCTGGGTCAGTCCCCAAAATGATGTACCCGCTCGTTCGTGAGCTGGCCGCCGACGGTGTTCCCGTCACGGTGACGTGCCGGGTCCTCAAAATCGCTCGTCAGCCATTTTATCGCTGGTGTGCTGGCCCGGTCACTGGAACTGAGTGGGTGCAAGCGTCAGTGACGAACGCGGTCTATGACGCCCACCGTGATGACCCCGAGTTCGGCTACCGATTCCTCGCTGATGAAGTCCGGGCCGCGGGAATCGCTGTGTCTGACCGGACGGTGTGGAAACGCTGCCGCGAGAACCGCTGGTGGTCGGCATTCGGCAAGAAACGCAGCCGTGTCGGCAAGAAACCAGGCCCACCTGTTCACAACGATCTGGTATGCCGCAATTTCACCGCAACCACCCCAAACATGTTGTGGTTGACCGATATCACCGAACACCGGACCAGCGAAGGCAAGCTCTATCTGTGCGCGATCAAGGACGTGTTCTCCAACCGCATCGTCGGCTATTCCATCAGTAACCGCATGAAAGCTGCCCTAGCGGTGACCGCGCTCAACAATGCGGTGGCCCGCCGTGGCGATGTGAGTGGGTGCATCGTCCACAGCGACCGGGGCAGCCAATTTCGGTCCCGAAAATTCGTGCATACCCTCAACCGGCACAACATGATTGGCTCCATGGGCCGGATTGGCGCCGCCGGTGATAACGCCGCGATGGAGTCCTTCTTTTCCCTGCTGCAAAAGAACGTCCTGAATCGGCGCCGATGGAACACCCGCGACGAACTACGGACAGCGATCGTGACCTGGATCGAACGCACCTACCACCGCCGCCGACGCCAACCCGCCCTCGGCAAGTTGACCCCCATCGAATACGAGACCATCATGACCACACCGGCCAATCAGGCCGCCTAAAGACTGTCACCTATCCGTGCAGCAGACCCGTGCAGAAATTAGAGTCACGGACTGAAACGTTCAAAGGCTATGTGGACAAGCCAGGTGGCACCTACTGGGAGGGGCAGTTCGCCGAGGCGGCCCAGCAGAACGCCGGCGATGGCCTGAAAACTATTGGCTCCATTCGCGACACGATCGATGGGCTCGCTGACGAAGTCACGTCCACGGTCACCTACAGTGTGTTGCCGCCGTTGACCGCCGCTAAGGCGATCATCAATCACGCCGAGCAGCAACAAGGTGTGACGGTCAACGATGATCTGTCCATCACCTATACCCCACCCAGTGGTATGAGTGATGAGGCGATTGAGAAGAGCCGTCAGGCTGTGGCAACCATGGCCAAGGAACTTAAAGACAGCGCTGATAAATGGTGGGCAGCAACACAAACTGTCAAAAGCCAGATCGAGACCGGCGAAGCGAAGGTCGCGGGTGAGTTGAATCTTGCAGCCGCGACGTTCAACGTCAACAATGCCGCCGCCCAGACAAAACCTGCCGATGTTCCCAGTGCGAAAGATGCGAACTTCTACAAGGAATGGTATCCGCGGTCCAGCGCACCGGTCAGCACTGAAGCCGCAGCCGCCACCGCAGTGGACCCGAACGCACCCAAGCTTGGCCCACCCGTACCCGGCGACAAGCCGCTCCAGCCCGATCCGCGGGCGGGCAGCCTCACAGGGAACTTGGGTGCGCTGGGCATCACGGACCCGAAGAGTCCATTGGAACAGCAGCTGCGCCCGGCAGCACCGAAGCTCGACCCCAACAGTCCACAAGGCAAAGCTGCCATCGACCAGATGCGTGGATATCTGCAGAAGATCTACCCACCTGCCGAGGCAGAGCAGCGGCTTCAAGAGGCGATCAAGGGCGCTCAACAAGACCGCCCCATGGTCGCGGTGCCAGAACCTGGTCCACAAGAGCGAGTTAGGGAAACCTTCAAAGACGCCTACCGCGCTAGCTGGGACGAGGGCATCAAAGGCATCCAAGACATGTTGGGTGCCAACGGACTTGACGATTTCAAGGACGCCTGGAAGAACACTGGCGAAGGACTACTGCACCAGTTAAACCCGATCAACAACGTCATCGACGGAATCAACGAACTCAAAGGCGCTGTAGATAACCCGGAAGCCTTCCTCGGCCACAAATCCGCCATTGCCACCCAGATGGTTCCGGGCCTCATTCTGGGTGGCGAAGGAGCAGCTGTCAGGGCGGGGCTTCCTGCCGAAATCCTCACCGAGGGTGGAGCGCCAGCATCTGTGCTGCGGGGATGGAATCCGACTGGTGGTATGCCTTGGAAGGACTTTGAAAGCCATTTCGGGACACCAGAAGCGCGGCACTACCCGACGGAGAACAATGGTTTTCCGCCCGGCTACGTCCCAAAGTCGGCCAATCTTCCGGCAGGCACGATCATCGACAGGTTCGGCTCAGAGTGGGGCCGCTATCTTGCGCCGGACGGTACTCCTGCTTCTGGCCGAGCAATAGCGCCTGAAACAGTGGGCGGTTCATACACGCGGTACATGCTTACAGGAGAGCCCCTGCCTCCTGGTTGGGACATCGTCGAGGGGCCAGTGCAACCATGGTTTGGGCAGACTCCCTCGCCCGGCGTCCCGCAGTACATGATTGTCGGTCCCGAAGGCGTCACGCCGAAGGTCAGGGATCTACTGAAGATGGGAATAATCGAAGAGGATGGACCTCCCCTTGGACGATAAGTCAAACCAACTTCAGGCCGAGATCAATCGACTATCAGAAAAGCTGGGGGTGCGTCCGATGCTCGTCGGGCAGCGCACCAATGACGGGCTCAACATCTTTGTCGCAGAAGATGGTTCGTACCACTTCGTATTCTATGAGCGGGGACAACTTGGCTTCGACCAATCGGGAAGCCTTGACGACCTTCTCTATTGGTACTGCGAAGACGTCATTTCAAGTCAAGCTTCAAAGCGCGTGAGCGACCGCAAAGAGCGGTTCAAGTTCGAGTATCAATGGCTGAGTGACTTCAGTGTTGACTGGGCTAAACGGAATGTCCGAGAAACAGCTGCCATGTTTCGGAGATACGGTAAGCCGCAGGATATTTCGCTACTTCCAGATATCGGCGAACCTCTGTAAGGGTGGGGCCTCAGCCGAGGCTTCCTGTTAGAAGGGGGCGGTAGGCCTTCGCAGGGATCGTTATGTACTCGGTACGAGTGGTTTCAGAATTGCGGAGGTCCCGTTGCGCTCGAAAAGACGACGACTGGGCGCCTTTGCAACTTAGGTACCACTGGCGAGCTAAGGGGACTTGAACCCCCGCCTCTCGATTCGCAATCGAGCGCTCTACCACTGAGCTATGGCCCCGCCACGCAGCGCTGGGCCACGTAGGAACCAACACGATACTGTTGTCTGGCGTTGGGAATGCGCGTTTCAATTTAGTTAACGCCGCTTACCGGTGTCCGCGGGCGGCATAGGGCTGTACGACACCATCTGGGCAACGTTCCAGCCGGCTTGTTATACGCCGTGAACTTTTCGAGTGATTGCACGATAGTCGGCCCGTATGTTCTTAAGAAGCGGTAGGCATCAAGCGACGGGCTCGTTTGTACGCACTTTTGACGGAGCGCCACCGCCATTTCCGCGGTTGAGACCAGGGCCGGACCTGCTCATTGGCAACGTCCAACCGTCGCCCACCGGTTCATGCAAGATGGATGCCATGCCGCAGGAGCTCACCGCAGAACAAGCCGCTGCACTGTTGAAACCCGTCGACACACTGGGAATCCCTCTGGGCCCCGGCCAGCCACCGGCCTTCCTGCGCGCCCTCGGCGTGCGCACGGACTGGACGGACCTGCGGGTGTACGGCGCGCTGTTGGCGGTCGGCACCGAACTGTTCTCGCGGCAGGGTGTGCATTACCTGTCGGGCTTTTTCGGCCCACTCGAACGCGCGCTGCGGGACATGGGCGCAGATATCGAATTCGCCGCCGCAGACTTCCGCCGGTTCGGGCCATTACTTGAGCGCCAGTCGCCGCGGGTGATGACGACCGTCGCGGCACCACCGGATGCCGACGGCTGGTGTTCCCTGTCGCTACACGCGGGCGGGACCATCGGTGAGCTGCGCCGAGCGGGCGCCGATCCGGAGCGACTGCTCATTGCCGAAGTCTCGGAAGGATATCCGCGCACCTTCGGATTCGGGGAGGATCATCGCCACGCGCTGCATATGGACGAGATCGACATCTTGTTGCGCTCGACGGATGCACCGCTGGCGCTGCCCGGGGGCGATGCGGAGCCGTCGGACGTCGATCGGGCGATCGCGCAGTACGCGGTGGCCTTCATCGGCCCGGGAGCGACACTGCAAACCGGAATCGGCGCCATTCCCAACCAGATTGCGACCCTCTTGGCCGAAGGCGATGGCGGCGGCTACGGTCTGCACAGCGAGATGTTCACCGACGGCTGCATGCATCTGCACCGCGCAGGCAAGATCACCAACACCGGCAAGGGACAGTACGACGGCGTCAGCGTGACGACCTTCGCCTTCGGATCGCCACAGCTGTACGAGTGGCTGGACGGCAACTCCGATGTCGCGTTCCTGCCGGTCGAGATTGTCAACGCGCCAGAGGTTATCGGCGCCAACAACGACATGATCTCGATCAACGGGGCGCTCTCAATCGACATCCAGGGGCAGGTTGTCGCCGACACCATCAACGGAGGGCAGTTCAGCGGGATCGGTGGCGCCGAAGACTTCGTGGCCGGGGCCGGGCTGGAGCTGTCGGACCGCTCGCTGATCTGTCTGCCCTCAACCTTCGAAAAGGATGGGGTGCTGCAGTCGCGCATCGTGCCGTGGTTCGGCCCGGGTGCCGTCATCACCACGCCGCGTCACCAGGTCGATGTGATCATCACCGAGTACGGCGCCGCAGAACTGGAAGGCAGAACGGTCCGTGAGCGCGGAGAGGCGCTGGCATCCATCGCCCACCCGCAGTTCCGGGATGACCTGTTGGCGGCTGCTGAGCGTGCGTCGAATGGCCGCTCACCGGTCAGCTGAGCTCAGCCCTGCTCGACGGTGTTGTTGTTACCGGACTTGGAGACTTCCGGTTCCCCGGAGTAATAGGTGACCTTGTTGTCGAAGCCCGAGACGCCGATCTTGCGGGCTGTTTCCAGGTGCACCGTGTTCTCGACACCGGATACCGTGAGGGTGTCGCAATTGCCGGTGATTTCAACGGTATTGGACACTCCGCTGACGTTGATCAGACAGCCGTCGCAGTCGACCGCGACCTGTTTATGCGTACCGGAGACGCTGAAGGTCGAACCCGCGGGCACAAATGTGGGACCCGCGGGCGCGCTCGACGAGGCAGTCGCGCGGGTACGCGTCGCAGGCGGCACGAGAGTCGATCTCACGGGCAGTGTGCTTGTTGGGCCCGGACTCGTGCGTACATGCTGGGGCAGTGTGGTTTTGGCGGCGTAGAACACCAGTCCGGCAACTCCCGCCGTGATCAGGGCGAAGAAGACGATGAATCGCCGGCGAAATCTGCGGACGGAGAGCCGGGGCGGATAGGGCGTCCCGTACACCGGCGGGGGTGGATACGGGCTCGACACCGTCGGCGGATACGGGTTCGGTTTCGTGACACCCAGTTCCGAGGTCCGCGCCGTCTCGTTCAGGGAGCGTTCCAGCTCTCGGATTCGGGCTTCGGGGTCACCGTCCGGCTCCACCCACAGATAGTCCCACACAGGGGCCGCCGCGGCGGTAGCGTTTTGGTTATGGGGTCCTCCGAGATTGTCGCCGCCGAACCACAACTGTTCGTCACCGACTTCGAGCGCGCCATCGGCTTCTACGTGGATACGCTCGGATTCGACGTGGCCTTCACCTACGGTGAGCCGCCCTTCTACGGCCAGGTGCGGCGCGGAGGGGCGAGCTTGAACCTACGCAAGGTCGACGGCCCGGTGTATGACGGCAATTTCCTTGCCACGGAACATGATCCGCTTGCCGCCACGCTCACGACCTATAAGTTGGGCCCCCTGCACGACGAGTACCAGGCGGCGGGTGTGGCCTTCCATCAGCCCCTGCGGACCGAGGAGTGGGGCAGCGTCACCTTCATCGTGAAGGACCCCGACGGGAACCTGCTGTTGTTCTCGGGCGCGGAAGCCTGAAAAGAAGCTCTCGCCATTGGGGCGCTGAGCGATGACAATGAGGCATGCGATTGCCAACCTCATTTGAAGGGCTCGTCACCGACGGAGGCAAGTCCATCGTCTACGGCGAGCCGTACACGACAGCCGACGGCACCCTGGTCATCACGGTTGCCAAGGTGCGCACCCGGGGCAGCGGCGCCGACGGCGAACCCGTGGAAACGCGTGCGAGACCATTAGGAGTCTTCGTCGTCAAGGACGGGAACGCTCAATGGCAGCCAGCCTTTAACGCCGACCGGGCCTCGACCCTGGGCATACTCACCGGAATGGTCGCGGCGGTGCTGGGACTGACAGCCCTGATCCGCCGGCCGCCATGGCCTGATCTCACCTTGCCGGGATGGTCACCGGCAGAAAACCCGCACTGGTTCCGCGACAGGCGCTAACCGCTCAGCGCCCGTCGCGGCAGCCAGTCTCTACTTCGGGGTGACGGTCTCCTTGAAGGTCCCGTCGCCCTGGTTCAGCCAGGTGATGGTGCCCTTCTGGAATTCGCCGATCCAGCCGCCCTTGGCGACGTCGGGCCCGCCGGCCGTCTCAGTCTCGTCGGCGGTGGGGAAGCCGAGCGTGCCGCCCGCGCCACCCTGCTCGGTGTACACCTTCAGGATTTCGCCCTGAACCAGGTGCGCACCGGTGGACGGCGAGCTGAAGATCGTGCCCTTGGCGAAGGCCTGCACCGTGCCGTCACCCACCTTCTCGGGCTGTCCGGTCGGCAAGCCGAGCTTGGCTTCTCCGCCGGCCTTGGTGTACGCCTCGGCGACCGGCGGTTCCAGCGTCACGTCGCCGACACCCGGCACGTTGACGGTGGAGGGAGCCCCGGCGATGACGGACGACACCGCACTGCTTGCCGACGATGCGGCACTCGATGCGGCGCTACCACCAGCGCTGATGGCCGACGATGCCGCACTGGTCGCGCTCGACAGCGACTCCTTGGCGGCGTTTTTGTCATCTTGAGAACACGCGACAACGACTGCTGCTGACATGGCGACGATGGAAACCGCGCCTGCTGCTCGTTTCATCAGATTGGTATCCATGAACCGAACGTAACAATGTAAACCGGGCCAATAGGTGAGTTTTTCGATGTTCACCAATTGGTCATCGATCGATTTCGGTGGAAAAAGGCGCGTTGAACGCACGAAAATGCACCGAAATTACGCGAAAACTACGAAACCGGTGTCAGCTCGCAGACGTAGTCGCCGACCACGATGTGTACCTCGGTCGCGTCCGGAACCGTGGGAGTGGGCACGACATTGAGCTGGAACTGCTCGCGGCCGAACTCATCGGTAGTTCCCGGCCACTGTTCCTGCAGGATGTCGCTGATCAGACCGGCGACTGCGGGTTCGGTGATGCGGTAGGTCTCGGCCTGGCAGAACTTCGAGTACACCTCGGTGACCCGGATGCGCGCCTTCTCGATAGGCAAGGTGCCCAGGTCATCGCCGGTTTCCGGGTCGCGTACCGCGGTGCCGGTGGCTCCGATGACCGAGAAGATCATCCCGACCTCTACGCCGGCCTCATCGCCCTTGTTGACCAGCACCGAGTAGCGGTCGACGATATCGGCGACCTTCCCGATGATGGGGTCGACGGGCTCCGGCTCCAGCTCACCAGCCGATTGCTCCGCTGGTTTCGTCTCTTCAGGCATTGCCCACGCCGACGGTGTAGTTGTTGGCGCGCGACGCGGTCTCGATCTTTTGCCGCTCCGGCTGTCCGGCGGTCTCGGCCGTCGCGAAATCGGTCTTGGCCTTGGCCACTGCCGTGCTCGAGACATTCTCCGACTCGCGCAGCGCCTGGAAGGCGTGGCGCAAAGTCAGGCGGCTGATGGTCAGCGCCAGGTTCAGCGCGCTGGAAGCGGAGTGCTTGTTGCCCTCGTTGAGGTCGTTCGACGCGGTCGCAAGGTGCTTGTCCACGTCGATCATGCCCTGCAGGGTCACCATCGTGGCGTACGCCGACTGTCCGACATTGCGGTCAAGCTTGTTGCTCTGCTGAATGCGGTGATACAGATCGGCAATCAAGATTCCGGAGACGAGGGCAAGCAGCGGTGTGACGATGCCCTGTACGAATCGCACGAGTTCGGTGTCGCCCGCCGTGAAGCCGACAACCGCCGCGACGATGGTTGCGACAACCGCCGCTCCGACGATCGTCCAATGAACCAGCGTGGGCTTCGGGGGAAGCTGATCTGAATTTGCCAACGTCGTTACCGTCCGTTCGGTGAGTGGACACATTCATTGCATCCGTGACCCCATGAGCACTGACCGGAGCATGCTAACACCGTGTACAGGTTCGTCCAAGGTGAGGTTACGCGCATTACTCGATGTTTGCTGAGTGTTGCGATCGCGTCGGATTTTTTCGAATATTGTTGAATCGCAAGGGGTGTCGATAGGGGCCCTATCGGGCAGTTCTTAGCACTGCTGCTCGGCGGCGGCATTCGTCGCCACAATTACCGCAGCTTGCCGGTCCGCGGGCAGCTCGTGCCAGGCCTTGTGAAAAGTCCCGGGGCCGACGTTCCCATTGGTCTGGATGGACTGCAGATAGCCCTCCACGAGCTGGGCGGGGCCATCCTGCTTCCCGGTCATCCAGTCGGCGGCTGCACGGCAGGCCTGGTAGTACTCCTCTTCCAGGGAACTGGGTGCGGCGTCCACGGACGTTGTGACGCCCGCCGGGGACATCCCCGAGCCGGAAGCCGGCGGCTGCGCCGCGGGCGCCTCGATCGGGGTGGTGGAGGCGCCGGCCGGGTTAGGGGCCGCCTTTTCGTCGGATTTCGACGTGCACGCCGTACCGATCAACGGGACGCAGAGGGCCATCAGGGTCGCGGCGATGCGGATTGGGGCGGTCACCACTCCAAAGTAGCAAGTGCCTACCAGCGGCAACATTTACTCACTCAGAGCTTTTGCCCTGGGGGCAAAACCGCTGGAAAACGCCGGTACCATTTCAGCTGTGATGGGACACAGGGGTTTTCAGGGGTGGTGTTGCGGCTAGCCGCCACCATCCCTGCCCCTGCCATCGATTTGAGCCTTCATGACCACTGCATCTGTCCTGGATCTGCGCCGCCCTGCCTCCGCCGGATCCTCTCCCACTCGCCTGCGACTGCCGGATCTGCTCCGTATCACCGATGAGGGCGCCGACGACGCGCTGCACGGCCGCTTCGACCATCTGCTGCCCGAGGGCGGGCTTCCTGTCGACGAGCGCTGGGCCACCCGCATTCACGCCGACGACGAGCTCGATGTCTGGCTGATCAGCTGGGTGCCCGACAAATCCACCGAGCTGCACGACCACTGCGGTTCGCTCGGCGCACTGACCGTGCTCAACGGCTCTCTGCATGAATATCGCTGGGATGGAAGCCAACTGGTGCGCCGTCGGCTCGACGCGGGGGATCAGGCCGGATTCCCGCTGGGCTGGGTGCACGATGTGATGCGTGCACCTGAGGCGCCCGTGCGCATCGCCACCGGACCCACGCTGAGCGTGCACGCGTACTCGCCGCCGCTGACCGCTATGTCGTATTACGAAGTGACCCAGGCCAAGACGTTGCGACGCAGCCGCACCATCCTCACCGACGAGCCCGAAGGACCGGCGGCATGACGGTGCACGATCTGCTGGCCACGGCGCGTGGTCGGCTGCGGCGCCTGCCCGCCGACGAAGTCCCCACCGCGCTGGGCCGCGGCGCGTTCCTGGTGGACATTCGCCCCGCCGCGCAACGTGCGCAAGAGGGTGAAGTGATCAATGCCTTCGTCATCGAACGCAACGTCCTGGAATGGCGGCTGGACCCCGAAAGTGACGCCCGCATCCCTGAGGCGGGCAATCACGACATCGAATGGGTCATCCTGTGCCAAGAGGGCTACACCTCCAGCCTGGCCGCGGCCTCGCTGCAGGAGATCGGCCTGTACCGGGCCACCGATGTCATCGGGGGATACAAGGCCCTCAAGGACAAGGGCATCCTGATCTAGGCACGCACGGCAGCTGTCGCATAGACGCGGGCACCACGTGCGATAGGTCCAGGACGTCTGGCTTAACCGAAGTCGCCCGCGTCGCGCCGCAGGTGCGTCAGCACCGACACCAGCGAGCGGGTGCGTGAGGGTGACAGCCCGATCTGTGCGAACACCTTGGCGTTCAGGTCGGTGGTCGCCGCCGAACCGAGATCGCGTCCGGCATCGGTAATCTCCACCAGCGTTCCGCGTCCGTCGGCGGGGTTGGGCACCCGGCGCACCAGCCCCGCCTCCTCCAGCCGGTCCACCGTATTGGTCACCGAGGTCGGGTGAACCTGAAGTCGCGCACTGGCTTTGGCCATCGGCATGGAGCCGGCCCGGCTGAACGACAGCAGCATCAGCAGCTCGTAGCGCGAGAAGGTCAAGCCGTGCGGGCGCAACACATCTTCGACCCGCGCCAGCATGATCTGGTGGGCACGCATCACCGACGTGACGGCGGCCATCCCGTCGGCGACCTCACCCCAGCCGTTCTCAACCCAATGGCGATGGGCATCGTCGACGGGATCGAACGGCAGAGTCATGGTTCCGACGAATCTTTACCGGTGACTGAAGTTGGCGGGGCGCTTCTCGACGAACGCGGCCATGCCCTCTGACTGGTCAGCGGTGCCGAATGCCGAGTGGAAGATCCTGCGCTCGAACAGCAATCCCTCGGTGAGGCTGGACTCGAAGGCCCGGTTGACGGCTTCCTTGGCCATCATCGAGGCCGACAGAGACATCTCGGAGATGGTCTTCGCGACGGCCTTGGCCTCGTCGAGCAGGCTCTCGGTGGCGACCACGCGCGACACCAGACCACTGCGCTCGGCCTCGGCGGCGTCCATGTTGCGCCCGGTGAGGATCATGTCCATGGCCTTCGCCTTGCCGATGGCGCGGGTGAGCCGCTGTGACCCGCCCATGCCCGGCAGTACGCCGAGTTTGATCTCGGGCTGTCCGAACTTGGCGTTCTCGGCGGCGATGATCAGGTCGCACATCATGGCCAGCTCACATCCGCCGCCGAGGGCGTATCCGCTGACCGCGGCGATCGTCGGGGTGCGCACGGCGCCCAACTTTCCCCAGGCGGCGAAGAAGTCGGAGCCGAACATGTCGCTGAACGACTGGTCGGCCATCTCCTTGATATCGGCACCCGCTGCGAATGCCTTCTCGCTGCCGGTGATGATGATCGCCCCGATGCCGTGATCGGCGTCGAATTCGGCTGCGGCGGTGGTGACCTCATTCATCACCTGCGAGTTCAGCGCGTTGAGCGCCTTGGGCCGGTTCAGGGTGATGACGGCGACGCGGTCGATCCGCTCGGTGAGGATGGTTTCGAAAGTCATGACGCTCCTTGAATTCGCGTGAAGATCGCCGAGAAGTCTAGGCCCGAGCCGCCCGAGGTATTGAAGTCGTCGTAGATATGGGCGGCCGCAAGGCCAAGCTGCGCATCAACTCCGTTGGTGCGCACCGCATTGGCGGCCAGCCCCAAGTCCTTGGCCATCAACGCGACCGCGAAGCCGGGTGTGTAGTCGCGATTGGCCGGGCTGGTGGGCACCGGCCCGGGGACCGGACAGTTCGACGTCAGTGCCCAGCACTGCCCCGAGGCGTTGGCCGCGACATCGAAAAGCGCCTGATGACTCAGACCGAGCTTCTCGCCCAGCGCAAATGCCTCGCTGATCGCGATCATCGAAATCCCGAGGATCATGTTGTTGCAGATCTTCGCGGCCTGCCCCACGCCGGGGCCGCCGCAATGCACGACGCGCTTGCCCATGGCGGTCAGAATCGGCTCGGCGTCGGCGAATACGGCGTCATCGGCACCCACCATGAATGTCAACGTCGCCGCGGTGGCGCCGGGTACGCCGCCGGAAACCGGAGCGTCGGCGAAGCGATGGCCTGCGGCCGTCGCCGCGTCATGTGCGGCGCGGGCGTCGGCCACATCGACGGTGGAAGAGTCGATGAACAGCGTGCCCGGGCGCGCTGCGGGCAGCAGTTCCTGATAGGCGGCGAGCACATGCTCGCCCTTGGGCAGCATGGTGATCACCACCTCGGCGTTCGTGGCGGCCGCCGCGCCCGATTCCGCCAGCGGTACGCCGGCCTCGGTGGCGGCAGCACGTGCCTGCTCGGACAGGTCGAAGGCGGCCACGGCATGCCCGGCCTTCGTGAGGTTGACCGCCATCGGTAACCCCATGTGGCCCAAGCCGATAAAGGCAATGTTCGTCATGACCACTCCAGATCATCACTGACCGGCTGGAAGAAGGCCTCGACATCGGCCGCCGTGACCTCGGCGAGTGTCTTCGGATTCCACTGCGGGTTGCGGTCCTTGTCGACCAACTGCGCCCTGATGCCCTCGACGAGGTCGTGGGAGCTCACCGATTGGCTGGACACCCGGTACTCCTGCGTGAGAACTGCTTCCAGCGAGGGCAATTCGCGCGCCCGCCGCACCGCTGCGAGCGTTACCGACAAGGCGATGGGGGAGCGGGTCAGGATCTGATCGGCGGCCGCGCGGGCACGTTCGTCGCCATGGGCCTGCAGTGCCGCCACGATGTCGGCGACGCTGTCCTTGGCATAGCACTCGTCGATCCAACTGCGCTGGGCAACAAGGTCACTCGAGGGGGCGATGGCGCCGTGCACAGTGAGTGCGGTGGCGATATCGCTGTCGATGATGGCCTTGACGAACTTCCCGAGTCGGTCATGGGGCACGTAATGGTCGGCGAACCCCAACGCGATGGCATCGGCACCGGAGAACGGGGCCCCGGTGAGTCCGGCGTGCAGTCCCAGCTGTCCAGGGGCGCGGGACAGCAGATAGGTTCCGCCCACATCCGGGATGAATCCGATGCCCACCTCGGGCATGCCGACCTTGGAGGTGTCGGTGACGATGCGGGTGTTGGCGTGTCCGGCCACTCCGACGCCGCCGCCCATGACGATGCCATCCATCAGCGCCACATACGGTTTCGGGAACCGGCCGACCTGGGCGTTGAGTTGGTACTCCTCGCGGAAGAAGCGGCGGGCCACCACACCGTCGATCTTGGCGCTGTCGTGGATCTGAACCACGTCGCCACCGGCGCACAGGCCACGCTCCCCGGCGCCGGAGAGCACCACGGCGCGGATCGCGTCGTCGGCCTCCCACTCGGACAGGGCCACCGACATCGCGGTGATCATGTCGTTGGTCAGTGAGTTGATGGCCTTGGGGCGGTTGAGCGTCAGCAGGCCGACACCCTTTTCGACCCGCGTCTGGATCTGATCCGTCACGCCGGGAGCCCTTCCTGGATAAGCTTGCGGGACACAATGACTCGCATGATCTCGTTGGTTCCTTCCAGAATCTGGTGCACCCGTAGGTCGCGGACGATCTTCTCGATGCCGTACTCGGCCAGGTAGCCGTAGCCGCCGTGTAGCTGTAACGCCTCGTTGGCCACCGTGAAACCTACGTCAGTGGCGATGCGTTTGGCCATGGCACACAGCTCGGCCGCACGCGGATCGCCCTCGTGCACCGCAGAGGCGGCACGCCACACCATGGTGCGGGCGGCCTCCAGCTCGGTGGCCATATCCGCGAGCCTGAACTGCAGTGCCTGGAACTTGATCAGCTCGTCACCGAATGCCTTCCGTGTGCGCAGGTACTCGATGGCCTTCTCCAGTGCGGATCGGGCACCGCCGAGTGAGCACGACGCGATGTTGAGCCGGCCACCGTTGAGGCCGCGCATCGCGATGGTGAATCCGATGCCTTCCTCGCCGATCCGGTTGTCCACCGGAACCCGGACGTCCTCGAAGACAACCTGCGCGGTGGGCTGGGCATGCCAGCCCATCTTGCGTTCGGGCGGCCCGAAAGACAGGCCCGGTGTGTCCTTGGGCACCACGATGGTCGAGATGCCCCGCGGGCCGGGGCCACCGGTGCGTGCCATCACCACGTACAGATCCGCGGCCCCGGCGCCCGAGATGAACTGCTTGACGCCGTTGAGCACGTACTCGTCGCCCTGGCGAACCGCGCTGGTCCGCAAGGCCGATGCGTCACTGCCGCATTCGGGCTCGGTGAGGCAATAGGCCCCGATCGTCTCCATGGTGCACATCGAGGGCAGCCATCGTTGCCGCTGCTCCTCATCGCCGAACTCGTCGATCATCCAGGCGGCCATGTTGTGGATGGAGATGAACGCCGAGACGGCGGAGCACCCGGTGGCCATTGCCTCGAAGATCAACGAGGCATCCAGGCGGGTGAGCCCGGAGCCCCCGACATCGGGATCGATGTAGATGCCACCCATGCCCAGGGCCGCGGCTTTCGGGAACACCTCGACCGGGAAGTACTTGTCGCGGTCCCATTCCAGGGCGTGTGGCGCGATGTGGATATCGGCGAATTCCCGCGCCGTATTCCAGATTTCGCGCTGCTCGTCGGTGAGTGAAAACACCGCTAGTCCATGGTGGGAATGACGAAGGAGGCGCCTTCTTTGGTGCCGGAAGGCCAACGCTGGGTCACCGTCTTGGTCTTGGTGTAGAACCGGATCGAGTCGGGCCCGTGCTGGTTGAGGTCGCCGAATCCGGATCGCTTCCAGCCGCCAAACGTGTGGTACGCCACCGGAACCGGAATCGGAACATTCACGCCGATCATTCCGGTGTTGACCCTGGCGCAGAAGTCGCGTGCGGTGTCGCCGTCGCGGGTGAAGATCGCGACACCGTTTCCGAACTCATGCTCGGACGGCAGGCGCAGCGCTTCGTCGTAATCCTTGGCGCGCACCACCGATACCACCGGCCCGAAGATCTCTTCTTTGTAGATGCGCATATCGGGCGTCACGTGGTCGAAAAGCGAAGCGCCGATGAAGAATCCGTCTTCATGGCCGGCGACCTGGAGATCGCGGCCGTCGAGTACCAGCTCGGCTCCCTCGGCGATGCCGATATCGATGTAGTCGCGCACCCTCTTGAGGGCGTCGGCGCCCACCAGCGGGCCGAAGTCGACGCCACTGTCCAGGGATGGTCCGACCACCAGCTCGCGGGCACGTTTGGTCAGGCCGTCGACGAGCCGCTCGGCGGTGGATTCGCCGACGGGTACCGCAACAGAGATCGCCATACAGCGCTCACCGGCCGAGCCGTATCCCGCACCGATGAGCGCATCGATGGCCTGGTCGATGTCGGCGTCCGGCATGATGATCATGTGGTTCTTGGCGCCGCCAAAGCATTGGGCGCGTTTGCCGTTCGCGGTGGCGGTCTCGTAGATGTACTGCGCGATCGGGGTCGATCCGACGAAGCCGACCGCGGCGATGCGCGGATCGTGCAGCAGTGCGTCGACGGCGGTCTTGTCGCCGTTGACCACGTTGAAGACGCCCGGTGGCAGCCCTGCTTCGAGGAACAGCTCGGCAAGACGTAGTGGCACCGATGGGTCGCGTTCGGAGGGCTTGAGCACGAAGGCGTTTCCACACGCCAGTGCGGGGCCGGCCTTCCAGAGCGGAATCATGGCGGGGAAGTTGAACGGGGTGATGCCCGCGACCACGCCCAGGGGCTGGCGGATGGAGTACACGTCGATACCCGTGCCCGCGCCGCTGGTGTATTCACCCTTGATGAGGTGGGGGATGCCGGTGGCGAACTCGCAGACCTCAAGCCCGCGTTCGATATCGCCCTTGGCGTCGGCATGCGTCTTGCCGTGCTCCTGGGACAGCATGGTGGCCAGGTCGTCGATCTCCGCGCGGACCAGGTCGACGAACTTGGCGAGGACACGAGCGCGTTGCTGAGGGTTGCGGGCGGCCCAGCCGGGCTGAGCTTCGGCGGCGTTCGCGATGGCCGCCTCGACTTCGGAAACGTCTGCCAGCGGAACCTGTCGTACCGGCTTGCCCAACGTCGGGTCGTAGACGTCGGCATAGCGGCCCGAGGTGCCGGGGACGTGCTTACCGGCCACGAAATGTGTCAATTTGGGCAGGGAATCAGGTAACGAACTCATGGTGTAGCCCCTTGGGAAGCGGTTGGAGATCCGGGAGGTCGGCACTCCTGAATCTAGTTGGACATCCATCTAATGTCTAGTAGGACTTCCAGCTAAAAATCCTGTTGTTCACAGGGATCTCACAGGGATTTGCCACAGCGGCAGGCCGCGGGCGGTACTGTGAGCCCACGACGTGGCCGGACAGTTCGGGAACCAGTGGCGTAAGCATGGAACTCTTGCACTTGCCTGCTCGTTAAACGTCCAGTTGACTTGTTTGACGTCATCCGCGGAGGCCGCATATCGCGGCACCGCACTTCCAGGAGAGGATCACGACGGTGCGAACCACCAGCAATCCCATTCTTCGGTCGTTGCCCGGAAAAGAGGGTGGCGGCTATGCGCAGTTCGGGTCGGGCGCTGCAGGTGCCGGTGCCATGGCGGCCCAGCAGCTGCGGCAGGACCCCTACACCGCGTACCCGGAGGCGCAGGCCGGTGTATCCCGGCCACTGACCATCGACGATGTGGTGACCAAGACCGGTATCACCCTCGGCGTGATCGTCGCCGTCGCCGCGGCCGCGTTCTTCTTGATCAGCTCCAACACCGGGCTGGCGCTCCCGTTCCTGGCGGTCGGCGGCATCGGCGGCTTCATCATGGTGATGATCGCCAGCTTCGGGCGTAAGCAGGACAACCCGGCGATCGTGCTGAGCTACGCGGCGCTCGAGGGCCTTTTCGTGGGTGCCATTTCGTTTGTCATCCCGGCCAGTGTGGGTGTCGGAGGGGCCAGCGCGGGTGCGCTGATCGGTCAGGCAGTCCTCGGCACCGTCGGTGTGTTCATCGGCATGCTGTTCGTGTACCGCTCGGGCGCGATCCGGGTGACACCCAAGTTCCAGCGGATGCTGCTGGCCGGTCTGGTCGGTGTGCTGGTGCTGGCGCTTGGCAACCTGGTGCTCGGGTTCTTCGGCATCGACATGGGTCTGCGCAGCGGTGGCCCGATCGCGATCATCTTCTCGCTGGTCTGCATCGGCATTGCCGCGTTCAGCTTCCTGGTCGACTTCGACGCGGCCGATCAGCTGGTGCGCGCCGGTGCGCCGGAGAAGGCTGCCTGGGGTATCGCCCTGGGTCTGGCCGTCACCCTGGTCTGGCTCTACGTCGAGATCCTGCGACTGCTGAGCTACTTCCAGAACGACTAGTTGTAGACAACAAAAAAGGGCGCCCCGTTCGCGGGGCGCCCTTTTTCACGTCACTGAGAAACGCGGACCCTGCCTGCGGCCTCGGCGGCATTGCGCCGCGCGGTCTCCACGTTCTCGTCGTACGCCAGGGCCACCCCCATGCGGCGGGTGACGAAACTCTCCGGCTTCCCGAACAGCCGCAGATCGGTACGCGGCACGGCCAGGGCGGCCTCGAGCCCGTCGAACACGACACCTTCCGCGTCGACACCGCCATAGACCACCGCGCTGGCACCCGGGGTCTTCAACGTCGTGTCGACAGGAAGCCCGAGAATCGCGCGGGCGTGCAGTTCGAACTCGTTCTGCCACTGCGTGATCATGGTGACCATGCCCGTGTCATGCGGGCGGGGGCTCACCTCGCTGAAGTACACCTGATCGCCCTTGATGAAGAGCTCGACGCCGAAAATTCCCTGCCCGCCCAGGTTTTCGGTGACGGACCGTGCAATGTGCTGTGCACTCCGCAAGGCTTCATCCGACATGGGGTGGGGCTGCCAGCTCTCGACGTAGTCGCCGTTGGCCTGCCGATGCCCGATCGGCTCGCAGAAGCTCGTTTCGATCTCTCCGCTGTCTCCCAGTGCCCTGACCGTCAACTGCGTGATCTCATAATCGAAGTCGACGAATCCCTCGACGATCACGCGGTTGTTGGTTACCCGACTGCCTGCCATCGCGTAGTCCCAGGCCTTCTCGACATCGGCCGGTCCGTCGAGCTTGCTCTGTCCCTTGCCGGAGCTGCTCATCAGTGGCTTGACGACGCACGGGTACCCGATACCGCCGTCGATCGCGGCTTGCAGCTCGGTCAGTGAGTCACAGAATTGGTAAGGGCTGGTGGGTAATCCGAGTGTCTCGGCCGCCAGGCGCCGGATGCCCTCGCGGTCCATGGTGAGCCGGGCAGCGCGTGCGGTGGGGATTACCCGCACCGTGCCCTCGGCCTCCAGGGCTTCCAAGGTGGCGGTGGCGATCGCCTCGATCTCGGGGACCACCAGGTCGGGCTTCTCGGTCTCGATCAGGGCGCGCAGCTGCTCGGGGTCGGTCATCGAGATGACTCGCGCGTGATGAGCGATCTGGTGCCCGGGGGCGTTCTCGTAGCGATCGACGGCAATGGTCTCGACGCCCAGACGTTGCAGGGCGATCAGCACCTCACGGCCGAGCTCACCGGCGCCGAGCAGCATGACCCGTGTCGCACGCGGTGACAGGGGAGTTCCGATAGTGGTCATCGCGACTGAACTTTAGTGGCAACGAGACCGAGGTTGTGGCGGGAACGTCTGAGACGAACCCGCCACAACCTCGGTCTCGGTGTGGAGCAGAACGACGAACTAGGCGAGCCGCTCGATGACCATCGCCATACCCTGGCCGCCGCCGACACACATGGTCTCGACGCCGAAGGTCTTGTCGTAGGTGGTCAGGTTGTTGAGCAGGGTGGCGGTGATACGCGCACCGGTCATGCCGAAGGGGTGGCCCAGCGCGATCGCACCGCCGGAGACATTGAGCTTGTCCTCGTCGATACCGAGCTCGCGAGCCGAGCCGAGCACCTGCACCGCGAACGCCTCGTTGATCTCGAACAGGTCGATATCGCCAATCGTCTTGCCGGCGTTCGCCAGTGCGCGCTTGGTGGCCTCGATCGGACCCAGACCCATGATCTCCGGGGACAGCCCGGACACACCGGTGGACACGACGCGAGCCAGCGGGGTCAGGCCCAGCTCCTTGGCGCGCGTGTCGCTCAGGATGACCAGCGCGGCCGCGCCGTCGTTGAGCGGGCAGGCGTTACCGGCGGTGATGGTGCCGTTGGGACGGAAAACCGGCTTCAGCTGGCTGATCGCCTCGTAGGTGGTGCCGGCACGCGGGCCGTCGTCCTTGGACACCACGGTGCCGTCGGCCAGAGTCACCGGGGTGATCTCACGCTCGAAAAAGCCGTCGGCGATGGCCTTTTCGGCCCGGTTCTGGCTGCGCACGCCCCAGTGGTCCTGGTCCTCGCGGCTGATGCCGGTGTGCAGCGCCACGTTCTCGGCGGTCTGGCCCATCGCGATGTAGACATCGGGGGTCAGGCTGTCGTTACGCGGGTCGTGCCATTCGGTGGCACCCTGCGCGGCAGCGGCGGTGCGGGCCTCGGCATCGGCGTACAGCGGGTTGTGGCTGTCCGGCCAGCCGTCGGAGGTGCCCTTCGGGAAACGCGAAACCGTCTCCACGCCAGCGGAAATGAAGGCGTGGCCCTCACCGGCCTTGATGGCGTGCAGCGCCATGCGGGTGGTCTGCAGCGAGGACGAGCAGTAGCGGTTGACGGTGGTACCGGGCAGGAAGTCGTAGCCCAACTGCACCGCTACGGCGCGACCGATGTTGAAACCGGCCTCACCGCCGGGCTGACCGCAGCCCAGCATCAGGTCGTCGATGTCCTTGGGATCCAGTGCGGGCACCTTGTCGAGGGCGGCGCGCACCATCTGCGCGGCCAGGTCATCCGGCCGCATGCTCACCAGCGAGCCCTTGCCGGCTCGCCCGATCGGGGAGCGGGCAACGGAAACGATCACGGCTTCGGGCATGAAAACTCCTGAATATAGGGGAATTAGTACTGGTTCTACTCCCCTGGAATCTAATGCAGGGATACAGCGGGCAGGTCGTCGGCCCGGGCGGCGGGCTCGTTCATACCCACGGCGATCTCCGCGGCGCTGCGCCGCCAGATCCGTCCCAGAACGCGTATCCGGGCACTCATGGTCTGCGATTCCGCGGCAGCGGACACCCACGGCAAATCGGGGATGGGGCCGCCCGTCCACTCGCCGAGGGCATGTGCGACTGCCGGTAGCAGTAGGCGCGCTGCCAGTGCGTATCCCGCCGCCGAGGGGTGGTAGTGGTCGTCGGCGAACATCTCTTCGGGTGCCTGCAGAAACTCCGGTGACAGCAGATCAGCAAGCGGAACCGGCACCCCGCCGGAGGCTCGCACCGCTGCCGCCTGGAAATGGGCCAGGCGCAGCCCGCGCGAGCGCACCACTGCGCGCAATGGCTGCGGTATGGCGGTGATCACCCCGAAATCGGGACAGGTACCCACCACCACGGCCGAGCCTGCCATGCGCAGTCGCCGGATCGCGTCGCCCAGACGCTGTGCGGAGGCGCGCACCGCATTGAGCGAGGTCACGTCGTTCGCGCCGATCATGATCACGGCGAGGTCCGGCGGCGGGCCGATGATCGACATGGCGTCGATCTGGGCGGCCAGCCCCTTGGACGTTGCGCCCGATATCGCCTTGGTGGACAGCCGGATTCGCTTCCCGGACTCTTCGGCCAAACCGCGGGCCAGCAGCACCCCCGGTACTTCGTCGGGCACGTGACAGCCGTATCCGGTGGCGGTGGAGTCTCCGAAAATCGCCAGGTGCAGGTCGAATTCCACGCCGCGGCTGTACCTGGTCACCGGGCCGCCGCCCTGTACGTACACGCCGTCGGCAACCGGGGGAGCGTCGTGAGTCTTCGGGATCACCAGGCGAACCTGCCTGGCCTGCGCGTTCAGGAAGCTGTACGCCCCCCAGAGCCCGGTACCCATCGCTGCGCCCGCGGCCCCGGTGCTCAGGGCTGCCCAGATCGTCCGTCTGCGTGTGGCGAGGATGCTCACGGTGGCTATTTTCACGGAAGGCGACACACCGCGCCAGTCCTCTGACCAGCATCACGCGAAATGAGGCGTGGACGATGCGGTATCGAAAGCGGTTCGTTGCCTGTTGATAGGTATAGTCCATCGGACGCTAGCTGGCAGCTAGCAGTCTGAAGCATCACAGGACACTGGCTAGGCAAAGGAGCCTGAACAGATGACCGCACCGAAGCGCGCCCCTGAATACGCGCCTGCAGGGTCGATGGGATCTTCCCTGAACACGCTGGTACGCGCCTTTCCGATGAGCGATGGCGCCGCAGTCGAAGTGATCGAGGACGCGGCGAGTCTGGCCGCACGGCTCCTCGGATTCGGTGTCCGAATGACGGTGCGCACGGTGCTGCAGATCGGCAGCCACGCCCCCACGCTCCCGTACCCGTTTGGACTGATCGAGGAGCTGGGCCGCTTCCTGGTTCCCCCGCGCGGCACGGTCAAGGCGACGGTGACGCTGCCGAACACCAATGCGCGGTTGATTCGAGCCAAGGGTGTCGGTCCGGTGGACGGCACCGGACGCGTGGTCCTGTACCTGCACGGCGGCGCCTTCATCGTGGGCGGTCCAAACACTCACAGCGCCTTGGTGTCCACCATCTCCCAGCACGCCGACGCACCGTGTCTGCTGGTCGACTACCGGATGCCGCCCAAGGCCTCCTTGGACCAGGCCATCGACGACTGCCTGGACGGGTACCGCTGGCTGCGCGGGCAGGGGTACGCGCCGGAGCAGATCGTGTTCGCGGGCGATTCGGCCGGCGGTTTTCTCTCGGTAGCGGTGGCCCAGCGGCTGCTCGCAGAGGACGGCGAGGCGCCTGCCGCGCTGGCCCTCATCTCGCCGCTCATCGAGCTGGACCCCGCACCCAAGGTCGCGCATGAGAACGCCAAGACCGATGTGATGCTGCCGCCCAACTGCTTTGAGGCGCTGCAGAAGATCCTCACCAAGGCCGGCGGCGGCATCCCGCCACGGGAGATCATCGACAAGGTCGACGGCCGGATGCCGCAGACTCTGGTGCATTGCTCCGGCTCGGAGGTGCTGCTGTACGACGCGCGCCTGCTGGGGCAGCGCCTCGCCGAGCAGGGTGTGCCGGTGGAGATCAAGGTCTGGCCCGGTCAGATGCACGTCTTCCAGGTGGCCACCAAGGTCGTGCCCGAGGCCAAGAGGTCCCTGGCGCAGATCGGCCAGTACATCCGCGACGCGGTGCCCGAGACTTCCTCGGCCGAGTTCGTCGCACCCGCGGCGGTTTGATCCCTCGGTTAGCTCCCCTGTGCGCGGGCCGGCCGCCGGTCTAATAGCGTTACCGGTATGCGCATTGCCCAGCATGTCTCCGATCTGATCGGTAACACCCCCCTTGTCCAGCTCAACTCGGTGGTGCCCGAGGGTGGCGCGGTCGTAGCGGCCAAGATCGAGTACCTCAATCCCGGCGGTAGCTCCAAGGACCGCATCGCCGTCAAGATGATCGAGGCGGCCGAGGAAGCGGGCCTGCTCAAGCCCGGCGGCACCATCGTCGAACCCACATCGGGCAACACCGGCGTCGGACTGGCGCTGGTGGCCCAGCGCAAGGGCTATCACTGCGTGTTCGTGTGCCCCGACAAGGTCAGCGAAGACAAGCGGAATGTGTTGCGGGCCTACGGGGCCGAGGTCGTCGTGTGCCCCACGGCCGTACCGCCGGAGCACCCGGACAGCTATTACAACGTCTCGGACCGTCTGGTACGTGAGATCGAGGGCGCCTGGAAGCCCGACCAGTACTCCAATCCGAACGGACCGGCCAGCCACTACGAGACCACCGGCCCGGAGATCTGGGCCGACACCGACGGCAAGATCACCCATTTCGTCGCCGGAGTGGGGACCGGAGGGACCATCACCGGTGCGGGCCGGTACCTCAAGGAGGTTTCGGGGGGCGCGGTGAAGGTCGTCGGTGCGGATCCGGAGGGATCGGTGTACTCCGGCGGGACGGGCCGCCCCTACCTCGTCGAGGGTGTGGGAGAGGACTTTTGGCCCACCGCCTACGACCCCAGCGTGGTCGATGAGGTCATTGCGGTATCCGATGCCGACTCGTTCGAGATGACACGTCGACTCGCGCGCGAAGAGGGGTTGCTGGTCGGCGGATCCTGCGGCATGGCCGTGGTGGCGGCAATTCGACTGGCCGAGAAGGCCGGACCCGATGCCGTGATCGTGGTGCTGTTGCCCGACGGGGGGCGGGGATACCTGTCCAAGGTGTTCAACGACTCCTGGATGTCCTCGTACGGGTTCCTGCGCAGTCGCCTCGATGGCAGCAAGTCCGAACCGACCGTCGGCGATGTGTTGCGTGGAAAGTCCGGTGCGCTACCGGATTTGGTGCACACCCACCCGTCGGAGACGGTGCGCGACGCCATCGAGATCTTGCGCGAATACGGGGTGTCGCAGATGCCCGTCGTCGGCGCCGAGCCGCCCGTGATGGCCGGCGAGGTCGCCGGGTCGGTGTCCGAAAGGGAGCTGCTGTCAGCGGTATTCGAGGGCCGGGCGCAACTGGCTGATGCCGTGTCCCAGCACATGAGTCCGCCGTTGCCACTGGTCGGTGCCGGCGAACCGCTGAGCACCGCGGGGTCCATGTTGCGCGACACCGATGCGGTAATGGTCATCGACGAAGGCAAGCCCGTCGGTGTCATTACCCGCCATGACCTGCTCGGATTCGTGTCCTCCGGCAGAAGCGTGCGGCACTGAATTTGGTCCCAAATCGTTTCGCAGAAGCCAACCTGTGGAAACGCTGAAAGCGTAATGTGCTCTGTTGCTCGACGCTCATGCGTGCCATACGAACTGGAGGACAACCGTGACTGAAGTTCCACCACCCTCGCCGCAGGATCCGGGCGGTTACCCGCCGCCTCCGCCGGCGGCCGGTGCACCAGCTCTACCGGGCGGCAATTTCGAAATCTGGATCCGGCGTGTCGGTGCCTACATCATCGACGTCATCCCGGTGGCTCTGCTGAGCGGTATCGGCGGCGGAATCGCGGGTGGAACCGCTACGACCGCTGATTGCATCGGCGACTCCTACGGCGACCCCATGACCGGCGGAATGAGCTACATCAGCTGCCAGCCGGAGTACACCGGCGTGGGCTGGGCCGCCTACATTCTGTTCACCCTCGCGGCGATCGCGTTCGCGGTATGGAACTGGGGCCTGAAGCAGGGCACCACCGGATCGAGCATCGGCAAGGGCTTGCTCGGTATTCGGGTCCTGGGTGAGGCAACCGGCCAGCCGATCGGATTCGGCATGTCCGTCGTCCGCCAGATCGCGCACTTCCTGGACGCGGTCATCTGTTACATCGGCTTCCTGCTGCCGCTGTTCACGGCCAAGCGGCAGACGATCGCCGACATGCTAGTGAAGACCGTGGTCGTTCCCAAGTAGAAGTAACCCGCTTGGCGGCGTTGGGCTGTCTCACGTCACGAGGTCCGTATAGGCTCGGACCCGATGAGTGAGCAGCGCAGCGCCGCCGACGCGTCTCGGTGGCAAGGGTTTTCCACACGGGCCATCCACGGCGGTTTCCATGCCGATCCGCAGACCGGTGCCGTCAACGTGCCGATTTATGCCAGCTCGACCTTCGCCCAGGACGGCGTCGGCCAGCTGCGCGGCGGATTCGAGTACGCACGCACCGGCAACCCCACCCGAGCGGTTCTTGAATCCTCGCTGGCCGCATTGGAGGACGCCCACTTCGGCAGGGCGTTCGCATCGGGCATGGCGGCCACCGACTGCGCGCTGCGCGCGTTGTTGCGCCCCGGCGATCACCTGATCATCCCCAACGATGCCTACGGCGGCACCTTCCGGCTGATCGACAAGGTGTTCTCGCAGTGGGGAATTAGCCACACACCTGTTCCGGTGGCCGATGTCGACGCCATTCGCACCGCCATCACCCCCAAGACCAAGCTGATCTGGCTGGAGACACCCACCAATCCGCTGCTGAGCATCGCCGACATCGCGGCCGTCGCCCAGGTGGCCGCCGAGCACTCCGTGAAGCTCTTGGTGGACAACACCTTCGCATCGCCGGCGCTGCAGCAGCCGCTGAATCTCGGTGCCGATATCGCTTTGCATTCCACCACCAAATACATTGGCGGACACTCGGATGTGGTGGGCGGCGCCCTGCTCACCAACGACGAGGAATTGGATACCGCCTTTGCGTTCCTGCAGAACGGTTCGGGCGCGGTGCCGGGACCGTTCGATGCCTACCTCACCTATCGGGGTATCAAGACGCTGGCCTTGCGCATGCAGCGACACAGTGAGAACGCTCAAACGGTCGCCGAGTTCCTGGCGGGGCACCCCGCGGTCGCGAACACCATCTACCCGGGCCTCGACCGCCATCCCGGACATGCGGTGGCCGCCAAGCAGATGCGCGCATTCGGCGGCATGATCAGCGTGCGCCTTGCCGGCGGGCGGCAGGCCGCACTCGATTTGTGCTCGCGAACAGAGCTTTTCATTCTCGCTGAATCCTTGGGCGGCGTGGAGTCGCTGATCGAGCATCCAGGTGCGATGACGCACGCGTCGACCGCCGGATCGCTGCTGGAGGTACCCGAGGACCTGGTGCGGTTGTCTGTGGGTATCGAAGAGGTTGGCGACTTGATCGGCGATCTCGAACAAGCCTTGCGCTAGGCGCGCGCTGCGTCTAGTTCATCGAGTGCAGGGCCGCGGAAATCACCGCGCCGGTCACGGCGAGATTCACCGCCGGGCCGCGGTTGTCGCGAACCTGGGCCGACCAGCCGCCGTCGGCGATGGTCTGCGACCACCGGGACACCTGCTGCTTGCCGACGGGATCCAGGCTCAGTATCGCGTCGAATCCGTTGACCCCGTGCAGTACTGCGATGATCGCGGCCGTGCTGGGAGCGGGCGGGGCGTAGTGGAACAACACATCCGTGACGCCCTGTCGCACCGCATTGGCACGCTCGTTGTTGGTCACCGGCCAGTACTTCTCCGGGAAGAGCCGGCTGCCCATGCGAACCGTGTGGATATCCCCGGTGATCTCCAACCTGTGCAGCATCTGGGAGTTGACGCCGCGACCAACCTTGGTGATCGCCTCGGTCGGGCTCATCGGCCGTCGTCGCAGTCGGTGCACCGCCCTGTCGAGCACGGGGTCCCCGATATCGGGCGCCTGCAGCACCAGCAGATCGCCGGCTTTCCCCGGTTCACCGTGGGTGGCCGGTCGGACGCGTTGTGCCAGAGCAAGATCCAGAATGATCGCGGCGGCGAGGGCCTGCGTGCGCCGATCCTTGTCCAGCAGCGGCCGACCGGAGGCATTGTTCAGCAACAGAAGCAGGAGGTCCTCCGCAATCTGTGGCATGAGGGGACAATAGCGGCAGAACTGGTGACATGATGCGTGGCATGGGCATCCAGGCAGCGGGAGCAACAGGGTTGGTGACGGTCCAGGAGATCCAGGAGGTGGCTGAGCGCCTCGCTCCTGTGATGCGGCGCACACCGGTCGTGGCCTTTCGGGCGCTCAGTGAACGCTGCGGCCACGAGGTACGGCTCAAATGCGAAAACCTGCAACGCACAGGATCTTTCAAACCGCGTGGCGCCTACAACCGGATCAGTCTGCTGCCCGATGACCAGCGGGTGAACGGTGTGGTGGCCGCCAGCGCGGGTAATCACGCCCAGGGTGTGGCCTGGGCCGCGACCACGCTGGGCATCGCGTCCACGGTGTTCATGCCGGTAGGGGCCGCGCTGCCCAAGATCGTCGCGACCCGCGCCTATGGCGCCACGGTGCACCTGACCGGCACGACCATCGACGAAGCGCTGTTGGCTGCGACGGAGTTCGCGGCGGAGACCGGTGCGGTACTCATCCACCCCTTCGACCATCGGGATGTCGTGGCCGGGCAGGCCACCGTCGGGCTGGAGATTCTGGAGCAGCTTCCCGATGTGGGCACCATCGTGGTGCCCGCGGGCGGCGGCGGGCTGGTCGCGGGCATCGCCGCGGTGGTCAAAGCGTCCCGGCCCGAGGTGCGGATCATCGCGGTACAGGCCGCGGGTGCGGCCGCCTGGCCGGTGTCGCTGCAAGCCGGGCATCCGGTGGCGCTGGAATCCATGGAGACCATGGCGGACGGCATCGCGGTGGGCAAGCCGGGGGCGGTGCCCTTCGAACATGTGGCCGCGCTGGTCGATGACGTGGTCACGGTCAGTGAGGAGGCGCTCTCGCGCGGGCTGCTGCTATGCCTGGAGCGGGCCAAGCTGGTGGTCGAGCCCGCCGGCGCTGCCGCGGTGGCGGCTCTGCTCACGCTGTCCGCCGAGGAACTGGGTCTTAGCGGCCCGGTGTGCGCGGTGCTCTCGGGTGGAAACATCGATCCGCTGCTGCTCACTCACGTCATCACCCACGGTCTGCGGGCGGCGGGACGCTATCTGACGGTGCGTGTGACCGTCGCGGACGCGCCGGGCGGTCTGTCGGGTCTTCTCGACGTGTTCCGGGCGTCAGGTGCCAGCGTCGTCGACGTGACTCACTGGCGTAACAGCGAGCGTCTGCGTCTGGGTGAGGTGGATGTACTGGCGACGGTCGAAACGCGGGGGCCAGAACATCGCCAGGCTGTTCTCGACGCAATCGTTGCGGCCGGTCTGACGGTTCACGAGGAGCGGTAGCTGCCAAGTCAAACAACGAGAGCGAGCCTCACACGGATTTCGGGTCAGATTTCCGCGTGAGGCTCGCGCTCGGTCGACGAGTTATGGAACTTTTAGTCGTGGTACGGCTCGGCGCTGACGAGTGTCACCTTGACCTCGGCGCCATTGGGCACGGTGTAGCTGCGGGTCTCGCCGACCTTGGCGTCGATGAGTGCGCCACCCAGCGGTGAGCTGGGGGAGTACACCTCAAGCTTGCCGTCCTTGACGCCCTCCTGGCGGGTGGCGATGAGGAAGGTCTCGGTGTCGTCCTTGTCCCCGTCGTAGTACACCTTGACGACCGAACCGGGCAGCGCGATACCGGACTGCGTCGGGACCTCACCGACCTTCGCGTTGTTGAGCAGCTCTTGCAGCTGACGGATGCGCGCTTCCTGCTGGCCCTGCTCTTCGCGGGCGGCGTGGTAGCCACCGTTCTCGCGCAGGTCTCCCTCTTCGCGGCGCTCGTTGATCTCGGCGGCGATGACGGGGCGGTTGGCGATCAGTTGGTCGAGTTCCGCCTTGAGCCGATCATGTGACTCCTGGGTCAGCCAGGTCACCTGGGTGTCGGTCATGGTGCAGGTACTCCTTGTCTCAGGCCAGCAACGTCCACTGGCGCTCCTCTATCGGGTGCCGGGTCGGGTGCATTGCTGCGGGTTTGACTCTCCAAAATGCAGCAATACACGGTCCCAGCAGGGATCCGTGTATCCGCCCAGCATACCACTG
Organism: [Mycobacterium] stephanolepidis; assembly: GCF_002356335.1. NCBI lineage: Bacteria > Bacillati > Actinomycetota > Actinomycetes > Mycobacteriales > Mycobacteriaceae > Mycobacteroides > Mycobacteroides stephanolepidis. The sequence continues at coordinate 1,151,647 of NZ_AP018165.1, forward strand.
TCGCTGTGATGTTCAGCCTATTTTTGGACGAGGTTTGCCCGATGTGAACGTTGCCGACGTGTGTCTGTCGGCCCCCGACGTCGTCCGATGGCGCCGATCGTCAGGAAATCGGTGTCAGGACGCGACCAGATACGGCGGAACGGCCAGGCTGCAGCCGTAGACGTCTCCGGTCACCGGGGGGTGGGTGGTCTTCACCAGGGCTGTGACCGGCACGGATCGCTGTGAGGACGGCGGCACCAGCACTTCGCGTCGTCCCGTCTCGTTTCCGTCGATGGACCGCGCGCGCAGGATGCAGACAGCCGGCCGCGACGGATCTTTCCGTTCCACCGAGGCCGTGACGGAAACCGTGGACGAGTCAACGAGCTTGTACGCGGAAAGTTCGCCCTTGACGTCTCCGGGGCCCAATCGGGCATATCCGATCGCGGCGATCGCGACTCCGGCCACGATGACCAATGCGGTCAGTCCGACCGCGATCCAGCGGCCGCGGTTGGGCTTGGCGGGCTTGGTGCCGTAACGGTCCTCTGGTCGCTGCACGGGTCAACGGTATGACGGGTATACCCGGGATGAAACGATGGGGGCGCGAGAACAGTGACGGCTGACAGAAAGAGGCGGGCGCACGGGTGACCGGACGGCGATTGATGGCGGTGCACGCCCACCCCGATGACGAGGCCAGCAAGGGTGCCGCGACCACGGCGCGGTACGCCGCCGAGGGCAACGACGTCATCGTGGTGACGCTGACGGGCGGCGAGCGCGGCGACATCCTCAACCCGGCGATGGACCGTCCCGAGGTGGCCGCGAACATCGGAACCATCCGTCGCGAGGAGATGGCCAAGGCGGCGGCCGAGCTGGGTGTGCAACACCGCTGGCTGGGTTATGTCGACTCGGGCCTCCCGCAGGGCGATCCGCTGCCCCCGCTGCCCTCGGATTCGTTTGCACTGGTGCCCATCGAGGAGCCGATCGCCAAACTGGTCGCGGTGATCCGGGAGTTCCGGCCACATGTCATGACCACCTACGACGAGAACGGCGGTTACCCGCACCCGGATCACATCCGGTGTCACGAGGTGTCGATGGCCGCCTTCGAGGCCGCCGCGGACCCCGAGCAGTTCCCCGAGGCCGGCGAGCCGTGGACCGTCAGCAAGATCTACTACAACCACGGATTCATGCGGGCGCGCATGCAGTTGCTCAACGATGAGTGCAAGAAGCACGGATACAAGGGGCCGTTCGACGAATGGCTTGAGCGCTGGCCGGCCGATGACGACGTCTTTGATCGCCGGGTGACCACTCGAGTGCCCTGCGCCGACTTCTTCGATGCCAGGGATGCCGCGTTACGCGCGCATGCGTCTCAAATTCCGCCGGACAGTAGCTTTTTCGCGGTCCCGCGTGAGTTCGAGCGGCGGCTGTGGCCCACCGAGGATTTCGAGCTCGCGAAATCACGCGTGCCGACGAGCACCCCCGAGGACGATTTGTTCGCAGGAGTTGAGGCCAAATGATGTTGATGGATGCCGTGCTGGTGCTCGCCGACGAGAAGAGCCCGAGCAACATCGGGCCGGATTTCGGCAAGGCGGGCCCGTTCGGATTGACGGTGGTGGTGCTGCTGCTGGTGGGCACCTTCTTCCTGATTCGGTCGATGAACGCGCATCTGCGCAAGCTGCCGGAGACGTTCGACCCCGAGCATCCCGAGCCCGACCAGGCCGTCGACGACGGCACGGTCGGAACGGCCGCTGAGGAACCCGAAAAGCCTTCGGGTGCTGCCGATCAGCGGGGCGATGACCGTTAACCGGCTCGGCGAGGCGACCAGCCCATACCTGCGCCAGCACGTCGACAATCCTGTTCATTGGCAGCAGTGGACGCCAGAGGCATTGCAGGAAGCGCAGTCTCGCGATGTGCCCATCCTGTTGTCGATCGGGTACGCGGCCTGCCATTGGTGTCATGTGATGGCCCACGAGTCCTTCGAGGACGATGAGGTGGCCGCCGTCATGAACGCCGGTTTCGTCAACATCAAGGTTGACCGCGAGGAGCGTCCCGATTTGGACGCCGTCTACATGAACGCCACCGTCGCGATGAACGGACAGGGTGGCTGGCCGATGACGTGTTTCCTCACCCCGGACGGGCGGCCCTTCTACACCGGCACGTACTACCCGAAACAGGGTTTTCTGCAGTTACTTTCGGCGGTTCGTGAAACCTGGGAGCAGCGCCGGGACGAGGTGGAAGAGGCGGCCTCGAGCATCACCGGCCAACTGCAGGCGATGTCTGGCCGCCTGCCTGCCGGGCCCGGCGTGGATGTCGCGCTGTGCGATACCGCCATCGCGGCGATTCTGCCCGCGGAAGACGTGCGCTTCGGCGGATTCGGTGGGGCTCCGAAGTTTCCGCCGTCGGCTCTGCTGGAGGCATTGCTGCGCGGATACGAACGCACGGCGGACGCGGCGGTGCTCGGGGTGGTGGCCCGCACGGCGACGGCGATGGCGCGTGGCGGCATCTACGACCAACTGGCCGGGGGCTTCGCGCGGTACAGCGTGGACGCGGCCTGGGTGGTGCCGCACTTCGAGAAGATGCTGTACGACAACGCGCTGCTGCTGCGGGTCTACGCGCACTGGGCCCGCCGCACCGGCGATGCCCTGGCGCGGCGAATCGCCTCCGAGACGGCCGATTTCCTGCTGAACGAGCTGCGCGTGGGTGACCTGTTCGTCTCATCGCTGGACGCCGACGCCGCCGGCTCCGAGGGTTCCACCTATGTGTGGACGCCCGACCAGCTCACCGAAGTGCTTGGCGCAGAGGATGGCGATTGGGCGGCAACGCTTTTCGAGGTGACCGCGGCGGGAACCTTCGAGCACGGCAGCTCGGTGCTGCAGCTTCTGCAGGACCCCCATGACGTTGACCGGTGGCAGAACGTGCGAGTGGCCTTGCTGGCGGCGAGATCGCAGCGAGTGCAACCGGGCCGTGATGACAAGGCCGTCACCGCCTGGAACGGGCTGACCATCACCGCGCTCGTCGAAGCCTCGATCGCCCTGGATCGCGACGATCTGTTGGATGCGGCGGCGGGATGCGCTGCCAGGCTGCTGGATCTGCATCTGTGTGAGGGGCGTTTGCGCCGTGCGAGTCTGGGTGGGCAGGTCTCCGATGGGGACGGTGTGCTGGAGGACTACGGCACCCTTGCGACGGGCCTGCTGTCGCTGTATCAGGTGACCGGTCAGTGGCGTTGGCGCGAGGCCGCCATTGCGCTGCTGGACACCGCGCTCGATCATTTCGCCGATCCGGAATCGCCCGGCGCGTGGTTCGACGTCGCCGATGATGCCGAGCAGTTGGTGCTGAGGCCGAGCGATCCCCTGGACGGCGCGACCCCATCCGGGGCGTCCTCGGTGACCGAGGCGCTGCTCACCGGCGGTTACCTGTTGGAGGACTCCCGCTACCGGGAAGCCGCGCACGCCTCGCTGTCGGCGGCGTCCATGGCGCTGGCGCGCGCTCCGCGATCGGCCGGTCACTGGCTGGCGGTGGCCGAGGCCGCGGTCCGGGGCCCGATCCAGGTGGCGGTGGCCTGCGACCCGGTGCACTCACCACTGCTGCGGCAGGCCCGGCAGTCGGCCCCTGGGGGAGCGATTGTGGTTGGCGGGGTGAAGGATTCGAGCGAACTGCTGCGCGACAGAGGGCCGGTGGGCGATGTCGAAGCCGCCTACGTGTGCCGGGGCACCGTGTGTGATCTCCCGGTCACCGGGACCCAACAATTAGACGCCGCGTTGGGTAGGTAGCGTCCGGGGCATGACCGTTACCCGCGAACAAGTTCTCGCCGTTGTCCAGAGCTATTGCGATCTGCTCACCACGGGCACCGCGGCGCAGATCGCCGACCTCTACGCCGATGATGCGACCGTCGAGGATCCGCTGGGCGCTGACGTGCTCAAGGGCCGTGAGGCGATCCAGGGCTTCTACGCCGCCATCGAGCCGCTGGACCGTCATGGCGACCTCAAGCTGGTGCGGGCCACCAACAACGAGGCCGCGTTCCACTTCGAGCTGACCATCAAGCACGAGAACGGCGGCATGGTTATCGCGCCGATCGACGTGATGACCTTCAACGACGAGGGCAAGATCAGCTCGATGCGGGCCTTCTGGACCCAGGACGACATCAAGCAGCTCTAGGTCCATTCGCCTGCTGGTTCGCTGTCAGAAGACGGCGAACCAGACGGCGATGTAGTGGCATGTCGCGGCGATCACGGTCGCGGCGTGGAAGAACTCGTGGTGACCGAAGTGCAAGGGCCACGGGTTGGGCCATTTCACGGCGTACAGAATCGCGCCGATGCTGTAGAAGGCGCCGCCGACGATCAGGAGCACCAGTGCCGGCACGCCGGCGCCGTGCAAGAGCGTCGATGAGAAGCCGATGGCCACCCAGCCCAGCAGCAGGTACAGGGGCACTCCCACCCAGCGTGGCGCCGTCGGCCAACACATCTTGAGAATCACTCCGGCGAGCGCGCCGCCCCACACGATGGCGAGCACCAGGTTGCCTTCCGACGGTGGCATCGCAAGCATCGCGAAGGGGGTGTAGCTGCCCGCGATGAAGATGAAGATCATCGAGTGATCGAGCCGCTTCATCCAGGTGCGGGTGGTCTCGGATTTCCAGTTCACCCGGTGATAGGCGGCGCTGACCCCGAAGACACCCAGCACCGTCAGGCTGTAGATGGCTGTCGCCAGGCCCGCTTGTGCTGAGCGCACCGACCAGGCGACCGATACCAACACGATTCCCGCGACCACGGCGGTGACGCAGGCATAGAAATGGATCCAGCCACGCGCCTTGGGCTTGATCGGGAGAGTTTCGATACCGCCGACGAATGCGGCCATCGGTAGGGAATGTTCAGAACCTTGGGTTTCCGGTGCAAGCGACTCATCGGTCTGCATGCGTCACAGTATCCCCTCCCGTCCAGGCCCTGATTGTGAACGTTCTGTGCAGATCCATATCTGCTGCTCCGGTGCGCGGTCGGCTCGCTAGGCTGGATACGTGGAGATCATCCCGCCGACGCTCAAGGAACCGCTGTACAAGCTCTACGAAATGCGGCTCCGCCAGGAGCTGGCCAAGTCGGCGAAACCACGGCACATCGCCGTCCTGTGCGACGGAAACCGCCGCTGGGCTCGGTCGGCGGGGTACACCGACGTCAGCCATGGGTACCGGATGGGCGCCCGCAAGATCGGCGAGATGCTCGGCTGGTGTCAGGACGCGGGTGTCGAGATGGCCACCGTGTACCTGCTGTCGGCCGAGAACCTCACCCGCGATCCCGATCAGCTCGGCGAGCTGTTGGAGATCATCACCGACGTCGTCGAGGAGCTGTGCGCCCCGCAGAACAAGTGGAGCGTGCGCAGTGTGGGAGATCTCGACCTGCTGCCCGATGCGGTGGCTGAGCGGATGCGTCAGGCCGTGAAGTCGGCGCCCGCGGATGCCGCCTTCCATGTGAATGTGGCGGTCGGTTACGGGGGCAGGCAGGAGATCACCGATGCGGTGCGCACCCTGCTGAACAAGGAGCTGGCCAACGGGGCCACCGCCGAGCAGTTGGTACAGGCGGTGACCGTCGACGCCATCTCGGAGAACCTGTACACCTCGGGACAGCCCGACCCGGATCTGGTGATTCGGACATCGGGGGAGCAGCGGTTGTCGGGATTCCTGCTTTGGCAGAGTGCGTACTCCGAGATGTGGTTCACCGACGCCTACTGGCCCGAGTTCCGGCGGGTGGATTTCCTGCGTGCGCTGCGCGATTACGCCGCGAGAAACCGGCGGTTCGGCCAGTAGTCAACGGCGGCCCATCAGCTCGTCGATCTCGTCGACGGTCCACACCGGGGCCTCGCGGTATCCGAGCGGCGTCGGCACCTGTCGTGTGAAGCGTCCGATGAAACCGCCTGCTGCGATGAATATCTGGCGGGTGATGCGTGTGGAGAGATCCCCGGCGAGGTAGGCGTACAGCGGTGCGACGCACTCCGGCGGTGCCGGTTCGAGCGATGCCTGCAGGGTCATCTCGTCGAGCAGTCCGCGGGCATACAGATCCCGCAGGTGGGCGATGTACTCCCCGCCCTCCGAGAGTCGGGTGCGTGCACCCGGACAGATCACATTGGCGCGCACACCGCTTTGCTTCAGCTCCGCGGCGATGGCCAGGGTGAGTCCGTGGACGGCCGCTTTGCCCGCCGGATATCCGGTGCCGCCGTAGATGCCCAGGGCGGCAGTCGATCCGGTATTGACGATGGCTCCGTGCCGCTGGGCGGCCATGAGCGGTGCGGCGACGCGGCAGGTGTGGAACACGGTGCCCAGATGCGCGTCGATCAGCCGTTGAAAGTCCTCGGGGGTAATGGTCAGGATGGACGACCCGGCGGGCTCCGGTATGCCCGCGCAGTTGATCAACGCGTCGAGGCCGCCGAACTCGGTGCGGCAGGTGTCGATCAGATCCGTGGCCGTCTGTTCGTTATCGGGCGACCCCACGAAAGCGACCGCCGCGCCCCCGGCTGACGTGATGGTGGCGACCGTCTTCTCGACGGCGTCGGAATATCGGCCGTTGACAACCACATTCGCGCCGAGCTCACCCAACAGCTGTGCCACCGCCCGACCGATTCCGCGGCTACCGCCGACGACAATGCAATTGGCCATCAGGACATCAGTGCGAGACGGGGCAGTAGGCGGTGTCGAACTTCTTGATGCCGTTGATCCAGCCCGAATGAAACCGCGGGGCGTCGCCGATCCGCGAGATGTCGGGCATTCGATCGGCGATCTTGTTGAAGATGATCTCCAGCTCAACCTTGGCCAGGTTGGCGCCGAGGCAGTAGTGGGCTCCCGTACCGCCGAAGCCCAGATGCGGGTTGGGGTCGCGGGTGATGTCGAAGGTATGCGGATTCTCGAACACCTCTTCGTCGAAATTGGCCGACGGATAGAGCATGACCACTCGCTCACCGGCCTTGATGGGAACCCCACCGATCGTGGTGTCCTGCAATGCGGTGCGCTGTTGCGAGATCAGCGGGGAGGTGTACCGGACGATCTCGTCGACGGCGGAAGTAGGTCTGGCCCGTTTGAACAGTTCCCACTGATCTGGGTGTTCCAGGAAGGCCATCATGCCCATGGTCGTTGCGTTACGGGTGGTTTCGTTGCCCGCGACCGACAGCATCACCACGAAGAACCCGAACTGCTCGGGGGTGAGTTGCTCACCGTCCACCGTCCCGGTCAGCAGACGGGAAACCACATCGTTGCCCGGACAGTCCCGGCGCTGTTCGGCGAGTTGATAGGAGTACCCGAGGATCTGGGCGGCGCCGATACGGGGATCGATCTCGACATCGGCCTCGTCGTACCCCGTCATCTGATTGCTCCACTCGAAGAGCTTGACGCGGTCTTCCTCTGGGACGCCGATCAATTCGGCGATGGCCTGCATGGGCAGCTCACTGGCCACCTCGCGCACGAATTCGCCGTGTCCACCCTCGAGGGCGGCCCGCACGATGCGTTCCGCGCGCTCCTCCAGGGTGATGCGCAACGCCGCGATGGAGCGCGGCGTGAACATGCGCGACACCAGCCCGCGCAGCTGGGTGTGTTCGGGTGCATCCTTGTTGATGAGGACAGACAGCGTGGCCTGGAACTCCTCGGGGCTGATGTGGTCCTCGAGGCGGGGGATGGCGCCCTTGCGGCCCGACGAGAAGATATCGGTGTGCAGCGAAACCTCACGCACGTCACGATGTTTGGAAATCACCCAGTAGCCGTCGTCGGCGAATCCGCCGACTGTGCGTGGTTGTGGGTTCCACCAGACGGGCGCCTCCCGGCGCAGGGTCGCGAACTCTGCATGTGGCATCCGTTCCCCGTACAGCCCCGGATCGGTGAAATCGAAGCCTTCCGGAAGTCCAAGCTCGGTAGTGCTTTTCATTGCCATACACCTCCATATCCGGCCGAGTGTCGACTTTTTGTGCCCGCTACCCGCACTTCTTCGCAGAAACCCGACACTCGGCGCGGTGGGTGGGGAAGCCCACTGTTCACCAGAGGGGGACCGGGGTCTTGCCAAGTGGGTAGTAGCCGGGCACCTTCTCGCTCGACAGGCCGCGCTGAATGCGTTTCTGCATGCCCTCGCTGAGCTTGCCCGCCTTGATGAGGTCCATGTACAGGGCGGACACATGACCGAAATCGAAGAAGTCGCGTTGCCAATTCCATTGGCCATTACCGGCGTACCGGAACCAGCTGCCCCCGATGCCATAGATCTCGGACTCACTGCCGTTGGAGTCCGTGGCGATCTGTTTCCAGAATCCGATGACTTCGCCCTGCTTGTCGTCGACGATCACCTTCTGGTACGGATACGTCCACCCCTCCAGGCCCTCCATCTCCTGGCCGAGGGCGATATCCCGTATCTCATCGATGCCGACGCACATCACGTCTTCCTTGGGGCCGATGTTCCAGCCGTAGGTGGCGTCGTCGGTATAGAAGCGCGCCAATGATTTCCAGTCGCCGGCCTTCTCGGCATCCAGATTGGCCTGTAGCCAGTCCGCGACGACATCGTCGAGTTCCTGGCGGGGGAATTCGGGCACAGTCGGTACTCCTAGTTCTTCTCTGTGATGAACAAAGCTCGGGCCGGACATTCTTCGACTGCACGCTCGATTTCGTCGCGGGCGTCCTCGGGTGGTTCGTGATTCAGGATCTCGACGGTGCCGCGCTTGGGGACGCGGAAGTAATCGGGAGCCTCCAGTTCGCACATGGCGTGCCCCTGGCACAGGTCCCTGTCGACCTCGATCCTGAAAGGCATTCCTCAGGCTCCTCGGCGCCGGTAACGAACCTTGGCGGGCTGCGCCAGCTGTACCACCATCTTGGAGTGATCGTTGTGGTACGAGTCGGCGGGCTGCGCCATCTCGAACTCATACTCGCGCAACAACACCGAGAAGATGGCCTTGATCTGCATGGTGGCGAACGCGGCGCCCACGCAGCGGTGCCGACCCGCGCCGAACGGTATCCAGGTCCAGCGGTTCACGATGTCTTCCTGGCGGGGCTTCTCGTATCGGTCGGGCACGAATCCGTCCGGGTCGGGGAAGTCTTCGGCGATGCGGTTCGAGACAGCGGGGGAGGCCGCCACCATGTCGCCGTTGTGGATGGGAAAACCGCCTACGTCGAATTCGCCCTTGGCGACCCGCATCAGGACGATCAAGGGCGGGTGCAGCCGCAGGGTCTCCTTGAGTACATTCTCCAGCTTCGGGATCTGGCGCAGCGCATGGAAACTCACCTCGCTGCCATCGGCGTACAGCTCGTTCAGCTCGTCGATGACCTGCGTTTGGATAGCGGGGTGCCGGAGTAGTTCGATGAGAACCCAGGAGGCTGTTCCGGAGCTGGTGTGGTGCCCGGCGAACATCATGGAGATGAACATGCCGGTGATCTCATCGGCGGTGAAGCGGGGATTGCCATCCTCGTCTTTGATCATGATCAGCACGTCGAGCATGTCGCGCTGGCTCTTGTCGTTGGGCGGGTTGGCAATCCGGCTGTTCATGATCTCTTGGACCAGCGCCACCAAGCCCTCACGCGCGGCATCGCGTTGCCGGAAGCTCTCGATCTCCAGGTACGGGTCCACGTAGCACAGCGGGTCGGTGCCCTGTTCAAGCTGGTGGTAGAGGTGCGCGAACCGGCCGTCGAGTTCATCGCGAAACTTCTTGCCGATCAGGCACGCCGACGAGGTGTAGATGGTCAGCTCGGCGAAGAACTCGAGAAGATCGATCTCGCCGCTCTCGCCCCATTGCGAGATCATCTGCCGGACTTCGTTTTCAATGGTTGCCGCATGGCCCTTCATCTGTTCGCCGCGTAGCGCCGCGTTGTGCAGCATCTCCTTGCGCCGTTCCGGGTCGGCGTCGAACACCACACCCTTGCCGAAGATCGGCGTCATGAACGGGTACGCCTCGGCCTGATCCAAGTCGTCGTCGCTGGAGCGGAAGAAGAATTCGTTGGCCTCTGCACCGGAGAGAAACACGACCTGCTTGTCGGCGAGCTGGAAGGTGCCGACGTTCCCGCATTCCTCGCGAATGCGCCGCATCAGCGCGATGGGATCGGTGCGGAATTCCTCGAGGTGGCCGTATTGGTCCTCACCGCCGGAGACCCGCGGAACGGTGGGAGTGGTCATGATGGCATTCCTTCCTCACCAAGCTCGAGTTTCTGTTTGTCGGCGGGTGCGTCCGTCAGGGGTGCTTCGGGCTGCACTTCCATCTCGGCGATATGGGCGCCCCTGGGAGTTTCGGCGACGAAGGTGACCGCACGTGCGATATCCGAGGGGCGCAGGAAGTAGGAGTGCCGCGCTTGTCCCCACGTCTTCCAGTCCTCCAGCATGGGGCCGACCTGTTCGGCGGAGAGCTGCCAGCCCATCGAGGTCAGGGTCGGCCCGGGGTGCACAATCGAGGCCCGAACGCCGGTGCCCTCCAACTCCATGCGCATGGTGTTCACCATGGCGAGCAGGGCCGCTTTGGCTGCTCCGTAGGCGCCCATGTGGGGACGCTGGTGCAGTGCGACGTCGGAGCCGATGAAGACCACGTCGCCGCGCCGCCGAGCCACCATGTCGGGCACGATCGCTGTGGCGAGCCGATTGGCACCCAACAGGTGCACCTGAATCTGCGCGGCGAAGGTGTCGGCGCTCATTTCATGAACCCGGCCGGGGTACATGTCACCGGCGCCGGACACCAGCAGGTCTATCTCGCCCAGCGCATCAATGCTCTGCGCAACAAACGATTTCACCGAGTCCGCATCGGTGACGTCGAGAGGAAAGGCCACGGCTTCGCCGCCGTCGGCCTGGATCTTCTCGACGAGTTCGGTCAGCTTATCGACGCGGCGGGCGCCGAGCGCCACCGGGAATCCGCGGCCCGCGAGCTCGATTGCCGTCGCCGCGCCGATGCCCGAGGAGGCTCCGGCGATGATCGAGGGGCGTCGATCCGGGTGGGGCTCAAAGCGGGGCATCAGCGGACCTCCACGGTGATGGGCAGATACGCGAATCCGCGGACGTTGCTGGAATGCACACGTACGGAGCTACTTTCGTCGATCTCGTAATGTTTGATTCGGGTGAACAGCTCGGTCAGCGCCACCTTGGCCTCCATGCGTGCCAGGTGTGCGCCGAGGCAGAAATGGGCACCGCTGCCGAAGCTCACGAGCTTGGCGCCGATCTCGCGTCCGATGCGGTACTCGTCGGCGTTGTCGAACACCCGGTCATCGCGGTTCGCCGAGCCGGGCAGCAGCAGCAGGATGTCACCGGCGGAAACTGTGGTGTCGTAGAAGGTCATATCCTCTGCCACGGTGCGCGCGAGGATCTGACTTGAGGTGTCATACCGCAGCGACTCCTCCACCCATAGCGGTATGAGCTCGTGATCGGCATGGACGGCGGCGAGCTGGTCCGGGTTTCGGTGACCCCAATACGCGGCGTTGGCCAACAGCTTGGTGGTGGTCTCGTTGCCGGCGATCACCATGAGGAACAGGAAGGCGAGCACCTCTTCGTCGGTGAGCCGATCGCCGTCGATTTCCGCCTGCAGGAGAGCGGAAGTCAGATCCTCTGTTGGGCGCCGACGACGTTCTTTGACCATGTCGATGTAGTAGGTCATCAGGTCGATGGAGGCCTGGATGGCCTTCTGTGGCACGTCGGCGAGGCCGTCCTCGCGGTGCATGACTCCGTCGGCCAACTCCCGGATGCGGGTGCGGTCGGGCTCGGGCACACCCATCAGCTCCGAGATGACATCCATGGGCAGCTTGCCGGCATAGTCGGCGACAAAGTCGAAGCTTTCCGACTGCAGGGCGTTGTCCAGGTGTGTGCGTGCGAGCGTGACGACCCGTCCTTCAAGTTCACGGATTCGTCTGGGGGTGAACCCCTTCGACACCAGCGTGCGAAGCCGAAGATGCTCGGGGTCGTCCATCGCGAGGAACGACATCACCAATTTGGCGTGTGGGCCGAAGGAGGCCTTGTCCATCGAGACGCCGTTGGAGTTGGACAGTGCCTCGCTGTTCCGGAAGCCCTGCAGTACATCCTGATGACGCGAGAGCGCCCAGAAGTTCAGGTCGTCGTTGCGGTACAGCGGTGCTTCGTCACGCAGGCGCCGGTAGTACGGGTACGGGTCCTCGTGAAAGTCGTAGTCGTACGGATCGAAAACCACAGAGGACGTCGAGGCTGCCGTCATTCGTTGCCTCCCAGCATGAGGTCCACCACGAAGGTCAGCTTGTCGGCGATCTCGTGATAGGTGAAGGTGCCACTGCCCGCGTGCATGAGAGCGCCGAAGAAGGTCATTTCGAGGGCCGACACCACGCGTGGATCGGCATCGGGCCCCATGGCCGAGCGGATCCTGCGATGGATTTCCAGCCCGATCTTGTCGCGGACGGCGCGCACGGCTTCGTCGGTGTTGCTCAGCAGCGCGGTCGTGCACCCCGTGGCGATCTCGGGCTCGTCGGCGACCACCAATGCCAGGCTCCGCAGCGTCTTGGTGACCCGCGCGGTCTGGCCGTCGTTGACGTCGGTGAAGTAGGGCGCCTCATGGATGAGGTCGAGGTAGATCTCGGCCACCAGGTGACTCTTGGAGGAGAAGTAGGTGTACGCGGTCGCGGGGGCTACCTTTGCCCGCGCGGCCACGCCGCGGATCGTCATATCCGCATATGTCGTCTCGCCGAGCATCTCCCGGCCCGCGGTGACGATCTTGCGGATCGTCTCTTCTTGCCGCCGGTTTCGCGGCGATTCGCTTGTCAGGGTCACCACAGCTTCACTGGACACCTGTCCAGATTAGCGTGTGTGTGATTCCTGGGCAATACGGTTCATGAAAAATACTGTCCAACACTAGTTTTTGAGTAGTAACCGGATGAGCTCTTGCCATGGCTTGATTTAGATGGTTATGTTTCACAGGTAGGGAATGGACATGTGTCCAGATTCTTGGAATGAGGTGACATGGCACTTCTGGCCGATGGCGACAGTGATCTGTTCATCGACGGAAAGTTGATTCCCGGCGGTGCCGGACGGTTCCCGACGGTGAACCCGGCCACCGAGGAGGTGCTCGGAACCGCGGCGGACGCCGATGTCGATGACATGAGCCATGCCATCGAGGCGGCGCGTCGTGCGTTCGACGACACCGATTGGTCACGGGATGTCCAGTTGCGGGTGCGGTGCCTGCGACAGCTGCGGGATGGCATGAGGGCCAATATCGAGGAGCTGCGCGACCTGACCATCGCCGAGGTGGGGGCGCCTCGGATGCTGACCGCCGGTGCGCAGCTGGAGGGACCGGTGGACGATCTGCGATTCGCCGCCGATACCGCGGAATCCTTCGACTGGAACGCCGATCTCGGTGTTGCCTCACCGATGGGCATCAAGACTCGACGCACGCTTGCGCGCGAGGCCGTCGGCGTGGTCGGTGCGGTCACGCCGTGGAACTTCCCGCATCAGATCAACCTCGCCAAGGTGGGTCCGGCACTGGCCGCCGGTAACACCCTGATACTCAAGCCTGCTCCGGATACCCCCTGGTGTGCGGCGGTGCTTGGCCAAATCATCGCCGAGCACACCGATTTTCCACCGGGCGTCTTCAACATCGTCACCTCTAGCGACCACCGCATCGGTGCGCAGCTGTCGACGGATCCCCGGGTGGACATGGTGTCGTTCACCGGCTCCACGGCGACCGGGCGTGCGGTCATGGCCGACGCCGCCACCACCGTCAAAAAGGTGTTCCTGGAACTCGGCGGCAAATCGGCGTTCATCGTGCTCGACGACGCCGACCTCGCTGCGGCCTGCTCGGTCTCCGCATTCACCGCGGCGATGCATGCCGGACAGGGATGCGCCATCACCACCAGGCTTGTCGTACCGCGCGCACAATACGACGACGCGGTGCAGGCGGCGGCTGCGACGATGGGCTCGCTCAAGCCGGGGGATCCCACCAAACCGGGAACGATCTGTGGTCCGGTGATCTCGGCCCGCCAGCGCGACAGGGTTCAGTCGTACCTGGATCTTGCTGTTGCCGAGGGCGGTTCATTCGCCTGTGGAGGCGGGCGGCCGGAGGGCAGGGATCGCGGATTCTTCATCGAACCCACCGTCGTCACCGGACTGACCAACGACGCACGCGTGGCGCGCGAAGAGATCTTCGGACCGGTGCTCGTGGTGATCGCCCATGACGGCGACGACGACGCGGTGCGGATCGCCAACGACTCATCGTACGGACTGTCCGGAACGGTGTTCAGCGGAGACGATGAGCGCGCGGCGCGAGTGGCATCCCGGCTGCGGGTGGGAACGGTGAACGTCAACGGCGGTGTCTGGTATTCCGCCGACGTGCCCTTCGGCGGCTACAAGCAATCGGGTAACGGCAGAGAAATGGGCGTCGCCGGTTTCGAGGAGTACCTGGAAACCAAAGTCATTGCAACGGCTGTGAAATAGAGGAGATCTCATGGGAGAGTTTGAGGGCAAGGTCGCCATCGTCACCGGTGCCGCGCAGGGCATCGGTGAGGCCTACGCGCATGCGTTGGCCCGCGAAGGTGCGGCGGTGGTGGTCGCCGATATCAACGCCGAGTTGGGGGAGGGTGTCGCCAAGCAGATCGTGGCAGACGGCGGGACCGCGAGCTTCGTCAGTGTTGATGTATCAGACCCCGATTCGGCAATAGCCATGGCCGACAAGGCGGTCGCGGAGTTCGGCGGTATCGACTACCTGGTGAACAATGCTGCCATCTACGGCGGCATGAAGCTGGACCTGCTGCTGTCGGTGCCGTGGGACTACTACAAGAAGTTCATGAGCGTGAACCAGGATGGCGCCCTGGTGTGTACCCGCGCGGTGTACAAGCACATCGCCAAGCGTGGTGGCGGTGCCATTGTCAACCAATCTTCCACGGCTGCCTGGCTGTATTCGGGGTTCTACGGGCTGGCCAAGGTAGGCATCAACGGTCTGACGCAGCAGCTCTCGCGTGAGCTGGGCGGCCAGAAGATTCGCATCAACGCCATTGCGCCGGGGCCCACCGACACCGAGGCCACCCGCGGCACAGTGCCGGAGCAGTTCCGCAGCGAGCTCGTCAAGAACATCCCGCTGAGCCGCATGGGCACCGTCGACGACATGGTGGGCATGTGCCTTTTCCTGCTGTCGGACAAGGCCTCCTGGATCACCGGTCAGGTGTTCAACGTCGACGGCGGACAGATCATTCGGTCATGACGCAATCGGCCCTCACACTGGGGTACATCGGTCTGGGGAACATGGGTGCGCCCATGGCCCAGCGGCTTGTCGACTGGCCCGGCGGCCTGACGGTCTTCGATCTGCGAGCCGAGACCATGGCGCCACTCGTCGAGGCCGGCGCGCGCGCGGCGGACAACCTCGCCGATTTCGCCGATGCCGACCTCATCAGCGTCACCGTGCTGGATGATGCGCAGGTGCGTGAGGTAGTCGGGGAACTCGCGCCGAAGGTCAAGCCGGGCACCATCATCGCGATCCACTCCACCATCGGTGACGCGACTGCGGTGCAGCTCGCCGATGAACTCGCGCCCCAACGGATTCACGTCATCGACGCGCCGGTGAGCGGTGGCGCCCCCGGTGCCCATAAGGGTGAGCTCGCCACCATGGTCGGCGCCGACGACGAGACGTTCGCACGGATCAAGGAGCCCTTCTCGAAGTGGGCGTCGCTGGTGATTCATGCCGGTGCTCCGGGAGCGGGCACGCGAATGAAGCTGGCGCGCAACCTCCTACATTTCGTCGCCTTCACCGCGGCAGGGGAGGCGCAGCGGCTGGCCGAAAGTTGCGGCCTGGACATCACCGACCTGGGCAAGGTGGTGCGTCATACGGACGCCATCACCGGTGGCCCGGGCGCCATCATGTTGCGCGATACCACCGAGCCGGTGTCGTCGGACAGCTTTTGGCGCCCCATCTTCACCCATGTGCGAGGTCTCGGTGAAAAAGACTTGAGCCTGGCCCTGGCGCTGGGCGAAGAGAAGTCCGTCCAGCTGCCGCTTGCCTCGTTGGCCCGTGAGCGGCTGGCCGCGAGTCTTGGTGTGCCACACGAGGAAGGGGCAAGTAATGGATGAGCTGCGCCGCAAGGGCCTGGACAAGATGAAAGAGGTCTACGGCTGGGACATGCCCGATCTGCCCGGTGACTACTTCAAGTACACCGCCGAGCATCTCTTCGGCACCATTTGGGATCGTCCAGAGCTGTCGATGCGTGATCGCCGACTGCTGCTCCTGGGTGCGGTAAGTGCCTTGGGGCTGGACGAGATCCTGGAGATCCAGACGGGGGCCGCACTGGCCAACGGTGAGCTCACCGATGCCGAGCTGCGCGAGGTCGCGCTGTTCATCACCCATTACGTCGGGTGGCCGCTGGGGCAACGGGTCAACAAGCATGTCGAGATGGCCATCGCAAAACGTGCCAAGAAAGACACGGAATCCTCCGGTGACTAGCCGATTCGCCGAGCTGTCCCGGGATCAGTTGGCGGTCCTGGTTCCCGAGCTGCTGCTCATCGGTCAGCTGATCGACCGCTCGGGAATGGCCTATTGCATACAGCATTTCGGAAGGGAGGAGATGCTGCAGGTCGCCATCGAAGAGTGGGCGTCATCTAGTCCGATCTATACCCGGCGTATGCAGAAGGCGCTGCGGTTCGAGGGCGACGATGTGATCACCATCTTCAAAGGTATGCAGCTCGACATCGGCGCGCCGCCCCAGTTCATGGACTTCCGGTACACCGTGCACGACAAGTGGCACGGGGAGTTTCATCTCGACCACTGCGGCGCGCTGCTCGACGTCGAGCCGCTCGGACCCGACTACGTGACGGGTATGTGCCACGACATCGAAGACCCCACCTTCGATGCGACGGCCTTTGCCACCAATCCGCATGCGCAGGTTCGCCCGATTCACCGGCCGCCGCGCGCGCCCGCCGACCGGCATCCGCATTGTGCGTGGACGGTGACCATCGACGAGTCGTATCCGGCGGTGTCCGGAATCCCGGCCCTGGACGTCGTCGGCGCATCGATAGCCGCCGGTTGGGAATTGGACGGAATCGATACGGCCGATGTGGGCGCCTCCGACTACGCCGGACCGCTGCTGTCGGACTTGGACTTCGGTGCCTTTTCGCATTCGGCACTGGTGCGGATTGCCGACGAGATCTGCCTGCAGATGCACTTGCTGTTCCTGGGATTCTCCATCGCAGTGCACAAGCGGGCGGCCGATGCGGAGCTGGCCCGCACCGTGTGCACTCAGCAGTTGATCGGGCTGGCGGGTGTCGCGGCGGCGCGGATCAAACACGCATTGCAGGTGCCCGACGGGATCGAAGGTGTCCTGCGGGTACTTCAGGTGCACCCACTGTTGAGTCCGGTCGGATACGTGAATGCCGAAATCTCCGGCGGCCAGCTCCATGTGTGGGAGTCGCCCGCACACGAGGACCACGCCTGGATCTCGCTGTGCGGTGCAGCCGAGACGCGGCCGCTTCAGGCCATCGCGACGGCGGTCGATCCGCATATCGGCGTGGAGATTTCGGGAGATACGCAGGAATGGGTGGCCTCATTCGTTGAGCATGAGGGCGAGGACAAGCAGCTGCCCGAAGTCATGATCGCCAATGTCAGTGGGGGATCTCGGTTCGTCTTCGAGCCGCGCAAGTCGCTGCCGCTGACCGTGGTCTGAGGCGTCGATGACAAAAGGCTCGAAATACGTTGTCCGGGTTCCGGTGCGGGTGCAGACCGCCAACGGCGTGGTGGAGGGCTTCCACGATCGCGGTGTGCGCCGGTTTCGGGCCATACCGTACGCCGAGCCGCCGGTTGGCGCGCTGCGTCTGCGCAGCCCGGCGCCCGCCAGGCCCTGGGCCGGGGTGCTGCCCTGCGACTCCTGGAAATCGGCGTCACCGCAGAAACGCATCTACGTGCCGCTCTCGCTCAACAGGTTCCAGGCGGTCAGCGAGGATTGTCTGACGGTGAACGTGACGACGCCGGATGAGCCGTCCTCGGAGGCTCTGCCGGTGATGTTCTACATCCACGGTGGCGCCTATGTTTTGGGGAGTTCCGCGCTGGCCTTGTATGACGGCGCCGACCTTGTGCGACGCGGTTGTGTCTTCGTCTCGGTGAACTATCGAGTCGGGGCTTATGGGGCTATCGATTTGTCGTCTCTGTCCGATGATCGGCACACCATCGACAGCAATCTGTACTTGCGCGATCTGGTGCTGGCGCTGCAGTGGGTGCGCGACAACATAGCTGCCTTCGGCGGAGATCCGGGCAGTGTCACGATCTTCGGCGAAAGCGCGGGGGCGCATTGCGTTCAGATGCTGTTGGCCGTTCCGACGGCTGCCGGGTTGTTCCAGCACGCGATCTGCCAGAGCACGGCCAGCGGAATGATCCATACCCGAGATGAGGCGGCGGCCAACGCGCGCCGGCTCGTCGAGTATCTCGGTGTCGATGTCCGTAACCCCGCCGAGGCGGTCATCAATGCCGGGCCGCGCGATCTCGTGCGGGCGACACATCGGCTGCTCACCGCGAAGACTCGGGAGTCGGCCTTTTCGCTAGGTGTGGGCCCCAGCATCGACGGTGACGTTGTGCCCGATGATCCGATTGCGATGATGGAACGCGGGGAGGCGCAACGGGTCCCACTCATCATCGGATACAACGCGGAAGAGGTTCGGTTGTTCAACCGACTGCTGACCCGGGTGTTGTCGGTGTCCCGGTTCGACGCCCATGCCGTCGCGGGCACTCTCAATGCGTTGAGCCCCGAGGCCGCGAAACGGGTGATCGATTCCTACGAGGGCTATCCGTCCAAGGCTGCGCTGGTGCGTCTGATGGGGGACGCGATGTTCAGCTCGGAGGCCTGGCGGGTGGCCCGGGCGCACAGCCGGCATGCGTCGGTCTACTTCTACCGGTACGACTATGCGCCGCGTCCGCTGCGGCGTTTTGGGCCGGGGGCCGCGCACGCGACGGAGCTGTTCGCGGTGTTTGGCCTCTTCAAGCGCTGGCCCGCGTTGGCAGGGAAACGCGATATGCCTGAGGCGCTGGCGCTGACCGAGGACATCCAGAGCCGATGGCTCGCGTTCGCACGAACGGGTATCCCGGGCATCGAATGGCCCGCCTACACAGAGCCCGAGCACGCCGTCATGGTGTTCGACCAGCAGCGGCGTATCGACATGGACCCGCATCGTGCGCAGCGGGAGTTATGGCGCGATATCGCCCGTGCAGCCTGATTGGCTCTGGCGGGAACTTGCCGACCAATAGCAGCGTTGACGGTCAATGCCCGCAGCTCAGGATGAATTCGACCGCCAGCTTTCCCACCTGACCGAACTGGGGTACCCGGTCGGCGACGGCGCCAGTCCGCTTCGAACCCGAGTCGCCGACCTTCCGCAGTCCGTGGTCGACTCCGGCGATCACATCCCGTTCATTCTCATTGCCACCGGGACCAGCTATGAGCAGACGGCGCCGTTGATGAGCCTGAATGGGCGCAAGGCTTTCATGTCATGGATGACGGCGACGTGGACGCGTACCGACCGATTCTGGGCATTCCGGATCGGGCCTACCTGCTCACCGATATCGACACCGGCAGCGAGTTCTGCAACGTGACACCGGAGACAGCGTTGCAGACGATCACCGGACGAGGACGGACCCCGCTCACCATCGAGGAGGGCATCGCCTTGGTTCTGTTGCGGCCGGACATGTTGCGCAAGAACAAGTGCTTCTCGCTCGCGGCCTCGCGAGGAAAAGGACAGCGAGTGCCTGCGATCTGGATATCCGATCGGCGCCCCAAACTCGGGTGGTGCTGGGACCGCAATCCGCACACCTGGCTGGGTACCGCCTCGTGCGGCGGCCGACTGGCCTTATAGGTTGCGCCCCACGTCATTCATGTTGGCGGCGTTATTGACGTCGAGGTTCGCGAAGCTGGCCGCGTTGTTCTGCATGATGTACACCTTATGTAGAAGTCCGGTGACAACCTTGCGGAATCCTTGATCCCACTCGCTCCAGCCTTTGCGATACGCGTCAGCTGCCTGGCCGGTCCATCCTGTATCGAGCAGCGCGGTTACCTGTTGGGATACGCGCTGGTGCCGGTCGATCAACCCATCGGCCGTGTCCTGCGCGAATTTGGCGGCCTCCAAGAGCCTTTCGGGTGTGACATCGAATCGCGTCACTGTTGTCCGCTCTCTGGAAGTGGGGCGTTTTCCTTGAGAATGAGGGCCGGGTACGGCTGATTCTCAACAGGGTCGTCCCATACCGTGACCGTCAGGTTGTTTGCGTCGAAGGTGCCTATCGGATCTGAGTGTGGCCAAACCAGCAGAACAGTGTCGACCTCCCGCGCTTTGATGAGATGCTGAAGTGCGGCGGCGGCCAGGTCTCGGAGCCGGTCGATCGGCGCATCTGGCAGCTCGCTGCGCAGCGTCCATATGAACTCATATAGGCCAACAGCCCCAGCGTCCAGCAAGTCCTCGATGTCTTGAACTAGCTGGCTGTTTACATTCTCAGTCATAGTGTCGGATTCCCTAGTAGCGGAATTTTTGTTGTGACGCCGTTTTGTGAGATCACAGCATACGGACCGCAAGTCAACGGATCGGGTCGAGAGCCGGCCGGATAGCCGGGCATGATTCTGATCTGGCGCCCTGGGTTGGCAGGATCCCGAAAAACCTCACCATCGCCAGCTTTAGACGGAGCGCGCTCCCAGTTTGATGGGATGCTTGACCGGAGATCATCGGGAGCCATCCCTCTGACCGATTGGGGATCAAACTCTTTAGGTGCTCCGATTTTGACCGACTTCGGAGGTTGGGGCTTCGGAGGAGGGGTTGGCTCGTCTGGCTTCTTTGGCGCGTCGTCGATGGACTTCTTGTTCTTGTTCGCGAGGTCTTCAAGCTTCTTCTTGGACGCATCGGACAGCTTCTTGAGTTTGGCTCTGGCCTTCTTGAGCTTAAGAAGTTCCTTGAGCTTGTCGATCAGCTCTCGAATCTTGTTGGCCACCGACGCGATTTTCGCGGCCATCGCCGCGGTGCCCAATGCCGCGCCCAAACCGGCAGTCAGAAACGTCACCGCAGCGGTGATAGCAGCTTCGGCTAGAAGTCCTTTTAGCTCTTTGATGGCGATTTGTTTGAGCTCGTCGCGCATTTTCCGTAGTTCGTCGGCGTGGTCTCGAGCCGACTGCGCTATGTGTTTTGCGTTCTCGGCCAGCGCATCACACTGTTCACGCATTGAGGCCAAGTGGCCACGCACGTCTTGAATCTCGGGTGATTCGATGCCGTCGAGCTTCGTGCCCTTCTCGGCTAGTGACCGCGACTGCGCGCTGGCCACTTCGGCGAACTTGTCCCATGCGCTGGCTGCGTTGCCAAGATTGTCGACGTTGCCGTTGGGCACAGGGACGTCGATGGCGTCCAGTAGTTCGATGAAATCCTGAATCCCTGCACCGCTGTCGCCCACCGAGGATGGCGGGAAGGCGACGCACTGGTAGAACGGGGGGCCGGTGGGTTCCGGCACGGCGTATGGGCCCTGGCTGTTCTGTCCGAAGCGGGCCCTGTGATCGGCCACCGCGTGGTTGTACGCAGCCTGCTGGACAAGGTCACCAAAATTCAGGCCGGCATTTCGAATGATGGACACGGTCATGAATTGGTCGCTGGCCGCGCCGTCGTAGTCTTGGCCCCAGTCCTTTCCGCCCTCGTCGCTTCCGGCCATCGAGCCGGTGCTTCCAAGCGTGCCCATGAGTGTGTTGAGGGCTTCATTGATCTTGAGGCCAGAGTCCTTCAGGGCAGTGCCGACTGCGTAGTAATCGACTGGATTAACGGCTACCACTATCGGAACATCTCGGTGTTCGCATCGACAGCCGACTGGTATGAGCTGTGGGCGTTTCTCGCAGATTTGCGCATGGTGTCGAGTCCCTCGGCCATTTCCTGTGCACCGGTTGTCCACTCGTCATGCGCCTGCCGATGAGCCTCCGCAGCGGCACCTGACCAATCGAGATGGAGCTTGGCAGTATGCCTGGCCAACTGATCGAGCCCGTCCTGAACGTGCTGTGTGAACTGTTGCAGCTCTGTGACAACGCTGTTCAGCTCTTCTAAATCGACGGTGAACCCGTCAGCTTCCCCCATCAGCAACCCCTCAGTCGTGTAGGGCAAGTATCGGCAGACACGCGTGACTCGTCAACCGGTCACCTGTCACACTGTTACCAATGGTGGCGATGTCGGCACTGGTTTTCGGACTCAGCTGGTGGCTGGGTCTGTATCTGCTCGCGCGTAATCCCCGTAAGCCCGTCCTGGTCCTCGCGGCCATCGGGCTGATCGGCTACTCCGTAGTCGTCGCACTCGATGCCATCCGCGTCACCCCGGGTTCGGATGCCGATCTCCTGGGCCGTATCGAAGTGTTCACCGCGATCATTCCGAGCGTCTCGTGGCTGCTGGTGCTGCTTGAACTCACCAACACCGGCGACCGGTGGCGTGATCGCGCAGCGATGGCCGTACCCGGTGCGGTCCTGGCCATCGCGCTGCTCGTGGGCGCCTCATTGGCCGGCACCATCGCCGGTCCCGCCCAACCGGGGCACTGGATCATGTTCTGTGCCAATGGGACTGCCGCCATCGGTGCGGCCATATTGTTGTTCCGCCGACGTGCCTCGATACCCGGTTCGGCGCGGGGTGTCGTCCTGGTCGCCACCATGTTCTTCACCCTTGGCGATGCGCAGCTGATCATTCCGCTCGGCATTCTTCCGAGCTGGCTGGCGTTGGCGTCGACAGGCTTCGACCTGGTGCTACTCGGTCTGGGTGTGGCGCTCTGGGATGCCTTCGACGAAGGACAAGCGTTGCGCGGCGACATGCTGCGTTCCTTTGTGGCCTCGATCCTTGTCGGGGCGTTGTTCGGTGCCCAGGCCATGGTCGGCATCGCTGTTGTCGGGCAGTCGGTTGCGCTGGTGGTCCTGCTGTTCACCAGCGTGGGCCTGGCCATCTGCATTCAGGTGCAATCGGGCCCCTTCGCCGACTTCCTTGACCGCCTGGCCTTCTCGCGTTCCCCGCAGCTGCGCCACGAGCGTTCCGAGCTGCGTAACACCGAGGCGGCGTTGCCGCTGAAATCGGCATCGCCCATCGACGGCGTGGACGACGAGACGTTCACCCGCTTGACCCGCCGGGCGCTGAGCCACTACGGAGATCTCGCCAAACTCGTCGCGAGCCCGCTGACGTCGCTGCCCGCCATCGATGAACGGCTCACCGATCGTGGTGCGTCCGATCAGCCCGTCGAGCGTGCCAACGAACTCAGAGCGGTGCTCGCCGAATCCATCTCGCGGCTCAAACCCCGGGACGACGGGGATTTCGGCACCACCGATCAGTGGCGGTACTACAACGCCCTGTATTTCCCGTACGTCATGGGTGTGCGGGCATACGCCCAGGGCGCGACGGCTGCGGGACTGGACCCGGTATCGCGTCAGGCGTGGCAATGGCTGGTCACAGAGGTGCCGCAGCGTTCGTTGCACAACTGGCAGAATGCCGCGGCCAAACTCATCGCCGCAGATCTGCGCGTGCAGACCGTCGCCATGCCGAATGGTGTGCGCACCAATGGTTCGTCACCAGTTCCGCGGTAGCCGTCCCCGTTCCCGGCGCCATCCGGCATGGCTGCCCGGATGCCACCTCCACGATGTCGGGATGAACGGCCACGCCAGCGGCACGGCACGGCCCAGCGCGCGATAGGCGGTCTCGTCGGCCAGGTTCCACCGAATCCCAAAACGCTTGCGAACCTGGGGTGGCAATCCGCCATAGATGGTCAGCCGCAGCGGAGGTGCCAACGCCATCCGCATCGGTGTGGTGGGCAATGCAAGTCGTGCGGCGGGCTTCAAATAGGAGGCCACCGGTAGGTAAGGAGACTTGCTCATATCGGGGACGGCGCGTCCCTCGATGACCTTCATCAAATAGTCTGCCGCGGGGTTGGGGGTGAGCACCTCGTCGCAGTACCGGTCCCATTCCTGTTGGAACGCCGCCCTATTCGGTGGCAGCGGTTGCTCGCTCATCGCGTACCGGCGATACCATTCGACACCCTCTTGGTAGAGCTGCTCACGTTCAGCGTCGGACAGTCGATGGCGGGAGTACCTGTCGATGGTCTGTTCGACCATCACCTGGAACGTGGCGTGAGCCCACCAGAACGTTGTCGGGTTCAGCGCGTGATACCGGACGCCGTCGGGCTGGATATTCCCTTGATATCGCGGTGAAAGTCCCGCACCTTCACGCCTGTGCCGGCGGCGGGATCGTCGTACACGGTGCCCAGGATCGGTGGCAGCGAGCGGAACACCCTGTCAACGGGGTCTGCGAAGAAATTCGAGTGCTCGATCAGTGCGTAACCGATGGCGGGGTCCATTGTTTGCAGGAGCCCGGCAGTCCCGCCGGTGAAGGCGATGCGCATATCGCCAGCCCAGCGCCATAAAAGTGAATGACGGCCGAGCTGTGCGCCGGGTGCGGTAGAGATGACATCCACTGTTGTCATCCTTAGATGATGGCACACCCCGCAGCGAATTGGCAGGGATTGGCAGTGCCGAATGTCGAGATGGCAGTACATCCCGAGGAATGTCAGTGGTGTCAGCTTTCGCCCGGAGCTTTCACACAAGGAGTCCCCAATGTCCATAGCTTCAGAGAACGCCTCAGTACTTCGCACACGATTCGCCCAACCCGAATCGCTCCTGCGATTCGGAATCGGCCTCGACGGCATCGCTACCGGTTCGGTTGCTGTCGTCCTGCTGATCGCCGCGAAATGGCTTGTCGAGCCGCTTGGTCCCTCGCTGGGATTTCAGGTGGCGCATGCCGCCGCTCTCATCGGATACGGGGTACTGGCCTTCGTGCTGAGCCGGGCCGACAGGTCCAAGCTCGGAACAATCGGCGTCGCCTACATCGCCGGCAACCTGCTGGCCACCGTGCTCTATGTGGCGGCGGGTGTCATGAAATGGGTACCGCTGACCACCGCCGGGGTGGCGCTTTCCGTCGCGTTCGGCATCTACACCGCCGTCATGGCGGACATCCAATTCCTCGGACTACGGCGCCTGCGCTCGGCGTAGCCGCCCACATGCTCGCCTCGTTCTGAAGGTGAGCCGGTGCCGGGCCATCCACTGGGTGGCCCGGCACCTTCACGTCTAGACCGGGGTCAGCGGCAAGCGCAGCGCGCCGGGCGCAGACTCCGGAACCGTCGGACGGTTGGGCTGCACCGGGAAGACGCGTTTGTAGGGAGAGCCCAGCGCCGGCCGTGGATCGAGCTCACCCTTGTTGGGCCAGAACGCCATTGCGCGTTCGGCTTGGGCGGTGATGGTGAATGACGGATTGACCCCCAGGTTGGCCGAGATCGCCGAACCATCGGAGACATACAGCCCGGGATATCCGTAAACCCGTTGGTACGGGTCGATCACGCCGGTCTCGGGGGAATCACCGATGGGGCAGCCACCGATGAAATGCGCCGTCAGCGGGATGTTCATCGAATCCAGGTGGGTGCTGCCCGCGTATCCGTCGACCTTGTCGGCCATCCGCCGTGCGACATCGTGCGCGACCGGGATCCAGTCCGGGTTCGGTTCTCCCGAGCCCTGTTTGGTGGTCATCTTCTTGCCGAAAAGTCCGCGCTTGAGATAGGTGGTCAGTGAGTTGTCCAACGACTGCATCACCAGCACGATGATGGAGTGCTGCGCGGCGCGGTAGGGGAACATCGATCGGAGCACCATTGCGGGGTGCCGCACGTTGGCCAGCCAGGTGCGCGCGAAACGCCATGGGCCGCCGTCAACCATGTTGGTGCCCAACATGCTCAGGAAGGTGGAGCCTTCCCCGTATCGGACCACCTCGACATGGGTGTTGGGTTCGGGGTGGATCGACGAGGTGATGGCGACGCCTTGCGAGAAGTCATCGCGGGTGGGGGAATAGACGATGGGCACTGATTCGGAGTTGGTGCGTGTCTGTTCGCCCAGACGATCCGACAGGTTGGGCAGCGACCCTGAATCCTTGAATTTGTGCAGCAGCCGCTGGGTGCCCAGCGATGCCGCCGAGAACACCACATGCTGTGCGGTGAACGTGCGCTTCTTCTTGCGTACCAGCCGCCCGGTCTGTTTGGTGCTGACCGCATAGCCCTCACGATCCTGCAGGGGCTGCACATCAAGCACCTCGGTAAGCGGATGTATTTCTGCGCCAGCGTGTTCCGCGAGATACAGGTAGTTGGTCTCGGTGGTGTTCTTGGCATTGTGCTTGCAACCGGTCATACAGGCGGCACAGCCGATGCAGCCGGAGCGTTCGGGGCCGGCACCGCCGAAGAACGGATCCGGCACGGTCTTGCCCGGCTCATCGCCGAAGAAGACGCCGACGTTGGTGGGGTGGTAGGTGTCCTCGACACCGAGGTCCTTGGCGACAGCCAGTAGCACCTCATCGGGCGGGGTGGTGTGCGGAGTCTGCGCGACCCCGAGCATCCGGCTGGCCTGGTCGTAATAGGGCGCCAGTTCGGACTTCCAGTCGGTGATATGCGCCCACTGCTTATCGGTATAGAACTGCTCCAGCGGTTCATACAGCGTGTTGCCGTAGATCAGCGATCCACCGCCCACACCCACCGCGCTGGCGATGAAGGTCTTGCCCAGCACGGTAAGTCGCTGCGGTCCGAAGCACCCGAGCGCGGGTGCCCACATCGCCTTGCGAACGTGCCAGTTATTCGGGGGAAAATCCTCGCGTTTCCAGCGTTTTCCCATATCTAGTATGCCGACTCGGTAGCCCTTTTCGGTGAGGCGGAGGGCCGCAACGCTCCCACCGAAACCGGACCCGATGACGACTACGTCGTAGTCATAGTCCATGGCGGTCAACCTACTGGTTGGTCGTGAGCTGTGGGGTGAAATCAGGCTTGCGCTTGGGCTAATGCGGCGCGCATCTTCTCGTGCAGCAGATTGATGGCCTGCAACGGACGGATCATAACCTTGAACTCCACGATCTTTCCGGCATCGTCGCAGGTGATGATGTCGATTCCGTTGATGTATTTGCCGTCCACGGTGGCCTCGAACTCGAGCGCAGCGGTGTTCCCGTCCAGGATTTCCTTGGTGTAGTGGAAGTTGTTATCCGGTCCGGCAAGGGTGGCGAAGGCTGCCAACAAGTACATGGCGGTGATCTGCTTACCCTGCTGCGGGGTGAACACCACGGGGGAGTAGAAGGCCGCGTCCTCGGCCAGCAGGTCGTTGAGCGCTTCCGGGTTCGCGCCGGAGATGATGCCGTGCCAGGTTTCAACCACGTCGTTGATCATGCGGCGAATATACCATTCGGTCTACTTCGCGCAAGCTGATCTACAGCTTGCGCAGGCGCAGCCGGTTGATCGAGTGGTCGGCGTCTTTGCGTAGCACCAGCGTCGCCCGTGGCCGGGTCGGCAGGATGTTCTCCAGCAGGTTCGGCAAGTTGATCGAGTGCCAAATCTCCTGTGCGGCAAGGGTTGCCTGCTTATCGGACAGCTTGGCGTAATGGTGGAAATGCGAGGACGGATTTGCGAACGACGTGGAGCGCATCGCCAGGAACCGGGAGATGTACCACTGTTCGATGTCTTCGATGCGGGCGTCCACGTAGATCGAGAAATCGAACAGATCCGAGACCATCAGCGTCGGGCCGGTCTGCAATACGTTCAGGCCCTCGAGAATCAAGATATCGGGTTGTTCCACAACGTGTTTCTCGTTTTTGATGATGTCGTACAGCAGGTGCGAGTACACCGGGGCGGTGACCTCATGGGCCCCCGATTTGACCTCGGTCACGAATCGCAGCAGTCCGCGCCTGTTGTAGCTCTCGGGAAAGCCCTTGCGGTGCATGATGTTCCGCCGGGACAGTTCGGCATTGGGGTAGAGGAATCCGTCGGTGGTCACCAGGTCCACGCGGGGATGGTGGTCCCATCGTGCCAGCAGCGCCTGCAGCACGCGGGCCGTCGTCGACTTGCCGACCGCGACGCTGCCGGCCACCCCGATGACGAAGGGGACCAGACGGTCCGGATGCTGATCGCCGAGGAAGGTCGCGGTCGCGGCGAAGAGACGCTGCCGGGCGGCCACCTGGAGATGGATGAGACGAGCCAGCGGCAGATAGACCTCGGCGACCTCGATCAGGTCGATCTGTTCACCCAGGCCGCGCAGGCCGAAGAGCTCTTCTTCGGTGAGGACCAGCGGCGTGGATTTGCGCAGCGCGCGCCACTGTTTCCGGTCGAACTCCACATAGGGGCTCGGCTCGCTCAGCCGCGGCATGGATGAGCCGCTCGCGCGCAGACCGACGACATAGGCGCAAGTCTTGCAGGAACCATTCGTGAACGCGGCACTAGGGTTGTGTGACATGGGCGATAGCGGCCGGTCGGAGAACAGCCTCGTCGACGAATACTTGCTGCTCGGGCTGCGATTTGACCGTATCGAGAGTGGATACGTGGACTCCTTCACCGGTGATCCCACGCTGCGGCAGCGTGTCGAGAACGAGCCCACCCCCGATCCGGCAGAGCTGGCCCGCCAGGCTGTGGCCCTGCGGGCTGAGCTGGCCGCGAGTGACCTCGATGCCGCGCGCAAGGCCTTCATCGATACGCACTTGAAGGCGCTGGCCTGCGCCGGCCGCAAGTTCGCGGGCGAGAACATCGGATTTGTCGACGAGGTGCATGACTACTTCGACGTGCGCATCGCGAAGGGCGACGAAGAGCGCTACCGGGAATCACATGAGGCGCTGGAAAGCGTTCTGCCGGAGGGGGGTTCGCTGCTGGAGCGGAAAACCGCCTACGACCGGTCCCAGGAAATCGACCCGAACCGCCTGCAGGAATGCGTGGACGCCTTCTCCAGTGCGCTACGCGACCGAGTGCGCGCGGAGTTTCCGCTGCCCGACACCGAGACGATCACCTACGAAATAGTCAGCGACAAACCCTGGTCGGGGTTCAACTATTACGAGGGCAACTACCGCTCGACGGTCGCCATCAACTCCGATCTCAAGCAATATCTGAACAACGTGCCCGCCCTGATCGCCCACGAGTCCTACCCCGGGCACCACACCGAGCACTGCCGCAAGGAGGCGGGCCTGGTGCACCTGGGGGACCAGCAGGAGCAGACCATCTTCCTGGTGAACACACCGCAGTGCCTGATGGCAGAGGGGCTCGCCGACCTCGCCCTGTACGCCGCCATCGGCGAGGACTGGGGGCTGTGGGCGCAGGAGATCTACGCCGATCTCGGGCTGCGTTTCGACGGCGAACAGGCTCAGGCCGTCGGGCGGGCGCGGGCCGGACTGATCAACGTCCGCCAAGACGCGGCCCTGATGCTGCATGACGAGCACCGTGACGTCGAGGACGTCATCGCATTCCTGAAACGCTGGCTGCTGGTCTCCGACGAACGTGCCCGGCACATGCTCAAATTCCTGTCCTCGCCGTTGTGGCGGGCGTACATCTCCACCTACGTCGAGGGCTATCAATTGTTGAAGGGGTGGCTGGACCGTCGCCCCCCGGAACAGTCCCTCACGACCCGCTTCGGGCGGCTGCTCGACGAGCCCCTGGTGGCGTCCACGCTGACATAGCCGCCGACTAGGCTGATGGCCATGACGACCTCAGCATCCAGTGATATCGCGCAGGGCGCGCAGTACGCCGAGACCGCCAGCGCCGCCTACCGATCGGCCCTGGAAGTCATCGCGACCATCGAGCCGCGGATCGCGGATGCGACCCGTAAAGAGCTTGCTGACCAACGCGATTCGCTCAAGCTGATCGCCAGCGAGAACTACGCCTCGCCGGCCGTGCTGCTGACAATGGGCACCTGGCTGTCGGACAAGTACGCCGAGGGCACCATCGGCCACCGCTTCTACGCCGGTTGCCAGAACATCGACACCGTCGAGGCGCTGGCGGCCGAGCATGCCCGCGAGCTGTTCGGGGCGCCGTACGCCTACGCGCAGCCGCACTCGGGTATCGATGCCAACCTCGTCGCCTACTGGGCGATCCTCGCGACACGCGTCGAGGCCCCCGCGCTGGCCGAGAAGGGGGTGCGCAATGTCAACGACCTCTCCGAGACCGATTGGGAGGAGCTGCGCCACCAGTACGGCAATCAGCGGCTGATGGGTATGTCACTGGACACCGGCGGCCACCTGACCCACGGCTTCCGCCCGAACATCTCGGGCAAGATGTTCCACCAGCGCAGCTACGGCACCGACCCGGAGACCGGCCTGCTGGACTACGACGCGCTGGCCGCAGCGGCACGCGAGTTCAAGCCGCTGGTGCTGGTGGGTGGCTACTCCGCCTACCCGCGTCGGGTGAACTTCGCCAAGCTGCGTGAGATCGCCGACGAGGTGGGCGCCACCCTGTTCGTCGACATGGCGCACTTCGCCGGCCTGGTCGCCGGAAAGGTGTTCACCGGCGACGAGGACCCCGTGCCGCACGCGCACATCACCACGACCACGACCCACAAGTCGCTGCGCGGACCCCGCGGCGGCCTGGTGTTGGCCACGGCCGAGTACTCCGATGCCGTCGACAAGGGCTGCCCGATGGTGCTGGGCGGACCGCTCTCGCACGTGATGGCCGCCAAGGCCGTCGCGCTGGCCGAGGCACGTCAGCCCTCGTTCCAGTCATACGCACAGCGCGTCGCCGACAACGCCAAGTCCCTCGCCGAGGGTTTCCTGAAGCGGGGCGCACGCCTGGTCACCGGCGGAACCGACAACCACCTGGTGCTGCTCGACGTGCAGTCCTTCGGGCTCACCGGGCGGCAGGCCGAGTCGGCCCTGCTGGATGCCGGCGTGGTCACCAACCGCAACGCCATCCCGGCCGACCCCAATGGCGCCTGGTACACCAGCGGCATTCGGTTCGGCACCCCGGCGCTCACCAGCCGCGGTTTCGACGCCGACGAGTTCGACAAGGTCGCCGAGCTCGTGGTCGACGTACTGTCCAACACCGAGGCCGATGGCACCTCGAAGGCGAAGTACACACTTGCCGATGGTGTCGCGGATCGCGTGAAGGCCGCTTCGGCCGAACTGCTGGCCGCCAACCCCCTATATCCGGGCCTCACTCTCTAGGGTCTTTAGTCACCGCGAGCGGACGCTTAGTACCCGCCCTTACTGGGGTTTTGCGGTACTAAGTGTCTCCGCGCGAAGGGCCGCGCGGCGATTTCCCATTTCTGATTCGTCCGGTTACCGTTACCGCATGGCACAGAAACCTGTACCCAATGCGTTGACTCTTGAGCTGACGGATGTCGTCGCCGAGAACATCGATCGCCACCGCGACACCGCGGAGCTTTGGTACGCCCATGAGCACGTCCCCTACGACGAGGGTGAGAACTTCGCCTTCCTGGGCGGACGCGACTGGGAGCCCTCTGATGTCAAGCTGCCCAAGGCCGTCGTCGACGCCATCCAGATCCTGCTGATCACCAAGGACAACCTGGCGGGCTACCACCGCGAGATGGTGGAGCATTTCTCGCTGGAGATCATCCCGTGGGCCGATTTCATCGGCCGCTGGACCGCCGAGGAGAACCTGCACGCCATCGCGCTGCGCGAGTACCTCGTGGTGACCCGTAACGCCGACCCCAACGGCGACGAGGACACCCGGCTGGCTCACGTCATGAAGGGCTACCGGGCCGACTCGTACAACCAGATCGAGACGCTGGTGTTCAACGCGTTCTTCGAGCAGATGCACGCGGTGTTCGTGCAGAACCTGGCCGCGCAGGCCGACGATGCCGTGCTCAAGGGCCTGCTCGCCAACATCGAGAAGGACGAGCGTCGCCACGAGCAGATTTACAGCAACATCGTGCTCGAATGCCTTCGTCTTCACCCCGAGGACACCATCGCCGCCATCAAGGCGCGCGCTGCGGAACTGAAGGTCATCGGCGCCGATATCGACGGTTACGAGGACAAGGTCGCCTCGGTGGCCGACGCCGGAATCATCGATGAGGTCACCGTGCAGGACGTGGTCCGCGAACTCACCGACAAGTGGGGCGTCACCGAGCGGCTCTGATCTTTCGCCGAGTGTCGACCTGTCGCGGGGGACACTCGCGTTTTCTGTGTGACAACTCGACACTCACGCGAAATGTGCGTTAACCCGGTGTTAGTCAACACGCTCGATTCGGTGCGCGGCATCTGCGCGTAGGTGCGAGTAGCGTCAAAAGCGATGGCTAGCGACATGCTTTGCTATCCGGGAGGTACTGATCGTGGCGAAAACGACAGGACCGGCCCCGGTCCTGATGTGGACGGTCTCACGAGGCGTCCACACACGGTACCGACCGCGTCCACGACAGATCGCGTGTGGTGCCGCACGGATGTCAGGAGCGCTCGGTGACTGCTTCAATGAACCCTGGGACAATCCGTACCTATGTGCTCGACACCTCGGTGTTGTTGTCTGACCCTTGGGCCACAAACCGATTCGCCGAACATGAGGTAGTGATCCCGTTGGTGGTGATCAGCGAGCTGGAAGGCAAGCGTCACCATCACGAGTTGGGTTGGTTCGCCCGCACTGCGTTGCGGATGCTGGATGATCTGCGGTTGGAGTATGGCCGCCTTGATCAGTCCATTCCTGTAGGGAAACAGGGTGGTTCGCTGCACGTCGAGCTGAATCACACCGACCCCTCGGTGCTGCCCGTGGGCTTCCGCACCGACTCCAACGACTCTCGGATTCTGGCGTGCGCACTCAACCTCGCCGCCGAGGGCAAGCTGGTTACGTTGGTGAGCAAGGACATCCCGTTGCGTGTCAAGGCCGGTGCGGTGGGCTTGGCCGCCGACGAGTATCGGGCCCAGGACGTGGTCAACTCGGGCTGGACGGGCATGACCGAACTGGACACCACCGCCGAGGTCATCGACTCGCTCTTCGAGGCAGGCGAGGCCGATCTGGAGGCGGCACGAGATCTTCCGTGCCACACCGGAGTCCGGCTTCTCGGCGGCACCTCGAGCGCTCTTGGCCGAGTCAACGCGGAGAAGCGGGTGCAGTTGGTGCGCGGTGACCGCGAGGTCTTCGGATTGCGCGGGCGCTCCGCGGAACAGCGTGTGGCACTGGACATCCTGCTCGATGAGTCGGTAGGCATCGTTTCTCTGGGCGGCAAGGCGGGCACCGGTAAATCGGCGCTGGCGCTGTGTGCCGGACTGGAAGCGGTGCTGGAGCGTCGCAGTCACCGCAAGGTCGTGGTGTTCCGTCCGCTGTACGCGGTAGGCGGTCAGGAATTGGGCTATCTGCCGGGCAGCGAGAGCGAGAAGATGGGCCCGTGGGCGCAGGCCGTCTTCGACACCCTCGAAGGTCTGGCGTCGCCGGCGGTCATCGAAGAAGTGTTGTCGCGCGGCATGCTGGAGGTGCTCCCGCTCACGCACATCCGCGGGCGGTCCCTGCACGACTCCTTTGTGATCGTCGATGAGGCGCAGTCTCTGGAACGCAACGTGCTGCTGACGGTGCTGTCGCGGTTGGGCACCGGCTCTCGGGTGGTGCTCACCCACGACGTCGCGCAGCGTGACAACCTGCGTGTCGGTCGTCACGACGGTGTCGCTGCGGTGATCGAGAAGCTCAAGGGTCATCCGCTGTTCGCGCACGTCACGCTGGTACGCAGCGAGCGTTCACCGATCGCCGCGCTGGTCACAGAGATGCTGGAGGAGTTCGGCCCCGGGCTCTCTTCCTGAACTGACGGTTACGCTGTGGAGCGTGCTATCCAAGCGTGATGTCTTTCGGTGGACGATGGTCGCGGCCGCTGTGGGAAGTTTGATCGCGGCCGCGATCGTCGTCACCGACAAGCAGCGCGCCCTCGCCGAGCCGGTGGACTGCCAACGCGAGAAGTGTGTGGCGCTGACATTCGATGACGGGCCCAGCCCGTTCACCGACCGGCTGTTGGAGGTCCTGCGAGCCAACGGTGCGCACTCGACCTTCTTCGAAATAGGCAACAAGGTTCAGCGTGATCCGGCGGGCGCCAAACGTGTGGTGGATGCCGGGATGGAACTCGGCAGTCATACCTGGGAACACCCCAACATGACGACGATTCCGCCGGAGGCGATCGCGAGCCAGCTGAGTAAGGCCAGTGATGCGATCGAAGCGGCCACGGGCAAGCGCCCCAAGCTGTTCCGAACCGCCGGTGGCCTGATCAACGAGCAGGTGCTGGCCGAGGCCAAGAAGCAGGGGCTGGCCGATATCAACTGGGATGTCATCCCGTTCGACTGGGCCAACGACGCGAACACCGATGCCACCCGCGCCATCCTGATGTCACAGATCAAGCCGGGATCTGTGGTGCTCTTCCACGACACCTACTCCAGCACAGTGGATCTGGTTGAGCAGTTTCTCCCGGTGCTCAGGGCCAACGGATACCACGCGGTCACCGTCACGAAGCTGCTCGGTCCGCGTGAACCCGGTAGCAGTTACGGCAGCCGCGATAACGGGCCACCTGTGAACCTGCTGAAAGATATTCCGGAGTCGGAGATTCCGCCGTTGCCGAACACTCCGTCGCCGCTGCCCGCGACGAACATCCCCATCACCGACCTGCCCAACCAGGGTGCGGGTGGACCGGCCGTCGGGCAGTAGTGGTGCGACTCGTCGCCTTGGCGTTGATCACGGCATTGCTTGTCGGACCCGCCAGCGTCGTACTTCCCGCTCCCCAGCGTTACGTCGCGACGATCAGCCGAGACGAACGCGGTGTCCCGCATGTCAGCGCGGATGATTGGGGCTCACTGGGTTACGGCACCGGGTATGCGTTCGCAGAGGACCGTGCCTGCACGCTGATCGACCAGATCATCAAGGTCCGCGGCGAGCGAAGCAAGTGGCTGGGGCCCGGCGCCGACTATCGGAACGTCGATATGGACTTCGGTTACCGCCACCTGAAACTGTGGGAGAACGCGCCCAAACGCTGGGCCGATCAGCCGGTCAGAGTGCGTGAGCTCGTCGACGGGTACGTCGCCGGGTTCAACGAGTCCTTGTCGCTCAACGGCGTGAACGGTGGCTGGTGCGACGGTGCGGGTTGGGTCGGCCCGATCACGGCGCAGGACTTGTATGCGCATTTCTCCGATGTCGTGATGACGGTGTCCAGCATCTCCATGATCACCGAAATCGGTAGAGCGCAGCCGCCTTCAGGTGCATCGGCGCCGCACCCGGGTGCGCTGCCCGCCCAGCCACGGATGGGAAGCAACGGCTGGGCGTTGGGGTCGGAACGCTCCAGTACCGGCGGTGGCCTGCTCCTGGCCAACCCGCATTACCCCTGGACGGGCGAGAACCGTCTCTGGGAGGCGCATCAGAGCATTCCCGGACAGCTCAACGTCTACGGCGTCGGATTGTCCGGAATGCCGTTGGTGCAACTCGGATTCACCGATGCGGTGGCGTGGACGGCCACCGTGGCGGCCGGGCGCCGCTTCGCGCTGTATCGCTACGACCTGGATCCATCCGACCCCACCGCGTACTACGTTGACGGGCGGCGCCGGGTGATGTCGCCCGACCCGATCACCATCGAAGTAGCGGGCGAACAGGGCATCTCGCCGATGAGCCGCACCCTCTACTCCACCAAGCACGGACCGGTGGCCGACGTGGACACCGTGGGCTGGACGCGGGCGCAGGCCATCGCGATGGCGGACGCCAACGCCGATACCAACACCACGCTGACCCAGTATCTGGGCATGGCCACCGCGAAATCCATGGATGATTTCCAGGATGTGTTCCGGGCCAATCGCGGTGTGCCATGGATGAACACCGTCTCGACGAGCGCCGACGGACGTGCCTGGATTGTCGACAGCTCGGCCACCCCCAACCTGTCCAGGGAGGCGCTCGCCGCGTGGGCGGTGGATCGCGAAAAGCCGGGCCTGATCCGGGATGCGTATCGCTCCGCGGGCATGGTGGTGCTCAATGGCTCCCGGTCACTCTTCGACTGGGCCGACGATGACAACGCCGCGGCGCCCGGGCTCATCGGGTACGACCACATGCCACAGCTCGAGCGGCGAGACTATGTCTTCAACGCCAATGACAGTATGTGGCTTGCTCATCCGGATCAGCTGCTCACCGGCTATCAGCCACAGCAGGGCGGCGAGGGGTGGATGCTGACGCCCCGCACCAAGACCAACGCGCGACTCCTCGCCGAGAACAGCGGCAAGTGGACGATCGACGATGTGGGCGCCGCGTTGTTCTCCGACCGCGCGATCCTTGCCGATCAGCTGCGTATACCGCTGGTACGGGCGTGCACGGCGACCAAGGTTGTCGACGGCGTGGACCTGGCCCCGGCATGCTATGCGCTGGCCGCCTGGGACGGCAGATTCACCAAGACCGCGCGCGGTGCCGCCGTGTTCCGCGAATGGCTCTCCCGCTTTACCCCTGAGGAGCGAAAGGACCGTGGCAGGCTTTTCGCCGACGGGTTCAACCCGGCCAATCCGATTGGCTCGCCCTCGGTTCCGGCCACCGATGTCGGGCCGTGGCTGACCGAACTGGCGACCGCCGTGCGGCTGCTGCAGCGCGCCGGCATTCCGGTCGATGCGCCGTTGGGGGACCTGCAACGCGAGGTGCACACCGGACGGCTGCTGCCGATCGGTGGCGGAACCGACATCGAAGGCGCCGCCAACATCGTGGACTGCTGCTCCTGGGGCACCAGCTCCGAGCCGCAACCCAGTCCCGGTGAACGCCTGGAACCCGGCACGGAGCTGCGCGCCATCCCGAGCCCGTCGGGGGTGCTCAACGGGTACCCGATCCAGGAGGGCGACAGCTTCATCATGGCCCTGCAATACGGTCCCGACGGTCCGGATGCGAAAGGCCTTCTGGTCTACGGAAACCCGGACGATTCCAGGAACCCCGCCTACTACGCGGGCGCCCAGGCATTCAGTGCCGAACAGCTGCGCCCGTTGGCCTTCACCGACGCCGACGTCGCCAAGGAGGCGGTGTCCACGGTGACGATATCGAGGCCGCGCTAATCCGCCCGGGATTCCTCGGATGCCGCGAACCACAGCGCCAGTGCCATGAGCGCCGCCGTCACCAACAGGCCGAGCCCTTCGAAGAGTCCCAGAGTCTGGCCCTGGTGATGGTTGGTGTCCACCAGGTGGCTCACGGTGTGTAGCACCCAGTGACCGGTGGCAATGGCCAGCGCGGGTACCCGCCACGACGGCCACTTCACCGCGGCCAGCAGCGCCAGCCCCACCGGGACCGCGAAGGACCCGAAGTCGAACAGGTAGTGGTCGTTTCGCACGCCGAACGCACCGAGCGTGTCGAAGAACGATTCAGGAGCCACAATCGCCCAGGTCCCCGTCACCGCCTGATAGATACCGGCGATGACGAGGACCAGACGGACGAACCGAGCCTTAATTAATCTTTCACCTTCGCCATCGCGAGCACGTCCAGACGCTTGTCCAGCTCCTCGATGCTCAGCTTGTCGCCGATGAGGCCGCGATCGATGACGGTCTGGCGAATAGTCTTGCGCTCCTTGAGCGCTTCCTTCGCGACGGCCGCCGCTTCCTCGTAGCCGATGGCCGAGTTCAGCGGGGTGACGATCGACGGGGAGGACTCCGCCAGCGTCTTCAGGTGCTCTTCGTTGGCCACCAGGCCGTCCACGCACTTGTCGACGAAGAGACGAGACACGTTGGCCAGCAACGTGAACGACTCCAGCAGGTTGCGCGCCATCACCGGGATGTACACGTTGAGTTCGAAGGCCCCGGACAGTCCGCCCACGGTGATGGCGGCGTCGTTGCCGATGACCTGTGCGGCCACCTGGGTCACGGCCTCGGGCAGCACCGGGTTGACCTTGCCGGGCATGATCGAGCTGCCGGGCTGCAGGTCGGGGAGCTGGATCTCGCCCAGGCCGGTCAGCGGCCCGGAGCCCATCCACCGAATGTCGTTGGCAATCTTGGTCAATGACGCGGCGATGGTCTTTAGCGCGCCCGATGCCTCGACCAGCCCGTCGCGAGCGGCCTGCGCCTCGAACGAGTCGGCGGCAGTCTTCAGCTCCGACAGGCCCGTCGACTTCTTGAGTTCCTCGACGACCTTGGCGCCGAAGCCATCGGGGGCGTTGAGGCCGGTGCCGACGGCGGTACCGCCGATGGGCAGCTCACCGAGACGGGGAAGCGTCGCCTTGACGCGCTCTGCGCCGGCCTCGATCTGGCGGGCGTAGCCGCCGAATTCCTGGCCCAGGGTCACCGGCACCGCGTCCATGAGGTGGGTGCGGCCCGACTTGACCACGGTCTTCCAGGCCTTGGCCTTGGTGGCCAGCGCCTGCTGCAGGTAATCCAGCGCGGGAATCAGGTCGCGCACAGCGGCTTCCGTCGCGGCCAGGTGAGTAGCCGTCGGGAAGGTGTCGTTGGAGGACTGCGACATGTTCACGTCGTCATTCGGGTGCACCGTCACGCCGTTATTGGCGGCGATCGAGGCGATCACCTCGTTGGCGTTCATGTTCGAGCTGGTGCCCGAGCCGGTCTGGAACACGTCGATGGGGAACTGGTCGTCGTGCTTGCCGTCGGCGATCTCGGCGGCGGCGGCGATGATGGCATCAGCCTTGGCCGGGTCCAGCAGACCCAGGTCCTTGTTCACCTGCGCGCAGGCGCCCTTGAGGAGGCCGAGCGCACGGATCTGTGTGCGCTCCAGGCCGCGCCCCGAGATGGGGAAGTTCTCGACGGCGCGCTGAGTCTGCGCGCGCCACAGTGCTTCCACGGGTACGCGAACCTCGCCCATGGTGTCGTGTTCGATGCGGTACTGCTGTTCAGACAATGGTCTTCCTTCTCGTCGTCGATGATGGAATTAGGGGAGGGGGTGTGTGGCGTCGTCGTCGCCGGTGAAGTCGACCGCGGAGTACTCGCGGAGCTTGGTGAGACGGTGGTACGCCTCGATCATCCGGACGGTGCCGGACTTGGAGCGCATCACGATGGACTGCGTGGTGCAGCCGCCGCCGAAGTAGCGGACACCCTGCAACAGATCGCCGTCGGTGACGCCGGTCGCGCAGAAGAAGACGTTCTCGCCGGACACCAGGTCCTCGGTGGTGAGGATCTGGTCCAGGTCGTACCCGGCGTCGATGGCCTTCTGGCGTTCCTCGTCATCACGTGGGGCGAGCTTGCCGTGGATGGCGCCGCCCATGCAGCGCATGGCGGCCGCGGCGATGATGCCCTCGGGGGTGCCGCCGATGCCCAGCAGCATGTCGGTGCCCGAGTTCGGGCGGGCGGTGGAGATGGCGCCGGCCACGTCGCCGTCGGAAATCAGGCGGATGCGGGCGCCGGTCTCCCGTACGTTCTGGATGAGCTCGCCGTGGCGGGGCCGGTCCAGGATGCACACAGTGATATCGGACACCGAACAATTGCGTACCTTGGCGACGCGCTTGATGTTCTCGGAGACGGGAGCGGTGATGTCGATGACATCGGCGGCGTCGGGGCCGACGGCGATCTTCTCCATGTAGAAGACGGCTGAGGGATCGAACATGGTGCCGCGCTCGGAGACCGC
The DNA here is from genome assembly GCF_002356335.1 of [Mycobacterium] stephanolepidis. Classification (NCBI taxonomy): domain Bacteria; kingdom Bacillati; phylum Actinomycetota; class Actinomycetes; order Mycobacteriales; family Mycobacteriaceae; genus Mycobacteroides; species Mycobacteroides stephanolepidis. Next base: position 1,190,824 of record NZ_AP018165.1, read on the forward strand.
GAGCACCGAGATCGCGTTCGGCATGCCCTTGCTCATCAGGGTCGTGCCGTCCACCGGGTCCACGGCGAAATCGCAGTCCGGGCCGTCGCCGTTGCCGACTTCCTCGCCGTTGTAGAGCATCGGGGCGTTGTCCTTCTCGCCTTCGCCGATGACGACCACACCGCGCATGGAAACGGAGTTGACCAGCTCGCGCATGGCGTCGACGGCGGCGCCGTCACCCTTCTCCTTTTCACCGCGGCCGACCCATCGACCTGCGGCCATGGCACCCGCCTCGGTCACTCTGACCAGCTCTAACGCCAGGTTGCGGTCCGGGGCTTCTCTGCGCGACGGGCTCATGGGTTGCATTGTTTCATGGCGCGATGAGCCGCTTGCGCGAAGAGCATCAAGCGGCGCCTGCAAGGATGGGGGCGTGGGAGGCGCACCAGATCCGGACCAAGATTCCGGACCCGACGATCGCATCGCCGTGCCCGCACCCCGTCCGGCCAAGCCGCGGTTGTTTCAGGACGGCCGGGACATGTTCTGGTCGATGGCTCCGCTGGTGGTCGCGTGCATTGTGCTGGCCGGACTGCTGGGGATGTGTTCCTTCACTCCTAATGGGCCGACGGTCGGTGAGCCTCCGTCGTATGACGCGCACGCCGCGCTGCAGGCCGATGCCCGGCAGTTCTCGTTCCCGGTCCGGGAGCCGTCGCTACCCACGGGTTGGCGGGCCAACTCCGGCGGGCGCGACAGCGTCGAGGGGATGCCGCTGTCCAAGGTGGGCTACCTGAGTCCGACCGGTACGTACATGGCAGTGGTGCAAAGCGGTGCCCCCGAGGAGAAGTTGGTTCCCAAGCTCAACAGTGGGTTAGTGCCACGCGGTCCGGAGAGTGTCGACGGCGTGAGCTGGGTGGCATACGAGGGTGGCGAGGGTACGGAGCCGCTGTGGGCGACCCGGTTGGACAACTCGGTGACGGTCGCGCTCACCGGGTCCGGAAACACCGAAGACTTCCGGACCGTCGCGCGGGCGGTACAGACCGCTAAGCCACTGCCGCGCTAGCACCGCGCATCTAGGTGTTGGCGCCCCGTGCCGCCACCGACCAGCGACGCGGGCCGTCCGAGGTATCCACGACCAGCGTGTCGACCAGGTTCACCGCATTGCAGAGATGGTTCGGCGCGATGCGCAGACGGGTTCCGGCAGCCGGTGCCGTTCTGGGGAACTCGATGGTTGCGTGATGCTCGGATAGCGCGACGATGCGCGCATCCGGATCGCTGACTACCCGTCCGAAACCGGTGGCCCAGCCCGGCCGGTCGGCGCCCAGGACCTTGCTGCCCGCGTCCACGACGGCCGTCCGGTCGCGGGTGTGCACCACCGTGGTGACGGCGCTCAGCGAGATGTCGTCGAGTGTGCAGACTCCCAACTCGAACTGCTGGGCATCGTTGAACGGGTAGACGCCGGGGCGCACCTCGGTCAGCACCGTGTTGTCGGCGGCATCGACGGTGGGGGTGGAGCCGCCACTGATCACCGCGGGCTCGATCCCCCGTGCACGCAGGCTGTCGGCGGCCGCTCCAAGCGCGTGAGATTCCTGGGCGGCGACCTCTGCGCGGTGGCCCGGTGTGTAGCCATGGCCCGGAAATGTGAAGACACCCACGACATTCAGTCCGGCAGCGCGCGCTGCCGCCGCAACGTCACCGGCCTCGGCCGGAGCGACCCCGGTGCGGTGATGGCCGGAGTCGACCTCGATGACGACGGTGATGGGTAGATCGGCGAGATACTCGGCCAACTGCCGGGCACCCGCGATGGAATCGACCCCGACCCGCAGTTGCGCGCGGGCGGTCACCTTCCGTATCCGGTCGGCCTTCTGCGGAGTCAGCCACAGCGGGTAGGCGATGAACAGATCGGTGAACCCCGCATCCGCGAACACCTCCGCCTCGCCGATGGTGGCGACGGTGAGGCCAATGGCTCCGCTGTCGATCTGGCGTTGTGCTATCTCAACGCACTTGTGGCTCTTGGCATGTGGCCGCAGCTGGACCCCGGTGCCGCGCAGGCGTGCGGCCAGCCGTTCGATGTTGCGGTCCATCACCGCCAGATCGATGGCCAGGAAAGGGGTGTCGATATCGTCCAGACCACAAGGTTGCGTCGTGTCAGACATGCCGTGACACTACTGGAGCGAGACTGCGAACCCGAGCGGCCCGGCCGGCTGATTCCAAAAGTATTGTGGGAATGCATCTTCCACAATGAGACGGAGAAACATCACGATGGATGTCGGGTCTTGGGTTCGCTCGGCACTGGCCGGCGCGTTGGCTGCGGTTCTGGTTGCGGGGTGCGGCTCCACTGCTGCGCCCGTTGAGGGCACGACAGCGGTGACCACGGAGGCGCCGGTGAGCGGCCGGTTTACGGTTGCCTACAAGCCGTCAGGGGGCCCGGCGACGGCCGGCGAGGAGACGTTTCTCCGTAACCGCAGAGTCCTGGAAGATTTCGCGGATCACATGAATGCCTATGTGCGGATGCCTCGCGACGTGCACGTCATCGCTCAGGACTGCGGAGAGTCCAACGCCTTCTACGTGCCCGATGAGCACACCATCGAGGTGTGTTACGAGCTTGCCGCAGATGAGCGCGAGGTCTTTTCCACAGCGGGAGACTCGGGTCGGGAACTTGATACCGAGGTGTACGAAAGCATGGTCGCCACGCTGTATCACGAGCTGGGTCATGCCTTGATCGGCGAACTGGGGCTCAAGATCACCGGAAGGGAAGAAGATGTCGCCGATCAGCTGGCCGCCTACATCCTCACCGGCGACGACGATTCGAAGCAGTATCTGCTGACCACCGCGGATTCATATGCATTGCACGCCAACCAATCCGAAGCTCCCGATGATTCCGCATTCGCCGACACGCACTCCCTCGACCAGCAGCGGGCGGTGAACTTCCTCTGTTACGTCTATGGCTCCGACGCGAAGACCTTCCAGTACCTCGTCGACCAGGGCTCACTCGACAGCGACCGTGCAGAGGGCTGCGCCGCCGAGTACACCCAGATGGCCGATGGGTGGGAAGCGCTACTCACTCCTTACCTGCGCAAATAGCGTCCGGACCCTCCTACACCGCTCTCCCGGCAATAAATACAACAGTCAATGTTGTCATTGACAAATGGCAACATTGACTGTTGTCTTACCGATAGCGCCAATGGCGGCGTGCCGGTGAGGAGAATTGTCAATGACGACAGTGCATGAGCCAGTACCGCAATCCGAGGGGGTATGCCCGGCGGGGCGCACGCCCACCGCCGAGGCGGTTGAACCGGCTGCCCATTTCCCCGCAGCACCCATGATCAGGGATGCACTTCTGGTCGGGCTGAGCTACCGGTCGGGTTGGGTCGATCGGGTGCGGGGGGCACGACATCGCTCGATTCCGTACGGGGACCAGGCGATTCATCACGCTCTGCCACCCCGAGTATGTGGACCACGTGCTGCACGCGGGGCGGCTCAACTACTACAAGTCATTCGAATATGAACTGCTGCGCGCCTTACTGGGTGTCAGCCTGTTCACCGATGAAGAAGAGTCGTGGCAGCGCTACCGCACCATGCTGTCCCCGATGTTCGCCAAGCGGCACCTCAACGGGCTTGTCGATCTGATGATCGAACCGATTGACGAACTGCTGAACGAACTGCAGCAGCGCGAGGGGCGTATCGAGGTCGACATGGTCTCGGAGATGGTCGAACTCACGCTCAACGTGGTGGGCAATTCGTTGTTCAGCCAACAGTTCGGGCCCGTCGCCACCGGGATGTCACCGATGGTCACGGGCGGGCTGCGTTTCGGCGAACGCCTGCTACGCGTGTTCATGGTGGCCGCACCGCCGCCGATCGTGTGGCGCGGCCTGGCACGGGTGGCGTTCACCCCGTTGCCGTTGCCGCCCCCCTTTCGCGACATCCAGCGAATCGTCACGCTGATCGACAATGCGGTGTGGCAGGTCATCAACGACCGGCGGGAGAACCCGGTTGATACGCCGGACCTGCTGAACCATCTGCTGAATGCCTCCGACGAGAAGGGAGGCATGCCGATCAAGCGAGTGCGCGACGAGGCGATCACGCTGATGCTCGCCGGACACGAGACAACCGCCAACGCGTTGTCGTGGATGTGGTACCTGCTGGCGCTGAATCCGCGTGCCCGCGACCGGATGTTCGAGGAAATCGACACCGTGCTGGCGGGACGTACCCCAACGGCCGACGATCTGCCCAATCTTCCATGGACAACAGCGGTTTTCATGGAATCGATGCGATTCTTCTCGCCCGCATGGGCCATCCCACGCGTCGCGGTGCGCGACGATGTCATCGGCGGTCACCACGTGCGCAAGGGCACCACCATCATCGTGCCCGCGCATCTGATCCATCACGATCCGCGGTGGTGGCCAAATCCGGAAGAGTTCGATCCCGGCCGGTTCATGCCGGGGGCGGGTAAGGACCGGCCGCGCTCGGCGTACCTGCCCTTCGGCGGTGGAAAGCGCAGCTGTATCGGGCAGGGGTTCGCCGTCATGGAATCGGTGCTGATCACCGCAATGCTCAGCCAGCGTTATGTTTTCGACTTGGTGCCCGGGCATCCCATTGAGCCCGAGGCCACCCTGACCCTGCGGCCGAAGTTCGGACTGCCCATGATCGCCCGGCGGCGGGAGGTCGCCCTATGAGCGGCATCGAGCCCCGGGGCGCGGTGGTCGTCGTCACCGGTGCGGGCAGCGGGATCGGTGCGGCGGTCGCCGAGCGTTTCGCGCGGCTGGGTGCGGTGGTGGTCGCCAGCGATATCGACGAGACCACCGCCAAGGACACCGCCGAGCGCTGCCGCGGGCATGGAGCGCAGGCCTACTCCTATCAGTGTGACGTCGCTGATGGTGAAGCCGTTGCCACACTGGCGAAATCGGTGAACTCCGAGGTGGGTGACGTGGACATTTTGGTCAACAACGCCGGGGTCGGAGTCGGCGGACCGTTCCTGGACACCACCGAGGATGACTGGACATGGTTACGGTCCATCAACATCGACGGAGTGGTGCACGGCTGTCGATCGTTTGGCGCCACGATGGCAGCCCGTCGGCGCGGACAGATCGTGAACATCGCCTCTGGCGCGGCCTATCTGCCGAACCGCAGAATGGCAACGTATTGCGCCTCAAAGGCCGCCGTGGTCGCATTTTCGCGAAGTCTGCGCGCCGATTTTTCGTCCCAACGGGTCGGCGTATCGGTGATCTGCCCCGGTGTGATCAATACCCCGATCCTCTACAACACCCGCCTGCGTGGCACGGCCATCTCTGAAAAGGATCGACTCTCCAGGGTATTCAGTATCAGCCACTCGCCCAACGCGGTTGCCAAGGCCGTCACCACGGCGGCCGCGCGTGACCGTGCCATGGTGTCGGTCGGCTTCGAAACGCAACTGGGCTATCACGCGTTGCGCCTGATGCCGGTGCTCAACGGATTGGTGGCACGGCTATGAGCACCACGACTGAACAGGTGCGTAAACGCGCGCAGCGCAATACGAAGGTGGCCATGATCGGCGCCGTGCGGACCCGCGTCCTGGACGTCGACGGCAGCGGTCCCACGATCCTGCTGATCCACGGATTCACCGAATCGGCCGACGGCTGGCGGTCGGTGCTCGACATGCTCGGTGAGCACGGCCACCGCTGCGTGGCGGTCGACTTACCGCACTTCGGGCGCGCGGCGCGGCCGGTAACGGCCGGTTATCTGTCTGCTGTCGATGATTTCATCGCGGCCGCGGTGCGTCAGTTTGATCGCGGGGATGGCGTTGTGCTCGTGGGTAATTCGGTGGGTGGCCTGGCGGTATTGCGGGCAGCACAGTGCGCGGATCTGCCGCTGGTCGCTGCGGTGGCGATCGGTCCCGCCGGGCTACACACGACGTGGTGGATGCGACTGGTGCGGCGTGTGCGGCCGGCCACCGACTGGATACTTGGCTTGCCTCTTCGACCAGTTTTCCGGGGTACCGTCACGGCACCGGCGTTGATCAGTGCGGGGTTCGCGCGTGCGGTCGCGGCGGGTCGTCTCACCGAGGAAGCCAAAGCACAGTACGCATCGCACTGGGGCCCCGGAGATCTGCGCCGCCAGCTGCTGCTGGGCGGTGAAACCATTGTCGAATTGAGCCGTCCCGATGCCCTGGCGGGCGGGCGGTTTGCGGCACCCGTCACCGCGGTATGGGGAAGCAAAGACTGGGTGTGCCCGCCGCGAGGCGCAAAAGCCTTGCGTGACAGGCATCCCGATGCGATGCTCCAGTTCATCGACGGTTCGGGGCATTGCCCTCAGTACGACCAGCCGGCGCGAGTTGCCGAGATCATTCGTGTCGCGATTGCCGATGCGGTCAGCAGCCGCGCCGTACCAACCACCCTTCAGGAGAAACTCTCGTGACAACTATTGACCGACCGGCCCACGCTGCACTGCCCACCGGAGGCGGGTTGCACAGCGACGTGATCGTCATCGGCGCGGGTTTCGCCGGTATCGGATTCGCGATCAAGTTCAAAGAGGCGGGGTTTCACGATTTCGTCATCCTGGACGAGGCCGACGGGCCGGGTGGGACCTGGCACTGGAATACGTATCCGGGGATTGCGGTGGACATCCCGTCATTCAGCTATCAGTTCTCGTTCGAGAAGCGCCGTGACTGGTCGCGCTCTTATGCGCCCGGGCAGGAGCTGAAACGCTACGCCGAGCAGTGTGTGGCCAAATATGGCTTGGCCCAACATATCCAGTTCGGTACCAGTGTGGTGTCTGCCAGCTGGGATGCCGCTGCCAACCTCTGGCGCGTCGCCACTGCCGACGGCGCCGAGCGCACCTGCCGTTACGTGGTCAGTGCGTCCGGCGTCTTGACCCGGCCCAACAACCCCGATATTCCCGGGGTCGAGGCGTTCGCCGGTATCAAGATGCACACCGCGCGCTGGGATCATGATCAGGATCTGCGCGGTAAGCGCGTCGGGATCATCGGGACCGGAGCCTCTGCGGTGCAGATCATTCCGTCCATTGCCGGGGATGTGGAACACCTCACGGTGTTTCAGCGCACACCTATCTGGTGCATGCCCAAACCCGACTTCGCCTTGTCCGCGCCATTCCGTTGGGCGCTGCGCCGCGTCCCCGGGGCACAGCAGGCAACGCGGCTTGCGAGCCAGGCGTTTGTCGAAGCGACGTTTCCCATTCCCGCGCACTACGACCGGATTCTGCGGATCAGACCGCTCGCCGAGAAGCTGGGCCGCGCCTATCTGCGGTCACAGGTGCGCGATCCGGAGGTTCGTGCCAAGCTCACCCCGCAATATGGGCTGGGGTGCAAGCGGCCCAGTTTCCACAACGGCTACCTCGCCACCTTCAACCGCGCCAACGTCCTGCTGGAGACGGCATCGATCACCGAGATCGGTGCCAATGCCGTGCACACCTCGGACGGGGCCCAGCATCGGCTCGACGTCCTGATCTTGGCTACGGGTTTCAAGGTGATGGACCCCGAAAACATGCCCACCTATGAGCTGCGCGGTGTCGGCGGCCTGAGCCTGCGGGAGAAGTGGTCGAATGAGCGTCTGCAGGCCTATGAAGGTGTCTCGGTACCGCAATTCCCCAATCACTTCAACATCTTCGGCCCGTACGGGTACAACGGATCGTCCTACTTCGCGCTCATCGAAGCGCAGACCGCGCACATCATTCGGGTCCTTTCGCACGCCCGCAAGGTGGGCGCCGAGCGTGTCGAGGTGACCCAGGAGGCCAACGATCGCTTCTTCCAGGAGATGCTGAGCAGACGGCATAACCAGATCTTCTGGCAAGACAGCTGTGCCAGCGCCAACAGCTATTACTTCGACAAGAACGGCGATGTGCCGTTGCGTCCGACCACCACGCTGGAATCGGCGATCCGCAGTCGGCGATTCAACCTCGATGACTACTCGTTCCGCGGACGAGCACGGACATCGGCTGATCCGTCCGCGCGGCGCACGCACAGCACTCCTGCGGCGAATGCGAACATAGCCACGTAAGAACCGCATCCCACCGACAAGGTCCACCATGCCGACACGACGCTCCGCCGCGCCTCCGCGTAGTGACGCGGGGCCGGCCACACCGATCACGTCGATACTCGCCGGACTGCGCCGCGCCCCGCGGCAGATCCGGCGGCAGTCACGAGATGCCGTGAAAGCTGTTGTTGAACAGCTTTTTACGACTATTGCGCAGTCTCCCGTTGACCCGGGTGCGGTCAGCGCGCTCTCACCGCAGGAGTACCGCATCGATGATCTGGCACGCGCTGCCGGTACGACCACCCGCAATATCCGCGTGTATCGCGATAGGGGATTGCTGCCCGCGCCGGCGCGAGTGGGGCGATTGGCCATCTACAACGAATCGCACCTGGCGCGGCTGCGGCTCATCACGTCGATGCTCGATCGCGGCTACAACCTGGCCCACCTGCAGGAGATGCTGACCGCCTGGGAGCAGGGCAAGGACCTCGGCGACATCCTCGGCATCGAGACCGCGCTCGTCGGTACCTGGGCCGATGAGAGGCCTAGCACGGTGTCGCGCGCCGAGGCCGAGCAACTGGTCGATGACCCGGCGGCACATAAGCGCCTGGCGGCGCTGGGGCTGATCCGCATCACCGGTGACACGGCCACCATCACCCGTCCGAAACTCATCGAGGCTTTCAACGACATCCGCCAGTACGGGATGGGGTTGGGCCAGCAGATCGATGTGTACGAAAAGGTATTGCCGCATATCGAGGAGATCAGTCGCATCCTGGTGGAGTCGGGTGCGCAGATGGTGACGGCACGCCTCGAATCGGGCGGGAAGCAGCTCGATGATGCACAGATCCGCGAATTGCTCACTCTGCTAGTCAAACTGCGCACATACTCCGTCAGTTCGGTTCATGACACGCTGGCCGTGTCGATCGAAGCGACGATCGAATCGATGTTCTCCGAGCTTTTGGCGGGCCTGGTCACCCCCGCATCCGCGTCGGACACCGCGTAGGGCCTTGCCAGACGCCTATTCCGAGAGGGCGTCTTCGATGCGCTTGCGTGCGCCCGCCAGATGCTCCTCGCAGCGTTTGGCCAGTGCCTCACCGCGTTCCCAGAGCGCCAGCGAAGTGTCCAGATCCAGGCCGCCCTGTTCGAGCTGCTGCACGACCTCGATCAGCTCGGCGCGCGCCTGCTCGTAACCGAGTTCGGCGGGATTGGTCATGACGATTCTCCTGTCACGGTTGCGGTTACGGCACCATCGGAAACGCGCACACGCAGCGATGCCCCGGCGGGTGCATCGCCCACCGTTCGCAGCACCTCCACCGTGCCATCGTCGCGCACGCGCTGCACCACTGAGTACCCGCGGGCCAGGGTAGCGGCCGGCCCCAGTGTGGCCAGCTGCGCCGATAAGTGGCCTACCCGTTGTGATTCGGATTCCACCAGTCGCCTCATATCGCGGCGCAATGCCGTTCGCGCGATGCCGATTTCGTCCTGGCGCACGGTGACCATCCGGAGCGGATCGGCCAGCACCGGCCGGCTGCGTACCTGGTCCAGGCCGCGCTGCTCGCGCTGCACCCAGTTGCGCAACGCCTGAGCCGAACGCCGCCGCAGGTCCATAATCAATGCCTGCTCGGCGGCCGCATCGGGTACCAGTTTCTTGGCCGCGTCGGTGGGTGTCGCCGCGCGCAGGTCCGCCACCAGATCGGAGAGCGGGTTGTCCGGCTCATGCCCGACGGCGCTGACCACCGGGGTGCGGCACGCCGAAATCGCGCGGCACAGAGTCTCATCGGAGAACGGCAGTAGATCCTCCACGCTGCCACCGCCGCGGGCCAGCGCGATCACATCCACTGAGGGGTCGGCATCCAGCGCCTGTAGCGCGGCGACGATCTCGGCCACCGCGTGCGGGCCCTGTACGGGAGTGTTACGCACCGCGAATTGCACTGCGGGCCAACGTGCCAACGCCACCGACGTCACATCGTGCTCGGCGGCGCTGGCCCGGCCCGTGATCAGGCCGATGCGGGACGGCAGGAATGGAACCGGGCGCTTGAGTCGCGCGTCGAACAGTCCCTCGGCGGCCAGCAGCTGCCGCAGCCGCTCGATCCGGGCCAGCAGCTCGCCGATACCTACCGCGCGAATTTCGCTGAGCCGCAATGAAAATGAGCCACGCACCGTGTAGAAGGTGGGTTTACCGCACACCACCACCTGGGTGCCTTCGGTCAGCTTTACCGGTGCGTTGCGCACCATGTCGGGCGGGCAGGTCACGGTCAGCGACATGTCGGCGGCCGGGTCGCGCAGCACCATGAACACGGTCTTGCTGCCGGGCCGGACATCGATCTGCGTCAGCTGACCTTCCACCCACACCTGGCCCAGGCGGTCGATCCACTTGGCCACCCGGGTGGCAACGGCCCGGACCGGCCACGGGTTTTCGGGGCTTGTCCCCGGATCAGCCACGGGCAGCGGCGCGGGTGATCCTGTTCGCGAGCAAGGTCTGATACGGCGCGCGTGCCTTGTGAGCGTCTTCGTAGGTCAGCAGCTCTTCGAGCTCGCTCACGGACAGCGACTGCAGCCGCGCCCGCAGCTGCGCCAGTGTCAGGTCGTGGTAGCCGAGCTCGACGACGACATCGGGAGCGTTCGGATCTGCAGGCTCCGCGGGTGCCGCCGGCGCCGCCTTTTTGGCCGGGGCCTTCTTGGCGGCTGCCTTCTTCGCCGGCGCCTTACGCGGCGCGGCCTTCGCGGCTACGGGCGTGTCCTCGGGGGCCGGTGCGGCCGCCTCGGGTTCGGGAGCCGACGGCGCTGTGGGTTCGGAGGAGTACAGCGCAAACCGTCCCTGGGTCATCCGTTCGGCCGCGTCCTCGTAGACGGCGTTGGCCTGCGACTCGTCGGGTTCGGGTGCATCGAGCTCGTCGATGTCCTCGTCGAAGGTCGCCCACTCCGGCTGCTCCTCGGTGGGCGGGAAGATGTTTTCCCAGGTCTCGTCGCCCTTGATGGCCAATTCCGTGACTGTCTGCTGGAACCGCATGAAGTTCTGCACCGTCTGGCTGGCGGCCGTCATGGGATAGGTCAGCACCGCCTGCGGCAGCTTGCGGGTCTCTTCAAGAACGGTGGCGGCGACCCCAAGAAGCAACCGGACGCCGAACGGAGGACGAATCATAGGTTCAAGCTTGCCTTACGTCGGTCGTGCAGCGAAAGGCTGGGCCGTAAGCTGGTGACTATGGCTGCAGTCGATATGGGCACTCCGGGGATGGTGAGCACCGTCGTCGGCCCGGCGACGAGCAAGCGCGTGCTGCTGGCTGAGCCGCGCGGCTACTGCGCTGGTGTCGATCGTGCGGTCGAGACCGTCGAGCGGGCGCTGGAGAAGCACGGCGCCCCCGTCTACGTGCGTCACGAGATCGTGCACAACCGATATGTGGTGGACACGCTGGCCAAGGCGGGTGCGATCTTCGTCGACGAGACCGACGAGGTGCCCGAAGGGGCGATCGTCGTGTTCTCCGCCCACGGTGTCGCGCCGACCGTCCACCAGGACGCCGCGGCGCGCAACCTGAAGACCATCGATGCCACCTGCCCGCTGGTCACCAAGGTGCATCAGGAGGCCAAGCGGTTCGCCCGCGACGACTTCGACATCCTGCTCATCGGTCACGAGGGCCACGAGGAGGTCATCGGTACCGCCGGTGAGGCCCCCGACCACGTGCAGCTGGTCGACGGCCCGGGCTCGGTGGACAAGGTCACCGTGCGTGACGAGAAGAAGGTCATCTGGCTGTCCCAGACGACGCTGAGCGTCGACGAGACCATGGAGACCGTGCAGCGCCTGCGCGAGCGCTTCCCGACGCTGCAGGACCCGCCCAGCGACGATATCTGCTACGCCACCCAGAACCGTCAGGTCGCGGTGAAGGCGATGGCCCCCGAATGTGAATTGGTGATCGTCGTCGGCTCGCGCAACTCGTCGAACTCGGTGCGGTTGGTCGAGGTCGCCCTCGGTGCCGGCTCCAACGCCTCATACCTGGTCGACTACGCCGAGGACATCGACCCAGCCTGGCTTGAGGGCGTGACAACGGTCGGCGTCACATCGGGTGCTTCGGTGCCCGAGGTGCTGGTGCGCGGGGTGTTGGAGCGGCTCGCTGAGCACGGCTACGGGCAGGTGCAGCCGGTCACCACGGCCAATGAAACGTTGGTGTTCTCGCTGCCGCGTGAACTGCGGGCCGCGCGACACTAGTTCGCGCTAGCGGTCGTAGTCCCAGGCGTCGTCGTATCGGTCCGGACGGCGCCGTGGAGGAGCCGGTGGACGCTCATCTCTGTACCTGACCGCAGGGCGGTGCGGCTCACGCGTGGGTTCCGCGCGGGGCTCCCGGTAGCGGGGCCGCGGCTCGTATCCGTAGTCGTCGTATTCGTCGCGGGCCCGTCGTGCGGGACGGCGTTCGGTCCGCATCGGGCGCTCGTCCTCCCACGGGGTGCCGACCGCCGACGCCCGCCGCGAGACGGGTTCGGAATCGGGGGCGGGGCGGCGACGCGTGCCGGACTCGTGCCTTCCGTGGCGTGTCCGCGCGGCGGCCTCGTCGGGGCGGGGGCGGCGGGTTCGGGTGGTGCTTCCTGCGCTCCTGCCCGTGGTGTCGGCCTCGGCATCGACCAGCGCCTGTACCCGGGTCCGTGAGGACGTCCTCGGCTTGGCGGTCTTTGTGGTCTTCGCAGCCTTGGGCTTGGCCGTCTTTTCTTTGGCGGGCTTACTGGTGAACATTCCCCAGTACCAGCGCACCACTCCGATGATCAGCACGCCCAACGCGGTGCTGATCATCAGCGGGAAGCGTTCGATCAGCGGGTACCCGGTGGTGATGGCCATGTTCCTGATGCCATCGGCCGGCCCCTTCGACATGATCATGTAGGCCATCGGGATGCTCGCGAACAGGATCAGCGGCGGCTGCACGATGGCGGTGAAGATCGATGAATACCGCACCGCGAAAACCGCCAGGACGCATCCCGCTGCGTAGCAGCCGGCGAACGCGCCGGTCAGCTTCTCACCATTGACCATCGCGTCAATTGCGAAACCAAGCGCGGTTCCAGCGACCGCGATCAGGATTGCGCCCCACCATGGCACACCCGGGATATCGGGGTGCGCCGACCGGTGATCGGCTTCCACCGATGAGCGGGCGCGTTGACCTGTCACATGTTGAAAGGTACCGGTGCCGAGCCGGATGTTCGGTAACGGTGCCCGTCAGCGTGCTTGTGTCAGCAGCATCGCGCCGACGGATTCGCGTCCGCATCGGCGTACCGCGAGCGCCAAAATTCGGCTTCGGTGGGCACCGGAGCGCCCGGATGACGGCGCCGTAGGTGCTCGACATATCGCTGGTAGTCGTGGTCGCCCATGACCGAGGTGAACCACCACACCAGCCCCTTGATCAGCTTCATGTCCGGGTCCCGGCGAGTTCACGTGCTGCCCATTGCTTCTCGACTTCCTTCTCCACATCGGTGGGCAGGAAGCCGCTGGGTGCGAAGAGCCGAGACGGAACATCGTCGTCTTCGGTCGTCGGCAGACCTCCGGCCCGCACCGCGCGCAGACACGTCCAGGCTGCGGCCGCCACGACCACCAACACCAATGAGGCGAAGACAACCGAGAGTGTCCCCTGCACAAACGTGTTTCGGATCACGGCGTCGATGGCCTCGGGCGTCTTGGCGGTCTTGAACGTCGTCAGACCCGCGTCGCGGGCGTCCGCGTACAGCTGGTGCTGCGTCCAGTAGCCCACCGCGGGATCCGAGGAGAAGATTTTCTGCCAGGACGCGGTCATGGTGACGATCAGGTCCCAGGCCAGTGGGACGGCGGGAATCCAGGCCCACTTGTAGAGCCGCTGTTTGACGACGACCGTCAACACCACCGTCAAGGCGATCGCAGCCAACAGCTGGTTGGCGATACCGAACAACGGGAACAGCGTGTTGATGCCGCCGAGGGGGTCGGTGACGCCCATGAGCAGGATCGAACCCCAGCCGCCGACGACGATCGCCGAGCAGATCCACGCCCCGGGCCGCCAGGAGGCGTCCTTGAAGCGGCGCAGCGGCCCACCCAGGTTCCCCAGGGAGTCCGACAGCATGAATCGGGCAACCCGGGTGCCGGCGTCGACGGTGGTGAGGATGAACAGCGCCTCGAACATGATCGCGAAGTGGTACCAGAACGCCTTGAACCCGCTGCCGCCGAATACATCCGACATGACGTGCGAGATCCCGATGGCCAGGGTGGGGGCGCCGCCGGTGCGCGAGACGATCGACGTCTCGCCGATGTCCTTGGCGGTTTGGGTCAGCTGGGCACCGGTGATGTCCGGACCGCCGATCGGCAGTGCATTGACGTAGGCGGCGGCGGTTTCGGCTGTGCCGCCCGTGGCCGCGGTGGGTGCGTTGATCGCAAAGTACAAGTGCTGGTTGAGGATCGCCGCGGTGACCAACGCCATGACGGCGACGAAAGACTCGGTGAGCATGCCGCCGTATCCGATGAAGCGGGCCTGGCTCTCCTTCTCCAGCAGTTTGGGTGTGGTCCCCGAGGCGATCAGTGAATGAAAGCCCGACAGTGCTCCGCAGGCGATGGTGATGAACAGGAACGGGAACAGCGATCCGGCGAAGGCCGGGCCCGAGGTGTTGAAGGCGAACTCGCTGACCGCAGGCAGTTGTGCCACCGGCCGGGCGATCAGGATGCCCACGGCCAGCATCGCGATGGTCCCGACCTTCATGAAGGTCGACAGGTAGTCGCGGGGGGCGAGCAGCAGCCACACCGGCAACACCGAGGCGGCGAACCCGTAGAACATCATCAGCCAGGCGATGGTGGTTTTGTCGAGGCTGAACAGTGTTTCGCCCCAGCCCGATTCGGCAACCCAGCGACCGGAGATGATCGCGGCGAGCAGCAGTGCGACACCGATGACGGTCACCTCACTGACCTTGCCTGGACGCAGGTAGCGCAGATACACGCCCATGAACAATGCGATGGGGATGGTCATCGCGATGGAGAACACGCCCCAGGGGCTTTCACCGAGAGCGTTGACGACGACCAGGCCCAGCACCGCGATCAGGATGATCATGATGACGAAGATGGCCACCATGGCGGCGACACCGCCGACGGTGCCCATCTCGTCGCGGGCCATCTGGCCCAGACTGCGACCACCGCGCCGGGTGGAGATCACCAGCACCAGGTAGTCCTGGACCGCCCCGGCCAGAACGACGCCGACGACAATCCAGATGATTCCGGGCAGATACCCCATCTGCGCGGCCAGTACCGGGCCGACCAGCGGGCCCGCTCCGGCGATGGCGGCGAAGTGGTGGCCGAACAGCACCCGCCGGTCGGTGGGGACGAAGTCCTTGCCGTTGTCGAGCGTCTCGGCAGGGGTGGCGCGGTCGTCGCGCGGCCTGACGAGCTTGCGTTCAATCAGCTTGGCGTAGAACCGGTAGGCGATGAGGTAGGTGCAGATCGCGGCGACCACGAACCAGACCGCGTTGACGTGTTCCCCGCGCAACAGCGCGATCATCGTCCAGGCGAAGGCTCCCAGCAGTGCCACCAACACCAGCACCACGCGCGATGTGGGTGAGGGTGCCCGGTTGTCGATCACGCCGACGGGCGGAAGGTCGGGGTCGGTCCGCAGCAGCTCGACGCCGGGTGGGGGAGTCAGGTCCTGGGGCTCTACCGAGGTGGCCATGCGCGTTACCTTAGGTCCCCGCTGTGGCGCCCTGTCGTACATCGAGTGTCTGTTCAAGTTCAGGGATAGATCGGGGCCATCCCTGATGTCTTTCGTGGTCTTTGGTCCATAGCGTTGGGTATGACCAAAACAGTGTTGTTTACAAAGGCTTTGGGTGCCTTCGTGATGTTCCCGATTGCGGCGGTGGCACTGGCGGCCGTCGCGCAGGCGCGCCCGCGGGACTATGGCGACCCCGAGACCGTGATCAGTTCCCTTGAAGAACAAGGAAATTACGTCATGCTGAACCGAACCGGTACTTGGCCATTGGAGGATTGCGTGGTGACCGGGGTGCGACAGGGCACTTCGGTGTACCGAGAGGAGCATCCGGTCGGCGCCCACCGCAAGTCGGTTCAGAAGGTGCTGGATCACGGAACCTACTACGTGGACCTGGCGTGCTGAGCCGCGAAGACCAGGGAAAGATCAGGGCCTTCCCTGATGCGCCTGGATGTTTCGGCCGTCTACGGTGAATTCATGACTACTGCACTGCGACGTCCCCGTGCGGGGAAGATGATCGGCGGGGTGTGCGCGGCAATCGCCCAGCGCTTCGGATGGAACGTGACAATCGTCCGGGTGCTCACGGTCGCGTCGATCCTGCTTCCCGGGCCGCAGGTGCTGGCCTACCTGGTGTTGTGGGCGCTTATTCCACGGGAGCAATAGCTCGGCGGCGGGCGTTAAGTTAATTTTTCGTAACCACCGGGTGTATAGATCTCGGCACAGGGGCAAATCATGAGCTAGTGTGCGGGACATGCGGCCATACGATTACCCCCTAAGGGTTATCGCCTTAGCCGTTGTCGTGGGTGTCGTGTGCTTCGTCGGAGTGAATCCGGGAAGTGTCATGGGCCAGGCAACGGCGATGACGCACGCCGTCGACTCGGACGGTGCGAGTGTGGCGCCGGCGGATGCACCTCAGGTCGATGCTTTCGCGCAGGTGGTGCAGATCGCCAAGATGTGCCGCGGGGTTCTCGTAGGGGCGATGGTGCTGGTGCTGGTGCTGGGGTTAGTGGTGCGCTACGTGTTACTCACCGCGACACGGGGATCGCCTGTGCTGCAACGGATTGTCGGCCAACCAGGCCGGGTGGTGCTACTCAAAGGCTGTGTGAATCGGTGCTGAGGGGGTCGGTTAACCCGACCCCGTATCAGTCATGCCGCGATAACGCGGTTCTACACAGGAGCATCCATGATTTCTCGTTTTGCGGTACCCACGCTGGCGGTAGCAGCGACACTTCTCACCGCGCCGTCGGCGCACGCAGGCCCCGATGGGGAGAGCGCCGCCGATGTGATCGCCGACTTGGAGGCGCGCGGCAACATCGTCGTCGTCAACCGCGTCGGTAGCGGTCCCATGAGCGATTGCACGGCAACTGCCGTTCGCCCCGGCCGGTTCCTCAATCCGGGGACTGTCGTCAATACCCCTGGAGTGGCCTGGGGTGGCATTCTGCTGCAGCATCGCGTCGTCAACGTCGACATCAAGTGCTGAGGAAATCCCGCAGCACGATCGCGTGATTGTGCTCCGGGTCCTTGGCGGCGTAGAGCAGCGTGACGGTGCCGTGTTCGCGTTCAAGCTCATGCGCGGTCTCCACCGCCGGGTTGGTAGCCAGCTCGGCGCGGTACTCGTCGGCGTAGGTGCTCCACTCTTCAGCAGGGGCGTGGTGCCAGCGGACCCGCAGGTCGGGGCTCGGTGCGATGTCCTTGAACCAGAGGTCGACCTGCGCGGCAGCCTTGCTCACGCCGCGCGGCCACAGCCGGTCGACCAGCACGCGATAACCGTCCGAGGGGTCGGGAGTCTCGTAGATCCGCTTGGTGGAAAAGGTCACCTGAGCATTCTTATCTGCCGGGGTCCGTAGACTCACCATCTCGTGAGCCTGAACTTGGGAATCGTTGGTCTGCCGAACGTCGGAAAGTCGACGCTGTTCAACGCGCTAACGCGCAACAACGTGCTGGCGGCCAACTACCCGTTTGCGACCATCGAACCGAACGAGGGCGTGGTGCCGCTGCCGGACCCGCGCCTGGACAAGCTGGCGGAGGTATTCGGCTCGGCGCGGACCCTGCCCGCCACCGTGACGTTCGTGGACATCGCCGGAATCGTCAAGGGCGCCTCGGAAGGTGCGGGGCTCGGGAACAAGTTCCTGGCCAACATCCGCGAATGCGACGCCATCTGTCAGGTGGTGCGGGTGTTCGCCGATGACGACGTCGTGCACGTCGATGGCCGGGTCGATCCGGCCGCCGATATCGAGGTGATCGAGACCGAGCTGATTCTCGCCGACATGCAGACGCTGGAGAAGGCGGTGCCGCGGCTGGAGAAGGAAGCCAAGACCAAGAAGGACCGTCAGCCGCTGGCCGACGCCGCCAAGGCCGCTCAGGAGGTTCTCGACAGCGGCAAGACGCTGTTCTCGACCGGGCAGGACTGGTCGGTGGTGCGAGAGCTGAACCTGATGACCACCAAGCCCTTCCTGTACGTGTTCAACGCCGACGAGTCGGTTCTCGGTGACGACGCGCGGGTCGCTCAGCTGCGGGAGCTGGTTGCCCCCGCCGATGCGGTGTTCCTCGACGCGAAGATCGAGTCCGAGCTGCAGGAGCTGGACGAGGAGTCTGCTGCCGAGCTGCTGGAGTCGATCGGGCAGAACGAACGGGGCCTGGATGCGTTGGCGCATGCGGGTTTCCACACGCTGAAGCTGCAGACCTACCTGACCGCCGGGCCAAAAGAGGCGCGGGCGTGGACGATTCATCAGGGAGATACCGCGCCCAAGGCGGCCGGGGTCATCCACACCGACTTCGAGAAGGGCTTCATCAAGGCCGAGGTGGTGTCCTACGAGGACCTCGTCGAAGCCGGTTCGATGGCCGCGGCGAAGGCTGCCGGGAAGGTCCGGATGGAAGGCAAGGAGTACGTCATGGTCGACGGCGACGTCGTGGAGTTCCGCTTCAACGTGTAGCGCGCCGCAATCGAAAAATGAGCCGCAGGCGGCGCGATGACTTCGACGAGCGGAGTCTGCGCCTTGCGCAGATGCTCCGCGCCTGGGACGTACTTGGCGTATATCGGGGTGATGTGGCGCCGCCAGATGACGAGGAATACGACGACCTCGTCGTTCCGATCCTTGGGTGGTTGGAGGGCAATGCAGGCCCCGAGGAGTTGAGCATGCGCCTCGTTGGCCGACTTGCCAGTCACTACGGTCTGCGGTCGAACAATGCTCTGGCGGAACTCGATTTCGCACGACAGATCCACGCCTGGTGGTTACGCGATGGGCGCTGACCTGTTGGAATTCCGATTTGGATCAACGTCTACATCGAAGGGCTAGGCGTAGGCAGGTCTCGGACGACTGCCTAGCCCATGCTGGCCAACCACACCTGCAAGTCGTCTATCTCCTTCTTGCATGTCCCTAACCGTTGGCGAAGCTTGTCGGACGCTTCCTCCCAATCCGAATTCGTTTCATGCGGCCCGACCCGCTGGGCAACAGTCCAAGCACGCGTCCAATCTCGCTTCAAACGGTAGAGAGGCGGATGAAGCAGGTTGATTGTCGGTGCCGTTAGATTGGGGTTCACCACCGTCTGGTGAGCCGCGAACCCCGCCGACACGGAATCCATCTTGTCTTCATCGGGCTCAGGAAAGGCTTCCGGCACCGGCGCGCCAGGCGTTCCCAACTCCTTCTTTAGTTCGGCGACAACCTCCCTTGCTTGCTCGAGTACTGCGTCCAGCTTCTTTCGGTTCTCCATGCGCACGCTGCGCCTTGCTGCGTCGTCGATCCGTACAGTCGCCCGTCTACGGTCGTAGAAACTCATCCCGAAATTGACGACACTGATTATCAAGGCCACAACGGCGGCTATCGCAGCGAAGACACTCATGGCGGTAATCATGCCGTCTCGCGCATCAGGTTCGGCTGCGACGACGTCGAATTCCGCTTCAACGTCTGGTCAATGGTTATTTAGGGACCCTCCGTCCGCAGTGGACTTAAGAGCTGTCTGCGACAACCTTCCAGCTGCCTTCAGCGTGACGCTCGGCGAAGGGCAAGGAACGCCGCACGGCATCAAGGGACGCACGGCGGGCGCATGGGCAGTCCGTTTGGTCGGCCCAAGGCACTGCCAAGGCCGCCTTGGTGCAACGGATGTGTGAGAGCGGGGAGGTTGCGTCGACCATCGCTGCGGCGCTCGGGGTAAGTTGGGCAACGGTGTATCAGATCCTGGCAAATTCGCATGACTGAGTGTGGGTGCAAACAAAGCAAGTGCGGACTAGGCTCTTGATCGGTCGCCTTGGCTCTGACCTTTCGGGGTATTGCACCGGTCTATCGGCCCAAATTGGCAGGCTTAAACCGTCTGCGTATTAAAGTAGGCGTGTGTCTGACATCTACGATGAAATTAGGAAAGCGCTGAGCCTTAGCCGTAAGATGGTCGGTGAGTATCTTAATTGGTACGACAAAATCAGCTTCGGCAGTACTCACAATACTGTCTATAGCGACATTATTGAGTTCGTCAATTTCCGCATCGAAACCGCTGATTCCTGCTTAGGTCTTATTGAAAATGGAAAAATCTCTGATTCCCTTGGCTTGAGTCGATCACTCCTGGAAAACTATCTTCTGCTCACACTTATGTGTCGTGGAACGAAGTACTTTCGACTGCAGAGTCTTGAGGACAAGACTCCCGAAGAATTCGCTCGATACCTGGTTGAGCAGCAAACAGATCTTGTAGAGCACAAGAAGTCAGGTAGCGCGGATGCCCTTTATATCGCAAAGTATCCTCGCGGTAAGCGGCATCTCATGTACGTTTTCGAGGGCTTCTCGAGCAATGATGACGAGGGATTCATCATACCGGCGCACTTCTTCCATTTCCAGGAGTTCCACCCTGAAACGATGCGTTTGAAAGATGCTGACTATTTCGAGTACTACAAACCCGGACCTGAGGCTAGAAGGGTTCAGAAAGATCAAAGAGCGAATGCCGAGGCTCTATACCGATTCTATTTGTCCTATGACGCACTTCTGCAATGTCTAGAGCTCAATGAGATTGCGGATGATAACGTTATTGCGCGCATTGAAGCGCACTACACCTTCCTCGGAAAGTTCCTTCATCCAACACATAATGCTGCTCGCCTCTTACACGAGAAGGCAAACTATTACGCCGGGCGGCCGGAAATCGGCATGGATCAGGAGTACACAAAGGCCTCTATTCTATTGTCAGCCCTTTATGTTGCGTATCTGCTTGCGGGAATTCTTGACGAAGTGGCAAGTTTCTTCGAGTCTGCGCCACCGAAGTACGTCACTGATGCCGGAACCGCAGATCTTCGAGAGCTAACATCATCCGTTCGCTCGAGTTTTCCCTACTTCTGGTTTCTGTTCAATGGAGCGCCGCTGTGGGACAAGTTCAACCATGCAATCCATCACGTCAACGATGAGGAACTAGCGGGGTACGGGGGCTATGAGGGTGTTCCGGATTCGGCAATCGCCTTCGACTGGGACATCTATCGACATCTCTCGTCGGCTATTACGGCATGGACAAACGGGCGCGTCGGCAGGTACCCGTCACCGCTTGAAGGGTGAGTGAACGCAGAGCAAGGTGGGCGGTCTTGACCCGCCGCGCCGCTACGAGAGAAGCGGACAACGTCGCGGACCTTCTGACGTTCTCAGACGTCTGATCACCCAATGGGTTCAACCCATTGAGCGCGAGATGGTCCGGGTTCGAAGGGTTCACCGAAGTACTGCGTTTCGCGGATCACCTCGCCGCCTTCGAACTCCATGATGCTCACAACATGAAACGGCTTCGCGTCGTACGTCGCGACGAGCTCGCTGACCCATAGATCGCCGCCACCGGTTATCCG
The DNA here is from genome assembly GCF_002356335.1 of [Mycobacterium] stephanolepidis. Classification (NCBI taxonomy): domain Bacteria; kingdom Bacillati; phylum Actinomycetota; class Actinomycetes; order Mycobacteriales; family Mycobacteriaceae; genus Mycobacteroides; species Mycobacteroides stephanolepidis. The sequence goes on from NZ_AP018165.1 coordinate 1,212,249, forward strand.
TCGCACGGTGAAACGTTTCTTGTTCGGCTGAGCTTCACGCGAGGCTTGAATGTTGGCGCGCCCACGAATTCGCTCACCAGACTGCGGGTATTCGAGAACCGCGTCATCTCGATAGACACGATGCTCCGCGTCGAAGTCGTTCGTGTCGGAGGCCGCCCAGTGGGCTTCCAGCGCACCTCGCAGATCCGTGTCAGTCATGGCGGCCCTTCTGTGAGCTGTAGAACTGGACGAGGCAGAACTCATTCCCCTCGGGATCGAGCATGACGAGCACCACGCCCTCGTCATAGTCATGGCGCTCGCCTGACCACGATCCGCCGAGGTGCTCGACTTGAGTGCGTGCGACATCGATGTCGTCGACTTCAACATCGAGATGAAGGCGCACCTTCGAGGTCTTCGCCTCCGGTACACGCTGAAAGGTGAGTCGCGGTTGATTGCCGGTGCGTGTGCCCAGCGTGGCCCATCCCGGATCGTCACCGTGCTCGGCAGTGGGTGCGAGGGCCAGAAGTGCACCCCAGAACGACGAGAGCCGCGCAGGGTCCGCACAGTCGATCGTGAGCCCCATCCAACGATTCGTCACCAGCTCATTGTTGACCGACCAACCGGAGTTGTCGCACAAACCTGGGCACTTCGTGGTGTGTCGGACAATCTGCCGCGTTAATCCTGCACGTAGGACACGACCGCCATCATTCCGGCTTCGCCGTGATAGATGTTGTGGCAGTGGGTAAGCCACTGCCCGGGGTTGTCGGCATCGAAGTCCACCTCGACGGTCTTCATGGGTGCGACGAGGACCGTGTCCTTGCGGGCGCGGTACGTCCCCTTCGCATCTCGGACCGAGAAGGTGTGCCCGTGGAGATGCATGGGGTGGAACATCATCGAGTCGTTGACGAAACGTAGCCGTGCCCGTTGGCCCTCACGCACGGGCAGCCCGTCGCGTGGGTCGTAGGTCTTGCCGTTGATGGTCCAGGTGTACTTGCCGACGGGACCGGCCAAGCGGACATCGTGAATGACGTCCGCGTTGCGCTGGCTCAGTTGAACCTCGGGGGCAGCGCTGAGCGTCGCGGTGTCCAGCGGCACCTGCGACTTCATCAGCGTCGCAGCATCGTCGGCGCGCCCGTGCACCGGACTATCGCCGGAACGCAGAATCAGCTGGGCGAAGCCATCTTTGCCCTCCGGTACGGCGACCAGCGGCACCGACGAACCCGGGATGGTGACGACGGCATCGACCCGCTCGCCCATGGTCACCAGGATGGTGTCGGCCTTGAAGGGTTGCACCGGGAAGCCGTCGGTGTGGGTAACCGTCATCGGCACGCCGGGAATGCTGACCCGGAACGCCGTATCGCCGCCGGCATTGACGATGCGCAACCGCACCCGCTGTCTGGCGCGATAGGTGACGGCCTGCGGATCGGCGGCCACCCGTCCATTGATCAGATAGTGGGGATACTTCACATCGCCGGCGTCCATCCCCAGCGGCGCGGTCGGGTCCATTCCCATGCCGCCCATCATCGAATGATCCATCGGGGGCATGCCCTTGGCGCGTAGGCCTTCCAGCACCTGGTCGGGATCGGTGCCGGTGCCGTCGATCCAGTCATCGAGCGCCACCACCAACTCCTCGTCGTATTCGGTGCGCTCATCGGGGTCCTCGATGATCAGCGGCGCGTACAGTCCGCGATCGATCTGCGTACCGACATGGGGATGGAACCAGTACGTCCCCGAGTGGGGCACCGCGAACTCGTAATCGAACACTCCGGTGGGCGGTATTTCCGGCTGGGTGAGGCCGGGTACGCCGTCCATGTCGTTGCGCAGGGCGAGCCCGTGCCAGTGCACGGTGGTGGGCGCCGGGAGGTCGTTGACAGTTTGCACACGCAGGATTTCACCCTTGCGAACACGGATCTCCTGGCCGGGTACCCGCCCTCCGTATGCCCACGTCTGCACCTGGGTTCCGGCGAGGTCGAGCTGAGTGGGTCCGGCGTTCAGAGCGAATTGTCTGACCGCGGCACCCTGGGGTCGCCGGGCCGCTTCCACTGCGGCAACTCGGGCTGAATCAGGGTTAACACGTTGTGGTGTCGCGGTTCCGGAGGGGCTCCTGGTGCAGGACGCGAGAAACCCGGCTGCGGCCACCGTCATGCCCAGACGGAGGAGCTCGCGGCGGCCAAGCAGTGGTGAATTGCCCGTTGTCATGATGGTATGTATACCCCGTAGGGGTATTTAAAGCCAATTGCGTGCTACGGTCGGGGTGTGTTGCCGTCCAGTGGTGAACTGCAACCGGTGTGGCGGGTCCGCGTCGTGTCGGGCGGCCGTGTGCTGGCCGTGGCGACGTGCTGAAAAGCGGCGGTCCGTCGCGGTCGCGATGGATTGCGATGCTTGTCGCAGGCGTGATCGCCGCGCTGCCGGTACTGCATTGCACGGTGATGGCCGATGTGGCGCTCCCGGTGGTCTCGCACCAGCTCGCTGCGTCCGCGTCCGACGCGGTTGCGGGTGTGGGTCAACACATCGGTCGGGCCGCCCAGGACTTCACCAGCCAGATCTTCGATGTGATCGCTGGAAAAGTCCGATCCGGTAACGCATTCCGAATGCTATGGGCGGCGGCGCTAGTCGTGACCCTGGCTGTTTCGCTACTGTATTTGCGGGTGGTGGTCACGCGTGCGCCGCCGCGTCGTCGTGCGTGTGTCACGGTCGTTGGTGGCCGGGCCCGTCTGCAGCAGATCTGTGTGAGTCGGCGCTGATGAATTCCTTGCGGCGGATATATCTTTCTGCCGCATACGGCTGTCAGTGAAGACTCGCCACACCGAAGTGGCGCAGACGTTGGGAATCGTTATGTACGGACGCCTCATCTTCCACCGCTTCGGCGGCCTCTGTGTGGCCGCGGCCGCTGCTGGTGCACTCATGGCTGTCGGCACTCCGCGTGCGGACGCCGGTCCGAAGAACCATGGGAACGCCGACGTTGTCATCACGTCCCTGAAAGCCCGGGGAGACAAGGTCGTCATCAATCGGCGCGGCAGCGCGCCGCTGACCGAATGTGTTGCGACCTCCGTGCGTGAGGGTCGGTCGGAGTACCGCTGGCAGCGCATCCGTGTGGCCGATCCCACCAGTCCGCTGGTCCAGGTGCTGGACTACCGGGTCATGCATGTCAGCGTTGAGTGCTGACCACGGTTAGATAGCGATCAGGTCACATACCCCATGAGGGTATGTTAAATCGTGCTAACCTCGCGTCATGCTGACCGGAGCGCGCCGCACGAGTCGCAGTGGGCGGCTGTGGCTGGTCGCGGTCCTCGTCGTAACGGTCGCGACCCTGCCGATCTTGCACTGCGTGTCCGTCGGTCACGGTGGCGGCGAGGCGCCGCACCATAAGGCGACGCACGCCGCACTCCAGGGGCACGGGCCGTCGGCTACCCATGCACACCTCGACAACGCGATCCATGAGATGGCATGTCAGACCGCGGACGGGCTGGTCGCACTGGCCCGGGGTTTCAATCCATTGCGGATTCTCTTCGTGCTGGCCGCGTTTGCTCTCGCCATGCTGGTGTTCCGGCCCGTGGCCGCCCAACTCTCGCGCGGTCCACCACGTGCTGCCGGATATCACGGGGCCCGAACGGGCCGCGACATTCTCACCAAACTCTGCGTCATTCGGCGCTGATCGGCTCCTCGGGCAAAGCGGAATTCCGCCGTGCCCGCACGCCGTCATCAGCTTCCCGGCCGTCTCATGCGGCCCCCACGCAGGGATTCTCAATGAACAACAGCATTGCTCTGTCATCTCGTCGTAGCTGCACACACCTAGGACCTAAGTTCCACGACCCCAACACGCTGGTGGGCAACACCCCGGTGCTGTGGGTATCGGAGCCGTTCGCGACGCCGGGCACCGGCTTCTGGGCCAAGCTCGAAGGTCATAACCCCAACGGCATGAAAGACCGGCCCGCGCTGCACATGATCGAACAGGCCAGGGCGCGCGGAGAACTCAAGCCCGGTGCCATGATCGTCGAATCAACCAGCGGGACGCTGGGGCTGGGACTGGCCCTGGCCGGAATCATCTACCGGCACCCGGTCACCCTCGTCACCGACCCGGGCCTGGAGCCCATCGTGCGCAGTATGTTGACCGCCTACGGCGCTCGGGTCGAGATCGTCACAGAACCACATCCGATCGGAGGGTGGCAGCAGGCGCGTAAGGATCGTGTCGCCGAAATACTCGCCGCCGAAACGGATTCGTGGTGCCCCGACCAATACCAGAACCCCGACAACGTCGATGCCTACCGCGGGCTCGCGGAAGAACTGATCGACCAGCTGGGAACCGTGGACACCCTGGTCTGCTCGGTGGGAACCGGCGGACATTCCTCGGGTGTGGGACGTGTACTGCGGGAACACAACCCGAACCTGCGACTGGTAGGGGTCGACACCATCGGCTCCACGATTTTCGGGCAGCCCGCCAGCTCACGTCTGATGCGCGGCCTCGGTTCGAGCATCTATCCGGGCAATGTCGACTACGCCGCATTCGACGAAGCGCATTGGGTGGCACCGAATGAGGCCGTCTGGGCGGCTCGGACCCTGGCCGCCGCGTACCACGCCAGCGGCGGATGGAGCGTCGGGGCGGTGGCATTGGTCGCGGGGTGGGTGGCACGGACCTCGGCTTCCGGATCGCGTGTCGCGGCGATCTTCCCCGACGGTCCGATGCGCTACCACGGCACCATCTACGATGACGACTACTGCCGCAGCCACGATCTGTTGGACCGCCCACCGGCGCAGGATCCCGATGTGATCGACGATCCGTCGGATCGGGTGGTGGATCGATGGACCAGGCTGACCCGCGTGATCGACCCGATCGGGAGAATGGCGTGATCGAAACCTTCCGCCAGTTCCGGTCTTTCGATCGGCCCAGCCAGATCCTGATGGTGAACCAATTCGCCATCAACGTCGGCTTCTACATGCTGATGCCCTACCTCGCCGGATACCTGGCCGGGCCATTGGGTTTGGCCGCGTGGATGGTGGGGCTGGTGCTGGGCGTCCGAAACTTCTCTCAGCAGGGGATGTTTCTGGTCGGTGGCACCCTGGCCGACAGGTTCGGATACAAGCCGCTGATCGTGGCGGGATGTCTGTTGCGTACCGGTGGATTTCTGATGTTGGCCTTTGTCGGCTCCTTGCCGGCGATACTGATCGCCTCGGCGGCAACGGGTTTCGCGGGCGCTCTGTTCAACCCCGCGGTGCGCGCCTACCTGGCGGCAGATTCCGGGGAGCGTCGGGTGGAGGCCTTCGCCGTCTTCAACGTCTTCTACCAGGCGGGAATCCTGTTCGGGCCGATCGTCGGACTGGCATTGACGGCATGGGACTTCCGGGTCACCTGCGCTGTCGCCGCAGCGGTTTTCGCGGTCCTGACGGTGATCCAGTTGATGGCGCTGCCGCCGAACCGCGTCGAGCAGGAGGCAGAACGCCAGCCGGTGCTCGCCGACTGGCGTTCGGTGGTGTCCAACAGGGCCTTCCTGCTGTTCTCCGGCGCCATGATCGGCTCCTACGTACTGACATTCCAGGTGTACCTCGCGCTGCCGTTCCAGGCGGCCCTGCTGACCGGCGACAAGAAGTCCGAAACGGTGTTGGTGACAAGCATCTTCGTGGTGTCCGGATTGGTGGCCATCGCCGGGCAGGTGCGACTCACCGGCTGGCTTTCCGCGCGATTCGGCCCTAGCCGCAGCCTGGTGCTCGGAATGCTGGTCATCGCGGCGGCCTTTGTGCCGCTGATGCTGCTACCCACAGCGGCGTCGGCAGGGCAACTTGCTGCCGTCGGCGCGCTACTGCTGGCGGCGGCCCTGCTGGCCGTAGGCACCATCGCGACGTTCCCATTCGAGATGGACACCGTGGTCAGGTTGGCGCGCAACAGGTTGGTGGCCACCCACTACGGCCTGTACAACACGATTGTCGGCGTCGGCATCTTGGCCGGAAACCTGCTGACCGGATCGATATTCGGCTACACCCAGCAGCACGGCAAGCCGGCGTTGTTATGGGTATCGCTGACCGGGATCGGGCTGGTGTGCGCCGCGGCGCTGTTCGCGTTGCGGCGGGCAGGTCTGCTGGACCAGGGCAGGGAAGTGGCGCAGGCTGCCAATGCCTGAGTAGTTTGTGGAGGCCATGACCAGCCCCGCTAAACCCATCAACCTCGTCAACCTCGAGAGTGTTTCGAAGTCATACGGCGTCAAGCCGCTGCTCTCGAACGTCAGCCTGGGGGTGCAAGCGGGAGACCGCATCGGGGTGGTGGGCCTCAACGGTGGCGGCAAGACCACGCTGCTGGAGGTGCTGGCCGGTGTCGAGCCGGCGGATCAGGGCAGAGTGAGTCGGACCGGTGACCTGCGCCAAGCCGTCGTCACCCAGCGCGACGATCTTGAAGGCACGACGGTGTTCGACGTCGTGATCGCGCCCCTGGGCGTCGCCGAGCACGAATGGGCCGGGGATGCGCGCATCCGTTCGATCCTCGAAGGGCTTGGAGTGGCGGCCCTCGGCCTCGATCGACGCGTGGATGAACTGTCAGGAGGCCAGCGGCGGCGCGTGGGGCTGGCCGCCGCCCTTGTTCGTGACCTGGACCTGCTTATTCTCGACGAGCCGACGAACCACCTGGACGTCGAAGGCGTCCAATGGCTCGCCGAGCATCTGCTGGCGCGGCGCACCGCGCTGGTGGTCGTGACCCACGATCGGTGGTTCCTGGACACCGTGGCCACCCGCACCTGGGAGGTTGTCGACGGCAGCGTCGAATCGTATGAAGGTGGTTACGCCGACTGGACGTTCGCCCGTGCCGAACGGGGACGGCAGGCGGACGCCGCGGAGGCGCGCCGCCGCAATCTTGCACGCAAGGAGCTGGCCTGGTTGCGGCGCGGTCCACCCGCGCGCACGTCCAAGCCCCGATACCGGATCGAGGCGGCCGAGGCTTTGATCGCCGATGTGCCGCCGCCGCGAGACTCGGTGGCGCTGAGCGCATTTGCGCGTCGTCGTCTGGGGCGCATCGTCATCGAGCTTGAGGACGCGACGGTGACGACACCCGCCGGTGAGGAACTGGTGCACGATCTGACCTGGCGCCTGGCTCCGGGTGAGCGCATCGGTCTGGTGGGCGTCAACGGATCCGGAAAGACGACCCTGCTGCGCGTGCTTGCCGGTGCGGTGCCGTTGGCGGCCGGACACCGCAAGGAAGGCAAGACGGTCAGTATCGGCTGGCTGCGCCAGGAACTCGACGACCTACCCGGTGACATCCGGGTGCTCGATGCGATCGAGTCGATCGCGTTGCGGATCATCTTGGGGGACAAAGAGCTTTCCGCCTCGCAGGTTGCCGAGATGCTCGGGTTCAGCCCGGCACGTCAACGCACGCCGGTCGCCGACCTCTCCGGTGGAGAGCGCCGCCGCCTGCAGCTGACCCGGGTGCTGATGGCCGAGCCGAACGTGCTTCTTCTCGACGAGCCCACCAACGATCTGGACATCGAAACCCTGCAGCAGGTCGAGGACCTGCTGGACGGCTGGGCGGGCACCCTGGTTGTGGTCAGCCACGACCGGTATCTCATCGAGCGGGTGTGTGATTCGACGTGGGCGCTGTTCGGTGACGGCAAGCTGACCAATCTGCCCGGCGGCATCGAGGAGTACCTGCGCCGGCACGTCCAACCCGCCGCGGCCCCCACCAAACCGGCACCCGATCGTGGTCGTGATGGCGCGGCGCTGCGCGCTGCACAAAAAGAGCTCGGACGACTCGAACGATCCGTTGCCAAGCTGGGGGAGCGAGAAGCTGTGTTGCATGAGCGGCTCGCCGAACATGCCACCGACCCGGACCGGGTGGTGACGCTGACCGCCGAGCTCAATGCCGTCGTCGCCGAGAAGGACGCGGCCGAGGTGCAGTGGATGGAACTGGCCGAAGAGCTTGAGTAGCCCGCTGGGGCTCAATCCTCAATAAAAAAGCGAGGGCAGTCGGTGTGACTGCCCTCGCTCTAGAACTGAATGGGTGAGTGAGAAACATCCGGGACTTGGCCCGGCATGCGATGCGCTACGCGCCTCGCCGATGCGTCCCCCCTATGGGGTTCGCCTACCTGCCGTTATACGGCTAGCGGGAACCACTCATCGGTCTGCTCCGAGTTGTCGCCCTCAACCAGCATCTCGCCGCTGTAGATGGCTTCGAAGTCGATCTCGATGACCGTGGCACCGAATTCCTCGTTCGTCATGTACTGAACAGTAGGGGTCACTATTAAGAAATCATTGAGTCACGAATCGGAAAAGTCTGGCAATTTTCGCTAGACGCATCGGCCCAGGTCATAGACCATGAGCGACCTTGCTGAACTCTTAAGAAAACGGGTTGGTGCCCTTAATAAGCACCCACGCGGCGATCGCGCCCCCGATTCCGGCGATGAGCAGCACCGATGAGACCGCAGAAGGCCACTCGTCACGGTCAAAACGCCCGTCCACAGAGACGCGTCCCGGGCCCAGCAGCAGCAGCGCCATGGCTGCCGCGCCGAGCACAAGGGGGAACTGCACGGCCGTGCCTGATTGCAACAGGTCGTTTCGCGCCACATAGGTCTGGGTTGCGACGTAAAGCATCGAACCCAGCACGGCACTGGCGCCAAAGGGAGTGAGAAGTCCGGCGACCAGCATGGCGCCCCCGATGCTGTAGATACCCGCGAGCACACGAGCCGCCGTATCGGGATGCGCGAGGATCGGAGACGAGCCCAATTGTGCGAACTGTTCGGAGGCGAACACGATGTTCAGCCCACTCCAGCACAGCGTCACTCCCACCGCGACACGCAGGACCAAGAGTCCAATATCGTTGCGGGTCAACGGATCGCTGTACTGCTTGGTGCTCGGCACGCGGGAAGTCTATGGCATGAGGGCTATGGTGAATTCGCTATGGCGGCGGTCCATTCCCGGTATGACGACGGCAACGACATCCCCGGCATACCGTCCGTGCGGGTGGCGAGCGCCGAACTGACAGCGATCACCGCGATCACCGCTCTCGTATTCGGGTGGGCCAGCAGGGGGTATGGGTACTTCTTCGACGAGGCCTACTTCGTCGTCGCGGGCCGCGACCATTTGTCGTGGGGATATTTTGACCAGCCCCCGTTGGTGCCCTTCATCGCGGGCATTGCCGACAACATCGCGCCCGGGTCCTTATGGGTGCTGCGCATGGCGGCGACCGCTGCGGTGGCAATCGGCACGTTGATGTGTGGGCTGATCGCCGCTGAGCTCGGCGGTGGCCGCCTTACGCAATCCCTCTCGGCCATCGCGTACGCCACCGCGATGTTCCAGATCCTGGCCCACTGGCTGCAGACACCGGCCATCGATCCGGCGCTGTGGTCGGTGGTGTGCTGGCTGCTGGTGCGCTGGACCCGCAGTCTCCGGGAGCGGCTTCCCGATGATCGGCTGCTGCTGTGGGCGGGAATCGTCACCGCGATCAGCATGCAGACCAAATTCTTGATCCCGGCGCTGTGGCTTGCGGTGCTGCTGAGCGCGGCGGTCCTCGGCCCGCGGGTGCTGTGGCGTCGTCGGCAATTGTGGATCGGGGCGGCTTTGGCCGTCGCGGCCACCATCCCGACCTTGATCTGGCAGGCCACCCACGGCTGGCCATACCTGCGGATGGCCGGGATTGTGGCTGCGGAGTCCGAACGCGGGGCGGCGTTGTTGGCGGGCATGCTCATCGGTTCGGTGTTCATCGGCCTGGTGCTGCTGCTGGCCGGGGTCGTGGCGCTGCTAGCCGCGCCGTCACTGCGCGCGTATCGATACCTGGGCGTGGCCGCCGTGCTGGTAGGAGCGTTCATGTTCGCCTCGCATGGACGTGCCTATTACGCCATGGGGTTGTACGCCCTGCTGATCGCCGCGGGCGCGGTGGGACTTTCCCGGTGGCGCCCGTCCCGGGCCGCGGTGCGGGACGTGGTCTACGGGCTCATCGGGGTGGTGACGGCCGCATCGGTGCTCATGGCGATCATCAGGCTGCCCATCGTGGCCGAAACCACTGCCGCACGCTGGTTTTCCTGGGCGGGCGAGATGGGGCCCACCATGCTTGCCGGCGGCGATCACTCCACGGAGGGCCTGCGCCAGGTGGCCCGCGACACCTACGATTCGATGCCGCCGGACGTGCGCGACCGTACGGCTCTGGTGCTGCAGATCTATCCCATGGCCGCCGCCTATGACGTCGAAGCCGGACGTGAGGGAGTCTCCCGTGCCTATAGCTTCCACCGCGGGTACTACTACTTTGGGGCGCCGCCGGAATCCATGACGGACATGATGTACATCGGTGTGGATGCTCCGGATCCCGCACTTGCCCAAGGCTTCCGTGGGGTGCAGCGAATCGAGCTGCTGCACGCCCCCGGTGAGGACGAGACACAGGTCTACCGCTACTACGGCAGAATTGCGCCGTGGCAACAGCTATGGGACCAGTGGCGCACCTACAAGTAGGCGGCTCATCCGTCGAACAGATGGCGCCCCGCGACGCCCAGATGTACTGGATGTCGACCAGAATCCCGAATGATCAGTTCCTGCTGTTCTGTTTCGATTCGCCGACACAGAATATTGCCGCCCTGCGGGAGACGATCACCGAGCGCGCAGGGCGTATCGCGGATCTGCGGGTGCGGGCGGTCGATGTCGCCGGACACCTCGACTACCCGTACTGGGCGCCGCGTGACGAATCCCAGGTGCCTTTGACGGTGCACACGCTGCCGGAGTCCGGCTGGACGCACTGTCGATCCGCGATCGCCGCACTACTCACGAGCACCGTCGATGTCCGCGAAAGCCCTTGGCATCTTCATCTTTTCCCTGAGGTGCACGGCGCGCCGAGTACAGCGGGTCCGGCCCTTGTCGCGGTACTGCAGGTGTCGCACGCGTTGGCTGATGGTCAGCGGGCCACCGCAGCCGCACGGGCATTGTTCGGCGATGAGGGGGCGGTGGTCGGGTCGCTGCCGGAAGTGCCCGGGTATGCCGCACTGCGCGGGTTGGCGGGCTTTCCCGTGAAGCTGGGTCGGCTGCTGAGCGCGAGCCGCGATGGGTATCTGGCCTACCGTCAGCAGCAGGAGCTTGTCGCGGCGGGTGAGCTGGATCCGGAACCGCAGGGATTCCCACTGATTTCACTGAATGCGCGGCCCGGTGAGCATCGGGAGATCCGGATGATCGTGCGGCCACGCGCTGAACTTCGCGCCGACAATGTGAGCGTGACCGTCGCGGTCCTCACCGCTATCGGCATCGCGTTGCCGCGGTATCTGCGTGACCACGGACAGTGGGTTCCAGAGCGGCTGGGCGCGGAAGTGACCGTCGCGGCCGCCGGTGAATCATTGGCGCGCAATAACTTCAGGAATGTCGGCGTTGACCTGTGCTGGGGCGAAACGGATCTACACGCCCGGGCCCGGAAGATCGCGGAGGGTATCGAGAGCAGGCGCCGTCGCGCCGTGCACCCGGTGCTGGTTGCGCAACGTGCCGGAGGTGCGGCACTGCCCGCGCCGATGATGTGGGCGGGTGTCAACGCCTTCAACACCGACCTGATGCCGCCCACTGTCGCGGGGAACACCGTGGTGTCGAGCGTGGTGCGCGGTGCCGCCGACCTGACGTTAGGCGGTGGGCGGGTGGTGTTCACCGCCGGATTCCCCGCGCTGTCGCCGGTGATGGGCCTGACCCATGGAGTGCACGGCATCGGCGACACCGTGACGGTGAGCCTGCACACCAGTGCGGCGGTGATGCCCGATGCCGATCACTATGAAGACCTACTGGCCGACGCGCTCACCGAGGTATCTGTCCGGTTGCGATGAGTTTTCTCATCGGCGCGGGTCGATACAGATATGCCGACGATTACTCCATGCCTCTGGTTCGATACCCGCGCCGAAGAGGCCGCCAACTTCTATGTGTCCGTGTTTCCGAACTCCCGGATTCTCGAGGTCACCCACTACGGACCGAACACCCCAATGCCGGAGGGCACAGTGCTCACCGTCGAGTTCGAGCTCGACGGGCAGCGGTACACCGCGCTTAACGGTGGGCCCCAGTTCACATTTGATGAGGCGATCTCGTTTCAGATCGACTGTGGGTCTCAAGACGAGGTCGATCGTTACTGGGAGGCGCTGACGGCGGACGGGGGAGAAGAGTCCCAATGCGGTTGGCTCAAGGACAAATTCGGGGTCTCCTGGCAGGTGGTCTCGCGCGAGCTGATCGACCTGATCTTCCACTCCGATCCGGTGACCGGTAACGCCGCGATGCAGGCCATGATGACCATGCGCAAACTCGATGTGGCCGTCGCCAAGGACGCGGTGGCCGCAGCGCAGTCCCGGTCTTAGTCGTCGTCGCCGAAGTCGTTACCTTTGCAGGCTGATGGTGAGGGTCTGATCATCGGTTCTCCAGCGAGTGGCGGATGAGATCACGACTGCGCCGGCTTCGGATGCGGTGAATTTCCATCCCCTGAGTACGTCATTGGGGTCGTTGATCGTTGCCAGGTCACTGACCGGATGTCCGACAGGTAGGCGAAGGGCTCCGATCGACCCCTTGATCGTTTCGATGCGACCACTGTCGTTGACGACCTTCAGATCAAAGTCGGGCTGGAGCCGTGCCGGCGCCACGGCCACGAGCAGACGGCTCGTCCCCGATGACCAGTTCTCGATGATGTCGCCTGGCCGAATGCCCTTCATGTCGACTGGGTCACCGGCAAGCACCGCAGTAGGCGAGTAGGTTCCGAGTACTGCCAACTGAGTCTGCATGGCTGCCTCGCCGGAGCGTTTGGCTGTGAACGGCCGAGTGCCGGTACACACGGCGACTCTTTCGTTGACAGCGCATTGGATCCCCGTGGCCAGCGCAATGGTCACTTGCGGAAAGGTGCCAATCTGAACGTGGCTGGTCGTTGTCGGCGCAGATGCCGTCACGGCGGGCGGCGCGGTGGACTGCACCTCGTGTGTCGCGGTGGGCGGCGCCTCATGCCCGGTGCAGCTGCCTGCGGTCGCCGCCACAGCCAACGCTAGAAGCATGCTTGCGATCATCCGGCTGATGTGGCTCAGGCTGTCCGCGCAACGCACGCCCGTCACGGTCGCACTTAGTTTGTGTGGGGTTGTGGGCATTCAATGCCTACCTTCCTGAGTGGGTGGTTTGGCGCTGCGGCATAGCGTCGTACTCACATCACGGACGCGCCGGACGGGTTGCAGCCGATGCTCGACGGCTAGTTACGGCTTGCCGAAGGTGTTGCGGGGCTGAAATACGCGCTGCAGGTGGGCGAGTAGTTCTGGGACCAGGCCGACGTCGTTGAAGGGGGTAGACGTTGTCGAGGGTGTGCCTCATCGACTGTGGGCGCTAATTCGCCTGTCATGCGGGCAGTTTCATGCGGCGCAAGCTGTCCCAGCACATCGATGGCTTGATGCCGGTCGGGCATATCGGCTACTTCTCGTCGCCGAAGTCGACGTTCCAGCCCATGGACTTGTAGCGGCGTTTCTCCGACTCGCGGCGCTGCTTCTCGGCACGTTCGTGCTCGGACCAGTCGCCGATGACGCCGGGGGATGCCTTGGGTAGATCGCCGAACAGCTCGTTGCCGTTGTCCCAGTTGATGAGGAACTCCGGGGTCTGGTGTTCGTCGTCGTCTTCGCCCTTGCCGCCGCGGCCGTGGGCGCCGCCCATGGGGGCCATGCCCATGCCGCCCATACCCATTGCGCCACCACGGACCCCGGCACCGCCGATGCCGGCGGCGTTGGTTCCGGCGCCGCCCGGGCCGGGTACACCCGCGCCACCGCGCAATGCTCCTGGGCCGCTGAGGGTTCCGGTGCCCGAGCCCGATCCTGAGCCTGAGGGGGAGCCGAAACCTGCTGCGGTCGTGTTGCCGGGTGCCAGGCCGGAGCCGTCCTTGCCCAGGCCACCCGTGAGGCCGCTGAGTGCGTTGCCCAGGCCGCTACCCGAACCGCCGGAGCCGCTTTGGGGGCTGCCGCCGCCCGCGCCACTGCCGCCGCCCGAACCCGCGCCCTGGCCTTGTCCGCTCTGGTTGCCCGAACCGTCGCTGAAGGCGGGCTTGGTGTTTTTGTCGGCGAGGCCGTTCGCCAGATTGTTTGAGGAGTTGGGGCTTTGGCCGCCACCGCCGCCGTTCTGGCCGCCGCCACCTCCACCGCCGGTACCGGTTTCGGTTCCGTTGCTGGGCTGCTGAAGCGTGATGTTGCCGGGGTTGTTGCCCTTCGGTGGCTGGACATCGGTGACGTTGTCGCCCTCGCGGACAACCGGCTCGCTGAACAGGCCGACCATCTGAATACGTGCGAAGAACTGTTCTTGGTTTTTCCGCTGCTTGATCTCGGCGTCGGAGTATCCGGACTTCTTCATCTGCGAGATCTGGGAGTCGGACATCGGTGGTTCGATGGTCCGTTTGGCGGTGCTCATCGCGTCGCCAAGGGGCGGCATCCTGTCGGCCACGTGCCGAATGCTGATGATGCCTCGCTCTGAGGCCCGAAAGTACTCGGACATGTTGTTCTGCAAGGATTTCGCGGCCGCGCCGCGCCAGTCCTCGACCAGCATGCCCTGCACCTTGCCGCCGAGGGTGTGCATGATGTCGCCCAGTTGTTCGGCGATGCTGTTGATCGACTCCTGGGCCGCCTGCGGGCTCCCCGTTTGGAACGCTTGGGCGGCGTTGTAGATGGACTGGTGGTCGTGGCCTTCCCAGTGCTCCTTTTCGATCTGCTTCTTCCCCATGTCTTCTCCTCCTGAAAACTATTGGCTCTAAGGTATTTTCGGCTCGATCTGCTTCATGATTTGCAGAGCCAGCGGGCATTGGTCATAACGTTGGCGAGTCAAGTCCAGATTGAGATCAACCTGGACTGCTACGACGGATTGCTGTGAAGTGATAGCGACCGCGCAACCAATCGAGTTACTGGTCTTGACTAGCCACCCGGATCGTGAGCCGACCTGAACTCGCTCTTGACGTTCGAATCGCTTCTGAGGTTGTTCCAGCTGATCCAGGTTCGCATCCACCGCATAGATTTTGACGCCCCACTTGGGTCCATCCCAAATGCATCCACGAACGTTCTGACCAAAAGCGGCGGTATGGGCGTCTCGCTTGGTAGGGCTGACCTCCCAAGTCGCAACATCTGTATCGGTGATGGCCGTGCACGCGTCGAAGGTGGTCCCGTGGGCAGGATTGTTGGTGCTTGTTGTTGTCGTAGACGACGTACTGGCGGATGAGGAAAACGAACTTGATGAGGAGACGGAACCTGGGGTAGGTGTGCCTTGGATTCCGCCATGTGCGCACCCCGAGACCACCGCAGCCGAGGCGGCGACAACGGCGATCCATGTCATCTTCATCTGTTCGAGCATTCCTAACGCGTCAGCTGGTGGTGGGTGGCGGGTAGACGCCCCGCCCTTTACTGTCGATGGTGTCACCCCTGAGCTGTTCGAACGACTCGGCGTTCCGGTGTTCGGTGCTGTCGTACTCGTTCTGTGCAACCTTGGCCCACTCAGCCCACGTCTTCACAGTTTCGATGTGCGCGTCGATGACAGCGACGACTGAGTCTGATTCAGCAGTTACTAGCTCGTTCAGCGCCTCGTTCCAAGAGGTGCCCTCGGCGCACGAGCCCATGCCTAGATCCAGGTAGTTGCCGACGGCGTCCCTCCGCAGCGCTTCCAGCTTGTCGACCGCTGCACTGAATTCCTGTGACACCTTCGTTGCGGCACCGGGCGCCAGGTGCAGCTCGTTCATATCGAGCCCTGATTCTCCGGGCATGGACGCTCCCCTCGCTGGTCAAGCGGACATGATTGTCCTACATATACCTCTGACGCCGGATGAGCTGGTTTGGTTCCATGTTTTTCCGGGGGAGCCTCGAGTGGGCATATGGGATCCCTGCCCCCTTCGCCGAGCGCATACCGTACGCAGGTGAAATGCCCGAAAGACCTGCGTGCGGTATGCAGTCGGCGGGGACGCTCAGACTCTTGACCGCCTAACTTATCGCTGATAACTTAACGCCGTTATTCTCTGGAGGAAGGCGTTGCGATGCTGGAACGTTTGGCTCGATCGGTTATCGCGGCACCGCGCCTCGTACTCGGTGCGGCACTACTTGTCGCCATAGCGGCCGCCATCTTCGGGGTACCGGTAACCAAGCACCTCGCCGCGGGCGGGCAGCAGGACCCCAACTCCGAGTCTGCCCATGTGACACGGGTTCTCGCCGACAAGTTCGGCATCAGCGATCAGTCGCTGGTCTTCATGCTCATCAGTGAGCATGGCGTAAAGAGCCCGCAGATGCATGCCGTCGCAAGCGATCTGGAGCGCCAGCTCAAGGAATCCGGCGAGGTGCTCAACTTGACCTCCGCGTGGACGGCCCCACCTCCCGTCGCCGAGGACCTCCTCGGCACGGATGGCAAGTCCGGGCTGATCGTCGCCGGACTGACCGGAGGTGAGAACGACGCACAGAAGCACGCGGCCACTCTCATCAAGTCGCTCGCTGTTGATCGCGACGGAGTCTCGGTCAAGGCCGGAGGAGTCGCCACCCTCTACAACCAGATCGTCACGCAGTCCGAGAAGGACCTGCTGGTCATGGAATCGATCGCGATTCCGATCAGTTTCGTGGTGCTGGTCTGGATCTTCGGCGGTCTCTACGCGGCGCTACTGCCCCTGGTGGTCGGGGTGTTCTCGATCGTCGGGGCGATGTCGATCCTGCGGGGCCTGACGTACGTCACCGACGTGTCGGTGTTCGCGCTGAACCTTGCCGTCGCAATGGGATTGGCGCTTGCTATCGACTACTCGCTGTTGATCATCAGCCGCTATCGCGAAGAGGTGAACGCCGGTAAACCTCGCGACGAGGCGCTGGTGCTCACCATGACGACGGCGGGGCGCACCGTACTGTTCTCGGCGCTGACGGTCGCCCTCGCGTTGGTGGCGCTGATCTTGTTCCCGATGTACTTCCTCAAGTCATTCGGCTACGCGGGTGTCGCTGTGGTCTTCGTCGGAGCCATCGCGGCGCTCATCATCGTGCCGGCGGTGGTCACGCTGCTCGGCGATCGAATCGACGCCCTCGACGTGCGCCGCCTCATCCGCAAGATCCTGGGCAGGCCAGAACCCGTGGCCAAGGACGTCACCGAAACGTTCTGGTACCGGAACACCAAACGCGTTATGGCCCGCTCGATTCCGATCGCCGTTGTGATCGTCACGGCATTGGTGGTTCTCGGCCTACCGTTCCTCGACGGCAAGTTCGGCTTCCCGGACGATCGGGTGCTGCCCGCATCGGCCTCGGCCCACCAGGTCGGCAACGAGATGCGCCGCAATTTCAACAACAACAGCTCCACCAACCTGTCCGTGATCGCCGAGGGCATCGGTGCGGTGCCGCCGTCGGGAATCGATCAGTACGCAACGGATCTGTCGAAGATCGAGGATGTCACGGAGGTGGCCGCGCCCACCGGCGCCTTCATCCGGGGCATGAAGGTCGGTCCACCCTCGGGTGCAACCGGGATCAAAGACGGCACAGCGCTTTTCACGGTGCAAACGGGTGCCAAGCCCTACACGGCCGATGCGGAGCGTCAGCTTGACGCCATCCATGCCCTGCCCGGCCCGGGCGAGACCACGGTGAAGATCGGTGGGGGAGCTCAACTGGACCGCGACGCCGTCGACGGCATCGTGCACAAGCTGCCCTTGGTACTGGCCATCATCGCGATCGTCACCTTTGCGCTCCTCTTCCTGCTGACCGGCTCGGTGGTGCTGCCCCTGAAGGCGCTCGTGCTCAACGTGTTATCCCTGACGGCGACCTTTGGCGCGCTGATCTGGATTTTCCAGGAGGGACACCTGGGCGGATTCGGGACCGAGGTCACCGGCACGATCGTCGCCACCATGCCGATGCTGTTGTTCTGTATCGCGTTTGGACTGTCGATGGACTACGAGGTGTTCCTCATCTCCCGGATCCGCGAGTACTGGATGGCATCCGGACGCACCCGCGCCGACAACGACGAATCCGTGGCGCTCGGCGTCGCCCGCACCGGGCGGGTGGTCACCGCCGCGGCGATGATCATGACCATCGCTTTTGCCGCACTGATGGCCGCGCAGGTGTCCTTCATGCGTATGTTCGGCACCGGACTGACCATCGCGATCGTGGTCGACGCCACCATCATCCGGATGCTGCTGGTGCCCTCGTTCATGCGAATGCTCGGGCGCTTCAACTGGTGGGCTCCCAAGCCATTGGTCAAACTCCATGACCGAATCGGATTCAGTGACTAAGCGTCAGCGTTCGTCGCGCGGGGAAGGAGACCAACTGCGCGACGAAATCATCGACGCCGCGATTGAACTTGTCCTGGAGGCCAAGGAGCTGCGCGCGCCGTCGATCCGTGAGGTGGCCCGCAAGATCGGTGTGACCCCGCCGTCGATCTATCTGCATTTCGCGGATAAGGACGAGCTGATGGACGCGGTGTGCGGGCAGTACTACCAGCGGCTGGACGATGAGATGGTGGCGGCGGCCGTTGATCAGCAGACCACGCTGGAGCGCCTGCACGCGCAAGGTATGGCCTACGTGCGCTTCGCTGTCGCGACCCCGCTGATGTACCGGCTGGCTACCTCGGCGCCGCCCCGCGATGACAGCGAACTGGACGAAACGCTGGTAAGTGCGGCATTTGCGCACTTGCACAAGGGAGTTCAAGAACTCGTGAAAGAAGGTTTCTACCCCGACGGCGACACCGTCGCAATGGGTCTGCAGCTGTGGTCCGCAGCGCATGGGGTGGCCTCGATGTTGGTCACCAAACCGTATCTGCCGTGGGGCGATGCGGAACTGTTCGCCGACAACGCATTACGCGCGGCCTGCCTGGGGCAGGCGGTCAGCGATGTCGACCTGACCGCGGTGCTGCCGCGTCAGAAGTAGAGCTGCACCGACGCCAATGTGCCCGGTGCCGCCGAGTTGTTGGAGAACTCGAAGAGCCCGACTCCGCGCCGATCACCCAGATGCACGGTGGCCGACACCGAGGAGCCCGCGGCCAATAGCTTGTCAACGGTCAATGAGCTTGTTGCCGAGACGAACTCGGCCAGCGATGCGTCGGCAACGCCGTCCAGGGAGAGGGAGGCCTCGGGGGAGAGTAGCCGGGTGACCGTCGGGACGTCCCGGGCAGCCAGGGCGCCCGCCAGTTCCTGGACGCGCTGCTTGCCTGTCTCGCGAACGCCATTGAGGCCGCGCATGAACCCCAGCACTCCGTTGAGTCCCTGGTTCTTGAGCAGTTGCGGTCCCAGCTTTGCGCTTGCGAGTAGCCCATCGCTACCGGCGCCCAACAGCTGGCCGATCATGGCACGCAATTCCCAGAACGCGAACAACCGGTCGATCTTGAGCGATGCAGCGGGCCCGTCCTCCACCACGTCATAACGCAGGTGCATCGGGATGTGCATGGTGACGCCGGTCGACATCGTCGTGTGAATGGTCAGATCGCGCAGTACCGACATTCCGGCAACCACATCGTTTTCGACCTCGAACACGATGGTGTTGGGCGCGATGAAGGTGTCGTAGAACTTGCTGATCGCGGCCTCGCCGATATGAGGCCGTGAACCCACCGGGTCATTGACCTGGCCATAGGTGGCGAAGAGGCCGACCCAGGTGTCCTTGTCGTGTGCACCGACAGCTGCGGGCGACGCCTGAACGGTCGCCAGCAGCTCGTCGGCGAATGGTGCGCTGGACACCGGTTTAGGACAGTGCCCCGAGCACCGCGTCGTAGTCGGGCTCCTGAGCGATCTCGGGCACCAGCTCGGTGTAGGCGACATTGCCGTCGGCGCCGATCACGACGATCGCGCGGCCCAGCAGCCCGGTCATCGGACCGTCGGCGATGGTGATGCCGAAGTCCTCACCGAATGCGCTACGGAATGCCGAGGCGGTGCCCACGTTCTCGATGCCCTCTGCGCCGCAGAAACGCTTCTGGGCAAACGGCAGGTCCTTGGACACGCACAGCACCGGCGCGCCCGCTTCGGCGGCACGCTGGTTGAAGGTCCGCACGCTGGTCTGGCAGACGGGGGTGTCGATCGAAGGAAAGATGTTGAGGATCACCGGCTTATCCCGGTACTGATCGCTGGTCACAGGGCCGAGATCGGCGCCTACCAGCTCAAATGCCGGGGCAGGAGAGCCGACAGCGGGAAGCTCGCCGACCGTGTTGATGGGGTTTCCGCGCAACGTGATCTGTGCCATGGGTCCAGTGTTCCAGAGTTCGTGTGCTGTTTGCATCAGCGGGGTTAGGTTGGAGGCATGACGACGCCTGTCAGCTTCGATAACCGGTTCTTCTCGGCAACGTGGTCCGCCATCGCGCGGCGCGAACCTCCAGAAATCAAGGAGCTGCGCGCCGAGAATCTGCGGGGCCTGACCGGACGCGTCCTGGAGGTGGGTGCCGGCACCGGCTCGAACTTCTCGCTGTACCCGAACACCGTGGCTTCGGTAACGGCCCTGGAACCCGAATCCGGGCTGCGTCCGCAGGCCGAGGATGCGGCCGCCGCCGCTGCGATCCCGGTGACGGTGACCGCAGGCGTATTCGAGGATCTCACCGTCACCGGCGAGGACCGATTCGATGCGGTGGTGTGCTCGCTGGTGTTGTGTTCGGTCAGCGACCCCGATCGTGCCGCCGCGCAGGCATTCGAAGTGCTCAAGCCCGGCGGTGAGGTGCGTTTCTTCGAGCACGTCGCCCATGGGGGTGCGCTCGGAGTGGCTCAGCGCGCGGTCGACGCGACGTTCTGGCCCCGATTGTTCGGGAACTGTCATACGCACCGCGACACGCTGGCGGCGCTCGAGCGGGCAGGATTCGAGATCGAGGAACGGCGCGACGACTGGCTGAAGATATTCGGAATCCCGATGCCGTCCTCGTCGATCGTGATCGGCCGCGCGGTCAAACCCGCGTAGCGCAGACGCGCTGGGAGCGCCCGCGGATCAACCGAATTCGACGACCGTCATCGCCGGCCTGATCCGGTCGGAGAACGGCAGGTCGTAGAACAGGGGCGTGGCCAGCCTCAGGAAGTTTCCGCGTCCGGGAGGCATCCGCACCTCACGCACCGCGCGCACACCGTCAAGGGCCCGCAGCTGCCCGTACTGGTGGGCGGTGAAGGAGAACGGCATGGGCGGCACCGTGTAGTGCTCGCTGAGCTTCCAACCGCGCCGCTGCGAGTAGACGCTCATCAACCAGGGGATGGTGTCGAAGACCATCCACCCGCCGGGAAAGCGCTTAGCGCAGGCGGCGATGAGATCGAACACCACATCGCGTTCCAGGTACATAAACAGACCCTCGGCGGTGATCAGGACGCCGTTGGAGTCGTCGACCTGGTCCATCCAGGAGTGCTCGAGTGCGGACTGCGCGATGTAGCGGAGCCGATCGGAGGGCGGAAGCAACTGCTGGCGCAACCGCACGATGGGTTCCAGATCGACGGACAACCAGTTCAACTCGCCGTTGTCGATACGCCAGAAACTGGTCTGCAGTCCCTCGGCCAGCGCCACCACCGTGGCACGCGGGTGATCCGCGAGATAGTCGTTGGAAACGTTGTCAAAGGTCAACGCCCGCAGCGCAATTCCTTGGTGGGTGCGACCGAAGTGGTGGTAGTCGTAGTCGAGGCTGTCGCGCAGCACGATAGCCATCGGGTCCTCAAGAACGCCGTCGGGCCGGTTCGCCTCGGTGGCCCGCTGATTCAGCGTGATGAGCGCGGTCTCCGACACCCCGTCGAGGTGGCGGGCATCAATGGCAGCCATGCCAGCCACAGTACTAGCGAACGAGTTTGTGCAAGGTCCGCAGGTTGCGGGTGGTCGTCGTCGACTTGTACCGCTTCTTGCCCATCGTCTTACCGACGGGGCTGGCCAGGGTCTGCGACTTGGGCACTTGCCAATACAGCACGCCGTCACCGGCAGCGATGCGTTCGCTGTCATCGAGCTCGCTATCGAGGGCCGCCAGTTCGGTGAGCACCGCGGGGTCGCTGCAGAACATCACGTAGGAGTGCACGTCCTCGATATCGGGTTCCCACGGGAACGCATCGATGATGCGACCGATCGTGTCCAGGTCATACACCAGCACCCAGGCCTCGTAGCCGAAGCGATCGCCGAGTACCTGCTGCAGCCGTTCCTTGACCGCGAAGGCGGTCTCGGTGGAGTCCAACAGCACATTGCCGCTGGCGAGAATTGTTGTCACACCCGCGAATCCATCAGCGGTGAGGGCATCACGGACATCGGCCATCTTCATCGTGATGCCACCAACGTTCACTCCGCGCAGCAGGGCGGCGTATCTGGTCACGGCTATCCGAACTGCAGCAGCGTCATGGAAGGACGCGTCCGACGCAGAAACCCGCGATCAAGACGCTTCGAGTTGACGAACTTCCAGAGGCCACGGCCCGGCTGCAACGGTATGTCGACGGCGGCCACCACTCCCGGAACTGAGGTGAGTGCCTCGCCCTCGTCGGGGGTCAGCGCGAACGGCATGGGCGGGGCCACGTAGCGGTCCGACAACTTGAGCCCCTGCAGGGTGCGCCTGCTGAACCAGTGCGGGATGTTGTCGAACATCATCTGGCCGCCGGGAAAACGCTTGGCACAGGCCTCGATCAGCCCGAGAGATTCCTCCGGCTGTAGGTACATGAGTAGGCCTTCGGCCGTGATGAACGCGCCCTCAGAGGCATCGACCCGATCCATCCAACTCAAGTCCAGGGCCGACTGCGCGAGCCCGATGATCCGCTGGTTCTCGGGCAGCAGTGTGTTGCGCAGTTCCATCACAGGCGGCAGATCGACTGAATACCAAGTGAATTGAGCCGTGGATTCCGCCCCGCCGAGGCGCCAGAAGCTGGTCTGCATGCCTTCGGCGAGTGCGACGATCGCCGCCCGCGGATGCGTCGCGAGATACACACGTGCCTGCGTGTCGAAGGCCAGGGCCCGCAGCCCGTGGGACTGTGACGGGCGCCCGAACTTGCGGTAGTCGTACTCGATGGCATCGAAGAGTTCTGCGGCCAGCGGATCCTTGATCACACCGTCCGCCCGCTTGGCTTCGGTTCCGCGGTTGTGCAGCGTCCACAGGGTGGTAGCCGAGACGCCCTCCAGGCTGTCTCCGCTGATCCTCGATGAGCCACTTGGGCGAAGAGCATCAGACTCGGTCATGACGCTGATGCTAGTGAAATGGGGCGACGATAGGACTGCCCCTTGGTTAGGCTGACCGGTATGACCGAATCGAAGGCGGGCGAAGACTCGGCCGCGGATGATGCCAAGCGCAAGTTCCGCGAGGCCCTTGACCGCAAGAACAACAAGGCCAACGCCGCCGCTGACAACAAGGACACCGCCAGCAAGCCGACCCATGCACATGGCCGGGCCGGCTCGCATCGCGAATTCCGCCGTAAGAGCGGTTAAGCCTCTCGTCGCTGGTTGGCCAGTGACCGGGCGATGATCAGCCCGGCCAGCACCACCACCCAGCACACGAGGCCAAAGCCCTTGAGCCCCCACACCACTGAAGCCAGGGTGAACCCGCCCGCGGCCATCAGCGCTATCCCGACGGCCGCGCTGCGCACACCGGGGCGCGCGACATAGCCGCCGTCCCAGCCGGGCAAGGGGTTGTTCTCCAGCGGTCGCAGGGCCAGGAAGAGCCCCGTCACCAGGATGGCCATCGTCACTACCTGAAGCACTGACAAGAAGACGAAATTCGTTGCCGTGGTGTCGTATCGGGGGAATCCCAGGAAATCGAACGCCAGGTGCATGCCCAGCAGTGCGGGCATGTGCCAGAGGTACAGCGTCATCGCGCCAGAGTTGCCGATGGCCACGGCCCACCAGACCCGTGGGCGCTGAGCCCATCGATTGATGGCGGGCATAGCCGCGATGGCCAATGCCGACAGGACCATCGCGTGCCCGGCCAACACCAGCGACGGCGGGATCATGTTCGGCACCTTCTGGCCGGCCACCCCGACCAGGCTGATGGTGTACGGGCCGAACGTCACCAGCGCGATGTTGATCGCGAAAACGACTGCGGCGAGTATCAACGCAGCCTTCTGGGTGATCAGCTGCCGGCGGTACCCCACGCCTAAAACCGCCGGCAGCAGCCACACCACGAAGTTCACGTATCCGATGCCGGAGGGAGCCCCCAGCCCCAGCCGCAGCACGTCAACTGCCGCGATACCCAGATAGATCCCCGCCAGCGCGCCGAGCATGCTCCGCGTGGTCGTGATGCGGGCAAGCAGCGGAACCGCCGCCAGCACCAGCACGTAGGCGCCCAGGAACCACAGGAGCTGGGTGCTCACCCCCGCGACCGGCTCATATACGTGCAGCGGCAGGATTTGCCGAAGAATCAGCAGCGCCACCGCCCAGAAGCCCAGGTAGTAAAAGACCGGGCGGTACAGGCGGGTGCAGCGATGCATGAGCCAGGATCCCCAGCTGGTACCCGGCTTCCAGGAGCCCACGCTCGCGGCAACCCCGGCGAAGAAGAACAGCGGCATGATCTGAAAAACCCAGGTGAGTGCCTGGAAAACGGGGCGACCGTTGAGCAGGTTGCCCCACAGCAGCACACCGTTGTCGATGGCGCTCACCGCCATGACGGTGTGCCCGAGGACCACGCCGACCAGCGACACGATCCGGATCACGTCAAGTGCGCGGTCGCGCGTTGCCGCCGTGGCGGCGCCCACCTCATCGGCGGTGGGCAGGCCCAGAGTCATCGTCATGCACCTAGCGTCGCCGAGTGCCGATCGCCGACACAGCGCGTCGCTACGCGATCTCGCTAGGTAGTTTCCCCTGGGCCCGCCGCGTAGGACTAGCCGCCGAGCGCGGCGATGAGGTCCTTGATCTTGGCGGCCTCGTCCTCGGTGACCTGTTCCTCGGACTCGACCGCCGTCAGGAAGCCAACCTTGAGCCCTGCGCCATTGGCGGTTTCCTGTGCGGTGAGCCGGGCACGCCGACGTGCGGTGTAGAGGCGCTGGCCCAGCGTCGCGCTGGGGCTGTTGGCCGCATCCTTCATCAGGTCGTCGTAGCGATGGCGCACCCCGCTCAGCGCGACGATCACCGAGGGCGTCACCCGGCTGCGGCCGGCGGCCTTCGAGATCGCGCCCTCAAGCTTGCGCAGTCCGCTCAGGACGACGGCGACGCGTTCGCCGTACTCGGCGTCGCTGGGTTCGGGCAGGGTGTCGATGGCGGAGGCGTACATGTGCACCGCCGCATCGACGAGGCTGACAATGACTGGGGCTTCGCCCTCATCCGGCACGACTTCAGGCACGACCCATCGACTCCTTCTGAAAAGACCGGTAACGACCCCGAAGTAGGCGGGGGTCGCCGACAACTTAGCGCCGATCCACAGCCCGGACAACCCCTATCGTATGAACGATTTCTGATCCGAGTGTCTAGGCGGGGGTGTGCGAACTGTGCTGTGCTACCAACCTTTTCAGCGGTGCAGCTGTGGTCATGGGGTGTGGCGGCAACAGATCTTGATTAGCCGGTGCTCACCGGTGCGGCCGGTTTCACCCGGCGCGGGCGTTCTTGCCAGATGACGGCGATCAGACACAGCGCGGCCAGGGCGGCCACCGCGAGTGCGAACGTGACACCCGCGGTGCGCAGCCCCCACGCTTGCGCGGCCAGACCCTCGCCGATGACCGGCAAGGCGATTCCCACATAGGCAACCACGAAGTAGCTGGAGGTCACCTCGGCACGGTTGTCCTCGGGGGTCCGGTCGGCGATGGAGGCGAGTCCGCGGCTGAAGCTGATGCCCTGTCCGATGCCCACCACGACAGCGCTGGCCAGATACCAGGGCAGCGACGAAGTATGTAGGGCCACCACAACGAGCAGCATCCCGGTCAGCAGTACTGCGCAGCCAAGGATCAGCGCCCTGGCCGCCGGCACCTTCCGGACCAGAATCTGTGCCACACAAGAAGATCCGAACGTCAGGAAGACACTTGCCCCGGCCACCGCGTGGTTGTCGATGCCGAGCACCCCGGACAGGAACCCGGGTGCCACTGCCGTGAAGGATCCGAGCGCTGCGAATCCCGCGAATCCCGCCGTCGCCGCTGCCGCGAATGTCACTCGGACCTCGGGAGGCAGCGAAAGGCGTTGCACACCAAGCTTTCCGTGCCTCGGTGCGGTCTCGGGTGCCAAGAGCAGGGCGACCACGGCGATCGACACAAGTCCGATATGAACGATGAAGGCCAGATGTGTGGGCCAGGGCGCGTACTGAACGAGAACGCCGGCCACCAAGGGCCCCAGTCCAAGGCCGCCGGTATTGGCGATGGTGGCCACGGCGGCGGCCCGTCCCCGCCATTGCTCGGGTGCTGCTTCGATGACGGCGACGGTAGCCGCGCCGGTGAAGAACCCTGCGGACAGTCCCGAGACGATGCGGGCGATCAACAGCAGCGGAACCGAGTCGACGAACAGGAAGATGACCGAGCTGAGGATGGCGAATCCGGCACCGGTCAGCAACAGAGGGCGACGGCCGAGAACATCGGACCAGCCGCCGAACAGCAGCAGCGCGAACAGCACGCCGGCGGCGTAGGTGGCGTAGACGACCGTCGTGGTGAGTACGGAAAAATGCATCTGCTGCGAGTACAACGCGTACATGGGGGTCGGCATTGTGGTGCCGATCATGACTGCCGAGAAGCTGAACGCCAGCAGGATGAACGCGGCCGAGCGGCGCAAGCGAGCAATCACAACTCACTGTAAGTCGGCGGCGGGCCATCTCATTCCGGCGCGATTAATGGGCAATCGCCTTTTCCGCGCCGATGCCTGTCAGGGAGCGCACTTCCATCTCGGCGTTCAACCCGGGATCGCCCTTGTCGTCGGAGGTGAGCGTCCCGATGATGCCGAGCAGGAAGGCCAGCGGAATCGACACGATGCCCGGATTGGCGAGCGGGAACCAGGCGAAGTCGGCCCCGGGGATCATCGCGGTCTTCGCGCCGGAGACGGCGGGGGAGAAGACGATGAGCACGATGGTGGAGATCAGGCCGCCATACATGCTCCACAGCGCGCCACGGGTGTTGAACCGCGCCCAGTACAGCGAGTACACGATGGTCGGCAGGTTGGCCGCCGCTGCGACCGCGAAGGCCAGTGCCACCAGGAACGCGACGTTCTGCCCGTTGGCCAGGATGCCGAGCCCGATCGCGATGACGCCCAGCACCACCGCGGTGATCCGTGACACGCGGACCTGCTCGGCTTCAGAGACGTTGTGGCCCTTGATGATCGAGGCGTAGATGTCATGCGCGAAGGATGCCGATGCGGTGATCGTCAACCCGGCCACCACCGCGAGAATCGTGGCGAAGGCCACCGCCGAGATGACCGCCAACAGGATGACGCCGCCGAGTTCGAAGGCCAACAGCGGTGCGGCCGAGTTCTGGCCACCTGCCGCCGCCAGAATGCGATCGGGTCCGACGAGGGCCGCAGCTCCGTAGCCCAGTGCCAGGGTGAATAGGTAGAAGGCGCCAATCAGTCCGATCGCCCACACCACCGACCGACGTGCTTCCTTGGCGGTGGGCACGGTGTAGAAGCGCATCAGGACGTGGGGGAGACCGGCGGTGCCCAGAACCAGCGCGAGTCCGAGTGACAGAAAGTTGATCTTCGATGTCAGCGAGCCGCCGTACTGGGCACCTGGCGCCAGAACATCGCGAGACGCAACATCTTTGGTGTGGCTGTCGGAGACGGCGTGCTGCGCCGCGCCGAGGATGTCGGAGAAGTTGAAACCGAACTTGGCGAACACCGCGGCCGTCATGAGTGCGGCGCCGCTGATCAGCAAGACCGCCTTGATGATCTGCACCCAGGTGGTGCCCTTCATTCCGCCCACCAAGACGTAGACGATCATGAGCACGCCAACCACGCCGATCACTATCGATTGGCCCCACCGACTGTGAATGTTGAGTAGGAGCGCCACCAGGCCTCCGGCGCCTGCCATCTGCGCGAGTAGGTAGAACAGCGATACCGTCAGGGTGGAGGTGGCCGCCGCCAGTCGCACCGGGCGCTGCCTGAGCCGGAAGCTCAGCACATCGGCCATGGTGAACTTGCCTGTGTTGCGCAGTAATTCGGCGACGAGAAGCAAGGCCACCAGCCAGGCCACCAGGAACCCGATGGAGTATAGAAAGCCGTCATAGCCGTACACCGCGATGGCCCCGGCGATTCCGAGAAAGCTTGCGGCGGAAAGGTAGTCGCCGGCGATGGCGATGCCGTTCTGCGGACCGGAGAAGGCGCGGCCGCCGGTGAAGAAGCCCTCCGCGGTTTTGTTGCTACCGCTGGCCCGGATGACGAGGTAGAGGGTGACGGCGACGAAGACGGTGAAGATCGCGATGTTGGTGGCCGGATTGCCGACGGTTTCAGCCGCCAGCGTCGATGTGGTGGTCATGCTTGTTCCACCTCGGCACGGATCGCCGCGGCCTTCGGATCCAACTCGCGGTTGGCGAACCGTACGTAGAGTCCGGTGATGACGAAGGTCGTGAGGAACTGGCCAAGGCCCAGCACGAGTCCCACGTTGATGTTGCCGACGAGTTTGATCGCCATGAAGTCATGGGCGAACGCACCCAGCACCAGGTACAGGCCGTACCACGCGAGAAAGAATGCGGTCATGGGAAAAACAAAGCGGCGCAATGTTTTCCGAAGCTCCTGAAATTCCGGGCTGCTCTGGATCTCCAGGGCTCGTTCGGTGGACAGCTCGGTAGGATCGATCGCGGTCAACGCTGGCTCCTTATGGGTACCTGTAAGGGTGCTGGGAGAGTGTAATGAGAGCTGAGTCACAGCGGTGGGGTTTCCGGCGCTGGTTTGTCAGGTGTTCACCTGACGAGCCACAAGAGTCGCGGCTCACACGCTCCGGTGTACTGATTCATCCCCGTACTGCTGGTTGACCGCACGCAAGAACTTCTCCGCATCGGTGGGCTCGACCGGAGGCAGGTGGATTGTTTCACTGACGATGCCGTCGGGCAGGCGCGGCTCGGAGCCGACGTCGGGGATGAAGTTCTTCAGGGCGCCATCGGTGAACGGCACGCCGGACTTGACCTGATTATTGGAAACCAGATCGAATGCCCGCGTCATCGCGTCGCACGATTCCTCGGGCAGCGCTGCTTTGATCGCGGCGATCTCGGTGGCGGACTTCCCATCGAAGGACTGCGCGAACTCGTACAGGTACTGCAGCTGGTTGGACGGGATGGTGACGCTCTTACCCGCGGCGAGATCTTTGAGCTGCCGATCATCCAAGAGCGATGCCGCGTTGACCCTGCTCAACACGCTCTGATCTCGCTGGTTGTCCGCCTGGAAATGCTCCCCGTCCAGATTTCCCTGTGCGGGAGTCAGTCCGCAGAAGGGGTTGAACGAGGCCGCCAACTCATCGCAGATGGCGTCGATCTGCTGCTGGGCTTCCAGTTCGGCGGCCCACCACTTGTCGTACGCCTTGCGCATCATCCGCGTGAACTTGGCGGCGGTTTGGTTTGCCTTCTCGATGACCTCGGCGCTGGCATGGGGTTGCGTGTTCCAGCTGACGGTGAGGTCCTCGGCGACGGTGTAGCCATGGTCGCTGGCCTCGTTGTAGAGGTCGACAGCCTCGCGGCGGTACTCGATCGACTGGAACTCCAAGGTGACCAAGGCCTTCGGGGCATCATCGAGCAGCATCTGGGTGGCCAGGTAGATCGTTTTCTCGTCGCTGGCCGCGGTGTCCTGGATCGCGCGCGCGGTTTCACCGTCCCACGGAAGGCCGCCGGGCATGTCGACCGAATGCTTGTAGTCCTGGGCGCGATGTTGCAGCTCGGTGGCGGTCAGCATCGCCAGGCGCAACGGCACGATCGACTGTTCGGGATGGTTGGTCAACAACCTTCTGGCCGAGTAATCCGACTTCATCGCGGCCTCGACAGGGACGCGGCCGAAAGGATGGTCTGGCGCACGTACTCTTCGGTATCCCCGAACCGGGTCTGTGCTTGCTCGGACAGGTCGGCCATGTTGACGCAGCGAGCCGCGAACATGCGCTGTAGCTCGGGGATGACTTCGGTGACCAGTCGCCTGACTGCCGTCAGCGATGGAGCATCCCCTGCTTCGACCCTCGTGGGGTTATCGGCCCGGCTGCACAGTTTGTGGGCCTGTTCTCGTAATTCCGGCGACAGCTTGCGCAACGCCTCTAGATCAACGTCCAATTGGCCTGACAGCGGCAGCCTCCCCGAACACTGTGATCTTGGTCGCCCAAGTTGCCGTAGCGTAGCACCGCTGGCGTTGTCAAAGTTCAGAAGGAAGGAATGTCACATTGGCGAAATTGCAGCTTGCGCAAGACCCGGCCGCCGATGAGTTGCTGGAGGAGAATCCGCTAGCGCTTCTGATCGCCATGCTCCTCGATCAACAGATTCCGATGGAAGTCGCATTCGCGGGGCCCAAGAAGATCGCCGACCGGATCGGCGGTATCGACGCGCACCAGATTGCGGAGTACGACCCCGACAAATTTGTGGCCTTATGTTCCGAACGGCCCGCGATCCATCGCTTTCCCGGCTCGATGGCCAAGCGTGTCCAGGTGCTCGCGCAGGAGATCGTCGATGAGTACGACGGCCGCGCCGAGAACATCTGGAAGAACGGCGATCCGAACGGGGCCGAGCTGCTCAAGCGGCTCAAGGCGCTGCCCGGCTTCGGTGAGCAGAAGGCCAAGATCTTTGTGGCGCTGCTTGGCAAGCAGTACGGAGTTCAGCCCAAGGATTGGCGCAAGGCCGCCGGAAACTATGGCGAGAAGGACACCCACCTATCGGTTGCGGACGTCGTCGATGGCGAGTCGCTCGGGCTGGTGCGCGCCCATAAGAAGGAAATGAAGGCTGCGGCAAAAGCAAAGGCGGCCAAGGCATAAAGCCCTGACCGCCTCGCTTGTGTCGTGAACTACGGCAGCGCCGCGAACAGCGGTGCCGACGGGACCACCCCAACACCGGGGGCGGTGGCGGCGGGCAGCCCGGCGACGGGAGCCGCTGCGGCGGCGGGGATTCCGTTGACCAGGGCCGGCGGAATCAGCGTCTGCTGCACGCCGGCGGGCAGCAGCTTGGGCAGGTTGGTGGCCCACAGATCAACGGTCTGGGTGACACCGTCTGCACCGGGTATCTGCGAAACGCCGGGCACGCTGCTGGTTGCGGGGACAGACGCCGGGGACAGCGCCTGGGCGGCCGCAGGGGTCAGTGCCTGAGCGGCAGCCGGAGGCAGCGCCGGTGCTGCGGGGGCCAGGCCCGGAACCTGAGCGGCCGGTGCCGCGGGAGCGAGGCCCGGAACCTGAGCAGCCGGCGCCGCGGGAGCGACGGCGGGCAGTGCAGGTGCGGCCGGTGCGGCGATGGCGGCGGGTGCCGCGGGAGCAACCGGTGCGGCTGCTGGGGCGTTACCGAAGCCCGAAGCTGCCTGGCCCAGGATCGCGGCGGGGTTGGTCGGGTTCGGCCCCGGGGCGGGGATGGGGTCAGCGCTGGCGGTCGACGCCAGGCCCAGCGCCAGGCCGGCCGACGCGAAGGCCGCGATCGACGCGCCCATGAAGACGTTGGTGATCCGTGACATATTGAACTCCAATGCTGTTTCGCTAGACGTGATTACTGGTGTTAAAAGCCAAGGTAATCCGTTACGCGTGTTACTCAAGTGACGCGTGTGGCGTAGATGGAACCGTTACCAAAACGAGTGAGCGAGGTTATCGAAGCCCCGATGAGAACAGAGCCGACCAGGGCGAATGCCGAGCCCCAGGTTTCGACACGCGGCGCGTCGGCGTGGCGGCGTGTCCGCGAATGGGGTCCGTGGCTGCTCTTGCTGAGCGTCGCGGTGCGCCTCGCCTGGGCGTACCTGACTCCTCATGGCGCCGACCTTGTGGACCTGCATGTGTACGTCAGCGGTCCGGCAACTCTGGGCCACGGCAATCTCTACGAGTTCACATATCCGGACAAGACGCCCGACTTTCCGCTGCCCTTCACCTATCCGCCGTTTGCGGCCGTGGTGTTCTGGCCGCTGCACCTGCTTCCGTTCACCCTGCTCGGGGTGTGCTGGATTCTGGGCACCATCGCCGCGCTCTACGCGGTGGTCAGGCTGAGTCAGCGGTTACTCGGATTCAACGACGCGCGCGGGGCCGCCGTGTGGACGGCCGTGACCATGTGGACCGAGCCGGTGCGTTCGACCCTGGACTACGGGCAAATCAATGTGTTGTTGATGCTGCTGATCATGCTGGCGGTGACTTCCTCGCGTTGGTGGATTTCCGGAACACTGGTGGGACTCGCCAGCGGGGTGAAGCTGACCCCTTTGGTCTCCGGCCTCTACTTCCTGGGCGCGCGTCGCTGGGCGACCGCCATGTGGGCCGCGGTGGTCTTTGTGCTGACCGTGCTGGTGGGTGTGGCGATCGTCGGAGCGCAGGGCCGGTACTACTTCACCGACCTGTTGGGTAAGCCGGACCGGATCGGGCCGATCGCCACCGTGTTCAACCAGTCCTGGCGGGGTGGGATCTCCAGGATTCTCGGCCACGACGCGGGCTCGGGAGCACTGGTGCTGGCGGCGTACCTGGTGACAGCGGTACTGGCCTTTTTCGCCTGGCGGGCCGTGGACGACAGGCTGGGGCGGATCTGCGTGGTGCAGATGTTCGGTCTGCTCATCTCGCCCATCTCGTGGACCCACCATTGGGTGTGGATGGTTCCGTTCATGGTGTGGCTGCTCCACGGGCCCTGGCGAGAAAAATTGGGCGCGAAGATCTTTGGGTACGGATGGCTGGTGCTCTTGCTGGTTGGGGTGCCCTGGCTGCTTAGCTTCGCCCAACCGGACATCTGGCGTATCGATCGGCCCTGGCCGTTGGCATGGGCCGGGCTGGTGGACATTGTGGCGGCAATGGCGACGTTGACCTGGATGGCGGTGACGGGGCGGCGAATCCGTAGCGCCTAGACGCAGTGCGGCGCGGTCGGCGCGGTCGGCTACCGTGGCGCCATGTCTGAACACTGGACCGTCCTGGTCACCGGCGCCTCCAGCGGAATCGGCGCGAGCGCGGCCCGGATCTTCGTCGAGCGCGGGCACCGCGTCTTCGGTACCAGCCGTAATCTGGACACCATCACCGACCGCATCACCGGGGTGCAGTATCTGCGGCTGGACCAAACCGACAAGGCCAGCATCGCCGAATGTGTCGCGCAGGCGGGCGAGGTGGACATCCTGGTCAACAACGCCGGAGAAAGTCAGATCGGCGCGCTGGAAGACATCTCCATCGATGACTTCGAGAAGCTGTACACCACCAATGTCTTTGGGCCCGTGGCGCTTACCAAGGCGGTGCTACCCGGGATGCGAGAACGGCGCCGCGGCGCCATCGTGATGGTGGGGTCGATGGCGGGCACCCTGCACGTGCCCTTCCGGTCCACCTACAGCTCGGCGAAATCGGCGTTGCACACCGTGGCCGACTGCCTGCGGTACGAGGTCGCGCCGTTCGGGATCACGGTAAGCACCGTGGAACCCGGCGTCATCGCCACAGGGATCGAGACGCGGCGCAACCGTGTCGTGGCCGAGGGATCCGCCTATCGTGAAGCGTTCCAGACGGTCGACGCGGCCATGGCGGCGCGGGAACAGCACGGCATGGCCACCGACGAGCTGGCGCGCCTGGTTGTGGACGTGGCACTGAATCCGAATCCGAAGCCTTTGTACGCCAAGGGCAGTAATGCTCCGCTCATCATGGCCGCACAACGGCTGCTGCCCGCTCGGCTGTTCCTCAAGTTCCTGGCGCGCATGCACGGACTGAAGGTGAGATAGAGCATGTTTCCCATATCTCCCCAAGGGGCCCACCCCACGGGATCCTCGGATGCCTTCCACTCCAAGGACATCGGCAGGCTGCTGCTGCAATGCCCGGACCGGATCGGTGTGGTCGCCGCCGTCAGCGCGTTCCTGGCCGATGCCGGTGCGAGCATCATCTCGCTGGCGCAGTATTCGACGGAACCGCAGGGTGGCTGGTTCATGCAGCGCACCGTCTTTCACCGGTCCGGACTCACCGCCGCGCGCGAAGACATGGAGAAGCAATTCGCTTCCATCGCCGAAGAATTCGACATCCAGTACCGATTCAGTGAGGCTGCCAAGCCCAAGAGGGTCGCGATCATGGTGTCACGTACAGATCACTGTCTACTGGACCTGCTGTGGCGCAACCGTCGCGGCGAGCTCGACATGTCGATCGTGATGGTGATCTCCAATCACGCCGACCTTGCCGAGCAGGTGCGCTCGTTTGGGCTGCCCTTCGTGCACATCCCGGCGACTCGCGAGAACCGCGCCGAAGCCGAACGCAAGCAGTTGGACTTGCTGCAGGGAAACGTCGACCTGGTGGTCCTGGCGCGATACATGCAGATCCTGTCGCCGGATTTTCTCAACGAGATCAGTTGCCCGCTGATCAACATCCACCATTCGTTCCTTCCCGCGTTCACCGGCGCCATGCCGTATCGACGTGCACGGGAACGCGGCGTGAAAATGATCGGTGCCACGGCGCATTACGTAACGGCGGAGCTGGACGAGGGACCGATCATCGAGCAGGACGTGATCCGGGTCGACCACACGCACACCGTCGAAGACCTGGTCCGACTCGGCTCCGACGTGGAACGCCTGGTGCTGTCGCGTGCGGTTGCCTGGCACTGCGAGGACCGGGTCATGCTGCATGGCAACGTCACCGCGATCTTGTAAGGCTGCGCGGCGCCCGAGTTCCTCGGCATCCACTGTCCTGTTGCCCGCGTCTATGCGACAACTAGGGCAGTGCAGAGCCGGTAACACGTTTTGTCGCATAGAGGCGGGCAGGGCCGATGTGGCACGGACCTAGCGGCTGGTCTGCGCGTCAACGGTTTCGGCCAGCGCCAGATCCTTGTCGGTGATACCACCTTCGGAATGCGTGGACAGCACGAACGTCACTGTGCGCCATCGGATATCGATATCCGGGTGGTGATCTGCAGCTTCCGCGTGCTCGGCAATGCGGCGCACCGCGTCGATTCCGTCGAGAAAGGCGTCGAACGTGACGACGCGGCGCAGCGAGTCGCCCTCGCGGGTCCACCCGGGAA
This sequence comes from [Mycobacterium] stephanolepidis, assembly GCF_002356335.1. Taxonomy (NCBI): domain Bacteria; kingdom Bacillati; phylum Actinomycetota; class Actinomycetes; order Mycobacteriales; family Mycobacteriaceae; genus Mycobacteroides; species Mycobacteroides stephanolepidis. Next base: position 1,247,065 of record NZ_AP018165.1, read on the forward strand.
GTTCGGCGAGCGCTGCGTTGATCTGGTCATCGGTGAGCAGGGCCATCAACTCAACGTATAGCGTCGACCACCATGGCGATAGTGGTCGCGGGCGCGGTGATCGATGGCGACAAGCTGCTCATTGCGCAGCGATCCAAACCTGCCGATTTGGCCGGGCAATGGGAGCTCCCGGGCGGCAAGGTCGCCGAGGGCGAATCGGAGCCGCAGGCGCTTGCCCGGGAGCTACGCGAGGAACTCGGGATCGATGTCGAGGTTGGCACCCGCATCGGCGAGGACGTCGTTGTCGGGAACCTCGTGCTGCGTGCCTATCGCGCACGCTCGCACGACGGCGGCATCCCTCATCCGCATGAGCATCTGGCCCTGCGTTGGGTCACCGCCGACGAACTCGACACCGTGGAATGGGTCGCCGCGGACGCGGGATGGATCCCCGCGCTGCGGGCGGCGCTAGTGGGCGCGCGCCCGGTGTAGCACCTTTTTGAGCTCCTTATCGGAGAGCCCGTGCTGCTCGGCTTTTTGCATCTTGTGCACCACAAGAGGGCACTTCATGCAGCGCGGTTTGCTCTTACAGCACTTCTTTTTGGGCTTGAGTCGTGCGACCTTGCTGGCCTTCACTGAGGGTCCTACTTCTGGGTCTAAATGTGTCTTGGGCTGTGTTTGCGTCTATGTCGGGCGTCACACGTGATAACGCCAGTTTCGTGAACAGGGGTCCTCACTGCCAGAATTGGCAGACGTGACCCACAGTTTCCGGAACGTAGCCATTGTTGCGCACGTCGACCACGGCAAGACAACCCTGGTCGACGCGATGCTCAAACAATCGGGTGCGCTCACGCACCGAGGTGATGACGCCGTCGAGCGCCTGATGGACTCCGGTGACCTGGAGAAGGAAAAGGGCATCACCATCCTGGCCAAGAACACCGCGGTGCACCGGCACCACGCGGATGGCTCCATGACGGTCATCAACGTCATCGACACCCCCGGCCACGCCGACTTCGGCGGCGAGGTGGAGCGCGGCCTGTCGATGGTCGACGGAGTGCTGCTGCTGGTGGACGCCTCCGAGGGGCCCCTCCCACAGACCCGGTTCGTGCTGCGCAAGGCCCTTTCCGCGCACCTGCCGGTGATCCTCGTCGTCAATAAGACCGACCGCCCCGATGCGCGCATCGCCGAGGTCGTCGAGGAGAGCCACGACCTGCTGCTCGATGTGGCCTCTGACCTCGACGAGGAAGCACAGGCGGCCGCCGAGAAGGCGCTCGATCTGCCCACGCTGTACGCATCGGGCCGCGCCGGTATCGCCAGCACCACCGAGCCCCCGAACGGCGAAAACCCGGACGGTGAGAACCTCGACCCGCTCTTCGACGTCCTGCTCGAGCACATCCCGCCGCCCAAGGGCGACCCCGAAGCACCGCTGCAGGCCCTGGTCACCAACCTGGATGCCTCGGCATTCCTGGGCCGGCTCGCGCTGATCCGCATCTACAACGGGCGGATCCGCAAGGGGCAGCAGATCGCGTGGATGCGCGAAGTGGATGGCCACCCCGTCATCACCAACGCGAAGATCACCGAGCTGCTCGCCACCGAAGGTGTTGACCGCAGCCCCACCGAAGAGGCGGTCGCCGGTGACATCGTCGCCGTCGCGGGCATGTCCGAGATCATGATCGGCGACACGCTCGCCGACCCCGATCACGCGCACGCACTGCCGCGCATCACCGTCGACGAGCCCGCCATCTCGGTGACCATCGGCACCAACAGCTCGCCGCTGGCGGGCAAGGTGTCCGGGCACAAGCTGACCGCACGCATGGTCAAGTCACGGCTGGACTCCGAACTCATCGGCAACGTGTCCATCAAGGTGGTCGACGTCGGCCGTCCGGACGCCTGGGAGGTGCAGGGCCGTGGGGAACTGGCGCTGGCCATCCTCGTCGAGCAGATGCGCCGTGAGGGCTTCGAACTGACCGTCGGCAAGCCACAGGTGGTCACCCGGCACATCGACGGCAAGCTGCATGAGCCGTTCGAGGCCATGACCATCGACTGTCCCGAGGAATTCGTGGGTGCCATCACCCAGCTGATGGCCGCCCGCAAGGGCCGTATGGAGGAGATGGCCAACCATGCCGCGGGATGGGTCCGCATGGACTTCATCGTGCCGTCGCGTGGCCTCATCGGATTCCGCACCGACTTCCTGACGCTGACCCGCGGCACCGGTATCGCGAACGCCGTCTTCGAGGGCTACCGCCCGTGGGCGGGCGAGATCCGCGCGCGGCACACCGGATCGCTCGTGTCCGACCGGACCGGCAGCATCACCCCGTTCGCGATGATCCAGCTCGCCGACCGCGGGCAGTTCTTCGTGGAGCCGGGTGAAGACACCTACGAGGGCCAGGTCGTCGGGATCAACCCGCGAGCCGAGGACCTTGACGTCAACGTCACCCGTGAGAAGAAGCTGACGAACATGCGCTCGTCGACCGCCGATGTCATGGAGACCCTGGCGCGGCCCATCGAGCTCGACCTCGAGCAGGCCATGGAGTTCTGTGCGGCCGACGAATGTGTCGAGGTGACCCCGGAAATCGTGCGCGTGCGCAAGGTTGACCTGGATGCCAACACCCGGGCGCGCAATCGCTCACGGGCGAAGGCGGCCGCCAACAACAGCTAGGTTTGGCCGATGGCTTGTCGTATCAGCGAGCTCGTGCTCGATTGTCGCGACCCGGAGGCGCTGGCACGGTTCTGGTGCGAGGTTCTGGACTTCGTCGTGCTGAGTCGTGAGGAGGACGGCTCGTTGGAGATCGGACCCCGCGAAGGGTTCGGCGGCCTGCAGCCGACGCTGTTCCTGAGTTTCAGTGCTGAGACGCGCTCCGGGAAATCGCGGCTGCATATCGACGTGAACCCCACCGACCGCGATCAGGACGCCGAGCTCGAACGCCTCCTGAAGCTCGGCGCCCGGCCGGCCGACATCGGTCAGACCGGCCAGGAGCAATGGCATGTCTTGGCCGACCCCGAGGGTAACGAGTTCTGCCTGCTCAAAGCTCGTCTCAAGGAGCTCTGAGACTTGCCGCCTCGCATCGTCGGCGGAATGGGAGCAGACTGCGTGGCGTGGCAGATTTCAACTCCATCAAGCGGCTGGTGGTTCGGGGCGCGCAGCGGTACCTCGTCAACCCGGTGGGGCGAAAGCTGCCGGTCGCGATGCTGGAAACCACCGGCCGCAAATCCGGACAGCCGCGTCATACCGCGATCGGCGGACGCCTCGTCGGTGACCAGTTCTGGTTGGTCTCCGAACATGGCGATCACTCCGACTATGTGCGCAACATCAAAGCCAACCCAGCGGTGCGGCTGCGTATCCGCGACCAATGGCGCACCGGCACCGCGTACCTGCTTCCCGAAGATGACGCTCGCGCGCGGCTGCGGCAGCTGCCGACGGCCAATAGCGCGGTGGTCCGTGCCGTGGGCACCGAACTGCTGACCATCCGGGTTGACCTCGACTGATTTTGGTAACGGCGGTTACCCTGGCTCCATGAACTCGTTTGAGGGATAACGGCTTTCGTGATCGCTCGGCGGGGCCTGTGGGTACTATTGCGATATGGAGCAGACCCAGCCCTCATCGCGCATCATCGAACAGAACGTCGCGGCGGCGCAGGAACTTCCGTTCGCCGACACCGCGGACCAGGACGACGCCGACAGGGGGTTCATCGCGGCACTGGAACCGGGCATCGTCACCGATGCTTCCGGAAAAACAGTGTGGCACAACGACTCCTACGGGTTCTTGCGTGACAGCTGCCCGGCGTCGGTGCATCCGAGCCTGTGGCGGCAGTGTGGCCTGAATATCAGGCAGGGGCTGTACCTCGTCACCGAGGGCATCTACCAAGTGCGGGGCCTGGACATCTCCAACATGACGCTCGTCGAGGGTGAGCGCGGAGTCATCGTGATCGACCCGCTGGTTTCCGCGGAGACCGCCGCTGCCGCGTTGGCGCTCTATCGAAGTCATCGTGGCGATCGGCCGGTGACCGGGCTGATCTACACCCACTCCCACGCCGACCATTTCGGGGGCGCTCTGGGCGTGGTGAGCGCGGAGGATGTCGCGGCGGGTCACTGCCCAGTCCTGGCGCCGGTGGGATTCCTGGAACATGCGGTAGCGGAGAACGTCTATGCGGGAACCGCGATGACGCGTCGGGCCGTGTACATGTACGGTGCCGTGCTGCCGAGAGGACCGCTGGGACAGGTGGGCTCCGGCCTTGGCCAAACCAATTCCATCGGCACCGTCACGCTGATTCCGCCGACTCTCGACATCACCCATACCGGGCAGGAAGAGACCGTTGACGGGGTGCGCATGGTCTTCCAGCTCACTCCGGGCACCGAGGCGCCCGCGGAGATGAATTTCCACTTCCCGCAGCGCCGCGCGCTCTGTATGGCCGAGAACGCCACACACACTCTGCACAATCTGCTGACCTTGCGCGGCGCATTGGTCCGTGATCCGCACGTGTGGGCGCGGTACATCACCGAGGCCATCAACCTGTACGCGCGCGCCTCCGACGTGGTGTTCGCCTCGCACCATTGGCCCACCTGGGGGACCGAACGTTTGGTGGAATACCTTGCCCTGCAGCGTGATTTGTATGCCTACCTGCACGATCAGACGCTGCGCCAGCTCAACCAGGGGCTGGTGGGCTCCGAGATCGCCGAATCGCTGCAGCTTCCCCCTGCTCTTGCCCACGCGTGGCACGCGCGCGGTTACTACGGCTCGGTCAGCCACAACGTCAAGGCGATCTACCAGCGCTACATGGGCTGGTTCGACGGCAATCCGGCGCACCTCTGGGAGCATCCGCCGGTCGCGAACGCGCAGCGGCACGTGGAGTTCATGGGTGGTGCCGAGGAAGTACTACGCAAGGCCCGCATCGCCTTTGAGGAGGGGGACTATCGGTGGGTGGCCCAGGTGATCAACTACGTGATCTTCGCCGACCCGGCCAACGAAGCGGCTAAGGCTTTGCAGGCCAGCTGTTTTCAACAGCTCGGTTACGGATCGGAGAACGCCACCTGGCGCAACTTTTATCTGATGGGCGCCTACGAACTGTCTCACGGCAACGTCGGGACTCCGATGGCCGTCGGCTCGCCCTCGGTGGTGGCGGCGCTGACGGTGGATCAGGTGTTCGACGCGCTCTCACTGCGCATCAACGGCCCCAAGGCCTGGGATGAGCACGTCGTCAGCGACTGGCGTTTCACCGATGAGGATCGCGTGCACCGCGTGGAGCTGCGCAACGGCGTGTTGGTGCACTATGACCGGCCCGCAGACATCAGTGCGGCCGACGTGACCTTCACGCTTACTCGGCCCATCCTCATCAAGGTTCTGCTGGACGGCACGGACCCGGCACAGCTTGTCGCTTCGGGAGAGATCACCGTGGAGGGCGACGTGACCGGATTCGCGCGGTTGGTCGCCGTGCTCGATCAGCCCGATCCCGACTTTGCGATCGTGACCCCCTGACCGGTTGCCGCGGGCACCGCACGGCACCCCACCGATAAGGTTGGTCCTCATGCCGATCGAGTCACCGCGCGTGCGACTGTGCGCAGTACTCGGTGTGGTGCTGCTCGCAGGCTGCTCCGTCAGCGCGCCTCCGGCCGTGCAGGGCAGCGAAACCACCAGCTCCACGACACCACCACCGCCCAAAAAAGAGCAGATCGTGGTGGGTATCGATTCGATCGGTGCCGGATTCAATCCGCACCTGCTGTCGGATCAGTCGCCGGTGAACTCCGCGATCAGCTCGCTGGTGCTGCCCAGTGCCTTCCGCCCGGTGCCCGACTCCACGACCACCACCGGCTCACGCTGGGAGCTGGACCCGACGCTGCTGGTATCCGCCGAGGAGACCAGCCAGGAACCCTTCACGGTCACCTACACAATCCGTCCCGAGGCGCAGTGGACCGATAACGCACCCATCGGCGCCGACGATTTCTCCTACCTGTGGCAGCAGATGCTCGTTCAACCCGGGACCGTCGACCCGGCGGGCTACGGAAACATCACCGACGTGCAGTCGCGTGACGGCGGCAAGCGTGTGGTCGTCACCTTCGACCACAAGTACCCGGCCTGGCGCGAGCTGTTCACCGATCTGCTGCCCGCGCACATCGTGAAGGACATTCCGGGCGGGTTCGCCTCCGGCCTGGTCAAGTCGATGCCCGCGTCCGGAGGACGCTTCCGGGTCGACGCGATCGACCCCCAGCGGGACGAGATCCTGCTTGCCCGCAACGACCGGTATTGGGCCAAGCCCGCGGTTCCCGACGAAATCCTGTTCCGTCGTGCAGGCGCCCCCACGGTGCTTGCCGATTCCATTCGCAACGGGGACACGCAGGTAGCCCAGGTACACGGCAGTGCGGTGACCTTCGCTCAGCTGTCCAACATCCCCGGCGTGCGCACCGCACGCATCGTCGCGCCGCGCACCTTGCAGCTGACCTTGCGGGCCGGACAGCCGACGCTCGCCGATGCCAAGGTGCGCCGCGGGCTGCTCGGACTGTTGGATGTCGGGCTACTGGCCGCGGTGGCCGCGGGCAACGACAACGCCGTCACTCTGGCGGCGGCACAGGTGCGTTCTCCCTCGGACCCCGGATACAAGCCCACCGCGCCTACCGCTCTCACCCGCGACGCGGCCCTCGCGTTGCTCAAAGAAGCCGGATACGAAGCCGTCGAGGTACCGCCGGCACCGGGTGCTCCGGCAGGCCCGCCACAGATCACCCGGGACGGCGAACCGCTGAGCCTGGTGATCGGCGCCGCCGCCAACGATCCGACATCGGTCGCCGTCGCCAACACCGCCGCCGACCAACTGCGCAACGCGGGAGTGCGGGCCAGTGTCCTGGCCCTCGATCCGCCCACGCTGTACGGCCAGGCGATTCCGGACGGCCGCGTCGACGCCATCGTCGGCTGGCACCAGTCGGGCGGAGACCTCGCCACTGTGCTGGCCTCCCGCTACGGCTGTCCGGCGCTGCAATCGAGCAAGCTGCCCGAGACTCGCACCACCACACCGCCCCCGCCACCGGCGAGCAATACGCCGTCGCCACCGTCGCGGGAAGAATCCGTTCGCGCCCCAAGCAATCTCACCGGGTTGTGTGATGAGGGACTGCAGGCCGGCATCGACGCCGCGCTCACCGGGCAGGCCGATGTGGGCAAGGTCGTCGATCAGGCCGAGCCTCAATTGTGGAAGATGGCAACGGTGCTGCCGATCATGCAGGACACCACCATCGCCGCCGCCGGGCCCAGCGTGCAGAACGTCGAGCTGACCGGTGCGGTTCCGGTGGGAATCGTCGCCACGGCAGGAGAGTGGAAGAAGACCCGCCCATGACCCGCCGCCTGATGCTCGTCCACGCCCATCCCGACGACGAATCCCTGACGACCGGCGGAACCATCGCGCGGTATGCCGCCGAAGGTGCGGACGTCAAGGTCGTCACCTGCACCCTCGGTGAGGAAGGCGAGGTGATCGGCGACCGCTGGGCACAGCTCGCCGTTGACCACGCCGATCAACTCGGCGGGTACCGGATCGCTGAATTGTCTACCGCGTTGAAACACCTGGGCATCGAGCAGCCCGTTTTCCTCGGCGGTGCGGGGCACTGGCGTGACTCCGGCATGGCCGACACCGGGCCGCTGCATCCGCGGGCATTCGCCGGCGCCGACATCGACGATGCCGTCGCGGAACTGACGCGGTTGATCGAGGAACACCGCCCACACGTCGTCATCACCTACGACCCCTTCGGGGGATATGGGCATCCCGACCACATCCAGGCACACACGGTGACCACCGCCGCGGTCGAGCAGGCCTCCTGGCAGGTGGCCAAGCTGTACTGGACCGTCATCGCTACCAATGCGCTAAGCGCGGGACTCGCCGCGATGAGGCAGCTGCCTCCGGGATGTGAGCCCGCCCCCCTCGACGTCATACCCACCTATGCCGACGAGCAGATCAGCGCCGCCATCGACGTCTCGGCCTATCGCGACGCCAAGGCGGCCGCATTGCGCGCGCATGCCACCCAGCTCACCGTCTCCGAGGACGGGACCTCGCTGGCGCTGTCGAACTTGATCGCGTTGCCCCTCGGGGACATCGAGCATTTTGTGCTGGTGCGTGGTGTGGCCGGTGTCGACACCGGATGGGAATCAGATCTGTTCGCCGGCATCGAGTTGTAAGCTCGATCCATGCCACCTGATCCGGACCTGGACCCCAACCAGCAGCATTGGCAAGACCGGCTGGACAACTTCCAATGGGTCGTCGGCTCACTCGTGGCCCAGCTCGACTCCGTCCCGATTTAGACGTCTGAACGTTTATCTGCGCGCGTTCGTTCTGACCGCGCTCATTGTCGACGGCATCATCAGCGCCATTTTCGGCGCTGCCCTGCTCAACACGCGCTTTGGCGGGGTTCTTGTTCCGCTGGGCCTGGTCATCAGCGCTGTCCTCAACGTGGTGCTGGTGTGGTGCGCGCTGCAATGGGCACCGTCGACGCGATGGTCGGGGGCACCGCTGTGGGCATTCGTGGCGACCACGACGCTGCTCTTGTTCGGCGGGCCCGGCGGTGACGTGGTTTTCACCGGGTTCGGGCCCGTGCTGCTGTTGGTGTTCGGCGTGCTGCCCGCGGCGTATGTCCTACGTAGGGCGAACGTCTAGCCCAAGTACTCCGACTCGAGGACCAAGTCCTTCACCAACGTCTGGTACTCGACGTGGGTCTCGTGCTCGATGGTCTGCCAGCGCTTGCCCTGCTGCTCCTTCATGTACGCGCGGTACTTGGGGGAGCCGGGGAAGCCAACGTTGTCGGCGACCACGATCGTCCCCGGATGCAGCCAGCCCCGTTCCATCAGCCGCTGCAGGTCGTCCAGGTAGACGTCCTTCCAGTGGTCGATGAACACGAAGTCCAGACAACCCTCGGTGAACCCGTAGTCCTTGGTCAGTGTGTCCAAGGTGGTGCCGTCGTCGGCCGTGCCGGTGAGGCAGGTGGTGCGGTCGGCCAGCCCGGCGTGTGCCCAGACTCGACGTGCCACCGAGGCGTTGGCCCCCGACTTCTCGATGGAGAAGAACTTGGCGCCGGGAGCCGCACGCGCGATCCGTAGCCCGCTGTACCCGCAGTACGCGCCCAGCTCCAGCGCGATCTTGGGATTGGCGCGTTTGACGGCTGCGTCGAGCAGCTGGCCCTTTTCGTCGCCGACATTCATCAGAATCGATTGGTCATACGCGAAGTTGTCGATGGCGTCGATCGCGGCGTCGACATCCCCGGCCGGGGCGGTGGCGATGACGTGCTCGGCGGTGGCCTCTTCGCGGCCGTCGCCCATCTGACCAGTGCGCATGACGTTCAGCCCGCCGAACACCGCACGCAGAAACGAATACCGCAGAAACGGAAGTTTCTGCTTGAGCGTTCTCGTAAGACTCACGAAGATCAGCCTAGCCATCCCGGGTGTTTTCGCAGCGTGGTCCCGTTGATGAACCCCCGAGTGGTGGGGCTTTTGGTACGGGCGGATGATCTGGGGGTGACCGACGGTTGTACAAACGTGCCCGACGACGTAACGCCGCTGCCGAATCCCGCCTTTCCCTCGCCGAAAGCGGCATCTTCTGTTCCGGATGCCGCTCGCGCAGGTGGCTCATCGCCCGCGCTGAGGCGGGTGCTGCGCCGCGCCCGCGACGGCGTGACGCTGAACGTCGATGAGGCCGCTCTCGCGCTGACCGCGCGGGGAGACGATCTTGTCGATCTGATGGCCAGTGCGTCGCGCGTGCGCGATGCCGGGCTGGAGTCGGCCGGGCGTCTCGGCGCGGCCGGGCGTCTGCCGGTCTCCTATTCACGCAAGGTGTTCATTCCGGTTACCCATCTGTGCCGCGACAAGTGCCACTACTGCACCTTCGTGACGGTTCCGGGCAAGCTGCGCGCGCAGGGCCAGGGTATGTACCTGGAGCCCGACGAGATCCTGGACATTGCCCGTCGCGGCGCTGAATTGGGTTGCAAAGAGGCCTTGTTCACGCTGGGCGATCGGCCCGAGGACCGTTGGCCGGAGGCCAAGCAGTGGCTCGATGAGCGTGGATACGACACCACGCTCGATTACGTGCGGGCCATGTCGATCCGGGTGCTGGAAGAGACGGGGCTGCTGCCGCACCTGAACCCGGGCGTGATGACGTGGTCCGAGCTGGCGCGGCTCAAGCCGGTGGCGCCGTCGATGGGGATGATGCTGGAAACCACGTCGCGGCGGCTGTTCGAGACGCGGGGCGAGGCGCACTACGGCAGCCCCGACAAGGACCCCTCGGTGCGGCTGCGGACGCTGACCGACGCCGGTCGGCTGTCCATCCCCTTCACCACCGGGCTGCTGGTGGGCATCGGGGAGAACCTGACCGAACGGGCCGAGACCATTCACGCGATCCGAAAGGTGCACAAAGAGTTCGGCCACGTGCAGGAAGTGCTTGTGCAGAACTTCCGGGCCAAGCCGGACACCGCGATGAAGTCGACTCCCGATGCCGATATCGACGACTTCCTGGCCACCATCGCCGTCACCAGGCTGGTGCTCGGCCCGAAGATGCGGGTGCAGTCGCCGCCAAACCTGGTGTCCCGCAGCGAATGCCTCGCGCTTATCGCGGCGGGTGTGGACGACTGGGGCGGTGTCTCGCCGCTCACGCCCGACCACGTCAACCCCGAACGCCCCTGGCCCGCGGTAGACGATCTCGCCGACGTGACCGCCGAGGCCGGATACGACCTGGTGCAGCGGCTCACCGCGCACCCGCAGTACGTGCAGGCCGGGGCGGCGTGGATCGACCCGCGGGTACGTGGACACGTGGAGGCCCTGGCCGACCCGGAAACCGGTTACGCCCTCGATATTTCGCCGACGGGATTGCCCTGGCAGGAGCCCGACGAGACCTGGGAGTCCACGGGCCGGGTAGACCTGCACGCGGCCATCGACTCGGAGGGCCGCAATACCGACACCCGTAGCGATCTGGCGAGCGCCTTCGGGGACTGGGAGTCCATCCGCGAACATGTTCGTGAGCTGAATGCGCGGGCGCCGGAAAAGGTGAGCGGCGACGTGTTGGCGGCGCTGCGCTCTGCCGAGAGAGATCCGGCCGGCTGCAGCGACGACGAGTACCTGGCGTTGGCGACCGCCGAGGGCCCAGCTATGGATGCTGTTGCCGCACTGGCTGATTCGATCCGTGCGGACGTGGTCGGCGACGATGTCACGTATGTGGTGAATAGGAACATCAACTTCACCAACATCTGCTACACCGGCTGCCGTTTCTGCGCCTTCGCGCAGCGCAAGGGCGATGCCGACGCCTTCTCGCTCTCGGCCGAGGAAGTGGGGGACCGCGCCTGGGAGGCGTATGTCGCCGGTGCCACCGAGGTCTGCATGCAGGGCGGTATCGACCCGGAGCTGCCGGTCACCGGGTACGCCGATCTGGTGCGCGCGGTCAAGAAGCGGGTGCCCAGCATGCATGTGCACGCCTTCAGCCCGATGGAGATCGTCAACGGTGCGTCCAAGGGCGGCCAGAGCGTTCGTGAGTGGTTGACCGAACTGCGCGCCGCAGGTCTGGACACCATTCCGGGTACCGCCGCCGAGATCCTCGACGACGAGGTTCGGTGGGTGCTGACCAAGGGCAAGCTGCCCGCGTCGGAATGGATCGATGTCATCAGTACCGCACACGAGGTGGGGCTGCGGTCCAGCTCCACCATGATGTACGGGCACGTGGATACCCCCAAACATTGGGTGGCGCATCTGCGTGTTCTCGCCGGAATTCAGGACCGTACAGGCGGATTCACCGAGTTCGTACCGCTGCCGTTTGTGCATCAGAGCGCACCGCTGTATCTGGCGGGTGCCGCGCGCCCCGGGCCCACCAACCGCGACAACCGGGCGGTGCACGCGCTGGCACGCATCATGCTGCATGGGCGTATCCACAACATCCAGACCAGCTGGGTCAAGCTCGGTATCGACGGCACGCGGGAGATGCTCGAAGGTGGCGCCAACGATCTGGGCGGCACCCTCATGGAGGAGACCATCTCCCGGATGGCCGGCTCCGAACACGGATCCGCCAAGACCATTGCCGAGCTGGAAGAAATCGCCGACGGCATCGGACGCCCCGCAGTGGAACGCACCACCACCTACGCACGGCGGCCGTCCGCGGCCTGAGCGCGAGTACGGATTTCGGCAGTGGGCCGCCGTTGATGGCGGTAGCCTCGTGCCCTGATGACCGAATTCCCGCCCGACGAGGAGTCGATGCCGCCGACTGCCCAGCGGCCGTTGGATCCGCCTGCCGCTGCGTACTCCGAGGCGGACGACTCCGAGATTTCCGTGGGCAATCGCTCGTGGCGCTGGGTGTGGATCGTCTGCGCGGCGGCGGGCCTGGCCATTGTGGCGGCGCTGGTTCTGGCCCTGCTGGAGGTGGATAAGGTTGAGGAGCCGGTGACCCCGGCCCCGGTGACCTCGACGACCGAACATCCGCGTGTGCCAAGTAGTTCGGTGCCCGTCGTGCCGCCGACGGAGACGGTGGTCACCACCGTTATCGAAACCACGGTGGTGGTGGAGACGCCCGCGCCGGTCGCGCCGACAGAGGTGACGCCGACAGAAGTGGTGCCGACACGTCCGGAAGAAGGCCGGTTGTGTCACGAACTGCATCCGCGCCGCGACTGCGATGGGTTCCGCTAAGTTGACGGTCTCTGCGCGCACCTGACTGACTGGATCGCGGTGGGTTAACTCCGGTGGCCGGTTTGGGCATCGTGATGTGCGTGACCATCCGACTCGTAGCGACAAGTTTTCATCGTTGCCATGCTTGGGTTCATGGTCGCAGCCCCGGCTAGTGCAGAGCCCAGAGAGATGGCGCCGCAGTCATATTCGCGGACGACCCGGGATGGCTGGCAACTGCAGATCAGACTCGACAACGAACGGGTCAACGTGGTTCCCAACCTGGCTGCGGCAACCAACTCGCGCGAGGCATTCATCACCTTGTCGGGAACCGCGACGGCCTCCGGTGGCGCCAACCCCATCACCGACAGCCTCTTTGTCATCGGATATCAGCTCGGTTGCCAATCGGATGTGTCCTCGGGCTTGCAGCTTGGTGGATCGGCGGGCATCGCACCGTCGGTGAGTCTTGGTGTGGCACCCACACCATCGGTGGGAGTCGGAGGTAGCGCGGGAGTCGGCGGTTTCGTTCAAACCGTGGTGCAGCCGGGCGTCATCGTCAATCTTCCGATGGCCAACATGGTTCTCTCCCACGGTGGTACGGGCGCGCTGGACTTGGATAACGTGCACGTGAAGGCCGATGCCTGCGGTGGTGACGTGACGATCCGTTCGTTCGCCTCGCTGCGCGCGTCGACCGAGACCGGTTACACCGAGTTCGCGATCTATGGCGATCCGATCAAGATCTGATGATTAAATTCGTCTGTGCCACAACGGTATTAACGTCCTTGTTGTGGGCGCCGCCGGTCATGGCGGACCCGCCGCCGGTGAACCCCATGCCTGCGGTGCCGGTGGCCGTGCCCGGTGGGACACCCAACTATGCGGCGACCGCGGCGCAACCCCCCTTTGGGCTGTCCCCGGCAACGCCGCGTGGCACCCGGATCTCCGCCGGTGTCGACTCCGGGTACACCGCCCGAATAGGCGCCGGTATGAACGCCGGGCAGCTGGAGGACCCACGTGGCATGACTGAAAGAGTAACACCATGATCCGAATATTTTGTGTAGCAACGATTGTGGCGGCAATCGCGGTTGGCCTTGCCTCGCCTGTCGCCGCGGCTCCGCCACCGCCCATTCCGGCGCCCTACAACCCGGTCTTCGTGCCCGGTCAGCTGCCCGCGCTGCGTCCCTCGCGCGGTACTCAACTGCCGGTGCTGATGTCGGGCCCCGCGCGGGGGCCCAGGATTTCGGCCGGGGTAGTGGACGGCGCCGGGGTGCCGGGTGGAGTGAAGCCCGGTGTTGGAATCGGAGACGGGAAGCTGGAAAATCCAACCGGCACGGCGACGCGCTGACCCCCGCGAATCGTCCAAGTATTTGGCAGCTGCATCTCAGCGGCACCTCAGAATCGCTCACTAGCGTGGCGGCATCCGGCGCCATCGGCTCGGTAGCAGATCGAGCGATGACAGTCACGGAGGTGCCGAGGAATGCCGTCCTACGAAGACACGGTGCGGGCCTGGAGCGACGGCGGAGACGAGCCCACGCAATTGCTCCCAGTGGCCCCGCCGTCCCGGGGCACATCCCGTCAGGTCTGGATCGTTGCGATAGCCGCCGCGGCCGGAGTGCTGGCGCTGATCGCTCTGGGGTTTCTGCTTCTCGTTCCCCAGAAGACAACGGCGCCACCACTTGTCCCCATCACGTCGGTGACGACACCCTCGACGTCTGCGTCGGTGTCCCCGTCCCCGTCGTCCTCGCCCCTGACCTCGTCGACGGAGACGGTCACGGAAACGGTGACCGCAACCACCTACCTCCCGGCACCGGCGATCACGCCCACAACCGACGCGCCACCGAGTACCACCACGACGGACCCGAACGACATCTGGAGGGCGTGCCGCCAGATGCATCCGCACCGCTGGTGCAACGGATATCGGTAGGTCCCGTCGGCAGTTGGGGGACTACAGCTTGGCGGCCAGCTCGGTGCCCTGCTTGATCGCACGCTTGGCGTCCAGCTCACCGGCCAGCGCCGCGCCACCGATCACGTGGGCTTCGACCCCGGCTTCCTTCAACACGTCGTCGAGGTCGCGCACCGATTCCTGGCCCGCGCAGATCACCACATTGTCGACCTCGAGCACCCGTGGGTCTTTGCGCTCCTCACCGAAACTGATGTGCAGCCCGGCATCGTCGATCCGCTCGTAGTTGACCCCCGCCAGTTCGGTGACCTTCTTGGCCTTGAGCGATGCGCGGTGCACCCAGCCGGTGGTCTTGCCCAGGCCCTTGCCCAGCGATCCCTTCTTGCGCTGGCACAGGTAGACCTCGCGAACCGCCGGAGCCGGAATGGGTTTCGTGAGCGAACCGCGGGAGTCGCGCTCCTCGGAGATGCCCCACTCGGCGCGCCATTCCTTGAGGTTCAGCGTCGGTGACTCATCGATTGTCAGGAACTCGGACACATCGAAGCCGATACCGCCCGCGCCGACCACCGCGACACGCTTGCCGACGGGCTTGATTTGCTTGATCACCTCCGGGTACGAGAGCACCATCGGGTGGTCGATACCGGGGATGGCCGGAACCCGGGGCTTGACCCCGGTCGCCAGGATGACATCGTCGAACTTGCCGGCGATCAGCTCCTGCGCATCCACCTTCTTGTTCAAAAGTACGGTCACGCCGTACTTCTTGAGCATCGTCGTGTAGTACCGGATGGTCTCATTGAACTCTTCCTTGCCGGGAATTTTGCGTGCCATGTCGAACTGGCCACCGATCTCGGAGTTGGCCTCGAACAGCACTACCTTGTGTCCGCGTCCGGCGGCGGTGACGGCGGCCGCGAGCCCGGCTGGGCCCGCGCCGACGACGGCGATCTTCTTGGCATGCCGGGTCGGCAGCAGCTTGAGTGTCGTCTCGTTGCCGGCACGAGGGTTCAGCAGGCAGCTGGCCTTCTTGTTCACGAACGAGTGATCCAGGCAGGCCTGGTTGCAGGCGATGCAGGTGTTGATCTCATCGGCGTGATCGGCCGAGGCCTTGTTGACCCAGTCCGGGTCGGCCAGCAGCGGCCTGGCCATCGAAATCAACTGCACCTGACCGTCGTTGAGGATCTGTTCGGCGGACTGCGGCATGTTGATCCGGTTGGATGCCATCACCGGGATGTGGACCTCTTGAGCGATCTTGTTGGAGAGGTCCACGAACGCGTTCTGTGGCACCGACGTGACGATGGTGGGCACCCGCGCCTCATGCCAGCCGATGCCGGTGTTGATGATCGTCGCACCGGCGGCCTCGATCTCCTTGGCCAGAGCCACAATCTCATCCCAGGTCTGGCCATCGGGCACATAGTCGGCCATGGACAGTCGATAGCAGATGATGAACTCCGGGCCGACCGCCTTGCGGACGGCCTTGACCACCTCGACGGCCAGTCTGCGTCGGTTCTTCGGGCTGCCGCCGAACTCGTCGGTGCGATTGTTGGTGTAGGGCGCGAGGAACTGGTTGATGAAATAGCCTTCGCTACCCATGATTTCGACGCCGTCGTAACCGGCCTTCTTGGCCATTTTGGCGCTGTGTGCCCAGTCTTCGATCGTCTGCCAGACACCCTTGGTGCTCAGCTTGCGCGGCTTGAACGGCGTGATGGGGGACTTCTTGTTCGACGCGCTCACCGAGAACGGGTGGTATCCGTAGCGGCCCGCATGCAGGAGCTGGACGATGATCTTGCCGCCGTTCTTGTGCACCGCGTTCGTGACAATGCGGTGCCGGTAAGCCTCAAGGGAAGTGGTGAGCTTTCCGGCCAGCGGCTTGAGCCAGGCGGCACGGTTGATGGCGTATCCGCCGGTGATGATCATGCCGACGCCGCCCTTGGCGCGCTCGGCGAAGTAGGCCGCCAGGGCAGGCGTATCCCAGGGGAAATCCTCGAGTCCTGCGTGCATGGATCCCATGACGACTCGGTTCTTCAACGTTGTGAAGCCAAGGTCCAAGGGGGACAACAGGGTTGGATATGGATTACTCATGATTCTCGCTTTCAGTCCGGGCTGTGGACAAGGAAGTGATCATTTCGTCGCACCAATCGGTGAATCCCTCTTCCATGCGGACACCGCCGCGTAGGACGAGATATTGGTGCAGGGCCGCGCCGGTGAGCTGATCCGGAGCGGGAAACTGGCGCTTTTCCATTTCGCGGTAGTTGTCGAGCATGACGAGGTGCGTATCGCGTTGGACGCGGATGTGCTCGACCACCATGTCGATATCGCCGTAGGTGCCGGCGCGGACCTTGAGGGCCAGATCGCGCATATCGGTGCCCTCGGAGCTGTTGACCCACCGGGATAACTCGCGAAAGCCGAGCTCTGCGACGTCGTAGACCTTCTTCGCGGGCCGTCCTTCTTGGTCGACGACGGTGCAGCGCAGCCAGCTGTCGTCCTCCATGCGGCGCAGGGTGCGATAGATCTGCTGGTGGGTGGCGCTGTAGAAGTAGCCGATCGACCGGTCGAATCGGCTCGTGAGCTCGTAACCTGACCCGTTCTGCTCGGCCAGGGACAACAGGATCGCGTGGGTGAGTGCCACGGCAGCATGCTGACATGAAACCTGACCCCTATGCAACTTGTTGCAGTGCAACAGTCTGCATACAACTGGCCAGTTAAGTGTCGCGGCCGGTAACGGTGACTGTCTTAAACATCTAGTTGGGTGCGGCGCTTCGGGGAGTTGTCCGTGATGCGGGTGATCGCCGAACCGTGCGCTGGCCCGGCGGATCAAGCGTTTACCGGGCGATATGCCGCCGACTGCATCGACGGGGGCGTGCAGGCCAGTCGCCTCCACCCCGGTGAATACGCGGATTGCATTGCCCCCGAAGCAATTTCCTCAGGCGGTGTCGTCATCTTCGGCGATAACGGGCCTGGCGGGCGGGTGGTCACGCCCACGCCGACACGGGCCACTTGGCCGACCTTGATTCACCCGAACGGCACGCGCCCGATGAGCGCGATCGGCAGCGGCATGCCACGTGACACACGCCTCCTGCCCAGGGCCTGAGCGTGGCTGCTGGCGGCAAGTCAAGTTAAACGTTAAGCTAAGTACCTGTAACCGACAGATACGGCTAGATCTCCCTGACGAGTTAGGTCAGCCTGTGTCGCGGGGCACATCTATGGACCGGGATACTTGCCGCAACCCATGAACTGGACATCAGCGCAGGAAATGAGGAAACCTTCGTGACCTACACGATCGCGGAACCGTGCGTCGACGTTATGGATAAGGCATGCATTGAGGAATGCCCCGTCGACTGCATCTACGAGGGTGGGCGCATGCTCTACATCCACCCCGACGAATGTGTCGACTGCGGTGCTTGCGAACCGGTGTGCCCTGTGGAGGCCATCTTCTATGAGGACGATGTGCCGGATCAGTGGACCGGTTACATCCAGGGCAACGCCGACTTCTTCGTCGACCTGGGGTCGCCGGGCGGTGCCGCGAAGGTAGGCAAGACCGAGTACGACCCGCCGTCGGTCAAGGAGCTTCCACCCATGGGTGAGGGACACTGAACTTGTCGTCTGAGTCCCGGCTGCGGGTCTCGTCCCGGCTTCCGGAGTTTCCGTGGGACACCATCGCCGGTGCGAAGGCGACCGCTGCGGCGCACCCCGAAGGGATTGTTGACCTTTCCGTCGGAACCCCCGTGGACAGTGTGGCCCCGGTCATTCGCGAGGCATTGGCCGCGGCCGGCGATCTTCCCGGATATCCGGCGACGGCCGGTACGCCCGTGTTGCGCCAGGCAATCCGCGACGCGGTGTCGCGGCGATACGGCGTGCTTCCGCTTGCCGACGACGCCGTGCTGCCGGTCATCGGCACCAAGGAACTCATCGCGTGGCTGCCGACCCTGCTCGGGTTGGGCAGCGACGACCTGATCGTCATCCCCGAGTTGGCGTACCCGACCTATGAAGTGGGCGCCCGGCTGGCCGGTGTGCCCACGGTTCGCGCGGACTCGCTGACCCAACTGGGCCCGCGGCGTCCCGCACTGATCTACCTCAACTCGCCCAGCAATCCCACCGGGGCGGTGCTGCCGGTGGAGCATCTGCGCAAGGTCGTCGAGTGGGCACGCGAACGCGGCGCCCTCGTGGTGTCCGATGAGTGCTACCTCGGCCTTGGATGGGACGCCGAGCCGGTGTCGGTTCTGGATCCGCGGGTCTGCGATGGCGACGT
The DNA here is from genome assembly GCF_002356335.1 of [Mycobacterium] stephanolepidis. NCBI lineage: Bacteria > Bacillati > Actinomycetota > Actinomycetes > Mycobacteriales > Mycobacteriaceae > Mycobacteroides > Mycobacteroides stephanolepidis. The sequence goes on from NZ_AP018165.1 coordinate 1,265,779, forward strand.
TACCGGGTTGTTGGCCGTGCACTCGCTATCCAAGACCTCATCGCTGGCGGGGTACCGGGCCGGATTCGTGTTGGGTGACGCTTCGGTGGTCGGCGAGTTGCTCGCAGTGCGCAAGCACGCCGGGATGATGGTGCCGGGGCCGGTGCAGGCGGCGATGACCGCGGCGCTGAGCGAGGACGAGCATCAGCGTGATCAGCGCGCCCGTTATGAGATTCGCCGCGACAAGCTTTCGAAGGCTTTGATCGGCAACGGATTCCGGATCGACCACTCCGAGGCCGGCTTGTATCTGTGGTCGACGCGGGGTGACTCCTGTGACGACGCGCTGGCATACCTGGCCCAGCGCGGGATTCTGGTGGCCCCCGGACGGTTCTACGGTCCCCGGGGCAAGGAGCATGTGCGGGTGGCCCTCACCGCGACCGATGAGCGGATCGACGCCGCGATCGCGCGCCTGGCCGACTGACCGTCGACGACCCGAACTACCACACGTAACGTCCCGCCGGATTTCGGTGTTACCTGAGGTTTCGTTGCGCATTGTCCAGATTCCTCGACAGTCATGGGGGAACAGGACGATGCTTGATGCATGGATGCCATCACCAACGTGCCGGCGCCCGTCAACGAGCCGGTGCTCACGTACGCCCCGAACACTCCCGAACGCGACCGATTGACGACGGCATTGGGTGAGCTGAGTGCCTCGCCCATCGATCTGCCGCATGTGATCGGTGGCGTTCGCCGAATGAGTGAGGGCGAACGCATCGATGTGGTGCAGCCACACAACCACCGTGCCGTGCTGGGGTCCGTCACCAACGCAGGTCATGCCGAAGCCGTTGACGCGGTAGAGGCCGCGGTCGCCGCGAAGAATGATTGGGCGGCATTGTCTTTCGATGACAGGGCGGCGGTGTTCCTGCGGGCAGCCGATCTGTTGTGCGGTCCGTGGCGGGCCACCCTGAACGCCGCCACCATGCTCGGGCAGTCGAAGACCGCCTATCAGGCCGAGATCGACTCGGCCTGCGAGCTGGCCGACTTCTGGCGGTTCAACGTGCAGTTCGCCCGGCACATCCTCGCTGAACAGCCCAGTAGCGGCGGTGGCGCGTGGAACCGGATGGAGTACCGCCCCCTCGAGGGCTTCGTCTATGCCATCACTCCCTTCAACTTCACCGCTATCGCTGGAAATCTTCCTACGGCCCCAGCACTTTTGGGTAACACGGTGGTGTGGAAGCCTTCCGTCACCCAGGCCTTCGCCGCGCACTTCACCCTCGAACTCCTCGAAGCCGCCGGGTTGCCGCCCGGTGTCATCAACCTGCTCAACGGAGACGGCATCGCGGTATCGGATGTGACGCTCGCCGATCCGCGTCTGGCGGGTATCCATTTCACCGGCTCCACCCGCACGTTCCAGCACCTGTGGCGTGAGGTCGGTACCAACATCGACAGGTACAACACCTACCCTCGGCTTGTCGGTGAGACGGGCGGCAAGGACTTCGTCGTCGCGCACACCTCAGCTCGTCCAGACGTGTTGCGTACCGCACTTATTCGCGGTGCCTTCGACTATCAGGGGCAGAAGTGTTCGGCAGCCTCTCGCGCCTTCGTGGCCCGGTCGGTGTGGGACCAGATGGGCGATGAGTTCCTCGATGCCACCTCCGCGTTGACCTACGGGGACGTCACCGACCTCGCCAACTTCGGCGGTGCCGTCATCGACGAGAAGTCGTTCAAGCGCAACGCCGCCGCCATCGATCGCGCCAAGAGCGCCGGGGTGACGATCGCGGCGGGCGGCGAATATGACGACAGCGAAGGATATTTCATCCGACCCACGGTGTTGCTCTCGGACGATCCGACCGACGAGGCGTTCTCCACCGAGTACTTCGGCCCGATCCTGGCGGTGCACGTCTACCCCGACGACGACTACGAGCGCATCCTCGACACCGTCGACACCGGTTCTCGCTATGCGCTTACCGGCGCGATCATCGCCGACGACCGCCAAGCCGTTCAGGCGGCCAGCGACCGGCTTCGCTTCGCGGCCGGTAACTTCTACATCAACGACAAGCCCACCGGCGCCGTCGTCGGCCAGCAGCCCTTCGGTGGCGGCAGGGCATCGGGTACCAACGACAAGGCCGGATCGCCGCTGAATCTGCAGCGCTGGCTGCTGCCGCGATCCATCAAGGAAACATTCGACGCTCCAACGGAATACGGATACCCCCACATGGAGCGTGAGGATGGCTGAGTGGTTCGGCAAAACAGCCAGACCCGCCATTCTGGCGGCCAGTAGGTCTGCGCGGCTTCGGCACGCGGCCGAACGTATGCCGTTGACGCGACAGGTGGTGCGCCGTTTCGTCCCCGGTGAATCCGAGGACGATGTTCTTGCGGCGGGTACCGCACTGCTGGACTCGGGGCGGTTCATCTCGATTGATTACCTGGGTGAGGACACCACCGATATAGAGCAGGCCACCCGTACGGTGTCGGCGTACCTCTCGCTGCTGGATGCCCTGGCACAGCGCAGCGACACGGTGCATACCGGGGTGCGGCCGCTGGAGATCTCTCTGAAACTCTCCGCGCTGGGGCAGGCGTTGCCGCACGGTGGCGAACAGATAGCCCTGGAAAACGCACAGCTGTTGTGTGCCAAGGCCGATCAGGCCGGGGTATGGGTCACCGTTGATGCCGAGGATCACACCACCACCGATTCGACCCTGGGTATCGTGCGTGAGCTGCGCACCGACTTCCCGTGGCTGGGTACCGTGCTGCAGTCTTATCTGAAACGCACGTATGCCGATTGTGTCGATCTCTCCGGTGCGGGCTCGCGCATTCGATTGTGCAAGGGCGCCTATGACGAGCCCGAATCCGTTGCGTATCGAGACCCCGAGGACGTCGGTGTCGCGTACCTGCGTTGCCTGCGCGTCTTGATGGAGGGTGACGGCTACCCGATGGTGGCCTCACACGATCCCGCCATCATCGATGCGGCCAACCTGATGGCGCGCGAGACAGGCAGGGGACCAGGCGATTACGAATACCAGATGCTGTACGGGATTCGCGATGCCGAGCAGCGCCGCCTCTCAGGTGAGGGACACCACGTGCGGGTGTACGTGCCGTTCGGTGAGGAGTGGTACGGGTACTTTGTGCGGCGCATCGCCGAGCGGCCCGCCAACATGACCTTCTTCCTGCGCGCGCTGCTTTCCGGGGGCTAGGCATGTCTCGCGGCCCCATAGCGGGGTCGCGTCCTAGGCTGGCCTCATGCTGCTGACGTCCCTTCACCCCAAGTCGCCCGATCTCGCGGACGCTGTTCGTATCGGCGAGGACAGCTGGGGTCGCGGTGACCTGGTAGGTGCGGCAACGGCAGCAGCCGAACGCATCGGTGGCGCCTCGGGTCCGATCGCAGTGCTGGCGCGTCCGAGTATCGATACGGTGCTGTCCGTCATCGCCGGACTCATCGCCGGAGTCCCCATCGTGCCGGTGCCGGCAGACGTCGGGGTGGCCGAACGCCGCCACATCCTGGCCGATAGCGGGGCCATCGCATGGCTGGGTGAAACACCGGACGAGCCAGAGGGATTGCCGCACGTGCCGGTGCGCCGCCACGCGCGTTCCTGGCATCAATACTCCGAACCTCGCCCAGAGTCGACCGCACTCATCGTGTACACCTCGGGGACAACCGGTGCGCCGAAAGGCGTACAGCTGAGTCGGCGCGCATTGGCGGCCAGCCTGGACGGACTGGCCGATGCGTGGGCGTGGACACCCGATGACGTTCTGGTGCATGGGCTCCCGCTGTTCCACGTGCACGGGTTGGTACTAGGCCTGCTTGGATCGTTGCGTGTGGGAAATCGGTTTGTACACACCGTCAAACCGACGCCTGAGGCATACGCCGCGACCCCTGGCACGTTGTACTTCGGTGTGCCGACGGTCTGGTCGCGAGTAGCGGCCGACCAATCCTGTGCTCGTGCACTGTCTTCGGCGCGGCTACTGGTGTCCGGTAGTGCGCCACTGCCGGTGCCCGTCTTTGACGAGCTGCGCTCGCTCACCGGACATGCCCCCATCGAACGCTACGGCGCCACCGAGACTGTCATCACGCTGTCCACGCGTGTCGACGGAGAGCGGCGCGCAGGTTGGGTCGGTCACCCCTTGACCGGGGTGCGGACTCGGCTGCTGGCAGAGGACGGCGGCGCTGCCGCTCATGACGGGGAAACCGTTGGCCAGCTGCAGGTTCAGGGCCCCACGCTGTTCAGCGGTTATCTCAACCTGCCGGAGAAGACGGCCGAGGTACTCACCGACGACGGCTGGTACCGCACCGGAGACGTCGCCGTCGTCGACGCCGACGGAATGCACCGGATCGTCGGACGCGAATCGGTCGACCTGATCAAATCGGGTGGCTATCGCATAGGTGCCGGTGAAATCGAAACCGTGCTCCTGGGCCATCCCGGGATCGTGGAGGTCGCGGTGGTGGGAGTTCCCGATGACGATCTGGGGCAACGCATCGTGGCCTACGTTGTCGGTGATGTGGTGGAAGATGACGTCATCGGCTTCGTGGCACAACAGCTCTCGGTGCACAAGCGTCCCCGCGAGGTCCGGCGAGTGGACGCACTGCCTCGGAATGCCATGGGGAAGGTCCTGAAGAAGGAGCTGATCACATGGACGTGACCGCGGAAGTCGTCGACCAGATCAACTGGCACTGGACCTCCCAGCTGCGGCCCCGCTTCGACGGGCTCACCGACGACGAATACTTCTGGGAACCGGTGCAGGGCTGCTGGAGTCTGCGGCCACGCGGCACCGCGACGACTCCGCTGCAGGGCGGATCAGGCGACTATGTGATCGAATTCGCCGCTCCACCGCCCGAACCCGCGCCGGTCACCACCATCTCCTGGCGGTTCGGTCATATTCTCGTGGGCGTACTCGGGGCGCGTATCACCAGTCATTTCCCCGAGAGTTGGGCCGGACCGGCCATCGATTACCTGACCTACGACTACCCGGTCACCGCGGCCGACGCCCTGCAGCGCCTTGATGTCTTGTATGCGGCATGGCTCGACGGAGTGCGCGGTAAGGACGACGCGGCAATGGCACTACCGGTCGGGCCGGCCGAAGGCCCGTGGGCCGACAAGCCGTTTCTGACGCTGGCGTTGCACATCAATCGCGAATTGCTGCACCACGGCGCGGAGATCGCGCTGTTGCGCGATCTGTACGGCCGGCGCCGGAACTAGTTGGCGTGCAGCGCCGCGTTCAGCTCGAACGCGCCGCCATCACGCGACACCACCTCAACCGCACCGGTCTGCGAGTTGCGCCGGAACAGCAGATTGTTGGTGCCGGACAATTCCAGTGCCTTGATGGTCTTACCGTCGGGGGTGGCGACCTTGGTGCCGGCGGTGACATAGAGCCCGGCCTCGACGATGCAGTCGTCGCCCAGGCTGATGCCCACACCAGAGTTGGCGCCCAGCAGTGAGCGCTGGCCCACCGAGATCACCTGGCTGCCGCCACCGGACAGGGTGCCCATGATCGACGCGCCGCCACCGACGTCCGAGCCGTCACCCACGACGACACCGGCCGAGATGCGGCCCTCCACCATCGACGCGCCCAGAGTGCCCGCGTTGAAGTTCACAAATCCTTCGTGCATGACGGTGGTGCCGGAGGCCAGGTGCGCACCCAGCCGCACCCGGTCGGCATCGGCGATACGCACGCCGGTGGGCACCACGTAGTCGACCATGCGCGGGAACTTGTCGACGCCGAACACGGTCACCACACCGCGGGCACGCAGCTTCGCGCGCACCGTCTCGAAACCCTCGACGGCGCACGGGCCGAAGTTCGTCCACACCACGTTGGTGAGTACACCGAAGAGCCCGTCCATGCTGGCACCGTGCGGTGGGACCAGCCGGTGCGACAACAGATGCAGGCGCAGGTAGGCGTCATAGGCGTCGGCGGGCTTATCGGCGAGCGAGCCAATGGTGGTACGTACCAACACCTTCTCCACGCCGCGGTCCGTGTCGGACCCGACCAGCGCTGCCAGTTCTGCGGGCGCGTCTGCTGCGTCGATTCGCTCGGTACCCGGGGTGCCGGGTGCGTCGGTCAACTCGGGCGCCGGGAACCAGGTGTCCAGTACCGATCCGTCCGCCGCGATGGTCGCCAGGCCAAGTGCTACTGCTCCGCTCACGGGGTACACGCTAGCCTGAATCGGTGGCGCTCGAACTCGCTGGTGACCCGATAGCCCTGACGGCTGCCCTGGTAGACATTCCCAGTGAGTCCCGGCACGAAGCGCTGATCGCTGACGCCGTCGAGGTTGCCCTGCGGGGACAGACGACCGGATTCGAGGTCATACGCAACGGCAACGCGGTGCTGGCCCGCACCGATTACGGTCACAACACCCGGGTGATGCTGGCCGGACACCTCGACACTGTGCCCGCCGCCGACAACGTGCCGAGCCACTGGGAACGGGGCGAGGACGGCGACATCTTGTTCGGGTGCGGCACCGTGGACATGAAATCCGGTGATGCCGTCTTCCTGCACCTGGCCGCCACCGTGACGCCCCGCGTCGACCTGACACTGGTGTTCTACGACTGCGAGGAAATCGAGTCCTCGGCCAACGGACTGGGCCGCATCGAACGCGAACTACCCGAGTGGCTCGACGCCGACCTTGCCATCCTTGGCGAGCCCACCGCCGGTCTGATCGAGGCTGGTTGCCAGGGCACCCTGCGCGTGGTGATCCGGGCCGCGGGCACCCGCGCGCATTCAGCGCGATCCTGGCTGGGGGACAACGCTATTCACAAGCTCGGTGCCGTCCTGGACCGGCTCGCCGCATATCGGGCGCGCATCGTCGACATCGACGGCTGCGAATACCGGGAGGGGCTGTCCGCGGTGCGGATCGATGGTGGAGTTGCCGGGAACGTCATCCCGGACGCGGCCGCCGTCACCGTCAATTTCCGGTTCGCCCCCGACCGCAGCCCCGAACAGGCGCTCGTCCACGTGCGGGAGGTCTTCGACGGACTCGACGTCGACATCGAACTGACCGACGCCGCGGCCGGGGCACTGCCTGGCCTGGACCGCCCGGCCGCGGCCGAATTGATCGGCGCGGCTGGGGGAGTGGTGCGCGCAAAGTACGGCTGGACCGATGTGTCCCGGTTCGCGGCACGAGGGATCGCCGCGGTCAACTACGGGCCGGGTGACCCGAATCTGGCGCATACCCGAGGCGAACACGTTCCGGTACAGCAGATCACCGACGTGGCCGCGGTACTGCGGCGCTACCTCAGCGCGTGACGGGTGCGGCGTAGGTTCCCGGTGTCTGCCCGAGGATGCGCCGGTATACGTCGATGAACGCACTCGGTGTGCCCCAACCGCACTGGTGCGCGACGTAGGTGACGGGCCGATCCTCCGCGAGCAGTCGCAACGCGTGATGAAGACGGATCTGGGTGCGCCACTGCGGGTACGTCATGCCCATGTCGGTGCGGAACAACCGGGTCAGCGTGCGCTCACTGGCACCTACCCGCCGCCCCAGTTCGGTCACGGTCCACACCTGTGTCAGGTCGGCCTCCACCAGCGCACACGCCTCGGCCAGCCGCTGATCACGCGGGATGGGCAACTTCAGCGCCTGCTCCGGGCTGCGCCGCAGCTGGTCGATGAGTACTACCTCCAGCCGCGTGACCTCCTCCTGGGGCAGGTCGCCGGGAACCGAACACGTGATGATCAGCTCCCGCAGTAGCGGGGACACCGCGATGACAGTCGGAGCTTTCAGTTCCACCGGGTATTTCTCCGGATCGAAGGCCACGGAATGGAACTCGGTGGGGCCGTAAAAGCGATGTTCGTGACCGGCGCCGGCGGGTATCCACAGCGCGCGGTTCGGGGGTGCGATCCAGGTGCCGTCGTCCGTCGTCACTGCGATGACACCGGAGGCTGGATACACAATCTGATGTACCTCGTGCCAGTGGCGGTCGATGCGCTGCCCGCCGCTCAGCGACATCACTCCGGTGAGATGGCGGCTAATCAACACAAGATGCGATTTTATCGGAATTCAGCTGCGCGGGAAATCATCGCGCTGATTCTGCGGGGAATAGCCACCGGAACGCGCGGGGTTGGCCGAGACGTGAAACTCGGAGTGGCGATCGGCCGACCTCTCAGCGTTCAGACCGACACCAACCTGGTCGATGCGTTCCTCGCGCACGGGCGCAAAGTCACCGATGCCGGCGTCCGGACGCTGTGGCTGGGGCAGATGTATCACTATGACGCGATCACCGTGGCCGCGGTGATCGGGCAGGCGATACCCCCGGAAAAGCTCAGCACTGTGGGGGTTTCGGTGATTCCCATCAACCCGCGTCACCCCATCGAGGTATCGGCGGCCGCGCAGACCGCCCAGGCCGCCAGCCACGGGAGATTTCAACTCGGGCTGGGGCTCGGCGCGCCGGTAATCGAGGGGCCGAGCTATGGCCTGCACGTGGACAAGCCGATACGCCGCCTACGTGAGTACCTCACCACGCTCCGGCAGCTGCTCGACACCGGAACTGCTGATTTTCACGGTGAGACCCTCACGGTCGCACCGAGATTCACCACGGCGCAGCCAGGCGGCGAGAACATCCCCGTGTTGGTCGCGGCCATGGCCCCACAAGCGCTGCGGGTCACCGGTGAGCTGGCCGACGGCACGATTCCGCTGCATGCCGGTCCGCGAGCGCTCAGCCGGGAGATCGTTCCCGTCATCGATGCGGCCGCCGAGCGGGCCGGGCGGCCACGTCCGCGTGTCATCGCCGGTGTCGCCGTCGTCGTCACCTCCGATGCGGCACGGGTCCGGGCGCTTGCCATCGAGGACATGGCGTTCTACGAGAGCATCCCGTCGTATCGGAAAGTGCTTGATGCTGAGGGGGTTCGGCATACCGGCGAGTTGGCGATCATCGGCGACGAGGAACATGTGGCCGGCGAGCTGCGGCGATACTTCGATGCGGGAGCCACCGAAGTGTTCGCAAGCCACACCGAGTTGGGCGGACCGAAAGACGAGGCGCGCACGCTGGCACTACTGGGTGAGCTGTCCCGCGGGAATTGATTTGCCCGCGGCCCCTAGGCTGGCGGCGTGCCAGAAAGTACCGAACCTCAACTGCACGGACCGGTTCAACTGCGTCGTGATCGGTGTGAGAACACCACCGCCGATCAACGTCTGTTGGACACCCGCGACACCACCACCTGGACGCACACCGACCCGTGGCGCGTGCTGCGTATTCAGGGTGAGTTCGTGGAGGGATTCGATGCACTCGCGGAAACCCCCAAAGCGGTAACGGTTTTCGGCTCGGCCAGAACAAAGCCGGACTCACCCGAGTACCAGCTCGGGCGGGAGCTGGGTGTCGCCCTGGTCAAGGCGGGGTATGCCGTCATCACCGGCGGCGGACCGGGCGCCATGGAGGCCGCGAACCGTGGTGCGAGCGAATCGGGGGGCTACTCGGTGGGCCTGGGCATCGAGCTGCCGTTCGAGCAGGGCCTCAACGAATGGGTGGACCTGGGCATAAACTTCCGCTACTTCTTCGTCCGCAAAACCATGTTCGTCAAGTACGCGCAGGCCTTCGTGTGTCTGCCCGGTGGATTCGGCACCCTGGACGAACTCTTCGAGGCGCTCACCCTGGTGCAGACCCGCAAGGTCACACGGTTCCCGATCATCCTGCTCGGTACCGAGTACTGGTCGGGCCTGCTCGACTGGATCCGCGGGACGATGCTGCCCGCGGGCAAGATCGGTGAGCAGGACATCGCACTGCTCTCGGTCACCGACAGCGTCGACGAGGCGGTGGAGGCCATCGTGCAGGCTGAGGCGGTCAACGGGAAGGGAAGTCACCGATGAGCTTGTCGGTCTGTGTGTACTGCGCGTCGGGCCCCCGCCACCCGGAACTGCTGGATCTAGCCACTCGTCTGGGCACCGCCATCGCCGAACGCGGATGGACGCTGGTGTCCGGGGGCGGCAACGTCTCGGCCATGGGCGCCGTGGCGCAGGCGGCGCGAGCCGCCGGCGGACGCACCATCGGGGTCATCCCCAAGACACTCGTGCATCGAGAGGTCGCCGATACCGACGCCGATGAGCTCGTCGTCACCACCACCATGCGCGAACGCAAGCAGATCATGGAGGACCGGTCCGACGCCTTCATCGCCCTGCCCGGCGGGATCGGCACTCTGGAAGAGGTTTTCGAGACCTGGACCGCCGGCTACCTGGGGTTGCACCAGAAGCCGGTGGTATTGCTGGACCCCGACGGTCACTACACGGGGCTGCTGCGCTGGCTCGATGAACTCCAGGACAAGGGCTACGTGGCTGCACACGCGCGGGACAGGCTGCTGGTGCACACCGATATCGCCGCCGCCCTCGACGCATGCAGGCCAACGGATTGACGGGGCTGGGTCGTTCGTCAACAATGCGGTGAGCCATTGCCTACTGGGCGGTAAGGAACAGGGAGAACTAGATGTCCGCAAGCAGCGCCATTCCGTCGAATCCCCGGGATCGGGTTCACCTGACCGAGGTATTGGCGCAGCTGCCGGGCATGGCCTGGGACCTGCCGATTCTGGCGCGCGGCATCATCAGCGGTGTCAAGTCCAACCCCAAGGGACGTTGGTCGATCGGCGCGCTCTTCGCCGAGCGCGCCGCCAAGCACGCAGACCGCGTCTTCCTGCGGTTCGAGGGCACCGACATCACCTACGCGCAGGCGAACGCCACCGCCAACCGGTACGCCGCCACGCTGGCCTCGCACGGCGTGGGCCGCGGTGACGTCGTCGGCATCATGCTGCGCAACTCGCCGCAGACCGTGCTGCTGATGCTCGCCACCGTGAAGCTCGGTGCCATCGCCGGAATGCTCAACTACAACCAGCGCGGACACGTCCTGGCACACAGCATCGGACTGCTCGACTCCAAACTGCTGATCAGTGAGGCCGACTTCGTCGAACCGATCAACGAATCCGGCGCCAACGTGATCTCCCTGCTCACCGGCGACGAGCTGGACCGGGCCTCGGTGCTCGCGCCCACCACCAATCCCGCCGCCACCGACGCGGTGATGACCAAGGACCGGGCGTTCTACATCTTCACCTCCGGAACCACCGGCCTGCCCAAAGCCAGTGTGATGACGCACTATCGGTGGCTGCGCGGCATGTCCGGAGTCGGCGACATGGCACTGCGGCTGCGTCCCAACGACGTGCTGTACAGCTGTCTGCCGCTGTACCACAACAACGCCCTGACCCTCGCGGTATCGACCACCATCAACGCCGGAGCCACACTGGCGATCGGCAAGTCATTCTCGGTCTCGCGCTTCTGGGACGAGGTCATCGCCAGCCGCGCAACCGCATTCATCTACATCGGCGAGCTGTGCCGTTACCTGCTCAACCAGCCGCCCAAGCCCACCGACCGCCAGCACAAGGTGCGCGTCATCATCGGAAACGGACTGCGGCCCGAGCTGTGGGGCGAGTTCACCCACCGTTTCGGCATCAAGCGGGTCTGCGAGTTCTACTCGGCCAGCGAGTCCAACACCGCGTTCGTCAACGCGCTCAACATCGACCGCACCGTCGGTATCTGCCCGATGCCCATCGCCTACGTCAAGTACGACATCGAGACCGGAGAACCGCTCCGCAACTCGAAAGGCCATCTGACGAAGGTCGGAGCGGGCGAGGCCGGTCTGCTGATCAGCAAGGTCACCAACCTGGCGCCGTTCGACGGGTACACCGATCCGACAGCCTCGGAGAAGAAGCTGGTGCGTGACGCCTTCAAGAAGGGCGACACCTGGTTCAACACAGGCGATCTGATGCGCAACCTGGGTTGGGGACACGCGGCCTTCGGCGACCGACTCGGTGATACCTTCCGGTGGAAGGGCGAGAACGTCGCGACCACGGAGGTGGAAGGTGCACTCGACCACGCCGACGCCATCGAGGAGGCCACGGTGTTCGGCGTCGAGGTTCCGGGTACGGACGGCCGCGCCGGCATGACCGCCATCAAGCTGCACGACGGTGCCGAGTTCGATCCAAAGGCATTGAGCGACATCGTGTACCAGTACCTGCCCGCCTATGCGATGCCGCTTTTCGTCAGGATCGTGGACACCCTGGAGCACACCACCACCTTCAAGAGCCGCAAGGTGGAGCTGCGTGAGCAGGCATACGGGGAGGCCGTGACCGATCCGCTGTACGTGCTCGCCGGTCGCGCCGAGGGCTATGTCCCGTTCTACCCGGAGTACGCCGGCGAGGTTGCGGGCGGCCAGCGTCCCAAGGCATAGCCCTTCGGCGGGTTACTGTTCCACCGTGGGAGTCAGTCGACGGGTGCGCGCCTCGCGGCGCCGTCAACGTCGGGTGAAGCTTGCCGACAACGACCTCACCGATGAGCAGTGGCTGACGCTCGTGAAAGCCTGGGGTGGCTGCGCCTATTGCGGCGCCACGGGAACAGCGCTGCAACGTGACTGCGTACAGGCGATCTCCCGCGGTGGCCGGTACACGCTGTCCAACGTGGTGCCGGCCTGCCCGTCCTGCAATGCGAGTAAATGCAATGCGGAGGTGACCAGCTGGATGCGACGCAAACGGCTCGACGAGAGCGCCTTCCTGCGTCGCTACGTGGAGATCTCAGTAGCAGGCTAGCCCGCGGTGTACACGCCGGTCGGTTCGTTGTGGTAGCCCTTGGCTCCGATCTCGCGCGCCAAGGGGCTGCGGAAATCCGCCTCTGCGGCAAAGGCAATCGAGGATGTGTCCGTAGTCGTAGCGTGGCGTCCAGCCCAGTTCGGTGCGGGCTCTGGTGTTGACGTAGACCCGGTCGATCGTCGGGAACATCGTCCAGCCGTGTGCCGCATACAGATGGGGTTGCTCGGGGAAGTGTTGTGCTACCACCGTCGGTGCGTCGGTATGCAGCCGCGCGATATCGGCGCGCGAGAAAGGCGTTGTCGCCGAGACCACGTACTTAGCCCAGCCGATGTCGGGCGCGCGTTCGGCCGCCAGGAGGTGTGCCTCGACGACGTCGGCCAGATCCACCCGGCGATAGAGGTATTCGTTGGCCTTCGCATTCTCATCGGAGTAGCGCGCCCGGACCGCATCGTTGTCGTCCTGCTCGGGGAAGAATCGCGAGGTGCGCAGCACGATGATCGGCAACCCGCAGTCCTGATGCACCACATGCGCGATGTCTTCCGCGGCGGTCTTGGTGGCACCGTAGATGTTCTTGGGTACCGGTGCCACGTCCTCGGTGATCCAGGCGGCCACCTCGGCGCCTACCAAGGCATGTCCGAATGCACTGGTGGTGCTTGTGTAGACAAATCCGGTCACGCCCGCGGCGACGGACTCTTCCAGGAGTGCGAGCGTGCCGTCGATGTTGGTCTCGACGAAGTCGGCCCGCGTGTGCGAGCCCACATGCGGTTTGTGCAGGGTTGCGGTGTGCAGCACCGACGTCACCCCGGCCATCGCCTCTGTGATAACCGCGCGGTCGGCGATCGACCCGACGATGTCCGTGACCGGGCCAGGCGCGATGTCGATGCCGACGACGTCGGCGCCGCCCCGGCGCAGTGTGCTGACCAGCGCCTCTCCGAGATGGCCCGAGGATCCGGTGACCAGGAATCGATGTGCGCCCATGCGCCCATACTGCATAGGCCCGCAAGTCATTTCGCTCGCCGAGTGGGACACGTGGGCGGGAAACCGAGGAAAATCTCGCCCACGTGTCCCACTCGGTGTAGCCGCAGAGGCGCTGGCCTGCACAATGAGGGCGTGCATGAGACGTTTTGTGGACGGCCCGTCCGCACCGATCGTGCCCTCATCATGGCGATCGTCAACCGCACACCGGACTCCTTCTACGACCGAGGTGCCACCTTCACCGACGAAGCCGCCCAGTTCGCTGTGCACAAAGCGGTGGCCGACGGCGCCGATGTGGTGGACATCGGCGGCGTCAAGGCCGGCCCGGGCGAGAACGTCGACGCGGAGGCCGAGATAGCGCGGGTGGTGCCCTTCATCGAATGGGTGCGCAGTGCTCATCCTGACCTGCTGATCAGCATCGACACCTGGCGTACCGAGGTTGCGGAGAAGGCCTGCGCGGCAGGCGCCGATCTCATCAATGACACCTGGGCCGGCACCGATCCCGAGCTACCGGCGGTGGCGGCTGCCCATGGCGCCGGACTGGTTTGCTCACATACCGGTGGCGCGGTGCCGCGTACCCGGCCCTATCGGGTGAACTACGGGACCGAGGTGGACGGTGTCGTCCATGCGGTCATCGCCGAGGTGACCGCGGCCGCCGAACGCGCGGTGGCTGCGGGGGTGTCGAAGGACTCGATTCTGATCGATCCGACGCATGACTTCGGCAAAAATACCTTCCACGGGCTCGCTTTGTTGCGCCACGTAAACGATCTCGTTAATACCGGGTGGCCGGTGCTGATGGCATTGAGCAACAAGGATTTCATCGGGGAGACTCTTGGTGTGGGACTGACGGAACGACTCGAAGGCACTCTCGCCGCCACCGCGCTGGCGGCGGCGGCCGGTGCCCGCATGTTCCGGGTGCATGAAGTCGGCCCCACACGCCGCACGCTGGAAATGGTGGGCTCCATCGTCGGAACCCGCCCGCCGGCGCGAACAGTGAGGGGGTTGGCATGACCCATCAACTAGACGGAGTAGTCGGTATCGATCCGAGCTGGCTGGAAACGCACAGTTGGAATCGGCCCGATTGGACCGTCGAGCAGCTCATCGCCGCGAAGAAGGGCCGCACCGTTTCGGTGGTCCTGCCCGCGCTCAACGAGCAGGAGACGGTCGCCGCGGTCGTCGACACCATCAGCCCGCTGCTGGGCGGTCTGGTGGACGAGCTGATCGTCCTCGACTCGGGCTCCACCGATGACACCGCGATCCGGGCCGTGGCCGCGGGTGCGCGCGTGGTCAGCCGCGAACAGGCGCTGCCTGAGGTGCCGCCCAATCCGGGCAAGGGCGAAGTGCTGTGGCGGTCGGTGGCCGCGACCACCGGCGACGTGATCGCCTTCGTCGACTCCGATCTGATCGACCCCGATCCGATGTTCGTGCCGCACCTGCTCGGCCCGCTGTTGTTGGGTCAGGGTGTCCACTTGGTCAAGGGCTTCTACCGGCGTCCGCTCAAGGTCAGCGGCTCCGAGGATGCCAATGGTGGTGGGCGGGTGACCGAATTGGTGGCCCGGCCCATGCTCGCCGCACTCCGGCCCGAGCTGAGTTGCGTGGTGCAGCCGCTGGGCGGTGAGTACGCCGGCACCCGGGAGCTGCTGTCGTCAGTGCCCTTCGCACCCGGATACGGCGTCGAGATCGGTCTACTGATCGACACGTACGACCGCCTGGGACTCAATGCCATCGCCCAGGTGAACCTGGGTGTGCGCAGCCACCGCAACCGGCCGCTGGTCGAGCTCGGGGTGATGAGTCGTCAGGTGATGGCCAGCATGCTGTCGCGGTGCGGGATTCCCGACTCAGGAGTGGGCATCACCCAGTTCTTCGCCGACGGCGACGGGTTCACGCCGCGCAGCTCCACGGTGTCGCTGGAGGATCGTCCACCGATGAACACCCTGCGCTGAGTCTCAGGTCTTCGGGACCTCGCGCTCACCTTCGGTGGCGGACCAGACGGTGACGATCATGTGGTCGTCGTCGAGTCGCACGGCGGAGGCTCCCTCGATGTCCGCGACGTAGAACGGCGCGAAGCGGCGCCCGCGCAGATCGAATCCGATTGTGGCGTAGAGATGCTCGGCGAACGCGGCGTGCAGGTCGAGATCCTGCTCGTCGTGCACGGTGCCCCAGACCTTGGCGTCACCCTGGCTGATGCGGGTGTCGGTGGTGGCCGTGTGCAGCTCGAAGCGAGGGTCGCGGGCAAGGTCCGCGAGCTTGGCGGTGGCGGGCATGCCGCCGACGATCAGCCTGCCCTCGAAGATTCGGGGTTCCATCGGGCTGATCCGCGGGGCGCCACTGCGGCGCAGCGTCGAGAGAAAACACAGATTGTGCGTCGCGGTGTGGCGGCGGGTGAAGACGTCGGCGATGTTCGGAGCCAGCTCGGTGAACTCTTGCCAGGAGGTCATGGCCCCACGGTAGGTCGCGATGTCACACCTCGCTGGCAAGATCAGTGTCGTGACGTTCGCACTGACGTATCTGCTGGTTCTCGTCGCGGTGGCCGCCGTGCTGTTCGTGCTGGGCTCGATACTCTTCGGCCGCGGGGAGGAGTTGCCTGCGCTGCCCAAGGGCACCACCGCGACAGTCCTGCCCGCCGATGACGTGGCCGGTGCCGATGTGGATGCCGTCAAGTTCTCGTTGGTGTTCCGCGGGTACAAGGCCAGCGAGGTCGACTGGGTGTTGGACCGGCTTGCCCGCCAGATCGACGAGCTGCGTGCCGAGCTCGACGAGGTGCGGGGCGCCCGGCCCGGTATCGAAGCCAATGCCGAATAAGGAGCCCTCGCGCTGTTCCTGGGCCGCCGACCCGCCCGGGTCGACGTTGTACGCCGACTATCACGACAACGAGTGGGGACGCCCGCTGTACGGGCGTGACGCGTTGTTCGAGCGGCTGTGCTTGGAGGCCTTCCAGAGCGGCCTGGCGTGGATCACCATCTTGCGCAAACGTGAGGGGTTCCGCCGTGCGTTCGACGGCTTCACACCGGAGAAGGTTGCCCGGTATGACGACAAGGACGTGACGCGGCTGATGGCCGACGTCGACATCGTGCGGAACCGCGCCAAGATCGAGTCGGCCATATCCAATGCCCGGGTCGTCCTCGATCTGGACACCGATCTTTCGGACCTGTTGTGGTCGTTCGCGCCGAAACGCCGCGCCCGGCCGCAACGTCTTTCCGACGTGCCCGCAGTGACCGAGGAGAGCACGGCGATGGCCAAAGAACTCAAACGTCGGGGGTTCCGTTTTGTGGGTCCTACCACGGCATATGCCCTGATGCAGGCCACCGGGATGGTCGACGATCATGTGCGCTCCTGCTGGGTTCCGCGAGTCGAAACCGCCCCCTCCGGAAGGTCCAGTTGAGGGTCTGCTGTCCCCAGATGTCCGCGATAGGGAAGAATGGTTCAGTGAAACGGCAGCTCAGATAGGGAACAATGGTCGGAGATGCCGAACACCCTTGGCTGGAATTTGGAGGGAGCACACGATGGCGGCCATGAAGCCCCGAACCGGCGACGGTCCTCTCGAGGCTACGAAAGAGGGGCGCGGGATCGTTATGCGCGTGCCACTGGAAGGTGGCGGTCGCCTGGTGGTCGAGCTGACCCCCGATGAGGCTGCCGCACTCGGCGACGAACTCAAGAACGTCACCAGCTAGGCCTTGCCTCGGGCGTTAGCCGCAGACTTTTTGATAGATCTGCAGCGTCATGTCCGCGATATGCGCCCACGAGAACTCTTCGATACATCGCGCCCTACCGGCATTTCCAAACTCGGTGGCGCGAGCCGGGTCCGCGACCAACGCGTTGACCGCATCGGCGAGCCCTGCCTCGAAGGCCGCGGCTTCGCTGCTCTCGTATGCCACCAGCGCTCCGGTGACACCGTCGATCACCACCTCGGGGATGCCGCCGACACGCGATCCCACGACCGCTGTGCCACATGCCATGGCCTCAAGATTGACGATGCCCAGCGGTTCGTAGATCGACGGGCATACAAACACCGTTGCCGCGGAAAGTATTTCTCGCAGTTTGGGGATGGGGAGGAACTCGCGTATCCAGTGCACTCCGGGCCGTGCCGCGGCTAACTCGGTCACGGCACCGGTGATCTGCTCGGCGATCTCGGGAGTGTCCGGCTCTCCGGCGCACAAGATCAACTGCACCTCGGGGGAGAAGCGGTGTGCCGCGGACACCAGGTGCGCGAGACCCTTTTGCCGGGTGATGCGGCCGACGAACACGGCAATCGGGCGGTCCAGATCCACGCCGAGTTCGGCGAGAACCGAGCCCGGTTGGGCGATCGCCTCGGCTGGATCAACCGGGTACCAGGTGGTGGTGTCGATTCCGTTGCGCACCACATGGATCCGACTTGGGTCCAAATCGGGATAGGTCGCGATGATGTCTTCGCGCATCCCGCTGCTGACCGCGATGACGGCGTCAGCGGCGTGTATCGCGGTGTGTTCCACCCACGAGGACACCCGGTACCCGCCGCCGAGCTGTTCGGCCTTCCACGGGCGACGTGGCTCCAGGGAATGTGCGGTCAAAACGTGTGGGATGCCGTGCAGCAGCTTGGCCAGATGTCCCGCCAGACCCGTGTACCAGGTGTGTGAATGCACCACCGATGCGCCGGCCGCCGCTGCGGCCATCACCAGATCGGCCGACAAGGTCGTCAAGGCGGGATTGGCACCATCCAGCGCGGGGTCGGGCCGGTGCACGAAGGCGCCCTCGCGGGGTGCGCCCATGCAGTGCACCTCGACATCGCACAGTGTGCGCAGCTGAGCCACCAGCTCGGTGACGTGAACACCGGCCCCGCCATACACCTCGGGTGGGTACTCCCGCGTCATCATTGCCACCCGCGTCGGGGATGAGTCGCGCGCGTGAAGACCCTCCGTCATAGCCACGACCGTAGTAGGTGGCCCCGACGACCGCAGGCCCGCCGGGGGTGTACCGCTGGCCGCTTCTGCCGAGTGCCGATAGGTTGATTGCTATGAGGGCATCGCCACACGTTCTGGGGATCGTGCTTGCCGGCGGTGAGGGCAAGCGGCTCTACCCACTGACCGCCGACCGCGCGAAACCGGCGGTGCCCTTCGGCGGTGCCTATCGCCTCATCGATTTCGTGCTGAGCAACCTGGTCAACGCGCGGTTCTTGCGTATTTGCGTTCTGACCCAATACAAATCGCACTCGCTGGACCGGCACAT
Organism: [Mycobacterium] stephanolepidis; assembly: GCF_002356335.1. Taxonomy (NCBI): domain Bacteria; kingdom Bacillati; phylum Actinomycetota; class Actinomycetes; order Mycobacteriales; family Mycobacteriaceae; genus Mycobacteroides; species Mycobacteroides stephanolepidis. Next base: position 1,284,484 of record NZ_AP018165.1, read on the forward strand.
CTCGCAGAACTGGCGACTGTCGGGTCTGGCGGGGGAGTACATCACCCCTGTTCCTGCCCAGCAGCGCCTCGGTCCGCGCTGGTACACCGGGAGCGCCGATGCCATCCATCAGTCGCTGAACCTGATCTTCGACGAGGATCCCGAGTACATCGTGGTGTTCGGGGCCGACCATGTGTACCGGATGGATCCCGAGCAGATGCTCGACTTCCACATCGACAGCGGTGCCGGGGTGACCGTGGCGGGTATCCGGGTGCCCCGTAGCGAGGCGAGCGCCTTCGGTTGTATCGACGCCGACGACACCGGCCGCATCCGTGAGTTCGTCGAGAAGCCCGCGGATCCTCCGGGCACACCGGATGATCCCGACGCGGCGTTCGTGTCGATGGGGAACTACATCTTCACCACCAAGGAATTGATCGACGTCATTCGTGCCGACGCCGAGGACGACCATTCCGACCACGACATGGGCGGTGACATCATTCCCCGGCTGGTGGCCGACGGCCGGGCCGCGGTCTACGACTTCAACACCAACCTGGTGCCCGGTGCCACCGAACGCGATCACGCGTACTGGCGGGACGTCGGAACCCTCGACGCGTTCTACGACGCACACATGGATCTGGTGTCGGTGCACCCGGTGTTCAATCTGTACAACCGGCGCTGGCCCATCCGTGGCGAGTCGGAGAACCTGGCGCCTGCCAAGTTCGTCAACGGCGGCTCCGCGCAGGAATCGGTGGTGGGTGCCGGCAGCATCATCTCGGCGGGGTCCGTGCGCAACTCGGTGCTGTCCTCGAATGTCGTCATCGACGACGGCGCCGTGGTGGAGGGCAGCGTGCTGATGCCCGGGGTGCGGGTGGGCCGTGGTGCGGTGGTGCGGCACGCGATTTTGGACAAGAACGTGGTTGTCGGTGTCGGAGAACAGGTTGGCGTCGATATCGAGCGCGACCGAGAGCGTTTCAACGTCAGCGCGGGCGGCGTGGTCGCCGTCGGCAAGGGTGTGTGGATCTAGCCTCTCACCACACCAGTGGCACGAGACGGCTGCGAACCTTCTCGGTGTATTCGTCGTAGCCCGGGAGGTCGTGGCGCAGCATCTTCTCTTCGTCGATAATCCGCACCACCAGGGAACCGAATGCGGGAATCGCCGCGAGCAGGCCCCAGAACGAACCCAGGGCCAACGGTATGCCCACCATCATCACCAGTGAGCCCGTGTACATCGGGTGGCGCACCAGTGCGTACAGGCCGGTTGAGGTGACGGTCTGCCCGGACTCGACGGTGATACTCGCTCCCGCATAGTGGTTCTGGGCCACCACCAGCGTGGCGGCACCCAACCCGGCAATGACCAGCGCCTCCCCGACGATGACCAGCCAGGTCGGTACCTGAGACCAGCCGAACCGGTGATCGAAGGTGCTGACCACGACCAGGGCCAGGAAGGAGCTCAACAGCACCGTGACCGCGAGCTTCTGTATCAAGCGTGTCTCCGCGATGGGACCGCCACGCATACGACGTTGCAGCACCTCGGGATTCGTCCTGGCCAAGTAGACCGAGGAAATCGTGGAGCTGATCGCGAAGATCGCCAGAAACACCCAGGCCTGCCAGTAGTCGAACGTTCCCGCGGGCCAGAACAGTGCCGCGCCGAAGACGGCGAGGGCGATGATTCCCGAGACAAGAGCTTGTGCACCAGTTTTCATGATCTTCCTTTCTCAGAGGGCGTCACGACGGCGGTACATCTCGCCCGCGGCTGCGATAAGCCCGGCGCCGATGACAATGAGGACGAACATGGTCAACCACGGATACTCGACCGGCGCGCTGACCCGCATCACCGGTGAGAACCTCACAATCCAGGACGGCAGCTGCAGGATGCCTGCGTACAGCATGCCCACGGAGAATGCCACCACGAACCAACCAATCCAGCTGTGCTGCAGTGCAACTGATAGAGCGGCGATACCGGCGATCACCAGCAGGGCGGGAATCTGTGCCAATGCGGCGAGCGTGAGGCGCCACACCAAATCCGGATTGTGCAACGTACTCGCCGCACCCAGTCCACTGCCCAGGCCGGCGATCAGCATGAGAATCGCACTGCCCACCAGCGTCACCGCGACCGCCGATAGCAGCCAGTTCCAGCGGGATACGGCACGCGCCAGCACGGCTTCGGTGATGCCGCTCTGTTCATCCTTGGCGAGCCTTACGACCGCCGACACCACGTACGCGGTGACCGCGATGGCGAGCACCTGGTTGAAGGTGGCGAAGATACTGTCCAGTCCGTGGGCCTGGAATGCGCGCGTCAACAGCGGGTTGGTGTCGATCGAATCCCGCAGACTCTTGGCCATCGACCCGAATGCCATACCGCTCAAGAAGATTCCGGCCGCCCATCCGGCGATCAGCCCGCGTTGCAGTTGCAGGTTGAGCCCGAAGACGGACCTGATCTCGGGGGCATTGGCGTTCTCGCCGCGTGAGGGCAGCACCCCTGCGTCGTATTGGCGGTGCCCCTCGAGCGCGTGCGCGGCGAGCATCAGGGCCGCGGTGGTGCCCGCCAGTAGGAGGAGGGGCCACCAGCGCAGATCGACGAAGGGGCGCATCTGCTGGGCCCATGCCAGGGGCGAGAACCAACTCAGTGTGCTGCCTGTGTTGTCGATGATGTCGCCGAGTCCGCGGATCACGACGGCTGCCGCCAGTGACGCCATCGCGACACCGCTGGCGGCTCGGGAGGTGCGCCACAGTTGGGAGGTGACCGCCGCGATACCGGCGAAAACCATGAAGGCTCCGGTGATTCCGAGACTGATTCCGAGACTGTCGGCGACGTCGAACCCCGCGGCGGACAACGCGATCGTCATGGCCAGGGCCAGAACGGCGTTCATCAGGGCCACCACGATGAGCGCCGCGTAGGTGCGTGCCTGGTGGCCGACGACCGCCGACATGACCAGCTCGGCGCCGCCGGATTCCTCTTCGGCGCGGGTATGCCGGATGACCGTCAGGATGGACATGATGGCGGCGGCGGCGATCATGACGGTCATCAGTTCGTTGGCGACCATGACGCCGAAATCGGTTTCGTTGATGCCAAAGTTTGGCCCGCCCATGATGATTCCGGCAGGGGTCTTCATCATCGTGACGCGGGCCATCCGGTCGGCGGACGTCGGATACATCGACGCGAACGCCAGTGGGGTGTAGGTCATCAGCAGAGTCAGCCAGCCGACCCACATGCAGATCCGGAACCTGTCGCGGCGCAGTGCCAACAGGATCAGGGTGCCGGTTCCGGTCAACGGATGCTTCGGGGTGCCGTCCGACATCGGCCGGCGTATGGGGAGCGTTGCGAAGTCGCTTCTCATCGCGGTACGCCCTGATACTCGCGCATGAAGAGCTCTTCGAGTGATGCCGGTGCCACCGTGAGGTCGACGATCCCGAGGCTTGCCAGCTGTTCCATGGTGCGGTCCAGATCGCTGCGATCCACGGTGAACGAGGCTCGATTGCCGCCGATCGTGAGGTCGCGCAACTGTGGAATAGACTTGAGTCCAGCGGGATTGGCCAGTGTGCGTACCGTCACGGATGTCCGCATGACATGGCGCAGCTCGGCCAGGGAGCCGGACAACACCGCGCGTCCGGCGCGAACAATGGTCACCCGGTGGCACAGCTTCTCCACCTCGGCCAGGATGTGGCTCGACAGCAACACCGCGCAGCCTCGTGCGGCCACGTCGGCCACACACTCCTGGAAGACCGTCTCCATCAGCGGATCCAGGCCGGACGTCGGCTCGTCGAGTATGAACAGTTCGGCGTCGGAGCAGAACGCCGCGATGAGCGCCACCTTCTGACGGTTGCCCTTGGAGTAGGTGCGTGCCTTCTTGGTGGGGTCGAGTTCGAAACGCTCGATGAGTTCGTTGCGCCTCGGTAGTGAAATATGTTCGGTGCCGCGCATTCTGGTGAGGAAGTCAATCGCCTGTCCGCCGGTGAGGTTGGGCCACAGCGTGACGTCCCCGGGCACGTAGGCGATGAGCCGATGGAGATCGACGGCGTTGACCCACGGATCGCCGCCGAGGAGCTGCACGGTGCCGGAGTCGGCGCGCAGCAGGCCCAGAAGTACCCGAATGGTGGTGGACTTTCCCGCGCCGTTGGGGCCGAGGAAGCCCGCCACCTCGCCGTGGGCGACCGACAGATCGAGTCCGTCGAGTGCCTTGGTCTTCCCGAATGACATGGAGAGGCCGCGTATTTCGACCGCGAGGTTGGAATACATCACTTCGAGTCTCCTCCGTTGCGAGAGTTTTCCTGTTGTGCTGCAAACGCATCGAGCATGGTGGAGTCGGTCATCAGGCCTTCGGTGTAGACCTCGATGGCGGGGAAGATCAGCTCATCGGAGTAGCGGCGCAAGATCGTGCCCAGGTCGTCGTCGGGGTACATCTGTACGTAGATCGATAGCGCGCCCACGCCGTTCAAGGAGAGCCACAGCGCCCGGCCCTTGGGATCGCGGCTCGGCTTGATCGTGCCCGCGCGGACTCCGTCGTCCAGGTATGCCTCGGCGTTCTCGATGGAGTGCTGAAGAAATGCGCGGCCGGGCTCGCCGCCCGATTGCACACTGAGCAGCAGGTACCTGACCATCGGCGCGAACGTCTCGATCTCGTCGATGGCGTCGAGCCAGACCTTGGGGTCGTTGGAGGTCAGCGTGCGCGACTTCTCCGAGCGGATGTACTCCAGCAGGTATTCGTCCACCGCCTGTCGGAGCCCGTCCTTGGACCCGTAGTGATGGATAACCAGTGCGGGGCTCACTCCAGCGGCTTCGGCGATCGCTCGCACGCTGGTGTTCAGTCCCTGCTCACCCCACAACTTGATCGCGGCATCCCGGATGCGGGCGGCGGCGGTGAGGTCATCGACTGAACGCATGTTTAGTACGTTAAACACACGTTCAGTCTGACGTCAAGGATCTAGCCCGTGCGAGATGGGGGTTTTGACGAAAACGATGCGAAAGGCGTCGCCGAAACTACGGTTTCTGTGTCAGTCGCGGGTGGCGGCGAGCAGGCCGTCGCCCAGTGGGATCAGCACCGCGGTGAACCGGCCATCATCGGCGATGATGCGTGCGGCCTCGCGGACTCCGACCACATCGGGATCGTTGGCCGCGGGGTCGCCTGCGCGCCCGCCCGCGGATACCCCGTGGATCACCACTGCTCCGCCCGGGCGCAGCAACCGAATGCCACCGGCCAGGAACTCGGGTTGATCGGCCGGCGCGGCATCGATGACGAGCAGGTCGTACGACTCGTCGGCCAGCCGTGGCAAGACCTCCTGGGCGCGCCCACCGATCAGCCGGGTGCGCGACGGAGCGATGGCCGCCTCCGAAAACGCCTGTTTGGCACTGCGCTGGTGCTCAGGCTCCAGATCAATGGTGGTCAGCACGCCGTCCTCGCGCATTCCGGAGAGCAGCCACAGGCCGCTGACACCCGCACCCGTACCGACCTCGACGACGGCCTTGCCGCCGGAAAGGCGTGCGAAGACACTGAGAAGTGCGCCGACAGCGGGCGTCACCGGACCCGCGCCCAGGTCAACGGCACGTTCCCGGGCGGCGGCGACAATATCGTCTTCGGAGATGGCGCCCTCGGCGTGGCTGACCATCGCCTCGACGCGGGATCGATCTGCGCTGCTGGTCACGGTTCGATCCTGTCGAGCGGGAGTGGATCTGTCCCGCGACACGCCGAACTCATCGAGGATGTGACGGGTTTCTTGTCCCGAATCCCCTGGCGAGATCGGATCGAGACCGCATTCTCAGGAAGAGTTAAGTTAGCTCATAAGTGGCCCACACCTCGGTGGTAGAAGGTCATTCACATGTCGCGATCCATCCTGAACGAGAGCCCGAGTGCCCCGCGTCTATCTGGGAATAACACCCATGGCATCCGGGTTGAGCAGGCTGACAGCTTCCCCATCGGGGGTGAGGCCGCCACAAGCGAACAGGAGGAACACGCGATTTCCCTTACGCGTATCAGCGAGTCGGCCGAATACACCGACTTCGTCGAGGCTACCGATCCCGCCGAACTGTCCGGGACCGCAGTGTTCGATGCCACCGGAGACCAGGCAGCCATGCCGTCTTGGGACGAGCTGGTTCGTGAGCATGCCGATCGCGTGTACCGGCTGGCCTACCGGTTGTCGGGCAACCAGCAAGACGCTGAGGATCTGACTCAGGAGACCTTCATTCGGGTGTTCCGCTCGCTGCAGAACTACCAGCCCGGCACCTTCGAGGGTTGGCTGCACCGCATCACCACCAACCTGTTCCTCGACATGGTGCGCCGCCGTGGCCGTATTCGTATGGAGGCGCTGCCCGAGGATTACGACCGCGTCCCGGCGACCGACCCGGATCCCGAGCAGATCTACCACGACGCCCAGCTGGGTGCCGATCTGCAAGCCGCGCTCGACTCGCTGGCACCCGAGTTCCGTGCCGCAGTGGTTCTGTGTGACATCGAAGGTCTGTCCTACGAGGAAATCGGCGCCACCCTGGATGTGAAACTCGGCACCGTCCGCAGCCGCATCCACCGCGGCCGCCAGGCCATCCGCGAGTATCTGGCTGCGCACTCCTCGACGTCCGCACTCGCGGCCGCCGAGTAGCGCAACACCATTGGTGCAGGTTGGTACGCAATGAGTACATTCGCGCGCTATCTTCGAGTTAGGTCGGCACGAGTCCGTCGGCCGTACCGGACCGAAGGGAGCGTCGCCGTGGTGGATAGCGGCTCGTTCCGGCGAGCGTTCTCGAGTTTCTCCTCGTTCTCGCGGCTGCCGTCCCCATTCGCCTCGCAGAGCGAGGCGCCAGTGGGTGCCCCGCGCCAGTTCGGATCGACCGAGCATCTGTCCACAGAGGCGATAGCCGCGTTCGTGGATGGCGAGCTCCGGATGAGCGCGCACCTACGCGCGGCGCATCACCTGTCGATGTGCGCCGAATGCGCGCTGGAGATCGACGCGCAGCGCCAAGCACGCAGCGCACTGCGTGATTCCGGGGGCATCCGGGTGCCGGTTTCGTTGCTCGGGTTGCTCAGCCAGATCCCGCACATCCCGCATGAGGCCGCACCGCCTTCATCGTCTTCACATGAGGGCGACTTGCCGCCCGCGTTAGCCAGTGATGAGGTGCGTCGTCGTCGTAAGCGCCGGTAGGGTGGGCCGGTGACCGCACATCAGGACACCGCCCCCCGGTTGGCGCCGCGCCCGGTTGACCGGCCGCCCGTCGATCCGGCTTCGCAGCGGGCTTTCGGCCGTCCTTCGGGGGTATCCGGTTCGTTCCAGGGGGCGGACAAGTATCGAGACCAGGGGGAGTACACGCCGCGGGTGGGTCCGCCCGACCCCGTGCTCGCTCAGGCCTTCGGACGGCCCGATAACGCCACAACTTCCCTGCAACGCCATCCCGCCGATGCCGGCAAGCTCAACGCCGTCGACGAGGGCCCGGATGCCGCTGAGGATCCGTGGCGCGACCCGACCGCGCAGGTCCAACTGGGCAGGCCCGCGGTCACCAAGGCACCCGTCGCGCTTGACGGCACGCCCGCCCCGAAGCTGGGCGTCCGCGAGGTCCTCTTCGGAGGTCGGGTGTCCATCCCGGCCCTGGCCGTCCTTGCGGCGATCGCGCTGCTGATCGGCCTTGTCGGCGGCATCGTGGGCCGCAAGACGGCTGAGGTGGTGCAGGCCTTCACGACCTCGAAGGTCACCTTGACCACCGACGACAGCACCCAGCCCGATGAGTCGCGCTTCACGGCGGTTGCCAACGCCGTCAAGAGCGCAGTGGTGACCATCGAGGCCAGCTCTGACGATGAGGTTGCCCAGGGTTCGGGGGTCGTCATCGATCCCAAGGGCTACGTCATCACCAACAATCACGTGATCTCCGATGCCGCGAAGAACCCCGGCAAGTTCAAGATCGAGGTCATCTTCAACGACAGCAAGAAGGTGCCCGCCAACCTTGTGGGTCGTGACCCCAAGACGGACATTGCGGTGCTGAAGGTGGACAACGTCGACAACCTGACCGTGGCGCGTCTGGGCGACTCGGACAAGGTCGCCGTCGGTGCCGAGGTCATTGCCTTCGGCTCACCGCTGGGTCTGCGCAGCACGGTGACCAGCGGCATCATCAGCGCGCTGCACCGCCCGGTGCCGCTCTCGGGTGAGGGCAGCGATACCGACACCGTGATCGATGCGCTTCAGACCGACGCCGCCATCAACCACGGAAACTCCGGTGGTCCGCTCATTGACATGAAGTCCCAGGTGATCGGGATCAACACAGCCGGAAAGTCGTTGAGCGACAGCTCAAGTGGTCTCGGATTCGCCATCCCGATCAACGAGGCCGCCGAGGTTGCGCAGTCGCTGATCCGCGACGGCAAGATCGTGCACGCGACGCTGGGCATCAGCAGCCGCACGGTGAGCAATGCGACCGCTACCGGCGCCGAGGTGGCCAACGTCAAGGCCGGCAGTCCAGCCGAGAAGGGCGGCATGCTGGAGAACGATGTCGTCGTCAAGGTGGGTAACCGGACGGTGGCCGACGCCGACGAGTTCGTGGTCGCGGTGCGGCAGCTGAAGATTGGACAGGAAGCCACCATCACGGTGCTGCGTCAGGGGCGCCCCGTCGAGCTCAAAGTTACTCCCGGCCCAGACGGTTCCTGATGTTCGGCAGTGTCGGCTGGGGGGAGCTGTTGGTCCTGCTGGTCGTGGGGCTCGTGGTGCTTGGTCCTGAGCGGCTGCCGGGGGCGATTCAGTGGACCACTGAGTCGCTGCGCAAGGTCCGTGACTACGCCAGTGGCGCGACGGCCTCCCTGCGTGAGGAGCTTGGGCCGGAGTTCGACGACGTGCGCAAGCCGCTTGCCGAGTTGCAGAAGCTACGCGGTATGACGCCACGTGCCGTCATCACCAAACACCTTCTGGACGGCGATGATTCGGTGCTCGATTCGTTGACCAAGCCGCTTGAAGACGTGAAGAAGGCGGTGTCGGAACCGGCGCCGACGCCCGTGGTCAACCCTGATCTCGCCAAGCCGGGAGAGCCCGGTCCGACTCGCTACGACGCCGACGCGACCTAGTTGCGCCGGGCGGTGTCGATGTTCAGTGACATGCCCGCCAGTCCACGGCTACGTGTCGACAGCTTGTCGGCGACCGCCCGAAGTGCCTGGCCCGCAGCTGAATCCGGTTGACTGAGCACGATGGGCAGTCCGTCGTCGCCGCCCTCACGTACCGCCGGGTCCAGCGGAATCTGGCCGAGCAGTGGCACTTTCGTACCCACCACCCGGGTCAGGCTCTCGGCGACGGCGTCGCCGCCGCCAGATCCGAATACCTCCATGCGGGTGCCGTCGGGCAGCACCAGCCAGGACATGTTCTCCACGACGCCGACGATGCGCTGACGTGTCTGGGTCGCGATCGCTCCCGCACGCTCGGCCACCTCGGCGGCCGCCTGCTGTGGTGTGGTGACCACCAGAATCTCGGCACCGGGAATGAGCTGCGCCACCGAGATCGCCACGTCGCCGGTACCCGGCGGCAGATCCAGCAGCAGCACATCCAGGTCTCCCCAGAACACATCGGCCAGGAACTGCTGCAGGGCGCGATGCAGCATCGGCCCGCGCCACACCACCGGGGTGTTGCCCTGAGTGAACTGGGCGATGGAGATGACCTTCACATCGTGGGCGACCGGGGGCAGGATCATCCGCTCCACCTGAGTGGGGCGATCCGAGGTGCCCATCATGCGCGGTACCGAATGGCCATAGATATCGGCGTCGAGCAGCCCGACCGAGAGCCCCTTGGCCGCCATTGCCGCCGCGAGGTTGACGGTCACACTGGACTTTCCGACGCCGCCCTTTCCGGACGCCACCGCGTACACGCGGGTAAGCGACCCGGGCTGGGCGAAGGGAATGACGGGCTCGGCGCTATCGCCACGCAGCTGCTTGCGCAGTTCGGTGCGCTGCTCGTCGTTCATCACATCCAGCAGCACGCGCACGGTGCCCACGCCATCGACGTCGGCAGCGGCCTGGGTTACCCGCTCGGAGATCTCCGCCTTCTTCGGGCATCCGGAGGTGGTGAGGTAGATCCCGATCTCGACGTTGTGGGCGTCGTCGAAGGTGATGTCCTTGACCATCCCCAATTCAGTGATGGGGCGGCGAAGTTCGGGATCGATAACCCCGGCGAGTGCACTGCGCACGGCCGTGGTGAGCTCGGATGTCACTACCCGAGTCTAGGGCGTGCGGTTTACGGCTTTGGCGCTGCCGGTCCCGGTGCTGGTCCGGGGGCCGGCCCGAGCTCCACCGGCGGTGGGGGCGGGGCGAACGGGTTGAACGGTTGTGGCGCTGGGGCCGGTGCGAACGGGTTGAAGGGTTCAGCCGGCGGCGGCGGTGCGAACGGGTTGAAAGGCTCGGCCGGCGGGGGCGGTGCGCAGAAGAACACGCACGGTGCCTGGGGCGCCTCGGGTGCCGGCGTGACGGCTGCGGGTGGGCCCACGACGCCGACCCGGTCCGGTGTCAGCGGGGTGAGGATCGGCAGCTGGGCCAGCGGATCGTTGGGGGACAGTCCGGCGACGTCGGTCGCCGAGCCCGGCCCAAGCCCACGTGACTCGCCGCCGCCCAGGTGAGCCTTGCGCTCGGGTGCGACATCGGCGGCGGTCAGCGCCGGCAGATTGAGAGGGATGACCCCGGTGGCGTAACCAGCGGCCCAGGCGAGCACATTCTGCGCGTAGGCCACCGAATTGTTGTAGCGCAGGATGGATGACATCACCTGGGAGCGATCCCGCAAATTCAATCCGCCGCTGCATAAATAGCGGGCGGCGGCCAGGCTCGCGTCGAAGACGTTCTGTGGGTCGGCCTTTCCATCGCCGTCGCCGTCGGAGGCGTAATGGTTCCAGGTGCTCGGCAGGAACTGCATGGGCCCCATGGCTCGGACGTATACCTGCGCACCTTGGGTACGGGTCTGCTCGTGGTCGACGATGACCTCGTTACCCGGGAGGGTGCCATCCAGGCTCGGTCCGTAGATGGGCCGGACCACGCGGCCTTTCACGTCGGTGGCGCCGTTGTTGGCGTGGCCCGATTCGATCCGGCCGATGCCCGCCAGCAGGTTCCAGCTCACTCCGCAACCGGGTGTGGCCTTGGCCATCATCCGCTCGGCGTTCTGATAGGCGTCCAATGCGATCTTCGGGATGCCAAGTCCTCCAGGGGCCATCACGATCCCCGGCGGCGGCGGTGCGATCGCAGCGCTCGGCGCCACCCGGTATTGCATCGGCGGGCGCATCACGGTCACCAGGTTCAGCGGACCCATATCCGCCTGCACGGCGGCCACCGAGGCCAGCGGGACGGGAATGGGCACCACGGCCTGCCCGCTGACCTGTGCGCTGCTGGCGGCCACGGCAGAGCCGACGACCACCAAGGCGCTCAGTCCGCCGACCCGAAGCCAGGGCACGGGAGCACCCGCGACGCGGAGCGCCGCATCACGGGCATGCTTGACCGACGACGCAACCCAACCCGGAAGCTCCACTGCGCCCCTATCTCTCGGGCCCTTGCTCATTCGCTGTGGTCCCAATCTGCCGGCACCCATTCTGACGTATGCAGTCGTGACGGATGTGACCGATGTGAACCGGAGCAACCATACCGGCGAGATGTCGGTCCGGTTGCAAAATGGGCAAACCCCAGCGAATTTCGGATCGCCGACGAATCTCCCCTGACCATGGCGAGTTCGGTCCGGGCACCGAGGCGAAAATGGGCGAGTGGCTATCTCGGACCGCATGGACCGCGATCAATCTGACTTACAGTCAGTGTCTGGACGTAAAAGTAATCAATTGATAGCGTTGCAGTATGACCGCTTCACCAGATGTCGCCGTCCGCTGGGAGCTCGGCTCCGATCGTCCCCGCGAGGATTACGGATTCTTCGGACCGGATTCACCGACGTGGAAGGTGTGGACCAGTCCCACCGCACTCATCGGGTTTCAGCGCTCGGTGGTGCTCGAGCACTTCGAGCCCCATCTGGCCGCCGCCGTGGCCGACTCGGCGGGCATCTATCGGGATCCGCGAGGACGGATGGATGGAACCCTGGCCTACTTCCTCATCGTCGCGACCGCCGATTCACGAACCGCCGTTGAGGCCTCCGAGCACCTGCAGAAGGTTCACGCTCGCTCCAAAGGCACCGACCCGGTGACCGGCAAGCGGTACAGCGCCAATGATCCGGCCTCGCAGCTCTGGATCCATGTCACCGGCTGGCATTCGGTGCTCAAGTGCTACGAGATGTTCGGTCCTGGACCGTTGAGCCAGGCCGAGGAGGACCGCTACTGGTCCGAGTGCGTGATCGCCGCCGAGCTGCAGACCGTCAACCCGGCCGACGTTCCCCGGTCCCGTGACGAGGTGCGTCAGTACTTCGCTCAGATGCGTCCCGCGCTGTGTACCTCCGAGCGGGCACAGCACGCGATGCACTAACTGCTGCGCACCCCGCGCTCTGGCAGCAATCTGCGGTTCTGGGCCGTCAGTCGAATGATGGCACCGGCGACCATCGCGACACTGCCGCGTTGGATGCGGGAGCTGGGTCAATTCGATCAGCCGGGGATCGTCGACGCCGCGTACCGGCCGTTGGTATCGGCAGCCATGTCGATCGCCGGCGTTCCCGCGGTGGAAGACTCCATCGCGCGATTCGCCAAGCTACCCATGACGGCAACGACCCTGCGTGACTTCCACACCGGCAAGACGCCCGTGCGTCCCGTCACCGTCACTCCCGCCGAAGCCAAGGAGCGGTACGGGAGGCGCGCCACCGCATAACGTGGCGCTTTACGCTGGCTAGTTGTGACAGCTCCCACCTACCGTCCGCGCCGTACCACTCTGGCCGTTCCGGGCAGCAGCCAGAAGATGATCGACAAGGCGAAAACCCTTCCCGCGGACGAGATCTTCCTCGACCTTGAGGACGCCGTGGCGGCACCGGCCAAGGTGGAGGCGCGTCAGCGCATCGTCGATGCTCTCAATGCGCCGGGATGGTCCGGCCAGCTGCGATCGGTGCGCGTCAATGACTGGACCACCGAGTGGACCTACGCGGATGTGGTGGAGGTTGTCACGCGGGCCGGCGGCAACATCGACAACATTCTGCTGCCCAAGGTGGTGGACGCTTCGCATGTGACGGCGTTGGATCTGCTGCTGACCCAGGTTGAGCGTTCACAAGGACTCGAGGTGGGCGCGATCGGTATCCAGGCGCAGATCGAGAACGCCGAAGGACTCACCAACATCGATGCGATCGCATCGGCGAGCCCGCGGGTGCAGTCGCTGGTCTTCGGCCCCGCCGACTTCATGGCCAGCCTTGGCATGCGCACCCTGGTCGTCGGGGAGCAGCCTCCGGGCTATGACGGCGAGGCGTATCACCACGTGCTGATGACCATCCTGGTTGCCGCGCGTGCCCACGGCGTCGACGCCATCGACGGCCCCTATCTCAAGGTGCGCGACGTCGATGCCTTCCGGGTCGCGGCCGGTCGTTCGGCCGCGCTGGGCTTCGACGGGAAGTGGGTGCTGCACCCCGCCCAGGTCGAGGCCGGCAACGAGATCTTCAGCCCGCGCCAGGAGGACTACGACAGGGCCGAACTCATCCTGGACGCCTACGAGTGGCACACCTCGGTGGCAGGCGGCGCACGTGGCGCGGTGATGCTCGGGGACGAGATGATCGACGAGGCCAGCCGCAAGATGGCCCTGGTAATCGCCGGCAAGGGCCGTGCTGCGGGTATGGCGCGACAGGCACCCCCGTTTGAGCCCCCGACGGGCTAGTACGAACTCGAACTGCCGCCCGAGGCGACGCCGATGATCATGATCAACACCCAGAACACGATCACCGCGGCACCGATGATGATCCCGGCGATGGCGACACCCTTGCCGTCCTGCGGTGAGTTCTTCAGCTGATTGAGCGCGATGAAGCCCATGATGACTCCGGCGATCGATCCGATGCCGCAGAAGACGCCGACGATCGACGCGATCAACGAACCGATGGCCAGCGGGTTGGTACCGCCACCGGTCTGCCCGTAGGCGCCGTATCCGTACGGGTCGGCGTATCCGGGCGCCGGGTATCCGGGATAGCCACCGGCAGCGGGGTAACCCGGCGGCGGGTATGGGCCCGGCTGTCCCGACTGATACGGGGGATACGTCTGGCCGTATTGCGGATATGCCGGCGGTGCCGTCGGATACGGCGGCGGAGCCGTGGGATAAGCGGGAGGAGCGGTCGGATAGGCGGGGTAGGACGGGGGAGGTCCGGGCGTCTCCCACGCCGGGGGAATGCTCGGAGGCACCTGGCTGGCCGAGGAAGCGGCATCGGCCGGAGGCGCGGACTGTTCCAGGGGCGGATACTCGTATCCGGACGAGGCGTCGGGGCCGGTGCCGGAGGGTTCGTTGCCCGGGGTAGTCATGGCGCAAACCTAGCGTATCGAGGACGTTTCTGGCCGAGCTGCGGGTGGAAAGTCGCAGGTCGCGGTCAAAGGGGCACCATCCGGTGCCGTCGGGCGTTAAATGGGTGCCAGCTAGCGCGTTACCGTGCATTACCGACTTCTGCAGGAGGATCGAACTCGTGGGACAACCGCTCACACCCGGGCAGCCACAGCGCTCGACGTCACCGCGTTCCCCGTTGTCTTCTTCCCTGTCTTTGCCGACGCCACCGCAAGGTTGGCCCATCGGTTCGTACCCGACGTACGCGGAGGCTCAGCGCGCCGTTGACTACTTGTCCGATCAGCAATTCCCGGTCGAGAACGTCACCATCGTCGGCGTGAACTTGATGCAGGTCGAACGGGTGACCGGCCGACTGTCCTGGCCCAAGGTGCTCGGCGGGGGCATGCTCAGTGGAGCGTGGTTGGGCCTGTTCATCGGCCTGGTGCTGGGGATGTTCAGCACCAACCTCGCCGGCTCGCTGGTCGTGGGACTTACCGTCGGATTGGTGTTCGGATTGGTCACCGCCGCGGTGCCCTACGCGATGACGAGGGGCACAAGGGATTTCGCATCGACCATGCAGCTGGTCGCGGGACGCTATGACGTGCTGTGCGAGCCCGCGCAGGCAGAGGCCGCGCGCGACATGCTGGCCAAGCTAGCTATCTGAGCCTGCTCGGCTGCGGGCCATATGGCGTTGGCCTGCGGCGTTGCCCGCGCCCCGGATGGTGAGACGCGCGCACCGAACATGTTGCATGTCACCTGGTTTTAGCTCTACGGTTGCCGCGCGGGACGGGTGTGCCCGCCGTACCGGCACACGGAGGTGCCGAGACGCGTCAACGAACCAGGAGGCGGTCGTGTTGGAGTCGTCGGCCGGATGGTTCCGACGGAAGGCTGTGGCGCTGGGCGTCACGTGCCTGACGCTGGCTTCGCTGACGGGATGCGCTCGCTCCGACGACGAGATCGTCATCCGCTTCTACACGCCGTCCAGTGAGGCGGGGACCTTCACGGCCGCTGCGCAGCGATGCAACAAGGAACTGGGTGGGCGGTTCACCATCCGGCAGGTGAGCCTTCCGAAGCGGGCCGACGAGCAACGGCTGCAGCTGGCTCGCCGATTGACCGGTAACGATCGCACCCTGGACCTGATGGGCATGGACGTGGTGTGGACCGCGGAGTTCGCCGAAGCGGGTTGGGCACTGCCGCTTTCGGACGATCCGGCGGGTGTCACCGACGCCAACGCCCAGCGCGACACTCTCGCGGGTCCGCTGGCCAGCGCCCGCTGGAAGGACAAGCTGTACGCCGCCCCGTTGAGTACCAACACCCAACTGCTCTGGTACCGCAAGGACTTGGTTCCGGAACCGCCCGAGACGTGGGATCAGACGGTGCAGGAAGCCGAGGGCTTCGCGCGAACGGGCGGGCCTAGTTGGATTGCGTTGCAGGGCAAGCAGTATGAGGGCCTGGTGGTGTTGTTCAACACCCTACTGGTCAGCGCAGGCGGCTCGGTGCTGGGCGATGACGGCAAGCGAGTCACCTTGACCGATACCCCGGAGCATCGCGCCGCCACGGTCACCGCATTGCGGATCATCAAATCGATCGCGACGGCAGACGGTGCCGATCCTTCGATTACCCAGACCGATGAGGGCACAGCGCGTTTGGCCTTTGAGCAAGGTAAGGCCGCCTTTGAGATCAATTGGCCGTTCGTGATGGCCAGCATGATGGAGAACGCGATCAAGGGCGGCGTTCCGTTCCTGCGTCTGGATCGGCGCCCGGATCTGACCGGTGCGATCGGCGGCGCGGGACGCTTCGAACCGAACGACGAGCAGTTCACGGCCGCGTACGAGGCAACCAGTGCGGCACTCGGTTTCGCACCGTTTCCGGCGGCGGTCGCGGGGCAGCCCGCCAGGGTCACCATCGGTGGGCTGAACATCGGGGTCGCCAAGACAACGCGCTACAAGGCGCAGGCCTTCGAGGCGTTGAACTGCCTGCGCAGCCGCGAGAACCAGAAGGCGACGGCAATCGAGGGCGGCCTCCCCGCGGTGGACTCCTCCCTCTACGACGATCCCGAATTCCAGGCCAAGTACCCCGCGTACGCAATCATCCGCGAGCAACTCGCCAACGCCGCGGTGCGTCCGGCGTCCCCGTACTACCAAGCCATCTCGACAAGAGTCTCGGCTGCGCTGGCGCCGATCACCGGAATCGATCCCGAGCGCACCGCCGATCTGCTCACCGATCAGGTGCAGAAGGCCGTGGATGGACGGGGGCTGATCCCGTGACCGGTTCGGGTGTCAAAGAGGCCGCCTCGGCGGGGAAGAAGTCCGAGCGGCGTCTCGGTCTCCTACTGATCGCACCGGCCGCGCTTCTCATGCTCGCGGTTACCGCGTACCCCATTTGCTATGCCATCTGGCTCAGCCTGCAGAAGTACAGCCTGGCCAGCCCGCAGGACCGCAAGTTGGTGTGGTTCGACAACTACGTCACGGTGTTGACCGACCGATATTGGTGGAGCGCCCTGGTGGTCACACTTGCGATCACGGTGATTTCGGTGGTCATCGAGCTCGTTCTCGGCCTGACCCTCGCGCTGGTGATGCATCGAACGATCTTCGGGAAGGGCGTGGTGCGCACCGCCGTGCTGATCCCCTACGGAATCGTCACCGTCGCAGCGTCTTACAGCTGGTACTACGCGTGGACTCCGGGTACGGGATATCTGGCGAACCTTCTTCCTTCGGGTAGTGCGCCACTGACACAACAGATTCCATCGCTTGCGGTGGTGATATTGGCGGAGGTGTGGAAGACCACGCCGTTCATGGCTCTGCTGTTGCTGGCCGGCCTGGCGCTGGTCCCAGACGACTTGTTGAAGGCCGCCCAGGTCGACGGTGCCAACGGCTGGAGCAGACTGATCCGCGTCACCATCCCGATCATGAAACCGGCGATTCTCGTGGCGCTGCTGTTCCGAACCTTGGATGCCTTCCGGATCTTCGACAACATCTACGTGCTCACCGGTGGGAGCAACAACACGGGGTCGGTGTCGATTTTGGGGTACGACAACCTGTTCAAGGCCTTCAACGTCGGGCTTGGTTCGGCGATCAGTGTCCTGATCTTCCTGTGCGTGGCCATCATCGCGTTCATCTTCATCAAGGTTTTCGGTGCCGCCGCACCGACGGCCGATGACGAAGGGGCAAGACGGTGAGCCGCACAAGTCCGTCGCGCGCTCGGCAGCTGTCGGGGTGGGTGATCGCCGATGTGTTGGTGCTGTGTTACGCGCTGGTGCCGGTGCTGTGGGTGCTGAGCCTGTCGCTCAAACCCACCTCCACGGTCAAGGACGGCAAGTTCCTCCCATGGCCGGTGACGCTTGACAACTACCGCAGCATCTTCAGCGGAAACGTGTTCACCTCGGCACTGGTGAACTCCATCGGCATCGGGCTCATCGCGACGGTGATCGCCGTCAGTGTGGGCACCATGGCCGCGTACGCAGTGGCTCGACTGGACTTTCCGGGGAAGAAGGCGCTCGTCGGCGCGGCACTGCTCATCGCGATGTTCCCGCAGATCTCGCTGGTGACACCGATCTTCAACATCGAGCGCTCGGTCGGCCTGTTCGACACCTGGCCAGGACTGATCATCCCGTACATCACCTTCGCGTTACCCCTGGCCATCTACACGCTGTCGGCGTTCTTCCGTGAGATCCCTTGGGAATTGGAGAAGGCCGCCAAGATGGATGGAGCCACACCGGCGCAGGCCTTCTGGAAGGTGATCGCGCCGTTGGCCACACCGGGCATCGTCACGTCCGCGATCCTGGTGTTCATCTTCGCCTGGAACGACCTGCTGCTGGCGATCTCGCTGACCGCCACGGACCGATCCATCACCGCCCCGGTCGCCATTGCGAACTTCACCGGCAGTTCGCAATTCGAGGAGCCCACCGGATCGATTGCCGCGGGCGCCATCGTCATCACGGTGCCGATCATCATCTTCGTGCTCATATTCCAACGACGGATCGTTGCCGGACTGACCTCCGGTGCAGTGAAGGGTTAGCGATGGCTGAGATTGTGCTGGACCAGGTGTCCAAGACGTACGCGGACGGTTCCGCGGCGGTGCAGGACGTCAGCCTGAACATCGCCGACGGCGAGTTCATCATCCTGGTCGGGCCATCGGGGTGCGGTAAGTCGACGACGTTGAACATGATCGCCGGACTCGAGGACATCTCCTCGGGCGAGCTCACGATTGCCGGTGAGCGGGTCAACGAGAAGGCGCCCAAGGACCGCGATATCGCCATGGTGTTCCAGTCGTACGCGTTGTATCCGCATATGACCGTGCGCCAGAACATTGCCTTTCCGCTGACCCTGACGAAGATGAGCAAGGCCGATGTGAACGCGAAGGTCGAAGAGGCCGCGAAAATCCTGGATCTGACCGACTATCTGGATCGCAAGCCCGCCAACCTCTCTGGAGGACAGCGCCAGCGGGTGGCGATGGGCCGTGCGATCGTGCGCAGTCCGAAGGCGTTTCTCATGGACGAGCCGTTGTCCAATCTCGATGCCAAGCTGCGGGTACAGATGCGCACCGAGATCGCGCGGCTACAAAAGCGGTTGGGTACCACCACCGTCTACGTCACGCATGATCAGACCGAAGCGATGACGCTCGGGGATCGCGTGGTGGTACTGCGTGCCGGAAAGGTGCAACAGATCGGCGCTCCCCAGGAGCTCTACGACACCCCGGCGAACCTGTTCGTCGCCGGTTTCATCGGATCTCCTGCGATGAACTTCTTCCCCGCGACGCTTACCGATATCGGTGTGCAGCTGCCGTTCGGCGAGGTGACACTCGAGGCGAGTGTCTACGCCAACGTTTCCGCCAAGAAGGCCGGCGTTTTGGGTAGTGATGTGATCGTGGGGATTCGGCCCGAGCAGTTCGAGGACGCCACATTGGTCGACACCTACAAGCGCATCACCGGACTGACGCTCACCGTCAACGCCGACATGGTGGAGTCGCTGGGTTCGGACAAGTACGTGCACTTCACCACCGAGGGCGGCGCGGCTCATTCGGATGAGCTGGCTGAACTGGCCCAGGAGGCAGGGTCGGCTGGGGCAGACGAGAACGAATTCGTGGCAAGGCTTTCCGCGGCGTCCAAGGCCGTGGAGGGGCAGCCCATCGAGCTGATCATCGACACCGGCAAGCTGGTGGTTTTCGATGCCGCATCCGGGGAGAACCTTTCACTGCCCGGCAATGGCACTACCGGGCAGTGACCGGCGCGGGGATGAATTCGGACGAGATCGTCCGTCAGGTACGCGCGCATCTGGCCGATCACTTCACGGGTATCGGTGCGGGCGAACCGGATTCGGCCTCGGTCACCTTTCTCGGCTCTGAACCCTATGAGCTGCTGCGCTACGGTCCCGATGACGCCGGGGTATCGCATTTCGTCTCCGTGGGAGCCTCGCGGTATCCCATGGCCGACCCGGGGGAGATGCTGACCTCCGAGGAGCTGGGCCCGCGCGCCGAAGTGCTGATCAGTCTGCGCGGCAATGTCTTTCCCGGCCTGGCCCGATCTCTTGCGGTGCTGGCCGCCTCGCCTGCGGTGGAGGGGCTGGTGCTCACCGAGGACGCGTTGGTCGATCTGGGGCAGCCGCTCTGGGACGATCCGGCACGGCAGGCGTACACGGCGGTGCTGCTGCAGACCGGCGATATCCCGGATCTTCCGTTACCCGAACCGCTCTCGCCGGTGCGCTTTCTGGTGGCGGTACCCATCACCGCCAACGAAGCGGCCTGGGTACGGCTCAAGGGCGCCGATGCGTTGAGGGATGCATGGCAGCAGGCCGATATCGATGTGAAGGATCCGTCGCGCGCCCACGCGCAGCCGAGCTAGTGCGCTACAGCCACCCGTTCTTTCGGAAGTTCCGGTACAGCAGCGTGCATACGACGACCATGACGAGCAGGACGATCGGATAGGCGGCCGGCTCAGCCAGCTCGGGCATGTGCTCGAAGTTCATGCCGTAGATCCCGGCGAGCATGGTCGGAAACGCGGCGATACCCACCCACGCGCTGATCTTGCGCATGTCGGTGTTCTGCTGCATGGCCACCTTGCCCAGGGCCGCATTCACCAGGGAGGTGAGCATCTCGTCATAGCTTCCTATCTGATCGGCGGCGTGGCTCTGATGATCGAGCACGTCACGCAGATACCTGCGGACTTCCTTGGTGATCAGATCGTTGTGGTCCTGGGTGAGCTTGCTGAGTGCTCCAGTGAGCGGGCTGATCGCGCGACGCAGCTCCACCACTTCGCGCTTGAGCATGTAGATGTGCTCGATATCGGTGCTGGAGCGGGGCGAGAAGACGTTCTGCTCCATGGCGTCGATATCCGTTTCGACGAGGTCGGAGACCTCCATGTACGAGTCGACCACGCGATCGGCGATGGCATGCATGACGGCATACGGGCCCAGCCGCATGTGATCGGGATCGGAATCCATCTGGGCGCGCACCTTCGCCAACCCGCTGTGGTCGCCGTGGCGCACCGTCACCACGAAGTCGCCGCCCACGAAAATCATGATCTCGCCGGTCTCCACGATCTCGCGGGCGGAGGAGATAGATTCGTGTTCAACGTAATTCACGGTCTTGAGAATCAAGAACAGAGTGTCGTCGTACCGCTCGAGTTTCGGACGGTTATGCGCGTGCACGGCATCCTCGACGGCCAGCCGATGCAGTCCGAAAGGCTGAGCGACCGCCTCCATCTGATGTTCGTCGGGTTCATGCAGACCCACCCAGACGAACCCGCGATCCAGCGAGCGCACCTTCTCCAGCGCGGCGGTGGGCGTGTACTTGCCCGGCAGCCGGACCCCGTCGACGTACACACCACAGTCGACAATGGCGCGGGCGAGGGGGACCGGGATGCGCTTGGCATCGGTCTCGGGTTCGCGGCCGCGGATAGGTGAACGCAACGACGACGGATTGACCGACGGAAATCGCGCCATGATGTGGGCTCCCTGCTCGCAACCAATCGTTCTGCGGAACCGTTCCGCGCGATGGTAACCCGCGAGCCTGTGGGACCGCCTGGGACACTGAAATCGTGACATTCGATATTGCGGTGTTCACCTCAGTGTTCATCACCCTGGTCGTCATCATGGATCCCCCGGGTGCGGTACCGGTGTTTCTGTCGCTGACGGGCCGACAGCCCGCCGCCGAACGGCATCGCGCCGCCTGGCAGGCGCCGGCGGTGTCGTTGACCGTCATCTCGATGTTCGCGATCGGCGGCCAGGCGATTCTGACCTACCTACATATAGGTGTGCCCGCGCTGCAGGGCGCGGGCGGCCTGCTGCTGCTCATCACAGGCCTATCGCTCTTGATGGGCGGCGCCACCAGCCAGAACGCCGATAGCGGGGTCAACGTGGCGCTTGTCCCGCTGGGCACCCCGCTGATGGCGGGGCCGGGAGCCATCGCGGCGACCATCATCGCGGTCCGTCAAGCGCAGGGGCAGGTGGGCACGTATCTGGCCATCGCCGCCGCGATCCTGTGCGTGCACCTGGTGCTCTATCTGACGCTGAGGTTCTCGACGGTGCTGATCAGGGTGCTGCGGGAGGGCGGAATCATGCTCCTGGCCCGGGTCGCGGGTCTGTTACTGGCCGCCATCGCGGTGCAGATGATCGCCGAGTCGGTGCGTGGATTCGTGGCAGGCGCGTAACGGGCCGCTCACAGTTCCAGAGTCGCCAGGAGTGACTTTCGTGGGGGCCAGTAGTCTCACCGCTGTGACCGCATCCGACGTTGTCGTGACAGATGAAGAGATTTTCGAAGCACATATCGACGGGAAGCTGTCGGTAGAGCTCAAGTCGCCGCTGGACACACAGCGCGCACTGTCGATCGCCTACACCCCGGGTGTTGCGCAGGTATCGCGGGCCATTGCCGCCGACCCCAGCCTGGCCAAGAAGTACACCTGGGCGCATCGCCTGGTCGCGGTCGTCAGCGACGGCAGTGCGGTGCTCGGCCTCGGAGATATCGGTCCTTCGGCTTCCCTGCCTGTCATGGAGGGCAAGAGCGCGTTGTTCAAGACCTTCGCCGGGCTCAACTCCATCCCGATCGTGCTCGACACCAAGGATCCCGACGAGATCGTCGAGACGCTCATCCGGCTGCGCCCCACCTTTGGTGCGGTCAACCTGGAGGACATCTCGGCGCCGCGCTGTTTCGAAATCGAGCGGCGCGTGATCGAGGCGCTGGACTGTCCGGTGATGCATGACGACCAGCACGGCACCGCCATCGTGGTGCTGGCGGCGCTCATGGGCGCATCGCGTGTGTTGGGCCGCGATCAGAAGTCGCTCAAGGTGGTGATCTCCGGTGCGGGTGCGGCCGGCGTCGCATGCGCCAACATCCTGCTGGCCGACGGCATTACCGATGTGACGGTGCTGGACTCGAAGGGCATCGTGCATTCCAGCCGCGATGACCTCAACGAGTTCAAGGCAGACCTTGCCGGGCGCACCAACCCGCGTGGTCTCACCGGCGGACAGGCTGAGGCGCTCGCGGGTGCCGATGTGTTCCTGGGCGTTTCGGCCGGAAAGGTCGACGAGGCGCTCATCGCGACCATGGCCGACGAGAGCATCGTCTTCGCGTGCTCCAATCCCGATCCCGAGATTCACCCGCACGTGGCCGCCAAGTACGCCGCCATTGTCGCGACCGGACGCAGCGACTTCCCGAATCAGATCAACAATGTGCTGGCCTTCCCCGGTGTGTTCCGTGGGGCGCTGGACGCCGAGGCCACCAAGATCACCGAGCGGATGAAAGTGGCTGCGGCCGAAGCAATCTTCTCGGTCGTGGAACCAGACCTGGCACCGAACAAGATCGTGCCGAGCCCGCTCGATCCGCGCGTCGGACCCGCCGTGGCCGCCGCGGTCCAGGCTGTCGCGCACGAGAGCGACTAGCCCGCTAGCCGTCGATGTTCAAGGTTCGCGGGTGGATAGCGGGGCTGCTGGCTGCGGTGTCCGTACTCGCCGCGTGTTCGGACAATCATGGTCCCGCACCGTATTTGACGGTGGTGACCACAAATGACCCGCAGTATCGGGTGCTTGCGCACATCTATGCCGCGGTGGTGAAGGCGACCGGTATCGATACCAAGGTGCGTGAGAGTGCCGATCCGGTAGCCGAATTGGATACCGGTATCGCGAGCGTCGCACCCGGATTCACCGGGAGGCTGCTACGGCAGTTCGCGCCACAGCAGCGGGCCAGCGGTGACGAAGAGGTCACCTATAAGTCCATGATCGCCGCCCTGCCCGCCGGTGTGGCAGCCGCCGATTATGGGACTGCCGAAGATCGTCCGGCGCTGGCGGTGGCGGCGTCCCCGAGCGCCTCGTCCAAACCGACACTGAAGACCCTGGTGCGGCATTGCGATCAACTGGCGCATAGCGGACAGGTGGGGCAGGGCCCGGTGCCGGTGCCGCGCGTCGGTCCGTGTGAGACCGGTGCGCCCCGCCAGTTCGTCAGCGCCGCTGAACTTTTCGCGGCACTGAAGCACAGTGAGATCGCGGTGGCCTGGACCAGCACTGCCAGTCCGAGCCTGCCTGTCGACGGGGTCACCCTGCTCGACGACGAGTCCGAGTGGCTTCCCGCCAACAGTGTGGTGCCGTTGTACCGTCGAAACGAGTTGACCGAGCCACAAGTGTTGTCGCTCAACAAGGTTGCCGGTGAGTTGACCACCGGAGACTTGGCGGCGATGACCCGGGAGGTGTCGGGCGGCGCAGACCCTCAGGGCGTGGTGGACACCTGGCTCAACGATCACCAAATTTTGCTGCGTGGATGATCGCAGTGCTGTGACCTGCGATAACGCCGCAGGCAATCAGATTGTGACTTGACCCGAATATTTGACACGTGGTACCCAAGTGTCACTATGGCGATCCCACTGGGCCCCAATGTTGCGGCCACAGCACCTGTACGTGGCACTGAGCTGTACCCGGGTGACCTGCCCGGATTGCGGCTACCGAACGGCGTGGAGGGCTGGGCGCGGCCCGAGCTGGCCTCCGTCGTCCGAACCTTCGAGTGGATGTTCACCAAGTACCGCCTCGGCGGCGGTGGTCTCTGTGTCTACGTCGACGGTGAACCGGCATTGGATATCTGGGCCGGAGCGGCTGCCGCGGGGCAGGGCTGGACACGCGACACCGGAGCGCTTGTCTTCTCGGCGTCGAAGGGCATCGCGGCCACCGTGATTCACCGTCTGGTCGATCGTGGCCTACTCGTCTATGACGCCCCGGTTGCGCGTTACTGGCCGGAGTTCGGCGCCAACGGTAAGTCCTCGATCACCGTGCGCCAGGTTCTCGATCATCGCGCCGGACTTTCCCGGTTGGACGGGATCGCGCGCCATGCGGAGGAAGTCACCGACCACGAGCTGATGGAACAGCGTCTGGCCGCGGCGCCGGTCGACAAGTTCTACGGCAAACGCGCGTATCACGCGCTTACCTTCGGGTGGCTGCTTGCGGGCCTGGCCCGGTCGGTCACCGGCAAGGACATGCGTGAGCTGTTTCGCACCGAGATCGCCGAGCCGCTCGGGGTCGAGGGGATACATCTCGGACGTCCGCCGCGGACCTCGTCGACCAAGGCCGCTTCGATGTACCCATTCCTGGATCCGGTGGCGACCCGGCCTGTGGTGGGCCGGGTGCTGCCGACAGTCATCCGTGCCATCGATCGTCTTCCCGGTTTCGAGGGCGCGATCGGCACGATGTACGAGCCCGGAATGGAGCGGATTCTCGCCGACGACGGCACCCTGAGTTCAGCGCTGTACGACATGCAGGCACCCGCGGCCAACGCGGTCGCGACGGCACCGGCTCTCGCCAAGATGTACGCCGCCCTGGCAGGCGGTGGCACTGTCGAGGGCCGTGAGTTCCTTTCGCCGGAAACCGTTGCCGGGCTTGCTCGTAGGATCAACCTGAGCATCGACCGCACCATCGTGTTCCCCATGGGCATGCACCTGGGATACATGTCGCTGCCTATGAATGGATTCCGCGGCGGATTCGGCCACATCGGGCTCGGCGGC
This sequence comes from [Mycobacterium] stephanolepidis, assembly GCF_002356335.1. Classification (NCBI taxonomy): domain Bacteria; kingdom Bacillati; phylum Actinomycetota; class Actinomycetes; order Mycobacteriales; family Mycobacteriaceae; genus Mycobacteroides; species Mycobacteroides stephanolepidis. The sequence goes on from NZ_AP018165.1 coordinate 1,309,798, forward strand.
TCGATGGGATGGGCCGACCCCAAGCGCAAGATCGCTGTCGGCCTCGCACATAACCGGCTGCCGCTTACCATGGCTCTCGACCAGATCTCGTTTGCGTTCTTGTGGCCGCAGATCGTCAAGGCCGTCGGCTGACGTCGTGAAGTGCCCCCAATCGTCGAGCGTCGATTGGGTATCTGTCCCGACATCTGACTCATCACCCTTGTCTTGACGCCAAGTACCTGGTACTCACTGTTACTTATGGCACAACCTCACGGCCTCGATGACGCGGTCCCGGAATCACCGCTACCCACCCCCTTCGCCTATCCGCCGCTGGAACGCGGTGTGGAGCTGCTGCCGGGGGTGAATGGCTGGGCGCGCCCGGAGTTCCGCGGGGTGGTGCGCGTCTTCGCGCTTGCCTTTACCCGGTACCGCGTGGGCGGTGGCGCAATCTGTGTGTACGTGGACGGCGAACCCGTATTGGATCTGTGGGCCGGTCAGGCGCAGAAGGGGCAGGCCTGGACGCGGGATACGGCGCCGGTGATCTTCTCGGCGTCCAAGGGAGTCACCGCCACCATCATCCACAAACTGGTGGACCGCGGACTGCTTGAGTACAACGCCCCGGTCAGCCGGTACTGGCCCGAGTTTGCCGCTCATGGCAAGGGCGCGATCACGGTCGACGAGATTCTGTCGCATACGGCGGGGCTGTCGCGACTGACGGGTATCGCGCATAACTACGAGGAGATGTTCGACCCGGATCTGATGGCCGACCGGTTGGCCGCAGCGCCCGTCGACAGATATTTCGGCAAGCCCGCCTATCACGCGTTGTCCATCGGCTGGCTCATGGGACGGCTCGCCAAGGCTGTCACCGGTAAGGACCTCGAAGAGCTGTACCGCACCGAACTGGCCGAGCCACTGGGCGTCGACGGTCTCCACATGGGTAGGCCGCCCAAGGGTGCGCCCTCTGAATCAGCGGCGCTCACACCGCATTTGGACAGGGTCGCACGGTCCGGCTTTATCCGTCGGACGGCTCCGCCGGTCATGGGGATGCTCGACAGGATGCCCGGGGCCAAGGGTGCGGCTTCCACGCTGTACCAGCCGGGTGCCGAGATGCTGCTGGCCGACGACGGGCATGCGAGTGCTCCGGTGATGGATCTGCGGTGCGGAGCCGGCAGCGCCTGCTGTACCGCACCCGCGCTGGCCAAGCTTTACGCGGCCCTGGCGGGCGACGGGAGCGTTGACGGAACACGATTGCTCTCGCCCGAAGTCACCCAGGGCCTCGGACGCAAGAACAGCTACCAGATAGACCACACGCTCGGGATACCGATGGGCTGGCACCGCGGATATCACTCCCTGGTGGCGCCGGTGATCGGTGGCGGCTTCGGGCATATCGGCGCGGGTGGCTCCTTCGGCTGGGCCGATCAGAAGCGCAGGATCTCCGTTGCCATCGTGCACAACCGGCTGCCGACCACGATGGTCTTTGACCAGACGATCATCGGCACCTTCTTGCCGTCGATCATCCGCGCGGCGCGCTAGCGCCACACGGATGATCGACCCGGGTCGTTACTTGGTGGGCTTGGGCATGACGAAACGCGTCACCAGCGAGAAGATGTCCTGGTAGCGCGCCCCGGTGATCCGAACGACCACATCGAGGATCTTGGCATCGGGCCCGACGAGTACGCGTGGCTTCTTCTTGCGTACGGCGGTCAGGATGATGCGTGCCGCGGCCTCGGGGCTGGTGTTCGCGAGGTACTTGTCGAACAATGCGGCCCCGGCCTTGACGTCGTAGCCCTCTGCGGCGGTGGAGTTGCGTGCGATGGCGGTCTTGATGCCGCCGGGGTGCACGCAGGTGACCGCGACCGGCTTCTTGCCGATGATCATTTCCTGGCGCAGCGACTCGGTGAAGCCGCGTACCGCGAACTTGGCCGAGTTGTAAGCACTTTGGCCCGGCATGGACAGCACGCCGAACAGGCTGGAAACGTTGACGACGTGACCGTCGCCGGAGGCGATCAGGTGCGGCAGGAAGGCCTTGGTGCCGTTGACCACGCCCCAGAAGTCGACGTCGATGATCCGCTCGATGTCCTTGAACTGGCTTTCCTCTACCTCGCCCTGATAGGCGATGCCGGCGTTGTTGTAGATCTGGTTGACCTTGCCGAAGTGCTCCTTGATGGCATCGGCGTAGAGCAGGAAGGCTTCGCGCTCAACGACATTGAGGCGATCGGCGCGAACATCCGCGCCCAGGGCCTTGACCTGGCGTTCGGTCTCTGCCAGGCCTTCGGCATCGACATCGCTGATGGCCACCTTGGCGCCAGAGCGTGCGAGTTCCACCGCCAGGGCACGTCCGATTCCCGAACCCGCACCGGTCACCACGGCCACCTTGCCGCTGAAGCCTTCCATAGATGTCTCCTTGTTAGACGACTGTCAAATAGTCAGAGTAGTGGGTCAGTGGGAGCGTTTGGGCATCAAGAATCGCTCGACGAGAACGAACAGATCCTGGTAGCGCGCGCCGGTCAGCCGAACCAGGAAGTCGATCACCTTGGCATCGGGCCCGACGAGTACGCGCGGCTTCTTCTTGCGAACGGCGGTGAGGATGATCCGGGCCGCCGCCTGCGGACTGGTGCGTGCGACCCGATCGAACAACTTCGCGAACTGTGCGTGGTCATAGCCCTCGGCCATGGTGGCGTTGCGGGCCACGTTGGTTTTGACGCCGCCGGGGTGCACGCAGGTGACCGCGACCGGCTTCTTGCCGATGATCATTTCCTGGCGCAGTGATTCGGTGAAGCCTCGTACCGCGAATTTTGCTGCGTTGTAAGCACTTTGGCCGGGAGCCCCCATGATGCCGAAGATGCTGGAGACGTTGACGACGTGACCGTCGCCGGAGGCGATCAGATGTGGCAGGAAGGCCTTCGTGCCGTTGACCACGCCCCAGTAGTCGACATCGATGATCCGCTCGATGTCCTTGAATTCGCTGACTTCCAGGTCGCCGTGGAAGTCGATGCCGGCGTTGTTGTAGATCTGGTTGATCTTGCCGAAGTGCTCTTTGACGACGTCGGCGTAGAGCAGGAAGGCTTCGCGTTCGGCGACGTTCAGCCGATCGGAGCGAACCTCCGCGCCCAGGGCCTTGATCTGACGTTCGGTCTCGGCGAGGCCCTCGTTGTCGATATCGCTGATGGCAACCTTGGCGCCCGAGCGCGCGAGTTCCACCGCCAGTGCTCGTCCGATTCCCGAACCCGCACCGGTGACCACGGCCACCTTGCCGCTGAAGCCATCCATGACTACTCCTGACAGATTTACGTTGCGACGCTGACGTCAATCAGTGAGGGTAATGGATGGTGGCGCGGCGTGGTCGGGTGCCGGGCAGGTGAGGGTCAGGCCTTGAGGCCAACGCATATCCAGTCGACCGACACCAGGGGTGGCGTGAACGGGCGTTCCACCGGGCGATGCACGACGACGTCGAACCCGGCACGCGAGAACAGCCGCTCCATTTCGCGGGCTGTGGGAAAGTGCGCCGGTCCGCGTTCCCCGGTTCCGCGTCGCATCCAGCGGCGCTCCCTCGGGCAGATCGTGGCGACCGACACCATGCCGCCGGGGGCGAGCACTCGATAGAACTCTGCCAGAGCGGCGGGCTGATCGAAGAAATGGAATGCCGACGTTGTGACGACCGCGTCGAGAGCACCGTCCTCGAATGGAAGCTGCTCCGCGGGTGCCTTCCTCCACTGGACGTCGGTGGTCCGTGCGCGTGCCTTGGCGAGCATGCCATCGGACATGTCGATCCCGAAGACGGATGGTTGGTGAAGCTCGGATTGAATTCGTGACGCCAGTATTCCTGTACCACAGGCAATATCGGCAATCCGTCGAGCGCCGTGTGCGCGTAGTTGCCTAATGGTGTCGTTTTGCGCGGGGCTGTAGATGTGGCGTTGCACGAGCGGGAAGTTGTACACCTTCGACATCACGGTCCAATACCGCGTGACCAGATTATTGAGTGAACGCCGTGGGGCGATGGCAGTCATCGTTGAAACCTAGGATCGGCGCCCGCGGAAGGTCGGTGACTCGTCCTGATCTTTGTGAAAGATACGAGGCCCACGCCCGAAAGCTATGACCGGCCCCAATAACCGGCGAACCGGTGCGGTGAACCTTCGAGCAAACCTCCCAACTCGGGTACAGGACGGTAGGGTGCGCAAGGGTCTCACGGATGTGATCGGTGAGGGATACGGGTATTCCACGATGCAGTGGGAGAAGGTTGGAGTCCGCTGATGACGGCGTCACTCAGTGATCGGTTCATGCGTCGGCTGCCGGAGACGGCGCGCCGCGCGGTGGACTGCTTCGCTTCCGAGGTGCCGTACTACGGAATGCTGCCGCGCGAGGTTCTCGACGGCGAGATCACCGAGTTCACCAAGCAGCACTTCCGAATCTTCTCTCGGGTGATGCTGGAATCGCGGGCGCCCACCGAAGACGAATTCGCGGTGTCGATCCTGGCTGCGTCCCGGCGCGCGCAGGAGGACATCCCGCTTCCGGCGATCCTGGCCGTCTACAACGTCGCCGCACGGGTCGGCATAGAGACACTCCGGGAGCTGGCCACCCCCGACGAGTTCGATCAGGTATTGACCATCAGCATGCAGGTGCAGCGATATCTGCAACTGATGCTTCCTGCCGTAACCGCCGCGTATCTCGAAGAGCGCCAAGGTCTTTACAGTGCGACAACCGAGGCCCGGCGCGATCTCTTCGATGCTTTGGTCAAGGGGGAGCCGTGGACCGACGCCGCTGAACGCGCCAGTGTCACGCTCGCACTGTCGTACAACGTGCTGTTCCTGTACATGCCCGAACCCGCGGCCAACACCGTGGTGGCGCGCAGACGTGCGCACCTGGTGCAGGACATCGTCGACGAGCGTGCACGCGAACCCGTGCTCACCTCCCTGGACGGCCGTGGCGGCACCATCTTGCTGCCTGCGGTGGGTGCGGTGGAGTCGCTGCTGCCCTTGTTCTCCGAGGTGGCCGGGGGACCGGTCACGCTCGGAGTCGCCGATGCGACCGACCCCGATGAGATCGCCGCCGCAGCGGATGAAGCACGCGAATTGGCTTTACTCGCATTACGGCTCGGTCGAGCGCCGGGTGCGTACCGGCTCTCCGATCTGCTGTTGGAGTACCAGATCACTCGCCCGGGGAGAGCCCGAGAGTTACTTGCCGCCACCATCCAGCCACTCGCGGCCCACCCGCACTTGCAGCAGGCACTCAGTGCGTATCTGCAACACGAGCACGGGCGGCAGCTCGCGGCCAAATCGCTGCATGTGCATCCGAATACCCTCGACTATCGGTTGCGCCGCGTCGCCGAACTCACCGGCCTGGATCCCGCGCAGCCTTCTGCCGCACGGACATTGGCGGCGGCCCTACTGGCGGTCAGAACCTCCGGAGGTATGCCGTCACAGTCGTCCGGCAAGTAGCTTCACCACTGCCACGATCTGTCGGAGGTACATGATCAGGGCGCGTGTCGAGAGGACCGTGGATAACACGGTCCGGACATCGGGTCGCGTGGGTAATGTCTTGCCGCGCATGCGTTCATCAAGCCAGCCGAGCGCGTCATGGCCGCCGGACAGTAACAAGAAGACGCGGTCGCTGGCACGGTCGCGCCGGTAGGTGACCTGTGCGCCACCGGCGATGTAGTCCTCGGCGAGCTGGTCCGTGCTGGAAACCGGCAACAAGACATCGTGGATCGAGTGGTAGAGATAGATCGGTGCGGTCGGGGTGCGCAGCCCCAGCGTCATCGCGTCGGTGAGGGCGGCTATTTCCGGGGTGTCCATCACCTCTTCGAGCGGGCGATCGAAGATCCTGTTGAAGTTGAGAAATGGCCAGTACAGCAGCGCCTGGATGACGGTAAGACGCTCGGCCTTCTCGACCATCCGGCGGCCTCTTTTGGTGAGGTGCTTCTGCAGAAAATCCTGGATGGATGGGCTCACCCGCATCATTGCCGCCAGCACGATGATGATGAGGCCCGACGAGTACTGGCCACTGAGCTGGTGCATGAGGGGTCCGGGTTGGGGTGCGGGCGCACCGATCAACGCCCCGACCAGGTTGAGTTCGGGCGCGTACTCACCGGCGAGTTCGGCGGCCCACGCGGTGGCGTTACCGCCGGCTGAGTAGCCCCACACCGCGGTTGGTGTGTGGTTGGTCAGGCGCGGGATGCCGTCCTCGCCCGAAGCGGCAATGGTGGCGCGCAGCGCGTCCAGCACGTGGTAGCCGGGTTGTTTGGGCGCCATCCAGAGGCCCTTCGGGCCCTCATGATCGCTGATGGTGACGATCCACCCTCGTTGGAGCGCGGCAACCGCCAGCAGAAACTCGTTCTGCGACTGGTTGATACCGAAGGTGCGGTGCTGCAGGTAATAGGAGGGGAACCTCTTGGGGGTGACGGCGTCGATCGCGCTCTGGAAGGCCAGCAGCGGAGATTCCGATGTCGCGTTCTTGGGGACGAGCACCGTGGTCACCGTGGTCTCCGGCGCCCCGTGCAGGTCGGTGCTGCGATAGAGCACCTGCCAGGCATGCAGCTTCAGCGGGAAGAGCCCGAAGAAGCCGATCTGAACTCGCCGGCGGCGCAGGGGTGTTCCGGGTGCGGCCTTCTCCCAGCCGTCGGCGGGACGGAAGAACGGGTCCTGTGGCGACGGTAGTGGCTTGCCAAGTTGCATCGGCCAGGCCTCGACTGGCTGGGTCGCCGGGGCCGACGTGGGCGCAGTGCCGGCTGTCATCTGGCTCCTGTCCTCGCTCTTGTCATCCCGGGTGAATCGATGGGCTGTGCTGATGCCCGAAGAAGAATCAGGGGATTCGCGCAGCGTATTCAACAAGAATGATTCGTGGCAACGAATCGACGTTGAATCGGGGTTACCCACCAAGGCGCTAGTTCGACCTTGTGGTTCATCACCGATTAGGCAAACGGCCGAAGTCAACCTCGAGACCATTCTCAGGATACACGGGCCGACATCATTGCTGTCCAGAGGGTTGCTGGCGAGGAATGCTGCAACCCAAAATGAACACACTGGTTAATTTCTCGACGCAAAGGACGGGCCACTGATGCGGTACCTACAGGCGCCCGACGAACAGCTTCAGGATTCCCCATTGCCAGCGCAGCTGGCTCCGCACGGCGCGGAAGTTCAATGACGTCGATATCACGGTGCGGACGTCCGGTTCGGGCGGCAAGGGTCTGCCCGCTAACCGCGCAGCCAACCACCCGAGGGCGTCACTGCCGCCGAGCAGGGCGAGCAGGATGTGCTCGGTGGTCCGGTCGCGCCGGTAGGTGACATGCGTGCCGCCCTCGATGTAGTCCCGTGCCAGCCTGTCGGAGGCCGTGATCGGTAGCAGCTGGTCATGGACGGCGTGGTACAGGTAGACCGGTGCGCCGGGTGTGCGTTGCCCCAGACGCATTTCCTCGGTGATGGAGCTGAGTTCGGGAGCATTCATCAATTCCTCGACGGGCCGATCGACGAGCATGTCGAAGTTCTTGAAGGGTCACCGTATGGCCGATTCGACCAGGCCCACCTCCGCCGCTTTGGTGATGATCTGACGGCCACGCCGGTTCAGGTGCCCGCCGAGGAATTCGCGTGCACTCGGGTGCGCTCGCATCATCGCGGCCAGCACCGGTGGGATGAGTCCCGAGGCGAATCTGCCGCTGTGTTTTTGCACCAGCGCGCCCGGCTGGGCTGCGGGAGCGCCGAGTAGAGCTCCGACGACATTGAGTTCTGGTGCGTAGACAGGCGCCATTTCGGCCGCCCAGGTGCTCGCCGTCCCGCCTCCGGAATATCCCCAGAATCCGACGGGGACATCGACGGGGAGCTGGGGTATGCCGTGCGTGCCACTGGCGTTCAAGGTAGCTCGCACACCGTCCAGCACGTGATACCCCGGCTGCCGGGCCACCATCCATAGTCCTTGTGGCCCTTCGTGATCACTCACCGAAACGATCCAACCGCGGGCGAGTGCTGCCACCATCAACAGTAGTTCGTTCTGGGTCTGGTTGAGCCCGAACGTATGCGGAAGCAGGCCATAGGAGGGGAACGCACGCGGGGATACCGCGTCGATGGCGCATTGGTAGGCCAGAATCGGCGACGTCTCATGTGCATCGCGGGGAACCAATACCGTCGTGACGGTGGTCTCAGGCGCGCCGTGGAGATCTGTCGTGCGGTAGAGCAGGTGCCAGGCCTGCAGGCGCAGGGGGATGACCCCGAACAGTGCAATCCGAGCTTTCCTGCGCCGCAACAGACTTCCGGGCAGTGTGTTTTCCCAGCCGGACGGAGGGCAATAGAACGGGTCCTCGGGTGAGGGCCTGGGCTTACCGCTGAGCGGTGGCCATTCCTCCACCGGCAGTGTTATGGGTTCGATTGCGGGTGCGGTCTTGGCCGTCATTGGCGCAGCGTATTGAACACGCGCGCAACGGGACAGAGGTCCAAGAATGAATCAGGCCCGCCCCCTAAGGGGCGGGCCTGACCTTGGGTTCAATCACTCCTGTGCAGATGTGGGGGCGAAGGCCTCGTCGATGATCTCCTGCTGCTCGACGGCGTGCACCTTCGAGGAACCGGACGACGGCGCCGACATGGCACGTCGGGAGATCTTGGTCAGACCGGCGAGGCGCGGCACCACCTCGGGCAGGTTCAGACCGAAGGTCGGCCAGGCGCCCTGGTTGGCAGGCTCTTCCTGTACCCAGATGTACTGTGCGCCATCCGGATAACGGCTGAGGGTCTCCTCCAGGCGATAACGCGGGATGGGGTACAGCTGCTCGATGCGCACGATCGCAACGTCGTCACGCTTGTCGGCAGTCTTACGTGCCAGCAGGTCGTAGTACAGCTTGCCGCTGGTCAGCAGAATCCTGCGAACCTTGCTGCGATCGCCGACCCCGTCCTCGTAGTTGGCTTCTTCGAGGACAGAGCGGAACTTGCGGTCGGTGAAGTCCTTGATATCGCTGACCGCAGCCTTGTTGCGCAGCATGGACTTCGGTGTGAAAACCACCATCGGCCGGGTGATGCCGTCCAACGCGTGCCGGCGCAACAGGTGGAAGTAGTTCGCGGGTGTCGAGGGCATCGCGACCGTCATCGAACCTTCGGCGCACAGCTGCAGGAACCGTTCGATACGGCCCGAGGTGTGGTCGGGGCCCTGTCCCTCGTGGCCGTGGGGGAGTAGCAGCACCACTTCGGAGAGCTGTCCCCACTTGGCCTCGCCGGAGGAGATGAACTCGTCGATGATCGATTGCGCGCCATTGACGAAGTCGCCGAACTGAGCCTCCCACAACACCATTGCATCGGGGTTGCCCACCGAGTAGCCGTATTCGAAGCCGACGGCCGCGTATTCGGACAGCGATGAGTCATGCACCACGAGGTGTCCGCCGGTGGGGTTGCCTTCGGCGTCGACACTGACCAGCTGCAAGGGACTGAACTCATCGCCGTTGTGCCGGTCGATGATCACCGCATGGCGCTGGGTGAAGGTGCCGCGTTTGGAGTCCTGGCCGGACAACCGCACTACCTTGCCCTCGGCGACCAGGGTGCCGAATGCCAGCAGCTCGCCGAAGGCCCAGTCGACCTTGCCCTCGTAGGCCATTTCGCGACGCTTTTCCAGCACGGGCTTGACGCGCGGATGCACGCTGAAGTCCTCGGGTACCGCCAGGAAGGCGTCACCGATGCGTTGCAGCAGTGTCTTGTCGACGGCGGTGACCAGCTTCTGCGGGAGCTGCTGGTCTTCTTCCACCGACTCGCTGGGCCGCTGCTGGTACTTCTCCAGGTCACGGACCTCGTTGAACACCCGCTCGAGCTGGCCTTGGTAATCGCGGAGGGCGTCCTCGGCTTCCTTCATCGAGATGTCGCCGCGGCCGATGAGGGATTCGGTGTAGGTCTTACGTACACCGCGCTTGGTGTCGATGACCTCGTACATCTGCGGGTTGGTCATCGACGGATCGTCGCCCTCGTTGTGACCGCGACGGCGGTAGCAGACGAGGTCGATGACGACGTCCTTGTTGAACTTCTGCCGGAAGTCGACGGCCAGGCGTGACACCCAGACGCAGGCCTCGGGGTCGTCGCCGTTCACGTGGAAGATCGGGGCGCCGATCATCTTCGCGACATCGGTGCAGTACTCGGTGGAGCGGGAATGCTCCGGCGCGGTGGTGAAACCGATCTGGTTGTTCACCACGATGTGAATGGTGCCGCCGGTGCGGTAGCCGGGCAGGTTGGCCAGGTTCAGGGTTTCAGCGACCACGCCCTGCCCGGCGAATGCGGCGTCACCGTGCAGCATCAACGGCACCACGGTGAAGCGGCCACCATCGGTGCCGACGTCGAGGAGATCCTGCTTGGCGCGAACCAGGCCCTCCAGTACCGGGTCGACAGCCTCAAGGTGCGAGGGGTTGGCCGTCAGCGACACCTCGATGTCGTTGTCGCCGAACATCTGGATGTAGGTGCCGGAGGCTCCCAGGTGGTACTTGACGTCACCGGAGCCGTGGGCCAGCGCCGGGTTCAGGTTGCCCTCGAACTCGGTGAAGATCTGCGAGTACGGCTTGCCGACGATGTTGGCCAGCACGTTCAGCCGGCCGCGGTGCGGCATGCCGATGACCACTTCGTCGAGGCTGTGCTCGGCGCTCTGATCGATGACCGCATCCATCATGGGGATGACGCCCTCGGCGCCTTCCAGTGAGAAGCGCTTCTGCCCAACATATTTGGTGGCCAGGAAGGTTTCGAATGCCTCGGCCGCGTTGAGCTTGGAGAGGATGTACTTCTGCTCGGCCACGGTCGGCTTGTCGTGTTTGACCTCGATGCGCTCCTGCAGCCACTTCTGCTGCTCGGGCTCCAAGATGTGCGTGTACTCCACCGCGGCGTGCCGGCAGTACGCGTCGCGCAGCACCGAGAGCACGTCGCGCAGCTTCATGTACTCCTGGCCCTTGAATCCCGAGACCTTGAACTCGCGGTCCAGGTCCCACAGGGTCAGCCCGTGGCTGAGCACATCCAGATCGGGGTGGCTGCGGAAGCGGGTCTTGTCCAGACGCAGTGGATCGGTGTCGGCCATCAGATGGCCCCGGTTGCGGTATGCCGCAATCAGTTCCAGCACTCGGGCGTTCTTGTCGACGACGGAGTCGGGGTTGTCGATGCGCCAGCGCACCGGCTCGTACGGAATGCCCAACTCGCGGAAGATGTCATCGAAGAAGTCGTCGGAGAGCAGCAGCTGGTGCACCGTGCGCAGGAAGTCGCCGGACTCGGCGCCCTGGATGATGCGGTGATCGTAGGTGGACGTCAGCGTCATGTGCTTGCCGATGCCCAGATCGGAGATGCGCTCCTCGCTGGTGCCCTGGAACTCCGCGGGGTATTCGAGCGCACCGGCGCCGATGATGGCGCCTTGCCCGCGCATGAGACGCGGCACGGAGTGCACGGTGCCGATGGTGCCCGGGTTGGTCAGTGAGATGGTGACCCCGGAGAAGTCCTCGGCGGTGAGCTTGCCGTCCCTGGCCCGGCGCACGATGTCCTCGTAGGCGTTGATGAACTGGCCGAAAGCCATTTCCTCGCATCCCTTGATGGCTGCCACCACCAGGGTGCGGTTGCCGTCCTTGCCGGGTAGGTCGATGGCCAGACCCAGGTTCACGTGTGCGGGGGTGATGGCGACCGGCTTGCTGTCCACTTCGGCGAAATGCCGGTTCATGTTCGGGAAGCTCTTGACGGCCTGGACGATGGCGTAGCCCAGCAGATGCGTGAAGGAGATCTTGCCGCCGCGGGTGCGCTTGAGGTGATTGTTGATGACGATGCGGTTGTCGATCATCAGCTTGGCCGGGACGGCCCGGACACTCGTGGCGGTCGGGATTTCCAGGGACGCCGACATGTTTTTCACGACGGCCGCGGCGGCGCCGCGCAGCACCTGGGTCTCGTCACCTTCGGCGGACGGGATAGGAGCGGCGGCCGGCTTCGGTGCCGGGGCGGCAGCGGCGGCCGGTTTCGGTGCGGGGGCTGGGGCGGCGGCCGGTTTCGGTGCGGGGGCAGCCGGTGCCGCGGGCGCGGGGGTCACTGGTGGCGCAGGGGCGGGCGCGGGCGCGGCGGACTGGCCGTTGGTGACATCGGTGGCGGGCTCGGCCACATAGTCGGCAAGAAATTCGTGCCAGCTGGAGTCCACCGAGGACGGGTCTTCCTTGAATCGCTGGTACATCTCTTCGACCAGCCATTCGTTCTGCCCGAATTGGGGATTTGAACCGTTCACGGCAGTCTTCGCCTCGCTCCGTCTCGTTCGGTATTCAGTCCGTTCAGCGACCGGTACCAGGCTAACGCGTCGCCAAAAGGGGTGAGGTGTCACGGTGATATGACAGAGGCGACATCATCGGCGCCGCTGATGGCCGAAGGGTGGCTGGACCGTGAACAGCCAACCCTTCCGGTCGTTAGCTCTTGGGCGCGACCAAGCGCAGTTGCACCGGCCACACGGTCGGTGGCGGGCCAAAGGCATTACGTGCGTTGGTAATTATCCGTTTGCCGATGAACCGGTTGCCACCAGCGCCGATGACGGCGCCGATCCCGGCCGGCAACAGCTTGCCGAACGCCATCGCGCCGCGTTTCACCGCGAACTTCTTGGTGAACCGCTTGAGCAGGGTGGCGTTGAGGTGGCTGAGCGCGGGCACCGGCAGCGTCGAGGTTGCCTCGGCCAGCCAGCCGCCGCCGACGGCGCGTTCCTTGCCCAGCACATCCGAGACGGTCGTCTCGCCGTCCTCGCCGAGCAGGACAGCGAGCACCAGCGTGTGCCGATGTTCGATCTTGGCGACCTCGATGTCGTGGACCGCCGCCAGCGCGAGGGTGAACAGGGACGTCGCCTCCAGGAACAACACGGCCTCCCCGGCTGTGGCCGACAACGCCGCCAGAGTGCCTACCCCGGGGAAGGCGGCGGCGGCGCCGACTGCTGCGCCGCTGCCCATCACCGTCGCCAGATAACGCTTCTCCAACATGGTGATGACGTCGCCGGGTGCTGCGCCGGGGTGGGCGGCTCGTAGCTTCTGGACATACGCGCGGACCGCTGGCTCCTGAACTTTGGTGCTCTGGTCCAGGATCAGCGAGAGCAGCTTGCCGGAGGCTCCGACTTTGGGTTCTTTGCCCTTGCCTCCCAGGGCGAGCTGCCGCTGCGGTTCGGTGAAGCGAGTGCTCATCGGCGTGTGTTCCTTCAGTGCGGTGGGCTGGATGGGTCCACTGGTTGTGAGCGAAGATTTTGTCTTCACAGTAATGAAGACGAATGACGAGCGCTTTTCGTTCCTGCGCCCGGGCTCCGCCGGGTGTGTTTCAGATGACTGTTCGACCTCATCCAGCGCTTTTGCTCACCGAAGGTGTCGGGTCGGGCCGGCAGGGCGTGAGACGGATTCGGACAGCGGCGAGCAAAGTCGTAGCGGCTGGAATCCTCGCGGAAACGCGGTGGAGGCACTGCTGGCCGCATCGGCGGCATTGATTGACTGATTCGGGTCGCGCCAGGGGTTCGGCGACGTCAATGGGGATATGGTGCAGGACTGGTACCGGGGGCGTCTCATCACATCGTCCCTGGGCATGGAATCGGTGAGATGCAACTCACATTTGTTGAGAAAACGGAAGGTTTTACGGCGTGCGAACGCTGACCACTGAGATGACAGCTGCCCGGAGTGAGACGACCACGGACGCTCCGACACCGGTCGATTCGGTCTCGCCCCCCACCACTCGGTTGGGCAGGGCGTGGCTCATCACCGCGTTGGGTGCGATGGTTGCCCTGGGGCCGCTCACCATCGACATGTACCTCCCGGCGCTGCCCGATATCGGGACAGATCTGCACGTCAACTCGACGCTGACTCAGCTGACACTGACCGGGACGCTGCTGGGCTTGGGGCTGGGACAGCTCCTCGTCGGTCCGTTATCGGATTCGCTGGGTCGGCGTCTGCCGCTGATCGCCGGAGCGAGCCTGCATATCGTGGCGTCGTTGGCCATCACTGTGGCTCCGAACATCGTGGTGCTGGGTGTGTTGCGGGCGATCGAGGGCGTGGGTGCGGCGGCGGCAATGGTCGTGGCGATGGCCGTGGTGCGCGACCTTTACACCGATAAGGCGGCAGCCACCGTGATCTCCCGACTCACGCTGGTGATCGGCATCGCGCCCATCCTCGCGCCATCGCTGGGTGCGGCCGTGCTGGTGCACGGGTCATGGCAGCACGTGTTCGCGGCCCTGTCATTTCTGGGAGTGCTGCTGCTCATCCTGGCCGTCCTGGCGCTGCCGGAGACGCTGCCGCCGGCGGCCCGGCGGCCATTGCAGGTGAGGGCCATCTTGCTGACCTATCGCGATCTCCTGCGCGACAAAGTGTTCGTGGTCCTGGCGCTCGTCGCCGGGCTCTCGCTGTCAGGCCTGTTCGCTTACATCTCGGGTGCATCGTTTGTGCTGCAGGGCCAGTACGGCATGAATCAGCAGATGTTCGCGATCGCGTTCGGCGCCGGCGCCATTGCGTTTGTGGCGGCTTCCCAGCTGAACGTGGTGTTGCTCAAACGATTCGAACCGCAGCAGATCGTGCAGTGGTGCCTGGCGCTGGCTCTGATTCCGGCGGCGGTCCTGCTGGTGCTGGCCGGGTTCGGGATTGGTGGGCTCGTCGGCTTTGTGGCTCCGGTGTGGACACTGATGGCGTTCATGGGATTTGTGATTCCCAACGCGCCTGCCCTGGCTTTGTCTCGTCACGGTGAGGCGGCCGGTACCTCGGCGGCGGTGCTGGGTGCCGCGCAGTTCGGTGTCGGAGCCGTGATCGCGCCGTTGGTTGGCGCGCTGGGCAACAACGCACTTGCCGTAGCCGTTGTCATGATGGTCGGCGTTGTGCTGGCTCTGGCGGGATTGGCCGCCGTGAGAAGCCGTGCCACCACCTGAGCGGCGACCAGATTCCGGAGCTGTACACCTCGAATATCCGCGACCGTGGACGACGTTGTGGGTGGTGCTCTTCGGACTGTTCATGATCCTGCTCGACTCGACGATCGTGTCGGTCGCCAATCCCGCCATCAAGACCGCTTTCAGTGCCGACTACTCGGCAACGGTGTGGGTCACCAGCGCATATCTGCTGGGTTACGCGGTGCCGCTGCTGATCACCGGGCGGCTCGGGGATCAATTCGGCCCGAAGTCCATGTACTTGGCGGGATTGGCGGTCTTCACCGCCGCCTCGTTGTGGTGCGGGCTCGCCGGATCGATCGGCTGGCTCATCGCGGCTCGGGTGGTGCAGGGGATCGGCGCGGCGATGTTGACCCCGCAGACACTGACGGTGGTGCAACGAGTGTTCCCGCCACAGCGGCGTGGGACCGCCATGGGGGTGTGGGGTGCGGTCGCCGGGATCGCCACTCTGGTGGGCCCGGTTGCCGGTGGCCTATTGGTCGACGGGTGGGGTTGGCAGTGGATCTTCTATGTGAACGTTCCGGTGGGGGTGCTGGGAATGATCCTGGGTGCCATCTACATTCCGCGCATGCCGACGCATCCACATCGGCTGGATCTACTCGGTATGGCGCTTTCGGCTGTGGGCATGTTCGCGTTCGTGTTCGCGCTGCAGGAGGGGGAGAGCTTTCACTGGGCGCCCGGGGTGTGGGGGATGATGGCCGCCGGTCTGGGGGCCCTGGGCGTGTTCGTGTGGTGGCAGTCGGCGAATAGGGGTGAGCCCCTGATTCCGTTGCGGCTGTTCACGGATCGCAACTTCTCGCTTGCCGGTGTCGGCATCGCGTCGATGGGCTTTTGCGTGATCTCCACCGGTTTGCCCATGATGTTCTACACGCAGTTGGCGCTGGGTTTTTCGCCGACCAAGGCGGCGTTGACGCAGGCTCCGACCGCGATCGTGAGCGGGATATTGGCGCCGGTGACCGGTTGGCTTGTCGACCGGGTGCGTCCTTCGGTACTGATCGGCGGCGGCGTCACGCTGATGATCGCGTCGACGTTGTGGTGGACGGTGTTGATGCGGCCCGAGACGCAGATGTGGCAGTTGATGCTTCCTGCGGCGGGTATCGGTGCTGCCATGGCATGCATCTGGGGGCCATTGGCTACGACCGCGACGCGGAACTTGCCCTCTGAGGTGGCCGGGGCCGGGTCCGGTGTCTACAACACACTGCGTCAGGTCGGAGGCGTGGTGGGCAGTTCGGCGATGGGCGCGTTGATGACGGCGCGGTTGGCTGCCGAAATCCCTTCAATGCCAGCCGATTCTGCTTCCGGTGGTGTGCTACCGCCCGGGTTGCGCGCACCGTTCTCGGCGGCGATGGCGCAATCCATGCTGTTGGGTATCGCCGCGTTGGTCATCGGCTTGTTGGCGGCGTTGTTCATGCGACCGGCCGCCTCACAGGTAGGTGCCGTGCCCCTCGACCACGTTGTCCCCGTCGAAGATTAGGACCTCGTTGACGAGGTCGCCCCGGTGGTTTCGGTAGTTGATGACGAGGGCCTTCGCGCCCACATATGTGCCGATCGGTTCGAAATGTAGGTCGGGGTTGCGGGTGAGAGCATCGGCCCAATAGGCGCGAATGGCGTCCTTACCCCGAAAGCCGCCCCCCGTCTCTGGGGCGATCTGGGCACCGTAGGCAGAGGTAAAGACGGCGTTGTCGTGGAAATGCGCGAGCACGGCGTCGATGTCGTGGGCGTTCCACGCCGCGAACCAGTCCCGACTGAACCCGTGGGGATCGATGGTGAGCGTCATGCCGGCGCGGCGAACAGCACCGCGGGGTTCAGGTATCCGGTGGGATCGAAGGCCGCTTTGACGGCGCGCATCGCGGCTATGTCGCCCGGTGTGCGCGCCATGCCGAGATAGTCACGTTTGATCGTCCCGACCCCGTGCTCGGAGCTGACATTGCCGCCAAGGTCGGCGATGAGCGTCATCATGGGCTGATACAACGCGGTGGAGTCGGGGCAGCGCAACACATTTAAGTGCAGGTTGCCCTCGCCGACATGGCCGAACAGCACGGGTATCGCATCGGGTACGGTCGCGGCGATCAGTGCGGTGGCGCGTTGCTCGAACTCACCGATATGTGTCAGGGGAAGCGCGACATCGAATTTCAGGGGTGGGCCGTACGCGCCAAGCTCCTCGGCGATGGATTCGCGTACCTGCCAAAGGCGTTCGCGGGAGGTGGCATCCAATCCGACGGCGGCCTGATCCGCCACACCGGCGGCATCGAGTGCCTCGGCCAGATCTTCGGTGGGATCGCTATCGCGGGCGAGTTCGATGAGCAGCAGCCATGGATTGGTGACGGGGCTCGGTATGCCCAACCTGGCGTCCATGAGTTCCAGGGCAGCGATTCCGCTGAGATCACGGAAGATCCGGCTCGCCTCGACCAGCTGATCCAGATCGTCGAACCCGGTGATCGCGGCAACGCTGTGTTTCGGTACCGGGTGCAGGCGCAGTTCGAGTGCGGTGATGACGCCGAGGGTGCCCTCCGCGCCGACGAACAGGCTGGTGAGGTCGTAGCCGGTGTTGTCGGCGCGAACATCGCTGTGGCGCTCCATGATTGATCCGTCGGGTAGAACTACCTGTAGGCCGATGACTTGCTCGCGCATGTTGCCGTACCGCACCGTGCGCAGGCCGCCCGCGTTGGTGGATGCCATGCCGCCCAAGGTGGCCGAATCGCGCGAGCCGATGTCGACGCCGAACTGCAGATTCTCCTTGGCGGCGGCTTGTTGCAGTGCGGCCAGGGCGACGCCGGAACCCACGCGTACGCGTCGATCGATCGTGTCGATGGGGCCGATCTCGGTGAGCCGCTCGGTGGACAGCAGTACGTCGTCATGCTCGGGAACGGTCCCGGCGACCATGGACGTGCGGCCGCCTTGGGTGGTGACGGGGTTCCCGTGCTCCTTGCAGGCCTTCAAGATTGCGCCGGTTTGGGTGGCAGAACCGGGGCGGATCAGTAGGCTCGCGCTACCGCGATAGCGGCCGGTGTGATCGATTGTTCGTCCCGCCAGCACGTCAGCGTCGGTGCTGACATACCGATCGCCAACAATCTGGACAAGTGCATCGACGAGCGCGGACATAGACCTCAGTCTGGCATGGGCTACTGCGCCAGGTCGGGACTTAGCGCCAAGAACGCCCCCAGCTCCACCAGTCCGTCGGGTGTGGCCGGCAGATACTCGGTCAATGCCGGCGATCGGACGATCACCGCCTGGAACTTCGCGCGGCTGATCGCCACGTTCAGGCGGTTTCTGTTCAGCAAGAACGACATCCCGCGCGGTACGTCATCGACGGCCGAGGCTGTCATAGATACGAACACCACCGGCGCTTGTCGGCCCTGGAACTTGTCCACGGTCCCCACCAACACCTCGCCCAATCCGGCAGCGGCCAGTGCGGCTCGCACCGTCAACACCTGCGCGTTGTACGGAGCCACCACCAGCACATCGGACTGCTCCAATGGCCGGGTCCCGGATTCATCGGTCCACTCCGAACCGATGAGCCCCGTGATCTCCGAGGCGATCGCCGCGGCTTCCTGCGGGCTGCTGGTCGCGTTTCCGTGATGATCCACCAGTCGGGTCCGCACTCCGGGCAGCTGCCCGGCCAAGCTGCGTGTCGGGGCCGCGGACTCGAGCTCGCCATCGTAAGAAAGCTGTGAAACCTGTTGGCATAGTGCGGGATGCATCCGGTACGAGCGCTCCAAAAAGTACCCCCGCTCGGCGGGCAGCGCGCCATGGCCCTCGACCAGCCAGCCCAGCGCAGAGCAGTCCACCGGCTCGGGGTGCACGCCCTGCGACACCTGCGGCAGCTGCTGCGGATCACCGAGTAGCAGCAGGTTCTGCGCTCCCCGTGCCACTGCCAGCGTGTTCGCCAAACTGAACTGGCCCGCCTCGTCAATGACCAGCAGCCGCAGCACGCCATCGCCCACGCGGGTGGTATTCGCGAAATCCCATGCGGTGCCGCCGATGACGGCACCCTCACCGGTATGGGATGCGATGAACCCCGCATAGTCGCTGTCCCGAATCTGGGTCCATGCGGCATCGCCGCTGTAGGGCGAGGCTTTCTTGGCCACCCGTTCGGGGGGCACACCTGCCGCGACTATCTGATCGAGGAGGTGTTCTACGACGGCGTGGGACTGGGCCACCACACCGACAAGCCACGCTTCCCGTGTCACCAGTTCGGCGATGACGCGCGCCGCCGTGAAGGTCTTGCCGGTTCCCGGTGGGCCGTGCACGGCAAGGTAGGACGAGTCCAGATTCCGTAACGCGGAAGCGATGGCTCCGGCGTATCCGCCGCTGCCAACAGGTGGCAGCGGTACGCCACGGGGCTTGCGGCGCAACAGGATATCGATGGATGCGGTGCTGGGCATATCGGGAAGGCCATGGGCAACACCCGCGGCGACCTGCTCGATGGCGGCCTCCAGCGCCTTGGTCATCACCGGTGCGCCGGGCGCCAGGGCCATCGGCATCTCCGCGAACACCTCGCCGTTCTTCGGTGTGAGCTCCTGGATCGTCACATCAACGGGTACGCCGCCGGATTCGGTGATCTCTACTACGGTGGCCGAACCAGATGCCCGGCGGTCGGGGTCCCCGTCGCCGAGCCCGGCGGGAGCGGGCGGCTCGTACAGCGCGTAGACGCTGTCGTCGAGGACGCCGCCGGCGAGGTCGCCCGTCAGTTTCACGTGTCGCCGGAGCTTGCGCTGATTACCCGATTTATGCCAGCTCTCGATCAGCTCGGCGCCCTCGACGATGAACACTCCCGCAGTGTCGGCCCATTCGTCGACGGGGTTGTTCAACCTATCGAAGTGGCTCCACCAGAATGGTTTTCGTTCTCGGGTGTGATATCCGCGTGCCGCCGAAACCATGGCTGCCGCGGTTTGATCGGCGCGCCGGTCGGTGGGACCGGCATCGCCGACGAACGCCGCCAACGCCGCGCCGACCTCATCGGGCTCCGGCTCCTCCTTTTCGCCGACAGCGGCAGAAGCGGACAAGTGGGTAATGCCGTGCTCGAATGCGCGGACCAGCAGCCAGTCTCGGAGCTTGCGCGTGGAGGCGCAGTCGTACCGGTTGTACTCGGCGATGGAGTCCAGCACCTCCTGCGCCGCGGGGTCGTCGCTATCGCGCAGCGAGCAGTAGCGTGCGTATTCGTTGATCGAGTCCACTGCGGTGGTGACATCACCGGAGCGTTTTCCGGATTCGATGAACAGCGGCTCCAACGCCTTGAGCCCATAACCGCTGGATCCGGAGCGAATGCTTTTGCGCACCACGGGATAGAGGTCGACCAACACATTGTCGCGCAGGAGTTCGTCGATCTGCTCCTCGCCGACGCCATACCTCCCGGCGAGGCGCAGCAGCGCGGTCTTCTCATACGCCGCGTAGTGGTAGACGTGCATCCCCGGATATCGGCGGCGACGTTTGGCCACCAGGTCCAGGAAGGTGGTCAGGGCTTTGCGTTCGCTGCGGCGATCGTGAGCCCAAATCGGCCGGAACTTCTCATTTCCGGACCGGTCGTACTCAAGCACGCCAAAGAGGTATTCCAGCCCCCATTGCACGCCGTCTTCCGTCCAGAGCGGATCGCCCTCGAAGTCGAAAAAGATGTCTCCGGGGTTGGGTGCTGGCATCGTGCCCAGTGGAATCGGGTCGGCTATCTCGAATTGTGGTGTACCGCTGTCTTGTTGGCGCACCTGTAACTGAGACTGCGCCACCAGCTGTTGCAGACTGCGCGCCGACAGATCGGGGACCGGTTCCATACGTGCGGCCAGCTCCGCGACGGTGCCGACTCCGGCCTCCAACAGTGCCGCACGCTGACTGATCCGCATGCCCGCGACAAGTAACAAGTCGTCAGTGCGATCGACCTCCGGCTCGCACGCGGGACAACGGAAGCAGGCGCGAACGTGCGCATCTGACCACTGCACCGCAGTGGCTCCCGCTAAATGGCGATCAAGCAAGTCCTGCAACTGGATTCGCCGCTGGCGATACACGCCAACCAGATCGGCGACCGGATAGTCGACGGTCGAACGGTCACCCAGAATCAATCGCACCTCCGGCGACACCGGCACATCCGTCGCCATCAGACTGTCGGCGTAGGCCGCCAACTGCAGCAATGCCGTCACTTTGGCGCTGCGGGCCAGTTTGGTGTCGCAGACGCGGTATGTCTGACTCTCCCGAACCACGAAGTCGGCGAAGCCGACGAACCGGCCGTCGAACATCGCGGCCTGGTACACCACCGGATGCCCGTCGTCGAAGGCCTGCTTGGTCGCAGCGGCCGCGGCATTCAGTCCGTCGAGTGTGAATGTGGGGGGAAAGGGGATGCTGGCCACCCCTGAGCCGAAGCGCTTCTGCAATTGGGCAAGGTGGTGGGCCTCGTGAGCATCACCCAAAGTCGCGGTGCGCGCCAGAAGTTCATCGTCGCGTGGGGGCTTAGGTCCCCATCCGAGCTTTGCATCGAACACCCGCAGCAGGGCGTATTCACAGCGGGCGGCGGAGGCAAGATCCGAAGCGCTGTAGACGACCCGGCCGTCGAGGACGAACACCCGATCACTGTAGGTGCTGGCACCGACGGATCGGGGCTACCGTCCGGCCTGTTGCACCTTTTCCACGCCAGATCCATTCCAGCGGAACGACACCACACTTTCGAGACCGGGAATGCCGTTGGAGAAATTGAGCACCACCGTGTCCAGGGTGCTCGCGGACAGGTCGATGGCGTTGTAACCGTAGGTGTCGGGGACACCGTGGGAGATCACGCCTCCCAGATGGAAGAACACTGCACGGGTGGCGGAATCGGCCGCGTGTGTGGCTCCGCTGTCGCTGGTGATGATGATCGCCGACAGGGGAGCGCACTTGTTGTAGTTGCCCGCGACCGGCACCGGATTCCACGTGGCGGCGCTGTTGGGTCCCGGCGGTAAGAGCGCGATGGCCGCCGGGATGGCCGGGTCCTTCAGGTTCACCGTGCAGTCATCGTTGGTCGACGGTGGGGGTTTGGGCTTGGATGTGGGGCCCGAGGTCCCGGGAGATGACGGTGATGGCGACGGCGAGGCGATGGTGTTGGTTGGCGTCTTGGATACCGTGCTGTCGCCGCCGGTGCATGCGCTGGCAAGGACGAGCGCAGCCGGCAGTACGGTCAGCGCGGCCACCACATCCATCCTTCGCACGGCCCCGCACACTACCGACATTTACCGAAGATGCCACGGAGGCGGGAGTTGAGCGCTATAGCGCCTAGACTTCTTGACGCCATGACCTCTACAGATATCCCCACGCCCGACACCGGCGAATCGAGTGCACCACGCGCGGATGACGCCGTCACCTTCGCGGACCTACAGATTGCCCCCGAGGTGCTGCGTGCGGTGTCCGACGTGGGGTACGAAACACCGTCGGCGATTCAGGCCGCCACCATCCCGCCGCTGCTGGCAGGTTCAGATGTGGTGGGCCTGGCGCAGACCGGTACCGGGAAGACGGCGGCGTTCGCCATCCCCATCCTCTCGAAAATCGACTTGACCTCGAAGAACACCCAGGCCTTGGTGCTTGCGCCCACACGTGAGCTGGCACTGCAGGTCGCTGAGGCGTTCGGCCGGTACGGCGCCCATATGCCCAAGTTGAATGTGCTGCCGATCTATGGCGGCCAGTCATATGTGGTGCAGCTGTCGGGCCTGAAGCGAGGGGCTCAGGTTGTGGTCGGCACACCGGGGCGTGTCATCGATCACCTGGAGCGCGGCACGTTGGATCTGTCGCACCTGGACTATCTGGTGCTGGACGAGGCCGACGAGATGCTCACCATGGGCTTCGCCGAGGATGTGGAACGCATCCTGGCCGACACCCCCGAGTACAAGCAGGTGGCGCTGTTCTCTGCCACCATGCCCACCACCATCCGCCGACTGACCAAGAAGTACCTGCACGACCCGGTGGAGATCAAGGTCGAGGCAAAGACGTCCACTGCCGAGAACATCACTCAGCGCTTCATCCAGGTGGCCGGGCCCCGCAAGATGGACGCGCTCACCCGGATCCTCGAGGTCGAGACGTTCGAGGCGATGATCGTGTTCGTCAGGACCAAGCAGGCCACCGAGGAGGTGGCCGAAAAGCTCAAGGCGCGCGGGTTCGCCGCGGCGGCGATCAACGGCGATATCAACCAGTCGCAACGCGAGCGGACCATCAACGCGCTCAAGAGCGGGGCCATCGACATTCTCGTGGCCACCGACGTCGCCGCCCGCGGTCTCGACGTCGAGCGCATCTCCCACGTACTCAACTACGACATCCCGCACGACACCGAGTCGTATGTGCACCGCATCGGCCGTACCGGTCGGGCGGGACGCTCGGGTACCGCGGTGTTGTTCGTCTCCCCGCGTGAGCGGCATCTACTCAAGGCCATCGAGAAGGCCACCGGTGCCAGGCTTGCCGAGGAGCCGTTGCCGTCGGTCGACGATGTCAACGCCCAGCGAGTGACGAAGTTCCGTGATGCCATCACCGCTGCGCTCGCGGCACCGGAGATCGAACTGTTCCGCCGGCTCGTCGAGGACTACGAGCGCGACAACAATGTGCCGGTGGCCGATATCGCGGCGGCGCTGGCGGTACTGTCGCGCGATGGCGAGCAGTTCCTGCTCAAGCCCGATCCGCCTCGCGATCCTCGCCATGAGCGTGGGGAACGCCCCGAGCGCGGGCCCCGCGAGCCGCGCACGCAGACCCCCGGCTTGGCGACGTACCGCATTGCTGTCGGCAAGCGGCACAAGGTGATGCCCGGCGCCATCGTGGGCGCGATCGCGAACGAAGGCGGTTTGCATCGCAGCGACTTCGGGCACATCACGATCCGTCCCGATCACTCGCTTGTCGAGCTGCCCGCCAAGTTGTCGCCCAAGACGCTGAAGGCACTGGAGAGCACCCGGATCTCGGGTGTGCTCATCGAACTGCGCCCCGCAGGCGGGGCCGATGGTGCGCGCCCGGCCCGCAAGTTCTCGGATCGCAAGCGCCCAGATCACAAGCACACGGACCACAAACGGTCGGAGGCGAAGCGTCCCAAGCGGTCCCCCAAGAAACCATGACGGCGGTCCCCGCGACTGACAGTGCCCCCGTCGTCCACGGTCCCGGACGCGTCGCTGCGCTCACGGGTATCCGGGCGGTGGCCGCGACCCTCGTGGTAGCTACCCATGCGGCCTACAGCACCGGGAACTATGTCGTCGACGGTGTTTCCCCATGGCGTGCCTATCTGCACCTGATGCAGGCCCGTTTGGAGATCGGTGTCCCGATCTTCTTCGTTCTGTCCGGTTTTTTGCTGTTCCTGCCGTGGGTGCGCGCGGCCGCTGACGGAACCGCCTCACCGTCGGTGAAACGCTATGCCTGGCACAGGTTTCGGCGCATCATGCCGGCGTACTGGATTCTGGTGGCGATCGCGTACATGTGGTATCACATCCGGGACCAGTATCCGAACCCCGGACACACCCGGCTGGGCTTGCTTCGAAACCTCACGCTCACCCAGATCTACACCTCCAATTACGGGTATCGCTATATCCACCAAGGCATGACACAGATCTGGAGCCTTGCCGTCGAGGCGGCGTTCTACGTCGCATTGCCCTTCTTGGCGTGGCTGCTGATCAAGAAACTCTGTGGGGGCCAGTGGCATCCGGTGCGCCTGCTGGTCGGTCTGGGCGGTTTGGTTCTGGTCACACCGGCATGGATGACGCTGGTGTACACCGTCAGTGCCCTTCCCGACGGTGCGAAACTGTGGCTTCCGGCCTACCTTTCGTGGTTCGTGGGCGGCATGATTCTGTCTGTTCTCGCCGTGATGGGTGTGCGGTGCTACGCGTTGGTGACCGTGCCGCTCGCGATCATCTGCTACCTCATCGTGTCCACGCGGATAGCCGGCGACCCGACCACCTCGCCGTGGGCGCTGCCGCAAGCACTGACCAAATCGATCTTCTACGTGGTGATTGCGACGTTGCTGGTCGCGCCCGCCGGGCTGGGTGACAACGGTTGGTATGTCAGGTTTCTCTCGTCGAGGCCCATGGTGTGGCTAGGCGAGATCTCTTACGAGCTGTTCCTCATCCACATGATCCTGATGGAGATCGTGATGGTGGACCTACTGCACTACCACGTCTACACCGGGTCGGTGGTGATCGTTTTCCTGGTGACGATGGTGGTCAGCGTGCCTGCGTCGTGGTTGATTCACCGGGCTGCGCAGATGCTGCTGGTGTGGGGTTCACGTCTGCGGAAATCATTGGCGCAACGAACTGCGTGATCAGAGTGCGCTCGTCCTCGGGGTTGTCCTCGGGATAGGACAGCAGCGAGATGATCACCCGGACATACCATTTTGCTCGCAGGTGGGATTCGGGGTCCGCGACAGTGCCGTTGACGAACGCCGACACCATGGCGTTCAGAACTTCCGAATGCAAGGCGAGTGAGCCGCCGACATACTCGCCGGGCCGGAACCATGCCGACAGTGCCGGATTTTCACGCACCATCCGCAGGCTGGTGAGTACGGCGCTCACCAGCCGCTCCGTCGGATCGTCGATTCCGGCCACCGCTGTGGTGACCTGCGCGGTGATGGTTCGTGCCTCTCGGTGCACGTAGGCGATATGCAGCGCCTCTCGATTCTCGAAATACCGGTACAGCGTTGCCCGGGAACAGCCGGCCGCTTTGGCGATTTCATTCATGCCAACGGCAGCGACGCCGTCGCGCACGAACAGCTCGGCGGCCGCATCGAGGATCTTCTCCGCGGCGACCGACGTCCGAGTATCGCCCAACCAACTCATGCTGGTTCACGCTCTTCGCGCTGGCGGGTCATCGCAAGATCATCGCACGCGGATGGGAACCGTCAGGGGCCTTCGCACATACGAGCCGTCCGCCCAGGTGACACCGTCGAGGTCGACCTCGAAATCCGGTATGCGGGTGAGTAGTTCCTCGAGCGCTACCCGTGACTGCATGCGTGCCGCGGCGGCTCCCAGACAGTGGTGGTTTCCGTGGCTGAAGGTGAGGATGTTGCGTGGCTTGCGCAGGATGTCCAATTCGCCTGCATCATCGCCGTATTCGCGCTCGTCCCGGTTGGCACTGCCGTAGAGCAGCAGTGCGCGCCGTCCCGCGGGAATCGTGGTGTCCCCGAAGGTGACGTCGCGGGTCGCGGTGCGTGCCAGACCTTGTACCGGAGAGGTCAGGCGTAGGAATTCCTCCACGGCGCCCGGGATGAGCGACGGGTCTTCGATGAGCTTCCGGCGTTGGTCGGGGTACTGGTGCAAGAGTTGTATTGCACCGCCGAGCATTCCGGTGGTGGTGTCGTTACCTCCCGTCACCATGGTGAACGCGAATCCGAGGATCTGGAGCGTCCCGCTGATGTCTCCGTCGGCGCCGACTCCGGCGGCGACGAGGTGGGACACGGTGTCGTCCTCGGGTTCGGCGCGACGCCGCTCGATGAGCCCGGTGAAATACATCATCAATTCACCGATCGTCTGAGCGACCTCGCCCTGCATGGACTCGATGTCGATCGCGCCGCCGGATGCCGCCGCGACGATGCCGTCGGTCCAGGCGTCGAACTGCGCACGATCCTCCTCCGGCACGCCGAGATAGTGCGCGACGACCATGGAGGGCAGTGGTTTGAACAGCTCGACGACGATATCGCCCTCGCCGCGTTCCCTGAGGCTCTCGAGGCGTTCCACCACGAACTCGCGCACCTTGGGTTCTACGGCCGTCACTTGACGCGGTGTGAATCCACGGGAGACGAGCTTGCGGAAGTCGGTGTGTGTGGGCGGGTCCTGCATGACCATGGGCGGGTTGTCGCCCATGCCGGTCTTCTCAAGGTCGCCGTACATGATGGTCAGACCCCGCGCCGAGGAGAACGTTTCCCAGTCGCGCGCGGCCTCGTAGATATCGGCGTGCCGGGTGAGCACGTAGTAGTCGTCGGCCGGGGCGTGCTCGGGTACCACGTGGTGCACCGGGTCGTGATCGCGAAGCGCCGTGTACATCGGCCATGGATTGGTCCAGTTGTCGGATGCTCCGGGGATGTAGCGCGGCACAACTGTGTGAGACACATCGACTGACATGTCTTATGTGTAAGGCATGTCACCCAAAGTGTCAACACTCTGTGGCGAAACTAGACGAGCGTCCCGGGATTGAGGATGCCCGCGGGGTCGAGTGCCTGCTTGATCCGGCGGTTGACCTCCAGCACCTCCGGGCCCACCTGGCCGCCCAACCATGGCTTCTTGAGACGCCCCACTCCGTGTTCGCCGGTGATAGTGCCTCCCAGGGAGATCGCCAGATTCATGATCTCGCCGAACGCGGCATGGGCGCGCTGCGACTCGTCGGGGTCGTTGGGGTTGTGCACGATCAGTGGATGGGTGTTGCCGTCACCGGCGTGTGCGATCACCGAGATGAGCAGCCGGTGTTGTGTGGCGATGGCTTCCACTCCTTTCACCAGCTCGGCGAGTCGGGGGAGTGGGACTCCCACGTCTTCCAGTAGCAGCGGCCCCTTTGCTTCCACCGCCGGGATCGCGAATCTCCGTGCCGCGACGAAGGCCTCGCCCTCGTTCTGATCGTCGGTGGAAAAGACTTCGGCCGCATGATGATCGGTAAAGATCTGTGCGATGAGGTCGGCGTCCTCTGCCGAGGTTCGACCGCGTTCATCCGAGCGGGCGACGAGCATGGCGGCGGCGTCTCGGTCCAGCCCCATCTTCAGTTTGTCCTCGACCGCGTTGATCGCCACCGAGTCCATGAACTCTAGCATCGAAGGCCGGATCTGTGCGGTGATGGCCAGCACCGCATCCGCCGCCTCGGACACCGAATTGAACGTCGCCACCACGGTGCACGGCGGTGGTTGTGGGGGCAGTAGCCGCAGCGTGACCTCGGTGATCACCCCGAGGGATCCCTCACTGCCGACGAAGAGTTTTGTAAGACTCAATCCAGCAACATCTTTCAGTCGCGGTCCGCCGAGTCGCAGGATCGTGCCGTCGGCCAGGACGACGTGCATCCCCAGCACATAGTCGGTGGTGACGCCATACTTGACGCAGCACAGACCGCCGGCGTTGGTCGCGATGTTGCCGCCGATGCTGCAGATCTCGAAGGACGATGGGTCCGGCGGGTACCAGAGGCCGTGTTCGGCGGCGCTGGCCTTTACTTCCGCGTTGAGGGCACCGGGCTGGGCGATCGCGACGCGCGTGGTGGTGTCGATCGTGATGGCGCGCATCCGTTCGGTCGACAGCACGATGGCGCCGTCCTGGGCGGTCGACCCACCGGATAGTCCAGTGCCCGCACCGCGGGGCACGACGGGGATGTGGTGGGTGCTGGCCCATTTCAGTGTCGCGGAGACCTGCTCCGTGCTACTGGGACGCACCACCGCCAGGGGTGTTCCGGCGTCCGGATCGAAGGCGCGGTCCTGTCGATAGGAGGCGGTGATATCGGGATCGGTGATGACCGCACCCTCGCCGAGGGTGGTTGCGAGCTCGTCGAGGGCGGTCTGGCTCATATCATTCGTGCCGTCGCGCCGGCGTCGATCGGCAGCACCGTCCCGGTGATGTGTGAGCTGGCTTCGTGCGCCAGGAACAACACAGCGCGGGTGACTTCCTCGGCTTTGAGGAAGGGTGCGTACTGCAGGTGCAGCGATGCGAAGACGGACTCGACGTCCTTGAGTGTCGGTTTCTCAAGATCGGGGCGCATCATGCCGAAGACGAAATCGTTTTGTGTCATGGGGGTTTCGATGTTGCCCGGTGCGACGGCGTTGACGGTGATGCCGTAGCCGACGAGATCATGCGCGGCGACCTTGGTCAGTCCGATGACGCCCCACTTCGACGACACGTACGAGGCCTGCGCCCACGTCGCGCTGTGTCCGAGCATCGAGGAGACCGTGATGATCCGGCCGTAGTTCCGCTTGATCATGCCGGGCGCCACGGCCGCGATAGTGTTGAAGGTTCCGGTGAGATTGGTGCCGATGACCTCGTCCCATTGCGCGGATTCGACGTCGGGCAGCAGCGCGATGGTGCTGATACCGGCGTTGGTGATCGCGATATCGATTCCACCGAGTGATTCCTCGGCCTCGGCGACGAACGCGTCCAGCGCTGCTCGGTCTTTCACGTCGAGCTTGGCTGAGATGCACTGGCGCCCGGTCTTTTCGACCATGGCGACCGTCTCGGCGAGGTCGTCCTCGGTTGCCAGCGGATATCCCACGACCTCGCTGTTCTCGCAGCGGTCACAGATCGCGATATCAGCGCCCGCCTCAGCCAGCGCCAGTGCGTGCGAACGCCCCATGCCGCGCGCGCCGCCGGTGATCAGTGCGGTTCTTCCCTCGAAATCAGCCACGGAGCCGACCCTACCGAGTGGGATCCTTTTGGGGCCGCTGTTCGTCCCGGTCCAACTCTCGCAAGACGGGCATCTGCGTGCTGGCGACGGCGATGAGGATCATGGGTATACCGATGATCGTCAAGGTCGAGGCGACGCCGAACTTGTCGGCGATCGGGCCGGCGAGCATGAATCCAAGCGGCCCGGCGCAGTATGCGGTGGACGTCATGACCCCTACCACCCGCCCGCGCAAGTGCTCGGGGGAGCGGGTCTGCATCACGTAGTTGGCGATCGGCGCCACTGGTCCGTAGATGAAGCCCAGGCACGCGCCGAGTACCAGCAGCACCGCGATGGGTGGCAGAAGCGACATGCCCAGCGTGGTGATGCCGGCGGTGAAGGTGGCACACAGCATGATGGTGCGGCGTTGGACGTGGCGCACCATGGTGGCGTACCCGAGGGCGCCGAGCAGGCCGCCGACCGAGATGGCCATAAGTATCCAGCCGAGCTGCTGAGGTGTTCCGGCATCGCTGAAGTGCTTGGGCAGCAACACACTTTCGATCGGCAGGTACAGCGCCGTGATGGCCATGTCGATGAGTGCCAGGGTGCGGAGGATCTTGACGTTCCAGACGAACTTCAATCCCTCGACGACACCGCTGACCACGCCGGTGGGCTTGGTTTCGGCGGCCGGTTTCCCGCTGCCTTCGACCCTGAGAAAGGCGATGGCCACCACCGACACGACGAAGGTCGCAGCGGTGGCCCACATGGTGTTGACACCGCCGATGGAGGCGATCAGCAGGCCGCCCAGACCTGGTCCCACGATGTAGGCGACGTTGAACACCGCTTCGTACATGCTGTTCATCCGATCGAGCGACCAGCCGGCAGCCTTCGCTGCGGCCGGCAGCATCGATTCGCGTGCGGTGATCCCGGCGGGGTCGAAGATGGCGCCGAGCGCGGCGAGGCCCGCGAGCAGTGGCACGCTCAGCCCGGTCGTCATCGCCAGAATAGGTATGGCAGAGACGGATAACAGCGAAAGGACGTCGGAGATGATCGACATCTTGCGTCGCCCGAAGAAGTCGACCGCGGTCCCCGAGATCAGGGTGGAGAAGACCAGCGGCAGGGTGCCGGCCGCGGCGACGATCGCGGCATCCGCGGCAGAGCCGGTGCGCTGCAGCACCAGCCAGGGGATAGCGACGATCGAGACACCGTTGCCGATGGCGGCTACAACGGATGCGAAGAGCAGCAGGAGTACCGGCCTGCGATTCACCTGATCGATTGTCGGCGAATCTGCCGTCGGAGTGGACATGTCGCGGAAAAACGTAGCAGCGGGCAGTGCGGGTAGTCGAGCGAATTTTTGCTAGTTGGCTTCCACTGCCTCGCGAACGATGCGGGCAGTGGATGCCAGGTCGGGATCTCGACGAATCATGAATCCCCTTGCGAAGGCAAGTTTGTCGCCTCCACGTCGTGGCACTACATGCAGGTGCGCGTGCATGACCGTCTGGAACGCGACGCGGCCGTCGTTGAGGGCCAGGTTGGTGCCGTCGCTTTGCAGCTCCGAATCGCGCATGGCGTTGGCGATCCGCTGACCCACCGTCATGATGGCGGCGGCGTCATCGGGCTTCAGATCTGTGAGGTCCTGTGCGTGGGCCTTCGGGATCACCAGCGTGTGACCGCGGGTGATGGGTCGGATATCGAGGAAGGCGAGGGTCGTCTCGTCCTCGTATACGCGGAAGGATGGCGACTCACCGGCGACAATGGCGCAGAAGACACACGACATGAGCACACCGTAGCGGGTCCGCAGTGAATTCACTTCTGTCACAGATGTTTCAGGATGCGGTTACTTGTCGGTGGGCGCCGCTACTATTCGAACATGAGTTCGATTGAAGTGTTGGAGGCGGCCATTGATGCCTTCTGCGCTGAATCGCTCGATGGGCTGACTGCCGCCAATGCTCTGACGGTGCTGGCCCGGTTGGAAGTGGTGCAGCGCCGATTGTCTGCCAGCGCACTGGGGCTGGTGTCGAAGGTGACGGCCCAGGCCTCTCCTATCGAGTTGGGCGGCACCTCGCATGCGGACGTGTTGTCGCGGCGGTTGCATATCAGCAAGAGTGCGGCTCGGCGCCGGATCGCTGATGCCGAACAGTTGGCGTCGCGGCGTGCGTTGACCGGTGAGGTGTTGGCGCCGGTGTTGCCGAATGTGGCCGAGGCTTTGCGGCGCGGCGAGGTCGGGGGCGAGCACGTACGAATCATTCGGGGCTTCTTTGATCGACTACCCACCGTGGTGGATGCGCCGACCCGCGAGGCCGCCGAGAGGCAGTTGGCCGCCATGGCGGCCCGGTTTGGGCCCGAGGCGCTGCGGATCGGTGCCGATCGGATGATGGCCTTGTTGAATCCGGACGGGGAGTTCTCGGATGCGGATCGGGCACGACGACGTGGGATCAGCATCGGGCAGCAGGGTTTTGACGGCATGTCGGCGATCTCGGGATTGTTGGATCCGGAGACGCGTGCGTATCTGGATGCGGTATTCGCCAAACTGGCCGCACCCGGCATGTGCAACCCGAACGATCAAACACCTCTCGTGGACGGGGAAACCGGCCCCCGAGGCCGCCGAACGCGATCAACGCACATCAGCCCAACGCAACCACGACGCCCTCAAGGCGATATCGCGCATGGCGCTCGCCTCGGGGCAGCTCGGCTCGCACCACGGACTACCCGTGACCGTCGTGGTCAGCACCACCCTCAAAGAGCTCGAAGGCGCCGCCGGCGTAGCGATCACCGGCGCCGGCACCCGGCTGCCGATACGTGATCTGATCCGCCTGGCCGCCCACGCCCACCACTATCTGACGATCTTCGACGACGACGGCCGACCGCTGTATCTCGGACGTTCGAAACGCATCGCCACCGCCGATCAGCGCATCGTGCTGCACGCCAAAGACCGCGGCTGCACCCACCCCGGCTGCCACGTCCCCGGATACCTGTGCGAGGTCCACCACATCAACGCATGGGCCCAAGGCGGCCCCACCGACATCGACAACCCAACAAGTCATTAACCTGACCTCTTTATGCGAAGTCCAAAAAGACCGACTGACTGACTAGGCGTCGTGTGGTTTGCCTAACGATTCCTGACCTACCGCCGACCTAGAGGATCGTTCCTGAACTGGTCGTAGAACTCGTCCTCATCAATCTCAGCGGGCCGGTGTGGCTGACTGCGCGCTTCCGAGTCGGGGCGGTTCTTCATGGGGTGTACCTTGCCGACAGGAAGCGACGAGCCTTGCTCTTGAGCGGCCCGTAGCGCTTGATCAAGGTTCCCCGTACGTAGAGCGTGCCCCAATCGCGTTTCATTGGACGAACCCGGCTCTGATCAAGCAGGACGACGCCAGCCCCGATCCGGTTCCACCTTTTTCGAAATTTCTTGAACTTCCGATGCAGCTCAAGATTAGGTAAGGCGGGCTTGGGCTGACGTGACTCGCCTTATACAGACGACGAACATGATCGGAACTACTGTGTGAGACTGCCAACTGTCCGGTGCGACTCGGATCGGATATCACGTGAGCAATCGACAAGACATCTTGGTGTCTAAGTATCTGGTGTTGTACAAAGCAGCTGGTTCCGGGCATGAGCAGATGAGTGAGCCGATACCAATTCAGGTACGGCAAACTGGTCTAACTGGAATTTACACCCAGTTCTTGAAGATCGAAGTCGCATGCAAGGTTCGAAGAAGAACTTTTCCCGGAGCGATTGGAGCTACCGATAAGCCTATCCGTGTTTGTTAGCGCGGCGGTTAGCAAGTAAGAATAGCGGTGTTGCGGAGCCGACGATAAGTTCGCTGATCAAGCTCGAACCTTGAACTGGCTGACCGTGAAGACGGGAGTTTAAAGCGTCGAAGGTATTTCCGGTTAGGTTGCCGAACATGATGCGACGGATAATAACTTCGATTTCTATGGCGACTTCCTTACCATAGAAAGAATAGAGTTCTTCTCGAAGGTCTACACGGGGATGGCCTCCGGTTTCTGCCCAGTGCACGGCGTAGGCAAGGGAAGGGTACTCATTTTCCGAAACATATGCCGAGTCTGCCCCAACCCGCAGCAAGTCGGCGATCGCCTCCTGTGGGATTCCCTCAGCTCCGGCAAGTTCGGTATGCCGCCACGTACAGAACCGGCACTTGTTGACCGATGTGACGGCGAGCATGATCCGTTCTTGCATCTGTCCCCCAACCTGTTTTCGCATTAGGAATCTCGTGGGGTTGAATATGATGCAGATCAACCGGATTGCATCCGATAGCAGTGTGATTGCAGATGCATAGGTACGTACACGTGCAATCGGCTTTGAAGGCAGCTCTGTGCACCGGGCGATCTGGGATTCACCGCTCCCGCTGATGTTTGATGCAGACGATCTCTTAGGCCTGCCAACTTGCATATCGAATCCCCCTACGCTGCAGATGGCCGGTGGGACCAGCCTGTTGCCTTCTCTAGCTGCGAAGCTAGAGCCAGAAGCCGGGCGTCATCGCCCACAGCCCCGATTAGCTGGACCGAGACAGGGAGCCCTTCTTCCGACAGACCTATTGGCAGTGACACCGCCGGGTTGCCTGCGACGTTCCAAAGCGGGGTATAAGGCAACGCCCAACGTGAATGCCAGGCAGCGGCAGCAAGGCTAGCTTTGTACACGGTGCCAGCCAGCGGCGGCAGCGTTCCAATGGTGGGGGTGAGCACAAAGTCCGCATGTTCAAATATCTCGTTAGCATGGGTTGCCACGCGTTTCGCGTGCCATGCCGCAACAGAAGGACTTATCCCTGCATGCATTTTGGCGATTCGCCGGGCAGTCCTTGTAGCCCGGTCCACTTCACTGCTCGACGCATACCGCGAAGCGCTGAGCAGACCAACCTGCGATCGCAACGTAAGGACCGCCATCGGATCCGGCCAGGATCGTAAATCGTCATAGACATGATGCCCCGCCTTTTCGAGCAGTGAAGCGGCCATGGCGACGAAACCAGATATAACGGTGTCCACCTTAGCCACACGGACGGAAGGTCGTACGCTAACCGCTATACACAGCCCAGACAACAGATGCGCCTCGCGGGTTGCAGCCTCGAATCCCGCAGGCACTGACTCAAGCCGGAAGTGATCATCGACGCCCGGTCCGCCTAACGCATCAGCGAGTATTGCCGCATCCAGAACCGAGCGAGTAAGAGTGCCGTAAGTGCCAAGGCCTTGCCAGATGTCACGCGCAGGCGCGGTCGGAAAAAATCCTCGAGATGGCTTGTACCCAACTATCCCACAGCAAGCTGCTGGGATACGCACAGAACCGCCCCCATCGCTACCAATAGCGGCTGGAACCATACCTGCGGCAACAGCGGCAGCCGAACCGCCGCTGGAGCCACCAGGGGTACGGTTAAAATCCCACGGGTTTGTGGTTACACCGCCTACGCTGGACTCGGTAAAGGGCCACTGATCAAACTCAGGGACCCGAGTCTTGATCACTGGAACTGCTCCTTTTTGGACGGCGCGAGCCACGATTTCGGTGCTGGTGTCAGCAACCACATTCCGGGCGGAAGTGCCGTACCCGGTTCGATAGCCCGCCACATCAAGGTCATCTTTCAGCCCCAATGGAACACCAAGTAACCACCCTTGCTCGCCATCGAGGCGACGTTGATCGGCACGCTCAGCTGCCGTGATCGCGTCCTCAAGAACATCTGCAACTGCGTTCAAACGAGGCTCTAGGCAGGACACCCGCTCGAGAACGGCCTCGCACAATCCAACAGCTGTAACTTCGCCACTTTCGAGTGCACCACGCATTTCACTAAGTCCCACAAAAGTCAGGGGAGACCCACTTTGACTCAAAACATCTCCTAAAAATAGAGCGCCATAACCAAGAGCGTCTGCACCTAAAATTGAGTGAGCGACACTCGCGGCCTGACTCGCAGGCGCGGAGGGAACATAACGACACTGGTAAGCGTGACGCACTCGCACCGACATATCCAGTCTTTCGGAGTAAGGAAGATTGCAGATTTTGGTGTGATTGGCTTCACACACCTTGCCGCATCCGGATCATCGCTGGATATCGGCTGCCCCATGTCTGGTTCAACGCCTCCAATCGACTCTGCCGCTGGATGCTGTGGGGGCGGTGTAGATGGGCCGCAGATCGCGTTTCAGAGCGTCCCAGTGCTGCCGAGGCAGGCAGCGGAAGCCGTTGCGCAGCCAGGTGAATCACGTATGCCTGCACGATCGGCTCCGGCCGCACCTCGATAGCAGATGCTCCTATGTTCGCGGGTCGGTTTCGGGGTTTGCTTGTAGGGCGTGGAAGATTTCGCGGGCGATGTAGCGCTTGAGGCAGCACATGGCTTCCTTTTTGGTTTTCCCGTCGGCCAGGCGGCGGGCGAGGTAGTCACGGGTGGGCTGGTGGCGGCGCATCCGGACGACCAGAATGGTGTGCAGGGCGCGGTTAGCGTCGCGGTTCCCGCCTCGGTTGAGTCGGTGCCGAACAACTTTGCCGCTGGAGGCTTCCAGAGGAGAGACGCCGCAGAGTTTGGCGAACGCGGCATCGCTGCGGATGCGCAGTGGGTTATCGCCGATCGCAGCCAGCAGAGTCGCAGCATTATCAGGGCCGACCCCGTAAACAGCCCGCAGCTGCGGTACGGCCACAGCGGTGATCGCATCGATGTGGCGTTCCAGGCGCTGAGCTTCGTCGTCGAGGTCGCGGCAGCGGGTGGCCAGGGATTTCAACGATATTCTGACTGCATTGGTTAGGGTGCAGGGTGTTTCGGGCACGATCAGTGTTCGGCAGGCGTAGATGAGGCTCTTGCGGTAGACGCCTGTGAGTTCTTGTCGTCCTTCGTCGGGCGCGGTGATGATGAGGCTTTTGAGCGCCACGAACGCTTTGGTGCGTGCCCGCACCGCGTTGCCGCGGGCTACCCGCAGCACCCGCACCATTTCAGCGGGGCCGTCCGCGGTTTTGGGGTCGCCAAGGTCTTCCCCCGCGAGCACGATGGCGACGGCCCCGGCAGCATCGGCGTCATCAGATTTGCCGTAGCGGGCACGGCGCTGTCGTTTAGGGCGGCCGACCTCGGTCACCGGGATACCTTCGGCTCGCAGGTACCGGGCCAGTCCGGCCCCCGTAATGGCCTGGTCCCTCAATCCCGACCTGATTGATCTGCCCGAGGCGGCGTGCCCAGGTGAGCAGGCTGCGATACCCGCTGGGCGTGGCGGGCCGGCGGTGACTTCCGAGTGGGCGACCGAGCTGGTCGGCGGCGTGTGCGACGTGGAACTGTTTGTGGGTGTCGACACCCACGATGACCTGTGGTTGGGTGGGTGGTGTGGTGGTGGATTCCATTGCGGCCCTTCCTCGAAACGAGAATTCGGTGCGGGATGAAAGGGCAGAGCCGCCAGGCGGGGACGATACTGCTACGGGATCTCTGATCGGGCTCCTACCAGGTCACTCCGCTTGGCGGTTCCGCCGAACCAGACACGGCCGACGAATCTGCTGATGAAAGGCACACCCGCAGGTGGCCGGTAAAGAAATGTGTCAGGCCATGCTGGTCCGAACGCGGACCCTACCAGCGAACCCGAAACCCCGAGGTCGGATGCCTCGGAAGCACCGGCAGTCTTTTAACACCATTAAAGAAAGTTCTCACACAGCAGGTCACAGGTGTTTCTCCGGTGATCTGACAAACGTGGACGCGGGTGTCTGTTCGGGGGCGGCGGACGGGAGCGCCAGCGGACGGTAGCCGCCCCCGTCATATTGATGGCCGTGTTGACACTGTGAGGATGACCGGCTGAGCGCCGTCGAGCTGGTGGTGATGCTGGTTTCGTTGGTGGGGTCAAAAGTGGGTTGGCGATGCTGTGACCTGTCGGGTTACGGTCCGGCGAGGTGTTCGAGGATGGTGGCGGCGCGTCGTCCGAGGTGGTCTAGGGCTTGGCGGCCTTTGGTGTCGCTGGCTTGAGAGGGGTAGCCGATGACGCCGCTGCGGGTGTAGGCGTCGATGCCAAGAGTGGTGAGGTAGCGGCGGTCATCGGCGGTGTGGTCGGCGGTCGCCCAACCCTCGCGTAGGTATTCGGGGTGTGCGGCCAGCAGGATCGAGGTCTCTAACTCTCCGGCGTGCATGTCGTCGTGGTTGCTGCTGGTGATTGCGGCGGCGGTGCGGGCTTCGGTCCAGTCTTCGCGGCTTGGGTACAGGCCGAGCCGAATGCTGGTGTCGTGGTGGTTGGCTTGTTGGACGACGTTGGTCAGTACGGCGTTGCCGCCGTGGGCGTTGACTACCAGCAGGCCGTGGGCTCCTTGCGCTGCCGCGGATTCGGCGATGTCTTCGATGATGTAGCTCAAGGTCGCGGCGCTGATGCTGAGGGTGCCGGGGAACGCGGCATGCTCGTGTGAGCAGCCGAACGTGATGGGCGGGAGCTGAAACACGTTGTGATGCTTGCTGATCGCGGTGGCGACAGCGGTGGCGATGAGGGTGTCAGTGCCCAGCGGCAGAAAGGGTCCGTGCTGCTCGAAAGAACCCACCGGCAGCACCGCGACGGGGGCCTGGGCGGCGGGGTCGGTGGTCGTGGTGGCGGGGATGAGCGGCGCGTTCATCAGATGACTCCTTGGGTGGCGTTCTTGATCCGACCGGCAAGTTGTTGCAGCAGCGGATTCCGGTCGCGTCGGCGCCGGTCCCGTACCAGCTTGCCCGCCTGGGCCAGATGCCGGCGTGCGCGCTGGGACGGCGCGGAAAGGTAGCCGGGTATCGCGGCGTCCGCGAGGGTGAGTGCCATCGGGTATTCCCGCACGGCGATGTAGGCGTGCAGCAGCCGCATATCGGCGACCGCGCGGTCTCGGTGCTGCTCGGAGGTCCACTGGCCGTGGTGAGCGGCAAGCAGTTCGGCAGCCTTGGCGGGCTCGTCAAGGCGTAAGTAGCCTGCCGCGATGTCACTGGCGACATAGGCGGCATGCGCATACACGGCGCGGTCACCGTCCACGGGTTCGATGTCACCAAGTTCGAGGGCGTGGGCGGCGTGCCGGTGGAAACCACGCTGATCGCCGTTGGCAAGTGCGGCAAGGGCTCGTTGGCGGGCGATGCTGGCCCTCAAGCGCCCGGCGTCGTGTCCGTCGATGAGGTCGGCGGCATCTTCTGCCAGCTCGGCGGCCAGCTCAGGGCTGTGGCGGATGTAGATGTTGGATTGGCGCATCCAGATCATAGCCGTCAGATCCGGTTCTGCGGACCGGAGGTGCGCGGCTGCCTTGTTGGTCAATGCCTCGGCGGCGCTGTAATCGCCGAGGTCCTGGGCGATCCATCCGCCGACTTCGGCAATGGTTCCGGCTGCCTGGCGCACCTGGGCGCGCAGCTTGGCCGGTGCGGACTTGATCAGGGCTTCCACGGTTTCTAGATCGCGTTCGACCAGCGGGCGGGCGTGCTGGGGGCCGAAGGTGTGTTCTGCCTGGATATGGGCTTGCTGCTGGGCGGCGATCACCGCCAGCACATCTCCGTCGACGGGTAGTTGCAGCAGCAGCGGGTGAGGAAGCCGGGTGTCTGTCGGAATATCGAACAACTCGCCGGGCTCCATGCCGTAGATCGCGGCGATGTCCTCGCTCCACTGCTGGCCTACCGCGCCGCTCTTTTCGATTTGGGCATACCGGCGTCGCAGCGACTCGGGGGTCGCCAGATCGTCATCCCCGCGCATGCTGCGCACGTTGTGGATCTCTATGGCCACCTCGCGCAAGCTCAACCCCTGCTCCTCGCGCGCACGGCGCAACCGTGCCGCGTTGCGCTCACGGATCGGGTCGGCAGCCACACTCACGATCATGCCCGATACATCACCCCAGGTCAGGCGATCGTGCGCGTGTTGGGACATCACCGGCATCACTGGCGATCACTTTTGGCACCCACCCCATCACCGCTGTCCTGAAGAGGCGACCCGCAACGGGCGCGCCAAACAGTTGAAGGGACACAAACAAATGAAGCTAAAAGTTGACACCGCAGCGGTGCAGTTCATGTGCACCAAGAATCCGGAGCCGCGCACCGATTTCGGCACCGGCCAGCCCAAGATCGACAAGGCAACAGGGACGGTGCTGCATCAGGTGCAGTTAATGGCCCTGGACGCCGATGGCGGAGACGTGCTGGCGGTGACTGTGGCCGGTCAACCCAAAGTCACTGTCGGCCAGCAAGTCTCCGTCACCAACCTGGTGGCCACCCCATGGTCGCAGGACGGGCGCTCGGGGGTGGCGTTCCGCGCCGACGCCATTACGTCGGCTGACGGCAAGACGGCTGGCGCTCAGCCGCGTCAGTAACCAATAGGGAGGCACCCCACTGCAACTCGCGCAAGACTTCCGAAAGGCGTTAGATCATGTCAAAGAGCTCAAAAAATAAGAACGACAAGAACACTGAATCTGGTGATGATTGGATCGGGGAGATCGTCATCGCGTTCATGGCTGGGGTCGCCAAGCTGCTGTGGTGGGGGTTGCGGTTCCCATCTTTGGGCGCACCCGTGGCGATCTCACTTGTGGTCGGTGGCGCATATGGCATCAATGCCGGGTTCCTGACAGCGTTGGGGTTTGTGGGCCTGTACACGCTGTGGATGGTTCTGGATGAGGATTCCTTTGAGCGGTGGGTGATTGGTCCGCCGTACCGGCATTGGCAGCGTTGGTCGCGGTATCTGTCGCGGTGGGACAACGTGTGCACCGCGTGCGGGCTGAGCGCCACAGTTGGTGAGCGCCAGCTGGTTCCGGTGCTGCACGGCATCCGGATCGGCGAACACTCCGACATCCTGGACGTCAGTGTTGTGACTGGTCAGTCGATCATCAACTGGCGCAATCAATCCGAGGCGTTGGCAGCGGCCCTTGAGGCCGTCCGCATCACCATCGCCGCCACCGAGCCCGGCCAGATCCGCATCGCCGTCATCCGTGGCGATGCACTTGGAGAGCCGGTGGCGTTGCCTAGGCCCGTGGTCGGGGCGGCCGTGAACCTGTCGGCGATTGCGGTCGGCGTCACCGAGAACGGCGGCCTGTGGCGGGTGCCGGTGTTGGGCCACAACCTTTTGGTCGCCGGAGCCCCGGGGGCCGGTAAAGGCTCGGTGTTGTGGTCACTGACCGCTGGTTTGGCCCCGGACATCAAAACCGGGCGAGTGCGGTTGTGCGTGATCGACCCCAAGGGGGGCATGGAGCTCGGGGCCGGAGAACCCATGTTCTCGTTCTTCTCCCACGATGCGACCGACCGCACGCTGGAGCTGCTGCGGGCTTTGGTCAAGGTGATGAACGAGCGAGCCAACCGGCTGCGCGGGCACACCCGCCTGCACATCCCCACCACCGCTGATCCGCTGTTTGTGATCATCATCGATGAGATCGCGGCCTTGACCTCTTATGTGACGGACCGCAAAATCAAAGCCGAAATCGAACAACTCCTGGGGCTGCTGCTGTCCCAGGGCCGTGCGGTCGGTATCTCGGTGGTGGGTGCGATTCAGGACCCATCCAAAGACGCCTTGCCGCTACGTCAGTTGTTCGGTGTGCGTATCGGTTTGCGCATGACCGAAGCATCACAAACCGCTATGGTCCTCGGACAAGGCGCCCGCGACCGAGGGGCGCACTGCGACCTCGTCGCCGATGCCACACCGGGTGTGGGGTACGTGATGATCGACGGCACCGCCACCCCCGTGCGGGTGCGCGCCTTCTACGTCACCGACGACGACATCTCCTATCTGGTGCGGATCTTCCCCACCCCTCGCAGGAAGCTGGGCGGGCCGAACGGTTCTGAAAACACTGCCGGAGAACAGAAATGAGGTCCACCCATGGTGCAGGGAGCCCGGCAATCATCTTGCCGGGCATCCCCGCCACCTGCGACCCTTCGCGCGTCGTCACACAGATGGTGCGCCGTGCATCCTCTATCGGTTTTGATGCGTGGTGGCGGCGTGCCCAATCGGTCGGATTCTGCGCCCACCCTATCCAGCTCGTCGGCACCAATGAGTTCGGCCGCGAAACGGTGGTGTGGGTGCGCTGCAACAACCGGCGTGCCTCGGTGTGCCCGTCGTGCTCAGACCTGTACGCCCGCGACACCTGGCAACTCGTCGCCGCCGGAACCAGCGGAGGACGCCACCACATCCCCGCCAGCGTCGCCGCCCACCCGCAAGTGTTCGCCACCTTGACCGCCCCTAGCTTCGGGGCCGTACACACCAACAGCGGCACTATGTGCCGGGATCATCGCCGGATCGGGGAGTTCCGGCGTTGCGCCCACCGACAACCCCTGTGGTGCAACGAAAACCACGGGCACAATGATGTGTTGGCAGGGCAACCGCTATGCCGGGAATGCTATGACTACACCGGACATGTGCTGTTCACCTGGCACCTGCCCGAACTATGGCGACGCTTCACCATCACACTGCGACGCGCCGTCGACATGAAACTGAAATCCATTGGAATAGAGCCGAAATCAGTGCGCTTCAGCTTCGTCAAAGTTGTGGAAATGCAAGCCCGTGCCATCCCCCACATCCACGCCCTTATCCGCCTGGACCCCGCCGATCCCAACACCACCGCCTCAAGTGAGCGCACCAATCACGGCCCCGCCGCCACCCGTGGTGGTGGGGAGCGCCGTCACGAATCTGACCCGGTATGGCAGTCGCCGATCAGCGCCGCCGAATTGGCCACTCTGACCCAACAAGCTGCACGATCCGTGCAGCTCCATGTACTCGACCCGAGCACCAACAAGCGTGAGGGCTCCGAGAGCCTAGACACCGCCGCGTCAGAATCAGTGACGGTGCGGTTTGGTACTCAAATCGACACTCAACCCCTAGTCTCTGAAACCAGAGTCCCACAACCTGATTCATCCGATAGCGGGGCACCGGCGGGCCGGTTGTCGCCACGTCGGGTTGCTGGATATCTGGCCAAGTACGTCACCAAATCATTGGCCGATTTCGGTATCAGCGCCCGGCGTCTGTCTGCCGAGGCCATCGCCGAGCTAGAGGTCACCGAGCATGTACGGTCGATCCTGACTACCATAAGCGCTCTAGCCGAGGTGGCCCGGCAAGGATTGGGTGCGTTGACAGGGATCGGGCGCTGGTTGCACACCCTCGGGTATCGAGGCCACATCACCACCAAATCACACCGCTACTCCACCACCATGGGTGCTCTGCGGGCCATCCGCGCCACCTGGACCCGTCAACAGACAGCGAAACACTCAGTCTCACAGGATAATCCAGACAGCAGAGAACTCGATGCCCTTGCAGACGGCGACGAAGTGTGGTGGCAGTTCCATCGCGCCGGACACGCCACCCCCGGCGATCGAACACTGGTCGTCTCGGCCGCGTTGCGGCACATCGATTCCCGCCGCATCGGCCTTGCCGAGTCGCGCGCACTGCGCGACAAGCAAGCGCCCGGAGCCGGTGATGGCTAACTACGACCGCGCCGAATTCACCGCATGGCTGCACGCTTCTTGCGAGCGCCAGGGCGTCCCGGTCACGGTCACTGACCCCGCCGTCATCACCCAAGTCGCCACCCTACTCGGACCCCGCACGCAACCACTCCAACGCCGCGACCGACTCGCGCGACGTGACATCGCATCGAATTCCACTTCGTAGCGGTGCTGGCTGTATCGGGCGAAGGAACATTACGTGAAGCCAGGAACCGACGGCGCAGGCTATCGATGAGGCTGCGCGCTTCGTGTAAATCTCGGCGCAGGGACGGCACATGCCGACGTTGATGGAGCAATGTTTGTTCGAGTTCCTTACTTACCGAGGACGCGACCACCCGTCGTCAACAACCTCTGACAGGACTGCAAGCATCTCCCCGCGCACTTTTGTGGTCAGTGCAGTAACTTTTGGCTTGCTTGAGCACGACTGGCTCCAGCACGGTAAGGCGGCATCCGATTTGGCGAGGTGCCGCATTTTGGTCGGGTGATTGTGAGGGTGTGTTATGCGTGGAATCTCTTGGGGCGGTGGGCTGCACAACACCACCGCCGAAGGCGCAGGGCCACTTGCGGCGGGCCTAGATGCCAGTCCCGCATCGGAGGGGTTTGTGGAGCGTTTCGAACAGTATGTTTGCGAGCATGAGCATGCGTACGAAGTCTTTTGCCAGCGAGCGCAGTGAGGATCACGGAGAATTCCTCGTTTTTCGTGTCCAGCTTGTTAGGTGTACCCGTGCAGAACTTCGGCCGCGAAGCGGTGGGTGAAGCACGCGCGGTCACCGCTACGGGGCGAGGCTATGCCCGTCGGTGGTCTGTGCGTTGGATGGCTTTGCGTAGGCATCGATTCGATCGACTTGTCGCTATTTGTTCATTTTTTGTTGCGCCCTAGTGAAGGACTTATTCATCCTTCGATCCTATGGGTGGCTGGGTAGCTCGGATAATTATCGTTGGGCAAGTTGACGATTGACTGTTTCCCCGCTAGACATTGCAAAGCACAGGCGGTGGCCCAGCTTGTCAACATAAAAGCCGCCACATAGACACCCTCGCAATACGCAACGGCTGACGGATGAATCCGGTTACGCTGCGCACGTGGGTTTTTGATCGGAGAGTCAGCATGCGTGCACGCTGGTTGATCGGGCTGCTCGGCGCGGCACTAATCATCGTCTCGATCGTGCTCGCCGGACATCGGCCCTGGGTGTCTGTCTACGGCCGTACAACACAGTGCGGTAACCGCAACATCCCGTCAGCAACGAGGTGTACATCCTGGATCAGGACACCTCGACTGCACAAACAACTAATGCGCACTACCTAGCAGGCCAATGCCGCAAGGAGCACGACACCATTTCGAATACTGTCCGCGCATTGTCTGGTACCGGAATCCTTGCCGTCATCGGCGCAATCACCATCGGCCACACCACCCACCGCGCACACCACCAACCCTCACCGTTAATGAAGTCGAGCAGTGAACGGATCGTGATATCACGGTGAAAAACAATCTTGGTTCTGGTAACAGTGGGCACCTAGTGTGCGCGCATGGAAATCGGGTCGGGTCGTCGCCGCATGTACGGTTGGCAGTGAATGAGTGGGCACGAGAACGTTGTTGGCTTGATCTCTCGGGGCCGCAACGCTGATCTGCGCCAAGCCCAGTACTACCAGGGACTGCTAGAAGGGTTGCGCGCTGAGGTGGGCCGTGAGCTGGCCGACTTCCGGCTCGCGTTAGATCGCCGCCGAAAGAGTGGGCGTTGAATACCGCACGGCTACAACAGCTCGTCGCGGCTAAGCAAGCCGAATTGACCGCTCTCAACCACCTGATCGAGGCGCTCAGTGAGAGATTCCCTACCTCGGCAGACTTCCTTGCGGAGGCAGACACTACTGCGCTGACCGCCCTCCCCATATGAACCACCTCAAAGTGCGGTGCGGCATGACGTT
Organism: [Mycobacterium] stephanolepidis; assembly: GCF_002356335.1. Classification (NCBI taxonomy): domain Bacteria; kingdom Bacillati; phylum Actinomycetota; class Actinomycetes; order Mycobacteriales; family Mycobacteriaceae; genus Mycobacteroides; species Mycobacteroides stephanolepidis. The sequence goes on from NZ_AP018165.1 coordinate 1,354,172, forward strand.
GACACGAGCTTTGGCTCGCATCGTCAGATATCTGCGTGCTGGCTATCCCACCGGAATTCCCGCCACCGACTACATTCCCCTGTTGGCCCTGCTGAAACGGCGGCTAACAGACAGCGAAATAATCACCATCACAACCGAACTCACCCAACACGGGCACCTGTCAGTGGATGTCACTGACATCCGCGTAGCGATCACCAAAATTACCGACGACTTGCCCGACGCCGACGATATCGGCCGCGTCAGAGCCCACCTTGCAACCATCGGCTGGTCCATCGCGGACGAATTCACCCCTCCCGAAACCTAACTGCCCCTGCTAGCCTCACCAAACCATCTGCCTTGCAACAGATACCCAGAATCGGTTACCGAACCATCACGACCACACCGGATCACCAAGCGACGTAACCCAAATTGCCACATTGTGCGCGGCACAACCCGCTACATCCGCCAAATCGGGTCGATACGACCCATGTCCAGGCTGCGCGCTCCCAGTTTTCCGGGTTTGATGACAACGTGATCTACGACGGCGCGGATGATCGCGTGGCAGCGGTCCAAACCCAGATCATCCCATTGTGCACGCAGCGCTGAACCTTTACCGGCGAGTTCGGCCAGCGGACCGGTGTCGGCGGCATCTGCGATCTCGCGGCGCAGCCGCGTAATGGTGTCGGTGATGGGATCGCGGGCCATGATCCACTCCCGTGCGGTGATCGCCCCTGACGAGTACAGACCTGTGAGCTCATCTAGGCGGGCTTGAGCGGCCTCAACTTGGACGCTCAACGCGGCGGTGTCCGGATTGGCACGGACCTTCCCGGCGAGCGCATCAGCTAGCACCTTGGAATCAAGGCGGGTCAGCACAGCGTCGGCGATCAGCTTCTCCAGCGGTTCAGCCACCACCGTCATACGCCCGCACCCGCCATGATCGGGGCTCGATGAACACACATACCGACGCTTATGGGCTCCCGCCTCCAGACGAGCAGCGGAAAACATGCGGGCTTGGCAGCGCCCACACCGGCACAACCCCGACAACACGTACTTTCTCGGGGATCGTTTACGGTTCCACGAGCGCACCGACAACGCGGCCAACACCTGATCGCGCTGCGCGGCGCCGATGATCGGTTCCCAGGCCGCTTGGCCGACCACCTCACCCTTATAGGCGCGTAACCCGGCAATCCGTGGCGACGACACAATGCCCCGTACTGCGGTGGAGGCCCACCGCGCACCCCGCACCGGAGCAACGCCGCTCTCGTTGAGCCAGACCGTCAGCGAGTTCACCGATTCCCCGGCGATCACCCGCATCACCAACTCCCGCACCACCGCTGCTTCACTCTCACGGATGGTGATTTTGTCGTCGTCGTATCCGAAGGGGCGGTTGGGGCCGTGCGGTAAGCCTTGGGCGGCTTTCTGCTCATATTTTCGTTTCATGCGCGCGGATTTGCGGCCTGATTCTTTGGCGGCGAACGCGGCGAAAATACGGGCCATAAACAGCCCGTCATCGTTGCCCAGATCGATGTCGGCGGTGACCGTGGCGACCTGGTTCACGCCTGCGGCCTCGCACAGGGCCACGAAGTCCTCCAACTCGACCGGACGGCGATGCAGCCGGTCCAGGTTGTAGACGATCACCGCATCCCGAACACCGGCAGCCAGATCCGAGCACATCGCCTCATAACCCGCACGCAGCTTGCCCGAATACGCTGAGATGTCGTTATCGACGTATTCGTGGCCTACTGCCCAGCCGCGTTCGGCGGCGAGCTTGCGGCAATCCTCCAACTGCCGTTGCACCCCAAGGGATTTACCCTCCACATCAACAGAAATCCGGGCATAGACTGCCGCCGAACGGACCTCCGAAACCTTCTTCGCCATAAGGTCAGTTTAACGAAAAATAAGCAACCTCACCTTCGCCTGCGCACCACACCACCGCCTCCTCGAACACGGCTGGAGCACCCGAAAACACACCGACGGCACCACCGAATGGATACCCCCACCACAGTTTCAACTGGACTGCCTGATCCAAGGCGTCGACTCAGTGCGCACACCCCGCTGACCTGGCATGCTGGTGATATGGCTGGTAAGGAAATTGACAAGCAGCGGGCAAATGCCGCGCTGGCGGTGATCCGTCAGCACCCGGGAATGGCGCTGTTCTTGGCTGCCCCGGTACTGGCCGCTCTTGGCGCCGTGTGGTGGATCGCCGGTCTTGGATGGGCATTGGTCCTGGCCGTGGTCGTCGTGCTCGCAGGCGGCGCCGCGATCGTCATGCGCCGCAGCTGACGTAGCACCCGAGGTTCCACGCTGTTCGCTGTAAGCGGACACCCCAATGTTTGTAAGCGTGTAATTTTGTAATCATGAAACGAGATCAACAGTCCGACGCCTCTGACGCCGCGGATTGGTTCGCCGGGCGCTTGCCCGACGGCTGGTTCGGTGGCGATCCCGAAGTTGTCGTTGACCGCGAAGAGATCACCGTCATCGGTCGATTGCCCGCAGATGAGGGTGACAAAGAGAGCGAGGCGCGCGCCGAAGGCCGGGCCTCTCGCTTCCGCGAAGAAACGCGCTCTCATCGAATGCGCATCGCCGACGAGGCGCAGGCCCGGTATGGGCGCAAGGTCTCCTGGGGTGTCGATGTGGGCACCGCCGAAGAGTCTGAGCGAATTCTGTTTACGCACATCGCGGTTCCGGTGATGACGCGGTTGCGACAGCCCGAGCGCCAGGTGCTCGACACCCTGGTCGAGGCCGGAGTCGCCCGCTCTCGCGCCGATGCGCTGGCGTGGGCGGTGCGGCTGGTCGGTGAACACGCCGAGGACTGGCTGGACAAGCTGCGGGGCGCCATGACGGAGGTTCGGGATCTGCGGACGCAAGGTCCGCAGCTCTAGGCCTGCGTCATAGCGAAGTAGGCGCCGCGGCGTGCCAGCAGGTCCGCGTGGGTGCCGCTCTCGACGACACAGCCGCCATCCATCACGACAATGCGATCCGCATCGCGAATGGTGGAAAGCCTATGGGCGATAATGAAACTCGTGCGGTCTCGGCGCAGCTCGGCCATGGCCCGTTGGATCCGTAGTTCAGTGCGGGTATCCACCGAGCTCGTCGCCTCGTCGAGAATCAACAGCTGCGGGCGTGCCAGAAACGCGCGGGCGATGGTGATCAACTGCTTCTCTCCGGCGCTGATGTTCTCACCGTCGTCGGCGATCCTGGTGTCGTAGCCGTCGGGAAGTGTGCGCACAAAGCGATCCACGTATGCCGCACGTGCAGCCTCGCGAACCTCGTCTTCGGACGCCTCGGGTCGGCCATAGGCAATGTTTTCCGCGATGGTGCCGCCGAAAAGCCAGGTGTCCTGTAGCACCATCCCCATCCGAGACCGCAGGTCATGTCGGCTCATCGTGGAGATATCAATGCCGTCAAGCAGTATCCGGCCGGAGTCGACGTCGTAGAAGCGCATCAACAGGTTCACCAGGGTGGTCTTTCCGGCCCCGGTCGGCCCGACGATCGCCACCGTGTGTCCGGGTTCGACGCGCAGCGACAGCCCATCGATAACCGGGCTATCGGGGGAGTAGCCAAAGCTGATGTCCTCGAATTCGACAGCCGGAGACCCGCCAGGGGCCGTCGCCGGAGACACCGGGTCGGGCGACTCCTCGGCCTCGTCCAGCAGTTCGAAAACCCTTTCGGCGCTGGCGAGTCCGGACTGCAGGGTGTTATACATCGCGGCAACCTGTGTCAGCGGCTGATTGAACTGCCGCACGTACTGCGTGAAGGCCTGGATGCCGCCGAGCGTCAGGTCGCCGGAGGCCACTTTCATGCCGCCCACCACCGCCACCGCCACATAGCTCAGATTTCCGATGAATGCCGTAGCGGGCGATACCAACCCCGAGAAGAACTGTGCACCAAAGGCGCTGCTGTAGACCTTGGCGTTGCGATCGGCGAAGATCGTCTCTGCCTCGGCGCGGTGTCCATACGTCTTGACGATGGTGAAACCGCTGTAGGTCTCCTCGATATGCGCATTGAGTTTCCCGGTGTTGGACCACTGCGCCACGAACAGCCGTTGCGAGCGACGCGCTATCGCGCGCGTCACCCAGAGTGACATAGGCACCGTCGCGAGCGTGATCACTGCCAGCAGTGGCGAAATGCTGAGCATCATGGCAAATACGGCCACCAGGGTCAGCATTGAGCTCAGCAGTTGGTTGATGCTCATCTGCAGCGACGTCTGGATGTTGTCGACATCGTTGGTCACGCGGCTGAGGATTTCCCCCCGCTGACGGGAGTCGAAGTACGACAAGGGAAGCCGATGCAGTTTGTCTTCCACGTCGGCACGCAGCGCCACTACCGTGCGCTGCACGGTGACGTTGAGAAGCCGTGCCTGCACCCATGCCAGCATCCCGGCCACCAGATACAGGCCCAAAGCCACGGCCAACGTCGCGCCCACCGCATGAAAGTCGACACCTACCCCGGGGGTGACGTTCATGCCGGAAAGCATCTGTGCGAACTGGCCATCCCCGCGGGCCCGGGCAGCCTCGATGGCCTGTTCCTTACTGAGCCCCGCGGGCAACTCCCGTCCAATGACCCCGTTGAACAAAAGATCGGTGGCGTGCCCCAGGATCCGGGGCCCGATCACCCCGATCGCGATACCGGTCATGGACAGGGTGATCACCATGGCGGTCAGAAGACGTTGCGGAGCAAGACGCCTGACCATCCGTACTGCGGTGCCACGGAAGTCCCGGGAACGCTCTGTCGGAGCTTGCTGCACACCCCTAAACCCAATGGCTCCAGTCATACCGGCAACACCGCCTGCGAATCGCAGATCTCCTGGTACATCCCGCAGCAGTCCACCAGCTCGGCATGGGTGCCCACGGCGGCCACTCGGCCATCCTCCAGCACCACGATCTGGTCGGCATCGACCACCGTTGAGATCCTTTGTGCCACCACAATCACCGTGGCCTGCGCGGCCACCGCATGCAGCGCCTCCCGTAACCGCGCATCGGTATGCACATCCAGCGCCGAGAACGCGTCATCGAACAGGTAGACACCTGGGCGTCGAATCACCGCCCGCGCGATCGCGATGCGCTGACGCTGCCCGCCCGAAAAGTTGATGCCGCCCTGCGACACCGGCATCTGCAGCCCCGCGGCATGCGCCTGGACAAAGTCCGCTGCCTGCGCGACCCGCAACGCCTCCCACATCTCGTCCTCGGTGGCATCCGACTTGCCGTAGCGCAGGTTGCTTTCCACCGTTCCGGAGAACAAGTACCCCCGCTGTGGGACCAAACCCATTACCGTCCAAAGGTTCTCAGGGTCATATCGGCGAACGTCGATACCGCCCACACGTACCGAACCTGCGGTCACGTCGTGCAAGCGGGGAATCAACGACAGCAGCGTGCTCTTACCGCATCCCGTCGAGCCGACCACGGCGGTGACCGTCCCGGGTCGTGCCGTGAACGAAACCCCTTCCAGCACAGCACGCTCGGCACCGGGATAGCGGAACCCGGCATCGGTGAACTCGACAGTCGGATCCAGTGCGTCCACCTGCGCCGGATCGGGTGGTGCGGTAATGGATCCCACCGTCTCGAACACCTCGGTGATCCGTTCGGCACACGCCGAGGCGCGCGGCACCATGACGGCCAGCATGGTGAGCATCATCATCGACATGAGGATCTGTAAGAAGTAGGACAAGAAGGCCACCAGCGAGCCCACCTGCATCTGCCCCTGGTCGATGCGCAGGCCGCCGAACCAGATCAGCGCCACGCTGGAGGTATTGATGACCAATGAGGTGGTGGGCAGCATCAGGGCCTGCCATCGACCGGCGGCCAGTGCCGTCTCGGACACCTCCGCCACAGCCGCGCCAAACCGCTTGCGTTCCAGAGTTTCTCGAGTGAATGCGCGAATGACGCGAATGCCGGACAACTGTTCCCGCATCACCCGGTTGATGCCATCGATGAGCCGTTGCATGCGGCGGAAGATCGGCAACATCGACCGCACGATGTACCAATTGACCAGGCCGAGCGCCGGCATGCTCACGATGAGCAGCCAGGACAACCCCGCATCCTGATGGATCGCCATCGCGATCCCGCCTATGCACATGATCGGCGCCGTCACCAGCATGGTGCAGGTGATCTGGACCAATACCTGCAGCTGTTGGACGTCGTTGGTGGTGCGCGTCAACAAGGTCGACGCGCCGAATCGAGACGACTCCTCGGCGGAGAACCCGGTGATGTGATGGAACAGCGCCGACCGCATGTCGCGGCCGAACCCCATGCCGGTGCGGGAACCGAAGTAGACCGCGCCGATCGAGCAGGCGATCTGTACCAGCGTCACGGCCAGCATCACCATGCCGAGTCGCATGATCATGCCCATATCACCCTGCGCGACTCCGTCGTCGATGATCGCCGCGTTGACTGTCGGCAGATATAGCGCGGCCAGGGTGCTGATGACCTGCAGCACGACGACCACCGCGACCAGACGGCGGTAGGGACGGACATAACGTTGCAGGAGGGCCCGCAACTGTCCCTGAGGCATGGGCACCACTGTCGCACACGACTCCCGCAACAAACCCGCAGCTCAGTGGTTGGCGCGGGTTTGTGCCGCTACAGTGCACATGTGAGGTTGGGCTTGGATTCGCGCAACGTGTGGAGCAAGTGTGCTGTCGCCGTGGTGATGGTGGCACTTGTGGTGGCCGGCTGTTCGGGTGGTGATAAGTCTGATCAACCCAACGGCAATGAGCCGAATGCGACAGCGCCGGCGCAGACCAAGTCCAAGGGCGTCGAAGGCCCGATGTTCTCGGAATGCGGCGGTGTCAGCGATCAGGCGATGATGCAGCTGACCAAGGTCGTGGGTTTGGTGGGCACCGCCAAGAATTCGGTCGGTTGTGTCTGGCTGCGCGGGGGAAGCATCGTGGGACCGCACTTCTCCTTCAACTGGTACCGAGGCAGCCCCATCGGTCGTGAACGGGCGACGGAAGAGCGGACGCGCCCGAGCGTCGAGGACGTCGAGATCGCCGGATACAAGGGTTTCATCGCCACCAACGGCTACCCGGGCACCGTGACCACACTGTGCGAGATCGGCATGGACTTCGGAAACGACTTCATCGAATGGTCTATCAACTTCGAGCCCGGATCCGGCGCTCCCGACTCCTGCGACGTGGCCAAGCAGCTGACCGAGACGTCGATCAAGGCGGCCAAGAAATGACGCATCGGAAGACGAAGTCCCTGTTCGCGGCGGCGTGCATCGCGCTCGTCGCATTCACGTCCGCAGGCTGTGGCGGCACCGTCGACGGGGAGGCGGTCATGCCCGGACGCGGCGATCTGGGTGACGGCACGCCTGCCGAGCAGAAATACCCCAACCTGCTCAAGGAATGCGACGTCCTCACCACGGACGTGCTCGCCAAGGCCGTCGACGCAGATCCGAGGGACATTCAGAGCACATTCGTGGGCGCATTGTGCCGGTGGCAGGCGATGAGTAAGAGCGGTGGCCTCGTCGACATCACCCGCTTCTGGTTCGAGACGGGCAGCCTCGAAGCCGAAAAGGCCACAGCGAACAGTCTGAAATACAACGTCCAAGAACGGGCGATTCAGGGAATCCCGTCGATCGTGATGAAGCCGCCGGACCAGCCGGGCGCCTGCGGAGTTGCCAGCGATGCGGCAGGTGTTGTTGGATGGTGGGTCAACCCGCAGGGCCAAGGCGGAGACTCATGCACTCAGGCAATCAAATTGATGGAGATGACGCTGTCAGTGAACATCTGACAGGTCGTGTTCGCTCGTCCCGTGTGGGCGGGATAGTGCTGTGTGCTGTGCTGGCCATGGGAATGCTGTTGAGTTCCGGATGTTCCGGCCACCACCATGAACTCAACGGGCACGAGGTGGCTACCTCGCATGACGTCCGGGTGGGCCCGGGCTACTCCGAGTGCGGCAGCCTCACCACACCCGATGTCGTGGCCGTCGTACGCCGGGCTGACCTCAAGCTGATTGCAAAGACCCCCGCCGGATGCACCTGGTCTCCGAACGGCTCATGGAGCGCGCTCCCGAACGTCACCCTCTCGTGGTACCGCGGCAGCCCGATCGGCCGCGAGCGTGAGGGGGAGGAGCGGACGCGTGACGAGGTCAGGGACTTCTCCGCGGGAGGCAAGAGCGGTTTCATCAGCTCGACGTACGGGATGTGCGTCACCGCGCTGGAGTACGGAGATGATCAGTTCTTCGAATTGGCGGTCACCCTGCTCGGCGCGGGTCACGGCACGTCCTCGGATGCATGTCACTGCGCGATGAAGCTGTCCACGCAGGTGGCTGAGAAGGTCTGAGGCCCACCGACTAGCGCGGCACGTGGAACTTGGTGAGCGATCCGCCGCCTAATTCGAGCCGTGACCATGGCGACCGAGTGGTGAGCACCGCGATCGCGGATGTCGGAAACTTGGTGGAGATCCGGTTCGCGGCCTCAGCATTGCTGGTCCCGGTGTCGGCGAGCATGAGTGCCAGCTGCGATGTGGTGGGTTCATGCCCGACGACGAGCACCGTGCTCGCGGAATCCGGTACCGCGTTGATCTCGCCGAGGGTGATTCCCACCGTCGAGTCATAGAGCTTGTCGCTGAATCTGACGAGCTGGCTGTGTACGCCGGTTTGAGTCAGCGTCGCGCGGGTCCGGGTGGCGGTCGAACACAGCACCGCGTCGATCCGATTGAAGTTGTCTTGCAGCCACGTTCCGGCCTGGGTGGCCTGTCGCGTGCCACGTAGATTCAGCGGGCGCTGGTGGTCGTCAACGCCGGGCGGGTACGCCGACTTCGCATGCCGCATCAAGATCAGGGTGCGCTTGGCGTCATCCGACATGGTCGTACGGTAGCCGGGGCAGGTGACCAACGACGGGCAAATGCCCGACCTGTGGATAAGTCACTAACCCGGGCCTCGGGGATCAGGCGCGGCACCCGGAGGTTGTCGGTGGACGGCCATAGACTTCCCGTGTGAAGTTCCTGCACACCGCTGACTGGCAGCTCGGCATGACCCGGCATTTCCTTGCCGGTGAAGCTCAGCCCCAGTACTCGGCCGCGCGTAGAGAGGCCATCGCCTCCCTTGGCGAGGTTGCTGTGGCTCAGGGTTGCGACTTCATGGTGGTGTGCGGAGATGTCTTCGAGTCCAACCAGCTGGCCCCACGCGTCATCAGTCAGGCGCTGGAGGTGATGCGTGGCGTCGGGGTGGACATCTACCTGCTTCCCGGCAACCACGATCCCCTGGATGCCGCCTCGGTGTACACCAGTGAGCTGTTCTTGGCCGAGAAGCCCGCGAACGTCCACGTCCTCGATACCGCGGGCGTGCATCGGGTGGCCGCCGATGTCGAGCTGGTTGCGGTGCCGTGGCGTTCGAAGGCGCCCACACATGATCTGGTGGCCGAACAGCTCGAGGCTCTGCCCGTTGACGGCACCCGCCGCATCGTTGTGGCCCACGGCGGTGTGGACGTGCTGGATCCCGACCCGACGAAGCCGGCGCTCATCGCGCTGAAGGCCGTCGAGGACGCCATTGCCCGTGGCGCGGTTCATTACGTGGCGTTGGGGGACAAGCACTCCCGGACCCAGGTGGGTTCCACCGGGCGGGTCTGGTACTCGGGGGCGCCCGAGGTCACCAACTACGACGATGTCGAATCCGATCCGGGACATGCTCTCGTGGTCGACCTGGACGAATCGGGTGCGGTGCAGGTCGATGCCCATCACGTGGGCAGATGGCGGTTCGTGACGTTGCGGCGGTCGGTGGACAACGCGCGCGATATCGCCGATCTCGGACTCAATCTCGAACTGTTGCCCGACAAGGAGCGCACGGTGGTGCGTCTGGCACTCACCGGCACGCTCAGTGTGACCGATAACGCCATGCTGGAAGAGTGCCTGGACAAGTACACGCGGCTTTTCGCCAGTGTGCGGGCGTGGGAGCGGCACACCGATATTGCGGTGGTGCCTGCCGACGGAGAGTTCAGTGATCTCGGTGTCGGTGGTTTCGCTGAGTCCGCGATCGCCGAGCTGAAGGAGATGGCGGCCGCGGGCGGGACATCGTCGGCGGACGCCCAGGGCGCGCTGTCGCTGTTACTGCGCCTCACGTCCAGTGCCGGGCGAGGCGGATCGGCCAAGGGCGTCGCGGTGGCACGAGGGTCGGCGGCGTGAAGCTGCACCGCCTCTCGGTCACGAACTATCGCGGAATCGCTCATCGCGACATCACTTTTCCCGATCGCGGTGTTGTGGTGGTCAGCGGAGCGAACGAGATCGGCAAGACGTCCATGATCGAGGCGCTGGACCTGCTGATCGAATCCAAGGATCGCTCCACCAAGAAGGACGTCAAGCAGGTCAAGCCCACATTCGCCGACGTAGGCTCCGAGATTGAGGCCGAGATCAGTTGTGGCCCGTATCGATTCGTGTATCGGAAGCGTTTTCACAAGCGCGCCGAGACGCATTTGACGGTCATCGAGCCGCGACGCGAACAGCTCTCCGGCGACGAGGCGCATCAGCGGGTGCTGGACATGCTGGATCAGTCCATCGACATGAACTTGTGGAAGGCGCAGCGGGTTCTGCAGTCGGCGGGTGCGGGTGTGCTCGACCTGTCATCGAGCGATGCGCTGACCCGTGCACTGGATCTTGCTGCCGGACAATCGGTTGCGCTGTCGGGTAGCGAGCCCGATCTGGTGGAGCGGATCGACGCCGAGTACGCGCTGTACTTCACCGCGACGGGGCGTCCCACCGGTGAATGGGCCAAGGCCGGCGTCCGGCTGACCGCGGCCGAGGATGCGCTTGCTGTCGCCAACGCGGCCGTGGCCGAGGTCGAGCAACAGGTTCGTGAGCACGACGAGCTGACCCGTGAGCTGGCCTCCATCATCGCCGACCGTGCCGAGGTGACTCGCCGGCTGACTCCGTTGGAGCAGGCCTCGCAGGCCGTTTCAACCCTGATGCAACAACGCGATAACGCAGCCGTAGTCGCGGAGGCGGCGCAGGCGGCGGCGGTGGCGGCACAGACCAAACGCGACGAGCGGGCCCAACTTGTCGCCGACATTCAGGCGCGCCGTGCCGGGATCGATGGGCTCGCCGAGCAGGTGTCGGCCGCGAAGGAGGCGCACGCTGCGGCACAACAGGTGGCCGAGGCAGCCGAGGCCGCCGCAGCCCGGATGGCCCAGGCGGTCGAGGCTACCCGTGCTCAATTGCAGTCGGCGCGCGATACTTTGGACCGCGCACTGGCCCGGGATGAGGTGGATGGACTGGCGGCCCGGGTGTCGCGTATCGATCTCACGACCCGGCAGTTGACGACGGCCGGCGCGGAACTTTCGGCACTGGCCATCACCGCACAGACTCTCGGTGCGATCGAGGCTGCCGCACAGACCGTGGGCATGGCGGAGGTGGCTCTGGACACTGCCTCGGCGCAGGTGGAGGTTCGTGCGCTCGCCGATGTCGACATCACCGTCGATGGCCGCCAGCTGCGGGTTACGGCCGGGGAGCAGTGGGCGAGTGCGGCCACAGATACCGTTGAGATCACCGCTCCCGGCGTGGCAGTCACCCGAATCATTCCGGGGGCCAATGCGGCTCAGCTGCGTGCGAACCTCGATGCGGCTCGTGAGGCGCTCACCGGGGCCTTGGCGGCTGCTGGTGTGGCCGATGTCGGTGAGGCACAGAGGCAGTATGAACGGCGCACCGAGCTGAATGCTGAACGCGACCGGTTGACGGCACTGCTCGATGGGCTGATGGGCTCGGACAGTCTTGATGCACTGCGCGAGAAGCTGAGCCGCTTGCGTGAGCTGGCGCCGGAGGCCAAGGGTCTGTGGGATGCGATCGATCCGGCGCAGGCTCGCGCAGAGGTCGCCCGGTTGGTGGCCGACGTGGAGCGCCTGCAGGCCGAAGAGGTCACCCACCGCCACTCCGTCCAGGTCGCTACCCGGCAACTCGCCGAGAAGTCCACCGAGGCAATGGTATTGCGGGAGAAGCAAGGCGCTCGTGCCGAAGAGCTGGCCGCCGTGGAGCAGCGCCTGGCCCAGGTTCGGGCATCGGCCTCTGACGATCTGCTAGCCGAACGTCATGATCAGGCGGTCCAAGCGGCAGACCTGACCGCGCGCCGCATCACCGATCTGATGAGTCAGTTGGCCGCACTCGAGGCTGATCGGGTACGCGCCGGACTCGCCGAGGTCTCCGCACGCGCGCAGGGGCTGGATCAGCAGCACGACTCGTTGCGCCATCGGCTACGCGATATCTCGGTGCGTCTGGAAGTGTTCGGCAGGCAGGGCCGTAAGGACCAGCTGGATGCCGCGGCCTCCGAGCGTGAATATGCGGCAACGGAATTCGCCCGAATCGGGGCGAAGGCCCGGGCCGTCGACACCCTGAGATCGGTGATGTTGCGGCACCGGGACGGCATGAGATTGCGTTATGTCGACCCATTCCGTGCGGAGCTGGAGCGGTTGGGGCGCATGGTGTTCGGTCCCACCTTCGAAGTGGACGTCGACAGCGATCTGAGTATCCGCAGCCGGACGCTGGAAGGCCGTACGGTTCCCTACGAGTCGCTATCGGGTGGTGCAAAGGAACAACTGGGCATCGTCGCGAGACTGGCAAGCGCCGCATTGGTGGCGCCGCAGGATGCGGTGCCCGTCATCATCGACGACGCGCTGGGATTCACCGACAGCGACAGACTGGAGCGCATGGGTGAGGTGTTCGGCGCCGTGGGCAGCGAGGCGCAGGTGATCGTGTTGACCTGCAGCCCCGACCGCTACCACTCTGTCACCGGGGCGCAGCGAATCAGCCTGTCGGCCTGAGCGACTCGGTCGCCCCGATACCGTCAAACCGGTACCTCTTAGAAATACGCGTTCGCAGGAAGCGGCGTGCCGTGCAGCAGGTTCTGGCCGATCACCCGGGCCTTGTAGTGCACCGGATTGTGCAGGCTGATGGTCCGGACGTTCCGCCAGTGCCGGTCCAGATTGCGGCTCCGGCTGGATGCGCTGGCACCACCCAGGTCTAGCAGTTTGGTGGCGGCATCGAGTGCGACTGCATCGATGTGCACCTTGGCTTTGGCGACCGCCAGTTGGGCTTCCTCGGCACGCTGCGCATCGGGGACCCCGTCGCGCAAGGATGCGCCGGCGGCATCAATGGCATCGGCCGCGGCAAGAACCGCAGCCTCAGCGGCGAATGCGGTTGCGCTGAGTTCGCCCAGGGTGCGTTGCAACAACGGATCATCGACCGGACGTTCGGTGAGAGCGTGACTGAAGTTGCGCTGCCGGGAGCGCAGCAGCGCCACGCCGTCATCCACGACCGATCGCAGCACTCCGGCGACAATCGCCAGGATGTAGAGCTGCAACGACGCATACTGCGTGGTGGGCACCGGGGCCGCGTCATACGGTGTGTCGGAGAGGATTTCGTTGCTGGCGACATCGACCTGGGTAAAGATCGTGGTACCCGTGCCTGTGCGTCGCTGGCCGAAGCCATCCCAGTCGTCCACCAGCCGCACCCCGTCGCGATCGCCGGGAACGATGACCGATGCGATCGAGTCGTGGTCGGTGGTCGCGGTGACCGTCAGGTAGTCCGCGAACAAGGTCCCGGTGCTGTAGAACTTCTCGCCATTCAACCGATATCCATCACCAGCCGGGAGTAGACGGGTGTTGAACACCAGGCTTCCGACGGCCAATGTCCCCTTCTCGCTGAATGCGTTGGCGAACAGGTTGCCTTCGTTCACCTTCGTCAGCCAGGCTGCCGATGTGGGATCGGAAAGCGTGCGCAGTCGTTCCTCGACGAACCAGAAGTGCGTGCGAAAGATGTGCGCGACGATGGGGTCGGCCTGCGCGATATCGATGATGGTGGAAAAGAGTTGCCGCACAGAAAGTCCTGCGCCGCCGAGTTCGACGGGGATGCGCAGCCGACCGATCCCCGCCTCCTTGAGCAGTCGAACCTGGTCGAAGGGATTCTCGTCGTCAAGGTCACGTTCTCGTGCCCCGTCGGCGACCTGGGCGAGCAGATTCCGGTAGGTCTCGGTGCCGGGCAGCGCGCGGATTTCGAGGACTGACGGAGCGGAGGTCATGTCTTCGTTGTACGCAGCATGCCCATTGGCGGCATCGCTTTGAATCACCCAGAACTGAAGCGGCAATATGGGTCACGATGATTCGCATAGTTCATTCGTGGTTTCCGTGCTTTCGCCGGCTCACCCTGGTGTGTGCTCTGGCGATCGCGTGCCTGCTGTTGTTCACACCCGGCAGCACGGTCCCGTCCGGACCACCCGGGGCGGACAAGGTGGTGCATTTTCTGATTTTCGGGATGTTGGCGGTGTCCTCGCGATTCGCACGGATCGACGAGAAGTTCACACTGGCCTGGGTTCTGACCTTCGCTGCGTGTTCAGAGGTTGTTCAGGCTCTGTGGGTTCCGCGCCGGGACGGAAGTCTGCTCGATGTGCTTGCCGATGCGGTCGGCATGCTCATGGGACTCTGGTTGTGGCAGAAGATTCGTCCTGCGCACCGGCAGCAGTCGGCTTCGGAATGACGGTGGTGACACTGCCGGTGTGAGCCAGCCCGCTGGTGACCAGGTCTAACTGGCGCAACGCCCGATTGAGGGCCGCTTGCGCGTCGGCGTCGGTGGGGTGATCGGTATCCACCAGCATGCCGATGGTGTTGAGAATCGAGCCGGCGATGAGTTCGGCAGCGATCTCGAGATCCTCGGTGGTGTGGTGGTTCGTTGCGGGATTACGCGCGAGCTCGACCACGACATCGTTGGTGAGCATGCGCATCTCGTTGTTGATGGCACGCCGAACCTGCGGCGAACCGCCATGACGTTCACGTACCAGAAACCGGAAGTTGTTCGCGTGCTCGCTCACCCGATCGACCATGAGGCCGAGAATCTTGGCAGGGTTGTCACTGCCCACCTCGCGTCGGGCCTGACGGAAGGTGTCACGAAGCGCACGAACGCTCTCTTCGGCCAGGACTGTGCCCAGGTCCTCCATCGATTCGAAATGCCGATAGAACGCCGTGGGAACCAAACCTGCGGACCTGGCCACCTCGCGCAGGCTGACGGCGGCGAAGCCACGCACCTTGAGTAGATCCAAGGTCCCGTCGAGCAATGCGCGGCGGGTATGCAACTTCTTCTCAGCACGACTATGTCGCATACCTGTCAGTGTACGGTCGTGCTCTTATCGATTGGCTTCTTTTGTTCGAAACCGTGTTGAGGCCTGGTATTGACAGGTTCATCTGCGTTACGCACACTGATCTCAGTGCACGATTGTTCACTATTTGGCCACCGAATTCGAAGGGGCAGTGCAGCATGGTGGGACCTGTAGAGCGCAACGTCAACGTCGTCCAGGAAGTCGTGGAGTCGGTTGGTTCTCGTGTCGGCCGGATCATCCGCATCATCACGCGGACGGTGGGAGAAGTTGGCCAGGAGCTGAGCGGCGTTGTGGCCGACGGGTTCGAAATCGCGGAGGCCAACAAGAGAGCCCGTGCTGACCATGAGCGCTGGGGCGCCTCGGCGGATACAGACCCGGACAACGCGGCAGACGACGCCGAGGAAGGCGAACTCGTCGACCTCGATGACGAGGGCCACGGCGATGACACTGCCGATGCGGGGGCCGATGACGAGAACGACGCCGTGGTGGAAGAGGTGACTTCCGAATCAGAGGTTGACGAGGCGCGCGACGGCGTCTCCGAGCAGGAAAGGGTCTAACCGTGTCGGCTCCAGCGTTGCAGCCAGAACCCCTTTCCTCGCCGGTCGCCACGGCGGCCCGTGAATGTCCGGTCAACCACGACCTCTATCCGGGCGGGCCGACGTTCCTACGGTGGCACAACACCAAGGTCGGCTATCTGAAGTCGTGGCGTCTCGCGCTCGGGGCGGTCTGGTCCACCTACCGGCACACGATCTCCGAGTATCTCGCCGACCTGCCCGGACAAGATGACGTCATCGTTGCGCGGGCGCCCATGCGTAAGACGGTGATCGTCCGTAATCCGGAACTGGCCCGTCATGTGCTGGTGGCCAATCAGGACAATTACATCAAGAGCGCCGAATATGACCTCCTGGCAGTCGGTTTCGGCCGCGGGCTGGTGACCGATCTCAACGAGGGACTCTGGAACCGAAATCGTCGGCTGGTGCAGCCGATCTTCGCCAAGCGCCAGGTCGACCTGTTCGCCCCGCAGATGGCGGAAGCCAGCGCGCGCACCCTCGCCCGGTGGGATGAGCTGTATGCCCAGGGGAAGGCCGTTGATGTCACCGCCGAGATGAACTACCTGACCATGGATATCGTCGCGCAAACGATGTTCGGCATCGATCTATCCGGCGACATGGCCGAGAGGATGCGGATCAACTTCGCACGCCTGCTGAAGCTCTTCGGCGTGGGCTACATCGTGGGGGCGGCTCCGCCGCTGCGCTGGTTCGTGGACAAGCTCGCCACCCACGGTCCCGACGAGTTGGCTTCACACACCCCTCGGTTGGCCATACGCGCGCTGCGTATCGGAGCGTCGGTGGCCGCGCCGCGGACCATGAGGGGTCTGCGCTGGGTTGAGCGCACTATCGATCAGCTCATCGCCGATCATCACTCCGGCCGGATCACCAGACAGGACAACCTGTTGGCGCTGTTGATGGCCGCCGAAGATCCCGAAACGGGCGCCAGGTATACGGATCTGGAGATCCGCGATGAACTGATGACCTTCCTCGGCGCAGGCTTTGAGACCACCGCCGCCGCGCTCGCGTGGACCTGGTATCTGTTGTCCCGCAATCCCGATGCGCGCGCGAAGCTCGGCGAAGAGGTTGACCGGGTGCTCGGTGGACGGTTACCCACCGCCGCGGATGTTGACAATCTGCCATGGACCGCCGCGGTGCTGAATGAGGCGATGCGTGTGTATCCGCCGATCCTGGGGTTGGCGCGTGCTGCGAAGGCCGACGACGTGCTGGGTGATTACCCGATTCCGGCCGGTACCACCGTCACCGTGTTGATCGACAGCATCCACCACAACGAGCGAGTGTGGGAGAACGCCAGGACCTTCGATCCCGCACGGTTCCTCAAGGAGAACCTGCAGCCCGAACAGCGCAAGGCGCACATGCCGTTTGGAGCGGGCAAGCGCATGTGTATCGCCTCGGGCTTCGCGAACCTGGAGGCCATCATCGGTATCGCGTCGCTGGCCCAGAAGTATGAGCTGGAAATGGTGCCGGGTCAGAAGCCGCGCCGCGAAGTGACCTTCACGGGAGGACCCGAGGGTGAGATCCTCATGCAGCTGCGTAAACGACATCCCTGAGGTGTGATGGCGGTACTCACCGACGATCTGCGCGCGGATCTGTTGCGCCGATGGTCCGAGCCGCACCGGCGGCACCACGATGTCGTGCATCTGCGGGAGGTGCTCGACGCGGTGGATTTACTTGCGCAGGACGGTGTGATCTTCGAGCGCGAGCCCGTCGAGCTGGCGGCGTGGTTCCACGATGCGGTGTACGAGATCGGCCGCGCCGACAATGAGAGACAGTCCGCACAGTTGGCCCGGGAACTGTTACCTCCCAGCATTGGTGATGAGGTGGCGCGTCTGGTTGTGCTCACCGAGACGCATCGCGTCGAGCCGGACGATCCCAACGGTGCCGTGCTCAGCGATGCTGATCTGTCGGTACTCGGCGCGTCAGCAGATCGCTACGCGCGGTATGTCGACGCCGTGCGCCAGGAGTACGCGCCGATTCCCGATGAGGTGTTCCGGCCTGAACGTGCGCGGGTGTTGGGCGCCTTGCTGGACAAAGCCGAACTCTTTCATACCGAGGCGGCCAGGGTGCGTTGGGAAGTGGCCGCTCGACGCAACATCGAGGCGGAGCTGCGCAGGCTTGCCTGAGGGTGTTAGCGGCGCCGCACCGTCATGAGCCCGTTGTTCTTCGGGCACGAGGCGACTCCGCGTGAGTGCCACTTTTCGTTGGGGGCCGTCGTGGTTTCAATGGTGAAGTGCCGCAACACGGTCCGCAGGACGATGTCCATCTCCATGTTGGCGAAGGCCGCACCGACGCAGCGCCGGGTCCCGCCGCCATAGGGAACCCACGAGTTGCCGGGCTTGGCGTCGGTGAAGCGTTCTGGGTCGAAACGCTCGGGGTTGGGGAAGGCTGCCGGGTCGTCGTGCATCAAATTGATGCTCACCACAAGGGAGTGACCCTGGGGGATTCGGTAGGGCCCGATGTCGACGTAGGGCGCCAGCACGTGACGTCCCGCGAAATCGATGACGGGCCGGCTGCGTTGTACCTCAAGGATTGTCGCTTGGCGGTATTCGTTGTTCTCGGTCTGCGCTTCCTCTGCCAGTCGCGACAGCACCGGCGGGTGGCGGGTGATCCGTTCGAAGGCCCAGGCCAGAGTGGTGGCGGTGGTCTCGTGACCGGCCGCCAGCAGGGTGAGTAGTTCGTCGGAGACGTCGCTGCGCGACATGGTGGTGCCGTCGTCGTAGGTGGACCGCAACAGCAGGGCGAGGATGTCGGTGCGATCCTCGAAATCCGGTGCGGCGAGTGCCTTGTCGATGAGAAGTGCGATCACTTCGTCGTAACGAGCGCGGTAGGTCTTCAACCTGCCCCACGGACTGAAGCGTCCGTAGTCGCGTTTGGGCTGCGGGACTCGTGTCGTCAGAGAGGCCAGTACCACCCACGGTGGAATCAGCTCGCGTAGCTCGTCCAGCTCGGCTCCGTCGGCGCCGAAGACAGCGCGCAAGATGGCGTTGAGCGTTATCCGCATCATCGGTTCCATGGTCTCGAACTGCTGACCCTCTGGCCATGACGCGCATTCGCGCAGCGTTTCCTCCTCGATAATCTGCTCGTACTGAATCATGGCCTTGCCGTGGAACTTTGGTGCGAGTAGCTTGCGGCGATGCCGGTGTTCGTTGCGCTCCAAGGCAAAGACCGATCCGGGTCCGAGCTGCTGGCTCAGATTGGGCTGGATGTTGCCCAGAATCTCGGTGCTCGTGGTGAACACCTGCCGGGTGAGATCCGGGTCCGCCACCACGACCGTGTATCCGAACTTGGGGATGTTGATCGTGTAGACCTTGCCGTACTTCTTGGCCAGTCTGCTGGTGGTCCACCGTCGGGAGGCCACGAAGGCGATGCCCTGGGCCAGCTTGGGGAGTGTCACGAGCGGGGGAGCGGTCGGCTCGGGCGTATCGGCTTCTCGGTCGATGGTTGAGGCTTCGGTCACGTGACCCTCCACGGCGTTGTGGTGTTAGTAGACATGTGTCTTATAACACAGCCTACATCTGTCATGTCGGTCACACCAGGGGGAATCGCGGGAGATTTCACCGGCGGGTCGACTTGACAGGGGTAACTCTGGCACCATGTATCTCGTCTGTCGCAGAAGTCACTGAGGCTGGAGGGCGCATTGATCACTCGATGGGCGACCACCATGGTCGTCGGTGCCGTTCTCGCGCTGTGCACGCCCGCGACCGTGAGCGCCGAGCCGATGGCCACGGGTAAGGACTTCTCGAAGCCCGCGGTCGTCATCCTCGGGTACGGCCTCAAGCCCGACGGCTCGATGCGCGACAAGCTGTATCAGCGGGTAGTGACGGGCAGGGCGATCGCCAATATGTTCCCGAACTCGTTCATCATCGTGACGGGCGGTAATCCGCAGAACGGTGTGTCAGAGGCCGAGCAGATGCGCAACATGCTTGTCGGCCTTGGGTATCCATCCGACCGCATCGTCGTGGAGCCCCGGGCCAACAGCACGGTGCAGAACGCGCAATTCTCGGTGCCGCTGGCCAAGCAGGCCGGCGCCTCGGGAATCATCCTGGTGACGAACTCGACCCATCAACAGCGCGCGGGCCGGAACTTCACCGATGCGGGTGGCAACGTGCTGGCCACCGCGAGCTTTCCCGATGGCGATGCGCCCACCAACATCGGGCAATTCATGCGCGACATCATCAGCCCGTTCCGCTGACGGCTGCGGACAACTACGGGACGACCACAGTTCGCCTGAAGGGAATGAACCCGGCAGAATCAGTGGTTGACCGATCAGGGCGCTCATCGATGTGCGCATCTAGCCGCATACCGCACAGGAGCCCTATTCATGACTGCCGTTGTCGATTCACGCGCGCAGCCCGAGTCGCCCGTGTCCCGGCGCACCCGCCGAGGCGCGATTCTGGCACTTGCCATAGGTGGATTCGGGATCGGGACAACCGAATTCGTGGCGATGGGGCTGCTGCCCAACATCGCGCACGGCTTCCACGTCACCGAGCCCGAAGCCGGCCACGTCATCAGTGCCTATGCGCTGGGTGTGGTCGTGGGTGCACCGATCATCGCGGCACTCACCGCCCGGGCCTCGCGTCGGACCCTGCTCATCGCGCTCATGATCGCGTTCACGATCGGCAATGCGGCCACCGTCTTCGCGCCGGGGTACGCCGCGCTGATCGCGTCCAGGTTCGTCGCCGGGCTGCCCCACGGTGCGTACTTCGGCGTCGCTGCACTGGTGGCGGCACACCTTGCGGGCCCGGGGGAACGCGCCAAGGCCGTGGGGCAGACCATGTTGGGTTTGTCGGTGGCCAATGTCGTGGGTGTTCCGGTGGCCACCTGGCTCGGCAACACGGTGGGCTGGCGTTCGGCCTTTGCCGTCGTCGCGGTCATCGGCGTGGTCACGGTCGCGGCGTTGTTGCGGTTCTTGCCAGGACTGACGGATATGAAGATCACGAATCCGCTGACGGAGCTCAGCGCGCTGCGTCGCGCTCAGGTGTGGTTCACCCTGCTCATCGGCATTGTGGGCTTCGGCGGCATGTTCGCCTTCTACACCTACATCAGCACCACACTCACCAGCGTCTCCGGACTATCGAGGGCCCTCGTCCCGCTGGCATTGGCGCTCTACGGCATCGGCATGGTCACCGGAAACGTGCTGGGTGGCTGGATGGCGGACCGCAGTGTGGTCAGGGCCATCGCCATCGGTCTGGTGCTGGTGGCCGTGATGCTGGTGATTTTCGCGGCGGTATCCCGAAATCCTTGGGCCGCACTGGTGCTGGTGTTCGCGGTGGGGGTCGCCGGAACGTCACTGGTGCCCGCTCTGCAGACCCGATTGATGGATGTGGCAGATGACGCGCAGACGTTGGCCGCCGCGCTGAATCACTCGGCGCTCAATATCGCCAATGCCGGCGGCGCCTGGCTCGGTGGCCTGGTCATCACCGCTGGTTATGGCTATCGCGCCCCTTCTCTGGTCGGTGCGGCGCTGGCGCTCGCGGGACTCGGAGTACTCGCGTTGTCGCTGTTGTACGCCCGGCGCCGCCCATTCACGCCGTCAGCGGCCTGATTCGATCAGTGGGGGATGCCGCCCGGCGGCATCGTCGGGGGCGCGACGGTCGGCGGCGGCATGAAGCACGGGGGGACCCCCGGCGCGTACGGCGGAACGCATGGCTGGGGGAAGCACTGCTGCCCGTTCCATCCTGATGGCTGGTTGAACGGGCAGACCGGAATCGGATCGGCGTTCGCCACCGGTGCCCAGCACAGCGCCAATGCCAGACCAATCAGACCGAACACTGCTTTCTGACGCACGAAGTCAATTCTATTGGCATAGCCTTTTCCCATGGCTGAGAGCGGCAAAGTAGGGCCTGCGGGCAAGGAATCGTTGTGGGCGAGGTGGCGCGGTCGCGTGTTCGCGGTCATCGCGTTGGTGCTCACCTTGGTTGCCGTGTACTTCGCACTGTCGGCCTTTATCCCGCGATGGTGGGCACAACGCATCGCCGATATGTCCGGTCACGGCAGTTTCACCAAGGGGATCGGCAGCGGGCTCACGCTCGGTCTGTTGTGCACCGGAATACCGCTGTTGCTGGCGCTGTGGGCATTTTTGATGCGGGGTCGCCGTGGCGGGACGTTCTTCGCCGGCGTGCTGACGCTGCTCGCCGTCATTGTCGCGGTGCCCAACCTGATGACGCTGACGATCGTGTTCGGCACCAGCAATTCCGCGCATGCCGGTGAGCGTGTGCTGGATGTCGAAGCGCCCGGGTTCCGGGGAGCGTCGGCCATCGGGGCGACCGTGGCGCTGTTGATCTTTCTGCTCGTCACGTTCTTTGTCGTGCGCAAGTGGCGACGTCGAGTGAAGGTGGAGAAGCAGCAGGTTCGTGAGGCTGCCGCCGCGGCGGAAAGTCCCGCGGCCGAATAATTTGTGTGCCCTCGGCAGGAATCGAACCTGCGGCCTTCTGCTCCGGAGGCAGACGCTCTATCCCCTGAGCTACGAGGGCGTCAGGGCTTGGTAAGACTAGCGGGGACAGCCTAGCGCATCCCAACCAGCATCCCGACCACCGTTTCGGTCGCGGGTAAAGGATTCGGGGCCTGGATACCCGAGCCCATAGGATGATCGCCGTGACTCCCGTCGACCTCGCCGACCTGCTACGTTCCACCGCAACCACGGTGCTGGACGAGCGAGGTCTGGACACGTCGGCGCTACCGGACACCGTGACCGTCGAACGTCCCCGTAATCCCGATCACGGTGACTACGCCACCAACGTTGCCCTGCAGGTCGCCAAGAAGGTCGGTGTCGCCCCGCGTGACCTGGCCACCTGGCTCGTCGATGCCCTCGTCGCCAACGACGCTATCGCCGCCGCGGAGATAGCCGGACCCGGGTTCGTGAACCTGCGGATCGCCGCCGACGCGCAGGGCACCATCGTCGCGAACATCTTGGACGCGGGCGAGAGCTACGGCAATTCCGACGCGCAGGGCACGCACACCATCAACTTGGAGTTCGTCTCGGCCAACCCGACGGGGCCGATTCACATCGGGGGTACCCGGTGGGCCGCGGTCGGTGACGCGTTGGGCCGCCTGCTGACCCGCCAGGGCGCCAAGGTCACCCGCGAGTACTACTTCAACGACCATGGCGCACAGATCGACCGGTTTGTCCGCTCGCTCATCGCCTCGGCCGAGGGCAAGGAAGCTCCCGAGGACGGGTACGCCGGCGATTACATCGCCGATATCGCCAAGCAGGTCCTCACTCAGCGCCCCGATGCGCTTGCGTTGCCGGAGCCCGAGGCCGCCGAAGTCTTTCGGGAAATAGGCGTCGACCTGATGTTCACCCACATCAAGAAGTCGCTGCACGAATTCGGCACGGACTTCGATGTTTTCACCCATGAGGACTCGATGCACACCTCGGGCCGGGTGCAGGAGGCCATCGCGCAACTGCGCAAGACCGGCAACATCTACGAGAAGGATGGCGCGTCCTGGTTGCGTGCCAGCAACTTCGGCGACGACAAGGACCGCGTTGTCATCAAGAGTGATGGCAATCCTGCTTACATCGCCGGTGACATCGCCTACTACCTCGACAAGCGAGAGCGCGGCTTCGACCTGTGCATCTACATGCTCGGTGCCGATCACCACGGGTACATCGCACGCCTGAAAGCCGTTGCGGCGGCGTTGGGTTACGACGCAGACAGCGTCGAGGTTCTCATCGGCCAGATGGTCAACCTGGTGCGCGACGGTCAGCCGGTGCGGATGTCCAAGCGCGCGGGCACCGTGATCACCCTCGATGACCTGGTCGACGCCATCGGAGTCGATGCTGCGCGCTACGCGTTGATTCGGTCCTCGGTGGACACCTCGATCGATATCGACCTGCAGCTGTGGGCCTCCGCATCGAGTGAGAACCCGGTCTATTACGTGCAGTACGCGCACGCGCGGCTCTGCGCATTGGCGCGCAATGCCGCGGATCTGGGCCTGCAGCACTCGACCGATCATCTCGAATTGCTCACCCACGAGAAGGAGGGTGCGCTCATCCGGGGTCTCGGAGAGTTCGGCCGCATCCTGCAAAACGCCGCGGTGCTGCGTGAACCACACCGCGTCGCAAGGTATTTGGAAGACATCGCCGGTGATTACCACCGGTTCTACGACTCGTGCCGGGTGCTCCCGCAAGGTGACGAAACACCGGGGGATCTACATGCGGCACGCCTAGCGTTATGCCTTGCCACCCGGCAGGTCATCGCCAACGGCCTGGACATTCTCGGCGTGAGCGCACCGGAGCGGATGTGAGCGCACACCCGGCAGGCCCCCGCCACGCAGAAGGGGAACAGCACACCGCCATGAGTAGCGCACCTCCGGTCAACCCGACCGAATTGGCACCGAACGTATGGCCCCGCAATGCCTCTCGCGGCGCCAACGGCGAGGTGACCCTCGCGGGTCTCACCGTCTCCGAGCTGGCCGAGGAGTACGGCACGCCGCTGTTTGTCATCGACGAGGACGATTTCCGATCGCGCTGCCGCGACATGGCCGCAGCGTTCGGCGGCGCTGCGCGCGTGCACTACGCCTCGAAGGCGTTCCTGTGCACCGAGATCGCGCGGTGGATCAAGGATGAGGGACTGGGCTTGGACGTCTGCTCGGCAGGCGAGCTGGCCATCGCGCTGCGTGCCGAGTTCCCTCCTGCTCGAATCGCTCTGCACGGTAACAACAAATCCGAGGCGGAGCTCGCGCAGGCGGTGCAGGTTGGCGTCGGGCACATCGTCGTCGATTCGATGATCGAGATCGAGCGGCTGGACGCGATCGCGGGCAGCGCCGGTGTGGTGCAAGACGTTCTGGTGCGTGTCACCGTCGGTGTCGAGGCGCACACCCATGAGTTCATCTCCACCGCGCATGAGGACCAGAAGTTCGGGTTGTCTCTGGCCGGTGGGCAGGCGCTGGAGGCCGTGCGTCGTGTCTTCGCCACCGACAACCTGCGACTCGTGGGGCTGCACAGCCACATCGGTTCGCAGATCTTCGATGTCGACGGGTTTGAGGTCGCCGCGCACCGGGTGATCGGGCTGCTGCGCGACGTGGTCGCCGAGTTCGGTACCGAGAAGACCGCGCAGCTCAACATCATCGACCTCGGCGGCGGCCTCGGCATCAGTTATGTGCCGTCCGACGATCCGCCCCCCATCGAGGATCTGGCGGCCAAGCTCGGCGTGATCGTGCGCACCGAGTCGGCGCTGGCGGGTCTGCCCGAGCCGCGATTGGTGATCGAGCCGGGCCGGGCCATCGCCGGTCCGGGCACCGTGACGCTGTACCGCGTGGGCACCACCAAGGACGTGATTCTGTCCAATGGGCAGCGGCGCTACGTGAGCGTCGACGGCGGGATGAGCGACAACATCCGCACCTCGCTGTATCAGGCCGAGTACCACCCGCAGCTGGTTTCCCGCGACAGTGACGTCGCGCCGGTGCTGTCCAGGGTGGTGGGAAAGCACTGTGAAAGCGGCGATATCGTGGTCAGGGACGCGTGGTTGCCCGAGGACGTGGCTCCCGGCGACCTGGTGGCGGTCGCCGCGACCGGTGCGTACTGCTACTCGATGTCCAGCCGGTACAACCTGCTGACCCGTCCGGCGGTTATCGCCGTCAAGGACGGCGAGGCGCGACTGATCCTGCGGCGCGAGACCATCGAGGATTTGGTGAGTTTGGAGGAGGAAAGGTGAGCGACTCCGGTCGTCCGATAGGCGTAGCGATCCTGGGCCTGGGCAACGTCGGCAGCGAGGTAGCGCGGATCATCGAAAGCAGCGCGAGTGACCTCGCCGCCCGCATCGGTGCCCCGCTGGAGATTCGGGGTATCGG
The DNA here is from genome assembly GCF_002356335.1 of [Mycobacterium] stephanolepidis. Classification (NCBI taxonomy): domain Bacteria; kingdom Bacillati; phylum Actinomycetota; class Actinomycetes; order Mycobacteriales; family Mycobacteriaceae; genus Mycobacteroides; species Mycobacteroides stephanolepidis. The sequence continues at coordinate 1,379,583 of NZ_AP018165.1, forward strand.
TGTGCGCCGTGTCGCCGATGACCGCGGTGTTCCGGTCGAGCTGCTCACCGACGATATCGACGCGCTGGTTTCGCGAGACGATGTCGACATCGTTGTCGAGCTCATGGGACCGGTGGAACCCGCACGGCGCGGCATCCTGGGTGCACTCAACGCGGGCAAGTCGGTGGTGACCGCCAACAAGGCACTTCTGGCCCAGGCCGCCGGCGAGCTCGCCGAAGCTGCCGAGAAGGCAAGGGTTGACCTCTATTTCGAGGCGGCCGTGGCCGGCGCCATCCCCGTCATCCGGCCCTTGACCCAATCGCTGGCCGGCGATTCGGTGATTCGGGTGTCCGGCATCGTCAACGGCACCACCAACTACATCCTGTCTGCCATGGACACCACCGGTGCCGGTTATGACACCGCACTTGCCGAGGCGGGGGAGCTCGGATACGCCGAGGCCGATCCGACCGCCGATGTCGAGGGCTATGACGCCGCCGCTAAGGCCGCCATTCTCGCGTCGATCGCCTTCCACACCCGAGTCAGCGCCGACGACGTGTACCGCGAGGGCATCACGAAGATCAGTGCCGACGACTTCGAGTCGGCGCGTGCTCTGCGCTGCACTATTAAGTTGCTTTCCATCTGCGAGCGGATCACTGATAAGGAAGGGCGCCAACGCGTTTCGGCGCGGGTGTACCCGGCGTTGGTACCGCTGACCCATCCGCTGGCAAGCGTGAACGGCGCATTCAACGCTGTCTTCGTCGAGGCCGAGGCCGCCGGCGAGCTTATGTTTTACGGGCAGGGCGCCGGTGGTGCACCGACCGCGTCCGCGGTACTAGGAGATTTGGTCATGGCCGCACGCAACCGCGTCCAGGGCGGACGTGGTCCGCTGGAGTCCCGGTACGCGCAGCTGCCCATCGCGCCGATCGGGCTCATCCCGACCCGGTACTACGTGCGCATGCGGGTCGCCGACAAGCCGGGTGTGCTGGCCACCGTCGCTACCGAGTTCGCCAAACGCGAAGTCAGTATCGCCACCGTCCGGCAGGAGGGCGAGGTCGACGAGACGGGTGCCCGGCTGGTGGTGCTCACCCACAAGGCCACCGATGCTGCGCTCTCGGAAACCGTTGCCGCACTTGCCGACCTCGACGTGGTGTTGGGTGTCGCCAGTGTCATCCGGCTGGAAGGAACACAAGAGTGACCGTTCATACCCCTTGGCCCGGCCTCATCGCGGCATACCGGGACCGCCTCCCGATCGGGGAGAACTGGCAGCCCGTGACTCTGCGCGAGGGCGGCACTCCGTTGCTTCCCGCGAAGCGTCTGTCCGAGCTCACCGGTTGCACCGTGCACCTGAAGGTCGAAGGCCTCAACCCCACCGGCTCGTTCAAGGACCGCGGCATGACCATGGCGGTGACCGACGCGCTGGCCCGTGGCCAGCGCGCGGTGCTGTGCGCCTCGACCGGGAACACCTCGGCCTCCGCGGCCGCCTACGCCGCCAAGGCGGGCATCACGTGTGCGGTGTTGATCCCGCAGGGCAAGATCGCGATGGGCAAGCTGGCCCAGGCCGTCATCCATGGTGCGCGGATAATCCAGGTGGACGGCAACTTTGACGACTGTCTGGAGCTTGCGCGCAAGACCACCTCGGACTATCCGACCATCGCCTTGGTGAACTCCGTGAACCCGGTGCGCATCGAGGGGCAGAAGACAGCGGCCTTCGAGATCATGGATGCCCTGGGCACCGCCCCCGATATTCACGCGCTTCCGGTCGGCAATGCGGGAAACATCACCGCGTACTGGCGCGGTTACAACGAGTACCACCGTGACGGTCTGTCGGACCGGCTGCCCAAGATGCTGGGTGCGCAGGCCGCGGGTGCGGCGCCGTTGGTCAACGGGGCGCCCGTTGCCAATCCGGAGACCATCGCGACCGCCATCCGGATCGGGTCGCCCGCGTCGTGGTCGGGTGCTGTTGCCGCACAACAGGAATCCGGCGGCAAGTTCCTGGCCGTCACCGACGAGGAGATTCTCGACGCCTACCGTCTGGTGGCCTCCAGCGAGGGCGTGTTCGTAGAGCCCGCGTCGGCGGCCAGCATCGCGGGTCTGCTGAAATCGGTTGCCGACGGCTGGGTTCCGAAGGGTTCCACCGTGGTGTGCACCGTGACGGGGAATGGCCTGAAGGATCCCGATAACGCCCTCAGCGGCATGCCCGAGGTGACTCCCATTCCGGTGCAGGCGAGCGCGGTTGCCGAGGCGCTGGAACTCGCGTGAACCAGATCCTGCCCGCGGGGCTGATCACCACCGTGGTGGTGCCGGCGTCGAGTGCAAACCTGGGTCCGGGCTTCGACAGCCTCGGCATCGCGCTGTCGCTGTACGACGAGATCGAGGTCAGCACAACCGAATCCGGTCTCAAGGTGGCCGTCGAAGGTCAGGGTGCCCGTGAGGTTCCGCTCGACGGCAGTCACCTCGTCGTGCGGGCGATCGAGCGGGGGCTCGCTGCCGGAGGAGTTGCGGCTGCTGGCCTGATCGTTCAGTGCCGCAACAAGATTCCACATTCGCGGGGTTTGGGTTCATCGGCCGCGGCTGCAGTTGCCGGTCTGGCCGTCGCCAACGGACTGCTTGCCAAGGCCGGACATCGGGTGCTGCCCGATGAGGTGCTGGTGCAGTTGGCCTCGGAGTTCGAGGGTCATCCCGACAATGCGGCGGCCAGTGTGCTCGGGGGAGCCGTGGTCTCCTGGTCGGACACGTCGGGCGCGGCCCCCGTCTATGCGGCCACCCGGCTGGATGTGCACCCCGATATCAGAATTGTCGCCGCGGTCCCGGAGGAGCAGTCCTCCACCGCACACACTCGTGTATTGCTGCCGGAATCTGTCACCCATGTAGACGCAAGGTTCAATATTAGCCGCGCGGCCCTGCTCACCGTCGCCCTGACCGCACGGCCGGACCTTCTGATGACGGCCACCGAGGATCGCCTGCATCAGCCTCAGCGGGCTTCCGCGATGCCGGCGTCCGCCGAGGTTCTTGGATACCTGCGCGATCAGGGGGTTGCGGCGGTTCTTTCCGGTGCTGGACCTGCGGTGTTGGCCTTGACCACCGGTGATCTCCCCGATGTCGCGGTGAAATACGCTGAAGATCAAGGTTTCTCACTGACGGCGATGTCCGTATCGGCGGGCGTGTCGGTTCGATAGCCGACGTTATGGCTGGTGAGCGGGGGACTCGCCGGGGGGTGCTGGTTGCTTGATACCCACCAGGGGGTTATCCTCGGTATCAGTCCCAGCAATTGCAGCTTCTGCGCACCTGCGCCGAGAACGAGGACGATCACAAATTCTTCCTGGTGTTTCAGTCGTCGCCGACAGGCGGCGATATTGGGCAAGGTCAATGGTCAGCTGCCATTTCTCAGGACCTCGCGTGGCCCTATCTGTGTGGGCCCGCAGCATGAACTTCGCGGCCAGCAACCTGACTGGCCGAAGTGAGACCCTCGCCCCATATTCGGCGGGGGAAGGAAAGGAAATCCGTGACTGATACGGACCTCATCGCGACCGAAGCCGCCCCGGAAGCCCCCGAGGCGCCCGCCACAGCCTCTTCTGATCGCTCCACTAAGGAGCGTCGGGGCGACGGACTGGGTGCGCTGTCGACGATGGTGTTGCCGGAGTTGCGTGCATTGGCCAGCCAAGTAGGCGTCAAGGGCACCTCCGGAATGCGTAAGGGCGATCTGATCGCCGCCATTCGTGAGCATCAGGGTGCGCTTGGCGCGCCGAAGAACAACAACCAGGCCACCCCGGCCCAGCAGCCTCAGGCCTCGGCACCCGCCGAGGTGGCCCAGAAGGAACCGGCCCAGAACGACCAGAACGAATCTGGCCGTTCCGAGCCCACGCAGACCGCGCTCGATCTGTCCGCCGAGGCGCCGAAGTCCGCTCCGGAAGCCGACTCCGCCGAGGGCAAGGATGCCGAGAACGCCGGCGCGCCTCGCGAGGGACGCGGAGAGCGGCGTCGAAACCAGAACCAGAACGCCGAGGGCGAGCGCAAGCAGCAGAACGGTGGCCGGGGGAACTCCGAGAACTCCGAGAACTCGGGACGCGAGGGTGGCTCGGGGAGCCAGAACTCGGACAATCAGAACCAGGACAACAACCAGAACCAGGGCAACCGTGGCGATGACGGTGAGGGCCGGGGCCGCCGTGGTCGCCGCACCCGTGAACGCCGTCGTGGTCGCGATCGCAACACCAACGAGGGTGGCGAGACGGAGCTGCGCGAGGACGATGTCGTCCAGCCCGTGGCCGGCATTCTGGATGTGCTCGACAACTACGCGTTCGTTCGGACGTCCGGATATCTTGCCGGGCCGAACGATGTGTACGTCTCGATGAACCTGGTCCGTAAGAACGGGCTGCGCCGCGGCGATGCCATCACCGGTGCCGTGCGGGTACCCCGCGATCCGGATGCCGGGAATCAGAACCAGCGGCAGAAGTTCAACCCACTGGTACGCCTCGACTCGGTGAACGGTGGCCCGGTTGAGGACGCCAAGAAGCGTCCCGACTTCACCAAGCTGACCCCCCTGTACCCGAATCAGCGACTGCGGCTGGAAACCACCACCGAGAAGCTGACGACTCGCGTGATCGACCTGATCATGCCCATCGGCAAGGGGCAGCGCGCGTTGATCGTGTCCCCGCCGAAGGCCGGTAAGACCACGATCATGCAGAACATCGCCAACGCGATCTCTGCCAACAACCCCGAGTGCCATCTGATGGTGGTGCTGGTCGACGAACGGCCCGAAGAAGTCACCGACATGCAGCGTTCGGTCAAGGGTGAGGTCATCGCCTCCACCTTCGATCGCCCGCCGTCAGACCACACTCAGGCTGCCGAGCTCGCCATCGAGCGTGCCAAGCGTCTCGTGGAACAGGGCAAGGACGTCGTGGTCTTGCTCGACTCCATCACCCGCCTGGGACGTGCCTACAACAATGCGTCGCCGGCGTCCGGCCGGATCCTGTCCGGTGGTGTCGATTCGACGGCGCTGTACCCGCCCAAGCGGTTCCTGGGCGCGGCGCGCAACATCGAGCACGGCGGCTCGTTGACGATCATCGCCACCGCGATGGTCGAGACCGGATCCACCGGTGACACCGTCATCTTCGAGGAGTTCAAGGGCACCGGTAACGCCGAGCTCAAGCTCGACCGCAAGATCGCCGAACGCCGGGTGTTCCCCGCCGTCGACGTCAACCCGTCGGGTACCCGTAAGGACGAGCTGCTGATGAGCGGCGACGAATTCGCGATCGTGCACAAGCTGCGCCGCGTACTCTCCGGCCTGGATTCACATCAGGCCATCGACCTGCTGATGAGCCAGCTGCGCAAGACCAAGACCAACTACGAGTTCCTGGTCCAGGTCTCCAAGAACACCCCGGGCTCCAACGGCGCCGACGAGCCGCAGTACAGCTAGAACCTGACGCGGTATCACCGGGGGTGTCGGTGATCCTCGCCTGATTTTTGGTCAGTGCTTTGACTAAAAGGGGAGGTGGCATGGATACCGACGTCATGTGGGCGCATATCGACGCGGGGCGCTCTGGAGTCGCGGACATGCTCAGTTCCCTCACGCCAGAGCAGTGGTCGGCGCCGTCCCTCTGCGACGACTGGACCGTTCGCGACGTAGCAGTACACCTCACCCAGGCTCACATGAGGCTGGGGCAGTTCCTATCCGTCGCCGTTCGTTCGGGACTTCGGTTCGACACGATGATCCGGCGAGCGGCACAGGATGATGGCCTGAGCCCGAAAGAGATCGTCGCTGCCCTGCGGGGGATGGTTGGGTCACGGCGCAAGGCGCCCGGCGCGTTCCCGCTGCTGGATGTCATGGTCCATACCCAGGACATCGCGATCCCCCTGGGAATTGATCGGCGTATGCCACCGGACGCCGCTATCGATTCAGCAGAGCGACTATGGGGGATGCGTTTCCCGTTGCACCTTGCGCGCGCTTCGCGTGGTTTCTCCTTCCGCGCGACCGACTGTGACTTCACGATCGGTCGGGGACCCGAGGTGACCGGACCCATACGGGACATCGTGCTGGTGTTGTCAGGTCGACAAGCCGGGCTGACCGGCCTATCGGGTGCGGCGGACAGGATTCGATTGGGCGTGTAGCTAACCGATCGACGCGAGCGGGATCCAGATGCCGAAAAGCCAGAATCCCCAGGTCCGGAACCCGTCATCCCATATCGGCTGTACCCGATGTCCCCAGTAGTCGAAGGCTTGAGGGGGCGGGCCCCAACGGTCGGGAAGCGGCCCGCGCCATTCGGCACGAGGTGGCGGGGCCCAACCCCACGGCGGACGCTGGTCGTAATGCCATGGGTTGTCGCGCCATTCCCGACGGTCATCGCGCCAGCCGCGGTCGTCCCGCCAGTCTTGGTCGCGATCGCGCCAATTGCCATTGCCGCGCCAGTTGCCGTTGTTCCGCCAGCCGTCGCCGCCCCAGTCATCGTCATCGTCGCCGTGTGGGCGGTTGGGATGATCCTGGGTGTAACCGGGCTGTCCCGGGGGCTGCGCGTACGCCGCAACGGCGCCCCACCCGAGTGCTCCCATTGTCAGCGTGCCGATGATGACACCTTGGCTCACAACACTTTTCAGATTCACGTGCGACTCCTGTCCGATTATCTCGGCGGTTCGCCCCGACTCAACCGAAGTACCGATGTCCAACAGCTGCACCGCGTTGGTTATGTCGCGGCTGCCGTTCTGGATATCGACAGGATGTCAATGCCCGTTACATGCCCGAGGTCGGGCGGGTATCAGGGTTGCGGAATGGACGGAATCTGCGGAATCGGCGGCGCCTGAGGAACGGGCGGTACACCGGTTCCCTGCGGAATCGGCGGGGCCTGGGGGATGGGTGGCGGTGCCGGGGGCGTGATGGGGTCGGCGTAGGCCAGCCCCGGTGCGCCCGCGAATGCGGCTAAACCCATCGCTGCCGCGGATGCGCTTGTGACGATCAATCTCTTGATGTTCATGCGTTTCCTTCCCGAATCGGCTTTCCTTCCCCAACGTACGCCGGGTTCAGAAATCGGGAATAGTGCGCAGGTCGGCGCCGTTTAGGTTCTACGTAACTGAGCTGGCATAATGGCCTCTCAGCCTTTTGAAGGGTTCCGGTTCACGCCCACAAGCGACCCGGCGACCACAACACGCAGAGGAAAAGCAATGAAATCGGGTATCCACCCCACCTACGTCGAGACCAACGTGGTCTGCGGCTGCGGTAACACCTTCACCACCCGCAGCACCAAGGACAGCGGCCACATCGTGGTCGAGGTTTGCTCGCAGTGCCACCCCTTCTACACCGGTAAGCAGAAGATCCTGGACAGCGGCGGTCGCGTCGCCCGGTTCGAGGCCCGGTACGGCAAGCGCAAGGCCGCAGCCGACAAATAGCTTTCTTGCCGACGCCCGGATTTGCCTTTGTGCAGTCCGGGCGTCGGTTTTTTGTATGACCAACTGCGGGTATGAACATTGGGAGGAGGGCGCATGAGCGAGACGCCGCTGATCGACGCAATGCTGGCCGAGCACGCCGAACTGGAGAAGCAACTGGCCGACCCAGCGCTGCACGCGGATCCTGGCGCGGCGCGCAAGGCCGGACGCCGGTTCGCGATGCTCTCGCCGATCGTCGCCACCCACCGCAAGCTGGTCTCGGCCCGCGATGATCTGGCCACCGCCCGTGAACTGTCGGCGGACGATCCCTCGTTCGCCGACGAGGTGACCGAGCTGGAATCGTCGATCGCCGAGCTGGAGACGCAGCTCTCGGACATGCTCGCGCCCCGTGACCCTCATGACGGTGACGACATCCTCCTGGAAGTGAAATCTGGTGAGGGAGGCGAGGAGTCGGCGCTGTTCGCTGCCGACCTGGCCCGGATGTACATCCGGTACGCCGAGCGGCATGGCTGGAAGGTCACCGTTCTCGACGAGACCGAATCCGACCTCGGCGGATACAAAGACGCCACCTTGGCCATCGCCAGCAAGGGGGATACCGCAGACGGCGTCTGGTCGCGGCTCAAGTTCGAAGGTGGTGTGCACCGCGTCCAGCGTGTGCCCGTCACCGAATCCCAAGGGCGCGTGCATACCTCGGCAGCCGGAGTGCTGGTCTATCCGGAGCCGGAAGAGGTAGAGGAAATCCAGATCGACGAGTCGGACCTACGGATCGACGTCTATCGCTCCTCGGGCAAGGGCGGCCAGGGCGTCAACACCACCGACTCTGCGGTCCGCATCACGCACCTGCCGACCGGGATCGTGGTCACCTGCCAAAACGAGCGCTCTCAGTTGCAGAATAAGGCCCGGGCCATGCAGGTGCTGGCGGCACGGCTGCAGGCGCTCGCCGAGGAACAGGCGCAGGCCGACGCCTCAGCCGGCCGGGCCAGCCAGATCCGCACGGTGGACCGCAGCGAGCGCATCCGCACCTACAACTTCCCGGAGAACCGCATCACCGATCACCGCGTGGGGTTCAAGGCGCACAATCTCGACCAGGTGCTCGACGGTGACCTCGATGCACTGTTCGATGCGTTGGCAGTGGCCGATCGGAAGGCACGCCTGCAGGAGGCGTGAGCGAGATGAGCGCGTTGCGTCAGCTGATCGCCGAGGCGGTCGAATCGCTCTCAGGGGCAGGAGTTTCCAGTCCGCAGGTAGATGCCGAAGAGCTCGCCGCACATCTGCTCGGCGTCTCGCGAACGCGATTGCGCTTCGCCGAGGCCACCCCCGGTTTTCTCGAGAGTTACCGCGACCTGGTGGCGGCACGAGTGCAGCGGATTCCCTTGCAGCACTTGACCGGAAACGCCGCATTTGGCCCGGTCGAGGTGTCGGTGGGACCGGGCGTGTTCATCCCTCGCCCGGAGACGGAATCTCTGTATGCCTGGGCAACAGAGAAATTGACACCACATGCCACAGTTGTCGAGCTGTGTGCCGGGTCCGCGGCACTCGCGATCGCCTTGTCGCATGACCAACCCGCCGCACGCATCCTCGCGATCGAGCTTGACGAACAGGCACTGGCCTACACGCGGCGTAACACCGCCGGAACTCCGATCGAGGTGATCCAGGCCGATGTGACCTCGCCCGCGCTGTTGAGGGAACTAGATGGGACGGTCGATCTGATCGTCGCCAACCCGCCCTATATCCCCGAAGATGCTGAATTGGAGCCGGAAGTGGCGCAGCATGATCCGCCGTTGGCGCTTTTTGCGGGGTTCGACGGGCTTACCGTCATCGCGCCGATCGTGACCGCCGCCGGCCGGCTCCTGGCCCCCGGAGGCCACATCGGTGTTGAGCATGACGACACCAACGGCGGCGGAACACGCGAGTTGTTCACGGCCAGTGGTCTGTTCGATGAGGTTGTACAGCGACACGACCTGGCGGGCCGGCCGAGATTTGTCACCGCTCGCCGGAAATCTCCGACGTCATAGACTGGCCTCGTGACCGCCGTCTACGAATGCCAGGACGCTGCGACCCGCCAGGAGGGGGTCGACGCGGCGGTGAGTGCGCTCAAGGCTGGTGAATTGGTGGTGATGCCCACCGACACCGTCTACGGATTAGGTTGTGACGCATTCGATTCCAATGCAGTTTCGGCGCTGTTGGCCGCCAAGGGGCGGGGTCGGGATATGCCCGTCGGCGTGCTTGTCGGGTCCTGGCACACCATCGACGGGCTCGTCTTCGCGGTTCCGCCGGCGGCCCGTGAGCTCATCGAGGCGTTCTGGCCGGGACCGCTGAGCATCATCGTGAAACACGCGCCGTCGCTGTCCTGGGATCTCGGGGACGCTCAGGGAAGCGTCATGCTGCGGATGCCGCTGCACCCGGTGGCCATCGATCTATTGCGCGCTGTCGGGCCGATGGCGGTCTCCAGTGCCAATGTTTCCGGGCAGCCGGCGGCACTCACCGCCGGCGAAGCACGCGAACAATTGGGAGACAAGGTTGCCGTGTACCTGGACGGTGGTACCGCGGAATTGGGGGCGGCGTCGACCATCGTCGATCTCACCGGGCCGGTGCCGCTGGTGGTGCGGGAGGGACCGATCACCCGGGAACAGATCGTCGATGTGATTGGCGGCGACGTCGGTCCCGGCGAGTCGGCGGAACCCACAGAATCTTGAAGTACGGTCGGATGCGTGAGTGAGCTGCTGGCCCTTGCCGATCGCGGCGCGGGTGTCCCTCTGCGTGAGCTTGCCCTAGTCGGGCTGACCGCGGCCATCACGACCTTCTTCTGCACCGGTGGTGTGCGGATGTTCGCAACCCGGGTGGGAGCGGTGGCTTACCCGCGTGAACGCGACGTGCACCTGCAGCCGACTCCCCGGATGGGCGGCCTCGGGATGTATCTCGGTGTTTGTGCCGCGATCTTCCTGGCCTCGCAACTGCCCGCCCTGACAAGGGGATTCGTCTACTCCTCCGGAATGCCCGCCGTGGTCGTCGCGGGAGGCATCATCATGGTCGTCGGTCTCATCGACGATAAGTGGGGTCTGGACGCGCTTACCAAATTTGCGGGCCAAGTCACGGCCGCCAGCGTGCTGGTCACCATGGGGGTGGCCTGGAGCATGATCTACATCCCGTTCGGCGGGGTGGGAACGATCGTGCTGGACCAGATGTCGTCCATCCTGGTGACGCTCGCCTTGACGGTGTCGATCGTCAACGCCATGAACTTCGTGGACGGCCTCGATGGCCTGGCCGCAGGCCTGGGACTCATCACCGCGGCCGCCATCTGCATCTTCTCGATCGGGCTGCTGCGCAGCCACGGCGGTGACGTCCTGTACTACCCGCCCGCGGTCATCTCGGTGGTGCTGGCCGGGGCGTGCCTCGGATTCCTGCCACACAACTTCCACCGGGCCCGCATCTTCATGGGGGACTCGGGGTCGATGCTGATCGGCCTCATGCTGGCGGCGGCATCGACCACGGCTGCGGGCCCCATCTCGCAGAGCTCGTACGGGGCCAAAGACATGTTCGTCTTGCTGTCGCCGTTCCTGCTGGTGATCGCGGTGATGCTGGTGCCCGCCCTGGATGCGCTGTTGGCGATCATCCGGCGCACCCGCGCGGGTCGCAGCCCCTTCAGCCCGGACAAGATGCATCTGCATCACCGGCTGTTGCAGATCGGGCATTCCCATCGCAAGGCGGTGCTGATCATCTATCTGTGGGTGGCCATCATCGCGTTCGGTGCCGCCAGCACCATCTTCTTCGAGCCTCGGTATGCCGGTGCGGTGGTGTTGGGCGCCGTCGGTATCGCCATCGTGGCGACGGTCGTTCCCTTGCTGCGCGGCGAAGAACCCGATCAGCTGTCGGGTGCTCAATTGGACGGGAGTTCGACGACGGTTCCGGTCGAACGAGTCGTGTACGACGAAAAGTAGTAGGGGTGCATTAACCCCCTCTACCATGTGATACGGTTCTGCCATACCCGAAAACTCACGGGTGCCGGCCACGCCGGATCGGTGGAATTTTTGGAGAGTCTGTCCAGACAATCCAGGGCTTCGCCGGACCGATCAACTGACCGACAGGGAGCTGCCCTTTGAGGTGAGTTCAGCGAGCCCGCAGACCTCCGATAAGGTCTGGAACCGACGAATGCAGTTTTTGTTCCGCCACCCCGACAAAGATGTGAGGTGACACCCCAGGTGACAACGCCCGACGCCCCGCTGGTCCTTCCGGCATTGGCGTTTCGCCCGTTGCGTCTGGCGGTTCTGTGTGGCGTGCTCGGTGCCCTGGCTCTGCTGGCCTCCGCCCTGCTGGGGCATTGGCAGTTCGGCATTTTCTTCGTTACTGGGCTTGGTCTCGGACTGGTGAACGCTCTCCTCGTTCGCCAGTCTGCGGAAGTCATTACTGCGCAAGACAATCCAAGCAAGCAAAAGATGGCCATCAATTCCGCAGCGCGGTTGATGATCATCACCGTCCTCGCCCTGGTGATCGCCTTCGTATTCCGCCCCGCAGGTCTTGGGGTGTTCTTCGGAGTCGCGTTGTTCCAGGTGCTGCTGGTGTTGACCACCGCTGTGCCGGTGTGGAAAGGGATCCGTTCAGTGAATCAGCCGCAGGCGGAGGTATAAGCCCAGCATGATTACGACATTCCAGGCAGAAGCCGCCATCGAAGTTGGCCACCACAAGCACGCGCACTGGGGCTTTCTCGGTGAGGTCAACGTGGACACCATCGTCGCCACCTCGTTGGCGGCGGTCGTGGTGATCGCGCTGGCACTGTTCCTGCGGGCCAAGGTCACCTCGACCGGTGTACCCAACGGGGTGCAGCTGTTCTTCGAGGCGGTGACCGTCCAGTTCCGCAATCAGGTCGAGTCGGCCATCGGCATGAGGATCGCGCCGTTCGTGCTGCCGCTGGCGGTGACGATCTTCGTCTTCATCCTCGTGTCCAACTGGATCTCGGTGCTGCCCGTGCAGTACACGGACGAGAACGGTAAGACGGCCGAACTGCTGGCCCCGCCGGCCTCGGACATCAACTACGTGCTGGCGTTGGCGCTGTTCGTCTTCGTCTGCTACCACATCGCGGGGTTTGCACGCCGCGGCCTCATCGGCCACCCGATCAAGTTGCTCAAGGGTCACACCTGGGTCACCGCGTTCATCAACCCGATCGAGGAACTCGCCAAGCCGATCTCACTGTCGCTGCGACTCTTCGGCAACATGTTCGCCGGCGGCATCATGGTTGCGCTGATCGCGATGTTCCCGGCGTGGATCATGTGGGCGCCCAACGCCATCTGGAAATCGTTCGACCTGTTCGTCGGCCTGATCCAGGCGTTCATCTTCGCGCTGCTGACTGTCCTGTACTTCAGCCAGTCGATGGAACTGGACGACGAGCACCACTAACTACATAGACCAACCTGTATAGACCCTGGTAGCACAGCTACCACTTAATAAGGAGGAAGAAAATGGCGGACCCCACAATTGTTGCTGGTGCCCTCATCGGCGGTGGGTTGATCATGGCCGGCGGCGCGATCGGTGCCGGTATCGGTGACGGCATCGCCGGTAACGCCCTGATCTCGGGTGTCGCCCGTCAGCCCGAGGCTCAGAGCCGGCTGTTCACCCCGTTCTTCATCACCGTCGGTCTGGTTGAGGCTGCGTACTTCATCAACCTGGCGTTCATGGCGCTGTTCGTCTTCGCGACTCCCGGCGCCAGCTAATCGGCATGGGTGAATTGCACAGTGTCGCTTCTGCCGTCATGGCAGTCGCGGCGGAAGCCGCCGAAGAGGGTGGGAAGCAGAACAACTTCCTCATCCCCAACGGCACCTTCTTTGTCGTCCTGGCGATCTTCCTGATCGTCCTGGCGGTCATCGGAACCTTCGTGGTGCCGCCGATCCAAAAGGTGCTCAAGGCACGCGAGGACACGGTCGCCAAGACGGCCGAGGACAACCGGAACGCCGCTGAGCAATTCACCGCCGCCGAGGCTGACTACAAGGACGAGCTGGCCAAGGCGCGCGGTGCGGCAACCGCGGTGCGTGACGAGGCCAGAGCCGAGGGACGCGGAATTCTCGAGGACATGCGTCAGCGGGCCAACACCGAAGCGACCGCCGTGAATGCGAAGGCCGCCGAAGAGTTGGCTCGTCAGGGCGAGGCAACTTCCGGAGAGCTGTCGGCAAGCGTCGAGAGCCTGTCCCGGACGCTCGCCGAACGCGTTCTCGGCGTGAGCCTTTCGGAACCAGCGAACGCAGGGCGAGGCTAAACAAAGATGTCGACATTTATCGGACAGCTCATCGGTTTCGCTGTCATCGTGTTCCTGGTGGTCAAGTTCGTGGTGCCGCCGGTACGCACGTTGATGGCCAAGCAGCAGGACGCGGTGCGTCAGCAGCTCGCTGATAGCAAGACTGCGGCGGACAAGCTGGTCGAGGCCGAGGGTGCACATGCCAAGGCCATCGAGGATGCCAAGGCCGATGCCGCCCACATCGCGGAGGAAGCCAAGGCCGATGCCGTGCAGATCTCGAAGCAGCTGCGCGAGCAGGCCGATGCTGAGGTCGAGCGGATCAAGGTGCATGGGCAGGAGCAGATCCTGCTTCAGCGCCAGCAGCTGATCCGTCAGCTCCGTGGTGACCTCGGTGCCGAATCCGTGAACCGCGCGGGCGATCTGGTTCGTTCACACGTGAGCGACCCCGCGGCTCAGTCCGCCACCGTCGACCGGTTCCTGGAGGAGCTGTCGCAGATGGCCGGCAGCATCAATACCGAACGTCGGCCATTGGCCGTCGGTGGTGCTGGGCTGCACGCCGCCAGCCGCGAATCGCTCGCCGAGCAGGTGAAGGCCTTCCAGGCCAATGCGGTCTCCCTCGACAGCCTGACGCTCAACGCGCTCGCCGATGATCTGACCGCGGTTGCCGAGCTCCTCGTCAAGGAATTGGTGCTACGCAAGCACCTGTCCGAGCCGGTCGATGCCAGTGAGCAGGCCGCCAAGGTCGCCCTGGTCGACTCGGTGTTCGGGTCCAAGATCGGACGACCGGCACTCGAGGTTGTGCGTGCGGCCGTGACCGCCCGCTGGTCCGCCTCCAACGACCTGATCACCGCGATCGAACACATCGCCCGTCTCGCGTTGCTGGAGCGGGCCGAACGCGATGGTCAGATCGACGACGTCGAGGACCAGTTGTTCCGCGTCAGTCGCATCCTCGACAGCGAGCCGCAGCTGAGCACGCTGCTGGGTAACACCACCTCGCCTGCCGCCGATCGTGTGGCATTGCTGAAGAACGTGCTGGCCGGCCGGTCCAACCTGATCGTGACGAGCCTGCTCGCGCAGACCGTGCGTCTGCTGCGCGGCAAGCGCGCCGATGTCGCCGTGCTCGAGGTAGCCGAACTTGCGGTTGCCCGGCGCAACGAGTCGGTGGCACACGTGAAGTCGGCGGCCCCGATCAGCGATGCACAGAGCACACGGCTTGCCCAGGTGCTCGGGCAGATTTACGGCCGCACCATAGCGGTGCAACTGGATGTGGATCCCGAGCTGCTGGGCGGGCTCGTCGTCAACATCGGTGACGAGGAGATCGACGGCAGTCTGTCCAGCCGACTCTCGGCCGCCGCACTCCATCTGCCCAACTGACCACTATTTAGACCTACCCGATAGACGAGCAGGAAGACGAAAAGCCATGACAGAGTTGACGATCTCCTCGGCGGATATCTCCGGCGCGATCGAGCAGTACGTCGCGACGTTCTCTGCCGACCCCACCCGTGAAGAAATCGGCATCGTCTCCGACACCGGTGACGGCATCGCCCACGTCGAGGGCCTGCCCTCGGTCATGACCCAGGAACTCCTCGAGTTCCCCGGCGGAGTGTTGGGTGTGGCCCTGAACCTCGACGAGCGCAGCGTCGGCACCGTTATCCTCGGTGACTTCCACGGCATCGAAGAGGGCCAGCAGGTCAAGCGCACCGGCGAGGTGCTGTCGGTACCGGTGGGCGACGCCTTCCTGGGTCGCGTCATCAACCCGCTGGGTCAGCCGATTGACGGCCGCGGCGACATCGAGGCCGAGACCAACCGCGCCCTGGAGCTGCAGGCCGCCAGTGTCGTCGAGCGTCAAAGTGTTTCGGAGCCGTTGCAGACAGGCATCAAGGCCATCGACTCGCAGACCCCGATCGGTCGCGGCCAGCGCCAGCTGATCATCGGCGACCGCAAGACCGGTAAGACGGCCGTCTGCGTCGACACCATCCTGAACCAGAAGCAAGCCTGGGAGACCGGTGACCCGGAGCAGCAGGTGCGCTGCATCTACGTCGCCGTCGGTCAGAAGGGCTCGACCGTCGCCGCGGTGCGTCGCACCCTGGACGAGGCCGGCGCGCTGGAGTACACCACCATCATCGCCGCCCCGGCTTCCGATGCCGCTGGCTTCAAGTGGCTTGCGCCGTACACCGGTTCGGCTCTCGGCCAGCACTGGATGTACCAGGGCAAGCACGTCCTCATCGTGTTCGACGACCTGACCAAGCAGGCTGAGGCCTACCGTGCCATCTCGCTGCTGCTGCGTCGTCCGCCGGGCCGCGAGGCGTACCCGGGTGACGTGTTCTACCTGCACTCGCGTCTGCTGGAGCGTTGCGCGAAGCTCTCCAACGAGCTCGGTGCCGGTTCGCTGACGGGTCTGCCGATCATCGAGACCAAGGCCAACGACATCTCGGCCTACATCCCCACCAACGTCATCTCGATCACCGACGGACAGTGCTTCCTGCAGACCGACCTGTTCAACCAGGGTGTGCGTCCGGCCATCAACGTCGGTGTGTCGGTTTCCCGCGTGGGTGGTGCCGCACAGATCAAGGCCATGAAGGAGGTGGCAGGCTCGCTGCGTCTGGAGCTCTCGCAGTACCGCGAGCTGGAGGCCTTCGCTGCGTTCGCCTCTGATCTGGACGCCACCTCGAAGGCCCAGCTGGAGCGTGGCGCCCGCCTGGTCGAGCTGCTCAAGCAGCCGCAGAACTCGCCGTACCCGGTCGAGGAGCAGGTTGTCGCGATCTACCTGGGCACCGGCGGACACCTCGACTCGGTGCCGGTCGGCGACGTGATCCGCTTCGAGCAGGAGTTCCTCGACCACGTGCGCGGTTCACACGCCGACATCCTGGCCGACATCAAGGAGACCAAGAAGTTCTCCGAGGACACCGAGACCAAGCTGACCAACGCCGTGAATGACTTCAAGAAGAGCTTCGCCGCTACCGACGGCAGCTCGGTAGAGGTCAAGGACGCAGCGGCCGAGGCGCTCGACGCGTCCGAGGTCGGTCAGGAGACCGTCCAGGTCCGCAAGCCGGCTCCCAAGAAGTAATCAGCCATGGCTGCACAAATCCGAGAATTGCGCCGGCGGATCAAATCCGCCGGGTCGATCAAGAAGATCACCAAGGCGCAAGAGCTGATCGCGACATCGCGCATCTCCAAGGCGCAGGCTCGCGTGGTGGCTGCCCGGCCGTACGCGACCGAGATCACCAACGTGCTCACCGCGCTCGCCGATGACGCGGCGCTGGATCACCCGCTGTTGGTGGAGCGGGCCGAGCCCAAGCGAGCCGGCGTGCTGATCGTGTCATCGGACCGCGGGCTCTGCGGTGGCTACAACGCCAACGTGCTCCGCGTCGCCGAGGAGCTCTTCGCGCTGCTGCGCGAGCAGGGCAAGACTCCGGTGATCTACGTGATCGGCCGTAAGGCATTGAACTTCTACAAGTTCCGGGGCCGCACGGTCACCGAGTCTTGGACGGGGTTCTCCGAGCGACCCGAGTACGCACATGCTCAGCAGATTGCGGGCGTGCTGGTGGACGCGTTCCTGTCGGGTGCCGATGACGACGGCGACGATCCGGGCGCGGACGGAATTCTGGGTGTGGACGAGCTCCATATCGTCTACACCGAGTTCAAGTCGATGCTGACCCAGTCGGCCGTGGCCAAGCGGATCGCGCCGATGGAGATCGAGTACGTCGGCGAGGCCACCGGTCCGACCACCCAGTATTCGTTCGAGCCTGACGCCACCACGCTTTTCGCGTCGCTGCTGCCTCGTTACCTGGCCACCCGGGTGTACGCGGCGCTGCTGGAGGCGGCAGCCTCGGAGTCGGCATCCCGCCGGCGTGCCATGAAGGCCGCCACGGACAACGCCGATGAGCTCATCAAGGGACTCACCCTGGAAGCCAACCGCGCTCGCCAGGCCCAGATCACCCAGGAAATCAGTGAAATCGTTGGCGGCGTGGACGCGCTTGCCTCGGCCGCCGCAAGCGAACATTAGGAAGAGACGAGTACATGACCGCACCAACTGCTAACAAGACCGTAGGGCGAGTGGTTCGCGTTACCGGCCCGGTTGTTGACGTGGAGTTCCCGCGCGACGCCGTGCCGCCGCTCTTCTCTGCCCTCAACGCCGAGATCACCTACGAGGCGATGGCCAAGACGCTGACCCTCGAGGTGGCACAGCACCTGGGCGACAACCTGGTTCGCACCGTGTCCATGCAGCCGACCGATGGTCTGGTGCGCGGCGTGGATGTCACCAACACCGGTAACACCATCGCGGTGCCGGTCGGCGACGGCGTCAAGGGGCACGTCTTCAACGCCCTGGGCAACTGCCTCGACGAGCCGGGCTACGGCAGCGACTTCGAGAAGTGGTCCATCCACCGCAAGCCCCCGGCCTTCGATCAGCTCGAGCCGCGTACCGAGATGCTGGAGACCGGCCTCAAGGTCGTCGACCTGCTGACCCCGTACGTGCGTGGTGGCAAGATCGCTCTGTTCGGTGGTGCCGGTGTCGGTAAGACCGTTCTGATCCAGGAAATGATCAACCGCATCGCCCGCAACTTCGGTGGTACCTCGGTGTTCGCCGGCGTGGGTGAGCGCACCCGTGAGGGCAACGACCTGTGGGTCGAGCTTGCCGACGCCAACGTCCTCAAGGACACCGCGTTGGTGTTCGGTCAGATGGACGAGCCGCCCGGCACGCGTATGCGCGTCGCCCTCTCGGCGCTGACCATGGCCGAGTACTTCCGCGACGAGCAGGGCCAGGACGTGCTGCTGTTCATCGACAACATCTTCCGGTTCACCCAGGCCGGTTCCGAGGTGTCGACCCTGCTGGGTCGTATGCCTTCGGCCGTGGGTTACCAGCCGACGCTGGCCGACGAGATGGGTGAGCTGCAGGAGCGCATCACCTCTACCCGTGGCCGGTCCATCACCTCGATGCAGGCCGTGTACGTGCCCGCCGATGACTACACCGACCCGGCGCCGGCGACCACGTTCGCGCACCTGGATGCCACCACCGAGCTTTCTCGCGCGGTGTTCTCCAAGGGCATCTTCCCGGCCGTGGACCCGTTGGCTTCGTCGTCGACGATTCTGCTGCCGTCCGTCGTGGGTGACGAGCACTACCGCGTCGCGCAGGAAGTCATCCGGATTCTGCAGCGCTACCAGGACCTGCAGGACATCATCGCCATCCTCGGTATCGACGAACTGTCGGAAGAGGACAAGCAGCTGGTCGGCCGCGCCCGTCGTATCGAGCGCTTCCTGAGCCAGAACATGATGGCCGCCGAGCAGTTCACCGGTCAGCCCGGCTCGACCGTGCCGCTCAAGGAGACCATCGAGGCGTTCGACAAGCTCACCAAGGGCGAGTTCGACCACCTGCCCGAGCAGGCGTTCTTCCTCATCGGTGGCCTGGACGACTTGGCGAAGAAGGCCGAAAGCCTCGGCGCCAAGCTGTAATTCGTCGCTAGCCATTTGAAGGAGGTGCATTGAATGTCCGAGATTGACGTCGAGATTGTCGCCGTCGAGCGTGAGATCTGGTCGGGTAAGGCCACATTCGTCTTCACCCGCACGACCTCCGGCGAAATCGGCATCCTGCCGCACCACATTCCGTTGGTGGCGCAGCTGGTGGACGATGCGGCGGTGAAGATCGAGCGCGAGAGCGGTGACGATCTCTGGTGGGCGATCGACGGGGGATTCCTGTCGATCACCGATACCAAGGTGAGCATCCTGGTCGAGTCCGCACAGGCTCGTGCGGATATCGACGCGGCCAAGGCCAAGACCGATTCCGGTTCTGAGGATCCACGGGTCGCGGCGCAGGGACGCGCGCGCCTGCGTGCCCTTGGCCAGACGGTTTAGCAGTACCCACACGGCCGACCACTAAGGAAATACCGCTTTGAGCGTGACGGCGATGATCGAGATATCGGTCATCGCCGTCCTTGCTTTGGCGGTGGCTGCGTTGAGCTTTCGTCTGCTCAAGTTGCGGCACGGCGGTACCGCGGCGCTGCTGCGCGATGTGCCGGAGATGGGGGAGGGGCGCTGGCGACACGGCGTCATGCGCTATCGCGAATCTCAGGCCGAGTTCTATCGGCTTTCCAGTGTGCGGCTCTGGCCCGATCGCCGGCTTTCGCGGCGTGACCTGGAGATCATCGATCGGCGGATCCCGCGCGGTGATGAGTACGACATCATGACGGC
This sequence comes from [Mycobacterium] stephanolepidis, assembly GCF_002356335.1. Classification (NCBI taxonomy): domain Bacteria; kingdom Bacillati; phylum Actinomycetota; class Actinomycetes; order Mycobacteriales; family Mycobacteriaceae; genus Mycobacteroides; species Mycobacteroides stephanolepidis. The sequence goes on from NZ_AP018165.1 coordinate 1,399,342, forward strand.
CGAGATCGTGGTGCTGCAGCTGCGCGATGGTGTGCGCGCCTACGAGATGGCACTGGATCGCGGTGCGTTGACCGCGTTCATGTCCTGGGTCGAATCTCGGCCCTCACCGCGTGCGGAACGCCGCAGCCGCGAGCGTTAGGCGGGCTGCGCCGGCCCGCCGGGCTTCCAGAGAGTGTCCTTACCGTCGTTGGCAACCCGCGACAGGATGAACAAGAGATCCGAGAGTCGGTTGAGGTACTTGGCGGTCAGCACGTTGGTGCTGTCGGGGTAGGCGTCGATGGCAGCCCAGGCCGCACGTTCTGCCCGACGTGCCACGGTCCGCGCTACGTGCAACAACCCGGATAGCGGGGTACCGCCCGGCAGCACAAATGAATTCAGTTTCGGCAGATCGGCGTTGTACTCGTCGCACCAGCGCTCGAGACGGTCGATGTAGGGCTGGGTTATCCGCAGCGGTGGATACTCGGGATCGGGTACCACGGGAGTGGACAGGTCCGCGCCGGCGTCAAAGAGGTCGTTCTGGATCTGCAGTAATACCGAACCGACCGATCGGTCTGGGTTCCCGAGCACGACCGCGACCCCGATGGCGGCATTGGCCTCGTCACAGTCGGCATATGCGGCGAGCCGCAGATCACTTTTCGATACACGTGAGAAGTCGCTCAGACCCGTGGTTCCGTCATCTCCGGTCCGGGTATAGATGCGCGTCAGATGTACGCCGCTCGATGATCCTCGCTCACGTTGCGGGTCGGGGGCCTCATCGGTCATGTGTCGAAACGTTACCCGGCTACGCTGTCGGGCGTGAGCGAGCATTTCTTGGTGACCGGCGGCGCCCGGCTTACCGGCAACGTGGCAGTAACCGGCGCCAAGAACAGCGTGCTCAAGCTGATGGCCGCCGCTCTCCTTGCCGAGGGAACCAGCACCATCACCAACTGTCCGGACATCCTTGATGTGCCGCTGATGGCGGATGTGCTGCGGGGATTGGGCGCGACGGTGGAGCTAGAGGGTGATGTCGTCAGGATCACTTCCCCGGACGAACCCAAGTACGAGGCCGATTTCGCGGCGGTGCGGCAGTTCCGGGCCTCGGTGTGTGTCCTGGGTCCCCTGGTGGGCCGCTGTCGGCGTGCCAAGGTGGCGTTACCGGGCGGAGACGCCATCGGGTCACGTCCGCTCGACATGCATCAGGCGGGCCTGCGTCAGCTCGGGGCGGAATGCACCATCGAGCATGGGTGTGTGGTTGCCGAGGCAAAAGCATTGCACGGAGCCGATATTCAGCTTGAGTTCCCCTCCGTCGGGGCAACCGAGAACATCCTGATGGCCGCGGTGCTTGCCGATGGCGTCACTACCATCCACAACGCCGCGCGTGAACCGGATGTGGTGGACCTGTGCACCATGCTGGTCCAGATGGGTGCCCAGATAGAGGGTGCCGGAACGTCGACGTTAACGGTGATCGGTGTTCCGAAGCTTCATCCCACCGAGCATCGCGTTATTGGAGACCGAATCGTCGCTGCCACTTGGGGTTTGGCTGCCGCGATGACGCGCGGCGATGTCACGGTGACGGGAGTGGATCCGGAGCACCTGCAGTTGGTGCTGCATAAGCTGCATGATGCGGGCGCCACAGTTACTCAGAACGACAACGGATTTCGTGTAGTTCAGTACGAGCGTCCCAAAGCGATAAACGTGGCCACCCTGCCATTCCCTGGATTCCCAACTGACTTGCAGCCCATGGCAATTGGGCTCGCCGCGATAGCGGACGGCACCTCCATGATCACCGAGAACGTCTTCGAGGCCCGATTCCGCTTCGTCGAGGAGATGATGCGGCTGGGAGCGGATGCCCGGACGGATGGGCACCACGCTGTGGTCCGGGGTATCCGCCAACTGTCCAGCGCTCCGGTGTGGTCGTCGGATATCCGGGCAGGTGCGGGCCTGGTGCTGGCGGGTCTAGTGGCGGATGGCGTCACCGAGGTATACGATGTGTTTCATATCGACCGCGGTTACCCGTTGTTCGTGGAGAATCTCCAGAGCCTGGGTGCCGAAGTCGAGCGGGTCAGCTAGCGCTGACCACCCCCAGAACCCGAAGTTGACTCAAGTTCATTGGACTTGGTACAGTGGTCGGGTTGCCCTGAATGAGCGAGGCCGGGACAAGGAAGCGATTCCGAAATTCCGGTCTTAGGTTGGTGCGCAGTTGACCAGCCAAAACCTGGAGTTTGACTCAAGTTCACCGAACTTGATACGGTTCCCGGGCCGCTTACAAAGGGCGAAAGCCGAAATAGAAGAAGAAATTCAGATATCTCGGCGATCGGATGGTGCGCAAGTGACCAGCCAAAACCGGGAATTTGACTCAAGTTCACCGAACTTGATACGGTTTCCAAGTCGCTCGGAAGAGCGAAAGTCGGAATTCAGGAAGAAATTCCAGAATGTCGGCGATCGGATGGTGCGCAGGTGACCAGCCAAAACCGGGAATTTGACTCAAGTTCACCGAACTTGATACGGTTTCCGAGTCGCCTGAAAGGGCGAAGGCGAGAATAAGGGAAGAAATTCCCGAATTCATAGCCGCAAAAATAAAAATGTGTTGTTTGAGAACTCAATAGTGTGTCAGTGTTTATATAGACATTTTATGTCGATAACAATTCTTTTGACAGTTGTTTTGTCGGGATCAATTTTTGTTTGGAGAGTTTGATCCTGGCTCAGGACGAACGCTGGCGGCGTGCTTAACACATGCAAGTCGAACGGAAAGGCCCTTCGGGGTACTCGAGTGGCGAACGGGTGAGTAACACGTGGGTGATCTGCCCTGCACTCTGGGATAAGCCTGGGAAACTGGGTCTAATACCGGATAGGACCACACACTTCATGGTGAGTGGTGCAAAGCTTTTGCGGTGTGGGATGAGCCCGCGGCCTATCAGCTTGTTGGTGGGGTAATGGCCCACCAAGGCGACGACGGGTAGCCGGCCTGAGAGGGTGACCGGCCACACTGGGACTGAGATACGGCCCAGACTCCTACGGGAGGCAGCAGTGGGGAATATTGCACAATGGGCGCAAGCCTGATGCAGCGACGCCGCGTGAGGGATGACGGCCTTCGGGTTGTAAACCTCTTTCAGTAGGGACGAAGCGAAAGTGACGGTACCTACAGAAGAAGGACCGGCCAACTACGTGCCAGCAGCCGCGGTAATACGTAGGGTCCGAGCGTTGTCCGGAATTACTGGGCGTAAAGAGCTCGTAGGTGGTTTGTCACGTTGTTCGTGAAAACCCACAGCTTAACTGTGGGCGTGCGGGCGATACGGGCAGACTAGAGTACTGCAGGGGAGACTGGAATTCCTGGTGTAGCGGTGGAATGCGCAGATATCAGGAGGAACACCGGTGGCGAAGGCGGGTCTCTGGGCAGTAACTGACGCTGAGGAGCGAAAGCGTGGGTAGCGAACAGGATTAGATACCCTGGTAGTCCACGCCGTAAACGGTGGGTACTAGGTGTGGGTTTCCTTCCTTGGGATCCGTGCCGTAGCTAACGCATTAAGTACCCCGCCTGGGGAGTACGGTCGCAAGACTAAAACTCAAAGGAATTGACGGGGGCCCGCACAAGCGGCGGAGCATGTGGATTAATTCGATGCAACGCGAAGAACCTTACCTGGGTTTGACATGCGCAGGACGTATCTAGAGATAGGTATTCCCTTGTGGCCTGCGTGCAGGTGGTGCATGGCTGTCGTCAGCTCGTGTCGTGAGATGTTGGGTTAAGTCCCGCAACGAGCGCAACCCTTGTCCTATGTTGCCAGCGGGTAATGCCGGGGACTCGTAGGAGACTGCCGGGGTCAACTCGGAGGAAGGTGGGGATGACGTCAAGTCATCATGCCCCTTATGTCCAGGGCTTCACACATGCTACAATGGCCAGTACAGAGGGCTGCGAAGCCGCAAGGTGGAGCGAATCCCTTAAAGCTGGTCTCAGTTCGGATTGGGGTCTGCAACTCGACCCCATGAAGTCGGAGTCGCTAGTAATCGCAGATCAGCAACGCTGCGGTGAATACGTTCCCGGGCCTTGTACACACCGCCCGTCACGTCATGAAAGTCGGTAACACCCGAAGCCAGTGGCCTAACCTTTTGGAGGGAGCTGTCGAAGGTGGGATCGGCGATTGGGACGAAGTCGTAACAAGGTAGCCGTACCGGAAGGTGCGGCTGGATCACCTCCTTTCTAAGGAGCACCATTTCTCAGTCGAATGAACTGGGAACATAAAGCGAGTATCTGTAGTGGATACATGCTTGGTGAATATTTTTTATAAATCCTGTCCACCCCGTGGATAGGTAGTCGGCAAAACGTCGAACTGTCATAAGAATTGAAACGCTGGCACACTGTTGGGTCCTGAGGCAACACATTGTGTTGTCACCCTGCTTGGTGGTGGGGTGTGGTCTTTGACTTATGGATAGTGGTTGCGAGCATCTAAACATAGCCTCGCTCGTTTACGAGTGAGGCTGGTTTTTGCAATTTATTAGCTAAGTTCTTAAGGGCGCATGGTGAATGCCTTGGCACTAGAAGCCGATGAAGGACGTAGGAGGCTGCGATAAGCCTCGGGGAGCTGCCAACCGAGCTTTGATCCGAGGATGTCCGAATGGGGAAACCCAGCACGAGTGATGTCGTGTTACCCACTGCTGAATATATAGGCTTTGGGAGGAAACGCGGGGAAGTGAAACATCTCAGTACCCGTAGGAAGAGAAAACAACCGTGATTCCGTGAGTAGTGGCGAGCGAAAGCGGAAGATGGCTAAACCGCATGCATGTGATACCTGGTAGGGGTTGTGTGTGCGGGGTTGTGGGAGTTGTACTTGCCGGTTCTACCAGGCCGGCGGACAGTAAAAAAGTGTCGTGATTAGCGGAAGTGGTCTGGGACGGCCCGCCGCAGACGGTGAGAGTCCGGTACGCGAAAATCCGACACCTGTCTCGTACTTCATCCCGAGTAGCAGCGGGCTCGTGGAATCTGCTGTGAATCTGCCGGGACCACCCGGTAAGCCTAAATACTCTCTAGTGACCGATAGCGGATTAGTACCGTGAGGGAATGGTGAAAAGTACCCCGGGAGGGGAGTGAAATAGTACCTGAAACCATGTGCCTACAATCCGTCAGAGCCTCCTTGTGGGGTGATGGCGTGCCTTTTGAAGAATGAGCCTGCGAGTCAGGGACACGTCGCGAGGTTAACCCGTGAGGGGTAGCCGTAGCGAAAGCGAGTCTGAATAGGGCGCCCATAGTGGCGTGTTCTGGACCCGAAGCGGAGTGATCTACCCATGGCCAGGGTGAAGCGGCGGTAAGACGCCGTGGAGGCCCGAACCCACTTAGGTTGAAGACTGAGGGGATGAGCTGTGGGTAGGGGTGAAAGGCCAATCAAACTCCGTGATAGCTGGTTCTCCCCGAAATGCATTTAGGTGCAGCGTCGCGTGTTTCTTATTGGAGGTAGAGCTACTGGATGGCCGATGGGCCCTACTAGGTTACTGACGTCAGCCAAACTCCGAATGCCAATAAGTTAGAGCGCGGCAGTGAGACGGCGGGGGAGAAGCTCCGTACGTCGAGAGGGAAACAGCCCAGATCGCCGGCTAAGGCCCCTAAGCGTGTACTAAGTGGAAAAGGATGTGCAGTCGCAAAGACAACCAGGAGGTTGGCTTAGAAGCAGCCACCCTTGAAAGAGTGCGTAATAGCTCACTGGTCAAGTGATTGTGCGCCGACAATGTAGCGGGGCTCAAGTACACCGCCGAAGCCGCGGCATTCATGCAATACATTCCCTTCGGGGCAGTGGCATGGATGGGTAGGGGAGCGTCCTGCACCCAGCGAAGCTGCGGAGTAATCCAGCAGTGGAGGGTGCGGGAGTGAGAATGCAGGCATGAGTAGCGACAGGCAAGTGAGAAACTTGCCCGCCGAATGACCAAGGGTTCCTGGGCCAGGCTAGTCCTCCCAGGGTAAGTCGGGACCTAAGGCGAGGCCGACAGGCGTAGTCGATGGACAACGGGTTGATATTCCCGTACCCGTGTGTGCGCGCCCATGATGAATCATCGGTACTAACCACCCAAAAGGTTCTAGATCAATCTCTTCGGAGTGCGACGTGAACCCGCTGCGTGGGACCTTCGGTGGTAGTAGTCAAGCGATGGGGTGACGCAGGAAGGTAGCTGTACCGGTTAGTGGTTATACCGGAGCAAGCCCGTAGGGCGACGTCTAGGTAAATCCGGACGTCATTAAGCCTGAGAGGTGACGCATAGCCGATTGAGGCGAATTCAGTGATCCTATGCTGCCAAGAAAAGCCTCTAGTGAGTTCACACACGGCCCGTACCCCAAACCAACACAGGTGGTCAGGTAGAGAATACTAAGGCGTACGAGATAACTATGGTTAAGGAACTCGGCAAAATACCCCCGTAACTTCGGGAGAAGGGGGACCTCGCTTGGTGACCGGACTTGCTTCGTGAGCTGAACGAGGTCGCAGAGACCAGTGAGAAGCGACTGTTTACTAAAAACACAGGTCCGTGCGAAGTCGCAAGACGATGTATACGGACTGACGCCTGCCCGGTGCTGGAAGGTTAAGAGGACCCGTTAACCCTTGGGTGAAGCGGAGAATTTAAGCCCCAGTAAACGGCGGTGGTAACTATAACCATCCTAAGGTAGCGAAATTCCTTGTCGGGTAAGTTCCGACCTGCACGAATGGCGTAACGACTTCTCAACTGTCTCAACCATAGACTCGGCGAAATTGCACTACGAGTAAAGATGCTCGTTACGCGCGGCAGGACGAAAAGACCCCGGGACCTTCACTATAGCTTGGTATTGGCGTTTGGTTCGGTTTGTGTAGGATAGGTGGGAGACTGTGAAGCAGGCACGCCAGTGTTTGTGGAGTCATCGTTGAAATACCACTCTGATCGTATTGAACCTCTAACCTCGGACCGTATATCCGGTCCAGGGACAGTGCCTGGTGGGTAGTTTAACTGGGGCGGTTGCCTCCCAAAATGTAACGGAGGCGCCCAAAGGTTCCCTCAACCTGGACGGCAATCAGGTGTTGAGTGCAAGTGCACAAGGGAGCTTGACTGCGAGACTTACAAGTCGAGCAGGGACGAAAGTCGGGACTAGTGATCCGGCATCTCTGAGTGGAAGGGATGTCGCTCAACGGATAAAAGGTACCCCGGGGATAACAGGCTGATCTTCCCCAAGAGTCCATATCGACGGGATGGTTTGGCACCTCGATGTCGGCTCGTCGCATCCTGGGGCTGGAGCAGGTCCCAAGGGTTGGGCTGTTCGCCCATTAAAGCGGCACGCGAGCTGGGTTTAGAACGTCGTGAGACAGTTCGGTCTCTATCCGCCGCGCGCGTCAGAAACTTGAGGAAACCTGTCCCTAGTACGAGAGGACCGGGACGGACGAACCTCTGGTGTACCAGTTGTTCCACCAGGAGCACGGCTGGATAGCTACGTTCGGACAGGATAACCGCTGAAAGCATCTAAGCGGGAAACCTATTCCAAGACCAGGTTTCTTACCCTTTTAGAGGGATAAGGTCACCCACAGACTATGGGTTCAATAGGCCAGACCTGTAAGCGTAGTAATACGTTCAGGGAACTGGCACTAATCGACCGAAAACTTACTAATAAATCGCAACCACTATTCGTCGTCATTTGACGACCACACTCCACCACCAGATAACTTGTGTGTTAATCACACGAAAGAGTTACGGCGGCCACAGCGAGAGGGAAACGCCCGGTCCCATCCCGAACCCGGAAGCTAAGCCTCTCAGCGCCGATGGTACTGTTCTTAACACGGAACGGAAGAGTAGGACACCGCCGAACATAAATTGGAAATACCCCCCAGGAAACTGGGGGGTATTTTCATATTCTGACTGCTAGATTTTGAACAGCGTTGCGTAGAGATGGGAATCTAGTGCAGGCATTCAAGGGGCGCTTCAAGCTGAAGCCGACTGCCGCCACCGTGGGTGCGGTCGTCCTCGTACTGGTCATCTACGTCGGATTTCTTGTCATCTACCGGATGTTGGATCATCATTCCGGTCCTGCTTCGGCGGATCTCGATCTTTCCCGGGACAACGAGACTGTGGTGGTCATCGATCTGCAGGATCTGCGGACGGTGAATAACCGGTTGGATTCTGAGATTGTGGTGCTGCCCGCCAAAACGAACCTTGATTCCTTCGGCCTGCTGAATGCGGACATGTCCGTCCGGTTGGTGTCATCGCTGGATTATGGCGAGCGGCATTTTCCGCGGGGCACGTTACCCGCGGCTACGGACGACACTCTGGTCGCAACGGGCGATGCTCAGTCGTGGCCCTTCGATGAATACTCCACGGAGAAGCTGCGCGCTGAAGTCATGGTGGGCAACGGGGAAGGGCGACGTGCCGTGCCCGCGCGCATCGAAGTGATCGGCAGCTTGGGCGGATGGCGTGTGTCGACGGAGACGTCGCAGGCTCCCGCAGGCAAGGGTGACCAGACCACGATCACGTTGGTACGTGCTCGTGGCACGTTGGCATTCGATGTCGGTATATGCCTTGTGCTGATCACGCTTCCGACGATGGCGCTGATTGTGGCGATTGAGACGGTCAGAGGGCGGAAGAAGTTCCACCCGCCGTTGACGACGTGGTTCGGAACGATGTTGTTCGCGATCGTGCCCCTGCGGAACATCCTGCCCGGGGCGCCACCGCCGGGAGCATGGATAGATCAGGCATTGGTGCTGTGGGTGCTCATCGCACTCGTCGTGGCGATGGTGCTCTATGTCGAAGCGTGGTGGAAGCAGTCCGAATAGGCGGCGGTGCCCACACGGCTTCAGGCCACAGGTACCGCGAGTTCGGTGGGCTCGGAGCGGCCACGCAGCGTAACGGTATCGCCGGAGCGCCAATGCAAGGCCTCGCGATGGTGGGCGCGCAACACGGTGTCCAACGAGGCCACCAATTGTCCGGGCACAGTTTTGGAAAGCTCGCAGAGCCGGGCTGCCTCGTTAACCGGATCGCCGATCACGGTGTATTCGAAACGGTCATGGGCCCCGACGTTTCCGGCCACAGCCTGCCCCGAGGCGACACCGATGCCTGCTTGGCATTCGGGGACCTCGGCCCGTAGTCGGCGGGCAATGGCGCGCGCGGCGGCGAGCGCCTGGCTCTCGGGGCGGTCTTGCCGAACAGGCGCGCCGAACACTGCGAGGGTGGCGTCGCCCTCGAACTTGTTGACCATGCCCTCGTAACGGTCGATTTCTTCGACGACGACGGTGAAGAATCGGTTCAGCAATGCCACCACCTCGATCGCCGGCCGAGTGGCTGCCAGCTGGGTGGACCCGACGATATCGGCGAAAAGCACCGCGACGTGGCGTTCTTCGCCGCCGAGCGCCGGCTGTTGCAACTCGGCGGCGGCGGCGACCTCGCGGCCGACATGCTTACCGAAGAGGTCCCGGACCCGCTCGCGCTCGCGCAGGCCCTCCGCCATGGTGTTGAAACCTGCCTGCAGCTCGCCCAGCTCGGTGCCGTCGTAGACCACCAGATTGACATCCAGGTCGTTCTGCTCGACGCGCTTGAGCGCGGACTGAACCTCTTTCACCGGGGTGGCGAGCATCCAGGAGGAGATCCAGATGAGGATGAGCCCGAAGGTCGGGATCGCGCCGGCGATGATGATGACCGCCACCGCCAGCTGCTTGACCGTGAAGTTACCGAAGATGAGCGCGCCGACACCGGTGAGCATGAGGCCGACCGCGGGGACACCAGATCCCAGCACCCAGGCCAACATGGTGCGCACCATGATTCCCGAAGCGAGCCGTCTTCTGCGATACCCGGCTTCGAGTGCTCGTGCGGCGACGGGCCGCATCGCGAACTCGGTGAACAGGTAGTTGGCCGCACAGACCACTACCCCGCTGAACCCCACCGCGAAGAAGATCTTGGGGATGTAGAGCGGATTTTGTATCCCGTAGAGCGTGGTGAACAAGGCGGTGCCGCCCGCCCACAAAATCGCCTCGACGACCGTCAGGCGCCGCGGGACCGCGAATGCGTTGCGCTGGTCCGCCTTGGTCGGTTCCCGTTCGTCCAGGGCCCACCGCACCACCTTGAAGATGCGGCGGGTACCCCACACGGCGCCGATGAGCACCGCCAGCGTCACATACACCGGAACGACCACGAAGTGGATCCACCAGGGCGCGTCGAAGACGTTGGGATCGGGCACCGCGACGAGCACCAGAAGGATGACGACGGCGACACCAATCAGGTTGGCGGCCACCACGAACACGGTCAGCATCAGCTGGATACGGATGCGCTGGATGAGCGTGCTTTCGTCATAGCGGCCCAGCAGCCACGATCCGTACCCGTCGCCGGCCTCGAGTCGGCCGGTCTGCCCGGTGATCGTGGCCAGGGCACGGCCCACTCGCTGCGACACTGCGCGAATCGACTCGTTTGCCATAGTTGTCGCCAGCCTAACTCCCTATACAGTGGGCCGGTGCGTCTCGTCGTAGCTCAATGCACCGTTAATTATGTCGGTCGGCTCACCGCCCACCTTCCGTCCGCCAAGCGGCTCCTGCTTATCAAGGCCGATGGTTCGGTGAGCGTGCACGCCGATGATCGTGCCTACAAGCCGTTGAACTGGATGAGCCCGCCGTGCTGGCTTGTCGAGACGGAGAACGAGGAGTCTGCGGAAAGTGGCGCCTCGACCGTCTGGGTGGTCGAGAACAAGGCCGGTGAGCAGCTGCGGATCACCATCGAGAACATCGAGCACGACTCGGCCCATGAGCTCGGGGTCGACCCCGGATTGGTCAAGGATGGAGTCGAGGCGCACCTGCAGGAGTTGCTCGCAGAGCACGTCGCGTTGCTCGGCGACGGATACACCCTGGTGCGGCGCGAGTACATGACGCCGATCGGGCCGGTGGACCTGCTGTGCCGGGACGCCGACGGTGCGACTGTTGCGGTCGAGATCAAGCGCCGGGGTGAGATTGACGGCGTCGAGCAGCTCACCCGATATCTAGAACTGCTCAACCGGGACACCACGCTGGCGCCGGTCGCCGGCGTCTTCGCCGCGCAACAGATCAAGCCGCAGGCCCGCACTCTTGCCGAAGATCGCGGAATCCGTTGTCTCATACTGGACTACGACGCGATGCGGGGAATGGACTCAGACGAATTCCGTTTGTTCTGAAATAGGCCCACCCCTCATAGAATCACCGCATGGGCCGCCGACATCCGCCGCGTCGTGCCGTTGGCGACCGCGTCGGCGTGCCGCCTCTCGGCCGTGACCAGGTCGAACAGGGGACCGACGGGCTGGACTACCGGGTGCGCAGGATCGCGGCAGCACGCGCGATCAAGGTCTACCGCTGTCCCGGATGCGATCACGAGATCGCGATCGGCGTCGCCCATGTCGTGGTGTGGCCCGTCTCCGAGAGGCAAGACAAGGGAGTAGAGGACCGCCGGCACTGGCATACGCCGTGCTGGGTTAACCGCGCGAATCGGAGCCCGACGCGGCGGTGGAGCTAGTGGGACTGCGTCGGCTGGACGAGCTCGATGAGCACGCCGCCGGTGTCCTTGGGATGCAGGAAGTTGATCCGTGAGTTCGCGGTGCCGATGCGCGGCTCGTCGTACAGCACTCGTACGCCCGCGGCGCGGAGCTGATCGGACAGCGCATCGATGTCGGTGACGCGGTAGGCCAGCTGCTGCAGGCCGGCTCCCTTGGTGTTCAGGAACTTGGCGATCGGCGAGGACTCATTCAGCGGTGCCATCAACTGGATCTGTGAGCTGCCGGGTTCGGCTCCGGGGAAGGACAGCATCGCCTCGCGGACACCCTGACCCTCGTTGATCTCCTCGTGCACCAGGATCATGCCCAGGTGTTCGTGGTACCACTCGATTGCGACGTCCAGGTCGGGCACCGCGATGCCCACGTGGTCGATCGCGGTCACCAGACCGGTCGATAGGATCGAGGGAACATCAAGAGGAGACGATGTCGTCATAACGCAACGGTAACGCGTTCCAGAAAACGGCGTCCACTCGAGCAGTATTAAGGAGATTCGATGAGCACGTCCGTGATTGTTGCTGGAGCGCGTACGCCCGTTGGCCGCTTCCAGGGATCGCTGAAGGATTTCTCGGGCGCTCAGCTCGGCGGTATCGCCATCAAGGGCGCTCTGGAGAAGGCCAAGGTGGCACCGTCTGCCGTCGATTACGTGATCATGGGCCAGGTCCTCACCGCGGGCGCAGGCCAGATTCCCGCACGCCAGGCCGCCGTTGCCGGTGGAATCGGTATGGATGTGCCGGCGCTCACCATCAACAAGGTGTGCCTTTCCGGTGTCGACGCCATTGCGCTGGCTGATCAGCTGATTCGGGCCGGTGAGTTCGAGGTTGTCGTCGCCGGTGGTCAGGAATCGATGACGAATGCCCCGCATCTGCTGCCCAAGAGCCGCTTCGGTTTCAAGTACGGCGATGTGACGCTCGTCGACCACATGGCCTTCGACGGCCTGCATGATGCCTTCACCGACCAGGCGATGGGCATCCTCACCGAACAGCGCAATGCCTCCGACAAGTTCACCCGCGAGGAGCAGGACGAATTCGCGGCACGCTCGCATCAGAATGCCGCCCGCGCGTGGAAGGACGGTGTCTTCGCCGACGAGGTGGTCTCGGTTCAGATCCCGCAGCGCAAGGGTGATCCGATCGAGTTCGCCGAGGACGAGGGCATCCGCGCGGACACCACCGCGGCATCACTTGCGGGACTGCGTCCGGCGTTCAGTAAGGACGGCACCATCACGGCAGGGTCGTCCTCGCCGATCTCCGACGGCGCCTGCGCGGTGGTCGTGATGAGCAAGGAGCGCGCGGAGCGCGAGGGGCTGGAGTGGATCGCCGAGATCGGTGCACATGGCGTGGTCGCCGGCCCTGATTCCAGCCTGCAGCTGCAGCCGGCCAACGCCATTCGGAAGGCCTGTGAGCGGGAAGGGATTTCCCCCGAGCAGCTCGATCTGGTCGAGATCAATGAGGCCTTCGCGCTGGTGGGCTTGGCCTCGGTGAAGGACTTGGGTATCGACCCGGCGAAGGTCAACGTGAACGGCGGAGCGATCGCCATCGGTCATCCCATCGGAATGTCGGGTGCCCGTATCACTCTGCACCTGGCGCAGGAACTCAAGCGCCGCGGTGGCGGAATCGGAGTGGCCGCACTGTGCGGCGGCGGTGGTCAGGGTGATGCCCTGATCGTGCGGGTGTGATTTACGACGCGACGTAGTAGATCGGTGATGTGTCGGGCGCTGTATCGGGCAGACTGAGGGCATGACACAGCTTTTCGACCTGCGCAGCACTGCCAGCAGGTTTCGCACCGTCGCGTTGCTCGAAGCCGTCAGCTGGGCGGGTCTGCTCGCCGGGATGTTCTTCAAGTACGTGCCGGACCCGGGGAACGAGATCGGTGTGAAGGTCTTCGGCTGGATTCACGGCATCGTCTTCATCGCGTACCTGGTGTTGGGATTCCTCGCGGGCCGCGAGTACCGCTGGAGTCCGCTCACCTGGTTGCTCGCACTGTTAGCTGGAGTTGCCCCATTATGCAGTGTGATCTTTGTCATATGGGCTGATAAGACGGGCAAATTGCCTATCGCGGGGTCTGCGGCGACGGGCGACGCTGGACCGTAGTGCGGAGGCCGTGAGCCGTGACAGACTGGACAGCGTGACCCGACCACGTCCCGCGATGGCTGCGGCCATGTCCGGAGCTGTCGACCTCTCTGCTCTCAAGCAGCGCGCGCAGGAGCCCACGGCTCCTCGCGAGCCCTCGGCCGGAGATGCATGGACCGTCGAGGTAACCGAGGCGAATCTCGAAGCCGAAGTACTGGCGCAGTCCAATCGTGTCCCGGTCATCGTGCTGCTGGGGTCGCCGCGCAGCGAGGCCTCGGCGGCACTGGCCGCCACCCTGGGTGACCTGGTCGCGGAAGACCGCGGCACGTGGGCCCTGGCGCGGGTCAACGTCGACACCAGTCCGCAGATCGCACAGGTCTTCGGTGTGCAGGCGGTGCCTACCGTGGTGGCGGTGGCCGCCGGGAGGCCCATCACCAGCTTCGCGGGACCTCAGCCCGCCGATCAGCTGCGGCGGTGGCTTGACTCCATTCTCGACGCGGTCGCCGGCAAGCTGCCCGATGCCGCTGCCCCGGACGGAGAAGACGTCGGGGAGTCCGAATACCCCGAAGAAAGTACAGATCCGGCGCTCGCTGCGGCGCGTGATGCCCTCGACTCCGGAGATTTCGAGGCGGCCCGTGCCGCCTATCAAGGTCTGCTGGACGACGGCGCCACCGGTGTGGTGGCGGCCGAGGCGACCGCGTCGGTGCGTCAGATCGAATTCCTGATCCGGGCGACGGCACACCCTCAGGATGCGGTCAGTGTCGCCGATGCCACACCCGGCGACATCGATGCCGGGTTGGCTGCCGCTGACGTGGAAGTGCTTTCACAGCAGCCGGATTCGGCCTTCGACCGGCTCGTCGCACTTGTTCGCGTGACCAGCGACGACGAGCGTGCCAGGGTGCGTGCTCGACTGCTGGAGCTGTTCGAGCTGTTCGATCCGGCCGATCCCGCGGTAGTCGCCGGGCGGCGCAAGCTCGCCAACGCTCTGTTCTGATTCGGCCGCCGTCCGGTCCCGCAGTTACGGGAAGCGTTTGGCGCAGGTCTGGTCGTTGCCCAGTACACCGATCCGGTATGCATCGATGCGGGAGAATCCGGAGGGGGCCGTCTCGCCCTTCGCGTCGCTGGAAGCCCTACCGCTGGAAAGCAATTCGGAGACAGCTTCGTCGAGGTCGCCGCCAGACAGGATGACCGGTGCGCGGGGAGTCACGATGCCCCTGCCGGCGGCACGTGAGGTGAAGTATCCGGTGAGGCACGCGGTGCGTAACCCGGTCATGATTCCCTCGGTCTCCAGCCCCGCAGCCTTTTCTGCCGCCAGCGCGTAGCGCGAGACGATCACGCTGAACGCCGAATAGTCGCCGTTCACTTGCGCGGAGAACAGCGCCCGGTCCGATACGGGGGTGGCCATCTTCTGCAGCGCCTTCGGATCCAGGGCAATCGTGTTGTCGTTCGGGCAGAACGAGGCCGGCGCGGTGCCCGAACCGTCGGAGCATTTCCCGTCGCCGTATACCGCCTTGGGCGGGTTATCCATGGGGAACACCTGTGAGGCAGCGGTAAGCACCGCGTCGATGGTGTCCGGGTTTATCGGCCAGTTGTCGCCGTTGGGCCCCACACCCAGGCCCTTGGGCAGCTCGCCGCGGCGCTTGAGGATCTCGCGGGGATCGATGCGTTTGCAGGCCATGGGGCCGTCGGTGAACCCGAACTGGAAGGCCGAGACCCGCTCGAAGGCCGAACCGTGGATGGCCCACTTCTTACTGGTGTCGTTGTCGCGGATCGCGATCATCGCGGCCGTGACCTTGTTCAGCCCATCGGCGGTGTTCAAGGTGAATCGTGGCGAGTCCCCTTGCGCGACCCAGCGCAGATATGCGCCGGAGAAGCAGTCGGCTTGCTGTTCTTGAGTCAGGTCGACGAGGTACTCGACCTGATCCTTGGTCATCTTCGGATCGTCGATCGGAGTGATGAGCTGAGCGTGATACTGGATCGAGTGTCCGTACTCGTGGGCCATGACGGTGTTCATCGCCATCTCGCCCATCTGCTTGCGCAGGTAGGGGAACAGCTGGCCACGATCCCAGGCGAACGAGTTCTCCGGTGGACAAAACGCAGCATTGATGAAGTCGTTCAGGTTGCCCCCGCAGAACCTGATGCTGCCGTTGTCCTTACGTGAGTCGACCGAGATGAGCCGGGGTACCGGCCGGAAGTCGGCGAACGAATCGCCGTAGAACTGCGTCCAGAAATCCTCGATGTCCGCCAGGGACACCTTGACGTAATCGTCGATCTCACCGTTGTCGGTGTTCTCGATCTTGCGTTGGGGAATCTGGACGCCGGGCTTCATGCCGGAGGGGCCATCGACCGCGGGCATACCCGCCACGCGCAGCGGGTCGGCGTAGATCGATTGAGGTTGCCCACCGAGTGGACGGCCACACGACGTGATCACCAGCACCAGCCCCACCAGCAGCGCCACCCAGCGTTTGGACATCGAGCCACCCCTTTAACTACGCGTTTGCGTTTAGCGCATCCTAATGTTGTCTAGAGGTCCCCCGAGACGGGTTCCAACCAGATCGCGGCGGCGGGCGGCAGGGCCAGTGTGGCCGAGGCCGGGCGGCCGTGCCACGGGTTGGCCGAGGCGATGACTTCGCCCAGGTTCCCTACTCCGCTGCCGTGGTACTGCAGTGCGTCGGTGTTGATGACCTCACGCCAGCGTCCGGTCAGGGGCAACCCCACCCGGTAGCTGGCGTGCTCGATACCCGCGAAGTTGAAGATGCAGGCCAACACCGAACCGTCATCGCCGAAGCGCAGGAAGCTCAGCACGTTGTTGGCCGAATCGTTGGCGTCGATCCACGAATATCCCTGGGGGGCGGTGTCTTGTGACCACAATGCGCGGCGCTGCCGGTAGGCCGCATTCAGATCGGCGGTCAACGCCGCGATTCCTGAGGAGTACCCGTCTTCGCCCAGTTGGAACCAGTCGACACCGCGCTCATCGGACCATTCGGCCCGTTGGCCGAACTCCTGCCCCATGAACAGCAGCTGCTTTCCGGGGTGCGCCCACATGTAGGCCAGCAGGCAGCGCAGTCCCGCGGCCTTGGCGTGGTCGTCACCGGGGATGCGGGTCCACAGCGTGCCCTTGCCGTGCACCACCTCGTCATGGCTGATCGGCAGCACGAAATTCTCGCTGAACGCGTACAGCATCGAGAAGGTCATCTCGTGGTGATGGAAGCTGCGATGGATGGGATCGCGCCCGAGGTAGCCCAGGGTGTCGTGCATCCACCCCATGTTCCATTTCATGGAAAAACCAAGGCCGCCCAGGCTGGTCGCCCTGGTGACACCCGGCCAGGAGGTGGATTCCTCGGCCACCGTCACAATTCCGGGATGCAGTTTGTGCACGGTGGCGTTCATCTCCTGCAGGAACTGCACCGCCTCGAGATTCTCTCGGCCGCCGTGAATGTTCGGTGTCCAGCCACCTGCGGGGCGTGAGTAGTCCAGGTAGAGCATCGACGCGACGGCGTCGACGCGCAGCCCGTCGATGTGGAACTGGTCGAGCCAGAACAGCGCGTTGGCGACCAGGAAGTTGCGAACCTCGGGGCGCCCGAAGTCGAAAACATATGTGCCCCAGTCCAGCTGCTCGGCCCGGTGTGGGTCAGCATGTTCGTATAGGGGTGTTCCGTCGAAGCGGGCCAGTGCCCACGCATCCTTGGGAAAGTGTGCGGGTACCCAGTCGACGATGACGCCGATTCCCGCCCGGTGCAGGGCATCGACCAGGTAACGGAAGTCGTCGGGCGTGCCCAGCCTCGAGGTGGGGGCGTAGTACGAGGTCACCTGGTAGCCCCAGGATCCACCGAAGGGATGTTCGGCCACCGGCAGCAGCTCGACGTGGGTGAAACCCTGTGCCAGTACGTAGTCCGTGAGTTCGTGGGCCAGTTCGCGATAGGAGAGTCCGGGGCGCCACGATGCCAGATGCACCTCGTAGGTGCTCATGGGCTCGAACACCGGATTGCCGGTGGTGCGCCGGGACATCCATTGCTCGTCCTGCCAGGAGTACGACGACGTGGTGACCCTCGATGCGGTGGCCGGTGGCAACTCGGTCGCGAACGCGAACGGGTCGGCGCGATCGGTCACCGACCCATCGGCGCCGTGCACGCGGAACTTGTAAAGCGAACCGAGCGTCATGCCCGGCCAGAACAGCTCCCAGACTCCTGAGGATCCCAGGGTTCGCATGGGGGCGTCATTGCCGTTCCACCCGTTGAAATCGCCGATTACCGAGACCCCGTGCGCGTTGGGTGCCCACACCGCGAAGGAGATTCCGCTGACCTCGCCGTCTGCCGTGACGAATGAACGTGGATGCGCACCAAGGATTTCCCAGAGTCGCTCGTGGCGGCCCTCGTTGAACAGGTGCAGATCCACTTCGCCCAACGTGGGCAGGAATCGATATGCATCGGCGATGATCAGCGGCGTGCCGTCGTAGTCGACATCGAGGCGGTAGTCGAGGAGGTTCAGGAAGGGCAGCGCCACCCCGAACAGTCCGGACCCGAGATCGGTCATCGGGTGTAGCTCTTCGCCCACCACCGCGGCCACCGCTGTTGCGCCAGGTTTGAACGCGCGAATGACGGTGTGCCCCTTGCCGCCCGGGTTGGCATATTCGTGCGCGCCGAGAATCGAATGCGGATTGTGGTGAGTGCCCGCCACCAGTTTGGCGAGATCGTCGGCGTCCGGTTTCAGGAGAGTCGCGGGTGTGGTCACGGGCGGAACACCAAGTGCGTCCGGGCGGATTCGCGGACCTGCGGCAGATTCAGGATGTGCGCCACTTGCCGAGAAGGTGTCAGTGGGTCGAGTCGTACATAGTTGGCTTGGCCCCAGCGATATTGCTCTCCGGTGAGCTCGTCACGTACCCAAAACGTTTCATGCCAATCGAGGCCGAGTGCGGGCAGGTCGAGCCAGATGGTGCCGTCTTCGGCGCCGAAGGGGTTGAGATTCACCACGACCAGGACGGCATCGCCGGTTACCGGGTCAAACTTGGAGTACGCCAGTAGTGCGTCGTTCTCGACGTGATGGAAGGTGATGTTGCGCAGCTGGTGCAGTGCCGGATGCAGTCGGCGGATCTCGTTGAGTCGGGTGATGAATGGCTCCAATGATTCGCCGCGCGCGGCAGCGCCCTGGTAATCGCGGGGACGGAGCTGGTACTTCTCCGAGTCCAGGTATTCCTCGCTGCCTTCGCGCAACGGGGCATGTTCGTAGAGTTCGTATCCGGAGTAAACGCCCCAGGTCGGGCTCAAGGTACCGGCGAGGACGGCACGAATGGCGAACATGCCGGGGCCGCCGTACTGAAGACTCGCGTGCAGGATGTCCGGAGTGTTGACGAAGAGATTCGGGCGCGCCACGTCCGCCTGCGCGGCGATCTCTCTGCCGAACTCTGCGATCTCGGATTTGGCGGTGCGCCAAGTGAAGTAGGTGTACGACTGGGTGAAGCCGAGCCGGGCCAGACCATAGAGCCGAGCCGGGCGAGTGAATGCCTCGGAGAGGAACAACACGTCGGGATCGGCCGCCTTGACCTCCTCGATCAGCCACTGCCAGAAGTCCGGCGGCTTGGTGTGCGGATTGTCCACCCGAAATATCTTGACGCCGTGGGAAATCCAGTGCTGCACGACACGCAACACCTCGGTGTACAGGCCGGCGGGGTCGGTGTCGAAGTTCAGGGGATAGATGTCCTGGTACTTCTTGGGAGGGTTTTCCGCGTAGGCGATGGTGCCGTCGGGAAGCTCGGTGAACCACTCGGGGTGCGCGCTGACCCATGGATGATCCGGTGCGCACTGCAACGCCAAGTCCAGCGCCACCTCCAGGCCCAGCTTGCGCGCGGTGGATACGAACCGGTCGAAATCCTTGAGAGTTCCCAGCTCGGGATGGATCGCGTCGTGACCCCCCGCGGCACTGCCGATGGCCCACGGCGAACCGACTTCGCCGGGCTCGGCGATCGGGTTGTTGTTGCGGCCCTTGCGGTTGATCTCGCCGATCGGATGCACCGGCGGTAGATACACCACATCGAATCCCATAGCGGCGACTCGTGCGAGATCGGCCGATGCGGTCGCCAGCGTGCCGTGCATGGGCCGTCCGTCCGGTCCTACTCCGCCCGTGGAACGCGGGAACAGTTCGTACCAGGAGCCGTACAGCGCCCGAGTGCGATCGACCCAGATGCCGTATTGAGTTCCGCGAGTGAGTAGGTCGCGCAGCGGGAACTCGGCAAGCAGTACCTGTACGTCATCGGAAAGCGCATGTTGAAACCGTGCTCCCGGGTCGTCCTGAGTGCGCAGCGCTTCGGCCGAGGCCAGGAGCGGACCGCGACGCTTGCGCGGTACTCCGGCCGCCGCACGCTCGAACAAGCGCGCACCGATCTCCAGATCGTTGGCCAACTCGGCGGCGCCCTGCCCCGCTTCCAGCTTGGCCTCGACATTGTGGCGCCAGGTTGCGATCGGGTCACCCCATCCATCGACCCGGAAGGTCCACAGCCCCTCCCGGTCCGGGACGAAGCTGGCATGGAATCGATCGAGAGCCCCACCCGGCTGCATCGGGATATGCAGCGGTTTGATTCGTGTCGCGCTGGTGTCCTTCTCGCGGGGTGCCGAGATCCGGCGCAACGGCCCCTCGGAGAGCTGTGGGTAGCTGGGCCCGAGGCAGCGCACCACCAGTGTCGCGGCGACGGCCTCATGGCCTTCGCGCCAGACGGTTGCCGCCACGGGGACGACCTCACCCACGACGGCCTTGGCCGGATAGCGCCCACCGGAGATCGCGGGGGCGACATCATCGATGCCTATGCGTCCGGTCACCACGTCCACCGTAGTAGACGGGCCCTTGCGGCGCGGCGCAGAAGCGTGACCGGAGGCTTCGCCGACACGCTCGCCACCGGCGCAAGCGTGCGACACCGAACCGCCACAGCATGGCGTGTCGGTGCGGAATTTCCGCCGGGCATGCGATCCACCGAAATCTCAGTAAGGTTCTGAAGGGTGAAAGCCCTACGTCGATTCACGGTTCGTGCCCATCTTCCGGAGCGGTTGGCGGCGCTGGGTGAGTTATCCAACAACCTGCGCTGGTCGTGGCATCAACCCACCAGGGATCTCTTCGCCGATATCGATCAGCAGCTGTGGGAGCAGACCAACCACGATCCGGTTGCGGTCATGGGGTCGGTCCCGGCGCAAAGGCTCGACGAACTGGCCGCCGACGACGGCTTCGTCGACAGGGTGGCCGCCTTGGCGGGTGATCTTCATGACTATCTGAATCGCCCGATGTGGTACCAGCGTCAGCTGGAGCGGGATAGTGAAGAGAGCGCCGAGAGCGCCGTCCTGCCTGCCGCGATCGCGTACTTCTCGATGGAGTTCGGCGTCTCCGAGGTGCTGCCGAACTACTCCGGTGGCTTGGGCATCCTGGCCGGCGATCACCTCAAGGCCGCCTCCGATCTGGGTCTGCCGCTCATCGCGGTGGGATTGCACTACCGGTCGGGATACTTCCGGCAGTCGTTGACCGCCGACGGTTGGCAGACCGAGCAGTATCCGCTGATCGACCCGGCCGGTCTGCCGTTGCGGCTGCTGGCACATGACGATGGCACCCCGATCCTCATCACGGTGCCGATGCCGCAGGATCGAGTGCTCTCGGCGCGTATCTGGGTTGCTCAGGTGGGCCGGATTCCGCTGCTGCTCTTGGATTCCGATATCGCGGAGAACGATCGGGAACTGCGCTACGTCACCGACCGGCTGTACGGCGGCGATCAGGACCACCGCATCAAGCAGGAAATCCTGGCCGGTATCGGCGGAGTGCGTGCCATTCGTGCGTACGTCACCTCGTCGGGTGCGCCCTCTCCCGAGGTGTTCCACACCAACGAGGGTCATGCCGGATTCCTGGGGCTCGAGCGCATTCGCGAGTACATCGGGCAGCACGGGCTGGACGTCGAAACCGCCCTGACGGTGGTCCGATCCAGCACCGTGTTCACCACGCACACACCGGTTCCCGCCGGAATCGACCGCTTCCCGGTGGATTTGGTGCGTCGATACTTCGGGGAATCCGGCGACTCCACGCTGCTGCCAGGTGTGCCGGTGGATCGCATCGTCGCGCTGGGGGCGGAGGACGATCCCTCCACGTTCAACATGGCTCACATGGGGCTGCGGCTGGCGCAGCGTGCCAACGGTGTATCGCTCCTGCACGGCCAGGTGAGCCGGTCGATGTTCAACGGGCTGTGGCCGTCATTCGATGCGGCCGAGGTACCCATCGGATCGATCACCAACGGCGTGCACGCGCCCACCTGGGCGGCGCCGCAGTGGCTGGAGCTGGGCCAGCAGCTCGTCGGGGCCGAGGCGTTCAACGACGCCAGCGGATGGGATCGCATCCACGAGGTAGACCCCGGACACATCTGGTGGATCCGATCGCAGTTGCGTGAGCAGCTGATTCAGGACGTGCGACGGCGGATACGTGCGTCGTGGCTGCAGCGCGGGGCGGCTGAGGCCGAGTTGGGCTGGGTGGACGATGCCTTCGACCCGGGTGTGCTGACCATCGGGTTCGCTCGCCGGGTTCCGACGTACAAGCGGCTCACGCTGATGCTGCGTAACCCGGAACGGCTGCGCGAGTTGCTCCTGGACGAGAAGCATCCGGTGCAGCTCATCGTGGCAGGTAAATCGCATCCCGCCGACGATGGCGGTAAGGGGCTCATCCAGCAGATCGTCAGGTTCGCCGATCAGGCGGACGTGCGGCACCGGATCACCTTCCTTCCCGACTACGACATGTCGATGGCCCGCTATCTGTACTTCGGCTGCGATGTGTGGTTGAACAATCCACTGCGTCCGCTCGAGGCGTGCGGGACCTCGGGGATGAAGAGCGCACTCAACGGTGGTCTCAACCTGTCCATCCGTGACGGATGGTGGGACGAGTGGTACGACGGCGAAAACGGTTGGGAAATACCGACGGCCGACGGTGTCACCGACGACACCCGACGCGACGACCTGGAGGCCGCGGCGCTGTATGAGCTGCTGGCGCAAAAGGTAGCGCCCAAGTTCTATGAGCGCGATGAGCACGGCACGCCGCAGCGCTGGGTCGAGATGGTTCGACACACCCTGGAGAAGTTGGGTCCAAAGGTTTTGGCATCCAGGATGGTTCGCGATTACACCGTCGGCTATTACGCTCCCGCGGCCAAGTCGTTGCGTGCCACTGTCGGCGCTGATCAGTCCTTCGCCCCGGCCAAGGAATTGGCGCGCTATCGCGAACGAGTACAGCAGGTATGGCCGTCGCTGGTCATCACCGATGTCGACAGTTCGGGCCTGCCGGACACCCCGCTGCTGGGATCGCCGCTGACGCTCACCGCGTCGGTTCAGCTTTCCGGGCTGGCTCCCTCGGAGGTCGCCGTGCAGGCGGTGATCGGGCGAGTGGACCTGGACGACAAGCTATCCGAATCGGTGATCGTCCCGATGACGCACACCGGCAGTCGTGACGGAGGAGTGGAGACCTTCTCCACCACGACCACGTTGCCGGTATCCGGGTCGGTGGGTTACACGGTGCGGGTGCTTCCGCATCATCCGCTGCTGGCGGGCGATAGCGAGCTGGGTCTGGCGGTGCTGGCCGCCAGCGACCTGGAGCACTAGCGGCACGACTTACCCATAGCGGGTGAGGCAGCGATCCGTGGATCCGGCCACTCCGTCTCGGAAGGCATCGATCCGGGAGAAGCCCGCCGGGATGGTGGTCCCGTTGACATCGCTGGCCACGACGCCGTTGGTGAGCAGCCCCGATACCGCCTCATCGAGGTCTTCGGCGGTGAGCACCATCGGGTTCGGTTCATCGTTGGGCGTGGTGGGTTTGGCCATTGCCGCCGACGCGACACCCGTCAGGCAGGCGGTGCGCAGTGCGCTCTGCCCATTGTCGAGCGGCAGGCCGTGTTGATTCTCGACCGCCAACGCGTAACGGGAGATGACCATCGAGTACGCGGTGAAATCGCCGGTTACCTGCCCCTGATCGTGCGTGGGCTGGGCCAGGGCGGTCAGCCGCGGCAGATCGAGCGCCACCGTGTTGGAGTCCGGGCAGTACACCGCCGCAGGGGATCTCGTGCGGCGTCCGGATTCGTCGCATGCCGCCCCCGACACCGAGAGCTGCGGGGGCGCCGTGTTGAGTGCGGTGCCGTAGATCGCCCCGAGCACCGCCATCAGGGTGCGCAGGGTGTCGGCGGAGACGGGGATGCCTTCCGATCGGCCATGCGGCAGGTTCTCGGGGAGTCCACCGGCTCGCTTGGCGATCTCCGCCATGTCGATTCGGGTGCATGCGGCCGCGCCGTCGACGAATCCGTCTTGGAAGGCCGATACCCGCTCGAATGCCGATCCATGCGCATCGATCATGCCGCCTGCCTCGATCGGATCGTCCCGGAACGCGATCAGCGCCGCGATGACCTTGTTGACGTCAGCGTGAAACGTGGTGAGCTGCCCTGTGCCACCCATCGCAGATATGTCCCGGCCAGGCAATCGGCCATCTGCTCGCTGACCAGCGTCTGTGTGTGAGGGTCAACCATCTTCGCCTGGTGCGTGAGGGCATGCCCGTACTCGTGGGCCAGCGTCATGGGTACGGCCATGGGGCCGAACATCCGCACCAACTTGGGCAGCAGCGCGCCACGGTCCCACCCCAGGCTGTTCTGGCTGACGCAGTAGCCGGCGTTGTCGAAGCCGATTGTGAGGCTGTCGCAGAAGTTCGCGATGTCGGGGCCCGCGCTGTTCCAGGACGTCAACGAATCGACCGGATGAAACGTCGCCCAGAAGGTCTTGGGATAGGCCTCCTGCCAGAAGTCCTCGATATCGGCGACTGCGTTGACGGCGAGGCGGTCCATCTCGCCATCGTCGCCGCCGTGCACGGCCCTGTCGGCCGGTGCGGGGTGGGGGCGTAGCCCGGACGGACCGTCGACGGCGGGGATCCCGGCAACCTGATAAGCATTGCCGAGCTGCGAAATTGGAACGCCCCCAACAGTATTCGCGCAGGTCGAGAGTGTCAGTGTCAGCACGGCGCAGCAGGCCAGGACTACCGTCGGCGTGTGAATCCACCTGTCCGGAAGCGACATGGCCGTCTCTCTGTAGCGGCTATCCCCGTGTGCGGGTGCCCTCTCCAGCATAGGTCGCATCGTGCGCGGTCATCAGTCGCTGGAGCGCCGCGGTGACTACCGACAAGTCGTGTGTCGACCAGAACGGTGGCAGCGATGCGCGCAGAAATCCGCCATAGCCCGCCGTAGCCATCCGTGAATCAAGCACCGCGACAACGCCTCTGTCCTGCGCGCCTCGCAACAGCCGACCCGTGCCCTGGGCCAGCAGTAACGCTGCCTGGGTGCCCGCCACCGCCATGAATCCATTGCCTCCGCGCGCACTGATCGCGCGTTGCCGGGCCGCCCGAAGGGGATCGTCGGGGCGGGGGAATGGGATTCGGTCGATGAGAACAAGCGACAACGACGGTCCCGGCACGTCGACGCCCTGCCACAGCGACAGGGTGCCGAACAGCGAGGTTTGTGGGTCCGCGCTGAATTGTTCGACCAGAACCGATGTCGCGTCGTCTCCCTGGCACAGCACCGGGGTGTCGAGCCGGGTTCGCATTTCCTCGGATGCCTCCTTGGCGGCACGCATCGAGGAAAACAGTCCCAGGGTGCGTCCTCCTGCGGCACGGATCAGAGTCTCGATCTCGTCGAGTGTCGCCGCACCGACGCCATCGCGGCCCGGGGCGGGAAGGTGCCGTGCCAGGTAGAGAATGGCGGACTTCTCATGCTGGAAGGGGGATCCGACGTCGATGCCATGCCAGACGGTCTTGGTCTCGGTGTTCGAATCTGCGCTGGGCACTCGGGCAGGCAGGCCCCAGGAGGCGGCCATCGTGTCGAACTTGCCTCCGAGGACCAGCGTGGCCGAGGTGAGGACGACGGTGCGCTGCCCGAACAGGCGGGTGCGTAGCAGTCCGGCGACCGACAGTGGGGCGATCCGTAGCACCGGACGCACCGTGCCTCGGTTGTCCTCGTGGTCGAGCCACACCACGTTGGGGCGTGTGGTGATGTCCGGCTCGGCCCAGCAGGCCAGTGCCAGGGACGCGGCATCAACGATATCGTCCAGTGCGGCAACTGCTTCGGTGCGCGCGGCCGCGGTGGCGGGGTCGGTGGATTGGCCGGTGGGGATCTCGGTGCGTGCGGCGGCCGCGGCATCGCGCAGCGCGGTCAGGTAGATGACGGTCTCCTCATCCGCGCGGTCGATGGTGCCGGGCCTGCTGTCGTGTATCAGCGAGGAGAAGGTCGCCGAGCTCGCCTCGAAACGGCTCGCTGTTTCGGGTGACACCAGGCGGCCTATGCGCCGGATGGTGACGGTCAGCCCGACTGCCGAGAGTTCTTGGGTGGCAACGCTTGTCACCCGGTCGACGAGGTCGTGTGCCTCGTCGACGATCACCGCGTCATGCTCGGGCAGGATGTTTATGTCGGCGATGGCATCGATGGCCAGCAGCGCGTGGTTGGTGACCACCACATCCGACTGTCCGGCGTCGAGCCGGGCCAGCTCGGCGAAGCATTCGGTGCCGAACGGGCACCGAGTTGCGCCGAGGCATTCGCGCGCCGACACACTGACCTGCGACCAGGAGCGATCGGGTACGCCGGGCTTGAGTTCATCGCGATCCCCGGTCTTGGTGGTCTCCGCCCAGTCGTTGAGCCGCTGTACGTCGCGGCCGAGGGCGCTGGCCGCGAAGGGCTCGAACAACGTGTCGGGTGCCTCCTGATCGGATGCGGCTCCGTTGTGCAATTTGTTGAGGCAGAGGTAATTTCCCCGGCCCTTCAGGATGGCGAATCTGGGCTTGCGGGCCAGTGAGGGCGCCAGCGCCTCCGCCAATCGGGGCAGGTCGCGATCCACGAGCTGACGCTGCAGCGCGATGGTGGCGGTGGAGACCACGACCGGGGATGACTCCTCGATGGCGTGGGCAAGTGCGGGTACCAGGTATGCCAGGGACTTGCCGGTGCCGGTGCCGGCCTGGACCACCAGGTGCTCCCCGCTGTGCAGGGAGTGCTCGACGGCCGTGGCCATCGTGAGCTGTCCGGCGCGCTCGGTTCCGCCGAGCGCGGTGACGGCCGTGGCAAGCAACCCAGTGGCGGATATGGGAGTGTCGGTATTCTTCAGCGGACTACCTCGACGCCGTCGGCTCGGAGCTCATCGAGGACGTGATTCATTGATTGTTCGTTGATGCCAACGGAATATGCGGTGAGTACACGGGTATGCAGCCCCTGTCGGGCCGCGTCGCGCGCGGTGGCGGCCACGCAGTAGTCGGTGGCGATGCCCACTATGTCGATGCTGCCCAGGCCCCGCTTCTGCAGCCACACCGCCAACGCCGTGCCATCGGCGCAGATGCCCTCGAATCCCGAATACGCGGCGGAATACTCGCCTTTGGAGAACACCTCGTCGACCGGGGTGAGGTCGAAGTCGGGATGAAAGTCGGCACCGGGTGTGCCGACCCGGCAGTGCGGCGGCCAGTTTGTCACGAAGTCCGGTGTCTGGGAGAAGTGGTCGCCGGGGTCGATGTGAAAATCGCGCGTCGCCACCACCGCGTCGTATGCGCCGGATGCGGTGAGGTCGTTGAGCTTCTGGGCGAGCGCGGCGCCGCCGGACACGGGCAGCGCGCCGCCCTCGCAGAAGTCGTTTTGCACGTCGACGACGATAAGCGCCCTGCCCATGGATCGACGGTACCCCCGCCGGTGCTCAATCGAAGATGTCAGACACGTGGCGGCCCATGCGAGAGATGTAGTCGATGAGCTCGTCGCGGCTGATGGCCAGATCTCCGCGCAGATAATCGATGATGGCGCCGGAGGCCGCGCCGACAAGCGACACCGACAGGAAGCGGCGCCGTCCCGGATCGTCGACATCGATCAGTGCCTTCTCGGCAAGTGAGGCGAAGGCCATCGACCCGGCGAACCCGACACTGCCCAGTGTGGGTTCGGTGAACGGGGCGAGCATCATGATGCGGCCGTAGGCGGGGTTGTCGACGGTAGCCCCGATGAAGGTCTCCACCGCGCGGGTCTCTAAATCGTCTCCCTCGGCGGCGAATTCGGTGACGACACGCATCACGGATTCGAGGACGTCTTGGTACACCGCACGCACGAAGTCGTCGCGGTCACCGAATTCCTCATAGAAGTTGCGCTCCGATACGCCGGAAGATCTGCAGACCGTTCGGATGGTCAGCGCGGGGCCGTCGATGGCGCCGAGCGCCGCGATACCGGCATCGAGCAGTGCCCGCCGACGCGTCGCTCGACGCTCTGCGGGAGTGGTTCCCGCCCATTGCCTTCTGGCTGCCATGTGTCCTCCGGCCAGGAATTATCCCACCAATCGGGTGGTAATCGCAGGATCCCCGTGGGAAAGCCCCAGTCCCTCCCACGGCAGGCTCAGTAATCCCGCGCGTACCCGGCCCCTGGCGTCGTCGAGCGAGTCGGATGTGACGGGCGCCCCTCCGCGCACCAGGGGGGTGGTCAGCACCCGGTGCGGTTCCGTCACCGGCGGCTGACCGGTGGCCGTTCGATACACCACTTCCTCGGTGACGGTGCCTGTTGGCTTGGCGGTGCGCAGTGCACATTTGTGGCCGCCGTGTGATTCCTTGTGACTGCTGCGTTTTGCCACCGGGATGCCGTCGATCTCGACGAGTTTGTAGACCATGCCGGCCGCCGGGAACCCGGATCCGGTCACCACCGAGGTGCCCACACCGTAGATATCGACGGGCTCGGCGCGCAGTGCCGCGATGGAGTACTCGTCGAGGTCCCCGGAGACGACAATGCGGGTCCGGTGTGCACCCAGCGCGTCGAGTTGTGCGCGAACCTGCCGGGCCAGCATGCCCAGATCCCCTGAGTCGATGCGCACCGCCCCGAGCTCGGGTCCGGCGACGGCGATGGCGTTCTCGACCCCGGTGGTGATGTCGTAGGTGTCCACCAGCAGGGTGGTGGACACGCCGAGCGCCTCGACCTGTGCGCGAAATGCCTCACGTTCGGCCTCGCTGGCGCTCATACCGTCCTTGGCGTGGAGCAGGGTGAAGGCGTGCGCGGCGGTGCCGCGGGCGGGCACACCGTAGCGGCGATGTGCCTCCAGGTTGGACGTCGATTCGAATCCCGCGAGATAGGCGGCGCGGGCGCAGGCCACCGCGGCCAGTTCGTGGGTGCGCCGTGAGCCCATCTCGATGAGCGGACGGCCCGCGGCGGCCGACACCATTCGTGCGGCGGCTGAGGCGACGGCACTGTCGTGGTTCAGGATCGACAACGTCAGGGTTTCCAGAATGACGCATTCGGCAAAGGTTCCCCGCACGGTGAGTACCGGGGATCCCGGGAAGTAGAGCTCACCCTCCCGGTAGCCGTCGATGTCGCCGCCAAACCGATATGTGGCCAGGTACTGGAGTGTGTCGTCGTCAAGAAAGTCGGACAGCGATTCCAATTCTTCCGAGCCGAATCGGAATTCGGCAAGCGCCTCGAGCAATCGAGCGGTGCCGGCGACGACGCCGTACCGGCGGCCGTCCGGCAATCTCCTGGCGAATACCTCGAACGTGGCCTGACGTCCCGCGGTGCCGTCACGCAGTGCCGCGGCAAGCATGGTGAGCTCGTACTTGTCGGTGAGCAATGACGTATGCAGGTGCGCCATGTGCGCCATGTGCGCCACGTTAGCGGGATACCCGGGTGCGTGAACGCCTCCCGAGAGGCTCCGGGGAGACGGGGAACCCGAACTTCATGCTGACAGAGTTCGCGGCCCCGGTATTCTGGGGCCATGGGTGCGCCGGCGCGAGCCTTGCCAGGGACTACCGCAGAGAGGTCTGTCGAACATGTCGACGAGACCCAGTCGCCGTGGGTCACCATCGTGTGGGATGACCCGGTAAACCTGATGAACTATGTCGCTTACGTGTTCCAGCAGCTGTTCGGCTACAGCGAGAGCGAGGCCACCAACCTGATGCTGCAGGTTCACCACGAGGGCAAGGCGGTGGTGTCGTGCGGGGCGCGCGAGTCGATGGAGATCGACGTCAGCAAGCTGCATGCCGCCGGTCTATGGGCCACATTGCAGCAGGATCGTTGAGCCGCTGATCCGTGCGAAAATGGAAGCGCGTCAACGCGTCTGATGGGATTCGGCTGCGTTCGGAGATGGAGCCGCACGAGGCTGCGCTCGTGCAGTCGATGGTCACCTCGATGCTGGCGATGCTGGACGAGCGCGAATCGTCGGCGCCCAGTGACGAATTGGCACAGCTTACCGGCATCCGTACGGGGAACACCGCGGCGCCCTCCGATGTCACCCTCGGGCGGCTACTTCCGGACTTTCACCGCCCCGACCAGGACGGCACCAGCAGTCTCGAGGCGGTCAGTGGACTCAACAGTGCACTGCGCAGCCTCTACGAACCTGAGATCATCGACGCCAAACGTGAGGCGGGTCAACGGTTGCTGCGCACTCTTCCCCTGGAGGGCGGGCGCTTTGAGCTGTCCGAGGACGATGCGCGCGCATGGCTGACCGCGCTGAATGACGTGCGCCTGGCGCTCGGCGCGATGCTCGGGATCGACAGCGACGGGCCGCAGGAATTGCCCGCCGACGATCCGATGGCCGGACATATGGACATTTATCACTGGCTGACCGTGATGCAGGAGTTATTGGTGCTCGCTTTGATGGGGAAGTCGGCGGTATGAGCCTGTTCTCGGGTGCGATCACCGACGTTCCGGGAATGCTGGTGGGACATCACCAGAGGGTGGATGCCGATGCCGAACTCGGATCGGGCTGGGCCACCGGCACCACCGTGGTGCTGGCACCGCCGGGGACCACCGGGGCGGTCGATGTGCGCGGCGGAGCTCCGGGAACACGTGAATCCGATCTGCTCGATCCGGCGAATACCGTCTCCACGGTCGACGCCATTGTGCTCACCGGCGGCAGCGCCTACGGACTGGCCGCCGCCGATGGGGTGATGCGCTGGCTGGAGGAGCAGGGCAGGGGAGTCGCCCTGCAGGGCGGCACCGTGCCCATCGTCCCGGGAGCAGTCATCTTCGATCTACCGGTGGGTGCCTGGAAGAGTCGTCCCGACGCCGAATTCGGTTACCGTGCAGCAGAACTCGCAAGCGATACGCCCGAATGGGGTGCCGTGGGTGCCGGTGTCGGAGCGCGGGCCGGCACCCTCAAGGGCGGTGTCGGCTCCGCGAGTGCGGATCTGGGTAACGGGATTGTGGTGGGTGTCGTGATCGTCGCCAACCCCGTTGGACTGGTGATTAATCCGTCGACAGGGCTGCCGTGGGACCCCGCGTGTGCACCGGAGCTCGGCGCGCCCCCGGCAAGCCAGATTGCGGCGCTGGCCGCGTTGCCCGACAAGTCGGTTTCGCTGAACACCACGATCGGCGTGGTGGCGACCAACGCCCCGCTGAGCAAGGCGCAATGCCGCCGGGTGGCGATCGCCGCCCACGACGGGTTGGCGCGGGCGATCAGGCCCGCGCACACCCCGATGGATGGGGACACGCTGTACGTGCTGGCGACCGGGACCGGCGAGGGCGATGCCGAGGCTCTCACCGTTTCGGTGGGGATCGCCGCCGCCGACTGTGTGGAGCGTGCTGTGGTGCGGGCAGTGGTGGGCGCCGCGAGTGTGGCCGGAATACCCGCATATCGTGACGTGTTGCCAGGAGCGTTTTCGTAATCGTCCGAGACGGCCAAGAGGGAAGCAGGGAAAGACAGTGCTGGTAGTTCGCGCCGATCTGGTCGACGCCATGGTCAAGCATGCCCGCGCCGATCACCCCGATGAGGCCTGCGGTGTGCTGGCCGGTCCGGAGGGCTCCGATCGTCCCGAGCGGCACGTCGCCATGATCAACGCCGAGCGGTCTCCGACTTTTTATCGCTTTGATTCCGGTGAGCAGCTTCGGGTTTGGCGGGCGATGGACGATGCCGATGAGGTGCCGGTGGTTATCTATCACTCGCACACCGCGACGGAGGCCTACCCCAGCCGTACCGATATCAACCTGGCCGCAGAACCCGATGCCCACTACGTTTTGGTGTCCACTCGCGATCCTGAGCAGCACGAGCTGCGCAGTTACCGGATCGTCGACGGGGTGGTCACCGAAGAGGAGATTTCCGTTGTGGACCAATACGTCGAGCAGTACTAGAGAAAAGGAATACCCACCGTGTCGATTGAAGTATCGATTCCCACGATCCTGCGTACGCACACCGGTGGCGAGAAGCGCGTCACGGCAACGGGTTCCACGCTGCAAGCGGTGATCGCGGACCTGGAATCCAACTATTCCGGGATCTCCGACCGGCTGGTTGACGACGGCAAGTTGCACCGTTTCGTCAACATTTACGTCAACGACGAGGACGTGCGGTTCTCGGGTGGGCTGGACACCGAGATCGCCGATGGCGATTCGGTCACCATCCTGCCCGCCGTGGCCGGTGGCTAGCGGCGCATGACCCGATACGACTCGTTGCTCCAGGCCCTCGGGAACACGCCGCTGGTCGGGTTGCAGAGGCTGTCCCCGGCCTGGGACGGCGATCCGCATGTGCGGTTATGGGCCAAGCTGGAGGATCGCAATCCGACCGGCTCCATCAAGGACCGGCCCGCCCTGCGCATGATCGAACAGGCCGAGCAGGACGGGCTGCTGGAACCGGGAGCCACGATTCTGGAACCCACCAGTGGTAACACCGGAATCTCGATGGCGATGGCCGCGCGGCTCAAGGGCTACAAGATGATCTGCGTGATGCCGGAGAACACCTCCATCGAGCGACGCCAGCTGCTTGAGCTGTACGGCGCTCAGATCATCTTCTCCCCGGCCGAAGGCGGCTCCAACACCGCCGTCGCCACCGCCAAAGAGCTTGCCGCGCAAAACCCTTCGTGGGTGATGCTGTATCAGTACGGCAACCCGGCGAATGCCGCCGCGCACTATCACGGCACCGGACCGGAGATTCTGGCCGATCTGCCCGAGATCACCCACTTCGTCGCCGGGCTGGGCACCACCGGAACGCTGATGGGTACGGGACGGTTCTTGCGGGAACGAGTGCAGAACGTACAAATTGTTGCCGCCGAGCCGCGCTATGGCGAGGGCGTCTACGCGCTGCGCAACATCGACGAGGGATTCGTGCCCGAGTTGTACGACCCCGACGTGCTCACCACCCGCTTTTCCGTCGGTTCGTTCGACGCGGTGCGCCGTACCCGTGAGTTGGTGCAAGTGGAAGGCATCTTCGCGGGCATCTCGACCGGTGCGATTCTGCACGCGGCACTCGGCATGGCGGCCAAGGCTGTCAAGGCGGGCGAGCGCGCGGATATCGCATTCGTGGTGGCCGATGCGGGCTGGAAGTATCTGTCGACCGGCGCCTACGCCGGTACCGTAGATGACGCAGAGGACGCGCTGGAAGGGCAGTTGTGGGCATGACGGGATATCAGGGTGGCCCGGAGGGGTTCCATCCATCCCGTCCCGAGCGGTCCGGACGGCCGCAATGGGTCACCGGCGGAATTCTGGTCGTCTCGTTCGTCGCGTTGCTTTATGTCGTCGAAGGCATCGATACGGTCACGGGGCACCGCCTCGACCAGAACGGCATCCGGCCCCTGGAGGCCGATGGTCTGGACGGCATTCTGTTCGCGCCTCTGCTGCATGCGAACTGGGGGCACTTGGTTGCCAATACGGTGCCCGCGCTCGTGCTGGGTTTCCTGGCCGCGGCCGCCGGGCTCGGACGCTTCCTGCTGGCAACCGCGATCATCTGGGTTCTCGGCGGGATCGGCACGTGGCTGATCGGCAACCTCGGCTCGCCCTACGAGACCAATCACATCGGGGCGTCGGGGCTGATCTTCGGCTGGCTCACCTATGTGATTGTTCGAGGATTTTTCAACCGCCGCGTCGGTCAGATCCTCATCGGTGTCGTCGTGATCGTCCTTTACGGCGGCGTGCTGTGGGGTGTGCTGCCCGGACAGTTCGGGGTGTCCTGGCAGGGGCATCTGAGTGGGGCCATCGCCGGCGTACTGGCCGCCTATTGGCTCTCGGGTAGGGAACGCAAGGCGAAGGCTGCGCGTGGTCCTGGGGCGCCACCGAGGCTGTCCACGTGACGGGCCCCGGCACCGCTCTGGACGGTCTTGGCGCAAGCGCCTCATCGCCGATCGGGATATTCGATTCCGGAGTCGGGGGACTGACCGTAGCGCGGGCCATCATCGACCAGCTGCCGGACGAGGACATCATCTACGTCGGCGACACGGGTAACGGGCCATATGGTCCGCTGACCATTCCGGAGATCCGCCGGCACGCGCTGGCCATTGGTGACGACCTCGTCGGACGTGGGGTGAAAGCCCTGGTGATCGCCTGTAATACGGCCTCGGCGGCATGCCTGCGTGACGCCCGTGAACGCTATACGCCGGTGCCGGTCATCGAGGTGGTGTTGCCTGCCGTACGCCGCGCTGTGCACACCACGCACAACAACAAGATCGGTGTCATCGGCACCGCGGCGACCATCGCGTCGGGTGCGTACCAGGATGCGTTCGCGGCCGCGCGGGACACCGAGATCACGGCGGTGGCGTGTCCGCGTTTCGTCGACTTCGTCGAGCGTGGCATCACCAGCGGGAGGCAAGTGCTGCAGCTCGCCGAGGGCTATTTGGAGCCGCTGCAGCGGGCTCAGGTCGACACCGTGGTGCTGGGTTGCACGCACTATCCGTTGCTGTCCGGGCTGATCCAGCTCGCCATGGGCGAGGATGTCACGTTGGTGTCCAGCGCCGAGGAAACTGCCAAGGACCTGCTGCGGGTGCTCTCGGAGAGGGATCTGCTGCGGCCACATCCGGATAACCCGAGTGCCTCACGCCCGAACCGCATTTTTGAGGCAACCGGTGACCCCGATGCGTTCCGTACCTTGGCGGCTAGATTCCTCGGTCCGGCTGTGACAGCGGTGCAAACTCGAGCTAGCGGTGTTCCGGGTTACACCGAAATTGCAACACCTCTCTAACCCTCTGCCGAGACGCTTGCCGGACGTGGCAAGCTAGGGGCTGTGCGAGTCACCGTGCTCGGCTGCTCAGGCAGTGTCACCGGACCGGATTCACCGGCGTCTGGTTACCTTCTGACGGCACCGGATGCGCCACCGTTGGTCATCGACTTCGGTGGCGGTGTCTTGGGCTCTATGCAACGTTTCGCCGATCCCGGATCGGTGTCCGTTCTGCTGTCGCATCTACATGCCGACCACTGCCTGGACCTGCCTGGTCTGTTTGTGTGGCGCCGCTATCACCCGAATCCGCCCAAGGGCAAGGCCATCATGTACGGGCCCGCCGACACCCTGATTCGGGTGGGGGCCGCGTCGGCTGAGATAGGCGGTGAGGTCGACGACTTCACCGACATCTTCGACTTGTACGCGTGGAGCGAAGGTGTGCCCGTCGAATTCGGGTCGCTCACGGTGACACCCACCCGGGTGGCGCATCCGCCTGAGTCGTACGGGCTGCGGATCGAGGACACCTCAGGTGCCGTCCTTGCCTACAGCGGGGACACCGGCATATGCGATGCCGTGGTCGAGCTGGCTCGCGATGCCGACGTGTTCCTGTGCGAGGCGTCGTGGACGCATATGCCCGGGCACCGCCCGCCGGATCTTCACCTGTCCGGCACCGAGGCGGGTCAGATCGCGGCCCGAGCGGGCGTCAAGGAACTGCTACTGACCCACATCCCGCCGTGGACCTCGCGCGAGGATGTCATCGCGGAGGCCAAGTCGGCATTCGACGGGCCGGTGCGGGCCGTGGTCGCGGGCGAGAGCTTCGAGCTGTAGCTCTGCCACTCACGCTCGGTACTTTCGCGGAGACGATAAGGTCGAGGGCGTGTCCAGACGAGAAGACGGCAGACAAGACGACGAACTGCGCCCGGTGACCATTACGCGGGGATTCACTTCGCACCCGGCGGGTTCGGTACTCATCGAGTTCGGTCAGACGCGGGTGATGTGCACCGCCAGCGCCACCGAGGGTGTGCCGCGCTGGCGCAAGGGTTCTGGACTTGGTTGGCTGACAGCCGAATACGCGATGCTGCCGGCCTCTACCCATACCCGCAGCGATCGTGAATCGGTCAAGGGGCGCGTGGGCGGCCGCACTCAGGAGATCAGCCGCTTGATCGGGCGTTCACTGCGTGCGTGTATCGACTTGTCGGCATTGGGGGAGAACACCATTGCCATCGATTGTGATGTGCTGCAGGCCGATGGCGGGACTCGCACCGCGGCGATCACCGGTGCGTATGTCGCGCTCGCCGATGCGGTGACTTACCTGGCCGCGCACGGCAAGCTCGCCGATGACGAGCCACTGTCGTGTGCGATCGCTGCCGTGAGTGTTGGCGTGGTGGACGGCCGGGTGCGCGTAGATCTTCCCTACGAAGAGGATTCGCGCGCCGAGGTGGATATGAACGTGGTGGCCACCGACACCGGTACGTTGGTGGAGGTTCAGGGCACCGGAGAGGGCGCCACCTTCCCACGCACGACGCTGGACAAGCTGCTTGACGCCGCCGTCGGCGCCGCCGAGGAACTGTTCGTGTTGCAGAAGGAAGCATTGGCCCTGCCGTATCCGGGTGTCCTGCCGGAGGCGCCACAGAAGAAGGCGTTCGGTTCGAAGTAGGCGGGGGCCATGAAGATACTTGTCGCGAGCCGTAACCCGAAGAAGCTCGCGGAGTTACATCGGGTGCTCGAGTCGTCAGGGGTGACCGGGGTCGAACTGGTTTCACTCGCCGACGTGCCCGAGTACGAGGAAGTGCCCGAGACGGGTGCCAGCTTTGAGGACAATGCGCTCATCAAGGCACGTGAGGGCGCGCAGAAGACCGGATTGGCCTGCGTCGCCGATGATTCCGGGCTTGCGGTCGATGCTCTGAACTGGATGCCCGGTGTGCTGTCTGCGCGCTGGTGTGGTCGGCATGGAGATGACGCCGCCAACACCGCGCTGTTGCTTGCACAGCTCTCCGATGTGCCTGACGAGCGTCGCGGCGCGGCGTTCGTATCGGCGTGTGCGCTGGTGACTCCGGACGGCGAAGAGGTTGTCGTGGAGGGACGTTGGAAGGGCTCTGTCGCGCGGGAACCCGCGGGACAGAACGGCTTCGGCTACGACCCGATCTTCGTGCCGCGCGGCGGTCTGCGGACCGCAGCGGAAATGACGCCCGAGGAGAAGGACGCGGTATCGCATCGCGGACGGGCACTGGCGGCGCTGCTCCCGATGCTGCGCAACCTGGTGAATCTCGGCCGTACCGCGCCCTAGCCTCCCGAGGAGCAGCCCCCCGGTTTGGGGGACTGCTCGCGAGGGGGTCAGGGCAGCAGGATGATCTTTCCGCGGGCATGGCCCGTCTGGACGTACTCATGGGCCTGGCGCGCTTCGGCCAACGGATAGGTGCGGTCGATGGTGACCTTGAGTTCGCCGTTGCCCGCAAGACGAATCAGCTCGGGGCGTGCGGCAAGGCGGACCTCGGTGCCCGCATCGGCGCCGGGGACGCCGCCCAGCGCTTTGAAGCCATCGGTTGCGGCACGGCCGAATCCGGCGATTGTGGCGATGCGGTCCTTGTCGGCAACGAGCGCCAACGAGACGTCGGCGGCTTCATCGGTGCCGACGAGATCGAGAGCAGCATCGACGGAGCCGATTGCGCTGACCCGGTCTTGCAGCCCGGGGCCGTACTCGACCGGGATCGCGCCGTAGCCGCGAAGTTGTTCGTGTCGGGCCGCACTGGCGGTGGCGATCACGGTTGCGCCGCGGGCCTTGGCCAGTTGGGTGGCCAGCAGTCCCACGCCGCCCGCGGCACCGTGAATCAGAACGGTGTCTCCTTCGGTGACATTGGTGGCTTCCAATAGGTGGACCGCGGTCTGCCCGGTGAGGAGGAATCCGGCGGCCTCGTTGAACGACAGGCTTGTGGGCTTCTTGAACACCTGGTCCGCGGTGGTGATGATCTGGCCGGCATAGCCGCCGATCTGTCCGGCGGCGATGACGTCATCACCGGGTTGGAACCCGTCGACACCCGGGCCGACGGCGGCGACAGTTCCGGAGATCTCGAGGCCCAGACGCATGGGGATTGCGGCTGGGTCGGTGCCGAAGGCTCCCGAGTACAGCTTCCAGTCGATGGGATTGACGCCGGCGGCTTTGACGTCGATGAGCACTTGGCCGTCGGTGGGGCCGTCGATCGGCACCTCGCGAAGTTCGAGTACGTCGGATGCGCCATAGGCGGTGGCGACAACTGCATGTGTGGTGGTCATACCGCTATCAAAGTCGCATCAAGATGTCAGTATTCCTGACATTGGAGATTTCTTTCGGCTAGATGCCGAACTGCTCCTTGACCTGCTTGGTGCGGTAATGCTCGACGATGAAACCGAGTAGCGGGATCGTGCCCGCGAGCAGCGTGCCGGCGGTACGTGGCCACGGCCAACGCACCTTGATGGCCAGATCGGTGGTGAAGATCAGGTACACGAAGTAGATCCACCCGTGCACGATCCCGATCCAGCTCGGCGGATGCGGCACGTGCTCAATGTATTTGAGCCACATCTCCCAGCAGAGGGCGATCAGCCACACGCCGGTGGTCCACGCCAGGATCCGGTAGCGCCACAGCGCACCGCGGATTTTCTCGACCGGCGTGGTCACGGCGGGCGTCTCGGATGTGGCTTCGGGTTCGGTCACGGGGCAGGCTTCCTATCTTCTTCGGCCAGGGCGGCGAGGTAGGCGTTGTAGTCGGTCAATGTGCGGTCGGCGGGGTCCGGCTTCGCCGCGGCAGGGCGCTCGGGAAGCAGGCCCTCCGGTATTTCGGTCACCCGGTCGCTGGGCGGCAGGGGCGGGCCCTCGTCCTCGTACTGCACGAAGCGGCGATAAGCCCAAATCACGAACGCCGCGAAAAGCGGCCACTGCAGGGCATAGCCGAGGTTCTGGCCATCGCCGGTCACCGACTCGAAACGCTGGAACTGCCAGTAGGCCAGGCCCAGGAACGCGAGCGCACTGACGCCGACCAGCACGATGAGTGCCGGTCTCCGACGCCGTGTAGTGGACACCTCCTGACGGTACCGCGTGAGGTGGGGGCGGATGCCAACGCCCCTGGTCAGCGCTTCGGTCCGATGAACTCGTCGAGACGCGCGGTGAGGAGTCCGACACTCACCAGGTAATATCGAAGCTCTGCGGGCGTGGCGAAATTGGTAGGCGCGCGGGGTTTAGGTCCCCGTGTTCGAAAGAACGTGGGGGTTCGAGTCCCTCCGCCCGCACAACGGGGTGTTCATGCCGTCTCGCTGACCGGCATCGCGCGGTTCTTCACCGTCTTGAGGATGTTGATGATGTTTTCGACGTCATCGTGGGGAAACA
Organism: [Mycobacterium] stephanolepidis; assembly: GCF_002356335.1. NCBI lineage: Bacteria > Bacillati > Actinomycetota > Actinomycetes > Mycobacteriales > Mycobacteriaceae > Mycobacteroides > Mycobacteroides stephanolepidis. The sequence goes on from NZ_AP018165.1 coordinate 1,438,126, forward strand.
CTGTCTCTGGGCCTGTGGGCGCGTAGTCGCTGAACGGCGACTCATATAGTCTCGCCGCTTCCATCACACCGGCTTCAGTGAGTTCGTTGACGATGAGGTTGACGAACCGGATCTGCTCAACGGTGAACAGCGTGCCGTCCAGATACTTACCGAACGCTCCGATGACAGCTTCACGTTCCAGCCCGACCAGCGAGCGTATGAACAATCCGAGGCCGTGTGAGCGTTCCTTGGCTGCGGCGATGTCGTCGGGCGTGCCCGCTCCGCTGTCGATGAGTATCTGTTCCAGTGACACCAAATCGTCAGGGGTGAGTTGTTTGTTTCGCCGAAGCCGTTGTACTGCTACGTGATCGAGTTTCGCCTTCAGGTGCGCTCGGGCCTTGGCCTCGAATCGGGACCAGTTAGTCCCTGGCGTGATGCCGGGCAGATCAACCAGTGTTGCCTCGCCCAGCTCGTCCTGAAAGTCCGTGTACACCGCGTTCTTCTTGGCCTTGTCTAGGAACGTCACCAGATCGCGCAGGCGGCGGCGGGCCAATTCCAGCATCGGCAGCGTGACGTCCACCCACCATTGATCGCCTGCCACGTCGTCGAGCAGCGCCTGTTCCTTGGCGACGGACGGGATGCTGGTTTTGCCTAGCAGAGCGGACGCGATGTCCTGAACTTTCTCGCGTATACGTTCTGCCGCGAGTGCATCGCCTTCGAGCTGGGCGAGTTGTCGGCGCAGGATCAGCAGATCAAAGCGTTTGGCCTCTTCGTCGTCGTCCTTCTCAGTGGAGGGCAGCGCAGCGAGATGCTCAGCGACATAGCTTGCCTTCTCGACGGATATCGTAGTCCACGATGGCCACTTTCCGTACTCCTCGACTGCCTTTCGGTGCGGGCGGATCAGGAAGTTGTCGAGGTTCATCCCGGACACGATTTTGTGCAGCTGCCGCGCGGTGTCGGCGCGGAGTGCGCGCTCGGATTCGGTTCCTGTCCCAGGCTCGGGCTCGGGTCCTTCGCCGGGTTCCAGCGCGGTGATCAGTCCTAGGCGCGTCTCGAACAGACGTTGATTGAGCGACTTCTGTAGAACCCCTTCGACTCCCGGCAGATCCTGGCTGAAGAATTCGAGGTTGCGGCAGAAGTCGAACACGTAGAAGTTTTTCTTGTCCTGGCCCGGGCCGAACAGATCGGGGCGCAGTCGCGTTCCTCGCCCGATCATCTGCCAGAACTTGCTCCTTGACCGGATGAGTTTGAAGAACACCAGATTGACGACCTCCGGGACATCGATACCGGTATCGAGCATGTCCACTGAGATGGCAATGTGCGGAGCCTTCTCCGGGACGGAGAACTTGTCGATGAGATCCTGCGCCTGTACGACGCTGTGGGTGATTACGCGCGCGAATTCGCCTCCGTGCTCGGGGTATTGGATGTCGAATCGCTGGGCGATGAACTCCGCGTGCGCCTGATTTTTGGCGAAAATGATCGTCTTGCCCAGGCGGTCACCGTCGGCGATTTTGTGCCCATTCAGCATCAGCTCGGCGAGTACCTTGTCGACAGTGTCGGCGTTGAACAGAAAGCGGTTCAGTTGCTCCGCATCTACGCCATCGGGCGGGTCGGAGTCGTCGCCCCAGTCCAGCGCATCCCATTCATCCTTTTCGTCCTCGGTGAGGTCCTGATAGCGGATGCCGTTGCGAAGGAACTTCGTGCCCACCGAAATCCCCGCGGGCGGAACGAGGAATCCTTCATCGACCGCCTCGTCGAGGCCGTAGGCGTCGGTGGGCACGCCGTCTTCCAGATGAAAGAGACGGTAGGTGTTGTGATCCACCTCGTCCTTAGGGGTGGCCGTCAATCCGACGAGTAGTGAGTCGAACCAGTCGAAGATGGCCCGATATTTCTGATACACGGAACGGTGCGCCTCGTCGATGACCACGAGATCGAAGTAGCCCGGACCGAACTTCCTGGTTCCCGAGGATGTGTCGTTGATGAGGTTCATAATCGACGGGTACGTGCACCCGTAGGCACGGCCTTCGGTGTCCTTCTCGGTGATCAAGTTTACCGGATTGGAATTGGGCAGATGTCTCTTGAAGGCGTTGATTGCCTGGATTACCAGTGCATTCCGATCGGCGAGGAACAGCACCCGCTTTACCCAGCCGGCTTCCATGAGCTGTTTGACGAGAGCCACGGTTGTGCGGGTCTTGCCGGCTCCGGTGGCCATGACCAATAGCGCCTCACGATTCCTTTTGGTGAAGACGTCATCGATAGCGCGAATGGCGCGCTGCTGGTAGTGACGGCCAGCGATCTCGGTGTCGATGGGAGCCTCTTCGAGCGAGCGCCGAGTCTGGCGGCGCTGAACCATCAGCTCCAACTCGTCGGGCGTGTAGAAGCCCTGGACTTCCCTGGGTGCGTAACCCACGGCGTCATCCCACAGCCAATGTTCAAAACCATTGGTGTAGAAGATTACCGGTCGTTGGCCGGTAATCTTTTCTAGGCAGTCTGCGTACAGCTTGGCCTGCTGTTGCCCTGCCAATGGGCTCTTGGAAGTGCGTTTGGCCTCCACGATTCCCATCGGTAAGCCGTTGCCACCCCACAGCACGTAGTCGACATAGCCGATGCCATCGGGCATTCCGGTGACCAGATGTTCGCGGTCGCGATCTTCCTCCAGTGGCCAACCGGCCTCGTTGAGGAGGAGGTCGATGAAGGTGTCGCGGGTCTCGGCTTCGGAGTAGTCGCGAACGTCGGCCTGCTGGTTTGCGGCCTGAGCCGCCTTGACCTGCTCGCGGAGTTCGGCGAGTTCGGCTGCCAGTTCTTCCTTTTCGCCGCGTTGCTTGGCCAGTGCCGCGTCCTGCGCCTCGAATTTCTGGGTGAGCTCGGCCACCTCCTGACGGCTCAGGGGAGCGGCATTGGCGGCGGCCGCGGGGTCGAAGGTCGCGTTGAGCGGCGCGGCCTTGGGGTACGCCGAGTGGTGGAACACCGCCCACACCATCACGTGGTGCAGTTCGCGTAATACCCCGAGCGCTATCTGCGGTGCGATGGGGCGTTGGTCATGTACGGCGGAGTTTCCGGCACGACGAATCAGATTGAGCTTGTGCGAGATTGGTGTGCCGATCCGCGCCTTGAACGCGGCGTCGTTGATGCGGGCTGACAGGTCGTCCTGGTAGGGGCGCGCGAGAGCGAGCACATCGTAGAGCCGGGCGGTCAACTGTTCAACGGCCCGACGTGCATAGATGCAGGACGATCGGGGATCGGTGGTCAGATAGCTTTCGGCGCGCGCGCAATCACTATGGATGTCAGGCCAGTCGGCGGCGCCGAGGAAGGTGAAGTTGGTCAACGGTGTTCCCCCTTGGTGAGTATGTTCATGACGCATGGTGCGAAGAATCGCCGTTTGTACGCATCCGGATCGACGACGTCGAGAACGCCAAGTTCTATCAGCTGTCCGATTAGCTTGTTGGCGCGGCCGTACGAGAGCCCCAGTCTCGCTTCGACATTGCGAACGGTGAAGGACGGGTTCGCGACGGCGACGTCCACCAATGCGTGCGCGCTGTCCGCCCGTAGCGTCGATGCTCGGATGACGTCTTTGAGTTCGTTCTGAACTTTGACAAGCGCGATCATTTGGGCGCGAGTGGAACTGGCGGCTGCGGTGAGTCCGTTGGCGAAGAAGCGGATGAATCCGTCCCAATCGCCGGCGGTACTTACTGCCAGGAGATGGTCGTAGTACTCGGCGCGGCGAGCCTCGAACCATGGAGAGACTGTCATCGTTGGTTCGCTTAGCACGCGCTGGGTGTGCAGGTGCAGGACGATCAGAAGTCGGCCCAGCCGCCCGTTTCCGTCGCGAAATGGGTGCAGCGTTTCCAGCTGGTAGTGCGACATGGCCGTGGCGACAACGGGGTCGATCGATGCGCTGTGGTCCTGGCGCATCCATGTCACAAGATCCCGGATTCCGTTGGTCAGGTGATCGCCAGGAGGTGGTGGGATGAAGCGGGCGGCGTGTACCGGCAGTGTGTCCGGTGTGGCGTCGGTTCGTCGGCCGATCACCACCTGGGTGTCCCGTATTCGACCAGATGCAGCGATGAGGGGAGTGCCGCGCATCAGGATTCCCTGGAGATCCTCCAATAGCGCCGCCGAGACGGGCCGACCGTCGCCGACCCATTGAAATCCATGGTTGGCCATGCGCACGTAATTGAGGATCTCGGTCAGTTCTGCCGAGCTCGCGTCCTCGTCATCGGCGGTAAGCACCTCGGTGAGCGGCGCGTATGTTCCCTCGAGCGCCGATGTGCTCTGTGCTTCCCGGCGTAGCGTAGGCAGTCGTAGGAGCGTGGGGTCGGGAAGCTGAGTAGCCGTGCTGTCGAGCGCGGCCAGCGCGGCTCGCGCAGCGGCAACCGCCAAAATGGTGGGAGTGGTCAGGCTTGGCATCGACATGGGCAACGGTGTGGGCACGAAGGCTTTATGTCGCCAGTGACCGGACAGCGGATCGGCGCCCTCGATGTCGACCAGCGATCCAGAACTCTCGTTTAGGAACATTGCCAGGTCCACAATGTCACTCTACTGGCACTTGTGTGACATTGTTGGGTGATTGATAGTACTAAACAGCTGCTTCTGATAACCCGATTGAATGCTCGCTTGATCTTATCAACTTCATACCGAAACGGACCCGCTGAACTGGGAAAACATTCGTTCGAAGGCGGCCTCGGCCACTACCGGGATGCCGTAGCTGCGGGCTTTGGTGGCCTTGCCGCTCAGTGAGTCAGGGTCGGCGGCCACCACGAGCCGGGTCGACTTGGTGATGCCACCGGAGGTGAGCCTGGCTGAGCTGAACGTCGCGATCACATCCTGGCCCGAGAGCATGGCCAGGATGTGATCGCTGATCTCGGCGAACTCGGGTGCATCCAGGACGTTGGATGCGGTAATCCCGTGGATGTGCGAAGCCCCGACACCGCGACGTGGGTTGACGAGGGTGGTCCACTCATCCTTAATTTGGCCCCAGTCATCGACCAGAACGATGCCTACTTCGACGACACGATCGGTGCGTTCCGGGACGACTCCGGTGGTTTCGAAATCGATCACAGCGAAGGGCTTTGGAGCTCACCCCGGAACGCGCGGGACTGGAGGGAGGTGAAGAGGGCGTCGAAAGCTTTTGCGCTCGCGACTGCAGAGGTGCGTTGCTGGTCGCTAACACGCATCAAATCGAGGTATTTGTCCTGGTCACGTAGAGTTGGAACGTACACCGGCAATGCTTTCAGCTGTGTCATATTGATTGAGGCGATGCCGGTTGTCTGTTTTGCGGCCTTTAGAAAATATGAGCGCGCAGGAAGGCTAGCGATGAATGCGGTTAGGTAGTTTGAGTGAAGCCCAGTCTCTTTGTGAATGCGTACGCGGAAAATGTGATTCTGGTGAAGGCACACTGGAAGTTCGTTCCGCCAGACTGTCCCACGTCCGAGTTTGTCTGGGTCCCCTCCCTCGGTGAGTACAAGATCTCCGTCCTGAAGCCGGTACCGTTCGATTTCATCGGACGTCGCGGCAATCTCTTTCACCACGTCCAGTTTGAGATGTCCGGCTTGGACGTTCGCGACCGCCAAGTACGGAGTAGGAGATGTTTGTTGAGAGGTTCTTCGTCCTTTCGTGATGCCCGATGTCACCGTGGCTACATCGTCAAGAGTGTGCACGGCCGAAGCTGCATTAGTGTCGAACAACATGGTGAAGACTGACTCGGACAAACGGTCCAGGCGGTCAATGACTCTGTGGCGCTTGGTGCGGAGGGTGTCTGCGTGGTCGAGGATCGCAGCTAAGCGGCGCTGTTCGTCGAGGGGCGGGAGAGGAATCGGCCACGACCTGAGGTCGGATTGGCTGATGTTTGGCTGTGCTCCGCCTCGTCCCCGTGCGCGTAACGCTGGACGTTGTGCAAGGAGGAAATGGAAAAGATAGCGGCGATCCAGTGTTGCTGAGTCTGGTTGGATAGCGGCGATCGCTTGAGAGCTACACATTGGTACGCCTGCGATGGCCAATTTGCCGATGGATGCGCCGTACATGGCCAGCATGATGGTTCCTTCCGGAACGATCTTCGCTGCACTATTCTGCAGTCCTGCATTTGTTAGTGATTCCCTTGTCTTGCATACGGTCTTGTCGTCCATATCGGTTATCGACAGCCATGGGTTGCCGGGGCCGAAGTATTCGGTGATTGAGCGTGAGGGTGTACCGCCTGCACTAAGAGCGGCGATCTCGCCTAGCGCGACCATTCTCATGACAGCATCGCCTTGAACTTGGCTAGCCCCGAAGCAATCTCGCGCTCCAGTTTCTCGATCTCAGCGATGATCTCCGATGGTGGTCGGTGCTCGATCTCGTCGTGCACGATCTCCTTGTACCGGTTTAACGACAGGTCATATCCCTGTGTGACGATATCGTCTTTCGGTACACAGAACGACTGTTCGGTCCGCGCCCGCTCTAACTCAGACCTATCCCGTAAAGCCCACCGCTGCAACGCATCGGGAAGATCGTTAGCCTCAATAGGATTGCGCTTGTCGTCCAAGGAGAATCCGTCGGCGCACACGTCGTAGAACCACACGTTATCGGTGCCACCGGAGTTGGTCTTCGTGAAGAGCAGAATCGCTGTCGACACTCCGGCGTACGGCTTGAACACGCCCGATGGTAGTTTCACGATGCCGTCGAGCTTCTGATCTTCCACGAGAATCCGTCGAAGTTCTTTATGTGCCTTTGAGGATCCGAACAGCACCCCGTCGGGCACGATTACCGCTGCCCGACCGCCTGGCTTGAGCAGCTTCAAAAACAGTGCCACGAAAAGCAACTCGGTCTTCTTAGTCTTTACCACCCGCTGCAAGTCCTTGGACGTCGCCTCGTAGTCGAGCGATCCGGCGAACGGGGGATTGGCCAGGATCAGTGTGTACTTCTCGGCGTCCTCGCTGGCCCCCTCGGACAACGAGTCTCGGTAGCGAATGTCGGGAGATTCGATACCGTGCATCAGCATGTTCATGCTGCCGATGCGCAACATGGTCGAATCGAAGTCATATCCGTGGAACATGCTGGCGTGGAAGTGTTTCCGCTGTGCCGCATCGGTGAGCACCGACGGATGGGTCTCGCGCACGTAGCGTGCTGCCTCGACCAAGAACCCAGCGGTGCCTGAGGCTGGGTCGCAGATCTCGTCATCTGGCTTGGGCGCCATCATCTTCACCATCAGCTCGATGATGTGCCGCGGGGTGCGGAACTGCCCGTTAACGCCGGCACTGGCGATCTTGCCCAGCAGGTACTCATACAGGTCGCCATTGGTGTCCCGATTGTCCATCGGGATGTCGGCGAGCATGTCGACGACCTTCACCAGCAGGGCGGCGGTGGGGATGGTGAAACGGGCATCGCGCATGTGCTCGGAATAGGTTGACCCGTCGCCGCCAAGGGTGCGCAGGAACGGGAACGCCTGCTCAGAAACCGCCGCGAACATCTGATCGGCTTCGAGTTGCTTGAACCGCGACCACCGCAGGTCCTGCTGGTCGGCCCTGAATCGAAGCTCCTCGGTCTTTCCGCCTCTGGCCGATTTTCTCTCGGCCAGAGTCTCCAGGTCGTCAAGGCGCCGGATGAACAGCAGATAGGTGATCTGCTCGATCACCTCAAGCGGGTTGGAGATACCGCCAGACCAGAACGTGTCCCAAATGCGGTCTACCTTGCTCTTCAAATCGCCAGTGATCACCGGTGGTACCTACTTGCCTCTCGTCGTCTGAAGCTGAACAGGACTGTATAGACCAGCCCACCGACAAGCGGCATCGAACACCGAGTGTCAGCTCATGCGGGCACATGAAATGTTCGTAGGGGGAGAAGCCGTCGTGTTGCCAGATCGGCATCGGCATAGTTATCGAGCAGCGCTCGCGTGACTTCATCGAGTGTCCATAGCATGAGCGGCACATTCGCGCGGTCTGCTTCATAGCGGGCTTCGTTGGTGAATCCGCCGGTGCTGACGTACAAACCCCGATCGCCTGCGTGGCGTCCGCCCAGGAAGCTGCGTACTTGGTCGCTGCCGATCTTCTCGCTGCGATGCTTGACCTCGACGGTGATACGCGGCTGCGCAAATCCGAAACCATCGGGGGAGGCGAGGATGTCACGACCGCGATCGGAACCTGGCGGTGAGACCTGTGTCTTGTACCCCATCGCACGAAGCACACCGGCGACGAGTTCCTGCATGTCGATCCAGCTCAGACCCCGCACTCGGTCCTTGATTCGCTCGAATGCCTCGGCCTCGATGCTTTCGAGGTTCGTCAGCGGATCGGCCTGGTCTTCGTCGGCATCGTCGGGCGGTGAAATTACCACTGCTTCGTTCCGGGCGAGAGCAGCGAGTTCATTACGTGCCGCATCTGGCAACCTAAACACGGTGAGTACCGAACCGAGACTGTTGCGGGTGGACGGAGTCAAGCTGTCTCGGCTGACCTCGCGTGGACACCAGTCAACTTTCCTGGCGAGCAGCAGATTGTCGTCCTCCCATTCGGGGTGATATTCGGACGTACCCGTGAAGGTGCCAACCAGGTAGGTGCGGCTGGTTGGGGAGTACGTGACGACAAGATCGGCATCGTGTACTTCGTTGACAAATCGGTACACCTGGGAAGCCCCCGAGACGGCCGATGAGTCCTTCAGTCCGGGAACTGCTTCCCGATATGCCTCTATCAGCTCCTTTCTGGTCGCTCCTGGTTTTGCTTTAGCAGCGATTTCGCGCCATCCGATCCCGACGACACCGCGCTCCCGGAAGATGTCGTACAGTCGGCCACCGCCTCCGCGAACCATCCACATCGCCGTCATGAATTTTCGACTCCCCTCCTCGTCTCGCCCTACTCCGTCTGGCGAGGTGGTGTATCTGATCATGATGGACTCGAGAGCGATTTGGGGCACAACCGGTCACTTCGATGCCATTTGTGGCCGCCCGTAGACTTGAAATCGTGGTTCGCGCTGACGGTTTGCTTGATATCGACGATTGTCTGAATGCCGACGGAAACGTCGAACTGCCGCCCGGCACCACGCTGATATCCCTCATCGAGCGCAACATCAGGAACGTCGGGGACACCGTCGCCTATCGCTATCTGGACTTCACCACCTCCGAGGACGGCACCCGTATCGAGCTCACGTGGTCGCAGCTCGGGGTGCGTCTGAACGCGGTAGCCGCGACGCTGCAACGCCACATCGAACGTGGTGATCGGGTCGCCATTCTGGCTCCACAGGGTCTGGACTATGTCGTCGGATTCTTCTCGGCGATCAAGGCCGGCGCCATCGCGGTGCCGCTCTTCGCTCCCGAGTTGCCCGGCCACGCCGAGCGTCTGGATACCGCCCTCACGGACTGCAGGCCCACGGTGGTCCTGACGACCTCCAGCGCACGCACGGTTGTCGAAGACTTCCTCAAAGAACAGGACACTCGCATCCTCGTCATCGACGAGATCCCCGATGAAGCGGGCGAGACCTTCGAGTACGTGCATTTAGTGGATGACGACATCTCGCATCTGCAGTACACCTCGGGTGCGACCCGACCTCCGGTCGGCGTGGAAATCACGCACCGCGCCGTCGGTGTCAATCTGACGCAGATGATCCTGTCGATCGACCTGCTGGATCGAAACACGCACGGCTGCAGCTGGTTACCGCTCTACCATGACATGGGCCTATCCATGATCGGCTTTCCGACGGTCTATGGTGGCCACTCCACTCTCATGTCGCCGACGGCCTTCATCCGTCGGCCGCAACGCTGGATCAAGGCGCTCTCCGACGGCTGCAAGGAGGGCCGCGTCATCACCGCCGCCCCCAACTTCGCCTACGAGTACACCGCACAGCGCGGTGTCCCAAAGGGCGGTGCGGACATCGACCTGGCCAAGGTGGTGATGGTCATCGGGTCCGAGCCGGTCAGCATCGATGCCATCCGTACCTTTGAAAAGGCCTTTACGCCCTTCGGATTACCGTCGACCGCCTTCAAGCCCTCTTACGGGATTGCCGAGGCGGTCCTGTTCATTTCCAACATTGCGCCGGATGCCGAACCCTCCGTCGTGTACCTGGACCGTGCGCAGCTCGCCGAGGGCCGCGCGGTATCGACCCCTCCCGATGCGCCCAACACCACTGTCCACGTGTCCTGTGGCCAACTTGCCCGCAGTCTGTGGGGCGTGATCGTCGATCCAGAGACAAGTAACGAGCTTCCGGACGGTCATATCGGCGAAATCTGGTTGCAGGGCAACAATGTTGGCCGCGGCTACTGGGGTCGTCCGCAGGACACTGCGAGGACATTCCACGCCCGGCTCGGTCAGACGCTAGCGAAAAGTCATGCTGGCAAATCTAATACCGACGGCGACTGGTTGCGCACCGGCGACATGGGTTTCTATCTCGACGGTGAGTTGTACGTCACCGGCCGCATGGTCGACCACATCACCATCGATGGCCGGTCCTATTACCCGCAGGACGTCGAGGCAGCCGTCGCGGACGCTTCGCCCGTCGTGCGCCGCGGATATGTCACCGCGTTCACCGTCGATGACGGCCTGGTGATCGTCGCCGAGCGTGCCTCGCGTACCGCCAAGGCCGACCCGCAGGAAGCCACCGACGCGGTTCGTGCGGCGGTCCGCAGCCAGTACGGCCTGGAGCTCTGTGACGTGCGTCTGCTCCCGGCGGGAGCCATCCCGCGCACCACCAGCGGAAAGCTGGCGCGACGGGCCTGTCGCCGCCAGTACCTGGACGGTTCCCTGGGCGTTCACGGAGATCTCAGCTAACTCATTTGCCTCATTTGTCCCACGTCAGCGAGCCCATTCGCCACGCCCTCGTCGGCCCGGTAGGTTTTCCGGGCCGGTGGCTACGACAGCTACGGGGCCAGGGGACAAGCGCTAGCAATGTGATGGAGGTGTGCGATGACTGACCTGACGATCGAAGAGCTGTTCGCGCACAACGACGACGTACAGAAATCCCGCGCGGTCAGGCTGCTGGCCGCTAAGAATCTGGCGCCCTACATCACGCTCATGGAGCGTCACCTGGACCGCAGCGCGAAGGTTTCCGAACCCCAGCTGGTGGCCAAATTGGACCGGGATCTTCACGCAGTCGGCCTCGGGGAGCAGTCCGGACTCGCCCTCATCAAGAGCTGGGCAAGTGACGGCTGGTTGCATCGTGCGTCGGATGGCGCCGGTCCCGACGCCGAGAATGTCTGCTCGTTGACCGAGGACGCGCGCAGTGCGCTGGCCTTCGTCCGCCGCCTGCGTCGTGCCGACAGCGTCGCCACCGGTGGGTCCATCGCGGGCATCGCCGCGGGCCTCAAGCGGGTCGCGACCCAACTGGACGGCGACCCATCGCGCCTGCGTGCCGATATCGAGGCTCAGATCGCCGAGTTGCAGACCTACTTGCACGCGATCGACGACGGATACCGTCCCGAGCCGGACATCGTCGATCTCGAGGACGAAACCCGTGCCATCGCCTATCAGATGGAGCAGGTGATCACCGACATCGTGCGCTACGGCAGCATGCAGAACGAGATCACGGCCGGGCTCATCGACGCGGCGGAGGACTCCGATTCCGGGTTCCGCGACCGTGCACGACGGATGTTCGCCGACTACGACGCCCTGTTCGACTCCCGCGAACGAGCCTCGTACGCCGCCTTCACCCGCACCATCCAGGACCCTGACCAACGTGCCGCCCTCCGCAGTGATATCGCCTGTGTCGCTGAGGGATTACCTGAGTTGGACCCGGGTTTGCGTGACGTCATGAAGAACTTCTTCAAGCTGGTTTCCCAGCAGATCGCGGAAGTTTCCCGCATCGAGCAGCGCTGTGCGCAACGTATCCGGCGATTCTTCGCCGCAGGCACCACAGAGCAGGCACGTGGCCGTGCGCGGCAGCTCAACGACGCTCTGGCCGCTGGGCACGCGCTGCTCAAGGTGTCCACGGCAGATTCCCCGATTGACGCCGAACTACCGTTCGGCCGCTCCGCGGCGGCTTCCATCGGTGCCCTCTCGTTCACCATCAAGGACACCGCGCCGCCGGTGCTGGCCCAGGAAGCGCCATCGGGCCCCTTGGACTTGAGTGGATTCTCGGCATTGGCGACCCAGGTGGACATGGCCGCACTGGCCGAGACGGTGAACAGTGCTGTTGCCGGTGGCCCAGTTTCCCTGCCCGACATGATTTCTCATGTGGACGCACCGTATCTGGGTGACGTGATCGTGTTGTGGTCGCTGGCCCTCAAGCAGGACAACACCCTTGATCGCGAGTCGGTGAAGGTGAAGTTCCGGTCCCTTGATGGACAGGACCGGGTGATGGAGGTACCTCAGTTGATGTTCCGTGAACCGGTGTTGGCAACCCTCGATGAGGAGGGGGCGACACTGTGACGACAACGCCTTTGGGAAACATCAACTTTGACGATCTGCCCGGTGTCGAGCCGGATGCATCGGCGCCCAGAACCGTCAAGGGACCACGGTTCGACGGCGACACCAGCGACCTGACCGACAAGGCGTGCTGGGCGTTGCAGAACCTGGTGGCCCGGCGCTATCTGAGCAAGGACGGCCAGCCGGAGCTGTGGGCTTCGATGATGGAGCACCGCAAGGTGCTGGCCTCACGTCTGTCCGAATTGGATCTACGGCTGCGGGTTTTCGATGATCTCGAGGTCGCCTACGCCGAACCGGCTCCCTTGGAGAACCCCAGCGCGTATGGCGCGCGGGTGTTGCGCCGCGAACCCTTGGGCACGTATGCCTCGATCGTTGCGCTGCACCTGGCCAAGATCGCAAGGACCGCGCACGACGAGCAGGTGCTGGTCAGCCGAGACGATATCCACGAGCTCTTCGCCAATGTCAGCCACGACATCGACCGCGATGAGGCGATGCTGCGTGACCGCGTCGACGAGGCCATCAAACGCCTGTCGAAGGCCGAGATCCTGCAACGCACTCGCGACGACGAGCACAGCTACACCATCAGTCCCGTCATCAACGCGCTGATGTCCGCGCAGATGATCGAGGCACTGCAACGCCAATACGAGCAGCTGCAGCGTGGGGGTGCGGCCCCGGAAGACTCCACCGACGACGAAGAAGATGGCGATACCGATGACGATGAATGACGGCCTGACCGGCAGGCCGGGCGATTCGGCCACCCAGCAGTTCTGGCTGTCCCGACTGCAGGTCATCAACTGGGGTGTCTTCGACGGGTACCACACCATCGAGTTCAGCCGCCGAGGCACTCTGATCACCGGCTCTTCTGGAAGCGGTAAATCCTCTCTGCTGGACGCGATTTCGCTGGCGTTTCTGTCCTCGAACCGCCGTAACTTCAACGCGTCAAGCGATAGCACCGCCGCCGGCTCAAGCATGGGCAAGCGCACGGTCGACAAGTACGTGCGCGGTCTGTGGGGTGAGCTCAAGAACCCGGGGGAGCGGCCAACGCAGATGTTCCTGCGCGGCAAGGGTGCGGCATGGTCGGCGATCGCGGTCACCTATTCAGGCACCGATGGTCGTGTGATCACCGGCCTCGTGCTCAAATGGCTTGCACCGGGGTCAGATTCGGACTCCTCGAGCCGCTACTACCTGATTGACGCCGACGCCGACATCCGTGACCTGTGCAATGCCTGGGCGAGTAAGGGATATTCGGCTGCGGTCTTCGACGGTGCGGGCTGGCGTGGGCACAAGAGCGAACGCTGGTACTTGGAACAGCTCTACGCCGCCGTTGGCATCCAAGGTTCCTCGGCGGCCCAGCAGCTTTTGGGTAAGGCCAAGTCACTCAAAAGTGTTGGTGGCCTGGAGCAGTTTGTGCGCGAGTACATGCTCGACGAGCCCGAGTCTATGGCCGCGATCTCCGAGGCCCTAGGGCAGATCACCCCGTTGGTGGACGCGCGCGCCGCGCTGGCGGTCGCGCAGCGCCAGCGTCAGACGCTGGGCGATATCGAACAGATTCAGCAGACGTACGCCAGCGATGCGGCACAGTTGGCCACCGTCGACGTGGTGGATCACCACACCGTCCGCGACTACGTGGATCAGCAGCGGCTGGCGCTGGCAGGCCCGGAGATCGATCTGTTGGACACCGAGATCACCCGTCTTGGCGGTGAATGTGACGAAATCCAGTCGCGCCAGGACATTCTCACCGGCGAGCGGGACAAGCTGCTCGGCCGGATCGCTGCCGCCGACAGTAATCTCGCCCCGCTCAAGAGCGAGCTCGCTCATGCCCGGGCCCGGGCCGAGGAGGTGTCGCGCCGTCGCACCGCCTACGACAGCGCCCTGTGGGACCTTGGGCACGACGAAGACATCGAATCCGCTGAGGAATTCGAAGCCATGCGGGTCGAGAGCCTGCGCGCAGTCACCCGGATCAATGCGGAACTCGAAGCCGGCCATGACGCCTATGTGATGGCGGCCGGCGCGTTGTCGACGGCGCGAGATCAGCTACGGGCCGCTTCCTCCGAGCTCAAGCGTGTCGAACATGTCGGCACGTCCGTGCCTCCCGACGAGGACCGCATGCGCGGAGAAATAGCAGCAGCGCTGGGGCTTACCGCCAAAGAGCTGCCTTACGTCTGCGAATTGATGGATCTGCGTCCAGGCCAGGAACGGTGGCGCAGGTCGGTGGAGAAGGTGCTGCGCTCTACCGGTCTGTGCCTGCTGGTGCCCGACCAGCACCACCGGCAGGTGCTGCGATACGTCAACGAGAACCCGATGCGCGGTTACCTGCAGATGGAGCGGGTGATCCCCTCCGGTGCTCCGCGGCGCGCCGAGCCGGGCACCCTCGCCGACTGCCTGCGGCTGACCAACCCCAATCACGAATGCGCCAGCGCTGCCATGAACCTGATTGCGGGTGTGGGCGATTACATACTGGTCGACACACCCGACGAGTTCAGCAAGCACCGACGAGCCGTCACCGATCAGGGCCTGCGCAAGGACGGCGACCGGCGCGCGGTCAAGGATGACCGGCGCGAACTGCGTGCCTCCCAGTACATCTATCAGGGCAACGCAGGCGACAAGCGGGCCGCGCTCTCCGATGATGTGGTCGAGGCGCAGCAGGCCGTTGGTGACGCCGAGAAGTTCATCGGTGAGATGGACACCAAGCGTGAAGAACTGCGCTCAGAGGTGGTGCGGTGGTCCAAGCTGCACAGCCAGTACGAGTACTGGAGCCAGATCGACACCGATTCGGCCGAAGCCGCCGTGGCACGGCTTCAGGACCAGTACGACGCGATGCTGGAGGCGAACCCCGATCTGACCGGTCTGCAGCAGCAGGCCGATTCCTATCTCGATGAGATCAAGAAACTCTCCGAACGTATTGGTGCGTTGAGAAGGCAAGAATCCGAACATGATTCGCGCCGTACCAGACTGCTGGATCTGTTGGACAACTTGAACCCGCGTGAGGTGGGCGGGCATACCCGATCTGGTATCGAGGCCTACGTTCCGCAGCTGTCGTCAAGCCTGGATGTGCTGGAGCCGGACACCTACCGGCTGGAGCTGTGGCGTCAGATCGAGAAGGATCAGTCGGTGCTGCGGGAAAGCGTCACCCGTTCACGCAACGAGCTGAACCGAATTCTCAACGCCTACGACCGGGACTTCCCGGACTCGATTCCCAACGACAGCGAGAACTTCGACGAGAAGATCCACGATTACGTCGCGTTGTGCCGCCGGATCGACGAGCGTGACCTACCTGCCGCCTACGAACAAATGCTGCGACTCATCACCGAGCAGGCACCTACCGCAGTCCTGCGGTTGCATCAGCTCGCTGAGGAGGAGGCACACCGCATTACCGACCAGATCGACCGGGTCAACAGTGGTTTGGGCTCGGTGGAGTTCAACAGGGGAACGCGGTTGACCTTGCGTGCCGAGCCCAAGGCACTCGAGGCGGTGGGCGAACTCAACGAGCGAGCACGGCGGATTTCAGGGCGCGCTGTTGCGGTCTCGATGGGAGACGAAAAGGCAATCCACGACCAGTACCAGGACATCCTGCAGCTGCGGAACCTACTGGCGGCGGAGACTCCCGAGGCCAGGCAATGGACTCGTGACGCGTTGGATGTGCGTAACCGCTTCGTGTTGTACTGCGAGGAGCGCGACGCCGCCACCGGCGAGGCGATTCGCACCTACAGCAATGCGGGCGCGAATTCCGGTGGGGAACAAGAGAAGCTGATGGCTTTCTGCCTTGCCGGCGCGCTGAGCTTCAACCTGGCCAACCCCGAAACCGGGGACAACCGGCCGGTCTTCGCGCAGCTGATGCTCGATGAAGCATTCTCGAAGTCCGATCCGCAGTTCGCGCAGCAGGCGCTGTCGGCGTTCCGAAAGTTCGGGTTCCAGCTGGTGATCGTTGCGACCGTGCAGAACACGACCACCATCCAGCCCTACATCGACAGCGTGGTCATGGTGTCCAAGCCCGACGGCCCGGGAGTGCGGCCGGTCGCCTCGACACGCACGGTGCCCATCGGGGAGCTCGGTGACGTGCGAAAGGCCGTCAACGCCCGCTGATCGGTGGATCTTCAGCGGCCCACGAACTCGGCGGTGGTTCGGGTCAGGAAGGCCTGCACGCCCAGCGCCGCGTCCTCGGTGGTGAAGAGCTCCCGGATGGTGGGCACCAGCTGCGTCTCGGCAGCTGCTTCGCCCTCGCGTATCGCCGAGCGGGCGTTGCGCAGGGTTGCCTGCACACCCAGCGGTGCCTGTCGTGAGATCGTCTGGGCGATGGCGATCGCCTTATCGACATGCTCGCCGGCAGCAACGACCTCCTGCACGATTCCGATCCGGTGAGCCTCGGCGGCGTCGAAGGTGTCCGCTGTCAACATCCATCGCATCGCGTTACCCCAGCCAGCGGCCCGCGGGAAACGAATCGTGGCACCGCCGAACGGGTATATCCCTCGATTGATTTCGAGCTGTGCGAATGTCGCGGTCTCATCCGCGATCACGATATCGCCGGCGAGCGCGAGCTCGATGCCCAGCGTGAGGACCTTGCCATGCACCGCGACAACCAGTGGCTTGGATAGTTGCGTCCCGTCGACCTGCCATGGATTTATCCCGCCCTCGGGTGTCAAGGAGGCCCCGCTTTGAATCTCGGCGGCCACACTCGCCAGGTCCAGACCGGCGGTGAACATCGTGCCCTCGCCGTACAGGACGGCGGCCCTTAGCTCCGCATCTGCCTCGAATTCGCCGAATGCCCGAGACAACTCCTGGAGCATGGTCTTATCGAACGCGTTCCGCTTGGCCGGTCGGTTCAGGCCGATGACCAGGACATATCCGTCGCGACGGATGCTCAGGGTTTCGTACTCAGACATTGACTTCTCCGTGTCGATAGCCGATTATGTAGAGCAGCATACATAGCCCTGTGCGCCTCGGGAAGGACGACGATTGAGCACCCCGCGTGAACGAATGGTCGCCTCGGCCGCGCTGCTGATTCGTGAGCGCGGGGCACATGCGACGGCCATCTCCGATGTGCTGGAACACAGCGGGGCGCCGCGCGGCTCGGCGTATCACTACTTTCCCGGTGGTCGCACCCAGTTGCTTGGTGAAGCAGTGGATCTGGCCGGGGAGTACATCGCCGGGATGATCGACGCCACACCGTCAGGCGTGGAGGCTCTGGACAGACTCGTCGCGTCCTATCGGAAGCAATTGGTGCGCAGCGATTTCCGGGCAGGATGTCCCGTCGTGGCAGTCGCGGTGGAGGCCGGCGATCCAGAGAGCCCTGCCAGTAATCGGAAGCTCATCGAACACTCCGCAGCGGTCTTCCAGCGTTGGATCGGCCTCATCGCCGACAAGCTGGCCGCTGCCGGAGTCCCCCGCGAGCGGGCCGACGAGCTGGCCATGCTGATGACAACCTCCCTGGAGGGGGCGATCATCGTTGCGCGATCCACTCACGACATCACACCAATCGATGTGGTGCATAAGCAATTACGCACGCTGATCGAGGAGGCTTTGTCATGAACACCACCAATTGGTTACCCACTGCCTGCATCCTGTGTGAGTGCAACTGCGGCATCGTGGTGCAGACCGAAGGGCGCACACTTGCCAAGATTCGCGGCGACAAGGACCACCCGGCAAGCAAGGGATACACCTGCAACAAGGCATTGCGCCTGGATCATTACCAGAACAATGCCAATCGGCTGACCTCGCCGATGCGCCGTCGATCCGACGGCACCTATGAGGAAATCGATTGGGATACAGCCATCGTCGAGATCGCCGAGGGCTTCAAGCACATCCGTGACAGCTATGGCGGAGACAAGATCTTCTATTACGGCGGCGGCGGTCAGGGCAATCACCTGGGCGGGGCCTATAGCGGCGCCTTTCTGAAGGCCATCGGATCCAAATACCGCTCTAACGCGCTGGCACAGGAGAAGACGGGCGAGGCCTGGATCGACAAGAACTTGTACGGCGGACATACCCGCGGTGAGTTCGAGCACGCCGAGGTGTCGGTCTTTGTTGGCAAGAACCCATGGATGTCGCAGAGCTTCCCACGGGCGCGGGTGGTGCTCAACGAGATCGCCAAGGATCCGCAACGCTCGATGATCGTCATCGACCCGGTCATCACCGACACCGCCAAGATGGCGGACTTCCACCTGCGGGTGCGCCCCGGCGCCGACGCCTGGTGCCTCGCGGCACTGGCCGCGGTACTGGTGCAGGAAAATCTCTGTGACGAAGCCTTTCTCGCTGCGCATGTCACCGGCACCGAGGAGGTTCGGGATGCCTTGCGTGCGGTACCGATCGACGACTATGCGCAGCGCTGCGGTGTTGCGGCGGACCTCATTCGCTCGGCGGCGCGCCGGGTAGCCGCAGCTGAGAGCGTGGCGGTCTTCGAAGACCTGGGGATTCAGCAGGCGCCCAACAGCACGCTGAGTTCCTATCTCAACAAGATGCTGTGGATCCTCACCGGAAGCTTCGCCAAACGCGGTGGCCAACATCTGCACTCGTGGATGGCGCCGCTCATGGGTGGGTTCTTCGGCAACACCCCGGTGACCGGGGCCCGCATCATCGGGGGCCTGGTGCCCTCCAACGTCATTCCCGACGAGATCCTCACCGATCACCCCGACCGGTTCCGTGCGATGGTTGTCGAGAGCAGCAATCCCGCGCATTCCCTTGCGGATTCGGCCCGATGCAAGGAGGCCTTCCAGGCCTTGGAGCTGCTCGTAGTCGTCGACGTGGCGATGACCGAAACGGCCCGCCTCGCTCATTATGTGCTGCCCGCAGCCACCCAGTTCGAGAAGGTGGAAGCAACATTCTTCAACCTGGAGTTCCCGCACAACACTTTTCAGCTGCGACACCCGCTGCTGGAGCCGGAGCCCGGAACCCTGCCCGAGCCGGAGATCTGGGCGCGATTGGTCCGGGCATTGGGAGTGGTCGACGATGCCGACCTGCAGCCGCTGCGTGACGCTGCCGCACAAGGTCGGGATGCCTACCTCCAGGCGTTCTTCGCGGTGCTGGCCAACCCGGCACTCGGACCGCTGGCTCCGTACGTCCTGTATGAAACCCTCGGCCCGACCCTGCCCAAGGGGCTGGAGGGTGCCGCCGCGCTGTGGGGCCTGGCGCAGAAGGCGATGATGACGTATCCGCAGGCGGTGGCACGGGCGGGCCACTCGGACGGCAACGCGCTCTTCGATGCCATATTGAAGAGCCCATCAGGCGTGACCTTCACCGTTCACGAGTACGAAGACGACTTCGCGCTGATCACGCATGCGGATCACAAGATTGCTCTCGCGATCCCTGAAATGCTGGACGAAATAAGAGGATTGGCCACGCGGCCGGCGCAGCTGACGACCCCGGAGTTTCCGATTGTGCTGTCGGCGGGCGAGCGACGGGCGTACACCGCCAACGACATCCTGCGTAATCCGTCCTGGCGTAAACGTGATCAACAGGGTGCACTGCGGATAAGCATGGAGGATGCCCAACAGCTCGGCATAGCCGACGGTGACCGGGTGCGCATCTCCACGGCGGCGGGTAGTGCGGAGGCCACCGTCGAGATCAGCGACATGATGCAGGCAGGTCATGCCTCACTCCCGAACGGATTCGGCCTCGACTACACCGATGAGTCCGGTGAAACGCACGTGCCGGGTGTGGCACCGAACGTGCTGACGTCCTCTGCCTGGCGTGACGAGTATGCCGGCACCCCGTGGCATAAGCATGTTCCCGCGCGCTTGGAGACTTTGACCGCCGCCCTCTAACGCATGGGAGCGGGGTGCTCGATGTCATTCCTTTAAGACTGCCTCGAAGGCCACGCGGTCACCCCGAAAGAGCGAGCGCACACATTCGATCGGTCGCCCCTCGATGTCGAGCGTGCGTCGATGCAGAAGGAGCATGGGCATCGCTGTCGAGGTGTCCAGAAGTGATGCCTCGCGTGGTGATGCGAGCACCGTTTCGATGCGCTCGACGGCACTGCCGAACCCGACTCCCAGTTCGCGTATCGCCTCGTATAGCGAGGTGCCGGGATCGAAAGTGTTGCGCAATGAGCCGAACCGCGACTTGGGTAGATAGGTGCTCTCCAGTCCGAGCTTGGCGCCATCGGCCAGCAGGACGCGTTCGAGGTGCATCACCGTCGAGGAGTTTCGGATGCCGAGGTCTCGGCACAGGTCGGCGTCTGCGGTGATGTCCTCCCAGGTGACCAGCAGGCGCCCGGGGGCGCGGCCCTGGCTCTGGGCGCCCTCGGTGTATGACCGTAAAGATAACGGCTGCAACAGTTTCGGCGCAGAGACTACGGTTCCCCGTCCGCGCCGCTCGATGCGCCCTTCCACAAGCAGCTCGTGCAGCGCTTGGCGGACGGTCTCCCGCGATACCTCGAATCGTTCGGCGAGATCACGCTCGGGTGGAACCGAGTCTCCTTCGTTCAGCGTCGAGAGAATATGGTCGAGTTCGGTACGCACCCGATAGTGCTTGGGAAGCCGCACGTCAGACGTCATTCTGTGCCAACACCTTTCGGGCGAGTGTGAGTACGTGGGGAATGGAAAGGCTCTTAGCCCCGGGAATCTTCGCTCCATCATCGAACCGCCGCAGTCGGAGTGCGTCGGGCCACCACGGGTGAGCACTCCACCGGGCATCTGAACCTGCTCCACCCTGGCAGGCGAGTGATGTCACGGATGCGGCGGACAGATGTGATGCGTAGTCGGAATCGGTCAGCGCGAGGTGCCGCTTGGCTGCGACATGCGAACCGGCAAGCCAACCAACCCGTTTCCCGAGGCGAGGGGTGAGCCATTCGCGCGCAACCGCGTCGTGTCGATGGTCGGCGGCGGGGCCGAGGAGTGGACTGTGTCCGATGTCGTGCAGAACCGATGCGAGCAGCAGCTCATCGTCCGCGTGGTCGGCGTGGGCGAGGTAGCCGGCTTGTAGGGCATGGTCGAGTTCGTCGACGGCCTCCTCGTCCCATATCCCGCGCAGTGACATCAGCACTGCTTCGAGTTCATCGACGGTGTCCACGGGTTGAGCGTACGCCAAATTGGTCTATACCAATTGTTCATGCGGTGTTCGCTCCCGCGTTCTTGATTGGTCTAGACCAATGCGAAACGCTGGTGGCATGCGAGTGGTGATCGTTGGTGGCGGGATTCTGGGAACGGCCCATGCGTGGGCTGCGGTTGAGCGTGGACACCACGTGGTGCAGCTGGAACGTGAACCCGAAGCCCGTGGGGCTACCGTTCGGAATTTCGGCTTGGTGTGGGTTTCCGGCAGGTCGCCGCGGGAACTGGAGGTCGCGCAACGTTCTCGGGATCTCTGGCAGGGGATCGCGAAATCTGTTCCGGGTACCGGCTTCCGGGCAATCGGATCGCTCACGTTGCTGCAGACACCGGAGGAGGTGGCTGTCGCCGAAGAGGTGATGGCGCGCTCCGATGCCGATGCGCGTGGATTCGCGCTGCTCGACCCCGAGGCCGTCCAGCGGCGTAACCCCGCGCTACGCGGAAAGTTCCTTGCCGGGCTGTATTGCGCTCGGGACGCCGCAGTCGAGTCGCGAGTGGCATTACCCGCCATGCGGTTGCACCTTAAGGAGACGGGTCGGTACTCCTTCCTCGCGGGCGTGGAAGCCCGTTCGGTCGAGACCACATCCGGCGGAGTCTCGATTCGTGCTGACGACGGCGAGGTGTACCGCGCGGATGCGGTCGTCATGTGTGCCGGGGCGGCCCACGGCGGACTGGTGCGAGAGTTATTGGGTGACTTCCCGGTTCGCCGGGTTCGGTTGCAGATGATGCAGACCGCCTCACTCGGTGAGGAGCTGACCACTGCGATCGCGGACGGAGACAGCCTGCGTTATTACCCGGCATTCGCCGGTGATGCGCTCGATGCCCTGAATGCCGTGCAGCTCCAGGAACCGACGGCCGCCGAGTACAAGATGCAGCTGCTGTGTGTGCAAAGACTGCACGGCGGACTAACGATCGGGGACACCCACGAGTACGCCGAGCCTTTCGGCTTCGATGTTGATGAGGCTCCGTACCGGCACCTCGTCAACAGGGCCGAGGAACTGTTGGGGCGCAAGCTCCCTCCGGTGGTGCGGCGGTGGGCGGGTGTCTACTCCCAGTGCACCGACCCGAACGAGATCGTCTACCGGCGCGAGGCGGCGCCGGGGGTGTGGGTGGTGACCGGCCCCGGTGGGCGCGGAATGACGCTCGGTCCGGCCATTGGTGCGGACACGGCTGACCTGATGAACCTCTAGTACAGACGACCCCAGGAAAGGGAAAACGATGTCCGACGTTCCTATTCGGCTTGCCGTGCTCGATATGGCCGGCACCACGGTCGCCGATGGCGGATTGGTGCTCAAGGCATTCGAGGCGGCGGCTTCCGCCGCTGGTATCGAGGAGGTGGGTCCTGAACGTGATCGCGCCCGTCAATACGTCATCGACACCATGGGGCAATCGAAGATCGCGGTGTTCCGCCACCTGCTCGGCGACGAGGACAGGGCTCAACACGCGAACCGGGCTTTCGAGGATGCGTACGACGGGCTGATCGGCGATGGTCATGCCAGGCCGATTGACGGTGCAGTGGAGGCTATTTCGAAGCTCAGAAAAGCTGGCGTCAAAGTAGCGCTCACAACGGGCTTCAGCGCCTCTACCAAGGAAAAGCTACTTGCGGCACTCGGATGGAGCGATATCGCCGACTTGACCCTGGCGCCTTCGGAAGCCGGGAGAGGCAGGCCCTACCCGGACCTGGTGCTGACGTCCGTGCTTCGTTTGGAGGTCAACGATGTTCGCGAGGTCGCGGTCCTGGGTGACACCTCGAGCGATGTGTTGGCCGGTCATCGCGCCGGCGCACAGATTGTCGCAGGCACATTGACCGGCGCTCACGATGCTGCCCAGCTCAGCACCGCGCAGCCCACGCACATCGTGCACTCGGTCGGAGAGTTCGCCGACATCGTCCTGCATCGAATCTGAAAGAGCAGGGTATGAAACATCTCCCGCTGATGCGGGTGCTCAGGTTCGCATCGACCATAGTTGTCGCCCTGGCAGTAAGCGGCTGCGGCGGCACCGGTGGCGGGACCGGTCCGAACTCCGTCACCGTGTACAGCGCGGACGGGCTGGGCTCGTGGTACGAGATTCAGTTCGAGAAGTTCACCCAAAGTACGGGAATCTCGGTGAATCTCGTGGAAGCCGGTTCTGCTGAGGTGGTTTCACGAGTCGCCAAGGAGAAGGCCAACCCGCAGGCCGATCTGTTGGTGACGTTGCCGCCCTTTATCCAGAAGGCGGCAAGAAGCGATCTACTCGTTGGTGGCGGGGTCGACGTCTCCGCGATCGCGGAGAACAACCGGGATATCGACGGCAGGTACGTCGCAATTGTCGACAACTACCTGACGTTCATCGCGAACCCCGCCGCAGAGCTGAAAGATGCTCGCTGGAATGACTTTCTGAATCCGAGGTTCAAGGGCAAACTTCAGTATTCGACACCTGGGCAGGCCGGGGATGGGACCGCGATGTTGGTCCTCCTGCAGCACCTCATGGGAGAGCAGGGGGCCGTCGACTATCTCAGGAAACTGCAGAACAACAACGTTGGGCCGTCCAGCTCCACCGGCAAGCTTCAGCCCAAGGTCAGCAATGCAGAACTATGGGTGGCCAACGGGGACGTTCAGATGAACCTTGCATCGATCCGCGAAGACCGCTCGAACTTCTCGGTGTTCATCCCCGCGACCGACGATGGTTCCCGTTCAACGGTTTCGCTGCCATATGTTGCCGGAATCACCAAGGGCGCCCCGCGTCCGGAGAACGCGAAGAAGCTGCTCGACTACTTGCTATCGGTGGGTGTGCAGCAGACGGTGTCCCGTGAGGCGTTGGGGATGCCGGTGCGCACCGACGTACGACCCGAGACGGGGCCCAACACGCCGGCGCAAGTGCTGGAGGGAGTCAACATCTGGCATCCGGACTGGAACCAGGTGCTCGACACTCTCGATGCGTCATTCATCGCCTACCAGAAAGCGACCGGAAGCTGATATGGATCACAGTGCCGAATTCTCGTCGTCTAAAAGGTTTGTCGGCGATGTCCTCGCCGGAACTCCTGTCGACCCTGCCCAGCGTTCCGGCGCTGTTGCGGACGCCCCCGCCATCGTCTTCGACCATGTGACCGTCGCCTACGGGCGCGGCAAGAAGAAGTCCGAAGCGTTGCGAAACTTCAACCTGCGTATCGCTCGCGGTGAAACGGTGGCGCTTCTTGGACCCAGCGGATCGGGCAAGTCCACCGCTCTCAAGGCACTCGCCGGCTTCGTGCGGCCCACCTTCGGCACGGTCCGGTTGGATGGCCAAGACGTCACAGATCTACCTCCCGCTAAACGAGGAATCGGCGTAGTGGTGCAGTCCTATGCACTGTTTCCTCATATGCGCGTTCGGGACAACGTTGCCTTCGGTTTGCGGGCGCGTAGAACCAAATCCGGCCACCTCGCGGCGCGCGTCGACGAGGCGCTGGCGATGGTGAGCATGTCCAGGTACGCCGACCGTTATCCACGCGAGTTGTCAGGCGGCCAGCAGCAGCGCGTGGCCATCGCACGTGCGCTGGCCATCCGGCCCCGCGTGCTACTTCTGGATGAACCGCTCGCCGCGTTGGATGCACAGTTGCGTCAGTCGATGGTCGCCGAGCTGCAGCAGCTGCAAAAAACCTTGTCGGATACCGCCATGCTGTACGTCACCCACGACCAAAGCGAGGCATTGGCGTTGGCAGACCGGATTGCCGTCATGCGCGACGCGGAGCTTGTCGATGTCGATACCGCACGCAACCTGTGGACCCGGCCGCCGTCCGATTTCACCGCGAACTTCCTTGGTGGCGCGAACCTGATCACCTGCACAGTCGGACGGGTGTCGGGTGAGTCGGCACTGGTCTCGGTGGGGGACAAGGTACTGAGCGTCACCGCACCAAAGCCCGAAGTCGGCCGTGACCCCTGGGCGCCCGGAGCCAATGCGATGGTGTGCATACGCCCACACGCACTTTCCGTGGTCGCCGCGACCGAACCGGGCGCACTACACGCACGCGTGGCCACCCAGGTGTGGCGCGGAGCATCGACCAGGCTGTCGCTCGCGGTGAACGGATTTCCCGACCAGCTCATTGACGTGGACGTGCCCGGGCATGGCGACTTTCCACCAGATTCTGCTGTCGGCGTGAAGTTCCCGGAGCCGGCCGGAGTGCTCGTCACCATTCCGGGGGAGGCGGGATGACCGCGGTTCTGGAACGTACCAATCCCGCTGGCGCAGAACCCGGCAGGAAACCACGGCGGACCGTGCCCATGCTGTGGGCGCTGCCGCCGCTTCTCGTCATGATCGTCATCATCGTGTATCCGCTGTTGCGTGTGTTGTCGAATTCCGCTGAAGGAGAGGGGAACAGCACGTGGCAGGCGGTGCTGACCTCCACACTGTTCCAGCGTGCCCTGGTGAGCACCGCGCAGATCGCGGTGCTCACCACCGTCGGCTGCCTGGTGTTGGGCACCTTTATCGCCGTCGTGCTGTCCTTCGTACCGTTTCCGGGTTCGGAACTGGTTGGCCGACTGATCGACACGGTCCTGGCGCTTCCGTCCTTTCTGATCACCCTCGCCTTCACCTTTCTGTACGGCACCGCGGGTGCGGTCAACGCTGTCGTCGCTGGTATCTCCGGAGGAGCGCGTCCGCTGGATTTCCTGTCCAGCCCCACCGGCGTGATCCTGGCCGAGATCACCTTCTTCACACCGTTTGTGGTGCGCCCCTTGCTTGCCGCTTTCGCGACGGTCTCACGCGAACAGCTTGATGTTGCCGCGAGCCTCGGAGCCTCTCCGTGGCGGGTGCTGCGCACGGTACTGATGCCGGAAGCCTGGCCGGCCCTGATGGCAGGCGGCAGCTTGGTACTACTTCTGGCGCTCAATGAGTTCGGGATCGTCCTGTTCACCGGAGCAAAGGAAGTGGTGACATTGCCGGTCCTGATCTACACCCGGGGCATCGTCACCTTCGATCTGCCGGGCGCGGCGGTCATCGCGACCGTTCAGGTAGCGCTATCGCTCGCGTTGTACGGCCTCTACCGGATCATCTTCTCGCACATGGTGTCCGGGCGGACTGCGCTTCACCCGAAGGGAGCATGACATGCTGCTGTGGACCAGGCGCAGCAGGCTCATCCTGCGGATAGTCTTCGCGGGTGCGGTCACTGTGATTTTCCTGGCACCGATTGTCACCGTGGTGCTTGCGGGATTCGCCGGCGCGTGGACTGGTCCGTTGCCCTCGCAACTCGGGTTCGCGCGATTCGGGGAGGCGCTCAGCGGTGACGATCTCGCCAGTTTGTCCGTCAGTCTGCAGACGGCTCTCATCGCGAGCGCGTTCGCGTTGGTGCTCGGCGCCTGGGCCGCATTGAGTGTGCGCGACGTGCCGCCATGGTTTCGGAGAGCCATTGATGTCGTCTTCCACCTACCGATCGCAATTCCCTCGGTGGCGATCGGTCTGGGATTGCTGATTGCTTTCAACGAACGCCCCTTCTTACTCGGGGGAACGAAATGGATTGTGATCCTTGCGCATACCGCACTCGTGTTGGCCTTTGCCTTCAGTTCCGTTGCGGCGGCGCTGGAACGTCTTGATCCGGCCTACCGCCACGTGGCGGAGTCGTTGGGCGCGGGGCCAGGACGGGTACTGGTGAAGGTGACGCTGCCGCTGCTGATGCCGTCGCTGGGTGCGGCTGCCGGACTGGCGATCGCGCTGTCCATGGGGGAGTTGGGAGCGACGGTGATGGTGTATCCGGCCACGTGGCGAACCCTGCCGGTGACCATCTTCGGTCTCTCAGACCGTGGACAAGTGTTCTCGGCGGCGGCATCCACGACGCTGCTGCTTCTGGTGACGTTACTCGCACTGCTCGTGGTCGGCAGGGCTCGCGGGAAGGCGGCACTTCGCTAGGCCGAACTGCCCCCAAGCGGGTCCGTCGCTCCTATGATGTCGCTGTCCACATCACCAGACGGGTACGCATTGGCAGATACCGGCGACGGCCACCATCGCTTGGTGGCACAGCCCCACAGCGAGGATGAAGGTCCGATCGCTGAGGCGGAACGCCGTGCGGCACAAATGCGTTCGGATCAACACCCGCTCGGCCGCCGTGGCACCACCTGGAATCGTCATGCACCGTTCTACGTCGGGCTGATGGCATCGGCAGGTGTGGCCGTGACCTACGGCGTCGTCCATCTGTTGGCGTCCATGTCCTCGGTGTTGATTCTCATCGGGCTGGCAATGTTCGTCGCATTGGGGCTGGAACCGGCGGTGTCATGGTTGGTCAACCACAGATGCCCGCGTTGGGCTGCAGTGTCGGTGGTGGTGTTGGTGGCCTTTGGGGCGCTGGCGGCCTTCTTGGCCGCAGCGATCCCGCCGCTGGTGGAGCAGGGGACACAGCTAGTGCACCAAACTCCTCGCTACATTCAAGCGGCACAGGACCATTCGTCATTCATCGGTCAAATCAACGATCGTTTCGATGTGCAGCGCCACATCGGTGAGTTCGTCAACCGCGAAGGGGGCACCGCGTTCTCGGATCTGCTGCGCGCAGGAACCGCCGTCTTCGGCGCGCTCGCGGACCTCGGCATCGTCGCGGTGTTGACCATCTACTTCCTCATCGACATGCCCCGCATCCGTGCCACGGTGTACCGCCTTGTGCCGCATTCGCGCAGGCCGCGGGCCGTCCTCATCGGCGATGAGGTGTTCGCGAAGGTGGGAGCCTATGTCGGTGGCAATGTGGTGACCTCGATCATCGCCGGGGTCACCACCTTCATCTGGTGCGCCGCGTTCGATGTGCCCTACGCGGTGCTACTCGGCGTACTGGTCGCGATGTTCGACCTCATTCCCTACGGATCGACCGTCGCGGGCATCGTTGTTGCCGCGGTGGCGCTCACGGTGTCCATCCCGGTGGCGGCCGGCACCTTGGCCTTCTACGTCGGATTCCGTTGGTTCGAGGATTATGTGTTGACGCCCAGGGTGATTGGGCGCGTAGTCAAGGTGCCCGCAGGGGTAACCGTGGTCGCGGTGCTCATCGGCGGTGCGCTGCTCGGCATCGTCGGTGTGCTGGTCGCGATTCCGATCGCGGCGGCGGTTCAGGTGCTTGCGCAGGAACTGCTGTTCCCGGCGCTCGACGAGGCGTGACTACTGGTACAGATACACGCTCTCGGCCGCGCACGGCGGCCGGTCCTTGCCCTCGATCTCGTATTTGATGCCGTACGTCGCCTCGACGGTGCCCTTGTCGCGCAACTTGGCGGACAGCAACGTGACATGTCCGCGTACGCGTGCTCCCACGTGTAGGGGCGCAGGGAACCGGACCTTGTTCACGCCGTAGTTGAGCACGGCGTCATATGACGCGATCTCAAGCACCTCGTCCAGGAACGCCGGGGCGAGTGCGAGGGTGAGGTATCCGTGCACGATGGTGCCGCCGAACGGGCCGGCCTTGGCGCGTTCGGTATCGGTGTGAATCCACTGCCTGTCACCCGTCGCATCCGCGAACTCGTTGACCTGTTCCTGGGTGATCTGAACCCAACTGCTGGTGCCCAATTCGACTCTGCCCAGGGATAGCAGCTCCTGTGGTGTCGCCAGCTTGGTGGACATACCGCGCACTCCTTTTCGGGTCGTGGTGCCTGATCGCATTACCGACTTGTCACGCCGGCTGGACCCTTCTTACCCGAGATCGCATGCCTGCCACGGGACAATGCCGAAATCCGGCAGCACGGTACATGCGGGTAATGTTTGCCGACATGAGGTGGTCGGTGCCGCTGGTGGTCGCGTTGCTGCTCGGGGTAGTGGCCTGCCAACGTGGGGTCGACGGCGAGGCGACGGCAGACCGGGCATCCGTATCGGCGGGCCCCATCCAGCCCGCCCAGCTCGATCAACTTCTCACGCCCGCGCAATCGCTGAGTGTGACGCCGGGAAAGCCGCTGTTCGAAACCGATATGCAGTCGGTGCTGTGGATCGGTGCCGATCCTGCCGAATGCCAGGGGGTTGTCGGATACGGCCGTCACCCGCTTTTCCCCGCGAACTACACGGGGCGTGAAGCACGGACGCAGACCGATAACCAGTACCCGAACCAGCATCAACTGCTCGAAGTGTCGGCCACCTATCCCGGTGATTTCCAGGCGGCGAGATTCTTGGAGTCGGTGCGCACCACCGTCTCCAAGTGCCAGCTCTCGGTCGCTGCCTGGGGCGATGACCAGAAACGCAACACGGTCACGCCCGGCCCGGTGATCCCCGGTTCGCCGGACATGGTCCGCTGGTCGACGAATCTCAATGGTGATCAATGGATTTGCGAGTTCACCGTGATCGCCAAGGCGAACGTGATCTCGCAGCTGGTCACCTGCTCGGCTGATCGATCGATCGACAACAAGGCGCTGTCGGACAAGCGGCTCCAGAAAATCGAGGAGCTGCTGAACTCCAAGGTCTGAGCGCCGATCAGGACGCTTCGTGTGCCGCGATGTCCTGGGCGAGCAGGTTCTCGGCCCGTTCGATGATGGCGTCGACGGTGAAGTCGAAGTTGGCGTCCGAGATCGTCGCGATCGAATGACCGCGGGACGCCAGATCATGCAGGGTGGGCGCCAGCGAGGCGTTCGGGACCACACTGCGGGCCTCACCGGATGCGGGCATGACGGTGTCCATGTGCTCAAGCACCACGATGCCTCGGATATGCAGCGACAGCGAGAAGTACACATCTAGCGCGTTATCCGGGCTGAACCCGACGCCGATCAGGGTTTGGACAAGCGATTCCAGGTTTTGAATGCTGGCCTGCAGCGCCTCGGCACTGAGCTCACTGGTGCGCATCAAGATGAGCTCGACCAGCACCGGACGTTCCCGGAATGCCTGCCGCATTCGGCGGGTATGACTGCGCAGGGCGTCCTGCCAGGTTTCGTCGCCAACGAAGGGTGCGGCGAAGTGATACTGCTTGGTGGCGCGGTCGGTCATCGCATCGAGGAGCTCACCCTTTTTGCGGAAGTACCAGTAGATGCTGGTCACACCGACATCGAGATGCTTCGCTAGCAGCGGCATGCTCAGCCCACAGATCCCTATTTCCTCGGCGAGCTCAAATGCTCCGGCGATGATGTCCTCGGCGGTGATGGAGCCACGGCGCCGTCGTTCCCGCTTAGGGCTTTGGGTGCTGGTCGTCCTGGCCTCGCGGCCGACACCGGCATGTCGCATGTGTAATCCTCGTCGTGCCCCCGTTGCGTCGATCTGCCCCGCCCTATGGACAAACGCCCTGATAGCAAGTTGGCAGAATACCGCAGAGACCTGAGGGGGCGGTCGGCTCCCCATTGCGCACAGTTCGCTGAGGCGGTGGTGGCCGATCCGCCTCAGAGATTTGCGCGATGGAGTTTCCGGTGGTGGTGGCGTCTGGGTGGTGCCACCGCACCGCGTTGCCGATCTGGTGATACCTCTGTGCGGTACGGCGCCGTGCAGGCACCATTGACATTCGCAGCTGGCGGCATCGAGAAGGGTGTGGCGATGGCAATCGACAGGGATATCGACAGCGATATCGAAAAGGAACCGACGGTGGAGCCCGCCGTGCAGAAGCCGGTGAAGAGGCACTGGTGGGCACGGCAGTGCACCTTCACCGGCACCGCGGTGGGCCTGGTCTTTCTCTGGTTGTCCATGACCCCTTCGTTGCTTCCGCGGGGACCGCTCTTCCAGGCTCTGGTCAGTGGGGGCTCGGGTGCCATCGGGTACGCGCTCGGCGTGCTGGCGGTGTGGTTGGTGCGGTACATGCGGTCGCAGGATTCGAGTCCTAAGGCGCCGCGCGTCGCGTGGTGGATTCTCATCGTCGTCGGGATCATCGGCACCGCCCTGATGATCGTGTGGTTCCACTTCTGGCAGGACCGCGTGCGCGATCTCATGGGTGTGCCGAGGCTGAGTTTCTGGGCGCACCCGCAGACCGCTGCGATGTCCATCCTCGTTTTGTTCATCCTGGTCGAGATTGGCCAGCAGATCCGACATCTGATTCTGTTCCTCATCGAACGGCTCAATCGCGTGGCCCCCAAACGTGTCTCGGCTGTGGTTGCGGTCACACTGGTCGTTGTTCTCGCGATGGCACTCATCAACGGCGTTGTCGTCAGGGTCGCGATGGATTTCTTGAACAACACCTTCTCGGCGGTGAACAACGAGGAGAACCCGGACAACCCCGCGCCCACGACGGCGCTGCGCTCGGGTGGGCCTGGTTCGTTGGTCTCCTGGGCATCGCTGGGTAACCAGGGCCGCGCCTTCATCGGAGGCGGTGCCACCACACAAGAGCTCTCGGCGTTCAACAAGGCTCCGGCCACCGAGCCGATTCGGGCCTATGCGGGTATGGAATCGGCCGACAGCATCAAGGCCACCGCCGAGCTGGCGGCCAGCGAGCTGGAACGTGAGGGAGGCCTGCACCGCAAGGTGGTCGCAGTGGCTACCACCACGGGAACCGGCTGGATCAACGAAGCGGAGGCGGACGCCCTCGAATACATGTACAACGGCGACACGGCCATTGTCAGCATGCAGTACTCGTTTCTGCCGAGCTGGCTCTCGTTCCTGGTGGACAAGGAGAACGCGCGCCAGGCGGGACAGGCCTTGTTCGAGGCGGTCTCGGCGCGGGTCCGCGCGATGCCGGAGGGCATGCGGCCCAAGCTCGTGGTGTTCGGGGAGAGCCTCGGGTCGTTCGGCGGTGAGGCGCCGTTCCTGTCGGTGAACAACATCGTGGCGCGCACCGACGGTGCGCTGTTCTCGGGCCCGACCTTCAACAACACGATGTGGCTGGAGGCCACCCACAATCGCGACGACGGTTCTCCGGAAGTGTTACCCATCTACGACAACGGAAGAAACGTTCGATTCGCCTCGCGCCCAGAGGATCTCAAAAAGCCCGCCGACCCGTGGGGGCGCCCGCGCATCGTCTATCTGCAGCACGCGTCGGACCCGATCGCATGGTGGAATTCTGACCTCATCCTGAGCAAGCCCGACTGGCTGCGCGAACCTCGCGGCTACGACGTGTTGCCCAGCATGGAGTGGATTCCGTTTGTCACCTTCTTGCAGGTGTCCGCCGATATGGCCGTGGCGGTCGACGTCCCCGACGGGCATGGCCACGTCTACGTGAGAGCCGTGGCCGATGCGTGGGCAGCGATTCTGCAGCCTCCGGGCTGGACACCGGAGAAGACCGAACGGCTGCGGCTGCTGTTGCGCTCGGGGGAGTAGCGGGCCGCCCCCGAGGGGCGGGTGTTCCGTACGGTGGGCTGGTGAGCCACACCCTGGGGTCGAGCAACTACGTGAGCACCGCCGACGGGCGTGCGTTGCACTACATGGTCGCCGGAACCGGTGAGCCGACAGTGGTCTTCGAGTCGGGAATGGGATTTTCGCGGTCGGCATGGGGGCTTGTGCAACCCCTTGTCGCCCAGCGTTTTCGGTCGGTGGTCTATGACCGTGCGAACTTGGGGCGCAGCGACGACGACGATCAACCACGCACACTGGAGCGCATCACCGAAGATCTGGATGCCCTGCTGACGGCGCTCGGTTCGGGCCCCTACATCCTGGTGGGCCACAGTTATGGCGGAACCATCGCACTGGCGTCGACCGCTGCCGATCCGTCCCGCATCGCGGGCATCATTCTCGTCGATCACTCCGATGAGAATCTGGATTCGTACTTCCGGCCGACCTCGCTCGGCATCCAAATTCTCGGCACCATTCATCGTGCGGCGCTCGATGCGCTGGGGCGGGTGGGTCTGCTATCGCACATCGTTCGCCGCATGATGCCGCGGATGCCGCGCGACGTCGTCGATGACATGACGTCCGAAGATCTCACCTGGCGGGCCGGACAGGCCGCCAATGAGGAAGATCGGCGCTTTGTGGCAGGGCTGACGGGATTGCGTGACAACCCGCCAATGGTCAACGGCATTCCCGTCACCGTCATATCGGGAGCCCGTGCCGAGTTTCTCAACGAGGAGACGCGGTCTGAGTTGAACGCTGCCCACCAATTGACGGCGCACCGGCTAGGGGCGCGCCACGTAGTGGCCCGTAAATCCGGACATCAGGTAGTCCTCACCGAGCCACGATTGATCGCCGACGAGGTGTTTCGGATGGCGGGGGTATAAGCACCCCTGTGCCGTATGTGACAAGCGTGGCTGCCGTGTTTGTTGAGGCAGCTGTCGTAACCTGAGGCTCGAGTTCTTCAAAGCGCTCGGAACGGCCTTGCGAGGTAACAGTGGTGTCCATATCCCGTCGGGATGTCCTCAAATACGCCGCGGTCATGCCGGCCGCAGCGGCGCTCGGTGGTGCCGCCTCGGCAGTAGCCGCCCCCCGCGCGAACGCGGCCTCATTGGGAACACTCATCGATTACGCCGGCGGTGTCCCGACTCCCGAGTCGATCAAGGCAGCGGGACATCTGGGCGCTATTCGGTATGTATCAGATCCGCGCAGTCCAGGGCTGTCGGCGGGCAAACCCATCAAGCTCGCCGAGGCGCGCGATCTCTACAGGGCCGGATTGAAGATCGTCTCCAACTACCAGTACGGAAAGCAGGACACCGCCGACTGGCTTGGCGGCCAGGAGGCCGGGATCAAGCACGCGCAGCGTGGTTGGCAGCTTCACGTCGCGGCCGGTGGCTCCTACAACGTGCCGATATACGTCTCGATCGACGACAACCCGACGCCCGAGCAGTACAAGAATCAGGTGGCGCCGTATCTGAAGGCCTGGGAATCAGTGGTCGGCCATGCCCGCACCGGGCTGTACGGCAACTCCAAGACCATTGATTGGGCGCTGCAGGACGGGTTGTGCTCGTATTTCTGGCAGCACAACTGGGGAAGCCCCAAGGGCTTCGTTCACCCCGAGGCACACCTGCATCAGTTCGAGATCGACAAGCGTCAAGTTGGTGGAATCGGCGTCGACCTCAACGACATTCTCAAGCCCAGTTTCGGGCAGTGGGCCTGAGGTCACGCTTCGTCGCATGCGCGTGCGTGGATGGTCGTGCCCCTACGGTCGGCGGCGCGTCCATATCGTGACACCGGGCCCGGTGATCAGGCCGGTCATGACGGGCGTACATGATGCCGCGGGCGGCGGGGATTATTGCGTTTCTTGGTGTTTCGGCTGCGGCCCAGCCGTTGAGCACTCAGATGCCGCGCACGCTTGCTTAGTCGATTGACGGCGCGAGGCGTCCGATGAAACGGTCGGGTGCTCCGATCTCCCCGCATGCCCCGTGCGTGCACCGCCCTCGGCCGTTCGGGTTGATTCGATGCCGTGGACTGCGGATTTCAGCCCGTGGCCGGCGGGTTGGATCGTGCGTCGAAGGCAGCGGTCGACGGGTTCGGCGGTATCGCGCACGGCCGGATGCTCGCGAGGTTCGGGCCCGCCGATGCGTAGCTGGACAAACATCACCAGTCTAATCTGTCACAGAAGTGGGAACCATGTCGCGATGCCAGCAAACTTGTGACACTTGTTCTGCATTTTTGTGGTCACGACGACCTCTTTGTGGCCGTCGTGCGCGACACGCGCGAGCCCGGTTGGCGGTATCGGAATCTAACATAACGATTCGATAACAATCGATGTCTGATCTGCGATGTTATACCTACTCGACCGTAACCACCTGCATGCAGCGGGTTTGATTCGGCGGTCAGTAGCCAGCGCGCGGCCTGCTGTTACGTAAGCGGTGGTTACTCTCGCGTAGAACTCGGCAGTAACTATTACGCCAGAAGAAATCGTCACCCCTCTTATGACACTCTTAAATCCAGACCTGCGGTGTTGGTGCCGATGAACGTGCCTCAACGCTCCCGATCGACAAGGACGACGACACGGGCGCGGCTGGATTCATGACTTACGGAAAGACGGGTAGCGGCGACGTGACGATCAACGAATACGACAAGGTGACCAGCTCTGAGGACCCCGACGCGAACAGTGTGGTCGATCCCGGTCCCAGTGCGGGTCCCGCGCTGATCGACCGCCTGGAGTCCGGTGAGCCGTACGCAGTGGCCTTCGGTGGTCAGGGCAGCGACTGGCTGGACTCACTCGCGGAGCTGGCGGCCTCGGCCGGTATCGAATCGGAGCTCGCCACCCTTGCCGGTGAGGCCGAACTGCGCCTGGAGCCCGTCGCCAAGGAACTGGTGGTCGTGCGCCCGGTCGGCTTCACGCCGCTCACCTGGGTGCGTGCGCTGACCGCTGAGGAGCCGGTACCCGCCGCTGCGCAGCTGACCTCGGCCGCGGTCTCCATGCCCGGCGTGCTGCTGGCCCAGCTGGCCGCCGTCCGTGCGCTGAAGATCCAGGGCCTGGACGTGGCCCAGCTTCCGCCTGTCGCCGTTATCGGGCACTCGCAGGGCGTGCTGGCCGTCGAGGCACTCAAGGCGCACGGCGATCGCGATGTCGAGCTGCTGGCCATCGCCCAGCTCGTGGGTGCGGCGGCCACCTTGGTCGCGCGCCGTCGCGGCATCGTGGTGCGCGGAAATCGCACCCCGATGGTGTCGGTGACCAATGTCGACCCCGAGCGCATCAAAGCGCTTCTGGACGAGTTCGCCCAGGATGTCCGCACCGTTCAGCCGCCCGCGCTGTCCATCCGTAACGGTCGCCGCTCCGTTGTCATCACCGGCACCCCCGATCAGCTGTCGCGTTTCGAGCTGTACTGCGAGCAGATCGCCGACCGCGAGTCCGCCGAGCGCAAGGACAAGGTGCGCGGAGGCGCGGTGTTCAGCCCGGTCTTCGACCCGGTCAACGTGGAGGTGGGCTTCCACACGCCGCGTTTGGCCGATGGTGTCGAGATCGCCGGCCGCTGGGCGGCCGCCGCGGGACTCGACGTCGAGCTGACCAAGGCGCTGACCGAGGCCATTCTCGTCACCCCGGTGGACTGGGTGAACGAGGTAAATCACGTCGCTGACGCCGGCGCCCGCTGGATCCTGGATCTTGGCCCCGGTGACCTGTTGACCCGACTGACCGCACCGGTGATTCGCGGTCTGGGGATCGGGATCGTGCCCACCGCTACCCGCGGGGGTCAGCGCAATCTGTTCATGCACGGCGCGGTTCCCGAGGTCGCTCGCGCCTGGACCAGCTTCGCGCCCACCGTGGTTTCGCTGCCCGACGGCTCGGTCAAGCTCTCCACCAAGTTCACCCGCCTCACCGGACGCTCGCCCATCCTGTTGGCAGGTATGACGCCGACCACAGTTGATGCGAAAATCGTTGCAGCCGCCGCGAATGCGGGTCACTGGTCCGAGCTCGCCGGTGGTGGGCAGGTCACCGAGGAGATCTTCAGCAGCCGCATCGAAGAGCTGACCGGCCTGCTCGAACCCGGTCGCCAGATCCAGTTCAATTCGCTGTTCCTGGACCCCTATCTGTGGAAGCTGCAGGTGGGCTCGAAGCGCTTGGTGCAGAAGGCTCGTCAGGCCGGTGCGCCGATCGACGGTGTCGTGGTGACCGCCGGCATTCCCGAGTTGGAGGAGGCCGTCGCCCTCATCGACGAACTCACCGACATCGGCTTCGCCCATATCGTTTTCAAGCCGGGCACGGTTGAGCAGATCCGCTCGGTCGTGCGCATCGCCGCCGAGGTGCCCACTCGCCCGATCATCATGCACGTCGAGGGTGGTCGCGCCGGGGGACACCACTCCTGGGAAGACCTGGACGACCTGCTGCTGGCCACCTATTCGGAGCTGCGCTCACGCTCCAATATCACCGTCTGTGTCGGTGGTGGAATCGGAACTCCCGAGCAGGCTGCCGAATACCTCAGTGGCCGTTGGGCGTTGAAGTTCGGTTTCCCGTTGATGCCTGTCGACGGCATCCTCGTCGGCACCGCGGCCATGGCCACGCTGGAGGCCACCACCTCACCGTCGGTCAAGCAGATGCTTGTCGAGACCCAGGGCACCCCCGAATGGGTACCCGCCGGAAAAGCCCAGGGCGGCATGGCCTCCGGGCGCAGCCAGCTGGGTGCCGACATCCACGAGATCGACAACGCGGCCTCGCGTTGCGGCCGCTTGCTCGATGATGTCGCCGGCGATGCCGACGCGGTGGCCAAGCGTCGCGACGAGATCATCGCCGCGATGGAGCTGACCGCCAAGCAGTACTTCGGTGACGCGGCCGAAATGAGCTACGCGCAGTGGCTGAACCGCTACGTGGAGCTGTCCATCGGTGACGGCGACAGCACCGCCGATACCGCTGTGGCGCACTCGCCGTGGTTGGACATCACGTGGCGCGATCGCTTCGAGCAGATGCTCAAGCGCGCCGAGGCTCGGTTGCATCCCAAGGAATCCGGTCCCATCGAGACGCTGTTCGCCGACGAGGCGCTGCTGGAACGCCCTGCCGATGCCATCGCGGCACTGCTGCAGCGCTACCCCGAGGCGGCGGCCATCAAGCTGCACCCGGCGGACGTGCCCTTCTTCGTCTCGCTGTGCAAGACGCTGGGCAAGCCCGTCAACTTCGTACCCGTCATCGACAAGGATGTGCGTCGTTGGTGGCGCAGCGACTCGCTGTGGCAGGCCCACGACGCGCGCTACACCGCCGAGCAGGTGTGCATCATCCCCGGCACCGCAGCGGTTGCCGGAATCACCCGGGTCGACGAGCCGGTGGGCGAGCTGCTCAACCGCTTCGAGCAGACCGCCATCGACGAGGTCGTCGCAACCGGTGCCGAGCCGCTGCCGGTGCGCTCGCGGCTGCGTCGCCGCTGGGATGTCGAGGGCCCCTTGGCGACCGTTCTAGACGCGCCAGATGTGTTGTGGTCCGGGCGAATTGCCGTCAACCCTGTGCACCGGATCGCTCCGGATGGTGCCTGGCAGGTCTTCGAGGACCGCACCGCTTCGCATCCGTCGACCGGTGCACGCCTCGAGGTCACCGGCGACGACTCGGTGCGTCTGAGCGTGCCGCTGTCCGGTATCTGGGTCGACATCGACCTGACCTTGCCTGCCACGACTCGCGACGGTGGTACCCCGGTGGTGACCGCTGAGGCTGCGGCCGCCGCCATGCGGACCGTGCTTGCGGTTGCCGCCGGCGCCGAGGATCCGGCCGGCCTTCCGCTGGTGGAAAACGGCACGGCACGTGTTGTCGCGCAGTGGGATCCGGAGCGAGTTGCCGACCACACCGGCGTCACCGCCGTCCTTCCAGCGCCGCTGGCGCCCGGGTCGTCGACCGTGCCGGACGCGCTGGTCGGCCTGTGCTGGCCCGCGGTGTTCGCCGCGATCGGCGATGCCAAGACCGCGGACGGTACGGGCGTCATCGAGGGTCTGCTCTCACTGGTGCACCTGGACCATGCCGCCCACCTGATCGCCGCTCTCCCCGCCGAGGCGGCCGAACTATCGGTCACCGCAACGGCCTCCGTCGCAACCGACACCGAGGTCGGCCGGGTTGTACCGGTTGACGTCACCGTGGCGGCAGCGGACGGCACCGTGTTGGCCACGCTGCGGGAGCGCTTTGCGATTCTGGGGCGCAACGGGGCGGCCGAACTCGCCGACCCGGTCCGCGCCGGCGGTGCGCTCTCCGAGCACGAGGCGGACACCACTCGTCGCCGCCGTCGTGACGCAAAGATTTTCGCGCCCACCGACATGCGGGCGTTCGCAGTGGTGTCGGGTGACCACAACCCGATCCACACCGACAAGTCGGCGGCCCTGCTGGCCGGACTGGGATCACCCATCGTGCATGGCATGTGGCTTTCGGCCGCCGCGCAGCACGTGGTCACCTCTGCCGATGGCTCCAGCACCCCGCCGCGCACGTTGGTCGGCTGGACCTCTCGCTTCCTGGGGATGGTGCAGCCGGGCGACGAGGTTGACGTTCGCGTAGACCGTGTCGGAATCGATTCCGGCGCAGAGGTTGTAGAGATCCAGGCCAAGGTCGGCAGCGACCTGGTGATGTCGGCGACCGCCCGGCTCGCAGCCCCCAAGACGGTGTACGCCTTCCCGGGGCAGGGCATCCAGCACAAGGGCATGGGTATGGACGTGCGTTCACGTTCCAAGGCCGCCCGCAAGGTCTGGGACAACGCCGACAAGTTCACCCGCGAGCGGCTCGGCTTCTCCGTGCTGCACGTGGTCAAGGACAACCCGACAAGCCTTATCGCCGGTGGTGTTCACTATCAGCACCCCGAGGGCGTGCTGTACCTGACGCAGTTCACCCAGGTGGCGATGGCCACTCTGGCCACCGCGCAGATCGCCGAGATGAAGGAATCCGGTTCTTTCGTCGAGGATGCGATCACATGTGGTCACTCCGTCGGCGAGTACACCGCGCTGGCCACTGTCAGTGGCGTCATTCCGCAGGATGGTCTGCTCGAGGTGGTGTTCCACCGCGGGTCGGCGATGCACGACATCGTGCCGCGAGATGAGCAGGGGCGCAGTAACTATCGTCTTGCTGCGATCCGCCCGTCGCAGATCGGGCTGGAGGACGCCGATGTCGGCGCGTTCGTCGCGGGGATCGCCGAACACAGCGGAGAATTCCTGCAGATCGTGAACTTCAACCTGCGGGGCTCGCAGTACGCCATCGCCGGAACGGTGCGCGGCCTGGAGCTGCTGGAGGCCGAGGTCGAGAAGCGCCGGGAAGAGTTCGGTGGCCGACGCTCCTTCATCATGGTGCCCGGTATCGACGTGCCGTTCCACTCCGAGGTGCTGCGGGTCGGCGTTGCCGAGTTCCGTCGTTCCCTGGAGCGGGTGCTGCCCATGGACGGCGACCCGAACCTGATCATCGGCAAGTACATCCCGAACCTGGTACCCAAGCCGTTCACGCTGGATCGTGAATTCATCCAGGAAATCCGGGATCTGGTTCCCGCCGAACCGCTCGACGAGGTGCTGGCCGACTACGACACCTGGCGCAACGAGAAGCCGGTGTTGTTGTGCCGCAAGGTGCTCATCGAGCTGCTCGCCTGGCAGTTCGCCAGCCCGGTGCGGTGGATCGAGACTCAGGACCTGCTGTTCACCGAGGAGGCCGCCGGCGGCCTGGGTGTGGAGCGCTTCGTCGAGGTGGGCGTGAAGTCCATGCCGACCGTCGCCGGTCTGGCCAACAACACCCTGAAACTGCCCGAGTACAGCCACAGCTCGATCGAGGTGCTCAACGTCGAGCGCGATCACGCGGTGCTGTTCGGAACGGACAGCGATCCCGAGCCCGAGCCTGAAATCGAGGAGCCCGCGGAAAGTACTGCGTCTGCCGAGGCTGCTCCGGCAGCGGCACCTGCCGCTCCTGCCGCGCCCTCGGGCGGCCCGCGTCCGGAGGACATCGGCTTCGACGCTTCCGATGCGACGCTTGCGTTGATCGCACTCTCGACGAAGATGCGCATCGACCAGATCGAGCCGGTGGACTCCATCGAGAGCCTCACCGACGGTGCCTCCTCGCGTCGTAACCAGCTGCTGGTCGATCTGGGCTCCGAGCTGAACCTGAGCGCCATTGACGGTGCCGCCGAGGCGGACCTGTCCGGATTGCGGGTGCAGGTCACCAAATTGGCGCGTACCTACAAGCCGTTCGGCCCGGTGCTTTCGGACTCGATCAACGATCAGCTCAAGACGGTCTTCGGGCCCTCGGGTAAGCGTCCGGCCGCCATCGCCGAGCGGATCACCAAGACCTGGGAACTGGGTCCGGGCTGGGTCAAGCACGTCACCGTCGAGTTGGCGCTGGGCACCCGTGAGGGCACCAGCGTCCGCGGTGGCGACCTCGGCGGTCTGGCACCGAGCACGCTGGCGGACGGTAACGCCGTGGATGCCGCGATCGACGCCGGTGTTGCGGCAGTGGCCGCGCGCCGCGGTGTCGGGGTGTCTCTGCCCTCGGCCGGTGGGGCCGGCGGTGCGACCGTCGATGCTGCCGCGCTGAGCGAGTTCACCGACCAGATCACCGGTCGTGACGGCGTTCTCGCCTCGGCCGCACGTCTGGTGCTCGACCAGCTGGGTCTGTCGGCCCCGATCGTCGCCTCGGACGGCGCTACCGATACCGAGCTCATCGAGCTGGTTTCGGCCGAATTGGGTTCGGACTGGCCGCGTTTGGTGGCGCCGAGCTTCGACGGCAAGAAGGCCGTGGTGTTCGACGACCGCTGGGCCAGCGCCCGTGAGGATCTGGCGCGCCTGTGGATCACCGAGGAAGACGAGATCGACAGCCAGTGGGCACAGCTGGCAGGCCAGTTCGAAGGTGCCGGGCATGCTGTTGCCACCCAGGCCAATTGGTGGCAGGGCAAGTCGTTGGCGCAGGGCCGCAACGTGCACGCCTCGCTGTACGGGCGGATCGCCGCCGGTGCCGAGAGCCCCGAGCAGGGCAAGTGGGGCGGCGAGGTCGCGGTGGTGACGGGCGCTTCCAAGGGCTCGATCGCCGCATCCGTGGTCGCCGCGCTGCTGTCCGGGGGCGCGACGGTTGTCGCCACCACTTCGCGTCTTGACGAGGACCGGTTGGCGTTCTACCGCAACCTGTACCGCGAAAGCGCTCGGTTCAGCGCCAAGCTGTGGGTGGTGCCGGCCAACATGGCCTCGTACGCCGATATCGATGCACTGGTGCAGTGGGTGGGCACCGAGCAGTCCGAAAGCCTTGGGCCGATGTCGATCCACCTCAAGGACGCGCAGACCCCGACTCTGTTGTTCCCGTTCGCCGCGCCGAAGGTGGTCGGGGATCTGTCGGAAGCGGGTTCGCGTGCCGAGATGGAGATGAAGGTGCTGTTGTGGGCCGTGCAGCGGCTCATCGGCGGCCTGTCGGCCATCGGCGCAGAGCGCGATATCGCCTCGCGTCTGCATGTGGTGCTGCCGGGTTCGCCGAACCGAGGCATGTTCGGTGGCGACGGCGCATACGGCGAGTCCAAGGCGGCTCTCGATGCACTGGTCACCCGGTGGAAGGCCGAGTCGTCGTGGGCGTCGCGAGTCAGCTTGGCGCACGCGCTGATCGGCTGGACCCGTGGCACCGGGCTGATGGGTCACAACGACGCCATCGTCACCGCCGTCGAAGAGGCGGGAGTCACCACGTACTCCACCGCGGACATGGCATCCATGCTGTTGGCGCTGTGCTCACCTGAGGCACGCGTGCAGGCCGCACAGACACCTGTCGAAAAGGACCTCACCGGTGGGCTGGCCGAGGTCGAGCTCGACATGGCCGAGCTGGCCGCCAAGGCCCGCGAGGACATGGAGGCCAAGGCGAAGGCCGAGGCCGCGGCATCTGCCGACGAGGAGGACGACCCGAACCTCATTGCGGCACTGCCGTCTCCGCCGCGCGGTTACACCTCGACGCTGCCTCCGGAATGGGCCGACCTCGATGTCGACCCGGCCGATCTGGTGGTCGTCGTCGGCGGCGGCGAGCTGGGCCCGCTGGGCTCCTCGCGTACTCGCTACGAGATGGAGGTCGACGACGAACTGTCGGCCGCCGGCGTGCTGGAGCTCGCGTGGACGACCGGACTGGTCAAGTGGGAGAACGATCCCGAGGCCGGTTGGTACGACACCGAATCCGGTGAACTGGTGCCGGAATCGGAGTTGGTGGAGCGTTACCACGACAAGGTGGTTGCCAACATCGGTGTCCGCGAGTTCGTCGATGACGGTGCGATCGACCCCGATCACGCTTCGCCGCTGCTGGTGTCGGTGTTCCTGGACAAGGACTTCACCTTCACGGTGTCGACCGAGGCCGAGGCTCGCGAGTTTGTGAAGTGGGACCCCGAGCACACGGTGATTCAGCCGTTGGCCGATGGCAGCGACTGGCAGGTGACGCGTAAGTCGGGCACAGAGGTTCGCGTGCCACGGAAGACCAAGCTGTCGCGGACCGTCGGTGCTCAGATTCCGACCGGTTTCGATCCCACCGTGTGGGGCATCACCCCGGACATGGTCAGCTCCATCGACCGGGTGGCGCTGTGGAACATGGTCGCGACGGTGGACGCGTTCCTGTCGGCGGGCTTCACCCCGACCGAGCTGATGCGTTGGGTGCACCCGAGCCTGGTGGCCAATACGCAGGGCACCGGTATGGGCGGCATGACCTCGATGCAGACCATGTACCACGGAAACCTGTTGGGCCGTAACAAGCCGAACGACATCCTGCAGGAAGTGCTGCCGAACGTCGTGGCCGCGCATGTGGTGCAGTCCTACGTCGGTTCCTACGGCTCGATGATCCACCCGGTGGCGGCGTGCGCCACCGCGGCGGTCTCCGTCGAGGAAGGCGTCGACAAGATCCGTCTCGGCAAGGCGCATCTGGCGCTGGCCGGTGGTTTCGACGACCTGACGTTGGAGGCCATCATCGGCTTCGGCGACATGGCCGCGACCGCCGACACCGAGATGATGCGAGCCAAGGGCATCGCGGACAAGCGGTTCTCGCGGGCCAACGACCGTCGTCGTCTCGGGTTCGTCGAGGCGCAGGGTGGCGGCAGCGTGCTGCTGGCGCGCGGTGATCTGGCGCTCAAGATGGGTCTGCCGGTGCTCGCGGTGGTCGCGTACGCACAGTCGTTCGGTGACGGTGTGCACACCTCCATCCCGGCTCCGGGTCTGGGCGCGCTCGCGGCCGGACGTGGTGGCAGGGATTCGGATCTGGCGCGCTCGCTGAACAAGCTGGGCGTCACGGCCGATGACATCGCCGTCATCTCGAAGCACGACACGTCAACGCTCGCCAACGATCCCAACGAGACCGAGCTGCATGAGCGGCTCGCAGCCTCGCTGGGGCGCTCGGATGGTGCGCCGCTGTTCGTCATCTCGCAGAAGAACCTGACCGGCCACGCCAAGGGCGGCGCTGCGGTGTTCCAGATGCTTGGCCTGTGCCAGGTGCTGCGTGACGGCGTGATTCCGCCGAACCGCAGCCTGGACTGTGTCGACGATGAACTGGCCACCAGCCAGCACTTCGTGTGGGTGCGCGAGTCGCTGCCACTCAAGGAGAAGCTGCCGCTGAAGGCGGGTCTGGTGACAAGCCTGGGCTTCGGTCACGTGTCGGGTCTGGTCGCGCTGGTGCATCCGCAGGCGTTCATCGCCTCGCTGCGTCCGGAGGATCGTGACGACTACGAGAAGCGTTCGCGCGGGCGCGTTCTCGCCGGACAGCGTCGCCTGGCCTCGGCCATGGCCGGTGGACGGCCCATGTACGAGCGGCCGGACGGACGTCGCTTCGACCATGACCACGATGAGTCGGAGAAGCGCCAGGAAGCCTCGATGCTGCTTGATCCAGGTTCGCGCCTGAGTGAGGACGAGGTCTACCACCGGTGATTGTCGGTATCGGGATCGACCTGGTCACCATCTCCGAGTTCGGAGAGCAACTAGCTAGCCCCGGAACGGCTTTCGGGTCTGCGTTCACGCCGGGTGAGCGGCGCGACGCGGCCTCGAAGACTGGCGGAGAGGCGCGGTACTTGGCGGCCCGTTGGGCCGCCAAGGAGGCCGTCATCAAGGCATGGTCGGGGTCGCGGTACTCGCAGCGACCGGTGTTACCGGAGAACATCCACCGGGACATCGAGGTGGTGACGGACACCTGGGGCCGCCCGCGCATACGGCTTTCCGGGGCAATCGCCGAGTACCTCGCAGATATGACGGTGCATGTGACTCTGACGCATGATGGAGACACTGCGGCGGCATTCGTCGTTCTGGAACAAGAGGGCGAAACGCCTTCTTAGTGTCGAGTGTGCGGATACAGCTGGTTTTCGCACAGATATCGACTTAATTCGCACACTCGCCTGGGCCGGATATGGGACCGGTCTGTTA
Source organism: [Mycobacterium] stephanolepidis (assembly GCF_002356335.1). Taxonomy (NCBI): domain Bacteria; kingdom Bacillati; phylum Actinomycetota; class Actinomycetes; order Mycobacteriales; family Mycobacteriaceae; genus Mycobacteroides; species Mycobacteroides stephanolepidis. The sequence continues at coordinate 1,482,953 of NZ_AP018165.1, forward strand.
AGAAGTGCCTATGCCGGTTCCGGAATTCGTCATCGAGTTGCGTCGACACATCGGACATGCGCCGCTGTGGTTACCGGGTGTGACCGCTGTGGTCATTCGGGATGAGCAAGTGCTGCTGGTCAAGCGCGCGGACAACGGCGCCTGGACGGCGGTAACCGGAATCGTCGACCCCGGCGAGAATCCGGCCGACTGCGCCATCCGGGAAGTGTTGGAAGAGGCCGGTGTTCACGCGATACCCCAACGACTGGTGTGGGTGCATGTGACCCGGCCGATGGTTCATGTCAATGGCGATCATGCTCAGTACCTGGACCACGTGTTCCGAATGGACTGGGTTGCCGGATCACCCTTTCCTGCGGACGGCGAGAACGATGCCGCGCAGTGGTTCGATATCGCAGCGATGCCGGACATGACGGTGGATATGCGCCGCCGGATCGAACTTGCGGCGGAGAACGCTAGCACCGCCACGGTTTTCGATATCACCGACCCGCAGGGCTAGGGGAGCGGCGCATGCTCTGTCGCGGTGGACGGGGTGATGAGAAATGTCGCGGCAAGTCCCAGCGCGAGGAATGCTGCGGCTAGGTAACTGCCCAACTCCACTCCATGGGCCATCGCCTGGCGCGCGGCATCGGCGATGGCCTCGGTCTGGGGTTGACGCGCGAACCCGTCGATGGCAGCACCCGCGCTGCGAACGACCGCACGGGTGAGCGCATCGGATTGATCGGCTGGCACCCCGGTGGACGTGAGAGTGCCGCTGAGCCGTGCGCTGATAGCGCTGAAGAAGGCCGTCGTCAGCACGGCGATCCCGAGGGCCGAGCCCAGCTGCCGGAACACGCTTTGCATGCCCGAGCCTTGACCGGAGCTACGTTCGGGTACATCGGCGAGCACCACGTTGGTCACCTGGGCGGTGGCGAATCCGATGCCGATCCCATACACGAACAGCGCCGCCGCGATGGCCCACCAGGTGCTGTCGGGCCGGGCGATGTAGCCGAGCGCCGCCAACCCCAGTGCCTCCAGCGCCAGCCCGATGCGCACCAATCCCAACGCTGAGATACGTGACGTCATAGCGAAACTGGCGCCACTGGCGACGAAACTGCCGAGTGCGATGGGAACCAAAGCCAAGCCTGCTTGGACCGCGCTGTACCCCAACGCGAATTGCAGCCATAGCGGAAGGACGGCCACGATGCCGAATTCGCCCATCCCGATGATCAGCGTGGCGATATTGCCGTTGCGGAACGAGCCGATGGAGAAGAGCCGCACGTCCATCAGTGCGGTGGTCGGCTGCGCGGGATCGATATCGCGGGTCAGAGTGACCTGGCGGATGACAAAGGCGATGAGGGACAACGCTGCAAGGACGAGTGCGACGAAAACCGGTGATACGTCGAGCGTCCAGCGCATGCCGAGCACCTCGAAGGGTTCGGTGCTGCGGACCCACCCGTAGGTGCGACCGTCAATCAGACCGAAGGCGAGCAACCCCAGCCCGAGGATCGAGAACACCGCCCCGGCGACATCCACGCGTGCCTGAGTGCGCGGTGAGAGTGGGATGAACGCCAGTGCGCCGATGCAGATCACCGCGACAAGCGGAATATTGATGCCGAAAGCCCAACGCCACGAGGCGTGTTCGGCGAGCCATCCGCCGAGCAGCGGACCAAGGGCCGTCGCGGCTCCGATGGTCGACCCCCAGACTGCGAATGCCTGGCCCCGGGCCTTGCCGGTGAACTGCGCATTGAGCAGTGCAAGCGACGTCGGCAGGATCAGCGCGGCCCCGGCACCTTGCAGGAAGCGGGCCAGTATCAACCAGCTTCCGGTGGTAGCCATACCGGCCAGCAGGCTCGTCACACCGAAAATCACTACCCCGGTAAGGAAGACGCGGCGGGCGCCGAGAATGTCAGAGAATCGTCCGACAAGCAGCAGCAGCGCCGCGAAGACGATTGCGTATGACTCCTGTACCCACTGCGCCTGTGCCGACGTGACGCCGAGGTCGCGCACGATCGAGGGGATGATGACGTTGACAATCGTCGTATCGACGACGATCAGCGCCACTCCCAATGCGATGGCGGCCAAGCCCAGCCACTTGCGGGCGCCCTCTGGTACGGACGTCCTCAACGGCTTGAGGCTTCAGAATCGCTCTGATCCCATGCCGCAACGGGCAAGGTCAGATAGACGCCGGCAGTCTGTTCGTCCTCGATGACGTTTCGTACCGCGTCGTGGATTGCCTCGGCGCGACGCTGACGGTCCTGCGCTCGGTCGCTGAACCATTTCGACTTCACCTCGACGAGTACGTCGATATCGAAACGGTCGAACGGGCCGACCTCATGGAACCGGATCAGGACGTCACCGGGCTGTAGACGGTGGTCATAAGGCTCGTCCGTGCATTGCACCGCCAGCGAGACCGCGTGGGGAAGGACTTCGGCGAGGCTTGCACGGGTGTCGTCTGTGACCGCGGGGCCGCAGGTGATGTCGATCAGTGGCATCTGATCTACACGGAGATGTCGCGGCGCAGCTTCGCGACGTGTCCGGTGGCCTTCACGTTGTACTGCGCCACCTCGATCTTGCCCTTTTCGTCTACGACGAAGGTGGATCGAATGACGCCCTCGACGATCTTTCCGTACAGCTTCTTCTCACCGAAGGCGCCGTATGCGGTCAGCGTCGTCTTGTCGGGGTCAGACAGCAGCGGGAAGTTCACGCCATCGCGTTCGCGGAACTTGGCGAGTTTCTCGGGCTTGTCCGGGGAGATGCCGATGACATCGAGGCCCGCCTCGTTGAGCTGGGCGAGGCTGTCACGGAAGTCGCAGGCCTGTTTGGTGCAGCCGGGGGTCATGGCGGCCGGGTAGAAGTAGATGATGACCTTGCGGCCCTTGTAGGAGGACAGCGACACCTTCTTGCCGTCCGCGTCCAGGAGAGTGAACGCCGGGGCTTTGTCGCCAACTTCGAGCCGCTTGGTTTCCGCCATGACCGATGCCTTTCTGTTGACCCGTACAGTTGTTGCCCTAGGGTAGTTGCTTGAGTTTCAACCGCGGACGTGGAGGAGTACACGTGGCCAGGGATCCCGAGGCAATCAAGGCCGATATCGACAAGGCCCGCGATCAGCTCGCGGCGACTGTCGACACCCTGAGTGACCGCGCAAATCCGCAGCGTCTGGCCGAGGACGCCAAGGCCTCGGTGCTGGCGACCCTTAACAAGCCGGCCATCAAATTCACCATTCTCGGTGTCGGCGCCGTGGTTGCCGCGCTGGTGGCGCGCAAGGTTGTGCGCAAGTTCCGTCGCGACTGATCACGCGCCCTGCTCAAGCCGTAAAGCTGGCACCGTCAATCACGAACCGGTACCGCACATCGCTCTTGAGGACCCGCGCGTAGGCCTCGTTGATCTGGGGCGCCTCGATCTTTTCGACCAGCGCAGCGATGCCCTTGGCCGCGCAGAAGTCGAGCATTTCCTGAGTTTCGGAGATTCCGCCGATTGGTGAGCCCGCCCAGCGGCGGCGTCCGAAGACCAGCGGCGAGGGCTTGAAGTTGATCGGGTCCTCCGGCAAGCCCAGTTGCACCAGCGTCCCGTCCTTGTCGAGCAGCCACAGGAGGCCTTCGACATCGATCCCGTCGGAGACCGTGTTGAGGATCAGATCGAATGAGGACGCGAGCTTTGTGAAAGTGGCCGGGTCGCTAGTCGCGTAGTAATGGTCTGCGCCGAGACTCAGGCCGTCCTCCTGCTTGCGCAGTGACTGGCTCAGCACCGTCACTTCAGCGCCTAACGCGTGGGCGATCTGTACACCCATATGGCCGAGGCCCCCAAGGCCAATGATGCCGACACGAGTTCCGGGGCCGGCCCTCCAATGATGCAGCGGGGAGTACATGGTGATTCCGGCGCACAGCAGCGGGGCGGCCTGATCGAGGGGAAGGGCATCCGGGATCTTCAACGCGAACGCTTCATCCACCACGATGAGGTCGCTGTACCCGCCGTAAGTCGGCCGGCCGTCCTTGCCCACCGCGTTGTACGTGCCGATGAAGCCGCCCTCGCCGTTGCAGAACTGCTCTTCGCCTGATTTACAGTTGGCGCACTCGCCGCAGGAGCCGACCATGCAGCCGACACCGGCTCGGTCGCCAACCGTGAACTTCTCGACTTCGGAGCCGACCTGGGTCACCACGCCGGCGATCTCGTGCCCGGGCACCACCGGGAAGCTCGCGGGACCCCAATGGTTACTTACCGTGTGGATGTCGCTGTGGCAGATACCGGCCCAAACGATATCGATGACAATGTCTTTCGGGCCAGGTTCGCGACGCTCGATGACAGCCGGGCGAAGTGGCTCAGTCGGGGAGTAGGCGGCGTAGGCAGGCACAGACAAAGTCACGAGGGACTCCTCAAATCATGGTCTTGTGTGAATATGAGAAGCCTAGGAACTGGAGTGCACTCCAGGTCAAGTGGAGAGCGCAGGCCTAGAACTCGAAACGCAGGATGCGCGCGGAGCGTCTCATCGAGGGGCTGTATCTCGCCAGCCGCGACGATATCTGGAGCCACTTCGGAAAGAGTCCCACCTCGGGGGCGTCCACCAAGCTGAACTCTTCAACGAACCGCAGCTTCGGGTTCCAGCGCTCCGGAGTACGCGGATCGTCGTAACCCTCGAATCCGCGCAGCTGATTGACCTTCTTGAACATCTTCTGCGGAAACAGCTTCGAGATCCACACACCCACCACCATGCGGCCGTAATCGTTGAATGCGAGCTGCCCGCTGGGAAAGTGATCGGTGACGGCTCGCATCGTGGCGATGATCTGCTCTTTGGTCAGGAACGCGAAGAACCCATCGGCGACCACCATCGCCGGACGGTCCGACGGTATTGCGTCGATCCACGTCGGGTCGGTGACGGACACCCCGATGGTGTGCTCACCGGCGCCCGGAGCCATGACTTCATCACGCAGCCTGGCCATCCCGGGCAGATCGACGCTGTACCAATCGACGGTAGGCGGTGGCTGGATGCGTCGATATCCGTCGTCGAGACCCGCTCCGAGATCGACCACCACCGCGTGGGGGTGCTTGACGATGAACCTCCGCACGCGATCGTCGAGAAGTTTTGCGCGTAAAGAGGATTGGCACACCACGGGGGTTATCACCCCCAGTGCATCGAAGTCGTAGTCGATCGCGGCGACGGCGGCTGTCGCCCCCGGATCCGGCAGGATCGGTTGCTGCCAGCCGTCGTTGACGGCCCGTGCCTTCAGGGTGAGAAAGGCGGTCTCTTCCTCCGGGGTGATTCCGCTGGTGTCGATGCCCATGCCATCGACTATACAAGCGTGTAGTCAATTGTCCAGTCGTGTAATATGCGGCGATGGAGACCGTGGACCCCGACGACCTCACCGCCCGCGCCCGCATCCGGGACGCCGCGCTGCATGAGTTCGGCGAGAGGGGGTACGACGGAGCGACCATTCGGGGCATCGCCGCGCGAGCGGGGGTCTCCTCCGGGTTGTTGCGGCACCACTTCGGGTCCAAGCAGGAACTGCGCGAGGCATGCGATGAATACCTCGTCAAGACGATGCGGAAGATCAACGAGCAGGTCCGGACAAACGTGGAACGCGGTGACGTGCACTATGTTTCGGCGCGCATTCCGATCGGCCAATACCAGGACTACATCACGAGGGCCTTGGTCGACGGCTCCGCGGGCCAGGTGTTCGACGAGATGGTGGCCATGACCGAGGGCTGGCTGGCCGGTGCCGACCACAACCGCGTGTTCCCGGCCGATGTTGATGTCAGGTCCCGTGCCACCGTCATCACCGCGATGGCGCTGGCGGTGCCACTGCTTCAGCAACATGTTTCGCGTGGGCTGGGTGTTGATGTCGGTTCGCCCGAGGGCGAGCTGAAGATGGCGGCCACGCTCGTCGATATCTACGCCAACCCTCTGTTGACCCCTGAGCAGGCAAATTCGGCTCGTGAGGATCTCGCGCGCAGAATGGGATAGCTGTATATATCGCGCAATATTCGCTGCAGGCATCGCACTTGCCCTACTACCTGGTTACTCTATGTGCGTGCGAAGTTTCCGCGCGCGGCTGGAGTTTCGATGATAATTGTCGCTGGTCTGAAGGTGGATGCGACCGTGGCCAAAGCCGCGGCGATGCTGCTCTACATTGTCGGATTCGCGTTCACAGTGTTCTTTGGCATCGATAGTGTGCGGCTTGCCGTGGTGTTTCTCGTCGGCATCGCAGCGACGGCACTGCACCACTGGCCGGACCGTGAGAAGTTTGACCGGATCTCGATTGCGGCTGCGGTCGGCGTGATGCTCGCCTTTGCGCTCGACGCATGGTCGACCTGGGTTATCGACGGGACGCTGGTGCCGGGTGTCGGAATCGGCGTGGTGCGCCTGTTGGCGTGGCTGCTCTCGGTCGCCGGCATCCTGGCGTTCCCGCGTCGGCTCATCGACAGGGATGCCGACGGCTAGGCCCCGGTTCTTTCCAGCCGTGATGGTCGCGTCAGCAGGTACGCGAGCACGCCGGCGGTGCGGGGTGAGCGCGCCTTCGACCATCTGAACAACAGCCCGTGCAGCAGCGGTGCCGGTGACCACCAGAACCACTTACCCAGCAGACCCGCCACCGCCGGCACGACGAACGTTCTGACGATGAGCGTGTCGATGATCAACCCGACTCCGATGGCGGTGCCCACCTGCTCGATGCTCAAAACGTCACTGGAAAGCATGGCGAACATGGTGATACCGAACACGATCCCGGCCGTCGTGACGACCCCGCCCGTGCCGCCGAAAGCGCGGATCATTCCGGTACGTAGTCTGGCGCCGTCCAGGAAGATCTCTTCACGCATGCGCATGGTGAACAACAAGTTGTAGTCGGCGCCCACCGCGACCAATGCGATAAGAGCGATCGACGGAACCGACCAGTGCAGGTCGCGACCCAACATGTCATGCCAGATCAGCGTGGTGATCCCCAACGCGGACGCGTAAGAGACGACCACGGTGCCAATGACCACCGCTGCCGCCACCGGGCTACGCAGCATCACCAACACGATGAGGAAGACCAGTGCCAGCGCCACGGCCGCCAACAGCAGGAAGTCGTCGCTCACATATCCGCGCAATTCGGCTGTGCCGGTGCCGAATCCGGCAATGTTGACCGTGCTACCGGCGAGGGTGCCCTCCTTGGTGGCCTCGCTCACCGCGAGGGTGATCTGCGGAGATCGATGTGCGCCGTCCGCGCCGAACACTTTGCCGTCCCCGAACACCAGCATGCGAGTCGAACGACCGTCTGGGGCGAAGTAGAGCCCGGCGGCGCGCTGGAAGCGCGGGTCCTGCCAGGCCCGCTGGGGCAGGTAGAAACCTCCCTCGCCGCTGCTGCGAAAATCTTCGCGCATGGCGCGCAGGTATTCGGTCAGCCCGGAGAACATGGTGCGTGTTTCGCCGACCGCCTTGGTCAGTTGATCGGTGATCGTGCTGAGCTGCGCGACCGTAGTGCGCATGTTCTTCACCGAGTCCACCGCCCCGGAGAAGGATTTCTGCATTCCCTGTGCGCCGGTACCGAACTTGGCGGTGCTGGCCGTCAGCGATGCGGTTGCCGCCACCACAGAATCCATCGGCTCGACGGCCTTGAGTACCAGCGAGCAGATGCCGTCGTTGGCGCAGTTGGGGTTGCCGTTGGTGAAGTTCCGCAAGGGCTCCATGTAACCGGATACCTGGGACACGTTGTCCTGCAGCGCTTTCATTCCCGAGTGCATGTCACCGACGCCACCGTTCAGCTCGCCCAGGCCACTCACCCCGCCCGCGAGACCGTTCTGCAGCTGCGCGATCGCCTTGGAGAACTGGCTCAGTGTCGCCGAGAGCTGGTCGACGGCCCCGAGACGTTGGCTCATCTGGGTGGTTCCATCGTCCAGCTGATCGGCGATGATTCCCGCCTGTTCGGTCAGTGCCGCCTGTTCGGGGATGGCACCTGCCGGGCGGGAGGCCGACTGGACCATCCGAATTCCGGGAATCTCCATGAGCTTCTTGGTGACTCGCTCGATACCGATGACTCCGGCCGGGTTGCGCAAATCGTGGTCGGATTCGATCGAGACGATCTCCGGCAGCAATCGGTTCGGCGGGAAATGCCTGTCCATCGCCTGATAGCCCCGGTTGGCGTGTGTGGAAAGCGGCTGGGAGGCAAGCTCATCGAAGCCAAGGCGCAGGCCGGCTACAGGAATGGCGCACACCATGAGCACTAGCGCCGAGCCGACGAGGACGGGCCCTGGCCAGCGCGCGACCATTGTGCCCACTCTGCGCCACCGGCGCCCCGGCTGCCCGCGCAGTGGACGAGGCTGGGCCAACCCGCGACGACCGGCCAGTCCGATGAGCGCGGGAAGCAGCGTCAGCGACGCCGCCATGCCGGTGAGTATTCCTATGGCACAAGGCAATCCGGCGCTGCGCAGCATGCCTACCTGGGCGAACATGAGGCAGGAGAGTGCGGCGGCGATGGTCAGCCCGGAGGCCGCGATGACCGGCGCCACGCTGCGGTTGGCGACTTCCAGTGACTGCTCATGCCCGAGCCCCGAACGCCGCTGTTCGTGATAACGCCCGAGTAGGAAGATGCCGTAATCGGTCGCCGCGCCGAGCACCAGGGCGGCCAGCAGTGCGACCGAGAAGATGGAGACCTCGATGAGATTGCGTTCCCCGAGGAAGGCGACGATGGAGCGCGCCACCCCCAGGCCCATGCCCACGGTGATCAGGGGGATGGCCGCGGTAACAGCAGATCGGTAGACGGCGAAGAGCAGCACCGCGATGAGCACCACGGTGACGCCGGTGATCATCAGCATCTGGGTGTCGATGGACGTGAGCTCATCGGCGATGGTGGCGCCGGGCCCGGTGACCCAGGGGTGCATCCCTGCTGGTGCCGGCTCGTCGGCGACGATCTGCCGGACCGCGTCCAGGGACGCGTTGGCCTGCGCACCGCCGAGCTCGCCGGTCACGCGCAGCATGGTGTACACCGCCTTCCCGTCCGGGCTGATTGCGCCCTCGGCCGTCAGCGGGTCCGCCCACAGGTCCATCGCCGAATCCAGATGTGCGGTGTCTGCGCGCAGTTTCGCCAGGAGCCGATCGTGATACTGATGCTCGACGGGCCCCAATTTGTGGTCGCTCTCCAACACCAGGTAGTTGAGGTTCCCGCCGTCACCGTCCTGGAACTGCCTGCCCATCACGGCGCCCGCGGTGTTCACCGGGGCACTATGCGGGAGGAAACCACGCGCGTGGTTATGTGCTGTGCTTTCCACCTGCGGCACAAGCAGATTGCCTGCCGCTGCGGCGAGTACCCAAATCCCGATGACGAGAAACGCGTATCGGCTGCAGAACCTTGCGATGGCTTCCCACATGCATGCCGACGCTACGGAGAGGCAGTGAGGCGGTCGTCGTGCTCTGGGCGAGACTTGCTCTCCTACCGTGGTAGGAGACGCGAATCCGCGCGAAGCATGATGTGTGACGTCGTGACCGCCTCTACGCTGGCGCTATGGATTGGTTCCGAGAGACTGCGTTGCAGCGCCGTTCTCTGGTGCCGTACGAATTTCCGTGGGCGGTGCCGCTGGTCATGTACAGCAGCACGCTGCTCATCGTGGGTTGCTCTGTCCTGCAGCGAGGTTTCACCCGCCCGTGGTTACTGGCCGTAGCGGCCCTGCTCGCGCTGACTCCGATCCTGTCGTTCATCGTCGCTGGTCGCAAGTTGAACGCGTTCTGGACCGTGGCGTTCGCGCTGGCGGGGGTCGGGCTGTTTCTCACCTGGCCGGCCAATGTCGTAGATGGTGCGCCCTTCCTGCTGATGTTCACGCTCGGGGAAGTGGGAGCCATCGCGTCGGTGCGCGCTGGTCTTCTCGCGGTGGGCGCCTGTGTGGCACTGCTCGTGGCTGCCGAACAGCTGAATCACCTTGGGACCTTCTCGCTCTACATGGTGTTCTTTGTGCTCTGCGGGTGGTTGATCGGGCGCATCATGCAACTGCAACAACGTCTGCTCTTACAGGAACGCGCACAGCAGGTGCGCATGCTGGAGCAGGCAGCTTCCGATGAACGACGCCGCATCGCACGCGAAATCCATGACGTGATAGCGCATTCACTGTCGGTGACGATGCTGCATCTGACCGGGGCGCGGCGGGCATTGCAGGAGGATCACGATGTCGACGATGCCGTCGCCGGATTGCTCGATGCCGAACGCCTTGGGCGTCAGGCGATGTCGGATATCCGCGGTACGGTGGGATTGTTGAGCACCGGTCCCGGCGGAACCGAGCCGATGCGGCTGTCTCCAGAGCCGGGCATCTCCGACATACCTGATCTGGTCGCAGATTTCACGGCGGCGGGGATGGCAGTCGAATCACATATCTACGGGTCGGGTGAGTCCGTCAGCGCTGGAGTGGGTTTGGCGTTGTACCGAGTGGCTCAGGAATCTTTGGCCAACATCGCTAAGCACTCACCGAGGTCAGCGGCCGCGGTTCTCCTTGACATCAACGGGTCGGCAGCGAGTCTGACCGTGAGTAACGACCTGGCCGCGGGATTGCCCGCCGATGTGTGTTCGGGAGGCGGGCTCGCAGGCATGCGGCAGCGCATTGAGATGCTCGGCGGGGATTTCCGTGCTGGGCAAGCGGAGGACGGCTGGACAGTGTCGGCCAGCGTCCCGTTGGAGTCCAGCGAGACTCCGTGCCGCGCGCGGCGAAAGGTGTTATGGCGTCATGACTGATACCGAGGTGGGCGTGCTGCTGGTCGATGATCAGGAGCTGGTGCGCACGGGACTGCGTCGGATTCTGCGTCGTAAGGACGGATTCTCGATTGTGGGGGAGTGCGCCGACGGCAGCGAGGTAGCGGAGGCGGTCACGCGGGCGCGGCCTGATGTGGTGATCATGGATCTGCGTATGAAGCAGATGAGCGGTATCGAGGCGATTCGATTGCTGCACGCCTCCGAGGGGCCGCCGGCATTGGCACTCACTACATTTGATGACGACGAGTTGCTCTCTGGGGCGCTGCGTGCCGGGGCTGCCGGGTTCATCCTCAAAGATTCTCCGGCTGAAGAGCTGGTCCGCGCTGTACACGCGGTCGCCCGTGGTGAGGCATATCTGGATCCGTCGGTAACCTCGCGGGTACTCAGTGCCTATCGACGCGCGCCCGCCGCCAGTAGCGGCGCCGCCGAGGACAAGCTCACCGTACGGGAACTGGATGTGTTGGCGCTCATCGCATCCGGCGCGAACAATTCCGAAATCGCCGAGCAGCTGGTGATATCCGAGGTGACGGTCAAGAGCCACATCGGCCGAATTTTCGTCAAACTCGATCTGCGAGATCGGGCCGCGGCCATCGTGTACGCCTACGACCACGGCATCGTGACGCCCAAATAGGATTACTGGGTCTCTTTTACACGAAGCCCCTCGATGGCCTCGTGCAGTTCTTCAAGCTCACGGCGCAGATAGTCGCGGGTGGCGACCTCACCCACCGCGAGCCGCAGTGCCGCCAGCTCCCGAGCCAGATATTCGGTATCGGCCTTGGTTTGTTCGGCGCGCCTGCGGTCCTCTTCCAGCGATACTCGGTCGCGGTTTTCCTGGCGGTTCTGCGCCAGCAGGATCAGGGGCGCGGCGTAGGCGGCTTGGGTGGAGAAGGCGAGGTTGAGCAGGATGAAGGGGTACGGATCCCACTGCAAGCCCACCGCGAAGAGGTTCAAGATGATCCATACGATGACGAACACCGTCTGCATGGCGAGATAACGTCCCGTGCCCAGGAACCGGGCGATGTTCTCGCTGACCCGACCGACGGCCTCGACATCGAGGCCGAGCGACAGACGGCGGGAGGTCCGCGGAGTATCGAGCCGCTGCCGCGCCGATGCATCGCTCACGAACGGGTACCTCCCGTCACGCTCTCAGGTTCGTCGGCGCGCCAGCCGTCGGGCATCAAGTGATCCAGTACGTCGTCGACCGTAACGGCGCCGAGCAAGTGGTTCTCCCTGTCGATCACGGGACCGCACACCAGGTTGTACGCGGCGAAGTAGCGGGTTACCTCGGCCAACGGCGCCTCGGCATCCAGATAGGGCAGGTCGGTATCGAGAATGCCTCCGACCATCGCATAGGGGGGCTCACGCAGCAGCCGCTGCAGGTGCACGCATCCGAGATAGCGGCCGGTGGGTGTCGCCGTGGGTGGCCTGACCACGAAGATCAGCGAGGACAGCGCCGGTGTCAGATCCGGATCACGCACGCGGGCAAGGGCTTCTGCCACCGTGGTGTTCGGGCTCAGGATCACCGGTTCGGGGGTCATCATGCCGCCGGCGGTGTTGGGGGAGTGGGTCAGCAGTCGACGGACCGGCTCGGAATCCTCCGGATCCATCAGCGCCAGAAGCGATTCGGCCTCTGCGGGCGGCAGTTCGCCCAATAGGTCGGCGGCGTCGTCGGGGTCCATGGCCTCCAGCACGTCGGCAGCTCGTTCATCTTCCAGCTTGGTGAGTACCTCGGCCTGATCGTCCTCGGGAAGCTCCTGCAGGATGTCGGCCAGGCGTTCGTCGTCGAACGCGGCCAGTACCTCGTCGCGCCGCTTGGGTGGTAGTTCTCGGATCGCATCTGCCACCTCGACGGGCCGCATGCCCTCGAACTGGAGCATCAGCTGGGCAACGCCCTGTCCGGGCAGGTTGAGTGTCGACGGAGTCAGTCCGTGGATGTGGTTCCATCCGGTGACCTGCACTCCGGTACGTCGCCCCAGTCGTCGCGGGCTGCGCACGGCCACCCGGGTGACCACCCAGTCGCGGGTGCGGGTCTGCTCGAGGCCCAGATCAACCACGGTGAGGTCGACTCCATGGAACTGTTCGAGCTCGGGGTCATCGGTGCGCACCGTGGTGTCCAGGACCTGCCCGAGCACCAGCGCCTCACTGGGGCGTTGTTCGAAACGGCGCAGTGAGACGTTTCCGGTGTTCAGCGTCACCGATCCAGGCTCGATGGCGGTGACCCGCAGCATGGGCACGAAGATCCTTCGGCGCGTGAGCATTTCAACGACCAGGCCGATGACCCGCGGCTGTTTTCGGGCAACGCCGATCGCGATCACGACATCGCGCACCCGTCCGATCGACTCGCCGTCCGGGCCGAGAACCACCAGGCCTGAGAGCCTGGCTGCGAACACCTTGCTCACTGCGGCCATGGTGCAAGGTTAGGGGGTAGGCCTTGCGGCGCCCTTCGCCGGTGTCGTGAGTCGGGTGCTTAGGAGCCGATTCCGCCGTACATGAGGGCGATGACGGCGGCCGAGAATCGCTCGCTGTCCTGCACCTCGCCGCCCCGTGAGGCGTGCAAGCCGGTGGCCAGGATCATCCCGGTCACCGCTCGGGCGGTGTACTCCGTATCGAGATCGGCACGCAGGTAACCTTTTTCGACCCCGTGGCGCAGGTAAGCCTCGGTCAGTTGATCACTTGTGGAGAGCATTCCGAAGACGCGCTCGCGTAGCTCGTTGTCGACCGAACCCGCTTCCAGCAGAAGTAGCGGCAACTGGGGGTTGTCCCGGAACAGGTCCGCGAGCGCGGCGCCGATGCGCACCGATTGTTGGCGGTACTGCTCGATATCGTCGGCCAGCCCCGCGGCGTTCTCCGCGCCGATCGCCTGAAAGATCTGTTCGGTGACGTCATCGATGACATGCTCGATGATGTCCCGCTTGCTCTTGAAGTACCGGTAGAAGGTCCCATGGCCGATCCCGATCCGTCCGGCGATGTCCGCGACGCCTGTCGCGTGGTAGCCCTGCTCGGAGAAGCACGCGAACGCGGCGTCCAGGATCTCTTGCCGCATCTCCAGCTTCTTGCGCTCGGCGCGACTGAGTGTGGACGGGCTGGACGTCATAAGCGGCGATCCTACCGACCTTGACACTCGTCGAGAATGACATATCATTCCGAAACTGACAAGCCATTCCGTTGGAGGTTGATGTGAGTCGTTATCCGAAGATTGAGCTGCCAGGTGCGGTGGTCGTCATCACCGGTGGAGCCAGGGGAATCGGTGCTGCCACCGCGCGCCTTTTCGCCGAGAAGGGGGCCGATGTCTGGATCGGTGATGTCGACGACGTGGTCGCCAAAGAGACCGCAGACGCGATCCCGCGTGCACAGTCCGGTGCCCTCGATGTCACCAAGCCCGAGTCCTGGGCCGCATTTCTTGATCGGGTGCGTGCCGAGTCGGGCCCCGTCGACATCCTGATCAACAACGCGGGCGTGATGCCGCTGGGCGGATTTGTCGAGGAGAACGAACGCACCACCGATCTGATTCTTGATGTGAACGTGCGCGGTCCGCTCAACGGTGCGCGGGCCGCGTTGCCTGAGATGGTGGCGCGCGGGCGTGGGCACATCGTCAACGTGGCATCCATGGCCGGCAAGCTGGCCGTCCCCGGCATGGTCACCTACAACGCGTCCAAGTTCGGTGCGGTGGGGCTTTCCGTGGCGCTACGCAAGGAGTACGCAGACAGCGGCGTCAGCATCAGCTCCGTACTGCCCAGCGCGGTTCGGACCGAGTTGGCCTCGGGCGCACCACTGGGCAAGGGCATGCCGACCGTCGACCCCGAGGATGTCGCGGCCGCGATCGTGCGCAGTGTCGACACTCGTCGCGCGCAGATCTCGGTGCCGGGCTGGCTTGCATTCGGATGGGGGTTGGTGGATCTGTTTGTGCCCGAACCGCTTGAGCGACTTGGCCGCCGGCTCATCGACGATCGTCGCGCACTGACCTCACTGGATCTGAACGCTCGCGGCGCGTACATCGAACGCATCGAGCGGCAGAGCAAGGAGCACCAGAAGTGAGCGAACGGCGCAGTCCCAGAATCGTTGTCGTCGGCGCCGGTATGGCCGGAATCGCGGTGGGGCACAAGCTCAAAGAAGCTGGTTTCGACGATTTCACCATTCTGGAGAAGGGTGATGACGTCGGCGGTGTTTGGTACTGGAACCGCTACCCGGGGCTGACCTGCGATGTGCCCTCCCAGGCCTATCAGTACCCCTTTGCGCCACGCACGGACTGGCCACGTCTCTTCGCCACCGGTGGAGAAATTCAGGCCTATCACCGCACGGTCGCCGAGGATCTGGGTGTCATGTCTCATATCCGGTGCGGGCAGGAGGTCACCGCCGCAGAGTTCACCGGTACGGGTTGGCGGGTTACCACCGCGGCGGGGGAGCTACTGGAGTGCGATTTTCTGATCGCCGCCACCGGCGTGCTGCACCACCCGAACATTCCCGACATCCCCGGGCTCGACAGCTTCCGCGGCAAGGTGGTGCACACCGCGCGTTGGGACGACTCGGTGCAGCTGGACGGAAAGCGTGTCGCGGCGATTGGAACGGGATCTACTGGGGTGCAGGTGGTTTCGGCGATGCAGCCCATCGTCGAGCAGGTGACCTCATTCATCCGGACTCCGCAATGGGTGCTGTGGGCGCCGATGGCGATGCGGCAGCCGAAGTTCGTTTCCAAGCTGCTGGAGGCGCTGCCCACCGAACGCATCGTGCGATTCAGTGCGTTGACGGGCACCGACGCGTTGGTGAACATCGTGACTCGGCCCAGCTGGGGTCGGCGGCTGGTGCAGCAGTACGCGCGGGCGTGCCTGCATCTGATCCGCGACAAGGAGTTGCGTCAGAAACTCACCCCGGATTACGAGCCGCTGTGTAAGCGGCAGGTCTTGTCCGGGTCGTTCCATCGGGCCGTCCAGAAGCCGAATGTCGAGATCGTCACCGACCGCATCGACAGGGTCACGCCCACCGGAATCGTGACGGTCGACGGTGCCGAGCGCGATTTCGACGTGATAGTGCTGGCCACCGGATTTCAGGCGCACAACTACATGCGGCCGATGAATCTAGTTGGTAAAGACGGATATTCGATTGATGAGGCATGGGAGAAGGGTCCCAAGGCCTACCGGATGACCGCCATCCCCGGCTTCCCGAACTTCTTCACCGTGCTCGGTCCCAACTCGCCGACCGGATCGATCTGGCTTCAGCACACGGCTGAGCGCACCGCCGAATACATCATCAGCTGGTTGCATCGTTTCGCCCGTGGCGAGATCACCACGGTCGAAGTGAGTCGCGAGGCCACCGAGGAGTTCAACGTCCAAGCCCGCGAGGCGATGAAACCCACGGTGTGGGCGACCGGGTGCAACTCCTGGTACCTCACCGAAGACGGATCGGTGGACCTGTGGCCCTTCGATCGAAAGACCATGGAGCGCATGCTCGCCTCACCCGAGGAGAGTCACTACATCGTGCAGTGACGCGCCTTAGCGCAGATTGAACGTCGACGGATCGGGGCCGATGCGACCGTCGGCCGCGTCGAGCCCGGTGATGCGCTCTACCTCGTCGGTGCTGAGTTCGAATCCGAACACATCGAAGTTGGCCGCGATGCGCGCCGGCGTCACCGACTTGGGGATGACGACGTTGCCCAGCTGCAGATGCCACCGCAGGATCACCTGCGCTGCGCTCACCCCGTGGCCCTCGGCGATGGCGCCGATGGTCGGATCGTCCAGGATCGTGCCCTGGCCGAGTGGCGACCAGGCCTCGGTGAGAATCCCGTACTCGGCGTGGAAGGCGCGCAGTTCGGGCTGGGTGAACCGGGGATGCAGCTCGATCTGGTTGAGAGCAGGCACTTCTCCGGTCTCGTCGATCAGCCGCTGAAGATTCTCGACGGTGAAATTGCTGACCCCGATCGCCTTGGCGCGGCCGTCGGCCTGGATTCGTTGCAGACCCTTGAAGCTCGCCACGTATTCGTCGAGTTCGGGCACCGGCCAGTGGATCAGATACAGATCCACGTAATCGGTCCCCAGCCGCTCCAGGGAGGCGTCAAACGCACGCAGTGCCCTGTCGTAGCCCTGATCGGAGTTCCACAGCTTCGTGGTCAGGAAGATCTCGCCGCGCGGAACGCCGGACTCTGCGATGGCCGCACCGGTGCCCACTTCGTTGTCGTAGATCTTGGCGGTGTCGATGCTGCGGTATCCGACCTGCAGGGCTGTCGACACCGCTGAGCCCGCCTCATCGTCGGGTACCTGCCAGACGCCATAGCCCAGCTGGGGAATCGTGGTACCGGAATTGAGCGTCACATTGGGGACTATCTGGGGAACCGTCACGGTCAACCCAACGCGGGGCGTCGCGGAGTATTCCCGGGGATCTGGCGGTAAATGAAACGCCCCGCTCCCGATGCTGGGAGCGAGGCGTTTCTGATGGTGCGCCGTCAGGGGCTCGAACCCCGGACCCGCTGATTAAGAGTCAGCTGCTCTACCAACTGAGCTAACGGCGCGTGAACGTGCGTGGAAGACCTTAGCAGCCTCGGAGCCCGTAACGAAAATTGTCATCCCCCCGATAGCCCGGTCGCGGTTATTGAGGTCGTCGCCGACCATCCTGAACCCGTACAATCATCGTTGAGTTTATGCATCAAGTTTCAAAGGGAGCAAAGCATGACCCAGGGTCGTCCACGCCTGTTGATTGGCGCGCGTCGGCGGTGGGTCACCGCACTCGCACTCCCCGTTGTGGCCATGGCTGTGCTGGCCGGATGCACGGACGCCGCCTCCAAAGAACCGCCGAAAGTCATTGACAAGGCAACGCCTTACGCGGATCTGCTGGTCCCCAAGCTGGCGATGTCGGTCAAGGATGGAGCGGTCGGCGTCCCGGTCGATGCGCCCGTGACCGTGACTGCGGGCGAAGGCGTGCTCGGGACCGTCACCATGGTCAACTCCGATGGCAAAGAGATTGCCGGTGAAGTCGGCCCCGATGGTGTGACGTGGTCGACCACCGAGCCCCTCGGCTATGACAAGCAGTACACCATCAACGCCGATGCCAGAGGTCTCGGCGGAGTGGCGCGTGCCAACGCGTCGTTCCGCACTCATTCGCCGGACAACATGACGATGCCGTATGTCATGCCTGGCGATGGTGAGGTGGTCGGTATCGGTCAGACGGTCGCCATCCGGTTCGACGAGAGCATCCCGAATCGGGCTGCGGCGGAGAAGGCCATCAAGATCACCACCAACCCGCCTGTCGAGGGTGCTTTCTACTGGTTGAACAACCGCGAAGTGCGTTGGCGCCCAGAGGCGTTTTGGGAGCCTGGAACATCGGTCGACGTGAAGGTCAACACCTATGGGGTGGACCTGGGCAACGGCGTCTTCGGGCAGGACAACGTGACGTCCCGCTTCTCCATCGGCGACGCGATCATCAGCCGCGTGGATGACAACAACAAGGTCGTCAACGTCGAGCGCAACGGCGAGATCATCAAGACCATGCCGACCTCGATGGGTAAGGACAAGGCACCCACCAACAACGGCACGTACATCATCGGCGAGCGATTCAAGGATCTGATCATGGATTCCTCGACCTACGGCGTCGCGGTCAACTCGCCCGACGGCTACCGCACCAAGGTGCAGTACGCCACCCAGATGTCCTACAGCGGGATCTACGTTCACGCCGCACCGTGGTCCGTCGGTGCGCAGGGGCGCACCAACACCAGCCACGGCTGCCTGAATGTCAGCACCGCGAACGCAAAGTGGTTCTACGAGAACACCAAGCGCGGCGACATTGTGATCGTTTCCAACACCGTCGGTCCCGTTCTTCCTGTCACCGACGGGCTTGGCGACTGGAACATCCCGTGGTCGCAGTGGAAGGCCGGAAACGCCCGGAATTAGTGTCGCCGCAGACGAAAAAGCCCCCGACACGTCGAGCGTGCGGGGGCTTTTCTCCGGTCCGCTTCTAGCCTTCTATGACCTTCTGGTCGAGCACTCGCTTGGACGGCACCATGATGATCGACTTGGAGTTGTCACGATCACGGTAGGCCGACTCCAGGATGGACGGGATGCTCTCGAGCTTGCCGTGCACGCTCATCAGCTGCTCCAGAATTGAAATGCGCTGCTGGCCAACCTCTTCCACCGAGCGGCGGGCCTGGTCCAGGCGGCGCTCGATCTGCTCGTCGGCCAGACGCAGTCGGCGGTCAGCTTCTTCCTTGGCGTCGGCTAGGCGCTTCTCGCACTCGGCCTGGGTGCCGCGTCGCTGCTCGTCGACGGCCGACTGGGTCTCCGTACGCAGTTTGGTCAGCTCTTCGTCCAGTTCGGTTTCCGCCTTTTCGCGCCGCTTGGCCTCGGCGGCACGCAGCCGCTCGGACTCGCTGACGGCCTGGGCGACAATCTGATTGGCTTCCTCGCGGGCTCGAGCCATTACCTCGGTGTATTCGGTCTCCAGCGCGCTCTGCCGGGCCGCCATATCGGCGAGCATTTCTTTGTGCTTGGTGCGCATGGCCTCCGCGTCGGACTTGGCCGAGGCGACCAGGGCTGCCGACTCGGTGCGCGCCTCGTTCTGCATCTCGGAGACTTCGTCGACCGCGATGCGCAGCATCTTGGCCATCCGGTCGGTCATCGCGTGCGCCGAGGGGGAGGTGTCGCTGAGGTTAGACACCTCATCCTTGAGTGAGCCGATCTGCTTGGTGGCGTCCTCAAGTCGGCTCTTGAGCGTCTCGACATCGTTCAGCCCGGACTGGTGCATGATCGTCAGCCGGCTGATGTACTCGTTGACCTCAATGGGGTCGTACCCGTTGCGGGTGCGGGTGAAGTTCCGAGTGGACTCGTTGGTGGTGGTCGCGGTCACTGGTACCCCTTGGAAACAGGTGCGGAATTAGTGTAGAGGCGTTAGCCCGCGAAGAGTATGACATGTGTTACCAGTTCTCGTACACCGCCACTGGTAAAGAGTGGGACGTTGCGTATCCAGATTGTTCGTATCAGATGTATCTGATCACGGGGTCTATTTCAGCAAGTCTTGCCACCGATGATCGGTAATGCTGCACGCGTTCAGCGTTCGCCGGAGCTACACCGGAATGCCGACTTCCTTCGCTGGCCCACGTGGGTGGCCCTCGCTGAGCTTGCGTTCGTTGGTTGATTCTTGATGTCCTGGGTCAAGGAGTTGGCAGGGTTTTCTTGGTTTCAAAGGTGGGGGTGGTGGGGTCGGGCAGCCCCAGGTGCACTTCCATGGGCTGGTTCTAGTTCAGTGCCCCGTGAGGCCTGAGGGTGGTTGTATTCGGCATGCCAGTGTTCGGTGCGCTCGGCGAGAGCGAGGGGGTCAGAGATCTCGTCAAGGAACAGTCGCTCGTATTTCATGGACCCAAATCCTCCTTCACCGGGACAGGCCTGACCTGGCCAGTGACCGGGTCGGTGGCGCGCTCACGCAGCGAAGTGCCCGCCAGGTGCGCTGACTCGGCCAGTGCCGATTCCGCTGCGGCGATTGCGTTATGCTGATTGGCAGTCAGTAAAAGATGCTGCCGTATTCGTATTTGGACCGATAGTCCCGGCAAGCGGCAAGCGGCAATCCCCCAAGTCCCCCCAACGGGTGGTTTCGAATTCGGTGAAGTCGAGCTGCCGCACTTGATCGGGACCCGTCGGGGCCGCAGCGAACGCCGCCTTACGCGCCTGGGCCAGCTGGCGGCGCTGACGTTGATAGTTGGCCGGCATCAGCAGGCCCTCATCGAGCAGCGAGCGCAACACCGTCGCAGTGCCCTGACGGGCCACGGCGATCACATTGCTACGGAACTCCGGCGTAACCTTCGGCATGGAAGGAGTCAACCAAACCTTGGGCAGACCCGAAGAACAGCCATCAAGTGAATGAACCGGCAGGCGCGAACTTGGCAACTAATTTTGCCAGCGGTCGCTGATATCGATGCCCAAGCAATCGCACCAACGCGTCGAGCACGATGGCGTCCGGGCCGATCAACGCCTTGGCTGATCCGCTGCGTGCAGCTTTGAGAATCTTCCGGGCAGCAGAGTCTGCACTGGTAATCGCAATTCTGTCGAATAGGGCGATGAGGTCACCAGGCAACGCTCCGTCAACACCAGTACTATTCTTGCCTATATCTGTTCGAATGAACCCCGGATGTACACATGTAACAGTGATTGGCTTGTTTGCAATCAAAAGTTCTTGCCGGAGAGCTTCGGTAAAGCCACGAACGGCGAACTTCGCAGCATTGTATGCGCTGTGCGATGGCACCGCAAATAGGCCAAATATACTGGAGGTGTTGACAAGATGCCCATCGCCCGAAGCCTCCAGCAGCGCTAAGAATGCCTTCGTCCCGTGGACGACGCCCCAAAAATCGACATCCATGATGCGCTCGAAATCCTTCAATTCAGACTTCTCAACGGTATTGAAGTAGCCGATTCCGGCGTTATTGAAGACGTAGTGGACAAGACCGAAGCGCTCCCGTAACTGATTTGCGAATTGTAAGACCTCTTCCCACTCGGCAACGTTGACTACCCGTGCTTCGATCTCCACGCCACGCGCTTGGCACAGTCGAGCAGTTTCGGCGAGTCCCTCGGCATTGACATCACAAATTGCTAGCTTTGCACCCAAACTTGCTAGTTGAAAAGCGAGGCTACGGCCCATTCCCGCGCCAGCGCCGGTGATCACGACTATCTTATTCGCAAACGAATTCATATAGTTTCCCTTCCTATTATCGGGGAGGCACTTCTCGGCAATAGTGGCTCAGAGTGTCGGCGAATCTGTCGAGCGCCGAGTTGGCTTGCGGCAGGACCCCGGCCAGCAAATGAAAGTCATGCCATAATCGGGGATGCTCGCGATAGTCCACGCTGAGTCCGGCCTCCCGCGCACGCACTGAAAGTAGACGCGCTTCGTCAACGAGCAGGTCATACTGCGCTGCGTCAATGACGATCGGTGGCAACCCCGCGAGACTTGCTCGCAGGGGACTGGCGGCGGGCTCGCAGGAGCGTTCACCAGGGGCGTAGGCATCGACAAAACGTTGAATCATACTCTTTGTCAATATGGAGTCACGAGATTTAGCTCGAAGTGTGTGACACCCTCTATCGGTGAGATCGACTGCTGGACATATTAATCCGACTGCGGCGGGCATGGGGATCCCGCAGTCTCGCGCAGCGATTGCCACAGCCATACTGAGGGCCGCGCCAGCGGAATCGCCTGCGATGATGATCCGCTCAGGGGGCCATCCGATCTCGACCAATGCTTGATACGCTGCGACGGCATCCGCGGCGGCGGCAGGATACGGATGCTCTGGTGCAAGTCTGTATTCCGGCACGTAAGTGTCGGCCCGCAGTCTTTGCGCAAGGCGGCCCGCCAGCGCGCGATGAGTCCGGGGCGAACCAGTGACGTAACCACCCCCATGCAGATATAGCAATGCCATGTCGACTTCACCGGGCGCCGGACGGAGCCTTTCGGCTCGGATGCCTTGAAGCACGCAAGACGATAAGTCAATACCCCGCGGCTTGCCGGGCCAGCGGGCAAGTAGTTCGTTGCGCCAGCGCACTTGTTCCCACGAGGTATCAGCTCCAAGCGCCCACCGCGAACTGGCCCTAACCAGTGGTGCAAGGAGCTGTGGCGGAATGTTCAATGCGTACCCTCCTGGCACTCGGTGTCGGCC
The DNA here is from genome assembly GCF_002356335.1 of [Mycobacterium] stephanolepidis. Lineage (NCBI taxonomy): Bacteria > Bacillati > Actinomycetota > Actinomycetes > Mycobacteriales > Mycobacteriaceae > Mycobacteroides > Mycobacteroides stephanolepidis. The sequence continues at coordinate 1,505,249 of NZ_AP018165.1, forward strand.
GAGCAGAGACTGTCAGGTGGCCGAAGCCTGGCTAAGCAGGTGGTAAAACGGTAGTCATTGAGGTCGTAGTGTTCCGCCCGCCAAGCAGATTCGACGGTCGGGCCGGGCCTCAGTGGGACATCGCCGTGCACGTCGAAATAGTAGCTGTTCGCTTTGACACAGTCCGCACGAAAGAAGACTTGTCGATCACGCTTGCTTAAAGCTTTTGCAAAGTAGCGGGCATTCGCCGCTGCCGATATCTCGACCTTTGTCGCCCCAAGGCGACCAGCGGCCTTTAAAGCGCGAACAATGTGGCGCGCCTGATTCTCCACGAGAGTGAAGTAGGACGATCCGTTGTAGCCGTACGGGCCAAACATCATAAACAGGTTCGGAAAGCCGGGAACTGACACACCTTCATAGGCCTGGTAGCGGTTTTGAGTCCACCATCGTTCTAGGTCGACGTTGCCAACCCCGGTTATTGGGAATGGCGGCAAATTTCCGGGCTCGAAGGCCTTGAACCCGGTGGCGAGGATCAAGATGTCGATTTCATGCAAGACACCATCTATGGTGTGGATACCGGCGGCTGAAATCTCGCCGATGGAAGTGGTCTCGAGAGTGACATTTTTCCGATTGAATGTCGCGAGATAGCCGTTATGGAAACTTGGCCGCTTACACCCAGGGCTGTAGCTGGGCGTCAGTTTGGTGCGAGTCTCTGGATCCTTGACCTGTGAGCGAAGCCAAGCTTTGCCAGCCCATAGCCCGATCCGATGAGGTTTCAGCAGGTTAGCGTAGTGGGCTAGCAGGGGGAAGGTTGCCTCGACAAACGCCTGACTGGCGGCTCTAACAGCCATTTTGATACCTGGGATGTGTTGCAGCGATGCCGCAAACATCCCGTCTATCGCCGCGTCGGGCTTAGGTAGGCACCAGATCGGTGTTCGCTGGAAGACAGTCAGATAGTCTACCCGCGACGCGATCTCGGGTATAAGTTGGACTGCAGATGCACCAGTGCCGATGATGCCCACCCTCTTGCCCGAAATGTTGACGGTGTGGTCCCAACGCGCGGTGTGTAGGATTTGTCCGCCGAACGTGTGTACGTTGGGAATATCCGGCTGCTTCGGTTGGGACAGAAAACCGGTTGCATCGATGAGATAGCGAACCACTATCGACTCACCGCCTGCGGTGGTAATTGTCCATACATGCTCGTCGTCATCAAATCTCGCAGCTATGACTCTTGTATTTAAGCGTATTCTGTTGCGTAGATCGAATTCATTGACGCAATTTTCGGCGTATGCTCTCAATTCCGCGCCAGGTGCGTAGATTCGAGACCAGTCACTACATTGACGGAACGAAAACTGGTAACTGAATGACGGAATATCAACGGCCACACCAGGATAGGTATTCCAATACCATGTGCCGCCAACACCATCACCTTCCTCAAAGATGGTGTAATCCGTGATTCCTGCTCGGTCCAGCGCAATACCGACTCCAATACCAGAAAATCCGGCACCGACAACAGCTATCTCAAAATCAAGCGAGGTTGGTAAGGCGTTGGGCATATTTGACCTATTCTATTTCCAAATATCATTGCTGAGCCGTAGGCAACGTCAGAGTTATCAGTTCGTGCGAGAACAAGGCGAGCGCGGCTATCGTCGTGGCTCGATGAAAGAGATCATTGTCGTATCAGTTTGTGCGCCGGACCGGAACGCTGGTAGGCCCCTGCAGCGAAGGGGTCTTTCCCCAGAGCACAGGACCGGACAGCTGGAGCTTGGGCACCTCATTGAGCATCATGTTCACAACCGTGACCGCTTCCAACTTGGCGAGGTGATTTCCGAGACACATATGCGGGCCGGTGCCGAACGCCACTGAACCGCCGACCTTGCGGTCGAGGTCGATACGGTCAGGATCGGAGTATCGTTGCGGGTCGCGGTTCGCTGCCGCGTAGTGAAGTAGGACCCGACTATTCGCAGGAATTTCCACGTCATCAACGACGTAGGGCTCGGTGGTGCATCGTCCGACCCACTGCACCGGCGAACCCCAACGGAGGGTTTCGTCCACAAGTTTTGGCACTAGCTGGCGATCATCGCGAACACGCTCGTATAACTCTGGGTCGCGTGCCAGTACGTCGGCCAGCATACCCAATAGATTTGACGTGGTTTCATTGCCAGCAACGACGAGGATTATCACGTACAACAGTGCCTCGAAGCGGTCGAGATCACCTGAATCCACCGCTTGACTCAACGCTGTGAACAAGTCGTCACGTGGATGACTTCTGCGGTCGGCAACCTCACGCTGCGTCAGAGCCTCGAGCCTGACCACACTTGTGATGGAATTCCGCACCAGTTTCAGGAGGCCCCACATATCCTCGGGAGCAAAGACTTTCGCCAAGTTGTTGGACCAGGAGCGAAACGCTCTCCACTTGTGTTCAGGTACGCCCAGGAGATGAGCAATTATGGTCATCGGCAACGGTACTGCCAGATCTGCGAAGTCAACACTTTCGCCGCGGGCGAGCCTCGTGATGACCGGTTGGGCGAGCCGGGCGACATCGGATTCAAGTAGTGCCATCCGGTTTGGTGTGAAGTGTGATGCTGTTACTCGACGTATGCGACCGTGGTCAGGGCGATCCCGTGTAATCATCACCGGAACGTCCACACTGCGTAAGAAAATCCCTTGGGCCGATGAAAACACATCCGGAGTGCGTGCAGCGGTGTGCACATGTTCGAACCTGGTCATCATCCACACATCGAGCTTTTCGTTCACCGCGAGGCCTGCGCTCCGGAGAACCCGATAGTCCGGGTGTGGATTGGCAATGGCCTCCGCCTTGGTCGGTAGGAACTTTGTGCGGTGCACGGCAGGCGGTGCCAAGCGCGCCGGGGCGCGACCTCTGTCGATTCGGGCGCTATCGGTCAACACCGGGAGAACCTGGCTGGCGATGAATGTAGCTGAACTCGCATGCTCGGTCAGTCTGCGCCCCATCTGACGCGCAGCTTCGGTCTGGCTAGGGATCGTACCCGTCCGTGCTCTCTGATAGTCGGTCATCGGAATTCGCTCCATCGTTGTGCTGGCATCGCTTCTATGCGGATGGATGAATGATCATCTAACTGAGGGCATGTCCGAAAGGCGCTAAGATACAAAAGCTATCCAACTATTGGAGAATTTTCCAAAAATGGAGAGGGAGCGATGCCGGCGCCTAAACTGGGAATGAATCCTCTGGCAGCTTTACTTAGTGAGCTAATTTCGGCGGGAACCATCGAGATGCTGGGTAGCCAGATCTCCGCGAAGATGGTCACAGAGATACCTGCTTTTCGTGACGACCCGGAGATAGCCAACGAGGGACGAGGCCTCGTTGAAACGTCGATCTCGGAACTCGAAGCGGTGATATCAGGAAGAACGTCCGAATATGACGTTCCAGCAGAGGCTCTGAGGTTTGCCCGCCTATGCGCACGGCGCAGAGTTGCCCCCGAAGAGCTCGTCGACACGATTGCTTGTGCGCGGCAGGCGTTCTACAGCATCGCGGCCGACATTATTGATGAACTTGACCTGCCTGCCAGCGAAAAGGTTGACATCGTCATGGATATGAGTCGCCTGCTACTGTGGTGGTCAGACGCGACACTAGCGGCGCTAGTTGCAGAGCACGCCCGCGAACGGACAGCTTTCGCTAGAGACGCCCATCTTCGACGCATTGAGGTAACTCGGGCGATCATCGCGGGAGAGTCCATTGTTCAGTCTGAAGCGGCAATTGCGCTTGACCACCCACTCGGCCAGTGGCACACTGCAGCCGTTCTGTGGACTGATCTTTCGGCCGGGGAGTCGACTGGCGCCGTTGTTCGCGACGCGGCCCGACGATTGGGTGGCCAACTTCATGCCCAGATTATGTTTCTCGAACCGGACGCCCGCGAATTCTGGCTTTGGCTCACGACCCCGCTAGAGCCACACGGCCTCAATGACGCGGTTCGGTGCATCAGCGGATGGCCGGCCGGGATCCGCGCTGCAGTGGGAAATTCCGAACTTGGGCTCGACGGTTTCCGGATCTCGCACCTTCAAGCCAAAGCGACCCGACGGACTGTCTCTCGCCTCAGGCACGCTGGAGATATTGCCAGCTACAGCGAAAACGAGCTCGCAGTCATCGCTGGATCCGAATTTGACGTGACTCGCCGATTCGTCCGACGCACCCTTGGGCCCCTTCTTGAAGGCGGCAGCAACGCGGCCAAGCTGCGGCGCTCGCTACGAGCGTACTTCGATGCCAACATGCAGATCTCGGCAGCTGCCACGGAACTCGGCGTTCATTCGAACACGTTACGCTACCGTATTCAGCAAGCCGCGGAGATGCTCGGGAGACCCATCGACAATGATCGATTCCGTCTGGAGATCGCTCTTAAGTTATGTCATGGTCTCGCCTTGTAGAACCGGCTCATGCTGACCACACGGGCAAATCCGGCCGCACCAAAACGGGTCTGCTGCGTGGGTAGGTGGCACTGGGCAGACCCTTGTGGTCGCAAGGTTGCACTAGATGGTGGAGGGCGCCTGCAAAAGGCAAATAAAAGGTGGGAGGCCAAAAATGACCTCCCACCTGCAGGGTGGCTGACGGGACTCGAACCCGCGACAGCCAGGATCACAACCTGGTGCTCTACCAACTGAACTACAGCCACCATTACCGCGCGAAGCGGCGTGAAAGATCTTAACCGGTGATGGCGCCTTAGGCCGAATCGGTATCCGCAGTGTTGTCCAGGTTCGCCACGATTGCGACAAGGTCACTGGTAGACGGCCCGGGGTCGGGAACGAAGGCCGCGCGCCGGTAGTAGCGCAGCTCGCGGATCGACTCCTTGATATCGGCCAGCGCCCGGTGAGCCAGGCCCTTGTCCGGCTGCCCGAAGTAGATGCGTGGATACCAGCGGCGGCAGAGCTCCTTGATGGAGCTGACGTCGATCATCCGGTAGTGCAGGAACTCGTCGAGCGCCGGCATATCCCGTGCGATGAATCCGCGGTCAGTGGCAATGGAGTTCCCGGCGAGGGGAGCGACCTTGGCCGAGGGCACATGCTGGCGGATGTAGTCGAGCACCTGCGCCTCGGCCTCTTCCAAAGTGACCGTCGACTTGCGGACCTCATTGGTGAGCCCGGACTTGGCGTGCATGTCCTTGACCACCGGAGGCATCGCGGCCAGGGCCGCGTCATCGGCGTGAATGACGAGGTCAACGCCTTCGCCGAGGATGTTGAGGTCGCCGTCGGTGACGAGGGCGGCGATCTCGATCAGTTTGTCTGAGCCGAGGTCGAGCCCGGTCATCTCGCAGTCGATCCAGACCAGTTCATCGCGTGGGGCACTCACAGTCTGACCACATTAGCGGTACGTGCGATCCGTGAGTGTGACGTCAGCACGGAATTTCGCGAGCAATCCCGTGTCGACGCCACACTGAGCGATGACGGAGACGGTTGGGGGCATTAGGGTCGTGGCCATGGCCGAGCAGACCACCGCGGGACCCACGCCCGCACAGCAGATCGCCGCCGGATACGCCACCACAGGTCAGGCACTTGAACTGGGGTCGGTCGTGGTCGACGGCACCGTCGATCCTGAGGCGCGTATCCGCATTCCGTTGGCGACCCTCAACCGGCACGGCCTCATCGCCGGCGCGACCGGTACCGGTAAGACCAAGACCCTTCAGGTGATCGCCGAGCAGCTCAGCGCCGCGGGAGTGCCCGTGGTCATGGCCGACGTCAAGGGCGACCTGTCCGGCATCTCCAAGCCCGGCGAGGCCAGCGACAAGACGGCGGCACGTGTCAAGGACACCGGTGACGACTGGGCGGCCTCGGGCTTCCCGGCGGAGTTCGTCTCCCTCGGAACTACCGGGATCGGTGTGCCCATCCGTGCCACCATCCGCAGCTTCGGGCCGATTTTGTTGTCAAAGGTGCTGGGGCTCAACGCCACCCAGGAATCCACGCTGGGGCTCATCTTCCACTGGGCAGACCAACAGCAGCTACCACTGCAGGATCTGAAGGATCTGCGCGCGGTCATCACGTACCTGACCAGCGATGAGGGCAAGGCGGACCTGAAGAACCTCGGTGGCGTATCGGCGGCGACGGCGGGCGTGATCCTGCGAGCGTTGATCAACCTGGAGGCTGACGGCGGCGACACGTTCTTCGGCGAACCCGAAATCGATCCGAACGATCTGATGCGTACATCCGGAGACAAGGGCGTTATCACGCTTGTCGAACTAGGGGCACAGGCTGCGCGGCCGGTTCTGTTCTCCACTTTCCTGATGTGGATTCTGGCCAACCTGTTCACGAAGCTGCCCGAGGTCGGCGACGTTGACAAGCCGAAGCTCGTGTTCATCTTCGACGAGGCGCACCTGCTGTTCGCCGACGCGTCGAAGGCGTTCCTGGAGCAGGTGGAGCAGACCGTCAAGCTCATCCGGTCCAAGGGTGTCGGCGTCTTCTTCTGTACCCAGCTGCCCACCGATGTGCCCAACAACGTGCTCTCGCAGTTGGGTGCGCGCATTCAGCACGCGCTGCGTGCCTTCACGCCCGAGGACCAGCAGGCCCTTACCAAGACCGTCAAGACCTATCCCAAGACCGATGTGTACGACATGGGTACGGCGCTGACCTCGCTGGGCATCGGCGAGGCGATCGTCACGGTGCTCTCCGAGAGAGGCGCACCGACGCCGGTGGCGTGGACCCGGATGCGCGCGCCGCGTTCGCTGATGGCCGCCATCGGTGACGACGCCATCAAGGCCGCCGCCGCGTCCAGCCCGCTGCAATCCAAGTACGGCCAGACGGTCGATTCGCGATCCGCGTTTGAGGTTCTCGCGGAGAAGGCGGCCCAGGCGGAGCAGGACGCCCCCGTCGGAGAGGCTCCCGCGAAGAAGAGCGGCAAGCCGGCACCTGAGAAGCCCAGTTGGTGGCGGCGCCTGCTCAGCAACAGGAGCTTTCAGAGCTTCCTCAGCGCGCTGGGCAAGCAGCTCATCCGCAATATGGGTAAGAAGTAAGGGCTGCCGAGCAGACGCTCGGACCTAGGCGTCCGCCGTTCGTTTCGACTGTGGCACAAAGCCTTCAGGCAACATCCTGGAGCGTCGCCAGAGAAACTGCACCAGTTGGCCTTCGAGCATGTTGGCCTCATCCATGACGCGGACGAGGCGCTCGCCGAAGAACCGTAGATTTGCGTGATAGTGCGGATTGCGTAGTGCCGCCCACGTCGCCTTGAGGGGTGGGAGCCCGGCGTCGCGGTACACGGCCGGTTGCACCATGACCAGTGGGATTACCGATGCTCCGGCGGCGACGATCACGCGCTCGACGGCCATTCGGGCGCGGCCCGTTCGTGTGACCGCTCGGTTCAGCGCTGTGCGGGCGTAGCTGATGTGGCGGGCCTCTTCGATGACGTGGATCTTGGCGATCGCGCGGGTGCGGGGCTGCAGCGTCTCGTCGTTCATGGTCTGGCGCTGCAACCGATCCAGTATCTCCTCGACCATGAGCATCATCGAGAAGATCGTCGCGGACAAGGGTGCGAGCGCGGTGATGCCCACCAATGCCCGGGCGATCTTGGGAGGGTCATAGCTACGGTCGCTCAGTGTGTTGATCTGGCGACCGAACATCACCGAGTGGCGACACTCGTCAGCGACCTCGGTCAGTGCGTATTGCGCTGTAGCGCTTCGGGGATCGCTGACCGAGGCCAGCTTGAGCATGGGATGCATCAAGGCACTTTCGGCGAGGATGCCCCAACTGGCCAGGGCCGATGCCTCCAGGCGCCCGAGCGTGATCTTCTCGTCCTCGGTCATCCGCTCGAACATTTTCGTGCCGAACAGCGAGATGTACGTGTCGGGCACGTAGCGCAGGCCCGGAACGTCGGGGGCGTCCCAATCGACATCCACTTCCGGGTTGTAGGAACGCTCGACTGACGAGCGTAGGAGCCGCGCAGCCGTGCGTTCGATAGGTGAGTCGTCGTGGTCGATAGGCGTTTGCGACATGACATGCCTCCCGCTGCTCAGTCCGCCATCCAGTAGGTGGTACCGAAAAGTACCGGGTACTTCGCGTATCGTCAATGGCATGGCGGATGGCGGTGATGCACGGCGCGAACGGTGGGCTCAGCACAAGGTTCGGGTGCGCCGAAAATTTGTCTCGGCGGCGGTGGTGGCAATTGAGAGAAACGGCCCGGCAGCGACGGTGGAGGATGTCGTCCGCGCGGCGCACTCCGCTAAACCGAAGCTGTACAGGCATTTCGAAGACCGCAACGACCTCTTCGACTCGGTGGCGCAGGCCATGGTGGGGGCTGTTCGGCGGCAGCTGATCTCGGCCGTCGACATCGCCATCCCGCCGCGAAAATCCGCGCAGCGCGTCGCGTCCCGCTTCATCGAGCTGGTGCAGCGGTATCCGCAGTCGACCCGATTCCTTTTCGAACATCAGATGGTGAGTGTGCGCGGAAAGTCCGCCCCGGCGCTTCGGCAGGATGGGGCGATTGCTGAACTGGCCGCGGCGATGTCGTCGTTCCTCCAGCGGGTCAACGTGCATCCTGCAGGTGTCGATCAGCTGGCCGCAGCATTGATCGGTACCGCGGCGACGACGGCGATATGGCAAGCGGCACAGGGTGTCGCACCCGATGTGGCTGTGGGTCAGCGGCTTGCCGAGACGTTGTGGGCCTCGGTCGATGTCTTCCTGCGGTCCAAGGGGATCATCGTCGACCCTGATCAAGCACTTGATCAGGGCAGAGTCGAGACCGCCGGCGCCACGCTACGTGACTTGCGGGGCGAGGGTCAGTCGCCGAGCTTCTTGTAGAAGCTGCCCACGATCGGGGCGACGATGGCGCGCGGCGCATACCCCGCGGCTACGGACATTGCTTTCGAGGTGATGCCGGGCACGACACGCATCTTGTTGCGTTCCAGTGCATTCAGTGACACGCGAGCGGTGTACTCCCCATTGATCCACAGGAAATCCGGGACCACCTTGTCGACAATCGAGGCCTCGGCCGGGTCGGGTTCGACGGTGCGCACCGGTCCGGGTGCGAGCAGCGTGACATGCACTCCCGTGCCCTTGAGCTCGCCGCGCAGTGACTCGGAGAAGGTGTTCGCGAATGCCTTGGTCGCGGCGTAGGTGGCATTGTTGGGGATTGGAGAGTTGCCGGCCGCCGATCCCGAGATGAGGATTCCGCCAGCCCCACGCTCAAGCATGCCCGGCAGCACTGCCAGCGTAAGGTCATGCACCGCAACGGCGTTGAGCTGCACCTGCTTGCGTTCGCCCTCGGGATCCAGGCTGCGGATGGGCCCGAACGTTGCGGTCCCCGCGTTATTGCACAGGATCGAGATGTTGCGCTCGGACAACTCCTTGCAGAGGGCGCCGCGCGAACCGGGGTCGGCGAGGTCCACTGCGCGGACCTCGACGATCACACCCGTCTTCTCGGTGAGGGTGTTGGCCAGATCATTGAGGATCTCGCCGCGACGGGCGGTGATGATGAGGCTGTGCCCGCGGGCGGCAAGCTCTTCGGCGAGCGCCGCTCCGATCCCCTGAGAGGCTCCGGTGACAACGGCGCGGGCATCGGGACTTGGTGCGGGTATCGGCATGGGGCAATCGTAAAGGTTTGCGATGAGCGCCTGCGCGAAGAGCATCGGGCGGCGTTCGTGCGCCAAGCTACGCTTGTCGTTAATGAGCATGCCTGGCGTCGAGGAGCCTGTGGGGCGTCAAGACCCAGGAACGCACCGACAATCGGACACCCCCACCTCACGTGGCCGGATAGCCGCCTGGGCGGCGTTTGATTGGGGATCTGCGGCCTTCAACACCGTCATCGTGATGTTCATCTTCACCCCGTATCTGACGGGCCGGGTCGGCGCCGGGATGCCCGATGGCGTCCCGCAGGGGCTCCTCGGCTGGATGATGGGCCTGGGTGGTGTCCTTGTTTTCCTGCTCGCACCGGTGATCGGGGTATGGGCGGACACGCCGCAGCGGCGCCGTATCGCGCTGGGCACACTCACCGCATTGGTGGTGGTGGTCGCCACCGCGATGAGCCTGGTGCGTGAGGACAACCGCTACCTCTGGCTGGGTCTCGGGTTGTATTGCGCGGGTTCGGTATTCAACGAACTCGCGCAGGTTCCCTACAACGCGACCCTGCACGGACTCACCACATCCGCCAACGCCTCGCGGGTATCCGGGCTCGGCCTGGCGGCCGCTTATATCGGCGGCGTCGTCGTTCTGCTGATCTGCTATCTGGGCTTCATCTCGGGGGACGGACCGACCCGCGGCCTCCTCCACATACCCGCTGCCGACGGATACGACGTACGGGTCTCGGCATTGCTGGCGGCGGCCTGGTTCGCGGTGTTTGCGCTGCCGCTCGTGCTCAGTCGGCCGGTGGCCGATCCGGAGGCCCCGACGCCCAGCTCGCCTGGGTTTTTCGGGGTGTACCGGGAGTTGTGGCGTGACCTCGTGGAGCAGTGGCACATGGATCGGCGCATCATCTACTTCCTGGGGGCAAGCGCGATCTTCCGCGACGGGATGGTCGCCATGTTCGCGCTGACCCCCGTCATCGCCAACGGGGTCTTCCACTTGTCCGGGGCGGACATCACGTTGTTCGGAGTGGCAGGGAACGTGATGGCGGCGGCCGGTGCGATTGTCGGCGGTTTGATCGACACCCGTTTGGGTTCCAAGGGGATCATCGTCGGCTCGTTGGTCGCGATCGTCACCCTCGGCGTCGTGATGATGTGCCTGTCCGGCGAGCCCTCGTTCTGGATCTGTGGGCTCGCCATCGCCGCGTTCGTCGGCCCGCCCCAGTCGGCGGCCCGAACGCTGGTGCTGCGCATGGCGCCGGCGGGTCGAGAGGCGTTCGTCTTCGGCCTGTACACCATGACCGGGCGGGCGGTCTCTTTCGTCGGTCCATGGCTTTTCGCAGTCTTTGCGCTGCTGTTCCATGCCACCCGGGCGGGAATCGCCGGTCCGGTGCTGATGATCGCGCTGGGAATGGTGGCGGTGATGTTCGTGAAGGTTCCCCGATACGACCCGGTGACCGGCGAAAACATCAGCGGCGCAAGCTAGCCCATACCGCTACAGGTCGCCATCTTTCCTGAGGTGTTGCTCTTCTGCGCTCCGTTGACGAGCAGGGTGCAGGACACGTCGTGCGAGAAATCGGCGGCGATCACGACGGCGTTCGTCAACTGTTCGGAGTTGAGCTTGACTTCCTTGCGCCACGGCAGCTTGACATTGAACTCCATCTGCAGGGAGCCACTGGCATCGAAGTAGGTGATGTTGAGGGCGGGGCCGCGTCCGGACACCTCGTAGACGACAGTCTCGGTGGCCGCCTGACTTCCCTGTGTCGGAGGATTCACCGGAATAGGGGGAATGGTGAAACTCGGTATGGGCGGGAGGCTCGGCACGCTGGGCGCGGTGGTCGTCGAGGTTCGGGTGGAGGGAGTGGCGATAACTGTGGGGGGCTGCTCATCCTGGCGCTGAATCAGAACGACGAGCGTGGCGATGAGCGCGATGATGACGACCAGCGCCCCGATGCCCACGACCCACAGCCAGAAGGTGTTCGATCGGCGCGGGGGCGGGGGATCCTGTGGGGGAGGACCGTAAGACCCGTATTGCTGCGGCAGCACAGCCGTTTGGTTGGGCTGGGCAGTGCTGGAGAGCGCGGGATACTCGAACGCCTGCGAGGCGTAGGCCGGGTCATCGGGGTAATCCAACGGTTGGCTGGACTGCGACCACGACCCGTATGACGTGGAGCCGCCCTGGGCGGCCGCATCGTCGCGGCGGTTGCTGTCCATGGCCGCCAGGGTACCCGCCAACCTATCGATGCAGGTGAAAGCCCGTCGGCCGTGTTTCCGGCAGTTCATCGCCGCACGTGGGTCAATGGGCGGGGCCGTGCTGTGATCCCGGTCACGGTACGGCACGATAGGGGCCATGACAGTGACCGAATCCACGGCTTCCGAGAGCACCCCGCCCAAGAAACGCAAGGACCGTACCCATTGGCTCTATATCGCGGTCATCGTCGCGGTGGTGCTGGGCGTCGTGGTCGGCATGCTGTGGCCGGGGTTCGGCAAGTCGGTGGGTGTGCTCGGCGAGATCTTCGTCAGCCTCATCAAGATGATGATCAGCCCGGTGATCTTCTGCACGATCGTGTTGGGCATCGGATCGGTGCGTAAGGCCGCCAGCGTCGGCCGCGTCGGCGGACTGGCATTCGTGTACTTCCTGGCGATGTCGACCGTCGCGCTGGCGATCGGTCTGGTTGTCGGAAACCTGCTCGCGCCCGGCACCGGATTGCATTTGTCCGGGGCGAATCAGGGGGCGGGTGCCAAGTACGCCGACCAGGCGCATGCCGCCGGTGGCACCTGGCATTTCATCAAATCGATTGTGCCGGAGACGATGTTCTCGGCGCTGACCTCGGGCAGCGTGCTGCAGACGCTGTTCATCGCGCTGTTGGTCGGTTTCGCGGTGCAGGCCCTGGGATCCACCGGCGAGTCGATTGTGCGCGGTGTCGGGATGCTTCAAAAGCTGGTTTTCAAGGTCCTCATCATGGTGCTCTGGCTGGCGCCCATCGGCGCCTTCGGCGCCATCGCCAATGTGGTCGGCCAGACCGGCTGGAACGCCGTGAAGGAGCTGGGCGCACTCATGCTCGGCTTCTACACCACGTGTGTCATCTTCATCTTCGGTGTGCTGGGTGCGCTGCTGTGGGCGGTGGCTCGGGTGTCGATCTTCAAGCTGGTGCGCTATCTGGCGCGTGAGTATCTGCTGATCGTCTCGACGTCTTCCTCCGAATCGGCGCTGCCGCGGCTGATCGCGAAGATGACGCACCTCGGTGTCGAGAAGTCGACGGTGGGAATCGTTGTCCCGACCGGCTACTCGTTCAACCTGGATGGGACGGCGATTTATCTGACGATGGCCTCATTGTTCGTCGCCGACGCGATGGGCAAGCCGCTGTCGATCGGCGAGCAGATCTCGCTGTTGGCGTTCATGATCATCGCGTCCAAGGGTGCGGCCGGGGTGACCGGTGCCGGAATGGCCACGCTGGCAGGTGGATTGCAGAGTCATCGGCCCGACTTGATCGACGGTGTCGGCATGATTGTCGGCATCGACCGGTTCATGTCGGAGGCGCGTGCGCTGACCAACTTCTCCGGTAACGCGGTGGCCACGTTGCTCATCGGAACCTGGACCAAGACGACGGATCGTGAACGGATCAAGACGGTGCTCTCCGGTGCCGATCCGTTCGACGAAACCACCATGCTCGACGATCACACAGACGACGCCGTCGCCGAGAAGGTGCCCGCACAGGCGGCCAACTGACGGCGGTGTGCGCCGTCAGTTCATGCGGTATGGATAGTTCGCGACAATCGCGTCGGTGCGATCAATGAGATTGGCCGTCAGCACAATTCCGGTCTGATTGTGCAGGATCTGGTGCCAGCGGCGCTTGGTCTTGATCTCGGTGATGAGCACGGTCACCTGGCGGCCGTCGGACTGGCGCTTCTTGACGTACTCCACCAGTGGTGTCACCAGCGATCGGTGTGCAGTCGGCAGCACCACGAGCTCAAGCCCGGGGTTCCATTGATCCCAGCGCTTGGTCATGGCGTGCGCCTTCTGGTCTGTGCGGCTGATGGTGACCGGAACCACCTCACCACCGAGGTGCAATGCCGCCTCGAGTAGCTGAACCGTTCGTTTGTTGATGTCGTCGATCGGCACGATCACCAGGGGTGTTTGATCGGGGGGATTGGGTGTCAGCGTGGGCAATTCATCGAGTTCCAGTTCGCGTTTGACGCCCTGGTAGTAGTTCTCGGTGCGCCCGAAAAGCAGAATCAGCAAGGGGATGACGATGACCAGCAGCCACGCGCCCTCGGTGAACTTGCTGCTGAAGAACACGACCATGGCGATGGCCGACAGGGCCGCGCCGAACCCGTTGAGTGCGGCCTTCCAGTGCCAGCCCGGGGTGCGGGCATAAAACCAGTGTTTGACCAAACCGGCTTGGCTGATGGTGAATCCGATGAACACACCGATCGCGAACAGTGGCAGCAGCCGATGGGTGTCGGCGCCGCTGGCGATGAGAATCACTGCCGCGAAGGCGGCCAGTGCCGCCACTCCGTATCGGTAGACCGGCTTCTCGGCCCGCAACGCGAAGAGATGGGGCATCCGGTCGTCTTTGGCGAGCAGACTCATCAACACCGGCAACCCGCCGAAGCTGGTGTTGGCGGCGAACCCGAGGATCAGTGCGACGGTCACATTGGTGATGTAGAAGGGGATTCCGGTGCCGAAGGCGGCAGCGGAGAGCTGCGCCAGAATGGTGACGTCACCACGGGGAACCACATGGTGCGCCTTGATGAGGATGCTCAGTCCGATCAACATGACACCCAACAGAATTCCCAACGCGACCTCGGTGTGCTGGGCCCGCTTGATGGCGGGTGTCTTGAATGCCGGGACGCCGTTCGCGATGGCCTCGACACCCGTCAGCGACGAACATCCGGCCGCGAATGCCTTGAGAACCAGGATGATTCCGAGCGCGCTGACCGGTTCGATGGGGCCGAGGTCCTTGCCGATGACGGCCACGGGGGTGGAATGCGACAGGCCGAAGACGATGACCGCGAGGATGCACACGATGAAGACGAAGGTCGGCAGCATGAGCACCTTGGCGGACTCGCTGATGCCGATGAGATTGAGGACGGTCAGGATCGCCAGTCCGATCAGCGTGATGGACAGCAGGTGCGGGGCGAGGGCGGGAAAGGCGCTCGCCAGGCTTGCCGCCCCGGCAGCCAGACTCACCGCGACAGTCAGCACATAGTCGACGACCAGGCTCGCGGCCGCCAACAGGCTCGCACCCCGGCCGAGATCCTTCTTGGCCACGGCGTAGGAGCCGCCACCTTCGGGGTGTACCGCGATCACCTGGCGGTAGGAGAACACCAACACGATGAGCAGCACCGAGATTGCGATGGCCACCGGCAAGGTGAAGGCGACGGCGCCGACCCCGCCCGCGATCAGGGCCAGGACGATGGCCTCCGGGCCGTAGGCCACTGAGGACAGCGCGTCCAGGGACAGCGCGGCGAGGCCGCCGACGGCAGTCAGTTTGTGTGCGTCATCCTTCAGGACGCGGCGCAGCCGCGGGTCGGCGACGCGCGGCGGTACGGGCTGGGTCGGGGGCGCAGAAACCACCGGGGGAGAGTAGACCCGGACGTGGCGCTTTTCGTGGGTCTTTACGCGATCTTGAGGCCCGGATAGTGGTGTCAATCACGATGACATCGTCGAACCTATGTCCCATGAGGTCAACGGATGTAGACTCACCGGCATGAAGGGACTCAGTCTTACTGCGATGATCGCGATGGGTGCGGGTGCTGCCGCGATCGCCATGGCCTCCCCGGCGCATGCCGATGACGTCAGCTTCAACGAGACACTGCACTCCTATGGCATCTACGCGCCGCCGGACAAGACTGCATACCTCGGCAAGATCACCTGCCACCGTCTGGACACCGGTCTGGACAAGGACGCCTACCAGGCCACCAGCTTCCTGACCAAGAACCTGGACCGCACCACCTCCACCGAGCAGAAGTGGCAGTTCCTGGGCGCTTCGATCGATGAGTACTGCCCCGAGCAGCGTCCGGTCCTCGAGCGCGCAGCCAGCCGTACCTAAGCCGGTTCGTTCTTAACCGCGCTCAGCGAGCGCGGTTAAGAACGTCGATGACCTGCGCCACCAGTCCATCGATATCGGCACCGGTGGTGTCGAGAACGAGCTCAGGATCTTCCGGAGCTTCGTAGGGTGCTTCCACACCCGTCAATCCCTTCAACTCGCCGGCGCGAGCCCGTGCATACAGTCCTTTGGGGTCCCGCTTCTCGCATTCGGCCAGCGGGGTGGAGATGTACACCTCGATGAACGGCAGTTTGGCCGCGGCGTTGATGCTGCGCGCGGTCTCTCGATCGGAGCGCAGCGGCGACACCAGTGATGCCAGCGCGACCACCCCGGCATCGGCGAAGAGCCGTGCCAGGTGCGACACCCGACGAATGTTCTCGGCGCGGTCGCCCGGTGAGAACCCGAGGTCATCGGAAAGCCCATGGCGCAGGTTGTCGCCGTCCAGTAGGTAAGCCACCTGACCGGACTCCACCAGTGCCCGTTCCACCGCCACCGCGATGGTCGACTTGCCGGACGCGGGCAGACCGGTGAACCAGATGATGGCGCCACGCTGAGTGGTGCTGTCCCAACGGTATTCACGATCCAGGGCTGAGGGATGCCACCGGATATCGGTGCGCGAGTGCGTTTCCGGTTTTACCTCGCGCGCCTCGGTGATGGTTCCGGCGCCGACCGTGTCGTTGGATGCCTCGTCGATCAGGATGAATGCGCCGCTGTCCCTGCTGTCGGCGTAGGAGTCGGCCACCACGACCGAGCTGGTGCGCAGAGTCACCGATCCGATGTCGTTGAGCGCCAACTCAACCGGACCATCCAGCTCGTCGAGAGTTTCCGGGTCCAGCCGGGTGTGTAGAGCCTGAACAGTGGCCCGCACCGTCCGGGTGCCCTGCTTGAGTGCGAGCCGATCACCGGCCCGCAGTGGGCCGTTGGTGAACCAGCAGACCGTGGCATCCAGCTCGCGCGCCAGCACCGGCAGCACGGCATCCTCTACGCCGCTCACCAGCACATCGCCGCGGCCCACATCGATGTCGTCGGCCAATTCGATCGACACCGACAGCGGAGCCACACCGGTGGAGCGGTTTTCATCCAGAGTGTCGACCACCGTCACGGTCGACCGGGTTCCCGACGGCAGGTTCACCACCGGGTCTCCGACGCTGAGGGTGCCGCCCGCCAACCGTCCGGTGTATCGGCGACGCTGATCGGCCGTTGGGCGCGAAACCCACTGCACGGGCAGGCGCAGCTTGGCGGCCTCCGGTTGCGGGGGCGAAAGCTCGACGTTCTCAAGGTATTCGAGCAATGTCGGCCCGCTGTACCACGCGGTGTTCTCAGAGCGGTGCACCACATTGTCGCCGAGCTTGGCCGCGATGGGAATGACGGTGATGTCCACCTTACCGAGCCGGTCGGCCAGCAGATGCAGCTCGCGTTCGACTTCCGCGAACCGCTGCGCATCGAAGTCAACCAGGTCGATCTTGTTGATCGCGGCCACGAAATGCTTGATACCCAACAGCTTTGCGATGCGGGCGTGGCGACGGGTCTGGCGCAGCACTCCGGCCCGGGCGTCTACCAGCAGGATCGCGACATGCGCGTTGGAGGCGCCGGTGAACATGTTGCGGGTGTAGCGCTCGTGACCCGGGGTGTCGGCCAGGATGTAGCTGCGGGTCTCGGTGGAGAAGAAGCGGTACGCGACATCGATCGTGATGCCCTGCTCGCGTTCGGCGCGCAGACCATCTGAAAGCGCTGCGAGGTCGGCGTTTCCCTCGTCGTCGGTGACGGCCTCCAGGTGGTCGACCGGCAGGCTGTCGGTGTCATGCAGAAGTCGCCCGATGAGGGTGCTCTTGCCGTCGTCCACCGAACCGGCGGTGGCGATGCGCAGTAGTTGGCGGGTGTCCACCGCGGTGTGGGTGCTCATCAGAAGTAGCCCTCTCGTTTCCGGTCTTCCATGGCGGCCACGGATGTGCGGTCATCGGCGCGGGTCTCGCCGCGCTCAGACACGGTGGCCACGGAGATCTCCGCGATCACCCCTTCGATCTCGGTGGCCTGGGAGCGGACCGCGCCGGTGATCGTCATGTCGCCGACGGTGCGGTAACGCACCCACTCGGTGGCTGCCGCCTCGTCGCCCTGCGGGGTGGCGTACTCGGAGGTGGCCAGCAGGATGCCGTCGCGCTCGAACACCTCGCGTTGGTGTGCGTAGTAGATCGACGGCAGCTCAAGGTTTTCCAGCTGTATGTAGCGCCAGATATCCAGTTCGGTCCAGTTACTCAACGGAAAGACTCGGACCTGTTCGCCCTTACGGATGCGGCCGTTGTACAGCGACCAGGGTTCGGGACGTTGTGCCCGCGGATCCCATTGCCCGAACTCGTCGCGGAAGCTCAGGATGCGCTCCTTGGCGCGGGCGCGTTCCTCGTCACGGCGGGCGCCGCCGAATGCCGCGTCGAAATCGCCGGCCTCCAACGCATCCAGCAGTGTGCGAGTCTGCTGACGGTTGCGTGAGGCGCCCGGGCCCGGGTCGGCGACCCGCCCGGCGTCGATGGTGTCCTGCACCGAGGCGACGATCAGCTTGTGGCCGTGCCCGGTGGTGCGGCGGTCACGGAACTCGATGACCTCGGGGAAGTTGTGCCCGGTGTCGACATGCAGCACGGGGAAGGGCAACGGTGCGGGGCGAAATGCCTTCTCGGCCAACCTCAGCAGGACGATCGAGTCCTTACCCGCCGAGAACAGCAGCACCGGGCGTTGCAGCTCGGCGACCACCTCCCGGATGATGTGCACCGCCTCGGCCTCCAACAGCCGAAGCTCGTTGACCTGTAATAGATCGGGCGTCGTCGCGGTGTCGCTCATAGTGGCAGTCCCTCTCGTTCCGCATCGCTCCGGTAGCGGTCCACCCAGTCGTCAGACCGCTGATCTGCCTGCCGTTCCAGCACCGGTGCCGGTGCCAGTCGGGGGTCTTGCCCCAATGCCTCCAGCACGCTGCCCACCACCTGCGTCAGGTTGCGCCACAGGAATGGGTACGAGACGTCGATGGGCTGGATGTTTTCCTCGGCGAACCAGCGGCGCCACCCCGCCTCCTGCGCCTGCAGCATGGTGATGACATGGGCAATGGCTCCCGCGTGATATTCGGCGCGGGCATCGCGCACCGGGTCGGGTCGTCCGCGCCACACGCGGGTCTGCACCGCGCGCCAAAACGAAACCGCTTGGGACACTACGTCTGGTCGGTATACGTGCACCAGCACCGGGTCGCTGCCGACCACGTCGCGTATCCCGGCGAGTAGACCGTCGCCGGATCGGTCGGGAAGACCTTGGGCGCGGTTCAGCAGGAGCGGGGTCTGGTTCCACATGAGCTTGCCGCCCCAGATTCCGTTCGGGGTCCGCCCCACGGTGCGGATGTAATCGCGCCAGATGGTGGCGGGCGCCAGGTCGGGCTTGCCTGCGTCCAGCGGATCGAGCAGACGTAGGATCGACTCGTCCTGGACGTCGGCGAACCATTCCCGCGGCTGCGGTGACTGGCTTGTGGTGGGCAGGTACTGGAAGAACTCCTGCGGTTCGCCCGCTACACCGGTTGCGCGCAGAGATTCCACCAGGAGGGTGCTGCCACTGCGCTGCGAGGCGAGCACCAGATATGCGGTGGGATGTTCGGGCATGCGCAGTAGCCTAACCGCAATTGTTTTGCATTCGACTAATTGGGTTCGCCGTGAATTGCAATCATAGCGAACATAATTATTGTTCGATGCCGCGTTCGTCGGCGATGGCGGAACGGTTGGCTCCGGGGCGGCCATGGATGCGCAGGAATGTCTCGGTGTAACGCTCAGATATGCGCGTGCCCGCAAAATCCGAGGGAATGACGTCGAGGGTCTTCTCACGCCAGTCGTTGAGGCGCAGCGCCAGGTCGTCGGCGACGGCCCGCGCCTCCGGATCGGCATCCAGTCCCAGCAGGTTATGTGCTTCTCCCGGATCTGCGACAAGGTCGTAGAGCTCGCGGTGCGGTCGTGGGTTGGTGATGTGCGTGGCGACGGCCCGGCCTGGGGGGCTGTCGGCAATGTCCCACGGCAGGTCCAGGACCGGTCTGGGTGCGTAATTCTCTATATAGCTGTAGTTCTTTGTCCGAATGGCCCGAATGGGGTCAAAGGAATCGTGATATGTCTTCGCGGTGAATAGTTCGGGGCGGACTTGTTCTAATTCTTCCGCCGGTTTCAGGATATTGTCGGCGTGGGAAATTCCCTGAATTTCCCCGGGAACGTCGACACCGAGTAATTCCAGGAGCGTGGGCAGCAGATCGACGCCGCTGAAGAGTTCGTCGTAGCGCAGTGACTCGGTGCGTCGGCCACGTGGGGGGCGCACGATCAGCGCGATGCCGGTGCCGGCGTCGTACAGGGTGGACTTGGCGCGCGGCAATGCCGGGCCGTGATCGGTCATGAAGACGACCCAGGTGTTCTCATCGAGGCCGGTCTCGGTTAACACGTCCAGCAATTCACCGACTTTGGCATCGGCCACCGCGATTGAGCCATAGAACTCGGCCAGGTCGTCGCGCACCTCGGGGGTGTCGGGCAGATAGTCGGGCACGTGCACCGTGTCGGCGTCGGAGGGTTCATAGCGCTCCCGTGGAAACGGGCGATGTGTTTCGAAGAATCCAGCGGTGAGCAGAAACGGTGCCTTGGGAGAATTACGCAACCACCGGGATGCATGCTCGACCACGTATTCGCAATACGAGTTCGACACGTCGTACTCGTCGAATCCCAGCGTCGCGGGATACGCCGTTTCATGCTGCATTCCGAACAGCGCTGTGTGCCAGCCCGATCCGGACAGAATGTGGGGGAGTGTGCGCACGCCGGCGCGATACTCCCAGCCGTGATGGGCCAAGCCGATGAGGCCATTGCTCTGCGGATACCGGCCGGTGAAAAGCGAGCCGCGCGATGGTGAACACAGCGGTGCTGTGGCGTGTGCGCGGGTGAACAGGATGCCGTCGGCCGCCAGCTGGTCCAGGTATGGGCTGGACACGTCGGGGTGCCCGTAGACGCCCAGGTAGCGACCGAGGTCGTGCCAATGGACGATCAGAACGTTGTCCCGTGACGCTTCGGTCACTGCGCTCCCTTCCTGAGGTTCGACGGTCTACCCAACAGTGTGCCTCGGTTATCTGGCAACCCTTCGGCTCACCAGAAGCAACTAACTCTCAACGTGGGCCCCGGAATCCCACGATATGGCTGAGGAGGTCACGGACGGCTCCGGCAGGTGGTACGCGCGCTCCGCGCCAGATGGCCCGAAGATCGCGGTGCAGGTCGATATCGGTCACCGCGACGGCACGGAGTCTGCCCATGGCCAGGTCATCGCCGACTGCCAACGCACTCATCACCGCGGGGCCGGCTCCCGCGCGTACGGCGGCCCGCACCGCTGCGGCCGAGGACAGCTCCAGGACAGGCGCGGCCTGCTCGACGGTGCCGAGCGCGGCGCGCAGCGCTGCGGTCAGCGAGTCTCGGGTACCCGATCCGGCCTCGCGTGCAACCAGCGGTGTCTGAGTGAGCTCGATGGGGTTGACCGGTCGGGTTCGCTTGGCCCACTTGTGGTCCGGCGCTACTACGACGACGAGTTGGTCGTGGGCCACCACCTTGCTGCGTAGGCCCTTGGGTGCCAGGGGGCTCTCGATGAATCCGACATCGGTGCTGCCGTCCTGCACCGCCTCGGCGGCGTGCTCGCTGTTGGTCGCGGTGAGCACCACGGTGGCAGCCGCGGTGCCCAGGCGTGCCGCCGCGGCCTGTAATGACACCAACCAGCGCGGCATGAGCTGCTCGGCGATGGTCTGGCTTGCCGCGACTTTGACGCGGGCCCGGCTCTCTTCGCGCAGCGATGCCAGCGCGGTGTCGACCTGCGTGGCGACCGCCAGCAGCTTGGCGGCCCATTCGGCTACCGCGACACCGGTGGCGGTGAGCTGAGACCCGCGTGGAGTTCTGGTGACCAGTGGCACGCCGGTCTGCGCTTCAAGGGAGGCGATGCGTGCCGACACGGCCTGCTGGGTCAGGCCGAGATCACGACCCGTGGCACCGAGACTGCCGGTCCTGGCGATACCCAGCAGCACCTCGAACGCGGACAGTTCTGGCATCCGGCTGCTCAACATGATCCATGTTAGGCACAAATCAGCCTTGTGAGCCCACAAATTCGCGACGTCTACTGCCCGATCTCCCTCAGATCGACGATTGATTCATGAGCAAGACATCCTCCAACGCAAAGGAAATGACCATGAACACTCTCGTCGCCAACGCAGCCGGCAAGGTCGTCATCTGGGCCGGATTGGTACTCGCGGTTCTCGCCCCCGCTATCGCCGCCCTCTGGATGATGGCCGCACCCAGTGTCGTGGCCGAAGGCAGCAGCCAGAGCGCACATCATCACCACGCCGTCACCCAGACCGGCGATGCCAGCCACCAGAGCGTCATCAACGGTGGGGGTGCCAAGCTCAACAACCAGTGGTGATGCAGCCCCGCCTACCGGGTACCCCAATGCCATGACGGGACTTTCAGCGCGTCAAGTCCAACGATCTGCGTCTCGCCCCAGTCTTTGACGAGTTCGAGCCGCACCGCCGACCCCGCATCGTCGAATCGATCCTCATCGCCGGCGAGGATCTCGCGCAGAGGACGCGCCGCAAGATGATCCACCAACGCATTGGCGTGGGTAATCACCACCACCTGGGTTTTCGCCGCAGCGGCGCGAATGAGCGTCGCCAGCGGTGCGATGAGATCCGGATGTAGTGAGGTCTCCGGCTCGTTGAGCACCATCAGTGGTGGTGGTTCAGGGCTCAGCAGCGCTGCCGCCCACAGCAGGAAACGTAGAGTGCCATCGGATAATTCGGCCGCACGCAATGCGCGCAGCATGCCGGACTGCTGCACCTGCAGATCGAAGATCCCCTCACTGACCGCAACGGCCACCGAGGCGCCGTCGAAGGCGGTGGCGATGACCCTATCCAGGATGTCACTGCGAGTCTCGATGATGGTCTGGATAGCTGCGGCCACATCGCTGCCGTCATTCGAGAGCACCGTTGTGCGCGTGCCGATCTGGGGCTGACGTGCCGGGGAGAGCATGTCGACACGGAAACCGTCGTAGAACCGCCAGCCGCGCAGCGTGTCCCGGACGGCACCCAATTCAGGGAACCTGCCGGGGAATTCGGAAAGCATGCTGCGGTAGGTTGGCAGCGAGCGACTGAAACCCTCGAACCCGCGCCCCGACTCCGCGCGGGCTTCAACCACGGGGCGGGTTCTACGGACCAGAGTCGAGCTGGGGCGAACCGATGGTCCGGTGAATACGACCTCGCGCTTGATCTCCGGGTCACGGCCGAAGGCGGAATCGCTGGGTATCGGCAGGCCGAGGTCCACCAGGTAGCCAAAATCTGTTGATGCATAACCTAGTTCAATGGAGAGCGGTCGGGTGCGGACCGTAGGCTGGACGGTGCCGGTGCGTCGTGCGCCCTTGAGATACTCCGGCCCGGCCCACATCGCCGATTGGAGTCCACCCTGGCGTGCCAGCGAGCCGATGACCTCGCCGCGGCCACAGTCGGCCAGTAGCTGCAGTGCCCGGTACAAGGAGGATTTTCCGGTGCCGTTGGCGCCGGTGACGACCGTGAGTCGGGTAAGCGGCAGCACGATATCGCGCAAGGACCGGTATCCCCGGATAGCGACGGTGGTGAGCACGGCGTCAGGTTAGCCAAGGACACCGACATCTGACGGTGAACGGTTACGCTGCGACTGTGCTCCGGGTACGAGGCTTGGTCGCGGTTGTCGCGGCGCTGCTCTGCGCTGCGGGGGTGCCGTCGTGCCGTGTCGGCACCGATTCGCTCGCGCAGTGCAGGAACATCCTCAGTAGCGTCGGTGCCAAGAACTGCGAGCTCACCTCGACCGACGCGCTGGGGCTCCGGTTCGAGAAACGGATTGTTGGTACATCTGCCCGGATTCGCACCTTCACGCGTTCCGGAGTGATGGTTCTGACGGTCAGCCACGCCATCGAGGACTCGCCCGAATCCGGCATCATGCTGTTGCGAGATTTGGACGGCGACGGCCGCGATGAGCTGCTCCTGTCATTGGACACCGGTGGCGCGCATCCGAATTCGCACTGGGCGCTGTGGCGGACGACGGGCAACTCCACACAGTTCCGTGCGGTGCGTGCTCCGCGCCTGCCCGATGACGTGATGCATGATCTCGGTGCACTGTTCGGCAGTGACTTCTGGCATGCCGGAGACGGTTTTGTCGCGGAGTACGGGACCGGCCCGACACGCAGCTGGCTCACGCGGATCTATCGGTTCGATGGTGACGAGCTTGCACCGATCGTGTCCGTCCAGAACGATGGAGTTCGGTTGGACGGCAGCATGAGTCCGTGCAAGTTGGAGAAGGTGTACGACCTTGCGCGCATCGGTCTCGCGGCCGACGAGGCGCGGGATCGTTTCTGCACCAGCACCGAAAAGCGGCGCGGGTAGTCGTCGTCTACCGTCCGAAACCTGCGTTGCGCAACGCATCGGCCATGGAGCCACCGGGCCGGGTCTCTTCTCGCGGACGGGAATTCTTGCTGCGGTTCTGGTTTGGCCTTCCCTGATTTCTATCGTCACGGCGGGGAGCGCCGGAACGCTCGGGACGCTTGCCCTGTTGTGGATCGTCGTTGAGGCGCAGGGTCAGACCGATGCGCTGACGCGGAATGTCGACCTCGGTGACCTTCACCCGCACCACCTGACCGGACTTGACCACCTCGTGGGGATCGGACACGTACCGATCCGACATCGCCGACACGTGCACGAGGCCGTCTTGATGCACACCCACGTCGACAAACGCGCCGAATGCGGCCACGTTGGTCACCACACCCTCGAGCACCATGCCGACCTTCAGGTCCGAGACCTTCTCGACGCCCGCGGCGAAGGTGGCTGTGGTGAACGCGGGCCGGGGGTCCCGTCCTGGCTTCTCCAGCTCGCCGAGAATGTCTGTCACGGTGGGAATCCCGAACCGGTCGTCGGCGAAATCGGCGGGTTTGAGCGCGCGCAGCGAGCGCTCGTTGCCGATCAGTTCGGCGAGGGTGACACCGGAGCGGTCCAGAATCTTGCGCACCACCGGGTAGGACTCGGGATGCACGCCGGACGCATCGAGCGGGTCGTCGCCTTCACGGATACGCAAGAACCCGGCGCACTGCTCAAAGGCCTTGGGGCCCAGGCGGGGAACCTCCAACAGGCCCTTGCGGCTACGGAAGGCACCCACCTTCTCGCGGTGCGCGACGATGGACTCTGCCAGGGATTCCGTCACCCCGGAGACTCGCGCCAGCAGCGGCACCGAGGCGGTGTTCAGATCGACACCCACGGCATTGACGGCGTCTTCGACGACGGCGTTGAGGCTGCGCGCGAGGGTGCCGGGAGTGACGTCGTGCTGGTACTGCCCGACGCCGATCGATTTGGGCTCGATCTTCACGAGCTCGGCCAGCGGATCCTGCAGGCGCCGTGCGATCGAGACCGCACCCCGCAGCGTCACGTCGAGTTCGGGGAGCTCATGCGCGGCGTAGGCGGAGGCCGAATACACCGATGCACCCGCCTCGCTGACCATCGCCTTCGTCGGGGCCTTGGCACCGGCGGCCTTGATGTCGGCGATGAGTTCGGCTGCCAGCGCATCGGTTTCGCGTGAGGCCGTGCCGTTGCCGACGGCAATCAGCTCGACACCATGGCGAGCGACGAACGCCGCGAGCGTGGCCTTGGCCTCGTCCCACTTCTTCTGCGGCTGGTGTGGATACACCGCGCAGGTGTCGACCACCTTGCCGGTGCCGTCCACCACGGCCACCTTGACGCCGGTCCGGAACCCGGGGTCCAGGCCGAGGGTGGCGCGCGTGCCGGCGGGGGCCGCGAGTAGCAGATCCTTGAGGTTGCGGGCGAAGACGCCGACGGCGTCTTCCTCAGCGCGTTGGCGCAGCTTGAGGCGGGCATCGACGGAGGCGGAGAACATGAGCTTGGCCCGCCACGCGACCCGGACGGTACCGGCCAGCCACGGCGTCGCCGGGGTCTTGGCGGTCAGGTTGACCCCGAGCGACTGCGCGACCATGGCCTCATACGGTGCGTCGTCGCCGCCGTCGAAATTCAGGGCCAGGACCTGCTCCTTCTCGCCGCGCATGACGGCAAGCACGCGGTGCGAGGGCATGGTCTCCAGGGATTCGGAGAACTCGAAATAGTCACGGTACTTCTGTGCCGCTTCGGTTTTCGCGGCCTCCTCCGACCACGGGGCGGTGCGCAGCGCGCCGCCGGCCCAGAACTTGGTGCGGGTGGCGCCGACGAGTTCGGCATCCTCGGCGGCGCGCTCGATGAGGATGTGGCGCGCGCCGTCAAGTGCGGAGTTGGCGTCGGCGACATCTTCGGTGATGAACTCCGAGGCCACCTCGTCGGGCACCAGACTCGGGTCCGCCAGCAGCCGGTCGGCTAGCGGCTCCAGCCCGGCCTCACGCGCGATCTGTGCCTTCGTGCGCCGCTTGGGCTTGTACGGCAGATAGATGTCTTCGACACGCGCCTTGGTATCGGCCGAGAGCAGTGCCGCCTTGAGCTCGTCGGTGAGCTTGCCCTGTTCCTCGATGGAGGACAGCACGGCGGCGCGGCGCTCATCGAGTTCCCGCAGGTAGCGCAGCCGCTCTTCCAGACTGCGCAGCTGGCCGTCGTCCAGGCTGCCGGTGACTTCCTTGCGGTAACGCGCGATGAACGGGACCGTGGCGCCTTCGTCGAGCAGCCGCACAGCTGCCGCGACCTGGGCCTCGGCGACCTCCAGTTCAGCAGCGAGGCGGGCATTTACAGATTTCACGGTCACGCTCTGAGTCACGCCGAGGGACCCTACCCAATGCGGAGGACAAGCTACGCTCACCGGGTGCGTGTCTGGAGCGTGTTGTGCCTGATCTTCCTGGTCGCGGGTTGTGTCGCACACACGCAGCAGCAGGCGCCGACCTCCTCCACATCGCGATCCGCCAGCGCATCGTCCAGGGCGCCGACCACAACGACGTCGACGACCACGCAAGCGCCCGCACCGGGGCCGCATGCGTCCGTGGAGTCGGTGACCCGTTGGATCGAGGCGGGTGAGCCCGTCGACGCCGAGGAATTTCGCACGGTCGATCAGGACGGCGCACCGTCTCAGCTGTCCGAAGGTGAGGTGGCGTTCCGCGCACCCCGCGACCTTGGTCCCCGGGGCATCGGGGGGTGCATCACGGCGTTCAAGTACAAGATGCCGCTGTCGTGTCTGCCGGGGATTCGCAATGCGCCGCCCCGCCCTCCCGATTTACCCGGCCAATGGATCTCGGGCTGGGTGAGTTTCGACGGAGCGACCGTCACCGTGGGCAGCCTGCATGGAGACCCCGGGCCGTTCAGCGAGGGGGTGGGCCTGCCGTTGGAACACGGCAAGCGGCTGAAATTCGGTGACTACCAATGCAGATCGGACCAGAAGGGTCTGTATTGCGTGAACTACCCGCATCACTCGGCTATCCGAATGAGCGACGAGCTTGAGGTGTACGGATACACAAAGCGGGCGACTCCGCCGCGCGGTATCGGAGTGCAGTACGACTGCGGGTGAGTGCCGGTCAGCTATGGCATACGTCAAGAACTACCGCCGCTTCGTCATACATGTGGGCGATGAGCTTGGCGTAAGCGTCTTGCTGCTGTAGCTGCTCGAGTTGCGTCCCTGGTTCTTTACGGATCTGGCGGACTACGGAGACGGCTTGACCGGATAGCTCGGCGATGTGTTGTGCCCGCGGCGCCAGATCTGATCTGGTCACCTGCGCCGCGTGCGTGCGAATCTCGTTGGACCACTTCTCGTAGTCAGTCAGGCTCGGCCCGCCCGGGACGATCGATTGGGCGTTCGTGAGATCCTCGCGCCCGCTGAAGACAGCGAGGGTTGCTATTGCCTTACCACATTCGCTGCCCTTTGCGACGCCGTGCCTGGACTGCGCGCGCTCCATCAGATAGGCAGCGGCACCGGCGATTACGGACATGGCGATCACGACGCCGACGACGATCAGCCACACCTTCCGTGACGGCGTGACGGGCGGGTACTCGGACTCGGTAAGGGTGGGAACCTCTCCGAGCGACGAGGCGGCTGCCGCACCTAGCGGACAAGCCTTCGCCCTCCAGGCCGATATCTCTGATCCGGCCAGTGTCAAAGGACTGTTCGCCGAACTCGGCACTCGGCTTGAAACGCTTGACATCCTGGTCAACAACGCCGGTGTGTACGAGATGGGCGCGGTTGAGTCAGTGACCACAGGTGAGCTTCAGCGCCAGTTCAGCCTGAACGTCTTCGGCCTGGCGATCACGATCACCGAAGCACTCGGGAGTGCCCTTCGACCGGGCTCGAGCATCGTCAACATCGGATCGAGTGTCACCAGCTTCACGCCCGCCAACTCGCTGGTGTACACCGCCTCGAAGGGGGCGGTGGACGCGATCACCGGCACCCTCGCCAAGGAGCTGGGCCCGCGGGGCATCAGGGTGAACTCGGTCAATCCCGGCTTGACCGTGACCGACGGCATGCAATCTAGCGCCTTCTCAAGTCGCGAGTTCCGCACCGAGATTGAGAACATCACACCCCTTGGCCGAATCGGCATCCCGGAGGACATCGCGCCTGCAGTGACATTCCTGGCCTCGGACCGTGCTTCGTGGATCACTGGAGAGATCCTGGTCATCGGCGGCGGCCTGAACTAAACGGCCCTTCTTCGTCCGTTCGCCGATGTAGAGCCCGCTCCCCTGGCAATAATGCTGGTGGCCGGAAGGAATCAACGATGGGCAAGCTCTGCACCAGGATCGTCGTCGGGATCACTGCTGCTGGCATGTCAGCTGGCGGCCTGTTCGGCATGGGGACCGCGCAGGCTAATGACCACACATTCCTGGACAGCCTGCGCGCCGCGGGGGTCTTCATCCACAAGGATGCCGAACCGTATGTGGTTCAGGCGGGACACCAAGCCTGTCGCGATCTACGCAACGGTGTCCCACCCGAAGAAGTGGGATCGCAGTTCCCGGTGGGTTCCGGTGTCGCGCCCGCGCCTGCCCCCAACGTGTATGTCGACATTCTGCAAAGCGAGCTGTGCCCGAATGCGCTGAACCCCGCGCCACCCCGGCCGGCGTAACCATTCGAGCCAATTTCGATCCTCGGCGGCCTTCACGAACCAAGGAAACTCCAAACCTGAGCAGTTCCTGCTAGTTAGCTGACAATCGCTGAGCAGCGGGTTTGGACGGCAGGGTGCACAACCACCTCACTTGCTCAAACTTGAGTACCGATGTTCACGCGATTGGCAGCTGATATGCCCTGGTCGTGGGCTAGGTTGTCGGCGTTCCATCGCCCGATTCGTCAACAACCAAAGGACAGCCTGATGAAAAGACTCGCGACTGTCGCAGCCGTAGGCGCGGCCCTGATGTTCGGTAGCTATGTGCCGACCGCCATCGCGGACCCCAGCACCCCCAGCCCGGCGCCGAGCGCCGGCAGCGCAAGTGCCGGAAAGTTCTGTTCCAAAGATCTGGAAGACAAGACCGGCAAGGCCAGCGACGGCACCGTCCTTACCTGCACCAAGGGCGACGACGGCAAGGACCGCTGGGCCAAGAGCTAGGCCCTTCGTCCAACTGACTCGGGTTCGCCACTATATCCGCGAACCCGAGTCAGACAACTGAATATGTCTGACAGAATGTTTGCTGTGAACATTCGGCTGCTACTTGCTCCCCGGTGGGTGCGTTGGTCCGCGCTGGTCGCCCTGATGACGACGATTGGCGGGCCGCTGTGGATCTTGCTCATGCCGGACGACGGCTCGGACTGGAAGGCCCGCGCGGTGCAGATACCGGTGCTCAGCATCGGTGTGGCAACCCTGCTCATCGTTGTTCAGGAACGATTCCGCCAGTCCTTTCTCACCGTCCTTGATGGGTTGGACGCGACGCAGCGACGCCAGGCCATCGAGGCAAGCCAGCGCGGTGCCGCACCCACCGAGGCGCCGGTGCTGTCGGCGGCTGTGCGGCTGTGCACGCTCCTTGTTGGAACCAGACTCCGGACACCTACGTGGGCGCGGTGGGTCGCATACCTAGTTCCAGCCGGCGCAGCGATCATCGCAGTCACCCGCCTCCTCGATCACGATGTCTGGCGCGCCACGGCGTGGCTTGTGTTGGCTGCGTTGATGACGGCGATTTTCTGGTGGGATGCACGCACATTGCGTCGGCTGCAACAACATTTGAGGTGAGCGATATTCGCTCACCTCATGAGTTCAGATTGCGCAGGATCGAATCGTGACATCAACACAGCCCGCCGAAGCAGGGACGCTGACGATCGGCGGCGACATCACAGTCAATCGGCTCGGCTACGGCACGATGCAGCTGACCGGCCCAGGGGTGTGGGGCCCGCCGCGAGATCCGGCGTCGGCAGTGCGGCTGCTCAAACGCGTGGTTGAGCTGGGAGTGAATTTCCTGGACACCGCGGATGCGTACGGCCCGCAGACTGTCGACGACTTGATCGCCGAGGCGCTGCACCCGTACTCCCGTGATCTCGTGATCGCCACAAAAGTGGGTATCGCACGCACTGGTCCGGCCGAGTGGGGCTGGATTCCGTTGGGGCGGCCCGAATACTTGCGCCAGCAGACGGAAATGAGCCTCCGGCGCCTGAAGCTGGAGCGCATCGACCTACTCCAGTTGCATCGAGTCGATCCCACTGTTCCCTTCGAAGACCAGATCGGTGAACTCAAGCTCCTGCGAGACGAAGGTAAAATCCGGCATATCGGGCTCTCGGAAGTCTCGGTGAGCCAGTTGCACGCGGCGCGACAGATCGTGCCCATCGCCTCAGTGCAGAACCTGTTCAACCTCGCCGATCGGTCAGCAGCCGACGTGGTGGATTACGCCACCGCCAACGGCATCGCGTTCATCCCATACTTCCCGCTGGCCACCGGAGGCCTGGAAGGTGCCGGCGGTGCTCTGGATCTCGTCGCGCATGCCCACGGCCGTACCCCAGCGCAGATTGCCCTGGCATGGCTGCTTCGCCGTTCACCGATTGTGTTGCCGATCCCGGGAACATCGTCAGAAGCGCACCTCGCGCAGAACGTTGCGGCTGCGGACATCGCGTTGAGCGATGCCGAGTTCGAGGCCCTTTCCGCGGCGGTGCCGCTGCCCGACAACAAAGACGTTTAGCTTCATGCGGATTGGTGTTTTCACCGCGCTCACCGACGAAAGTCTTGAGCCCGGCGAGCTGGCAGTCGAGATCGAGTCGCGTGGGTTTGAATCCCTTTTCGTGCCGGAGCACACACACACATACCGGTGACGATCGAAGCGATCCACGCCGGATGGGATGAGATACCCCGCGACTACTGCCGCAGCCTCGATCCGTTCGTAGCGTTGTCGTTCGCGGCGGCCGCGACGAGGGACCTGCGCATCGGTACCGCTGTGGCGTTGCTTGTTCAGCGAGATCCGATCACGTTCGCCAAAGAAGCTGCGACCCTGGACAGGGCATCGAATGGGCGGCTGGAACTGGGAATCGGCGTCGGATGGCTGCGCGAGGAGATACGAAATCACGGCACCGACCCGCGCACGCGGGTGGCGTTGCAGAGCGAGCGGATCCAGGCGGTCAAGAAGATCTGGGCGGAAGAGCAGACCGAATTCCACGGCAAGTATGTGGCTTTCGATCCGATCCGTTCCTGGCCTAAGCCTGTACAACGACCACACCCGCCGGTGTGGTTAGGGGGCTGGGGGCCGTCTACCCACGAGCGGATACTCGACCACGCCAACGGCTGGATGGCACCGACAATGCTTGGAGTGGAAGAGCTTCAGAAGGGGATCGGTGAACTCAACCTGCTGGCAGCGCAGATGGGCAAGGCGACGGTTCCGGTCACCGCGACCATTCTGGCGCCCCAGCCTGGAGATATCGAACGCCGTGCCGACCTTGGCGTGCATCGTGTGCTGTTGGGGCTGCCGGTGGAGTCCCGCGACACCACATTGCGCACGCTGGACCGCTTGGCCGCGCTGGCGGCGTGAGAACGTCGTGGTTCCGTCAATACCTCATCGGATATGGCGGTGATGATTACGATGCGAACAGACTCAGCTGTTCGAGCTAAGGGCGGTGCACATCGTGGACGCAGTGTGGGCCACCTTGGTGTCGCCGAACTGCTCGAAGGTCCTGTAGGAGATGGTCGGATCCGCGGGTGAAGACGCCGTCGAACTCGCGGAGTTGGAGTTCTTCGCAGGTAATCCGGCCAGTGCGCTTGGTCCGTTGGCCGAGCTGCTTACACCCCTTGAAGCAGCTCCCGGACAGGTGCTGATGCGTCAGCGTGAGCCGGCCGACTGGTTCCTGCTCGTCGGCTCGGGCGGTGGCGAGATCCTGCACGCCGGAGACAACGGGGATTCGGTCGTCGCGCATCTGGTGCCCGGCATGGTCGTCGGCGAGATCGCGCTCTTGCGGGGGAACGCCCGGACGGCGACCGTCGTGGCGACCGAACCGCTTCGGGGCTGGGCCGGTGGCGGCGAAGCGTTCACCGCGATGCTTGAAATCCCGGGTGTATCAGATGCATTGGTATCGACTGCGCGTCAGCGGCTAGCCGCATTCGTCACTCCTATTCCGGTGCGGTTACGCGACGGTGCCCAGTTCTACCTGCGGCCGATCCTTCCCGGTGACAGGAGGCGGCTGGCGAGGATGTCACGACGTACGGTGTACCGCCGGTTTCTGGGAGTGCCGAACAAGCGGATGATTACCTATCTCTTCGAGGTGGACTACCGCGACCACTTCGCATGGGCGCTCACCGATGGACCCGATGGTCTTGTCGTGGCGGATGCTCGATTCATCCGCCACCTCGATGAACCCGACAGTGCCGAGCTGGCTTTCACGGTCGGTGACGACTACCAGGGCCGCGGGATCGGAACACTGCTGATGGAGGCGATGTCGGTGTCGGCGCATGCCGACGGTGTCCACAGATTCACGGCCTCGGTGCTCTCGGACAACTACGCGATGCGCAGCATCCTGAATCGGTACGGTGCGCAGTGGGAATCGGATGGTCCGGGGGTGGTCACCACAGTCATCGATGTTCCCCATCTGAGGGAACTCAGTCTTTCTTCCCAGCTGTTCCGGCAGATCCACGTCGCTACGCGGCAGGTGGTTCAGACGTTGTGTTGATGATTCGGTAAGCATTTGCGGCAGGAATCGGATCTGTGGGAATCGTTGATTCCTCGTACCTTGACGCGTTAGGTCGGCTGTCTGACGGGGTTTGGGCAACATAGAAGGACTAGTTGTCCGCTGGTAGGGGCGTGATTGATCTTGGTGGTCCAACGGCAGGGTGGGCTATGTAGATGCTGTTTGCCACCGCTACTCACGCGATCTTGAATATTGGCTTATGCTGGTCTGATTGGTGGGTCGCAATGCATATTGTGATTGCGGAAGTGGGGAAGGTGGCCGTCGGCGGGTTCCGTGGATCGTAATGTGACCGAGGCGACAAACGTTCTGACATGTCGTGATCTGACGCACTCCAGCGAATCGCAGACGGCACCGCTGGCTGGTTCTTCGACTACAGGTGACCCGGGTCGCCGCGTGGCTGCCGTGGGGGCCGGCGCGGTGTTGACGGTAGCGGCGGTCGCTGGCCTGCATGGTTTGTACCGGGCAGGTGGCGATGTTGCGGCCTGGGGTGTGTGGGTGGTGCTGCTGCTGGCCGGTATGACGGCACTGGGCGGCGGGGTAAAGCTCATCATATGGGGTGCGAAGCCGATGATCGCCGCTGTGTCCACGGCTGGTAAACAACGGTTGTCTGAACCGCTGCAGGCCGTGATTGCCGCTGTCGGGCTGATCGCCGGGTCTTTGGGTGTGTGGTGGACGCTGCGCGGGGGCTACGGCAGCTGGTGGCAACACCTTTCTGGGGAACCCCGCTGGACACTGATCCTGGGCATCGGGCAGATGCTGGTGGCCGTTGTGGCTGGTGCTGGATTGTTCACTGGCGGTAGGTACCTGACCGGACTGATCAAAGAAGTATTGACGGACGCCCGAATGCTCGGCGCTCGTGACCGCGCTGCTGTTGTCGATGGTGTTGGGGCACATCGCCAACCAGTTGGCATGGATTCTGGGGGCCAGGAGAAGCTGTGGCATCCGGGTCTGGTAGCGGCCTTGATCGGTGGTGGTTTGGGGTTGGTGCTGCTGACTGCTGGGATCACTCCGCGGTTGTATGTGTGGATCACTGGTCCGGATGTGTTTCCTGCGGTGGCGGCGATCACTCTGGTCCTCCTGTGGGCGATCGGCTCCAATCTGGGGTGGTGGAAAGGCCTTGTGGGTCTGTGGAAATGGGCCACGGATGCTTCGCAGAAGGCTGCTGCGACTGCGGGTGTTGTTGCGGTGTTGATGTTTTCGGCAAGTGGTTTGGGTTTGGGGTGGTTTACTCCGGCGACGGTGCCGCAGGCGCGGGCGGCGTGTCCGCCGGATTGTGGTGGTCCCGGTGGTAGTGATGGTCCGCCTGGGGGTGGGCAGATGTTTCAGCCGCCCAGTCAGGGTGGGCCGCAGATGCCGGACTATCAGGGTGGCATCAATCAGGCGCCGCTGGATCAGAACAACGGCATCAGTATCTATAACACTCAGGCACCCTCGGTCAGCAATGACGGTGTGAACGGGTCCAGTGGGCAGCAGGGGTCTCAGCAGGGGTGGGATCAGCCTGCGCACGGTACTCAGATTCCGGATTATCAGAACGCGACGCCGTATACCCAAGGACCGGGTAAGCCGAATCCGGATTTCAACGGCGGACAAACTAACCCCGGTAGCAATGCGGGATCGCAAGGTGGTCAATCGAATCAGGGTGTGCAGCAGCCAGCCCAACAACCGCAGCAGGCGACCCAGAATCAGCCGCCGCAACAAGATACGGGGCAGCAGCCGAACCAGTCACCGGATCAGCCTGATCAGCAGAAGATCGAGGATCTAACGCGCCAGCTGCAGGATCAACGGCAGCAGTCTGGTCAGGATCGGCAGCGCATTGATGATCTGACTAAGCAGTTGCAGCAGAACAAGCAGAACCAGAAACAGCAGCAGTCGACGAAGTTCCCGTCGAAGGACAAGAAGAAGGACGACAAGGACGAGCAGGACGACCGCGACGATCAGTCGCAGAACACCGATCTGGCCTCGTTGCTACTTGGTGCGGCGTCGACGCGGCGTCGTAAGCAGGACGAGCAGGAGCAGGGGCCGGACACCCAAGCCCTCGCCGAAGACGGGGCACAGCTGGGCCAATCCTTGCCAGGCGACATCGCCAACACGGTGTCCGACAGCGTAAATCTGGGGCAATCGGCGGGATCAGCGGCTCAGAACTTCGGCTCGGCTGCCCAAGCCGGAGCTTCGCTGGCATCCTCCGCACAGTCCGGCGCGGTCAACCCAATGGACGCAGTTGCCTTGGTGCAGGGAGTTTCTGGGGGCATCAGTGACACTGCCGATGCCGTGAGTTCTGGGGCTTCGATCGCGTCCACGTGGATCAACAACGCGGGTCAGGGTGCGCAGCTGGCTGCCGATGCCAACCCACAACTCAAACCGCAAGCCGAACAGGTGCAGCAGCTCACCCAGGCCGGTGGCCAGGTCGCTGATCTGACCGGCCAGGTCGCTGGCGGCGTCTCCCAGGTCTCCGGGGTGGTCAACACCGTGTCCAGCCTCGGCGCCTCCGGGATGCCCGACACCTCTGGTGCGACTGATGCGCTATCGGGGACTGCGACCGCCGTCAACGGACCCGCCGATGTCCCCAAACCACCCACACCACCGGCACCGTCATCAAGCTCGACGCGAATTGCAACCGCCACCGATGCGACGAAGCCGGCCCCTCTGCCGGGTGATCCGGGCTTCATCGGGCCTGTTGCTGTGCCGGATTCGTCGTCTCAGCCCTTCATATCTGCCTCGCAACGCGAGTTGTTCCGCAAAGAGCTATTAAATACCGGCGTACCAGCGGACCAAGTGGATAAACGGCTCGATGATCTGATTGACAGGGCATCCAAAATGCCAGTTCCGCGAGCCGAGAACTATCAACCGAGTGATTCAGGGCCCGCTGACATATCGCCGCAGAAGTTCTTTGAAGGACTAGTGGGCCGTGGTGTTGACGAGTTCAAGTCCAACTGGCAGTTCATGAAGACCGCCGACCCAATGATTTCCAGTGTTCGGGGCATTATCGACCCACAGGGCCTAGCGCAGGACCGAACCCAAATGGCACAAGGTCTTGCACCGCTGGTGGGAGCTGGCGGTGACAATGCCCCAGGTGTCGGTCAGTCTTGGACTAATGTAGGCAAAGACGCCATCTCGTATGACGAGTGGAAAGACGGTAATCCCGTCAAAGCCGCGGGGCAAAACGCATTCGATGTCCTCGGTGCCATGATTGGCGGCAGAGGTATTAATAACGCTGCACGCGCCCCTGAACGCGCCGTCACCCCGGGAGCTTTTGAAAGAGCTGTGCCTGTCTCATAAGTAACAAACTTTTCTACAAAAATGGACTTTACATCCGCTGACATAGACGGTGTGGCAGCTCATTTGGGCCGCATGGACCCATTTGAGCCAAACGATGCTATGATTTCGCGCATACGTGACGCCATTTCGCAAGGTAAGTCGCTAAGTGACACTCAAGTGAACTTCATGCGGCATGAACTGACAGAAAATAGCCTTATGAAGCAAGGTATGGATTATGATTCAGCACATGCAAAGGCGCTAACGATGCATCCTCCTGGAAAGAATTACGATCTCGATCTCATACAAGAAAATCCTCTATTTGGCCGATGGTGGAAGCAGATGAACGGATTGCTACCGGAATGATACTGAACATTGATCGCGCTGGAGCGGCGGCTGTAAGTGTCGATATTCCACAAGCTGCGTATACGCCCACCGCGGAAGTTGGGTTCTCATTGCGGGCTTCGACAGACTTACATGTCGTAGCTCATGGTGTGCGATACACCGTGGAAGTGCAAAGAAGAGGTGGAATAACGCCACGCGCCCTCCTTGGTGGTGAATTTCTGGTTTCTGCCGGCGGCGCCTCGGCTGTCAATATTCTTGTGGGTGATCCGTGGGATGAAGCAGGTAAACATGTCATTAAGAGCGAATTGAACCGGTTGAGGGGGTTTGTTCCCGGACTGCCGACAGATTTCGTGGAAGGCGTTCGTTCCGGTGTTATGCAAAATGATTGGCCACTCCCTCCCGGGGTGCTGACTA
The DNA here is from genome assembly GCF_002356335.1 of [Mycobacterium] stephanolepidis. Lineage (NCBI taxonomy): Bacteria > Bacillati > Actinomycetota > Actinomycetes > Mycobacteriales > Mycobacteriaceae > Mycobacteroides > Mycobacteroides stephanolepidis. The sequence continues at coordinate 1,541,903 of NZ_AP018165.1, forward strand.
TCGATCGTGCTGGATACGATGTAATGGAGTCTAGCTCGCCGATATTTATGGAGGCGGCAATGGTGTTGCGGGCTTGTATTAGTGCAGAATTGACCGGTCATGCGGTAGAACATAATGCGAAGGAAGCTATGCTTAAATTTGCGTCGATGGTATATCCTGCGGGACGCGAAGGCTAACAATGGATACTGACTCTGGCGCATAAGATCCATTGCGGACTGGCTGCGGACTGGAGAAGCTCGTTGTAGGAAGAAGCCTGTATCTATCAGCGCCCCCGGCAGGAATCGAACCTGCGACCTAGGGATTAGAAGGCCCTTGCTCTATCCAACTGAGCTACGGAGGCATGCGGCGCTAGCCGGACCGCAGTCTATCGAACCGGTGACCGTGCGGATCGCATCTCGCCATACCCTTGACTGGTGACCACCACCTCCACCGCCAGGAAGACGGATTCGCCGATCTGGACGATCGTCGTCGGTCTTGCTGCACTGGCGGGCCTGGTCGCGGCCGCCATCGGCGCGCTGTCACTGGCAGAGGCCCTGCTTGCGACGGGTCTGCCCAACCCCGGCCCCGTCACCTCCTACGGTCTGCCGTTCGTACGCGCAGCCGCCGAAATCGTCGCCGTAGTCGCCGTCGGCGCCTTCCTGCTCACGGCCTTCTTCGTCCCACCGCAATCCACCGGCGTGCTCGACGTGGATGGCTACCGCTCGCTGCGCGTCGGCACCGCTGCATCGACTGCGCTCGCGGTGCTCTCGGCGGTCATGGTGCCGTTGTCGATCTCCGATGTGGCCGGTCAGCCCGTGAGCGATTTCGGGCTCGGGGAGCTGTGGACGCTCGCAGGTGAGATTGAAACCGTGAATGCCTGGCGCTGGATGGCCTTCATCGCCGCCGGGGTCGCGATCGCCAGCCGGATGGTGCTGCGCTGGTCGTGGACACCGCTGCTCGTGGTCGGGTCGGTGGCCACGCTGATGCCGCTTGCCCTGGTGGGGCATTCGGCCACCGGCGGCGCACATGACCTGGGCACCAACAGCCTGATCATCCATTTGGTGTCCGCGGCGCTGTGGGCTGGCGGCCTTGTCGCACTACTGATCCACGCGCTGCGCGGCGGCGGCTATCTTGACGTGGCCGCACGCCGGTTCTCCACGCTTGCCCTGTGGTGTTATGTCGCGATCGGGCTCAGCGGAATCATCAACGCGCTTATCCGGGTGCAGCTTTCAGACCTGTTCACCACCCGCTACGGCTGGCTGCTGGTGGGCAAGGCCACCGCGCTGCTGGTACTCGGCATCCTGGGGTATCTGCAACGGCGTTCGGCGATCACGGCACTGAGCGAGGAACCGCAGAACCGTCGACCGCTGATCCGGCTCGCCGGGATGGAGGCCGTCATCTTCGCGGTCACGTTCGGTATCGCCGTCGGCCTGGGTCGCACCCCACCGCCGCCTCCGGTCAACCTCAATCCCTCGCCGGTCGAGGTCGCTATCGGCTATACGCTCGACGGCCCGCCGACCCCGCAGCGACTGATGTTCGACTGGCGCTTCGATCTCATCTTCGGAACGGCCGCCATCGTTTTCGCGGTCGCCTATCTGGTGGGTGTGCGTCGGCTGAAGAAGCGCGGCGACGAATGGCCGGTGGGCCGCACCATCGCCTGGCTGTCCGGCTGTGCCTTCCTGCTCATCGCCACATCGTCTGGTGTCGGCAGATACATGCCCGCGATGTTCAGCATGCACATGGCCGCGCACATGATGCTCTCGATGCTGATACCCGTGCTTCTTGTTCTCGGTGGTCCCATCACGCTGTTGCTGCGGGTGCTGCCCGCCGCAGGCAAGGGCGATCCGCCGGGGCTACGCGAATGGGTGCAGATTGCGTTGCACAGCAAGTTCTCTCGCTTCCTGACTCATCCGCTGGTGGCGACCTCGTTGTTCATCGGTGGGTTCTACGGCCTGTATCTCAGTGGGCTCTACGATGCCGCCGTTGACGTGCACGCCGCGCACCTGGCGATGAATGTGCACTTTCTGCTCAGCGGATACCTGTTCTATTGGGTGGTCATCGGCATCGACCCGTCGCCGCGCCGCCTGCCGCCAGTGGCCAAGCTGGGCATCGTGCTGGTGTCACTGCCACTACATGCCTTCTTCGGTGTCATCCTGATGGGCACGAAATCGATTCTGGGCGAAAAGTTCTACAGCAATCTGGCACTGCCGTGGCGGATCGACCTGGCCTCCGACCAACACATGGGCGGCGCCATTACCTGGGCAACGGGAGAGTTGCCGCTGCTGGTGGTCATGATCGCCCTGGTCATCCAGTGGTCGCGTTCGGACGAACGGCTAGCCCGCAGACAGGACCGCGCCGCCGACCGTGACGACGACGCAGACCTGGCCGCCTACAACGCCATGCTCGCCAAAATGGCTCAGCTGGACGAGAACTCGCGTTAGCTCACCGCGCCCGCAGCGATAGCCGCCGGCCAGCTGCCATGCTCGCTGATATCGATGCCTGCCTGCGCGGCGGCGCCGTCACACCCAAAGCCGGTGCGCCACACGCCGTCTTCGCACTCGACCTTGCCCAGCAGCATGGGCTCGGGTAGCTGCGCGAGGAACGTGCCCAGTGCGGCGGGGGACAGGCGCCAGATCTCGCCGCCGATGCTGACCCCGTTCTCTTCGGAGCGGGTCAGGCCAGGCTTAGGTGGAGTGGTGCGCAGCGCCGCCATCCGGTACTTCGAAGCTGTACGGACCGGACCCATCCAGCGTGCACCCAGATCGGTGAGCTGAAACTCCAAGGGACCGCCCTTGAGATGCGCGCCGAACACCGCAAGCTCATAGGACAAGGTGATCGCGGTCGGCCAAACATCGTGTTCTGCAGCATCTCCGGTGATCAGCGCGGCGATATCGAAGGCCACCGCATCATCGAAGGCGCGCGCCAGGACCGTCACCCCGAACTGGGCGTCACCGGCGGTTCCGGCGGGCACCGCGACCGCGCACAGGTCGAACGGGTTGCAGAAGTTGGTGTAGGTCCCCATCGTCGCGTTGACGCCGATCGGGTCGGCCTGTACCTGCTCGATCGTCGGATGCAGCGGCGCCGTGGGGACCAACAGCGCATCCGCGCCCGCCAGGGTGGCCATGGCCTCGTCGCGCAGGCGCTGCACCTCGGCGCGATCGCGCACCAAGCGGTGCGCGGGGATATCACGTGCGCCGGAAACAATCTGTGCAACAGTGGGATCGAGTGCCGCCCCGGAGTTGGCGTCGATGAACTCGCCGACGGCCGCATAACGCTCACTGACCAGTGCGCCCTCGTACAGCAATTTCGCGGCGGCAAGGAACGGAGCCAGATCGATCTCGACGATCGTCGCTCCCGTCGCGCGCAGATGCTCTACGGCCGCGTGAAAAGCGTTGCGCCACACCTCGTCGAGGGCGGGCAGCTCACGCGGGACGGCGACGGTGGGCTGGGGAGGCGCCGCGAGCCGGGTGTTGGCGGGCCACAGCCGGGGCCCTGACGCGGCACTCATGGCGGCCATCGCCCTATTGACGGTAGCCAGTGACGCGGCGAAAATAGTTACACAGTCATAGGATTCACAGGCCGGGACCACGCCTTCGGTGGAGATGACGCCGACGGTCGGTTTGATCCCGACAATGCCCTGCAGACCCGCGGGGACGCGCCCCGAGCCAGCGGTGTCGGTACCGATCGCGATATCGACCTCGCCGGTCGCCACGGCGACGGCGGATCCCGAACTGGAGCCACCGCTGATGTATTCGGGACGGCGTGAATCCGGTACCGCCCCGTACGGAGAGCGCGTACCGACGAGCCCCGTCGCGAACTGGTCCAGGTTGGTCTTGCCGACCACAACGGCACCGGCCGCGCGCAAGGCCGCGACCACCGGTGCATCGTGCTCGGGAATGTATGCGTACTCCGGACAGGCGGCCGTGGTCGGCACGCCACCGACGTCTACGTTGTCCTTCACCGCGAGTCGAACACCGGCCAACGGCCCTGATGAGCCCTGCAATTCGGCGGCGATGTCGTCCTCGGGGCGGTGCATGATCCAAACCGTCATGTCAAGCAAGGTACGGGTGGTCGGACTCATCGGCCAGTTGTCCCCAATCTCGCGTTCATCCACAGCTGTCACCGGAACATGCCCACATGTCGGTCCGCGGTGTCGGTGCGTGGCGGGTTACTGGAGTGGCCAAGGGCACCCGTTCGGTGGTGCTGAGAAGAGATATAGAGATTGAGGAAAGGCACGAACCATGTTTGAAACTCCAGTGACTGTGATCGGCTCCATCGTCGGAGACCTCAAGCGGCGTCAGGTCGGCTCCGACGAAATGATCAAGTTCCGCGTCGCCAGTAACGCACGCCGACGGCGTGATGACGGCAGTTGGGTGAATTCGAACTCCCTCTTCATCAATGTCACCTGCTGGGGACGTCTGGTCACCGGGGTGGGTGCCGCGCTGGGGAAGGGAGCGCCGGTGATCGTGCACGGTCATCTGCACACCAGCGAGTTCGAAGACAAGGACGGCAACCGCCGTCAGGTCACGGAGATGAAGGCGATCGCCGTCGGGCCCGACCTATCGCGGACCATCGCGCGGATAGAAAAGGTCGGCTACACCGGCAATCAGGAGGACGCCGAGGTGGCGGAGCAACCCGATCCCGGCACCGAAGACACTGCGACGGAGCCCTCGGAAACGGACGAGAGCAGCGAGGAGTCGGTGAACCTACGCCTTAGCGCGTGATCTGCGAGCTGACACCGGCGACCGCGCGGTCGCCTCTCACCTAGGATGGTTCGGGCAGCCCACCAGAATGGTCGTGAGCTGCGGCGAAAGAACTTAGAGGAGAGGCGACAGCGCGGCAATGGCTGAGTACATCTACACGATGATGAAAGTCCGCAAGGCGCATGGCGACAAGGTCATCCTCGACGATGTCACCCTGAACTTCCTGCCCGGCGCCAAGATTGGTGTGGTCGGTCCAAACGGTGCTGGTAAATCCAGCGTCCTGAAGATCATGGCCGGGCTGGACAAGCCGAACAACGGCGAAGCATTCCTGGCCAACGGGGCGAGCGTCGGAATCCTGATGCAGGAGCCGGAGCTGGATGAAACGAAGACGGTGCGCGAGAACGTCGAGGCCGGTGTCGCGCTCAAGGGCAAGCTGAATCGGTACAACGAGGTCGCCGAGTTGATGGCCATCGACTACTCCGATGAACTCATGGAAGAGATGGGCAAGCTCCAGGAAGAGCTGGACGCCGCCGATGCCTGGGACATCGATTCGCAGCTCGAGCAGGCCATGGACGCGCTGCGCTGCCCGCCACCGGACGAGCCCGTGACACACCTGTCCGGTGGTGAGCGCCGACGGGTCGCGCTGTGCAAGCTGCTGCTGTCCAAGCCGGATCTGCTGCTGCTCGACGAGCCCACCAACCACTTGGACGCTGAGAGCGTGCTGTGGCTTGAACAGCACCTGGCCAACTACCCGGGTGCCATCCTGGCCGTCACCCACGACCGGTATTTCCTGGACAACGTGGCCGAGTGGATCCTCGAGCTGGACCGCGGCCGCGCGTACCCCTACGAGGGCAACTACTCCACGTACCTGGAGAAGAAGGCCGAGCGCATCGCCGTACAGGGGCGCAAGGACGCCAAGCTGCACAAGCGCTTGCAGGAAGAGCTCGCGTGGGTGCGTTCAGGCGCCAAGGCCCGTCAAGCCAAGAACAAGGCACGGCTCGGGCGCTACGAGGAGATGGCCGCCGAGGCGGAGAAGACGCGGAAGCTCGACTTCGAGGAAATTCAGATCCCCACCGGTCCGCGTCTGGGCAATGTGGTGGTCGAGGTGAGTCATCTCGACAAGGGATTCGAGGAACGCGCCCTCATCAAAGATCTCTCGTTCACGCTGCCCCGTAACGGCATCGTCGGCGTCATCGGCCCCAACGGTGTCGGTAAGACCACCCTGTTCAAGACCATCGTCGGGTTGGAGAATCCGGACGGTGGCGAGGTCAAGGTGGGCGAGACCGTCAAGCTGAGCTACGTCGACCAGAGTCGTGCCGGTATCGACCCCAAGAAGAACGTCTGGGAGGTCGTTTCGGACGGGCTCGACCACATTGTGGTCGGTCAGAATGAAATGCCTTCGCGGGCTTATGTTTCCGCATTCGGTTTTAAGGGGCCAGACCAGCAGAAGCCTGCGGGCGTGCTCTCCGGTGGTGAGCGCAACCGTCTGAACCTGGCGCTGACCCTCAAGCAGGGCGGCAACTTGATCCTGCTGGACGAGCCCACCAACGACCTGGACGTCGAAACTCTGAGCTCACTGGAAAACGCGCTTGAGCAGTTCCCGGGCTGCGCGGTCGTCATTTCGCACGACCGGTGGTTCCTGGACCGCACCTGTACGCACATCCTGGCGTGGGAGGGAAGCGACGATAACCCCGCCTCCTGGTTCTGGTTTGAGGGCAACTTCCAGGCCTACGAAGAGAACAAAGTGGAACGTTTGGGTATCGATGCGGCCAGACCTCATAGAGTTACCCACCGCCGCCTGACTCGCGACTAGGGTGAGATTGCGTGCCGAAACCCGGTACGCAAACTCGGCCAGGAGCGTTCTGCGTGACTGTTAACACAGGGACCACAACTTCCGAAAACACGCCATCTGCCAATGGATCTGGCGTGCCCACCATCGAGGCGCTGAGCGCTGCGTTCAGCCACGCCCGGTATGCGGGGGAGATGGATTGGGACGAGGTGGTCGACGCAGATGGGCACACCGCGACACCGGCGCCGCCGGTGCGCGAAGCCCTTATGCGTGCGCTGCTGCGGTTGGCCGCACGGCGAGCGCCGCACGAGATAGCGATGGCCACCTACCGCAACGGTGATGACGCGGGACTGGGAACCGCTCTACAACTGGTCACCGATTACACGCCGTTGCTGACCGAATCCATCACGGTGCTGCTGCGCCGTCAAGGTGTGGCGATCGTCGACCTGATGGACCCGGTCTTCACCGTGAAACGTGCCGCCGATGGCACGCTGCTGTCGGCGGTCCCGGTGGAAAACCTGCAAAGCGATATCGCGCCCGATACCGAGTGCTGGATCCACCTGCAGCTGCCGCCCTCCATCGACGCCGAGCGTGTGGGATTCATCGAAACGCAGCTACCGCACACCCTGGAGGACGGCAGCCACGTCGCCGCGGATACGGATGCCATGCGCGATGCGGTCGTCGAGCTGGCCGGCGCCCTGGACGCCTCGGCCGGTAGCGCCAGGTTCTCGTCCGCCGAGCTGACTGAGGTCGCCAACCTGCTGCGCTGGCTCGTCGACGGAAACTTCACCATATTGGGCTACCAGCGCTGCACCGTCGAGAACGGTCGCGCAACCGCTGACGAGTCGAGCCGGCTCGGCCTGCTCAAACGCCGCGAAGAGGTACTGCCGCAGCTCACCCACAACGACCAGCTACTGGTCCTCGCGCAGGCCACCACACCTACCTATCTGCGATACGCCATCTATCCGAACATCGTGGTGATCAGACAAGAAGACGGCAACGGTCCGGCCGTCGAGCATCGCCTTGTCGGTGTCTTCACCGTCGCCGCGACCAACGCCGATGTGCTGGCCATCCCGGTGATCTCCGACCGCGTGCATCAGGTGCTCGGCCGCTCAGATGCCAGCCAGGACTCGTTGGCGGGCCACATGCTGATCGAGTTCATGCAGAACCTGCCTCGTGCTGAGCTGTTCGCATCGAGTGTCGATCGGCTCTACGACGTGGTGACCGCCGTGAGAAACATTGGCGCGCATCCGGGTTCGCTACTGTTCCTGCGCGCCGACGAGTTGGGGAACTTCGTCACGGCGCTGGTGTACCTGCCTCGCGACCGCTACACCACCACGGTGCGGCTGGCCATGCAAGACATCTTGGTGCGCGAACTCGGCGGTACCGGTATCGACTACACCGCCCGTGTCAGTGAATCACCCTGGGCATTGGTCCATTTCACTGTCCGCATGCCAGAGAACAGCCTGCATGGCAGCGTCGACACCTCGGAAGCCAACCGGGTACGCATCCAGGCGTTGCTCACCCAGACCACCCGGACCTGGAGCGATCGTCTGGTCCGCGCGGTGCGCCCCGATTCCCCGATCGACCGCGCCTGCGCGGAGCGGTACTCGGTCATCCTGCCCGAGGTTTTCAAGACAAATGTGTCGCCCGCAGAGGCCATTGCCGACATCGCAAGAATCGAAGGGCTACAAGAGAACTCCATCGACCTTGCGTATGACGCCGACGAGCTGGGCACCGGTGTGCTCAGCATGTACCTCGGTGGGCGCTCGGCCTCTCTGAGCCAGGTGCTGCCGGTGTTGCACAGCATGGGCGTCGACGTGCTCGAGGAGCGCCCGTATCACTTCACCCGGCCGGATGGTCTGGCGGTCTCGCTGTACGCATTCCGTATCGTGGTGCACCCGACGATCACGCGTACCTTCGATGCCGAGGGCACCGCGCGCCGCGCCGAGTTGCTCACCAACGCCATCGACGATGTGTGGCACGGCCGTGTCGAAATCGACAGATTCAACGAGCTGGTATTGCGCGCCGGGCTCACGGCCGGTCAGATCACCATCCTGCGCGGTTATGCCAAGTACCTCCGGCAGGCCGGCTTCCCCTACAGCCAGGCACATATCGAGACGGTGCTGGCCGACAATTCCCAGACCGCACGCGATTTCGTCGAACTGTTCGAGGCCCGGTTCGACCCCGCCGTCACCGACGACACGCTGGCCGATGCGAAGGCCGCCCATGTGCTCGCCGAGATCGACAAGGTGGTCAGTCTGGACACCGACAGGGTGCTGCGCGCGTTCTTCGGTCTGATCCAGGCCACCTTGCGTACCAACTACTTTGTGACCAAGCCGGATTCGGCGCGTGCCAACGGTGTGCTGTCCTTCAAGCTCAACCCGCGTGAGATCACCGAGTTGCCCGAGCCACGGCCCCGCTTCGAGATCTTCGTGTACTCCCCACGGGTGGAGGGTGTGCACCTGCGCTTCGGCCCGGTCGCCCGCGGCGGGCTGCGCTGGTCGGACCGTCGTGAGGACTTCCGCACCGAGATCCTGGGTCTGGTGAAGGCGCAGGCCGTCAAGAACGCGGTCATCGTTCCGGTCGGCGCCAAGGGTGGGTTCGTCGTCAAGAATCCGCCTGCCACCACCGGGGACGCCGCCGTTGACCGTGACGCGTTCCGCGCCGAGGGCGTCGAGTGCTACCGGCGCTTCATCAGCGGTCTGCTCGATATCACCGACAACCGCGATCGCGCCACCAACGCCGTCGTGCCCCCCGAGGGAGTGCGGCGCCGTGACGGCGACGACCCGTACCTCGTTGTGGCCGCGGACAAGGGCACCGCCACCTTCTCCGATATCGCCAACGATGTCGCACTGTCGTACGGGTTCTGGCTCGGCGACGCGTTCGCCTCGGGTGGCTCCGTCGGCTACGACCACAAGGCCATGGGCATCACCGCCCGCGGCGCCTGGGAGAGCGTGAAACGTCACTTCCTGGAGATGGGGATCGACACCCAGACACAGGATTTCACCGTCGCGGGGGTCGGCGACATGAGCGGAGACGTGTTCGGCAACGGCATGTTGCTGTCTCAGCACATCAAGCTGGTGGCCGCCTTCGACCACCGGGACATCTTCCTAGACCCCAACCCGGATCCGGCATCGTCCTGGGCTGAACGTAAGAGGATGTTCGCGCTCGAGCGCTCCAGCTGGGCCGACTACAACTCGGCGCTCATCAGCCCCGGCGGCGGCGTCTTCGGTAAGGAACAAAAATCCATACCGATCAGCCCCGAGGTTCGTGACGCACTCGGAATCGACAGCGACGTAGCGGAGATGACACCCCCGCAGCTTGTCCGCGCAATCCTGCTCGCCCCGGTCGACCTGTTCTTCAACGGCGGCATCGGCACCTACGTCAAGGCCGAGAGCGAATCGCACGCCGACGTGGGGGACAAGGCCAATGACGCCGTGCGCGTCAACGGAAACCAAGTGCGTGCCCGAGTGATCGGCGAAGGCGGCAACCTCGGCCTTACCTCGCGGGGCCGTATTGAGTTCGAGCTCAACGGCGGTCGGGTCAACACCGACGCGCTGGACAACTCCGCCGGAGTGGACTGCTCCGATCATGAGGTCAACATCAAGATCCTGATCGACTCGCTGGTCAGCGCGGGCAAGGTCGCGGCCTCTGAGCGGACGGCACTGCTGGAGTCGATGACCGACGATGTCGCCACACTTGTGTTGGCCGACAACGAATCCCAGAACAACCTCATGGGCACCAGCCGGGCCAACGCGGCCTCGCTGCTGAGCGTGCACGCGCGCCAGATCGCTTACCTGGTTGCCGAGCGCGGACTGGACCGCGAACTGGAGGCGTTGCCCTCCGAGAAGGAGATCGAGCGCCGCGCGGCACTCGGGATCGGCTTGACCTCACCGGAATTGGCAACCCTCATGGCGCATGTCAAGCTCGGGCTCAAGGATGATCTGTTGGCCAGCGACGCTCCCGATCAAGAGGTCACCCTGCGTCGCATGGTGCACTACTTCCCGAACGTGCTGCGTGAACGATTCGACGCGGAGATCCGCCAGCATCCGCTGCGCAAGGAGATCTACGCCACCATGCTGGTCAATTCGGTGGTGGACTGCGGCGGTATCACCTACGTGTACCGGCTCTTCGAAGACGCCGGCGCGGGCTCGGTGGACGGGCTCAAGACCTACGTGGCCGTCGAGGCCATCTTCGGACTGCGCTCATTGTGGGACCGCATCCGCCATGCCGATGTGCCGGTGGCGGTTTCGGATCGACTGACGCTGGACATGCGGCGCCTGCTGGACCGCGCATCGCGGTGGCTCATCAGCTACCGGCCGCAGCCCTTGGCGGTCGGAGCCGAGATCAACCGATTCGCCCAAGGCATCGCCGAGCTGACCCCAATGCTCACCACGTGGTTGCGTGGTCACGATCTGGAGATTGTCACCAAGCAGGCCGATGACCTGATGGAACTGGGTGTTCCGGCCGATCTTGCCCGTGATGTGGCCGGCTGCTTGTACGGCTTCAGCCTGCTGGACATCATCGACATCGCCGATATCGCCGATCGTGACGGTGCGGAGGTTGCCGATCTGTACTTCACCCTGATGGACGACCTGCGGGTGGACGATCTGCTGACCGCAGTCTCCCAGCTGGAGCGCAATGATCGCTGGCATTCCCTGGCCCGGTTGGCGATCCGCGACGACATCTACTCCTCGTTGCGGGCACTCACCATGGATGTGCTTTCGGTCGGTGAACCCGACGAGACCGGCGAGCAGAAGATCGCCGAGTGGGAGTTCACCAATGCCTCGCGTTTGGAGCGGGCCCGTGGCACGCTCGCGGAGATCTTCGCGTCGGGTGAACCAGACCTGGCGACGTTGTCGGTGGCAGCACGCCAGATCAGAGGGATGATCAGGAGCAGCATCAGCGGTCCTGCATGATGGTGCGATGAGCGTTAGCGAAGAGCAGCAGACACCGATGAGCGTTGGCGAGAAGCCGGGCTATGTCGCCGCGGTGCCGGTCCGCTGGTCCGACATCGACATGTACCAGCACGTGAACCACGCGACGATGGTGACGATCCTGGAAGAGGCGCGAGTGCCCTTCCTGCGTGACGTTTTTGGCGCCGAGATCACCACCACGGGCCTGCTTATCGCCGATGTCCACGTGAAATACAAGGGTCAGGTGCGGCTCGCCGACTCGCCGCTGCAGGTGACCATGTGGGTCTCGAAGATCAGGGCGGTGGACTTCACGATCAACTATGAGGTGCGGTCGGTGAACGCGGCGCCGGATTCCAAACCCGCGGTGATCGCGGACACCCAGCTGGTGACCTTTCACCTGGACAGCCAAACCCTGTTGCGCCTCAACGACACCCATCGCGAGTACCTGCAACGCTGGTCGCGACCGTGACGGAGGCCCCGCTGCGGGTGCCCGACGCCTTCGACCGCAAGGACCTCACGACGTTTCTCACCCGCGTCGCACGGCTGGACGAGACGGCAGTGGTGCGGCTGCGTCTTCGAGACGACGGCAGGATAGTCGTCTGGACAGCAACGCAATTCGATGTGTTGGCCTGCCGCGCGGTGCGCGGTGAGCTGAGTACGCCCGATATCTCCGCCGCTGTCGACGAAGTGCTGCGCGGCCTGCAGGCCACGGATGCTGACGGTTACGTGCACACGGGATTCCCGATGGACTCGGCGTGGCGAGGTGCGCTGCCCTCCGATACCGGCTTCGAGTATCTCGACGATATCCCGGCGCGGACGGTGCTCGAACTGGCACAGCGTGGGGGAGAGCTGGCACGCGAACACGGCAGTGCCCACGGCCCGCCGGTGTCGCTGTTGGATCAGTCCGTCGTCACAGTCGATGGATCCGACAGTCGACCGGTTGACGTGCCGATGCGATGCGTGTTTGCGCTGGCCGCAATGGGATTCGTGCCCACCAACCCCGCTGAGGATGAACCGGTGCGAGTGCGGGCCGTACCTGCATGGTTACGGCTGGATGCCCGCTTCGGGTCGGTGTATCGACGCCGGACCGATCTGTCGCTATCGGTCCGCTAAACGATCCAGGCCGCGGTGTTGCGCGGCAGCTTGCCGTTGACGAGCGGACCGCTGGTCAGGATGACCTCGCCCGCAGGCAAATCCACCAAGTCACTGCTGACATTCAGAGCGCAGGTCAGCCCGCCGCCCTTGACGCGGAACGCCAGCGCGCCCGGCGGGCTGCCGTACCACTCCAAGCTGGTGCCGTTGAATTCGTCTCGGGTCTTGCGTAATTCGATGGCACGCCGATACAGCGACAACGTGGAATCAGCCTGTTCCAACTGACGTTCGACGGTGAACTCGGCCCAGCCGTGGGGCATCGGCAGCCAGGTCTGATCGTTGGTTGAGAAGCCGTACGGGGGATCGGTGCCCTCCCAGGGGATCGGTACCCGGCAGCCGTCACGACCCCGTTCAGTGTGGCCAGAGCGTTCCCATACCGGGTCCTGCAGGGCCTCGTCGGGTAGATCCACATTCGGCAGACCTAGTTCGGAACCGTTGTAGATGAACACAGTTCCGGGCAGCGCGAGCATCACCAGGGCCACGGCGCGGGCCCGCCACTGGCCGATCTGGCCGTCGCCGTAGCGCGTCACCTCGCGCTCCACGTCATGGTTGGACAACGTCCAGGTAGGTGTCGCCCCTACGGAATCCACTGCAGCGAGCGAGTTTTCGATGGCGGCGCGGATCTTGTCGGCGTCGAAATCGGCCTCTACCAGCTTGAAGTTGAATCCGAGATGCAGCTCATCGGGCCTGACGTACTCGGCGAAACGGGTGTTGTCGTTGACCCAGATCTCGCCGACGGCAACCACATCGCGGTACTGGTCGAGCACCTTGCGGATCTTTCGGTGGTACTCGTGCACACCCTCGTTGTTGAAACGTGGGTCCTCATCGGCGATATGCAGCATCGAGGTCTCGGTGTCCTCGATATCGGGGAGGCCCGGCGGCTTGGCCATGCCATGGGCGACATCGAGCCGGAAGCCGTCAATGCCACGGTCCAGCCAGAACCGCAGGGTCTCGGCGAAGTCGTCGAACACCTCCGGGTTGTCCCAGTTGACATCTGGCTGCTCCGGGGCGAACAAATGCAGGTACCACTGGCCGGGCGTGCCATCGGGCTCGGTCACCCGGGTCCAGGCCGGACCGCCGAACACCGAGGGCCAATTGTTAGGCGGCAGTTCGCCGTTGACGCCCTTACCGTCGCGGAAGATGTAACGCGAGCGAGCCTCACTGCCGGGCTCGGCGGCGAGGGCCTCGATGAACCAGCGATGCTCGGAGCTGGTGTGGTTGGGCACCAGGTCCATGATGACCTTGATGTTGTGGCGGTGGGCGGAGGCGATGAGCCGGTGCATCGCGATCGATCCGCCGAACAACGGGTCGATCTCCCGAGGATTCGACACGTCGTAGCCGTGGTCGGCCATCGGAGATTTGGTAACGGGATTTAGCCAGATCCCTTGGATGCCGAGCAAATCAAGGTAGCCGAGTTTTGCTGATATGCCATCGAGATCACCAACGCCATCGCCGTCGCTGTCGCCGAACGACCGTGGGTAGATCTGATAGAAGACGGCTCGCGACCACCAGGGGTCGTCATATTGGCCCAAGTAGGCGGCGGTCACGGTTGATCATTCTGCACCACGACGGCTCTGGCTTCGAATCGCGATCGACGTGTCAGAAGGGCGAGTTGACCATCGACTGCGCCGCCATCTCCAGGTAGCTCCACAGCTGGGTGCGATGGTCGTCGTCCAGGGTGTTCCGGTCGATGGAATCGACAGCGGTCCGCATGCAGCGCAGCCACGCATCACGCTCGATGGGGCCGATCCGATACGGCGCGTGACGCATCCGCAGCCGGGGATGTCCGCGCTGGTCGGAGTAGGTGCGCGGGCCGCCCCAGTACTGTTCCAGAAACATCCGGAGGCGATCCTCGGCGCCGGTGAGGTCTTCCTCCGGATACAGGGGCCGCAGCACCTCATCGTCAGCGACAAGCTCGTAAAAACGGGCCACTATCGCATGGAAAGTGGCGGCGCCACCGACGGCGTCGTAGAAGTTTTCGGGGGTGGGGGCTGCCACGTCGTCCATTGTGCCGGTACACACTTCGGCAGATCAGCCGGGTTGGTTACGCGATGTTCATTGGATTGACCTGCGAACACGGCGCAAATTGTCGTGCGAAGACCGCGGAATCGTGGTGCACTGGTTGTAATGGTGCAACACAAGAAGAGCCGCGGGCACCGGCATAACAGTGCCAGCGCTGGGCCGACCCAGAACGGGTCGGCCCGAATACTGCACAGTGTCCCAGGGACGAGGGTCCCCGGGGCCATCCCCCCACAGCACTCCAACGACGCCGGTTCCCTATGGGGCCGGCGTCGTGTGTTATTGCTGAACTCCACATATGAGCCGCTCACAGCGCTGCCGATGCGCCGTGCGGTGATCATGCTGCTGTGCGGTAAGGCGGATGTGGTGCACGACGACCCGGGCGCTCCCGTGATCCATTCGGCCACCACATCGGTGGCGGTGCCCTCGGTGATCAGACTCAGGGCCTTCGTGCGGGTGCCCTACCGGGCACGGGTTCCGATGACGCGGGCCGCGCTGATGCATCGCGACCGGTTCCGGTGCGCGTACTGCGGCGGCCGGGCCGACACCATCGACCACGTCATCCCGCGCAGCAAGGGCGGCGCGCACTCCTGGGAGAACTGCGTGGCCTGCTGTTCGTCTTGCAACCACCGCAAGGCGGACCGGCTGCTGGCGGACTTGGGCTGGGCATTGCACACCACACCGATGCCGCCCAAGGGCCAACATTGGCGGCTGCTGTCGTCGGTCAAGGAACTCGACCCGGCATGGGTGCGATATCTAGGGGAGGGCGCGGCGTGACTTCCAGGCGCGGTCGGCTACGGTTTGCATCGTGAGCTTTCTCAACAGCCCCACATACATCGGGATGCCGGTCTGGGTAGCCCTGATCACGCCGGTCTTCTTTGTGCTCGTCGGACTCTGGACGATGCGTAAGAAGGGTCCGCACCCCGCGACCTTCAACATGAACGACGGCTGGACGCACGCCCCGATCCTGTGGGCCGCAGTCGACGAAAACGTTGGTGATGCGCATGGGCATGGCCACGGTCATGGGCACGCAGGCACCGAAGCGATTGGAGGGTCCGCAAGTGGCAAGTGGTGAAGTCACCAAGACTGCTCCTGCCGATCTGCCGCGCGGCTGGGCCGAGACCATCAGCGGACGCCTCTCCGGGGTTACCGAGCCGGGCGCGCTGTCGGTCGAGTACCCGTTCCCCAACTACGAGCTGGCGACACTCGACGATGCGCTGACCTATGGGTCACGTCAGTCGAAGGCGCGATTCTCCGTGTACATCGGCGATCTGGGATCGGACACCGCCGCCGGAGCCCGGGACGTGTTCCTCAAGGTGCCGACGCCGGATGAGGCCGTGCTGATCGCGGTGTCGCCCAACCAGCATGTCGTGGAGGTCGTCTACGGCGAGGGACTCAAGGGGCGCGGTGCCGAGTCGGCCGCCGACCTGGGAGTCGCTGCCGCTGTGGCGTCGTTCAAGGAAGGCAACCTGCTCGACGGGATCATCAGCGCGGTGCGCGTGATGAGCGCCGCCATTTCGCGCCCCTGATCCCCACTCTCTTTGCCTTTGCGCCGAGCGCATACCGCACGCATGCGAAGCATCTGAAATCGCTGCGTCTGGTATGCGCTCGATGCGTTTGTCGGTGGCCCGTCGCATGATTCGGCGATGGGGAACGGGGTAATCCTTGGGAGCGAGGCGATTCGCGCGGGGTCGGTGACCCGGCATGAGCTGTCTACGAAGTACGTGGCCAGGCACAAGGACGTCTACATTCCGCGGGACATCGCGATAACGCCGACGATCCGCGCGGAGGCGGCATGGCTGCGATCGCGCAGGCAGGGAGTGCTTGCAGGGTTCTCTGCGGCAGCACTGCACGGGGCGCAATGGGTTGACCCATCTCGACCGGCGGAGATCGTTGACGACCACAACCGGCGTCGCGAGCCAGGGGTGGTGACTCTTCGATGCGCCCTCCAGGACGACGAGGTGTGTGTAATCGGCGGTATGCGGACCACGACTGCGGCTCGCACCGCACTTGATCTCACCTGTCGCTATCCGCAGGGCGTCGCAGTGGCCGCACTTGACTCTCTTGCGCGCGCTACGCAACTCGCACGGTCAGACGTCGTTGAACTCGCGTCGCGACACCCGGGCATGCGTGGCATTCGTCGGGCGCATGCAGCGCTTGATCTGGTGGATGCCGGTGCGCAGTCACCCAAGGAGACCTGGCTGCGGCTGCTGCTGATACGGGCCGGGTTGCCGCGCCCTGCCACGCAGGTCGTGGTGCACAACGGCGACTTCGTTGCCCTCGCATACATCGACCTGGGGTGGGAGGACCTCATGGTCGGCGTCGAATACGACGGAGACCAGCACCGCAGCGACCGTCGGCAGTACCTCAAAGACATCAAGCGGCTGGAGATGCTCGAGGGCATGGGCTGGCTGATCGTCAGGGTGGTCGCAGAAGACCACCCCGACGACATCATCCGGCGAGTACACCAAGCGCTGGCTCGCCGAGCGCATACCGCAGGCAGACAAATCGCGTGAAAGGCCTGCGCCAGGTATGCACTCGGCGTTTAAGCGAGAGAACGGGCTACTGGGAGTCGAACTCGCGGGCGCGCAGTGACCTGACGATGCCCGCGCGCCCCTCGGAGACCAGACGACGCAGCGCCGACGGGATCTCCTTGGCCAAGAAGCCATCTGCTGACTCCACCGCACGCTGCGAGATATCCCACGACGGGTACAGGCCGATCACCACGGTCTGCGCCACTTCGCTGGAACGCCGTGCCCACACATTCTCGATGACATCGAAGTAGCGACCCGCGAACGGCGCCAGCAGCTCGGCCTGTCCGGGCTGCACGATTCCCGCGATCACCGAACGCGCGGTGATGTTCGGCAGCGTGTCATCTTCGATGACCTGCTTCCACGCCGCCTCTTTCACCTCGGCGACCGGCCTGGCCGCGCGGGCCTGGGCGGCCTGACGCTTGCCTGCGGCCGTCGGGTCGCGCTCCAGCTCCGCATCGATGAACACCGACGCGTCCGGCTCCAGTGCTCCGGAGGCCGCCAGCGCGTTCACGATTCGCCACCGCAGGTCGGTGTCCACCGTCAGGCCGGGCAGATCCAGCGAGGCCGGATCGGAGTCCAGTAGCGCCTGCAGCACGACGGTATGTCCCGCCGACAACACCGAGTTGGTGAAGGCATTCACAAATGCCAGCTGATGATCCGAGCCCGCCTCGGCGGCGCGTGCCAGCTCCAGCAGGCGATCGGCGAACGCCGGCCAGCCATGCTCGCGCGCCCACTCGGGCTCCACATACGAACTCAACGCCGTCTGCGCCTGCAACAGCAGACGCTGCGCCACACCGACTTCCGACTCGGCGTGCACGCCCGAAGACACCAGTGCCACGAAGTCGCGTGCCCGCAGCTCGGCCTCACGGGTCATCTCCCACGCCGCCGACCACGCCAGCGTGCGCGGCAGCGGTTCGGCGATATCGGCTACCCGCGAGAGCACGGTCTGAAGCGACTCGTCGTCCAGTCGCAGTGAGCAGTAGGTCAGATCGTCGTCGTTGACGATGATCAGCTTCCCTCGGGAAACACCAACCAGCCCGGGCACATCCGTAGACGATCCCGCGACATCCAACTCAAGCCGGTGGGTGCGCACCAGCTTGCCGTCCACGTCGTCGTAGATCCCGACGGCCAGGCGGTGCACCCGCGTCTCGCCGGCGCCCGGGGCGGCCCCGGACTGCTTGACGGCAAACCGGGTGAACTTGCCGTCCGCGTCCACCTCGAAGTCAGGGGAGAGCGTGTTCAGTCCGGTGGTCTTGAGCCACTGCGTGCCCCAGTCCGACAGATCGCGTCCCGAGGCCTCCTCCAGCGCGCCCAGCAGATCGTCGAACGTCGCATTGCCGAAAGCGTGCGCCTTAAAGTACGCGCGCAGACCAGATAGGAAGTTCTCCAAACCGACGTACGCCACAAGCTGTTTGAGCACGCTGGCGCCCTTGGCGTAGGTGATGCCGTCGAAGTTCACCTCCACCGCGGCCAGGTCGGGGATGTCGGCGGCCACCGGATGAGTCGACGGCAGCTGATCCTGGCGGTACGCCCACGACTTCTCGACATTGGCGAACGTCGTCCATGCCTCGGTGTACTCGGTGGCCTCCGCCTGGCACAGCACCGAAGCGAAGGTCGCGAAGGACTCGTTGAGCCACAGGTCATCCCACCAACGCATGGTGACCAGGTCGCCGAACCACATGTGTGCCATCTCGTGCAGCACTGTCTCGGCACGTCGCTCATAGGAGTACTTGGTGACCTTGGAGCGGAAGACATAGTCCTCCAGGAAGGTCACCGCACCGGCGTTCTCCATGGCGCCCGCGTTGAACTCGGGCACGAACAGCTGGTCGTACTTGCCGAACGCGTACGGAGTGCCAAAGTTCTTGTGGTAGAAGCCGAATCCCTGCTTGGTTTCGGTGAAAAGCCGGTCGGCGTCCATGAACTCCGACAGCGAAGCGCGGCAGTAGATGCCCAGGTCGATGGTGCCGTGGTCGTCGGAGTACACGTCGTTCCACCGCGCGTACGGCCCGGCGATCAGCGCGACCAGGTAGGTGCTCATCTTGGCGGTGGTCGCGAAGGTGTGCACGCCGTCGGCAACCGATAGCGGCGCACCGTTGGAGATCACCTGCCAATGCGCCGGGGCGGTCACCGTGACGTCGAAGGCAGCCTTGAGGTCGGGCTGGTCGAAGCACGCGAACATGCGCTTGGCATCGGCGGTTTCGAACTGTGAGTACAGGTACACCTCGTCGTCCACCGGGTCCACGAAGCGGTGCAGACCCTCACCGGTGTGCGAGTACTCGAGATCGGCCTCGACCACCACGGTGTTCGTGGCGGCCAGCCCGGCCAGTGTGATGCCGTTCTCCTCGTCGTACTCACTGACGTCTAGTTCGACGCCGTTGAGCTCGGCGCGGCGCACCGTGCGGGCCGCGATATCGATAACCGTTGAGGCCCCCGGCTGCGCGGTAAAGGTGACGGTGGTCGACGAGTGGAAGGTTTCTTCGCTCGGACCGCCGTTACCGTCGGTGAGGTCGAGGGTTATCGCGTAATGCTCGACGTCGATCGCAGCGGCGCGGGCCGCGGCCTGGTCACGGGTGAGGTTGGGGAGTGCCACGTACCCAACGTAGCCGGTAGACGCGTCGGGAACACGGCGGCGGGAACGTGAGTTGGGACAAACTGGAGCTAACCCTGCCCGACTCACATCCGAAAGGCGCGCAATGTCTGCAGACAAGAAGGATCTCGCCGAGTTCTGGTTCGACCCGCTATGTCCGTGGTGCTGGATCACCTCGCGGTGGATCCTGGAGGTCCAGAAGGTTCGCGATATCGACGTGAAGTTCCGGGTGATGAGTCTGGCCGTCCTCAACGAGGGCCGCGAGGACTTGCCGGAGCGCTACCAGGAACTCATGAAGACGGCCTGGGGGCCGGTGCGGGTTGCTATCGCCGCCGAGCAGGCCAAGGGCCCGGAGATCCTTGAGCCGCTGTACACCGCGCTGGGCACCCGGATCCACAACCAGGACAACAAGGACCTCCCGGTGGTCATCGCGGAGTCCCTGGCCGAGGTGGGCCTGCCCGCCGAGCTGGCCGATGCGGCCGAGTCGACCGAGTACGACGCGGCGCTACGCGAGAGCCATCACGCCGGCATGGACAAGGTGGGGCCGGACGTGGGCACTCCGACGATCCACGTCAATGGTGTGGCCTTCTTCGGCCCGGTGATCTCCAAGATCCCGCGTGGTGAAGAGGCGGGGAAGCTCTGGGATGCGTCGGTGATCTTTGCCTCGTACCCGCAGTTCTTCGAACTCAAGCGCACCCGCACCGAGCCGCCGACGTTCGACTAGTAGCGCGGCGGCGGATTGTCGAAGGTGTACGCCTGCTGATGCGGCAGGTAGCCGTGCGGTATCGGCGGCGGTGCGGGCGGTAGCAGCGGCGGCACCGGAGGAATCGGAGTCGGCGGCAGCAGCTTGGGTCGGAAGAACAACGACCCGGCCTGCTGCCGATTCCGCAGCGCCGCTGCGCGCCAGGTGTGCACGGGGTGGCTGGAGAGCATGTTGACCAGCCAGACGAAGAACCCCGTCTCCAGGGTCGCGCGGTTGGCCAGCGTGTCGAACTCGACCCGCTTGAGCAGGTATTTACCGGCCGCCATGACGCCGATAGCTCCCTGAATTCCGGTGGGGCGCATGGCGTATCCGTGGTTGTCGGCGGTGTATTCCATGGATCGCGACAGCGAGGTACCCAGGAACGGGACGAAGTTCATCGCGGTCTGGGCGAACTGTCGCCAATAGGAGGCGTGCCCGGCGGCGATATGGCCGACCTCGTGGCCGATGATGAAGGCCAGAGCCTCTGGATCGCGCGCCTCGCCGCCGATCTCGAACAGGTCGCTGTAGACGACGACGAACCGTCGGAAGCCATGACCGCTGGCGAAGGCGTTGATCTGGCCGTTGCCCAGCACGACGTAGGCATCGGGCAGCTCCTGCAGACCGAAGCGTTGCGCCGCCTCGACGACCAGCGCGTACCCCTCGGGGAACTGTGTCGGCGACATCTTCACGCCGTTCACCCGCTGCTGCCCGTAGAGAATGCCTCGACCCAGGTACAAGGTCAGGGGGGTGGCGGCCAGCGCGACGATGATGATGTTCAGATCGGCGTTCTCGGGGTCGGCGAGATACCCGACGATGCTGAAAATCGCTCCGATGTAGAGCAGCACTGTGAACAGGATCACGACGACGAGCAACCCGATCTCCCACGGATGTCGACGTGGCGGATAGGTGTACTGGGGCAGTCCGACCGGGTACATGCGCGCCACGGTAACCGACCGCAGGGCAACCTGACACAATCAGCGGCATGCGCGTCTATGTCGGAGCCGATCACGCCGGATACGAGTTGAAGCAGAAGATCATCGAGCATCTTCGTGGCCGCGGCCACGAGCCGGTGGACTGCGGTGCCTTTGAGCTGGACCCGCAGGACGACTACCCGGCGTTCTGCATCGATGCGGCCCGGCGCACCGTCGCCGACCCGGGCAGCCTCGGCATCGTGCTGGGCGGTTCGGGTAACGGTGAGCAGATCGCCGCCAATAAGGTCCCCGGCGCCCGCTGTGCGCTGGCATGGAGCCTGGAGACGGCGGTGCTGGCCCGCGAGCACAACAACGCCCAACTGATCGGCATCGGCGGACGCATGCACACCGTGCCCGAGGCACTGGCCATCGTCGATGCGTTCCTTGCGGCCACGTGGTCGGAGGAGCCGCGGCACCAGCGCCGCATCGACATCCTGGCCGAGTACGAGACCACCCACCAAGCGCCGCCGGTACCGGGTGCCGACGCGTAAACGCCTGTGCCGGAGGGGCATACCCTGCACCGGCTGGCGCGGTTGCATCAGCGCCGGTTCGCCGGTTCGGCGGTGGCTGTCAGTAGTCCGCAGGGTCGATTCACCGAGGGTGCGGCCGCGGTCAACGGACGCACCTTGGTGAAGGCCCATGCCTGGGGCAAGCATCTGTTCCACGATTACGGCCCCGCCGGTGTGGTGCATGTGCACCTGGGGCTGTACGGCACGTTCACCGAGCTGCCGGTGCCGATGGGTCTGCCGGTGGGGCAGGTGCGGATGCGCATCGAGGGCGCGCAGTTCGGTACCGATCTCCGGGGTGCGACGGCATGCGAGCTCATCGACGCACCGCAGGTCGACGCCATCCTGGCGCGCCTGGGCCCCGATCCGCTACGTCCCCGATCCGACCCGTCATCCGCCTTCGAGCGGATCACTAAGTCGCACAGGCCAATCGGTGCACTGCTGATGGACCAGAAGATCATCGCCGGTGTCGGTAATGTGTACCGCAGCGAGGTGCTGTTCCGTCAGCGGATCGACCCGTACCGGCAGGGCAGTCACCTGCAATCCGAGGAACTCGCCGCGTTGTGGGATGACCTTGTGGACCGCATGCGTGTCGGGCTGCGCGTTGGAAAGATCGTTGTCGTCGACCCCGAATACGACCATGGCGAGCCGTCGTACGCGCCGGACCGTCCGCGCACCTATGTGTATCGGCGCGCGGGTGCGCCATGCCGGGTGTGTGGCACGCCGATCCTTACCGCGGAGATGGACGCGCGAAACCTGTTCTGGTGTCCCTCATGTCAAATTGGGTGATGTCAACCGCGGTGACGTGTCGAGTTGTAAGCTGCACTGAGTGGGACCGCGAGTACCAATAACCCGAAAGGGGAGCTCATGACGCGACCGGGTGCGCCATTGGGAAAGCTCATGGCACGCGCGGTGCGCGGACTGGGTTCGCACCCTGAACCCGACGATATCGAGATCCGGTTACTGGACGCCGCCATTGAAGTACTGGCCGAGCGAGGCACGCAGACGGCCACTATCGACGAGGTCGCGCGGCGGGCGAAAGTGGGCCGCGCCACAGTATTTCGACGATTCTCCAGCAAGGATCAATTGTTCGAGCGTGCCCTTGCTCAAGAAATGCAGAAGTTCCTGGACGAGCTGCAGGAACGCGCGGGCGGTTTCGACGATATCGGCGAGCGAGTCGCCGAGGGGTTCGCGGTATGCATTGAGGTTGTGAATCATCCTCTCCTGCGCGGTGATTCACTCGTCGCCAGGATGACGGCCATAGAAGCGATCACTCAGGGTGACCCTGCTCCCATCGAGCTGGCGCGGAACTATCTCGCCGCCCAGATCGACCAGATGCGGGCGGAGGGGCGAATTCCGCCGGGCGATTCCAGGCGGCAGGTCGACGTCTTGATTCATCTGGTGTTGGGATACATGGCCTCGCCCGCGACAACGATCGACCTCGGCAACACCGAAGAGGTGCGTGCGCTGGCGCGCGAGACATTCGCGCCGATCCTGCTCGCGCCCAATGTGCCCGTCAACGCGCAGTAGCGCGCTCTAGAAGTCTCCGAAGTCCCCGCCGAAGTCGCCGCCGCCACCATCCCAACCACCACCGCTGTCCCAGCCGCCGCTGCCGCCGCCTTGGTCCCAGCCTCCGCCGCTTTGATCCCAGCCGCCTTGATCGGCTCCACCCGAACCCTGATCCCAACCGGCTTGGTTTGCGCCGCCGTCGTTGCCGGCGTTCAGCCCCGCGTCATATCCGTCCGAATAGCCTTGGCCGAAACCGCTTTCGAAACCGGACGCGCCATACCCGACGCCGTGCATGCCAGAGAAGAGCGAGTTGAACAGCAGCGCCGAACCCACGCCCCAGGCGCCGGCGATAAGAGCGGGCTTCCACCATGGCTCGGAGTACCACCCCGCGGGCACCGGACGTCCGGCGACGGTGCCACCCGGGTAGTAGTTGGGAGTGCGGCCCGACGGCTCCGGGGAAGCCTCGATCTCGCGTCCCTCGAAGTTGATCCGCCGATCCTCACTGACGGACCCGGCCTTGCTCTGCCCGGCGGTCGAGGGAAGTTCCGGTCCGGGATCCATGCCCATGGCCAGGCGAGCCGCCCGCACGTAGTACAGCCCCTCGATGGCGCTTTCCTTGGCCAGCGTTGCCTGCGCGGGGGTCCGGGCCTGCTCGATGGCCGAGGACGCGGCGGTGTAGCGCTCGGAAGCATCGGCGAGTGCCTGCCGGGACGCGTCATCGTTCCCGCTCAGTCCCAGCACCTGACCGCCGAGGCGTTCGGTGAGGCGGCGGGCGTCGGCCTTGGCGTCCTCGAGTTGGTCGCCACGGCGGCGACTCGATCCCTGTGTGTAGATGATCGCGCCGCCGACGATCACGCCGAGGAGAAGCAGGCCCAGGATGATTTCCATGGCACCTACGGTACTGATGTGTGGAGCGGGTGACGGGAATCGAACCCGCGTAGCTAGTTTGGAAGACTAGGGCTCTACCATTGAGCTACACCCGCATGCTTGCGAGGTTGTCCCGCACGCGTTGACGAATGTACAGCGCCGGGGCGGATCAAATCCAATTCATACCGTTGCATGTTGAGGCCGTAAGATCGCTTCGTCTTGCCGGAAGTATGGACGCAGGTCCGACGGGGTGTAGCGCAGCTTGGTAGCGCATCCGCTTTGGGAGCGGAGGGTCGCAGGTTCAAATCCTGTCACCCCGACAGCACGACAGCACGAAGAACCGCAGGTCACGATGATCTGCCGCGAACCATAAAGGAGCACTGCACGTGAAGAGCACCGTCGAAAAGCTGAGCCCGACCCGGGTTCGCATCAACGTCGAGGTTCCCTTCGCAGAGCTCGAACCAGATTTCTCAAAGGCATACAAGGAGCTCGCCCAGCAGGTCCGTCTGCCCGGTTTCCGCCCCGGCAAGGCCCCCGCGAAGCTGCTCGAGGCCCGCGTCGGCCGCGCCGCGGTGCTGGAGCAGGTCGTCAACTCCGCGCTCCCGGGCCGGTACAGCGAGGCCGTCACCGCATCCGACGTCAAGCCGCTCGGACAGCCGGAGATCGAGGTCACCAAGATCGAGGACGGCCAGGAGCTGACCTTCACCGCCGAGGTGGATGTGCGTCCCGAGATCGAGCTGCCCGACCTGAGCACCGTCGCGGTCACGGTCGAGCCCGTCACCGTCGAGGACACTGAGGTCGAGGCCGAGCTGGAAGCGCTGCGTGCGCGGTTCGGAACCCTCAAGGGTGTCGAGCGTGCCGCCGAGAACGGCGACTTCGTCTCGATCGACCTGTCGGCCACCGTGGACGGCAAGGAGGTCGAGGAGGCCTCGACCACCGGCCTGTCTCACGAGATCGGGTCCGGGCAGCTGATCGACGGTCTCGACGAGGCCATCATCGGCCTGAAGTCCGGCGAGGAGAAGGTGTTCACCACCAAGCTGGCCGCCGGTGAATTCGCCGGACAGGATGCCGAGGTCACCGTCAAGGTCGGCTCCGTCAAGGAGCGCGAGCTTCCCGCCGCTGACGACGATTTCGCCCAGCTGGCAAGCGAATTCGACACCATCGCCGAGCTCAAGGACAGCCTCACCGAGCAGGTCAAGGGTCGCAAGCGCATCGCGCAGGCCGACGAGATCCGTAACGAGACCATCACCGTGTTGCTCGACCAGATCGAGATCCCGGTGCCCGAGAAGATCCTCGAAGAGCAGATCGGCAACAGCCTGCACGAGGCCGTCCACGGTCTGGACCACAACGAGGAGCGCCTCAACGAGCTGCTCGAAGAGCAGGGCACCTCGCGTGAAGAGTTCGACAAGGACATGCGCGAGTCCGCCACCAAGTCGATCAAGACCGAGCTGCTGCTCGACGTGATCGCCGACAAGTTCGACATCAACGTCGACCAGCAGGACCTCACCGAGCGTCTGGTGCTGATGTCGCGTCAGTACGGCATCGAACCCCAGCAGCTGATCCAGTACCTGACCCAGCAACAGCAGCTGCCCGGCCTGTACGTCGACGTGCGCCGCGGTAAGGCCATCGCCGAGGTCATCCGGCAGGCCAAGGTGACCGACTCCACCGGTGCGAACGTGGACGTCGACGCCGTGCTGGGACCGCGTCGCGGTGGGGCCGAGGAGGCCGACGCCGAGACAGCCGCCGAAGAGACCGCGGACAAGGCCAAGAAGAAGGCCAAGGACGAGGACAAGTCCGAGAAGTCCGAGAAGAAAGCCAAGAAGAAGGACAAGGACGCCGACTAGTCCGAGTCACGCTCTGAGCGAACTCGCCCGTGGTGGGGAGTGCGTAGTCGCCGATGTTGGTTAATGTCGGCAGTACATGAAAAGCAGGCTCCCGACGGGGCTAGACGAAGGCAGGTTGCACAGTGACTGAAATGCGTTCGGCGACAGCCGGGCTCAACCTCATCGACTCGGTGTATGAGCGCCTGCTCTCCGAGCGCATCATTTTCCTGGGCCAGCAGGTGGACGACGACATCGCCAACAAGCTGTGCGCGCAGATTCTGCTGCTGACGGCCGAGGACCCCACCAAGGACATCCACCTGTACATCAACTCTCCGGGTGGGTCGATCAGCGCCGGCATGGCGATCTTCGACACCATGGAGCTCTCGGAGTGCGATATCGCGACCTACGCGATGGGTATGGCCGCATCCATGGGTGAGTTCCTGCTGGCCGCCGGCACCAAGGGCAAGCGCCACGCCTTGCCGCACGCCCGCATCCTGATGCACCAGCCCCTCGGTGGTGTGACCGGAAGCGCCTCGGATATCGCCATTCAGGCCGAGCAGTTCCAGGTCATCAAGAAGGAAATGTTCCGGCTCAACGCCGAGTTCACCGGCAAGAGCATCGAGCAGATCGAACAGGACTCCGACCGCGACCGCTGGTTCACCGCCCCGGAGGCACTCGAATACGGGTTCGTGGACAAGATCATCACCCGCGGCGATCTCAACGGCAGCAAGGGAGCCTCCAAGTGATCTCGAAGCACCTCAACCCGGAACTGGCTCCGCAGGCCCGCTACATCCTGCCCTCGTTCATCGAGCACTCGAGCTTCGGTGTCAAGGAGTCGAACCCCTACAACAAGCTGTTCGAGGAGCGCATCATCTTCCTCGGCGTGCAGGTGGACGACGCCTCGGCCAACGACATCATGGCCCAGCTGCTGGTGCTGGAGTCGCTGGATCCCGACCGTGAGATCACCATGTACATCAACTCACCGGGTGGTTCTTTCACCTCGTTGATGGCGATCTACGACACCATGCAGTACGTCCGCTCCGACATCCGCACAGTGGTGCTGGGCCAGGCCGCCTCGGCCGCCGCGGTGCTGCTCGCCGCCGGTACTCCCGGCAAGCGGATGGCTCTGCCGAACGCGCGTGTCCTCATCCATCAGCCCGCGCTGTCCGGTGTGATCCAGGGTCAGTTCACCGACCTGGAGATCCAGGCCAAGGAGATCGAGCGCATGCGGGTGCTGCAGGAGACGACCCTATCTCGGCACACCGGCAAGGACGCGGAGATCATCCGCAAGGACACCGACCGCGACAAGATCTTCACGGCCGAGGAGGCCAAGGAGTACGGGATCATCGACGTCGTCCTGGAGTACCGCAAGCTCTCCGCGCAGGCAGCTTCGTAGCTGCCTGCCGGCGGGCTCGGATAACAGTTGCAACACACCGGTGTCCGGTGCGCGTCATCGGGGGCTTCGGTCGGTGCGAGGCGATATGTTCTCCAGCACGGCAGGGTGTAAATGCCGTCGGTGCTATTCGGTTTATCGGTCGCGGGGTGTCCGGTATAGCGGGTAGCGTCGGGACCAACAGGTCAGAGGACGTGCTGACACCACGATCCACCACCATGTGACAGGAAGTAGGACTGGCCACCATGGCACGTATCGGAGACGGCGGCGACCTGCTGAAATGCTCGTTCTGCGGAAAGAGCCAGAAGCAGGTCAAGAAGCTCATCGCCGGCCCCGGCGTGTACATCTGCGATGAATGCATCGACCTCTGCAACGAGATCATCGAAGAGGAACTGGCCGACGCCGACGACGTCAAGCTCGATGAGCTGCCCAAGCCCGCGGAGATCCGTGAGTTCCTGGAGAATTACGTCATCGGCCAGGACAACGCGAAGAAGACGCTGGCTGTCGCCGTCTACAACCACTACAAGCGCATTCAGGCCGGCGATAAGGCCCGCGACGCCCGTGGTGAGACCGTTGAGCTGGCCAAATCCAATATCTTGATGCTGGGCCCCACCGGCTGCGGCAAGACCTACCTGGCCCAGACGCTGGCCAAGATGCTCAACGTGCCGTTCGCCATCGCCGACGCCACCGCCCTCACCGAGGCCGGATACGTGGGTGAGGATGTGGAGAACATTCTCCTCAAGCTGATTCAGGCGGCCGACTACGACGTGAAGCGTGCCGAGACCGGCATCATCTACATCGACGAGGTCGACAAGATCGCCCGCAAGAGCGAGAACCCGTCGATCACCCGCGACGTCTCCGGCGAGGGCGTGCAGCAGGCGTTGCTGAAGATCCTGGAAGGCACGCAGGCTTCGGTGCCCCCGCAGGGCGGCCGTAAGCACCCGCATCAGGAGTTCATCCAGATCGACACCACCAACGTGTTGTTCATCGTCGCCGGCGCCTTCGCGGGCCTGGAGAAGATCGTGTCGGATCGTGTCGGCAAGCGTGGCCTGGGCTTTGGTGCCGAGGTCAAGTCGAAGGCCGATATCGACACCACCGACCACTTCGCCGAGGTCATGCCCGAGGATCTGATCAAGTTCGGGCTGATCCCCGAGTTCATCGGCCGTCTACCGATTGTCGCCTCGGTGACGAACCTGGACCGCGAATCGCTCATCACGATCCTGTCCGAGCCGAAGAACGCGTTGGTGAAGCAGTACACCCGCCTCTTCGACATGGACGGCGTCGAGCTGGAATTCAGCCAGGACGCACTGGAAGCCATCGCCGATCAGGCGATCCACCGTGGCACCGGCGCTCGCGGTCTGCGCGCCATCATGGAAGAAGTGCTGCAGCCGGTGATGTACGACATCCCCAGCCGCGACGATGTCGCCAAGGTTGTCGTGACCGGGGAGACCGTCATCGACAACGTGCTGCCGACGATCGTGCCGCGCAAGCCCTCACGTGCTGAACGGCGCGATAAGTCCGCGTAGCTCGCCGTGCTGAGCGCCATGGAGTTGGCGCGGGCCGAGCGTATCGACCTCGCCGATTTCCTGGCGGGTTTGACCCCCCAACAGTGGGATGC
The DNA here is from genome assembly GCF_002356335.1 of [Mycobacterium] stephanolepidis. NCBI lineage: Bacteria > Bacillati > Actinomycetota > Actinomycetes > Mycobacteriales > Mycobacteriaceae > Mycobacteroides > Mycobacteroides stephanolepidis. The sequence goes on from NZ_AP018165.1 coordinate 1,571,014, forward strand.
GCCGTCATTGTGTACCAAGTGGCGGGTGCGCGATGTTGTGACTCACATGATCGGGTACGAGGACCTCAATCGGGCAGAGTTCTGCTCGCGGGTGGCTAAGGCGGGTTTCAACCCGAACAAGGCCAACGCGAATCGTGTCGCCGAACTGGCCGGGCGGACCCCCGAGCAGCTGCTGGAGATGGTTCGTGCGGCGGAAGCACCGGGAGTGTTGACATCGGGGTTCGGTGGCCGGATTGCCTTGCTGGACGGCATAGTCCATCAGCAGGACATCCGTCGCCCACTCGGGCTCCCGCGCGACATTCCGGGGGAGCGGATGCGCGTCGCCCTGGATTTCGCGCGCTGGGCACCCCCGATACGGGGCGCGTTGCGCGCCCGTGGTGTGCGGCTCGTGGCTACCGACCTCGACTGGTCACGCGGCAGCGGGCCCGAGGTGACCGGCCCTGCCGAGGCGCTGTTGATGGCGATGGCCGCACGACCCTGCGCGCTTGGAGATCTCGAGGGCCCGGGTAAATCGACCCTGGCGCAACATATTTCGTAAAGCCTCGTAAGCTGGTAGTGATGTCCACCGAGTTCATGAGCCAGCCGACGCTAGAGGGACCAACGCTCACCCTGCGTCCATTGGCAGACGACGACCTTGAGCCGCTGTATCGCGCCGCCAGCGATCCGCTCATTTGGGCGCAACACCCGAGCTCGGACCGTCACCAGCGGCCGGTCTTCGAGAAATGGTTTGTGGAGGCCCTCGCAGCAAAATCGCTCGTCATCATCGATCACTCCACCGGGGAGATGATCGGCTCTTCCCGCTTCTACGAGTGGGACGCAGACAAGCGCGAGGTCGCGATCGGGTACACGTTCATCACCCGCGAGTACTGGGGCGGCACGGTGAACGCTGAGCTCAAGACGCTCATGTTGGACTACGCGTTCATCAACGCCGACCTGGTGTGGTTCCACGTGGCTGCAGACAATCTGCGGTCGCAGAAGGCGCTCGCCAAGATCGGTGCCCGCGAGCACCACCGCCAGAAACGGGAAATCAACGGCGCGCTGGAGGATTACGTGTACTTCACCATTACCGCCGCCGACTGGCGAGACGCCTCCGACTGAGCGCGACGTCCGCTGCGAAGCGGAACGTCGCGCCCAGTCGAGGACCGATCAGTGCGTAGCCGGATCCTCGTCGACGTCCACTGCGTCCCGAGACTGATCCTGCTCGGCGCGCTTGGCCGCCTCGCGCATCTCGAAGGCGTCAGTGGCGATCTCGCCGATCTGCCGGGTGACGTCAACCACCGCGTTGGTGATGATCTTGGCGATCTCACCGACGTGCTCGGCGGTTGACGACACGACTTCTTGCGCCAGGTCCTTGTTGCGTTCGAACTTGCTCACCACGTCACCTAACCTACGCGTCGACCAGCTCACCGCGCTCGTCGACGACGATGATCTCCGGTTCGACGGCCGCTTCCTTGCGCTTGTCCCGCTCGATGTGCACGACGAGCTCCTCGTCGTCACGGAACCAGCCGTTAGGCAGGGACAGGCGAGCGATCTTCTTCCAGGTGGACGAGAGCTGCGCGAAGAGTCCTCCGGTGTTGTAGGGCAGGCCGTACTTCTGGCACAGCTCGCGTACCTCGGTAGCCATCTCCGGATAGCGATTGGCCGGCAGATCCGGGAACAGGTGATGCTCGATCTGGTGGGACAGGTTGCCGCTCATGATGTGAAACAGCCTGCTGCCCTCGATGTTCGCCGATCCAAGCAACTGCCGGATGTACCACTCGCCACGCGTCTCGTTGGCGGTCTCCTCCTTGGAGAAGGTCTGGGTACCGGACGGGAAGTGCCCGCAGAAGATGATCGAGAACGTCCACACGTTGCGCACGAAGTTGGCGGACAAGTTGCCCAGGAAGGTGATCGGAAACAGCGGGCCGGTGAGCGCCGGGAAGATCACGTAGTCCTTGAGAACCTGCTTACTGGCCTTGCGCCACATCCCTTTGATCAACGGCTTGAGGTCGTACCACTTGCGCTTGCCCCTCACGATGTTCTCGGCCTCGAGCTCGTGCACCATGACGCCCCACTCGAAGAACACCATCAGGGCGGTCGCCCAGGCCAGGTTGCCCAGGTAGTAGGGGTTCCACTTCTGCTCGGGTGCCATCCGCAGGATGCCGTAACCCACGTCGCGGTCCATGTCCACGATGTTGGTATAGGTGTGGTGCATGTAGTTGTGCGAGTGCCGCCACTGGTCGGCGGGGCACACGGTGTCCCATTCGAACTCGCGTGAGTTAAGGCCCTTCTCGCGCATCCAGTCGTACTGGCCGTGCATGACGTTGTGACCGATCTCCATGTTGTCGAGGATCTTGGAGACGGACAGCGCACCCACCGCGGCGAGCCACACGGGAGGGATGAACCCCAGGTACATCAGGGCTCGTCCGGCGGCCTCGCAGCCGCGCTGTGTCTTGATGATCGAGTAGATGTACTCGCGATCACGCTCGCCCAGATCGGCGACAATGCGGTCGCGCAATTCATCGAGATCCTTGCCCAGTGCCTCGATATCCGCTGCGCTGATGGTGATTTCGTTGCTTGGCATCTGGCTGCTCTCCTTGGGTCTGTTAGAGGTTGATCGAGACGTCACCGACGGGGGCGGTGATGCAGAGCTGGATGTGCTGGTCGGGGTCGTCGTTCTCATCGCCGGTGCGCAGGTTCCGGGTGCATCCGGATGTCTTCACCGCCGTGCAGGCGAAGCAGATTCCCATCCGGCAGCCGAATTCAGGTTGCAGTCCAGCGGCCTCGGCCTGTTCGAGGATCGGCCTGCCGTCGTTTTCGGCGGTGATATCGGAGGTGGCGAAACGCAGCACGCCTCCGGCCTCCCCGGTGGTGCTCGACGTGGTGACGTAGAACTCTTCGGTATGCAGACGGTCGGAGAGTCCGCGCTCGGCGTACAGCGTGCTCACTGCCTCGTGCAGCGAGGGCGGCCCGCACAGGAAGGTCTGAGCATCCGCGCTCCAGGGCGCGAGCGCATCGAGCTGCTCGGCATTGAAGTGCCGACCGCCGTCACGGGTGTACACCGTGTGCACCGTCACCGATGGCACCTCGCCGAGGGCGGTGAGCTCGCGTGCGTAGGCGTTGTCGGCGACCGTTGGCGCGTAATAGAGCACCGCGAGCTGTCCCGGGTATCCGTTGCCGATGAGAGTTCTCGCCATTGAGAGTACGGGTGTAATCCCACTACCGGCCGCGATCAGAACTGTCCGAATGGGGCGCGGTGAGGGCAGGACGAACGTGCCGGCGGCGGGGGTGATGCTGTACACGTCGCCCACTGCGGCGTGCTTGTACAGGTAGTTCGAGACCAGCCCTTCCGGCCTGCGGGCGATGGTCAGCTCGATGAGGTCGCGGGCGTCATCGGCGCCAGACGGCGAGAAGCAGCGGACATGGCGCACGCCATCGATCACGACGCCCAGCTGTACGAACTGACCTGCGCGAAAGCCCTTGAACTGGTGAGTTGTGCGCAAGGTCAAGGTCACTGATCTGGTGGTGCGGCGCTGCACGCGGACGACGCGGGCGCGAGCCTCTTCCCAGGTGATCATCGGGTCGACCAGCTCGAGATACCGGTCGACGGCGTGCGGGGTCAGGGCGGCGGTCAACAACCGGCCCAGTGACGACTCGGGGGTGAGGATGCGTCGGGTGGCTTTAATGAGAAATGTCATTCGAACTCCCTCCGTTAGGTTAACGAATGTATACTGAAATTGTGAACCAATATGCCCCCACCGAGTCAAGCCGTAATCACGGTGTCGGTCATCACAGCGATACAGTGATCGCCATGACCAGTCGTCGAGAGCGGAGCTCGCATTCGGGCACCTCCGCGCGACGTGACTCGGTTCGCGGTGAGCAGAAACTGCGCACTCGCACCGCATTGATGGAGGCCGCGCTTGAGCTTTCGCGTACCCAGGCGTTTTCGGGACTGAGCCTGCGTGACGTCGCCCGCGGCGCGGGAATCTCGCCGACGGCCTTCTACCGGCACTTCGCGTCCCTGGATGACCTGGGTGTCGCGCTGGCCGAAGAGGGGATGCGCATCGCCCGGGGGATCGCGCGGGAGATACGTCGACGTGAACCGGCGACGTTGGCCGAGGCCATGCGCATCCTTGCCGAGCAGGCACAGGAAAACCCTGATCAGCTGCGGTTTGTCGTGACGGAGCGGTACACCGCACCCACCGAGGTGCGAAGGGCCGTGAACATCGAGATGCGGCTGCTCGCAGGCGAGCTGGCGATCGACCTGGCGCGTCGCGAAAAGATGCGGCTCTGGGATTCCGCCGATCTCACGACGGCGGCCAGCCTGCTGCTATCGATCGGCGCCAACGCGGTAGCCGAGTTGGTACAGCCCGACGCCGATACCGACGATGTCGTCGCCGGTGCAACCAGTGCTCTGACCATGGCCTTCGTCGGCCTGCAGAACTGGCGCTCCAGTTAGTGTGAGGACTCGCTAGTCTCCGGGCCCGATTCGCCGAGTCGCTGGTGCAACCGGTCGCGGATCTCATCGACCGTGTACGCCTCGCGTTTGCGTTGATCGCGGGCGACCAGTACGCCCCCAGCTGCCACCCCGACAGCCCCGGCGAGCCCGAGCCACTTCCACATGTTGGCCATCGCTCCAGGCTACGGTGCGGGAATGAGTGAGATAGGTGCCGTGTCGATCGACGAGGCGCTCGATGCGACGCGGACCGGAGACATCTGGGTGTTCCGCGGACGGTCGGGGCCCGATCGTCTCATCCAGACCTTGTCGAACAGTCCGGTCAACCATGTCGGGATGACGGTGGCCATCGATGATCTGCCGCCGCTCATGTGGCATGCCGAACTCGGCAACAAGCTCACCGATGTGTGGACCGGCGACAACCATCGGGGAGTGCAGCTGCACGATGCGCGTCAGGCGATCGAGCGGTGGGCGCACGTGTATGGACAGCGGTGCTGGCTGCGGCAGCTGAGCCCGCGAATAACCCGTGAGCAGGAAGACATCGCACTGCGCGTCGTGGCCCGGATGGATGGGACGCCGTTTCCGGCCACCGCACGGCTCACCGGTCGCTGGATGCGGGGCCGGCTTCCCACGGTCAGCGACCTCACGCGGGGACTTCCCTTCGTGCACAAGAAGGTTCGCGAGGTGGCCGAGCGCGACATCACGAAAAAACGGCAAGCCGGACTGGAGACGGCGTTCTGCGCCGAGACGGTGGCGATCACACTCGAGGAGATGGGGCTGCTCATCACCGAGAAGCGGTCGAACTACTTCGATCCGGGATCGTTCTGGAGCGGTGATGATCTGCCGCTGGCGCCGGGCTACTCACTGAGCAGGGAGATCGCCGTCGAAGTGCCGGAGGCCTAGACGACCCGATCCGCCCGGGTGTAGACGTTCATGCTGTCCTCACGCAGGAACGCCACCAGCGTCATGCCGGACTGCGCCGCGAGATCGACAGCCAGCGAGGACGGTGCCGACACCGCGGCCAGTATGGGAATTCCCGCCATCGTCGCCTTCTGTGCGAGCTCGAAGGAGGCCCGTCCGCTGACCAACAGTGCGGTTCCGGTGAGGGGCACCCTGCCGTTCTCGAGTGCCCACCCGATGACCTTGTCCACCGCGTTATGTCGACCGATGTCCTCGCGGACCGTCAACATGGTGCCGTCCGTGGTGAACAGAGCCGCGGCATGCAGCCCGCCGGTGGCCGCGAAAACCTTTTGTGCCGAGCGAAGTTTGTCGGGCAGACCCACCAGTGTGGTCGATTCGATGGTGGACGGGTCATCGCCGGGGGAGAAGCGGCTGATGGTGCGTACCGCCTCCAGCGACCCCTTGCCGCAGACACCACAGGAAGAGGTGGTGTAGAAGTTTCTCGTCACCGTCGGGTCGGGGGCGGGAACGCCGGGGGCGAGAGTGACATCCAGGACGTTGTAGGTGTTCAGTCCGTCGGGCCCTTCGCCCTGGCAGTAGCGCACGGTCAGCAGGTCGTCGCGGCCTGCGATGACCCCCTCGGTGAGCAAGAACCCCTGGGTGAGTTCGACATCCGATCCGGGGGTGCGCATGGTGACGGCTACTGCCTGCCCATTGACCCGGATCTCCAGGGGCTCCTCGACGACGAGCGTCTCGCTGCGCTCGCCCCGTCCGACCCCGTCGATGCGCCGGATCTTGCGTCTGTCGGTGACCCTACCCACGGGCCACCAGACGGATGACGACGGCCTTCGACACCGGAGTATTGGATCGCTCCGCGACATGATCCAGGGGCACAAGTGGATTGGTCTCTGGATAGTAGGCGGCGGCGTTGCCTCGCGGGGTGGAGTACGGCACCACCAGAAAGTCCTCGGCGCGCCGCTCTTCGAGTACCCCGTCGGCACCCGGGTACTCGGACACCAGATCGACCCGCGCACCCTCGGATAATCCAAATGCGGCAAGGTCTTCGGGATTGACGAAGACCACCCGGCGGCCGCCCTTGACGCCGCGGTAGCGGTCGTCGAGGCCGTAGATGGTGGTGTTGTACTGGTCATGGCTGCGCAGCGTCTGCAGTACCAGCCGGCCTGCCGGTACCGACACCCACTCCAGTGGTGCCGCAGAGAAGTTGGCCTTACCTGTGTGGGTGGGGAATTGGCGATCGTCGCGCGGCGGATGCGGCAGCGCGAACCCATCCGGTTGACGGACCTTGGTGTTGTAGTCGGCGCATCCGGGTACCACCCGCGAGATGGCATCGCGGATGGTGTCGTAGTCGTCGGCAAACCTTTCCCATGGCACCGGATGCCCAGTGCCCAGGATGGTGCGCGCCAGTTGGCAGACGATGGCGACCTCGCTGCGTAGCGCGGTGCTCGGTGGATGCAGACTGCCGCGTGAGAGATGCACCATGGACATCGAATCCTCCACGGAAACAAGCTGTTTGCCCGATTTTTGAATGTCGCGATCGGTGCGTCCGAGAGTGGGCAGGATCAGTGCGGTGCGCCCATTCACCAGATGGCTGCGATTGAGTTTGGTGGAGATCTGCACGGTCAGTGCGCAATTGCGCAGCGCAGCCTCGGTGACGGCGGTGTCCGGGGTGGCAGAGGCGAAGTTGCCACCCATGCCGATGAAGACCGATACCTTGCCGTCCCGCATGGCACGGATCGCGTCCACCGTGTCGAACCCGTGCTTGCGGGGAGTGTCGATGCCGAACTCGGAATCCAATGCGGTCAGAAAGGATTCAGGCATCTTCTCCCAGATGCCCATGGTGCGGTCGCCCTGGACATTCGAATGACCGCGCACCGGGCACACCCCGGCGCCCGGCTTGCCGATCATGCCGCGCATCAGTAGCAGGTTGGTCGCCTCACCGATAGTGGCGACCGCGTGACGGTGTTGGGTGAGGCCCATCGCCCAGCAGAAGATGGTGCGCTGTGATCCGGCCAGGAGCGTGGCAACCGCGGTCAGCTGCTCCATGTCGATACCCGTTGCCTGCGTGACGGTTTCCCAATCGATTGCTCGTGTCCGTGCGGCCCAGTCCTCGTATCCCGCGCAGTGCTCCTCGATGAATTGCCGGTCGACGATGCTGCCGGGGTTCGCGTCGTCGGCCTCCAGTAGCAGTCTGCCCAGCCCTGCGAAAAGCGCCATGTCGCCGCCGAGTCGGATCTGCACGAACTCATCGGCGATGGCCACACCGTGCCCGACCACGCCGTTGACCTTCTGTGGGTTCTTGAACCGGAGCAGTCCGGCCTCGGGGAGCGGGTTGACTGCAATGATCTTGGCGCCGTTCGCCTTTGCCTTCTCCAGCACCGACAGCATGCGCGGATGGTTGGTGCCGGGATTTTGGCCGGCGATGAGAATGACGTCCGCGTGCTCGATATCGGGTACCGACACCGAGCCCTTGCCGATTCCGATCGAGTCCGTCAGTGCGGTGCCCGAAGACTCGTGGCACATGTTGGAACAGTCGGGCAGGTTGTTGGTGCCCAGGCTGCGGACCAGCAGCTGGTAGCAGAACGCGGCCTCATTGCTGGTGCGCCCGGAGGTGTAGAAAACCAGCCGATCCGGGTCGGCGGCCGCCCTGACCTCATCGGCGATGAGCGCGTACGCGTCATCCCAATCAATGGGCCGGTAATGCGATTCGCCGGGGCGCAGCACCATCGGGTGGGTGAGACGACCTTGTTGGCTGAGCCAGTACTCGGGTAGTTCGCGGAGTTCCTCCACCGAGTGCTGTGCGAAAAATTCAGGGGTGACCGTGCGTTTGGTGGCCTCTTCGGCGACGGCCTTGGCGCCGTTCTCGCAGAACTCGGCAAGTTTGCGATGTCCCGGGGTCTCGGGCCACGCGCATCCGGGACAGTCAAAGCCGTGACGTTGATTCAGTTTGGACAGCGTTGCGACGGTGCGCAATGGACCCATCTGTTCGAGGCCGCGTTGCAGGGAAACCCCGACCGCGGTCATTCCCGCGGCGACGTCCTTCGCGCCGGTGACGGCGATATCGGGTTCGCCGATCTCGCCCGGCCCGGCTTCCGCGTGGTGGCCAACCGTCGGTATCCGGTGCCCGGTCATGCTTCTCATTCTGGACCCGTTGTCGAGCCGGGGTGTCACAACCCTCGAATGGTCGACCCGTGATGACGGCGCCACGAGGCAACCAAGCAGATGCTTGGCCTCTTCTTGTGATTTGCCTCACGTCTACTGGTCGGTAGTGAGGCAACGGCACAGGCCAGGCGGCAGGGGAGAACTCGACAGGTGTCAAGTTCTGTGCCTGCCGGTATGGCCTCGTCAAGGTCAACGGTGCGAAAGTGCAATAATCGGTACCGAGAGTGACAGAAAACTCTGCTGAATGGTGGCGTACGTACCGCCACCGCCAGAGTTCGTCGTGAAAGGTAGGTCACCGGTGGGCGACGGAGCCGTATCGGAGAAGCTGGAAAAGGTCGTCATCCGGTTTGCTGGAGATTCTGGCGACGGTATGCAGCTCACCGGAGACCGATTCACCTCTGAGGCTGCCGTCTTCGGCAATGACCTCGCGACCCAGCCGAACTATCCCGCAGAGATCCGGGCCCCTCAGGGCACGCTTCCGGGTGTTTCGTCCTTCCAAATCCAGATTGCCGACTACGACATCCTCACCGCGGGCGACCGGCCCGATGTGCTGGTGGCGATGAACCCGGCCGCACTCAAGGCCAACATCGGCGATCTGCCGCGCGGTGGCATGGTGATCGCCAACTCGGACGAGTTCACCAAGCGAAATCTGGCCAAGGTCGGCTACCAGTCCGATCCGTTGGAGCACGACGACATGTCGGACTACGTGGTCTATCAGGTGCCGATGACCACGTTGGCGCTCGGCGCCGTCGAGGCCGCCGGAGTCTCGAAGAAGGACGGCGCGCGCACCAAGAACATGTTCGCGTTGGGGCTGCTGTCCTGGATGTACCACCGCCCACTCGAGGGCACCGAGCAGTTCCTGCGCGAGAAGTTCGCGAAGAAACCCGACGTGGCCGAGGCCAACATCCTGGCGTTCCGGGCGGGCTGGAACTACGGCGAAACCACCGAGGCCTTCGGAACCACCTACGAGGTGGCCAAGGCATCGCTGCCCGCGGGTGAGTACCGGCAGGTCTCGGGTAACACAGCGTTGGCCTATGGCGTTGTCGCCGCCGGCCAGCTTGCCAAGACTCAGGTGGTGCTCGGCACCTACCCGATCACCCCGGCATCCGACATCCTGCACGAGCTGAGCAAGCTCAAGAACTTCGGTGTGCTGACCTTCCAGGCCGAGGACGAGATCGCCGGAATCGGTGCGGCTCTGGGGGCTTCGTTCGGTGGCGCCCTGGGTGTCACCAGCACCTCCGGCCCCGGTGTGGCGCTCAAGAGCGAGGCCGTGGGTCTTGCGGTGATGACCGAACTGCCGCTGCTGGTGATCGATGTGCAGCGCGGCGGACCGTCGACGGGTCTGCCCACCAAAACCGAGCAGGCGGACCTACTGCAGGCCTTGTACGGCCGCAACGGCGAGTCGCCCATTGCGGTGCTGGCTCCGCGTTCTCCCTCGGACTGCTTCGACATCGCTGTCGAGGCGGTGCGGATCGCGCTCACCTACCGGACCCCGGTGATGATCCTGTCCGATGGCGCGATCGCCAACGGCTCTGAGCCGTGGGCCATCCCGGACATCGCGAGTTACCCGGCGATCGAGCACACCTTCGCCACTCCCGACCAGGACTTCGCGCCGTACAACCGCGACCCGGAGACGCTGGCCCGCCAGTTCGCCGTTCCGGGTACCCCCGGTTTGGAGCACCGTATCGGTGGTCTGGAGAAGGCCAACGGTTCGGGCAACATCTCGTACGACCCGGCCAACCACGACTTGATGGTGCGGTTGCGCCAACTCAAGATCGACGGAATCACGGTGCCGGACCTGGAGGTTGACGACCCGACCGGTGACGCACAGCTGCTGATGGTCGGGTGGGGCAGCTCCTACGGCCCCATCGGTGAGGCATGCCGATGCGCCCGTCGCAAGGGGCTCAAGGTGGCTCATGCGCACCTGCGCCATCTCAATCCGTTCCCGGGGAACCTGGGTGAGGTGCTGCGCAAGTACCCGAAGGTCGTCGCGCCCGAGATGAACCTCGGACAGTTGTCGCTGCTGCTGCGCGGCAAGTTCCTGGTTGATGTGCAGTCGGTGACGAAGGTGCAGGGTATGGCCTTCCTTGCTGATGAGGTCGAAGAAATCATCGATGCGGCCCTGGACGGGTCGCTCGCCGAAAAGGAAAGCCAGAAGGCCGTTCTCGCGCGTGAATCCGCGGTGGCCGTAGGGGATCGAGCATGACTGACGTTTTGAACGGAATCAACGGAATCAGTGGCCTGGCCGGTACCGATCTGGGCCTGACCGCCAATGCTCTGGTGCCGACCACCGATGTGGAGCAGAAGTCGAAGGACTTCACCTCCGATCAGGAAGTGCGCTGGTGCCCCGGTTGCGGTGACTACGTCATCCTCAACACCATCCGTGGATTCCTGCCGGAGCTCGGGCTCAAGCGCGAGAACATCGTGTTCATCAGCGGCATTGGCTGCTCGAGCCGGTTCCCGTACTACCTGGATACCTACGGCATGCACTCGATCCACGGGCGCGCCCCGGCCATCGCGACGGGCCTGGCACTGGCTCGCGAGGACCTTTCGGTGTGGGTGGTGACCGGTGATGGCGACGCGCTGTCCATCGGCGGTAACCATCTGATCCACACCCTTCGCCGCAACGTGAACCTCACGATCCTGTTGTTCAACAACCGGATCTACGGCCTCACCAAGGGCCAGTACTCGCCGACCTCGGAGACCGGCAAGGTCACCAAGTCCACCCCGATGGGTTCGCTGGACTACCCCTTCAACCCGGTGTCGCTGGCCCTGGGGGCCGAGGCCACGTTCGTTGGACGGGCCCTGGACTCGGATAAGAAGGGTCTCTCGGAGGTACTGCGCGCTGCAGCCGCGCACCGCGGTTCGGCCCTGGTGGAGATCTTGCAGGACTGCCCGATCTTCAACGACGGGTCTTTTGACCTGCTACGTAAGGAAGGGTCCGAGCAGCGCGTCATCAACGTGAGCCACGGCCAGCCGATCACCTTCGGTGCCGAGGGCGAACTCTGCGTCATCCGTTCGGGTTTCGGACTCGAAGTGGCCAAGACCGCGGACGTGAAGGCCGAGGACATCGTGGTGCACGACGCACACTCGAATGATCCGGCCTACGCCTTCGCGCTGTCGCGGTTGTCCGAGCAGGATCTGGAGCACACCGTGATGGGTGTGTTCCGCAGCGTGCAGCGGCCGACATACGACGATCTGGCCCGTGAGCAGCTGGCCACCGCTGCGGCCGCCAAGCCGAGCGACACGGCGGCGCTGCAGGCGCTGTTGACCGGTCGCGACACCTGGACCGTCAGCTAGGTGCGGGCGCGCTGCCGAGGAAATAGCGTCGGCAGCACGCATTTTGGCTTCTTTGTCCTGCGCTCGTTCGGATGCTTCGGCGTCTCCTCGCGCGCAATGTGCGGTTGCTCTCGTAGGATGCAGAGACGTTGATGTTCCGGGCAGCCGGTGTGGAACGCAACCTTCATGCCCTAGATGCGAGGTGAGAAGGCCGTGAGGCAGTCGCTGATTGCGATAGCAGCAGTAGTGGCGATGATCGGTGTCTCGTTGGGGGGCGCAGACACCGCGGCAGCCGCTCCTTCGGGTGGCAACGCCAACGATGTCATCAACGAGCTCAAGGCCAACGGGTACCGGGTGATCATCACTCGAAGCGGGGGTGGCGACCTGAGCAAGTGCACGGTCGCCTCCGTGGAGAAGCAGTCCCCGGTGACGGATGTGGGCGCGGGGCGCGATGCGCAGAACTATCCGACCACCGTTCCGGTGACCTCACGCAAGATCGCTGTCGTCGCATTGCGCTGCTAGCCCGGTTCTATTGAAAAGGCCTCTGCTGCAAGTGGTTCTGCGTGGCAGGTCGGGAAGCGCTGCCACTGCGGCAGTCACGTCGCGTATGGCGCTCGCGCACTGTGCTTTTGGTGCCTGGACGGCGAATCATCCTGTATATCAGTATGTTTCGATCAATTGGATGATGGTGTGACGAATGGTTGCATTGTTTCCTCGTTAATAGTGTGCCGCAATTGGTAAATGGCAAATAGTGTTGCAATTGATATCAGAGTGAAAAGAGTGAACTTGTCAATTCGCCACGCCGCGTGTTGTTAAAGTTCCTAATGTTACTTGAGTGATTTGCCGCGTTCGTGGCGCGGCTCACAAAATCTGCGTGATCTGACTCACTTTTCCCAGGTGGAGGCGATCCTAAGAGAACCTGAGAATTTCCTAAGCGACCTGGGGTTAGTCGCTGAAGATTGGCTCTGTAATTGTTTCGTTATTGGTTTGGGATGTGCGTGTCGTGAGATGACTTTCGCTGAGTGGTTCCGTACGGTCCGACACGTCAACAAATCGGAGCAAAACTCCGAACCGTGAACCCTGTGTGTAAATGGGGCCATGAACGCCGCGAGGCGGTCTGGCCGCCGGCCACCACGAGCCGGTGAGGCAGCAGCCGCCTCCCTTGTCGCGCCCGACCGAGACGGCGCGATCCGACGACGATGTCCACCTCGCCTGGAGGTGAGCCAGAGCCCGCTGCGGTATCCGCTAGCGGGTGGTGTTCGGTGCGTACCCGGCGAGAGGAACGACATGAATTACATCCGCAAAACGCTCACCACAGCGGCCATCACCGGCGCGCTTGTCGCGGCTCCGATGGCACTGGCTGGAACAGCGAGTGCGGATCCGGTCAACTGGGATGCCATCGCCAACTGCGAGTCCGGTGGCAACTGGGGAATCAACACCGGAAACGGCTACTACGGCGGTCTGCAGTTCAACCTGGGCACCTGGCGTGCCAACGGCGGCTCCGGCTCCCCGCACCTTGCCTCGCGCGAGGAGCAGATCCGGATTGCCGAGAACGTGCTGGCCCGCCAGGGTATCGGCGCATGGCCCGTCTGCGGACGGCGCGGCTAAACCCGAGCAACAGAGATCCATTTCAACAAGCCATCAAGAGCGGAACCTTCGGTGACCCGCCTCTTGGTGGCTTGTTGGCATCTGTGCGTACCTTTCTTTCATGGACCAACTCGCGGCGGTGGTGCTCACCGGCGGTGAGTCGCGCCGCATGGGGCGCGATAAGGCGGCCATCCGCTGGGGCGGACAGACGCTGACGCAACGCATCGTGCAGACGGTGGGTTCACGGTGCTCACCGGTGATCGTGGTGCGCGCACCGTTCCAGGACATTGCCGATGTGGATGCGGTCATCATCGCCGACCGTGAGCCCGGCCAGGGCCCACTGGTGGCGCTGGGGCAGGGACTGCGGGCCGTCGCGGAAGTGGGCGCGGGCAGAGCCTTTGTCTGCGCCGTCGATATGCCGCTGATTCACGCGGCCCTCATCGAGGAACTCGCGACCGGCACCGGCCGCATCGTCCTGGCCACCGCCGACGGCCGGGATCACTATCTGGCCGCCGTCTATGACGTAGGCCTATGCGACACCATTGATGAATTGACCGCCGCCGGGGAACGCCGGCTCGGCTCACTCGTTGAGCACGTTGGTGCGCAACGAATTTCGATATCCGACCCGAATTGGGTCGTGAACGTGAACACAGAGGCGGAGCTGAACGCGTTGCCACCTCTACCCTGACAGGCGTGTCGCATTCTCATAGCCATTCTCACGCGATGTCGACGGGGCCGGCGCCTCTCGGATCCAACGCAGCCCGGATCGTGGTGGGCCTGCTCGCCGCGATGGGCGTCGCGGTTCTGATCGGGCTGGTGACGTTGTGGCCTGAGCACCGCACCGTGGACATTCCGCTGCCCTACCAAAATGCGCATGGCGGCGCGGTGACCACGGAGTCCGGCACGGTGCTGTCGACGCGCCTCGGCGAATGCGGCAGTCCATCCACCGGGCAGGTGCTGACGGCCGATCCCACCGGGGGACAGACCCCCGAATCAACATGCGCGCTCGACCTGATCGCCATCACGTCCGGCCCGAACTCGGGTGCGAAGACCCAGCTGGAATTCACCTCCGGCGGCGGACAACCGACTCTCGCCGCGGGCGAGCACATCCGGATCACCAGACAGGTCGACGAGCAGGGCGCCACCACCTACAGCTTCTATGACTACGAACGCACCTGGCCGTTGGTTGTTGTCGCCGCGGCATTCGCGATCGTCATCTGTCTGGTGGCGCGCTGGCGTGGGCTCCGTGCACTGGTGGGCATCCTGGTGGCTTTCCTGGTGCTGGCGGTGTTCCTGCTCCCGGCGCTGCGGGACGGCGGTCCCGCCCTGCCGTTGGCGCTGGTCGCGTCGGCGACGATCCTGTTCGTGGTCATCTACCTTGCCCACGGCGTCAGCATGCGTACCAGCGCGGCGCTCCTCGGCACGCTCACGGCGATGCTTTTCGCGGCGGCACTGTCGTGGGTCGTCATCGAGGTGACACACCTGACCGGTCTGTCCGACGAGCAGAACAACGAAGTCGCCGCGTACATGGGGGGAGTGTCGATATCGGGGCTACTGCTGGCCGGGTTCATCATCGGGTCGCTCGGTGTTCTCAATGACGTGACCGTCACACAGGCCTCAACGGTCTTCGAACTGGCCGAGCTGGGTGACGGTTCTACGCGCAAGGACGTGTTCCTCGGCGCCATGCGGGTGGGGCGCGATCACATCGCCAGTACCGTCTACACGCTCGTCCTCGCGTATGCGGGGAACTCGCTACCGCTCATGTTGTTGTTCAGCGTCGCCAATCGATCCCTGGGGGATGTGCTGACCAGCGAGGGTGTGGCGATCGAGATCGCCCGATCCGCAGTCGGCGGTATTGCCTTGGTGCTTTCGGTTCCGTTGACGACAGCGATCGCAGCGGCCTTGGCGACGCCGGGCAAGCGCGCGCAACCGAAGGCGGCCTAACCGAAGGCGGGCAAGGCGGCCTAACCGAAGGCGCAGAATTCGTTTCCATCCGGGTCGGTCAGCACGGTCCAGCGGATATCGGTATCGGGACCGCGCAGCGCGCGGGCGCCGTCATGCACCAATTCGGCGGCGTCGGCGCGTACATCCCAGTGCCAGCGGTTCTTCACCACCCGCTCGTCGGCAACCCGGACAAATTTCCAGATCAGTTCGCCCCATCCGGCGGCGCCACGTAGCCACCGCAGTGTGCCGTCAGACCCGGGCGTGAGCGTTCCACCGACGAGCCCGTGCCACCACTGGGCGATTTCGACAGGTCTGTCACTATCGGTGCAGACCGCGAAGAGTTTTGCGGGCGTATCACTTTCGAGTCCCGGGTCCAGAAACGCGCAGAACTCGTTGCCCTCTACGTCGGCCATCACGACCCAGTCCGGCTCCTGCGTCAGTACCGTCGCGCCCAACGCGACGAGATCCTCGGCAGCGCGGGCGTAGACATCGAAATGCACACGGTTCTTGACGGACTTGGCCTCCGGGACCCGATTGACCCAGATGTCGACATCCTTGCCGCGCCGGATCAGCGCCTCACCGGCCTCGTCGATATCGGCCTCGCCGCCGATGGCCGCCGCCCAGAACTTGGCGACGGGAACGGGCTGTATCGCGTCGATACAGAAGTCCTTGAGACTGGCGCTGGGCGCGGGCTCGGGGTGCGACACAGGGGAATCCTATGGCTGAACCGCGATGTCCGATGCGTCATATCCGGCGATGTTCTGCAGCTGTCTCCAGAACAGGGAGGCGGGTATCCGTCCCGAGGCGCGCATCAATAACTCACTCAACGCCGCGGGGCGTGCGTATGTCGCGTGTCCGATCTGGCGGCTACGGGCGACCACCGTGCGGGTGCGAGACTTTCTTCTGCGCGCGTACTCGCGGAAAGCGCTTGGCAGAGAGGATCGTTCGGATACCGCCGCACCGAGTACCGCGGCGTCCTCGAGTGCCTGGCATCCGCCCTGACCCAAGTGCGGTCGCATCGGATGTGCGGCGTCACCGACCAGCACGACCCGGCCACCGGTGATTCGCCGAAGACGTCCGCGATCGTAGATGTCTCCACGCAGCACCGAGGACTCGTCGCTGTGGCCCAGCAGGTCAGGTATGGGCTTCGCCCACTCGGCGAACTTTCCTGTCAGATAGTCGATTTCGCGGCCGGATGCGCGTTGCGCTTCGTGTGATCGTTCGCCCGCGAACCAGTAGGTGCGACCGCCGGGCATCGGCAGGTGGCCGAATTCGATCCCCGGCCCCACGGTGATCCCGGCCAGCTCATCAGAAATCGCGATATCGGCGATGCCGCGCCACGCGGTGTATCCGGAGTATCGGAAGGACAGTGGCCCATTGAGATACTGCGCGGCCAATGATCCGATTCCGTCGGCCCCGACGACCGCGGCAGCGGTCAACGACTGGCCGTCGGCGAGCTCGACAGACGTTCCGTGCAGCCCGTCTCGAACGTTGCTCACCCGAGCGCCGTAGCGCACCGTCCCCGGTGCCAGCCGGGCGGCCAGAATCGCGAGGAGTTGATTGCGTTCGGTAACCGCCACCGGCTCGCCCACCGCCTTGGTGAGCTGTCCGTTCGGAGGCTCGCGCAGTACTCGTCCGTCGTGCCAGCGCACCATGCCGGCCTCCACACGTGCGCTCACATCACGCACATCATCGCCGACGCCGAGGGCATCGCAAGCTGCTAGTGCGTTGGGCCACAAGGTGATCGCGTATCCGGCGGAGGACCCGTCGCGGTCGTCGATAACGACGGCATCACGTCCGGACCGTTGTAACGCGACTGCGGTGGCAAGGCCGGCGATACCGGCACCAACCACGACGATGTAGTCGCTCATAGCTCGACGTTATGGGTGGACCCCACAGTGGTAAAGGGTCTGGGGTTGTGATGTTCGGCATTCGTTCACTCGGGGCTGATCTGCTTGGCTAAGGTTTACCAAACCCCAGTTATCTAGGAGGAGACCCATGGCCACACTCGACGAGCTGCTCAACGAGATTCCCACCGACCAGATCGCAGCGAAGCTCGGGGTCGACAGCGAGACGGCCGACAAGGCGATCAAATCCGTGGTTCCGCTGCTGGTGGGCGGATTGCAGGCCAATGCGGACGACCCGGACAAGGCCGCTGATCTGCAGGCCAACGTCAGCAGCGCCCCCAGCACTCTGCTGGACGGCGGCGTGAACGTTGAGGACGTCGACCAGAACGCGGGCAGCGCGGTGGTCGCCTCGCTGTTCGGCGACAACAACGCGGACGATGTCGCCCAGAAGCTGGCCGGTGCCGGTGCGGGTAACAGCGACCTGATCAAGCAGCTGCTCCCGATTCTGGCTCCGATCGTCCTTGCCTTCGTGGCCAAGAAGCTCACCGGCGGCGGTGCCGCGCCCGCACCCGCCGAGGCTCCCGCCGCCAGTGGCGGCGGCATCGGCGACATCCTGGGCAACATCCTCGGCAGCGCCGTCGGTGGCGGGGCCGCCGCGGGCGGTAACAACCCGCTCGGCAGCATCCTGGGCAGCGTGCTCGGCAGCAAGGGCGGCAGCGACGCCCTCGGCAGCATCCTGGGCGGGCTGCTCGGCGGCAAGAAGTAGCCGCACCGCCGCACACTTTTACACGAAACCACCCGGTGCGTTATTCGCCGGGTGGTTTCGTCATCTCTGGACGCGTGAAAACGCCCGTGAAAATGGGCGCGACAGACAACCCTAGAATCTGATGGGTGACCCAAAGCCCTGATACGAACGCCGCCAGCTCCCTGCCCACCTCATGGGACCCGGGAGCGGTAGAGGCGGATCTCTATCAGGGCTGGGTGGACGCCGGATACTTCACCGCCGACCCCACCAGCGACAAGCCTGGCTACTCGATTGTGCTGCCACCTCCCAACGTCACCGGCAGCCTGCACATGGGCCATGCGCTCGACCACACCCTCATGGACGCGCTGACCCGCCGCAAACGTATGCAGGGTTACGAGGTGCTGTGGCTGCCGGGCATGGACCATGCGGGAATCGCCACCCAATCGGTGGTGGAAAAGCAGCTGGCCGCCGACGGCAAGACCAAAGAGGACTTCGGCCGTGAGCTGTTCATCGACAAGGTGTGGGACTGGAAGCGTGAGTCCGGCGGCACCATCGGCGGGCAGATGCGTCGTCTCGGTGACGGTGTGGACTGGAGCCGCGATCGATTCACCATGGACGAGGGCCTGTCCCGTGCGGTGCGCACCATTTTCAAGAAGCTCTTCGACGCCGGGCTGATCTACCGGGCCGAACGGCTGGTCAACTGGTCGCCCGAGCTGAAGACCGCGATATCGGACCTGGAGGTCAAGTACGACGAGGTCGAGGGCGAGCTGGTGTCCTTCCGGTACGGCTCCCTCGACGACAATGAGCCGCACCTGGTGGTGGCGACCACTCGTCTGGAAACGATGCTGGGTGACACCGCAATCGCTGTGCATCCCGATGACGAGCGCTACCGGCATCTTGTCGGCACCGAGCTCCCGCATCCGTTCCAGGACCGCAGCATCCCGATCGTCGCCGACACCCATGTCGACCCCGAATTCGGTACCGGCGCGGTCAAGGTCACGCCCGCTCACGACCCGAACGACTTCGAGATCGGTTTGCGACACGGCTTGCCGATGCCCACCATCATGGACATCCACGGCCGCATCTGCGACAGCGGAACGCAATTCGACGGCATGGACCGGTTCGAGGCGCGGGTCAAGGTGCGCGAGGCGCTGGCCGAGCAGGGGCGCATCGTCGCCGAGAAGCGCCCGTACCTACACAGCGTCGGGCACTCCGAACGCTCGGGTGAACCCATCGAGCCACGTCTTTCCCTGCAGTGGTGGGTCAAGGTCGAGTCGCTGGCCAAGGCCGCCGGCGATGCGGTCCGCAACCGCGACACCGTGATTCACCCCGCCAGCCTGGAGCCGCGCTGGTTCGCCTGGGTCGACGACATGCATGACTGGTGCATTTCTCGTCAGCTGTGGTGGGGCCACCGCATTCCCATCTGGCATGGCCCCGACGGCGAGATCGTGTGTCTGGGACCCGACGAGACCCCGCCCGAGGGCTACGTGCAGGACCCCGACGTGCTCGACACCTGGTTCTCCTCGGCGCTGTGGCCGTTCTCCACCATGGGATGGCCCGATGCCACCCCGGAGCTGGAGAAGTTCTATCCCACAAGCGTTCTCGTCACCGGATACGACATCATCTTCTTCTGGGTGGCTCGGATGATGATGTTCGGCACCTTTGTGGCCGACGATCCGGTGCTGCACGGGGGCAAGGTGCCTTTCGACAACGTCTTCCTGCACGGTCTGATCCGCGATCAGTTCGGCCAGAAGATGAGCAAGTCCAAGGGCAACGGCATCGACCCGCTGGACTGGGTGGAGATGTTCGGCGCGGATGCGTTGCGCTTCACTCTGGCCCGTGGCGCCAGCCCCGGTGGTGACCTGTCCATCGGCGAGGACGCGGCGCGCGCCTCGCGCAACTTCACCACGAAGTTGTTCAATGCCACCCGATTCGCGTTGATGAACGGTGCCGCACTGGGTGAGCTGCCCGCCGCGGCCGAGCTCACCGACGCCGACCGGTGGATCCTGGGCCGCCTCGAACAGGTTCGGGCCGAGGTGGACACCGCGCTCGATCGGTACGAATTCAGCGTGGCCTGCGAGGCGCTGTATCACTTCGCCTGGGACGAGTTCTGTGACTGGTACCTGGAATTGGCCAAGGTGCAGTTGGCCGAGAAGCCCGACAGCACCCGCATTGTGCTGGCGACGGTGCTGGACACCCTGCTGCGGCTGCTGCATCCGGTGATCCCGTTCGTTACCGAGGTGCTGTGGAAGACGGTCACCGGCCAGGAGTCGGTGGTCATCGCCGCGTGGCCGACCGAATCCGGTATCGAGCTGGACGACGTTGCCGTGCAGCGCATCGCCGACATGCAGAAGCTGGTGACCGAGGTCCGTCGGTTCCGCAGCGATCAGGGTCTGGGCGACCGGCAGAAGGTCGCGGCCCGGCTGGCCGGTGTCTCGGCGGCCGGCCTGGACGGCCAGCTCGCCGCCGTGACCTCGTTGGCCTGGTTGACCCCGGCCGGGGAGGGTTTCAGCCCGACGGCCTCGGTGGAGGTCCGACTGTCCGGTGCCACCGTGACCGTCGAGGTCGACACCTCCGGCACCGTCGACGTCGAGGCGGAACGCCGACGACTGGAGAAGGATCTGGCCGCCGCGCGCAAGGAACTCGACGGCACCACAAGCAAACTGGGCAACGATGCCTTCCTGGCGAAGGCGCCCGACGCCGTCGTCGAGAAGATCCGGGCCCGTCAACAGGTGGCCACCGAGGAGGTCGAGCGGATCACCGCTCGTTTGGCAGGGCTGGCGTGAGCGAGTCATTGGGTATCGAGCCCTCGCCCGACGAGATCGCGGCCCTGCTGCAGATCGAGTATCTGCTTGACCAGCGCTGGCCCGAAACGAAGATCGAACCGTCGACCGACCGCATCGTCGCGCTGATGGAACTGCTGGGTTCGCCCCAGCGGGCGTATCCGTGCATCCATGTCGCCGGGACCAATGGCAAGACCTCGGTGACGCGAATGATCGACGCGCTGCTGACGGCACTGCACCGGCGCACCGGACGCACCACCAGCCCGCACCTGCAGTCGGCCGTCGAACGCATCGCCATTGACGGTCAACCGATCTCACCGGCGAAGTACGTGGAGATCTACGCCGAGATCGAGCCGTTCGTGGAATTGGTGGACAAGCGGTCGCAGGAGCAGGGCGGGCCCGCGATGAGCAAGTTCGAGGTGCTGGTCGCCATGGCGTTTGTGGCGTTCGCGGATGCGCCCGTCGATATCGCAGTGGTTGAAGTCGGGCTTGGCGGGCGTTGGGACGCCACCAACATCATCGACGCCCCGGTCGCCGTCATCACCCCGATCGGTATCGACCATGTCGAGTTCCTGGGCCCGGACCTTGCGTCCATCGCCAATGAAAAGGCCGGAATCATCAAGCGGCACAAACTTGACGCGATGACCGGTGAGGCGGGTCCCGATACGGTTGCCGTCATCGCCCAACAGGCCCCCGAGGCGATGGAGGTGCTGCTGCGCCAGACCGTGGAAGCGGATGCGGCCGTGGCTCGCGAAGGCTCTGAGTTCTCGGTGTTGTCGCGTCAGGTCGCGGTGGGCGGACAGGTGCTCGAACTGCAGGGACTCGGCGGGGTCTACTCGGAGATATTCCTGCCCCTGCACGGTGAGCATCAGGCGCATAACGCGGCGGTCGCGCTCGCCGCGGTGGAGGCGTTCTTCGGTGCGGGTACCGACCGTCAGCTCGATATCGATGCGATACGAGCAGGATTCGCATCGGTGATCGTTCCCGGGCGGCTTGAGCGGGTGCGCAGCGCCCCCGCGGTCTTCTTGGACGCCGCGCACAATCCCCATGGTGCGGCCGCGTTGGCGGACACACTGCAGTCGGAGTTCGACTTCCGGCGTCTGGTCGGTGTGATCAGTGTGATGGCCGACAAGGACGTGCCCGGAATTCTCGCCGCGCTTGAGCCCGCGTTCGACGAGATCGTGGTGACACACAACGGTTCTCCGCGCGCATTGGAGACGGATGCGTTGGCCGGTATCGCTCTGGAACTCTTCGGTGAGGACCGCGTTGTCGTCGCGCCCACATTGCTCGACGCCATCGAAACCGCCACCGCGATGGTGGAGGAGGCCGCCGAAGATGGGGGAGCGGAAGGTTTTTCCGGCACCGGCATCGTCATCACCGGGTCGGTCGTCACCGCGGGTGCGGCACGGACACTGTTCGGAAAGGATCCGCGGTGAGCAACCCCGAGGGTGCGAATCAGGAGAAGGACGGCCAAGCTCCGGTCGATCCTTGGCGGGGATTTCGTGGCGTGATGGCGGGCACGCTCATCCTGGAGACCATCGTGGTGCTGTTGGCAGTTCCGGTGGTCAAAATGGTGGGCGGCGGGCTCTCGCCGTTGTCGCTGGTCTACCTGATCGGGGTAGCCGTCGCCATGATCCTGCTGTCGGGTATGCAGGGCCGGCCGTGGGCACTTCAGGCCAACCTGGCACTCCAGGTGGTACTGGTGGCGGGTTTCTTCGTGCACGCCGCCATCGGCTTCGTCGGGTTGTTGTTTCTGGGTGTCTGGTTGCTGATCTGGTACATGCGTAACCAGGTCCGCGACCGTCAGGGCCGCGGGGAGCTGCCGGGTCAGCAGGGGACTACTATCGACCAGTAGGCTGTCGCCCGTGACTGAGCGGACGCTGGTTTTGATCAAGCCCGATGGTGTGCGGCGGGGACTTGTCGGTGAGGTGCTGAACCGTATTGAGCGCAAGGGCCTGACACTGGCTGCCCTTGAGCTCAAGAACGTCGATGAGTCGCTGGCAAGCGCGCACTATGCCGAGCACAAGGAGAAGCCGTTCTTCGGCTCGCTGCTGGAATTCATCACCTCGGGGCCCGTGGTGGCAGCCGTGCTGGAGGGGCCGCGTGCCATCGCCGCCTTCCGCCAGCTCGCCGGTGGCACCGATCCCGTCGAGAAGGCCGCGACCGGCAGCATCCGCGGCGACTTCGCCCTGGAGACCCAGGAGAACCTGGTGCACGGATCCGACTCACCTGAGTCGGCGGCGCGTGAGATCGCGCTCTGGTTCCCGGCCCTCTGACCCAATCCATCTGATCTGAATCCGCGAGTGTGCGGTTTGCATCGATTTCTCCTGAAATCTCGACGTAAATCGCACACTCGCTTCGTTTTGTGCCCCCACGGATCGCGCGGGTTCATGGCTTGGTGCCCACCGTCTGATTCGTATGGGATACTGAGTGTGGGCCACGGCACTTCGACCCCACTAGGGGCCGGCCGGAAACCCGAATGACGACACGGCGAGCGCGATTACCATTGCAGCACGTCAAGCCATCATTCCAGCCAGGCACTGGGTGGGTTCGGAACTGCGGTATCGCAGCTACGGATCGCTCGGAGCAAGACCCCCACAAACCCGGACCTAGCCCGGGTACATAGAGAGAAAGCCCTCGCGTGGCCGCGTCTAAAGGACGCGCCCGGGGGCTTGAGGAGAATAAGTGGCCGACTATGAGCTACCAGAAGACCTACACACCAGCGCTCCAGAAGGGGAACACGCCGCGCTAGCGCCGGACACCCCGAAAGCCCCTGCTGAGCAGGGAGAACTACCCGAGAAGCTGAGGGTGCACACCCTGGCGCGCGTTCTCGGGACCTCCACCCGCCGCGTGCTCGATGCGCTGTCCAAGCTGGACGGGCGCGCCCGCAGCCCCCATTCCAACGTCGACAAGCAGGATGCCGCCAAGGTGCGCGAGGCGCTTGCCGGCGAGGCGGAACCCGCCGCTGCCGCGCAGGCCGTAGATCCGGCACCGGTGGAGACTGAGACCCCGACGCAGGCCGCAGACCCGGCACCGGCGGAGAGTCCGGCCGAGGATCCCGACAACCCACCGACCGCGCCGATTCTCGTCGCGGAGCCGACCATCATCGAGGCCGCGGCGGTACCGACCCAGGCGACCGCAGGACCTACCGCGTACGACTACGGGCCGCTCTTCGTGGCCCCACAGGCTCCCGAGCCGCAGGAGGATCGCCCCGCGCCCGCTGTAGCGGCGAGCGCAGAGGATGTCGATGAGGACTCCGGTGACGGAGACGATCCCGAGGCCGAGGGTGACGGTGACCGGCCGGCCAACCGGCGCAGGCGGCGGGGACGTCGCGGACGCGGACGTGGCCGTGGCGAGCAGGCCGGCGGCGACGGTTCCGACGAATCCTCCGAGGACTCCGCAGCCGAGGGCGGCGAGACCGCCGACGATGAGGACGCTGCCGAGAACGCCGATGGTGATGCCGCTGCGGCAGACGGCGACGAATCGAATGCCGAAGATGGTGACACGCCCGAGGGTGCCAGTCGTCGTCGGCGTCGTCGGCGCCGCCGCAAGGCCGGAAGTGGTGACGAGGGTGACAGCGCGTCGGAGGACGATCCGCCGAACACCGTGGTGCATGAGCGCAAGCCCCGCGCCGAACGAGGCGATGAGATTCAGGGTATTTCCGGATCCACCCGCCTGGAGGCCAAGCGTCAGCGTCGCCGCGACGGGCGTGATGCCGGACGGCGCCGCCCACCGATCCTGACCGAAGCGGAGTTCCTGGCGCGGCGTGAGGCCGTTGATCGGGTGATGGTGGTTCGGGACAAGACCCGTACCGAGTCACCGCACGAGGGCGCCCGGTACACGCAGATCGCTGTCCTGGAGGACGGTGTGCTCGTCGAGCACTTCGTGACTTCGGCTGCGTCCGCGTCGCTGGTGGGCAACATCTACCTCGGTGTCGTGCAGAACGTGCTGCCCTCGATGGAGGCCGCCTTCGTCGACATCGGCCGTGGTCGCAACGGTGTGCTGTACGCCGGTGAGGTCAACTGGGATGCCGCCGGTCTGGGCGGCTCGAACCGCAAGATCGAACAGGCGCTCAAGTCGGGCGACTACGTCTTGGTTCAGGTCAGCAAGGACCCGGTGGGGCACAAGGGCGCCCGACTGACCACCCAGATCTCGCTGGCGGGTCGTTATCTGGTGTACGTGCCCGGTGCGTCCTCGACCGGAATCAGCCGCAAGCTCCCGGACACCGAACGGCAGCGTCTCAAGGAGATCCTGCGCGATATCGTCCCCTCGGATGCCGGCGTCATCATTCGCACCGCGTCGGAAGGCGTGCGCGAAGAGGACATTCGCGCCGATGTCCAACGGCTGCAAGAACAGTGGCAGGGCATCGAGCAGCGCTCGACGGAACTCTCCGCCAAAGCTTCCGGTGCCGCCATGGCGCTCTACGAGGAGCCCGATGTACTGGTCAAGGTGGTCCGCGACCTGTTCAATGAGGACTTCTCCAAGCTCATCATCGAAGGTGATGCGGCGTGGGGCACCATCGATGAGTATGTGAAAACCGTTGCTCCAGAACTTCTTTCGCGTATCAACCGGTATGAGCCCGCCGATGGTCCGGACGTCTTCGCGGTGCACCGCATCGATGAGCAGCTGGCCAAGGCGCTGGACCGCAAGGTGTGGTTGCCCTCCGGCGGCACGCTCGTCATCGACCGCACAGAGGCCATGACGGTTGTCGACGTCAACACCGGAAAATTCACGGGTGCCGGCGGCAACCTGGAGGAGACGGTCACCCGCAACAACCTGGAAGCGGCCGAGGAAACCGTTCGGCAGTTGCGCCTGCGCGACGTCGGCGGGATCGTCGTCATCGACTTCATCGACATGGTGCTCGAATCGAACCGGGATCTGGTGCTTCGGCGCCTGACCGAGGCACTGGGCCGCGATCGCACCCGCCACCAGGTGTCGGAAGTGACATCGCTGGGTCTGGTGCAGCTGACTCGTAAGAAACTCGGTACGGGCCTCATCGAGGCGTTCTCGTCGACCTGCGCGCACTGCGCGGGGCGCGGCATCGTGCTGCACGTCGACCCGGTCGATAACGCCGGCACGGCGGCCACCGGCGCCAAGAAGCCGGAGACCGGGCGGCGCGCCAAGCGTTCCCGCAAGGGCAAGGCGGATGAGCCCGAAGTGGTGGTCGCGCGCACCCCACCCCACCCGCAGGGCGAGCACCCGATGTTCAAGGCGATGGCGGCGGCGAACGGCCACCACGAGGACGACGAAGACGGCTTCTTGGCCGAGGACGTGCCGGATAACGACGTGATCGACGAGGTCGACGAGATGGTCGAGGTCGTGCAGAGCGCGCAGACTTCGGGTACCCCAGAGGCGGAGCCCGAGCCCGCCGACGGTGACGTCGGGCGGGAAACCGAGCCCGAAAACGTGGCCGAGGTGTCCTCCGACGAGTCAGCCGAGCCCGCTGTGCCCGAACCTGAGCCCGCTGCTAAGGCGCCTAGCAGGCCTCGGCGGAGGCGGTCCGCTGCGCGTGCGGCCGGGCCTCCGGTCGAGCACTAGGCCCGGGCCTGCGGCTACTTGCAGCGCTCCCGGAAGTCGCCAAGCGGTTGACGGATCTCCTGTAGATCCTCTTTGACCTGCGGATTTTCGTCTAGGTACTGCCGTGCCTTGTCGCGGACCTGGTCCTTGGGCTGGCCCTTCAGACTCGTGAAGAACTCGTTCACGTCGGGATGCGTGAACAGGTATGTCGATGTCGCGGCCGAGACGCCCGTTGCGACCCCCGCCATATCGGCGGCGGTGCAGTTGGGCGGTGGATCGGCGGCTGCGATGGCGGTTCCGTTCAGAGTTAGCGTGGCGACCACGCCGAGTAGCCCCACGGCTGTCCTGCTTGCGGTCCATGCTGCCATCTTGACTCCTCTGCAATCGAATTCTTCACTGCGAGAACGATATTGATCAACGTGGACCGATGCCGCCTCCGCCACCGCCTCCGGGTCGGCCGGGCCGCCCGAAGTCGGGGGGCGGCGACGGATTGACGGTGGGGGGTCTGTATTCGGAACCGAGGATGACGTCCATTCCCCAGTTGTCGCAGTACCAGTCGTTCTCGCAGGGGTAGGGGACATACGGCGTCGAGGATGTCGTGCTTCCGCCACCGCGGACATCGCCTTGTGCGCACAAGGTGGTGCCATTGGCGTTCACGCAGTCGGCCGTGGAGGGCGGTGCCGCGGTCATGCTCAACACGGGCAGGACTGCGACCAGGGCGGCCGAGAGATAGGGCCGGATCATGCGCACCGTCAATACCTCCGCACTCAGAGGAGCCGATCGCCGGCTGACCTATAGGTTGATCAGCGACGTCCCGGGCTCGGTGAGGTGAGTGTAGTTCCGATCACGGCCCGTGAGAGTGCGAACGGGTTGCGAGAGCGCCGAACAGAGGGTGCCGGTTTGACCCTTAGCCTGCTGGTCACGTAGCCTTGAGCAGTTGTCACGAGGCTTCCGGCCCGCGGCATGCGGGCTAGCGGAAGAACCGAGCGGGCCCACCCACGATCCAGATGCGCCAGCCGACCTGGTTGCGCGCGTCCGAAGAGCAGAGCAGAGGTAGCGCAACGATGGCGACGTACGCAATCGTCAAGACCGGTGGCAAGCAGTACAAGGTTGCCGTCGGTGACGTGTTGAAGGTCGAGAAGATCGAATCGGAGCCCGGTTCCTCGGTGCAGCTGCCCGTCGCTCTGGTCGTGGACGGTGCCACCGTCACCACTGACGCAGACAAGCTGGCCAAGGTGGCTGTGACCGGGGAGATCCTCGAGCACACCAAGGGCCCGAAGATTCGCATCCACAAGTTCAAGAACAAGACCGGCTACCACAAGCGGCAGGGTCACCGTCAGCCGTTGACCGTGCTCAAGGTCACCGGGATCAAGTAGAGGATTTGACTCATGGCACACAAGAAGGGCGCGTCCAGCTCGCGCAACGGTCGTGACTCCGCCGCACAGCGGCTCGGCGTCAAGCGGTTCGGTGGCCAGCTCGTCAAGGCCGGCGAGATCCTGGTCCGTCAGCGCGGCACCCACTTCCACCCCGGCGTGAACGTCGGGCGTGGCGGCGATGACACCCTGTTCGCGACCTCTGCGGGCACCGTCGAGTTCGGCGCTCGCCGTGGTCGCCGGGTCGTCAACATCCTCCCGGTCGACGCTTAATTGGTGTTCTGTGTTCGGAGTATGACCGGACACAGAACAGTGTGAAGGAGGCTTCATGCCTCGTTTTGTTGACCGTGTTGTCATCCATGCCAAGGCAGGTACCGGTGGTCACGGGTGCGCTTCGGTGCACCGTGAGAAGTTCAAACCACTCGGCGGGCCTGACGGCGGTAACGGCGGTCGCGGCGGCAGCGTAATTCTGGAAGTGGACCCGCAGGTGCATACCCTGCTGGACTTCCATTTTCATCCGCATGTGCAGGCACCCAACGGCTCGCAGGGCATGGGCGGCCACCGCAGCGGCGCCAACGGCGACGACCTGATTCTCAAGGTGCCCGACGGCACCGTCGTGCTCGACGATGACGGCCGAATCCTCGCCGACTTGGTCGGAGCCGGTACACGTTTCGACGCGGTCGCCGGTGGCCGGGGCGGATTGGGCAACGCCGCATTGGCGTCCCGCGCCCGCAAGGCTCCCGGATTTGCCTTGCTCGGTGAGGCCGGAGCCGAAGCCGAGCTCACTCTCGAACTGAAAACCGTCGCCGATGTGGGGCTGGTCGGATTTCCGTCGGCGGGTAAGTCCTCGCTGGTCTCGGTCCTTTCGGCGGCAAAGCCGAAGATCGCCGACTATCCGTTCACAACATTGGTGCCCAACCTCGGCGTGGTCACCACCGGCGAGCACTCCTTTGTGATGGCCGATGTCCCCGGCCTCATTCCCGGCGCTGCCGATGGGCGCGGGCTGGGTCTGGAATTCCTGCGGCACATCGAGCGCTGCGCGGTGCTGGTTCACGTCGTCGACTGCGCGACGCTCGAGCCGGGCCGTGACCCCGTCTCCGATATCGATGCCCTGGAAAATGAGTTGGCGCGGTACCAACCGACCTTGCAAGCTGATTCTGTGCTGGGTGATCTGGCCGACCGGCCTCGCGCGGTGGTGCTCAACAAGGTTGACGTGCCCGAAGCTGCTGAGCTGGCCGACTTCGTCGCCGAAGAGGTCTCAGCGCGTGGTTGGCCGGTGTTCCAGGTGTCCACGCTGACCCGGGATGGATTGCGTCCGTTGACCTTCGCGCTGTGGGAGATGATCAAGGCGGCCCGCGCGGCACAGCCTGCGCCGGTGAAGACCCGCCCGGTCATTCGGCCCATTCCGGTCGACGAGAGTGGCTTCTCGGTGATTCCCGACCCGCAGAACCCCGGCGGTTTCGTGGTGCGCGGAGTGCGCCCCGAGCGTTGGATCCGTCAGACCAACTTCGAAAACGACGAGGCCGTCGGCTATCTCGGTGATCGGCTGGCACGCCTGGGTGTCGAAGACAAGCTGCTCAAGCTGGGGGCACAGCCCGGCTGTGCGGTGACCATCGGTGACATGACCTTTGACTGGGAGCCGCAGACCCCGGCAGGTGTCGATGTGACCATGAGCGGGCGCGGCACCGATGCACGTATCGACAAGACCGACCGTGTGGGTGCGGCCGAGCGTCGACAGGCCCGGAGGGTGCGCCGCGGGCAGGTGGAGCCGGAGTGAACACGGGTGTGCACGCACGCCAGGCAATTCAGGCGGCACGCACCGTCGTGGTGAAGGTCGGCACCGCCGCCCTCACCGATGCGACCGGAACATTCAGTGCCGACCGGTTGGAATACCTGGTCGAGGCCATCGAGGGCCGGATGAAGGCCGGATCCGATGTGGTGATCGTCTCTTCGGGAGCCATCGCGGCCGGCATGGTTCCGCTCGGACTGACCAAGCGCCCAACGGATCTGGCGACCAAACAGGCGGCGGCCAGTGCGGGACAGGTTGCGCTCATCAGTGCCTGGAGCGCGGCGTTCGCGCGCTATCAGCGCACCGTGGGTCAAGTGTTGTTGACCGCACACGACATCTCCATGCGCGTGCATCACACCAATGCGCAGCGCACACTCGACAGGCTGCGCGCACTGCACGCGGTCGCGGTCGTAAACGAGAACGACACCGTGGCCACCAACGAGATTCGCTTCGGCGATAACGATCGACTGTCTGCGCTCGTGGCCCATCTCGTGGGCGCCGATGCGCTGATCTTGCTCTCCGATATCGACGGGCTCTACGACTCTGACCCCCGGAAGGGGAACGCGCGCTTCATTTCTGAGGTGGCCGACCCGGAGGATCTGGATGGTGTGATCGCTGGCCCGGGTGGTTCCCGTGGCACCGGGGGGATGGCTTCGAAACTCTCCTCGGCGTTACTGGCCGCCGACGCCGGCGTCCCGGTGCTGCTGGCTTCGGCGACCGAGGCGGCGGCCGCGTTGGGGGACGGCTCCTGCGGAACGGTCTTCGCCGCGCGGCCACAACGCATGTCCTCGCGCAAGTTCTGGGTGCGTTACGCGGCCGAGGCGACCGGATCGCTGACCCTCGACGAAGGGGCCGTGCGCGCGGTGGTGGCCTCGCGGCGTTCGTTGCTGCCCGCCGGGATCACCGAGGTATCCGGGCGCTTCCACGGCGGCGATGTCGTCGAACTTCGCGATGCCGAGGGCGCCATGGTCGGTCGTGGCGTGGTGGCCTATGACGCGGCCGAATTGGCGACCATGCTGGGCCGTTCCACCGGTGAGCTGCCCGAGGATCTGCGGCGCCCCGCCGTACACGCCGACGACCTCGTCACCTGAGCGCTTCGCGTATTTGCTCGAAAGAGTGGCGCATCGCAACCGCGCCTGATACAACTTGTCAGCTGGTTCACAGCTTGGGGAGGCTATCGATGGCAAGGCGATTCACCGGATTCGTGAGTGCGGTGGCACTCGTGCTTGGAGCGCTGACCTCGCCGGCAGTTGCCGCCGCGACATCGACCGACGAAAGCCAGATCCGGCAGGTTGTCGCCGCCGAGCTGACCGCACTGCGGGCGCTCGATCCCACCGCCTACGCGCAGAGTTTCTGCGCCGAGCACCGCGACGCGTATGAAGCGTGGATGCAGCGCAATATCACGCCGCCGCCCTTTGAGGACCTTGAGGGCGCCAACTCCAAGCGGCTGACGTCGGTGCTGCACAAGAACTTCCCCTCGGTGTCGGATACCGCGATCAAGGCTTTCGTCGACGCCGTCGCCGACGGCGATCGCGACGCGTATCACCGGACGTGGCTGGGGATTCTGCGGGAAGAGTTCTCCCACTACTCCTATCGGGTGCGACAGGTGGAGATCACCGGCGACCAGGCTGACGTCACGGTTCAAGCCACGTTGGGCAGGGCCTCGGGCACGGTGCAATGGCAGTTCCTTCGCGAGGACGGCGACTGGAAGGACTGCACGGCGCCTCCTGCCGAATCCGATTCGGCGGCACCCACATTGAAGGGTGAAGCGCCCCAAGGGCTTCTCGGTGCGATCGACGATGTGCGTGCCGCGGGATAGCGACGAGAAATTTCAGATCGGAGGACAATGATCGTGTCAAAGAGCGTCTTCACATGGTTGGCCGCTTTTCTCGTGGCCGTTGGGCTGGTCGCACAGACCGCGGTCGCACGTGCCACGCCGGCCGATGAGACCGAGATCCGGGATGTCACCGCCGGACGGCTTTCGGCATTGCAGGCGGTGGACGCGATCCAGTACGCATCGTTCTTCTGCGCCGATGTCCGGGACAAGATCGAATCGGATTGGGGGCAGTCTTTCTCCCCGCCGGAGGTCGGCCGGCTGGAGGGGGCCAACCTCAAGAAGCTGCGCGCGAAGGTTCACGAGGTGTTCCCACTCGCCTCCGATGCCGCCGTTGAGGACTTTGTGACCGCGGTGGACAACCAGGACCAGCAGGCGTTGTCGGCTGCCTGGCACCGTTTCTGGGTGGAGACCTTCGCGCACCTGACCTTCAGGGTCAGCAAGGTGACTGTGACCGGCGATACCGCCAAGGCAACCATCGCGTTCCGTAACACCAGTGGACGCGGGAACGAGCCGAGGAAGTTCGTGCGCGAGGACGGCTTCTGGAAGGACTGCACACCCGAAGCCACGCAGACCGAGACTGCGATCGGCAACGATGAGCCTCTGCTGGAGGCGCTGACCGGCGCTGGGGGCTAGGAAGCTTCCAGTCGGTCGGGGCGCCCACGAGCACGATCCGCGCACCATATTCACTGGTAAGTTTGCTCGGTGAGGGTGCACGAGCTGATCTGTACTGATAGAAATTAGCTCGGAGACGAGTGGGCTATACGAGCGAGGGTTGTCATGGTTTGCCGGAGATGGACCGGAGCGGTGCTGTTGGCGGCACTGTTGTTCGGTGGTGTGGGGTGTACGCAAACGGTGGACGGGGACGGTCAGCCCAACGCTGAGGCGCTCGCGACCGCGCGCGACGAGAATCAGATCAAGGCGCTGATTGCGCAGCAGAACACCTACACGGCCAGCTTCGACTTCGCGAAGCTGGCCGAGACGAAGTGTGCCAAGTACCGGGATGCAACCGCTCAGAGCGGACCGCCCATCCCGCCGATGAGCGAAATCGCGCCGCCGGAGATCGCCACGGTGCCCGGTGCCGGCGATGCGCTGCGGGGGTTGCTGGCGCAGAAGTTCCCGACGGTGCCGCAGGACGTCATCAACGCCGTGGTCGACAGCCTCGTCGCCCAGGATGAGCAGGCGTATCAAGCGGCGATGCGCAATCTGCTGAAGTCGCTCATCACCGTCAAGGTCACCGATGTCCAGAACATCGAAGTCAAGGGCGATCAGGCCACCGCGGACATCACGATCACCACCACCTCCGGGAACAAGACACCCTCCCAGGAGAAGCAGACCGTCAAGTACGTCAAGGAAGACGGAAAGTGGCTGGACTGCGCGCCGCCGAGCGGTGGTGCCTAGTCCGAACGTAACGGACCCGGTGTCCTGCGGCGATAACGTCATGAAGTACTGCCAACCAGGGGAGGGAACCGTGAAGCGCACGCTCGTCGTCACCGCAGCGGCTGCCGCACTGGCAACTTTCGTCGTTCCCATTGCCGATGCGGCACCCAACCGCGACGCGGTGACAGAACATGTGCGGGCCTGGGAAAAGGCATACAACGATGTCGACACCAACAAGATCGGCGACCTGACCTGCGATAAGTATCGCGACCGCGAAATGGCGAACAACGAGTCGCGAATCCCCACGTGGGACGACTTCGTCAAACCGTCGGACCTGTACGCCAAGTTCCCCAAGCTCTCGCAAGGGACCCTCGATCAGCTGCTCGACGCCGCCAAGCGTAAGGACGCCGCAGCCTTTCGGCAGGCATCGGTGCAGGTGGTGCGTGAGAACGCGCATCTGACGGTCACCAACATCGACAAGGTCAACGTCATCGAGGCCAAGAACGCGACGGCGACGGTGACCACGTCGTCGGTGTGGGGCAACGACGCGCCCAAGACCACTACCTCCGACTGGTATCTGACCTACGAGCGTGACGCCTGGCGCTACTGCAACCCCGTGCTGACGGTCCGCTGACTCAGGCTCCTTTGAGCGACAGCTCGATCCTGGCGGCCGATGGCGCGCAGTTCCCGGCGCCCGACCGCAGGGTGGCAAGCGCACCGGCCACATTCGCCCGCCGCAGCGCCGTCTCGGCTCCCTGCGGCCACCAGGCCGCCAGCACCCCGGCGAACACATCGCCGGCGCCGGTGGTGTCGAGGGGCCGCACCGGATACGACGGAACCGTGATCTCACCCTGAGGGCTGCGGTAACGCGATCCTTCGTCGCCCAGCGTGGTCACCAGGTGCCGCGACGGATACAGCCAGGATTTGGCCTCGGTCTCGTTGACGACGACCACGCTCGCGCGAAACGCCAGCTCCGCCAGGTCTGGTGAGCGCACAGGGGCCGGCGAGGCGTTGAGTACGAATTGCTTTCCGGCCTCGGCGGCCCACCGGGCGGCTGTCAGCGCGACCTGAACCGGGATCTCCAACTGGCACAGCAACACATCGTGCGAGCAGATGATGTCCTTGTGCAGCTTCTCGTCCAAGGTGAACGCGCTGTTGGCGCCGGGGGCCACCACGATGCTGTTCTCGCCGGAGTCCTCCACGGTGATGGCGGCCATCCCGCTGGGCCCGTCGACCTCGACGAGCCCGTCGAGGCCAATGTTGTTGTCTTCCAGGTGAGATCGCAGCATCGGTGCGGCACCGTCGGAGCCCACGGCGCCGATGAACTGCACCGAGGCGCCCGCGCGCGCCGCGGCGACGGCTTGATTGGCGCCCTTGCCGCCCGGAGCGGGCAGGGCTGACGTCGCCAGCACCGTCGCACCCGGGGCGGGCAGCTCCTCCACCCGCAACGTCAAATCCATGTTGACGCTGCCGAGGACACATACCGTGGCTAACTCAGTCACCCGCCTAGGCTAGTCCTGGCGCAGCTACATTTCGGGCACCCGGATACCCTGACACGATGAGCGTTTCAACCAACGAGTTGGCCGCACCCACGGCGGACGTCTCCGGCGTCGCCACGGATCTGCGCGCGGACGTTCATGATGCCGCCCGGCGGGCACGGGTCGCGGCCCGCGACTTGGCCAGGCTGACCGCCGACACGAAGAATTCCGCACTGCTGGCGGCGGCCGACGCGATCGTCGCCGCCACCGCGTCGATCATCGTGGCCAATGCCGATGACCTGCAGCGCGCACGCGATGCCGGTATCGGTGCGGCCATGCTTGATCGGCTCGCGCTGGACGATCGCCGGATCATCGGTATTGCCGACGGACTGCGTCAGGTCGCAGGCCTGCCGGACCCTGTCGGCGAGGTGCTGCGGGGCTCCACCCGGCCCAATGGACTGCGGCTGCGTCAGGTCAGAGTGCCGCTCGGAGTCGTCGGCATGGTCTACGAAGGGCGCCCGAACGTCACGGTCGACGCATTCGGTTTGACGCTCAAGTCGGGCAACGCGGTGCTGCTGCGCGGCAGCTCCTCGGCCGCAACCTCCAACACCGAACTCGTGCGGGTGCTGCGCGAATCGCTGATCACCAGTGGGCTGCCCGCCGACACCGTGCAGCTGCTCGACAGCCGAGACCGGGTGACGGTGACCCACCTCATCCAGGCCCGCGGCCTTGTCGACGTCGTGATTCCGCGCGGCGGAGCGGGCCTTATCGATGCCGTGGTCCGTGACGCGCAGGTGCCTACCATCGAAACCGGGGTCGGTAACTGCCACGTGTACGTGCATGCCGATGCCGATCTCGAGCTGGCCGAGCGGATCCTGTTGAACTCCAAGACTCGTCGGCCCAGCGTGTGCAACGCCGCGGAAACTCTCCTGGTCGATCGGGCCATCGCCGAGGTCGCGGTGCCGCGACTGATCGGCGCACTGCAGGCCGCCGGGGTCACGGTTCACGCCGATCTTGCGGTGCCGGGTGTCGTTCCGGTGACCGAGGAGGACTTCGATACCGAGTACCTGTCCCTGGATATCGCGGCCGCCGTGGTCGATGACCTTGACGCTGCGATTCGTCACATCGAGCAGCATTCCAGCGGCCACACCGACGCCATCGTCACCGCAAATCTCGGTGCGGCCCAGGAGTTCACCGACCGCGTCGACAGCGCGGCCGTGATGGTCAACGCCTCTACCGCGTTCACCGATGGCGAGCAGTTCGGGTTCGGTGCAGAGATCGGCATCTCCACCCAGAAGTTGCATGCCCGTGGCCCCATGGGGCTGCCCGAACTGACCACCACTAAGTGGATCGTCCTCGGAGACGGTCAGATCCGCCCCGCCTAACACCTGGAGTACGAGTGGACCGAACGCAGACCGCGCCGATGTTCAGCAGCATCGACGACGTGACCGCCCGGCTGGCAGAGACCGGATATCTCGCGGACACCGCCACGGCGACAGCGGTATTCCTTGCCGATCGGCTCGGCAAGCCACTCCTGGTGGAGGGACCCGCAGGCGTCGGCAAAACCGAATTGGCCAGGGCGGTGGCACAAACCACCGGTTCGGGTCTGGTACGTCTGCAGTGCTACGAGGGTGTCGACGAGGCGCGTGCCCTGTACGAGTGGAACCACGCCAAGCAGATTCTGCGCATCCAGGCCGGATCCGGTGACTGGGATGAGACCAAGACCGACGTGTTCGCCGAGGAATTCCTGCTGTCGCGGCCGCTGTTGACGGCGATCCGCCGCGAGGACCCGACGGTTCTGCTCATCGATGAGACCGACAAGGCCGATATCGAGATTGAGGGCCTGCTGTTGGAGGTGCTCAGCGACTTCGCCGTCACGGTTCCCGAACTGGGCACCATCACGGCCAGCAGGAAGCCCTTCGTGCTGCTGACCTCCAATGCCACCCGTGAACTGTCCGAGGCACTCAAGCGCCGCTGCCTGTTCCTGCATATCGATTTTCCCGATGCCGAGCTGGAGCGGCGCATCCTGCTCAAGAGGGTGCCCGAGCTGCCGGCCGCGCTGGCCGAGGAGCTGGTGCGCATCATCGGTGTACTGCGCAACATGCAGCTCAAGAAGGTTCCCTCGGTGGCCGAGACCATCGACTGGGGGCGCACCATCTTGGCGCTCGGCCTGGACACCCTCGACGACGCCGTCATCGCGTCGACGCTCGGCGTGATTCTCAAACATCACTCCGACCAGCAGCGGGCCGCGGGAGAGCTGAGGCTGAACTGATGAGCGCTCGAGCGAAGAAGAGACGGCGCTAATGCCCGCGCGTAAGCCTGCGAAGGTGGTGCTGCCGCTGGCGCCGCATGGTCTGCCGGGGCATCTGGTGGGCTTCGTGGAAGCGTTACGCGAACAAGGCATCTCGGTGGGTCCGTCGGAAACGGTGGACGCGGGCCGAGTGATGACGGTGCTGGGGCTGCAGAACCGCACGGAACTGCGCGAAGGGTTGGCATGTGCGGTGCTGCGCCGCGCCGATCACCGGCCCACATTCGATGTGTTGTTCGACTTGTGGTTCCCGCCCGCGCTGGGTGCCCGTTTCGTCGAGGTCGACGAGGACGGCATCGACATCGACGATATCGAGCAGGTGCGTGAGCAGCTGATAGACCTGCTGGCCTCCGACGCAGGCGACCTGCCACTGAACTCGCTGATCGCGCAGATCGTGGAGGCGTACGGCAAGTACAACTCCACCCGCGGAACCTCGTACTCGGCATACCAGGCCATGAAGTCGCTGTCCCTGGACCAGATCGAGGCCAAGCTGCTGCTTGGCCTGCTCGGCAGTGGCGAAGATGCATCGCCCTCGGATGAAGCGGTCGCGAAAGCGATTGCCAAACAACGTATCTCGAAGGTACGTCAGCTCGTCGAGGCGGAGACCAAGCGTCGCACCGCCGAACAGTTGGGGCGCGAGCGGGTGACCGCGTACGGGGTGCCGCAACTTGCCGAGAACGTGGAGTTCCTGCGGGCTTCGGGGGAGCAGCTGCGCAACATGCGCCGAGTGGTGCACCCGTTGGCACGGATGCTGGCCAGCCGGTTGGCGGCGCGGCGCCGACGTGCCCACACCGGTCAGATCGATCTGCGCCGCACCCTGCGCAAGTCCATGTCCACCGGCGGTGTGCCCATCGACGTCGTGCAGAAGAAGCCCCGCCCGGCGCGGCCGGAGCTGGTGGTGCTCTGCGATGTGTCGGGGTCGGTGGCAGGGTTTTCGCATTTCACGCTGCTTCTCGTGCACGCATTGCGTCAGCAGTTCTCGCGGGTGCGTGTCTTTGCGTTCATCGACACCACCGACGAGGTGACCCACCTGTTCACGCCCGATACCGACCTGGCCGAGGCCATTGTGCGGATCACCCGGGAGGCCCAGGTGTTCACCGGCGACGGACACAGCGACTACGGGCACGCGTTCAAGACGTTTGTCGAGAAGTTCCCGACGGTCCTTTCCCCGCGGAGTGCGTTGCTCATCCTGGGCGACGCACGCACCAACTACCGCAATCCGGCCGTCGAGGTGCTCTCGACGATGGTGTCCTCCAGTCGGCACGCTCATTGGCTCAACCCCGAGCCGAAGAACCACTGGGGAACCGGTGATTCTGCCGCCACGCGGTACCAGGACGCCATCGCCATGCACGAATGCAGATCGGCCAAGCAGCTGGCCACGGTGATCGACAACCTGCTGCCGGTCTAGCTCCGGTCGTTAGTCCAGTAAGCTGGCAATTCGTGCAATCTGACCCCGATGCTCCACGCGCAAGCGGCTCAGTGCAGCGGCGTCGACTTGGGGTGATGGGCGGGACATTCGACCCCATTCACAATGGTCACTTGGTTGCCGCGAGCGAGGTGGCCGACCGATTCGAGCTCGACGAGGTCATCTTCGTGCCGACGGGGCAGCCGTGGCAGAAGCAGGGGCGCAAGGTCAGCGCCGCCGAGCATCGGTACCTGATGACCGTCATCGCCACGGCATCGAATCCTCGGTTCACGGTCAGCCGGGCCGATATCGACCGGGGCGGCGCGACCTACACCGTCGATACGCTCGTCGATCTGCGGGACGCCCATCCCGATGCGGACCTGTACTTCATCACCGGCGCGGATGCGTTGGCATCGATCCTGTCGTGGGAGAACTGGGAGCAGCTGTTCACCTTGGCCAAGTTCATCGGGGTCAGTCGGCCCGGATACGAACTGAGCTCCGATCACATCGCCCATGCCGAGCTGCCGCCGGACGGGCTCTCGCTCGTCGAGGTGCCCGCGCTCGCCATTTCGTCGACCGACTGCAGAATCCGGGCGGGGCAGGCTCGCCCGATCTGGTACCTGGTGCCCGACGGCGTAGTGCAGTACGTCGCCAAACACCGCCTTTACGGCGGAAACAAGGAAGATCGAGGAGTCCACGCATGACCGCCGCAACAGAGGCCGTTGAGCTGGCGACGCTGGCCGCACAGGCCGCCGCCTCCAAGCTCGCCACCGACGTCGTCGTCATAGACGTCTCCGAACAGTTGGTCATCACCGACTGTTTCGTCATCGCATCGGCCTCCAACGAGCGTCAGGTGAATGCGATCGTCGACCAGGTCGAGGAGGTGCTGCGTCGGGCCGGACAGAAGCCGGTGCGCCGCGAAGGGGGCCGCGAGGGGCGTTGGACACTGCTCGACTACGTGGACGTGGTGGTACACGTCCAGCACGAGGATGAACGTAACTACTATGCGCTGGAACGGCTTTGGCGTGACTGCCCGACCATTGCGGTGGACCTGGACGCGTTGCCGGCGGATTTGTCTGCCGATGGTGAGGCCGACACGGAGGACGGCGCATGATCCGTCGATTGGTGCTACTGCGGCACGGGCAAACGACCTTCAACGCCGACAGCCGAATGCAGGGGCAGCTGGATACCGGGCTTTCGGATCTGGGCCGGGCGCAGGCAGTGGCCGCGGCCGAGGTGCTGGCCAAGCGGCTCCCACTGGTGATCGTGTCCTCGGATCTGCAGCGTGCGTACGACACCGCGACGGCGCTCGCGGACCGCTGCCATGTGGGGGTGTCCGTCGATGAGCGGCTGCGCGAAACACATCTCGGCGATTGGCAGGGCCTGACCCATCACGAGGTCGACGCCATTGCCCCCGGTGCCCGGGCCGAGTGGCGCGATGACGCGACGCTGGCGCCGCACGGTGGCGAGAGCCGCATCGATGTGGCCAACCGCAGCGTGCCCCTGGTCGCCGAACTTGTTGATTCGGTGACGGAATGGGGAACCGATGAGCGCGATCACCCGGTGGTTCTCGTTGCCCATGGTGGTCTGATCGCCGCGCTGACCGCCGCACTGCTGCGGCTGGATGTCAGCAATTGGCCGGTGCTCGGCGGGATGGGCAATGCGAGCTGGGTTCAGCTGGGCGGACATTCGGCCGACGGCGCGGGATTCGAGGACATTCGGTGGCGCCTGGATGTGTGGAACGCCTCGGCGCAGGTGACCAATGACGTCCTCTGACAAAGGTGCAGGGCGCAAGAAGCTACTGATCTTCGCGGACTCGTTGTCCTACTACGGGCCAACCGGGGGCCTACCCGCGGATGACCCCAGAATTTGGCCCAATATCGTTGGGCAGTATCTCGATTGGGATGTCGAACTGATCGCGCGCATCGGCTGGACCTGCCGGGACGTGTGGTGGGCTGCCATTCAGGACCCACGCGCGTGGGCGGCGGTTCCGCATGCCGGGGCCGTCATCTTTGCGACCAGCGGCATGGATTCGCTGCCGTCTCCGCTTCCGACGGCGCTGCGGGAGTCGATCAGACTGATCCGTCCACCGAGATTGCGGAGCTGGGTCCGTGACGGTTACGGCTGGTTGCAGCCCCGCCTTTCGCCGATCGCGCGGGTGGCGCTGCCACCGAAACTCACCGTGGAGTATCTCGAAAAGACCCGTGGTGCACTCGATTTCAATCGCCCTGGGCTGCCCATGATCGCCTCGCTGCCGTCGGTGCACATCGCCGAGTCGTACGGTCGCGTGCACTCCGGCAGGGAAGCCACCGCGCGCGCGATCCAGACCTGGGCCTCCGAGCACAAGCTGCCCGTGGTGGACCTCAAGGAAGCCGTCGGCGAGGAGATCTTCTCAGGCCGGGGAAACCCTGACGGGATCCACTGGAACTTTGTCGCACATGAGCGCGTTGCCGAATTGATGATCAACGCATTGCGGAGTGTGCTGCCCGAGCTTGGGGTTCGGTGACCCATGCCGGTTGTGGTGGTGACGGATTCAGGGGCGCGACTGCAGCCGCAAGATGCCGGCCTGCTGGGTATCCGGCTAGTGCCGTTGCACGTGTTGACCGGTGAGCAGGATCTGCGTGACGGTGTGGATCTCATCCCCGCCTCGGTGTACGAGAAGGGACGTGCCACCACCGCTGGTGCCTCACCCGCCGAGCTCAGCGAGGTGTATCGGCAGGCCCTGATCGACAGCGGCGGTGACGGCGTGGTCGCGGTCCATCTGTCCGGCAGACTGTCCAGCACATTCGAGGCTGCCGAACAGGCCGCTCGCGAGTACGGCGATCGCGTCCATGTCGTCGATTCGCGGTCGGCCGCGATGGGTAGTGGTTTCGTCGCGCTGGCCGCGGCGCGGGCCGCGGCGGCGGGTGCCGATCTCAGCGCGGCATATCAGGCGGCACGGGATGCGGTCGGGCGCAGTCGATGCGTCATGGTGGTGCACAAGCTGGACCATCTGCGGCGCAGCGGGCGTATCAGCGCCACCTCGTCCTGGCTGGGTACCGCGCTGGCGCTCAAGCCGGTGTTGCAGATCGACGATGACGGCAAGCTGGTTTTGGCGCAGCGTGTCCGCACCGCCACCAAGGCGATCGGGGCGATGGTCGACAACATCGTCGAATTTGTGGGGGAGCGCCGTGTCTCGGTGACTATCCACCACGTCGACAACACCGAAACCGCGGAGAAGGTCAACGAGCTGGTGTGCTCGCGATTGCTCACCGCGCATGATCCGGTGATCTCGGAGATGGGGCCGGTGTTGGCGGTGCATGTGGGCCCAGGTGCCGTCGGGGTATGCGCCGAACCCGTGGATTGACGTCGCTCTCGGTTTCCACAGTTCCGTATTCATCCACAGATCCCGCTTCATCCCTGGCCGGATGCATGGGCGCTTTCTAGCGTCGAGATATGGATTCCGAGCTGCTGCACCGACGCCTCGCACCGCCCGGGCGCGAGCTGGACGACGATGACGACGATGTGGGGGCGGCGGCAGGTGCGGAACCGGATTCCGCATTGCGTTGGCTTCCGGATTCATTGACGACGGACGGTGCGCGGGGTTGGTTGGAGTCCGTCCGTACCGACCCCGGTCGTGCCGGGGTCGTGGCCCTGGGTGCCATTGGCGTGCTGGCAGTACTGGTCACTGTTTTCACCGTGATGCGTCAGCCGCCGCCTCCGGTGAGCGCACATCTGCCTCCGGTGCAACCGGTTTCATCGAGTTCGGTGTCGGCGCCCAGTTCGTTGGTCATCAGTGTGGCCGGTCTGGTGAAAAGACCGGGCCTGGTCACGTTGGCCAGCGGTGCGCGGGTCGCCGACGCGGTGACGGCGGCCGGAGGTGCGGCCGACGGCGCCGATATCGTGACGTTGAACATGGCTCGGCCGGTGGCCGATGGCGACCAGATCGTGGTCGGCCTGGCTCCTGTACCCGGTCAGCCCGCGGGGATGGCGAGTTCCATCATCGCCGCCGGGCAATCGCCCTCCGCGGGTATCGTAGCCAGAGGGACAGCGCCGTCGGGGCGGGTAAACCTCAACACGGCAACGGAATCCGAGCTCGATGAGTTGCCCGGCGTGGGACCGGTCATGGCGGCGTCGATTGTGCGGTGGCGATCCGAGCATGGCAAGTTCACCAGCATCGACCAGCTCTCGGAGGTAGACGGGATCGGTCCCTCGCGGCTGGACAAGTTGCGTGCCCTCGTCGTGCTGTGACCCAAGCCAATCCGGTGAACGAGGTCCGCCCCGAAGACTCCGTCCTGGACCTGCGGCTGGTACCGCCCGCGCTTGCCGCCTGGGCGGCGACCGCCGCGGGAATCATGTGGCCAATAGGACATTTCAGTGCTGGCGTACTGGGTGTTGGGGTGCTTGCGGTGCACTTGTCTCGCCACCGCCTGAACAAGGTCTTCGTCGGCGCGGCGCTCGTCGTCCTGATTGCCGGTCTTGGATTCTCGGTGGCTGCGGCCCTCCGGCGCGATGGAGTGCAGAATCATCCTTTGCGCTCTCGCGTGGGACAGGTTGTCGCGGTGCAGCTGCGGGTCTTCGATGACCCGAGGCCGATCGCCGGGGGTCGGATGATGCTA
Organism: [Mycobacterium] stephanolepidis; assembly: GCF_002356335.1. Taxonomy (NCBI): domain Bacteria; kingdom Bacillati; phylum Actinomycetota; class Actinomycetes; order Mycobacteriales; family Mycobacteriaceae; genus Mycobacteroides; species Mycobacteroides stephanolepidis. The sequence continues at coordinate 1,613,396 of NZ_AP018165.1, forward strand.
CGCGCCGACCTTGTAGCACTGGGTGATCCCGCACTCCCGAGCGCCGGTTCCGTGGTTGTCTTCGGGTCGGCGCCACTACTGGGTGCGATTGAGGTCGGAGACACGGTGCAGCTGCGTGCGGTGATCACGCGCCCCACCCGCCGCGACCTGACTGTCGCGACGCTCACCGCCACGGGAGAGCCCAGGGTCATCGGTCGCTCACCAATTGATGGGGCGGCCAATGGTGTTCGCGATCGATTTGTCGAGGTCGCGCGAACTGTACTGCCCGCCGAGCAAGCCGCACTGCTGCCGGCGCTCGTACTCGGGGACACCGGTGCGCTCGATGCGGGCACCGTCGCGATGTTTCGAACATCGGGACTCACCCATCTGATGGCGGTATCCGGGGCCAACGTGTCGATCGTGTGCGGGGCCATGCTGCTGCTGGGACGGCTGATCGGACTGCGGGCCTCGGTAGTGTTGGCGGGCCTTGTGCTGATCGGCTTCGTCATCCTCGTCAGGCCCTCACCGAGTGTGTTGCGCGCCGCGGTGATGGGTGCGATCGGGCTACTCGGCGTGTTGACCGCGCGGCGTCGACAGGCGATACCCGCCTTGGCGGCAACGACTTTGATTCTGCTGGCACTGTCGCCCGGTCTTGCCGTTGATATCGGTTTCGCCTTGTCGGTGGTCGCCACGGCGGCGTTGGTGGTGTTGGCGCCGCGCTGGTCGCTGCGCCTGACCGCGCGGGGTTGGCCCAAGCCATTGGCCGATGTGTTGTGCATCGCGGTGGCCGCACAGGTGGTTACCGCACCGCTGATCGCCGCGATATCGGGAAGCGTCAGCGTGGCATCCATCGCGGCCAATCTGGTCGCCGGGTGCGTGATCGCACCCATCACCATCCTCGGTACCGCAGCTGCGGGGCTTGCCGTCATCTCACCGCCGGCCGCAGGTGTGCTGGTGCGGTTCTGTGGCCCGGAACTGTGGTGGCTGCTGCGCGTCGCCGATTACGCGGCGGCGGGTGGATCGACGGCGATTCCGGTGCCCTCAGGAGCGGTTGGCTTCGTTATGGTTGCTGTGCTGCTTGGTATTTCGGTATGGCTGTGGCGTCGACGGTGGTTTCGAGCGCTGGCCTGGTCCGGGGCGCTGTGCGTACTCGCAGTGGTCATCTCGGCGAGGCTGGTCAGCTAGCCGTGGCTAGGTCCCGGCAAAGACGAGTTGACGCTCAGGTGCCTGTGGTACAGGTGTGTCGTGACGTCGCCAGCAGTGACGCAGTACTCGCAGCAGGAATGCGGGCCGTCGCATCGACAGCGGTGAATCGTGCATGTTGTTGACACGCAGAATCGTCTCGGTGATCTGAATGTCGTTGCGTGCTGCGATCATGACCCTGTCCGACCACCATGCCATCAGCTTCCACAGCAGGCGTTGGGTGAAAGGGGTGTCGGCAGGCATTGCGGTGAACAGCGGTGCCGATAGCTTGTTGTGCTGCCAGACCGTGTTGATCTGCCGACCGACGGTGTGGAAGTACCGGCGGGCCAGGTCGGCATCACCCTCGAAGAGGCAGTCCCGAAGCGCGACTGCTTCGAGGAGCGCCATGGTCATACCCTGGCCCTTGATGGGGTCCAGACTGCACATCGCATCACCGATCACCAGCAGGCCCTCCGGGAACTGCTCCATCTGGTCATAGCGTCGCCAGAGGGCCTCGCGGTACCTGAAGACGTGCACATCACCTATCGGTACCGCTGAACGGATGGTGTCCAGAAGCCGCCCGGGCACGAATTGCGCTGCGAACGAAATCATTTCATCGAAGGTGCTGGGCGGATCGCCCAGATTGAACTTGCCCAGGGTCAGCATCACGGTGCCGTTCTCGCAGCGCGCAATGGCTCCGCCGTACGGGCGTCCGGGCGCAGGGTTGAAGAAGGTGAGCTTGTCCATGTCGGCGTCGTCGGAAACATGCAGGAGCTGGCTCGCGTACGTCACCGGCGATTCCATGCGGACCGCGGCAGGCCGCGGGTAGCCGAGCCGATCGAGGAAGGTTTGGGTCCGCGGTGTACGCCCGGTGGCATCGATCACCAGATCCGAGATCAACGTCGTCACGAGGCCGGTAGATCGCCGTGCCACCCGAACGCCGGTGACGCGTTGCCCCTGGGTCATCGGCTCGATGACGTCATGGCCGTCCAGGAACTTCACATTGTCCAGACGCTGAACACGTTGTCGTACATGCATTTCCAGAAACGGTCGGGTCGCCAGGTAGAGCCGCAGCGTTTCGGGGTCACCGAACTTCCCCGATCGATGGAAGATCTCACGAGGCCCGATCAGCATCGTGATGCGCGACAGGTCGCCCTCGTCGCACACCGTGGCGCCGTTCGCCTGGAGCTCGTCGCGGATTCCGGGAAACAACCGCTCCAACCCCTGCGTGCCCGAGCTCATGAACAGATGAATGTGCTGCCCCTGGGGCACGCCGCTGCGCACGGCTGCGGTCTTCAATTCGTCGCGCTCGACCACGGTGACCATGTCGTAAGACTCCGAGAGCACCCTGGCTGCTAATAGTCCAGCCATTCCGGCCCCGAGAACTACCGCGTGATCTCTGTGTTCCCGCATTTCAGGTGTCATCGCAGATCCTTTCGTCCCGATGCACCCTACTCTTATGAACCTCTTACTTTCTTAGAAAAACCTTAAATTCGGGTGGCAATGCGGTCACCCACCGAACAGCAGATACAGCCCGGTGAAGGTGTAGCCCACCATCACCAGCATCATCGCCAACTGGCCGGTCACCTGGTGTTTCGTGGGCAGGACACGCAGCGCCCGATCGTGCGCGGCGACCACACCCGCGATATGCCCGGCCAGTACGAATCCCACCTTGAGGGTGGAAAGCACTGCGGGGTGCATCGACAAGACATAGGAGACGTCGACATCGGAGAGCCATCCTCGCCCGAGGGGGTCGGCGAGCCGCAGCAGCGTCTGCTGACCCCGCTCCACGAGATAGGTCAGATAGTGAGCGAACACGTATCCGATGACGATCGGGATCAGTGAATGCGCCAGCAGGCCTGGCAGAGTGCGACGAGTGGACGCGGTGACACCGCCGGTTGCGCGCGCGGCAAGCCAGAAGGTGGTGGCAACCGTGGCCACGAAGCCCGTCAGCCCAACGGTTCGGATCGTGACGGCCGCGATCGTCGAGTCGCCGGCAAGTTCGTCGACGAATGCGCGCCAGCCGGGCATGGCCGAGAAACTGTCGAACGCAGTCGAACCCAGCAGCACCGCGAGCACCGCCACGATGCCCGGCCTAATCGGTAGTGACGGCAGATGATCGAACGGGTTGCCGACAGCGATACGGCCATCGGCGTTGCGCCGCAACGGTGACAACCGCGAGGCCACCATGCTGTAGACCTCGAACGGATCGGCTCGCGCACACCAGCGGGTGCCGCAGGCCAGCGCGCCCGCGAGGGTTATCGCCACGTACACCAATAGCCAGATCTTCACCGCGCCAAGCGATCCGGGGTCGGTGCTGGCCAGTTCGAGCCAGACAAACATGTACAGACCCGCGGCCGCCGGCCAATATCCCCATCGCTGGGGGTAATCGGCGGGTGGGGGCCGTCGCGAGAACGGTAGTACTCGGTACACGGCTCGCACCGGTGACAGCACCCGCCAGGCGGGCCCGAACAGCAGCGACAGCGCGACCACGCCGACCCACAGCAGAACGTAGAAGACACCGGGCAGCGGATTCGTGGCGTCCTGCGGGCCGAGTGCCGCGGCCACGCCGATCCACGCGGTTGCCAGGAGCACCAGCGCGGTGCCGACCCGGCGGGTGGCCGGGCTATCGGCGGCGGCAGTGACCCAGGCGGGCAGCGGTCGCCCGGGCCGACTCGGGTCGAACCGGGGCTTTTTCCAGGCCAGTGCGACCACGGCGAAGGTGAACGTCAATGCCCACGCCGCGCCAATCAGTGCGTAGGAGTAGGGGATCGGAAGATCGGACGAACCACCCAGCCCGTGGGCGAGTACCGCCGTCGACCGATCGGCCGTCACGGCTGGACGGAGATCGTCGCGATCGTCTTCTTGAGCTTGTGAAGCTCGACATCGACCTTTCCGGGCACGCTGACGCTGAACTGGAACGTCTGGCCGCTCTTCGGCTCGATCTCGAAGCTATGGTCCGGAGTCGAGTGAACGTGCAACTCGTCGGCGGTATCGCTGTCTACGCGGATCACGATGCGTTCGGCGACGCGCGTCTGCAGCGTGGCGTTGGTCGGCGTGACGACTCCACTCTTGATGGTGACGTTGATGGTCAGCGGTGCGGGCGGCGCGCTGGAGTCGGTGGCCGGGGCCTTCGTCGAGGTGGTGCACCCGGCACAGGCCAACACTGCGATGGTGATCGCGGTCAGGGCTCTCATCGTCATGCTTGATTCCTCCTAGTCGGGGTGTTCTTCTTCGCCGAGCGGATCGTCCTCGTCGGCCTGGCGCCGGTCCCGCATAGCCACCCAGATGACCACGCCGGCCACCACAACCGCGGGTGCGAACGCGGGCAACGCCAACAGCAGCGAGTGATCGGCCAGGTATTCGACGCTCATGGGCCGTGCGACACCGGCTCCTTGGGATCCGGAGTCGGCAATGCGTCACTGGCGCTGCGAGTTTCGGTGCCATTGATACGTCCGGCGCCCCAGCTCAATGCGGCGATGAGCACCAGCGTGCAGAACAGCACCACCAGTGATGCCACGTTGAACAGCCACGAGGGATGGTTCTGGTTGCGTTCACGTTGAAGGATCGTCAGTTCCTGGGTGAACGGACGGGTGCTTGACGTCAACGCTGGTGTCTCCGGTGCGCCGATACCGGGATCGGCGGGAAGGAAGATCGGCACCCCGGTCATGGTGGTGCCGTCCTGCACACGCAGCAGCGTCTTCCACGACCCATACACCGGAATGGGCTGTGTCGAACGGTAATGGCCCTCACCGATCTTCTGCAGCCTGTCGATGGCCAGACCATGATCATTGGCCAGTCCGCCCTGCCAGGACAGGATTGTCACCCATTCGGGGTCGTCACTGATGAGGTCGCGCGGGTTGATCACCACGTCCGCCGAGACCATCCGCTTACCGCCGTCGTTGGACAGTTCATTCAATGTGATTGTCGCGGTGGCATGTTCGGGCACCTCGGTGCGCAAGCCGTTTGCTACCGCGGCACCCAGCACCAGCACCGTCAGGACGACCGCCGTGATGCTCACAGATCGTTTGGGCAGCTTCTGGCCGGTGAGCACCATGCCGAGCAGAGCGCCGCAGACGCCCATCGCGATGGCGGCGGGCACCGACATCGCCAGCGCTTCCGGCCACATGCTCAGTGGCCACGGGTAGCGATAGACGGCGCCGATCCAGAGCGATTCCAGCCAGAGGCCGACGGTGCCCACCCCAAGCCCCGCGATAGCGCCGAACAGTATGGGGCGCTTGATGAGCGGGGTCAGTGCGATGAGTTCGACGACCAGAGCCGGTCCGAGATACAGGGCAAACCAACTCGTGGGTCCGCCGAGGATGGGTCCGGCAAGCAACGAGACCGCCGCCCGCAGGACGATCGCGAGCAGGGCGCCGATGATGGCCGCGCCGCGGCCCATCACGGTCCGCGCGCACACCGCGGCGAAGGCAGCGGCCGCGGCGATCATCATGGGCTGCTGGACCAATCGGAACTGTTCGACACCGAAGTCGTATTCGATCTGGAACACCGACAGTCCGATGAACAAGCCGCCGAAGGACAAGTAGCGCAAGAACTTCACGAAATTGGTGTCGTCATCTGCATTGAAGCCGATGGCCCGGCGGCCTTCGTATTCCAGGATCAGCACGGAGACCAGCGACAGTCCGGCACCACCGATCAGCATCAGGTGCGTGGGGCCCCACAGCGTGACGTCCTGGCCGAAGATGCGGTGCCAGATGTCGTCCAACGGGAACCCGATCAACGCATACAGGCCGCACATCGCCATCAGCAGACCGCCCACCGGTGCGTACCAGGTGCGGGTGATGCGCACCGCCGCCGAACCGGGCCTGTCATAGGGCAGAACTATCGCCAGCGTGCCCGCGATGAACAGCAGGAACAATCCGAACAGGATGAAGTAATGCGCCGGGATTGGCCAGCGGGCCCGCGTCGCGGCCCTTGCCGATGTGCAGGCTGACATCCCAGATGAAACCGAACAGCGCCGCGACGATCGTCGAGACGAACAGGCAGATCTGCAGCGCCACCCAGGGTGGTCGATTGAACTTGTTGCCCACCTTGTCTGCGAGGTTCTGGAGCCAGGTGATGCGTCGCTGGCGGTGCAGGTATCCGATCCACAGCAGGCCGCCCGAGACGATCGTGGCAGCCACCGACATGCCGATCACCTGGTCGAGCGCGGCGCCGCCGCCTTCGTCGGCAGCAGCGATGATGTGCAGAGACTCCGTTGTCATGTGACCGGCCATCCTGTCCGCTGAGTGGGGGAGCAACAGTGCTACTGGTCGGTAATGTTTCCAGAATTTCTCGGCTCAAACAGGGGTACGTGCTAATCGCTCCCTGTCCCTGCGGCATGGGACGATCGTCGGGTGACCGATGCGCTGCACCTGATCCTGGGAGACGAAGAACTACTGGTCGAGCGTGCGGTGACCTCGGTGCTGCACGCGGTGCGCGGTAAGACGGGTGCGGACATCCCCGTCAACCGGCTGCGCGCGGGGCAGGTCGATGTGGCGGAGCTGGCCGAGCTGCTGAGCCCCTCGCTGTTCTCCGACGAGAGAGTCATCGTCGTAGAGGCCGCCGCCGAGGCGGGCAAGGACTCTGTCACCCTCATCGAGCAGGCGGCTGCCGATCTTCCGCCGGGAACCTTTCTGCTCGTTCAACATTCGGGGGGCGGTCGCGCGAAGGCGCTTGCTGCCACGTTGCAGAAGCTCGGTGCCGCGGTCCACGACTGCGCGCGGATCACCAAGGCCGCCGAGCGGGCCGACTTCGTGCACAAGGAATTCCGCCGCCTCGGGCAGAAGGTGGATGCCGATGTGGTCGCCATCGTGATCGATGCCGTCGGTTCCGACATTCGTGAACTGGCCGCCGCGTGTTCGCAGTTGGTATCGGATACCGACGGCAACGTCGACGAGGCCGCGGTGCGCCGCTACCACTCCGGACGTGCGGAGGTCTCCGGATTCGATATCGCCGACAAGGCGGTGGTGGGTGATGTCGCCGGCTCGACGGAGGCGCTGCGCTGGGCGATGCAGCGGGGCGTTCCGCATGTGCTGTTGGCCGATGCGCTCGCCGAGGCGGTGCACACCATCGCCCGGGTGGGACCGATCAAGCAGAACGCGTACGCGGCCGCGTCCGAACTCGGGATGCCGCCCTGGCGTATCGAGAAGGCGCAGAAGCAGGCGCGCCGGTGGTCGCGTGACGCGGTGGCCGAGGCCATCAGGGTGGTGGCCGCGCTCAACGCCGATGTGAAGGGGGTGGCGGCCGATGCCGACTACGCCCTGGAATCGGCGGTGCGCAAGGTGGCCCAGCTGGTGAACACCTGACCCCGCCGGGGGCCGCCTCAAGACGCGAAAAACGCCGAGCGCGCTCGCGCGCTCGGCGTTGATCGGAAAACTAGATCAGAGCTTGTTCAGAGCCAGGGCCAGCGCCGACTTCTTGTTGGCGGCCTGGTTCTTGTGGATGACGCCCTTGGTGACGGCCTTGTCCAGCTTGCGGCTGGTCGAGACGAGCAGCTCGCCCGCCTTCTCCTTGTCACCCTCGGCGAGCGCGTCGCGGAATCCGCGGACGGCCGTGCGCAGGGATGACTTGGTCGCCTGGTTGCGCAACCGGGCACGCTCGTTGGTACGGATGCGCTTTTCCTGCGACTTGATATTGGCCACGCGTCTAAGTCCTTCGGTAAATCGTCTGGTAGGGCGGCGGCCTCCAGATCATTGGATCCGGGGCAGCTGAGCAGCGCCGCAAGGGAAGAGACTACCAGGGGTCTGGCCGAAACCTGAAACCGACGGGTGGTCGCACAACGCCAGATTGCGTCCAGGTATCCAGCAAGTATCGGCGATACGCGCGCACGCACTGCCGAATCCGGCGAGTTGGTGCAGCATAGGCAAGGTGAGCCTGCGAACAGTGATGCCGAACTCGGGGCGACCCACACGCACGGCGGCAACGCCACGGCTAACCCGGCGAGATGACCAGATATTCGGCGGTTACCGCGAACTGGTATCCGAGAAGGGCGCTTACTCCAAGGCCTTCGACGAAATGTTCGACGCCGATGGCAACGTGCGTGGGCCGTACAAGGGGATCTACGCCGAGTTGGCGCCCACCGATGCTGCTGACCTTGCCGCGCGTGCCGACGCGCTGGGCAGGGCATTCATCGATCAGGGCATTACCTTCTCGCTATCGGGTCAAGAGCGCCCGTTTCCGCTGGATCTGGTGCCGCGCGTCATCGCCGCGGCCGAGTGGTCACGGCTGGAGCGTGGCATCGCTCAGCGGGTCCGGGCGCTGGAGATGTACCTGGCCGATATCTACGGCGATCAGGACATCCTGCGTGACGGAGTGATCCCCCGTGCCTTGGTCACATCCTGCGAGCACTTCCACCGCGAGGCTGCCGGGATCAATCCGCCCAACGGGGTGCGTATCCACGTCGCGGGTATCGACCTGGTGCGTGACGCGCAGGGAACCTTCCGGGTACTCGAAGACAATCTGCGGTCCCCGTCCGGGGTGTCGTACGTGATGGAGAACCGTCGCACCATGGCCCGGGTCTTCCCCGATCTGTTCGCCACCCACCGGGTGCGCGCGGTGGACGACTACTCCTCGCATCTGCTGCGCGCCCTGCGCAAGTCGGCGGCCACCAACGAGGCCGATCCGACCGTGGTGGTTCTCACACCGGGTGTGGCGAACTCGGCCTACTTCGAGCACTCCCTGCTGGCCCGCCAGATGGGTGTGGAACTTGTCGAGGGACGCGACCTGTTCTGCCGCGACAACCAGGTCTACATGCGCACCACCGAGGGGGAGCGTCAGGTCGACGTCATCTACCGCCGGATCGACGACACGTACTTGGATCCCATGCAGTTCCGTCCCGATTCGGTGCTCGGTGTCGCGGGTCTGCTCAACGCCGCGCGCGCCGGGAACGTCGTCATCTCCAGCGCCGTCGGCAACGGAGTGGGGGACGACAAGCTCGTCTACACCTACGTGCCGACCATCATCGAGTACTACCTCGGTGAGAAACCCATAGTGGCGAACGTGGACACCTACCGATGTTGGCTCGACGACGAGCGTGAGGAAGTGCTTGACCGCATCGACGCGCTCGTCATCAAGCCGGTGGAGGGGTCCGGTGGGTACGGCATCGTCTTCGGCCCCGACGCCAGCGAGAAGGAACGCGCCGCGATCGCCAAGAAGATCAGAGCGGACCCGCGTGGGTGGGTGGCCCAGCCCGTGGTCCAGTTGTCCACGGTGCCCACAAAAATCGGCGATCAGCTGGTGCCTCGGCACGTGGATCTGCGCCCGTTCGCGGTCAATGACGGTGATGACGTGTGGGTGCTGCCCGGTGGCCTCACCCGGGTAGCGCTGCCGGAAGGCTCGCTCGTGGTCAACTCCAGTCAGGGTGGCGGCTCCAAGGACACCTGGGTGCTGGCCTCGCGGGCCTCTGTCGCCGAGCGTGAGCTCTCGGGGGCTGAGGTGGTCCCCGAGTTGCCGAAGGCGGCGGAGGTGGAACAGGGGCCCGAGGCGGCCACCGCGGGTCTGCAGGTGCAACAGCAGCAACAACAACAGCAGGTGATGTCCTAATGCTGGCGCGAAACGCGGAGTCGCTTTACTGGATTGGCCGATATGTCGAGCGTGCCGATGACACCGCGCGCATCCTCGACGTCACGGTGCACCAGCTGCTCGAGGACGCCAGCGTGGATCCCGATCATGCCTCCCGGGTGCTGCTGCGTGTGCTGGGCATCGACGCGCCGGACATCGTGCTCGATGTGTGGTCACTGACCGAGCTCGTCGCGTTCAGCAGGGGAGTGCAGGGTGGGTCCATCGTCGACTCCATCTCCGAAGCGCGTGAGAATGCCCGCGGCGCACGCGAAGTGACGTCCACCGAGATGTGGGAGTGCCTCAACACCACCTACAACGCGCTGGCAGATCGCGAGCGCGCCGCCCGCAGACTCGGCCCGCATGAGTTCTTCACCTACGTGGAGGGGCGCGCCGCGCAGTTCGCGGGACTTGCCGACTCCACGCTCAGCCGTGACGACGGTTACCGATTCCTGGTGCTGGGCCGCTCCATCGAGCGGGTGGATATGACGGTGCGGCTGCTGCTGTCGCGTGTTGGTGACCGCGCATCCTCACCCGCCTGGGTCACGCTGTTGCGCAGCGCGGGCGCGCACGACACCTACCTGCGCACCTATCGCGGGGTCCTGGACGCGAGCCGGGTCGTCGAGTTCATGCTGTTGGACCGGCTGTTCCCGCGTTCGGTGTTCCACTCGCTGCGGCAGGCCGAGCTGAGCCTGGAGGAGCTGGATCATCAGCCACACAGCCGAGTCGGTGCGCGCGCCGAGGCGCAGCGACTGCTGGGCCGGGCCCGCAGTGAGTTGGAGTTCATGCGTCCCGGGGTGTTGCTGGAGGACCTGCCGACACGACTGGCCGGCCTACAACAGACCTGCCGGGAACTGGGTGAGGCGGTGGCGCTGCAGTACTTCCACGCCGCGCCGTGGGTGGCGTGGACCGATGCCGGTGGCCGCCACGATGTGGATCCCATTGAAGAAGGCGAGATCTGACGATGAACCGCTTGCGCGAAGAGGAGAAGTAGATGTGGCGCTTGCGAGTCGTCCACGCCACCGGTTACGCCTACAAGACGCCGGTAACCGCTTCCTATAACGAGGCGCGGTTGACGCCGCGCAGTGACGGTCGCCAGAACGTCATCCTCAATCGCGTGGAGACGGTGCCGGCCACCCGCTCGTATCGGTATGTCGACTATTGGGGTACCGCCGTCACGACGTTCGACCTGCACGCACCCCATACCGAGCTGGAGGTGACGGGTCTGTCGGTGGTGGAGACCGATGTCGCCGAGAAGCCGGAGGAATCCGTGGGCTGGGATGACATCCACGCCGACGCCGTCATCGACCGATTCGACGAGTATCTGTCGCCGAGTGCATACGTCCCACACAGCAAGAGGGTGCAGTCGGTGGGCAAGCGGATCGCCAGGGATGCCACCCCCGCCGAGGCCATTGTCGCGGCATCGAAATGGGTGCACTCGGAGCTCGACTATGTGCCCGGAACCACCGGTGTGCATTCGTCGGCGCTGGATGCGCTGCGTGAAAGAAAGGGTGTGTGCCAGGACTACGCGCACCTGACATTGGTTCTGCTGCGCAGCATGGGGATCCCGGCGCGTTACGTATCGGGATATCTACACCCCAAGGGCGATGCGGCGGTGGGCGAGACGGTGGACGGGCAGAGCCACGCGTGGATCCAGGGTTGGGCCGGTGCGTGGTGGGATTACGACCCCACCAACGACAGCGAGATCAACGAGCAGTACATCACCGTCGGCGTCGGCCGGGACTACTCGGATGTCAGCCCACTCAAGGGCATTTACTCGGGGGGTGGCTCGACAGATTTGGACGTCGTGGTCGAAGTCACACGACTCGCCTAAACACCGCAGAAAAGCCAGTTATTGCCCAGGTGTCTGGCAAGAGGAGTAATAATGCGTAGACCATGGTGACCAAACAAGCTACCGGGCTATACGGCGGACGAACGGCAGACGAGCGCCGCGCGGAGCGGAGGCGACGCCTTCTTGAGGCGGGGCTCGAGGTTATGGCCAGCTCCGGCTGGGCAGCGACAACGGTTCGGGAGATCTGCAAGACCGCCGGACTGAATACCCGTTACTTCTACGAGTGCTTTGACGGCCTCGACGAGCTGCTGGTCGCGGTTTTCGACTGGATCATCGAGGACAGCATCGCCACCGCAGGTTCGGCGATGGCTGCGGCCGAGAAGGACTCACGCTCGCAGGTGCATGCCGGTGTCGTGGGCGCGGTGACCGCGCTGACCGCCGATCCCCGGCGCGCCCGTGTGATCGCCACCGAGGCGATGGGCAGTCAGCGACTCACTCGTCGTCGTATGCGGTTGACGCACTACATGGCGTTGATGCTCGGTGCCGCGCGTGCCGAGTTCGATCCGGATGCCGACCCCAACTACACCGCGGTGCAGGCCGAAGCCCTGGCTGCCGGTGTCGCCGGCACCGTGTTGGCATGGCTCGACGGACGGCTGCGTCTCGAGCGTGAAGAACTGGCCGAATACACCGCACAGTTCGTAGATCAGGCCATGTTCACGCCGCTGCCGGTGCGTAACTCCGTAGAGCACTGAGCTGAGCTGATCGGTTCGATCAGCTCCAGGAGAAGTGCGTACGCAGGCGCATCGCGACGATGTTGAATCGCTCCACGTCCAAAATGGCGCCCTCGCGTCGAATTCCTTCTTCGGGAACATCGAGCACGCGGTCCAGTCGTACCCAGCTGGGGCGACCGTCGTAATCCCAGCTACCGCTGCCGAGCGCCACCCAGTCCGGGTCGGTGTCATGGCGTTCCCGGCTTGAGAGCATCAGGCCCAGCAGCACCGAGCCGTCCCGCCCCACCACGAGCACGGGACGGTCCTTGCCCTGTGAGGGGTCATCCTTGTAGACCACCCAGGTCCACACGATCTCGCCGGGATCGGCGCGACCGTCCAGGTCGGGCGTGTATTCGATACGACGGGCCCGATGGGCCGTGGGCACACTGCGGTTGGTTACCGGACGACCCGGAATGGCGGTCTGCTGCTCGGTCTCCACGACACCGATCGCTTCCAGTCCGCGCTGCAGCCCCCGCTGAACGAATTCCGACCCCTGTAGTTGCCGCAGCACCTTCGGGCCTTCGCGGAACACGACTTGTTCAAGAGTGTCCACCGCGATCTTCCCGAGCCTCCGCCCGAGCGTCTGCCACTGTGACGCCATGCTGCGAGCATACTGACCGGTAGTCCCTCGCGACGTGTGTGTCAGGAGCATGGCGCGCGGCATGGGAGCATGGTGCCGTGCCAAGTTTTGCCGACACGACGTTCACGGACCCGGCGCTTATCCGTAACTTCTGCATCATCGCCCATATCGACCACGGGAAGTCGACCCTGGCCGACCGGATGCTGCAGCTGACGGGCGTGGTCGACGAGCGGTCCATGCGTGCCCAGTACCTGGATCGCATGGATATCGAGCGCGAGCGCGGCATCACCATCAAGGCGCAGAATGTGCGGCTGCCCTGGCAGGTCACGGGCCAGAACGGGCCGCAGGACTATGTCCTGCACCTCATCGACACCCCCGGGCACGTGGACTTCACCTACGAGGTCTCGCGGGCGTTGGAGGCGTGCGAGGGCGCGGTGCTGCTCGTGGATGCCGCACAGGGCATCGAGGCGCAGACGCTGGCCAACCTGTACCTGGCACTGGACAAGGACCTGACCATCATCCCGGTCCTCAACAAGATTGACTTGCCCGCGGCCGACCCCGAGCGCTACTCCGAGGAGATCGCGCACATCATCGGCTGCGAGCCCTCCGATGTGCTGCGGGTGTCCGGCAAGACCGGCGAGGGCGTCGAGGCACTGCTGGACGAGGTGGTGCGGCTCATTCCCGCACCACAAGGCGATCCGGATGCTCCGGCGCGCGCGATGATCTTCGACTCGGTGTACGACATCTACCGGGGCGTCGTCACCTACGTTCGCGTCGTCGACGGCAAGATCACGCCGCGCGAGAAGATCGCGATGATGTCGACAGGCGCCACCCATGAACTGCTGGAGGTGGGCATCGTCTCACCGGACCCCAAACCCTCTGCGGGCCTTGGGGTGGGTGAGGTGGGCTACCTGATCACCGGTGTGAAGGACGTGCGCCAGTCCAAGGTCGGTGACACCGTCACCTCCGCGCGCAAGGGTGCGACCGAACCGCTCACCGGTTATCGCGAACCCCGGCCGATGGTGTACTCCGGGTTGTACCCGGTGGACGGATCCGATTACCCGAATCTTCGTGAAGCGCTGGACAAATTGCAGCTCAACGACGCGGCGCTCACCTATGAGCCGGAGACCTCGGTGGCGCTGGGCTTCGGATTCCGTTGCGGCTTCTTGGGATTGCTGCACATGGAGATCACCCGTGAGCGACTGGAACGTGAGTTCAACCTCGACCTGATCTCGACCGCACCCAACGTGGTGTACCGAGTGGTCAAGGAAGACGGCACCGAAATGATGGTGACCAACCCGTCCATCTGGCCCGAGGGCAAGATCCGTTCGGTGTTCGAGCCCGTCGTCAAGACGACTGTCATCGCACCGAGCGAGTTCATCGGTTCGATCATGGAGCTGTGCCAGTCACGGCGCGGTGAACTCGGCGGCATGGATTACCTCTCGCCGGAGCGTGTCGAGCTGCGGTACACAATGCCGTTGGGCGAGATCATCTTCGACTTCTTCGACTCGCTGAAATCGCGTACCCGCGGTTACGCCAGCCTGGACTACGAAGAGGCCGGCGAACAGGAAGCCGAGCTGGTCAAGGTCGATATCCTGCTGCAGGGCGAGGCTGTCGACGCGTTCAGCGCCATCGTGCACAAGGACGGCGCATCGGCGTATGGCAACAAGATGACCGTGAAGCTCAAGGAACTCATCCCGCGCCAGCAGTTCGAGGTGCCGGTGCAGGCCGCGGTTGGCTCGAGAATCATTGCACGCGAAAATATTCGGGCCATCCGTAAGGACGTGCTTTCCAAGTGCTACGGCGGTGACATCACCCGTAAGCGCAAGCTGCTGGAGAAGCAGAAGGAGGGCAAGAAGCGCATGAAGACCATCGGACGGGTCGAGGTGCCGCAGGAGGCCTTCGTGGCGGCGCTGTCCACCGAGTCCGCGGCGGACAAGCCGAAGAAGTAGTTGTAGCGGAGGCTTCGCGCGGCGGGTGACCCAACCTCGCCGAGTGTGCGAATAGTGTCGATATCTCGGTGAATTTCGACCGTATCCGCACACTCGGGCTCAGTGCTCGCACTCCTGACTAGGCATCCCGACGACGGCCCCGCCCTGCGGCCAACCCGCGGGCGATTCCTCCCACGGCTCCTGACGCCCATACGGTGTCAGGTCCAGGAACGGATACCCGACCGCCGAATGATCCAGCCCGCGCGCGAAGGCCGAATAGGTATGAAAAACCTCGTCTGCGCGGCGGAGGAAGACGCTGGCGCCGGGCCAATCCCCGCGCAGGTCTTCCTCGCTGAAACCGTCGGCGTGTAACTCGTCGAGCGACTTGTAGTTGTACTCGATCGGCGTACGTGACGGGTCGAGCGTGACATGGAAGTCGTAACTGAAATCGCCGTCGTTGGTGGAGTACCACGGGAACGTCCATCCGTGTTCGTCGCGGTACCTGGCGATGCTTGCATACGGCGCACGGGACACGCAGGCGAAGGTGACGCCCTTGTCGGTCAACAACGCGCGATCTCGTTCGGTGAACGTCATATCGGCTGCCCCCGTGCAGCTGGGGCATCCGCGGTCGACGGCGTCGATCCACATGAAATGGTGGACATACAGGGTGTGCCGGCCCTCGAACATGTCCAGGAGCCGCACCGGCCCGTCGGGGCCTTCGAAGAGGTAGTCCTTCTCGACTTTCACCATGGGCAGGCGTCGGCGTTCGGCGTTGACGGCATCGCGCAGATGGGTGGCCTCGCGCTCGCGGATCAGCAGTTGCTTGCGGGCCGTCAGCCATTCCTCGCGGGTGACGGCGGTGGGATAGGCGGATGAGGTTGTCATACCGATACCGACCCACCCCGGCCGGAAAACTCATCGCGTCGATACGCTGAGGTCCATGAGTACCGTGCTTGCCGGGCTTCGTCTTCCAGTTGTCGGCGCCCCGATGGCCGGAGGTATCACCGTTCCCGCGTTGGCGCGTGGCGTGAGCGCGGCCGGCGGTTTCGGCCTACTGCCGGCGGGGTACCGCAGCGTCGAGCAGCTGGACCGGGACCGTGCGGCGATGGACGGTCTTCCCTTCGGCTTCAACGTCTTCGTTCCCACGCCAGATCTGGGGGCCGACCTGGGTGAGTACCTGGACAAGCTGAAGATCTGGGCCGACAAATTCGAGGTGGCTCCGGGCGACCCGGTCTGGCACGACGACGCGTATGCCGACAAGATCGAGTATCTGGTCGCCACACCTGTCCCGGTGGTGTCGTTCACCTTTGGCGTGCCGTCCGCGCAGGATGCGCACCGGCTGCGCGCGGCCGGATCCGAGGTGTGGATTACCGTCACCAGTGCCGTAGAGGCCACGATCGCCGAGGGGATCGGCGCCGACGCGCTGGTTGTCCAGGGTCCCGAGGCCGGTGGTCACCGCAGCAGCTTCGATGCCGGTGCCCCCGAAGAGCCGCTGGCCGATCTGATCGCGAACGTGCGGACGGTCACCGCGTTACCGCTGGTGGCAGCGGGCGGAATCATGGACGGCGCCGACATCGCCCGGGTGCTCGCCGCCGGCGCCACGGCCGCTCAGTTGGGCACCGCGCTGGTGGTCACCGACGAGTCGGGAGCCAAACAGGTCTACAAAGACGCCCTGCTGCAACCGGCCGAAACGGTGGTGACGCGGGTCTTCTCGGGCCGCCCGGCGCGAAGTATCTCCAACGCATTCCAGCGGGATATGGAATCGGTTGCCCCGGTGAGCTTCCCGGCACTGAACTCGGCGACCAAGGAGCTGCGGGCGAGTGGAGATCCGGACGTGATGTCGCTGTGGGCCGGCACCGAGCATCACCGGGCGCGGGCGCTGCCGGTGGCGGAACTGATGTCGGTGTTGGCTGCCGAGCTGGACGCGGCACGGGGTCAGGCGACAGCATGAAACCGACCGCCCTGATCTGGACCGCACTTGTTGCCGCATGCCTGCTGGTCGGCATCGACCTGGTCATCTACCTGGCGGGCCCGCGGAGCGGAGGGGCCACCGGTGTCCTTGTGTCGCTCTTGGTGTTCAACCTGCTGCTCTTCGGTGGCCTCGGCATCTACCTGCTTCGCCGACGCTAAATGAGCCGGGCGCGTAGCCAGATCGCACCTACGATGGTCGGATGGTGTCGTCTCTTGATCCCGAGCTGTCGCTAGAAGGACTGCTTTCCAGTCAGTCTCCTGTTCAGCGGCGCGGCCCCTTTCCGCCGATTGCCGACTACGCATTTCTCTCGGATTGGGAGAACACCTGCCTGATCGCCGCCAACGGATCGGTGGAGTGGATGTGCGTTCCGCGGCCGGATTCGCCGAGCATCTTCGGGGCGATCCTTGATCGCGGGGCGGGGCATTTCCGGATCGCCCCATATGGGCACAATGTGCCGGCCGCGCGCCGCTATCTCCCGGGCAGCCTGATGGTGGAAACCACGTGGCAGACCAAGACCGGGTGGCTCACGGTCCGCGACGCGTTGGTGCTGGGGCCCTGGCACGACGTCGATTCCCGGTCGAAAACGCATAAGCGCACCCCGACAGATTGGGATGCCGAGCACATCCTGCTGCGCACCGTGCGCTGTGTCAGCGGGACGGTCGAGGTGCTCATGAACTGCGAGCCCGCGTTCGACTATCACCGTGAGGGCGCCACCTGGGAGTACTCCGGCGACGGATACGGCGAGGCGACATGTCGGGCTACGAAGAACCCCGACGCCAATCCGACGCTGAAGCTGACCACGAATCTTCGATTGGGGTTGGAGGGCCGGGAAGCGCGTGCCCGCACCCGGCTCACCGAGGGTGACAACGTGTTCGTCGCGTTGAGCTGGTCCAAACACCCTGTGCCGCAGACGTATGCGGAGGCCGCCGACAAGATGTGGAAGACCGCCGAGGCCTGGCGGCAATGGATCAACATCGGCGAATTTCCCGACCATCCGTGGCGCTCGTACCTACAGAGCAGTGCGCTGGTCCTCAAGGGCCTGGCGTACTCGCCGACCGGCGCGCTGCTGGCGGCCTCGACCACGTCGCTACCGGAAACACCTGGGGGAGTGCGTAACTGGGACTATCGATACTCATGGGTGAGGGACTCCACCTTCGCGCTGTGGGGCCTCTACACGCTGGGTCTGGATCGTGAGGCCGACGACTTCTTCTCGTTCATCGCCGATGCTTCGGGTGCGAACAACGGCGAGAAGCATCCGTTGCAGGTCATGTACGGCGTGGGTGGCGAACGCACCTTGACCGAGGGGGAGCTGCCCCATCTGTCCGGCTACGACGGGGCGCGACCGGTGCGAATCGGCAACGGTGCCTTCGATCAGATCCAGCACGACATCTGGGGCACCATGCTCGATTCGGTGTATGTGCACGCCAGGTCGCGGGAACAGATTCCCGCGACGCTGTGGCCGATCCTGAAGAATCAGGCCGAAGAGGCGGCGCGGCACTGGCGTGAACCCGACCGTGGCATCTGGGAAGTACGCGGGGAGCCGCAGCATTTCACCTCATCCAAGATCATGTGCTGGGTTGCGATGGACCGCGGCGCGAAACTTGCCGAGATGCATGGTGAGAAGAGTTATGCCCAGCAGTGGCGCGCTGTCGCCGACGAGATCAAGGACGACATCCTGGAGAATGGCGTCGATGAACGCGGGGTGTTGGTACAGCGTTACGGTTCAACGGCTTTGGATGCCTCGCTGCTGCTCGCGGTGCTGAACCGTTTCCTGCCGTCCGACGATCCGCGGATTCGGGCGACAGTGCTGGCCATCGCCGATGAGCTGACCCATGACGGCCTGGTGCTGCGTTACCGGGTGGAGGAGACCGACGACGGACTTTCGGGCGAGGAGGGCACCTTCACCATCTGCTCGTTCTGGCTCGTGTCGGCGTTGGTGGAGATCGGTGAGGTGCGCAGGGCACGGCACCTGTGCGAGCGATTGCTCTCCTTCGCCAGCCCGCTGCAGCTCTACGCCGAGGAGATCGACCCGCGCACCGGTCGGCATCTGGGCAACTTCCCGCAGGCGTTCACCCATCTGGCGTTGATCAATGCGGTCGTACACGTCATCCGGGCCGAAGAGGAAGCGGATGTGAGCGGCACCTTCCAGCCCGCGAACGCCCCCACGTGAGCGTCCGGGGCGCCGCCGCGGTCGCTGTGGCGATGTGCGTGGTCGCGTCCGGATGCGGGCGCGCCGCCGATCAGGCTGAGCAGACGCCCCTCACAGCCGAATCGTCCTCGGGGACAACGTCATCGGCGAGCGCGGCGAGTTCGGCTCCGGCCTTCGGGTACACACCCGTGTTGGAGCCGGTCACGGGCGTCGAAGGAATGGTCACCTATGACGTGCAACTACCGCAGCTCTCCGGCGGAGTACCCGCCGTCCGTGATCGATTCAACGACGGCATGCGCAGCGGGCTGCGCGATGTGATCGACACGCTGTCCGGTCCCGGTAAGAGCCAGCAGGTGTCGATCAGCGACGGTGATATCGGTACCGAGCGGGAGGGCACTCGTGTCGCGATGATCGGACCGCACGCGGTGGCGGGCATTCAGGTCTATCTCTGGTACGCGGGCGGCGCACACCCGAATCAGTCGGTCTCGACGTTCGTTGTCAACAGCGATACCGCGCAACCCATTACCTATGACGATCTGTTCCCGAACCAATATGCCGCCCTGGAGCGGCTGCGCCAGGTGCTACCGGATCTGGACCCGACCGCACGGGTGCGCCGGGAGACCGTCAACGGGCGGCTCGAACAATGGTTACCCGTGCCGGCCGGGTTGCGGTTCTACGTTCCGGTGTCACACGCCGCCGGCGATTTCGTTCCGATTACCGTGCCGTGGGAAAAGATTCGTGATCAGGTGGCGCCCGAATTCATTCCGGTGTTGAGCCAGTAACAAGGGGGTCGGCTGTGCGATGTGGTCTTGCGTTGATGCTGGTGTTCACCTGCGGCGTAGTCGCCGGTTGCCTCAAACCACCCGACCAACCCACGCAGACGCCCGAAGTTCCACCGTCCACCACGACCCCATCCAAGCCGATTGTGTCCGTCACCCCTGCCCAAGCACCGCCGACTGCGAAGCCGGCCTTCGGTTTCAATCCCACGCTGCAGCAGGAGAGTGGAAAGCAAGGCAAGGTCGACTACAACGTCAAACTGCCTCAGGTCACCGGCGATAAGGCCGGTGCTCGAGACAGATTCAATGACGGCATGCGCGTGGCGCTGAAGGACGTCGTACGGACCCTGGGCGATCCGAAGGGGACGAAACCCGCGACAGTGGGTGATGGGCAGCTGCAGGCGGGGGAATCGAGTCGGGTCGTGTTCATCGGTCCGCATGTGTTGTCGGGAGTCGCCGTGTTCCTCTCGAACAGCGGCGGCCCGTACCCCAGCAATAGGGTCGCGACCATCACCATCAACACCGATACGGCTCAGCCGATCATGTTCGGCGATGTGTTCGCGGAACAGGGTGCGGCACGGGAGCAGTTACGGAAGTTGGCTCAGGAGCTTGGGCCGCCCGATCGGATCAAGGCCGCCGGGGACATGAAGTCTGAGCAGTTTCTGCACTGGCTTCCCGTGCCCACCGGTCTGACCTTCTATGTCTCCGTTCCCCACGTCGCCGGAGATTATGTGCCGGTTACCGTGCCGTGGGCGAAGATCCGCGATCGGGTGGCTCCCGGGATGCAGACGATTCTCAGCCAGTAGGAGACCGGTGGTCAGGATTGGCCGCGAGTTCTCCTCCACGCCACGACCAATACTCCCGCCAAGGCGAACACCGGTATCAACGAGACGATCCAACTCAGGGCCAGCGGTGGCCCCGGCTGGGGCAGCACGTCCAGATCGAGAGTCCCCTGCCCGGGGCCCTGCGGTCCGGTGATGTCGAAGATGAACTGGTGATGCCCCTGTTCCTGTAGTGCCCGGACGTCCAGGCCCCAGACCTCCCGCTTGCGCGGATGGCGAGCCAGCCGTTCGGCGTGCCCTTGCTGCCCGTCGGGCGACACAATGGTCAGCGTGCCTGACTTGCCGGTGATCCCGTCGGCGGGGATGAAGGTGAAGTCCAGTGATTGCATGGCGCGCAGCGGCCAGGTCGAGAACCCGACGGTCAGTGCGTAGGGGCCCGCGGACACCTGTTCGGTGTGCACCACGTTCACCGGTGCGTAGGCGTTCGCGGGGGCGCTGACACCCAGGGACAGTCCGATGACAGTCATGAGTGACAACAGGATTCGGATGTGCCTCACGCGATGGCCACCAGCGTGTCGGCAGTGTTTCCGGGCACCCGCAACATCAGTGCGATGCGCTGCGCCAGAAGGCCGGCGAGTGCGCCCAACGCCAGCCCGGCCAGGCCGACGGTGACGTAGTTGCTCACTGTTTCGGTGCCCTGTCGATACAGCATCGCGCCCTGCAGCAGATAGCCCACGCCCGCAACCGAACCCAGGATCGCACCGATGGCGGTCATCGGCCACCGCTGCCATTTCCGGTCCCCGGCCAGGTGCAGCAGCCCGGTGGCCAGTACGGCGAAGACCGCGAGGAACATCGGCATCATTCCCGGGATTGTGGGTGGTCCGCCCCAGAGATCGTCGCGCAACGGCAACCCCACCGCCGCGGCGTATTCGTGTGCGGCCCAGGGTGAAAACCACCAGAAGATGGCTTGAATGGCGCCCATGATCACCGCGACCCCGAGCGGCGCCAGCGTCGAGCGTACGACGCCCGCGATGAGCAGCAGCACGAGCGGAACGATGAACGCCGAACCCAGCGAAATCGGGTTGAAGTCGAACTTGAAGAGGAACAGCGCCGTGAACGGAATGGCCGTCATCGCCGCCACCAGTGACGCTTGCGCCATCAAACCCACCACACCCCAACGAAATCGGCGTGCCGCCGCGAAGGTAACGATACTGCCGAGGTCGGTGACGGTTCCGGACACGAAGAGTGCGAAATGTGGGGGAGATGCCAGGACGGCGTCGAACCCATAGACCGTGTGCCACCAGAGATCCAACAGCCCGTACATGAGAAACGATGCGGCGCCGCAGCCGGAGAGCAGGAAGCCCAGGGGAGCGGTGAATCGGCCCCCGAAGACCCGGATCGGTACACCGCCCACCCAGCGCGGCACTTCCTCGCCCGCGCGCTGTGCGGCCGTGACCATCAAAACCATGATGAGGCTGGTGATTCCGCCGATCGCGCTACCCGAGTACAGGAACAGATGTGGCAGCGTGAAGAACGTATCGGGGCCCACATCGTCGTGCCATTCGACATCCCAGGTCGTTCCCACCGCACCCACTACGCTGCCCAGCAGCACGCCGTATGCGCCCAGTGGCGCGTACTTCTCGATGACGGCGCGGGTGATCCGCGGCGTCTGTTCGGCACCGGTGCCTGCGGTGCTCGTCTCGGCGTTCATGTCAACCTCCACTCACCCATAGTGGCATCGTCGTGCGTTCATCGGGATCGCCGGAGGGGGCGTGACGGTCACGATGATGTCCCAGGGCCCCGCCATCGACAGCATCACCTGGTCGAACTTCGTGCGGCCGGATATCACCTCGCGCAGCGGAGGCATGGCGTGGCCCATCAGCGGCATCGCCAATTCAACTGATACCGATTGGGATTCGGGGAAGCCGTCGTCTTCTCGCTTGGTGATGGCGACTTCCAGCGCGGTCATCCCGATGCGGGGGTTGTCCACCGTCACTGCGACGACGTAGTGCTCGGTACCCGAATGCAGCGTGACGGTCTCGGGGGCGCTGGGCCAGGCAATCCACGCCAGCCCCAGCACCGCGGCGACGATCAGCCCGAGCCCTGCCCACACCTGACGTGTCATGAGATGTCCAGTCGTACCGGGATCGTCAGCACCCGGTAGTCGCGCTGTGCCTGAATCCAGGCGAGGTACCTCCCCGGCTTGGGGAACGTGAAGGTGAACGGTACATCCGGGCCGAAGGCGGCCACGGTCTCGTCGGGGGGACTGTCACCGTTGAGGGGCGGTGCACCCACCATGGGCGGCATCGCATCATCTTGCGTGGGCACATGGCCGGTGCTGTGGTCCATGCCGGGCATGTCGGTACCTCCGTGACCGCCCATGGAATGGGCGTGGGCCCAGACCGCGGAATCCTGCACCGCTGTGCCGAGTTCGCCGGGGGGGACGTCGCGCGGGATCGGGCCGGCGATGACCAGATGGCCGAGCATGCCCAGCCACGGTTGTAGAACGGGATCGGACCCGATGGTCACCGAGAGCGTTGTCGGTCGTCCCGCGCGCAGGCCGACGGCCTTCACGTGCACATGCTGCCCGTCGAGCATGCGCATACCGGGTCCTTCGAATGGCGCCGGAGCCGTGGGTTTTCCGCCACGTGATGTCAGTCCACCGGGCAGGCGCACCGTCTGCACGCCGCCCCCGCGCCGCACGAACTCTGCCGAGACCGCGTACCGGCCGGCCACTTCCGGTGACAATTGCACCGAATAGCTGCCCGGTGCAACCCTTATCGGATGCAGGTGAGATAGCCGCCCGTCCGGGGCCACCACCAGCAGATGGATCAACGCGCTGTCATGGATGACAAGGTCGTCGGCGGGCAGCCCGGTCGCGGTGTCGATCAGCGAGAAGTCGATGTCTGTCGCGCGCCCCGAATCCACGTCAGGTTTTTCGGCGATCAGCATGGCCGACGGCCGGGAGTAGTCGGTGACGGCGGGGCGGTCAAGGCGGTAGGGGTTGGCGGCGTTGTCGACAGTGGGGTCCCGTTGCGGACCCGGCTCGGGCGGTGGCGGGGCGGACGTGGACAGCACCGCCGCGGTAATGGCGATCGCGAGGGCGGTCACCGTCGCGGTCACGGGTACCGCGATCCATATCCCACGGCGCACCCGAGTCGCGACCACCAGAGAGATCACCAGCAGCAGCCCGGCGGCCGCCAGACCCAGATAGGCCACCCGCTCGGGCGGCGACATCGCCTGACTGACGAGAACCAACGGGATCCGGGCGGTATGTACGCCGTCACTGATGGTGAGGTCGGTGGGCCCGGGGCGGTCGACATCGAGAGTTGCGCCGTACGGGCCGGGTTTCTCGCCGAGCACGACCAACGCTGTTGAGGTGGGCACACCTGGCGCGGGCTGCTGCTCATCGGTGCTGGCGCCCGTGGGCACGAGCTGCACGCGGAGAGGACCGGCCGCGGTGCCCCGGTGAGCGATCACATCGACCCGTAACGGGCCGGGAATGCTGGTCACCCGCCGAGCCACCACGGTGAGCTCGCGATCACCAAGGCTCTGCGCGACCTGCACGTCGGCGCCCGCCACGGCAGAGTCCGCCGCCGCGACGTGGACCCCGCTGAACAGTGCGGAGAATGCGAACACCAGGAACAGGCACTTCGCGCGCAAGTGACTCATCGGTATCCAGTCTGCCCTGCGCCGGAAGGCCCGCGGCATGGTCCGCCTAAACTGGCCCGCGTGAACAGCGACAGCGTGATCGGCCTCCTGAGTTGGTGGGACGGCGTGGAGCTGTGGCTCAGCGGACGCGGGTTCATCCTTCAAACAATCATCGTGATGCCGGTCGTGCTGGTGCTGGCCTATGCGATGGCGGTAGCCGGTGACAAGGTCTTGTTTCTGCTGTTCAGCCTGTCGAATCGGCTCGGCCGGTGGTACCAGGCCGCGCGTCGCCACGCCGCGGAAAATCACGTAGCCCCGGCCGCCCAGGCGGACCTTTCATGAGCGGCATGCCCCAGTCGCGTGTCACGTTGGCGCTGGTTGCGCTGGCCGTTCTGGTCATAGTCGCCTGGCTGTTGAGCCGGTAGTTACTGACTGTTGACGCAATAGCGCTTCTACCTGCCGATTCAGCCGTAAAGACGGCATCAAGAGGCTCTGCTACGCTTCCGCTCATGCATTCCGCCGCCCGGGGTAACCGCGTGCGCCACATCCTGGCGCTCATCGCGGTCGGTACATGCGCGGTTGCAGACGTTCACTGTTGTCGCTAGACCCATCCCGTCCGCGGTTTGGTGTCGGTAGCGGCTAGTTTGAAGCCCACTGGCTGTTTCGCTGCCTTTCTGTCGTCACGGGATTCCATGAGATATCTGTCCCAGGTAATCGTCATCCCACGAAAGGTCCTCATGCTCAAGATCGCGAAGACGGTCGGTGCCCGCCGGTGGCACCACATCGGAGTTCTTGCCACAGCGGCAACAGTTCTCGCCGCCTGCGGTGGGGGATCCAGTGACGTCGCCGGGGGCGAGTCGCATTCCAATGCCGACACCACTTTGACGCTTGTCGCCTATGCGGTGCCGGAGCCCGGCTGGAAGAAGATCATTCCGGCATTCGCGAACACCGCCGAGGGCAAGGGCGTCGCGGTCACTACTTCTTATGGTGCGTCCGGCGATCAGTCCCGGGCCGTGGTCGACGGCAAGCCGGCCGACATCGTCAACTTCTCGGTGGAGCCCGATGTGAGCCGTTTGGTCAAGGCGGGCAAGGTTTCCGAGGATTGGAACGCGGACGCCACCAAGGGTGTGCCGTTCGGCTCGGTCGTTTCTCTCGTGGTGCGCAAGGGCAACCCGAAGAACATCAAGGACTGGGATGACCTGCTCCAGCCCGGTATCACCGTCATCACCCCCAGCCCGTTGAGCTCGGGCTCGGCCAAGTGGAACCTGCTGGCGCCCTACGCGGCCAAGAGCAATGGCGGCCGCGATGAGCAGGCGGGCATCGACTATGTCAGCAAGCTCGTCGGCGAGCACATCAAGCAGCGCCCCGGTTCCGGGCGTGAGGCCACCGACGTCTTCCTGCAAGGCAGCGGTGACGTGTTGATCAGCTACGAGAACGAGGCGATCAACGTCGAACGCCAGGGCAAGGACGTCGAGCACGTCAACCCGCCGCAGACGTTCAAGATCGAGAACCCGGTCGCCGTCGTCAAGGGCAGCGCACACCAGGACAAGGTGAATGCCCTGAAGAACTTCCTGTACACCCCGGAGGCGCAGAAGCTCTGGGCTGAGGCAGGTTTCCGCCCCGTCGATCCCGCTGTTACGGCAGAATTCGCCAAGGACTTCCCGACGCCGGAGAAGCTGTGGACCATCGCCGAGCTAGGTGGCTGGAAGACAGTCGATCCCGCGTTGTTCGACAAGGAAAACGGCAGCATCACCAAGATCTACAAGAAGGCCACCGGATGACAGCGACCGAACAATCGACGGAACCGGCTTCCGAGCCGAAATCGTCTGCCCGGCCCGACCGTAAGGTCGGTGCCGGGCAGACGGGGGGCCTGTTGACGCGCCGCTACGGCAGCACCTCGCTGCGGGTCGGTGCGGCATCGATCTGGCTCAGCATCATCGTGCTGCTGCCCCTGGCCGCCATTGTCTGGCAGTCGGCCGGTGGCGGATGGACCGCGTTCTGGAACGCGGTCACCTCCAACGCCGCGGTGAGCTCGTTCAAGGTGACCCTGGGGGTCTCCTTCGGGGTGGCCATCATCAACCTGTTCTTCGGGCTGTTGGTGGCCTGGGTGCTCACCCGTGACGACTTCCCGGGCAAACGGCTGGTTGACGCCGTCATCGATCTTCCCTTCGCGTTGCCGACGATCGTGGCGAGTCTGGTGATGCTCGCGCTGTACGGCCCGGGTAGCCCGGTGGGCATCCACATCCAACACACCAAGTGGGGTATCGGGATTGCGCTGCTGTTCGTCACCCTGCCGTTCGTGGTGCGGTCCGTGCAGCCGGTCCTGTTGGAACTCGACCAGTCCGTCGAGGAGGCCGCCGCTTCTCTGGGGGCCGACAACTGGACGATCTTCCGCGCGGTGATCCTTCCGGCGCTGCTCCCGTCGCTGTTATCGGGTGCGGGACTGGCGTTCTCGCGCGCTATCGGCGAATACGGTTCGGTGGTACTGATCGGTGGTGCGGTGCCCGGCGAGACGGAAGTGTCCTCGCAGTGGATCAGGACGCTCATCGAGAACGACGACCGCACCGGCGCCGCGGCGATCTCGATTGTGCTGTTGATTATTTCGTTTGTCGTGTTGTTTGTCCTGCGCACCATTGGTTCGCGTGCGGCTAAGCGAGAGGAGCTGGCGCAGTGACGCCGTCACCGCTCGTCAAGTATGTGGCCCGTTATGCGGCGCTGCTGTATATCGGCATCCTGGTGATCGTTCCGGTGGGCCTCATTCTGTGGCGCACGTTCGAGCCCGGAGTCGGTGCGTTCTTCGAGTCGATCGCCACCCCGGCCGCCGTGTCGGCCTTGCAGCTGTCGCTGCTGGTGGTCGCGATTGTGGTGCCGCTCAACGTCATCTTCGGCATTCCGACGGCGCTGGTTCTGGCGCGGAACAAGTTCCGCGGTAAGGCCGTGCTGCAGGCGATCATCGACCTCCCGTTCGCCGTCTCGCCGGTGGTGGTGGGTGTCGCGCTGATCCTGTTGTGGGGATCGGCGGGCGTCTTCGGGTTTGTCGAGAACGATTTCGGACTCAAGATCATCTTCGGGTTCCCGGGCATCGTGCTCGCCAGCATCTTCGTCACGATTCCGTTCATCATTCGTGAGGTCGAGCCAGTGCTGCACGAGTTGGGCACCGAGCAGGAAGAGGCCGCCGCCACGCTGGGAGCCACTGCCTGGCAGACGTTCTGGCGTATCACGTTGCCGTCGATTCGGTGGGGGTTGACCTACGGCATCGTGCTCACCATCGCGCGCACGCTCGGAGAGTACGGCGCGGTGATCATGGTGTCCTCGAACCTGCCCGGAACATCACAGACCCTGACCCTGCTCGTGTCCGATCGTCATCAGCGCGGTGCCGAGTACGGCGCCTATGCCATCTCGGCGCTACTGATGGCTGTTGCGGTGATCGTCCTGGTGGTCCAGGTCGTCATCGATGCGCGACGAGCAAAAGCCAATAGCGAATAGCAAGGAGCCACAGAATGACTGACGCGATTACCGTTCGCGGCGCGAACAAGCATTACGGCGACTTCGCCGCGCTGGACAACATCGACTTCGAGGTGCCCTCGGGTTCGCTGACCGCACTATTGGGGCCCAGTGGTTCGGGCAAGTCGACGTTGTTGCGGGCCATCGCCGGGCTGGACCAGCCCGATACCGGCACGATCACCATCAACGGGCGTGATGTCACCGGCGTGCCGCCGCAGCGGCGCGGCATCGGTTTCGTGTTCCAGCATTACGCCGCCTTCAAGCACCTGACCGTGCGTGAAAACGTCGGGTTCGGACTCAAGATTCGTAAGAAGCCGAAGGCCGAGATCAAGGAGAAGGTCGACAACCTGTTGGAAGTGGTGGGGCTGAGCGGATTTCACGCGCGGTATCCCAATCAGCTCTCCGGGGGGCAACGTCAGCGCATGGCGCTGGCCAGAGCGCTTGCCGTCGATCCGGAAGTGCTGCTTCTGGATGAGCCGTTCGGTGCGCTCGATGCCAAGGTGCGTGAGGATCTGCGGGCCTGGCTGCGCCGGCTGCACGAGGAAGTACACGTCACGACGGTGCTGGTGACCCATGACCAGGCCGAGGCCCTCGATGTCGCGGACCGGATCGCGGTGCTCAACAAAGGGCGCATCGAGCAGGTCGGTTCTCCTGACGACCTGTACGACCGTCCGGCGAACAGCTTCGTGATGTCCTTCCTGGGGCCGGTGGCCAAGCTGAACGGAATCCTGGTGCGCCCACACGATATTCGTGTGGGGCGCAACGCTGACCTCTCCCGCGCCGCGGCGGAGGGCACCGGCGAGACCACCGGGGTGACGAAGGCGACGGTCGGACGCGTCGTGCACCTCGGTTTCGAGGTGCGGGTCGAGTTGACCAGTGCCGCGACCGGGGAACAGTTCACCGCACAGATCACCCGTGGAGACGCTGAGGCACTCGGGCTGCACGAGGGCGACCAGGTGTATGTGCGCGTGACTCGCGTTCCCGATCTGGGTGATCTGGCCGAGGTCGCGTCCTAGGCGTCGCTGCTTTTCCGAAAACTGACAAGAAAATGGCCCCCGGTTCTCCGGGGGCCATTTTGTCTATCGCGCTCTAGTGCTCGTCGTAGTGATCGCCGTGCGGGGCGTGGCGGTGCCCGTCGTGGATGTAGTCCACGTGGTCCTCGTGCGCAACTGCCTCGTGGCCGCAGTCAGGGCCGTGAACGTGGTCGGGGTGATCGTGGGTCTTGTGCTCGGTGCTGGTCACGCATCCGACCCTACGGCAGACATGCGCATATAACAATGCGTTCGTCGGGATGCGGTGCGGGCGTGCAGTGGGTTCTGTCAGCGCGGTACGGGGACCGGTGCTGCGACTGCCGACGCGTATCGGTGCACCACTACCTCGGCGACCAGCCGGTTCGAGCCCAGGGGTGATGCCACCGGGATGCCCGCGTCAGCGGCCTCGGCGCGCACCCGGTCCAGCAGCAGGCCGGGGGACAGGAACCATGGTGCGACAACGATTTCCGTGGCGCCGCGGGAACGCAGCGAGTCCGCGGCGTTGGCAAGGGTGCTCGATTCGCCGGTGGCGAAAACCGTCGTCGAGATATCCCACTGCGCGGCGAGCGAGCGAGTGCGGTCGTTGGTCGTGGAGTCCGAGGATCCCACCGCGGACAGGATCACGCCGGGACTGTCGATGCCGACCTCGATCACCCGACGCCGGGCCAGGCGTAAGAGCCGGTCATCCGCCCCGAGCACGGGAGCCTGGGTGACTCGTAGCCCCGAGGGTGCCGAGGACAGCACAGTCGGCAGGTCGATCCGGGCGTGGTAGGCGTCGGACAGCAGCAGCGGCACCACCACCGCGTCACCGCGTAGATCGCCCAGCACGTCAACAAGATTCGGCTCGGAGAGCTCCAGAAACGCCAGCCGAACGTCCAGATCGGGCCGGAGCAACCGCACCTGCGCCACCAATCGGCGCGCGTTCTCAGCGAACCGCGGGTCGCGGCTCCCGTGCGCGACCGCAAGAAGCGTCGGATTACGCACGATTCAGTTCGACGGCGCGTAGGGCGTCGCCGACCAGTCCCGCCGCCAGCGTGTTGCCGCTCGACGGATCGATCAGCAGGAAGCTTCCCGCTGTCCGGTCATCGACGTATTCGTCCACGCTGATCGCTTCCGCGAGGCGAATGCTGATCTGTCCGATGTCGTTGAGTTCCAACGATTCCGGCGCGGGATCGGCAGACAGGTTCTGCTCGTCGAAGCGCTCCACCAGCTGGCCGACGATCGCGGGAACGGTGCGGGTGCCGTGCTTGAGCAGCAGGCGCGCCCCGGCCTTCAGCGGCTTGTCGGCCAGCCAGCACACGGTGCCTTCGATCTCCGAGACCGGCTCGGGCACGTCGGGCGCTGCGATCAGATCGCCACGTGAGGCATCCACATCATCGGCCAGAATCAGTGTCACGCTGCGACCCGCCTCGGCGACCTCGAGCGGTCCGTCGGCGGTGTCGATGCCCGCCACCGTGGTGCGCTGCCCGGCCGGGGAGATGACCACCTCGTCGCCTACCCGCACCACACCGGCGGCGACCTGCCCGGCGTAACCACGGTAGTCGGGGTACTCGGCGGTACGCGGCCTGATCACATACTGGACCGGGAAACGCAGACCCACGGTGCTCGACTCCTCATGCGCCGGAATCGTTTCCAGATGCTCGATGAGGGTCGGTCCGCTGTAGAAGCCGGTCCGCTCGCTGCGGGTGGCGATGTTGTCGCCATGCAGCGCCGAGACCGGGATCTCCACGACGTTCTCGGGCTTCCAGCCCAGCGAGCTGGTCAACTCGTTGAACTCGGCGCTGATCGCTTCGAAGATACGGGCGCTATCGGCCACCAGATCGATCTTGTTGACCGCCAACACCAGCCGCGGCACCCCCAACAGCGCCAGCACCGCCGCGTGGCGGCGGGTCTGCTCGATGACACCCTTGCGCGCGTCGACGAGAAGGATCACCAGCTGTGCGGTCGACGCCCCCGAGACCGTGTTCCGGGTGTACTGCACGTGCCCGGGGGTATCGGCGAGGATGAACGAACGCTTCGGGGTGGCGAAGTATCGATACGCCACATCGATGGTGATGCCCTGCTCGCGCTCGGCGCGCAGGCCGTCGACAAGCAGCGAGAGGTCGGGGGCATCAAGCCCACGTGACTCGGAAGCCTTTGTGACGGCATCGAATTGGTCGATAAGCACCGACTTTGTGTCGTACAGCAGCCGACCCACCAGGGTGGACTTGCCGTCGTCGACACTGCCGGCGGTGGCGATGCGCAGAAGATCGCTCATGATCAGCTCTGTCCTTGTTTCTTCATGCAAGCCCTCATCAGAAGTAGCCCTCTCGCTTGCGGTCTTCCATCGCCGCCTCGGACACTCGGTCATCGCCGCGGGTCGCGCCGCGTTCGGTGATCCGCGATGCGGCCACCTCGGCGAGCACGGCATGGACGTCGGCGGCATCCGAGAGCACCGCGCCGGTGGTCGAGCCGTCGCCCACGGTGCGGTAGCGCACCGAAAGTGTTTGCAGCTCTTCGCCGTCGCGTGGTCCACCCCACGGGCCGGGAGTCAGCAGCATGCCGTCACGGTTGAAGATCTCGCGCTCATGGGCGTAGTAGAGGTCGGCCAGCTGTACGTTTTCGCGCGCGATGTAGCGCCAGACGTCCAACTCGGTCCAGTTGCTGATCGGGAACACCCGCACGTGCTCGCCCGGGGCATGCCGGCCGTTGTAGAGGCTCCACAGCTCGGGGCGCTGCTTCTTGGGATCCCACTGGCCGAACGCGTTGCGCAGACTGAAGATGCGCTCCTTGGCGCGCGAGCGCTCCTCATCGCGACGCCCACCACCGAGCACCGCGTCGAACTTGTTGTCGGTGATGGCCTCGAGCAGCGGGATGGTCTGCAACGGATTGCGGATTCCGTCGGGCCGCTCGGTCAGGCGCCCGTCGGCCAGGTAGTCCTCGACTTTCGCGACGACCAGCCGCAGGTTGTGGCGTTCGACGATCTCGTCGCGGAAGTCCAGCACCTCGGGCAGGTTGTGTCCGGTGTCGACGTGCAGCAACGCGAAGGGAAGCGGTGCGGGCCAGAAGGCCTTGAGTGCGGTGTGCAACAGCACCGTCGAATCCTTGCCGCCGGAGAACAGCAGCACCGGGCGCTCGAACTCGCCGGCCACTTCACGAATGATGTGAATCGACTCGGATTCGAGGTCGGTCAGTGTTTCCGTCTGATTCAACACAGACTCCATTCCGGTCTCCGTTGTCGTCATGAGGCGTGCAGCCCACATTCTGTTTTGGCCATGCCCTGCCAGCGTCCGCTGCGCGCGTCGGCGCCCAGTGCCGGTTTGGCCGTGCACGGGGCACAGCCGATCGACGGATATCCCTCGTCCACAAGCGGATTCACCAGGGTTCCGTGCTCGTCGATGTACTTCTGCATATCCTCGTCGGTCCATGCGGCGATCGCGTTGATCTTCACCAGCCCGAACGCCTCGTCGAAGCTGATCAGCGGTGCGTTGGCACGGGTCGGTGCGTCGACGCGGCGCAACCCGGTCACCCACGCCGAATATCCGGAGAGCGACTTGCGCAGCGGCACAACCTTGCGCAGGCGGCAGCATTCGCCGGGATTGCTCGAGAACAGGTCCTTGCCCACCAACTCGTTCTGCTGTGCCACCGACTGCTCGGGAGCCACATTGACGATGTGGATGTCGTACACCGATTCCACGGCATCGCGCGTGCCGATTGTCTCGGCGAAGTGATATCCGGTGTCCAGGAACAAGACGTCAACACCCGGACGCACCTGTACGGCAAGGTCGATGAGCACCGCATCCTGCATGTTGGAGGCCACCACGTACTCGCCGCCGAAGTTCTCATCGGTCCACCGCAGCAGCTCCTCGGCAGAGGCGTCCTGCAGTTCGGCAGCGCCGCGCTCAGCCAATTCACGCAACTGGTCAGCGTTCCTCTGGCCCTCCAGAACGCTCATCGCAGATCCGCCTCCTCGGCCCGAACGGCCCACTGCGCGAAGCGCTCTCCGTCGGTGCGCTGCTTGACGAAGTTGCGCACCACCCGGTCGATGTAATCGCCGAGCTCGGAGCTGGTCACCTTGTGCTGACGCAGCTTGCGGCCGAATCCGCTGTCCAGGCCCAGGCTTCCGCCCAGGTGCACCTGGAAGCCCTCGACGCTGTTGCCCTCGCCGTCGTCGACCATCTGACCTTTGAATCCGATGTCCGCGACCTGCGAACGCGCACACGAGTTGGGGCATCCGTTGATGTTGATGGTGACCGGAGTGTCCAGCTGCGCGTTGAGATCGTCCAACCGCTTGTCCAGCTCTGGCACCAGATCCTGTGCGCGCTTGCGGGTTTCGGTGAAGGACAGCTTGCAGAACTCGATGCCGGTGCAGGCCATCAGATTCTTGCGCCAGTGCGACGGACGCGAGGGTAGCCCGAGTGCATCCAGCCCCTCCGTCAACTCACCGAGTTTTTCATCGGGGACGTCGAGGATGATCAGCTTCTGATACGGCGTGAACCTGACACGGTCCGAGCCCGCCTTCTCGGCAAGATCGGCGACCGCCGACAAGATGGTGCCGGACACCCGGCCGGCTATGGGCGAGACACCAACGGCGTTGAGCCCGTTCTTGAGTCGTTGCACACCGACGTGGTCGATGGGCCGCGGAATCTGCACCGGAGCGGGCCCGTCGAGCAGTGGCCGCTTCAGGTACTCGGTCTCGAGAACTTCGCGGAACTTCTCGACGCCCCAATCCTTCACCAGGAACTTCAACCGTGCCTTGGCGCGTAGACGGCGGTAGCCGTAATCGCGGAAGATGCTGACAACGCCCTCCCAGACGTCCGGCACTTCGTCGAGCGGCACCCACACCCCGAGACGCTGCGCCAGCATCGGGTTGGTCGACAGGCCGCCGCCCACCCATACGTCCAGCCCCGGACCGTGCTCCGGGTGCACCACACCGATGAAGGCGATGTCGTTGATCTCGTGCACCACGTCTTGCAGGCCGGAGATGGCCGTCTTGAACTTGCGGGGAAGGTTGGCGTACTCCTTCTTTCCGATGTAGCGGCGCACGATCTCGT
This sequence comes from [Mycobacterium] stephanolepidis, assembly GCF_002356335.1. Taxonomy (NCBI): domain Bacteria; kingdom Bacillati; phylum Actinomycetota; class Actinomycetes; order Mycobacteriales; family Mycobacteriaceae; genus Mycobacteroides; species Mycobacteroides stephanolepidis. The sequence continues at coordinate 1,647,087 of NZ_AP018165.1, forward strand.
CGATGGCAGGTGTCGGATCGAGCACCTCGTCCAGGGACTCACCGGCGAGCGGCGAGCCCAGGATCACGCGGGGGCAGTCGCCACAGGCCTGCGTCGTGTGCAGCCCGACCTCGTCGAGACGGCGCCAGATGTCCGGCATGTCCTCGACGCGGATCCAGTGATACTGCACATTCTCGCGGTCGGAGAGATCGGCTGTGTCCCGCGCGTATGTGGTGGACAGATCACCCAGGGTGCGCAGCGCGCCGACCGACAACGCGCCGCCGTCTGAACGCACGCGAAGCATGAAGTGGTCGTCTTCGAGCATGTCGGTGTTCTCGTCACCGGTCCAGCTGCCGTCGTAACCCGGCTTGCGCTGGGTGTACAGCCCCCACCAACGGAAGCGCCCGCGCAGGTCGCTCTTGTCGATGCTCTCGAAGCCCTTGTGCGCGTAAATGGTTTCGATGCGCTCGCGCACGTTCAGCGGGTGGTCGTCCTTCTTCGCCTGCTCGTTGGCGTTGAGAGGTTCGTGGTAACCGAGCGCCCACTGGCCCTCGCTGCGCTGTTGCTTCGGGCGAGCGGGCCGGGTCTCGCTGGTTGTCATGGTGCTCCTCAGAAAGGCAGGCACAGTCGTGGGCGACACACCGGGGGCTGACCGGAGGCGCAGATCCTCACGACCGTTTGGGTGGCAGACGGGTAGGACTACGTCATTAAGGGAGACAACACGCGCTACAGACACGCTTCAGGTCGATGTGTCGCCGCGCGACAAGTGGGACCTGATGTGTGCTCACCCGGCCAATTGTGCCATGCGAAACGGGCACCCCGTACGACCGGGTCGTAATTCCGCTCATTGTGAGCAAAACCTCCATTCGGCTTGGGGGATTCCCGCTATTGACCGCTCAGATTTTTTCTGCCGTCGGCCCTGGCACACACTTGACCGGTGAGACCCGAAACCATCGCCACCCTGCCGCCCCTGGTGCCGGCGGTGGGGCGTCCGTTCGGGATCTACGTACACGTTCCGTTCTGTGCCACACGCTGCGGATACTGCGATTTCAACACCTACACCGCCGACGAGCTCGGTGACGGCACTTCGCCCGCGGGCTGGCTCGAGGCGTTGCGTGCCGAGCTGGACCTGGCCGCGCGGACCCTGGACGGAAGACCGCCGGTCCAGACCGTGTTCGTCGGCGGCGGGACGCCCTCCCTGCTGGGCGGTGCTGGGCTCGCCGAGGTGCTCGACGCGATCGGGGCGCACTTCACGGTGGCGCCGGGCGCGGAGGTAACCACCGAGGCCAATCCGGAGTCCACCTCTCCGGCGTTCTTCGAGACGATTCGTGCCGCCGGATACACCCGCGTCTCGCTGGGCATGCAGTCCGCCGCCCCGCACGTGCTGGCCACCCTGGATCGGGTGCATGCGCCCGGGCGGGCGGTGGCGGCGGCGCGGGAGGCGCGTGCGGCCGGTCTCGAGCATGTGAACCTGGACCTCATCTATGGCACCCCGGGTGAGACCGATGACGATCTGCGCCGGTCCATTGATGCCGTGCTCGAGGCCGGGGTGGACCACGTGTCGGCGTATGCGCTGGTCGTCGAGGAGGGCACCGCCCTGGCGCGGCGTGTGCGGCGCGGCGAACTGCCGAATCCCGACGAGGACGCCCTGGCCGACCGGTATCAGCTGCTGGACGCGGCGCTGTCTGAGGTGGGGCTGCACTGGTACGAGGTGTCCAACTGGGCACGCCCGGGCGGGCAGTGCCGTCACAACCTTGGCTACTGGGCCGGTGGCGACTGGTGGGGCGCCGGGCCGGGTGCTCACGGACATGTCAACGGCGTGCGATGGTGGAACGTCAAGCACCCCAACGCCTATGCCAAGCAGTTGGGGCAGGGACAGTTGCCTGTCGGCGGGCACGAGATCCTCAGCCCCGTCGAACGGCACACCGAGGACGTGCTGCTGGCGGTGCGGCTGAACACGGGAATCGCCTTGGCGGACTTGACCGTCGAGGAACGCGGCCGGGTACCCGCGGTGGTGGCCGGCGGGCTGGGCCGGCTGGTGGATGATCGGCTGGTGCTCACCGATCAAGGGCGGCTGCTGGCCGACGGCGTGGTGCGCACCATCCTGGATTGACGCCGCTTAAATCACGCGCAGCTGATCCATATCGAAAACCCTGGCGTGCAACACGACCCGGTTACGCAACGCGGCCCGCACGGCCCGGTGCAGCCCATCTTCCAGATAGATGACGCCCTGCCATTTCACGGCGTGCGGGAACAGGTCCCCGTAGAACGTGGAGTCCTCACTGAGCAGGCGGTCCAACGCGAGCACCGTGGTGGTGGTGACGAGTTCGTCCAGACGGATCTGCCGGGGTGGGATGCGCGACCAGTCCCGCGTCGATAGCCCATGTTCTGGGTATGGCTTCCCCTCGCGAACACCCTTGAAGATCACTGCAAATCACTCCGTAATGATCCCTGCATAACAGTTGAGGTTAGCGTGGACTGCCACGGTGGCGGGTCGGCGCAGCGTGGCCCCGTAAAATAGAGGCACATCACGCGTGAGGGAGGTGACCATGGCCACAGCCGATGACCGGCGCTTCGAAGTACTGCGCGCCATCGTCGCCGACTACGTCACCACCAAGGAACCGATCGGCTCCAAGGCCCTGGTCGACAGGCACGGCCTCGGGGTTTCCAGCGCCACCGTCCGCAACGATATGGCGGTACTGGAGGCCGAGGGCTACATCGCCCAGCCGCACACCAGCTCAGGGCGTATTCCGACGGAAAAGGGCTACCGCGAATTCGTCAACCGGCTCGAGGACGTCAAACCGCTTTCGGGCGCCGAGCGCAAGGCCATCCTGAATTTCCTGGAAGGCGGCGTCGACCTCGATGACGTGCTGCGTCGCGCGGTGCGGCTGCTGGCGCAGATGACCCGTCAGGTCGCGGTCGTGCAGTATCCGACGTTGTCCTCGTCCAGCGTGCGTCACCTCGAGGTGGTGCTGCTGACCCCGGCACGGCTGCTGCTGGTGGTCATCACCGACTCCGGGCGGGTCGATCAGCGGATCGTCGAGCTGGGTGACGTCATCAGTGATGACCAGCTGAGCAGACTTCGTGTCCTGCTGGGCGCGGCCCTGGACGGTAAGAAGCTGTCGGCGGCCTCGGTGGCCGTTGCCGAGCTGGCCGAACAGTCCGACGACGATCTGCGCTATCCACTCACCCGCGCGGCGACAGTCCTGGTGGAGACGCTCGTCGAGCACCATGAGGAGCGCCTGCTGCTCGGTGGCACTGCCAACCTCACCCGCAACGCCGGCGACTTCGGTGGTCAGCTGCGCACTGTGTTGGAGGCGCTGGAGGAGCAGGTGGTGGTTTTGCGCTTGCTCGCCGCACAGCAGGAGGCCGGCCGGGTCACCGTGCACATCGGTCACGAAACCGCTGCTGAGCAGATGATCGGCACCTCCGTCGTCTCCACCCCGTATGGTGCGGGCGGAGCGGTATTCGGCGGTATGGGTGTGCTGGGGCCCACACGGATGGACTACCCGGGAACCATCGCGAACGTCGCGGCGGTTGCCATGTATATCGGCGAAGTGCTAGCCAATCGCTAGCAGTTATGTGAATTAGACAGATACCAACGGAGCGAGATCAACACAGTGGCGCGTGATTACTACGGCATCCTCGGGGTCAGCAAGGGTGCCAGCGACAGTGAGCTCAAGCGGGCATACCGCAAGCTCGCCCGCGAGCTGCACCCCGACATCAACCCCGATGAACAGGCCCAGACGCGGTTCAAGGAGGTCAGCATCGCCTATGAGGTGCTGACCGATCCGGAGAAGCGGCGCATCGTCGACCTGGGCGGCGACCCGCTGGAGAACGGCGGCGGTGGCAACGGGTTCGGTGGTGGCTTCGGTTCGGGCTTCGGTGGTCTGGGCGACGTCTTCGAGGCGTTCTTCGGCGGATCGGCCGGCGGCTCGCGTGGTCCGCGCGGCCGGGTGCAGCCTGGTTCGGACTCTCTGCTGCGGATGCGGCTCGAACTGCTGGAATGTGCGACCGGCGTCAGCAAGCAGGTGACCGTCGACACCGCGATTCTGTGCGACGGATGCACCGGCAAGGGCACCCACGGAAACTCGGCGCCGAGCGCCTGCGAGACCTGTGGTGGCCGTGGCGAGGTGCAGACCGTGCAGCGCTCCCTGCTTGGCCAGGTACTCACGTCGCGCCCGTGTCCGACGTGTCAGGGGGCCGGAGAGGTCATCACCGATCCCTGCCACAAGTGCGGCGGCGACGGCCGGGTGCGCGCGCGTCGCGAGATCACGGTCAAGATCCCGGCCGGTGTCGGTGACGGCATGCGGGTGCGCCTGGCGGCCCAGGGTGAGGTCGGTCCCGGTGGTGGCCCGGCCGGTGACCTGTACGTCGAGGTGCACGAGAAGCCCCACGACGTGTTCATTCGTGACGGGGATGACCTGCACTTCACGGTTCGGGTCCCGATGGTGGAGGCGGCGCTGGGCACCAGTGTGTCGGTCGACGCGATCATCGACGGACCGACAGTCGTCAAGGTCGAGCCGGGATCGCAGCCGGGTTCGGTGGTGACGATGCGCGGGAAGGGCATGCCGCATCTGCGCACCGGTGTTCGCGGAAACCTGCACGCCCATCTGGACGTGGTGGTGCCGACTCGGATGGACGCCAAGGAACGCGAGCTGCTGAAGGACTTCAAGAACGTACGGAACAAGGAAACCGCCGAGGTGGTCTGGGCGGAATCGGCGTCGGGCGGGGTGTTCTCGCGGCTGCGCGAGGCGTTCACGGGCCGGTAGATCCAGATGGCGGCTGCCACGATCTTCTACGTTGACCGGGTCCCCGCCGTCGGGGAGCAGGTGAGTCTGCTGGGTGACGAGGGCCATCACGCCACGCGGGTGCTGCGCCTGCGTGTCGGGGAGCCCGTCATGGTGTGCGACGGCGCGGGCGAGGTTGGCGACGGTGTCGTCGCCTCCGTTGACCGCACCAGCCTGTCGATCGAGGTGACCGCGCGCTGGAGCGTCGCTGCTGCGGACCCCACAGTGACTGTGGTGCAAGCACTTCCAAAATCCGATCGCTCCGAGCTCGCCGTCGACCTGGCGGTGGAGGCGGGAGCCGACGAGATCGTTCCGTGGCAGGCGCAGCGATGTGTGTCGCGCTGGGACGCACAGAACGACCCGGACAAGGCGGCGAAGGGGCAGCGGCGCTGGGAGGCGGTCGCACGGGCGGCGTCACGGCAGTCCCGCCGGGCCTTCGTCCCGACAGTGTCGACGCTGCATTCCACCGCGCAGCTGTCCGAGCTGGTCCGTCAGCGGGTGGCCGACGGCGCCGTCGTGCTGGTGCTGCATGAGTCGGCGGACTCCGGGCTCGGTGCCCGGGGCGAGCTGCTGTCCGCAGCGTCGTCGGTGGTGCTCATCGTGGGGCCCGAGGGCGGCGTCGCGGACGCCGAGCTGGGGGTTTTGACGGACGCGGGTGCGGTCGCGGTGCGTTTGGGGCCGACGGTGCTGCGCACATCCAGTGCCGCTGCCGTCGCGTTGGGTGCCCTCGGGGTGCTCACCGACCGATGGGCCCGCGGTCCGCTGGCGCATCGGTGAGCGCTCGCGTGAAGAGACGACGACACTAATCGCGTGGAGGCGCACGGTTGCCAGCGGTAAACTCATGGCAACTTCACAACCCAAGAAAGCAGGCGACCTTAACCACGTGACGAGCCGAGAAGAAGACGCCGCTGTCCCGTCGGTATTGCCCTCGGAAGTACGCAGCAGTGTCGAGATTCCGAACGATCTCATCATGGGCCTGCTGGGTTCTGCTGATGAAAACCTGCGCGAGCTCGAGGACATGTTGACCGCCGATGTCCATGCCCGCGGAAACACCATCACCTTCACCGGCGAGCCCGGTGATGTGGCGTTGGCCGAGCGTGTGGTCTCCGAGCTGATCGTGATAGCCCGCCGGGGCCAGCAGCTGACGCCCTCGACGGTGCGGCACACGGGGGCCATGCTCACCGGTGACGACGATGAGTCACCCGCCGAGGTACTGAGCCTGGACATCCTGTCGCGGCGTGGCAAGACCATCCGCCCGAAGACGCTGAACCAGAAGCGCTACGTGGACGCGATCGACGCCAACACTGTCGTTTTCGGTATCGGCCCGGCCGGTACCGGCAAGACGTATCTGGCGATGGCCAAGGCGGTCAACGCGTTACAGAGCAAGCAGGTCACCCGGATCATCCTCACCCGTCCGGCCGTCGAGGCGGGGGAGCGGCTGGGCTTCCTGCCCGGCACCCTGAGCGAGAAGATCGACCCCTACCTGCGGCCGTTGTACGACGCGCTGCACGACATGATGGACCCCGAACTGATCCCCAAGCTGATGTCGGCCGGGGTCATCGAGGTTGCGCCACTGGCATATATGCGGGGCCGGACACTCAACGACGCGTTCATCATCCTCGACGAGGCCCAGAACACCACCGCCGAACAGATGAAGATGTTCCTGACCCGGCTCGGGTTCGGTTCCAAGATTGTGGTCACCGGTGACGTGACACAGGTCGACCTGCCCGGTGGCGCCCGTTCCGGGCTGCGTGCCGCGGTCGACATTCTTGACAATATCGACGGAATTCACTTCTCGGAGTTGACCAGTGCCGATGTGGTCCGCCATCGGTTGGTGGCGGAGATCGTGGATGCCTACGCACGTTTTGAGGAGTCAGATCTGACGGACAACCGCGCGCAGCGGCGCGCGTCGGGGAACCGGAGCCGGCACCGATGAGTATTGAGGTCGTCAACGAGTCGGGTATCGACGTCGCCGAGGGCGAGTTGGTCAGCGTCGCACGATTCGCCATCGCGGCAATGGATGTCCATCCGGCGGCCGAACTTTCGATGATGCTTGTCGATCTCGCGGCCATGGCAGACCTGCACATGCGGTGGATGGATCTGCCCGGTCCCACCGATGTGATGTCCTTCCCGATGGACGAGCTGGAGCCAGGTGGGCGTCCGGACGCGCCAGAGCCCGGGCCCTCGATGCTCGGCGACATCGTGCTGTGCCCGCAGTTCGCGGCCGAACAGGCTGAGGCGGCGGGCCATTCGCTGGCTCACGAGCTGGCGCTGCTGACCGTGCACGGGGTGCTGCATCTGCTCGGCTACGACCACGCCGAACCCGAGGAAGAGCGCGAGATGTTCGCGCTGCAGAACCAGCTGCTCAAGGACTGGTACGAGCAGCAGGCCCAGCTGTATCGGGATAGCCGTCTGCTCGACAAGTCGCGCAACTTCGACGAGTGATGTCTGGCATAGGGCTGCTGCTGGCGGCGATCGTCCTCGTCGGCCTGGGCGGTACGTTCGCGGCCATCGACGCGGCCATCAACACCGTGTCCTCGGCGCGTGTCGACGAGTTGGTTCGTGAGGAAAGGCCGGGCGCGGTAAGGCTTTCCGTGGTGATCCGAGACCGACCGCGCTATGTGAACCTGGTTGTCCTGCTGCGCACCACCTGCGAGATCCTCTCGACGGTGTGCCTGGCCGGATATCTGACCGCGCGGATGAGCCTGGGTGCCGCACTGATGATCTCGGCGATCGTCATGGTGGTGACGAGCTTCGTGGCGATCGGGGTGGGTCCGCGTACGTTGGGACGCCAACATGCGTACTCGATAGCGCTGGGTGCCGCCGTTCCGCTCCAGGTGATTTCGGTGCTGCTGGGTCCCATTTCGCGGCTGCTCATCCTGCTCGGTAACGCGGTGACGCCCGGGCGTGGTTTCCGCAACGGCCCGTTTGCCTCCGAGATCGAGCTGCGCGAGGTGGTCGACATGGCGCAGCAGCGCGGCGTGGTGGCCGATAACGAGCGTCGAATGATCCAGTCCGTGTTCGAGCTGGGCGATACACCCGCCCGCGAGGTGATGGTGCCGCGCACCGAGATGGTCTGGATCGAATCCGACAAGACGGCCGGTCAAGCCACCTCGCTGGCGGTGCGCAGCGGGCACTCTCGCATCCCGGTGGTCGGAGAGAACGTCGATGACGTCGTCGGGGTGGTCTTTCTCAAGGACCTTGTGCAGCAGACGTACTACTCGGTGAACGGTGGCCGCGATGTCACCGTGGCGCAGGTGATGAGGCCGGCGGTGTTCGTTCCGGACTCCAAGCCGCTGGATGCGCTGCTGCGCGAGATGCAGCAGCACCGCAAGCACATGGCGTTGCTCGTCGACGAGTACGGGGCTATCGCCGGGTTGGTGACCATCGAGGACGTGTTGGAGGAGATCGTCGGGGAGATCGCCGACGAGTACGATCACGACGAGGTCGCTCCGGTGGAGGACTTGAAACACAAGATATTTCGTGTCTCTGCCAGGTTGCCGATCGAAGACCTGGGGGAGCTGTACGGCATTGAGTTCGACGAGGACTTGGACGTCGAGACCGTTGGCGGACTCCTCGCATTGGAGCTGGGACGCGTTCCACTGCCGGGGTCAACGGCTGCCTCGCACGGACTTTTGTTACAGGCCGAGGGTGGTCCGGACACGCGTGGCCGGGTGCGCATCGGCACGATCCTGGTGCAACCCGACCCCGACAGCGGCACAGCGGCGGACGACGACAAAACGGAGGAAAAAGATGACTGAGTTGGATGCAGAAGACAACAAGCTCGTCGTGCTGGCCCGCGGAGCGATGGGGCGTGCCGAAGCGAAATCGGGAGCGGCGGTGCGCGACGGCGACGGCCGCACGTACGCCGGTGCGCCGGTGACGCTTTCGGCGCTGTCGTTGACGGCGTTGCAGGCGGCGGTGGCAGCGGCGGTGTCCAGTGGCGCCTCGGTCATCGAGGCGGCGGTGCTGGTCGGCGGTTCACACGAGGATCCGGGCCTCGCTGCGGTGCGGGAGCTTTCGCCGTCGGCGACGGTCATCGTCACCGATCGCACCGGCGTGCCTGCGGGGCAGTTGTGAGCTCGCCGGAATTCCGTTCTGGTTTTGTCTGTTTCGTCGGCCGGCCCAACACCGGTAAGTCGACGTTGACCAATGCGCTGGTCGGCCAGAAGGTCGCCATCACGTCGAACCGGCCGCAGACCACCCGGCACACGATCCGGGGGATCGTGCACCGCGAGAACTTCCAGATCGTGCTCGTCGACACTCCTGGGCTGCATCGACCGCGCACGCTGCTCGGACAACGGCTCAACGACCTTGTGCGCGATACGTATTCCGAGGTCGACGTGATCGGTCTGTGCATCCCGGCCGATGAGGGCATCGGGCCCGGCGATAAATGGATCTACGAGCAGATCAAGCTCGTCGCGCCGCGCACCACGCTGATCGCGATCGTCACCAAGATCGACAAGGTGAGCAAGGAGCGGGTGGCCGAGCAGCTGCTGTCGGTGTCGCAGCTTGTCGGGCCGGATGTCGACATCGTGCCGGTGTCCGCCATCTCCGGAGCCCAAGTCGAGGTGCTGACAGAGGTTTTGGCGTCCAAGCTGGCGCCGGGGCCCGCGTTCTACCCCGATGGCGAACTGACCGATGAGCCCGAAGAGGTGCTCATGGCCGAGCTGATCCGGGAGGCCGCGCTCGAAGGAGTGCGCGATGAGCTGCCGCACTCGTTGGCAGTGGTGATCGACGAGGTGAACGAACGCGAGGGTCGGCCCGAGGGTTCGGAGCTGATCGATGTGCACGCGATCCTCTACGTCGAGCGGGACAGTCAAAAGGGCATCGTCATCGGTAAGGGCGGATCGCGGCTGCGTGAAGTCGGGACCAATGCGCGTCAACAGATCGAAAAGCTGCTCGGCACCAAGGTTTTCCTGGATCTGCGGGTCAAGGTCGCCAAGAACTGGCAGCGCGACCCCAAGCAGCTCGGCAAGCTCGGCTTCTAGCGGCGGCCCCGCGCCCTTTTTCCACCGAGACCGAGGTTATGGCGGTTTCGTCTCGCACAAATTCACCACAACCTCGGTCTCGCTCAGCTGTCAGAGGTCCATGGCATGGTCGCGACATGGGGAACCTGGTCATGGGGAGTGCTGCCATTGCGTCGGGCCTGCTTACCCGTCACGAGCTGCGATCCGGCTATCGACGCATTTATCGCAATGTCTATCTACCCATCGGGGTTGAGCTGACCGCGCGTACTCGGGCTGAGGCCGCCTTTTTGTGGTCGGACGGCGGCGGCGTGGTGTGCGGCGCCTCAGCTGCAGCGCTGCACGGCAATCCGTGGATATCGGCCGATCGTCCGGCCGAGTTGATTCGCGAATGGCGCAGTGCGCCCACAGGGATCATCTTGCATGCGGACACCCTGTGCCCTGACGAGTCGATTGTGATCGGCGGGGTCCGGGTCACGACACACGCCAGGACGGTGTTCGATATCGGGCGTCGGGTGTACACCTCCCGTGCTGTCGAGTTGATCGATGTGCTTCTTCGAGACTGTTCGGTGAGCGAGGTACATGAGGTTGTCTGGCGGCACAGGGGCGCGCGGGGCATCCGGCGATTGATGAATGTGCTGTCGTTGGCAGACCCAGGTGCCGAATCTGTTCAGGAGACGCGCTTGCGGATGTGCCTTGTCGGTGCTGGGTTACCGCGTCCGGAAACCCAGATCGAGCTGCGTGGTCCCGACGGGCGGACCATTCGTCTCGACATGGGCTGGCGGGAACAACGGGTGGCTGCCGAGTTCGACGGGGCGCAGCACTGGGGTGACTCTGTGCAGCATCGCCGCGATATCGAACGGCACGAGACGATCGCTTCGATGGGCTGGCGGTTGGTGCGCGTCAGTCGGGACCAGCTCATCAATCAACCGTTGGCGGTCATCCACCGAGTTCGGGCCGCCCTGAGCGCTGCGTCAAGAGCGGCCTAGTCGCCGAGACCGAGGTTGTGGCGAATTTGTGCGAGACGAAACCGCCACAACCTCGGTATCGGTACAGGGGACGGCGCGGCGACGGCGCGGGGGACGGGCCGGCGCGGCGGCGACGCGGGGCGCTCACCACCAGGGGTCGGGGGTTTCCGATGCCCAATTGTTGATCGACTCCAACTGCGCCGCAAGCGAAATGAGCAGCGGCTCACTGTTCGCGGGACCCATCAGCTGCACGCCGACGGGCAACCCGTCCTGGGTGAACCCGGCGGGCACGTTGACCGACGGCCAGCCGAGCACGTTCCACGGCCACGTCATGGGGCAGGCGGCGATCTGTCCGCGATCCGTGGCAATGCTGCCAACATCGTCGAAATCGTAAATACCTGTGGGCGGTTGGGCAGTTGTCGGCGCCAGCACAACGTTGAAGCTGCCGAAGATCTTGCCGACGCGTGCCTGCAACCGCGGCTCGGCCGCGCGGGCTCGCCGCAGCGCCCAGCCCGCCAGTCGTCGGCCCGTGCGCATGTTCGTCACCGTGCGCTGGTCCCAGTTCGCCCCGGCGTCGAGCCGGTCGCGCCATGGCAACAGGCCCGCGGTGGCCCGTGGCAGGAAGTTCAGACCGAGTCCGACGCCGTAGTCCGGGTCGCCGTCGGACACCATGTGCCCGAGGGACCGCAGCTGATGTCCCACATAGCGGGTGGCGGCCTCGATCGTCGGGTGAATGCTGGCGGGAAATGCCGAGAACGGAACCTTGAGCGACAGCGCGATGCGCAGCTGCCCCGGGTCTTCGTGGACGGCATCCAGCACCCGGACGTGCGGTGGCTGATGCAGATCGCCGGCCACGTTTCCCGATGCGGCATCCAACAACAGCGCGGCATCGGCGACCGTGCGGGCCAGGGGCCCGTGCACCGTTATCCCGTTGAACGCCTCGGCCAGTGGCCAGGTGGAGATCCGGCCACGCTGCGGCTTGATGCCGATCAGATGTGTCCACGCGGCGGGAATCCGCACGCTCCCAGCCCCATCCGAGCCGATGGCCCCGGCGATAAGGCCGGCCGCCACCGCCGCGGCGCTGCCACCCGAGGATCCGCCCGGGGTGTGGTTGCGGCTCCAGGGGTTGCGGGTGTGGCCGAAGCCGGGCCCACTGGTGAAGCCCCATTGGCCCAGCTCGCAGGTGTTGGTCTTGCCGACGATCACCGCGCCCGCCGCCCGTAGTCGTCGCACCAACTCGGCGTCCTCGGACTCCGAACCGACGGCCCCGGCGGTGCCGAATGCGGTTGGCGTACCCGCCAAATCGGTGTCGTCTTTGATGGCAATGGGCACGCCGAGCAACGGCAGCCGCTCACCGGCAGCTAACCGCTTGTCGGCCACCGCGGCGTCGGCGAGGGCGCTCTTGGTGCACACCACCCGGAACGCGTTGAGGGTCGACTGGCTGGCTTTGATCGCGTTGAGCGCCGCAAGGGTCAACGAAACGGAACTGACCGAACCCTCCACCAGCGCGGAGGCCTGGGACGTCAGCGTGGGAAAGCCCGACATGACGAGAAGGGTAAGCCGTCGAAATAGTGCGTCAATGCGGGGATTCGTCGGTACCAGATGGGAAACTCTTCGAATGCGGCTTTATCGGGATCGTGCTGTTGTGCTGCGGCAGCACAAGCTCGGTGAGGCCGATCGCATCGTGACCCTGCTGACCCGCCAGCATGGCCTGGTCCGCGCGGTGGCCAAGGGGGTGCGCCGCACCCGCAGTAAGTTCGGGTCACGGCTGGAACCGTTTGCGCATATCGATGTGCAGCTGCATCCGGGACGCAATCTCGACATCGTCACGCAGGTGCAGGCCATCGACGCCTTCGCGTCGGACATCGTCAGCGACTACGGCCGGTACACCACCGCCTGCGCCATCTTGGAGACCGCCGAGCGGATCGCGGGTGAAGAGCGTGCCCCGGCCGTCGCTCTGCACCGCCTCACCGTCGGAGCACTCAGGGCCATCGCCGATCAGCAGCGTTCGCGCGAATTGGTTCTCGATGCATATCTGTTGCGCGCCATGAGTATTGCCGGATGGGCGCCCGCCATCAGCGAGTGCGCACGCTGCGCCAGCCCCGGCCCGCATCGTGCCTTCCATGTGGCGGCGGGTGGCAGCGTCTGCGTGCATTGCCGTCCCGCGGGTGCGGCGACCCCGCCTGCGGGTGTGCTGGAGCTGATGGCCGCGCTCCATGACGGCGACTGGGAGGCCACCGATGACGTGCCGCAGACCCAGCGCACCCAGGCCAGCGGATTGATCGCGGCGCATTTGCAGTGGCACCTGGAGCGCAAGCTGCGGACACTCCCGCTTGTCGAACGCGGGACCAGGTTAAATATGACCCATGGTGAAGAGCAGCCAGCCCGATCCGCAGCAGGATAAGTACTTCACGGATTGGGCCGACGTCCCGCCCGGCTACGCCCCGACGTTCCCGGACAAGACGGTGTTTCCTGCCGTTTTCCCGAAGCTGCTGCCCGGATCGGGCCCCGGTGGTACCCGTCCACATCCCGCGCCCACGCATCCCTCGGGTGCCGTACCGCCGGCCATTCCCAAGGAACTGGTACCGCGGCATGTCGCGGTGGTGATGGACGGCAACGGGCGCTGGGCGCGGGCCCGTGGCCTGCCGCGTACCGAGGGCCACAAGATGGGCGAGGCCACCATGATGGACATGGTCTGTGGTGCCATCGAGATGGGCATCCCGTGGCTGACCACCTATGCGTTCTCGACGGAGAACTGGAGAAGGCCGGCGGACGAGGTTCGATTCCTGATGGGCTTCAACCGTGACGTGGTGAAGCGGCGACGCCATGACCTGAACAACATGGGCGTGCGGTTCCGTTGGGCGGGCCAGAAGACCCGGCTGTGGAGCAGCGTCTACAAGGAGCTCGAGATCACCGAGGAGCTCACCAAGAACAACAGCACGCTGACCTTGACCACGTGCATCAACTACGGGGGTCGGGCCGAGATCGCCGAGGCGACGCGGAGGATCGCCCGTCTGGTGGAGTCCGGGCAGCTCAAGCCCGACCGCATCACCGAAGAGACCATCGCCAAGTACCTCGATGAGCCGGATATGCCCGACGTCGATCTGTTCTTGCGGCCCTCTGGTGAGTTCCGGTCGAGCAACTTCATGATGTGGCAGTCGGCATACGCCGAGTTCGTGTTCCAGGAGAAGATGTACCCCGATTTCGACCGCCGTGATCTCTGGGCGGCCTGCCTCGAGTACGCGCAGCGCGACCGTCGATTCGGTACGGCGTAATGGTCGATGAGCCGCTTGCGCGAAGAGGATCGGGCACCGCCCCCGATAACGGAGCCGACGAGATTCTGGACCGGGTGTACCGCGTGCTGCACCCGGTGCTGCCGGTCACCAAGGAGCCCGATGGTGCGCTGAGGGCCGACTACGAGGGCACGCTCACCTCGATCCGCGCGGTCACCATCGCGCCGGGCCTGGATGTGGTGTCACTGTCGCAGGTATTGGCCTGGGATGTGGCGGTCAACGCGAAATCGCGGCATCTGGTCGATGGGTTGGCGCAGAAGTCCCTGTTCGGAAACATTCTGTTGATCGCCAAGGGGCGCAAGGCAGATGTATTGCTGCGCTATAACTTTCCCGCCACCGAGATCTCCGATGAGGCATTGGTGACGCTCTTACTGATGGTGTTCGCCACCGGATCCGACGCGCGAAAAGCGCTGGGTAACTAGGAGCTCCGGCGCAGGGCGCTGCAACGACTACACAGACCGAAGACCTCTACCGTGTGGTGTACAGCGGTGAACCCGTGCTCTTCGGCGACATCGGTGGCCCATGCCTCGACCGCGCCGGCCTGCACTTCGACGGCGAAACCGCAACTCTGACAGACCAAATGGTGATGATGCCCGTCCGAACAGCGTCGGTACACCGACTCGCCGGTGTCGTTGCGCAGCACATCGACCTCACCCGACGTCGACATCGACTGCAGGGTTCGATAGACCGTGGTCAGGCCGATGCCTTCGCCGGTGCGCTTGAGTTCGTCGTGTAGCTCCTGCGCCGACCGGAATTCATCGGTCCGGTTCAGCAGTGCGGTAATGGCGGCGCGCTGGCGGGTGGACCGCACGGTCCCTGGCAAGGCCGCCCGCTCTTCGCGGACGTTCATCTCTGTTCCTCGGTGTGCGCCACCGCGTCGACGACGATATGAGAGAGGTGATCGTCGACAAGGCGGTACATGACCTCTCGCCCCTGACGTTCCCCGGAGACCACCCCGGCGGCCTTGAGTACTCGCAGATGCTGGCTGATGAGCGGCTGGGCGACACCGACCGCGTCGACCAACTCGTGGACGCAGCGTTGCGATTCGCGCAGCTGCAGCACGATGGCGATGCGCACCGGTGCGGCAAGCGCGCGGAGCAGCTCACCGGACTGTTCGAGGATCTCGCGCGGGGGCAGCGGCCCGGGCGGCGTGAGCGGAGCATGCGGTGGTTCGTCATGTGCGGAACTAAGCACGGTGTTCACCACGGCGCTTCACCTCAACCTGAATCACGCCCCGGCCTGTCCGGAGACCCAACATGGGGTCCGGCGGCAAACCGGGCCCATCTATTGAGGGTAGTGGCCGATTGCCGATCTGGTGGTAAGGGTGTGGCCGTGGCGGCCGGGGGACGTTGCCGACTCGGGTCATGGCAGTAGTGTGCCGCCGAATCTCCACAAGTTTGCTGAAACACACGAATTCGTCAGCATCAGATGCGGCGGGTGGAGCAGAAGGGCCTGCACGCCTGCTCATGGCGGGCGATTTGATGACGGCGTCCTGGTGTTCACTCCAGGTCGGTCCGCTGGGGTTTCGGGTCTGTCGCATCGTAATTTATGCACCTTAACCGGCCAATTGTGGGTGAGCAGCGTCACAGCCTGCTCACAGGTCTCCGCGTTGACACGTGGCCGCTTCGTCTCTACGTTATGAAAACGATAATCATTACCAATTAAGTCTATGACGCCTACCTGAGGATGATCGCCATGGCCACCTTTGCTACCGGCACCGACGAGCTGAAGAACACCGACGGTGTGAACCGGCCGGGGTGGTTTGTCAGCAGACGCGTCGACATCCTCTTCGTCTTCGGTTTGGGCGCGTTGTTGTCGGCAGTGCTCTTCGCGGCCGACGGGCACAAGGGGGTGTTCCTCATCGGCGCGGTGACCTTTTCACTGCTGTCCGACCTCCCGCATGTGCTGACGACGACGGCGCGCGTGTGGATGGATCCCCGCGAGCGGTCCCGGTTCTGGGCGCATTACGTCATCAGCTTCGTGGTGGTCGCCGCGATCGTCGGCACGTTGTGGTTCGGCGGCTGGATGGTGCCGCTGCTGGCCATCTGGGCCTATTGGCAGGTGTTCCACGTGCTCAAACAGCACTTCGGCATCATCAACATCTACGCGGCGAAGAACGGTTACAAGGGTCCGCGTAACCGGATCAAGTACGCGCTGTACGCCGTCTGCCTGGCTCCGGTGCTGTACCGGGCGAGCCACGGACTGAACTTCTCCGAGTATGTGGTCTTCGGTCACCGACTGCCGTTCTCGAACCTGAGCGTGCCGGTGCCGCCCATTCCCGGATTCCTCGTTGTCACCGGATTCGTCTGTGCTGCAGTCTTTTTAGGTGTCGCAGTCTGGGAGCAGGTGCAGCTCAAGCGGGCCGGGCAGCGCACGCTGCCGGCCATGGCGGTGGCCACCTTCGTCATCGCGGCGTTGTCCTACAACCTGTCCTACCTACTGGTCTCGGACCTCTTCGCGCTCATCCTCATCGCGACGACAACGCACAGCCTGCAGTACCACCTGATCAACTGGACGCGGAACAACACCCGTTTCGCGCGCACCGAGGATCCGGGCGAGAAGAAGCTGCTGCTGGCACGACTCTCGACGCGCAAGGCGCTGCCGCTGTACATCGCGTTCTTCGGGGGGCTGGGCATCCTCGCCGGGCAGCTCGACACGGTCATCTTCGCGGTCCCGCTCACCTTCGTGCTGCACCACTTCTACATGGACGGCGCACTGTGGAAGAGCAAGGGCAATCCCGAACTGGCCCACGACCTCGGAATTGTCCGTGCTGGATAACGAACTGATCCAGCAGCTCGCCGGGCAGCGGCAGGGGCGCCCGCCGGTCTCGGTGCGCCGCGTCGAGTCTCGTCGTGATGCCAGGCAGTTCATCTCGATGCCCTGGCGTCTCTACGGTGACGACCCGCACTGGCGCCCGACGCTGCGCCGCGTCATGCACGCGAAGATGAACGCCAAGCACAACCCCCTGCACCAGGAGGTGCAGATCGAGAACTTCGTCGCCTATCGCGGCGACAACCCCGTCGGCCGTATCTCCGCCAGCATCGACTCGGCATACGTGCAGCGCTACGGCGACTGCGCATTCTTCGGATTCTTCGAGAGCGAAGACGACGAAGCGGTTGCGGGCGCCCTGCTGAGATCGGCCGAGCAATGGGCCATGCGTCGGGGTATCACCAAAATGGTCGGCCCGTTCAGCTACACCTCACGTGAGGAGGTGGGCCTGCTGATCTCCGGGTACGACAAGCCACCGGCGGTCATGCAGCCGTACAACCCCCAGTACTACTCGGGGCTGGTGGAGGCGGCCGGATATCGCAAAAAGTTCGATACCGCCTCCTTCCGTTGGCATGTCGACGGCAACCCGCAAGTCCAGCAGCGTCTGCTCAAGCGTGCCGACGCGGTGATGCGTGATCAGGGAGTATCGGTGCGTTCGGTGCGGATGCGCGACTACGCCGACGAGCTGGAGATGTTGCGTGGGCTCTACAACGATTCCTTCGCGCATCATCCCGAGAATGTCCCGCTCAGCCGCGAGGTGTTCTCGGGTATGGCCGCCGAGATGCGGCCGCTGATCGACCCGAACATCGTGCGGATCGTCGAATCCGCCGGCACTCCAGTCGGATTCCTGCTGATGCTGCCGGACGTCAACGAGGTCACCGGGCGCTCGGGCCGGCTCACTCCCGGGCTGCTGGCACGGCTCGCCGTCCGGTGCCACGGCCGGATTCGGGGAATCGACACCGCTGTGGTGGTGCTCATCGGCGCGGTGCAGACCCAGTTCGGGGCCGGGATCGGACGAATCCTGGCGGGGGAGATCGTGCGGACGATCACCGGCAGCGGCTATTCGTCGGTGGCCACCACGTGGGTGCACGAGGACAATGTGTGGTCGAATTCGCTTACCTCCCAGATGAAGACAGACCCGGAGAAAATCCATCGGGTCTACCAGAAGGCCCTGTGATGGGCGGCCGGACGTTGGTCACCGGGGCTACCGGGTACCTGGGTTCCACCCTCGTCGCGTCTTTGGTGCAGGCGGGCGAGCAGGTCACGGTCCTGACGAACCCGCACGATCCCGCTGTTCTGGGTGACGCGCTGCGCCCGCATGTCGATGTGGCCGTCGCTGACATCACCGATGCGCAGAGCATCGATGACGCGATGCGCGGTGTGTCCCACGTGTATCACCTGGCCGGTATCGCATCACCGAACTCACGACTCGGACATAAGATTTGGCAAACCAACGTGCTCGGCACCTACCACGTGGCGCGGGCTGCGCTCACACACGGTGTGCAGCGCGTGGTGCACGTCTCTTCCACCGCCGCCATCGGGTACCCACGCAACGGCGTGGTGGCCGATGAAGACTTCGACCTGCGCGATTCGGTGCTGGACAACGTGTATTCGGCGACCAAACGTGCGGGTGAGCGTCTGATGCTGGACTTCGCCGAGCGCGGTCTGGATGTGGTGGTCGTGAACCCCGCCGCCGTGTTCGCGCCCGGCACGGGGCCGGCCCGATCTTGGCAGGGGCTATTGGTCGCCGCTCGCAAGGGACTGCTGCGCGTGGTGCCACCCGGCGGGACCGCGGTGTGCTCGGCACAGGATTTCGTGGTGGGTATCACCGCGGCAATGGCGAAGGGCGACAACGGGCGCCGGTACATCCTGAGCACCGCGAATCTGTCTTACCGGCAGATCGGGGAGCTGCTCGTGACCGCGGTGGGGCGCGAGCATCCGGTGCGGTCCGCGCCCATGGGGCTGTTCCGGGCGGTGGGTAAGGGCAACAGGCTGGTGCGCGATGTCTCCCTGCGCTTCGACCCCGACGATGCGCTCATTCCCGAGAACGTCGAACTGATGGCCCGCGAGCTGTACTACGCGCCCGACAGGGCGGTGCGAGAGCTGGGCATTCCCCAGGTATCCACCCACGAGTTGATAGCGGAGTTTGTGCGATGACGGTCGAGGCACGGCAGGTGCAGGGCGGCTCCAAGGAAGTGCTCGGCATTTCGATGGCCGATGCACGTGCACTGGTGGCAGACCTGGCCGCCCGCCGCCAGTGGATCTATTGGCTGGACTTGGTCGCCTGTGTGACAGTCGGGTACACCGCGTTCCTGTTGTGCCCGGCGGGCGATCTACTCTCGCTCCCGGCCGCGGCCTGCATCGTGGTGGCGGCCTTCGCGTTCTACCGGGCAGTGCTGTTTGTCCACGAACTCGTGCATGCCGAGCGTGACCTGCGCTGGTTCTCGGTGGTATGGCATGTGGTGTGCGGAATCCCATTGCTGGTACCGAAATTCACCTTCGAGTTTCATCACGAACACCACGCGTCGCGCACCTACGGCACCGCCGAGGACGGTGAGTATGTGGCCTACGGCAGCGAGCCGCGCTGGCGCGTCATCCTGTTGCCGTTCACCGCGGCGGTCGGGCCGCTGGCATTCGTTTTCCGGTTCCTGGTGCTGGGGCCATTGAGCTGGCTGATCCCCGCGATCAGGCCCGCCGTGCTGACCCGGGCCTCATCGCTCATGATCGACGCCGACTTCGAGCGCCCGTTGCCGCCCGCAGGCACACCCCGCTCCTGGCTGATACAGGAAATCGCCTGTTTCGCATACACATCGGCCATGCTGGTGCTGCTGATCCTGGGCGCGTACTCGCCGATGCGGCTGCTGGAGGCGTATCTGGTGATGGCGCTGGCGTTGTTCGTGAACTGGTTGCGGGTACTGGCGGCACACCGGTACGAGGGCACGACCGAACGCATGACCTTCCCTGAGCAGATCCTGGACTCCATCGATCACCCGTCGGTGCCCGTACTGGGTGCACTGTGGGCTCCCGTCGGCCTGCGTTTCCACGCGGTGCATCACTTCTTTCCCCAGCTGCCGTACCACCAGCTGGGGGAGGCTCGCCGCCGGCTGGAGGCGGCGATTCCACCCGATGCCGGGTACTGGACCACCGAAGACCGTTCACTTGCCTCATCGTTGCGGCGGCTACTGGCTCACCCACGCAAGGAGGCGTCATGACTGCCGATCAATTGACTTCTACCGCAAGGGAATCTCGGGCGGCTACCTACTCCCGTAGGCTGCCGATACGGCCGATCGAGGCGCGGGGTGCGCGGGTGCGTGCCGACGACGGCCGCTGGTACGTCGATTGTCTCGCCGCTGCCGGTGCCATGTCGTTGGGCTGGAACCACCCGGTCATCAGTGAGGCCGTCATGAAGACGGTGTCCTCCGGGGAGCCGTTGCTCTCACTGGACTTTCACACTCCGGCCCGCGACCGGTTCGTCGAGGAGCTGCTTTCGATCCTGCCGGTGAGGCTTGCCGCCGATGCCAGCATCCATTTGTGCTCACCCAGCGGGGCCAGCGCTGTGGAGGCCGCTCTCATGCTCGCCGAGGTTGCCACCGGCGGCCGCGAACACGTCGGGGTGCAGGGCGGATTCCATGGCTGCACGCGAGCCGCACGCGCGGCGAGCTCCGGCGGGGGACTGCGCCAACAGCCGGTGGTGCTGTCGCCGCAGGCGAGCTTCCTGCCTTATCCGCAGGAGTATCGCAGCCCGTTCGGGGTGGGTGGGGAGCAAGGCGTCGAGCTCGCCATTGCCGCGGCCGATGCGCTGGCGCGTCCGCACAGTGGCGTGACGGCACCGGCGTCGCTGATCGCCGAGTTCGTGCTCGGTGAGGGCGGGGTGATTCCCGCCCCGTCGCGCTGGGGGCAGGCGCTGCGCCGCACCGCATCGACGCTGGGGGTTCCGCTGATCGCCGATGAGGTGCAGGCGGGCATGTTCCGTACGGGCCCGGCGTGGGCATTCCAGCACTGCGGTATCGAACCCGACATGGTGGTGATCTCGAAGGGGCTTGGATCCGGCATCCCCATCGCGGTCCTGGTGGTGCGCAAGGAGTTCGACGTGTGGGAACCCGGTGCTTTCACCGGGACGTTCCGCGGGAACGCCATGGCCTTCGCCGCCGCCAGTGCCGTGATCCGCTTCGCGCGGGAGAACGGTCTGCGTGCACAGGTGACCGCTCGGGGCAAGACCTTCCTGGATGGCTTGAATGCCATCGCGTCCCGCTCGAAGCTGGTGGGCGATGTACGCGGCATCGGACTCATGCTGGGTGTGGAGATCGTGGATCCCGATCTGCCGTGGCGAGATGACGCCGGGGCCCCGGCGCCCGAGCTTGCCGCCGAGATTCAGCGCACATGCCTGCACCACGGCCTCATCGTGGAGACCGGTGGCCAGTACGGCAACGTGGTGCGATTCTTGCCACCGCTGACCATCGAGGAATCTGATATCGCTGCGGCGCTGAATGCGTTTGAGTCGGCGTTGGCGGCGGTGGAGCGCACCCGAGCGACCGCCGAGCCGGCATTGGTGGAATCTCGATGACCCCAACCCCAAGCCCCTTCGTGAGTGATTTCCTCACCGGGGAGAGTGACAACGCGTACCGTGAGGCCGTCATGCTGGCGGCCGACCGGGCCGGCGCCGTGCTGGGTGGTGCCACCAAACCAGGCCTGGTAGAGGGTTATGCGGCATTGAAAGACGATGCCGGGCGACTCGATCTCGATGATCCCGAGGGTGTCGGGCTGAGCCGGGCCTTGGATGAAGCAGCGGGCCTGCTGGCCGAGAAGTCCGTGGTGGTCACGCATCCGGCGTATCTGGCGCACCTACACTGCCCGCCCGCGCTGCCATCCCTGGCCGCCGAGGTACTGATCAGCGCGTTCAATCAGTCGATGGACTCCTTCGACCAAGCGCCCGCTGCCACCGCGATCGAGCAGCAGGTCATCGAATATCTCTGCAGCAGAATGGGGTACGGCCCCGGATCGGACGGGACCTTCACCAGCGGGGGCACCCAATCGAACCTGCAGGCATTGTTGCTCGCGCGGGATCTGTTCGCCTACAAAACCTATGGCTGGGATATCGCCGCCCGGGGGTTGCCGCCCCAGGCCAGTTCGTGGCGTGTGCTGTGCACTCGGCAGACGCATTTCTCGGTGCAACAGGCGCTGCGGGTGTTGGGTCTCGGGACCGCCGCGGTTCTCGAGGTACCGACCGACGAGGCCGGACGGCTGCGCGCCGAGGCGCTCGCGGAAATCCTGGAGGATGCGGACCGCGCGGCCACGCCCGTATTCGCGCTCGTACTCACCGCCGGGACAACGGACTTCGGGGCGATCGATCCGCTGGAAGAACCGATCGCCATGGCCCGTGCGCGCGGAATCTGGAGCCACGTGGATGCGTGCGCGGGTGGGTGCTTGATCTTCAGCGAACAGCACCGAGACCTGCTGCGCGGTATCGAGTCGGCGGACTCGGTTGCCCTGGACTTCCACAAGCTGCTCTTCCAGGCGATCAGCTGCAGCGCGCTGTTGGTGCGCAACCGGGAGAGCTTCGGTGTGCTTGCCGCACATGCCGATTACCTCAATCCCGAGAGTGACTCCGAGCACGATGTGCTCAATCTTGTGGGTAAGTCGCTGCAGACCACCCGCCGTTTCGATGCGCTCAAGGTGCTGGTCACTCTGCGCGCGGTGGGTCAGCGGCATGTCGCTGCGATGATCGATGCCACCTGCGCGGCGGCGCACGCCGCGGCGCAGGCAGCGGCTGAACATACGGACCTGGAGTTGGCGGCGCCGGTGAGTACCAACACCGTGGTGTTGCGCTGGCGGCAGCCGGGGCTTGCGTCCGAGGCGTGTGACGGTGTCAACGACGCGGTCCGCGCCGAACTGGCCCGCACCGGCAGGGCGATTGTGGGCCGCTCCAGCGCTGCCGGGGGACAGGCGATCAAGCTCACCTTCGTCAACCCCTTGATCACGGCGTCGATGGCGGCCGAGATGGTCTGCGAGATAGCGGCTCACGGTAACCGGATCTGGTCTGCCCGCATCCCGGAGGCGAGCGCCGTATGAGCAATCCGTTGGTACGCGTCGAGCGGGTGCCGGCCGACGACGCCCGCTTTGCCTGGGCCAAGAATGTCGAGTTCACGATTTTCGGCCTGGAGAACGATTTCGCCGGGGATGTCGATATCGCGGCGGGGGAGATGGTGCACTACCGCCCGTGGGAGCGCTCCTCGGAGATTTACGTCGGATTCACCGAGGAATCGCGTGAGCATCCCGTCGGTGTATTGCGTTCGTTGCGGTATGACCCCGAACTCGGATTCGGCAGCTTCAGCACCTTGCGTGACGCCCGGAGCTTCCGGGGCCACGGCGGCCCCGCGCGCAATTATCTTTATCCGCAGTGGGATTCGTTCTTCGAGGAGCTGGCGCCGGAGCGTATCGCCGAGCTGGCCACACAGGGTGTGCGCAAGAAGTTCCGGCGCGCCGGAATGATCGAGCAGATCTGGCAGGCATTCTTCGGAACCCTGGCCGCCGACGGTGTTCAGTTTGTGACGGTGGCGCTGGTGGTGCCGCTGTTCGACTGGTACCGGCACCTACTGCCGCACCGGTTGCACCAGATCGGTGACATTCTGCCCGACTACATCGGTGCCGACAGCGTGCCGGCCGTCCTCGACATCAGCGGCTCATTCGTCCCCGACGCGACCGACGCCGTACGAGGCGGCTCGCTGCTGACTGCCACCACCGCACTTCCGTCCCCCGATAAGGAAAGAACCAGATGAGATCGATTCACACCGAAGAACATGTCTTCCGCAAGGTCAGCGAGATCGACTGTCCCGTAGACAAAGTGTGGGAGCGGGTGACCTCGCAAGAGGGCATCAACGACGAGATGGGCCCGTACATGAAGATGACCATGCCCAAGCAGTTCCGGGGCAGGTCCATCGCGGACGTCACCCCGGGCACCCGGATCGGTAAGAGCTTCCTGCTGTTGTTCGGTGTTCTGCCCTTCGGATTCGACGACATCACGGTGGCCCGGCTCGAGCCCGGCCGGATGTTCCGAGAGGAGTCGCTCATGACCGGTATGCGGGTGTGGGTGCACCACCGGACCCTAGAGCCGGTGGCGTCCGAGACGGGCGAAAAGACACGGGTGACCGACGAGATCACCCTGGCCCCGCAGGCGCCGTTGGGCCTGATCCCCGGGTGGGGGAGATTGATGAGCAAGATTCTGGCGGCGTTCTTTGCGCACCGGCACCGGCGGCTGAGCCGGACCCTGTCCGCCACCGGAGCTCTGCGATGAGACGTCTGGGCACGGCCGCCGCCGTTGCGCTGGCGGCCGCGCTGGCCGCCGCCTGCGCACCGGTGAACGAGGAGGCGGGGAAGCCCGTCGGGCATGCCTTCGCATTGTTGAAGTATCCATCTGCACAAGGAGATCCGGCGTCCGAGCCGCAGGGTAAATCACCCTTCGGTGACTATGCGCTGGAGGTCTCCGGTTCGGTGACCTATCTCGGAGAGACCACTGCGCTACCCGGTGCCGGCGTCATGACCATTGGCCCGGGTCCGCGGCGCGGAGAACTGAAGATCGAACAGTATTACCAGGGCGATCGATTCCCCTACGAAACCGGGATCGTCTCCGGTGGGGAGGGTAAGCCCAGCACACTTGATGCCATCACCATCGTCAACCCGCTGGACTCGCGGGTGACGCTGCAATGCACCATCGACGGCGGAATCACCCTGTCCGACATCGATAGTGAGCGTGAGCTCAGCGGCACCTGTGGTGGGGGAGCCAAGGCCCACGGCCACATCAAACCCGAGGGCACCCGCAAGGCGCATTGGCGCGATAAGCCGGTCGAACTCGTACGGACCGTGCTGGATCTCACCGTCACCGGCGCAAGCAGCGGCCAGATCCACCAGATCAATGAGGTACCCAAGGACAGCACGGTCGGCAGCTTCCCGCTGTACACGTCGATCGACGTGAACATGACGGCTCAGGGCATCAGCCTCGCCGAGAAGCTGGAACGCCACGTCCTCCCGAAAGTGAAGGGCTGAGCATGGCCACAGATGCGAACACTCCCGCACTGCGGGCGACAGACCTGGTGAAGGAGTATCCCGGCGCCGAGGCTCGAGCCGTTGACGGGCTGAATCTGACTATCCCGCAAGGCATCGTCTACTGCCTGCTCGGCAGGAACGGTGCCGGCAAGACCACCACCATCCGGATGGTGACCACACTGCTGGCCCCGACCAGCGGGGAGCTTGAGGTGCTCGGGATTCCGGTCGACAAGACCAAGGAGCTGCGCCCGCTGATCGGCGTGGCGCTGCAAGAGGTGGCGCTGGATCTCTGGATGTCGCCGGTCGAGCAGATCCGGATGAGCCTGGCGATCGCGGGTTGGCCCAAGGGACAACGAAAGTCCCGCGAGGAAGAACTCGTCGAGCAGTTCGGCTTGGGCGGCTACCTGAACCGGAAGGTGGGTGCCCTCTCGGGCGGCATGCGCCGCCGCGTCGATGTGGCACTGGCGGTGGCCCACAACCCGCAGATGTTGTTCCTCGACGAGCCGTCCAGCGGGCTGGACATCGAAGGAAAACAGGAGGTGTGGAATGCCATCCGGCTGCTACGCGCCGAAGGGCGCACCGTCGTGTTGACGACACACGATATGGACGAGGCGGTGTCGCTCGCCGACGAGGTCGGCATTGTCAAGAGCGGTCGGCTTGTCGCCTCGGGTTCCACCCAGGAGTTCACCCGCAGTCACGGCTACGCGGTCGAGATCTCCGTCGACGGTGACATCTCCGAAGACACGGCCAAGGAACTGTCGGCCGCGGGCTACGCGGTGCAGCGCACAGACACCGGGAGCCTCGCCGGGACATTGGATTCCGCATCGGCATCGGAGCTGGGGGCGCTGAGCGCCGAACTGGGCCGGATCGGCCTGGGCGCGGCCAATATCGAAGTGCGATCCACCTCGCTGCGCGACGCATTCCTGGAGGTAACCCAGTGACCGCCTTGTCCAACACGGCACGACTTTTCCGCCGCTATGTCGTAGTGGGCTTGCGGCAGCCGGTTTTCGGGTTCATCTTCCCGATCGTGTTCCCGGTCGTTCTCGTGATCTTCGTCCGCTCGATGTTCCAGCGCGTCGCGGATCTTCCGGGATTCCCGCTGTCCTCATACACCGCGTACATCGCGCCGGGGCTCATCATGCTCATCCCGATGCTCGGTGCCGGGTACGGCGCCGGCACGCTCATCGACGAGATCAGGTCGGGATTCACCGACCGGCTACGGCTGTACGGTGTGTCCACCGGCCAGATCATGGCGGCCAAGATCGGCTTCGAGATGTTCCGCATCCTGCCGGCTGCGGTCATCGTCATCGGACTGCTGGCCTTCCTCGACGCACCACTGCGGGCCGGTCTGCTCACCGGAGTATTCCTGGTCCTGGTGATGTTCCTGTGGTCGGCGGCGTACAGCTCGCTGTTCTACCTGGTGGCATTGCGCACCCTCAATCCGCAGGCGCCGGTGGCGATGCTGCCGCTGGCGTTGCCGGTGCTGTTCGTCAGCCAGGCACTCATGCCCTCGGTGTTCCTGTCCGACTGGCTCAGGATCAGCATCAACGCGAACCCCTTCTCGCACATCGTGTCCGCCGCCTCCACGATCATGTACGGCGAATTCGACGCGATGCTTGTCGTCAAGGGTTCGCTGGTCGCCATCGGCATGTTCGCACTGCTGCAAATCCCCATCCATCTGGTGATCCGCCGGAAAATCGGCAAGTAGAGGCTTGGAAATAATGGAAACCACGTCAGAAGTCCGCGAGTTCCTCATCGAGTTCATCGCCGAGGAACTCGAGATGCCCACCGGGGATGTCAACGACTTCTCCGAGTTGGTGGGTGATCTCGGATTCGACTCGCTATCGTTCGCGGTAGGAGTTTCGGAGATCAAGGGCCGCTTCGGTATTCAACTGACCAAGGACGATGTCTTCGAGTGCAAGACACTCGGCGCGTTGATCGAGCTGGTGGAGAGCCGGCTGTGAAAACGACGAACCCGGTGATCGACAGACTGCGTGACAGTGCTGCGGTCACCGAGCGCGGTCTCACCTGCGCGCCGATCAACCCCGACGGAACCTCGCGGTTGGAGGAGCTGCGCACCACGTCGTGGGCCGACGTGCACCAGCGGGGGCTGCACATCGCGGGCTCCCTGCAGGCAGCGGGTGTGCGACCCGGCGATGCGGTGGCCGTATTGGCCGGTGTCCCGGGGGAAATCGCGCCGTTGGTACAGGGCATCTGGATGTCCGGCGCCTCGGTGACCATGCTGCATCAGCCCACGCACCGCTCCGACATGCAACTGTGGATCGAGGACACCGGCAAGGCGCTGGCCGCGGTGGGCTCGACGATCGTGGTGGTAGGCGATCCGTTCCTGGCGGCCGCGGACCAGTTCGCCGCCGTGGGCGCCCGCGCCCTGGAGTTGCCCGGCCTGTCGACCGGCGCACCGGGGGAGATCATCGATACCGGCGAGGATGCTATTGCCTTCTTGCAGTTGACTTCCGGATCCACCGGAACGCCGAAGGCGGTCAGCATCACCTACCGCAACATCGAGGCCAATCTGCGGGCGATGGTCATCGCCTCTGGTGCAGATCCGGAATCCGATGTGGTGGTGAGCTGGCTGCCGCTCTTTCACGACATGGGCATGATGGGGTATCTCATCGTCCCGATGTGCCGGGGGATGAACACCGTCAGCGTGACGCCCATGGATTTTCTGGGCAACCCGCTGCTGTGGGCCGAGCTGATCAGCACCTACCGGGGCAGCATGACTGCCGGACCGAACTTCGCCTACTCACTGCTGGCGCGCAGGCTGCGTAAGGCGGCCGACGGTGCCTACGATCTGTCCTCGCTTCGTTTCGCGCTGAGCGGTGCCGAGGCCATCGACGTCGCCACCCTGGAACGCTTTGCGGCCGAGGGCGCCCGGTTCGGTATGCGGGCCGATGCGATCGTCCCCGCCTACGGGATGGCGGAGGCCACCTTGGCGGTTTCCTTTGTGCGCCGTGGTGAGGGCTACCAGGTATTGCCCCCACATCCCGATCTGGTCGCGGCCCCGGGCGAAGAGGCTAGTGCCCGTGTCGCGCTGGGGCTTCCGCTGCCGGGATGTGAGGTGCGAGTGGTGGCCGAGGACCGCTCGGTGCTGCCCACGGGGGCGATCGGTGAGCTCGAGATCCGTGGGGAGAACGTCACCGCCGGGTACCGCACCGCGGCGGGATTCGAATCGATGCTCGATGCGCAGGGCTGGCTGTCCACGGGCGATATCGGGTATCTCACCGCGGATGGGCAGCCGGTGATCTGCGGCCGCAAGAAGGACATCCTGATCATTTCGGGACGCAACGTGCACCCCGAGGACATCGAACGGTCGGTCGCGGGCGTCCCGGGTGTGAGGTCGGGCGGTGTCGCCGCGGTACGTCTGTCCACCGCTGCGGCGGGCGAGGGGTTCGCGATGGTGGCCGAGTCTGCGTTGCATGCCGACAGCGACGAGAGCGCACGCATTCGGGCCGAGGTGGCCGACTGCGTCTACCGCAGTCTGGGAGTGAGCCCGCGCGATGTCCATGTGGTCCCCGCGGGATGGATTCCCAAGACATCCTCGGGGAAGCTGCGCAGGAAAGCGACCACTGAACGGCTGACGAGGTGTGAACCGGCCCGATGACGACACGGGAACAGCAGGTCCGTGTCCGCTCTCTTATATCCAAAGTGGTTCGCCCACTGGGTGATCAAAGTGCGGACTACATGCGGCGCCATCCGATTGCCGCACTCACCACGGTGGGTGAGCAGTTCGTACTCGGCATGCATACGCTGCGGTACTTCGCGGTCGATCTGGTGACGGGTCGCTTTCAGTGGGCGGAGTTCGTGCGGCAGGCATCCTTCATGGCGGGTACGGCGGTGATGCCGACGGTGCTGGTGGCACTGCCCATCGGGGTAACACTCTCGATCCAATTCGCGCTGCTGGCAGGACAGGTCGGCGCCACCTCGCTGGCGGGCGCGGCCAGTGGGTTGGCAGTGGTGCGGCAGGCCGCCTCGTTGGTGGCGGCGATGCTGCTTGCCTCGGCGGTGGGCTCGGCGATGACTGCCGATCTCGGGTGCCGGACCATGCGCGAGGAGACGGCGGCCATGGAGGTCATGGGGGTATCGGTGGTGCGGCGTCTTGTGGTGCCGCGCTTCGCCGCGGCGATCGTTGTCGGTATTGGCCTGACCGGTGTGGTCTGCTTTGTCGGTTTCTTGGCCAGCTACTTGTTCAATGTCTACGTACAGGGCGGTGCCCCAGGGAGTTTCGTCGCGACCTTTGCGTCGTTTGCCTCCACGGGTGATCTGTTACTGGCGCTGTTGAAGGCCGCGGTGTACGGCGCGATCGTGGCGGTGATCGCCTGCCAGAAGGGACTGGCCGCACACGGCGGGCCGACCGGGGTGGCCAACTCGGTCAACGCGGCAGTGGTGGAATCTGTGCTGCTCCTGATGATCGTCAACGTTGTGGTCAGCCAGGTCTACACCATGTTGTTCCCACGGGGGGTACTGTGACCGCGACCCTGGCGGAGCCCCGGGTGACGTTGTCTCCAGGGGCCTTCCGCGCCGATGCCGCGATGAGGCCGCTGGCGCGATTCGGCCACATGGTGACCTTCTTCCTGCACGCCTTCCTGGCGATTCCGATCGCGCTGCGCCGGTACCGGCGTGAGTTCCTGCGCCTGCTTTCCGATATCACCTGGGGCAACGGGTCGATCGTTGTCGGCGGTGGGACCGCCGGTGTGGTGCTGGTGCTGGGTATTACCACCGGTGCCCTAGTGGCTATCGAGGGTTACAACTTCCTGGAATTGATGGGCCTGGGTCCTGCCACGGGTGTCATCTCCTCGTTGGTGACCACCCGTGAGCTCGCTCCGATCATGGCCGCGTTGGCCTTTGCCGTGCAGGCGGGCTGCCGCTTCACCACCCAGCTCGGGTCCATGCGCATCGCCGAAGAAGTCGATGCCATGGATTCTCTTGCCATCCGGCCGATTCCGTATCTGGTGACGACCCGACTGCTGGCCTCCGTGGTCGCCATCATCCCGCTGTATGTGGCATGCCTGACGATCAGTTATCTGTCCTGCCAGGTGATGGTGAGCATCGTCAGCGGCGGCTCGTTGGGCCCGTACCTGCACTACTTCACGCTGCTGTCCAGCGGCACGGATATCGCCTACTCGGTCTTCAAAGCCATCGTCTTCGTCTGGATAGCCTCGGCGGTGCAGTGCTACTACGGATTCTGCGCAGACGGCGGGCCGGAAGGGGTGGGCATCGCCGCGGGACACGCGATGCGCGCCAGCATC
Source organism: [Mycobacterium] stephanolepidis (assembly GCF_002356335.1). NCBI lineage: Bacteria > Bacillati > Actinomycetota > Actinomycetes > Mycobacteriales > Mycobacteriaceae > Mycobacteroides > Mycobacteroides stephanolepidis. The sequence goes on from NZ_AP018165.1 coordinate 1,677,160, forward strand.
ACCGCGGTGATCGTCGTCAACATGCTGCTCACCATGGCGCTGTGGAGTGTGGACTCCGGTGCAAGGTTCGGGGGATGAGGTGACGAATCAGCTTGGCATTCATTACGACTTGGACGGTGTGCGCTTCACCCGTCGCCAGCTGCTGATGCGCGGAGGTGCCGCGTTGGTCGCGGTTGTCGCCATCACGTCGGCGTTGTTGATCAAGTCGACGGGTGTGCTGGACCGGTACATCGACATCGTCGCCGATCTCCATAACGTCGGTGACGGGCTGCCGCCGCGCTCCGATGTGAAGTACCGCGGCGTGCTTGTGGGTGCCGTGGAAAGCGTCACCCCGGCGGCCGGTACTCAACCCAACCGGATACACGTGCGGCTCAAACACGGGTACGCCACCTCGATCCCCGGGACAGTCACCGCCCGCGTGGTGCCCAGCAATGTCTTCGCGGTCTCGGCCCTGCAACTCGTCGACCACGGACCCGGCGCACCCATTCGTGAAGGCGGGCATGTCGCCGAGGACACCCGGCTACCGACCGTGCTGTTTCAGACGACCGTCAACAAGCTGCGCGAGATCCTGACCGCCGGAGGCCGCGGACGTGAGGATCAATCCCTGGGCGTGCTGGCCGCAGTTGGCGCGGCCACCGATCACCGCCGGGCCGAACTACTCACCAGCGCAGCGCAACTCGACCGCATACTGGATCAGCTCAACGCCATTGTCGCGACCGACCAGGGGCCCTCCACTGTATCGGCATTGGTGCAGGCTGCCCACGGGTTGTCGCAGACCGCGCCGGATCTGGTGGATGCCCTGCATCAGGCCGTGAAGCCCATGCAGACTCTCGCCGAGAAGCGAGATCAGTTGCGTACATTCATCGGCGCCGGGGTGCACACCACCGGCACCACGGTGGATTCGCTGCACAATCACACCGACCAAATCATCCAGATCACCACCGATTTGACGCCCGTACTGGGGGTGCTGGCCGACAACGCCGAGCACTTCGTGCCGATCACCCAGCGCATCACCAAGTTCTCGGACACCTTTTTCCAGGAAGTCTGGGACCCGGAACTGGCGACCGCCCGAGGCCGAGTGAACCTGTCCTTCACTCCCTCCTACAGCTATACCCGCGCAGACTGCCCGCGCTACGGGGAACTCAAGGGGCCCAGCTGTTTCACCGCTCCCCAGATCGCGGTGCGGCCGGACTTGCCCGAGGTATTGCTGCCGCAGAACTATCATCCGCCGGCCGGCTTGGCGCCTCCGCCGGGAACTGTGGTCGGTGACAACGGCAACCTCGTCGCCGTCGGGCCACCACTGGTCAACCCCAATCCCAACCTGCATGATCCCAATCCGCCGGTGCCGTCGTGGCTCACGCCGGCGCCACCGGTACCCGGCGGCGCCGACCCTGGGGACGTCGCCGTGGCACCGGCATCTTTCGGTGGGAACGTGGGACCTGTCGGCAGCGCGCAGGAGCGCGGCCAGCTGGGCCGAATTCTGGGGCAGCCGGCGACAGCGGCAGATCAGCTGATCCTCGGGCCCGTCGCCCGCGGTACGACCGTGACCCGTAACCAGCACGCGCACAACGAGGGAGGCGCCCGATGAGACATACGGCAACACGCGCCTCGCTCATCGGCCTGGTCGTCTTCCTGGTGATGGCCACGGCGCTCACCTGGCTCGTGTACGTCACGCTGCGCCGGGATGTCAGGGGCTCCACAGTGCCTTACGCGGCCATGTTCACCGACGTCTTCGGATTGCGCGAGGGTGACGACGTCCGGATCGCGGGGGTTCGCGTGGGCAGAGTCGAGGGTGTCGAGCTCAACGGGACGCTCGCGAAGGTGAGCTTCGCCGTCCAGGACAATCAGCGGCTTCCCGACAGCACGACCGCATCGGTGACGTATCAGAACATCGTGGGTCAGCGATATCTCGCACTGGCACAGGGACACTCAGGAACCGGAACCTTGCTGGCGCCCGGTGGTGTTATCCCGGTCGAGCGGACCGAACCCTCCTTCGACATCGGTACCCTGCTCAACGGATACGAGCCACTTTTCGCGGTGCTGGACCCCGCTCAGGTGAACAACCTCACCCAGGCGGTGATCGGGTCGCTGCAGGGCGATACCGCGGCATTCGCGACGCTGGTGGACCAGACATCTACGTTGACGAAGACATTCACGGGCCGCGACGATGCGTTGGACCATGTGATCGGCAGTCTGGACAGCGTGGTGGGCAGCCTCGCCGCTCAGAACAAGGACTTCGAGGACGCCATCGCCGCCACCCGCCAGGTGGTCGGCCAGTTCGATAGCCGTCGTCCCGAATTGGTGTCCTCGGTCGGGAAGATGACCGAGGTGGTCAGGAACCTGTCCCGTATCGCGAAGGACGTAAATCCATCCGTACACGAGTTACTCACGCGAGAACCGGGTTACACCCGGCACATGCTGAACATCGAACCGCAGCTCGCTTACACAGGACTCAACACGCCGTTGTTCCTCAAGGGGCTGGCCCGCATGTTCGGGGAGGGGTCATACATGAACGCCTACGCCTGTGACGTGAACGCGTACGGATTCTTCCCGGGGCTCAACGACGTGGTTCCGATCATCGTCGACGCAGCCACCCCGGGCGGTAAGGCCAAGCACACGGCGCGGTGCCGGAACGCAGGCGACGGTGGCTAAATGATGAGACCGCTGGACTCCTACAACAAGACCTGGCTCGGTGTGATCGCCGTGGCCGTCGTCGCCGTGCTCATCGGTGCTCTGCTGCTGGTGAAGGAATTGGGAATCGGATACCGGCAGTTCACCGGAGAGTTCCTGCAGGCTGCCGCGCTGCGGCCGGGGAACATCGTCGCCGTCGCGGGAGTGCAGGTGGGTTCGGTGACCGGGGTGCGATTGTCGGGTGATCGCGTGGAGGTCACCTTCCGGGTGCGTGACAACGTGCCGGTCGGCACCGATTCACGGGCCGCCATCAAGATCACGACCTTGTTCGGTTCTCGTTATGTCGATCTGCGCCCCGCCGGCGCAGCGGCACTCGATGGCCGACGGATCAGCCTGCCGCACACCGAGGTTCCCTATGACCTGCAGGCAGCGCTGGCCGACTCCACCCGGACCTTCGAGCAGGTGGACGCCGATCGCATTGCCTCCTCGCTGGGTGTCCTGGGCACCCAGCTGGACGGACTGCCCAACGTGGTGCCACAGGCCATGGAGAACGTGCGCGCCCTGTCCTCGGTCATCGCGCAGCGGCGCGAACAGCTGGGCACGCTGCTGACCAGCACCGAGAAGGTCACCGGCATGCTGCGCCGCCAGCAGTCCGATATCGGCACCTTCATCCGGCAGGGACAGGAGCTGGTGGGCGAGTTCGTGGCACGCTCGGCCGCCTTCCACGCGATGATGCGCTCGCTGCAGAGCATCGTGGCGTCGCTGCGCACCATCGTGGTCGGCGATCACCGTGCACTCGACGGTGTCATCCAGACCCTGGAGGAACTCAGCGGCAAGCTTGCCGAACAGGATGCCTTGTTGCGCAACCTGCTCCAGATCGCCCCGGTACCCATTCGCGAGATCGCCAACGCCACCGGACTCGGCAACTCCATCGAGGGCAACCCGCCGGGTGGCGCACTCATCGACTCGTGGATGTGTGCGATCAGCGGGCGCGCCAAGCAATTCGGGATGCTCCAGTACTTCAAGGACTGCCAGTGACCACGATGCGCAAGATGCTCCTGATCTGTGTGGGACTTGTCCTCGTCGCGACAACGGCAGGGGCGGCATGGTCCGTTACCGGGGAGGGTGGAACCATCACGCTCACAGCCCAATTCGACAGCGCTGCGGGCCTGTACCCCGGCAATGTGGTGGCCGTGCTGGGTATGCCGGTGGGTCAGGTCTCCACCATCACCGCCCGGGGCGGATACGCCGAGGTGCAGTTCACCGTCGACCGGCAGGTCAAGATTCCTGCCGACGCCCAGGCCGTCACTCTCTCGACGTCCATCCTGACCGACCGCCAGATCGAGCTGACGCCGCCGTACCGCGGCGGGGCGGTGCTGCACGACCACGACACCATCGGACTGAACCGCACCAAGACTCCCGTCGAATTCGATCGGGTACTCGGCATGCTCGACAAGCTTTCCGGGTCCCTGCACGGCGACGGCGCCGGAGGTGGACCCATCGCCGCGGTGCTCAACGCCGGTGACGGTGTGGCCGCGGGCAACGGTGATCGGATCAAGACGGCGCTCGATGAGTTATCGCGGGCCCTGCGGCTCGGCGCCGACGGTGGCGAGCACAGTCGTGAGCAGATGACCGCCATCGTCAGGAACGTCAGCAGCCTGCTGGATGCGGCCGCCCGCAACGATGCGAGCTTGCGCCAGTTCGGTTCCACCGTGCGTCAGCTCAGCGATGTCCTGGCCCGGGAGAACTTCGGTTCGGGCAGTACCGGGAGGCAGTTCAACGAGGTGATCGAGCAGACCGGAAACATCCTGCAGGCCAACCGGGATGCCATCCATCGCGGTATTGCCAATGGCAACAAGAGCATTCAGTCGGTGTATGACCGTCAGCGGGAGGTCGCCGAGTTCTTCGATGTGCTGCCGTTGATGGCCGACAACCTCTACAACGCCATCGATCAACGCAACGGCGCGATACGCGCCCACTTCCTGGCCGACCGCATGGTCTTCGACGGGCAGATGGCCAAGGAGATCTGCAATCTGATGGGACTGCGTCAACTGGGCTGCAGCACAGGGACGTTGCAGGACTACGGCCCCGACTTCGGACTCACCTACATGCTTGACGGACTCGCGGCGATGGGGCAGAAGTGATGGGGCGCAAGTTATCGATCGTCGTCGCGGTGGTGTTCCTGTGCGCCGGGTGTTCCTCTGCGGGACTGGCCGACCTGCCACTGCCTGCCCCCGGCCTGGGTGGCGGGGGATACCGGCTGACCGCAGTCTTTGCGAACGCGCTCAACCTACCCGAGCGTGCCAAGGTGAAGCTCGCCGGTGCGGATATCGGCGAGGTGGAATCGATGGCGGCCAAAGATTTCCGTGCGGTGACCACGTTGCGCATCCGGCACGATGTCACCCTTCCGGTAGGCAGCACGGCGCAGTTGCGCACGGCCACGCCGCTGGGTGACGTCTTCGTGGCCGTCACGCCGCCCGAACAACCCAATGCGCCCACACTCGGCGACGGGGACACCATCACGATCGACCACACCGGTGCGGCGGCGACGGTGGAATCGGTGCTCAGTTCGGCGGCGATTCTGGTGAACGGTGGTGCGGTGCACAACCTCACCAACGTTGTCAACGGTATGGGCAGGGCGGCGGGCCAGGACGGCCAGGCATTCGGGCGGATGATCGGCAAGTCCAACGAGCTGCTGGGCAAGCTGAACGCACGCTCGGGACAGCTGGATACCGCCCTGACCGAGACGACCCACCTAGCCGAGGTTCTCGACGGCAAGAGTGAGAGGCTTGCCGAGGTGCTGCATGCGGCGGGCCCGGCCACCGCGACCTTGCAAGACAATGCCGGTCAGATCTCCGATCTGGTGCTGCTGCTGGGTGATACCGCACGCGAGCTGGGTAAGTTCCCGTCCATCGCGGGCACTGACACCAGCGGGCGCAGCGTGGTGGCCGACGCCAACGCGATCTCCCGGTCCTGGAATGACGTGGTGCTCGATCCACAGACCAGCCTGCTCTCGCTCAACCGGCTGTATGCGCCGTTCATCAAAATCACTGCAGGATCGGCCATCTCAGGCAGTGCCGGTATCGACCGACTGGTGCTGGGCGCGATACCGGATGCCGGTTTCGGGGGAGATCCTGGATTGCACGGCCCCAAGCGATACGACTGGGCCAAGCTCGTGGGGACCTTCAAATACACGCTGTGGCGGTTACAGGAACGCGTCGTCGGGCAGGGCCCCGAAGCGCAAGGCACCCAGCCGCCGGGACCCGACGTACAAGGACCCGGACGATGAGCCGCGCATGGGTAAGCGGACTGTCACTCGTTGCCACCCTGGCCATTTCGGTCACCTACCTGTTGGTGGAGGTGCTGCACGTCCGGCCGCTGACATCGAGTTACCCGCTGACCATCCAGCTCGCCGAGTCCGGAGGTCTGCTGCCGAACCAGGATGTGACGCTGCATGGAGTGCGGATCGGCTCGGTCGAGTCGCTGACCTTCACCGGGGACGGTGTCAACGCGACAGTGAGCGTCGACAGCGGAGTTCGCGTCCCCGCGTCGGCGGCGGTGCGGGTGTCCGGGCTGTCCGCGGCCGGTGAGCAGTATCTCGATTTCTCCGCGGCATCCGACGCGGGCCCGTTCCTGTCCGGCGGAGACGTGATTGCCCGGGACCGCACCGCCATACCGGTCACTCCGGCACAGCTGCTGACCCATGCCGACGGTGTTCTCGCCCAAGTGGATCCGGCCAAGATCGAGCGCATCAAGACGGAACTGAGCCTGAGCGCGCAGGGGCCCCGCAAGCTCACCGACATCGTCAACGGCGGGGTGTTCCTGCTGTCCACCCTGGATTCGGTGCTTCCCGAAACGGTCAGCGCCATCAGGGACAGCCGGACGGTGCTGTCATCGGCGGTGGACGTCAACGGTGGAATCGCGGTCACCTCACGCAATCTGCGCAGCACCTTGGCGGGCATGAACGCGATGGACGGCGGCTACCGGAAACTCATCGATCAATCCCCGCGAGTGCTGGCGGCCACCGACAACCTGTTCACCGACAACTCCGACACCATGGTCCAGCTGCTGGCCAATCTGGCCACCAACGCGCACCTGTCGTATGTGCGGGTACCGGCGTTGAACGCCCTGTTTCCCACCTATCGCGGCTCAGCGCTGGAGGCGTTCATCAGCACCATGCATGAGCACGGCCTATGGGTGACGGCCGACCTGTATCCGCGATACGCCTGCGACTACGGCACTCCTCGCCATCCACCGTCCTCGGCGGACTATCCGGAACCCTTCTTGTACACGTACTGCCGCGACGACGATCCCGCCGTCTTGGTGCGGGGCGCCAAGAATGCCCCGCGTCCCGCCGGGGATGACACGGCCGGGCCGCCGCCCGGTGCTGACCTAGGCGCACGATCCGACCCGACGCCGCCCGGCCGGTACACCATCCCGACGCCATACGGCGGACCTGCGCTGCCCATCGAGCCACCGAGGTAAATGATGCCGGCGAACAATCCGCAACCGCGTCCGTCATCGGCCGCCGGACGCGCTGTGCACACCCGCCGGATCGCGTTCACGTTCGACGGGGCGTCCCCGTCGCGGCGCCACTTCGTCGCGGGCGATATCGCGATGAGCCATCTGGTGGCCCTGCTGTCCGGCTTCTTTCCCTCGGGTGAGGAGTTCTTCATCCAATCCGTGCGCCGCTATGACGGTCAGATCGGTGATCCCGTGCTCAGGAAACAGGTCGCCGGATTCATCGGACAGGAGATGACGCACGGCATCCAGCACCGTGAGCTCAACACGCAGCTGGTGCGCCGCGGGTACTGGGCGACGGGGTTCATGGACCGGATGGGCACACGGCTGGTCCAGCGCATGAAGCAGAACAGGGACCGGCTGCCGGATCCGGTGGCACGATCCGCGCTCGCGGTGACGGCCGCGGTCGAACACCTCACGGCCATCCTCGGGGAGCAGGTGCTCAGCGTGGCGTGGATCCAGCAGCAGCTGACCGATCCCGAGGTGCGAGCGATGCTCAATTGGCATGCCATCGAGGAGATGGAACACAAGTCCGTTGCCTTCGACGTGTACCGCCACGTCGGGGGCTCCGAGCGGATGCGGATCGCGGCCATGGCGCTCACGCTGGGACTTTTCCTGAGCAGGACGGTGATCTTGCTGGCCTCGATCGTCACCGATCCCTGGGCCTGGCGACACCCGGTGCGCACCCTGCGCAGCGTTCTCAGGCTGCCCCGCACGCCGCTGTTCGCCGGGCTCTGGGCCAAGATCCGCAGCTACCTGTGGCCCGGATTCCATCCCGACGACATCGACCACGGCCCACTGCTCGAGAAGTGGCGCGAGGAGTACTTCGGTCCCCACGGCATCCTGCTGGACCATCTGAAGTAGCTGCTGCGGCCACCGAGGTAAAACGCGCTTGGTCCGGCCCTTAGGCTGTTCAGGTCAATTACTGCAGTCTTGCAAGAGGAGCCTGAGCAGATCGTGGCCGCCAAGCCGAACGCCGCCGGTAAGAAGATCGAGGCCGTCGTCAACCTCGCCAAGCGCCGGGGGCTCGTGTACCCCTGCGGCGAGATTTACGGCGGCACCAAGTCGGCGTGGGATTACGGCCCGCTCGGTGTCGAGCTCAAGGAAAACATCAAGAAGCAGTGGTGGCGCTCCGTCGTCACCAGCCGCGACGACGTCGTCGGCCTCGACTCCTCGGTGATCCTGCCCCGTCAGGTCTGGGTCGCCTCCGGTCACGTCGAGGTCTTCAACGATCCGCTGGTCGAGTGCCTCAACTGTCATAAGCGGCACCGTCAGGATCACCTGCAGGAGGCCTACGCGGAGAAGAAGGGAATCGACGACCCGGAGTCGGTCCCGATGACCGACATCGTCTGCCCCGACTGCGGCACCAAGGGACAGTGGACCGAGCCCCGTGACTTCAACATGATGCTCAAGACCTACCTGGGCCCCATCGAGACCGAAGAGGGCCTGCACTACCTGCGTCCGGAGACCGCGCAGGGCATCTTCATCAACTTCAAGAACGTCGTCACCACGTCGCGACAGAAGCCGCCGTTCGGCATCGGCCAGATCGGCAAGAGCTTCCGTAACGAGATCACCCCGGGCAACTTCATCTTCCGTACCCGCGAGTTCGAGCAGATGGAGATGGAGTTCTTCGTCGAGCCGTCCACCGCCCCCGAGTGGCACAAGTACTGGATCGACACCCGGCTGCAGTGGTACGTGGATCTGGGTATCGACCCGGAGAACCTGCGGCTGTACGACCACCCCAAGGAGAAGCTGTCGCACTACTCCGACGGCACCGTCGACATCGAGTACAAGTTCGGTTTCAGCGGCAACCCGTGGGGTGAGCTGGAGGGTGTCGCCAACCGCACCGACTTCGACTTGTCGACGCACGCAAAGCATTCCGGTGAAGACCTGTCGTACTACGACCAGGCCGAGGACCGCCGCTACACCCCGTACGTGATCGAGCCCGCGGCCGGGCTCACCCGCTCGTTCATGGCCTTCCTGGTCGATGCGTATCACGAGGACGAAGCTCCCAATGCCAAGGGCGGCGTGGACACCCGCACCGTCCTGCGCCTGGACCCGCGCCTGGCTCCGGTCAAGGTCGCGGTGCTGCCACTGTCGCGCAATGCCGACCTGAGCCCGCGCGCCAAGGCGCTGGCCGCCGAGCTGCGGCAGAGCTGGAATGTCGACTTCGATGACGCCGGTGCCATCGGGCGCAGGTATCGTCGACAGGACGAGATCGGCACCCCGTTCTGCGTCACAGTCGATTTCGACTCGCTCGAAGACGACTCCGTCACCGTTCGCGACCGCGATGAGATGACCCAGCAGCGTATTCCGATCGGCGGCGTGGCCGATCATCTCGCCAAATCTCTCAAGGGCTGCTAGCCGAGGAGCAGAAATGACTGACGTCCAGAATCACATCGGAATCGATCCCGCCAGCGCGCCGATCGAGGCACCGGCGGCCGAGGCGCAGGTTCGCGCCGACGACCGTGGGCACGTTTTCCACTCGTGGTCCGCGCAGGCGGCCATCGACCCGCTGCCGATCGCCGGTGGTGCGGGCGCGACCTTCTGGGATTACACGGGCAAGGAGTACCTGGACTTCGCCTCGCAGCTGGTGAACCTCAATCTGGGACACCAGCATCCGCGTCTGGTGGAGGCCATCCAGCGTCAGGCCGGTCGGCTGGCCACTATTGCGCCCGCCTTCGCCAACGATGTGCGCGGTGAACTCGCCCGCCTGGTGGCCGAGCGTGCACCGGGAACCCTGAACAAGGTGTTCTTCACCAACGGTGGCACCGAGGCCGTGGAGCACGCGGTCCGGATGGCGCGTCACCACACCGGTCGCCGCAAGGTGCTGTCCGCATACCGCAGCTACCACGGTGGCACCACCACCTCGATGTCGCTGACGGGTGAGCCGCGCCGCTGGGCCAATGACCCGGGCGACAACTCGGTGGTCCGTTTCTTCGGGCCGTACGCCTACCGTTCGGTGTTCCATGCCACCTCCCCGGAGGAGGAAACCCAAAGGGCGCTGGAGCATCTGGAGCAGGTGATCAACCTGGAGGGCCCGCCCACCATCGCCGCGATCATCCTGGAGTCGGTGGTCGGCACCAACGGTGTGCTGGTGCCGCCGCCGGGTTACCTGGCCGGGGTGCGGGAGATCTGCGACCGGTACGGCCTGGTGTTCATCGCCGACGAGGTGATGGTCGGCTTCGGGCGATTCGGGGAATGGTTCGCCATCAACGCCTTTGACGTCACGCCGGACCTGATCACCTTCGCCAAGGGCATCAACTCCGGCTATGTCCCGCTGGGGGGTGTGGTGATCTCCGATGCCATCGCCACCAGCTTCGATCACCGTCCGTACCCGGGTGGATTGACCTACTCCGGTCACCCGCTGGCCTGCGCGGTCGGTGTCGAGACCATCAAGGTGTTCGAGGACGACAAGATCCTGGAGCGGGTGCGCGATCTCGGTGAGCGCGTGGTGCGTCCGGAACTGGAGCGCTGGGTGCAGACTCATCCGAGCGTCGGCGAGATCCGCGGCCGTGGCTTGTTCTGGGCGGTGGAACTGGTGCGCGACAAGCAGACTCGCGAGCCGCTGGTGCCGTTCAATGCCAGTGGTGAGGCCGCGGCGCCGATGAACGCCTTCGCGGCGGCGTGCAAGAAGAGTGGCCTGTGGCCGTTCACGCACTTCAACCGCACGCATGTGGCGCCTCCGCTGATCATCAGCGAAGAGGATCTGCGACGTGGACTCTCGATCATCGACGAGGCGCTGAACGTCGCCGACGGGTACGCGAGCTAGCCGGGAAACACGCTGCTGTAGGCGTTCAGCGCGGGCTGGCCGCCGAGGTGGGCGTATAGGACGTTCGAGCTCCGCTCGATCGTCCCGTCACTGACGAGGTCGATCAGGCCTGCCATCGACTTGCCCTCGTACACCGGGTCGGTGATCATCGCTTCGAGGCGCCCACAGAGTTTCATCGCCTCGACGGTGGAATCGACGGGCACGCCATACTTTTCGCCCGCCCAGCCCTCCAGGACGGTGATCTCGTCGGGGCGCAGGTCGCGTTCGAGGCCGATCTGCTGGGCGGTGTGCCGGGCGATGCGGGTGACCTGGTCGGTGGTCTTTGGGAGCGTGGCCGATGCGTCGATACCCAGCACTCGCCGTGGCCGTCCGCCGGCATCGGCGAGTGCGGCGAACCCCGCGATCATGCCCGCATGGGTTGACCCGGTGACCGTGCACACGACGATGGTGTCGAAGAACACGCCCAGCTGATCCTCCTGTGCGGCCACCTCATACGCCCAGTTGGCGAAGCCGAGGCCGCCGTATTTGTGTTCCGAGGCACCGGCGGGGATGGGGTAGGGCTTGGCGCCGGAGTTCTCGATCGCGGTGAGCGCGTCTTCCCGGGATTGGCGGATGCCGATATCGAATCCCGAAGGGTCGAGCTGAGTTTGGGCTCCCATGATCCGTGACAACAGGATGTTGCCCGCCTTGTCGTTGACCGGATCCTCCCAGTCCACCCAGCGTTCCTGAACCAGGTGACAGCGCATCCCCAGCACGGCCGCGACGGCCGCCACCTGTCGGGTGTGGTTGGACTGGTAGCCGCCGATGGATACCAGCGTGTCGGCGCCGCTGGCCAGCACGTCGGGAACGATGTACTCGAGCTTGCGTATCTTGTTGCCGCCGAAGGCGAGCCCGGAGTTGCAGTCTTCGCGTTTTGCCCAGATATCGGCGCCCCCGAGGTGGCGGCTGAGGCGCTGCAGGGGATGGACCGGGCTGGGCCCGAAGGTCAGTGGATAGCGGGGGAAATCGTGGATCGACACGGCGTTCTCCTGGCTCGGGTTCTGGGAATGGCGTTGTGGGGGAGCGGTCTTCAGCCCGCGCCGCGTTCCTCGGAGTCGGCGGCCTCCGGCGCCGGGATCAGGGTGTGCCAGTTGTCGCGGGCCGCGCGTCCGGCGCCCTCACTGTCACCGGCTTCGCAGCGCGCGATGATCTGCTCGTGCAAGGCCACGGAATGACGCCCGTCGCGGCTGGCGAACCTGATGCGTTCCAGGCGGCGCAGCACGGGGGTCACCTGCTCCAGCACGGCGGCGATGTACGGGTTCGCACTGGCATCTATTGCGACGGCATGGAATTCGTCGTCGGCGGCCAATGCGGCATCGGGATCGTGCGCATCGAGGGCGGCGGCAAATCGTGTGTTGGCGTGCCGCATCGCGGCCAGGTCACCGGCGGAGATGTTGGTGATGGCCTCGCGCACCGCGAGCTCGTGCATCGCCGCGGCAACGGACTGTGCGGCACGCGCCTCCCGGATGTCGATGGGACTGACGATGGTGTGCCGTCCCGGTTGGGTCTGGACCAGACCGGCGTGTTCCAGCCGGGCGAGTGCCTCACGGATCGGGGTTCGGCTCACGCCCAGCCAGCGGCTGAGCTCGTCATCGCGCAGCCGCTCACCGGGGGCCAGCGTTCCGTCCACTATGGCCGTGCGCAGGGCCTTATAGGCATCGTCGCGGAGTAGCGAGCGCGCCATCACGCCTTCCGAGGGAGGTACCGGCATGCAATATATTGCACATCGACAGCGGCGTGCCGTCAAGTGTTGGGTGAAATTTCGAGCGGGGACGGCGCGCTAGAAGCGGCCGCCGCCGCCCCGGAAGCTCGACCCCGAGGATCGAGACGAGCCGCCATACGACGACGAGCCCGACCCGGACCAGGAGCTGTGGTGGCTTGATCCGCCGCTGAGCATGCCGCGCAGGATGCCGCCGATCACGGCACCCGCGACGTTGCCGGCCACATCGCCCGCCACGCTGTATCCGCGGTAGTTGCCGTACCCGTTGCTGTAGTAGGACTGGGCCGCCCGCACCTCTTGGATCGCGCTGCCTTCGGCACGCGTCGCCAGCTCGGTGGCCCGATTGGCCCACAGAATGGCGTTCGAGGGATCTGACTGGCGTGCGGACTCGGCCGTCGCGATGCTGCGTTCGGCTTCCGCGATGTATCCGCGTGCGACAGAGCCGACGGCGCCTCGGTGCAGTCCGATGTACTGGGTGACCCCATTCACTTTCTGGCGGGCGGTGGCGATCGCTTGATTGAGCGCGCGGGCACGGCGTTCGGCGGCGTCCTTTTCTTCCCGCACCGCGGCCAGCAGCTTGTCGAGCTCGGCATCGGCCGTGGCCAGGTGGGTGAAGGCGGTCAGCGGATCGGTGGGCCCGACTCTCTCGGCGTCGGCCACGGCCGCGTCAGCCCTGTCGTGGGCCTTCGTCAGCTCGTCGGCACGGGGCACCGAACCCTGCCGCTGAAGTTCCTCGGCCTGGGCGATACCCGACTTCGTGTCCGCAATCGCCGCGGGCAGTGCGTCGATGGCGCGCCGGATGTTGTTGGCGGCGTTGTCCACCGCGTCCAAAAGCGCGGCGGCCTGGTTCAGCGCCGATTCGGCTCCGCGCACGGCGTCGACGAGATTCATCTGCTGGCCCTCCAGGGGGCGGGCGGCGAGTTCCCGGCCGTGGGTGATCCGGGAGTCGGCGAACGTGGTGCGCTCGGTGGCCTCGGTGATGTTGTCGACGATCGACGCCAGGGCCGCGGCATCGAACTGGGTGCGCAGTTGCTCGAGAACCCGCTGTGATTCGGGTACCCGAGCGGTGGTGGCGACCACTTGCTGGGTCAGCGTGTCCAACTTCGTGGGGGCGTTGATCACCAGGTTCCGCAGCGCGTCAAAGGCATTGGACTGATCATCGAGGGTGCGGTCGGCACGTGCCGCGGTGGTGATGACATCGATCAGCAGGCGGCGCTGCTCCGTGGGCGTTTCCGGGACGGAGTCGTCGAGCTGCTTGCGCACGGAGAATGCCTGAGCAAGAGCTTTTTTCGCGGAATCGACGGCTTGCTGGAAGGGCGCGGTCTGTTCGGTTCCGAATTCCTCGACTGCCAGCGTGAGTTCGGCCTCGCTGGTGCGCACGGCGTTGTCGACGTTCACCACAATCGATTTCGACAGGCCATCGAGTGCGTCCACCGATTGCGCGGCTAGAGCTTCTGCGTTGGTCGGGTCGATGCCCTTAGCGGCCTCGATCTCTGCGCGCCGACGGGATCGGGTGCGGAACCAGGAGTACAGCATGAAGGCGCCGACCACGACGGCTCCGAAGACCAGCGCTGCCAGGATCGGCTTCCAGGGTATGGAGGTTGACGATGCGGCGGCCGATTCCAGGCCCTTGGCGGTGTTGATGGCGGCGCCATCCCAATTCGATGCGCGTAGCGCCGGTTCGATCGTGTTGGTGCGCAGCTCTTCGATCTCGGAATCGCTGACGTTCTTGATCTCGGATGCGACCTGGAACGCGTAACTGCGTTCTTCGGTTGCCACGGCGAGCAATGCGTCGCGATCTCCCAGTCCGCTTGCCTTGAGGGTTTTGTTGGCCCATGTCACCGGGTCGGCGCCGTCGAAATCCTTGACGTACACCACCCACAGCCGTACGTGCTGTGCGTCGTAGAGCTGATCGATCGCGTTGCGCACCTTCGTCGGGTTCTTGAGTGCCCCGGCCCGATCGGTGACGTAGGCGGGTATCCGGAAGGGCGGGTCGGCACTGGCCACCGGTGCCGGCAACAGGGTGGGGGCAAACACCGTGAGCATCGCGATCATGACTCCCAGCAGGCTCCCGAGGGCACGCAGCAGACGCATGGTCGCCAATCTAATGCCTCGCGCGGCGCGTGGACCCGTCCTGGCAGACTGGTGCCCACGATGCGTACACAGGATGCCTACAAGGACGCCTATACCGATTCCGACCGTGAACGCGTCGTCACCGAAACACCCAAGACGGCGGCCATCGTCGACATCCCGTCCTCGGAGTACCGGACCGACTTCGCGCGGGACCGGGCGCGGGTTCTGCACAGCGCCGCGTTCCGGCGCCTGGCCGATAAGACGCAGGTGGTGGGTCCGCGTGAGGGTGACACGCCGCGCACGCGGCTGACCCACTCGGTGGAGGTGGCGCAGATCGGCCGGGGTATCGCCACCGGCCTGGGGGCGGACCCGGATCTGGTGGACCTGGCCGGGCTGGCGCATGACATCGGCCATCCGCCGTACGGGCATAACGGTGAACGTGCGCTAGATGAGGTGGCCGTCGACCGTGGTGGGTTCGAGGGCAACGCCCAGAATCTGCGCATTCTCACCCGGCTTGAGCCCAAAGTTGTTGATGCCGACGGCAACAGCGCCGGGTTGAACCTCACGCGTGCCTCGCTGGATGCGGCGACGAAGTATCCGTGGCTGCGTCCGCCGGGCGGCGGAAAGTTCGGCGCCTACGTCGAGGATGGCGCGGCGCTGGACTGGGTGCGTGCCGGGGCGCCGCCGCGCCGGCGCTGCCTGGAAGCACAGATCATGGACTGGTCCGATGACGTCGCCTATTCGGTGCACGATGTCGAGGACGGAGTGATCTCCGGGCGTATCGACCTTCGGGTGCTGGCCTCGCGGGGGGAGGCCCAGGTGCTGGCGGAGCTGGGCGTGAAGTCGTTCGGCGGCCTGGAGCAGGGCGCACTGGAGGAGGCCGCCGCGCGGCTGGCCACGCTGCCGGTGGTCGCCGCGATCGGCCCGTACGACGGCACCCTGACTGCCTCGGCGGCCCTCAAGCGGTTGACCAGCGAATTGGTGGGCAGGTTCGCCTCGGCCGCGATCGGGGCCACCCGCAAGGTGGCCGGTGATGGGCCTTTGGTGCGGTTCGAGGCCCAGCTGACCGTGCCGGACGTGGTCGCCGCCGAGGTTGCCGTGCTGAAAATGCTTGCGCTGCAATTCATCATGTCCGATCCGCGGCATATCGCGGTACAGGCCCGGCAGCGTGAACGCATTCATCGGGTGGCCCAGTGGCTGGCATTGGGGGCTCCGGCCACGCTGGATCCGGTGTTCCTGCCCGCATTCGAGGCCGCCGCCGACGACGCGGCGCGTACCCGGGTGGTGGTGGATCAGATCGCCTCGTACACCGAAAGCCGGCTCGAGCGGGTGGACCGCGATAGTCAGGGTGTGCAAGCCAGCTGGGCCTGACGGCGAGGTTGGCTAAGCTGGCTCGGTGGCCGGACGCATCCCTGATCGCGATATCGCGGCGATCCGTGAGCGCACCCGGATCGAGGACATCGTCGGCGACTACGTTCAGCTCAAGCGCGCGGGTGCCGACTCGCTCAAGGGGCTGTGCCCCTTCCACGACGAGAAGTCGCCGTCCTTTCATGTGCGGCCCAATCACGGCCAGTTCCACTGCTTTGGCTGCGGTGAGGGCGGCGACGCCTACACCTTCATCCAGAAGATCGAGCACATCAGCTTCGTGGAGGCCGTCGAGCGGCTGGCCGATCGCATCAGCTACACCATCAACTACGAGGGTGGCGGCACTGCTGCGCAACGCGACCGGGGGACCCGGGCGCGGCTCGTCGCCGCCAACGCGGCCGCGCAGGAGTTCTACGCCACCGCGCTGGATTCACCCGAGGCCGCACCGGCGCGCCAGTACCTGACCGAGCGCAATTTCGATGGCGCGGCGGCCAAACAGTACGGCTGCGGATACGCCCCGTCCGGGTGGGACACCCTGACAAAGCATTTGTTGCGCAAGGGATTCGAATTCAAGGAGCTCGAAGCCGCAGGCCTGTCCAAGGAGGGGCGCCGCGGCCCGATCGACCGGTTCCACCGGCGGCTGTTGTGGCCGATCCGCGCCAGCAGCGGCGAGGTGATCGGCTTCGGGGCGCGCAAGATCTTCGACGACGACACCATGCCCGGCAAGTACGTCAATACCCCCGAAACGATGCTGTACAAGAAGTCTTCGGTGCTCTTCGGGCTCGACATGGCCAGGCGGGATATCGCCAAGGGGCACCAGGCCGTTGTCGTCGAGGGCTACACCGATGTGATGGCGATGCACCTGGCCGGGGTGACCACGGCGGTGGCGTCGTGTGGCACCGCTTTCGGTGATGAGCACCTTTCGATGCTGCGGCGTTTGATGATGGACGACTCGTACTTCCGTGGCGAGCTCATCTACGTTTTCGACGGGGACGCCGCCGGACAGGCGGCTGCGCTGAAAGCCTTTGAGGGAGAGCAGAACCTGGCCGGCCAGTCGTTCGTTGCGGTGGCTCCTGACGGCATGGACCCCTGCGATCTGCGGCTCAAGTCGGGGGAGGGGGCGTTGCGGGATCTGGTGGCGCGCCGCACCCCGCTGTTCGCGTTCGCGATCCGGTCGGCGTTGGCGGAGTCTGATCTGGAGATCGCCGAGGGGCGTGTGGATGCGCTGCGTCGGTGTGTGCCGATGGTGGCCAGGATCAAGGACCCGACGCTGCGTGACGAGTACGCCCGGCAGCTGGCCGGCTGGGTGGGATGGGACGACGTGGCCCAGGTCCTCGCGCGGGTGCGTGAGGAGGCCGGTAAGGCGGCGAAGGGCGGATCGGTGTCACCCGACCGCCGCGTGCGCGGTGCTGAACCTGCGGCGGCGCCCAAGGTCGCCATGCCCGACGCCAAGGACCCCACGCTGTGGCCGCAGCGCGAGGCGCTCAAGGCGGCGCTGCAGTTTCCGGCCTTCGCCGGACCGGTGTTCGACTCGCTGACCGCCGACAGCTTCACCCACCCCGGATATGTGGCGGTGCGCATCGCGATCGAGGCGGCCGGTGGCGCTGCGGCGGGGATTGTCGGCGCGGAATGGATCGACAAGGTGCGCCAGAGCGCGTCGTCGCAGAACCAGGTGGTGCTGATCAACGCGTTGACCGCCGAGGCCATCCAGGTGGACAGCGACGAGCGGCTGCCGCGATACATCGGGTCGGTGCTGGCCAAGTTGCAAGAGGTGTGGGTCGGGCGGCAGGTGGCCGAGGTCAAGTCGAAGCTGCAGCGGATGTCGCCGGTGGAGCACGCCGACGAGTACCACGCGCTATTCGGCGACCTGGTGGCGCTGGAGGCGTATCGACGCAGCCTGCTGGAGCAGGTCAGCGGCGACGACCTCTCGGTGTAGGGGCGAGACTCCTACTTATTGTCGAGCTGAGGCTCGGGCTCCAAGATCATGGTCGTCTCGTCGATCGGCGTGAGCTCCACCATGTGGGGATCAGGGGACAGCGAGTTGGCCAGGCGCCGACGGCTGATCTCGATCAGCTTCTTGGTCGCGGGGCTGCCGGTGACGGCCTGATACCCGTTGACGATCTGCTCGTATCGGCGACGGCCAGCCTTCGCACCCAGCACGTAGCCAGCGGCCAGCACCAACAAAACCCGAATCACGAACCCTCCACCAACTAACGAAGTTCTCCCTATCCTGCCTGACGCAGCTGTGAACGGCTGCGTCAGGCAGGTCACATCTGCGCGCTTCTATGCGACAACCGCGATGTTCACCGTCTTTGTCGCTCGTAGGCGAGCGATGCGGCGGGCATACGGTTTGGCTTTCACCCCTACCCGTAGGCTAAAGTCATGCCTCGGTTCGCGGTACAAACTGACGCGATCCGGTAGTCCCCTGTAGCTCAATTGGCAGAGCTTCCGACTGTTAATCGGACGGTTCTTGGTTCGAGTCCAAGCGGGGGAGCAGGTCAAGAGGTATTTCTGGTTCGATGGTGTAGCCAATGCCCTTTCGTCGCACCGCATCTGACACTCCATGCGACTCCACGCCAGCACACGCAACTGACCGGACATCGTCCGTCTCAGTGCGTTGCCAGGTGGCGGTCAAGGGTGCGGATCCATGACATGCGCCGTACCTGCGCGTCGTGGCTGATTCAGCGCCCGGGCGGCCGCCAATGCCATCGCGATGGCTCTCAAATTGTCAACGGGTATCTCTCAGCCCTCACAGGCGACCCCATCGTTATCCCGGTCCAGCTTTGGCCGGTAGCCGGGGTCGCCTTTCTTGATGTTGTAGGCGCCATCGGCGTGGGCTTCTTTGCAGCTGCCGCACGGCGGGTCCATCTGTGTTGGGCCCGCCGCACCAGCCGACCAAGCTGCTGACGCAGCGACGACCATTCCGCCGATGAACCCGCTGATGAGTGCATTGACCGTGAGCTTCGTTGCCCCCGACCTCCCCGTGATCTTGCTTGTGGTGAGAGGAATGTACTCGTAATCGAGGCCGCTCACAGCCGTTTCACAGCTCGATTATCGGGAGCCGATCGGCTCGGCATGCGGTTACCGTCGATGTCAGTGTCGATTCGCGTGGAACCTATTGGAAGTGTTGAGTAGTGATGGACAGTGCGAAGTTGCGGCCGCTGCTGGTGGTGTTCGCGGGGCTTCCGGGTAGCGGAAAGACAACGTTGGCGCGCGGGCTGGCCGACGATCTGAGTGCCACCTTCTTGCGGGTGGACACCATCGAAGCGGCGATCAACTCGACTCTGTCTTCTTGTGAAGGAAACCCGGTGGGATACGTTGCCGCACAGTGGGTGGCAGAAGATCAGTTGCGTGGTGGGCGCCCGGTTGTCGTTGATGCGTGCAACAACCTACGGGTCGCTCGTGAGATGTGGAATGAACTGGCAGGGCGCACCGCAGCTGATCTTCGGTGGGTTGAGGTGACTTGCTCTGATCCCGGCGAGCATCGCCGTCGTGTCGAAGAGCGGCAGGGAGATTGGCCGGGGCAGGGTGAACCGACATGGGTCGAGGTGGAAGCGCGTGAATGGGAACCGTTCGATGAACCACGGCTGCTCATCGACAATATCGGGCCACCGTTGGCTCATCGCGCGGCAATACGCAATGAGCTCTCTGGGTTAGGCCCCGAGTGATATCCGAATCCATTGTGTTGCCAGTCTTCTCGGCGGGGTAACCGTCATCCGGCGGGGTCGAGCTCCGCCTGTTTGGCAGCTTGTTCCAGCAGTTGGGCTCGTGCGTCGAGTCGGTCGGGGTTGATTGCCTGGTGGGTGACCACGGCGGCGAGGCACAGGTAGCCGAAGATGCTGACCCGATTGAGATCGATGAAGTTCATGGCGGCAATAAGGCCCACGAACAGGAGTCCGAACGGGTCGCCCTTCTTGCCGAGATTGGGTTGAGCGAGTCGCGCAGCTGCGTGCAGTACCACTGACTCATTGGGCACCGCACCGGCGCGAGTGGCGTGGATGGCTTGTGAACGTTGTCGTGGTGAAAGGCCTTTTAAGGCTTCGCGCGCGGCGACGCGGCTGTCTCTGCCGATTAGGGCGGACACAGACCCAACCGCGGCCGAGATTGCCGCACACGCTGTCAGCCCAAGGTCGGAACTCCTGCCATCCCAGGTCAGCGTCAGCAACACAACGAAGATCAGTGATGAGTAGATGGGCCAGCGCAGCCATAATGGAGCAATCTCCAACCTGAGTTCCACTAGGCAAGTGTAGCTATCTGGCAAATTGAAAACCGGAGGTTGTCGTCAGCTCAGGGTCCACAGCGAAAATAGTTGGAACCGGATTGGACCTAGTGTCGTCGTATCTAGATGAATGCCAGTTGTGACGACAAGACGCGAGGTGAAGCAGAGTGAGTGGTTACACGTTCCAGCTGCGCGACATGAATCAGCAGGACCGAGATAAGGCTGCTGGCGCCGCCAAGAAGACTTTGCACATGAAAGACGGGGCGGGAGCGGAGCTCGCAGCGCCCATGCTCAAGGCCCGCGACATCATTGACGCTGAGCTTAGGGCGTTGGGGCAGGGGCGTTCCGGACTGACATTTGGGAAGCTGCCAACCGGTGACGAGGTCAAAGCTCAGTACGACGCGCGCGCGGAGAGGGCTAAATCGGGGTTGGGGAAGCTGCGCGACCAGTACCAGGGGTTCGCGGATCATTTCATTGCGACCGAGTTGTATTTCAAGAAGTCCGACGAGGAGATCGCCAAGATGTTCGAGGCGGGCTACGGCGGGACGGCGATCTCGTACTGATGGAAACTCGAATTCTCGCGTCCGTCCTGGTTGCTGCCGTCGCTTTGTCAGCTTGTTCAACCACCACCGCAGGCTCGCCGGCCTCGGAAGCCACCACGTCTGCCTCGGCCTCAGGCGCTGCGTCGTCGCCGACATCTTCGGCCTCCATCCCTTACACGTTGACCGCTCCTCATCCGCCTGCAAACGAAGGCAACAACGGGACCAGTTTCGACCCATGCGTTGCTTACACCGCTGCGGAGATCCGCTCCTGGGGCGTCGACCCGGAGAAGGTGGAGGACACTGGCCGTCAGGGGCTGGAGATCAGGGGCTGCTCCTGGTCTGCTGATGGATGGCAGCTTGCCCAGACAGTCATCAATAACCCAATCAGTGACTATCTGAACAATCCTCAATACCCGATTGCACACAGGCAGACGATCGGTGGTCTTGACGCTGTGGTGTATCAGGACCGCGTTACCGGCGCTTCAGGATGCTACGTAGCGTTGCCGTCGCAGCAAGCCACAGTCCACATTCTGGCTGGTATCTACAACGAGAAGACAGGACGTAAGGGTCTTCCGGACCCGTGCGCCAAAGCTATTGAGGTGGCCACATTCGTCGCGACGAAGCTTCCGAAGTAACAGAGGGGATCGGGATATGGCTAATGACAATTGGCAAGGCCGCTCGCACGGGGAGATTGTAGGGCTGCTGGGCGAGTTGAAATCGGATGCGGCGCATGATGAGTCGAAGCGGTGGGACAACACCAGCACGGCAGTGGCTGATTCAATCGATATCGCAATGGGTGCACGCCAGAAGCTCCTAGACAACACAATCTGGGACGGCGACGCTGCACGTACTGCGTACGACACCGTGGATAGCTTCTACAAGGAGTCCGCTGACCCTCAGACTGGCCTCGCGGCGGAGGCGGGCAAGATCAGCCAAGCCGCGCTGCAGGATGGCGAGACGTTGATTGCAGCTTCGCGTGTGGCGCAGAACTACCCCGAACCGGGACCGGGTGCTCCCACGAACCGAAAAAAGGAAGAGCTGGAAGCGATTCGGGCCGAAGCTCAGCGCATGTATACAGACCCACTCAGCGCAGCTAACCGGCCCGAGATCACCGACGGCGCCAGTCAGCAGCAGTTGGGTCAGATTCCGCAGGGAAATGGCGCTGGCAATGGCGGGGGAAGCAATAGCGGGGGCGGTTCCGGTGGCGGCACCCAGACCCCGCCCTCGACCGACGGGTTGGCCAACAAGGACACCAAGCCGCAGCTGGCCGGTGGTGATGGTCAACAGGCTGGAGCTGGACAGGGGCAAGGTCAGGGTGGTGGCCAGGGCAGCGGTTCTGGTGGTGGTCAGGGATCTGGATCGGGTGCTGGCTCGGGTTCCGGTGGTGCAGGTTCTGGATTAGGTTCTGGCTCAGGCGGTTCCGGTCTGCCGATCGGTAGTACGACCGCGGCAGGATTCTCTCCATCGTCAACGGGCACCGGCACAGGCGTCAGCGGGCCCGGTTCGGGTGCTGGCGGACCTGGCGGGTTGAGTGCGCTTCGTGGTGGTGCCGGTCTGCCGGGCGGTGCCGCCGGCGGCAATGGGTCCGGCGTCAACCCTGCGGCGGTGGGTGCCGCCGGTGTACGCGGTGGTGGCCCGATGGGGATGATGGGCAGCCCTGGCGCGCATGGCCGAGGTAGCAAGGGTGAAGGCGACGGTGAGAAGGCGACACCGCAGATTCTGATCAATTACGACAACACCGACGAGTTCTTAGGCGATATGCCGGCAGCTTCACCGGGGGTTATCGGTGACTGGTCCGAGCAGGAGAAAGCCGAAAAGGCCAAGCGCGAAAGAGAGATACGTCGCTACAAGGCCCTTGGCTGGGACGTGAAGTTCGAGTGAGAATTGTTGGGGGTTGGTTGTGAAGGTTGATCCGGCCAATGTGCGTCAGGGTGCGGGCAAGGTTGATGGTGTCGGCGCTGACGTGTCCAAGCTCAAGGCACCGGATTCCAGTGGTGCGGCGTCGGGTTTGAAGGGCTTCGCCACGGCGGGGGCCTTGCCCGCGGCGAGCGATGCGCTGAAGACCTCTCTGACGGTTGTGGCGGGCCGCTATGAGCAGATGGGGGTGCTGTTGCGGCGCTCTGCCGATAGTTATGAGCATCAGGACGGTAAGACTGCGGTGTCGTTGACCCAGATGGTGGGTGACGGGTTGACATCGTTGGGTGATTTGAACACAGCTAAGTAAAAGTGGCTGTGGCGGGAGGGATTTGGTGTGAGCAGACCAGGTAAGAGCGTGGTGTATAGCGCGAACGCGACCGCGCTGGGCGATCTGGCTGAGCCGACGCGCACGGTGGGGACGCAGGTTCTGGACGCGGCGGGCAAGGTGCATGGTGCGATCGTTGATCTGGAGTGGGAGGGCCTGGGCAAGGATGCGGCGGTCGGTCGTGCCGATCACGAACTAGCTCAGGATAAGCGAGTTGTGCAGGGATACAACGCGCTAGCTGACGCCTACCGGGATGGTGCTGCGGCGATGGCGCCGATGATCGACGATTTGAAGAAGACCGGCCAGGGCTTGGAATCCGATTCGTTTGCGGTGTCCGAAGATTGGGCGGTCACCGACATGTTCGACTACCGCGCTGGCAAGGCGGCCATGATCGCGATGGGCTCTCCGGAGAAGGCGGCCACGGATCGGATGAATCAGCTGCAGGCCCAGCGCGGCAACGAGGCCAAGACCGACACGGTGAGTCTCCAGCAGCGCGCGGATGCACTCGGAAAGGCCGACCAGGACACCGCATCAGCGATCAACAATGCCAGGGGCGATCTCGGTGCGGCCGCTCCACTGTCTGCGGGTTTGACGGGTGAAGAAGGCAAAGACGACTTCGGCAATGCGTTCCCCAACACGTTCATGTCGCCGGAGCAGAACGCGGCAGCGTTGGCGCGAATGGTCGCCGCGGGCACGTTATCGCAGGCTGAACTCGATAAGTTGGCGCGCGGGGAGAAGGTGCAGATCCCAGCCGGGCAGATGGCGTATCTGTATCAGATGTCGCAGTCGCTCAACGGGAAAAGTCCCGAAGAGATCAAGATGCTGGAGCAGATGCTCCCACCTGAGACGCGGGCGGCGTTTGCGCAGGGTCTCAAGATTGTGTCCAATCCGAACGTCGAGGTGTTCGGCGCCGATCAGCTCAAGGGGTATGCGCAGGGGGCAACTGATGAAACGCGCGGCACTTTCGTGCCGGTGTCTGGCTCCAAGGTCAATCTGCCTTCCGAGATCGCTAAGGAACTGTCTCGTACCGATCGGGTGACCCAGGAGCCGTCGCGAGGGTTTGTCACCACCCACCTCAACGGGGTGGGCGCGCTGCAGGACATCAACGACATCTTCAAACCCGGTGCCACGATCACCGGCAGTGAAGCGACCAAATCAATGCTGGAGGCGGCAAACCAGTACGCCGCCGTCGATGTCAAACACAACGAAGGCATCGTGCACGGCCTGAAAACCGACGCACGCGGCCCGCTCACGAGTGCTCTTGCCGATGTGTATCAGAACACCGGCAAGGATCACCTTGCTGTGCACGACATGGTGACAGGCAAGGACGGTGACAGCTTCCTGCGCACAGTCACCCACGAGCAGTGGGGTGCTGATTCAGGCAAGGTCGGCGATGCCTTCCGTTGGATGCAAGAGGGCAACAACCCGCTGGCCACCGACACCGCGAGCAAGGTCGCCCACTACTTGGCCGACACCAAACCCGAACTCAACGCCATGCCTGGCACAGAAAAGCTATTTGCCAGTGGCCCAAAGTCGTTCGCCGAAATCAATCCTGGTCTTGCCAAGGCCATGGCCGAAGGCGTATCTCCCTATCTTGCCGACCTTGCTCAAGCGCCTACCGATTCCGGGCTCACCCACCCCGGTATCGAGGCATTCAAGAACGGAGGGCAGCTACAAAGTCTGTTCTCCGTGTTCGATAAGAACGCTGAATCGGCAGGTGTCATCAACGATGCCGCCTACCAGCAGTATCAGCACCTCATCGAAAACACCGCTCATCCTGGCCTGCACGGTATGCAAGCCGAAGTCGCCGGGCGCCTCACCAACGCCATGACCGATGGAGCGCTGGACTCCATCAAACCCGGCATCAGCGGCGACGCCGAACTCTTCAAAGCAATTTTCAAAAAGATCCCCGGCGCAGGAGACGCCTTCGACGCCATCGATATCTTCAACAAAGTTCATAGCGGAACTCCGCCAAGCGAATTCGCCCAACAACTGGCCACCGCAGGCACCAGCAGCACCGCTTTACGGGCCTCCATCCTCAATGGCATGCTCGACGCGAACCCATCCATCGCCCGCGACGACCTCATCAAGGACTACGTCAAGGGCAATCGAATCGACTTGAGTGGACTGGGCCCTGATCAAGCGAAAGAAGCCGCGAAAAACATTAGTAACTACTTCGACACCAGGGCGAAGGGCGTCGATACTGACATCGCGACAAAGGTGGGGTTGGGTAACAACGACAGTTGGGCGGTATCCCGGTAGACATGAAGCTAATCACCACCCTCATGGCTGCCGTACTCGTCCTCGCGGGTTGCACGACTGGCAAGCCGCAGGAGTTACCCAAAAAAGAAGACTTCTATCAAGTAACCACCCGCTGGATTTCGAATCCATCAGTTGACCTCATGTCCCCCGAAGGCACCTTTATCAGAGCTGCCACAGAGTCATGGGATCAGATCTGGGCCTCGCGGAAAGTAAGTATCGACGCCATCAGAGACCGCGCCTATCCAGGATTCGAACACGCATTCAACAACTCTCGCGAAGGTGCGTTCGGCGGCGTGAACATCACTCACCGCATAGTCGGCACCCAATACTTCGAAGTCGTGAACTTCCAGCGAGAAGGCGACCACTTCATCGCAGACGTCTGCCGATACGGCTCACAAGTCGCATCTCAGACAGACAGCGGAATGTACACAAGCGGTGGACCGAATAGGTACCTAGCTAGTGGAGATTCCTTCGTCTTTGGACCCGACCCCACCCTGCGACCTGAGCAGCAGCACCCGCCTCTCGCACACCAAAAAGGCCCGGCGAATCGGCCTTCGGACAACGTCTTCGGGACCTGGGTGCTGACCGAATCGGGTGTACGCAAAGGTATGGACGGCGCTACCCAGCACGAGTTCCTGACAGGATGCGATAAGCCAGCACCTGGCACCCCGAACAACCTGCCGAACCCGTATGTACGTAACGATCCGCCCGTCACCCTGCCGCCAGATCCGGGCTGGCCCGACGCAGGCAGCGCATAAGCTGTGTCATCAGTGGCCGAGATCTACGAAAGGGCGGCGTGACATTGGCTGATACATCTGACCTGCATCCCGCCGTCTTGCACGCCCTGCGGACCGGGAATGTTGAGCCAGCCATCGCTGCTGCAGCCAAACTCAACGCACCATCCTCCGCGAAATCTGCGCGAACCTCCCGAGCAGGATCGTCCAGCCGGACAGGTGATCAGCAACCCACACCTACGGTCTTCGAAGAGGACGACTTTTACCAGGGCTTCCGGAGTAACCCGTTGGGTCGGCGATGAAGCGGTGGCTTGGTTTCATCAGCCGGTCCAGGGAACGCAATACCGCATCCTCGCACCGAGAGATGAAATCCCGTCCGTTCAGACGCTCATAGACTGGGGCTACCTACGAGAGGCTGGCAGATGACGGGTCTGGTGCACGGATAGGTGACAACTGAGATGGCTTGCCCTGTGGGGTGGGCCTGGAAGGATGTCGCTGTGCCGAAGCCGTTTCCTGCAGAGTTCCGTGCCGATGTGGTGCGAATTGCCCGTGATCGCGATGCTGGTGTGACGTTGGAGCAGGTCGCTGCTGATTTCGGTATTCACCCGATGACGCTGTCGAAATGGATACGCCAATCCGATGTCGATGAGGGGGTTCGCCCTGGTGTGACCGCCACTGAGTCCGCCGAGAACCGCGAACTCAAGAAGCGAGTCCGGTTGCTGGAGCAGGAAAATGAGGTGTTGCGGCGGGCGGCGGCCTATTTGTCGCAGGCCAACCTCAAGCTGGGTCAGTCCCCAAAATGATGTACCCGCTCGTTCGTGAGCTGGCCGCCGACGGTGTTCCCGTCACGGTGACGTGCCGGGTCCTCAAAATCGCTCGTCAGCCATTTTATCGCTGGTGTGCTGGCCCGGTCACTGGAACTGAGTGGGTGCAAGCGTCAGTGACGAACGCGGTCTATGACGCCCACCGTGATGACCCCGAGTTCGGCTACCGATTCCTCGCTGATGAAGTCCGGGCCGCGGGAATCGCTGTGTCTGACCGGACGGTGTGGAAACGCTGCCGCGAGAACCGCTGGTGGTCGGCATTCGGCAAGAAACGCAGCCGTGTCGGCAAGAAACCAGGCCCACCTGTTCACAACGATCTGGTATGCCGCAATTTCACCGCAACCACCCCAAACATGTTGTGGTTGACCGATATCACCGAACACCGGACCAGCGAAGGCAAGCTCTATCTGTGCGCGATCAAGGACGTGTTCTCCAACCGCATCGTCGGCTATTCCATCAGTAACCGCATGAAAGCTGCCCTAGCGGTGACCGCGCTCAACAATGCGGTGGCCCGCCGTGGCGATGTGAGTGGGTGCATCGTCCACAGCGACCGGGGCAGCCAATTTCGGTCCCGAAAATTCGTGCATACCCTCAACCGGCACAACATGATTGGCTCCATGGGCCGGATTGGCGCCGCCGGTGATAACGCCGCGATGGAGTCCTTCTTTTCCCTGCTGCAAAAGAACGTCCTGAATCGGCGCCGATGGAACACCCGCGACGAACTACGGACAGCGATCGTGACCTGGATCGAACGCACCTACCACCGCCGCCGACGCCAACCCGCCCTCGGCAAGTTGACCCCCATCGAATACGAGACCATCATGACCACACCGGCCAATCAGGCCGCCTAAAGACTGTCACCTATCCGTGCAGCAGACCCAAGCGAGTCCGGTTGCTGGAGCAGGAAAATGAGGTGTTGCGGCGGGCGGCGGCCTATTTGTCGCAGGCCAACCTCAAGCTGGGTCAGTCCCCAAAATGATGTACCCGCTCGTTCGTGAGCTGGCCGCCGACGGTGTTCCCGTCACGGTGACGTGCCGGGTCCTCAAAATCGCTCGTCAGCCATTTTATCGCTGGTGTGCTGGCCCGGTCACTGGAACTGAGTGGGTGCAAGCGTCAGTGACGAACGCGGTCTATGACGCCCACCGTGATGACCCCGAGTTCGGCTACCGATTCCTCGCTGATGAAGTCCGGGCCGCGGGAATCGCTGTGTCTGACCGGACGGTGTGGAAACGCTGCCGCGAGAACCGCTGGTGGTCGGCATTCGGCAAGAAACGCAGCCGTGTCGGCAAGAAACCAGGCCCACCTGTTCACAACGATCTGGTATGCCGCAATTTCACCGCAACCACCCCAAACATGTTGTGGTTGACCGATATCACCGAACACCGGACCAGCGAAGGCAAGCTCTATCTGTGCGCGATCAAGGACGTGTTCTCCAACCGCATCGTCGGCTATTCCATCAGTAACCGCATGAAAGCTGCCCTAGCGGTGACCGCGCTCAACAATGCGGTGGCCCGCCGTGGCGATGTGAGTGGGTGCATCGTCCACAGCGACCGGGGCAGCCAATTTCGGTCCCGAAAATTCGTGCATACCCTCAACCGGCACAACATGATTGGCTCCATGGGCCGGATTGGCGCCGCCGGTGATAACGCCGCGATGGAGTCCTTCTTTTCCCTGCTGCAAAAGAACGTCCTGAATCGGCGCCGATGGAACACCCGCGACGAACTACGGACAGCGATCGTGACCTGGATCGAACGCACCTACCACCGCCGCCGACGCCAACCCGCCCTCGGCAAGTTGACCCCCATCGAATACGAGACCATCATGACCACACCGGCCAATCAGGCCGCCTAAAGACTGTCACCTATCCGTGCAGCAGACCCACAAGCCGGTTGACCCGGGTGCGGCGGAGGCCGACTAAATCCAAGGTTGGCGATCGTTGAACCAGGCTTGGTAGTGGGGATGTTCATTGAGGAAGGGCTGGATCTCGCCGCGACGGAGCTCCCACGGGAACTCGTGAACGCGTGCGAACTCGGCCGCTAGATCGGGATGGGCGTCGAGGTAGTTCTGAACATCGGGCGGGTACGGGCCGTTGTCGTTGGTTGGGCACCGATACGGGCAGGTGTTGGTCCACGTGGGATACCAGTAATTCCAGTAGCCGCTGTTCGACCAGTCATAGGGATATGTACTGCCCCAGGCCAAGTCTCGCCACCAGCGCCAGGGGTAGCGCCACTGATGGCGCGCGTAGAGATCTGAATCGTCGTGCGCGGGTTTGGTGGTTTCCTTGCGCCCGGGCTCATTGCCGGCAGACGGGGCCGGCTTGGGCGATGTGCCTGAGGTGGTCGGTGCTGCCGATGTCGAGGCTTCTGGCCGGTCGGTGACGGCCGTGGTCGGCGGCGTGGTGGCTCCCGGTGCGTGTGTTGGTGATGAAGGTGCAGATGGCGACATCGATTGACTTGGTATCGCCGTGGCGATCGGTGGGGTGTCGGTCCCTCCCGTCGAGACTGACGGTGTCGGAGTGGAGGATTCAACATTTGGCGTCACGGGATTTGTGGGCCCGGGGACGGTCGCGGAGGGTTCGAGACTTGCCGGAGCCGGAGCTGTTGCCGCAGGCGCGGATCCTCCCGGCGTGGACACGCTAGGTGCTGGCGCGGAGGCAGGTTCGGGCGCGGGCATAGATACCGCCGGGGCAGGCGCGGCGGCAGGCTCGGGCATGGACATCACCGGCGCGGGCGCGGGCGCGGGAGCGGGTGGATCCGGCGGTGCGCCCCATCCCACACCGGGAAACCCGACCATCGAGACTGACACCACCACCAGTGTCGATATCAACCGATAGCGCCAACTAGCCCGAGAGCCGTATATCGACATGGACACCCTTAATCGTCTTGTGGGCAAGAATTCTGACGGTTTTGCGCTGAATTCACGTAGCGACCGCTGTAGTGGAAGTTAATCCGAACGGTATCAATCGCATCGTGGCGATAGCTGTGGCAAACCCAGGATTATTCTGAGTATTTCCTAATATGTACAGCGTGCTCAATTAAGAATTATCTTGCTGGATAAGAAGACTCGCGCGTAGCTGATCCGATCAGTGCTCGACGGACGGCCTCGGTGGGCTGCGGCGGAACGACAACCTCGTCAAGGACACTCTCAGGTACTTTCCCCAGCAATAGATCTCGGCCTCAATCCAGCGTTCTGTTGTCAATGGGAGTGCGAATCCGCGCATGGGAGATCCTCGCCGTAAGCCGCAACGCACCAGCTCATTGCGGACATCGTGATTGTCGACACCGATGGCGACGAGTATGGATATCTAGTTGTAGAACAATGTATTTAGGATCATGTGCCTCGAATCTGGGAGGCTACAGACGTTGCCGTTCGTCGTGCGGAGCAACTGCCGTCGGAGGTATCTCGATGATCAGGAAGTCTTTATCGCGGGCCTCGTGTACTTCTTCGGTGGAGTCCTCGGTGGGGTCGACCGGATCAGCCGGGTCGGCACCCTGGTGGTCCGCCGGACGGTACCGCATGGCGTTGACGGCGCTTAGGGTGCGTCCCAAGCGCGCAGCCACTTTACGGGCCGGTACGGACCGGTCACGGGCTAGCGCGATCTCCTCGGCGGCCCACGAGCGGACGTTTGAACGTTGAGGTGTTCGCAGGCGCCAGCGGCTGGTCCAGCTTTCGTCGGCGGCCTCGTTGATCGGCTCCCAGTAACGAAACTGGGCTTCGGCTATGTCTTGCGCCCGCTGCGTCTCGTCGGTGAAACACTTGACGCACCGACAACCGGATTGAAATCCCGCTACGCCGTGTTTCATAGGCACTCCCATCGGGCTGTTTGCCTCACCGTTAGCCAGTCACGGAAGAAAGAAGTTGGAGCCTGGCAGTTCCGGTTTGCGCGTTGATGATTGGTCTATGTGTCTTTTTTGGTTCTGCGCTTATCCTGTGAAGGCAGGGCGTGCAGTAGATAGGCGACACGTGACACCCATTTCAGGTTGGCGGGGCATTGTCGTCCAATACCAACCACCCGCCGTATTCATAGTCTGTAGACAATCGTGCGAGGTCCATCCGTTGGATACCTGAAGGTGGATTGATCTACGTCACATTCGGTTCGCAAATAGGCTCGGTTCTGTCGCGGGGTATGCCCGTTTTTAACGCAATACTGGTGAGGTGAAGTCGGTTGACCTGAGCCCGCGGGTGCTGCAGCAGTTCTGTGTTCTTGCTCAGGAGAAGCATTTTGGGCGGGCGGCCGATCGTCTCTACATCAGCCAGCCTTCGCTGAGTCAGGCGATCAGCAGACTAGAGCAGTCCCTGGGGGTGACGTTGTTGGTCAGAACCTCGCGCGCTGTCGAGCTCACGCCCGCGGGTCAGGCATTCGCCGCCGAGGTTGAAGGAATTCTCCAGGCGCAGCAGGCGGCCGTAATGCGTGCGCGTCGTATCGCCCAGGGCGAGGAGAGCCGGCTCAGGCTGGGGGCGACAGATTCTCTTGCATACACGTTCGTTCCCGCGCTGCTGCGTCGATGTCAGCAGGATCTGCCGCACTTGCAGATAGTGCTGCAGGACTACCGATACGACGAACTGATCGAACGCACGAAGTCCGGGCACGTCGATGTGGCGATAATGTATGGCCCGCTAGGCGATTTGACGGGATTGTCTGCTTCGATGGTGACGACCGAGCCCATCATGGTCGCGCTGTCTGCTGACCACCGGCTGGCGCAGGAACCACATGTGGCCGTCGGAGATCTGGCAGACGAAGGCTTCGCGCTGCCATGGACGGCACATACATCCCTCGTCAGCGAACTCGTATCCATGTGTGAAGCAGCCGGTTTCACTCCCCGGCAGACCGCGAGCGCGAACACCACGATCGGACTGATTGCACACGTGGCTTCCGGATCGTGTGTTGCGTTTGTGCCGTCGCGAATGCGTTTCATCATCGCCCCGCCGGAGGTCGTGCTGAAGCCGTTGGTGGCCAACAGAATACCTTCAGAAGCAATAGAACCCCCGCGTGTCATCCAGACACAGATACTGGCTCTTACCCGTGCGGGATCACACGACCCCGCCATCGATACGATTCTGAAACTCCTACACGATCCGACAGTTCACGGACTGCCCAAAACGTGTTGATGCCTGGCGAATCTGCCTGTCGTCCACGTGTCGCGCTGCTATGTCTTGCATGGAGTTGGATACCAATCACAGGTGGCATGAGAATCCGTCGGCTGGTGCCGCAACGCGGCGTATTCTGGAGCCATGAAGCGACCACATAATGTGGCGCGAGTTCTCTGCTCGACACTCGCTGTCGGAGCTCTGGCTTTAGCGCCAATGATCTTGCCCAGCCCGGCAGCGGGCACCGCGCACGCGACCGTGTGCGCCTCTGCCGGAAACACTTCCAAATGCGAGGGTGCGCCCAGCTCGGCGTGGTACGGCTATGGGTACTACCCGCCGGGCGCGTACTGGGGAATGCCCGGGTACCCGCCCCTTGCCGCAGGGGCGGGCATCCCGGTTCGGCCTATCCCTTAACGGCGTTGACGGCCTTCACGAAGACATCCGATAGCTCGTTGCGGTCGACATCGCCCATGCCCGATACCGACACGGCGTGGTGGTCGTCGAGCTGAGCGGAGTAGGCGATCTGCACCATCTCCTTCTCCATACCGGGCGCGCTGATCTTGATGTTGGTGGACGTCCCGGTCGTCTTCACACCGTCGATGGCGGGGGCGTCGATCTTCTCGCCGGTACCTTCCGCCATGCCGGCGATCGACAGCGAGAACTTGTCGCATGCCCCGTTGGTGGTGTCGGCGGGGATCGGGCTGACCGTCTCCATCGCCGCGGCGATGATCATCGTCTTGGACATCGGGTCACCGTTGCCCTTGGCTCCGGTGACACCCTGCATGGACGTACCGGTCACCTGCGGGAAGGCGCCCAGCATCTTGTCGGCGCACTCCTGCGGGGTGAAGGTGGCCTTGTCGAAGATGCCCTTCATCTGATCGAGCATCGCCTGGGTCACGGTGGTCTTGGGCTGCACCTCGACGGTGTATCCGGCGGGGAACTGGTCCTTGATGGCGTCGATCTTGGCGATATCGAAGCTGCTCGCCGCTGCCGTGGAGGTGGTGGCGCTGCTGCTGGCCGAAGAGCCCGCGGACTCGTCCTTCTTGTCATTGCTCGAACAGCCCAGCATCAGCCCGCCAGCCAAGACCACGGTGCCGAAAACGGTCAGTGAACGATTCATGTCGGTAATTCCCCTCTGAGCAGTGCGTTTTCAGGAACCTGGAAGTAGATTCGTACATCGTGGCACTCGACGGCTCTGCGGAATCTGCCGAACTACCGCATGAATTTGACCACACGCACCCAGACGTGTCCGGGGGATGGTTGCGTGCGGCCACCTTCGGAGCGATGGACGGCCTGGTCACGAACACCGCGCTGGTTGCCGGCGTGGGTGCTAGCGGGCTGGACACACACGCGATCGTGCTGACCGGGGCGGCCAGTCTGGTGGCGGGTGCGTTCTCCATGGCGCTGGGTGAATTCACGTCGGTATCGACGTCCAACTCGCAGATCGAGCACGAGGCGAGCGTGGAGCGTCGGGCAATCCAGCTGCACCCCGATGCCGAGAAGAAGGAGCTCATCGCCATGCTCGGCGATATCGGGCTCTCGCCGCAGACCGCGGCCGCGGCCGCCGACGAGATTCACCAGGACGAGAACACCGCGGTGACGATCCACCTCACCCGAGAGCTCGGCATCAATCCCAACGACACTCCGTCGCCGTGGGTGGCCGCGATCTCCTCATTCCTGACGTTCTCGGTGGGTGCGGTGGTGCCGCTGATCCCGTTCCTGTTGGGATTCGCGTCACTGCTGGCGGGGCTGGTCTGCGGGGGAGTGGGTCTGCTGGTCGCCGGGTGGGTTGCCGGACGCTTCACGGCGCGCGCACCCTGGCTGAGCGCATTGCGACAGTTGGCCTTTGGCGCCATCGCTATCGGCGCCACCTACGTGATAGGTCATCTGATCGGCGTCGCAGTGAACTAGCGTCGCGACGCGCGAAGCTGAGAATGTGCTGAGAGCGGGCAAACCGGCTGGCAGAATTGTGAAGTGAATTTCACCAGGGTGCCGCTGAAACCCGATGAATTGGCGCAGGCGGCCGTCATGGCCGCGCTCACCGCCGCCATGGTCATCGTCGGGGTTGCCCTGCCGATCTTGGGTGCCGTCCAGCTACTCGGTGCCGTACCCATGGGTCTGCTCGGATATCGCTACCGTGTCCGGGTGCTGCTGGCCGCAGCCGTGGCCGGCGGCGTCATCGCCTTCCTGCTCGCCGGGCTCGGCGGTTTGATCGCCATGGGCAACTGCGTCTACATCGGTGGCCTTACCGGCGTAGTGCGCCGACGCGGACACGGCATGCCCCTGCTGACGGTGCTCGGGGTGATTTGTAGCGCGATCATCGCTGGTTTGGCAGTCGGTGCGCTGGCCCTGCTGAACCGGATGCGCACCTTGCTCTTCGATGCCCTGCGCGCCTCGCTGGAGGGCCTGTTCAAGATGATCGGCCACATCCCGCACCTGGAGCCCGTGGGAGTCAATGCGACGAACGCCATCGATTTCGCGATGCGCAACTGGGTGTGGTTCATCGGTGGCATCGTCTTCGTATTCGTCCTGTTCAACGCGTTGTTCGGCTGGTGGGTGCTCTCTCGTGTGATCAAGCGGCTGGCCGTGATTCCCGATGTGCACCAGCTCGACCCGCCGACGCCTGCGGGTGCGGTGGGTCCGGTGCCCGCGCGCCTGCGGGATGTGCGATTCCGCTATCCGCGCGGTGAATCCGATGCGCTGGCACCGCTTTCGATGAGCATTGAGGTCGGCGAGCATGTCGCGATCACCGGGCCCAACGGCTCGGGCAAGAGCACCTTGATGCGCATTCTGGCCGGGCGTGAACCCACGTCGGGGGAGATCGAGCGGCCGGGTTCGGTGGGGCTCGGCGCCATCGGGGGCACCGCAATCGTCATGCAGCACCCGGAAAGTCAGGTGTTGGGTACCAAGGTTGCCGACGACGTGGTGTGGGGCCTGCCCGCCGATCACGACGTCGACATCGAGGGGCTGCTGCGCGAAGTCGGCCTGGAGGGGATGGCCGAGCACAGCACCTCCTCACTGTCGGGCGGGGAGCTGCAACGTCTGGCGGTGGCCTCGGCCCTGGCGCGCGACCCCGCACTGTTGGTGGCCGACGAGATCACCAGCATGGTCGACCCGAAGGGGCGTGAGGATCTGCTGGGTGTGCTGTCCCGGCTCACCGATCAGCATCAGATGTCACTGGTGCACATCACCCATTTCCAGTCCGAGGCTGCCGCCGCAGACCGCGAGATCGCGTTGCGTGCGGTCAACGGCAAGACGGCGACCACCGCGATTCAGACGGTTCCGGTGCCCACCACCACGGCTGCGCGGCCCGATACCGAGTCGCCCGTTGTTCTCGAGTTCGATTCCGTCGCACACCAATACGCCAGCGGAACACCCTGGGCGAAAACCGCATTGCACGACGTGTCGCTGGCCGTGCACGAGGGCGACGGTGTGCTCATCCATGGCGGAAACGGTTCGGGCAAGTCGACGCTGGCCTGGATCGCCGCCGGCCTCACCAAACCAACCTCCGGGCAGTGCCTGCTGGACGGCAAGCCGGTCTCCGATCAGGTCGGGTCGGTGGCCATCAGCTTTCAGGCCGCCCGGTTGCAGCTGCTGCGCAGCCGCGTCGACTACGAAATAGCTTCGGCGGCAGGATTTTCCGTTCGCAATACCGACCGTATCGTGGCTGCGCTGGCCAGCGTCGGGCTCGAAGCAGACCTGATCAAGCGTCCCATCGATCAGCTCAGCGGCGGCCAGATGCGGCGGGTGGTGCTGGCCGGCCTGCTGGCTCGTTCACCGCGCGCCCTGATTCTCGACGAGCCACTCGCGGGTCTGGATGCCGAGTCGCAGGCGGGTCTGCTGCGGCTACTGGTCCAGGTACGCGAGCGTGAACGGCTCACCATCGTGGTCATCTCGCACGACTTCGATGGCATGCAGGAGCTGTGTCCGCGCACGGTGCACCTGCAGTCCGGGGTGCTGCTCCCTGAATCGGTCGGGTCGGGGAGTCTCTCATGACGACGACACGTGCACCGCGTCGCCCGGTGGTTCTGCTGCGCCCGGTCCCCGGAACCTCCCCGATCCATAGGTTGTGGGCTGGGACCAAACTTATTGCGGTATTCCTCATCTCGGTACTGCTGACGTTGTTCCCGACCTGGACGGCGATCGGGGCAGTGGCGGCTCTGGTGATCATTACCGCGTGGCTGGCCCACATCCCGCGCGGTGCGGTGCCCACCATCCCGATCTGGATGGTGGCCTTGGTGATCGGGGGCAGCCTCACCGTGTTCTTCAGTGGCGGGCCGCCGTTCTGGCATATAGGCGGACTGACCATCGGCTTCCACGGCGTGCTCGCGGTGGCGCGCACGACTGCGGTGGCGCTGGTACTACTCGGCACGGGAGCCATGGTGTCGTGGACGACCAACGTCTCCGAGATCGCGCCCGCCGTGGCGCTACTGGGACGCCCGTTGAAAGTCTTCGGCATTCCCGTCGACGAACGCGCCGCCACCCTCGCGTTGGCGCTGCGTTCGTTCCCCATGCTCTCCGACGAGTTCCGGGTGCTCATCGCGGCCCGCAGGCTGCGCCCACCGCAGGTGCGTGAGGGCAGACGCGGGCTGGGCTGGGTGGCCGAGGTTGTCGACATGCTGACCGCGGCCATCACCGTCGCGCTGCGGCGTGCCTCCGAAATGGGCGATGCCATCACCGCGCGCGGCGGCAGCGGGCAGATCGCGGCACATCCGCATCGGCCAGGCCGGTGGGATGCCGTGGCCCTGCTGGTGCTCATCACGATCGGAACGGCGGTCGTTTTGTTCGAGGTGCTGTAGCGGCGCTACTTAGCGTCGAGTGTGCCGATGGTGTCGATTTTCGGCGGAATCTCGACCGTATCCGCACACTCGGCGCGGCGCTACTTCTCCAGGGCCTTGTTCGCCGCCTGCTGTGCTTGTTGCAGCGCGGTGTGCACGTCCAGACGGCCCAGGAACATCTCGGCGAAATACGGTTTTAGCGCGGCGAATCCGGCTCCGAATCCCTGCCCGCCCGGAGCCGCGATCTGCTGGCCGTTCAGCACCTCAAAGAACGGGGCCACGTCGACGCCCTTACCCGCCCAATGCTGAAAGTAGGGCTCGCGCGCGCTGAGCACCGCGGGGATGGCTGAGCCGCTGCGGCCCAGGAAGGAGTTGCCCTCGGCGCTACCCATCCAGGCCAGCGTGCGTGTGGTCGCCTCGGGGTGCGGTGAGGACGAATTGGCGGCGGCCACAATGCCGTTGGTGACGCTGACCCGACCCTCGGGCCCGGCCGGCATCATCGCCACACCCCAGGGGAAGGTGGCGTTGGCCTGGATCTGGGCCAGGTTGTAGGTGCCCGATTGAAACAGTGCCATCCGTCCCTGCAGGAACTGGTTGCGTGAGAAGTCGTTGTTGGAGTTGGTGTCGGCGGCCGAGGGCGCCACCTTGTCGACGTTGATGAGATCGACCAGGTAGGTGAACGCCATCTCGGCGCGGGGGTTGGCGAAGGCGAACTTGTCACCGGCCTGGAAGACGGCGCCTGCCGACCCGAGGTAGTTCAGGTAGATGCCCTGCAAGTCGTTGGCGGCGTTGTACCCCCAATGCCCGGGCCGGGTGAGCCGGTGCAGCATCGGGCGCAGGGTGTCGGCGGCGGGGTCGGCATCCCAGCGCAGCTCCGCCAGCTCGGCCGGGTCCACCTGAGCCTCGTCGAGAAGATTCTTGTTGTAGTACAACGCAATCCCGGCATCACTGAGCTGCGGGACACCCCAGAGCTTGCCACCGCGGGTGAACTGGGCGACGACTGACGGATCCCAATCTTCTTGCGGATCAACGGGGACAAGGTTCCCTGTATCGGCGTAATCGGACAGGTAGGCGTTACTGAGCCAGAAGATGTCGTCGGCACCATGCCCGGCCACATCAGTGCGCAGGCTGTTGAAGTAACTCGCGTACGACGTCACCGTCACCGCGACCTGGATGTCGGGGTTGCGCCGGGTGAACTCGTCGAACGAGCTGCGGTAGGCGTCGGCCACCTGCTGGTCCCATACCCGCACGGTGACCACTGTCTTGCCGTGCGGTGTCTTCGGAATGCCGAGCCATCCGGCGATTCCGAACAGCAGCAGGGCGACCAGCCCGAGCGTCAGGGCGGCACGCGTGGAGGACTTCATCACTTGAGTCCGCTCAAGGTGATGGACCGGACGATGTACTTCTGGAACGCCACGAACAGGATCACCAACGGCACGATCGCCACGGTGGTCGCCGCCATCACGATCGGCCACTGCGCGTTGAACTGAGATTGCAGCCCAGCCGTGGCGACGGTGAGCACCCGCCAGTTGCCGCCACTGGTGATCACCAACGGCCACATGAAGTTGTTCCACTGCGACACCACGGTGATGAGGGTCAGCGTGATGAGGATGGGTCTGCTGACCGGCACCACCACATGCCACAGGATGTCGAGCGTGTTGGCGCCGTCCAGGCGTGCCGCACGGATCAGGTCGTTGGGGATGGTGCGGAAGTGTTCACGCAGCAGGAAGATGGCATAGGGCGATCCGAACATGAACGGGATGACCAACGCCCAGAACGTGTTCCGCAGTCCTACCTGCGTCAGCATCAGATACATCGGCACCACGGTCACGGTCGCCGGAATCATCAGCGTGGCCAGATACACCCAGAACAGTCCGTTGCGCCCCGGGAACTGCAGCCGCGCAAAGGCATACGCGGCCAGCACGGAGAACGTCAGTTGCCCGATCACGATGATCGCCGTCATCAACACCGTCACCAGCGCGGCGCGCCCGAACCCGGCATCGGCCAGCCCGGTGTAGTTGGCGATCGTGAACGGATTCGGCGGAGCCAGCGGGGATTCGGCAGAGAACTGCCGCGTGGTCTTCAGCGATGCCGACAGGGCGAACAGGAACGGCCCGAGGGTGAGGGCTGCGCCCAGGATCAACAGGAGATAGACGAGCGCATTCCTAGACCAGGTCATAGCTCACCCGCGTCCGGAAGTAGCGGTGCTGAATCACCGTGACCGCGACCAAGATCAGGAACAGGATCAGCGACATGGCGGCCGAGTGTCCCACGTGGGCGGACTCGAATGCCTCGGCATACACGCGGTGCGCGGCCAGGTCGGTGCGGTTTTGCGGGCCACCGCCGGTGAGCGCGTACACGGTGTCGAAGGTCTGCACCGCACTCACCACTCCGGTGACGAGCACGAAGAAGAACGTGGGCCGCAGCATCGGCAGGGTGATGCGTCGGAACCGCTGCCAGGCCGTCGCGCCGTCCACCCGGGCCGCGTTGTGCACATCGCCCGGGATGGCCAGCAGACCTGCCATGAAGAACAGCGCCACGTAGCCGACGTTCGTCCACACACTGACCGCCGCCACCACCGGTAGCGCCAGCGAGGGATCGGTGAGCCATTCGATGCGCTGCCCCAGCAGAGTGTTGATCGCGCCGTCGGTGGGCGCCAGCATCCAATGCCACAGCACGCCGATGGCCAGCGGCGCGCAGATCCACGGGATCACGTAGATGGTGCGGAACAGCACGGTGCCGGGCAGCCCGCGCACCAGCAGTGTCGCCGCCAGCAGCCCCAGCACGGTCTGCAGCGGGATCACCAGCGCCACAAAGATCAGCGTCACCAGCAGGGAGTGCCCGAAGGCGCCGTCGGTGAACACCGAACGCCAGTTGTCGAGGCCGATGAACTCGATGGGGCCCAGCAGATCCCACCGGCACAGGCTCAGCCACACCACCACCAGGATCGGCAGCAGGAGAAACGCGGTGACGCCGAACAGGCTCGGGGCCAGCAGCCCGTATGCGACGGCTGTCTGCCGCGACCTACTCACCGGAACATTAAACCGCGCGCAGCCACCGGTGTGGCATAGGTACGGTTGAGCGCGTGACTCGGTCCGTAGATTCCGAATTCCTGGCGCTACCTCGCGCTGAACTCGCCGACGCCGCCTTGAACGCGGCGCGCGCCGCCGGTGCCAGCTATGCCGATCTGCGCATCCATCGGCTCATCAACGAGGAGCTGATGCTGCGCGACGAGCAGGTCGAGACCGCGGTGTCCGGACGCACCATCGGTCTGGCGGTGCGGGTGATCGTCGACGGCACCTGGGGATTCGCCTCGCATGTGCAGCTCGACACCACTGCGGCCGCTGACACCGCGCGCCGGGCCGTGGCCGTCGCACGCGGGCTGCGCAGCCTGAACCGCGAGCGTGTCGAGCTGGCCGATGAGCCCGTCTACGCCGACGTCCAGTGGGTGTCCGAGTACGAGATCGACCCGTTCGGAGTGCCGCAGGCCGACAAGATCGCGGTGCTGCAGGAGTATTCGGCCCGGCTGCTGGCCTCCGACGGGGTGGACCACGCCTCGGCGTCGCTGACGGCGGTCAAGGAGCAGACCTTCTACGCCGACACGTTCGGCTCGTCCATCACCCAGCAGCGGGTGCGGGTCATGTCGCAGCTGGACGCGATCGCCGTCGACGCCGCCACCGGATCCTTCGAGACCATGCGCACCCTGGCCCCGCCGATGGGCCGCGGCTGGGAGGCGATCGGCAGCGACGGGGTGTGGGACTGGAGCACCGAGCTGCGTGAGATCCCCGAGCTGCTCACCGAGAAGGTGAAGGCGCCCAGCGTTGTGGCCGGCCGCACCGACCTGGTGATCGACCCGACCAACCTGTGGCTGACCATCCACGAATCCATCGGCCATGCCACCGAATACGACAGGGCCATCGGCTACGAGGCCGCCTATGCGGGCACCTCGTTCGCGACCCCGGACAAGCTCGGCACCATGAAGTACGGCTCGCCCGTCATGAACGTCACCGCCGACCGCAACGAGGTCCACGGCCTGGCCTCGGTCGGATACGACGACGAGGGGGTGGCCTCGCAGCGCTGGGACCTGGTGCGCGACGGCATCTTTGTCGGCTACCAGCTGGACCGCGTGTTCGCGCCCCGGCTCGGTCAGGAACGTTCCAACGGCTGCTCGTACGCGGACTCGCCGCACCATGTGCCGATCCAGCGGATGGCCAATGTGTCGCTGCAGGCCTCCCCGGACGAGCGCTCGACCGACGACCTGATCTCCGGAGTCGAAGACGGCATCTACATCGTGGGCGACAAGTCGTGGTCAATCGATATGCAGCGCTACAACTTCCAGTTCACCGGGCAGCGGTTCTACCGCATCCGCGGTGGCAAACTGGACGGCCAGCTGCGCGACGTCGCCTACCAGGCCACCACCACCGACTTCTGGGGTTCGATGGAAGCCGTTGGCGGGCAATCCACCTGGCGCCTGGGCGGAGCCTTCAACTGCGGTAAGGCCCAGCCCGGACAGGTGGCGGCGGTGAGCCACGGCTGCCCGTCGGCACTGTTCCGCGGCGTGAACATTCTGAACACCAAGCAGGAAGGCGGTGCCGCGTGATCCCCGCACAGCAGGTCGCCGAGGATGTCCTGGCCGAAGCCGCTCGACGTGGCGGCGCCGATGACACCATCGTCTTGATCCAGGACAGCAGCGAGGCCTCGCTGCGCTGGGCGGGCAGCTCCATGACCACCAACGGCGAGTCGGTCAAGCGCAGCATCGCGGTGGTATCGATTCTGCGGCAAGGCGATCAGACCCGGGTCGGCTCGGTGCTCACCGAGGACGCCGATCCCGCCGCACTCGCGGAGCTGGTGGCGGCCAGCCAAGCCGAGGCCGCATCGGCGCCACCGTCGCGCGATGCCATGCCGCTGCTGGGCCCCGGCGACGCGGCGGGGGAGAGCTGGGACGCGGCGATCTCACCGACCGGCGCCGACGCGTTCGGGTCGCTGGCGGCCGACTTGTCGACGGGCTTCGACGGCCCCGACACCCTGTACGGATACGCCCGTCACGAACGCCAGACCACATTCCTGGCTTCGTCGACCGGGCTACGCCGCAGGTTCACCCAGCCCACCGGCCAGGTGGAGATCAACGCCAAACGCGGTGTGGGCAGCGCCTGGGCCGGGGTGTGCACCCCCGAGTTCGTCGATGTGCCCACCGAATCACTGCTGCGCCAGCTCAATGAACGGCTGACGGCCGCACAGAATCAGATCGAGCTCAAGGCCGGTCGCTACGAGACGCTGCTGCCGCCGTCGGCCACCGGCGACCTCATGCAATACCTGGTGTGGACGATGGGCGGGCGCGGCGCGCATGAGGGACGCAACGCCTTCGCGGCACCGGGCGGCACCCGGCTCGGGGAGCGGCTCACCGAGCTGCCGGTCACGGTGTATTCGGACCCGTCGTACCCGGGGCTGGAAAGCAGCCCGTTTGTGGCGACCCCGATTTCGCGGGAATCGTTGTCGGTCTTCGACAATGGTGTCGGCATTGGGCGCGTCGACTGGGTGCGTGACGGCGTGATCAACGCGCTGAGCTACTCGCGTGCCGACGCCGCCGAGTTCGGTGCCGCTCCCACGGTGGTCGCCGACAACCTCATCATGACCGGAGAAGGCGGCGCGACGCTCGAGGAGATGATCGCCGCCACCGAGAACGGGCTGCTGCTGACCACCCTGTGGTACATCCGCGAGGTGGACCCGACGACGCTGCTGCTGACCGGGCTGACCCGCGACGGGGTGTACCTGGTGCGCGACGGGCAGATCACCGGCGCCGTCAACAACTTCCGGTTCAACGAGAGTCCGATCGATCTGCTGCGGCGGGTGACGCAGGTGGGCGTCACCGAGTACACGCTGCCGCGCGAGTGGAGCGATTACGCGACGCGCCAGGCCATGCCGGCGTTGCGGATCCCGGACTTCCACATGTCCTCGGTGAGCGCCGCCCAGTAGGGCTTTGTGCGCCGAACCGAGGCGCTCGACGAGCAGAGTCCGGATCGCGCCCTACGGGTAGACGGTTACCCGTCCGGCCGCGTCCGGGTATCTGCGGGACTGGACGTAAGCCTCTCCCGCAGAACGCATCATCGCATTCGAATGTGCGATCGCGAACGGCCGCAGGAACGGGGTGTCGCCGTCCTTGTTGATGTAGTAGCTGTGGGAGTTCGCGCAGCCGGGGCTCTTGAACACCAGGTTCTCGGTCGCGGCCACGGCCCGATCGAAGAACTGGTCGAAGGCGTCCTGACTGACCTCCACGCGCGTCGCGTGCC
Source organism: [Mycobacterium] stephanolepidis (assembly GCF_002356335.1). Lineage (NCBI taxonomy): Bacteria > Bacillati > Actinomycetota > Actinomycetes > Mycobacteriales > Mycobacteriaceae > Mycobacteroides > Mycobacteroides stephanolepidis. Next base: position 1,720,257 of record NZ_AP018165.1, read on the forward strand.
GGGTGATGCCGTCGGCGATCATGTCGGTGGCGTGACTGGTGCACATCTTGATGGTGTCGAACCAATTGAACCCGACCACACCGTAGGGTCCGGGTGCCAGGAAATAGTTGGGGAATCCCGGCACCGCGACGCCCTGGTAGGCGCGCACGCGATTGTTTTCCCAGAAGTTGCCGAGATCCTGCCCATCGATGCCCTGCACCGAATAGGGCAAGTCGAACACCTTGAACCCGGTTGCGAGGATCAGGGTGTCGAGGCGGTGCAAGACGCCATCGGCGGTTTCGATTCCCTCGGGGACGATCCGGGCGATGGATTCGGTGACCAGATCGACGTCCGGGCGGGCGAATGTCTCAAGGTAGGTGGCCGAGGCCGAGGGCCGTTTGCACGCGAAACCATAAGTGGGAATGAGCTTCTTGCGCAGCTCGCGATCCTTGATACGTGCCCTCATGCTGGCCTTGACCACGGCGCCCGCGATCTTGGTGGCATACGGGAACTGCTTGTAGTGCACCACGCCGACGGTTTGCACCAGATCGCCGCCGAGCCCACCGCCGAACCTGATGGACCGCAGCAGGAAGGGCGTGTATCGCAATACTTTCCGAAGGAAAGGAGGTATCGACGGGTTCGTCTTGGGGCCCACATAAATGGGGGTGCGCTGGAAAACGGTCAGATGCTTCACTGTGTCGACGATCGCCGGGATGATTTGGATGCCGGAGGCCCCGGTGCCGATCACCGCGGCCCTCTTGCCTGCCAGCGGATAGTCGTGATCCCACTCCTGCGACAAGATCGTCTTGCCGGCAAAGGAATCCAGCCCGGGGATATCGGGCACCGCGGGCGTGCTCAAGGCGCCGTGGCAGGAGACGACGAATCGAGTGGTGATCTCGAATTCGCCGTCGGCGTCCACTGCGTGCACCCGCCAGAGGTCGTTGATCTCGTCGAACACGATGCCACGGACGGCGGTGTTCAGCCGTAGCTTGTCCCGCAGCCCGAATTTGTCGGCGCAGTCCTGCGCGTACTGGCGAAGTTCACTGCCGGGTGCGAACATTCGGGACCATTTCGGGTTGGGCGCCTCCGCGTAGGAGTACGCCATCGAAGGGATGTCCACCTCGATGCCCGGATACGTGTTGTGCCACCAGGTTCCGCCGACCCCGTCGGATTTCTCCAGGATCAGGAAGTTCTCGATCCCTTTCTTGCGGAGCCGGTTTCCGGCGGCCAGTCCGCCGAACCCAGCCCCGATGACGACCGCGACGAGGTCCGGTACCAGCAGATCCTTATACGCAGGCAGGGCATTGTCGTCCACTGCGCGGGCCGCGGAGAACGTCGTCATCGACCTTCCTTCTGTCCGGGAATGAGCTTCATCAGGTCAGTCATGCCGCCCTTGCTGGCGAAGAAGCGGCCCAAACCTGGAGCGACCCGATTGTTGAGGTACTGCAGGTGCGCCTCCGGTGTTACCGGCACAACCTGCTTGTTCTTCTGGACCGCTCGCACGATCTGCTTGGCCACCTTTTCGGGGCCGTAGCGGCGCATCGCATATGCCTTGTCACCGGCCTGTTGCATGCGGGTTTCTTCTTCGGCGCTCACACCGGAAATCTTGCTGGTGGCAATGATGTTGGTGTGCACGATGCCGGGGCAAATGGTGGTCACGCCGATGCCGTGGGTGGCCAGGTCCGCGCGCAAGCAATCGGAGAACATGAACACCGCCGACTTACTCGTCGAGTACGCCGTGAACTTCTGCTGAGGTGAGTACGCGGCCATGCTCGACAGATTGACGATATGACCACCGAGGCCACGTTCGGCCATCTGGGCGCCGAAGGCACGGCTGCCGTTCACCACACCGTAGAGATTGATGTCGATGACGCGTTTGAATTCCGCGGCCGGGGTCTCCAGAAATCCGCCCGCGGCACCGACGCCGGCATTGTTGACCAGCACGTCGGGCACGCCGTGGTTGGCCAACACTTCGCCGGCGTGTGCGTTGATCGCTGCTTCGTCGGCGACGTTGAGCTGATAGGCGTGTGCAGTGCCGCCGTCCTGTTCGATCAGTGCCACAGTGTCCTTGGCGCCGTCGATGTTGATGTCCGAGAGCACCACCTCGGCACCTTGACGGGCGAACTCCCGGGCGGTTTCCCGCCCGATACCGCTACCCCCGCCGGTGATGACCACCAACTGATCCTCGAATGGTTTGCGGTCCTTGCCCATCTCCGCACGCCGCAGCGCGCGCGCAGGCTGCTTGCCGCTTACCGTGTCGATCAGCTCGACGGTCGCGGCCGCCAGCACCTGCGGGTGCGAGAACGGCAGCCAGTGACCGCCGTCGAGAACCCGGCGCCAGGTCTGCTTGTTCCAGATGGGCTCGTCGTCATAGCACGACTGTCTGATCGCAGGATCGCGCTTTCCGACAATGACCTGAACCGGCACATTCGTGTAGCGCTCTTCGGGGTGTAAGACGGCGGGAATGGCGTTCGCACGGTAGACGCGCAACGCTCTGGTGATATCGCTGGCGAAGGTCGGGGCCAGGTGAATCTGTTCCCGCGGTGCGCCTTCCCCGATGGACAGTGCATTACGCCAACGTTTCTCGTTGACCAGCAGTTTCATCACGAGGTTCGGGACACCGGGTGTTCCGAAGGCCAGCATGTAGAGGACAGATCCGATCTGGCCCAGCGCCAATGCCAGGTTCTTGGGGGTGGGGTGCGCTAGCCGGGCCCGCACCCATTTACTCATGTGGCTGGCACACGGTGCGGACACCGAGGTGAACGAGGCGAATCGGTGCTCGAGCTCCGGGTTGCACACGGCCTCCCAGGCAGCAGCGCTGCCCCAGTCGTGGGCCAGGAGATGTACCGGCTTGCCGGGGCTGACGGCGTCGGCCACGGCGACGTAGTCACTGGCCATCTCGGTGAGGCGGAAGTCGCGGAAACTCTTGGGGTTAGTGGTTTTTCCCGCACCGCGGTTGTCAATGGCCACTAGACGGAACCTGTCCCGTAGCAGCGGCACGACGCTGTCCCAGAGGTGGTGGGTGTCGGGCCAGCCGTGCATCAGCAGGATGGTCTCCCCGGCGGGGTTGCCCTGCACGAAGTAGGCCACCTCGATGTCGCCGTTGCGGACCACATGCTCGGTTACTTCCGTGGTGCCGTCCCCGGGCAAGGTGACTTCTTGATCAATCGTGTTCGTCATGCCGACTCCGTTTGTGCCTTCTGTTGTTGTGACTCTTGGTCACTCGGATTGAACGAGACTGCCCGCATCGCGGGCTGCTGCCTAGAGATCGAGAACCAAACGTCCACCTTCGGCGCGTGAGACGCAGATCAGCATGTCGCCGGCGGCGCGCTGCTGGTCGGTGAGGATGGTGTCGCGGTGATCGGGTACGCCGTCCAGCACGCGCACCTTGCAGGTGCCGCAGAATCCCTGTCGGCATGAGTGTGCGGTAGCGGGACGAGTGGCCAGTATGGCTTCCAGGGCGCTGCGATCGGCGGGCACGGAAACAACGGTGCCGCTGCGCTTCAGCTCCACGTCGAAGGGCACCCCATTGTCGATGGGCGGTGCGGCGAATCGTTCGAAATGCAGCTCTGCGCCCGGGTGTTCGGCGACCGCGTCCCGCACCACTTTGAGCATCGGTCCCGGTCCGCAGCAGTACACCGCGAGGTTTGAGTGAAGCTCTGGGATCAGGTCTTTGGCAGTGGGTAGCCCGAACTCGTCATCGGTGCGAATGGTGATGCGATCGCCATAGCGGGCCAGCTCTTCACGGAACGGAATCGATTCCTTGCTGCGGCCCACATAGGTCATCGTCCAGGGCAGCTGTAGGTCGGACGCGGTGGCCAGCATGGGCAGGATGGGAGTGATACCGATACCGCCGGCGATGAAATGGAACTGACGGTTGGCGGTATTGAGATGCCCGGAGGTGGCCAGCGGGAAGGCATTTCGTGGCCCATGTATCTCGACATTGTCGCCGACGCCAACCTCGTCGTGCAGTTCGACAGAGCCGCCACCACCTTCTGGGATGCGCCGCACCGCGATTCGGTAGTAGGAACGATCGCGTGGGTCACCGCACAGCGAGTACTGACGTACCGCACCCGAGGGCAGGGTGACATCGAGATGTGCACCAGAACGCCAGCTGGGCAGCTCTCCGCCGTCGGGCGCGGTGAACACCAGGCTCACCACGTTCTCGTCGGCGGCCACCACTGATCGGCTGCGCACCACCAGATGCAGCGTTCGGTCTATCAGCTCCGGTTCGGGAGGTTCGGGAGTGATCAGTGGCGTCAACCGCAGCACCACTGGCATCGCCTTGTCTAGGGCCATCAACACCGAGGGCCCCATGCGATCCATGAGCCGCATCAGGGTGTCCAGCCCGCTCGGGGCATGCGGTGGCGACGGGTGAGGTCTGGTCATGCGACGGCGGCGGCTTTGGCCGCCGGGGACTTCGCGAGATACGCGACTGCCTGCGCCGTGTCACCGATGGCCTCCGGGGTGAAGTCGGGTTGCAGATAGGCCTTGAACGCCTTGCTGAGCAGAGCGAGACTCAGTGTCGACTCCCGCTTCATTGCCAGTCGCACTTCTCGAACAAACTTTATGGGGCCGATCTTCGGCAACGACGGGTCCGCGCGGGCCAGCATCCAGCCTCCGGCTATCAGTCCGCCGACAATGGGCACACAGGCGCCGAGGTAGTAGACCATCAGCCGGGTACGGCTTGCCCCGAAGTAACGGGCGACATTCCATGCAACACTGCGGTGTTCGACCTCCTCGGCGCCGTGCCAGCGGAACATGTCTGTGATGACCGGATCGGCCCCGAACTTCTCGAAATCGAAGTTGAGTAGCCAGTCGCCGCCGGTGGAGGTCAGATGTTCCAGACCGGCGATCATGGTGAGGCCCTGGACCATGACGCGGTACTGGAGCTTGGGCGGCAGCGCGTCCATGCGCTTCTGAAATTGCTGGAACATGAGTTCGGATTGCTTGACCCACACGCTCAGGTCGATGCCGTGTTGTGCAAAGAATTCGCGTAACGCGTGGTCGTGGGTATCCGAGTGCATCTTCTCCTGTCCGATGAACCCGATGACGTCTTCTCGCAGACGTTCGTCCTTGATGTACGGCAGGGCGCGGCTGAACACGTCGACGAACATCTGCTCGCCGACCGGGAGCATCAGGTTCAGCGCCGAGAGGGCATAGGAGGCGATCGGTTCACCCGGAATCCAGATCAGGGGGGAGCGGGAGAAGTCGAAGGTGACGTTGCGAGCGTGCAGTGCGACCTGGCCTGCGTCGGCGGGCGGAGCCACATTCGGGACCTCTGAGAAGATCGCGGCGGTGGCCAGTGCCTGTTTACTCATGGTGTTTCTCCTGGTCAAGAGCCTTTGTCCCTGCGCTTGCGGTGTGGGACGGAGTGTATACGAATGTGCGTACTATCTGTATCGGATACTAGAAGTATTGCTAATATTTCGGCAGCAGGGAAGGAGTAAGAGCTACCCAATTACTGGGGAATGACGGAGTTCGTCAGGGACGCAAACATGTGCGGTGTCTTCGCTAGTGCACCGGTGGGCAATCCTCCACAGAACCTTCACAAAGGGTTCCAGCGATCACCACAGCGATCAAATACGCTGGTCATGTGCCAATCCAGCGACGAATCTTGGTAGTCGACGACGAGCCCACCATCTGTGCGTCCATTTCCGCGCGGCTTCGCGCCGAGGGGTATGCCGTCGACACCGAGGACAACGGACTCGATGCGGTGCGGCATTGCCGCGAAAACCCGCCGGATCTGATGGTGCTGGATGTCATGCTGCCCGGGCTCGACGGTCTGGAGGTCTGCCGTCAGGTGCAGGCGCACGCGCCGATTCCGGTACTGATGCTCACCGCGCGCGGCACCGAGACCGACATGCTGGTGGGGCTGGGGGTGGGTGCCGACGACTATCTGCCCAAGCCGTTCAGCATGCGGGTGCTGGTGGCGCGGGTGGCCGCACTGTTGCGCCGTACCGAACGGGTGGCGGCACCGAGCACCGATGTGCGGATAGGGCAGGTGCGCATCGATGTCTCCGCGCGCCGCGTGTATCACCGCGACGACGAGGTGCACCTGACCCGCACCGAGTTCGATCTGCTGGCCTATCTGGCCGATAACCCGCGGGTGGCGATCAGTCGTGAGCGCCTGCTCGATCAGGTGTGGGGCTGGAGCGAGGGGCTGCCGTCGGGGCAGCGCACCGTCGACAGTCACATCAAGGCGTTGCGTCGCAAGCTCGGTCAAGAGCTGATCCGCACCGTGCACGGCATCGGATACGCGTTGGAGGTACCGCGATGAGCCAACTGTTGGAACTGCTGCCGCGACCGCTGGATCCGTTGCGCTCCTTCAAGTTCAAGACGGCGGTGCTGGTGGGGGTGGCGCTGCTGATTGCCACCTGCCTGCTGTGGATCACGGCCGAATGGAAGCTGCGGTACGCGCTGACGCTGGCCTTGTTTGTGTCCTTCGGGGTGACGTGGTTCCTGGCGCACGGCATGACCTCGCCACTGCGGGATATGACGGCGGCAGCGCGTTCAATGGCGCAGGGTGACTACTCACGCCGGATTCGGTCAACCTCTCGAGATGAAGTGGGCCAGCTGGCAACGGCTTTCAATCACATGGCCGCCGAGCTGCAGTCCGCCGAGAAGTATCGGCGTGAGTTGGTCGGCAATGTTTCGCACGAGCTGCGCACACCGATCACGGCGCTGCAGGCTGTGTTGGAGAACATCGTCGACGGGGTGGCCGAACCGGACCCGGCGACACTGAAAACCGCACTGGCGCAGACTGAACGGTTGGGCTGGCTCGTGGACGACCTACTTGACCTGTCCAAACTCGAGAACGGATCGGTTCCGGTGCAACGCGAACCGTTCGGGGTGCGCGAGTTCGTCGATGGCGCGGTGGCCGAAGCCAAGACGACCGGACGTCAGGTGCGCTATCACGTGACGGTCGAGCCGTTCGACCTGCAGGCCGTCGCCGACACCGCGCGGCTGCATCAGGTGGTGGCCAACCTGCTGGACAACGCGTCGCGGCACAGCCCGCCCGGGGGACAGGTGTCAGTCTTCGCCCGCACCGAGAACGACGCGCTGCTGCTGGAGGTCGCCGACACCGGGCCCGGTATCGCGCCGCACGAAAGATCACGAGTGTTCGAACGATTCACCCACGGGGGATCACGCGACGGTGGCACAGGTTTAGGGCTGGCCATCGCGCAATGGGCTGTCGATCTGCATGGCGGCCGCATCGAAATCGTGGACGCACCCGGTTGCAGGGTCCGTGTCACGTTGCCGCAGTTTGAATCCGAGGAGGGGAATTCATGACCACAGGTTCGATAGTGCCGCCGACGTACCCGTATCCGATTCCGGGGGCTGCGGTTCCGGGTGCGCCCGCGGGGCCGCCCGTGCCCCGCCCGCCGGTGCCGATCTTCGGGCCGCCGACGCGGTTCCTGACGGCCTGGCCGCGCGATATCCGCTCGAAGATGACGCAGGGCGTGCTACTCAGCGGTATCGGCGCGGGCCTAGTCGCGGCGCTGTGCTGGCGGTCCTCGCTTCCGGGCCTGGGCTGGACGCTGACGGCATTCGCGGTGGCCCTTGCCGCCTTCGCCACGCAGAAAGTGCAGTGGACGCCCACGCGTATCGGTGCGCTGGTGCTCGCGCTGTGCCTGGCGGTGGTGCCGACCGTGCGGGATGCGGGATGGCTTGTGGCGCTGTGTGTCCTGACGTCGGGAGCGCTTTTCATTTATGCGCTAGCTCCGGCGCGGACGTGGACGGGACTGATTTATGGGCAGTTCGTGATGCTGAGGGCACCGTTCCGGGTGGCGGGCTGGATGCGGCGCGGCACCCGCACCATGTCGCGGGGTCGCAAGATCAACCCGGACCGGGCGGCCATCGTCGTGCTGATCACGCTCGGCCTGGTGGCGGCGTTCGGGGCGCTGCTGGCCGACGCCGATGCGCGGTTCAAGGCGTTGATCAGCGGGGTCTTGCCGTTCGTGTCCTTCGGTGATGTGGTCGGGCGGGTTGTCGTCGGTGTGCTGGTCGGCGGATTCGCTTTGGGTGCCATCTACGTGCTGTCCAAGCCGCCGAGCTTTGACCGGCTGGCGCTGACGGAGCCCAAGAAGCTGCCGCGCTGGGAGTGGAGCCTGCCGCTGGCAGCGCTGAATCTGCTGTTCATCGCCTTTGTGGGCGTGCAGATTTCGGTGTTGTTCGGGGGAGATGAGCATGTGCAGGTCACTGAGGGGTTGACCTACGCAGAGTATGCGCGGCAGGGCTTTTGGCAGCTGCTGTTTGTCACCATCCTGGTGATGGGCGTGATCGCGGTGGCGATCCGTTTCGCGGGACGCGAGGATGCCCGCGACCGGCTGTTCCTGCGGGTGCTGATCGGCGGGCTGTGCCTGACCACGCTGGTGATCGTGGCCTCGGCCATTCACCGGATGTCGTTGTACGAGAACGCCTACGGGTTTAGCGTGGAGCGGCTGCTGGTGCGCTGGATCGAGCTGGGTATGGCCATCGTGTTGGTGCTGATCCTGGTGGCGGGGATTCGGATGAGTGCGCGGTGGCTGCCCACCGCGGTGGTGGCGGTCGGCGCATTTGGAATGCTGGTGTTGGCGATCTTCAATCCGGAAAGCTATGTGGCGCAGCGCAACGTTGAGTTCTTCGAGCAGACCGGCAAGATCGATCAGTGGTACATGGGGAGCTTGTCGTCAGATGCGTTCGCCGCGACGAAGGCACTGCCCGAAGACGTACGGGACTGTGTGCAGGGCAAAATTGCCTATCACTTGCGGGAGACTGCGCCCTGGTACGAGTACAACGTGAGCCGGGTGAAGCTGAGGTCTGCTGAGGTCAAGGCGGCGTCGTGCAACGTGGACTACGACGGTAGGTGACCTGGCTTCCAGGGGCTTGACGGGGGATCGGCTAGAGTCGTGACCTGCTAGGGGCGGTAGCTCAGTTGGTTAGAGCCGTGGACTCATAATCCATTGGTCGCGGGTTCGAGCCCCGCCCGCCCTACGTCAACAGGGGTTTTACCCCGCCTCGCCGGGCCGATTTGTACTCTATTCGTCCGAATTGCCCGGCGAGGAAACCACACGTTCCAGCATGTCAGCAACGCCGTGGTGAACACGGTTGCGTACCTGGTAATTGTCCTGTGTCACCAAGCTCCTCGCGCCCCTTGCGCCACTGCTTACCCATGTTATTCGGGTCGCGCAGCGTGCCGTTTGTTGACGCGAAGATCGTCGCCTGCTGCCCGACGTTGGGCCGTTCCTGGCGCGCTTGTAGGCATTGGACTGCGAATCGAGGTAGTGGGACCGTACGCAGGCCCGACTCGCCTTTCGCTTCGTGGGCGATGCGTTGCAACCCGCGCCCTCTGGCGCGCACAACCTTGCCGGTGATATCCATCCCGCGGGCGTTCTCATCGAAATCGGGCCACTGCCCAGGCCAGCAACTCGCTTCGTCGAACCTCGGTAGCAATGAACAGTGTGAATGGGTCAACGAGGTCAAGCTCTTGGCAGTATTCGTTGGCTTGCAGCTTGTCGAGTAGCTTGCCGAGCTGATCAGCGGGCAGCGCTTGCGCGCCTTTCGGCCTTGACTTGCGGCGCCGTGAAGACACTTGCTCCATGGGCGTACCTGGGCAACGGGCCTCGCTATGCCCGTTTCGGGAAGTATGCGCGGCCTGAGTGACGTTATCGCTTGGGATTCTGCGCAATTCGTCGATTCTCACGAATTCGTAGCAGCCGGTTGACCGTTAGTGGGTCGATTGCCAGCGCCTCCGATGTATCGATAGCAGCGCTGAGGAGCTGGTAATAGCGGGTAGGGGATAGGTCGAACCGTTCGCGGATTGCTTCAACTTTTGCCCCGGTAGTTTCCACCAGATGCGTTCCAGATCAAGAGCTTCAACGATGTTCATGCACTTCCCAGATCTTCGACCCTATCGGCCAGCCAGACACGCTCACTCGCCGTGAGGTTCTGTCGCCGGCACCCTGACGGTGTGAACATCGGTCCACAGTTCCTCGGCTAGCTCGTAGTCGTCATTCGTCCACTGCAGCCTACGCAGCAGGTTGGGCAGCGGGATCAATCGCTGCGCCGCGATCACGTCAGCTAGACGTTCTTCGTGTGCGCGGTAGACCACCGGCGCGAGCCCACGGGCACCGCCCCGAGCACGATCGCCCGCAAGCCGCGCAGGGGATACGAGACCGTCGCTTGCATCTTGGATCACCACACACAGCAGGAGGCGGGTGGCGTAGGGATTCCGAGCTGAGGTAGCGGGGGAGGGCGTTAGTCTTCATGGGTGGCGAATAATCGAGTGTTTATCAGCTGGTCAAAGGATAGATCGAGGCAGATTGCACTGATCTGGAAATCGCTTATCGAAGACACCTTCGACGCGGTCGACGCGTTCGTGTCTGATAGGGACATCAGTCCCGGCGAGCGGGGCTTGACCACGATCAAGGAGCAGCTCGACGGCACGAGCGTGGGCATTCCCATTGTTACGCGCGACAACGAAAAGGAACCGTGGATCAATTTTGAGTCAGGTGCGCTATCCAAGGGGGTGCCGAACGCCCCCGTGAGGGTCATGCCGTGTTTGGTTGACTTTAATAACCCGTCTGAGCTGACCTCCCCCTTGACACAATTTCAGGCCAAGCTCCTTAACAAGGAGGGTGTATCTGCCATCCTCGCCACGATCGCTGAAGCCAATTCGATTGATTGGCAACGTAAACAAGCTGGCTTTGAGGCACGGTGGCCGGAGTTTGAAGCACTATTCGACGCACACCGGGCGCCCCTAGAACCTGTGACAGAGCAGGGGCCTGTTCGACGGACTGATTCGGATATGCTTTCTGAGATTGTGAACAACACTCGTGAGCTGCGGAAGGCGTTGATTGGTGTATCGCATTCGCATGAGGAACCCTCACGGGCAGAGACGGCCGTAGGACTACTCGAATTACTGCAAGCCGAGATCGACCGTGGTGAAGACTATGGCAGCCTGAACGCCGAGGCCGTCATGACTCCAAAGGGTGATTTCCGAATTGTGGTCCACCATGGCGCGGAAGAGCACCGGGAGCAACTTCTGCGGATGTCGGATGTCTTCCGCGCGCGCATCATTGTAGCCGCGCCACTGACTCCGAAGAAGAATGCTAAGCCCACGGGAGGGGACATCGGCAGCGGCAAGATGGGTGGCCTTGGCCCCCATAAATTAGGGCGGGATACCTGACAGCTCATCGCCGGATGACGCTAGCCCGCCCCCAAAAGTCTGTCACGGTCGCAGGTTTGAGTGTTCCATGCGGGGCATGTTATACCGGCTGCGGTGGCAGAGGCGCAGCATGGGCTCGTGAGCTGAATCGACGCTTGAGTCTTACTGCTAGCGTGATAAACGGGGCGGTGTACCCAAATCGGTAAGTCCAATGGGTGTTTACGTTTAGGGCGCCAACTGCTCGTTCCCATGCGATGTTTAGAAATCCAACCTCGCTACTCGCAAGGTCTGGATTTGCGGTTCTGATCCTCTCGGCGTACTCGATTACATAGGCTGCGGTGGGCTGATAGATGACTCGCAGGAGATCGGGTCTGGTGCACGGATAGGTGACAACTGAGATGGCTTGCCCTGTGGGGTGGGCCTGGAAGGATGTCGCTGTGCCGAAGCCGTTTCCTGCAGAGTTCCGTGCCGATGTGGTGCGAATTGCCCGTGATCGCGATGCTGGTGTGACGTTGGAGCAGGTCGCTGCTGATTTCGGTATTCACCCGATGACGCTGTCGAAATGGATACGCCAATCCGATGTCGATGAGGGGGTTCGCCCTGGTGTGACCGCCACTGAGTCCGCCGAGAACCGCGAACTCAAGAAGCGAGTCCGGTTGCTGGAGCAGGAAAATGAGGTGTTGCGGCGGGCGGCGGCCTATTTGTCGCAGGCCAACCTCAAGCTGGGTCAGTCCCCAAAATGATGTACCCGCTCGTTCGTGAGCTGGCCGCCGACGGTGTTCCCGTCACGGTGACGTGCCGGGTCCTCAAAATCGCTCGTCAGCCATTTTATCGCTGGTGTGCTGGCCCGGTCACTGGAACTGAGTGGGTGCAAGCGTCAGTGACGAACGCGGTCTATGACGCCCACCGTGATGACCCCGAGTTCGGCTACCGATTCCTCGCTGATGAAGTCCGGGCCGCGGGAATCGCTGTGTCTGACCGGACGGTGTGGAAACGCTGCCGCGAGAACCGCTGGTGGTCGGCATTCGGCAAGAAACGCAGCCGTGTCGGCAAGAAACCAGGCCCACCTGTTCACAACGATCTGGTATGCCGCAATTTCACCGCAACCACCCCAAACATGTTGTGGTTGACCGATATCACCGAACACCGGACCAGCGAAGGCAAGCTCTATCTGTGCGCGATCAAGGACGTGTTCTCCAACCGCATCGTCGGCTATTCCATCAGTAACCGCATGAAAGCTGCCCTAGCGGTGACCGCGCTCAACAATGCGGTGGCCCGCCGTGGCGATGTGAGTGGGTGCATCGTCCACAGCGACCGGGGCAGCCAATTTCGGTCCCGAAAATTCGTGCATACCCTCAACCGGCACAACATGATTGGCTCCATGGGCCGGATTGGCGCCGCCGGTGATAACGCCGCGATGGAGTCCTTCTTTTCCCTGCTGCAAAAGAACGTCCTGAATCGGCGCCGATGGAACACCCGCGACGAACTACGGACAGCGATCGTGACCTGGATCGAACGCACCTACCACCGCCGCCGACGCCAACCCGCCCTCGGCAAGTTGACCCCCATCGAATACGAGACCATCATGACCACACCGGCCAATCAGGCCGCCTAAAGACTGTCACCTATCCGTGCAGCAGACCCCAGTACCGCAAGGATGAGAACGTCAGTCGGCCTGAATTCGACGTGGTCGCGGATCGACCAGAGGCTCGCGGTAGTTGCGACGAGCAGCACGACGCCCCATGCCGCCCACACGGACATTCGAGTGGCTGCCGGAAAGCTCAAGTAGTACGCGAATTTCATACTGTGATACTTAAGCTCGGCTTCGATTTGTTCACGCCCGTAGGCGCTATCAGGCAACTTATCTAGCAGCTCGGCGTGCCTTTTCACTTTCTCCTCAAGGGCTGGCATTCGACCGAAGGTCTTGTACATCGCGTAGATGGCGGCGGGGAGGCCCACAAGCGCCAGGCCGATCTGAACAGCTTGGACATTCGGCATTGGTCGAGCGTAAACGCTCGCCGCCAGGCCCAGGTCACATCACCGGGCTAATTCTTGCGCGCCCAGGCGGCGCGCTCTCAAAACCGAGCGCCTGGTGCGCACAGGAGGTTTCAGCATGTCCGGCCTCCCGCCCAAGCGCGACGATCAGCGCTGACGTTCCAATAAGCCCGCATCGTATGGCGAGGCCGAGGTCGAGGTTGTCGGAGAGGCCAGCGCACCGCCGCTTGAGTTGGGTATCCCTGATGTCGATGAGATGGTGCTCGATCTGTGGGAGTCCCTGCGCGAGTCCGCGGGATCAGCTGGGACAGCCGCGGGCGGTATGCGCGCAGGCGACCCCCTACTGGCTGCCGGCGTTGTCGCCCTGGCTCGTGTTGCCGCGGTCTCGGTCACGTTGTCATCGCCGTACGAGACCTTGGCGACGTTGACATTCGCGAATTCCAGCAAGCGGAACCCGAGGGGCCGTGCGAACGACTCCCGAGGTTCGGTGACCTGGTCGTGTTGGGGAGGCGTTTTCGCTATTCGTTGGGCGTGTCGCGTGAGTGCGCCGGTGCTGTGAGTGACCGCATCTCGCGTTCTATCTGGGGTTTTGCCGCATCTCCTCTCACCCCGGCGGCAACGCTGGTTGAACGGGCGTAGGTGACGGCGACGACACGGGCACGGTACTAACCACGATTGTGGTCGTCGCAGGTCCGTGCGGCAGAGACGCGTCTTTGTCCGCAGTGAACGCTGCCGTGAAGGCCACTCCGATGCCAAGTAGAAGCATCGCGCTGTAGAAGGGCGCAATCGACCACGACATCCATACCTCCCGTGAGGGGAAGTACTTGTCGCGCAGCGCTTTCCATTTCGCTGCGGCTGGTGCATCGCCGCATTGCGGCTCGTAAGCATCCTCCGGGTTAAGCGTGAATCGCGGAACCATGCGTTGAGACCGGCTCACCGTGGTGTACAGAGCGCGGTATGCCTTCTCGCTGCGGAGGTAATTGGCGTCGATGTACGCGAACATGGCAATCAGAAACATCCCCAGCAAGGCGAGCAGCCACGCGTGCTGGGTGAGTGCGAACCCGAAAACAGCGGTTACAACGGGCAGCAGCCAGCCCTTCGCGGATGCTGAGGCTGTTGACTGCCGAGTCACCACAGCTTGGATGTAGTCGAGGTGCTTGCGTCGGTCTTCGGGCGATACCTCCGGCTCGACGGGTTTGAGGGAGGACACCGCCGATTTCATCCGCTTGAGTGCATCGTTTTTGCGGTCCTCTGAATAGTCCGTCTCTTGCGGCCAGATATGCCCTATGGCATCCCCTTCGTTTCTGGGGACAAGGTGGATGTGCAGGTGTGAAACCGTCTGTGTGGCGGCCGCTCCATTGGACTGGATGACGTTGAGCCCTTGGGGGCTGACCGCCGCGCGAACCGCCTCAGCGAGTCGTAGAACCGCTGCGGAGAGTTGCGCGGCCTCATCGGTGCGCAAGCTCCAGATATCCGGAACGTGGCGGCGGGGTATGACCAGCGTGTGGCCCAGCACCGCGGGTTCGGTCGGAAAGAAGGCGATGACGTTCTCGTCGCGGTATATCTCCCGCACCTCAGGATCGCTGCGGTCGACGATTTCGCAAAACTGGCATTCCGCTGTTGGCACTACGTGCGCGCCCTCGCTTGATCCACCCAACTAGGCAAGTTGGCAACGAGATTGGCGTATGTGGCTTTTGTGTCAATTCGGCCCAGATAGTCGCGCATGGTGGGGTCGAAGACAGGTACACCCGTGACGCCAGTGACTGCGTCGAACGGGCTAGCCCCCTTGATGTCGCTGAGTCCCATAGATGACAGTCCGTGGATGTGAACGCCGACAAGGGGTTTCTTGCTGCTCCACGCCTTCTCGATCTCGTACTTGACCCAGCTGCGGCTCGCGGTCTCCTGCCCAATAAGGACGACCACAGCTCGCTTGTACGCCATCTGCTTGTCGATCCAATCGACTACCGCTTGCTGACTGCTGCCCCGGACGGTTTCCCACTCCTGCGATCCGAGGGCCGGGCTTCCGTCTATCGCGCCGACATTCCGCACCAACTGGACGCGGTGAACGTCGCGGCCGTAGTGGAACGAATAGAAGACCGTCCGTGTAGCCATCGTCAGTTCCTCTCGGGATGCACCACTGCGAGCCGCCCGTTGAGAGTACCGGGCGACTGCGCCAGGTACCTGCAAATATCTGCACAACCTGCCTGGAATGAGTCGTTTCACAGCCCGTATTCGGCCCAGTCAATTGGTGCCCGACGGTTCTCAACGTCAACGAGCCGGACAGTTCGGATATGTGGTCATGACGGTATTGACGAAGCCTTCGGCATCGGCCATGGGCGCGTTCTTCTGTGTGGCATACATCTCCGCCGCCTGTGCGGGAGTTCGACCGCCTTCTCCCAGCAAAATGCAGGTGTAGCGGGCGTCATTGATGGTGGTGTCGGTGTTCATGATCTTCCAGCCTTGCGACACCAGCCGCTGCATGAATTCCTGGTCGTAGTCTTGCGCTGTCTTGGCGACTACAGGTGCTGCCGACGGCCTGGCCTTGGGGCAGTAGTGGTCGAGCGCCGAGGTGACGATAATCCGCGCTTTGTCGTATGGGTATGCGGTGCGCTTGTCAGAGATCGTCAGAGCGAGGTCCACGATCTGCATACTTGGGTATTTTTCTGCGGTGGTGCAGGTTTCGTGACCGATTTGCATTAGCGAAGCTCGGTTTACCTCAGACACCGGTAGCCCTTGGCTGTAGATGTCCGCCAAATATTTCTCGTCGACTGCGGAAAGCTTGGCTGGAGTAGGACTTGGGCGTGTAGTCGCTGGCGCTGGGGTTGTGGAGGCGCCTAGTGGGGTTGAAGGTGCAGCGACGAGTTCTGCCGCAGAGTGCGTTTCGGGTCTATCGTTTCGAAAGTAGACGTATGCGCCGCCGCCAGCGAGCGCTGCGATGGCGGCAGTCGCGATGAATACGGTGCCGCTAATCAACCAGTTTCGGCTGCCAGGGTTGTCGTACGGTTCGGGCTCGTCAATGTCATCTGAATCTGACCAGGCCGTGGGTCCCGCCCCAACGACCCCGGTTTCCGCCCGGGCTGCACTTGCGGCCATCGTCGGCTCTTGCCCCACCTCGTCGTCAGCTTCCACGGATCGTCGAGCCTCCCATTAACCCCTCTGGTGACCAGCGGATTCTACGCCGGGCCAAGATCACTCACTGCCATTTCGTTGCCCGGGTCCAGTGCCCTACCCCGGTTGATGATTTTCTTGAAGATTGATGGAACCGAATCGGCTTTTGGGCCGTCGTAAATAGATGAATGCCAGTTGTGAGATGAAACGCGAGGTCAGTAGTGAGCGTTCGGAACTATCAGTTCGACATGACAGGGATGAGTCCTGAGGAGCGTGAGCGCGCAGCCACGGGTGCACAGGGGATCTTGCACATGGAGGACGGCGCTGGCAAGACGATGGCGCAGAAGCTCCTGTTTGTGCGCGACCTGCTCAACGATGCGCTATCGAAAGCACGAGACCTCGATCGTGCCGAAGGGTTCGGAGCATTACCGTCTGGCGACTACGTCAGCGGCTACTACAAGAAGCAGGCGGTCGAGGCCCGCACCAAGATCACGGCTGACCGGGACGCAGTGCAGAAACAGATCGACCACTTCTTGGGGATGGAGCTGCTGTACAAGAACCAGGATGACTACAACGCAGGGAACTTCGGCGCCTATCAAGCGAGCGTCGTCTACTGATGAATCGCTCTACGCTTGTGCCAACCGTGGCCGGAATGATCGCGCTCGCCGTTGCGGGCTGCACTGGATCGACCAGGGGTATAGCGAAGACCGAGCCGTCTTCCAGTTCCTCATCTGCGTCGGCGACGGTTACCAACACCTTGCTGGAGCCGCATCCAGCCCCGACAGACAACAACAACGGGACGAGCTTCGATCCGTGCCTCGCGTACTCAGCAGATGAGCTGAAATCCTGGGGCGTCATGCCGGGGTCGGTGAAAGATCTCGGTATCGGCGACACCATTCAGCGGGGCTGTAGGTGGTCTGGTGATGGCTGGGAGCTCCAGCAGCTCGTTATCGATCGGCCGGTGGACGACTACCTCAACCAGCAGCTGTTTGCGGGTTCTGAAGCGGTGATGATCGAAGGGCTCAAAGCGGTCAAGTGGCGAGACGAAGCTGACCCGCAGCGGGTGTGTCACGTTGAGCTGCCTGCGGAGAGGTCGGCTGTCGGAGTGCTTGTCGGCGTCAACAGCCCGCAGGCGATGAAGGCCATTCCCGACGCTTGCGATAAGGCATTGAGCATCGCGGCTGATGTAGCGAAGAAATTACCCAAGTAAGGGAAGTGAATTCGGTGGTTGATGACGGATGGCCTAGCAGGTCGCACACTGACATCGTGGGCAAGCTTGGAGAGTTGAAGGCCGACAACGCGTTCACTCTGGCCAACGCATGGAGCGATGTGTACACCAAGCTCTCTGACGCGGCTAACTCCTACGGGAATGCCAAATCCAAACTGGCAGAGCCGGATTTTTGGACTGGTAAAGGCCCGGAGGCTGCGCTCGATGAGATGACCACCAAGGAACGCGAACTCACATCGGAGAGTGGGACGTCCGCCAAAGCGGGCAAGATGAGTACAGCCTTGTTCCAGGACGGAGAGGTGCTCTCGCAGTCTTCGCGGGTCGCGCAGGCGTATCCAGTGCCGCCTGATGACACCGATGCTGATTCCAAAAAGAGGCTGCTGGAGGCGGTTAGAGCTGAGGCACAGCGGCTTTACACCTCGCCGTTGGAGGCTGACCGGCCCAAGTTCACGGAAGACTCGAGTACCACTGCCGGTGGCCCAATGCCTGCTGGGCCTGGTGGCAATAACGGCGGCGGTGGTGGTTCTGGTTCGGGCGGTTCCGGCAGCGGTACTCAAACCCCGCCGTCATCCTCGGACGGCTTGGCCAGCAAGGACACCAAACCGCAACTTGCCGGTGGTGAGGGTCAGCAGGCTGGCGCAGGTCAAGGACAGGGTGGCCAGGGCAGTGGTTCCGGTGGCGGCACTCCGGGTGGTGGTCAGGGCGCGGGTTCTGGTGGTGCTGGTTCTGGTTTGGGTTCTGGCTCAGGTAGTTCTGGCCTGCCGATCGGTAGCACGACTGCGGCTGGGTTTTCGCCGTCGTCGACGGGTACGGGTGTCGGTGGGTCGGGTTCGGGTGTGGGCGGGCCTGGCGGGCTGAGCGCGCTGCGCGGTGGGGCGGGCTTGCCGGGCGGTGCCGCCGGCGGGAACGGCCCTGGTATCAACCCGGCGGCGATGGGTGCGGCCGGTGTGCGTGGCGGCGGGCCCATGGGGATGATGGGCGCTCCTGGTGCGCATGGCCGCGGTGGCAAGGGCGAAGACGATGGCGAGAAGCCGACGCCGCAGATTCTGATCAACTACGACAACACGGACGAATTCCTGGGTGACCTTCCCCCTGCCTCACCTGGTGTTATCGGTGACTGGTCCGAGCAGGAGAAAGCCGAAAAGGCCGCGCGGGAGCGGGAAGTGCGCCGCTACAAGGCTCTTGGCTGGGACGTGAAGTTCGAGTGACCACGGTCGGTATGCCGGAAGGGGTACGGCGATGAGTGAGGCCTTCAATGTGAGGCCCGAAGATCTTCACCGGCACGGTGAGTCGATTCTTGACGCGGTGAAGATCTCCCGCGACGAGCATGCGGGCCAGCACGATCAGATCGAGGAGGCCTCTTCGGGTTGGATCGGTGAATCGGCCTCTGCCCTCATGGATCTACACAAGGCGTGGGTTGACCAGCGTGCGACGCTGCATCACCAACTTAACCAAGTTGGTATCGGCATGCAGGAAGACGCCAAGACGTTCGCGGCCATGGAGGAGCGGAACCGTGGCTCGATCGGTAAGGCGAATCCCGCGGATGGGGGAGCTTAGGTCATGGTGACCCCCGCTGATATCGAGAAGTGGAATCCGGACAAGCTGCTTGCTGTGATCGGGACCGCCGAGAGTGCTCACAAATCTCTGGAGAAACTTGGCGAGAATTACGACGGCACCAAACGGAGTTTGAATGACTGGGGTGGTTTGACGGCTGAGGCGTGGAAGGCCCAACACGGGAAGCTGCGTACCGATATCACTGAGCAGGGTCGGCAGGCTAAGGCTGTCGCTGACGCCATGAAGCCGCTCTATGACGAGGTTCTGGCCGTTAAGCGCGAGTACGAAGACATCAAGGGGACTGTCGAGCGAAACGCGTCATTCGACGGCTCGGGTGCCACCGTCCATTGGAAACTCAACCCGAATGGCACCATCAACACGGGTGGGGCGTCCCTGGATTACCAGTCCGCGATGGTCAAACAGGACCTCGAGCAACGTATGCAGAGGATTCTCGTTAAGGCGACGGCTGTCGATTCGGATATCGTAAATGCGTTGCATGCCATTACCTCCGGCGGTGTGCCAACCATCGGCGGCCAGGCGCCAGCAGACAAACCAAAGGACGAGCCCAAGCCCGCGCCGCAAGACCCATCGGTGTTGGCGTCTGGGCCCGTGGGTGGGCCGGATGGAAACCCGCCGTATCCCAATGGGGCCACGCCGACCATGATCCCCGGCAAGACAATTCCGATGGCCGATAACCCGCCTGGGTGGGATCAGAACATGGCTCCCGGACCGCAACGCGATCAGGCCTGGAAGGACTATCTGTCGGGTAAGAATCCGGACGGCAGCCAACGTGCACCCGGAACGCCGCCGCTGGCGTTGCCTAAGCCGGAGGCTGTGAGTGACAAGGGGTTACGTGTCATTGGTGCGGCCGGACGTCAGCAAGGCGTTTCGTATGCCTGGGGTGGCAACAAGTCTGTGGGCGGGCCAACTCAAGGGACGCTTGCGGGGGACCCGCCCGACGGCGGCGCGCACCGGTATCACGATGACCAGCGCACAGGGTTCGACTGCGGCGGGCTCGTGCGCTATTCGACTCAACAGGGCGCTGGATACGATGTGTTCCAGCGGGCGGACGGTCTCGATTCTGGTGCGGGCACGGACCGGATCGACAAGAGTCAGCACCTGACGCCGGTATCCGGCGGCGCCAGAATTCCATCCGGGAAGATCTCGAGTATTGCGCAGCCGGGCGACATTCTTGTCTTCGAGACTCCGGGCAGTGGCCATGAAGCATTTAGCGGGAACAACACTCAGCACACCGGTATATATGTCGGTAATGGGTACATGATCAACGCGCCTGAATCAGGAAAGCCTGTCAGGTTGGACAACGCGGATGAGGATAGCCGTATGACAGACGTATTGAGGCTCAAGTGATCAGGGTATTGCTTGTCGGACTGCTGATGGTGTTGGTGGGTTGCACGCAAGCACCCACTGCGACAACGGAACCTCCCGCGCTGCCGGACAGTAGCACCCTGACTCTGAGTGTTGCGGACGTGCGCGAGATAACGCCGCCAGCACTCGAATCAGAACCCGAATTCGACCTGCATAAGCCATACACCGACCCGCAGCCTGATCTCGACATGTCTGTCGCGTGCCAAAAACTGTTCAACCAGGACCAGAAGTTCGGTGAGGGCTGGACGAACTTCCGCACCCTCACATATTCCGGGCCGAGCAACATCGGAATCAAGCAGAGCATCGCTGTGTACCCAGACCGCAACGCAGCCCAATCGGTATTCGGCGGAATCCAGGACAACCTGTCGGCTTGCCAGAAAAGCTATCCCGTCGCGCGTTACGGCGCTCCGTACACGCTGAGCAAGCTGGCAGGCGACGACAAGACCGTCATGGTCCAGTACGCCGACACCGTCAACGGACCGGGCAGTGTCGAGCTGTATCGATTGGACGAGCAAGTGATCATCGATATCAGCGCTGCGCACTTTTCCACCGACCCGCATGTGGCTGAAACCGTCCTGCAACGGATTCGAGAGAAACTGCGTTCTCGCGCGTGACCGCCAAAAGGTATGCCCAGTGACGAAGCCGCAGCCCCAACTAGATCCGTCGCGGCTGGAGCTGGCCGCGGGCTTGTACGACATGGCGGCCTGGCAGCTCGACGCATTCCTCGATGACGCTGCTGGCTACAGTATTTCGCCACAGGACGCCGCGAGCCTTCAGGCGCTGGTTGACCTGATGCGGTGGCAAGCCGAGGGGTACCGGCGCTGTGCGGTGAAGATGCGCGCCGAAGACGAGATGGTCGACGCCTACTTCGCAGGTGACGTGGTGGTGCCTAACACGGCGGCAGCTTTCGAGGCATCGATCACCCGTCCCGACCATCCGCCCTTCCCGAAGCGGTCCGAAGCCATCGATTATCAGCTGCTGCGGCCCGTGCGAGAACAACTCGAAGAGGCCCACACAGTGCTCTCTCGTGGCTCCAGGCCAGTGATGGCCTATGCAGCTAAACAGGCTGCGGCGCTTTACTCTTGGTGTCATCCGACGTTGCTTGTATGACGATCGAAAACCTGCACGGAGCGAGCACGGGAAACGGCATCTCGGAACCCTGATATGCCCACGTCACACCAGGTGCGTAGCGTAGCTCGCAAGGCCCTTGATGAGTTGGGACGCTCCAAGAGCATGCGCTGTACTGAGCGCACGCCGTCAAGCGCTACGCGATCATTGGATCGATCGCCGACCGCGGCACCAGCACCTGCAACGCCCCGTATGAGTCGGGCAAAATCGCGCCCTGGTCGAAGAAGAACATCACCCCTTCGTTGAGCACCGCGAAATTCTGGTAGTTCGATGGGTTGTACAGCGAAGCTGGTGAGAACGGCAACGGCGGCGGGGGAGGTGGTGGCGTCGTGGTAGTTGTCGACGTGGTGGTGGTCGGCTGTCCCGAGGTGGTCGTCGGCGTGGGAGTCGCGACCGGCGGCGGGGCCAGCTGCTGCTGCAGCTGAGCTTGGACGATCGGTGCCACGGTCTTCAGTGGATCGTCCACCCGCCACAATGGCGCACTGTCTTTATCGTCCTGCGCGACTGTGTAGAGAATCGGCTTGCGATAGCTCTGGTCCCAGTTGTACGCCTTGTACGTCGTCTGCGCGCTGCCGGTGTTTTGGTACACCTTGAACACCACGGTCTGCGTCCCGCGCGGCGGAATCGCCGACGTGTATGCCGTCGGCTTGATGCTCAACTGATAGGGGGTGCTGCGGGCGGTACTGGACTTGGCCGTGTTGAGGAACGCGTCGCGCGTCTTGGCGACATATTCGGCGATCGGCTTCTGTTCCGGGTAGTTCAGCGGAATGGTGATGTCGACGCTGTATCCGGTATCGGAGAGGCGGATCTCACACGTTGTGCCGGTGTTATTGCCCTTCAGGTCGGCGCAGTAATCGTGCGGCGCCGCCACCGCCACGCCAGCAGAACCGAAGATGGTAGCAGCCGTGGCCAGCAAGGACGCGCTCACAGAGCGCATGGATAAGAAGGGCACGTCTGCACTCTAACTTCGCAAGGTGAACCAAGTGCCCGGACCGCAGAACTGAGCCACCGAACTGACCTGCACCTTCGAAGCTCCTGATAATCGAATGGAAGCCCTCTCAGCAGGCCCGTTACCTCGCTACGATCACACCGTTCTTGGATCTTGAACCCCTACGAGGGAGCAGCCATGGCGGGATCACCAGACTCTGGATTCAACGGCAAAATCGCGCTGGACATAAGGGATTCCGAGCCCGACTGGACTCCGTACGCCGCGCCCACCGCACCCGAGGGTGCACCCAATGTTCTCTATCTCGTCTGGGACGACACCGGCATCGCCACCTGGGACTGCTTCGGCGGCCTGGTCGAGATGCCTGCCATGAGCCGCATCGCGGAGCGCGGCGTGCGGCTCTCGCAGTTCCACACCACCGCACTGTGCTCACCCACGCGCGCATCGCTGCTCACCGGGCGTAACTCCACCACTGTCGGCATGGCCACCATCGAGGAGTTCACCGACGGCTTCCCGAACTGCAGCGGCCGCATACCGTTCGACACCGCGCTGCTCTCCGAGGTGCTCGCCGAAAAGGGCTGGAACACCTACTGCGTCGGCAAGTGGCACCTGACTCCGCTCGAAGAGTCGAATCTCGCCGCCACCAAACGGCATTGGCCACTCAGTCGAGGATTCGAGCGGTTCTACGGATTCATGGGCGGCGAGACCGACCAGTGGTACCCGGACCTGGTCTACGACAACCACCCCGTCCAGCCGCCCGCCACCCCGGAAGATGGCTACCACCTGTCCAAGGACATCGCCGACAAGACCATCGAATTCATTCGCGACGCCAAGGTGATCGCCCCCGACAAGCCGTGGTTCTCCTACGTGTGCCCCGGCGCCGGCCACGCCCCGCACCACGTCTTCAAGGAATGGGCAGACAAGTACGCCGGCAAATTCGACATGGGCTACGAGCTGTACCGCGAGATCGTGCTGGAGAACCAGAAGAAGCTCGGCATCGTCCCGTCGGATACCGAATTATCGCCCGTCAACCCGTATCTCGACGTCAAGGGACCCAACGGCGAACCTTGGCCGCTGCAAGACACCGTGCGCCCCTGGGACTCGCTCAACGACGAGGAGAAGCGGCTCTTCTCCCGCATGGCCGAGGTCTTCGCCGGATTCCTGAGCTACACCGACGACCAGATAGGCCGCGTCCTGGACTACCTCGAAGAATCCGGCCAGCTCGACAACACCATCATCGTGGTGATCTCCGATAACGGTGCCAGCGGCGAGGGTGGCCCCAACGGCTCGGTCAACGAGGTCAAGTTCTTCAACGGCTACATCGACACCGTAGAGGAGAGCCTGCGCTTCTACGACAAACTCGGCGGCACCGAAACCTACAACCACTACCCAATCGGGTGGGCGATGGCATTCAACACCCCCTACAAGCTGTACAAGCGCTACGCCTCCCATGAGGGCGGCATTGCCGACACCGCAATCATCAGCTGGCCTAAGGGAATCGCCGCACACGGTGAAGTCCGCGACACCTACGTGAACGTCAGCGATATCACTCCGACCATCTACGACCTGCTGGGCATCACCCCGCCCGACACCGTGAAGGGCATCGCCCAGAAACCACTCGACGGCATCAGTTTCACAGCGGCACTAAAGGATTCAAACGCGGACACCGGCAAGGACACGCAGTTCTACACGATGCTCGGCACTCGCGGCATTTGGCACAAGGGCTGGTTCGCGAACACCGTGCACGCCGCCACCCCGTCGGGATGGTCGAACTTCGACAAGGACCGCTGGGAGCTGTTCCACATCGAATCCGATCGCAGCCAATGCCGCGACCTTGCGGACACCCACCCGGAGAAACTCGAAGAGCTCAAACAACTCTGGTTCGACGAGGCCGCCAAGTACAACGGCCTGCCGCTGGCCGACCTGAACATCCTGGAAACCCTGACCCGGTGGCGGCCCTACCTGGTGGGGGAGCGCAAGTCCTTCATCTACTACCCGAATACCGCCGACCTGGGCATCGGCGCCGCCGTCGATATTCGCGGACAGTCCTTTTCGATCCTCGCCGAGGTTACCGCGGACTCCGGAGCCGAGGGCGTCATCTTTAAACAGGGCGGCGCCCACGGCGGGCATGTCCTCTTCATCCAGGACGGGAAGCTGCACTACATCTACAACTTCATGGGGGAGAAGGAGCAGAAGGTCTCCTCCACCGCTGCGGTGCCGTTGGGCGCGCACGTGCTCGGTGCTCGTTTCGCCAAGACCGGCACCGTCGCGGGCAGCCACACCCCGCTCGGGGACGTGACGCTCTTCATCGACGAGCAAGCCGTCGGATCGCTGAGTGCCGTCGAAATCCACCCGGGCACCTTCGGTCTCGCCGGTGCCAGCCTGTCCATCGGGCGCAACAGCGGCTCGGCGGTGTCCTCGGATTACAAGGCGCCGTACGCCTTCACCGGGGGAACCATCGCGCAGGTGGTCGTCGACATCTCCGGGGAGCCGTACGAAAACCTGGAGAAGAAACTCGCGATCGCCTTCGCGAAGGACTGAAGCCAAGGACTAAGGGATTAGGCGGGCCAGTCGGTGAGCTGTTCCCACTCACCGAAGGGCGGCTTCTTCGCGGCCTCGATCACGATCTGCGGGGTCACCGCCGAGCAGGGGTGGTACTCGTCGATCGCGAAGCCGCCTTGGCGGTCCTCGGGTGCGGTGCCATCCCAGATGTAGATCGGGCCGGGCTCCGCGGCGGCGGCCTCGGTGACTTCCTGACCGCACTCGGCGACAGGCTCGTCACGACCAACACCGGTGTGCTTGCCATCGATACGCCGCCAGATGCTCACGAATCGGATGCTACGCGCTGACGTGCGCTCTGGGCAGCCACAACTTGACGAAGCGGTGAACTCACAGAACGAGTAGGTGTCTACTTGCGCCATCGCGGCCACACTGTGTCACCGTGGACTGGTGATGAAAAAGTTTGGCGCGTTGGTGGTTGCCGCCGCGCTGCTGCTCGTGACCGCACCGCTGGCTTCCGCGTGGGGTCCGCAGGGGCACAGCATCGTGGGCGCGGTCGCCGATGCGCAGCTCACGCCCGCCGCCCGCGCCGAGGTTTCGCGCCTGCTGGCCGGACAAGCCACCCCGACGCTCGCGGGCGTGGCCAACTGGGCCGACCAGGTGCGCCCCAGCTGACCGAACACCGCACCCTGGCACTACGCCGATATCGCCGAGAACAACTGCCAATACGTGCCCGCGATCAATGGCGACAACGGCAACAACGTCATCGAAGCCATTCGCAACCAGACTGCGATCCTGGGCGACACCTCCAAAACGGATGCTGAACGCCAAGAGGCGCTGAAGTTCGTGGTGCATTTCGTCGGCGACATCCACCAGCCGATGCACGACGCCTACGCCCGCGACCGCGGCGGCAACGACATCCCGCTCACCTACAACGGCCGCTCCACCAACCTGCATTCGGTGTGGGACAGCGGATTACTGAACACCCGCGGCCTCAACGACGCTCAGTACACCCAGGTGATCCAGGCCCTGCCCGCGCCCGATCTCGGCAGTACCGATCCCGTCGACTGGGCGCAGGACACCTGCCACATCGCCGTGGGCGTGTACCCGAACACCTCGACCATCGGCACCGACTACACCAACCAGTACCGGCCGATCGCCGAGGCGCAGCTGCGTCTGGCCGGTGATCGCCTGGCGCGCTTGATCAACGAGACGCTCAGTTAGAGCGGATCTACCAGACCCGCACGTAGTCGACGAGCATCTCGGCCGGGTAGGAACCACCCGACGGATCGCCACCACCGGAACCTGAAACCGCCAGGTTCAGCATCGGCTGCAGGGTGTAGCCCGGGTCGTTAAAGGGCCAATCGTCAAGGGAATTGGCGTCGACCGTCAGGTACGGCTCCATGCCGTCGTGGTAGTCCACCCAGAAGTACAGACCGGCCTCGGTCCAGGTGCAGCGCCAGGTGTGCCAGTTGCTGTCGATCGGCACCGGCAGCGTCTCGAACGAGGTGCCGTCCAGCCGCGCGTGCACCGTGGTGCCCGACGGCCAGTCGCGGTTGCCGTACCACTCGGCGAGGTCGATCTCGCCGCCGCGCTCGGGGTTGTCATTGAGCAGCCACCACGCCGGCCATGCGCCGTCGGTCAGGCAGTTGAACTTGATGCGCGCCTCGAAGGTGTGGCCGATGCTGCCGCGGAAGGTGCCGTGCAGCTTGCCGCTGAAGTACTTGTTGCCTTCCTTCGTCGCGCGGATCACCAGGTTGGATTTTCCGTCGAGGAAGATGTTGGTGCGGCTGTCGCGGTACTCGCCCATGTTTTCGGGGCGGTCCCAGAACACCGGGTTCTTGATCTTCTCGCGGAACTTGGCGGCCACCCACTTGGAACCATCGGGTGCCGAACCGGCGGGACCGTCGAATTCGTCGCGGAAGACAAAGCCACTGGACTGGGCATCGGGGGGCGCCGCCGGGCTACGTCCCGGGTCGGCCTGAGCCGTCGGGAGGGGCAGGGCGGCTGCGGCGATGCCGAAGCCCATGGTCAGTATCAACTTACGGCGATCCATTTCGGGCACCCCGAAACGATAATGGTTGAAACCCGCCGATGAACGCAGCCCCGCTTATTTTGGCTGCTAGTGGCGCGGAAGCATCCTCGCGAGTAATCCGTCCCGCAACCCGATCGTGTGAAACAGCACCGCGCTGACGTGGGCAACTATGCAGGCGAGCAACGCGTAGGCCACCCACGCATGCGCTTCGCGCAGCACGCCGTACCACCCGATGCTGGTCGGCACGATCGACGGAAAATGCAGTCCGGCGATCGTCACCGGAACCCCGGACGCCGAAACCAGCGCCCATCCGATGACCGGTTGCGCCAGGAACAGCGTGTACATCGCGAGTTCGGAACCGGCCGCGACGAACCGTTCCGGCTGCGCCAGAGACAACGGCGGCGGCTTGTGCCAGATCCGGTTCCCGACGCGCAGTACCGCGAGCACCAACACCACCACGCCGACGGCCTTATGCCAGGCCAGCACCATCGGATAGTCGCCCAGCGATCCGACGAGCAAGGCGCCCAGCACCAACATCGTGATGATCGAAACCGCCATCAGCCAATGCAGAAGCTGCGCCGCCAATCCGAAACGCTCGACACCCGTGGACTCAGTCATCACATGTCCTGTCCGAACTGCTCCACCGGCGCGGGAGTCTCCCGCGCCCGGCGACGGAACGATTCCGCGTAGACGGCCGCACGCGCCGTAAGGATCGGATCATCGGATATCTCGATTCCGTTGGGCAACACCGTCGGATCGAAGTTGGTATCCCGAATACGTTCCTGCTCTTGAGGTATCGCGTGGCCGAGTATCAGCGTCCCGACGTTGACGTAACCGCGTTCCGAGGGCCAGGGCACGGACGGATCGTGTGTCGGGTCCTTGCCGGGGACTCCGAGCTGCAGCAACAGGTTGAACCGCAGCTCACCGGCACGCACTGTGTTCGCCAGTGTCCGAAACATCCAGTTAGGCCCGTTGCTCGGGCCGCCGCCGTTGATCTGTCCGACAGGTGCCACCCGCCACCGTGCGGGTATCCGTGCACCGTCCTTGTTGACGAGAATGAACGTGTTGAGGCTGTTATAGGTGGCGCCCTCAAAAGACAACGCCTTGGGCGCTGCCTCGATCAGCTTCTGCGCGGCCGCGGCCGGCGGGTTATCACGCAGAAACGCCGCAGCAGCATCTTTGCCTGAACTCCGCGCGACCAACAGCCCGTAGAACATTTCGGGGGTCGGCGCCATGAACACGGGCGCGGCCGCCATCGCGGTGCGCCACTGCTCACCGCCGGGAAGCGAAAACTCCAGGGCCAGTGCCTGTCCAGACCCGGTGTCCGGCTGATGCGGGTTCTGCCCGCCCACCGAGAACCGTCCGACGACAGGATGCACACCCTCGACGAACACCGACGCCGACGAGACCTCGGCGCCCGCGCCGTTGCTTTCGAAACGGCCCGACACCGCAAGAGCTTTGGCGTGATTACGTCGATACCCGACGAACTTTCCGCCGGTCGCCTCGAACAGGTCGATGAAGGAACGCCCGGTCAGCCGCAGCCCGCCGCGACCCTCCAGAGCCAGGAAGCCACCCAGTCCCGTCACGGTGACGGCGCCGGCGGCGACCAGACCCACGAACATGCGCCGGTCCAGCTTGCGTTCGACCACGAAACGAGCCTAATACGCGAATCTGAGAGCGCACCGAGGACAATGAAACGATGATGAAGCGTCTCATCCTCGGTCTCGGATACGCCGCCCTCGGTCTCGGGTGTGCTCTCGGCCAGCTCGCGCCCGCCAGCGCAGACCCCGACATCCCACCCGTGAGTGACGCCGCGCGCGCCGCTGGACTGCTGGACGTGCGCAGCGTCGTCCCCGACGCGATCATCGATCTGCGCTACGCCACCACCAACAACTTCACCGGTGTGCAGCTGTACCCCGCCAACGCCCGCTGCCTGGTGCACGAGTCGATGGCCCCCGGCCTCAAGACCGCCGCCGACACCCTGCGTACCAACGGCGAGCGGCTCGTCTTCTGGGACTGTTACCGCCCGCATGAGGTGCAGGTCCGCATGTTCCAGGTGGTGCCCAACCCGAACTGGGTCGCCAAGCCCGGCCAGTACGCCCGCAGCCACGAGGCCGGACGTTCGGTGGATGTCACCCTGGCCAACGCCCGGGGCCTGGTTGATATGGGCACCGGATTCGACGATTTCTCGCCGCGTTCCCTGGCCTACGCCACCGAGGGGGTGAGCGCCGATCAGCAGGCCAACCGAGCCCGCCTGCGCGGCGCCATGCAGGCGGGCGGCCTGCAGGTGTACTCGGGGGAGTGGTGGCACTTCGACGGCCCCGGAGCGGGTGAGGGCCGCCCCTTCCTGAACGCTCCCGTCAACTGACCACACGGTTGTCCCACTAGCCGGCAGAAATTGAGTAGTCCAGTACCCGGTGCGATGCCGCTCTACCGGAGTAATTTCCCTTTCGGGTCGAACGATCCCGCTGGGAGGTTGCCATGCCTGCATCGCCGATTCCGCTCGCGGTGCTCGCGGGTTCTCTCCTGGTGGCCTGCGGCGGCACCGGGGAACCCGTCACCCGCACCGTGACGCAGACCGTCACCGATCAGACGACGATCACCCACGAGGGCGGTGGCTCGCACGAAAGTAGCGGCGGCGGTGGGTCGTCCACCTCCGGCAAGACGCCCAAGGACGACGGTCTCGCGTGGGTGCCCTACGGGCCCAAGGACCCTGCCTTCCCGACGCCGGGCTGGGACGTCTACGTCTACTTCCTCAAACACGACTGCGACAGCCTCAAGAATGTCCAGAAACCCGAAGGCAACCTCTACGAGGCGGCGGTGGGGGTATGCCGGGCCGCGGTGAATGGCGAAGAGAGCCAATGGGATGTCGCGGCCAAGGCCTTCGCGGCTCGCGGTTCGGGTGTCGAGATCGGACCGGCCCAATGTGTCGATGACACCATCGCGGCCATGGTCAGCAAGCTCCTTGCCTGGCATGAGCAGAACCCGGGCCGCCAGCCCGAGCTGACGTACCCGCAGACCGACGGCCGGACCGCATGCTCGAAGGACAACAACAGCTTCGTGCCCCCGGACGAGACCGATTCCTCCACAACCAGTTCCACAACATCGAGCACCACATCGAGCACGACGTCATCCACGACCACCTCGAGCACGACAACCACCACCACGCCGACGCGGTGAGGTCAGTGCGAGAACTGCCAGTGCACCGAATCGTCCTCGTCCAGCACGATGATGCTGCCGTTCTGGACGGTCCACCCCTCGGTCATCAGGAACAACCGACCCCCGGACTCGGCGAGCAGCCGTAATCCCGTGGTGCGGTACAGCGTCTTGGGTCCGGTGGTGATCTCCTCGGTGCGCACCACGGGCGAATCGATACCCAACGGGCTCTCGCTGACCGCCGTCGCGCGGGGCAACGACGACACCGAGTCCTCATAGCGCTGCGCATACCCCCGCCCGACGATATCGGCGTATCCCTGCACGGCCCAGAACATCGCTGCCGCAATCACAATGCCGACGAGCACGGCCTCCAGCACATCTGGGGGACGGGCAATGGCATTGCGGGGGCGCGCGCGTTCCTGCCCCCGGCGGCTCAGATGTCTGCCGTACACCGCCAATGCCGTGCCGATCGCGATCATGAGCGGCCACACCACCGTCCCGGGTTCCCAGGTGCGCGTAAATGCGGGCAGCACCACACCCAGGATGGCGATGCCCAGCCCGCCGAGCATGGTCACTCGGCAGATCACCCGGATCGTGTCGGTCATACCGTCGCGCTCAATCTTGTCGGTCACCGCGCGATGCGCTGCCAGCCAGACGATTCCGATGACCGCCGACGCCAGGATCGGCAGATACAGGGTGCTGATGCTGCGCAGCACATAGTCCTGAGTGGTGAAGCGGAACAGGCTCACCTCGATGCCCATCCACCGGGACTGCGCATCGCTGCGTGCCCAACCGAAATACAGCAGCAGCGCGGTGATCATCGTCAACGGTGTTCCCACCGTGGTGATCACGGCGATGACGGGGCGAAGGATCGACACCGTATCCGGCGAGTCCTCAGCAGCCGGGGCATCAACCTTTCCCGGCGCATCGTCAGGTTGACGCGCTGGCTCCTCCGACGCTGCATCGGCCGGCATGGCAGCATGCTACGCGCGACGGCCCTGACCTGGGAGGAAAATTCCCTTGCCGCCCAAGCCCGCTGCACCTAACCTGGCTGGCGTCCTCGTCCCCGACGAAAGGTACGACATGGATCTGTGAGGTCTGGCATTGCGCCGACGCGCCATCGCGCGATCTCGGCGACCCCACCTCACAGGAAGTCCCCTCCATGTCTGCTGTCATCTCCTCGAACGCTCTCACCTACACACATCCCGACGGTTCCGTCGTTCTCGACGGACTCGACATGCTGGTTCCGGCGGGCCGCTCCGGGCTGGTCGGAGTCAACGGCTCCGGCAAGTCCACACTGCTCAAGCTCATCGCGGGAGAGCTATCCCCGACCTCGGGAATGGTCCACACCTCGGGCCATATCGGTTATCTGCCACAGGATCTCACCATCCGCGCCGATCAGTCGGTACCCGACCTGCTCGGTCTGACGCCGGTGCTGGCGGCCATCGCGGCCATCGAGAACGGGTCCACCGATCAGGCCGACTTCGACATCGTCGGGGACGACTGGGACCTGGCCGAGCGGGTACGTGCCGAGCTGGACCGGCTCGGACTCCCCGCGGCGGTGCTGGACCGCACGCTCGGAGATCTGTCCGGAGGCGAGGTGATCCGGCTCGGTCTGGCCCGGCTGCTGTTGCGGAACCCCGACGTGCTGCTGCTGGACGAGCCGACCAACAACCTCGACGGCGAATCCCGTCGGCACCTTTACGACCTGGTGTCGTCCTGGCCGCGCACGCTGCTGGTGGTCAGCCACGATCGTGAACTACTGGAGCATGTGGAACGCATCGGCGATCTGCGGGAGGGCGCCGTCACCTGGTACGGCGGCGGATACAGCGACTACGCGGCCGCGATCACTGCCGAGCAGGAGGCTGCCGCCCAGGCGATCTCGACGGCCAAGGCCGACGTGCGCCGCGAGCGCCGCGACCTGGCCGAGGCCGAACGGGTGATCGCGCAGCGGCGCCGCTACGGCGCCAAGATGCAGGCCAACAAGCGCGAACCCAAGATCGTGATGGGGCTGCGCAAGCGGGCCGCACAGGAATCGGCGGCAGCACTCAAACAAACCCAGACCGACCGGCTGGACAAGGCCCGCGAGACGCTGGACGAGGCACAGACCCGGCTGCGTGCCGACCGCTCCATCCGCATCGACCTGCCGGGCACCGAGGTTCCCGCCGGGCGCGTGGTCCTGAGCACCGACAACCTGGTGCTGCGCCACGGGGTGGCGGCACATCTGGATCTTCGTGGGCCCCAGCGGGTGGGGTTGGTGGGGCCCAACGGTTCGGGAAAGAGCACCCTGCTGCACACCATTGCGGGAACCATTCCGGCGGCCGAAGGCACTGCGACGGTGCATGTTCCGTTGGGTCTGCTTCCGCAACGCCTTGACCTGCTCGATGATGCGCTCAGCGTCGCCGACAACGTGGCGCTCCGCGCTCCGCATGCCGGCATGAATGCCGTCCGCGCGCGGCTGGCGCGATTTCTGTTCCGTGGCAATGCCGCCGACAGGCTGGTCGGTGCGCTGTCCGGTGGTGAACGGTTCCGGGCGACGCTGGCGGCGGTGCTGCTGGCAGACCCCGCGCCGCAGCTGCTGCTCCTCGACGAACCCACCAACAACCTGGACTTCGCCTCCTACGACGCCCTGGTGTCGGGGCTGGGGGAGTACCGGGGGGCCGTGGTCGTGGCCAGCCACGACCTTGGATTCCTCGACGACATCGGTGCCGTGCAGACGGACTGGAGGACGGAACCGGAAATCGGGTAGTGCGGTACGCACGTCCGGAGGGCTAGTTCACACGCACGCTGAGCTCGTCATGTTCCAGAACCGCGCACCTGCGGCCATGTCAAGGAGACTCACGATGTGTTTCATTATCCCCCAAGATGTCCTGCTGCGATTGGCCGACGATGACAGCGTCGCCGACGATTCGCGCACGGCCCTGGCCGCCACGGCCGCATCCGAAACGGCCTGGCGCACATTGCGCGACGCGCACACCGAGGCCACCCAGGCCGGGCAGCTGGCCCGCGCCGATGCGTTCGTCGCCGTAGCCAGGGCACTGGCCACCGCGCCCGGCACCCCGGTGTTCGACTGCAAGCACACCACCTCGCTGCCCGGTATCACGATTGCGAATCCGGGCACCTCCACCGATGCCTCCGCCAAGCACGCGTTCACCGAAACCGCTGCGGTCGCAAAGTTTTACAAGGACTGCTTCGGGCGCAACTCCGTGGACGACGAAGGCATGACCCTGGTGTCCTCCGTGCACTACAGCGTGAACTACTCCAACGCGTTCTGGAACGGCTCGCAGATGACCTACGGCGACGGGGACGGTGAGATCTTCGTCGACTTCACCGGATCCAACGACGTGATCGGCCACGAGCTGACGCACGGCGTCACCCAATACACGGCGGGCCTGCTCTACAAGAACGAGGCCGGTGGTCTCAACGAGAGCATGTCGGATGTGTTCGGATCGATGTTCCGGCAGTGGAGCGCCGGACAAACGGTCGACCAAGCCGACTGGCTGATCGGCAAGGACATCATGGGTCCGCGTGCCCTCGCCAAGGGCTACACCTGCCTGCGCGATATGTCCGATCCGGGCGCCCGGCACTGCCTGGCACCGCAGCCGTCGCACTATCGCGACTACGTGCCCGGCAGCGACCCGCATGAGAGCAGCGGCATCCCCAACTACGCGTTCTACCTCGCGGCGACCAAGCACGGCGGATACTCCTGGCAGGACGTGGGCACCGTCTGGTACGAGGCTCTGACCAGCCCGAAGGCCCGTCCCAACATGAAGATGAAGGCCTTCGCGAACCTGACGCGTGAGATCTCCGCGGCCAATGCGGCCGCCGAATCGGTGCATAAGGCGATTGACGACGCGTGGACCGCGGTCGGGCTGTAGCGTCGCCGTCATGGTGGAGTACCTCATCGACAGACGGGGCGGATTCACCGGGCTTCCGGCCAGCGGTACGTGTACTGACCAGAGCTTGGACCCCGAGGCGCGACGTGCACTGGATGGACTGTTGGACAGCCCCGGGTCGCTTCCGGGCGACCCGGGTGCCGACCGCTTCACCTACACGGTGACCCGGGTCAGCGGGTCTGATCGGACCACGCGGGCCATCCCGGAAAGTCTGCTGCCCGACGCCGTTCGGCAGGTCGTCAAAGAGCGAATCTGACGGACGGCTGACGCGGCGGGACCTGACAGTTCACCGCTCGCGCCGAGCGGGCATCCGCATTGCCGGGTAGGCTGATTCGCAATGTGCAACCGTTTCATCATCCCCCCGGCCGTACTGACGCGACTGGCTGAGGATGGTGACATCGCCGAAGACTCACGGGTCGCGCTGCTGGACACCGCGGCATCCGAATTGTCTTGGCGCACCTTGCGTAATGCGCACACGCGAGCCACCCGGACGGCAAGCGGCAACACCATCAGCGCCGCCATCACGGCATTGGCCAAGGTCCCCGAAACACCGGTGTTCGATTGCCGGCAGACCACCTCGCTGCCGGGTGTCGCCGTGGCCGATCCGGCCACATCCAAGGACGCCACCGCCGCGCGGGCGTTCACCGAAACGGCTGACGTCGTGCGGTTCTACCGGGAGTGCTTCGGGCGCAACTCCGTTGACAACGCCGGCATGACGCTGATCTCGTCCGTCCACTACGGCGTCAAGTACGCCAACGCGTTCTGGAACGGTTCGCAGATGGCCTACGGCGACGGTGACGGCCAGCTGTTTCTGGACTTCACCAAGGCCAACGATGTGATCGGTCATGAACTCACACACGGGGTTACACAATTCACCGCGGGTCTGAACTACGAGAACGAGGCCGGGGCATTGAACGAGAGCGTCTCGGATGTCTTCGGTTCGATGTTCCGGCAGTGGCAAGCAGGTCAGAGCGCGGACAAGGCCGACTGGCTGATCGGCAAGGACATCCTGGGTCCGCGTGCCCTCGCCAAGGGGTACACCTGCCTGCGGGACCTCGCCGATCCCGCTGCCGAGCACTGCCTCTCGCCGCAACCGGCCCACTATCGCGACTATGTGCCCGGCAGTGATCCGCATGACGGCAGCGGAATCCCCAACCACGCGTTCTACCTCGCGGCGACCAAACACGGCGCCAAATCCTGGGAAGCAGTGGGGACGGTCTGGTACGAGGCGCTGACCAGCCCGAAGGCCCGCAAGAACATGACGTTCAAGGCTTTCGCCAAACTCACCCGGCAGATCGCGGCGGGCCGCCCCGGTGCCGACTCACCCGCCAGCGCAGTCGACGCGGCCTGGACCGAGGTCGGGCTCTAGTCGCCCACATCCCAGTAGTTGGGGCAGGACACGTCGACATACACCGTCGTATTGGCCTTGACCTGCGTGCCCGAGCGGTCGGGGTTGTTGATCCCGTTGACGGTGCAATACACCAGCGGGGTCAAGGTATTGCCGTTTACCCAGTTGATCTGGACCTCGTACCCCTGACTTTCCAGCGCCGAGATGGTTTCGCTGGCCGAGCCGGACCCGGCCACCGGCCAGTTGGGGTCCGCGGCCGCCATCGGCGCAAGTGACAGCGCCATCACCGCCGACACCACCACCGCTACGAACCGCATGACGAACCTCCTCCACCATGTTAGCTCGCTCGGCTGAGGCAAGATGGGACCTCACATCCCATGAAGGAGAGACCGATGACGTTCTCGTCCGAGCACAACGATTTCCGCAGTACCGTCCGCCGGTACATCGAAGAGAAGATCAACCCCCACGTCGACGAGTGGGAACGCGAGCAGATGATGCCGCTGCACGACGTGATCGCCGATATGGCCAAACTGGGACTGGTCGGCCTCGAGTACGACCTCGAATACGGCGGACAGGGCGCCGATCACCTCTTCACGCTGGTGCTGGCCGAGGAACTGGGCCGGGTGGATCACGGCTCTTTCCCGATGGCCTTCGGAGTGCACATCGCGATGGCGACGCCCTCACTGCACAAGCACGGCACCGATGAGCTCAAGCGCGAATTCCTGGCTCCGGCGCTGCAGGGCGAGCAGGTCGCCGCGATCGCGGTGACCGAGCCCGACGCCGGATCCGATGTGGCCGGCATCAAGACCCACGCCCGCCGCGACGGCGACGACTGGGTGATCAACGGCTCAAAGATGTTCATCACCAACTCCGTTCAGGCCGACTGGCTGTGCGTGCTGGCCCGCACCTCAGATGAGGGCGGATACGCGGGGATGAGCCAGATCATCGTCCCCACCAAGACGCCCGGATACCAGGTGCGCAAGCTCGACAAACTGGGCATGCACGCCTCCGACACCGGTCTGATCACCTTCGACGACGTGCGGGTGCCGGTGTCCAACACCATCGGCGAGATTGGCCGCGGATTCCAGCAGCAGATGTCGCAGTTCGTCATGGAGCGCATGTTCGGGGCCTACGGCATACCCGCCAGCGTGAACAGGGCGTTGCAGCGCACCAAGGAATATGCGTTGGCGCGCCACGTGTTTGGCAAGCCACTGACCAAGAATCAGCATCTGGCCTACCAGTACGCGGGGCTGGCAGCGCGGGCCGACATGCTGGAGGTCTACAACCGCGACATCGCCGGCCGGTACATGGCGGGGGAGAACGTCACCCGCAAGGTCACCATCGCCAAGCTCACCGCCGGACCGTTGGTTCGCGAGGCCGGTGACTGGTGCCTGCAGGTGCACGGCGGCATGGGGTACATGACCGAGACGTGGACATCGCGGTTCTTCCGGGATCAGCGTCTGCTCAGCATCGGCGGCGGCGCCGACGAGGTGATGATGCGGGTGCTGTCCCAGATCGACGGATTCTCCTGAGACTGGGGCTGAACGGGAATCGGGCGGAGAAAGCCCCTCCGATGTGCCCACGTCTATGCGACAACCCGGTGTCGCCGCGAAAGTTGTCGCATAGACGCGGGCACTAGGGGCATGTCCCGGGAATCTCTGGGTGCCCTCAGACCCGTGCTAGCTCCTGTTCCACCGACGCCACGTCGGCGACGTTCACTCCGATGAGTGTCAGATCGCGCAGCCGCTCCGGCGTGACCTGCGAGGTGGCGTCCTCGACCAGGACCGCGCGGTAATCCCGCTCGGAGGCGTCGAACAGCGTGGCGCGCGGGCAGTTCGGCAGATTGCAGCCCGCCACCACGACGGTCGAAACACCCCGGTCACGCAGGTGCTGCTCCAGCTCGGTCCGGTAGAAGGCGCTCCAGCGGGGCTTGAACACAATGTGCTCCGCGGGGCCGACTTCCTGAAACCCGCCCGCCAACAGCAGCTCTGAGTCCAGCTGAGCGTCGTGTGGCAGCAACTCGGTAGGGATCTGGGAACCGTCGGTGCCGGGTGCGGCCACCTCGCGGCCGGCGAGAATGTCTGCGCGACGGGGCAGATCGGTGTCGGTGCCGCCCGGTACATAGAGCCGCACCACGTGCACGATCTGCCGACCGGCCCTGCGGAAGGCCGCGATCAGCCGACCGAGCGCGGGAATTCGATCAGCGGTACCGGGCACCGCCATGGCGCCGGAGACGAACTCCGCCTGCACATCGATGACCACCAAGGCTGAACTGTCCCATTGGGGAGCGACGAAGCTTGTCACTCCCCAACACTAGGTGCCCAACCCGGCAGCGCCTACACCTGAACGGTGACCGGCTGCACACCCCAGATCTGGTCGCAGTACTCGGAGATGGCTCGGTCCGAGGAGAACTTGCCGCCGCGTGCGGTGTTGAGGATCGACATCCGCGTCCACGCCGTCACGTCGTGCCAGGCCTCGGAAACCCGCTCCTGGCATCCGATGTACGAGGAGTAGTCGGCCAGCACCAGGAACGGGTCGTGACCGCGCAGCGAGTCCACGATCGGCGCGAACACCGACGGATCTCCACCCGAGAAATGGCCACTGGCAATCAGATCCAGCACGGCGCGGAGTTCATCGTTGAGTTCGACGAAGTCCTCCGGCCGGTATCCCTCGTGCACCAGGCGCTGCACCTCGTCCACGGTCAGGCCGAACAGGAAGAAGTTCTCGGCGCCTGCCTCCTCGCGCATCTCGACGTTGGCGCCATCAAGCGTGCCGATGGTCAGCGCCCCATTGAGCATGAACTTCATGTTCCCGGTGCCCGAGGCTTCCTTGCCCGCCGTCGAAATCTGCTCCGAGAGATCGGCCGCCGGATAGATCAGGTGCGCGCTCTTGACGTTGAAATTGGGCAGGAACGCCACCTTGAGGTACTGGCTGACGTGCGGGTCGTTGTTGACGGTCTCGGCCACCGCGTTGATGAGCTTGATGATTCGCTTGGCCATGAAGTACCCCGGTGCGGCCTTGCCGCCGAAGATGAAGGCGCGCGGCGCGATCCGCAGATCCGGGTTCTGCTTGAGCCGGTGGTACAGCGTCACGATGTGCAGCACGTTGAGGTGCTGACGCTTGTACTCGTGGATTCGCTTGACCTGGATGTCGAACATCCAGTTGGGATCCAGATCCACCCCGGTGGTCGCCAGCACGTACTCGGCGAGCCGGGCCTTGTTGAGGCGCTTGACCTCTCGCCATTGCATCCGGAACGACGAGTCCTCGGCGTACGGTTCCAGCTCGCGCAGCCGATCCAGGTCGGAGATCCAGCCCTCGCCGATGGCGTCGTCGAGCAGCTCCCGCAGGCCCGGATTAGCCAGCGCCAGGAACCGGCGCGGCGTCACCCCGTTGGTCTTATTACTGAACCGCTCCGGCCACAACTCGTAGAAGTCCTTGAGCACGCTCTCCTTGAGCAGCTCCGAATGCAGCGCGGCCACACCGTTGATGGCGTGGCTGCCGACGGTGGCCAGGTGCGCCATCCGCACACTCTTGCCGCCCTCCTCGCCGATGAGCGACATGCGCCGCACCCGGGCGTCATCACCGGGGAATCGGGAGCGGACCTCGTCCAGGATCCGGCGGTTGATCTCGTAGATGATCTCCAGGTGCCGAGGCAGCGATTCGGCGAACAGTCCCAGCGGCCACGTCTCCAGCGCCTCGGGCAGCAGGGTGTGGTTGGTGTACCCGAAGGCCGCCACCGTGATCTCCCAGGCCTCGTCCCAGCCCAGGCCACGCTCGTCGACCAGCAGCCGCATCAACTCGGCAACGCCGATGGACGGGTGAGTGTCGTTGAGCTGTAGGGCGAATTGCTCGGCGAGCTCGTTGACCGGACGCTCGGCCACATCCTCCAGGATGTGCAGCACGCGCTGCAGCGAGCAGGAGACGAAGAAGTGCTGCTGCAGC
The DNA here is from genome assembly GCF_002356335.1 of [Mycobacterium] stephanolepidis. Lineage (NCBI taxonomy): Bacteria > Bacillati > Actinomycetota > Actinomycetes > Mycobacteriales > Mycobacteriaceae > Mycobacteroides > Mycobacteroides stephanolepidis. The sequence continues at coordinate 1,759,606 of NZ_AP018165.1, forward strand.
AGCCGCGGCCGCTTACCGGCCTCGGGTTCGTCATTGGGATAGAGCACCTTGGTGACGGTTTCGGAGGACACCTCGTCCTCGACGGCCTTGTAGTAATCGCCGGCGTTGAAGGCGTCCAGCTCGAAGGACTGCACGGCCCGGGCACTCCACAGCGTCAGCGTATTGCAGGTGTTCACGCCGTAGCCCTGGATGGGGGTGTCGTACGGGATGCCCTTGAGGAAGCGCTGCGGGACCCAGCGCGCCCGGAAGTGTCCGTCCTCATCCAGATACTGCTCGGTGTGCCCGCCCCATCCGACGATGAAGTTGAGGTCGGGTTTGGCGATTTCCCAAGGGTTTCCGTTGTCGAGCCAGTTGTCGGTCTTCTCGACCTGCCACCCGTCGCGGATCTCCTGATCGAAGATCCCGTACTCGTACCGGATGCCGTAGCCGATCGCGGGGCGATCCAGGGTGGCCAGTGAGTCCATGTAGCAGGCCGCCAGCCGGCCCAGGCCGCCGTTGCCCAGACCGGGCTCTTCCTCGCACTCGAGCACCTCGTCGAGGTCCTGGCCCAGGGCCGAGAGGGCATCGCGCGCCTGCTGCTCGATCTGCAGGTTCAGCAGGTTGTTGCCCAGTTGCGGCCCCATCAGGAACTCCGCCGACAGATACACCGCCACCTTGCGGCTCAGATCCAGGTAGGTCTGCATGCTGGCAATCCAGCGCTGCTGCATGCGATCTCGGACCGCGAGCGCCAGGGCGCGGTAGTAGTGCGCAGGGGTGAGCACGCTTGCCGGACGTCCGATCGAGTACCGCAGATGATCGATGACGGCTCTCTGCAGAGTGTCGGCATTCAGGCCGGTGCGGGAGTGCTCGTCATGGTCAAGCTCGGCGGAGTGCGTCATGTCAACACCGTGCCATCGAATCGCGCACGGGAAAACCGGAAATAGGCGACCGGCAGGTTACTGGGGGGTGACCACCACCCGCACCCCGGACGGCTCCTTTGCCGACCAGACGGTCTCGATATCGGCCAGCGGCCGGGCCAGCGTCTGTAGCTGCAGGTCACCGCCGTCGACCATGGCGAACAGCTTCGGCAACGCCTCTGCGCGCGCCTGCATCAGAGCCTCGGGCGGCACGCTGCCGATCCCGACACCGGACAACGTGATGCCGGTGCTGCGCAAGGTCGAAGCGTTCACGCTGATTGTCTCGCCGGTCATCGCGCCGATCTGCACGAAGCGGGTGGCATGGAAATGTGCCGACGGGTGGCTGGCCGCGAGCGCGTTCAGGGTCTGCTCGGCGGGGGAGCCCCACAGATAGTCCAGCACCGCATCGAACGGGCGTGCCGCGTGCCGCGCGGTGATGCTCTCGGCGAGGTCATCGCTGCCCAGCGTGACGACATCGTCGGCTCCCACCGTGCGCAACCAGTCCAGCCGCTCGGCGTTACGGCCCGCGACCGTCACGTGCCCGGCATCGAACACCGATTTCGCGAGCTGCACCGCCAGTGAGCCGGTGACGCCGGTGGCTCCGAGCACCAGCACGTGCTGGCCGGGCTGCACGGCGGCGCCATGGGACAGGGCCAACCAGGCCGATATTCCCGGGTTGGGGATCGCGGCGGCCGTCACCGAATCGACGTGCTCGGGCACCTCGACGGCACCGGCCGGGTACACGACGGTGCGTTCGGCCATCATCCCGTACGGCGCGAGTGATCCGCTGTACACCCGCTTGCCGTTGGCCAGCCGGGCGACACCGTCGACTCCGGCGATCGCGGGAAGGCTGATCTCCTTGCTGCTGTAGTGCCTTCCGGAGATGACGGCCCGAGTCAGGTTGGTCAGGGCCGAGGCCTCCACGGTGGCGATCTCGGTGCCGTCGGTGGGCTGCGGGTCCGGGAAGTCGGTGTAGGCGGGCTGCTGTCCCCATTCATGCACGACTGCTGCCTTCATGGCGCACTCCTCAAAGTTTCTGTAGAAATGGTTTCCATCGAAACCATATGAATAATGTACGGCGCGCGCCGCCGGATGGCAATATGGTTTCCATGAAAACCAAGTCGGCGCTGATCGCCAGCATCAACACGCTGGTGGGTGCGGTGGGGGACAAGTTCGAACCGGACGAGGACTCCGATGCCGAGCGCGATTTCATGGCGCAGCGGTGCCCGCGCCGGATGGAGCACCTCGTCAGAACGCTGCCGACGTTGTCGCTACATCTGCTGGCGGCGATTGCCGAGGGGCCGGTGAGTGTGGTGGGTCTGGCGGCGCGCTCGGGCCAGCTCAAGGGCACGGTGTCCAAGCATGTGCAGCGGCTGGTGGACGGGGGCTGGGTCGAGCGTGTGCCGATTCCCGGTAACCGTAAGGAGATTGAGCTCGTCCTGACCGCCGACGGCGGCATCGTCGTCGACGTGCACAGCACCTTGCATGAGGAGATGGAGCATGGTGTGCGCGACTTCCTGCAGCGTTACAGCAATGCCGATCTACAGGTTGTCGAGAAGGTGCTGCAGGACCTACTGGCCTCTGGCAGGGACGGTGTGCGGATCGTGGCGGACGAGGGTTAGGCCGGTATCCAGTTGCCGTGGAACTGGAAGGGTATGCGCGCCGGAAGATGAACGGTTGCAACCTTTTCCATCGACTGAGCATCGACGATCAACATGTTGCTCAGTTGAGTACTGCGGTCGTACTCGTATCCGATCAGCACCCCGTCACCCTCCTCGGCATCCGCGGAACGCGGCACGGGGGAGAACTCGCCGGGTATGTGTCCGGCCTCCAGCTTGTGTTCGGTGGTGCCACCGTCGGTGAGGTCGTAGCGGATCAGTGAGGCACGCGCGTCATCGAGGCTTTGCAGGGTGTCGATATCGGTATCGCCGACGCTCGTGGTGAATCCGTATCGGTGCGGCAGGCTGACCCGGCGCGGGTCGACCATGGGGAACTCCTGGAGCCGTTCGTCGGTCCATGATTCCTTGACCACACCGGTCTCCAGGTCGACCTCCCACCGGTGCAGCCGTGGGCGCCCCGTCCCCAGCACGTCGGCGATGTTGTACTCCGAGTCGTCTTCGGGTCCGGTGATCCGGCAGGCGTCGATGACGATGGTGCCGTCCGCTTCGTGTGCGTTGAGGGTGTGGAACACATAGCAGGGTTCGATCTCGAACCAGCGCACCGTCGCGGGCCCCTGGCGGGGTATCACGCCAATTCGGCTGGGATGGGAGGCTTTCCAGCGCAGGGGAACCTCGGCGGTCTTGGGTAGGGGTGCGCGGGCCACCAGCGAGCCGAGCAGCGCGGGCGGCTCGAATCGGCCGAGGAGCCCTGCCGCCATCCGAGTGATGAACGTCGGCGTCGCCGCGGGTGCCACCTTGCGCGTCAGGAGGTTGAGGTCGATCACCAGTGGGCAGTCGAAGATCATCACGTAGTTCTCGCTCAGGGCGATGTCGTGCAGCAATGGCCTGCCCGGCACGTCCAGGGGCACACTCTTGCGCACCGTGCCGTCCGGGCCGATCACCACATAGCGCGCCACTGCCGGTCCGACGAGTTGGTAGGTGACTGCGTGCAACTCGCCGGTGACCGGATCCAGCTTGGGATGCCCGGTGTACCCGCCTTCCAGCGTGCGGCCGAAATCGCAGGTCCCGACGGTCTCGAGGTCATCGTCGAGCTCATAGGGCGCCAGACCGCCCTCGGCGCTGACGATCGTCTTACCGGCGAAGCCATACACATTCGTCTGCGGAGACACGGTCGTCACCCCGGCGCGATAGTTGGCCGGTTTCGGCTTCTCGCCGAGCAGTCTGGATACCTTCGGCGTGCGCACCCACCGGCTCCGGTACCACTCGGCGCGGCCATCGCGCAGCCGCACGCCGTGCACCATGCCGTCGCCGGTCGCGCCGAATACCGAGTAGTTGTCGGGGTCATATTGTCCGGGAAGGGGATTGGGACCGGTCCGGACGTAACGTCCGTTCAGGAACTTCGGTATCTCACCGGTGACCTGTAGGCCGGTTGCTGTTGTCTCCCGATCGACCGGGAGCACGGGCTCGTCGGAAAGTAGATCTATTTCCATGTCGACATCCTTTGGCTGCGTCATTGAAGCTAGAACGTAGAGTCAAGCTCGACGGTAGACCCAATGAATGGGTATGGCAAGGATGGAATCCGGTGACTACGAGTCGGTGGTCAGCGCGGCCGGATAGGCGGCGGAGACCCCCGCGATGATGAAGGTCGCGCACGTGCGCACCGCGACCGCAGGGTCGATGTGGTGGGTGATCGCGGTCAGCACTCCCGACATGATCGCCCGTGCGCTCATGGTCGCCAGCAGCAGGCGCCGGTGCGCCGCGGCCTCGTCCTGCGCCGGATCCCCGAGCTGGAAGATGGACATGATGCGGGACACGGCGTCGGTGAGAACCTGTTCGTCGAACCCGGGCACCCGTGGCGCCGTGCTATCGGCCAGCAATTGCATGCCCAAGGGCCGAGCGGCCGCATGGTTGAAGAACGGCTCCAGGGCCGCGCTCAGTGATGCTGTCGGGTCGTTCAGGTCGAGGTTTTCCGGCATCGACACGTCGTCGAAGATCGCCCGCATGAGGTTGGCCTCGCGTCCGACGAGCCGGATGAGGAGTCCGTCCTTGGAGCCGAAATGTGCGTAGAGCGTTTGTTTGGTCACCTGGCCGGACGCCACTATCTGATCCATAGTGACTGTCCCGCAACCCTGTTCGGCCACAACGGGTAACACCAGATCGAGTAACTCGTCATCGGTGGGCCGATAGCCGGGGCTGCGTGACGTCACTGCAGTACCGTAACCGCTTGGGGTGGCGGTTAGTCGAGCACTTTGATGGATAGCGTGGGTTTCGGCGTATCTCCGTGCTCCAGCCGGTCCCACACTGCGTCGATCAGCGGTTGCAGCAGCAGTGCGCCCATCTGCCGAACCATCACGGACACAACCTGAGTGGATTCGGGACGATCGGTGGGGGCCATGCCCTCTTCGCGGAGTGTGGCCACCTCGTCGCGGGTCAGCTGAATCAGCGCGGTCAACATGCTCAACTGTTCTTCGGAAGGCTCGAGCACGGCCCGGCGCACGTAGTTCACGATCGGGGGATTGGCCTTGAGCATCGCGACGACGGCGGCGTCGCGGGCCGCGGCGAGCTTGCGCGGGTCCTTCTCTTCGTCGACCGATCGCAACGCTTCGACGTGGTAGTCGACTACCAGCTGATCCACGGCCTGACGCAAGCCGGCCTTGGTCTTGAAATGGTGTTGCACCAGTCCCAGCGTCACCCCGGCCGCGGATGCGACCGCGCGCAACGAAATTCGCTCCTCGCCGTACTGGGCGTACAAATCCAGCGCGGTATTGCGAATGCGCGCCTTCGCGGTCAAGTCCTCGTCAGTCGCGCGCGGGTTTGCCATGAGCCTCATCGTACCGCACCCCTTTACAAACGAATCTGAAACGATACACTTGTATTGTCTCGACGAGGAGGTCACTGACAGATGTCTGCACTTTTCCCGGCTTATCGCGCGTCCTGGGAGACCGATGCGCACCGCGACCTGCGCAAGCATGCCGCCGAGTTCCTGCGCAAGGAGTCCACGCCCAACCAGGAACGCTGGAGCGCCCAGCATCAGGTTGACCGCGAGTTCTGGAACAAGCTGGGCGACGCCGGTCTGCTCGGCCTGGACCTGCCCGAGGAATATGGCGGCGCGGGAGGCGATTTCGGCTTTTCGGCGGTGGTCGCCGAGGAGCTGGCACTGGCCCAGGACACCGCGACGGGCTGGGGCGTGCACTCGCCGATCGTCGCGCACTACATCAATACCTATGGCAATGCCGAGCAGAAGGACCGCTGGATGCCGGGCATCATCAGCGGTGACCTGGTGTTGGCCATCGCCATGACCGAGCCCGGAACGGGTTCGGATCTGCAAGGGGTGCGCACCAGCGCGGTCCGGGATGGCGACCACTACGTGATCAACGGCTCGAAGACGTTCATTTCCAATGGCACACACTGTGACCTGCTGGTGATCGTGGCCAAGACCGATCCATCCCAGGGGGCCAAGGGGATATCGCTCATCGTCGCCGAGACCAAGGACTTACCCGGATTCGAGCGTGGCCGGGTGCTGGAGAAGGTGGGGCAGCACGGGCAGGACACCCGCGAGCTGTTCTTCAGCGATATGCGGGTGCCGGTGGCCAACCGGCTCGGCGAGGAAGACGGACAGGGGTTCATCCAACTCATGACCCAGCTGGCGCGCGAGCGCCTCATCATCGCCTCGGGGAACGCCGGCATGGCCGAGGCCGCGGTGCTGGAGTCGATCACGTACACCAAGGAGCGTGAGGCATTCGGCCAGCCGCTCATCAAGTTTCAGAACACCAGGTTTCAGCTGGCCGAGCTGAAGGCCGAGGTGCTGTCCATCAAGACAACCGTCGACTGGTGCATCCAGAACTACATCGACGGTGCCAATGACCCCGCAACGGCTTCGATGGCCAAGCTGGTGGCCACCGACAAGGGGGTTGCCGTGGTCGATCGATGCGTCCAGTTCTTCGGCGGATACGGCTACATGATGGAGTACCCGATCGCCCGTGCGTACGCCGCCGCACGCGTCAACAAAATCTACGGCGGCACAAGCGAAATCATGAAAGAACTCATCTCGCGGTCTCTGTGACCCGGCACGGTAAGGAGCAGCAGTGAAGCAGCAGAACAAGGTTTTCGTCGTCGGCGTCGGCATGACGAAGTTCGAGAAGCCCGGAAGCCGTGAGGGCTGGGACTATCCGGCCATGGTCAAGGAGAGCGGAACCAAGGCACTCGATGACGCCGGGGTGCGCTATGAACAGATTGAGCAGGCCTTCGTCGGAAACGTGTACGGGGATTCGTGTTCCGGGCATCGCGCCCTCTACGAGCTGGGCCACACCGGAATCCCGATCTACAACGTCAACAGCAACTGCTCGACAGGATCGACCGCACTGTTCATGGCGGCCAACGCCATTCGTAGCGGTCAATCGGACGTCGTGCTGGCCGCCGGGTTCGAGAAGATGGAACGCGGATCGCTGAGCATGAAGTACACCGATCGCGAGTCACCCTTGATGCCGCAGATCAACCGTCTCGGTGAGCTGACGCCGCCGCAGATGCCCATGACCGCGTGGATGTTCGCCGCCGCCGCCGAGGAATACATGCGCGAGTACGGCCTGACCGCCGAGCAGTTGGCGTGGATCGGCTACAAGAACCACAAGCATTCGGTGAACAACCCGTACAGCCAGTTTCAGGACGAGTACTCACTGGAAGACATCCTGTCGTCACGGAGCATTGTGGCGCCGTTGACCAAGCTGCAGTGCTCGCCCACCTCGGACGGATCGGCGGCAGCCATCGTGGCCGGCGAGGAGTTCGTCGACAAGCACGGACTCGCCGATCAAGCCGTCGAGATCGTCGGACAGGCCACCGTCACCGACCGGGCCGACACCTTTGACGGCACCGCGGCGGGCATCGTCGGCGCACACATGAACAAGGCGGCGATCGCCGCCGTCTACGAGCAGGCGCAGATCGGCCCCGAGGATATCGACGTGGTGGAGCTACACGACTGCTTCTCGGCCAACGAGGTCCTGGTGTACGAGGCGCTCGGGTTCTGCGAGCAGGGGGAGGCCGGCAAGCTGATCGACAACGAGGACACCACCTTTGGTGGCAAGTGGGTGGTCAACCCGTCGGGTGGCTTGATCTCCAAGGGGCATCCGCTGGGTGCCACCGGGCTGGCCCAATGCGCGGAACTGAACTGGCAGCTACGCGGGCAGGCCGATAAGCGTCAGGTCGCGGGCGCCGCCACCAAGAATGGTGTGGCGCTGCAACACAACATCGGGCTGGGTGGCTCGGTGGTGGTGACCGCATACCGCCCGGCGCAGCGTTAGGCGGCGTGCACCAGCCCGGACCGGGCGAACCGTCCGGCGGGGGAGAACCGCTCCAGGATGGCGTCGGCGGGTTCCCCCGCCCATTCGGTGATGAGTTCCTTGGCCGCCTCGATCGAGGTCACTGCCTCGAACGGCTTCGGATCATCGAGCAGGCTGAAGAGTTTGGATGCGAATCCCTCGTGCACATGGCCCGCCGCGAATAACAGATCGCCATAGTCGTGCAGCTCGTCGTCGCCGAGATAGAGCCGGGTCACCAACTGCGCGGCACGCGCCCGCCGGTTGTAGAACTCCTCGAAAGCCGCAGTGAGCCAGGCGGTGTCGAAGGGCCCGTCGTGCGCGGCGGCCTTGTGAACCAGCGCCGCGGCCTGCACCAGGCCGCCCTGCGCGCCCTGACCGGCGATCGGGTCATAGGCGACCGCGGTGTCGCCGAGCGCCGCCACGGGATGTCCGCCGGCGGTGTGTCCCACTCCGTGCCGCACCAGCTGCGTGACGGCGCCGGTGATCCACGAATGCGGATCCTCCTCGATGACGTTGAGCGACAACACCTCCGGAAGATCCCAGTCGATGTACTCGCGATGCACGTCGGTGACGGCCTGTAGTGCGGAGGCGGCGCTGTCGACGGCCGAGTACCGCCGTTCCCAGTCGCTACCGAGTTTGGCCCAGGTGAGGAACGACCACGACGGTCCGGCATCTTTGTGCAAGTAGGGGCCCCACCATGCCTCGCCCTGATCGGTGATGAACGAGAACGCGCTGTGGCGTCCACCGGCGGGCCCCCGGTGCGCGAAGACATCGGGCCCGTGTCCCAAGCCCGCGACCGTCAACATCAGCAGCCGGCGTTGGGGACGGTCATACACCGTGCGGGAGGCATCCACCGGGAACAGCGAGGACAACCCGCCGCGGCCGGTTGCCACCAGCGTCAGGTCGTGGACGGCGGCGATCGCGTCGAGCCTTTCCGGATCCACCTGCTCGACGACAAGACGTCCGCCGCGCTCCTGGAACTGGATGAGGCGATCATCGGCCTTGAGCCGGGTATCGACGGCGACACCCCGCGTGCCGCGGTCGAAGTCGGCATCGAAGGCGATGACCTCGGGACGGCCGGGTTCGCCGCCGTCGACCAGGCGCACGCTGAGTCCGGTCGAGGTGGGGCCGGGCTCCAGGTAGCTGGTCAGCCCCAGGCTCGCCTCGGCACGTTGCGCCTCGCCGAATATCAGCGCGGTGCCGGTGGCCGGCACGTCCTCACGCAAACTCCGTTGGTCCCGGTCGCTGTAGATCGTGACGTCAAAACCCTTGTCCAGCAGCCCCAATGCGGCCGTGGCGCCGGTCTGTCCCGCGCCGATGATGGCCGCCTTGCGCCCGTGTCGTGTCGTCATGCCGCCACTATCGGCGTGTGGCCTTATGTGCGAAAGGCACCCGCTCATGGTGATTGCAAGGTCCATAATCGGGTGTGCAAAATCGGCAACAGCTAGAGCCAGGGTTTCAGTACCTGCTGGTTACCGATGCGCTTCGAGGCGCTGGGCAGTTGAGGCAGCTCAAGGTTGGCATCGGGGTCTTGTGCTTCTCGATCGTGCTGTTTGCTGGGGCCACCCAGTTCATCCCGTTGGGGCCACAGGGTGTGTGGCCACGCAGCATTCAGGCCATCGCGGCCGCCGTAGCGGTAATCGTCGGCCTGTGTTGGATCATGTTTCCCTGGCCGAGCCGACGCGGCATGGTCGCGTTTGTCATCTGGGCGGATGTCACCCTGGCGATAGCGGCAGCCACATTTTCCGACCCGACTGCCAGGCTTTCCGCGGTCGTGTATCTGAGCCTGGTCGGCCTTCTTCCCACCTTCTTCCTCGGAAGACGCGCGCTGGTGCGTCACTGCGGCTTCGCCCTGGCGTTGTTCGGTGGGCTGGTAACCATGAACATCCTGGTCGACGGTGCGACCTGGTCCTCGCAGTTCACCTACGGTGCACCCGCACTGGCCGCGGTGGTGCTGATGCCGGCCATCATCCAAGTGGTTCTCGAAGGAGGCCGCGACTCGATCCTGGCCGCGGCGGTATCGGCGAACCGCGATCCGCTGACGGGCCTGTTGAACCGTCGGGGGGTGACCACCGCGATCGACCTGCTGCACCAAGACCGCATCGATGCCGTCAACGTCGTTGTGGTGCTGATGGATGTGGACGGACTCAAGCAACTCAACGACTCCCGCGGCCACGGCGCCGGCGATGAGATCTTGAAGGCAGTGGCAGCCATGCTGACCGCGCGCACGCGGGTCGGCGAAATCGCCGCACGCATCGGCGGTGACGAGTTCCTGGTCGTCGCGTTTCCCGGACGTGCCGAGGACATCGAGAGCACGGTGCGCCGCGTGAGCACGCCGCGCGCGGGCATCGACTCGTGGAGCGTGAGCGTCGGCGCCGCCTGGCAGTCTCGAGTTGGAGGCGGAATTGACCTGGATTCGCTTGTCCAACAGGCAGATTACGAGCTGTACAAGGTGAAAAGCTCGCGCGGGATGTTAGATCCCCAGCACTGATCCGCCGTTAGAGCACGACCACCGAGCGCAGCACCTGCCCGTGATGCATTTTCTCGAAGGCTTCTTCGATATCACCGATGTTGATGCGTTCGGTGACGAAGCGATCCAGGGGGAGCCGGCCCTGCTGGTGCAGGCTGACCAGGGTGGGGAAGTCCCGTTCGGGTAGGCAGTCGCCGTACCAAGAGGATTTCAGCGATCCGCCGCGGGAGAAGAAGTCGATCAGCGGCATCTCGAGTTTCATGTCGGGGGTGGGGACCCCCACCAGCACGACGGTGCCCGCCAGGTCACGGGCGTAGAACGCCTGCTTCCAGGTTTCCGGGCGGCCCACCGCATCGATCACGACATCGGCACCGAACTCATCGGTGAGTTCCTGCACAGCGGTCACCACATCGTCGACCGTGCGGGCGTTGATGGTGTCGGTGGCTCCGAAGTCCTTGGCCCAGGCCAGTTTGGTGTCGTCGGTGTCGATGGCGATGATCTTGCGTGCCCCGGCCAGCTTGGCGCCGGCGATGGCGGCGTCCCCGACCCCGCCGCATCCGATGACCGCGACCGAATCATCGCGGCCGACGTTGCCGGTGTTGACGGCAGCACCCAAACCGGCCATCACACCGCAACCCAGCAGGCCGACCACGGCCGGATCGGCGGTGGGGTCGACCTTGGTGCATTGGCCGGCGTGCACCAGCGTCTTCTCGATGAACGCGCCGATGCCCAGGGCGGGGGTCAGCTCGGTGCCGTCGGTCAACGTCATCTTCTGAGTCGCGTTGAACGTGTCGAAGCAGTACTGCGGGCGTCCGCGCTTGCAGGCCCGGCACACCCCGCACACCGCTCGCCAGTTCAGGATCACGAAATCACCCGGCTCGACAGTGGTTACGCCCTCGCCGACGGTCTCCACGATCCCGGCTGCCTCATGGCCCAACAGGAACGGGAACTCGTCGTTGATACCGCCCTCGCGGTAGGTCAGATCGGTGTGGCAGACGCCGCACGCCTGCACCTTCACCACAACCTCACCGGGGCCCGGATCGGGAACCACGATGTCCACCAATTCCACCGGAGCCTTCACCGACCGAGCGATCACACCGCGCACAGTTTGAGACATGCGTCAGACGCTACAGTCCCAGGCATGGGTGCCCTCGACCTCGTCACCGATTGGCCAGTACCCACCGTCGCCGCCGCGGTGGTGGGGCCGGAGGGGATAAGGGCCCAAACCGGCCCTGTCACGCACCAATTCGCGCTCGCATCGGTCACCAAACCATTGGTGGCCCGGGCCGCACAGGTGGCGCTGGAGGAAGGTGCCGTGGAGCTTGCGACGCCGGCCGGCCCGCCCGATTCGACTGTCGAACATCTGCTGGCGCACGCGTCGGGGCTGTCAATGCTCTCCGACGCCGTCATAGCCAAGCCCGGTACTCGCCGGGTGTATTCGAACTACGGCTTCGCGGTGCTGGCGCATACGGTGCAGGCCGGGTCCACCATCGAGTTCGGTCAGTACCTCCATGAGGCGGTGTTCGAGCCACTCGGTATGGGGCACACGGTGTTGCCCGGCGGAGCAGACACCGCCGGGTACGGGGGAGCCTCCACCGTCGTGGACCTGGTGGCCTTCGCCGGCGAGCTGCTGCGTCCGCGTCTTGTGACGGCCGAGACGCATCAGCGTGCGACGAACGTCGTCTTCCCGGGATTGGACGGGGTGCTGCCCGGCTACGGCGTGCAACGCCCCAACGACTGGGGGCTGGGCTTTGAGATCAAGGGCACCAAGATTCCGCACTGGACCGGTACCGAGAATTCACCGGCCACCTACGGCCACTTCGGGCAGTCCGGCACGTTCCTATGGGTGGACCCGATCGCCGATCTGGCACTCGTCGTGCTGACCGACAGGCCCTTCGACGGTTGGGCCAACCAGCTGTGGCCACAGCTCTCCGACGCCGTGCTGGCCGAGTTCGGGTAGGGGTTCTGAAACTCTCAGGAAGCCGTTACCTCAAATTGGGCTCTGGGACTGGCGCAACACGCGCACCACAGGGCACAATGGTGTCACAAGGCACATTGGTGTAATTCGGTAACACGCTCTGAAAGCTTCGCGAGTCGTTGGGGAAGACGTCCTCGTCGAAGACAAAGGAGCACTACGAATGCACGCGTCGCCTCAGTTCGCCGACTCGACAACCGGCGTGGTGTATGTCCATGCCTCTCCGGCTGCGGTGTGCCCGCACGTCGAGTGGGCTTTGTCGTCGACCCTGTCGGCGATCTCATCGAGCCGCCCGGCGGAAGTCTCGCTGCGCTGGCAGGCACAACCGGCCATGCCGGGGCAGCTGCGCGCCGTCACCAACTGGGTGGGGCCCGTCGGCACGGGTGCGCGCCTGGCCAACGCCCTGCGCTCATGGCCCGTGCTGCGCTTCGAGGTCACCGAGGATGCCAGCGATGGCGTGGACGGTCAGCGCTTCAGCCACGTCCCGCAGCTGGGCATGTGGAGCGGCAGCACGAGCGCCAACGGCGACATCATGGTCAGCGAGATGCGGTTGCGCACGTTGTTGGACGGGGATATGCGATCGGACCCCGGCAGCATCACCGCCGAACTCGACAACATGCTGGGCACCGCGTGGGATGACGCGTTGGAGCCGTACCGCAGCGGCGGCGACGGCGCCGAGGTCACCTGGCTCCGCGGAGTCGGCTAAAGCCTCAGCTCTTGTTGGCGTTGCCGATCAGGCGGCTCACCAAGAAACCGATGTACGCAAGGCCGCCGAGGCTGCCCACGATGCGGGTGCGCCGGAACGCCAGCGCAAGCCCGAGCAGCAGCTCGGTGACGCCGTTCTGGTAGACCCAGCGGCGGGTGTCCTCCGGGAAGGCGACCTTGGAGAGAGACTCGAACGGCTGGGGCGCGATGAAATGCGCGACACCGGTGGCTGCCAGTCCGGCGCCGCCCGCCCGGAATCCGATACCTGCGAGGCGAATGCCCAGGCGCACCAGATTCTCGATGAGCGCCGACAGTCGCTGAAACAGGCTCGGCCCGACCTTCGTCGTGACGAGCGTCGCGGTCGGCTGACCGTCGACAAACAACTTGAGTGCCTTCTTGCGCCGAAGTGCCATTCCCCAGACTCCCTTGTCGATTATGTGAATGAAACGTCACTCTAACAGTAGGGGAATGGCTAGGCGTCGGCTTGTCGCGCGGCGACGTCGATGCCGAACGTCTCCACCAGGAAGCTCACGATCGCGGGTGTCACCCGGCGCGGCCAGAACCGCAACGTGGCCAACGTTCCAGCCGAAACCACTTGCGCACCAACAATATCGATAGCCAGATTGTGTGCATCGGCCGCCGGATGCAGCGGGTCGGCGGTGAGCGAGAGGATCATGGTGGCGCATCAACGGCCCGCCGCACCGCGCGTGGCGGTGCCATCCGGCCCACCAGCATGCCCTTCATGAACGCCGCCGAGCGCGACGGCGGAGCGGTCAGGAACGAGCGAATCAAGCCCAGGGTGGGCTGCTCGGTTTCGGGGAACGATCGGGCCACCGCACCTACCAGCCACACCAGTGGCCGACCAAGGGTGAACACGGTGAGCCCGGCCGACCACAGGTACCCCGCGACGCCGATACCGTGCTCCAGGAACGGACCCTCCAGCAGCAGTCCGGCCACCCGCTCGGGTGCCAAGGCCGCAGCCTCCACCGAGATGTTCGCGCCCACGGAGGTGCCACCGAGCACCGCGCGTTCGATACCCAGGGCATCCAGGGCGCCGATGAGTTGGCGGCCCAAGGCTTGTGAGTTGTAGCGGTCCGGCTCGAGCGGGCGCTCATCGGCGGTAGTGCCGAGCAGATCCAGGCAGATCACCCGAAAGCCGCGCTCGGCCAACTCCTTGGCCCAGGCGTGCTCCAGGTAATGCGAGGTGAGGAAGGCGTGTGACAGCACCACAACGCGGTCCCCGGAACCGAACTGGCGATATGCCAGCCGGTGTCCGTCGACCGTGACCGTGGTGCCGACTATCACAGCGGGATGTTCTTGTGCCGGCCGCGCCGCGAAGGCGCTTCGGCGAGGGCGCGGGTCAGCACCGCGCGGGTCTGCGACGGCTCGATCTCCTCGTCGACGACGCCGATCTCGATGGCGCGATCCACGCCACCGGCGATCCGCTCGTGCTCGAGGGCCAGCTCCTCATGCAGGGCCTCGCGCTCCTCTTCGGGGGCGGCGGCCAGCTGCTTCTTGTGCAGGATGCCCACGGCGGCCTTGGCGCCCATGACGGCGACCTCGGCGTCCGGCCATGCGAACACCTTGGTGGCGCCCAGCGAGCGGGAGTTCATGGCGATGTAGGCACCGCCGTAGATCTTGCGGGTCACCAGCGTGACACGCGGAACTGTGGCCTCACCGAACGCGTGCAGCAGCTTGGCGCCGCGACGCACCACACCGCCCCACTCCTGGCCCACGCCGGGCAGGTAGCCCGGCACGTCCACGAGCACGATCAGCGGAATGCCGAAGGCGTTGCACAGGCGCACGAAACGCGCTGCCTTCTCGGCGCTTTCGGAGTTCAGGCAGCCACCCAGACGCAGTGGGTTGTTGGCCAGCACGCCGACGCTTCGCCCGGCCAGGCGGCCCAGGCCGATGACCATCGACGGTGCCCACTTGCCCTGGAACTCCTCGAACGGGTCGTCCCCGTCGAGCAGTGCGTTGACGATCGGATGTACGTCGTAGGCGCGCTTGGCCGACTCGGGCAGCAGTGCGCGCAGGTCGGTGTGATCGGCCTCGGCGCGGTTGCGATCGAAAACACCCTGCTGGCAGAAGAACCCGACCAGCTTGCGACCACGGGCATAGGCGTCTAACTCATCGTCGGCGACGATGTGGCACACACCCGACTTCTTGTGGTGGGCTTCGGGCCCACCCAGGGTGGCCATGTCGACGTCCTCGCCGGTGACGCTGCGGACCACGTCGGGTCCGGTGACGAACACGCGGCTCTCCGGCGCCATGATGATGACGTCGGTCAGTGCCGGGCCGTACGCCGCACCGCCGGCGGCGAAGCCGACGACGATCGAGATCTGCGGGATGTAACCCGAGGCGCGGATCATGGCCTCGAAGACCAGCCCGACGGCGTGCAGGGCCGAAACCCCTTCGGCCAGACGGGCACCGCCGGAGTGCCAGATACCCACGATCGGGCTCTGCTCCTCGATGGCGGTGTCGTAGGCGTTGACGATGTGGCGGCAGCCCTCGATACCCATGGCGCCGCCCATGACGGTGCCGTCGGTGCAGAAGGCGATGGTCCTGACTCCGTTGACCGTGCCACCGGCGGCCAGCACACCCGAGCGGTCACGCTCGTGCAGCAGCTCGACGGTGCCGTCATCGAAGAACGTGCTCAGCCGGAGCAACGGATCGCGCGGATCGAGCGATTCGTCGATGGCCTCGGGAGCCAGGATCGTCATCTTGAGCCTCTCTGGTGCTTAGTACTTGCCAAAGGCAAGCGCAACGTTGTGCCCGCCGAATCCGAACGAGTTATTGATTGCGTATTTAAAATCCCCGTGACGCGGCTCTCCCGCAACGACATCCAGGTCGATTTCGGGATCAAGGTTGTCAAGATTGAGCGTCGGCGGGATAACGCCGTCGCGCAGTGCGAGCACGGTGAGCACCGATTCCAGGGCGCCGACGGCACCAATCGAGTGGCCGAGCGCAGACTTGGGCGCATACACCGCGGCGTGCTGCACACCGGCGACGTGGATGGCGTTGGCCTCGGCGACATCGCCGATGGGGGTGGCCGTACCGTGCGCGTTGATGTGGTCAATGTCCTTGGGGGACAGGCCAGCTGTCTGGATTGCGCGGGTCATCGCCGCACCGGCGCGCACACCATCGGGGCCGGGGGCCACCATGTGGTAGGCGTCGGAGGTGATGCCGGCGCCCATGATGCGGGCCAGGATCTGCGCGCCACGAGCCTTGGCGTGCTCTTCGGTCTCGATGACCATGAGCGCACCGGCCTCGCCGAACACGAATCCGTCGCGGTCCTTATCGAACGGACGAGAAGCCTTCTCCGGCTCATCATTTCGGGTCGACATGGCGCGCATCATGGAGAACGCGGCGATCGGCAGGGCTTCGATCATGCCCTCCACGCCACCGCAGACGACCATGTCGGCATCGCCCATCACGATCTGGCGCCACGCGTGTGCGATGGCCTCGGAGCCGGAGGAACACGCCGACACCGGCGTGATGACACCCGCGCGGGCACCGACCTCCAGGCCCACCACCGCGGCGGCACCGTTGGGCATGCACATCTGGACGGCGAGCGGCGAAACCTTGCGAATGCCATGCTCATTCATGGTGTCGTAGGTTTCGACGATGCGCTCGCCACCGCCGAGCCCGGTACCGATGACGACGCCAAGGCGGTCCTTGTCGATGTCATCGGGCGTGCCGGCGTTCTGCCACACCTGACGGCCTACGAGCAGCGCCATGCGCTGCACGTAGGCCATCCGGCGAAGCTCCAACCGGGTCATGTGGTTGTCGATGGGCTCCTTGAGGTGCCCACCGATCCACACGGGCAGACCGAACTTCTCGACGAATTCGTCTTCGAGAACCTCGATGCCGCTCTCCCCGGCGATCAATCCCTTCCACGTGCCCTCGATGTCAGGCGCGATAGATGTCGTTGCGGCGAGAGCCGTCACAACGACGTTGGGGAAGCCACCGTTGGCAGTGGAAGGGGTTGTCACTAGTCCTAGCCCTCCAGCTGCGCGCGGATGTTGGCTGCGGCCTCGGGGTTTTCCTGCTCGAGCTTCTCGATGTAGTTGACGACATCGCCAACGGTCCGCAGACCGGCCAGATCCTCATCGGGGATCTTCACGCCGTACTTGTCCTCGGTCTGGACGGCGATCTCAACCATCGACAGCGAGTCGATGTCCAGGTCGTCGACGAACGACTTCTCGAGGGTGACCTCGGAGGGCTCGATACCGGTGACCTCTTCGATGATCTCGGCGAGACCGGCGACGATGCGATCTTTTTCTTCTGCGGTGGCCACTCGGTGGCTCCCTTCGGTGTTGTGGACTGCGGGTGCAGCCCTGGGGTGAACTCTGTGTTGTGGAACGGGATGAGTGAGCGGCACTGCCCGCCCATCCTGGGTACTACTTATTTGGTGGGTTGGCCGCTTACAGCTCGGCCAGGGCGTCGAGGTCTTCGAGGGATTTCAGGGCCTGGTTGGTGACGCCACGCATCTCGCGCTTCGCGATGCCGGCCAGCGCGCCTGAGGGCGGTAGCTCCACAACGGCCTGTACATCTGCCGTCTTGAAGTATTCAGTGCACAGATCCCAGCGCACCGGGGAGGTGAGCTGGTTGATCAGCTTCTCCATGGCGTCGGCGCCGGAGGCGACGGGGGTGCCATCGAAGTTGGACAGCAAGGTGGTGACCGGCTCAGACGGGATGATCGCGGCCGCTGCGGCGGCGTACGCCTCCTGCGCGGGAGCCATGAAGTGAGTGTGGAAGGCGCCTGCGGTGGCGAGCTGGCGCACGCGCGCCTTGGCCGGGGGATCCTCGGCCAGCTTCTCCAGCGCGGTGATGCGGCCGGCGGCGACGATCTGTCCGACGGCGTTGCGGTTGGCGGGGATCAGCTCCAGGGCCTCCAGGCGCTCCAGCACCTCGGCCTCGTCGCCGCCCAGCACGGCGGACATGCCGGTCGGGTCCAGCGCGCAGGCCTTGGCCATCTCGGCGCCACGGGTGGCGGCCAGAGCGACGGCGTCATCGGCGGAGATGACCCCGGCGATGGCGTAGGCGGCGATCTCACCGACGGAGTGGCCGGCGACCACGGTGGTCTTGGCGTTGAGGTGGCCGCGCTTGGTCAGCTCGTCATAGGCCAGCAGGGTCAGCGCGACGACCAACGGCTGAGTGATCGAGGTATCGGTGATCTCTTCGGCGGTGGCGGTGGTTCCCAGGCGCACCAGATCGAGTCCGCTGGCCTTTGACCACTGCTCAACCTGGTCGGTGGCACCGGGCAATTCGAGCCACGGTGTCAGCATGCCGGGAGTCTGGGATCCCTGTCCGGGAGCGAGCAGCGCAATCACGTATTTAAGAGAACACTGTGAAGGGCCGTTTGCGCCGTGTAAGAGAAAATGAATCTTGTCTTAAGTATTTGTGGGATGCCTACAAAAAGGCATCCGTTGCGACCCGATCTATACCGTCTCGCAATGTGGGACCTCGCAGGTGACCAGCGAGTAACCCGTCTAAGCCTTAATGACATTGATTGTGACTGGTGTGATTCCTGGTTCAGGAGTGAACACCTCGGCGTGGTCCTGAGCCAGTCTGCCGACGGTTGCCGCGACGCGCAACACATAGGCATCACGCGGGGATGTTGGGTCTCTACCGGTGAAATCGGTGATTCGCTTAAGTCGATAGCGCACAGTATTTGGGTGAACAAACAGTGCGCGGGCGCACGCCTCGATGGCGCCCCCGGAATCTAGGTAGGCGTCGAGAGTTTCGGTGAGCGCCGGGCCGGCATCGCCGAGCGGGCGCATCACTTCGGTGTTGAGGGCCGCGATGGCGGCCTTGTCGCCCAGGAGCGCCCGTTCGGGCAGCAGCTCGCGCGAGGACACCGGGCGGGGTGCGCCGCGCCACCCCGACACCGCGTCCATGCCCGAGAGTGCCTCCACGGCGCTGGTGTGTGAGGCGCTGAGGGTGCCCGCCGTGGGCCCGATGACCACCGGACCGTCGGAGAAGATTGTCAAGAGATCGACCACGAACTTGTTGTGGGCCGTGATCGGACCTGACGCGATGGTGAGCAGCCGGGTGCCCTGGATGACCGCAAGTGCCCCGCGACCGTGCCGCTGCGCGACCTCATGAACCAATGTGGTTGCGTTGGCGATGATTTCCGGACGGGGAGTTCCGACGATGACCGTCGCCGGCGCGGTGGTGTCCCAGTTGAGTGCCGCGGCGCGGGACAGCATGTCCGGTCCGGTGTCACCGCGTACCACCGCGTCGACCACCGTCGCCTCCAGGCGAGAGTCCCAGGCTCCGCGGGTCTCGGCGGCTTCCGCGTACACGCTGGCGGCCCCGAATGCGAGATCACGGCTGTACCGCAGGATGCCCTCGGTCAGCGTCACCAGCTGCTCATCGTTACGCGCGAGCAGGGGCAATACCTCTTCGAAGAACTCCATGGCAGTGCGCACCATGTCGACGGAATGGCGCAGTGCCAGGCGTTTGGCGAGGTCCTGGGGAACCACCTCGAAGGCCTGCATGGTGAAACCGACCGTGCCCTCGGGGTCGCGTATCCACTCGACGAAGTTGTTGATCGCCGTCTGGACCACCAGCGCAACGCTGGAGCGCTGCGAGGCCTCCAGGTCGGTGAAGAAGGGCAGGCGGTCTTCCATGACATGGACGGCCTCGGTGGAGAGCCGACCGGAGTACTGCTTGATCCGGTGCAGAAGAGCCTCGGGCACCTCGGCCCTTTCGCGGGGCTTGCGGGCCGCGCGAAATCCGCGAGGAGAGGTCGCCGAATTGTCGGGCATCCCTAAAAGGTACCCCGGATTCCTAGTGGGAAACCGCCAAATCTAGGGAGTTACGCGCTACCGGTGTCCTTAAAGGACACGTCTGCGGCCGACACGTCGTCGATCTTGTACTGCGCGGCTGCCCGCACGGCGGCCTCGCGGTCGACAGCACCCTCGTCGGCCAGTGCCTCGAGCACCGCGACCACGACCGATTCGGCATCGGTGTTGAAGTACCGGCGTGCGGCGGGGCGGGTGTCAGATATGCCGAACCCGTCGGCGCCGAGCGTCCGGTACGTCCCGGGCACCCACGGCCGGATCTGCTCGGGCACCGCGTGCATCCAGTCCGAGACCGCCACCTTGGGCCCCCGGGCGCCCTCCAGTGCCTTCGTCACGTACGGAACGACCTTGGGGCGGTCCGGGTGGCGCAACGCCTGGTGATCGATGGCCAGGCCGTCGCGGTTGAGCTCACCCCAGGACGTCACCGACCACACGTCGGCTGCCACATCCCACTGTTCGGCCAGCAGATCCGCCGCGCGCAGCGCGTCGGGCAGCGACACCCCAGAGGCCAGGATCTGCGCCTGATGCGTGCGCGCCTCGGGCGCCACGCGGAACTTGTAGATACCCCGCCGGATGCCCTCGACATCGACGTTCTCCGGCTCGGCCGGCTGCACATACGGCTCGTTGTACAGCGTGATGTAGAAGTACACGTTCTCGCTGTTCTCGCCGTACATCCGCTGCAGGCCGTGCTGGACGATATGGGCGATCTCGTAGGCGAACGCCGGATCGTAAGCCACCACAGCGGGATTGGTGCTGGCCAGCAGCAGCGAGTGGCCATCGGCGTGCTGCAGCCCCTCGCCGGTCAGCGTGGTGCGCCCGGCCGTGGCACCCAGGACGAACCCGCGCGCCATCTGATCGGCCGCAGCCCACAGACCGTCACCGGTGCGCTGGAAACCGAACATCGAATAGAAGATGTACAGCGGGATCATCGGCTCGTCGTGGGTCGAGTACGACGTGCCCACCGCGGTGAACGAGGCGGTGGAACCGGCCTCGTTGATGCCCTCATGCAGGATCTGACCCTGCGCGCTTTCCTTGTACGCCAGCATCAGATCGGCATCCACCGCGGTGTACAGCTGGCCGTTGCGGTTGTAGATCTTCAACGACGGGAACCAGGAGTCCATGCCGAACGTGCGGGCCTCGTCCGGAATGATCGGGACGATGCGGCTGCCAATGTTCTTGTCGCGCAACAGTTCCTTGAAGGTACGCACTAGCGCCATGGTGGTGGCGACTTCCTGCTTGCCCGAGCCCTTCTTCACCGAGGCGTAGACCTCCGAACCCGGCAGGGTGAGCGGACGCGACTTGGTGCGCCGCGACGGCACGAATCCGCCCAGCGCGCGGCGCCGGTCGAGCATGTAGCGGATCTCCGGCGCCTCCGGGCCCGGGTGGTAGTACGGCGGCAGGTACGGGTTCTCTTCAAGCTGCGCGTCCGAGATCGGGATGCGCTGCTTGTCGCGGAAATCCTTGAGGTCGTCGAGGGTCAGCTTCTTCATCTGGTGGGTGGCGTTGCGGCCCTCGAAGTGCTTGCCCAGGGTGTAGCCCTTGATGGTCTTGGCCAAGATGACCGTCGGCTGACCCTTGTGCTCGGTGGCCGCACGGTAGGCGGCATACACCTTGCGGTAGTCGTGGCCGCCGCGCTTGAGATTCCAAACCTGGGCGTCGCTAAGGTCTTTCACCAGCTCCTTGGTGCGCGGATCGCGCCCGAAGAAGTGTTCGCGAACGTAGGCGCCATCGTTGGCCTTGTAGGTCTGGTAGTCGCCGTCGGCGGTGGTGTTCATCAGATTGACCAGCGCGCCGTCACGGTCGGCGTGCAGCAGGGCATCCCATTCGCGGCCCCACACGACCTTGATGACGTTCCAGCCGGCGCCGCGGAAGAAGGACTCCAGCTCCTGGATGATCTTGCCGTTACCGCGCACCGGACCGTCCAAACGCTGCAGGTTGCAGTTCACGACGAACGTCAG
The DNA here is from genome assembly GCF_002356335.1 of [Mycobacterium] stephanolepidis. Lineage (NCBI taxonomy): Bacteria > Bacillati > Actinomycetota > Actinomycetes > Mycobacteriales > Mycobacteriaceae > Mycobacteroides > Mycobacteroides stephanolepidis. The sequence goes on from NZ_AP018165.1 coordinate 1,781,353, forward strand.
GTTGTCCAGGCCCTCGGTCGCGGCGATATGCGCCAGGCCGCGCGATTCGGGCTCGTCCATCTCGCCGTCGCCGAGGAACGCCCACACCCGCTGATCGGAGGTGTCCTTGATGCCGCGGTCGCGCAGGTAGTGGTTGAACCGTGCCTGCATGATCGCGTTCATCGGGCCCAAGCCCATGGAAACCGTTGGGAATTGCCAGAAATCGGGCATGAGGCGCGGGTGCGGGTAGGACGGCAGGCCGCCGCCGGGGTGGCTCTTCTCCTGCCGGAACCCGTCGAGCTGATCGGTGGTCAACCGGCCTTCCAGGAAGGCGCGGGCGTAGATACCGGGGGAGGCGTGACCCTGGATGAAGATCTGGTCGCCGCCGCCCGGGTGGGCGTTACCGCGGAAGAAGTGGTTGAAACCGACCTCGTAGAGAGCCGCCGAGGAGGCGTAGGTCGAAATATGGCCGCCCACACCGACCCCTGGTCGTTGCGCGCGGTGCACCATGATCGCGGCGTTCCACCGGATCCACGCGCGGAAGCGGCGCTCGGTGTCCTCGTCACCGGGGAACCACGGCTCATTCTCGGTGGCGATGGTGTTCACGTAGTCGGTGGACGTCAGCGCGGGGATGGCCACGCGACCGGCGTTCGCCCGCTCCAGCAGCCGCAGCATCAGGTACCGCGCCCGGGCGGGACCCGAGCGGGCCAGCAGGCCGTCAAACGACTCCAGCCACTCCGTCGTCTCGTCCGGGTCGATATCGGGCAGGTACGACGCCACGCCCTCGCGGATCACCCGAACGCGCTCGGATTGATTTGAGACGCTTGAATTTCCGGCCAGGTCCTGGCGAGCGAACTCCGTGGTCAACTTTTCTGCTCCTTAGGGGTGGGGGTGCAGATCTCAGTCACAATCAGATCGGTACTCCCATCGTGCCGCAAGTCACTTGCTACTAGCGAGTCTGGTCTAGTCACCAGGTCCAGAGCTGCTCCAGCAGGTACCGTCATGACATGCGTATGGCGGCGCTGTGGATCGCGCTGGCGGCCATCTGTGCTGGGGTGGTGGCGGGCTGCACCGTGACCACGGGAGGGCGCGCGTCGGCCCCCAGCGAATCTGTGTCGGAGTACCGCACGTACGTCTCGCAGTCCATCGAGACGTCGCGATCCGAGGAATCCAAGCGCCAAGAGACATCGCGGGCACAAGCCCAGGCCGACGCGTGTGAGACGTTCGCGATGACATCGAATGCCGCCGTTTCGGCAGGTAATGAGCTCATCTCCGTCATGAACGACGAGGGCGGGTACGGGTCGAGTGCGGAGGCCAAGGTGGGGCCGGTCATCAATGCGCTCAACACCAGCGCCGGACAGATCGACTCCGTCAAGGCGAAGGCACAGACTGACGAGCTGCGCGATGCGCTGACGCAGTACGTCGATCAGTCCCGAAAACTGGCCGGAGCGTTCGATAATCGGTTGAGCAGTGGCACTCTCAACTCTGTCGTTCGTACTTTCAACGACGCGCGGGAGCGTGCCGGGAAGATCTGCGAACCGCTTCTGCAGACAAAAGGCCGATAGTGCCTGACGAGGATTGCCACTGGCATGCGACGATGTGAGCATTCATCCCAAGTGCGAAAGCACGCACCCGTGAATAAGGAGGGGCCGAACGGTGGTCGCGGCGGCTGACGCCTCGAACTATGCCCACAAGCTGGGCATCCAGCGAGATCAGCTTGTGCAGGAGCTGGGCTGGGATGAGGACACGGATGACGACATCCGGGCTGACATCGAAGACGCATGCGGTTCGGAGCTTCTTGACGAGAGCTCCGACGATGTCATCGATGTGGTCCTGTTGTGGTGGCGCGATGACGACGGCGACCTGGTCGACGCGTTGATGGACGCCATCACTCCACTGGCTGAGGACGGCGTGATCTGGGTGTTGACGCCCAAGACCGGTAAGCCGGGCCATGTGCAGCCTTCGGAAATCGCCGAGTCGGCTCCGCCGGCGGGCCTGGTACAGACCTCCTCGGTCAATCTGGGGGACTGGAGCGCGACGCGTCTGGTACAGCCGAAGTCGTCGCGCGGCGGGCGGCGCTGATGCTGCCTGTCGGGACCATCGCACCCGATTTCACTCTGCGGAACCAGAACAACCAGCCCGTCAGCCTGAGCGATTTTCGCGGCAAGAAGGCCGTGCTGCTGGTGTTCTTCCCGTTGGCGTTCACCGGGGTCTGCCAGGGCGAGCTGGACCATGTGCGCGACCACATCGGCGACTTCGAGAACGACGATGTGCAGATCATCGGGTTGTCGGTGAGCGCCGGGCCGATCCACAAGATCTGGTCGAGCTACAGCGGCTTCACCTTCCCGATCCTGTCGGACTTCTGGCCACACGGAGCTGTTGCCGAGGCGTATGGGGTGCTCAACGAGAAGGCCGGATATCCAAACCGCGGGACTTTCGTGGTGGATGCCGACGGAATCATCCGATTCGCCGAGATGCTGGATCCCGGGCAAGCCCGTGACCAGGCGGGTTGGGTAGAAGCGTTGGCCGCGCTACATTCGTGAGCTGATTCCCACGTTGGCGACGACGTGGACCGGGCGTGTAGCTCAGTGGTAGAGCTCTGGTTTTACACACCAGCGGTCGGGGGTTCGAAACCCTCCGCGCCCACCAATAACGTTGCAGTTCAGAGGCATTTATCGCTTCGGCCGACAACCCCCGTTGTGCCGAGAGTGAGCCAACAGCGTGTAAATCTTGGCGGATAGACGGCTGTCGATACGTGTGTCGGGCAGATCCCGGAACTGGTAGGTCGATACCGTTGGTGCCGTGAGCATGCGTGCGGACAACCTGACGGGCTCCCGTTTTGAGGAGATCCTCATTCACCTTGAGACACAACTGCTCGCTGAACTGCCAAAGGCTCGGGCGGAGACAAGTCACGCTGGAGACAAAGGCGCCAAGGTCGAGGCTGCGACTCGCGATTTATTGAGCAAAAGGCTCCCGTCTCACCTATCGGTGGGTTGTGGGAAGGTCTACGACGCATTTGGCGGTGAGTCAGGACAGACCGACCTGGTTATCGCGAACCAAGACCAGCCGTTTACGTATCCCCGGCATGTGCCAGGCGAATATCTGCTTGAGGGAGTGTCCGCAGTTGGTGAGATCAAGTCCAAGTTGACCCTTTCGGAGGTCAAGAAGTCGATTGCTCTCGCGACTAAATACAAGTCGCTGCGACCGATTCGTCGCTCTACGGACAAGCCAAGCAACGTATCTCAGTACATGGACGAGACCGACGAAATGCCGCCGTTTTTTCTGCTTGCCTTTGAGAGTTCGGTCTCGATCACCAAATTGACAGAACTACTTAGTGCGGTGCCGGACGTGCCACCTCCGCCCGATAAGAGCTTCCCCGATGATCATCCACAGCCCCCGATTGATGCTGTATGCATCTTGGGAAAGGGGGTTCTCTGGAACCTGCGGTGCGGCGATGGCGGGATCAAGTTCGCCGTATCTAGCGGTCCTGACAAGGGGAGATTGATCACAGGCTGGTTCGGATTTGAAACCGCCGCGCCATTGGCTTGGACGTTAAGCTGGCTACATCTCGCAATGCCGAGGATTACTCGCAGCTACCCAGTTCTGGGTCCGTACATCGTGCCAGGTAATCGAGTCGTTACGTTCTCGCCGAGCGATTCGGGCGCAGCCACCTTGGAAGAATCAATCATTAAAGGCACTGCGCGGCAAGCGAAGTCCTGATTCGTTCAGCCTTTGACGAAGCCTCGTGACCGGCCCAGCAACGCATCACCGGCGGATGCCAGCGCGTCGTCGTACACGTGCCCGTAGACACGCAGCGTCATTGCCGGGTCGTGGCCCAACCACTTAGCGGTCGCGGCGACCGTAGTTCCGCCGTCAAGCAGCATGGTCGCGGCGGTGTGTCGTGCGTCGTGAAGCCGGATGACCGGCACTCCCGCGATCTCGCAATGGCTGCGGAACATTTTGGAATACGTCTCGGGTCGGATGGGAGTCCCATCCTCGGCGACGGCGACCAGGCCGGTATCCGGCCAGCATTCGCCAACGGCCAACCGTTCGGATGCCTGCTGTGTCTTGAGCGCCCGTAGTGCCGCCAAAATGTCGGCGGGCATAGGCAGCACCCGGCGTGAGCGCAGGGACTTTGGGTCGCCGGTTACGGTGCCCTGACCAGCGACAATGACGCGACCCTGGGCAATACTGACGGTCCCGGCGCTGAAATCAACGTCTGTCCAACGCAATCCCAGAACCTCGGATCGGCGCAGCCCGGCGAGTGTGAGTAGCCAGCACGCAACCAGGCGGTTATCGGTGACGTGCTCGCGGAACTGTGCCGCCGCTTCTGGTGTCCACGTGGACATTTCGCGGTTGGTGACCTTGGGCCGCTCGACTAGGCGGGCAACGTTGCGGGCCACCAGGCCGCGAGCCATGGCGTCATCGAGTGCATGCGACAGCACGCCGAGCATGGTCACGACAGTGCGGTTGCTGACCCCGCCTCCGACCTTGGGTCGCACTGGGTCGCCAGGCTGTGCGGCGGCATACCGACCGCGCCCGACCCGCAGCACGTCACCGCTGGCTACCAGCCGCTCTAAAGCCTTGGTTCCGGGATTGCCAAACGCGGCGAATAACTCGCCATACGCCGCACCATTGGGCTGTGCGCGTAGATAGGCGAGAACCTCAGCGCCGCGATGACCTCGCTTGTCGCGTTGTGCGGTTGGTTCACCGGACAGCCGCAGCGTGACCAATGAGTCAACATCGGCTGTACGCAGGTGTTGGAGAGGTATTGCTCCGAGATGCTCAATCACGGGCTTGAGGTGGTCGCGGTATCCGGCGCGGGTGTTGGGGCGCACGTCGCGCCGCCCATCGAGCCACTCGTTTAGGTACTCGGTGACGGTTGTCCGATCACGTCTGACAAACGTGCCCGCCGCGACTTCGGTAGTGACGCGCCGGTACTCGCTGCGGGCTTTGGCCAGTGTCGGAAAGGTGAAGCGTTGACGCTCACGCGATCCGTCGGGACGGATGCCAATGTCTACCTGAAATGCGTAGGTGGTGGTGCCGTTCTTGGCTGTCCGCTTAGTGATCGGATCGGTGCGCCGGGTTCGCTTACGCGGCTGTGGTGCTGCGGTGTCTTCGGGCATGGTCACTTCTCCTCGGTTGTAGCGGCTTCGTTGGTGGCCCAGTCGCGGGGGAGGAATCCACGACGTTTGGCCTCCGCGATCCAGCGGTCAACTGTCGGAATGGATGCCGGTCCGAGCTGTTCGCGGACGTATTCGCGTGGCCGCTCACCGATCGTGCGGGCAGCGATGAGTAGGTCGGCAACTTGCCGGTAGTGGACGTCATCCAACTTGCGGCGCTTGCCGCCGTCGGGTGCCCGCTCCGGCCGCAGGTCGAGAGTCGGATTGCGTAGTTCGGCCACAGTGGTAAACGCGCCATCCATGCGCGCGATCCACTGCGCCGCCGCATTGGCCAGTCGTCGCACCGGGACTTGCCGGATTGCGGCCGGACCGATCTCGACGGCGGTGATGTCGGCGGGGAGTAGGTGGAGTTCCACCAATTTCGGTGCACCGCTGCCTGTTTGAAGGCCTACTCGGTATCGGTGAGGATGCCCGACCAGACGCAGCTCAATCAGGCCGTCGGGGTTACCGCGCGTGCCGCTGACGCGGCGGATGCTCTCCGGAATCACGTCACCCTTGATCGCTCTCGGCTGGTAGCGACTATCAGAACTCATACAAAAACGATAGCAGATTGCCTGGACGAATATCACTTATCAGGGCACGATTGGGGGCATGACCACACAGATATCGCCCACGTTGGACGAATTACGAAGCGGCCCGCCGACTTTGAGTGTTGAGCAGGCGGGCCGGTACCTCGGTGTCAGCCGCGCCTACGCCTATTCGATGGCCCGCGAGGGGCGGCTGCCGGTGATCGAACTCGGCACCCGGCGCGTGCGGGTACCCACGGCAGCGCTGCTCAAAATGCTGGGCGATCGCGATTAGGACTCGGCGGCGACCTGGGCTCGGGCCTGTCCACAGCAAGCTCTAGCAGCCCGGTCGTCGTCGTGAATCACCTAGTTTGCGAAATGAAAATGAATACGCCCCCGGTTCCGACAACCGAGGGCGTATTCCGAGATGAGAGGCCGACCAGTGCCCCAACAGTCAAAGGTTACCGCGAATGCCGCCAATGGCGCGAGTGGCAACAAGGCTCCGTTTGGGTCCGTAGCAGTGGACCCGACCGCCGCAACCGCCGCGCGTTTGGATAAATGGCGTCCACACAGCTTCGCGGTAGCCGACCTCGGCACCGACGAGTGGGCACGTAATCTCCGGTTCAAGATCGAACGCACAAACGCTTACCGCAATCCCACTGTCGATGATCCGAAACTGTTTGTCCCCGGCCCCGATTGCGTGGCTGCGGGTGCCACCGACGGCCAGTTGAACGCGCTGCATCGACTGACGCCCAGTGAGGTCGCCGAGCTGCGAATTCGCGCCGCCGCGATCCGGCATGACTGCCGCAAACAAGTGGACGTGCTCGCTCGCAGCATCGCCAGCGAGCGCGACGCGGTGCCGACCCCTGAACCCGTTGGGCTCGATGCGCTGCTGACCGAGCCGGACGAGGACGCCGCCTATCGTGTCGGCGAACTGTGGCCGACCGGCGGCAGGGTGCTGCTGTCGGCGCCATACAAGGCGGGCAAATCGACGCTGGTGGGAAACGTAATTCGCGCACTGGCCGATGGCGGGCCGCTGCTGGGCCGGTTCGACACGACACCGGTCGGCAAGGTCGTGCTCATCGACACTGAACTGGACCGGCGCACCCTGCGCCGCTGGCTGCGAGATCAGGGCATCCGCAACACAGCGGTGGTATCGGTGGTCTCGCTGCGTGGTGCGGTGTCCGCATTCGACATTCTCGACCCCGCGACCCGTGCCGAGTGGGCTCAGCGCCTCGCGGGTGCCGATGTGGTGATTCTGGACTGCCTTCGCCCTGTGATCGACGCCTTGGGGCTGTCGGAGGACAAAGACGCGGGCAAGGTGCTGGTGGCGTTCGATGCGCTCCTGGCCGAGGTCGGCGCAGATGAGGGCATGGTGGTAACCCACATGGGCCACCAGAACGGCCCGGCCCGCGAACGTGCTCGCGGTGATTCACGCCTGATGGACTGGGCCGACTCACTGTGGAAGATCGTTCGGGGCGGCGACGACACCGACGACGACACCGCGCGTTCGTCGTTCTTCTCCGCACTGGGGCGTGATGTGGCGCTGCCGGAAGGCAAGTTGGCGTTCAACTCCGACACACGGCATCTGACCTTTGAGGGTGGCAGCCGCCGTGACTCGGTAGGCCGTGAGGCTGTACCGGAGCTGCTGGCGATGGTCGCCGCCGAACCCGGCATGTTGTCCAAGCGCGCCGCCGTGGAGCGGCTGATGGACGACCACGGCGTCGCCCGGTATGTCGCCCGGTCTGCCGTTGACGCCGCTGTGAAAGACAAGTCGGTGATCGTGATTCCGGGGGCTCGCCGCGCTCAACTTCTCGCACCGGCAGGCGACGACGCACCGCCAATCGACCCGTTATTCCATGCCCTGGACACCCCGAAATGACATCGAGTGAACGAGTGCGCCGTCAGTGTGCCGGGCACAGTCGTGCAGTAGTGCGCCAGTGTGCCTATAGGGCACTGGCACTACTGCGCACGCACAGGGCAGTGAAATTCTCCGGCGCACTGGCGCACTCGAAGCCGAGATGTGAAGAGGCGGTGGCAGCGGTGACGTAAACCGAATCAGTCCGCGCGCGGTGCCTCGGCTGCGTGCGGCGGCGGCAAGACAGACAGACCAGAAATCCCAACACATTCAGAATCGAGGAACGAATCATGAGCCATCCGACACCCGACCCCGACATCCGCGCGGCGATCTTGAATGCGCTCACCGACGAGTATCAGCCGTGGGCAGCCGTGCGGCGGCGCATCCCTGGCAGCGACGAGACCCTGACGGCGGTTCTTCACGAGATGTTCGAGGACTACCGACTCACTCTCATGAAGATCAGCGGCTCCCCGATAGTGCGACTGGTGTCTGACCTCGACCTGATGGGTGCCGCCGCTGAGCGAGACCGTCTGCGTCAGATGGGCTGGCCGCGTTCCCGCTGCCGCGAATTTCTCGCGGTCTGACCCCGCACACATGTCCGGCTTAACCTGTCCGACCCCTAGAAAGGACGACACATCATGTCCATCCCCGACAGGCCCGAGGCCGAGGAGAGGCAGCGCGCCGCCCACGCGCTGGACCTTCGGACTTCCGGCATGACGTATGCGGCCGTGGCCGTCGAACTCGGATACTCCGACGAGAGCGGTCCACGAAAGGCGGTGGACCGGCTGCTATCTCGCATCGAGCACGAGGGCGCGTCCGAGCTCCGTCAACTGGAGGGGCAGCGCCTTGACGCCATGCAGCGGGCCATTTGGACACAGGCATGCGAAGGCGATATTGATTCGATCAAGGCGGTGCTGAGCGTCATGGCCCGACGCGCCAAGTTGTTCGGCATCGATGCGCCGCAGCGTGTGCAAGTGGGCGCTGATCCGGTCTCGGACCGGCAGTACGCCGAGCGGCTGACCGAACTCGTCGGTGGACTGAACCCTCGCAGCCTGCGCGACATTCTGGCGCAGTCTCCCGGCGGTGGGCCTGTGCTGGCTGCTGCGCGCCGAACGGCATCAGGTGCGGAAGATTCCCCGCCGGAGGCAGATTCGCCACTCTGCGGCCCGCTCAGCGGCGAAACGGGGACTCTTGACGAGGGTTGGTCCAATGTGGGCGGCGCTGATGGTGCTCTCACCCCCTTGCCGGATGAACCAGACGACGCCGACGATTTCAGCGACGTTCCACCGGCGGTCGCGGTGGCAGCGGAGAAGGCAGCGATGGCGGTCGTCGCCGACTGGCGAGGTGCGCACCGATGAATCGAAACTGGCTGGGGAGGCTGCGGGATCGCGGGGCCTCCACGCCCGAACCCTCTTCGGTTCCAACCGAAGAGACCACCATCGCCCCGGACGAAGCACGGACGGAAGTCGAGGAATCGGAGACCTCGACGGGCGAACCGGTTCGGCTGTTCGGATCGCAATACCGGATCAAGATCGATCAGGCCGACGTGATCGCCGAGCGCTTTGGCCCCTCGGGCATCGGGCGCACCGTCGGAGGCAATGGCACCGACCGGTTCCGACGGCGGCGCGACGCTATGGTGCGCAGTCGGGGTTATGGCGAGGTCCTATTCGGCGACGACTAGGGAAAATCGCGAAAGGTGTTGCGCAAGGCGGTATTTAAGACTCGCCGATAAGGTGGCAGTCGCCGCTGCGGTGCACCGTCGAGTGTCACGATGGACTGCATGAACGCGACAATCGTTGACCCCGCGAGCCGTTCGGCGTCGAGCTGGAGTGCCACCCTCGCGTCGTTGAAATCGCGCGGAGCGCCGGACACCGACGCCCGCGTCATCGAGGCCCGCCAAGGCCTCGCCTTCCATCGGGTTGCCCGAGCCGTCGAGCGCGAACGGGGGCAGCTCAGCCGTGCTGGTGCCGAACGCCTTCGCTCGGCGATCAGCGAGGCGGTGACCTCGTGAATCTCCGGACGCTGCGCAACCGACCAGCCGCCCCGAAGGCACCACCGTCACCTGTGTTCTCGCAGGCTGAGCTACGGGGGCGGCGTCGGAAGCACCTCCCGATCCACCTGGGCGGGTCCTGGTCACTGAGCGGCGAAGTTCGTGAGGTCTGCGGACCGGTCGCACACGAAGTGTCGAGACTGCCCAGGCCCTCGGCGGTTCGCAAGGGCGTTGACGGGGTGGCCGATGCGGTCGCGGACGTTGTCGCGGCATCCGCGCAGCTGTTGCTAACATCGAATGCGCCGGACAGCACCCGACAGGCTGCGGCCGATATTCTCGCCCGCCCGCACGTGCCTGAAATCACCGCTGAGCAGCTCTCCAGCGGAACGTGGGCGCATATCCTGGCTACCTATGCCGATCAGGTCAGCACCCCGCTTGCAAAGTTGCTGGCAAGTGCACATCCTCCGGGTGCCGACGCGCTGCGGGGCAACCCGAGCGCCTCCGAGCGGATCGAGAGAGCGCTGCGTGGGCTGGATGCGGCGGTGCTGGTTCTGGAGCGGGCGCTGCCGAGAATCGCTGAGCGGCAAGCGCTCCCGAGTATTTCGGAGTTCAACGCCGCGCTGCGGGCTCAGGTTGACGCCGAACGCCAAGCGCGAGTTGAACGCAAGCTGACGGGGGTGCCCTCATGAGTTATCACCCGCCCGAAACACCTGGTCAGTGCCGTATTTGCGCGGGGCCATGCGCGACATACAAGGGTTCCGTCCACCGCTGGACCTGCGTGAGCTGCTTGACCGCGTACATCGCGAACGGTGCTCAACGTCGCACCGAACGTGAGCACCAAGGGCCGGTCCTGCGCCACCGCTCCGAAACTATCTCTCCAGTGCGATGAAAGGTGACCCCGAGGTCGGTCGCGGTCTGGCTGCGGGCCGCGCGGCCAACCTCGGGATTCACCGCACCCAACTCACAGAACGGATATCGCAATGACGATCACCACCACACCCCGCCTGCCGACCCGCGCCGATCTGGCGCGGCGGCTTAAAACCCGTGAGCTTGATGAACTCGACATTGCCGTGCATGAGGCGGCGCACACCGTCTCCGGCATCCTGAGCGGCGGCACCCTGGCCACTGCCTTGGTCACCCGTCCGGGCCGCGTCGTCCAGCACGTCCATGGCCTCACCAAGTTCCGTAATACGTTTGACCCCTACGCCCATGCGAACGTTGCCTATTGCGGGCCGTGGGGGCAGGCCACGTGGCTTGACGGCCTGCGCCGTCCCACGGTGGCGACGGTGGACGCGCTGCTGGCAGCTGGTGGGCGATGCGACGCCGCCGCCATCGACGCGTCGGGGGGTATGCGCCGAACCATCGACGTACCCGCACTAGAGCACCTGATGGGCCGCTGCTGGCCGAACGTCCTCGGTCTGGCAGGGCAGCTGTACTCACGCGGTGAGATCACCCACGACGACGCCCTCGCCGCGCTTGGATTGAGCCGCGATAACGCCCCCATGGGCCTGGCATGCATCAAGGCCGGAGAACGGCCTGGCACCTTCCGAATCCACGAGCCGCACATGCGCTTCTGATTCGCGTACTTCCGTCGGCGGCGTGACGTATGGTCCGCCGATGTGACCACCGAAAACGCCGATGACAAGGCTAGTTTGCCTGCCAATTCCAAGATGAGCCGCGCGGAGTTGTTCGCTCTGCTCGGCGCGGTGTTCGGCGTCCTCCCGATCTTGCTCTGCGCGATGCGAGTGATGATCGTGGCGCGCGGCGAACTCAACTCGCTGCGCACGCTAGTGCAGAACCTCGACGTGAAGGCGTTGGTGCTCGCCACCCTTCTTCCTGTCGGCGGCACTGTGATGCTCTGGGTGCAATTCGCTCTGCTCATGTCGTTGTTAACAAAAGGCGCTCATGATCAGTATAAAAGAATCCTTGGGACATCGTTTATATGTTTGCTCCCATTCACTATTGCCATCCTGGGGATTGGCACGCCGACGCGCCAGTTGCTCATAAACATCGCGCTACTGGTCTTGCTCATCATCGCGATGCTTGCGGCAAACAGGATGCGAGGAATGCTAAGGAGCCTGGTCATCTGGTTGTGTGCCGTTGGGATGATGGTCGGCGTGGCCGCAGTAGTTGGCACCGTCGTTACCCAAAGCGACTTGTGGGTTCCTTTTGAACGCATCGCGCTGGAGGACGGATCGGTTGTCGAGGGGTACATCCTCGGTGTGGACGAGGAATGGACCCGCTACATGGACTCGCGTGACCGCAGCATTCATATCGTTCACACCGACAAGGTGAAGACACGCGACCTGATCAACAGATGACGGGTGCTCCGCGAACGCCCGTTCGATTCAACCCCCGCTGTGCCGAGAGTGTGCCAAGACGCACATATTCGTGCGGTCACGCAGTGGAAAAATCGATACCAAACCCGCTGCCTTGCATGCGGTTATGTGGACGCGATGACACGTACGGATACGCACTAGACGGTGCTAATCGCATTTACACACCAGCGGTCGGGGGTTCGAAACCCTCCGCGCCCACCAAGAAGTGCGGGTCTATCTCGCTGTCTGCCACAGTTGTGGTCGCGTTCTTTCGAGGTAGTTCCCCAGATCTGTCAGAGCCTGGCTTGCCGATCCGCTGTAGAAGCGATACAGGAAACGTTCGTGGGGATCGGCGGTCTGCACCCCAGACAGGTTCCAGTTCAGGATCGTGCCTCCGTAATGGTCTGTGAATGCCACCTGTTGTACCCACCGAGCAGACGGTCCGCGCGAGGCCTCCGCTTCTAGCGTGGTGACCCAAAGCTTTTGTGGTTCAACCGCAATGACCTTGCAATCGAAGTTGCCATTAAAGCGCGTGCCCAAGATCGGCAGACATCTGAGGTTGAACTTTTTGCCGACAACGGGTTCGTAGCCGGTTGCGTCGAACGACCAAAGACCGGGCTCGTCGGGGGCGGGATCTTCGAGGCCCACGAAAACGGACCACACTCTATCCACGGACGCCGGGTAGCAACGCTTGATGAACGGCATGTGACCTCTCGATGCGCCTTTGCCCGACCGCGCCTCACTCTACTGGGGCCACATTGAGAGATTTGCTGGGGTGTCGAAAGGTCGATAGGGGCGCCGACGGGTCGCTAAAGGCCGACGTCGTCAGAACATTGTGTTGCCGTTGGCCGACTCCGCCGGAACGTCCTGAATCACGTCCCAGTGCTCGACGATCTTGCCCCCATCAACGCGGAAGATGTCGACTACCGCTTGTCCGCGGTCCTGCGGATCGTTGGTCGAATGCACGTGCAGGTAGACCAAATCGCCGTCGACCGCGCTGCGCACGACCTTGGCCGCGGCCCCAGGATGCTCGGCGAAGAATCCCGCGAAGTAGGACACGAACGGCGCCTTGCCGTCCGGCACATCGGGGTTGTGCTGCCGGTAGTCGTCGGTCACTACCTCGGCGGCCTGCTGCACCTCGTGCTTGTTGAAGAACCGGTCGTAGAAGTTGAGGACCAGCTGACGGTTGGCCTCTTGGCGGCCACTATCGCGCCCGTCGGATGCCGAAACGTCCGAATGCCCGCATGCGGACACGAGGCCGCCGGTGCCGGATAACGCCAGCGCCAGCGCGACAGTAGCCAGGGTCAGTGGTCTTCTCATCTCGCTACTTTCCCATCCCACACGAGGCTCAGTCCAAGTCGGCGAGAGCCTTGCGTGCGGCCTCGAGTTCGGCTTCCAGAGCGGCGACCTTGGCAGCCTGCTGGGATCGCGCTTCCTCGATTACCGCGTCGATGGGGGTGGAGAGATCCTCGTGCAGTTCCTTGGCGGCGCGCGAGACGGCGGCCGCCGCGACGGCTAGGTTGCGAGCCAGGTAGGTGCTGCCCTGTTTGAGTTCGGCGTGCCATTCGCCGTCGGCGGTACCGGTGACGGTGAGGGTTAGTTCGAGAGTCTTGGTTCTCTTGCCCGTGGCCTTTTTCGGGGTCGCCTTCTGCGGCTGCTCCTCGGTGGGAGCTTCGGCGATCGGCGCAACAGGGCTCACCAGAACCTCGGAAGTGCTTGGCTCGGTGTCCAATACGTCTACCGCTGGAGTGTCTACAGTCATCGTCACAATCGGCTCCTTCTGAAGTTTCGCGCGCGGGTGGCGGGCAGTGGGAGTCATTAGAACACACGTTCGATAGATCGGGGCAACTCGCCGCGCACGCGGTTGGGCTCGCTCGCGGTGGGGCGCACGACGCTCCGCGTGCTCATCAGCGCCGGTTAGCAGGCAAACACCTCAGGGTTGCCTTCCAGCAACCGCGGGCACGGACTCCTGTTCATGTTTGAGTCACAGCGAAGACCGCCTCTCGCGATATTTCCGCAGATCCAGGCTGGCTGAGTGACCTAATCCTCTGGTGGCTTGCCGAGTCGTGCGTTGGGTGTTCGCTGCGGTCGCTCCGGAAAGGTTTCCGGTAACGATGCTGACACCTTTTTGCTCCTATTGCCGGTGACCTCGTCATAGTTCGCGATCTTGAAGGCGCAAACTGTGACGAAACAGTCTCAGTGTTGACAAGAGAGGGTCTCGGCCTTAGATTCTGCACCATTGCCATGTGATGTGTTTTCGCAGGAAGACGCATTGAGTGGCATTGCCCCTCAAAGGGCAAGTGCACGGGGGTTCGACCCGATCGGGTTAGGACGGGACACGGAGGGGTTCGGTTTCATGAAGTTGCCATATTTGGCACGTCGAAGCTGTTTCACTTCCATCGCAGCGTCTGTCGCTGCTGCGATGGGGCTTATGGTGGGCGTTTCTGACGCCGCTGCGGATCCGCAGGGGATGCCGGACCAGTACCAGCAGTTCGTCACGGACGACGGCTGGACAGTTGGTCTGACGCTGACCAACGAGGTCATCGATCACATCGACAACATCGCGGGTGCGAGCAACTCTTGGCAGGCGCGCGTGTCCTATCGAGCAGAAGCAACTATCACGGGCTCGGGGTCCGCTGTCATTCAAGATGCGCAGTTGGAGACCGGGTACTTCGTGGGTTGCCGCACCGACTCCTCGTCGGGTGTGGAGTTGGGCGGCGATCTCGGTTTGACGCTCTCGCAGCAGGTCTTTGGCCAGGGCTATGGCGGTGGCTACGGACAGGGCAGTCAGAGCGGTGGCGGTGGTGGCGGCTTCGGTGGTGTGTCGGGCGGTGGTTCGTTGGGTGCCCAGGAGCACATCGGCGGCTACATGCGCGTGCTGCTCAAGCCAGGTGGTCTGGCTCAGCTGCCGATGGACCGGATCAACTTCCGGAACATGCGGGCGGTCTCGCAGGTGCGTAACCAGAACGTCGAAGCCGATGGTTGCGGTGGCCAGGTGAAGATCCAGTCCTTCGCGACGTTCCGGATCCGCACCGAGAACGGCAACGACACCCAGACCATCTACGGCGAGCCCAAGGATCTGTGATGACTATCCGTACCCGTGGTGCCGCGCTGATGGTCGCGCTGGCTTTCGTTTCAGCAATCGTGATGGGTTCTGCTCCAAGGACTTTGGCAGACCCCATCCAGCCGCCGCCCCCGAAGCCGATTCCGTATCCGGTGGCCCAGCCCGATGATCTGCCGCGCATATCCCCGATCGGTGGGGCTCAGGTGAAGACGAACACGCCGTTGGGCCTCGGGCCGGGAACCGGTCGGCCGTTGGCGGCGGGACGTGAACGCTCCAACGTCACGATCTCGCCATCGCCGACCGATGGCACCCACCTGCCGACGGCGATCGCCGGTAAGGATGTCGTCCTGCATCTGCCGCAGGAGCGTGAGCTCACACCGGCGCAGTGGGGAGACGGTGGCGCGGCGACTTTCACCTCTCGTGACACTGATTACCGGATTTCCCCGTTCGCCGGGGGTGGTGCCGATGTGAATATCATCCGGCGCACCATCTTCACGCCGGAGAACTTCACCTTCGGCCTGCGGGTTCCTGAGGGCACCCACGTGCGCCAGGGGAGCAATGTGGTGCTGGTTGAGTCCGACGCCGCGCCGGGACTGCCGGCCACGACTATCGCGACGTTGTCGGTACCGGTGGCACGCGATGCCAAGGGCAATCCGGTGCAGGTGAACCCGGTGATCCACGGCGACTACATGTACCAGCAGTCCAACTTGGCGCTGGATCTTGGACCCGCGGACATCTTCGCGTTCCCGATCACGATCACGCTTTCCTACCGGGCGTCGTCGATCCCGGCCAGTGGTCAGCTGGCCACTGACTGGGAGGGGCTGCCCGAGGGTGGTGGCCCGCCAGAGGCGAAGAAGGCCGCGCAAATCATTGGTGCACCAGGCGATTACGTGGTTGATCCCGGCGGTGCTTACCGGCCTGCCAGTGTTGATCCGGTGCTGTACGCCCAGCGGCATGCCGATCGCTGCCTGTCCGGGCCCAACGAGTTCCGATCCGAGGACGGACGGACGGCCGACTTCTGGACTTCATGCCAGCGGCAGGCGATGTGCCTGGATGTCACGCCGGCCCAGATGTCGGTGGATGTGTGCAAGAACCAGGCGTTCGCCAACATGTCGGCGCAGTGCACCGCCACGTTTGGGCAGACTGGGCCCGACTACGAGGCATGCCTCAACGTCGCCAACGGTCATGCGGCGTGGTCCAAGGAGAACTTGCTAGGCGGTTGGGTATGTCAACCCGCCGGGCCAGGTGCCAACACCAGGTTCTTGCCCTCGAACAACAACCGTTACTGCAGTAGCTGATTGGTAGGGGAGAACTGCTATGACGCCAATGAAGTCGCATAAGGCACAAATTCCCGCAGGCCTCCGGCGCGCGCTGGCTGCTGTGGCGATTATTGCTGTGGCGATGTCGGGCTGGCAGCTAAACACGAACTCCCCAAATGGGATTGGCGTGATGGGTCTGCCCGGCGCGACCGCTGATCCGACCGGTCCTCCGGGGCCGACTGGTGATCCAGGCGGCATGAATGGCGGTCAGTTCCAGCCGCCAGGTCTGCCACCGCAGCAGTCGGACTACCAGGGCGGTATCAACCAACCGCCGCTCGATCAGAAGGGTCTGGTGCACGGATAGGTGACAACTGAGATGGCTTGCCCTGTGGGGTGGGCCTGGAAGGATGTCGCTGTGCCGAAGCCGTTTCCTGCAGAGTTCCGTGCCGATGTGGTGCGAATTGCCCGTGATCGCGATGCTGGTGTGACGTTGGAGCAGGTCGCTGCTGATTTCGGTATTCACCCGATGACGCTGTCGAAATGGATACGCCAATCCGATGTCGATGAGGGGGTTCGCCCTGGTGTGACCGCCACTGAGTCCGCCGAGAACCGCGAACTCAAGAAGCGAGTCCGGTTGCTGGAGCAGGAAAATGAGGTGTTGCGGCGGGCGGCGGCCTATTTGTCGCAGGCCAACCTCAAGCTGGGTCAGTCCCCAAAATGATGTACCCGCTCGTTCGTGAGCTGGCCGCCGACGGTGTTCCCGTCACGGTGACGTGCCGGGTCCTCAAAATCGCTCGTCAGCCATTTTATCGCTGGTGTGCTGGCCCGGTCACTGGAACTGAGTGGGTGCAAGCGTCAGTGACGAACGCGGTCTATGACGCCCACCGTGATGACCCCGAGTTCGGCTACCGATTCCTCGCTGATGAAGTCCGGGCCGCGGGAATCGCTGTGTCTGACCGGACGGTGTGGAAACGCTGCCGCGAGAACCGCTGGTGGTCGGCATTCGGCAAGAAACGCAGCCGTGTCGGCAAGAAACCAGGCCCACCTGTTCACAACGATCTGGTATGCCGCAATTTCACCGCAACCACCCCAAACATGTTGTGGTTGACCGATATCACCGAACACCGGACCAGCGAAGGCAAGCTCTATCTGTGCGCGATCAAGGACGTGTTCTCCAACCGCATCGTCGGCTATTCCATCAGTAACCGCATGAAAGCTGCCCTAGCGGTGACCGCGCTCAACAATGCGGTGGCCCGCCGTGGCGATGTGAGTGGGTGCATCGTCCACAGCGACCGGGGCAGCCAATTTCGGTCCCGAAAATTCGTGCATACCCTCAACCGGCACAACATGATTGGCTCCATGGGCCGGATTGGCGCCGCCGGTGATAACGCCGCGATGGAGTCCTTCTTTTCCCTGCTGCAAAAGAACGTCCTGAATCGGCGCCGATGGAACACCCGCGACGAACTACGGACAGCGATCGTGACCTGGATCGAACGCACCTACCACCGCCGCCGACGCCAACCCGCCCTCGGCAAGTTGACCCCCATCGAATACGAGACCATCATGACCACACCGGCCAATCAGGCCGCCTAAAGACTGTCACCTATCCGTGCAGCAGACCCGAACAATGGCATCTCGATCTACAACACCGGTGCTCAGGGGGCGCCCCAGCAGGCTGGGCAGCAAGGCGCGCAGCAAGGCAACCCGGGTCAGCAGCCTCAGCACGGAACTCAGATACCTGATTACCAGACGGCAACTCCGTACACCCAAGGGCCCGGCAAAGCGAACCCGGACTATCAAGCACCGCAACAGGGAAACCAGGCGCAGCAGCCGCAACAAGGCCAGCAACAGCAGCCTTCTGAGAACTCGTCCAACGACTCGGAGGGGCAGCAGAATGACTCGAACAAAGAATGCCAGGAAGTAGCGGAGTATCTCGATATCGCTGAGCCGGTCACGTCCACGGCTGGTGCCGCTGGGCAGCGTATCGGTGGCCAGATTCAGCCTGGCCGTCACAATTCTCCAGGCGGCGGGTGCGAATGTAGCGGAAAACCAGCTCAGAAGCAGCAAGCGAACGACCAAAACGGCGATGAGACCGAAGATCAGAACAACGCATGCGGTGACCGTGCCGGCTATTCCAATCCGCTCGCATCGGCACCTGTTGCTCAGTCGCCGGACAGTCCGTATCAGCGAGGCTTTTGGCTCGTGGATTGGAGCAAAACCGGCCAGATTCCTAGTTCAATCGCTATCGACCCAAATACGCCGGGATACACCGGTGGTACAACAGTTCCTGACATAAATAGTCCTTCAAGCTTAAAGCATGTATACGCGTTCCGTATTGTTGGTGCGAGCCCGGCGGGAAACCCAACTACATTGAACTCCGGTGGCATTGACTATCCGGCTCAATACATGAATTTCTCCTACGAGATGATGACCTATGAAGTGTTGGCTACTAAGAACCGGGCTGGCAAGTTTGCCTATCCGCTGACCCTATCCTTCGATTGGAAACCGGTCACGCAAGGGCAGATGGCGCAAGAAATAGGAAAATACAAGGATGTGATGGAGAGTGATCCCACCCATTCGCCATTCGACATTCCGCAGCCTGGATTTAGTAAACGTCCGTTCTGGGCGCGACCCGAGACGCTCTATGGCCACTTTAAGAAGCATGTTTTGGACAAGCACGAGTTCAGCTCGAACTCGCCATTGGAATATGCGATGGAAGGAGACAAGTTGCGCGACAGGGCGACCAGCCTTCCGACGAAGTTTGATGCAAGCACATGTAAGTATTTTGTGTATGACAAAGCCACAAATACATTTGGTGCATACAATGCGCTGGACTGGTCTACACGAACGGTGTTCAAGCCCACTCCGCCGGATTACTTTGACAAACAGCCTGGAGTTATAATTCAGCGATGACCCGACACTATCGATGCCCCGTATGTGGGTTTCCGGGGCTGCAATCAATGCCTCGGAATGGGCTTAGTAGTTCTGAGGAAATATGCCCATCCTGCAATTTTCAGTTCGGCTTCGATGATCTCAGTGAAGGCTATTCCGATGCCGAGTGGCGAGATCGCTGGGTGGCTGCAGGTATGCAGTGGAATGGTGGTCCCGATCTGCCGCCACCGGCGAATTGGGATCCGGAGAAACAGCTATCAGAACTGCTTCGTGATTAGGGAAAACGGGGGACCAAGATGTGTACGGTTAGAGGAATATCAGCAACCATAGCGGTTGTCGTCACTTCATTGGTATTAGCTTCCTGTGGCTCCGAGGTGAATTCAGATAGTAGCACCTCGCCGACGGCTGTCTCCGCTGGTTCCAGTAGTAAGAAGCCGGACACTGACTTCGGCAATATTGCAGGGCAATTTCCGCAGACACCTGATGTCTCTGCGCCAGATATTCGGCGGGGCGATTGCGTTGCCCTCACGGGGTCGGCGGCTCACTCCAGCCTTAGCGTTGTGGAGTGCGGGTCCACAGAGAACAACTACCGTGTAGTGCAGATCACCAGGAAACCATGGGAGTGTGTGAATGACGCCGATCAGCACTATTACAAAAACAAGGATGGCTCGGAGTTCAGCCTCTGCCTCGACTATGCCTGGGGATCAAAGGATTGTCTCTTGATGTCGGATCACGGTGTGACGCGATCTAAATGCGAGCACAATGCAGCTGGCAGGGTGGAAAGGCCGCTTACCGTTGTCGAGAACGCGAGCAATATTACGGTGTGTCCGACGGGCGGATACCCGCATCCCACCCGTCGATTTGTAGTCTGCGCGGAAAGTATTTGAGATGACACTGATAGACCACAGATCGTGGTGGCTAACGCTGGCGCTTCTCGGAGCGGTATGTGTCACAGCGTGTACACCAGAGGCCGACACGCCGAGGGAGCAGGCAGCGGCGCCTACCGGCATCCAGGTTGAGCCGAGCAGTGAAGCTGACCGCAAGCTTGGAGCGGTCGCAGATGGCGTCCTTGTTTCCTCCGGTGACTATCACAAGGGCGGATCCGCTGACGGTTCGCTTATCGCGTTCGCTTCTCCTGGTCGAGTGGTTCTCTGTGCTGGGTCGCTGGAGTCCGTCCAATGTAACGTCCCAGGACACACGTATCCGGACGCTCCGTCTCAACGAGTACCGCAACTGGGCACGTGGCGCCCCTACGTCTCGATTTCACACTTCGGCGAGGGGCCGGCGGTGCTGGGAAACGGGCTATGGTCGGACAACACAATTGATTCACCTGAGATTAAGGAACTTCCCGCAGGCAGCACAATTCGATTCGGGGAGATTGAATGTCGTAGCGGAGCAACGGGTGTCACGTGCGTAAGTTACCGATCGGGTATCGGGTTCGACGTCAGTCGAGACCACTTTATGCCGCTACTCGCGACGAAGAAGTTGTCCGATGATAGAGAAGAGCCACGTACTAGCGGGTCCGAGTATTGTGGAGTGGTAGTTGATGCGCTGGCTGTGGAACGTGCAGCAGACTCTGTTCCGTTCATAGGTTCGGCTCGCGCTGACTGGAGTCCGGTTTACGGCCGCGGGGCATACCTCTGCAGTAGCTTGCAGGCCTTTGATCTTGAGCGGCAGCGAGATGGCGCTGGCCTAGTCTTAGTCTTTGAGAACGGAAAGTTCATTGGTTCAGCCACCAAGAATCCGTACATTGGTTTGGTTGGAAATATTCCGGAAAAGTCATCGGATTCGGTGGATCTCAGTTTCACGACGGGTGAAAATCCTTCGACCACAAAATCTGTGACCGTTCATCGAACGCAGATTCCCATCGACGAGCTTCCGCTCGGCGCCCGGCGCGCTCCAGATTGACTGGTTTCCCGCTGAACTCATCTGGACACAGATGGGCAAGCGGTTCTCTCCGAAAACGTCTCTTGCTAGTTAGGCTGAGGCAATGATTCGCGCACCTCGATGGATGCTGGCATTGGCTTGCGTTGCGACGATGTTGGCTTCGGGATGCACGGCGATCGTCGACGGTGAAGCGATAGCCACTCCGGGTGAAGAGGGCAAGCGGCTTACCAATCCCAAGTGCAGCTCGGTGTCGGTGCCGCTTCTGGAAGTGCCGTTGGACAACGACTCTGAGCCACGTGTTGAGGTTCCGCAGCCCGCCGGTTGGGAGCGGGTCAAGCGGTTCGAGAGTGGCGTGGTGCGGGTCTACTTGTCAGCCCCCGATCTTCAGGCCAAGGGGTTTGTTCCGAACGCCACGGTGGCGATGGCCAACCTGACGGGCAAGGTGTCGACGGAGGAGGCAGCCTTTGCCGCCGAGCAGCAGGGGCTGGAGATGTTCGGCATTACCGACCTTGTCGAGGCGACGGGCACCATCTGCGGGTATCCGTCGAAGACGTTGACCTACAACATGGGTCTGGGAAAGATCCCCGTTCACCGGGTCACTACCACGGTTGTGGCGGTGAAGAATGACCGCAAGATCTTCACCATCGGGGTATCGGTGCAGGCATTGGATGACACTGTGGGTGATTTTGACAGTGCCCGTGAAACGATTCTCGCAGGGCTGCAGGTCAGTCCGCCCGCTACATCCTGATATCGGTTGCCGGAGAGGCCCATTGGGCGTCGATGATGGTGGTGTGCTCCGGTAACGATGGCAGGTAAGTGTCATCTTGTGCCATACGGTCGGCAACGCTGGCGTGAATCCAGGCGCCATTGGGGATGCGACGGCGACGGAATATCAACAGTGCCCAGAGCCAGTTGACTCGATGTATCTCGCCCATGGCGTAGGTGGGTTCAACCGAGCAATATCGTTGGTATTTTTCAGTATTGAGCAGCAAGCCGTGTTCGGCGGCGCCGTCGATGACCCATTTGAGTGCGATGTCGGAAAGCTTATCGTCGTCGTCGGCGTAGTCGCCGCCCACATCGGAATGTATACCGGCGAACCACGCTTCATCGACGAGTCGTTGATCGCCGAGGTACTTGACGAGGTACTCGCGGTACGGTCGGCGTTTTTCGTCGATGGCTACCGCATGTCGACCAGCCAGCGCGTTGGGAACACTTGGTGCATAAGGCCATTGCATGCCGCGCTTGAATATTCCGGGCGCGCTGACTGTGTCCCAGAGTCCGAGGTAGGCGATGGGAATGGCAAATTTTCCGTCCTCGCGGCGGGCTACGGTGCGCGAGAACGAGTGCAGCTGATCCCATCGTTCCGCCGACCAGCTTTCACATGACTGCGCGTACAGGCTTACCGCGTAGGGCACGAGGTTTTGCGAGCCGGGACGCAGCATGCCCACCGAGTTAAGTGGCCCGGCAAGGCCTCTCGCGCAAAACGCGCCGCGGCTGAATCCGAAGATGAAGATGCGGTCTCCGGGTTGCCACCGCTCGATCAGATACGTGTAGGCCTGGGCCAGTTTGGCCCGCAGGCCAACCCCGAATGCGATACCCAGCATGCGGGCGGCGAATTGACCTATCGGGGCATAGGTGCCGATGGCGGGATCGGTGCCGACTCCGGGGTCGTAGTACGAGATCTGCCGGTCGGTCAGGTCATGAATCACCATGTCGTAGCCACGGACGACATTCGTGTTCCCCGCAGCGCGGATTTGATTACCCGTGCCGTCGAAGCAGATGACGATGTTCTTGGTCATCGTCGCGTGGCGTTAGTCCTCGCCGTCGTAGGGCTTCGGATCGTAAGGCGAGGCGTGAGGGTTCTGGTAGTCGACATGCTCCTCGTTCCATACGCCGATGACGGCGGGGGACACCTTGGGCAGCGGGCCGATTAGCTCATTGCCGTTGTCGAGACTCACCAGGAACTCCGGGGTGAAGTGCTGGTCCTCATCCTCCTGGTGATGCTGGCCTGCCGCACCCGGCGTCATCATGGTCGGCGGCTGAGCGATGCCCATGCCCGACATTGGCGACACTGCCGGGGCGGCCGAGAGTCCCATGCCAGCACCCGCGGTGTAGGAACCGGCGATGATCGGCCCCGCGGCGAGGGGAGCGAGATCGGCGTTCTGGTCCTTGTCCTTGTTTTCGTCCTTGTTAGTGGTCGGCTTGCCCCACCGGCCGATGCCATAGGTGCCCGGCACTGATCCCGTGTTCGGACCGGTTGCCGTGGTGCTTCCGCCCGAGGATGGTCGAGTTCCGGCGCCCGCTCCGGCGGCAGCGGATGCCGCGGCCGCGGGGCTTCCAGCCCCAGCTCCGGAACCACCACCCGCCGCACCTGCGGCGGCCGCGGCGGCACCCGCAGCGCCAGACCCACCCGAAGCTGATGCTTGAGCGGGGTCTGCCAGGGCTGCGGCTGCGGCCGCGCGTACTGCGGCTTCGTCGATGGGTTTGATCTGGTCGGGCTTGATGTCCTTGCCGGCGCCCAAGCCGGATAGCGATGACGCGGCGTTGACCGGAATGGCTGCAGCATCTGCGAATTGCGGAGCCGCTGGGAGAGAGGGGAGACCGGAAGCCGCCTGCTGAGACACGGGGGACCAGACGTTCCGCATGATCATGCGGGCCTCGTCTTGCTTCTGCGTGGCCAGCGCTTGCTGGGCGAAGTGC
Organism: [Mycobacterium] stephanolepidis; assembly: GCF_002356335.1. NCBI lineage: Bacteria > Bacillati > Actinomycetota > Actinomycetes > Mycobacteriales > Mycobacteriaceae > Mycobacteroides > Mycobacteroides stephanolepidis. The sequence goes on from NZ_AP018165.1 coordinate 1,804,989, forward strand.
TGCTCGTAGTCGGCCCGTGTATTGCCTTTGAGCTCTTGCACCTGGACGACATCGGGCATGAGGCTTTTGATCTGCGTCATCGCAGTTTCGACCTCGGCGGGCTTGGTGGCCATGAGTGACAGTCCGTCGCTCACCTTTTCGGCATGAGTCTTGTAGTCGGAGACGCCTTGTTTGGCGGCTTCCGCGCCCTGACCGGTCCATTGCGCGCCCACTGCGACGTCGAACGTCCGCTTGAAATCGTCTAACGCCTTGCTGAAGCCGGTTGCCAGCTTCTCCCAATCGTTGGAGACCTCGATTGCTTTGCCGGGTTGGAAAGCATCGGACGTCGCCTTGATGTCCGCGTGGGACCAGCTGTTGAAGTCCTCCGTCGGTACTCCTACAGACTCTGTACCACCATCGATGTTCGAACCGTGCTGACGTTGCTTTGCGTAGACCACGTCACGTTCGCGATTACCCCTGGTCCAGCCGTCTTCTTCGCCGGTCATGGCCCCTCCTTCGTGTGGTGGCGTGCAACTACCTCTTCAGGGTCAGATGTGTGCACAGCCGATTCGGTTCCATCTTTTTTGGACATGTCACTGTGGAAAGTAAGGGAGCAGTCCTTCCATGTTCCTCCTGACGGCAGTCATGCAATCCGGGAAAGGACTGAAGTCGTTGTGAACTCCAACTGCGAGGGCCCCGTAGACGCCGGTAGTTGCGGACACGTTGAGCGCGCATGAGTTGGTCTCTGGCTGCGGCGATCGATATCCAAAGAGCATCTTGCGCCCATCGATCTCGAACTCTTGGTATCCCCATTCGTTATTGGATTTCTTGAGCATGTCTAGCGTGTAGTTGGACGCCGCTACCGTGAGCAGATAATGCGGGGCCTTCGGGTAGTACTTGCAGAAGACGTTTTCAATTTCCCCGTCGGTCTGTGTATCTGATCGGGGAGGTTTTGCGTCGAGCTCTAGTTCGGCAATCACGCTTGCTGGGATGTCTTTGCAAGGGTCGAACGTGATGTGCACGCGCCCTGCCGTGTTGGTCGAGGGTTGCGGCGCGACGGTTGTCCCAGAAGAAGTGACCGGCGACCCAGAGATCGGGCCCGAACACCCGGCTAACGCAACCACCAGCGACGCCAGGACGGTGACCCGCAGCATTTGGATGTCCTTACCGGCCGTGAGGTCCAAAACGAGTGGTGTTGTTAGCTTCGGTCGAATGGTAACCGCGGCGTAGAGCGACGAAAAGCGCCTTCATTTCTTCGACTTGGTCGATATGTGACTGGAACGAGCTGGCCGCGCTGTTCTTGCCGCCCGCGGCCTTGGCTTGAAATGCTTGCGCGAGCGTCGCCCCGGAGCCGAGGTGTCCTTCGGCGAATCCCAGCTGATACGTGCTGAGGTCGCTAGCATCCCGGAAAAGATCACCGAGCGCCTGGATGTACTCATCACATGCCGCGAGGATCTTGTCGATGGCGCCATCTTCCAAATGCAAGACGAGACTGCCGTTCTTCGCGTTCTCGGTCAGCTGGTCGATGGACATCGAGCCCCCTCAGGTCATGGCCGGATTTGGCCAGGTCAGGTTCATCGTATGTGTATAGGACGTCGATCGTTCCGGATCGGTTCCATCGAATTTCGGCGAGTATGCCAACTCGACTACCCACCCCAGCGTCTGCGCACTCCGGTGTATCGCCAGCCCAGCGCGGCCAACGCCCACGTCACGATGAACAACGCCACGATCACATAACCCATCGCGGCCAGATCCAGTCCGCCCACCGCAGCCAGCGGACCCGTCGTGATGTTCAGCTTCTCGGTGAGAATCGAAATGATCTCCTGCGATCCGATCAGCACGGCCACCGTCACCGACAACCCGGTAATCACCAGGTTGTAGTAGATCTTGCGTGCGGGCTCTTGGAACGCCCAGTCATAGGCGAAGTTCATCAGCGACCCATCGAGCGAATCGAACAGTGACATCCCGGCACTGAACAGAATGGGCAGTACCAAGATGGCGTACCAGGGCAGCCCGGTCACCGCGGCCCCGCCGGCGATCACCAGCAGTGACACCTCGGTCACCGTGTCGAAGCCCAACCCGAACAACAGGCCCACCGGATACATCTGCCAGGGCTTGCGGATCGCCGCCATCAGGGGCCCGAAAAGCCGGTTCAACCCACCGCGATTGGACAGCTCGCGCTCCAACGCTGCCTCGTCGACCTCGCCGCCGCGCATCCGCTGGGCAATCCGGTAGATCCCGATCAGCGACGCCAGGTTGAGCAACCCGATCAACAACAAGAACGTTCCGGACACCGCCGTCCCGAACACACCCGTCCACTGCTGCAGTGACGAGTTTTCGTCGGAAACATTGGCCGCCAACGTCTTAACGCCGAGCGCCAGCAGCCCGACCATGATGAACACGATCGACGAATGTCCCAGCGAGAACCAGAAACCCACCGACATCGGGCGCCTGCCATCGGCTACCAGCTTGTGGGTGGTGTTGTCGATCGCCGCGATGTGGTCGGCGTCAAAGGCATGCCTCATGCCCAGCGTGTACGCCGTGACACCCAGCCCCACCCCGAACACGCTGCCCTGCACCGTGAAATGAGCGGGTGCAACGAGGAAGAGCAGCATGCCCCAGCCCAGGACGTGCAGGGCGCCTACCGCAACACTCATTCCGATGACGCTGCGCCTCTGACCCTCGTCCAAACGACGCCACGCGGTGAGAATCTGCACGTCTGCGAGCCTAGACGACCTGCTTACCCATCCGCTCGCGCAATCGCATGTCCCAGATGAGCACGGAGTAGGACAACGTCCACAGCTGCGCGGGCACCATCCGATCGGCGATCCGCAGCGCGCTCAGCAGCGCATCAAACCGGCGCTGGTCGCGATCCGACCACGGAACCTGTAACAACTCCCGGAACTGCTGCGGCAGAAACCCTTTGGTGGCAAACAGATTGAACCTCCCCGCCGCCCGCAGCGGCCAGGGCAGCATCTTGAACGACGCGACACCCAGCAGATGCTCGCGCACCGGCTCATCGATACGCAGCTCGTCGAGGGAGCGTTTCCAGTAGTCGTTGAACGCATCCCGATCCGGCGGCCACTGCTCGGGACGCACCTGCAAGGCCGTACCGATCCGTGCGCCGTCGCGATAGATCTCGTCGGCTGTCTCGTCATCGAGGGGACCGTGTAGCGACTCGTAGGCCTGCACGTAGTACTGGTACAGACACGCCGCCACCCACAGTTGCAGACCAGGATCGAAGGCGTTGTACTTCACCGGGCTGGTAGACGTCGAACGCACTCGCCGGTGCACCGCGTCGACACCGCGCTTCATCACCGCGCGGTCCTGCTGGCTGCCCATCGTCGCGACGGCCAGAAACATCCCGGTGGTCCGCGCCCGTTTGAACGGATGCTTGTAGACGTTACCGCTGTCGACGGGGCTCTCCAGCACTCCGTATCCGACACCAGGATGTGCGAGCTGCATGATCACGTTCGAGGCAGGCAACAGCAGCGACGCGGGATTCACCAGGTCCACAAGCCTGGCAGGCGAGTGCTTCATTGCACAGCAAATTCTATAGGGTGTTCGCGTGTCGCGCCGAGGATTTCGCGCCGCGGGCATAGCCCTCGGCTACGCCCTGGACCTGCGCTTTGGCGACCCACAGCGGTTTCACCCGGTCGCCGGTTTCGGGCAAGCCGCCGCGGCGCTGGAGTCGCACACCTACCGGGACACCAAGCTCGCCGGTGCGGCCCACACCACCGCGCTGCTGACCGCTGTCACCGTCGCCGGGTGGGCCGCCGAACGTGCGGCACGCCGCTCCGCGACGGCCACTGTCGTCGTGACCGCCGTCGCGACGTGGGCCACGCTCGGCGGGACCTCCCTGGTTAGAGTCGGTGCCCGGATGTCGGACCACCTGTATGACGACGACATCGACGGCGCACGCGCGCTGCTGCCATCCCTGTGCGGCCGGGACCCGAGCCTGCTCGACGTCGACGGTATCGCTCGCGCCACCGTGGAATCCTTGGCCGAGAACACGTCCGACGCTCACACCGGCCCATTGGTATGGGCAGCCCTCGCCGGAGTGCCCGGAGTGCTGGCCTACCGCGCGGCCAACACCCTGGACGCGATGATCGGCCACAAGTCGGCCCGATACCTACGATTCGGCTGGGCGGCAGCGAGGTTGGACGACGTGGTCAACCTGCTCCCGGCCAGGGTCACCGCGCTCGCCACAGCGATCGTGGCCCCCTTTCTCGGGGGCTCAGCGGTCGCCGCGCTGCGCGTCTGCCTGCGCGACGGGCATCGCCACCCCAGTCCCAACGCCGGCGTCGCCGAGGCGGCATTCGCCGGTGCTCTCGGTGTACGTCTGGGCGGCCCGGTTCGGTATCCGTATGGCGAGGAGGTCCGTCCCACCTTGGGGCGCGGCGCCGCACCCAGGGTGGGGGATGTGTATGAGGCAGCTCGGCTTTCGCGCGCCGTCCAGCACCTAACGGCTGTTATCGCGGTGCTTGTGGCGCTACGTCAGCGCCGTCCGTAACGGTCGGCCAACCGCTCCTCGGCAGTCTTCGGCACCCCGGGCTTCGCGGCCTTCACCGCAGCGGCGGCAGCGCGGCGCTGCTTGATTTCGGAGAACACGAAGTACCCCAATCCGATTGGCGCCAGAATCCCGAATGCGATCCACTGAATGCCGTACGACAGGAACGGTCCGGCGTCCAGCTGCGGCAGGGGGATTGCCCCCAAGCCGCCCGGTTGATTCTCCGAGAGCTGCAGATACGGCCCCGCAAGCGGAGTCTTCAGCAGCGTCGCGACCTGCCCGGGAACGATCGAATACACCTGGTATTCACCGTTTTCCAGGAACGGTGCCTTCTCCGACTGTTGTTCGGATTCCCGCAGCCGCGCGTTGATGGTCACCTGCCCGGTTGGAGCGGCGGGTACCGGTGGCGCGCTGGTGCCCTGCTCGGGACGCACATAGCCGCGATCCACCAGAATCGCGGGACCACCGTCGACCTGGAACACCGTCAGCGCTTCATAGGCCGGCTTGGCATCGATTACCCGCAGCCGGGCGAGCACTTGGCGGTCCGGCAGATAGTGACCGGTCGCCGTCACGCGACGCCATTCGGAGTCCTCGGGCATCGAATGGTCAGGCCGTAGCTCATCTTTCAGTGGCACCGGGTCGGCGCTCACCGAAAGGGCGATGCGGTTGTTCTCCCGCGAAGTCTTTGTGTTCTTGCCCAGCTGCCAGGGAGCCAACACCGTGAAGCACAGGTATGCGAAGGCGACGACCACCAGCGCCAGGGCAATCCATCCCGGGCGCAGCAGGAACGCGAGCCGTCGCATCAGCTGTTCTCTCGCTCCGCGAGTGTCTGGTCGACCCACTCGTGCAGGCCGGGCATCGCGGCCTCGATGACCGACAGCACGTCCACGAAATCCTCGCGGCCCCCGTAATACGGATCCTCGACGTCCATGGCGGCCCGGCTGGCTCGTGGATCGAAAGACCGCAGCAGCCGCACTCGCTCGGGGTCGGCTCCCAGGTGCAGCAGCATCCGGGAGTGGTTGCGTGCCAGGGCGATGATGAGATCGGCGCTCAAATGATCGTCATCTACCTGGGCCGCGCGGTGATCCGTCGGATAGCCGTATTCGGCCAGCACGCTGGCCGCGCGTTCGTCGGCGGGCTGTCCGGCATGCCAGTCTCCGGTACCGGCGCTGCTGACGCGGACCCGATCGGCAAGACCACGCTCGGCGAGCTGGTGCGCCAGCATCTTTTCGGCGATGGGGGAGCGGCAGATATTGCCGGTGCATACGAAGGTGACGTGAAACTCAGACATGAAGTTCCTCACGCAATTCCTGCGGGGTGCCGACGCGTCCGATGATCCATTCGGCAAGTTCGCCGGGATCGCCGTCGAAATCCGTTGCTCCATAGCCCCAGTCGACGACGACGGTGCCGATACCGTGGGCGGCCGCGCCCTCCACATCGTGCACCCGGTCGCCGACCATGACCACGCCGGTCGCCGGAACCTCATCCAGCTGGGACAGCGCGTGGGCGATCACATCGGCCTTGCTGGACCGCACGCCGTCCGGGCTCGCGCCCGCGATCACCTGGAAAAACTCGGCAAGGCCGAAATGCTCCAGGATGCGTGCCGCGATCGGCTCGGACTTAGACGTAGCCACCACCATGGGCACCCCGGCCTCGTGCAGGCCGGTCAGCACGTCGTGGATGCCGTCGAACATCTGGTTGACGGCCCATCCACGTTCGCCGTAGTCGGCGCGGTAGGCGGCAATCGCGTCGTCGGCGCGGTCGCCGAGCCCCATCGAGCCGAGGGTGATGTGCATGGGTGGTCCCACCACCCGCGACGCGATATCGCCGGTGGGTTCGGGGGCGCCGACTTGGCTGAGCGCGTGACGGAAACTGGAGACGATCCCCGGTGCAGAATCGGTCAAGGTGCCGTCGAGATCGAAGATCACCAGCATCGGAGGAGCCACCCCCCCTACATTAGTGTCGAGACATGACTGGGCCGCGAAAGGGAGTGCGCTACCACGGCGACCAGGCGCTGACCCCCGGCGTCCTGGACTTCGCTGTGAACGTGCGCGCTGCCGCGCCGCCGCAGTGGCTGCGCGACCGCCTCGCCTCCCGGCTCGATGACCTGGGCGGCTACCCGCGCCGGGCCGATGAGGAGCGCGCCATCGCGGCGATCGCCGAACGACATGGCCGAACGGCCGACGAGGTTTTGCTGCTGGCCGGTGCCGCCGAGGGCTTCGCGATGCTGCCCCGGCTGAACCCGCGACGGGCCGCGGTGTTCGCGCCGGGCTTCACCGAACCGGAAGCAGTCCTTGCCGAGGCGGGTGTCCCCATCGACCACGTGGTGTTGCCGCCACCATTCACTCTCGGGTCTCATCAGGCTCCCGCGGAGGCCGACCTGGTGGTCATCGGGAACCCCACCAACCCGACCTCGGTGCTGCACCGCCGCGCTGATCTACTCGCGTTGGGTAGTCCCGGGCGGGCCCTCGTGGTCGACGAGGCCTTCATGGATGCTGTGCCCGGTGAGTCGGAGTCGTTGGCCGGACACCGACTGCCCGGGCTTGTTGTGCTGCGCAGCCTCACCAAGACGTGGGCGCTGGCGGGATTGCGTGCCGGCTACGCCATCGGTGATCCCGAGGTGCTGGGCAGGCTCGCGCATGGTCGTGCGCATTGGCCCTTGGGCACACTGCAACTCGAGGCTCTCTTCGCCTGCAATACCCCGGAAGCGATCGCACATGCCGCGCAGGACGCGCAGCGTCTTGTCGAGACGCGCCGTGAGCAGGCCGAGGCCCTGCGCGGCCTGGGGCTGACGGTCACCGATGCGTTCGCACCGTTCCTGCTGGTGGCTGTGCCCGATGCGGAATTGATGCGAAAAGGGCTGGCGGTCAATAACATCGCTGTCCGTCGTTGCGACACCTTTGTGGGGCTCGACGGAGATTACCTGCGGGTGGCGGTGCGATCCGAGTGGCCGGAGCTGGTGCAAGCGATGAAGGAGATTCTGTAGTGGGTGTGCGGCTCGCGGACATCATCGGCGTGCTCGATGCGGCGTATCCGCCCGCGCTCGCCGAATCCTGGGATTCGGTGGGTTTGGTCTGTGGTGATCCAGACCAACAGATCGACGCGGTGACCGTGGCCGTTGATGCGACGGCATCGGTACTCGACGAGATGGACAACACCGGTTCACATCTGCTGTTGGCGCACCATCCGCTGCTACTGCGCGGTGTGGACACAGTGGCAGCCAGCACCCCCAAGGGCGCGTTGATTCATCGCCTCATCCGTTCCGGCGGTGCATTGTTCACCGCGCACACCAATGCCGACTCGGCGAACCCCGGTGTGTCCGACGCGCTTGCCGAAGCCCTGGAGCTGACGGTGACCTCGGTGCTGGCGCCGCAGTTCGCCGACTACGACAAATGGGTGGTGTTCGTGCCGACGGAGTCCGTGGATACGGTGCGCCGTGCCATGTTCGACGCGGGTGCCGGGCATATCGGTGCCTACTCCGACTGCTCCTGGCGCGTCACCGGCACCGGCCAGTTCCGGCCGTTGGATGGTTCGGACCCCACCATCGGTGCCCATGGCGTCGTCGAGCAGGTTGTCGAGGACAGAGTGGAAATGGTGGCTCCGTCCCGGCTGCGCTGCGCCCTGTTCGCGGCGATCCACGCCGCGCACCCCTACGAGGTGCCGGCCATCGACGTGCTGCCCATGGCACCGGCCCCGGCGGGCACCGGTTTGGGGCGCGTGGGTGTGCTCGCCGAACCAGAATCCTTACGCGACTTTGTATCCCGTGTGGGTGCCGCTCTGCCGGAAACCGTGTGGGGAACCCGCGCCGCCGGGGATCCGGACGCGTTGATCAAGACCGTCGCCGTCTGTGGTGGCGCCGGCGATTCGTTACTGAGCGCCGCCATCGGATCCGGGGTGGACGCCTACCTCACCGCGGATCTGCGGCACCATCCCGCAGATGAGCACGTACGGGCAAGTAGCGTTGCACTCGTCGACGTGGCGCATTGGGCCAGTGAATTTCCGTGGTGCGCCCAGGCGGCGCGGGTGCTCGACACGGAATTCGGGAAGAAGTTGACGACCAAGATCTCACCGATACGCACCGACCCGTGGACATTAGGAGTTAAGGCATGAAAGCCAATCCGGCACAACAACGTCTGCTGGTAGACCTGGCATCGGTGGATGCAGAATTGACGCGCATCGCGCACCGGCGGGCGAATCCGCCGGAACGGCAGGAACACGGAGAATTGCAGGCGCAACAACGGACAATCCTCGACGAGGTGGGCGCGCTCGGCATCGCCTTGGAGGACCTGGATGTACAGGTGGCCAAGCTGGATGCCGAGGTCACTGCCGTCCGTCAGCGGGAGGACCGTGACCGCTCCCTGCTGGCCTCGGGCAGTGTGAACCCGAAGGAACTCACCGATATTCAGCACGAGCTCGACACCCTTGAGCGTCGTCAGTCCAGCCTGGAGGACTCGGAGCTGGAATTGATGGAGCGCCGTGAGGAGCTGCAGGCCCAACAGATTTCGGCGCAGGCCAATGCCGACAAGCTCGCGGACAGGGTGGCGGAGATCGAACGCATCCAGCGTGCGGTTGCCATCGACACCGACGCCGAGGAGAACCAGATCAGGCAGCGTCGGGACGGCCTGTCGTCCTCCATCGACGGGCCGCTGCTGGAAACCTATGAACGGCAGCGCCGTTCGGGGGGTGCGGGAGCGGGGCTGTTGCAGGGCAACAAGTGCGGTGCGTGCCGTATCGAGTTGGACCGCGGTGAGCTGGCCCGAATCTCCGCCGCCGATGTCGACGAGGTACTGCGGTGCTCCGAATGCAGCGCGATCCTGGTGCGCCCGTGAGAGTTCTCGTCGAAGCTGACGGTGGTTCGCGCGGCAACCCCGGATTGGCGGGATATGGCGCCGTGGTGTTCGCACCCGATCACGAGACGGTGTTGGGGGAGGCCTGCGAGGCGATCGGGCACGCCACCAACAATGTGGCCGAATATCGCGGTTTGATAGCGGGATTGGCGGAGGCAGCACGCCTGGGCGCCACCGATGTCAGCGTCTCCATGGACTCCAAACTTGTCGTTGAGCAGATGTCCGGCCGCTGGAAGGTCAAACACCCCGACCTGATCACGCTGTACCAGCAGGCCGTCACCGCCGCGATGCAGTTCGAATCCGTCAGCTATCGGTGGATACCCCGGGAACGCAACAAGCATGCCGACCGGCTGGCCAACGAGGCGATGGACCGCGCGAGCGCCATCGAGCCCAAGGCGCCTAAGAAGCCGAAGGAACCCAAGGAGTCCAACGAAACCAAGGCCGTCGATGCCGCGCCGGGCTGGACGGGTGCGCGCGGCAAGCCCACCCGAATGCTGCTGCTGCGTCACGGCCAGACCGAACTATCGGTGCAGCGCCGCTACTCGGGACGTGGAAATCCCGAGTTGACCGCACTGGGGCGTGAGCAGGCCGCGAATGCGGCGCGCTATCTCGCGAGCCGCGGCGGCATCGCCGCCGTCATCAGCTCCCCGTTGGGTCGCGCCAAGGAGACCGCCGCCGCGGCCGCCGACGCGCTGGGAGTTCCGTTGACCGTCGATGACGATCTGATCGAGACCGACTTCGGCAAGTGGGAGGGTTTGACGTTCTCGGAGGCCTCCGAGCGCGATCCGGAGCTGCACGCGCAGTGGCTCAGCGACACGTCGGTGACTCCGCCGGAAGGGGAGAGCTTCGACACCGTCCATCATCGAGTGCGGCGCGCACGCAATCGGATCATCGCCGAGTACGGCGGTGCAACGGTTTTGGTGGTCTCACATGTCACGCCGATCAAGACGCTGCTGCGTCTGGCGCTGGACGCCGGACCGAGCCTGCTGTATCGGCTGCACCTCGATCTGGCATCGCTGAGCATCGCCGAGTTCTATTCCGACGGGCCGGCATCGGTGCGACTCGTCAACGAGACCTCATACCTGACTTAGGCTGTCGCCATGGCTTCTCGTGATCACGGTGATCCGGGCGATGCGCCCACCATTGCCCCGCCCCTGGAAGACGTCGCCAACCCGGCCCGGCCCTCGGCCGCCGAGGAGGCCAGAACGGTCGCGGCGTCTACGAACACCGCGACGCTGGCGAGTTTGTCTGCCGACGGTGACCCGTGGGCCTCGTTGGTCACCTATGGGTTGCTGGGCGGAGCACCCGTGCTCTGCGTATCGCAGATGGCCGAACACGGACGCAACCTGATACGTGATGCCAGGGCCAGCCTGTCCATCGTGGCGCCCAACGCGCCAGAGGATCCGTTGGCCAATACCCGGATCACCCTCGCCGGGAAGGTGCGGCGGCCCAGCGCCGAGGAGTTGTCGGCGGCTCGCGAGGCGCACATCGCGGCAGTGCCCGCGGCGCGGTACTACATCGACTACAGCGATTTCGCCGTCTGGATTCTGGATGTCGAACGCGTGCGCTGGGTGGGCGGCTACGGCCGCATGGACTCGGCCAGCGGCGCCGATTACGACTCGGCCGCACCCGATCCCGTGTCGACGAAGGCCGCCGGTGCGGTCAGCCACCTCAACGACGACCACGGGCAGGCGCTGCTCGCGATGGCACAACGATTGGGTGGATACCCGGACGCCACGGAGGCTCGTTGTGAGGGAGCGGACCGATACGGGTTGGACATTCGGGTGAGCACACCGCGCGGCTGGTCCGTGACCCGAGTCGGCTACGTCAACCCCATCGACTCGCTTGACGAACTCCGGGGTGCGACCGTGCAACTGGCGCGGCTCTCGGCCCCGGGCGCGTAGTGCGCGGAGGCTTCGATGTCCACGAATCGGCAAGATTGTGGATAACTCGCGGTGCGGTTGAACGACTGTGGTTAACAACAGAAGTCGATGCGTATCGAACTGATGTTCGAGTAGTGTTGCTGATGTGTCTCAGAGTGATCCGGCGGTGCGCGCGGCGTGGCTCGTCGAACGAATCACCGAGCTAGAGCGGGTGAAAGCAGGTGCTGCCGCAGCGCAGGCCCACGCGGCGGTGCTGCTCGACCGCGCTCGCCGCGAAGAAGAGGCCGCCGCCGGGGTACCACGACGACGCCAAGGAGCGGGCGTTGCGACCGAGATCGCCTTGGCGCGACAAGATTCGCCGGCTCGTGGCGGTCGTCATCTCGGCTTCGCGAAGGCGCTGGTGAACGAAATGCCCCACACGCTTGCGGCGTTGGAGTGCGGAGCGCTGAATGAATGGCGCGCGACCATCCTGGTGCGCGAAACCGCTTACCTTGCCGTAGAAGATCGGCAGAAGATCGACGTCGAGATGTGCGCGGACTCGTCCCGGCTGCGGGGGATGGGCGATGCCCGCCTGACGGCGGAGGCGAAACGTCTGGCCTACCGACTCGATGCGGAGGCCGTGGTGCGTCGCGCGCGCCGGGCCGAGAACGAACGCCGGGTATCCATCCGTCCGGCTCCCGACACCATGACGTACCTGACTGCGCTGCTCCCGGTGAAACAGGGTGTGGCGGTCTACGCGGCTCTCAGACGTGCCGCGGACGCATCGATGGATCCCGTTCGCGGCCAAGGGCAGATCATGGCGGACACCTTGGTTGAGTGGGTGACCGGCGTGCCGTCGGCCGAGGCGGTTCCCGTGGGCGTGAACATCACGATCTCCGATGAGGCGCTACTGGGCGGAGGTGTCGAGCCCGCGACGATCGCAGGTCATGGTCCCGTCCCGGCCGCTGTTGCGCGCCGGCTCATATCGGATGCCGTCAGCGCCGGCGCGAAGGTTCTCGCGCGACGGCTGTACCGGCACTGCGGCACAGGCGCACTGGTCGGTGCGGAGTCGCGAAGTCGGTTGTTCCCCAAGGGATTGGCGGAGCTGATTGACCTGCGCGATCAGACCTGCCGGACTGCCTACTGCGATGCCCCGATTCGCCACCATGACCATGTTGTGGGTAGCGCTCAGGGTGGGGCTACCTCATTCGAGAACGGTCACGGCCTCTGCGAGCGGTGCAATTACGTGAAGGAGTCCCCGGGATGGAGACATACGGTCGCGATCACGACGCCGACGGGATCGGTCTATCACTCGACCGCCCCGCCGCTGGCCTGAGTAAACGGCCACAAGGAGAGAACAAAGATGCCGACTATGGCGACCGGTGCAATGAACGGCAGCCAGGAGGAATGCCCCGCCGGTATGGCTGCCGCGAGCAATGCCACGCAGCCCAAGAGCAGTGCGGGAAGGATCTGAGACGGCCATCGCCGGGTATACGCGGCCGACAGGCATATCACCGCGGCCAGACCGCAGAGCATCGCGACTACCGGAGAGATATCAGTGCGCGCCAAGACGCCGATGACCAACAGCACGGCCACGACCACCCCCGCTTTCACCGGCGTCGCCCCACTCGCGGGCGCCGCGGCAGCAAGTGCATGGCGTGGTCCAGTCCGGAGTCGTGGCTCCACCCGACCACGTCGACTCCCGTGACGGCGATATTGCGGTACATCCGTGAGCGTTCCAACCGCCACCAGCGGGCGACGATCGGATCAGGTTCTTCACGAAACGGGGAGCGGTCGAGCACGTCGACGACCAGCACCGGGTGCCCGCGCCGTCGAAGGTCGGTCAGTGCCAGCCCGAAATCGGCGTTCAGCAGGGTGGAAAATGCCACCACGATCGCGTTGGGTGGCATGGCGGCGCGCGGGGCAAGTGCACTTCTGCTGTGCGAATGCCATTCTCCGGCATCGAGAATGGCGTCAAGTAGGCGATAGAACTGATGGCGACCGATATCGGGGGTAAGCCATCGCGGGGCACTGCCCAACAAGACCACGCCCGCCCGGTCGCCGCGCTGCAACACCGATTGCACCAGCTGGGCGGCGCCGCGTGCGGACCGCTCCGTCGCTACTGTCGCCGGACCCGACGGTTGAGGGTAGGTGTCGATCAGAACGACAACGTCGGCGGCCCGATCGGTGAGCCGGTCGGTGACATGCAACCGTCCCCGGCGTGCACTGACCCGCCAATTGACCGTACGCAGTGAGTCACCCGGGACGTACTCGCGGATATCCGCGTACTCGACGCCAGGGCCATGATGCCGTGTCAGATGCGTGCCGATGCGGTCCGGAAGATCGGCGGGCGGCAGCGTGACGTCCTGCGGGTCTGCCAAGGGATACACCCGCAGCTCGGCCACGGGCAGTGTCACGGGCGCTCCGACCCACAGCCCGGACGTCGACATCGTCTGGACCTCAACCGCAAGGGTGTATCGGCCCCAGCGTTGCGCCGACACATGCATCGTCACCTGGCTGGGCGCCGTCGCCTTATCCACGTCGATCTGCAGACCGTCGACCGGCACCGCGCGCAGCCTGCGCACCACCGCCGGTTCCGCCGCCCCCACCGAGGCGGTGACGGTAACTGTCTCAGACTCCAAGCACCGTAACGTTTCTGACTCATCGCAGACCCATACCCGCGCGGGTACAGGTCGTTTGGCTGCGCCGACGAGCACACCGATGAACGGCGCCGCGAAAACAACCAGCTGCCACCGGCCCGTCACCATGGCCAGCGTCAACGCGATCCCGGCGCACGCGGCCAGCACCGACACCAACGGAGACGAGCGCCAACTGATCATCCGGACGCTCGCGGTACGGGCAGTCGGTGCAGCAGCTCGTCGACCACGTGCGCACCGGTGATGCGGCGCACCCACATCTCGGGGCGCAGACTGATCCGGTGCGCCACCGCGGGCACCGCAAGTGCCTTGACGTCCTCGGGAATCACAAAGTCGCGGCCCAGCAGCATGGCGCGGGCCCTCGACATCTGCACCAGATCCAGTTCGGCACGCGGACTGGCACCCACCTCGACATGTGAGTGCGTGCGCGTCGCGGCGGCCAGCGCGACAATGTAGCGAAGCACATCCGGATGCACCGAAACGTGTTCCACGGCTTCCCGCATCATGACGAGGTCTTCGGCTGCGATCACCTGTGAGACCGTCGGCTGCGCCGAGCCCCGGCTCAGCCGCCGCTGCAGCATCTCGATCTCCAGGTCCTCGCTGAGGTAACCCAATTGCAGCCGGATCGCGAATCGATCCAGCTGTGCCTCCGGCAGCGGATACGTTCCCTCATACTCGATGGGATTATCCGTTGCCAGTACCACGAAAGGTGCTGGCAGTCGGCGAGTTTCACCGTCGATGCTTACCTGACCCTCCGCCATCGCCTCCAACAGCGCCGATTGCGTCTTCGGCGGGGTCCGGTTGATCTCATCTGCCAGTAGCAGGTTCGTGAAGATCGGCCCGGTCCGAAACTCGAACAGCCCGGACGACATGTCGTAGATCGTGGAGCCCAGCAGATCGGCAGGCAGCAGGTCCGGAGTGAATTGCACCCGGGCGAAATCGAGCCCCAGCGCACTCGCGAACGACCGGGCGATCAGCGTCTTACCCAGGCCCGGCAGATCCTCGATGAGGACATGCCCGCGCGCCAGAATTGTCAGCAGAATCAGTTGCAACGCATCGCGTTTCCCGACCACCACCCGCTCGATCTCGGTCAACACCGCATCTGCGTGCTGAGTCGCGACGGAAACCGGAAGTGTCGTCACATCTGCTCCAAGCGTTCGAGTATCGATTGCAGGACCGCCCGGCCGGGGGCGGGCTCGGCGCGATCCGCATGCGAGGCGCCGTTCGGATCGACCCAACGCCACAACTCCGGGCCAAACGTCACCCGGCCGGTCTCGGCAAGCGCGGCTCGATCTTTCGACTGTCGATGACCCGCCGCCGTCTCGAAGTCCGCAGCGATCAGCGGGCGCAGGTGCCGATCCCAGTCGCCGCGGGTCCGCTCCGCCCAGCTGATCCTCGCCTCGGCCCGCGCAAGCCATCGGTACAAGGTCTCATCGGCCGCAAGACCGGCCGGCGGTAACGGCTTGGGCCCCGGCGCGCTCCGCAGCTGCCTCCACAGCAGATAGAGAGCGACGGCAACCACCGCGCCGGTGATCGTCAGAGTGTGCGAGCGCAACGGGCTGGCAGCCACACAGGCCTCGGTCACGATCACCATCAGCAGCACGGCCGTCACGAGCCACTTCATGGCCTACCCCGCAGGTCGTCCAACACGGTCTGCAGCCAACGCACCGCGGACTCACGATCGGTCTGGGTCATCCGGTGCGGGCTGAATCGGGCCTCGGAAAAGAGGGAGACAAGCTGAGTGCCCGCCTGCGATTGCAGGGCGCCGAGATGGACCGCACGCTGCAGCACTTCCGAAGGGGTATCCGAGGCAAGTGGTGCTGCCTCGGGTGCCGCGGTGAGCCCCTGCTCCATAGCCGCGTAGCAGGCGATGATGGATGCGCGCGGATCGCGCCCCGGTTCGGCAACCTCCGCGAGACCGAGTTCAACGAGGTGAGCCAGTGATCCTGGTGCGGCATCGGCGGCCCCGGCTTCCCCGGACGGATCGTCGTCGGCATCCACGGGGTCCGGGTCGTTGCGCCGCAACACGAAAACCATGACGGCAATACCGGCCAAGATCACGCCCAAGATCACCATGGGCACTCCGGGCTCGTCCCGTTCCGGCATGTCGCCGGGTGTCTTGTGCGGCGGGGCGTCCGCGGGCCGACTCGGCGCGGAAGTGCCCGGAACGGATTCGCGCACCGGTGGATTACCGGTCGGCCTGCTCAGATAGAGCGACATCCACGTCGCACCCACCAGGGCAAGCGCGCTGGCGGTCGCGATGAGGGCCTCGCGTCGGGTCAAACCCCGGAACCGTAGATACGACGGGCTCTCCGTCGATACCGGCATATCCGGGCGCCGCCGCCGCAGACTCAACAGGATGAGTATGGCTGCGACACCACATAGCAAGAGCTGCAAGGCTATTGAATGTGGCTCGGCGCGAGGTTCTTCGGGCCGGGGGAGCACCTTTGTGTCCGGCGGCAGGTAGCTGCGCAGTGCGACAACCGATAACGCGACCAGGACGATGAGCCCGGTCGCTCGCACGAACAGTCTGTTGTCACTGTTCATGCCTCATCGTCACATGTAGAGGGCCGTTCGCGTCAGCAGACGGTCACGAATAGGTGCCCTCGGGAATGAGGTTCGTGATGCAGAAGGGGTGACCGGCCGGGTCGATCAGCACCCGCCATCCGCCCGGATTCGGCTGAGTTTCGGCCTTGGTCGCACCGAGCCCCAGAATGCGCGCCTCTTCGGCATCCAGATCTGCCGCCGCCAGTTCGAGATGCAGCTGCTTCGGTACGGCCCCCGCCGGCCAGTCCGGCACGCGATGGTCTGCCACGCGCTGAAAGGTCAGCAGCACAGCGGCGCCCTTCACCGCGACGAACTCCTCGCTTTCGAACAGGATCTCCAGGTCAAGGACCTGCTGATAGAACCGGGCCAGCGCCGCCGGATCCGTGCAGTCGATCGATATCGCGCCCAGTCGAGCCGTTGTCGTCATGGTGAGGAGCTTGTCACGAGTACGATGACCGCGCGGACGAGTTGGCCGGGCGGCCGCGAGTCGTGGGAGAAATCCCGCGGCACGAGGAAAGTCCGGACTTCACAGAGCAGGGTGATTGCTAACGGCAATCCGAGGTGACTCGCGGGACAGTGCCACAGAAAACAGACCGCCACCCGCAAGGGTGGTAAGGGTGAAACGGTGCGGTAAGAGCGCACCAGCGGACCGGGTGACCGGTTCGGCTCGGTAAACCCCACCCGAAGCAAGGCCAAAAGGTTGTGCTTGCACAGCTGCGGAAGTGTTCGAGGGCTGCTCGCCCGAGCTTCCGGGTAGGCCGCTTGAGGTACCCGGTGACGGTGTGCCCAGATGGATGGTCGTCGCTGCGCGGCCGCGGCCAGCCCGCGGCTGTGTGGAACAGGATCCGGCTTACAGGCCAACTCGCCCGCCTCTCAGCCTGGATTAGTCTGGCGTGGTGACGTTGAAGCGGCTGGTTGCTCGCGACCTCGGCTTCGACGGTATTCGCGCCGAATTCGCGCTCCCCACCGAATTCGGTCCCGACGCGCAGCGCGATGCCGCCCAGGCCGTCGATCGTCACCGCGCCGAGCGCATCGACCGCACCGATCTGGAGCTGGTCACCATCGACCCACCCGGAGCGCGTGATCTGGATCAGGCCCTACACCTGGAACGCACCGCCGACGGCTATCTGTTGCACTACGCCATCGCCGATGTGGCCGCGCAGATCGAGCCCGGCAGCGCGCTGGACACCGAGGCACGACAGCGCGGCGAGACCATCTATCTGCCCGATGGCTCGGTGCCGCTGCACCCCTTGGTGTTCTCCGAGGGTTCGGCGAGCCTGCTACCCAACGAAATTCGGCCCGCCGCGTTGTGGCGCATCGAAACCGATGCCGCTGCCAACCCGGTCAGTTGGAGCGTCCAGCGCGCCCTGGTGAAGTCAGTGCGACAGCTGACCTACCGGGAGGCCCAGGACGCGGCGGACGCCGGCAATCCGCACCCCTCGATTGCCCTGCTCGCTGAGTTCGGCCGCAAGAGAAGAGACCTCGGTCTTGCGCGGGGCGCCATCGAACTGAATCTTCCCGCACAGGAAGTGGTGCACGGCCCCAGCGGCGACTGGGAGTTGGCCATCGAGGCGCGCACCGACACCGATGGCTGGAACGCGCAGATATCGCTGCTCACCGGGATCTGCGCGGCGCAGATCATGCTTGACGGCGGTATCGGCATGCTGCGTACGCTGCCGCCCGCGGACGGCGATGTACGCCGATGGATGCGTCGCACCGCCGAGGCGCTGGGGCTGCCCTGGACAAACGACATTCCGATCGGGGCCCAGCTGGCCGCACTCGATCCCTGCGCCACAACAACATTGGCGATGATGACGCAGGCCACCACGCTGCTACGGGGTGCTTCCTATCTGGTGTTCGACGGAAACCGGCCGGACGATCAGGCTGCGGGGCATGCGGGCATCGCTGCTCCCTACGCGCACGTGACCGCGCCGCTGCGACGGCTGGGGGACCGGTTTGTCACCGAAATCTGCCTGGCGCTGTCGGCCGGCACGCCGGTGCCGCAGTGGGCGCGCGACGGTCTGTCGGACGTCAGATCATCGCTGCTGACCTCGAATACGTTGGCCAACAAGGTCGAACAGGCATGTGTGGATCTCACCGAGGCCACCGTGCTCGCCCCGCAGAAGGGGCAGACCTTCGATTCGGCGGTGTTACGAGGCGCCGAAAAGAAACGATTTGCCGAGGTCTTCGTGACTGATCCGCCCATTCTTGCTCGCTGCGAGGGCGATCCGCCCGAGGGGCAGCGCGCGAAACTCACCCTGCGTGAAGCGGATCCGGACACCCGGACCGTGCTGTTCGCCTTCCCTGCAGAGGGCAGCTGATCACTTTTTGTGACGCACGGCCTTGCGGAGTGCCTTGAGGGTCGCCTCCACCTGGTGGCGTGCGGTCTCGGCGGCATCGTGCTCGCGCTGGTACAGCACCCCATAGGTGAAGGTGTCCTCGCCGGCGGCGTGCGCCTCGTTGGCCTGTGTGGCGAGATAGGCGCGGCTCACCGTACTGTCCTGATGCTCACCCAGTAGTTCCTGAATGTCCTTGGCCGCCTGGGAAACTCGTTTTGCACCCTCTGCGCTGGCCACATAGCGCAGCCGCTTGGCCGACTTGCGGATGCGATGCAGGGCCTCGTCGCGGTATTCGCCCTCGGCACGCGCGGCCGCCCGCGCCGCCCGGCGCACCTTGCGGTACGCGGCATCGAGCGTTCCACCCTCGTCCGAGTGATGAGTGTCCGATGCAGGTCCGGCGGAGGTGACCAACGTATCCAGGGAATCGAGCAGCCGGAAGTAGCGATGACTGCGCATTGCTGCCAACGACCGGCGTAACCCGTTGTCGTAGTTCTGCCTGGCGGCGTCCACCAACCGTTCGTGCACCGGGCCGCGGATGAGTGTTTCGGGAAGCTCGGAGAGCGCCGCGTCATACCGCTGCGCGAGTACCTCCGCGTCGCGCGCCACCCCGAGAATGTTGGCCAGCAGGCGGAGCTCATCGAGCGCCTCGGGATTGGCGTCCAGACCGAAGCGCTCGGGATTGGACTGCAGGAGACTGCGGATGCGCCGAATGGTGACCCGCATCTGGTGCACCGAATCGTCGGTGTCCACCCGTACCGCCCGGTCCCAGCCGAGCAGCTGATCCAGTTGTTCGAGCAGTGCGCGCTGGATGGAGTCCGTGCCCTTTCGCTCCCGTTTGGGCACGTCAAGGACGCGAGCCAACTTTGATCCGTGCCCGGCCGGTGCCGCCCCGGCATCCAGCAGACGCGCGGTGACCCGGTCGAACAGAGCGGAGTCGCCGAACTCCGACAGCTCCAGCTCCCATTCGCGCCAGCTCTGCTCGGAGCTTTCTTCGGCGCCCGTCAGCCTCGCGGCGGTCACGTGGTCATCGCAGAATTCGGCGAGCTGCTCGCCGTGCGCACCGATCAGCCGTGACACGGCGCGCACGGTGCTGATGCGGGCGACGGGAGCCAGCTCGTCCTCGCGGACGATGGCGAGCACGGTGTCCCGCAGCTCCTCGGGGACTGCATCATCGCCCTCGTCCAGGGGGAGTCGCAGCTCTGTGCGGGTGTCCGGGCCTGCCGGCAACTTCAGATGCCATCCGGCGTCGGTACCGCCGGTGCGGCGTCGCAACGTGATCCGGTGCTGAGCCAGCCGCTGATCGGGGGTGTCAAAGTACACAGCGTCCAAATTTTGCTGGGGCTGCAGCTCCACGTGCGCGACGGCGGAAATTCCGTCGAACGAGGGATTGATGGTCGCGTCGGTGACGTCGAACTTCCGCTCGACCTCGACGTGTTGAGATGGCATGAGAGGTGTGCCCTGACGGTCGAAGGGACGGGGTGCTCAGCGTGTGCGGGCGAGGCGAGTATGCGACACGGTGCCACATTCAGGTAAACAATGGTCACGAGTCGTCACGGGGTAATCTAAGATTCTCTTAGGGTTCTCATAAGGTCGGGGTATCAGATTTGGGAAGCGATATTCGTTTAGCACCGCGTGTGGTGCCGGGTGTCAGTGTTGCCTGGTCGGTATTGTCCCCCTTATGGGCCGCCAGTCGTGTTCACAGCTAGACCGAGGTCACCATGAAGTTACGCGTTGAGGAGTACTTGGACGGCAAAGGTGCTATCACCTTGCCAGACGGTTACACCGTCAACTACTACCTTGAGCGTGCCGTCGAAGAGCTTGGCGACACTTTCGCGTACCGATACCTGGACTTCAATGCGAACTCCGATGGCGAACCCAATGATCTCAACTGGACACAGCTTGGCCAGCGCTCGCAGGCCGTAGCGGCACGGCTGCAGCAAGTCACCAAGCCAGAGGATCGCGTCGCGATCCTGGCTCCGCAGGGCATCGACTATGTGATCGGTTTCTATGCCGCCATCGAGGCCGGGAACATTGCGGTTCCATTGTTTGCTCCGGAACTTCCTGGCCACTCCGAACGGCTCGACTCGGTGCTCACCGACGCGCAGCCGACCGTGGTCCTGACCAACAATGCCGCCGCGGAGTCGGTCAGCCGATTCGTGCGCGGGCTGCCCCGGGAACGGCGCCCCCGCGTGGTCGCCGTCGACAGCGTCCCCGATTCGGTGGCCGCGACCTACGTCAAGGTCACGCCCGATACCGACGACATCGCATACCTGCAGTACACATCCGGATCCACCCGGGTGCCCGCCGGTGTGGAGATCACGCACCGTGCGGTGATGACCAACGTCTTACAGATGATCATCTCGGTCGGCCTGGATGACAGCATCCGCAGTGTCAGCTGGCTGCCGCTGTACCACGACATGGGCCTGCTGATGATCCTGTTCCCGCTGTGTGGCGGCCGGATCACCCTGATGTCCCCGGTGTCTTTCGTACGACGCCCCGGACGTTGGATCAAGGAGCTGGCGGCCGAGGCGCACCTGGGCCGAACCTTCGCCGCCGCACCGAACTTCGCCTTCGAGCTGGCCGCCGAGCGCGGTCTGCCCAAGGACAACGAGGAACTCGACCTGAGCAATGTCGCGGGCCTGATCAACGGATCAGAGCCGGTGAGCATCTCCTCGATTCGCAAGTTCAACGACGCATTCGGGCCCTACGGACTACCGCCCACCACCATCAAGCCCTCCTACGGCATGGCCGAGGCGACGCTGTTCGTCTCCACCATTCCCTCCGACGCCGAGGCCTCGGTGGTGTACCTGGATCGCAGGGAGCTGGGCAGCGGGCGTGCGGTGCGGGTCGCGTCCGACGACGAGCACGCGGTTCCGCAGGTGTCCTGCGGCAAGATCTCGCGCAGCCAGTGGGCCGTGATCGTCAACCCCAATGCCGAGACCGAGCTGGTCGACGGCGAGGTCGGGGAGATCTGGCTGCACGGCGACAACATCGGCCGCGGCTACTGGGGCAGGCCCAAGGAAACCGACTTCTCGTTCCGTAACAAGCTGCAGGCCCGACTCGACCAAGGTAGCCATGCCACCGGCACCGAGCCCGGCGCCACCTGGTTCCGCACCGGCGACCTGGGTGTGTACCTCGACGGTGAGCTGTACATCACCGGACGAGTCAAAGACCTGGTCATCATCGACGGCCGCAACCATTACCCGCAAGACATCGAGGCCACCGTCGAGGAAGCCTCACCCGCGGTGCGGCACGGTTTTGTGGCGGCGTTCTCGGCGCCCGCGAACGAGCTGCCCCCCGGCGTCGATCAGGGCAACGGCACAGGGGAGCGGTTGGTCATCGTGGCCGAGCGTGCGGCCGGCGCGGGCCGCGCGGCACCAGAGCCCATCGTCGATGCCATCCGGGCGGCCGTATCGCGGCGGCACAACCTGCCCATAGCGGACATACAGCTGGTTCAGGCAGGCGCCATTCCGCGTACCACCAGCGGAAAGCTCGCACGCCGAGCCTGCCGCCAGGAATACCTGGACAACAAACTCGGCGTGCGTGCCTAGCTTGGCGTGATCGCTCAGTAGCTGTGCTCGGGAGCGGGGAACACCCCGCGAGCCACCTCGTCGGCGTACTGCTCGGCGGCCTTGCGCAATTCCGCGCCGACCTGACCGAACTGCTTGACGAACTTGGCGGTCTTGCCGCTGGTCATACCGGCCATGTCCTGCCACACCAGCACCTGGGCGTCGCATTCCCGGCCCGCGCCGATGCCGACGGTCGGAATCGTGAGCTTGCCGGTGATCTGTGTTGCCAGGTCGGCCGGCACCATCTCCATCACCACGGCGATGGCTCCGGCTTCCTGTACCGCGATGGCATCGTGAATGAGCTGTGCGGCTGCATCGTCGCGGCCCTGAACCCGGTATCCGCCAAGGCCGTTCACGCTCTGCGGGGTGAACCCGATGTGTGCCACCACCGGAATGCCGGCAGCCGTCAGCGTGGCAATCTGCTCGGCAACGCGTTCTCCACCTTCGAGTTTCACCGCGTGCGCGCCGGCTTCCTTCATGAACCTGGTCGCGCTCGCCAGGGCCTGAGCGGCTCCGCCCTCATAGGAGCCGAAGGGTAGGTCGGCGACCACCAACGCCTCGGTGGCACCGCGAACCACGCCGCGCACCAACGGAATCAACTCGTCGATGGTGATCGGAACGGTGGTGTCATACCCGTAGACCACGTTCGCCGCCGAATCCCCGACCAGCAGAACGGGAATCCCGGCCTCATTGAAAATCTGTGCGGTCGAGTAGTCGTACGCGGTGAGCATCGACCACTTGTGGCCCTCGGCCTTCCACTTCTGCAAGTGGTGCACACGGGTCTTGGTACGCGGTTTTGCGTTCGTCTCGGAAGCGCCGCCGTACAAAGCAGATTCAGACATCTCGGACATCACTGTCACCTTTTCGATAAAATCCTCAAGGCCCGTCCGGGTCCCTGGGTTACCAACGATGTTCAGTCTGCCACCGGGCGGCGGCGAGATGAATAACTGATCGCGTGGACTTGGTCACACCTGCGGTCGCAGCATTCGGGCACGAGGGGCTACCGGCTCGCCTAACATCTGCCGCATGCAGCGGCTTTCCGGACTTGACGCCAGTTTTCTCTATCTCGAAACACCGACCCAGCCGATGCACGTGTGCGGCGTACTGGAATTAGACACCACGACCATTCCTGGTGGCTACTCGTTCGAGAAACTGCGAGCGAAGCTGGTTGAACGGGTCGAGGGCATCTCCTCATTCACCGAGAAGCTCGCCGACAGCCGCCTGAACCTGGACCACCCGGTGTGGGTCGACGATGACGACTTCGACATCGATCGGCACCTGCACCACGTCGGCCTGCCCGCGCCCGGCGGCAAGGCCGAGATCTCCGACATGTGTGGGCATATCGCGTCATTGCCCTTGGATCGCGCCCGGCCGCTGTGGGAAATGTGGGTCATAGAAACCGGCGACACCAATCGGCTCGTGGTCATGACCAAGATGCATCACGCCTCCGTCGACGGCGTCACCGGCGCCAACCTGATGTCGGCGCTGTGCGGTTTGGAACCCGATGCCCAGGCGCCCGAACCCGCGCCGGGGGTCGGCGGCGCCAACAGCCTCGAGATCGCGGTCACCGGCGCCATCAAATGGGCGTCGCGGCCGCTGAAATTCGCCAAGCTGCTGCCCTCCACCATCGGAGTCATCCCGGCCTGGCTGGAGCGCTCCAAACGCGGCGAGGCCATGACGGCACCCTTCTCGGCGCCGCGCACCTCGTTCAACTCCACGATCACCAGCCGCCGCAACGTCGGCTACGCCCAACTGGATCTGGAGGATGTCCGCGCGGTCAAGAACCACTTCGGCGTCAAGGTCAACGATGTCGTGATGGCCATCTGCGCCGGTGCACTGCGCAAGTATCTGGACGACCGCGGAGAGCTTCCGGACAGCTCGCTGGTGGCCATGGTTCCGGTGTCGGTGCACGAGAAGTCCGACCGCCCGGGCCGAAACCAGGTGTCGGGGATGTTCTCCCGCCTGGAGACCAATGTGGACGACCCCGTGGAGCGCCTCAACGCGATCTCCGAGGCCAACACGGTGGCCAAGGAGCACACCGCGGTACTGGGCGCGACACTGCTGCAGGACTGGAGTCAGTTCGCCGCGCCCGCGGTGTTCGGCACCGCGATGCGTGTCTACTCGCGCATCCGGCTCGCCGACCGCCACCCGGTGATCCACAACCTGGTGGTCTCCAACGTGCCGGGACCCCAAGTGCCGCTGTACTTCTTGGGTGCTCAGGTGGTCGGCATGTATCCGTTGGGCCCGATCTTCCACGGTGCCGCACTCACCGTCACGGTGATGTCGCTGGACGGGAAACTCAACGTCGGCCTGATTTCCTGCCCCGATCTGATGCCCGACCTTTCCACCCTGACGGACGATTTCGGCGTGGCGCTGCAGGAGCTGAAGGCTCGGATCTAGTCTCTTCTGGCACCATGGCTGAATGATGTTTCGTGGTCGGCGGGTTGCTGCCGTGTTGGCTCTTGCCTCGGTAGTAGCCGTCGTCTCTGGTTGTGTGCGGTCAGTCGAAGGTCAGGCGACGGCGGCTCAACCGTCGGAAACCACCCTCAGTTGGGGGGACTGTGACGGCTTCACGCCGGAAAACACCACGGTGCCGGCGAGCACCGTGTGCTCGGAACTCGAGGTGCCCGTCGACTACGCCAAGCCGGACGGGGCGAAGGCGCGGCTGGCGATCATCAAATACCCGGCCAAGGGCAAGAAGATCGGCTCGCTGCTGATGAACCCCGGAGGGCCCGGCCAATCGGGCATCGAGGCCGCGACCGCGATCGTCAAGCAGGTACCCAAGGACATCCGCGACAGCTTCGACTTCATCGGATTCGATCCGCGTGGTGTCGGGTCGTCCACGCCGGCCGTCGAGTGCAACACCGACCAGGACGTGGATCGCCTGCGCGCGCAGAACGACACCGACTACAGCCCTGAGGGCGTCGCACGCATGGAGCAGGACTCCAAGGACTTCGTGAAGCGCTGCGTCGACAAGGTGGGGCTGGAGTTCCTCGCCAATGTCGGCACCGTGAACGTCGCCAAGGACATGGACCGGCTGCGCGCCGCCCTCGGCGACGAAAAGCTGACCTACCTGGGTTACTCGTACGGCACCCGGATCGGCACCACGTATGCCGAGCAGTTCCCGCAGAACGTGCGGGCACTCATCCTCGACGGTGTGATCGATCCCAATGCCGATCCCACCCAGGCCGATATCGACCAGATCGCCGGATTCCAAAAGGCTTTCGACAACTACGCGGCAGACTGCGCCAAGAGCCCGAGCTGCCCGTTGGGGACCGATCCGGCCCAGGCGACCGCGCGTTATCGGGCGATGATCGATCCGTTGGTCGATCATCCGGCCAAGACCAAGGACGGCCGCGGTCTGTCCCACGGCGACGCCATCATCGGAACCATCATGGTGATGTACTCGCCCACGCTCTGGGAGGCGTTCACCAAGGCGCTACGTCAGCTCAGTGAGGGCTCGGGCGACATTCTGCAGCTGCTCGCCGATGCGTACATGAAGCGCGATGAAGAGGGGCACTACAGCCACGCGCAGGACGCACAGACCGCCATCAACTGTGTCGACGAACCACCGGAGACCGACCGTGCCAAGGCCGTCGAGAAGGACCGCCGCATCCGTGAGGTGGCACCGTTCCAGGACTACGGCCAATTCACCGGGAACGCTCCGCTGGGAGTGTGCGCGTTCTGGCCGGTACCGCCGACGAGCAAGCCGCACCCCATCAACGTGCCCGGTCTGCCCAAACTGCTGGTGGTCTCCACCACCTTCGATCCGGCAACCCCGTACCAGGCAGGCGTTGAGCTGGCCAAACAGCTCGGCGGAGGCCTGCTGACCTACGAGGGGACCAAGCACACCATCGTGTTTGACGGGAATCAGTGCGTCGACAAAGCGGCGGAGACATATCTCATCAAGGTCACGACTCCGGCCGAAGGCGCCCGCTGCTGATCCCTTTTGGCGTCCGACATGGCACGATGTGGCCCATGATGCGGATGCGCCGGGCGTTGCCGGTGATTCTTTTGGTGTTCTCGGCTGCGTTCTCGACGGGCCCCGTCAACCCGGCGGCCGCCGCACCACTGCCGGCGCCGAGCCCGTCGCTGCAGGCGTTCTACGACCAGAAGGTCGTCTGGGGCGGCTGCGACGGCTTCGTCAGCGACACCAGCCGCATCCCGACAGCCCGGTGCGCCAAGGTGAAGGTGCCCGTCAACTACGACAAGCTGATGGGCGCGGTGGCCGAGTTGGCCGTGCTCAAGGTGCCCGCCTCCGGCAAGCGCATCGGCGCACTGTTGGTCAACCCCGGCGGTCCCGGTGGATCGGGTGTGGACCTGGCGGCCGGAATGGGCGCCAAGCTCGGTGACTCCACGATCGGGCAGAGCTTCGACATCGTCGGATTCGACCCGCGCGGTGTCGGCGGCTCGACACCGACCCTGCGGTGCCGCACCGACGCCGAATTCGACGCCTTCCGCAAGGAGCCACTGGCCGACTACAGCCAGGCCGGAGTCGCCCACATCGAGGATGTGTACCGCCAATACGTCAACGAATGCGCGCAGCGGATGGGGCTGGACTTTCTTGCCAACGCCGGAACCGCCTCGGCGGCAAGGGATATGGACATCATCAGGGCGGCGGTCGGTGACAGCAAGCTGAACTACCTGGGCTACTCCTACGGCACCGAGCTGGGTACCCAGTACGCCGAGTACTTCCCGCAGAATGTGCGCACGATGGTCCTGGACGGTGCGATCGACCCGACCATCGACCCCGTGGAGTCCAACGTGCGGCAGATGACCGGATTCCAGGTGGCGTTCAACGACTACGCCGCCGACTGCGCCAAGGATCCCAAGTGCCCGTTGGGGACCGACCCCTCGCAGGCCGTGAAGCGTTTCCATCAGCTGATCGACCCGTTGGTGGCCAAACCCGCGAAGACCAATGACCCGCGCGGCCTGAGCTACCAGGACGCCATCACCGGCACCATCCAGGCGATGTACACGCCGCGCTACTGGAAGTACCTCACCTCCGGGCTGGCGGGACTTGTCGACGGCAGTGGACCCGATGACCTGCTGTGGCTGGCCGACCAGTACCAGGAGCGTGACGATCAGGGGCGCTACGACAACCTGCAGGACGCCTTCAACTCGATTCGGTGCGTGGACGGGCCGACCCCGAGGGATTCCGCGCCCTGGGTGGCCGCCGACAAACGACTGCGCGAACAGGCGCCGTTCTCGAGCTACGGCACGTTCACCGGATACGCCCCACGCGATTTGTGCGCCTTCTGGCCGGTAGCGCCGACCTCATCCCCGCACACCCCGTCGACTCCCGGACTGCCGCCGGTGGTGGTCATCTCCACGACCCACGACCCGGCCACCCCCTATGAGGCGGGAGTGGCACTGGCGCAGCAATTGAACGGATCGCTCATCAGCTACGAGGGCACCCAGCACACCGTCGCGTTCAACGGCGAGGCGTGCGTCGACGAAGCGGTCACGCGCTACTTCGTGGACGACATCGTGCCCCCCAAGGACTTGCGGTGCTGAGCATCCGTGCTCGTCTAGGCCGGATGTAATAGCCTCTGACCATGGATCGTCAGAAGGAATTCGTGCTGCGCACGCTGGAAGAACGAGATATCCGTTTCGTCCGGCTGTGGTTTACCGATGTGCTCGGTTACCTCAAGAGCGTGTCGATTGCACCCGCCGAACTCGAGGGCGCGTTCGAGGAGGGCATCGGCTTCGACGGTTCGTCCATCGAGGGCTTCGCCCGCGTCTCCGAATCGGACACCGTTGCACACCCCGATCCGTCGACGTTCCAGGTGCTGCCCTGGACCACCAGCGCCGGTAAGCACCACTCGGCGCGCATGTTCTGCGACATCAAGCTGCCGGACGGATCGCCGTCCTGGTCGGACCCGAGGCATGTGCTGCGCCGCCAGCTCGCCAAGGCAAGCGATTTGGGCTTCTCCTGCTACGTCCACCCGGAGATCGAGTTCTTCCTGCTGAAGAACATGCCCGATGACGGCTCGGCACCCATTCCGGCCGATGACGCCGGGTACTTCGACCAGGCCGTGCACGAGGCGGCACCGAACTTCCGTCGCCACGCCATCGATGCGCTCGAATCCATGGGCATCTCCGTGGAATTCAGCCACCACGAGGGCGCACCCGGCCAGCAGGAGATCGACCTGCGCTACGCCGACGCGCTGTCCATGGCCGACAACGTGATGACCTTCCGCAACGTGGTCAAGGAAGTGGCGATCATCGACGGCGTGCATGCCACCTTCATGCCCAAGCCGTTCAGCGATCACCCCGGGAGTGCGATGCACACCCACATGAGCCTGTTCGAGGGCGATACCAACGCCTTCCACAACCCCGACGACCCGCTGCAGCTGTCCACCGTCGGAAAGTCGTTCATCGCCGGAATCCTGGAGCACGCCAACGAGATCAGTGCCGTTACCAACCAGTGGGTGAACTCCTACAAGCGGCTGGTGCAGGGCGGCGAGGCTCCGACGGCGGCATCCTGGGGCGCGGCCAACCGCTCGGCGCTGGTGCGGGTTCCGATGTACACGCCCAACAAGTCGTCCTCACGCCGCATCGAGGTGCGCAGCCCCGACTCGGCCTGCAACCCATACCTGACCTACGCGGTGCTGCTGGCCGCGGGGCTGCGCGGCGTGGAGCAGGGCTACACGCTGGGGCCCGAGGCCGAGGACGATGTCTGGGGCCTGACCCGGGCGGAGCGTCAAGCCATGGGCTACAAGGAGCTGCCCAGCACCCTGGAGAACGCGCTCATTGCCATGGAGCGTTCCGAGTTGGTGGCAGAAGCTTTGGGGGAGCACGTCTTCGACTTCTTCCTCCGTAACAAGCGGGCCGAGTGGGCGCGCTACCGAAGCAATGTGACCCCGTTCGAGCTGCGGGCCTACTTGGGTCTCTGAGGTGACCCGAGCCTCCACCGAGCGTTCGAAGGTTCCCAGTGTCGGGCGGCTGGGGCTCGTCGATGCGCGGGCCGCGTCTCTGCTCGAAGAACTGGGTTGGACCACCGAGGCGCACGTCCCGCTGCTGTGGTCGTTGTCGAGGTCACCCGATGCGGATGCCGCGCTGCTCACCCTGATCCGGCTGCACGAGGAGATGGGCACCGGCTGGGCCGCGCTGGACCGGGAGCTCAGCGCCGATACCGCCCTGCGCGGGCGGCTGCTCTCGGTGATCGGGTCCTCGTTGGCGCTCGGCGATCACCTGGTAGCCCATCCCGCCCGTTGGCAGCTGTTGGTGGGGGACATCGAGCTTGAGTCCAAAGAGGCTCTACAAGAACGATTCTTGACGGCCGTCGGCGCGGTAGAGGGGCGTGCCTCGGTATCCGAGGGCGCCGCGATCTCGGCGTTGCGCGACGCGTACCGAGACCGGCTGCTGGTGCTCGCCGCACTCGATCTTGCCGCCACCGTGGAGAACGAACCGGTGCTGCCGTTCCCGGTGGTCGGCCAGCACCTGTCGGATCTGGCCGATGCCGCGCTGACGGCGGCACTGTCGGTCGCGGTATCGCTGGTGGTCCCGGAGGGGCAGGACCCGCCCCGCCTCGCGGTCATCGCCATGGGCAAATGCGGTGCGCGCGAACTCAATTACGTCAGCGATGTCGACGTCATCTTTGTGGCGCAGGAGGCCGACTCGCTGACCACCCGCGTCGCCGGGGAGATGATGCGCATCGGCTCGAGCACCTTCTTCGAGGTGGACGCGGCGCTGCGCCCGGAAGGTAAGGCGGGGGCGCTGGTACGCACCCTGGATTCACATGTCGCCTACTACCGGCGCTGGGCCAAGACCTGGGAGTTCCAAGCCCTGCTGAAGGCGCGGCCCGCCGTCGGCGATCCGGAGCTGGGCCAGGCATACCTGGACGCCCTCATGCCGATGGTGTGGGCCGCCTGTGAGCGTGATGATTTCGTGCCGGAAGTACAGGCCATGCGCCGCCGGGTGGAATCGCTGGTGCCGGCAGACCTACGTGAGCGCGAGATCAAACTGGGCACCGGCGGGCTGCGTGACGTCGAATTCGCGGTACAGCTCCTGCAGCTCGTGCATGGCCGAGCCGATGAGTCGCTGCACGTCGCCTCCACCGTGGACGCGTTGGCGGCGTTGTCCACCGGGGGATACATCGGGCGTGACGACGGCGCGAATCTGACTGCCTCGTACGAGTTCTTACGTCTACTGGAGCACCGGTTGCAGTTGCAGCGACTCAAGCGCACGCACACCCTGCCCGCGCCGGAAGACACCGAGGCCATGCGCTGGCTGGCCCGGGCCGCCCACGTACGTCCCGACGGGCAGAACGACGCGGTCGGGGTGCTGCGTGCCGAGATCAAGCGACAGGCGGTGCGGGTATCACGCCTGCACACCAAGCTGTTCTACCAACCGCTGCTGGAGTCGGTCACCGAGTTCGACAAGGAGGCGCTGGGGCTGTCCAACGAGGCGGCGGTGCGTCAGCTCGCGGCCCTGGGATACCAGCAGCCGCAGCATGCGCTCAGCCACCTGTCCGCATTGACCAAGGAGGGCGGGCGCCGCGGACGCATCCAAACAATCTTGCTGCCAACGCTTTTGGATTGGCTGGCGGACACCCCAGATCCGGACGCCGGACTGCTGGCCTATCGCCGGGTGAGCGAGGCGCTGGTCGACCAGACCTGGTACCTGCGCACGCTGCGTGACGAGGGCGCGGTGGCCAAGCGTCTCATGCTGATTCTGGGTACCTCGGCCTACGTGCCGGACCTCATCATGCGGGCGCCCGAGGTGATTCAGCTGTACGCCGACGGGCCCAATGGTCCCAAACTCCTTGAGGCCGAGCCGGTCTCGGTAGCGGGGGCGCTGATCGCGTCCTCGGCGCGGCACACCGATCCGGAGCGTGCGATCGGGGCGGCACGCTCGTTGCGGCGCCGGGAATTGGCGCGGGTGGCCTCGGCAGATCTACTGGGTCTGCTGGACGTGGTCGATGTCTGCGGCGCGCTGACCTCGGTATGGGTCGCGGTGCTGCAGGCGGCCCTGGACGCGCTGATCAAGGGCAGTGTTCCCGAGGGCGAAGAGGCTCCGGCAAGCATCGCCGTCATCGGCATGGGGCGTCTGGGCGGCGGCGAGCTGGGCTATGGCTCCGATGCCGACGTCCTGTATGTGTGCGAGGCGCGCGGTGGTGCCACCGATGACGAGGCCGTCCGTTGGTCGGCCACGATCGCCGAGAAGTTGGGCAAGCTGCTCGGCGCACCGAGCACCGACCCGCCGCTGCAGGTCGACACCGGTCTGCGTCCGGAGGGGCGCAACGGGCCGATGGTGCGCACCCTGGCGGCCTACGAGGCCTATTACGCCCAATGGGCGCAGCCGTGGGAAGTGCAGGCGCTGCTGCGCGCGCACAGCGTCGCCGGAGATGCGGACCTGGGTCTGCGGTTCCTGCACATGATCGACAAGACGCGATACCCAGCCGGTGGCATCGCCCTGGATGCGGTGCGCGAGATCCGCCGGATCAAGGCGCGGGTGGATGCCGAACGGCTGCCCCGCGGCGCCGACCCCAACACCAACACCAAGCTGGGCCGCGGCGGACTGGCCGATGTGGAGTGGACCGTGCAGCTGCTGCAGCTGCGCCACGCCCATGAACATCCGTCGCTGCACAGCACCTCGACCCTGCAGACGCTGGAGGCCGCGGCACAGGCCGGGCTCATCGAGGCCGAGGATGCCGAGCTGCTGCGCCAGGCATGGCTGACCGCCACCAACGCGCGCAACGCATTGGTGTTGGCGCGCGGCAAGCCCACCGACCAACTGCCCGGACCCGGCCGGCTGCTCAACACGGTGGCCGCGGCCGCGGGCTGGCCGGACAACGATGGCGGCGAATTTCTGGACAACTATCTGCGCGTGACCAGGCGCGCGAAAGCGGTCGTACAGCGGGTGTTCGGGGAGTAGCTTCGTGCGGGTCACGGTCCCTTTCCGCGGATCCATATCCCTCAAGGAGCGGCTATGAAGTACACATCGATTGTCGTGGGTCTCGGTGTCGTCGCCGGTGCTCTGGGCGTGGCGGCACCCGCCTATGCCAAGCCGGGCGATTGCACCGTCTCGGAGGAAGCGCGGCTCGATGCGGTGGAGGCGACCAAACGCGCGGAGTACCTGGAGCGCCATCCCGACGTCAACGCCGGGATAAGCGATGCGCTCAAGAACACGCTCGGCGACGGCGGTGCCAAGCACGAGGCCGTGCAGGCGTATCTCAACGCCAATCCAGCGGCCAAGGCGGACCTGGACGCGATCCGTCAGCCGGTGCAGGACTTCAAGAACCGCTGCTGGCCCGGCGAGTAGTCGCCCGTCGAACTACATGGAAGTAGTTTTCGCCGCGCTTCTCATGGTTTCTTAACGTTCGAGCCATGACCGTCCAACCAACGCTCGATAGCGTCCCGGACGGGCCGGCACCTCGTCGGCTGTAACGCTGAACAAGGAGTTACTCCATGAAGTTCACCTCTGCTGTCCTCAGCGGTGTCGTTGGCGCCGGTGCAGTGGCCAGCGCCCTGGCATTCGCGGGCGCCGCTGGTGCGGCTCCCGGCCAGTGCACTGCCGCCGAGTTCGCCCGTACCCACTCGACAGTGTCGAGCCAGGTCGCGAGCTACCTGGACAAGAACCCGACGATCAACGACGGCATCACCAAGGCCGCCAAGGGTGCCCCCGAGGGCGAGCGCCACGAAGCCATCAAGACCTACCTGGATGGGCAGCCCGCCGCCAAGGCCGAGCTCGACAAGATCCGTCAGCCGCTGACGAGCCTGAAGAGCAGCTGTGGCGCGGACACCGATGACGCGGCTCCGGCTGCTCCGGCCGGACTGGTTGGCCAGCCGGCACAGCCCGCCACCGAGAACGCCCCCGCTGAGCAGCCGCAGCAGCCGTGGAACCCCTTCGCGCCGCAGCAGCAGCCGGCTCAGGACGTCGCGGAGAACGCCGGCACCCAGCCGGCCGCCCCGGCCAAGCCGGCTTCGCCTGCCGTCACCGCGGTGGTCGATCAGCAGGACGCCTAACAACACCTCGCGACGGTGCGGCCGCGAATGAGGCTTAGCCTTAAGCAGCGATGACTCAGGAAAATGCCGCCCGTCATAAGGTGTTGATGGTCGATGACGACCCGGACGTCCGGAACTCGGTAGCCCGCGGGCTACGCCACTCGGGTTTCGACGTCCGGGTCGCCGTCGATGGCCGCGACGCACTGACCCAGCTTGCGGCCGATGAGCCCGACGCCCTGGTGCTCGATGTGCAGATGCCCGAGCTGGACGGGGTGGCGGTGGTTACCGCACTACGGGCCCTGGGTAATGACATACCGATCTGCGTATTGAGCGCGCGCGACACCGTCAACGACCGGATCGCCGGCCTGGAGGCCGGTGCCGATGACTACCTGACGAAACCCTTCGACCTGGGCGAGTTGGTGGCACGCCTGCGCGCCCTGCTACGCCGTCGCGGCGCGGGCGGCGGTGGCCTTGCCACCTCCGCGATCACCGTCGGTCAGATCACCGTGGACGTGTCCCGCAGACTGGTCTTCGCCAGCGGAGAACGCGTCGAGCTGAGCAAGCGCGAGTTTGATCTGCTGGTGGTGCTGGCCGAAAACACCGGTGTGGTGCTGAGCCGCTCCCGGCTGCTGGAACTGGTGTGGGGGTATGACTTTGACGTCGAGACCAACGTCGCCGACGTTTTCGTGAGCTATCTGCGCCGCAAGCTCGAAACCGGGGGATCATCTCGGGTCATCCATACCGTCCGGGGCGTGGGGTATGTGATGAGAGAAGAGCCGTGAAACGCTCGCTCTCACTGCGCACCCGGGTCGCGGTCGCGGCCTTTCTCGCTGCCGGGCTGGTAGTTGCGCTGATCGGCATCGTCGCTGGTATTGCGCTGGCGCGCAACGATACTCAACAGCTCGATCGCCGCCTCGATGTGCTCGTCGACGCGGTGCAGGCCACCACCCGACATGGGGACACCACTTTTGTGCTCACCGTTCGGGACGCCAAAAGCGGTGGACTGGTGATCTTCCGGGGTGTCGAGCTGCCAAGGCTGCCGCTGGGAACCGAGAACGTCACCGTCGGTGGCGTCACCTATCGCGTGCGGACCATCGAGAGCCCCGAAGAGCAGACCGTGCTGTCGCTGGGAACCCGGGCCGACGCGGTCCTGGTCAATCACCGTGGAATTCCGGTGTTCATCGCCCTCGGTGTGCTCTCGATGCTGCTGGCCGGCGGCTTTGCGTGGCTGTTCGCGGGCCGGGCGGTGCGACCGCTGCATCAGCTCACCGATCAGACCCGGCAGCTCGACACCGACGGTCTTCATGTCGCGGCGGTGCGCGGCGCACGGGAATCCGAAGAACTCGCCGAGGCCATGGCCGCCATGCTCGGACGGGTGTCGGCGGCGCAGTCTGAGACCACCAAATCTCTTCTGGCGGCTCGCGATTTCGCGGCCAGTGCCGCCCATGAGCTACGTACTCCACTCACCGCCATGCGCGCCGACCTGGACACGCTGCGTGCGCATGACCTCTCGAATGAGGAACGTACCGAGGTGATCGGCGACCTGCAGCGTGCGCAGCGACGCGTCGAAGCCACTATCACCGCGCTCGGTCAGCTGGCCTCCGGCGATCTCGCCCGCGCCGAAGATCGTGAACTGGTGGACATCGCCGACCTGCTGGACCGGGTGGCGGCAGACGCGTCGATGCACCGTGCCGATATGCCGGAGATCACCGTCAAATCCGATGACGGCGGCGTGGTGCTGGCCTGGCCCGATGGGCTGCGGCTGGCGGTCGACAACCTGGTGCGTAACGCCATCAACCACGGCAACGCCAAACATGTTGTGCTCAGCGCGAATCGGGTCGATAGCCGGCTGGTCATCGAGGTCGACGACGACGGCGCCGGACTCCCCGAGGTCGATCGGGAACGGGTGCTCGGGAGATTCGAACGTGGCCCCGGCGCCAAGCCCGGCGGACTGGGGTTGGGTCTGGCACTTGTCGCGCAGCAGGCCGCACTACACGGGGGAGATGTGGTGCTGTCGGAAAGCCCGCTGGGCGGGCTACGGGCAACGCTGACGATTCTGGCTGAATAGAATCGACGACTAGTTCTTGCGCGACCCGTACTTGGCGAGCCAGTCGCGGGCCTCGTCGGGGAGGCTCCCCGACGTCTCGGCGGCCTTGCACCAACGCCGCACCATCTTGACCATGTTGGCGGGGTTGTAGGCGTCTTCCTGCTGCGACCACAGCCCGTTGCCGGCGTAGTGCAGCACGGTCAGGTTCGGTTCGCCCCAATGCCGGCCGTCGCCCGGATCGCTCATCACGTTATCGATTTCGCAAACCACCCAACCCTTTTCGGGGTCGAAGACCGTCCAGGTGGCGGGCAGGCTCGGCATGTGGTTACCGGGGAACTCCGCCATGACCGCGGTGATGTACTGCCGAATCGCCTCCTTGCCGTGCAGGCGGCCCACCACGTGCTCGATGTAGAGGGCGTCGTCGGTGTACATCTCGGCATAGGGATTCCAGTCGCCGGTTTCGATACAGCGATGGACGGTGGCCTGGTGTTGCGCGAACGCTTCCTCGAGTTCGGCGCGACTAAACGACGGCATGGGTAAAAGAGTGCCATAAGGTACCGTCCCTGAGGTGCGTGGACGGACCGCCGTGGGGGCGTTGGGTTGGCTGCTGGCCGTCGTGGCGATCGTGGCGATCGTGTCGCGTTGGGCGCGATCCAGTTGGTCGCCCCTGATCGGGCTGACCGCCGGCTGGCCCGTCACCTGCCTGCTGATGATCCTGGGGCTGTTGCTGTTCCTTTCGATACGGCAGTGGTGGGGTGTGCTGACGGCCACCGTGGTGATCGCCTTGCAGGTGCTGGCCATCGCACCGCTGTACCTGGCCGATGCCCACCCGCAGGGGACAACCGTCACCGTGCTGCAGACCAATCTGCGTTTCGGTGTCGGCGATGCCGGGGCGGTGGTGGCCGCGATCCACGAGCACGATGTCGGCGTGGTGACGGTCGACGAGCTCACTCCCGAGGCGCGAGTGAAACTCGTTGCCGCGGGCATTGATTCAGTGCTCCCGTATTCGTACACCGTTGCCGAACCGAAGGCCGCGGGCACCGGTATCTGGAGCCGATATCCATTGACCCCGGTGCATCAGGATGACCAGAGCTTTGCCATGCGGCAGATCTGGGCCGAAGCCGAGATCCCCGGGGTGGGACCGGTGATGCTCGTCGCCGTGCACACCCGCCCGCCCGAGAAGGATATGAGTTCGCCGGGCTGGCTCACCGAGCTGGACACCATAGGCCGTCAGTTGCAGGCACTACGTCCGGACGTGAAAGTCATTGTTGGTGGTGACTTTAACGCTACTTACGATCACTTCGTGTTCCGGCAGATCCTCACCGGAGGTTTCGCCGACGCCGTGGATCAAGCCGGGGCCGGTTGGCTGCCGACATGGCGTGAGGGGCGCTGGTACACCCGGCTGATCGGGATCGATCACGTATTGACCCGCGGTGCCGCCGCCACCTCGGTGACTACCCAGGAGATCTACGGCACCGACCACCGGGCGCTCATCGCCACGGTGGTCGTGCCTAGCTCTTCTTGAGCGCCGCGTCGATCGACAGCGATCCACCGCCGGTGAACACCAGCAGGAGGAAGGCCCAGCAGAACAGGACGGCCAGTTCGCCGTTGTTCTCAATGGGAAGCAGCCCGGCGGACTGGTGCTGGGTGAAATACGCGAACGCCATCGTGCCGGAGGCCAGGAACGCCGCGATCCGGGTCCCGGCGCCGAACAGAATCGCGACACCGGTGAGGAACTCGATGGCACCCGCCCACCAGCCCAGCGACCACGACTCCACCGGGGGCATCGAGGCCAGGTCGGGCCAGCGGAACAAGATGGCGGTGCCGTGCACGGTGAACAGGAATCCGAAGACGATGCGGAACAACGACAGGACAACGGGCGTGGCGCCGTCGAGCTTGGCGACTGAGCTGGAAGTGCTGGAAGAGGCCATGGCCAGGATGCTAAACCAATTCTGGCGTAAGGACTTAGCGCTTAGCGCGGGTAATGAATCGGTCGAGTGACAGCGAGCCGCCGCCGGTGAACACCAGCAGGAGGAAGATCCAGCTGTAGAGAGCGGCGCCCTCGCCGTTGTTCTGGATCGGCAACAGCCCCTCGGGCTGGTGGTAGGTGAAGTAGGCGACCGCCATCGCACCGGATGACACGAACGCGGCGATCCGGGTGCCGAGTCCGAGGATGATCGCCGCTCCGCCAAGGAACTCGATGATGCCTGCCCACCAGGGCAGGGTGCCGACGGGCTGCAGGTACGAGGCGAGCGGCCACCCGAACAGGTGAGAGGTGCCGTGTAGGAAGAATAGGAACCCCACCACGATCCGGAATGCCGACAGGGCGACCGGCGTCAGGCCGGTGAGCTTGGTTTCGATATCAGCGAGTGCCATGCGCCTAACAATAGGACCATAGTCCGCTTTATTCCTGTTCAGCCGTCGATGACCGCGTTGACCAGGGTCTCTGCCGCCAGTAGGCCGAGGTTGTTGGACGCCAACGGGCTGTCGCCGGTGAGTAGCTTGCGGTCGGCGTGCGTCTGCCCGGTGATCCCGGTATTGAGGATCGTGACGCCCTGCTTGTGCAGATTCTCGCCGACAAGCCACGGCATTTGTCCTGGGATGTAGCCGATTTCGATGTTGACTCCGGTGTCCAGGCTGTCCGGGAACACACACAGGCTGTAGCCCTGAAAGGGTGATTCATCCCGGTCCAGGCCTGCGGCGAGCAGTGCGCCCGGGCCGTGGCAGAGGGTGATGATGTATTTGTCGTACTCCAGCGCCCAATCCAAGACCGTCCGGACCTCTTCACTGTCCGGTATGCCCAGAAGTACGCCGTGACCGCCGGGAATGAACACGGCGAGGTAGTCCGAGTCCGGGCCCAGACCGTCGGCGATGATTCGAGAGAGCTTCTGCGGTTTCTTCAGTTGTGCCGACAGCTCCGAGTAGGTGTTCAACACGGCCTCGTCCTCGCGCGGCATCGCCCAGAGCTCAAGTTTGGCCGGATTGCCGGACACCGTGGCGACGTCGATTCCGAAGCCCGCGGCCTTCAGGTGGTGCAGGGGCAGCAGCATCTCGACGGGATGGTTTCCGGTGGAGAACATCGTCCCGTTCTGCATGAGCATGTAGCGCTCTTCGGCGGCGATCATCAGGATCTTCCAGCGTCCACCGGTGTAGGCATTCTCATAACGAACGCCGGCGAAGTCTGTCGTGTACGGCACGTACTGGCTCAGTGAGTACGGGGACGGAAAGAATGCGTTGTCTTCGGCGGGGTCGGGGACTGGGGTCCTGCTCATTTCCTCGGCTGCGTTCGGCACGGATTCCACGCTCCTCGAAAAGTTAGACGGGACATCTACTTTCAACCTACGCCGGTCCATCGTATTCCGTGCCGCAAAAACGACAAGGCCCCCGGGAAGATCCCGGGGGCCTTGACGATGTGCGGATTACGCGGCTCTACACGTCGAAGTAGAGGGCTACCTCGTACGGATGAGGACGGATGTTGATCGGCTCGATCTCGTTCTCGCGCTTGAACGCGATCCAGGTCTCGATCAGATCGGAGGTGAAAACGCCACCCTCGGTGAGGTACTCGTGATCCTTCTCGAGGTTGTCGATCACGGCGGCCAGGTTGGTCGGGGCCTGCGGGATGTTGGCGGCCTCCTCCGGAGGCAGCTCGTACAGGTCCTTGTCGACGGGCGCCAGCGGCTCGATCTTGTTCTTGATGCCGTCGATGCCTGCCATCAGCATGGCCGCGAACGCCAGGTACGGGTTACCCGAGCTGTCCGGGCAGCGGAACTCGAGGCGCTTGGCCTTCGGGTTGTTGCCGGTGATCGGGATGCGCACGCACGCCGAGCGGTTGCGCTGGCTGTAGACCAGGTTGATCGGGGCCTCGTAGCCCGGCACCAGCCGCTTGTAGGAGTTCACCGTCGGGTTCGTGAACGCGAGCAGCGACGGGGCGTGGTGCAGGATGCCGCCGATGTAGTGGCGGGCCACGTCCGAGAGCCCGGCGTATCCGGCCTCATCGTGGAACAGCGGCTTGCCGTCCTTCCACAGGGACATGTGGGCGTGCATGCCCGATCCGTTGTCACCGAACAGCGGCTTGGGCATGAAGGTGACGGTCTTGCCGTTGGCCCACGCGGTGTTCTTGATGATGTATTTGAACAACAGCACGTCGTCGGCCGCGGCCAGCAGCGTGTTGAACTTGTAGTTGATCTCGGCCTGGCCGCCGGTGCCCACCTCGTGGTGACCGCGCTCCAGGGTGAATCCGGCGTTGATCAGGTTGGTGGTCATCTCGTCGCGCAGGTCGACGAAGTGGTCGTACGGGGCGACAGGGAAGTAGCCACCCTTGGGGCGCACCTTGTAGCCGCGGTTCGGGCTGCCGTCCTCCTCGTAAGGCTCGCCGGTGTTCCACCAGCCGGCCTCGGAGTCGATCTCGTAGAAGGTGCCGTTGATCTTCGAGTCGAAGCTGACCGAGTCGAAGATGTAGAACTCTGCCTCGGCGCCGAAGTAACAGGTGTCGGCGATGCCGGTGCTGGTCAGGTACTGCTCCGCCTTGCGGGCCACGTTGCGCGGGTCACGCGAGTAGGCCTCGCGGGTGAACGGGTCGTGGACGAAGAAGTTGACGTTCAGCGTCTTGGCGGCGCGGAACGGGTCGATCTTGGCCGTCGAGATATCGGGCAGCAGCAGCATGTCGGACTCGTGGATCGACTGGAATCCGCGCACGGACGATCCGTCGAAGCCGAGGCCGTCTTCGAAGACGCTGGCATCGAAAGCAGATGCGGGAATGGAGAAGTGCTGCACGACGCCCGGCAGGTCACAGAACCTGACGTCCACGTACTCGACCTTCTCGTCGGCAATGAACTTGAATACCTCGTCGGGGCTACTGAACGCCATGCTTCTCCTTGTTTTTTCCTCTTGGGTCCACTGAAACCATGACCGCGCGACTGAACCTATGAAGCCGGTGTTGCCCGCCGGTCAACCATATGTTGCGCGGATGTTACGCGTAACCACGGTTCGGTTGGCATTTACGCTGTGAGTATGGCGCGAGACCTGGGTTCATGGTTGTCGGGGCTTGGTTCGGTGCAGGGCGCGGGCAACTCTCGGTACCCGGGAGAGCAGCTCGGCCTGCCCGAGGCCGGGCCCGGATCGGCGGCACCGATGTCGCGGCGGCTACTGGCGCTGCTGCTCGACTGGCTGATCGCAGGCGGGCTGGCGCTGCTGTTCGTCAAGGGAAACCTCTTGTCGCCCACCCTGTCCTCGGCCCAGCTGCTGACCTGGATCGCTATCGGCACGGTCGCGGTGCGGCTGTGGAGGTTCACTCCGGGCCAGTATCTGTCGGGCCTGCAGGTCGCGCCCGCCGACGGGACCAGCTCGGTGGGCATCGGCCGCGCGTTTGTCAGGAATCTCCTGATCGCCCTGATCGTGCCGCCGCTCATCACCGATGTTGACGGCCGTGGTCTGCACGACCGGGCGACCCGCACCGTCGTGATTCGTTCCCGCTAGATGATCCTGCTCGCCGTCTGCATGGCGGTGTTCATGCTGCTGCTCGACATGACGATCGTGTCGAGTGCACTCGCCGACCTGCAGCTTTCTTTGGGCGCCGACCTCGCGGATCTGCAATGGGTGATCGACGCCTACGCGCTGCCGATGGCAGGGCTGCTGCTGACGGCTGCCACCCTTGGCGATCGCCTGGGCCGCCGACGGCTCTACCTGCTGGGCATTGTGCTGTTCACCGCGGCCTCACTGGGCTGTGCGCTTTCGACCAGCGCGCCCATGCTGATCGGGGTGCGGGCCCTGCAGGGCATCGGCGGAGCGATCCTGCTGGCGGTATCGCTGCCGATCATCGCCGCGGCGTATCCGCAGGAGCGCCGCGGCGCCCCCATCGCGATCTACGGCGCGGTGATGGGTGCGGGCAGCGCCGCCGGCCCACTGCTGGGCGGATTCCTCGTCACACATTTCGGATGGCAGTCGATCTTCCTGGTCAACCTTCCGGTCGGTGTGCTCGCGCTGGTGATCGCGGTGCGGCACCTGCCCGAGACCCGAGCCGACGAGGTGCGGCCGGTCGACTGGGTAGGCACGGTGCTGCTCACCTTCGGGCTGGTTACCGGCGTTTTCTCGGTGATCTCCCTGCACGACGGCGGAATTGGGGGCCGCACGTCCGGTGCGCTGGCCATCGTTGCGGTGCTGGCCCTCGCGCTGTTCTTCTGGTGGGAGGGGCGTGCTCCCGCGCCCATGCTGAGCCTGCGGCTGGCCACCTCACCCGGTTTCGCCGGGGTCTGGGTTGCCGCCGCCGCGGCCTCCGGCACGCTCATCGCGGCCACCAACTATCTGGCCTTGTACTTCATGAACACATTGGGTTACAACGCATTTGAGACAGGTCTGCGTGCCGGACCACTCACACTCGCCACCATCGTGGGAGCCCCGTTGGGCATTCTGGCGGGCAGGCGACTGCCCACCAGGATTGCCATTCCAGGCGG
Source organism: [Mycobacterium] stephanolepidis (assembly GCF_002356335.1). Lineage (NCBI taxonomy): Bacteria > Bacillati > Actinomycetota > Actinomycetes > Mycobacteriales > Mycobacteriaceae > Mycobacteroides > Mycobacteroides stephanolepidis. Next base: position 1,846,747 of record NZ_AP018165.1, read on the forward strand.
CGTGGCGCTGGTGGCCGTCGGGTTATGGGCCGCGTCGGGCGCTCATGCCGATACGGTCTGGACCCATTTCATTGTCGGCTCGGCATTGGCTGGGTTGGGGCTGGGCGCGCTCTCGGCGATGACATCCGATGCCGCACTGCAGTTCGTGCCATTGGATGACGCCGGGATGGCGACCGGGTCGGTGAGTACGGGGCGCCAGATCGGCATCCTCCTGGGCGTGGCGGGCATGGGCGTGGCATTCGGACATGCCGCCGCCGGGAAGACCGATGCCCGGGCCGCGGGCGCCGCGGGCATCGACAGCGTGCTGTTGCTGGGGGCGGTCGGGGCGGCCTGCGCCGCGTTCATTTCGCTGATTCTGCTCACTGTCGCTACGATGAGTCGCTCGCACGATCCGGCCACCGGAGAGTCGCTAGCTATCTAGCCATCGGTGATCGCGCCTGCCTGCACGGATGCCCACAGGGATTTGTGCATAGCGGTCGTACGCCGTAGACAGAGGGAGTAGCTTTCGATCATGGAGAGCGCGGCGGTTCTCATCGCGGCGCCCGGTGTCGGTTCCGATCGGGGGACGGACGCGAACCCGCGGCCGCGGTACAGCATTGTCTTGTCGTCAGATCCGGCTGAAGTTGAAGCCGCACAACGACTTCGGTATCAGGCGTTCGCCGACGAAATGGGTGCGCCACTGCCGCATGCCGTTCGGGGGCCGATCACGGGCGAGATGATCGACGTGGACAAGTTGGATCCCTATTGCGACCACCTGCTGGCTCGCGACGAGGACACCGGCGCCATCATCGGCTGTTGTCGACTACTGCCGCCCGAGGGATATCAGGCGGCGGGGGAGACGTTCACCGACTCCATGTTCGATGCGGCGGCACTCGACCCGCTGCGGCCCAAACTGGTTGAGATCGGCCGAGTTACTGTCGCGCCCGAACATCGCAATGGCGCGGTCATGGGGATCTTGTGGGCCGGGATCTTCCGGTACCAGCAGATGACCGAGCACCAGTACGCGATCGGCTGCCTGTCTGTCCGGATGGAGGACGGCGGGCCGCGCGGATCGCTGGTGCGCTCGGTACATGACTTCGCGCAACGGTTTGCCGCCCCCGACGAATATCGTGTCGTGCCCAGAAACCCCGTCGTTGTGGACGGCGTGCCACTGGAGGAGATCCCGCCTCAAGAGAAGGCGAAGATCCCGCCGCTGCTGCACGGATGCCTGCGCATCGGCGGACGTATCTGTGGACCGCCGTCCTTCGACCCGGAGTTCGACATGGCGGACTTTTTGGTATTGGTCACCAAGGACACTGCACGGCAACGCTATCTGGAGCGTCTGGAGCGGTCCCTTGCTCTCGGATAGTCATACTTCTCACGATGTGCTCGGGATCGGATTCGGGCCGTCGAACCTGGCGCTGGCGATAGCGCTCTCCGAACATCCGCATCGGGCATCGGCGAAGTTCGTTGATGCCCAGTCACAATTCGGGTGGCATCGCGGCATGCTCATCCCGGGTGCGCGGATGCAGGTCGCCTTCCTCAAAGACTTGGTGACCTTGCGAAACCCCAAGAGTCACTACACTTTTGTCAACTATCTGACAGAGCGCGGGCGGCTGCCGGACTTCATCAACCAGCAGAGTTTCTTCCCGACCCGGGAAGAATTCCACGACTACCTGGATTGGGCGCAGCAGGCGCTCGGGGCGGATGTCGTCTACTCCTCACGGATGGTCGGAGTTCGGGCGGCCGCCGACGGGTTCGAGGTGCGGCTGCAGGACACCTCGGGATCATCGCCGGACCGTCTGACGCACGCGCGGGCTCTTGTTCTCGGCTGCGGAACATTTCCGGCGATGCCGGCCGGAATCAATCCGACCGCACGGCAATGGCACAGCGGCGAGCTGTTGCACCGGCTCGGCACGTGGGACGGCGCTCCGGCCCGAGTCGCGGTGGTGGGTGCCGGGCAGAGCGCGGCGGAGGCGGTGGCGTATCTGCACGCCCGCTACCCCGATGCCCAGGTGCATGCAATTTTTGCGCGTTACGGATATAGCCCGGCCGATGACAGCCCCTATGCGAACAGGATTTTCGATCCGGCCGCGGTGGACGACTTCTATGGTGCACCTGCCGAGATCCGTCGCCAACTGGTCGACTATCACCGCGACACCAACTACGCGGCAGTCGATTCTCCGCTGATCGCCGATCTGTATGACCGCGAGTATCGGGAACGGGTCAGCGGGCAGCGGCGACTGTGGATGCACAACGCCTCGAAGATCGCTGCCGTGGACGAGGCGCCGGAACGGGTACGCCTGGCCGTGACACATCAGCCGACCTCCTCGACCGAGCTGCTTGACTGCGATTTGGTGGTGTACGCCACCGGATACCGGCCGTTGGATGTGCGGGCATTCCTGGGGCCGCTGGCTTCGTGCTACGAATTCGACGCGGATGGTCGGCCGGTGGTCGAACGCGACTACCGGCTACGGGCGCGGGCAGGTGCCCCGGGTGACGTCTATCTCAACGGGTCGGTGGAGCACAGTCACGGACTGTCGTCCTCGCTGCTGTCCAATGTCGCGGTGCGGGCCGGCGAGATCGTGGATTCGCTGGTGGCCGAGGCGGAGACTCGTGACGCGGTGGCGTCCTTCAAGACCGGGTAGACGAAGCGCTCGATCATCTCGGCTTCCAGCGCTGCGTCTGTTGCGGGCCAGAACAGGAATGCCATCACCACACGCGAAATCCATTGCGCGGCAGTGTCGTCAGCGAGTCCGGTGAACATTGAGGCTGAACGTGGAATTTCGGAGGTCGGGCTCAGGTAGGAGCCGAGCGAGGCCGGGGACATCGTCGCCACCATCGCGCTGACAATCGGGTCGTTGCGGATGGCGGTCAACGACGCGGTGATGGCGGTGACCGCACGCCGCTGCGCGTCCGCGGACTCGACCGCCCGCTGAATGTCGGCGGTGACATTCGCGATGTTCCGGGCCAACACGGCGTCGACAATCGCCGCCTTGCCTCCGATGTGCCGATACAGCGTCGCTCGCGAACATCCCGCCTCGCGGGCCACCGCATCGAGGTTCAGCCGGTCCAGCCCGTGCCGTGCGATCTGCCGGGCCGCGACCGACACAATGCGATCGGCGGCCGCGGCATGGCGGTCGCCGGGGTGCAGCCAGTCTGAGCGGCGTGACATCGGTTCCTCAATCTATCTCAAGGTGAGACATAACTGCTCAATATTCTCACCGTATCTGCTGGTGGGGCAGTTGCTGTGAGACGCCGCAGATCATCGCTCTGAGCAGGTGTTTCTCAGTTTTGCGAATGCCTTGACGTGCGGTTTTCCGGTCTGTCAGCCTCGTGGGTGATGAGCACCGTGGAATTGTTCGACCCGCAGATCCTGGAGGATCCCTATCCGTTCTATCGGCGGCTGCGTGAGACGGCGCCGGTGTGGCAGGCAGGGGACTCCGGCTTCTACTTCGTCTCGCGCTGGGATCTTGTGGTGGAGGCCACCGAGCGCATCGAGGACTTCTCCTCCAACCTCACGGCCGCGCTGATGAAATCTCAGGACTGCGAGACAGGGCTGACGGTCGCGGCGATGGGACCACCCGCCGATCCCACCCACGTCCTGGCCACCGGCGACGACCCGGTCCATCATGCGCATCGCAAACTGGTGCTCCCGACATTGGTCGCCAAGCGGATCACCGCACTGGAACCGGTGATGGCCGAGACCGCAGCCCGGTTGTGGGAACGCGGATGCGACGGTCAGAGCATCGACTGGATGGCCGCGATGGGCGATGCCCTGCCGATGACCATGGTGGCCCGGCTGATCGGCCTGCCCGAAGGGGACGTGCCGCAACTGGTGCAGTGGGGATACTCCAGTACCGAGATGCTCGGCGGGCTCAACACCCCGCAGCGGCAGGCTCAAGTCGTCACCGACACCATGTACCTCATTCTCTACCTGCGTGAACATCTGGAGAAGGAGCTGGCCGCACCCGGAGAGGACCTGCTCGGATACCTGGCAATGGCGTGCAATCGAGCAGACATCTCGCTGGACATCGGTGTGATGATCCTGGTGCAGTTGGTCGGCGCCGGCGGCGAATCCACCGCCGGACTGATGGGCAACGCGGTGCGCGTTCTCGGAGAGAATCCCGAACTGCAGCAGCGCATCCGGGCCGACCGCGCCCTGTTGCCCACGTTCCTGGAAGAGGTGCTGCGGCTGGAGTCACCGTTCCGCGGGCATCACCGCCACGTGGTGGCCGACACCTCGCTAGGCGGGGTCCAGCTGCCCGCGGGCAGCCACCTCACCCTGCTATGGGGTGCGGCCAACCGAGATCCGGCGATCTTCGAAAACCCCGACGACCTGCGTCTCGGCCGGCCCAGCCCCCGCAGTCACATCACTTTCGGCAAGGGCCTGCACTTCTGCGTCGGGGCGGCACTGGCGCGCCTGGAGGCCCGTACCGCGATCAATCTGCTGCTCGACCGGACGCGTGAATTCACGATCAAACCCGGTGGTGCGCAGTGGGTTCCGAGCATCATGGTGCGTCGACACCAGAAACTGGAGTTGGAGCTCGGGATCTAACGTCGCCTGATGGTGCGCTGCATTCCACCGCGCGACTTCGCCTGACCGGGCATCGGCCCCTTCGGCATGGCCGCGGCGCGCGAACCCAGCGCCGAGAGCCGCGACTCCAGGGAGTCCATCTGCTTGGCGGTGATGTTGGCGGGAAGCTTGGTGAGGTGGCGCTCCAGCTTGGACAGCGGCACCTGACCATCCTCGTTGCCGACGATGACGTCGTAGATCGGCGTATCGCCGACGACACGTGCGGTGCGCTTCTTCTCCTGCGCCAAGAGCGGGCCCAGCCGTCCGGGAGCACCTTCGGCGACGAAGATGATGCCGGGCCGGCCGATGACTCGGTGCACGACATCGAGCTGAGTCGTTCCGGCGACGGCCGTGGTGACCCGCCATTTACCGCGCATGTTGTCCAGCGCCCAGCCTGCGGCGCCCTTCTGGCCCTCGGCCTTGGTGAACACCGATTTCTGCACGCGCCGGCCGAAGATGATGAACGCGACCAGCACGCCGAGCACCACGCCCAGGATCGGGAACATGAACACGCTGATCCCGCCCGAGAAGTACCCGGCGACCGCGAATGCCGCGACGATCAGCACGAACGCGCCGATCATGTACGGCAGAAGCCGCTTGTCTTCCTTGCGCTGAATCTGAAAGGCCTGCCACATCTGGCCGCGGCGCGCCTTCGATTCGGCCTTGCGGCGCGCCTTTGCCTCGGCCTTGGCGGCTTTGGCCTCGGCGGGACTCAGTGATTTAGGCATGGCTAGAGAATATCGCCCGGTCGCAACGTGCTTGTCATCCGATGAGGTTGATGGCCTCTTGCCGGGCCGAACCCGCCTCCGTCAGGTGCTCCAGCTCGGCGGGCAAGGGTCGTCCGTGGTGGGCCATCGCCTGTGCGTACAGCCGCCCGGCCCGGTACGAGGAACGCACCAGCGGCCCGGCCATCACACCGGCGAAACCCAGACCCTCCGCGAACTCGGAAAGTTCCACGAATTCCTGCGGTTTGACCCAGCGATCAACCGGATGGTGCCGCGGTGAGGGCCGCAGATATTGGGTGATGGTGATGATGTCGCAGCCCGCCTCGTGCAGCGCGACCAGAGCTTCACGAATCTCGTCGTTGGTTTCGCCCATTCCGAGAATCAGGTTGCTCTTGGTCACCAGCTCCGCTTCGCGGGCGGCGGTGATCACCGACAGGCTTCGCTCATAGCTGAATGCGGGCCGGATGCGGCGGAACACCCGCGGCACCGTCTCCAGGTTGTGCGCCAGCACCTCGGGGCGGGATGCGAACACCTCTTCCAGCTGCTCCGGGACGGCGTTGAAGTCCGGGATGAGCAGCTCGACACCCGTTGCCGGGTTGAGTTGCTTGATGTACCGCACGGTCTCGGCGTACAGCCAGGCGCCGCCGTCGGGCAGGTCGTCCCGGGCCACCCCGGTGACCGTCGAGTACCGCAGGCCCATGGTGTGCACGCTCTCGGCCACCCGGCGAGGCTCGTCGCGGTCGAGGTCGGCGGGCTTACCGGTGTCGATCTGGCAGAAATCGCAGCGGCGGGTGCACTGCTCGCCGCCGATGAGGAAGGTGGCCTCGCGGTCCTCCCAGCATTCGAAGATGTTGGGGCATCCGGCTTCCTCGCACACGGTGTGCAGCCCACCCGAGCGCACCAGCGACTTGAGTTCCTTGTACTCGGGACCCATCTTGGCGCGGGTGCGAATCCAGTCGGGCTTGCGCTCGATGGGGGTTTGGGCGTTGCGAACTTCCAGTCGCAGCAGCTTGCGGGGTTCGGTCATGCGCCCACCGCTCCTGCGTTGCTGCCGCCCGCCGCCCCGACGACCAAGCGGCCCTCGAGCGCGTCGATTACCGAGGAAATGACCCGGTCATGCACCTCGTCGATGGTGACATCCCGGCCCAGTTCGGCGGACAGGGTGGTTACACCGGCGTCGGTGATGCCGCAGGCCACGATCGGCAGGTAGGCATCCAGGCTGTTGTTGCAGTTCAGCGAGAACCCGTGCATGGTGACCCCGCGCTGCACACGGACCCCGATCGCGGCGATCTTGCGCTCCGGTTTCCCACCGCCCGCGGCCAGCCACACACCGGAGCGGCCATCGACGCGTTTAGTCTGCACGCCCAGCTGTGCGCATACCGCGATGATCGATTCTTCAAGACGCCGAACGTAGTTCACGACGTCGATGGGCTCGGCCAATCGCACGATCGGGTAGCCGACCAGCTGGCCGGGTCCGTGCCAGGTGATCTTGCCGCCGCGATCGGTGTCGATGACGGGTGCGCCGTTGATCGGTCGTTCCTGCGCTTCGGTGCGCCGGCCGGCGGTGTACACCGCCGGATGCTGAAGGGTCAGCAGCGTGTCGGGTCCTCCGGCGACGCGGGCCTCGACGATGTCGCGCTGCAGCTCCCAGGCCGCCTCATAGTCGATCATGCCCAGGTCCCGTACCACGACGGGATCTGCGCTGGATCGGATGGATCCATGAGAGCGGTGCACGGGTTCCATTATCTCACTTCATCGGTCGACTGTTGTTGGCGTAGGCGAGCGCCTCGCCGATGGTGTGGTGCTCGAACTCGAATCCGTGCTGTTCCAGGACGGCGGGGATGACGCGCATGCTGCGCGTCATTTCGGCGTCGGCGAACTCGCCGAGGACGGCCCGCAGCGCGAATTGGGGCGCTACCAGCAGGGTCGGGCGATGCAGAGTCCTGCCGAGGGCCGCAGTGAACTCGGCATTGGTCACCGGTGCCGGGCCGGTCAGATTGACCGGCCCCGAGAGCGTCGATTCGGTCAGTGTGAACTCAAGGGCCCGGATCTGGTCCTCGAGGCTGATCCACGGCATGTACCAGCGTCCGTTGCCCAGCCGTGCACCCAGACCCGCGGCGAAAAGCGGGCGTGATCTGCCGAAGAGCCCTCCGGCGGGGGAGAGCACCAGGCCGGTGCGCACGATCACCACCCTGGTTCCGGCTTGCACGGCCTCCTCGGTGGCGGCCTCCCAGTCGATACACACGCGTGCGAGGAAACCGGTACCGCTGGATGCGGTTTCGTCGATGACGCGGTCTCCGCTGTCGCCGTAGTAGCCGACCGCGGAGGCGTTGATCAACACCGGCACACCGGCATCGGCAACGGCGCCGGCCAGCACCTCTGTGGGGATGATGCGGCTGTCGTAAATCTCCTGCTTGTAGGCGCCCGACCACCGTTTGTCGCCGACACCGACACCACACATGTTGACGACGGCATCGGCGCCTTCGAGAGCACCGGGCTCTATCTGCCCGCTCGCCGGATCCCAGCGCTGTTCGTCGGGGCCCATCGGGTCGCGGCGAACCAGCCGGACCACGGTGTGGTCTGCGGCACGCAGCGACGCGACGAGCGCCGACCCGATCATCCCCGAGGAGCCGGCGATGACGACACGCATGGGTTACAGACCCAGGTCCGCCTCGAAAGCCCCCTCTTCCAGGCGATGTTTGATGGTGGTGAGGAACCGCCCCGCGTCGGCTCCGTCGATCAGGCGGTGATCGTAGGTCAGCGGCAGGTAGCACACCGACCGGATGCCGATCGATTCGTTGCCCGCGTCGTCACGGATCACCCTGGGACGCTTCACGATTGCGCCGGTACCGAGCATGGCGGCCTGCGGCGGCACCAGGATCGGGGTGTCGAACAACGCGCCTTGGCTGCCGATGTTGGTGATGGTGAAGGTGCCACCGGCGAGCTCGTCGGGCTTGAGATTCCCCGAGCGTGCGCGGGTGGCGATATCGGCGATGGCCCGGGCCAGCCCGGCCAGTGACAGGTCACCGGCGTTGTGGATGACCGGAGACAGCAGACCTTGATCGGTGTCTACCGCGATGCCCAGATGCTCGGCATCGAAGTAGGTGATCTCCTTGCTGTCCTCGTTGTAGCTCGCGTTGACGTTCGGGTGCGACTTGAGCGCCTCCACCGCGGCCTTGGCGAAGAAGGGCAGGAACGTCAGGTTGACGCCCTCGCGCTCGGCGAAGGTCGCCTTGGCGCGCGCCCGTAGCGCCGCGATCTTGGTGACGTCGACCTCGTGGGTCTGCGTCAACTGCGCGGTCTGCTGCAGCGATTCGCGTGTCTTCTTGGCGGTGAGCTGACGAATCCGGTTGGCCTTCTGCGTGGTTCCGCGCAGATGGGCCAGCGCGGCAGGAGCCGCCGGGGCCGACGGCGCAGCAGCCGCGGGAGCTGCCGCTGCTGCGGGTGCGGGGGCCTTGGCCGCCTCTGCGGCAGCCAGGACGTCCTGCTTGCGAATGCGTCCACCCACGCCGCTGCCGGTCAGCGCGGACAGATCCACGTTGTTCTCGGCCGCGAGCTTGCGCACCAGCGGCGTGACGTACGGGTTATCGCCCGCGTCGGCGGCAGCCGCAGCAGGCGCGGGAGCGGCCGGTGCAGGGGCGGGTGCGGCGGGAGCGGCCGGTGCCGGTGCTGCAGGCGCGGGTGTCGGCGCTGCGGGGGCCGCAGGGGCCGGTGCGGGCGCCGGGGGTGCGGGCGGAGCTGCCGGAGCTGCTGCGGGCTCGGGTGTGGGTGCGGGTGCCGCTGCGGGAGCGGCACCGGCCGCACCGATGACGCCGAGTTCGCCACCGACAGCGACGGTGTCGTCTTCGTTGGCCGAGATGCTCAGCAGCACACCGGCGACCGGCGACGGAATCTCGGTGTCGACCTTGTCGGTCGACACCTCGACGAGCGGCTCATCCACGCCGACCTCGTCGCCGACCTTCTTGAGCCAGCGGGTCACGGTGCCCTCGGTGACGGACTCGCCGAGCTCGGGCATCGTGACCGAGGTGCCGGGGCCCGCCGGAGCGGCCGCGGCCGGTTCCGGTGTGGGAGCAGGTGCGGGTTCCGGTTCGGGCTCCGGCTCGGGTGCGGGCTCGGGAGCCGGCGCGGCGGCCTCGGGGGCGGGCGTGGACTCCGCGGGTGCTGCTTCGCCGGCCTCGCTGATCACGCCCAGCTCGCCACCGATTTCGACGGTGTCATCCTCGCGGGCAACGATCTTGGTCAGCACACCCGAAGTGGGAGCGGGGATCTCGGTGTCCACCTTGTCGGTGGAAACCTCAAGCAGCGGCTCGTCGACTTGGACCGTGTCGCCCTCTTGTTTGAGCCACCGTGTCACCGTCCCTTCGGTCACGCTCTCACCGAGGGCGGGCATCTGGACGGAGAAGGCCATGGTTTCCACTCCTGAAAAGGTTCCGATAGCGGCTCACACAACGTGGACATATCTGGCTTACCACAGCGACGTGGACAGCGGGTCAATCCTGTCACTGACTGGAACGGCGCGCCTGCCCGGGTCCAAGATCGGAGGGTGAGCGAGCGCACGGTCGTCTGCGTCATCAAGCCCGGCAGTCGCAAGGGGCCCGCCGTCGAGGTTGCCGACGACGGTGCCCTCACCCTGTTCGTGCGGGAGCCGGCCATCGACGGCAAAGCCAACAAGGCCGCGCTCGCTTTGCTTGCCGAGCACTTGGGCGTCCCGAAGTCGGCGGTGCGGCTCGTTGCCGGTCAGACCAGCAGACTGAAGCGATTCACTGTGGGGTGACCGGTGGGATTACAGCCTGTTCTCAGAATTAGCTGGCACCATGGTCCAATGGCATGGATCGACGCCTTCCGAAGCAAGCGCGAGGGCCGGACCACACAGGGCAACAACGACGACCTGCGCTACCTGGCGAATTGGGCCGCGGCGCGCACGGGCGTGGAGGCCTACGTCGAGCCGCAGACCAACTTCTCGGACGTCACCGTGATTCTCATCGCAGGTGACGGCGAGTGGACCCGTCGACGTGTCGGTGGGGTGGCGGGCGCGCGCCGAATCTCCGAGCGACTCAAGATCCCGGTGTACGACGTGCATCGCACGGGATACCCGCAACGCAAGCGTGATTACGACGCCCGGCAGAAAATCCTGAAGCGCAGGGCAGCCGAGGAAGGCGCCTAGTCGGCGTCATCCGTTGGCGGCGATGTCCTCCAGCACCCCGAAAATGGTCCGTACCGGCACACCGGTCCCGCCCTTGGCCGTGTAACCCCACGGTCCGCCGGTGTTGAACGCCGGGCCCGCGACGTCGATATGTGCCCACTGCACACCGTCGGCCACGAACTCGCGCAGGTACAGACCGGCCGCCAACATGCCGCCGTTGCGGTGGTTGGTGACGTTCGCCAGGTCGGCAACCCTGGATTTCAGATCGTCACGCAGTTCCTCGGGCAGCGGCATGGCCCAGCCGTTCTCGCCCACGGACTGCGAGATCGTCGACACCCGGTCGCGGAACTCATCGGTGCCCATCACGCCAGGGGTGCGGGTGCCCAGGGCCACCACCTGTGCACCGGTCAGCGTCGCGGTGTCGATCAGGTAGTCGGGCTCATCCTGGCAGGCCCGCACGATCGCGTCGGCGAGGATGAGACGACCCTCCGCATCGGTGTTGATCACCTCGACGGTGGTGCCGTCCAGGTGGGTCAACACGTCGCCGGGGCGCTGCGCCGTCGAGGACGGCATGTTCTCGGCCATGGGCACGGTCGCGATGACGTCGATGGGCAGTTGCTGGCGGGCGGCCAGCAGAGTCACCGCGATAACCGCTGCCGCTCCACCCATATCGGAGGTCATGTTCTCCATGCCGCCCGCGGGCTTGATCGAGATGCCGCCGGTGTCGAAGGTGATGCCCTTGCCCACGAGTGCGACCTTCTTGGCCTTCTTGCCCTTCGCGCCCCGGTAGGTCAGCCGCACCAGCCGCGGTGGGCGCGAGGAGCCCTTGCCGACTCCGATGATGCCGCCGTAACCGGCCTTGGCCAGTTCCTTCTCGTCGAGAACCTCGACCTCGATGCCCTCGGTCGTCGCCAGAGTTTTTGCCCGCTTGGCGAATTCGGCCGGGAACAGATGGCTGGGCGGGGTGTTCACAAAGTCACGCGCGATGATCACGGCAGCCGCGATGGCGGCGCCGCGCTCCATGGCGTCCTTTTGCGCGCGGCCCTTGTCGGCGACGAGCAACGTAACCTTCTGCAGTCCAACGTCCTTCGGTGCGGTCTTGGCGCTGCGGAACTCCGCGAACCGGTATCCGCCAAGTGCCAGGCCCTGCACGGTGGCATCGACATCGCGCGCGGACAGAGTTGTCACCAGGGTTTCGACGTTGTCGAGCGACCGGGCGGCCACGCCCGCGGCGCGACGAATCGTCTCGGCGCCGGCATCTGTCTTACCCAGGCCGACCGCGAGCACACTGGACACCGGCAGACCGTCCACGACCACCCGGGTGAGCTGCTCACCCGAGCCGGTTGCGCCCACGGCCTTGAGAGCGGCCTCGATGGCCTTGACGGCCTTGCTGTCCAGCAGCTGCGCATCGACCACCTTGGGGCCCTTGTCGGATTCTTTCTCCCCGGGGCGTACCCCCACCAGCAATACCGCGGCGGAGACTCCGCGCTGCGGAATGGACGTGGCCAGGGTGAACGAAGGTGCCGTGTATGCGCTCATGAGATCACAGCCTAGTGAAAGCCGGTGATGCGCCAATTAGGGTGAACGCCATGACGGATCTCTTGCTCGGCCCTCTTCACGATCGGCACGCCGCACAGGGCGCCACCTTCGCCGAATTCGGCGGCTGGAATATGCCGGTGTCCTACGCAGGCACGGTGGGTGAGCACACCGCCACCCGGGAGGCCGTCGGACTGTTCGACGTGAGCCACCTCGGCAAGGCTCTGGTGCGTGGGCCGGGTGCCGCGGCGTTCGTCAACGCGTCTTTCACCAATGATCTCAACAAGATTGGGCCGGGCAAGGCGCAGTACACCTTGTGTTGCACCGAGACGGGCGGTGTCGTCGACGACCTCATCGCCTACTACGTCTCCGATGACGAGATCTTCCTGGTGCCCAACGCCGCCAACACCGCGGCGGTGGTGGCCGCCCTGCAGGAGAAGGCCCCCGAGGGAATCACCATCACCAACCAGCACCGCGACTACGCGGTGCTGGCCGTGCAGGGACCCAAGTCGGCGGATGTGCTACAGCGGCTCGGACTGCCGACGGATATGGAATACATGGCGTACGCCGACGCAACGCTCGACGGTCAGCCGGTGCGAGTGTGCCGGACCGGCTACACCGGGGAACACGGCTACGAACTGCTGCCGTCCTGGGATTCCGCCGGCGCCGTCTTCGACGCGCTGCTGCCGGTGATCACCGAGGCGGGCGGCCAGCTAGCCGGTCTGGGCGCGCGCGACACGCTGCGCACCGAGATGGGCTATCCGCTGCACGGTCACGAGCTGTCCCTCGACATCAGTCCGGTGCAGGCGCGGGCAGGATGGGCCGTCGGGTGGAAGAAGGACGCGTTCTGGGGGCGTGAGGCCCTCACCCAGGAGAAGGCGGAAGGTCCGCGCCGCACCCTGCGTGGCCTGCGGGCCACCGGCCGGGGCGTGTTGCGCCCCGATCTCACGGTGCTCGCGGGCGGCCGGCCGGTAGGGGTGACCACCTCGGGCACCTTCTCGCCGACCCTCAAGACCGGTATCGCATTGGCCCTGCTGGACAGCTCGGCGCAGATCGTCGACGGGGCCACCGTCGCCGTCGACGTGCGTGGCCGGGAGATCGAATGCGAGGTCGTCAAGCCGCCGTTCGTGGACGTCAACGTCGGATAATGGGTTCGGGTTTGGCGACATCGGACAGCTAGACTGCCGAGCATGAATCCGCTTCCCGAGTTCACCCGGCAACTCAACCCGTCACCGGCCAGCCCGGCGCGTCGGGCTGAGGTACTGGCCGCGCCGGGATTCGGGAAGTACTTCACCGACCACATGGTGTCCATCGACTGGAACACCGAAAACGGTTGGCACAATGCGCAAGTGGTGCCCTACGGCCCCATCACTCTTGACCCGTCGGCCATCGTGTTGCACTACGCGCAGGAGGTCTTCGAGGGGCTCAAGGCCTACCGGCAACCCGACGGAACCATCGCTGCGTTCCGGCCCGAGGCTAACGCCGAACGGATGATCCAGTCCTGCCGACGCATTGCCATCCCGGAGCTGCCGCAGGAGTTGTTCATCGAGTCGCTGCGCCAGCTCATCGCCGTCGACGCGGACTGGGTTCCGCCGGGCGGCGGCGAGGAATCGCTGTATCTGCGGCCGTTCATCATCGCCACCGAGGCCGGTCTCGGCGTGCGGCCCGCCGCCGAATACCGGTACCTGCTCATCGCCTCACCGGCTGGTGCGTACTTCTCCCAGGGCATCAAGCCCGTCAGCGTGTGGCTCTCGCACGAATACGTGCGCGCCGCACCCGGCGGGATCGGCGCAGCCAAGACGGGTGGCAACTACGCCGCCTCTCTGGTCGCCCAGGCGCAGGCCGCCGAAGAGGGCTGCGATCAGGTGGTGTGGCTCGATGCCATCGAGCGCCGGTACATCGAAGAAATGGGTGGCATGAACCTGTTCTTCGTGTTCGGTCGCGACGGTGAGGCCCGTCTGGTCACTCCCGAACTGTCCGGCTCACTGCTGCCCGGCGTGACGCGGAAGTCCTTGTTGCAGTTGGCCTCCGACGCCGGATTCGCCATCGAGGAACGCAAGATCGACGTCGACGAGCTGGAGAAGAAGGCGGCCTCGGGAGAGATCACCGAGGTGTTCGCCTGCGGCACTGCCGCGGTGATCACGCCGGTCGGCCGCGTCAAGCACTCGAGCGGCGAATTCACCATCGGCGAAGGGGAACCCGGCGAGGTGACCATGGCGCTGCGCGACACGCTGACCGGAATCCAGCGCGGCACCTTCGCCGATACGCACGGCTGGATCACCAAGCTCGGCTAAGACGCCCGTGTGCGTACGGGGCGGCGATAGGTCACCGTGTCGAATTCGCGTCCATATTCGTCGACGGCCGTGACGTCCATCTCGCTGACGAATGTCCCGGGCCGCACGTCGACGCGAATGAATGCGTAGTTGCGATACCGTACGCGCGACCAGGTGACCGCCTCGGCGTGCTTACTGCCGTCCGGCGCCCAGACATAGCTGTTGGGAACCAACGTATCGGTGAGCTCGCGGCCCCGGTATCCCTCCGGTTCGCCCGGCTGAAAGTCATAGCGGGGTCGGCCCGCAGAACCCACGGTGTAGTACACGGTGCCATCCGATTCGGGGTCGACGGTGGACCGATCGCCGGCCTCCCGGGTCGAACGACCCGCGCGAATCGGATCCGTGCGCTCGAAGACGTGGTTGTGTCCCTGCAGCACCAGATCCACCTGATAACGGTCGAACAGCGCACACCAGGCGTCGCGGACGCCACCGTCGCTGGCATGGGACAGTGTTGTCGAGTATGCGCAGTGGTGAAAGAAGCACACGATGAAGTCGATATTCGGGTTCGCCCGATATGCCGCTAAAGTTCTTCCCACCCAACCGGTTTGGGCACCACCGGAGTAGCCGGTATTCGCCTTGATCTCGTAGGACACGTCATTGGCGTCCAGGGACAGGACGGCGACGTTGCCATAGGTGAACGAGTACGCGGACGGGCACCCCGCGGGGCCGTTGCCGGGGAAACCAAGACGGGCCAGATGGCCGCCATAGCCGTGGTTTCCGTACGCGGCTTCCATGTCGTGATTGCCGGTGGCGAACATCCACGGTGTCGTCGAGGCACTGGGCTCGATGGAGGTCAGGTAGACGTCCCAGACGAACGGATTGTATTTGTCGAACCCGGCTGCGGCCTTGCCGCCGGAAGACACGAACTCGGGCTTCTTTCCCATTCCGGATGGGTCCGCATAGGCGATGTCTCCGGCCAGGATATGGAAATCGGGTCGGCACGCCACAATCTGGTTCATGACGTTCTGTGTGTGCGGCGTGGCCGGGTCGTTGTCTGCGCTGTAGTAGCTGTCGTCGTATTCGCCGGCAGCCAGATTTGGTGGGAGTGCGGGGGTCTCATCGGTGCCCTGATCGCCCATCATGGTGAAGCGGAAGGGGGCGAATGCGTTTCGTGCGGACGGGATGGCCGTCGCCGCGGAACGGATATCGCTCAAAAACCCGTCGGTGGTGCGCCAGCGGTAGAAGTGCTCAGTGCCCCCACCGAGTCCATGGATAGGTGCGTGGACGTAGAACTGTTCGGCTCCCAGCACCCCGTGATCGCTTGAGGGGATTTGTGTCACGAGATTGCGGATCTCGGCCTCGAGGGAGGCGCCGAGATCGGGGGTTGGCCCATGGTCGAGAAAGATCTTGGTGCCGTGCGGATTTCTGGACAGCTGCCCGGAAAAGCTGAGCTGGCTGGACGAATCTGCGCCATACCCCACCCGCCTGCCGGCAACACCCAGCGGTGCGTCATCGGCGTACGCCCGCCGTCCGAACGGTGATACGCCCAGCGCGGCGACCGCGGCCGCGGCAGCCGATCCCCGCAGGAAGTTGCGACGCGAGACCGGGTGGCGGCGTAGATATCCGCGATGCCATTCGTACTGTTCGGCCATTGACATCGAGCGGGCGATCGGCTCGGGGATTCCCATATCCGGCGTCTCGCCGGCGGGGTTCACAGGGTTGCGCGGCATAAGTTCGAATAGTGGTCCACGGCACCAGATAACGCGACCGCACAGGCCGGGTCGATCGCGAACTCTTGATGAATCTTTCGTCGCCGCCTCACGCGGCCGCGAACCCGAGCGCCGCCAGTGTGGTGGTCACCTCGACGC
Organism: [Mycobacterium] stephanolepidis; assembly: GCF_002356335.1. Classification (NCBI taxonomy): domain Bacteria; kingdom Bacillati; phylum Actinomycetota; class Actinomycetes; order Mycobacteriales; family Mycobacteriaceae; genus Mycobacteroides; species Mycobacteroides stephanolepidis. The sequence continues at coordinate 1,862,847 of NZ_AP018165.1, forward strand.
TCGCTCCCAACACGTCTCCGGTGATGCCGCCGAACCTGCGCACGCAATGGCGCACCAGCAGCACACCGGCGCCCAGCGCGATCACGACCGCGACCGGCCCTTGCCATGGCCGCCAGGGCTGCGCGAGAAGACCGACGGCCATGGCCGCGAGCACCCAGATCCCCGCCAGCCACAAAGGCTGCGACCCCGCCACCCGGGCACCGAAGCCGCTGTGTGCGGCACCGGGCACCCCACGCCGACATGCCACCACCGCGCTGACACGCCCGACCGCGACCGCCAGCGCGATGGCCAGCCACTCCTGCCGTGAGGCCAGCATTCCGAACGACAATGTCTGTGCCAGAAGGGCGATGATCACCGCCGCCACCCCAAATGGTCCGGCCGAACCATCGCGCATCACGGTGAGCGCGCGCTCCGGCGGTCCGTAGCAGCCGAGCCCGTCCGCGGTATCGGACAGTCCATCGATATGCATGCCACGGGTGGCCAGCACCACCACCGTCGCGGCTGCAAGTCCCGCGATGGGCCCGATGTAGGCGGATGTCGCCAGGTAGGCGATCGCCGCTGCCAGCGCGCCGAGTGCGGCGCCCACCACGGGCAGCGCCGCCAGCACCGGACCCGAGAGCGTACCGGCAAGCCGTGCGGGAACCGGTGCCACGGTGGAGAATTCGAAGGCTCCGCCAATGGGCCGTAGTAGCCGCAGCAGTCGGTTCACGCGCCGCCCGGCCCGTCGATTCGGGCCTCATCGAAGGTCGCCATCTGCGCCAGCGTGCCCGCGGCGGCCTGTAACACCGGCAGTGCGACGAGCGCCCCGGAGCCCTCACCCAAGCGCATCTGCAGATCCAACACGGGATCCAGTCGGAGACGTTGCAGGGCAAGCGAATGCGCCGGCTCGGTGGAGCGATGCCCGGCAAGCCACCACTGACGCGCTCCCGGGGCCAGCTGCTCGGCCACCAGTGCGGCTGCGGTCACCACCAGCCCGTCGAGCAGCACCGGGGTACGCCGCACCGCCGCGTGCGCCACGAAACCGGTGATTGCCGCCAGATCGGCGCCACCTGCCCGGGCGAGCAGCGCCACCGGGTCGGTACGCACATTCTTGGTGCGGCGCAACGCATCGCGCACCGCGGCGGTCTTGCGTGCCCACCCGGCGTCATCGACTCCGGTGCCGCGGCCCACCACCGCCACCGGTTCGCTTCCGGTGAGCGCCGCCACCAACACCGTCGCGGGAGTGGTGTTTCCGATGCCCATATCGCCCGCGATGAGCAGATCGGCTCCGCCGTCGATCTCGGCGTCGGCCAGGGCGATACCCGCGGCCAGCGCGGCATGAGCCTGCTCCTCGGTGAGGGCGTCCTCGACGGCGATATTGCCACTGGGACGGCCCACGGCGATGTCGGCGACCCGCACACTGGCACCGGCCAGTGCGGCAAGCACGTTCACAGCCGCGCCGCCCGCTTCGATGTTGTGCACCATCTGCGCGGTCACCGACGGGGGATAGGCCGACACTCCGGCGGCAGCCACACCATGATCACCGGCGAACACGACCACCCGTGGACGTTGGAATGTCGTAGGGGGGCACTGATTCTGGCAGGCCGACACCCAAATCGAGAGCTCTTCCAGTCGCCCCAATGCGCCGTCCGGCTTGGTGAGCTGCCGTTGCCGGTCACGTGCGGCGGCGGCGATATCCGGGTTGGGTGCCGAGACCGGGGCGAATCGGGGTGCCTCGCCGCCGTTCATTCGGCGGCACCCTTGATGGCCAGTGGTTGACCGGCCACCACCAGGAGCACCCGTTGACAGCGCTGTGCCACCGCTTGATTCAGCGCGCCGAGCTGATCGGCGAACAGCCGTCCGGATGCGGTGGCGGGCACAACGCTCAATCCGACCTCTGGACTTACGATCACCAGCTCGCTGCGGTAGGAGCCGATCGCATCGACCAGCTCGTCGATATCGGATGCCACAACCTCACCGCCGCCGTCCCATGCGGCGCGAGCATCCATCATCGCGGTCAGCCACCCCCCGAGATCGTCGACGAGCGTCGGCACCGCATCACCGGCGCGCAATTCGTCGGCGATATCGGTCGTCTCGGCCGTCGTCCAGTCATCGGGGCGCCGAGACCGGTGTGTGGCAACCCTTTGCGCCCACGCCTCGTCCTCGCAGACAGATGTTCCGGTCGCCAGGTACCGCACGGGGCCCGAGGCGGGCAGCAGAGACTCGGCGAAACGTGATTTTCCCGAACGTATTCCACCGAGCACCAGCGTGGTAGCCACCTGAGGCTAGACCGGCTCGCCGCGGTTCACCCGGGGGCGCGGTGCGCGCATCCTGCGCAGCTGCGATGCGCGGCTCGCCGCGTACCAGCCGAGTTTGAAACCGCCCTCGTCGCTGGTCGGGAAGCGTTCGGAGACGCGCTTGTTCACCAGTCTGCCGACGAAAACCCCGTCGACGATCATGACGATCATCAAGACCAGCATCGCCGGGGTCATCCACATCTGAACCTGCACAGACGGCACCGCGAACATGGTGAAGATCAGGAACAGCGCCAGGGGCATGAACAGCCCCAGCACATTGCGCCGTGAATCGACGATGTCGCGGGCGAACGCGCGCACCGGACCCTTGTCACGAGGCAACAGATACGCCTCGTCGCCGGCCATCATCTTTTCGCGGCTGTCGGACATCCGGGCGCGCCGCTCTGTGTTCTCGACCTTGCGTTCCGCCCGCGACAGTTTCGGCCCGCGCAGGGACTTACGACGCTGCCGGGCCTCGGCACTGGTCAAGGGCGCCGGGGCGACAGGTCCACGACGCTTGCCGGCATCCCGCTTCGGGGTGGGGCGGCCCTTCCCAGCCTGCACCGGCGATGTGACGTCCGTCTCACCGATGGGTGATGAGGACTCGTCGGCGGCGCCGTTTTCGGAGGTGGATTTCTTTCGGCCGAGCAGATTCACACGCCCAGATTATCCTGCGCGAATGAGTCAGATTCTGGTGGCGCCCGACAGCTTCGGCGACACGCTCACCGCTACGCAGGCGGCGACCGCCATCGCGGAGGGCTGGGGAAGGACTCGCCCCGCCGACATCGTCATCCTCAGCCCCCAATCAGACGGAGGGCCCGGGTTCGTCGACGTGCTGGCCGCGCAGCTGTTCACGGCGCACCGACACCCGCTGCGGGTACGCGGGCCTCTAGATGAGGACGTCGACGCCGAGTGGCTCCTCGACGGCACGACCGCCTACATCGAATGCGCGCAGGCCTGCGGGCTGCCGCTGCTCAAACGTGCGCCGTCTGCCGATACCGCTTGGCGTGCGCACAGCACCGGGGTCGGGCAGCTGATCGCGGCGGCACTCGATGGTGGAGCCACCCGCATCGTGGTCGGCCTTGGCGGCAGCAGCAGCACCGATGGAGGTGCGGCGCTCATCGCGGGCCTCGGTGGGCTCGTTGCGGCCCAGCAGCGCCTGGCCGCAACGGAACTAGTGGTCGCCAGCGATGTCGAGCATCCGCTGCTCGGCGCCCGTGGTGCTGCCGCGGTGTTCGGTCCTCAGAAGGGTGCCGACCCGGATACCGTCAGACGCTTGGACGCACGGCTGGCCGGGTGGGTCGCAGAAATGGAGGACCACACCGGTCGGATCGTGCGAGACCTCGCCGGAGCCGGGGCCGCAGGCGGGATAGGAGCGGCGCTGCTGGCGCTCGGAGCGCGTCGCGAATCGGGAGCGCGAATCGTGGCCGAACACACCGGCCTGGACGCTGCGATCGCGCAGGCAGCCCTGGTGATCACCGGCGAAGGCAAGTTCGATGACCAAACCTTGCACGGCAAGGTCGCCGGGGCAGTCGCGAGCCGCGCCGCGACCTCCGGCACCCCGGTGTTGGTACTGGCCGGGCAGGTGGCGCTGACAGCCGATGAATACGGGCGGGCCGGTATCGCGCGTGCCGAATCGATCGCCCAGTTCGCGGGGTCCGTGCGGCTGGCCATGGAGGATGCGGCAGGCCAGCTGGCGGGCCTCACGGCGCAGGTCGCACGCCACTGGTCACCCGGCTAGGGCATAGATGTAGGAATACCCTTAGACGAGGTACCGTTGAGATCACAAGACGTTCATTACCTGGACGTCCGCCCGAGAGCTTCGACGCAGGGGAGATCCCACGATGACTGTCCAAGACGAATCGACTGCCACCTCCACCGAGGAAACTCATGGTGCCGTCTTGACCGACGCCGCCGCCACCAAGGCCAAGGCGCTGCTGGATCAGGAAGGCCGCGACGATCTGTCGCTGCGCATCGCGGTCCAGCCCGGCGGTTGCGCGGGCCTGCGATACCAGCTGTTCTTCGATGACCGCACCCTGGACGGTGACCTGGTCACCGAGTTCGACGGTGTGAAGCTCACCGTCGACCGGATGAGCGCCCCGTACATCCAGGGCGCCTCGATCGACTTCGTCGACACCATCGAGAAGCAGGGCTTCACGATCGACAACCCGAACGCCACCGGCTCCTGCGCCTGCGGCGACTCCTTCAACTGATCAGAACGCGTTCGAACCGCGCATGTACGCGGAGCAGACGTAGATCTTGCCCTCGTTGATCAGTAGCTCGGCCTGCCCCTGAGGAGCGTCCTTGCGCTTCTGGCTGGTCGCGGTGAACAGCACCTTGAGCTGGTACTCGGAGAAGTAGACGATCTTGTCGATCGACTTCACCGTGGCCGAGCCGAAGGTATTCACAAACTGCTGGGCGTTGGCCCGCACAATCGTGTCGTCGGTGTCCTTGTCGCGCACCGCGTCGTATAGGCCGCAGCCGGCGTTGCGGGCCAGCGTCACGATGTCGAGCTTGGCCATCGCATCCAGGTATCCCTGGATGGTCTGCTCGATCTTGGCCTCGCTGGGCCGGTGGGACACACCAGAATTCTTGGTCAGAAAACCGAGCAGCAGCGCCAGCACCACCAACGCGGCCACGACCGCGGCCGGGGCGAGCCAGCCGGGCACCTTGCGCTTGCGATCCGGGTAGTCGACCGGGGGAGGCATGGGCGGTAGACCAGGGTAGGGCACCGTCGAATAACCTGGTTCCGCCATTGACTCTCCTGAAATTTCGTTTCCCCAGATCGCGCTCCCCAACAAACCAGGCTAGCAATCGGCCACAACCCCGGAACAGTTACGTTAGGTAAGCTTCTGTGGTTGTCCGTCGACTTACCAAGCCCGCCCGAATCCTACGAAGGGTCTCACGCGTGTCCATCATCGTGACCGGATCTATTGCGACCGACCACCTCATGAACTTCCCCGGCAAGTTCTCCGAGCAGCTGTTGGTCGAGCACCTGCAGAAGGTGTCCCTCAGCTTCCTGGTGGACGATCTGGAAATCCGTCGTGGAGGCGTCGCGGGGAACATCGCGTTCGCCATCGGCGTGCTCGGCGGCAAGCCCGCTCTGGTCGGCGCCGTGGGTGCGGACTTCAACGAGTACCGGTCCTGGCTCGAGGGCCACGGCGTCAACTGCGACGGCGTGCTGATCTCCCGGACCGCGCACACCGCGCGTTTTGTGTGCACGACAGATCAGGACATGGCGCAGATCGCGTCCTTCTATCCGGGTGCGATGTCCGAAGCCCGTGACATCTCGCTGGCCGATGTCGTATCGACCACCGGGACACCGGAATTGGTGATCGTCGGAGCCAACGACCCCGACGCGATGCTCCGGCACACCGAGGAATGCCGCAGCCTGGGATTGCCGTTCGCGGCCGATCCGTCGCAGCAGCTGGCCCGGCTTTCCGGTGAGCAGGCCCGCGAACTCGTCGGTGGCGCCACCTACCTGTTCACCAACGACTACGAGTGGGATCTGTTGCTCTCCAAGACGGGGTGGACCGAGGCAGACGTGCGTGAGCGTGTCGAGCTGCGGATCACCACCCTGGGTGCCAACGGCGTCGAGATCGTGGAGAAGGATGGCACCTCCCTCAAGGTGGGCGTGGTCCCGGAGAAGGGGCAGGTCGACCCGACCGGTGTCGGCGACGCCTGGCGTGCCGGATTCCTCACCGCTCGTAGTGCCGGCCTGAGCCTGGAGCGTTCGGCGCAGCTGGGAGCGCTGGTGGCCACGCTGGTGCTGGAGACCGTCGGAACCCAGGAATGGGTCTGGGAGCGCGACGAGGCGCTGGCCCGCCTCGCCGACGCGTACAGCCCGGACGCTGCGGACGAGATCGGTGCGGCTCTTTAGAGCTGCACCGGGTAGTGCGGCTCCTGGATGTTCGGCCGCACCGATTGTTCGACGAAGATCGCGTGCCACAGCATGAAGATCAGCACCGTCCACAGCCTGCGGCTGTGATCGGCGGCACCGGCGGCATGCTCGGTGAGCATCCGGCCGACAGCGGGCACATCGATCAAGTGCCCCGCCTGTGTGGTCGCCAGCATCTCGCGGGCCCAGTCGTGTAGCAGTCCGTCGACGAACCAGTGCCGGATGGGTACCGGGAAACCGAGCTTGGTCCGGTGCAGAACATGCGCCGGCACAATGGGTTCCAGTGCCCTGCGGAGTGCGTACTTGGTGGTTTCGCGGGTGATCTTCTCCCGGTAGGGCAGCCGCGAGGCCACCTTGAACACCTCGGGATCAAGGAACGGCACCCGCAGCTCAAGCGAGTTCGCCATCGTCATCTTGTCGGCCTTGACCAGAATGTCTCCGCGCAGCCAGGTGAACAGGTCCACATACTGCATGCGCGCCACCGGATCGGCGCCCGCGCACCGCTCGTAGAGAGCCGCGGTGACGTCCTGGTGTCCCCATTCCGGGCGATAGTGGGGGAGCACCGCGCGCAGCTGTTCGTCATCGAAGCTGCGGGCGTTCCCGTAGTAGCGCTGCTCCAGTGTCATCGAACCGCGGTTCAGCAGGCTCTTGCCGCGTACCCCGTCCGGGATGGCGGCCGAGAGCCGTGCCGCAACGCGCCGCAACGCGCCGGGTAGATATTCGAAAGGCTTGAGCGACAAGGGTTCCCGATAGATCGTGTATCCGCCGAAGAGTTCGTCGGCACCCTCGCCGGAGAGCACCACCTTGACGTGTTTACGGGCCTCTTTGGCCACGAAGTACAACGGCACCAGGGATGGATCCGCAACGGGATCGTCCAGATACCAGACGATCTCGGGTAACGCGGAAACAAACTCCTCCTCGCTGACCACCTTCACGACATGCCGGGCACCGATCGCCTCGGCGGACTCGACCGCCACATCGACTTCGGAATAGCCTTGCCGCTCAAAGCCGGTCGTGAACGTAATCAGCTTCGGGTTGTGCCGGATCGCCAGCGCGGCGATGGCCGTGGAGTCGATACCGCCGGACAGGAACGAGCCCACCGTGACATCGGCCCGCATGTGCTTGGCCACCGAATCGGAGAGCACCTCGGTGATCTCGTCGTACCGAGACTGACGGGTCGCGCGGGTGAACGGCGTGACGGCAAACCGGGCCGGGAAGTAACGCGTGACACGCGGCTCCTGACCGGGGGTGATGCGCGCGTACGAGCCGGATTCCAGGCGGCGGATCTCGGTGTGCAGGCTCTCGGGCTCCGGAACGTACTGCAGCGTCGTGTAGTGCTGCAGCGCCCGCAGGTCCAACTCGGTTCCGATGCCTAACTGCTCCACCAGATCCAGCAGGCATTTCTTCTCACTACCCAGCGCGGTGCCGCCCGGGCCAGTCGCCATGAACAGCGGCTTTATGCCGAAAGGATCTCGCGCGCAGAACAACTCACGTTCGATCGTGTCCCAGATCGCGAAGGCGAACATGCCGCGCAGACGATGTAGCGCATCCGGGCCCCAGAAGTGGTAAGCCGCCAGAATTGCCTCGCCGTCGCCCTCGGTGGCGAATGCGGCGCCGTGCTCGGCCCGGAGCGTCTCTCTGAGTTCCAGGTAGTTGTAAATCTCGCCGTTGAAGACCAGCACGTATCGGTCCGGGGTGTCCGCCGGTCCCCAGCGCAACGGTTGATGCGAATGCGCGATGTCGATGATCGAGAGCCGGTTGAAGCCGAAGAGCACGTTTTCCTCGTGCCAGATTCCCGGCTCATCCGGTCCGCGATGACGCATATGCACCATCGCCGCATCCACCGCAGGGCTATGAGATTCGAGCGAAGACCCGGGCGGGCCCAGCCACGCCACCAGTCCACACACGCGGCCAAGTATGCAACATCGCGCGACCTATCCCAGGACCTAGGTCCCCACACCGGCCCCGTCGCTGCCCTGATGCGACCGCGTGGTCTACGCTGCGTAGTATTCGATTGCTGCCACTGGTCAGCGATGGATTCTGTACCGAAACAGGAGGCTTAAAACGTGACGTCACGGTCCGGCTCACGGCCGTCCCTGCTGGCCACTGTGGTGCTGTTGGGCGCGGCGAGCTTCCTGCTCAGCGGTTGTAGCGTCCAAGAAGTGCTGCGGTTCGGGTGGCCCGAGGGAATCACCCCCGAAGCCCACGACTACATGGCTCCCCTGTGGACCTGGGCAGTCGTGGCCTCGCTGGTCGTCGGCGTCATTGTGTGGGCACTGACCTTCTGGACCGTCGCGTTCCACCGGCACAAGCCGGGCGACACCGAGTTCCCGCGTCAGTTCGGCTACAACCTGCCGCTGGAGCTGATCCTGACGGTGGTGCCCTTCCTGATCATCGCGGTGCTCTTCTACTTCACCGTCGTGGTGCAGAACAAGGTCATGCACAAGGACCCGAACCCCGAGGTCGTCGTGGACGTGACCGCCTTCCAGTGGAACTGGAAGTTCGGCTACCAGAAGGTCGCGTTCAAGGATGGCAGCCTCAACTACGAGGGCGCCGATCCGGAACGCAAGAAGGCCATGACCTCCAAGCCCGAGGGTAAGGACGCGCACGGCAACGAGCTCGTCGGCCCGGTGCGCGGCCTGAATCGTGAGGACCGCACCTACCTGAACTTCGACAAGATCGAGACCGTCGGAACCTCCTCGGAGATCCCGGTGCTGGTACTGCCCAGCGGCAAGAGCGTCGAGTTCCAGCTGGCTTCGGCCGATGTCATCCACTCGTTCCGGGTGGTCCCGTTCCTGTTCACTCGCGACGTGATGCCCGAGCCCAAGGCCAACAACTCCGACAACGTCTTCCAGGTCAGCAAGATCCTGAAGGAAGGCGCGTTCGTGGGTCGCTGCGTCGAGATGTGCGGCACCTACCACTCGATGATGGCCTTCGAGCTGCGTGTGGTGAGCCCCAACGACTTCAAGTTCTACCTGGAAGCGCGCAAGGCGGGTAAGACCAACGCCGAGGCGCTGGCATCGATCGGGCAGTCGCCGGTCTCGGTTACCACCCGGCCGTTCGACGGCCGCCGCGGGGAGCTCGCGCCGGCGGACAACAACGCGGCGAAGAACTAGGCAGCGGGAAAGGTAGGAGCGCAGCATGCATATCGAAGCCCGACTTTTCGAGATCCTCACCGGATTCTTCGCGCTGGCCACAGTGGTCTACGCGGTGCTCACCGCCCTGTACGCCAATGGTGGTGTGGAATGGGCGGGGACCACCGCCATGGTGATGACCACGGGTCTGTCACTGATCATCTCGACCTTCTTCCGCTTCGTGGCCCGGCGCCTGGACACCCGGCCCGAGGACTACGAAGACGCCGAGGTCGCCGACGGCGCCGGCGAGCTGGGCTTCTACAGCCCGCACAGCTGGTGGCCCATCATGATCGCGCTGGCCGCCGCCACCACCGCCGTGGGTGTGGCGCTATGGCTGCCGTGGCTGCTTGCCGCCGGTGCGGTGTTCGTTCTCAGCGCAGTCGCCGGTCTGGTCTTCGAGTACCACGTGGGCCCGGAGAAGCACTAGCTCATCGCGCGTTTCGCTCCCTTCTCACCGCCGCGCTCGTACTTTGCGGCGGGACTCCCGTGGCTGGTGTGACATCTCCGTGTGCACTGTCACGTTTTCGATAACAATCCGGTGGTCAGTTTGGTTTTTACGGCCGTCGGGTTTCGTCGCCTCGGATTGCTTTGGCTATCGTTGCCATGGCCCCTCAGGCAGGTGGCCCGCCGGGGAGCGGGAAGTGACGAAAAGGAACTTGTGTAGATGAGTGGCACGGACAACCCAGGGTCGGGGACTCCCGGGGAAGTTCCGGATCTGGACGGTCCGAATGCGGATGGCGCAGCTGCTGACTCTTCCGGGCCGGATTCCTCCGCGTTTCATTCACAGGCGTATTCGGCGCCCGAATCCGAGCAATTCACCAGTCCGTACGTGCCGTACGACGAGTACGACACCGAGCTGGTCGACGGCGAGGAGCCGCCTCCGCCGCGATGGCCCTGGGTCGTCGGGGTGGCGGCGATCATCGCTGCCATCACCTTGGTGGCATCCGTCGCGCTGCTGGTAGCCGGACGCTCGGACGAAACCACCGGTGCCGCCAAGAGCACCTCGGTCACGCCGACTCCGAGCACGACGCCGTGGAACGAGATCATCACCACCACGACGGAACCGCCGCCTCCTCCGCCACCTCCGCCAACCACTGAGCCGCCGCCACCTCCGCCTCCGCCGGTGGTGACCGAGACGGTGACGGTGGAACCTCCGGTTCCGGTGCCCCCGCCTCCGCCGCCGGTGACGACGCATGAGGCCCCGCCGCCGGTGACCACCACCACGGCGCCACCTCCACCGCCGACGACCACGACCCCTGCCGGGCCCCGGCAGATCACGTACTCGGTGACGGGTTCGAAGGCTCCACTTGATCGCATCTCGATCACCTGGACCGACGGCTCCGGGCGCACGCGGGTAAACCCGAACGTGTACATCCCGTGGTCGATCACCGTCACCCCGATCTCGAACTCGGAGATCGGCTCGGTATCGGCGAGCAGCTTCCTGCGCCTGAGCCAGCTCAATTGCACGATCACCACCAGTGATGGCCAGGTTCTGTCCGCCAACAACAACAACTCGGCGCAGGCAACCTGCTGATGCCAGCGGGTCGATTGGCCAAGCCACTGGAGGCACTTGCCGGTCCGGTGCGTCGATCCTCTCCGGAGGCTGTCGACCGGATGTTGATCGGGCTGTGCGCCGTCATCTGGCTGGCGTTCGTCGGGATGTTGGTCGGTGCCATCGTCGTGATGACCGGGCTGGGGGAGGGCTCGCCGGGATCGGCCGGGCCGTCGCTGGGGATCTACATCGTCATCGGGGTGTCGTTGGCCGTCATTGTCGGTGCCGTGCCGCTGCTACTGCGCGCCCGTAAGACCGCCGCTCAGCGCACGACGCGTGTTCCGTCGAAGGCCGCACCTAAATCCAAGGGTGCCAACGCTTCCGGCGCAGGCAGTGTGCCGTCGGGTCCGCCTCCCGCGGAGGCTTCGACCGAGAAGCTCAAGACATTCGGCGGACTCGCGGACCACACGAGCCATGCTCCGAAGGACTACAGCGGGCCAGGGTCACCGGCCTATCGGGCCGCCGCCGAGGCGGCATCGAAATCGGTGGTGGTCGACCGGCTGTGGCTGCGTGCCACCGTAGGGATCGCCGGTGCGATCGGTCTGGCGCTGCTGGCGGTGGTCACAGGCGCCTATCTGTTGGCAGTGGACAGCGATACCGCCGCCATCGTCGCGTTCGTGTTCGGCGGGGTGATCACCTGCGCGATGGGCGCGATTCCGTGGGTGACGCTCAAGAAGCTGCGTGAGCTCGGCGCGGCAGGGTCTTAGTCGGCGATCCCTGCGCGGGCAATGACTTTCGTGATGGTGGCGCGCACCAGCGATTCCTCCGGAACCGCGTTGCGACGGCCGAAATCCTCGGCCAGCTCTGCTCCCATGTAGCGTCCACCGATCCTGGTCGCCCATTCGCGCATCTCATCGAGATCGCTGGTCAGCCGTGCCTCTGCCGAAAACTGGACGTAGGAGTAGGGCGGGCGCTGGTCATCGACAGCCAGTGAGATGCGCGGATCACGTCGAATGGCCTTGCCCTTCAAGGTTTCCGTTCCCGTCGTGAAGATCAGCTCATCGCCGCCGGATCCTTCGTGAAGCAGAAACCAGACCGGTGTCACGATGGGTGCACCGTTGGCCCGCACCAGCCCAAGCATCCCCGTGCGGGTGCCCTCGGTGGCGAAGGCCCACCATTGCTCGCGAGTCATCTCGTGCATACGGTCAGGGTAAAGCAGTTGGGCCCCGCACACTTTCGTATGCGGGGCCCAACTGTCGAACTGACTTCTAGTGGCCGTGACCGTTTGTTGCCGGCTCGCCGTCCTGGTACTCCTTCAAGGCGAGCAGCGACTTGTGGTGCGCCTCGTGTTCGGCTTCCACCAGTGCGGCTTGTTCGTCGGCGGGGTCGGCGAACAGGAACGAGCCGGTGCCGGGTGCTCCGGCCGATCCGAGCTTGTTCATGCGCTGTGGCACCGCCGCGCCCTGGTATTCCAGCGGGATGGCGTGGCCGTGCTCGTCGACACCGGCCAGTGGCTGGTGCAGCTCGATGTATTCACCGTGCGGCAGTCGCTTGATGATGCCGGTCTCGATGCCGTGTTCGAGTACGGCGCGGTCGCTGCGTTGCAGGCCGATCGCCCAGCGGTAGGCCAGGTAGTACACGACGATCGGCAAGATGACCATGCCGATACGGCCGATCCACGTCGTCGCGTTCAGCGAGATATGGAACTTCAACGCGATGACGTCATTCATCGCGGCCAGCGTCAGGATCATGTAGAACGAGATCGCCGCCGCGCCGATGGCGGTGCGGACCGGTGCATCACGCGGACGCTGCAGCAGGTTGTGATGCGCATCGTCGCCGGTCAGCTTCTTCTCGATGAATGGGTACATGGTCAGCAGACCGAACACCACACCCATGATGATCGCCACCGCGAACACCGCGGGCACGGTGTGCCCGAAGATGTACAGCTCCCATGCGGGCCACAGACGGGCCAGGCCTTCTGTCCATTGCATGTAGAAGTCGGGCTGGCTACCCGCCGAGACCTGCGAGGGCTTGTAGGGGCCCAGCAACCAGATGGGGTTGATCTGCAGCAGGCCGCTCATCAGCGCCAGGATGGCGGTGGTGAAGGCGAAGAACGCTCCACCCTTGAGCGCGAACACCGGCAGGATGCGCACGCCGACGACGTTTGTTTCCTTGGCGCCCGGCCCGGGGAACTGTGTGTGCTTCTGGTACCACACCAGCGCCAGGTGAACGGCGATGAGCGCCAGGATGATCGCGGGGATCAACAGGATGTGCAGCGCGTACATGCGCGGGATCCAGATGTTGCCGGGGAAGTCGCCGCCGAACAACGCCCAGTGCATCCAGGTACCGACGACCGGGATGCCCAGGGTGATCGAGGACATCGCGGCGCGCAGACCGATACCGGACAGCAGGTCGTCGGGCAGCGAGTAGCCGAAGTAGCCCTCGAACATCGCCAGAATCAGCAGCAGCGAGCCGATGACCCAGTTGGCCTCGCGGGGGCGGCGGAATGCACCGGTGAAGAAGATGCGGGCCAGGTGCACCATGATCGAGGCCGCGAACATCAGCGCCGCCCAGTGGTGGATCTGTCGCACGAAGAGGCCGCCGCGCACCTCGAAGCTGATGTTCAGCGCGGTCTCGTATGCCTTGGACATCTGTACACCGCGCAGCGGCTGGTAGACGCCGTTGTAGGTGACCTCGGCCATCGACGGGTCGAAGAACAGGGTCAGGTACACACCCGAGAGCAGCAGGATGATGAAGCTGTACAGCGCGATCTCACCGAGCATGAACGACCAGTGCGTGGGGAAGACCTTGTTGATCTGCCGCTTCATTCCGGCGGCGAGGTGGTACCGAGAGTCCATCGCCTCGCCCTGGGCGGCGGCGATCTTGCCTAGACGTGACGGCTTTTGGGCTGTGTCACTCATGATTTGCGCTCCCAGAATGCGGGTCCGACGGGTTCAACGAAGTCGCCATTGGCGACGAGGTATCCGTCCTTGTCGACGGTGATCGGCAGCTGTGCCAGCGCACGGGCGGCCGGCCCGAAGATGGGCTTGGCGAAGTGCAGTGCGTCGAACTGCGACTGGTGGCACGGGCACAGGATGCGGTAGGTCTGCTGCTCGAAAAGCGATGTGGGGCAACCCAGGTGCGAGCAGATCTTGGTGTAGGCGAACAGGTCGCCGTAGTTGAAGCTCTCCTGCCCCTTGCGCTTGATCACCTTGCCCATGTCGCTGGGCCGCACCCGGATGATCATCACCGGGTTACGCACGCCCATGGCGATATGCGACAGCTTCTCGTGCGATTCGACGGTAGTGCCGTCGCCATCGGACTCGCGCCACGGGAACACGGTCTCCATGCCGCCGGCGTCGATGTCCTCCGGACGGATCTTCAGCAGGATTTGGGAGCTGCTGCCCACGGCTCGGCCCAGGTAGATGGTTTCACCCTTGTACCGCGGGGTCCAGCCGCTGGTGAGCAGCACCGGCTGCTTGCCGTTGGCGGTGGGGACCACGGGGGCCCAGGGGTTCTTGATCAAGCCACCGATGAAGGCGACCGCGGTGCCGGCCCCCATAGCGCCGACGCCGAACCCGAGGGCCCGGATCACCATCTTGCGGCGGGGGAGTGTCGAGGTCTCCAGGGTGTCCTGCAGCTGCGCGACGATGGTCTTGCGGTCCACCTCGGATGAGCCCGGGCCGTCGTGGCGGTCCTGGATCGAGATCTCCTGGGGGACAAACTTCTTGGTGTAGAGCACCGCGCCGATACCCAGCGAGAGCACCGACAGGCCCAGGGTCAGGCCGTACAGCGGCGTCGCCAGGTTGTACGCGGCGTTGCCCGGATCCCCGAACGGCTTGTACTCCCAGGGCCAGAACAGGAACACCCCGAGCAGGGCCAGACCGAACACGCCACCGAGCGCGAACCACAGGGCGACAAGACGCTCGGCGCGCTTCTCGGCCTTGGTGCCCTCGACGGGCCAACGTGGTTCGCGGTACACGATCTCGACACCGTCGAGGTTGGTGCCCAGCTTGACCAGCTCATCGCGGCTCATGGCCGCGAGCTGCTCGTCGGAGGGAATCTCTACTTTGGGATCGCCACTCACGCGCGCGCTCCAATCCACAATGCCGCGGCAATAGCGGCGACGATGCCGATGATCCAAATGGCCATGCCCTCAGAAGCCGGGCCGAAGCCGCCCAGGCCGTAACCGCCCGGGTCGGGGGTCTCGCTCGACGCCTTGACGTAGGCGACGATGTCCCTCTTCTCGTCGGGGGTCAGCTGACGGTCGGAGAACTTGGGCATGTTCTGTGGGCCGGTCAGCATGGCGGTGTAGATCTGCTGCTCATTGGCCGGATCGAGCTCGGGGGCGAACTTGCCCGACGAGAGGGCCCCGCCGCGGCCGGTGAAGTTGTGGCAGGACGCGCAGTTCAACCGGAACAGATCGCCACCGCGGGCGATGTTGTTGCCGCGCAGCGACTCCTGAGCAATGGCGCCATCGCCGTCCCGGATGACCTGGGGTCCGCCGCCATTGGCCTGGATGTAGGCACCGAGAGCGTCGGTCTGCTCTTCGTCGAAGATCGGGTCCTTGCGCTGGGCCTGGGCCTCGTTGCGCATCGCCGGCATACGGCCGGTGGACACCTGGAAGTAGACGGCCGCGTCACCCACGCCGATGAGGCTGGGGCCGCGGTCGGGCACGCCCTGCAGGTTGGCACCGTGACAGGTGATGCACGAGGTCTCGTACAGCTGCTTACCGGTGCGCAGCAGCGCCGACTTGTCTTCGTCGGCCACCGCGACCTGCGGGGTGGGCGTGAAGGTAGAGGCCAGGCCGCCGGCAACCACCAGCGCGATCAACAGCAGCAAACCTGCTGAGATGCGACGGCGGAACTTGCGGCGCGCCCGATTCTTGGCGGCTGTGTTGTTTACGGGCTCCACGCTCAACTGTGGGGCTCCCTTCACCGGGTTGGGCTTCGTCATGGGGCTGTCAGCGGACAAAGTAGATGGTGGCGAACAATGCGACCCACACGATGTCGACGAAGTGCCAGTAGTAGGACACGACGATCGCGGAGGTGGCCTGGGCCGGAGTGAACTTGCTCATCCGGGTGCGAATCAGTAGGTAGACGAACGCGACTAGACCGCCGATGACGTGCAGACCGTGGAAGCCGGTGGCCAGGTAAAAGGTTGAGCCATAGGCGCTACTCGCGATGGTGGTGCCCTCGTGCACGAGGTTCATGTACTCGTAGCCCTGTCCGAGGACGAAGAAGGTGCCCATGATGAGGGTGATGACGTACCAGCGGCGCAGCCCGAAAACATCGCCGCGCTCTGCAGCGAACACACCCATCTGACAGGTGAAGGACGAGGCGACCAGCACGGCGGTCACGGGGATGGCAAGACCCAGGTTCAGCTCGGTGGGCTCCGGCGGCCAATTGCCACCGGACTGCGCCCGCGCGGTGAAGTAGAACGCAAAGAGTCCAGCAAAGAACATCAACTCACTGGAAAGCCACACAATGGTGCCAACACTCACCATGTTGGGCCGGTTCAGTGAATGAACCCGCTGGGTAATGGCGGTTCCCGCCGGCGATCCTGGGGCTGCTGCGGTCGTCACGTCGTAAGTATGACGCTTTGTAGTTGTCGAGAGCCACTCGGGTCCGACATTGATTTGTGACCGACTCCCGACAACGTGTGTGGCCTCTGATGAGAGTGGTGCCGGTGACCTGCGTCCGGCGTGTCGCGGGCGGCCTGGGAGGCATTTAGTCCTTTGTTGTCCTGGTTGTCTCCATGGGACCATTTGCGGCGTGCTGGAACATTCCTGGCCCCAGGTATTGGGCGAGCTGACCAACCGTCGCGACCTGTCCGCGGGTCAGGCGGCCTGGGCCATGGACCAGATCATGACCGGCGCGGCCACCCCCGCTCAGATCGCGGCCTTCGGGGTGTCGATGCGGATGAAGCGTCCGACCTCCGATGAGGTCGGCGAGCTGGCCGACACCATGCTGTCGCACGCGATCGGATTTCCCTCGGGCGGGCAGGACGGCCAGATCGGCGCGAACGCGGTGGATATCGTCGGCACCGGGGGCGACGGCGCGAACACGGTGAACCTCTCCACCATGGCGTCCATCGTGGTGGCGGCGTGTGGTGTGCCGGTGGTCAAGCACGGCAACCGGGCCGCGTCCTCACTGGCCGGCGGCGCCGACACGCTGGAGACGCTGGGTGTGCGTATCGATCTGGGGCCCGAGGCGGTGATGCGCAGCGTCGCCGAGGTGGGTATCGGTTTCTGTTTCGCGCCGCATTTTCATCCGTCATACAGGTACGCCTCCGCGGTGCGTCGCGAGATCGGTGTGCCCACGGTGTTCAACTTGCTTGGCCCGCTGACCAACCCGGCCCGTCCGCGGGCGGGCCTGATCGGCTGTGCGTTCGCCGATCTGGCAGAGGTGACGGCGGGTGTCTTCGCCGGACGCGGATCCAGCGTGCTGGTGGTGCACGGTGACGACGGGCTCGACGAGCTGACCACGACCACGACCAGCACCATCTGGCGGGTTCAGGCGGGCACCGTCGACACGCTGCGGTTCGATCCGGCGGCGTTCGGTTTCGCGCGTGCTCGGCTCGAGGAGCTCGTCGGCGGCGATCCGGAGTTCAATGCCGCCGAGGTACGGGCCGTGCTTGGTGGTCGCATGGGCGCCGTCCGCGACGCAGTGGTGCTCAACGCCGCGGGCGCCATGGTTGCGCACGCCGGGCTGGCCAGCGACGCCCAATGGGTGCCTGCCTGGGAGGACGCGCTCACCCGGGTGTCCGGCGCGATCGATTCCGGCGCAGCGGCGACGCTGCTGGACAAGTGGATCGTCGTCAGTCAACAGCTCGGGGCGCAGTAGAACCTGTCGCAGATTCGGCTTGACCCTATAGCGAGGTAGAGGGTCAACAATTGGGTCATGCGCAGCGGTGAGGTGGCCTCCGGGGCCGGTGTCAGCGTTCAGACGGTGCATTACTACGAGCGCCGGGGGCTGCTGGAGCAGCCGCCACGCTCGGCTGCGGGTTACCGGTCCTACCCGGTGGACGCCGTCGAGGTCGTACGTTTTGTAAAGCGTGCTCAGGAGTTCGGATTCACCCTCGACGAGGTCGAGGAGCTGATGCAGCTGGCCAACGGCGGCCCCGACGATTGCCAGGCCGCTCGTGATCTGGCGCAGGCCAAGCGAGAGCGGCTGACCGGGATGATCACCGAACTGCAGCGGATGGAACAGTCGCTGGCCGAGCTCGTGAGCACCTGCGACCGGCCGCGCGCCGATCGCTGCTGTCCGCTGATCGGTACGTTGCACACCGGTGCGATCCGATGAATCTCGAGATCCTGCAGGTGTCCGATTGCCCGAATGTTCCACTCCTGCAAGATCGGATTGCTGCCGCACTGGCCGGTGAGCAGATCACCGCGGCCATCACCCACCATGTCGTGACCACTCCGGAAGAGGCCGACGCGCACCGGATGACGGGCTCCCCGACATTGCTGGTCGACGGCGAGGACCCGTTCGCGGAACGGGGGCTGACGGCGGGGCTCGCCTGCCGCCTCTACGCGGGAGAAAGCGGTAGCGGACTCGAGGGTGCGCCGTCGGTATCGGCGCTACGCGCGGCGCTGCGACGGCGCATGACCGGTGAGGCCGTGCTGGCCGGTCTGATTGCGTGGCGCGGTGGCGCGCAGCCGGCCGGACCGATCGAGCATGCGGTGCATCGCGCCATTTTGCGGCGGTTCGCCGAGACGGGGAGGCCACCGCGGGCAGACCAATTGGCCGATCTCGCGGCTGGTGTGTCCATCGAGGCTGTCTTGGACAGCCTTCGGGAGTCCGATGTGATCCAGCTCGACGACACGGGACGAATCAGCTCGGCCTACCCGTTTTCAGGCACCCCCACCGCACACCGAGTGACGATCGATGGTGGCGTCGAGGTGTATGCGATGTGTGCCGTCGACGCGCTCGGTATCTCCGCAATGCTCGGCGGACCGCACATCGGGATCGTCTCGGTCGATCCCCGGACGGCGGAGACGATCACCGTTGCGGTCGATGGCCCCGAAGCAACCGCGGTTCCCGATTCCGTGGCCGTCTTCGTGGGAATCCATACCGGCGAAGGCCCCTCGGCAGAGACCTGCTGCACCCTGCTCAACTTTTTCACCGACAGCGAGTCGGCAGGCACGTGGGTAGATCAGAATCCGCATGTCACCGGGATGGTGATCGACCTGGCTACCGCAACTCATTGCGGCGCAGCGATATTCGGTCCTCTGTTGGCCGACTAGATGCCACCGTCAGCCAACGGCTCGGGGCACAGCGGTACGCCCGGGCCTGATCAGCTCGGCCATGCCCCAGTCGTCGTGACGGATGGCGCCGGCCATGCGCGCACTGCGTGCCGTCAACGCCCAATCTCGCAGGGGCCCTGAACATCCCGTCGACTCGGCATAACCGTCGGTCGAGGACACGATGCGTACCCCGGGCTCGGCCAACCAGCGGGTGATCACTCCGGTCTCCTCGGGTGCCGCCCCGCCGAACGGTTCGGCAGACGGCAGCACCACCTGGGCCGATGCCGATGCGGCAGCCACCACCGGCATCGGGGGGATACTGCGGCGCGCGACCGCGGCACCGGCCAGTTGACCATGCCGCATCACGGCGATCTGCCATCCGCCGTCACCATCGGGGCGGGCGGCGATCAGCTCCTCGATGCGTGCGAGGGCCTGCAGGCGGTGCTGGCGGGCCAGCGCCTCGATGAGGGCGGCCGTCGCATCGCGTTGCCGCGCGGCGCTTTCGTAGCGTCGCAGCCCACCGAGTTCGGCGACTCGGTCGCACATCGCGTGCAGCGGTTGCCCCTCGATGCCGGTGAGGACCGCATGCGCCGTCATGAGGGCATCCCCGTATTCGGCGGCGTCCACGCCGACGGGGGCCGGGCACGGGGAGGCGGTGTCGTGCGGGTAGGACTGGCCGTTGCAGGCGGGGCCGTGTCGCCCAGTGGCCCCGATACGCGCGGCGCACGTGCGAACGCCGGTGAACCGAGCGAGTGCCAGGGCGGCGGCCGTGGCGTCAGTCCGGGCACGAAACGGGCCGAGCATCCGACGCCCGTTCGTGGTCCGGACCACGGCGAAACGGGGGAATGGCTCCTCGGTGAGCACCACCCACCACCAGCGATGCGGGAATCGCGATTTCCTGTTGTACGGCGGTGCGTGTGCACCCAGCAGTCGCAGCTCGCGAACCGCGGCCTCCAACGGGTGTGCACAGGTCACGTGGTCCACCGCGGTGGCAATGGTGACCATCTCGCGCATCCGGCCACGCGGGTCCGCGCCGGTGAAGTACTGCTGCACCCGTCGGCGCAGGTTAACGGCGGTGCCCACGTACAGCACCTCGCCGGACGGCCCACGGAACAGGTAAACGCCCGGGGCGTAAGGCATTCCATCGGCCAGGGAGCGTTTGTCCCGCAGGGCGTTGGGCACCTGGGTGCGGTACCGGTGCAGCTCTGCCATGGTGTCGACACCCTGGTTGCCCACCCGGCCGATCAGGGCATGCAGCACATCGACGGTGGCCCGGGCATCATCCAGCGCCCGGTGATTGGGGGTTGTCGATGCGCCGAGCAGCTGAGCCAGTGCGCCCAGGCTGACCCGTGGTGCCTCGTCGCGGGTCATCACCCGGCGGGCAAGCCGGACCGTGCACAGCACCGTGGGCTGTGGCCAGTCGATCCCGCACTGTCGCGCCGCCGCCTGGAGAAAACCGATATCGAAGCCGGCGTTATGTGCGACAAGTACTGCCCCGCGGGCGAATTCGAGAAACGTCGGCAGCACCTGTTCGATGGGCGGAGCGTCCACCAGCATGGCCGAGGTGATGCCGGTCAGGCGGACGATCTGTGGCGGCAGCGATCGCTTCGGGTCGACCAGCGTGGCCAGTTCCCCGAGCACCTCACCGCCACGCACCTTTACCGCGCCGATCTCGGTGATTGCGTCGTTCTCCGCGCTTCCGCCGGTCGTCTCCAGGTCCACCACCACAAAGGTGGTGTCACGCAGTGCTTGTACCGACGGGGCGTGTGCCGACGACCCCGACGAAGCGTGCACCTCGTCGAAGGTCAGCTGCGTCATGACCTGAGCGTATGACCCGGGACCGACATATCGGGGTCACGCCACGGGGGTACAGATCAATGCGAGCGCATCGTTGGTGGTGTCGACGCCGCGGTCGCCGATCGTCTCTTCGAGCCGCGACCGCAACACGCTGCGCGCGGCGGCATCGAGTGTGAGGTGATTGGAGTAGGTGAAGACCATGTCCAGGTATGCCTGTGTGGAGAAGTGTGGGCGGTCCAGGAAATGGGAGTGCCGCACGTGATAGCCGGATTTCTCGATGGCCGCCGAGACGGTGTCCTCGGTGTTGATGGACGGGCGCTTGGTGGTGTCCATGAAATCGGCGTAGACGGTGTCCAGGTCCTGCTGAGTCGGCGAGGTGGGCACGATGCGGTTCCACACCAGTGCGAGGCGGCCTCCCGGGCGAAGCACGGTCAAAACCTTCCGTAGCGCCGTAGTGGGCTCTACCCAGTGGAAGGACTGCGCGAAGAGCACGAGATCGAAGGTCCGGCCGGTCGGCTGCCACTCCTCGAATGTGGCCACCTCGACGTCGATGCCCTTCGCGGCTGCCATCTGCGCCATGCGTGCGTCCGGTTCGACGGCCAGCACCTCGGCGCCGGCCGCGGCCAGTTGTGCCGACGCGATCCCGGTACCCGCTCCCACATCCAGGGCGCGCGTATGGCCGCCGGACACAAGCTCGTCGATCAGAGGTTGCGGATAGCGGGGGCGGTGACGGTCGTAGGCGTCGGCGGAGCCACCAAACGATTCGGCCCGGAGGCGGTCGGTATGCGCTGGTTGCGACTGTTCCGTCATACCGCAAGGGTGCCAGGCGGTGCTTACTTGTCGGTGGGCGCAGTTACCGTCCGCCCTGAACCCGAAAGAACGACCGATGGGAAAGGAGGAGCCATGCTTATCGATTGCGACGATTGCGCGATGCGCGGCCCGGGATGCGGTGACTGCGTGGTCAGCGTGCTGTTGGGGGTGCCCCAGACGCTTGCCGACGACGAACGTGCGGCGCTGGCCGTCTTGGCCGAGGCCGGGATGGCGCCCAAGCTGCGACTGGTGCCGATTCAGCGCACATACGACACGCCTGATTCGGCGAAGACGCCCGATGCCGGAGTCGCATAGGGCACACTCGAAATAGGTGCTTGATGGCCCACCCCGGGAACGGGGAGGAGAACCGACACTTACGCGACACTGACGTCGTTTCCCACTGCGGTGGACAACGTCGATGCCATTTCGTAACCTATCTGAGACCTATTGGCGCCGTAGTTCGCGGCGATCACATTGCAGTAAAGGGATGTTGTCTTGAGTGTCGGGCGTCTTCTTCGAAATCATTCGGATCGATCGACGCCCTCACCTCTCCGGCGCACGATGCTTGCGATGACCGCTGCCGCCCTGGTCGGCGGGATATTTGCGGGTGGTCAGGTCGCGACTGCCGACCCCAACAACGACGCCGTGAAGAAGCTCAACGAGCTGTCTCGTCAGGCTGAGGCAACCTCCGAAGCGGCTAACTCGGCGAAGATGGATCTCGACGCCAAGCTGGCGGCTCAGCGTGATGCCGAGAAGGCGGTTCTCGCCGATGAGGCCGTCGCGAAGGCTGCGCGCATGGCGGTCTCCACGTACCAAGTCGACGTCAACAAGGCAATGGTCGCCGCGTACATGGGTGGTAACACCAGCGGCTACGGTGCCGTGCTGACCTCCAACTCTCCGCAGAACCTCATCGACCAGTTGTCGGTGCAGCGCACGGTGGGAACCGAGATGCGTGGCCGGATGGACAGCTATCGCGCCGCGCAGTCCTCGGCCGATGAGGCCGAGCAGCGGTCCCGTGATGCCGTCGAGCAGGCCCGGGTGGCCGCCGAGCAGGCCAAGAACGTTCGCGCCTCGCTGCAGGCCAAGCAGAGCCAGCTGCAGGTGCAGATCGCGGTCGTCAAGTCGCAGTACAACACTCTGAACCCCGGCCAGCGCGCTCAGCTGGCGGCACTGGCGCCCGTGCCCCCGCCGCCTCCGGTGGAGCCGGGCCAGGCCCCGGATGCTCCCGAGCCGCTGATGCAGGCTGCGGCCGCCGCCCCCGCGCCGGAAGTCGCCGTCGGTGGTGGAGGTTCGGCCATCGGTGCGAACGCCGTCGCCGCGGCATTGACCCGGATCGGTGCGCCCTACTCGTGGGGCGGTTCGGGCCCCAACGCCTTCGATTGCTCGGGCCTGGTGATGTGGGCCTACGGCCAGCAGGGTGTCTCGCTGCCGCACTCCAGCCAGGCGCTCGCCCGTGGTGGCACGCCCGTGGCGCTGAGTGATCTGCAGCCGGGTGACGTCATCAACTTCTACGGGGATGCCTCGCACACCGGTATCTATGTCGGCAACGGCATGATGGTGCACGCCTCCACCTACGGTGTTCCCGTCGCGGTCGCGCCCATCACCTCCTCCGGCCCGATCTACAACGCGCGCCGCTACTGAGTCGCAGCCGTCGTGCCCGGGTGTCAGGGGTAGCACGCTGGACATCGCTGCTCGCGGTGGTTCTGTTGATTCTCTGCGGTTGTCGTACACAGTCCGCCGTGCCGCCCAACGATGTGCGTGCAGCGATTCAGGCATTGTTGACGCGCTACTCCGAGGCTTTGCGCAGCGGTGATACCGCGGCACTGGACGCCGTCCTCGCTCCCGGCAGACCCCGGGAGGCTCAGTGGCGGTTGCAGAAGAACCTGTCGGGGCTGAAGACAGACACATTCGAGTATCGGTTGGCCGCCGAGGTTCCCGCCGATCCTGTTGCGCCGCATCAACAATGGACATTGGACGTGGCGCTGTTCTATGCGGTCAGCGGAGTGGACAAGGTTGCCGTCAGGCGCCCCGCCACGGTCGTCGTGCTGCACGATAACGACACCTGGCGGTTGGTCGATGCCAGCGCGGTCGCCGTGCCGTGGCAGTTCGCGCCCGCGGTGGAGACGCGTAGCAAGGTGGGAGACCGGGACGTGGTGGTGCTGGGGCATCCCGGTTCGGCGGTGGCGCCACGGCTTGCCGACGAGATCGCCGGTGCATTGACGGCGTTGTCGGAGTTCTGGGGGCCGCAGTGGCAGGCGGGAGTGCTACTGGTCGCGGCAGAAACGGACGCAGAGTTCGCTGCGCTTGTCGGGGGCGCAGATACCGATGGAATAGCCGCCGCCGCGGTCGCCGACCGTGTCGAGCGTGGAGTCGCTGTGGGGCAGCGGGTGATTTTCGCGCCGGGCTCGGCAGCACTTCCACCCGATCAGTTCCGTGTGGTGCTACGCCATGAACTCTTCCACGCCGCGGCCCGTACGGTCACCGGCGATCACGCACCCCTCTGGTTGGTGGAGGGGGTGGCCGATTACAACGGGCGCCGCGGCAGCGGCACACCCTTCCGGAACGCTGCGCCCACATTGGCCAGTGCCCTTGCCGCGGGACGGATTCCGGACCATTTGCCCACTGACGACGACATCGAGAGTCCGGGAACGAAACGTACACAGGCGTACGAGGAGGCTTGGTCGGTGGCCCAGTATGTGGCCGAAACCTTTGGTGAACCAAAACTGGTACAGCTGTACCGGTATGGGGCCGCCGTTGCGCCGAGTGCGCAGGGTGTGGCCATCCAGCAGGCATTGGGCATCGATGAGCCGACACTGGTTCGGCAGTGGCAGAGCTGGCTCTGCTCTCGTCCACTACGGTAGGCGTCGTGACATTTCAGCCTGGCGGCCGGCGGCAACGGATCCTGTTGGTCACCAACGATTTTCCGCCCAGGCCCGGGGGCATTCAGTCCTACCTGCAAGAGCTGGTGACTCACCTGGCCGGATCGCACGAGGTGACCGTGTACGCGCCGAGGTGGAAAGGATGCGAGCGATACGACGCCGCGGCTGACTATCAGGTGGTGCGGCACCCGACCTCGTTGATGCTTCCGAGCCCTGGCGTCCGCCAGCGCATGGTGGACCTCATCAAGTCGCAGCACTCCGACGTGGTGTGGTTCGGTGCGGCCGCGCCACTGGCGCTCTTGTCGTCGGCCGCCAAGGCGGCGGGAGCCGCCGTAACGGCGGCCAGCACGCACGGGCACGAAGTCGGCTGGTCGATGCTGCCGGTGGCACGGTACGCACTGCGACAGATCGGCGATAGCACCGACGTGATCACCTATGTCAGCCGCTACACGCGCGGACGCTTCGCCGCGGCCTTCGGTCCGCGTGCCGCGTTGGAACATCTGCCCGCCGGTGTCGACACCAATAGATTCCGTCCTGACCCAGTGGCACGCGAGGAGCTGCGGCGCCGCTACGGGCTCGGCGAGCGGCCGACCATCGTGTGCGTCTCCCGGCTCGTCCCGCGTAAGGGCCAAGACAAGCTCATCGAGGCGCTGCCGGCGATCCGGGAACGTGTCGACGGTGCGGCGCTGGTGATCGTGGGTGGTGGTCCATACGCGGAACCGTTGCGGGCGTTGGCCAGTCGCGTCGGCGTCGATGAGCATGTGGTGTTCACCGGCGGTGTGCCGTGGGAGGAGCTACCCGCTCATCACGCGATGGGCGATGTCTTCGCGATGCCCTGCCGTACCCGCGGAGCGGGGCTCGACGTGGAGGGCCTGGGGATAGTGTTTCTGGAGGCGTCGGCCTGCGGCGTCCCGGTGGTCGCCGGAAACTCAGGGGGCGCACCGGAAACCGTGCGCGACGGTGAGACGGGGCTTGTCGTCGATGGCAGATCGGTACCCGCGATCACGGACGCGATCGTCCAGATCCTGTCCGATCCGGCGCAGGCCGCCGTGATGGGGGAGACGGGGCGCACCTGGGTGACCGAGCACTGGCGCTGGGATCACCATGCCGCCCGCTTCGCCGAGTTGGTCGGCGGCTCTGCATAGGCTCCGCGGGGTGGGAGATCTACTCGGGTGACCCCGAGTAGATCGCATCGATGTCTGCCGCGAACTTCTCGGCCACCACATTGCGCTTCACCTTGAGCGTCGGCGTCATCTCGCCGGTGGCCTCGGTGAAGTCAACCGGCAAGATGCGGAACTTCTTGATGGCTTCGGCATGGGAGACAACCTGATTGGCTGCCTTGACGGCGGTTTCGACCTCTGCGAGCAGATCGGGATCCTCGACCAGGTCGGCGACGGTGGCCTCGGCGGGCTTGCCATTGCGCTGCTTCCAGCCGTCGATGGCTTCGGGGTCGATGGTAATGAGGGCTCCGATGAACGGCTGCTTGTCGCCGACGGCCATCGCCTGACTGATCAACGGATGAGCGCGCAGCTGATCCTCCAGTACCGCCGGTGCCACATTCTTACCGCCTGCGGTGACGATGATTTCCTTCTTGCGACCGGTGATCGTGACGAAGCCGTCCTCATCGATCGCGCCCAGATCGCCGGTGTGGAACCAGCCGTCCACGATCGACTCGCCGGTCGCGGTCGGGTTGTTCCAGTACCCGCTGAACACGACGCCGCCGGACACCAGTAGCTCGCCGTCATCGCCGAGCCTCACGGCGTTACCGGGCAACGGCCTACCGACACTGCCGATCTTGAGCCCACCGATCACGTTCACCGCGCAGGCTGCCGTCGTTTCGGTAAGTCCGTAGCCCTCGTAGATGGTCAGGCCGACGCCGCGGTAGAAGTGACCGAGTCGGGCACCCAGTGGCGCTCCACCGGAGATCGATGCCACGCACTCACCGCCGAGCGCCGCGCGCAGCTTGCCGTACACCAGCTTGTCGAAGGCGGCGCGTTTGGCGCGCAACACGATGCCCGGTCCGCCGTTGTCCAGCGCCTGGCTGTACTCGACGGCGGTGTCGGCGGCAGCGTCGAAAATCTTTCCCTTGCCGTCATTCTGGGCGTTCTGGCGAGCGGTGTTGTACACCTTCTCGAAGATGCGGGGGACAGAGACGATGAAGGTGGGCTTGAAGATCCCGAACGTCGGCACCAGTGTCTTGATGTCACTGGTGAATCCGACGCTCACCTTGGACTGGAAGCACGCCATCGCGATACCGCGCGCCAGCACGTGTGCCAGCGGCAGGAAGATCAGCGTCCGGCTGCCCTTCTGTAGGTAATCGGGGAAAACAGCACGCGCACCCCGGGTTTCGTACACCAGGTTGGAGTGGGTGAGCTGGCAACCCTTGGGACGCCCGGTGGTTCCCGAGGTGTAGATGAGCGTCGCGGGATCGCTGGCCCTGATGGCGTCGAGTCGGCCGCTGAGCTCGGCGGCGTCCACACCGCTCCCAGCCTCGGCGAGCTCGTCGAGAGCCGCGGGTGCAGTCGAACTGGCGATGTGAAACACGGTGCGCAGGTTGGGGAGTTCGGGTGCCAGCTCTTCGGCGATCTTGGCATGCGCATCGGACTCCAAGAACAGTGCCACCGCCGCGGAATCCTGCAATACCCACCGGACCTGATCGGCCGAAGATGTCTCGTAGATGGGAACGGTGATGGCGCCGATCGACAGCACTGCGTAGTCGATGATCGTCCACTCGTACCGTGTCGCCGAGATCAGTGCCACGCGATCACCGGGCGCCACACCCTTGGCGATCAGGCCGTTGGCCACCGCACGGATCTGCGCTGCGGCCTCCGCGTAGGTGACGGGCGTCCAGGTGCCGTCGACGAGACGGGAGAATGCCGCCTGATTGGGGTCTTCACGTTCGTAGTCGTAGACGGCATGAACAACCGATGCGTTGTCCT
The DNA here is from genome assembly GCF_002356335.1 of [Mycobacterium] stephanolepidis. Lineage (NCBI taxonomy): Bacteria > Bacillati > Actinomycetota > Actinomycetes > Mycobacteriales > Mycobacteriaceae > Mycobacteroides > Mycobacteroides stephanolepidis. The sequence continues at coordinate 1,890,317 of NZ_AP018165.1, forward strand.
CGACAGTGAATGGGGCAGGAACGCTGAACTCTCGCACCCGCTCAGACTAGTCGTGGCCTCAGGATCGTCGAAGACGTTGCCGCATTTCCTTCGGCGGCGAGGCTTAAGCTAGTGCGCGATGAACAGCATTCAGGTCGCCGACCAGACCTTTATCGCCGCAGATCCCGCGGACATCGGCCGCGCCATCTCCAACCCCGCCGATTGGCGCCGTTGGTGGCCTGACCTGCAGCTCAATGTTGTCGAGGAGCGCGGCGAGAAAGGCATCCGCTGGACGGTCGCCGGGCCTCTGACCGGAACGATGGAGGTGTGGTTGGAGCCCGCGTTGGACGGGGCGATCCTGCACTACTTCCTGCACGCCGAGCCGACCGGAGTCAGCGCCGCACAGGTGGCCAAGCTGAATCTGGCTCAGCTCAATCACGCGCGTCGGGTCACCGGCAAGCGGTTCGCTTTCGGGGTCAAGCAGCGGCTCGAGGCAGACCGGACAATTGGCGAGTCGTGGGTGCCGCAGGCCTGATCAGGCGGCAGCGAGCACGACCAGCGGGATGGGGCGAGACGTCGCCCGCTGGTAGGCGCTGTAATGGCCAGAGTTGTTGGTGTCGGCTAACTTCCACAACCGCTCGTAATCCGTGTCGCCGGGTAGAAGTGCCGTCGCGCGGACGCGGCGCCGGTCCCGGCCCAATTGCACCTGTACCTGCGGGTGCGCCTTCAGGTTGTGGTACCAGGCAGGATTGCGCCGCGCGCCGCCATTAGAGGCCACGATGACGAGATTGTCGCCGTCCTTGGCATAGGTCAGCGAGTTGATGCGCTGTGCCCCGGTCTTGGCGCCGATGGAAGTCAGCAGCAGGCTGGGGGCCATTCCCGGAACGTGATGACCCAGATAGCCTTTCGATGCGATGTAGATGCTCTGGTGTACACCGAGTACCTTCGCCACGAGACGGCTCATGGGCGTCTCTCCTTCGCATAGCTGCGGCGAATTGCCAGGATGGGAGTATCCGAGCGCCAGGGAGAAGGGTACCGTCTGTCAGGTGGCTGAGAAGACTACCCAAACGATTGCCATCGATGCCGAACCCGGCAAAGTGATGGCGGTGATCGCCGATATCGGCGCCTACCCGGAATGGGTGTCGGAGTACAAGGAAACCGAGGTGCTCGACACCGACTCCGAGGGCAGGGTCAAACGTGCCCGGTTGGTGCTGGACGCCGGTGTCCTCAAGGACACCCAGGTCCTGGAGTACGTGTGGTCTCCGGATGGCCGAAAGGTCACCTGGACCTTGGCGGAGAGTTCCCTCCTACGTTCGCTGGAAGGGACATACCTTTTGGCGCCCAAGGGGTCTGGCACCGAGGTGACGTATGAGCTCGCGGTTGACCTTCAAATTCCGATGATCGGAATGCTCAAGCGCAAGGCCGAACGCAAGATCACCGACTCCGCACTCAAGGATTTGAAGAAGCGAGTCGAATCTGACCGCTAGCGACGTCGGGGAGGATCTCGTGTCCCACCCCGCAGACGTCGCCCCCGATGCCCACGTGCCGTTGACAGCCACCATCGGCCTTTTCGTCGGCAAGGGGGGTGTGGGTAAGTCGACGCTGGCCGGTGCCACTGCGGTGCGGTACGCGCGCGCCGGGCAGCGGGTGCTCGCGGTGTCGACCGACCAGGCGCATTCCCTCGGCGACGTCTTCGGCGTTCGTGTGGACCCCACCCCGGGGGCTCATTGCGTGCGGGTGGTCGAGGACCCGTACGGGGGACAACTGGATGTGATGGCCCTGGACACCCTGGGACTGCTGGAACAGCGTTGGGGTGACATCGCCGCGACGATCGCCGAGCAGTATCCCGAATCCGACATTGGATCGCTTGCCCCCGAAGAGCTTTCCGCACTGCCGGGTGTGCAGGAGATGCTCGGGCTGCATGAGGTTCAACAACTCGCCGACACCGGCGAATGGGATGTCGTCGTGGTCGACTGTGCCTCAACGGCAGACGCGTTGCGCATGCTGACTCTGCCCGGAACCTTCGCGATGTATCTGGAACGGGCTTGGCCGCGGCATCGCCGACTCGGCGGTATCGGCACACCTCGCGCCCTGATACTGGCCGAACTACTGGAACGCGTTGCGGCGTCGGCGGATCGGCTTGCGGGCTTGCTTTCGGATGCCGAACGGGTGGGAGCCCATCTGGTGTTGACTCCCGAACGGGTAGTGGTGGCCGAGGCCATCCGTACCGTGGGAGCGTTGGCGCTCATGGGTGTGCGCATCGATCAAGTGATTGTCAATCAGGTTCTCATTCAAGATGATTCGTACGAGTACCACAATCTGCCCGCGCATCCGGCATTCGACTGGTACATGCAGCGCATCGCCGATCAAGCCGCGGTTCTCGATGAGATGGGGGAGGCGATCGGGGACGTGGAGATGCTGTTGGTGCCGCATCTGCCGCGTGAGCCCATCGGGCCGGAGGCGCTCGGCGAACTGGCCGAGGCGGTTCGGCGGCGCGATGGGGCTAAGCCCCCGGCACCGCTGGCCACCATTGTCGAGCGTGAATCCGGGTCCGGAGCGGACACCGTATATCTGTTACGGCTAGAGTTACCGCAGATCGATCCGGCCACATTGAGCCTCGGCCGGGTGGGAGATGACCTGGTCATCGGCGCAAATGGGATGCGCCGGCGGGTCCGGCTGGCCTCCGTGCTGCGGCGCTGTGTGGTTGTCGATGCCCGGCTTGTCGGTGGTGAGCTGACCATACGGTTTAGAGCGGATCCGGAGGTGTGGCCTACGTGACGGGTACCCATCCGGAACTCGCCCCCGAACTGCGTGCGTTGGCCGCCTCGATCCTCGACAAGCTCGACCCGGCGCTGCGGCAGGCCGCTCGCGCTCCCGCGGACGGCGCCGCTCCCGGAAAATGCAACCAGCTGTTCTGCCCGGTCTGTGCGTTGGCGGCCCTCGTCGAAGGTGAGCATCATCCGCTGTTGGCGACGATCGCCGAACACAGCCTCGCGCTGGTGATGGTGGTGCGGGCGATGTTGGAGGCCGAGGGGCCCGGTGGTCCGGACGATCCCGATGACGGCCCCGAGGGTGGTTATCGCAGTCCGTTCCCAACCCCGCCGCCGAGTTCGCAATCGACTGGGTACCAACCGATCCCGGTCGACATCGACGAGTGACGAGCATCCGTGTCCGTTCTGGGACTTCGCGTCCCATATTTCCGGGACCTTAGACACTCCACGAAGATTCGCCGTCGCCGAGGGTAAGCTCGGCGCCAGCCCCGTGCTGCTCATGGGGATCGGGAGAGGATGCGCGCGATGTTCTATTGGCTGCTGAAGTACATCTTCATGGGGCCGATCTTGCAGCTGATGGGCCGCCCCAAGGTAGAAGGTCTGGAGAACATTCCATCGTCCGGGCCGGCGATCTTGGCCGGAAACCATCTCGCCGTGGTCGACAGCTTCTTTCTGCCGCTGGTCTCTACCCGCCGGGTGACCTTTCTGGCCAAGAGCGAGTACTTCACCGAGCCCGGGTTCAAGGGCTGGCTGAAGAAAGTGTTCTTCAGCGGGGCCGGGCAGGTCCCGATCGACCGCACCGGCGCCGACGCCGCCGAGAATGCGCTGAGCACCGCCAAGCGGCTACTCGGCGAGGGCAAGCTGCTGGGTATTTACCCCGAAGGCACTCGCTCCCCGGACGGCCGTCTCTACAAGGGTAAGACGGGCTTGGCGCGCATGGCCCTGGCCACCGGGGTACCCGTCATCCCGATCGCGATGGTCGGCACCAATGTGATGAACCCACCGGGCACGGCGCGCTGGCACTTTTCCAAGGTCACCGTGAAAATCGGCAAGCCGTTGGACTTCTCTCGCTTCGATGGGATGGCCGGAAACCGCTTCATCGAGCGTGCGGTCATCGACGAGGTGATGTACGAGCTGATGCAGCTGTCCGGTCAGGAGTACGTCGACATCTACGCGGCGTCGCTCAAGGACAAGCCCGCAGAGCCTCCGCAGCAGCCCGATCGCATCCCGGAGAGCGCCGCCGGTTAATCGGGGGTCCGTGCATCTTCCCTGCATCTGAGGTGGCACCTCGCAGTGGGGCGTGGGTCAGCTATCCGCGCCGGTACCGTTACTCTTGAGGCCACCCGCAGGAGAACTGAGAGATGCAAGGGCCGTGCCGAATTCAATAAACGAAACCGCCATCGCGGACGGCGGCTCCGTTCGTCGAGTTGCCAGATGGATCGCGTGGGGTGGCCCGCTCGTCCTCGCCGTCGCCCTGCTGCTGCACGCGGTCGTCTTCATTCACTGGCCGACATATGCACTGCAGATCGACGTGTTGGTGTATCGATTCGGTGGCACACGCGTACTGGACGGACTGGATCTCTACTCGATCGGGCGCAACGGCGAGATAGACGATCTGCTGTTCACCTACACCCCGTTCGCGGCGTTGGTATTCACCCCGCTGGCCTTCATCACCGACTTCACCGCACAGATCCTGTCGCTCGTGGTGTTCCCGGCGCTGCTCGTCTACTCGGTCTGGCGCATGCTGGCCTGGCTGAACGTCTCGGCCAAGGCCGGACTATGGGGACTGTTGGCCCTGCTGGTCGGTCTGGTTTCGTGGCTGGAACCGGTCCGGCTCTCCATTCAGCTCGGCCAGATCAATCTGCTGATCCTGGCGGTGGTGGTGACGGACCTCCTGGCGCCCAAACGGTGGAAGCTGGCCGGGATCGGCATCGGCATCGTGGCCGGCATCAAGCTGACCCCGATGATCTTCATCGTCTTCTTGTTCCTGGTGGGGCGGATTCGTGCGGCCGTCATGGCAGCCATCACGCTGATCGCCACCATCGGTCTGGGCTTCATCTTCCTGCCCTCCGCCTCGCACTACTACTGGGTGGACCGTGCCTTCGAGAAGATCAGCCGCATCACCCGCGACCCCACCGCGAGCACCAGCATCAGTGGGCTTTTTCTCAGATTGAATCTGTCGGCCGGGACGGCCACCGCACTGTCGGTGTTGGTGATCGTGGCGAGCCTGGTGGTCGCGGTTCTGGCGTATCGGCGCGGACAGCTGCTGCTGGCCATCTCGATCGTGGGCATGGCATCGGCGGCGGCCTCGCCGTTCAGCTGGAGTCATCACTGGGTGTGGTTCGTGCCGTTGGTCGTCCATCTGAGCTACCGCGGTTACGTGCTGGGCAAGCGGGCGTCCGCGATCACGATGTGGGCATTCTGTGCGGTGTTCGCGGCGTGGTTCACCAGCCTCAGCGGCAAGACACCGGACTCCGGCGCCTTGACGTTACGCCCCGGCGGTGTCCTGAACGATCTGATCCCCAGCCTGTATGTATTCGTTCATCTCGGGGTGCTCGTGGCCAGTTGGATATGGCTGCGGCGTGACCCGACGGACGTGAACGATGTTGTGCGCGAAGATGAGCCGACACAGGCCGATGAGCTGGCTCCGGCTTCTCCGGCGCACAACTAGGCGGCCCGCGTGCGTTACTTCTACGACACCGAGTTCATCGACGATGGCCGCACCATCGAACTCATCTCCATCGGGATGGTCTGCGAAGACGGCCGTGAGTACTACGCCGTCTCCACCGCCTTCGATCCGCAGCAGGCCGGTCCGTGGGTGCGCCAGAACGTCCTGCCCAAACTGCCGGCGCTGTCGTCGCCGCTGTGGCGCTCACGCGGGCAGATTCGCGACGACCTGGCCGAGTTCCTCGGACTGAACGGTGGCGGGTCGTCCGACCCGATCGAGTTGTGGGCCTGGGTGGGTGCCTACGACCACGTGGCGCTGTGTCAGCTGTGGGGGGCCATGACGGAGCTGCCGCAGCCGGTTCCCCGGTTCACCCTCGAACTCAAGCAGCTGTGGTACGACCTGGGCCGCCCGGCGGTGCCGAAACGGCCCGCCGACTCACACGATGCCCTGGTTGATGCCCGCTACAACCTGGCCCGCTACCGCGCGATGGTTCCGCCGGGCTGATCACCGCGAATCCCGGGTGAAAATCCGCTGGTAAGGGCCGGTTAAGATGAGTACGTGAACTGGACAGTCGACGTCCCCATCGACCAATTGCCGGAGCTGCCGCCGCTCCCGGCCGATCTGCGTCAGCGCCTGGATGCCGCGCTCGCCAAACCTGCTGCTCAGCAGCCGAGCTGGCCCGCGAATCAGGCCGCGGCCATGCGGACCGTGCTCGAAAGCGTGCCCCCGATCACCGTCCCCGCGGAGATCCAGCGTTTGCAGAGCCAACTGGCTCAGGTAGCACGTGGTGAGGCATTCCTGCTGCAAGGCGGAGACTGCGCCGAGACCTTCGCCGATAACACCGAGCCGCATATCCGGGCCAACATCCGTGCGCTGCTGCAGATGGCGGTGGTGCTGACGTACGGATCCAGCATGCCGGTGGTGAAGCTGGCCCGTATCGCCGGCCAGTACGCCAAACCACGCAGCTCCGATACCGACGCACTGGGGCTGCGGTCCTACCGCGGCGACATGGTGAACGGATTCGCCCCCGACGCGGCGCTGCGTGAGCACGACCCTTCGCGTCTGGTGCGCGCCTACGCCAACGCCAGTGCCGCGATGAATCTGGTGCGCGCGGTAACCGGCTCGGGGATGGCCTCGCTGGCACTGGTGCACGACTGGAACCGGGAATTCGTCCGTACCTCACCTGCCGGTGCCCGCTACGAGGCGCTGGCCTCCGAGATCGACCGCGGCCTGAAGTTCATGAGCGCCTGCGGTGTGGCGGATTCGAACCTGGACACCGCTGAGATCTACGCCAGCCATGAGGCGCTGGTGCTCGACTACGAGCGCGCCATGCTGCGTTTGTCAGAGGACGAGAACGGCGAGCCGGCACTGTACGACCTGTCGGCGCACTACCTGTGGATCGGCGATCGCACGCGGCAGCTCGATCACGCGCATGTGGCCTTCGCCGAGATCATCGCCAACCCGATCGGGATGAAGATCGGCCCCACCACCACGCCCGATCAGGCCGTCGAATACGTGGAACGTCTTGACCCGCACAACAAGCCGGGCCGCCTGACGTTCGTGTCGCGGATGGGCAACTCGAAGGTGCGCGATCTGCTTCCGCCGATCATCGAGAAGGTACAGGCCACCGGCCATCAGGTGGTTTGGCAGTGTGACCCGATGCATGGCAACACCCACGAGTCGCCCAGCGGTTACAAGACGCGGCACTTCGATCGGATCGTCGATGAGGTGCAGGGATACTTCGAGGTGCACAACGCGCTCGGCACGCACCCCGGTGGTATTCACGTCGAGATCACCGGTGAGAACGTCACCGAATGTCTCGGTGGGGCACAGGATATTTCGGATGACGATCTGGCCGGTCGCTACGAAACGGCATGCGATCCGCGTCTGAACACCCAGCAGTCACTGGAGTTGGCGTTCCTCGTAGCGGAGATGCTCAGGGACTAAAGCAGGTTGGTGATGTTGGCGCCCAGCGACCAGCATCCCGCCGCCACCGAGGTGGTGATGATGAGAACGATCACCAGCCACATGAAGATCGCGCGGCGGCTCTGCTGACGTTCGTACCGGTACTCCGAGTCGTCGATATCGGCGAAGAACGCCGATTCGTCAGGGTCGCTGTCGAATTCGGGATCGTACTGGGGATCATAGGCGGGCACCGGGTCCATCATCCGCGTGGGATTGGGCACCTTGGGACGTGCCGAGACGCTGGGTCGCGGTGAGACACCCAGGGCCGCAGCGGCCGAGGCGGTGTCTGCGGCATCCGCTTTACCGGGGGCGCTGAGATTGCCCGTGGTGCGTCCGCCGGTCTCGATCAGTCGGCTGCGGTAAAGCTGTTCGGCAACATGCTGTTTGGAATCCCGGGGTGCAGGTACGCGGAAGGTCGGCAGTTGCAGATCCGCGGCGATGGCGTCCAGTTCGGCGCCCATCTGTGCAGCGTCGGCGTAGCGTGCGTCCGGGTCGCGGGAGGTGGCACGCAACACAAGTTCGTCGAACTCTTCCGGAATGCCGTCGATGACCTCGCTGGGTGCCTGTACATCGCGATCGATGCGTTGATAGGCCAGTGCCAACGGCGTATCCCCGGTGAACGGTGTTGAACCGGTGAGCAATTCGTACATCAGGATGCCCGCCGAATAGACATCGCTGCGTGGGCCGGCCGAGCCGGTGCGCACCTGCTCGGGGGACAGGTACGCCGCAGTGCCCAAGATCACGCTGGTGGACGTGATTCCGGCCTCGGCGACGGCACGCACAAGCCCGAAATCGGCGAGCTTGACCTCGCCGTCGTCGGAAATCAGCACGTTCTCGGGTTTGACGTCGCGATGCACCAGTCCCGATCGGTGTGCGACCGCCAAGCCACCGAGCAGCGGATTGAACACCGCGGCCACGGCATGGGGCGGCATGGGTCCACGCTCGCGCAACAACTCGCGCAGGGTGCCCCCGTCGATCAGCTCCATCACCAGGAAGGGGTGCTTACCGTCCATGCCCTGATCGAACACGGCCACCAGCCCCGGGTGGCGCAATCGTGCGACGGCTCGGGCCTCGAGCCGGAACCGTGCCAGAAACCCCGTGTCGGAGGCGTAGCGGCTGTCCATCACCTTCACGGCAACCGGGCGGTCCAGCCGGGTGTCCAGCCCCCGGTACACGGTCGACATGCCACCTGTCGCAATCGGTGCCTCAATGCGATACCGACTATCGAGCACCGTCCCGATCATCGGATCGAGGCGGTGGGTCGGGTTCTTGGGCGACGTCATCGCATCGATGGTATCCAGTGATGCGGGAGCGCCCCGGCGTCAACGTCGCTTATCGAGCATTTCGCGGACGGAGTTGAGCATTGGCCCGGCGCCCGAGAACAGCATGGTCCGCCATTGACGGTGCAGGGCAATGGCCGGGTCGAACCGGCTGTACGTGACACGCAGCCGGGTGCCGCCGGGCTCCGGCAGCAGATTCCAGCGGGAGGTCACTTCGATTCCAGGGGCGGTCAATACCTGCTCGATGTGCTCGTGTGGCACCACGCTGGTGTAGGTGGTCCGGAGCACGCCATCGAAGCCGACGGCGGGCTGCGGATGGGTGATCAGGACGCGTGCCTCGCCGACTTCGACGGGTGCGTCGTTGACCTCTTTCACCTGTGAGGCGGTGAGCTCAAGGGAAACGAGAACATCCCAGACCTTCTCGACGGGGTAGGGGTAGTACTCACTGTGGGTGACCGATGTCGGATCGCCGGAACTCGTCACGGTCCGAAGGTTACGCGCGTCACCACACCCGGAGGACGCTTTTGGGCGACGGTGGCGTGCGAGGCGACTAGCGTCATTCGTTATGAGCGCCATTCCATACGTTGCCGACACGCTTGACGCCGACGAGCCGTTGTTCTCCCTCAGAGAAGCGGCCACGCGCCTGCGGGTACCGGTTTCCAAGGTTCAGCAGTATTTGCGCGACGGTGAACTCATCGCAGTGCGCCGCGATGGCGAAATCAAGGTTCCCGTCATCTTTTTCAGCCCCGAAGGCCCGGTGGTGAAGCATCTGTTCGGGCTGCTCTCGGTGCTGCGGGACGGGGGATATCACGAGCCCGAAATCATGCGTTGGCTGTTCACCGGTGATGAGTCGCTGACGGTGACCCGGGACGGCACCACCGAACGAATCGAAGCGGCCCGCCCGGTCGATGCGCTACATGGTCACCAGGCCCGCGAGGTGCTGCGGCGGGCACAGGCGATGGGCTATTAGTAGTCGCTGGGATCGCGCGCTTCCGGCGCGGTGTTGATCATCCGCCACGCGATGGCAGCGCAGGTTGCCGCGATCAGTACATGCACCCACACGTACATGCCGTGGGAGCCATCGGGTTTGAAGATCACCATGATCCAGGTGGAGAACCCGGCGATGGCTGCGATCGCGATGCGCGATTGCAGCAGCGGCGCCGCGATGGCCAGTGGCCAGGTGTAGTACCAGGGCAGCGCCGCCGGCGCCATGAGCACCACGATCACCATCGCCCACAGGATCCCGAACATTGCGTCGCGATCGTTGTGCCGGTGCCGCCACCACACCACGGGCAGGCTGACCGCGATGACCATGACCCCGATGATGCGGGTGATCTCCAGAAGCGCATCGAAGTTGACGGTCACGAAAAGACCGGCGACGACGTTGATGATGTTCGCGACGGCGGTGGGCACTGTCAGCCAGTTGATGATCTTCACCGAACCGGCCAGGGCGGTCAGCCATCCCAGGCCGACGCCGGCGATCCAGGACAACACCGCGAACACCGCGACGACGACGGACACCGAGGCTGCCGACGCCATCGCGAACGCGGTCACCGGGTGACGCTGTGGGGAGTCCTCATCGGCGTTCTCGGCCAGGCGACGCATCCAGATCCACACCAGGAAGGGCAAGGCCAGACCGGCTGTCGCCTTGACGGCCACCGCCAACGCGACCACTGATATGCCCCAAACATGCTGGCGCTCAAGGACGAGTGCAATGCCTGCCATCATCAGGCCGACCATCAGCATCTCGTTGTGCACACCGCCCATGAGATGGATGATCACCAGCGGGTTGAGCACGCAGATCCACAACGCCTTGCCGGCGTTGGCCGAAAGACAGCGGGCGACTCGGGGGGTGGCCCACACCAGCAGCGCCAATCCGGGCAGCATGCACAGGCGTAGCAGCATGGTTCCGGCCACCACGTCGTCACCGACGATCTGAGTGACAAATCGTGCGATGAGGATGAACAGCGGTCCATACGGCGCGGTGGTGGTGGACCAGATCGGACTGACGTTCTCTAGCAACGCGTTCGGGTTTTCGACGGGGCCCACCAGATAGGGGTCGAATCCGTCGCGCAGCAACGCGCCCTGTGCGAGATAGGAGTACGCATCCCGACTGAACACCGGGACCGAGGCGAGCAGCGGCAGCAGCCAGCACGGAATGACGACCAGGAGGGACTCCTTGGTCACCTTGCCCGCGATCACGTGGCGACCCAGCCCGAGCCACGCCAGCAGCATGAGGACCACTCCGAGCCACATGCAGATCGAGGACACCACCAACCCGTGGCCGAAACGCAACCAGGACAGCCCAACGGATTCCAGCAGCGGATCGTGCTGTCGGGTACTGCCCGCACCCAGTCCGCCGATGGCGATGAGGATGGCGCCACCGAATCCGGTGACTGCCGCGCGCCCGGCGGGGGACCTCAGGAAGGCGGCTGTCCACCCGGCGTCCGGATCGACTACCGCAGGTTCGGGTGCCGGGTTTGGCTCCAGGGGAGGCTGCACCGCCTTTGATGATGTGCTCACGTGATCATGCGCTCCGGTTGGACACCAATCGGACGAGGTCAGACAGCGCGACACGGGCGTCATCGGCGATATCTGCGCCGGACAGCTGCTCCAGTGCGCGGTGCGTGTGCTCCTCGATGCGAGACTCCACCGCTGCGAGTGCACCCAAGTCGACGATGAGTGAACACATTTCGGCGACCTGATGATCGGTGAGTGGGGTGCCGATCCAGGAGTGAAGCATGTCCTCGGCGGCGTTGTCGTTGATGCGTGCCAGTCGCAGGGCTTCGGCCAGCAGCACGGTGCGCTTTCCGGAACGCAGGTCGTCTCCGGCGGGTTTCCCGGTCACCTTGGGATCCCCGAACACCCCGAGCACGTCGTCGCGCAGCTGGAACGCAACACCGATATCCAGCCCGACATCACCGAGAAGTCGTGAGATCTCGGGGTTCTCGGCCGCGATCGCGACGCCCAGCTGCAGGGGCCGCTGCACCGTGTATCCGGCGGTCTTGAAGCGGATCACGCGCATGGCGGTCTCGACGGACTCGTCGCCAGAGGATTCGGACAGAATGTCCAGATATTGGCCGCCGAGCACCTCGCTGCGCAGGATCGACCACACGCCACGAGCCCGCGCATGGGCCTGGGGGGACAGCTGTGCGCCGACCACCATGTCATCAGCCCAGGTAAGTGCCAGATCGCCGAGCAGGATCGCAGCGGATATGCCGAACTGTTCGGGGGAGCCGGACCAGCCGTTCTCACGGTGCAGGGCGGCGAATTCGATATGGATGGTGGGCTCGCCGCGTCGGGTGGCGGAGCTGTCGATGACGTCGTCGTGAATGAGCGCACAGGTGTGCAGCAGTTCGAGCGCGGCGCATACCCGCAGCACTTCGGGATTCCACGGATCGGGGTCGTCGGTGACCGCTCGCCAGCCCCAGTAGGCAAAGGCGGGGCGTAGCCGCTTGCCGCCGCGCAGCACAAACCGGTCGAGGGCCGTGATCGCATGCTCATAGTTCTGCCCGATATGCGCGGTGTGCTCACGGCATTCGGCCAGGAACTGGCTCAGTTGGTCGCTTACCGCGTCGGTCAGGTGCCGGGCGTTGGCAGCGGCTACGTTGACACTCAGCGGTGCGTCCTCTCAGGGTGCGGTGGTTGATCCCGGATGCTTACAGGTCTCCGAGGGTGAACCTAGAGTAATCCCACCTATCCTGGACGGGTGACAACCAACCCGCTCGACCATGACGCATCGGTCGCCGAGCTGCAGGATCCGGGGTCGATCGCCGATCGACTGGCCGGGGTTCAGCCTGGCGATGTCGCGTTCTCGGTGGAGTTCATGCCGCCTCGCGATGAGGCCGCCGAGGCGCGGTTGTGGCGGGCGGCAAGAGTTTTCGAGCGGTATCAGCCGGTGTTCGTCTCGGTGACCTATGGAGCGGGCGGTTCCACCCGTGATCGCACGGTGCGGGTGACCGGTGAGCTGGCCGAGAACACCACCTTGCTCCCCGTTGCGCACCTGACAGCCGTCGGGCACACCGTCGATGAGTTGCGTGCCATGGTGGGCGCATATGTGGACCGTGGCATCACCAATATCCTTGCCCTGCGTGGCGATCCGGCTGGGGATGTGAATGCTGAATGGATTCCGCACCCCGGTGGGTTGACCTATGCCGAGGAATTGGTGCGGCTGGTTCGTGACCTGGGTGATTTCCACGTGGGTGTTGCTTCTTTCCCGGAGGGCCATCCGCAGGCGATCGATCTGGAACGCGACACGGCCAATTTGGTGAACAAGCTGCGAGCCGGAGCGGAGTACTCCATCACGCAGATGTTTTTCGATGTCGACGACTACCTGCGCCTGCGTGATCGGGTGGTGGCCGCCGACCCCGAACAGGGCGCCAAGCCGATCGTTCCCGGGCTGATGCCCATTACGTCGCTGAGGTCGTTGCGCAGGCAGGTGGAGCTCTCTTCGTCCACGTTGCCCATTGCTCTGGAGGAACGACTTCTACGTGCTGCCGGGGATGGTCCCGAGGAGAACCGCGACGAGGTCCGCAAGGTCGGCGTCGAGGTCACCACGTCGATGGCCGCCCGGCTGCTCGCCGAGGGTGTTCCGTGCCTGCACTTCATGACCCTCAACTTCGCGCGGGCCACTTCCGAGGTGCTGGAGAACCTCGGAGTGCGGGTCACTCCGGGAACTGGTCGGGCGTAAGCCGAGGGGATTGGTCGCGGTCCAGCCAGGCCAGGGATGCAACCAGGGCGCCGACCAGCAGGGCGGAGATCGTTATGAAGATCGCGGCTCCGTTGAAGGAGCGGGTGCTGGGGTCGGTGTAGCGGGAGGTCGCGGTGAACGTGCTGACTACGCCGGGAGTGAGTTTCCACTGCACGGCGTCGGAGCCGAGCATCTCCCCGTTGGTGGATTCGATATCGCCGGGAAATGAAATGGCCAGCGACACATCGGCATCTGAGGTGTCTTCCAGTGCGGTCAGATCGGCGCGGCCTTCCAACACCACCACATCGCCGTTACGGCGCAGGGTGAGATCGAAGCCGGCGGCGTTCTTGTTCATTCCGGCCAGCTGGGGGACTTCGGCGAACGTCAGATCGTTGAAGATGGCGCGCGACCCCACCATGCCGTTCTCTTCGTACTCACCGACCTGAACCTTCTGGGCGAAGGACATGTTCCGTTCGAGCTGGGGGCCTTTGTCGTCTTTGCCTTGCGGTTTGGCGACGGCGATCAGCTGCCCCGAGACGTGATCGTCGGTGGTGACGGTCATCGAGGCCTTGACGCGCACGCATCCGGACAGCAGCGGCAGCGTCGTCAACAACAGCACTGCGGCAATACGCGCCGCACGCCCAGGGCTATTCATCGCGGCTCATCGTGCCAGACGGCGGTCACGTCGGCCTGTCGATATCCGGGTTCCAGCGGCAAAGCCCGACCAAGCACTGCGAATTGCCGGGGATCTCCCGCGAACTGGTGCTGCCGGATGACATCGGTGAACCCGAGTCGGCGGTACAACCGCCACGCCCGGTTGGACTCGCCGGTGATCTCGGGGGTGGACAGCAGCACATGCGATTCGGAACGACCGGCCAGCAGCCGCCGCGCCAACGCCTCACCGAAACCGTGGCCCTGGAGCCCGGGGTCGACATGCAACTCTGTCAGCTCGAAGTACTGGTCGAGCAGGGCGCTGATGTGGTCGCGGGGCACCCCGGACTTGCGTAGTCCCTGGCTGACCTGCTGGTGCCACCACTGGTCGGCGGCACCGCGGTAGCCGTAGGCGATCCCGACGATGCGTGCCTGGTCCATGCGGTCCTGGGCGGATCCGGCGCTGTCAGAGGCCGGATCGGCGGGAGAGTCAAAGATCGCGGCCGCCTGCCACCCTCGTCTGCGGCTGTGTTCGAGCCACATCGGAGCACGCTGATCCTCGGTGCCGTGCGGATAGCCCATGGCGATGACGTAGACGCGAAGCGCTTCGCTGAGCCTGCGCTGCATATCGCGTTGCGACAAGTCGGCCAGGAATGTCGTCAACGTGCGTCCTTTTGGTTTCTGTGTGGGCTTCGGGTGTACCGCCGGGTTTATCACGCTCTGCCCATTCCTGGGCGCTGTCTCTGTTTTCGCCGGGTCCGTCGGCGCGCCGCGCCGTGTCGGTTGCCCGGTCGGTGTGGCTGGGAGATTGGTGGGTGAACCGGGTGGTATAGCGGGTATTCACCTCGTATTATGAACGTGAGGGTGTTGTAACCACGGCACCGTTGATAAAACGACACGACATACTCAACCGGTTGCGATGCGCCAGAGGGAGGGACCGATGCCACTCTCCGAGCACGAGCAGCGCATGCTCGACCAGATCGAGAGCGCGCTGTACGCGGAGGACCCCAAGTTTGCGTCGAGCGTGCGCGGAGGACGCCTGGGCGCGACCTCCGGTCGCCGCCGTCTGCAGGGTGCGGCGCTCTTCTGCATCGGCTTGGCGATGTTGGTGATCGGTGTCGCCGTACCCGCTACTCAGATCGGAAACTTCCCGGTCCTGAGCGTGATCGGGTTCGTCGTCATGTTCGGGGCCGCGGTTTTCGCGATCATCGGAAGCCGGCGCTCCGAGGCGGGCGCTACCGGGCAAGGGGGACCGGGCGCATCCAGTGGCCGCGCTCGTCGCCCACGCGCCGCCGGATCGTTCGCGCAGCGCATGGAAGAGCGATTCCGCCGCCGTTTCGACAACTGACAAACCCCATCTAACGCAGTCCGGACTCTCAGACCCGCGCAGTCGGCGCGGGTCTGTTGCTGTATGCGTTGCTGCCTGAGCGCTTCCACTGCGCGACTACTCGCCATGGGGTGATCGCTCGCAAGCCTGTTCGCCCGTGCAGGCCAAATCGTTATCAACTCGTCCGGATACCGGTGCCCCACTCGCCCCCACTAGGTTGACCTGGGGAAACAGCATGTCGAAGCCATTCGTCGACCTTATGGTGGGCACATGGTGGGGAGACACGCGGCAAATCAGATTCAAAGTGGGGGATTGTGGGGTAAAGTGGCGCCTATCGGAGGGAAGGGTAGCTCCGAAGGGTTCCGGGCAGGGAGGTGTCGAGGTGTTTCTCGGTACCTACACGCCCAAGCTCGACGACAAGGGGCGACTCACATTGCCCGCCAAGTTTCGGGACGCGTTAGCTGGAGGGTTGATGGTTACCAAGAGCCAGGACCACAGCCTCGCCGTCTACCCGCGGGCCGAGTTCGAGCAGCTGGCACGTAAGGCCGCCACGGCTTCTCGGAGCAACCCCGAGGCCCGTGCCTTTCTGCGTAACCTGGCGGCGGCCACCGACGAACAGCATCCGGATGCGCAGGGGCGCATCACCTTGTCCGCCGATCACCGGCGATACGCGGATTTGTCCAAGGACTGCGTTGTCATCGGATCCGTTGACTACCTAGAGATTTGGGATGCTGCGAAGTGGCAGCAGTACCTGGAGGAACACGAAGAGAATTTCTCGGCGGCCAGCGATGAATCCCTCAATGGCATCTTCTGAGCGAGCCCGCGCAGCGCGGCCTCTGTCCGATACGGCCCTGGCGTACTTCCCCGACGCCAGGTTCGCACCATCGGGCAGGGACCGGGCTGCGCGGGCTCCTCGCACTTACCAGTGCTCCCATTGGGGCATCTCCCGCTCCCGGAGGGGTATCGCCGTGTCTGACAATGATTTTCCGGCTAGCTCCGGGGCTGGTTTCGGCCATGTGCCGGTTATGCTCGGCCGCTGCTATGAGCTGCTTGCTCCGGCACTGACCGCCCGGTCCGCGGATGGGGCGGGTGCGGTGCTGGTCGATGCCACTCTGGGCGCCGGTGGGCACACCGAGCATTTCCTCTCCGTGCTGCCGGGCCTCACCGTGATCGGTCTCGATCGTGATACCAATGCCCTCGAGATCGCGCGGAAGCGGTTGGAGCCCCTCGGGCAGCGATTCACCGGAGTGCATACCCGCTACGACGGTCTGGTGGACGCGCTTGACGGGTTGGGTTACCGCGGAACATCGTCGGTTGACGCCGTGCTCTTCGATCTGGGTGTGTCGTCCATGCAGCTCGATCAGGCCGATCGTGGTTTCGCCTACTCGGTCGACGCCCCGCTGGACATGCGGATGAATTCACACGACGAGCTGACCGCCGCCGACATCCTGAACACCTATACGGCACCCGAACTATCCAGAGTGCTCAGTAGATTCGGCGAGGAGCGCTTCGCGCGCCGAATAGCAGATGAGGTCGTCCGACGCCGGGCCGTCGAACCCTTCACGCGCAGTGCGCAGTTGGTTGAGCTGCTGTACGACGCCATCCCTGCGGCTACCCGTCGTACCGGGGGGCATCCGGCGAAAAGGACCTTCCAGGCCCTGCGGATCGCCGTCAACGCCGAGCTGGAATCCCTTGCCGCCGCGATACCTACCGCCATGGCGGCACTGCGTCCGGGCGGTCGTATCGCGGTCATGGCGTATCAGTCGCTGGAGGACAAGATCGTCAAGGCGGAATTTGCGGCCGCCATCGCGTCCCGGTCACCGATTGACCTTCCGGTCGAGCTGCCCGGTGACGCACCGGAGTTCGCGGCGATCACCCGCGGTGCCGAGCGGGCGGACGACGCGGAAATAGAAGTCAATCCACGGAGCGCGCCAGTGCGGTTGCGGGCAATCGAACGAGTCGGGGACAGGAGGATCGCATGATTGGGGTGCGCAAGAAAGCTGGCGAGTCCCCCAAGAAGAGCAATCCTGCCAAACCCGCTAAACGTCGTGGTGCCGCTCCTAAGGCGGTCGGCGCTGGTCCGTCGGCGCGTCCGCGCCGTTCTGCCCCGCAGACCATGCCGATCCCGGTGCAGCGCAAGGCTCCCGAGAAGATCCGCACGGCGACCAGCACTCAACAGGCGAAGGCACGCGCGAAGGCCCGCAAGGCCAAGGCGCCCAAAGTCATTCGGATACCGCTACGCGAACGGATTCTTACGCGTCTGTCCGAGGTGGACCTGCGGCCGCATGTGTGGATCGCCAAGGTGCCGTTCGTTGTGCTGGTCATCGGCGCCCTGGGCGTCGGTCTGGCCATCACGCTGTGGCTGTCGACAGACGCCGCGGAACGCTCGTATCAGCTAGGCACCCAGCGGCGTACCAACGAGCAGCTGCTGCAACGCAAGGAAGCCCTTGAGCGTGATGTGCTGCGTGCGGAATCGGCGCCGGCGCTCGCGGATTCGGCGCGCGACCTCGGCATGATCCCATCGCGTGATATCGCGCATCTGGTACGGGACCCGCAGGGCAATTGGCTGCTGGTGGGTGCTCCGAAGCCGGCTGAGGGTGTTGCGCCGGCGCCGTTGAACTCCGTGATCCCCGATGACGCCGACGCCGTTCCGAAGGCCGGTAATTCGGTCGAGGTCCCCGTGCAGTTGCCGCCCGTACCGCCTCCGGTGGCCGTGGTGCCGCATATGGCCCCGCCGGCCACGGTGCCGGCGCCTGTGGTGGAAGCTCCTGTGGGGCAGGAACCTGTCTTAGCGCCGCCCGCTCCGGTCATGCCCGCTCCGGTGGTGGTCGCACCGGATCCCGCGGCCGTGATACCGCCCCCTGTGGCCGACGCGCCGCAAGCATCAAATATCGCGAATTCTCCAGTTACCGGGGAACAATTCAATCCCGTGGCAACAACGAGTCCCCACCCGACGGCGTGAACCGGCAGGATCGGTCCCGGCCGGTCGGCGCTCGCCGCATCCGGCGGCCGGCGTCCGCCGTGTCGCGGACAGCTGGATTCGCTTTCCGTCATCGCACGGGCAACATCATCATCTTTCTGACGTTGGCCATCGCCGCCATTCAGCTGTTCACTCTGCAGGGGCCGCGCGCCGCGGGTCTGCGTGCCGAAGCCTCCGGTCAGCTGAAAGTCACCGAGATCGAGAAGGCGTTGCGTGGCACCATCGTTGACCGCGTGGGCAACAAACTGGCTTTCACCATCGAGGCTCGTGCTCTCACCTTCCAGCCGAAGAAGATTCGTGAGCAGCTCAACAAGTCATGGGAGCAAAGCCTCAAGATCCTCCAGGACCCGGGGAAGAGCGACGCCGTCAAGGCCGCCGCGGCGAAAACACGGTCCGTCGAGCCGGAACGGCGGCTGCAGGATATCGCCGCCGGAGTGTCGGCGAAGCTCGGTAACAAGCCCGATGCCAAGAGCCTGTTGAAGAAGATCCGCAGCGACGACACCTTCGCCTACCTGGCGCGTTCGGTAGACCCGGCCATCGCCGCCGAGATCGTTAAGGAGTTCCCCGAAGTGGGGGCGGAGCGACAGGACATCCGCCAGTATCCCGGCGGCTCGTTGGCCGCCAATATCGTGGGCAGCATCGACTGGGAGGGTTACGGCCTTCTGGGGCTTGAGGATTCCCTGGACAGTGCATTGGCCGGTAAGGACGGATCCCAGACCTACGACCGTGGCTCCGATGGCGCGGTGATTCCCGGCAGCTACCGCGACCAACACAATGCCGTCAACGGATCCACCGTCGAACTCACGCTGGACAACGACATTCAGTTCTACGTGCAGCAGCAGGTCCAGCAGGCCAAGGACTTGTCCGAAGCGCGCAGCGTGTCTGCGGTTGTGCTGGATTCCAAGACCGGTGAGGTCCTGGCGATGGCCAATGACAACACCTTTGATCCCTCGCAGAACCTTGGTAAGCAGGGCAACCGTGAGATGGGCAATCTCTCGGTGTCCTCGCCGTTCGAGCCGGGATCGGTCAACAAGATCATCACCGCCTCGGCGGTGATCGAGAACGATCTATCCAATCCCGATGAGGTGCTGCAGGTTCCGGGATCGATCAACATGGGCGGGGTCACGGTTCGCGATGCCTGGGTGCACGGAACCGTGCCGTACACCACCACCGGTGTGTTCGGAAAGTCTTCAAATGTGGGCACGCTGATGCTCGCGCAGCGGGTGGGACCGGAGCGGTTCATGGATCTGGTGGACAAGTTCGGTCTGGGGCAGCGCACCGGTGTTGGTCTTCCCGGCGAGAGTGCCGGCATCGTGCCGCCGATCGAGCAGTGGTCGGGGAGCACCTTCTCGAACCTGCCGATCGGCCAGGGCTTGTCGATGACGCTGCTGCAGATGACGGGCATGTACCAGGCCATCGCCAACGACGGGCTGCGGATTCCGCCGCGCATCGTCAAGAGCATCACCACACCCGAGGGCACCCGCAAGGAAGAACCACGCCCCGAGCCGGTGCAGGTGGTCAACGCCGGAACCGCGCGCACCGTGCGGAACATGCTGCGCGCGGTGCTGCAGCCGGACGCGCGTCAGATCCAGAACGGCACCGGCGCGGCGGGCGCTGTCGAGGGCTACCAACTGAGCGGCAAGACCGGTACCGCCCAGCAGATCAACCCGGCCTGCGGGTGCTACTTCGACGACGTCTACTGGATCACCTTCGCCGGCATCGCCACCACCGATGACCCCCGTTACGTCATCGGCATCGAGATGAATGCGCCACACCGGGCTGCGGATGGCCGACCTGGAAACACCGCGGCGCCGCTGTTCCACAACATCGCGTCGTGGTTGATGCGGCGCCAAAACGTGCCATTGTCACCCGATCCCGGACCACCATTGATCTTGCAGGCGACCTGAGCCGGCCCTCATCCGATCAGGGGACGGCTGCTCGCCCGGTACTGTCGTTTGACGCCCGGAGGCCATGGGCGGCAGAAAAACGGCAGGAGGTGAACGCAGGTGGCGGCATCCGGAACCCATCGGTTCCTTCCCCAAACGCACCCGCACCCGGTCTCCGACCTCGCCGCATTGATCTCGGCGGAACTGCGTGGGCCGAGCGCCGCCACCGTCACCGGCGTAACGCTGCGAGCGCAGGACGCGCGGACGGGCGACCTCTTTGCAGCGCTGCCCGGTAGTAGCGCACATGGCGCACAGTTCGCCTTCGAGGCGGTCGCTGCGGGGGCTACTGCCGTGCTCACGGACAACGCCGGGGCACGGCTGCTGGCCGAGCAGGGCTCGGATTTCGCGGATATCGCGGTCCTGGTCCATCCCATTCCGCGCGCGGTGCTCGGTGCGCTTGCGGCAAAGGTCTATGGGGAGCCTTCCCGGCAGCTGGAAGTGGTCGGTGTCACCGGAACCTCTGGGAAGACCACGACCACCTATCTGGTCGAGGCAGGGCTACGGGCGGCGGGCAGGCGGGTCGGTCTCATCGGCACCGTCGGGGTACGCATCGACGGCGAGGATGTCCCCAGTGCCCTGACCACGCCCGAGGCGCCCGCTCTGCAGGAGTTGTTGGCCGAGATGGTGCAGCGTGGCGTGGACACCGTGGTCATGGAGGTTTCCAGCCATGCGCTGGCGCTCAACCGTGTGGACGGCACCCGTTTCGCGTTGGGAGCGTTCACGAATCTTTCGCGAGATCACCTGGACTTCCATCCCAACATGGAGGATTACTTCGCGACGAAGGCCCGACTGTTCCAGCGTGATTCGCCGCAGCGGGCGCAGCACTCGGTCATCTGTGTCGACGATGACGCCGGGCGTGCCATGGCCGAGCTGGCCCGCGCGGCGGGCCCCGGCACCGTCACGGTGAGTTCGGGCGCCGGTGCCGGCGCGGACTGGACCTGCTCGGACGTGGCGGTCGGCCCTGACGGCGGTCAGCGGTTTGTCGCGAATGGTCCGGCGGGCAGCGTTGAACTCGGTATCGCATTGCCGGGTCACTACAATGTGGCCAATTGTCTTGTGGCCATTGCGATCTTGGAACTTCTTGGGGTGTCGGCGGTCACCGCGGCGCCGCGGATCGCGATCGCCGGTGTGCCCGGACGTATGGAGTCGGTGGTCGCCGGCCAGCCGTTCCTGGCCGTTGTCGACTATGCCCACAAGCCCGGCGCCCTGCGTGCCGTCCTGGAGAGTCTGCGCAGCCATCGCAATGGCCGGCTCGGGGTCGTGTTCGGTGCGGGCGGTAACCGCGACCGTGGCAAGCGCGCCGATATGGGGCAGGTGGCAGCCGAGCTGGCCGATCTCGTGGTGGTCACCGATGACAACCCGCGCGATGAGGACCCATCCGCGATTCGCGCGGAAATCATCTCCGGGACAACTGGTTCAGATGTCGAGCTGATGGAGATCGGCGACCGGCGCGCTGCTATCGGCTTCGCCGCCCGGTGGGCACAACCGGGGGATACCGTCTTGATCGCGGGCAAGGGGCACGAGAGCGGGCAGCGCGTCGGTGCGGTTTCGGTCCCGTTCGATGACCGGGTGGAGCTGCGTGTCGCGCTGGAAGGCCTGGAAAGCTCGAAAGGACTCGGGAGTCTGAATGATTGAGATGACTGTCGCCGAGATCGCGGAGATCGTCGGTGGACGTCTCGACGGAATCAGTGCCGAGGAAGCCCGGCGTACGACCGTCACCGGCACCGTCGAATTCGATTCGCGCCAGGTGAGGTCCGGTGGACTGTTCTTGGCACTGCCGGGTGCCCGGGTCGACGGTCACGATCATGCCGAGGGTGCGATCGCGGCGGGTGCCGTCGTCGTGTTGGCCGCCAGGCCGGTGGGTGTACCCGCCATCGTGGTGTCGCCAACCGGCATCGCGCGTACTGAAGTATCTGCGCTGGAACATGATTCGGACGGGTCGGGCGCCGCAGTGCTGGCCGCCACCGCAGCGCTGGCGGCCGAGGTGGCCCGTCGGCTCTCGGGGCGGGGGCTGCGCATCGTGGGTGTCACCGGCTCATCGGGCAAGACGTCGACAAAGGACCTCATCGCCGCAGTGCTAGAGCCGCTCGGCGAGGTGGTGGCGCCACCCGGATCCTTCAACAACGAGCTCGGTCATCCCTGGACGGTTCTGCGGGCCACGGAATCGACCAGGTTTCTGGTGTTGGAGCTGTCGGCTCGGCGCCCCGGAAACATCGCGGACCTGGCCGCCATCGCGCCGCCGGCCATCGGTGTAGTGCTCAACGTCGGTACGGCGCACCTGGGCGAGTTCGGTTCGCGACAGGCCATTGCCGACACCAAGGGTGAACTGCCGCAATCACTTTCCAGTGATGGTGTGGCGGTGCTGAATGCCGATGACTCGGCGGTGGCCGCCATGGCCGCCAAGACCCGTGCCCGGGTGGTCCGCACCAGCGTGCACAGCAGCGCCGATATCTGGGCGACAGACGTGAGCGTCGACGACCTGGCGCGTGCTCGCTTCACCCTGCATGCCGGGGACGAGGCCGTACCGGTTCAGTTGGCTGTGCACGGCGAGCACCAGGTGGGCAACGCACTGGCGGCCGCCGCGGTCGCGCGGGAATGCGGTGCCACGCTGGCGCAGGTCGCCGACGCGCTCGCCCAGGCGGGTCCGGTATCGCGGCGCCGTATGGAGGTCAGCACCCGAGATGACGGGGTTACGGTCATCAACGATGCGTACAACGCCAACCCGGATTCGATGATGGCTGGGCTCAAGGCCCTGGTGTCGATGGCTCGTCACGGTGCGCAGCCCCGTCGCAGCTGGGCGGTGCTGGGTGAGATGGCCGAGCTGGGGCCCGATGCGATATCCGAGCATGACCGCATCGGACGGGCCGCCGTGCGCTTAGATGTCAGTCGATTGGTAGTCGTCGGAACCGGGAGGTCGCAGCGGGCAATGCATGCGGGTGCAGTGATGGAGGGGTCGTGGGGGTCCGAGGCGGTGCTGGTGGACGATCCTGCGGCAGCCGCCACACTGCTGGCCGACGAGCTGGCGGCCGGTGACGTGGTGCTGGTCAAGGCATCGCGGTCGGCCGGGCTATGGGTCGTGGCCGATGAGCTGCTGAAGGTGGGTGACGCATGAGGCAGATCATCATCGCGGCCGGAATCGCGATCCTGGTTTCCATCATGCTCACCCCGGTACTCATCCGGGTGTTCTCGCGGCAGGGCTTCGGTCAGGAGATCCGTGACGACGGACCGCAGCATCATCAGAAGAAGCGCGGCACTCCCTCGATGGGTGGCGTCGCGATCCTGGCAGGCATGTGGGCCGGGTACTTCGGGTCTCACCTGATCGGCATCGCGTTCGGATCCGATGGCCCCTCGGCCTCTGGGTTGTTGGTGCTGGCGTTGGCCACCATGCTCGGTGGTGTCGGTTTCATCGACGACTTCATCAAGATTCGTAAGGCGCGCAACCTCGGCCTGAACAAGACCTCCAAGACGGTCGGTCAGATCCTGTCGGCCTTGGTGTTCGGCGTGCTGGTGCTGCAGTTCCGCAACACGGACGGGTTGACGCCAGGTAGTCCGCAGCTGTCCTACGTGCGTGAGATCGCCACCGTGGCGATGCCCGCCGTGATTTTCGTGCTCTTCTGCGTGATCCTGGTGATGTCGTGGTCCAACGCGGTCAATTTCACCGACGGATTGGATGGGCTGGCCGGCGGATGCATGGCCATGGTGACCGGCGCGTACGTCATCGTGACCTTCTGGCAGTACCGCAACGCCTGCTCCACGCATCCCGGTGTGGCGTGCTACAACGTGCGCGACCCGCTGGACCTCGCGGTGATCGCCGCGGCGACGGCCGGCGCATGTATCGGGTTCCTGTGGTGGAACGCCGCACCCGCCAAGATCTTCATGGGAGACACCGGATCGCTGGCTCTTGGCGGCATCATCGCCGGCCTGTCGGTGACCACCCGGACCGAGCTGCTCGCGGTGGTGCTGGGGGCATTGTTCGTCGCCGAGATCGTGTCGGTGGTCCTGCAGATCGCCGCGTTCCGCACCACTGGCCGCAGGGTGTTCCGGATGGCGCCGTTCCATCATCATTTCGAGCTGTTGGGTTGGGCGGAGACAACGGTCATCATCCGGTTCTGGCTGTTGACCGCGATCGCCTGCGGCCTGGGTTTGGCGTTGTTCTACGGCGAGTGGCTCGCCACGATCGGTGACTAACCGGCCATGACCGTTTCTGATATGGCCGAACTGGTCGGCGGAGCAAGTGTTCTGGTTTGTGGCGCGCGTGTCACAGGCGATGCCGTGGTCGCGGCGTTGAGTCGGCTGGCCGATCTCGACCTGCGCATTACGGTCTGCGACGACAACGAGGACGCTCTGCGACGTCATCGCGACGCGGGGCGCGGGGCGCTCACCACCGCCGAGGCGCAGCACCACATGGCTGATCAGGATCTGGTGATCGTCAGTCCCGGCTTCGGTCCTTCCTCGCCGATCGTGCTGGCCGCTGTGCACGCCGGGCTGCCCATCTGGGGTGATGTCGAATTGGCATGGCGTCTGGATGCTTCCGGCCGATTTGGGCCGCCCAAGCGATGGCTGGTGGTGACCGGAACCAACGGAAAGACCACGACCACGGCCATGGTCCACGACATGCTGACGGCCGCGGGCCGCACCAGTGCGCTGTGCGGGAATATCGGCGACCCGGTGCTGAACGTGCTGGATCGCGATGTCGATTACCTGGCCGTCGAGTTGTCGAGCTTCCAACTGCACTGGGCGCCCTCGGTGCGGCCGGCGGCCGGCGTGGTGCTCAACGTGGCCGAGGATCACCTGGACTGGCACGGGGGCATGGACGCCTACACCCGGGACAAGGCGCGAGTGCTCGAGGGTGAGGTCGCGGTCGTCGGTCTCGATGACGGAGTGGCGGCCGGACTGCTCTCCGGTGCGGCGGCGCCGATCAAGGCGGGGTTCCGTACCGGTGAACCCGTGGCCGGTGAGCTCGGAGTGCGTGACGGCCTGCTGGTGGACCGGGCGTTCGGGTCGGATGTGCCCCTGATCGAGGTGTCCAAGCTTCCGGTAGCGGGTCCGATCGGTGTGCTCAACGCGCTGGCGGCTGCCGCGCTGGCGCGTGCGGTGGGTACGCCCGCGGAGGCCGTTGCGCGGGCGCTGGAGGCCTTTCAGGTGGGACGGCACCGTGCCGAGCTGGTAGCGCGACGTCACGGTGTTTCTTACGTGGACGACTCGAAGGCCACCAATCCGCACGCGGCCGCGGCGTCCATCGCGGCGTATCGGCGCGTCATCTGGATTGCCGGGGGGTTGCTCAAGGGGGCGGCAGTCGACGATCTGGTGCGCGAATGTGCCGACCGGCTCGGCGCGGTTGTGCTGATCGGCACCGATCGGGGTGTGATTGCTGAGGCTTTGGCGCGACACGCGCCGGATGTACCCGTTGTTGCGGTTGTGACGCGCGAGGATGCTGGGGTGCAAGAGGCAAATGTGGTCTATGTGACTGATGAGGCGGATGGGGGTGGCGCTGATCTGGGTACCCGGGTCATGGCCGCGGCCGTCCGGCATGCCAGCACTGTGGCTCTGCCTGGCGACACTGTGCTGCTGGCTCCGGCCGGCGCGTCCTTCGACCAATTCAGCGGGTACTCCGAGCGTGGCGATCGATTCGCCGCGGCGGTGCGCGCACTTACCGGTTAGGTAACAGCGCCGTGTCGACCCTGACCGCTCCGTTCACCAGGTTTTTCCGCTCCGAGAACCGCTCCGCGGCGAAGACCGTAGCCAAGCCCGCCAAGAAAACCTCCGACGCGAAGACCGCCGGGTTGGTGGCACGGACTCGTCTGGGTGCCTGGCTGAACCGGCCGATGACGTCGTTTCACCTGATCATCGCGACGGCCGCGCTGTTGACCACACTCGGCCTCATCATGGTGTTGTCCGCATCGGGCGTTGAGTCGTATGACGTGGACGGATCTGCGTGGGCGGTGTTCGGCAAGCAGGTGCTCTGGGTCTGTGTGGGTCTGGTCGGTTTCTACATCGCGCTGCGTACTCCGATCCGGGTGATGCGTAAGTACTCGTTCCCGGCATTCGTCTTCACCATCGTCTTGATTATCTTGGTGCTGGTGCCCGGAATCGGCACATACTCCAACGGTTCTCGCGGTTGGTTCGTCTACGGCGGGATGTCGATGCAGCCTTCGGAGCTCACCAAGATCGCCTTCGCGATCTGGGGTGCGCACCTGTTGGCCTCGCGCCGCATGGAGAAGGCCTCGCTGCGCGAGATGCTGGTCCCGTTGGTGCCGGCTGCGATGATCGCACTGATCCTGATTGTCCTTCAGCCTGACCTGGGGCAGACGGTGTGCATGTCCATCATCTTGCTGTCGCTGCTCTGGTACGCCGGGCTGCCGCTGAAGGTGTTCCTCAGTTCGGTGGTCGCCGCCGTACTGGCCGCGGCCATCCTCGCCGTTACGGCCGGATACCGCTCCGATCGGGTCAAGGCGTGGCTGGATCCGTCGGCGGACCCGCAGGCCACGGGTTATCAGTCGCGTCAAGCTCGATTCGCACTGGCCCAGGGTGGTTTCTTCGGCCAGGGTCTGGGGCAGGGATCGGCAAAATGGCACTATCTGCCCAACGCCCACAACGACTTCATTTTCGCGATCATCGGCGAGGAGCTCGGATTCGTCGGCTGCATCGGGGTGCTGGCGCTATTCGGCGTCTTTGCCTACACCGCCATGCGCATCGCCAAGCGCAGTGCCGATCCTTTCCTGCGGATGCTGACCGCCACCGCCGGTATGTGGGTCATCGGTCAGTCCTTCATCAACATCGGATACGTGATCGGCCTGCTGCCGGTGACCGGCATCCAGCTGCCGCTGATTTCTTCGGGTGGTACTGCCACGGCCACAGCCCTTTTCATGATCGGCCTGATCGCCAACGCGGCGCGCCACGAACCCGAGGCCGTCGCCGCGCTGCGTGCGGGTTCGGGCGACCGGATGAACAGACTGCTGCGGCTTCCCTCGCCGGAGCCGTATGTGGCGCCGCGTATAGACACGGCACGCGATCGACTGCGCGCCAAGTCGGCCGATCGGCCGCCCGAGCGCACATGGCAGCAGGACTCCGCGCAGGGGGCCAAGCGCAAGCCACGTGCACGTACCGACAGCGACGCAGGGCATCATAGGCAGGTACAGCAGGTGCGCAGGGCCTCGGGCACGCGCGCGAGCGGCCGGTCCCGTGATCAATCCCGGGCCGGAAGTTCACGGGCCCGAAGCCATCGATAGCTGCTGAACATGTGATTACCGCCAGACCGAAAGGATGCTCCCGGAGTGAGTGACGAACTTCGGCCGCTTTCGGTGGTACTGGCCGGGGGCGGTACCGCGGGGCACGTCGAACCCGCCATGGCGGTCGCCGATGCATTGCGTGAGATCGACCCGTCCGTACGGATCACCGCATTGGGTACCGAGCGTGGCCTGGAGACGCGGCTGGTGCCCGACCGCGGGTACGACCTGGAGCTGATCGTGCCGGTGCCGCTACCGCGCCGCCTCACCGGCGACCTGGTGCGGCTGCCGTTGCGGGTGCGCCGGGCGGTGCGGCAGACCCGGGCCGTGTTCGACAACGTCGGAGCCGACGTTGTCATCGGTTTCGGCGGTTACGTGGCGCTGCCCGCCTATCTGGCGGCGCGTCGCGGACCGTTGCGCCGCCCTCGTGTTCCGGTGGTCATTCACGAGGCGAACGCACGTGCCGGCCTTGCCAATCGGGTCGGTGCGCGCCGCGCGCAGCGCGTGTTGTCGGCCGTCTCGGACTCGGGACTGCGCCGTGCAGAGGTGGTCGGGGTACCGGTTCGTGGATCGATCACGGCGCTGGATCGCACCGCGTTGCGGCAGGAGGCACGCGCTCACTACGGATTCGACGACGATGCTCTGGTGCTCTTGGTATTCGGCGGGTCCCAGGGTGCGGTCTCCCTGAACAATGCCGTCTCGGCGGCAGCCAATGAGCTTGCCGCTGCGGGGGTTTCGGTGCTGCACGCACACGGGCCGAAGAATACGATCGAGCTGCCGCAGGGCGGTCCGCGGGATGCTCCGGGCGGCCCCAAATATGTGGCCCTGCCATACCTGGACCGCATGGATCTGGCCTACGCCGCGGCCGATATCGCCGTGTGCCGATCCGGCGCGATGACCGTCGCCGAAGTCTCGGCGGTGGGGTTGCCCGCCATCTACGTGCCTCTGCCGATCGGCAACGGCGAACAGCGGCTCAATGCGCTGCCGGTCGTCGACGCGGGGGGCGGTGTCATCGTCGCGGACCGCGACCTCACTCCGGAGACATTGGCACACATGGTGATCGAGATCGCCTCCGATTCCGGCAAGCTTGCCGAGATGACGTCGGCCGCCGCACTGTCGGGGCATCCGGACGCTGCACGGCAGGTGGCTCAGGTGGCGCTGGATGTCGCACGACAGCAGCGATCTCAGGGACGGAGTGCATCGCGATGAACATCGGTCCACTTCCGGAGCATCTGCGCCGTGTGCACATGGTCGGCATCGGCGGTGCCGGGATGTCAGGTATCGCCAGAATCCTGCTGGACAGGGGAGCGCAGGTGTCGGGCTCCGATGCCAAGGAATCTCGTGGCGTGCTCGCACTGCGTACCCGCGGTGCCCTCGTCAATATCGGCCACGACGGCGACGCACTGGACCTGCTGCCGGGCGGTCCCACCGTGGTGGTTACCACCCACGCTGCCATTCCCAAGACGAATCCTGAACTGGTGGAAGCTCATCGGCGTGGAATACCGGTCCTGCTGCGCCCGGTTGTGCTCGCGGACCTGATGGCCGGATACCGCACCCTCATGGTGACCGGAACGCACGGCAAGACCAGCACCACCTCCATGCTCATTGTGGCGCTGCAGCATTGCGGATACGACCCATCGTTCGCGGTCGGCGGTGAGCTCAACGAGGCCGGCACCAACGCCCACCATGGCAGTGGGGACGTGTTCGTGGCCGAGGCCGACGAAAGTGACGGTTCACTGCTGCAGTACCGGCCCGATCTCATCGTCGTGACCAACATCGAGGCGGACCATCTCGATCACTTCGGCAGTGTCGAGGCCTATACCGCGGTGTTCGACGAATTCACCGAAACGTTGGGCCCCGAAGGGGTCCTGGTGGTGTGTCTGGATGATCCGGGGTCCGCGGCGTTGGCGCGCCGGGCTCACGAACGCGGACTACGAGTACGTGGCTATGGCAGCGTCGAACAGGCCGATGCCGCGGGCGTCCCGGTGGCCGGATGGCTGCGTGATTGGCAGTTCAAGGACACCGGAGCGTTCGCACAGATCCAGCTGGCGGGCGAGAAGACCTCTCGCACCATGCGATTGTCGGTGCCGGGTCGGCACATGGCCCTGAACGCACTGGCCGCCGTGGTGGCGGCCGCCGAGATCGGGGCCTCCGTCGAGGATGTGCTCGATGGGCTGGCCGGATTTGAAGGTGTGCGCCGCCGATTCGAATTGGTCGGTCAGGTCGAGAGTGTCCGGGTCTTCGATGACTACGCGCACCATCCCACCGAGGTTCGTACGGTGCTACAGGCTGTTTCCGGAATCGTCGCGCAACAGGGATTTGGCCGCTCCGTCGTGGTCTTTCAGCCGCACTTGTACTCCCGCACGGCAGCTTTCGCGACGGAGTTCGCCGAGGCGCTCAGTGTTGCCGATCTGGTGTTCGTGCTGGATGTCTACGGGGCGCGCGAAGCGCCGCTGCCGGGTGTCAGCGGTGCGCTGATCGTCGAGCAGATCTCCGGGGTGCCGGTGCATTACCTGCCAGACCTGTCGACCGTTGCCGCGCATGTCGCCGCGGCCACGGCGCCGGGGGATCTGGTGGTCACGATGGGTGCGGGCGATGTCACGCTGCAGGGCAAGGAGATCGTGCGCGCGTTGCGCGCGCGTGCCAATGACTGGCCGCCCCCCAGGAACGGTCAATGAGCGAGCCGGACAAGACTTCCGAGGAGGCAGCGGAGTCAGCTCCGGTGTCTGACGAGATCGAGGATTCCGCCGCCGAGGCGATCGAGGAGGACGCCGGCGCCGAGCAGGCGGATGACGACGAGTCCGCCGAGGGGCCGCGGATGCGGGCCAGGCGCGAGCGGATGGAGCGCCGGGACGCACAGCGGCGCGCGATCGCCCTGGAGCAGGCGCGGCGTGAGGCGAAGGCGGCCGCCAAGGGCAAGCACGTAGACCAGGGCAAGAGCGCGGGGCGTGGGAAGGTTCAGGGTCTGCACACACTGCTGCTCGCGGTGCTGCTCACCGTCATCGCGGTGGGGCTGGGCGCGATTCTGTACTTCACGCCACTGATGTCCGTGCGCCAGACCGTGGTGACGGGCACCGGGGTGGTCACCCAAGAGGACGTCCTTCGTGAACTGAACATCACCAAGGGAACGCGGCTGCTGCAGATCGATACCGCCGCGGCCGCGGACCGGGTGGCCAGCATTCGCCGGGTGGCCAGCGCGCGCGTGCAATGCGAGTACCCGTCCACCTTGCGCGTCACGATCGTCGAAAGGGTGCCGGTCGCGGCGTGGGCGGGCGGCGACGGGACGCACCTCATCGATCGCGACGGGGTGGATTTCGCCAACGAACCGCCACCGCCGGGCATCCCGGTGCTGGATGTGGTGGCTCCGGGTCCGCAGGACCCGACGACCAAGGTGGCACTGCAGGTCCTCACCTCGCTGGCACCGGACCTGGCGCGACAGGTCGCCAAGATCGCTGCGCCCTCGGTCTCGTCTATCACGCTTACCCTCGACGACGGTCGCACCATCGTGTGGGGGACTACCGACCGCACCGCAGAGAAGGCGGAAAAGCTGGGGGCCCTGCTTACGCAGCCCGGTCGCATGTACGACGTGTCCAGCCCCGATCTGCCCACGGTCAAGTAGACGACCGGACTGCTCGCGGTTTTCAGAAATAGCCACGGGAAAATCCAGCGATCCATCGGCGCGCCTCCCGGGTGCGGCTAACCGCGCCCCCTACCGTTCTGTTTCAGCGGGACAACCTGACATAACTCTAAGCCTGAGGTAGAGGTTGAGAGTTTGCAGAGAGGCTCCAGCTACTCAGACCACGGCAGCAACCAGGGAGGAAGGCGACCATGACGCCTCCACACAACTACCTCGCGGTGATCAAGGTCGTCGGCATCGGGGGCGGCGGCGTCAACGCCGTTAACCGCATGATCGAACACGGCCTCAAGGGGGTCGAGTTCATCGCGATCAACACCGATGCGCAGGCGCTGCTGATGAGCGACGCCGACGTCAAGCTCGACGTCGGCCGCGATTCCACGCGCGGCCTGGGAGCGGGCGCGGACCCCGACGTGGGCCGCAAGGCCGCCGAGGATGCCAAGGATGAGATCGAGGAGCTCCTCAAGGGCGCCGACATGGTCTTCGTCACCGCCGGTGAGGGTGGTGGCACCGGTACCGGTGGCGCACCCGTGGTGGCCAGCATCGCGCGCAAGCTCGGTGCGCTGACCATCGGCGTGGTCACCCGGCCGTTTTCCTTCGAGGGCAAGCGTCGCAGCGGTCAGGCCGAGAACGGAATTGGCTCGCTGCGCGAGAGCTGCGACACCCTGATCGTCATCCCCAACGATCGCCTGCTGCAGATGGGCGATGCCGCGGTATCGCTCATGGACGCATTCCGCAGCGCCGACGAGGTGCTGCTCAATGGTGTTCAGGGCATCACCGACCTCATCACCACACCGGGTCTGATCAACGTCGACTTCGCCGACGTGAAGAGCGTCATGTCCGGCGCCGGTAGCGCGTTGATGGGTATCGGGTCCTCACGTGGCGACGGCAGGGCACTCAAAGCCGCCGAGACCGCTATCAATTCACCACTTCTCGAGGCCTCGATGGAGGGTGCTCAGGGCGTGCTGATGTCGATCGCCGGTGGCAGCGACCTGGGTCTGTTCGAGATCAACGAAGCGGCCTCGCTGGTGCAGGAGTCGGCGCACCCCGAAGCCAACATCATCTTCGGAACCGTCATCGATGATTCACTCGGCGACGAGGTGCGAGTCACCGTCATCGCCGCCGGTTTCGACGCCGGCGGCCCCAGTCGCAAGCCGATCAGCGGCACCGCGGCCCCTGGCACCGTTGCCCCGGGCAAGGCCGGCGAGGTCAACGGCTCGCGCGCCAACGGGACCAGCATCTTCGACACCATCGATGCGCAGAGCCTGCCCAGGGACACCAACGGGTCTACGGTGACGCTCGGTGGCGGCGATGAGGACGACGTCGATGTGCCCCCCTTCATGCGACGCTGACGGCTTGCTACTCAACCGACGAACTACCCTCTGACGTATGGGTTTTCGAGTTCGACGTGTCACCACCACCAGGCGCGGTGGTGTGTCGCGCGCACCTTTCGACAGTTTCAACCTCGGTGATCACGTTGGTGACGACCCCGATGCGGTGGCTGCCAACCGGTCACGCCTGGCGAGTGCGCTGGGCTTGCCGGACGATCGTCTGATCTGGATGCAGCAGGTTCACGGTGACAATGTGCACCGCGTCGAGGGGCCCGGAACATCGGTTATCCCGGAGACCGACGCGTTGTTGACCACCGAACCCGGCATCGCGCTCGCGGTCCTGACCGCGGACTGCGTCCCGGTGCTGTTCGCCGATGCGAGCGCGGGAGTCGTCGCGGGCGCCCATGCCGGACGGGTCGGCGCGAAACTCGGCATCGTGCCGCGCACCATCGAAGCCATGGTGGAGGCCGGCGCTCGGGTGGAACGTATCTCGGCCTTTCTCGGGCCGGCGGTAAGCGGCCGGTATTACGAGGTGCCGGCCGATATGGCCGCGGATGTGGAGACGGCGCTGCCGGGGAGTCGCACTACCACCGCCGCAGGCACGCCGGGCCTGGATCTGCGGGCCGGAATCGCCCGGCAGCTTTCCGGATTGGGTGTGAGGGCCATCGACATCGACCCGCGCTGCACGGTCGAGGACCCGGATTTGTTCAGTTATCGCCGGGAGCCTCGCACCGGACGGCTGGCCTCGGTGATCTGGCTCAGTTGATGACGCGCACCGATGAGCTGAGCACCGCACTGGCCGCGGTGCGAGAGCGAGTCCGCGTTGCCGCCGAGGCTGTTGATCGCGACCCGCAAGAGATTGAACTGCTGCCCGTCACCAAGTTTTTCCCGGCGGCCGACGTCCAGGAGCTGTACTCGTTGGGCTGTCGCGCGTTCGGGGAATCGAGGGATCAGGAGGCCGCCGCCAAAGTGGCGGAGGTGGGCCACGCGGACATCCAATGGCACATGGTGGGCAATCTGCAGCGCAACAAGGCGAAATCGGTTGCCCACTGGGCCTATTCGGTGCATTCGGTGGACAATCCACGGCTGGTGGCCGCGCTGGACACGGCGCGCGCGGCGGGGGAGAAGAGCGAGCCACTGCACGTGTACCTCCAGATCAGCCTCGATGGCGATACCGCTCGTGGCGGAGTGGATATCGCTGACCTGGCCGGAGTCGACGAACTGTGCGCGCAGGTAGTCGCCAGCGAGCATCTCGAGCTTGCCGGATTGATGGCTCTGCCTCCTCGTGAGGCGGATACCGACCAGGCCTTTCGTCGGCTCCAGCAAGAACACGAACGTGTTCGGCGGCGCTATCCGCAGGCGAATCGCTTATCGGCAGGAATGTCCAACGACCTGGAGACCGCCATTAAATATGGGTCCACTTGTGTGCGTGTCGGAACGGCGCTGATGGGGCAGCGACCGCTAACGTCACGGTAGATCGTCACTCCAGTCACATTTGCAACACAGCAATAGAGACCGAGCGAACAACTGAACTCCATATAGCCCACGCACGGAAGGTCACGCGATGAGCACGCTGCACAAGGTCAAGGCCTACTTCGGCATGGCTCCCATGGACGACTATGACGACGAGTACTACGACGACGTCGACGCTCATGCGCCCCGGCGCGCGTCCGCCGAGGATCGCCGGTACCCGCGTCGTGGCGAGCGGTTTGCCGACGATGCCGAGTACGGCTACGACGAGCCCGGCTACCGTTCGGGTGGCCCCGGTGGTTACGCCGAGGAAGACCGGTTTGCCACTCGCCACCCGGCGCCGCGCGAGTTCGACCGTCCGGCACCGCGTTTGGGCTCATTGAGGGGTAGCGCCCCCACCCGTGGCGCGCTGGCCATGGATCCGCGCCGCGCCGCCATCTTCGAAGAAGGAAGCCCGTTGTCGAAGATCACCACGCTGCGTCCCAAGGACTACAGCGAGGCCCGCACCATCGGTGAGCGTTTCCGCGACGGCACCCCGGTCATCATGGACCTGGTGTCGATGGACAACGCCGATGCCAAGCGCGTGGTGGATTTCGCGGCCGGACTAGCGTTCGCGTTGCGCGGTTCGTTCGACAAGGTGGCGACGAAGGTCTTCCTGCTGTCTCCGGCCGATATCGATGTCAGCGCCGAGGAGCGCCGTCGGATCGCCGAGAGCGGTTTCTACTCCTACCAGTAGACCTCTGATGAATTCGGGCGAGAAGATGCGGAATGCATCTTCTCGCCCGAATTCGCTTTAGTGACAGGCCTTCACAGGCCGCGGATCATTCGGATCGTCCGGATCCGGGTCGCCGAACCATCGTGACGGCTCATGCGATCCGTACTCGTCATGCCAGTCCCACCACTCGTAGGCGGGGGACTGGGGGTAGTCCGGCGGGGAGTCCTCCCATGTCTCCTGGCGGCCCAGCGCCGTCATGTCGAGGAAGGTCCAGGTGTTGTTGAACGCCTCGTCGCCTCGGTTGTTGATGAAATAGGTGCGGTACACACGGTCACCGTCGTGGATGAACGCATTGTGTCCATGCCAGTCGTGCACACCCAGGTCCCGATCGAAGGTGCTTTCGGGAACTATTGTTTACCAAGGGATTTGCCATCCCATCCGGTTCTTGATCCGCTTTAGGTCGGTCTGGGACCCGCGCGAGACGTAGACCAGTGTGGTGTCGCGCGCGTTCAGGTGCGCCAGGTTGCCTATGTGGTCGGCCATCAACGAGCAGCCGGTACATCCGTGTGCGGGCCAGTCTCCGGTGCCGGGATCGATGAAGGCGCGGTACACGATGAGCTGACGGCGACCCTGGAACAACTCGAGGAGGTTCACCGACCCCTGGGGCCCTCGAACCGATAAGAGGCATCTACCTCTGTCCAGGGCATGCGCCGTCGTTTGGCGGCCAACGCGTCACGCGCCCGGGTGAACGCCTTCTCTTCGACGAGCATCTACTGGTATGCGATGTCCCATTCCGGCGCCGACACGATCGGGGGTGTTTTCATGATGTTGCCTATGGTCTCGGCGAGGTGCTTTATTCGCTCCAGGCGGCGATCCCACGGCGCTGAGCTGCTCGGCGATGCGGGCGACTTG
This sequence comes from [Mycobacterium] stephanolepidis, assembly GCF_002356335.1. Classification (NCBI taxonomy): domain Bacteria; kingdom Bacillati; phylum Actinomycetota; class Actinomycetes; order Mycobacteriales; family Mycobacteriaceae; genus Mycobacteroides; species Mycobacteroides stephanolepidis. The sequence goes on from NZ_AP018165.1 coordinate 1,925,862, forward strand.
CTCGCCGTTGGCACGATACTGTTTCTCCCGCCCCTGGGAGGTGGCGTGGACCAGGCCCGCCTTGTCGAGTACCGCAAGGTGTTTGGTCACGGCCTGCCGGGTGACCGGCAGACGGTCGCTCAATGTCGTGGCTGTCGCCACGCCGTCGTTGAGGATGAGGTCGAAGACCCGTCGCCGGGTCGGATCACCGCCCGCCGCCCACAGGTCGTCGTCGATTGCCGCTGTCATGACCGCGCTGCCAGCTTGCCCACACAGGGGGCCAGCCGGGGCAGGTGCTGCGCCCAGCCTTCCTCATGCGACTCGTACTGTTCGATGACCTCGGCCTCAGTGCGTCCCTGGTCCCGGAAGCCGACTTCGGTCATGCGCACCCGCGTGCCCGCGCCCGAGGGCGCGAGCTCAAATGTCACCAGTAGCGAATTCCCGTCGTTCGCCACGTGCCCTTCTGGATAACACCAACGGAATGAGAACAGCCGTGGCGGCTCCACGTCGACGAGCGTCAGGCCGTAGGCATGGACCTCACCCGGTTCCTCGCCATGAAAGGACATCTGGCCCCGGGCGCCCGGAGCCGGGGCGCACTCGGCGTCGTCCGGCCACCATTGCTTCATATGTTCCGGGCGGCTGATGACGGAGAAGACGACCTGCGGTGGCGCGTCGATGTACAGCTCGCGCTCGATGCTTTCGTATGACATGCCTCTCCCTACATCGCAACTATCGGTTGCTAGTTGTGGCACCTGTGGCACCGCCCAGGGGTTTCGTTGTGTGACAGGCGGTCCGGTGGGGCCTGCCGGTAGGCTGCGACTGTTGTTACGAGAAAGCCCGCGCGTGGTTTTCACGCTTGGTTGATGAGGGATCCCTTGGCACTGTTTTTTGAGATCATTGGCTATGTGCTTCTGCTTTTCTGTTTGCTGCTGTTTGCTCGCATAGTGATCGAAACCATTCAGTCCATTAGCCGTGACTGGCGCCCGCGAGGCGCCACCGTGGTGATTCTGGAGCTCATCTTCACGGTCACCGACCCTCCGGTGCGGTTATTGCGCCGCCTCATTCCACCCCTCTCCCTTGGCGCGGTGCGATTCGATTTGTCCATTACTTTGTTGCTTTTGGTCGGATTCTTTGGCATGCGGGTGGCGTTCCTGATGGCCGCTGGCTAAGCCTCCAGCGACGCTGAATTTCGGTATTCAACTCACATCGATCTGGATACGAATGCGCGTCATATCCAAAGCCTCAGAGTATTTTTATGCACGTCAGAGGGATACTTAACAAGCTCTGCTGCGACCGGCGGGTCGGATGTGACAGGATGGACGCCAGTTACAGTGAGACGCCACGTTCGCTTTACACTGCAATACGATTCCAGACGTCGAGACTTGATAGGGGCAGGCAATGCCGCTTACACCAGCTGATGTACATAACGTCGCGTTCAGTAAGCCACCCATCGGTAAGCGCGGATACAACGAGGATGAGGTTGACGCCTTCCTCGACCTGGTGGAGAACGAGCTGGCCCGCCTGATCGAGGAGAACTCGGATCTGCGTCAGCGAGTTCAGGAGCTGGACCAGGAGCTGGTCGAGGCACGCAAGGGTGGCGGCGCCGCCCCCGTCTACGAGGCGCCCAAGCCGGAGAAGAAGCCGGAGCCCGCTAAGCCCGAGCCCACGCCGGCACCGGTGGTGGCCGCCGCTCCCGTCGCGGCGTCGACCGAGGAACACCACGTCCGCGCGGCCAAGATCTTGGGTCTGGCGCAGGACACCGCGGACCGTCTGACCGGGAACGCCAAGTCCGAGTCGGAAAAGCTGCTCGCCGATGCTCGCGCAAATGCGGACCAGATTGTCAGCGAGGCCCGCGCCACCGCCGATAAGACGGTCACCGAGGCACGGTCCAAGGCCGAGGCGCTACTCTCGGATGCCCAGACCCGTTCCGAGACCCAGCTGCGCCAGGCGCAGGAGAAGGCCGATGCCCTGCAATCCGATGCCGAGCGCAAGCACTCGGAGATCATGGGCACCATCAATCAGCAGCGTACGGTGCTGGAAGGTCGTCTGGAGCAGTTGCGTACATTCGAGCGCGAGTACCGCACCCGGCTCAAGACCTACCTGGAGTCTCAGCTCGAGGAGCTTGGCCAGCGCGGTTCGGCGGCACCCGTCGATGCGGGCGCCTCGAATGAAAACGCATCCAAGGAAGCCGGTTTCGGTCAGTTCAACCGTGGGAACAACTACTGATCTAGATCGGTCTATGCTCGCGGCACGTATGAGGAGTGATTCGCGATGCTGATCGTCGCACTGGTATTGGCCGCAGTCGGTCTGGCGGCCTTGGTGACAGCGGTAGTCACCAGTAATGAGGTTCTTGCCTTTGTCTGTATCGCCGCGGCCGCCGTCGGCGTGGTGCTCATGATCATCGACGCGATCCGGGACCGGCATGCCGGTGCACTGGAATCCGACGAGGAGTCCGACCGGGACGCCGAGGCAGGCGAGGGCGAGCCCGAAGGTACGGATTCCGAGGATTCCGAGGATCGTTCTGCTGGTTCCGCCGAGAGTCACGCGAAAGCCGATGTGGCGGAAGCTGATCCAAGTGAGACATCTGTGATCCCACGGGTGTCGGAGACCTCTTCCTCTGCCGCTGCCGCGGTGAGCCTCAAGGAGGTCGCCACCGCGGCGCACCACCATCCCTCGGCCGAAGAGACCTACGAGCAATTCGACGTCGACGACGATGATGAGGACGAGCCACACCGCTCGTGACCGGACCTTGCCAGATGTCGCGTAGCGCTGTCGTGAGCGTGGCCATCGCCGCGACGCTCGCCCTGTCGGCATTCCACGCCGCCGAGCCGGCCGTGGGCGGCCACTCGGATGCGGTGGCCGGCATTGTCCTGGTGACGGCCCAGACGACTGTCCCGCAGCCTCCTTCGTCCGGCACGCTCGGCGAGGAGCCGGACGGGGGAGCATTGTCTGGTCCGGTAAGCCCATTCGATACCACGTCGTTAGCGATCATCAGGCTGGACCCTCCGCTGCTGCGCGCTGTCCAGGATGCCGCCAATAGTGCGGAGGTCGACGGTGTGACACTTGTGATCACGTCGGGCTGGCGGTCGCGGGCTTTCCAGCAGCAGTTACTCGATGACGCGGTACAGACATATGGAAGCCTGGCGGTGGCTCGGCAGTGGGTGGCGACTCCCGATGAATCGCATCATGTGCAGGGCAAGGCCGTCGACATCGGCCCCGCGTCGGCCTACGGGTGGATGCTGGCCCACAGCACGCAATTTGGCCTGTGTCAGGTCTTCGCCAACGAGAAGTGGCACTACGAGCTCACCGCGGATACCGAAGGGCAATGCCCGCCGCTGCGTACCAACGCGGCGGGCTGACTGGACTTGCTTCTACCTCGGACCGGCTGCGGCCTCGGCGAGCTGACCTGAGATGGATTCCAGTGCCTGGGTGAGGCTTTGGAAAGGGATTTCGGGGTCGCATTCGTGGTAGATCGCGGCGATGATGATCGGCAAGGTGACCGCCGCTTCAGGATATTTCGTGACGTCCATGCGGGCTGCGGCGTCCTCGACGGGGGTGCCCAGGTCGTAGAGACGGTTCGCTTGCTCGTGTAAATCCGACCAGAACGCGATGCCGCGATCGATGGCCGCGTCGATCTCGGCGCCGGCCAGCACTGGACCATGGCCGGGCACAACGGTTTTGGCGCCAAAGGTGCGGATACGCTCCAACGCGGCGATCCAGTTGGGGATCGAACCCGACCAGACGACTTTCACGATGGCGTGAGTCAGCAAGTCGCCGGAGAAAAGCACCTTGTGTTCGGGGAGGAAGGCGATCGCATCTCCGACGGTGTGGGCCGGACCGAGCTCATGCAACTCGACGTCGAGCTTGCCCACCCGAAGCGCCCTCTGGCCCGGGAACGTGGTGTCCGCGGGCCGGACGCGTACCTCATCGAAATGGAAAGGGGTCTGATGCATGGATAGGTGACATCTTGACCTGCCCTACCTGTTGGGTTCCAGTCGTGGTGGCTAACTGACGGCGGTGAGGGTGTCGTGGGTGAAGGATAGTTCGTGTTCGATTGGGGTGCGGTAGTTCAGCGCTGAGTGGCGGCGTTGGCGGTTGTGGAAGATCTCGATGTAGTCGAAGATCGCGTTGGCCAGCTCGACGCGGGGTTTCCATTTTTTTTTGGCGGTCTAAGAGTTCGATCTGCATGGACGACCAGAAGCTGTCACCAACTCGTGCAACAGACCCAGCAGACCCAAGTGCTCTCCATTAAACCTGGAGTGATTCAATCGTGCAGGCCAAGCAGTGCGAAGCCGATATCGCTCAGCACCATCGAGACTCCTGGTTGGTTGCGCAGTCGCTGTGTCACCACGAAGTCGTTGATCATTATTTGGCAGGCCTGCACCCTGATTCGGGCCTCGGCTATGGGCCAGTCTGGGCGTAGTTGCCGTACTATATGCACCCATTCGTCGATGTAGGCGTGTTGCGCGTGGCTGCTGCGTTTGCGGTCGTCTGTGGGTAGTTGCGCCATCTCCGACAGGAGAATTCGGACGATATGCGGGTTGTCGAAGGCGAAATCCCGATAGCTGCAGATCACCGCGCGCAGTACGTCGGCGGGCTCAGATGCGGTGGCTGCAGCTTGGTTGAAGTTCATCCATAGCCATTCGTTCCCGCGGAATATGATGGCCGACAAGATATCTGCCTTTGCAGCGAAGTGGTTGTAGACGCTGGGCCCTGCGATTCCCACTGCCGCGCCGATGTCGTCGACACTCACTCCGGCGTACCCGCGGTCCGCGAAGAGAGCGGCAGCGGCGGCCAGGATTCCCTCGCGCCGCGAATGAGTGGCTCCCGGAGATGACGGGCTCCGGACGTCGGAAAAATCCACCCTTGCCTGTAGAGGCACCTTGACGAGCTCGGTTATCAGTTTGGTGAAGGCTGGTTCCGGGAGCGTCAGGGTGTGGAAGGCAATACTGTTGGACACACTGATCGCACACGATGCCAGTATCTGGCTTTCGGCGGGGCTGAGTTCTGGCCGAAAGTCGCGAATCCTCTTGGCCACTCGGTCGCCGAATCGGCGGGTCAGTTTGCGAACCGCGTCGTAGTCGTGCGCTGTGAGGTGGCGTGACTCGCGGCGCCATAACACACCGACGTCGCGTTGCGTGACCGCTACGGTCGCCAGCGCTGCGGGCAGCGACGAGTCCGTTTTTGCCACAGTTGCTTCGACCTGTCCGATTGCTTGGGTGATGACTGCGGTCAGCAGGTCTTGTTTGCCGCGGAAGTGTCGGTATAGCGCTGATGGTCCGATGGCCACAGCTTCTGCTACGTCACCCATTGCAACGTCGTTATAGCCGCGCTCGGCAAACAAGCTCGTCGCTGCGTCGAGGATTAACTGTCGACGGTTTCGTGGGCGTGTTCCCCGCGCGGGAGTGCCGGCCGCGGACCGCCTATCGTCCACGAGGGCCTCCCCGCCGGTAGTCAAGTGGTGCTGCCGTTGGTGGCTTCCTACTGTTGTTCCCGCAGTTCACGTTTGAGTACTTTACCCGCGCCCGACATCGGAAGTTCGGCGACAAACTCTATAGTGCGTGGCACCTTGTATCCGGCGATAGATATCCGGCAGTGCTCGCGCAGCTCATTCTGGTCGGCTTTGTGGCCTGGATGCAGCACAACGATTGCGTGTACTCGTTCCCCCCACTGTGCGTCCGGAACACCAATCACCGCGGCCATGGCGACCGAGGCGTGACTGGCCAGAGCGTTTTCCACCTCGGCGGAGTACACATTCTCGCCGCCGGTGATGACCATGTCCTTGAGGCGGTCGATAATGAACAGATATCCAGCGTCGTCCATACGTCCCATATCACCGGTGTGCATCCAGCCACCGCGAAGTACTTCGGCTGTTTCTTCGGGGCGGTTCCAGTAGCCGAGCATGACGTTGTCACCACGCGCCACCACTTCCCCGACCTCGCCGTGCGGCAGTTCGTTGTCGTCGGCATCAACCACTCGCACTTCGACGTGCGCTAGTGCTCGCCCTGCCGACCGGCGCAGCGTAGGATCGGCGTGATCTGCAGGTGCCAGGAGGGTTGCCGCGGGGGCCAACTCAGTCATGCCATAGGCCTGGCTGAAAACCGCTTTCGGCAGTGCTTTTCCGGCACGTTCCACCAGCGCGTCAGATATGGGAGAGGCGCCGTACAGGATGTGGCGCAGCGAACTAAGATCAGTTGACGCAGTCAATGGATCGTCGACCAACATCTGAATCATGGTGGGTACTAAAAGTAAGTCGGTGACCTGGTGCTGTCGGACAGCTTCTACGACTCCGTTCGGCGTGAAGAAGGGTATCGTCACATGGGTGCTTCCGGCCAACCCGCCAGCGATCCACATGCCGATGGCGGCGAGATGAAACATCGGCGCGGCGTGCAGGATCCGGCCGCTGTCACTGAGGAAATGACCGCTGGCCACGCTGCCCAACCCCGAGGTTAATACGTTGTTGTGGCTAAGCGCAACGCCCTTGGGGTGTCCGGTGGTGCCGCCGGTATAGAAGATGCCGAACATCGCATCCCCACCTCTGCGTGGGTCGGGGATAGGCTCCGCACTCGCGATGAGCTGTTCGTAGTCAAGCATGCCGGCTGGGCACGGGCCGTCACCGCAGAAGATGACGGTCGACAGCTCCGCACCGGCGGCGCGGATAGCTGGCACCGCGGCGGTGAATGCGTCGTCGACCAATAACACCTTGGATTGCGAATCCTGAAGTGAATAAGCGATTTCGACCGGGCTCCACCGAATGTTGACCGGATTGACGGCCGCCTGCGCCCACGGTACCGCGAACAGGTATTCGTGATAGCGGTCGGAATTGAGGCCAAGCATGGCAACCCGATCATCGGGTCTCACCCCAAGAGCGGTCAACGCGCCAGCCAGGCGTGCTATGCGACCGACCGATTCGGCAACGCTGCGTTGCCGGTTGCCACACACCGTCAACGGCGCGTGGGGACGCTGCTGTAATGCCCGCTGTAGGGACTGCGTCAAATACATGTCTTGCTCCCAATAGTCACAATGATCGTGCGATCAATTCCTTCATCACTTCATTGGCGCCGGCGTATATTCGCTGCGCGCGTGAGTCGGCGAACATACGGGTGATCGGGTACTCCAGCATGTAGCCGTATCCACCGAACATCTGTAGGCAACGGTCGACCACCTGGCATTGCATGTCGGTCACCCAGCTCTTGGCCATTGACGCGGTTGTGGCGTCCAGGTTGCCGCGCAGATGCTTGACAATGCAGTCGTCGACGAAAGTTCTTGCAACTCTGGCAATCGTCGCACAATCTGCTAGCTCGAAACGAGTGTTCTGAAGCGTAATCAGTGGTACACCGAACGCTTCCCGCGCCTTGGTATACGCGACTGTCTCGTCGACTGCACGTTCCAGGGTCGCGAGCCCGCAAACGGCGACAATCAATCGCTCGTGGGCGAGTTGCTTGATCGCATAGCCGTAGCCACAGCCCTCCTCGCCCAGGAGATTCTCGGCAGGTACGCGGACGTTATCGAAAAACAACTCGGCAGTATCCTGTGCCTTCATGCCGAGCTTGTCGAGTACCCGGCCGACGCGGAACCCTTCAGCGTTGGCGGTTTCGAGTACAAGTAGCGATATGCCTTTAGTGCCGGCGCTCGGGTCAGTTTTCACCACCAGCACGATGATGTCGGCGCTAGACCCGTTAGAGATGAATGTCTTGGAACCATTGAGCAGATAGTGATCGCCATCGCGAATTGCCGTGGTGCGTATAGCTTTGAGGTCCGATCCTCCACCCGATTCGGACATCGCGATTGCGCTGACAAACTCGCCGGTTGCCATCTTGGGAAGCCAGCGGAGCTTCTGTTCGTGCGAACCGTAGGCCAGCAGGTAGTGCGCAACCAGGCCACTGTGTACCTGGTTGCCGAATCCGCTTTCCCCGCAATAGGCTTGCGCCTCCATGATGGCGAAATCATGTGCAATTGTGCCACCGCCACCTCCATACTCCTCTGGTATGCCCGCGCATAGCAGCCCAAGTTGACCTGCTGCCAACCAGAACTCGCGGTCGACGCATTTCTGCTGCTCCCAGCGCTCCCGGTGGGGCAGTGCTTCGGTCTCGAAGAACTTCGTCGCCATCGCCTTGAGGTCGATTATCTCGGTATCGGCCCATGGTGACCGGTATTCAGTAGCCATGGCGGGGCTAGAAGTTGAAGCCGCCGCCGCAGACCAGGGTCTGCGCGCTGACATAGTCGGACTCGGGCGTGCACAAAAGGTACACCGCGCCAGCAGCTTCGGAGGGGGTGCCACCGCGACCCAGTGGGATCATCTGCTCCATCGCGGCGAGCAGTCCTGGGTTTACCCCAACCTGGATCTGCTTGTCGGCCACCGTGATCGTGCTGTCACCGCTGGCCGGCGCTTCGGTGAGGCGGGTCTTGATTAAGCCGAAAGCGACCGCGTTGACGGTAACGTTGTAGCGGCCCCATTCCTTGGCCAGTGTCTTGGTCAGACCTATGATGCCAGCCTTGGCCGCGGCGTAGTTGGACTGGCCGACATTACCGCCGACACCCGCCAGAGAGGAGATATTGACCACCTTGCGGCACGGTACCGGCTCGCCTGTTGCCTGGGCTTGCTTGACCAAACCGCTGATGACGGGTTGTGCAGCACGAAGGATGCGGAACGGCGCCTTGAGGTGGACGTCGAGAATCGCGTCCCATTGTTCGTCGGTCATCTTTTGGATGACCGAATCCCAGGTATAGCCGGCGTTGTTGACGATGATGTCTAGCCCGCCGAAGGCATCGACGGCTGTCGCCACGAATCGTTCGCCGAAGCTGTCCTCGGTGACACTGCCGATGCACGGCACCGCTTCGGCGCCCACTGCTTTGATGGCGGCGATGGTCGCGGCAGCGGGTTCGGCGTCTATGTCGTTGACCACGACTCGAGCACCCTCGGCCGCGAGTTTGAGCGCAATCTCGCGACCGATGCCTCGGCCCGAGCCCGAGACAATGGCGACTTTGTTCTCCATACTTCCCATATTTCCGAACTCCTTTCGATCAGAGGGCGACAACTGCGTCGCCGATGAGGGTGGTGGTGCCATCGGCGAGGATCACGGCCAGCTCGATGGTGGCGCGCTGCTCGCCGTCGGCCGCATCACCAATGGAGGTGATGCGGCCTCTGCAGGTAGGCGCGCCGTACACGGGTGTGATGGCGGCGAACCTGACCCGGTAGGACCGAATGCGCTCTTGCGGCACCCAGCCGGTCAGTAGCCGACCCAAGTAGGCCATCGACAGCATTCCGTGCGAGAAAACATCAGGTAGACCAACAGATTTGGCAGCGTCGATGTCGACATGCATCGGGTTGTGGTCGCCGGAGGCCCCGGCGAATAGGGCCAAGGTTAGGCGCGAGATGGCTTCGACCTGAAGGGGTGGTAGCTCAGTGCCTATGGTGATGGTTTCGGTGGTGGTCATGCGGTGACTCCCGGATTCTGGACGACGATCACCGATCGCAGATCCGCGATCGGCGTGCCATCGACTCGGGTGATGGCAGTTTCTTTGACGACGAACTCCAGCGCCCCGTTTCGCTTGCTGTAGATGTCTACGATCCGAGGCTGTGCGACGAGTTCGTCGCCCGGATAAGCGATCTGGTGATAGGTGAACGATTGCTCACCATGGAGTACAAAGCGTAGGTCGACCCCGAGAGAGGTGAGGAAGATGAAGGGATTCGGGTTCTCCAGCTCTACCGAGAACAGGAAGGTCGGTGGCGCTGGAAGATCCCGGTGCCCTGCTGATGTGGCGGCGTCAACGTCGATGTATACCGGGTCGGTCTCGCCGATCGCCTTGGCGAAGAAGCGCAGCCGGCCACGGTCGATCGTCAATGACTGTGGAGCTAGCGTAGTGCCGATGGCACTGGTGTCGATTGCCATGTCAGCTCACCTTCTCGTAGAGGGTGACCACGGCCGCACCGCCGAGGCCGATGTTGTGTTGCATTGCCACGGTCGCATTTTCGACCTGACGAGCGTCGGCCTGGCCGCGCAGCTGCCATACCAGTTCTGTGCATTGCGCCAATCCGGTCGCGCCAAGAGGGTGTCCTTTGGATAACAGTCCGCCCGAGGGGTTGGTGACGACTCGTCCGCCATAAGTGTTGTCGCCGTCGGCGATGAACTTCTCTGCGGTGCCTTCTGGGGTCAGCCCAAGAACCTCGTAGGTGATCAGTTCGTTGGCTGTGAAGCAGTCGTGCAGTTCGACAACACGGATGTCTTCTGGTGCAACACCTGATGATTCGTACACCTGATCAGCTGCTGCCTTGGCCATGTCGTAACCGACGACCTTGAGCATATCGTCGGCGATGAATGTCGACTTGAGATCGGTCGCCATCGCCTGAGCCTTGATCGCTACTGTCGGCTTCAGCCCCTGCTTGCGGGCGAACTCGTCGCTCACCAGGACCGCGGCAGCGGCACCACAGGTCGGTGGGCAGCACTGTAAGCGGGTCAGCGGCCCGAAGACGTGTGGGGAGTTCATGACCTCGTCGAGAGTGACTGGATCACGGAACACGGCATAGGGATTGTTCTTGGCGTGCTGTCGGGCTTTGACCGCGATACTGGCGAAGGTTTCGGGCGTGGTGCCGTATTTTTCAGCATACTGCCGGCCCGCGCCACCGAAGTACTGGGCGGCCATCGGCGCGGCTTCGTCCCAGCCCTGCGCCCGCGTGGCTACGGCGTCGAATCGCTCGAATGGGCTGGGACGATCTGTCCACTTTGTCTCCAGCGCGCCGCGTTGCATTTGTTCGAAGCCCACCGCGAGGACGCAGTCGGCAGCTCCAGACTCGATGGCTTGGCGAGCCAACCACAGGGCTGTCGACCCCGTCGAACAGTTGTTGTTGACATTCACAATCGGGATACCGGTCTGGCCGAGGCCATAGACAGCGGCCTGCCCTGAGGTTGAGTCTCCATACACATAGCCCGCGTAGGCCTGCTGGATCATCTGGTAGTCGACTCCCGCGTCGGCGAGAGCAGCTCGCGCGGCGGCCTCGCCCATCTGGGTATATGGCCCGGTACGACTCGGTGTTTTGAACGGAATCATCCCAACCCCGGCCACAAGTACGTTTCTAGTCAACGGTGACTCCATGCCGGCAGCCGCCTCTTGAGTAACTATCGATCATTCACTTAACCTAGCCTGTAGATGCGGATGATGCAAAACGGCACTCCGTGCTCTGGCCGGTGGAGGCGTGGGCCTGCGCGCAATTGTCTTGTTGGATAGGCCTTGTCGGGAGTTCAGGGAGCGACGCTTGGAGGCTGCGAGAGTGCTGCGCGGCCTGGGTCTTCGGGTTTGGCGTGGGTGCTTTGGATCGACTCTGCGGTAGGGATTTCCACTCCGGGCCATCAACGCCAGCGGCCTCCGCTCGGGGAGTCAACCTCATGCTGAGTGCCGTCGAGCAGGTTCGTGGCGTGGTCGCTGGGCATCGTTTGGCGATTTCCGCGGTACCGGGCTAGGTCCGACTAGCCCTTCCGTCGTTGGTGAAATGTGAAGCGCAGAGTCTCGTCCGGACGAGATAGGTTATATCCCTTGAGGGTAGAGCTTGCCGGACAGTAAGTGAATCCGCTATAGTCAGCGTCTGCGTCGCCTATTCGGGGAAGACATCCGCTCGTTTGGTGGAGTCGCCCGGGCCGGCAGGCAAGTCGAGTGTCAATATTTGCCAGTGGGTACGCATGATTGAGATATCGGAGCGAGAGTCTCGTCCTCGTGCGCCGTCTCTGCGATGATGTCTGTCACTCGTTGTCGGTTAGTGTTGTACGCGCCCGCATGGCGGGCGCTCTACCCTTGGAGTAACAAATAGTGAAGCAGCCTGTTGGCCACAATTTGATCGTCGATGGCGAGCTGTGCGAGGGATTTGGAGTTTGCTATAGCTTAGCTCCAGAATTCTTCGCTGAAGGCCCGGACGGTCGCGCGGTTGTACGTGACGACGCAGACTTCCCCGGTGGGGGACGTCTCGACGAGATTTTCGATCAGTGTCCACGGGCCGCGCTGCGCCGCAGTGATGCTCAGTAGGGTCACAGGCGCGGACCGGCCTGGGTCACTTAGTGCGAATAGTCCCTCTTTCCGGGGTCGCGTTCGTTTTAGCCACTTTGATGATCGGTCTGAGCTAGTTGCTTCGAACCGCGTGAGCAGACAACGGGATTCCGGAGCGAACGACCCGCAGTGTCCAGGAAATGGGGATACGGACCAGAGAAGGAACGTAATGAACTCAGTCGATCGGGCACTTCGAGTGGCGATTATCGGTGCTGGTCCCGCTGGGATTTATGCTGCTGACGCTTTGACAAAGTCCGGTATCAAGGTTTCTGTCGACCTATTTGAACGGATACCTGCGCCATTCGGTCTAATTCGCTACGGAGTAGCTCCTGACCACCCGCGTATCAAAGGCATTGTCACCGCTCTGCACAGAGTTATGGACAGCGAGCATATTCGATTGTTCGGCAACGTCGAGTACGGCACCGACATCCGACTTGATGACCTGCGCCGTTTTTTCGATGCGGTGGTTTTCTCGACCGGAGCGAACGCCGACCGCACCTTGGCGATCCCAGGCTGCGAACTGAAAGGTAGCTACGGAGCAGCGGACTTTGTATCGTGGTACAACGGCCATCCCGATGCACCTCGCCACTGGCCACTGGATGCCGAGAAGGTCGCCGTGCTCGGGGTCGGAAATGTCGCGCTTGACGTTGCTCGGATTCTTGCCAAATCAGCAGATGAACTGTTACACACAGAAATTCCGGCCAGTGTCTACTCAGGCCTCAAAGCCAATAAGGCTAAGGAAATTCACGTGTTCGGTCGTCGCGGACCGGCGCAGGCCAGGTTCACACCGTTGGAACTAAGCGAGCTCGACGCATCACCAAGCATTGAGGTCATCGTCGACCCGTTGGACACAGTCTATGACGAAGCCTCTTGCTCAGCCCGGAATGCGTCCAAAGTTGTTGATATGATCGCCAGTACAATCGATAGGTGGGCGTGCCGTGACAGAGGAACACGTCCACATAGGTTGTTTCTTCATTTTCTGGAGTCGCCTGTCGAGATAGTCGGGGCCGGCGGCAAGGTGGTTGGATTGCGAACCGAGCGCACTGAGCTCGATGGCACTGGAAATGCCTATGGCACAGGTTCTTTTACGCAGTGGGAAGTTGACGCGGTGTATCGCGCCGTAGGTTATCGGCCCCGGATCGTTTCGGAAATGCCATGTGACCAGTGCTCGGGTATTGTGCCGAACATTGCCGGACGCGTGCGGGAGGCGTCCGGCACGACTATTCCCGCAACCTATGTGGCCGGCTGGGCAAAACGTGGGCCGGTCGGTCTCATTGGCCATACCAAAGGAGACGCCAGCGAGACGATCGCATGCCTGATTGCCGACAGTGAAGATTTTGTTGGCGCTGACGAGCCCGGCGAGGATTCAGTGACTGAGTTCCTTGATAGCAGGGGGATTCGGTCTACTTCATGGGAAGGGTGGCATCGACTCGATGCCCATGAACGCTCGCTCGGCGCATCCGAAGGACGTGACCGAATCAAGGTAGTCGATCGGGAAGACATGCTGCGCGCAAGCCTCGGGTGACGTTTCCTCGGCGGTTTTGTGTTGGCCTGTCCGTCACCGGGTATTGATGTCGCCAGAGTCCGAGCTGCGGCGCGTTCACCGCCCGGAGCGGCACAGTCCAGAGGACGAGGCATTCATCGTTGTTTGGAGAGTGATTGGCCCGATCGGTGCGCACTTCTTGCTTGTCTGGTGTTGCGGGGACGAGCCCGAGGGGCTAGCATTAAGTGAATAGTTATTAGTTCATGGCAAATATGTTGGCTCCGAGCGCTTTTTCCTGTTGTGGCGTCGGGGTTCTTGTGCAGACCCATGGAGTGCGCCACTCGTGTGGCGATATAGGTTGTGCCACTTGGTGGTTTGTGAACCCCATCGTCATCGTGACGAGGGAGGGGTTGCGCGATGGTCAGGTGTCGGTTGCATCGGCGCGCTGCTGGTGTACATCGGCTGAGCGGGTATCACGGATCGGCCACGGGTGCGCATATTCGAGGTGACGCATGATAGGGCAGGCGAGGACACGCGTGCCCTATTCCGGAAAGCCTTGCCGCTCGCGAGGAGTGGCAAGCCACGAAGATGAAAGGTCTGACAATGTCGAGAAGTACGCGCTCTCTTAACGGAAAGGTTGTCGCGGTTACCGGAGGTGCCCGCGGGATCGGTCGTGCTACCGCTGAAGCATTCCTACGGGCGGGAGCACAGGTTGCTCTCGGCGATATCGATACTGAACTTGTCGAGAAGACCGCCGCCGGCCTCGCCGCGTTGACGGGCGGGCGGGTGTGCGGGCTACATCTTGATGTGAGGGACCGAAAGTCATTCGCAGCCTTTTTCGATGGCGCAGAGAAGCAGTTAGGTCAACTAGATGTGCTGGTCAACAACGCGGGGATCATGCCGACCGGACTGTTCGTCGACGAGGACGATGCGGTCACAGATCGGATGGTGGAAATCAACCTCGGTGGTGTCTTGAACGGATCGAAGCTTGCGCTGCAGCGCTTTGGGAGAAGAGGCGGACACATCATCAACGTCGCTTCGCTAGCGGGAGTGGGCGCATATCCGGGGCTGGCTACCTACTGCGCCACGAAGCACGCTGTTGTCGGCTTCTCGGAGACTTTGCATCTGGAAGTCGCCCGCAGCGGGATTGCTGTAACCGCAGTGCTGCCTGGCCTGGTGCGTACCGAGCTATCCGCAGGTAACAGCACGCCGCGGTGGTTGCGGCCGATTGGTGAGGTCGAGCCTAAGGAGGTTGCCGCCGCTATTGTGTCTGCCGCCAAGAGGCCACAGATCAAGATTACGGTGCCCAAGGTATTAGGCGGGATACTCAAGACGATGTCGCTGATCCCGATGCGGGCCCGGCACCGGATTGAACATGTCGCGCACTTTGACACGGTGTTTACCAACGTGGACGTGAACGCGCGTGAGATCTATCACCGCCGGATCGGCGGGCTGGGATCATGAGCGATATTGAAGTCCGTTCGCCGGTCGATGGCCGGGTTGTCGGAGCCGTGCCGAACTACAGTGCCGACGAGGTCGATGCCGTGGTCGGCGGGCTTCGTGCAACCCAGACCGGGTGGGGTGGCTTATCGGTTTCCGAGCGCGTCGGATGGTTGTCAAAGTACCGCGATTGGCTATTGGACCACGAGTTCGATCTCGCGAAACTGCTGCAGTCTGAGACGGGTAAGCCGTGGGCGGAATCGAATCTGGAGATTCCCTACATTGTTGACGCGATCAATTACTACACACGGATTGCAGCACATGCACTCGCTGATCGTCGACCGCGCCGACATGGCCTGTTTGCCCTTACCAAGCGTCAACTGTTGGTTAGCCGCCCCTACCCTGTGGTCGGCGTAATCACACCCTGGAACTTCCCACTGGGCCTTTCGCTACTTGATACCGTGCCGGCGTTACTGGCGGGCGCCGCCGTCCTCGTCAAACCGTCTGAGGTCACTCCGCTGACGGTGGTCGAAGCGATTGACGGATGGCGTCAGATCGGTGCGCCATCGGTACTCGCAGCTGTGACTGGTGCTGGTCAGACGGGCGCGGCGATTGTGGACAGGGTGGACTTCGTCCAGTTCACCGGCTCGACGCGTACTGGCAAAGCGATCGCCCAGGCAGCTGCGCAACGGTTGATCCCGTGCGGGCTGGAACTCGGTGGCAAGGACGCGATGATCGTGCTCGATGATGCCGACATGAGCCGCGCGGCAAACGCGGCGGTATGGGGCGCAATTGCCAACGCGGGACAGATGTGCACATCGGTAGAGCGGGTTTACGTCGAAGAGCCGGTATATGAGGCTTTCGTGGCAGCAATCATCGAAGAAATTCGGAAATTGCGCATTGGTGCGGACGATCAGAGCTATCGCAGCGACGTGGGCCCGTTAATCACCGGCCAGCAGGTCGATATTGTTAGGGAGCACCTTGCCGATGCTGTGGCAAAGGGAGCCCGCATCGTCATCGGCGGTGGCGTCAGAGATGGCTCGCACTTTGTCGAACCAACGGTTCTTGTTGACGTAGACCATGGCATGCTGTGCATGCAGCAGGAGACATTTGGTCCGCTGCTTCCGGTAGTTAAGGTTGGCGACGAGGCGGAAGCGATTCGGCTGGCCAATGATTCACCTTACGGACTGTCCGCGACAGTGTTCAGCCGCGACAGTGTTCGAGCGCAACGCGTTGCCCGCAAGATCAACGCTGGAGCGGTCACCATCAACGATGTTTTTGCCAACTTGTTCACCTTGGCGTTGCCTCAGGGTGGATGGAACGAGTCCGGACTAGGGACCAGAAACGGCGAGAATGCGATTACAAAATTCTGCCGCCCGCAAGCAATAGTCACTGCCCGGCTGCGTCCCCGACGCGAGCCGGCGTGGTACCCGTACACCCAGATGCGAGGTGCGATTATGCATAGGGCAGCCCGCCTGATCAACGCTCGGAATCTCAAGCGCATCATAGGGTGATTCTCGCTCCTACGGTTTCAAGCAACTGCGGGATGACGGCAGTGACGCGCACAATGAGGTTTTGATCTCCGGCCTGTACAACGGCGTCGGCGGAAGATTCGCTGGTGCCTGAGCGCTTCTGCCATCCAACGTTTTTGTGCTAGAAGATTAAAATTCCGGGTGAAGGACAAGTGGGTCTGCCCCTAGTTTGGTTGACTCGGTTCGGTCAACTTTTTAGGCCGCGGTTGCGGTCTGGTTGATTGTCTCAAATTCGATGGGGGTGAGTTTGCTGAGGGCGCGTTGACGGCGCGGCCGGTGGTAGGTCCGTTCTATCCAGTGCGCGATGGCTAAGCTCAATTGCTCGCGGTTGTCCCAGCGCCTGCGGTTCAGGACGTTCTTTTGCAGCAGTGAGAAGAACGATTCCATGGCGGCATTGTCGGCGCAGGTGGCAACCCTGCCCATGGATCCGCGTAGTCCATGAATGGCAAGAGCGTTGGCGTAGGCTACCGACCGAAACTGGCCGCCTCGATCCGAATGAACCACGGTTCCGGTCGGGTTCCTCTGAGCTACAGCATGATTGAGTGCTTTGACGGCCAGCTGTGAGGTCATGCGGGTGGTCATCGAGTAGCCGACAATGCGGTTGGAGAAAGTGTCCTTGACTGCACTCAGGTACAGTTTCCCGGTTCGTGTGGAATGTTCGGTGATATCCGTGAGCCACACCGTATCCGGTGTGCTGCTGCGGAATTTGCGCTCCACCAGATCATCGCGCACCGGCGGGCCGGGCCGCCGGTGACGCCCACGCGTTTTGGCGTGCACCGAATAAATCTTCTGCAGCGCACACAGCCGGGCCACCCGGTTCTCTGAGACCCGATATCCGGCCTCGCCGAGCTGGTCGGCGATGAACCGGTAACCGAACTCGGGGTCATCACGGTGAATATCGATCGCGGCGTCGATCAGATGCGCGTCATCCCAATCACGCTGTGATACAGGATGTTTAAGCCATTTATAGTAACCCTGCGTAGTTAACTTCAATACCCGACACGTCACCGCGGCCGGCACCCTGGTGGGGTTACCGGCCGCGGCTAGCTCACGAACGAGCGGGTAGATTATTTTGGGACCGCGCCCCGAGACAGGTAGGCGGCGGCTTGCCGCAGCACATATTTTTCCTGTTCCAGCAACGCGATCCTCTTGCGGGCCTCCCGCAACGCCCGCACATCAGCATCGGTGGCGCTCTCACCGCCGGCGACCCGGCGATCATCAATCGAGAGCCAGCGCTGCAAACACGACTCCGAGGTCCCGAAATCGGCAGCGACCTGCGACACCGTCGCAGCACCCTGACGGGCCACCGCGATCACATTGCTACGGAACTCGGGCGGATAAGCCTTCGGCATGACATACATCCTTCCAACGCAAGCACCAAGCTTGCGGGTCAGGAGTCAACCAAACCCTGGGCAGACCCGAGCATTATCGCGTGGAGTTCGGCATGGCCATGGTCTGCAGTTCCGTTGTCGGCGTCGCCTCTCGGCGGCTTTGCAGGCAGCCAGCGGCGGGGTCAGGGGAAGGCCTCTCGAAATGCGTTGTTTCCCTCGTGGCCTGAATCGAAACTGCCACGTGACCTTTCGGCAGTGCCTCAATCGAAACCGGCTGTGCGGGAATGCGAACCGAACGCCCGATAGCAGGCGGTGCGGTCTTCCCGGCACTCGCCTGCGCCGGTGGCGGCGGCGTGGCTCCTTGAACTGAGGGCTGTACCACCAAAGAGTCGTTCCGGGTGGCTGACTGCTACGTGACAGGTGACTTCAGCGGAAAGTCGTTGTCCGAATATGTCAATTACATGTCTGCTCTGGGCATTCCTCGTGTAGACATCTGACCCTAGCGTGATTCCCATGACAACTGACCTTCTTGATGCGGGAGTAGGGGTTGCGGATATCGCGCATCCCTCGCCTTTCGTATTGGCCGATTCGACACGTGCCCTGATTCCGGAGCTCGTTCGCCCCTTAGTCGTTGGCGCATATCGTGATTTGCGCCGCCCCAGGGCACGGCTGGCACCTGCCTCGGTTGCTCGAACCAACTTCGATCCCACGTTGCCGGGGAGTATCGCTAATCCTTATCCGGATTTTCAGCGAATCCGGGAGAGCTCCGTGGTGGTTAACGAACGCCTCAATACTTGGATGCTGGGCCGCTATCAGGATGTGCACGCGGCGGCTCGGCAAGACAAGATCTTGTCCTCGGCACACGGCATCTTTTTGCGAGCGACGCCGATATCTACGATGATTACCACAGATTCGCCTGACCATGAGCGCCTACGTCGCATAACGCAGTCCGCGTTCAGTAAGAAAGCAGTTGGATCTCTCACCGATCAGATCCGGACACTCGCAGAAGCCGGAGTGGACCAGCTGAAGCGCAATGAAATTGTCGATCTAGTACCGGCATTGACAATTCCGTTGCCAATCAGCGTTATCGCGCACATTCTCGGTGTGCCACGAGAACAATGGCGCGCCTTTCGCGCAATATCGGATCGATTCGCTGAAGTGTTCAGTCCCCGCACAGTAGTTGAGGTTGCCAAGATGTTCGGGTCCGCGACCGCGGCGTTCGTTCGATATCGAAGCTTTGTGACGGCGGAACTGAGACGTAGAGCTGGATGTCCGGGCGGCGAGGCGCTTGATGAGCTCTCGGCAGCGGTCTGTGCCGGCGAGATCACGGAGGCGGAGGCGTTCTTCTATTCGGTCCTGCTATTGGTGGCCGGTAACGAGACCACCTCAAATTTGCTGGGTATGTTGTTGATGCAGCTGGCCAAAGATCCGGAGCTGTTCGATGAGTTACGTGCCGATCGCAGCTTGGTGGTGGCCGCGGTTGACGAGACCGCTCGCTGGGGTTCGCCCGTGCAATGGGTGACTCGAGTTGCCACCGCTCCATACCCTGTGGGGGGCACGGTGATTCCTCAAGGGGGTCGCGTGGTGATGTTCTGGGCGTCGGCCAATCGCGACCCGCGCAAATTCGACCAGCCGGACCGATTCGATATCCACCGCTCAACCACAGGACAGCTGGGGTTCGGCCACGGAATCCACCACTGTCTCGGAGCGCATCTTGCGCGGATCGAGACGGTCACCGCGGTTAACCACGTGCTTGACCGGGTCGATGGATTGGAATTGGCGGGCCCCGTGCGTTGGGGGACAACTCCGTCACTACAAGGTCCGGCGTCGCTGCCGGTACGAATCCGGAGAACGGCATGAGAGCATCGCAAGCCCGCCGCCTGCGCGGCAAGGTAGTCCTGATTACCGGTGGGGCACAAGGAATCGGAGGATGCCTGGCCCGCCAATTAGTGGACTACGGTTGCCGTGTAGCGATTTTGGACCGTGACATCGTCACGGCGCAACAGTTGGCTAGCGAACTGGGTAGTGCCGCAGCGGCGTTCGAAGCCGACGTGACCTCGGTGGATTCGATGACGACAGCGTGCGCGGCGGCCGTCGTGCATTTCGGCGCTCTGGATGTGGTGGTGGCCAACGCCGGAATCGCCGGGCCGGGCGCTACCATTGCGGCGGTCGCTCCGGCGGAGTGGCGCAAGGTGATTGACGTCAATGTGGTGGGTGTATTCAACACCCTCCATACCACGATTCCATACGTCCGGCCCCGCCGCGGCTACATCATGGCCGTGTCCTCGATTGCTGCCGCGATGCCTGGACCTACCGTGAGTAGCTACATGGCATCTAAAGCGGCGGTGGAATCGCTGGTGCGGTCGCTACGTGTGGAGTTCGGCGGAAACGGAGTCAAGGTCGGAACCGCCTACTTTGCTCTCATCGACACGGGGCTGGCGGCAACGATGGTGAGTGACTCGGGGCTCGGTGTAGTGATGGCTCAAATGCCCGCATTTGTGGGTGAACCGATCCCGGTCGACCGCGCAGCTGCGGCGATCGCCTCGGGGATCGCCCGGCGTGCGTGGCGCGTCTACGCGCCACAGTGGGTCCCGTTGCTGTTGGATTTACGAGTTCCGTTTGCGTTGGGCGACCGAGTTCTTTCTCGACTGCCCAGCCTGCGGCGCGCCGTATCAAACGCCGACGTGAGGGCTCTGTCATGACGCGGCGTCAGCCCTCCGTGGGGATCGTCGGGGCTGGCATGTCAGGAATATGCCAGGCGATCATGTTGCGCGAAGCCGGAATCAGCGACATCACGATATACGAAAAATCCCATGACGTCGGTGGTACATGGCGCGACAACACCTATCCGGGCCTGTCTTGCGATGTGCCGTCGAGATTTTATCAATTCACGTTTGCCACTAACCCGGACTGGAGTAAGTTCTTCTCGCCTGGCGGTGAAATATTCGACTACTTCCGCAAGATGACGGACAAATACGGTCTACGGGAAACGATCCGGTTCGGCGTCGAGATCACCAAAGCACGGTTCGATGGAAGATTCTGGCAGCTCACCACGGATTCGGGACAGATCCTCAGCCATGACTTCCTCGTATCGGCTGCGGGTGTGCTACGTGAGCCGCGGATGCCTGATATCGACGGTCTATCAGATTTTCAGGGCCCGGTCATGCATTCGGCGCGTTGGGAACACTCGGTCGATATGAGCGGCAAACGGGTCGCCGTCATCGGCACCGGATCCACCGGTGTGCAGATCGTCTGCGGCCTGGCCGATTCGGTTAGTTCACTAAAACTGTTTCAACGCAGTCCTCAGTGGGTCCTGCCAGTGCCTAATGCGAGTTATCGCCGGTGGACCGGACCGTTGCACCGCAGGTTCCCGGCGTTAGATGCTCTCGCCTACCACGGCTATGAGCGGGTGTTCCGTTTTGGAGCCGGCGCTTTGGTACGTCCTGGCCTGCGGCGCAAGCTGATCGCTCACATGTGCCGAAGAGCCCTGCACACCGTGCGAGATCCTGAATTGCGTCGCCGCCTCACTCCGGACTACCAACCAGGATGTCGACGGCTAGTATTCTCGGCCGGCTTCTACAGCGCTATGCAGAAGTCCAATGTGCACCTGGTTGACACGAGAATTGACCGTATAGAACCAAATGGCATTGTTACTAGCGACGGCGTGTTGCACCGACTCGATGTGATCGTCTTGGCAACCGGATTCGACGCACATGCCTTCATGCGGCCCATGGCACTGGAGGGTTGCGACGGTCTTACCGTAGAACAGCTATGGCGACATGGACCTCAAGCCCATTTGGGTGTGGCTCTGACAGGATTTCCCAACTTCTTCATGCTGATGGGTCCACACAGTCCAGTCGGCAACTACTCCCTGACTGCGATTGCCGAAGTGCAGGCCGCCCACATTGTGGGCTGGATTCGGCGTTGGTGCGACGGAGAATTCGATACCGTCGCACCCACGCGTCGCGCCACCGACGAATTCAATGAGAGCATGCATAAGGCTATGCCGGGCACCGTGTGGGCAACCGGTTGTACCAGTTGGTATCTCGGCGCCAGTGGGCTGCCCGAGCTGTGGCCCTGGGGTCCAGATACCTATAGACGTCGGCTGTCCGGTCCATGGGCCGCCGATCACTATGATTTCGGCCGGTACACAGTGCCACACCAACATCTCGTGGCGGAAGCTCCGGGGCTCTGTGGCCCGAAAGGATGAGCATGGACGCACATATGTGGTGTGTTCGGGTGCGAACGATCTGACTCGTCCACATCGAAGGTCGTTGTTCCTGCCGGCGCAGGCCCTTTCGTGGAGCACCTCATCGGCGGGGATGCACTTCATCGCGCCGGGGGAGCCGTGGCGCAACGGTTACCGTGCATCGTCCAACTCCCGAATCCCCGACGTATGCCTCAACACTGCTATTCGTCGTCAGTATCCGTCGATGGAACGGCTTCTGTCAGTCGTGGACCGGATCGGTCTTGTGGCGAACAAGCCGGTCAGCATGATGTTGGCTATCGCCGCAGCGGTCTTCTTCGGTATCTACTAGGAGGTGCCCCTGTCCACCTGATGAAGGCGCGGGTGAACCCGGAAGTTTCGGAGTACCCGAGCTGACGTGCTGTTTCCTCTACCGTGAGCCCAGAGTCGAGCAGCGCGCTGGCAAGCGTCCCGCGAACCTCGTCCACCAGCGCGCGGTAGCTGGTGTGCTCACCAGCAAGGCGACGATGGAGTGTGCGTTCGGCGATGCCAAGTTCTTGGGCAACCAGAGCCATTGAAGGTATCTCGCCCGGATCGCGGACTAAACGGGTACGGACCCGTGCCGAGATTCCGCGACGCCGACGCCGTGCCTGCAGCAGATCTTCACATTGTTGGACACACAACTGTGCGGTGGCGGCATCGGCAGCGGGCATGGGGAGTGCCAGTACGTCCTCCGGAATAAGGAAGGCTGCGCGCTCTCCGGACGGACTACATGCCGTTGAAAGCTGGTGTGCTTCGAAGTGTGCTAGCGGAATGTCGATGTCGTTCGGCAGTGTGACGGTGGCCAAGGCGCCAGCTTCGAGTTGGCCGAACAAGACCGGCATCATGTTCATTAGCGCGTACAACCCGCGCTCTAACAAAAACACTCGGAGATCGCCAGGGATTACTCGGTCATCAATTTCAATTACCGCACCATCGGCCGTGTCGTATCGGGTCAGCGTCAGGAAAGTCGACGATAAGGTTGCATATCGACATCCGATATTGAGGGCATCTCCGAGGGTGGAGCTCGCCAGTAGTGCGTAACCCAGGATGCCGGTGCTTGCGAAGTTGTATCGCGACCCAACGTCACGAGCGAACAGGTGTGGGTCGCGAATGTATTGAAGAATGTTACGAAGGACCGCAAGTTCTTGACCACCCTCGATCTCCAGTGTTGAGTCGTCGATAGCGGTCGAGGTCAGCCCGGTGCCGGCTAAGCAATGTCTGGCGGAAATCCCTTGTAGCTGTGCGGCTTCCACCAGTTGGCGACAGGTAATGACGGGCCGTGGAATGTCCCAGTCAGCAGCGTAGTCAACGTGTTCGCCCGTCACGTGCTCGAAGATATCGGATCACCACCTTCGTCTCGCCGCCAAGTGGGCACAGTTCGCCTTGAATGGAGGCCGGGCAGTTCTCCCGCCTGTATCTTCGGGCCCCGCCGGAGACCGTCGACCAGATCGGGTCCGAGATCGTGGGTGAGCAGAAGGACTCAGGGAACCGCCGTGCTCAGACCGGCATGACCAGCATCCGCGGCGAGAACATTGCCGCTAGTTCGTTTGGCCACCGGGGAAAGCATGGGTCAAGACGTGGGGCCCGCTCGGAGTCAATGTCCTTGGGCCGCTACTTGGATCACTCCGGGATGTGGTTCCGGACGGGCCGCTATCCCGGCGCTGGTCTTCAGGTGCGCTGCCGTCATGGGCACCTAAGGGCCTGAGATTCCTGCTGAACGTGTGGCCATTGTGATGCGTTCAGCGACGTACTGGCGTCCGGGTGCGTTGGGGTGCATGGGAATTCCTTCATCGCCGGCGCTGGTACCCGTCATCGAGACATAGCGTTGGAAGTCGGCCGCACACACACTGTGGTCGCTGCTGGTTGCCGGGATGACCGAGGTGAAACTTGCCTTGGCGGATTCGGCCTCGATCGTGACGTTCAGCTGGCGCTGTAGGCCATTGAGGAAGGTGATGGTCTCTTGGGTGTTGATGAGTCCGACCAGGCAACCCTTGGCGTCCGGAGGCAGGATCGGCAGGTAGCCGACGGTGAATACGCGCGCGTTCGGCGCCGCCTGGCGTATTGCCGCATACGCGCCGTTCAGTTCGGAGCCCACCGAGGACACGTTGGCAGCGAACTGTGCCTTCTTCTCCGGCGGGCAGCTCAATGCGAACAGGCAGTCGGTGGGGATCTGCTCGAAGCCGGCGTCGTTGCCGCCAGTGGACACGATCGCGAGCTTGGTGGCGGGGGACAGACCCGTGTTCTGCGGTCCCCGAGCCGACGGTGTGTAGACGTCGGTGGAGAGTGCCCCCACGCAGGAGTAGTCGGCAAAGGTCATGTGCGGGAACGAGGAGGCCGCCAGATACGCCACGTTGTCGGTTGCCTGGTGGCACGCGGTGCCGAGTGGCCCGGTGATTCCGGCGGCGTTGGAACCCGCGGCCATGAATGAATCGCCGATTGCGACCAGTTGGGCACCTGCGGCGGGCTCGGCCGAGGCGATCGACGGGCTGCTCACCAGGCCGGTCCCAGCGGCCACACCGAGCACTGTTGAGAGCGTCCTGGCTACAGGCATGCTTCCTTCCTTCTCCTCCCCGCCGATGCGATCGCATCGGCATCAGCGCAGGATGCGGACTCGCCGGCGCTGATCTGCAATGGGCTCGTACGGCAACGGAATTGTCAGGTAAGGTCAGCGACCTCCCATCGAGGGGCACAAGGCACGTGAGCGATCGTGTTCGCCACGCATATTCGTTGGTAAGCGTCTTGGCCGTCTGGGAGCCTCGAGCCCGTGCAGGGCACAGCCAATGACGAAGAGCGCGATTCGCCTTACTGGTCCAAGCTCCGGCACATTGGCGTCCATCATGGGTCAGGTGGAGCCACGGCTAGGTGTGATGTCCGGGGAGGTTGTCCTTCCAGTGAGCGGTGAGCCTGTGTGACGGGGAAGGCCTCCGGTTGTGGAGTTGAGCTATCTAGGAACCGCTTCGTCAACCAGGAGGCTTTCGTGTCCCACGCTGATGCTGCTCTGACTCCGCGTGCTCGGTTGAGGCTTGCGCGGCTCGTTGTCGAGTCCGGCTGGACCTATGCTGCTGCGGCCAAGATGTTCATGGTCGCGCCCCGCACCGCTAAGAAGTGGGCAGATCGGTTCCGCGTCGAAGGCGCAGACGGGATGGCCGATCGCAGCTCACGGCCGCACGTGAGCCCCAACAAGACCGCACCGGCGATGACGCGCCGAATCGTGAACCTGTGGTGGCGGCAGCGGTTGGGGCCGGTGCAGATCGGCGGCCGGCTCGGGATACCGGCGTCAACCGTGCACGCTGTGTTGACCAGATGCCGAATAAACCGGCTTTCGCGCATTGACCGCATCACCGGTGAACCGTTGCGCCGCTACTAACATGATCATCCCGGGTCGCTGATCCATGTCGATGTCACCAAATTCGCCAATATCCCCGACGGCGGCGGGCACAAGTTCCTCGGTCAACGACACGGCAAGATCAACTCTCGCGTGACCGCTCGGCGCACCGGTGAACGCTGCAAGAGCTATCACCCCAGGATCGGAACAGCGTTCGTGCGCACTGTCATTGACGACCACACTCGCGTTGCCTACGCCGAGATCTGCACCGACGAAAAGGCCGCGACCGCGATCGGCGTGCTGCAACGCGCGGTGGCATGGTTTTCCGAGCATGGCCTCACCGTGCAGCGAGTCCTGTCCGACAACGGGCCGGCCTACAGGTCGTACGCCTGGCGCGACGCGTGCACTGAGCTGCACATCGTTGCCAAGCGCACACGCCCGTACCGGCCGCAAACCAACGGCAAAATAGAACGATTCCACCGAACCCGGCCGATGGCTGGGCATACGCCCGCCTCTACCAATCCACCGAACAACGCAACATCGCGCTACCACACTGGCTGCACTTCTACAATCACCACAGAGCCCACTTCGCCATCGGGGGCCAACCACCGATCACCCGGCTAACCAACCTCCCCGGACATCACACCTAAGCGTCCGGAATATCGACGCGACGCACGCCACCGTCGACGGCGTCGGCCGCTTCGGGCTGACTGCCGCGGTGTGGCGAGCCGAGGCACCGGCCGGCCTGACTTGTGTCGTTAGACAGTGGGATCATTCAAGGCGCTCGACCCGAAGTGGCAGACGCCGATTGAGGAGTAAACGTTGGCCGAACGCTGCGACACCGGCCGCTATCGCTCCAGTCAACAGAGCCACGGCGTGTGCAGCGACCGTTGGTTGTGGGGGTCCATGTCGGAATATGGCCGATATCAGCAAACACAAAAATCCGAATAAATCTATTTCGAAGCAGATTTTGCAGATTACTAGGTAACTAAACTGTGTCCGAGGGGGGACTTGAACCCCTTCGGGGTGCAGATGGCGGGCTTGGAAACAGTATTTGAGCTGCTCAGATGCCTCAAGGCATCGGGCCGGTTCGGCTTCAATCGGGCACGTTTGTGCCCAAAATGTGCCCACGGGATGACCGCTTCGGCGCGGGCTTGGGCTTAGGGCCGTACTTGGTGTGGAGTTGATCCGCGAGTGCGTCCAGGTCGCTGTCGAATAGGTCCGAGTAGACGCGCAGGGTGACTGATGCGTCCTTGTGGCCGAGCATCCGCGCCAGCGCCAGCACGTTGCCGCCCGCCGAGACAGTCAAGCTGGCGCAGGTGTGTCGAAGGCTATGTGCAGTGGTCGTTGAGTCGATTCCCGCGCGAGTGACGGCACGTGCGAACCACCCACGCTTGGGGGAGTTGATGCCCCGGAACGTGCCTTCGGCGTTCGGGAACACGAGATCCTCGGACTGCTTGCCTTCGCATTGAGCGGAGAGCTTGTTCAGTACGAACTCGGGGACTGGAACGGACCGTGCTTCCTTGCCCTTGGTCTCTCCGATTTTTACCTCGGACCCCACCCACACAGCATTCCGATGAACCGATATGCGTCGGCGTAGGAACTCGATGTCCTTGACCCGCAAAGCGATAAGCTCGCCCCATCGCAGGCCGCAGAAAGCCAATATGTAGACGATGACCTGGTTGTCGGTGGTGTTGCACGCATCGGCAAGTGCATCTACATCCTCGGCGGTCAGGTAGACGTGCTTCTTGCCGCGCTTGGACGGCAGGTTGTCGGCGGCGCGGGCTGGGTTGGACACCAGGCGGCGTGACTTCACCGCATCATCGAGTATCCCGGCGAGGATGCTGTGCGCGCGAATGACGACGGTGGGGGACTTCTTCTTCGTTAATTCGGCAACCCAGTTCTCGACATCGAGAGGGTCTACCTGAGCGATTTTTACTGAGCCCCAGCGTGGTTCGACATGCGTCCGCCAGGCAATGTCCAGGGTTCGCGCCCAGGACGGAGAGATGTCGGCACCCTTGCGGGTGAGCCAGTCGGGACCGAGTTCACCAACCGTGATCAGTCCCAGAGACGGTGCCACGTACGCACCCGTCATCTTGTCCACCTCGACCGTAGCCGCGAATGCCTCGGCGGAGCGCTTGGTGCTGAACCCTCGCTTCTTGGTCTGCTTGCCGTTGGGGGCTCGATAGCGCACCATGTACCGCTTGCCGTCACTGACGGCGTAGCTCTCGATGGTTGCCATGTGCGGACAGTACCTCGGCTACGCGGAGTCGCGAGTCTCGACGGTGCCCTGATCGAGCCAGGAGTTCAGGTCTGTGTGCGAATAGCGGATGAGCCGTCCGACCTTGCGGAATCGCGGTCCCTCTTTCAGGTAGCCCAGGTCTGCGAGTTTCTGCGCGGTGACCTTGAGATAGTCGGCTGCCTCTTCGGGAGTGAGCCACTGGCGAGGAGCTTGGGCGAGGGCGGGACGCAGCTCATCGGCCACTTGGGCGGCTATCGCTTGGACCAGGGCAGCGTCGACTACCGCGAGGTGCGGCGCTGGTGCGTTCCTGGTCATTCATCTAGCGCACCATACTTTCCGATTTTCACCCCTCCAGATGACGCGTTCTAGAGAAATTTACCGGTGAAAGTTTCTGAATCCTGTTGTGTGAGAGTCGAACAGGGGGAGTGTTCGACTAATGCTAACTCCGACGCACCGTCGAACATGTAATGGCTGCATATCCTCGCGCGTTCCCTCCTGAGTTTTCGGGCAGAGGTTTACCCTGTGCATCGTGATGATTGGTCATTCCGTTCAGCTTGCGGTAGAGACGTTGGCTGTTGCCGTGCGACATGAGGGTGAACGCCGCAAGGTCTACGGAGAGGCGGCTATGCTTCACGCCTGCAACGCCGTTGATGGGACGGGACGCGAGAGGTTGGGTTCGGGCAACCGTGACAACGCCAAACGATTCACTCAGATGATTCGTGACGAGCTGGAAATCTTCGAGCACATCGGGATTCCTGGCATCGATCTGCGTGCAACTCGTTTTCCCTACAAGAACGTGAAGGCGCAAAGCTCTGATGGTCGGCCCGACATCGCAGATGTCCTCTATTACATGCATCGCTGCGCCCACGGACACGGTGACGAGGTGGAGCACGGGTTCGAGCTACAGCCTTGCGATGGTGGGGCGGGCAATCATTCGATGCGATTTATCCCTGATGCGGTGAGCCTGCCAGAATCAGCGATCCTCGGACTGGTCGCCATCGCAGTTCTAGCACCGGAAAACTCTGGACAACACGCTTGGGATGCATCTATCCCATGGGCGGGCGGAGCACTTGTCGTTAACGACTGGTGGGGGCGTCGCAGCGATTTTCTGGCTTTGGTCGAACAAGGTGGATACAACCATTACAAGCTCGACCTGACACCACCCGAGAACGTGAACGCGCCCCTGAGTGAGATTGTGAACGACATTTTGAAGCGGACTACGGGTTGACGCATCAGCTTGAGTGACCTCCCCGTCCTCACCGGCTCAGGGGACGTGCACCTTCCTCACTTTCCCTTGTCGGCCAACCGTTCTAGCGTCGGGGCATGTCCGAAATGCCGACCGTCCGAACACACCTCATGTTGCTGGCCGACCTGCTCGATGAACCACGCGCCCTCGTCGGCCCCGATGCCGAGATGTGTTCGGCTGCTGATCGGCCCGTCGAGTGGGCCGAGCTGACTACGGGGTGGTCTTGTGTCGTCGGCGCGGCCAGGACTATCCAGGCCCGTCATGCGGAGGACTCGCAGGATGACGTGCTGGTCATGTGCTGCGATGCCGCGCGGGAAGCCGCTGTCGGAGAGCTGCGCTGGGTGTGGGCACCGTTGGTGAACAAGTTCATTGAGGCGGTCGAGTCCGATGCTTGATTCGGAAGCCCCGTTGAGTCCCGTCGAACGGTTGGTCATCGCCTCCCTGTACGCGAGTCTCGCCGTGTCCCAGAATCGTTCGTCTTCGGGACAGCTCGACTCTGAAAGTCCGTGTTACGCCGACCTCAACATTTCCAGTCCCAGAACCTTGTCCCACAAGGGGATTCCCGTAATTCGGCCCGTGGAGGGTTTCAGGACGGACGAAGCATGCTGATCGGCTACGCGCGGGTGAGCACCGTCGAGCAGAACGTGGCGCTGCAACTCGACGCCCTCAACGCGGCCCACGTCGAGCAGGTGTTCACCGACGAGGGAGTCAGTGGTTCGGTGTCCTCGCGTCCTGAACTCGACCGCTGCCTGGTACACCTGCGGGCCGGTGACACTTTGGTGGTCTGGCGGCTCGACCGCCTAGCCAGATCGCTCAAGAACCTCTTGGAACTCGTGGAGTCCCTGTCCGCCAGAGGGATTCATCTCCGATCATTGACCGAATCCATCGACACCTCCTCGGCGTCGGGACGCCTGGTGCTGAGCGTCTTCGGTGCCCTGGCCGAGTTCGAGCGGTCACTCATCATTGAGCGCACTCAAGCTGGGCTGGCGGCGGCTCGGTCTCGGGGAGCCAAGATTGGTCGCCCGACAGCCATGTCGTCGGGACAGGTCGAGCAGGCCCGAACACTTGTCGGTGCTGGACATCGGGTGCCTGATGTCGCTCGGACATTGGGCGTTGGGAGAAGCACCTTGTACAGGGTGCTGGGAGAGACGAACTGAGCCCGATGATGCGGGTGCCAGGGTGTTCCGCGCGAGGGCGGCTCCGAGCCGAAGGCTTGGGGTCGTCCGAGTGGTGCGGGGGTGAGCCGTGGATGAGCTGATTTCCCGGATCGACGCGGTGCTCGATGAGAGTGACGACGAGAGCCTGGATGACTGGCAGTACTCGTGGTCAGACGCTATGCGCTGGCACCCGGGCGACGCCGGGACGTACGGAGTCGAGGAGGATCAGCCTGACGCTGAATTGGATGGCGGTTGGGATTGGAACCCCGATCCGCAGATTCATGTGATTCCTGCTGAGCAGGTGCCCGAGTGGACGGCCTGGCTTGCCACCTTGGCGGAAGCCGAGCGAGCCGAGATGCAGTGGTATGTGGTGTGTTTCCAGTGTGGGGTCGTTGGGGACCGGTCGGTGACGTGTGAGTGTGAAAATCTCCAGTGATGCAAGGCTTTCCGTCAGCCGGGTGGAGGTAACAGTGATTCAAAGGAGCCACTGATCGGCGGTCAGAGCTGGTTTGTCTGGGGTTTTTTGCCCAGTTGAGCCGCGAACGCTGGTTTTTCCAGGGATAGCAGTGCGCTGCGGTACTTCTCGGTGAGGCGTTCTCTTGTAGCTGGGTCGAGCCTTGCCAGTCTGTCCGTGCTGGCGTTGTCCGCGATGTCGGACAGTTTTACTGCAAGCGCAATTGGGTCGGAGCGGATTCGCCGATAGTAGTCCTCGGCGGGAATGTGCTTTTGACGGGTGAGTAGCCCGACTGCGGTGACGATCTCCTGCGGAAAGCCTTGCGCTGCTAGCTCATCGAGCGTGATCGTGGAGTCTTCAACTACATCGTGAAGGAACGCGGCAGCGATATATGTGGCTTCCTGAGGATCTACGGCGGCGGCAACGCGCCGAACATGACCTATGTAGGGCTGCCCGGCCTTGTCGGTCTGTCCGGCGTGTGCTTCCTCCGCCAGCTGCTCGGCTTTGTGTACTAGGTCCGGCCTAGCTGCCAGCACTGGCACGGTCCTGTTCAGTCCACTCGGCGCACCACCGATCAAGTATCGATTTGGCTGCGTCCTCGCTGATTTCGATGTGATCCACATCGTTGTGTCCGAGGTAGTAGCGACGCAGGTATTCCGAAGGGTGCCATTTCATGTCTCGTCCGAATGCCTCGTCGGTCGGAGGGTCAGTATGTGTGCGCCTCACGATCCCAGAGGGGGCATCCGGGGTGTGCCCGCCAGCTAGGCGTGCGTAGTAAGTAACTGGTGTGCCACTCATCTGTGTCCTCCATTCGGTGGCAGTGATATTTGCGAGCTGCCGCCTGGTCGTGGGACCGAATCAAATATCTGCTTCTGCTCCCGTTGGAGCTCGCTGATCCTCTGGGGGGCGGTATCAGGAAGGCGCTCCTGTTCGTACAGGGGGTGTGTTTGCATCTTGGCGTCGAAACTTGAGGGTGTGTGGAACTGCACCTCAAAAGTCTGCCCTGTGCTCGGGTCTCGCCAGAAGCTGTTGATTCCCTGATAGCCCGGCGTATCCCAGGTGTTCTTGAATTTGACGGGCTCGTAGCCGTCCGCAATCAGGCTATCAATGGCGCGTTGGGTGTTCGCGGTGTAGAGCTGCTCGGGCGACTGCATCGTGTAGCGCACGGAGTCCTTCATTCCCTCCAGGTGCTTGTCGAGGCTCATTTGAGGGTCTTCTAGCAACGAGCCGAAGAATTTCTGTTTGAACGAATCCTCGCCTTTGAGTCGGTGCTCTAAGCCTGTCAGTTCGCTGCCAGGAGTGTTGCCGACGATATCCCGTAGGGATTGGGTGATGTGA
The DNA here is from genome assembly GCF_002356335.1 of [Mycobacterium] stephanolepidis. Lineage (NCBI taxonomy): Bacteria > Bacillati > Actinomycetota > Actinomycetes > Mycobacteriales > Mycobacteriaceae > Mycobacteroides > Mycobacteroides stephanolepidis. Next base: position 1,957,653 of record NZ_AP018165.1, read on the forward strand.
GGTTCAGCCTCTCGTGCCTGCTCAAGGAACTGATTAGCAGCAGCGTTGTGCTCAGGACTGAGCGAAGCACCCCCATTTGGGGATTGCCATCCGCCACCATCGTCTAGCGGGCCGTGATGGTCTCCGGCCGCTCCTCCGTGAGAGTCGTTGCCCCCACTTACCTGGTCTGCACCTGAACTCGCATGTGGGTGGTCAACGGGGGGTGGTGTGTGGTGACCTGGCGCGTCCCCGCCCGCATGTCCTGCGCCGCCTGGTATTTCGGGGTGGGGCGTGTGAGTGAGGTCTCCGACGAGGCCGCGTAGTCCAGCGGCGGCTTCACCTCCGACCGCTCCTGTGGCTGCTCCTGCTGCTCCTTGGACGAGTTTTTCTCCGAGGTAGCCTCCGGGGTTGTCAGCGATGCGGTGCGCTTCGTTGCCCAGCATTTCCAGGCGTTCCTGGGGCGTGGCGGTGGTGTAGTCGTAGAGTCCCTTGGCGGTGTCGGTCGCGAGGTTCTTCCAGGCTTCTGCGACCCCTGGCGCGCCTGGACCTGCTTGTCCGGTGAGTTCTTTGCCTTGTTGCAGCAAGGCGTCCCCGGCTTTGGACCCGCCGTCGCTGGCGTTGGCGAAAAACTTGTTCCACTGCTCCCCGAAATCCCTGCTGACATGCTCAGAGGGTGACGCGGACGGAACGTCGGCGGTGCGTACCAGGTGCGGGTTCTGTGCGCTTTCGACCGCCTTGTTGACTTGGGCCTCTATCTGGTCGGCGGGCACCCCTAGCTTGGTCAGCGTCTCGCGGGTCATCTGTTTGAACGCGGGCACATCCTGGGGCTTGAGGGCGGGTGCGAGTTTGGCGGGCGGCTCACGTCCGCTGGCGGTATCCCGCACACCGGGTATGGCCCCTACGCCGCCCAACTTGCTCGGGTCAACGTTCTTGTCGCCCACGGGTATGTCTTTGGGATAGACCTTCTTGTAGTCGATCGTGTCCCCGATCGGTGCGGCGGCGGGTTTGGTGGCTCCATCGGCTGTTTCGGCAGCCTGACCCCGTAGCGCCCCGAGGTAGCCGTCAGGTTTAGTGGTGGAATTCGGCGTCACCGGCATTGCCCCGGTGGCACCTGCGGGGCTGGTGGACGCGGGTGTGGTGGCTCCGTCCGTGGCGTGGATGGCGGCGGCGAGATCATCGTTGGCTTGTCCACCGGCAGCGCAGAGTTGTTTGAGGGTGTTGGCGATGTAGTCGCGGTCGGCTTTGTTGAAGTCCTTGGTCAACGGGGTCACTTCACCGGTGGCCTCGTTGATCGAGAACTTGCCTGCCGCTTCGTTTTCCAGCTTGTCGAGCAGCTGTTTGAGTCCCTCGAACTCATCACCAGCCAGATCCACCTTTTTCGCGGCGTTCTCGTAGGTGTCGGCGGCGTTGCCCGTGGCGGTGGCGAAAGTGCCGATTTCGTGGTCGGCGTTATCTGCGGCTACACCGGTCCAGGTGCCCTTGTGCGGTAGATCCGTTACCCCGGCTTTGGTGGCGCGCATGGACGCCGCTTTAGCGCGCAACCCTGTCGCAAGGTCACGAATCGACTGGACGCTGGTCTTTTTGAGTTCGGCGATAGACAACGACATCGATTAGGAGCCCCCGTGGGCGCGGGTGTTGAAAATCCTGATCTTCGACTCTTCGTCAGTGGTGGAGAACGCGTACCCGCACTGATCGAGCGCGTTCCGGAAATGGGTGAGTTCGTTGGTGATGTGCAGCGACTTGGCTTGCAGGTCAGTGGATTTTGATGCCAGGGCAGATGCGGCCGCACCCACCAAGCCGGAGCTGGCACCAGAAATTTTTGCGTCCGCAGCCTTATGGGCGTCTAGGTGGTTGTTCAGGTGCTTGTCCACGGCGTTCGCTGACAGATGCAGTTGTTCAGGAACAACGCTCAATGGCTCAGTCACTCGACACCCCCAACCAGCAGTTATCAGCTCAAGGCAAACCCTACAACGTGACGGTGGGGGACACCACTGCGTGGGGCGGAACGCTTTAGCGGGAGTGGTTGTGGGAGGTATCGGTTAGGTCTGTCGTGATTGAGGTGTCTGCTCGGTGTTTGCTCTGTGGGTGAGTGCCGGTTTGGGGCTCAGGTATCTTTGGGGTGTTAACTCAGGCATAGCATCGCGTCGGGAGGGGCCAGATGAGCAGGCTTGATGAGCGGACCAGGCAGTTCCCTGATGCCGGTAGAGCACAGAATCAAGATCCTGCTCGCCGGTTGACTGCGGTTGCCGCTGGCGTGGTTTTACTGGTGGCCGGGGTGGCGGGCTTGCACCACCTGGCGCGCGCGGGTGACGGCGTGGGTGAGCTGCTGGTGTGGGGTGGGCTGCTGCTGGGCTGGTTCACCGCTCTCGGGGGCGGTGTCAAACTCGCTGCTTGGGGTTTAAAACCCGTCACGACAGCGCTTTACGATACCGTCACGGCGAAGGTGTCTAAGCCTGCGCAAGCGGTGATTGCCGCGCTGGCAGTGCTTGCGGGCAGTGCAGGTTTGTGGTGGGTGCTGCGCGGCGGATACAGCCTGTGGTGGCAGCAGATGTCGGGGGAATCCGGCTGGACACTGGTGCTGGGCGTTGGGCAGATGCTTGTCGCAGTCTTATCGGGGGCCGCGCTATTCACCGGCGGTAACTACCTGGCGGGGCTGGCGCGTGAAGTCCTCACCGGTATCGGTAGCGATGAGGGCGTGCACCGCTTTCCGTCCGCTGCGAAAACGTCTACGAGTTCGGGGCAGTCGCATCCTGCTCTGTTGGCGGCGTTGCTAGGTGGTGGTGTGGCGCTGGTCGTGATGACGGCCTGGCTGGTGCCCGCCTTGTTGTCCACGATCGCGGGTTCCTCGGTGCTGCCCGCCGTTAGCGCTATCGCAGTGATGCTTACCTGGGCTGTTGGGGCGAATTTGGGGTGGTGGCACGGACTTACAGGGTTGTACCGGTGGGCCACAGTGGCGACCAACAAAGCCACTGCGGTCGCGGGTGTGGCGGCGATCCTGGCGTTCTCGGCGGGTGGATTGGGCTTGGGCTGGTTCACTCCCGAGACGGTGCCGTTGGCGCGGGCGGCATGCCCGCCCGATTGTGGCGGTGGGGGCGGTCTGGACGGGCCCCCTGGTGGTGGCCAGATGTTCCAACCACCTAGCCAGGGTGGTCCCCAGATGCCGGACTATCAGGGCGGTATCAATCAGCCGCCGCTGGACCAAAACGGTTCGGTGAGCATCTACAACACGCAGGCCCCGTCGATTTCGCAGAACGGCAGCAGCGGCTATCAGTCCTCGCAAGGACCGCAGCAGGGTTGGGATCAGCCCGCCCACGGGACACAAATGCCGAACTATCAGAGCGCGCCCGGATACACCCAAGGACCAGGCAAACCCAACCCCGATTGGGCGGGAAATCAGCCCGCGCAACAAGGTGGACAACCCAACACGGGAAACCAAGGCGCACAACCTAACCAGGGTGTACAGCAGCCGAGTCAGTCTGATTCGCAGCGTGTCGAGGATTTGACGCGGCAGCTACAGGACCAGCAACAGCAGAATCAAGGCAATCAGCAGCGCATTGACGAGTTGACCAAGCAGCTGCAGCAGCAGAAACAGCAGCAGAACAATAATCAGAAGGGTCTGGTGCACGGATAGGTGACAACTGAGATGGCTTGCCCTGTGGGGTGGGCCTGGAAGGATGTCGCTGTGCCGAAGCCGTTTCCTGCAGAGTTCCGTGCCGATGTGGTGCGAATTGCCCGTGATCGCGATGCTGGTGTGACGTTGGAGCAGGTCGCTGCTGATTTCGGTATTCACCCGATGACGCTGTCGAAATGGATACGCCAATCCGATGTCGATGAGGGGGTTCGCCCTGGTGTGACCGCCACTGAGTCCGCCGAGAACCGCGAACTCAAGAAGCGAGTCCGGTTGCTGGAGCAGGAAAATGAGGTGTTGCGGCGGGCGGCGGCCTATTTGTCGCAGGCCAACCTCAAGCTGGGTCAGTCCCCAAAATGATGTACCCGCTCGTTCGTGAGCTGGCCGCCGACGGTGTTCCCGTCACGGTGACGTGCCGGGTCCTCAAAATCGCTCGTCAGCCATTTTATCGCTGGTGTGCTGGCCCGGTCACTGGAACTGAGTGGGTGCAAGCGTCAGTGACGAACGCGGTCTATGACGCCCACCGTGATGACCCCGAGTTCGGCTACCGATTCCTCGCTGATGAAGTCCGGGCCGCGGGAATCGCTGTGTCTGACCGGACGGTGTGGAAACGCTGCCGCGAGAACCGCTGGTGGTCGGCATTCGGCAAGAAACGCAGCCGTGTCGGCAAGAAACCAGGCCCACCTGTTCACAACGATCTGGTATGCCGCAATTTCACCGCAACCACCCCAAACATGTTGTGGTTGACCGATATCACCGAACACCGGACCAGCGAAGGCAAGCTCTATCTGTGCGCGATCAAGGACGTGTTCTCCAACCGCATCGTCGGCTATTCCATCAGTAACCGCATGAAAGCTGCCCTAGCGGTGACCGCGCTCAACAATGCGGTGGCCCGCCGTGGCGATGTGAGTGGGTGCATCGTCCACAGCGACCGGGGCAGCCAATTTCGGTCCCGAAAATTCGTGCATACCCTCAACCGGCACAACATGATTGGCTCCATGGGCCGGATTGGCGCCGCCGGTGATAACGCCGCGATGGAGTCCTTCTTTTCCCTGCTGCAAAAGAACGTCCTGAATCGGCGCCGATGGAACACCCGCGACGAACTACGGACAGCGATCGTGACCTGGATCGAACGCACCTACCACCGCCGCCGACGCCAACCCGCCCTCGGCAAGTTGACCCCCATCGAATACGAGACCATCATGACCACACCGGCCAATCAGGCCGCCTAAAGACTGTCACCTATCCGTGCAGCAGACCCGAAGTTGCCGCGCCTACCTGAACAGGGCAAGGACAAAAAGAAAGACCAGCAAGACCAAGACCGCGACAACCAATCAGGTGACAACGACCTTGCCGCCCTGCTGCTGGGGTCGGCCTCGACACGGCGGCGAAAGCCCGATCAGCCGCAGGGACCGGATACGCAGGCGTTGACAAAAGATAGCGGTCAGCTCGCTTCAGGATTGCCGGGCGATATCGCCAACACAGTCTCTGATAGTGCGAACCTGGGGCAGTCAGCAGGCAGTGCTGCACAGAACTTTGGGTCGGCTGCGCAGGCGGGTGCCGCGATTGCCTCGTCAGCGCAAAGTGGTGCGGTCAACCCGATGGATGCTGTCGCGGTTGTTCAGGGCGTCTCCGGTGGTATCAGTGACACTGCTGAGGCGGTGAACTCAGGTGCGCAGATAGCTTCCACGTGGCTTGAAAACGGTGGTGAGGCAGCGCAGCTCGCCGCCGATGTGAATCCGCAACTACAGGCGCAGGCCCAGCAAGTTCAGCAGATGACCGAAGCGGGCGGTCAGGTCGCGGACCTGACTGGGCAGGCCGCATCAGGAGTGTCGCAGGTTTCCGGGATGGTCAACACCGCCAGCAGCTTTGGCGCATCGGGGGTACCAACTGATGTTCCCGCCAATGTGCAGTCTGTGGATTTGCAGAGCGGGCAGGTGCCAGAGGGCGTAGCGACCGCTGTGGACTTCAAACAGGCACCGGCAGATCCTGTGGGGCCGGATGTGCCTGAGCCTCCGGTTCCGCAGCGTGTGTCTCAGCTGCCCTCTGCCCAACAAATGAAGTCCATGACCGACATAGAAATCTTGGGGCTGAGTAAGGAAGCTCAGGCCGCGCTTACCGCCTACGACGCGCAGTTCCCCAAAGTTATCCCGCAGCCGCAGTATCCCGCCTATCTGGAGGGGCGAGCCCCGCTTCAAGCAGCGAAAACGGCATACGATGCACAACTGGCCTCGCGCGGTATCACCTTCGGGCCTCTCGGCGGTGAAGTTCAATACAACCAGCAAACAGGTTCCATCCTCAGATTCCGCGACTACCCAGCCAAACCCGGCGACCCCACACGACCCTGGAACGAACTGGGAACATCCGAACCAACCGCACCTGCGGTACCTCAGGAACCAACACCAGCGGTGACGGAGCCGCCCACAGCGGTGTCTGATTACAGAGGCCATGCCTTGGACGGGTCTGTCAGATTAACGGTGGATCTGCTTGGCATGGTTAGTTATTCGCTGCCGGGGTAATCCGGCCTTCGAACGCGATAGCGAATGCGTTCAAAGCTGGTTTCCGCCGCATGGCCCATCGTGCTCTACCTTTGCCGGTGGGGTCTAGTGATCGGGTGACCAGATACAGGCACTTGAGAGCTGCTTGCTCGGTGGGGAAATGACCGCGGGCGCGGATTGCCCGGCGGTAGCGGGCGTTGACCGATTCGATAGCGTTCGTGGAGCAGATGACTCGCCGGATCTCGGTGTCGTAGTCCAGGAACGGCACGAACTCGCTCCAGGCGTTCTCCCAGAGTCGCATGATCGCCGGATAGCGTTGGCCCCATTTGCCGCTGAACTCGACGAAGCGTTCTTTGGCCGCGGCCTCGGTCGCTGCGGTGTAGACCGGCCGCAGATCGCGGGCCATCTCGTCCCAGTATTTGCGGGATGCGTAGCGAAAGGTATTGCGGATCAAATGGATAACGCAGGTCTGGATCACAGCAGCGGGCCAGACAGTGTTGATCGACTCGGGTAAGCCTTTGAGTCCGTCACAGACCACGATGCACACATCGGCGGTGCCACGGTTCTTGATCTCGGTCAAGACAGCAAGCCAGTATTTGGCGCCTTCACCGCCGTCCCCGGCCCACAAGCCCAGGATGTCCCGTTCATCTGCGGTGGTGACGCCGATGGCGACATAGACCGGCCGGTTGGCGACCTGGCCGTCGCGGATCTTGACGTGGATAGCGTCGATGAACATCACCGGATACACCGAATCTAGTGGCCGCCCTGCCCATTCGGCCATTTCTCCGACCACCTTATCGGTGATCTTCGAGATCGTGTCCTTCGAGACGTCAGCACCATAGACCTCACCGAAATGAGCGGCGACTTCGCCGGTGGTCAGCCCTTTGGCGGTCAGGGACAAGATGATCTGATCGATCCCGGTCAGCACCGTTTTCTCGCGGACCCCGTTGCGGGAGTTCCCGCCATTACGGCCCGCCACCTGGTGTTTTTCATAGCCCAGGTGTTCATCCATCTCCGCTTGCAGCGCGGACTCCAACACCTGTTTGGTGAGCGCATTGAGCAACCCGTCCGGGCCGACCAGCTCCACACCCTGCTCGCCGGCTTGGGCCAGCAACTGCGCGGCCACCGCCGCGGTATCAATCTGATTCGCCATGTCATCCATGGTTTCGGTCATCATCAGTCCTTCCCGCCAAGCAACGCCCGGCGTGTTGAACCAAGTCAGATCCACCGTTTTTCAGACAGTCCCCCTTGGACCGAATGCAGGAACGCGGCTGGACCAGAGGTCAAGTTGAAGATGCGGTGGATAGTCCTAAGAGCGTGTCTCATGTGGATAGTTTTCTGAAGCAGACCAGGGTGGCGGCGAGTGTGAGGAATGCGGCGTAGAGATGGTCGTGGCGTTCCCAGCGGGTGCCCAGGCGGCGGTAGGTGAAGAGCCAGGACATGGTGCGTTCGACTTTCCAGCGTTTGGTGCCGAGCCGGTCGCCGGATTCGGTTCCGCGGCGGGCGATCCGGGGTGTGATGTGTCGATTGGTGAGCCATTGCCGCAGCTGGTTCGCGTCGTATGCCTTGTCTGCGTGCAGTTTTGCCGGTCGCCGCCTGCGTGGCCCGCGCGGGGATTTGATGGCGGGCAGTGCCCGTACCAGCGGCGGGACCGCATGCCCGTCCCAGGTGTTGGCGGCGGTGACCGCGGTCTGCAACGGCAGACCGGTCGCGTCGGTGAGCACGTGAATCTTGGTACCCGCTTTGCCCCGGTCTACCGGGCTCGGCCCGGTCATGGCGCCCCTTTTTTAGCCCGCACGTACGCCGAATCCACCACGGCCCGTGACCAATCCAATGCCCCATCGGCACCGAGCCGATCGAGTACCGCTTCTTGTAGACGCCGCCATACCCCGACGGCGGTCCACTCGGCGAACCGGCGATGCGCGGTAGGGACCGTCACTGCGAAACATGGTGGCAAATGCCGCCAGGCACACCCACTGACCAGCACAAACACCACCGCGGTGAATACCGCACGCTCATCGGCATACGCCGTCCCGCCGCCCTGGGGACGCACCCGCTGCACCGGCAACAACGGCTCCACCAACGCCCACAACTCGTCCGGAACCAACCTCAACGAAAGCTCTTTCACACCAGCACATCATGCCCCAACCACCCCACAAACCACACAAGACACGCTCTAAGGGTCCGCCGAAATTCCAGGTAGATGACCAGGGCAGAACCAGTTGGTTGTACCGTGGTGAGAACGGCATAAATGTGGTTGTGAATCCAAAAGGTGAGGTTGTCACCGTCTTCTGATGACTAGTAGGCAAGAAAGATTAAGGAACACTATGGCGGCAACCAGCAGTAAATTGCCATTTCTTTCTGATGCAGAGTACGAGCTTCTTGTTCAAGTTCTCTCGAAACGTAATCCGGGTTTGCTTGAGCAGGTCGGCGCTCCAGGGCATCTGAGTGGGGATGATGTCGAAGCACTTACTGAAGTGCTGATAGCAGAAGAGTTCGTGTCAAACCTGGACGAAAATTGGGATCCAACGGATTACGCTCTGAGAGTCGAAAAACTTGCAGATGACATCAAGAGCCGATGGCTCCGATTGTCCGGAAAGAGCGATGGGTTCTAGAACCAGGAACAGTTGGGTGGCGGTGCGGGAAGCCAGGCCCAGCCCATCGGGTCGGTTATACGACTCATCAAAGAACAGGCTGGGGTCTGGGGCGACGGCTTCAAGGTGTGGATCGGCGATTAGCGCTAGCTGGAGGTTCGCTCCGAACGGCACTTGGATCAAGCAGAGCGGCGGCGCACCGAAGGAAATCGCTGACCTGCATCGCTGAGGCCGGTGGCCACGGTGGTTATGGGGACGTTGGGTGGGGACACCAATTTGAGCCGGCGTTGTCGGATGGTGCGTGACCAGCAGGGGACACCAATTGAACACAGATGTCAGAAGTCGTGGTTAAGCTGCGCTCAAAATCGTGAGGACGACTGGGAGGGGAGCACAGAGATGAAGCGCGAGATATCCATCGTTGATGCGTCGGCAGAGGAGATATCGAATCTTGACTATTGGTACGCACTGTCTGGCGGGCGCATGGGGGACGCCAAAGATATCGAAGATTTGTTGAAAGCCAAGGATGCTGGGGTGTTGGGGTGTGCTATCGGTGGCGCTCTGTCGGAGAACATGGAACGGATGTTGTTCATGCCGAGGGAGAATTGGTATTACGCCCGCACCGCGATCAAGAGTCTGCGTATTAACGGACAGACTGCGGGGATGCTGGTCATGGGAGCGCACGCCTGGCTGTGGGACCAGTTGACTGACAGGAAAGATGCGGACTGGGAAAGTGGCACTGCTCCTGAGCTGTGGCCTGATTGGGCGAAAGCGTTTTACACCTCTGTGATGTGCACCGCCAAGCTGCATGTGGTCGCGATATCTCCTGACCATCATCGTCAGGGTTTAGGCTCTCGCCTGGTCAAGCGTGCGCTGAAGATTGCCGAGCGTGGTAACACCGTGATGCTATATGGACAATTCGATTCTGCCCGTGAGGGTTTGGGGAAGTTCTATGGCGGGCATGGGTTCAAGGTGCTGGACGAGGGTCAGCCGTTGCACATGTTGATGGCTACCGGGGATCCCAAAGACTATTCAGTTCCACCGCCTGGTGATGCGTACTTCGTGAAGTACTGGCAGCGCAGGTGAGCGAGATTTTACGAGGTGTCCGCCGAAGAGAGGGTTCGAAATGTCAGATGAGGGTGAGTGGAAGACGATTCAGATAGCCCCGCTGTCAGCGGAGCTATATGTACGGGTGTGGTCAAAGCTGACGCCGTATGGGCAACCCGTGGACATTGAGGGATTCCCCAGCCGTCGCGCGGTGGTCACCATGCTCCAGGTGCGCGGGGAGGAGAGTCGTGTCGTGCTGGGTGTCGTCGATGTCCATGGCGATATCCGTGCGGTCGAGCCCAGACAACCTGACCGCCACAATTTCAAGGGAGTCCACGCCGCCGACCACCCGCTTGCATCGAAGGGTGACCCACTCGGTGATGCCTACGAGAAGTGGAGTCAGATTCCCTGACACAGGTTAGAGGTGTCAGGCCAATTTGAGCTGGATGTCTGTGGTGGTGGCGACGGGGGTGATGAGTCCAGGGCATCCAGGGCCGTTGCGGGTTCCTTCTCCTGTGCCTGCCAGGCTGCTCGGGTTCCATTCGTAGTGGAAGCGCGCGGCTTTCGGGATGGTGGAGCCGTCCGGGCAGCCCACGTCGATGTCGGACACGTCCATTTTCCAGCGACCGTCTGATAGCTGCGCTTTTGCGGTCTCGCAATCTTCCTGCTTGGCGTTGTCGCAGAGCTGCACGGTGGCGCAGCCGTCGCCGCAGGGCGTGAAGAACCAGTGGTTCGTGATGGTTTGGCCGCTTTCGCGATTGGTAGTCGTCTCGGTGTAGTGCCCAGACATCTGAGTGTCAGCGACCGCAATAGGAGCCAAGGCGATGCTCACGGCAGCCGTGGCAACGAGGGCCGTTCTCATGTGCTTGATCATCGACGCCCCCGTGGTTCTGGTGTTTCGGCGAGCGTAACAGCGGCATCCGCGTCGTCGCGGAGATTACTCAGGAGTTTTGGAGCGAGGGGATGGGGCGAGGTGGGGAAGCCAGGCCCAACCGATCGGGTCGGTCATACGACTCATCGAAGAACAGGGTGGAGTCTGGGGCGACGGCTTCAAGGTGTGGATTGGCGATTAGCGCTAGCTGGAGGTCCACTCCGAACGGCAGATGTATCAAGCAGAGCGGCGGCGCATCGAAGGAGATCGCTGATCTGCATCGGTGAGGCCCATTGCCTCGGTTCTGAGCCTGCGTTGTCGGACGGCGGCGATACGCTCATTTCATGGAGGTCTTGGACACGTCATCGGAGTTGGGTGAGCTTGCTGTTCGTGTGGACACGTTGCGCGGTGAAGTCGCGGAATTGCGCACGGAACTGGACGCGGCTAACGGTCGGATTCGGTCGCTGAACATCGCACTGATCGCCGTGATCTTCACGTTGGCGTTGATCGGCACTCTCGCCGGTATCCGTAGCGCGTTCATCGAGCGGGCCAGGGCTGATGAGCGGGAGGCAGCGGAGTCGGTGACACCTGGCTCGCCGTCCTCGGTGATTGCGGCTGAGCCTGCCCCGCCGAAGAAGGTGTGGGCTGATGCCATCCCGCCGAGTCCGTTTGACCAGACGTTCGCCGTTGGCGACGGCAAGGATGTTCTGCCGGGCACGTTCCGGTCCACGGACAACAGTGACTGCTACTGGCGCAAGTACCGCACCCACGATCAGATGTCGCCCGCGCGTGAAGCAGTCGATGGTGGGCAGCGCAGCGGCGAGATCACCGTGGTCCTGGAAGAAGGCACGTTCTTCGAGGTGAATCACTGCACAGGGTGGCATCGGGTTCCATGAGCATGCACACCACGGTTGGTCAGAGAACAGGGACGGCTATGACGACGAATGTGTTGGCGGACAATCACTATTTTCATGGCGGCGTGCCCGGTTTGAGTCCGGGCGATCAGATTCGGTCCGCAGCTGACCTCGGGTACCTGCACTATGCGGATGCGTACACGTTCACTCCTGGCATGCAGTTCCCGCAGCCCCCGAAGTACAACGTGCATCGGCTGTATGTGAGCAAGCATTACGGTTCGGCGCGCGGATATGCGGCGCGGTTCACCCATCCCAACTTCCGTGCCGAGCCCGGTGACGTGTACGAGGTTCAGGTCACCGGCCCTGTCGAGAACGACCCGGATTTCCGTGCGGTCGGGGTGTATGCGGCATCAGCGGAGCCCGCTGTTGTCGTGAGGGTTGTCGAGCGGGGTGTGTCGTTGACGCGCCGTGAACAGAACCAGGCGTGCTGGCCCTACCGGTATTACGAGAACTGGGAACCCGTGCACGCCGAGGACGGGACGGTGCGGGCGTCCGCACAGATGCGGGACAACGGGGTCACAGACAGCTACCTGGCTTTGTTGCCCAAGTGGATGGATGTGTCGGAGTACGGGCCGTACGGGACGCTGCGCGACCCCACGGTGCCTGAGCTTCCGGGCGTTGAGGGCACTCCCGCCAGTGCCGAGCAGGTTCTGGAAATTTTGAGTCATGTCCCTATCGACCGTGGACCGCATGTCCTGGCCGCTGTCGATGACACTCGGCGTGCTCCGTTGCGTTGTACCTTCTGCGGCACTGAATTTGGTGAAGCGGGACTGATGTCTCTGCAAGAGCAGCTTGAAGCATGTTTGCACCAGACCGGCAAGGAACTGGTGGACATCTGCCAGTTCAATTGCGACCAGACACTTGAGCCGTTCGTGGACGTGCTGCGGCGGCGCAATCCCCGCCGTTGGGAATGGCTCTGGGTTACTGGGAACTGACTCGCGTCGCGCGAGGTAGACAGGAGGGGTTAGAAGATGGATGTCGTCGTGAACGTGGTGCTGCCCATCGCCACTTTGATCTCTGGATGGGCGTTGGCGAGTTGGACCAACCGCAGGCACCGTAATTGGGATGCGCTGGGTACGGACCTCGATCTGGCCGACAAACTGGACAAGCACTACCCCGAGCATGCGCAATGGGTTCGCGAGTCGGTGGCCGTCAGGCTGAAAGGGCGGGCACTGTCCGAGAGTCGTTCCCGTAGTGACTTTCTCGTGGTCTCGGCGGGAGCGGTCATCACGCTGTTCGGTGGCTACTGCTTTCTGGCTGCATTCACGGCGCTGGGGAAGGCGCAAGACTCGGCAGGCAAATGGCTCGCGTCCGGCCCGTTCCTGGCTGCGGTGTTCTCCAGTGGCATGGGTGTCTACTTTCTCGTCAGCGGGATCAGGAACCGCCCCCGTCTTCCTGGCGTCTCGGAGCTGTTCTTTCCACAGGGAACGCAGATTCAAAAAGACTTGTTCGATCAGCTCGGGAAGCTGCACGACAGCTCGATAAAACTTCCCGATGTGTTTCCGGAAGCTCCTACGGGTGATGTCGGTGGGAAAGAGTCAGAGGCGTCCGAGGTGCCGACGAATCCACCCGAGGAAGAGGACGACGGGCCGGTCACGCAAGGCCCTCCGTAGCCCCATTGGACGGTCCTTCGGGGACAGGCCGGTGAACAAGGGCTCGGCATTTTCACGCACGGCAGATGCGCTACGGCGTGTCGCACACAGGATTACGCCGCACTTTTACGCTTCTCGGAGTGGGGACGATAGGCGTCCCTCGGAGAGAGGAAATCGAGTATGTCCGCAAGGCAAGTGATTCCAGTTGCGCCAGGCATTTTCATTGACGAGAACCCGGTCGTGGCAATTGTGTACGACCCCAGCGAGGGCGCGTCGTTCACAGAGGCCGTGCCGCTGGTGATCAACGGGAGCGGGGGTATTGAAGCGTACAAGTCAGGAGGGGAGAAGCTGCGGACGTACACGGGTTCGTGGTCGTGATCGCCTGACCCTGCGGGGTGTAGGGGCCTCGACATCCGCAGGTCGGGTGGCGAATCGACAGGCCATGGGTGTTGGGCTAAGGCACTGCGGGTTGTGGTGGTGCACTCTTGGTTTGACGGGCATTGAGAATCTCGTCTCGGACACAGAGCACGATGAAGATGACGAATCCGATGACGGCGGCACCTAGTGCTGCTACCTCGGCAAGCAGGATCGGCACCGGCCAGAATCCTTCGAGGTTCCATGTGGACGGGTCGTTGTCCATGAGGTTGTGCATCCCATGTCCGATGATGATGGGTAGCAGGCTCTTAGTCCAGTACAAGACGGCCAGGCTGATGGTGGACCACACTGCGCACCAAGCGAATTCAGCAGAAATGGTTCCGAGAGGGTTGCCTTGACCGGAGCCGTAGTACACGTGCAAGAGGGTGCGTGCAATCGAGGTGACGGCAGCGACGGTGGCGAACGACTTCCATGAGCGGCCCGCTCTGGGGAACAGCAGGAAGGCCACACCGATGTAGACGGGTTCTTCTTCAAGTCCCGCGACGGCCAGGTCGAGTGTTTGTGCGATCCAGCCGCCCGTATCGCCTGTGTCCGGGTGCATGTCGGAGTTTAGGGACGCACCCGTGAGTGCGAGAACGATCTGACGGGGGATCAGCGCGAAGTAGGAGGCGTACGCCACGGTGAGTACGGCCGCAGATGTCATCGCGTACTTGCGCAGTGCAGACTTCGAATCGGTCCGAGGTGGTAGGTGTTCTCGGATACCTCGCGATAGCCAGGTGCGGACCATCATGAATGCCCACAGTGACAGCGCGCCTGTGGCGAACGAGCACAGGACGGACAGGGCCGCAGGGGCTTCTGGTGCACCAGGACCACGGGGGAACGCCAGGGCGAAAATGGCACTGAGCATTCCCACCGCTTGAGTGGAGAGCACGGCGCAGGTGTAGACCAGGAATCGCCGGCTCATCGTGCGAGGTACTGGGCGCAACAGACATACCACGAAGCCGCAAAGGCTCGCGATCTCGACCGCCAGTAGTGTCCCGCCGCGCCAATTGTGGATGCCGTCGATAGTGACGATAGGGACTACGAGAGCGAGCACTGAATAGACACCGAGCTGGAGCGGGAGCCTCATCGTCCACCACCTTTCTGCCCAGACGGGCGTGATGGACGCAGTATGTCGAACAGCTCTGACACTTCGAGCCCGACGACGACGCGCCGGGAGCGATGACGCACACCAGCGCTGGCTTGGTCGGTAGCGTCCCGTATCAGCGGGGACGTGACAGCGTTCTCGAAGTCGAGAGGGGCGGGGATGTCTGGCGACGGTTGCTGGTATGGAGGCGTTTCAGGTTTGTCTGTAGGGGATCGCATTGGTCCGCGTCGGGGTGGGAAAAGCAGCTCCGATAAGTTCCGGCGACACGTAGAACAAGCGGTGGGCTACAACGAAGTACGAGACACAGACCGTGTGTACTACACCACCGACCGCGAGTTCGCTCGCGCATGGGCTTCGAGAGGTATTGGCGGCGGCGGATCGCTGTATCGGGTTCGTCCCGTGTTTCCGGATTCCTGCACACCGGACATGGATTACCCGGGGATTTCCTTCTCCACTCCCGAGCTTGAAGTCCTCGCTGTCGAAGAGACAGACATTGTACTGGCGCGTGAAGAACGACGCAGCAGGATACTCAAGTACCACACATGGGACGACGGGTCTCCGCAGTATGACGCGGACGGGTACTTTCAGCCGCCACCCCAACATCGAGAGTTCGGGAAGACCGCCGCCCAGTATCGACACATTCCTCGTTGGTACCCCCTGCTGGGGACTGTCTGAAAAACGGTGGATCTGACTTGGTTCAACACGCCGGGCGTTGCTTGGCGGGAAGGACTGATGATGACCGAAACCATGGATGACATGGCGAATCAGATTGATACCGCGGCGGTGGCCGCGCAGTTGCTGGCCCAAGCCAGCGAGCAGGGTGTGGAGCTGGTCGGCCCGGACGGGTTGCTCAATGCGCTCACCAAACAGGTGTTGGAGTCCGCGCTGCAAGCGGAGATGGATGAACACCTGGGCTATGAAAAACACCAGGTGGCGGGCCGTAATGGCGGGAACTCCCGCAACGGGGTCCGCGAGAAAACGGTGCTGACCGAGATCGGGCCGGTGCAAATCGAGGTGCCCCGCGATACCGACGCCAGCTTTGATCCGAAGATCGTCCGGAAACGCCAGCGCCGGCTGACCGGGATCGATCAGATCATCTTGTCCCTGACCGCCAAAGGGCTGACCACCGGCGAAGTCGCCGCTCATTTCGGTGAGGTCTATGGTGCTGACGTCTCGAAGGACACGATCTCGAAGATCACCGATAAGGTGGTCGGAGAAATGGCCGAATGGGCAGGGCGGCCACTAGATTCGGTGTATCCGGTGATGTTCATCGACGCTATCCACGTCAAGATCCGCGACGGCCAGGTCGCCAACCGGCCGGTCTATGTCGCCATCGGCGTCACCACCGCAGATGAACGGGACATCCTGGGCTTGTGGGCCGGGGACGGCGGTGAAGGCGCCAAATACTGGCTTGCTGTCTTGACCGAGATCAAGAACCGTGGCACCGCCGATGTGTGCATCGTGGTCTGTGACGGACTCAAAGGCTTACCCGAGTCGATCAACACTGTCTGGCCCGCTGCTGTGATCCAGACCTGCGTTATCCATTTGATCCGCAATACCTTTCGCTACGCATCCCGCAAATACTGGGACGAGATGGCCCGCGATCTGCGGCCGGTCTACACCGCAGCGACCGAGGCCGCGGCCAAAGAACGCTTCGTCGAGTTCAGCGGCAAATGGGGCCAACGCTATCCGGCGATCATGCGACTCTGGGAGAACGCCTGGAGCGAGTTCGTGCCGTTCCTGGACTACGACACCGAGATCCGGCGAGTCATCTGCTCCACGAACGCTATCGAATCGGTCAACGCCCGCTACCGCCGGGCAATCCGCGCCCGCGGTCATTTCCCCACCGAGCAAGCAGCTCTCAAGTGCCTGTATCTGGTCACCCGATCACTAGACCCCACCGGCAAAGGTAGAGCACGATGGGCCATGCGGCGGAAACCAGCTTTGAACGCATTCGCTATCGCGTTCGAAGGCCGGATTACCCCGGCAGCGAATAACTAACCATGCCAAGCAGATCCACCGTTAATCTGACAGACCCCCGCGATCCCCAGCGGGTGGACCGTCGAGGCGGTGCTGACCACCGTTCCCGGTGGAGAGAACAGCCAGAGTGTTGAGCAATACCAGCAGTTGGTGGAGGCCGGGGAGTTGTTGCCTTGCAAAGTGTCTCGCAGTCGTGATGATGTGTCCGAGGATGAGGCCGTGCAGGCGTTCGCCATGGCGGTATTGGGCCAGGCCGCTCCCGGCATCTCCGACCTCGACACTGAGTCCGCGCGGCTCAAGGCGGCACGGTGGGTGGGTGTCCAGCCATCGGGATACCTCGGTGTCTTGAGCCGCTGGCATCTCTCCGATGCCACCGCGTCGATGAGCTGTGGCCGTTGGGGCGACGCGGTTTGCGCCATCGAGAAATTCCAGTCCATCAGGGACGCGGAGAAGCAAGTGGCATAGGAGGAATGATGAGTATTGCGACATCGGGAGACCCGGTGATTCAGATGCACCGGGGAGTGGCCGGTGGTGCGCGGGGAGCAACGGCGGGACTGCCCACGGTGTCGTCGGCAGGTATGAGACCCGGACACGCGGCGATCCTGGAGGCGGAGTTGGGTGAGACCCGGCAGACGCTGACGGAGTTGGCGCGCGTGGCTGACATCGGTGCTGGTGGTGCTGAGGCCCTGAGCGAACAGGACAGTGATAACGCCGGACGATACGACGGCGTGAAGGACGTGAAGCGATGAGCGACAACAATTCTGAGTCCATTGAGGAATTGGCCAAGAAGAACGTGCTCAGGCCGAAGGTGGTCCTCGATGCAATGCAGAACCGGGTGGACGGCCTGCCGACCCAGCAGCGTGCTGACCTGGCCACACGCTGGCTGAAAGACACTCTGGCCGCTGATCCGGTCACAGGCAATCCGGTCAGGAGCCTTGTTCATCTCATCGACCAGTCCAGCAAGGAGAAGCCGCCGACTGAACCTTCTCTCACTCCCAATCCGGCCCTGACCAACGCACACGGCTTCAACACCGGGGACACTATTTCGATTGACCCGGATGGCCTGCTGGATTTCGCGCGCAAGCTGGAGGACAAGGCCAACGAGATCGAGGAGGGCGTGGCCACCAGGCGGGCCAAGGTCGAAGCCGCATTCCAGCGGGAAGCACGGATGTACACCAAGGATGCGCGGACAGCCCCGGTGTTCCAGCCGCTCGGGAAGGCGCTGGCTGTCGCCCTGGACAAAGTGGAAGCGAACGTCAGTGGGCTGACCGCGACCCTGCGCAACGATGCCCGGCTGCTACGTGAGCTGGTGGACAAGCACGAGGAAGCCGAGCGGCGTGCCGTCCGGGGATTCGACTCCGTGGAGGCACGTCCCCGAGGGTGATGCCCGCCGAAGTACGGGCGATCTGATTAGGAAGGAGGTAACTGTGATGTCGGAGAACACGAGCGAGCAGTGCGCTAATGGCTGCGTAGAGTCGCCGGTCTGGGCAGCGTTGGACGAGCTTGGTCTGGACTATGAGCGCACCGAAATCTGACACTCCAGTAACCCAAGAAGCCGTCGGAGGCTGAGCATTCTCCGAGGCTTCTTTCTGCGGGTGGGTACTCGTAGACGCATCGTTCTGTGCCCAAAATGTGCCCACTAGGTGATTTCAGCAGTTTCCATTTTTCGCAAAAGCGGCTTCTACCTGCATGAATATCGAGATTGGTTGTTGTGTCCGAGGGGGGACTTGGCCACCTACGACACGAGTTCAGATCTTTGAACTGAGTCTTTGATCGTGGCTTTGAGCTGGGATGGAGGCGCTGAACCGTCCGGCGTGGACGCGCGGTGCGTCAGCCGTCGAGTGAATCGTGACGCTCGTAATCTAGCGGCGGTATTGCGAAGCTCAAGGTTCTATCGCCGCTGGCGTCGCCCGAGCGGGTCAAAGCTGAATTCTTCCTGTGATGCATCCAGCTCTTGCTCGGTCATGCCTCTGGAAGCGCGTTGCTGGAGTTCACTGCCCTGGGTGATGGTCGCCTGGGGGTTGCGCGGTTGGGCCGATCCAATCCGATTCAGTAACGCCGTGACGTAACTGTTTTCGGTGATTTGGGACTGAATTTGTTGGACTTTCTGCATTGCGTCGGTGATGGCGGCGCGTTGCGCCTCCCGGATCGCTCGGGCTAGTTCGTGCGCAGGCATGCCCCTGGTCTGCTCAGCCAGTGACAGGTTAGTGATCGTGCCCTCGCCCGTGACTTCGACTTTGACCCATGCGCCTGCCGCCTGCCCGTAGCCGCGTACCTGTACGACGGCCTCGTTGACTCGGGTCGCTGCCCGCATCAAGTCCTCAAGCCCTGTGTCAGGATTCATCGGCGGCCTATTTCTTCGCGGCGGGTAGGCGGCAACCTGTGTAGCCGCCGACGCTCAGGTTGCCTGCGTAGCCGACATTGACAGAGAGTCCTGCTGGACCGTAGAACCTGACATCGTGGTTGCCGCGCTTATCCTGAAAAACATGGGGTTCAGTGGCGCCGAGCTTGGCAGCGGCAGTTTTCGTTACCTCAAGAATCTTGGGCCATTCATCTTCTGAGACAGCAACATCGTTCGCGATGGCGTTCGGTGCATACCAGGATTGGCCATCGCTTTGGTCATACGGTTTGTCGCATCCGGCCACGTCTTCGTTGCCTTGATCGCTCCATGTGCTGCCGGTTGAGATTATCTTGCTGACTGCGGTAGTGATTGTCTCAATTGCTTCTCGCAGTTGCGCCTTGGTGTCTTCAAGGGAGGGAAGGTTTTTGAGTTCTTCGAGGGCTTTGGCGGCCTCTGTCGGTGGTGTGGGGGCGTAGCGGTTGTCCATGTTGCATCCTGTCATCATCACGAGAATTGTTGCGGCGATGCATCCGATTGTGTGGCGTCTTGGCGAGGTTCTAGTCATGTGCGTGCGGATTACCTTTGGTGGATGGCATTTTGGTCGGCAAGTCCAGCGACGACGGCGGCTATGTTGTAGCCGGGTGTGTATAGCTGTCCGTTGCTGGCAGTGCGGCCATAGTCGCTGTGCTTGTGTGCGGCTTCCAGGCTGCGCCCGTCGGGTGTGGTGACTGTGCCTGTTTCCAGGTGAGTGAAGTTGGGGTTCGTAGCCGGGTTGGGACCGAAGTCGCCGAGTCCCATGACATCGTGGCCCCACAAGATGGCAGGCAGTAGCGGGGTGTGGCGGGCGATGTCGGGTCCGTCGTACACCCACTGGATGGGGTCGTCCGGGGTTTCCATCGTGAACACATGTCCCGGCTGCACACCGAGCTGTTGTGGGGTCTCTGCTTCGATCCCGGGGGAGCCGTAGAAGATGGCGTTGGTGATGCCGTGATTGCCCGGTTCCTGCAACGCGAGGCCGG
Organism: [Mycobacterium] stephanolepidis; assembly: GCF_002356335.1. NCBI lineage: Bacteria > Bacillati > Actinomycetota > Actinomycetes > Mycobacteriales > Mycobacteriaceae > Mycobacteroides > Mycobacteroides stephanolepidis. Next base: position 1,977,635 of record NZ_AP018165.1, read on the forward strand.
TGGTGAGGGAGCCGTAAGAGTGCCCGATCGCGGTCACGTCCGCTGGGCCGCCTTGGTGGGTGACTTGGAGGCCGTCGTAGAAGCGGGCCAGGCTGCGTGCCCCGTCCTTGGCCTGATCATCGTGGACCACGTCCGAGACACCAGTGAGATTGTCACCAACCCCCTGTTTGTCGTTGATTTGTGGCGGGTCATACCCAATCCACGCAATCGTCGCGACAGTGTCGTCCTTGTGTCCAGGCACATGGGATAACTGCGTCAAGGCTTCTTGACGGAGCTTGGCCGCTTCGTTGGTCATGTTGCCGATGGATTCGCCCACGGTGGTGTTGATGCCGGGGGTGGTTACCGAGATGTGGTCGGCGGTGTCGGGGTCGCCGATGGCGACGGCCGTGTGGGCTTGGCGGCCGGTTTGGGTGTCGAGCACCATGAGTTTGCGATCCGGGTTGTCGCGCACGGACTTGTCGGTCGCTTGGAGGTCGGGTAGGTATTTAGCGCGTTTGGTGGCGTCGTCGAGTTGTCGTTGCCAGGTGTCGTAGTCCATGCGGTCTTTGGTGATGCCACCGACCATGGTGTCGGGAATGTTCTTGCCCGCCAACCAATCCGGGTGTTGTGCCTTCAATTGATCGACCTGTGCGGCGGCGGTGGTCGCGCGGCCGAGTTCGTCATCGAGTTTGAGGCGGTTGAAGTAGTCCCGGCCGTGATGATCCTTGTCGCCAGTGGGCATGTTGTCGTTGTTACCGATGTACTGGTCGTGCAGGTACATCTCGTTCTTTTCGCCCTCAGACAGCGAATTCCACCAGTCTTTAAACGCTTTGGGATCCTCGGGCGGCTTGGCCTTGCCATTCAAGATGTCGTCGGCCAACGTGGATGCTGGGGTGCTGTCGGGGTCGCGGATCAACGATTCCATTTCAGCGATTTCGCCGTTGATGGCCGCTTCGGCGGCGGTGTCGAGTTCATCGAACAGATGCAATGCCGGAATCAACCGTGCTTCAAAGGCTTTGGCCTTCTCGTTGGCTTGGTTTTGCAACAACAAGTACGCGGTGGGGTCGGTAACCACATATTTCAGGTCGGGGGCTTTCACATGGCCTTCATCGGAGACGGTGCAGCCGGTCCCAATCGCGTCATCGGCGACACCGAGAGCACTGGATCGGGCACTCGACAGCGCGTTCACACCGTCTTTAATGGCCTGCTCCTGTGAGCCGATGGCATCAACGATATGCGTCCCGGCCAGATGTTCGGCCAGCGTCTTGACCGACGCGGCGGCTGCGGCTTCGCCTTTCCAGTCGGCGGTGGCCGTCTGGACGTTGTACTTCATGGTGTCCAGCTGCGCCTTGAACGATTCCTTGACGTTAGCGAGCTGGTAGGCCGTCTCGGTGACCAGCTCGGGTTTCATCGCACGCAGCTGAGAAATCAGCACCATCACCGGTTACCGCCCGTTCCCGTAATCGCGCAGCTGGGCAGCGTTTGTTTGTTCCTGGGCGTCGTAATCCAGCGAGGTATCCCACGCTGCGTGCTGCATACGGGTGATCTGCCCGCCCATCGACTTGAATGCCCGCCCATTCGGGTCACCCAATCGCGCGACTGCGGCGGCGAACTTCGATCCCGGCATCGCCGACCCGGCGTCGCGCACCGAGGCCGCAGCGTCGATGTTGTTGATGTTGTTGGCGCGATAGGACAACTCGCTGGCTAACGAACGCAACTTGTCGGTATCGGCGCGTAGTGCCGGTTTCCCCACAACAATCCCCTCCTGAACGGCAGACTTTGCAGGTCACGGTACGACGCCAGCCAAGCTCTGGCAAGCATCTGTTCACCGAAGAAATTCACAGGAAAAACTTCTGAAAACGTGGAACCGAATAGGCGGTTCCTGCGTCGGACTCAGTTATAGGGCAAGTTCTACGCTAATGAATCTGTGACAGAAGGGTAGGAGTCGATGACCGGCGAGTCTGGGCTGAACATGGGCGAGCTGCACCTAGCAGACCGGGCGGCGGGCCGCGTCGCCGACGAGTTCCGCAAAGCCCTCCCACAGCTTAAGGACCTGCGATTATGGGTGATGGGTCTTGACACGGATATGGGTATGGGCGCTTGCCGGGAGGGTGACACCTGGAACGCGATCATGACACAGGTGATACAGGGGTCGGACGGATCGGTGGTGGCTGCTATCGACGCTTTGATCGAGCGGGTGACGAAGATGGCGGAGTGGGCCGAGAGCGCACAGAAGGAGTACGACGAAACCGAGCACCGCAACGCCGAGGCATACCCCAAACTCGATCCGCGCGGGGCATACCCTGCTATCCCGGCATAGGGCCACGAGCCGTATGCGAGCGTTCTTGACTGTGGTCGTTGCTACCGGGTTGTGTCTAGCGGCGGCTGCATGCTCGGGTGGCGTGACGGGTACGCCGGTAGCCGGATCGTCCTCGGGCACCTCGTCATCGATCGGTGCCCCGGCACCGTTGCCCGGTGTGTCGCCACCCACCACGGCCGCACCCAACCCCAACGTCACCGGGACAACGTTTGATGGCTGTGCCTCGGTCACCGACACCGAAGCCCAATCATGGCAACTCGACCCGGCCAGCAAGGTCGATCTGGCAGGTAAACTTTTCTCGGAGAATGGTCGTGGTTGTCGTTGGATCGGTTCGCAAGGGGACCTGAAGGTGTATGCCATTGATGGGTCGCTGTCGCAGTGGGACAAGCCGATTGCCCGGTATGACCGCCAGGAGAAGATCACAATTGGTTCCCGTACGGGTTGGCTTTTACACAACGTGAATCAGGCGATTTGTTCGGTGGCGTTGCCGTCGCAGAACGGGATCGCCACGGTACAGGTCGATTTGAACAGCGAACTAACCAAGGCGCGCTATGACCAGTGCCCGCTGGCGGTACAGATCGCCACCACCGTCGAGCCAAGAATCCCGTAAAGCTAAGCGAGTAAATAGATTTTCGAGAGGGGTAGTTGATGGGTAAGCATTCAGCGCAGCCTGAGGATTGGTATTCGCGTAACCATCAGTCGATCTACGATATCTCGCAAGGGTTTCAGAGTGGCAAGGTCGGCTCGTTGGCACAGAATGTGAATGGCACAGCGGACAAGCTCCACGAAATCATGAACGCCCTCGGGCAGAACGTGCAAAAAATCTTGGGCAATGATTGGCGTGGTTTGGCTGCTCAGACTGGGCAGGAAAAGTGCACCGACTTTTTCCAGAAGACGGATCAAGGGGTGATCGAGAAGGTTCGCGACATCGGTAAGGCTTTGCCTCCGGTGGGTTCGGCGATGGACGCCGCGAAATCGTCTATCCAGCCGCCGATGTCGGCCGAAACATATCGGATGGGCAAGACGATGGGCCTGTCGGATAGCGATATGCAGAAGAAGGCTGCCGAAGACCAGGAGCATGCCCGCTATCAGATGACCAGCTCGTTCAGTCAACCCGCTGTAGACGCTAGCGGTCATGTCGAGGACGTGGCAGACCCCACCCAAGGAACCGCAGGACCATCCCCGGCGACGGCGAGCAATGCCGGTGGCGGTTCCGGTGGCGGTGTGGCGTCTAAAACTTCTGGGCAAGTTGGTGATCAGCTCACGAACCTGGACGGCGCGGGTAAGACAAGCCCCGCATTCGACCGGGGTATGGGCGACGGACAGGGAGCCGGTCAGGGGCAAGGCGCAGGTGCCCCGGGTGGTGGTTCTGGAGGTGGCAGCGGGTCCGGTGGTTCTGGGAGTGGTTCGGGGGCAAGCGGTTTAGGCAGCGGTCTTGGTGGACGCGGTGCGTCGGCTCTCAATGATGGGTACCTGACCCGGCCTTCGTCGTGGATGCAGGACCCGTTAGGTAAGGGCGGCAACGCTGGTGGCGGTTCTAGTTCGGCCACTGGTGGATCGCTGCGCGGAGGTCTGCCTGCGGGCGCTAATCCTGGTGCCGGGCAGGGCAGTGGCGGGGTGAATCCGACCGGGATAAGCAACTCGGGTGTGCGTGGTGCGGGGCCGATGGGCATGATGGGTGCTGGTGGCGCCGGTCACGGCAAGGGCGGCAAAGACGACGAGGGCGAACACAAGATCCCGAAATTCTTGGTCAATATGGAGAACACCGAACGCCTTGTCGGCCCCATCAAGCCCGCTTCGCCTGCGGTGATCGGGGACTGGGACGCCCACGAACGCGAAGACCCCGACTTCCGGCAATAACGAAATCGCAGGCAGATTAAGGAACTTGGGCAGTGAACGGTGTCTACCATTTCGACCTGGCCGCAGCTGATCCGTTGATGCTGTCTGAGATCAGTGAGAAGATCCATCAAGCTATCCAGAGAGACGGCGGCGGGAACGCCGTGCCTGTGAAGCCGCAGCCTGGACATCGGCTGGCGGCAACCCTTCTCAAGGCGCGCGACGCCACCGATGCTGCCCTGTGGAGCCTGGATATGACCATGAGCCGCGAACGCGCGGAACCAGGAATCGAGGACTTCCCACCGTTCCAGGACTACGTGACTCTCTCAGGGATCTCCCTGACCACAAGCGTCAATGAGCTCCGCGCAGAGATCGACCGTCTGCTTGCTACTGACATCCTTCTCACAACCTTCATCGACCCCGACATAGCCGAAGAAATGTACCCGGATGGCGTCTCGACGGTCGAATACTGAGCTGTTCCAACTTACTCAAAGCAGACAGCATCACTGCTAGCTGACCTTTGATGTTCCCGACTTCATTGAGATGCGCTTTCTTAGATCGAAGTGACAGGAGGCAAGAATGCGCGGACCAAACGGTCCAGGTCACCCGCCTTCCGAACCAGTGATCGCGGAACGGCTACGCACGGAGGCCACCAATTGGATCAATGGCGTTTCACTTCAATCAAGCCGTATCGCTCAAGCCTTCAGGAATCGGCATTCCAGTCACGTAGATTTTCAGGCTCTTGAGATTGATCTGCATTTCTTCCTCATAGCTGTATTCCGTCTTCGCCGCTGCGTTGAGCGGGTGTCAAACCGCGTTCGAGGACTGTCAGTTCCACTTACCGCAAGAGTGGGTGTTTTTGACGACGCCATTCCTTCATTGCGTCGACTGCGAAACGTCAGTGAGCACATCGATGAGTACAACCTTGACGAGGGCCGCGACAGTCAAGTGAGCCGCATACAAGTTCAGACCTGGTATCTCGACACTGCCGAGGGCGGCGGGCTGATATGGGGTTGGCTTGGAGAAAGACTCGACGTTGAGCAAACGCACGAGGCGGCGCTATTGCTCTATCGCGGTTTTCTCGCCGACGTTGACACTTGGATCGGTACCGCCCGGGCCGGATCGGATAGCCTATCTGCCGATCATCCGGCAGATACTTCCGCGATGTCAGACCCAGCCGACATCGAGACCGCGTGAAGCTGGACGTGCGCACACCCGCGTAAGAGCGCGCTGCCCGCTGTTCTTGATACCAGTAAACGAAATACTCACCGCAGTTAAGGGCTGTTTTTGGCGTTGGAGACAGGCGGTTGGCTGGTCGTTTTCGGGGGCGGTGGACGGGAGCGAAGCGGACGGTAAGCCGCCCCCGCTGACATGTTCAGCTTGTATTGCCGTGCTGGGTGAGCGCGTGAATGTCGCCGTTGGCTATGCGGCGTGGGGCTCGTAGGCTGGTTGTCATGGGCGAGCTGGTCGAGCGTGCGCGACGGGTGGCTGGGTCGCGGCTTGCTGAGTTGCCGCGTCGGTGGGCGCATGTGCAGGGTGTGGCGGCGGCTGCTGTGCGGATTCGGGGGCACTTCGACGTGACTGCTGGGGATTGTCTGGTGGCAGCGGCGTGGACTCACGACATTGGTTATGGACCGTCGGTGCGTGCGACGGGTTTTCATCCGCTCGACGGTGCACGGTTTGTGCGCAGTCAGGGTTTCCCAGAGTTGGTCGTGTCCTTGGTTGCATTTCACAGCGGGGCCACCATCGAGGCCCAGTTACGCGGTGTTCAGGGTTTGTCGGAGTTCTCCGAGCCTGACCGTAAGCTGCTGGATGCGTTGACATTCTGCGATTTGACAACTGGCCCAGATGGCACGTTGGTGTCCGCTGCTGTCCGCCTGGGTGAGGTGTTGCAACGGTATGGTCCGGATGATCCTGTGCACCAAGCCATTGACCTATCGCGTGATGATCTGTTGGCCGCAGTGAAGCGCGTGCAGTCCTGGCAGTGAGCGGGCGCGCTATCCGAGGTACGGGGTCGGCCGCTGTTCCAGGTAGTGGGTGATGCGCAGCCGCATCGACGGATGCATGTCGAGTTGTTCGATGTGGGCCGGTTCGGTCCAGGCGATGTCGGTGCTTTCGTGATCGATGGCCAGTTTCCCGCCGCGCAGTTTGGTGGTGAAGCAGAGTGAGAATTGCTGGCGCACTTCACCATCGGTGAACGCGACGATGTGGGCAGGGTTGGTGTAGATGCCGACCAGGCCGGTGATCTCGACATTGAGGCCGGTTTCTTCTTTAACCTCGCGGATAGCGGTCTGTTCGATGCTCTCCCCGATGTCATGGCCACCTCCGGGCAGTGCCCATAGGGTGTTGTCGCGGCGTTTGATCAGCAGGATACGGCCGTGTTCATCGGTGACGATGGCCGAGGCTGAGGGCACGACGCTGTTGGGTTCGGGGGCGTTCGGGTCGTTGTAGTAGTCAGTGCGCGCCATGCGGTAAAGCCCTTCCTACAGTGACGGATTCGTGGGACTTGCCAGGGGCTGAGCGTCGTCCCAGACCTGGGCGAATGCGCGCTCAAAGGTAGCCCATAGGCGGGGTTCTTGACTGCGGGAGAAGATCATCACGGGGTTGTCGCGTCCGGGTGAGCCGTAGACGTGGAAGTTGATAATCATGTCGTCATCAACGCGGAAGATCGAGTTGTAGAGGGTGGTTTGATGGGTGCGTACGTTAAACCCTGACGTTGCCGTGTAAGGCCGTAGCAGCTCAACGGAGTTATGCGAACGGGCTTTCACCGATTCGCCGATGCCTTCCTCTTCGCCGCGAAGGGCCATGTTGTCCCCGTGAGGGTCACCTACCAGGAAACGCACCTGTGCGCCGCGCCCAGCGGCGTCGGTGAGGGTGGTGGTGAAGCCATCGAGCGTGTCGAACAAGAACGTCGCCGCGAAGACCAGGATGTCTATCCCGTTCTGGGCGGCGGCGAAATGGTCGTGCCACACCGCCAGCGGTACCTGAGTGCGGCTGGCATACACCGTAGGGCTAAAGGGCACCGGGGCGTCGTGCCGCACAGGGGTCGCCTCTGGTGCGAATTTGGTGGGCCACAAATCGTGCGGGGTGCAGTGAAGTACCTTGGCGGCCTCGCGTGCGTTGTCCTCGCGCACGCTGGCGTCGGCATTGGCCAGCCAGCGCCGCACCGTTTTTAACTCGACACCTACCCGGCGAGCGAACTGGGCCTGGGAAAGTCCGCGCTCACGCAACTTTGCTTTCAGCCGCTCGTTCGGGACCATAGCGGCCGCATCGGCCTGTGTATCGCCGGCTGTGCTCATCGCAGGACTCTTTGCTCCTCTTGCCGCACCGTCACCGTTACTGGCTCTCCAGTGTGCCATGGCCAGCACCGATAGCCGCCAAGCAGGCCGATGTCCGCCCATCGTGCCCGGCAGATGTCCACCCGAATGTCTCAAATGTCCCCGGTCATGTCCCAAATGCCCGCCAATGTCCACCCATATGTCCCAAATGTCCAGCTTTAGTGGAGCCAGCGCCTGACCGGGCGTGAACACAACAAGCGAAAAGGGCAGTAAGGCAATGAAACTCAAGGTTGACACCGCTGCGGTGTCGTTCATGTGCACAAAGGCTCCTGAGCCGCGAACCGATTTCGGTTCCGGGCAGCCAAAGATCGACAAGGCCACGGGCGCAGTGCTGCATCAGGTGCAGATGATGGCCCTGGATGCCGATGGCGGCGATGTGCTGTCGGTGACCGTGGCAGGGGAGCCGAAAGTCACAGTAGGCCAGCCGGTCACGGTGACGAACCTGGTGGCCACCCCGTGGTCTCAAGAAGGCCGCTCGGGGGTCGCCTTCCGCGCCGACGCCATCACCGTCTCAGATGGCGCGGCCAAGTCTGGCGGGCAGCCCCGCACCTAATCGAGGGGTACGCCCCGGCCACACGCGCGCCAGATTTGCGTTCGCCGGGGCGATCCCTTCCTCAGATTTTCTTGGAAGGAGTGATTGATCGTGTCGAATACGTCAAATAGCAAGAACAGCAACACAAACCAGTCATCAAACGATGAATGGATCGGCGAGCTACTGATTGGGCTAGTTAAAGCGGCGGGATACCTGTTGTGGTGGGCCATCTTGTTCCCCGCCATCAGCATCCCCACCGTGGCCGCGCTCGTCGTGGCCGTCAAGTACGGCATGAACGCGGGATTCCTTGCCGCCACCGGCTTCACCGTCGCGTATGGCATATGGGCATTCATTGATGAGGATTCGTTCGACGCCTGGGTATTTCAGCCAGTACGGAAACGTTTCCTGATCTGGTGGCGCTACACCCGCCGTTGGACGCATGTGTGCGCCCTGCACGGCTTGACGGCCAAACGCGGTGAACGGGAACTGGTGCCAGCTCTGCGCACTGTCTCGATTGGTGAGCACACCGATGTGCTAGAAGTGTCGGTGGTGACCGGGCAGTCGGTCACGAACTGGCAGAAGCAGATTGATGCGCTCGGGGCGGCATTCAAGGCCGACCGCATCACCGTCACGGCGACGACACCCGGCGAAATTCGAGTGACGGTCATGCGCGGTGACGTGCTCGCCGAACCCGTGCGGTTGCCGAGGCCCGTTGTGGGGGCGAGCGTGAATCTGTCGGCCATATCTGTGGGGGTCACGGAAACACGCGGGCTGTGGCGGCTGCCGATCCTGGGCCACCACATCCTGGTCGCCGGTGCGACCGGAGCGGGCAAGGGCTCGGTGTTGTGGGCGCTGATCGCCGGATTGGCACCGGATGTGAAAACCGGGCGGGTCCGGTTGTGCGTGATCGACCCGAAGGGCGGCATGGAACTGGGGGCGGGGGAGCCGATGTTTAGCTTCTTCGCCCACGATGCCACCGGCCAAACCTTGGAACTGTTGCGCGCGTTGGTCGATCTGATGCATGAGCGAGCCAACCGGTTGCGCGGGCAAGCCCGCCTGCACACACCTACTAAGGCCGATCCGCTGTTTGTGATCGTGGTGGACGAGATCGCCGCTCTGACGGCGTATGTGACCGACCGCAAGGTGCGCGCTGAGATTGAACAACTCTTGGGTCTGTTGCTCTCGCAGGGCCGCGCGGTCGGCATCTCGGTAGTGGGGGCGATTCAAGACCCGTCGAAAGACAGCCTGCCGCTGCGGCAACTGTTTACCGTACGCATCGGGTTACGCCTGACCGAAGCATCCCAAACGGCCATGGTCCTAGGCCAAGGCGCACGCGACGGCGGGGCCGAATGCGACCTGATCCCCGACAGCACGCCGGGGGTGGGGTACGTGATGATCGACGGCACCGCCCAACCCACACGGGTACGGGCATTTCATGTCACCGACGCCGATATCGCCTACATGGTGCGGATCTTCGCCACGCCTCACCCACGCAAGGGCACCGGCAGCGAGGACATCAACAACGCGGCAGAGGAGCAGCAGTGACAACCCGCAGCGGTGCAGGGAACCCGGCAGTGGTCTTGCCGGGTATCCCCGCCACCATCGACCCACGGCCCGTCATCGCTCAAATGTTGCGCCGCGCTAGCTCCATGGGATTCGAGGCGTGGTGGCAGCGCGCCCAATCAGTCGGATACTGTGCACACCCCATCCAGCTTGTCGGCACCGACCAATACGGGCGGGAAAAGATCGTGTGGGCGCGGTGCAATAACCGCCGAGCGTCGGTGTGTCCGTCCTGTTCGGATTTGTATGCCCGCGACACCTGGCACCTCGTGCACGCCGGATGCGCAGGAGGCCACCACGACATCCCGGCCACCGTGAGCAGTCACCCGCAGGTGTTCGCGACACTCACCGCGCCCAGCTTCGGCCCCGTGCACGCCAGCACGGCCAGTCTGTGTCGGGACCATCGTCGGGTCGGGGAGTTCCGGCGCTGCCCACACGGAAAACCCCTGTGGTGCAGCAAGAACCACGACCACGGCGACAAGGCAGTCGGTCAGCCACTATGTGCCGACTGCTACGACTACCTCGGGCACGTGCTGTTCACCTGGCACCTGCCCGAACTATGGCGACGCTTCACCATCACCCTCCGACGCAACCTTGCCAAGCACCTGAAAAATCAAGGCATTTCGCCTAGTTCGGTGAGGGTCAGCTTCGTGAAAGTCGTGGAGATGCAGGCCCGCGCCATCCCGCACGTCCACGCCCTCATCCGCCTCGACCCCACAGACGCCGAGACCGCGACGGCGGGTGACCGCAAAGCCCACGGCCCCGCCGCCACTCGTGGTGGTGGGGAGCGCCGTCACGACACCGGCCATCTCTGGGAGTCGCCGATCACTGCCGCTGAACTGGCAGCACTCATCCAACAATCAGCACGCACCGTCACCCTGGACATTCCCGACCCGCGCGCCGACAACGATACAGAGGCCCCAACGGTAAACGTACGATTCGGTACTCAGATCGACACGCAACCAATCACCTCTGAAAGCGCTGTGGATCAACATGATTCACCGGAAAACAGTATCGCCGCCGGGCGGTTGTCGCCTCGTCGGGTTGCGGGATACCTCGCAAAGTACGTCACCAAATCCTTACAAGAACTCGGCATCAGCGCCCGCAGACTCTCGGGCGAAGCCATCGCCGACCTTGACGTGACCGAACACGTACGGGCTGTCCTGACCGCCGTCGATCACCTCGCGGGCCAAGCCCACCACCTAGGGGTCGAGGGACTAATCGGAATCGGACGTTGGCTGCATACCCTTGGCTACCGAGGACACATCACCACAAAATCTCGCCGCTACTCAACTACCCTCGGCACGCTCCGTGCCCGCCGCGCCGCATGGACCCGCCAACAAAACGTGCCAGTCTCCGAGGGGCGCCAGCAGGTCAATGGCAAGCCATTGCTAGCGCGTGAAGACGTTGAATCTGAGACTGATTGGGACGTGTGTTGGCAGTTCGACCGCGCTGGACACACCAGCCTCGGTGACCGGGTTCTCGTTATCAGCGCCGCATACCGCCACATCGAAACTCGACGTATAGGGCTCACCGAATACCGTGCCGCTATACGGGAGGGTGGCTGAATCGTGGAACCTGGGAGGCCACCGCCGCGTCCGCATTCGTTTCGCTCCGAGGTAACGGATCGTCCCTCGGAGAGCGGAGCTCACGACGGCGAACGGACGATGTCAGAGGGAGGTGTTGAAATTGATATGCCCGACGACTATCAACTTCCTTCCGAGGCCACCCGTGCGCTGATGCGCGTCATACTGGCTGTGAGGGGACGGAAGCGGGGATCAGAGAGGGGAGCAGCGTGAGCCTGAGATTCGCCTTTTATGGCCGGGTGAGCACGGAGGACGCTCAGGACCCGGAAGCGAGCCGCGGTTGGCAGCGGCGTCGTGCCTTGGATCTGATCACCCCACATGGCGGCGTTATCGCCGTTGAATATTTCGATGTGGGGCAGAGCCGTTCCTTGCCATGGAAGCGGAGGCCAGAGGCATCACGTCTCCTTGCTGATGTCGCGTCTGTTGACCGTAGCTTTGATGCTGTAGTGATCGGGGAGCCCGCTCGTGCGTTCTACGGACCGCAGTTCGCGCTTACTTTCCCTGTGCTCACCCACTACGGTGTCGGCCTGTGGGTTCCCGAGGTAGGCGGTGCTGTCGATCCCGGCTCCGAGGCGCATGACCTTGTGATGACGTTGTTCGGCGGCATGAGTAAGAGCGAGCGCGCTCGAATTCAGATGCGTGTCCGCACAGCCATGTCCGCACTTGCTCAGGACACCACCAGGTATCTCGGTGGTCGCCCGCCCTACGGTTACAAGCTCGTAGACGCTGGACCGCACCCGAATCCGGCCAAGGCAAATCTCGGTCAGCGACTTCGCCGACTTGAACCAGACCCCGTGACGGCACCGACAGTCGAGCGGATCTACCGCATGTACGCGGACGGTGCTGGCCTCCGATACATCGCGCAGCAGCTTACGGATGATGCTGTGCCCTCACCGAGCCAATACGACCCGGCACGGAATAGTCATCGTGACCCGCGTGGGTGGGCGCATTCAGCAATCCGCGCAATGCTCGACAACCCCGCATACACGGGTGTCCGAGTTTGGGGCAAGCAAGAAAAGTACGAGGTCTTGGTCAGCCCCGACGATGTCGGTGCCGGGTACGAGACCAGGATGCGGTGGCGCGATCAGGCTGAGTGGATTGCACCAGATCGCCGAACTCATGAAGCGCTGATCTCGGACGATTTGGCTCAGGCTGTTCGTCTTCGTACACAGGCGCGCCGTGGTCCTAGCCTTGTGTGCAGGCGAGAATCGACCGCGCCGTACGCGCTTCGCGGGCTGCTGTTCTGTGCTGCATGTGGGCGGCGGATGCAGGGTGCCGCCCGTGCTGGAAAGCAAACAACCCGAATCCTCTACCGCTGTGAGCTGGGTAAGTCGCGTTCCGCGCCCGCGGAACTCGCTGATCACCCGCGTACGGTCTATCTCCGGGAAGACGCGGTGACATCTCGGCTGGACCAATGGATCGCCACCCTTGCGGACCCGGAAGACTTGGCACGTGGGCAGCAAGTCGACCCGAAAACAAATGCCGGCTACGCGACGTTGCAGCGCCAGCTCAGCGAGGTGAACAGCAAGATTGCTGCTCTCGTCACCGCAGTGGAATCCGGTGTCGCCGTTGAAGACCTGACTGCCGCTTTGCGTCGCCGTACCGCCGAGCGTGACGAACTGAAGGCCCGTATTGAGCAAGCCGAGCGACCAAGCGTCATGTCAGCCGCACAGATCGGCGAGCTGGTCGCGGAGCTGGGTGGGTTGGCAGCAGTACTTGGCGAGGCAACTGGGGCAGAACGCGCCGAGGTATACGCAAGCCTGGGCCTGCGTCTCGATTACGACCCGCATGGTCAGCGGGTCACGGCGACTGCCGACCTGAGTCGTGTCGCCGGACGTGTCCGAGGGGGGACTTGAACCCCCACGCCCGTTAATAGGGCACTAGCACCTCAAGCTAGCGCGTCTGCCATTCCGCCACTCGGACCTCTTGCTCCAGTTTGGGCACGTAGGCGGAATTTCCGCGCTGTGCTCAAACCAAGTGCGGGCACTATGGCCCGTGGTTGCCGTCATAGGCTAGCGGAAACCCTGCACAAGGCCCAAACCGGTTGCCTGCGCCCGGTGTGCGGCGTCCGACGATGGTAGGAAAGGTAGTTGTGACTTCTGTGAAACCGGCGCCCGAGGATGAGGTCGTCGAACTGGTCAGCACGCTGATCCGTTTCGACACCTCAAACACCGGAGAGCTGGAAACCACCAAGGGCGAGGCCGAATGCGCGCGGTGGATCCAGCAGCAGCTGGAAGAGGTCGGATACACCTGTGAGTACGTCGAGGCGGGTGCGCCCGGCCGTGGAAACCTCTTCGCGCGGCTGGCCGGGGCCGACAGGGGGCGCGGCGCTCTGCTCATCCACGGTCATTTGGACGTGGTTCCGGCCGAGGCTGCCGATTGGAGCGTGCACCCGTTCTCCGGCGCGGTGACCGACGGCTACGTGTGGGGACGCGGCGCCGTCGACATGAAGGACATGGTCGGCATGATGGTGGCCATCGCCCGCGACTTCAAACGATCCGGGACGGTTCCGCCGCGCGACCTGGTGTGGGCCTTCGTCTCGGATGAGGAGAACGGTGGCAAGTGGGGCTCTCAGTGGCTCGTCGACAACCGCCCCGACCTGTTCGAGGGTGTCACCGAGGCCATTGGAGAGGTGGGCGGCTTCTCGCTCACCGTGCCACGCAAGGAAGGTGGTGAGCGGCGCCTGTACCTGCTGGAGACGGCGGAGAAGGGCATCGCGTGGATGAGGTTGACCGCCAAGGCGCGGGCCGGCCACGGCTCCATGGTGCATGAGGACAACGCCGTTACGGCGGTCGCCGAAGCCGTCGCCAAGCTTGGTCGGCATCGGTTCCCGCTGGTGTTGACCGAAGCGGTCACTCAGTTCCTTGCCGCGGTCGCCGAGGAGACCGGTTACGACTTCGACCCGGACTCACCGGATCTGGAGGGCACCGTCGCCAAGTTGGGCTCGATCGGCAAGATTGTCGGTGCGACCCTGCGTGATACCGCCAACCCGACCATGCTCAAGGCCGGATACAAGGCCAATGTCATTCCGGCAACCGCCGAGGCCGTCATCGATTGCCGGGTGCTGCCCGGACGGTTGGAGGCCTTCGAGCGCGAGGTCGACGAGATCATCGGGCCCGACGTCGAACGCGAATGGGTGCAGTTACTCCCCGCCTACGAGACAACGTTCGACGGCGACCTTGTCGATGCGATGAATGCCGCGGTGCTCGCATTCGATCCCGAGGCTCGCACCGTGCCGTACATGCTTTCCGGTGGAACTGATGCAAAGGCGTTCGCCCGGTTAGGTATTCGATGCTTCGGATTCGCGCCGCTGAAGCTGCCGCCCGAACTGGATTTCGCGTCGTTGTTCCATGGCGTCGACGAGCGCGTGCCGGTCGACGCATTGACTTTCGGTACCAAGGTTCTTCAGCACTTCCTGCTCAACCACTGATCACTACCGACTGAAAGGACGCCCACATGGCCTCTCCCTACGACTCCTTGCCGCAGCTGCCGACCTTCACCCTGACATCTGCCAGCGTCACCGACGGACAGCCGCTCGGCATCGAGCAGGTGAGCGGAATCATGGGTGCTGGGGGACAGGACGTCTCGCCCGAGCTGAGCTGGTCCGGATTCCCCGAGGAAACGCAGAGCTTCGCCGTCACGGTGTATGACCCCGACGCGCCGACCGGGTCGGGCTTTTGGCACTGGGCGGTGGCGAACCTGCCTGCCACGACCACGCAGCTGCCCGCAGGAGTGGGCAACGGAAGCGACTTGCCGGGGGATGCGATCACGTTGGCCAATGACGCGAGCCTCAAGCGGTACATCGGGGCGGCACCGCCCGCCGGCCATGGACCGCATCGGTATTACATCGCCGTGCACGCTGTGGGCGTGCCGAAGCTGGAGCTGCCGGAGAGCGCCACCCCGGCGTATCTGGGCTTCAACCTGTTTGGGCATGCGATCGCCCGCGCCGTCATTCACGGCACCTACGAGCAGCACTAGCTGCCCCGCGGGAGCAGCTACGAGGCGGAGCCAACCGCCTCGTGCAGGCTGCCGAACCCGCCGTCGCGCAGGTGTTGGGCGATCCCGTCGTGAATCCGCTTGGCGTAGAAGCCACCCCGGTAGATGAAACCGGTGTAACCCTGCAGCAGTGAGGCCCCGGCGGTGATTCGGGCCCAGGCGTCGTCGGCATCCTCGATGCCGCCGACGCTGATCAGCACCAGACGATCTCCGACTCGTCGGTGCAGCCGTCGCAGCACTTCGAGGGATCGGGTGGCCACCGGTGGTCCGGAAACACCGCCGGCGCCCAGGCCTTCGACATCCGGCGTCTTCAAGCCTGCGCGGCTGATGGTGGTGTTGGTGGCGACGATCCCGGCCAGGCCCAGTTCCGCTGCCAAATCTGCGATCTCGTCGATGTCGGGATCGGATAGATCGGGGGCGATCTTCACGAGCACCGGGGCGGTGGTCTCCTCCAGGACCGCGGAAAGGATCTTGCGCAGCTCGCCGATGGCTTGAAGGTCGCGTAGCCCAGGGGTGTTGGGGGAGCTCACGTTGACCACCAGGAAGTCGGCGGCGGGCCCCACCAATCGCGCGCTGACCCGGTAGTCCGAGGATGCGAAGGCGGCCTCCACGATCTTCGATTTGCCGATGTTGGCGCCGATGGGCACCGAGGCCTTTCGCATCGCCAACCGGGGCGCGAGTGCTGCCGCACCGTGGTTGTTGAAGCCCATCCGGTTGAGCAGGCCACGGTCGGCGGCGAGCCGGAACAGCCGGGGCTTCGGATTGCCCGGTTGGGCGATCGCGGTCACCGTGCCCACCTCGGCGTAGCCGAAGCCGAGCGGACCCCACACCTTCAGGCCCTCGCCGTCCTTGTCGAATCCCGCGGCCAAACCCAACGGTGCGGGGAAGTGCACCCCGAACACCTCGCTGGCCAGGATGGGATCGGACGGGGCGCACAGGCGATTCATCAGCCGGCGCGTCGGAGGGAAGGCGGCAGCGGCACGCAACGATGCGAACACCAGGGTATGTACACGTTCGGGCGGCACCACGAAAAACAGCCGCAACAGGATGGCGTACAGCATCACATCACCGGGGCCGTGAACGGGCCGCCGACCACATTGCCGCGTATCTTCTTGCGGCGCAACAGTACTCGACGACTTCCATCGGTATAGAGCCGCACCCGGGTCAGCTCCCAGCCGCCGAACTCGGCCTGAATCGAGAGCCGGAGCGACGCGGTGATCCTGGTGATTTCCGGGGGCAGCCGCAGCGGGTAGTAGTCGTACTCGTCATCGGGCTCGCTTTCCCAGCCCGAGGGAAAGCTGCTGCGTGCGGCGCGACTCATGCCGCGCTCCTGATATCGATCGCCTGTAACCCGTCTCCCGCGCCGGATGCCACAAACAGCGTGAATCCGTCGCTGACCAGTGAATTAGGTTGCCGCACAGTCGCGAATCGGGCCCTTTCCTCGGGGATGCCGGTAGACAAATCGTAGCCAATAACCGTGTTGGCCGCCGTCTGCGACACCCAGGTGAGCGTGGGGGAGTACGCCAGAGCGTAGGGGGCGCTGGGCACCGGATAGCGCTGGCGCAGGATGAGCGAATCGGCAAGCCCGAATACCAGCAGGGCGCCGCCGCGGGTATCGGCCACCAGCAGACGCCCCTTGTCGTCGGCGAGCATTGTCGTTGCCCCCGCGCCGGCCCGGAGGGCATGGGCGGTACCGTCGCCGGCGTCGGTCAGGGTGGTCACCGAACTCTGTGCGCGATCCAGCACGGCGACGGTGTTGCCTTGGTAGGCAAGGGAATCGATATGGGCGAAGCCCTTTGCGCGAGCGGCCACCCGATTCTGGGAGTCGAGGGTGTAGACCGTGCCGTCGGTGCTGCCCAACACGATCCGGCCGTCGGGACGGCGGGTGATTGCCGAGAACTCGGGCACGCCGTCGCCCGGTACGTCGATCTTGTCCACGCGCCCCGAGGCGATGTTGACGGTGAAGTAGCCGCCCGCGGTGGCCAGGTACACCGTGCCGTGGTCATCGCCAACGGCTGCGGTTGCCGGCGAGGGGAGCGTGACGGTGTGACGGGGTGCGTCGAGGTTGTCCCGAGTGAACAACGTCACTGTCCGGCCGTCTTCGGTCAGAACTGACACCACCTTGGTCGACGTGTCGAACAACACGGCGCGGGACCGACCGGTGAATCGGTGCACCGTTCCGGCCGGTGCCGTCGCAACGGGGGGTGACTGTGCCGCGGAGGCCGGAGTGATGACGGCTGGGTCGGCGGGATTGCCCGCGTCACTGCCAGATGAGCAGCCCGATACGGCACCCGTGACCACCGTGATGACGGCTGTTAGCGCGGCGGCAGTGCCCCTTATACCGCGCATGGCGCGGCCCGGTAAACGATTCATTGCGTCCATCATCGCAATCGACCTGGGGTTGCCGGGCAGGAGATGACTTTCTCGGCGCGTTCGGTGCTAGCAGACGGTAGCTGGGGGCTATCGTGAGGACTATGACGCTTGCCGACAGTCCGGTCTTCACCGTCGAGGTCCTCGTGACGGGCGTGCACGCGAATGGATTTGGTGAGGTAGGCGATGGTCGTAGCTTCGCTTTCCGCATCGAGGATTCGTTGCTGCGTGTCGAAATCTACCGAGCCTTCCTGACCGAGCTGGTTCCCGACGACAGCGATGTGGTGGCGGTGGGAACCCGTCCGATCACCGATATCGATGTCACCGATGAACGCAGCATCGTTGCGGCGGTGCGTGATCTGGTCGCCGACGCACAGCCGGTGAGCATCAGCCGCCTCGCCCGGCTGTTGGCCGGCTAGGGCGATTCGCCGGCGCGTCCAGTACGGTCGCTGTCGTGGATTCGGCAGTGGCGGCAATGTCCTGGTTGCAAGTGATCGTGCTGGCGGTGGTTCAGGGACTCACCGAATTCCTGCCGATCTCATCATCTGGCCATCTGGCCATCGTGTCGCGAGTGTTCTTCAGTGACGATGCGGGCGCGTCCTTCACCGCGGTGACCCAGTTGGGCACCGAGGCGGCGGTTTTGCTCTACTTTGCCAAAGATATATGGCGCATCCTTCGTGCCTGGTTTGACGGGCTGTTCGTCAAGGCGCACAGAACCTTTGACTACTGGATGGGCTGGTACGTCATCGTAGGCACCATGCCCATCGGAGTGCTGGGCCTGGCGTTCAAGGATCAAATTCGTTCCGGTGCAAGGAATCTGTGGCTCATCTCGGCGTCGCTCATCGTCTTCGCGCTGGTCATCGCCGCCGCCGAATACTATGGGCGTCAGGTGCGCCCCACCGAGCAATTGACCATGAAGGACGCTGTGATCGTCGGCAGCGCACAGGCATTGGCGCTCATACCCGGCGTCTCCCGATCGGGCGCCACGATCAGTGCGGGACTGTTCCTGGGACTGGACCGCGCCGCGTCCGCCCGATTCGGATTCTTGCTGGCGATACCGGCGGTGCTGGCCTCCGGGCTGTTCTCGCTGCCGGACGCCTTCCATCCGGTGACCGAGGGCATGAGTGCGACGGGCCTGCAGCTGCTGGTCGCCACCCTGATCGCGTTTGTCATCGGGTACGCGGCAGTTGCCTGGTTGCTGCGCTTCATCAGTAACCACAGCATGTACTGGTTCGTCGGATATCGCGTGGTGGTGGGCCTGACGGTGATGGGTCTGCTGGCCGCCGGGGTGGTGAGCGCATCGTGACGGTCATTCTCTTGCGCCATGGGCGTTCTACCTCGAATGTCGCACACACCCTTGCGGGTCGCAGCCCGGGTGTCGAGCTCGACGAGAAGGGCCAGGTCCAGGCGCGCGGTGTGGTCGACCGACTGGGCGCGGTGACGGTCCAGGCGATCGTCACCTCGCCGCTGCTGCGGTGCGAGCAGACCGTGGCGCCGCTGGCGGCGGCGCTGAATCTGACGCCAGTGGTCGAGGATCGGCTGTTGGAGGTGGATTACGGCGACTGGACCGGCTGCGAGATCAAGGAGCTGTTGTCCGAACCCTTGTGGAAGGTCGTCCAGCAGCAGCCCAGCGCCGCGCGGTTCCCGGGTGGCGAAGGGCTGGCCCAGGTTCAGGCACGGGCGGTGGCGGCTGTCCGTGAGCACGACCGGCGGCTATCCGAGGAGCATGGCGGTGACTGCGTCTGGGTGGCATGTACTCACGGAGATGTCATCAAGTCGGTACTGGCCGATGCGCTCGGCACCCACCTGGACGCGTTCCAGCGCATCGTGGCCGATCCGGCGTCGATGAGCGTGGTGCGTTACACCGAGCTGCGACCTTTTGTTGTACACATGAACCACACCGGCCCTGACCTGTCCAGCGCCCTGAGCGCCGGGCCGCCCGCGAGGCCTGCCGGAGCGGCGTCCGATGCTCCGGTGGGCGGCACAACCGATTAGAACCCTTCGCGCGAGGGGTTCATCGACCGGTAGTTTTGGAGACACCATGCCCCGATCGATTCATGTATTCCGCAGCCCGGACCGTTTCGTTGCCGGAACGGTCGGGGAACCGGGGAATCGCACGTTCTACCTACAAGCCGTCCACGAGAGCCGGATCGTCAGCGTGATGCTGGAGAAGCAGCAGGTGTCGGTGCTGGCCGAGCGCATCGGAACGCTGCTGTCGGAGGTTCATCGACGGTTCGGGACGGAGATCCCGCCCGAGCCCGATGTGGTCGAGGATCTCAACCCGTTGGTGATGCCCGTGGACGCCGAGTTCCGGGTCGGCACCATGGGGTTGGGCTGGGATGCCGAGGCCAACTCCGTGGTTGTCGAACTGCTGGCGGTGAGTGAGCAGGAATTCGACGCCTCCGTGGTACTCGATGACTCCGAGGACGGCCCGGATGCCGTTCGGGTGTTCCTCTCGCTGGAAGCGGCGCGCCAATTCGCGACACGCTCCACCAGAGTCGTTTCCGCAGGCCGGCCACCGTGTCCGTTGTGTGAGGAACCGCTCGACCCGGCCGGGCATATCTGTGTCCGCACCAACGGCTATCGCCGGGGGACGGTGCCCGGGGCGGCAGATGACACCGAGTCCTGACGGTTTGGGGCCCCGCGACAGTCCCGCGGATCACACCGCGATCCGCGATGGTGAACTCACCGTCATCGGCCGCATTCGCTCGGCGAGCAATGCCACCTTTCTGTGCGAGGTGCCGGGCACGTCGGGGGACAGCGTGCATTGTGTGTACAAACCGGTACGGGGCGAGCGGCCGCTCTGGGATTTCCCGGATGGCACCTTGGCCGGTCGCGAGGTGGCGACGTACCTGATATCGGCCGAGTTGGGCTGGAATGTGGTGCCGTATACGGTGTTTCGAGATGGCCCGGCGGGCGTTGGCATGGTGCAACGGTGGATCCACGAGCCGGAGCTGGTCGAAGGTGCGCTCGATCTGGTCGATATCTGTCTGCCGCAGGCGGTACCGCAGGATTACCTGCCGATCCTGCGTGCACTGGACGCGGATGGCGCCGAAATCGTGCTGGTGCACGCCGATGACGCCTTGCTGCGCCGGATGGCGGTGTTCGACACCTTGGTGAACAACGCCGATCGCAAGGGCGGCCACATCCTGCGAGGTGCCGATGGTGGTGTCTACGGGGTGGATCACGGGATCTGTCTGCACAGCGAGGACAAGCTGCGGACCGTCCTGTGGGGTTGGGCGGGCAAGCCCGTGGAGCCGGAGTTGCTTGACGATGTGACTCGCCTGGAGGAGTCCTTGCGCGGAGATCTGGGCGCCGCGCTCGCGGGCCACATCACGACGGCAGAGGTGGCCGCTGTGCGCGAACGCGCGGTGATGACGCTGAATGATCCGGTGATGCCGATGCCCGATCGCAGTAGACCCATACCGTGGCCCGCCTTTTGATTGTCGATCGTCTAGCCTGGTCGGCAAGCATGATGTTCCGGGAAGGGACGGGCAAGAGGGGGTGCTGACGTGACGGGACCGTACGACCCGTATCAGCAGGGACCGGCCGGGCAGTGGGGCGCTCCTGAGGGGGCGACTCAGGGGCACTGGCAGACACCGCCGCCGACGGCTCCGTACGGTTATGCGCCGGCCGATTATCCGGAAGATTCGATCGGCCGCCTGTATGACGGTGTTCCACAGGACTACGCGGTTCCCCCGATGTATCCCGGACTCCCGGGGCAAGACCCCTTCGGATCGCAGAAACGGTCCAGACCGTGGATTCTGATCGCCTCGATCGCGGGCGCGGTCGTCGTGGTGCTCGCGGTGGTGTTGGTCGTGATTCTCAACCGGGACAGCGCTCCACGCCAGTCGATCAGCGCGCCGACCACCACGGTGTCCTATGCGAGCCCCGAATTGCCCACGGCAGGTGGCGAACCCACCTATCAGACTCCGACCTTGCAACCGCCTCGTACGCCGATGGCGCCGCCCCAGATGCCCGTGCCGCCCCCTGCGCCGACGGGCCCACCCAAGGCTCCGGGGCAGGTTGCGGTGGTCGGCGACTGCATCGCGTTGGCCGCGCCCTCGGATTACAAGGCGGTTGCCTGTACCGATCCCAAGGCCGCCTGGCGAGTCATTGAGGTCGTTCCCGGCGGCAAGTGCCGGCAGACATATACCGGATTCACGGCTGGTGATTTCTCGTATTGCATTGCGCCGCAACTGCGTATCGGATCCTGCTATCAGACTGCCGTCGTGATGGGAAGCACCGTGTTTGTCGCTGCGGATTCCTGTCAGGCGCCGAAGGCATTCATGGTGTTGTTCGTGATTCCGGGAACGAAGGAGTCATCGCAATGCAAGGGCAAGCCCGGCGTCGTGCATTCCTTCGCGTTCCCCGATCCACCGATGGCGATCTGTACGGGTGAATTCGCTCCCTGATCTTGGAATCTGGGATCGATCGACTTAAGGAAAAATGCTTCCGACCAGTCTCTATCGGGCAATAAGATCGTGTCCTCATCAGAGGGGACATCATGATCACAAACTTCAGCCGGTTTTGGGCTGCCGGAATTCTTGCCGCTTCGGTTGTTGGGGCTGTCGGCCTCGCCGCGCCCGCATATGCCGATGGCGAAGGTGAGTTCCTGCAGATCCTGCGTGATAGCGGCCCAGGTTTTACGTCGCTCGATCCGATCGACGCGGGGTTGAATGTGCATCTCGGGAACATGGCCTGCGAAACGCTTCGCAACGGCGGGACGCGAGGACGCCATTGCGGCTGCTGGGCTCACACCGTTGTACCCGCGATGGTCACGGGTGGCGATAGTTGATGCCGCACAGCAAGCGTTATGCCCTGACGTCAAGCGCTAACGCGGGGGCCCGCTCTCCACGCGTGTACGCAGCGCGGCCAGTGGATCGTTGTGCTCGGTGTGCCAGTCCGAGTCCAGATACCAGGTGTAGCCGCCGTCGTGCAGGGTCGCGATCTTCTCTCGGGTGGCGTCGAGATCTTTCCAATCGGTGGTGGTCTCATACACCACGTCATACGCGTCCGTGCACCCCAATTCGCCTCGTAGCGAGTGAATCTCGCGCGCCGCATCCAGCCAGCGACCCAACGGCGGATTGGCGTCGAACTGTCCGTCGGCGGTGGTGATGTTCGGCAACAGCCCATCACAGCGGGCTGCGCGGGACATGGACTTGCGTGCCCCGCTCAAACCCACGCACCAGGTGGTGATGCGGGGTGTTTGTACCGGGCGGTCGGGCACCATAAGCGTCGTCGGCGTCACCCGGTAGTGCCTGCCCTCGTAACCGAACGGTTGGCCGGCCCATAGACCGAACAGCACGTCGAGGCCCTCGTCCAGCAGTTCGGCGCGGGTCTTGCGGCCCTGATCGCGCTCAAACGCCAGCCAATTGTCATGCAGCGCACCCATTCCCACCGACAGGATGACACGGCCTCCGGACAACCGGTCCAGCGTCGCCGTAGTGGACGCCAGATCCCACGGCTTGCGGCGCGACAGCGGAGTGAGCATGGTGCCGAGCTTGATGCGGGTGGTGCGCATCGCCGCCGCGGTCAATGCCACCCACGCGTCGACACCCCACACCGGCTCCCAGCCGAAGATCGCGTCCCAGCCCGCTTCCTCGGCCAGCGCGGCCAGCTCTGCGACATCGCCGGCGTCTCCCGTCGTCAGAACGATTCCATATTGCATACCGGCACGCATGCGCGTGAGTATGCCGAGGAGGTCAGACAAATCCGGATCGGGTAATACTGACCGGGTGACTCTTTCCGATGCCGCGCTCGCCGCAGAACTCGCCCACGAAGCCGGACAGCTGCTGTTGCAGGTGCGTGCCGAGCTTGGGTTCGACGACCCGAAGGGTCTGGGGGCGGCCGGTGACAAGCGTGCCAACGCGCTGCTGCTGGAGCGGCTGGCGACCGAACGGCCCGCGGACTCGGTGCTCTCCGAGGAGGCCGTCGACGACAAGACCCGCCTCGGCGCACAGCGGGTCTGGATCATCGACCCGCTCGACGGGACGCGCGAGTTCGGAATCGAGGGGCGCGACGACTGGGCGGTGCATGTCGCGCTGTGGCAGGCCGACGATCATGAAGGGTCGATCACCGACGCCGCGGTGGCGCTGCCCGGACTGGATACCGTGTTCCGCACCGACGAGACCCGGGTGACCCTTTCGGCGCGCGCTGACACGGATCCGATCCGGGTGGTCGTCAGTGCCAGCCGGGCACCGAAGTTCCTCACCGATATGGCCGAGCGGCTCAACATGGAGCTCATTCCGATGGGGTCGGCCGGGGCCAAGGCCATGGCGGTCGTGCGCGGTGAAGCCGACGCCTATCTCCATGGCGGCGGCCAATGGGAATGGGACTCCGCGGCCCCGGCCGGGGTGGTGCTGGCATCCGGACTGCACGCCTCCCGGCTCGACGGGTCCCCGCTGCGGTACAACGAGTCACATCCGTATCTGCCGGATCTCATCATGTGCCGGGCCGATTTGGCGCCGTTGCTGCTGGACGCGGTCGCCGGACGCGCCTAACCGCTCGGTGCCGCGTCGTCGTCGAGGCGGAGCTGGCGCTCGCGTAACCATAGGTAAAGAGGTATCCCGCAGCCGATCCCTACGAGGATTGACACCGGGAACAGCAGCCACCAGTAGGGGGTTCGGGTGCGCCGGTGGTCGCCAATCGCCCAGGCCCAGAACGCCACCAGCACCACGCCGATATCGCCGAAAAGCTGCGAGGAAGGCCAGTTGGCAAACCAGGATGTGAAGAAGAGCTTCGCATCGGGACCATGCTGGATACAGAATCCGATGGCAGAGCCGTTGAGCCCCACGAAGCTGATAATGGCCAGCGCGAGCATCACCCGCTCAAGTGTGCGAGTGCGTTGGCGCTGAGGGGTTTTAGCCCCGGTGGTGTTGGCTGTGGAGTGGGTCATCGAATCACTCCGCCACGCCGGCGCTCAGTGGGCGATTGCGCGTTGCGATTGCTTTACTGAATTCGAGTGCATCCCAACCAGTTTCGACTGGCGTGAGATCGCCGGGATTCACAAATCGCGCTCCGCCGCGTACTTCGCGCTGTAGGTCACGCCCCGTGATCGCACTGGCCGCCCATCGCCCGCTCAGCAGCGCCGCCTCTGTGCCGGGGCCCCATGAGGTACTTGAGCCAACGAGGAACAGTCCCTCGATCTCGGTGCGAACGCCTGGCCGTAGCGGACCGAACTGCCGTGTGTTGAATTCGATTCCGTACGCGGAGCCCTCCGAGGATCGGGTGTAGCGCTCCTGGGTCAGCGGTGTGCTGGCCTCGCGGTAGACGATCGAGTCTTCGAGACCGGGGAACACCGTGGCGGCACGTTTGATGAGGATATCGGTGAGGTCTTCCTTCATCTGCTGGTATTCGGGCACGCGGCGATACGAGGACTCCGATCCTGGTTCGATATGCCACAGCCGTGGGTTGTACGGCAAGGGCAGCATGATCTCGATCGAGGAGTGCCCGGGCGGCGCATAGCGGGTGCCGTGAGGATCTTTCAGGTTCGAGCAATGAATGTATGCCGGGGCGAGGTCGCGAATCAGGTCCAGCCATTCCTGCGGCGTCAGGTCCGGGGCACTGATGCGCCGCTCCAACTCGTCGAAGTCGACCAGTGTCGGGAAAACGAATGCGTCCCGGGGTGGCGTCGTCTCGGTGAGATTGAGGCTGGAACCGATGTACACGTTGAAGAACGGCAGGGCCATGCGGTATTTCTCGACGCGCCGCACCGTGCGACTCTTCACGTGTTCGTGCCCGACAAGATCACGGTACGTCTTCTTGATGTCGGCATTGGAGACGACGACGGCCGCGGAGAATTGTTGACCGTCCTCGAGGCGTACGCCGGTGACCGCGCCCGACTCGATGATGATTCGGGAGACCGATGCGTTGGTGAGCACCTTGCCGCCCGCCGACCGCACGACATCGGCCAGATGTGCGGAGAGCACTTGGCCCCCACCCTTCGGATACCAGGTTCCGCCCTCGATGAACATGGATTGGAACACCGCGTAAACGGCGAAGGGGAGTCTGCTGGGTGGTGCGTCGACGCTGCCGAACGGCGGGGACAGGACGATCTGCAGGGCCGGGGAGAATCCGAAGAGCCGGAACACGCGCGACATGGGCAGGCCCAGCAGCGGGGCAGCGATACCCGAGCGCAAAACCCCCGCTGCGGTACGCCCCAGACTGGACAGGCCGCGGTCCCGGTCTAGTCCACGGCCGGCACGACGAACGAACGTGACGAACCGCCGGATCTTTCGTTCCTCGTCGGGAAACGCATCGATGAGCCGGGCGAGGTAGTTGTCCCATCCTCGCGGCGTGGTGAATGTGTGCCCCGGCAGCGTGTACGTCTCGACTCCCTTGCGGTCGAGTTCGATAAATTCCACGCGGCCTTCACCGCCCAGACTCGTGAACAACGCAGGAAGAATGCCGTCCGGGCCGCAGTCGCCCATGTGGTGCACGCCGACATCCCACTCCCACTCACGTTTACGCCGGAACACATGAGATGAGCCACCGATAACGTCGTACTGCTCGAGGACCAGCACCTTCTGACCGATTGCGGCGAGGTGCGCAGCCGCCGAGATGCCACCGAGACCGGACCCGATGACGATCGCGTCCCATTTTTCTGCTGCCTGCTGCATTGAGGGCTCCTCCGGCGCTCGTGGTGGTGCGACGCGTCTGGCGATCCGCACCGGGAAAACCGATCGGTCTACCGGAAGTAGACCAGTCGATATACCTGGGGTCAAGTACCTCACGCACCGAGGCAACCCGGCGGCCCAATAAGCTGTGCGCATGCAGTCGTGGGCGTCGCCGCCAGTTCCTGAGCTCGACGGTCGTGGTCCGCAGCTGCGGCTGTACGACACCGCCGATCGTCAGGTGCGGCCGGTGACGCCGTCGTCCGGTCCGGGATCCAGCGCGACCATGTACGTGTGTGGCATCACCCCCTATGACGCCACCCATCTGGGCCACGCCGCAACGTATCTCACGTTCGACCTGATCTATCGGCAATGGCTCGACGCGGGCCTAGACGTGCATTACGTACAAAACGTCACCGACATCGACGACCCGCTCTTCGAACGTGCCGATCGCGATGGCATCGATTGGCGCGAGCTGGGGGACCGGGAAACCGACTTGTTCCGGGGTGACATGACCGCGCTGCGGGTGTTGCCGCCACGGGAGTATGTGCGCGCCACCGAGTCGATTGCCTGCATCGTCGAACTGGTCGAGAAGATGCTGGCTTCGGGCGCCGCGTACGTCGTGGACGATCCCGAGTATCCGGACGTCTACTTCCGGGTCGACGCCACCGAGCAGTTCGGCTACGAGTCGGGATACGACATCGAGACCATGTCACGGCTGTTCGCCGAACGCGGCGGCGATCCGGACCGGCCCGGCAAGGCCAATGAACTGGATGCTCTGCTCTGGCGCGCAGCGCGGCCGGGAGAGCCGAGCTGGGAGGCTTCGTTCGGATCGGGCCGCCCGGGCTGGCATGTCGAGTGCTCGGCGATCGTGTTGCGCGAGCTCGGTGCCGGTATCGACATCCAGGGCGGCGGCAGCGACCTGATTTTCCCGCACCACGAATACAGTGCCGCGCACGCTGAAGCCGTTACGGCGCAACGCCGTTTCGCGCGACACTATGTGCACGCCGGGATGATCGGCTGGGACGGGCACAAGATGTCCAAGAGCCGGGGGAACCTGGTGAAGGTTTCGGTGTTGACGGCCGACGGCGTGGATCCGGCGGCGATCAGGCTCGGGCTGTTGGCCGGCCACTATCGCGCCGACCGGTCCTGGAGTGATGCCGTGCTCTCCGATGCACAGGCCCGGCTGGCCCGTTGGCGCCACGCGGTGGCACTGCCCGCCGCGCCGAGCGCCCGCGACGTGGTGTCTCGGGTGCGGCGCTATCTCGCCGATGATCTCGATACGCCAAAAGCGCTTGCCGCGCTGGATAACTGGGTGACCGATGCGCTGGCATACGGCGGACACGATGCTGCGGCGGGCGCACACGTACGTCATGCGGTGGATGCCCTACTGGGAGTGCAGCTGTAGCGTCGGGCCATGGGTTCAACGCTGAACAACATTGCCGGCAAGACAGTCATGATCACCGGCGGCGCCGGCGGCATCGGTGTGGAAGTCGCACACAGATTGCACGCCAAGGGTGCCAACCTTGTGCTGACCGATCTGGACGAGACAAAGCTTGCGGCGGTTGCCGACGATCTGGGCCGGGATCGAGTATTGGTGGCGGTCGCCGACGTGTGCGATCTGGCAGCGCTGGAAGGGGCCGTCGCCCAGGCGGTCGAGCGATTCGGCGGCATCGACGTGGTGCTGGCGAACGCGGGCCTGCTGACGTTCGGCTCGGTGCTGCAGGTGGACCCGGCGACCTTCAAGAAGCTGATCGATGTCAACGTCCTCGGGGTGTTTCACACGGTGCGCGCAGCATTGCCCTCGGTGATCGAGCGCAAGGGCTATGTGCTCATCGTGTCTTCCCTGGCCGCCTACGCGGCGGCACCGGGGGTCACGGCGTACAACGCCTCCAAGGCCGCCGTCGAACACTTCGCGAACGCGTTGCGTCTGGAGGTGGCGCATCGAGGTGTTGACGTGGGTTCGGCGCACATGTCGTGGATCGACACCTCGATGGTGAACGATCAGAAGGCCGACCTGTCGGCGTTCTCGGAGATGCTGACCCGGCTGCCACCGCCATTGAGAACCGTGACGTCTGTCGAAGCCTGCGGTAAGGCTTTCGTGAAGGGCATCGAAAAGCGGCGTCGGCGCATCAACTGCCCCGGCTGGGTGGGGGTGACCCGCTGGCTCAAACCGGTGTTGTCGACATCGCTCGGCGAACTGCCCATGCGGGGCATGATTCCCGAGATCCTGCCCCGCATGGACGCCGAGGTGGCCGCTCTACAGCGCGCCGCCCGTGGTGACGTTGGCGGCGCCTGACACTCACCGATTGATACCCACTACGGGTATGGGGTGTAGGTGTACCGTGAAGTGATGGCACCCGGCGGTGAACGCGGGCTTCGGCATCGCATCGGTGATGCTGCGGGCCCTGCTGATCATCGCGGTCGTACTGGTGCCGGTGCTGAAGTGTCCCGCGGCGCGGGACGCGGCCGCTGGAACCACGGGCACGTCGGCTGCATCTGTTCACCTCGCTGAGGTGCCGTATGTGCTCGCTTCTCTGCCCGGTGCCGAAGATCATCACGACTGTTACCCGCTGCCCGCGGTCATCGCGGCGGCGTCCGGCGTGTTCTCGGGGTGGGCCATCGCGCTCACGGTCGTGGCGTTCGTGGCACTCGCGGTGTACACGATGTGGCGCCCAACCGCGCACGGTCCGCCGCGGGGGCAGCCCCACTGGTTGTTGAGCGACGGCACTGATCGTCTCGTGCATTTTTGCGTGATGCGGCGCTGAGCGCTTTCTGCATATCCGCCGCACTGCTAGCTCCCGACAGCACGCCCCATTGCCTCGCGGTGAGTTGCGATGCGCTGGCGTGTCACCAATCATGCATGACTCCAACACTTTTCAGACAAGGACACGATTATCGTGGCTACATCATCTTTGGCTGCGCCGCGCGCAGTCGCCGGTCGCCTTGGCGGATCGGCATTGGCGGCAGGGTTCGCCGCCATCGCGTTGGCGGTGCCTGCTTCCGCGGGTCCGACGCAACCCGGGCCGCAGGCGCCGGGTAACGCTCAGGCCCTGATTGCCGCATTGAAGCTCCGCGGTGATCAGGTCATCATCAACCGCAGTGGGCCGCTCAAGCCGCTGTCGCAGTGCACCGCAACCTCGGTGCGGGTCGGTCGGCACATTTACGACCAGGTGCCGCAGCGCAAGGGCCCGACAAAGCGCCAGCTGGCCTCCCACGTCATGTACGTCACCGTGCAGTGCTAGGGAACGTCATGTACCGCAACATTTTTCCTTATCGGTCCATCGTGGCGGCAACAATCCTCGTGACGGGGCTGGGCGTCGCCACGTCTCCGGCCGCCTCGGCCGGTCCAGCGTCACCCGATGCGCTGCAGGTGATCACACAGTTGCAGCGCCAAGGTGACACGGTCGTTGTCCAGCGCACGGGCGACAAACCGCTGCAGATGTGCGCCGTGACATCGGTGCGCGAAGGAGCGTCCCAATACTGGTGGACTCGGCCCCGTATTGCCGATCCCAACCGCGCGAAACGTGCCAACGGAATGGGGACGCAGCTGATGTACCGCACCGCGTACGTCGACGTTCAATGCTGACCGTGCGCCGGGCGGCCCGCTTTCGTCGGTGTCCGTCGCCCGGATCGACGCTCGTCGGGGCCGCACTTGTCGCGGCGTTGCTCGCGGCCCCGGTCGCCCAGGCCGGACCGGGTGCGCTTGGCGACGCCCAACAGGTCATCGATGGCCTCAAGGCTCAGGGCGACAAGGTCATCGTCACCAAGACCGGCAACAAGCCACTGTCGCACTGTGTGGCCACGCGGGTCCGCAAAGATCTCGACATCTTCGGCAACCCGCGCATCTACCCGAACATCTCGTCCGGCCCGACCAGGCGAGTGTGGCTGTACAGCGTGTATCACGTCGATATCCAGTGTTGAAGCCTTGACGTATACCCCCTGGGGGTATCTAATCGGGGTATGAGTACGCACCGGGACCACTCTGACCATCCGTCGTCTCACGCGTCTGCCGCAACGTGCGACTCGGATCACCATGGCGCGCATGGCGGCATGGCAGATTCGGATCATCCCGAACATCCGCATCACGGCCACGCGGGTCATGGTGATCATGTCGGGCAGTTCCGCAGGTTGTTCTGGATCATGCTGGGGCTTTCTGTGCCGGTGGTCGCGTTCAACGACATGTTCGCGATGGTCATCGGCTACCAACTGCCCACCACCGGCTGGATCCCGTGGATATCACCGATTCTCGGCACCGTCATCTACTTCTGCGGCGGCAAGCCGTTCCTGACCGGCGCGATCGCCGAGGTGCGCGGTCGCAGGCCGGGAATGATGCTGTTGATCGGCCTGGCGATCACGGTGGCCTTTGCCGCATCGTGGGGCGCCAGTCTCGGCCTGATCGATCACCAGCTCAATTTCTGGTGGGAGCTGGCGCTTCTGGTAGTGATCATGCTGCTGGGGCACTGGATCGAGATGCGGTCGCTGGCGCAGACCACATCGGCGCTCGACTCACTGGCGGCGCTGCTGCCCGATAGCGCCGAACGCGTCGAGGGAGACGCGGTGGTGTCCGTCGCGCCGGCGGATCTTCGGGTCGGTGACATCGTTGTCGTGCGTCCGGGTGGCTCGGTGCCCGCCGACGGCCGAATCACCGAGGGCAGTGCCCATCTGGACGAATCGATGGTGACGGGGGAGTCCCATCCGGTGCGCCGGCAGATCGGCGATCAGGTGGTTGCCGGAACCGTGGCCACCGATTCGGGCCTGCGTGTGGAAGTCACCGCGGTCGGTGATGACACCACGCTGGCCGGGATTCGGCGGCTGGTCGCCGACGCGCAGGCCTCCAGCTCGCGCGCGCAACGGATCGCCGACACCGCTGCGGGATGGCTGTTCTGGTTCGCTCTGGGTGCCGCCGCGCTGACTGCCGTGGCCTGGACGATCCTGGGGGAGCCCGACACCGCGGTGGTCCGCGTCATCACGGTGCTGGTGATCGCCTGCCCGCATGCGTTGGGTCTGGCCATTCCTCTGGTCGTCTCCATTGCCACCGAGCGTGCGGCCCGGGGCGGCGTATTGGTGAAAGACCGCCTGGCCCTGGAGCAGATTCGCACCGTGGACGTCGTGCTGTTCGACAAGACCGGAACGCTGACCAAGGGTGCTCCCACCGTCACAGGTGTCGAACCCGTCGACGGACGCGATGCCGACACCGTGCTGGCGCTCGCGGCCGCGGCCGAGACCGACAGCGAGCATCCCCTGGCTCGCGCGATCGTGGAAGCCGCTCGCGGCCGGGGGCTACTTGTTCCTGCCGCGAGCGGCTTTTCCTCCGAGCCTGCCCTGGGGGTTACTGCGGACGTCGCAGGCGTGCAGGTCGCCGTCGGTGGCCCTGCTCTACTGAAAAGGCATGGTGCGCAGGAGCTACCGATCGCCGACAGATGGCGTACCGAAGGCGCGATCATTCTGCACGTGCTGACCGATGGGCGGGTCGCCGGCGCGCTGCGCTTGGCCGATGACATCCGGCCGGAGTCCCGGGACACCGTCGAGGCGCTACACCGGCTGGGTGTATCGGTGGTCATGATCACCGGTGACGCACATGCCGTGGCCAACACGGTGGCCGCTGAGCTCGGCGTGGATCGGGTGTTCGCCGAGGTGCGGCCGGAGGACAAGGCGGCAGCGGTGGCGCAGTTGCAATCCGAGGGGCACACCGTGGCGATGGTCGGTGACGGTGTCAACGACGCCCCCGCGCTCGCGCAAGCCGATGTGGGTATCGCGATCGGAGCGGGGACCGATGTCGCGATCGCCTCTGCGGGTGTCATTCTGGGCAGCTCGGATCCGCGGTCGGTGCTGTCGGTGATCGAGTTGTTGCGTGCCAGCTACCGCAAGATGAAGCAAAACCTTTGGTGGGCAGCCGGATACAACCTGATCTCGGTTCCGTTGGCGGCCGGGGTGCTCGCCCCGATCGGATTCGTGCTCCCGATGAGTGTGGGGGCCATTCTGATGTCGGCATCCACCGTGGTGGTCGCGCTCAACGCACAGCTACTGCGCCGCTTGGATCTCCGCCCCGAACAATCTGTGCGAAGAATCCTTACGGGTTAGTCGCGCTCCGCGACGATGATCCGCTGGTCCAGCATGTGCGTCGGGTGACTCGCCTCCGGGAGCGTCAGCAGCGGGCGGAAACCGGCCTGGGAGAGCTGATCATTCCACTCGTTTTCTGAGAGGAAGACACGGGTGCCGCGCCTGATGTCGGATTCGCCGGGGCGCCGCTGGCCGGAGGGCGCCGACATCAGGAATTGGACCGAGTTCAGCACCTGGTAGTTGGCCTTGCACGATTCAATCAGGACGATCGCGCCACCTGGATTGACCATGTTGTGGAGCTGGAGCAGGGTGTGTCCGATATCGAGCGCGTTGTGAAGGCTGTTCTCTGCGATGACGATGTCATAGGACTGACCGGCCAGGTCGGTGTTCATGTCCATGAGCCCGTAACGGATCTGCGGATACTTGCCAAACTTTCCTTGTGCGGCGGTGAGGAAGAACCTCGATACGTCTGTGAAGTGATAGTCCCACTGCGCCGATAGTTCGTGTAGTCCCGCGACCACTTCGCCCGTGGTGCTGCCTGTTCCTGCGCCCAGTTCAAGGATTCGCACAGGCGAGCTCTCGCCGCGCAGCCGCGAGGCAATATCGATAACTGCCTCGCGCGCAGCGAGATTGAGATATTTGCTGGCCAGGTTGTCGCGATGGGCGGCCTCAACTACAACCATGTCGCCGTTGCGGAACAGCAGTTCCTGAATGCTCACGCGGTCTCGCCCCAGATCGGCAAGGCGTTCGTTGCAGTTACCCATGAACTCCGCCAGCTCTCGTGGGTAGCCAAGATCCGCGCATACCGTGTAGATGTCCGCGCATGATGGAGACGGTACGGGCGTGTTGGTCCGGTACCGCTCAGCGTCGTAGGCGAGATGACCGTGTTCGGTAAGAACTTCTAGCCATTGTCTTAGGAGCCACTGGTGCCGAGGGGCGAACTCAAGTTGCTGTGCGATGTGGTCGGCTGAAAGTCCTGCGCCCTCCCGTAGCACAGGTTCGATGAGCTCGAACGTTGCACGCATCCCAAAAAGATCTAGGTCTCTGCGGGCAGACCTCATCCGGTCGATGTCGAGATTTTGTGGCATCGATCGCTCGGCCGCCTGTGGTGCGATCTCTGCAAGCGTGAGGGGTTTGGCCTGCTCGGCGGTGGGCGAGCTGCCAGTGGCCGGCGGTGCCGCCGGCGGTGTCGCTTTATCGATTGACGCTATGACGTCATCGACTGACGCACCGCCGAGAAGGTCGGCCACCTCTACTTCGTAATGGAACTCTTCGATGACACGTCGGCGAAATTCCAATGCCTGCAACGAATCCACGCCAAGGGCCACCATGGGCGCGGTGGTGTCTATTGTGTCCACGCGGTCGTTGCCGATCACGTCGGACAGCAGCCTGATCATCCGGGCGCGCACGTCGCCGCTGGGCGTACTCGTTCGCCTCTCCTGGGTTTCTGGGCGGTCTAATCCGTTATCCGCCTGCAGGCCCGAGAGCAATGGACCGTAGCCGTAGAGCCCGAAAACCGAACGTGCTTGGGCCACATCGAATGCCACGACAATGGCGTTACTTTGCAACCTGCTCATACCCAGCGCGAGTGCTTCAGCTGGGCGCATGGGGTGGACGCCCGTGGCGGCGAGCCGCGCAGCGCCGGACTCTCCGAGCTCGAAATGTACTGCCCACTGTCCCCATTGCACTGACACACAATCAAGGCCTTCGCTGCGCAACCGATGCGCCATGGCGTCCAGCATCCTGTTGGCAGCCGCGTACACGGTTTGACCGCGCCCAGCGATAGTCGCCGCCATCGAGGAACACAGCACGATACGGCAGGAGTCGGTGCGGGGAAACGTCCGGAGCACATGCGAGATCCCGAGGATTTTGGCTTGCAGTACCGCGTCGACCTTCTCGTTGGTCACGTCGGCGAAGTCGATATCGGAATAGTCCACGGCCGAGTGGATGATCAAATCCGCCGGCGTATCACCGGATTGCCCCGCGAGTCTGGCTACCGCGGCTTCGTCACTGATATCGCAGGAAACGACGTTGACGTCTGCCGAGGTTTTCCTGCGTATGTCGTTGAGACGCTGTGCGACTGCTGCAGTTTCGCCCGATCGGCTTACCAGGGTGACGCGCCGGGCTCCATGCTGCGCAAAGTGTTCGCAGAACTCAAGTCCCAGTTTTCCGGTACCGCCGACTATGAGTACATGCTCCCGGCTGACGGAGTCGGGTGCCGGTGTGTCGCATTCGACAGCACGCTTGGCGTACAGGGTGCCGTCTCTGAGTGCGAGTTCTGGCTCCCCGGCGGTGTGCAGCGCCATCACGACAGTTTTTGCGGAATCCGATTGTGCTGATTCAGATGTCAGATCGAGGTGACGGAATCCGGTTCCCGGGTGCTCGGCTCCGATGCTACGGAATCCGGCACTGGCGGCCGCGTGGACAGGATGGGGTGGAGGGTCGCCGACGATGACAGCTTCGCCGCCTACCGTCACCAACCAGTAGTCGGTGACCGCACTGTCGCGACCGGGCCACCACGTGTGCTCCCCGAAGAACGAGGTGACTTCGGAGACGGACTCGTGATCCGTGGGTAACGGACTCTCGGGCAGCAGGACAACAACGGCATCGAATTCGGAAATGCTGTTGTCCGGATCGATGATTCGGGCTGTGGAGCCAGTGTCATCGGCTGCGGAACACAACGCTGCGGCTAGCTCGGCGCATTCACCGGTGTGGTCGACGATACCGAATGCGCGTGGAGGCGTGAGAGAACGTTTCGCCAGCCGAACCCAGTCCTCTCTGAGCAGCCGTGCGGGGACCGCTGTCTTGTCGGTCTCTGGTGCAGTGGTTGAGGGCGACACTTGGTTGAAAACGGCGGTCGGAGCCGTCAGAGCGGATGGAGTGGTGTACGGCAGCCACAGCGTGATGTCGTTGGTCTGGACATTCGGGAAGTCGAGCAACGGCAAGCGAGGGTGCCCAGTTGCGTTTTGGTGCAACGATTCCCATTTGTACCCCAGATCGTGCACCATCAACTGTGCGAGATTCAGGGTGAACTCGTCGAGTCGGTTGCCCTCTCTGGTCGACGTCCCGACGACACGGCCTGGTAGTTCTGCAACCCGGAGATTCTCCTGGATGGCGAGCTGAAGTGCCGGGTGCTCCGCCAGCTCCACGAAGGTGTCGGCGCCACTTTGGGCCGCAGCCGTAATCGCACGGTCAAACCTCACCGGATTGCGCAGATTCCAGAACCAGTATTGGTCCATGGGCAGATCGGCGGTGATCGGGGCCCCGAGTGTGGCTCCCAGGCAATCGATCTCGGAGTTGTCGAACTGCAGAGTGCTGAGCCTGTCGCGTAGTGCTTGGCTCACCTCGGTGCCGATCGCGTTGATACCGC
This sequence comes from [Mycobacterium] stephanolepidis, assembly GCF_002356335.1. Lineage (NCBI taxonomy): Bacteria > Bacillati > Actinomycetota > Actinomycetes > Mycobacteriales > Mycobacteriaceae > Mycobacteroides > Mycobacteroides stephanolepidis. The sequence continues at coordinate 2,013,200 of NZ_AP018165.1, forward strand.
TGGTGTGTGCTGGGTACTGGACGGGGATGACTCTCGCGAACACTCCGCGCGCGGTGAGTGACTCCACGATATCCCCGATGGTCTCGCGGTCTCCGGAGATGCCGGCCAGAGAAGGGGAGTTGATCACCGAAACCTCGGCCCAACCGGAGCGCCGTGCAAGGAGTTCCTCGCAGGTGTCTCGGTCGGCGGCGGCGACAGCCATGGCGTAGGTATCGGCTCCGAATGCGTCGACGATTCCGGCGCGTACGCCCACGACCGTGACTGCGTCGGCAAGCGACATCATTCCGGACACATATGCGGCGGCGATCTCGCCCTGGCTGTGTCCGACGGTGACATCGGGGATCACGCCCACCGAGCGCCAGATCGCGGCCAGGCCAACCATCTGGGTGAACAGCGCCGGCTGTACGACACGTGCACTGTCGTCGGCTGGAGTGTCTGCGTCCAGTAGGTAATTCAGCGGTGATTGGCCAAACTTCGCCTCGAAAAGCGCGGAACACCGATCGGCCTCGGCCCGGTACTCCGCGAACGCGTCATAGAACGCCCGCCCCATGCCGGGACGCTGTCCGCCCTGGCCGGGAAAGACGTAGCCGATGCGATGCGTGTTGGCGGATTCGGTGCCCCGCACCACGCACGAGTGGTCCGTACCGTCGACTACCGCCTGCAACGCACTGAGCAGTTCGTCGCGATCACGCACCATGAGCAACGTGCGGTAGCGGCGAGCAATCCTCGTTCGGAAGATCATGTCCGCGATCCTGTCGGGGGACACATTCGGATGCTCGAGTGCATACGTGAGGATTGCGGAAGCCTCTTTGGCCACCAACTCGACTACGTCGGCCGAAAGAAGCACCGGAATGGTGCCATTCGGCAATCGATGACTAGAAATCTCCGCCGTCCTCTCCCTCTTCAGAACATGCCGGCATCGCGATGATGGCGTGTGCATTGGATCCGCCGGCCCCGAACGAGGACACAGCACCATAGCGATTCCCGTTCTTTGGCTCCCAGGGATGCAGTTTCGTCGCCAACCGCAGGCCGGTCATGTTCCAGTCGACCGTGGTTGTCGGGTTGTCCGAGAACAGAGTTGGTGGAACGTGTCCGTTCAGACCTGAGAGAAGCAACTTGATGAGGCCGATCATGCCCGCCGCTGCTTGAGCGTGCCCGGCATTCGACTTCGCCGACCCGAGCAAGGCCTGAGATCCGCCGGCACCGTAGGTGCGTTGCAGTGCTATCAGTTCCAGTGGGTCACCAGCCCGGGTGGCTGTGCCGTGGCCTTCGATCATGCCGATGTCGGCGGGATCGATCCCGGATGCGGCGATGGTGGCAGCGACGAGTTTGGCTTGGGCGCCGCTACGGGGTACCAGAATGGGCTTGCCCTTGCCGTTGTGATTGGTACGGATGGCCATGATGCGCCCATATATCCGATGACCGAGGCTCCGCGCCCGAGACTCACGTTCCACCACAACTACGCCGGCACCTTCACCCCATAGGGTGCCGCTGGCGTCATCGGCATAGGAACGGCAGTGCCCGTCGGAGGCCAGGGCGTGGAGCTTTGCGAACTCGTAGAACGCCCCGGGACTGCCCATGACACAGACCGCACCGGCGAGCGCCCACTCGCATTCCCCGGCGCGCACCGATGAGGCGGCCAACTGTAAGGCGGACAGCGACGAGGCACATGCCGAGTCCACGCACATCGACGGGCCGGTCAGTCCGAGGCCGTGGGAGACACGGGCCGCAACGCCAAGTTGTCCACCACCGACAATGCGGTAGCCGGTGTGCTCATTGGCCTCGCCGGCTCGCGGACCGTACTCGCCGGGGGAAGTGCCAAAGAAGCAGCCGACCTCGGCACCGTCGAGTGAACCGGGATTGATTCCGGCGTTTTCCAACGCCTTCCATGCGACGCGTACACCTACGCGCTGCTGTGGGTCGGAGGCCAAAGCCTCCCGCTGCGTGATGCCGTAGAACGCGGGGTCGAACGATGCCGCGTTGGTGATGAACCCGCCGGCGTCACAGACGTTTCCCCAACCCTCCAGCTTGGATACCGAAAGCAGGTCGTCGACAGGCCAGCCACGATCACGGGGGAACGGACCGATGAGTTCCCGACCATCTGCCAGAGCCGCCCAGAATGCCCCGGGCGTTTCGATGCCGCCTGGCGCCTCGATCGACATGCCCGAGATAACAATTGGGTCGGATTCCATTGCGGCGGTCGATGACATCTGACTCATGCTGATGTAGAGCTGGTGCGCTTGGCAGCTGAAACCATCAGCTCGGCGACTGCGTCGCTGTGGGTGTTCAGGTAGAAGTGCCCACCGTCGAACATGGTGACCTCGAGATTGTCGGTGTGCTTGCCCCAGTCATAGAGGTCCCGCATGGTCACCACGGGGTCTTGATCACCACCGAGGGCATGGACATGCGCTGAGACCTTGACGTCTTCGGGGCATGAGTACGTGTCGAAGGCCTTGTAGTCCGCCTTGATCACGGGTAGCGCAAGTCTCATGACGTCCGGGTTCGCCATCACCGAGGAATCGGTGCCCTCTAGGTTTCCCAGATGCTGCAGGATCAGGTCGTCCTCGGTGGGATGGCGTGGCTTGCCTGCTGCGGCGCTCGGAGCGACTGCCGCCGACACAGTCACCTGGCCGACCGGAATGCCCGCCTTCTCCGCGAGCCTGACAAATTCGAAGGAGACTAGCGCTCCCATGCTGTGGCCGAAGGTGAACAGTGGCAAGCCTCGGTTGTGGTCGGACCCTTTGAAGTCGGCCAGTGCACCGGCCGCGATGTCTTCGAGGGTGCCTAGAGCAGGCTCGCCGCCTCGATCTTGGCGTCCAGGATACTGGAAAACGAGGACGCTGAAATTAGCGGAGAGAGTCTTGGACAGCGCGCGATAAGCCGAGGCCCCCGAGCCCGCATGTGGAAATATCAGCAACAACGGCGAATCTGGCACCTCCGGCTTATGGAATTTCCTAATCCATCCGAGTTTGCGATACACGACCTGCGCCTTTCCGTCCTGCAGCTAGTTAGATTAGCCTAACGTAACCCCTGGAGCGCGTGTGAGGCCCATCGGAGTGCCCCCGCGCACAGGGTGCTGTCGCATGGCACGGAGAGCTTGGGGGAGGTCGCCCGGCAATGTGGGCAGACATTAAGGTAAGGCTAGGCATAGTTCTCAGATGAGGTGGTTCGTTTCATGCGTGCGGAGTCGTTCGGATTCCAGGTTCCCGTCAGCCGGGGCTGGGCACAGTGACCGGCGGCGAAATGAATGCGATGGACCGTCGCCGGGAACTCTTGCGCAAACGCCTCGCCGACAGCGGGGTGAGCACCCAGGCCGCTGACGCGCATCCAAGAGTGCAGGCTGGAGAGCGTCGCCCGCTTGCGCCGGGCCAGCGACGGATGTGGTTTGTGCAGACGAAGGATTCCGCTGACACCACGCTCAATGTCTGTGTGGCCCACCGGTTGGAGGGTGCGCTCATCGAGTCGAGGCTCCGCGACGCGTTCGCCGCGGTGATCGATCGTCACGACATCCTGCGCACCACCTACGGCAGGGATAGTGCGGGCGAGCCTTACCAGGTGTTTGCCGACGGCGTTGAGCTGCCATGGAGAACCGTCGATCTGTCGGGAATTCCGGCGGATCAGCGTGACGCCGAGGTGCAGGCTCTCGTCAACGGGGAGTGTGGACGCCCGTTCGACTTGACATCTGAACTGCCACTGCGCATTACGCTTGTCAGGTTCAATGACCGTGAGTTCCTCCTGGTACTGGTTGTACACCATGTGTGCTGGGACGATAGCTCCTGGGAAGTCTTCTTCGGCGAGCTGAACAGCCACTACGACGGCCACCAACTGCAAGGGCAGGCACCGCAGTTCGCTGTTGTCGGGATGTCAAGCGAACTGCCGTCGGACGCCGACTTCGAGTACTGGCGTAACACGCTTACCCCACTGCCTGAACCACTGGAGCTTCCCGGGCAGGCGACGGTGGAGGCCTCACGGGCCGCGCTTCGGCACAAAGTCACACTGCCCGAGAGCGTTGTCTCTCAAGTCGAGGGCTTCGCGAGGGAACACGCCGCCTCGCCCTTCATGGTTTTCCTGGCGGGATTCGGTGCGTTGGTGCACCGGTATACGGCGGCTCAAGATTTCCTCGTGGCAATCCCCGTGACGGAGCGAAAGGCTAATGCCGAGAACGTCATCGGCTACTTCGGCAATACGCTTCTGCTGCGCACCACTGTGGAAGCGGAAGACACCTTCGCGTCCTATGTCGCGTCGGTGCGCGACGTCTGCCTAGGTGCCTTTAGGCACCAGGAGGTCGGCATCGACCGAGTGGTGCGCGAGATCAACCCGAGTCGCGCCGCGGGACGTGATGGCTTGGAGGCATTGGTGAGTCTCGGGTTCAGCATGCGTAGCGATTCCAGTGGATACCAACTAGAGGGAGTCCGGGCGACCGCTCTCGAGCTCGGCGCCGACAGTGCGCAGCTGCCACTTTCGATGGCGATCATCGCCGAACCGTCCGGCACGATGGTTGAGCTCGAATACCAAGCCGATGCGGTACCGGATTGGCTCATTGCTCAGTTGCTCACTCACTTCGAACGGCTACTCGATGGCGGGACCGCCAACCCGCACACGACACTCTCGCAGCTCGATCTCTTCGGAGAGGATGAGCAGGCCGTACTTCTCGCGCACTCACGTGGCTCGGTTGTCCCTGTCGAGGCGACCACAATCGTTGAGGTTCTGGAGACTGCTTGTGTCGCCTCCCCGGACACCATCGCGTTGGCCTCCGATGCCATCGAGATGACATACCGGGAGTTGCACGGTCGCGCGAATCGTCTGGCGCGGTGGCTCATCGGGCAAGGTGTCGGCACGGAGGACGTTGTTGCGCTACGGATGACCACATCCGTGGAGTTCATCGTCGCAATGTTCGCAGTTCTCAAGGCGGGTGCGGCGTACATGCCGATCGATCCGGGACTGCCTGAGGACCGCATTGAGTACCTGATATCCGATGCCAATCCGCACGTGGCATTTGGGATGCCGGAGATCGTTGCGGCGGAACGCGAGGCAGAGGGTCTGGCGGACACGGTCATAACCGACTCCGAACGTGTGCGGCCGCTACGGCCGGACAACCTCGCCTACATCATCTACACCTCGGGTTCTACCGGGCAGCCCAAGGGTGTGGCCGTCTCTCATAGGGCCATCGCCGAGCACATCGTGTCTTTTACCGCCGAATGGAGCATGACAGCCCAGGACCGGATGCTGCAGTCGACATCGGTCAGCTTCGATGCTTCGCTCGCCGACATCCTGTGCCCGCTATCCCTCGGCGCGCGGATCGTGATACCAAGGGCAAATCCTTTCTCGGACATCGGCTATGTGGCAGACCTGGTGCAGCGACAGGGGGTCACTGTGCTGCACATGGTTCCCTCCTTGCTGAGGTCGGTGATGCTGTTACCGGAGGCGAGTCAGCTCCGTGGTCTGCGGCACGTACCGGTGGGTGGAGAGGCGCTTCCCGGCGAGGTCGCGGACAAGTTCGCGACGGTGTTCAATGCCGAGCTGCGAAATCACTACGGACCCACCGAGGCTGTGGTGTGCTCCACGTACATGCCGGTCGATGGGCCGCAGGGTACGTCGGTGGTGCCCATCGGCCGCCCCAACCGCAACGTGTACGCCTACGTGCTCGACGAGCAGCTTTCACTCGTGCCCGCCGGTGTCGCCGGTGAGTTGTACCTGGGTGGTACCCAGCTCGCCCGCGGTTATCTTGGCCGCGCATCGCTCAGTGCCGCGAGATTTGTCGCAGACCCATTCGGTAGCGGTGGCCGCTTGTACCGCACCGGGGACTTGGTGCGTCGCAATGTTTCTGGCGAACTCGAGTTCATTGGGAGGGTCGACGAGCAGGTCAAGGTGCGCGGGTACCGCATTGAGCTCGGTGAGGTCGAGGCCGTAATCGCCGCCGACGATCGTGTTGGACACTGTGTGGTCGCGGTCATGGAGGACCCGCAGATTGGACCGATGCTCGTCGCATACGTCGTTCCCCCCGACGTTGACGGCGCCACGGCAAATGTCGACGTGGACCTGCTGCGTAGCCGTGCGCAGGAGAAGCTTCCCGCGTACATGGTGCCGACCGCATTTGTCGTCATCCCCAGTATCCCGCTTACCACCAGTGGGAAACTGGATAAACGTGCGCTTCCCGTTCCTGATCCCATGTCCGGAAGGGGGTTTCGCGCTCCGCAGACACCCACGGAACGCAGGATGTGTGCGATCTTCGCGCACCTTTTCGGTCGCGACGCGATCAGCGCCGATGACTCGTTTTTCGAACTGGGTGGGCACTCATTGCTCGCTGCCCGGCTGGTCGCCCAGATCAGGGCGCAGTTCGGAATCGAGCTCACCGTGCGCGCAGTCTTTGACACTCCTACTCCGGAAGGTCTTGCCGCGGAGCTCGTCGAGCATTTCCGTGAGGAGTTCGAGATCGAGCTCGATGAACTAGATCTCGACGACGAAGAGATGTCTGATATCGCTCCCCGCGACGGGCGCCCCGATCTCGTCCAAGCCGTTCGCCCCGAATTACTCCCGTTGTCGTCGTCGCAGCTGTCCGTCTGGTTCGAATGTCAGATGGAGGGCATGACCGATTTCGGCAATATGCCGCTGGTACTTCGGTTTGGCGGCCCCCTCGATGATGGATTGTTGGAAAGAGCCATCAATGATGTCGTAGCGCGCCACGAGGCGCTGCGCACCAATTTCCGAGTGCATGAGGGTGCGCCACACCAGGTTGTACACGAGTCTGTGCAGGTATCGCTTCCGTTGATGGATGCACGGCCCGATGAGCTGACCGGCGCGCTGAACGGCCTGCGACACTACGTTTTCGACCTCGAGAGCGAGCCGTTGATCCGCCCGACTCTTGTGCGCGTGGACGAGCACGATCACGTGCTTTCCATCATCGTGCATCACTTGGTTTCCGACCACTCGTCGTTTGCGGTGTTCGTCGACGATCTGATCGTTGCCTATCGGGCGAGACTGGCAGGGGAGGCGCCCCAGTGGGACGTGCTGCCCATCCAGTACGCCGATTACGTGCTGTGGCAGTACGAGGCATTCGCTGAGGGAAGTGATTTCGCGGAAGCCGAGACAAAGTACTGGCGTGAGCAGCTGGCCGGTGTGCCGGGCCAGATTGCGGTAGCGCACGACCGGGAACGGCCAAGGGTGCTCGGAAAATCCAGCACAGTACACACATTCACGTTGTCTCAGGAGCGTCGCGCTGCGATTACGCGCCTTGCCGAGCAATCGGGGGCTACCGAGTTCATCGTCTATCAGGCTGCAACAGCGACAATGCTGCATCTGCTCGGCGGTGGGTCAGACATCGTTATTGGCAGCCCTGTGGCATCTCGCGTGCACCCAGCCACCGCGAATCTCATTGGGCTTTTCGCGAATATGGTGGCGCTGCGGAACGAATTCTCGGACAACCCGACATTGCGCACCGTGCTGTCACGGAGCCGGGACGCCGTCCTCAACGCCCAGGCGCATCAGGAGCTACCATTTGAGCGGCTTGTTGAGGCGATAAACCCACCGAGGTCGCGGTCCTGGAATCCGTTGTTCCAGACGATGATCAACTTCCGTGCAGCGGACTGGGCGCTTTCGGGACGTGACCTGACCGGATCGGGAGAGACTTCGGTGGTGCCGCTCCCGACGGAGTTGGACGTCTCGTTCCTGGATCTGAACCTGGGCCTGAATGTCACGGCTGAGGGCGGCCTGGATCTGTGGATGGTGGTGAACTCCGACTTGTACGAGCCGGACACGGCACCGTTGATCGCATCAGCCTTCGTGAACGCCCTTGACCTTTTTGTGTCCCAACAGGATTCCTCGGTGTCCGAGATAGCGTTGCTCTCGCAAGACGATATGGAACGGTTGCTGACACCGCCCGCACCGGCGGTCGAACAGCCCGCCGAACCGAGAAGTGCTGGGACACAAGAAACCGTGAGCGCGTTGATCGTGATCCTGGAAGAGCTACTCGAAATCGACGACGTGCAACCCGAGGACAACTTCTTTGCCCTCGGCGGTGACAGCATCATTTCCATCCAATGGTCAACCAGGGCGGCCGAACAGGGGTACGCGATGACACCCCAGATGATTTTTGAATGCCCGTCCATCTCCGAGTTGGCAGGGGCAGTCGACAATGCCATTGCGCAACCCGGCGATGCCGAGCCGACGCCGGAATCTGAGGCTAGCGCCCCGATGAGCGCCTCGGGACTTTCCGCAGACGCACTGGCGGCACTGACCGCATCGTGGCAGGAGCAATCGTGACAGGTGTCGGCCAGCAGCAGCCCCAGATCGAGGATGTCCTGGCGCTGAGTCCGCTGCAAGAAGGCTTCTACGCGCTGGCTCAGCTCGCCGATGAGAGTGTCGATCTGTACAGCATGCAGTTTGTGGTCGATGTCGACGGCGTGCTCGATGTAGACCTGCTGCACCGCAGTGCTCAGGCGATGTTGCAGCGCCACCCGAACCTGCGCGCGGCGTTCTGGGACCGTGGAGTGCCCCGTCCGGTACAGATAGTCCCCGTCCGGGCGCAGCTCCCCTGGGAGGAGCGAGTATCACTGCGCGCTGATTTCGATCGAATCGCCCGGGAAGAGCGGCAGCGCTCATTCGACCTGAGTAAGGGCCCCGCACTACGGATCGTGCTGCTTTCGGTGCCAGCCGAAGCCTCCTACCGAATGATTGTCACCGCTCACCACATCCTGATGGACGGTTGGGCGCTGGCGACGTTCTTCACCGAGATGCTGGCCGTCTATGAAGCCAACGGTTCGATGGATAGCCTGCCGGCCGTGCGTCCGTACCGTGACTACATCGCCTGGCTCAACGCGCAGGACACCGCAGCTGCGGCCGATAAATGGTCACGTTACCTGGGTACATCTTCTGGACCCTTGATGCTTGCTGACGGTGGCGTCGCAGCGCATGACAACGTGCCCGAGAAGACGCAATTCCTTTTGACCCCAGAGGAAACCGTGCGGCTGCGGGGGTGGGCCGCGGCGAATGGGCTCACTCTCAACACGGTAACCGCGTTCGCTTGGGCGGTGGTACTCGGCAGGTTGACCGATCGCACAGACGTCGTGTTCGGCACCATTGTGTCGGGTCGCCCCCGGGAACTTACTGATGTCGAGCGGATGGTCGGTTTGTTCATCAACTCGGTGCCGATGGTGGCTCATATCGACTACGCAGCCCCGGTGGTTACCCAGTGTGCGCAACTGCAGCGTGAAGCTGCCGCCATGCGCGATATCGGGTACTTGAGTCTTTCTGCGCTGCAACGCGCCGAAGGTGCGGCAGCCTTGTTCGACACCATGTTCGTTTTCGAGAATGCCCCCATCGGTGACGCCGTTCGCGAGATAGCGACGTCGAACGGAGCGCGTTTCCGGCCTGTCGAGATGGAGAGCTTGGCACACTATCCATTGACGGTGGTTTCGCATATGCACGGCGAAGCGCTGCTGGTGATGATCGAAGCCATTCCCGAAGCATTGCAGTACTTTTCGGCGGGAAGTGTGGGTGAGCGGCTGGTCTCTGTGTTGCGCCAGCTCCCAAATATAGGCGAGGGCACCCCGGATGCTCTCGATGTCTTGACGCCGGATGAGCGGGCCGAGATCGCTGTCACGGCATCTGCGGCCGACGCGTCAGCGAGATCGGTGTGGGAGCTCTTTGAGCGACAGGCGATCAGTCAGCCCGATGCCGTCGCCCTGACGGCGGGGGCTGAAGGGCGTTACACCTACGCACAGTTGCATGCCGCCGCGTGCAGACTGGCGAATGAACTGGCAGATCATGGCGTGGAGCCAGAAACGACGGTGGCGCTTGTACTTCCGCGCTCCGTCGAGTCGATTATTGCCATCCTTGGGGTGCTGGCCGCAGGTGCGGCTTACGTTCCAGTCGATATCGGACTACCCGCGGCACGTATCGAATCGATTCTGAGCCAATCCGATCCAAAGCTGATCATCACCATTACCGAGCACGGCGGTGTCGCCGGGACGCAGTACCGGGCCGTAGTGCTTGACGATCCTGCGACCGCGGAGCGGGTCTTACATCTGCCCGCAGAGGCCCCTGCTGTGGCTAGGCATCCTGACCAGAGTGCATATCTCATCTTTACCTCCGGATCGACGGGTGAGCCCAAAGGTGTCATCGGCACGCACGGTTCGCTGATGAATTACGCTGCCGACCATCGTGATCGGGTCTATCAGCCGGCCACCGCCCGATTGGGACGCAAGCTTCGGATCGCGCACGCCTGGTCGTTGAGCTTCGATGCCTCCTGGCAGCCGATGATCGGTCTGTTGGACGGGCACACCGTGCACCTGTTCGATGCCGAGGCCATGCGGGACGCACACCGGCTGGTGCAGGGCATGGCCGAGCACGATATCGACATGATCGACACCACGCCGTCGATGCTGGCGCAGTTGTCCGCCGCCGGGCTGCTCGATCGGGAGCTTGCGGTATTGGCGCTGGGTGGTGAGGCCATCGAGGCTGCCTTGTGGAACCGTCTGAGCGCATTGACCGAGACTGCCGTCTACAACTGCTATGGCCCCACGGAAACCACGGTCGAGGCGGTTGTCGCAGCGGTGAAGGACTATTCGACGCCCACCATCGGTACGCCGAATCAGGGGACGGCCGGGTATGTCCTGGATTCGCGGCTACGGCCGGTGCCGGATGGAGCGGTCGGCGAGCTGTACCTTGCCGGGTCCCAGCTGGCGCGCGGCTATGCGAGAAGACCAGCGGTGACGGCTAGTGCCTTTGTCGCAGATCCGCAGCGACCGGGGCAGCGCATGTACCGGACGGGTGATTTGGTGCGCCGCCTACCGCACGGCGGTTTCGCATATCTGGGCCGGGCCGACTCCCAGGTGAAGATCCGCGGTTATCGCGTCGAGGTCGGCGAGATTGAATCAGTACTACGCCTTCAACCTGATGTGCAGACCGCCGCAGTGTCCGTGGTCCGCCGCGCCGGCGGCGCGAGCCTGGTGGGTTTTGTTGTGCCCCAACAGGGACTGGCCCAATTCGATAGCACACGGATTGCGATGAGGCTCGCCGATCGGCTGCCGTCATACATGATGCCGTCGCGTTTGCTCGTGCTTGAGCGGTTGCCCGTCACGGTGAATGGCAAGCTGGATGGCGATGCGCTTGAGCGGCTTGCCCTGGAGGCCCTGTCGGGCGGCGCCGCCGAGGGGGAGCGGGCGCTACCCGCCACTACCACCGAATGTGCATTGTGTGAATGCTGTGCCGACCTATTCGACGGAACCGCTCCGGGCATCGATGACGACTTCTTTTCCCTTGGGGTGGACAGTATTGTCGCGATTTCGTTGGTGAACAAGGCGCGCAAGCGTGACCTGGTGATCACCCCGCGCATGGTCCTGGCTGCGCCAACCATTCGGCAGCTCGCGGCCCTCATCGACGAACGGGCCGACCGGGCTAATCGATCCGAGAACCTCGATTCCCTTACCGGAGAGGCGGACTACGGCGAGGTACTGCCGCTGCCCATCGTGACATGGATGCACGAGAGCGGAAATTACCGCAGGTTCGCGCTCTCGGCACTCGTTCGAGTGCCCGCCGGGATCGACCACGAATCCATAGAGCTGGTTCTACAGACGCTGCTTGACGGCCACGACATGCTGCGGTCGGTGCTCGTCGACACCATTGATGGGCCGCGTGTGCTCACGCGCGAGCCCGGGGTAGTGCGCGCCGGAAGTGTGCTTACCCACGTTGACCTGCCGGTAACCGGCGAAGTGCACGGAGCGATCGCGGACGCTGCGCGCGCTGCGTTCGACAAGTTGGATCCAAGATCGGGTGCAATGGTGCGCGCGGTCTGGCTAGCCGGCGGCGGCCACGACGATGTGCTTTTGCTCTCCGTTCACCACTTGGCCATGGATGTGGTCTCCTGGCATATTGCGTTGGCCGATATGGCGGAGGCGTGGCGCAGTTTGGGAGCCGGCGAAGTTCCCAAGGCACCCGTGGAATTCACGTCATACCGGCGCTGGTCCGAACTGATGTGGCAGCGGGCAAACAGTGACGAGGTTCAGGCCCAGCAGCAGTATTGGCTACAACAGGTCGCCGGTCCCGATCCGGCAGTGGGTGCGCGGCGTCCAGACCCCTCGCGCGACACGTGGGGCACCCTGCGCACCACGCCGGTAGTGACTCCGGTTGACATAACCGCTCGTTTACTGAGTTCGCTGAACAAGAACGACGGGGTGTACGGATTCTTGTTGGCCGCATTGGCTGTGACAGTGGCCAGTTGGCGTGTAGAACGCGGCCAGGATGCGTCACCGGGGACGCTGGTATCGATGGAGGGCCACGGGCGGGTCGATACCGCGTTCGATACTGACACCACAAGTACCATCGGGTGGTTCACCACGATGTACCCGGCTCGAATCGGTCAGGGTGAGTTGGCATTTGATGTAGCCACGGTGGAACGGGATGCGGTGTCTGCCCGCAGACTTTTGAATGCAGTCGCTCAACATCTCGCTGAAATTCCTCATCAAGGAATGGATTACGGCCTACTCCGTTATGTGAGCCGTAATGAGGAGCTGGCCGCCGCTGCCGATCCGCAGATTCAGTTCAACTATCTGGGACGCCTGGATATGAGCGGGATTACCGACCAGCCGTGGTCGCTGGTCACGGACGCGCGAGGCCTTGCCGTCCCACCCGATTCGGAACCCGAGTTGCCTTTGCGTTTTGGGATCAACGTCGGCTCCGCGATATCGACCACAGCGGAAGGTGCCCAGCTGCTGACCAACTGGCAGTGGAGCTCTAACCTTTTCACCTCGGAAGATGCCGACCAGCTGGCGCGGCTGTGGCAACGAAGCGTTGCCGCGCTGGCTCAGGCACTCGACGGATAGCGACAGGAAGACAGCACGGATGGAATCAATCAGCAGGGACGAGATCAAGGCGACCGTCGCGGACCTCATCGGGATTGCCCCCCAAGAGATCTCGGACGTTGATGACCTCATCACGCTCGGGCTGGACTCGATTCGCATGATGACTCTGGCCGGTGGATGGCGTAAGCGCGGCAGCCGCATCACCTTTGCGCAGCTCGCTGCCGAGCCATCGGTCCAGTCCTGGCATGCGCTGTTGGGAGAGGGTGTGGCACCGGTCGCAGAGGTCCGCCCCGACATCACGTCTGCCGACGCCTCGGACGACGCGGAGGATGAGCCCTTCCCGTTGGCCACCATGCAGCACGCCTACTGGATCGGCCGTTCGGAGGATCAGGAGCTCGGTGGCGTCGCGGCCCACCTATACGTCGAATTCGACGGTGGAGCAATCGATCCCGAGCGGCTTCGACTAGCAGTCGAGCAGCTCGTCGCGGCACATCCGATGTTGCGCACCAGGTTTCTGCCCGACGGCACTCAGCAGACCCTGACCGCCCCCGAGCGTGATGTCTTCAGCGTGGTGGACCTGCGTGGACGTAGGGATGAGGAAATCGATGCGGCACTGACCGAGCTCCGTGAACGCAAGACGCACCAGCGTTTGGCAATCGAGGACGGCCAGGTGCTCGATGTCACCCTGACCCTGCGCGACGAGGAGAACAGCCGACTACATCTGGATGTGGACATGCTGGCCGGTGATGCGATGAGTTACCGGGTGCTGGTATCCGATCTAGCCGCGCTGTATCACGGTGCCGCACAACCGGAGTTGGGATACACCTATCGGCGGTATCGCACCGAGCAACGCGGCGACGAGTCGGCGCGCGAGCGTGATCGACAATGGTGGAGCGAGCGACTGGACGACCTGCCGGGTGCGCCGGAGCTGCCCACCGTGCCGGTGAGTGAGCGGGCCGAACCGCACCGCACCGTGCGCTACGACTATTGGCTTGAACCGCACGCCAAGCAGCAGCTGCTGGCGGCCGCGCATCAGCGCGGTATCACCCCCGCGATGGCGATGGCGGCGGTCTTCGCCGAAACCATCGGAGGGTGGTCCGCGCAAAGCCGGTTCCTGCTGAATGTCCCGCTCTTCCATCGCGAATCGGTACACCCCGATATCGACAGGGTGATCGGCGATTTCACCTCCTCGATCATGCTCGACGTCGATCTCACCGACCAGATGTCGGTGGCCGACCGCGCTCGCGCGTTGCAGCGCAACATGTACGAGAGCGGAGCGCATTCGGCGTACCCGGGGCTCAATGTGCTCCGGGACCTGGGACGACACCGCGGTGAGCCGGTATTGGCGCCGGTGGTGTACACCAGTGCGCTGAATCTGGGAGAGCTGTTCGCCAAGTCGGTTATGGACACCTTTGGTGAACCGGTCTGGATCATTTCCCAGGGGCCACAGGTGCTGTTGGATGCGCAGGTCACCGAGGTACGTGGCGGACTGCTACTCAACTGGGATGTGCGTGAATCGGCCTTCCCGACGGGCATGGTCGACACCATGTTCGCGCGTTACACCAATGCGGTGGCCGCGCTCTGCGCTGGTGACGACGGCTGGAATGCCGATGCGGCTGTGCGGCTTCCGGCTTCGCAGGCCGAGGTCAGACGGGCCGTCAATGCGACCGACGGCCCGGTGAGCGGCCGATGCCTGCACGAAGGCTTCTTCGATTTCGCGAAGACCCATCCCGGTGCAGCCGCGGTGGTGTGGGGGTTCGGCGACGAGGACGGGCTGTGGACCTACGGTGACCTGGCCGCGCAGGCCCTGGCGGTGGCCGGTGCGCTGCAGGCTCGTGGCGTTCGGCCCGGCGACGCGGTGGCGGTGCAGCTGCCCAAGGGGCGCGATCAGATTCTCGCCGTGCTCGGCGTGCTTGCCGCCGGGGCGACGTACATCCCGATCGGGTTCGACCAGCCCGCCCGCCGCCGTGCCAGCATCCTCGAAACCGGTGGTGTCGCGATGGCGATAACCGTTCCGGGCGCTGATATCCCGGTGTCGTCGCTATCCATCGATGAGGCCCGAAATCACGCTGAGCCGCTAGCCGCACCGGTCATTCCCGCGACTGATGCGATTGCATATGTCATCTTCACCTCTGGCTCGACCGGCACTCCCAAGGGTGTGGACGTACTGCACCGCGGGGCGATGAACACCATCGATGCCGTCAACGGGTGGTTCGATGTGGGCCCCACCGACAGGGTGCTGGCGCTCTCGGCACTGGAGTTCGACGCATCCGTGTACGACATCTTCGGCATGTTTTCGGTCGGCGGATCACTGGTGGCGGTCGACGTCGCACAGCGCGCCGAGGCCACCACGTGGGTGGATCTGCTGCGGCGCCACAAGGTTTCGATCCTCAACTGTGTACCGAGCATGCTGGACATGATCCTGGAGATCGGCGGTAACGGCCTGGGCGACTCGTTGCGGGCTGTCACACTGGGTGGCGACTGGGTGGGCGCCGACCTGGCGACGCGTCTGGCTGAACAGGTGCCGGGGTGCAGGTTCTCCGGCCTCGGCGGAGCCACCGAGACGTCTATTCACAACACCATCTGCGAAGTGGTGGGAGATCCGCCCGCGCTTTGGGCGACAGTGCCTTTCGGTGTGCCGCTGCGTAACGTCCGGTGCCGGGTGGTCTCACCCGCGGGTCGTGACTGCCCGGACTGGGTGCCCGGTGAGTTCTGGGTGGGCGGCGCCAATGTCGCGGCCGGATACCGCAAGGACCCCGAACGCACTGCGGAACGATTCGTCGAGTACGACGGACTGCGCTGGTATCGGACGGGAGACATGGCCAGGTACTGGCCGGACGGAACCATCGAGTTCCTGGGCCGCGCGGACCATCAGGTGCAGATCCGTGGATACCGCGTGGAACTGGGCGAGGTGGAAAGTGCATTGCGCATGGTCCCCGGCGTACGTCATGCCGTTGCCGCCATCGTCGGCGGTGATGCGCCGATCCTTGTTGCCGCAGTGTCGGGCACCCCGGACCGGTCGGCGGATTACGCGACGTTACTCGGCGACTTGGTCCCCGGATACATGGTTCCGGCGCGTGTCGAGCTCCTCGATCAGATGCCGTTGACGCCGAACGGGAAGATCGATCGGGGAGCGGTGACCGCTCTGCTCGACGACGCGGCCACCACCGCCACCGACTCGGCTCCCCGGGATGATCTGGACGCCGCCCTCGCCGACCTGATGGCAGGTGTACTGGGCCTGGAATCCATTGGGGTGTACGACGACTTCTTCGCTCAGGGTGGTGACTCGGTGCTCGCCACGACAGTCATTGCGCGGGTGCGTGACTGGCTGTCGGTCGAGCACGCGCTAGTCGGAGACCTCTTTGCCACCCGTACCGTCGCCGGGCTTGCCGACAGACTCAAGCAGCGCGAGATCGAACTCGGTACCCCGGACCGCCTGGCCGTAGTGGCCGGGCACTACCTGGAGATCGCGGCGATGACCGATGAGGAGATCTTGGCCGGCACCACCTGATCGGTCAGGACGCCGCAGGTGTGCCTAGCACCATGCTGCCCACGCTGCACTCCTGCAGCTCCGGAACGGCTGCGGCCGCGGTGAATGCCGCGGTGTCGCCGAAGCCCTGGGCGCATGCACCCAGGCCCATGGCCGTGGCGGCCAGGTAGATGGTCTGCATGAGAACACCGACGTGCTTGAGGATGGCCGAGTAGGCGACCTGTTCGTAGGTCCACATCACCCGGCCGGCGCGCGCGCCCATCACCAGCAGCACCTGTGGTTCGGCGCCCCCCTCAAGGGTTGCGGAGGTCGATTTGAGCAGCTGCTTGACTGCGGTGGAGCCGGCGTCGGCCACCGGCCGCAGAACGTGCTCGAAGGAGTCGTAGTGGTACATGCCGGGTGCCAGTCCGGCGACGTTGCGCACCACCGGATACAGCTCCAGCTCGTACACGCTGCCACCCGAGGGATACGGGCGCGACAGCAGTTCTTCGCCTTCGCTTTCTGAGCGGGTGCTGCGGGTACGGGCCGTGCGATACAGGAGCTCGGAAAGCTGTTCGAGGGTAATGGGGTTGGCATCGTCGAAGGCGCGCACCGAGATCCGGTCCTCGATCACGGTGGTGAGGGTGGGGTCTTGCGCGCGTAGGGTTGCCAGATCAGGGGCGGGCAGTGCCACCGGGTTTCCCGGATAGTCGGGTTTGCGCGCCGCGGGCTGCGGGAACTTGCCCTTCGCCCATTTCGTAGGACCGAAGTGATCCCAGGTGATGGTGCGCTCGCCCAGAGTGCTGCGTCGGTGAAACCACAGGTCCGATGCGCTCCAACTGATCGAGGTGAACTCGTGGTTCTCCTCGTCGCTGTTGGAGACGAGGAATCCGCCCCAGCGCAAATCTGCCAGGAACCGCGCGATGAGATCCTCGCCCAGGCCGGCGGGAGCACCCGCGGGGCCGTCGAGCAAGGGAAGCAGACGCAGATCATGGATGCGGATATCGCACCAACCGCGCGGGTTTTCCAGTACGTATCCGCGTGAATCACGATGCAGCACGGAGAATTTCGACAGATGAACGCCCGATGGTGTGGCATCTTCGGGTTGCGGGCCCGGGACCCCGAAGCATTGGATGGCATAGAGGTCGTGCGTGTCGTCGCGGACCGTCAGCGAAAGCCAACCACCTTCGAATAGCCGCCCGATGAGTGCCTCGATGGCGTCGCTATCGGAATCGGTTACCAGTTCCGATAGCGTCGCCTGCCCGCTGTTGAGAGTTTTCAGTACGCGCCGCTGCTGCTGCGAGAGCCCGGTGAGTTTTTCGTTGCGCGGTGGGTTCAGGAGTATCCCGCCCGCGGCTGTGACGAGGCACGTTGCGCCGTCGCGTAGGGCGAACCGGGTCCCAGCGGGGTAGGTGAGAGCGGACAACGGAAGCCTTCCGGGAACGTATGCCGACGCCGAATGCGTATGCGTTTCACGACGATCATAAGGAACCCCGGTAAGGTATCCCTAACTCGGGCTCCCTTTGCTGGACGGGCGGATAGCTGTCGGGGGTTTGGATGCGTGAGTTACTTGCACCGCGGACTTAATGTGCGACCTGACAGACAAGCATGCTCGGCCATCCGGCCGATGGTGCTGGATGAAGCCGAAAGTGCCCAGTACGCTGAGCATCCAGCGAATGTCCGAACGATGAGGAGTGCTCGATGAATTTCGGCGATTTCCAGCTCCAGTTCTATGCGGCGGGTGCGCTCGGAAAGGTGTCAACTCTTCCCTTCACCTTTGCCGAACTGGAGAGCCGCGCGGAGCAAACGCTGGGCGAGGGAATCTTCGGCTACGTGCGTGGTGGCGCCGGTGATGAGCACACCCAGGACGCCAACGCCACCGCGCTGCGCCGGTACGGGCTGGTGCCCCGGATGCTGCGAGATCGCACGGCCAGAGACATGTCGACCTCATTTCTGGGCCGCGAACTCACCAGCCCACTGTTCATCTGCCCGGTCGGTGTGCTGGGTGCGGTCCGCGATCGTGGAGATCTGCTCACGGCCGCTGCCGCCCGGGACCTCGATGTGCCCGCCATGTACTCGACGCTTTCGTCGGCGACCTTGGAAGAGGTCGCCGCCGAGCGCGGCGATTCATATGGGATCTTCCAGTTGTACCCGTCATCAGATGCCGAGCTGACGGACAGCTTCATCCGGCGTGCCGAGGCGGCGGGGTACGACGCTCTTGCGGTGACCCTGGATACCGGCACGCTGGGATGGCGTCCCCGCGATCTCAAACACGGTTATCTGCCGATGCTGCACGGACATTGCCTGGCGAACTACACCTCCGATCCGCGATTCCTCGAGATCGCGGGCGTGCGTTCCGCAGGGGAACTGACGCCGATGCACGCGGGTCTGGTGTGGGCGTCGCTGTTCAGCCATCCGGGCCTCACGTGGGCGGATATCGATCACTATCGAGAACTGACCAAACTGCCGATCATCCTGAAGGGCATCTGTGACGTCGACGACGTTCGGCAGGCGGTAGACCGCGGAGTCGATGCCATTGCCTACTCCAATCACGGTGGTAGGCAGGCGAATGGGGGAGTACCGGCCATCGATGGTCTGGCCGCGGCCGTCGAGGCGGCCGGCTCGGTTCCGGTGACTTTCGACTCCGGCGTCCGTGACGGTATCGATGTCTTGCGCGCCGTCGCCCTCGGCGCCAGCCTGGTGGGTGTGGCCCGGCCGTATGTGTACGGGCTGGCACTGGACGGAACCAACGGCGTCAAACACGTGATCCAGTCGCTACTGGCAGAGGCCGACCTCACCATGGCAGTGAACTGTTATCTGTCGCTCGATGAGTTGGCGGTGCAGCGGCTTCCCTAGCAGCAGTGCTTGATCGGGGCCACCGGGGTGGTGCTGTGGTCAGTGTCGGTGGCATCGCGGAATGCACCGAGGAACGCAGCGAGGTCAACGTGTCGGCCACCGATCCAGGTGCCCTTGATGCTGATTTCCTCGGTGAGCCGCGCGGGATCAATCCCGTACGGATCGTGCGACAGTTCGACGAAATCGGCGAGCTTGCCGACGGTGATGGAACCGATGAGGCGGTCTCGTTGCAGTGTGCGAGCCGCGTTGATGGTCTGCGCGCGCAGCGCCTCATCGAGGGTGATGGCCTGTTGGGCGCCGTGGACATTGCCGGCACGTGTGCGCCGGGACGTCACCGTCTGGATGTTTGTCAACGGAGAGGGCGGTGAGACGGATCCGTCGTTGTGCAGCGACACGCACGCCCCTGAGGCGACCGCATCGGAGAAGGGCTGCCACTGGCTGCCGTGCTCGTGGTCGAAGATGTGGCCGTCCAACAGATCGCCCCAGAAGTAGTACTGGAAGGGCGACATGGAGACGTGTACGCCCAACCGGGCGGCACGGTCCAGCTGGGCGCGGATGGCGCCTCCGACGTGTTCGAGTCGCCACCGGTGGTCGGTGCCGAGCAAGCCGTGTCGCTGCAGTGCGGCCTCGTAGGCGTCGAGTGCCAGCTCCACGGCAAGGTCACCGTTGGAATGGAAGGCCATCTGCCAGCCCAGAGGTGCGGCCTTGTCGAGGATGGCATCGAGCTGCTCGCGGGAGTAGTTCAACGAACGCGTTCCACCCGCAGTGGTCGGGTCGATCGCTGCCCTTCGGGTCGCCTCCGAGTCGAGGTAGGGGAATGACGTCGCGCCCGTCCCGACCCACACCGCGCCGTCGGTCCACAGCTTGACGCCGGTCTTGCGTAACATGTCCTCGTCTACTGTGAATTCCTCTGATTCGGTATAGGTTTCGGTTGTAGACATCTCCCACAGACTGACCCGAAGTGGACATGAAGGAGCCGCGGCGAGTGCCTCGTAGGCGGGCTTGAGCTGCCGGTCGTAGGACATGTCCGAGGTTGATGTGTATCCCGCGCGGGCCATCGCCGAGAAGAACAGCGCGGCCGAATGTAGGGGATTGCCCATTCCGGCGATCAGCGGCGCCAGTACCTCGGTGAGTACGGGAACCTCGAATCCACGTCCGTTGAGACTGCCGTCGGTGTTGCGCTGGTAATGCCCGCCCACCGGGTCTGCCGGTGGGGCTCCGTCCCAGCCGTGCAGCTTCATCAGTGCTGTGCCGAAGTAGATTCCATGTCCGGAGTTATCGGTGATGGCGGCGACGCGATCACCGAAGATCTGGTCCAGTTCGCGGGCGTCCGGTGCGGGGTGTTCGTGTAGGAGTGCATCGAATCCGCTGAAAATCAATGGTTCTGATGGGTCGGCCTCGGCGAGCGCCGTGTGAAACGCGGCGATCACGTCGTCCCAGCTCTGTGCCCTCCAGGGGGCGATCGAGCGCACGGGAGCCTCGGTGATGACACCGCTCATGAACGGATGCCCGTGTGGCTCAACGAAACCAGGTAGGAGGGCGCCTGCCCCGGTGTCGATCACCTCGGCGTCGGGGAGCGTCGAGGTGCATTCCGCCAGCGACCCCACTGCGACGATGCGGTTTCCCGATACCGCGATGGCCTCGGCGCGGGGCCGCTCATCGTCCATCGTGATCACGGTGGCTGCCGTCAGAATGATGTCAGACATGTTGTTCCCTCGTTCCTTGTCTTGTGGTCTTCCCTGTGCGGCACGGCTTATCTCCTCCGGGCCTGTGGTGCGTGCCAATGGAATCGGATCGCAAGCATGCGCAGCCCGAATGCGCCTAGCGCTGCAGCCATTCCGGTCAGATCGGAGTAGATGCCGAAATGGATCAGGAATGCTGTGATGCTGGAGCCGAGCATGGCCGGTATGGCATAAAGCTCGCTGTCCGGCCGCAGCAGGATCGGTGTCTCGCCGGAGAGCAGGTCGCGGATGACTCCACCTCCGATGGCAGTCAGCGCACCCAGGAGCGCGGCCGAAGGCGCGGAAAGTCCGCTATGGGCCGCGATGGCGGTGCCCGTCACGCAGAAGACCGCTAGTCCCAAGGCATCGGTGATCTGCAGGGGCCAGCCGGTGAGCCTGGCCGGAGGCTGCCAGAGGAAAACCAATCCCGCTGCGGCAAGCGCTATCCCGATATGGGAAAAACTGGTGAATGCCGCCGGCGGATGTTGTCCGATGATGAGGTCACGGATTACGCCGCCGCCGATCGCCGTCACCATGGCAAGCACCGCGAGCCCGACGATGTCGAATTTCTTCTCGACGGCGACCAGCGCCGCCGACATCGCAAAGGCCAAGGTGCCCAGGTAATCAAGAACCACGTGGCTGATCGACACCAACGAATGCAGCTCGACCGAGTTCGTCATCAGTGCCACGGACGTCAACTCGGATTCCTTCCGCCGGACGAAGTCGGATCAAGATCCTATTCGGTACGGAGGCGTTCCGGTGCGTGTGCGGAAGAACGGGTCAAGATGCCATGACTATCAACTCAACTCGGCCGGGGATTAGCCCCCGAACCGTGGTCCGCGCCGTCGCAGGTATCGCTCGAATTCGGCTGCCAGGGCGTCGCCATCGATCTTGCTCAGAATCTCGGTGGTATCCACCTCGGCGTCACCACGTTCCTCGAGCGACTGGACGTACTCGGCAATCTCTTCGTCCTCGGTGGTCATCTCGGAGACGGCCTGCTCCCACTCCTCGGCCTGTTCGGGCAGGTCTCCGAGCGGCACCTCGACATCCAGTACGTCTTCGACGCGCTGCAGCAGCGCGACCGTCGCCTTTGGATTGGGGGGTTGCGATACGTAGTGCGGTACCGCGGCCCAGAAGGCCACGGCCGGTATGCCGGCGTTCACACAGGCGTCCTGGAACACCCCGGCGATACCGGTGGGGCCCTCATATCGGGTCTCCTCCAGGCCGAAGAATTTCGCGGCGTCGGGGGAGTAGGCGGTACCGCTCACGGGCACCGGCCGGGTGTGTGGAGTGTCGGCCAACAGTGCCCCCAGGATCACCACGGTCGAGACGTTAAGACGGTCTGCGATGGCCAGTAGGCGGTTACAGAAGGTGCGCCACCGCATGTTCGGTTCGGCACCGTGCATCAGAACCACGTCGCGCTGCGAGCCGGGCGGCGAACAATAGGAGATATGCATGCCCGGCCATTCCAACTCGCGGGTGACACCCTTGACCAGCCGTACGACGGGACGATTGACCTGGTAGTCGTAGTAATCCTCATCGTCGATGGTCATCAGCGGAGTGGCCTGCCAGGTGGTGTCCAGGTGCTCCAACGCAGCGCTGGCGGCATCCCCGGCGTCGTTCCAGCCCTCGAATGCGGCAACCACCACCGGGTCGCGCAGCACGGGTAGGCCGTTCTGGGCGGTATCCGACTGGGTCACGGTGCCAGCGTAAGCCCTGCGTGACGGGGACGAGCTGCGGCTGGCGGAGAATGGATTGGATAGCCAGATCACATTGTTGATATGACCGCCCGAAGAGAAACCCGCACGACATATTGGGCGTTCGCACGACTGTCGAGTGACGACGTAGACTTCATCTGGTCGAGAGGCGTTGCAACGGTTCCGGATCACAGCCCGTGACCGCCACGCTCGGCAGAGTTAAGGACGCCTTCCGCTCTGGAAGGAATGCACGTGACCAATCTGCAGCCGAATGTCCGACCCGACTGCACGGACGCGCTGGCAACTGCTCTCGAACAGCGGATCCTGGTGATCGACGGCGCGATGGGTACGGCGATCCAGCGCGATAGGCCCGACGAGGCCGGATATCGCGGCGTACGGTTCGCCGACTGGCCGAGTGACCTCATCGGCAATAACGATCTGCTCACTCTGACGCAGCCCCACATCATCGAGGGCATCCACCGTGAGTACCTCGAGGCAGGTGCGGACATCCTCGAGACCAACACCTTCAATGCGAACGCGGTGTCGCTCTCCGACTACGGCATGGAAGAGCTGAGCTACGAGCTGAACTACGCCGGTGCCGCGCTGGCGCGAGCCGCCGCCGACGACTACAGCACCCCGGCGAAGCCCCGATACGTGGCCGGGGCGCTGGGGCCGACCACCCGGACCGCCTCGATTTCACCGGACGTCAACGATCCCGGAGCCCGCAATGTCTCCTACGACCAGCTGGTCGCCGCCTACCTCGAAGCAGCCAACGGCCTGGTCGACGGCGGTGCGGACATCATCCTCGTGGAGACCATCTTCGACTCGCTGAACGCCAAGGCAGCGGTGTTCGCCGTGGAGACGCTGTTCGAGCAGCGCGGTCGGCGCTGGCCGATCATCATCTCGGGCACCATCACCGACGCGTCAGGGCGCACGTTGTCCGGCCAGGTCACCGAGGCATTCTGGAACGCGATCCGGCACGCCAAGCCCATCGCGGTGGGCCTCAACTGTGCCCTGGGCGCTCCGGAAATGCGGCCCTATATCGCCGAGATGTCGCGCATTGCCGACACCTTCGTCTCCTGCTATCCGAACGCGGGTCTGCCCAATGCCTTCGGTGAGTACGACGAGTCGCCCGAGCGCCAGGCCGGGTACCTTGCCGAGTTCGCCGAGGACGGCCTGGTCAACCTGGTCGGTGGGTGCTGCGGGACAGCGCCTGCGCATATCGCGGAGATCGCCAAGGTTGTCGAGGGCATGGCCCCTAGACAGCTGCCACAGCTGCCGGTGGCCACCCGACTATCGGGCCTGGAGCCGCTCAACATCACCGACGACTCGCTGTTCGTGAACATCGGTGAGCGCACCAACATCACCGGCTCCGCCCGGTTCCGCAACCTGATCAAGGCAGAGGACTACGACACCGCGCTGTCGGTCGCCCTGCAGCAGGTCGAGGTCGGTGCGCAGGTCATCGACATCAACATGGACGAGGGCATGATCGACGGCGTTGCCGCGATGGACCGGTTCACCAAGCTGATCGCGGCCGAACCCGACATCAGCCGCGTCCCGGTGATGATCGACTCCTCCAAGTGGGAGGTCATCGAGGCCGGCCTGAAGAACGTGCAGGGCAAGCCGATCGTCAACTCGATCTCCATGAAGGAGGGCGAGGAGAAGTTCATCCGCGAAGCGCAGCTGTGCCGCAAATACGGTGCCGCCGTCGTGGTGATGGCCTTTGACGAAACAGGTCAGGCCGACAATCTGGAGCGTCGGAAGGAGATCTGCGGGCGCGCCTACCGGATCCTGACCGAAGAGGTCGGCTTTCCGGCCGAGGACATCATCTTCGATCCGAACTGCTTCGCGCTGGCGACGGGTATCGAGGAGCACGCGACGTATGGGATCGACTTCATCGAGGCCTGCGCCTGGATCAAGGAGAACCTGCCCGGGGTGCACATCTCCGGCGGTATCTCGAACGTGTCGTTCTCGTTCCGCGGCAACAACCCCGTCCGCGAGGCTATTCACGCAGTGTTCCTGTTCCACGCCATCAAGGCCGGTCTGGACATGGGCATCGTCAACGCCGGCGCACTGGTGCCGTACGACTCGATCGACTCCGAGCTGCGGGAGCGCATCGAGGACGTCGTCCTGAACCGTCGCGCGGACGCGGCCGAACGGCTCCTGGAGATCGCCGAACGGTTCAACAGCACGGAGAACTCGGGCGGAGGAGACGATCGAGCTGTTCAAGAGTGGCGTAATCTTCCTGTACGCGAACGGATTACGCACGCCCTGGTCAAGGGCATCGATGCTCATGTCGACGACGACACCGAGGAATTGCGCGCCGAGATCGCCGATGCGGGCGGCCGCCCGATCGAGGTGATCGAGGGGCCACTCATGGACGGCATGAACGTCGTCGGTGACCTCTTCGGTGCTGGAAAGATGTTCCTACCCCAGGTGGTGAAGTCGGCCCGGGTGATGAAGAAGGCCGTCGCGTACCTGCTGCCGTTCATCGAGAAGGAAAAGGAAGAGTCCGGCCTCACCGCGTCCAAGGACACCAACGGCACCATCATCATGGCGACCGTGAAGGGCGACGTCCACGACATCGGCAAGAACATCGTCGGGGTCGTCTTGCAGTGCAACAACTTCGAGGTGATCGACCTCGGTGTGATGGTGCCTGCCCAGAAGATCCTGGAGGCGGCGAAGGAGCACGACGCCGACATCATCGGGTTGTCCGGCCTGATCACCCCGTCGCTGGATGAAATGGCCAACTTCGCCGTCGAGATGGAACGCGAAGGGCTCCAGATCCCGCTGCTGATCGGTGGCGCGACCACCTCGCGCGCACACACCGCGGTAAAGATCTCGCCGCGTCGCAAGGGCCCGGTGGTCTGGGTCAAAGATGCCTCGCGTTCCGTGCCCGTCGCCGCCGCACTCCTCGACGACAAGCAGCGGCCAGGACTACTGGAGGCCACCGAGAAGGACTACGCGTCGCTTCGCGAACGGCATGCGCAGAAGAACGAGCGGCCGACGCTGACGCTGGAGAAGGCCCGGGCCAACCGGACGCCGATCGAGTGGGACGGATACACCCCACCGGTGCCCGTCCAGGGCATTGGCGTGCGGGAGTTTCTGGACTACGACATCGCCGAGCTGCGTGAGTACATCGACTGGCAGCCGTTCTTCAACGCCTGGGAGATGAAGGGCCGGTTCCCCGACATCCTCAACAACCCGGCCACCGGCGAGGCCGCACGCAAGCTGTATGACGACGCCCAGCAGATGCTCGACACCCTGATCAAGGAGAAGTGGCTGACCGCCAACGGGGTGATCGGCTTCTTCCCGGCGAACGCGGTCGGCTCGAACATGGAAGACATCGAGGTCTACACCGACGACACCCGCACCGAGGTGCTGACCACGCTGCACAACCTGCGCCAGCAGGGCGAGCACCGCGACGGCATCCCGAACCGGAGCCTCGGTGACTACATCGCGCCCAAGGACACTGGCCTGGCCGACTATGTCGGTGCCTTCGCGGTCACCTCGGGGCTCGGTAGCCAGGACAAGATCATGGAGTTCAAGGCGGATCTGGACGACTACAGCGCGATCCTGCTGGAGTCGGTCGCCGACCGGCTGGCCGAGGCTTTCGCCGAACGGATGCACCAGCGGGTCCGCAAGGAGTTCTGGGGCTTCCAGCCCGATGAGCAGCTGGACAACGAGGCGCTCATCGGCGAGAAGTACCGGGGAATCCGCCCGGCGCCCGGTTACCCGGCCTGCCCGGAGCACACCGAGAAGACCACGCTGTTCGACCTGATGGACGTCACGAAGCGGACCGGCATCGAGCTGACCGAATCGATGGCGATGTGGCCCGGCGCCGCGGTCAGCGGCTGGTACTTCTCGCATCCGCAGTCGCAGTACTTCGTGGTCGGCCGGTTGGCCCAGGACCAGGTCGCCGACTATGCCAAGCGCAAGGGCTGGACGCTGCAGGAAGCGGAGCGCTGGCTCGGCCCGAACCTCGGCTATAACCCTGAGGACTGAGCACCGGCGTCATGGGCAGCAGGCGACCTCTGACAGAATTGGTCGCATGCGAGCGGTGCTGTGGGACATGGACGGCACGCTCATCGACTCGGAGAAGCTCTGGGATATCTCGATGGCCGAAACGTGCCGCAGGCTGGGCGGCGAGATGACCCCCGAACTGCGTACCGCGCTGCTCGGCGGATCCGCCGAGGCCACCATGAAGATGATGTTCGCGGCGTTCGGGCTGGAGCCGGACCCCGAGCTGATGGCCCGCGAGAACGATTGGCTGCACGAGTACACCGGCGAGCTCTTCGAAACCAATCTCACCTGGTGCGACGGTGCCCAAGACATGCTCGCGCAGCTAGCCGCCGAGCAGGTATCCATGGCACTGGTGACCAACACCATCAGATCACTCACCAACCAGGCGCTCAAGACCATTGGCACACAGTGGTTTTCCGGAACCGTATGCGGCGACGAGGTGGTGCGCACCAAACCGGCCCCCGACCCGTACTTGCGGGCTGCGGCGCTGCTGGGCATAGATCCGGCCGATTGCCTGGCCATCGAGGATTCGGCGACCGGTGCGGCCGCGGCCGAGGCGGCGGGTTGTGCGGTGCTGGTGGTGCCCAACCATGTCGAGGTGCCCGCCGGCGACCGGCGCAGGCATGCCACCACCTTGTCGGGCCTATCCGCGGACGACCTGCGGCGCGCCCACGCGGATGTGCGGACGGCCACCACGTGCAAACCCATATGACTCATCAGGTGGGGGCGTGACAGAATCGCCACCCGTGAAGACCTTCGACGAGCTGTTCGCTGAGCTCAGTGATCGCGCCAAGACCCGGCCTGAGGGGAGCGGCACCGTCGCCGCCCTCGACGCGGGGGTGCATACCCTGGGCAAGAAGCTGCTCGAAGAGGCGGGTGAGGTGTGGCTGGCCGCCGAACACGAGAGCGACGAATCGCTTGCCGAAGAGGTAAGTCAGCTGCTCTATTGGGCACAGGTGCTGCTGATCGCCCGCGGTCTGACTCTCGACGACGTCTACCGGAAGCTCTGACATGACCAGTACGAACGGCGTCCCCAAAGCCCTGCGCGTCGCAGTCCCCAACAAGGGGGCACTCAGCGAGGCCGCATCGGAGATCCTGTCGGAGGCGGGCTATCGGCGGCGTGGCGACGCCAAGGATCTGACCGTGCTCGACCCGCAGAACGACGTCGAGTTCTTCTTCTTGAGGCCCAAGGACATAGCGATCTATGTCGGCTCGGGCGAGCTCGATCTCGGTATCACAGGTCGTGATCTGATGATGGACTCCGATGCGCCGGTAATCGAGCGGCTGGCGCTGGGATTCGGTGGTTCGACCTTCCGCTATGCCGCGCCCGCCGATCGAGACTGGACGATTTACGACATCGCCGGTAAGCGGATCGCCACTGCCTATCCCAACCTGGTCCGAAAGGATCTGGCCGCCAAGGGGATCGAGGCCGAAGTCATTCGCCTGGACGGTGCCGTCGAGATATCCATTCAGCTGGGTGTGGCCGATGTGATCGCCGACATCGTCGGCACCGGCCGCACCCTGCGTCAGCACGGTCTGGCGCCCTTCGGGGAATCGTTGTGTGATTCGGAGGCGGTGCTGATCGAGCGGGAGAATGCCGATCCGGCAACGCAAACCGCTCGCACGCAGCTGAGCACTCGTATCCAGGGAGTGGTGTTCGGGCAGCAGTACTTGATGCTCGACTACGACTGCCCGCGCGAGGTTCTGGACGAGGCGCTCAAGGTAACGCCCGGTCTGGAATCACCGACTCTGGCCCCGCTGGCCGACGAGAAGTGGGTGGCGGTGCGTGCCCTGGCCCCACGCAAGGGGGTCAACACCACTATGGATGCGCTCGCCGCGATCGGTGCGAAGGCCATCTTGGCCTCCGAGGTCAGGTTCTTCCGGGCCTAGTTTTCCCGGGCTTTCCCGGATTCCATCGCGAGCGACGTCGGCTCGGCCTAGCATGAACCTATGGCGCTGCACGTCCTCGTCTATAGCGATGACATCACGGTCCGGCGCAAGGTAATTCAGGGAATCGGCACGCGGCCCGATTCAGCCCTGCCGGCGCTGGAGTTCGTCGAGGTAGCCACCGGACCCATGGTCATCGAACGCCTCGGTGCGGGCGGAATCGACTTGGCCATCCTGGATGGTGAGGCGACGCCCTTCGGTGGGATGGGCGTGGCCAAGCAGGTCAAAGACGAGGTCGACGCTCCGCCTCCGATCATCGTTCTGACCGGTCGTCCGCAAGACAGCTGGCTGGCGAGCTGGTCCCGTGCCGAGGGTGTGGTGCCGCGGCCGATCGATCCGATGCGACTGACCGCGACGGTGATCGACCTGCTGGGTTCGGCTGCCGCTACGCACCGCTGACGTCAGCCGTCCAGGGCTCTTCGACTCGATACTTAATTGCGCAAAACACCGTCAAACGGTGGCATGGATCCTGCGCCAACCGATAGTGTGTTTCTTAGGTCACATCTGTACTGGTCGGCAGCCCTCGACCACAGACAGCACTGACACGGCAACGTTGCCGATCCAGCACAGGGACCCGATCGATCGATTCGGGAGGCTGGTCTGCCATGGATGCGTATGTGCCGATCTTGGTACTCGGCGCTATTGCGGTGGCCTTTGCCGTTTTCTCCATTGGGATTTCATCGTTCGTCGGTCCACGTCGATACAACCGGGCCAAGCTCGAGGCCTACGAGTGTGGCATCGAGGCCACACAGCATTCCATGGGCCGTGATCATCATGGCGCCGCATCCGGCGGACATAGGGTGCCCGTCAAGTACTACCTCACCGCCATGTTGTTCATCATCTTCGATATCGAGATCGTCTTCTTGTACCCGTGGGCCGTTCACTTCGGCGCCCTCGGACTGTTCGGACTGCTCGCAATGGCCCTGTTCATCGTCAACGTGTCGGTGGCGTACGCCTACGAATGGAGGCGCGGTGGCCTGAGCTGGGATTAGCCCCTGTGCGATTGGTGGGGCGGCGCGGAAGTCCTTGCAACATCACGAATAAGCACACCTGTCGGGAGAGCCATGGGTCTTGAGGAAAAACTGCCTAGCGGATTTCTGCTGAGCACCGTCGAGACGCTGGCGGGGTACGTGCGCAAAGGTTCGTTGTGGCCGGCCACCTTCGGACTGGCCTGCTGTGCCATCGAGATGATGTCCACGGCGGGCCCGCGATTCGATATCGCCCGCTTTGGCATGGAGCGTTTCTCGGCGACACCACGACAGGCCGACCTCATGATCGTGGCGGGCCGGGTGAGTCAGAAGATGGCTCCGGTGTTGCGACAGATCTACGACCAGATGGCCGAACCCAAATGGGTGCTTGCCATGGGGGTCTGCGCATCATCCGGCGGCATGTTCAACAACTACGCCATCGTCCAAGGTGTCGATCATGTTGTCCCCGTGGATATCTACCTACCGGGATGCCCGCCACGCCCGGAGATGCTGCTGCATGCGATCTTGAAGTTGCACGAGAAGATCGGGCAGATGCCGCTCGGAGCCAACCGTGAGGAAGTCATCCGCGAGACCGAGGCCGCCGCGCTCGCCGCGACGCCGACCATCGAGATGAAGGGCCTGCTGCGGTGACGAGCGACGATCAGAGCTCTGGTGAGGTCATCGGGGTACGGCACGGGCTGTTCGGGGTCCGGGGCAGTGGCGACACCTCGGGCTACGGTGGGCTGATTCAGTCGATCTCCTTGCCGGCGAGTTCTGATCGCCCGTACGGCGGGTACTTCGACCAGGTCGTCGAACGGCTGGAATCGGTTCTGGCGGAGCAGGAACACGTTACCTATGAGGACGCTGTCGAGAGTGTTGTCGTCTACCGCGATCAGCTTACGATCCACGTGAAGGCCGAGCATCTGGTGCAGGTCGCCCAGTCTCTGCGGGATGATCCCCAGCTGCGCTTCGAGCTCTGCCTGGGCGTCAGTGGTGTGCATTACCCCGAGGACACCGCGCGGGAACTGCATGCCGTATACCCACTCATGTCGATCACGTGGAACCGCCGAATCATGCTCGAAGTGGCTGTACCTGAAGGTAATCCGCATATCCCGTCACTTAATGCCGTATACCCGACCACCGACTGGCATGAACGCGAAACCTACGACTTCTTCGGCATCGTCTTCGACGATCACCCCGCGCTGACCCGAATCGAAATGCCCGATGACTGGGAGGGGCATCCTCAGCGCAAGGACTATCCACTCGGTGGCGTACCGGTCGAGTACCACGGGGCCACCATTGCGCCGCCCGATCAGCGGAGGTCCTACAACTAATGACAGCACAGCCCGAGATTCATCTCATGGCCGGTGGGCAGGACTGGGACGAGATCGTCACTGCCGCTGCCCAAGCCAGCGACGAGAGAATCGTCGTCAACATGGGACCGCAACATCCGTCGACCCACGGCGTGCTTCGCCTGATCCTGGAGATCGAAGGGGAGACCGTTACCGACGTCCGCTGCGGAATCGGGTATCTGCACACCGGTATCGAAAAGAATCTGGAGTACCGGACCTGGACGCAGGGTGTCACCTTCGTGACCCGAATGGACTACCTGTCACCTTTCTTCAACGAGACCGCCTATTGCCTGGGCGTTGAGAAGCTGCTGGACATCACCGACGAAATCCCGGAGCGGGCCACCGTGATTCGGGTGTTGATGATGGAACTCAACCGCATCTCCTCCCATCTGGTCGCACTCGCCACGGGCGGTATGGAGCTCGGGGCGATGACCGCGATGTTCCTCGGGTTCCGGGAACGCGAGATGATCTTGAAGGTCTTCGAGGCGGTCACCGGCCTGCGCATGAATCATGCTTACGTCAGGCCGGGCGGGCTGGCGCAGGATCTGCCCGATGGCGCCGAACAAGACGTGCGCGATCTGCTCAAGATTCTGCCCGGCAGGTTGCGCGATATGGAAAACCTGTTGAACGAGAACTACATCTGGAAGGCGCGGACCCAGGGCGTCGGATACCTGGATCTGACCGGGTGTATGGCTCTGGGCATCACCGGTCCGGTGTTGCGCGCGACCGGGCTTGCCCACGATCTGCGGCGCGCACAGCCGTACTGCGGTTATGAGAACTATGACTTCGAGGTCATCACCCATGAGGACTGCGACTCTTACGGTCGATATCTGATTCGGGTCAAGGAGATGCACGAGTCCATCAAGATCGCTCAGCAGTGTCTGGACCGGTTGCGGCCGGGACCGGTCATGGTGGACGACAAGAAGATTGCGTGGCCTGCTGACCTGGCCTCTGGCCCGGATGGACTGGGTAACTCGCCCCAGCACATCGCCAAGATCATGGGCACGTCGATGGAAGGACTCATTCATCACTTCAAGCTGGTGACCGAGGGGATCCGCGTGCCCGCCGGGCAGGTGTATGTCGCCGTCGAGTCGCCGCGCGGCGAGCTCGGGGTCCATATGGTCAGCGATGGCGGAACCCGGCCCTATCGGGTGCATTTCCGCGATCCATCCTTTACCAATCTGCAGTCTGTGTCGGCGATGTGTGAGGGCGGAATGGTGGCCGATTTGATAGCCGCGGTGGCGAGCATCGACCCGGTGATGGGTGGGGTGGACAGATGAGTGAGGTATTCGTCGAACTCGGGAGCCGCCCGCCGGAGGACGAGGGAAGTTTCAGCGGCCGCAAAAGCTATCCGCCGGAAGTGGTTTCCCGGCTTACCATCGATGCCAAGGAGGTTCTCGACCGGTACCCGAGTCGTAGGTCGGCGTTGTTGCCGCTGCTGCATCTGGTGCAGTCCGAGGACGGATACGTAACCATGGCGGGAATCGAATTCTGCGCCGGGCAAGTGGAATTGACGGCAGCGGAGGTCACCGCGGTGGCGAGTTTCTACTCGATGTACCGGCGCGAACCGACCGGCGATTATCTCGTCGGGGTGTGCACCAACACGTTGTGCGCGGTGCTCGGTGGTGACGCGATCTTGACGCGATTGGTCGACGAGCTGGGCGTGGCACCGGGAGGCACCACCGAGGACGGCAAGGTGACACTCGAGCATGTCGAATGCAACGCCGCCTGCGACTACGCGCCGGTGTTGATGATCAACTGGGAGTTCTTCGATAACCAGACCCCTGACGGGGCAGTAGATCTGGTGGAAGGGCTCCGGGGTGGACGAATCCCCGAGCCCCGGCGCGGTGCTCCGCCGTGCACGTTCAGACAGACCGCCCGGATCTTGGCCGGGTTCGCCGATGATCGGCCGGACGCGGTGGCCGCCGCGCGGCCCGGGAACCCGACGCTGGCCGGGCTGCGACTGGCCCGGGATGTGCAGCGGAACGCACAGAAGGAGGTGTGATGACTTCCTCTATTCTCTCCCCGGTCCTGTCCGAGTACTGGGACGAGGCCGACTCGTGGACTCTCGACGGGTATCTGCGTCATGACGGATATCAGGGCCTGCGCACCGCGCTGAGCATGGAACCGGATGCGGTCATCGGCGTGGTCAAGGAAGCCGGGCTGCGTGGACGAGGAGGTGCCGGATTCCCGACAGGCACCAAATGGTCGTTCATCCCGCAGGGCGATGGCAAGCCGCACTATTTGGTGGTCAACGCCGATGAATCCGAACCCGGTACCTGTAAAGACATTCCGCTGATGCTGGCGACACCGCACACCCTCATCGAGGGAATCGTCATCGCCGCCTACGCGATCCGCGCCGCACATGCCTTCATCTATGTACGCGGTGAGGTGATCTCGGTGATCAGGCGATTGCAGACCGCGGTGGCCCAGGCCTATGAGGCCGGATATCTGGGGCGCAACATCCTTGACAGTGGTTTCGATCTCGAGTTGGTGGTGCACGCCGGCGCGGGTGCCTACATCTGTGGGGAAGAAACCGCGCTCTTGGACTCGCTGGAGGGCCGCCGCGGCCAGCCGCGGCTGCGTCCCCCGTTTCCCGCCGTTGCCGGTCTGTATGCCGGCCCGACGGTTGTCAACAACGTCGAGTCCATCGCGAGCGTGCCCGTCATCCTGCGGCGCGGTCCCGAGTGGTTCCGGACCATGGGTTCGGAGAAATCCCCTGGATTCACGTTGTATTCGTTGTCTGGGCATGTGCGTACTCCCGGCCAGTACGAGGCCCCGCTCGGCGTGACGCTGCGACAGCTCCTGGAGCTGGCCGGGGGAGTACGGGACGGGCACGGGCTCAAGTTCTGGACCCCCGGTGGTTCGTCGACACCGCTGTTCACCGTCGAGCACCTGGACGTCCCGCTCGACTACGAGGGGGTGAGCGCCGCCGGATCAATGTTGGGCACCAAGGCATTACAGATATTCGATAACACCACGTGCGTGGTGCGCGCGGTGCTGAGATGGACCGAGTTCTACGCGCACGAGTCCTGTGGTAAGTGCACGCCCTGTCGCGAGGGCACCTACTGGCTGGTGCGCATCCTGCGGCGATTGGAATCCGGCGAGGGTACCGCCGAAGACCTCGACAAGCTTCTGGATATCTCGGACATCGTGCTGGGTAAATCCTTTTGCGCTCTCGGGGACGGTGCGGCGAGCCCGATCATGTCCTCGCTCAAGTACTTCCGCGGAGAGTATGAGGCGCACCTGGAGAATGGGTGTCCCTTCGATTCGGGAGCCAGCACCGTGTTCGGGGAGGTAGATCGATGACGGCCACAGAACCAGCCATCAACACCGACTTCGTTACCGTGAACATCGACGGACACAGCATCTCGGTGCCTAAGGGCACATTGGTGATTCGCGCTGCCGAATTGATAGGCGTGCAGATTCCCAGGTTTTGCGATCACCCGCTGCTCGATCCGGTGGGTGCCTGTCGCCAGTGCCTGGTCGAGGTGGAAGGGCAGCGTAAACCGTTGGCCGCCTGTACCACCACCGTTGCCGAGGACATGGTGGTCCACACGCAGGTCACCTCCGCGGCGGCGCAGAAGGCGCAGAGCGGTGTGATGGAGCTGCTGCTGATCAATCATCCGCTCGACTGTCCGGTCTGCGACAAGGGCGGCGAGTGCCCTCTGCAGAACCAGGCGATGTCGACCGGCCGTTCCGAGACCCGATTCACCGAGGCCAAACGCACGTTTCCGAAGCCGATTCCACTATCCACCGAGGTGCTGCTCGACAGGGAACGCTGTGTCCTGTGCGCCCGGTGCACCCGCTTTTCACAACAGGTGGCCGGCGACCCCTTCATCGAGCTACTCGAACGTGGTGCGTTACAACAGGTTGGTATCGCGGACGGCGGGCCCTTCGAGTCATACTTCTCCGGCAACACCGTGCAGATATGTCCGGTCGGCGCGCTCACCGGCGCTGCCTACCGGTTCCGTGCGCGCCCATTCGACCTGGTGTCCACCCCCAGTGTGTGCGAGCACTGTGCGAGCGGATGCGCGCAACGCACCGACCATCGGCGCGGAAAGGTGCTGCGGCGCCTGGCCGGTGACGATCCCGAAGTGAACGAGGAATGGAATTGCGATAAGGGGCGTTGGGCGTTCGCCTACGCCACCGCACGGGATCGCATGACCAATCCGCTGATACGTGACGAGTCCGGGGATCTGGTCGCGGCATCGTGGCCACAGGCATTGGAGGCCGCCGCAAAGGGTTTGGCGGGCGCCGGTGCCAACGCGGGGGTCCTGACCGGTGGGCGGCTCACCGTCGAAGATTCCTACGCCTACGTCAAATTCGCCCGCATGGTGCTGGGCACCAACAACATCGACTTCCGAGCCCGTGCACATAGCGCCGAAGAGGCCGCGTTCCTGGGTTCGGGTGTCGCCGGGCACGGGCTGACGCGCACCTATGCGGCCCTGGAGTCCGCGCCGGTGGTCCTGCTGGCGGGATTCGAGCCTGAAGAGGAATCTCCGATTGTTTTCCTGCGGCTGCGCAAGGGGGTGCGTAAACGGGGCCTCAAGGTGCTGACCATCGCGCCCTTCGTCAGCCGAGGATCCACCAAGCTTTCGGCCGATGTGATTGCCACAGTTCCCGGGGGCGAGCCGGAAACGATGGCAAGCCTGGCCGATTCTGAGTTACTGCGTCGGCCCGGCGCCGTGATCATGGTGGGAGAGCGACTGGCGTCAACGCCCGGAGCGCTGTCCGCGGCAGCCCGGTTGGCCACCACCACGGGCGCAACGCTGGTGTGGGTTCCGCGCCGGGCAGGGGAGCGTGGCGCGTTGGAGGCGGGAGCATTGCCGAGACTGCTGCCGGGCGGGCATCCGGTATCCGACAGTGCGGCACGGCGCTACATCGCCGACAAGTGGGGTGTGATCGCGCTGCCCGATATGACCGGACTCGATGCGGCCGGCATGCTGGATCCGGGCAGCGGACTCGACGCCTTCCTCATCGGTGGCGTGGAGCTGGCCGATCTGCCCTATCCCGCCGCCGCCATCGGTGCGCTCAGAAGCGCGTTCGTCGTCAGCCTGGAGATGCGCCACAGCGCAGTCACCGAACTCGCCGATGTGGTTCTTCCGGTAGCGGCCGTCTCTGAGAAATCCGGCAGTTTCGTCAACTGGGAAGGCAGGCTGAGACCCTTCCGGGCGACTCTCGACACCAGCGATGCTCTCGATGACCTCAGGGTGCTCGCCGCGCTGTCAGCGCGTATGGATCGGCCGATCGGGCTGAACGACGAAAATCAGGCACTCGGCGAGCTTGCGGATATCGGCCCCTGGGAGGGGGTGCGGGAAACCCCGGGACCGGTACGCGCGACCGCCAGACCCCAGCCGGTGGCGGGAGAGGCGGTGCTGGCCTCATGGAGGCTGCTGCTGGATGCCGGTCGGCTGCAAGACGGCGAGGCGTTCCTTGCCGGGACCGCACACACCGCACAGGTGCGGTTGTCGGAGGCAACCGCAAGTGAGATCGGTGCCGTGGACGGCGAATCGGTGACGATACGCAGTCTCTCGGAGTCGATCCCGGGTTCGATAACCCTGCCGCTGCGGATAACCGAGATGCCCGACCGGGTGGTGTGGGTGCCCATGCGTTCGGTCGGGTCGGAGGTTCATCAGCAGCTCGGTCCGGCACTAGGACAAGTGGTGCGAATCGAGGTCGCACCATGAGGCAGACGGACGGTTCTCCTGTGCTCTCCCAGTTCGGGATTGACCCGCTCTGGTTGGTCCTCGTGAAATGCGTAGCGGTATTCGCGTTTCTGGTTCTGACCGTTCTCGTCGCCATTCTTGTGGAGCGCAAGGTGCTCGCTTGGATGCAGCGCCGAATCGGTCCCAATCGGGTGGGTCCCTTCGGCTTGTTGCAGAGCCTGGCCGACGGCGTGAAACTGGCGCTCAAGGAGGGCCTGACCCCGGCCGGGGTCGACAAGCCGATCTATCTCCTCGCGCCCATCATTTCGGTGGTGCCGGCGATCGTGGCATACGCCGTCATCCCGTTCGGCCCCGTCGTCTCGGTCTTCGGGCATCGCACCCCACTTCAGCTGACCGATCTTCCGGTGGCCATTCTGTTCGTGCTGGCGGTCACGTCCGTAGGCGTGTACGGGATTGTCTTGGGGGGCTGGGCATCCGGCTCCACCTACCCGCTGCTGGGTGGATTGCGCTCCTCCGCGCAGGTGATTTCCTATGAGATCGCGATGGGTCTGACATTCGCGGCGGTGTTCCTGCTGGCCGGCACGATGTCGACCTCGGGAATCGTCGCCGCGCAGGCCGGTCGTTGGTACGTCTTCCTGCTGCTGCCGTCATTCCTGGTGTACGTGACCGCCATGGTCGGCGAGACCAACAGGGCGCCATTCGATCTCCCCGAAGCGGAGGGCGAGCTGGTCGGTGGCTTCCATACCGAGTACTCCTCGCTGCGCTTCGCCATGTTCATGCTCGCCGAATACATCAACATGGCAACGGTTTCCGGTTTGGCGGCAACGATGTTTCTCGGGGGCTGGCATGCGCCGTGGCCGTTGAGCCTGATCGACGGAGCGAACAGCTCCTGGTGGCCGGTGCTGTGGTTCGTGGCCAAGGTCTGGGGCTTCATGTTCCTGTTCATGTGGTTGCGCGCCACGTTGCCACGGCTGCGCTATGACCAGTTCATGCGGCTGGGCTGGGAGGTCCTGATTCCGGTGGCGCTGGTATGGATCGTCGTTGTCGGGGTGGTGCAGGCGCTGGCCCTGTACGGATACGGAAACCCCTCGATCATTCTCGGGATCACCGGTCTCGTGGTTTCTGTCGGCAGTATCGCCGTGGTAGGTGTGCTCTCCCGACGCACTGAGCCGCCAAAATCGGTGCCGGCTAAGAGTTTCGATCCGATGGCCGGCGGATTCCCGGTACCACCGCTGCCCGGGCAGCGCTTCGACGCGGACCCGTTCTCGACCACCAAGGAGGATGCACATGCCTGATGTTCTGCGGCGTTCGGTCGACGCGATGGCGGGATTCTGGGTGACCTTCTCGTCCATGTTCAAGAAACGGCTCACCGAGCAGTACCCCGAGAAGAAAGAGCCCACCGCGCCGCGCTATCACGGGCGGCATCAACTCAACAGGTATACCGATGGGCTGGAGAAATGCATCGGTTGCGAACTGTGCGCCTGGGCGTGCCCGGCCGATGCCATTTTCGTTGAGGGCGCTGACAATTCCGAGCGGGAACGCTTCTCGCCGGGGGAGCGGTATGGCCGGGTGTACCAGATCAACTACCTGCGATGCATCGGGTGCGGGCTGTGCATCGAGGCGTGCCCCACTCGCGCGCTGACCATGACCAACGACTATGAGATGGCCGACGACAACCGGGCCGACCTCATCTACGGCAAGGACAAGCTGCTGGCACCGCTGCAGCCTGGCATGGAGTCACCCCCGCACGCGATGTACCCGGGCACCACCGACACGGACTACTACCTCGGCAACCTGCCGCAGGCCGGGAAGGAAGTCAGGTGAGCCCGGATTTCGTGACCGGCCACGTGGCAGTGCTTGCCGCTGAGGGGTTATCCCGCACACCGACATGGGAGGCGGTGACGTTCTGGGTACTTGGCGCCATCGCGGTGCTGGGTGCACTCGGTGTGATCGCGGCGCCGAAGGCGGTGTACTCGGCGATCTTTCTTGCCATGACGATGGTCGTTCTCGCGGTCTTCTTCGTAGCCCAGGGAGCGTTGTTCCTCGGCGTCGCCCAGGTGGTGGTGTACACCGGCGCGGTCATGATGTTGTTTCTCTTCGTCCTCATGTTCGTCGGGGTGGATTCCTCGGATTCTCTGGTGGAGACCCTGCCGGGGCAGCGGGTGGGTGCGATCGCCGCCGGTTTGGGATTCGGAATCCTGGCTATCGCGGGTATTGGAAACGCCTCCACGACAGTGTTCGTCGGGCTCGATCAGGCCAACAGCCGTGGCAACGTGGAGGATTTGGCCGAGCGCATCTTCATCGACTACCTCTGGGCGTTCGAACTCACCGGCGCTCTGCTGATCACCGCGACGATTGGCGCGATGGTGCTGGCGCATCGCGAGAAGCTGGGGCAGACCGGCGGTCAGCGTGAGTTGGCAATTCGGCGGTTTCAGCATGGAGACCGTGCCACACCGTTACCCAATCCCGGTGTGTACGCACGGCATAACGCCGTGGACGTACCCGCGCTGCTTCCCGACGGATCCTTGTCCGAGTTGTCGGTCAGCGGCGTGCTCACCCCGCGGGACATGGAGGCACGGTGAATCCCGGCAACTACCTCTACCTGGCCGCACTCATCTTCACCATCGGGGCTGCCGGCGTGATGTTGCGCCGCAACGCGATCGTGGTCTTCATGAGCATCGAGCTGATGCTCAACGCGGCCAATCTGGCATTCGTCACCTTCGCCCGGATGCACGGGAACCTCGACGGTCAGGTCATCGCGTTCTTCACCATGGTGGTCGCGGCCACGGAAGTGGTTGTGGGACTGGGGATCATCATGACCATCTTCCGTACCCGCAGGTCGGCCTCGGTCGACGACGCCGATTTGTTGAAACTCTAGGAGGGAAGTCCCCGTGACATGGCTCATGCCGGCGCTGCCGCTGGCGGGTGCGGCCGTACTCCTGCTCGTCGGCCGTCGGGGTGACGCCTGGGGGCATCTGTTGGGCTGCGCGACGGCACTCGCGTCGTTTCTTGTCGCGGTCGTTTCGTTCGTCGGCATGCTGGGCCGAACGGGTGCGGAGCGAGCGGTGCAGGAGACTCTTTTCACCTGGGTTCCGGTGGGAGGGTTGCACATCGATTTCGGGCTCACCCTCGATCAGCTGTCCGTGTGCTTCGCACTGTTGATCACCGGAGTGGGTTCACTCATCCACATCTACTCGATCGGCTACATGGAGCATGATCCCGACAGGCGACGGTTTTTCGGCTATCTGAATCTCTTCCTGGCCGCCATGCTGCTACTGGTGCTCGCCGACAACTTCCTGGGTTTGTACGTCGGCTGGGAGGGTGTCGGTCTGGCGTCGTACCTGTTGATCGGCTTCTGGTATCAGAAACCATCGGCCGCAGCCGCGGCCAAGAAGGCCTTCATCGTCAACCGCGTCGGTGATATGGGGCTGGCCCTGGCCATGATGCTGATGTTCGCGACGTTCGGCTCGGTCGGCTTTGCCCAGGTACTCGGGTCGGCCGGCGCGGCGGGCGAAAGCCGTAACACCGCAATCGGACTGGCACTGCTGCTGGCGGCGTGCGGAAAGTCGGCTCAGGTGCCGCTGCAGTCCTGGCTTGGCGACGCGATGGAAGGCCCCACCCCGGTGTCCGCGCTCATCCACGCCGCCACCATGGTCACCGCAGGTGTCTACCTGATCACCCGGTCCGGGCCGATCTTCGAACACGCACCCTACGCGCAGGTCGCGGTGGTGATCGTGGGTGCAGTTACCGTGCTCTTCGGAGCGATCATCGGCTGCGCCAAGGACGACATCAAGAAGGCCCTGGCCGCGAGCACCATGTCGCAGATCGGCTACATGGTGTTGGCGGCCGGGCTCGGCCCCGCCGGGTACGCCGTGGCGATCATGCACCTGCTCACACACGGGTTCTTCAAGGCCGGGCTATTCCTCGGTGCGGGCTCGGTCATGCACGGTATGAACGAGGAAACCGACATGCGCCGCTACGGCGGGCTGCGCGCCGTCATGCCGATCACCTTTGTCACCTTCGGGCTGGGATATCTTGCCATCATTGGAGTTCCACCGTTTGCGGGGTTCTACTCGAAGGACAAGATCATCGAGGTCGCCTTCGGGCACGGCGGTGCCGGGGGATTCCTTCTCGGGTCGGCGGCGCTACTGGGTGCCGGGATTACGGCGTTCTACATGACCCGGGTGATGCTGATGACCTTCTTCGGCACCCGCCGTTGGAGACCGGACGCGCACCCACACGAATCACCGTCGGTGATGACGTGGCCGATGATGGTGCTCGCCATCGGGTCGGTGAGTGCCGGATTCCTGCTGAGCTTCGGCGGAGCATTGCAGAACTGGCTAGAACCGGTCGTGGGTGCGCATCATGGCGAGTTACCCGTTCCGGCCTGGGCCATCAGCGTCGTCACCGTCGCGGTGGTGCTCTGTGGCGTTGTGGTGGCCTATCGGATGTACCGCGCAGACGTACCCGAGTCGGCTCCTCGGGGTTCGGTGCTCACCGTTGCCGCTCGCCGGGATCTGTATGGCGATGCCGTCAACGAGGCGGTGTTCATGCGCCCCGGGCAGCGTCTCGCACGGGGGCTGGTGCTCGCCGACGACCGCTGGGTCGATGGTCTTGTCAACGCTGTGTCCTCGACCCTGGGCGCGGTGTCGAACTGGGTGCGGCGCTTACAGACCGGCCATGTCCGCTCGTACGCGTTGTCCATGTGTGCCGGAGCGGCTGTGGTGGTCGCCGTGTTGATGGCAGTGAGGTGGTGAGCGCCGTGGGTGCCGTGACAGCTCTGTGGTTCATTCCCCTGATCGGCGCCGCCGCGGTGCTGATCATGCCGGGCCACCAACGGACCCTGGCCAAGTATGTGGCGTTGAGTGCCTCGGTGCTGGTACTGGTCGTCGCGATCGGACTAGCCGTTGCGTTCGACCCCGCGGGACCCCAATACCAGTTCGTCGAATCGATGTCCTGGATACCCGCATTCGGGATGAAGTACGCGGTGGGGCTCGACGGAATCGGGCTCGCGCTGGTCCTGCTGACCGCGGGGCTCCTGCCCGTGCTGTTGCT
Source organism: [Mycobacterium] stephanolepidis (assembly GCF_002356335.1). Classification (NCBI taxonomy): domain Bacteria; kingdom Bacillati; phylum Actinomycetota; class Actinomycetes; order Mycobacteriales; family Mycobacteriaceae; genus Mycobacteroides; species Mycobacteroides stephanolepidis. The sequence continues at coordinate 2,054,754 of NZ_AP018165.1, forward strand.
GGCCGGATGGAACGATGGGGCAGAGGCGCCCGGATACGAGAATCGGCCTGTGGCACAACGCTATGTCGCCCTGATCCTGGTCGTGGAATCGATGGTGCTGCTGTCTTTCTCGGCCCTGGACGTGCTGCTCTTCTACATCTTCTTCGAGGCCATGCTGATCCCGATGTACTTCCTGATCGGAGGATTCGGGAGTACCCATTCAGACGCCAAGCAGCGCTCACGCGCGGCCGTGAAGTTCTTGATGTACAACCTGTTCGGCGGCCTGATCATGCTGGCCGCCGTCATCGGTCTCTACGTGGTCACCGCCAGAGGTCAGACCGGTACGTTCGATCTGCGGGATATCACCGAGATGGTCGCCACCGGCGCACTCGGGATCGACCCGGGTGTCGCGAAGGCACTCTTCCTCGGGTTCATGTTCGCGTTTGCGGTCAAGGCCCCGCTCTGGCCATTTCACACGTGGCTGCCCGACGCGGCAGTGCACGCCACCCCGGCCAGTGCGGTGCTCATGATGGCGATCGTGGACAAGGTGGGCACCTTCGCGATGCTGCGGTACTGCATTCAGCTGTTCCCCGAGGCCAGCAGATACTTCACCCCGGTGATCATCACCCTGGCGGTCATCGGCATCGTCTACGGCGCCATCGTGGCGATCGGTCAGACCGATGTGATGCGGCTGATCGCCTACACCTCGATATCGCATTTCGGGTTCATCATCCTGGGCATCTTCGCGATGACGAGCCAGGGACAATCGGGTTCGACGTTGTACATGGTCAACCACGGCATCTCTACGGCGGCATTGATGTTGGTGGCGGGATTCCTGGTATCTCGCAAAGGCTCTCGACTCATCGCGGCATATGGGGGAGTCCAGAAGGTGGCACCTGTTCTCGCCGGATCCTTCTTGGTGGCAGGTCTGGCCACCCTGTCGCTGCCCGGGCTGGCACCGTTCATCAGTGAATTTCTGGTTCTGGTGGGAACATTCACGCGATACCCGGCGGCCGCGGCGTGCGCGGTCATCGCATTGGTGCTGGCCGCCATCTACGTGCTGTGGATGTATCAGCGGATGATGACGGGGCCGTTGGCGCCGGGAAATGAGAGCATCGGTGATCTGAAGCGCCGTGAACTCACCGTGGTCGCGCCGTTGATCGCAATGCTTCTCGTGCTGGGCATCTACCCCAAGCCACTGTTGGACATCGTGAATCCGGCGGTGGAACAGACGCTGCGCACCATCAACGAGAAGGATCCGCCGCCGGCAGTGGCCGATGTGGCCCTTCGGCACGGCGAAGGTGAGCGACGATGACCGATATCGGGATTCTTCCCACGCCGCCGATCGCCTACGGCGCGCTGTCTCCCATGCTGATCATGTTCGGTGTCGCGGTCGTATCCGTGCTCGTCGAGGCGTTCGCTCCGCGACGGTACCGGCTCACGACCCAGCTGGCGCTGACCACCGGAGGGATCCTCGCCGCCTTTGCGGCCGTGGTGGCGCTCGGCGGTACGCGTGAGGTCGTCATGAACGGGGCCGTGGCGATAGACGGCCCCACGCTCTATCTGCAGGGGCTCGTCCTGGTGGCCTCCGGCCTGGCGCTGACGGTGATGGCGCAGCGTAGAATAGCTGTGGCCCTTCCCAGTACGGTTGCCGTCGGCGGCGGGCTGGACGCCTTCGCCGCGCAGGCGTCCAGCGTTCCGGGCAGCGAGCCGGAGGGGGTGCTGAATCGCACCGGTATTACGCAAACGGAGATCTTTCCGCTGACACTGTTCGCGATTGCGGGCATGATGCTGTTCCCCGCCTGCAACGACCTGTTGACGATGTTCGTTGCCCTGGAGGTGTTTTCACTCCCATTGTATGTGATGTGCGCGCTGGCCCGACGACGCCGGCTGCTGTCGCAGGAATCGGCGCTCAAGTACTTTCTGCTCGGCGCCTTCTCCTCGGCGTTCTTTCTGTTCGGGTCGGCTTTCGTCTACGGATACGCCGGAACCGTCGAACTCGACGCCGTCGCGCGGGCCGTCAGTGCCGATGCGGGGGAGCGGTCCTTCCTGCTACTCGGCGTGGCCATGCTGTCGGTGGGTCTGTTGTTCAAGGTGGGGGCGGTGCCCTTCCACTTCTGGGTTCCCGACGTGTACCAAGGGGCGCCGACCCCGGTCACCGCATTTATGGCGGCCACCACAAAGATTGCGGCTTTCGGTGCGCTGCTTCGGGTTCTGTATGTGGCGCTGCCGGGGATCACGGCCGACTGGCGTCCGGTGCTGTGGGCGGTGGCAATCGCGACCATGCTGATCGGATCGATCGGTGCCGTCACGCAGACCGATGTCAAACGCATGTTGGCCTATTCCGCGTTGGCGCACACCGGATTTCTGTTGACCGGGGTTACGGCCGCCAACGAACGTGGTGTGTCGTCGACATTGTTCTATTTGGCCGCATACGGTTTCAGCACCGTGGGAGCATTCGCCATTGCCGGGCTGGTCCGGTCCGGCAATGGTGACGGTGGCCCGAGTGAGGATGAAGAGATCACCGATCTGAGTCGATGGGCAGGAATCGGTCGCCGATCGCCCGTGCTCGGCATCGTCTTCGCTTTGTTCCTGCTGGCCTTCGCGGGCATTCCGCTGACCAGTGGATTCGTCGGCAAGTTCGCGGTCTTCGAGGCCGCCGCGTCCGGTGGTGCCGTGCCGCTGGTGGTGGTGGGTGTGGTGTGCAGCGCCATCGCCGCCTACTTCTACGTGCGGGTGATCGTGTTGATGTTCTTCGCCGACCCGGTCGCGAACTCCGGGGTGCTTCGGATCCCCGGCCCGGCGGTGGCGATATCGATCGGAGTGAGTGCGCTCGTCACCGTTCTGCTCGGTGTAGTACCGCAGCCCCTGCTCGATCTAGTCGGGAATCTCGCCCACTTCGTTCCGTGAGTCCGATCACCGGCCACCGGTGTTTCGACACGCCGTGTTCCGTGCCGACACGCCTCTGATCCGCGCAGAATGCGGCGTGTCGACGCATACCGTGGCCTGGTTGTCACCAGGCCTGTGGCGTGTCCATTTACCGACGAGTAACCTACGGGACCGTAGGGTAAATGTATCGTGGGCGCGGAAGGAGGCCGATGGCAATCACGGACATCTCGGCATTCGCGCATCTCACCAGCGAGGACGTCGAGAACCTGGCCGTTGAGCTCGATGGGCTCCGGCGCGAGATCGAGGAGTCGCGCGGTACGCGCGACGCCCGCTATATCCGGCGCACCATCGCCGCGCAACGCGCGCTCGAGTTGACCGGCCGTGCGCTGCTGGCGGCGAGCAAGAAGCGCTCCGCATGGTGGGCCGGCACGCTGACGTTGGCCGTTGCCAAGATCATCGAGAACATGGAGATCGGCCACAACGTCATGCACGGGCAGTGGGATTGGATGAACGATCCCGAGATCCACTCCTCGACGTGGGAATGGGATATGGCAGGTGCCTCCAAGCACTGGCGATTCACGCATAACGTCGAGCACCACAAGTACACGAACATCCTCGATCTGGACGACGATGTGGGCTACGGGATCCTCAGGGTCACGCGCGACGAGTCGTGGAAGGTGCGCAACCTCCTGAACCTGCCACTCAACTTCATCCTCGCGGCTGGTTTTGAGTGGGGAATCGCCCTGCAGCACCTGGAATTCCGGAAGATCTGGACAAAGGAAACCCGTGAGGCGACCAAGCAGAGGGTGCGCGAACTGGTGGTCTCAGCAGGCGCGCAGGTCTTCAAGGACTACGTCGCGTTCCCGGCGATCACGGCGCTCTCTCCGGGGGCGTCCTATCGTTCGACGCTGACCTCCACCGCGACGGCCAACCTGATCCGCAATTTCTGGTCCAATGCCGTCATCTTCTGCGGGCATTTTCCGGACGGTGCGGAGAAGTTCTCCGTGACCGACATGGAGAACGAGACGCGGGGTCAGTGGTATCTGCGCCAGCTGCTGGGCAGCGCGAACTTCGATGCGGGTCCAACGATGCGACTGATGAGCGGCAACCTGTGTCATCAGATCGAACATCATCTCTACCCGGATTTGCCGAGTAACCGGCTGCACGAGATCTCACTACGGGTACGGGAGATCTGCGATCGCTATGACCTGCCGTACACCACCGGATCGATGCTGTTCCAGTATGCGAAGACCTGGCGCACCATTGCCAAACTCTCGTTGCCGGATCGGTTCCTACGTGCGACCGCGGACAATGCACCGGAGACTCGTAGTGAGCGCATGTTCGTGGTCTTAGAACCACCAGTGGCCGAGGCGAACTCGGTTCCGCGTCGCGGGCTCAAGACCGCCATCGCCATGGTGCGTGAGCGGCGCCGCACCAAGGTGTCCGTCTAGTTTTCTGGGTGGCCGATCACGTCATCGGCGACGCGAACCCGCCCTGGTGATGTTGATGATTCTGCCGCGGATGTGGGCGGAACGCGATATGCAGTGATGTGTGACTACGTACGCAGAGGCCCCGGCGGTAACCGAAGTGGGCCGAGGGGATGCCCTGACCTCGGGTTCTGTCGAGAAGCCGGCACGCACACTGACCGGCTTCCTGGCCATGACACTGGATACTTTTGGTGCCATGCTGCGTCGTCCGCCGGCCGTGGGCGAGTTCTTCCGGCAGGTGTGGTCGATAGCCAGAGTGTCAGTTCTGCCGATGTGCATGGTGGCGATACCGCTCGCCGTAGTGATCGTGCTCGTCCTCGAGGCCCTGGTGTTCGGCCCGACCGGCTTTCCGACGCACGTGGTGTTGGTCGCGGCGGCCACGGGTGCCACTGTGGTCTTCGCCGAGGCGGATTCGTCTCGGATTCAGCAGGAGATCGACGCGATGCGGGGCAGGGGCATGGACATTACGCACGGGTTCGTTGTTCCCCGTGTCCTTGCCACGGCAGTCACAGCGGTGCCACTGGCGTTGATAGCTGTTGGGGCAGCTGGCGTCTACTTCTTCTCGGCTTTCGGAAAGCACACTCCGCTGAGTCTGTTCATCGGGAACTTGGCGCAGCTGATGAGCCCGACCAATGTGCTGATCGTGGCCATCGAGGCGGCGGCTCTCGGGTTCATCGGAGGCCTTATTGCCTGCTACAAAGGACTTACCGCGCCCGCTGACCGGTCATGACCAAAGCGACGCGGTCACCGTGTGGTGAGCAGGGTCGTCAGGCGAAAGACCGGTGCGACCAGGCTGGCGGCACGTAGCCCGATCCTTTGAAGACGTTGGCTGCGCATGAGGGGGCCCAATCCCGCGAGCTGTGCGGCACCGTAAAGCATGTCCCAGTCGGTATCGATGTGGGTGATCTTGAAGTCTTCGGTCAATGTATAGCGGTCGATACCAATGAAATTCAGGCATCGGCCGGTTCCCTTGAGCTTGGCGCCGGTGTTGGGCTCGATGGTCTCACCGATCATGCGGCCGATACCTCGCCACGGAATGGTGACCCGCCACTGACCGTCGAAGTAGTCCCAGTAGGGCAGTGACCGGTTGGTTCCGTCTTGCGGGTAGAACGCAAAGTCGGGGAAGACGTCGAAGGCGGCCTGGCAGTTGTCGATCGTGAACTGACGTCCGAGTCTGTTCTCCTGGAACGTCGTGCTGTCGATGTAGCTGCACTCCTCGGCAATGCAGTAATCGATCTTCTTGATGTCCTGCTCGGCCCAGGCGTCAAACCATGTGTAGGCGAACTCTGTTCGGCCCTGGGCCGGAAGTCCGCGCTCGATGTCGTTCTTTTCCTGCTGCCGCACCTTCTTCCAGAATTCCGGCATGAGCGCCTGATACTGCGCGTGTTCCGGCGAGGGGCCCAACTTGTCCAATCTGCTCATCTCTTTCCTTTCGTTGTGGGACTGTGTGATGGCTCAGCGGGTGAGGAGCCGTGTCGGGAGGCCGCCGGCCAAGCCGGTGGAGACTCGTACTCGGTGTCGGGGTGTCCAGCCATCGCGGATCTGGAATGCATAGCGCTGCAGGATGGTTCCGAGGACCAAGGTTCCCTCGATGTAGGCCATCCGCGTGCCCATGCACTTGCGTGGTCCGATACTGAACGGCAGGAAAGCATTCCGATTGATCTTGTCGGTCAGGAATCGTTCGGGATTGAACGTCTCCGGGTCCTTCCAGAACCGGGGGTCGCGCTGCAGTGCGTATTGCGTGATGACGACCTGTGAGCCCTGCGGAATGAGATAGCCACCGATCTCGTCGTCCTGTACGGCCGTTCGGATGTTGGCGGGTGCGGCCTGAAAGCGCTGCGCCTCATCGAAACATGCCTTCAGATACTTCAGGTTTTCCAGGTCGTCGTACTCCAATGTCTTTCCGCCCAGCGCGTCGATTTCGTTGTACGCCTTACCGAGCGCGATCGGGTTGCGGCAGAGCAGCGCGATGGTCCAGGCCAGTGAGGCGGCGGTGGTCTCGAATCCCGCGAACACCAATCCGGCGGCCTCCGAGCGCCGTCGCCGGTGCTGTATCTGCGGGCAGCCCTCGAATTCCAGACCGACCAACGCATCCACCAGATCGGGCGAGTCGGACGCCGGGCACCCTTTCCGTTCGTCGACAAAGCGGTCGAGGATGCCGAACAGTTCCGCTTTCGCCTGTTCGCCACTGCGACGCAGGGGATTTGGCATCCAGCTGGGCAGATAGTGCATGGCGACCCGGCTGATCACGTAGCGGCCGTACCGTCGCGCACCGTCGACGGCGTGATCAATCTCGTCGGAGCCGAGCTGAACGTTGAACATCGAGCGCATCAGCCCGTCCATCACGACCGCACCGAGTTCATGTTCGAGGTCCACAGGTTGCCCGCTGCCCACATGGCGTGACCAGGCATCGACTCGATCGGTTATTCCTTCCATCATGAGCGGTGTCGCTGCCGCCAATGCGCGTTCGCCGAAGTAGGGATTGAAAGCGGTGCGGACTCGTTTCCACTCCCGGCCCTCGAGCAAGGGGAGGGCGGCCGGTTCCCCGGAGACCAACTCGATGGTGGCCTCGTGCTTCGCGTATCGGTCGTGGTGGCGGGTGAACACATGGTCGATGTACTCGGGATGGTTGATCAGGGTGACTGTGAGTGCGGGGCTTGGGCCCGTGAAGAGGCGGACGATGTCGCCGTATCGGTTCGCGATCTTGGGCAGTAGCAGGTACGGCAGGCGAAACGGGTCACCCAGGCAGCTCAGTCCCAGCAGTGCGGCCCGATGCAAGGGCAGTCGCGGGGCAAGCCGAGGTCCCGGGGTCTGCGGCGCTTCCTGTGCGGGGGAGTTCGTGCCGATGGCGTGCATGGCTGCCTCTTCTCTGCGGAACGGAGATTCTGGTGGCGAAGTGTATGGCGGATTCGATCAGCATGCAATACTGAATCAAAAGTAATTCATTGATTCAAATGCCAGGTAGATGTGCCGGGAGGAGGGGCTGTGAGTCGCACCGAGGTTTCGCAGGCCCCCGCCGTTACTATCGGGTCCGTGGTAGAGATCGACTCGTTGCTGCGGCAGCTGGTCACCGGAACCCTGTCCGACACGAATGTGGCGACCTCTCATTTGTTGGATGCCGCGCGCGAGGAATTCGTCGCCCACGGGATCGCCCGCACCGCTGTCGGGGATATCGCACGCCGCGCCGGTGTGTCCCGCCCGACGCTGTACCGGAAGTGTGGAGACAAGGAAGACATAGTCGCCGCTGTGTTGGTCCGGGAGACAGCCGAATTCTTCATGCGGGCACAGGCTGCGCTCGCGCCCTTGTCCAATGCCGAGGACAGGATGGTCGAGGCATTCGTCATGGGCATGCGTGAGGCACGTGATCATCCATTGGTGATGGCTCTCAAGGAATTCGACGCCGAATCGTTCTCGCGGAATATCTTTGATGTGAATGCGTCCGGCTACCAGGGCCTGCTTGCGGTGATCGCGGAACTACTGGCCGACGAGGACTATCCCATTCCTGCGGTGAAGCGCGCACTCGACCTGGCGCTGCGGCTGACGTCGACGTTTCTGGTGAACCCTTCCGTGCTGGTGCCGACCGACACCGACGAAAACACCCGCGAGTTCGCGGGCCGATATCTGCTACCCCTTATGCGTGCCGCCCGTTAGGTGCGCTCCGTATCCTGGTGTGGTGGCTACAGTTTTGACGGTGAACGTGGGCCAGCTGCGGTCGAATCCGGCAGGTGGGCCTACGCGCACCGGTATCGACAAACATCCCACCGAATCGGTGATAGCCGTCCGCGCGCCGGGTGGCGGGGTTGAGGGTGTCGGCAGCGGTCTGGAAGGTGACGCGATCGGGGATACGAGCGTGCACGGTGGCGATGACCAAGCCGTGTACGCATATGCCCGCGAGGATCTGGACTGGTGGCAGCATGCACTCGGACGAGAGCTGGCGAACGGCCAGTTCGGGGAGAACCTGACCACCCGCGAGATCGATGTGACTGGCGCGCTCATCGGTGAGCAGTGGCATATCGGTGACGGCGGGCTGGTGCTGGAAGTGTCCGCGCCGCGAATACCGTGTCGGACCTTTGCGGCCTGGCTCGATCTGCGCGGATGGGTCAAAACCTTTACAACACAAGCAATCCCCGGCGCGTACTTCCGGGTGATCTCACCCGGGGTGGTGCGAAAAGGTGACGGCATCGCCGTCAAGAACCGTCCGGGGCACGATGTGACCGTCGGACTTGCGTTCCGGGCGCTGACCCTCGAATCCGAGTTGCTTCCGCGGCTTCTCGATGCTCCCGCGTTGCCGGAGCACGTTAAGGAGACTGTCAGGCGTAGGAGCGGATCGGCGTAATTTACCGCCGCTGCACCAGGACCGTCTGTGCGCTGGAGCCGATGTAGCCGCGGCGGTCGAATATTTCCGCGGTGGTCACGCCGACACCGTCGGGTCCGACCGACATCCGGGCGCGTACACCGAACTCGTCGCCTTGAGGAATTCGGTGGACGTGCATCACGGTGTCGGTGTTCATGTAGACGAACCGCAGGGGATTGAGTACCGCGCCGATGCCGTTCGCGGAGTCGATGACCGATGCCAGTCGCTGCCATCCGGTGGTGGGCTCGGTGTCGACGATGTGCACATGTGGTCGCATCCAGGCCACTTGTGGTTCCCCGTTTGGTACCGAAAACCACTGAAAATCAACCGATTTCGAGTAATTCGAGCCCTCGAAGCCGAATGCCGGCGGTGTGGGGCCGGGCGGGTACTCGGGCAGGGGTGGGTACCGGTCGCTGGCCTTGTCGGCGGTCACCGAAGTCGCCAACAGCCACGCGCTGGCTCGTGCGACCGCCCGGTAACCGCCATTGGCACGCGCCTCCATCTCGGCCACGGCAAGCGCGATGCGGCGACCTGGCCGTTCGATCCACGCTCGTACGCGCACCGGCTCCAGCGGAACCGGGCCGAGGATGTCGAGCGCCACCCGGCCGATCCTCAGGCTCTCGCGCGGCTCCGGCAGCTCCTCGATAGCCTTGAGTAGCAACGCCATCGGGGGAGAGCCGTGCTGCAGGTTCGGCCCCCACCCGCTGGCGGTCAACTCGGTGGACTCGAACACCTGGAACTGGCTGTCGGCATCCAATCGCCGGTAGTAACAGCCCGTTAGCTCCAACGTCATGCGGCATCTCCCGGGATCGCGGTCGCGGAGGCTTCGGCATCTTCGATATCAGTATCGGAGACACCGTAATCGGAGGGCCAGCCCGGGTAGGGCGGCGGCGTGCCACCGAACGCGGGGCACAGCGACTGATGGGCACACCAGTCGCATAACCGTGACGGACTGGGCCGGAAGTCGCCCGTGGTGCCCAGATTCTGAATCGTTCGCCAGATCGCCATCAGCGTCTTCTCGAACTTGAGCAGCTCTGCCTCATCCGGTGTGTAGTCGAGAACCTCGCCATCGGACAGATACAGCAGCCGCAGCCGTCGCGGCACCACCCCGCGGGTGCGATACAGCGCGACGGCATAGAACTTCATCTGAAACAACGCCTTGGCTTCGAACAAGGCGCGCGGCGCACGTCCGGTCTTGTAGTCGACCAGACGCATCGCGCCTCCGGGTGCGATGTCGATGCGATCGATGAATCCGCGCAGCATTGTGCCGTCGGACAACTCCACCTCGACGCGCTCCTCGCAACTGTCGGGATCGAATCGGGTGGGATCTTCAAGCCGGTAGTAGCCCGACAGTAGATCTCGCGCCTCGTCGAGGAACCCCGGAAGGCGATCGGCCTCGACCACCGCCGCGAGTTCAGGGTTCGATTCCACGAGGCGTTCCCACGCGGGCTCCACCAATCCGGCGGCGGTGGCGTACTCGCGATCGGCCGCGGGCCGGGCGTAGAGATCTTCCAGCGCGGCATGCACGAGGCTGCCCCGCACCTGCGCTGTTGAGGGCGGCTCGGGGAGGCGGTCGATCGCGCGGAACCGGTACAGCAGCGGGCATTGTTTGAAGTCGCTGGCACGGGAAGGGGACAGCGCGGGCCGGCGTGTGGGCCGGTTCTGCGTGGTCTCCTCCATGGTTGGCAGCCTAGGCATCGTGTCCGACAGGTGCTGACGCCACGCCGGGCACAAAGCCGCTGGGCTCTGTTCAACACATGTCACAAGTCGTCCCCAAAATATCCGTACTCGAAGTAACGTGAACCTCTCATTGGCCATGGGGCGGCGAAGCCCCGCGCGAGAGGAATGCGCAGTGACGACGGCAAAGCATCGAAGCCCTCTGGACAGTCTGCAGGTGAACGACACCGCGCTCGCCGGATCCGAACTCGGCGAGCGGTGGACTGCGGTGGCCGATGGCCCCAGTCGGTACTCCCGGGTGTCCTTCACCCCGAACGTCTCGATCCCGCTGTCCGACGGGACCGTGCTCAAGGCTCAGGTGTTCCGGCCGGCCGATGCCGACGGGACTCCGGTCGGCGACCCGGTGCCGGTGCTCTTCAACCTCACCCCCTACAACAAATCCGTTACTCACCTGGCGGCATGGCTGCTGCGAGGCCTGAACCGGTTCGGCATTACCGTGCCGTCCGCGCCGCCCAGTAATCCGCGCCTTGCGGAGCTCGCCGAGCTGGCGCGGGCGATTCCGGGTGGTGGCCTGACGACCTTCGGAGTGAATGACTCGCTGATCCGTAGTGGTTACGCCCAGGTTGTCGTCGATGTTCGCGGCACCGGCGCCTCCTCCGGCGACTGGGGGATGCTCAACGATCTTGAACAGCGGGACACCGCCGAGGTGGTGGCCTGGGCGCAGGCCCAGCCGTGGTGCGACGGATCGGTCGGCATGTATGGCATCTCGTACTGTTCGATCAACGCGCTGCAGGCCGCCGGCAATCGGGTGCCGGGCCTCGGTGCGGTGTTCGCAGTCGAGCCTGTCAGTGACATCTCCCGCGACCTCATGAAAACCGGTGGGGCGCAGACATTCTTCCTGCCCGTCTGGATGCTTGCCGTTGCGTTGGGAAAGTGGTTGCCCTCGCCGTCGGACGTGGCACGTGGCGGCGTCGGCCTGGGCTGGCTCGCGGGGCGGTTGCGCGCACCACTGAATCGTGTGGTGCGGTACATCTTCGAGGGCTTGCGTGGCACGGGGGCGCTGATCGATGACGACGAGTATTTCCAGCAGATCAGTCCCCGCTTCGAGGACATCGAGATCCCGACGTTTGTCTATGGGGCGTGGGATGACATCTTTGGTCCGGCGGCCCTGCGTATCCATCGACGAGCCGCAGTGCCGGGCGGGCGGTTTCAGGTTGTCATCAACGAGGGCTACCACGGTTCCCCGGGTTCACAGCTTGGCCGGGAAGACGGGCCTCCCCGGCTGGATGTCTTGCAGCGTGCGTGGTTTGACAAGTGGCTCAAAGGTATTGACAACGGAATGGAGGGCTACGGCCCGCTCACCTTGCAACAACAAAATGGTGGTTGGCACACCCTGGACGTCTATCCGCGACCCGAAGCGGCGCCGCAACGGTTCTATCTGGATGCCGAACCCTCGGGGGTGGGAGCTGGTTCGACGTTCGACGGGTCGTTGACGGGTGCTGCGCCGCTCAACAAGACCGAGCACCTCCTTCGCCGACGGATGGGATTGCTGAAATCGCCCACGACCTCCCGACTTGCAGCCGGCATCACTGCGGTGCTGGGAACGTCCGGGCTCAAGGACTCTCGGTACTTCGAGCGCGGTGCACTGACCTTCACCAGCAGCCCCGCCGCCGAGCCATGGGTGATCTCCGGGGCGCTGAACCTTCATCTGTGCACCAAAGCGATAGGTACAGAGGCATTCTGGGTCGTGTCGGTGACAGATGTGGCACCCGACGGCTTTTCTCGGATGCTGGCCGAGGGTGCCCTGCTGGCATCGCGCCGCGGCGTGGATGAGGACAAGAGTCTGCGTACCGCGGACGGTGACTACCTATCGCCCTGGCATCCCACCGGTAAGGGATCGACCCTTCCGGTGAAACCCGGCGTGCCGACAACACTCGACATCGATCTCACCGAGGTGGATGCGGTGATCGCGGCGGGGCATCGGCTGCGGGTCGTCATCGCGGCGGCCAGTCTGCCGAGGTACATACCGTCCATTCCGGAGCTGTGGGCGAGCCGCCACGGGCAGGCCCTGGTCCTGGATCCCGGCCAGCCGAGTTACCTGGTGGCACCCGTGATTCTCGGTGCCGGCGCCGGGGCCGCTTAGTCCTCGTCAGTTCACTGATTTCTCATCTACTTTTTCTGTAACTTACGGTACCGTAGGTTACAGATGGCGGTAGGCCGAACAGAGAGGTGGACGAGATGGTGACCGGACTGCAAACACGACTACTGACAGAGCTGGAGCCTGTTGTCGAGGCGAATCTCGAGCGGCACCTGAGCGCCGCACGCCCATGGGCCCCACATGATTACGTGCCCTGGAGCAGGGGACGGGACTTCGCGTTTCTGGGCGGCGAGGACTGGAAACCGGAGGATAGCCCGCTCGATCCGATCGCCCAGTCAGCGTTGATCGTCAATCTGCTGACCGAGGACAACCTGCCGTCATATCACCGTGAGATCGCCACGAGGTTCGGGCGAGACGGTGCGTGGGGAACCTGGGTGGGCCAGTGGACGGCGGAGGAGGGGCGGCACAGCATCGCGCTTCGCGACTATCTGGTGGTCACCCGTGGTGTCGACCCGAGCAACCTCGAAGCGATGCGCATGGCGCACACCATCGCCGGTTACGACTCGGGGGACAAGACGCCCTTGGAGGCGCTGGCTTACGTGTCGTTCCAGGAGCTGGCCACGCGGATATCTCACCGCAACACGGGGAAGGCCTCAGGCTGCCCCATCGCCGATCAGCTGTTGGCGCGAGTCGCGCTGGACGAGAACCTGCACATGGTCTTCTATCGCAATCTCATGTCGGCGGCACTCGATATCGAGCCCGATGCCGCGATGCAGGCGATCTGCAAGGAGATCGTCGGTTTCGCGATGCCGGGTATGGGGATGGCGGGATTTGCGCAGAACGCGATAGCCATCGCGAAAGCCGGCATCTACGACCTGCGCATCCATCACGACGAGGTTCTGCAACCCATCCTGAGGTTCTGGCGGGTCTTCGAACGTTCCGATATCGGACCCGAGGGCGAGCAGGCCCGCGATACGCTCGTGAAATTCCTTGCCGCCGTGGATGAGCGAGCGAAGTACTACGAGGAGAAGGCGGCGATCCGGGCCGCGGCGCGGGTGTAGGTAATCGCCAGCGCCTCCCGGTTACCGGGAGGCGCTGTTGCCCGCCCTGCGGGCGGATCGCTGTCCCTGGCCTTGACGCCCCTGACCTTGACCCTGACCCTGGCGGCCTTGGCCCTGCCCGCCGCGCCGTGGCGCACGTGCCGGACGTCCTTCGGCACCGCCGCGAGGTCGGTGCGACCGCTGGCCGTTCGCGGTGGCGGAGCCGTTGGCCTTTTGTGCGGGAGCAGGTTTCACATACGGAGCTACCTCGCCCACCAAGGTCTTGACCTCATCGGAATGGGCCGTCACCTGCTGGGGCGTGGCGGTGATGGCGGCCTTGCGTAGCAGCTGCGTGACATCGCGGCGCTGCTCGGGAAGCACCACCGTGACCACATCGCCGGTGCCGCCGGCGCGTGCAGTGCGGCCTGATCGGTGCAGGTAGGCCTTGTGCTCAGCAGGGGGGTCGACGTGTACGACGAGCGCGACATCGTCGACGTGCACGCCGCGGGCAGCGACATCCGTCGCCACCAGCACCCGTGCTTCGCCGTTGGCGAACGCGGCCAAGTTGCGATCACGCGCGCCCTGAGAGAGGTTGCCGTGCAAGTCAACTGATGGGATGCCCGACTGGTTGAGCTGATGCGCGAGGCGCTTGGCGTGGTGCTTGGTGCGCATGAACAGGATGCGCCGTCCGGTGCCGGAGGCCAGCGTGTTCACAAGTTCACGCTTGGCGTCGGGGCCGCTGACCGTGAACACATGGTGTGTCATCGCGGCCACCGGGGAATCGACGGGATCAACCGAATGCTCGGAGGGGGAGTGCAGGAATCGCTTGACCAACTTGTCGACGTCGTTGTCCAAAGTGGCCGAGAACAGCAGGCGCTGACCGGAACTCGGGGTCGCGGCGAGCAGCCGCGTCACAACGGGCAGGAATCCGAGATCTGCCATGTGGTCGGCCTCGTCCAGAACGCTGATCTCGACACCGTCCAGGGTCAGGTGGCGCTGCTTGAGGAGGTCATCGAGCCGACCGGGGCAGGCGACCACGATGTCGACGCCGGCCTTGAGCGCCTGAACCTGCCGGTGCTGCGAGACGCCGCCGAAGATGGTGGTGACCTTCATGCGGTAGGCAGCCGCCAGAGGCTCGATGACCGCGCTGATCTGGGTCGCCAGCTCGCGGGTCGGCGCGAGCACGAGCGCCCGCGGACGGCCCGGCACTCGGGTGCCTTCGGCGATGCGTGCGACGACGGGGATGGAGAACGCGAGGGTCTTGCCGCTGCCAGTCTTACCGCGGGCCAGCACATCACGGCCGGCGAGTGTGTCCGGCAGAGTGGCGGCCTGGATCGGGAACGGGGCGTCGATGCCGCCCTGCTGCAGGGCGCGGACCAGTACTGCGGGCACGCCGAGTGACGCGAATGTGGTTGAAGACATGAGAAATGACGCCTTTCGAGGCTTCGAGATGGCGAGATTGCCGATGGGCAATATCGATCGCCGTGAGAAAAGCCTGAAATCAGCGGACTGGCTGACGAAAGAATGATCTACGACGCAGGCGCACAGTGGCGCTTACCCAAGACAGTACGTGCCTTTGGCCTCTAGAGCTAAATCGTGTGTGCCGAAACACATTGGCGGGTGACCCGTTTTACCTGCAAGGCCTGCCCAGTTCGCGGTGCGCGACACACACCTGGCAAGGTGAGCGCATGACTCGGACCGGGCCCTTTGTCGTGGGCGATCGCGTGCAACTGACCGACCCCAAGGGGCGGCACTACACGATGGTGCTCGAGCCGGGTAAGGAGTTTCACACCCATCGAGGCGCCATCGCACACGACACGGTGATCGACCTTCCCGAAGGCAGCGTGGTGAAGTCGACCAACGGCGACCAGTTTCTGGTGCTGCGTCCTTTGCTGATCGACTACGTGTTGTCGATGCCGCGTGGTGCGCAGGTGATCTACCCGAAGGACGCCGCGCAGATCGTTCATGACGGCGATATCTTCCCGGGCGCGCGGGTACTGGAGGCCGGTGTGGGCTCGGGTGCGCTCACCTGCTCGCTGCTGCGCGCGGTGGGACCCGAGGGAACGGTGATCTCTTACGAGATTCGTGAGGATCACGCCGAACACGCTGTGCGAAACGTCACAGCGTTCTTCGGGGAGCAACCGGACAACTGGGAGCTGGTGATCGGTGATCTCGCCGAACGGGCTGCCGATGCCGGTGGGGTCGACCGGGTGGTCCTGGACATGCTGGCACCCTGGGAGACTTTGCCCGCGGTGGCTGAATCGCTGGTGCCGGGCGGCGTGCTCATCGTTTACGTCGCGACCGTCACGCAACTGTCGCGCGTGGTCGAGGCGCTACGGGAACAGCAATGCTGGACCGAACCGCGGTCCTGGGAGTCGATGCAGCGCGGCTGGAACGTCGTCGGGCTTGCGGTGCGTCCGGAGCACAGCATGCGCGGGCACACCGCGTTCTTGGTCAGTGCGCGTCGTCTGGCGCCGGGCACCATCACTCCGACGCCGCTGCGGCGTAAGCGCCTACCTAGCTGAGGCTGTCGCTAGGGGCGGCTACGGGGTAGGTGCAGGGGCCGGTGTCTCGGGAGCGGGTGCACCGGCGGGAGGTGCCTCGTGCGGTGCGGCGGTGCCCGCAAGCGATGTCCCGGTCTTGAGTAAGAGGTCGGAGGTTCGCTTGGACAGCTTCCAGCCCTCACCCTCGGGCGAGAACGACATCGGGACCGCGAACCCGCCCATCTTCGGGCTCGGACTGTTGATGGTGACTACGGCTTCGACGTCGCCCTGGGTTTCCGTCGACCACTTGGGGTCTTTCACGGTGAACGACAACGGTGAGAACCCGGCGTCGCCGATCGCCTTGGTGAACTTGTCCAGCTGCTCGGGAGTGGCGCCCTGAACGGCGGTCACCTTCTCGGCGCCCGGCAGGTTCGGGTCGGCGAGGCGGTTGAGGACATCGGTCAACACCGCTGGATCCGGCAGCGGATGGTTCGGGACGGCGGCGGCCACTGCCGAGGATGCGGGCTGTGTCGCCGAAGCGCTGCTGGGGCCGGCCTTATCGTTTGAGCTGCTGCAGGCGGTCAGGGCGAGAACCGCTGCACCGGCGGCGACGGCGAGTTGAAGGTGACGGGCCATGATCCTGGTGACTCCATTCGGCATATCGGCTAAGTCGTTCAGCCAAGTGCGGTGACGATATCGGCGTGCGAGGTCGTGGTGATCATCCAGCCCTCCTCGTACACGTCTACCTTCCAGACTTACCCGATGCCGCCTGGATCAGCGAAACCGCCGAGGCCTTGCTGATCTTCCAGCCATCCTGGTTCACGAAGTTGATCTTCGTCGTGTATGCCTGCGTCTTGGGGCCGGTGATGGTGACCGCCGCAGCGGCCACACCCGGTGCGGTGGATTTGATGTCGGACACAGTGAAAGCCAGTGGCAGGAAACCGTCGCGGTTGGCGCTCTTGAAGGCGCGATCGGCGTAAATCGCCTCACCCGCACCGATGCCGCCTTCTACCAAGCCACCCTTGGCGAGGGCCGACACGCCCGGATCTGCGAGCGAATACAGCAAACCGCTCAGCTCATCGGATGTGGGCGCCGCATCGGCAGGCTCGGAGGGCACGTCCATGGGAGTGTCCCAGGACACCGGGGTAATCTCCGTGGGCATGGTGGTCGTTGCTGTCGAGCCAGCGGAGCTGGCTGTCGGCTCGCCCATCGGCACTGCCAAGCCAACCGCTGCCGCCGCGAGTAAACCCAGCGTGGCGACCCCTGACATACCGGTTCGTGAGCTCACGGTTGTCCTTTCGATCGACCTGAATGTGACGAACGCTAACAGCGTAGACGTCCCAGGCAACGGGTAGACCCCGCACGGGCGGCCAATCGCCGGTAGCGTTGAAGCATCCACCGCACCAATTCTCGGTGTGGGAAAGGAGGACATCATGAGTGAGTCGGAGCGTTCAGAGGCGTTCGGCACACCGGATGCCGCCGAACTGGAACGGCTACGTCGAGAGGTTGCGGCCCTTCGCCAAGAGCTGGAAGGCAGCGCGGCCCACGGAACTGGTGACACGGGTCGTCTGCGCGACCTGAACCAGCTTGAGGCTCGTATCGACTCCCTGAATGCGCGTAACGCCAAGCTGATGGACACCCTCAAAGAGGCCCGTCAGCAGCTCTTGGCGCTGCGCGAGGAGGTTGACCGGCTGGGCCAGCCGCCGAGCGGTTACGGCGTATTGCTGGCCGTGCAGTCCGATGACACGGTGGACGTATTCACCTCCGGTCGCAAGATGCGGGTGACCTGCTCTCCCAACATCGAGACCGCCGAGCTGCGGAGGGGGCAGACCGTACGCCTCAACGAGGCGCTCACGGTGGTAGAGGCCGGCAACTTCGAATCGGTCGGTGAGATCAGCACGCTACGAGAGCTGTTGGATGACGGTCACCGCGCGCTTGTGGTGGGGCATGCGGACGAGGAGCGCATCGTCTGGCTGGCCGATCCGCTGATCGCGCCCGATCTCTCGGACGTATCCGAGGATGCCGACGGAGCGGATCTGAAGCCCCGGAAACTACGGCCCGGCGATTCGTTGCTGGTCGATACCAAGGCCGGATACGCCTTCGAGCGGATTCCCAAGGCCGAGGTCGAGGATCTGGTGCTCGAAGAGGTGCCCGACGTCAGCTACAGCGACATCGGTGGCCTGACGCGGCAGATCGAACAGATTCGCGACGCGGTGGAATTGCCGTTCCTGCACAAGGACCTCTATCGGGAGTACGCCCTGCGCCCGCCCAAGGGTGTGCTGCTGTACGGGCCCCCCGGATGCGGAAAGACACTCATCGCCAAGGCCGTTGCCAACTCGCTGGCTAAGAAGATGGCAGAGCTGCGCGGCGATGACTCGCGTGAGGCCAAGTCCTATTTCTTGAACATCAAGGGTCCGGAGCTGCTCAACAAGTTCGTCGGTGAGACCGAGCGGCATATCCGCCTGATCTTCCAGCGAGCCCGCGAAAAGGCTTCGGACGGTACGCCGGTCATCGTTTTCTTCGATGAGATGGACTCGATCTTCCGCACCCGCGGTACCGGCGTCAGCTCCGATGTGGAGACGACGGTCGTGCCGCAGCTGCTGTCCGAGATCGACGGCGTCGAGGGCTTGGAGAACGTCATCGTCATCGGCGCCTCCAACCGCGAAGACATGATCGACCCGGCGATCCTGCGGCCCGGCCGCCTCGACGTGAAGATCAAGATCGAACGGCCGGATGCCGAGTCGGCGCAAGACATCTTCTCCAAGTACCTGACCGACAAACTGCCGGTGAACACCGACGATCTGGCGGAGTTCGGTGGCGATCGCGGGCTGACCATCAAGGCCATGATCGAGAAGGTCGTGGACCGGATGTACGCCGAGATCGACGACAACCGGTTCCTGGAGGTCACCTATGCCAACGGTGACAAGGAAGTCATGTACTTCAAGGACTTCAACTCCGGCGCCATGATCCAGAACGTCGTGGACCGCGCGAAGAAGAACGCCATCAAGGCGGTGCTGGAGACCGGCCAGAAGGGTCTGCGTATTCAGCATCTGCTCGACTCGATCGTCGATGAGTTCGCCGAAAACGAGGACCTGCCCAACACCACCAATCCGGATGACTGGGCGCGGATCTCGGGTAAGAAGGGCGAGCGCATCGTGTACATCCGCACGCTGGTCACCGGCAAGAGCTCCAGCGCCAGCCGCGCCATCGACACCGAATCGAGCCTGGGCCAGTACCTCTAGGCACCGTGCTCACCCGCGGCGGGCTGTGACCACTGTGGTCCAGTCGCCGGGTGTGAGTCCGCGGGCGTCGGCGGGATCGTAGCGACGTAGCAGCTCGGGTATCCGCAGCTGCTCGGTGGTCTGAAAGCCTTGGCGCGCAAGCAGTTCATCGGCCTGTGTTGCCGTCATGCCCGTTCGGTACGGCTCGCCGCGCCGGGAGACGGACCGCGATCCGCGCCGGACTTCGGGACGACGGCTGTCGGATCCGACGATATCGGGATCACCGTAGTCCAAGACGAGCCTGCTTCCGGGTGCGCAGAGCTTCGCCAGTTGCGTCAGCGTCGACTCGAGCGCGGCCTCGGTGAGGTAGTAGGTCACGCCGAGCCACACCACGAGTGAGGTTGCGGCCGTATCAAATCCGGCGTCAAGCAGACGTGACGTCAGGTCATCGCGCTCGAAATCGCACGGGACCCAGACCAGCCGCGACGTATCGCCGCGGTGTTCGGCGATGAGATGTTGTTTCGCGCGCTGCGTGGTGGGTGCGTCGACCTCGAACACGGTGACGGGCAGGGAACCGAGCTGCTGGCTTGAGGTGTCGAAGCCCGCCCCCAGCATCACCACCTGGCTGATGCCGGACTGTGCGGCGGCCCGCACTTCGTCGTCGGACACCCGGCGGCGCAGCACGATGAGGGCATGCAGGCCCGCGCACCATCGATCCACCAGACGCAGGCTCCACCTCGCCACGGTGGGAGATGCCAGCGCCGCACGCAGCAGCGGATGGGTCACGAACCATCCGGACTGTGGATCGTTCAGCAGGCCATCGCGCTGTGTCGACTCAGCAGCGCGCTGCCACGCGTTGAACTGTGCGGTCAGGCTTGCGGTTTGGTCGAGCCGACGTCCGGGCATATCGCGAGGATAGAAAGTCCGGCGGGCCCATGAGGGGGCATTGGCATCATCTGGCAGTGCGTGGCAGGCGGCGGCGGTGCTGGTCAACGAGGTCTTCCTAGCATGGCGAGTACAGCCGAGGAGGTATCCGTGAAAACCATGAAACCCCGAGAAATGCTTTCCGCCGAGCGCACCAGCCTGGCCGAGTTCCTGCACACGTTGACCGAAGACGACTGGCTGGCCCCGTCACTGTGCGCGGGCTGGCGGGTCCGCGATGTCGTGGCACACGCCGCCGTCGACGCGGTATCGCTTGGTGTTTATCTGGGGACCGCACTACGGAACCCATCGATCGACAAGCTCAACGATGCATTGGTAGAACGCACCGGTCACCTGTCGAATCACGAGCTGTTGCGCCATTTCGAGTCGGCGGTGCGACCCGGAGCGTTCGGCAAGATGGCGCCCGCGGCACTTCATACCGACGCCATGGTGCATCACCAGGACATTCGGCGGCCGCTGGGCAGGCCGCGGGCCATCCCCGAGGACCGGCTGGTCTTCGCGTTGGATCACCCCGACTTTGGCGCCCATCCGAAGCGCTACACCAAGGGCCTGCGGTTCGTGGCCAACGATGTGGATTGGGCGAAGGGTAGTGGCCCGCGGGTGTGTGGCACCGGGGAGGCGCTGGTGCTGGCGATGGCGGGCCGTCCGGCGGTGCTCGGTGAGCTGGAAGGCGACGGTGTGCCGACCCTGGCCGCGCGGATGTGCTGACATCAGATCCGCTGCGAGGCCGATAGATACACGTCGCGGCCGGCGAGGCTCACCGCCACATCGGCGATCAACGGTTCGAAAAAGCGTGCCCGATACTGCGGATCGATGCTGCTGTTGACGGTGAAGTACAGCCCCGACAGCACCGCGACCAACAGCGACATGTGAATCAGAGTCTGTGGCACACCGATCCGAATCCCGTACCACGTGCCCGAACACGGCGGTGCCGCTCCCGACGGGCATGCGGCCTCGTTGGACCACAATGCCATCACGTCGTGCGGCACCGCCACGATGCCCAGCAGCATGAAGAACACGAACACCCCGGTGGTGAAGAACACCACCTGGATCGCCTGCGAAACCACCATCACCAACAGCACATTCAGCCGCTCGGGCCAACGCAGCGCGGGCCGCGGCGGCTCGGGACCGGCGGTTCCGGTCAGGCCGGCCAGTGGGGTTCCGGCCAGCAGTGCGGCGGACGCGGGACGTTCGGCCCGGTTCTCACGCAGGTTGTTCAACTCGTCGCGCACGGTGGCGACCATGAACACGGTGGCGGTGAGGGCCAGGAAGCCGATTGTCTGCCAAAGTCTTTCGCGGGTGATCCGGGCCGACAACTGCCAGAGTTCTCCGGTGAAGAACACCACCACGGTCAGCATCAGCAGTGGCAGTGCGCGGGACATGAGCGTGCCCAGTGCACCGAACTGTGTGGATGCGTACCGCAGGGCCCATAGTCCGATTGATCCGGCACCCAGGTAGGTCAACCAGATGAGCACCAACGCGGCCAGCAGGAAGGCGGGCATCTTCGCGGCCGCCTCCTGCCAGGAACCGGTGTCGGTGGCCGGGAGTGCTATCACAAAGATCGCTATGACGAGCCATGACAGGGCGCGGCGCACCACGTCGGCGCGGATGGTTCCGACTCGTTGCAGCGCGGTGAGCACCAGCGGTTGCGCCGCCATCAACAGTGCCACCACTCCGAGCAGGATCATCAGCACAATTGAGCGGGTGTCGTTGTCGGTGGAGATGAGCTCGTAGAACGCCACCCCCGCGCCGGCGACTCCGATCATGGGTGCGGCCCGGTCGATGAGTTCACGCGAGCGCACGCGACGGTCCAGCACGACGGGTAGCCCACGGGACAGGAACCATTCGTGAATGTCGTCGAGATTGCGCACCTGATCATGATGACAAGGCTGTTCGACGAGGCAAAACGGGCGTACGTTGAACCAATCGGGCGGTCGGATCGTGTAACCGTCGGAGGTGTTTCATGGCGGATGGGCAGGCTGGGCCGAAAGGCGTCGGCGTCAATGGCTCATCGAGTCTTATGCGGGCCTTTTACGACGAGTACGCAGGCCCGCTGCATCGGTATGTCATGCACCTGACCCACGACTCGGCGCTGGCAGAAGACATCGTGCAGGAGGTGCTGTTGCGAGCCTGGCGGCATCCGACGTTGGTCAACCAGACCGAAGGGTCGGCGAGGGCGTGGCTGTTTACGGTCGCCCACAACCTGGTGCGCGATAACGCGCGTAGCTCGCGCTTTCGCAGCGAGATAGCCACTGCCGAGACACCCGAGTTCGCCTCTCCCGATCAGGTGGATGCGACGCTGGACGCGTGGCTGGTGGCCGAAGCGCTGCGTACGTTGTCCACCGATCACCGCGCCGTCATCCTGCGTGCGTATTACCGCGGGAGCTCAGTCGCCGACATATCCGCCGAGCTGGGGGTGCCTGAGGGCACCGTCAAATCACGCCTGCACTATGGCGTGCGCGCGCTTCGGTTGTCGCTGCAGGAAATGGGGGTCACACGATGACTGTGGAGCATGTTTACGCCGATTGGGACGCCGCTTACATGCTGGGCGCGCTCTCGTCCGCCGAGCGGCGTGAATACGAACAGCACCTGGTCGACTGTGTCAGCTGCCAGCGCGCGCTGTCCGAAGTGACGGCGATGCCCGGTCTGCTGTCCAAGGTCGATCGCGGATATGCCGAGAAGATGGAACTCGAAGACCCGCCTGTGCTCGCCAAGCCGGCCACCAGCTGCCCGGTGCAGGCGCTGTGGCCCAAGTTGCAGGCCCGGTGGCGGCGGCAGAGTGCCGTGCGCCGACTCGCTTATGTGGGTGCGGTCGCGGTGGCCGCAGCCGTCGCGCTGACGGTCTCGCTGGTGCCGCCGCCGTGGTATCACCGGCCCGCACCGATGAATGTCGCCGCGGGTTCGTTGCCATCGGGTGAGCATTGGCAGCCGATGCGCCAGGTGACGCCCTCACCGCTGAGCGCCCAAGTGGCCATTGTCCGGGACGGTGCCGGTACCCGTATCGAGATGTGGTGCAGCTATCCGGCATACGGAGACGACTCGGATGACTCGGCGGCACCCTACGCGTTGCGCGTCGGCACCCGCTCCGGTGGGAACATCATCGCCAGTTCGTGGACGGCCAAGCCGGGCTCCGCGATGATGACGTCGATGACCGTCCCGGTGGCGCAGGATCAGATCGAGAGTGTCCAGGTGATCGACAATCACGGCGATGCGGTGCCGCTGGTGTTCCTCGAATTGCGTCGCTGAGGTCTTCCCGTATCAGGTTCGTGGCGCTTTGACGTGCCCATATCGGCGTTACCTGAAATGCGATTCATATTGTGCCATCACATGATTGAGATAACTTGATCACTTTTTCTTCCGGATTGTTGAACCGGTCACGTGTGACAGTCGTGTACTAGTCATGACCATCCCGATACGTGCCCGGAGCCTCATGGCCGGCGACATCGCGCTCGGGAACGGGAATGGGACCATGCGACTGGTTGACTGGCTCGTCCTGGAGTTGCGTCGTCATCATGTCGATGTCGTCTTCGGAGTCGACGGTGCGAACATCGAGGATCTCTACGATGCCGTGCACTACACGCCGGGAATACAGGCTGTCGTCGCCAAGCACGAGTTCTCGGCGGGCACCATGGCCGACGGCTATGCGCGTGCCACCTCGCGGATGAGTGTGGTAGCTGCGACCTCAGGTGGTGGCGCTGTCAATCTCGTTCCTGCGCTTGCTGAATCGTATGCGAGCGGGGTGCCGGTGCTGGCGATCGTAGGCCAGCCGCCGCGCCCTCTGGAAGGTAACGGGGCGTTTCAGGATGGCAGTGGGCGCGCCGGGAGCATGGATCTGCAGGCGGTTTTCCGGCCCATCTCCGGTTACTGCACCCGGGTGGAACATCCCGAAGAAATCGCCGAGGCGCTCGGCCATGCCCTGGCCGCGATTCGGGACGGTCTGCCGGCGGTTCTCTTGATACCTAAAGACGTCCAGCAGGCACGCCTGCACGCCCCGCCGCAGATGCCGGAGCCGCACGTTCGGCCCGGGGCGGTGCCCGCCCAGCTTGCCGACTTCGCCAAGCATCTGGCCGATACACCGGGCCGGATTCTGGTGGTGGCCGGGCCCGAGGTGGCGCGGCACGATGCTCGCGACGAGCTGTCGGATCTCCTCGATCGTCTGGATGCCTTCGTCGCGGTGTCGCCCGACGCCAAAGATGCTGTAGACGGCGATGATCCACGGCTGCTGGGCGTCATCGGAGTGATGGGACACCCGGCCGTCGAGGGGGTGCTGCGCCATGGTGTGACATGTGTCTGCATCGGGACCACAATGCCCGTGATGACCCGAGGCGGCGTCGACTTCGCCACGACCCCGGTGCTCTCGATCGGCTCCGCGACACCACATATCCCGTCCCGTCACCTGCAGACCGAGGACCTGTCATCGACCTTGGCTCGGCTCGCCGCGGCCGTCCCGGCGCGCGCGGACTCATCGGACAGTGAAACGCTCTACGCGCCAGCTCATCTGGAACCGCCTTCGCATGATGGCGACGGTGTCAGGTACCACGACGGCATGCATGTGCTCGACCGGGTGATTCCTGCGGAAGCGGATATCTTCGTCGACGCGGGTAACACCGGCGCCGCCGCGGTGCACTACCTGGGCGCCCGGCACCGAGGCCGTTACGTGGTCGCACTCGGCATGGGCGGCATGGGGTATGCCTTCGGTGCGGGCATCGGCTGTGCGTTCGCGCGGGGTGGCCGCACCGTGGTGGTCGCGGGCGACGGGGCATTCTTCATGCACGGCATGGAGATTCACACGGCAATCGAACATCGGCTGCCGGTGACATTCGTCATTGTCAACAACAACGCACATGCCATGTGCGTCACCCGTGAGCAGCTGTATTACGGAGGGGAGTACAGCTTCAACCGATTCACGCCCTCGCATATCGGGGCCGGGATGGCCGCGATGTTCCCGAGTCTGATGTGCCGTTCGGCCGATACCGTGGCCGATTTCGAGGCCGCCATGCATGCGGCGATCGCCCATAACGGTCCCTCTCTGGTGGAGGTCATCTGTTCCACCGATGAGATACCCCCGTTTGCCCCGTTCCTGTCATCCGATATCGCTAAGGAGAAAACGCATGACCGACACGATTACCGAAGCATCCAAGCCTGGCCTGAAAGCCTTGCCCGCGCTTAGTGATATCGCTGCCGACGCGGGTACCGAGGACGCGTTGCCCGGGGTGCATCGGATCGAGACCTCGCCGCGCGAGAAGGCGACGCCGATCATCATGGACATGATGCGGTCGGTGTATCCGCACGACCAGGTGTTCGGCCCGTTCTGCACCGTCCAGGAGTATGTGGACTGCCCACCCGACGAGTTGCATCGTTACCTGTCCGACACCCGTTGCCTGGAGGAGTGGACCTATAGCCTGCGCGGCTTCGAGGAGACCGATGAGCCCGGGTTGTGGGTCGCGCATGACCGTTTGGGGTCGGACACGCTGATCTACACCCGCACGGAATCGAACGTCGAATCCGGAACCGTTGATTATCACTGTGCCTGGGATCAGGGCGATCACCTCTGGATGATCTATCTCATGCGGGTGGTCGACGCGCAGATCGTGCTTAACAAGCCGGGCTCCGTGGTGCTGTGGACCAACTGTCACCACCCGTTCTATGACGAGAATCCCTATCCGGAAACCGCTCCGCCCCAACGCAAGCCGTGGGTGGGCGACTTCTGGGACATGTTCGGTGCGGGTCACCTGTTGGAACTGCTGAATCTCAAGGCCATCGCCGAGTATCGCCACAGCCATGGGCTTCCGATCGTTCCGGAGTGGATGAAATGACCATCAGCATCTTCGATATCTCCAGCTATCTTCCCGAGAACCGGGTCAGCGCCGATTATTTCGCGCAGTACGCCAAGGATGACGATCTGGCGGAGAACGTCATGTTCCGTAGCCCGGCTTACCGGCATCACGTCGCCGCCGACGAGTCCGCGGTGGACATGGCCGAGCGTGCGGTTGCCGGACTCAAGGATCGGCACGGCGACAGTGTGCTGGACGAGGTGGACATTCTGCTGACGCATACCCAGCTGCCCGACTTGCCCTTCGTGGGTTGTGGTGGGGAGGTGGCGAACAGGCTGCAGATCCGCCCGGAGTGGATTCTGGACGTGCACAACGGTGGCTGCGTCTCGTTCGTTCTGATGCTCAAGCTCGTGCAGCAGATGATGGCCTTGTCGAGCGCCCGTTCGGCCCTCATCGTGAACATGCAGAATGCGGCCGGCCAGATCTTCGTGCAAGAGCAGGTGCGCTCCACCGCGCAGGCCTCGATACCGGGAGACGGCGCCACCGCGGCGCTGATCACCCGCGACGGAAGTTCCCCGGTGCTGGGCATCGAGACGCGGAACTTCGGCGAGTTCGCGGGCGATATGACGTACGCGGTGACGCCTCATCGCAAGTACTGGGAGGCCGGGGCAGGGCAGGGGAGGGTGGCATTCACCGAGCACAAGATCAGCAAGGTGTTGGCCCGAGGCAACCGGATGGTGCCCGAGGTGGCCCTGGCCGTCTGCGATCGAATCGGGGTTCCGTCAACGGATCTGGACGCATTGGTGACCAACCAGCCGAACCGGATATTTCTGCGGAACTGGCGCGATGCCCTGCAGCTGCCCCGGGAGAAGCACCCGGACACCTTCGACGAGTGCGGCAACCTCTTCGGGGTGGGCATTCCGCACACTCTCGATCAGGCGATCTCCGATGGCCAGGTCAAGTCCGGCGCCACGGTGATGCTGGCAGGTTTCGCCCACGCCGGTGACTACGCGGCAGCGGCGGCAGTTCGGTGGGGAGGGAGGGGCCTGTGACGGTCAGTCCACTCCGATTGGCATTGAACGAGAATCCCTATCGTCCACTGCCATCGGTGCGCGATGCGCTCAGGCATGACATTGCGGAGGTGAATCGGTACCCCGAGTTCTTGCCCGTGGTGCTTCCGCGACTGATCGCCGAACGGGTGGGCTTGACACCGGAGGAAGTGGTGGTGGGCGTCGGCGCCACCGGCGTCGCGCTACAGGTGCTGCAGGCGCTGTGCCAGCCGGGTGATTCGCTGGTCTTTGCGCACCCGACATTTGACGGCTATCCGATACTGGCCGATATCGCCGGGCTGATCCAAGTTCCGATTCCACTGGCAGATAATGGGATTACAGATCTGGATGAGCTACTGGGTGCGGCGTACGACGCCGATGCCGCCGCCGTGGTGCTATGCCGGCCCCATAACCCGACCGGAACATTGATACCGGCGGAGCAGGTCTATGAGTTTGTCCGCGAGGCGCCGCCGACCAGTGTCGTGATCCTCGACGAGGCCTATATCGAATTCGTGGATCCCGATGCACATCTGGATATTCCGCGTCTTATTGCGATACACCCGAACCTGGTGGTGCTGCGTACCTTCTCGAAGGCATACGGGTTGGCGGGGCTGCGCATCGGTTATGGGTTGGCCGCTCCCGCGGTCTGTGGTGTCATTCGTAGATACCAACTCCCGTTCGGTATGAACCGTGCGGCGGCTGTGGCGGTGGCAGCATCGTATGCGGCCGAAGACGAGCTGAGACTGCGGGTCGATTCTATTGTCTACGAACGTGATCGGCTCAGGGAACGGCTCGCTCAGATGGGTGCGCACATCCCGGATTCCCATGCCAACTTCGTGTATCTGCCGGCCCGCGGCGATGGCGAGCGCTGGATGTCCATCCTGGGAACCGATGACGTTGTCGCGAAGGAATACCCCGATGGCGGTGTGCGGCTCACGGTCGGCGACCCACGAGAGATGGCGATCGTCGCGCGGCGGCTGCTGGAGGTCGACGAGATCGGCGAAAGCGCGGCGCCGCAGCTGAGTAGACCGGCGTCATAGACTGGTTGGCCGCGGCGATCCGTCCCCCCGATTGCCGGCCCCGAAACGGCAAGGACCGCCGCGGCCAACCCCACTTCTCAGAATGCGTAGCGGTGATACTGCGCCATGTACCGCAGCGTCGGCGACAGCGACATCGCTTTGGCGAGAAGTCGATACGCGGTCCTGGTCTGCTGGAAGGTCTCCGAGTCGAAGGGTGACTCCCACTCGAGGAGCTGCAGCTTGGGGATCTTGCAAACGATGTCTTCGGGACGGTCGATACCCCAATGCAGGGTCGCTCCCGAGCGTCGCACCACCGCATTCGACCATTGCGTCTTGATGCCGAATCTGTTGAACGCATCGAACTGCAGTTCCCCGTAGGGGAAGTGATCAACAATCCGGCGAAACAGGGCGATGCCGTCGGCCTCCGTGAGATACATGGTGAGCCCCTCTCCGATCGCGAGCACCGGCCGGTCGCCCCGAATGTTCGCCAGCCATGCCGGATCGGTCACCGATGCGGACACGACGTGATAGTTGTCGCGTATCGGATATAGCCGGCTGCGCAGCGCGGCCACGTCGGGGTAATCGACGTCGTACCACTGGATTCCCGCACCGGGGTTCAGCCGGAAGAACCGGCCGTCGAGACCGCAGCCCAGATGCAGCACCACGGCCTCGGCGTGCCTGGACAGAAAGGCGCGGGCCCAGCCGTCGAAGTGTGCGGAACGGGTGGTGACGGCCGGCGACCTACCCGCGGTGATGGTCGTCTTGGACCAGTCGTAGTCGATGCGGTCGGCGATGTCACGGGCCAGCCGGTCGCCGAGGATCGGCTTCGGCAGATCGGCGTCCAACGCCTTGGCGTAGAACGTCGCCAACATGGTCTGCGGTGCTCCGCTGAGATCGACATGGATCTTCTCGGGGTGGCTCATGAACCCGACGCTAATGCGGATTCGGCGGCGCGCAGAGCAGTCTGAACAGTCCCCGGCGTGGTGTTCAGCTCCACCTCTCTAGGCTGAGCGTCATGCAACGGATCATCGGTACCGAGGTTGAATACGGCATTTCGTCCCCCACGGACCCTGCCGCCAACCCGATCCTCACCTCCACACAGGCCGTGCTGGCGTACGCCGCGGCGTCGGGGATCCAGCGCGCCAAGCGCACCCGATGGGATTACGAGGTGGAGTCACCGCTGCGTGATGCCCGCGGGTTCGACCTGGGGCGCACGACCGGTCCGGCCCCCATCGTCGATGCCGACGAGGTCGGGGCGGCCAACATGATCCTTACCAACGGTGCCCGCCTGTACGTCGATCACGCCCATCCGGAGTATTCGGCGCCCGAATGCACCAATCCGCTCGACGCGGTGATCTGGGACAAGGCCGGTGAACGCGTGATGGAGGCCGCCGCCCGCCACGTCGCCAGCGTGCCCGGCGCCGCGCGGCTGCAGCTGTACAAGAACAACATCGACGGCAAGGGCGCCTCCTACGGCACCCACGAGAACTACCTGATGGACCGTCAGACGCCGTTCTCGGCGATCATCGCGGGCCTGACGCCCTTCTTCGTGTCGCGCCAGGTAATCACGGGGTCCGGCCGAGTGGGAATCGGGCCCTCCGGCGACGACTCGGGCTTTCAGTTGTCGCAGCGTGCCGACTACATCGAGGTCGAGGTCGGTCTGGAAACCACTCTCAAGCGGGGCATCATCAACACCCGCGACGAACCGCATGCCGACGCCGACAAGTACCGACGCCTGCACGTCATCATCGGAGACGCCAACCTCGCAGAGACTTCGACGTTCCTCAAGGTGGGTACCACCTCGCTGGTGCTCGACCTGATCGAATCCGGGGCCGATCTCTCGGACCTGGCCCTGGCGCGGCCCGTGTACGCGGTGCACGTGATCAGTCGTGATCCATCGCTACGGGCCACCGTGGCGCTCGCGGATGGACGAGAGCTGACGGGCCTTGCGCTGCAACGTATTTACTTGGAGCGGGTGGCCGAGTTGGTCGCATCCCGGGATCCGGATCCGCAGGCCGACCACGTGCTGCAGGTGTGGGCCAAGGTTCTCGATCTGCTGGAGCGCGATCCGATGGAATGCGCCGACTTGCTGGACTGGCCCGCCAAGCTGCGACTGTTGGAAGGATTCCGGCAACGCGAGAATCTGAGCTGGTCGGCGCCGCGCCTGCATCTGGTCGACCTGCAGTACTCCGATGTACGCCTGGACAAGGGTCTGTACAACCGGCTGGTGGCCCGCGGGTCCATGCAGCGGATGGTCACCGAGCAGCAGGTGTTGGACGCGGTGACGCGGCCCCCGTCGGACACCCGCGCCTACTTCCGTGGCGAGTGCCTGCGCCGCTTCGGTGCCGACATTGCCGCCGCTAGCTGGGACTCGGTGATCTTCGACCTGGGCGGGGATTCGCTTGTCAGGATTCCAACGCTGGAGCCGCTGCGCGGCAGCAAGAGCCATGTGGGCTCGCTGCTGGATTCGGTCGATTCGGCTGCTGAACTGGTCGATCAGCTCACCACATAATGGGTTCGGCGACGCACGCCTGCGAAACGTCACGTCGTGGGCGCTGCCCGGTAGGCTGAACAGAACCGACCTAGCAGTCAGGAGGCAGCGATGGCGCAGGAGCAGACCAAGCGCGGTGGTGGCGGTGACGAGGACGATGTCACCGACCTGGGAGGACCGGCCGGGCAGGAGCGCCGCGAAAAGCTGGCGGAGGACACCGACGATCTGCTCGACGAGATCGATGACGTGCTGGAAGAGAACGCCGAGGACTTCGTGCGGGCGTACGTCCAAAAGGGTGGCCAGTGATCTGGCGCGATGATTCGATCGCGCCCCAGCAGTTCACCCGACACTCGCACCTTTCCTCGTTCTCCGAGTACCTGAGGATTCAGGCGCCGGAGTTGCTTCCGGCACTCGGAAAGGCATCGAGTGATGTGATCATGAACCTGCCGCACGGCACCACCATCGTGGCGCTCACGTACCGAGGTGGAGTCCTGATCGCCGGTGACCGGCGCGCCACCCAGGGCAACTACATCGCGAACCGCGATATCGACAAGGTGCAGATCACCGACAACTACTCGGCGACCGGCATTGCGGGAACCGCTGCCATCGCCGTGGAGTTCGCGCGGTTGTACGCCGTCGAGCTGGAGCATTACGAGAAGCTCGAAGGTGTGCCGCTGACCTTCAACGGCAAGGCCAATCGGCTCTCGGCTTTGGTGCGTGGCAATCTCGCCGCGGCCATGCAGGGGCTGGTGGCGGTGCCGCTGCTGGTGGGCTACGACATCGACGACCCCAACGGTGAAACCGCAGGGCGCATAGTGTCTTTCGATGTTGCGGGCGGTTGGCACGTGGAGAGCGACGGGTACCAGGCGGTGGGCTCGGGCTCGGTGTTCGCGAAATCATCGATCAAGAAGCTCTACAAGTCTGGCGGCGACGCACTGGGTGCGCTGGCGGTGGCGGTGGAGGCGCTGTACGACGCCGCCGAGGACGATTCGGCAACGGGCGGACCAGATCTGGTGCGCCGGGTGTTCCCGACGGCCATTCGTATCGATTCCGGCGGAGCGATTCGGGTGCCCGAGGCCGATATCGAACGCATCGCGCGCGAGGTCATTCAGAAGCGGACCGAAGCGGCCGAAAGTGGTGATCCCTCATGACTTTTCCGTACTATGCCTCGGTCGAGCAGCTCATGCGCGACCGTTCCGAGTTGGCGCGCAAGGGAATCAGCCGCGGTCGTTCGGTCGTGGCGCTCACCTATGCCGATGGCGTGTTGTTTGTCGCCGAGAACCCGTCCAACTCGTTGCAGAAGGTCAGCGAGGTGTATGACCGGGTCGGTTTCGCCGCTGTCGGAAAGTTCAACGAGTTCGACCGACTGCGCCGCGGTGGTATTCAGTGGGCCGATATGCGCGGCTATGCCTACGACCGTCGCGACGTGAGTGGACGGCAGCTGGCCAATATCTATGCCGAGGCACTCGGCACCATCTTCAACGAGCAGGCCAAACCGTATGAGGTGGAGCTGTGTGTCGGTGAGGTGGCCCATCACGGCCGGGACACCGATCCGGTGCTGTACCGGATCACCTATGACGGGTCGATCGCCGATGAGCCGTATTGGGTGGTCATGGGCGGGAACACCGAGCCGGTGATCAACTCGCTCAAGGAGAGCTACGCCGAGGGAGCCGCGCTCAGGGACGCGGTGGGTTTCGCGGTGAAGGCACTGCAGGCAGGGACGGCAGGCGCCAACGGTTCTGAGGGCCGGGCGCTGGGCGGACTCGAGGTCGCGGTGCTGGAACAGAGCCGTCCCCGCAGAGCCTTCCGTCGGATCAAGGGCGCCGCGCTGGAAGCGCTTTTGCCCGAGGACTTCTCCCCGGGGGAGATCGAGGGCGGTGGCGATCCGGGCCCCGAGGCTGGCGATCCGAAGGATTCCAAAGACTCCAAGGATTCCAAGGATAGTTAGCTAGCCCGCGTGTGGCGTCGCGGGCCGATAACACCGCGTCCCGGAAGTTATCCACAGCTTGAAATCGACGGAACCGTGAGCGGACGTCGGTGGTCGTACCTGTATCGAACCCGTTTCGTTTCAGGTAGGAGCAGTCATGTCCGTCACCACCGACAAGGACGCATACATCGATCTCGCGACGCTGCGACTGGCAGACGGCGCCTGTGAGGAGCTGGCCGCGCGCTGCGAGCTGCTACGGAGCGCTTTTGCGGGCGTCATTTCGCGTCTGGACACCATCTCACCCGTCGGCCATGCCATCTTCGGCGACTGCGCGGAGGGACGGGGATGGCACCAGGTCGTTCACGACGCCGTCCGGGCGCCCATGGGATCGCTGACCGCCGTTCTCGAACAGCATCGGTCCGTTCTTACCGAGTTCGCCGAAACGTTCCGGCGCATCGGGGACGCCTACCTCGATATCGACACCAACTCGGCCGATGGCGCCCGGAAGGCAGGGCGGTGAGATGGCCGGCACAGTGCGACCCGATGAATGGCACGGCGACAAGTGGAGCCACGAGGCGATCATGGACCTGCAGGCGCGGATGGAGCCCGACGGTATCAAGCGCGTCGCCAACGACTGGAAGAGTGCTCTGAGTGAGCTTGATTCGCTGCTCACCACATTTCTCGAGGACGTGACGGCGATGATCGGCGAGCGCTGGAGCGGCGCTGGGGCGCGGGCAGCGCTGAGCACCATGCAGGCGTACGTGGAGAACTCGCGGGTGGCACTCGGAGAGGCCACCACCCTGTCCGCTGGTCTGGACGTGCTGGCTCGCGCGGCGGGTCAGTTACAGCAGCAGGTCGTGTCCCCGAGCACCGGCGCGCCAGTGGGTCGGCTGGGCGTGCCGGTCGGTCGGGGAGCCTCGGTCGCCGATGACCTCGACCTATGGGAACGAGCGTTGGAGCAGGTGCGCGTCGTGTACAGCGGGCCGGCCGTGCAGGCCGGAAATGCGGTTGCCCAACTGGTTGGCCCCCGGGAACGACTTCGTTTCGGATCTGGCCCTGGTGTGGCAGCGGTGGTCGACTCGTCGCGGGACGAACAGGCCGAGAGGGCCGGGGAGTTCCTGGCGCGGTGGGCGTTGGGCGAGCCGGAGATGAATCCGCAAGAGACGATGTCCCAGGGCGGTGCCGGTATGCCGCTGCAGGTACCTCTCATAGCGGCGGGCAATCCGGGTAATCCCTTCCCGGGCAATGATTTCGGCTCCAGGCAGAAATCCGGATCGGGGGTGGACGAGCTCGGTGAAGATGATGTCTACTCCCACCGGAACTGGATGCGTGATCCGCTCTGGAGTGAGAACCCAACCCGCAGTGCCGGGTTCGAATCGGCGACCCCCACGAGCCGTCAGCCGCTTGCCCCTGATCGAATGCCGCCACTCGGCTCGGGATCAACGCCGATGAGTGCCGGCGGTATCGGTGCAGGGGCGGCGATACGGCCGTGGGGTGCGATGATGCCGATGATGGGTGCGTATCCGTCGCACACGAACCAGCGGCGCGGGGACGAAAACGAGCACTACAGCCCGGGATATCTCGTGAATAGCGATAACACCCGCGAGCTGCTTGGGGAGTTACCCAAGGGTTCGGCCCCGGTCATCGGGTTGTGGGAGCACGAGCCCGATGACGATCTCGGGCCACCGCCCCGCCGCGGGTTTCGTTCGCGCTGAGCCGGACCCTTGAGTGTCCGGGTTTGCGCCGGTATCAATACCGGGTGCCTTCGACACCCTCTGCTGATAGCTGCTGTTGTCTGACGCCGTCCCATCGCGCCTAGCCACAGAAAGCCATTCGCATAGTGTCTGTATTCGTCGACATCGTTCCCCCCGAAGAGTCGCCCGCCGAATCGAAGGAAGCAGCCCGGCGCCCGTCGCAGTGGTGCCGCCGGTTGACCAGCGCCGCTCTGCCGCTGCTTTCGGTGGTCGTGTTCGTCGGTATCTGGCAGCTGGCCGCGGTGAGCGGCATGTGGAACCAGACCTTCGTGCCGTATCCGAGCAGCGTGTGGCACGCGTTCATCGAGGTCTCCACCAACCATGACGGCGTGCATGGATACGGTGGCTACCTGCTGGCCGAACATCTGTATATGACGCTGCGCCGCTTGCTTTTCGGTGTCGTCATAGGCGTCACCGGTGGCGTGCTGCTGGGCCTGGTCATGGGATCGGTCGGCTGGGTGCGCAGCGTGCTCGAGCCGTGGCTGACGTTCCTGCGCACGCTGCCGCCGTTGGCGTACTTCTTCCTGTTGGTCATTTGGCTGGGCATCGACGAGGCCCCCAAGATCACGCTGCTGGCGTTGGCGGCGCTGCCACCGGTCGCGGTCGCCACCACCGCCGCCGTGGTGGCCGCACCGGTCGGGCTCGTGGAGGCCGCCCGCGCGCTGGGCGCCACCCGCTGGCAGGTGACTCGTGACGTTGTCATTCCCGCGGCGCTGCCGGAGACATTCACCGGAGTTCGGCTCGCGGTGGGTATGGCGTACTCCTCGGTGGTCGCCGCCGAATTGTTCAACGGCATACCCGGAATCGGCGGTCTGGTGAAAGACGCGAGCAACTACAACAACACGCCGGTGGTACTCGTCGGAATCTTTTCGATCGGGATCTCGGGATTGATCATCGACGCGGCGCTGCGGGCTGTGGAGCGCCGTGCGGTGCCGTGGAGGGGAAAGGTATGAGAGCGGGCCGAATCGCGGCGGCGCTGATGGTGGCGATCGGGCTCCTGTCCGGATGCGCCATCGACCACTCGGGCCTGCAGGATGGTAAACCGACCATCCGCATCGGGTATCAGAACTTCCCGAGCGGCGACCTTGTGGTCAAGCAAAACCGTTGGCTGGAAACGGCTTTACCCGATTACAACATCAAGTGGACGCGGTTCGACTCCGGTGCCGATGTCAACACCGCATTCATCGCCGGGGAGCTGGACTTCGGATCGCTGGGCTCAAGTCCCTTCGCGCGGGGATTGTCGGCTCCCTTGAACATCCCGTACCGGGTGGCCTTCGTTCTCGATGTCGCGGGTGACAACGAGGCCCTGGTGGCCAGCAATCGCAGCGGTGTCACGACGATCGCGGGCCTGCGGGGCAAGCGCGTGGGTACCCCCTTTGCCTCCACCGCCCACTACAGCCTGTTGGCGGCATTGGCTCAGAACGGACTGTCCGCCAAGGATGTTCAGCTCGTGGATCTGCAGCCACAAGCCGCGCTGGCGGCCTTCGACCGCGGTGACGTCGACGCCGTCTACACCTGGTTGCCCACGGTGGACCAGGTGCGCAAGAACGGTAGGGATCTCATCACCAGCCGACAGCTGGCCCAGGGGAGTAAACCCACCCTTGACCTCGCGGCCGTGGCCAACGTCTTCTCCGACGCGCACCCGGAGATCGTCGACGTGTGGCGCCAGCAGCAGGCACGGGCGCTGAGACTCATTCATGACGATCCGAGTGCGGCGGCCAAGGCCATCGCCGCCGAGACCGGGCTCACTCCACAAGAGGTGGCGGGCCAGCTCAAGCAGGGGATCTACTTAACTCCCGGTGAGGTCGCGTCTCCGAAATGGCTTGGTGAACAGGGAAAGCCGGGCCATATCGCCGTGGACCTGCAGAGTGCGTCACAGTTCCTGGCCGAACAGAAACAGATCCCCGCTGCGGCGCCACTGTCGACATTCGAGAATGCCGTCTACACGAAAGGCCTACCCGGTGTCATTGGCAAATGATGTGGAAAGCACTGTCCAGGAAAGCAAAACCGGATCAATAAAGATCAGCGGCGTCACGCACCGCTACGGCAGCGGCGCGGACAGGACCACGGCGCTGGGCCCGGTGGATCTGACCGTCGATCCGGGGACCTTTCTGGTCTTGGTCGGGGCCTCGGGCTGCGGAAAGAGCACCCTGTTGCGGCTGCTGGCCGGATTCGAATCACCGAGCGAGGGTGCCGTACAGGTGGCCGGCGATGCGCCCACCCCCGGCATCACCTCCGGAGTCGTCTTTCAGCAGCCGCGGCTGTTCCCCTGGCGCACCGTGGGAGGCAACGTCGAACTCGCCCTGAAGTATGCAAAGGTGCCTCGGGATCGATGGGTACAGCGCCGGGACGAACTGCTCACCCGCGTCGGGCTGGAGGGCACCGCGAGTCGGCGCATCTGGGAGATCAGCGGCGGCCAGCAGCAGCGGGTGGCTATCGCCCGGGCCCTCGCCGCAGAGACCCCGCTTTTCCTCTTGGACGAGCCGTTCGCGGCGCTCGACGCACTCACCCGCGAGCGTCTCCAGGAAGATGTCCGGCAGGTCAGTGCCGAGTCGGGCCGCACCACGGTGTTCGTCACACACAGCGCCGACGAGGCTGCCTTCCTCGGGTCGCGCATTGTCGTGCTGACCCGCCGCCCGGGGCAAGTGGCACTGGACATTCCGGTGAACCTGCCCAGAACCGGCATCGACCCCGACGATCTACGCCGTTCTCCCGAGTACGCCGAACTGCGTGCCGAGGTGGGCAAGGCCGTCAAGGCCGCTGCCGCCTGACGCGCGCGAACAGTTTGCGGCAGGTCGAACCGACGAGTGTCCGGCCTCGAGTGTGCACGGTTGCGCACCCGTTAACATGGTTGTGCCACAGGGCGAGCGGACTCGTTACGCAGTGTTATCGGGACGGTGCTGTATCTGGTTGACGCGCGAGGCTAGCATTACTGGCATACGTCACGGGTGGGCGAAGAAGCTCACCTCAGCTGGGCCCTCATCGTGGTGTCCCGTTCTTACTTCTCCTTGTTCTGAGGATCGAAAATGAGCGAAGAACTCTTCGTCGGCATGAGCGAAACCGGGTGGGATCATGCGCCCTGGGAAATCGAGCCGACCTTTACCCCCAGTGAACTGCGGATTCTGCTGAATCCCGCTCTATCGGTTACGCAGGCGGCCGACGAGGTGGGCTGCGTCGAGCACGACGTGCAGCGACTCAGGGACTCCGCCTAGTGTCGGTGCGCTTATCCGCGACCGTTGTCCCGCAGTAGTTTTGCCGCCTCCATTTGGTACGCGTGCTCTGCCCATTGCAGCGGCGTTGTGCTGAAACGGTTGTCGGCGAGTGTGCGATCGGCTCCTGCGTCCAGAAGCCTCCGGATCAACCCGAGGTCGCCCGCCCAGGCGGCGTGATGCAGCGGCGTCGCGCCTTCGTCGTCGCGGGCGTTGACGTCGGTGGGGAAGGCGGGTGCCACGAGGGTGGCACCCGCGGTGTCGATTCCATGCCGTGCGAGCAGTTCCAGCCTGTCGGAGAACCCGTGCTCGGCGGCCCAGTCGACCTGCCGCCGCCACATCTGTTGACGGGTCTCCATGGCCTCGCCGAGGCGGAGTTCCCACGGGCTCGCCCCGGCATCGGCCAGCCCGTGGGCGAACAGCAGCTCCAGATGCGAATCGTCGGGGCGAAACATCCTGTTGTAGAGGGTCTGCTGATCCACCGGGTGTGCGCCGCGCTGCAGCAGAACGGTGGCCAGCGCTTCGGCGAAGGGGTGCCGGGGCTGACGTCCCGGCCCTTGCTCACCCTCGCCGAACACCCCCGTCAGCGCGGTGAACGGAGTGGACAGACCGCGCCAGAGGTATCCGGCGTTCGGATCGGCGCCGGCGTCCAGAAGCAGGCGCGCGGCAGCCACCGTCTGCTGCTCCGTGCGCGCCCGTAGCACAGGTACATCAGCGGAAACCATTGGTATGGACCACCATTCGTGCTCGCCAGTGTTGGGTGCGCCGCCAGATGCTGTGCGAGCGCGGTCGGGTCGGCGGCCGAGGCGGCAGCCCATACATGCCGATCCACCAGGGCGGGATCGGCGGCCACCAGATCCGCGGCCGCCTGCCAACGGGGCGGCTCATCGTCCTCGTCGTATCGCAGCGACGCCAGGGCGCAGAATCGGTCGGCCGTGTCGAGCGCCGCCTCGGACACCGCGCTGGGATCGGTGCTGAGTCCGGCGGCAAGCTCCACGTAGTGCACGAGCGCGGGCCAGCCGGTGAATCCGTAGCGGCGGGCCACTGTCAGCTGAGCATCGTGCAGTGCGAATTGTTGGCCTGCCAATGCGATATCGGGACGTGGATGGTGTTGACGCACCACGCCGGCCGCCTCAGGGTCGGCGGTTCGCACCGCGCGCTGCAGCCCGCGCGCCTCATCACGGAGGCGATCAAGTGACGGATTGGTGGGAAGGGTGCTGGCCATAACGGCCTCCTCTCGTGTGCCCGATGTCCGCGAGACCAGGTGCGAGAAGAGGTCGGTAAACCAGTGCAAGAAAAGCAGGGAGGCTGAGCCTCTTCGGGCGGACACCGGGCGCTCCTGCACGCCCGGCGTCCACATTACCGCGCTAGAGCGTGGGGCGGCGGTCTGCCCACGGTGCGGTCGCCTCCAACTGGGCGGCCAGCCGGATGAGCAGTGATTCGCCGCCCAGTGGGGCAACGAACTGCACACCGAGTGGGAGCCCCTTCGGGGTTTGATACAGCGGCAGGGAAATCGCGGGGCACCCAGTCAGATTCGCCAATTGGGTGTAGGGAACCCAGCCGAGATTATCGTTGATCATGCTGTCGACGATGTTGGCGTACTTGAGCATACGGGCCGTCCTCGTGCGCAACAACAGATCGGACACCGCCGCCAGCGGTGCCGGAAGGTTGAACTCGCCGATCTTCGGTGGAACCTTGGCGAGTGTGGGCGTGAGCAGCAGGTCATAGTCGCCGAAGAAGGTGGCCAGCTCCCGCACATAGTTGTGTCGGCGCTCCACGGCCGCAACATAATCGGGTCCGCTGGTGGCACGGCCCAGTGCAGCGATGAGCAGGGTGTCGCGTTCGAACCCTTCGTCACCGGCCCCGGTCAGCCGCTTGGTGTCGTCCACCTCGTAGGCGGCGTGCACAAACCAGGTCAGCAGGAAGTCGCGCGCCAGCTGCCCATCGTCGTAGGGGGCGCTCACCTCTTCCACCTCGTGGCCCAGGTGCGTCAGAACCCGTACCGCGGCCTCGACCGCGGCCGCGGCCGCCGGATCGGGGTTGGGGGTGATGACGGTCGGGATGCGCACCCCGATCCGCAGCTTTCCCGGATCCCTGCCCACCTGCGAGGCGTACGAATCCGCGGGTATGGCAGGCAGATACGGCGATGTCGCATCCGGTCCGGCAATAACGTCGAGCATGGCGGCGGTATCGCGGACGGTGCGCGAGACCGTGCCGCTCACGGCCGCACCGTGCATGGGTTCGCCGGCCGCCGGACCCATCGGAGTGATGCCGCGTCCCGGCTTGAGGCCCACCAGACCACAACATCCCGCGGGGATACGGATGGACCCGCCTCCGTCGCTGGCGCCGGCCA
This sequence comes from [Mycobacterium] stephanolepidis, assembly GCF_002356335.1. Taxonomy (NCBI): domain Bacteria; kingdom Bacillati; phylum Actinomycetota; class Actinomycetes; order Mycobacteriales; family Mycobacteriaceae; genus Mycobacteroides; species Mycobacteroides stephanolepidis. Next base: position 2,094,500 of record NZ_AP018165.1, read on the forward strand.
CCGGCACGATTCCCGCCGCGACGGCGGCCGCGGAACCACCCGATGATCCGCCGGGTGTGCGGCCCAAATCCCACGGATTGCGGCTAGCACCAAAAAGTTCCGGCTCGGTGATGCCCTTCGAGCCGAACTCGGGAGTGTTGGTCTTGCCGAAGATGACCAGACCGGCGTCGAGCCACCGCTGCACGATGGTGGAATGCTCCGGCGCGGGAAGGGTGGACAACGCCCGGCACCCTCCCGACGTCGGGTGGCCCTTGTAGTCCTGGCCGAGGTCCTTGATGAGAAAAGGAACCCCCGCGAACGGACCGGTCAGCTCGCCCTCGACCTGTTTATCCGCCTCCGGAATGGTCCGGACAATGGCCGTGATCTTGTTATTGACCGCCACCGCACGTGCGCGGGCCGCGGCGAGCAGCTCGGCCGGGGTGACCTGCTTGGTGGCCACCAGCTCGGCCAGGCCGGTGGCGTCGTATCGGGAGTATTCGGAGAAGTCCACTCGGCCAGCCTATGCGGCCTCACGGGGTCAGGCGTTGGCCTTCTTCAACACATCGTTGTAGATGGCGACAATCTTCTCGGTCTGCAGCGACTGCCGCGGCTCGTCCTGGTGCGCGGCGACCACCTCGGTCATCTGCCGCAGCTTGGCGCGGTCATCGGCCAACGCCCGGATCGCCTTGGCAATGGCCTCGACGGATTCGTTCTCCGTCACCAGGCCACCGCCGTCGGGTACCGACTCGCCCAGGATCTCGTCGCAGAAGATCACCGGAGTCGACATCGAAATCGCCTCCAGCAGAACCAGTCCCTGGGTGTCGAAACCGTAGGAGGTGAACAGCAGGGCGCTGCTGGCTCCCATCGCCGCCAGGCAGCTGTCCTGGCTGACCCGGCCGCGCAACCGGATGCGGTGCGACGCTCCGTGTGAATCGACGTACTTCTTGATGGCGTGCTCAAGGTGGCCGTCGCCGTAGATATCCATGACACAGTTCTGAACCTGGGTGGCGGCCTTTACGGCCTCCAGTACCCGCTTCTCCGGGGACAGCCGTCCGCACCAGATCAGCCGCAGCGGCTCGTCGTCGGTCGGCTTGTCGTCCGCTGCTTCACGGGCGATGTCGACCAGCTCGTCGTCCACGCCGTTGGACACCACCGAAATCGGCCGACGCAGCCCGCGATCGGTGAGGGCCTGGGCAAAGTGTGTCGTCGGGGTGATCTCGTGATCCACCGCCTGCGCCTGCGCCATCATCAGCTGCCACGCCCGCCGCGATGCGGCCGACTCCTGCACCGTCGTCAGGTGGAAATCCTTGGGCAGATGGCGCTCCTGCATCTGGCTGAAGATCCACGCCAACAGCAGGGGATTGGGGCTGGCCTTCTCGAAGTACACGTCGTATCGGGTGTGCTTGGTCTGCACCACCGGGATGCCATTGCGGCGGGCCGCTTCCACGCCGGCGATGCAGACGCCCAGGTCACCCTGGCTATGGATGATGTCGATGGGTCCGCGGGCGCGAAGCTCCCGATCGATCAGTTCTTTGTTCGCCGCTCCGGGCCATACGAAGGTGAAATCGTCGTGCTTGCCGAGCTTGCGCATCGCCTCTGCCACGAACGGCACCGGCTTGACCTCGACGACGTTCGGGTCGGGGTCAACGGTGTGGGCCAGCGGTGCGGTGAACACCGTCACCTTGTGTCCCAGCCGTTCCAGCCCGTGACGCTGGCGTGCCACCGAGATCTGCGCCCCGCCCAGGCTCTCAGGGTGAAGATCGGTGAACAGCGCAATATGCATTGTCGAAACCTGTCGTTGTATGCCAATACGGCGCGGACGAAACCGGGCCCAACCCGAACCGAACGGTATCGGATCGCCGGTCGTGCTGCTGAGATACCCAGACAGATGGCCTCGAGAAAGGCCAGCCTCCCCGCTGTCGACGGCCTCACCCAGTAGGCTCGATGGTGTGCAACGTCGAATTATGGGGATCGAGACCGAGTTCGGCGTCACGTGCACATTTCACGGCCACCGGCGATTGAGCCCGGACGAGGTCGCCCGTTACCTGTTCCGCCGGGTGGTGTCCTGGGGGCGCAGCTCCAACGTCTTCCTGCGTAATGGCGCACGGCTCTATCTCGACGTGGGCAGCCACCCCGAGTACGCCACCGCCGAGTGCGACAGCCTGGTGCAGCTGGTCACCCATGACCGCGCCGGAGAACGTGTCCTGGAAGATCTGCTCATCGACGCCGAACAGCGCCTCTCCGACGAGGGCATCGGCGGCGACATCTACCTGTTCAAGAACAACACCGATTCCGCGGGCAACTCGTACGGCTGCCACGAGAACTACCTCATCGTGCGGGCCGGGGAGTTCTCCCGGATCTCGGATGTGCTGCTGCCGTTCCTGGTCACCCGCCAGTTGATCTGCGGGGCGGGCAAGGTGTTGCTCACACCCAAGGCGGCGACCTATTGCTTATCGCAACGCGCCGAGCATATTTGGGAAGGTGTGTCCTCGGCGACCACGCGTAGCCGCCCCATCATCAACACGCGCGACGAGCCACATGCCGACGCCGAGAAGTACCGGCGCCTGCATGTCATCGTCGGCGACTCCAACATGTCCGAGGCCACCACCATGCTCAAGGTGGGCACCGCGGCGCTGGTACTGGAGATGATCGAGTCGGGTGTGGCATTCCGGGACTTTTCGCTGGACAACCCGATCCGAGCCATCCGCGAGGTCAGCCACGACCTCACCGGCCGCCGCCCCGTCCGGCTCGCCGGGGGGCGTCAGGCCAGCGCGCTGGACATTCAACGCGAATACCACGCGAGGGCTGTGGAACACCTCAACACCAGAGAGCCCAATGAGCAGGTGGAGCAGGTCGTCGAACTTTGGGGCCGCACACTGGATGCTGTTGAGAGCCAGGACTTCTCGAAGGTCGACACCGAGATCGACTGGGTGATCAAGCGCAAGCTGTTCCAGCGCTACCAGGACCGCTACAACATGGAGCTGTCTGACCCGAAGATCGCTCAGCTGGACCTGGCCTATCACGACATCAAGCGTGGCCGGGGCGTGTTCGACCTGCTGCAGCGCAAGGGGTTGGCCGCTCGCATCACCACCGATGAGGAGATCAAGGCCGCCGTCGATCAGCCGCCGCAGACCACCCGCGCCAAGCTGCGCGGTGACTTCATCACCGCAGCCCAGGAAGCCGGCCGCGATTTCACCGTCGACTGGGTGCACCTCAAGCTCAACGACCAGGCGCAGCGCACGGTGCTGTGCAAGGACCCGTTCCGGTCGGTTGACGAGCGGGTGGAACGGCTCATCGCCAGCATGTAGCGCTCGCTCTCGGCGTTTGGGTCGGGTCCGAACAAACATTCGGACACTCCCGCATGCGCTCCGGGCTGACGTGCCGATTTCCTCTAAGCTTTCCGCCGTGGCGATCTCCAAAGTCGAGCGGTTGATGAACCTGGTGATCTGCCTGCTGTCCACCCGCACCTATGTCACCGCAGAACGAATCCGCACCTCTGTGGCCGGCTACTCGGACTCGCCGAGCGATGAGGCCTTCAGCCGGATGTTCGAGCGCGACAAGAACGAACTGCGCGACCTGGGCATCCCACTGGAAACGGGCAAAGTGTCGTCCTTCGACGCCACCGAGGGCTACCGCATCCGTCGCGACGCCTACGAGCTACCCGATATCACTCTCACCGCCGATGAATCCGCGGCCGTTGCGGTCGCTACGCAGCTGTGGCAGTCGCCCGAGCTGGTCACCGCCGCACAGGGCGCGCTGATGAAACTGCGCGCGGCGGGCGTGGACGTCGACCCCACCGCCGAGAACGTTTCGGTGGCGGGGTCCACGTCAAACCTAGCAATGCCCGGTGGTCGTGGTTCGGAATCGGTGCTGCGAATCCTGCTGTCCGCCATCGACTCCGGTCAGGCAGTGCAGTTCGGTCACCGGCCCTCACGCGCCGAGCCGTATGTCACGCGCACCGTGGAGCCGTGGGGTGTGATCACCGATCGTGGCCGCTGGTACCTCGTCGGACATGATCGAGACCGCAACGCCACCCGCACGTTCCGGCTCTCCCGCATCGGGGAGGACGTCACGATGCTGGAAAAGCCTGGCACGGTGCGCCGCCCCGAGGGGGTGGATCTGCGCGCCATCGTGGCCAGGGCCGTCGGCGATGGGCCGGTGCGCATCACCGCGCGGGTGTGGATCGCCGAGGGGCGCGCCCAGGAACTGCGCCGGATGGGTGCCGTGGTCGAACCACGACGGCTGGGGGAACGCGACGGCGATGTGGTGGAGATCGAGGTGGCCTCACCCGACCGCCTGGTTCGCTCTGTCGCCTCCCACGGTGCCGATGCGGTCGCGTTGGAACCGGCACAGGTGCGCGATGAGGTCATCGCTCGCCTTCAGGAGCACGCAGGAGTCACGGCATGACAGAGCTGTCGAATCGTCTGACCCGGCTTCTCAACATGGTTCCGTATTTCCAGGCCAATCCGGGTATCAGCGCCGCCGATGCGGCCGCGGACCTGGGCGTCACCACCAAGCAGCTGATGGCCGATCTGAACCAGCTGTGGATGTGCGGCCTGCCCGGTTACGGTCCCGGCGATCTGATCGATCTCTCCTTCTCCGAGGAGAGCATCGAGGTCACGTTCTCAGCCGGCATCGACCGTCCGCTGCGCCTCACCTCGCCCGAGGCGACGGCGCTGCTGGTCGCCTTACGCGCTCTGCTGGACATGCCCGGCACCGTCGACCCGGAGGCCGCGCGCAGCGCTATCGCCAAGATCGAGGACGCGGCGGGGGCCGGCGATGAGTCGCCCGGGCGAAGAGAATTGAGCACCGAATCGAACGCTTCACCGGCGGCTCCCGTGGAGTCCGAGGCGGTCTCCGCCGTGCGCAGTGCCGTGCGCAACCGCAAGGCACTGCGCATCGAGTACTACTCGGCATCACGAGATGCCTTGTCGGAGCGGATAGTCGACCCCATTCGGATCGCGGTCGTGGGGGATCACAGCTATCTGGAGGCCTGGTGTCGCACCTCCGAGGGGGTGCGGTTGTTCCGGTTCGACAGGATCGAACAGGCCGAGGTTCTCGACCAGCGTTCGACACCTCCTGCGCCTGCGGTCCAGACGGCCACCGACACCGGCCTGTTCGAGGCGGACCCCTCGCTGCCGGCCGCGACGGTGTTGGTCGGGCCGAGTGCATCCTGGGTCTTCGACTATTTCCCGATGCGGCCCACCGGTGTCCAGCATGCCGACGGATCGGTGGAGGCCGCCATGACCTATGCCTCCGAGGACTGGATGGCGCGGCTGATCCTCGGTTTCGGTTCGGCGATCCGGGTGCTGGCGCCGGAATCCTTGGCGCGACGAGTGCGTACCGACGCGGCGGCGGCGCTGGCGGCGTATCAGGCCAGCTGACCGAGATCGGCCCTGGGGTAGCATCAAGGCAGACACGACGCCAGAGGAGGTGACCACATTGGGCGGTCTACAACCCATGCACTGGGTGATCGTAATTGTCGTATTCGCGCTGCTCTTCGGAGCCAAGAAGCTGCCCGACCTCGCGCGTTCGCTGGGTAAGTCGCTGCGGATCTTCAAATCGGAAGTCAAGGAACTGCAAAACGAGGGAAATTCCGCGAAGGCGGCCGACGCCCCACCAGCGGTGGAGCAGCAGCAAGTGCCACCCGCTACCGCGGTGGAGGCACCGCCGATCGAATCGACTCCCGGTCACAAGCCCACTGCCTAGCCGCGTTCCGCCGCGATAGGCCGGCCGGATAGGTCATGCGTTCATGAACAAGGTCCTGGGTGCTCTTGGGCTGCGAAAGTCCAGACAACCCAAGAATTCCGACGGCACGATGTCGCTCATCGAGCATCTGCAGGAGCTGCGCACCCGCCTGCTGATCTCGGTGGCGGCCGTCCTGCTGACCACCATCGTCGGGTTCTTCTGGTACGAGCACGCGATGTTCGGCGTGGAAAGCCTCGGTGAGTGGTTGCGCGGACCGTACTGTTCGCTGCCGGCCAGCGCCCGCGCCAATTTGAGCGCGGATGGGGCCTGCCGACTGCTGGCAACCGCACCTTTCGAGCAGTTCATGCTGCGCCTCAAGGTAGGCCTGACCGCTGGCGTGGTGCTGGCCTGTCCGGTGTGGCTGTACCAGATCTGGCGGTTCATCACGCCGGGCCTGTATCGCAACGAACGCAAATTCGCGGTCATCTTCGTCACCGCCGCGACGGTGCTGTTCGTCGCCGGCGCGCTGTTGGCCTACATGGTGCTGGCCAAGGCCCTGCACTTCCTCTTGACGGTGGGCAGTGACGTCCAGGTCACCGGGCTCAAGGGTGACGAGTACTTCAGTTTCCTCATCAACGTGTTGCTGGTCTTCGGTGTCAGCTTCGAGTTCCCGCTGTTGCTCGTCATGCTGAATTTCGTTGGGATCCTGTCCTACGCCAAGCTCAAGAATTGGCGCCGGGGCATCATCTTCGGCCTCTTTGTGTTCGCGGCCTTCGCGACCCCGGGATCGGATCCGTTCACGATGACCGCGCTGGGCCTCGCGCTGACGGTGCTGCTGGAATTCTCCATTCAGGTGGCCCGGATACACGACAGGCGCAAAGCCAAACGGGAGGCCGCGCAGGAGCTCAGCGATGACGAGGCCTCTGCTTTGGATGCTCCCGAGGCCATTGCCGCGCCCGAACCGATCGGTCCTCCCGAGCGGTTTGACAACATGGGCAAGTGACCAGCATCGGAACCCAACTCAGTGCGTTCTCCCAAGGGCTGAGTTTTGCTCTCGATCCCTTTCAGGTCCGCGCCTGCACGGCGCTGGAAAACGGCCATGGTGTGCTGGTCTGTGCACCCACCGGCGCGGGTAAGACCATCGTCGGAGAATTCGCGGTGCACCTGGCTCTGGCGGCCGGACGCAAGTGCTTCTACACCACCCCGATCAAGGCGCTGAGTAACCAGAAGTACAACGACCTGGTGTCGGTGTACGGACCGGAGAAGGTCGGCCTGCTCACCGGAGACTCCTCGATCAACTCCGATGCTCCGGTGGTGGTGATGACCACCGAGGTACTGCGGAACATGCTGTATGCGGATTCACCAGCACTGCATGGTCTTTCGTATGTGGTCATGGACGAGGTGCACTTCCTGGCCGACCGATTCCGCGGTGCGGTCTGGGAAGAAGTCATTCTGCACCTGCCCGAAGAGGTGGCCCTGGCCAGTCTGTCGGCCACAGTGAGCAACGCCGAAGAATTCGGCGGGTGGATCAAGACGGTCCGCGGAGACACCGCCGTCGTGGTCGACGAGACCAGGCCGGTCCCGTTGTGGCAGCACGTCATGGTCGGGCGGCGGCTCTTCGATCTCTTTGATTACGACGGCAAGAAGACCGATGTCGACCCGGAGCTCACCCGCTACATAGCCCAGCGGCGCCAGGCCGATCGCTTCGCAGACTTCGACCGCCCACGCCGCCGCGGTCCCCAAGATCGTGGCGGGCGCCCTCCCACGCTCTATCGCCCGCCGTCGCGACCCGAGGTCATCACCCGGCTCGACGAGGACGGCCTGCTTCCGGCGATTACGTTCATCTTTTCTCGTGCTGGTTGCGATGGCGCTGTGGCGCAATGCCTTCGATCCCGGTTGCGCCTCACCACCGAGGAGGACCGGCGGGAGATCGTCGCCATCATCGACCGCCGCACCGAGGGGCTGCCCGAGGCGGATCTGGATGTGCTCGGCTACTGGCAGTGGCGTGAGGGGCTGCTGCGCGGTATCGCCGCCCACCATGCGGGCATGCTGCCGGTGTTCCGGCACACCGTCGAGGAACTGTTCACCAAGGGGCTCGTGAAGGCGGTATTTGCTACCGAGACACTGGCATTGGGTATCAACATGCCCGCGCGCACGGTGGTGCTGGAACGGTTGGTGAAGTTCAACGGGGAGCAGCACGCGGCGTTGACCCCAGGGGAGTACACCCAGTTGACCGGGCGGGCGGGCCGACGCGGGATCGACGTCGAGGGACACGCAGTCGTGCTGTGGACGCCCGAGGTGGAACCCGGCGAGATCGCGGGTCTGGCCTCCACGCGTACCTTCCCGCTACGCAGCTCATTTGCGCCGTCGTACAACATGACGATCAATCTGGTGCACCGGATGGGTCCGGATCCGGCGCGCGAACTGCTGGAGCGATCCTTCGCACAGTTCCAGGCCGACCGCTCGGTGGTGGGATTGGTCCGCGGTATCGAACGCGGCAAGAAGATGCTGGACGAGATCGCCAAGGAGATTGACGGGCACGACGGTGCCGCCCTGGAATATGTCCGGTTACGTGGCAGGCTGTCCGAGCGTGAGCGGGCCGCTGCGCGCAGCTCACGGCTGGCGCGTCGTGGTGCGGCCAACGATGCCTTGGCCGCCCTCAAGCGCGGCGATGTCATCGCGATACCCCACGGCCGTCGCAACGGAGTGGCCGTGGTGCTGGAGCCGGCCCACGACGACGATGACCCGCGTCCGTTGGTGTTGACCGAACATCGTTGGGCCGGAAGGATTTCATCGGCGGACTACTCGGGAACCGCGGAACCGCTCGGATCCATCAGCCTGCCCAAGCGTGTCGAGCACCGCCAGCCCAAGGTGCGCCGTGACGTGGCGTCGGCCCTGCGATCGGCGCTGGACGAGGGCCGGGTGCGCAGGCCGCAACCCGTAAAGGGACGCAAGAACGACCCGGGTGCTGATGGTTCAGATCTTGGCGTCGAGGTCGAACGGCTGCGTCGAGAAATCCGGGAGCATCCGGTGCACCACGCTCCCAACCGCGAGGAACTGGCGCGGACGGCCGAGCGCTATCTGCGCATCGAACGCGATAACGCACAACTGCAGAAGAAGGTGTCGGCCGCGACCAACTCACTCGCGCGCACTTTTGACCGCATTCTGACGCTGCTGACCGAACGTGGATACGTCCAGGACAGCTCCGAACTCGGCAAGAAGGTGACCAAGGACGGCTTGCTGCTGGCCCGCATCTACAGCGAGAGCGATCTGCTGGTGGCCGAATGTCTGCGGCGCGGACTGTGGGCGGGGCTCAAACCCGCGGAACTGGCGGCCGTGGCATCGGCCGTGCTGTACGAGTCGCGTGGTGACGCGGTATCGGTGACGGGGGAGGCCCCCACCGCGGCACTGCGCGCGGCGCTCGCCGAAACCCACCGAGCGCTGGCCCGGTTGCGTCACGACGAACAGCGGCATCAGCTCGCGCCCACCCGCGAGGTCGATGAGGGCTTCGTCGCGGCGGTACACCGATGGGCGACCACCGGTGATCTGGCGGCATCGTTGGAGGCGGCCGGTGATACGGGCACCGCGCTACCGGCAGGCGATTTCGTGCGGTGGTGCCGGCAAGTGGTTGATCTGCTCGACCAGATCAACAAGGCAGCGCCGGATGCCGAGCTGCGCTCGGTGGCGAGGGCCGCGGTCGCCGACGTGCGGCGTGGCGTCGTTGCCGTTGATGGCACATAACGACGAGCAAACGCTAAGGTGGAGCGTCAGCACCCTCTTACACACCGGTAAGTAATAAAGTCGCGACACGGGAGGAACGATGAGCGGTCCACAGGGAACCGAACCTGGCGGACAGTGGGCGCCCCAACCTGGGCAAGGCCAAGAGCCGTGGCAGACACCGCAATCCTCAGATCCGGCACAGCAGGGTGAACCGAGTTGGCAGCAGCCCGCCTATGGTCAGGGCCAGCAGTATCCGCAGTACCAGCAGCCGGGTTTCCCGGGCGGTGGATTCGGGGATCCGAGCCAGTTCGGCCAGCAGCCCGGTCAGCAGGGGTTTGGTGAGCCGAGCCAGTTCGGCCAGCCCGGCGCCTACGGCCAGCCGGGACAGTACGGCCAGCAGGGTGGATACCCGGGCCAGTACGGACAGCAGCAGGGACAGCCGTTCCCGCAGTTCGGCGCCGGAAAGCCGCAGCGTTCCACCAAGACCATCGCGATCATCGGCGGTATCGTCGCGGCCGCGGTGATCCTGATCGTGGTGCTGGTTACCGCCTTCCTGGCCCCCGGCTGGGCCATGACCACAACCCTGGACGTCAACAAGGCGCAGGAGGGTGTGACCAAGGTTCTCACCGACGAAACCAATGGCTACGGCGCCAAGAACGTCAAGGACGTCAAGTGCAATGACGGCCAGAACCCCGAGGTGAAGAAGGGCGCCACCTTCAGCTGCGATGTCAGCATCGACGGCACCAAGCGACAGGTCACCGTGACCTTCCAGAACGACAAGGGCACCTACGAAGTCGGCCGCCCCAAGTAGATCGTTTCTCGCGAAAACGCCGAGTGTTGCCATCCGCACACTCGGCGTTTTTGCGTTCTCGACCTAAGGCTGGGGCAGCGCGTCCAATGCCTTCTGCAGGCGCGTGATCGCCGACCCGATCCCCAGCTCGGCACCCAGTTCGGCGACCCGCTGCGGATCGCGGGCGGCCAGCGGCAGCGCATCGCTGTCCCGATCGATGGTGACCGGCGCATCCACGGCCACCCGGACCACCGGCTCGGCGGCCGCGATGTAGTCGACCGAGGCCTGCAGCTTGGCGCGAACCGCCTTGGCCAGCCCTGATTTTGGATCATCGGCCGCGGCGAGGATGCCGGTCAGCGAGTGGTGCTCGGCCAGAAGCTTGGCGGCGGTCTTCTCGCCCACCCCGGCAACACCGGGCAGACCGTCGGATGGGTCACCGCGCAGCAGGGCCAGCTCGGCGTACGCCGAGCCGGCACGCTCGACGGGCACGCCGTACTGCTCGGACACCTCCACCGGTCCGAACAATGTGGCCTTGGCGAACCCGCGCCCCATATAGAAGACGCGAACAGGCACCGGGGCATCGGTAACCACCTGCAGTAGGTCACGGTCCCCGCTGACAACGATCACCGGGTCGCGCCGCTCGGCCGCCGCGAGGGTGCCCAAGACGTCGTCGGCCTCGAATCCCGGGGCGCCGGCGGACGCGATGCCGAACGCATCCAGCATTTCGGCGATCATGTCGACCTGGGGTGTCAGGTCGTCGGGCACCTCTTCGACATCGACGGCTCCGTCGGGCTCCTCCGCGACCACACGATGCGCCTTGTACGACGGAATCGCGGCAACCCGCCAGGCCGGTCGCCAGTCCAGATCCAGACACACCACAAGCCGATGCGGCCGATGCAGCGTGATGAGCTGGGAGATGGTGTCGAGGAAGCCGCGGACCGCGTTGACGGGTCGGCCATCGGGAGACTTGATGGAATCCGGGACGCCAAAATATGAACGGAACCACAGGCTGGCTCCATCGAGGAGCAGGACGGGTCGGTGGAGGTCTTCTGACACGGCACTCAACCTATGCCAGATAGCCTGGACCGTATGGCACCCCAGCGTTTTGAATCCGATGTGTACACCAACCGCCTGCAACGTGCCGCTCAGGAGGCCGCGACGGCCGGGGTGGCGGGCTTGGTGGTCACACCCGGATACGACCTGAGATATCTGACCGGCTCACGCGCGCAGACATTCGAGCGGCTCACCGCGTTGGTGGTGCCTGCCTCGGGAACGCCCACCGTGATCGCACCGCGGATGGAGCTTGCGGCGCTGCAGGATTCGGCGATCGGCGACCTCGGCATCCCGATCAGCGACTGGGTGGACGGGGAGAACCCCTATGAGCTGGTACGTGCGGCGTTGGGTTCCCGCGATGGTGCGCTGCCGGGCGCCATCGCCGTCACCGAGTCCATGCCCGCACTGCATCTACTCCCGCTGACAGAATTGATCGGGACCGTGCCGATACTGGCCACCGGTGTGCTGCGCCGACTGCGCATGGTCAAGGACGCCTCGGAGATCGATGCCCTGCGCAAGGCCGGGGCTGCCATCGATCGCGTACACGCGCTGGTGCCCGAACTGCTGGTGCCGGGGCGCACGGAGGCGCAGGTGGCCGCTGATATCGCTGAAGCGATTGTGGCCGAGGGGCATTCGGAGGTCGCCTTCATCATTGTCGGATCCGGTCCGCACGGGGCCGACCCGCACCACGAATGCTCCGAACGGGAGCTGCAGACCGGGGACATCGTGGTGGTGGACATCGGCGGCAGCTACGAGCCCGGTTACAACTCAGACAGCACGCGTACCTACAGCATTGGTGAGCCCGACCCCGATGTGGCTCACCGGATTTCAATTCTGGAGCAGGCGCAGCAGGCGGCCGTTCGGGCGGCTCGGCCCGGCGTGAGCGCCCAATCGGTGGATGCCGCCGCGCGCCGCGTTCTCGTCGAGGCGGGGATGGGTGAGGCGTTCGTACATCGCACCGGACACGGCATCGGATTGTCGGTACACGAGGAGCCGTACATCGTGGCGGGCAACGATCTGATCCTGGAACCGGGCATGGCCTTCAGCATCGAGCCGGGTGTGTACTTCCCGGGCCTATGGGGCGCACGAATCGAGGACATCGTCGTCGTGACCGAAAATGGTTGCGAGTCGGTGAATTCCCGGCCGCACGGCCTGACGGTGGTGCCTACTCGGTAGGGGCGTCGCCGCGGTTCAGCAGATCAGAGGAGCCCAGCACCCGCTCGATCTTGACCTCGATGACCACCCGCTGCGGGTTCACCCGCGGGGTGCGATAGCGCTGCGCGTAACGCAGCTCGGCGTCGCGCACCGCCTCTTTGTCGGTGACGACAGTGGCCGAGCCCTCCAGGGAGAGCCAGCGGGCGCCGTCCACCTGACTCAGTACCGCGAGGCCTCCGCGCTCGGCGTTGACCGCTTTCTGTGACCCGCCGGTGGTGATGACCCGCGCGATGTGGGTGACTGGGTCAAAAGTGAAGCCGACAGCCACCACGTGCGGACTGTTGTCCTGGCGCAAGGTGGTCAGCATCGCAAGATGGCGCTCGGACAGAAACGCCAGCGCATCATCGGTAAGTCGAGTTGTAGGGGTGTTCGGCATCAACTCTCACGCTAGCGCAGGACATAATCGCTGACGTGACCGACACGGTGCGACACTCCGGCCAGCTTGGGGATGATCCGCTTGCGGGAAGATCGTCGACGGTGGTGATCTTCGGTGGACGCAGCGAAATCGGACTTGAGGTGGCTACTCGTCTCGCCGCCGGAAACACCGTGGTACTCGCGGCGCGCCGGGCCGGTGATCTGCACGACGAGGAACGACGTATCCGCGACGCCGGGGCCGTTGCCGTCGACTGCGTCGAGTTCGACGCCGACCGGCTCGATACCCACGAATCGGTGCTGGCCGCACTCGCCGAGCGGCATGGAGCCATCGACGTGGCGGTACTCGCGTTTGGACTGCTGGGCGATCAGGAGCGGGCGGAAACCGATGCCGGCCACGCGGCGGCGATCGTCCACATCGACTACGTGGCACAGGTGGCGTTGTTGACTCAGCTGGCCGTGCGCATGCGTGGCGCCGGACGCGGCGCGCTGGTGGTGTTCTCCTCGATCGCCGGATGGCGAGTACGGCGTGCCAATTACGTGTATGGATCGGCCAAGGCGGGGCTCGACGGTTTCGCCAGTGGGCTCGCCGACGCCCTGCACGGTTCCGGCGTGCACTTGTTGATCGCGCGCCCCGGCTTCGTGATCGGGCGGATGGCGGCGGGCATGTCACCGGCACCATTGGCGAGCACACCGCCCCAGGTGGCGGAGGCGACCGTGCGCGCGCTGCGCAGCGGGAAGCGCACGGTGTGGATTCCGCGTGCGCTGGGAACGCTCGCATTCATCATGCGATGGGTACCGTCAGCTATATGGCGCAGGATGCCGCGGTGATTACCGTGATCGGGATAGGTGCGGACGGTGTCGACGGACTATCCATGCATTCCCGCCGTGAATTGCAGCGCGCCTCAATAATATTCGGTTCATTACGCCAGCTGGAACTGCTGGCCGAGGAATCTCTGGCGGCCGAGTGTCGGGTATGGCCTTCGCCACTGTTGCCCGCGTTGCCCACCATGTTCGATGGTCTCGGCAACGTCCACGTGCTTGCCAGCGGCGACCCGATGCTGCATGGCATCGGCACCACGCTGATCCGGCTCTTCGGCCCGGATCGGGTGCGCGTGTTACCGCATGTGTCCAGTGTGTCGTTGGCCTGCGCCCGAATGGGTTGGGCGGTGAACGATGTGGAGATCATCAGCCTGGTCAATACGCAGGCAGCCGCCGCACTGCGATACGGCGGTCGGGCGATCGTGCTCAGCCGCAACGCGGATACTCCGGCTGAGCTGGCGCGGACCCTGGCCGATTCCGAGCTGGGTGACTCACTGTTGACGGTGTGGGAACAGTTGGGTGGCGCGGCAGAGATCCATGTGGAAGGGGTTGCTCGCGAGTGGGGCCATTCACCCGGTCATGCATTGAATGTCATTGCTGTGGAATATGTTCCGGGGGTAGGAGTAGCGGTGCTGCCACTGGTTGCGGGGCTGTCCGAGGACGTTTTCGAACATGACGGGCAGATCACCAAGCGCGAGATCCGGGCGGTCACGCTGGCATCACTCGCGCCGCGGCCGGGTCAGCGGCTTTGGGACGTGGGCGCCGGGTCGGGCAGTATCGCGATCGAATGGTCCCGCAGTGGCGCCGGCTGTAGCGCCTCGGCCTTCGAGATCAAGCCATCGCGACGGGCCGCGATCGTGGCCAACGCGACGAAATTCGGCGTAGACGTCGAGTGTTTCGCCGCCGCGCCCGGCGATTTCGACAGGGCCTGCCCTCCGGACGTGATCTTCGTCGGCGGTGGTGTGACCAATGCCGGGCTGCTGGAGGCGTGCTGGGAGCGGCTGCCGAGCGGGGGCCGGATTGTCGTCAACGCGGTCACCGCGGAGTCCGAAGCGCTGCTATTGCACTGGTATTCCCGCCATGGGGGAGAGCTGCACCGGTACCGCGTGGAGGACGCGGCTCCGCTCGGAGCCTTTACCAGCTGGAGATCCCGGCTGCCCGTGGCTCAATGGACCGGGGAAAAGCCATGACCGTCTACTTCATCGGTGCGGGACCGGGCGCCGCCGACCTCATCACGGTGCGCGGGCAGCGGATTCTGCAGCGGTGCATGGTGTGCCTGTACGCCGGATCGATCATGCCGCCCGACCTTCTGGAGGTATGCCCACCCGACGCCCGAATCATCGACACCGGCCCACTGACCTTGGATGCCATTATCGAGGAGATATCCAGTGCTGACGCACAGGGATTGGATGTCGCCAGGCTGCACTCGGGCGACCCTTCGCTGTACAGCGCGGTGGCCGAGCAGTGCCGCCGACTCGATGCCCTTGGCATTGGCCACGAGATCGTCCCGGGTGTCCCGGCCTTCGCCGCGGCCGCGGCGGCATTGGGCACCGAGCTGACCGTTCCCGGTGTCGCGCAGACCGTGACGATCACCCGGGTCTCGACGCTGTCCACCGCGATGCCCGCCGGTGAGGATTTGCGCTCACTGTCGGTGCCGGGGGCGACGCTGGCGTTGCACCTGGCGGCGGCTCAAATCGACAATGTGGTAGCCGATCTCGTCGCCGGCGGGTATCCGCCGGGCACGCCGGCCGCTGTCGTGGCATATGCCAGCTGGCCATCCGAGATCATCCTTCGTGGCACTCTCGCGGACATTGCCGGGCAGATGAAACAAGCGGGCGTGACCAAGACGGCGGTCATCTTCGTGGGAAAGGTTCTTGCGGCAGAGGGATTCACCGATAGCTACCTGTACTCGGCCGGACGTCGCAGAGGGGCAACACATTAGATGAAAATCTTGATTCTCGGCGGTTCGGCGGAGGCGCGCGAGCTTGCGGAGCGGCTCGTGCCCCGGTTCGATGTCACGACGTCGCTCGCGGGGCGGGTGCGTAACCCGGCTGTTCCGGCCGGCGAGTTGCGCATCGGGGGCTTCGGTGGAGAGGTCGGACTACGTAAATGGCTATTGGATAACAATATTGACGCCGTAGTCGATGCTACGCATCCGTTCGCGGCGACGATTACCGAGAACGCCGCTGCGGCATGCGCTCGGCTGGGTATCCCGCACCTCATCCTGCGCCGTCCACCCTGGCCTGCGGGAGATGCGACCGTGGTGTCCTCGGCGGCCGAGGCCAAGGACGCGGTGGTGGCGCAGGGCTTTTCGCGGGTGTTTCTGACCTCGGGGCGCTCCAGCATCGGGGCGTTTCTGTTCTCGGACGCCTGGTTCCTGATCCGTGTGGTGGAGCCGGTGCCCGCCGACGAACTTCCCGAGCGGCACCATCTGCTGTTGTCACGCGGGCCGTACTCGCTCGAGGAGGAGACCGACCTCATGCGCCAGTATGAGATCGAGGTGCTGGTCACCAAGAACAGCGGCGGAACGATGACCTCGGCGAAGTTGGAAGCCGCTGCGGTACTGGGCATTCCCGTGGTGATGATCGACAGGCCGCCCCTGCCGGAGAACGTGTGCACCGTGCCCACTGTGGACGAGGCGCAGCAATGGGTTACTGAGCGGGATATCGCCGAGGCGTGAACACCTGAGGTCCGGAATCGGTGTCCTGCCACTGGGTCTGTGAGGACCCGACGATCAGCAGGGTGCGCATGTCCACGGCTGACGGGTCGAGGTCACCCAGCGTGGTCACCCGCACGGACTCTCCCGCGCCGCCGACATCGCGTCCCAGCACGACCGGGGTGGCGGGGTCGCGGTGTTCCAGCAGCACATCGCGCATGGATGCCACTTGCCAGGTGCGCGACTTCGAGGCCGGGTTGTACACGGCCAGCACCAGATCGGCCGCGGCCGCGGCACGTAGCCGGGACTCGATGACCTGCCATGGCTTGAGACGGTCGGACAGCGAGATCACCGCATAGTCATGCCCGAGGGGTGCCCCGACCCGGCTGGCGACAGCCTGCGCCGCCGTCATCGCCGGAAGCACCCGCACCGCGACATCGGGCCATGCCCGGGCCTCTTCCATCACGGCCGCAGCCATCGCGAAGACGCCAGGGTCTCCGGAGGACACCACGGCGACCCGGCGACCACCCGCGGCGAGCTTGAAAGACAGTTCGGCGCGTGCGGGCTCGTCACGGTTGTCGCTGGCATGACGGATTTGCCCGTCCCGAGCGGGAATACGATCCAGATACGGGCCGTATCCGATGAGATCGGTGGCGAGCGCCAGTTCGTGGCGCACCTCGGTGGTCGTCCAATCATGATGACCGGGGCCCAAACCGACCACCGTCACCATCCCGTCCTGGGCGGTGTCGGTGAGGGGTTGCGCTCCGGGAACCAGGACCAGTGAGAAATAGGGCACCGAAGACGGGTCGACATCGGCGGCGGGCAGTACCCGCTGCTGCGTGGTGCTGGCCCGTTCCACGTAGTAGGCACGGTCCAGCACGCCGGCGGTGTCCAACGCCTGTCGGACGGCCCCGTAGGAGCGTCCCAGTTTCATGATGACTGCGGCATCCGAATCGCTGAGCCTGCGGGCGATCTCGTCGGCGGGCAAGGTGCCGGGGATGACGGTGAGAATCTCGTCGCCCTCGACCAGGGGCGTACCCGTTGCGGCCGATGCGGCGCTGACCGACGTCACACCGGGGATGATGACCGCATCGAACCTGTCGGTCAGGCGGCGGTGCATATGCATGTACGAGCTGTAGAACAGCGGATCGCCTTCGGCGAGCAGCGCCACATTTCGGCCCGAATCCAAATGGGCGGCAATCCGATTCGCGGACTCCTCGTAGAAGTCATCGATCGCACCGCGGTATCCGCCCGGGTGATCGGTGGTCTCGGTGGTCACCGGGTAGACCAGATGCTCCTCGATCTGGCCGGGCCGCAGATACGGCTGCGCAATCGAGCGGGCGATGCTGCGGCCATGGCGTGCGCTGTGGAATGCCACCACGTCGGCCTCGCCGATCACGCGTGCCGCCTTCACGGTCACCAATTCGGGATCACCGGGGCCCAGGCCCACACCCCAGAGCGTTCCTCTGCTCATTCCTTCTCGCTCGCAATCGCATTCACGGCAGCGGCGGCCATGGCGCTGCCGCCGCGTCGTCCTCGCACCAACAGGTAGTCCATGCCGCGTGGACGGTCGATCAGCTCCTGCTTGGACTGTGCCGAACCGACGAAACCGACCGGGCCGCCCAAGAAGGCCACCGGGGGAGCCACGCCTTCGTCGATGAGTTCGAGTATGCGGAACAGTGCCGTGGGGGCATTCCCGATCGCGGCCACCGATCCAGGTAGTCGATCGGCCCAAAGATCCACCGCGGCAGCAGATCTTGTGGTCCCGGTGCGCTGGGCCAGATCGGCGGCGCGCGGATCGGCCACCAGGGACACCACCTCGTTGTCCGCGGGCAGGCGCAGGCGGGTGATCCCGGCGGCGACCATCGACGAATCGCACAGGATGGGGGCACCAGCGTCCAATGCCGCGCGGGTGCGTGTCACCACATCGGGGGTGAAGGCGATTTCGCCGGGCAGATCCACCTGCCCGCAGGTGTGAATGAGCCGGACCACCACGCGCGCGACGTCGTCGGGGAAGGCCGACAAATCTGCCTCGGCCCTGATGGTCGCGAACGATTGCCGATAGATCTCGGCTCCGTCTCGCACGTAGTCCAGCACGCGCTAACCCTACGGGTGTCGCTCTAGCGGTCGATAACCCAGCTCCGTCGCCACCAGCACCTGGCCTGTGCTGGGGGAGCCGCAGGCCCGTGGACACCCAACCCAATGCCGATGCACCGGCGAATGGATACCGCTGGCGATCTCTTCGGCGACTTCGAGCCGCACGTCGGCGTGGACGTCGGTTCGTGAGCGTCCGCATCCCGGCAGCCCGGTGCACGAGCTGGCATTGAGCCACGGGGAGCGCTCGTCGAAGACCAGGCCCAGAGGTGCCAGCACCCGGAGCACCACATCGGCGTCTTCGTGGGGCAGATCGCACAGCAGCAGGGAGCGCCACGGGGTGATGACGACGGGTTTCTCGGCAGCGGCCAGCAGCGCCGCCACCCGCGCCGGCAGCTGGCCCAACGGAACAGCGGCACCCAGGGTCACCAACTCGTGGTCGGGATACTGCTCGATCCATCCGACGGGCGCGTGCGGCGCGGGCCCTGCCTCGTCCGGGTCCGCGATCAGCGTTGCGTCGATCGCTGCGGCCAGGGTCTTGGCGCCGTCAGGCAGCTCCCGGACGCGCCATGCGTTTCCCCGAATCTGCACGAAGATCTGCGCGGCCGCGAGCAGGCGTTCCACAGCGCTGTCGGGGTCGGCGACACACACCGAGGTGGCGCGACCGCCGAGAATGAGTCGCCAACCAACTCGGTCATGCCGTAGTCCGATGTCCGTACCCATGGTGGCCATATCGCCGCGTCCGTCGTCGAGACTGAACAAAAAGCGCCCCGGCAGGTCGGCGAGCACGGGAGAAGAGATCAGCCCACGGTCGAGCGCGAGGACCAGCGGCCGCACGTCGGGGAAGTCGCCGACCCGTCCCGAGAGCGGCGAGGCCACGATGTTGCGCACTCGTTCGTGGCTCGGTGACGGCAGCAGCCCGGCGTCCGATAACAAGGTGCCCACTGCGTCCGCATCCCGGATAGATCGAAGCTGAACGTTGCCGCGGGAGGTCAGCTCGACGACGGGCGCGCCGTGGCTGCCCGCCGCCGCGGCCAACGCGGCCAACTGCGTCGACGAGAGCATTCCGCCGGGCAGCCGGATGCGTGCCAGGGCTCCGTCGGCCGCCTCATGTAACCGCAGCGCACCGGGGCACGCGTCGTCGGCTGAGGAGCGGGTCACCTACTCACCGTAGGACTACGGTACGAATGTCCTGTGAGCAATGCCCCGATCCTGATTCTGTCGACATCGGATACCGATCTGCTGAGCGCGCGCGCCAGTGGTGCGAACTATCGATGGGCCAACCCTTCTCGTATCCACGTCGACGACGTCCCAGGCCTGCTGGAGGGTATGGGGTTGGTGGTTGTCCGGCTTCTGGGCGGACGTCGCGGCTGGGAAGAGGGCATCGATGCCGTCATCGCCTCCGGAGTGCCGGCCGTGGTGGTCTCCGGTGAACAGGCCCCCGATGCCGAACTCATGGAATGCTCGACAGTTCCGGGCGGCGTCGCCCTGCAGGTGCACCGGTACCTGGCCGAGGGCGGGACGGCCAATCTGCAGCAGCTACATGCGTTCTTGTCCGACACCGTCCTGATGACGGGTATCGGCTTCGAACCACCGACGACAAACCCGGCTTGGGGAGTGCTGGAGCGTGCGACCGGGAGTGTTGATGGTCCCACCGTCGCGGTGCTGTACTACCGCGCCCAACAGCTGGCTGGGAACACCGGATACATAGACGCTCTCTGCACCGCCATTGAAAACCTCGGAGGGCGGGCACTTCCGGTGTACTGCGCCTCGCTGCGCACCGCGCCGGCGGAACTGCTGGAGACGCTGGCCGCCGCTGACGCGATGGTGGTCACCGTGCTGGCGGCGGGCGGCGCGACCCCGGCGGCTGTGGGAGCCGGGGGAGCCGACGATGAGTGGAATGTCGGCCATCTTGCCGCCCTTGATATTCCGATTCTGCAGGGGCTGTGCCTGACCAGCCCCAGAGGTGATTGGGAGGCCAACGATGACGGAATGAGTCCGTTGGACGTCGCCACTCAAGTTGCGGTTCCCGAATTCGACGGCCGCATCATCACCGTGCCCTTCTCGTTCAAGGAGATCGACAGCGACGGCCTCATCACCTATGTTCCCGATCCGGAGCGCTGCGCACGCGTGGCAGGTATCGCCTTGCGGCATGCCAAACTTCGATCCATCCCCGCCGGTGAGCGTCGGATTGCACTGGTGTTCTCCGCATACCCCACCAAGCACGCCAGGATCGGGAACGCGGTGGGCCTGGACACTCCGGCGAGTGCGGTGGCGCTGCTGACCGCCATGCGTGAGGCCGGCTATGACGTGGGCGCCGACGGAGATATCCCCGGACTACCCGCCGCCGGTCGACCCGCCACGGACGGTGACGGCGACACCCTGGTGCACGCGCTCATCGAGCGGGGTGGTCAAGATCCGGACTGGCTTACCGCAGATCAGCTGGCGGGCAACCCGATTCGTGTTCCGGCACGCCAGTATCGGGAGTGGTTCTCCCGGCTGGCGCCCGGTCTTGCCGAGCAGGTCGTCGAACACTGGGGGCCGCCACCGGGGAACCTGTTTGTGGACACCAGTGCCAACCCCGACGGCGATATCGTGATTGCCGCCTTGCAGGCGGGCAATATCCTGCTGCTGGTGCAGCCGCCTCGCGGGTTCGGCGAGAACCCGGTGGCCATCTACCACGATCCCGATCTGCCACCGAGCCACCATTATCTGGCCGCGTATCGCTGGCTGTCGGCCCCGCGCGAGGAGGGCGGGTTCGGCGCCGATGCACTGGTGCACCTGGGCAAGCATGGAAATCTGGAGTGGTTGCCCGGGAAAACCGTTGGCCTGTCCGCAGATTGCGCCACCGACGCCGCGATCGGTGACCTGCCACTTGTCTACCCGTTCCTGGTGAACGATCCGGGCGAGGGCACCCAGGCCAAGCGGCGCGCACACGCGACCCTGGTCGATCACCTGATCCCTCCCATGGCGCGCGCCGAGACCTACGGGGATATCGCGCGTTTGGAACAGCTTCTCGATGAGCACGCGAACATCTCGGCGCTGGATCCGGCCAAACTGCCGGCCATCCGCCAGCAGATCTGGACGCTGATGCGTGCGGCCAAGATGGACCACGACCTGGGACTGGAGGAGCGCCCCGACGAAGACGTCTTCGACGACATGCTGCTGCACGTCGATGGATGGCTCTGCGAGATCAAGGATGTGCAGATCCGCGATGGCCTGCACATTCTGGGTAGCGCGCCCACGGGTGCGGCTCAGGTCGATCTGGTGCTCTCGATCCTGCGCGCCCGGCAGATGTGGGCCGGCGAACAGTCGGTACCGGGGTTGCGTCAGGCGCTCGGCCTGGCCGAGGACGGCACCGATGACCGTGCGCGGGTGGATGAGATCGATCAGAAAGCACACGCGCTGCTGGCCGAGTTGCAGGGCACGGGCTGGAATCCCGATGCGGTCGGTCAACTCACCGACGACCCTCAGGTGGCGTTGATCCTGCGGTTCGCGGCGACGGAGGTGGTGCCCCGGCTGGACGGCACCAACGGTGAGATCGACGCGGTGCTCCGCGCTCTTGATGGCAGATTTATCGAGGCCGGGCCCTCGGGCTCGCCGCTGCGTGGACTCGTCAACGTGTTGCCCACCGGGCGCAACTTTTACTCGGTAGATCCCAAGGCGGTTCCGTCGAAGTTGGCATGGGAGACCGGGCAGGCCATGGCCGACTCGCTACTGCAGCGGTACCGCACCGACTATGGAGATTGGCCGCGGTCCGTCGGGCTTTCGATCTGGGGTACCTCGGCGATGCGGACCTCCGGCGACGATATTGCCGAAGTCCTTGCCCTCCTGGGAGTTCGGCCGGTATGGGATGACGCTTCCCGGCGCGTGGTGAGCCTCGAGGCGATCTCGTTGTCGGAGCTCGGGCGCCCCCGCATCGACGTCACGGTGCGCATCTCCGGATTCTTCCGCGACGCCTTCCCGCACGTGGTGACCATGCTCGACGACGCCGTCGCCCTTGCTGCGGGTCTCGACGAATCCGCCGAGGAGAACTATCTGCGGGCACATGCCGAGGCTGATCGTGCCGAGCACGGAGACTGGCGCCGCGCCACCATGCGCATCTTCGGCTCCAAGCCCGGCACTTATGGGGCGGGTCTGCTTCAACTGATCGATAGCCAAAACTGGCGCAACGACTCGGATTTGGAGCAGGTCTACACAGCCTGGGGCGGATTCGCCTACGGCCGCGGGCTGGACGGTGCCGCCGCCAGTGAGGATATGCGTCATCAATATCGCCGGATCGCGGTGGCGGCCAAGAACACCGACACCCGTGAACACGATATTGCCGACTCGGACGACTACTTCCAGTACCACGGTGGAATGGTCGCCGCGGTGCGAGCGCTCACCGGCAAGGCGCCAGCGGCGTACATCGGCGACAACACCCGGCCCGACGCGGTGCATACCCGCACGTTATCCGAAGAAACCACAAGGGTTTTCCGTGCGCGCGTGGTGAATCCGCGCTGGTTGGAGGCCATGCGTCGACACGGCTACAAGGGTGCATTCGAGATGGCCGCCACCGTCGACTACCTGTTCGGATACGACGCCACCGCGAATGTGATGGCCGACTGGATGTACGAGCAGCTCACCAACAGCTATGTGCTCGACGAGCAGAATCGCAAGTTCATGCAGCAGTCGAATCCGTGGGCTCTTCACGGCATTGCCGAGAGATTGCTGGAGGCGGCGAGCCGGGGTCTCTGGGAAGAACCCGATCGGCAAGTTTTGGATGATTTGCGTTCGGTGTTCCTCGAAACCGAGGGCGAGTTGGAGTCGTAGCATCGGGACATGGCCCGGGATATCGGCTTGAACATCGGCACGGTGGCGGCGGGCCGCTACATCCTGTTGACCACATTCACCAAAGACGGTGTGCCCAAGCCGACTCCGATGGGCTTCGTGGCAGAGGGTGACGAGCTTCTGCTGACCACGAGTGCCAACACCTGGAAGGTCGGAAGGATTCGGCGCAACCGGAAGGTGCGGGTGGCTGTCTGTACCCAGCGCGGCAGGGTGATCAGTCCGTCGGCCGACGCCACCGCGGTGATCGTCGAGGATCCGGCGTCTGTGGCGCGTATCCGTTCGGCCGTGGTCAGCCGATACGGACTGGCCGGCCGGATCGCGACTGCATGGCTGGATCGGCGTAACGGCGCCAGGGTTGGGATTTCGGTGACGCTCGGTGCGCCGGAAACGCCGGGAGGTTTCTAGACTGGTCGGCATGGGTGCGAACCTCCCGGTGCCGACATTCGACGAAGTCTGTGCTGCCAAGTATGTCCTGCTGACCACCTACACCAAGGACGGCCGGGCCAAACCTGCCGCGGTCTGGGCGGCGCCCGAGGACGGTGAACTTCTGGTGTGGACCGAGACGACGTCCTGGAAGGTGCGTCGAATCCGTAACACCCCGCGGGTGTCGCTGGCCATCTGCGATGTGCGCGGCAAGGTCCGCAGCGGTGAGATCGAGGGCACCGCGCGCGTCCTGGACACCGAGGGCACTCAGCGAGCGCGCGCGGCCATCACCCGCAAGTACGGCCTGTTGGGCTGGGTGCTGGTCAAGGCGAGCGTCGTGCGTCGCGGCAGCAGCGGCACCATTGGCTTGGCCGTCACCGCCTGACCCGCAGCGGTGAATCGGGAACCCGGGGACGGGTCGGCTCGTTGACCCGATATGTGGCCTGGTCTGTTTCTGCTGTACGTGATCGTGGAGGTGTCCGCCCTGGTGGCGTTGACCTCGGCGGTGGGTATCGGCTGGACCATCATCGCCGTCCTTGCCGCCTTCGTGGTCGGTCTCATACTTGCCGGCTCTCAGGCTCGACGCGCCGTTGATCAGCTGCGACGTGGAGTCAGATCCCCGGGAGGGGCCATCGCGGACGGTGCGCTCATCGCGCTCGGAACCATTGCGGTGGTGATTCCCGGACTGGTCTCCTCGGCCATCGGACTGCTGATGCTGCTGCCGCCGACCCGTGCTGTCCTACGGCCGGTCCTGACTCTGGTGGCAGCCCGCCAGCTGAGTAGGCGGGCACCCCTCATCACCGTCATACCCGCCGGATACGGCGCTTTCCGCGGAGATCACACCCGGGCGAGCACCGTCGATTACATCGACGGCGAGGTCATCGACGTGAGTGACGAGCAAGCCGGACCGTCTCGGCGATACCGTCCCGGCCACGACCTGCCTGCATAGACGTCGCCCGAACCCGGCAGAATCAGCGAGTGCAGACTCAACTGCTCGTCAATGCGCGCGTGCATAGCCCGTCGCATCCGGCGGCGACCGCGATGGCCGTGACCGGCGATGTCATCAGCTGGATCGGCGAGGATGACCTCGCTCGTGCAGAGTTCCCGGACGCCGACATCGTCGATCTGGGGGGTGCCTTCGTCGCGCCCGCATTCGTCGACGCCCATGTTCATCTGACCGCCATCGGACTGTCCCTCATCGGGCTCGACTTGTCCGGGGTGGCTTCGCGGGAGCAGTGCCTGGCCCGACTGACCGCGTACGCCGGCGAGCACTCCGACGAGGTGATCTGGGGGCATGGCTGGGACGAATCGCGATGGCCCGAGCGGCAGCCACTGACTACTGCAGATCTTGACGGGGCCGCGCCCGGCCGGGCCGTCTATCTCAGCCGGATCGATGTGCATTCGGCCGCGGCGTCGACCGCGCTGCGGCAGCAGGTACCAGGACTTTCCGGGGCAACGGGATTTCATCCCGAACATCCGGTGGCCGGTGCGGCTCATCATCTGTTGCGGGCACATGCGCGCGGTGCGCTCTCCGTCGATGGGCGGGCGACGGCGCGCCGCGCGGCGCTGGACAATGCGGCATCGTTGGGCCTGGTGTCGGTGCACGAGTGCGGCGGGCCAGAGATCAGTGGTCTGGACGATTTCCGTGAACTGTTGGCCACCGAGCATGGCGTGCAGGTCACCGGATACTGGGGCGAGCCAGCGCGCGACGCCGAGCACGCGCGCGAGCTCATCGCGTTGACGGGGGCCGCCGGTCTGGCCGGAGACCTTTTTGTCGACGGAGCGTTGGGATCGCACACCGCCTGGCTGCAGGAGCCCTATCACGATGCACCACACACCTGCGGCACCATGCATCTGGATGCCGAAACGGTTGAGACGCATCTGGACTCATGTACGCAGGCCGGTATCACCGCAGGCTTCCACGTGATCGGTGACGCAGCTGTCACTCAGGTGATCGACGCTCTGGACCGCGTCGCCACCCGGCACGGCGTACCGGCCGTGGCTCGGTGTGGACATCGTCTCGAGCACCTGGAAATGATCTCGGCTGCGCAGGCGGCGCAGCTTGGTCGCCTTGGGGTCATCGCCAGTGTGCAACCGGCCTTTGACGCCCTCTGGGGTGGCCCCGACGGTATGTATGCGGAACGACTCGGTGCAGACCGAGGTACTCAGCTAAACCCGCTGGCGCTGTTAGCATCCCAAGGCGTGCCCCTCGCGTTCGGTTCTGATGCCCCTGTCGCGCCCCTGGATCCATGGGTGACGGTGCGGGCGGCAGCCCATCACCGCACCCCGAGTAGTTCCGTTTCGGTGCGCGCGGCGTTTGGTGCCGCGACCCGAGGCGGCTGGCGCGCCCAGGGAGTTCATGACGGTGCCACGGGCACGCTGACCCCGGGAGCGCTTGCCAGCTATGCGATTTGGGAGACGGGGGACTTGACCATCAACACCAGCCAACCGGGTGTGCAGCGGTGGTCCACCGACCCGCGTTCGCGTGTCCCCGCCCTCCCGGACCTATCGGATGCCGCCGCGGCGCTTCCCAAGTGTCTGCGGACCGTGCACCGTGGCACGGTGATCCATGGCTGACGAAACTGTCGACGAGTCCGTTGCGGAGATTGTCGATGAGGACGTGACCGATCTGACCGATCTGGCCGAGGCGGCCGACGTTCCGGTCGACGAGGAGTCGGAGGCTACGGGGGAAACCGGCCCCGCACGGGGGGCGGCATTCGTGGCGGCGGTGCGTGCCCGCGGTATCGCGTTCGGCCGGGCCTGGCTGCGTGCGGCGGACCGTCAGGGTGCGGCGGTGATCGGCGGCCTCATGCTGTGCGCGAGCTTCCCGCCCTGGGGTTTCTGGTGGGCGGCGTTCCCGGCACTGTCGATCCTGGGATTGGTGTTGTGGTCGTCGCGCACCGGGCTGCGCGGTGGGCTTGGCTACGGACTGCTGTTCGGTCTCGCGTTCTACGTTCCGCTGCTGCCGTGGACGGGCCAGCTGGTGGGTGCCGTCCCGTGGCTGGCACTGTCGTTGCTGTGCGCTACGTGGGTCGCCCTGTTCGGTGTATTGGCCGTCGCCGTGCGCCGACTGCCGGGCTGGCCGCTGTGGTTCGCCGCCGCGTGGTCCGCCACCGAATGGGGTAAGGCGAGCGTTCCGTTTGGCGGATTCCCATGGGGTCGAGTCGCTTTCGGTCAGGGCGATGGTCCGATGCTGAGCCTGGCCCGGTACGGGGGAGCGCCATTGGTGTCCTTCACGGTGGCCCTGGGCGCGTTCGCGGTGACCGCACTCGGCATTGAGATGTATCGCTGGTGGCGCAGCCCCGCGGTGGGACCAGGTGGTGCACGTCCGGTGCCCTCGGTGCTGCTGCCCGGAGCATGCGTATGCCTGGTCCTGTTCGCCATGGCAGTGAGCTGGCCGCAGGTTCGGCACGCCAGCCACGGCGCCACAGATGGGCGCAGCGTCACCGTCGCCGCGGTGCAGGGAAATGTGCCCCGCCTGGGGCTCGATTTCAACGCGCAACGGCGCGCTGTACTCGACTATCACGTCAAGGAAACCCTCTTGCTGGCTGCGGACGTGAAGGCGGGCAAGGCTCCGGCGCCGCAGTTCGTGGTGTGGCCGGAGAACTCCTCGGATATCGATCCGATCCGCAACGCCGACGCGGCCGAGGCAATCACCGAAGCGGCGCAGGCCATCGGTGTTCCCATCCTGGTCGGCGGCGTGCTGCGGCATCCAGATTCCACCCCCGAACAGCCCAAATCGATCAATTCGGTGATCGTGTGGGATCCCGAGAGCGGCCCCGGCGAGCGCCACGACAAACAGATCGTGCAGCCGTTCGGTGAGTACTTACCGTGGCGGAGCTTCTTCGCGCACTTCTCCACGTACGCGGACCGGGCCGGATACTTCGTCCCCGGGGATGGCAACGGCGTCGTCACAGCGGGCGGCGTGAAGATCGGCGTTGCCACCTGTTGGGAGGTTCTGTTCGATCGGGCGCTACGGCAGTCCACCCTGAACGGTGCCGAGATACTCACCGTGCCGAGTAACAACGCTCTGTTCGGTACGGCGATGAGTGAACAGCAACTGGCCATCTCCAAGGTGCGGGCCGTCGAGCACGATCGGGAGGTCATCGTCGTCGGCACCACCGGGATCAGCGCGTTTATCTCTCCCGACGGCGTCGACGCGGGGCGCACCAAGTTCTTCGAACCGGCCTACATCGATATGCAGGTGCGACTGCACAACGACGTGACACCGGCTACGCAATGGGGTCCGTGGGTGGAGTGGGCGCTGGCTCTGATCGCCGGACTTGCCGTCCTGGCCTCGGCTGGCCTGGCGATACTGCACAATGGAGGGCTGAAGAGGCCCGAACATGCTGAAGAGGCCCGAACATGAGGTAGAACCGGCCTCACCGATTAAGGAGACCTGACCGGAGTGGATCCCGTGACCGAACGTCCGAGCGCCCGGACCCTGGTGATCATTCCGACGTACAACGAGCGGGAGAATCTCCCGCTGATCCTTGGTCGGTTGCACAAGGCGCAACCCGATGTGCATGTGCTGATCGTTGACGACGGCAGCCCCGACGGCACTGGCGAACTGGCCGACGAGGCGGCGCTCGCCGACCCGGACCGCGTACATGTCATGCACCGCAAGGAGAAGGGCGGCCTCGGTGCCGCCTACATTGCGGGCTTCGGCTGGGGCCTGGCACGCCAGTACTCGGTACTGGTGGAGATGGACGCCGACGGTAGCCACGCACCCGAACAACTGTCCCGGCTGCTTGACGCCGTCGATGCCGGAGCCGACCTGGCGATCGGATCTCGCTACGTGTCCGGCGGCACCGTCGTCAACTGGCCGTGGCGGCGCCTCGTGCTGTCCCGGAGTGCGAACGTGTACGCCCGGCTGGTGCTGGGTGTGAAGCCGCACGACATCACCGCGGGCTATCGCGCGTACCGACGTGAGGTGCTCGAGAAGCTGGATCTGGGGGCGGTGGAATCACACGGGTACTGCTTCCAGATCGACCTCACCCTGCGCACCATCGCGCACGGCTTCGAGGTCGCCGAGGTGCCGATCACCTTCACCGAACGCGCGATCGGCGAATCCAAGATGAGCGGGTCAATCATCAACGAAGCCCTGGTCAAGGTGACCAAGTGGGGCGTCCAAAGTCGTCTGGACCGGGCCCGCGGCATCAATCGCTGAGGGAGTCAGTCCTCACGCATTGCGCGCCATCAGGCCGCCGTCGACGGGGATGACCGTGCCGGTGAGGTACGAGGCGGCCGGTAGGCACACGCTCAACGTCATGTGTGCGACTTCCTCGGCGCGGCCGTAACGACGCAGTGCGGTGCGCCTGCGGGCATAGGTGTCTTTGTCCTCAGCCGAAATCGCTGCCGTCATCGCGGTATCGATGGGGCCCGGGCAGATGCAGTTCACGGTGATACCTTCTCGCCCCAGGTCGACCGCCAAACTCCTGGTCAGGCCGGCCAGACCCGATTTGGCCGCGACATAGGGGCTGTCATACGGGGTGGCGCCGAGAGCCTCCGTCGAGGCGATGTTCACCACGCGCGGCGCAGGGGAGTCGCGCAGATACGGAAGCGCCGCACGGACAATCCGTTGGGGTGCGGTCAGATGTACGGCAAGTGAGCGATCCCAGGTGCTGCCGTAGTCGGGGTCGTCGAGTGATCTGAACGCCGCAAATCCCGCGTTGTTCACCACAATGTCCAGCCGGCCGAACCGCTCGGCGACCGCCGCGACGACCTCGATGATCTGTGCCTCATCGGTGACATCCAGCGCCCATGGCACTGCGGACTCACCGATCTCGGCGGCGACCGCCTGCGCATCCTCCAGCCGAAGATCGGTGACCGCGACAAACGCGCCGTCGTCGGCGAATACCCGGGCGGTGGCCTTTCCCATGCCACTGGCGGCACCGGTGATCAGTACGGCTGAACCCGAGACGGACCTGCCGGAGGCACTCATCAGGGCGGGTGGTGCTAGCCCCGGCGACGGCCCTTGATCAGTTCCAGACGCTCTTTGAGCAGCTCGTCGAGCTCTTCAACGCTGCGGCGCTCCAGGAGCATGTCCCAGTGCGTGCGCGGGGGCTTGACCTTCTTGGGCTCGGGAACGTCGCCGTCGAGCAGGGTGCCCTCCAGGCCATTGCGGCATGCCCAGTTCGCCGGGATCTCGGCGTCGTGCGCGAAGGGAACGTCGAACTCCTCACCGTTCTCGGTGCGGTAGCGAGCCATGCGGCGAGGTGCCAGGTCGTGGTCACGATCGGTTTCGTAGCTGACGGCACCGAGTCGGCTGCCTCGTAGAACACGATCTGCCATGTGTACTTCTCCTCTTCACTGCGGGTCTCTGCAATCGGATCCCGCGCTCAAATTGCTGGTGGCTGTCTAGATCAACGCCGTACCCGGGGCATTAGTTCCCTGTTCATGCAGGTTGTGGCCCTCATTATAGCTGGTGAACGCCGTTGTGGCCGTCACCGCTTCGCATCGCGGATGCGTGGCGAGCGCAGGGTCAGGTGCGCTGCGCTGTGGTGATCGCCGCCCGGCCGTCGGCAGGAGATCGACTGGCATATGCCGGTGCGTAATGCCGCAGCAATTCCAGCGTCGTCAGGTGCTGACGGCACTGGAATCCGTGCGAGGCCAGCAGTGCGTCGGCGTCGGCCGCGGTGAGACCAGTGAGGTACGGCTCGCCGAACCGTGCTGCCGCTTCGGTCCATAGCCGGGCGCGCACCGACTTGTTGTCTCCGCCAGTCACGACACTGGTGTCGAGATAGTCGAAAACCAGCAGGCTTCCGGGCGCGCAGACCGTCGCGAGGTCGGCAAGTGTCGCGTCGAGCGCGTCCTGGGTGAGGTAGGCGGTCACGCCGAGCCAGACGAACAGGCTTGGCCGGGTGGGATCGAATCCACTGGCAAGGAGCCTTTCGCGGAGCACGTAGTGCTCGAAATCGCAAGGAACCCAGACAATCTCATCGTTGCGGTCGGTTGATTGGAGTCGTTCCATGACGGCCCGTTTGTCCGCCTGCGTAGTCGGTGCGTCGACCTCGAATATCTTGATCGGTCCGTGTGCGACGCGGCGCAACGTCGTGGTGTCGAACCCTGCGCCCAGGAGCACGAGTTGATCAACGCCGTCATTGATGGCCGCCTCGAGGACGTCATCGGTGTAGCGCACCCGTAATACCAAAAAGAAGTGACCTGCGGCGCCGAATACAGATTTCAGTACCCCAATAAAGCCCCTGGCCACCAGCGGATGAATCAAACAGGCACGCAATAGCGGGCTGCGGATGAAATGGCGCGAGTAGGGATCGTTGAGGAGGCGCCGCCGGGGTGATTGCATCGTCTCGGCCGCGCGTTGCGCGGCGCAGGATTGCGCCGTAAAACTCGCCCGACGATCAAGACGGCGATTATTCACACTCATACCCGGTCTTCCGAATCTGGTGGACGACAATTACCAATTCTGCAATTTTTGTACACAGATTTCCTTTTTATGCCTGGCTCGCACTGTGCCGTGGGCCAACCAATGCCGGATCCGTTTCCCGCAATGCGCGGCACGGCACTCGCATGGGCCACCAGAACCACCGCCCCAGAATGGTCGCAATGGAGGGGATGACGAGCGAACGGACGATGAGCGTGTCGAGCAGGAGTCCGACGCCGACGGTGGTGCCGATCTGTGCGAGGGTGCTGGAGTAGCCGGCGATCAGAGCGAACATCGTGAAACCGAAGATCAGGCCCGCTGTGGTGACCACGCTGCCGGTTCCCACCATGGAGCGGATGATTCCGGTCTTGATTCCGGCACGGAGCTCCTCCTTGAATCGGGCGACGAGCAGCAGGTTGTAATCGGCGCCGACCGCGACAAGAAATATGAAGGAGCATGGCGCCACCGCCCAGTGCAAGGGCAGACCAACACCGTGTTGCCAGATGGCGACGCTCAGACCCCACGCGGACAGGAACGACAACCCCACGGTGCCGACGACGGCGACCGCGGCGACGAAGCTGCGTAGCAGCAACAGGACGACGCAGAACACGAATGCGAACGCCGCCACGGCGCTGGTGATGAAGTCCTCTCTGGCGAAGGCGGCGATGTTGAGCAGGGTGCCTCCGGCGCCTCCGATGCTCACCTCACTCCCGCCGAGCGAGGTGCCCTTGAGCGCCGATTTCGCCGCGGGGATGATCTTCGAGCTGTAGTCCATGCTCTCTCTGCTGAACGAGTTCACATCGCCCATGACGAGCATTCGGGTGATCTTGCCGTCCGGTGAGAAGAAGACGGAGAGCGCGGACTGGAACAAGGGGGATTCGAAGGCCTGACTCGGAAGGAAGAAGTACCCGCTCGGGTCTCCCTTCATATAGGTGTCGGCGATCTCGCGCAGGAACTGGGTGACCTCGTTCATCTGTACGAGCAGCGAGTCCGCCATGCCGCGGATGGGGGTCAGTGTTCGTTGCGCGTCGCTGAGGAAACGGTCCAGCAGCTGGACCTGTGCCACCAGGTTCGGCAACGACTCCGAGGCCACACGGGAGGCGTTCACGAGATCCTCGAACTTTCGCCCCCCGGCCTGATTGAGTCCGTCGAGAACGGCCAGACCGGTGAGCGCGGTATTGCAGGGCAGCAGCTGCTTACAGTCCGGGACCATATCGACCAGCTGGCCCGCGGTGTCGATGCCGGCAGCGAGCATGGGCTGCATCTCGTTGTGGATGCCCTTCGCCATCTTCAACAGGTCGATCAGGCGCGCCCGCGTGGCCTGGCCTGCGCCGCCGGGCAGGTCGACGGCGCGCTGGGTGACTCGGAGGTCCTTGAGGACCACCTTGACGCCGACGGAGAGCTGATCGATCTGGCCGGTGATTCTGGCGATGCCGTTGAGCTGTGTGCTGACCATCTCGGCGATCTGGGACATGCGCTCGCCGATGTACCCACCTTGATAGGTCAGGGTTCCCTGGGGCAGTGGCGATATGAGTGGGCGGGTGATGCCCTGCACCGCTTGCACGCCGTCCACGCTGTAGACGGCGTTGGTCAGCTTGGCGAGTGCGATCAGGTCGGCGGAGTTGCGCATGTCGTGATCGGACTCGACGAACAGCAGGTTCGGATTCAGCATGTTCGGCGGCAGGTGCCGATCCGCGGCGTCCAGGCCCAGGTTCGCCTCGGTATTGGCCGGTTGTGCCGCACGTTCGTTGTAGCTGATCACATACGTCGGCAAGACGAGAATCGCGAGCGCGAGCACGGCGAGGCTGCCGGCGAGTACGGGGCCGGGCCAACGGACCACGTGCGTGGCGATGCGTCTCCAGCGGCGGATGGCCCGATCTCCGCGCGGCTCATACAGTCCGAGCCTGCACCCGATCGCCAGCAGCGCGGGTC
Source organism: [Mycobacterium] stephanolepidis (assembly GCF_002356335.1). Lineage (NCBI taxonomy): Bacteria > Bacillati > Actinomycetota > Actinomycetes > Mycobacteriales > Mycobacteriaceae > Mycobacteroides > Mycobacteroides stephanolepidis. Next base: position 2,127,458 of record NZ_AP018165.1, read on the forward strand.
CGAGGGTCAATGCCGCGGCAAGTGCGGTGAGGATGCCGATGGTGCAGGGCAGGCCGGACGTGGAGAACGCCGCGAGTCGGGTGAGTGTCATACAGGCGGTCGCGCCCGCCACTGTCAGCCCGGAGGCAAAGATGATGCGTTGCACACTCGACAGGGCGGTGAAGTAGGCGGTGGTCGGGTCCTGGCCCGCTCGTCGTGCCTCTTGATACCTGCCGAGCAGGAAGATGCCATAGTCCGTTCCCGCGCCAAGGACGATGCCGGCCAACAGACTTGACGCAAATATGGAGATGCCGATGATCCCGCGTTCACCGAGCAGGGCCACGATCGGACGGGCCGTCACCAGCGCGACCGCTACGACCAGCAGGGGCATCGCTGCCGTGAACAGCGAACGGTAGGTCAACGACATGATGATGGTGATGCAGATGGCGCACGCGATGATGATCGGCAGGATCGAGCGGTTGATCGCGAGTAGTTCGTCGTTCACGACCGCGGAAGGTCCGGTCACGTAGATCTTGACCCCAGCGGGGGGCGGGTAGGCCTTGACGATGTCGCGCACCGCTTGGGTGGATTCCATGGCCAGCGCCGTGCCCATGTTTCCGGCGAGGTTCAGGTAGCTGAAAGAGGCCTTCCGGTCCTGGCTTTCGAATGCCGGGGCGAATGACGGGTCTGACCACAGATCGATCGTCGTGACGACGTGCTTTTTGTCGGCCTTGAACTTCTCCATCAGATCGGCGTAGTAGCCGTGCATCTCCGCGCCGAACGGCTTGTCTCCCTCGGCCAGCACCGCGACGAAGTTGTTGGTACCGCCGTTTCCGAAGTACTTGCCCATATTGGAGAGCGCCTGCACCGAGGAGGCTTCGTCGGGCAGGAAGGACAACGCGTGTCCCTCAATCACCTTCTCGAGTTGGGGCCCAGCGGCATTGAGGCCGCACGCGAGCAGCACCCACAGCACGACGATGGGGATGGACAGTCCGTACAGCAGCCGGGCGTACAGCGGTCTGTGCTGTCCGGTGTCGGTGCTGGCGTAGGTCTCTCGGCGGAACGGCACGGAGAATTCGTTGCGTAGTCGCTTACCGAATGCCCGTGATCGATCGGAGAACCCGTTACCGTCGCCGGTCGCAGGTATGGGCCCCGTAACCGCTTCGCTCTCGTCCTTTTTCATGCGACTTGCACCTTGCAGCTTGCGATCCCACCGCTGGCGGTTGCGACTTGTTCATCGCGGACCTTGCCGTTGACGGTGATCCTGCATCCAACGCCAGAGCTGTTGGACTGCACGACCATGCTCGTCACCAGCGAAGGTTCCACGGTGCGCAGTGCTTCTTGCCAGGGCAGGACGGTGTTGACGTTCTGGTTGTGGCCTTCGTCGTCGAGATAGGACACCGTAGCCGGGGTCCCGTCGGGCCCGACGGCCTCGTACTGGATAGTCCGTTCGGACAGCGTGCCCAAGGTGGGGAGACGGCTCACCGTCCCCGCCGCCTCATCAGGGATCTCACTCGAGCGCAGCTTCAGGATGAACAAGGCCGCGACGGTAAGCACAGCCAGCACAACGAGATACACCCAGGCGTTTCTCATGGAGCTACTTTCGGGGGGATCAACAAAGTCATCTGAAACACCCTTCGTGTTGCCAATCAGACGGGTACAGTCCGAACTCCACGGAATGACACGGCAGGCAAAGCATCGTTAGTGATCAAGATGATTCCAGATGAGCTCGAACTGTCTCGCTATTTCGGAAAAAGTTCCATCGTCTCCCGATAGTTCAACAACTAGGAGAGGGCCGAGCATTGGTTGCAGTGGCTATCATTGGCATCGGATGCAAATTCCCCGGAGGAATTGGTGATCCGGAGAGTTTCTGGAACTTTGTGTTACGTAAAGGCGACGCCGTCGTTGATATTCCGAAGGATCGCTGGGACGCGGACAAGTACTACGACCCCGACCCCGATACGCCGGGCCGGATGTACACGCGGCGAGGCAGCTTCCTGACCCAGAGTTTCCGCCGGTTCGACGCGGATTTCTTCGGGATCTCGCACCGTGAGGCCGCCGTCCTCGACCCGCAGCAGCGGCTTCTTCTCGAAACCACCTGGGAAGCTCTCGACGACGCGGGCATCGCCGGACAGGCGCTGGGCGGGAACGTGGGAACGTTCATCGGCGGCTTCATGAACGACAACATGATCAGCCGGGGCCTGGCCCGAAACCTCGAGAAGATCAACAACTTCGCCGCCTTCAGCGCGTCGCAGACGTTGTTGTCCAACCGGATCGCGCACGCGCTGGACTTCTGGGGGCCGAGCATGACCGTGGACACGGCATGTTCGTCCTCTCTGGTCACGACGCACCTGGCAGTACGGGCGGTCGCGGGCGGCGAGTGCGATGTGGCGCTTGCCGGCGGAGTGAACGTCATGTTCCAGCCCGAAACGTTCATCACCATGTGCAAGGGCAGATTCCTCGCGGCCGACGGTCGCAGCAAGTCGTTCGACGCGGCAGCAGACGGCTACGGCCGGGGTGAGGGCGTCGGAATCGTGGTGCTCAAGAACCTCGAGCAGGCGCAGCGCGACGGTGACCACATATATGCGGTGATTCGTGGCAGCGGGGTCAACCAGGACGGCAGGACGATAGCGCTGCCTGTGCCAAATCCGGTGTCGCAGCAGCGGCTTGCGGATCGGGTGATCAAGGAGGCAGGCATCGACCCGGCCTTGGTGGGATACATCGAGGCGCATGGCACCGGTACCAGCGTGGGCGATCCGCTGGAGGCGCAGGCACTGGGGTACTCGTACGGCAAGGTGCCCGGCCGCACGCAGCCGCTGGTGATCGGCTCGGTGAAGAACAACTTCGGCCATACCGAGGCCGCGGCGGGTGTCGCGGGTTTGATCAAGGCCGCGCTCACCGTGCAGCGGCGGACCATCGCCCCGCAGGTCGTCCTCGACAAGCTCAACCCGGAAATCCCGTTTGACGAGTTGCAGATCCGTATCCCAACCGAGGTCGAGCTGTACCCCGATCTGGGTGCTCCCGCATACGCGGCGGTGAACAGCTTCGGCTACGGCGGGACCAACGCGCACGTCATCGTGCAGGCGCCGCCCGCGGCCGCCGAGCCGCCGGCTCCCGCACGTGACAGCATTCGGATCTTCCCGGTTTCCGCGCGCAGCGGCGCCGCGTTGCACGAGGTCGCCGGACGGTACGCCACACTGTTGGGCTCAGACCTCTCCGAGGAGGGTGCGCAGCGACTGAAGACCGCGGCCACCGGCCGTCGGGCGCAGCACTATCTCCGTAAAGGATTCATCTATCGGGATGCCGATGACCTTCTCACGCAGCTGAATTCCTACGCAGAAAGCGAGGAAGCGGCGCCGGCGCGTGCCCTGGTCGAGGGCATCTCCGATCCCGTGTTCGTCTTCAGCGGAATGGGTCCGCAGTGGTGGGGGATGGCGCGCGGACTGTTGCGGACCCCCGGTGTCTTCCGTGACACCGCTGCCGAGATCGACGGGGTGTTCCGGGAGATCTCGGGCTGGTCGGTGATCGCCGAGCTCCTGCGATCCGAGGGCGACTCTCGCGTCAGCCGCACCGAGATCGCCCAGCCGGCGAATTTCCTGGTCCAGTCGGCATTGGCAAAGCACTTGCAGCAGTTCGGGATCCGGCCCACCGCGGTGGTGGGGCACAGTGTCGGTGAGGTCGCCGCGGCGTATGTGAGTGGCGCGTTGTCCTTGCGGGACGCCGCCATGGTCTCCTTCCATCGCTCCCGACTACAGGCCAAGACTGCGGGCTCTGGCGGCATGCTCGCGGTCGGTCTGGATGCGGAGGAAGCGCAGCGCCGAGCAGCGCGCTTTGGAACGGCGGTGTGCGTCGCGGCGATCAACAGCGCCTCGGCGACCACACTGTCCGGCGACTCCAAGGCCCTGCAGACATTGCACGACGAGCTCGCAGAAGATGGGGTCTTCGCCCGAATGCTGCACGTCGAGGTTCCGTATCACAGCCAGCTCATGGACCCGATTCTCGGGGAGCTCGCCACTGCGCTGGCCGGGCTTGCCCCTCGGCAGGCGGACGTGCCGGTCTATTCGACCGTCACCGGTGAGAAGGTCGACAGCGCGGCATTCGCAGACCCGGATTACTGGCTCAAGAACGTACGCGAAAGCGTCCTGTTCGCGAAGGCCATCGACACCCTCATCGAAGATCGGTACCGGGTATTCCTGGAGCTGGGACCGCACCCGGTACTGCTCGGGAACATTCGAGAAAGCTTTGTGCGCCACAGTGTCTCCGGTGCCGCAGTTCAGACCTTGCACCGTGATCAGAATGATGAGCAGTCGGTGCTGCAAGCCGTCACGGACTTGTACGCGGTGGGCGCCATCGACGCCCCCGGCGAGGCCGGGCTCTACCAGAACGGTTCGGTCCCGCACATGGACCTGCCGAAATACCCATGGTCGCAAGAGGAGCTGTGGGAAGAGGATGCCCTGACGCTGCGTGCGCGCTACGGCGACGCCGATCGGTTCGCGCTCCTGGGCGACCGGGCGGAGGCGTTGACGCCGCAATGGGAGGTCACCCTGGCAGCCGCGAACCTGCCCTGGCTGCCCGACCATACGGTTCTCGGTTCCATTGTGCTGCCCGGAACCGCCTACCTCGATGCCGCGCTATCGGCCGTGCGTCAACGCTCCGGCCGGGGCCAGGCAGGTTTGGACTCGGTAGTGTTCGCGGTGCCTTTGGTGGTCGCCGAACATGACGCGCCGATCACCCGTCTCACCGTGGACGAGCCCACTAAGCGGTTCACCGTCAACGGCCGCTCCGCACATACCCAACTGTGGACGGCACATGCCAACGGCAGGTTGGTCGAGGCGAATCTGGGGACCTTGCGGATCGAGGTTCCGGCACAGTCCGAGTTCGACAGGATCTTCGACGGCGAAGACGTCTACAAGGGGTTGGCCGCGGTCGGGCTCTCCTACGGTCCCGCCTTTCAGCGAATCCAGAGCGTGCGCATCGGGTCTGCCGGCTGTGTTGCGCAGCTGACGAGCCCGGAATCGGTGGACGCATCGGGGTCGGCATTGCGGCACGCCGTTCATCCCGCCCTCGCCGATGCCGCCCTGCAGTGCATCGCGGTTCTCTTGGCGGCGCGTCCAGAGCTGGATGTGCCGCCGACGGCGCATATCCCGGCCTCGGTGGACCGAGTCCGCCTGTACCACGAGGTGCCCCAGGACCCGATTGCGTTCGTCGAGATCACCAGCACGCAGCCGCTGCGCGCGAACGCCTATCTCGCTTCGCAGGACGGCGAAGTCGCGCTGGCATTGACCGGAGTGACGCTGCGGCCCGTGGGATCTGCCTTGGACCCGCTGTCCGAGCTCGATCAATACTTCTACGAGCCTCGTTGGGAACCTTTGGAAGAGGAAGCCGAGGGACAGCCCGCCGGCACACCTGCCGCCTCCAGAAGCGCCGTCGCGCCCGCCGCCCGGGCGGCGAACGTGATCGTTGAGATCGGCGATGTGGCCCCTGCTTTCGCGGAGGGTGCCCGCCGCGCGGCCAGCGCCGGTGCCGTGATCCTGAAAGCCGAGCCGGGAGCAGATCTCGCCGACGCTTTTGCGGCGGCGTTGTACGCGGACACTTACTTACGTGTCCTGGCGACTGTCGGCGCCGGAAAAACGTTGGTGGAGAACCTGCATCAACTCGTCACGATCGCGCAGGCGTTGCGGGTGGTTCTGGAATCCGAGACCGAACGCGGTGTCGTGAGTCCGGATGTGCAGGTGGTGGTGGTGAGTACGCGCGCCTTCCGCGCCCCGGGCGACAGTGGCCTGGACCTCGATCAGACCGCGCTCGTGGGAGCGCGTCGGGTGTTGGCCAACGAGCAGCACCCCGCCAAATGGTCTCTCGTGGACCTGTCCGACTCGGCCACGCCGGACGAGGTGGCCGCAGAGATCGGTGCGATGAATCGAGCCGAAGAGGTCGCGGTGCGTGCGGGTGAGCGGTGGACCCAGCGGATGCGCAGGTCTCTGTCCGAACTCGTTGCGCCATGGGAAGAGCCATTCGAGCCCACCGACCCGGAGGTGGCCTACGAGGTACAGATCCCGGACACGCGCACGCTCAAGGACATCGCGCTACGCGCATGCGACCGCATCGAACCGGGACCCCGGCAAATCGAGGTCCGCGTCGAAACCTTGGGACTCAACTACAAAGACCCGCTGAAGGTTCTGGGAATCCTGACGGAGCGAGAGCTTGGCGAGACATATTTCAAGCTGGAGCCCGGGATGGAAGGATTCGGCGTCGTCACACGTGTCGGCTCCGCGGTCAGCGAGCTCCGAGTCGGCGAAAGCATCGCGGTCGCAGAACGGGGGCTGCTGCGCCGCTACCTGACATTCGACCTCGATGGCGGCGCGGCATGGGAACGGATCGACGAAGAACATCTGCAGCGTGAGGATTTCGATCCGCTCGCGGTGGGCTCGGGTGTCCCGTTCTTCACGGCGGGCTACGCCTTCTACAAGCTCGCCGATCTGCAGCTCGGGGAGACCGTCCTCATCCACGGCGCGGCGGGCGGCATGGGCATGGGTGCGGTGCAGATCGCCGTCAACATGGGCGCGGTTGTCTATGCGACCGCCGGTAGCGAGGAGCGCCGGCGTGCGGCGCTCGAGCTCGGCGCAACCGCGGCCTTCGACTCGCGGTCGGTCGGGTTCGTCGACGACATACTGCGGATCACCGAAGGACGCGGTGTCGACGTCATCTACAACTCGCTGCCCGGCGAGATGATCGCCCAGAACTTCGCAGTCGCCGGAGAGTTCTGCAGGATCATCGAAATCGGTAAGGCGGACATCTACTTCGGCGGCGCGATGGATCTCAAGGCCTTCAGCGGCAACTTGTCGTTCCACGCGATCGATATGGACCGCATGCTGCGGTTGCGGCCCGAGACCTTCCGCGAGCTCCGGCGCGAATGCACCGAGATGCTCACCTCGGGAAAGCTCACCCCGCTGCCGTTCACGAGGTTCCCGATCGACGATGTCGTGGGAGCGTTCGAAGCGGTGTTCCGGGCGGCGCACATGGGCCGGATCGTGCTGGATCTGCGGGATCAAGCTCCAAAGCTATTGCCGCGCAAGCCGGATACCGCGCCGGTGCGCCCCGGCCACTCCTACCTCATCAGCGGTGGGTTCGGCGGGTTCGGGTTGGCCACCGCGCGTTCGTTGGTCAGGGCCGGGGCCACCCATCTGATCCTCGCGGGCCGCAGCGGCGCCACCACCGAGGTCGCCCGGGCGCAGATCGAGGCGCTGCGCGCCGCCGATGTCGACGTGTGGGAAGAGCGGATCGATATCAGCAACTACGGCCAGGTCTCGGATCTGATCGCGAAGGTGGAAGCGTCGGGGCATCCGCTGCGCGGAGTCTTCCACGCCGCCGCGGTGGCCCATGACGAGGTGCTCGCGGATATCAGCGCGGAGTCGTTGTACAAGGTCTTCGCGCCGAAGGTTGATGGTGCGCTGAATCTGGATAAGGCCACGCGTGAGCACGGCGTACCGCTCGATCACTTCGTGCTGTACTCCTCGATCAGTGGCCTCATCGGCATTGTTCCGCAGGTGACATATGCGGCGGCGAACAGCGTGCTGGACGGGCTCGCTCAGGCGCGGCACGCGGCCGGGCTGCCCGCGCTATCGGTGAGCTGGGGTGCGATGAGCGGCGGTGGGATGGCTGAGGTGGAGGCCATCGTGAAGTTCCTCGACTCGGTCGGGCTGCGCCGACTCAACATGGATCTCGGGGCAATGCTCATGCACGAGTGCTCCCGTTTCCAGCTTCCACATGTCGCCATCGCGGGTGTCGACTGGGGAGTCTTGCGCACTCCGCTGCCCTCGACAGCCAAGAGCACACGTTTCGCTCATCTCTCCGCAGAAGCTGCCGCAGTGTCGAACGAACAGGCCGCCTTCCGTGCGGCGGTGCTGGCCCTGCCCGAGGAGGAACGCGGCCCGATGGTCACCAAGGAACTGGCCAAGGAACTCGCCAATGTTCTCAAGGTTGACGTGGACAGCATCGACCCCACCGGGCCGATCGCCGACCTGGGTATCGATTCCCTGATGGCGGTGGAGTTCGCCGCACGAGCCGGTAAACAGTTGAACATTCAGATCAGTGCGTTCCAGTTCACCCCGGATCTCACCCTTGAGGCCGTCGGTGCGCGCGTCGCACTACTCATTGCGCAAGGGGTCGGCGATCCCGAGCATGACGCGATATAGAGGATCGGCGTGACTGTTGCGACTCCGCTCGAATGTTGGTGGTGGCCAAGGGCATATCAGCCATCCCTGCCCACCGTGCTGTTTTTCCCGGGCGCCGGGGCCAATCACGCGGGCGAGCAGCACCTGGTCCCGCATCTGGCAGGGGTGAACTTCGGGGTGTGGCGGATGCCGGGGCGCAGTACCCGGTCAACCGAGCCATCCCCGGAAAACCTGCGCGCGCTGTCGGAGGACTGTGCGGCGGCGATCGCCGGACTCGGTTGCCGTCGGCCGGTTCTCGCGGGAAAGAGTTTCGGCGGCCTGTTCGGTTACACGGTGTGTCAGGCATTGGAGTCGCGGGACTTCGCCGTGGGCCGGTTCGTCCCGGTGGTGAGTGGCCACCCGTCTCTGTGGCGAATGGATGCCCTCTACGCCAAGACCCGGGGCCATAACCCGAAACAACACGCGCTCTGGAGACTGACCAATGACGAGCAGCGCGGGGCGTGGCCGCCGAAGAAGATAGCGGACGAGTCATTGCTGGAGCAGGCGCGGCTGCATGCGGTGATCGATTTCAGTCTTGGCCTGCAATCGATTTCGCGCCGACGGATCAAGACAGCGATCACCGAGGTGAGCGCGAAGGATGACGAGGTGATCCCGAAGTTTGCACCACCGCGCAGATGGGCCCCTTACACGAAGGGGGAGTTCACGAGCATCCTCGTGACCGGCGGGCACTACTTCTATTGGTCGAACCCGCAAGCCTTGGCTACCATCTTGACGCACGAGGCCGAGCTGGCCCTCGGCGGCTCGTACTCCTACTAGCCGCCGAGGCCGGCACGTCGTACTACGGGGTTTCGCGTTGGCAGTCCGGGCCGGTGTACTGCCAGTTCGGGTTGCTCGAGTACTCGCAGCCAGGGCCTACGTACTTCCAGTTCGGGGCCGGAGGCGGCAGTTGTCCGCCTTCGCCGCGCCAGTTGGGTCCTGCGTACCGCCAGCCCCACTGGCTGAACCAGTTATCTGGGTTGACACAGCCCTCCATGGTTCCCGGTCCCCAGGGGGGCGGGGGCGAGGGATACGGTCCGTTGAAGCACACATCCGCGGGGGCGGGGCTCGGCTGCGCCGACGCCAGGCCCGCGTTGATGACAGCGACCGGAGCGGCGATAACACCCGCTGCTAGCACGGCCTGCCCAAGCTTGATGATCTTGTTCATCGCACAACCTCCGACGTTGGATGCCGCTGTGATTGGGCAAGACTAGCGCACAATTATCCGTTTTCCTTGCAATTGTGCTAATTGCGCTCGATCGCTTTGTGTGGCGCGGCGCCAGAGGTATCGCACCAGCTCTCACCAGTCATCTCGCCGGTTTTGGCGATGCCGATTTCTCACATCCGCCGAAGGTCGGGCGGTTCGCTGGTGTCGGGCCGACCTTGCGCGCCCGGCGCCGCGAGCCACCGCTACGCTTCCAAGACGTGGCACGTCGCAAACACGCACAACCCTGCAAGTGGTGCGGGCGTGAAGTGGACGACGCGGAACTGGGGCGTCGACGCCAATACTGCCGCCAATCCTGCCGCCAGCGCGCCTACGAGCAGCGGGCGGCCGTCAAGGGCACCTCGGTGCCCGCCGACGCCGTGGTGCTTACGGCCGATGAGGCGACGGACCTGGCTGACCGGGTGTATCAGGCGCGGTGCGCGGCCGAGGATGTCGCCACCGCGGTCGAAGAAGGTGCGACCCAGGGCGAGCTGCGTGAGCTGTGCGAGGAACTGCTGCGCGCCGCCAAGGCTGCCGGCGGCTGGCGCTGATTTCTTCCGTTCTCCCGGGATAGGGATACCCGTCGAATCAGCGCGATATTAATTCTTCTCGGAATCCATACGCGCCCATAGTGTGTCAACACTGTCGATACGCAGCCGCCGACCCGTGAGGATTCCTGAGCTTTTCATGACCACCCGTAATACGTTGGTGGCCGCTGCGGCGACTGATGCCAACACCCCCGTATCCACCCCGTCTTGGCGGGAGTGGATTCTCAACCGGCGCTGGGAGATCATTCGGTCTGTCTCGCCGTTCGTGGTGCTGCTCATCTGGCAAGCGGGGAGTGCCTGGAGTCTGATCGACCCGGACATCCTGCCCGCCCCATCGACGATCGCCCACGCGGGAATCGAGTTGATCGGCAACGGCCAGCTTGCCGAGGCGCTACGGGTCTCGGGAATCCGCGCCGCCGAAGGGCTGCTATTGGGCGGCCTGGTCGGAGTGGTGCTGGGGGCGGCGGTGGGCCTGTCGCGGCTTGTCGATGCCGTGGTGGACCCGACCATGCAGATGATCCGGGCCCTGCCTCACCTCGGACTCATCCCGCTGTTCATCCTGTGGTTCGGCATCGGCGAGTTGCCCAAGGTGCTGATGGTGGCTCTTGGAGCGGCCTTCCCGCTGTACCTCAACACCACCTCCGCTATCCGGCAGGTAGACCCCAAACTCTTCGAAACCGCACAAGTACTTGGGTTTTCGTTCTGGCAGCGCTTACGTGTCATAGTCGTCCCGAGCGCGACTCCGCAGGTGCTTGTCGGGCTACGGCAGTCCCTGGCACTGTCCTGGCTGACGCTCATCGTCGCCGAACAGATCAACGCCGACGCCGGGGTGGGCTTTCTCATCAACAATGCGCGCGATTTCCTGCGCATCGACGTCATCATCTTCGGGCTGGTGGTCTACGCGCTGCTGGGCATAGTCACGGATGCCATTGTGCGCGTGCTGGAACGGCGAGCACTGCGGTACCGATCATGAAAGGCAGATCATGACAGCGGTTTTCGAGGTCGCAGACTTGTCGCGGCAGTCCACCACACCGGCAGCAGAGTTGACGTCGGTCACCAAGCGGTATGGGCGTCATCGCGTTCTCGACGACGTCTCGCTGCGGGTCGACCGTGGCGAGATCGTCGCCCTGGTGGGTCGCAGCGGTTCGGGTAAGTCGACGGTGCTCAGGGTGTTGTCCGGGCTGGCCGGCGACCACGACGGCGAGCGTGAGGTGCTGGGCGCTCCCGCGGTGGCCTTCCAGGAGCCGCGACTGTTCCCGTGGCGCTCGGTGCGCGACAACGTGTTGTACGGACTCACCCGCACCAAGTTGTGCAAGACGGAAGCACTGTCCCGGGTGGACCGGGCTCTTGATGAGGTGGGGCTTGCCGACAAGGCGCACGCCTGGCCGCTGACGCTCTCGGGCGGGCAGGCGCAACGCGTGTCCCTGGCGCGTGCGCTTGTCGCGGAACCGCAGCTGCTGTTACTCGACGAGCCCTTCGGGGCACTCGACGCGTTGACGCGCCTCTCGATGCACCGACTGTTGTTGAACCTGTGGCGAGAGCATGAGTTCGGTGTGCTGTTGGTAACCCACGATGTGGACGAGGCGATATCGCTGGCCGACACCATCCTGGTGCTGGATGAGGGTCGGTTGGTGCACACATTGCGTATTCGCAACCCGCGTAAGCCGCAGGGCAAGCACGACACCGAAACCGAGAACTATCGAGGAGAGCTCCTTGCGCAGCTTGGTGTTTAAGTCAATCGTCAGCGCGACCGCGATCCTGCTGTCATTGACGGCCTGCACCTCCGGCCGCGACGATAAGGGGGATTCCGCGGTGCCCCAGCTCGTGCCACTCTCAGAGCTGTCGAATCTGACACTGCGCGTAGGCGATCAGAAGGGCGGCACCGAGTCGCTGTTGCGGGCGGCGGAGGAACTGGACAACGCACCGTACAAGGTCGAATTCTCCACCTTCACTTTTGGCCCACCGCAGATCGAGGCGCTGACCGCGGGCAAGATCGACTTCGCCGTCACCGGCAACACACCCCCGATCTTCGGGGCTGCGTCCAAGGCGAGAATCAAAGTGGTGTCCGGATATACGAATGACGCCTCCGGCGACCAGATCCTGGTCGCAGACACATCCCCAATCAAATCCGTGGCGGATCTGCGGGGTAAGAAGGTGGCTGTCGGGAAGGGGAGTTCGGCGAATGGCCATCTGTTACTTCAGCTGCAGAAGGCCAATCTCACCATCAAGGACATCCAGCCGGTGTTTCTGCAGCCCGCCGATGCGTTCACCGCACTGAGTCAGGGCCAGGCCGACGCCTGGGCGATCTGGGACCCTTACACGGCGCTGGCCGACAAGCAGCTGAAGGTTCGTACCCTGGCGACCGCTACCGGCGTCGCGAACGGATACGGGTTCGGTGTCGCCTCGCAGGTGGCGCTGCGGGATGCTCAACGCAATACCGCACTGTCTGACCTGGTGCAGCGCATCGCGCGTGCCAGCGCATGGGCCCAAGCCCATCCGCAGGAGTGGTATGGAAAGTATGCCGCCGCAATCGGAATCGACCCTGCGGCAGCAGAGCTGGCGCAGTCACGCAGCCTGCGGCAACCGATACCACTCACCGGTGAGGTGACGGCCTCGGAGCAGACGCTGGCCGACCTGTTCGCGCAGTCGGGCCAGATTCAGGGCAAGCCCACGTTCTCTGATTTCGTCGATAACCGGTACAACGATGCACTCAAGCAGTACTTCACCACGTCCCAATAACCCACAAGGAGAGCAATTCCCGTGGCCGCCAAGTTCTTCTGGTTCCTGCCCACCAATGGCGACAGTCGTTCCATTGTGGGCGCCTCGCACGCGTCATCGCATCACACCATCCCGGTGGGTTACCGCGAACCGAGCCTGCGCTATCTCGGCGAGATAGCGCGCGCTGCAGACCGTTTGGGCTTCGAGGGTGTGCTGACGCCCACCGGCACCTGGTGCGAGGATGCGTGGCTGACGGCTTCGGCACTTCTGGAGCAGACCGAACGTCTGAAGTTCCTGGTCGCCTTCCGGCCCGGGCTGGTGCCGCCGACACTTGCCGCACAGCAGGCCGCCACCTTCCAGCGGTTCTCCGAGGGACGCCTGCTGTTGAACGTCGTCAGCGGCGGCGACGACACCGAGCAGCGCCGTTTCGGCGATTGGCTCACTCATGACGAGCGTTATGAACGGACCGGAGAGTTCTTGCAGATCGTCCGGGACATCTGGAAGGGTGATCCCGTCGACTATTCGGGCAAGCATTACACCGTGACCGATGCGCGGGTATCCGAGCCGCCAACACCCTTGCCGCAGTTATATTTCGGAGGCTCGTCTCCGGCGGCGTTGCCCATCGCGGCCGATCATGTGGACGTGTATCTGACGTGGGGCGAGCCGCCCGCCGCAGCCGCGGCGAAGATCGAGACGGTGCGTGCCTTGGCGAAGGAACGCGGGCGTACCCTCCGATTCGGCATCCGGTTGCACACGATCACGCGGGATACCTCCGAGGCGGCGTGGGCGGTCGCCGATTCGCTCGTGGCGGAGTTGACCCCGGAGCAGGTGGCGACGGCCACCGCGTTGCATTCGAAGTCCGAATCCGAGGGACAGCGGCGCATGACGGCGCTGCACGGCGGTCGGCTCGACAAGTTGGAGATCTACCCGAACCTGTGGGCCGGTGTCGGGTTGGTGCGCGGCGGTGCGGGTACGGCGCTGGTGGGCAGTCATGAAGAGGTCGCGAATCTGATCTCCGAGTACCACGCGCTCGGGTTCGACGAGTTCATCTTGTCCGGACACCCGCACCTTGAGGAGGCTTACTGGTTCGCCGAGGGTGTGCTCCCTCTGCTCAAGAAGCGGGGAGCGCTGGCGGCCTAGGTCAGATTCGCACTTTCGTTATCGAGATCGTTGCGCCGCAACCCCATTGGTGTCGACGCCGGTAGGTCGCCGCCCGCGATGACCTGCCGGGTGATGGGGGTGAGTGTGTGAAAGAGGGCCTCCACCTCGGTATCGCTGAGAATGTCGAATACCGGCAGCGATACCCGGTCGGTCCGGTTCTCGATATCGGTCTTGAGCGCGTGTCCCTCTGACGTCAGCCGGCCGTCGTTGTCGAGTAGACCGCGCCGAGTCAAGCCCTCTTCGAGTGTGGTCCATTCTGACTCGTCGTAGTCGCGGCTGCGCATGATGTCGGCTTTGGTGGCACGGCCCGCCGCGACATGAAACACGTTCGATTCACGGCCATCGATGCCCGCCGCGACCAGGGCCGCTACGTGGGCATCGCCACGCTGTTCGCGTAGCAGGGTGGCGGCATGCCACAGCGTCGCCAGGGGCTCGTCGGGCCAGGGCACGGCGGTGAGCGCGGCGTAGAGGGGGCGCCCCGCGGGTGAGGCGGTGCGGGCCGCCCTGCCCAGCAGTTCCGCTGCGGTGCACAGACTTTCGCCATCGGTGAGGCCATAGCGCCGTAACGCCGCGACAGCACCGGCCTGACGGGCGGACAGTGCCTGCTGTGGACTGACGTTTTCCCAGGCGCCTTCGAGTGACTTGGCGACTCGGAAGGAGGCGAAGTTGTAGAACATGGCCTCGACGAGTCGGGGGCCCACGATGCCCAGGGGCGCCGAACGGGTGGCGAAGTATCCGCGCCAGAATCCGCGGTATCCCAGCTCGTCGGCCGCTGCGCGCGCCTCGGGCGCGAAGTAGGTGATGCCGTGGATGGGTTCAAACCGGTCGTAGAAGCGACGGGCGAGATCGATGGGCCGTGCCATGGCACCAGTGAATCACGCGGTACCGCGACATCAATGGGAAACGTGTGTGGCCTTCCTTGCGGCTTTCCTTCTCGCCATATACATTTCGGCGTCCGCCTGCACCAGCAACCTGGTGACGGTCTTGGACAGCGATTCGCCGGAATGGGTGACCAGATCCGCCAGATCCGCGTGGACGCCTCCCACGCTGGCCGTTACCTCTGGAAAATCATTCGGCAACGGGGCGAGTGCCTGTTCGATGAGGCGCGGATATCCGAGGTGTAGTGGCGGATGCAGGATGGAGACCAACGCGAATTCATCTCCGCCCAGTCGGGCCAGCAGCGTATCGAGGCCGGCGATCTGCTGCAGTCGCCGTGCGGTGCGTTTGAGCACCTCATCGCCTACGTGATGACCGTGGGTGTCGTTGACAGACTTGAAGTTGTTGATATCGATCGTGGCGACCACGATCACCCTGTCCCCGGTGACGTTGGGCCAGCTGTTGCACGCCATTTCCAGGCCGTGCCGATTGAGCAGGCCGGTCAGATGGTCGTGGTGGACCACGTGTTCCCAGCTGGCGAGGTAGCGGGTGATCTGCTCTCGGGTCACATGGACCACCCACGCCGCGATCACATGCGCCAGCGTGATGGTGACCAGGAGGATGGTCACGATGGGTATTGCCAGGTCAGCGAGGAGAACGGAGCCGATGACGGCGAGCAGGGTCCCGCAGGCGGTTACCGCGGTCTGGATGAGCAGTACCGAACGGCCGTGGATGACACATGCATAGGCGTTGACGGCGACGAGCCACGCCAACTTGACGAAGGCAATTCCGGAGCTCGTCGCCACACATACGCCCACCGTGATCGCGATATCGCAATAGATGAGCCAAGCCAACGACTCGGCATAGGTAATAGGTTTGCGCCGCGCATACCGAATGCCCCATCCCAGGGTGGGTAATGCGATGACGACGCACAACGCAGGAATGGTCGAGAAGCCTTCGAACGCCAAGGTCATCGCGGCGGCGCCGATGGCGGCGGTACAAATCGCTGTCAGGATGGAAAGCGCGCGGCGCAGACCGAATTGCTCGAGCACCTCGACATTTGTCTCAAATGTCTGTTTGTCCGTGAGCGGCGCGGGGCGATGATGCATGACACGCGTTTTGCTTATGGCACCACGCCCTTTCGTTTCCGCAGCGTTGGGTTCAGTGAACCATGGTCTGAGTCCGGTGCGCTTGTCGGTGCGGGCTCGTAGGGTGGTGCCATGGGATTGAGTTTGGAAGAACGACAGGCATTTCTGGCCGAGCCCCATGTGGCGGCAATCTCGGTGAGTGCCGGCGCGGACCGCGCCCCGCTTACCGTGCCGATCTGGTACTTCTACACCGCAGGTGGCGATCTCTGGGTTCCGACGGGCAAGGGTTCGCGTAAGCATCAGCTGATCGAGCTGGCAGGTCGGCTCACGCTCATGGTCGACCGCGAACAGCCGACGGTGCGGTATGTGAGCGTGGAGGGGCCGGTGACCAAGATCGTGCCGCTCGAGCACGACCAGCATCGACAGGTGGCTGCGCGGTACATCCCGGAGGAATTGCTCGATGGGTACCTCACGTACTCGGAGGGGTACGGCGAGCAGATTGCGGTCTACGTCTCTCCGGAGCATTGGCTCTCCGCGGACCTCGGCGGCCCGGAGAACTGGGGTTAGCGTTCCCCGGTGACTACCGAGGCAGCGGGAACTGTTCGGTTCCCGGGTCGCCTGCAGGTATGACGGGAAGTGTCAGCGCGGACGGGTGCGCCGCATCGTGCAGGATTGTCTGTGTGGCGGTGCGCAGCTCGCGGTTCCGCCCGAACACCGCACCCGTATTCGGGTTGGGCGCGTACTGCGGGAAGTCGCTGCTGGAAATTTCCAGCCGGATGCGCTCGCCGGCACGGAACTGGTAGCTCACCGGCCATATGTCGATGCGGTACCTGTGCGGTTGGTCGGCAGGGATGGGTCGATGCTCGGATATCGATTGCGCCAGCGAGGCGCGGACAATTCCGTTGTTGAGGTTAACGGCGGCGCCATCGGATTGCACGACAACGAGTTTCGCGGTGAAGTCGGTATCCGGTGCCGAGGAGGAAGCCCACAAATCGACTGCGATCGGCCCGGTGACTTCGGTGTCGGCGGTGAACGGCTCGCTGGTGTACGTCAGCACGTCGGGGCGCTCTTCGACGGTGGTCTGGTCGTATTGGCCTTCCGGGGCAGAATCCGCGGCACAGCACGAGTGCCCGCCCGCGCTGGGCACCGGGTTGGCCGGGTCGTAGCGGTAGGTGTCGGGTGGATCTCCAGGTGTGGCCGAGTTACTCAGTGTTCCATTGTGTTTCGCACCGGGACCGCCGAGGTGATATACGGTCCATTCGGTTTGTGGCAGCGGCCAGGCGGGGGAGCTCTTCCATCGATTGGCGCCCATCAGGTAGTAGTCGACGCGGGGCGAGTCGGCGGAGACGCCGTTGTCGGCTCCCTTGAGGAAGTGGTCGAACCACGCCAATTGCAGCTCGTTCACGGGGCTACTGGCGCCGGCCCCCAGGCCTTTCAGCAGTGGCGACGGACTCGATGTTTCGCGGCCCCAGGCGAGGTGATCCCACGGGCCGATGACGATGCGCTGATGCCGGCGTGCCTCCGCCGACCCTCCGCGAGAGGACATGCCGGCGAAGTTCTCCAGGCCTCCGCGCAGGAACGCGTCGTACCAGCCTTCGAAATGCAGGACGGGCACCTTCACGTTCTCATACCGATCCCGAATGCTCCACCGCTTCCAGTAGTCGTCGCGGGTCGAATGGCGGATCCACTCGAAGTACCAGGGGGCGACGTGTGGATTGCCGGGCTGCATCGGTGGAAGATCCTGGTACGGAAGAAAATTGAGCCAGCGTTCCGGCTCCTTGGCGGCGGCTTCGAGCTCTCGCGCGGCCGCGTCGTCGCCGCGATTTTTCGCCGCGGTGGTGGCGATTGTCTCGATCGCCCACGGCAACACGAAGCCGAGCCGGAACGCGCCACCTTCGTAGGTCCAGCCGTCGTAGTAGTCGGATGCGGTGTTGGACGGAACGATGGTGGTCAGGTGCGGGGGAGTTGTGGTGGCGGCGAGCCATTGCGTCGCACCGACGTAGGACGACCCGTACATTCCGACCTTGCCGCTGGAGCCGGGTAATCCGGCCGCCCATTCGACGGTGTCGTATCCGTCGTTACCGTCATTGCCGAATTCGGTGAATATCCCATCCGATGCGCCCTGCCCCCGAACGTCTTGCACCACCACGAGGTAGCAGTGGGAGGCGAACCAGTCGGGAGTCTGGAACCGCGACGGCTTGATCTGTGCGCTGCCTTTGCCGTACTGGGTGCGCATCAGGATGACCGGAACGGGGTCCTTGAGCTTGGGACGGTAGATATCGGCACGCAGTACGGTGCCGTCGCGCATGGTGGCCGGTACATCGACTTTCTTGGCCACCGCGCAGGGGCCTCGTCCACCGGCAGGTGGCCAGGAGGCAGAGCCGGGGCTCTGGTGGCCGCAGCCTGTGAGGACGAGACTCAGCGTGGCGGCGAGCATTCCCAGACGTCTGGCCGAACCTGCGATCACCCCGAAAGGGTACCGAGGTCGGCTCGATCTCTCTGGCATCCGCCAACGACGAAAGCGGGCTAGCGCACCCTGGGAGTGCGCTAGCCCTCGTGCTCAGACCAGTGCCGGCGTTTCGTTCTGCTGCGTGAGGCTGTCGAGGAACTCTTCGGTGACCGGGGTTCCGGCTCCGCCGAAGGAGTTGGGCGACAGCGGGTCCATCGCCTGCAGAACCGGCAGGTGATCACCCCAGCACAGCGTCAGCCCTGCCCATGGCGCGCGTGACTCCGGCTTCTCTTCTGTGCGCAAGGCGCACACCACGGTCAGCAGCGGAGCATCGGTGGTGCCGGTGAGCTCAAGGACCGTCCAGCGCTCCGGCAGTGGGGCACTCGAGATGCTTCCGAGAGTGTTCGGCAGATCGTCGTTCACTGTGGCGCGGTAGGCGGCCAGGTATCCGTGATCGTCGGCGACGGCGCGGGAGCCCTCCTTGACTTCCTCCGGCAGTGGTGTGGCGGGGTTCTCTGTGGCATTGACCTGCCACCCCAGTTCGCGCAGGTGATCGGAGAGTCGGCGGCCCACGATATCGGCGGTCTCGCGCAAAGGGATTCGAGAAGAGCGTGCCTGCAGCGCCGCGAGGTTGTCGGCTGCGCTCAGGGTCAGGCTCACCCAGGTCTTGTTCTCGGTGCCTGCAATGTCGGCGGTGGTGACCCTGATTGATGAGCAACGTACGCCGTAGCGATCCAGGTACCCGGATAGGAGCCCGACCGGTATCTCGTCATCCGATGTGGGCGCCGTGAGCTCGAGTGCGACTGTGGTGCGTGCGTCGACACCCGCCGCGACAATCTGAGCGGTGTTCGCGGAGGACCGGCCGGAGATTCTGCGGGTCAGCAGCTTCGTGAATCGTCCGAGAATGTCGGTGAGGAAGGTGCCACGCCACCACACCAGCAGCACCAATGCCAGCACCCCGGCGGTGATGGCGATCCAGCGGTCGGCGGGGTCCCGACGGTAGAGCGCGAACGCACCTGCCGCGACCAGCGTCGCCACCAGGGTCAGCCGCAGCGTGCACGGCACCGGGGGTCGATATAGCTTCACGTTCTTACTCACTCGTGCTCTCCTGTCTGCGACGTGCACTGAGCCCGGCGACGACCATCACCGCGATCAGACATACACCGGCGCCCAGGAAGGCGAGCTGCCGGGGAAGGGGATTTTCCGGGGTGGGTGGGGGTGGGGGAACGACGGCACGGGCGCTGGGGCCTGCGGGTGCAGTTCCGTCCGCGGGGACGTCCCAGGTGAGCGCGGCCACCGGATCGACGGTTCCGGCTCCCACAAGGTTGGAGGGCGACCGGCCCGCGTCACGCGCGGTTCGTTGCAGCCGCGAGACGACCTGGCTTGCGGTGAGTTCCGGGAATCGGCTGCGCACCAGCGCCGCGACACCCGAGACGTAGGCCGTCGCATAACTGGTCCCGAAGAGGGGGTGCGCCTTGCCGTCCTGGCCGACCATTCCGTTGGCCAATCCGCCGTCCGCATCGTTGGACAACGACGTCACGTTCTCGCCATTTGCCGCGATGCCCACCCAGGGGCCGGGCATCGTGAACTTCGATGGTGTGCCGTCGGCGGACACCGACCCGACGGACAGCACATACGGCTGCCACCACGAGGGAACGGAAACAGATTCCACCCCAGTCCAATTCCTCGGATCGGCACCCGAACCACTGAGTGGATTCGGTTGGCAGTTGGCGCCACCACCGCTGGTGTTACCGGCTGCTGCGATGACGACGGCGTCTTTCTCCTCGACGGCGTAACGCAATGCCGCGCCGAGTGCGGCCTGGTCGATGGGCTTGGCGGCCGGAACGCAGACAACCGAGGAAATGTTGATGACGCGCGCCCCGAGGTTCGCGGCATGCACGATCGACCGAGCCAGTGTGCTGACAAAGTGGGTGGCGCCGTTCGTGGTGGGATCACCCCCGGTGATTCGCGGAGAGAACTTGGAGGACTCCTGGCGAATCGAGATCAGCTTGGATGCGGGTGCGATGCCCGAGAATCCATCCGGGCCGGGCTGGCCGCCGATGATTCCCGCGACCATGGTTCCGTGCCCGTCGCAGTCGGTGAGCCCGTTGGTCGACTGAACGTAGTCGCCACCGCCTTCGACATGCAGTCGCGCGCTTGGCTGCACGCCGGTGTCGATGATGGCGATGCTCTGGCCCTCACCGCGAGAGAAGCGCCACGCCTCCTCGAACTCCGGGGACGGTTTTCCGCTTGTGCCCGTGCCCGGCATCAGCACGGTGGTGGTGCACGCGGCGGACTGCATGCCGGCGGTTGCGCTGGGGGACGAATCTCGAGGCAGCGCGGCGGGATCCGCCTCCGGGGGTGTCACCGCGTATGCGGCCGGTGCTGTCATGGGAGACAGCACCAGCAGCATCGCGGCGACGGCGCCCACAGACATGAAACGGATCATCGGTTGAGAATCCAGCTGAACAGTCCGGTGAGGTATGCGATGACCGGCAGCAGCGAGGCATCGATGCCCGAGGCGAGGAATCCCAGGAGACGCCGGCTGGGCAGCGAGTAGCTTTCTGCCTCACCGATTTTCGGGTTGAACACCACAACAGTGAGCGCGGCGACCAAGAACGCCAGCACCCCGAGCGCAGCCAGTGCGCCGGTGTAACGGCCCGCAAAGGCGAAGATCACCAGTAGTGCGGAGGTCACCACGAAAGGCACCGCCAGCAGCCACGCCTTGCATACCGCCGAATCCCAGACGCGTGCGCGCAGTGCCGCTCCGGCGCTCACCGCGACCACCAGGTACCAGGTCCACGGGCTTGTCTGCGCCGAACCGCCTACCAGGGCCAGCGACCCCAGGATGGCCAGAAGTGAAGCGCCCGCGATGAATCCGCTCTGATGTGAGTCACTCAGCTGAACGCGTCGCGGAAGGTCCTTGAGTACCGACATCGCCGGAGCGGAGGGCGTCGGGTCACCGGGTGCGGGAATGGTGGGTAGGGGGAAACGGGCGGCGAAGGCCGACAGCTGCGCGGCACGCACGGTGACCAGCAGGCCCACCACGATCAGACCGCAGCCCACCGCGAGTAGCGACGGGTGCCAAAGGATTTGGGCGCCAGCGGCACCGGCGATACCGATGGACAGCACCGTGGTGGCGGTGAAGAAGGCGATCTGTTGGCGCGCCACGATCAGGTAGATCAGCGACCATGCGGCGACCCCGGCGGCCCCCAGGAGTGCGCGCGGCGCCAGGGCATCACCGGGGATGGCAAGGGCGAGTGCGCCCGCAATGGGAGCCAGGGCGGTGATCGCCAGCTCCGCGCCCAGGCGAGGCGACCGGATATGTGCCACCAACGACCCGATCGCGGTGGCGACCGCCACCACTGCCAGGCCGGCGAGGCTCAACGTGGACCCGGTGCGAACGTTGTGAACGATCGCCAGAACCGTTGCCGCCACAATCAATCCGAGGACACCCACGCGGGTGACACGAGCAATGTGCTCGGCACCCCACGGGCGCTTGCGCGATTCGGAGAAGATGACGGCCGCATCCGCGATGTCTTCGACGATGCCAGGTGCGGCGGGGCCCACGGGAGTCGGCCGCAGCGTCAGCAGGTCACCGTCGACAACTCCCACGGTGTCCAGGGTCGCGTCGGCGCTGAACGGCGCGCCGTTCACCGGGGCCAGGCTCAGCTGCTGAGGGGTGGCCTCGGTGGCGTCAGGGGCGACCAACCGATGAACTGCGGGAATGATGTCGCGCATCGGCAGCTGGGTCGGCAAGGCGACCTCGGTCAGCTTTTCTTCACCGAGCACGGCTACCCGGACGATGGGCATCACGGCGTTGTCAGACATGGTGTTTCGTTTGACTCTCTCGATAGGGGGGTGGAGCACACTAGGGAACTAATAGAGGGAAAGCATCAGTCGAAGTCTCGGGTCAATCGCGCATCCGGGAACCAGTGCCCATCCGGGAGCGTGGCCATCAATTGCTCGACGGCCACCGCGATCGCGAATGGCGTTCCGGGTGCGAAGGTCGACAGCCAGGTGCCGTCGCCCGCGCGGTGTGGGCTGACGAGGATGCGTCCAGCGCTGGTGTCGACCACGCTGATACCCACCTCGGAAGTCTGCTGAGCTGCGTTATCACGTTGTCCGGCAACCACTTCAACATAGTTGCGGTTTCCGATGAATGCTGATTCCACCACGGCCTGTGCGGTGGGTGGGACGCCCAGGTATCCCATGACATCGGCCAGCGAGGCGCCGGAACGCAGCTGCTCGTCGGCCTTTGCGCCCACCTGGGTGGGCAGCGTGAATTCGGGGAACCGTGCGGGTGCGCGCCAGCGCAGTCCGGCGACCACACTGGGGACAAGCGCCGACGGGTCGTCGGCGTCGACCGCCGTGAAGGTGATCAGGTGCGCATTGCGCAGTGACACCACGGTCTGCGCGCGACCCTGCGATTGTTTGTGCGCGATGATGCCGCGCATCACGTCCGGATTCTCCGAGCCTGCCGCGACATAACGCAGTTCTAACCAACGGTCGGGACGGCACACAGTGCGGATCCATCCCGCCACGGCAGAATCCACCGCACCGTCGGCGCTGAGCACACCGGCGCGGGTGAGCTCCTGGACGCGCTGAGCATTGAAGCCGGCGCGCTGTGCCTCATCCCGGAAGGGGACCGTGATCGCCAGCACCCAGGGAAAGGTGCCGGCGCTCAAGGTGTCTGCGAGGAACCAGGCCTGGTCGACCGTCAGCTCGACGGCGTCCGGCGACCGGGTGGCCTGGTTCATCGCACGATCAGGTGCTGGAGCACCAAGGGCGTTTATGCGCCCCATTTGGCTCCTTCTGCCATGTCGCGGGCGTTCATGGACAGGGTGTTGGTCTCGTGGGTAGAGCCCATGGCGCGGTAGGCGCGGATGAGTTCTTCCATGGCGGTGTTCCACTGGGCCTGCCAGGCGGCTTGGCTCATCGAGGTATCACCGTGCCAGGCCGCCTGCAGAGAGGCCTGTTGGGCGGCCAGGTCGGCTCCCAGGGCGGTCAGCACACCGGAGTAGGTGTTCATCTCACCGGCGTGGGCCAGCATCGCGGGGTAGTTGAAAGTAATCTGCGACATCTGCTGTGTTCCCTTCCTTGTACGTGTGTGGGTTAGACGCCGATGTAGCGGCTGGCGGCGGCGGCATCCTCGGCCACATAGGTGGCGGCGGCATCACCGAGGTTGATCTGCGCGATATCGAGCAGGGCGTTGACCTTCGCGGCGACCTCCACGAACCGGGCGTGCGCGGCCTGGAAGGCCACCGAGGACTCCCCGACATGGAACGCCTGCGCCGACAACGCGGCCTGCTCGGCCTGTGAAATCGTCGAACGCATCAAAGCGGTCTTGGCACCAAACGTGCCCTCCGCAGCCACCAGGGCCGGAATGTGCGCATCAAGCAAACTCATATTCATCTCCTCAATCGTGTTGTGTTGCATGTGATTCAAATGGTCGGCGAAGTGGGGCGGCCGGTCAGCTGCTGGACCCCCCTTCGGCGGGTCCGTCAGATTCGGCTCCCCAGGTGTTGGGGAGCATGGGCATGGTGCGCGTGCCGTCCATGCTCTCTGAGGCGCTCTCGCGCTCGATCAGACCGGCCGCGCCGGCGCTCGAGGTACTCCTGGACACCGTCCCGGAAAAGCCGAGCCGACCAGTGCCGCGAGAAGATGCCCCCACGCCTGCGGGCTGACGTGCTGCCTGTTCCGAAAAGTCCGGGTCCACTGTGGAATTCATGTCCATGAACTGCGGGGCCGGATCCTTGATCCGCGCGCCACGCTTGCGGCGCGCGCGTGAACGCGCCGACGCGGCCGCGGCGGCTGCAGCGGAAATCCCTGCCGCCGGCGCCTTGGCACCTGCACCCTCATTCAATGTCGGCCCAAACCGCGCAGCCGGCGGATCTTCCTGCACCGCGTACACCATGTATGCGGGAGTCACCGCCGCGACGGCAGGCGACGCCGGTGCCGCAGGGGCGGACGGTGCACCTGAACCGCTGGTAATTGCCGTGCCGCCGCTCCCGGGCATTCCACCCATCGCAAACGGCTGCTGCTGAGGTGAGTTGCGTACGACCTGAGCTGGTTGCGGTGCGGGCTCCTCTGCGGGTGCGTCGGCGTCGACCGGAACCGGGTTGATCAACTGCGCCAGTCCGACCAGGAGCAGGGGGAGCCACAGCGGAGCCGACAGCATGACGCCCCAGAACGTGAATCCGAAGGGGATGAAGAACGCTTCGTACGCGATGAAGAACAACAGCGGACCCCACGCCACGAGGGCTTCGAGCGGGTTGCGTAGGAAGTCTTGCAAGATCCTCTGCAAGGTGCCGAGCGGGTCGGTGAAGAACTCCTGAATCTGCCGCATCAGCTTCTCGAAGAAGCTCTCGCTGTCGTCGAGGGCGGTGCCGGATTCGAGGGCCTGCGGTTGCGCAGCCATCGAGGTCATGTCGGCGGACATCCGCGACATTTCCCCACCCGGAGCCATGATCATCGGCGAGGGCTCTGCCGGTGCCGTAGCAGCCAGCGCGGTGGACGAGACACCTTGGTAGACGCCCATGGTGGTGGCGGCCTGGACCCACATCCGGATGTAGTCGGCCTCGTTGAGCGCGATCGGAATGGTGTTGATACCAAGGAAATTGGTGGCCAGCAGCACGCCGTGGATCATGTGATTGGCCGCCAGCTCGGCCAGCGTCGGCATCGCCGCCAGCGCCGTCGTGTAACCGGCGGCGGCCGTCTCCTGCAACACCGCATTGGTGGCGCTGAGCGCGCTCTGCTGAGTCAGCCAGGCCAGATACGGCGCGTGGCCGGCAACATACTGGGTGGCGCTGGGCCCCTGCCAAGGCCCGGCGTTGGCAGCAGCGAGCAGCTGCGTCAACTCCGTTGCGGCAGTGGTGTATTGCACCGAGAGTGCTTGCCATTGCGCGGCTGCCGCCAACAGTGCTCCCGTCCCGGGTCCAGCGCTCAGTAGCGCCGAGTGGACCTCGGGCGGGAAAGCCATCCAGATGGGGGCGGACACGGAATCTAGCCCCGCGCGATCATGTACGTCGCCGCGGCCTGCATATCACCGGTGGTGTAGCTGGCCGCGGTCTCCGAAACACCCAGCCCGGCCCGGCCCAACTCCTCGACAGCCAACGTGGCCACACCGGTGTGTTCCACACCGCGAGCACTAAAACCCGCCGCGGTCTCCAACGAGACCGGATCGGCCGCCGGCGGCACCACCGCACCGATCACCGGTGCGGCAGCAGCATGTGCGGCAGCCAGACGCGCGGTCAGCGCCTCCACCGCGGCACTGGTGGCAAGCAGACCTTCCGGAATGACATTCAGATTCATCGTGGGTACTCCCTTCCTTGAGCAGCATGCTCACTGACGAATGGATTGACGGTCTGTACATATGTCGGAACATCGTTATCTGACAACAGGACGCCGCGGCCCGCAGGCAGACGCTCGAAGCGATGTCCACGGATACGGCCGCCGTCTTGCGGACTACCGCTGAACATCAGGGTGTTGGCCTGCAGTTCGTGGAAGCGGCGCAGCATGGGGTTGGTCATCAGTATGTGACCGGAACCGGTGGCGCGCGCGGTGATGATCACCCGCAGACCGAGCTCGCGAGCCTCGGCGAGCAGGCCCGTGATCGGGTTCCAGGGACGCTGCCCGATGTAGGGACCGCTGACGGCGGGCGCATCGGGGATCTGGTCGACATCGTCGATGATGAGGTAGTGCCGCTGAGCGGTCACGCCGCGTGACACCCAGTTGTGCAGTTCCTCGGGGGACAGTCCGGCGGGTGGCCGACGCTTCTCCAGAAGTGCACCGAGGCCCATCATCGCCGGGGTGATCCGGTCGATGTTGGGGGTGTACTCGTTGTCGGGGAACAGCGGCTCATCGACAAGATGTAGACGCCGGTCCAGGACAGTGAATGCCACCTCGTTCGGTGCCGAATGCTCCCGGACCGTACGGATGATGTGCCGCAACAGGGTCGTCTTGCCCGACCCGGTATCGCCCAACACCATCAGAAGCGGATTGTGGGCGAGGTCGAGAGCCACCGGTGCCAGATCCTGCTCGCGCTGTCCGATGACCACCTGCTCGCGTCCCGGGTACAGCGGACCGATCGCGTCCGGTGCCAGGTCTGCCGGCAGTAGGCGGACGGCAGGAGCCTTGGCGCCGGGGTAGTTGGCGTTGACCGATTCCACGTCCTTGGCGTCGGACGCCGCGAACAGGAAGTGCTCTGCCTGCATGGTCAGGCCGCGCCCCGGCTGATCGTGCGGGACGCTCTCGGCGGGGCGGCGCAGCGCACCGGGTACCCGCACGTTGCTGTCTGCCGAATCATGCAGCTTGAGTTCCAGACGTAGCCCGAGAGCATCGCGCATCGCGAGCGGCACCTCGATCCAGTTCGGCGTCGTGATCACGACGTGGATGCCGTATGACAGCCCCGCGTTGGCCAGCTCGGTAAGGCGGGCCAGCAAGGGATTCCGGGTGTTGAACTGATCGGTGTTGTCGCGGCTGAACGCATAGAGGTTGTCCACGATCAGGAACGTTTCGCCGTATCCGTCGTCCAGTGTGGGATCGCTGTCGCGCAGCGTGCGCAGCTGACTCACCGAGGCGATGCCGCGGTCGCGGAACAGACGCTGGCGATAGGCCAGAAGCTGCTCCAGCTCACCGAAGGTGCGCCGGATGCGTTCGGGTTCCAGGGCGCTGGCGACGCTACCGACATGCGCCAGACCTTCGAGGGCGTGCAATTGTCCGCCGCCGTAGTCGATGCAGTAGTACGTGACATCGCGGGGGGAGTGCGACGCGGCTGCCGACAGCATGAACGTCTGCAGGGCAGTCGATTTCCCGGACTTCGGGCCGCCGTGAATGATCACGTTTCCGGCCGCTGATGTCGCGTCGAAGATCAGCAGATCGCGACGCATCTGGAACGGCTTGTCGATCTCGCCGAGCGGCCAGCGCAGCTGGCGTGCCGGTATGCCGGTCTGGCTCAACACGCTTGCCAACGGGATCGCGGTATCCAGCGGTGGCAGCCACAGCTCCGGTGCACGCGGACCCACCTTGGCGAGCTGGCCGCCGACGGTGGAGATCAGCTTGCGCGCCGGTTGTTGCGGCTGGTCGGATCCACCCTTGACGATCACCGTGGTCGGATCGGTGGCCACCGGCAGCGCCGTGAACGGCTTGGGCTGCGGGGTCGCGTGGATCTCGATGGTCGTGGTCCTGGACGGCGGCTCGTAGACACCGTCCACATAGGTGCTGCGGAACTTGATGGGCACCGCGCCGGGGGCGGGCACCAGGAAACCAACGCCCTTGTGGTCCTTGCCCGATTCGATGTGGTACGCGTCCTCGGTTCCGATGATCTGCCGAGACGCGCTGGGGCTGGCCACCTTCAGACCAATGCGGTACGAGGTGTTCTTGTCGATGTCCTTGATCTTGCCGACGTCGAGGGTCTGTGACGCGAACAGGATGTGGATCCGGAACGAGCGTCCCTTACGCGCGACGTAGTCGAACAGTTCGGCGTACTCCGGATGATCCTGGAGCATCAGGGTGAATTCGTCGGCCACCACGAACAGCGTGGGGATGGGCGGCAGGTCGTGACCGGCCGCGATCGCTTCCTCGTACTCGCGGACCGAGTTGAAGGCACTGCCCTGCACGTCGCGACCGGCCTGCTTGAGCAGGTTCTCGCGCCGGGCAACCTCGCCCCGCAACGTGTCGGCGAAACGATCTGCCAGAGAGCGCTTCTCGGCCATGTTCGAGATCACGGCGACAACCTGGGGGAAGTCGCGGAAGATGTCGGCTCCCGCTTCACCTTTGAAGTCCGCGTAGATCACGATGAGTCGGTCGGCCGAATGTGTTGTCAGGAGTGACAACAGAATCGACATCAGGCTCTGGGACTTACCGGAGCCGGTCATGCCGATCATCAGTCCGTGCGGCCCCATGCCGCCCTCGGCCTCGTCCTTGAGGTCGAACATCAGCGGCTCACCGGAGGCGGTCACGCCGATGGGCACGCGAAGCTCCTCGTCACGCGTACGCGGCGACCATAGGGCAGGCACATCCAGCTGGGACGCGTCTTCGATACCGAGCAGCGATGTAAAGGTCGCACCACCGGTGGCGGCCGATCGCAGGCCTGGATGCGTTGGATTGGAATCCCAACGGGAGAGCCGTCGGGACACATGCGATGCGGTTCCGATCGTCAGCTGATCGGCCTCATCGATGTACGGCTGCCAATCATTGCCATTCCACCGGGTGATTCGTGCGCTCACCCCGTTCCGGTTGACCTGCAGCACAGGCCTTTCCGGGTTGAGGTACTCCGGAAGCTTGATGGCGTCGTCGCTTCCGTCCACCCGTTGAATGACGGTGACGCCGTCCAGTCCCGCCGCCGGGATCGGCGAATTCACGCCATTCAGATCGTAGGTCGGGTCGTCGAGGACGATCAGCAGATGCTTGTGGGCGCCGGATTCGGCCCCGAACAGGGCACGCTCGGACAGCACCGGCTTCAGCGCCTCGAACAGCTCAGCACTTGTGCGACGCAGGTAGCGTGCCGGACCGACGCCGTCGACCTCACCGCTGATGTCCACGTGGGGAAGCCATTTGAGCCACGACCAGTCGCTGTCCTCAACACCGGGACCGGCCATCGCCACGGTCAGCAGCGTCGGATCGTGGAACGTGGCTGCCTGGGTCACCCAGGATCGGATCGAGGCGCGGACGATGTCGTCATCTCCGAGCACCGTGATGCGCGAAACCTTGTTCAGGTCGATGCCCAGCGGTGCGCTGCGCACCGTGCGTTGGGTGTCCAGCAGTCCGCGTAACGCACTGTGGCTCACCGGCTCCAGATCGATCTCGTCGGCGATGTCCTTGACGCGCACCGGACTGGCCAGGGGGAGGTCGTGACGTCCGGCGCGTACCACCAGGTAGTCGTCATCGCCGGGGTCGCGCTCCCACTGGCGGCGGGTGCCGGGAACAGTGGTGAGCTCTTCGGGATCCGGGTGCGACCATTCCAGCGCCTTGCGCTGCTGCGTGGCGTGGGTGCGCAGATTATCGCGAATCACCGACAGGTAGCGCAGGTAGTCGGCACGCTCGGCGTCGACCTCCTCGGTGCGTACCTTGTCACCGCCTCCGCGGTACAGCGCGGTGGCGGCCAGCAGGAGCACGAACGGGAAGAACAGCGTCTGCGGGGAGATGAGTCGGATCCCCGAGGCGACCAGCGCGACCACCATGCCGACGATCAGGATCACGATCACAACCGGCATGGCGCGTCGCAGGAACGATGGTGGAATCACCCGAGGCAGTTGCGGTGGTGCCTCCACGGTCACCGTGGCATCGGGTATCGCGGGGGGCGCTACACGCCGATGGGCTTCGAAAATGAGACGGCTCAACGGGACTCCTGTGCCTGAGCAGATGGGTTGTCGGTCTGGATGCGCGTGGCCGGCCGATCGCTCGGGGCCAGGCTGTCGTGCGCGAGCAGGGCATCGGCACGTGAGAGCGATGGCCCGGAGGCGAACAGATCCAGAATCGACGAGGGGATGGTGAGTGCGGGCTTGTGCAGGCCGAGTGCCTCGAGGGTCTTGTCACCCTCGGCTTCGGTATCGATGCAGTACCGCACACCGGTATCGGATATCCACTGGTACCCGCCGGCGCCGCCCGGCTGCACCAGGTATCCGATGCCGGGAGCGATGGCGACCCGTGTCGGGGTTGCCGCGGAGGAGATCAGCTGCACGGTGTGCGCCGAGTCGGAAAGGGGCAGAACCGAACCGGCAAGCAGTGACCACGAATCCGAGGAGGCGTCGGCCGTCCTGGTGAAGCGTGAGCACAGCACGGGATCCTCGGTGGCAGCCAGCGGCTTGACGGCGGCGCTGGGGAACACCCTGGTGTCGATCGCCGAAGACGTCGGCAGGTGTGCCGTCTGATCGGCGGTCAGCCGCGGTGGCTGTTCCAGACCGTATGAGTTCGCGTTGCGCAGTACCGATGCGATCACCGGTGAAACCTGTTGCACACCATCGGCTAGCACTGCGTAGTACACCGGAGTGTTATCGGTGGAGGAGCTCACCAGCACCGAGCCGATGGGCGCCGCGACCGGCAACGCGTAGGCGGTAGGCGTCCCGGCTCCTTGGATAGGCGGAACTACGAGCGCCGGAGCCTCGGGAATCGCGTTGAGTAGACGAGTAGTCACGGGGCGCACGGCAGGCGGTGCGGTGAGGCCCAGTGCGCTCGTGACGGCGACGTCACCGAGGTTGAGCGCGCTGCGCTTCCCGTCCCACAGCAGCCAGGTGCCCGCGTCGGAGGACACCACCGCAGCACGGTCGCGGGGGAGGTCGAAGGCCTTGTCCCCACTGGTGTCCAAGGCTCCGGCGATCACGGTTACCGCGCGGTTTTCGCTGGACTCGCACACCGCCCATGCGGCATCGGTGCTCTTGGCCTGCACCATGCGCTCCGGTGCGCCCGGAATGCCGATCAGGTTTCCGCGCGGAAACTGGTCGAGCTGAGTGCTTTTGACCATCGTCGGGTCGACGGCCTTGCCTGCGATGAGACGGGCCGAGGTGAGGTTGAGCACCGGGTGCAGGTTGTCACCCACCCGGACATAGAGCGCCGCGGTCGACCGGTCGGCCAGCACCGGATCGGTGCCGGCGATACCGGAGGGGCGCAGCAGGCTGAAGACGAAGCACCCGACAATTCCGGTGACGACGATGACGGCGCCCATGCTGAATGCGCGGGATTGGGTACGCAGCGGATCAACGAGCATCCGAGCGTCGTGCAACGCGACACCAGAGGCTATGCGCCGCATGACAAATCGCCATCCGGTGACTTGATGCCCGGTGACGAACCCGCGACGGTACTTCAGTGGTTCGGGGTTCTCACTGGCCGGAGTGCGTGATGCGAAGGCCCGGCGCTCGGAGTTCGCGTTGTTGTCTCGGTTATCGCTCATTTCTGGACCGACGTCCCGGGAGCCGACAGTCCGAGGCCGGCGACGATGGCCTCCACCGATGCCTGAACGTCCTCGACGGTGACGGTCATGAGGTCGTCGTCGCTGAATTCTTCGGCGCCTGAGTTGTCAAGGCGGTGTTCACGTTCCTCCTCGGAGCGTTCCACGACGTTACGGACGAATCGACCGTTACCGGCGACGTCGATGCTGCGGCGTGCGATGCCGCGGGTATCTGGAGCCTCTGCCGCACACATCGCGGAGAAGGCGGTGAGCAGCTCGGCAGCGGCGCCCTCGTCGAACTTGCTGTCGCGCACAGATGCCATCGCCGATGCGATTTCGACGAGCTCCGGCGGTGCGTACGAGGGGAATTCGATGGACCGCGTGAAACGGGAGCGCAGACCCTCGTTGGTGTCGAGGAACTGGTCCAGCTCGGCGCGGTATCCGGCGACGATCACGACCAGACGGTCGCGGTCGTTTTCCATCCGGGCCAGCAGGGTGTCGATGGCAACGAGACCGAAGTCATTCTTGGCGCCGGTGGACACCAACGCGTATGCCTCATCGAGGAACAGCACGCCGTCGAGCGCGCTGTCGATGACGGCGTTGGTCTTGGCTTCGGTCTCACCGATGTGCTGACCGATGAGGTCGGCACGGTGTACCTCGCGAACGTTCTCGCGCTTGAGAAGCCCCAAGCCGCAATAGATCTTGGCGACCACACGGGCGATGGTGGTCTTACCGGTGCCGGGGGGGCCCGCGAACACCAGGTGGTGGGTGCGGTGGCCGACGGCAAGTCCGCGGTCCTGGCGCCGTAGTGCCATCGCCACAGAACTCTTGAGTCGCGAGACCTGGTCCTTCACCTGCTCCAGGCCGATGAATTCGCTGAGCTGTTGCTCGGCCTCTGCCAGCAGGATCGCCTTGCGCTCGTGAGCCTCAGGATCGATGAAATCCTCTTCGGTGGGCTCGGTTTCAGGATCCCACGGATCGGTACGGGCAGCGATACGCGCGGCTGTCGTGGTGTGCAGACCCACGCTCGGATCGGTGAGCGCATGCTCAATCTCGGTGTTCTCCGGATTGGCCGCGTACAGATCCTGGAGCACCTCGGTCGCGGTCTCTTCGTCGCCGTGGTGGCGCAGGTTGAGCGCCTTGGCCAGTGCGCCGTCGGTGGCTGCCACTTCGATGGGACCGCTGGGGTCTTCGAGGTAGGAGAGGGCGGGATTGACCATGCCGAGCTTGGCGAGCGCAATACCCAGGGTGATCCGTACGGCGTGGGACGTGGTGGGGTCCAACGACGCGTCGGTGACAACCGGGGTCAGCAGCGTGACGACATCGGACCAACGTTCGGCCCGGTTCTGCATGGCGACAGCTGCCCAGCGGGCGTTGAACCACCCGGGGCGTCGCTCGGTGACAGCGGCTATCAGCTCGGCGGCCTTGACGTAATCACCCTTGTCCACGAGGGCCGCCGCGTAGGCGAGGTGATAGTCGTTGGGTCCGCTGGCACGGAACTCTAGGTAGAGCCCGGAGTCGTAGAGGAAGGTGAGGTCGCCCGGGTGCAGGTTCACCGCATGCTGAAGATGCCCAGCGGTCGCCGCAGTCTCGGAAATCGCTTCCAGGACGTCGATGGTGGCGCCCCCGGAGGCTGCCAGACCGACCCAGACATCACAGTGGTCTTGAGCGGTTCGGCACAGCGAAGTGAAGCCGTAACGCGCCGCTGGCAAATCTGCGGGACGTCGCCTGTCATTGACGGAGAGACCAAGAGCCCGGCAACAGGTTGCGAAGCGGCTCTCTAGTTCGGGATCTATGCGGGCTGACGGATTCACCGCCGGCGCCGCACGGTCCAGCTGGCCAACTCGTTCACGAATATCCACTTACAGCCCTTCACCCGATCGACACGCTCGCTGACTGGAGTAGTCGGGCCGCGAACGTGAATAGTTCCTCGCCTGTATGTCTGGAGCAGCTGGCAAACTTGAAGCACATCGCCCACCCTCGGCACCGCCGCCCCATTTTTGGTAGCGGTGATCACTTCGGTGTTCTGACCCATCAGCAATGAGCACTGGTGTGACTGTCGCCACAACCGGGCGTTCGAGTTGATTAACTCGTTCGCGAGTGCTCATCCACCGCCTTTGTTCATGGCACCGTTGCCTGCTCGGCAAGAGATTAGCATTCCCTTACCTAAGTGTCGATGGCTAACCCTAGCCCTGCGCAGGTCAAGATGGTTAGGCTAGCCTAAACTAAAAGCGCACTCAGCGAATCCAGGAGGGTGTAATGCCGAGCACAGTGATGCAACCGACACGCGGATGGCAGGGCGCGGTTCTCAAATTGTTCCGAGCCGGCGATTTCCAGCTAACAGTGACCGGTCGGCGCGAGCTGACCGACAACTATGTGAGGCTCAGCTTCTCCGCCGGCGGCCTGCTGCAGGACCGAGACATTCATCCGACCATGTGGATCCGGTTGTGGTTCTCGGATGGGGAGAAGCTGCACCAGCGCGGATACACGCTGGTCAACCCGGATCCGCGGGCCGATACCGTCGATATCGAATTCGCGCTGCACGACGGGCTGGCGGCACGCTGGGCACAGGCGGCCCTGGTGGGCGACACCATCGAGGCCACCGTGTTGGGCAGCCACTTCGAACTGCCCGTTCCGGCTCCGCGGGGATACGTCATCGTCGGCGACAGCGCGTCTCTGCCCGCGATCAACTCCCTGCTGGAAGCAATCGGCGACAGCCCGGCCACGGTTTTCCTGGAGGCCGCGCACGAGAGCGACAAGACGCTGCCGGTGAATGGGAATGCCGTCTGGGTGGATCGCCATGGCGACCCATCGCTGGTTCAGGTGGTGTGTGAGGCGGCCTTCGATGCCCCCGATTTCTTCGGGTGGGTGGCATGCGACACCCGGACCACTCGCGAGGTTGCGCAAGTCCTCAAGGATCACTACGGCATTCCGCGCAGGGCGATGAAAGCCCAGGCCTACTGGATGGCCTGAGGGAAAATGTCGCGGTAACGGCTCGATCGGCTCTAGGAAGCGAGCCGCAGTCGCGGCATCTGCCGACCCGCGGCAGCATCCAGAATCGTGGTGACGGTACCGAAGCGGTCGGTCGCACGCCGGCACAGCTCGCGTAGCTGGCGGGGGTCGGTGGCATCGGCGGCGATGGCCATGACCTCATCTGCGCCATAGCCGTGCAGCATCCTCGTCAGATCGGTGGTGTGTCTGCCGCAGATGACCACCCGGTGCCCGTTGCGCACCAGTATCCGCACAATTTCACGCCCGCTCGGGTCGTCGGCGTTGAGGACGACGACAACATCGGGGCCGGGGGTCGTGTCGATCTGCATGTCCTTATTGAGCCAGCGATTCCTGGGTTTCGGGTGTGAGCGCCATGTGGATTGGTTGGATGACCTCCGCCGTTGATTCTATTCACGCAGAGTCCGCGGGCCGCGTCCTCGTGCGCTCTTTGCGATCACCCTGAATGCAATCTCGCTGGTCGCACGACGGTGGCGCAATGGTGCACATGCGACCGTCCGTTGCAGGTAGGGGCGGGTGGGGACCGGCGCATTGAAGCCGACCTGACAGATATCGAATTCATCCGCCAGATGGCCATTGAGCTGGCCTTTAGCGTGTTGGCGAGGTTGTCTCACGTCAGGAGGACTGGTGGCCGCTGCCGAGCCCACGCCATTGCGCCGCCCGCGTGCCGATCAGGCGCGACTGGTGGCCGATGTGTTGCGTCATCAGATCCACGCCGGTGCATACGCCGACGGCGGCCTACCGAGCGAGCAGGACCTGGCCGCGGAGTTCTTCGTTTCGCGCAACACGGTCCGCGAGGCGCTGACGACGCTGAAAGAAGAAGGCCTCATCGAGCGGGGGCCGCGTACCGGCACCCACGTGGCGCTACGTAAATACGAGCACGGACTGGACGCGCTACTGGGGCTGAAAGAGACATTCAAGGGATACTGCGAGGTCTGGAACGAGGTTCGCGTCATTCAGGAGGTGAACGCGCCTCCTGCGGTCGCGCATAGATTGCGCCTCGATCCCGGCGCGCGCGTCATCTTCATCGAGAGGCTGCGATACCTCGGAGATCTACCGCTGAGTCTGGACAAGACCTATCTGACCTCTGACGTGGGGGAGGTCTGACCTCTGACGTGGGGGAGGCGGTCATCGAGCATCAGCTCGAGAGCAATGACGTCTTCGCCCTCATCGAGCGCGTCACAGGGCGCAGGTTGGGATCGGCCAACCTGGCGCTGGAGGCAGTCTCGGCGGATTCGCATTCGGCTGCGACGTTGCAGGTACCCGATAGCGCGCCACTGCTGCTCCTGGAACGACTGACCCACCTCGACGACGGGACCCCCGTCGACCTCGAGTACATCAGAATGTGCGGTGATCGAATCACTTTGCGCAGCAATCTATTAAGGGATATCTGAGGCTTCTCATGACACTGGTCAACAACCGTATCGACGTTCCCGTCACCATCGACGAGTCGCTCTGCATCGAAGGCTGCACGTTGTGTGTTGACATCTGCCCACTGGACTCGCTGGCCATCAATCCCGAAAACGGCAAGGCATTCATGCATGTCGATGAGTGCTGGTACTGCGGACCCTGCGCGGCCCGCTGTCCCACCGGTGCGGTCACCGTCAACATGCCCTATCTCATCCGTTAAGTCAGGACAGCTCATGAACAGAACAGCCCTTCTCTCCGCCCTCCTTCTCACCCTCGTCGCCGGCTGCTCCCTGGATTCCGGGTCCGGCTCTGACAATGACGTGACAGTCGTCGTCGGATATCAGTCCAAGACCATCAACACCGTGACCGCGGGAACGCTGCTGCGTGCCCAGGGCTACCTCGAGAAGAGGCTCGCCGAGGCCGGGTCGCGCACCGGGACCAAGTACACGGTGCAGTGGCAGGACTACGACACCGGAGCACCGATCACCGCGCAGATGCTCGCCGAGAAGATCGACATCGGCTCGATGGGCGACTATCCGCTGCTGATCAACGGATCCAAGACTCAGGCCAATGAGAAGGCACGTACCGAACTCGTGTCGATCACCGGCTACAACGCCAAGGGCGCACTCAACATGGTTGTAGTGCCACCGAATTCACCGATCACCACTTTGCCCGAACTGAAGGGAAAGAAGGTGTCCGCGAGTGTGGGCTCGGCGGGGCACGGCACGTTGGTGCGCGCGCTGCGCAACGAGGGGCTCGACCCGACCAAGGATGTCGAGGTGTTGAACCAGCAGCCACAGGTCGGGGCCTCGGCACTGGAATCCGGTCAGGTGCAGGCATTGTCACAGTTCGTGGCATGGCCGGGTCTGCTGGTCTTCCAGAAGAAGGCCACGCTGCTCTATGACGGTGCCGAGCTGAACGTTCCCACCTTCCATGGTGTGGTGGTGCGCCGCGACTACGTCAAGCAGCATCCCGAGGTGCTGGACGCCTTCCTGCAGGCTCAGCTCGACGCAACCGACTTCATCCACGAGAAGTCCCTCGAGGCCGCGCGCCTCGTCGCCGAGGGTAGCGGCCTACCTCAGGAGGTGGTGTATCTCTACAACGGGCCCGGTGGCACATCGTTCGATACCACCCTCAAACCCTCGCTCATCGAGGCCTTCAAAAGCGATGTGCCCTACCTGAAATCGATCGGTGACTTCGCCGATCTCAACATCGACCAATTCGTGCAGGACGGACCGCTGCGCCAGGCCTACACGACGCGCGCCAAGAACTACGAAACCGAACTGGCCGCCAAGGTGAATCCGCTGGTGCTACAGCCGGCCGCCGGGGCAGATCCGGGTCAAGCCGCCGAAATCTGGTTCGAGGGTAAGGATTCCACACAGGTGTATGCGACGGCGCAGGAGCTGTTGAAGGCAGTCAACGCAGCGAACGTGTCTGGCCAGAAGATTCGCGCCGCCTATGTCTCAGATGCGGAGTTGGGTACGCGGTGGTTCGCCGATCATGCCTGGTGGGTCCGGGATTCGGCCGGTCTGCATCCGTTCACCACCAATGCGGGCGCCACCCGATACACCTCCACCCACGCCGGCGCGACGCCCTTGGATTACGCACAGGCGCTGGCGGCGGCATCGTGAGTAGCCTGCCCATCGTTCAGGCGCGACCGCGAGTGGTCGCGACGGCCCCCGCAGGTGACCGGATCGGCGAGGCCGCTCATACCCGTCGGCAGGGTTCGCGATACCTCGCCTGGGGGATCCGGGCCTCGTCCGTTGCTGTGGCGGTACTGCTCTGGCAGCTCTTGACGGCAAACAAGGTGCGTTTCGGGCTGCGATTCGACACACTTCCCACGGTCACCGAGATCGTCTCCGCCCTCGCTAAACGTATTGGAACCGAGCAGTATTGGCTGGACCTCGGTCAGTCCACCATCCGGATTCTCACCGGGTTCGGCCTGGCGGCGATGCTTGGCGTCATCACCGGAATCTGGCTGGGGCGTTCCCCGCTGTTCGCGAACATCGTCGGCCCGCTCACCGAGTTGGCTCGCCCGATTCCGGCGATCGCGATCGTGCCGGTGGCCATCCTGTTGTTTCCCAGTGACGAGGCGGGGATCGTGTTCATCACCTTTCTCGCGGCCTACTTTCCCATCATGGTGAGCACGCGGCACGCGGTGCGTGCCCTGCCCACGCTGTGGGAGGAGTCGGTCCGCACCCTGGGCGGCAGCCGTTGGGATGTGTTGCTTCGGGTGGTGCTGCCCGGCAGCCTTCCCGGGGTCTTCGGCGGTCTCTCGGTAGGCATCGGCGTCGCATGGATATGCGTGATCTCCGCCGAAATGATCTCAGGGCGTTTGGGAGTCGGGTACCGGACGTGGCAGTCGTACACGGTGTTGGCCTACCCGGATGTGTTTGTCGGGATCATCACCATCGGCGTTCTCGGATTCCTGACCTCGGCGGCCGTCGAGTTGGTCGGTCGCCGGGTGACGCGGTGGCTACCCCGCGCCGAGGAGGCACGCTCATGAGTGCCTCCACCCTCGTTCTCGACGGGGTGACCCTCGGATACGGCGGCCGCACCGTGGTGAACCGTCT
Source organism: [Mycobacterium] stephanolepidis (assembly GCF_002356335.1). Taxonomy (NCBI): domain Bacteria; kingdom Bacillati; phylum Actinomycetota; class Actinomycetes; order Mycobacteriales; family Mycobacteriaceae; genus Mycobacteroides; species Mycobacteroides stephanolepidis. The sequence continues at coordinate 2,165,566 of NZ_AP018165.1, forward strand.
GAGTCTGACTGTGCGCCCTGCGGAGATTCTGGTCCTGACCGGACCTTCGGGTTGCGGCAAGTCCACCGTGCTCCGCGCTCTGGCCGGGCTGCTCGCACCCGACTCGGGCACCATTCACGCCGATGGCGAGAAGGTTGTCACCACCTCCCGGCACCGCGCCATGGTGTTCCAGGACAATGCGTTGTTGCCCTGGCGCACGGTGCAATCGAACGTGGAGCTGGCCCTCAAGCTGGGTGGTGTACCTCGCGCGGGGCGGCGCCAGGCGGCACAGACCTGGATCGATGACGTCGGTTTGACGGGCTTCGAGGACTACCTGCCCAAGAGCCTCTCGGGTGGCAAGCGCCAACGTGTTCAGTTGGCCCGCGGCCTGGCGGGCGCTCCACGTGCGGTCATGATGGACGAGCCGTTCGGAGCACTCGACGCCCAGACTCGCGCCAGCATGCAACGTCTGCTGATCGATACCTGGCGCAGCCATCCCACCACGGTGGTGTTCGTGACACACGACGTGGACGAGGCGCTGTTACTCGGCGATCGAATCGCCGTTCTGGGGCGCGCGGGTCAGCCGCTGCGTGCGCTGCTGGATGTTCCCGATCCCCGTGAGGCCGATGGCGATCGGAGCGCGCTGCGCGCCGAAATCCTGGCCGCACTGAACCATACGGAGCTTGTCGCCTGATGCAGATCCCTGAACTTGACAGTGCCATCCGGCTGGACTGTGACGTCCTGGTCATCGGCGGTGGAACCGCCGGGACCATGGCGGCGCTGACCGCGGCCGAGAACGGCGCCCAGGTGATTCTTCTGGAGAAGGCACACGTGCGGCACTCCGGTGCACTGGCGATGGGTATGGATGGTGTGAACAACGCCGTCATTCCCGGCAAGGCCGAACCGGAGGACTACGTCGCGGAGATCACCCGCGCCAACGACGGCATCGTGAACCAGCGCACCGTGTACCAAACGGCGACACGCGGTTTCGCGATGGTGCAGCGGCTCGAGCGCTACGGGGTCAAGTTCGAGAAGGACGAGCACGGCGAATACGCCGTACGGCGCGTGCATCGATCGGGCTCCTATGTATTGCCGATGCCCGAGGGTAAGGACGTCAAGAAGGCGCTGTACCGCGTGCTGCGGCAGAAGTCGATGCGAGAGAAGATTCGCATCGAAAATCGCGTCATGCCGGTGCGGATACTCACCGATGAGGGGAGAGCAGTCGGCGCTGCGGGTTGCAATACCCGCACCGGTGAGTTCGTCACGGTCGGCGCGAAAGCGGTGATCCTGGCGACGGGTCCGTGTGGCCGCCTGGGTCTGCCCGCCTCCGGTTACCTGTACGGCACGTATGAGAATCCGACCAATGCGGGGGACGGGTACGCGATGGCGTACCACGCCGGGGCCGAGCTGTCGGGCATCGAGTGCTTCCAGATCAATCCGCTCATCAAGGATTACAACGGCCCGGCCTGTGCCTATGTGGCCAACCCATTCGGCGGCTATCAGGTGAACGCCCAGGGAGAGCGCTTCGTCGACTCCGATTATTGGTCCGGCCAGATGATGTCCGAGGTCAAGAATGAAATCGAGTCCGCACGCGGTCCCATCTATCTCAAGGTGACTCACCTGCCGGATGAGACGTTGTCGGCGCTGGAGAGCATCCTGCACACCACCGAGCGACCCACCCGCGGCACCTTCCACGCCAACCGCGGACATGACTACCGCACCCATGACATCGAGATGCATATCTCCGAGATCGGTTTGTGTAGTGGTCATTCGGCATCGGGCGTATGGGTGGATGAGCATGCGCGCACCACGGTGCCCGGCCTGTACGCGGCGGGAGATCTGGCCTGCGTGCCGCACAACTACATGATCGGCGCCTTCGTGTACGGGGATCTCGCCGGTGAGCATGCGGCCTCGACGCTTTCGAAAACGCCTGCACCGCTGGAATTCCCCGTTGATCAGGTCAAGGAGGCGCATGAGCTGATCTACCGTCCGTTGCGCCATCCGGACGGCCCTCCGCAGCCTCAGGTCGAGTACAAGCTTCGCCGCTTCGTCAACGACTATGTGGCCCCGCCGAAGACGGCGGCCAAGCTGTCATTGGCGGTACAGACATTTGAGCGGATGGCCGACGAGGTGGGTCAGATCGGTGCGCGCACCCCGCATGAGCTGATGCGGGCGGCCGAGGTGTCGTTCATCAGGGACTGCGCCGAGATGGCGGCACGCTCGTCATTGACTCGTACCGAATCACGGTGGGGCCTGTACCACGACAGGGCAGATCTGCCGGATCGTGACGACGAGAATTGGCGTTATCACCTCAACCTGCGTAAGACCGCCGACGGCGCCATGGACTTCGTGAAACGGCCCGTCGCAACATATTTCGTCCCGGTTCCGGGTCTCGACGACCTGCCGTCGGGGGAGACCGATCCGATTCCGGTGCATCAACCCGAACTGCTGGGCGGAAAAGCGCCCGCGGCCCGGATCTCGAATGTGATCGCCGCGGAGGCCGAGCAGCCGCCGTCGCCGCGAATCGCGGCGGTGTTGTCCTTGGAGGCGCCCACGGTCGAGGAGCTGCTGCAGTACCTCGCCGACGACGATCCGGGCGTGCGCCGCACCGCGATCGCCTCGCTCACCGAGCACATCCCCGCGGGTTACGAGGCGGCCTTGTTGAATGCGTTGGGGGACAGCGATGCGTCCGTGCGTCGCACCGCTGCCGACGGAGTGCGTGAGCTCGTCGAGGTTCTCGAGGACCCCGCCGCGATTGGCCATCACGTCGGCGCGTCCGACCCCTTGGTGCGCAGCTCCGCGCTGTACGTGGCGAGTGCCCGGAAGGTCGGCGATCCGGCCGCCTACGTCGCGTCGGTACGCGACTCAGATCATCGGGTCCGAATCGAAGCCGTACGCGCCCTGGTGTCCGTGGACGACGCGGTGTCCATCGCCACCGCTGCCGAGGATGAGAACCGCGAGGTGCGGATTGCCGTGGCCAACGGGCTTGCGAAGTTGGCCGCCGGTAGCGCGACGGTGCGGGTGCTGGTGCGCGACCGCGACCCCTTGGTGCGGGCCGCGGCGTTGACGGCTGTCGGTGCGCTGGGAGTCGACGATCAGATCTTCGATGCCGTCCAGGAAGCACTGAAGGCTCCGGCCTGGCAGATCCGTCAGGGTGCGGTGCGCGCCTTGGCCGGAGCGGATCCGGGGCAGGCCGTGCCGGCGCTGGCGCGCGCGCTGGACGATCCGCATCTGGATGTACGTAAGTCGGCCGTGCTGAGCCTGAGCCAGTGGGCCTCGACGGAGCCCACCGTCCGTGACGCGCTGACCGGTGCGTTGCAAGATGGCGACGCTGACGTGAGAGCCTATGCGCGACAAGCACTTGCAGCCGGCTGACGGGAGCGTCGAAGCACACTGGATTGGGCTTGGCAACGTGGCGGAGGTCATGTTACGGGCGGGTACCAGGGCCACTTAGCATAGGCTAGGCTTACTCAGATGTCGAAGATGAGTACGGTCGTAGATTCCGGTATCGGCGCCCAGACCTGGGTTTCTGTACAGGAGGGACTGCCGGACGGTTTCGCGCCGGCCGACCTCGCCAGCGTTCTCGCGCAGGAAATCCCCGAGCGCAACGGCGACGAATATCTGATCTACGAACGTGATGGCGAGTGGGTGCTCGCCATCGGCGCCCGCGCCTCCGTCGAACTCGACAGCGACGGACTGCGCATCATCCGTGACGGGTCCGTGGAGCAGCGCGGTTGGTCGGGACATCCCGGCGCCGCCCTGGAACAAGCCGTGGATGAGATCTCCGACGGCGTGCACCGCGTCTTCGGGTGGGTTGCGTTCGAGTTCGGCACCTATCGCTTCGGCCTGCAGCACCGGTTGACTCCCGGCACGCCGATGGCGCGGGTCTTCGCCCCGCGTGCGGAGGTCGTGATTACCGGTGACGGAGTGTCTGTCTGTGAAGAAAGCTACGTCGACGAGATTCGTCGGGTGCTCGATCAGGGGGCACCGCCTGCGCCGGTGCCGGTATCGATCGACCTGATTCCGGACCCATCCGACTACCGTGGCCGCGTAGGCATCGCTACCGCAGAGATCCGATCGGGCTTGTACCACAAGGTGATTCTGTCCCGGCGTGTGGAAGTGCCGTTCGCGATGGACTTCCCGTCGACCTATCGACTCGGCCGTCACAACAACACGCCGGTGCGTTCGTTCCTGCTGCGGCTCGGCGGCATTCGTGCCCTCGGCTACAGCCCCGAACTCGTGGCCGCCGTGGAAGCAGATGGCACCGTGATCACCCAACCGCTTGCCGGAACTCGTGCGTTCGGCCGGGGCGAGGACGCCGATCGGGTAGCACGCGACGACCTCGAATCGAATGCCAAAGAGATTGTGGAGCACGCGATTTCCGTGCGCAGCTCACTCGCTGAACTCGGTGAGGTGGCCGAGACGGGCAGCACAAAGGTGACAGACTTCATGACCGTGCGCGAGCGCGGCAGCGTGCAGCATCTGGGATCGACCGTCAGCGGAGAGCTGAGCGCCGGGATGACCCGGATGGATGCGCTTGAGGCACTCTTCCCCGCCGTCACCGCGTCGGGTATTCCCAAAGCGGAGGGCGTCGACGCCATCCTTCGACTCGACGATCATCCGCGTAGCCTCTACTCCGGTGCGGTGCTGATGATGTCTCCCGATGGCGGACTGGATGCGGCGCTGACGCTACGCGCGGCCTACGAGCAGGACGGGCGGGCCTGGCTGCGTGCGGGCGCGGGCATCATTGAGGCCTCGACGCCCGACCGTGAGTTCGAAGAGACCTGCGAAAAGCTTGGAAGTATTGCGCCTTACGTGGTTCAGCGCGAGGGGTAATCGTCTGCCGCCGGTCGCGCTGGACTTCGCCCTGCCCCTAGGGGCAGGCTCGAGAAGTTCCCGCGAGGATGAGGTATGCAGATGGATGACTACACCGCTTTGCCCGCCGGTCTACCCGTTCCCATAGATGACGGGGCCGCCGATCATCTGCCAGGTGTACCGATCCCGGACCTGACGTTCACGGCCAGTGACGAAAGTTTGGTGCGGCTAAGCGAATTGCCCGCCGGGCGCACCGTCCTGTACCTGTATCCACTCACGGGGCGCCCCGGTGCAGACATCCCGGAAGGTTGGGATGCCATCCCGGGTGCGCGGGGTTGCAGCACCGAGGCCTGCGATTTCCGAGACCATTTCGACGAGCTACGGGCTTCGGGCGTGGAACAGGTCTGGGGACTGTCCAGTCGAGACGTGGGCTATCAGGCCGAGGTTGTCCAGCGACTCCGTCTGCCGTTTCAGATGCTCTCGGATCGGGATTTCGCCTTGGGCGATGCCCTGAAGTTGCCCACATTCGCCGCGGCCGGGCACCCACGTCTCTACACGCGGATCACTCTGGTGGTACGGGACGGAACCGTCGAGCACGCATTCTACCCGATCTTTCCGCCGAACACGCACGCACAACGCGTGCTTGAGTGGCTCAGATCGCACCCGATCGACTGAGACCTAGCCCGTCAACGAGGCGAGCAGGGCCCGTTTGTCGATCTTGCCCACCGCGGTGAGGGGCAGCGAGGGGACCGTCACCAGTTTGTCGACTCGCGAGTGTGTGGCGGCACCACGGTCCTGCAGGTGCCGATTCAGCTCGGCGGCCGCAACCGGCTTTCCCTTGAACACGATTGCTGCACAAACAATCTCACCGAGATATTGATCCGGTAATCCGACTGCGGCAGCCGCGTAGACCGCAGGATGAGTCTGTAGGTGCGATTCGAGGTCCAATGCGGCGATGGACTCCCCGCCGCGAAGGATGACGTCCTTGATGCGACCGGTGACTTCCAGATAGCCACCCGGTAACGCCCGCACCCGGTCGCCGCTGCGGTAGAAGCCGTCGGCGGTGAAGGAGCGCATGTTGTCGGCCTCGGCGCGGTAGTAACCGTTGAGCGTGTACGGACCGCGCACCAACAGCTCACCTGCCTCACCTGGGGCTACCGCGGTGCCGTCCTCGTCGACGATGCGAACCTCATCGGCCTCGCACATGGGTCGGCCCTGGGTGTTGTCGAGGATGTCCGATGGATCGCCGGGATGGGTCAGGCACAGCAGGCCCTCCGCCATACCGAAAACCTGCTGCAGTCCCGGGGTGAGCGATTCTCGAACCGTCCGTGCATCCTCGGCACCGAGTTTCGCACCGCCCACCTGGAGCAGCCGCAGCGTTTCCGGCAGCACCGGCTCCCATGCGGTGGCCTGTGCCCAGAGCTGGGCGAGCGATGGCACCAGCGCCGTCACGGATACCCGGTGCCGCGCGATGGTTTCAAACGCGGACTCCGGGCTTGGGTCCGAAAGGAAAACCGTAGTGGCACCTGTGCTTATCGCGCCGATGAGACCAGGGCAGGCCAGTGGGAAATTGTGCCCGGCGGGCAGCACCACGAGGTAGACGTCGTCCTCGGTGAGGCCGCAAACCTGTGCGGCCCGCGAGGCGTTGTAGACGTAGTCCTCATGGGTGCGGGGGATCAGTTTGGGTGCCGCGGTGGTGCCACCCGAGACCAGCAAAAGCGCCGGGCGGTCCGTCTGCGCTATCGGTAGGTCGCCTTGAACTTCAACGCTTTCCAGCAACCCCGACCAGGCGATGAAGCGTTCGGGGGTGCCGGCGGGTACGTCACCGTCGATCACGATGTGGCGTAGGCAGGCATGCTTTGTGGATAGCTCGGCGGCCAGCGCGCTGTAGTCGAACCCACCGGCGGAATCTGCGACCACCAACGCGACGGCATCGGCCACCTCGATGAAATGTGACAGCTCGGCAGCCCGGTGTCCCGGCAGGCACATGATCGGTATCGCGCCCGCACGCATCAAACCGAAGAATGCGACCGCAAATGATGCCCGGTTGGGAAGCTGCAGCAGCACACGATCGCCGGGAGCTATCCCCAGTCGGATGAAGGCATGGGCCGCGCGGTCGGCGTTCGCATCGAGCTCGCGGTAGGTCATCGCGCAGTGCTCATCGATAACCGCAGGATGATCGGCACGTCTGGCGGCGGTCGTGCGCAGCAGCGACTCTACGGTCCTTCCGGCCCAGTACCCGGCCGCGCGATACGTGTCGGCACGTGCCGTGGGAAAGGGTACAAAGCCTTCCGCCGGGACTGTTTCAGCCGAAGGGATGGGGGTCGATGTGGCCTGAGTCATCGCAGCTCCTTGTGGGTGACCCCTCGCAGTTTAGATAGGGTAGCCTCCTCATAGTTAGGGCAGCCTGTACTAAAAGCGAAAACGCGAGGTGAGATCGAGTTGCGCACCGTGAGCGAGGGTGGCGTCGAGGTGGACGTCACCAGCCGAAGGGCGTCGGCCGGCCTCGATCACGATGCCGCGCCACGGCTGTCCGCGGGGCAGCACCGTATATGGTTCGCCCACGGGGTGACGCCGGCGCTGATGAATCTGTGTCGTTCGTACCGGCTCAGCGGTGAGGTGGATATCGAGAGATTGCGGGCCGCTGTCACCGCGGTGGTGGCCCGCCACGAAACCTTGCGCACGACGTTTCGCATCGGCGCCGACGGCGACCCGGTGGCTGTCCTGCACGACGACCTACCGGTTCGATGGATCGAGCACGACGTGTCGGATCGTGCGGGCGCATCGCAACAGCTCCGGCTCGGTGTGCTGGCGCAGCGTGAATTCGCGACTCCGATCGATCTCACGGTGGAGTCGCCGTTGCGTGTCACGGTCATCCGCACCAGCGCTGCAGAACATGTCATGCTCGTTGTCGCTCACCTCATCGCGTGGGACGACGACTCGTGGTCGGTGTTCCTTGCCGATCTGACTACCGCATACGTACATGGCGAGATCGCGGAACCACTACCGATGCGGCCTTCGCACGATGGGGCCGATCAGGCGGATCTCGAGTACTGGCGTGATGAGATGGCGAACCCTCCTGAGCCGCTGGAGCTTCCGGGCGCTAATGGCTCGGTGGCCGCGAGCGACTGGAAGGCCGGACGCTGCACGGCGCGTCTCTCCGCCTCGGTCATGGACCGCGTCGAGCAACTTGCCCAAGAGTCGGGCACCACACCATATGTGGTTTTGTTGGCCGCGTATTCCGCTCTGCTGCACCGGTATACACATGCCGAAGACTTCTTGGTGGCAGCGCCCGTCCCCACGCGGGAAGCCCACGCGCAGGGCAGTATCGGGCACTTCGGTCATACTGTCGCCCTCCGCATGCGGCCACACAGCGGCCAAAGCTTCCGGGATCTGCTGACGGATGCGCATCGGACCACTCTGAACGGGTTTGCACACCAGCGGGTCAGTCTGGACCGTGTGGTCGCGCGCGTCGGCTTCGCGATGGGCGCAGATTCTGCCGCCCGGTTCTGCCCACCCGGAATTCACTGTGAAAGAACATCATTGGAGGGGCAGGTGGCATACGTGCCGCTTGGCCTGCGGATCGAAACCGGTCCCGATGGTGCCGACGTGGTTGCCGAATACCTGGTTGACGTGTTGGACGAGCGTTTGACCACACAGATGCTCCGCCACTTCGCCCATCTGCTCGACTCTGCGCTCGCCGATCCGAACCGACCGCTCGCCGGTCTGGATCTCATGGACGCGCGTGAAGCCCAGTGGCTGCGGGAGGTGTCGTCCGGAGAACTTTTTGAGGCGCAGCCGACTACGCTCGGTGAGCTGGTGGCCGCCCGTGCAGCCGCGCAACCGGATGCCACCGCGCTCGTCTACGAGGGCAGGCACTACTCGTACCGGGAAACCAACGAACTGGCGAACCGGCTGGCGCACTGGATCATTGGGCAAGGTATCGGTACCGAAGATCATGTCGCGGTGCTCCTGGACAAGTCGCCGGATTTGATCATTACCGCGCTCGCCATCGCCAAGGCGGGTGCGGTCTATGTCCCCGTTGATCCAAATTACCCCGCTGATCGCATCGCGCACATCCTGAGCGATGCGCGGCCGAAGTTGGTCATCAGAGAACCGGTAACGGGTGTCGGGCAGTTCGACCCCCGTGAACCGGTCGATGCCGACCGGGTGCGGCCGCTGACCGCCGACAATGCCGCCTATCTCATCTACACATCGGGTTCGACGGGCCTGCCCAAGGGCGTGACGGTCACACATCGTCCGTTGACCGAGTACTTCAACTGGTTCCGCGCTGAGTATCGGGTCAGCGGATCCGATCGGGTGCTGCAGGTGGCCTCGCCGAGCTTCGATGTGTCGGTGGGTGAGATTTTCGGCATCCTCAGCTGCGGTGGTCGGCTGGTCATCCCGCGTCCGGGCGCACTCGGTGACGTCGCGTACCTGACGGAACTGTTGAACAGCGAGGGCGTTACCTCGATGCACATGGTTCCCTCGCTGCTGGGGTTGGTGCTGTCGTTACCCGGAGTCACGCAATGGAAGTCGCTACGCCGGGTACCGGTGGGTGGCGAGGCGTTGCCCGGTCCGGTCGCCGATAAGTTCCACGCCACTTTCGATGCGTCACTTCATAATTTCTATGGTCCCACCGAGACCGTCATCAACGCCTCGCGGTACAAGGTGCGCGGAATTCAGGGGACGCGGACCGTTCCGATCGGCACGCCCAAGATCAACACACAGATACACATCCTGGACCAGACGCTGCGACCGGTGCCGGTGGGGGTCATCGGCGAGATCTACATTGGCGGAACACATGTGGCGCGCGGATATCAGCGGGCCGCCGGTCTCACCGCGCAGCGCTTCATCGCCGATCCCTTTGTTCCCGGGCAGCGGATGTACCGGTCCGGCGATCTTGCGCGGCGTAGTGCGAACGGTGACATCGAGTTTGTCGGTCGCGCCGACGAGCAGGTGAAGATCCGAGGGTTCCGTATCGAACTCGGTGAGATCGCCTCGGCCATCGAGGTGGACCCGAGCGTCGGCCAGGCGCTCGTGGTGGTCGATGAGCTGCCGCATGTCGGCAAGCGACTTGTTGCGTACCTGACGCCGGTCGGCGGACACGTGGTCGATCTAGACCGTATCCGCGCCAGGATTTCGGCTGCCCTGCCCGACTTCATGATTCCCGCGGCGTATGTCGTGCTCGACGAGATGCCCATCACCCGGCACGGCAAGATCAATCGGGACGCTCTGCCGGCACCGGAGGTCGGGTCCGTGACCAGACGTCGAGAGCCGGAAACCGCGACTCAGCGGCAGGTGGCGGCTCTTTATGCGCGCCTGCTCGGGGTTGCGACAGTGGGTGCGGACGACTCGTTCGTCGATCTCGGGGGCCATTCGCTGCTGGCGAGCAAGCTGTCGGCGGCGATTCTGACCGAGTGTGGAGTCGGGGTGGACATCCGCGAGATCTTGGAGCGGGGCACTGTCGCAGGCTTGGCCAAGTTGGTCGACCAGCGTCGTAGTGGTCTCGTCGCGGATGGCGAGGATCGCGAGGGCGAGCCAATCCCGTTGCTTCCCAGTGGTCGTCGCCTCTATGAGCATGGAAACCCGCGAAGGCTGGCCGAAACCCACGTCTTCTGGCTGCCCGAGGGCATCACCCGATCCACGCTGGAGGAACTTCTCAACGCGGTGGTCGGAGAGCACGAGGTGCTGCGCAGCCGGCTCGACTGCGAGCGCCTGGAGCTGGTTCCACGCACGCGGCAGTCTCTCCGATTGGTCGAGATTCTCACGGAGGATCCGTCCGATGCGGCCGGTGCCGAGATCGGCCGTGCGGTGGACCGACTTGATCCTGAACAGGGCTGGATGCTCTCGGCGGTATGGCTGCACCCCGAAGGCGAGCCCGGAGTTCTCATCCTCGTGGTGCATCAGCTCGCCGCCGACCCCACCTCCTGGCGAGTCATCATGCAGGAGCTGGAATCTCGATGGCAGTCACTGATATCAGGCGCTGCGCCGACCAACAGTCACACCGACGGTGGCTACCGCCGTTGGGCCAATGCGTTGGTCGCCGAGGCTCGGGATGTGGGCAGCCTGCCGTTCTGGATCGCCCAGCTGGACGGTGAGGATCCCCCCATCGGTTCGCGTCGAATAGAGCCCGAACTCGATAGGGAAGCCGATGTGGCCGTCACCGTCGAGTCCGCACCGGCCGATGTCAGTGCGGTACTGCTGAACTCGGGGATCCCGATGGAGCAACTGCTGGTGGCGGCAGCGGCACGCACCGTGGCCCAGTGGCGTCGGCGCCGCGGACAGGCCGCGGTCGAGACGCTGCTGGCGGTGCAGGTCTCCGGACGCGGGGACGCTACTGCTAAAACCGTGGGTCTGCTCGGTACGGCGTATCCGCTACGCGTGGGTGGCACCGATCCGCTGGGGATCGGACCGCGCGGTTTGGTGGAGCGAGTCGCCCGGCAACACAGCGCGATGCCGGGGCGGACCATTGACTACGGGCTACTGCGATATCTGCGTGCCGACACCGGCGCGGTGCTGCGGCAGTATCGCGATCCGCAGATCCTGTTGAACTACCTCGGACACGATCGCGGATTCGAGGGAGACCTCCTACGCCGCGACGGTTTGCTTTCGGTGTCGGGTTCGCCTGTGCCCGAGCCGGAATCGGCGGTGCGTCACGAGCTCAGCATTGCGGTGCTGATCATGGGGACCACCGAGGGGCCGTCCATCGGAACGCTGTGGCAGGCGATCCCGGAGGTGCTCGAGCGCTCGGATATTACCGAGCTGCAATCGATTTGGCACGAACAGCTGGGGATTCTGGCGAAGGAGCTATGGTGACGTCCACACTGGCAGTGATAGGCGCGGGAGCCAAGGCGGTGGCGGTTGCCGCGAAGGCGGCCGTGCTGCGTGAATGCGGGGTCGACGTACCCGATGTGGTGGCGATCGAACGTCAGCAGGTCGGTGCCAACTGGCAGGCGTGTGGCGGCTGGACGGATGGACAGCACCGGCTGGGCACGAGCCCCGAGAAAGATGTGGGTTTCCCGTATCGATCCGCCGTGGTTCCGGGGCGTAACGCCGAGATCGACGCCCGGATGATGCGTCTGAGCTGGCAGTCTTACCTCATCGCCACCGGCCAGTTCGCCGAGTGGGTTGACCGCGACAAGCCCGCACCGACGCACAAGCGCTGGGCTGATTACCTGACGTGGGTGGCCAACACGGTCGATATGAAGGTGGTTCAGGGCGAGGTAACCAGTCTGTCCATCGATGACGACAGATGGGTTGTGGGTACCAACGACTGTTCCATTGCCGCCGACGCGGTCATGGTGACGGGGCCCGGGCAGCCGGAACGGTCCGTGCTGCCGGAGCACCCGAATGTCTTGTCAATCGCCGAATTCTGGCGCCGCTGCGCCGGATCAACACGCTTGACCGCAGAACGTGTCGCCGTGATCGGCGGAGGCGAGACAGCCGCCTCAGTGCTCAATGAGCTTTTCGGACACCGGGTCTCGACGATCACCGTGATCTCTCCCGGCGTCACGCTGTTTACCCGCGGTGAAGGGTACTTCGAGAACGCGCTGTTCAGCGATCCGACTGGGTGGTTGCACCACACCATGGAGGAGCGTCGCGACGCGTTGAACCGTACCGATCGCGGGGTGTTCTCGGCCCGTGTCCAGGAATCACTGTTGGCCGACGACCGTATCCGCCATCTGCGCGGCCGCGTGGCCCACGCCGTCGCCCTGGAGGACCGGATCCGATTGACGCTGCGCAGCGACCGTGCCGGCGAGCCCTCCGAAACCGTTCATGGCTTCGATCTGGTGATCGACGGCGCGGGTGCGGACGCATTGTGGTTCTTACCCCTGTTCGATCAGAGCGCTCTCGACCTCATGGAGCTCAAACTGGGTGCCCCCGTGGACGGTAACGTCTTGCAGGAATCCCTTGGCCACGACCTGTCCGTCAATGGTCTGACTCCTAAGCTCATCCTGCCGACGCTCTCGGGTCTGACCCAGGGCCCGGGGTTTCCCAATCTCAGCTGTCTCGGATTGTTGTCCGATCGAGTGCTCGGTGGACACAGCAGCACCGAATCGGCTCGTCGCGAAAGGAAAACAAGTGAGTACCAACCCATTTGATGACGAGAGCGGCGTCTTTTACGTACTGGTCAACGACGAGGAGCAGCACAGTCTATGGCCGACGGCCATAGAGGTGCCGGCGCAGTGGCGGGTGGCCTTTGGCGAGGCCTCGCGTGCCGATTGCGTGGAGTACATCGAGGCCCACTGGACCGACATGCGGCCCAAGAGCCTGCGCGACGCCATGGCGGGCAGCTAGCTAGCTGGTGTGGCTGTGGTGATGCGCCATCCGGTGGTGGATTCTTGCTGGCGCCAGAATTCTGCGAAACGGCCTCCGAGGGAGCTGAGTTCGGTGATCGAGCCTTGTTCGATGATGTGGCCGTTGTTGATGAAGAGCACGTGATCGGCGTTGCGGATCGCGTTGAGCCGGTGGGCGATCATGATTTTGGTGCGGGGGCGTGGGTCGTTGTTGATGGCGTCGGTGATTGCGGTTTCGTTTTCGGTGTCCAGGGCGCTGGTGGCTTCGTCGATGAGCAGGACGGGGGCGGGTTTGATGAGTGCGCGGGCGATGCTGACGCGTTGGCGTTCACCGCCGGATAGGGCGGTGCCGGCTTCGCCGACGCGGGATTGTTCGGCATCGGGCAGGCGTTCGATGATCTCGTCGACGCGAGCCAGCGCCATCGCTCCGCGCGCCTCCTCGTCAGCGGCCGTGGGGTGCCCGACGAGAACGTTGTCGCGAATCGGCCCATCGAAGAGGTAGGGGTGTTGGAACACCATGCTGACCAGGGAGCGGCGGCTGGCGGTGTCCAATGTTGCGACATCGGTTCCGTCGATGAGGATTTGGCCGCTTTCTGGTTGTTGTAGCCCGGCGATGAGGGCGAGGATGGTGCTCTTCCCGGATCCAGATGGCCCGATGACGGCGGTGGTGGCAGCGGGTTCGAGGATGAAGTTGATGTCTTTGAGGACGTGTTCGCCGGTGCTGTCATACCGGAAGGTGACGTTGCGGAATTCGATGCGTGGGGCGGGGGTGTCGGCGGATGCGACGGCATCTCCGGGCTGATCGGCCGCCTCGGTGGTGATGATGGTGTTGAGGCGCTCGAACACGCCACGTGAGTTCTCGACGGCCCCGCCCAGGCCCGCCAGCACGGTGAATGGTTCTAGGAATCGGACCACGATGACCATGAGTGCGACGGCTTCGGGTGCCCCGATCTCGCCGCGCACCGCCAGGGCTGTCGCGGTGCCGGCGAGCAGGATGAGGGTGATTTGGCTGACGATGCTGAACAGCAGCTGACCGGGGATCTGAAAGAGTAAGAGCCGCATGGTCGCACCACGTGCTGTCGCGACGGCTTGGCCGGCCTGGCTGCGGGCGGGGCTGACGCGTCGGCTGGCTCGTAGGGCGGCTTGGGTGCGTGCGAATTCCAGGATGCGTTCGGTCAGTGCGCTGTGGGCTTTGGTGTCTGCTTCGTCGGCGGTGCGCACGATGCGGATGCTGGCCAGCAACGTGCCCAGGAGCAGCGGCAGGGTGATGAGCGCCGCAACACCGAGCTTCCACGAGATGAAGAACAATCCGATGGTGATGGCTGCCGGTAACAACACCGCCCCGATCATCGGGGTCAGTAGGTTGGCGATGAATCCGACGAGGTCGGGGCCGCCGGAGGAGATCGCCTGGCGGGCCATGGCGGTGTGTTCGGCGGTGAACCAGCTCAGTGGGATGTGGGTGAGCCGGTCGGCGACTTGGTGTTGTGAGTCGTTGAGTAGGGCGAATCCGATGCGGTAGCCGAGGCGGGCCAGCGCGGTGTCGACGATCCAGCCGCCGACGGTGACCGCGGTGAGTACTCCGAGCCAGGGCAGTGCGTCGGTGGGGGTGGTGCCGAACAGGGCGCCGAGCAGCGGAACGAGAAGCAGGCAGCCCGCGGCGCGTAAAACCACGGACAGCACCGAGAGCGCGCTGTAGGTGTAGAGGGAGTTGCGGTGTGTGGGGGGGATGAGGCGAATGAGGTGGGTCAGCATCAGATGTTCTCTCCGGCAAGGACGCTCGAGGGTTCTTGTAGGCGTGCGTCCCATAAGCGTCGGTAGCGTCCGTTGTTGTTCACAAGTTCGGTGTGGGTGCCGGTTTCTACCAGGTGGCCCTGGTCGAGGACCACGATCTGGTCGGCGTCGGCGATGGTGTGCAGTCGGTGGGCGATGACGAGCACGGTGCGGTTGTGAACGAGCCGGCCCAGGGCTTGTTGCACCAAATATTCTGATTCGGGGTCGGCGAAGGCGGTGGCTTCGTCCAGGATCAGGATCGGGGTGTCGGCCAGCAGTGCGCGGGCGATGGTGAGGCGTTGTTTTTCGCCGCCGGAGAGTTGGGTGTTGGTGTCCAGGACGGTGTCATAACCGTTGGGCAGCCGCAGGATTCGCTCATGAATCTGCGCATCCCGAGCCGCGGCGTGGATGTCGGTGTCGGTGGCTTCGGGTCGGGCCAGTGCGATGTTTTCCCGGACGGTTCCGGCGACCAGTTGCACGTCCTGGAACACGAATCCGACTTTGGTGTAGAGCTCATCGGCGCTCAGGGCCCGAATATCGGTGCCGTCGATGCGAATAGCGCCGCTATCGACGTCATGGAATCGTGCCAGCAGCGAAGCCAACGTCGACTTACCCGAACCCGACGGGCCCACCAGCGCCGTCACGGTCCCCGGCCGCAGCGTCAAATTCACACCATGAATAACCGGCACCCCCGGCCGATACCCGAACGTCACGGTGTCGAAGGAGACGGAGGTCTCTCCGGCACGCCCCTCGGAAGCCTGCTCGGTCAATTCGGTCTCGCCGAGGGCAACCGCGATATGCCGGGCGGCCTCCACGCCACCACGAATACCGCCAAGGCCGTATGCGATTCCCAGCAGGCGGGTGCCGAAGGTGGTGCCGAGCACCAGGAATGGCAGCAGGGTCGTGGGCTCCATGGCTCCGGCGACGACCAACAGCGTGCCGGCCCCGGCGATCAACCACAGGAACGTTGTCGGCCGGGTGACCAGATCCATAAAGGTCTTCTTCCCGATGAACGGCCGTTGCCATTCATTGAGGAAGGACAGGTATCCGTCCAGCCTGCGTTTGAACGAGGACGCTGCCGAGCCGCCAAAGATGCGGATCACCGGCTGGCCTTCAAGATAGGCGGCCGATTCTCCGCTCATCCGCTCGCTCCAGCGCGAGGCTTCGATGATCTTCGGGCCGCTCTGGAACATCATGGTCGCCGTCGTCACGAGGTAGATCAGAATGGGCACCAGTAGCAACAGGGTCAGGCGCCAGTCGACGACGAAGAGGTAAATCAGCACCGCCACGGGTCCGACAACGGCGGCCACCGCATCGGGGATCGCGTGGGTGATCAGATAGTGCAGCGACAAGGTGTCGTCCTGAATCAGCTTCTTGACCGATCCCGAACCGCGTTGCGTGAACCACCCCAACGGAACCCGGGACAGCTTCGAGAGGAGCCTTTGCCGAACATCGGCGCTGAACCGTATTTCGACGACGTGCATCCAGACGGTAAGGGCCGCACCGAGAGCGGCGCCGAGCACGAGCAGCGTCAGGAAGATGAATCCGGTGTGCCATAGGCGGGATTCGTCGGCCCCGGCCAACAGCTGGCGGGTGAGCTCCACGAGCACCACGAACGGCGCCAGCTCGACCATGGTGATGATCGCCTGCAGCACACCACCGGCGATCATCTGCTTCTTGACCGGCGCCAACAATTCCCCGGCAGCCTGCGAACGCCAGCGGCCTTGGGGCACTGCAGGTTCCGGGGGAGCGGCAGGATTCTCGGCGACGGGCTTGGGGGCGGCGGGTACCTGTTGAGTATCGGTGTCTCCGCGGCGGCTGCCCATGGCGCGGCCGAAGGTCCAGTAGGCCGCGGCGTGCACGTCGGCCTTGGGGAATCCGAATTGTTCCTTGAGGCGCTTGCGCAGATGTTTGAGCGAGCCCGCTTCAGGTCCTGCCCAGGCGTACCAGTTGGACCAGTCGCGGGCCTCGATTGCGGAGGCCAGTGAGGTTTCATCGGCGCGGTCCACCCAGTGCAGAACCCGTCGGGGATGCTCGGTCAGCGGGATGAGCTCATCGTCGGGGCTGTGGCGTTCCAGATACACCTCGACATCCACATCGGCGGGCAGCGCGGCCAGGATGGAGTTGATCGCCGGGATGGATGCGGAGTCGCCGATGAGCAGGAATCCGGCGGGAAGATCCTCGGGAACCTCAAAACGCGCCGAGCCGAAAGCCACTACCGGAATGGTCATTCCGGGCTGGGCCGCCCCCGCCCACCGGCAGGCGGGCCCGGCGGGCTCGTGGATCACCACATCGATCGCGAACTCGCCGGCCTCGACATCTGTCGAGACGATCGTGTACGCCCGCTGATGTTCGGTGGCACCGCCCTCAGGGTCGGGGAACCAGAACCGCAGCCATTCGGCCGGCGTGTGGAGCAGGTCCTCGAAAAGTGTGGGCGCCGACATCGTCAGCCGCACACAATTCGGTGCGACCTGACTGGTACCGACCACAGTGGCTACATGATCACGCGCCCCAAGCCCGCGCAGCACCGCACCCTGGAAACCTCTACCCATGCTGATGTGACCTTTGTTAGTGCTCTGTGTGGCTCCGGCCGACACATCCGGGCCATATACTTAGCCCATCCTAACCTAAGAGGTGTCGACGGGGTCAGGTGCGAACGGCGACATCATCCGGTGGGGCCGTTTCCGCCTCGTCGGGATCTGCACAGGGGATATCTGTTCCGGCGATCGAGGCTCCGGCCGTCTCGATGAGGAAAGGTAGGGCGCATAGCCCGATGGCGCAGGCCAGCATCAGGTAGGCGGCGGGGAACAGGTCCCATCCGGTCGCATCGACCATGAGGTCGTTCACCAGCGGCGCAGTGCCACCGAACGCGGCGGTCGAGAGGTTGTAGGAAATCGCGAATCCCGCGTATCGCACCTGGGTGGGAAACATGCACGGGAAGGTGGCGGTGATGGTGGACAGCTGCGGTATGTACAGCAACCCGAGCACCGCGAAACCGACTATTGCCCAGGCGAATCCCTGTCCCATGAGCCAGAACATGGGCAACGCGAGGATGAGAAGCCCGATCAGGGAGAACAGCCACATGGGTTTGCGTCCGACGCGATCAGAGAGTGCGCCGCAGAAGGGTAGGAATGCCATCATGGCGACCTCGCCGATGAGGACAACCATCTGTCCTTGGGTCTCGCTCATCCCGAGCCGGGTCTTCAGGTAGGTCGGCTGATAGCTCAGCAGGGTGTAATTGGTGATGTTCAGTGCGATGACCAGCAGCATCATCACGATCATGGGGCGCTTGTAGTCATGCACCAGATCCTTGAGCCGCTGAAACGCAGTCTCCTGGCCCTGGGGCTCCTGCTCCTGCATCTCCTTGAACAAGGGCGGGTCATCGAGGCGACTTCGTAGATACCAGCCGATGAGGCCCATCGGGAGCGCGATGAGGAACGGAATGCGCCAGCCCCAGGAGTGCATGTCCTGCGTGCTGAGAGTGGCATCGAGGATCAGAACGAAGGCG
Source organism: [Mycobacterium] stephanolepidis (assembly GCF_002356335.1). NCBI lineage: Bacteria > Bacillati > Actinomycetota > Actinomycetes > Mycobacteriales > Mycobacteriaceae > Mycobacteroides > Mycobacteroides stephanolepidis. The sequence continues at coordinate 2,183,938 of NZ_AP018165.1, forward strand.
GCGCCTGTTGCAAAGCCGCCCAAGGTGCCGAACTCCAGAAATGAACCGTACTTGCCGCGCTTCTTATCGGGCGCGAACTCGGCCATGAACGTTGCCGCGCCACCGTATTCGCCGCCGGTGGAGAAACCTTGTATGACGCGCAACAGGATCATCAGGGCAGGCGCCGCAGCACCGATCGTCGCCCAGCTGGGCAACACACCGATGAGCGTGGTGGACAACGCCATCAGCACGATGGTGATGGCCATGACGCTCTTGCGGCCCAACCTGTCACCCAGCGGCCCCCAGATCATCCCGCCGAGGGGCCGCAGCAGGAACGAGATCGCGTATCCGAGCATCGTGAACGCGGTGCCCAGGGTGGGGAAGAACGCCTGCGTCAGGAAGGTGGTTGCGGCCGCATAGACGCCGTAGTCGTACCACTCCGTGGCGTTTCCCATTGCCGATGCCGCGATGGCCCGGTGCAGCTGCCGCCGACCCGTGGGTGATTGGAAGTCCGGGCCGGCCGTCGTCATCAGCTAATACCCGGCGGCCGACTGGTGAGTGGCGTGAATGTCCGCGCCGCGATGTACTCCGGACGCGGCTCCGATCCGGCGAAGGGTCGCTCTGGTGCGTTCTCCACCGAGTTGAACACCAGGAAGACATTCGAGCGCGGATAGGGGCTGATGTTCGATCCAGACCCGTGCATGAGGTTGCAGTCGAACCACAACGCATCGCCCGGTTGCCCAAGGAACAATTCGATGCCGCTGGTGAGGGCGGCCTCGGCGAGGGTATGAGTGGATGGAACGCCAACCTCTTGCTCCACCAGAGATTTCCGATGGTTTTCGTGCGGGGTGGCACCGACGCATGGGTAGAAGGTGCGATGCGTGCCCGGCATGACCTGCAACGTCCCGTTATAGGCGACGTTGACGGTCAACGCGATCGAGCAGGACACGGTGCGCATCTGGGGGAGTCCGTCTTCGGTGTGCCAGGTCTCGAAATCCGAATGCCAGTAGAAGCCGCGTCCCCTGAATGCGGGCATCGCATTGATTCGCGATTGATGTAGGTAGACCGGCCCGCCCAGTAGCTGCTCGGCGACGTCAAGCACACCCGGCGAGCACGCGACGTCCATGACGACTGAGCTCAGGGTGTGTGCCTCGAAGATGGACCGCACCTCATGCGATCCGGCCTCACGGATGATCCGCGGGTCATCGCCCAATTGCAAAGGCACTCTGTCGATCTCGTTGCGCAAGGTGGAGACCGTCATATCGTCGACGGTGCTCGGTCTGATGAGGAATCCCTGATCGGACATCTGGGTGAGCGCCGGCGGGGCCAGGGGCCCCTCGCCCATGGCGCCCCGGACCACAGGCTCTGTCCTGACGATCGGAGGCTGTTCGGTTTCCAGACGGCTGGGGTAGCGATCGACGATCGCGGGGGCACTCATGAGAGCGCAGGCGCGGTAGGGTATGCGCCGGACTCGTCGTGGACCTCCCGCCCGGTGACAGGAGGATTGAACACACACATCATGCGCATCTGGGTATCGGCGGAAAGCTGGTGTCGCTCATTGCCGTTGAGCAGATACATGCTGCCCGGCCCGAGTGTGATCAGCTCACCGTTCTCCAGGTTGGTCAATGTGCCGGTGCCTGCGGTAAGCCACACCGCCTCGATGTGGTGCTGGTAGTGGAAGACGTGGACAGTTCCCGCGTCAATGGTGGTCTCGTGGAAAGAGAACCCGACTCCGTCATCTGCCAGCACGATCCGCTTGCTATGCCAGCCTTCGCCGCTGACATCGCGTTCGGTACCCGTGATCTGCTGGGTAGTACGGACGATCACGATAGTTTCCTTTCTCGATCGATTGGATTCCGTACGGAATCAGGCGGATTCCGCGATGGCGTCACGCAAGGTGGCGATTCCGATGTCGAGCTGCTCGTCGGTGGTGGTCAGCGCGGGCAGCAGCTTGACTACCTCGTCCTTGGGGCCGGAGGTCTCCACCAGCAGGTTCCGCTCAAACGCGGCCTTGCTTACCCGGGAGCCCCGCTCGGTGTCGGCAAACGCAATACCCTGCACCATGCCGCGGCCGCGCACGGTTACCGAGTCGTCGTCAGCCACCAGCGCGGACAGCTCGCTGTGGAGGCGGTCCCCCTTGCGGCGCACGTCTTCGCTGAATGTGCTATCCCGCCAATACTTCTGCAGCGTTGCGGTGGCGGTCACGAAGGCTGGGTTGTTCCCGCGGAAGGTGCCGTTGTGCTCACCCGGGGCCCACTGGTCGAGATCGGGCCGTATCAGGGTCAGTGCCATCGGCAATCCGTATCCACTGATCGACTTGGACAGCGTCACGATATCCGGGCGGATTCCCGCGTCTTCGAAGGAGAAGAAGGCGCCCGTTCGGCCGCAACCCATCTGGACGTCGTCGACGATCAGGAAGATCTCACGCGCGCGGCACAGATCTGACAGCGCGCGCAGCCATTCGGCGCGAGCGACGTTGACCCCGCCCTCGCCCTGCACAGTTTCGACGATCACCGCGGCGGGCTTGTTGAGTCCGCCTCCTTCATCGTCGAGGACCTTCTCAAACCATTGGAAATCTTCGGTGACACCACCGAAGTAGTTGTCGTATGGCATCGGGGTGGAGTGCACCAGCGGCACGCCCGCCCCCGCCCGCTTCATGGAATTTCCAGTCACGGCCAGCGATCCCAGTGTCATTCCATGGAAGGCATTGGTGAAGCTGATGACCGATTCGCGCCCGGTGATGTTCCGCGCCAGCTTGAGTGCGGCCTCCACGGCGTTGGTACCGGTCGGGCCGGGGAACTGAACCTTGTAGTCCATACCGCGCGGTTCCAGGATGGTGCGCTCGAACTCCTCGAGGAAGTGCTGCTTTGCCACGGTGGCCATGTCCAGACCGTGCACAACACCATCGGTGGTCAAGTAGTCGATGAGGGCAGTCTTGAGCACCGGATTGTTATGCCCGTAGTTGAGCGCGCCCGCACCGGAGAAGAAGTCCAGGTAACGCTCGCCGGTGGTGTCGGTGAGCCAGGATCCGGAGGCAGAGGCGAAGGTGGTGGGCCAGGTGCGGCAATAGCTCCGTACCTCGGATTCACGTTCGTTGATGACCTTCGGCAGCCCAGCTTCCTGAGCGGGCAAGGTGGCGGTCATTTCTGTATCCCCTTTCGGCCCAATGCGTTTAGGCACTGTGGCTGGGTGTTTTATGTGGGTCTAGCGGAGTGAGCCTTAATAGCGGCTCTGCCTCATGCGCGTCGGGAAAGAGGTCCTCATCGAATCCTGCGGACTCGGTGAGCTCCATATCCCGCCGGCGGGCAAATCCGGCGAATAACGCACGCGAGGCGGTATTGGACTGTGTAACAGTAGTTTCCATAACCAGCGGTTCACCCTGCAAGGTCGCGAGAGAGTCTGCGAGCCAGCCCAGCATGCTGGCGGCGAGTCCTTTTCCACGGTGCGCCTCATCGACCCCCACCTGCCAGATCATCAGTGATCCAGATGGCCTGAGGTATCCGGTGACGAATCCGATTGTCCTGTCATCGACACGTGCGACGGCGGCCGTAGAGGGAAAGTCGGTGCACCACAACAGGTATGCGTACGAAGAATTGACGTCCAGTACGCCGGAGTCGCGTGCGATGCGCCACATATGGCGAGCATCCGACTGCGTTGGGTGGCCTATCGACCACACAGGGGTGCAACGTTTTTCATTCTGTAATTCAGTATCGACCACTAAAAATCACCATCACCACAACATGTTTCGTATCAACTGGGGTTTCGTATCGGGTTTCGTACTGCTCGACCGTAACCACATTGACACCCGAATGGCCAGGACCGGTACCGGCGATGCGGGTCAACTCATCGCGTTTGCCGAGGGTATCCACCTGATGTGACCCTCGTCATATTATTGTGGGACCATGAGAACTTGACAGGATCTTGACGAAGGTGCGTTGAGATTGCCCGGCAAAAATTCAGGCCCTGCTGGCGAAGCAGCGCTCCCAGCGGTCGGGGTTGGCGAGCATCTCGCCGGGAGGAGTGGCCCAGCAGGCCGCCACCAGGTCATATCCGTGATGAATGAGTGCGGCGTGTGTGGGCCAGTGCGCCTGCAGCCAGTCGGGCTCGTTGTGTGCGCTGTGCACGCCGGCCCGGATGGCTCCCTCGAGTTCGAAGGATAGGTCTCGTGCTTCTGCATACGCCGCGTCGTGCGCGGGCTGCACTCTGGCGCTCGCAACCAGGGCCAATGCCGCCCGTTGGATGCGGGCCTCGGTGAATGAGAAGGTCTGGCGATGGGCACGCGGCGCGATCAGATACATGGACGCCATGGCGACGGCGACACCGATCAGCGTCTCGGCGAGGCGGTCGCGCACGATGGATGTGACGGCCCCGTGCAACGTGACCACGCCGGCCGACAGCAGTGCGATGGGCGTCACGAACATGACGGCGACGGCGTAATTGCGTGGCAGGAAAAGCTCGGTGCAGAACTGCAACGTCGCGATGGCGGCGATGAGTGCGTACCCGGTGAGAGAAAGCTGGTACAGCACCGCGAAGAGGCCGAGTCCGATGACCGTTCCTGCGAAGCGATGTAGTCCGCGCACCGTTCCGTGTAGCCGATCGGGACCCAGATGGACGATCACGAGGGCGCTCAGGATCGCCCATTGCGGGCGTGTCAGCCCGACCGCGGAGCTGATGACTCCGGCGCCGAGGCAGGCGATGCCGACGCGTCCGGCGGTGATGGTGGCGTGTGAGCGGAACCGCGCCGAGCGGTGCAGCCGGTACCAAATGCTGGGTCGGACCACCAGGACGTGGTCGCCCGGGATGACGTGATCGAGCACCATCTTGGTGCCGACGGCGGTTTCGGTGAACCGACGATGGGTATCGAGCATCGTGGCCACCAGGGGTGAGTCCGACGTGGTGGAGATTCCCGCGTCGTGCAGGGCGGTCCATGCGGAGGAGATCGCCAGTCCCGCGGCGTGGCGCGCGTCGACCGTCGCCTTGCCTGGCTGGGCGTAGCCGTCTACCGCATCGACTGCCCGCTGTACGGCGGCACGTTCCGGTTTGTGAAGGTCAACCGCGGCGCCGACCATCGAAACGGCCACCGCCGCAACGGCCCCCAGGCTTGCGCAGACGAGAATCTTGATCGGATCCACGCCCCATTCGGTCGCGCCCAGTGCGCCGCCGCACACCAGCACGAAGAACAGTGCACCCGGCGGCCCGAGCCGAAGCGCGTCCACTGTGTACACGACCGGGACCGCGACGGCCGTCAGGGTGAGGATGATGGCCACCTTGTTGGCGACACCGCCAGGTGCATGGGTGCCGACGACGGCGCCGAGCATCGCGATGAGAAGCAGTGCCGTTCCCGCGGTCGCGACGACGGCGGCACGCACCCGATACGGGCGCCCCTCGCCGTAGAGAACGGCGAAGGCCCCGTAGGTGACATAGAGTGCCGCATTCGGATACCCGGCGGCCACGACGAGTGTCCCGGGAATGGCGACGGCGGCGCCTGCGCGCAAGCCGATGCTCCACCGCCTGCCCGCCGGCGGAGCGGAGAACAGGATGGAGCGGGCCCGGGCGATCTGCGGTAGCGGATCCGGCGATTCAGGCGCGGACGGGGTCACACGTCATTTCATACCGTGCCGCTGCCGGTAGGCGCGCTGTTTGCAGGCGGGGGAGCAGTAGCGCTGAGGCCGTCCCTTCCCGTGGATGATCAGTTCGGAGCCGCAGAAATCGCAGCGTCCATGCATCTCGGCTGGTGTTTCGTCACGAACTGCAGGGGATTCGTAACAGGTGCCGCGTGCCGCGGACACCAGGTTATTGCCGGCAGCGCGGCCACGGGGGGGCCGGATGCGGAGCTCACCGTCGAGATACGGGCAATCGACGATGTCCTCGTTCTGGCAGGACAGCAGGTGGTTCAGGTATTCGCGCGCACGATCGAGCTGTTCGATACGCGTGGAGATCTCGGCGACCTGTTCGGTGACCGCGTTGCGCCAGGTATCGGGTTGTGCCGAATGCGATGTCACGACGGCTGCCTGGCGCAGCGGCATCATCCCGGTGATGCAGCACAGGTATGCGATGCCGATGCGCCGCAGGTCTCGCTCGGTGTAGGTGCGGCGGCCGCTGTGTTGGACCGGCGAATTCAGGACGCCCTGCTTCTCCCACCGTCGCAGGGTCGACGGGCTGAGGCCGTAGAGGGCCGCGGCCTCACCGATGTTCACGGTGGGTTCGGTGGGCACTGGTCTCGACATCAAGCTCACTTCACCATTGAAACTTAGGTAAGCCTAACTTGCAAGGGGGTGTGAGCGAGGCGCTAGTCCAGCAGCGTCCGGCCGAGATATCCGTCCTCAGTGGTGCCCGGCGGCATGACGAAGACGGCAGATCCGACCGCGGTGTTCCATTGATTGAACTCATCGCGTTCGGCCAACCGTCGCTGAACCGGGACGAACTGCGTAGCGATATCACGTTGATACGCAGCGAAAATCAGGCCCGAGTTCGACGATGAGCCGGGCAGCGGTGCGTCGTCGAAGTTGTACGGACGGCGCAGGAACTTCTCGTGCGGATTGCGGTGGCGGGCCAGGGCGACATGTGAGGTCGCCGGTATCACGGGGATGCCGCCACGGGTCATCTCCAGGTCGGGTTCGTCGGATTCTTTCTCGCCCGTCAGCGGCGCGCCGTTGGCCGCTTTCCGGCCCATCACCAGGTCGCGGAGCTTGACGTCCAGCTGGTCCCATCCGTCCAGGTCCATGGTGATCCTGCGAAGGACCAGAAGTGTTCCGCCCCTGAGCCACTGGTGGTCTTCGCCCTGGTGCCACAGCAGGGTATCGAGCTCGGGCACGGTGGGGTTCACCGTGCCGTCGACTTGTCCCATGAGGTTGCGCATGGTGCCCCCCGAGGAGTCTTCCGCGCGCGGTGTCCGGAATCCGGTCTGGCGCCAGCGCTCGGAGGCCAGCGAGCGCACGTTCTTCAAGAGAACCCGCGCCGCATGCGCCACCACGAGCATGTCGTCGGCGCAGATTTGCAGCAGGAGGTCCCCTCCGCACCAACGTTTGTCGAGTTTGTCGGTGGCGAACGCCGGGAAGTCGCGCGCCGAGGCCGGACATCTGTCGGCCAGGCCCGCCTTGCTGAACACCGCCGGGCCCAAGCCTGTCGTGATGGTCAATCGTGCTGTGGTCGTTGCCAATTCCGGCTCGGTGTCGGCGAGCGCGGGCAGGCCCTGGGTCAATCTGGCCGCGTCGGTGGTCCACAGACGCAAGATCGACCGCAGGTTCTCCCTAGTCGACCGTTCGTCTGTGCTGCTGCCGGGCAGTAGATCCAGGGCGAGGAACAACGCGTGCGCCTGCGGGGCGGTGGTGATTCCCGCCTGATGCTCTCCGTGAAACGGTTCGACGGCAGGTGCGCCTTGTGGTCGTGCTGCTTGGGACTGGGCCGACCACGCCGAGAGTCCGGCGCCCGCGGTGAGGGCGGCCGCGGCGCCGCCGCCGACAATGAGTCCCCGCCGGGACAGAGAACGACGCGTCGTGCTCAAGGCTGGTAGTTCTCGTTGCCGCCTGCGAAGTCGCGGATCTGAGCGGTCAGGGGCTTGGTCGAGCCATCTTGGAAGGCCAGTGTGATGACGACGTCTTGGCCCGGGCGCAGGGGAGTGGTCAGTCCCATGAGCATGACGTGATCGCCGCCGGGGGAGAGCTTGTGCTCGCCGTTGGCGGGAATGGCGACCCCACCCTCCTTGGGGCGCATCAACCCGCCGGGAGTCACCTCGTGGAGCTCGACAGACCGGGCGGCCGGTGAGGTGGCGGACACGATGCGCGCCTCGCTGGAACCGTTGTTGTGCACGGTGCCGAACACCGAGGTCATGGAGCCGTCGGGTGCGGACTTGGCCCATTGGTCGGTGATGGTGACTACCGAAGCTTGCGTGGCCTGGGTGGCGGATGTGGACTCATGCGCCGAACAACCGGCGAGCAAGGACAGCGCGACTGCTGCCGGGATGACGATCTTCACGTTCAGCTAGTCGTGCGCCGGTGACGGAAAGTTCCGGCGGCGCAGGCTCAGATCGGTGAAGAGCCGCTCGGTGGCGGTTGTGGCGGCGTCGATATCGCCGGCGATGACAGCCTCGACGAGCATCGTGTGTTCGTGCTCGAACGAGCACTCCGCGCCGATCGGGTTTCCCCGCATGTAGTGGTCCATCAGGCCCAGTAGCGAATCGTAAAGTTCCAGGTAGAGGGCATTGTGGCTCGCTGCCACCACGGCCCGGTGCACCGCGATATCGGTGGAGATGGCGTCCTCGACATCTTCGGGTGCGACGTGGTGGGGCGCCCACAGCTCGTTGCGGCGTTGCAGCAGGGCGCGGAGGTGCTCGATGTCATCCTCATCACGTCGCTGGGCGGCGAGCCCGGCGGCGGTCACTTCAAGTGTCTGCCGCAGTTCGATCAGATCGCGGTCATTGGCGGCCGCGAAGTAGTCGGCGATGGCCGAGCCGCTGCCGCCCATCGAGAGCACGTAGGTGCCAGAGCCCTGGCGCCGTTCCAACATCCCGGCATGTACCAGGGCCTGGACCGCCTCTCTAATTGTGTTGCGGGAGGTCCCGGTGAGCTCGCACAATTCAGGTTCCGTTGGGATACGCGCGCCGATGGTCCAGCGTCCCGACAGAATCTCCTCGCGGAGTTGCTCGGTGACCTGGCCAATCAGTGTTTGGCGACGGACCGGCTGCATGAGGGCTCATCGTAGCGTGCGGTGGAAATCACCTTGAACTCATTCATCCATTCATCCTATGATTTGCCGGGGCACACAGGAGGATGAACGTTGACTACGGCTGCGCAGGACACCGGAACCGCCACGCACGATTCGATGCGGGCCGTATCGGCGACCGCGCTGCGCCGTGGTCGCCTCATGGTGCTGGTCGCGATCCTGTTGTTCGCGCTGTGCCTTCGTTCCGCGGTTACCTCGCTGACGCCGCTGCTGACCCAGATCTCACACGAGATCGGGTTCGGTTCCGCGGTGATCGGTGTGTTCGGGATGCTGCCGACCGCCATGTTCGCCGTCGCGGGGCTGGTGACACCCGCGCTCACCGAGCGCTTCGGTCTGGAGCGCACGACGCTCGCCGCGGTGGTCGCCACCGTCATCGGTATGGCGGCGCGGCCCGCGATGAACTCAACCGGCGGCTTGTTGGTGCTGTCCTGCCTGGCCCTGCTCGGCATGGGCATCGGCAACGTCGTAATCCCACCATTGGTCAAGCGGTACTTCTCGCATCGCGTCGCGCTGATCAGCGCCTCCTATCTCACGGTGTTGCAGATCGGTACCACGGTTCCGGCGTTGACCGCGGTGCCCCTCGCCGATACCTATGGCTGGCGATTCTCGCTGGCAGCCTGGGTGCTTGTTCCGATCGCCGCTCTACTGCCGTGGATCGGTGTCGTCATCGCGCGCCGCGGCCATGATGTCGAGGACCATTCTGCTGAGCCTCATGCGGATCCGTCTGCGGTGGGCCAGGTTTGGCGATCACCGCTGGCGTGGGGCATGGCCGGCATGTTCGGCATGACGTCTTTGGTGACGTATTCGATGTTCACCTGGATTCCGGCGATTCTCACCTCGGCCGGCGGCAGCGCCGGACTGGGCGGCGTCATGGTGGCCATCTTCTCGGCAGTGGGATTCGTTGGCACGCTGACAATCCCGCCGTTGGCTGCCCGCATGCGCAACCCGTTCCCGCTGGTGGTGGCCTGCCTGGTCTGCTTCCTCGTCGGGTTCGCCGGGCTGTTGTGGATGCCGATGACCGCGACGGCCGTGTGGGTGATCGCGCTTGGATTCGGTCCGTCCACCTTCCCGTTGGGGTTGACGCTGGTGAATCTGCGCACCCGCACTCCCGCCGGTTCCGCGGCGCTGTCCGGGTTTACCCAGGGTGTCGGCTATGCCGTCGCGTGCTTGGGCCCCTTGCTGTTTGGTGTGCTGCACGATGTGACCGGTGGTTGGTACGCGCCGTTCGGCCTTCTGCTCGTCGCGATCACCGTGCTGGGTGTCGGCGCCTTCCAGGCCTGCAAGCCGCGCATGCTGGAAGACACCTGGGGTCGCTGAGCCGAGCCGGATCAGGCTGGGTGGTGGATGAGCAGCGGCAGTACCGCTCGCGCCCCGGCTTTCCGCAGATGAGCGGCGGCCACGGTGACGGGCCACCGGGTGGACGTCGAGTCCGTCACCAGCAGCACGCACCGGCCATTGATCGCCTCCCGGAGCGACTCGTCCGTGCCGATCGCGTCACGCCAATAGGCGGCTTCCTCGCCGCCGGACGAATCACGGCCGGGCGCCGTACCCGCAACCGCCGGCATCACCGCGCGCTGTAGGCGACCGATCGTGGCAATTCGGTCAGTCACGGGCTGCACCGGATTGGGCGTGCCGGTCAGCTGCAGCGACACCGCGATTTCGGGGCGGGCGACCCATTCGTCGCGCCATCGAGCGAGAGCGGAAACCGCGGCCTGGGCCAGAACCTCGATCGCCTCGGGCTCGCCCGCTACCGCAGCGGCGATTACCCCGCTCCACTCTGGAGCGTCGGCATGGACCAGCACGCGGCCCGGCTCGGCGAGCAGGTCCGCCGGAATCTTGCCGCGGGTGCCGAACTCTCCGCCAGGCCACATCTTTCGGGGTTCAAGCACCGTGGAGTCGGTGCGCAGGGTGGCGGCGACCATCTGCATCAGCTCGGCGGAGGCGGGCAGCCCAAGCCCATCGGGTGTCTGCCCGAGGCACACCGAGCACTGTCCACACGATGCGGCCTGGGGATCGTCGAGCGATTCTGTGAGCAGCTGCATGAGGCAGCGTTCTCCACGTGTATAGGCCCTCATGATGTCGGCCTCGCGGCGGCGAGTGGCAATGATGCCGTCGTAATGCTCTGCGTCGAAATGCCAAGGGCTACCGGTGGATCGCCAGCCGCCGTCGACCCGCTCCACCGCACCGTCGACGGCGAGCTGCTTGACCATGAGCTCGATTCGTGTGCGCCGAATACCTGTCTTGGCCTCGAGTGCGTTTACCGATACCGATCCCTCGCCATCGCGCGTCTCACCGGCGAGAGCGGTGAGCACTGTGTCCATCTGCTTGGAATCTGGAATCGAAGCGGTGGTGAAGTAGTCCCATATGCCGGCGTCTGATTCCGACGGAAGCAGCACGACTGCAGCATGGTCGATGGCGCGCCCCGCGCGCCCCACCTGCTGGTAGTAGCCGACCGGCGATGGCGGTGAGCCGATGTGGACTACGAATCCGAGGTCGGGCTTGTCGAAGCCCATCCCCAGGGCAGACGTGGCGATCAGCGCCTTGATCCGGTTCTCACGTAGCGCGTCCTCTAGCCGTGCTCGCGCGTCCGCATCGAGTTGGCCCGTGTAGGCAGCGACTTTCGCCTCTGGGTGTACCGCGTGGATGGCGTTGACCAGCCGTTGAGCGTCGGCGACGGTCAGTACGTAGACAATGCCCGACCCTGGTAGCTCGTCGAGATGCTGAGCGACCCACGCATAGCGTGCCAGCGGCGACATCGGTGGTAACACGTTGAGCTGCAATGAACGCCGGGCCAACGGTCCCCGGAGAACAAGGGTGGCATCGCCCAGCTGGGTAGCCACGTCCTCGGTGACCCGCGCGTTCGCGGTGGCGGTGGTGGCCAGTACCGGCGTACTCGGATTCATCCGGGTGAGCACGTCGGAGACTCGGCGGTAGTCGGGACGAAAATCGTGTCCCCAGTCCGATACCGCGTGCGCCTCGTCGATGACCAGCAGACCCATGGAGCCTTCGAGTGCCGACAGCACCCTGCGGCCAAAAGAGGGGTTGGCCAGCCGCTCAGGTGACACCAGAAGCACATCGACATCACCGGCGACGAGCCGTGCTTCGATCGCATTCCACTCGTCGAAGTTCGACGAGTTGAGCGTCGCGGCTCGCAACCCTGCCCGAGCGGCGGCAGCGACCTGGTCGCGCATCAGGGACAGCAGCGGCGAGACGATCAGTGCCGGACCGGCGCCCTCGGCGCGTCGGATGGCTGTCGCGACCCAATACACCGCGGATTTACCCCATCCCGTGGCTTGGACCACCAACACCCGAGCCGCGGGCTCCAGTAGTGCTGTCACTGCGGTTTCTTGATCTTCCCGCAGGACTGCACCGGGACCGGCCAGCGCCTCGATCACCTCTCGGGCCTGATCTGCCCTGGCCCCATTCAGTTGGCCCATGCCTCAGGTCCCCCTCGTGTACGACTACCGGTTGATCGCAACCTACAAGGCCGCTCCAACCGTTGCCGCTACCCGTCCCGGCCGCCCGGTGGGTCGTCGAGCATGGGAGTGTGCGCTATCACCGGGTATGCGCCGGTGTATCCGATGCGGTCCTGCGCGAGCTGCAGTACACGGCCGCGGCACAGATACCAGCCCGCGGTCAGCACGGGGATGAGTACCACGATCGCGATCAGGTTCCACGCGTTCTCGTAACACATCAACACCACCACGGCTGCCAGGAACGCCAGCGTCAGGTACCCGGTGTATGGCGCCCCGGGCATCCGGAAACTGCCCCGCCGCAAGATGCCTCGCTGAGACCATCGGTACAGCTGGATCTGGCAGATCACGATGGTGGCCCACGACGAGATGATCCCGAGCGCCGCCAGATCCAAAGCGGTTTCGAAGGCTTCGGCGGGAATGACCAGGTTCATGAATATCCCGACAAGTGTGAGGGCGCCGGTGACCGCGATGCCCATGAACGGCACTCCGCCAGAGGTCATACGTGACAACACTTTTGGTGCACTGCCATTCATCGCGAGGGACCGCAGAATGCGCCCTGTGCTGTACAGGCCCGCGTTCAGGCTGGACAGTGCGGCTGTCAGCACCACAAAGTTCATGGCATCGCCGGCGTACGGCACGCCTATCCGGGAGAAGAAAGTGACGAAGGGGCTCTCGCCGGCTTTGTAGGTCCCATAGGGCAGTAGCGGTGCCAGCAAGATGAGCGAACCCACGTAGAAGACCGCGACCCGGAACACGACGGAGTTGATGGCCCGGGGCATCACCTTTTCCGGATTCTCGGTCTCGCCGGCGGCGATGCCGACCAGTTCGACTGCGGAGTACGCGAAGACGACTCCCGAGGTGACGATCACCAGGGCCATCAGGCCGGTGGGCAGCAGGCCGCCGTTGTCCGCGATCACCGAAGGCCCTGTGCTGGCGCCCTCGACCGTGAAGCGGCCCGCCAGGAAGACCGTCCCGATCACCAGGAACCCCATGATGGCAACGACTTTGATCAGCGCCGCCCAGAATTCCATCTCCCCGAACAGTTTGACGCTGATGGTGTTCATGGTCAGCACGATGATCAAGGCAATGAGTGCGATGGACCACTGCGGGATGGCCTTGAAGGCGCTCCAGTAGTGCATGTACAGCGCGATGGCGGTGACGTCGACGATGGCGGTGGCGGCCCAGTTGAAGAAGTACATCCAGCCCGCGACGTATGCCGCCTTCTCACCGAGAAATTCGCGGGCGTACGACACGAAGGATCCCGAGGACGGCCGGTGCAAGATCAGCTCGCCCAACGCACGCAGGATGAAGAACACGAACACGCCGCAGACCGCATAAACCAAGAACAAGCCCGGTCCCGCGCTGTGTAACCGGCCACCGGCTCCCATGAACAGCCCCGTGCCGATGGCACCCCCGATGCCGATCATTTGGACTTGCCGGTTCTTCAGCCCCTTGTGATATCCCTGTTCCTCAGGCGCGGGTGCTGATGTGTCATATGTTGCCGGGGACGTCATCGTGCGACCGTAGCGACCGGAAAGTTGCTGACTGGAACAACCATGTTACGAACATGCTGCGACACGGAGAGGTGACGCGTTGGTGCGGCGGACCGGGTTGCGCCTCAGGGGCAAAGCTGCGGCAGGCCCTTGATGATCGCTCTGGTCAGCGCTTTGGCCGTAATCGCGGCCGCACCCGGTATGGCCATATCGAAGCGGATTGTGTAGTTCAGTTGCGTTCCGCCATTGGGGAGGTGGGTTAGTTCCTGACGACCCCAATGCTGCATGAGTGGCGAGCCTTTGATGATCTTGTATTCGATCAAGGTGGGTCGGTCGGCGGTTATGGTCGCCTCCCAGAACTCTGGTAACAGGCCGACCTTGAGCCCGCGGGCCGACCCGACGCCATAGCGCCCGGTCTCGCCGTCGCGCACCTCGGTTACCTTCAGTCCGAACAACTCGTAACTTTCATGCTGGACGAGCTTGTCAAACACCACCTCGGGGGCGGACGTGAAGGTGTGCACGACCTGCACACGCACGGGGGCTGGCGGAATGGTGCCGTCGATAGCCATAGGTTCCTTTCAAAGGGACGACGGTGACGGTACCCGCTCTGTCACCAGAGGCAATGCCCTGGCGTTATCTCACGGGTTAGAACGGCGGTGGATTCGCCTTGGCACGTGCGGCTTGTGCGTGCTCGCGTTCTAGTCGCTGCCGTTGGTTGAGGTGTCGTTCGGCGGTGCGGCGTTGTTGACGGTCCTGGGCGCGGGTGCGGGACCTGCTGAGATTGGCGAACAGTAGCCCGCTGGCAGGGGTGGTGGGGTAGGTGTGTCCGGTGGGCGCTTTCCAGATGACGGTGCCGTCCGGCTCCTGGATTTCACGCCATCCGCAGAAGGTCTTCAGTAGATGATGCTTGCGGCACAATGCCTTCAGGTTCTCTACTGAGGTACGGCCGCCGTCGGCGTATGCGACGCTGTGGTCCAGGTCTGCGGTATCGGCGGGGTGTGAGCAGCCAGGGAAGCGGCACATCTGATCGCGGCACCGGATATAGGTGTCGAGGGTGCGGGTGGGCCGATAGCGGTCGGTGTCCTTGGCGTGCAGAGTGCGGATGCGGGCGCCGGGTTGGGCGGCGATGTGACGAGCCTGAGTGCCGGTGATGACTCCGAATCCGGATACCTGTGCGGGCGCAGAGTTTTCGGGGTCCTCCAAGGTGTCCTGGTTGGCGACTAGGTGCACGATGACGGGGGTGTCGGCGATGGTGCCTCCCGCGCAGTCGGCGTCATCGCAGGTACAGCGCATCCGGTCCAGGCCCTGGGTGAGCGCGCCGATGGCATCGGCACGCCGTTGGGCTTTGGTGCGCGGGTCGGCAGGGCAGACGGTGGCGACCAACTGTTCGAGACGTTTATCGAGGGCCGCAGCGTGTGGGGTCTGCAGTACACCCCAGATCTCGGCCAGGGGGTCGCCGGTATCGAGGGGCCGGATCTCGAGGTGGCGATCATCGGTGGCGGTCTTGGTGCGGCGCACGGCGTCACGGTCGTGGCGGTAGATCAGCGCGTCTAGCGCGGCCGTGATGCGCTTGACGGACCAGCGTTCCCAGCGGGGCAGTGCTTCGCAGATCGCCGCATCGACGGTGGCGACAAGGACATCGTCTTCCAGTAGTTCGGTGCGCCCGATGATCAGCGCAACGGTACGAAAGTCAATGTCGCCGGCGGCGAATCGCTGCGCCACGGCACGCAGCCGATGTCGTAGCACGTAGGAATAACGCATCTGATGTGAGGCCAACGCATGGGTGATGCCCTGTGCGGCGGCCACCTGCGCGGCAACCTCGTCCCAGCGGTCCACCGCAAACCTGTCTCGAGGATCCTGTTGCTCGGGGTCCGCATGGCGATCCACCAGTGCGCCGATGGCAGCGAGGCGCCGCGCGGCTGCCTGCGCTTCCGCGCGCTGTGAGGAGCTGATCACATCGATCAGCTCACCGTCGGCCAATGAATCGAACATACGTTCGATATTAATGTGGGAAACTGCGCCGTGCAATGGTTTTGGTGAACAACTCCAGTCACTCTGGAAACATCGACCGCTGGGGAAGTCGCCGGGGCAGGTATTCGGCCCCGCGCCCGTCTCGGTGCCACAGTTCGTCATCGCCGATATCAAGGCCCTCCGAAATCAGCACGCGCTTGAGGACCTTGTTGGTCGCGGTGGACGGGAGCCCTGGCGTCAAGCGCACGTATCGTGGCCAACCGGTGCGCGGCAGATCCTCCTGGGCGGCTAGGAACGCAGTGAAATCTGACTGCGCCAACGGTTCCCGCAGCACCAGCGCGGCCATCACCTCATCGCAGCCGGAAGCGTCGCGGACGGCGTACACGGCCACCTGGCTCACTGCGGGGTGTCGCTGCACGATTCGTTCAATGGGAGCCGCCGCCAGGTTCTCGCCGTTGATCCGCATCCAGTCGGCCGTCCGCCCTGCCAGATAGATCCAGCCGTTGGCGTCGCGATAGGCAAGGTCGCCCGACCAGTACATGCCGTGGCGCATTCGTTCACCGGTAGCGTCGTCGTCGTTGTAGTACCCCGAGAAGAAGCCTGCCCCTTGGGTATTCACCAACTCGCCGACTGCCTCATCCGGATTGGCCAGGATGCCGTGGGGATCGAACCGGGCCACGGCGCATTCGATCGACGTGGCGGAGTCGTAAATCGCAACGCCGGGGAAGCCCTTGCCGATGGATCCTGTCGGCGTTCCCTCCTCCCGGGTGACGATGACGGCATTCTCCGTCGAACCGAATCCGTCGTACACCGCGACATCGAATCGTCGTGCGAACCGGTCGATGTCGTTATCGCAGGCCTCGTTTCCGAACGCCACCCGCAGCGGGTTGACCGTATCGTCGGGCCGCTCTTCCGTGGCCAGGAGATATGCCAGTGGCTTGCCCACGTAGTTCATGTAGGTGGCGCCGACTTTCCGGATGTCCTGAAGAAAGCCCGACGCGGAGAACTTCGCCGGAGCTAGCGCGGCTCCCGACGCAATCGCGACACCCCACCCGGCCAGCACGGCATTCGAATGGAACAACGGCATCGAGACGTAGCAGACATCGTTGGGAGACAGCGAGAATCGAGCCACCAGCGACTGAGCCGCGACGAGGACCATCATGTGTGTCACGAGAACTGCCTTCGGGTCACCGCTGGTCCCTGAGGTGAAGATCATCATGAAGGGGTCAAGGGCGGCGGCAGTTCGATACGGCTCCAGCTCGCCGGCCGTCTCGACATCGCGACGCCAGCTCGTGCCGTCGACGTCGATCACGACGATGTCGGATAGATCCAACGATTCGAGCAGGGTGTGATGCTCGCTGTCCACAAGCAGTATCTGCACATCTGCCTTGCGGATATCGCGCACCAACCCCGCGCCACGACGCGTGTTGTTGATCGCGCACAGGATGTATCCGCCCTGAGCGGCCGCGGCCATCGCAATGGCCATCGCGGGCGTATTGCCCAGCAGGGTGCCGACATGAAGAGGTCGGTGCGGATCGGCGCTCCGAATCAGTACCCCCGCCTGACGGGCCGCCTCGGCCACGTACTCACGCCAGGTCCACTTCGCGCCCCGGTAAACGAGTGCAACGTTGTCATCGGCGGCCCGGGCGCGCACCAGCTGCTGAATGGTCTCAGCCATGAACCGCCTCGGTCAACGACGCCGAGCTGACTCCCAGATATCTTGTCAGAAAGCCTATTTGGTGCGACGCGACGGAGTCGAAACACTCCTGGCCCTGATAGACACCGAAGTGATCACAGGGGTAGTGGCGCACCTCGGCGCGTGCCTTGAAGGCAGCCTTGGCCGCGGCATGCGGTGGCGCGGCCCGATCGAAGTCGGCGATCTGCACCAGCGTGGGGCAATCGATCCGCGCGGCATAACGGGTGGGGCGGTAGGCGGCAAGTTGAGTGCCCACCGTCGCGTCGATCTCATTGCGCCAAGAAGGTCCCGCGATCGCCAGGTGCGCCTCGTAGTACCCGTCTGATGTCAACGCCGCGAGCTCTCCCGGATGCCCGACGATCGGAATGGTCTGCTGGTGACGTCCCACCCTGCTGCGGATACCGGTGAGCGCCGAGCGAGCCAACGTGCGGGCGCTGTGTTCACCCATCGCCGAGCGCGCCGCCGCAATGCCGTCCACCAACGGCGTCACCGACACGACGGCCGCGATATCGTTTCGCGAACCCGCAACCGCCAGTACGTGCCCGCCGGCGAGGGATACGCCCCACAAGACCACCCGCCTGGGATCAACACCGGGGAGGCGGGCGGCGGCGTTCACGGCAGCGTGATAATCGCCGATCTGATGGCTGAACGAAACCTGTTGCCGGGGAAACCCGTCAGAGGAGCCGAAGCCGCGATAGTCGAATGCGAAGGCGTGCATGCCCGCGTCGGCGAGCCGCACTGCGAACGCTTCGAGTCCCGAGTCTTTGGTGCCGCCCAGCCCGTGTGCCATCACCACGACGGGGGCCTGCTCCGTCGCAGTCTCCGAACGGTACAGCCAGGCGTCACAGTCGATGCCGTGGCTGTTGAATCGGATGTTCCGTCGGTTCATGCGGCACCCCTCGCCCGCGCGAGTCCGCGGGGGATCTCCTTGGTTCTCATATCGTGCTCGTAGAGGAAGTAGTCCAACTGCTGGGTATGACGCGGACGATCAAGCATGTGCCCGGTGTACCTGCGATGTTCCGCCTCGATCACCTGGTGCATCTCGTCGACCGAGGGCAGCCGGTACTTGCCTGCCGCATAGGCACCCACCAGTCGTGCCTGACATTCGACGAACGGGAACAAGGATGGAACCGCCTGTGCCAGGCCTACGAAGATCAGGTCGTCCAGACCGGGATTGAACATCCGTTTGTACAGGTCGATGCGATTGTCCGGCGCACTGAGAAATGCCGGGTCGAAGAACGGAAAGGTGATGTTGTAACCCGTGGCGAAGATGATCACGTCGAAGTCCGCGGACGTGCCGTCCTCGAAATGCACGGTGTCACCGTCCAGTCGGTCGATGTTCGGCTTGGGGGTGATGTCTCCCGATCCAAGTCGCAGCGGGAGCTCGACGGATTGGGTGAAGTGCGCTTCGCCGAATTTGTGGTTCGGCATCGGTAGCCCCAATTGATCGGGGCGACCCGACGTGAGGGGCTGCATCATCTGAAAGAGTTTGCGCTGCCATGACATCGGTATGTGAGGGCTGGTGCGGAAGTACTTGTCGGCGGGCTGGCCGGCCACGTACTTGGGGACGATCCAGGCGCCGGACCGGGTGGAGAGGGCGACGGTATTTCCGGTAGCCCGGGACGATAGCTCCACTGCGATGTCTGCAGCGCTGTTGCCCAGGCCCACCACCAGGATCCGTTTGTCCATGAGATCTAGGGGAGTGCGGGGGTCGATGTAGTGGTGTGAGTGCAACGTGGTGCCGGTGAAGGTGCCGGGGAAATCGGGATATCTGGGGTCCCAGTGATGTCCATTGGCGACGACGAGAAGGTCGAACAATCGGCGTTCACCCTTCTGTGTGAGCAGCTCCCAACCACCGGTTGTCAAGCGCTCGGCCTGGACGATGCCGTTCTGAAATTCAATATGAGGCTTGAGGTCGAAGGCTGTCGCGTAGTCCTCGAGGTACTGCTTGATGAGGGTGTGGTGAGGAAAGTGCGGGTAGCTGTCGGGCATGGGGAAGTCGCGGAACGAGAGCTGATGCCGTGAGGTATCGATATGCAGGGAGCGGTATGCGCTGCTGTGGCCATTGGGATTGCCGAATGCCCAGTTTCCGCCGATGCGATCCGACGTTTCGAAACAGCTATAGGGAATTCCGTAGTCGGACAACATCTTCGCGGACGTCAGTCCGCTGATTCCGGCACCGATGATCGCAGTATTGGGTCGGGTCATGGGACTCCTTGGGGTACGACCGCCGCATTGCGGTCGCCTGTGAACAGTTTCAGAAATCTGTGCATTCGAAGTGTACACAGATCTTGAAATGTGTCCACAGCTTGTTTACATTGAGGGCATGACTGCGGTGTTCGATGAAGGCTCGATACCCGATCCCGATGGCGATTCGGTGGCCGCCCGGCTACTCGATGCCGCCGAGAAAATATTGGCTGACAAGGGTATTCGTGCGACCACGATGACCGACGTGGCAGAGGGAGCCGGCGTATCGCGTTCTTGGCTGTATCGCCACTTCCCGGACAAACAGACTTTGGTGGGTGCCGCGATCATCCGATTGATCGAGATCAGCTGGGCCCAGTCTGCCGCGGAGCTTGCGGATATCGAAGGGTTCGAGGATCAGTTGGTGGCAGGCGTGAAAATCGGCCGCCGCGCATACGATGATCCCGGCACCCTGCTCATGCGAATGCGAGTACGCGAGCCCGAGGAGTTCATGGCCTGCGCCGGCGCGGGGGTGCTGGGGCTGGTACCCGATCTTGCCGGGTTCTGGCGTCCGTATCTCGAGGCGGCCCGCGATGCCGGAGAGATTCACGCGCGCACCGACATTGAGGAAGCGAGCGAGTGGATCGCCCGTGTAATGATCAGTTTGGGCAGCGTACCCGGGAACCACATGGACCCGGATGATCCTGCCTCACTGCGTCGCCACTTCCGGCGATATGTCCTGCCGGCGCTTCGCATAGCGCCCGTGAAATAGTAGTAGCGCAAGGAGAATCGACCATGGGTTCGCACAACGATGTGCAGTTCGACACGGTGATCAAGAACGGGCGATGGTTCGATGGAACCGGCGCGGCATCGGCGATCCGAGACATCGGCATCAAGGACGGCCATATCGTCGCGATATCGGGCGAAGGCCTCGATGTCACGAACTGTCCGCGCATCATTGATGCCACCGGAAAATGGGTGCTCCCGGGCCTGGTAGACGTCCACACGCATTACGACGTCGAAGTTCTCGCCGCACCCGCGCTGTCGGAGTCGGTGCGTCACGGTGTGACGACGGTGTTGCTGGGTTCTTGCTCGCTGTCCGTGGTGCATGTCAATGGCATTGATGCCGGGGACATCTTCGGTAGGGTGGAGGCGATACCGCGCGACCACGTCATCGGGGCGGTGGATCAACACAAGACATGGACGAATGCGCGCGAGTACATCGCTGCGCTGGAGTCGCTTCCCTTGGGGCCGAATATCGCAACGTTCCTGGGGCATTCGGATATGCGCGCGGCGGTGATGGGTTTGGATCGTGCTACCCGCAAGAACGAACGCCCCACGCCCGATGAGCAGTCGCAGATGGACAGGTGGTTGACCGAGGCCCTGGATGCGGGGTTTGTCGGCATGTCCTCTCAGCAGCTGCTCTTTGACAAGCTGGACGGCGACGTGTGCCGGTCTCGGACGCTGCCGTCCACCTATGCGAAGCCGCGCGAGCTGCGAAAGCTTAAATCGCAGCTTCGCCAGAGGAATCGAGCGCTGCAATCCGGCCCGGACATCGAGAATCCGTTGAACGTGTTGTCACAGGCTGTTCAGTCTCTGGGCATCCTGCGCAAGCGGCTATCGACGTCGCTGCTCTCGGCGGCCGACATCAAGGCCAACCCGTATGCGATCAGGGCGATGGGGCCGGTTGCCCGCATCGTCAACAAGCTGGGCGGCAACTTCCGTTGGCAGCATCTGCCTGTGCCGTTTGAGGTCTATGCGGATGGTATCGATCTGGTGATCTTCGAAGAATTCGGTGCGGGGGCCGCAGCGCTGCACTTGCGTAATGAGGTGGAGCGCAACGATCTGCTGCGCGACGAGAAGTACCGTCGTCGATTCCGCAAAGAGTATGAGAGCAAGTTCGGTGTAAGGGTCTGGCACAGAGACTTTTTCGATGCCGAGATCGTTGCCTGTCCGGATGCCTCGGTCGTCGGCAAGTCTTTCGGCCAGGTCGGCGTGGACCGCGGGGGTCTGCACCCTGTCGACGCGTTTCTTGATCTGGTACTCGAACACGGCACCGCCATCCGCTGGCGGACCACCATTTCGAACCATCGCTCCGAGGTGCTCAGACAGCTGGCGCAGGATCCCGGTATCCAGATTGGCTTTTCCGATGCCGGCGCCCATCTGCGGAATATGGCGTTCTACAACTTCGGCCTGCGGCTGCTGCGACACGTACGTGAGGCTCACATCGCAGGACAGCCGTTCATGACGATCGAACAGGCCGTACACCGACTGACCGGTGAACTCGCGGATTGGTACCAGATCGATGCCGGTCATCTGCGAATCGGCGACCGCGCAGACCTTTTCGTGGTCGACCCCGAGAAGCTCGATGGATCGCTCACGGAGTATGCCGAGCAATCCGTTGCCGCCTACGGGGGCTTGTCGCGGATGGTCAATCGCAACGATGCGACGGTCTGCTGGGTGCTGGTCGGCGGGCACAGCGTCGTGGTCGACGGAAAGCCGACCGAGGTTCTCGGGAAGGAGCGGACGGGAGTCTTTCTGCGTGCCGGGCAGAAGGCGCATTCGGCTTCTGCGGGGCACGTGCCGGCCGTCAGTTAGTACATCTAGATCTGAATACAGATCAAGATGTACTATCGGGCTTATGGAGACCCTTATCCATCGCGATGCCCTGACGAGATTTGGATCGGCTCTGTCGGACCCGACGCGCTCGGCGATCCTGCTGAGCCTGCGATCGCGGCCCGGTTATCCTTCGGAGCTCGCCGAGGAGGTCGGGGTGTCGCGCCAGATCACCTCGAATCACCTTGCGTGTCTTCGCGGTTGCGGACTTGTTGTCGCTGTTCCAGAGGGTCGGCGCACCCGTTACGAGCTGGCGGATGCGCGGATCGCCCACGCCCTAGATGACTTGGTGGACTTGGTGCTGACGGTCGATCCGTCCTGCTGCGCGGCTGACGAGGGTTGCTGCTGATGGTGCTTACGTCGCAACGCCGAGACGTGCTCAATCGCAGGGTGCGTGTTTTCGTCGCCGCCACCATCACCTACAACGTCATCGAGGCTGTCGTCGCCCTATCGGAAGGTGCGCGGGTGTCCTCGACCGCGCTGATCGGCTTCGGCTTGGATTCGGTCATCGAGGTGTCTTCGGCCGCCGCGGTGGCGTGGCAATTCAGTGCCGAGGATCCGCAGACCAGGGAGAAGGCCGCGCTGCGGGCCATCGCGTTCTCATTCTTTGCGCTGGCCGCCTATGTGACGGTGGAGTCGATCCGGTCACTGGCGGGGATCGACGAGGCCCGGCATTCGACGATCGGTATCGTGCTGGCGGCGGTGAGCCTGGCGGTCATGCCGGTGCTGTCCTGGGCGCAGCGTCGGGCGGGTCGTGAGCTGGGTTCTGCATCGGCGGTGGCCGATTCCAAGCAGACGCTGCTGTGCACATATCTGTCGGCGGTCTTGCTGGTGGGACTGCTCGTCAACTCCCTTTTCGGGTGGTCATGGGCGGATCCGATCGCGGCGCTTGTGATCGCTGCGATCGCGGTGCGTGAGGGCATGAACGCCTGGAAGGGTGAATCCTGCTGTATGCCAATGCCCACCTCGGTGCCGGGGAGTGTCAACGTCGATGAATGCGGGTGCTGCGAGCACTGACGCGCCTCATGGTCTACTATCTGCGTATCAATGCAGATATGCAGTAGAGGAGCGTCTGCGATGGGGCGTTTGTATGAGATGGCATACCGATTCGGAATAACGCCATGGGAACAGGCACGTCCTGATTCTGGATTCTTAGTGCAGCTGCGCTCTCTACTGGACCGAGAATCTGTTGGGCCGTCGGTGCCGGCGACGGCGCTTGATATGGGATGCGGCACTGGAGACCACAGCATCGAGTTGGCCCAACGCGGATGGCGGGTGAAGGGACTGGACTCGGTGGCCCGCGCGGTGGAGACGGCGCGCTCCAAAGCGCGTAGTGTGCAGGTCGACGCGGAATTTCTGCAGGCCGACGTCACGAATCTGCCAGCCGCGGTTGGGAACGGATACCGCCTTGTTCTCGATGTTGGCTGCTATCACGGCCTGCCTACTCAAGATCGTGCTGCGTATGCGCAGCAGGTGACCGCAGCGGTTGATCCCGGCGCGATCCTGCTGATGTTCGCCTTCAGTACGGGGCGTCGGGGTCCATTGCCTGCAGGGGCAAGTCGAGTCGACATCGAGCAGACCTTCACGGGGTGGCACGTGATCGGGGATGAGCTTGCGGATAGTCGCGGGCTCGCGGGGCCGATCCGCCGGACAGCACCCCATTGGTTCCGTCTGATACGTGAGGACTAAACGAAGTGAGTACTGACAGTTCGCCATTGGGCGACGAGCAGGTCGGGCTGGTGGTCGAAGTATTTCGAATGCTGGCCGATGCCACCCGGGTTCGGGTGTTGTGGGCACTGACTGGCGGCGAGTTATCGGTCAATGAGCTGGCCGATCACGTCGGCAAGCCGGCGCCCTCGGTATCGCAGCATCTGGCCAAGTTGCGTATGGCCCGGTTGGTCCGGACTCGTCGCGACGGCACCACCGTCTACTACAGCCTGGAAAACGAACACGTCGAGCAGTTGGTGACCGATGCCGTCCACAACGCGGAGCATGCAGGTCCGGGAATCCCGCCTCATCACCGTGCCGAGGGCGTGCTGCATACCGTCGAATCCGTGAAAAAGGTTGGTAAGAAATGAGTCACACCCGAAACCAGGCCGTCCATCACGATCACCATGATCATGGGCATCAACATGCCGGAGGGTTGAGGGGACTGCTTGCCGAGATTGTGTCTCCACACAGTCACGATGCCGCCGACAGTATCGACGATGCCCTCAGCTCCAGTGCGGCCGGAACTCGGGCAGTGAAGATCAGCCTTGCCGCGCTGCTGGTGACGGCTGCGTTTCAAGTGGTGATCGTGGTGGTTTCCGGTTCTGTGGCGCTCGCTGCCGACACCATTCACAACTTCTCCGATGCCCTCACGGCGGTGCCGCTGTGGATAGCCTTCGCACTCGGAACGCGGTTCGCGACAAGGCGATACACCTACGGATTTGGACGCGCCGAGGATCTGGCCGGCCTGTTCGTCGTGTCGATGATCGCGCTGTCGGCCGCGGTGGCGGGCTATGAGGCGGTGATGCGTTTGATCCACCCCGTGCAGATCGGTCAACTGGGGTGGGTGGCGGTCGCCGGAATCGTAGGCTTCATCGGAAATGAACTCGTTGCCCTCTACCGGATCAGGGTAGGCCGCCGAATCGGTTCTGCGGCGCTGGTCGCCGATGGCCTGCATGCGCGCACCGACGGGTTCACCTCACTGGCTGTGGTACTGGGGGCCGGAGGTGTCGCATTGGGATATCCCTTGGCGGACCCGATCATTGGATTAGTGATCACCGTGGCGATTCTCGTGGTGCTGCGCACCGCGGTCCGAGACGTGTTCCGGCGGTTGATGGACGGGGTGGATCCGGCGTTGGTGGATGCCGCGGAAACGGCGTTGGTGGCTCAGCCGGGTGTGCGAACAGTGCGCAGCGTGCGGCTGCGATGGATCGGGCATCGCCTCCATGCGGATGCCGAACTCGATGTCGACCCGGATATCAGCCTGGCCGAAGCGCACCGGATCGCTCATGTCGCCGAACATGAACTGACTCATGCGGTGTCGAAGCTAGACAGCGCTCTTATTCACGCGTATCCGGGTCATTGAGGCGACGGACGGTATAGATGACGATGCCGACTGCCAGCACGGCGGCGCCGGCGACGACGGAAGGCCGTGGCAGTGCGAGGGCAATGACCACGCAGCCTGCTAGACCGAGCGCCGGAACTATTCGCGGCGGTCGCCCCTCGGCGGGGGCGAGCGTCCACGCCGAGGCATTGGCCACCGCGTAGTACACCAGCACCGCGAAAGACGAGAACCCGATCGCGCCGCGCAGGTCGGCGGTGGCTGCCAGGATCGAAACCACAAGACCGACAAGAAGTTCAGCGCGATACGGTACTCCGTACTTGGGGTGTACCACCGCCAGGACGTGAGGTAGATGTCGATCACGTGCCATAGCGAAGGTGGTGCGTGAGACTCCGAGGATGAGCGCCAGTAAAGAGCCCGTCGCCGCCACGATGGCGCCGATTCGCACCACCGGTTCCATCCACCGCACACCCGCCGCGGTGACGGTGTCGAGAAGGGGAGCCGCAGATGCCGCCATCCGCTGCGGACCCAGCGTCTTCAACGTCGCTACGGCGACAACGGCATACACCACCAGAGTGATCGTCAACGCGATGGGGATCGCGCGGGGGATGGTGCGTGCCGGATCGCGTACCTCCTCACCCAGAGTCGCGATACGGGCATATCCGGCGAACGCGAAAAACAACATGCCCGCGGCCTGCAGCACTCCGATGATCGACACATCGGTGATGTCGAGGGCCGCGACGTCGATGCCGTGGGATCCGAACGCCGTGACCACGATCGCCGCCAACACCGACAGCACGATCGCCACGATCACGCGTGTCACCCATGCCGACTTTTGAACTCCCGCATAGTTGATCGCGGTCAGGGCCACCACCGCCGCCACGGCGACGGCGTGTGCGTGGGCAGGCCACGCGTAGAAGCCCACCGTCAGGGCCATGGCGGCGCATGACGCGGTTTTGCCGACCACGAAGCCCCAACCGGCCAGATATCCCCAGAATTCTCCGAGACGCATCCGGCCGTAGACATACGTTCCGCCGGAGGCGGGGTACATCGCGGCGAGTCGGGCGGAGGACGTTGCGTTACAGAAGGCGATCAGTGCCGCGACGGCCAAACCGAGTAGTAGGCCCGCCCCGGCCGATTGGGCTGCGGGCCCCAGGGCTGCGAAGATTCCGGCGCCGAGCATGGAGCCCAACCCGATCATGACGGCATCGAACGTGCCGAGCTCTCGCCTCAACGGGCCGGACGTGGCGCGGTTCATGCGCTCCGGGGCATGTACATGATCAGGGCGACCCCGGCAAGGCAGACGAGCGCGCCGGCGATGTCCCAGCGGTCGGGGCGGAAGCCGTCCATCACCATTCCCCACAACAGTGATCCGGCGACGAACACTCCGCCGTAAGCCGCCAAGATCCGACCGAAGTGGGCGTCCGGTTGCAGGGTTGCCACGAATCCGTAGGCACCCAATGCGATGACTCCGAATCCCACCCATATCCAGCCGCGATGCTCGCGCACCCCCTGCCATACCAGCCAGGCGCCGCCGATCTCGAGGGCCGCGGCTGCGACGAATAGGAGGATCGACTTTGCGACGAGCATGGGGTGAGCCTAATCGCCCAGATCGGACCCGCTGCGGGTGCGCAGATCGTAGGATCTCGACTCGTTGTACTTCGGGGGAAGGAAAGTTATCGGGATGTCAGCAGCGTCGGTGGTTATCGGTCTGTGGGTAGCGCTTTCGGAGAGAAACTGGGACGCCGTCACGACGTTTCTCGACGACGATTGCATTTACTTGGACATGCCGGTGGGACCCACCGCTGCGGCATGCGGGCCAGAGAACATCGTCAAGCGTCTGAAGATCGGCCTGGAGCCGTTGAAGGACTACGTGCACCATGACGGGCTGATCGTCGCCAATGGTGAAGACGTGATGTACGAGCACTCCGAGACATGGATCTGGACGACCGGGGAAACCGCGCTGCTGCGTTTTGCCTCTGTGCTCAAGGTGATTGACGGGAAGATCACCCTCTGGAAGGACTACTGGGACATGGGGGCACTGACAAACGTCGCGCCGCCATCATGGTTGGAAGACCTGGCGAGCGCGGACATGAGCTGGATTTATGACGCGACGGGAAAGGTTTGAGGCTCAGCGCAGTTTCTCGCCGTAGACGCGCTCCACCTTCAATGCCATCAGGACGCGTCGGTCGGACACCATGACCGAGCGGTACTCCTCCCAATCAGGATGTTCACCTGCCGCGCCGCGGTAATAGTCGACGAGCGCTTCGACTTCGGGCCCGTGAGGGTCCGCACCGGGCCCGGTCAGGGTCACGTCTCCCTCTGCCGTTGCCCAGGCCCATCCGTCCGAGCTGGTGACCTCCAGCGCGGCGCGGGGATCGCGGCGAAGATTCACGGTCTTGGCACGGCCATCCGTCATGGAGACGTAGATGACGCCCTTGTCGCGGTCGTAGTACGGGGTGACGGGGGAGAGCTGCGGGACTCCAGTGGATTTGATGGTCGCCAGGACGCCGATGCGGCTGTCGGCGATGAGCGCATGCGGATCGAACTGCGGGGCTGCATTCATATCTGCACGAACCAGGCGTATCGGGCCGGTATTCCGCGCAGACGACCCGAAAGAATGGGACCGGAGATACTGTGAACGAAGACTGGCTTGGGCAACGGTGAGGTGAGATATGAAGATCCACCATCTCAATTGCGGCACAATGGCATTCGGATTTGTAGACCACTGCTTGCTGGTGGAGACGCCGAACTCCGGACTGGTGCTCGTCGATACGGGATTCGGTCTCGAGTGCATTCGGAATCCGCGACTACTCGGGTGGACACGGCACGCCATCGGACCTGTTCTGCGGGAGAGCGAGACTGCGGTGCGGCAGATCGCGGCGCTCGGTTACGACCCGGCTGACGTACGACACGTACTGCTGACTCATCTGGATTACGACCACACCGGTGGCCTCGCGGATTTCCCGTCGGCGACAGTGCACGTGCACGGGCCCGAGCTTCGAGCCAGCAAGCGGCCAACCGTCGTCGATCGAATCCGTTACCGCACTGCCCAATTGTGTGGGCATGGAGTCAATTGGCAGATCAACGAGCGTCACGATGGCGAACCGTGGTTCGGTTTTGACGCCGTTCGGGACCTTGACGGGCTGCCGCCGGAGATTCTGGTTGTGCCCCTGTACGGACACACGAGGGGCCATGTCGGCGTCGCCGTCGACACGGGAAACGGATGGCTACTGCATGCCGGTGATGCCTATACCGAGCCGCATGCGATCGGTACCGGCCCGTTGACCACCGCGAGCAGAGCCATGCACATGATCACCGCACACCCGAGTCGCCCGCGTGCTCAATGGCAGAACATGCGGCGCCTCACCGAGTTGGTCGCCGAACAGGCCGAGGACGTCACGGTGTTCTGCAGCCATGACACCGCGGCGTTCGCGCGGCTTGCGCGACAGGTTGTTTGAGTGCCAATAGGAGTTTCTAGACGACGGTGACGGTCCCGGTGCAGTGGGCGATGTTTTCGTTATTCCAGAAGAAGCCGGAACGGCCGCCGTAATCGGTGGTGATCTCTACCTGGCCGGGGCCGGTGACGACGTTGTAGATCGATGCTCCCGCAGTGCCCGACCCGTCGCCGTGCGCTTCGCCGACAGCGCCGGTGGTCAGGTTGCGCCACTGGAAGTACGCCTGTTTGGGTCCGGCCAGACCGTCCGTGGCGTTCATGTTGAGCGTGCCGGGGATAAGGTCGCGACGTGCATCGGCTTGGCTCGCCTGCCAGGCGCTGACACGGACGTCACCGTCGAAACAGAGGGCGACCTCGCCGGAGGGCGCCGCCATTGTCACCGGGCAGGACACGAGTCCCGCGCCAAGAACGACGAGGGTGAGAGCGGCCGTACGGCCCACAGGTATCGAACGCATGCAGGGAGTATCGCCCATGTGTCATCGATCTGGCCGAAGTTTCCCAAGGCGGCGACTCAGCTGACTCCCAGGGCTGCGGAGATGAGGCGCCACAGACGTTCGGTGATCTGCCCGGGTGCGGGCAGTGGGCTCAGGCGGAGCTGTTGTGCGATCCCGTATCGAATTCCGCCGATGATGAAGGCGCCCGCGCTGTCGGGTTCGATGTCCGCGGGCAACTGACCCAATTTCTGACCGCGGCGGATGTTCTTGGCGGCGTTGTGGCTAATGCGCTGCAGGTACGTCGCCTCCAGTTCGGCCAATTGGGGATCCAGCGCGGCGCGGTTGAGCAGTATCGGGGCGAGTGGATCGGCGACGTGATAGTCGACAAAGCGACGGGTGCGCTCCAGCTCATGAACATGCCAGTCGGTGTCCAAGGCCAGATGCGCGTCGGCGATCGCGTGGACGAGTCCCTCGTAGAACTCGTCATAAATGACGGCGAGCAAGCCGCTTTTCGATCCGAAGTGATGGTAGAGAGCGCCGGTGGTGAGCCCGGCTCGACGGGTCAACCCACTGAGATCCATCACTCCGTTGCCGCGGACAAGTTCGTCACGGGCGGCGTCGATGAGCTGTTGACGTCCGATTGAGGGGCGTGCCACTATATGATCGTACAAAACATAATTATCTTATGTTTAGGAGTTGCGATGAGCACGGAAGTGTCATCGTTGGTGGATTTGAACGGCGACCTGGCCGGGACTCATCGACGGACCGCGAGTAGCGGTCAGGGCATCGATCCCGCTGTCGCCGAGGCGGATCTGGCGGCGATGCGCCGTGACGGCTACGTGATCTTGCCGGACCTGCTTACCGCTGACGAACTGGTCCAGATTCGGGATGCCGTTGCGCCCCTGCTGAACCTGCATGGCCGGAACGGGTTCGAAGGACATACCACTCAGCGGGTGTACAGCGTGCTGAACAAGACACGTGCGTGTGACCGGATCGCGGATCACCCGCGGGTCCTGGCGCTGCTGGATCGGCTTTTCCTGCCGAACTATCTACTGTCGATGTTGCAGGTCATCAACATCCTGCCCGGTGAGCAGGCTCAGATGCTGCACACCGACGACGGCTTCTATCCCATTCCGCGCCCCCGTGCCGGTTTGGGTGCCGCGACGATCTGGGCGATCGATGACTTCACCGCCGACAACGGCGCCACCGATATCATTGCGGGCAGCCATCTTTGGGGTGATCGCCGGCCACAGGAGGCCGAGCGTGAACCCGTGGTGATGAAGGCGGGTTCCTGCGTGTTCTTCCCGGGCACGCTCTGGCATGGCGGCGGCGCGAACCGATCCGGTGCCGCACGGCTGGCCCTGACCGCTCAATATTGCGAGCCGTGGCTGCGCCCACAGGAGGCGTTCACCCTGTCGATGACCCGCGACACCGTTCGCGCCGTATCGGAGGACATTCGACGGATGCTCGGATATAGCATTCACCCGCCGTTTATCGGTCAGGTCGACGGCATGCATCCCAAGCGGTTGCTTGAGCCAGACGGCCCATCGCTCTAGTGCTGATAGACGTCGTTGAGTGTCACGGTGCGCAGCTGCCGTTCCCCGATGACGTCGAGCAACTGGTGGTAAACGGTGGTCACCGGGGGGTGGTTGAGGTGGCCGATGACGATGGCCTGCGGGTTGAAGTACTTGCGGGCCATGTCCACGATGTACTGCGGCGTGACGACGCCGGAGTCCGACAATGAGCCGTACCACAGCACCGGCGGTCCGTAGCCAAGCCCCTGAGCGACCGAATCGGTTGCGGTGTTGTGCTTTCCGTATGGCGGCCGGAAGAACGGCGCCGGGTTGACCCCGTAGGTGTTGGTCAGGAACTTGGTATTGCGCGTCAACTGGTCATCGATCTGTGCGGCGGTCAGTGTCGTGAGGTCGGGGTGTGACCAGGTGTGATTGCCCAGCTGGATCTGCCCGCTGTCGACAAGTGGACGCAGTAGCTGCGCATTCTGTGTCCATCCCGCGTTCACCCCATTGACGAAGTAGGTCAAGCGGATTCCGGTGTCACGCGCCAGCTGGGTATAGGCGGCGATGACATTCGCATCGGTGCCGTCGTCAAGGGTCAACGCGAGCAATCGCTGACCGTCGGCGCGCGCGGGCAGCGCGGTCAAGGCGCCGCCGCCGGGTAACGGCACCCGGGTCAGCCCTCCGCCTGCGGCTCCCGCCGAGGTGCCGGGGTCGGCAGCAGCAGAAACGGATTCGATGACAGTGGCACCCACTGCGGCAGCACCGGCCAACAGTGTGAGAAACCTACGACGGTCGAGCACGACGACAGGCTAGCGCCGGAACCTGTACATCGTGCGGCGTCGCGGGTGGTGTCGGGCTACCGTTTCTCCCGTGATCAACTTTGCTCTGCGCTCGTGCGGTCTGCGAGGACACGCGACATTCGCTCCCGACGAGCAGCCGCTGCGGGAACGGCTACAGGTCGAGACACCGGTCGGGGAGGCGTGGCGGTGTCTGCGCTGTGAGACCTTTGTGGTTGGTGCGCCGCGCTATCGCGGACCTGCCGATACCGCACCGGAGATTCCGCGCGGACGGCTCCTGCGCGATCGGACCTTGATGCGTGTACTCGCGGTCGAGCGTGTGTTCCGCGGGCTGGTGTTCGTCTTGCTCGCCGTGGGTGTGGTGAAGGTCCGCGGATCACGCGAACATCTCCAACAGGTTTTCGAGCGAGACCTTCCGCTGATCCGGCCGCTGGCCAACCAGATCGGTTGGAACCCGGACAACTCCAAGATCATTCGTCATATCGGCGAGGCCTTCGCGCTGTCGTCGTCGACGTTGATGTGGGTGGCTGTGGGCTTGGCCGCCTACGCCGCGATCGAGTTCATCGAGGCATTCGGCCTATGGCTGATGAAGCGCTGGGGTGAGTACTTCGCCGTCATCGCGACAAGCATCTTCTTGCCGCTGGAGATCTACGAGCTTATTGAAAAGCAAACCGTTCTCAGGGTTTTGGCGCTACTGGTCAACATCGTGGCCGTGGTGTGGTTGCTGTGGAGCAAGCGGCTATTCGGGCTCAACGGTGGCGGTAAGGCGTACGAGGAAGAACATCGCGCCGAGAGTCTGCTGAGCGTCGAACGGGCCGCGCTAGCGGAGAATTCGCACGAGCACTGAGCTGTGCCCCTAGTGCACATCCGGGGTGTGCACGCGTTCCGGACGCAACCCCCTGCCGACTGCGATCGGGGGTATGAACTTGAGCGGGCCTCGTCCGATGAAGAACGGCAGTTTGATAGGAGACAGGTCGCCGGTGAGAACCGGTTTGATGACGTTGTCCTGGACGAACACCTGGAACGCTTGCACCGCTTTGGTCGGAAGCTCGCGTCGGCGCTGCACCTTGGCGAGGTCCTCGTCGCTGACGTGCCCTCGACGTAGCGGCCCCACAAGGATGTTCGCGGCAGCCACGGCGTCGGCGACGGCCAGGTTGATGCCGACACCACCGGCAGGCGACATGGCATGCGCGGCATCGCCTATGCACAGCAGACCCGGACGCCACCAGGTCTTGAGTCGATCAACCCGGACATCGAGATGACTGGTGTCGTCCCAGGAGTGAAGATCGTTCACATGCTCACGCAGCTGCGGACGGGCAGTGATCAGGCGCTCCTTGAATGCGTCGAGAGAGCCGTTTTGCGGTCCCGCGCCCTTGGGCATGAGGTGGGCGATCTGCCAGTAGTCACCGCGATGGATCATGACCAACAACAGGCCGCGACGCAGTACCGCGAAGGTCTCATCGGGATCGCCCGGTCGCCGGTTCAGCCGGAACCACAACACGTCCATCGGCGAACTCTCGTTGGCGGTTTCCAGCCCCGAAGCGGCGCGTACGGCTGAGGTGCGTCCATCGGCGGCAATGACGAGTTGTGCGTGCACCTCCAGGTCCGGCGTACGCACCCCGGCCACCCGATCACCCTCGATGATCAGGTCGGTGACCTCCGCGTTACGGATGAGCGTGAATTCCGGGTACTGCTCGGCTTTCTCAGCAAGGAAGTCGAGGAAATCCCACTGGGGCATGAATGCGATGTAGGGCTGTTTGTATCCCAACCACTTGAGTGCGCGGAAGTCACCGAAGGTGCGCAGTCTCCCGTCGCTATCGAAGGCGATGTGATCGACCTTCTGGTGTGGCAGCCGCAGAAAATCATCGATGAACCCGAGATCGTCGATGATGCGCATGGTGGTGGGGTGCACGGTGTCCCCGCGGAAGTCACGCAGAAAGTCGGCGTGCTTTTCCAGGACGACGACGTTGATCCCCGCCCGAGCCAGCAGGAGTGCATGCACCAGCCCTGCGGGGCCGCCGCCGGCAACACACACCTGAGTCTGCAGAACTTGCGTCATACCCGGGGACGCTACGCCCGAATCGGTTGCGGCGGGGGTCACTCGTGCAATGCGGTAGCTGATATGCGCATGCGTATGATTTTGCAAAGTATACGATATCGCGACGTCGTCTATCCTGATATCCGTGGCGCAACAGAATCCAGATGCCCGGCCTGACCTTGCGGCGCTGATGGTTCCGCTCGGCCGATCATTGATGCGCGCAGAGTTGCCGCTGCTGGAGGCGCACGGTGTATCGATGTGGGCGTACGCCGTGCTGACGGCGCTCAGAGACAACGAGGCGAGTAGTCAGGCCAGCTTGGCCGATGCGATAGGCGCGGACCGCACCCGGATCATCGCCGTGCTCGATGATCTGCAGGATCGGAAGCTGATCAACCGTCAGCCCGATCCCAGCGACCGGCGCAGTAATCTGCTGTCATTGACGGCAGGTGGCCGCAAAACCGTTACCGCAGTGCAGAAAGCGATTCAGGAGAACGAGAAGCGGATTCTGGCCGGCGTCTCCCCAGCAGATCGCGACGTGTTCCTTCGAGTGCTATCACACCTGGCGGCACTTGATGATTCGGAGATCGACCCCAGGCGCTAGGCGGCCGAGGACACGGCCTTTGACTTCGCGGTACCGAAGCGCATGTTCTCGTCCATTCGATCACGATGGAACGCAAGAAGATCCAGCACATAGTTGTGCCGGATGGCCCAGGGGCCCTTTACTCCGGAACGTGGCATGTGGTCACCGCCGCGGCTCACGTAGCCCGATGACAGGTTGAAGAACGGTCGGGCTTCGATCTCCTCGCCGTGCCGGTCCGGGTACGCATGGGTGTAACCACGGCGGTCCATGTAGTCGAGAAGTCGCACCACCGCCCGCGCGCTCAGATCGGCACGCAGCGTCCATGACGCATTGGTGTAACCAACGCTCCATGCGGCGTTCGGTACCCCTTCGATCAGGTATCCCTTGTAGATGAACCGATTTGGGGAGTCGATGGGGGAGCCGTCGACGCTCAGCGCGATGCCTCCGAATATCTGAAGGTTCAGGCCTGTTGCCGTGATGATGACGTCGGCACGTAGCTCCTCGCCCGATCCCAGCCGGATGCCCGATGGAGTGAAGGACTCGATGGTGTCGGTGACCATGCGGACACCTCCAGCGCTGATGGCTTCGAAGAGATCTCCATCGGTGTCGGCGCACACGCGCTGATCCCACGGGTTGTACCGCGGCTTGAAGTGAACGTCGACCGGATAGTCGGCGGGTAGCCGCTTGGAGATTCGGCGCCTGATGAACCATTTGGCGAATCCCGGTGCCCTACGGCAGACGTGGTACATGATCCAGCTGAACCCGCCCAGCCAGATCCGGGCGAAATGCTGAACAAGATTGGGCGGAAGCACTTTTCGAACCAGGCCGACAATGCGGTCGGCCCGGTCGATGGGGTAGACGTAGCTTGGGGAGCGCTGCAACATGTTCACCTTTGCTCCGGCGCGTGCCAACGACGGCACCAGCGTGACCGCGGTGGCGCCGCTGCCGATGACCGTTACCTCCTTGCCCGAGCAATCCAGGTCTTCGGGCCAGTGCTGGGGATGGATCAGCTTTCCGGCGAAATCGGTGATGCCCGGGAATTGGGGGGTGTAGCCGTCGTCGTAGTTGTAGTAACCGGTGCACAGGTAGAGGAATCGGGCCCGGTAGGTCGTCGGTCCCTCCGGCGTGTCCACCCGCACCGTCCAGGTGTCGGTATCGGTACGGAAGTCGGCTCCAGTGACCTTGGCGGAGAACGTGATCTGGCTGTCGATGCCGTAGTCGCGGGCGGCGTTCTCCAGGTAGTCACGGATGTCGGCGCCGTCGGCGATGGTGTTGCGTTCGTGCCACGGGTGGTATCCGAAGCTCAGTGTGTAGATGTCGCTGTCGGATCGGATTCCCGGGTACCGGAACAGGTCCCAGGTCCCGCCGATGCGTTCGCGGCGCTCGACGACATGAAAGCTGCGGCCCGCCGCGCTCAATCGGACAGCGGCATTGATGCCGGATATTCCGGCTCCCACAATGAGAACGTCAAGCAGGTCGTGCTCCGAGATCTCGGCCATGATGCTCCTGATCGCCTTTGACTAGACAACACCCGTGTTCACGCTACCCCGTCGCAGGTGCGCGATACCCCGAGAGTGCTTGCAAGACCGGAGCGGCGGCCCGAGCGGCCATGACCGCGTACGCCTCCTCGGTCTGCAGGGCGACATCGCGCGGGTCGCGGGAGCCTCGTTCTATGCGGTCGCGTACGAATGCCAGCTCGACGACCTGTGCCGCAAAATTCTTCACCGCGGCGCCGCTGGGGGCACCGCCGATTCGTCTGGCTTCGGCGACGGCGTGCTTGCGATCCTTGATCGAACCCAGCCAGGTGGCCTCGTTGGGGGTGATCAACCCGGCGGCCACCATCCCCGGCAATTTCTCGGCGACGACATGCTGTTCCTTACGTCGGCTGCGTACCCCCACCACGATCATCAGCACGAAAATGGGGACCATCCACAGCACGTACACCGCGAGGTAGCCCTGGAATCCGAGGAATGACGAGCCATTCCATAGGCCGTGCATGAGGACCGCCGCGAGGTATCCAGCACCGATGCACAGGAATTTGGCGATGGCGCTACGTTGCCGCAGGGAGTAGTAGATGCCGATACCCGTCATGGTGGTGAACAGGGAGTGGGCGAAGGGGCCCAGTCCCAGCCGCAGGATCGCGGTAATTACTGACTCGCCGACAGTGTTGCCACTACCGATGTAGGCGATGTCTTCGAGCCATGCGAATCCGGCAGCGGTGATGCCCGCGTACACGAGGCAATCGGTGAGCGAGTTGAGTTCGTGGCGGCGCCGGCCGGTCAACATCAGTAGCAAAAAGGCGCCCTTGGCGGCCTCTTCGATGAAGGGCGCACGGATCGCTATCGCCGCGAAAGTCGTGCTGCCCGCTGGATCGAAAACTGACCCGAAGGCCAGTTCGAGGATGATCGAGACGACGACGGATAGAGACGCGCCCCAGGTGAAGGCCAGTACAAGGAGCCTTGAGGGTTCCGGCTCCCATCTGTCGAGCCACAGATAGCACAGCACGACAACCCCGATCGCGATGCTCGACAAGACCAGCCCGATCATCGCGCCGGCCGGGTTGGAGACAAGCAATCCGGCCAGGATCAGCCCTGTCACCAGCGCCAGGGCGATGATGACGCCGATCGGCGCGCCGACTTTTTTGATCCGCTGGGGAAACCCCCGGATGGGTGGCATAGGGGCGGGTGCGGGCGCGTAGGACACCACCGAAGAGTAGCTGCGCGCTCACTCGCGGGTGCGGTATCCGCCCGGCGCCCCCAGTCGCCAATGAGACCGGGTTTGTCCTGGTGGAGGGCAGTCGAGTAAGGTGAAGTCCATCTCTGCCGCACGTGCGGAGGTCGAAGCACGCCCGCAGCTGAAGCTAGCTGTGGCAGAACTGTCCCTACTACACAACCTGTCCGGAGCAACCCAACACATGCCAAGTCCCACCGTGACCTCGCCGCAAGTAGCCGTCAACGACATCGGCTCGGCCGAGGATTTTCTCGCCGCTATCGACAAGACGATCAAGTACTTCAACGATGGCGACATCGTCGAAGGGACCATCGTCAAGGTTGACCGCGACGAAGTTCTTCTTGACATCGGTTACAAGACCGAAGGTGTCATCCCGTCCCGCGAACTGTCGATTAAGCACGATGTCGACCCCAACGAGGTCGTTTCCGTGGGCGACGAGGTCGAGGCCCTGGTCCTCACCAAGGAGGACAAGGAAGGCCGTCTGATCCTGTCCAAGAAGCGCGCTCAGTACGAGCGGGCCTGGGGTACGATCGAAGAGCTCAAGGAGAAGGACGAGGCCGTCAAGGGCACCGTCATCGAGGTCGTCAAGGGCGGCCTGATCCTCGACATCGGCCTGCGCGGCTTCCTGCCCGCATCGCTGGTCGAGATGCGTCGCGTCCGCGATCTGCAGCCGTACATCGGCAAGGAGATCGAGGCCAAGATCATCGAGCTCGATCGCAACC
This sequence comes from [Mycobacterium] stephanolepidis, assembly GCF_002356335.1. NCBI lineage: Bacteria > Bacillati > Actinomycetota > Actinomycetes > Mycobacteriales > Mycobacteriaceae > Mycobacteroides > Mycobacteroides stephanolepidis. The sequence goes on from NZ_AP018165.1 coordinate 2,221,398, forward strand.
GCAACAACGTGGTGCTGAGCCGTCGTGCCTGGCTGGAGCAGACCCAGTCCGAGGTGCGCAGCGAGTTCCTCAACCAGCTCACCAAGGGTGCCATACGCAAGGGTGTCGTGTCCTCGATCGTCAACTTCGGCGCGTTCGTCGATCTCGGAGGGGTTGACGGCCTGGTTCACGTGTCCGAGCTGTCCTGGAAGCACATCGACCACCCGTCCGAGGTGGTTCAGGTGGGCGACGAGGTCACCGTCGAGGTTCTCGACGTCGACATGGACCGCGAGCGGGTTTCGTTGTCGCTCAAGGCGACCCAGGAAGATCCGTGGCGTCACTTCGCTCGCACCCACGCCATCGGCCAGATCGTTCCCGGCAAGGTCACCAAGCTGGTGCCGTTCGGTGCGTTCGTCCGAGTGGAAGAGGGCATCGAGGGTCTGGTGCACATCTCCGAGCTGTCCGAGCGCCACGTCGAGGTGCCGGATCAGGTCGTGGGTGTCGGTGACGACGCGATGGTCAAGGTCATCGACATCGACCTGGAGCGTCGTCGCATCTCGCTGAGCCTCAAGCAGGCCAACGAGGACTACACCGAGGAGTTCGACCCCTCGAAGTACGGCATGGCCGACAGCTACGACGAGGCCGGCAACTACATCTTCCCGGAGGGTTTCGACTCCGAGACGAACGAGTGGCTCGAAGGCTTCGACAAGCAGCGTGAAGAGTGGGAGGCCCGGTACGCCGAGGCCGAGCGTCGTCACAAGATGCACACCATTCAGATGGAGAAGTCCGCAGCCGCCGCCGAGGCGGAGGCCGCTGCCGTGGCGAACGGTTCTTCCAGCTCGTCGCGGTCCGATGATTCGGCTTCGCAGGGTGGCTCGCTCGCCAATGACGAGCAGCTCGCCGCACTGCGCGAAAAGCTGGCTGGCAACGCCTAAGCACGTGTTCTGAAGGAGGGCCCCGGTCATCACGACCGGGGCCCTCTTTTGTTTGACCGTGAGCTCGGGGCGGCGATATCTGGAGAATCCGAGAGGGCAACGCCCCCAACGCATAGTGAACGCGCCGGGAGTGACAGACTGCGGGCATGTTGCGCATCGGCCTGACCGGAGGAATCGGCGCGGGGAAGTCCACGGTGTCCCGGACACTCGCGGAATGTGGCGCGTTCATCGTGGACAGCGATGTCATCGCGCGTGAAGTGGTCGAACCGGGAACTCCCGGGCTGGCGGCGCTCGTGGATGCCTTCGGTGAATCGATCCTGCGGCCCGATGGTGCGTTGGATCGACCGGCATTGGCCGCAATCGCCTTCCAGGACGACACGCACCGCGCCACGCTCAACGGGATCGTGCACCCGCTGGTCGGAGCCCGCCGAGCCGAACTGATGGCCGCCGCCGGTGAGGATGCCATTGTGGTGGAGGACATTCCATTGCTCACCGAGAACTCTTTGGCGCCCTTCTATCACTTGGTACTGGTGGTGCACGCGGAGATCGAGACGCGCGTGAAACGGCTCATCACGCATCGCGGCATGGATGAACAGGACGCGCGTTCCCGGGTGGCCGCGCAGGCCAGCGACGATCAACGTCGTGCCATTGCAGATGTGTGGCTTGATAATTCGGGCGATACCGAAGTGCTTGCTCAAACAGTCCGAGATCTCTGGGCTGTCCGGTTGCTGCCGTATGCACATAACCTGCGCACACGGCAACGGGCACAGTGGGCACCCGTGCTGGTGCGCGCCGACCCCACCTGGCCGGCTCAAGCGCAGCGCGTGGTAAACCGGATCGCGGTGGCATGCGGGTCGAAGGCACTGCGGATCGACCACATCGGTTCCACCGCTGTACCAGGGCTTGATGCCAAGGACGTGATCGATATTCAGGTAACCGTCGAGTCGCTCGAGGTGGCAGATGCCCTGGCCGATCCGCTGGCCGGGATCGGGCTGCCCCCGATCGCGGGCATCACCTCAGATGACCCGCATGACGGCGACAAAGCCAAATGGGGCAAGCGAATTCACGCCTCCGGTGATCCAGGGCGCGCGGTTCTTGTGCATGTACGGGTCGACGGGTGGCCGGGTCAGCGGTTCGCTCTGGTCTTCAGGGATTGGCTGCGCTCCGATCAGCCGGCGCGAGCGGAGTACCTCGCCATAAAACGCGAGGCCGAGCGGGAGGCCGCTACGTCAGGCGGTGATCCTGCCGCCTACGTGGAGGCCAAGGAACCCTGGTTCGCGCAGGCGTATCCGCGGGCACTTGCATGGGCCGACGAGACCGGGTGGGCACCACCGACGAGCTGACTCAGTGCGCCTGCGCGACGATGCCGACGCAGGTCGCCGTCAACAGCCTCGTCAGCGCCGGCTCGAAGTCCAGATTCCAGTCCGGTGGGACGCCTGGCTCGTTCTTGTAGTCGTGGTCGAGGCCCTCCGGGGGATGGGCGACCTGCCACAGCATCGCGGCCAGTGAGAAGGCTGCGACCAGGATGTCCAATGAACTCTTGCGACCGATCTCGGGGAGAGCGCGCTCGATTGATTCGGCGATCGCCATCACCGCCACATTGCTGATCTGCTTGACTTCCGCGACGCGCTCCACATCGACCTCGTGCTCGAGATGCAGGTGCTGGTTCGCGAGTAGGTCGCAGAACAGAGGGTCCGCCGCGAGCCCGTGTACGAGGGCCTCGGCCACGCGGGCGGGGGAGCCGGTGCCGGGTTCGGCCAACGCCGAACACACCGTGTCCGACCAGCGAGTCCAGCCTTCGGCAGCCAGGTGCAGCAGTACTTCCTTATGGGAGCTGAAGTAGCGCCGAACCGCGGAGTAGTGCACTCCGGCGCGGTTGGCGACGGCGGTCAGCGTTACCGAGGTGACACCGGATTCCACGGCCAGCGATCGTGCGGCTTCCACGATCGCTGCGGCCCGCTGACGCTTCTTTTCGTCCGTGCGGGCGCGTTGGAAAGTCAGTTGCGCCACGTGCCGAGGATAACGCACGGCGTGTGATTTGCGACGTAGCGAACCACCCGGTAGCGTGCGTTACGCACGTGATATGCGTTAAAGATCCTGATGAACGCGCTGGAAGGGAGCCAACTGTTCCGCACTTAGGCATGGTTTACTTCGAGAAACGTCCGGGCGGATTCGCCCGGGTACCGCAGGCTCGAAGCAACCATCACGTGGCGATAGCTGCGCCGCCTTTCGATGGGGCGGTCGAGTGCGGATATCCGATCAGTAGTTGAGCCAGGTTCGGGCGAGTGGCGTCGGCTTGCACAACGCCAACGGGTGAAGGGGTTTTACGATTCTCAGCGCATTGAAGCGGGCGTGGATCCCGCTGGTGATGGTGTTGGTCCTGGCCATCGCGGGTTTTGCGGTGTGGCGCATTCGCAGCATCTTCGGCTCGCAGCAGCTGCCCACCTACGCCGGCAGCATGACCGACGACAAAAACAACTCCAAGCCCAAGCATGTGGTCTACGAGATCTTCGGGCCGCCCGGAACCGTCGCCGACATCAACTACATCGACAAAGAGGGCGAACCGCATCAGATCAATGGCGCGGTCTTGCCGTGGTCGATCGAGATCATCACGACGGCACCGTCGATGACGGGAAACATCTTGGCGCAGACACGCAATGCCGATGGGCTGGGCTGCCGTATCACGGCCAATGACGAGAAAAAAGATGAAAGGTATACCAACGAGGTGAGCGCCTACGTCTACTGCTTTGTGAAGTCTGCATGAGCGGGGCACACGGCGGCGGGGAGCCTACCTTCCTGGCCAAATGGATTCGGCGCCTGTCGATTCCCATCCTTATCTTCTGGGTGCTGTTGGTCGTGCTCTTCGGGACGCAGAAATCGCTCGACACGGTCGGTAAAGAACAGACAGTTTCGCTGAGCCCACAAAGTGCGCCGTCCATGCAGGCGATGAAGCACATGGGCCAGATGTTCAAGGAGTCTGACTCCGACAGCGTGGCGATGATCGTGCTCGAGGGGCAGGAACGCCTGGGCCCGGGAGCGCACAAGTTCTACGACGAAATGGTGACGCAGCTGCGCGCTGACGCCAAACACGTCCAGCACGTCCAGGATTTCTGGGGTGATCCGCTGACCGAGGCGGGTGCCCAGAGTACTGACGGCAAGGCCACCTACGTGCAGGTGAACCTCGCCGGAAACATGGGCGAGACGCTGTCCAACGAGTCCACCGAAGCGGTTCGCGACATCGTCAAAAAGGTCGAGGCGAACTGGACCAAGGACGGCGCCAAGCTGCCCGACGGGCTCACGGTGTACGTCACCGGCCCCGGCGCGTTGCAGACCGATATGAACCACGCGGGTGACGGCAGTCTCAAGCTGATCACCGCGCTCACGTTCCTGGTCATCGTGGTGATGCTGCTGTTCTTCTATCGATCGATCTTCACCGTGATCATGGTGTTCCTCTTCGTGGGCGTTCAGCTGAGCGTGGCGCGAGGTGTCATCGCGTTCCTGGGTGACCATCAGATCATCGGGTTGTCGACCTTCGCGGTAAACCTGCTGGTGATGCTCTCGATCGCGGCCGGTACCGACTACGCCATCTTCTTGATCGGCCGATACCAGGAAGCCCGGGCCATGGGGTCGGACAAAGAGGCGGCCTATTACGAGATGTTCCATGGCACGGCTCACGTCATTCTGGGCTCAGGCCTCACGATCGCCGGCGCCATGTACTGCCTGAGTTTCACGCGTATGCCCTACTTCCAAAGCCTCGGCGTGCCGTGCTCGGTCGGTCTGCTCACCGGTGTCCTGGTGTCGTTGACAATGGGGCCGGCGCTGATCACCATCGGAAGCCGCTTTGGACTGTTCGAGCCCAAGCGCGCCATGCGTATTCGCACCTGGCGCAAGATCGGGACCACGATCGTGCGCTGGCCCGGACCGGTGCTCGCGGCCGCGTTGGCGATTGCCATCATTGGCCTGGCGGCGCTGCCCGGATATCGGACCAGCTACGACGACAAGAAGTACATCCCCAAGGACATCCCCGCCAATGCCGGATTCGAAGCAGCGGGGCGGCATTTCTCGCAGGCCCGGATGAGTCCGGAAATGCTCCTCATCGAGTCCGATCACGACATGCGTAACTCGGCGGACTTCCTGGTTATCGACAAGGTCGCAAAGGCTGTCTTCCGTGTACCGGGAATCGCTCGTGTGCAAGCGATTACGCGCCCACAGGGCACGCCGATCGAGCACACCTCCATTCCGTTCCTCATCAGCATGCAGAGCGTGGGTCAGCTGCAGAACATGAAGCTGATGAAGGACCGCATGGCCGATATGAAGGTCCAGGCCGACAAGATGGGCGAGAACGTCGTCATCATGAAGCGGACGCTCGCCAACATGACGACGATGGCGGGCATCACCCACTCGCTCGTCGGCGACATGCACACCTTGCAGGGCACTATTCACGAGATGCGGGACAGCATCTCGAACTTCGATGACTGGTTCCGCCCGATCCGCAACTACCTGTACTGGGAGAAGCACTGCTTCGACATACCCATGTGCTGGGCCATGCGGTCGATCTTCGACACCCTCGACAAGATCGACGAAATGACCGAAACCATGGACGGCATGGTCGTCAACATGGAGCGGATGGATCAGCTGATGCCCAAGATGGTGTCGGACATGTCGGCAATGGTCCCCATCATGGAAGACATGCAGAAGATGATGCTGACGCAGCACAGCACCATGTCTGGTTTCTATAACCAAATGGACGAGATGAGTCAGAACTCGACCGCCATGGGTAAGGCGTTCGATGCTGCCAAGAATGACGACTCGTTCTATCTGCCGCCGGAGATCTTCGACAACGCCGACTTCAAACGCGGTCTGAAATCGTTCCTATCGCCGGACGGCAAGGCGGTCCGGATGATCATCTCGCACCGAGGAGATCCCGCTACGCCCGAAGGCCTTGCGCACGTCGAGCCGATCAAGCAGGCCGCGATCGAGGCCGTCAAGGGCACACCCCTCGAGGATGCCAAGATCGAACTGGGCGGCACCGCGGCCGTGTTCAAGGACATGTCCGATGGTGCGCGCTACGACCTGATGATCGCCGGCATCTCCGCGCTGTGCCTCATCTTCCTGATCATGCTGCTCATCACGCGGAGCTTCGTGGCAGCGCTGGTCATCGTGGGCACGGTCGCACTGTCCCTCGGTGCCTCATTCGGTTTGTCGGTCATCATCTGGCAGTACATCTTTGGCATCGAATTGCATTGGCTTGTCATGCAAATGGCCATCATCGTGCTCCTTGCGGTGGGCTCCGACTACAACCTGCTCTTGGTCTCCCGACTCAAAGAGGAGCTACACGGCGGCCTGAAAACCGGCATCATCCGCTCAATGGGTGGTACCGGAAGTGTGGTGACATCCGCGGGTCTGGTGTTCGCCTTCACCATGGCCGTCATGGTGGTCAGCGACCTGCGAATCATCGGGCAGGTCGGGACGACCATCGCACTGGGCCTGTTGTTCGACACGCTCATCGTGCGCTCCTTCATGACCCCGGCCATCGCGACGATCCTCGGCCGCTGGTTCTGGTGGCCGCTGAACGTGCGCACCCGGCCACTGCCGCCGCCGAAGACACCTCCTCAACCGGCGTCTGTCAGTACAGGACATGGTGATGATCCGGTGACTACCGAGTTCCCGAGGCCATCTGTCTGATCGTTTGGCCGTTCGCTAGCAGTTCGGCTGACGCCTGTCTACACGCGCGCCGCGTGTAGACAGGCGTTACCAGAGCTGGTGCCGCCGCTTGGGTAATTCGCTTTTGCGAATGGCCGTATCTTCTCGCGAGGCGTCGTATTTTTCGCATGGCGCGTGTCGAATGATGCGTCAGATTTGTTTGCTGAAATCGCGGTGGCCGACTGCTTGGGATGTTCGGCTTCGCGTTGCTAATGGACAAATGTCTCGTAATGTGGCGAACGACGCGCCCGTTCGAGAGTCTCGGAGTTGGTCACTTTTACTCGCCGCGACGCCCGCGGGACCGATGTCTGTCAGGTGGACGCATGCCTGATGTGGACACTGTGCCGAAAGGTAGCATTGGCAAACACCGGCCAGGTCCATTAGCTGGTGCGATCCGGAGGCTAGTCACTAACTTGGATGTGCGAGCAGGCCCTTTCGTAACATCGACGAAAAGAAGCCGGGAATAGAACAGTGTCACCGGTTGTTGACCTCCGCTTGTAGCTAACTAGGCTATTGCGAGCGTCTCGGGGCGTAAATGTGTCAGTTGTGACTGACGACACATGTACAGTTCCCTGACAAACGTATGTAGTATCCCTTACGAATTACTGAGAAAACGGGCATGAGCGGAGCCAGGTGGGATGAACGGACGATGTGACCGGACAGCCCGCATGCTCGCTGGCTCCGCAAAAACAACACGGTGTCGTACTGGCTGGTAACTATTTGCGCGCGAATGGCGGATACGCACAGCCGGACGCGATAGGCAGAGTCGAGTTGTTGGCCCCCGGGCCACACGGGTGAAGGGGATTGGACCATTTTCAAGGTATTGGCGCGGGTATGGGTCCCGCTCGTTGTTCTGGTGGTGATCTCGGTCGCCGCGTTCGGTGTCTATCGGCTTCACGGTGTGTTCGGCTCGACCAGTATCAATTCGGCGGTCGGCATCAAGGATGACTCCAAGAACATCATCCCCAAAGACATCGTCTATGAAATCTTCGGTCCCGCAGGGACAAAGGGCGAGGTCAACTATCTCGATGATCGGGCGCAACCGCAGCGCGCCCAATTCACCACACTGCCGTGGACGTTAACCATCACGACGACGATGACTTCTGTCTTCGCCAATGTCGTCGCGATGGGGGATAGCGATGAAATCGGCTGCCGCATCTTGTCCAACGGCGAAGTAAAGGACGAACAGACTGTGTCCAACCACAACGCCCAAGTCTTCTGCATGGTGAAATCCGCATGAGCACACATAGCGCTCCCACGAATGGCGCAACTCAAAAGCCTTCGCGCATAGCGCGTTTCATTCACACCTTCTCCGTACCGATCATTCTTGCCTGGCTGGTGTTGACGGTCATCGTCAACGTCGTCGTGCCACAGCTCGAAGAGGTCGGCAAGGAGCACTCCGTGTCGTTGGCGTCCAAGGACGCACCGTCATATCAGGCCATCAAGCGTCAAGGTGAGCTGTTCCAGCAGTTCAAAGACGACAGCATGGTGATGGTCTTGCTGGAGAGCGACACCAAGTTCTCCACCGATATGAACGACAAGGCGCACACGTTCTACCGCGAGTTGGTCAAACGACTGCGTGCCGACACCAAGCACGTGGAATACGCCCAGGACTTCTGGGGCGACCGCATCACCGCCGGTGGAGCGCAGAGTGTCGACGAAAAATCTGCTTACGTTCAGCTGAATCTCCGTGGGGACCAAGGCACGACAGAAGGCAAAGAATCCGTCACGGCGGTCCAGGACATCGTCGCCAAGCTCATTGACGAGAGCAAGAAGAACGGTACGTATCCCGACGGGCTCAAGGTCTTCGTCACCGGCCAGGCCGCGCTGACGATGGACATGAACGACGCCGGCGACAAGAGCATGCTCAAGATGACGGGTATCACCTTCATCGTCATCGCCGTGATGCTGCTCCTTATTTACCGGTCCATCACGACGGTGCTGCTCATCCTGTTCATGGTGTTCGTCGAGTTGGGTGCCGCTCGCGGCGTGGTCGCAATCCTCGGCAATGCCGAAATCATCGGCCTATCGACGTTCGCGGTGAATCTGCTGACGTCCTTGGCCATCGCGGCCGGGACCGACTATGCGATCTTCCAGATCGGCCGTTGTCACGAGCTAAGGGCCGAAGGCAGGGACCGGCTCGAATCCTTCTACATCATGTATCACAGTGTCTCGCCGGTGATTCTGGGCTCGGGCCTCACCATCGCGGGCGCCACGTTCTGTCTGAAATTCACGCGCCTTCCGTACTTCGAGTCGCTGGGTGTGCCGTGTGCGATCGGCATGCTGGTGGTGGTGGCGGCCTCGCTCACCATCGGGCCAGCGGTGATTCTGATAGCGACTAAGTTCGGGCTGTTGGAGTCCAAGCGCACCATCAAGAGCCGCGGATGGCGCAAGATCGGCACCGCCATCGTGCGCTGGCCTGGACCGATTCTGGCCGTCACGATGATCGTCGCGATCGTCGGATTGGGCATCCTGCCCACGTACTCGGTCAACTACAACGACCGGTACTACATCCCGACCGGCCTACCGTCGATTCAGGGCTTCCAGGCGTCCGACCGGCACTTCTCGAAGGCGAGAATGAACCCCGACATCCTGATCGTCGAGGCGGACAAGGATCTGCGCACCCCGGCCAACATGTTGGTGCTGGACCGGATCGCCAAGAACGTCTTCCGCACCGAGGGCATCAACAAGGTGCAGAGCATGACCCGCCCGATGGGCGCACCTATCGACCACAGCTCAGTGCCCTTCCAAGTGAGTATGCAATCGGTATCGATGACCGAGAACATGAATTACTTGAAGAACAGCATGGCCGATATGTTGAAGATGGCCGACGACCTGGGCTCGATGATCGCGATCATCGAACGCATGTACAGCATTATGAAAGAGCTAGTCGACGTGACGCACGATCTCGCGGGCGTCAGCACGGAATTGCAAGGCACTGTTCACGAAATGCGAGACAACATCTCCAATTTCGATGATCAATTCCGGCCGTTGCGCAACTACTTCTATTGGGATAAGCACTGCTTTGATATTCCGATGTGCTGGTCGATGCGATCCATATTCGACACTCTCGACGGCATCGACAAAATGGCCGAGAACATGGACGGCATGGTCAAGGACATCAACAGGATGGACAAGCTCATGCCACAAATGGTGGAGCAGCTTCCACCGATGATTGCCATCACCAAGAACATGCGGAACACCATGCTGACCATGTACAGCACGATGAACGGCATGATCGGCCAGATGGACCGCATGACCGATACCGCAACGGTGATGGGTCAGGCGTTCGACGAGGCGAAGAATGACGACTTCTTCTACTTGCCGCCGGAAGCCTTCGATAACGAGGACTTCAAGAAGGGCGTCAAGCTCATGATGTCCCCGGACGGCAAGGCTGCGCAGTTCATCATCACGCACGAGGGTGACTACGCCAGCAAGGAGTCGCTCGCCAACACCGAGGTCGAACTCAAGGCCGCCAAGAATGCCATCAAGGGCACCCCGCTGGACGAGGCCAAGCTCTATCTCGGCGGCACGGCACCGACCTATCACGACATCGGCGAGATGGTGAAGTACGACCTGATGATCGCGGTGATCGCGTCGCTGTGCCTGATCTTCGTCATCATGCTGGTCATCACGCGAAGTATCGTGGCGGCGTTCACGATCGTCGGGACCATCGCGATATCGCTGGGCGCATCCTTCGGCCTGTCGGTGTTGCTGTGGCAGCACATTCTTGGCCTGCAGCTGCACTGGTTCGTGCTGCCGTTCACCGTCATCATCTTGTTGGCGGTCGGATCGGACTACAACCTGCTGTTGGTGTCCAGATTCAAGGAAGAGCTGCACGGTGGGCTCAACACCGCGATCCTTCGGGGTGTGGGCGGATCGGGAAGTGTGGCCACCCAGGCCGGTCTGGTGTTCGCGTTCACCATGGGTTCGATGATCACCAGCGATCTGATCGCGATCGGCCAAGCCGGATCGGCCATCTGCCTGGGTCTGCTCTTCGACACCTTCATCATCCGGGCATTCATGACTCCGGCAATCGCCGCCCTCATGGGTCGATGGTTCTGGTGGCCCATGAAGGTGAGCAAGTACGCCACCGATCCGCCACCGCCTCCGGTGCCGGTCGAGCGACAGGATCCACCGCCGCCGGCTCCTGTTCCGGTCGGTTCGGGTCCCGTACATGATGAAGCAGTCACCACGGAGTTCCCACGACCAGCTATCTAACGGTCACAGAGTTCGGCCCCCATGCTCACGGCATGGGGGCCGAACTCTTTGTAGGTGTTTGTGCAGTCTGGCCGTACAGACAGAAAAATGCCCCGCCGGTGTGATCACCGCGGGGCATTTTCCGTGCGCGTGGTTAGGGGCCGTCCCACACCGACATATCGGATGGGTACTTGCTGCAATTCTCGGTGCCCTTGGCGACGACACCCTTGTTGTTGAAGAAGATCTTGCCCCAGTTGGGCCACTGCGATGTCAACGCCTCGGGCGGGTAGTTCACCGCGAAGACCTCGGACTCCGCACGACGGCCCGCGTAGTCCTTGGCGAAGAACTCGTGAATCCGATCGATCGTCGCCTGCTGCACGTAGTCGGGCTTGTTGTTCTTGTCGATCATGTACCGCGTGTAGTAAATCGGGTCATAATCGCGAACAGCAGCCAGATATTGTTCGGCTGTACACGTGGTTTTCAACATCCGGCGGGGAATTGGGTAGTCATCGGTGGAGTCTGCGGAGGCAATCGCGGGCACTGTGCTCGCGGCAATTCCCGCGGTGACTATCGCAATTCCGGCAGCGCGGAAAGAACCGCGAATATTGCTACGAATAGAGTTCAGGCGCATGGCGCCATTGTAGCGGTTTTTACGCAGGTCCGGGGTACGAAAGTGACTAATTTGACTGATGGTTACGGGTTGAAGTGTCCGCAGGTGACCGTGTCGTTGACGGGTCCGTTGAAGATCCCGAGGGCGGGCGGCACGGTCAGGTCCTGGGAATCGACCACGACATCGTCGACCTGCACTTCACAGTGCAATCCGATCCCGTAGGGGGGCAGCACCCGTACGGCCATGCCGGCTTGTTGGGGATCTTCCATCACCAGGTTCACTTCCCAGCTCTCGCCCGGCCCCAGACGCGGTTGTTCGGTACGCCGGTCCACCGGATCGGTCTTGAACGTCACGGAGATGCCACGACCTATCCCATCGACACGAGCGATGTAACTGATGTTGTGCAACTCGGCGGCGGAGGCTGGTGCTGCCGGCAGGGCGAAGATCATCGCCGCTGCCCCGGCAACGCACAGCCCACGGAGGAGGGGGCGCATAGCGGGCATCTTACCGGCGTCCAAGAAGCGTCGGCAACGTGATCAGTCCAGGTCAGCAGGGTCTTCGCGGTGATGCACCCCGAGCTGTTCGCACGCCGTGTTGAGCACCCGCTGTACGGCCAACGTGTCGGCGAGGGGCATCACGGTGCTCTGCGCCCTGCCATCGAGCAGGCATTCGGTTACCTCGGCCAGCTCGTGACTGTATCCGCCGCCGACGGGCGGCTTCACTATCGGCTCAGGGGCAGATCCCTTGCGGTGCAACACTATTTCGCGAGGGTGATGGAATCGGGGGAGGATATCGATCCAGCCCTCGGTGCCGAATATGCGCGCCTGGCCGGGCGTGTGATGTAGCAGTGAACACAGCAGCGTCGCGGTGCGTCCGTCGTCATAGCGCAAGAGCAGTCCGGCCTCGGCGTCAACCCCGGTGGGGAACAACGAGCCGTGTGCCACCACCGCGGCCGGATCGCCGAGGAAGTACTGGGCCAGCGAGACCACGTAGACGCCGAGGTCCAACAACGCGCCGCCGCCCAGCGTCGGACTGAACAATCGGTCGTCGGGATCGAACGGGCGGTCCACTCCCAGATCTGCCTGGACCTGGCGGACCTCGCCGATGGCCCCGTCGTCGACAAGCTTCTTGGCCGCGACGATCGCAGGCTGAAACCGGGTCCACATCGCCTCCATGGCAAAAACACCACGCGCCCTTGCGATATCGATGATCTCCTGTGCTCCGGATACCGTTGCGGTGAAAGTCTTCTCGACCAGGATCGCCTTGCCCGCGGTGAGCGCGGCGATGGCGGCCCGTCGATGCTGGGGATGTGGGGTGGCTATGTACACGGCGTCCACATCGGGATCGGAGAGCAACTCCCGGTACGAGTCGAAGGCTCGCGGAATGCGATGCGTCGCCGCAAAGTCACGGGCACGCTCGGTCGACCGGGAGGCAACGGCTACCAGCTCCGCTCCCGGTGTGAGCGGGAAGTCGCGGGCCACGTTTCCCGCGATGCGGCCCGGTCCGATGATTCCCCAGCGAATGGTGTCAGGCATGAGCGTCTCCGTTCGGGTCGCGCCAGGTCAACGGCATTCCGGCGGCGGTTAACCACGCGTTCAGATCGTGACCGTGCCCGGCGAGGTTATCGATGGCGGTGGCTGCCCGGCGGATCGCGAGCTCGGATGTGGCAGTAGACAGCAACCCTGCGCTGTGCGCGTCAAGCAACTCATCCACATCGGTCAGTTCGGTTTCGCGTCCGCAGCGCACCACGAGGTCAAGATAGTGGTCGACGGCCACCCACTGTGACGGCCCGGGGATGAAGTCGCCCACGTCGAGGTAGAAATCCTGGTCGCGCTCATATCCAGGATTGAAATGGAAGATGTTCGCGCGCAGTCCCAACGTCGGGAGCAGCCAGGACTCTAAGTAGTGAAATTGTGCCCGACCGGGCGTCGGACGTGCCATGAAAAGTCCCCAGGGCTCCACCCGGTACTCATCCACCGATCGCACGATTCCCTTGGGATCGGTGTTCGTCATGGCATCGAGGTCGAAGATCTCGCGTTTGGGCGGGTGCACGCTGGTTTCCTGCTGCCTTCCTGTCGTCTCGGGTGAATGTCGGACCGTCGGCTTACTCTGGGCTCATGGCTTTCGCAACAGAACACCCCATCGTTGCGCATTCCGAGTACCGCCCGGTCACGGACGTCTTGCGTACCGATGGGCGATTCGAGGTCGTCAGTCAGTATGAGCCCGCGGGCGATCAGCCGGGTGCCATCGCAGAGCTCGAGCGCAGAGTTCGGGCGGGGGAGAAGGACGTGGTGCTGCTGGGTGCCACGGGTACCGGCAAGTCGGCGACCACCGCCTGGCTCATCGAACGGCTGCAACGGCCGACGCTGGTGATGGCACCCAACAAGACGCTCGCCGCGCAGCTGGCCAATGAGCTTCGGGAAATGTTGCCGCACAACGCTGTCGAATACTTCGTCTCGTACTACGACTACTACCAGCCGGAAGCGTATATCGCGCAGACCGATACGTACATCGAGAAGGACAGCTCTATCAATGACGACGTGGAGCGCCTGCGGCACTCCGCGACCTCCAACCTGCTGTCCCGGCGCGACGTCGTGGTAGTGGCCTCGGTGTCGTGCATCTACGGTCTGGGCACCCCGCAGTCGTATCTGGACCGTTCTGTGCAACTGGATGTCGGGCTCGAAGTGCCCCGGGACGCGCTGCTGCGACTGCTGGTCGACATGCAGTACAACCGCAACGACATGGCATTCACCCGTGGCACTTTCCGGGTCCGCGGCGACACCGTCGAGATCATTCCCTCGTACGAGGAGCTGGCGGTGCGCATCGAATTCTTCGGTGACGAGGTCGAGGCGCTCTACTATCTGCATCCGCTCACCGGAGATGTTGTACGGCAAGCTAATTCATTAAGAATCTTTCCGGCGACGCATTACGTGGCGGGGCCGGATCGGATGACGAAGGCGCTGGAGGGTGTCGAGCGGGAGCTCGAGGAACGACTTGCCGAGTTGGAGGGCCAGGGCAAGCTGTTGGAAGCCCAGCGCCTGAGGATGCGGACCAATTACGACATCGAGATGATGCGCAATGTGGGCTTCTGCTCGGGGATCGAGAACTATTCGCGGCATATCGACGGGCGCGGGGCCGGCACCCCACCATCGACGCTGCTCGACTACTTCCCGGACGACTTTCTGCTGGTCATCGACGAGTCCCATGTGACGGTGCCGCAGATCGGCGCCATGTACGAGGGGGACATGTCGCGTAAGAGGAATCTGGTGGATTTCGGCTTCCGGCTGCCGTCGGCTACCGATAACAGACCGCTCACCTGGGAAGAGTTCGCCGAGCGAATCGGGCAGACCGTGTATCTGTCTGCGACGCCCGGGAATTACGAGCGCAATGTCGCAGGCGGCGAGTTCGTGGAGCAGGTGATCCGGCCTACCGGCCTGGTGGATCCGAAGGTGGTCGTCAAACCCACCAAGGGGCAGATCGACGATCTGATCGCCTCAATCCGTCAACGCACCGAGGCTGATGAGCGGGTGCTGGTGACGACGTTGACGAAGAAAATGGCCGAGGATCTCACCGACTATCTGTTGGAGATGGGTATTCGGGTGCGTTACCTGCATTCGGAGGTGGACACCCTGCGGCGGGTCGAGCTGCTGCGTCAGCTCCGGCTCGGCGAGTATGACGTCCTCGTCGGTATCAACCTTCTGCGGGAAGGTCTGGACCTACCCGAGGTCTCGCTGGTCGCCATTCTCGACGCCGACAAGGAAGGATTCCTGCGATCCAGCAGGAGTCTGATTCAGACCATCGGCCGTGCTGCGCGCAACGTATCCGGCGAGGTGCACATGTACGCGGACACCATGACGGACTCGATGAAAGAGGCCATCGACGAGACCGATCGGCGACGCGCCAAGCAGGTCGCGTACAACGAGGCGAACGGGATAGACCCACAACCATTGCGCAAGAAGATCGCTGACATCCTGGATCAGGTCTATCGCGAAGCCGAAGACACCGAGGAAGTGGCGGTAGGCGGATCGGGCCGCAACGCGAGTCGCGGTAGGCGGGCACAGGGTGAGCCGGGGCGCGCGGTCAGCGCCGGAGTGTTTGAGGGCCGCGATACCAAGAGCATGCCGCGGGCCGAACTGGCCGATCTGATCAAGGACATGACCGAGCAGATGATGACGGCGGCGCGTGATCTGCAGTTCGAGTTGGCGGCACGATTCCGTGACGAGATCGCCGATCTGAAGAAGGAATTGCGCGGTATGGACGCCGCGGGCCTGAAGTGATCAGCTCGGATCGGCGAGCAGGAGTGCACCGGTCGACCCGTCCTCGGCGAGGACGTCGGCGGGATTGAACAGCGTGCATTTGGTCATGGACAGGCATCCGCAGCCGATGCATCCGGTGAGCTTCTCCTGCATGTCCGCGATGGCGTTCTTGCGCTCTTCCAGATGCGAATGCCACTGACGCGAGATTCGTTGCCAGTCGCGAGTGCTCGGCGCCCGATCGTCAGGCAGGCTCGACAACACCTCGGCGACTTCCGACAAGGGGATGCCGAATCCGGTCGCGACCCGGATCAGCGAGATCCGGCGCAACGCGTGGCGCCGGAACACCCGTGCGTTGCCGGATGTGCGTTCGGCGGGAATCAGGCCGATATCGGCGTAGTACCGCACTGCGGATACCGCGATTCCGGAGCGCCTGGCCACTTCGCCTATCGGCAACAGCTCGGCCTTGTCCTTCATCACCTCTCCTTGATCTCAAGTGCACTTTAGCCCATAGCGTGTCGACATGACTCACGATCAGGGGACCGGCGGTTGGCGGGATCTGTTGTGCGGGCGGCAACTCGGCATTGTCACGGTGCTCGCCGGTGGCGTGGCGCTCTACGCCACCAACGTGTATCTCACTACCAGTCTGTTGCCGAGTGCCGTCGCTGACATCGGTGGGGAACGTTTCTACGCATGGGTGACAACGCTGTACTTGATCGCTTCGGTCAGTGCCGCGACGGTGGTGAGTCCGCTTCTTGGCTGGGCCGGTCCGCGGGGCGCATACCTTCTGGCGTTTGGTGCGTTCGCGGTCGGCACCCTCGTGTGTGCGGTGGCGCCGGCAATGCAGGTCATGCTCGCCGGGTGCGCGATCCAGGGTGCGGCAGGCGGACTGCTGGCAGGGTTGGCCTATGCGGTCATCAATCTTTCACTGCCACAACGGTTATGGACACGAGCCTCGGCGCTCACATCGGCGATGTGGGGTGTTGGGACCTTTGTGGGTCCCGCAGCCGGCGGGCTGTTCGCACAGTTCGGACTGTGGCGGTGGGCATTCGCGTCGTTGACGCTGGTCACCCTTGGCATCGCCGCGATGGTGCCCACGGTATTGCCTCGGCCGGATGGCGCGAATGTCGCGGCTGCCGGGCGCGGCGCTCCGGTGCGGTCGCTGTTCATCCTCACGGCGGCGGCCGCCCTGGTGGCCGTGGCCGGGCTCCAGTCCTCGATGCCCACCATGGTGGGGTTGATCGCAGCGGCAGCTGCTCTGGTGATCCTGTTCGTCGTACTCGACCGCCGTGCCACCGCATCGGTATTGCCCACATCGGTCTTCGCCGACAATCCGCTCAAGTGGATCTATCTGACGATCGCGGTGCTGGCGGCGGCCTCCATGGTGGAGACATTCATTCCGTTCTTCGGCCAGCGCCTCGGGCACCTGATCCCGGTCGCTGCGGGATTCCTAGGGGCCACTTTGGCATTCGGATGGACCGTTGGCGAAATGATCAGCGCTTCGGCCAGGGCGCGGACCGTCGCACGTGTGGTGACGATCGCTCCCGTCGTGGTTGCGGCAGGACTCGTCCTGACTGGTCTGTTGCAGCGTGCTGGTGCCGGCACCCTGGAGATCGCCTTCTGGGCGCTCGGTTTCGCGGTGACGGGAGCCGGTATCGGTATGGCCTGGCCGCATTTGGCGTCTGCCGCGATGTCGGTGTCGTCCGATTCGGACGAAAGTGCGGCGGCCGCAGCGGCCATCAGCACCGTTCAGCTGATCGCCGGAGCCTTCGGTGCCGGGTTGGCGGGGGTACTCGTGAATCTCGGCGGGTCGGAAGCGCGCGGGGCCCACCTACTGTTCCTGGGGTTCGCCGCGATCGTGCTATCGGGTGTTGTGTTGTCCTCCAGAGTGTTTCGCTCCGATGCCGGCCCCGGGCGGGGAACCGACATGACGAATACTGCGCGGGAGAGCGCGGTAAGGGCCCCCATATAGGCGTCCCGGGTGTATGAACGGAACCATGCATCGGATTTTCGCCCTCGCGGCCGCCGTGCTCGCACTCACTTCCTGCGGGACGACACAGAACCAGGGCTCGCCGGCAAGTAGCGCTCCGTCCACCACCGATGATCGCGGCGCGTTTCGAGACTTGTACCGGGAGTTGATCGAGACCAATACGACCGCGTCGCAGGGGAGTTGCACCGAGGCCGCGCAGAAGATGGCCGATCGTCTCAAGTCCGCCGGATACAGCGACAAGGACTTGGTGCTGTTCAGTCCGCCGGGTCATCCCAAGGACGGCGGACTGGTCGCGACACTCGCCGGAGCCGAGGCGGGTGCCAAGCCCATTCTGCTGCTGGCTCATATCGACGTTGTCGAGGCCAAACGCGAGGACTGGAAGCGTGATCCGTTCACCCTCGCCGAGGAGAACGGATACTTCTACGCCCGCGGTGCCGAGGACGACAAGGCCATGGCCGCAATCTTCGTGGACAGTCTCATTCGGTACCGCGCCGAGAGCTTCGTGCCGAAACGCCCCATCCGGATCGCATTGACCTGCGGAGAAGAAGGTGGCGGGCAGGTCAACGGTGCCGAGTGGCTACATCAAAACCGCCCCGAGCTTGTCGACGCCGAATTCGTCGTCAACGAGGGCGCCGGTGGCGACCTCGACGAACAGAACAAGCCCATCCTGCTGGAAATCCAGGCGGGTCAGAAGATCTACCAGGACTTCACCCTTGAAGTCACCGACGAGGGCGGACACAGCAGCCAGCCCCGACCGTTCAACGCGATACAGGCTCTCGGAGCGGGTCTGAACCGGCTGGCGGCCGTGCCGTTCCCGGTTCAGCTCAACGATGTGACCCGGGCGTATTTCACAGCGCAGGCCCCGCTGCAGCCAGGTGAAGTGGGTCGGGCGATGTCGGCAATCGTCGCCAATCCGCACGATCAGGCGGCGACATCGGTGCTGTCCCGGAATCCGCTGTACAACGCGATGCTGCGCACCACCTGTGTCCCCACGAAAATTCAAGGCGGACATGCCAACAACGCGCTGCCGCAACGCGCCACCGCGAATGTGAACTGCCGCATACTGCCCGACGGGAGCGCCGCCGCGGTGCAAGAGAGCATTGTCAAGGCAGTCGACGATCCCAAGGTCACCGTGAAACCCGCCAAGGAGTTCCGCACCGACGTCGCCACCGTCCCACCGTTGACTCCGCAGATCATCGACCCCATCAAGGCCGTGGCCGGATCCATGTGGCCCGGAGTGCCACTGGTCCCGACGATGTCGACCGGAGCAACCGATGCCATCTACTTCGGGAAGACCCCGGTGTATGGACTCAGCGGCATATTCGCCCAGCCGGGGGAGACCCACGCACACGGCTTGGATGAACGAATCCAAGTGAAATCCTTGTACGACGGCCGGGCATTTCTCTATCAAGTCATCAAGCTCTACTCCAACGGTGCGTGAATTTTACTCCAACGGCGGGTGACCGCGTGGCGTATTGGCGCGTGATGGTCCTCATAGCGGGATTGAGGCGCAGGCCATACCTGCGTGCGCACCCGGCGAGGGAAAATCACCGGCATAGCCCGACACAATCAGCCAAATGACGCATGGCCGGGGCCCTTCCCGGCTAATCTCATCTGGCCTGGTCAAACGGAACTGGAGGACCTTTCATGAGTGCATACAGCACTGTCGTTGTCGGTACCGACGGATCGGATTCGTCGTACCGGGCGGTCGACCGCGCTGGAGCCATCGCGGGCGCTGCCGGTGCCAAGCTCATCGTCGCGACCGCGTACTTCCCGGAGAACAACCCCCACTCGGCCGATGTCCTCAAGGACGACGCATACAAGGTGACCGGCAAGGCACCCGTCTACGACATCCTGCGCACCGCCCGCGAGCGCGCCGCAGCAGCGGGCGCGACGAGCGTCGAAGAGCGCTCGATCGAGGGAGCGCCGGTGGATGCGCTGCTGGATCTGGTTGTGGATTCCAAGGCTGACCTGCTGGTCGTCGGCAATGTCGGTCTGAACACCATTGCCGGACGCCTGCTGGGCTCGGTTCCTTCGGATGTCGCACGCCGCTCCAAGTGCGACGTGCTGATCGTTCACACCACCTAGACCGGCGAGCGCGAACGGGGCCGGCTTACCAGCCTCGTTCGCGCCATTCGCCGAGCGATTCGCGCTCGGCGCCCAACGTGGTGTCGTCACCATGTCCGGGGTATACGACCGTGGAGTCGGCGTATGTGCCGAAGAGCCGTTCGCTGACATCGTCGAGCAGTTGGTCGAAGTCCTCGCGGCTGAAGGTCTTTCCGACACCACCGGGGAAGAGTGAATCCCCGGTGAAGAGGTGAGTCACACCGTCGGCGGTGAACGCCAGGGCCACCGAGCCCGGAGTATGTCCGCGCAGATGGATCACGTCGAAATGCAGATCACCGATGTCGAAGCTGTCTCCCCCGGCCAGCAGCGTGGTGGGCGGCACCGGAAGCGGACCGGCATCTAGATCATGTGCGGCGCTGCGAGATTCTGTCTTCTTGACGATCGCCTCGAGTGCCTGCCAGTGATCGAAATGCTGATGTGTGGTGACAATCAGCTCGATGTTCGGGGCGTTCTCGTCCAGCAGGGTGGCCAACCGCTCGGCATCGTTGGCCGCGTCGATCAGCAACGACTTGCCGGTGTTGGTGCATGTCACGATGTATGCGTTGTTATCCATCGGCCCCACCGAGGCCTTGATGATGGTCGCGCCGCCCACGGTGCGACGAGCCACCCCGGCGCCCGGCTCGATATGGCCGGAATAGTCGTCGTCGATGGTGATGGAGGTCATGGTTTCACCGTAGTGGCCCCCAGTGGCGGGGAGGTTGTCGGTGCCTCGTCCTAGCATGGAGTCGACGACTCAGTCGGCTCCGGTTCCAGATGGGGATACGGCCGCTGAGCTATGCGAAAACACCTGCACATGGGGCAGTGTGGAAGGAGACAGGTGGCCGACCGTCTGATCGTGCGGGGCGCGCGTGAGCACAACCTGCGCGGTATCGACCTTGACCTACCCCGAGACAGCCTCATCGTCTTCACGGGCCTCTCCGGATCTGGGAAGTCGAGTCTGGCCTTCGACACCATCTTTGCCGAGGGACAGCGCAGGTACGTCGAATCACTGTCCGCGTATGCACGCCAGTTCCTCGGGCAGATGGACAAACCCGACGTTGATTTCATCGAGGGGTTGTCGCCTGCGGTATCGATCGACCAGAAATCCACCAACCGCAACCCCCGGTCCACGGTGGGCACCATCACCGAGGTCTACGACTACCTGCGTCTGTTGTATGCGCGGGCCGGGACCCCACATTGCCCGGTGTGTGGGGAGAAGATCGCCAAGCAGACCCCGCAGCAGATCGTGGATCAGGTGCTGGATATGGAGGAGGGCCTGCGGTTCCAGGTGCTCGCTCCCGTGGTCCGCACGCGCAAGGGTGAGTTCGTCGACCTGTTCGAGCAGCTGAACTCGCAGGGGTACAGCCGCATTCGGGTTGACGGCGTGGTGCATTCGCTCACCGATCCGCCCAAGCTCAAGAAGCAGGAGAAGCACGACATCGAGGTGGTCATCGACCGCCTCGCGGTCAAGGCCAGCTCCAAGCAGCGACTGACGGACTCGGTGGAGACTGCGCTGCGCCTCGCCGACGGCATCGTGGTGCTCGAATTCGTCGATGCCGAGGAAGATTCCCCGCATCGCGAACGCAGGTTCTCCGAGAAGCTCGCGTGCCCGAACGGTCACCCGCTGGCCGTGGACGATCTTGAACCGCGGTCGTTTTCGTTCAACTCGCCCTACGGCGCCTGCCCCGAGTGCACCGGTCTGGGAATCAAGAAGGAAGTCGACCCCGATCTGGTGGTCCCCGACCCGGATATGACCCTCGCCGAGGGTGCCATCGCGCCCTGGTCGATGGGCCAGAACGCCGACTACTTCGTCCGGCTCATGGCGGGATTGGGCGATGCCCTCGGGTTCGATGTGGACACCCCCTGGAAGAAGCTTCCCGCTGCCGCCAAGAAGGCGCTCCTGGACGGGTCGTCCGAGCAGGTTCATGTCCGGTACAAGAACCGATACGGTCGCACCCGGTCGTACTACGCCGAGTTCGAAGGCGTACTGGCCTTTCTGCAACGCCGCATGGAGCAGACCGAGTCCGAATGGGCCAAGGAACGCTACGAGGGCTTCATGCGGGACATCCCGTGTCCCGTGTGCAACGGAACCCGGCTCAAGCCGGAGATCCTCTCCGTGACCCTGACCGCGGGGGAGCACGGCACCAAATCGATCGCGCAGGTCTGTGACCTCTCGATCGCCGAGTGTGCGCAGTTCCTCAACGCATTGACACTCGGGCACCGCGAGCAAGCCATCGCGGGGCAGGTGCTCAAGGAAGTCCAGTTCCGGCTCGGGTTCCTCTTGGACGTAGGACTGCAGTACCTGTCATTGTCGCGGGCGGCGGGCACGCTCTCCGGTGGTGAGGCGCAGCGCATCCGACTGGCCACCCAGATCGGCTCGGGGCTGGTGGGTGTGCTCTATGTGCTGGACGAGCCGTCCATCGGTCTGCACCAGCGCGATAACCGTCGACTCATCGAGACGCTCACGCGGCTAAGGGATCTCGGTAATACGTTGATCGTCGTCGAGCACGACGAGGACACCATCAAACACGCGGACTGGGTTGTCGACATCGGGCCTGCGGCGGGGGAGCACGGCGGCCAGGTGGTGCACAGCGGCACCTACGCCGAGCTGCTGAAAAACAAGCACTCCGTCACGGGCGCGTATCTTTCTGGGGCAGCGAGCATTCCGCTGCCGCCGACGCGCCGGTCGATCGACGCCAAGCGCCAGGTCACCGTGGTCGGTGCGCGTGAGCACAACCTCAAGGGCATCGACGTCTCCTTCCCGCTCGGGGTGTTGACCTCGGTCACCGGAGTGTCGGGTTCGGGAAAGTCGACACTGGTCAACGACATCCTCGCCACGGTGTTGGCCAACAAGCTCAACGGTGCACGGCAGGTCCCCGGCCGGCATACCCGCGTGACCGGCCTGGATCAGGTGGACAAGCTCGTGCGGGTCGACCAGTCGCCGATCGGGCGCACACCGCGCTCCAATCCGGCCACGTACACCGGGGTGTTCGACAAGATCCGCACGTTGTTCGCGGCCACCACCGAGGCCAAGGTGCGTGGTTATCAACCCGGCCGGTTCTCGTTCAACGTCAAGGGCGGGCGCTGCGAGGCATGCACGGGCGACGGCACTATCAAGATCGAGATGAACTTCCTTCCCGATGTGTACGTGCCGTGCGAGGTGTGTCACGGCGCGCGCTACAACCGGGAGACACTCGAGGTCCACTACAAGGGCAAGACCATCGCGCAGGTACTGGACATGCCCATCGAGGAGGCCGCAGAGTTCTTCGAGCCCATCACCTCCATCCACCGGTATCTGAACACGCTCGTGGAGGTCGGCCTGGGCTATGTGCGACTGGGGCAGCCTGCTCCGACGCTGTCCGGCGGTGAGGCGCAGCGCGTCAAGCTGGCTGCTGAGCTGCAGAAGCGCTCAACGGGCAAGACCGTCTACATCCTCGACGAGCCCACCACGGGGCTGCATTTCGAGGACATTCGCAAGCTGCTCACCGTGATCAACGGCTTGGTGGACAAGGGCAACACCGTGATCGTGATCGAGCACAACCTCGATGTCATCAAGACCTCGGACTGGATCATCGACATGGGCCCGGAGGGCGGATCGGGCGGCGGTTCCGTGGTGGCGCAGGGCGCACCCGACGTGGTGGCGCAGACCGCGGGTAGTCACACCGGTGAATTCCTGGCGGACATGTTGCCCAAGCCCCAACGCAACGGCAAGACCCCCGCGAAGGCGCCCGTGAAGAGCGCCGGAGAGCCGCCCGCCAAAGCGCGGACCAGGAAGGTTGTCACGCCGGTCTAGGGTGGCATTCATGACTGACGAGGTAGTTGGTGAACCGTTCGTTCGTATCCTCACCAACCTCGCGGAATCGGCACCCGATGCTCCGGCGGTCACCTGCGGTACCGAGGTGGTCACCAGGGCCGAACTGGAGCGGCGTGCCACCGCCTTGGCGCACGCCTACCAGCGGCTGGGTGTTCAGCAGGGTGACCTCGTCACCATCGGGTTGCCCAACTCGGTGGAATTCTTCGCGGCCCAGATCGCAGTGTGGAAGCTCGGCGCCACCCCCCAACCGGTGTCCTGGCGGCTGCCGCTGGCCGAACGTCGGGCAATCGTCGAACTCGCCGACTCGGCGCTCGTGGTCGGAGTCGATCCGGCCGATCATCCGGATCGAGTCTGTGTCCCAGCAGGATTCGAGCCCACGGCCGAAGACCACGCCGCGGGACCCCTACCTGAGGTGGTGTCGCCGGCCTGGAAGGCGCCCACGTCGGGAGGCAGCACCGGGCGTCCCAAGATCATCCTGGCCCCCAGCCCCGCGGCCATTACCGGCCCTGCTGCGGGAGAGATCATGGGCATGCAGTCGGGAGATGCTCAGCTCGTCGCCGGACCGCTGTATCACAATGCGCCGCTGATGTTTTCATCGTACGGGCTGCTACTCGGGCATCATCTGATCGTGCAGCCCAAATTCGACGCCCTACAGGCTCTCGAACTGATCGACAAGCACAAGGTCACCTGGTTGCAGGTGGTTCCCACCATGATGTCGCGAATATTGCGTGAGGTCCGCCAGCATCCCGGTCGATTCGACCTGTCCAGCATCCGGGTGCTGTGGCACATGGCCGCCCCGTGTCCGGTGTGGCTGAAACAAGCATGGATCGACCTGCTGGGCCCGGAGGTGATCTGGGAGCTGTACGCGGGCACCGAGGCCATCGGCGGCACCATCATCACCGGACCGGAGTGGTTGGCGCATCGCGGTTCCGTCGGCAAGCCCGCGCTGGGTGAGCTGGCGATTCTCGATGAGGAAGGGAACCCGCTGCCCTCCGGGGAGGTAGGGGAGATCTTCATGCGCCCGTGGGAAGGCATGCCCAAGCCCTACAAGTACCTTGGCGCCGAGATCAAGCGGTTCGGAACATGGGAATCCATCGGCGATCTCGGCTGGGTCGATGACGACGGCTACCTCTACATGAGTGACCGGCGTACCGACCTCATCGTGACCGGTGGGGCCAATGTGTTCCCCGCCGAAGTCGAGTCCGTCATGAACGGTTACCCCGGAGTGATCGACAGCGTCGTCGTGGGTCTGCCCGATGACGACCTCGGGCAGACCGTGCACGCGGTTGTGCATGCCGAGCACAATGTGACCGAAGACCAGTTGCGCGACTATCTGTTCGACCAGATCGTCCTCTACAAGGTTCCGCGCACCATCGAGTTCGTCGCCGAACCCTTGCGTGAGGATTCAGGCAAGGTCCGGCGCAGCCTCATCCGCGAGCAGGCCATTGCTCGTCGGGCCGCGACTGGCTAGATTCCTCACGCATCGATCTGCGGATCTCCTCGACCCGCTCGGCCGCGGCCCGGTTTCGGGCCTCGAACTGCTCCTCCAGCGCACGACCCTCTTCGCTTTCGGCGTCCAGCTCGGCGGACCCGGCGGCGGTGCCGGATCGGGTTTCGATCTTCTCGCGCACCG
Source organism: [Mycobacterium] stephanolepidis (assembly GCF_002356335.1). Taxonomy (NCBI): domain Bacteria; kingdom Bacillati; phylum Actinomycetota; class Actinomycetes; order Mycobacteriales; family Mycobacteriaceae; genus Mycobacteroides; species Mycobacteroides stephanolepidis. The sequence goes on from NZ_AP018165.1 coordinate 2,246,621, forward strand.
ACTCGAACGTCGGTACACCGCTGTCGGTGTATCCCGGATCAGGCGTATCGGACATAGCGCCCGACGCTACTCCGCCCGCGCACGGCAGCTAGCGCGGCAATGGCACATCGGGCACCATGGGCGTGCCGATGCGGCTCGCCATCCAGGGGAATGCCGATGTGAACGCCGTCTGTGCGAACGGCCACTTGTGTTCACCGGGTTTGTGCTGCACCGTGCATGAGATTCCCTGTGCCGCACCGAGCTCGCACAGTCGATGCGCGGCGCGGTCCTGATCGCTGAGCGGCACCGCCGCCGCCGCTCCCGGCACCGCGCCCGTACTGGTGATCGCCCCGGATCCGGCGCGGTGCATCCCATTGACGTCGAACCAACCGGAGGTGTTCGTGTACGGCCCATTACGCGACATCACCGTCGCCGGGTCGAACTGCTCCCATGCCGCGGCGTCACCGCCGAAAAGACGAGCAATGGTCTGCGCCTTGTTCCCGGTGTTCGGCGACATATCGCCGGCGATGTCCTCGAAGGCGCTGAACAGTTCGGGGTGTTTGACCGCAAGCGTCACCGCGCAGGTGCCACCCATCGACCAGCCGACCACACCCCAGTTCTGCGGCCGCGGGCTCACGCCAAAGCGCGACACCATAAACGGGACAACGTCCTTCGTGAGATGGTCGGCGGAGTTACCGCGCGGGCCGTTCACGCATTCGGTGTCGTTGTTGAACGAGCCACCCGCGTCCACGAACACCATGACGGGAGCATTTCCGCCGTGCTGGCCGGCGAAGGCGTCTGCCACCTCGACGGCGTTGCCGCTGCGGATCCAGTCGCTCGGGGTGTTGAACTCGCCGCCGATCATCATGATCGTCGGCAACTGGGTGCGGGTCGAATCAAACCATGCCGGAGGTAGGTAGACGATCTCCTGGCGATGGCGAAATCCACTGGCGTCGGCCGGGATATCCACCGGCACGAGCTTGCCCTTGGTCATCGTCGGCCCGCGGCGCTCCGCACGGGCAGCGGTCACCGTGGCCATATCGGCTTGGTTGGGCAGCGGGCCCGCGGTCAGCTGCGCCCACCCGGACTGGACGCTGCGCACGTATCCAGTCCATTGATTTAGCATCAGTGACCCGGAGAGGACCGCCAACGGCACCGCGGTGACCGCGATCGCGCGACGCCACCAGTGCGACGTGCGCCAGCCCACCACCAGGACGGTGGCGGCCACACCGGTGAGCGCGATCCATACCCACAGCATCAGCGGAGCGGGATTGCCCCTGTCGGCCCAGCCCTCGGACTGGATGTACCAGTAGGCCCACGCGGCGAGGACGCCACCGACGGCCACGGCAACGGGTAACCAGCGCCGAAACCACCCACCGGTGCGCAGCCCTATCGCGAGGACGAGCGCGAAACCGGCAATGACCTGCATGGAGACGGGGAAGCTCCCATGTAACAACGAGATGTCATGACCGGACACGCACCTATGATGGCCTAGATACCTGTGAATTGTCTGTCAGGTTTTCGACGAGTCCGGATACAGAATCCGAACAGATTCACCGTGCCTTACCGGGGTTTGGCCAGCGGGAACGGCAGCGTCTCGCGGATGCTGCGCCCCGTGATGAGCATGACCACACGGTCGACTCCCATGCCCATACCGCCGGTGGGTGCCATGGCGTATTCCATCGCTCGCAGGAAGTCCTCGTCGAGTTCCATGGCCTCGGCGTCGCCGCCCGCCGCCAGAAGTGACTGCTCGTACAGGCGTCGACGCTGCTCCACCGGGTCGGTCAATTCGGTATAGGCGGTGCCGAGTTCGACACCCCAGGCCACCAGATCCCACCGCTCGGCGAGCCCGCCGGTGCTCCGGTGTGGACGGGTCAGCGGGGACACCGAGACCGGAAAGTCACTGTAGAAGGTGGGTGTGGTGGTGTGTTTCTCCACGAGCTGCTCGTAGAGCTCCAGCGCCAGGTGCCCGGCGTCCCATCGCGGATTGAACTGCACCTCGGCCGATCGGCAGAGCCGTTGCAGTGTAGGCACTTCCGTTGTCGCATCGATCTGTTCGCCGAGGGCGCGAGACACTGCCTCGTGCAGCGGGATGATCGGCCACTCGCCACTGATGTCAACGGGGGCCAGCTTTCCGTCGGCGCCGTCCTCGCGGGGCCGCATCACCACTTCGCTGCCGTGCGCTGCCTTGGCGGCGTTCTGGATCAGCCGTTGGGTTGTCTTGGCCCAGGTCAGATAATCGGCATGCGCCTGATACGCCTCCAGCAGCGTGAATTCGGGGTTGTGGCTGAAGTCCACCCCCTCATTGCGGAAGGCCCGGCCTAGCTCGAAGACCCGCTCCACGCCACCCACGCAGAGTCGTTTGAGATAGAGCTCGGGCGCGATACGCAGGTAGAGATCCAAGTTGTACGCGTTGATGTGCGTCAGGAAGGGGCGCGCGTTGGCTCCGCCGTGGACCTGTTGCAAGATCGGCGTCTCGACCTCTAAAAATCCTTGTGATAGCAACGTGTTACGCAGTGAGGTGATGATCGCGCTGCGCGCCGCGATCTGGTCTCGGGCCTCTGGATTGATCGCCAGATCAAGGTATCGAGCGCGCACCCTGGCCTCGGGGTCGGTAAGGCCTTTGCGCTTGTCGGGCAGCGGATGCAGGCATTTTCCGATGATCCGCCACGATCGCACCAGCACAGACCGGGTGCCGTTCTGCGACTGACCCATGACCCCGCTGGCTTCGACCAGGTCGCCGAGGTCGATGGCGGCGGTGAACTCTTCATGCAGCAGTGGGTCGTCGATGAGCAGTTGCACCTCGGCCGACCAGTCGCGCAGCTGCGCGAAAAGCACACCGCCATAGTCACGGATGCGCAGCAGGCGACCACTGATGACGACCTCGGTGCCATCGGCGGCGGCCAATGCCTCCGCAACGGTATGGCTGGGCGGTGAGCCGGCCGGGTATGCGTCGATTCCCCGCTCCTGCAGGGCGGCGAGCTTGCCGAGTCGCACCTTGACCTGCTCGGGCACTCGCTGCAGTGCGGTGGACTGCGGCGGCAGGTCGGGGGCGGTGCCATCGTGGTGCAGTAGTCCGGTGGCCACGATGGACTGTGGCACCGCACTGTACTGACCGGTATGCCGTGGCTTATCCCGATTGCCGAACGGCAAGACCAGGAACCCCTCGGCGATCACCGAGGCGATGCCGATCCGGGGGATGAGCCGGGCATCCTCGTAGCAGGCGAACCGGGGCACCCATTCCGGCTGATACTTCACGTTCGAGCGGTACAACTGCTCGAACTGCCAGAACCGTGAGGCGAACATCAACACCGAGCGCCACAGCCGCAGGACCGGGCCCGCACCGATACGGGAGCCGTCCGCGTACACCGAGCGGAACATCACGAAGTTGAGAGAGACTCGAGTGATTCCCATGGCCTCTGCCCGGGTGAGCAGCTCGGTAACCATGAATTCTATTGTGCCGTTGGGTGATTGACGTGAACGGCGCATCAATTCGAGAGATACCCCGCTGGCGCCCCAGGGCACCAGCGACAGCATGGCGACGGCGTTGTCGTCGGAATCGACCGCCTCCACCAGCAGGCAGTCGCCATCGGTGGAATCCCCCAACCGCCCGAGCGCCATGGAGAATCCGCGTTCGGTGTTGCCGTCACGCCACAGGTCGGCGTTGGTGATGATCTGTTTCGCCTCGTCCGGCGTCAATTCGCGGTGGCGGCGGATACGCACCGACAATCCCGAGCGTCGGGCGCGGTTCACGGCCTGGCGGACTGCGGCCATGTGCGGACCCGATATCGAGAACGACCGCGGGTACAGGATCGCCTCGTCGCCGAGTTCCAATGCGTTCAGGCCGTGTTCTCGGTAAGCGAGCGCGCCCTCGGCGCTCGCACCCATCACCGCAGGCGCCCAGCCGTATGCCTGGCACACCTGCAGCCATGCGGCAATGGCCTGGCTCCACGCCGTCTTGTCTCCGATGGGGTCCGCGCTGACCAGGCAGACGCCAACCTCCACGCGATAGGTCACGGCCGCCCGGCCGTTGGGCGCGAAGATGACGGCCTTGTCGCGGCGGGTCGCAAAATATCCGAGAGAGTCGTCCTGCCCATACCGCTCGAGCAGCCCGCGGATCAGCGATTCGTCGTCGCCGGTCAACGCATTGACCGCACGCTGAGAGCGGAACAACACGACGGCCGCGGACATCAGCGCCAGCGCTCCGAACAGGCCGAAGAGCCAATTCAGGAAGAGATGAGGGTGGCCGTCGAAGTACTCGTGACCGGCAAGCGAGAAGCCGGCCACGCGGTTGAGCGCCCACCAGAAACGGTCGGAGCGGGCCAACGATCCCGGGAACATCTCCGTCAGGGCCCAGGCGACGAGCGTTCCCAGCACCAGACCGCCGATGAGCACGGCGACGGCCTTGAGCGTCGCACCGCGACGGACCTTCGCATAGAACTCGTGACGCGCCAGGATCAGCAGGATGATCGTGCCGCCATGGAGCACCAGCCCGAGGATCTCGACGGCGTCGCGGTGCTGGATGAAACCGCCGATATTGAGGGCCGACAGCACCGTCAGGTTGATCAGCAGAATCCACCACGCGATGCTCTTGCGCACCGCCAAAGCCGCCGCCAACAGCGACAGCACGAAGGCCCACGCGAGGCTGGTATCGGGCCAGTCGAACAGATACTCGTCGATAAAGGCACGAGGAACCTGTGTCAGGTGCCGGATGATCGGCGAGATGCTCGACAGGAAGATCATCGCCGCGAAAACCCCGACCAGCCATCCGAAGAAGGTCGGCACCCAGTGCAGTTTCGAGGTAGATGAGGGAATTGGCTTGGGAGTCTTGCCGATTCCCGGGGCGGCTAGTGGCGATGAAGCGCGAACCTCGGACGATGAGCGGCCTGCGCGAAGAGAATCAGACAACGTCACCTAGCGAGGATAGGCTGTGTAGCTGGCAGTTTACTGATGCTCAGCGCAAGTACTTCTCGCCAGGACCCTGACCCGGTTCGTCCGGAATGGCGCTGGCTTCCCGGAAAGCCTTCTGCAGACTCTGCAGTCCGTCGCGAATCGGCGCAGCGTGCGGACCCAAGTACTCCACGGAAGCGGCGACCAGACCGGCAAGGGACGTGATGAGTCGGCGCGCCTCATCCAGATCGCGATGCGGGCTTTCGTCCGGATCGGGGGAGGACAGTCCCAGCTTCTCGGCGCTGGAGCTCATCAGCATCACAATGGCCTTGGTGATCACCTCGATCGCCGGAATGTCGGCAAGCTCGCGGACATCCGCGGTCGTGGACTGGTGGTGATCATCGTGGTCAAGGTCATCGGTCACGGCTGCTAGACTGTCACGTGCGACCGTTCCCGGCTCCGTCGGGGACATCAAGTGGAGTCCCGCTCCCACCGCTGGCCAACAAGGTACAGCGGTCCGGTCCAGCCACCCTAGGTGGTTGTTCTGCGTTATGCAGGACGGCGTATGCCGTCGTGACCGGTCGGCTTCGGGCCCTGCCATGTGCAGGGCTTTTCTGTTCGTAATGAGCAGAGTGCTGATGGACCCGCTTTTGTCCCCGTCGAACCGCGCTGCGGTCACGACAGATAGAGGACGAGCCAGGGAGGCCACATCAGCACTGAGACCCGCATCAACGAACGCATCCGCGTACCCGAAGTCCGCTTGATCGGCCCGAAAGGCGAACAGGTCGGCATCGTGCGGATCGAAGATGCGCTGCGCGTCGCCGCAGACGCCGATCTCGACCTTGTCGAGGTAGCCCCAGATGCCAGGCCGCCGGTCTGCAAGATCATGGACTACGGCAAGTTCAAGTACGAGACGGCTCTGAAGGAGCGCGAGTCTCGCAAGAACCAGCAGCAGACCGTCGTCAAAGAACAAAAGCTTCGGCCGAAGATCGATGATCACGACTACGAAACCAAGAAGGGCCACGTTGTGCGCTTCTTGGAAGCCGGATCAAAGGTCAAGGTGACGATCATGTTCCGCGGACGCGAGCAGTCCCGGCCCGAACTGGGCTATCGACTGTTGCAGCGGCTCGGCGCAGACGTCGCCGAGTACGGCTTCGTGGAGACCTCTGCGAAGCAGGACGGCCGCAATATGACGATGGTGCTGGCGCCGCACCGGGGTGCGAAGACCCGGGCCAAGGCGGCTCAGCAGGCAGAGGCTCCTGCAGGGCCGGCCCCAGCCCAGGCGGCCCCGCCGGCCGAGCAAGCGCCCACCGAACAGACCTAGTACGGATAACGAAGGAACAGGGACACCAAGATGCCTAAGGCCAAGACCCACAGCGGTGCGTCGAAGCGCTTCCGCACCACCGGCAGCGGAAAGATCGTGCGCCAGAAGGCGAACCGTCGCCACCTCATGGAGCACAAGCCCACCAGCCGCACCCGCCGTCTCGACGGCCGCACCGTGGTGGCGGAGAACGACGCCAAGCGCGTCAAGAAGATGCTGACCGGCTAGCAGCCGACACCACGACCACCCACTACACAGCACCACACGAAGGACACATAAATGGCACGCGTGAAAAGGGCCGTCAACGCCCAGAAGAAGCGCCGGACAATCCTGAAGGCCTCCAAGGGCTACCGCGGTCAGCGGTCGCGTCTGTACCGGAAGGCCAAGGAGCAGCAGCTGCACTCGCTGACCTACGCATACCGGGACCGTCGCGCCCGCAAGGGTGAGTTCCGCAAGCTGTGGATCGCGCGTATCAACGCCGCAGCTCGCGCCAACGACATCACGTACAACCGCTTCATCCAGGGTCTGAAGATCGCGGGCGTCGAGGTTGACCGCAAGAACCTCGCCGAGCTGGCCGTCAGCGATGCTGCCGCGTTCACCGCGCTGGTCGAGGTCGCCAAGGCTGCGCTGCCCGAGGATGTCAACGCTCCGGCCGGGGAAGCCGCCTGAGCGACTCGGCTCTGACTGAGCGGTCACAGACAGTGATCGACGCGGTCAAACTGCACCGGCCCGCCGCCCGTCGGCGGGCCGGTCTTTTTCTGGCGGAAGGCCCCAACCTGGTCGAGGCCGCGCTGCGGTCCGGCGCGGTAGAACGCGTCTTCGCGACCGAGGCCGCGACCGAGCGATTCGCCGACCTGCTGGTCGATGCTCCCGTCCGTTTGGTGACCGAACGGGCCGCCAAAGCGCTGTCCGACACCGTAACTCCCGTTGGGCTGGTGGCGGAGTGTCGTTCCATCTCGGCCGAGTGGAGTCACGTCGCTGCCCGTTCGCCACAATTTATCGTTGTCGCCGTTGATATTTCGGAACCAGGCAACGCGGGCACTCTGATCAGGGTCGCCGATGCGATGGGCGCCGACGCTGTGGTCCTGGCAGGCAACAGTGTTGACCCATTCAACGGCAAGAGCCTGCGGGCCTCGGCGGGCAGCATTTTCAACGTCCCAGTCATCCCGGCCGGAGACGCTGCGGTGGTCGCCGAGAACTTCACCGCGCGCGGTGGCGCAGTGCTGGCCACCACCCTCGACGGCGAGTTGTCGCTCGATGACGCCGATCCGGTGCTTGCCGGGCCCTGCGCGTGGATCTTCGGAAACGAGGCGCACGGACTCGACGGTGTGACGGCAGCCCTGGCCACACATCGGATCAACATCCCGATGCGTGGGGGAGCCGAGAGCCTCAACCTGGCCAGCGCCGCGTCGATTTGCCTCTACGCCACGGCGCGGATGCATCGCCGTCAATAGCCTCCAGTACTATCCGACAAAGCCGTAACGACGAGTACTAGTAACTTCCATGGATCGAGGAACCTAATGCCCGCACCCCTGCAGATCAGGCACTTTCGTGAGTCGGATGTTCCCGACCAGACCGGTAAGACACATGTCATCACCGGTGCGAACAATGGCCTGGGTCTCGTCGCCGCCGAGGCGCTGGCTCGCGCCGGCGCCCGCGTCGTGCTGGCCTGCCGCAACCAGGAGACCGGACGGGCGGCGCTGGACAAGGTGCGCGCGCTCGGACCGAAGGCCGACCATGCACTCGTGGAGCTCGACCTCACCAGCCTGGCCTCCGTGCGGTCTGCCGCGGATGCGATCCGCACCCAGGCCCCCAAGGTCGACGTGTTGCTCAACAATGCGGGTCTGATGGCAATCCCACTGCGACGCACCGCAGAAGGGTTCGAGACGCAGATTGGCGTCAACCATCTCGGCCACTTCGTGTTGACCGACGCGCTCTTGCCCTCCTTGCTCGCCGCCGACGCACCGCGAGTCATCTCGCTGGGCAGCATCGCGCATGCGCAGGGACGCAACAACCTGGACGTCGACGATCTGAATTTCACTCGGCGTCCGTACAACCGGCTGACCGCCTACCGGGCCTCGAAACTGGCGTGCATGCTCTTCGGCTCGGAGCTGGCCCGTAAGGCGGCAGCGGCCGGATCTCCGCTGTTGTCGGTCAATGTGCACCCGGGCGTGGCCGCCACGAACCTCTTCGATTCGATGATCCCGAATCTGCCCGGCCTGCAGAAGGCCTTCTACTTCGGCATGGGTGTGGTGCTCCAGGACGAGCGTCAGGGCGCCGAGGGCGAGCTGTACGCAGCGACCATGCCCGATGTGCAGCCCGACGATTACCTCGGGCCCACGCAGCTGCAAGGTATGCGTGGTCCGGTGAAGCGTGCTCCGCGCAACAAAGAGGCCCGCGACCCGCAGCTGGCCGCTCGGTTGTGGGAGAAGTCGGTCGAGCTCACCGGCGCGGACTACTCCGGCCTCGCCGGTTAGCCCGCACTGGGATCAGCCTGAGTCCAACACTCGTGTCGCGCACCGTGGTTCGGCATCATCGGTGCTCGACGCGGGTGTGGCTGAGAGGCTAGGCACCGGCCTGCAAAGCCGTTCACACGGGTTCGAGTCCCGTCACTCGCTCCATGTCGTCATACGACGCGAAATGGGCCCCCTGTTCGACAGGGGGCCCATTTTCGGTGTTGCGGCAGGACTGATCAGCCGGCGGGTTCTTCCGCGGGCTTCGGGGGTTGACCATCGGGGGACTCCAGAACCGGAGGTGTCGGGGCTCCCGGCATCACGGTCGGGGCGGCCGCCTCGACCGCGGCCGCACTCTGCGGCGGTGCCCCGTGTGGATCTTCCAGTGCGGGGTTCTCGTTCCCGGCACCGAACTGCACACCGGTGGTGCTGGCCGCGGCGGCCGGTGTCGTGCCTCCCTGGATGCCATACCGGGTGCTGGACGAGGTCAAGACGTTGGCCGGGTGCGCGGCGTTGCCCAGCTTGCTGCCGGGCAGACCGGCAGCACCCGCCGCGGGATCGGCATTGGCGGCGATCTTGACACCGCGCGCGTCGACCGTGGCGGGCGCGACCGCCGGGAAGTTGTTGTAGATGTACGTATAGCTTCCCGGGGTTGCGGGCAATGGCGCGGGGACGCCGGGCACGAAGGGGATACCGGGCGGGTCGGCGGCGGCGGTAGGGGCGGCGAGCCCACCCAGGGCCAGGGCCCCCGCCACTCCGGCCACCGTGACAACGATCTTTCGTTTCGGCACGAGAACCTCCCTAGATCTTCATCGGGTCGCCGTAGATGGCGAACTCAGTATGCGCCGAAGCGGTCGAGATCCGCAGATAGACATAGGAGCGAATGGTGACATCGCCGCCGCACGCATCGGCCTTGATGTGGAGGTTGTCGACGTCGAGCATGGCCTTGCCGCCATCACTCAAGGCCATGTTGGCCAGGGGGAGATCGGTGATGACACCCGGCTGCAAGATGGTCTGCACAAACCCGGCGAGGCCGCCGGAACCGCCGACGGACGGCCCGCCGCTGTAGCCCACAGACCCCGCGAGGCCGCCGGTGCCACCGATCTGAAGACCGCTGGAAACGTCTGTCTGGCAACCTAACTGGTATCCGGCGATGAACAAGCTGTCGGTGATGGGCGCTGATCCGCCGGTGGCGATCGCGGTCGCATCGAAGGTCACGAACGCTTCCCGCGAGTTGGAGGCCTCGGCCAGGTTGGGTACGGAGTTGATGGTCTCGTGGTCGATCCGGATCATCAAGGTCCACCCGTCGCGACTCACCTTGGTATAGGTCTGTGGCGCCATGGTGACGGGATCGGCGTGGGCCGGAGCCGTTGCCAAGGTACAGATCGCGGTGACCAACGCCATGACGGCGCCCACTCGCTTACGTACTGCCATCTGAATGCCTCGTTTCCCCTTGCGGATGTAAATGGTGGTGAACCTGTACCTGAGTTTGGGAGCTACTGCGGCGCCGTCGATTACCGGTCGGAGTGATGAATCCGTTATCTGAGCTGACGGAAAGATACGCCTGCGCAAACCCTGCCGCTGATCAAAACTCACAGGTGGCTCACAGGAATCGCCTTGTGGGACAAGGTGGCTCACTGACGGCTTCGGCTCACCGTGAGTTGATGGAGTTTTGCTGGATGCTGGCAACCTACAAAAGACACGTTGTCCGAATAGGTTGGTGTGCTGGGCTAATCGCCTGATGAACACCGTGTGTCGGTACGTCCACGGCAGGGTAAACCCGTTGTCCGGACGACCCTGTTTCGTCTATCAGGCGACAGAAATCGCGACCCGAAAAATGTGGCCTACGCCATAGTGCCGCCCTGTAAAAGCTGCGTAAACAGCTGTTACGCGACCTCGCGACGGCCCCGGAGCGCCCACGGCGGAGACGCCAACGAGAAGGCGGAGTGCAGTAGCTTGCCGGCACGGGAGGTCAGAGACTTTGGTTGGGCCGATGGCGGTACGTAATGCATGGGCAACCCGCGTCTATCCCTGGGTGGAGCGGTGATCTTGGGTGCTTCCACCAACGGCGCGTCCGTGGGCAGCCGGCCCTGTGCGCGCTTGTACGCCGACACGGCGCGTGGGTGCAGGCGGATGTCGTCGGGCAATGGACTGAACGCCAACTGCACCGCTTTTCCGAACACTCGCAGGAGCACCTCATCGCCAGGAGTCCAGCGCATGCCGGCCTTCTCGCGCACCGAGGAACTGAACACCCCGGCGGCCACCCAGTTCTGAAATGCACGGGCCGGGGCCCACATCTGCTGCCAGATGAAGTCCGGTAGTAGTACGTACTTCGGTTTGGGGATCTGAATGTGGAAGATGTCCATCGTCGCGCGATTGATCTCTAGCTCCTCGTCGCAGACCCGCGCCCAGTACTGCTGGAACTCCTCCCAGGAGTTGGGCACGGGGCGCATGTTCATGCCGTACATCCGGTACCACTGGACATGCTCGGCAAAGAGCTGCCGTTTCTCGGCCTCGGTGAGGCCGCCGCAGAAGTATTCGGCGGTATTGATGATGAGCATGAAGAAGGTGGCGTGTGCCCAGTAGAAGGTCTCGGGATTCAGCGCGTGGTAGCGACGTCCCTTGCTGTCGACACCCTTGATGGTGTCGTGATAGCCCCGAATCTGACGACCGGTGTCCGCGGCGCGATCACCGTCGTAGACCACACCCATGATGGGAAAGACCGAGCGCGTCACGCGCTGCAGGGGCTCGCGCAACAGGATTGAATGATCCTCGACTCCGGCACCCAACTCGGGATACATGTTCTGGATTGATCCGATCCACACGCCAAGGAGTCCGGTGCGCAGATCCGCAAAGTACTTCCATGTCAGCGAATCTGGTCCCAACGGTTGCGGTGGGCCGTCTAGATCGATTTCATGCGGTGGTTCGACCGCGGGCCTCACGGGCGACGGGCCTTCGCGAGTGGATCGCCGAGCGCGGCGATCAGCAGTGGCGGATGTCATCGTTGACCCTCCTATGTGGCGCCTATCACGCACGATATGGGTGACAACCGCCGTTGTCCACGACCATCTCAGTGGTGTTGAGAACCGTTTGCCAACCGTGTCCGAAGCTCCACGCAGCCGCTACCAGCGCCGACCGGCATCGACCAGGCGGTTGAGGAGAAGGACCCGAACCGGCCCGAATGCCGCGACACTGGCAACGACGAGATTGCCGCCGCACACCCCAGCACATAGGCTGATGCGGTGGATGTCGAGCCGTCGGGCCTCGATGCCGAACCGGACCGTGAGCACAACTCGGGAATCCGTAAGCGCAGGCGAGGCCGCACCAGTGGGCCTGTGCGGCATGACCTCGCCGCGGAGTCGCCTGATGCGGCCGCGCCAGCGCAAAATTCCGATCCCGCCGAGCCTGCGTCTCGCCATATCGCCCGAGCCGGGAGCTGGTTCCGCAAGATGGATCGGGATCCCACGGTCGTCGCGGCGGTACGCCGTGCCCGGCGTTCGCTGCCCGGCGATCCGTACTTCGGCGACCCGCTGTCCACCAGCGGTTTCGGTGGGGCGAGTGCGGTGGCGCGCGCGGCCGACCGGTTGGTGACCGATAGAGACACCGCGTTCCGTGAGTTCGGCTTCGGCGCATTGCAGATCTGGCAGGCCTTCACCGAGAAGGTCAGCAAGCAGCCGGCGAATCGCGAGGTCACCCTGGTCTTCACCGATCTCGTCGGATTCTCGGCCTGGGCACTGGAAGCCGGTGACGAGGCGACGCTGAAACTGCTGCGTCGCGTCGCATCGGTCGCCGAACCGCCCATGCTCAATGCCGGGGGTCAGGTGGTCAAGCGTATGGGCGACGGCATCATGGCCGTTTTCGATGATCCGATCACGGCCCTACAAGCCGTCATTCCTGCCCGTGACGCATTGAAAAACGTTGAAATACAGGGGTATACGCCGCATATGCGGATCGGGATCCACACCGGCACGCCCCAGCGTATCGGGTCGGACTGGCTCGGAGTCGATGTGAACATCGCCGCCCGCGTCATGGAGAGCGCCGCGAAGGGTGGTCTGGCGATCTCGCAACCGGCTCTGGCCAAGGTGCCGCTGGTGCTTCTTGATCACCTGGGACTCACGCCCACGCCCGTGCGGCGGCCGCTCTTCTCCAGCAGACCGGCCGGTGTGCCCGAGAACATGAAGATGTACCTACTCGAAACTCGCAGGGAACTGCCAGCCGCTGGGGACGACGGTCGCATCTAGACGGTGCGATCATGGATCATGCGGAGAGTCTGGGCCGCGCTTGTCAGGCTGCGGGTCACCATCGGTTATGCGGTTGCGCTGGTAGCGGTCGCCACCGTGCTGGTGGTCGAGGGGCCGCGGATGCAAGACCGGGTGATCGCGCATGCGAGCACCAATCTGCACAATCTGCACCAGGGGCGTCTGGGTACCCTCATCAGCAGTGCCTTTGTGACCGACGCCGGACCGATCTACCTGTGGCTTCCCGGCTTGATCTACATCCTTGCCCTGGCTGAACTGCAATGGCACAGTGGGCGTTTGGCGTTGACCTTCGTGCTCGGCCATATCGGTGCGACCCTCATCGTGGGAGTCGGAACCGCACTGGCCATCTGGATGCACTGGGCCCCGGTAACCATCGCGCGGGCAAGCGATGTGGGGATGAGTTACGGGACAGCGGCGGTTGTCGGCGCACTCACCGCATCGATTCCGCCACGCTGGCGCGGCTCATGGATGTCCGGCTGGATCGCCGTCGGCGCAGTATCTATCGCGTGCAATCAGACGTTCACGGAGGTGGGGCACCTCACGGCACTTCTCCTCGGGATGCTCGCGGCGCACACGTTTTCCGTGCACGCGCCGCATTGGTCTGTACTTCGATTGCTGCTCTTAGGGTTTGGTGGGCTGTTCGCCCTGATGATGTTCTCCGAGGACGCTCAGACTCTCGCGGCGGCGGTACCCACCGGGATAGCCGCGGTGCTCATAAGTCAATGGGTCAGGTCCCGGCGGGAGCCTCGTGATCAAGTAGCCATCGCTTGATCGGAAGCCCATAGCGGAAGCCTCCCAGTGTGCCGCCGATGCGGTATACGCGGTGGCACGGGACGAACAGCGCCGCCGCATTCCGGGCGCAGGCACTGGCGGCCGCACGGATGGCAGCGGGCCGTCCGGCACGCACGGCGAACTCGCTGTAGGTGATCGGCGCCTCCGGATCGACCTGTCGCAGCACATCCCAGGCGTGCATGAGGAAATCCCCGGAACGCTGGGTGACTGGGATCGAGTCGATGGCGGTCAGATCGCCCGCGTGGTAGTCGGTGACGGCCTTGGACACCTTGCCGAGATCGCGTTTACGGTTCAGTTCCCGCGGGCGCAACGTCGGATGTATCAACGCATGCAGCAGCTCGGGGGAGTCCGTCCATCCCGATGCCAGGACCGTCCCCGATCCGTCGACGATGGCGGTGAATGGTCCCACCGGGGTGGTGAGAGTCGAGTAGTCGCTCACGAGATTCCTTTCTGTGCGCGAATGCGCGGACGTGGTAGCGCAGTGATTCCCTTGCGCCACAGGTGCATAGATACATAGGACCGCCACGGTGAGCAGGCGCGGGCAGCTGCGAGGTCTATACCCTCGGCCGCCGCACCGCGGCGCAGCACCAGATCGTGCTCGAGTAGAACGTCTGGATCGGCGAGTTGGCGCATCACCACGTAGTCAGCGGTCCACGGTCCGATTCCCTTGATCTCCAACAGCTGCCGGCGCATGTCGGCGGCGTTCATCCCGTGATGCAATTCCAGCTTGCCGGTTGCGAGCCTGTCGGCCGCCCCGACGATCGCGGCGATCCGCGCCGCGGGCCCGGCCATTACCTCTGCACCCGCTGCGGCGACGGCCTCGGGGGTGGGAAACAGACGGGTCACTCGCCCCGTCGTGTCGGCCACCTCCTCGCCGAGTTCGGCAACGAGGTGTGCCGTTGCGGTATTGGCCGCGGATACCGAGATCTGCTGTCCGATCATGGTGCGCAACAGGAGCTCTGACCCGTCGACTGTCCCGGGCACCCGGATGCCGCGAGCCTCGGCGACGAGGGGGGCCAGCGCTGGGTGAGACAGCAACGCGTCATCCACCGCCGCGGGGTCGGCGTCCAGATCAAGAAGATGACGCAGGCGGGCCACCGTGGGCGCGAGGTCACGCATATCGGAGAGCTGTAGGTCCGCGCGCACCTGATCGACGTCTACCGTCAGTGTCACGACGACGGGACCATGCGGCATTCTCAGTGCTCGGGTGTACCGTCCCTCGGAAAAATCCTCGACCCCACGCGCGCAATGATGCTCTAACAGCCAGATCGACCAAGCGACGTTATGGGGCTGCCGCAGAGGAAGTTTCAGGCTGACGCCGCCGGGCATCGGTGCCGATGTGAGACTCGCTCCGCGGGGGAGCTCGGCGCGCAGTTTCGACGGTGTCGTCGCGAACACCGCCGCGATCGTGTCGTTGAACTGCCGAATACTGGAAAAACCGGCGGCAAAGGCAATGTCGGACATGGCCAGTTCGGTCCGCTGAATCAGCAGACGTGCGGTGGTGGCGCGATTGGCGCGTGCCAGCGCCAGTGGGCTTGCGCCGAGCTCGGCGAGCAGAACCCTGTTGAGTTGACGACTTGAGTAGCCGAGGGCGCGAGCCAAGCCATCCACGCCATCGCGTTCGACCACGCCGTCGCCGATGAGGCGCATCGCTCGAACAGCTAAGTCGGAATTGATGTTCCACAATGGCGATCCAGGTGCCGCGTCCGGTAGGCACCGGCGGCAGGCTCGATAGCCGGCGGCCTGCGCAGAGGCGGTGGTGGGATGGAACGAGACGTTCTGACGCTTCGGGGTGATGGCCGGACACGACGGCCGGCAGTAGATACCGGTGGTGCGAACGGCCGTGTAGAACTGGCCGTCGAATCGCGTGTCGCGGGACTGCACGGCCCGGTAACAGGCCTCCGCGTCAAGTTCCATGTCTCGAGCATGCCCGCGCTCCCGCCGTAGTGCTAGCGGAAATCGGACATTACCGTCCGGGCTGGTTTGACTCCCAGATCTGGGCGTAGCGCCGCCAGGCCAGCAGCGTGATCGTCATCGACAGTGCGGTACCCACCGTCGCCCCGACCCGAGAATGCCGCCAGGCGGCCACCAGTGCCGAGATCAGCGCGGCGCCGCCGACGCTGCCCAACACGGTGAGGGCGGTATCCGACGTAGGTCTGGTCATCCAGATCTCCTCGCCGCGTATGGCGCGAGTGGCAAAGGAATTGTTGTCCCGGGGCGGGCGGGGTCACCACCGGGTTGATCGCGAGCCACACGGCGATCGGGATCGCCCAACGCCATCGCCGGGTCCACGCGGGAACGAGCAACAGCGGTGTCGTCGCCCAACGAGACCACGCACTGACCGGATGGCAATGTCTTTCGAAGATCCAGCGGCGCACTGCTTCGCCATTCACTCGATCAACACTAGGCGGTGCGGTGGTGCCCGCCGGGCATGACCGCACGGTGGTTAACCCGCCTTACCCTATGATCGGCATCCGTGGCCGATCACTCGCAGGACCCATCAGTGGAACCATCGGAGACGGCTCTGACGAGCGCCGTTGATGCTGCTCGCGCGGCCTTTGACGCCGCCGGTGACCTGGATGCCCTCGCGCAGGCAAAGGTCGACCATCTGGGGGAGAAGTCGCCACTGGCGCTCGCGCGGCAGGCTCTGGGCGCGCTACCCAAGGATCAACGGGCTGAGGCCGGAAAGCTTGTCAACGCCGTACGTAACCAGGCGCAACAGGCGTACGACATCCGGTTGGAGGCACTGCGCGCCGAACGTGATGCCGCCGTACTGGTCGCAGAGCGTGTCGATGTGACCCTGCCGTCGACGCGTCAGACGATCGGAGCGCGCCACCCGATCACCATCCTGTCCGAACACATCGCGGACACCTTCGTAGCGATGGGGTGGGAGGTGGCGGACGGCCCCGAGGTGGAGACCGAACACTTCAACTTCGATGCCCTCAACTTCTTGCCCGACCACCCGGCACGCAGCACCCAGGACACCTTCTACATCGCCCCCGAGGACTCGCGACAGGTGCTGCGCACGCACACCTCACCGGTCCAGGTCCGTACCTTGTTGGCGCGCGAGCTGCCCGTCTACGTGATCTCGCTGGGGCGCGCCTTCCGCACCGATGAAATCGATGCGACGCACCTGCCCGCCTTCCATCAGGTCGAGGGGCTCGCCGTGGATCGCGGGCTCACCCTGGCCAACCTCAAGGGCACGCTCGACGCCTTCGCGCGGGCCATGTTCGGGGCGCAGGCACACACCCGGATGCGGCCGCACTTCTTCCCGTTCACCGAACCCTCTGCCGAGGTGGATGTCTGGTTCGAGAACAAAAAAGGCGGGGCCGGCTGGGTTGAATGGGGCGGCTGCGGCATGGTGAACCCGAATGTGTTGCGAGCCAGTGGTATTAATCCGGAAGAATGCAGCGGCTTTGCGTTTGGCATGGGGCTGGAACGAACCTTGCAGTTCCGCAACGGGTTGTCCGATATGCGCGACATGATCGAGGGCGACGTGCGCTTCAGCCTCCCGTTCGGGGTGAGTGCCTGATGCGTATTCCCTACAGCTGGCTTATCGAGGTCCTGCGTGTCGGTGCCCCGGAATTCTCCGCCACCCCGGCGAGTATCGAGGAAACGCTGATCCGCATCGGTCACGAGGTGGAAGAGGTGATCGTCCCCGGTCCGGTTACCGGACCGCTGGTGATCGGACGCGTCGCCCAGATCACCGAACTCACCGACTTCAAAAAGCCGATCCGGTTTTGCCTGGTGGACGTAGGTGAGGCGGAGCCTCGCGAGATTGTCTGTGGTGCATCGAATTTCGCCGTCGACGACCTGGTAGTGGTGGCACTTCCGGGTGTCACGCTGCCCGGCGACTTCACCATCGCGACACGAAAGACCTACGGGCACAACTCCGACGGGATGATCTGCTCGACGACCGAGCTGGGTCTCGGCTCGGACTCCTCGGGCATTCTGGTGCTCCCGCCGGGAACCGCCGAACCCGGTGCCGATGCCGGCGAGGTGGTCGGGCTGGACGATGTCGTCTTCGATCTGTCGATCACTCCGGATCGCGGATACTGCCTGTCCGTTCGCGGGCTGGCTCGTGACCTGGCCTGTGCGTACGACCTGGATTTCGTCGATCCAGCTGCAGTACAGTCGCTCCCGGCCGATAAGCCCTCACTGCCGGTACATATCGACGCCGGTACCGGGGTCAAACGCTTCGGGTTGCGTCCGGTTATCGGCATCGATCCGACGGCGGTGTCGCCGTGGTGGCTTCAGCGACGGCTGATGCTCTGTGGAATCCGGGCCATATCGCCGGCGGTGGACGCCACCAACTACGTGATGCTCGAGATCGGGCACCCCATGCACGCCCACGACAATGCACGGATCAGCGGGGATTTTCGGGTGCGATTCGCGACAGCCGGCGAGACGGTTATCACTCTCGACGACGTGCAACGCAAGCTTGAACCCGGCGACGTTCTGATCGCGGACGACGCCGGTGTCACCGCGATCGGCGGTGTCATGGGCGCCGGAAGCACCGAGATGCGCGAAGACTCCACCGACGTGCTCCTCGAAGCGGCGGTATGGGATCCGGCCGCGGTGCTGCGCACCCAACGTCGGCTACACCTGCACAGCGAGGCGGGACGCCGGTACGAACGTTCCGTGGATCCCGCGATATCCGTTGCCGCCCTGGATCGTTGTGCGTCTCTACTGCGCGACATCGCCGGCGGCAGCACACCTGCCGAACTCACCGATTGGTCGGCCGACGGCCAGGCCCGACCCGAGATCGTCATGGCCACCGACCTTCCCGCGCGCATCGCCGGGGTCGACTACGCCGACGGGGTGGTGGAACACCGCCTCCGGCAGATCGGTGCCGAGGTAGCGGTGGAGGGCAAGGCCCTGCGGGTCACACCGCCGAGCTGGCGTCCCGATATCGCCGAGGGTGCGGACCTGGTGGAGGAGGTGCTGCGACTCGAAGGACTGGAAGACATCCCGTCGATTCTGCCCGCGGCGCCGCAAGGCGGTGGCCTCACCGCACCGCAACGTCGTCGCCGTGCGGTGGGGAAGTCCCTGGCGCTCAGCGGATACACCGAGATCCTGCCGATGCCGTTCCTGCCTGCCGGGGTGTTCGACGCGTGGGGCCTGGATCAGGACGATCCGCGCCGACGCACCACAAAGGTCCTCAACCCGCTGGAATCCGACCGCCCCGAACTTGCCAGCACGCTCCTGCCCGGGGTGTTTGAGGCGTTGTCGCGCAATATTTCTCGTGGAACCGTCGACGTCGCATTGTTCACAATCGGTCAGGTTGTCCGGCCAACCGAGACGACCCGAGCGATCCCGCTGCTCGACGTGACGGATCGCCCCTCCGAAACCGAGCTCAATGCATTGCTCGAGTCGCTGCCCGCGCAGCCCGTCCATGTGGCACTTGTGCTGACGGGGGCGCGTGAGCCGAATGGGCCGTGGGGGCGTGGGCGAGCCGCCGATGTCACCGACATCCTGGAAGCCGCCCGGATCATCGGGCGGGCGGCCTATGTGGACCTGTCGCTGCGGGCCGGCAGTGAATTGCCGTGGCATCCGGGGCGGTGCGCGGAGATTGTGGCCGATGGCCAGGTTGTCGGGCATGCCGGCGAACTGCACCCGGCGGTCATCGAACGGCTCGGGCTGCCCAAACGCACATGTGCCCTGGAGTTGAGCCTGGACGCGCTTCCTGTCACCAATCCGCTTCCCGCGCCGAGGATCTCGCCGTTCCCGGCAGTGCTTCAGGACGTTTCGTTGGTGGTCGCCGAGCCGGTGCCCGCCGATGCGGTCACCGAGGCGCTACGCGCCGGGGCGGGTGAGTTGATCGAAGAGGTGCGCCTGGTGGAGGTTTACACCGGGCCGCAGGTGGGCGAAGGCAACAAATCGTTGAACTTCCGGCTGCGTTTCCGGGCGACCGACCGCACCCTGACAGAAGACGAGGCCACCGCCGCACGGATAACGGCGGTGGCCTCTGCGGCCGAGCGCGTTGGGGCAACCCAACGCACCTAGCAGGTCTTACTGTCCTCGGCGCTGGTCAGCCTGCTCGCGGTGCTGCTCCTGGCGCTGACGATCGGCACGATCCGACATGGAAGGCTCCCTTCTCGTACTCGTTCTCGCTCGTTAACAACTGCCGGCGCTATTCGCCAGCTACCTCACCGTAACCGTGAGAACCGGGCATCACACCGTTTAGCTCAAGTTGAGGTTGATCGCGTGTCTACAACGATTGATCGAATATATTTGCGCTTGACTGCATAATGATACAGAATTGCCGCTATGACTACTGGGTTCTCGGTCGCGGTCGCCGGTGCCAGCGGATATGCCGGCGGTGAGATTCTGCGCCTGCTGCTCGCACATCCGGCATACGCCGCGGGCCGCCTGCGCATCGGGGTATTGACGGCCGGTTCCAATGCAGGTACCAGCCTCATCGAGCATCACCCGAATCTGACACCGTTAGCTGACCACAAACTACAGCCCACCGATCCCAAGCTGTTGCGGGGGCACGACGTGGTGTTCCTGGCGCTACCGCACGGCTCTTCGGCCAAGATCGCCGACGAACTGGGGCAGCAGACCCTCATCATCGACTGTGGCGCCGATTTTCGGCTGACCGATGCCGCCGCATGGCAGCGTTACTACGGCTCGAAACATGCCGGGAGCTGGCCGTATGGCTTGCCGGAGCTTTTCGGTGCACGCGCGGCCCTGCACGGCACCAAGCGCGTGGCGGTTCCGGGCTGCTATCCGACGGCAGCACTGTTGGCGTTATCTCCCGCGGTCGCTGCAGGCCTCGTGGAGCCGACGGTCACCGTCGTAGCGGTCAGTGGTACCACGGGCGCCGGACGCGCCCCCAAGGCCGACCTGCTGGCCTCCGAGGTCATGGGTTCGGCCCGCGCCTACAACGTCGCCGGTGCGCATCGGCACACCCCGGAGATCGCTCAGGGGCTGAATCATCCGTCGGGCAAGCCGGTCACCGTCTCTTTCACGCCTGTGCTCATCCCCATGCCCCGCGGCATTCTCGCTACGTGTACGGCGCCGACCAGCGCAACCCTGGCCGAGATCCGGGACGCATATCAGGAGGCATACCGCGATGAGCCGTTCATTCACGTGCTTCCGGAGGGGCAGTTGCCCACCACCAAGGCGGTATCCGGGAGCAACGCCGCGCACATCGGTCTGGCCGTCGACCCCGATGCGGGCGTGCTGGTGGCGATCGCAGCCATCGACAATCTGGTGAAGGGCACCGCAGGAGCCGCGATTCAATCCATGAACCTCGCACTCGGTTGGCCCGAGGGTGACGGCCTATCCATTGTGGGGGTAGCACCATGACCAAGGACAATTCGCCACTGGTGCGGACGCAGGGCGTGACCGCACCCGCCGGGTTCAAGGCGGCCGGAATCGCCGCCGGAATCAAGGTCTCCGGTAAGCCGGATCTTGCCCTGGTCTTCAACGAGGGGCCCGACTACGCCGCGGCGGGGGTATTCACCCGCAACAAGGTCAAGGCCGCCCCCGTGCTCTGGTCGCAGCAGGTCCTCACCACGGGCCGGCTGCGCGCCGTCATTCTCAACTCCGGTGGGGCGAATGCGTGTACCGGACCGGTCGGATTCCAGGACAGCCACGCCACCGCGGAAGAGGTCGCGAAGACGCTCAGCGACTGGGGCACCGAGACCGGGGCCATCGAGGTGGCCGTGTGCTCCACAGGACTCATCGGTGACCGGTTGCCGATGGACAAGGTGCTGGCCGGGGTGCAGGAAATCGTGCACGAGCTGGCAGGCGGCCTGGGCGGTGGCACCGACGCCGCGCACGCCATCATGACCACCGACACCGTGCCGAAAGAGGTTGCGCTGCATCATAAGGGTGGCTGGACGGTGGGCGGGATGGCCAAGGGCGCGGGCATGTTGGCTCCCTCCCTGGCGACCATGCTCGTGGTCATCACGACCGACGCCGCAGTGCCCGCCGCGCAGTTGGATTCCGCGTTGAGGGCGGCCACCGCGCGCACCTTCGACCGGCTCGACGTCGACGGCAGCTGTTCCACCAACGACACCGTGCTGCTGCTGGCCTCCGGGGCAAGCGAGATCACACCTGACGCAGAGGAATTCGCTGCGGCGGTAGCCCGGGTCTGCGATGACCTGGCCGCGCAGCTGCAGTCCGATGCCGAGGGTGTCACCAAACGGATCCTGATCACCGTCACCGGGGCGGTCACCGAGGACGACGCGGTGGCCGCAGCCCGGACGGTGGCACGCGACAGCCTTGTCAAGACCGCGCTGTTCGGCTCCGACCCCAACTGGGGCAGGGTGCTCGCCGCGGTGGGCATGGCACCGATAGACCTCGACCCGGATCGCGTCACGGTGTCATTCAACGGAAACCTGGTATGCGCCAACTGCACCGGCGCTCCTGGCGCTCGTGAGATCGATCTGGCCGGTCCGGACGTCGAGGTACTCATCGACCTCGGCGCCGGGGATCAGCGGGCAACCATCCGGACCACCGATCTTTCGCATGCCTACGTCGAAGAGAATTCGGCGTACAGCTCATGAAGGCTCCCAAGAAGGCGCGCGTGCTCGCCGAGGCGCTGCCATGGCTCAAGAAGCTGCACGGCGCCATCGTCGTGATCAAGTACGGCGGCAATGCCATGACCGACGATGCGCTCAAGAACGCCTTCGCCGAAGACATGGTGTTCCTGCGCAACTGCGGCATCCACCCCGTCGTCGTGCACGGCGGCGGCCCGCAGATCACCTCGATGCTGAAAAAGCTTGGCGTGTCCGGAGAGTTCAAGGGTGGCTTCCGGGTCACCACACCGGAAGTGCTGGACATCGCGCGGATGGTGCTCTTCGGCCAGGTCGGCCGTGAGCTTGTCGGGCTGATCAACAGCCACGGGCCGTACGCAGTGGGGATCACGGGCGAGGATGCACAACTGTTCACGGCCGTGCGCCGCACCGCGACCGTAGACGGCGTCGAGACCGATATCGGGTTGGTGGGCGATGTGGCACAGGTGAATCCGGAAGCGATCCTTGACCTGATCGATGCCGGACGTATCCCGGTGGTATCCACCCTTGCTCCCGATGCGGATGGCGTGGTGCACAACCTCAACGCCGACACTGCCGCCGGTGCACTCGCCGAAGCCCTTGGCGCCGAGCGTCTCCTGATGCTCACCGATATCGAGGGCCTCTACACCGACTGGCCGGATCGGGGGTCGCTGGTGACCGCTATCGCGGCAGAGGATCTGCGCGAGCTCCTGCCCACACTGGAGTCGGGCATGATTCCCAAGGTCGAGGCATGTCTGCGTGCGGTGGACGGCGGGGTACCCAGCGCCCACATCATCGACGGGCGCGTCGAGCATTGCGTATTGGTCGAGCTATTCACCGACGAGGGCGTCGGGACAATTGTCAGGAGCCAATCATGAGCAACACCAGTGAGACCCAGCAGCGCTGGGAACACGTCATGATGAACAACTACGGCACACCGCCGGTCGTCCTCGCCGAGGGCGACGGCGCCGTCGTCACCGATGTGGACGGCAAGCGGTACCTGGATCTGTTGGGCGGCATCGCCGTCAACGTGTTGGGTCACCGCAACCAGGCCGTCATCGATGCCGTCACGCACCAGCTCTCGACGCTCGGCCACACCTCGAATCTGTATGCGACGGGCCCCGGCCTCGAACTCTCCGAGGCGCTCATCGCACGGCTGGGAGTTCCGGGCAGGGTGTTCCTCTGCAATTCCGGCACCGAAGCCAACGAGGCCGCGTTCAAGCTGACCCGGCTTACCGGGCGCACCAAGGTAGTAGCGGCCGAAGGCGCCTTCCACGGCCGCACCATGGGATCGCTGGCGCTCACCGGCCAGCCAACCAAGCAGGCGCCATTTGAGCCGTTGCCGGCAGGAGTGGTGCACGTACCGTACGGCGATCTCGCAGCCATCGAGTCGGTTGTCGACGGTGACACCGCGGCGGTCTTCCTGGAGCCGATCATGGGCGAAGGCGGGGTGGTGGTTCCACCAGAGGGCTACCTCGCAGGGGTACGTGAGATCACCGCGCGCCACGGCGCGCTGCTGGTACTCGATGAGGTGCAGACCGGAATCGGGCGCACCGGAACATTTTTCGCACATCAGCAGGTGGGTATAACCCCCGATGTGGTCACCCTGGCCAAGGGCCTCGGCGGCGGTCTGCCGATCGGTGCCTGCATCGCGACCGGAGCTGCCGCGGAGCTGCTCACTCCGGGGCTGCACGGCAGCACGTTCGGAGGCAATCCCGTCTGCGCCGCGGCGGCCCTGGCGGTCCTGCTGGTACTCGATGAGCAGAACCTCGTCGATCACGCTGCCGCGGCTGGAAAGTCGTTGAGCCATGCGATCGAAGGGTTGAACCATCCGCTGGTCGCCCGGGTGCGTGGCGCGGGTCTGCTCCTGGGAATCGTTCTGAACGAGCAACGCGCCAAGGCCGCCGAAACTGCGGCACGCGAGGCCGGCTTCCTGCTCAACGCCGCGGCGCCCGATGTGCTGCGGCTGGCCCCGCCCCTGATCCTCAGCGATGAACAGATTGAGGAGTTTGTCGCCGCGCTGCCCGGCATCCTCGACACCGCAGCAGAACAGGAGCTGGCATGAACCCGGCGGGAAACGTCCGACATTTTCTGAGGGACGACGATCTCTCACCTGCTGAGCAGGCCGAAGTCCTCACGCTGGCTGCCGAACTCAAGAAGGCGCCGTTTTCGCGTCGGCCGCTCGAGGGCCCACGCGGGGTCGCCGTCATCTTCGAGAAGAACTCGACTCGGACGCGCTTCTCCTTCGAGATGGGCATAGCGCAGCTGGGTGGGCATGCCGTGGTGGTCGACAGCCGCACCACTCAGTTGGGGCGCGAGGAGACCCTCGAAGATACCGGGCAGGTGTTATCCCGGTATGTGGAAGCCATCGTGTGGCGCACCTACGCGCAGGAACGCCTGACCGCCATGGCAAGCGGTGCCACCGTTCCCATCGTCAATGCCCTGTCCGACGACTTTCATCCATGCCAGGTCCTCGCGGACCTGCAGACACTGGCGGAACGCAAGGGCTCGCTGGCCGGATTGCGACTGACGTATCTGGGTGACGGAGCCAACAATATGGCGCACTCGCTGATGGTCGGTGGCGTCACGGCAGGCATCCATGTGACTATCGCTGCGCCCAATGGGTTTGCGCCGCATGGCAAGTACGTCGCCGAAGCCGAGCGGATCGCCGCGCACACCGGTGCGTCCCTCACCGTCACCGCCGACCCGCGAACCGCTTCCACCGGTGCCGACGTGCTTGTCACCGACGCGTGGACCTCGATGGGGCAGGAGAATGACGGCCTCGACAGGGTGCGGCCGTTCCGCTCGTTCCAGGTGAATGAGGACCTACTCGGGCTGGCGGATTCAGAAGCCATTGTCCTGCACTGCCTTCCCGCCCATCGCGGCGAGGAGATCACCGATGAGGTGATCGACGGCCCGCGCAGTGCCGTGTGGGATGAAGCCGAGAACCGTCTGCACGCCCAGAAGGCGCTGCTGGTGTGGCTGCTGGAACAACGGCGATGACAGCCTCACATGCCGCCGACACCCGGGCAGGGCGGCAGGCGCGCATCGTGGCGCTGCTGTCGACGCAGTCGGTGCGCAGCCAGGGAGAACTGGCGGCGCTGCTGGCGGCCGAGGGCATCGAAACCACGCAAGCCACCTTGTCCCGGGATCTCGACGAGCTCGGTGCCGTAAAACTTCGCGCTGCCGACGGCGGAGTAGGCGTGTACGTAGTGCCCGAGGACGGCAGTCCGGTGCGTGGAGTGTCCGGCGGCACCGACCGGCTCTCCCGGTTGCTGGGGGAGCTGCTGGTATCCACCGACGCCAGCGGTAATCTCGCGGTACTGCGCACGCCGCCGGGTGCCGCGCACTATCTCGCCAGCGCGATTGATCGCGCCGCATTGCCCGACGTTGTCGGGACCATCGCGGGGGATGACACCATTGCGGTGATCGCCCGTGAACCCTTGACCGGAGCCCAGCTCGCCGCACAGTTCGAACAGCTTGCCTAAAAGAGAGAGATGACATGACCACTCAATCGACATCGTCTGACCGCGTCATCCTGGCCTACTCGGGTGGGCTCGATACGTCTGTGGCGATCAGCTGGATTGGCAAGGAGACCGGCCGCGAGGTTGTTGCTGTCGCGATCGACCTCGGCCAGGGCGGCGAGGACATGGAGGTGGTGCGCCAGCGTGCCCTCGACTGTGGCGCCGTGGAGGCGGTCGTCGTCGATGCCCGCGATGAGTTCGCCGACGAGTACTGCCTGCCGACCGTGCAGTCCAATGCGCTGTACATGGATCGTTATCCGCTGGTGTCGGCCATCAGCCGTCCGCTGATCGTCAAGCATCTGGTGGCCGCCGCACGCGAGCATGGCGGCGGGATCGTCGCGCACGGCTGCACCGGCAAGGGCAACGATCAGGTGCGGTTTGAGGTCGGATTTGCCTCGCTGGCACCGGATCTGGAGGTGCTCGCTCCGGTCCGCGACTACGCATGGACCCGCGAGAAGGCCATCGCGTTCGCCGCCGAGAACGAGATCCCGATCAACGTGACGAAGAAGTCGCCGTTCTCCATCGACCAGAACGTGTGGGGTCGCGCGGTGGAAACCGGTTTCCTGGAAGACCTTTGGAATGCTCCGACCAAGGACGTGTACGACTACACCGAGGACCCGACCCTCAACTGGGGCGCACCCGACGAGCTGATCATCACCTTCGACAAGGGGGTGCCCACCGCGATCGACGGCAACCCGGTCACCGTGCTGGAAGCCATCGTGGAGCTGAACCGGCGTGCAGGGGCGCAAGGCGTGGGCCGTCTCGATGTCGTCGAGGATCGATTGGTCGGCATCAAGAGCCGTGAAATCTACGAGGCCCCAGGCGCGATGGTCCTCATCACCGCGCATGAGGAGCTGGAGCACGTCACCTTGGAGCGTGAGCTTGGCCGGTACAAGCGGCACACCGACCAGAAATGGGCCGAGCTGGTCTATGACGGTCTGTGGTACTCGCCGCTGAAGCGCTCACTGGAGGCGTTTGTCGCGGACACCCAGCAGCATGTCGCCGGTGACATTCGACTGGTGCTCCATGGTGGAAACATCGCGGTGAACGGTCGCCGCAGCGCCGAGTCTCTGTACGACTTCAACCTGGCCACCTACGACGAGGGCGACAGCTTCGATCAGTCGAGCGCCAAGGGATTCGTGCACATCCACGGCCTGTCGTCGAAGATCTCCGCACAGCGGGACCTGTCGGGCAAGTGAGCACCAACGAGGGATCGCTGTGGGGTGGGCGGTTCGCCGGCGGGCCCGCGCCGGCGCTGGCGGCACTGAGCAAGTCCACTCATTTCGATTGGGTGCTGGCGCCGTACGACATTCGGGCGTCGATCGCGCACGCTCGGGTGTTGCGCAAGGCCGACCTGCTGACCGATGAGCAACTGTCGGCCTTGGTGGACGGGCTGCAACAGCTGGAACGGGACGTCGCTTCGGGACAGTTCGTGCCGGCCGACACCGACGAGGATGTGCACGGCGCTCTCGAACGCGGACTCATCGAACGTGTCGGAGCCGATGTGGGCGGTCGTCTGCGTGCCGGTCGCTCCCGAAATGATCAGGTGGCCACGCTGTTCCGGATATGGCTGCGCGATGCGGCCGGGCGGGTGTCCGACGGTGTGCTCGACGTGGTGCAGGCCCTGGCCGATCAGGCCGGTGCACATCCCGAGGCGATCATGCCGGGCAAGACTCATCTGCAGGCCGCGCAACCAGTGCTGCTGGCACACCATCTGCTCGCGCACGCACAGCCACTGCTGCGTGATGTGGACCGACTCGTCGACTGGGACCGGCGTACGGCCGTCTCGCCTTACGGGGCCGGCGCACTGGCGGGATCCTCGCTTGGCCTGGACCCGGACACCATCGCGTTGGATCTGGGATTCACTGCGGCCATGGATAATTCGATCGATGCGACGTCGGCCCGCGATTTCGCGGCCGAGGCCGCCTTCGTCTTCGCCATGATCGCCGTCGATCTGTCGCGCCTCTCCGAGGACATCATTCTCTGGAGCACAACAGAATTCGGCTATGCCGAACTCGACGATTCCTGGTCTACCGGTAGCTCGATCATGCCTCAGAAGAAGAATCCCGATATCGCCGAGCTGGCCCGCGGTAAATCGGGGCGCCTGATCGGAAATCTCACCGGCCTCCTCGCCACCCTGAAGGCGCAGCCGCTGGCCTACAACCGTGATCTGCAGGAGGACAAGGAACCGCTCTTCGATTCGGTGGCGCAGCTGGAACTCCTGCTGCCCGCGATGGCCGGCTTGGTCGCGACCCTGCGGTTCCGCACCGAGCGCATGGCGGCCCTCGCCCCGGCGGGATTCACCCTGGCCACCGACCTGGCCGAGTGGATGGTGCGCCAGGGCGTACCGTTCCGCGTCGCACATGAGGCGGCAGGGGAGGCGGTTCGTGTCGCCGAGGCCCGCGGCGCCGGCCTGGAGGATCTCACCGATGACGAACTCGCGGCCATCCATCCGGACCTGACGGGACAGGTGCGCGCCGTGCTCACCACCTCCGGATCGGTCGCCTCCCGCAGCGCCCGTGGCGGCACCGCACCGGAACGCGTTGCTGAGCAGCGTGAACTGGTGCTGGCCCGTCTGAACGTGCTGCGCGGTCAGAGCCGCTAATATCCAGCCATGGACGGCGAGCCGGACCCGACATCGTCGGGCCCCGGTCCGGGGGGAGATATACCGGACGACCCGAACGCGGCGTGGCGCCGCCCGGTGGCGACTCATCCAATGCACGCCGCCTCCGTGACCATGGAGAGCGCACTGCCACCTGCCCCTCGCGGTGTGCTGGGCCGGGCCATCGCATGGGGCCGGAACTGGTGGAACGACCTGGAGTTCGTCCAGATGTGGCACGTGGTCGCGGTGCTCGCGATTGTGGCGACCGCCGGATTCGGTGGCTTGGACGCCGTGGACAAGACTCCGCAGACATTCGATCTTGGCAAGCCTTTCGACAATGGTGAATTCACTATTACTGTGCAAAAGGCCGTTCTGCGATCGGAAATCGTCGGCGGTGGAGCGGTGATCGCAAAAGAGAAGCCGGGACGCATGTATCTTGCGGTCCTGGCGGAGGTCACCAACAACTCCGATCGCGTCGACGTGGTCAGCGGCCAGTTTTTCCTGCCGAATGTGCCCGATGTACAAGACATTTCTCAGTTCCAGGGCCAGCGCGCCGTGACTCTCCGGATCGAAGACAGCAGCTTTTTGGTCGCGCTGCAACCCGATATCACCGAGAAGGTGGCAGTGGTGTGGAGCGTCCCTTCTGCCGCTGTACTACCCGGATCCACGGTGTCGGTTCAGGTGCCATACCGGAAATTTAGCCGTGGCCTGGTGCTCTATGGCGAGGGCTGGGTTGATGACGGCAAGAGCGCAACAACCAGTGTGCCTGTGGAGGTGTCTTCGTGAACTTCCCGAAGAAAATCTTGCCTTTCCGGGCCTCCTCGCCGCTTATGCGCATATCCGTGACGGCTGCGGTGGTGGCGGTTTTACTTTCTGCCTCCGTCTACGTCTGGAATCGCCTTCCTTCAGCCGCCGAAACTCAAAATGCCTTTGATGTTCACGGCACGATGGGAAGTTCGGTAACCGGCCGGTTGTTCTCGGCCACGGTGACCAAGGTCGGGATCGGGCCAGTCGTCAAACACACGGGCTTTTCTCCGCGTCAGCGAAACATCAAGTCCGCCGGTCAATGGGTCGTCGTCAAACTCACCATCACATCAATGACGGAGGCCTCACAGGCTGACGCGATACTGGCGCTCGGCGATAAGGGCTACACACCTGACAGCCGACTTGAGGGATCCACGCTTCTGGGCGCACGTCTGACTCCGCTGATCCCCGAAACCGGCGTTTTTGTTTTCGAGGTCAGCTCAAGTGCGCTTGAAGATGCCCGCTCCGCGAAGTTGTACATTTTCTACGCCGCCGGACAGTACAAATGGGATTCACGGCTCGTGATCGATATTCCGCTCGACAACGAGCATGCACCCCGTGCGTCAGTTATCGCGCTTCCCAAAACGGTGGTGGGCAAGCAATGAGCGAAATGCAAACCAGCACCGATGCCCCGCGCCACCGACGCGAGCACGCCCCGGACCAACTGCCATTACGTTCGCGCCTGTGGTTTCGCAATGTTGTCGCGGGAGTGATTGTCATCGCGGTGTTCTCCGGGGTGTGGGCTGTATCGTTCCGTGATTCGTGGCGGGACTATCGAGCGAGTGTGGTCCCACTCCATGTGATTGCGACCGGGCAGTCCGGGGATGCCTACGGACAGACATGGCGCCTTGCTGGTGTCAGACGTCTCGGCAAGGCCCCGCGCGGAGCCAATGGGGTCATTCCGAAAGGGGCGGAACTGGCGGTGGTCACGATAGAACGCTCCGGCCCCGTTCCTCAGAACTTCTTCTGTGACGGAAGAATCACCGACGGTGAGCATCAGTGGCCGGAGGCTCCGTTCCTGTTGTATACGGTGACGCCCCCAGACGGCGTCGTCGATCACTGCGACAAACCGGGAAACCTTCAGTTCAGCTTCCTGGTGCCCGATGATGTGACCATGACCGCTGTCGACCTGGTGAACCCCGTAGGCGGCAGTGCCCAAATCTTGGTCAGATTTGAGCTGTCTTAGTTCTACCGATCGGCGACAACGGGATTTGCCGCGAGAGCGTCTTCCGAGTCGGCTGGGTAGTCGACAACCTCGTTGTCATGTAGCGCCGCCGCTTCCGCCTCTGCCTTTTCGACACAGTGAGCGAAGACAGATGCGATGACGCATACCCTCAGGGAGGAAACAAGAACACCTGAAATCGCCGTCAATACAGGCGCGACACCATTCCAGAACGACAGCGGATGTGGGCCCAATATCCAGGCAAAACCACGGGTCAGGTATCCGCCGACCTGCATTTGCGTGGTGAGGAAACTGCCGGACATGTCCAGCCACGCCAAGCAGAGATACACCAGTACATAGCCAGACAGCAGGACTAGTCCTCCGTGCAACACCAGGCGCGCCGAATCGACAATAGGTTTGGCGCTTCCGAACTGCGAGAGCAGCCAATCCTTGGCCTTACCCCTGGTCTGCTCGGATACCCTGCTAGCCACCCGACGGTGGACCTGATCTCGGGTGGGTGCGAGTCTGTCGGCCACCACCTGGCTGTCAATACCCGCCAGCCGCCGAAGCACTCCCCGCCAGCTGGCGTTACTTGACGAGCCATAAATGATGCCGGCGATAGCCAGCCAGATCAGCGGTACGGCCGCAGCTCCCCAGACGATATGCCACGCGTCACTAACAAAGCCCCAGAGAACCTCCAAAGGGCGAAAATGCGAGAACAGTTCGCTGCGCATTTCGTCAAACCAGACAACGATGCGGCGTTCCTTGAACCAGGCCGATGGGCTCAGGAAGAAGTTCACGCCCTTGCTGGCGGAGAAGGACAACACCAGGAAGACCCACAAGGCATCCAAGTACACCCTGATGAAAACAAACCATCCGGGCAGCCTGTCTTTTATGGGCTTGAGGTTTAAGACCATCCGGAGAACAAAAGCGCCCGCAATCAGTACCCAGACGTAATTAGTCACGGGAACATCCCCCAAGTTGACCACCTTGGTGCCGGTCGTCATGTGGGCGCCCACGCGGTGCCACATCGCCTTCTGCTCGTAGGTCAGCCAGTCGTCCTGGAACATCTTCCACGCCAGGTAGATAACAAAAAACGGCAATACAACATTGGCGAATATGTCGACATTGCGTAGGGAGATCCTGGGCATGGCCGCCAACACAGGAATCGCCGAGCGCAGGACCAGGAACATCGCAATGATCGAGCCCAGCCGAGCTAGACCGGCGAAGGGCATCAGTAGGTCCACCACGAGATAGTTGTTCCACGCATATTTGGCCGCCAGCTCGATGACGATGTTGCGCCCCAACAGACCCAGCAGATAGCAAGCGGCCAGTTGAGGCAGGTACATCACCCAGAGGCGCAGCGGTCGCAGCAACAGATTCCCCACCGCGCCATCGTAGAGCCTCGTATCACGGCGTCGCTTCCGATCCGGTGGCTGGGATTCGGTCAGCCCGACGCACCCGCTGTGACAGGATATGCAGGCCCTCACCTGGGCAATATTGCGGATGATCGGTATCTAAGGAGCAGCTGTGTCCTTCAATCTCTCCTCCTTGACCAAGCCCGTCGCCCGCCTGGCCGCCACTGCGCAGAACGGGCTGGAGGTCCTGCGCCTCGGTGGACTCGAGACCGGCAGCACCGCGTCATCGCACCAGATCGTCGAGAGCGTGCCCATGTACCGGCTGCGCCGCTACTTCGCACCGGGGTCCTCCGGCGCGGAAGATGCCGGGCCGGTCGTCCTGATGGTGCACCCGATGATGATGGCCGCGGACATGTGGGACGTCACCCAGGACGGCGGCGCCGTCGGCATCCTGCACCGAGAGGGCATCGATCCGTGGGTCATCGACTTCGGCAGCCCCGACCGGATGGCCGGGGGTATGGAGCGCACCCTGTCCGATCACGTGGTGGCCGTCAGTGACGCCATCGAAACCGTGCATCGAATCACCGGCCGCCAGGTGCATCTCGCCGGATACTCACAGGGCGGCATGTTCTGCTATCAGACTGCGGCACTGCGCAAGTCGCGCACCATCGCGAGCATCATCACCTTCGGTTCGCCGGTCGACGCGAACGCCGCCATGCCCATGGGCATGCCCGCGGGGCTTTCGGCCGATATCGCCGAGTTCATGGCCGACCACATATTCAGTCGGTTTTCCATTCCGGCGTGGTCGGCTCGCATCGGGTTCCAGATGCTGGACCCGGTGAAGACGGTGAAGGGCCGTCTCGACTTCTTGCGACAGCTGCACGACCGCGATGCGCTGCTCCCGCGCGAGCAGCAGCGTAAGTTCCTGGCCAATGAGGGCTGGATCGCCTGGTCCGGTCCCGCGATCGCCGAGCTGCTGCGTCAGTTCGTGGTGCACAACAGGATGACCACCGGCGGCTTCACCGTCAACGATCGCGTGGTCACGCTCAGCGATATCACCTGCCCGGTACTGGCAGTGGTCGGCGAAGTCGACGATATCGGCCAGCCGGCCTCGGTGCGCGGCATCCTGCGTGCCGCACCGAAGGCCGACGTGTACGAATACCTCATCCGCGCCGGCCACTTCGGTCTGGTGGTCGGCTCGACCGCGGTGGCGCAGACCTGGCCGACGGTGAGCCAATGGGTGCAATGGCGTGAGGGCGAGGCATCCAAACCCCCGGCGGTCGACCTCATGTACGAGCACGAGAGTGGTCAGCTGGACGGCGGCGGTGTGCCACTCACCTCCCGGGTCGCCCACGGTTTGAGTACCACCACCGAGGTTGCCATCGCCGCTGCCCGCACCGCCGGTGCGGCCGCCGCGGCTGCCAACAAGTCGGTGAAATCCATTGCCGTCGAGGCGGTTCGCACGCTGCCAAGGCTGACTCGCCTGGGCCAGATCCACGATCACACCCGAATCTCGCTGGGCCGGTTGATGACCGAACAGGCGCGCCGTACCCCTCATGGTGAGAGCTTCTTGTTCGATGGGCGGGTGCACACCTACGAGGCGGTGGACCGCCGCATCAACAACGTGGTCAGGGGCCTCATCGAGGTGGGTGTACGGCAAGGCGTCCGGGTGGGTGTCCTCATGGAGACCCGACCCAGCGCCCTGGTGGCGATCGCCGCGCTGTCCCGCCTGGGGGCGGTGGCGGTGCTGCTGCCGCCCGATGCGGACCTCGAAGTAGCGGTGAAGCTGGGGGAGATTTCCGAACTGCTCACCGATCCGCCGAACCTTCCTGTCGCACAAGGTCTTCCCGTGCACATCTTGGTGCTTGGCGGTGGCGAGTCACGTGATCTGTCCATTCCTGACGACGGCTCGATCATCGATATGGAGCAGATCGACCCCGATGCCGTCGAGCTGCCCGGCTGGTATCGGCCCGACCCCGGACAGGCCCGCGACCTGGCGTTCGTGATGTTCAGCGGATACGGATCCCGGCTGGTGCCCAAGCAGATCACCAACCACCGTTGGGCGTTGTCGGCATTCGGTACCGCGTCGGCTGCCGCGCTGACCTCCAATGACACCGTGTACTGCCTCACTCCACTGCATCATCAGTCCGGCCTGTTGGTGAGCCTGGGTGGAGCGGTGGCCGGTGGCGCGCGAATTGCCCTGTCGCGTGGGCTCAATCCCGATCGTTTCGTCCAGGAGGTCCACCAGTACGGCGTGACCGTCGTGTCCTACACCTGGGCGATGATGCATGAGGTCATCGACGATCCTTCGCTGGCGTTGGGCGCGCACCACCCGGTGCGGTTGTTCATCGGTTCGGGTATGCCGTCGGGTCTCTGGCGGCGCGTCACCGAGAGATTCGCACCCGCCCATGTCGTTGAGTTCTTCGCGACGACAGACGGCGAAGCGGTGTTGGCCAATGTGTCCGGTACCAAAATCGGTAGCAAGGGGCGGCCACTGCCCGGGGGTGGCAAGGTTCGGCTCGCCGCCTATGACCCGGTCGACGACGTCATCATCGAGGGGGAGGACGGGTTCGTGCAGATCGCCAAGCCCGGCGAGGTTGGGCTGCTCCTGGCGAAGCCGCCCGGTGATGTGGATCCCGCTGCTGCGGTTCGGCGCGGTGTGTTCGCCCCCGGCGACACCTGGGTGTCCTCGGAATCTCTCTTCCGCCGCGATGAGGACGGCGATTTCTGGATGCTCGACGGCCGAAACACCGCAATCCGTACCGCGCACGGCGTGGTGTACGCCGAAGCCACCAGTCACGCACTGGGTTCGGTGAGTGCTATCGACCTGGTGGCGACGTACCCCGTGGAGTCCGGTGAGGCCAACGTCGCGGTGACCGCGGTGGTGCTTCGCCCCGGTGAGGCGATATCACCCGCTGATCTGGCAGAGGCATTCGCATCTGTGCCGATCTCGGAACGCCCGGACATCGTCAAGGTGGTAGCCAATCTGCCCTTCAGCGCGACCTATCGCCCTTCCACGACACACCTTCGCGAGTCCGGGTTGCCGAAACCGGGGCGCCAGACCTGGTATTTGGACCCCGAATCCGGCGCGTACCACCGGTTGACCGCCGCGACGTACGACGCGCTTCAGGGCGCCGCCCAGTAGCCCGCAGGGGGCGCGCCAGCGCCGGTCCCATCGCCTTCCGCTGCTCATATGACGGGTTGTTGTTAGGCTGACGTCCGCGATACCGGAAGGAACTCTTCATGCCGACACGCCTACGTGCCCTCGCCGGCACCGCTCTGGCCTCCGCCGGCCTCTCCGCAGCTCTGGTGTTCGGGCCCGGTGTCGGTACCGCCAGCGCCGACGTGCTGGACGACATCGCGCACGAGTACTCCACCGGAACCAGTGGTGGGCAGGTATCCAACCTGGTCCGCACGTCACTGCAGCTGCGTGCCAGGGGTGCCCAGGTCAGCTCGGCGCAGAACGACGCCCTCAAGTCTGCACTGGACAAACGCCCTAGCCAGATGCCGCTGATCAACACCCTGAAGTCGGTCATCGCAACGCAGTCCCAGTTCCTCAAGGCCGCGCAGAAGCCGCAGCAGCCCGTTCACATCGGTATCAGTGGCACCAACGGATCGAACAATCCGAACGGTGGACCGCCCAACGTCAGTCCCGGACCGGGTATCGGCGTCAGCGGTGGCGGCGGCCAGCAGATCTTCAACGAGAACATCCCGCTGGGCTGACATCACCGACATGCCTCTTGACGCCGTACTTCTAGACATCCTGGTCTGCCCCATCGATCGCGGGGCACTCCTGCTCATCGGTGGTGAGGCCGATGGCATTCTCTACAACCCCCGTCTGCGTAAGGCCTACCGGATCGAGAACTCCATCCCGGTGCTGCTGCCCGACGAGGCCCGCGAGGTGACCGACGAGGAGCACCAGCGCTTCACCGAGTGAAGACCGGTAGCTCGCCCGTCAGATACCGCTGAATGTTCGGTCCCACGGTGAGTGCGATCTCCTCTGCCGTGAGCGAGGCCAACGGCTCGACCTCCATGATGTATCGCGCCACCAGGATCCCGGCCATCTGCGTGATCGCGAACTCGGCACGCAGCGCTCCGCTACCGGCCGGGCTGTCCACACGTTCGGCGATGATGTTGACCAGGACCTCGCGGAAGAAGACCCGAACCAGCCCGTCGTCGGCGCCGCTGAGTGCCGACCGGAACAGGGCCAGCACGTTTGCGCCCAATTCCGAATCCCAGAATGGGATGATGAGCCGCGGAATCGCGATCCCGAGTTCCTCGACGGGGATGTCCCGCAGCGGTTGCAGCACCACCTGCGGATCGACCGGCAACTGGACCACCTCGCGGAAAAGATCCAGCTTCGTACCGAAGTAATGGTGGATGAGAGCGGGATCGACACCGGCATCGGAGGCGATGGATCGCATGGATGTCTTGTCGATTCCAGTGATTGAGAACAGTTTTCGCGCGCTGGCGAGAATATCGTCGCGGGCGCTGCTCGCTCCTGGCCGACGGCCCGGCCGTTTGGAAGTCACGGTGTCCGGCGGCGCAGCGTGGCGGCGGCCAAACCCAACGCCACCGTGGCGCATCCGAAGATGACCGCGATATCCCGGGCGGTCACACCTGTCAGCTCCGGGTGACTACCGAGCTGCTGCAACGCCTCTACCGCATAACTCACCGGCATCACGTTACTGAACCATTGCAGCCATTCGGGCATTGCCGCGCGGGGGACGAGAATCCCACAGAGCAGCAGCTGGGGAATCACGACCACCGGCATGAACTGCACGGCCTGAAATTCTGTGCGCGCGAACGCGCTACACAGCAGGCCGAGCCCGACACCGAGGATGGCGTTTCCGATCGCGATGAGAAAGACCCATTGCGCCCCGGCTGCCGTGATGAGCCCCAACAGGCCGTAGGACACCAGGCAGGCGATGGTGGCCTGAGCGGCCGCCGCCAGTGAGAACGCGGTGCCGTAACTGGCCAGCAGGTCAAAGCGACCCAGGGGGGTGGTCAAGATTCGCTCGAGCGTTCCCGAAACCCTTTCGCGCTGCATCGATATCGACGTGATGAGGAACATCACCACAAACGGAATGAGCCCGAGCACAAACAGGCATGCGGCATTGAACGGGGAGGGGCGATTCGGCGCGATCGGCACGTCCTGGTAGAGGAAGTACAGCAAGGTGATGAGCAGGCTGGGGATCAACAGGATCATCGCCATGCTGCGATGATCCGCACGCAGCTGGCGCAGAACTCGTCCAGTGGTGGCTACATAAGCGCTGGCGTACATGAGGTTTCACTCCATTCGGGCTAGGCGGCCGTGATCTCACTGCGCCGGATCACCGCGAGGAACGCTTCTTCCAAACTGTCGCATTCGGTGTCGTGGCGCAGCTGATTCGGCGTGGTGTGGGCGAGTACGTGACCCTCACGGATGAGCACCAGGTTGCCGCAATGATCAGCCTCGTCCATCACATGACTGGAGACGAGCAACGTGGTGCCGCCCGCCGCGAGTTGTCCGAACTGCTCCCAGAGCTCCGCGCGCATCACCGGATCCAGGCCCACCGTCGGCTCGTCGAGCACGAGTAGCTCCGGGCGGGTGACCAGCGCGCAGGCGAGCGACGCGCGTCCGCGTTGTCCGCCCGATAGGGCGCCGCAATAGGCCAGCCGATGCGATTGCAAACCGACGGCGTCGAGTGCGGACTCCGCGTCGGTCTTGGAGCGGCCGTAGAGTGCGGCAAAGTACCGTACGTTGTCTATCGCGCGCAGGTCGTTGTAAACCGTCGGGCTCTGGGTGACGTAGCCGATGCTCCGGCGCAGTGCGGGCGAGCCCGCCTCCAGTCCGAGTACCCGGACCGTTCCGGATGCGATGATCTGGGTGCCGACAATGCAGCGCATCAGGGTTGTCTTGCCGCATCCGGAGGGGCCGAGGAGTCCCGTGACGGTGCCGCGGCCGATCCGTAGGGATACCTCGTCCAGGGCCGTGAATCCGCCACGGACCACGCGTAGTCCTTCCACCTCGATGGCAGCCTCGTGTCGTCCGGTAGCTAATTCACCGATAGATGAACTCACCATATGATGAATATGAGCCTGCCTGCGAACGACTGTCAAGGACAATCGGGGAGTGAGCGCCGAGATTCTGAAGACACATCCCGCCAAGGCTGCGGTGCGCCTCCTCGGTGCCACCATCGAATCGCGTGGTGTCCTCGCGGTGATCGTCGAGGTCGAGGCGTATGGGGGTGTGCCCGATGGACCGTGGCCCGATCCCGCCTCACACTCGTTCCGCGGCCCGACGCCTCGCAACCGGGTGATGTTCGGGCCCGCCGGTCACCTCTACGTGTACCGAAGTCATGGAATTCATCTGTGTGCCAACGTGGTATGTGGCCCAGACGGTGTCGCCGGTGGAGTGTTGATGCGGGCGGCGGCGATCGTGGACGGAGCGCCCCTGGGCTGGCAGCGACGCCCCACCGCACGCAATGACGCGGGCCTGGCTCGCGGCCCCGGAAATCTGGGCGCCGCTCTGGGGATCACCCCCGAAGACAACGGCGTCGATGTCTTCTCCGCTTCCAGCCCGGTGCGGGTCGTGTTGAGGCGCAAGCAGAAGGCGCAGTCCGGGCCGCGCGTGGGCGTCAGTATGGCAGCGGATCGTCCGTGGCGATTCTGGTTGCCCGGATATCCGGAGGTCTCCGTGTACCGGCGCAGTCCTCGCGCTCCGCAACCGGATACTGGTCCATATGCCTCGATTGACGTCTGAGGAACCGGTCGGCGCCACGCTGCTCGGCGGTGCACTCGGCGACGCCCTCGGGGGGCTCGTCGAGTTCGACAACATCGACCAGATCCGGCTGCAGTTCGGACCCGGGGGCATTGCCGAACCTCCAATGGAGCAGCCGCTGCTCATCACCGATGACACGCAGATGACGCTGTTCACGGCCGAAGCGCTCATCCGGGCGCGCCGTGCACCCGATTCGGAGCCCGCCGAGATCGCCCACCGCGCCTATCTGCGATGGCTGCACACCCAGGGTGGCCAGGTGCCCTCAGAAGTCCTCGACGGTTGGTTGGTCACCGTCTCCGGGTTGCACTCGCTGCGCGCACCCGGAAAGACGTGTCTGTCGGCGCTGGAATCCACCAGTTCCCCTGTCCACGAGCGGGGTTCGCGCACACACCTGCCGAACAACTCCAAGGGGTGCGGGGCGGTGATGCGCGCGGCACCGGTGGGGCTTGCCGAGGCTGATCCGGCCAGGGCGTTCGAGTTGGCTGCGGATTTGGGCGCGCTCACCCACTCACACCCCAGCGGATATCTCAGTGCCGGGGCTCTCGCGGTGATCGTCAACCGATTGACGGCCGCAGCGTCTCTGGCGGAGGCGGTGCGCACGGCGCTCGATCTGCTTGACACACATTCCGGACACGAAGAGACATCCGATGCCCTACGCCGAAGTCTCGAACTGGCCGCGCACGAGCGGCCCACTCCGGAACGGATCGCCTCTGCGCTCGGCGGCGGGTGGGTCGGAGAGGAGGCGCTTGCCATCGGTGTCTGGGCGGCCGCCCGTGCGCATGATTTCAAGGATGGAATCCGGTTGTCGGTGAACCATTCCGGCGACTCCGATTCCACCGGGTCCATCACCGGAAACATCCTCGGTGCGATGTGGGGCACACCGGCACTGCCACCGGATTGGCTGGACCGGCTCGAACTGCGCGAGGTCATCACGACCGTCGCCGGCGACCTTCGCGAGCCTGCGGGGCCGCGTTCGGACGAGCGGTATCCGGCACGCTGAACCCGATAAGGGATGATCGTTGCCGTGGTTTCCAACATTCTCGACGAGCTGACCTGGCGCGGTCTCATCGCGCAGACGACCGATCGCGACACCCTCGCGGCCGATATCGCGAAGGGGCCGATCAGCGTCTATGGGGGATTCGATCCCACCGCCGCAAGTCTGCACGCCGGGCATCTGGTGCCGCTGCTGACCCTGAGCCGATTCCAACGGGCCGGGCATCGGCCCATCGTGCTGGCCGGTGGAGCGACCGGCCTCATCGGAGACCCGCGCGACACCTCCGAACGCAGCCTGCACGGAGCGGACACGGTGGCCGAGTGGGCAGACCGAATTCGCGGTCAATTGGAGCGTTTCGTCGAATTCGATGACAGCCCAACCGGGGCCGTCGTCGCGAACAACCTGGACTGGACCGGTCAGCTTTCCGCCCTGGAGTTCCTGCGCGACCTGGGTAAGCACTTCTCGGTGAACGTCATGCTCGACCGGGACACCATCCGGCGGCGCCTGGAGGGTGACGGTATCTCCTACACCGAGTTCTCGTACATGCTGTTGCAGGCGAATGACTACGTGCAGCTGTACCGAAAGTACGGCTGCTCGTTGCAGATAGGCGGCTCGGACCAATGGGGCAACATCGTCGCCGGCGTTCGGCTCGCTCGCCAGCTCGACGGCGCCTCGGTGCACGCGCTGACCGTGCCGTTGGTGACGGCGGCCGACGGCACCAAGTTCGGTAAGTCCACCGGGGGCGGCAACCTTTGGCTCGATCCCGAGATGACGAGTCCGTACGCCTGGTACCAGTACTTCATCAACACCGCCGATACCGACGTGGTGCGGTACCTGCGCTGGTTCACCTTCTTGTCGGCCGACGAGGTCGGTGAGCTGGAGACCGCAACGACCGAGCGGGCGCATGAGCGCGCCGCTCAGCGGCGTCTGGCCGCCGAGGTCACCACCTTGGTGCATGGTGAAAGCGCCACGCAGGCAGTCGAACTTGCCAGTGGAGCATTGTTCGGCCGGGGCGAGTTGGACCGGCTCGACGAGGGCACACTCACCGCGGCGCTCACCGAAGCCGGCAACGGTGAGCCCGCGCGGCTCGCGGACGGGGAACCCGACACCATCGTGGACCTCCTGGTGAGCAGCGGACTCTCGGAGAGCAAGGGTGCCGCACGCCGCACCCTCAAGGAGGGCGGTGTCTACGTCAACAACACCAGAGTTAACACCGAGGACTGGACGCCAAGCGACGGTGACTACCTCACCGGCGGTTGGCTGGTGCTGCGCCGCGGCAAGCGCAACATCGCCGGGGTGCAGCGAGTACGAGGGTCGTAGATTTCGCTACACCCATTGGGGTTCAACGCATTCCTTCACCTTGCCGTCCTCGCCGAAGACAAGGAAGCGTGTGAAGGTCCGGGCGAACCACCGATCGTGGGTGACCGCTATGACCGTGCCGTCGAAGGCCGCCAACGCATCCTCCAAGGCCTCCGCCGAATGCAGGTCGAGGTTGTCGGTGGGTTCGTCTCAGCAGACGGCGCCAGCCCGTAACGGTCCAGAATCCGTGAGGCCTGCTCGCGTCCGTGACCGGCACGGCGTTCATCCCCGTGATGCAGGATGTCGAGCAGCGTCCGATCCATCAGTCCCTCGTGATGATGCGTCTGCGCGAACCAGCCGGGACGGACTCGTGCGCCCAGCCGCAATCGTCCGTCGTGGCCTACCGCTTCGGGGATCATCTCGCCCACCGGCAGCTGATCGGGCTCCGGATCGGTACCGCCGCAGGCCAGCAGCCGCAAGAAGTGCGACTTACCGGTGCCGTTACCGCCGAGCACTGCGACCCGATCTCCGTACCACAGCTCGGCATCGAATGGGCTTGTGAGACCGGTTAATTCGAGACCTTCCGCGATCACGGCACGCTTGGCGGTGCGGCCGCCGGTAAGGCGCATGCGGACGTTCTGGCGCAGTGGAACTGCCTCGGGTGGCCCTGCCTCGTCGAATCGGCGCAGCCGGGTCTCGGCCGCTTGCAGACGGCTGGCCATATCGGAGTTGTACGCCGCCTTCTGTCGGTACATCAGCACCAGATCGCGGAGCGCCGCCCGCTGTTCGTCCCAGCGGCGACGCAATTCGGCGAGTTTGGCGTTACGGTCCGCCCGCGCCTGATGGTAGGTAGCGAACGACCCCGGGTGCACCCACAGCGTGGACCCGGCCCGGGTGGGTTCCAAGGTGGCGACCTGACTCGCCGCGCGATTGATCAGCTCGCGATCGTGACTGACAAACAGCACGGTCTTGGGCGACTCCGTGAGTCTGTCCTCAAGCCAGCGCTTGGCCGGGACATCGAGATAGTTGTCGGGTTCGTCGAGCAGCAGCACCTGGTGTGGACCGCGCAGCAACGATTCGAGCACCAGACGTTTCTGCTGCCCGCCCGACAGGGTGTTGACCCCGCGAAATCTCGCCAGCTCGAACGGAATTCCCAAGGCCGCGGTGGTGTGTACGTCACATTCGGTCTCGAATTCATACCCGCCCACATCGGCCCAGTCGGCCAGTGCCTGGGCGTACCTGAGCTGATCGCGTTCGCTGTCATGCTCCATCAGTGCCAGTTCGGCGCGGTCCAACCGTTCGGCGGTCGCTCTGATGCGATCCGGCGCCACCGACAGCAGCAGATCGCGGACGGTCGAGTCGTCACGAACGGAACCGATGAATTGCCGCATCACGCCGAGCTGTCCGCCCCGGGTGACGGCCCCGTCATGCGGATCGGTGTCGCCGGCGATGATGCGTAACAACGTTGTCTTTCCGGTCCCGTTGGGGCCGATCAGCGCGGTTTTGCTGCCTTCGCCGACCCGCAGGCTGACGTCGTGGAGAAGCGCTCGGCCGTCCGGGAGGTGGTAGCCGATGGCATCGAGCTGCACATGGCCCATGGATGAGCCGCTTGCGCGAAGACCAGCGGACATGGCGTTCAGTCTGCGCAACGGAACATGTGGATCGCCACCGAATTTCCGGCGAAGGGCCTGTTACCGGCATACTCGCGCTGTAAAGGAGGTGCCCGTGGACCAGCGAGGACCCAGGCAGCAGGGGCCCAGAAAACAAGGCCTGAGTCGCCCCGCACGCGATTCAGGCGCGCGGCGCGACGACCGCGGTGGCGGCGCGGCACGTCCGCGCCGGTCGGAAGAGCGCGGCGGCGATCGCCCGCAGCGCACTCAAGGGGCCGGGCCCCGGCGCACGGATGACCGCCAGGCGCCACGAAACTTCGGCCCACACATTCCTGACGAGGTCGAGGCCAAGCAGCTTGCGCCCGATGTCCGAGCCGAGCTGCTCAGCCTCGACAAGAACACCGCCGACACGGTGGCCCGGCATCTGGTCGTGGCGGGCAATCTGCTCGACGAAGACCCGGAAGCGGCGCTGGAGCACGCCAAGGCCGCCAAGAGCCGCGCGGCTCGCATCGCGGGCGTCCGCGAAGCGCTCGGTATCGCCGCCTATCACTGCGGAGACTGGGCGCTCGCGTTGTCCGAACTGCGGGCGGCCAAGCGTATGGGCACCCGCTCGCCACTGCTGGCGCTCATCGCCGATTGCGAACGGGGAGTGGATCGGCCCGAACGTGCTCTTGAACTCGCCCGCGGAGACGAGGCCAAGGCGCTCACCGGCGATGCCGCCGACGAACTGCGCATTGTCACCGCCGGAGCGCGCGCCGACATGGGGCAGCTCGATCAGGCGTTGGCGGTGCTGTCGACTCCCGCACCCGATCCGAAGCGTGTCGGCGTGGTCGCGGCACGGCTGTTCTATGCCTACGCCGACATTCTCTTGGCACTGGATCGCAAACCCGAAGCAGTGCAATGGTTCCTGCACGCGGCCAACGCCGATGTCGAAGGCCACACGGACGCTGAGGATCGGGCAGCCGAACTTGCCTGACACACTCGCCGGCGCCTACGACTGCCTGCTGCTGGACCTCGACGGCACGGTGTTCCGGGGTGCCGAACCCACTCCGAACGCCATTGCTGCGTTGTCG
The DNA here is from genome assembly GCF_002356335.1 of [Mycobacterium] stephanolepidis. Taxonomy (NCBI): domain Bacteria; kingdom Bacillati; phylum Actinomycetota; class Actinomycetes; order Mycobacteriales; family Mycobacteriaceae; genus Mycobacteroides; species Mycobacteroides stephanolepidis. Next base: position 2,290,011 of record NZ_AP018165.1, read on the forward strand.
GCCGCCGGCGACGCGCGGCAGCTGTACGTCACCAACAACGCCAGCCGGTCCGCACCCGAGGTCGCCGAACACCTCACCTCCCTGGGCTTCACGGCGACCCCTGGTGACGTTGTCACCAGCGCCCAGAGTGCGGCCAGACTGCTCGCCGAGGCACTCAAGCGTGACGATGCGGTACTCGTGGTCGGCACCGAGGCGCTGGCCGCCGAGATAGCCGCCGTTGGCCTCACCCCGGTGCGCAGCTTCGATGCGGCTCCACGTGCAGTCGTGCAGGGGCACTCACCGGATACCTGCTGGACCACCCTTGCCGAGGCGGCACTCGCGATTCGGGCAGGCGCCTATTGGGTGGCGGCCAATGTCGACGCGACGCTGCCGACCGAACGCGGTCTGCTGCCCGGAAACGGGTCCATGGTCGCCGCACTGCGCACCGCCACCGACGCCGATCCGATCGTGGCGGGCAAGCCGGGACGTGCACTCATCGAGGACGCGCTGGCGCGTGGCAGCTTCGCGCGGCCGCTCGTCGTCGGCGACCGTCTCGATACCGACATCTCCGGAGCCAACGCCGCGGATTTACCCAGCCTCATGGTGCTCACCGGCGTAAACAGTGCCGTCGACGCGATCTGGGCGCACACCTCGCACCGGCCCACCTTCCTGGGCGCCGATCTGGGTGCATTGCACCTCCCGCAGACCGAGGTACGTATCGAACCGAAGCCGTCATGGCGGGTAACGGTGGATGCCGACCACGTGTCGGTCGACTCCGTCGATGGCACCGGAACGCCCCTGTCGCTGGCACAGGCACTGGCAGCCGCGGTGTGGGCAACAGGCTCGGCCCCGGCGATCAGGCCCATCGTGTCCGCCGATGACCTGGCAGAACAGGCCTTGCAGCGGCTTTCTGCCGGTTAGTGTGTCGTCGCCCCTGCCGCTCGGGGACGATCCACTAGCCTTGAGCGCGATGACCACCCCGAACGATGTCGCCCGTCACGCTGCCGGACCTGATCCCGCTGAGGTCAAGTCCCAGGTGCAGGCGCTGCTGGGTCAGCTCGACCCGCCTGCCGGCCTGGGTGAAACCGACGCCGAGCTGGATCTCGAAACCCAAGCCCAGGTCTTGGAGCAGGCACACGACGTGTTGGTCCGAGCGCTGGAATCCGCGGAGCAGGGATAGCAATGGCCCGGCACGCCAGGGTCGACGCCGAGTTGGTGCGTCGCGGGCTCGCGCGGTCGCGTCAGCAGGCGGCTGAACTGATCGACGCGGGACGTGTCCGTATCGACGGCATACCCGCCGCGAAAGCCGCGACAGCCGTGCCTGCGACGGCTTCGCTTGTGGTGCAGGGGGAGGCCGAAGACAAGTGGGTCTCGCGTGGCGCCCACAAACTCCTTGGGGCACTCGACGTCTTTGGCCCACAGGGACTTTCCGTGGAGGACAAGCGCTGCCTGGATGCCGGTGCCTCGACGGGCGGCTTCACCGAGGTGCTGTTGCGTTCGGGCGCTCGTGAAGTGGTCGCCGCCGACGTCGGGTATGGGCAACTGGCCTGGTCTCTGCAGTCCGACGATCGGGTCACCGTGTTGGACCGCACCAATGTGCGTGCCCTGACACCCGAACTGATCGGCGGACCGGCGCAGCTGATCGTGGCCGACCTGTCCTTCATATCGCTCGGATTGGTACTTGATGCGCTGATCGCCTGTGCCACAGACGATGCCGATATCGTGCCGATGGTCAAACCTCAGTTCGAGGTGGGGAAGGAACTCGTCGGCGCGGGAGGAGTGGTGCGTGACCCGCAACTGCGCACCGATGCCGTGGTCTCCGTCGCCCGTCGCGCGCAGACGCAGGGTTGGCATACCGCGGGCGTGACGGCCAGCCCGCTGCCCGGGCCGTCCGGAAACGTCGAATACTTTCTATGGCTGCGGAACACAGATTCCGGCCTGGATATCGAAACAGCCGTCGCCGATGCAGTATCGAGGGGACCCCAGTAATGAGCGAACGCAAGATCCTGCTCGTCGCGCACACCGGACGCGACGAGGTTACCGAAACTGCCCAGCGTGTCGCGAAAAAGCTGGGGGAGAACGGTATCGCCTTGCGTGTGCTGTCCGCCGAGGCCATCGATCGTGGCCCCGTGCATCTGGACCCCACCGAGTTCCGCTCCCTTGGTGTCGATGTCGAGGTTGTCGACGCAGACGAGAATGCGGCCACCGGGTGCGAACTGGTGCTGGTACTGGGCGGGGACGGCACATTTCTGCGGGCCGCCGATCTGGCACGTAGTGCAACCGCACCGGTGCTCGGAGTCAACCTGGGCCGCATCGGGTTTCTCGCCGAGGTGGAGGCTGAGGCGCTCGACGCCGTGCTCACCCATGTGGTCGAGGGCACCTACCGCGTCGAGACCCGGATGACGCTGGACGTCCTGGTTCGTATCGGCGGCGAGGTCGTCGAGCGCGGCTGGGCGCTCAATGAGGTCAGTATCGAAAAGGGCCCCCGGCTGGGGGTGCTGGGAGTGGTGCTGGAGATCGACGCCCGCCCCGTGTCCGCCTTCGGATGTGACGGGGTGCTGGTCTCGACACCCACCGGGTCAACGGCCTACGCGTTCTCCGCGGGCGGGCCGGTTGTGTGGCCGGATCTAGACGCAATTCTCGTGGTACCCAACAACGCTCATGCCTTGTTCGCCCGCCCCATGGTGACCAGCCCCGCCGCTACCGTCGCTGTGGAGATCGAGTCCGACGGGCACGACGCGCTGCTCTTTTGCGATGGCCGTCGTGAGAGCCGGGTACCGCCGGGCGGGCGGGTCGAGGTGGTGCGCGGCCATCAGCCGGTGCTATGGGCACGCCTGGACAGCAAGCCATTCGCCGACCGGGTCGTGCGTAAATTCCAGTTGCCCGTTAAGGGCTGGCGGGGAAGGTAATCGTGCTCACCGAGATTCGCATCGAGTCCCTTGGCGCCATACCCGCTGCGACTGCGGAGTTCGACAGTGGGCTGACCGTGCTGACCGGCGAGACCGGAGCCGGTAAAACCATGGTGGTCACCAGTCTGCACCTACTCGGCGGTGCCCGCGCCGACGCCAATCGGGTGCGGGCGGGCGCCGACCGTGCCGTGGTGGAGGGCCGGTTTCTCACCACCGATCCGCTGGGCGCCGAGCCCACCGACGTCACCGAGATCCTGGATTCCTCAGGGGCGCAACGGGATGACGACGGAAGTGTGATCGCCGCGCGTTCGGTGACCTCCGACGGCCGTTCGCGCGCATACCTGGGTGGACGCAGTGTGCCCGCCAAATCGCTGGCCAGCTTCACCGCGGGACTGCTCACCGTGCACGGGCAGAACGACCAGCTGCGGCTGATGCGCCCGGAGCAGCAGCTTGCCGCATTGGACAAGTTCGCCTCGGACGGGCCGGCCGGCATCGAGGCGCTACTCACCACCTATCGCAAGCTGCGCGAGGAGTGGCTCACCGCACGGCGCGACCTGATCGACCGCACCAACCGGGCGCGTGAGCTCGCGCAGGAGGCCGATCGACTCGGGTTCGCGCTCAACGAGATCGACACCGTCGATCCCAAGCCGGGTGAGGACGACCAGCTCACCGCCGATATCCATCGCCTGTCCGAACTCGACGCGCTGCGCGATGCGGCCGGCTCCGCACGCGGCGCGTTGGCGGGCACGGACTCCGAGGGCGGCGATGACGCCTCGGATTCGGCGATTGACCGCATCGCGAAGGCCAAGGTTCTCCTGGAAGCCACCGATGACACGGCTCTGCAGGCCCTGGCGCCACAATTGGCCGACGCGCTCGCGGTGGTCAGCGACGTCGCCCGCGAGTTGACCGCATTTACCGATGAATTGCCTAGCGATGCAAGCACACTCGAAGAGAAGCTGGCACGCCAGGGGCTGCTGCGTACGTTGACCCGTAAGTACGCCGCCGACCTGGGTGGGGTGATCGCCTGGGCGCAGGAGGCGCGCGGCAGGCTGGCCGAGGTCGACACCTCCGAGGAAACGCTTAATGCCATCGCTGCTCGCGTGGATCGGCTCGCCGGTGAACTGGCTGTCGCGGCAACGGCTCTGAGTAAGGCGCGCACGAAGGCCGCGAAGGCACTCGGTAAGGCCGTCACGGCTGAGCTGGCCGGTCTGGCGATGGACCGTGCCGTGTTCACCATTGCCGTGGAGCCCATCGCGGCCCGGGCCGATGACTCGGCGCCGTTGGCGCTGTCGGCCGGGCAGACTGTACACGCGGGATCAGCGGGTACCGACGCCGTCGAATTCGGATTCGCCGCCCATCGCGATAACCCATTACTACCGCTGGCCAAGAGCGCATCCGGGGGTGAGCTCTCGCGGGTGATGCTGGCCCTGGAGGTGGTGCTAGCCGCCTCGACTGCCGGAACCACCATGGTGTTCGACGAGGTCGACGCCGGGGTAGGTGGCCGTGCGGCCGTGCAGATCGGTCGACGGCTGGCCAAGCTGGCCCACACGCATCAGGTGATTGTGGTGACGCACCTGCCGCAGGTCGCGGCCTTCGCCGATATCCACCTCACGGTTGACCGGGTGAACAGCAAGGGCAGCGGTGTGCGCCGTCTGGATGATGACGACCGGGTTGCCGAACTGGCCCGCATGCTCGCCGGTCTCGGCGACTCCGACACCGGCCGGGCGCATGCCCGCGAGTTGCTCGACGCAGCCCGCTCCGAGCGGGGCTGAGACCCCTTTCCGCAAACAATCACAGGGCACGACTCGCGGAAAACCAGCGGTGCTGGAGTGACTAATGTGACAGGTGTTACGGCGCGCCTCCACAGGCTCAACGGCCCATCGCGTCATGATCACCTTCATGAACTTGACCACGATGCTTACACGAAGCAGCAGCTCCAGGCCCGGCATCGTCGGAACAGTGCGTACCGACAGGGACATCAACAGGCTGCTGCAACGCCTCAATCCGGGTGATATCGCCGTCATCGACATCCTCGATCTGGATCGCATCACGGCCGATGCTCTGGTGGACGCGCGGGTGAGTGCCGTCGTCAACGCTTCGCCGTCGATCTCCGGCCGGTACCCGAATCTGGGCCCCGAGGTGCTCGTCGCCAACGGCATCATCCTCATCGACAGCATCGGACCCGAGGTCTTCAAAAAGGTCAAGGACGGCTCCACGGTTCGCGTGCACAACGGCGGCATCTACAACGGTGATCGCCGTCTGATCGCGGGAACTCCGCGCACCGATGCGGACGTGCACGACCTGATGACAGAGGCGAAGACCGGATTGGTCGCGCACCTGGAGGCCTTCTCCGGCAACACCATCGAATTCATCCGCAGTGAGAGCCCGCTGCTGATCGACGGCATCGGCATCCCGGACGTCGATATCGACCTGCGCAACCGACACGTCATCGTGGTGTCCGACGGTACTGGTGCGGCGTATGACCTGAAGAACCTCAAGCCTTTCATCAAGGAGTACCAACCGGTTCTCATCGGGGTCGGGGGCGGTGCGGACATCCTGCGCAAGGCCGGGTACCGGCCGCTCATCGTGGTGGGCGACCCCCTGTTGATGAGCAACGATGTCCTGAAATCCGGTGCGCAGGTGGTGCTTCCCGCGGATGCCGACGGGCATGCCGCCGGGCTCGAGCGCATCCAGGACCTGGGAGTCGGGGCAGTGACCTTCCCGGCCGCGGGTTCGGCGGCGGACTTGGCGCTCCTGCTGGCCGATCATCACGGCGCATCGTTGATCGTCACCGTGGGCCACACAGCTTCCATCGAGGAGTTCTTCGATCGCGAACGCCAGCAATCCAATCCATCGACATTCCTGACCCGGCTCAAGGTCGGCGCCAAGCTGGTCGACTCCAAAGCCGTTGCGACGCTGTACCGCAACCGGTTCTCCGGCGGGGCCATCGCCTTGCTGATCCTCGCGGTACTGGTTGCCGTGATCACCATGCTGTGGGTCACCAGCGCAGGCGACAGCGCTGCGGAATGGCTGCTCGCATATTGGAACCGGTTGACGGTCTGGGTGCAGAACCTGGTCAGCTGAGTTACCCGTGATTACCCTGCGCCAGCACGCAATATCCCTCGCCGCGGTTTTCCTCGCACTCGCGGTGGGCGTCATACTCGGTTCCGGTCTGCTCAACGACACGCTGCTGTCCGGTCTGCGCGACGACAAGCGCACCCAGCAGCGGCAGATCGAGGACCTGAATCAGGACAAGAATGCCCTGGGCGAGAAGCTCAACGCGGCAAGCAACTTCGATGCCACGATGGCATCTCGAATGGTCTCTGGCGCCCTAGGTGATCGCAAGGTCGTGCTGATCACCACTCCGGAGGCGGACCGCGCCGATGTCGACGGCATCGCGCAGCTGATCGCCACCGCGGGCGGATCGGTATCGGGCCGGATCGGGTTGACCGATCAATTCACCGATGCCAATCAAGGCGAACGACTGCGCACCATCGTGAACTCATCGATTCTGCCCGCCGGCACCGCGCTGCGCACCGATGTCGTGGACCAGGGATCGCAGGCGGGTGACCTGGTGGGCATCGTGCTGCAGGTCCCGAAAGACCCGGCGCCGCCGGTGACCGACGAGCAGCGCGACATCGCACTGTCGGCGCTGCGTCAGAGCGGGTTCATCACCTACACCGACGGACAGGTGTCGGCGGGGAACCTCGCGGTGATCGTGACCGGGGGAGCACTACCCAACGACGCCGGAAACAAGGGTTCCACCGTCGCGCGATTCGCCGCCGCACTGGATCGGCGCGGCTCCGGCGCCGTGCTCGCCGGACGCAGCGGATCGGCCGACGGCATCGCGGCGATCGCCGTGACCCGGGCCGACAGCTCCATGGCCTCGGCCGCGAGCACCGTCGACGATATCGAGATGGCCTCGGGTCGCATCACCACCGTCCTGGCGCTGCGTGAACAGTCCGACAGCCGCTCGGGCCGATACGGGCTGGGTCCCGGAGCTACCTCCATCACGGTGCAATAGAAGGCCCGAAAAGGGGATCTAGCCCACACCGCACGGTGTGTTCAGCGCGGGTTGTCGGCGTGTTTGTTAGGGTGAGGTTCCGTGGGTCAGCAGGGCCCCGAGCTAGTCAGAATTGCCCTGCGCAGTCGTCACGGGAGCCAAGTTGGCAGGTCTACGCAAGCATCCTCAATCCGCCACCAGGCACCTCTTCGTCAGCGGCGGAGTCGCCTCCTCGCTGGGCAAGGGACTGACCGCCTCGAGCCTCGGGCAACTTCTCACCTCACGTGGTTTGCAGGTGACGATGCAGAAACTCGACCCGTACCTGAACGTGGATCCGGGCACCATGAACCCGTTCCAGCACGGCGAGGTTTTCGTGACCGAGGATGGGGCCGAGACCGATCTCGATGTCGGGCACTACGAGCGCTTCCTGGACCGCGACCTGTCCGGGTCGGCGAATGTCACTACTGGGCAGGTTTATTCGTCTGTCATCGCCAAAGAGCGACGTGGCGAGTACCTCGGCGACACCGTGCAGGTGATCCCGCACATCACCGATGAGATCAAGAGCCGCATTCTGGCCATGGCCGAACCCAACGAAAAGGGACAGCGGCCCGACATCGTCATCACCGAGATCGGCGGCACGGTCGGCGACATCGAGTCGCAGCCGTTCCTGGAGGCCGCACGCCAGATCCGGCATGACGTCGGCCGCGACAACGTCTTCTTCCTGCACGTATCCCTGGTGCCGTACTTGAAGCCGTCCGGCGAGCTCAAGACGAAGCCCACGCAACACTCGGTCGCCGCGCTGCGCAGCATCGGCATCACCCCCGACGCGCTGATCCTGCGCTGCGATCGGGAGGTGCCCGAGCCCCTCAAGAACAAGATCGCGCTCATGTGCGACGTCGACGTCGACGGTGTCATCTCCACTCCGGACGCCCCGTCCATCTACGACATCCCGAAGGTGCTGCACCGCGAGGAACTCGACGCGTACGTGGTGCGCCGACTCAACCTGCCCTTCCGCGACGTCGATTGGATCGAGTGGGGCGATCTGCTGCAGCGCGTCCACGAGCCCAGCGAAACCGTACGAATCGCCTTGGTGGGCAAGTACATCGACCTGCCCGATGCTTATCTGTCGGTCACCGAGGCGCTGCGCGCCGGCGGGTTCCGGCACCGTACAAAGGTCGACATTAAGTGGGTGCCCTCGGACGATTGCGAGACCGAGGCAGGTGCGCAGTCCGCGCTCGGGGATGTCGACGGGGTGCTGATCCCCGGCGGTTTCGGCATCCGGGGCATCGAGGGCAAGCTCGGCGCCATCCGCTACGCCCGCAAGCGGCGCATCCCGATGCTGGGCCTGTGTCTGGGGTTGCAGTGCATGGTGATCGAGGCGGCGCGTTCGGCGGGTCTGGCCGACGCCAACTCGGCCGAGTTCGATCCCGAGACCCCGAGTCCGGTGATCGCCACCATGGCCGATCAGGTGCGGGCGGTCGCCGGTGAGGCGGATCTGGGCGGAACGATGCGCCTGGGTGCCTACCCCGCGATCCTGGAAGCCGATTCCATCGTCGCCGAGGCGTATGGAACGACCGAGGTGTCCGAGCGGCACCGGCATCGCTACGAGGTGAACAACCCCTACCGGGACAAGATCGCCGAGAGTGGCCTGCGGTTCTCCGGCACATCGCCGGACGGGCACCTGGTGGAGTTCGTCGAGTACCCGAGGGACGTCCATCCCTTCGCGGTCGCCACCCAGGCTCACCCCGAGCTCAAGAGCCGTCCCACCCGTCCGCATCCGCTGTTCGTCGCATTCATTCGCGCAGCAATGGAATACAAAGCGGCCGAGCGTCTTCCGCTGGATCCTGACAGTGAGTAGCGGGGCTTCCGGGGAGGGTGAACGCCACGAGTTCGTCACCCTGGAGTCCGAGCCCATGTACATGGGCGGCATTCTGGCGCTGCGCCGCGACCGTGTCGCGATGCCCGGCGGCGGAAGCGCGATCCGCGAGGTCGTCGAGCACTACGGGGCCGTCGCGGTCGCCGCGGTGGATGAGGTCGGGCGGGTCGCACTGGTGCATCAGTACCGCCATCCGCTCGGGCACCGGCTATGGGAACTGCCCGCCGGGCTGCTGGACATAGCGGGGGAGGACACCCAACTGGCGGCCGCACGCGAGCTGCAGGAAGAAGCGGGCGTCGAGGCGACCACCTGGCGGGTACTTGTGGACGCCGCCGCCTCACCCGGCTTCACCGACGAGGTGGTCAGGGTCTTTCTTGCCACGGGACTGTCGCATCCGGGCCGCGGCGAAAGTCATGACGAAGAGGCCGATATGACGGTGCACTGGGTGCCGCTGGCCGAGGCGGTGTCCATGGTGCTCGCCGGCGAGATCGTGAATGCTATTGCCGCGGCAGGCATTCTGGCCGCACATGTAGCCCTCGCCGGTCACCACACCCGCGCCTCGGACGCCCCCTGGCCGGACCGGCCTACGGCCTTTGCGGAACGTAAGGCGCGAATGTGACGGTGGCGGTCCGGCTCCTGGACGGTGAGATCCAGTCCTATCTGGATCACCTCGACGTGGAACGCGGCGTCGCCGCGAACACGCTGAGCTCATACCGTCGCGATCTGCGCCGCTATCAGCAGCATCTCGCCGACCGCAAGATCGACCGCCTTGCCGACGTGTCCGAATCCGATGTCAGCGATTTCGTGGTGACGCTGCGCCGGGGTGACCCCGAGCATGGCGTCCCCGAACTGTCCGCGTCCTCGGCCGCCCGCGCGTTGATCGCCGTGCGTGGTCTGCACCGGTTCGCGGCCATCGAAGGGCTGGTGCCGACGGACGTTGCCCGCGCCGTCAAACCGCCGACCCCCAACCGGCGGCTGCCCAAGAGTCTCACCGTCGACCAAGTCGAGGCCCTGTTGGCCGCCGCGGGCGGAGGCGCCACGGACGGCCCGCTCGATCTGCGCAACCGCGCGCTCCTGGAACTGCTGTATTCGACCGGTGCCCGGATCTCCGAGGCTGTGGGGCTCGATGTCGACGATGTCGATGTTCAGGCTCGTTCGGCCTTGCTCTGGGGCAAGGGCGGCAAGCAGCGGCTGGTGCCCGTGGGGCGTCCCGCGGTAGAAGCGCTCCAGGCGTACCTGGTGCGCGGCCGTCCGGACCTGGCGCGACGAGGGCGCGGCGGTGTGCCCGCCCTCTTCCTGAACTCGAGGGGTGGACGGCTCTCGCGTCAAAGCGCCTGGCAGGTACTGGCCGATGCCGCCGAACGCGCCAAGATCAGCGCGGCCGTATCGCCGCACACGCTGCGGCACTCCTTTGCAACGCACCTCCTGGAAGGCGGTGCCGACGTTCGCGTCGTGCAGGAACTGCTCGGCCATGCCTCGGTCACCACGACGCAGATCTACACGCTGGTCACCGTCAGTTCGCTGCGCGAAGTGTGGGCTGGTGCACATCCCCGCGCCCGATAGTGCCGACTCCATGCGCGGGTTGCCGCTACCGCACGCCGTAACCCCACTAGACTTGCGCGAATGCCTTCGATGAGCCGCTCGTGCGAAGAGGGTCGAACAGATGATCGGGAGGTGACGTGACGGACTCCAGTCTTGACTCCGACTTTCCCGCCGAAGACGGCGACCTTGATCTGACCGGTCGTCCTCACAAAGACATTCCCGAACCAAGGCCGCTGACCAGCCATGGTCCGGCCAAGGTCATCGCGATGTGCAACCAGAAGGGCGGGGTGGGTAAGACCACGTCGACCATCAATCTGGGCGCCGCGCTGGCCGGGTACGGCCGACGCGTCCTGCTGGTGGACCTGGACCCGCAGGGGGCGCTGTCCGCCGGTCTGGGCATCGCGCACCACGAGCTGGAGACCACGGTGCACAACCTGCTGGTCGAGCCGCGGGTATCGGTGGACGATGTCCTCATGCGCACGCGGGTCGAAGGACTGGACCTGATTCCCAGCAACATCGACCTGTCCGCGGCCGAGATTCAGCTGGTCAACGAGGTGGGCCGGGAACACTCGCTGGCCCGTGCGCTGCACCCGGTGCTCGACCGCTACGACTACGTGCTCATCGACTGCCAGCCGTCGCTGGGCCTGCTGACGGTGAACGCGTTGGCCTGCTCCGAGGGCGTCGTCATCCCGATGGAATGCGCGTTCTTCTCGCTGCGCGGTCTGGCGTTGCTCACCGACACCGTCGCCAAGGTGCGTGACCGGCTCAACCCGAAGCTGTCGGTGTCCGGAATTGTCATCACCATGTTCGATGCCCGCACCTTGCACGCGCGCGAGGTGATGGCCCGGGTCATCGAGGTGTTCGGCGATCAGGTCTTCCACACCGTCATCACTCGCACCGTCCGCTTCCCGGAGACCAGTGTGGCGGGGGAGCCCATCACCACATGGGCGCCGAAATCCTCCGGTGCCCAGGCGTATATCTCGTTGGCTCGCGAGGTAATCGACCGGTTCGAATCGTGACGGTTGAGGTACCGGAAGAGCTGGCTGTGCCTCATCCGGTCGAGACCTCCGCGGAGCACCCGGTACCCGATTCCGCGGTCCCGGAACCGGCTGCTCCCGAATCACACGGTTTCCGGATTCGCCTCACAAACTTCGAGGGTCCGTTCGACCTTCTGCTGCAACTGATTTCGCAGCATCGACTCGATGTCACCGAGGTGTCGCTGCACCAGGTGACCGACGAGTTCATCGCCTACACCAAGTCGCTGGGCGATACCTACAGCCTGGACGAGGTCACCGCGTTCCTGGTTGTGGCGGCCACACTGCTGGACCTCAAGGCGGCGCGGTTACTGCCCTCGGGGCAGGTGGACGACGCCGACGATCTGGCTCTCCTGGAGATCCGGGACCTGCTGTTCGCGCGGCTGCTGCAGTACCGAGCCTTCAAGCACGTGGCGGAGATGTTCGCCGAACTGGAGGCCGCCGCGCTGCGTTCATACCCGCGTGCGGTGGCGCTCGAGGAGCGGTTCAGCGAGTTGTTGCCGCCGGTGCACCTGGGACTCGACGGGGACCAATTCGCCCAGCTCGCTGCCGGTGCGTTCACGCCGCGGCCGGTGCCGACGGTGGGGCTCAGCCATCTGCACATTCCCCGCGTTTCGGTGCCTGAACACGCCAAACGGATGGTTGAACTGCTGGCTGAACGCGGCGCGGGGCAGTGGATGACCTTTACCGAGCTGGTGGCCGAGTGCACGGTACCCATCGAGATCGTGGCCCGTTTCCTGGGCGTCCTCGAGCTCTACCGCTCCAAGGCGGTACTATTCGAGCAATCCGAACCGCTTGGACCGCTCCAAGTTTCATGGACCGGTGAGCGCCCGGCGCAGGATGATCTAGAAAAGGCAGTGGACTACACATGAGTGAGCAGACGACCTCTGTCGAGGGGTCGGAGGAGTCCACCGAGCTCGATGTCTCGGCAGAACCCATCCTGGATGAATCGGACGAGTTCGTCGCGATGACCGACGAGGAACTCGGCAGCACGCTCGAAGCGCTGTTGCTGGTGGTGGACACACCCATCGGTGCTGCAGCGGTGGCTACCGTCGTTGCGCAGCCGTTGGATCGTGTAGCCGAAGCGCTGCAACGGATTTCCGAAATTCTGACCGACCGCGCCAGCGGTATCGACCTGCGTGAGACCGCGGACGGCTGGCGCATGTACACCCGTGCCCAGTACGCCCCCTACGTGGAGAAGCTGCTGCTGGACGGCGCACGTTCCAAGTTGACCCGAGCGGCGTTGGAGACCCTTGCCGTGGTGGCCTACCGGCAACCGGTGACGCGATCTCGCGTCAGTGCCGTCCGCGGTGTGAACGTCGATGCCGTCATGCGCACGCTGCTGATGCGCGGGTTGATCGCTGAAGCCGGCACCGATGACGAGTCCGGCGCCGTGATGTTCCGCACCACCGAGCTGTTCCTGGAGCGGCTTGGGCTGACGTCGCTGTCGGATCTTCCCGATATCGCGCCGCTGCTTCCCGATATGGACGTGATCGATGATCTATCCGAGAACCTTGGCGACGAGCCGAGGTTTGCGCGACTCGACCGGACGCCCACCGACGGTGCTGGATCCGATGCCGCGCCCGCCTTTACTGTTGATCAGGACTGAACGATGAGCGAAGAAGGAATTCGACTACAAAAGGTGTTGTCGCAAGCGGGGATTGCGTCACGCCGGGTTGCCGAGCGGATGATTTTCGACGGCCGTGTCGAAGTAGACGGCGAGATCGTCACCGAGCAGGGCCGGCGAATCGATCCCGCCGTCAACGTGGTTCGCGTGGACGGTGCACGCGTGATCATGAACTCCGAACTGGTGTATCTGGCACTCAACAAGCCGTACGGGATGCTCTCCACCATGTCGGACGACCGTGGCCGCCCGTGCATCGGGAAGCTGATCGAAGAGCGGGTGCGCAGCAACCAGGGCGTCCGCAACGTCGGCCGTCTCGATGCCGAAACCGTCGGCCTGATCTTGCTGACCAATGACGGGGAGCTGACGCACCGCCTCATGCACCCGTCCTATGAGGTGCCCAAGACGTACATCGCCACGGTGGCCGGTACCGTGCCGCGCGGCCTCGGCAGACAGCTGCGCGACGGTGTGGAACTCGCCGACGGCCCCGCCAAGATCGACGACTTCAAGTTCCTCGGCACCACCGACGGCCAAACCATGATCCAGCTGACCCTGCACGAGGGTCGCAATCGCATTGTGCGCCGGCTGCTGGATGCCGTGGGGCATCCGGTGGTGGAATTGGTGCGCACCAAGATTGGCGATGTGACGTTGGGTAATCAACGTCCGGGGAGCCTGCGCGCCCTGGGCCGCGACGAGATCGGCTCGCTGTACAAGGCGGTGGGTCTGTGACGCGCGTGGTGGTGGCCATCGACGGTCCATCGGGCACCGGAAAGTCCTCGGTGGCAAAGGAACTGGCCCGACAACTGAGCGCCGCCTATCTGGATACCGGCGCGATGTACCGCATCGTGACGCTATGGGTGCTGCGCGCCGGCGTCGACCTCACCGATCCGGCGGCCATCGCCGCGGCGACCGGTGAGGTGCCCATGTCGGTGGGGTCCGATCCGGATGTGCAGACGGCTCTGCTCGGCGGAGAGGATGTGTCGACTCCCATCCGGGGGGCCGAGGTGACTGGCGCGGTCTCCGCGGTGTCCGCGGTTCCGGAGGTACGCGAGCGGTTGGTGCGACGGCAGCGTGAGCTGGCCGAGGGCAGCGGCGGCGCCGTGGTGGTGGAGGGCCGCGATATCGGTACGGTCGTCTTGCCCGAGGCCGACGTGAAGATTTATCTCACGGCATCGGCACAGGCCAGGGCTGAGCGCCGTAACGCACAGAACGTCTCGGGCGGCGGGGCCGATGAGTACGAGCGCGTGCTCGCCGACGTGCAACGCCGCGATCATCTGGACTCGACCCGGGCGGTGTCGCCGTTGCGTGCTGCCCAGGACGCGATAGAGGTCGACACCAGCGACATGACACAGGATGAGGTGGTGGCCCACCTGCTGGACCTCGTTCGCACAAAGGCAGGGGCATCCCGATGACCGACGGCACATGGGTCGACGAAAGCGAGTGGGAACTCGACGAATTCGATGGAGTCGAGGAAACCGAGGAAACCGAGGAGCCGAGCGCCCCGCCCGCGGTGGTGGCGGTGGTCGGTCGCCCGAATGTCGGCAAGTCAACCTTGGTGAACCGCATCATCGGGCGGCGCGAAGCGGTCGTACAGGACATTCCCGGGGTGACCAGGGACCGCGTCTCGTATCCGGCCGAATGGCTGGATCGCCGATTCACCGTGCAGGACACGGGTGGCTGGGAGGCCGATGCGACCGGCCTGCAACAGTTGGTGGCCGAACAGGCGCGGCATGCGATGGCCACCGCGGATCTGATCATCCTGGTGGTCGATGCGACGGTGGGTCCCACCTCGACCGACGAAGACGCGGCGAAGCTGCTGCGCCGCTCGGGTAAGCCAGTTTTCTTGGCGGCCAACAAGGTTGATAGCGACCGTGCCGAGGCGGACGCCGCAACACTGTGGTCGCTGGGGTTGGGCGAGCCCATCGCTATCAGCGCCATGCACGGGCGCGGTGTCGCGGATCTGCTCGATCGCGTGGTCGCCGATCTGCCCCAGGTGTCAGCGCGAGGATCGGGGGAGGGCGGACCGCGGCGTGTGGCCCTCGTCGGAAAACCCAACGTGGGCAAGAGCTCTCTTCTGAACAAGCTTTCCGGGGACGAGCGGTCGGTGGTGCACGATACTGCCGGAACCACCGTGGACCCGGTGGATACCTTGATCGAACTCGGCGGTAAGACTTGGCGTTTCGTCGATACGGCTGGTTTGCGCCGGAAGGTCGGACAGGCCTCGGGGCACGAGTACTACGCCTCGCTGCGCACCCATGGAGCCATCGAGGCCGCCGAGGTGGCGATCGTGCTTCTGGACGCGTCCCAGCCCATCACCGAACAAGACCAGCGGGTGCTGTCGATGGTGGTCGAATCTGGGCGCGCATTGGTACTGGCGTTCAATAAGTGGGACCTGGTGGACGAGGATCGCCGCGATCTCCTTGAACGTGAGGTAGACCTTCAGCTTGCCCAGCTCAATTGGGCCCAGCGCGTGAACATCTCGGCCAAGAGCGGGCGGGCCATCCAGAAGCTGGTGCCCGCGCTGGAGTCTGCACTGCAGTCCTGGGACTCGCGTATCTCTACCGGTCAGCTCAATACCTGGGTCAAGGAAGTGGTTGCCGCGACGCCGCCGCCGGTCCGCGGCGGGAAGCAGCCACGTGTGTTGTTCGCCACTCAGGCCACCTCGCGGCCACCCACCTTCGTGCTATTTACCACCGGTTTCCTCGAGGCGGGGTACCGCCGGTTCCTCGAACGCCGGTTGCGCGAAAGTTTCGGCTTCGAAGGCACTCCCATCAGGGTCAATGTCCGAGTACGCGAGAAGCGCGGGCCCAAGCGCTAACTGGCGGCGAGATAGCAACGGGCACAAGATAAAGGACCCTGTGCACATTGCGCTCTCAGGCTCCGTTCACCCAATATTCGCGCTCATGTTGAGATCTACCCGATCCGAATCGCCCACTTTTTCGGTTTGCCGACCTAGGCTGGTTTGACCGTCTACCATCCTGCGGCGGTAGCAAAACCACCTACGAAAGGCGCAACACAGTGGCGGACACACTTACCCAGGGTCAGAAGCTGGATTCGGGACAGAGCCTCACCTCGAACAACGGCGCGTACACGCTGACTCTGCAGGATGACGGCAACCTGGTTCTGGCCGATGGCGGTAGCCCCGTGTGGGCCTCCGACACCAGCGGGCACAGCGCGGGCCGCGCAGAGGTGCAGAGCGACGGAAACTTCGTGGTCTACGACAACGGTGGCGGCGCGCTGTGGAGCAGCAACACCGAGGGCCGTTCGGACGTGAAGCTGGTTCTGCAGGACGACCGCAACCTGGTGCTCTACGCAGGCGCCGACTCCGTGTGGTCCTCGGGCACCCAGACCGACACCCCGGTCGCCCCGGCCGAGTCCGTCGAGGTTGCTCCGGCCGCCGTGGAGGAGCCTGCTCCTGCCCCGGAGCCCCGCACCTACACGGTCGTGTCGGGTGACACCCTGTGGGCCATCGCCGAGCGCTTCTACGGCGACGGCAACCAGTACCAGAAGATCGCCGACGCGAGCGGCGTTGCCAACCCCGATCTGATTCAGCCGGGTCAGGTTCTGACCATCCCGGAGTAATCGCACCGGCTCACGCAAGCGGCTCGAACTAAGCCTCTTGGCCCCATCGGCCCCGTCGGGTTAACCCCCGGCGGGGCCGATGTCGTGTTACTCCCGTAGGTAGCCGTCCGGATGGTGGAACCAATTGACACGCGGCGAGCGCGCCGGATCGACATGCGCGGGTGGGATCCACCAGGTTCGACCGTCCGGCCCACGTACGGCTCGCCAGTGCTGGTCCTCGGCTCCCAGTAGCTTGTGATGCCCTTCGCAGCCCAGGGTGAGGGAGTCGATATCGGTGCTGCCGCCGTAAGCCCACTCGTCCATGTGGTGCACCTGGCAGTGATACGCAGGTTGATCGCAGCCCGGATACGTACAGCCACGATCCTTGGCGGTCAACACGATTCGCTGGTCCTCGGTGGCGATCCGTTTCGCCCGCCCTAGATGCAATGCACGACCGTCGTCATCGAAGATGGCCAGATAATGATGGGCGTGACTGGCCATCCGGATCAGATCGGTGATCGGCACGAGTGAGCCTCCGCCGGTCACCGCGTTACCCGAAGCCGCCTCCAGCTCACGCAGCGTTGCGGTGACCACCGCGGTCACCGGCAATCCGCGGTGGCGGCCGAGCTCACTCGATGACAACACGGACCGGCAGACCGCCTTCAGTGCATCATGCCGGCGCTGCGCGACGGAACGGCCATCCCGCCGCGCCGCATCCACGTCCGAATCATCACCTACGCAAGGTGTTTCGTCATCGGGGTTGCACATGCCCGGTGCCGCGTACTTGGCGAAGATCGCGTCGAGATAAGAACGCAGCTCGGGGTCGAGGTCGAATGCCCCGGGCGTCATGAGGTCAACACCCTGACGCCCCATCCTGAACCCTCGCCGTCGGGCACGGTCGGCATCGCCGGTTAAGCTCCCGTCGGGATCGAGATAGGCCAGGAGTCTGTCCGCGGCCTTGCGGAGCTCGTCGGGTCGCAGCGTTCCCGCGAGCTCCGCCAGCTGCCTCTCAGTGGCCGCCCGGGTTACCGCATCGACGGCTCGGGGGAGTCGGTCCCAGAACTGGCGGATAACCGCGATGTGATCACACCCGGCGGTGCCCGCCTGTTGCGCCATGGCGGTGGCCGCGAGTACCGGCTCGATCCGGTCACCGCTGAGCGCGACCCTTGGAGCGAGTTCCGCGGCGTCCCGGATGCGCCGTCGGGCGTCGGAGCGGGTGATCCGAAGCGCATCGGCGAGGACGTCGGGCGGGTTGATGCCACCGAACGCGCCCGGAACATGATCGGCCACAAGTTCATTGACAAGCCCGTGGGTGGCGGCGGGAATCCTGCGCACGAAGGCCTCTACCTCACGCAGAACGGCGAGACGGTCACCCTGTGTGAGAGTCTGCGGATCCAGTTCCGACAATGCGTCGAGGGCGCCGGCCAGCTCCGCGAGGACCTGGTCGGCCTCCACATCCAGTATCGAACGCATGTTCGAATAATACGACGCCACTCCGACAGCCAGCCGACAAATGTTGCGGATGATTTTGTGGTGACACAAGTGGTTTCAGGAATCCGGGTTCGTTGACCGGAATCCGAGTTCAGGATCTTGCCAGACCTACGGTAGGCTTCCGTCTGCTGCTCATAGCGGCGGCGGGCTGTGGCGCAGCTTGGTAGCGCACTTGACTGGGGGTCAAGTGGTCGCAGGTTCAAATCCTGTCAGCCCGACAACAAAAACCACCTGTTTACAGGTGGTTTTTTGTCATCCCAGGAGCCCTTGGCTCTCTAGCCAGGTTCGGGTCGCTTGCATGCCGGATTCGAGAGTGAACTGGGGCCTGAATCCCAGAACGCTCTGCGCTTTGGCAATCGAGTAGGTTCCGGTCCTGGTGAGGTATCGCACGGAGGCGGCGTTGGCTTCAGTTGTTCTGCCTGACAGCGCGAGAATGGACGACTTCGCTCTGGCCAAGCCAACCGCAGCGGCGGTCGGCAGCACCAGGGGGCCGCGCTTACCGAGCATGCGGTAGTAGTGGCCGAAGAACTCTGCGCAGGTAACCCCAACGCCTCCGGAGATGGTGAAGACCTGGCCGCTTGCCGCATCGCATGTAGCCACGCTCGTGATGCCTTCGATGATGTCATCGATGTAGATCGGCGAAAAGATCCCCTTTCCCATCGCCGGCAACACGAATTGGTTACCGCGGATCATCTCTAGGGGCAGTAGTGTCCACGGCCGGGATCCAGGCCCGTAGATATCACCTGGACGTACGATCCGCGCATCTATCCGGTGGGCCGCGTGAGCCTGTAGTACCACTTGTTCGCTTGCGATCTTGGTGTCAACGTACGTGTTCCCGTCGGTTCGGACGGGGTGATCTTCGGTGACCATGCCGGGAAAGTCGACGTCCGAGAACGCCCGAACCGACGATAGGTGTATGAACACCGCCCCCGGTGACGTTGCATCGATAACCTTTTTCGTCCCAAGTACATTGATGCGCCAGGCAGCGTCGGCTGCCGCGGTGTTCGACACTATTGCTGCGGTGTGGAAGATCGCATCCGCCGTCGCGGCGTCGGCTATCCACGGCCCCTCAACGTTGATGTCTCCGGCGCGGACGCCGTGTGCGGGGTCCGCCACCAGATCGACACCGCGGATTTCCCAACCCAAGGCGCGAAGGTGCCGCGAGAGTGCGCGGCCCACGAATCCGTTTGCGCCGGTGATAAACGCGCGTTGAGTCGTCACCTCCCCATCAGTATCAAACAGCGGTACTGGGGGCAAACAGGAGTCCGTCTCCACGCGCCAGGTTGCGGACGTGCCCGGCTAGAGGGCGTCTGTGCCCTGTTCGCCGGTGCGCACCCGCACCACCGAGTCAACGGGGCTTACCCAGACTTTGCCGTCGCCGATCTTGCCGGCAGCTCCTGTGTGTTGCATCTCTGTGAAGTGCTCAGCACGAGCTGAAGTCCATGCAGCCAGTCGGGGGGAGTTCCACAGCTACGCATTCTGCTGTTGATGTACGCGAAACATGCCGGCCATTGGTTGTCCTTAACGTAGCCACGTTGGTCGCTCGCTAATCAGCTGCGGGCACGTCACGGCGATAGGAAGTCAATTGAGCGGAAATGCTGTTCGGCTGCAGGCGATCAACAATGTCGAGGCCTACGTGCCTCCGGCAATAAGCTTCGTGGTCGGCGAAGAACCGGGTGAAGTGTTGGGTCTGGTGCACGGATAGGTGACAACTGAGATGGCTTGCCCTGTGGGGTGGGCCTGGAAGGATGTCGCTGTGCCGAAGCCGTTTCCTGCAGAGTTCCGTGCCGATGTGGTGCGAATTGCCCGTGATCGCGATGCTGGTGTGACGTTGGAGCAGGTCGCTGCTGATTTCGGTATTCACCCGATGACGCTGTCGAAATGGATACGCCAATCCGATGTCGATGAGGGGGTTCGCCCTGGTGTGACCGCCACTGAGTCCGCCGAGAACCGCGAACTCAAGAAGCGAGTCCGGTTGCTGGAGCAGGAAAATGAGGTGTTGCGGCGGGCGGCGGCCTATTTGTCGCAGGCCAACCTCAAGCTGGGTCAGTCCCCAAAATGATGTACCCGCTCGTTCGTGAGCTGGCCGCCGACGGTGTTCCCGTCACGGTGACGTGCCGGGTCCTCAAAATCGCTCGTCAGCCATTTTATCGCTGGTGTGCTGGCCCGGTCACTGGAACTGAGTGGGTGCAAGCGTCAGTGACGAACGCGGTCTATGACGCCCACCGTGATGACCCCGAGTTCGGCTACCGATTCCTCGCTGATGAAGTCCGGGCCGCGGGAATCGCTGTGTCTGACCGGACGGTGTGGAAACGCTGCCGCGAGAACCGCTGGTGGTCGGCATTCGGCAAGAAACGCAGCCGTGTCGGCAAGAAACCAGGCCCACCTGTTCACAACGATCTGGTATGCCGCAATTTCACCGCAACCACCCCAAACATGTTGTGGTTGACCGATATCACCGAACACCGGACCAGCGAAGGCAAGCTCTATCTGTGCGCGATCAAGGACGTGTTCTCCAACCGCATCGTCGGCTATTCCATCAGTAACCGCATGAAAGCTGCCCTAGCGGTGACCGCGCTCAACAATGCGGTGGCCCGCCGTGGCGATGTGAGTGGGTGCATCGTCCACAGCGACCGGGGCAGCCAATTTCGGTCCCGAAAATTCGTGCATACCCTCAACCGGCACAACATGATTGGCTCCATGGGCCGGATTGGCGCCGCCGGTGATAACGCCGCGATGGAGTCCTTCTTTTCCCTGCTGCAAAAGAACGTCCTGAATCGGCGCCGATGGAACACCCGCGACGAACTACGGACAGCGATCGTGACCTGGATCGAACGCACCTACCACCGCCGCCGACGCCAACCCGCCCTCGGCAAGTTGACCCCCATCGAATACGAGACCATCATGACCACACCGGCCAATCAGGCCGCCTAAAGACTGTCACCTATCCGTGCAGCAGACCCGTTCGGCGCGAACGTCTTTAGCAAGGCCGTCATGCAACAGCGGCTTCCTAAATCGGTCTACAAGTCGGTGACCGCCACCATCGAGCAGGGCGCCAAGCTGGACCCGGCCGTGGCCGATGCCGTCGCCTCAGCGATGAAGGACTGGGCACTTGAGAAGGGTGCGACGCACTACGCGCACGTCTTCTACCCGTTGACCGGTCTGACCGCGGAAAAGCACGACAGCTTTCTTGAACCAGTCAGTGATGGCGCGACTCTGGCCGAGTTCGCAGGCAAGACCCTGATCCAGGGCGAGCCGGACGCGTCCAGTTTTCCCAGCGGCGGCCTGCGTAACACCTTTGAGGCCCGGGGGTACACGGGCTGGGATGTCACCAGCCCCGCGTACATCCTCGAAAACCCCAACGGCAACACGCTGTGCATCCCGACTGTGTTCGTGTCGATGACCGGTGAGGCTCTGGATCACAAGACCCCGCTGCTGCGCAGTCAGCAGGCGATGGGGGAGCATGCCGAGCGCATTCTTAAACTGTTCGGCCACAGCAACTTTGATCACATCGTGTCATTCTGCGGTCCGGAGCAGGAGTATTTTCTGGTGGACCGTCACTTCTTCCTGGCCCGCCCGGATCTGATCAACGCGGGCCGCACTCTGTTTGGCGCCAAGCCGCCGAAGGGGCAGGAGTTCGACGACCACTACTTCGGAGCGGTGCCTGAGCGTGTTCTCGGTTTCATGATGGATACCGAGCGTGAGCTGTTCAAGCTCGGCATCCCGGCTAAGACCCGGCATAACGAGGTTGCGCCCGGGCAGTTCGAGATCGCTCCGATGTTCGAACGGGCCAACATCGCTTCGGACCATCAGCAGTTACTCATGACGACGTTCAAGACGATCGCCAAGAAGCACGGGATGGAGTGCCTGTTCCACGAGAAGCCCTTCGCCGGTGTTAACGGTTCCGGCAAGCATGTCAACTTCTCGTTGGGGAACTCGCAGTTCGGCAGCCTGCTGGTGCCGGGCGACACACCGCACGAGAACGCGCAGTTCCTGGTCTTCTGCGCTGCGGTAATCCGGGCCGTGCATAAATTCGGGGGGCTGCTGCGGGTTTCAGTGGCATCGGCGACCAATGATCACCGTCTCGGTGCGAACGAGGCTCCGCCGGCCATTATTTCGATCTTCCTCGGCGATCAGCTGGCCGATGTCTTCGAGCAGATTGCCAAGGGTGCGGCGACGTCATCAAAAGGCAAGGGCAGCATGATTATCGGCGTCGATACATTGCCGGTCCTGCCTACCGATCCAGGCGACCGCAACCGCACCAGCCCCTTTGCGTTCACCGGGAACCGTTTCGAATTTCGTGCCCCCGGCTCGATGCAGACCGTGGCCGCACCGATGGTCACGATCAACACGATCATGGCTGAATCGCTGGACTACATTGCGACCGTATTGGAGAAGGAAGTCGCCGACGGCACCGACTTCGACCAGGCTGTGCAGCAGCTCCTCACCGACATCATCACCGAACACGGTGCCGTGGTGTTCAACGGAGACGGCTACTCGGAGGAGTGGCAGACTGAGGCGGCCGTTCGTGGGCTGCCGAATCTGAAGACCACCCTGGACGCGCTGCCCGAGCTGATCAAGCCGGACGCCCTCGAACTGTTCGACAAATACAAGGTATTCAACGATCGCGAGATGCACAGCCGCTACGAGATCGGCCTTGAGCAGTACGCACTGACCATTCACGTCGAGGCGAAGCTCTCCTTGGAGCTAGGTTCGACGGTGGTGCTGCCCGCGGCGGTGCGGTATCAGACCGAGATCGCGCAGAATGTCGCCGCATTGAAGGCCGCCGGAGTTGAACCCAGCACCACCCTGCTGGAGGACGTGTCGGCTCCGATCTCCGATCTGGTCAATGCGCTCGCCGATCTGAAAAAGGGTGTCGAGAGTGATTTCGCGACCACCGCGCTGGAAGAGGCAGAGCACGCGCAGAGCCTGCTGCCCGCCATGGATGCGGTGCGTGCTGCTGCCGACAAGCTCGAGGGGATAGTGGCCGACGACCTGTGGCCGCTGCCGACGTACCAGGAGATGCTCTACATCCTGTAAGGCCAGTGCCGACCGGCGGCCAATACACCGCGATTCCTTGTTCATCCGTTGGTGTCCAAAGGGTTAGTCGCCAGCGAGGGAAAGTCGGCCGCCGAGTTGCGGGCCGAAACCTGTCACCCCTCTATGCGTTCTCACCAATCTTGGTCAGAGTCCGCTCTCGCTCTGTCACACTGATCAGTCGTCGAGCTGGGCTGTCGAAGGGACGCCGAGGGTGCAAGTTACACGTGAAGCCGAGGGGACCGCACCGGATGCCGGTGGAGTCAAGAGGTTCCGGCTGCTGCGCTTCCGCCCGTTGTCCAGGGTCAGTATTCAATCCAAACTGATCGCGATGATGGTGGTGTGCACCATCGTGGGGGCCGCCGTGGTCGGCATCATCGCCTTTCAGGTCGGCCGCAACGGACTGCGCACGGCGGTGTTCACCCGGCTGACGGAGGTACGGGAGTCTCAATCACGCGCACTCGCAGGACAGCTTTCGGATCTGAAGAATTCGCTGGTCATCTATTCCCACGGGACGACCGTCTCGGGCGCACTTGATGCGTTCACCAACGGCTTTGATCAGCTGTCCAATGCGACCGTCGACCCGGCGCAGTGGCAATCGGTCGTCAACTACTACAACAGCAACTTCCTCAAGCAGACCGAGCAGAACAGCGGGGTCAAACTCGACGCGGCAGCGGTGCTGCCCACATCGAACGCACAGCGCTACCTGCAGGCCATTTACACCGCTCAGCGCAAATCCGATGATGTGGCGATAGGTCTCAACGATGCCCATGACGGCAGTGCCTGGTCGGCGGCCAACGCCCGGTATCAGGAGTACTTTCGCGAAATCGCCAACCGTTTCCAGTTTCAGGATGCGCTGCTGCTCGACACTCGCGGAAACATCGTCTACACGGCGTTCAAAGATGTCGACTTGGGCACCAACATACTGACCGGCCCGTACAGCGGATCCAAACTGCACGACGCGTATCAGAGAGCGCTGACGTCCAACGATTCAGACTTTGTGCTGTTCACCGACTTCGAGATCTATCAGCCGGCCGAGAATGAGCCCACCGCCTGGATCGTGGCACCGGTCATTCCCAACGACAGGGCAACCGGTGTGCTTGCCTTGCAGTTCCCGGTGTCGAAGATCAACAGCCTGATGACGTTCGATAAACGTTGGCAGGCAGCCGGTATCGGCAAAACCGGCGAATCCTACCTGGCCGGTCCGGACGGTCTGATGCGTTCGGATTCCCGTCTGTTCCTGGAAGATCCGCAGCGCTACAAGCGCGATGTCGTCGCGGCCGGAACTCCCGCCGATGTCGCAGACAGGGCCATCCGGCTCGGTGGGACCACACTGGTGCAGCCGGTGGACTCCGACGCCACCCAAGCAGCGCAACGTGGCCAATCGGGAACTCTGATCGCCACCAATTACCTTGGGCAGGAGACGTTACAGGCGTACGCGCCGCTGGTGCTGCCGGACTCCGATGTGCACTGGTCCGTGATCGCGACGGTCGACACCACGGAGGCGTTCGAACACGAGGTGTCGTTCACCAAGACCATCGTGGTGTCGACCACCGGCATCATCTTCGCCGTTTGTCTGGCGGCCGCGTTCTTCGCCCAGCTCTTCGTCCGGCCCATCAGGCGGCTGGAAGAAGGGGCCCGGAGAATCAGTGCAGGCGACTACACCGTTGCCATACCGATCGAAACGCGCGATGAAATCGCGGATCTGACAAAAGCATTCAATGAAATGAGCAGAAGCCTGACCATCAAGGAGGATCTGCTCACCGAACAGCGCCAGGAGAATGACCGCCTGCTGCGATCGTTGATGCCCGAGCCCTTCGCGGAGCGGTACCGGCAAGGCGAAGAGCTTATTGCCACCGAACGTCATGACGTGTCGGTCATCTTCGCCGACATCGTCGGCCTGGATCGGCTCCAGGCCGAGCTGGCCTCCGAGGATTCGCTGGCGCTCGTCAA
Source organism: [Mycobacterium] stephanolepidis (assembly GCF_002356335.1). Classification (NCBI taxonomy): domain Bacteria; kingdom Bacillati; phylum Actinomycetota; class Actinomycetes; order Mycobacteriales; family Mycobacteriaceae; genus Mycobacteroides; species Mycobacteroides stephanolepidis. Next base: position 2,315,020 of record NZ_AP018165.1, read on the forward strand.
TGATCTGGTTCGCCAACTCGATGCCGCATCCGATGATCTCGGAATCGAGCGGGTGCGAACCGCACACAACGGTTACCTCGGAAGTTGCGGTCTCAACACTCCGCGGCTGGACAACGTGCGCAGGATCGTCGACTTCGCTCTCGCATGCCAGGGAATCATCGGGCGATTCAACAGCGAAACCGGGCATGAACTGAGCCTGAGGGCGGGCGTCGACACCGGCACAGTGAGCAGTGGGCTTGTCGGACGCCCCACGATGGTCTACGAAATGTGGGGAGCGGCAGTCAATCTCGCGCACCAGGTGAAGAGTGGTTCGCCGCAGCAGGGTATTTACGTCACCTCGCGCGTGCACGATGCGCTTCGGGAAACCTTCGAGTTCACATCGGCCGGAGCCGTTACGGTCGACGGAGAAGAACAACCGATCTGGCGGCTGTCGGAGAGTCAGTGATGACCGACATCCTCACGTCTCCCTGGTTCTTCTGGTCTGTTGGCATCGCCTTCGGGCTGCCCCTGGGGTTGATCGCGCTGACCGAGTGGCAACAGGCGTTGCGCCGCAAGCACAGCGTCCTGGTGCGGCCGGTGAGCGTCCTGCGCAACTATCTGCTACCGCTCGGTGCACTCCTACTGCTGCTGATCGAGGCGAAACAGATTCCGCCCGAGGCAACGTCGGTGCGACTCGTGGGCACTCTTTTCGCATTCGTGGTATTGGTGCTGGTGCTATCGGGCGTGAGCGCCACGCTTTTCCACGGTGCTCCCGAGGGGACATGGCGCAAACGGGTGCCGGCCATCTTCGTCGACGTCGCACGGTTCGTCGTGATCGTGGTCGGCCTCGCGATGATCTTTTCCTACATCTGGGGCGCAAACGTGCGGGGGCTGTTCACCGCACTCGGCGTGACATCCATCGTGATGGGACTGGCGCTGCAGCAGTCCGTCGGCCAGATCGTCTCCGGACTGTTGATGCTCTTCGAGCAGCCGTTTCGGATAGGGGACTGGCTCGATACCCCGACCGCGCACGGCCACGTCGTCGAAGTCAATTGGCGCGCCGTGCATCTGCAGACCGACACCGGGCTACAGATCACCCCGAACTCCGTGCTGGCCACCTCGTCGTTCACCAATGTGAGCCGCCCCGTCGGCAAGCACAAGATCGCGATCATCAGCGTGTTCTCCGTCGAAGACCCACCAGATCAAGTGTGCGCCATGTTACTGAGGGTGGCGGCCGAGCTGCCCCAGCTCCGCATGGATGCACCGCCATTATCAATCCCATTGGGCGGCATGGAGTATCGCACCACCATCCCGCTGCTGTCCTTTGACGATGATGGCGAGGCGAAGGCGACCTTCCTGCGTTGGATTTGGTATGCCGCTCGCCGGGAAGGACTTCACCTCGATCACGCCGCCGAGACGTTCTCCACACCTGAACGCGTCGCAGATGCGATACAGACTGTGGTCGCACCAACATTGCGGATAGGGCTGGACGACCAGCAGGCGCTGATCTCGCATTCGACAGTCCAGCGTTACGGGGCCGACGAAAAAATCCAGGGCTCAGGCGAGGTGCCGAACCACATGCTGTTCATCGTCGCGGGCTGCGTACGTCTCACCGCGGTCACCGCGGACGGCGCGGAGATATCGGTCGGCACTCTCGACGAAGGTTCCTTTCTCGGGCAGAGCACGCTCACCCGTCAGCCCGTGATCGGTTGCGCGTATGCCGTTGGCGAAGTCACCGTCGTGCAAATCGAACGCGAGCAGGTCGAGACACTTGTGCATCGGAACCCCTTGCTCATGCAGGAGTTCGGCCGCACGATCGAAGAACGAAGGGCTAATGTCCGCCGGGCGATCACCAGCGATGCCCTCGCGGAGAGCCAGAGCGGTTGAGGCCCATCGGCCCCGGCGCCACCAGCAGTTGCTTGCACCGATGGCCTGTTGAGATCGGCGCATAGCCGCGAATGTGTCATCCGGCCACCTACATGGTACGTAATGATCATCACATGTTTGCTACTGATGCGACGGTCGCATCGATTGGTGCGGATTCTGGGTTTCTGACACACGGACACTCCGACAGTTCACACTTCGGGCCCCGTCCATGAGACCGTATCTCTCACTATGGATAGCGAGGCGAGTGGCCACCAATACCTCTCGTATGAGGAATTCGGCAGGGCGTTCTTCGAGATAGCCGTCAGCGAGGCCCGCGTACGGGCGGCGGTCGCGTCGATCGCCGGCGAACCGTTCGAAGTCGGGCCCATGGCTCAAGGGCCCGGAAAGATCGCCAAGGTCACTGCGAAGGTTCAGATCCTGGACCCGATCGTCACCCGGAACGCCGGCGAGACCATCACCTTCGACATTCAGGTGCCGTTGGCCATCGACCTGTTGATCGACCTGAAGCTCGACAAGAGCCGATTCAACGTTGCGGGCAACATCAACCTCAAGGCAACTGCGCGCGCCGCCGCCCCGCTGCAGCTGATCATCGACGTCGCACCGCCCGGCCCGTCAGACATCACCGTCGACGTGTCCTCGAACACCATCCGTGGGGAGCTGTTGCGCATCCTGGCGGGCGTCGATCAGTTGATCAGCCGGTTCATCGCCAAATATGTCGCCGACGAGGTCGATAACCCCAAGGCTATGGCGGCACGCACCATCGACGTCGCACACCGGCTCGATTCGGCCTGGACGGGCGTTTGATCGACCTCTCGGCCTGGGAACCTGTCACGGCGGGGGAGTCCGGCGCCGTGGTCTACCGGTCGGCGGACCGCACTCGCTACGCGAAAACGGGCGGTGCCGACCTCGAGGCCGAGCGAGATCGCATCGAATGGCTTAGCGCTCAGGGCGTCCCGGGCCCGAAGGTCCTTGAATGGACACCGGGGCCCAGCGGCCCCGTGTTGATCACCTCAGCGGTCCAGGGCACGCCCGCCGATCAGCTGGACGCGGACGATCTGGACAGGGCGTGGCCCGCCATCGCCGAGGCCGTGCGCCGACTGCACGCACTGCCGACGGCACAGTGCCCTTTCACGCGGAATCTGGACGCGATGATGGCGCTGGCGCATGACGTGTTGGCTCGCGATGCCGTCAATCCGGACTTCCTGCCCGATGAGGACCGTGATGTTCCCGTCGTGGAGCTCCTGGCCCGTGTCGCAGCCGACGTACCCGAGCGTCTCGCCCAGGAAGCCGACGACCTGGCAGTGTGTCACGGCGACTTGTGTCTGCCGAATATCGTCATCGCTCCGGAAGGCTTCGCGGTCGCCGGATTCATCGACCTCGGCAGGCTCGGACTGGCGGATCGGCATGCGGATCTTGCATTGCTCTTCGCCAATTCACGGGAGACCTGGCCGGGGAACATGCGTGCGACCGCCGCTCGTGCGCGGTTCCTGGACGTATATGGAAAAGCTGCGGACCCGGAGCGGTTGGAGTTCTATCTGCATCTCGATCCACTGACCTGGGGTTGATACTTCATCATTGACTTATATAAGTAAGCACTTTTAATATCGGGGAGTGCACGCTTTCGACATACTCGGAGACTCGGTGCGTCGGCGCATTCTGGAGCTGATCCACGCGGGGGAGATGTCCTCGGGTGCCGTTGCCGAGGTGATCCGTTCGGAGTTTGCGATAAGCCAGCCTGCCGTATCACAGCACCTGAAGGTGCTGCGCGACAACGGGTTCGCGACGGTACGTACCGAAGGAACCCGGCGTCTCTACAGCCTGGACGCCGCGCCGCTCCGGGAAGTGGACCGCTGGCTCGACACCTTTCGCCGCAACTGGACTCCGCATTTGGATGCGCTGGCCACCGAGATCTCCCGCGGCAAGCGGCACCGCGCATCCGCAAGCCCCCGAAGCGACAAGGAGAACATCTCGTGATCGATGTTCAGCATCAGCTCAACGCCGTCCGCCGCACGGTCGGCACCAGGACATTCCAGGCCCGAGAGGCGCGCGTTGTGACGGTCAGTCAGACCTACGACACCAGCGTCGAAGACCTATGGGATGCCTGTACCGATGTCGAACGCATCCCGCGATGGTTTCTGCCGATCGCCGGAGATCTGCGCCTCGGAGGTCATTACTCATTGGAGGGCAACGCATCTGGAACCGTGCTCGCCTGCGATGCACCGCATTCGTTCACCGCGTCCTGGGAAGCCATGGGCACCACTAGCTGGATCGAGGTGACGATCACTCCCGAGTCCGGCGACCGGGCCACCTTCACCCTGGAACACATCTCCGATATCGGCGACGACGACGAACACTGGCTGCAGTTCGGTCCGGGCGCCGTCGGAGTCGGTTGGGACTCCGGGATTCTCGGCCTGGCCGGATACCTCGCGTCACCGCAGGATCGGATCACTCCCGAAGAGGGAGCGGCCTGGGCGGCCGGCGATGAGGGGCGCGCATTCATGGCCGGCTCCAGCGAACGGTGGTACGAGGCGGCCGTCGCCTCCGGCATGGATCCGGCGCAGGCCCGCGGCATGGCCGATCGCACCACGCAGGCCTATACCGCGGGCTGAAGTGGCCGGCGCCACAGCGGACGCTACTATCGGCCCATGACCACATCGGCAATGCCGCCGGATGTTTCTGGATTTGGACGCGTCACCCAAATTGCTTGGGTTACTGATGATCTCGATGCCACGGAGGGCATGCTCAGTGCCGTATTCGGGGTCAAGAAATGGACGCGAATTCCAGATGTGCACTTCGGCCCCGACTCGTGCACCTATCGCGGCGCACCGGCCGACTTCACCGCGACCATCTCGCTGAGCTATCTCGACGACATGCAACTCGAGCTGATCCGCCCGGTCAGCGGCGTAAGCATCTATTCGGAGTTTCTGGAACAACATGCCCCGGGGCTGCACCACGTATGCGTGGAACCGCCCGACATCGACGTTGCGGTCCAACATGCCGCGACACGCGGCATGGAAGTGGTCCAGGACGGTGTGATGCCCGGCGGTATGCGCTTTGCCTACCTCTCGGCACCTGAGGCCGCGCTGCCGTACATGGAACTGGCCCATGTCCCGCCTGAAATCCGGGCGTTCTACGACTACATCAAGAGTGAGCAGGCATGAGCGCAGCGATACCGGAAACCGTAGCGGTCCAGGACGTCACGGAGTGGTCTGATGAGGTAGACGTACTGGTCATCGGATTCGGCATGGGCGGCGGCTGTGCCGCTGTCTCGGCTGCCGAGGCTGGTGCACGCGTACTCGCGCTTGAGCGTGCCGCCTCCGCGGGCGGGACCACCGCCATGGCCGGCGGGCATTTCTACCTCGGCGGCGGTACGGCCGTTCAGGAGGCCACCGGACATGCCGACAGCGCGGATGAAATGTACAAGTACCTCATGGCGGTATCGCCGGATCCCGATCCGGAGAAGATCCGTCTGTACTGCGACGGAAGTGTCGATCATTTCAATTGGCTTGAGGCGTTGGGTTTTCAATTCGAACGCAGCTTCTATCCGGAGAAGGCGGTCATCCAGCCCAACACCGAAGGGTTGATGTTCACGGGGAACGAGCTGGTGTGGCCGTACCGCGATCAGGCCGTTCCGGCGCCACGCGGACACAAGGTGCCCAAACCCGGTGACACCGGTGGTGCGGGCATGGTCGTGGACCTGCTCGCGCGGCGTGCCGACGAGCTGGGTGTACCCATCCGCTATGAGACCGGCGCCACGGCGCTCATCCTCGACGACGAGGGTGCGGTTGTGGGCGCTACGTGGAAACGTTTCGCGGAAACCGGTGCGATACGCGCGAAGTCGGTGATCATCGCGGCGGGCGGATTCGTCATGAACCCCGCCATGGTGGCCGAGTACACCCCCAAGCTCGCCGAGAAACCATTTGTGCTCGGCAGTACCTACGACGACGGACTCGGCATCAGACTCGGGGTCTCCGCGGGCGCAGGCACCCGCAACATGAACCAGATCTTCGTGACGGCTCCGGTGTATCCACCATCGGGACTGCTCACCGGAATCATCGTCAACAAGAACGGCGAACGATTCGTCGCCGAAGATTCCTACCATTCCCGGACCTCCGGATTCGTGATGGATCAGCCCGACAGCGCCGCGTACTTGATCGTCGACTCCGAGCACATGGATCGGCCAACGCTGCCGTTGACGCCGTTCATCGATGGCTGGGAGACCGTCGCGGAAATGGAAGAGGCGCTTGGCATCCCGGCGGGAAACCTTGAGAGGACCTTGCAGCGGTACAACGAACATGCCGCCAGGGGAGAGGACCCCGACTTCCATAAGTACCCGAAATACCTTGCCGCGCAGGGAACCGGCCCGTGGGGTGCGTTCGATCTGACCCTCGGTAAGGCGATCTATGCGGGATTCACGCTGGGTGGACTTCGCACGGATGCGGACGGACGTGTTCTCGCCGAATCCGGGGAGCCGATCTCGGGTCTCTATGCGGCGGGTGCCAGCGCGTCGAACATTGCTCAGGACGGGAAGGGCTACAGCAGCGGAACTCGGCTTGGCGAAGCGTCGTTCTTCGGCCGGCGCGCGGGTTCGCACGCGTCAGCACGGGTATCCGTCGGCTAAGCCAATCTGGCACGCTATGTGAGGCCGGTCACAAACGTGCATCAAATGGTCGTCCGGTGGGGTAGCCGATGGGTGACCATGAACATGTCGCTTAGGCTGGGCGCAACGGAAAGGTGACTCCAATGGCGGAGGTCTATACCAGCAACGGGAACCGGCCCGCGCCGGCTCGTAAGATCCGCAAGCTGGCCAACGTCGCACTGAACATCGATGGCACCGTCGGGCATATAGAATCGATGGCTGTCGAGGTGCACGACCTCACCGATCGGGTGGGTTCGATGCTCGACCACCTGGACTCCAGCCTGGAGCGGCTCGACGACTCGCTCGATTCGCTGAACCTCACGTTGAACAATCTGGCCGAGACCACCACAACCCTGGCTAACACGATGACGAGCCTCGAGACCCTCATCGACGTCGTCAATCCGCTCATCCGCGTACTGAAGGTCGCGCTCTACCCCACGAAGATCGTGCTGGATTTCGCTGACGACCGGATCGCCCAAGTCGAACGCGTCCTGCGCCGGTAGGGGTTCCTTCCCTGGTCATCCCCGGATACTCCTGGCGTTCGATTAACATACATACCGGATTGTCGGTAATGTCTCATCGACGTAGGTGATGAGGACGAAGGGAGTCGCGGTGAGCGATTCATCCGATCAGCCCCGGCGACCCCGGAAGCTTGATCCGGTTTCCGCCGAGATTCAGTTCGACCGGTTGGCCGCCACGGCCGGTCAGCTCCTCAAGGCCGGATCGCGCATCCTGAGCCAACGCCCCACCGAACGCGATCTGCGCCAGGTGGTCGCCAAGGAGATGCGTCGTTCATTTGCCGAGCTCGGCCCCGCCTACGTCAAGTTCGGCCAGCTCATCGCGTCATCGCCGGGGATGTTCCCCGAGGACCTCTCCGCGGAGTTTCGGTCGCTGCTCGATCAGGTGCCACCGGCGAACCCGCAGACCATTCGTTCCATGCTCACCGACGAGCTCGGCGCACCACCCGAGGACGTGTTCGGCTCCTTCGACGAGGTTCCCTTCGCCTCGGCGTCCATCGCCCAGGTGCACAAGGCCACACTGAAGGACGGCACCGCGGTCGTCGTCAAGATCCAGCGCCCCGCGATCCGCACCCGACTCGCAGCTGATCTGCAGATCCTCAAACAAATCGCCCGGGGCCTGGAACTCACCGAGATGGGCCGCATGTCGAACATCTACGAGGTGATGCAGGATTTCGAGGCCAACCTCGCCGAGGAACTCGACTTCACCCTGGAAGCCCAGGCCATGCGGGACTGGACCGCTGGCCTTGCGGGCTCCGAGTACGCACCGAAGGTGCGAGTACCCCAACTCTATTCGGAGCTGTGTACCGACAAAGTGCTCACCATGGAGTACGTCGAGGGCATCAGGATCGACAACGCCGATGAGATTCGTGCGGCCGGGTTCGACGGCCCCGAGGTGGTCAAGACCCTCATGCTCACCCTTTTCGATTCGGCGTTCGCCGCGGGCACCTTCCATGGCGATTTGCATGCCGGAAACCTGATGGTGGACCCGGAAGGCCGAATCGTATTCCTGGACTTCGGAATTGTCGGTCGACTCGATCAGCGCACCCGCAAAACACTGCGCGAGTTGATAGGCGCACTCATCATCGAGCCCGATGACGAGGCAGCCGCACGCACCCTGATCAAACTGGGGGCCATCGATCCCGGCGCCGACCCGGCCAAGGTCGCCGAGTCGCTGCGGAAGGTCACCCGTCCCATGGGTACCTCATTGGGCAAGATCTCCTACGACACGATCGGCCGACAGCTCACCGCACTAGGACGCGAGCACGACGCCATCCTCCCGAAGGAATTCATCCTGGTGGGCAAGCAGCTTCTCTACGTCGAGCGGTACACCAAACTGCTTGCGCCGGACTGGCAGCCGGTGGGCGATCCGGAAATACTCAGCTACTTCGGCACCTTGATATCGGAGTACCAACAGGCCCGCGAAGAAATCCAGGATGAGGTCGGAGAATGACACGCACCGCTGGAACCCCAGCACGGCCTTCTACCCGCGATCATCGCGCCGGGCGACGGACCCAGGAGGAACGCAGCGCCGCCATGCGCAGCAGGCTCCTGGACGCCACGGTGGATTGCCTGGTCAAGTATGGATACGCGGGCACCACCACAACACGAGTGGCGCAACGTGCTGGCGTCACCCGCGGTGCACTCGTGCACCATTTCCAGTCGAAATCCGAGCTCCTCGGAGAATCGGTGCGGCACTTGGCGTTCAAGCAAGGCCAGGAAATTCTTTCCGAGCTGATAGCGCTGGACAGCGAGAGTGGCACCGACTTTGTGAGCCGTTGTCTGGACGCGCTCTGGCGGATGCATCAAGGGTCGATGTTCGTCGCCACCATGGAACTGTGGATTGCCGCGCGAACCGATCCCGAGCTATCGGCCCAGATGGACCAGTTCGAATTCATTGTGATGCAGCAGTTCTCGACGCTGGGTCAATCGGTGAGTCAGACCGACGAGGAGCTGCGGGTCATTCGCAACATCACACTCACCGCCATGGACGCCGTTCGCGGGATCCTGGTCAACAGCATGACAGCGCCGCAGGAAGCTCGTGATCAACGCTGGGCGCGCGCCAAGTCGATGCTGCTGAACATCGTCGAGTCACCCACGGTCGGTGCACCGCTGGATTCCGCGTTGCGCACCATCGACACCGGAAAGCTCAGTCTTTCCGACTAACCTCGGACTCTCGCGCCGCCGCTTCCTCGATGCGTGACTGCTCGGCCTGGATGACCATATTTCCGAAGTATCCGATGAATGACGGATCCGAGAGTATGGCCCAGTCGGGCGCCAGCAGCTTCATGTAGCGCTCCACGTACAGCAGCTGCTTGGAGATCAGCACCAGCTCTCGGGGGAGTCGCACGTCGTATTCCTTGGCCATCATCGCGAGCTGCTTACCCAGCTGTCCGTAAGAGATCGCCGAAAGCTTCGACTGCTGTAAGGGATTGGTGAAATCGGAGATGGTCTTGGCGGCAGTTGTGGAGTCGGCCGGCTTGCCTCGATCGCCGATGGCGCCGAGTTTGTAGATGCCCCGGGCCACTGCCGCATGATCGTTTTTGACGAACAGATCGACCATGATCTCGGTGAAGATCTTGCGGCTGCGTTCGTCGATACGACCGACGATCCCGAAATCCAGGAAGACGATTCGACCGTTGGAATCGACCAAGAGATTGCCCGCATGTAGGTCTCCGTGAAAGAGCCCCTTATGAAATCCCGTCTCGAACAGTGAGTAGACGATGGCCTTGACCAAGCCGACCCCGTCGAAACCGGCCGCGGCGAGTTCGGAGACGTTGTCGATCCGGATTCCCTCGACATACTCCATCGTGAGTACCCGTTCGGTGCTGTACTGCCAGAACACCTTGGGGACCCGCACCTTGTCGCCGTACTCGGTGTCGGCCAAACTGGCGATCCACTGTTCCATGGCGTGGCCTTCGGCCGCGAAATCCAATTCCTCGTTGAGGTTTTGCTCGAAATCCTCGACGATTTCGGTCGCGTTGGTGGCGCGGCCCAGATCGGTTTTCACGACGACTCGCGCCAGCCGTCCCCAGATTCGGATATCGGCGGCCAATCGGGTGCGGATCTTCGGCCGCTGAATCTTCACCACCACCCGTTCACCCGTCTTCAAGGTGGCGTGGTGCACCTGGGCTATGGACGCCGAGGCGAAGGGGTGCTCATCGAATGTTGCGAATATCGTTGCCGGATCTGCGCCTAACTGCTCCCGCACGGTCTGGTGGATCAGCTCCGATGATGCTGGCGGAACTCTGTCGAGCAGCGTGCGAAATTCGTTGGACAGCGCTTCGGGGAAGACGCCGGGGGAGGAGGCGATGAGCTGTCCCAGCTTCACGTAGGTGGGGCCCATCAGCGCGAAGGTCCGACGCAACTCGTGCGCCGCACGCACCTCCAGCGACTTCCCGCGACGGGGCCGCACCAGCAGGCGGGCTCCCGAACTGGCCAGTCGGGACGCGGCGATACCGACGCGCCCGACTTCCACTCTTAGCGGGGGTGGATACAGCGTGACTCTGGGGCGGGTGATCTCGATATCGATTGCCGCCTTGGCCGGTTGCGAATTCGCCGTTGCCGCGGCGAATTCCGAGGTAGATTCCGGGGTGCCGGGCTGTTGTGTCCCACTCTCGGACAATCCAGTGGCGAGGGGCGCCGCGTCGTTGCCCGCGCCCTCGGGGGTGGTCATGAGCGCCACTGTAATACATACGAGCACAGTTGTATGTAACGTGCGCCGAGCTACTGCCGGGTAGCCGCCGAATCGGGTTCATCCACCCACAGGTCTGTCGGTATTTGACGGCAGTACACCTGCATTTAGTCGGCTCGCAGTGCGAGATCAGCGGTAATTGCATCTTACATACACGAGGGTATGTATGTTACGTTCGGAACCGCTGGTACCAATCCGTGCCAGACCATTGACAAAGGAGTCTTCCGCCCATGTCCGAGCTGCACTCCAGCATCGACCTCCCGTACAGCATCGACAAACTCTGGTCGGTGTTGCCGGACCTCAACAAGTACGACGAGTGGATGACCATCCACACCGGATTCAAGGGCGACGTCCCGGCGATCGAGGACATCAAGGTCGGCACCAAGTTCTCCGAAATCGTCACCCTTATGGGCATGGCCAACACGGTCGAGTGGACCGTGCAGGAATTCACCCCGGCAGATGAGGTGCTGTCCGCGAAGAAGGGCGCATTCAAGCTGGGCGGGACCGGTATGGCCGGGGTCGAGGCCATCATCAAGTCGAGTGTCGAGGAAATCGATGCCGACAACACCCGGGTGAACGTGGACTCGTCCTTCACCGGGCAGATGCTCACCGGGGCAATCGGCACTGCGATCGACAAGGCCGTGCAAGAAGAGCTCGAAAACTCCGTCGCCCGCCTCAAGGAGTTGCTGGCCAAGGAACTCGGCTAACCGAGTCCGCCGACGTCGATCACTTTCACAGGAGAAAGCAGGAGACATGCTCGACTGGTCACCCATTGACCTTGCGGTGCGTGACGCCGTTCGCCAGTTCATCGACAAGGAGGTCAGGCCTCACGTCGATGCGCTGGAGTCCGGCGAGATGGAGCCGTACCCCATCATCCGAAAGATGTTCGCAACCTTCGGCATCGACGCTCTTGCCAAAGAGGCGCTGCAGAAGCAGATTGAGAAGAAGAAGACCCGGGAGGCCGCACTGGCGGCCGGTCAACCGCTAGAGGACTCCAAGAAGTCCGACGGCGGGGGAGTCATGGGGCTCGCAGGCGGGTCGGCCGGTATGGGATTCGTGCTTACCAGCGAAATCTCGCGTGTCTGTATGGGTTTGGTGACGGGCATGGGCGTCAGTATGGGCCTGACCGTCCCGACCATCGCCTCCCGCGGCACCGCCGCGCAGATGGAGCGCTGGCTGCCCGAGCTGGTCGCCTACGAAAAGGTGGGTGCGTGGGCCATCACCGAACCCGATTCGGGCTCGGACGCATTCGGCGGAATGAAGACATATGTCACCCGCGACGGCGAAGACTACATCCTCAACGGTCAGAAGACCTTCATCACCAACGGGCCCGATGCCGATGTGATCGTGGTCTACGCCAAGCTGGATGAGAAGGACCCTTCTGTCGACAAGCGGGACCGCACGGTGCTGACCTTCGTTCTCGACAAGGGCATGGAGGGCTTTACTCAGTCGAAACCCTTCCGCAAGATGGGTATTCACAGTTCCCGCACCGGCCAGTTGTTCTTCGAGAATGTCCGTCTGGGCAAAGACCGGCTCCTCGGCGAATCCGAGGCCAACGATCAGGGCGACGGCCGCGACAGCGCCCGCGCGAACTTCTCGATGGAACGTATCGGCGTGGCGGCGCTCGCACTCGGTGTCATCGAAGAGTGCCTGCGGCTCTCGCTGGACTACGCCAAGACACGCACCCTGTGGGGCAAGGAGATCGCCCAGTTCCAACTGATCCAGCTCAAGCTGGCCAAGATGGAAGTGGCCCGGCTCAACGTGCGGAACATGCTGTTTCACGCCATCGAGAGCCTCTCGGAGAACAAGACGCCCTCCCTGGCGGAGGCCTCGGCCATCAAGCTGTATTGCTCGGAGGCCGCCACCGATGTCGCGATGGACGCCGTGCAGCTCTTCGGCGGCAATGGCTACATGACCGAGTACCGCGTCGAACAGCTGGCGCGCGACGCCAAGTCGCTCATGATCTACGCAGGCAGCAACGAGGTTCAGATCACGCACATCGCCAAGGGGCTGCTGGCGGGATAATCGGCTCGACACATTCGCGTCGCCGTATCACGCTGAGTCGATGCGGGCGCACCTTCACGAGGATCTGGCGGAGTACTGGGCCCTGGCGGGGCCGCTGTACTCCGCCGATCCCGTGCTGCACACCTTTGAACTCCATCTCGCGGCGCGCCTGCGGCAGCCGGACTCCGATCCTGCGGCGGCACTGATCACCTTTACCGATCTGGATCATCTGGCGGGAGCGGCTCTGGGGACCAACCAGGGGCTCGTCTGCAATGCCATTCCCACGGCCGGGATCACTCCCGCGGTGAACATGCTGGCCGACAACGCGATATCGCTGCCATCGGTGCGGGGGTCGCGTGCGGTGACATTGGCGGTGGCCGACGCCTGGTTGTCCAAGACCGGCGCCACGGTCTGCGGCACCACCGACGAGCGGCTCTACCGCCTCGCCGATCTCATACCGCCAGGGACAGCGGGCGAGGCCGTGCTGGTCGCGGCAGGGGACATCGAGGCCTTGGTGCCGTGGAGCATCGAATACGGCAGGGAAACCTTCGGCGTCGACAAGCCCGCCGACGAAGCGCGGCGCCGGCTGACTGGCTCCTACCGATTGGGGGACGTCTACCTGTGCTGGGACCGCGGCGGGATCCCTGTCGCGATGGCGGGCGTCCGGGCCCCCATCGAAGGGGTGTCACGAGTGGGCCCCGTCTACACGCCACCGCCGCACCGGGGCCACGGCTACGGCAGCGCCGTGACCGCGGCGGCCTGCGAATGGGCGCGTCAGGCAGGTGCCCGCGAGATCGTACTGACCACTGATCTGGCCAACCCCACCTCCAATTCCATCTACCGCAAGCTCGGATTCCGGGCCGTCGCCGATTCGGTGATCGTGGAATTCGCCTGAGGGCGCTCACTGGACTTAACGATCGTCGCGAAGGCGCTCCTAGCTCCCTGACGTACCGTGTGCATGTGCGCAAGTCGAACACCGCCTCACGGTTCACCGGGAAGTTCTGGAAGCTCCTCGGTGCCGCTACCGACAAGAACCAGAGCCAGTCGCTAGAGCTCGTGGATGCCTCGAAGAAGTACGACGAGAAGGCCAAGGACCTCACCGACGAACAGCTCACCAAGGCGGCCAAGAAACTCGACCTGTCCGAGGGCATCGAGTCCAAGGACATCGGCCAGTTCCTGGCGATCGTGCGTGAGGCCGCCGAGCGGACCATTGACGAGCGCCCGTTCGATGTTCAGCTGCTGGGCGCCCTGCGCATGCTCGACGGCGACGTCATCGAGATGGCCACCGGTGAGGGCAAGACTCTCACCGGTGCGATCACCGCCGCCGGCTACGCGCTGGGCGGACGCAGCGTGCACGTCATCTCGGTCAACGACTACCTGGCCCGCCGTGATGCCGAGTGGATGGGACCGTTCCTGGAGCGTCTGGGGCTGACGGTCGGCTGGATCACCGAGGAATCCACCGCAGACGAACGCCGCAAGGCCTACGCCTGTGACGTCACCTACGGGTCGGTCAACGAGATCGGCTTCGACGTGTTGCGCGACCAGCTGGCGATCGATGTCGATGCCCTGGTCTCGCCGAGCCCCGATGTCGCCGTCGTCGACGAGGCCGACTCGGTGCTCGTCGACGAGGCCCTGGTGCCTCTGGTGCTGGCCGGGACCAGCCATCGTGAAGCGCCGAGCTCGGAGGTCATCGAGGCGGTCCGTGAGCTGATCGCCGGTGAGGACTACGAGGCCGATAACGATCGCCGCAATATCTTCCTGACCGATACCGGAGCCCGGAAGCTGGAAAAGCAGCTGGGGAACATCGACCTGTACTCCGAACACCATGTCGGAACCACCCTCACCGAGGTCAACGTGGCCCTGCACGCACATGTGCTCCTGGAGCGCGATGTGCACTACATCGTGCGTGATGGCGCGGTGCACCTCATCAACTCCTCACGTGGCCGCATCGCCACGCTGCAGCGCTGGCCCGATGGTCTACAGGCAGCCGTCGAAGCCAAGGAAGGAATCGAAACCACCGACACCGGTGAGGTTCTCGACACCATCACCGTGCAGGCACTGATCAACCGCTACCCCCGCGTCAGCGGAATGACCGGCACCGCCCTGGCGGCCGGTGAGCAGCTACGGCAGTTCTACAAGCTCGGTGTCTCGCCGATCCCGCCCAACACCCCAAACATTCGCGAAGATCAGCCCGACCGCGTCTACATCACCGAGGCAAGTAAGAACGACGCGATCGTCGCGCATATCGCCGAGATCCATGCCACCGGACAGCCGGTACTGGTGGGTACCCACGACGTCGCCGAATCCGAGGCACTGCATCACCGTTTGGTGCGTGCAGGGGTTCCGGCTGTCGTGCTGAACGCCAAGAACGACGCCGAGGAGGCCCGCGTGATCGCCGAGGCCGGCGCGCTCAAGGCAGTCACGGTCTCCACGCAGATGGCCGGCCGCGGTACCGATATCCGTCTGGGAGGCTCCGACGAGACCGATTACGACGCCGTCGTCGAAGCGGGTGGACTACACGTCGTGGGCACCGGACGCCACCGCACCGAACGACTCGACAACCAGCTGCGCGGACGCGCGGGACGCCAGGGCGACCCCGGGTCGTCGGTCTTCTTCTCCAGCTGGGAGGACGAGGTCGTTGTCGCATATCTGGATTCGGCCAAGCTGCCCACCGAGACAGACGAGAACGGGCAGATTGTCAGCACCAAGGCCGGGGGGCTCATCGACCACGCCCAGCGCGTCGCCGAGGGTGCGATGCTCGACCTGCATGCCAACACGTGGCGGTACAACCAGCTGATCGCCCAGCAGCGCGCCATCATCTCCGAGCGCCGCGACACCCTGCTACGCACCGACACCGCCCGTAAGGAGCTTCAGGAGCGCTCGGCAGAGCGCTATGACGAGCTGGCCGAGGAGCTTTCGGAAGAACGCCTGGAGCGCATCTCACGGGAGATCATGCTGTACCACCTCGATCGGGGCTGGGCCGACCACCTGGCGTACCTCTCCGATGTGCGCGAGAGCATCCACCTGCGCGCGCTCGGGCGGCAGAACCCGATCGACGAGTTCCACCGGCTCGCCGTCGACGCCTTCGCTTCGCTGGCCGCTGACGCCGTGGAAGCAGCGCAGCAGACCTTCGACACCGCGAATCTGGTTGACGAGGAACAGGGATTGGATCTGTCGAAACTTGCCCGGCCGACGTCGACGTGGACGTACATGATTCACGACGACCCGCGCAAGAACGACAGCCTGTCGATCTTGAACCTGCCCGGCGTCTTCAGCTGACGACAGACCGTCCATTTGCGCGGGGTGTACCCCCGCGAATATGAGAGGCTGGCCGGATGGGAACCGATGAGCCGCCCTCCGGAGACGACCGGATACTGACGGTCCCCAACGTGCTGAGCGTCATTCGGTTGGCGTTCATCCCGCTGTTTCTGTACCTGCTCTTGGTAAGACACGCCGATGGCTGGGCCGTCGCCATTCTGATGCTCAGCGGCTTCACCGACTGGGCCGACGGCAAGATCGCGCGGCTGATGAACCAGTCGTCGCACCTGGGCACGCTCCTGGACCCGGCTGCCGACCGGCTGTACATGGTGACCACACCGATCGCCTTCGCGATCCGGGACATCGTTCCGTGGTGGATCGTCCTCACCCTGCTGGCCCGCGACCTCATTCTCACGCTCGGACTGCCCATCGTGCGCAGTCGCGGAATCGAGGCGCTGCCGGTCATGTACATCGGCAAGGCCGCGACCTTCGCGTTGATGTCGGCATTTCCGCTGATTCTCGTCGGTGAATGGGACTCGTTGTGGGGCAGGATAATCGGACCCTGTGGATGGGCATTCCTCATTTGGGGTCTGGGCATGTATCTCTGGACTTTCGTGCTCTACGTCGCCCAGATCGTGATGGTGGTCCGGCAGCTGCCGAAGGTCAGCATCTGACATGAGTGCCGAGGACCCGATACACGGCAACGGGCCGCATCTCATGGGTGGTTTCGAACCCGAGGAGGGTCTGGGCCACCACAGTGCGAACCGGCCCAAGCGCAACCCGGTGCCGTCGCTGTTGCGCACCTTGCTTTCCGATCACCTGGACGCCGGATACGCCGAGGCGGCCGCAGCGCGCCGCGACGGGGCCGCACCGCGCTCACGCCTGGCCGAATGGGGTTGGCAGGCAGTCGCTGCCGTCGCCATTGCCGCGGTCTTCGCGGCGGCGATCGCCCAAACCACCCGTATCGCGCCCGGCGTCATGCAGGAAAAGCAGGGACTGCTGGCGAGTATCCGCAGTGAACAGCGTGACTCGGGAGCCCTGGAGTCGACGCGAGACCAGCTGGCGGCAGAGGTGGCCGGAGCTCGGCGTAGTCAGCTGGAAGGCAACGAGCAGGGTAAGGAACTGCTGAATCGGTTGGACCAGTTGGGTCTTGCGGCGGCGAGCACCGAGGTACGCGGACCCGCGCTGATCGTTACGCTGGCCGACCCGGGCAGCGCGGGCGACCTCTCGGACGTCTCGAAGGAACGCATCCCGCGCAGCCAGCAGGTCATTCTCGACCGCGACATGCAGCTCGTCGTGAACTCGCTGTGGAACAGTGGTGCAGAGGCGATTTCGGTATCGGATGTCCGGATAGGCCCGAACGTCACGATGCGTCAGGCCGGGGGAGCGATCCTGGTGGACAACCAGCCCATCAGTTCGCCGTACCGGATCGTCGCCGTCGGCCCCGCGAATACGATGAAAGCCTCATTCGAGCGCAGCCCGGGAATGGCTAGGATGCGGCTTCTGCAGAAGTCGTACGGCATCAGACTAACCCTGGGCACCCAGGAGAACGTCCAATTGGCTCCCGCAGTCAATCGGGACGTCAAGTACGCCAAAGAAATTCCAGCAGGAGGCCGTTGAGGTGACCCGGACGGTGAACAGGAGAGGAAGTAATCGATGATCGGCATAGTCGCGCTGGCGATCGGCGTGGTTTTGGGGCTGGTGTTTCACCCGAACGTGCCCGACGCGGTCGCCCCATACTTGCCGATCGCGGTGGTCGCGGCGCTCGATGCCCTTTTCGGCGGCGCCCGGGCCTATCTGGACCAGATTTTCGATTCGAAGGTGTTCGTGGTCTCCTTCGTGTTCAACGTGCTGGTGGCGGCGCTGATCGTGTTCGTGGGCGACCAGCTCGGAGTGGGTACGCAGCTGTCCACGGCCATCATCGTCGTTCTCGGCATTCGGATCTTCGGAAACGCAGCCGCCCTGCGACGCAGGTTGTTTGGGGCATAAGCCAGTGAACCAATCCCATCCCGCACAGCCGGATCCACGGCCCGAACCGCACCCCGGCAAGCACGAGATGCCCAAAACGCGCCGGCCGCCGACGCGTACCCAGGTCATCTTTGGAGTGTTGGGCGTCGCGCTGTGCGCGCTGCTGGGCCTGGCCATCACCACCCAGGTCCGCCAAACCGAATCCGGTGATGGCCTGGACGCCGCGCGACCCGCCGACCTGCTGGTGCTGCTGGACTCCTTGCAACAGCGCGACGCCAACCTGAACAAGGAGATCGCGGATCTGCAGCAGAGCCTTATCACGATGCGCGCCAGCGGAACCGGCAACCAGGCCGTGATCAACGACGCGAAGGCTCGACTGTCCGCGCTGTCCATCATGGCGGGGACCGTCGGGGCGACCGGTCCCGGTGTGATCCTCACCATTGACGATCCGGGGCAGGGCCTGGGTGCGGAAGCCCTACTGGACATCATCAACGAGCTGCGGGCCGCCGGCGCCGAGGCCATCGAGATCAAGTCGGGCGACCAGTCGGTGCGCATCGGGGCCGATTCCTGGGTCACCGGGGCCGCGGGACAGCTCATCGTCGACGGCGTGCTGCTCACACCTCCGTATTCGGTTCTGGCGATAGGCGATCCACCGACACTCGCGGCGGCGATGAACATTCCGGGCGGTGCCGTCGACACCGTCTCGCGGGTTGGCGGCGGCGTTACTATCGACCAGCCGGCGCGCGTAGACATCACCACCTTGCGGGAACCGAAACCGCGCCAATACGCTCAGCCCGGCAAGTAGCCCCCAGGCCAGCGACCACGCAGACCACTGACCGAGAGCAAGGATGATTCACCGTGACCGAAATTCCTGCCGACCTGCACTACACCGAGGAACACGAATGGGTGCGGCGCACCGGTGAGCGCACCGTGCGTATCGGAATCACCGACTACGCACAGTCGCAGCTCGGTGATGTGGTGTTTGTTCAGCTGCCGGATGTGGGCTCGGACCTGAGTGCCGGCTCGACGTTCGGCGAGGTGGAGTCCACCAAGTCGGTGTCGGACCTTTTCGCGCCGATCACCGCGAAAGTTGTTGCCGCGAATGGCGATTTGGATTCCAACCCGCAGCTGGTCAATTCTGATCCGTACGGCGAGGGCTGGTTGGTCGATCTTGAGGTCGCCAGCGAGGCCGATCTCGACGCGGCTCTTAATGACCTCTTAGACGCATCGGGATATGGTGACGCCACCGATTAGGAGGGCACCAGTTCTCCAAACAGTCCGATGACCACAATTTCGGGTGGACCACTGGCGGATACGGCAGAGGTGGCCCGTTACGGGCAGTCAGACGGTACGGTCGGAAATGAGCGACGATGAGCGCTCGCCGCGAAGAGCATGAGGGCAGATGAGGGTCGCGAAGGGCGTCATGCTCAACGAGATCCGCACTGACAATCGAATCCTCCAGGGGCGAGGAAGAAGGAGCGATGGTGACCGATAACGACAAGGACGACACGTCAGGCGAGGTCACCGCGGAGACGACCTCGGTGTTCCGCGCCGATTTCGCCACCGAGCTGGAAGCGCCCGCGCAGGCCGGTAACGATGTGTCGGGTGTCGAGGGATTGCCTGCCGGTTCGGCACTGTTGGTGGTCAAGCGTGGACCCAACGCGGGATCGCGTTTTCTGCTCGATCAAGCAACCACGTCCGCCGGACGGCACCCCGACAGCGATATTTTTCTCGATGACGTCACGGTGAGCCGCCGTCACGCCGAATTCCGGCTTGACAGTGATGAATTCCAGGTAGTCGACGTGGGCAGCCTCAACGGGACCTATGTCAACCGCGAGCCGGTGGATTCGGCGGTGCTCGCCAACGGCGACGAAGTGCAGATCGGAAAGTTCCGTCTGGTCTTCCTGACCGGGCCGAAGTCGGCAGGCGATGACACCGCCCCGGGTGGCCAGTGACAGCTCCCGACCGGCCGGCTCTCACCGGAATGTCGATCGGGTCGGTACTCGACCTGTTGCGTCCGGAGTTTCCGGACGTCACGATCTCGAAGATTCGATTCCTCGAATCAGAGGGACTGGTTACCCCGTCGCGTAGCGCGTCGGGGTATCGCCGGTTTTCGGCCTATGACGCCGAACGGCTTCGGTTCATCCTCACCGCGCAACGTGATCACTACCTGCCGCTGAAGGTGATCAAGGAGCAGCTTGATGCGCAGCCCGACGGAGCGCTGCCCGATGTGGCGGGTTTCACCGGCGGCCCGCGTCTCTTTGCCATCACCGATGGCGACAGCGCCAACAGTGTTGCCCGTCAAGGAATTCCATCTACGCGCCCCACACGGCTCAGCCGTGAAGACCTGTTGTCGCGTTCCGGTGCCGATGAGGTGCTGCTGACCTCGCTCATCAAGGCGGGGATCATCACCGCCGGACCCGGCGGTTTCTTCGACGAGTACACGGTCCTGATCGTTCAGTGCGCCGCCGAGCTGGCCGATTACGGCGTCGAGCCGCGTCATCTGCGCACGTTCCGCTCCGCGGTCGACCGAGAGACCGATCTGATCGCCCAGATTGTGGGCCCAACCGTCAAAGCCAACAAGGCAGGAGCCCGCGACCGCGCCGATGACCTGATCCGGGAGGTGGCGGCGCTGTCGATCGCGCTCCACGGCGCGATGATCAAGTCCGCGGTGCGCGGCGTCCTCGATCGCTGAGGACTAGACTCGCGGTACGACAGAAGTACTGGTGTTGGAGGCCCGATGAGCGAAGTTCGAGTCGTGGGAATCCGCGTGGAACAGCCCCAGAACCAGCCGGTGTTGTTGCTGCGGGAGTCTGCCGGCGATCGTTACCTGCCGATATGGATCGGTCAGTCCGAGGCCGCGGCCATCGCCCTGGAACAACAGGGGGTAGAACCGGCGCGGCCGCTCACCCATGACCTGATTCGTGATCTCATTGCCGCCCTTGGGCATTCGCTCAAGGAGGTGCGGATCGTGGATCTTCAGGAGGGGACGTTCTACGCGGACCTGGTTTTCGACAGCGATATCCGGGTGTCGGCACGCCCATCGGATTCGGTGGCAATCGCGCTGCGCGTGGGAGTTCCGATCTACGTCGAGGAAGCCGTGTTGGCCGAGGCAGGGCTGATCATTCCCGATGAGGACGATGAGGATTCTGGCGGAGCGTTGCGAGAAGACGAGGTGGAGAAGTTCAAGGAATTCCTCGACAGCGTGTCGCCCGACGACTTCAAGGCCACGGAAGGCCCGTAACAGGGCCTTAAGTAACGAGTAAGTCTCAACCTGAGCTTTACGGTCACGGCCCGGGCGCGTCGCATTGACCGTGATTTCCCGGGGGCCATAATTTGACTCAGCGGCCGGCACGGGGCAGCGCAAAGGGCGTATGCTCGGAGGATTCGTGCTTGGACGAACGCACTACCGGCGAACTGAGAACCACAGGACGGTAGCCGGAGAAGCGATCGCGAGAGGGAGCAGAAGTGGTTGAAGAGCCGCAGCAGGGGCAGCTGGAGATGACATTGGACAACGGCGCCACCGGTTCCGTCGACTCCGCGTCTACCGGGCCTGTCCAGCCGGGTCTTTTCCCGGATGACTCCGTTCCCGACCAGCTCGTCGGCTACCGCGGACCCAGTGCCTGCCAGGTTGCTGGTATCACCTACCGCCAACTGGACTACTGGGCCCGTACCTCGCTCGTGGTTCCCTCGATCCGTGGCGCCGCCGGTTCCGGCAGCCAGCGCCTGTACTCCTTCAAGGACATCCTGGTTCTCAAGATCGTCAAGCGACTGCTGGACACCGGAATTTCGCTGCAGAACATCCGGGTCGCCGTCGAGCACCTGCGTCAGCGTGGAGTCGAGGATCTCGCTAACATCACGCTGTTCTCCGATGGCACCACCGTGTACGAATGCACGTCGGCCGAAGAGGTCGTCGACCTGCTCCAGGGCGGGCAAGGTGTGTTCGGCATCGCGGTCAGCGGTGCCATGCGCGAACTGACCGGCGCCATCGCCGAGTTCCCGGGGGAGCGCGCCGACGGCGGCGAGACCATCGAGGCGCCCGAGGACGAGCTGGCCTCCCGCCGCAAGGATCGTGCTCGCAAGATCGGCTGATTCACCCGTACCAACTCGGCTGTCTGGACCCGTGGGTTAACTCGCGTAAGCTGGTCAG
Organism: [Mycobacterium] stephanolepidis; assembly: GCF_002356335.1. Taxonomy (NCBI): domain Bacteria; kingdom Bacillati; phylum Actinomycetota; class Actinomycetes; order Mycobacteriales; family Mycobacteriaceae; genus Mycobacteroides; species Mycobacteroides stephanolepidis. Next base: position 2,337,117 of record NZ_AP018165.1, read on the forward strand.
GCATCGCCCGTGGGCGGGAGAGTGTCATGACCGCCAGTCATGGCCGCCGAAGGAGCAACACCTCTCCGTCAATCTCTCAGGCCCCCGAACCGCTCTCGGCCCCGATGCCTCTGAAAAGCGGTGATCCGACCTTGTGACCGGATCACCCGCCGACGGGGAAAGGCTCTCATCCGGGAAACTGCCCGGTGAGACGACCGAATCTCTCAGGCGCCCACACCGGGTTGATGACAGAGGGAGGGGAGATGCTGTCGTGTGCCCGCCGCGCGACTCGGCCCTTCGGGAGTGTCATGTCTTTCGCCGATCGCCATATCGGTCCCACCGCCGCCGATATCGACACCATGCTCGCCACCATCGGCGTGGCCAGCCTCGACCAGCTCGCCGAGAAGGCGGTTCCGGCCAGCATCCTGGATGAGCTGCACGGCGGCCTCGCCACCGGCCTCGACGCGCTCCCCGCAGCGGCATCCGAGCACGAGGCTCTCGATGCGTTACGGAAACTGGCCAGCCACAACACGATTGCCGTATCGATGATCGGGCAGGGCTACTTCGAAACGCTGACTCCGCCCGTGCTGCGTCGGCATATTCTGGAGAATCCGGCCTGGTACACCGCCTACACGCCGTACCAGCCGGAAATCAGTCAGGGACGCCTGGAAGCGCTGCTGAACTTCCAGACCATGGTTTCCGAGCTCACCGGCCTGGACATCGCGAATGCCTCGATGCTGGACGAGGGCACTGCCGCCGCCGAGGCGATGACACTCATGCACCGCGCCGTGAAGTCTGCGTCCAACCGTCTGATCGTCGACGCCGACGTGTACGCACAGACCGCCGCCGTGATCGACACCCGCGCTCAACCACTCGGCATCGAGGTGGTGACCGCCGATCTCGCCCGGGGACTGCCTGACGGCGAGTTCTTCGGCGTCGTCGTGCAATTGCCCGGTGCGTCCGGAGTGGTACGCGACTGGTCAGCGCTCATCTCCGAGGCACATCAGCGCGGTGCGCTGGTAGCGGTGGGCGCCGACCTGCTGGCCCTGACCCTCATCGCCCCGCCCGGAGACATCGGTGCCGACGTCGCCTTCGGCACCACGCAACGTTTTGGCGTGCCGATGGGATTCGGTGGACCGCACGCCGGCTACCTGGCCGTGCACACCGCCCACGCCCGGCAGCTGCCCGGGCGCCTCGTCGGGGTATCGGTGGATGCCGATGGCGCACCCGCCTACCGGCTCTCCTTGCAGACCCGTGAGCAGCACATCCGCCGCGACAAGGCCACCAGCAATATCTGTACCGCGCAGGTGCTGTTGGCCGTGATGGCCGCCATGTACGCGAGCTACCACGGCCCGGAAGGCTTGCGTGCCATCGCCACCCGGGTGCACCGCAACGCGCAGCTGTTGGCCTCCGGGCTGACTCGCGGCGGCCACACCGTGGTGCACGACCAGTTCTTCGACACCGTTTTGGTGCACGTTCCGGGCAAGGCCGCCGAGATCCAGGCCGCCGCCAAGGCCGAGGGTGTCAACATCTGGAGTCCCGACGGCGACCACGTCTCGATCGCCTGTGATGAGGCGACAACGCTGCCGCACCTGGTCTCGGTGCTACGGGCGTTTGGGTCCGATTTCGGTGGCGGAACGTCCGACACCTCGGATATCGCGACCCGCGACTCCGACTACCTGACGCACCCGGCGTTCAACCGCTACCACAGCGAAACCGAGATGATGCGCTACCTGCGTGCGCTGTCCGACAAGGACATTGCCTTGGACCGCAGCATGATTCCGCTCGGTTCGTGCACCATGAAACTCAACGCCGCCGCCGAGATGGAACCCATCACCTGGCCGCAGTTCGCCGCACAACACCCGTTCGCCCCGGCAAGCGACTCACGCGGTCTGCGCACGCTGATCGCCGACCTCGAGGGCTGGCTGGCCGATATCACCGGCTACGACAGCGTGAGTCTGCAGCCCAACGCGGGATCCCAGGGCGAATACGCGGGCCTGCTGGCCATCCGGCAGTACCACATAGACCGCGGCGAGAGCGCTCGCGATGTCTGCCTGATCCCGTCAAGTGCCCACGGCACCAACGCCGCCTCGGCTGCGCTGGCAGGCATGCGGGTTGTCGTGGTGGCCTGTCGCGAGAACGGCGATGTCGACCTGGACGACCTGCGCGCCAAGATCGCGGCGAATGCCAGCGCCCTCTCGGCGATCATGATCACCTACCCGTCCACCCACGGTGTCTACGAGCACGACATCGCCGACATCTGCGCGGCCGTGCACGACGCCGGGGGACAGGTGTACGTCGACGGCGCGAACCTGAATGCCCTTGTCGGACTTGCCCGCCCCGGGCACTTCGGCGGCGATGTGAGTCACCTGAACCTGCACAAGACCTTCTGCATCCCGCACGGTGGCGGCGGGCCCGGTGTTGGCCCCGTCGCGGTGCGCAGCCATCTCGCGCAGTATCTGCCGGGGCACCCGTACGCCCCGGAACTGCCCTCGGGCCCGCCGGTGTCGGCGGCGCCCTACGGTTCGGCATCGATCTTGCCGATCACCTGGGCCTACATCCGGATGATGGGGCCGGACGGCCTGCGGGCGGCATCGCTCACGGCGATCGCCTCGGCCAACTACCTGGCGCGCCGTCTCGACGAGTACTACCCGGTGCTCTACACCGGCGATAACGGCATGGTGGCCCACGAGTGCATCCTGGACCTACGGGAGATCACCAAGAACACCGGCGTCACCGTCGACGATGTGGCTAAGCGCTTGGCCGACTACGGTTTCCACGCGCCAACGATGAGTTTCCCGGTGGCCGGCACGCTCATGGTGGAGCCCACCGAAAGTGAGAGCCTGGCCGAGGTGGACGCCTTCTGCGAGGCGATGATCGCGATCAAGGCCGAGATCGACAAGGTCGGCTCCGGGGTGTGGCCGGTGGAGGACAACCCGCTGCGCGGGGCGCCGCACACCGCCGAGTCCCTCACCGCCGACGAGTGGCACCATCCCTACAGCCGGACCGAGGCCGCATATCCGCTGGGCAAGGGCTTCCGCCCCAAGGTGTGGCCACCGGTACGGCGGATCGATGGTGCATACGGTGACCGCAACCTGGTGTGCTCCTGCCCACCGATCGAGGCCTTCGCCCAGTAGCGATCTCTGGCGAGTGGGCCCCACCAGAGTGCGGGCCCACTCGCAGAGGACGACGTTACGACACGAAGCGGGTGATGGCTCCGGCCAGCTCGGGGCTGTTCGAGGCCGCCAGGTTCTGGTAGGCGCCGCCGGTCTGCTGAGCTAACGCCTGCCAGGTCTGCTGATCGGAGTCGTTGCCGAAGTCGATCACATTGATCCGAACCGGTCTCGCCGGATCTTTCTGACGATTGATCGTGTCGATGAGGCCGGCACTGTCCAAGCTCTGGTCGGTATGCGAGCGGCCTGCCACGATCAGCACCGAGTTGACCTGATTCGGCCGGAAGCTGTTGACCGCTTCCTGGTACACGTTGCGCAACGTGGTGAACGCCACCGCACCGTTGGAGGTCGGCTGCAGCGCCGTCAACGCGTCGGCCACACTCTGCGACCTGGGCACACCTTCGACATCGTCGGAGGCGGTACCCAGCCGCACGACGGTATTGCCTTCCCGGCCGTCGTAGGTCCAGAGCCCGACTCCCGAGCTCGGGGCGATGGTGCGTACCCGGTTGGCAAGCGCCCCGGTCACATCGGACAGCTTCACCGCGTCGGAGGACAACGAGGAATCCAGCATGATGGTGGTGGCCCCGGCGCCGGTTGAGGTGCCATCGGCGAGCGCGACCCGAATCTTGTCCTCGATGCTCAGCGGCTTGTCGACCTTGGCGAAACTCACCACATCGCTGCTGGGCAGATCCGCGCCCTCGGCGCGGAAACCGGCGGCCGCCAAATCCTTGAGCTGCTCTTTGTCTCCAAGGAAACGTGCGAATTGACTTGCCGCGGTGTGCTGTTCCTCGGAGAGCCACGGACCGTCCAGTTGAACGGTGGGATAGTCGGCGATCGGTGTCGCTCCGGCGGGCTGCCATGCGGCAATCACCTTCTTGGCGTCGCCATTGCTACGCGTGCGGGCATAGAGCTGCTGTTCGGTGGTCACCACCGCGTGCACGGCGGCACCGGGCTGCTCGCCGCCGTCCAGCAGCGCGCCGATGGCGTCGGACAAGTTGTTCGCGGGCAGCTTGGGAGCTGCGGCGGTCAACGATGCGGCCGCACCCGCGCCGAGCTCGGGCGAGTCGCCGGGGCGAACGCTGGCCGCGGCCACCGCCTCGGCGGCGAGCTGCGCCGCATCGCCATTACCGCTCGACGGCAGCACCAACCGCAGCGAACCCCAGCCGGGCAGACCGACGCCGTCGAGCGAGTTCGGAACATTTTGCAGCGCAGGCACATCCGCCCAGCTCTTGTCACTGGGAATGGCCTGACGCAGCCGGGGTGTCGTCGCGATGACGACGGGGGTGCTGACCAGAGACCGGCTGTCATTGACGATGTTGGTCTTGGAAGCGGCCTTCAGACGTGCCGAGGAGATCGAGCTGCCCGGGATCCACAAGGCCGGCTGATCACCGAGCTCGGCGGGCCACTGACCCGTCAGCCCCTTGATCACGTTGGTCGTGTCCGCCGGACGCACCGACACGGTGAAGCAGTAGTCGCCGATCACCTCGTGCTTCTTGTTGAACCGTTCGGACAGCTCACCGATACGGTCCGCGATCGACGGGTCGGCGACCACGGCGATGGCGTTGTCGCCGTGCACACAGGTGGCAGATGCCTCTGCCTGGTTGTCGGTGGTCCGCCGGTCGAAGTACCACCACAGTCCGATGGATACCGCGACCACCAGTACGGCCGCGAGTGCTCCGATCAGCCCCTTGCTGACACCCCAGTTGCTGCCACCGCTGCGATGCGACCGCTGCCAGCTACCCGTGTCGAACTCGGAGCCGGAGGTTTCGGAGCCAGAGTTCTCGGAGCCGGAGGCCGATTCGTAATCCGGCGCCGCATCGGCATCCCAACCGTCGTTGTCGTCGCGATCGTTTGGGCTACCTGACCCAGATGCGCTGTGCCTGCCCATGTGTTGTCGCGACCCTTCTGATCGTGTCTAAGTACTTGTCCAGCGGCTGCATGAGAGCCCTGCTGTGCGTCGGCCTGAGTCTACTGTCTCAGACCCCGTGAACCACGGCACGCGACACCAAACCGCAGCCAAACCGACACTCAACAGGCCGGGACGGCAACGACCCCCGACGAGGTCCAGGCACGTCAGGCAATCCGTCCGCTACTTGGCCGCCGCGGCCTTGTACTCGCGGCGACGCCGGTGCAGGATCGGTTCGGTGTATCCGTTCGGCTGGTCCTTACCCTCGAGGATCAGCTCCTTGGCGGCCTGGAAGGCGATGTTGCTGTCGAAGTCCGGAGCCATCGGGCGGTAGTCCTTGTCGCCGGCGTTCTGCCGATCGACAACCGGTGCCATCCGCTTGAGTCCCTCGACCACGTCGGCGTCGGTGATGACGTCGTGACGCAACCAGTTGGCCAGCAGCTGGCTGGAGATACGCAAGGTTGCCCGGTCTTCCATGAGCGCCACGTCGTGGATGTCTGGAACCTTGGAACAGCCGACGCCCTGATCGATCCAGCGGACCACGTAACCCAGGATCGACTGGCAGTTGTTGTCGATTTCCTCGCGGATGTCCTCCGCGGTCCAGTCATGACGCGATTCGGCCAACGGAATGGTGAGCAGGGACTCCAGTTCGGCGCGGTGCTTACCGGCGAGCTCCTGGTCCACAGCCTTGACGTCGACCTGGTGATAGTGCAGCGCGTGCAGCGTCGCGGCAGTGGGCGATGGCACCCAGGCGGTGGTGGCTCCCGCGCGGGGCTGCGCGATCTTCTGCGCGACCATGTCCGCCATCAGGTCGGGCATGGCCCACATGCCCTTACCGATCTGCGCCTTACCGGCCAAACCGGCACCCAGTCCGGTGTCGACGTTGTGGTCCTCGTACGCCAGGATCCACGGCTGCGACTTCATGACGGCCTTGCGGCACATCGGGCCGGCTTCCATCGAGGTGTGGATCTCATCGCCGGTGCGGTCCAGGAAGCCGGTGTTGATGAAGACCACCCGATCCGAGGCGGCCTTGATGGCGGCCTTGAGGTTGACGGTGGTGCGGCGCTCCTCGTCCATGATGCCGACCTTGAGGGTGGCGTGCGGCAGTCCGAGCACCTCTTCGACACGGCCGAACAGCTCGGCGGTGAAGGCCACTTCCTCGGGCCCGTGCATCTTGGGCTTCACGATGTAGATGGACCCGGTGCGGCTGTTCTTCAGTGGGCCGCTCTTCTTGCCGGAACGCAGACCGTGGATGGCGATCAGGCTGGTGAACAAAGCATCCTGGATGCCCTCGGGCATCTCGTTGCCCGCGGCATCGACGATGGCGTCATTGGTCATCAGATGACCGACGTTGCGGACGAACAGCAAGCTGCGGCCCGGCAGGGTCAGCTCGCCCTTGCCGTCCGGGGTGTTGAACACGCGGTCCTCGTTGAGCACCCGGGTGAATGTCTTGCCGCCCTTGGAAACATCCTCGGACAGATCACCCTTGTTGAGTCCCAGCCAGTTTCGGTACCCGAGCACCTTGTCCTCGGCGTCCACAGCAGCCACGGAGTCCTCGAAATCCATGATCGTGGTGATCGCCGATTCCAGCACGACATCCTTGATGCCGGCCTTGTCGGTGGATCCGATGGGGGAGTCGGGGTCGATCAGAACCTCGATGTGCAGGCCATGGTTGACGAGCAGCACCGACCATTGCGGCTTGCCCAGCTTGCCGGTGTAGCCGACGAACTGATCGGGGTTCTGCAGCCCCACCGAGAGCTCGTCGCCCAGCTCGACGAGCAGCTGACCGTCGTCGATCTTCAGGCCGACGGCGTCCTTCCAGGAGCCGCCCGCCAGCGGGGCCGCGCCGTCGAGAACCTCGCGGGCGTAGGCGATGACCTTGTCGCCGCGGATCTTGTTGTAAGACGAGCCCTTCTCGGCGCCATCGGCCTCGGAGATGACATCGGTGCCGTAGAGCGCGTCGTACAGGGAGCCCCAGCGCGCGTTGGCGGCGTTGAGTGCGAAGCGAGCGTTCAGGATCGGAACCACCAGCTGCGGCCCGGCAGTCGTGGTGATCTCGTCATCCACGTTGGCGGTGGTGATGGTGAAATCTTCGGGCTCGGGGACCAGGTACCCGATCTCGGTGAGGAACTCCCGGTACGCCGACTGGTCCAGCGGCTCGATGGCGCGCTGCCGGTGCCAGCGATCGATCTGAGTTTGCAGGTCGTCCCGCCGCTCGAGAAGCTCGCGGTTCCGCGGAGCCAAATCGGTCACTACTTTGTCGACCCCGGCCCAGAAAGCGTCGGCATCCACACCGGTGCCCGGAAGGGCCTCGTTGGTGATGAAGTCGTACAGCACCCGCGCCACGCGAAGGTTGCCCACATCGACGCGATCACTCATCGCAACTCCTCTGTGTTGTTAGGGGGTCTGGGACCGGACGCTCTTGCGATTCGGTGAACATTGATCCTACTCACTGGTAGCCATGTACCCCGAAACCGCTCTATATGCGGTGAGTTCCGTCACGCACGGTGCCGACGAGATCCTCCACCAAATCCTCGAGTGTGACGAGGCCCACTACGCTGCCGTCGGTGGTCGACATGAGGGCCAGATGACTGTTGCTGCGACGTAGTGCCGACAGTGCCTCCGGCAGTGGAACCGAGCCGTGCAGACGTGGGAGCGGTCGAATGAATGCGGGGTCGACAATCGCGTCCGGATCGTCACCCATGGTCAGGACGTCCTTTATGTGCAGATAGCCGAGGTAATCCCCGTGGGGCCCGATGACTGGAAAACGTGAGTAACCAGTTTCCGCCACCACGCGCTCCACGGCGGTCACCGAAGGCGCCTGCGCTGAACCCGATACCGCGATGGATCGAATCTGGTTAGCGGGCACGACCACGTCCGCGACCACACGGTGCTGGATCTGTAGCGCGCGACGCAACCGGGTGTGTTCCTCCTCGTCGAGAAGCCCCTCGGACAGCGACTCCGCGATCATCTCGGAAAGCTCCACGGTGGACACGGTAACCTCGAGCTCGTCCTTTACCGGCACCTTGACCAGCCGCAAGGCGGTGTTGGCGCACCAGTTGTAGAAGGCGATCAGGGGCCGTGCCAGCCGGATGTAAACCAGGTACGGCGGAATCAGCAGCATGGCCGCGGATTCTGGCCCCGCGATGGCGATGTTCTTGGGCACCATTTCGCCGAGCAGCACGTGCAACAACACCACGATGGACAGCGAGACGACGAATGCGATGGTGTGCGTGAGGGCGGGTGGCGCGCCCAGCAGCTCGAATGGCCGCTCCAAAAGATGTGCCACGGCCGGTTCTCCGATGCGGCCCAACAGGATTGAACAGATCGTGATACCGAGCTGGGCTCCGGCGAGCATCAGAGACAGGTTCTGACCGGCCATCATCACGGTCACGGCGCGCTTCTTTCCCGCCTCTGCCAGCGCCTCGAGTCGATCCCGGCGAGCGGAGATGAGCGCGAATTCGGCGCCGACGAAGAAGGCGTTCGCCAAAAGCATTGCGGCGGTGAGGAGTACGCCAAGTATGTCGCTGCCCATCGCGGTCATTCCCCCCGACCGTCGGCGTCGGTCAGCTCGACAAGCTCGATCTGGTCGATCCGGCGGCCATCCATGCTCGCCACCCGAGCCCGCCAGCGGGGCAACTCCGCGAACGGATGGTCCGGCACCACCGCGGACAACTCGACGGTCTCGCCGACCGTCGGGATGTGACCGAGCTCCTGTAGCACCAGGCCGCCGATCGTCTCGTACTCGCCTTCGGGGGCGCGGTATCCGGTCGCGGCGGCAACCTCGTCGATCCGCAGCAGACCCGACACCACCCAGCCGCCGCCGGAGGACACCACGTCGGGGGTGGCGTCATCGTGTTCGTCTCGGACATCACCCACGATCTCTTCGATCATGTCCTCGACCGTCACCAGCCCGGCGGTGCCGCCGTACTCGTCAACCACCAGTGCGGTCTGCATGCCGTTGGCCCGCACCTGCTCCATCACGGCATCGCCGTCGAGGGTGGAGGGCACTACCGCGACGGGCCGGGCCAGGCTGGCCAGGGTGGTCGTGGCGCGCTGCTCCCGTGGCACCTCGAAGATCTGCTTCACGTGGACGATGCCGATCGTCGCGTCCAGGTCGCCTTCGGTGATCGGGAACCGTGAGAAGCCGGTGTCCACGGCGATGGCAACCAAGTCGGCAACGGTGTCCGTCGCTTCGAGAGATTCGATCTCGGTGCGCGGGGTCATGAGTTCTTCAGCCGTACGGCTCCCGAATCGCAACGAGCGGTCCACCAGTACCGCGGTGGTTTCGTCCAGTGCACCGCTGCGGGCCGAGGTGCGCACCAACGAGCCCAACTCCTGGGGCGAGCGCGCCGAGCGCAGCTCTTCGGCGGGTTCGATGCCCATGCGTCGCAGCACCCAGTTGGCGATTCCGTTCAATGCCCGGATCGCGAAGGCGAATACTGCCGAGAACAGCACCATCGGGCCCGCGGTGGCGCGTGAGGTCCAGATGGGACGTGCCAGCGCGAAGTTCTTGGGGACGAGCTCGCCGAAAATCATCGATATCGAGGTGGCGAGGATCAGCGCCAGCGCCAGCGATATGGCGCTGCTGACGGCCACCCCGGTGTACCCGATCACCTGCGTGAGCAGGCGCGCGATCACCGGTTCGGCCAAATACCCGGTGACAAGCGTGGTGATGGTGATGCCGAGCTGGGCGCCGGACAGCTGGAACGACAGCGTGCTGTGTGCCCGTTTGACTAACCTGTCTCGGCCGTCACCGGTCTTGGCGCGTGCCTCGATGGAGCTTCGTTCCAATGCGGTCAGGGAGAACTCGGCCGCCACGAAGAGTGCCGTCCCCGCGGTCAGCGCCACGAACGCAAGCAAGCTCAGCCCGGTGAATAAGAGCGTCACCGCTGGCTGGCCCCTTAGGTTGAGTGATCACACGGTGTGACCATCGTGAGGCTCATGGTAACGGTGCAGATGGCCCGCAGGTACTCAACCATCGGGGAGGATGGTCACCAACCTTCGGGAAGCGGGCGTCCCTCGGCAAATCCGGCGGCGGACTGGACACCCAGAACCACCCGTTCGTGCAGCTCGGCCAGCGTGCGTGCCCCGACATATGTGCAGGTGCTGCGCACGCCGGAGATGATGTGGTCGATGAGGTCCTCGACACCGGGCCGTTGTGGGTCCAATTCGATTCGTGACGTGGAGATGCCCTCTTCGAACAGGCTCTTACGGGCCTGGTCAAAGGCGCTGTCACCGGCGGTGCGGGCAGCCACGGCGCGTTTGGACGCCATCCCGAAACTGTCCTTGTAGCGCCGGCCACTGGCCGAGAGCTGCAGATCGCCGGGCGATTCGTGAGTGCCCGCGAACCAGGAACCGATCATCACGTTGGCGGCACCCGCGGCGAGTGCAAGCGCGACATCCCGCGGGTGCCGAACCCCGCCGTCCGCCCACACGTGGGCGCCGAGTTCCCTTGCCGCGGCTGCACATTCGATGACTGCCGACAGCTGCGGGCGACCCACTCCGGTCATCATCCGGGTGGTGCACATGGCGCCCGGGCCCACGCCCACCTTCACGATGTCCGCGCCGGCCGCGATCAGATCCCGGGTGCCCTGCGCCGACACCACATTGCCCGCCGCGATCGGCACACCCAGCGACAACTTCGCGACCGACGTCAGCACCTCGATCATCTTCTGCTGATGTCCATGCGCGGTGTCGATGACCAGCAGATCCACCCCGGCCTGCGCCAGGGCGGTCGCCTTGGCGCGGACATCGCCGTTGATGCCGACGGCACCGGCGACCCGTAGGCGTCCACTCGCGTCTACGGCCGGCGTGTACAAACCCGCCCGGATCGCCCCGGTACGGGTGAGGATTCCCGCCATGGTTCCGTCCGGTCGCGTCAGCACCGCCACCGGTACGTGAGCCTCGGCCAGGCGGTCGAAGATCGCCCGCGGATCGGTCCCTGTCGGGGCCGCGACGAAGTCGGCGGTTGCGATGTCGCGTACGCGGGTGAACCTGTCGATGCCGGTACATGCGGCCTCGGTGACGAGTCCTCGCGGCTTGCCGTCCTCGAGTACCACCGCGGCCCCGTGCGAGCGCTTGTGGATCAGGGCCACCGCCTCACCGGCAGAATCGTCCGGAGCCAGGGTCACGGGCGTGTCGTAGACCAGATCACGGCTCTTGATGAATTCGACGGTCTGTGCGACCGCTTCCACCGGAAGATCTTGGGGCAGCACGGTGATTCCGCCACGGCGAGCGACGGTCTCGGCCATCCTCCGCCCCGCCACCGCCGTCATGTTGGCCACCACGATCGGGATCGTGGTGCCGGTGCCGTCGGCGGTGGTCAGGTCGACATCGAACCGCGAGGTGACATCCGAGTGGTTCGGCACCACGAAGACATCGTCGTAGGTGAGGTCGTACGGTGGTCGCTGCCCGTCTAGAAACCGCACAGTATCGCTCTCCTTCTGCGCCCTGTTTAGGCTTCTACCTCGCTGCGGTCGCCGCTCCAGAGCGTGTGGAACTTGCCGGGGGCGTCGACACGCTCATAGGTGTGCGCGCCGAAGAAGTCCCGCTGCGCCTGAGTGAGGGCGGCGGGCAGACGATCGGTGCGCAGACCGTCGTAGTACGACAGCGACGAGGCGAAGCCGGGAACCGGAATTCCCAGCTGCGTCGCCGCCACCACGACACGACGCCAACTGTCGATGCCGTTTTCGACGGCTGCCCGGAAGTAGGGCGCGGCGATCAGTGTGGCCAGGTCGGGCTCGTCGGCGAAGGCGTCCTTGACGCGGTTGAGGAACTGTGCGCGGATGATGCAGCCACCCCGCCAAATGGTGGCGAGGTCACCGGGGTTGACGTTCCAGCCGTACTCGGCGCTACCTGCGGCAATCTGGTTGAAACCCTGCGCGTACGCCACGATCTTGGACGCGTACAGCGCTTGGCGTACATCTTCGACGAACTGCTTTGCATCACTTGGCTTCTCGCCCAACGCGCCGGAGGTGAACCCGGCCGCGGCGGCGCGCTGGGGGCGCGAACCGGACAGTGCACGCGCGAAAACCGCCTCGGCGATACCGGTGACGGGCACGCCGAGGTCCAGGGCCGACTTCACGGTCCAGCGGCCGGTGCCCTTCTGTTCGGCGGCATCGACGATGACATCGACGAGGGGCTTGCCGGTCTTCGCGTCAGCCTGCTTGAGCACCTCTGCGGTGATCTCAATCAGATAGCTCTCCAGCTCGCCCTTGTTCCATTCGGTAAAGACGTCAGCGATCTCCGGTGCACTCATGCCGAGGCTGTCGCGCAGCAGCTGGTAGGCCTCGCCGATCAGCTGCATGTCCGAGTATTCGATGCCGTTGTGCACCATCTTCACGAAATGGCCGGAGCCGTCGGGGCCGATGTGGGTACAGCAGGGCACACCGTCGACGTGCGCGGAGATCTCCTCCAGCAGCGGGCCGAGGGATTCGTACGACTTCTTCGGGCCGCCCGGCATGATCGAGGGACCGTTCAGGGCGCCCTCTTCGCCACCGGAGATACCCGCACCGACGAAGTGCAAGCCGCGGTCGGCCATCGCCTTCTCCCGGCGGATGGTGTCGGTGTACAGGGAATTGCCGCCGTCGATGATGATGTCGCCCTGCTCCATGGCGTCGGCGAGCTCGTTGATGACCGCGTCGGTGGGATCACCGGCCTTGACCATGATGAGCACGCGGCGCGGGCGCTCGAGCGCCGCGATGAACTCCTCGATGCTCTCGCTGCGAACGAAGCTGCCCTCGGATCCGTGCTCGGCGAGCAATGCGTCGGTCTTAGCGACCGATCGGTTGTGCAGGGCGACCGTGTATCCGTGCCGTGCGAAGTTCCGCGCGATATTCGATCCCATGACGGCCAGGCCCGTCACACCGATCTGAGCTTTACCCTGCGCCGAGCCGTCTGCAGCCGTCACCAGCACATCCCTTCGTTGACGTGTTGTGCACCAAAACCGTTCGCTCTTCACGCAAGCGGCTCATCTGAACCGAATGCTCTTCATGCACGCGGCCCTTCGCCGATTCTCGCGTAGTCGCTTTCGGCCCGCGAGCGCGGGTCACCTACTCGCGGGTTACTAGCTGAACAGGCGCTGAAGTTCGGTGAACCACGGGATCACCACGGCCAGCGTCGGCACCACGAGGATGGCGGCAGCGGCGCTATAGGCGCTGCACGACAACAGCAGGCTGTTGCCGTCCCCGCCCAGACGGCGGACCCGGATGAGGGTCGTCGGCCCGCCGGCGGCCATCGCTCCGACCGGGGTCGGCCCACCGGCACACGCGACGAGCGCGCGGGCCAGGGGAGTCGGCCCGGCCGTCCGCACCGCGGCATCGTCGGCAAGCAGTTCGACGAGCAGCTTGACCGCTTCCAGCGCGTTCTTGCTGCGCACGATGACCGGGAAGGCGTCGTGGACTGCGGTGAAGGCTTCCAGCACCAGGTCGTGGCGCGCGCGTAGATGAGCACGCTCGTGCGCGACGATCGCGGTCACCTCGTTGTGCCCCAGCGTGCTCAGCGTTCCCTCGCTGACGACCACCCGGCTGCGCACTCCCGGTAAGCAATAGGCCAAGGGCTCGTCGACTTCCAATACCCGCAGGTCGTGGTCGCGGCGACGATGGATGTCGTAGCCGCCGCGCCAGTTCTCGCAATACCGCTTGTGGTCCAGCAGGTCGACGACGGCGCGGTGGTGGGCACGCCGACGGCGGGTGCGTACCCCGACTCGGATCACCGACACCATGAGCCGGATACCGATAAGGATCGTGATCGCGAACACCGTGACGTAGAGCAGCCACAGACCCCAACCAAGGCGGTCGATTTCACCGGTGATCGTGGCGGTCGGATGGCCATCCGGGCCAGGTACGAGAAGTCTGCTCGCGATCGCCAGCCCTGAACTGAATGCGGAGAGAACTGCGGCCGCGGCAATGGCCTGCCACAGCACCATCGCGGCACGTGGCGCGCGGTATGGCCAGCGCGCACGCGCAAGCAACGCCGGTACGGGACCGGTCAGCAGCAGCGCGAGTATCGCGAACGCCAGGGCGGACACATAACTAGTGTCCCTTACGCGGTGGGGCGACCGCCAGCAGATGGATCTTTCGCTTCGAGCTCGGCCAGTGCGCGGCGCAGTGCATCGGCCTCATCGGGGCCGACACGCTCCACGAAGTGCACCAACGCGGCCTCGCGGGCACCAGAGTTGTTGGCCTGCGCCAACGCATCCACCATCAGGCCCGCGACCAGCTCGTCCCGGCCGTGCACGGGCGCATAGCGGTGCGCGCGATCATCGCGGTGCTGCACCACCAGATCTTTTTTCGCGAGACGTTGCAACACGGTCATCACGGTCGTATAGGCGAGGTCACGCCGCGCCGACAATGCCTCGTGGACCTGACGCACAGTCTGGGGCTCGGGGGACGACCAGAGATGGTCCATCACCGCGCGTTCAAGTTCGCCCAGGCGTGCCATTCCGAACATTCTACGTTCACCTCCGACGCAATGCCGTACTACATCCAGTCGTACTACTTCTGACAGCCAACGATCTAGAACTCGGTCTTTGTTCCAGCGCTCGATCCGGTCTCACCATGTGGGCGGAATTCGTCAACACTGCCCGATGATCAGGAGCTTTGGTGAGGGCAGTCACAACACCCGCACCTGGCGATGTCATCCTACATGTGGTTAGGCTTACCTATCTTGTCTACGTGAAGGGAGGCTGCCAACTGTGACACTGGCCATTGATCGATGCTCTTCGACGAGGAGCCTTATCGCCGACGATCCGCTGATCGCCGGGATGTCTATTCGCCAATCACTGCCGCTGCACGAATCGAGCGCCCGGCTTCGCGAGCTGTATCCCGAGTGCCCTCGGGCCTATGGTGTCGCCGTCATGTCCGATGTCGGCCGGCGCCGATGGTGGCCGCTGGCACGCGCCCTGAACACCGACCGCCTGGAGCGGATGTACGCCCGCGCCATCGAAGAGACCGGTAGCGATGCGGTCGCCGTTCATCAGCTCGCGGACGCGCTCGTGCACACCGTGGTCGGTCGATTGGTTGCCCTGGTCGTCCTGGAGGGGCGCGCCTGGGATCCGGGCCTGGGCAACTTATGGGTCTATTTCGATTCCGAGGGCTGCATCGACTGGGCGGGCGTCGTGGACCCGACGCTGCGGGTGTTGCCCAACGATCCGGATCGGGACCGCGAGCAGGTTGTGGTGTTCCCCGGCGAGGACGCACTGGCCGCGTGGACGGCGCACCGGTGCCATCGCGCCTTGGCTCCGTTGTTCACACGCCTGTCGCAGATCAGTTCCGGAACAATGGAAATCGGCCAGATGTGGCAACTCGTGGGCTCGACCGTGGTGGGTGCGGCGACCCATGTTCCGCTGCTGGCCCGCTCCAGTGAGACCGATGGGATGCGGCGCGGACAGGCGATCCTGGACCGCTTCATGACACTCGGATTGCCGGTCCGCCACAAGGCCCTTGCAATTTAGGGCAGCCTTGCCTATCCTTAGAAACGTCGAACGCGCTACAGCGCGACCAGACACCCGGACCGCGCCGGAGTCCTGAGGGCTGCAGAGACCCCCGGTCCACTCGAAGGAAGTGCCCCACCTGCCTCGGCAGGTGGGGCACTTCTTCGTTACCGGGTGCCGCACTGATATGAACGTCGAATGCCAGACACGCCGGAGCACCTCAGCCAGATGCCCACCGCGCCCTTCGACAAGCTCGTGGGGCTCGAATACACCTCGCTGACACCCGAGGGAGTGTCGGCCACCCTGACCGTCACCGAAAACCTGTTGCAACCCAACGGGATCGTGCACGGTGGCGTCTACTGCTCGGTGGTCGAAAGCGTCGCCAGCGTGTCCGCCTACATCTGGCGTGCCAACGTATTGGGGGAGGAGAGTGCGGTGGTCGGCGTCAACAACAACACCGATTTCCTGCGCGCCATCTCAACCGGCACGCTCACCGCGACATCGACGCCGATACATCGGGGCCGTCGTCAGCAGCTGTGGCTCGTCACCATCGCCGATGATCAGAACCGCACAATCGCACGCGGGCAGGTTCGCCTACAGAATCTGTGAGACTCGGGTGGGCGCAACCCCCGTACGCCCACCCGAGCTCATTTTCGAGAGATGTCGGCCGGCCCCCCGATGGTCGGGCCGCCACTCTCGTCCCCCGCCCGGGCCCAGTCCCCACTGGATCCGGGTAGCTCGTCAGCTCAGCTGCAGTTTGTCGACAATCCTGTCGGCCATCTTCTGCACCAGCTGCTTTGAATTGCTTCGTGCGCAGACCTGCGTCTGCACAATCACATTGGCGACGCCGTTGTAGGACACGAAGCAGCGATACTTACTGGGCCCGTACGTGAGGGCCCAATTCACCTTCTTGGCGTTCGACAACGAGACAGACACCGCCACAGGCACCTTGCGCCCGCCGGGATCGGTGAAGTTGTACGTCTTTCCGTCGCATTCCTTGATCTCGTCGGCTGCCGTCGAGAACTGCTCCTGGGCGGAGTCCTTGTCCTTGTACGCCGCGATTGCCTGATAGACCTGCGCATCCGGGTTCGTGGCGTCTCCGAGCAACATCTCGGTTCCTCGGAACGTCTCGTACTCCTTGCCCACCGATTCCACGGTGAGCCCCTGCGTCACATTGCACCCCGCGTCATCAGACTCCGTGGCCGTGAAGGGCTTCTCCCGTTTGTTGGCCTTGGCGACTTCCGTGTCGAACACCGTGGAAATCTCCTCGTTGGTGAACAACGCCGACACCATGGCTTCCTCGGTGATCTTGTCCTGCCCGGGCCACCCCGTGAGCCCCGCCGGCCCGCTGCTCACGGGAGCCGAAGCCGGTGCGTTTACCGGCCGCGAGACCGTCGTGGTGGCGGCCGTCGACGTTCCGGCGGCGTCCTGCCGGCCGGTACACCCGGACAGTGCCAGCGCGGCGATCGCCATCGCGCACAGCACCGTCCGCACCCTTGCGCCTGTCATCGGGCCCCCTACCGTCTTCTTCGTCGTGGTTATGCCGGAATCCATTCGGCCATGCGGTCGACGATCGCGGTCACTATCGGAGTGCCGTTGCCGTTCTGGCACAACAGGCTCCCGAAGAGCGCGTTGTTCTTGGCCCGGTAGTCGTAGAAACACCGCCACCCCGCGGGTTTTCCGTCCCTGAGCTCCTGTCGCACCCACCTCGCGCTGGTGCCATCGCTCGAGAACTGACCGATCCGCCATTCGATGTCGCCCTCGGTCTGGCGCGAGTCCTGGCACGAAGCCAGCGACGGGGGATACGCAGTCTGAAGCTGGTTCGCCGCGGCCTTCGCATCGGGGAACAGCACGACCGCTTGCCACACGATGTGGTCGTACCGGTCCTGTGTTTCCTGCAGACGCGAGCCTCGGTAGGTGGTCCACTCATCACCAAGGCTCTCGCTGCGCAGCCCGGTGAGGACCTGGCACTTGCCGGTCGCGGAGGCATCGCTGGGTCGAGTGGACTTCAACTCGTACGTCAGCGGTGATCCGACCAGCCTGCCCACATCGTCGGCGGAGATGATGATTGACTCCGCCTTGTCGGGCGTGACTGTCACCGGTGTCGGTGGTTCAAGCGAGGTGGTGACCGGTGGAGCACTGGACTTGGGGCTCGCGATCGCCCCGTCCTGTCCATGATCGGCCGGTGCCGATGTCTCGGTGGCACCGACTGGTATCGGCTTGATGCCGCCGGTCTCCGTCCCACAACTCACCGCGAGCATCGCTGCCAGGCCAAGCCATCCGACAGCCAATACGTGACGCATCCAAGTCCCTCCCTGCCGATATCCAGACCCGTATCGACCCAAATCATGGCTACATCGGATCGCCGGCGCCCAGTGTTACACGAGCGCCACGAGCGATTTCCTACTTCGGCTGGGCGGCGGCAGCCATCTTGTCCACGATCGCGCGCAGCGCCGGGCCGCCGTTGGCCACCTGACAGACCGTCGCCGAGAGCAGCAGATTCTCGATGATGCGTGCCTCTAACATGCAACGCCATCCTGACGGGCGCCCGTCGGTGATCTCATCGAGCACCCACTGGGCACGGTCGTCGGATGCCTCGCGGACAGACACGCGCCAGGTCGCCGTATCGACTTTCAGCTCCTCACCCGAACAGCTGCGGACGTCGGCGGGAAACTCCTTTGAATAGTTCTCCCGCGCATCATCTTTCGACGAGTAGAGCAACACTCGCTGAGTGACTGAGTGCGTGAACGTGTCCTTGTCCTCCCGATACCAGACGTCACGATAGGTCGTCCATTTGTCGCCGACGTCGACCGTCAGTGGCACCATCAGCGCCTGGCACGTTGCTTGCCGTCAATCGGCGACGATCGCGGATTGGAGGACTTGCCCTCGTATTCGAGGGTGGAGCCGATCAGCTCGGACACGTCTTTTTTGGAGACGATGATCGAGTTGGCCCTGTCCGGACTGATCGCATCCGCCGCTGACGTTGTCGATGTCTTCGATGCACCGGGTGTCGCCGACGGCCCGGACGTCGCAGGGTGCTGCTGGTCATCTCCGAACAATGAGCATCCCGTCAGGACAACGGCGGCGCACACCGCGACGGCAGTCTTTCGGTACACCGATTTGCTGGTCACAGCCGTTCCTTTCACTGCGGGATCCACGCCGCGATCCGGTCGGTAATGGTCGTCACGCCGGGTACGCCGTCACCGTATTGGCATAGGTACGTCCCGAAGAGCACGTTGTTCTTGTTGCGGAAGTCGAAGAAGCAGTGCCACGTCGCGGTCTGTGTGATCTGCAGTTGTGTCCATTTCGCCGCGCTATCACTGATTTCCGCGATGTTCGTGATCTTCCACTTCTGGTCCTGTTTGGAGATCTCCGCGTTGGCGCATGTTCTGGCCGCGGACTTGGGAAATGCCTGCGTGAAAGCCGCGGCGGCCTCCGTGCGGGACGGATACAGGACTGCCACCTGGCTCACGATGTATGCGGTGGTGTCCTTGGTCTCGCGGTAATAGTTCCAGCGGTACGTCGTCCATTCGGATCCCAATTGGTCGGCCCGCGGGTTGTCCAGGTTCGCACAATCCCGTGCACCACCCACCGCATCGGTCGGCGGTGTCGATGTGTTGTCGTCGTACTCGAGCGTGGTTCCCAGAATCTTCCCGACATCCGAACGCGAGCCCAGGATTGAGTCGATCTTCTCCGGGGTGACGACCAGAGGCGGTGGTGGAGGTGCTTTTGTGGTCGTGGGGATGGATTCGGGGGCTGAGGTGCCCGCAGTCATCGGCATATTCGCGGTGGTGGTGGTCGGCGCCGACACCGGCTTTATCCCCTCGCTGGGTTGACTGCACCCCGATATCAGCACTCCGGCCGACACCACACACCACAACGTCATCCCGTAACGCATTGCGCACCCTCCTGATCGACTCCACACCCCACAAGCTCCGTGGATTCTCGCACTCACCATCTCGACCGCAGGGCAAAACTGTCCGCTGTCCGTATAAGGGCCGTGAAAGTGCCAGGCAGCCCGGATCATGGCAGGATCGCCCCTTATGCGATTGACCCCGCACGAGCAGGAACGGCTGCTCATTTCCTATGCGGCGGAATTGGCGCGACGACGCCAATCCCGAGGGCTGCGCCTCAACCACCCCGAGGCAATCGCCATCATCACCGATCATCTCCTGGAAGGTGCGCGTGATGGTCGCACCGTCTCGGAATTGATGGCCAGCGGCCGCGAGGTGCTGGGGCGCGACGATGTGATGGACGGCGTGCCCGAGATGATCCCGGACGTCCAGGTAGAGGCAACCTTTCCGGACGGCACCAAGCTCGTTACCGTGCACCACCCGATCGGATGAGCCACATGATTCCTGGCGAATACCTGTTCGCACCAGACGATATTGAACTCAACGCGGGAGCGACCGTCATCGAGCTCGACGTCGTCAATACCGGTGACCGCCCCGTACAGGTGGGCAGTCACGTACATTTCCCCCAGTCGAACCCGGCGCTTGACTTCGATCGTGAGGCCGCGCACGGACACCGCCTGCACATTCCCGCGGGTACCGCAGTGCGCTTCGAACCCGGTGTGGCGCAGAAGGTGCGTCTGGTTCCCCTACGTGGCCGCCGAGAAGTGCACGGACTGACGCTCGACGCTCCGGGACAGCTGGATGGCGGTGACCCCGCATGACCCGGCTCTCACGGGAGCACTACGCCAAGCTGTACGGGCCGACAACGGGTGACCGCATCCGTTTGGCCGATACCGATCTGCTTATCGAGATCACCGAAGATCGATGTGGTGGGCCCGGTTTGGCCGGCGAGGAGGCAGTTTTCGGCGGTGGCAAGGTGCTGCGCGAGTCGATGGGGCAGAGCCGCCTCACCCGCGCCGGCGGAGCGCCGGACACGGTCATTACCGGTGCCGTCATCATCGATCACTGGGGAATCATCAAGGCCGACATCGGTATTCGGGACGGACGCATTGTCGGAATCGGCAAGGCGGGCAACCCGGACATCATGGACGGGGTCCACCCCCAACTGATCGTCGGCCCGTCCACTGAGATCATCGCCGGCAATGATCGGATCGTCACGGCGGGCGGTATCGACTGCCACGTCCACTTCATCTGTCCCCAGCTGGTTGACGAGGCCATCGGCGGCGGTATCACCACCATGATCGGCGGTGGCACCGGCCCCGCCGAGGGCAGCAAGGCCACCACGGTCACGCCCGGAGCGTGGCACCTGGGCCGCATGCTGCAGGCGCTCGACAGGTGGCCGGTCAACGTGCTGCTGCTGGGCAAGGGCAACACCGTCAACCCCGAGTCGATGTGGGAGCAATTACGCGGTGGTGCAGCGGGTTTCAAACTGCATGAGGACTGGGGCACCACACCCGCGGTGATCGATGCCTGCCTGCGCGTCGCCGACGAGGCGGACGTGCAGGTCGCTTTGCATTCGGACACCCTCAACGAAACAGGTTTTGTCGAAGGCACTCTGGAGGCGATCGCCGGACGCGCGATACACGCCTACCACACCGAGGGCGCCGGGGGCGGCCATGCGCCCGACATCATCACCGTGGCCAGTCACCCGAACGTGATGCCGAGCTCCACCAATCCCACGCGCCCACACACCGTCAACACCCTGGACGAGCATCTCGACATGCTCATGGTCTGCCACCATCTCAACGCCGCGGTCCCGGAGGATCTTGCCTTCGCCGAGAGCCGGATTCGTCCGTCGACCATCGCGGCCGAGGATCTGCTGCACGATATCGGTGCCATCTCGATGATCGGCAGTGACAGTCAGGCCATGGGGCGCATCGGCGAAGTGGTGATGCGCACCTGGCAGACCGCGCACGTCATGAAGAAGCGCCGGGGTGCGTTGGAGGGAGACCCCTCCGGGGCCAGAGGCAACGACAACAACCGCGTCCGCCGGTATGTCGCGAAATACACGATCTGCCCGGCCATCACGCACGGCATCGATCACGAGCTGGGTTCGGTGGAGGTCGGCAAGCTGGCCGATCTGGTGCTGTGGGAACCGGCCTTCTTCGGGGTCCGGCCACATGTCGTCATCAAGGGCGGAGCCATCGCCTGGGCTGCCATGGGTGATGCCAACGCCTCCATTCCCACCCCGCAACCCGTGCTGCCGCGCCCCATGTTCGGCGCCATGCCCAACGTGGCACCCGGTTTGGCCGTGCACTTTGTCTCGCCGACGGCCATCGAGGACGATCTGGCGGCCCGGCTCGCGTTGCGGCGCAGGCTGGTTCCCACCCGCGACGTGCGCCATCGCGGCAAGGCCGACCTGCCGTTGAATGACGCGATGCCGGATATCCGAGTCGATCCCGATACCTTCACCGTACGTATTGACGGTGAGGTCTGGCAGGAACAGCCGGCCACCGAACTGCCTATGGCGCAACGATATTTTCTGTTCTGATGGGTGCCATCGATACTTCCGCGACGACGGCGTTACTGCTGTCGCTAGCCGATTCGCGGTTGCCCACCGGTTCGCATGTGCACTCCGGTGGGGTGGAGGAGGCCATAGCCCAGGGTCTGGTGCGAGACGGTGCGACTCTGAATGCCTATCTGCGGCGGCGTATTCGGACTCATGGCCTGGTCGCGGCGTCCATTGCCGCCGCCATCGCCTCGGAGAGGCTGGATCCGATGCGGGCGGATGCGGAAACGGACGCGCGGACGCCTTCGCAGGCGGCGCGAGACGCTTCCCGCGCGCAGGGTCGGGGGCTCAAGCGTCTGGCCGGGAGCGCGTGGCCGCACATCGACTGGCATGCACACGGTCGCGCGCCGCATCTGGCCGTGGTCTACGGCATCATCGGCGCGGCAACAGGTTTGTCGGGCCGCGATATCGCACTTGTCGTCGTGTACACCACGTTGACCGGGTCCGCCACCGCGGGCCAGCGGCTGTTGGCGCTTGATCCCACAGAGGTGGCGGTGGGCACCCTGGCCATGGCGGGCCTGTGCGAGGAGACCGCGACTTTGGCCGCCGCCGATCTGGCATGCCTGTCCGACCCACTGCTGGATGTGCTCGCCGAGCGCCATCTCACACGTGAACGTCCGCTTTTTGTTTCGTAGTTTTAGGGTTCTAGGTTTTTCACGCACAACCACGATTGGATCAACATGCCACCACATCTCCTCGACGGTCAGCCCCATCAACACGTCGACAGGCCCCGCCGGGTGCGTCAGCCGGGTGAGCCGCTGCGCATCGGGATCGGCGGACCCGTGGGGTCGGGCAAGACCGCGTTGGTCGCCGCGCTGTGCCGCACACTGCGCGACGAGATTTCGGTGGCGGTGCTCACCAACGACATCTACACCACGGAGGACGCCGACTTCCTGCGTCGCCATGCGGTGCTTCCCGACGAGCGCATCACCGCGGTGCAAACCGGTGGCTGCCCGCACACCGCCATCCGCGACGACATCACCGCGAACCTGGACGCCATCGAAGATCTCATCGCCACCAATGATCCACTTGACCTCATCCTCGTCGAGTCGGGTGGCGACAATCTCACCGCGACCTTCTCCTCAGGTCTGATCGACGTGCAGATCTTCGTGGTCGACGTCGCCGGCGGTGACAAGGTGCCACGCAAAGGTGGTCCCGGCGTGACCTTCTCGGACCTGTTGGTCATCAACAAGACCGACCTCGCTCCCATGGTGGGCGCCGATCTGGGTGTGATGGCCCGAGACGCGGCAGCCGTACGGGAAGGACGGCCAACCGCGATGATCTCGTTGACCGAGGACCCGACGGCCACCGAGGTGTTGGCGTGGGTCCGGAGCCATCTGGACCATGCGCACTGACGTCCAGATCATTGCGGAGAAGGGCCGCCTCCCGCGGATACGCTGCTCGGGCAGCCTGCAGGGCAGGCTCACCGATGCCGATACCGTGCATCTCATCGGAGTGGCCGCCAGCCCCCTGGGCGGCGACGAGATCTCGGTGCGTATCGAGGTCGGCGACGGCGTGCTGTTACGCGTGCGATCGGTGGCGGCAGCAGTGGCCCTGCCCGGTCGTGACACTCTGCGGTCCTCGACTGCGTGGAGTTGCTCCGTGGCAGGCGAGCTTGACCTCGACCCGGCGCCCACCATCGTGGCGGCCAACGCCGTCCACCATTCTCATGTCACCGTCCGCGCATCGGACGGTGCGAGCGTGCGGCTGCGGGAACGTGTGCAGATCGGCAGGGCGGGGGAGTCATCCGGATTCTGGAGCGGTGAGCTCGACGCGGATATCGACGATCGCCCTCTGCTGCGCCACCGCATCGAACTCGGAGCGGGATCGGTAACCGATGACGAATTGGGTCGCTCGCTGGCCCTGATCAGCGAATTGCACTACCCCGCAACGGATTCCATGCCGACGAGCCCCGTCGACGCCACTGTGCTGCGCCTCGCCGGCGACGCCACCCTGCTGACGTGGCAGGGGCGGCGTCTACCGTCCGACTGATCGGAACTAGCTGGCCGCCTTTTCCTCTTCAGGTTCGGCAACTTGTTCGTCGTCGCCGTTTTTCTCGGCGACGAGTTCTTCAAGTTGATCCAGACGTGTTCGCGCCCAGGCCTGCTGCTCGGTGATCGCCATCTGGCCGCGCGAGCGCGTCACGAACGCGATGGACCACAGGATCAGGGTCACCAGACGATTTTTGAACCCGACCAGATAGACCAGGTGCAGCGCCAGCCAGCTGAGCCATGCGATGAATCCACTGAACTCGAGCTTGCCGATCTTGACCACCGCGTTGTACCGCGACACCGTGGCCATCGAGCCCTTGTCGAAGTACTTGAATGCGGGCCGTTCCTCGGAGCTACGCCCATTCAGCTCGGCCTTGATCTGCTTGGCGGCGTAGCGCCCACCCTGGATGGCGCCCTGGGCGACACCGGGTACGCCGTCGACCGCCATCATGTCTCCGACCACAAAGACGTTCGGGTGGCCCGGAATCGACAGGTCCGGGCCGACCTTCACACGTCCGGCACGATCCAGTTCGACACCGGACTGTTCGGCCAGGTTCTTGCCCAGCGGGCTGGCGGACACACCTGCAGACCACACCTTGCACCAGGACTCGATGCGTTCCACGGTGCCATCGGAATGCTTCACGGTCAGGCCATTGCGGTCCACGTCGGTGACCATGGCGCCCAACTGGATTTCGACGCCGAGTTTCTCCAGGCGCTTGCGTGCCTTCTCTCCCAGTTTCGGACCGAAGGGCGGCAGCACAGCTGTCGCGGCGTCGAGCAGGATGACCCGCGCATCGGTCGGGTCGATGTGGCGGAAGGTGCCCTTGAGGGTCTCGTTGGCCAGTTCGGCGATCTGCCCGGCCATTTCGACGCCGGTCGGACCGGCGCCCACCACGGTGAAGGTCATCAGCTTGCGGCGCCGGACGGGATCGCTGGAGCGCTCGGCCTGTTCGAAGGCACCCAGAATGCGTCCGCGCAGCTCCAGAGCGTCGTCAATGGACTTCATGCCCGGGGCCCACTCGGCGAAGTGGTCGTTTCCGAAGTACGACTGACCCGCACCGGCGGCGACGATCAGGCTGTCGTACGGCGTGGAGTAGTCATGCCCCAGCAGCGAGGAGTGGACCACCTGATTCTCCAGGTCGATGCTCGTCACATCGCCGAGAACGACCTGTGCATTGTCCTGGTCCTTCAAGATCTGCCGCGTCGGGGGAGCGATCTCCCCTTCGGAGATGATCCCGGTAGCCACTTGGTACAGCAGCGGCTGGAACAAGTGATGAGTGGTGCGCGCGATCAGCGTGACATCGACGTTGGCGCGCTTGAGCGTCTTGGCGGCCGTCAGACCGCCGAACCCCGACCCGATGATCACGACTCGGTGCTTGGGCGTCAACGCGTCCTTGATCTTGGGCTTCGGATTGGCCTCGACAGGCGCCGCGCCGGTGGCGGCGTCTGATGTCGTGCTCATCGATCACTCCTCATCAAATGGTGTCTCAACTGGGGTTATTCACCTTGTCTGACACTTGGTGCAACACCCCAACCGTAGTCGGGATTTCCCTGTACGTCGCGTCAGTTAGTTTAGCGAAATATCTCACACACCCTGCGGGCGCCAGCCTGGATCACGTCCCGACATGGCGAGCATGTGATCGAACCGTGGGGCACTCGTGGGAACCGGCTGCTGCGGGCCGAACAAACCGGGAATTCCGTCGTCGGAGGCCAGCGCCCTGATGAATCCATACAAACCCGGATCGGTGCCCTCGGGTAGGTCAAACGGCTGCCCGGTGGCCGCCGCCAAATCCCATCCGTGCAGCACCAACTCGTCCAGGACCACCATCGCTACCTGGTCATTGGGCATGACAGAGCCTGCGATCGTCGACTCGCCGACCCATGACCGGGACTGCGCCCAGGTAGCCACGAGATCCGCGAGCCGCTGCGGGAGCAACGTCCGCCACTGCGGATCGAGATCCTCGGTGAACGACGGGCCCGAAAGGTCGATGCCGAGAGCCGCCGCCTCCTCGGGGCGGACGACATACTGGAAGGCCACCGACAAACCCATCAGGTGATTCAGCAGGGCACGCACCGTGAGCTCGGCACACGGAGTCGAGCCGTCCAGCACCTCGTCCGACACCCCCGGCAGAAGCGCCACCACGGCCGCGGCGGCGGGTTGCAAGCTGAACGGTGCGCCCATATCGCACATCCTGCCGAAGGATTGCGCGATAGAGGACGAATCCGGCCGACTAGTCCTTGAACAGCGGGCGAAGAGTGTTGCCGATCAGCTCCACCACGCCGGGCACATGCCCGTTGGCGGTCGCGTTGAGAGTGACAGCGTCGATTCCCTGATCGAGAACTCGGGTCTGCACCTGTTCGGCGATCTCGTCGGGGCTGCCCACGAGGGTGCGTCCCAGAACCTGCGCACGGGCCTCCTCAGGGAGGGTTTCCAGGTCAATGCCGTTCTTGCGTAGTTGCTCACCAGCGAGTTTCCAGGCCGTTGCCGAGTCGTCGTCGATGAACACCGAGAAGAACGCCGAGGTCTCCAGAGTGGATGGGTCACGCCCTGCTTCCTCGCAGCGCTGCCGCAGCACCGACAGCTTGTGCGGGATCTCGTCCAGCGAGCTGAGCAGGTTCAGATGATCGGCATACTTCACGGCCAGTCCAAAGGTCTTCTTCTCGCCGCTGCCGCCGATCATGATCGGAATGTTCGGCCGGATCCTGGGCTCGTTCATGGCTGTCTCGGTGCGGTAGTACTTGCCCTCGAAGGTGGGTCGTTCACCGCGCAACATCGGGGCGATGATCTCCAAGGCCTCGCTCAGCCGCTCGAAACGGTCGGTGAACGTGCCGAACTCGAACCCGAGCTGCTGGTGTTCCAGTTCGAACCATCCCGCGCCGATGCCCAGGATGGCGCGGCCGCCGCTGACGACGTCGAGCGTCGTCACGGCCTTCGCGAGCAGGGTTGGGTTTCGGTAGGTGTTGCCGGTGACCAGCGTGGAGAGCTGAATGGTGCTGGTGGCACTGGCCAATGCGCCCAGGGCCGTATAGGCCTCGAGCATCGGCTGATCGGGGGTGCCGATCATGGGCAGCTGATAGAAGTGATCCATCAGGAACACCGTGTCGAAACCCGACGCCTCCGCCTCGCGCGCCTGTCTGACGACGGTGGGAAAGAGTTCGGCGATACCGGTGCCGTAGGAGAAATTGGGGATCTGATAGCCAAGCCGAATGGTCACCCGATCGAGCCTACGCTCGAACTGCTGCCACGGCACTACGTACGGTCTTGCCTCGCAATGCAATTCGACGATCTACAGCTGGAGTGCACTCCAGCTGTGTCAGCTGACGCCTGCGGGAACTCCGCGGCTGACATGCAGCGTTTGGCCGGTGATGTGGCGCGCCTGCGGGCTGGTGAGGAACAACGCCAACCGTGCGATCTCGGCGCTGACCAGCTCTTGGGCGTCCTCAGTGCTGTCAAGGCCGTCGTAGTTGGCGTCAGCCGACTGCCCGGGAGCGATGGTGTTGATGGTGATCCCGCGGGTGCCCATTCGCTCGGCCTGCTCGGCGGTCCAGGCCGACAGTGCGGCCTTGGCGGCAGTCGTCGCTCCCGACCGGTCCCTGGTGCCCAACGTGCACAGATTGATGATGGCCGCGCCGGAACGCAGATGGTCGCCGATGGCCTGCACCGTCAGCACGGCGGTCAGCACGCTGGACTCGTAGCGTGACAGCCACGCTTCGCCGGTATCGGTGAGGGTGCCCAGATGCGGGCCGGGCTCGCTCCAGACGGGGTTCGGGATGTTCACGATGGCGTCGAGGTGCTGCGGGAACAGTTCGACGTTCTCTTCCAGGCTGTCCGGGTCGGAGTTGTCGCACACGATGGCGTCGACCTCGAGCTCCTTGGCAGCGATTTCCAGCTCGTCGGCATTGGGGCCGGTGATGACCACCCGATGGCCGGCGTTGCGGAATTCCGCAGCCACCGCCCGGCCGACCTCGTTAACCGCTCCGGTTACCAGTACGTCCATGGCGGTACCTTCCTTACCTTCCTGCAACCCTTACCGATCCGCTCCCGTTGCCAGGCCTGATCAGCTTGATCGTGACACAACCCGGACCTCATACCCCGGATTTCGTGGCCGGTTCGCACGGGTTTGAGCGCCAATATTACTGGACGGTAGCAATACCCACGACCACCACGTATCGCCTCGGCTGGGGCTAGGGTTGTGCCGGTGACCAGCAGAGGGTGGAAAATTCTCGCCGCAGCACTCCTTACGGGTTCGCTGACCATGTCCGGTTGTGGTTCGCGAACGACGTCCGATGGCAGCACAGCGGCCCCGTCGACTGGTTCGGGCCCCGCTCCCGTCCAGTTGCACGTGCTGGCCGCGGCGTCGCTGCGCAAGGCCTTCACCGAAATCGGGAAGTCTTTCGAATCCACCCACGCGGGCACAACCGTCGAGTTCACCTTTGCGGGTTCCTCGGATCTGGTCACTCAGCTCACTCAGGGCGCCCAGGCCGACGTGCTTGCCACCGCCGACTCGGCCAACATGGACAAGGCGTGGAAGGCGCACTCGGTTGTCAATCCCGTCGACTTCGCGGCCAACACGCTCACGATCGTCGTCGCCCCGGGTAATCCGAAGGGCATCGCGACCTTTGGAGACCTAGCGCGTCCGGGGCTGGACGTGGTGGTGTGCGCACCGCAGGTTCCGTGCGGGTCGGCCACCGCGACCGCATCCAAAGAGACTGGGGTGCAACTAAATCCGGTCAGTGAAGAATCCTCGGTGACCGATGTGCTGAACAAAGTGATCGCGGGGCAGGCCGACGCGGGTCTGGTCTACGTCACCGACGCCAAATCCGCCGGCGACAAAGTCACCGCCGTCGCATTCCCCGAGGCACGGTCGATCGTGAACACCTATCCCATTGCGGTGACTGCTAACTCGCGCAATCCCGAACGCGCGAACCAGTTCATCGAGACGGTCACCGGGGATGCCGGACACAAGATTCTGGCGGCGGCCGGGTTCTCTGCGCCGTGACGCCGGCACCCGGTCTGCCGCGCTGGGTGTATCTGCCGGCGGCCATGGGGGCAGTGCTCATCGTGCTGCCGCTGCTGGCACTCGTGGTGAAGGCCGACTGGCCTCAGTTCCCCGCGTTGATCAGCAGCCCGGCCTCGCAGGCAGCGCTGCTGCTCAGCGTCAGGACGTGCGTGGCCAGCACGGCGTTGTGCCTGCTGCTGGGTGTCCCACTGGCCATCGTGCTGGCCCGTGGACCGGCCTGGCTCACTCGGCTGCTGCGCCCGTTGATTCTGTTGCCTCTGGTGCTGCCGCCGGTGGTCGGCGGCATCGCGCTGCTCTACGCCTTCGGCAAGCTCGGCCTACTCGGCCACTACCTGGATGCCGCAGGAATCCGCATAGCGTTTTCCACTACCGCCGTGGTGCTGGCGCAGACCTTCGTGTCCTTGCCGTTTCTGGTCATAAGCCTTGAGGGCGCACTGGCGACGACGGGGGAGCGCTATGACCATGTGGCGGCAAGTCTGGGCGCACCACCGACCACCGTGCTGCGGCGGGTGTCGCTGCCGCTGGTGATGCCGGCGCTGGTCTCGGGCACGGTGTTGGCCTTCGCACGTTCACTGGGTGAATTCGGGGCCACCCTGACCTTCGCGGGCTCGCGGCAGGGGGTCACTCGCACGCTGCCGCTGGAGATCTATCTGCAGCGCGAATCCGATGCGCAATCGGCCGTGGCGCTCTCACTGCTGCTGGTGGCGGTGGCGGCGGTGGTGCTGGCCGTGGTGGGGGCCCGGGCCTGGCGCCGCGATGGGTGGCGGCGATGAGTGAATTGCGATTCGACGCCGGACATTCCGGTCGGGGTGTACACGCCGCATTCACCGTGGCGCCCGGGGAGACCTTGGCGATCGTCGGCCCCAATGGCGCCGGTAAGTCCACATTGCTCGGGCTCATCGCGGGACTGCTGCGACCCGACTCCGGTGAAATCCGCCTCGGCGATCACGTGCTGACGAACTGTGCCACCGGCACTTTCGTCCCGACCCACCGGCGACGCACGGCGCTTCTGCTGCAGGAAGCCTTGTTGTTCCCGCACCTGACCGTCGCGAGCAACGTCCAGTTCGGGATGCGCGCCCGGCATCGAGACGAGGTGCCTGCCCTGCGCGATCGCTGGCTCGAGTCGGTCGGCGCACGCGATCTTGCCCGACGCCGGCCCGGTGAACTGTCCGGGGGACAGGCGCAGCGGGTGGCGATCGCCCGCGCCTTGGCCACCGAACCCGACCTGGTGCTGCTCGACGAACCTCTCGCAGGCCTCGATGCCGCAAGCGCGCCGGACATCCGGGCATTGCTGGGCCGAGTGCTGGGCGGCGGCGGCCAGAGCGCCCTGATCGTTACGCACGACATCATGGATGCCGTCGCCATCGCCGACCGGGTGATGGTTCTGGACGGCGGCCGCATCGCCGAGCAGGGGGAGACCGCGACCGTATTGGCCCGCCCGACCAGCAAGTTTGGTGCCCGGTTCGCCGGCGTGAACCTGGTCGCCGGCGCCGTGGGCTCGGACGGCGCCCTGCACGCGGACGGCATCGTCATCCACGGCGTATGGTCCGGCGCCGGCAGTCCCGCGCCGGGGCAGCATGCCGTCGCGGTGTTCGGACCACGTGCGGTGGGCGTGCATCTGTCTCCGCCGGGCGGCAGTCCGCGCAACGTCATCGCGGTATCCGTCTCGACCCTGAGCGCTCATGGCGACAGCGTGGTTGTAACGGCAACCGCGGGGCCCGCGATATTCACGGCACACATCACCGCGGCCGCCGCGGCAGAGCTAAAGCTGGCACCCGAGAAGTCGGCATACTTTGCCGTGAAGGCTCATGAGGTCGTCATTCAGGCGGCGCAATAGCTGGGGACGGGGATTTCGGTCGCCTTTGAGAGGAAACCTATGTTTGCTTCTGGTCAGCCAAACCCCTTGCCACCGCATCGAATGATCGCAAAGTGGTGTCGACGGCAACTGTCCGTAAATCGGGCGCGCCGATTGCCGGATACGCTTGCACGTGCAGGACAAAACGGTACGTTCATTGGCATGCAGCAACCACGGGCAACTTTGGCCGCCAAGCGGGTACAACGGGCGCGGGTGATGGCAGCTGCCGTCGCCGTGGCCTCGCTGTCGGGGGCAGGGGCGATAACGCTTGTCGCCGGGCCGGTTGATCAGTCGCCGACGTCGGTACGCACGGCGGATATCAATCTGGTGACCACCGATGCGCCGCCGCCACCGGCAACGCCCGCCCCTGGCCAACCGGCACCCAATCCGGAGACTCCGACGACCGTGACGACACCTCCGGCGTCACCTCCGCCCGGTACTGCCGCGCCCAGCACACCGCCCGCACCCGGAGCGCCGGCAGATGCCGGGCGCGTCAACAATGACCAGGGTGGATTCAGTTATGTTGTGCCGCAAGGCTGGGCGCCATCGGATGCGCGCAGACTGACATACGGTTCGGCGCTGCTGACCAACCCGGCGGCACCAAACGGCAGCATCTTGCTGGGTCGCCTTGATCTGAAGCTCTTCGCGGGTGCCGAGCCCGACAACCAGAAGGCCGCGCGCAGGCTCGCTTCGGATATGGGTGAGTTCTTCATGCCGTATCCGGGCAACCGCGTCAACCAGGAAGATCAGAGCTTCGAGGTGGCGGGTATGCCCGCGGCGTCCTCGTACTACGAGGTGAAGTTCGACGATGCCGCCAAGGAGCCCGGTCAGATCTGGGCCGCAGCCGTGGGCAAGGGCAAGGATCGTTGGTTTATCGTGTGGCTCGGTACCGCGGCCTCGCCGGTGGACAAGGGAGTGGCGAAGGCTCTCACCGATTCGGTTCGTCCGTGGACCCCACCGACGCCGCCCGCCGGACAGCCCGCTGATCCCAACCAGCCGCCGCCCGCGCCGGCCGACCCGAATCAGCCCGCGCCTGCGCCCGCCGATCCCAACCAGCCACCGGCTCCGGCGGCTCCCGCGGCACCGGCACCCGAACCTGCCGCTCCGGGGCAGCCCGTGCCACCGCCGCCTCCCGCGGCGCCGGCAGCACCCGGGGTCCCCGTCTAGCTCTTGGCGAGTTCTGCTCACCCATTTCGCGGTGAGCGTTGACGGTGTGTGTCGGTGAAGATTTGATTGGGTGCGCCCACGCGATCAGCGTGGGCGCACCCAATCGACGCATTGTGTTCGCCGGGAAAGTGCCGCTTACGGGCGGCGCCTAGCTCTTGGTTTTTCCGGCAATGAACTTGTAGACGACCAGCAGAATTACCGCGCCGACCAGTGCTCCGAGGAAGGCGTGATTGATCGGCGGGGTAACCGTGAATTTGTGAGGGGCGAACACCAGACTTCCCAGGGTGCCGCCGACGTAACCACCGACAATGCCCAGCAACGCTGTCACTATCCAGCCGAAGTTCTCCTTGCCAGGCACGATCAACCGGGCGATCCAGCCGACGATCAGGCCAAGAATGATCATCCAAATGATGTTCAACACCATGTCTAGCTCCTTCGAGGATGCGTACTGAGGAAACGAGCGTCGACCCGCTGCTGATGCTAGTGGAACACTTCGTCCGTCGGCCCTCTAACGGCGCGTTGCAGGGAGATGTCGTTCTCACGCTCCGCGGATCGGTGCGGTGAGGACGCCGTGACAGCCGGATAACCTCGGCGGAAGAATTCGGGAATCTGACTCGCTCACCATGACGGGGTGACCGAACTCAGCGTGTCGCCCACCGCGCGCCGTGCCGCCTGCTCGTATTGCGGTGTCGGCTGCGGTGTGGTGGTGCGGGCCGAGACGAGTTCGGCGGGTCCGGTCACCATCGCAACCGTCGAGGGCGATGCCCTGCACCCAAGCAATCAAGGACGCCTGTGCACCAAAGGTGCCACGCACGCCCAGCTGATGGCCGCCGACGGACGCATGACGACGGCGCATATCCGCCCCGCACGCGGGCAGGAGCCGGTTCCGGCCCCCCTAGCTGCGACGACCGCCGAGGCGGGCAGGCGATTACGCCACATCCTCGACACCCATGGACCCGATGCGATCGCCCTGTACGTATCCGGCCAGATGAGCCTGGAGGCGCAGTATCTCGCCAATAAGCTCGCCAAGGGCTATATCCGGACCACACAGATCGAATCAAACTCGCGACTCTGCATGGCCAGTGCGGGAACCGGATACACCCAATCATTGGGAGCCGACGGGCCCCCCGGGTCGTATTCCGATATCGAGCAGAGCGATCTGTTCCTGGTCATGGGTGCGAACATGGCCGACTGCCATCCGATTCTGTTCCTGCGCATGGCCGATCGGCTTGGTAGCGGAGCGCGGCTGATCGTGGTCGATCCCCGCCGCAACGCCACGGCCGAACGCGCCGACCTGTTCCTGCAGATCACCCCCGGCACCGACCTGGCGCTGCTCAACGGACTGCTGCATCTGCTGGTGGAGAACGGGGATATCGACTCCGGATTCATCGCCGAGCACACCGAGGGCTGGGCGGGGATGCCGGAGTTCCTCGACGGTTACCCGCCCTCGGCCGTCGCGGCTATCACGGGCCTGGCCGAGGACGATATCCGCACCGCTGCCCGGTGGATCGGGGAGGCGCGCGAATGGATGACGTTGTGGACGATGGGCCTCAACCAGAGCACTCATGGGACCTGGAACACCAACGCGATCTGCAATCTGCATCTGGCCACCGGTGCCATCTGCCGCTCCGGTAGTGGACCGTTCTCGCTGACCGGCCAACCGAATGCGATGGGCGGCAGGGAAATGGGTTACATGGGCCCGGGGTTGCCGGGACAGCGCTCGGTGAAGTCCGTCGCCGATCGAGAATTCGTCGAGCGGCACTGGCGGCTGGCGCCCGGTTCCATCCGCGAGGAGTTCGGCACCGGCACCGTGGACATGTTCACCCAGATGGCGGCCGGTGATATCAAGGCATGCTGGATCATCTGCACCAATCCGGTTGCCTCGGTGGCTAATCGGCAGAATGTGATCGACGGACTGCGCCGGGCGGAGCTGGTGATCAGCCAGGATGCCTTCTTTACGACGGCCACCAATGATTACGCCGATGTGCTCCTGCCCGCCGCGCTGTGGGCCGAAGCAGATGGCGTATCGGTCAACTCGGAGCGCACGGTAACGCTGACCAACCGGGCCGCCGACCCGCCGGGGGATGCGCAGCCCGACTGGCGCCTGATATGCGATGTCGCCATCGCGATGGGGTTCGGCGACGGTTTCGACTACTCGTCAAGCGAGGAGATTTTCGAGGAGATCCGAGGATTCTGGAATCCACGGACCGGATACGACATGCGTGGGGCGAGCTATGCGCGGCTGCGGCAGGGCCCCGTGCAATGGCCTTGTCCACCCGAAGATTCGGGGGAGCGGAATCCGATTCGCTATCTCAACGACGGAGTCAGCCAGGGTCTGCATGTCGGCGAGGACGGCACCATTCCGCGGCTGGCGTTCCCGACCCCGTCGCGGCGGGCGGTGTTCCACGCCCGTGCCCACCGGGACCCCGCGGAAACTCCCGGTGACGGGTACCCCATGGTCCTCAACACCGGTCGTTTGCAACATCATTGGCATACCCTGACCAAAACCGGTCGCATCAAGACACTCGAGCGGCTCCATCCGTCCCCCTTTGTGGAGATCCACCCTCGCGACGCCGTGACCCTCGGCATCGTCGAGGGCGATATCGTCGATATCGCCTCGCGGCGCGGGACCGCCGAACTCCCGGCGATCATCAGCGACAGAGTCAAACCCGGCAGCTGCTTTGCGCCCTTTCACTGGAACGACGTTCAGGGTCCCGGACTGGCGATCAACGCGGTGACCAACGACGCCGTCGACCCCGATTCGCTACAGCCCGAGTTCAAGGTCAGCGCGGTGATGCTGCGTCCCACGGGACGAACTGTTGTCCACGAGGTGCCCGATAGGACGGCACAAGCATTGGGCGACATAGCAATTCTGTGGACATCGCAGACCGGCAACGCCGAGACCGCAGCCACCTCGGTGCACAGCATGCTCACGGCAGCGGGAATCTCCGCCACACTCACCGCGATGGACGACTGCGCCCCCGAAGATCTCGGCGAGGTTCGAACGGCCGTGCTCATCGCCAGCAGCTTCGGCGAGGGCGGCCCACCCGATAACGGTGCGCAATTCTGGTCCGCGCTGTCCGGAGAGACCAAGCCCTTGAACCACATGCGTTATGCGGTGCTGGGGTTCGGTGACCGGGCGTACGCGGATTTCTGTGGACATGCCAAGGCGCTCGACGCCCGGCTGCACCAGCTCGGCGCCATCCCGGTGCTGGCGCGGGTAGACGGTGAGGCCAATGACCGAGGGCTACTCGCGGCCTGGACCGCGGACCTGCTGGAGGCAATCGGGGCTGGCGCCGACGCCGGCACCGAGGCGGTCAGACGATTGCGCAGCGAGGGGCTGCCAGCGGTCGCGCCGGACCGTTTCACCCGCGACGCGCCCATTCTGGCGGCGTTGTCGCATAACGAGGTCCTCTCAGCGCCTGGCTCCGGCAAGGAGGTACGGCGCATCGAGTTCGACCTGACCGGCCACGATGTGGACTACTCGGTGGGCGATGCTCTTGGCGTCTATCCGACGAACCGTGAGGAAGATGTCCAACGCTGGCTCACTGCAACAGGTTTCGATGCGGAGCTGCCGATCGCAATCGACGGGGGCGAGCTGCCGCTGGCTACCGCGCTCGCCGGCCACTACGACATCTGTCGCGTCACCGACGACCTGCTGCGTTTCGTCGCAGAGCGGCGTGGCGACAAACCGGCCACCAAGCTGTTACGCGGCCCCGACACCGCGACGCGCGAGCGGTGGCTGCAGGGTCGCAATGCCCTCGACGTGCTTCGCGAGTTTCCGGTCCGTGCCGGTATCGATGAGTGGCAACAGGTTCTGATCCGACTCACCCCACGCCAGTACTCGATCTCCTCGAGCCCCTTGGTCAGTCCGAAATCCATCGCGTTGACGGTGTCCATCGTCCGGTTCCAGGGGCCCGACGGTTCGGCCCGCGGAGGTGTGGGGTCGACCTTCCTGGCCGACCGCGCACAGCGGCTGCCCGTCCCGATCTTCCTGCAGAAATCGCCGCATTTCCGCCCACCCGATTCCTCGGATACGCCGATGATCATGGTCGGTCCCGGAACCGGTATCGCCCCATTCCGCGGGTTCCTGCAGGAACGCCGTGCCCTGGGCCATTCCGGACCCAATTGGTTGTTCTTCGGCGACCAGCACCGCACCCAGCACTTCTACTACCGCGAGGAACTCGACGGCTTCCTGCGCGATGGCTCCCTGCGCCGACTCGATCTCGCGTTCTCGCGCGACCAACAAAAACGCATCTATGTCCAGCACCGCATGATGGAGCAGGGGGCACAGATGTGGAGGTGGCTCGCCGACGGTGCGCATCTCTACGTGTGTGGAGACGCCAGCCGGATGGCCAAGGACGTGGACAGCGCATTACTGGCCATCGCCCAGAAGCACGGGCGGATGTCGGCCGAAGAGGCTCTTGAGTTCCGTAAGGAGCTCGTCGCCGGTAAACGGTACGTCCGCGACGTGTACTGACCCGTCTCGCGCTATATTCGTCACGCGCGATGGATCTCGCCGGGGCCTGTCCCGAACCGCCACCGATGGCTGATAGTTCCTGTGTTGATGAGTCGTAACACGATGGGACCGAATGTGACGGGTGCACAGCGCGAAGAGTTCGCCCGACCCCTACATCTGCGACCGTATGCACTGCTGTGGGTTTTTCTCGGCGGTGTGTGCGGAACCGCCTTGCGGTATTGGTTCGAGAAGATGTGGCCGGCTACGGGCGGGTCCTGGCCCTGGGGGACCTTCGCGGTGAACCTGACCGGAGCGTTCATCCTCGGGGCGCTGTTGGAAACCCTCACACTGCTGGGCCCGGACGGCGGTTGGCGCCAACGTGCCCGGTTGTTTGTCGGTACGGGTATCTGCGGCGCCTTCACCACCTACAGCGCATTCGCCCTGGAGATCAGCACTCTCGCCCGCAACGGATTTGCGGGTCTGGGCGTCGGGTATGCGCTGGTCAGCATCGCGGCCGGTCTGGCCGCCGCCATGGCCGGGATAGCTGCCGCCGCCACGGTCCTGGGGCGGTACTCGGGAGGTTCCGCGTGACGGTTATCGCAGTGATCCTCGCCGGGGCTTTGGGTGCGGTAGCGCGCTTCGTCGTCGATTCCCTCATCAAACATCGCCGTACCTTCCGCTTCCCGTGGGCAACGCTCCTCATCAACCTCAGCGGGTCGGCCCTCATCGGCATGGTGGCGGGCGCCGTGATCTTCCACCATTCGTCGTCGGCTCTGCTGGCTGTCGTGGGAACCGGGTTCTGCGGTGGCTATACGACTTTCAGCACCGCGAGCGTGGAATCGGTCAGGCTTCTCGAGCGGCGCGAATGGTCACTTGCCCTGTACAACACGTTCGGCACGCTGGTGGGCACCGTCGGGGCCTGTGTCGCGGGACTAGCGCTCGCGCGGTCGATGGCGTGAGGATGTCACTATGACCGAATCGCCCGGTGTGCACGTGGTCGTCGGATGGGACAGACATCCGCCGAGCACTGCCGCGCTGCGCTTCGGGATCGATATAGCCCGGCGACTGGGTGCCTGCGTGCATGTGGTCCACATTCTCGATATGGACGACGAGCCGATGGACATCGACACCGATAGCTGGGAAGCTCAGGCAGGCAACGCTGTTACCGCTACGGAGGCCGAGGCTGTCGAACAGCTTGCGGGTCAGGAACTGGCCTGGAAGTACCACCGCGCGCAGGGACCTGCGGCCGCCGCCCTTCTGGGTGTGGCGCAGCAGTATGAGGCGATGATGATCATTGTGGGTAGTCCGCGGGGAGGGCCGGCGTCCGCACTGGATGCGTTGCTCGGGCAGTCGGTGTCGCATGGCCTCATCGGTGCGAAGAGGGTTCCGCTCGTTCTCGTCCCCGCCACCTGAGGACTTTCACGGAGCGAACTTTTCTCCTGTAGCCTGACGCGGTGTCTAGCAAATCCGGAATCCGATCCGCGGTAGGCCTTGGGCCGACCACGATCGACGGGGTGACGGTACTGCTGCGGCCACCCCGGCTCGCAGACGGGCCATCCTGGCGGGAGACCGCGCTGGCATTCACCGAGCGGCTGTCACCGGCGTTCAATCGTGACGATATGGACTGGGAGAGCGCCCATTCACCGGTAATCTGGGTGGACACCTGGCGTTCGGCGCTCACCGATGCGCGGGCCGGCGGAGTCTCATATCTGCTGGTGCGGATCGATGACGGCATCGAGCGGGTCGTTGGGCACTTCTCGATGACCGGTACGGATCCACGAACCGGGGGTGCCGAGATCTCCAGCTGGGCGGTGGACGTGCCCTCGGCCGTGAGCGGGTGGGCGCAGCTGGTCACGGTGCTCTCTGCCTTCGAGGGAAACCCTGCCATTCCACACGCGTTGGCCCCCGTCGCGGTAGCGAACGTGCGCGCAAACAGATTCTACGAATCCATGGGCTGGACTCAGCTACAGACACGTCGTGCTCTGCGTAAATACGATGGGCAGATTGCAGACCACCATATGTGGGTGCTCGCCAATACGGTCCGGTACCGAGATTCGGTAAGGCAGCGCCTCGCGGAAATTCCTTTCACGAGAACATATCTCGCGCCCTCCGCGACCCGCAGGCCGGACGCTGGATACCTCGCGGCGTGGGCCCGATTCGCGGCGATTCGCGTCCGTCAGCGGATCAGCGCCACACTGCGGCCGGCGCCTACAGAGTCCTCACTCGAAACCTTCACCACCCATGGGGAAGTGGTGCATATCGCACCGGCCGGTCGCGGGCGCTTCCGGGTGGCGGTGGCTGAGCGCACCGCCGGTTCGATTGACGTCTATACCGATATCGGCACGTCCACAACGGAATTGGTGCCACGATTCGAGCCGTGGCTGCCCCGCGATGCCGGCGCATGCGCGCTGTCCGCACTCGCACGCCATGTCGCCGCTCGCCCTGACGGATCGCGCCGGACGGTCGTTGCGGTCAGTGGCGCGGATAGCACACTTGCCGACCAGCTTGCCCGCTGTGGATTTATCGATGAGGGTGAGGCGCCGGCGACGCTGGGGGACGATGGCGCCACGCGGCGTATGTGGACTCTGCTGGCAAGCCCGCTTCCTAAATAGACACGGTGTACTCGGCAATAGTCTTCTCGCAGTAGCCGATTAATCGCCATACGCCTGCGCCGGGGTACGCTACCCTGCCGGGGTGCTCGCAAGCGATCGACCCACTCCGGCATCCCTGGGGCCGGTCGAAATCGATGGTATGACGGTCATGCTGCGCACTCCGCGGCTCTCCGATGGCTCATCGTGGCGGGAAACCAACCTGCGTTACGAAAAGCGATTGGCACCGGCGTTTGGCCATCCGGACATGCCATGGTCGACAGCGCATTCGCCCTACATGTGGATTCACACCTGGAAGCAGGCACTCTCCGATGCCGCGCGTGGCTGGGTCTCGTATCTGCTTGTGCACCTCGATGGAGGCCGGGAACACGTCGTCGGCCACTTGGCCATGGCAGGGCCGCATCCGCGCACGGGGGGCACCGAGGTGTCGACATGGACCGCCGGAGTTCCACACAGCGTCACCAGGTGGGCTCAGGCATCGCTCA
Source organism: [Mycobacterium] stephanolepidis (assembly GCF_002356335.1). Classification (NCBI taxonomy): domain Bacteria; kingdom Bacillati; phylum Actinomycetota; class Actinomycetes; order Mycobacteriales; family Mycobacteriaceae; genus Mycobacteroides; species Mycobacteroides stephanolepidis. The sequence continues at coordinate 2,376,620 of NZ_AP018165.1, forward strand.
TCATCGCGGGATTCGAGGCCGATCCCCACGTTCCGCACGCAGTGGCACCGCTTGCGGTGGAGAACATCGCGGTGCAGCGACTTGCCCAGTCGGTGGGGTGGTCGAAGCTGCAGACATGTCGCAGACTGCGCGTGTACGACGGAAAGCCCACCGATCATCAGATCTGGTTTCAGGGCAACACAGTCGAGAACCTGGCCGCATTACGCCGCGCGCGAGACGCCTTCTCGGGCAACCTCACCGGCTGGATGTCGGGGCGCCGCGCGGCGGTTTCCTGGAGCGATCTGCTGGCGCGCGGGCGCTACGAACTGCGCAACTGCGGACGGTGCGTCGCTAGCGATGCGAATAGTTCAGTCGCGGTGACGGTTTCGGGGACGTCTCTGGGATCTGTCGAGATCGCTGTCGACCCGGGCAGCTCCACCACGGAGCTCATTGGCAGGCCGCGTCGCGATGTATCCGAGGATGAGCTCACCTCGACCATCGCAGATCTTGCGGGACGCTTGATGGGCGCTCCTTCACCCACGAGGCGGATCGTCGTCGCGGTGCGCGAGGAGGATCGGCGTTTGACCGACGCTCTCGCCGGGCACGGTTTCCGCAATGAGGGGCGCACCCTGCCCACCCTGGGCGATGCATCCACAAACCGTCGGTTGTGGGCCGGCGTCACCGACAACTAGTCGTCGCGACCGCGTGCGTACGCCTCGGCCAGCAGCGGCCGCAGCACCTCGGCGAACGTGTCCTCACCCGGATTGACCACACACACCCACTTGGCGCCGCCGTATTCGGGATGCGGAAGTACCCGGTCGAACTCGGTGTAATCGGGCTCGATCGGCTCGTCCTGACCGGGCACAACCTTGACGAAGGTGTCACCGCTGATGCCGATGTTGAGCCGGTAGACGTGCGGTCGTCCGAGATCGGAGTACGTATCGAATGCCTCGTTCGACATCAGCGTGATAACCGGCAGTTGACGTTCGGGGCCTGGGAAGAAGAACCAATTGCCCCGCACAACCTCGTGCTGCAGATCCGGAAAGGTCGTGACGATGTATTCGATGATGGCGCCCTCATCCATGACATCGAACCTACCGGCCTAGGCTGCTCACATGCTGCGAGCGGGAATCGTCGTCACAGGTACGGAGGTCCTCACCGGGCGGGTCGCCGACGCAAACGGCCCATGGCTTTCCGAACATCTGCGGGAAGTGGGCGTGGATGTGGCGCATATCTGCGTGTGCGGAGACCGCAGAGAGGACCTGACGGCGCAGCTGCGGTTTCTCGCCGATCAGGGTGTGGACCTCATCGTCACATCCGGCGGCTTGGGTCCGACGGCCGACGACATGACGCTGCCGACAGTGGCTGAATTCTCCGGTACCACACTCATTTTCGATGCAGTTCTGGAAGCGGCCATCATGAATCGGCTACGGCCGATGGCGGACCGCTGGGAGAACGTCGATTGGGAAGCACTGTGCGTCGGCATCGCCAAGCAGGCGCTTGTCCCGGCTCTGGGCGAGGTGCTTGACCCGGTGGGCACCGCGCCGGGGGCGATCATGAGCGCAGACGGCGTTATCATCGTGGTGCTGCCCGGGCCGCCGCATGAGCTTCAACGGATGTGGCCGTCGGCGATCGACGCCGCGCCTATGCGGGCGCTCCTCGGTGAGGATGTCACGGCCATCGAGCAGACCACGCTGCGTCTCTACGGAATCACCGAGCCGGATATCGCCGAGACATTGCGCCTTGCTGAGGGCGAGTTGGGAAGCCTTGCCGCGCTGGAGATCACCACCTGCCTGCGGCGCAGCGAGGTCGAGGTGGTGACTCGCTTCGAGGCCGATGCGCACCCATTGTGGACGCGCCTGCACGAGTTCATCCAGATCCGGCATGGAGCGGCACTGTTCTCTGCGGATGGCTCGACCGTTGATGACGTGGTGGCCCGGCTGCTGAACGGGAGGCGCCTGGCGGTGGCGGAGTCATGCACGGCGGGACTGTTGGGCGCTCGCATCGCCGACATCCCGGGCTCTTCTGAATACTTCCTGGGTGGGGTCATCAGCTATGCCAATGACGTCAAAATCGGTCAGCTACAGGTGGATCCGCAGCTACTGGCAGATCACGGCGCAGTGTCACCCGAGGTCGCCGAGGCCATGGCGGAGGGCGCGCTGAAGGCGCTGGATGCTGATATCGCGGTGTCGACGACGGGTGTGGCAGGCCCGGGCGGTGGTACGGCGGAGAAGCCGGTGGGCACCGTGTGTTTCTGTGTCAAGACCTCGGCGGGGGAGAAGGCCGACCTTCGCGTCGTTATCCCGGGAAATCGCAACCAGATTCGTGAGCGTGCAACCACTGTCGCCCTGCATTTGTTGCGTCGGTTGTTGCAGCGCTAGCGCTACTCGCTGAAGGGAGCCGCCCTGATCAGTAGTGGAAACGCCGCATAGCGAGTCAACCAAGCCGCACGGCCCGCCGGCACCGCGGCGCCCTCGGCGGCCCAGGCCGCGCGCATGTGCCGCTTGAAGTGAAGCCGAGGGTGCCGTTGCAGCAGCCCGTCCACCCACGCGGTGTCGAGGTCGGAGAGCCGTAGACCGAAGACGTCTGTTCCTGCGCCGGCAGAGACGAATCCGCCCGGATCTGCGAGGTTCTCGCTGGCACCGAGAGTGATGTGTGCGGCGATCGCTGCGCCGACCGCCTCCGCGCGGGCTTCAGGTACGCCCTGATCCCGGACGAACCGCACGGCACGCTCGCCACCTACGACGGCGAAGCACCGGCCGGGCGTGGGGTGTTCGAGTTGTAGATCGTGCAACAGACTCGCCACGTACACGAGCTCGTCATCGACCGCTACGCCATCGAGCGCGGCCAGTGCCTTCCCGAAGAAGTAGGTGCGGTAGGAGTGTTCGAGCACGTGCGGGGTCACCGAATCGCGTGCCTCCTGCTCGGCGGCAAGGGCAAGCGCGGAATCGGGCACTGCTATCGATCCGAATTCCACTCGCCCCTGTCCACGGCGGCCGGTGCGCGTCTTGATGGCATCGCCGATCATCGCGGGCAACGCACGAAACAGGCGTCCCAACAATGCCCGCCGCTGCGCCGACGAGATCTCGCCGCCGGTCTGAGTGGCCCATTGCCAATCCAATTCGGTCGTCATGGGCTTCAGTCAAGGCGGGTATGCCCCCATGGGCCAGTGGCATGAATGCCATAGATACTCCGATTCATGCCATAGTGAGCCATGGGCACCAAGACGGTGGCGGCACTGGCGCTCGATGGCGTCATCACCTACGACCTGGCATGTGCCGTGCAGATGTTTCGCCGGGGGCCTGGGCGTGCCGGTCAGCCGGACGGTTTCGACCTGGTGACCTGTGGCTATCGCGCGGGTAGCGTGTGGACACCGGACAGTTTCAATCTCGAAGTGGAACACGGTATCGATGCGCTGGAAACCGCCGATATCGTCGTCGTTCCCGCGCGTGCCCCACACGACTATCCGCCACCTGATGACGTCTTGAGCGCACTGGTGACCGCGCACGAACGCGGCGCGGTGATCTTCAGTATCTGCCTAGGTGCGTTTGTCCTGGCAGCAACCGGGTTGCTGGATGGACGCCCCGCCACCACGCATTGGGAGTACTGCCAGGACATGCGCATGTTGTACCCACAGGTCGATCTGCGGCCCGATGCGCTGTACGTCGACGACGGGGACATCCTTACCTCGGCGGGGCTTTCCGCGGGGATGGACCTGTGTCTGCACGTGCTGCGACGAGAATTGGGAGCCGCCGCGGCGTCGGAGATGGCGCGGTGGAATGTCATGGCTCCGCACCGCGATGGTGGTCAGGCCCAATTCATCCCGCCCCCAAGGAATTCTCATGATTCGGCTGGGCTCGGTCCGACCTTGAGCTGGGCATCGGAGTGTCTCGCCGAGATCGACGATGTATCGGCGCTGGCACGGCACGCACACTTGAGTCTGCGCACATTCAACCGGCGGTTCGGCGAGGAAGTCGGTACGACTCCCAAACGGTGGCTCGACGTACAACGCGCCACCCGTGCCCGCGAATTGCTCGAGAACACTGATCTGACTGTGGAATCCATTGCCGCACAGTGCGGGTTCGGCAGCGTCACCGCCATGCGGACACACCTGCGCAGGGTCACCGCAACAACACCGAGTGCCTACCGCCGGGCATTCCGGCGGTAGGCGATCACGGTCAGCGCACGACGTGCGGCATCAGGGCATCGGGCGGAATGGCACCGAAGCGACCGGCCTGATAGTCCTCCACGGCCTGGATCAGCTCCGCCTTGGTGTTCATCACGAACGGTCCGTAGGCCACGACGCGCTCACGGATGGGCCGCCCGCCCAGCAGTAACACCTCCAACGCCGGGCGGTTCGAGTCTTGTTCCGCATCGGCCTGCACCGTGATCCGGTCACCGGGGCCCAGCACCGCGAGCTGCCCCTGTTCGATGGGGTGCCCTAGTGCGCCCACCGTGCCACGTCCGGAGAGAACGTAGACGAGGGCGTTGAACTCCCGATTCCAGGGCACATTCAACTGCGCGCCCGGCTGGATCGTCGCATGTGCCAATGTGATTGGCGTGTGTGTGCTGCCCGGGCCGTGATGGGGCCCGACGTCTCCGGCGATGATGCGTACCAGCGCACCGCCGTCTGGGGAGCTCACCAGTGTGGTTTGCGCCCCCTCGATGGCCTGGTAGGCGGGCGTCAGGAACTTGTCCCGCGCCGGCAGATTGACCCAGAGCTGGATGCCATGGAATAGCCCGCCACTCTCTACCAATTCTGCTGGGGGAGTTTCGATATGCAGGATTCCCGATCCCGCCGTCATCCACTGGGTGGCCCCGTCGTGGATGAGCCCGCCTCCACCATGGGAGTCTTGATGGGCGAACCTGCCGTCGATCATGTATGTGACGGTCTCGAAGCCGCGATGCGGGTGCCAATCCGTCCCGCGCGGCTCGCCGGGCTCATACTCGACTTCGCCCATCTGATCCATGTGGATGAACGGATCCAACTCGGCTGACGGGACTCCGGCGAACGCACGCACGACGGGAAAGCCTTCGCCCTCGTACCCGCGCGGCCCGCTGGTGATGGACCGGACCGGCCGTTCGGTATCGGCAGGCTCGGGAGCGGGGATGCGCGGCAGAGTCAGGGCGTCCGTGGCCGACACAGTGATAGCTGGCATGCAAACCTCCTGGTGAGAGTTCCTATGCCTACTTAACCGGACTGTGGTCCGCTTTATTCCGGAAGTCTGCTTCCGGCGGCGAGGGCGGTCGATACCGCCGCCGCCACCGTCTCACCGGCGGCTAACAGGGGCTCGGTGCTGCGCAGCGCCCGGCTCAGCACGAACGCTCCTTCCAGGCTGGTGATGAAGCCCAGCATGAGGCGTCGACACATCTCGGGCGCCAGGCCCGATCCGGCGATCCGTTCGGCCCCCTGGTCTATCCAGTCCGTGAAGACATCGGCGGTGGCGCGGCGGAGCGCCTCGTCGGTGCTCGCCACTTCGAGGGCGATGGTGGCGATGGGGCAAGCGTCGGCGTAGTCGGTTGCGACGAGATTGTCGGCTGCGGCCGCGAATGCGATCCGAACGGTGGTCGGCAGGTCCGGACCACCGTCATCGAAGATCGCCAGTACCAGATCCCGGTACATGGCCCCGGCGGTTCGAATGGCCTCGTCCGCCAGTTGCACCTTGCCTCCGGGGAAGAAGTGGTAGATCGACCCGAACGGTGCGCCGGCGCGCTGCGCGATCTGCTTGAGGCCGGTGCCCGTCATGCCCTGCCGTCGGAACAACTCGCATGTGGAGGCGACGATGCGGTCGCGTGTGTCGGCGGGCATGGCGAGTCCTTCGGGGAGTCTTGTATCCGATTGCATCGCATTGTACGGTCCTTACTAGAACGTTCTATCAAGTGCGGCCGAGGCGGAGGACGTGGAGATGGACAAAGTGCTGAAGTATCTGGCGATCCTGACCGGCGTGATCTGCCTGGCCATCGGCCTCTATCACCTCATTGGGGGGACGGGAACCGTCATCGGCGGGGGAGCTGTCACCGCGAGCACCGACAGCCAGGAGCGCTTCTTCTCGGGGTTGTTCGCCGTCTACGGTGCGGCGTGGATCTGGGTGGCGCGCCGATCGCCCATTCCCGGCACTGCCGTCAGGTTCCTTGCCGCGGGTCTGCTGGTGGGCGGGCTTGGCCGGGTAGCATCACTGATCGACTCCGGACAGCCCCATCCATTTTGGATTGTCATGCTTGCCGTCGAAATCCTCATTCCCGCACTGTTTTTCGTGATCGCGGGCGCAGGCGAGAAGGTTCGTTGACTTCGTAAAATCAATATGCGAGTTCAGATTTCGCAACCGCTAGAGTGCGTAGTACCGACAGCACAATGTGTTTCTCAAGCACTCTAGGAGGAAGCTATGCGGTTCACCTTCGCCGAGGCCATGACCGATCCGTCGTACTACGTCCCCTTGGCCCAGGCGGCCGAAGCGGCCGGCTACCACGGTATGACCATCGCCGACAGCCTGGCGTATCCCTACGCGTCGGATGCGAAGTATCCGTACACGCCTGATGGGAACCGCGAATTCCTGGAGGACAAACCGTTCATCGAGGCGTTGACGCTCACGGCGGCGCTCGGCGCGGTGACCTCGACGTTGCGGTTCAACATCTTCGTGCTCAAACTGCCGATCCGCCCGCCCGCCCTGGTGGCCAAGCAGGCCTCGTCCATCGCGGCACTGACGGGTAACCGTCTCGGGCTCGGCGTCGGTACCAGTCCGTGGCCCGAGGACTACGAACTCATGAACGTGCCCTTCGCCAAACGCGGTAAGCGCATGGACGAATGCATCGAGATCATCCGGGGGCTGACCACCGGTGACTACTTCGAGTTCCACGGCGAGTTCTACGACATTCCCAAGACCAAGATGTGTCCCGCGCCGACGCAGCCCATCCCGATCCTCATCGGTGGACATGCCGACGCCGCACTGCGCCGTGCTGCGCGGTGCGATGGCTGGATGCACGGCGGTGGCACCGAGGACCTAGACGAGCTGTTGGTCAAGCTCAACAAATTCCGTGAAGAAGAGGGGACGGCCGACAAGCCCTTTGAGGTCCACGTCATCTCCGTCGACGGGTTCACCGTGGACGGGGTGAAACGTCTGGAGGACAAGGGCGTCACCGATGTCATCGTCGGCTTCCGCATTCCCTACATCGTCGGGCCGGATACCGAGCCGCTGGAGGCGAAGATCAGGAACCTGGAGGGCTTCGCCGAGCACGTCGTCTCCAAGGTCAACCCCTAGCGGTCCCTTTCCGTGAGCTGGGCTACCCCAGCTCACGGAAAGCGTTCGGTGCTGCAGACGGCCGTTGACAGATATTCAACGCAAGCATTAAATATCAACCATGAGCACACGCCCTAGCTTGGCCTCGGCGGTCGTCTATCAAGACCCGTCGGCAGCGCTCGACTGGTTGGAGAAGGCCTTCGGTTTTGAACGGTCCATGGTCATCACCGACAACGACGGCACGATTGAGCATTCCGAGATGCGCTTCGGGGACGGTTGCCTCATGGTGGGATCCGAGTGGGATGCCAGCGTCGCCAGCCCAAAGAGTGTGGGCGGTAGGTGTACCCAGACCATCCATGTGCAGATCGACAGCAATATCGACACGCACTGCGAGCGGGCGGAGGCTGCCGGCGCGAAAATTCTCATGCGCCCGGCCGACCAGTTCTATGGCGATCGGGTGTACCGCGCTCAGGATCCCGAGGGGCACGTCTGGACTTTCGGCCAGTCGGTGCGGGCGGTATCGCGTGAGGACGCCGAAAAGGCCAGCGGTCTGAACATCGAGGGCTGGGTTTGACCCGGCCCTCGCCACAACTCGCGAGCATAGATCGCACGCTGACCGCACTTGCCGATCCCAATCGGCGAAGAATCGTTGAGGTACTGCGCGATCAACCGCGTCGTGCGGGGGAGATAGCGCAAGCCGTTGGCCTGAGTCCCGCAGCCCTCAGCAGGCACCTGCGGACCCTCAAGGCCAGTGAGCTGGTCGAGGAGTCACACCCGGAATTCGACGCGCGTGTACGCATCTACACACTGCGGCCCGCGCCCATGGCAGAACTGAAGGGTTGGCTCGACGAGATCGAGAAGCTCTGGGCTACCCAGCTTTTGGCTTTCAAGGAGCACATCGAACGCGAGCCGGGCCGATGACGTCACGCGTACTGGTGTCGCTACGCGTGGGCGCCACGCCGATACGTGCATTCGAGGTGTTCGTCGATGACATCGGAATGTGGTGGCGGCCCAATACCTTGTTCCGATTCACCGGGCAACGGCGGGGAACTCTCGCTATCGAACCGACGCTCGGGGGCCGCTTCGTCGAGTCATACCCGGACGGCACCGAGTTCGAAATCGGCAGGGTCACCACATGGGAACCGGGTAGCAGGCTGGGATTCACCTGGCGCCAGGACAGTTTCGCCGGGGATCAGATGACGACGGTCGAGGTGAGATTCGAGCCGGTTGACAACGAGACTCGGGTGACGGTGGAGCATCTCGGCTGGGAGTCGGTGCCGCAGGATCACGTTGCACGCCACACGTTTCCCGATGGGCTTTTCCTGCGGCGCCACGGCGAGTGGTGGCAGGACCTTCTGGAATCACTGCGAGCCCAGCTCGGTGCGTCGTAGAGCTTCAGGAGCTTCCCGGGGTGTGCAGCTGCGCCGCCAGCCACGGCAGTGCATCGGAGAATGTTCGGCTGGCGAACTGCCAGGTGTGTCCGCTGATCATCTGGTGGATGGTGCAGGAGATCTGTACCTGCTGAGCCGCTGCGCACAGATCTGCGGCGGCGCCGTCTCGGTCATCATCGGTCACGTCATCATGCCCACCAATACCCGTGGGCGTGTCGGCTGTGGGTCTCTTTGCGCCACTTGGCTTCTTGCTATCCGCAGGTGGTATCGCGTCCTCGAACCATCCGGTCACACCGGTGTACGGCCCGTGTTTTGCCATGACGGTGCGCGGGTCGAAGGCATCCCATCGGGAGGCGTCGCCACCGTACAGCCGCTCAATGGTCTGCTGCTTGGTTCCGGCGGTGGGGCCGTGGTCGCCGGCGATGTCGACGAACGTGGAGAACAAGTCCGGGTGCATGACCGTCAGGTCGATAGCGCAGGTGCCGCCCATCGACCAGCCGACCACGGCCCAGTTCGACGGGTCAGGCGAGCCGTCGAATTCAGAAACCACGTAGGGCCGAACATCTTCGGTCAGATGGTCGGCGGCGTTGCCACGCGGACCGTTGACGCATTCGGTGTCGTTGTTGAAACTTCCCGCGACGTCCACAAAGACGAATATCGGCGCTTGTCCGCCGTGTGTCTTGGCGTATTCGTCGATCATCTGGGTGGCGTTCCCCGTGCGAATCCAGTCGGCGGGAGTGTTGAACTCGCCGGCAATCATCATCACGACCGGCAACCGCGGCGGGGTATCGCCGGCGAACCAGGCCGGCGGAAGATAGACGTACTCACCCCGGTGTTTGAACCCGCTGGCATCTCCGGGAATGTCCACTTGTACGAGCTTGCCGGTGTCGGGCTTCGAGTTACGCAGACCCGCAAGTTCACTCATATCGATCTCGTTGGGAAGCGGGCCCGCGGACACCGCACCCCAGGCTGCCTGCACAGTGGGGTAGTAGCCCACCCAGGTGTTGAGTGCGACGAGTGCCGCGAGCAGCGTCACCGGAATGGCCACCAGCGATACGCCACGGCGCCACCATTGCGCACTGGGGAAGCCGATCACGGCGATCGCGACCGAGGTGACGAAGACACCGATCCAAATCCATAGTCTGAAAGGCGCCGGATCGGACGCCAACCCTTCGGAGTTCATGTAAATCCACGCCGCCACGGCGCCCAACGCTCCGACCGCTACGCTCACGGGCACCCAGAGGAGGCGCCACCGGCGGGTGCGCCACCCGATGACCACCACCAAGACCACGACCGCCAGCACCTGAACCACGATCGGAAACCAGCCGCCGAGAGCGGAAACCCCATGGCTGTACTGGTGGAAATCGTTGGCGGGCAACTGTGGGACAGGGGTCGGCGCCGGAGCGGGCGTCGGCGTAGTCGGTGGCACGCTGACATTGTGATGAGGTTTCCTGGGAGGAAGCTGGACATGACCCAGAGTTATCTGTCGGACGAGACGATCGCGGCGCTGTCGACAGCCGAGCGCAGGGACCTCATTCAGCGGCTGGAACGCCCGCTCAGCGAGGTGGCGCCGCCGAACCTGGCCAGGTTTCGCGCACTGCGACTCGGTTTGATGATCGGCGGCGCGATCGCGCTGATTCCCTGGATCACCTACCTTGCGTTCACGCTGCCGGAAAACTATGTGGCACAGCGATGGACGGCGACATGGGTGGGTTTCGACATCCTGCTGGTGACGTTCATGCTGGCCACCGCGGTACTTGGCCTGCTGCGCCGTCAATTACTTGTGCTGACGGCATTCACCACCGGTGTGCTCTTGATCTGCGACGCCTGGTTCGACGTGATGACGGCCGGACCGAACGAGGTGTGGTGGGCGATCCTGACAGCGACTCTGGCCGAGTTGCCGGTGGCCGCGGTGATGATCCGGGGTGCGTTGCTCATCACGCGATTGACGATGACCCGCCTGCTGGTCATTGACCCAGGCGTGCCGCTCTGGCGGGTGCCGCTGCTGCCCTAACCGATCACCAGCAGTGCGCGAACCCATCGCAGTACTGCGGGAACCGGTCCACGGGTACGTCGAGCGGTTTGACGAACTGCAGGCTGAAGGGCTTCTTGGTCATCCCGGGCTGGCCACCGCACACGGCGCTGTGGATGCTGGTGTGCACTCCGGTCAGGGTTTCGTCGTTGAAGACGTACTTCTCCTGAGTGGGCGCGAAGGTTCCATCGGGGCAGGTCATACCTTGCGGCCGGGCGTGCAGGAATGTCCATTGGTCATCGACCAGCTTGGCCGGGATGGAGTAGTTCTGGAGTCGGTCGTTGTGTTTGAGGATGTCGGGTGTCGCGCTGGTGACGGTGAGGGTGCAGCCGTCGGCCTGGATGGTGGGGTCGGTGTAGTCGGACTGGATGCGGGTGCCGGATGCCTGCACACACACCGCGGACATCGTCCAGGAGACCTCGCCGGCACCTTCCTCGATCATTCGGTAGGTCCCATCCGCCGGAGGCGCCACGGCCGAGGCCGGGCCGGCGAATCCGACACCGATCGCCATGGCGACGACGGGGATCATCAGCAGGGAAGGTGTGCGCACGGGTTAAGTATCGCAATGCGATGGACCGCTCACACGGCAACCTCAGTGATTAGACGCGCCGTCCAATAGCGCCACGACCAGATCGGCCACGGCGGTCATACCGTCCTCGTTGGGGTGAAGCGGTGCCGGACGCCCCGGCCACGGGAATCCGGGGCGGTTCGTCCAGGGCTGCGGTGACCATGCGTGATGTCCGGCGCTGGCTGCCGATGCGCGGATGATGTCGCAGCCGGCGGCATGAGCCGCGTGCGCGGTGGCCGCCGTCAGTTCCGCGGCGATGCGGCGCCCGTTGTCAGCCTCGGACTGGGTGTACGGCGGCGCTGCCTGCCCTTCGGGCGGCAACAGTGTCAGATAGTCGATGAAGATCACGCGTGCGTGCGGTGCGCGAGTGCGTACCTGTTCACCCACCGCGCGCAGGGATTCACCCACGACCGCCAGCGCCGTGTCTTGCTTGTCGGTGTCGAGCATGTCGACCACGCCGTTTCCGATCACCGGCAGGGCGCGCAGGATGCGCGGTAGACGCGCGGCGATCAGAAACGGCACGTAACCGACGTCATTGCCGCCGATCGTGACCGTCACCAACTCCTCGGTGCCATCGAGTACCCCGATCTGGGGTGCAGCGGCGTGCTGTGCATCGGTCAGGATGTGCGCCGTGGTCGCCCCCGAATAGGTGACGTCGACCAGCTGATATCCCTTGCGTTCGGCGATTTGGTGCGGATAGTTGCGTGCCGAACGCCCGGCAAGTCGGGGCGAGCCCGGAACACGCGGCGGGATGCCCGGCCCCGACGCCATAGAACTTCCCAATGCCACATAACGTCCTGCCATGGACCAAGCCTATCGGCGAGCCAGCCGGCCGATTCTGCGCAGCGATGAGCTCACCCCATGTGGTCTCGGGTCGTCCAACCGCAAGACCGGCCAACCCCGCTGGGCCGCCATGGTGGCAAGCCGGCCACGCGGGTTGACCGGGCAGGGCTCGCCGACGAGAGACATCAGATCAATGTCTTCCTCTCCGTCGGCATAGAAGTAACTGCGTTGCAAATCAACATCATTGGACTCGCAGAAGCGTGCGACCGCGGTTGCCTTGTTGCGACCCCACACGATGGGCTTGCGGATGCCGCCGGTGAGCAGTCCGTTGTTGTCCAGGTCGAAGTGGTTGCACAGCACATGAGTTATTCCGAGGTGGCGCGCCACCGGTTCGGCATGGATGGTCAGCGCCGAGGAACTCAGCACCACGGTGTGGCCCTGCTCCTGATGTGCCCGCACGCGCTCACGCATCTGTGGATAAATCATCGAGGCATTGTGTTGGTGGAAGATTCGTTCGCCGACGGCTTCGAGTTCGGCCAGCGAGTCGCCGCGCAGGTATCCGGCGGCGCGCACCACCAAACGCTCGAATTCCATGCGGCCCAGCTTGTACCGGAAGGTGGCCTCCAGAACTCCGAGAACCTCACCGACACTCGCCTGGCCACGCCGCATCCGATCACGGGCGTGAGCCGTCGGGGTGAATCCGGCCACCAGGGTGCCGTCCAGGTCGAAGAAGGCTCCTACCTGCGGTCCTGCGGGGCGCAACGCTATATCGGCGACCGGGTCGGGTGCCGAACTCACCGTCATGTGGGTCAATCTACCGTTGTGCGGCACGCGTACCCGCCGTAGGCGACAAGATGGGGTATCCACCCGATCGTGACCGACAGGAGCAGTGTTGGACCCCCAACCGCATCGCACGCAGACCCCTGCGCTGGTCTCTAGGCGTGCAGTGCTGTCCGCAGGGGCGATCGTGGCGCTCGGCGCCGCGTCAATCCCCGGATGCTCACCGGCGGACCCTGAGGATCGACCCTCGGCTTCTGGATGGGAAGACCTGCGCCGCAGTATATCCGGAACACTCACGGTGCGTGGTGAGGCCGGGTTGGATGCGGCGGCGCGGACGTTCAATCCTCTTTTCGACGTGAATCATCCTGCCGCGGTGGCCTTCTGTGCTTCCGAGCAGGATGTGGCGTGCTGCGTGCAGTTCGCATCGGGTTCCGGGATACCGATCGCGGCACGCAGCGGTGGTCACAGCTTTGCCGGCTATTGCGTTCCGAATGACGGACTGGTGGTCGATCTTGGGCGCATGGCGACGGTGTCGGTGACCGGGACACGGGCAAGGATCGGGTCGGGGGCGCGTCTGATAGATGTCTATGCCGCTGTCTCCGGGTCCGGACGGATGCTCGCCGGCGGTTCCTGTCCGACCGTGGGTATCGCGGGATTGACCCTCGGCGGCGGGGTAGGGGTTCTCACTCGTAGGTTTGGGCTCACCTGCGACCAACTGGTATCCGCCAGGGGGGTAACCGCGGATGGTGCGATCCGAGTCATGTCGGCGGACTCCGAGTCCGACCTGTTCTGGGCCATCCGCGGGGTTGGTGGCGGAAATTTCTGCATCGCAACGGAGTTCACTTTTGACACCGCCGAAGCTAGCGAGCTCACGGTGTTCACACTCGATTACGCGCCGGGGGAGCTGGCCACGATCATGCGACGGTGGCTGACGTTCATGGATGGTGCGCCGGACGAATTGTGGACAACCCTGCACGCCGTGGGCGGTGCTACGCCTCATGGCCGGATCGTGGGGTGTGTCGCCAAAACGGACAATCCACGGGCGCTCGTAGACGGCCTCCGCGCCGCGATCGGCATCAATCCATCCGACCGATTCGTCGCCGACATGACCTTTATCGACGCCATGAAGTTCATGGGTGGATGCTCCACATTGACTGTGGCCCAGTGCCATCCGTCGTGGGATGGGGCAGGGGCAGGCCAACTGCAGCGCGAGGCGTTTGTGGCATCATCTCGGATGATCCCGCACGCTGCGGTCGACAGCGCCGCGATCGAGATGCTCCTCGTGGGCAAGCCCGGACTGACATTCATCCTTGATAGCCTGGGCGGTGCGGTCAGTCGAATTTCCGCTGCCGCCACCGCCTTCCCGCATCGAGCGGCGGTCGCGTCCCTCCAGATCTACCACGGTGTCGGCGCCGAACCCTCGGTCGCGTATCGCCGTGTGGACGAGGCGCGGGATCGGCTCGGCGAGATCTGCGGCACCGCCGCGTACGTGAACTACCTCGATCCGCGTTTACCCGATTGGGCCGCAGCCTATTACGGAGACAACCTGCCGCGACTGCGGCAGATCGCCGCAACCTACGATCCGGACGGAGTCTTCGGGTTCGCCCAGGCGGTGCGCCCTTAGTCGCGCCGTACGCTCTGCCGTGCCTGCGTGATGAGCTCTTCCCACCGGCCCTGCGGAAGTTCGTAGGGTAACGCAACGAGTCTTCATAGACAGACCGGTCTGTTCATGGAACGGTCGCGGTGTCGCACATCGAAGTCGTCCACCGAAGTTAGGAACAGTGACGTGACGCTGCATCTCTACGAAATCGCCCTTGACCCTGCCGATAACACCGATGCCGCACAACTGCTCAAGGAGATCGACGGGCGGGTGCATCGCGACGGCGGTGAATTGATCGAAGCTCAGGTGACACGTGAGGCCCGCCGCATCTTCGTCATCGCCGAGTTCCATGGTGACGCCTCGCGGTTGGACTCCGACACGCTGCTCGTCGACTCGGTCTCCGGACCGCACTCGGTTCGGCTGGTCGGCGCCGATCTTGACCAGCTGAAGTCCGTGCGGCCGGTAGCCGGATATCTCGTGGAATGGGATCTGCCTGCAGACCTGGACATGCAGACGTACCTGGAGCGCAAGAAGGCCAAGGCGCCCAAGTACGCCGACGTGCCCGAAGTGAGCTTTCTGCGCACCTATGTCCGTGAAGACATGGACAAGTGCCTGTGCTTCTACGACGCTCCCGATGACGAGGCGGTGCTTCGCGCACGCAAGGCCGTTGACACCCCCGTCGACAGACTGCACGGACTGGGAGATATCTCGCTATGACGGCCGCCGTGGCCAGGGATGTCGAGGCGGTGTTGGAACGCGTCGGCGATGCGGTGTCAGCCCGAGCATCAGCTCTGGACTCCAATGAGACCGATGTCCGAACAGACATTTCCGCCCTGGGTGCGGAGGGCCTGTTCGATGCGGGTCTGGCCGGCGCAGACCTGGCACCTATGGTACGGGTGATCGAACGGGTTGCCACGAGCAGTCTGGCCGTGGGCTTCTCGGCGTGGGCACATCGCATGACCATCGAGTATGTGAGCCTGGCTCCGGAGGCTCTGCGCGCTGAGCACCTGCCCGACCTGAGCGCGGGGCGCCGCCCAGGTGTCACCGCGATGGCTGCCGGCTTGAAACAGGTTGCGGGGTTGGGGGAGGTGCCGTTGCGTGCCACCGTGCACCCGGACGGACTACGCATCACCGGCCCGATTCGATGGGCTTCCAACGTATTCCCCGACGCACTGATGGTGCTACCCGCCCGTGGGGCCGACGGCGCCACCTTCGTGGTGGCGGTCGACGTCAACGCGGACGGAATACGCATCGATCGGCCGCCGAATCTGATGGCATTGACGGCCACCGCGTCGACATCCCTGCAGCTCGATGATCTTCACGTTCCCACCGAGAACGTGATCAGCACCGACTTGCGGGGCTTTGTCGCCCGAATCCGCCCAGCTTTTCTCCTGCTCCAGACCGCCTTCTGTGCCGGGGTCTGCAGTGCCGCGATTCGCGGCGCAGAATCCGCGCGTGGCGAGCTCGCCGGACAGTTCGCCACCGAGATCATTGAGCTCACACAGCGGAATCACGTTCTGCGCGATCGTCTCTACGCTTTTGCGGCAGCACCATCTGAACCGAGCACCGCCGAGCTTCTCCGGTTGCGGCTCGACGCCGCCGGTCTTGCCGGTCAGGCGTCTCGGCTGGAGGTCACCATGGCCGGTGGCGCCGGATACGCGCTGGGAACCTCGGCGAACCGGCGGTTCCGCGAGGCCGCATTCCTGCCTATTCAATCGCCCTCGGAAGGACAGCTACGGTGGGAATTGACGCAGTACGAATAACGAATGGCACCAAGTATTTCGGGACAGCGGTGGCCTTCCGCGAGGTCGATGTCCACGTGGCTTCCGGTGAGTTCCTGGCCGTGCTGGGTCCCAGTGGAAGTGGTAAGTCCACCCTGCTGCGGGTGCTGGCGGGTCTGGAAGACCTCAGTGCTGGGACCATCGTCTGGACATCTGACGGTGAACGCCGTCCCCGGACGGGTGTGGTCTTCCAAGATGCCTTGCTGATGCCCTGGTTGACCGTCGCCGAGAACATCGTCTTCTCCAAGCGATTCGCGCGGCACCGCAGCGGGTTCGACGATGCCTACGTGCAGGCCCTGGTCGACCATTTCGGGCTCCGAGGGCTCTCGGACCGCTACCCCGATCAACTGTCCGGGGGTCAGGCCCAACGTGTGTCGCTTCTGTGTGCGGTGGCCACCCGGCCGAAGTTGTTGCTCCTGGACGAACCCTTCAGCGCACTTGACCCAGTGACGCGGGCGGACCTGCAGTCGTGGCTGCGGGTGCTGGCGTCCGAGTTGGCCGTCACCGTCATCCTGGTCACCCATGACATCGATGAAGCATTGGCACTCGCGCACCGGGTGATTCTTCTGGGTGACAACGGGCGGATACGTCAGCACTGGTCGCTGGACGATCGCGCTACGGGGGAGCGTGACCGGATACGCCGCGAAATCCTTGTCCAGTACCAACCGGCAGAGACGGGATCTGAGTGAGTAGTATCGTCTCGCGCCGCGCCGTTCTGACGGGAGCAGCCGGAATAACCACCGCAGCAGGACTTTTCGGAGGCGCCGGGTTGATTCGCGCCGCGGCGTCAGACGCCGCGAACGTCGGCGGCCAATTGCGCATCGGATATCTACCGATTACGGACGCGGCGCCGTTACTGCTGGCCCACTCCGCGGGGATGTATCCGGACGGCGCGGTCAGCGCGGCCAAGCCGGTGCTCTTTCGCAGCTGGGCCGCGTTGGCGGAGGCCTTCATGGCGCGGCAGATCGACGTTGCGCATCTATTGATGCCCATCGCGATCCAGCTCCGTCAGGTGCTAGGGCACGGAGTACGAGTGCTCGGGTGGAATCACACCAACGGTTCGGCACTCACGGTGGCGCCGGACATCGAACATCTGGAGGATCTCGCGGGCACCCAGGTCGCCATTCCATTCTGGTGGTCGATCCACAACATCGTGCTGCAAGAGCTGTTGCGTGGCCAGGGGTTACGGCCGGTGGTCCGAAGCGCCGCATCCCGGTCCCGACGCACCGTCGAGCTCGTCGTGATGAGTCCGTCCGATATGGTGCCGGCGCTGGCCAATCGATCCATCGGGGGATACGTGGTCGCCGATCCGTTCAACGCCATCGCACAGATCAAGAAGATCGGACGGATTCATACGTTTCTCGGCGATGTCTGGCGCGACCACGCCTGCTGTGTCCTCGTCACGCGTGATGATGTGATCGCGGGCCGCGCGTCCGCGGTGCAGGGTGTCACGGACGCGGTGGTGGCCGCCCAGCTGCGGATCGATGCCGACAGAAAGGCGGCGGCAGGCGCCCTCGGTGGGGGGAAGTACCTTCCGCAGCCCGTCCCCGCGGTGCAGACGGCATTGACCTATCCGAATCCGCCGTATCCGCTGAAGCATCCGGATTGGCAGCCGCAACGCCTGGGTTTCCAGCCGTTTCCCTGCCGAAGCTTCACGCAGCGTTTGGTCGAGTCGATGCACGACACAGTCGTCGATGGCGACCGTGGTTTCCTCAACCGACTGGACCCCGCGCGGGTCCACGAGGATCTGGTGGACGACACGTCCGTGCGTGCGGCGATCGCGACCCATGGGGGGCCCGAAGCCTTCGGAATCACTGCCGACTTCACTCGCACAGAACAGGTACAGGCATCGTGAGCACCCTTGAGCACACTTCCTCGATTGTCCGCGATAGCGCAGAGGCGCCGCGGAAAGCGCGACTGTTCACCAAGGTCTGGCCTCCGGCGCTGGCCGTTGCGGCGAGTGTTGTCCTGTGGTGGGTCGCCAGTTCGATTCTCAGTCAACCCCATTCGCTGCTCCGGCAGACGGCCCCGGACAAAGCGCTGCCCGCGGCCATCGAACTGCTGAACCGCGGAGTCTTACTGCCGGATATCGGAATCAGCCTGTGGCGATTGCTCATCGGACTCAGCCTTGCCGCCGTGATCGGCATCCCGGCGGGCCTGCTGCTCGGCGTGAGCAGTACCGCCGAACGTGCCACGCGTCCGGTGATCCAGTTTCTGCGGATGATCTCACCGTTGTCGTGGACGCCCATCGCCGTGGCCGTGTTCGGTATCGGCAGTCAACCGGTCATCTTTCTCATCGCCGCGGCGGCTGTCTGGCCGATCCTCATCAACACCACGGCCGGTGTGCACGGCATCGCACCCGGGTATCTGGACGTGGCGCGGTCGTTTCATGCCACCCGCATCGAGCTCCTCACCACGGTGATACTTCCGGCCGTGCGGGGCAACATTCAGACCGGTGCGCGGGTCGCGCTCGGTATCGCATGGGTAGTGCTTGTGCCAGCCGAAATGTTAGGCGTGCGATCGGGTTTGGGCTATCAGATCCTCAACGCACGCGATCAACTGGCCTACGATCAGGTGATGGCGGTCATCCTCGTGATCGGTGTGCTCGGATACGCTCTGGACCTGCTGGCTCGACGGGTACTGGCACCGAGGTTTCGCGCGTCGCGCGCCGGGTAGGCTCTCACGAGCCGTACTACCCAGAGGTGGTCAACATGAACATGCTCGTTCGTCGACTAACGATCGTCGCCGCTGGAACGCTACTTCCACTGGCCGCGGTGGCCGGCATCGTACCCATCGGCTCGGCAGATCCCATCGTGCCCAACTGCCCCGACGGATGGTGGGATCCGGTGGCCAACACTTGCCGCCCGGCGATAGCCACAACCCCGTTGAGCTGTGACAACGGTTGGTGGTGGGACCCGGTGGGCAACGTGTGTCGCCCACCGGTCATTCCTCCTCAGTAGGAACGAGTCACGCCGTCAGGGCAGCGGTGGTCGTGGCAAACATTGTCGCCTTGATGGCACCCAGCGTCCCACTGTTCTTGCCCACCAAGGGTTTCATAAGATCGACTGCGGCGCTGAGTACTTGGTCCTCGGCCACGGCCTGGTCGGCAAGACCCGCGGCGACGGCCGCTTCTCCGCCGTATCGGTGCCCGGTGGTCATCGCGGTGACCGCTGTCTGCGGGGTCACCTTGGCCTGAATGAGGCTCGCCATACCGGGGGTGAATGGGATGTTGATATCGACCTCGGGGAAGCACAGGTATCCACGGTCGGCTCGCATCACTCGGTAGTCGTGGGCCACGGCAAGCATCGCCCCTGCTCCAAACGCGTGACCGTTGACCGCTGCGACGGTTGGCAGTGGGAGGGTGAGGACTCGACTGAACAACGCGTGGACACGACCGACGTACCAGTCGCTCTGATCGCCGTGGGACATCAGCCAATCCAGGTCAAGCCCATTCGAATAGAACTTTCCGGTACCCACGGTGATCAACGGCTTGGCATGCTCCAGCGCGTCATCGAGGAGCCCGTTGACGGTATCGAGCCAATCGGGGGAGAACCGGTTCTCGTCCGGGCCTAGGTTCAGAACCGCGACGGTATCCTGAAGTTCCAGGGTGGGGGTCATTGTGTTTTTCCTTTCATATTGGTGCCCTTCGCTTTTGGGTGCGCTGGAGGTGGATCGAGGGCAAGAATGGCGCGCACGGCGGCCTCGAGCCGCGAGCGCGTGGCAGCGTCGGGCATACGGCGCCCTCGCAGCAGAAGGCCGGTCGGTAGTCCCACGATGCAGTCCTCGATGACCTGAACCGCGCGGCCGTCCTCCCGGTCCCATAGAGTGCGCGCCAATCGAATGAACAGCGCGACGAGCGTGGAGTCCACGCGTGTCATGGTGTCTGCGACATCCGCGGGTACGTCGGAGCCCAGTAGATCCTCGCGCCGCACGCTAAGCACGAGCCTCGAGGACGCCGGGAAGCGTTCCGCGAAGGCGGCAGGGGTGTCGGCCGCCGCGACGACCGCGTTCACCGTGGCGATGTGCATGGGTTCACCCGCCGACAACGCGTGATCGACGGCATGGCGCTGCATGTCGAGGAACCGCTCCGCGGCGCGCAGCCAGGCCTGGCCGACCATCGCGCCGCGTGACCCGAAGGCGTGGTAGATGGCGCCATTGGAGGTGCCGGTAGCGAGCGACACCGCCCGGACCGTCACGGCTGCCGGTCCCTCGTCGACCGCGATTCGCTCGGTCGCATCGAGCAGATCGTCGACGGAGTGAATACGCGGACGTGGCACACCGCCGACAGTAACAGAGCAATTGCTCTATTACAGGAAGCGGTCTTGCAAAGAGAGAACCACCATGTACTCTCTTGATGAGAAACAGGTTGTTTCTCATTATTTGCCCACGTGAGGAGGGTTCAGTGACGGTAGGCATGCAGAACGGCGCCGCATCGGACGCGTCGCTTCGGATGCCGGGCCTGCCGGCCCCGGGGGGAGTGCGTGGCGCCGCGTGCGGTGGGCTGTACGGGTTGGGTTATCTCCTGGGCGGGGAGCGGCTGCTCCTGCCGACCCTCCGGCATTTCGGACCGGTTATGCGGGCGACCATGCTGGGATTTGGAGACTTAGCGGTTGTGTCCGACCCGGTCCTGGCCAAGCAAGTCCTCACTGCGCCACCGGACATCCTGTTGGGCGGTGAAGGCGTAGGGCCCGCCGCGGCCATATACGGAACGGGTTCGATGTTTGTTCAAGAAGAACCTGAACATCTTCGGCGACGCAAGTTGCTCACACCGCCACTACATGGGCAGGCGCTGGCGGGATACGCGCCGGTGATCGAACGCGCGGCAGAGGCCGCCATCGCGTCGTGGCCGACGGACCGGCCGTTCCGGATCTTGGACGCGGCAAGGCATTTGATGCTGGATGTCATCGTCAAAGTTGTTTTCGGTGTCTCGGCCCCCGAGGACGTCCGTCGCCTGGGCGCTCCGTTCGAGCAGCTTTTGGACCTCGGGGTATCGGAGCAGGTGACGATTCGATACGCGTTGCGTAGGGCCGGTGCCCTGCGCCGGTGGCCACAGCTGGCCCGTGTGAATGCCGATATCGATTGCACGGTGCGCTCACTGATCGCCAGGCGCCGGATGGATCCGCAGCTGGACCAACAGCACGACATGCTCTCGGTGTTGATGCGGGCAGTCGATGAGCAGGGGAGAGGATTGTCCGACAGCGAGATTCGCGATGACTTGATCACGCTCATGCTCGCTGGACACGAAACGACGGCGACCACCCTTGCCTGGGTGATGGACCTGCTGCTGCAGCATCCCGAATCCCTGGCGCGCGTGCGTGCTGAAGCGATGGCCGGCGAATCCACATACACGACAGCGGTCCTCAACGAGACATTGCGGCTACGTCCCCCGGTGCCATTCACTGGCCGATATGCCGCGGCTCCGTTCCGTGTCGGTGACTACATCGTGCCGCGCGGCACCCGGATCATCGTGCATATCAACGCTATTAACCACGATCCCGGCACCTATGGTGATCCGTGGCAATTCCGACCCGAGCGATTCTTGGACACAAGACCTCAGACATATGCCTGGCTGCCGTTCGGGGGTGGTATCAAACGTTGCCTTGGTGCGAGCTTCTCCATGCTCGAACTGCAGACCGTACTGCATACGATGTTGCGTGGCGGCATGTTTCGGGCCGTGAGTAAGAGGCCGGAGAGGCCGGTTCGTCGTTCTGTGGTGCTCGTGCCGCGTCGCGGGGCACGGGTCTACTTCCATCCTTCGACACGTGATGAAAGACCGTCGGCCATCTAATGTCATCGAGATGGGCGAGATGATTCCGGATGCGTCGGCGCAGGTGTTGGATCTCCTGGCGGGAGGGGCGCCGCAGCATTTACCGCGGCACCGCCATCAACTGTCCCGGGACGACGTACTGCAAGCGCAGCGTGCCCGGATCTCAGTGGCGGCAATGGAACTGTTCGCGGATGCCGGTTATGCCGCAACCACGGTTCTGCATGTTGCGCAGAAGGCCGGAGTCTCACGCAAGACGTTCTATGAGCTTTATCCGAGCAAGGAGGCGGTCTTCCTCGACACTTACCAGACACTTGGTGCGCTGTTGAAAAAGTTGGGATTGAACACCCCGGCAGAGCGGCCGCCCGCCGGAAGCCTTGAACAGGTTTCTCTTTCGATTGCGGCGCTCTTGGAGACCATGGCGGCCAACGGCGCCGCCACCCGCATGTTCTACCTGGAGGCGTTGGGCGCGGGTCCGCGGGTGCGAGCGCGACGTAACGACGCTATCGATGAGTTCGCAGCTGCGATCGCTCCAGGCATGCAAGAGCTGCGCCGCTCCGCCGACCCGACCCTGCCGCCACTCGGACGCAGGCTCTCTCACCTCATCGTCGCGGCATGTATTGAGCTCATCACCGAATTTCTCGCGGACCATGATCCCAGCGAATTACCCATGCTCACTTCAGATCTCACCGAGGTTGTGCGTGCCATCGCCATTCCAAACCATCCGGAACAGAAGTCATCTACCCGCACGAAGGGATAAAAGTGTCCAGTCGCCTTATCGGACTCCTGCAGAGGAACTCCAGGCTTGCCGATGCGATGGGTGTTGCAGGAGCTGCGATGGTCATCGTGGCGACGCTCCTGGCACTGTCAGTCTTTCCCGACGCCTCCGCCCGCAATCCGGTCCGCGACTTCTACAACCATTGGTCGGCGTGGGTGTTGTTCGGTCTCGTCGCGTTGACGGTGTTCTTCTTCGGGCAAATCTGGTCCCTCGGCTGGCTGACGGCGGCCATACGGCGGGTCGAGGGGATCGGGCCGTACACATGGATCACCTTCGGCGCAGAGCTGATGTTCATGACGGTCTTCAATGTGGAGATCGGTGTCTGGGCCACCGCGCATCTACTGGCCGACCGGATCGGTGATGAGGCGCTGTACGTGCTTCATGTGGCAGGGTTCGTGATCGCGGCGCCAGTGGCGTTCGCGGGGATGGCCTACTTCGTGGCCATCATTGCGCTGCAGCGCGCCACCTCGATGTTTCCCACCTACCTGGTCGTCATCGCCGCGGCGGCGGTGGTGGGGAACCTCGGTGCGATCGGGGGACTGTTCACGGTTTCCGGTCCTCTGAATGCCGCCAACGGGGCGATCGCAATCGGCGGGCCGATGCTGGTCTGGAGCTTGTGGTACGGGGCGCTTCCGGGGTGGTACGTCCGGCACCGGGCGGCGCGAGAAGAACGTGCCCACGCCACGAATGCAGCTCAAGTACTACCGTAAGTAGTAACTACGTACTACCCTCCGTAGTAGGCACAAAGTCTCTTCCCGAGGGAGCAGCTATGGGTCAAGCAACGGAGCTTGCCAAGGCGATCGACTCGCGCTATCACGCGTCACCGGGCCTACGAAGACAGATGAACAAGGTCATCCCGACGCACTGGTCATTCCTGCTGGGGGAGATCGCGCTGTACAGCTTTGTGGTGCTCCTGATTTCGGGCATCTACCTGGCGCTGTTCTTCGACCCATCGATGGCCGAGGTCACCTACAACGGCGTCTACCAACCGCTACGCGGAATGCAGATGTCCAAGGCCTATGAAAGCTCGTTGAATCTGAGCTTCGAGGTTCGAGGCGGCCTGTTCGTGCGCCAGATCCATCATTGGGCGGCTTTGATGTTCGCGGCCTCGATCGTCGTACACCTGGCCCGCATCTTCTTCACGGGCGCATTCCGCCGCCCGCGTGAGGCCAACTGGGTCATCGGTTCACTACTGTTGATCCTGGCCATGGCCGAGGGGTTCGCGGGCTATTCGCTGCCCGATGATCTGTTGTCCGGCACAGGACTTCGTGTGGTCACGCAGGGCATGATGTCGCTTCCGATCGTCGGTACCTGGATGCATTGGGCGTTGTTCGGTGGCGACTTCCCCGGAAACATCGTGCTGCCAAGGCTTTACGTTCTGCATGTGCTGCTTGTTCCCGCCATCATGATCGCGCTTATCGGTGTGCACCTGGCACTTGTGTGGTACCAGAAGCACACGCAATTTCCGGGCCCGCGGCGCACTGAGGCCAATGTTGTTGGGGTAAGGATCGTTCCGGTGTTCGCCTTGAAATCTTGCGCGTTCTTCGCCATCGTGACGGCGGTTCTCGCGCTCATGGGCGGCCTACTGCAGATCAACCCGGTATGGCTGCTGGGCCCATACAAGCCATCGCAGGTGGCGGCCGGATCACCGCCCGACATCTACCTGATGTGGACGGACGGTCTGCTGCGGCTCGTCCCGGATTGGGAGCTGTACATCTTCGGCCATACCGTGCCCGCGGTGCTGTGGGGAGTGTTGGGCATCATGCTCGCGTTCGTGGTGATCGTGGCCTGGCCATGGATCGAGAGGCGCTTCACCGGCGACGATGCGCATCACAACCTGCTGCAGCGTCCGCGTGATGCACCGGTCCGCACCGCCATTGGGGCAGCTGGCTTTTCGCTCTACATCTTGCTCACCCTGTCATGTATCAACGACATCATCGCGTTGAAGTTCCATATCTCGCTGAACGCGACGACGTGGATCGGCCGTATCGGCATGGTCATCTTGCCGATCGTCGTGTACTACCTGGCCTACCGCTGGGCCATCGGCCTGCAACGCAGCGACCGCGCCGTACTCGAACACGGCATCGAGACCGGCATCATCAAGCGACTGCCGCACGGTGAATACATCGAGCTGCACCAGCCACTGGCCGGTGTCGACGAGCACGGCCACGCCATCCCGCTGGAATACCAGGGTGCGGCGGAGCCACAGCGCATGAACAAGCTCGGATCGGCCGGAGCACCCGGCACCGGCTCGTTCCTGTTCGCCGACCCCGCCGACGAACAAGCCGCTCTGATGGAGGCCGAACACGCATCGGCGCGTGCCGAATTAGCGGTGCTCCGCGGAAGATCGCGGTAACCGAGTCGTCGACCGCAGTTCCGGCCGGGGCATGCAGTACCGTCGAAGCATGTCGCCGCGTTTGCGTGTCGTGGGTGCCGCGGTCCTCGCGCTGGCGCTCATGGGTTGTACTGAGCCTTCGCCGGCGCGTGCCACCATCGCCGAGTGCAACCTGTCCGAACTACCGTCTGAGGCTGCCGGAACGGTGGGCCTGATCCATGCCGGCGGACCGTTCCCGTATCCCCGTAATGACGGTGTCGTGTTCCAGAACCGCGAGAGGGTTCTGCCCTCGGAGCCACGTGGGTACTACCACGAGTACACGGTCCGGACCCCGGGTAGCAAGACGCGTGGGACTCGGCGCATCATCACCGGCGGCAATCCACTGACCGATCCTCCACACGTCTATTACACGGGCGATCACTACCAGTCATTCTGTGAGGTTGAAGGCGCATGAAGACCTATGTCGTCGAAGGCTCCCACGTCCGCTCCCGGGCGGATTTTTTCACCGAACTCGGGCGCGCGGTGAATGGGCCGGGCGGCTACTTCGGCAGCAATCTCGATGCTCTCGTCGATTGCCTTCGGGGTGGATTCGGCACGCCTGACGACGAGCCGTTCCGGTTCGTTCTGCAGGACGCGACACGCATCAAGTCCGCGGTGGGGAAGAAGGATTGGGACGCCATCGAGGAGATCTTCGAGGAAGCCGGCGTGCCGCTGACCAAGCGAACGAAAGACGCCGACTAGTTCCGGCGATAACGCGATGGCCGGCCCCCGAAGGAGCCGGCCATCCACGTGTGGCGAGTATCAGCGGACGTCGAAGCGGTCCGCGTTCGACACCTTGACCCATGCCGCGACGAAGTCCTTGACGAACTTCTCCTTGGCGTCGTCCTGTGCGTAAACCTCTGCGAGAGCTCGTAGTTCGGAGTTCGCGCCGAACACCAGATCCACCCGGCTGGCAGTCCACTTCGCCGCACCTGTGCCGCGATCGGTCCCCACATATGTGCCGTCGTCGGCCGATGACGGCGTCCACTCGGTTCCCATATCGACCAGGTTGACAAAGAAGTCATTGGTCAATGTCCCGGGCTTGTCGGTGAGCACACCGAGTTCGGAACCTTGGTAGTTCGCACCCAGCACGCGCAAGCCACCCACCAGGACTGCCAGTTCGGGCGGGGACAGCGCCAGCAGGTTGGCCTTGTCGATCAGCTTGTACTCGGCCGGAATCTGCGCACCCTTGCCCAGGTAGTTGCGGAACCCATCGGCTGTCGGCTCCAGGTAGGAGAACGAATCGACGTCGGTCTGTTCCTGAGTCGCATCGCCACGCCCGGGCGTGAACGGCACGGTGATGTTGAATCCGGCGTCCTTGGCCGCCTTCTCGACAGCGGCAGCTCCGCCGAGCACGACGAGGTCGGCGAACGAGACCTTCTTACCGCCGGCGTTGAACGACTCCTGGATGCCTTCCAGCGTGCGGATCACCTGGGCGAGTTCGTCGGGCTCGTTGGACTCCCAGCCGGCCTGCGGTTGCAACCGGATACGTCCACCGTTGGCGCCGCCGCGCTTATCGCTGTTGCGATACGACGCCGCGGCCTTCCACGCGGTCGACACCAGCTGCGGCACAGTGAGGCCGGAGGCGAGAAGCTGCGCCTTCAGCTCGGCGATGTCGGCGTCACCGATGTTGGTGTCCGAGGCCGGGATGACGTCCTGCCAGAGCAGGGTCTGCTTCGGCACCAGCGGCCCGAGGTAGCGGGACAGCGGCCCGAGATCCCGGTGGATCAGCTTGTACCAGGCCTTTGCGTAGGCATCGGCCAGTTCCTCGGGGTGATCGAGCCAGCGCCTGGTGATCGCCTCATAGATCGGATCGAAGCGCATCGACAGATCGGTGGTGAGCATCGATGGATGCGTCTTACCCGCGCCCTGCGCCATGGGTACCGAGTTGGCCCAGCCGCCGTCCTTGGGCTTCCACTGATGCGCGCCCGCCGGGCTCTTGGTCAGCTCCCAGTCGTTGCCGTAGAGAATCTCCAGGAAGCTGTTGTCCCACTTGGTCGGGGTATGGGTCCAGATGACCTCCAACCCACTACCGATCGCGTCATTTCCCTTTCCGGAGCCGAACGCGCTCTTCCAACCGATGCCCATCTGCTCAAGTGGTGCATCTTCGGGATCGGGTCCGACCAGCCCGGCGTCGCCGGCACCGTGCGTCTTGCCGAACGTGTGGCCACCCACAATGAGCGCGGCCGTCTCCTCGTCGTTCATCGCCATCCGGCCGAACGTCTCACGGATGTCGATCGCCGCGGCCAGGGGATCCGGATTGCCGTTGGGACCTTCGGGATTGACGTAGATCAAACCCATCTGCACGGCGGCAAGCGGGTTCTCCAGGTCGCGGTCTCCGGTGTAGCGCTCATCGCCGAGCCAGGTGTGCTCGGGACCCCAATAGACGTCCTGCTCGGGCTCCCAGCGGTCCTCGCGCCCAAAGGCGAAGCCAAAGGTCTTGAACCCCATGGTGTCCATGGCATGGTTGCCCGCGAAGACGATGAGGTCTGCCCACGACAGCGTGTTCCCGTACTTCTTCTTCACGGGCCACAGCAGCCGACGGGCACGATCGAGCAGCACGTTGTCGGGCCAGCTGTTCAGCGGGGCGAACCGCTGCATGCCGGCACCCGCACCGCCACGGCCATCGCCCACCCGGTAGGTGCCCGCGGCGTGCCACGCCATACGGATGAACATCGGACCGTAATTGCCGAAGTCGGCCGGCCACCAGTCCTGCGAGTCGGTCAGGACCGTCTCGACATCCTTTTTCAGCTCGTCGACATCAATTGTCTGTACGGCCTTGGCGTAATCGAAACTCTCACCAAGGGGGTTCGCGGCGGGCGGATTCTTCTTGAGAATGCCCAGGTTGAGCTGGGTTGGCCACCATTCGCGGTTGGCGTTACCACCCTCTACGGGGTAGTTCAGGCGACCACCTGCAACGGGGCAGCCGTTCGAGGGCTGATTGTTCGCCTCAGCGATGGGCGGGTGTTCTTCAGGCACAGCGATCCTTTCGGGAGGGGGTGATATGGGCTGTGATCACGTGTGTGATCCCGAAATTTGGGCGGACGCAGCGTGTGCTGCACAGTCGGGGCATAGACCCCAATAGATGACCTCGGCCTCCTCGAGGACGAATCCGTTGTAGTCGGACGGGGTGAGACAGGGTGCGGCACCGATGGCGCAGTCGATGTCCGCGATGACACCGCAGGAGCGGCATACGGCGTGGTGGTGGTTGTCGCCGACCCGAGATTCGTACCGTGCCACGGAGCCGGAAGGCTGAATCTTGCGCACCAGGCCGGCTGACGTCAGCGCCGCCAAGACGTCGTAAACGGCCTGTCGGGATACCTCGGGCAGACCCGCCCTCACCGCGCTGAAGACAGTCTCGGTATCGGCGTGGGGATTCGCTTCGACAGCCTCGAGCACGGCGACTCGGGGCCGGGTCACGCGCAGATCAGCGGTCCGCAGCAGCGCCGCGTACTCGTCTGGTGTGAACGCCACAACGGCAGTATGCCCGAATTATCTGGAATGAGTCCAAGAAATCCGGAAAAGAGTTGGAAAGAGTTCAGAGCCCGTTCAACCAGCGCAAACGCCCCATCAATGATGGTCAAACGTCGTCAATGGTGTTGACACTGAGTACTTTTGCATTCGGAGGCGGGCGAACTACCGCGCCGACATCGTCTCAATCACTCCGCCGAGCAGCCTACGAAGCTGGGCACGATCCTTGTCCGTCATGTTGGCCAGAATCTCGTCGTCATCCTCGCGCAGCGTGGCGTCGGCGCGCTCGAAGAGCTTTCGTCCCTTGGCGGTCAACTCGGTGGTCAGCACCCTGGCGTCTGCCTGTCGTCGCGAACGATGAACCAGGCCTGCCTCCTCCAGCGACCGCTGGACCAGGCTTACCGCTTGGGGCGTGATCCGAAGCTCTGCGGCGATCTCGACATTGGATATCCCCGGCTGCGCGGAAAGCACGGCCAGGCATTCCATCTGCGGAACAGTGACGCCGAAGTCGCGCACGATCACCGAGGCGCGTGACCACAGCACACGGTAGATCTGAGACACCAGAATGCCCATCGGAGATTCCTCGTGTGTGCTCATACCGCGCTAAGACTAGCGGACTCCGCCAATTTTCAACCGCCCGTAGAGGTCCGACAGGCGGCGTGTCGTCCGGTAAATCCGCGCCAATTCATCAGTGCATCAAGCACATTGATCAATGCTCTTGATGAGCATTAAATCTGACGGGCGCCCATCGCGATCACGCGGAGGCGCCCGGCGCACGTACCACCATGGGCACGGCGGGGAAGTAGGCGGCCATCACCGATCGGGACTTTCGCAAAGCCGCCGTGCCGTAACCCTTCTTGCGGTGGTCGGGATGGACCCAGATACGCACGTTCACCTCACCGTCCACCAGCTCACCAAAGACGATGCCCACCTTGCTGGGGCCTTCGACGGCGACGAACCAGGCCGCCTCCTCATCGTCGATGCGCGCGAGCGCTGCCCTCAATTCATCGTCGACCCCTGCGGCCGGTGCTCCGGACCCATCGCCGGCCTGGCCGATCTCTTCAGTACGTACGGCGAAGATATCCGCATCGTTGTTCCCGGAGAACGGGCGCAGCTCGAGGCTGTCTCCCGAGCTCGCGGGGCGCTCCGTGAGTGTGAAGGTGAGCTGGCTGTTGAGATCCTCGAGCTCGGCAGCGTTCTTGCGGCGCTCATCCTTGGTCAGATGATCGAACGACATCCCCATGACCGCCTCGCCGCCCAGATGCGAGGTTCCCAACAATGCGGCTATCGCGTCGATCGCGCTCTTTCGGTCATCGGCTTCCACAATCAGGTCAAGCACTTCGTGACGCCGTTCGAACGCACTGGTCAGTGCGTCGGCGATTTCGCGGCGGGTGGCAAGGCGGTCGTGGTCGGTCATGGCGCCAGCCTACGACCGGCGGGCCAACCGCGCTCAAGAAACGTTGAGCGTAAGAGCGTGTCTCATGTGGATAGTTTTCTGAAGCAGACCAGGGTGGCGGCGAGTGTGAGGAATGCGGCGTAGAGATGGTCGTGGCGTTCCCAGCGGGTGCCCAGGCGGCGGTAGGTGAAGAGCCAGGACATGGTGCGTTCGACTTTCCAGCGTTTGGTGCCGAGCCGGTCGCCGGATTCGGTTCCGCGGCGGGCGATCCGGGGTGTGATGTGTCGATTGGTGAGCCATTGCCGCAGCTGGTTCGCGTCGTATGCCTTGTCTGCGTGCAGTTTTGCCGGTCGCCGCCTGCGTGGCCCGCGCGGGGATTTGATGGCGGGCAGTGCCCGTACCAGCGGCGGGACCGCATGCCCGTCCCAGGTGTTGGCGGCGGTGACCGCGGTCTGCAACGGCAGACCGGTCGCGTCGGTGAGCACGTGAATCTTGGTACCCGCTTTGCCCCGGTCTACCGGGCTCGGCCCGGTCATGGCGCCCCTTTTTTAGCCCGCACGTACGCCGAATCCACCACGGCCCGTGACCAATCCAATGCCCCATCGGCACCGAGCCGATCGAGTACCGCTTCTTGTAGACGCCGCCATACCCCGACGGCGGTCCACTCGGCGAACCGGCGATGCGCGGTAGGGACCGTCACTGCGAAACATGGTGGCAAATGCCGCCAGGCACACCCACTGACCAGCACAAACACCACCGCGGTGAATACCGCACGCTCATCGGCATACGCCGTCCCGCCGCCCTGGGGACGCACCCGCTGCACCGGCAACAACGGCTCCACCAACGCCCACAACTCGTCCGGAACCAACCTCAACGAAAGCTCTTTCACACCAGCACATCATGCCCCAACCACCCCACAAACCACACAAGACACGCTCTAAGGGTTGACGTGCGCCCAAGCCCCGCCCTGTATCACCGTTCGGTCACGTTACGACAACTCATTGGCCATGTCGCAGAACCTAATTGGGATTAGGCAGGGTGGTAGCGGTAGAAAGGATCTTGGTGGTCATCGCCGGCCGGAGGGAACCACCCGCGCGTGGAGAATTCGCGGCCGGAGAGAAGCGACAATCGAATGAAACGCACATACGCCGTCATGCTCGGCATCGCCCTGCTCTTCGCCACCCCGGGCTTGGCCTCGGCCGACGTTCACAGAAGTCCCGCCGACGCCCAGAAGCTCGTCAATGCGGCGATCGCCAGGGGTCTGTCGCAGCGCGGCGTGCCGTTCACGTATGGGGGCGGTAACGCCGACGGTCCGACCACCAGCACCGACACCACGCCCGCCGCACCCGAGGCGACCACGAGTCTGCTGGGATTGATTCCGGCTCCCGTCGCAGCGCCCACGCCCAAGGTTCCCGGCTTCGACGCCTCGGGACTGATGGTGTACTCCTATGCCGCCGCAGGCATCAAGCTTCCACGCCGGTCCGGTGATCAGTACAACGTCGGCCGGAAAATCGCTCCGTCCCAGGCACTTCCGGGGGATCTCATCTTCTACGGCCCCAACGGCAGCCAGAGCGTGACGATGTTCCTGGGGAACAACCTCATGCTGGAAGCATCCGAACCCGCGGTTCAGGTGTCGCAGGTACGTTTCAACGACATGGCTCCCTACCTGGTTCGGGTGATCGAGTAGCCACGTCGACGGAGCGGCTTTATGTGCGATCACCGCTCGCGCAGAAAGTCCTCAATCCGTTCGAGCACAGCGGGCCAGCCCACCAGACACAGCTGTCTGAACCGCATCTGATCCTGGTCATTCGGGTTGAATCCGGTAGCTTCGACCGATAGTCGGGTTCCGTCTGCATCCGGGTTCAGGGTCCAGCGTGAGTCGATGGCGATCGAGCCGTCGCGGGTAGTCATTCGGTAGGCCAACAGCTCGTCGTCGACAACATCGGTGAATCGGCCGTCGATCTCTCCGACGAATCCGCTTCCCACGAACGGGAAGACGCTAAACGAGAATGCGAGCCCCGTCTCGTACTTGGTCGGCTCGAAATCTTTGACCCACTGCCCGAACAACTGGGGCGAAATAAGAATCGACCACACCTGGTGGGCCGGATACACTTAGTGGTATTCGAAATTGACAGTAGTGAGGTCCCCGACCTGCTCAGCCACCGACGACACCTTCCGTGCGCACTGCCCCTGGATGTACCGGACGCAAGTAACCTAAACCCAACGCCTCGCCCGCGCGTGATCTTGATCGCGCTGATGGCATCATCGGCGTGTGAGCGCGGTTGAGGTGTCGGCTTTTGGGCCCTTCTTCGCCGTCGCGACACATGCCACCGGCGATATGCCGACGTCACCGTGGCGGCCTTTGACGGAGTTGACCGACGGATCACCGGCGTTGGCGAGTCGGGTTGAGCGCGTCCGAAGCAATCTCGCCGCGCGGATAGCGGTGAGCCCCGCCGACATCGACCTGCGGGTAGCAGGCTCGGTTGCTCATCTCGGTTTGGTCGCCCGCATCCTGGCGCCAACCGTCGCCGCGGTGGCATGCGATGAACCGCGGATCTCGCAGCAGCCGCACGAGCTGTGGTGGCAGGACGAACTCGGCGGCCCGTTTCCGCTTTCCGTGGTCACACGGGCGGGGGAGGACTACGCCATCACCGGGTCGGCCGTGGAATCGATCACCGAGGGCGTCATGGAACACGCCGGGGTAAGCGACCGCGTCCTGTGGGGAAACGTCGGGTCGGCGGTGAACAGTGCCGCGCGTCTCATCGCTTCGTCGCGACCCGAGCTGGCCGATGCCGCCCGCGAAGTCGCCGATACCTACCTGCGCGACCCCCGCATCGACGATGGCATCCTGCACGCGGGACCTGACTTTCGGAGGCGCAGCTGCTGTCTCATCTATCAGCTCACCGACGACCGTTCCGCGGTATGCGGTGACTGTGTACTCGGCTAACCCACACAGAAACGGCTAGGCCAACTGATAGGCCTCCAGCGGGAAAGACTCCTGCTCCTTGTACGCGCTGGCCGTGGATGTCGGACGCAGCAGCGCGGCCTCACCGTGCTGGTTGAAGTAGTAGCTTCGTGCCGTTTGGCAGCTGCCGAGATAGAACACCGAATTGTTGAGGTTGCCGACCATGCGATTCAGGAACTCGGTGTTGGCCTCGTCGGTGACCTCGAAGGTTTCGGTGCCGGTGCGTGCCATCTCGCCGAAGAGCCGCTTGATATGCCGCATCTGGGACTCGATGGTGTCGAAGTAGGACAACCCGCTGTAGGAGTAGGGCCCGTTGAGCGTCAGCAGATTCGGGAACTTGGGCACCGCGATACCCTCGAATGCCTGGAAACGATTGTCTCGCCAGAACTTTCCGAGGTTGTAGTCCTCGCGGCCGACCACCTCGAACGCGGGAAAGGCTGATTCCCACAGATTGAAACCGGTGGCCAGGACCAGGGTGTCGATGACTGTCTTGCGACCGTCTGCAGTGACGATGCCGTCGGGCTCGATCCGCTCGATCGATGCCGTCTCAAGGCTGACGTTCTTCTTGCTGAAGGCTCGGAAGTATGTGTTCGAGAATGTCGGCCGCTTGCAGCCGAAGTCGTAATCGGGTGTCAGCTTGCGGCGCAGCTCGCGATCGCGCACCTGTGCGAACAGATGCGCCTTGGCGAGCATCGCGGCACCGTTGTTGGCCTGCCGGAACTGGCGGAAATGCAGCACTCCGCCCACCATGATCACCTCAAGGATTGCCGAACCCACCGTGCGAGCGATCTTTTGGGTACGTGGCACCTTCGCGAAAAGCTTCTTGATCACACCGGGGACCTTCGCGTCGGCCTTGGGCACTACCCAGATCGGCGTGCGTTGGTACACGGTCAAGTGCTGCGCATCCTTGGCCAGCTCAGGGATGAGCTGAACGGCGGTGGCGCCGGTGCCGATCAGGCCGATCTTGTGCCCTGCGGCGCGATAACTGTTGTCCCACTTGGTGGTGTGGATGACCTTGCCGGCGAAGGACTCGATACCGGCGATATCGGGCATCTTGGGCTGAGACAGGTAGCCGGTGGCCGTCAGTAGGTACTTGCCGGTGAGGGTCTCGCCCGACTCGGTGGCCACAACCCAGTGTTGTCCCTCTTCGTCCCAGCGTGCACCCGATACCGGGGTGTTGAAACGCATGTACTTGCGCAGATCGTGCTTGTGGGCGACGTGGGCGGCGTATTGCTTGAGTTCGGAGCCCGGCGCGAACAACCGCGACCAGTAGGGATTCGGCTCGAAGGAGTACGAGTAGGTCGCCGAGGGGATGTCGACGGCCAGACCGGGGTAATGGTTGACGTGCCAGGTACCGCCCAAATCGTCCTCGCGATCCAGGATCGCGAGGTTGGTCAGGCCCAGCTCCTTGAGCTGGATCGCCGCGCCCATCCCGCCGAAGCCGGCTCCGACGATGACGGCGTCAAACTGCGTTGTCATGTCCCAATGCTAGCCGCGACGCCTGGGAAATGGTCCGGCTGTCTAGATGTGCTCCACGCCATATGAAACGATGTGTACTTAGTGACACAGAGTGTCCTACAGTGGACTCAGCGTGAGAGGAGCACCACAACATGATCACCGCATGCACAGTTCAAAGGGCCAGAATGCTCGTTCGGGTGGTGTCCTCGACCGGGCTCATCGCTGCGGCGGTGATTACGGCGGTAACCCTTACGGAATCTGCGCTTGCCACCGCAGGCCCAGCTGCCGTCGGTGGCGCCCAGGGGGTCATCGACATGCTGACCTCCGAGGGGTACCGCGTCATCGTCACGAAGATGGGCGGGCGGGACCGGGCGGGACGTCGAGGACTGCACGGTTCGCTCGATCCTGACGCAAACGCCGGTGCAGCACCAGCACACGAGCGATATCAGGCCGGCGCCCGCCCGCGATCAGGATGCCCCTGACTACAAGATCGCCTATGTCACGCTGAACTGCGCGTAAGCGAAGCACGGTCGTGACTCAGCCGAGAAAGATGGGAATTCTGTTCCCGTCGGCTCCCAATACGGCGGCCTGCGCAGCGGTTGGGGAGCGGCGCCCCGTTCCGATCAACAGGGCATCGGTATCCGATAGTGCCGCAGGAATCTTGTACTCGGCGATCTGCTCCACCATCTGACGCGCGCGCGAGAGCCCGGCGGCCGGTGGATCTGCCACGTCGGGCAGATACGCGACAAGGTCGAGATGATGCAACGTCCATTCCAGTACGTAGGCATCCAGTTAATCGCCCACGGTGAGAACCTGTCCCTTGGTGGCGATGCACTGATCGCGATGGGCGAGGACCGCGGCGCGTCCCGCCGCGGCGCCCAGGTCATCCAGGTGAAAGGTGAGCAGGCCCGGTTCCCGGTAGGCAGCGGCCAGCCGGACGATCAACGCATCACGAGCGTCGTCACCGGCAGGGGGCGCACCGAGGACCTCCCAATAGATCAGCGCATCGCGCGTCGGTGGTTCCTCACTAGGGGTTGCCAGGGTTATCAGCACGTCCTGGGCATCGATGATCAGATGACACACGAGCCAGCCCGCGCAGCCGGACGGTTGGGTAAATGCCTGGTCCGGCAGATCGGCGACAGCGGCACGCAGAGCCGCCCAGGTGTGGGTGAAGAGGTCCACCGCCGGAAAGTAGCAGCACGACAAGTGGTACGGAACTCCCGCGCCACCGCATCCGACCTCTAGTCTCAGAGATGTTCGAATTTGGGAGGCATTGAGTGAGGACGCAGCGCCACGACGACGTTGGGCTTGAGGACACGCTGCGCGCGATCGAGCGCGGTGTGCTTGAAGACGTCTGGATGAGCAGGCCGCGACGCTGGACCGTGCTAGTGGCGGCCATCGTCCTGGGCGTGGCCGCGGGAAGTCGCTGGTCAAACCTCGGGGCACAGGCCAGCCCGTCGCTGCATGTCGACGCCGTGGTGCCGGGGACGTCCATCATGTTTCTGGTGGCATGCGTTGTTTCGCTCGTAGCTCTGCGCCGGAGGCACTTCCGGTGGTGTTGCGCGGCGGCGTACACCGCGGCGCTGAGCGCGGTGACAAGTCTGGCCGCGCTGTGGTGGCATCAGACGGCGGATGGGTCCGATCCGTTGATGTGGACGCTGCTCGCCGCGCTCGCCTCCGCCTCGTTGACGGTCACCTGGCTCGCGACGATCCTTACCCCGCTAGAGGATTCACAGCCCGATATGCGGTCCGGGAGCCACTAACCGTACGGCTGAAATCCCGCCGAGCGCAAAGGTTCCCACCAGCCATCCGGTAATGCACCGTGGTGTCACGTGACTACCACCAGCGCGGCGCCTGCCGTCCACGCGGGTGGACCGACGCAGGGCGGCGGTCCCACGGCTCGCACCGTTGCGCTGAGCTGCATGGTCGGTACCACCATCGAGTGGTATGACTTCTACCTCTACGCGACGGCTGCGGCACTTGTCCTTAAGCCCTTGTTCTTCCCGACAGTCTCCTCGACGGCAGGCACGTTGGCCTCGTTCGCCACCTACGCGGCTGGGTTCGGTGCGCGCCCAGTGGGAGCCGTTATCGCCGGACACTTGGGAGACCGGCTCGGGCGCAAGGCTGTTCTCGTTGGGGCGCTGCTCCTCATGGGCATTGCCACCGCACTGATCGGCGCCCTGCCGACCTATGCCGAGGCCGGCGTCCTCGCACCGAGCGCACTGGCGACGCTGCGCGTGTTGCAAGGCCTTGCCGCCGGTGCGGAATGGGGCGGAGCCGCCCTGCTGTCGGTTGAACACGCCCCGCCCGGCCATCGAGGTCTGTTCGGCAGCTTCACCCAGTTGGGCTCGCCGGCGGGAATGCTCTTGGCTACCGGGGTATTCGGTCTCACTCGAATGCTCACCGGGCCGGACGTGTTTCTTGCTTGGGGCTGGCGCATCCCGTTCTTGAGCAGCGTCATCTTGGTGGCCGTCGGCCTGGCGATCAGATTGCGGCTGAGTGACTCGGCGGACTTCCGGCGGCTACGTGAACGAGGCGAGCTGGCGCGACT
Organism: [Mycobacterium] stephanolepidis; assembly: GCF_002356335.1. Taxonomy (NCBI): domain Bacteria; kingdom Bacillati; phylum Actinomycetota; class Actinomycetes; order Mycobacteriales; family Mycobacteriaceae; genus Mycobacteroides; species Mycobacteroides stephanolepidis. Next base: position 2,413,526 of record NZ_AP018165.1, read on the forward strand.
GCCTATCGTGGAAGTCGTGCGCGCGCAGCCCCGTAATGTGCTGTTGACCACCGGCTTACGGCTGTCCCAGATCGCCTTGTTCGTACTGCTTACCACGTACTCGCTGACCTACCTGCAAGACGTGTTCGGTAAGGACAGCCAAGTCGGGTTGACTGCCGTGTTGATCGCTTCGGCGATCGGCATCGTGAGTACGCCGGCGTGGTCCGCACTCTCGGACAGGATCGGCCGACGTCCGCTTTACCTGTTCGGGGCGGCGGCCGGACCGGTGGCATTGACGCTGTTCTTCCTGGCCGCCGGAAGCGGGTCAACGGTCCTTGTGGTGCTCTCAATTATCTTCGGGATCAACATTGTTCACGACGCCATGTATGGTCCTCAGGCCGCGTGGTTCGCCGAGCTGTTCGACACCCGGGTCCGATACAGCGGGGCGTCTCTGGGCTATCAGATCGGTGCGGTGCTATCCGGTGGATTCGCCCCGCTGATCGCCGCGGCCCTGCTGGCTGTCAACCATGGCAACCCATGGCTCATCGTCGTCTACTACCTGGTGCTGGCCGCACTCACCTTCGCTTCCGCACATGCCGCCCGTGAGACCTATCGCGACAAGATCGGGGCCTCTCGATGAGCCGGATCTACCTCAATGCCTTCGATATGGCATGTGTCGGCCATCAATCACCGGGCTTGTGGCGACATCCCGAGGATCAGGGACACCGATACCGGACCCTGAGCTATTGGACCGAACTCGCCCGGTCGCTTGAAACCGGCGGTTTTGACCTGTTGTTCCTCGCCGATGTGCTGGGTGCGTATGACGTGTACGGAGCTTCGCGCGATGCGGCTGTGCTCGATGCGGCGCAATTCCCGGTGAATGACCCGTCGTTGGCCGTATCGGCAATGGCGGCGGTGACAGAGACATTGGGATTCGGGATCACGTTCTCACTCACCTATGAGCAGCCGTATGCCTTGGCGCGTCGCCTCTCGACACTTGATCACCTCACCGAGGGGCGAGTGGCATGGAACATTGTCACGTCCTATTTGGACAGTGCGGCAATAAATTTGGGTCTGGACTCCCAAATACCGCATGACCGGCGCTACGACATCGCCGACGAGTACCTCCAGGTCTGTTACAAGCTCTGGGAAGGTTCATGGGAGGACGGCGCCGTGGTGCACGACAGGGCGCGGGGCGTCTTCACCGACCCGGCCAAGGTCCATGACATCGCACACCAGGGAAGGTATTTCACCGTTCCCGGGCCATTTCTGTGCGAACCCTCCCCACAGCGCACACCGGTGCTGTTCCAGGCGGGTGCGTCGGCGAGGGGAGTTCGATTCGCGGCCGCTCATGCCGAAGCGGTGTTCGTATCGGGTCCGACTCCGCAGGTCGTGCGCGAACCGGTGCGGGCACTGCGCGAGGCCGCAGCGGCGTTCGGCCGTGACCCGCGATCCATCAAAGTCTTCACCATGGTGACGCCAATCGTCGCCGAGACGCGGGATCTGGCGGTCGCCAAGCTGCATGAATATCGCCAATATGTCAGCCCCGCAGGTGCATTGGCACTATTTGGTGGCTGGACGGGTGTCGATCTGGCCGGGCTCGGGGCGGACGAGGCGCTGCGGCATGTCCAGACCGACGCCAACCGTTCCGCGCTCGCCTCGTTTACGAAGGATCCGAGCCGGACCTGGACGGTGGGTGAGCTGGCGCAGGAGATCGGGATAGGCGGACGTGGGCCGGTTCTCGTCGGTTCTGCCGCGGACATCGCTGACGAACTGGAACGCTGGGTCGATGACGCCGATGTCGACGGGTTCAACGTCGCGTACGTGACGACACCGGGAACCTTCGTCGATTTCGCCCGTTTCGTGGTGCCCGAGCTTCGCCGCCGTGGCCGGGTGCCACATGAGCGGGAAAGGCTCAGCCTGCGTGAGCATCTCGGTGGCCGCGGGCCCTATCTGTCTGACGGACATCCGGGCCGGTCGTATCGTCGAGCAGAGCTACCCGGCTGACAAGGTGGAGTGATCTCCGAATCGATCACTAAGCGCCACAAGCAACTGGTCCAGTGCGGCCAACTCGGCGCGTTTGGCACCGACGAGCCGGTGCAGGCGCGAGAGGCTCGATGGCTTGCCGCTCTGTCTTCTGCGCTCCAGGGAAGCCACATGGTCGTCGAGTTCCCGCAGAGCCACCGCACGTAGCTCGCCGAGGACATCCTGGTAGTACTGCGCCTGACGCAGATCCGCGCTCCGACCCGGAAGGATCGGATCGACGATCTTGATCAGGCTGCTCACGGTTCACCGCCCATGTTGCCCTCCAGGTGTCGCTTTCATGCGCACACGCTAGGGCCGCACAATTTCCCAGACGCTGCCCCCAATTCACCGGGACATCTCAATCTGTTCACACTTCGCCGGCCGCCCACTGTGAGATGGGTACCAAACCACGCGCCGGGGGAAGGTCAGGCGGCGTCCGGCAACGAAGCAACCATGTGTTCCCACGCCTGGTGAAGCCGGGCCGTGATCGGGCCGGTTTGCGTGATGGTGGTGACGCACCGATGGCTATGGTCGTAGAGCTCGACCGACGATGTCAGGCCCTGGGTGCCGTGCGCATGTGTCACCCAGGACTCCGCGATGAACACCGGATCCATGGCGTATCGCGAGGCCCCGAAGATGACGGCTATATGTGCGCCCGCCTGTTCTACCATTGCCGCGTGGCCGCGGTGCAGCTGCACGCAGCCGCCGCCGGGGACCGCGATCGTGAAAGGCATGTCCACGTCCACGATGTGAGCCAGCAGATGGGGGATGACCTGCGAATCGATCTTGCGGGCGCCGGTGAATGGGAGCACCCGATAACGCCCGGGGGTGAGCGCGTCGAGGTGGGTGAGCTGATCGGTGTCATGCCAATCGACGTCGGACCAATCGGTGACGGGGAACGCTTCGGGGGCCGCCGCCGGCGCCAGCTCTAGGGCGCTGATCGTCAGGCGATCCGAAAGCGGGGTCAGGTAGGCGCGGTGTGTGCCGGTCTCGGCGACCATCGTCAGTGCTCGTGGTGCCAGGAAGGCGTCGCGGACAAGCGCAGGGTTGAGCCGCAGAGCGATGTACTCGTCGTCGCAGCACAGTGCCTCACCGGGGAAGGCGGGTTCCAGGTACTCGCCGGTGTGGCTGATCAGAGCGGCATCGTTGGCGGTCACGGCCACCACCGTGCCAAGGGCGGGGAGTGCCTCGGCAATGGCATTGGGCCCCGCCACGATTCGTCGTGCAGGGCAGTGTTCGCAGCGCTGGCCGTCAGTACACATCGCGGACGTACCGCTTTTCCCGCTTGAGGGTGTTGACGTATTCGGATGCCTCATCGGGGCTGAATCCGCCGTGCTCACCAACGATCTCGTGCAGTGCCTTGTCCACATCCTTGGCCATGCGCGTGGCATCGCCACACACATAGAAGTGCCCGCCATCTTGGAGCCATGCGAACAGATCCCGGCCGTGCTCACGCATCCGCGTCTGCACGTAGATCTTCTCTGCCTGATCACGCGAGAAGGCCAGATCGAGTCGGTCGAGAAGGCCGGAGGTGTGCCAGCCGTCGAGCTCGTGCTCGTAGATGTAGTCGTGTTCCCGATGCTGGTCACCGAAGAACAACCAGTTGCGGCCGCCGGCACCGCGCTGCTCACGTTCCTGCAGGAACGCCCGGAACGGCGCCACACCGGTGCCGGGGCCGACCATGATCATCGGCGCATCGTCATCACTCGGAACCCGGAAGGACTTGTTGGGCTGCAGGAAGATTCGGGCATTATTTCCACGGTCTGCCAAGAAGGTGGAACACACCCCGCCACGTTCACGGCCCAAGCTTTGGTACCGCACACCGGCGACGGTCAAGTGGATGCGCTCGGGGTGAGCCAGTGAGCTGGAAGAGATCGAGTAGGCGCGGTGCTGCAGCGGTTTGAGCAGCCCCATGAACTCCTCCAGGCTCAGCGCATCCCCGCCGATGCGCAGGATATCGAGAATGTCCTTGCCGTACAGCCAGGCATCCAGCACCTCCTTGACCCCGCCCCGCAGTGCATGCGAGAACTCCTCGCTCTCCGCGCGGCTTTCCACCTCGCTCAACAAGTCTCGCGATGGGGCACTGATCTCGTAGCGCGTGCCCAGCAGTTCGCCCAGTGGCTCGCCGTCGACCAGGGTCTCTGTAGAGACACGGAAATGATCCGCGATCGCCGCTACCAGTGTCGGATCGTTCTCTGCGATGACCGCGAGCGCGTCGCCCGCCTCGTAGGTGATCCCACTGTCCGCGAGCGCGAACTCGAAGTGCCGAATCTCCTTGTCGGAGCCCGCACGTGAGAGCAGCCGGTTGACGCGTACCTCTGCGGGGAACGGATTCTTGCGCGTCCATCCGGAGCGCACCACGGTGCTCGGCGGGGGAGTTCCGGGGGTGCCGCTGGCCCCGGCCAGCGTGACCAGGCTCGCGACCGCGCCCTGGACCCATTCCGCGGCCTGCGCCTCATAGTCGATGTCGCAGTCCGCACGACCGACCACGCGACTCGCACCGAGTTGTTCAAGCCGGGTGTCGATGAGCTTGCCTGCTTGGCAGAAGCCGTCGTAACTGGTGTCGCCGAGGGCGAGCACACCGTAGGACACCCCTTCGAGACGGGGCGCCAGTGTTGAAGACAGTGCTTCCCAGAACAGTTCGGCGTTATCGGGCATCTCGCCCTCGCCGTAGGTGGAGGTGACGATAAGGACGTATTTCAGCCCGGCGAACTGATCGAGCGCTATCTCCTCGAGGCCGCTGACCGTCACGTCGAACCCCTGAGCCTTGGCCGCGGCCGCAGCGTCACCTGCCACGATCTCGGCATTGCCGGTCTGGGTGCCGTACAGGATGCGCAGTGGCGGGCGGGGAGCCGCCACGTCCGTGGAGGCCGCCGGTGGTGGCGCTGCCAGGTTCATGGCGAGACGGGAGTGCAGTCCCGCCAGGAAGCCGGAGAGCCAGGCGCGCTGGTCCTCGTTGAATGGGGCGTCTTCGGGAATGTAGGCGATCTTCATGGCTTCTTCACGTGGTCTGGAGGGACGGTCCGGACAGGGCGACAACAGGTAACGCCTGATGTGCGAACAGCTCTTCGAAGGAAGGCAGACGGCCGATCTTGTCTCGGTTTTTGTTGCTCTGGTACAGGATCCAGCCGTAGGTTCCCGGGCTGTCCACCGACAAGACGTTGCGTTGGCTCAGCGCCTCCTTGTAATCGTTGAGGCGCTTGTCCGCGATGAGCACGGCCAGGTCCTCATCGCTATGTCCGTCTATCGCCTCCCGTGCATACTTCTGCAGCTTCTGGATCAAGAAGAAGTCTTCGGTGAGTACGAGATTGCGCACCGCCTTGCCGATCCGGGGGTCGGTGACGTCGTTGATGTTCGGCATCCTGGATAGCGCGAGCTGCTGGGCCATGTTCAGCACCGTGTAGGTGTTCAGCAACGCGTACATCCCCTCGGTGTCGGTGTCGCCATATGCGGGCACCGATCCTTCGAGGACATCGCGCTGGCTGCGGTAGGACAGCTTGAACTTGTGTACTTGATAGCCGGCCAGGGCGGCGGCGAGTTCGTCCAGCAGTTCCTTGCGTGTCTTGCCATGCAGAATGGCGTCGGAATCCTGGTACTGCAACAGCGCCCGCGACATCGTGTAGACCAGGTGCTCTCGGGTTGTCTGCCAATCATCAAGCAGGGCTTGGCCTCTGACTGACCCAGTAGCCGCCACATGCCATTGCAGCAGGATGCGCGCTGCGGCCTCGTGGAATGGGGCATCGGTCACGGGCAGTACCAGCACCGAGTCGCTACTGACCTTCGACGGCAGCTGGCCGTGCGGGTCGTATTGATACAGGAAGCCTCCGCTCATCCCGTTCGCTACGCCCTTGCCGAATCCACCGATGTTAAGCACGGCGCCATTGGTCATGTACTCACAAAGGAATTCGCCGACGCCCTCGACCACGGCCGTTGCACCCGAGTTCCGAACCGCGAATCGGTCCCCGGCCTGGCCTTCCACGAACAGCCGTCCGCCCGAAGCGCCGAAAAGGGCAAAGTTGCCGATGAGGACGTTGCCGCCCGGCGCCTCCGATCCGCCGCCGGGCGAGCGCACGGTGATCGTGCCGCCGCAGGCGCTCTTACCGACACCGTCGTTGCAGGTGCCCGTGTGCATCAGCATCATTCCGTCGTTGCAGAACACGCCGTAGCTCTGGCCTGCCGAACCCGTTGTGGTGATCGAGACGCTCTCGGGCAACAGGTAACGACGGCCGCGCTCGTCGGCGGCGACCGCCGATCCGTCTGCCCCCCGATAGTTCAGCATCCGCTCGATATCGATCGCGAGCTGACCGCCGACGCTCTTGTTCTGGTTGGTCAGCTGTCTGGGCGGCAGTACCGTGCCGTCGAGGTCGAGCTGCTCGGTGAACGCATCGTCCACCGAGTAGTCCTTTTCCATGTAGACCGGATTCTGGACTACGAATTCCTCTGCCACCGCGAGCATGCGGCGCAGATCGAGGGTGCCGATGCTCGACGGGTGATCCAGCAGATGTAGCAGGTCGCTGCGTCCGCGAGCGTCACGCAGCGTCCGCAGGCCGAGCGTCGCAAGAAGCTCCCGAACTTCGTGCGCGATGTTCAGTAGATACTGGGCAAGTGCCCGAGGGTCACCCTCGAAAACCTCTGCGTTGGTTGTGAGCCCGGCGGGACACTTGATGTTGCAGTTCTTGGCCATGACACACTTGAGCATCATCAGGGCGGTGGTCCCGAACTCGAAACTGTCCGCCCCCAACAGCGCTGACTTGATGACGTCGCTGGCGGTCTGATGCGCACCCGAGCAGCGAAGCACAACCTTCTGTCGGATTCCGTTGGCGCACAGGGCCTGATGCACCTCGGCCACGCCGATTTCCGCCGAGCGGCCCGCATACTTGAGGCTTGTCACGGCCGCCGCACCGGTGCCCCCGGTGTTGCCTGCGACGTTGATGACGTCGGCGCCGGCCTTGGCGACGCCCACGGCAATGGTGCCAATGCCTTCCGACGAAACCAGTTTCACGATCACCCGGACACGCGCTGCCTTGCAATCATGGATCAGCTGCGCGAGGTCCTCGATGGAGTACGTGTCGTGGTGGGGCGGAGGAGACACGAGTTCGACACCCGGGGTGCCCCCGCGTGCCGCGGCGATTTGGACGGTTACCTTCGGCGCTGGAAGCTGACCGCCTTCACCGGGTTTGGCTCCCTGCCCGATCTTGATCTCCAGCTCCTGCAGCATCGGGTCGGCAAGGTACCCCGCCCACACCCCGAACCGCCCGGAGGCGAACTGCTTGATGCGGGAGCCGCGAATGGTGCCGTAACGGCTGATGTGTTCGCCGCCCTCGCCACAGTTGGAGAGTCCACCGACCAAGTTGGTTCCATGGGCCACCGCCTCGTGTGCGGGGGCCACCAACGCGCCGTGGCTCATCGCCCCCGATGTCAGCGAGGGGGTGATTTCACTGGCCGGCTGTACGGCGGACAGTGGGATCGAATCCGGAGCGGTCCTGATCTTCGTCAGGTAGCTCGCCGCTTGGCCGGTCGCCCTCAGATGCAGCTCGTCGCCGACGATCTCCTGGCTGGTGATATCAGCGCCGAACCGAACCCGAAGCGAGGCCGCCAGCGCCGCGAGCCGCTCGTGGGTGTGCGAGAGCCGCAGCACGAACCCGCCGTCGGCTTCTCGGCAGGACAGGCCACGTACCTGAAAGTCGTTGTTCCCGAATCGTGCGAATTGCCCCATTTCCCTGCGGAACTCGTTGGCGGTACGCACGAAATTGACATCGGCGGGCAGTGCCAGCACGTCCCGAAGCGCCGCCGGGCGCCGCGTGCGTTCCGTGTTCATCGCCCGGACAAAACTGCGATAGCCCGGGGTGATGTCGAAACTATCGACTGCACGTGTGGGCAGCTCATCGAAGCTGTTGTTGCGGTAGGCGCCGTCGTCCAGCCCGAACGCACCCTCGAGTTGGTGTAGTGGCAGCAGCCTGAGGTAGGTCGGGTCGGCCATATCAGGGTTTTCCGGGCGCGCTTCGTCGCCGAACGAGATGGCTTCCTCGGTCATGTCGACGAACCCGCGTACCGCCGTTGTGCCATACGAGTGGCCCGCGCCCTCGGCTCGCTCCTTGAACAGGCCCAGCAGCGGAACGTCTTTCTCGCCGTTCACCGCCAGCGCACGCGCGTGCCAGTCGGCGACCGCGGTCGCGAGAGTGGAGAAACCGACACCGGCGACCGGCGACACGACATTGGGGAAGTACCTGTGCAACACAGGATCAGAGGTATCGAGGTAGTTCGGCTCGAAGAACTCGCCGCCGATGTAACTCTCGACGGTACACAGGCCCACGCGGCCCATCGTCTTCATCAGTGACTTCTCGGCCGCCTTGGCGAAATGTTTGAACGCCTTGTCGGCATCGGCCCCGTACTTCTCCTCGGCCCGCATCTGCACCGCCAACGGGTAGACCGCCGACGCGCCGAATCCCAGCACGGCGGCCACGTGGTGCGAGGAACACAGTTGTCCACTCTCGGCGATCAACGAAACGCGCAGCCGTAGGCCCTCTTCGATCAGCCGCTGGTTTATGGCGGAGATGACGATGATGAGAGGCATTGCGGCACGGTCACTGGAGACGTGGCGATCGGAGATCACCGCAATGCCGCCGGACTCCCGCGCGAATTGCTCCACCGCATCGCATAGTTCATCTATGGCCCGCACGATTCGATCGGCGTTGGATGCCGGGTCGGTGAGCTCGATGCGATAGCGCATCCCGAAACGTCGGACCGGGGTGCCCTGCTGCTCGCGGATCTTGAGCATGTCGAGATGGGTCAGGATGGGGGAGGGCACCACGATCTGAGGTGCGGGCTGTGCCCCGCTGTTGGGCTTTGCGCCGAGCGCAACACGCAGGGTCATGCCATCCGCCTCGCGGATGGAATCCAGCGGTGGGTTGGTCACCTGGGCGAACCGCTGCGAGAAGTATTTCGCAACGCCGCCTTCCTGATTGGAGAGGGCGTTGATGGCCGCGCCGTAGCCCATCGCGGAGATCTTCTCCTGGCCGGTCGCGAGCATCGGGTCCATCAGGAACTTGAAACTTTCCTGGTTGAGTGAGTACGCCACGTACCGCTGGTGACGGTCGAGGTCGCCGTCGTATCGTGCCGGCGAGCCCTGTCCTGCGGGGGGCACATGGGGCAGGTCCGCGATGTTCACGCGGGCCTGCGCCAGCATGGAGGGGTAATCATGGCGCGCGGCAAGCTTTTCGAGTGCCTCGATGGTTCCGTAGGAACGGCCTTCGGCGTGGTCGTAGTAGCGCATGCCGCCGGCCTCGATGCGGCCTCGCTCGATCACCGTGTCGGGGTCGAAGTAGATCTGTCCGGCCTCGGACATCACTCCGAGGTACTCGGCGGTCTCGACGGTGCGTAGTGGCCTGAGGCCAAGCCGGTCCAGGCGCGCGCCGATGATGTTGCCGTCCCCGAAGATCAATGCGGCCGGGCCGTCATTCTTCTCCTCGTAGAGGCTGAAGTATTCGAGCATCGCCGTCACCCCGGGCGAGAGTGTTGTGTCGTTCTCCCATGCGGGCGGCATCATCGCGACGACGGCGGTGACGAGGTCGAGATCATCCTCTAGCACCCGGCTCTGCAGGGTCTGATCAAGTCGACAACTGTCCGATTGTCCCACCGGGCGAATGATGGCCCGGTTACGGGCCAGCGCAATCGCGTTCTCGGACAAGCGATTCTTCTTGTCCGTATTGAGTTCGCCGTTGTGCGCCATCAGCCGGAACGGCTGGGCCATGGTGGCATTCGGTGCGGTGTTGGTGGAGAACCTGGTGTGGAAGAACATCGAGTGCACTTCCATCCGAGGATCGGACAAGTCGCTGAAGTACGGCACCACCTCGTTGGAGTTCAGGCGTCCCTTGAGGACTTGCGTGTGTGTACTGAGCGAGAGTGGGTAGAGCCCAAGCAGTTCCGGGCGCGTGTAGGCCACGGCCTCGATCGCCATGAGCGCCTCATGGGTCTTGCGTTCGGAATCGGAGCGGAACACCCATTGCCGAATCGGCAGCTGGTACTTCACGGCGGCAGGGCGAACCGCCTCGTTGTCCACCGGCACATCTCGGGTGAGCAGGATCGTGAATCCCTGTGCCCGCAGTGCCTGTTCGATGACCGCCTCGGCCTCGGGATGGAATGCCGGATCGGTGGGTAGGAAGAAGTTACCCACCCCGAACTTGCCCGGCTGCAAGTCAGGATCGCCGGTCAGCTCGGAGAAGAAACGGAAGGACAGGTCCATGTTTACGCCGGCGCCGTCACCGACGCCCTCGGAAGACATTCCTCCTCGGTGCGGCACGGCGCAGAGCGCTTCGTGGAGCTTGCGCACGACATCGTGTGTCTGGATGCCGTCCTTGCGGGTCAGGAAGCCAACACCGCAGCTATTTTTCTCCTGGCTCTGGTCATACAGCCCGTTCAGCCGATTCTCCTCACCCAGCGCCGCGCACGGCGTATCCAGCGTGTGACGTTGGGTTTCTCGTTCGTTGAGCGAACCCGCCCTGACCAGCGCTCCGCATGGTCGCGACCTGGCGGACGCCGGTAACCCGGCTTCCTGGGGTCAGTTAAACCAAGCCTAGCCTAAGTCGGTGTGGTCTGATAGTCAGCGGGATATACGTCACACTGAGAATCAGACTTAGCAAGCGTGCCGACGCTTCGATGGACCGGCCGCCCCATCCCATTATGGGGCAGGGGCGCGAAAATCGCCGGTCAGTAGTTATTGCAGGAGCTGGCGACCTGGTTGATCAGCACGGTGTACTCCTGAACGGCGGGCATGCCCCGCACCTCATTGACCATCTGCTGGCGCTTCACCTTCGGCGATGCCACGAACTGCTGCAGCCAGGCACCGGCGATCGGATTCGCGTTCACCTGCTGTGCTGCGGCGGGGGACTGCTGGTTCAGCGCCGCCATGATCTGCGGGTACGTGCATGTGGTGTTGACGATGGCCGTCACATCCGGGTCGGCGGATGCGATTCCACCGCCTACAACCAGCGACAATGCCATTGCGCCAGAACCAACAATCAACTTCGCCGTCAAGGACATTCTCGTCTACCTTCCACCAGTTCCCCCGACGTCCATATCGACAGTCGGCGAGATTCCGTTACGCACAACGCTAGCAGGATCGTCAGAGTCCTTAGTCATGCTATCTACTGGCAGGTGAGCTCCAAATGGAAGCTCTACCAACACGAATGACACGTCGATTACGTGATGAAGCACACTTCTGTACGGGCGAAAGTCACTGACAGTGGGGATTTTGGCCCATGGCCACCGCGACCGACGGTCAATAGTGTCGGGGAGGAGGAGCAGAGCCGCCCTATCGCATCGGAGGAGCCATGACCACCACGACACCAAGCCCCCACATTCTTGTCGGTGTCGACGGATCGACGTCGGCGCTCCACGCCCTGACGTGGGCCGGCGCCGAGGCCCAGCGGCGTAATCTGTCGCTGACGTTGGTTCACGCCGTCGATCACAGCAGCTTCGGACAGGGTTACAACCTGGGAGCGTCGGCGAGCTTCTTCGATCACCTGGACACCGACGGCGCCGAGTTCCTCAGTCAGGCCAAGGACCACGTCTACGCACTGTTCCCGAATGTCGAAGTGTCCACGGTCAAGGCGGCGGGTAAGCCCGTCGCGATCCTCGTCGAGTTGTCCCGAAATGCCGTCATGACGGTGCTCGGATCCAGCGGGCTCGGCGGATTCACCGGCATGATGGCCGGCTCGGTATCGGTATCGCTGACCGCGAAGGGGCACGGTCCGGTTGTCGTGGTGAGGGAAGCGGCTGGGCCGGCAGGGCCGGTTGTCGTGGGAGTGGCCGACTCCGATTCCAGCGACGGCGCGCTTGCATGGGCGTTCGAGGAGGCCTCGATGCGACATGCCGAGCTGGTGGCGGTTCATGTCTGGAACAACATTCCGCCGGGGTACGTCTACGCCTACACCGCGTGGAGCGCCGTCGATTCGACCACGGAGGAACGCCGTCAGGAACAGATTCTTGCCGAGCGTCTATCCGGATGGCAGGAGAAGCATCCGGAGGTACCGGTTCGGCGCGTTCTGGCGATCGGGCATCCCGCCGATGTCCTGCTCCGCGCATCCGAGGGCGCGCAGTTGATTGTCACGGGAAGCCGCGGCCGGGGTGACGTCGCGGGATTCTTCCTCGGATCCACCAGCCATGCGCTGATTCACAAGGCTGCTTGCCCGGTGCTGGTGACACCGCGGCCGTAGTCTCGATATGTGAGCACCGCGCTGAAGGAATGGAGCGCAGCGGTACATGCTCTGCTCGACGGCCGACAGCAGGTTCTCCTGCGTAAGGGCGGAATTCACGAGAAGCGTTTCACGCTTGCCGATTCCAGGTTCCTGCTCTTCCCGACAATCGTGCACGGCCATGCCGAACGAGTGCGACCGGAACACCACGATTTACTCGAGCGTGCCGCCGCCGATAGCACCGAAACCGAGGTTGTGGTGCGGGCCGGGGCAGAGGTCGTCGCCGCAATCGAAGTGAATCGGCCCGAGGCGCTCGAAGAGATTGCGGCGCTGCATATCTGGACAACCGAATCAATTCGTGAGGACCGCGTGGATTTTCGGCCCAAGCACCGACTGACGGTGTTGGTGGTACGTGCGTACCCGTTGGTCACGCCCGTGAGAATCCTGCGCGGTGACGGACACGTCGGCTGTACCAGCTGGGTGCAACTGGAGGTCGATCCGCGATGGGGCACACCGGTGCATACGGAATCAACACTCGCGGAGGTCGCTCAGCGAGTTCGCGACTCCGTAGGTGCGTGAGGGAGCTCGGGGGTTGGTGTTCCACCGATCGCGTCGAGCCATCGTCGACGCACCGGACCCCACCGACGGTCAAACATCAGGGCCCGCTGCCGCGCTCGTTCGAGCGTCTCCGGCGAGTAGCGCCACCGCGCCCAGGGGGATGTCGGGCGAGCCAGTCGAACCGCAGCCCACCAGGCGATGGGGGCAATGAAAATCCCGATCATCGCGGTGGGGTACTTGCCTTTGAGCGCGGTGATCGCGACCAGCCCGAGGTGCACCAGCAGCAGCATCACCGCGACTCCGCGAGCGATGGCGATGACGCCGGTCAGCCCATCCACGTTCAGCGGCGAGATGCCGACCGCTGCCAGACCTATGCAGGCGCTGGCAAGCGTGACCATATCGACCGACAGCTGTCCTTCGTTGGACCAGTAGACGTCCTCCAGATGGAAGATCATCGCGAACTCGTCGAGCACCAGCGATGCGCCGATCCCCACGAGTAGGCCCGCGAGATACGTCCACACCGATAACGGTGGAGAGCCGAGCGCTGTGAACCCTCCGACGATCAACAGGATCACGCCCGGCACGGAATGGTGGATGTGAACGCCACCGCCGGAGATGTTGTGAAACGGGCCCCGTCCGTCGCGAATGAGCCGGGTGATGGTGCGCGTCACCACGAAGGTCACCACGAATGCGACGAAGCCGAGTAGTAGGGGACCTTTGTAGCCGTCCACCACGTCGTACTGCCACCAGGTATCTAGCCAGGCCACCTTCGGATGTTAGCCGGTCAGAGGGGCGGTACAGGGAAAGAGAGGGGGGAGATCCCCACGGCGTTGCGTGTCAAAGTAAGGTCGCCCTCACCCAGCGCTGGGAGCAGCCCCGCGCGCGCGAGTGAGGGAGTGCTGTGACCGCCCAGCCGGATTTTTCGTTGATCGTCGGCTATGGCACCGATATGGGCAATGCCGAGGACGCTGCGATGTCGTTCTGCGAGGCCCTGGAAGAGGCCACCGGGATCAAATCCGAGGCGATCGAGCTCAACCAGATTGATGTGGCGGACCTGCAGTCGGCCTCGCACTTCGTTGCGGTCGTCTCGACATTCGGCGACGGTGAGTTCACCGACAACGCGCTGCTGTTCTGGGAGGCGATCAGTTCCGAGGCGGCCGACCGCCTGGAGAATCTGAGTTACGCGGTACTGGCACTGGGTGACAGTAGTTACGAGTTCTTTTGCAACGCGGGTCTGCTCCTCGATCAACGGCTGGAGGCCCTCGGCGCGGTCAAGCTCGCCGACCGCGTCGATGTGGATGGGCCGTATCTGCAGCTTTCGAAGGAATGGACCACCGACCTCGTCAAGCGCTTGTCCGCGGGTCAGGCCAATGTCTCGGCACCGATAGTCGTGACTGAGGCCCCCGTACAGCCCAAACGCGACCGCAACGAACCTGTCGAGGCACGATTGCTCGTCAACCGATTGCTCACCACCGCTGAATCCGATAAAGAAGTGCGCCACTATGAAGTGGACCTCACCGACTCCGGAATCACCTATGAGGCAGGTGATTCGATCGCAGTGCACGCGAGCAACGACCCCGCCCTTGTCGCGGCGATACTTGCCGAGCTGGGCGTGGGCGCCGATCATCGGGTGGCCGGTCACGATGAGCCCCTTGGTGAACTGCTCTCCGATCACCTGGAGATCCGTACCCCCTCGCGCACTCTTCGCAGTGTGGTGGCTACCCGAACGGACGACACGGACGCGGTCGCCGCGTTGGGTGGCGATGTCGTGCCCGCGCCGGGTTCCTGGTTGTACGGGAAGGATGTCCTCGACCTGATCAGGTTGGGGGAGCTGACCGTTGACGAGCTGGTGGACAATCTTCGACCGCTGCAGTTCCGCGACTACTCCATCGCATCGAGTCCGGTCGTCCATCCCGACACTGTGCACCTGACCGTGGCGACCATCCGGTACGCCGATGCCGAACGTACCTATGGCGGGGTGGCATCGACCTTCCTGGCAGATCGTGGACAGACGATGCGCGTGCATCTGCGGCCCAACCACACCTTCCGGCTTCCGGCGGCCGACGTACCCATCATCATGATCGGGCCGGGAACCGGTATCGCTCCGTTCCGCGGTTTCCTGCAGGAGCGTCAGGCCACGGGTGCTCCGGGACGTTCGTGGCTGTTCTTCGGGGACCGGCGGCGTGCGACGAGCTTCCTCTACGGGGAGGAGCTACAGGGTTTCGTTGATTCGGGCGTCCTGACCCGGCTCGATCTCGCGTTCTCCCGCGACGGGGCTGAAAGCGAACCGAAACAGTATGTCCAGCACCGTATGTCGGAGAACGCGGCGGAGTTGTTCGCCTGGTTACAGGACGGTGCGTACGTGTACGTTTGCGGCGACGCCGACCACATGGCCAAGGACGTAGACGCCACCTTGCACGAGATCGTTGCTCGCTACGGCGGCATGGACGCCGCTGGTGCCCATGCGTACGTCAACGATCTCATCAAAAGCCATCGATACGTGCGCGACGTCTACTGACGGTTCATTCCCGACCCGCGAGCCACTTGTCCAGCACTCGCCGGTCTCGTTTGGTCGGTCGACCGGCACCACGATCACGCGCTGCCACCAGGACCGGGGGAAGGGCGGGCTGCGCAGGTGTTCGATCGAGATAACAGGTCACGGCATCGGCAGCACCAACCCGTTTCTGGATCACCCGTACCACCTTCACGATCCGCGTGGTGTCACCGACCCGAGCGCGAACCTCGTCGCCGGGGGACACGGTCGTCGACGGCTTCGCCGGTCGATCGTTGATTCGAACATGTCCGCCTCGGCATGCGGCGGCGGCGTCCGGCCGGGTTTTTGTCAACCGGACCGCCCATAGCCACCGATCGACGCGTGACGACTCCATGTCCTCCATCATGAAGTGTCCGGGCGTCAAACTTCCAGAACCTCCTGGTCGCGCAGCGACAGGATCTGCTCGATCTCGCGCTGCAGCCGTTCGTGACGAAACGGTGGGAAGTCGAGGGCGGCGGCGGTCCGTGCGGACAGGCGCGCGAACAGGTCCACGGTCTGTCGCAGTGCGTTGACGGTGTCGACGGCGTCGAAATGACCCCAGCATCCGTTGAGTTGTTCGCGAATGTCCGAGTCCATCCAGCTGTTCATCCGGGAGCCCAGGTATCTGGTGTCATGGGCGATGCCATGCCGCACGGTGTGGTCCCACTCGATGACTCGCAGCAGTTCTTCCTTGAGGTCCTGGTCACGTAGCTTGGCCGACCAGAGTTCCTCGCGTACCACCGATTTCGCACACATCAACGCCGCGGCGTAACCCCAGTGCAGACACTCCTCGAACTCCTCCTCGTCCGGTAGCTCACCCTCGGGCGCACCCACCGACTCTGGGGCGGGCGCGAGAT
The DNA here is from genome assembly GCF_002356335.1 of [Mycobacterium] stephanolepidis. Classification (NCBI taxonomy): domain Bacteria; kingdom Bacillati; phylum Actinomycetota; class Actinomycetes; order Mycobacteriales; family Mycobacteriaceae; genus Mycobacteroides; species Mycobacteroides stephanolepidis. The sequence goes on from NZ_AP018165.1 coordinate 2,429,671, forward strand.
CGTCTTTGTCGAGGAGGACCAGAAAGGGTCTATCGTGCTGCGCGGTGGCCAGGTCTTCGGCAGGTACCAGGGTGAAGTCGAGCTTGCCGCCCGCGTAGTAGATCAGCCGGGTGGGATACCCGGTGTCTTCGTCTTCCAGACGCTCGACCACAAGGACCTCACCCAGGTCTGACCACCAGGAATCGTCGTCCGCCAGGTCATCGGGATCGGGCGCGTAGAGCTCGATATCCCGATCTGATAGTGGATGATCATCCCCGTTGGCAGCGGATCCGGTGACAATGACTGCCCGGACGGCGTCTGTCTCAGCGGCCCATGCGACCAACTTCTCAAGCACCTCACCGTAATTCACGCCTACATCCTTGGCTGGCGGAGCCGCTGTTCTCAAGAGCTTTTCCGCGTGTCTGGCAGGTGTGTCCGGCGCGTCGGGTAGCCCGCTAGCCGGCGTTGTTCTTGTTGGTGCCGTCCGGCACGAACGGGTTGACCCCGGGCGGTGTCAACGGGTTGGCGCCGTCGTAGGTCGGCTGATGGGCACCTTGCTGGTACTCGACGTCACCCGGCGCCAGGCACGGGTCAAACTCGGTGGCGTTGACACTGGGCTGGTTGGCGTAACACACCGGTGGGGGTTCCGGTGCCGCCGCCGCGACCGGCGCCCCAATCAGTGTCACTATTCCGAGGGCCATTGCCGAACTCACTGCCGTCAATACGCGCATGTCCACGCCTCTCTGCACTTTGAAACTCAGCTAACTGATTGTGCCGCGCTTCGCGACCGCCACAATTCATGTCTATCTATGCATATATGATTTTCAAGGCGTATGTCTAGATCGGCATGAGGGAAATCAGGAAGCTCTCATGGAGATTTCAGTTAATACTCAGAATACCTGCGCCGGGTATGGGTATTGGGCAGATGTGCCTGGCTTTCAGAGTTGCGCAGAGCGTTCGGGCCCATGGGCGAGCAGCATCTCGACGAGCTGCTCGATCAACTCGTCCTCGCCGACTGCTACGTCCTGGTGCAGCCACGCCGCGACGGCCTGGCCCACGCCCCCGATGATGAAATGGGCCAGTACGGGCAGATTGCCCTGATCGTCCCGCCGGAACCAGTCGCGCAGGTGCTGGGCGAACAGCGAGACGAACATCGCGGTGGCTTCGAATCTCTTGCGGACCAGCACCGGGTTGACCTGGCTGGGGCTGTACAGCAGCTGTCCGATGCGCCGGTCGGCGTTGATGACGCGCACCACGCTGGTGATACCGGCTCGCACCTGCAGGCGGGGTGGTGCCGCGGCCACCTCGGCCTCGACGGTCGAAGCAAGCCCCTCAACTGCCCAATCGAAGATCGCGACGGCGAAGTCGTCCTTGTCGGCAAAGCTTTCGTAGAAATAACGTTGCGCCAGGCCAGAGCGCTGACAGACGGCGCGCAGGGTGAGGTCGCCGGGTCCGTCCGGGGCGCCGAGGATGTCCAACCCGACCTCCAGTAGCTGCCGTCGACGCCGGGCCAGGCGTTCGTCTGCAGGAAGGCCGCTGTAGGAGCGACCGGCGGGGGATGGCACCCGATCAGTCTTGCAGGAGCCGGTGTTGCCCGGGAATCGAACGGGCATTAATCTGAATGCGCTTGCATCCAGATTAATGCGATTCATCACCTTCACATCACCGACTCGACGCAACGGAGTGCACATGGACCTGGCCTTCTCGGCAGAGGAAGAACAATTCCGCACGGAGGTTCGGGAGTTCCTGGAAGAGAACCTCACGGAGGACCTGCGTTCGGCCGGGCGTCTGCAAACGAGTGTGTACAGCGACCATGAGGCGAGCCTGCAATGGCAGGCGATCCTGCATGAGAAGGGATGGGCCGCGCCGGCGTGGCCGGTGAAGTACGGTGGGCAGCCCTGGACTGTCGCGCAGCACTACATCTTCGCGGTCGAGTCCATGATTGCCGGGGCGCCCGCCCTGTCGCCCATGGGTATTCGGATGGTTGCGCACGCTATCGTCAAGTTCGGCACCCAGGAGCAGAAAGACTTCTTCCTGCCCCGCATCCTGACCGGCGAGGTGTTTTTCTGCCAGGGATACAGCGAACCGGAATCCGGCTCCGACCTGGCGTCATTGCAGATGTCGGCGGTCGCCGACGGCGATGACTTCATTCTCAATGGTTCTAAGATCTGGACAACCCATGCCCGCGAAGCGAATTGGATGTTCGCCCTCGTTCGTACCACCAAGGGCCTGAAGAAGCAGCTCGGTATCACCTTCATCCTCATCGACTTCACCTCGCCCGGAATCGATGTGAAGCCACTGGTGATGAGCTCGGGAGAGGAGGTGCAGAACGTCGTCTTCTTCGACAACGTGCGAGTGCCCAAAGCGAATGTCCTCGGTGAGGTCGACGAGGGGTGGACTGTCGCGAAGTACCTTCTCGAGTTCGAGCGTGGCGGTGGGGCAGTGGCGCCCATGCTGCAGGTGGGTCTCGATCAGTTGAGCACCGCAGCCCAATCAGTACCCACCGAAAATGGCACCCTGGCAGCAGATCCCCTGTTCCGCGCCAAGCTCGCCGATCTCGCGATTCGTGTCGACGTGTTGGAAGTTCTTGAGCATCGAGTGCTGGCGGTTGTTGCCGGTGGCGGTAACCCCGGCACCGCATCCTCGATGCTGAAAATCCTTGGCACCGAACTTTCTCAAGCATTGACCACGCTCACGCTGGAGGCCGCCGGTCCGCGCGGTCGTGTGTATCAGCCCCATGTCACGAAGCCGGGTGGTCCGGTGGTCGAGTACACCCCGCCCGCCGACGGTTACCACAGCGGTGAGTTGTGGCAGGCGGTGGCACCGCTGCATTACTTCAACGATCGAGCTGGATCAATTTACGCCGGTTCCAACGAGATTCAACGCAACATCCTCGCCAAGGCCCAACTGGGTCTCTGACAGACAAGAGCGAATATCACCATGGATTTCAACCTCACCGACGAACAGCAACTCCTCAAGAATTCTGTCTCGGACTTCCTGTCTCACCGCTACGCCCTGGATACCAGTCGACGCGCGGCGCGCTCGAGTGTCGGCTGGCAGCCGCAGGTATGGAAATCCTTCGCCGAGGAGCTCGGCATTCTCGGCGCACCACTGCCCGAGGACCGCGGTGGTCTGGGTGGGGGCGCAGAGGAAGTTCTTGTCATCGCCGAAGTGCTCGGGCAGCATCTGGTGGTCGAGCCATTCATCGGCACCGTGGTTCTCGGCGGCGGGCTGCTACGGCGCTCGAGCAGCGACCTTGCCGCAGAACTCGTCGGCGGTATTGCGGCCGGCGATGTTGTCACCGGATTTGCGGCCCTGGAGCCGACTTCCGGCCAGTCGTTTCATTCCGTGCGGACCACCGCGCGCCGTGAAGGACAGGACTGGGTACTCGACGGCGAGAAGATCGTGGTCAGTGACGCACCGCTCGCCACCCATCTGATTATCACCGCACGGACCTCCGGTGCTGACGCAGACACCGCGGGTCTCACGCTATTCGCGATACCGTTCGATCCCGTTGATCCGCCGCCGGGGGTAGACGCACACCACTACCGGACGATCGATGACCATCACGCCAGCGATCTGGTGATAGCCGGCCTGCGCGTGCCGGATTCGGCGCGTATCTCGGAGGTGGACGAGGCGTGGCCGCTGATCGATGCCGCACTCGACGAGGCCACAGCCGCCACCGTGGCCGAGGCGGTGGGGATGTTGCGCAAGGTCCTAGCCGACACGGTGGAATACACCAAGCAGCGTCAACAGTTTGGCGTAGCCATCTCCAATTTCCAAGCGCTGCAACACCGCATGGTGAATATGCATATCGAGGTCGAGCAGGCGGTCGCGGCCTCCTATCTGGCCTCGCTCAATCTCGACGGCGCGCGCCGCACCCGGGCGGTGTCGGCCGCCAAGGCGACTATCGCGCGTGCGGCCAGGCTGGTGGGGCAGGAGGCCGTTCAGTTGCACGGCGGCATGGGCATGACCGAGGAGCTCGCCATCGGACATTACTTCAAGCGTCTCACCGTGATTGAGTCGGAATTCGGGAACCGAGACTTCCACACCACGCGGTATCAGCACGCGCGCGACTAGATCTATCCGACGAGATTGATCACCAGATTGATCGTGCACGCAATGATCACGGTGCCGTAGACGTAGCTGAATAGACAGTGTTTCAAGACCACATCGCGGATATGCGACTCGGTGACGGCGGTGTCAGACACCTGGTACGTCATGCCGAGATTGAAGGAGAAGTAGTAGAAGTCGACGTAGCGCGGCGGCACGGTGGAATTGAAGTCGATTCCACCGGGGATGTCCTGGTAATAGATCCGCGCGTATCGAGCGGCGTAAATCGTGTGCAGCATCGCCCACACGGTCAGGATCGCTCCGATGCACAGGCCCGCGTAAATACCCTTGTCCTCGTCATTGGCGGAGATCAGAAGTATTCCGATCGCGGACAGGCTGGCGACCAGGACCAGCAGCATTGCCACATCGCCGAGCTCGTCGTCCATGTCCTCGCTGCTCGCGCGGGCACGTGTCTGGTCCGGATCCATTGGCCACAAGACAATCAGCGCCCATACGACACTGATGGCCGCGGCGACGATTACCACCGCGAGCAGGGCAACCTGCCAGCGCTGCAACAGCGTCCACGTCAGGATGCCGGCCGCCAACCCCACCACGAGTGCGATCCAGAATCGTCTGGTGCCGGTCATGGACCCTCCCGCTCGTATCGTCTAGCTCGACCGCCTGGCCTAAGCCAACATTCGCCGCTAGGGATGGGGTGTGCTGGTCGCCGTCGTCGTGGTCGACGTGCGATTACTTGGCGACGGAGCATCGTCGCGGTCCTGCCACGCGATGAATAGTGCAGTGAATATGGCCGCCGAGAACACCGCTGCGGCAAGAAACCACAGGAACGGTCGCTGGAACCAGCGCATCCGGTCGGTGTCATGGTAGTCGCCCGGTCCGGGGCTGAAGGTCACCTCCGGGCGAGCGGCCGTGACCGGCGTCGAGTAGTCCTGATACTCCTGCAGTTCCGGGGAAGTATCGGCTTGGGACCAGGCAAAGCTATCGGATTCGACGGTGTCGATGGGCTTGGATGCCGGGCTTTTGGCGGTTTCCTCGCCCGTCGGCACCGGCCGCATCATGGTCGCTTCGAGCGATGGTGTCTCGTCTGGTTGACCGGCCATGACGGCGGCCCCGAATGCGGCGGCGAGCTGGGGCTGTGGTGCGGCGATGATCGGGCATCGCAATCGTTCGGAAAGCTGCTGGGTCACAAGAGGAATGGCGGCGCCGCCTCCGATGGTGAGGACAGCGCTGACGCCAGCGGAAGGAATGTTGTTGCGTTCCAGGGTTTCTTGGATGGTTGTGATCAACGCGGCAAGCGGGCCTCGGATCCGGTCTTCCAGCTCGCTTCGGGTGAGCCGCACATCGGCGGTGATGCCGGGCAGCTCGACCGGAACCACGGTCGTCGTGTCGGTCGACAGATGTTCCTTGGCCGCGCGGCACCGATCACGCAGGCGCGTCAACGCCCCCAAGGATGCTGTGCCGTCCGGATCCTGGTCGAGGCCGGTGAGGACCTGCGTCAACAGTTCCTGGTCAATGCGTTGCCCGGAGAAGTCGCGATGGCGAACAGTCTCGCCGATGGGCTCGAAATTGGTTGCGGCATGGGCCAACGTGATGCTTGTGCCGGTTCCGCCGAGATCGCAGACGACGACGACTCCGTGATCGGGGAGGCGATCGCGCACGCTCACCAATGCCGCGCGTGCGTCGGGCACCAGCTTCATCGGCTTTCCGCCGGGCGCCAGGGCGGGCACTTTGTCGATGGCGGCGCGCAACGCGGTGATGGACTGCGCGCTCCAGTGGGCGGGTATGGCAGCCGCGAGTGCCGGAGGAGTCTGGAGACTCGCCACAACCGCCGCGTCGGCGACCATGACCCGGATGGCTTCTGCCATGACCCAATCGGCGCTGTGCACCGATCCGTCGGCTCCTACGATTCCGACGGGATCTCCGACGCGATCGACAAATCCGGTGAGGCCCAGACCAGGCTCCTTCGGGATGCCGACCTCCGAGGGCCGATCGTCATGCAGGGTGAGCATCGACGTCCGCACGACGGGAACGCCGTCAGGGTTGCCGTCGGTGGCGACCAGCTGTGTAGCCCCGATCGACATTCCGAGTGAGTTCATTCCCTACCTGTTCGCCTGTTCGATTGTGATTCTAGGTGGGTGACCTTAAGGGAGGACCTAAAGGGCGTTCGCATCGATAATCGCGGAGGCGAACTCCTTGGGCGCCTCCTGCGGGACGTTGTGTCCGACACCGTCGAGGATTCGGTGGGAGTACTTGCCCGTGAACATCTTCCGATAGGTAGCCCCGTCCTTGGCCGGCCCGTCGAAATCGCTACCGATCGTGATGGTTGGCACGCTGATGGTTGGCTTGGTCGCCAACTTGGCCTCGACGGCGTCGTAGCGCGGCTCGCCCTTGGCCAGCCCGAGCCGCCACCGATAGTTGTGTATCACGATGTCGACATGGTCGGGGTTGTCGAAGGCGCCGGCCGATCGGTCATAGGTGGTGTCGTCGAAGGTCCACGTCGGTGAGGCGTTGTGCCAGATGAGCTTGTTGAAGTCGTGGGTATTTTGCCGGTATCCCCGTAACCCACGGTCGGTGGAGAAGTAGTACTGGTACCACCAGCCCAGTTCCGCTTGTGGTGACAGCGGCTGCTGGTTGGCTTCTAGGTTCACGATGATGTAACCGCTGACCGCCGCAAGCGCTTTGACACGCTCGGGCCAGATCGCGGCCACAATGTCGGCGTTGCGGGCGCCCCAGTCGAACCCGCCGAGAATGGCCGACGGGATCTTCAGCGCGTCCATGAAGTCGATGACATCGCCGGCAAGCGCGGCTTGTTGACCGTTGCGAAAGGTGTCCGCGGACCTGAATCGGGTACTGCCGTATCCACGCAGATAGGGCACCAGAACTCGAAACCCCCTGGCGGTCAGAAGCGGCACCACGTCCAGATAACTGTGAATGTCATAGGGCCACCCATGCAGCAGAATCACCGGTGGTCCATCGAGTGGGCCCTCATCGACATACCCGACGTCGAGCAGACCCGCGTCGACCTGTTTGACCGGAGGGAACTGTGTACGCGGACGCGCCACGTCGACACGGGCACCGTTCGAGCACGCCCCGAGGGTGGTAGCACCGACCGCCGCAGCGAGCACCACTGTGGAAAATCCGCGTCTGCTGATCATGTCGGGGAGCCTAATCATCCGGCATCACCGACCAGCGGCTGCAGAACGACTATGCGACGATGAGCCGATGGACGCAGCCAAGCTGTTTGTCGCTGGCGCACTCGTCGCCGGTGCCTCGCTATCCCTGTCGCTCCCGGCCTGGGCGGAGCCCGGGGTGCCCGGACCTGCGCCGGGACCCTCGACTCCGGACGCGGCCGCACCTGCCATCGGACCCCTGGGCCCACCGCCTCCGCCACCAGCTCAGCCCGCGGTTCCCGAGATCGCGAACCCCACGTACGGCTCGGGCTCGAGCGGCCCGTTGGGGACCATCCGCGACCTTTGGCATCAGGCCCACGACGGTCCACTCGATACGCCCGAAGGTGTCACCGGCCGGCCTGCCGGTGCGGGACCCGCTCCGCAGCTGCCGCCGGGATACATCTCGACGAACGCTCCGGAGTCCTCGAATCCCGGAAGGATCAGGGACCCCTATGCGCCGGCACCCTCGGGTCCACCGCTGCCACCCGGATATACGTCGCTGAAGGATCCTGCGCCGCCCGGCTATGAACCCGCGGCTCCTGCCCAGGGCAGCCCTACGCCGTGAGTAAGCAGGTGCCCGGTGGGGTCGTGCATACGCTGCCCGCAGACTTACGCACCGCACTGATCGGGAATCCCACGGCCCTGGCGCTATGGCAGGACATCACCCCGCTGGGGCGCAATGAGTTCATCTGCTGGGTCGAGGATGCCAAGCAGGAAGCCACCCGGGAACGTCGCATACGGCGTACCCAGGAAGAACTTGAAGAAGGAAAGCGGCGGCCCTGCTGCTGGCCCGGGTGCAAGCACCGCGAGCGCACGGGCAAGTAGCCGCGGCAACGTCAGATGTTGTCAACGGCCAGCGCGTGATTGGCGACCGTGAGCAGGAGATCCGCACTGAGATCGATCAGCTGCTCCTTACCGATGGCAAGATCACCGGCAAGCCAACTCGTCACGCTCTCCATGAGCGCGCCGAACAACTGGACGCCTGCCAGGGTGACTCTATGGTCCAAATCCTGTGATAGGACGCCGGCAGACATGCGGCTCGCCTGGGCACGCATCAACGCGATGAACATGTCGCGTACCTGGGTGCGGTGTTGGTGTGAGCTGTGCGCCGGGGCTTCGACAAAAACCACGCGCGCCTTGCGCCGATCCCCGGTGAGCAGATCAATACAGGCGCCCAACCCGGCACGCACGACCTGACGCTCATCGGTCCCGGATGCGGCGATGGCATCGGTCATGGCCGTCAATGTCTGCGTCGCCAGTTCATCGACCAGCGCCACGAAGATCGCGTGGCGATTCTCGAAGTGCTCATAGAAGTACCGGTCATTCAGCCCCGTGGCCTGGCACAAACCCGAGACCGAGAGGCTGTTGTAGCCCTGTGAGCCCACAACTTCCAACGATGCGTCCAGCAGGCGCACGCGGCGCTCGGTTCGCCGCTGATCCATCGGAAAGCGCAGCACCGGAGCCAATATCGCGAAAGGATGCCCATACACCGGGGTCAGCGTTCTGGGCTTGTCCACGACGGCGCGGGCAATCACACGCGCCGCGTCGAGTGGGGTCTGTCCCGGAAGCAGCCGCATCCACCGGCTCGGTGCGCTCATCCGGGTGTGCATCAGACCCGCGTAAAAAGTTGTCAGGGTCACCCCATCGCCACGGGCTTCCATTCCGACAGCCCGCATCCAGATATCGAACGCGGCCTTGGACGACAGGTAGAAGCCCCACTTGGGTACCACCCCGAACATCACGCCCACCGTTGACACGTTGACGATGTGGCCGGTTCCCCGGGCACGCATAGCGGGTAGCAGTGCCAGGGTGAGTCTCATGGGACCCACGTAGTTGGCCCCCGATGTCGCGTTGACGTCTTTGGGCCTGTCGTAGGAGAGGTGTATCGACCGGCGTAGCGATTTACCGGCGTTGTGGATGAGATAGTCGACCGCACCGAAATCATGGAGAACAGCCTCGGCGAACTCCGTGATCGAGGTCTCGGATGTTAAGTCGAGCGGGTAAACCGCTGCATCGCCGCCACTTTCGGCGATACCGGAGGCAACCTGCCGGAGCTGATCCATGGACCGTGCGGCCAGCACCACGCGGGCGCCGGCCTGCGCGAAGACTTCAGCGGTGGCGGCGCCGAGCCCGTACGAGGCACCGGTGATGACGACGACCTTTCCCGCAACCTCGCTGCGGAGACGATCGATGTCCCGTAAACCGCGCGGGCCGATCAGATAAGCGGCCGCGCGTGCGATCGGATGGTGCACGACGGGGGAGGGCCCAGTGGGCAGAATCATTGACATCTCGGCGCTTTCGGCTACTTGGTGTTGTCAGTTGAAGGACTTATCGAGGCGAGACCGGTGAGCACCGTTCGTAGCTGCGCATCGGACACCACTGCCTCGACCACACGTTGGCTGAGTTCGATATCGGGGTCCGATTGCACCGCGCTCAGGACAGTGCCGAAGAAGTTGGCCATGATCAGATCGCGTACCGCATCGCGGGAGATCTCGTCGGTATGCATCCAATGCAGCACGATGCCCTCGATGAATGAGAGGCAGCCACTGATCGCTGCGCGCAGCACCGGCGTCGATTCGGTTCCGGTGATCTCCACGGCCAACGCGTGCGCCAGACGTTGGCGATGCTGTTCACGAACACGCCGCACCTCGGCATCGGAGACGTCGGCCAGGAGCGCTTCGAAGGCGCCGGGCTCCTGCTGTGCCCGATCCAGAAACTTGCCGACACCCTCGGACAGTCGCTCCAGCGCCGGACCGCGCATCTGGACGAGTTCGCCCCAGAATTCATCGGCGGCCTGCTCGACTACCGCCAGGTAGAAGCCTCGCTTACCACCGAAGTGATAACTGATCGACCCCGCGGCCACGCCAAGGGTGCGAGCAAGGTCCACGATCGAGACCTCGTCGTACCGCTGCGTGCTGAAGGCGGCGCGGCCGGCCTCCAGCAGGGCGGCGCGTGACGCGACACCACGTTTGTTGCCGACCATCTCACCTCCGGTATTTGAATCTGATTCAGAAAATAACGATTGAGGAGGTGTGCGTCAAGATCTTTCTGAATCAGATTCAAATATTTCGCGGCCTCGGCACGATCGGCGCACAGTTGGGATTGCGCCGCTCGTGGCAAGCACACGGAAGGGATTCCCGTCGTGACAGACATATCCGCATTCGCCGAGCTAGTCGATCGTGAGCATGGGCTGTGCGTGCTCAGCACGATTCGACGCGACGGCAGCGTCCAGTCATCGGTGATCAATGCCGGCGTGATGCGCCACCCGCGAACCGGTGAGCCGGTGGTTGCACTGGTGGCCGCTGGGGGCACCCGGAAGCTCGAACATCTGCGGGCAGACCCGCGCGCCACCATCGTGGTGCGCGCCGGATGGCAGTGGGTGACCGTGGAGGGAACCGCGGAGATCATCGGCCCGGACGACCAACAAGCCGGTGTCGACGAGGAAACGTTAAGACTTTTGTTGCGCAACATCTTCCAGGCGGCCGGCGGTACCCATGATGACTGGGACACCTACGACAGGGTGATGGCCGAGGAACGACGCGCCGCAGTTCTGATCGCACCCGGCCGCGTCTACTCCAATCCCACGCGGGGATAGCCCGCGATGTGCACCGCTACTTCGCGACCTTGGCTGCTCGCTTCGAGCGCGTGTCATGGGCGGGAAGCATCAGCTCGGCACTGGCGCGCAGATGGGCACGGGCCTCGGCAGCACTGAGTTCGTGGGAAAGCCACCGGGAGGCCAGGCCCTCGGTGAGCGCGTTGAGGAGCAAGGCGACGCGGTCGGCGTCGACGGTTTCGGACACCTCACCGATCTCCTGAGTGGCACGGATGGCGGCAGCGGTTTCGCGCGTCCACTCGTGGGACGTTCGTGCCAGAGGTGCGCGTATCGGTTCCTCGTAGACGGCGGATGCGCGCAACTCGTTCCAAACCAGAGAGTTCTCCACCACCTCCGGGGAGTCTTGGATTTCGGCGAGGAGATGCTCGATGAGCTGGGCTCGCGACACTCCGGAGCCGCTGGCGGCCTGCCGATATGCGCGCGCCTGGTCGTTGATGTAGGTGAGAGCTGCCGCGAGCAGACCGTCACGGTCTTTGAAGTGGTAGTAGAGCAGGCCTGATGACACCCCAGCCACTTGCGCGACGTCGCTGACGCGCAGGCCGCGGACGCCGTTCTCGGCGATAGCGGCGGCGCTGGCCTGCAGGATCGCATCCTGTCGACTGGTCACCTGACACACTCCCTTCCGCGGCGGACAGCTCGCTACATGTTAGGGAAGGACAGGGCGGGCTGTTGTTGGGTGATGCAGTGGATACCACCGCCACGCGCGAAGATCTCGCGCGCATCGACGGTTACCACCCGGCGGCCCGGATACTCCTCGGCAAGAATGGCTTCAGCGGTATCGTCGGCTGAATCACCGAACTGGCAGGCGATCACGCCATCATTGACGACCAGATGGTTGATGTAGCTGTAGTCCACCCAGCCTTCGCTGTCACGAAGCACCTGCGGTGCAGGAACATGCGTTATCTCCCAAGGCTTTCCCTGGGCATCGTGACTCTGTGCCAGCAGGTCGGCGATCGCCCGGGTGACGTCGTAATCGGGGTGCGCGGCATCGTTCTGTGCGTGTACCAGCAGCCGTCCCGGAGACGGAATCGTGGCCACCATGTCGACGTGGCCGCGTGTGCCGAAGCGTTCATAGTCGCGAGTCAGGCCACGCGGCAGCCAGATCACATGACGAGCGCCGATCGTGCGCGCCAACTCGGCTTCGACCGCGGCCTTGTCCAGCCCCGGATTGCGGGCGGGATCGAGCTGCACAGTATCGGTGACTAGCACTGTGCCCTCGCCGTCGACCTGGATGCCGCCGCCCTCATTGACCAAGGGGGAGGAGATGACCTCCGCCCCGGCGAGCCCGCCGACAATTTCGCCGATACGCGCGTCGTTGTCCCAGCGCGCCCAATCGCCGGCGCCGCCCCATCCGTTGAACACCCAGTCCACCGCACCTTGGCGCCCATCCGCGGAGTGCACAAAGGTGGGGCCGATATCTCTCATCCAGGCGTCATCGAGCGGCGCCTCGAATGTCTCGATTTCCTGGGATAGATATGTGCGCGCCGCAGAGCGATCGGCGGGGTCAACAATCATCGAGACCGGCGCGAAGTCGAGGATGGCGTGCGCGACCGCGGCCCAGGCGGTGCGTGCCTCGTGCGCGGATTCCGCGTTCTCGAAGACGGCGGCCCCACGTGGCGGAAATGCCATCCAGACGCGCTGCTGCGGTGCCGATTCCGGCGGCATGAGCCAGGTCATGACGCCTGCGACCCGTAGGGGCTGGCCGTGTCGACAGGTGCGGTGAGGCGGCCATAGGTGTCGGGCCGGCGGGTTGTGTTGAACGGGAACAGATCCAGCCAATCCTGGCGCTGCTGAAGATCGATATCCGCCACCAACACCGCTGCCGCATCACGAGGGGCCTGCACCAGAATTCGGCCATATGGATCGGAAATGAACGAGGAACCATAGAAGTTGACGCCTCCCTCATTTCCGAAACGGTTGGGCACCACCATGAATGTCCCTGCGGTAATGCCGTTTCCCACAATCACGTGCTGCCAGAGCGGCTGGGTATCAAAGGCCGGGAACGCCGGTTCGGAACCGATCGCCGTGGGATAGACCAGGATCTCCGCACCGGCCAGCGAGTACATCCGCGAGACCTCCGGGAACCATTCGTCCCAGCAGGTGGGCATGCCGACGGCGGCATTATCGAGTTCGGCCACGCGGTACAGCGGATACGCGTCTTCCGCAGGGCCAGTTCGAAAGTACGTGTCCTCGTAGTAACCCTCGGTGATGGGTATATGGAGTTTCCGAGTGCGCCCGACGAGTTCACCGCCAGGGGATACCAAGATGGCGGTGTTGTATCCGAGCCCGTCGGCCGCATCGGCGCGTTCGTACAAGGACGCGTGCACCAGCACGCCGTTCTCCTTGGCGGCCTGTGTGGCGAAGGAGAATGTCGGCCCGGACAGCAGTTCCTCGGCGTTGGCGCCGGGGTTCGCGTCTGCCCGTACGTCCGCGGGGTAGCGCGACAGTGTCAGCTCCGGCAGGAACACCGCCTTCGCGCCCTGTGCGGCGGCCAAGTGAATACCCCTGAAGAGATGATCGCGCAGGTGGTCTGGATCGCTGAGCCAACGGTGCTGCACCAGAGCCACGCGTAACGGCGCGCGCTGGGGGGTGTGTACCCGGGCCGGTGAGGGTGGCGGTGTGAGCGCAGTTGTGACGATGAATCCCGATTCGGGCATTGCGTACCTCCTGGGTGGATAACAGGACGGTAGAACAAACTGAAAATTCAGTCAAGACTGGTATTGTGCAGATATGTGCATCGCGTGCGAGTGGGCCCCGCATTTCTCGTCGTTGAGTACCAAGGCCACGCGTCGGACGGCGCTGCGCGCCGCGGCCGCGGTGGCGCTCGGGGCGGGCGCCGTCGCCGCATGCTCTACCGGCACTGATTCGTCGTCCGCGACAGGTGGTGCCAACTCGGACAGTATCGAGGCGGATTTCGTTTTCCGAAATGGTCGCGTCTACACAGTGTCCGAGCATCAGGAATGGGCCGAAGCGGTTGCCGTGAAAGGCAATACCATCAGACATGTCGGTGGCGAGGCGGGTGCGATGGCAATGGTGGGCCCGAGCACCCGCGTCATCGATTTGGGTGGCAAGCTGCTCATGCCCGGATTTGTGGAAGGGCATATCCATCCGTTCTTCGGTGCCTTCCTCAGCAGTGGCGTGAATCTACAAGTTTCGACCAAGCAAGAGGCGCTGGCAGCTATTGCCAAGTACGCCAAGGAGAATCCGGATGGGCCGATACGCGGATTTGGTTGGCGTATCGACATGTTCGGGCCGGAGGGGCCGACTCGTCAGGAGTTGGACAGCGTGCTGAAGGATCGGCCCGGGTTCTTCTTCGCCGTCGACGCGCACAGTATGTGGGCCAACAGTAAAGCCCTGGAACTCGCTGGAGTACATCGAGATACGCCCGACCCAGTCCCCGGCTTCAGCTACTACGCAAAAGACAGCAAGGGTGAGCCAAGCGGGTACATCTTGGAGATCAGCGCGATGCTCGACCTGATCGATGCCATCGAACCGGTTACCGCCGAGAGCATGCAGCGTGCGCTTGAAGACTGGTTGCCCAAAGCGGCCGCGGCCGGCATTACGTCGGTGTTCGACGCCGGTGTTCCTCCGGTAGGGATTCAGGCTGCACTGCTTGGGCTGTACAACGACATTGAGCGCAGGGGCGCGCTGCCGTTCCGCGTGGTGGCGTCCTATGTTGTGAAGGCGCCCCCGGTCGATGATGCGGTGGCGATGTTCACCCAGACTCGTGACGAGATCGCGAGCGACCTCGTTCAGGTGGGGATGATCAAGATCATGGGCGACGGCACCCAGGGCGGTTATACCGCCTGGCTGCTCGATCCCTATGCGGACAAACCCGATTCGATCGGCACGTCACCGTTCACAGAGCAGCAGTGGGGGCAGCTGGTCGGCCAGATTGATTCCGCCGGTATAGACATGCATGTGCACGCGTGCGGGGAGCGCACGGTTCGGGTGGCGCTGGATGCGTTTGAGGCGGCGATCGCCAAGAACCCCGCCCGTGATCGCCGGCACTCGATCGCGCACTTGATTTATGTCGATGACGCGGACAACGCGCGGTTCGCAAGGCTTGGGGTCGGCGCCCAGTTCTCCGCGAACTGGTTCTCCGCCGATCCAGACACCGTGGTCAACCTGGCGACCCGATATGGCGCGCCTCGGAAGGACAACTTCTACCGGATCCAGGACATACTGCGTGCCGGTGGGAGAGTGTCGCTGGGAACGGATTGGCCTGCGGCGGGCTACTTCTCCACCTACAAGCCACTCGAATCGATCCAGATCGGTGTTACCCGCCAGCTGGTCGGTGACCCGAATGTCGAGGTGCTCGGCCCAACTGCCCAGAAGTTGTCGGCGGCGCAGGCGGTGCACGCCAACACGCTGGGTGCCGCGCACCAGATCCGGATGGAGAACAAGGTCGGCTCGGTGGAGGTCGGAAAGCTCGCCGATCTCATCGTGCTCGACCGCAACATCCTTGAGGGCGACCCACACGATATCCACGAGGCGGCGGTCACGATGACGATGATGAACGGTCAGATCCGTCACGAGATCACGCGTTGACCGGGTTACTTGGCCAACACCACGAGCGGCTTGTCCTTGTCGACGACGTAGGTTGCCAGTTCCGAACCCTCGTCATCACCGATATTGCGGACGGAATGGAAAGTCTCGGCGGGGACGAACAGGACGTCTCCGGCGGTGACACTCTGTGAGCCCTGACCGTCGATGTCATAGACCAGCGTGCCCTTGAGCACGTAGATGATCTCCTCGCCGGGATGTTTGTGGCGGGCAGCGGTGGCTCCCGGCCGAAAATCGACACGTGTCTGCAGTGCCTCGCGGCCCGGGATGCTCAGATCATGGCGCTGTAAGTCTGTGCGGCTCACCGGCTCACGTTCGGACACAGGGGGAGATGACCCGCACGCCGCGGCAAGTGTTGCCAGTCCGGCACATGCGCCCAGCACGATCTTGCTGCCGATGTTCATGCGGTCAGTCCTTCCGTGGAGGTTTGAGAGTGTCGATACCGGACGGAGGCGCCGCGTTGTCCCGGATGCCGTGGTAGATACCGCGTTTGATGATCCAGGGTTGCAGTACGCGGTCGATCGACCACGCTGGGAAGCGGAACGCGTGGCCGGAGGGCGCGAAGACTTCCAGCCCATCGGGCTGTACACCGAGAACCGAGCCCCATCGGTACCTGGGTGGGTGGTAGGTACGCAAAGGCCGCCCGGATACTCCGGCGCGAACATTTTGAGCCACAAGCCGGTCGGCTCGATTGCGGGCCGAGGTGCGCAGTGCATCGGTGGCCGCGACGTCTCCGACGGCGAAGACGTCGGGGTAACCGGGAACCTGCAGTTGTGATGTCACACGGACAAATCCATGGTGGTCGAGTATCTCGGCGGGCAGCCAGTCCGTATTGGGCTGGACGCGACCGATAGCCCACAGCACAGCATCGGAGAAGACCGGCGGCTGCCCGGAACTCCATTCAACCGGCTCGCTGGTGATTCGGTTACCGGTGAATCCGTCGGGGATGAGTGCACGGTGCCCGGGGTGCAACCCAACACGGAGTTCGTTGAGCCGCTGTCGAATCCGATGCCACACTCGTGGCGAGTGCTGTGTCAGCGCACGCTCGCCGGGGAAATACAGA
The DNA here is from genome assembly GCF_002356335.1 of [Mycobacterium] stephanolepidis. Taxonomy (NCBI): domain Bacteria; kingdom Bacillati; phylum Actinomycetota; class Actinomycetes; order Mycobacteriales; family Mycobacteriaceae; genus Mycobacteroides; species Mycobacteroides stephanolepidis. The sequence continues at coordinate 2,446,136 of NZ_AP018165.1, forward strand.
TCGACACGCAGGTTGGGCCATGTCATCGCGATGTTGGCCGCACTACTTACGGCGGCTGCCCCTCCACCGATGACGATTACCGTGCCTGCCGAGGCCAGTCGCAGGTGCGCCGCACGCAGCTCTGCGGCGACCTCCACGTTGAATTGCAGTGTCGGCTGTCGCCAGAAGCCGTTACTGACACCAGTCGAGATGATCAGCGTGTCGTATGGTTCCGCAAGCGATACTCCGTCGCTGTTCTGGGTGAAAACAGTTCGGGTGCTCAAGTCGACGCCGGTGAGCCGGGCATGCACGGTACGCACGCGGTCCAGCCTGTGAAACCGGTCAAATGGCACCCAGTAGTTCCGTGCCCATTCGTCGGGTCGCGAGAGCCGTGCCCCTAACTCTTGGCCACTGAGCAACCCGGGTTTGGCGGAGATTCCGACGACATCGCTGTGACGGGCGAGGCGAATCGCCGTGAGCAGGCCGCTGTCGCCGAGCCCGGCGATAACGACCCGTCTGCGGCTCACGCCGATTTCCGTGGCGGGCGCGGCACAAATCGGGAGACCCGTGCGATGACCTCTCGATACTCGGGCCGCCGCTGCAGGCTGCGCTGCTCCATCATCGGGATGCTCGAGCCCAGGAACATCCCCAACATGCCCGCGGCGCCGAGGCACAGCCACCACGCATCCGCGGGGGAGACCGCAACACCGAAGAGCGCCAGGGAGAGCCAGAAACTGAACTCTCCGAAATAGTTTGGATGCCGAGACCATGACCACAGTCCGCGGTCCATCACCTCACCGGGGCGACGGTTGCCGGTGAAGCGGTGCATCTGCCCATCGGCGACCAGCTCCAGAGCTACCGCCGCGAGGCCGACAAGACACGCGATCGCCGTCAGCCAGCCCAAGTCGCCCCCGGGGCGCGTTACAGCGACATACACCGGCACCATCCCGAGAAAGACCAGCAGTGTGGGGATGAGATGGATGGCGACCAGATCGGCCAGGAAGCTCCATCGGCCGGCACTGGCGCGCAGCATCGGGTAGCGCCAATCCTCATGGTGCAGACCAGGAAACGAATACACCCAGTTGGCGGTGAGGCGCACTGCCCATAGCACGACCACTATTGCGATGAGCCAACAACGCAGCTCATGTACCCCGGACTGACTCCACCAGTAGAGCAGCAGCAGCGGGGGTATCACACTCCAATAGGCGTCGTAGAAACTCGAATTGCGGTACATCCTGCTGAACACGAATATCACCACCGTGGCCAGCACATCGGCGATCAAAGTATCCAGCCACATCCGGCCGGTACCCGGACCCCAGACAAGCCAACCGGCGGCTACGCCTACGGCGATGACATAGGCGACGCCGACGAGCACCAACGATTGTGACTTGCCTCGGACGATGGCCTCAGAGCTCATGAGGGCTGTTGTCCCTTCGCAACAGCGCGACGAGAAAGTCCGAGTCATCGGCGAAGGGGCGTAGGTCCCAGGTGGACAGTAGGAGGTCCGGGGTGAGGCCGGCCTCGGCGGCGTCGTCAAGGAATCGAGCGAACTCGTAGTCACGGCCGGCGCCAAAGCCGATCACCGCGCGGCCGTCTTCCGCGAGGTGTCCGCGTAGGCGCCTCAACACCTGAATTCGGGTGCTCGGAGCGAGAAACGCCATCACATTGCCCGCTGACACGATGAGGTCAAAGGGTTCGGCGACACCGGCCGAGGGCAGGTCGAGGTCGGCGAGATCGCTGACAATCCACCGTGACCCGGGATGGTCCTGCTCGGCTGCCGCGATGAGCACCGGGTCGACGTCGACGCCGACCACGTGGTGACCGGCGTCCGCCAGAAATCCGCCCACTCGGCCGGAGCCACACCCGGCATCGAGGATGCGGGCGCCACGAGGAACCATCGCGTCCACAAAGCGAGCTTCACCCGCCAAATCCGCACCCTCACGCGCCATAGCGCGAAAGCGCTCGATGTACCAATGCGAATGGTTCGGATTGGCCGCGACTTTCTGCATCCAGAGGCTCTGCTCAACCATGCAGCCATTGTCGCAAGCGACGGTGGCGTTACAGATCAGGGCACGCGAATACCTGACTCGACCACCCTCTGATCTGCGAATGCGGTGCTAATCTCATGCCAACCCGGCACGTTATTGCGACGAAGGAGGGGGATGGAAATGCGTTACAGCGCGTGTGCCACAGCAGTATTGGCGGCCATGCTGATTCTTGCCACGCCGGCTCGAGGTGAGCCTGATTGCCAGTTCTCCGGCGGCCTGGGCCCTGATGCCGCTTGCACACAGAGCACCGATGACGATGACCTCACATCCCCGTGGATGTGGCCGGGCGACGACGGATTCGGAGTCGGTTTTGGCGGACCCGGGTACGGCTGGCGCTGATCTGGTACTAGACAAAACCTAAATAGCCGAAGACTCCCGCCGTGGCGACCACGATCAGGGGATTCACCTTCGTAAAGACGAAGATCAGGGTGCATACGCCGGTGACGGCGTATGCGCGCCAATCGTGGTCGGCGGCTCGGCTCATCACCAGGGAGGTTGCCAGGATGAGCCCGACCGTCAGCGGTGCCAAACCTCTCTCGACCGCGATGCGCCATTTCGATTTCTGCGCCCGCTGCCAGAATCGGGTTACCGCATACACCAGGGACGCGGCGGGAAACACCATGGCGACCGTCGCGATGACTCCGCCGAGGATTCCCCCCGCGACGCCACCGACGGGAAGGCCTGCGGCATATCCGACCATCGCCACGATCAGAATGCTGGGACCCGGCGTGGTCTGGGAGATCGAAAAGATGTCGGCGAATTGCGAATTGGTCAACCAGTGTTCGTCGCGCACTGATCGAAGGTGCATCTCCGGTAGCACCGCATTGCCACCGCCGATGGACATCAGCGACAGTGATCCGAACAACACCACCAGCTGCCAATAGGTGCTCACGTGGACACCTTCCTGGGCCACGCCCAGAAGAGCGCCAACGGGGCGAGGAGCGCCAGCGTCGCCAGTAGGGGCCAGCGCATCAACCCGTTGAGCGCGAAGCTGGCGGCGAACAAGAGCACCGGGATCAGGCTGGTGAGGCACTTCTGTCCGGTCTTGATCACCATCGCCAGCGTGAGCGCCACGGCGGCCGCGGAAGCGCCGTGCAATACGCCCTTGACGGCGGGTACTTCTTTGAAGCGAAAGTAGAAGTACGACACCGCCAACACCAGAACCAGCGGTATCAGGCAGAGACCGACGACGGCCGCGATGGCGCCCAGGACACCGCGCATCTTGGTGCCGACGAAGACGGCCATGTTGATCTGATTGGCCCCCGGCAGAATCCGGCACATCGTCATCGCGGATAGGAATTCCTCCTCGCCGAGCCACTTCCTCTCGACGACGAGCACCTCGCGCGACCATGCCGACAAGCCACCCCCGAATGAGGCCAGTGCGATGTGGTTGAACGTCCACGCCAAGCGAAACAGGGACACTCGCGGCAGTGGGGGATCGCTGTCACCGCTACTCATGCATGAGTTCCGGATCGTGTGGGAAGTCGTCCTCATAGTGTTGACGTGAATCCAGCGGATCGGGCGGATCGTACTGATGGGAAAGATCCCAGTCGGTGTCGAAGACGTCTTTCAAGCGGGCAACCACAAGGGGGTCGGTGATGGTGATCCCAAGTTCGCGACGCAGGTCGAAGGCGCTGCGATCGATGTTCATCGAGCCCACCAGCGCCTGGGAGTTGTCGATGATGAGTAACTTGGCGTGCACCCTGAGGTTCTTCTGCTTGTGCACCTTCACTCCAATGCGACGCAATGTCCGTAGCGACGCGAACGTGTCCAGAATGTCCCATTCACTGATGCCGTGCCTGCCCCCGCACAGCACACGCACCCTGACACCGCGGTCCACTGCCGCGGCGACACGGTCCAAGATGACAGCATCCACATACTTCGGATGTTGAATGTCGAGCCGCTGCTCAGCCGCGTCGATGAACTCCGCCATGTGATAGCGGGAGTTCGCATTGCTCCATAACAGGCCGTCGAAGAGTGAAGGTGCCCAGTCACGGTGCTCCCAGTCGGCCTCGAATACTTCGACGATCTGCTTGACATGACTGGGCACGACCGTGACGACGCCATAGTCACGTGTTCGCGTGAAGTACTTCTCGCAGAGGTTGAAGGTCGCCACCAATGCGGCCTTGCCGTCGACGACTATCGATTTCTCATGCGTCACATAGAATTTCGGACTAGACCAAGCGACGTTCACCCCGGCAGTGGTGAGCCTCTCGAAGGTGTCGTCGTTGGCGCGATTGCCTCCGGACCGCTGCGGGTTGAGCATCACTCGAATGTCGACACCAGCCTTGCGGCGCGCGATGACCGCGTCGATCAAGCCTTCCTCGGTGAAGGTGAATTGTTTGATGAGAAGCGATGTTTCTGCGCTCTCAATGAACTGACGAACCGGTTCCAGGCCGTCGTCCGGCTCGACGATCAGGCGAGGCGCGAAGGGGGACACAAGAGCAGAAGCTAGCACCAAGATCGCGCGGTGGTCTGCCATTCACATGAACACTTCGATCCGGCTGGCAACGCCATTGAACCCCAATGCAACTGGCCGCGCTGTTACGGCGTGGCCGGCCGTCGTACCGCAGCCGGCGTAGTAGACCTCCGGAAGATCCGGGTTTTGAGCTCGGTTGCCCGCTTTTCCACCACGAACCAACTCGATGCGGCTACCGGCAAGGTGGCCGCCGTGGCGATGGCGAAGAACAACACGGGATTCAACCGGACAAGCCAGAAGGTGGCAAGCATCTGTTGGATAGGGAATGCGTAGATGTACACGCCGTACGAAAGATCGTTGCGCAGCCGCGCTCTACGGACCAGGGCGCCCGAAACGATGATGGCGTAGGCCAGGGGCAGCGCACCTATGACTCGGTAGTTTTGGGTGAATCCGGACGCCATCACAATGGCGGCGCTGAGCATGACCAACGACCAGCGGGCCGGTATCCGGTCTTGGTACTGATAGAACATTGCACCCGCGAGGAACACGACGAAGAACCGGGCCAGCATCTGTGGCCAGCTGAACATCGGTGGGGTGTAGGAGACGTAAGCCGCCCAGATTGTCGCCAAGACGAACAGAGCTGGAATAACCCAGCGGCGCTTCAGAAGTCCTAAGACGCCAAGGACGGAGACCATGACGTCACAGAGCAGAACGAAGAAAAGGGTCCAGATAGATCCGTTCCACACCCCCGGAAACGGCACATCGGCGGGAGTGCCGTCGATGCCGATGTAGGCCACGTTGAGTAGGGCGTTGTTGATCACATATCCGAGCTCTGCCGATAACGAAATCGGCGTGTTCTGGACCTTGGCTGTGATCGGAGCGATCACGAAGGCGATCACAAGCAAACACACCCATAGTGCCGGGAAAATACGCAAAACTCGCGAGGCCCAATACTCCTTAAGGTACGGGCGACGCATCCACGCGGCAGTGATGAGGAAACCTGAGATGGCGAAGAATCCGTCGGCAAAAATATTGCTGAGCAGCCGCACGATTGGTTCGTAGCCAATCTCGCGGCCGGTAAGGGGCCATGAATGATAGAAGACCACGCCGATCGCAAGAATGAGACGCCACAGAGTCAGCGCATTGTGCTGTCGATCAAATACCTGCTCAAGCTTCATAATTCCCCGAGGCGCCGATGCTGTGTGTTTACTCTTGCGAATGAACATACTGCACAATCCCCACCTGCACCCGACCTACCTCGCTTGAGGAATCTTCAGACCTCAAGTGCTCAAGTTATTTGCGAATTGCTCGAGCTTCTCTGAGGTCGAACGAGCGAATTCTGTTGGTTCCACGTCGCGCTTTACCCGCTTCCGCCCGCGGAGGTCGACTATGGCCGGTAGTGACGTATAAGTAAAGGTCACAGCCATGGACAGCAGATATGCCCGGTTGGGTTCACAAGGGTGAAAGCAGGCGGGAAGAATTTCGCGGCACTCATTGATTCATTGCTGCTGTGCTGCTGTAAAGCAGTGTCCGGAAGACCGGGACGCCAGTGATACGCCGCGGCGACTGAATTTGCTTGCGAGCGGGGACCGTGGCAATAGTTATTCGCGAAACAGATTTGCGTGGAGAAGCTGCTCCACGTTGCTTATCCGCACGCTGCGGACAAACCGAAGTTCAGATAAACGGGCAGTTCGGTTACGACGCCGCGGGGCCAGGAGAGATCTCGATGGCCACCGAGGCCTGCTGACGACGGGTAATCCAGACCCCAAATTCACTCAACGGCCCCAACAGCCAGTACTTCTGGTTGACGATCTTGCGGACCTTGGGAGTGTCATCGAAGTCCAGGACCCGCGCGGTGCCGGTCACTACCGGTGCTCCGGGGATGAGCTGACCGCGAACACCGCAGGGCTGCAACGTCACCGATGAGTTGCGCCGAACGCGTCTGATCTTGTACGCCGCGACTTCTGAGAAGAAGTAGAGCTTGCCATCGGCGGGAGCAATCCAGACCGGCGTGGATACCGCCGCACCGTCTTTTCGGTAGCTCGTCAACGACACGTAGTTCGCCCGGCCGACCACATCCCAATCCGTCATTCGTTGTCCTCTCATCGGCCGGTTCATCCCGATTCTGTCGCAGACGGCGGTCGATCGCACCCGGCGCGAGCGGGCACATGCAGTCGGCCGGGGCTTACAGGAGCGCTGGCCGCACTGTGAGGTGGGTTTTTCTTTTCCATAATGTCCACGGAAACGATGGGGAAACACATCCCGGTCACTGTGGTGACATGGCCGCACCAGGCGAGATGAGTACGTCGACGCGCACCGCGTGCTCGTACTGCGGTGTGGGCTGCGGTATCGAGGTCCAGACGAAGCCCGGCCCTAGGGGCCCGGTTATCGCACGGGTATCGGGCGACAAGCTTCACCCGACCAATTTCGGCCGCCTGTGCACCAAGGGGGCCACCCACGCCGAGTTGATGGAGGCCGTCGACGGCCGTCTGAAGACCGCGCTGGTCCGGCCCTCTCGTGGTGCGGAGCTTGTCGAGACGCCCGTGGATGTCGCAGTGACCGAGGCCGGGCAGAGGCTGCGTTCGATACTCGATGAGCACGGGCCCGATGCGATCGCGCTGTACGTATCGGGTCAGATGTCGATCGAAGCGCAGTACCTGGCCAACAAGCTGGCCAAGGGATTCATCCGCACCGTACACATCGAGTCCAATTCACGACTTTGCATGGCCAGCGCCGGGACCGGATACAAACAGTCGCTCGGGGCAGACGGCCCACCGGGTTCGTACACGGACTTCGATAGCGCTGATGTGTTCTTCGTCATCGGCGCAAACATGGCTGATTGTCACCCCATTCTGTTTCTCCGGATGGCGGACCGGTTGAAGGCCGGCGCGAAACTCATCGTCGTGGACCCGAGGCGTACCGCGACCGCCGACAAAGCCGACTTGTTTCTACAGATCAACCCGGGCACCGATCTGGCGCTTCTCAATGGGTTGCTTCATCTTCTGGTGAAGTCCGGCGATATCGACGAGGAGTTCATCGCCGAGCACACCGAGGGCTGGGCGGCGATGCCCGAGTTCCTGGCCGACTATCCGCCCGAGGTGGTAGCCGAAATCACCGGTATCCCCGAAGCCGATATCCGCGCCGCCGCCACCATGATCGGACAGGCCGGCGAGTGGATGACGTGCTGGACCATGGGATTGAACCAGAGCACGCATGGCACCTGGAACACCAACGCGATTTGCAATCTTCATCTCGCCACCGGTGCGATTTGCCGTACCGGTAGCGGCCCCATGTCACTGACCGGTCAACCCAACGCCATGGGTGGACGGGAGATGGGCTACATGGGTCCGGGCCTGCCCGGCCAGCGATCCGTGGTCAGCGCCGATGACCGAGTGTTTGTGGAACAGGAGTGGAGCCTGGCGCCACAGACCATCCGAACCGAGGTGGGCCCGGGAACCATCGCGATGTTCGACAGCATGGCGGCGGGCAATATCAAGGCGTGCTGGGTCATCTGCACTAATCCTGTTGCCACAGTGGCGAATCGGGGCACCACGATCACCGGGCTGGAGACCGCGGAACTGGTCATTACCCAGGACACCTACGCGGCCACCGCCACGAACCGCTACGCGGACATCGTCCTGCCTGCCACTTTGTGGGCAGAAGCCGACGCGGTGATGATCAATTCGGAGCGCAACCTCACCTTGCTCCAGCAGTCCATCGCCCCGATCGGTGAATCCCGACCCGATTGGCAGTTGATCTGCCAAGTCGCCACCGCGATGGGATTTGGTGAGCAGTTCAGCTATTCGTCCAGTGAGGAGGTGTTCGACGAGATTCGCCGGTTTTGGAATCCGAAGACGGGCTACGACCTTCGCGGCGCCAGCTACGAGCGCCTGCGCGACACTCCGTTGCAGTGGCCGTGTCCTCCAGACGATGCGAACGATCGCCACCCGATTCGCTACCTGAACGACGGCGTCAGCCAGAGTCTTTTCGTCGACGCTGCCGGGCATCAACCGCGGTTGGCGTTCGCGACCCCGTCGCGCCGTGCGGTCTTTCACCCACGCCCGCACATGGATGCGCGCGAGCTGCCCGACGACGACTACCCGTTCATCTTGAACACGGGCCGCCTGCAACATCAATGGCACACCATGACCAAAACGGGGCAGGTGGCCAAGCTCAACAAGCTCAACAGTGACCCCTTCGTCGAAATCCATCCCGAAGACGCCGCCGAAATGGGCATCGCCGACGGACAACCGGTCGAATTGCACTCGCGGCGCGGGCGCGCTGTGCTGCCCGCGCTCGTCACGGACCGTGTGCGGCCGGGCAACTGCTTTGTGCCCTTTCATTGGAACGATGAGCACGGCGAGTACCTCGCTATCAACGCACTCACGAGCGATGCCGTGGACCCCGACTCGCTGCAGCCCGAGCTGAAAGTGTGTGCGGTCAGGATGCGACCCATCGCGGTCGTCCAGCAACCCGATCGACCGGAGGCAACATCCATGCACCCCGTCGCAGAAGCGCTCGGCCTGGCATCGCAGCCCGTGCCCAATCTGGTCGAGAGCGAACAGGTCTACCTGGCTGGGTTTTTCACCACTCTGGAGCGGGGAGGGGAGGGAGTTCCCGTCTTGCCCGCGGGGGCGCCCGTTAGTGATCTGGTCCGGCTCTGGGTCGACGGAGCGTTGGCGGGCATGTACTCCCGCACCGGCGATTCGGCGCCACGGCCGGTCGGCGCACCGCTACCCGCCTCACGGCCGACGCCATTGGTGCTGTGGGCATCCCAGACGGGCAATGCCGAGGACTACGCCACCAACCTTGCGGCACAGCTGAGTTCCACGGGTGCGCCGCCGCGGATCGTCAACATGGATGACTGCGGGATAGCCGATCTCGCCTCCGCCACCGACGTCCTGGTCGTCACGAGCACGTTCGGAGACGGCGGCCCTCCTGATAACGGTGCCGACTTCTGGGACCGCCTGCATGCATCGGATACGCAGTTGACCGGGATCCGTTTTGCGGTCTTGGGAATTGGTGATCGTGCCTACGAGAACTTCTGCGGGCACGCCAAATCCATCGATGAACGATTGGCAAGTCTGGGCGCGGTCCGTTTGATGGACCGGCTCGATTGCGAGATCTACGATGACGAGCCCCTGGCGCAATGGGCACGTCAGGTGACGGATCTGATCACGACCCAGGAGGAGCCGGTCGCCCCGGTGGCGGTCCCCGCCGCAAGCCCCCGACCTTCGAGCACAGGCGCACCCGAACCGTTCACCCGCAACAGTCCCGTCGCGGCCCGTTTGACTCGTAACACTGTGCTGACACCGCGTTCCTCCTCAAAAGAGGTGCGACATTTCGGGTTTGACATCTCCGAGCATGGCGTCGCCTACAGTGTTGGCGATGCACTCGGGGTCTGCCCGACCAACTGCGACAGCGCCGTGGACGCCTGGCTCTCCGGCACGGGGCTGCGTGCCGACGAAATCGTCGAGGTCGACGGTGCAGAACGGACCCTGCGCGATGCGCTCACCTACTCCTACGACATCGGGCGGATAACCCCGAATCTGCTGAGCTTCCTCGCCGACAACACCACCAACACGGCAGCGGCCAAGGACCTCCATGAGGCACGAAAGAACCTTGCATCATGGGTGATTGGCCGCAACGGCGTGGATGCCGTGCAAGAATTTCCCGTCCGAGCCACCGCCGAGCAGTGGCAGGACGTATTGGTGCGGTTGACCCCCCGCTGCTATTCGATTTCCTCCAGCCCGCTGGTCAGCCCGCACGAAGTCCAGTTGACGGTCTCCGTCGTCCGATACCGGGGGACTGGCGGCGCCGAACGAGGGGGCGTGTGCTCGACATTCCTTGCCGACCGCGCCGATCACACGCCGGTTCCCGTGTTTCTGCAGAAGTCCCCGCATTTCCGACCCCCGGAGGAGTCGCGGACTCCGATGATCATGATTGGCCCGGGAACCGGAATCGCACCGTTTCGGGGATTCCTACACGAGCGTCGAGCGCTCGGCCACACCGGCCGTAACTGGCTCTTCTTCGGCGATCAGCATGCTGCCCAACACTTTTACTATCGAGACGACCTGTCCACCATGGCCGATGACGGCTTTCTGTCCAAGCTTGATGTCGCCTTCTCTCGTGACCAGAAGGACAGGGTCTATGTGCAGCACAAGATGATGGACAACGGTGCCGAGCTATGGGCATGGCTGCAGGACGGTGCCCACCTCTACGTATGCGGGGACGCATCCCGGATGGCCAAGGACGTCGACACCGCTCTGACCTCAATCATTGAAAAACATGGGCGGCTCTCGGCCGAGGGTGCTCACGATTACAAGCGCGAACTGGTCGCCAGTAAGCGGTATCTGCGAGACGTCTACTAGACGCGACTTGACATATCGTGCCGAGAATCGTAGGTATACAGCACTTCTCACGGTGACGATACAGACGGCGGAGAGAACCTTGTCATCCCGACGACAAGTGAGAGCCGGTCAATGAAACACCGGATTTGTACGGTGCTCAGATCGCCTCGCGCTGCCGCCAAAGTTGAAGGAGCCACCGTTGACGTACGTGAAACCGCCCGAGCTGGCCCAAGCGCTTATCGATGCCGGCGAGTCGAAGATCTTCATGTCGACCCGGGACACGCTGATTCGTGCGTACATGGCCGGTGCGATGCTCACACTCGCCGCTGCCTTCGCGGTCAAAGTGACCGTCGACACCGGGTCTCCGATTCTGGGCGCGGCACTGTTCCCGGTTGGTTTCTGTCTGCTGTATCTCCTGGGCTACGACCTGCTGACCGGGGTGTTCGTGCTGGCGCCGTTGGCCTACCTTGCCAGGCGGCCGGGCGTGACAACCGTTGGGGTTCTGCGGAACTGGGGGCTGGTGTTTCTGGGAAACTTCGCGGGGGCGTTGACGGTCGCGGTACTCATGGCGGTGTACATCACGTACGGCTTCGATGTGTCGATCAATGATGCGGGCAATCAGTTCGCCGCGTATGGACAAAAACTCGCGCACATAGGATCCGACCGCACGCTCGGGTATGCCGATCACGGCGTCGCCGGATGGCTCACCGTTTTCGTCCGGGGCATGCTGTGCAACTGGATGGTCTCCACGGGTGTGGTGGGCGCGCTGCTGGCCAAGGACGTCGTCGGCAAGGTTCTGGTGATGTGGATGCCGATCATGCTGTTCTTCGCGATGGGATTCGAGCATTCCGTGGTGAACATGTTCCTGTTTCCGATCGGCATTCTGCTGGGCGCCGATTTCACCTGGGCAGACTACTTCTTGTGGAACGAATTTCCCACCGCGCTAGGCAATTTGGTCGGCGGGCTGTTCTTCACCGGCGTAATGATCTATCTGACGCACTATCGCACGGCGCCGAAGCGCAACGCTCCGTCGACCACACAGGGCAGCGCGGTGGCGAACGCGTAATCCCGTCTATACGAGCACTTTGGCGGCGTTGCGTTCGGCGCGTTTGGCCTGGCGCTCCAGGTACTTGGCTTTGACTTCTTCGAAGTCTTCGGAGGTCTTCCTGAGATCGCCGACGATGCGGGCCAGGTCCTCGCGGTACCACTCGGCTTCGCCGTTGATGTCGTCACGCTCGAAGATGCGCCACTTGCGCAGCACCGGCAGCACCACCTCATCGAGGTGGGATTGCGGGTCGTAGACACCGCCGGTGGCGATGGTGACCGCGTTACGGCGGAAGCCGGGGATCGTGTAGCCGGGCATCGTGAAGTTGTCGAGCACCTTGTGGACAGCCTTGACCGCTTGGTTCGGGGCGATCTCCAGGCCGGCGGTCACCATGTTGCGGTAGAAGATCATGTGCAGGTTCTCATCGGTGGAGATGCGCTTGAGCAGCTCATCGGCGATGGGCTCGGCGCAGGCCTTGCCGGTGTTGCGGTGCGAGACACGGGTGGCCAGCTCCTGGAACGTCACGTACACCACCGAGTCGAACAGGCTCTCGGAGAACGGTATGTTCTGGCGGTTCTGGCCGGGGGAGAACCCGCTGGTCATCTGTGCGATGCGCAGCTTCTCGAGTTCGATCGGGTCCACCGAGCGGGTCACCACGAGGTAGTCACGGATGGCGATGCCGTGGCGATTCTCCTCGGCGGTCCACCTGTTCACCCAGGTACCCCAGGGTCCGTCCATGGTGAAGTTCATGGCGATCTCGCGGTGATACGAGGGCAGGTTGTCCTCGGTCAGCAGGTTGGTGATCATGGCGACCTTGGCCAGCTCGGAGAGCTTGGACTGCTCGGGATCCCAGTCCTGTCCGCCTAGAGCCTTGTAGTTCTTGCCCTCTGACCAGGGGACATAGTCATGCGGGTTCCAGTCCTTAGTGACGCCGAGGTGGCGATGGACATTCTCCTCGACCACGGGCTCAAGCTCATGGAGCAGCTCCAGGTCGGTGAAAGCCTTCTGCATGGATACGTCCTCATAGTGGGGGGCCAGACAGAAACCGCAACTAGCAGTACCCGTATCCAGCAGTTACAGAAATCTAGCATGTCTTGACGGCTCACAGGTATGTACAGCGATTACTCGTCTAATTGAGAGCATTCCGTGACCGTCTCACCGCGTGCGGCCGGCCGTGGCGCGTATTCGCCGACAGCATTGGCCGATTGTCAATCCTGTTCATCGAAAGGCGTTGAGCGCCAACTATTTGCAAGTCACCACCTCCGCATCTATCAAAAGGGGAGTAGTGTCCGTGACGTAACTATCGCCGTGGCATGTACTAGCGCCGACTGGTTTGGCTCATACGGATTCCGTTTGTTTGAGTCCCACTGAGCAACAAGGAAGTACGCATGACACAGGCTGAGTACCCCGGCCCTCCCATTCGCTTCACGCTAGGTCCACGTAAGACCGGCAGGATGAACGGGGCATGGTGGCCCCAGGACGACGGATTCATCGCGCGGGAACTCTCGCCGTTGGTGGAAGAGCTGTCCGAGCACATCGGCGCGGTCAGTGAGGTGTCACTGAACTGGAAGGCGGGGTCACCTCGGTCGAGCATGAGGTCGGCGGCGATGCCTCCGGCGCTCGCCAACCGTCCGTTCCATTGGGTGGTCACACTTCGAGGTGAGCATCGGACGGTGCGGATTCTCATGGTGCCGGCTCGTACGAACAGGATTCTGGCGAGGATGATCATGCGTCTGGCCGCGCAGATGCCTCTGCTCGATTCTCCTAAGGAGGACGAAGTCTCCGCGGCGCTCCGGATCATCATGGCCGCTTAGCGGTCGACATTGAGCTCGGCGAGCAGACGGCGGACGCGTTGTTCGATGTCGTCCCGGATGGGGCGCACCGCTTCGAGGGGCTGACCGGCAGGGTCTGCCAGCTCCCAGTTTTCGTAACGTTTCCCGGCGAAGTACGGGCAGGTGTCGCCGCAGCCCATGGTGACGACGACATCGGCGTCTCGCACGATCTCTTCGGTCCACGGTTTGGGGTACTCGCCGGTGATATCGATGCCGAGCTCGGCCATGACTGCGACCGCGGAGGGGTTGATTTCCTTTCCGGGCTCTGAGCCGCCCGACCAGGCAACCGCCCGATCGCCGGCTAAGTGTGTGAAGAATCCGAGTGCCATCTGGGAGCGGCCCGCATTGTGCGTGCACAGAAAAAGCACAGTGGGCTTGTCTTTGGTCATTGGGTCACCTTCTGGTCTGCGGTGTCGATCGAATCCGGTTGAGGGGCACGCATAATGTGGCGCCGCAGCGCCAAGGACACGTACACGAGGGCGACCAGCACGGGCACTTCGATCAGGGGGCCGACGACACCTGCCAGAGCCTGGCCGGAGGCGGCGCCCCAGGTGGCGATCGCGACAGCGATGGCCAGTTCGAAGTTGTTACCGGCGGCGGTGAACGCGAGCGTGGTGGTGCGTGGGTAGCCCAGCCTCAGGGCAGCGCCGAGCAGGTATCCGCCGCCCCACATGATCGCGAAGTAGGCGAGTAGCGGCACCGCGATACGTACAATATCCCAAGGCCGAGAAGATATCTGAGCGCCTTGGAGCGCGAACAAGGTCACGATGGTGAACAGCAGTCCCCATAGCGCCCAGGGGCCGATGATCGGCAGGAATCGGGTTTCGTACCAGGTGCGTCCCTTGGCCTGTTCGCCGATACGGCGGGAGAGGTATCCGGCCGCGAGTGGGATCCCCAGGAACAGGAGTACAGATTTGGCGATCTGCCACGGGGAGGCGGCGATGACGGTTTGCGGCAGATGCAGCCAACCGGGCAGGACGGATAGATAGAACCAACCCAAGACCGCGAACATGAGCACCTGAAACATCGAATTCAGCGCGACGAGCACGGCCGCCGCATCTCGATCACCGCACGCAAGGTCGTTCCAGATGATCACCATGGCGATGCACCGCGCCAATCCGACGACGATCAGGCCGGTGCGATACTCGGGCAGATCCGGTAGCAGCAGCCACGCCAGCGCGAACATCAACGCCGGGCCAAGCACCCAGTTCAAGACCAGCGAGCCGATCAGCAGCCTGCGGTCAGCGGTGACGGCACCGAGGCGGTCGTAGCGCACCTTGGCCAATACCGGGTACATCATGATGAGCAGTCCGATCGCGATAGGCAGCGAGATCCCTTCGACCTGAACTCTTTCCAGCACACTGTTCAGCCCGGGGATCCAGCGACCCAGCAGCAACCCGGCCGCCATCGCGAGTCCGATCCACACCGGCAGAAACCGGTCCAGCATCGATAATCTCGGTGCAGCGGGTGTACTCACTCGAGATGCCCGCAGGCGCAGTCGCTGTCTTCGGCGAGGAGTTCTGGACTGGTGCCGAATGTCTCCGAATCCGCTAAAACCGTGTAGATTTCCCACTTCTCATGATCGGGTGCGGTGACCCACACCTTGTCTTGTGTCGCGAAACAACACGTGGTGCCGATTTCCTCCTCGGTGAACATGCCTGCATCGGTCAATCGGCCGATCTCGGCATGGACCTGCTCGCTGGATTCGACCTGTACCCCGAGGTGGTTGATCGTGCCGCCGTGGCCCGGGTTCTCCAACAACACCAGCTTCAGCGGTGGGGAATCGATCGCAAAGTTGGCATATCCGGGCTTACGTTTAGCCGGCTGTACGCTAAAAAGCTTTGAATAGAAGTCGATTGACGCATCGAGGTCGTCGACATTGAGCGCCAGCTGTACACGGGACACCGATTCACCTCCGGAACTAATGAGATATTTATCGAACTATTGGAATGTGGCCAGTGTGCCATGTCTTTGACATATGTCAAAGCATTCGGGATGCTGAAAGCATGCCCAAGGCTCTTCCCGTGGTAGATACCACCGGTCCCGTGTGCTGCGCACCCGTGGCGGCCGGTCCGATGAGCGACGAACAGGCCCTCGAGGTCGCGCTGCGGCTCAAGGCGCTCGCCGACCCCGTGCGGGTCAAGATCATGTCTCAGCTCTTTGGCGCGTCCACGGGAGAGATCATCAGCGGTGATCTTGCGGGCATCCTCGGACTCGCCGAGTCAACCATCAGTCACCACATGAATCAGCTGAGAAAGGCGGGGCTGGTGGAATCAGACCGCCGCGGGATGAACGTCTATCACCGCCCGGTTCCGGATGCACTGACCGCGTTGTGCACGGTCCTGGATCCCAGCTGCTGCCAATAGAATCGACCGATGTCGACGACCACCCGCAGTGACAGCGCTCCTTCATGCTGATCGGTATCGCGGCGGCCGTGCTGGCCTGCCTGGGATATGGAACCGCGTCCGTCCTGCAGGGATATGGCGTCCGCCAATCCGCGAGCAACGTTCACGGGCGGTCCGATAAGGGTGCACCGTCGCTGAACTCGACAATCGCCGCGATGCTGACTCCGGCATTCATCGCCGGGATGGTTCTCGATCTCGTCGGGTTCGCGGGCACCCTGGTGTCGGCCCGGTTGATTCCACTGTTTCTCTCCCAGACGATCATGAGTGCGAACCTGGCGGTCACCGCGGTGCTCGGCATCGCCGTACTGGGTGTGCGCCTGCAACGACGGGACTGGTTGGCCATCTCGGCCGTGCTGCTGTCGCTGTGTGTCCTGGCGTTGACTGCCGGTCCTCGTGGCGAGGATTCCGCGGAGCCCTCGGTGCACTGGGGCGTGTTGATCGCGTCGGTGGCGGTGCTGCTCGCCGGTCTGGGTCTTATTCGCCTCTTGGGCTCACGCGCCGCAATTCCCGCGGGGTTGCTGGCCGGGATTCTTTATGGCGCAATGTCTGTCGCGGTCAGGGTGGTTGACGGGCTCGATCCGCTACGGGTGAAGGTCCTGCTGTCCGATCCCGCCGCCTACGCGATGATCCTCGCCGGGGTGGGCGGCTTCTACCTGTTTACCGTTGCGCTGCAAGTGGGTTCGGTGAACGGCGCGGCCGCGGCATTGGTTGTGGGGGAGACGGTCGTACCCGGTGTAACCGGCGTATTGCTGTTGGGCGACGGTGCGCGCCCGGGATGGGGATGGCTTGTTGCCGTCGCGTTCGTGGTTGCGGTCGTCTCGGCGGTGAGTGTGGCCGCGTTCGGTGCCGTCGAGAACACGCAGTCGACGGCGCCGGAGCCGGCGCGCTAAATCAGTTCGACGCGTTGAGGATCTTGATCGCGAAGACGAGTGTGTCTCCGGGGCGGATGCCTGCGCTGGGCTGCCCGGTCGGATAGCCGTCGGCGGGGACCATCGCGACGGCGACGGTCGAGCCGACATGTTGGCCCGCGATGGCCTTCTTGAATCCCGGTACCACCCCATTAAGCGGGAACTGGGCCGGCGTGCCACGCGTGTAGGCGCTGTCGAACACGGAGCCGTCGCGCCCGTTGACGCCCATGTAGCAGACCGAAACCGTGGCCAGGTCTCCGACGATCGGTCCGGACCCTGCCTGGAGTGTGTGCACCTGGGTCTCGGCCACGCTGAATGGGGCGGTCACGTTGACATTCGGCGCCGCGGTGTCTGTGGACCCGGTGACGGCGACATTTCCTGTGCTACCCGCCAGGGTCCACTCGGGTGTGCCGGAGCCCTGCGGCGCTGCCGTGGGGCACCCGCTGGCCGTGGTGGGCGGGTCGGCGGGGGCTGACTTGGCCTCCGTGTCGGAGCCGCAGGCGGCCAGCGTCACAACGAACGAGGCGGCGCAGGCGGCAAGTGCGACGGAGGGGTACACGCGCGAGGAGTTCACGGTCGCCACGCTAACAGCCGCGTGGAGACCGCCTGCGAGTGCCGAGTCAGTGGCGTCCACGCAGCGGGGCGGCGACACTGCCCGGGTATCGGCACGCCTCGACGAACTCGCTCAATCGTGCTTTCCTCCGTCGGTCCGCGAGTAACTTTCAGATTGGAGCTGCCGAGTCAACTGCCGATACGAGGTGGATGATGACGGATGTCGATTACTGCATCGTCGGTGCGGGTTTTGCCGGACTGGTCGCCGCACTGCGCCTGAAACAGGCGGGACGCTCGATCGCGCTGCTGGAAGCCCGTGACCGGGTCGGTGGGCGCACATTCACCGAGGTGTTACCCGATGGGACGTGGGTCGATCGAGGTGGCGCCTGGATTGGCCCCGGCCAGGACTGAATCTATGCGTTGATGAGCGAGTTCGGTGTAGCCGAGTACAAGCAGTACACCGGTGGTGACGCGATGATGATCGTCGACGGCACGACGCATCGCTATCGCGGAACCATTCCGTGGAGCATGAGCCCATGGGCCATCGCGAACCTTGGCGCCGGCCTGCTCGAGGTCATCCAGATGTGCAAGTCGATTCCGCTGGAAACACCGTGGAGTGCCAAGAGAGCCGCACAGTGGGATCGAATAAGTGTTGGCCACTGGCTTGGCACCCGCATCAAGTCCAGGAAAGCCCGAGAGATGCTCGAGATGGCGCTAGCCGGCACGTACACGTCGGCAGCGTCGGAGACATCGATGTTGTGGATGCTGACCCAGATGGCCTCGGGGGGCGGCCCAGTCTTCGTGATTTCGGCCAAGGACGGCTCGCAGGATGCCCGACCGGTGGGCGGGATGGGCGCGATCTACCGCCCGATCGCCACTGAACTCACTGAGGCACTGCGTCTTTCGCAGCCGGTACGAAGCATTGCGCAAGATGCGGACGGGGTAACGGTTCGTGCCGACCACCTGACGGTACGGGCACGCCGGGTCATCGTGGCCGTACCGTTGGCGATCGCCGGACAGATCGCCTATGAGCCGATGCTGAGCGCGGACCGCGGCCTGCTGCAGCAACGGATGCCCGGCGGCGCGGTTATGAAAATCTCGGTGGTCTATGACGAACCGTTCTGGCGCGGGGACGGGCTATGCGGACAATCCGCCGCACCGGGCACTCCCGCGACGTTGACGATCGACGCCTGCACCGATACCGGAACGCCCGGCATCATGTGTGTCATTACCGAAGGACCGGCCGCGCGTGCTCTTGGGCGCCTCGACGAATCCGCGCGCAGGGCGACGGTCATCAGGGAACTCGTCGACCGGTTCGGGCCCAAAGCCGCGTCACCGCAGGGCTATCACGAGCAGAACTGGACCACCGAGAGGTATTCCGGTGGAGGAATGATCAGTCATGCGCCAACCGGGGTGATGACGGAGTTCGGGCCCGCGCTGCGTCAGCCGTGTGGCCGCATCCACTGGGCCGGAACCGAGAGTTCTGCCGTCATGCTGGGGTGGGTCGACGGCGCCATTCGCTCAGGCGAGCGCGCCGCGGTCGAGGCGATGTCCGCGGAGGGCGTATCGCGCTAGCCGGGGCTACTCGTAAACTGCTGCCATGAAATGGTTCTCACGGAGGCGCAGCGAAGACCGCGAGCCCGTTCCGCTCAGCGCTGAGGCCGCCTCTGTGGTTGACCAGCTCGTTGATCACCATCACGATCGCGAGTGGCCCACGGCGATCGGCTGGCACCTGCCTGACGAAGAGCCGCCCTGGGAGGCACTGCACGAGCTGCGTAGTACGGGTTACTGCGAGGTCGAGCGGGACGGTGACGAGGTCGAGGTGGATTTCACCGAGCTTGGGCGCCGCACCTTCACGTGAGACTTTGGGTGGCCTCGCTAGGGGACAATCTCGTCGAGCGCCGCACGAGCGTTGAGTCGGCAGGCGAGATAGCTTGGGCTGCAAGTAGAAAGGCTGGCCGCCTAGGATTCCTGGACGGCCAGCCGGGCGCATCTTTCGAGCGCTGTGAGAACCTTAGACGGTCTGCACTGAGACAGCCTGGGGGCCGCGATCGCCGGCTTCTTCTTCGAAGCTGACGCGATCGTTCTCGTTGAGGCTGCGGAAGCCGCCCTTGTCGAGGATGGCCGAGAAATGAACGAACAGGTCCTTATTACCGTTGTCCGGGGTGATGAATCCGAATCCCTTTTCGGCGTTGAACCACTTCACGGTGCCTTGAGCCATGCGATTACTCTCCTGAGTGTCTAATTGCGGGGTCGACATTCGACCCTGGGTCTTGCGGAGGTACGCGAAATCAAAGCAACCGGCAAAAGTCACGGAGATTGGGTATGTGTCCGCCGCGGAAAATCTTCGCGAGCGTGTCACTAAGAAAATCAACCGTTTTGACCATATCAGAGGTTCAGCCCGATAACCAATGGCCGACAGTAGTTCGGTGTGGCAGCACATGAATTGGCCACTGGATTCGGAACCTCGGGGAGTGGAGCGATTCGCCCAAACTGCTTGATACCGAACGGAGCTCGACGCTACGCTGAACGTCGAGACTTTAAGGCGAACCCAGGAGAAGCGACGCCGATGAGCCGCTACTGGCAGTCGTATTGGTACCAGGTGATGTGCACCGAAGACCGGAACCCTGGCTGGAAGCCGCTCCACTCCGGTCCGCTCCATCAGGTGCCGAACAAGTCCCTGGTGACCGGCACCCTCGCCGACTGGGTTGTCCCCGTTCTTGAAGACGCGGCGGACGAGATCGACTGGATCTCAGGGGAGATCCGGATCGACTGCTACACCGACGCCGTGCCGGCACCCGGCACCCTGCCATTCTTCTGTAGCGATACCCGTGACGTGCCCCGTATCAGCTATTACCGGCGCAATTTCGAGCCTAATCAGTGATGTCGCAACGGTCTCAGTTGGGCAAAGGTACTGCGTCTTACCCGCGATGTGGGGACTTATCGCCGCCGCGTGGCTTTAGTGTTGGCTGTTATGGCGGGACTTGTCGGTTACGTGAAGCGCTGGCGCACAGCCCTTCACGTAACCGTGTCGGCATCGGTGCTTGCCGGCCTCGGACTCCCCATTGCGCCGGTAGCCCATGCGGCTGCGGCCGCGGCGACGTTGTCGGTGACATCGACGTGGCAGACCGGTTTCATCGCTAGTTTCACGATCACCAACTTGAGCACGGTGCCGCTCTCCGATTGGCGGCTTGAGTTCGACCTGCCGATCGGAGAGTCCATCCGACACACGTGGAGTAGCACTGTGACGCAATCTGGTACGCACTACGTGCTGAGTCCCGCGAACTGGAACCGCATCATCGCGCCGGGAGGTTCGGCCACCGGCGGTCTACGGGGAGTGCTGAGCGGTTCCTACACGCCACCGTTGAACTGTGTGCTCAACGGGCAAGTTCCGTGCAGCTAGAGGCTGCGGTGCGCAGAAACCAACCAGGCCGGTAACTGAGCGCGTCCGTCGGAGCCGATCGTCACACCGCGATACTCGAAGCCCTCGGGCAACTGGCTGGGAACATTCACCCAGGCTCGTGCGCGCCGGATCTCGTCGATGACCAAGTGCCGCCCCACGATGCTGTGCAGCTGCTGTTCGGTGAAGGGCCGGGGCCCGAATCCGGCATCCGGCGGAAAGGCCTCGGTCGCAAAAACAAGTGCAAAGAACTTTCCGCCGGGCCTGAGCGCTTGCGCCAGCGATCGCACATAGCTTTCTCTGAGCTCATCGGGTAAGCAGTGAAATACAAGGCCATCAATGACGGTATTGAAATAATGGTGGTAGCCGGTATCTGCGGTCAGATCAGCTGTATTGAAAATAGCATCCAAGCCGAGCTGGGCGGCCGCTCTCTGCGCTTTGTCTATCGCACTGCCAGATAGATCGAGACCCACGACTTGGTACCCATGACCGGCCAGCTTCAGCGAGGTCAACCCCACCCCGCATCCAGAATCGAGGATCGGGCTCTCGAAACGACCTTGCCGGTGTAGAGCTGCTATTTCGGGTTGCATCTCACCGATATTCCAACCCGGATCGCCAGGTGCGTAAACGGCTTCGCCCTTGTACAACTCGTCCCAGTCCACGGCATTCACATCAAATGTTGGCATATTGCCGATATTAGGTGCGATATCCATGGGCGGCAACAAATTGTTTTGCGCAAGCTGACCATTTTTCAAAGGGTAAATTACTCCCTGTTGCTGAATAGAGGCTAGGTGAAAGTTGTCAGTCTGCTGAAAGTCGATAACAAATTGGAAACGTATTACGCGGTATTTACGGGACGGTTTAGAAAGATCGCACGTGGGTAGAGGATGATCGTGGCGGCCCTGCGGCTAATGGTGAGCGGAGGCGATGAGACGTTCCGCCAGCTGAGCACTCGCCGGTCCGAGTTGAGATTGTTCGGCCGACGCGAGGTAGATCTTCCATGTGATGGCGGGGCGTACGGTGAGCGCGCGCACGTGCGAGAACTGTGCGGCCTCGCTGGCGGGCATGAAGATGGTGCCGAGCCCATGTTGGACCAGGCTCGCTGCGATCGAATACTCAAGGGCGACTTCATGCGGCGTGAACGCGGTGACGCCCGCAGCGGTAAAGGCGTCGTCGACCAAGCGTCGCAGGCCGAACTGGCTGGGAAAGCCGATGAGGTGTTCGTCGACGAGTTCGGTGATGCCGACGTGGCTTCGCTCGGCGAGTCGATGATCGGGTCGGCAGACAAACATCATGGGCTCTGCACAGAGGAGCCGCATCTGAATACCGGCCGGAAACCGCTCAGGTGCCGAGACCAGGGCCAGGTCGAGGGTCCCGTCGGCGATGGCCGACAGGTATGCGCTCGATCCGGTTTGGCTCTGCCGCAAGCGGATTTGAACCAGTGGATAGTCGCGGTGAAATTGCCCCAGCACCGCGGGTACGTCCAGCGGTCCAAAGGAGATGAGTGCGCCGAGATCTACCCTGCCGGTCAGCGCGCCACGGAAATCGCCGACGGAATCTTTGGCATGCCGGGCGGTCTGGATGACGCGAATGGCATGCGTGCGGAACAACTCTCCGGCCGGGGTCAACCGGATCTGCTGCCGCGTGCGGTCGAACAGTTCCACCCCGAGTTCCTTCTCCAACTTGCTCACCGATGTAGAGAGCGCGGACTGGACAACATGGGCACGCTGGACCGCGCGGGAGAAGCTCATCTCGCTGGCAACGGCGACGAAATGCTCCAACTGCCGAAGTTCCATCCGCCACCTCATCTATTTGGTAGATGAAACCTATCAAATAGATGCGTTGGACTAGATGACTTGCGTCGACTGTGATGGAGAGACACAGACGAAAAGATGAGGATGCCGGCCATGGATAAGGCTTTGAAAGCGGCAGCGATGATGAAGGCGATCGTCGCGCAGCAAGGCGCCGAGGGCGTCGAGCTGTCGTTGATGGATATGCTGTACCCGCATGCTGCCGAGAATGATGTCATCGTCCGGGTGCATGCCGCCAGCTTCACTCCCGGTGAACTCGACTGGCCTGGAACGTTTCCTGAGTCGGGTATGTCAATAGCGTTCGTGACCAACCACCTCGGCAGTCGTCTCACCGCTGTTGGCGACCTTCGGCTGCCGACGTTCGCTTCGATAGCGTGCCGACTTCTCTAACTAAAAAACCAACCAATTGCATCGAAACGCTTTGTAGCAGTATGAATTCCAGTAAGAGAAAGGTGCGCTGTGGTTGCGAGTCCGCTAGGTCGGGTCAGTGGTAGGCGTTGGTCGCCCGCCGAGATAGCACTCATAACAGCCGACACCCTCACCGAGCATGAGATTGCTGCCCGGACCGGTCGATCCAGTCGCGCGGTAGCGGCCCAGCGTCGACGTCTTGCCCAAAAGCGTCGGATGCGACTGGGGCTTTATCCGTTCCGCCGCCGCACCCGAGAGACGACGATGACCCCATTCTCGGTGCTGCAGCACCTTCCACTGCCTACTGGTCCGGCAGAACGTCCAGACTGCAGGTGAACACTGTGCGGGCTTACGGTCGAGAAAAATTGGGCAACAGGTGAAAACGGCGTCAGGGGAGCGGGTGGCGACAATTCCGGCTCGGCCCAGACGATGATGACATCGGCATCCGTGACACTAACGCTATCGACTAGCGCTCGGGCTCAGACGTTCACTCCAATGGCTCGGGCGTGAAGGTGACGTCGACCCCGCTTACGGTCATCGTCAC
Source organism: [Mycobacterium] stephanolepidis (assembly GCF_002356335.1). Classification (NCBI taxonomy): domain Bacteria; kingdom Bacillati; phylum Actinomycetota; class Actinomycetes; order Mycobacteriales; family Mycobacteriaceae; genus Mycobacteroides; species Mycobacteroides stephanolepidis. The sequence continues at coordinate 2,469,837 of NZ_AP018165.1, forward strand.
CTGACCTTCGATCACCATCACCTGCGCCGAGACCCGTCGATCAACAGTCTGGGCCAGTTGCTGCACGGCTGCATGCGGTATCTGCACTACCGACAGGTTCGACAGCCCCGCCACTTTGGGGCCGACGGTGCGCCACCAGGTGGTGACGCCGGCGGCGAATGGGAAGAGCAGCACCCGATCGGCCTGGCTGGCCGCCTTGCCTAATGCGCGTTCATCGGGCTGGCCGACGTTGATCCACTCCAGGATCCGGCCGGTGTAGTCGACGAGCCGCAAGTCCGGCACACCAGGAGTGGACAGGCCTGGCCCGAACACCAACTCCCCGTCGACGTCGCTGAGTCTGTGCGCGCGAAGCCCAAAAGCCAACAACCGCACCACCATCCGCTCATCGGTCTCACTGGGGTGACGGGCCACGGTCAGCGAGTGATCGGCGTAGTAACCGTGATCGACATCGGAGACGCCAAGTTCGACTTTGAAGACTGTTGCAGAAAGGGCCACGTCATAGTGTCCACCCAAGTGGCGCCCACCGAGCAGTCGGGCCGCATTCAGCCGCATTCAGTAGTCAGGCCGCCGCGCCAGACGTCTGTTCGCGTCGCCACCCAGGCACGCAACCATGCAGCAACAGTGGGGTGCGCGCATGATGGGAGAGCGGCGCATTCCTCCCGATACGAACGTGCGGAGTTCATCAGAAGCGGCAGGGGAGAGCGGCCCTCCGAGACCTACGCGCAACCCACTACGGCAGGGTCGCGTAGATTCTTCGAGAACAATCCGAGCACCAACGCAGCATTCAACGAAGGCCATCATGTCCGAGGATCAGAACACAGACGTTCCACCGAATCACCTCTCCATCGATCCGCGTAGCGCCTTTTATAGCGAAGAGGTGCTTCGCCGCGACGTGGGTATTCGCTTTAATGGTGTCGAGAAAACCAATGTTCACGAATACAACGTGGCCGAGGGTTGGGTGCGTGTTGAAGTCCCCACCGCGAAGGATCGCCGCGGAAATCCGATGGTCGTCAAGCTCAGTGGCACGGTTGAACCTTTCTTCCGCTGAGCAAAATGCGGACGCCCCCTGGATTTCTATCGAGGCGGCCGCAGCGATTGATCGGGTGAACTAACCACCCAGATACGCTGGTAACCCGGCATATTCGACTTCCGGAACCGGATAAGCCGAAACCAGGACACAGGCAGAATGTCCTCCCGGCGGCAAAATCGCTTAGGACCGGCCACATTCAGTGCTTAGACGCGTACTCAACCTTGGTGACGATCCACCTGTCCTTCTGGTACTCGAGAGTGGTGGCCCAGGTCCCGTGCGCGGTCTGCGGTGCAGGGTTTCTCGGTGTCGTTACCGACCAGGCGATCTGTGACTCAACGCGGGCCTTGGTACCGGAGCACTCGACCTGCTTGCTGGTCAGCTCGGCGATATGCGAGACGTATCGATCTGCGCCCGGAATCATGCTGACGGAGCGGAATGCCTGTTCGGACTGTGTGTAAACCTCAGGGGATAGACGCTCCTTGAGTGCGGGCAGGTTCTGATCTGCGAGACCGGTGAACTCGAAGCTCAGGTGGGCAACCTCCGCGGCGGCGGCGACCGTAGTGGCGCAGTGGTTCGAGGCGCGTCGGATCACGAAGTAGGCGGTGGTGCCCACCGCGATCACTAATACTGCGACAGCTGCGACTACCGCCCATCGCATCCGGCGATACCCGGACGCCGCGGATGGAGGAGGCGTGGGTGCAGGCAAGGTTGAGGCAGCGTTCTCCGATTCAGCAGACTGGCCAGACTGTATGCCCGGCAATACGGGTCCGCCGGCAGCCAGCGGTGCAGCGAGTTCTGCTGCCAGCGTGCGCAGCTGGTTGTCGTCATCGAGATCGATCTGCTGTTTGAAGGCCTGGTCGGCCACTGCCATCACCTGGTCGCGGCTGATGGTTTGCCCCGTCAGCGCGGTGATCCGCTGGGAAAGCTCAGCGAGCCGGTCGTGCACAGTCATGCTCGCCACCCTAACCACTCCTTGAGTGTCCCTGCGGCCACCGTGATCCATTTGAAGGCGCAGCCTGTGTCGACACGATGCTTATCGATCCGGCGCATGACCAAAAGCATTGCGTTACAGGATGGTAAGTAATTACTTGGTGTAACCGGCCCGTTTGTAACTAGCGCGGATGTCGCCCTTGCTATCGTCGCGCTGTGCGCTGCCATGGGGCAGTGGCGACTTCGGAGAGTCTGCTGGCCGATATCCTCGGGGACGCGCCCACCGACAGAAGTTGTCGGGCGCTGGGATGTAAGGCTGCAGGTCGGCGGTGGCTAGGCCGCGCAAGGCTAGGGTTCCATCGCAGGTTGAGCGAGTGGCGGGAGTCGAACCCACGTCTTCTGATTGGAAATCAGAGATCCTGCCATTGAACGACACTCGCAACTGCCCCGGATTACTTCAACCGACGGGCGCCACTCGGTTTCTCACGCATGAAACTTGTTCGAATCAGGGTTGTTTGGACCTTCGGGGTCGACAACCTAATGTCGGTCACGAGCTCGAGTTCACACTTCTGCCTATCAGCTCTCTGGTTGTGAGCGCGGTGTAGGTAACCAGCAGGGCACCGGCTGCCGCAGCGTTGAGGCTCACATCGCGAACACGGACGTGGGCACCGAAAGCGAAGCTGAAATAAATGGACAGCATGACCAGAGTGAGCTTCGCCAGGGCGGGGAATCGCGCCCCCGCGAGTAGGCCGATAGCCGAGGCGCCTTTGATGATCGGGAATATCTCTCGATGTTCTTTGGGGTATCTCACTGTGTCTAGGCACCGGCCCACATACGGGATGGGCTGGATACAAAGAGCGGCATCGACTGCCTGAAAGGCGCCAAGCGCTAAGAGGATTCGTCGATCAGTTCCAGAAGTGATCACCGGGTGAGTCAAACACACATCGCTGGAAATTGCGAGCTTTCCTTTCCAATCGATCATAACCGCCCGATCAGAGCTGCTGTGCAGCAGTCGATTTGGAGTCGTTGATTGCGCATGAACGCTAATCACACTGTCACGCAACCTATCTGATGGTCAGAGTCGGCAGATCATCGCGGCACGCGACAACCAGATCAACCCCCAACCGCTCGCGCACGAAATTGAGGTCCGGTGGCGATCGGCTACGACAGTATGTCACCGTGGTCAAGATTTTAACAAACTGTCGGATGTTCACCGACTCCGAGTGTGTTAACGTCGCCAGTATGCAACACGGGGTAGGGAGTGGTTCGGGATTGTTGGGCAGAGTCGCCGCACTTGTTGGGCGTTCCCCCAAGATGATCGTGGGATTGGCTGCCCTGTTCACTATCGCTGCTGGTCTCTACGGGCTTCCGGCAAGCCAGAGTCTCCCCGCCGGCGGATACGACGTGCCGAACTCCGAGTCCTTGCGGGCACAGCAGTTCTTGCAGGACGAGTTCGGCGTCGGGGGCAACCCGATCTATTTCACCGTGACGGCACAGAACGGCGCAGATAGCACTGCGGCGCTCACGCAAGCCCACAAAGTGGTTTCAGCGCTGTCCGGGTCTCAGTACATCCACCAAATCACCTGGTACGGGCAGACCCCCGCCGGGGTAACCAACCCCCTGATCTCCAAGGACGGCAGAACGGGACTGGTAGTTGCACGCCTCGAAGGGGATGACACAGACGCCCCGGCGCGGGCCCGTCACATCGCAGATCCTCTGGTGGGCGCGCACGACGGGGTGTCTGTCCAAGGAGGCGGGCAGGCGTTGACATACGACGCCGGCAATCGGCAGTCCCGTGAAGACCTGATCGTGATGGAGGTCATCGCGTTCCCGATCACCTTCCTAGCCCTGGTATGGATCTTCGGCAGTGCAGTGGCCGCGCTGCTGCCGTTGGTGGTCTCGCTGTTCGCTATCGCAGGAACTGCCGCGGCGCTCAGTGCTCTAAACTTAGCTACGGATGTTTCAATCTTCGGAGTCAATGTCGCGACAGCTCTCGGGCTTGCATTAGCTATCGACTACACCTTGTTTATCGTGTCCCGGTATCGCGAGGAGCTGGTGTCTGGCTCGACACAGGCGTGTGCACTTAATGTGACGATGCAGACCGCTGGCCGCACGGTGCTGTACTCGGCGATGACCATGGCGTGTACCGTGGCTGTGATGCTGATCTTTCCGCAGTATTTGCTGAAATCTTTGGCATACGCGAGCTTAATAAGTGTGATCCTTTCTCTGGTGGGTGCGCTTGTAGTTGCACCGGCACTCATAGTGCTACTTGGGGATAAACTCAATAAGTTCGATATACGTAGTTATGTGGGCCATCTATTTCGTCGGAGCGATGCAGCGCCACAGGAGACGAGCGATAGAGTCTGGGCCAGGATTGCCAGATTCTCCACGAACCGGCCAGTAACGGTGATCATAGTTATCGGAGCTGTGCTGGCTTTGTTGGGATTTCCGGTGCTCGGAATCAAGCTGGCATATCCCGACGACCGTGTATTGCCGACCTCTCAGACAGCGCGTCTTGCGGGCGATATTGTCCGCACTGACTTTGATCAGAATTTCACTGCTACGACCCGAATCGGAATTATGGGCGAATCCATACCGCTCGATTCGGTGGACCAATACGCGCAGCGCCTCTCAGAGATCGGCGGCGTCCGGGCAGTGAGCGCCCCCGGCACCGTCTATATCCACGGCCAGCGCGTGGGGCCCAGCACCCCGGGCAGCGCCGATCTTCGTGACACCGGGGCGTACGTCTCACTGAGCACCGACGTGGATCCATTCAGTGATCAAGGCAAGAACATGCTCGAGACGATCAAGGGAGTTCCGGGGCCCGCGCAGGTGCTCGTCGACAGTCTCGCCCAGAAGAACAAGGACAACATCGCCGGAATCACCGACCGCCTCCCGCTGGTCCTGATCGCGATCATCGCGGTGACGTTCGTACTGATCTTCCTGATGACCGGAAGCATCATCCTGCCGATTAAGGCGCTCGTGATGAACCTGCTCTCGCTGTGCGTGGCTTTTGGTGCGCTGGTGTGGATCTTCCAGGACGGGAACCTCGGTGGCCTGGGAACTGTGGCGACAGGTCACTTCACCGCGTTCATCCCGCCACTGCTTGCCTGTATCGCCTACGCGTTGGCGATCGACTACGAGATCTTCGTGCTCTCACGTATCCGCGAGGCGTGGCTGGCCACGGACGGCACCCCTGCGGGCAATAAGCAGGCGGTAGCGGTCGGGCTCATGCGCACGGGGCGAATCGTGACAGCAGCAGCGACCGTGATGATCGTGGTCTTCATCGCAATCAGCGCAGGACAGGTGGCGTTCATGCGCGGCCTGGGCGTCGGTCTCGCAGTCGGGGTTGCCGTAGATGCGTTTCTCGTTCGCCCCCTGCTGGTGCCCGCCTTCATGCAGCTCATGGGGCGCCTGAACTGGTGGGCGCCCGGCCCCCTAGCCCGATGGCACCGGCGCTGGGGGCTTGTGGAGGAATCAGAACCTTCCCCCGTCCCGGTAACTGCCGGCACGCGCTGACTCCTAGTTTGAGGCTACGGTGCCGCAGCCCCAAACTAGGGCATCTTCCAGCTGATGTCGGTGAGGGCTAAGCGTAGGGACTCCGATGGAGACACTCGCAAGTCTTCATAGAGCAGCTTCTGGATCTCCCGGTAGGTGCGGGCGGCCTCGGCATTCCTGCCGAGCATCCGCAGCGCAGCGATGCGACTTCCCCAAATCCGCTCGTTGTACGGGTTGTCCAGGGTGTATTGCTGTGCTGCTGCTGCGGCCTCGTGCGCCATTTTGAGGGACAGGTAGCACGCAAGGAGGGTCTCTTGCGCCAGCTCCTTGCTCGAGACGAGCTCCCGGCTCAGCGACTGCACGCGCAGACTGTCGGTCATCTCCTGCAGCGGCGTACCGCGCCAGGTGCTCAGCGCCTTCTCCAGCATCGCCACTGCAACACTGGGCGCCTTGGTGCGAAGCGCGAAGCCCTCGTTGACCCACCGGATGAACACGTACGCGTCCACATCCTGTCGCGTGACATCCAAGCGGTAACCGGAGCGTCCAGCGGTCTGCAGGAGATCCGGTGAGACTCCCTGGAGCTCGAGCCAGTTACGCAGACGCCGGATGTTCGCATGCAACGCATTGATTGTGTCTTTGGCGCCAGTCAGTGCCAGTTCTTCAATCAATTCATCGCGTGCGAGGACTTCTCCAGAATGGACCGATAACAATGTCAATGCATTTTGAAGTTTAGCTCCCGAAGGAATGCATGCGCGATCACCGACTCTGACTTGCAAAGGCCCTAGAAGCTCAATTTTGGCACGCATCGAAACACCCCCAGTGTTTGTGAATAATCACAAACACATCGTAGGGCTTGTGGTTACGAAGCTTAGCCTGATCTTGATCAGTCGCCAACCTTAAGCACTACGCACATAGTCTCAGCCACGTATCCCGCGCGCACACATTAAATCTTGCAGCGACGAGATACTTTTGAACGTTAATTCTAGGTTGCTACCAGGGGTTTCATCGGAACTGCTGCTACCCATTTCAGAGAGAAGTCAGGCTCGTTTCAGAGGGCTCTGCCACTCTTCGGGCACCGGCTGGACGACAGCCGGGGACAGGAGACATCCATGACAGTCACGGACACCGTGAACACCCGCGCACTGTTGTCGTTCGGGAGCTTCGTCGGGGGAAAAGAAGTAGCCTCGGATAGTTGTTACTACGTAGTTGATCCCCGCAACATCCTTGACGACTCATTTGCTGCATTGTCACTCAAGCGCAGACTGGACACAGGGGAGCAGCCGTACACCCCAGACCTTGAGGGGATCGTCGGCCGGGTAGCCGCCGGCACCGCCGAGCACATGGCCTCCGCGATCGCCTCCGCGGCGCACGCCACCAAACTCTGGCGATCGGCGCCAGTAGAGGTCCGTGTCGATGAATTCCTTGACCGACTCCGGGCACGTATCCTTGACCAGCGCGAGCACATCGAGCGTGTGGCACTGTACGAGGGCCACCCGCGCGAATTGGTGCGCTGGGAGATCTCCGGGTGGCTGGCGACAACGACGCAGGATTCCAAGGACTTCTACCGCAACCAGCTCTGGACACAGCTCACCGAAGGCGACACCACGCGGATCATTCGCCGGTGCCCCGACGGCGTGATCTGCATCAACCCACCGTCCAACGCGCCGATGTCGAGCGCCATGCTGGCTGCCACCAGCATCATGGCCGGAAACGGAGTGGTCGTACGTGCCCCGCGATCGGTTCCGCTGGGCGCGTTCTACAGCATGATCGAGATCATCACCCCGGTGCTCGAAGAAGTGGGCGCACCAGCGGGGTTGGTCAACGTGGTGTGCACCGAACCAGTACCTACCTTCGATCAGTGGCTCGAAAGCCCCCTTGTCAACGACATCATGTACTTCGGGGCGGTCAAGCCGGGGTTGGACATCGAGCGGCGCAGCATCGAGGCGGGCAAGAAGCCCATCCTGGAGCTGGCCGGCAACGACGTGGTCACCGTATGGTCAGACGCCAACCTCGACTACGCCTCAGATGCGCTGCTCGAGGCGTTCTACGGATCGGGGCAACTCTGCATGATCCCCAATCTCGTTATAGCGCACCCAGATATCGCAGACGAACTGATCAAGCTGGTGCTCGCAAAAGCTGGGAACCTCCGCTATGGGTACCCAGACGAGGATGGAGTGCTGCTGTCTCCAGTGCTGCGGCACGACAAGTTCTACGACACTCTCAGTGACGCGATCGACAAGGGAGCGCACCTGCTGACCGGTGGCGGCAGCACACATGTCGACGGATCACCGTCGTCGACAGGTATGTTCCTGCAGCCCACCATCATCCGCGTCAACGGCCTACAAGACGCGCGCCGAACGCAGGCGGTGGAACATGAGACGTTCTTCCCGCTACTACCCATCGTCGTTCCCGATGAACACGACGGAGAGCTGACGCTGTCCACGGTAATCGATTTCGTCAACACCAACATGTACGGCCTGCGAAACTCCCTGTGGACCAACAGCGTAGACATCATCGATACCTACGTTGCCAATGTCACCAACAGCGGAATCATCAAGGTCAATCAATCGCATATCGCGTTCACCGCACCGCTGCCTACCCACGGAGGCACCGCCCTGACCGGCGGAGCGCTCGGTGAAGCGAACTATCCGGCACTGCGAACCTCGCACATGCAGGGTGTCTCGATCTCGTACACACCGCGTGCACCGCGTCATCACCAGGAAGGTGTGTAATGCTCGAAACCACTGGCGCGGCGTATGAAATCGCCGAAAAACTGCTACCCGGAATGCTGGATGCACTCTCGGAAAAGACATTGCAGGAGCTCGAGGTTCCCGGAAGCCCAGGAATCGAAATCTTCCGCAAGTTCAACGGGCCGGCACTGGTCATTCCCACCACTCATTCGGGGGCAGGGGCATCACCGATCGAGACGGTGGCCGTAATGCGAGCGATTGCGACCAAGTCGCCCTCGCTGGCGGTGGCCACTGCGATGCACCACTTCTCAGTAGCCACACTGTTCACACTCGCCGACAGCCTGCAATCTAGCGGATTCGAGTGGGCCATGCTCGAAGTGATCGCATCACAGCGGCTGCTGGTCTCCTCCGCTTTCGCAGAAGGTGTACCGGGGCAAAGCGTTGTCTCTCCGGTGGTTTCGGCGCGGCATGCAGACGGGGGAGTCGTGATCAACGGCTCCAAAAAGCCATGCAGCTTGTCGCGCTCGATGGACTTTGTGTCGCTGAGTATGGCAGTACCGCCATCCGAAGGAAAAGAGCCCGATACGCTCTTTGCCCTCATCCCCGCTCAGACAGACGGTGTCTCGGTCCACCCGTTCTGGGGCACACCAGTGCTGGGCGGAGCCGAGAGCGACGAAGTCAGGTTCACCGAGGTGTTCGTCGACGAGCAGCTTACTGTGCCCGCCAACAACAACGGCGGGGCACTGGACCTTCTTCAGACAATCGGATTTGTGTGGTTCGAGCTGCTGATCACCAGCTGCTACCTGGGCGCCGCGACCGCCCTGGTCGAGCGTGTGTACGAAGGCGCCCGCAGCTCAACTAGTGTGCGCGCAGACCTTTCGGTGCGCCTAGAAACAGCCACGCTGTTGCTTGAACGTGTTGCTCTTCACCTGCAGCACGAGCAGGTCACCGAGCGCTCACTCGTCTCGGCGCTACACGCCCGCTACGGCGCACAAGATGCCATTCGTGAAGTGGCGGCCAAGGCCGTGGAAGCACTCGGCGGGATCGGATTCATCTCCACGAGCGATGTCGCGTACCTGTCAGCCACCTGCCAGTGCGCCGCATTCCACCCGCCGTCACGCCTATCGATGTCCGACGCACTCGCGGAAGCGGCCGTCGGCGGCCCGCTGCGACTCAGCTAGAACGGACAACAAATGCCAACTCTCAGTGGCACATTGACACACACGACCACCCGCGAGATCGCTGACACCTACCGTAAGCACCTGAACGCGGGCCGGGCCACCCTCGGGGACGTTTTCGGTGGGCACATCGAGACATCGTCCACGGGATCCTGGCTCATCACCGCTTCCGGTAACCGATTCTTCAACGCCGGCGGCTATGGAGTGGCGCTGGCCGGATACCGGCATCCCGTGATCGTGGCGCACATTCGCCAACAGCTCGACGAGCACCCCATATCCTCGCGAATGTTCTACGAGCCTGTGGCGGCCCGCGCCGCCGAGGCGTTGGCGGCCATCACGCCCGCCGGACTCGACCGCATCCACTTCGCATGCTCTGGCGCCGAAGCCACCGAGGCCGCCATGAAAATAGCGCGCCTCAACGGGTGCCGCCGGTTCATCTCCATGCACGGCGGATACCACGGGAAAACCCTTGGCGCACTGTCGCTCACCTCCCGCGAAGTGTTCCAGGCCCCGTTTCGCCCGCTACTTCCCGGCGTCAGCCACGTACCGTACGGAAACCTTGAAGCACTGCGCGCCGAACTCGCGATGAACACCACGAAGGCCTGTGTCGTCGTCGAGCCGGTCCAGGGTGAAGCAGGCGTCATCATTCCACCGGCTGGTTACCTGTCCGGCGTACGCGCATTGTGCGATCAGTACGAGGCGCTGATGGTCGCCGACGAGATCCAGACCGGGCTCGGCAGGCTCGGGAAATGGTGGGGAATCAACCACGAACAGGTGATCCCAGACATCCTGCTCTCGGGCAAGATGCTCGGCGGCGGGGTGATGCCAGTATCTGCAGCGATCACGACCACCGAATGTTTCCGGCAGCTCGACAAAGACCCCTACCTCCATACCTCAACATTCTCTAGCACTCCATTGGGCATGGCAGCGGTCTGCGGTGCGCTGACCGTCATCAGCACCGAAGGGCTGGTCGAGCGCGCCGCGGCGATCGGTGAGGAGATCTTGGAGGGCATCCGGTCCGCACTCGAGCCGTGGTTCGAATCCCACGAGGTTCAGGTGCGGGGCAGGGGTCTGTTGATCGGGATCGCATTCACCGACGCATCCCTCGTGGGCGATCTCCTCATCGAGCTCATCAGCCACGGAATCATCGTTAACCACTCACTGAACTCTGATCATGTCTTGCGATTGACCCCACCGGCGACCGTCGACGCAGACGAGATCAACTTCCTCCTATCAGGTTTCCGCAATGCCGTGGAGCAAGTCTCTAGGCGAGCCAAAAACCACCCCGCCGCCCAGTAACCATTGGAAGGAATCTCTATGCGTACCGCATGCCTGACCGTGTCATCCAGCTCGTACCCCGACAGAGCTTACGTAGCGATCTCCCGATTCGAGGAGTATCCCAACTTCGTGAACGACATCTCCTCTATCACTGTGCGCCCGGAAACGTCGGGCACTGCTCCACCCAACACCATGTATAGCGATTGGGAGGTGAATTTCCGCAACGGACCACTCAAATGGACGGAGGTCGACTACCACGACCCCGTGAAGCGTCAGATATCTTTCGAGCAGCACTCCGGAGATTTCGAAGTGTTCCGCGGTCTGTGGCGCGTAGACGCTACAGATACTGGCTCTCGAGTCGGTTTCGAAGTCACCTTCGATTTCGGCATCCCGAGCTTGGCCGGAGTGCTAGAACCTATCGCCGAACGTGTCCTGAAGGAAAGCATCTACACCATCCTGGATCGCATTCTTGAGAATGTTGCGCTGACAGAAAATAATCTTCTGACCAGTGAAGATCAACGTGCCATCGCCGCGGCATCCGACGATGCCTATTTCTCCCGCAGAGTCGGCGTGAGCTGACTTAACCCAATAAGAGCGCACCGGGAGGAACACTGACATGGATCATATAAATCGCTTCGAGTCGAAGACTACGTTCGGTCTGCTACGCGCTGAGTATTTTGTCGGGATGGTCGCGTCAGGCGTACTGCTGCTGTGGAATATCGATGAAATCCGCTGGATACCGGCGATAATCCTATTCAGCTGGATAGATGTAGTCGGATACATCCCTGGTGTAATCGCGCATTTCACGCGGAAGCGAGAACCGCTGCCGAAATACTATTACGTCCTATACAACACGATGCACAGCTTCCTGACGCAAGCAGCCGTCGCGGCGCTCTGGGTCTATTTCTTCGGATGGGAATGGGCACTCCTGGTTATCCCACTGCATCTGTGCGGAGACAGGGCGCTATTCGGCAACTTCATGAAGCAGTTCTATCTACCATTCGAACCGAAAGCGCTACCCGAGTTTGTCGAGCTCGAACGGCAGGTCAGCGGGCGCTCCCACCCATCCGGGAAGGACGCCGACTATGCCGACGTCACTCAATGAGTACCGGCTACGCCGCAAGCAGGAACCAGTAGACCGCGAACAGTGCTTAAGCCTGTACCGCACACTGTCCTCCTCAGTGAGCATCGTGTCGGCAATGTGCCCCGAACTCGGCCCGCTCGGCCTCACAGTCTCGGCGATCGGCGCGATCAGCGCGGACCCGCCGCTGCTAGCGGTGTGTCTTGCCCACGAGTCCAGGACTCTGAACACCGCGGTCATCGCTGGGCGCTTCGGGGTGCATGTCCTGCGCGCCGACCAGCGTGCCTTGGCCACTGAGTTCGCCACACCGAACTCGGCGCGATTCACCCAGCACGGATTCGCCTCGATCATGGGCGTGCCGATTCTTACCGAAGTCGACACTTGGGCCATCAGCGAGCTAGTTGATGCCCGCATATACGGCGACCGAACCCTGCTTATCGGTGAAGTGATCGCAACCCGCCAGGGCTCCTCGGGAGATCCCTTGATCTGGCACGACAGCAGCTATCTAGACATCGACCCTTCACCGCCAATTAGTGGGAGAGAACAATGAGCGCACCCGAGATCGCACACACCGCTGAGACACAACCGATTTGGTGGCCATCCGTACCTGCACAACCCGGCCCGATCCTCGAAGGACGCGCCGACGTCGACCTGGTCGTCATCGGTGCAGGACTGGCAGGGCTGGCCGCCGCATACTACGTCACCGAACTGCGACCCGAGTTGACGGTGGCCGTCGTCGAGGCCAAGCACGTCGGTGCCGGCGCCACCGGGAGAAGCACCGGGATCGTGTCACCCGGGCTGAGCATGCCGCTGAAGTCTTTCCGCCGCAAGTACGGAGATCCGGCGGCCGCCGCATCCTTCGATGCGACATTCCACGGCGTACAGCTTCTGCGTGATCTGGTTCGCCAGGAAGACATCGACTGCGATGCGCGCGATGAACCCCACACCCTGGTGGCCCTGACGGACCGATCGCTGCGGCGGATGGAAGTACACCTGCAGAACTTGGCCGAGCTGGGCCGCGAGGTGCCCTGGTTGAGGTCACAAGAACTCGTCGAGCTGGCTGGCGCCGGATACAAAGCTGGATTCGCCTACCGCGACGCGATGGTGGTCGACCCCTACCGGCTCGTAGTAGGCATTACCTCTGCACTGCGCCGCCGAGGGGTCGCCGTATACGAGAACAGCCCGGTTATCGACATCTCGGCGGGTGTGTCCGGTGTACAGGTATCGACGGTGCGGGGCCAGATTCGCTCCCGCGTCGGACTTCTCGCTACCGACGGCTACTCCGGGAACCTCAATCCGCTGCGCTCGTCGGTAATCCCACTGCGCACCCATCTGCTGGCAACCGCGCCACTGAGCGACGAACAGCTGGGACAGATCGGATGGTTGGGGCGCGGCGCAATTATCGATCAGCGCACCTTCTTCAACTACTACCGGATGTCCCAGGACAAGCGGATCGTCTTCGGTGGCGGCCCAGCGTTCGTCCCGTCGAAGGTTGCTGCCCGTGACGTGGTGCGGTCCCGAAAGATTCAGGAACTGGTTCGCCGAGAACTCATAGAGCGGTTCCCCGCGATCGCGGGAATCGAGATTGACGCCGCCTGGTCAGGTATCACCGCCAGCTCCTTTGACCGCAACCCAGTCGTGGGCCCAGTAGCAGGAATGGACGGACTCTGGTTCGCCGGAAGCTGGTGCGGTCACGGCATTTCCACGTCGGTCGATACGGCATGGAGGTTCGCGCGCACACTCATCGGCGAGCCACTTCCCACCGACATTCCGTGGTTCCGGTCCCAGGCACAGAAGGTACCTTCGCCACTGGTACGCCAGATCGCCATCGGCTCGTATCTCAAGATCCTGCAAGCCGCAGACACTCTCGACGCAAAGACAACCGCACCCACTCAGCACCCCACAGCTGTGAAGTCCCCTGGTGCAACAAGTTTCACGGAGGCCATCAAATGAGCACCACCACCGAACTCGATCGCAAACACGATGTCATCATCGTCGGTGGGGGAATCGGGGGATCGACGCTCGCGGCTATACTGGCACGGCACGAGGTGCGTGTGCTTATGATCGAAGCCAGCGGCCACCCACGATTCGCTATTGGCGAATCCACTGTGCCCGAGACGATCATGGGGCTAAGGAACCTCGCGTTGCGGTACGACGTGCCGGAGATCGGTGACCTGTCTGCACACGGCACGCTGTCGAAGAAGGTCAGTTCCGGTTCCGGCGTGAAGCGGAACTTCAGCTTCGTCTATCACCAGGACGGAGCGCGATCCAAACCCACGGAGTACAACCAGTACCCGACTTGGGGGCCTCCCATAGGTCCGGATTCACATTTCTTCCGCCAGGATGTCGATGCCTACATGTACCAGGTCGCCCTATCCTATGGTACCAAGGGACTTACTCACACCGCGGTTACCGATGTGGTGTTCGGCGCCGACAAAGTGACCGTGCATACCGAATCCCAGGGCGAGTTCGAGGCAAAGTACCTGGTGGATGCCGGGGGGATGCGCAGCATCCTCGGCGAGACACTGGATTTGCGTATCGACCCGCCCTACCGCACCCGATCACGAACCATTTTCAGCCATTTCACCGGGGTGCGTCCGTTCGACGATGTCGTGGAGACCGACGCCCGCACGGGCGCGATCAGTCCGTTCAGCCAGGGAACATTGCACCACCTGTTCGAAGGGGGATGGGCCTGGGTCATCCCGTTCGACAACTACCTCGGGTCGACCAGCCGCCTCTGCAGCGTCGGTATCAATCTCGACGTCGACAGGTATCCCATGGACCCCGAGCTCACACCGGAGCAGGAGTTCTGGAAGCATGTAGACCGGTTCCCAGATTTCCGTGCTCAGATGGCCCAAGCCGCCGCCGTGCGCCCGTATACGGCGTCCCGACGCAGTCAGTTCGCCTCCAAACAGGTTGTCGGGGACCGGTGGTGCCTGCTGCCGCACGCATCCGACTTCATCGACCCGCTATTTTCCAGCGGGCTCGCAGTCACGGTAATGATTCTCAACGCGCTCGGGCATCGGCTGATCGACGCGGTGCGCAACAACAACTTTGCCACGGAGCGGTTTGCGTACATCCAGGAGTGGACGAAGCGATCGTTTGACTACTACGACAAGCTGGTATCGGCCTCGTACACGAGCTTCGACAGCTTTGATCTGTGGAACGCCTGGTTCCGCGTCTGGACGATCGGGACGCTCTACGGGGTGAACGGCCAGATGGAAGCCTCGTTCGACTTCAGCAAGTCAAGCAACAGATCCGCATTCCAGGTCCTCGAGACCCGGCCCTACCGCGGGATCCAGGGTGTCGACAACGCAACAATCAGCACCATGTTCAGTCAATCTCTGGCAGCCATCGATGAATACCAAGGCGGGCTGATTGACTCGGCTGAGGCGCAAGATCGCATCTACGGAGCGCTCCGCGAGAGCGGGCTGATTCCCAGGTTCTGGAACACCCTCGATGCCGCCGATCAGTGCCCCTCAGGTCCATTCACACTGCTGTCCATGTCGCGCATTCTGGCGTGGGGCAAGTACCAGAGTCCAGAGCATGTACGCGGCCAGTACTTCAAATCCGGTTTCGGCCCGGTCATGAAAGAAGCCGCAAAGTTCTACGGAACCACCGTCAAAGTCGGTGTCCGGGAGGCTAATCACGCCATTCGGGACATGGTCACCTCGAAGAACAGAGACTGGAAGTAGCGGCCGATGAGCGTCGCGGTGGTGGCCTTGGCGTCGCTCCCGAAAGAGACCACGCTGGTCTTCTTCGTTGACCTGGTCCTCCTTTTGGTGGCCGCACTGATCTGCGGAGCAGCCGCGGCGCGGATCGGCCTATCGAAGATGGTTGGAGAAATAGCCGCAGGTGTTCTACTAGGGCCGACGGTCTTTGGTCACTTCTGCCCAGGCTGGGCACAGGCATTGTTCGGACCTGGATCTGGATCGGAGATTATCAGCGGCCTGGGTCAGCTCTCGGTAGTGCTGCTTGTCGGGGTGGCCGGCATGCACGTGGACATCGACATGATTCGTCAACGCATGGCCCGAATCGCGATCATCAGCACGCTGGGGCTGGCCATCCCATTGGCATGCGGGGTGGCAGCGGGGCTGGCAGTGCCCGAACCACTGAAACCTCCTGGAGTGGAACGCATTACCTTCGCACTGTTCCTGGGCACCGCAATCGCGGTGTCCGCGATCCCAGTGATCGCGCGGATCCTCATGGACCTCGGCCTGTCGAAACACGAGATTACGCAAGTGATACTGGCCGCCGCCGTCGTCGATGACGTTGCAGGATGGGTGCTGCTATCGGTCGTCACCGGCACGGATGGCGCCCATACGGGCGCACTGCTCCAGATGTCCCTAGCCATACTTTGCGTGCTTGCCGCCTCAGCGTTCTTCGCACGCCAGGTAACCCGGCGCCAGTTGATGCATCGATGCTCGAACCTGGCAGCCTCCACCAGCACGACCGCAACCGCGGCGACCATCATCTTGTTCGCCACTGCCGGTCAGCTGCTGGGGTTCGAGCCGGTCATCGGCGCCTTCTTCGCAGGGATGCTGATCGCGCTGGCAACCCCGCCCGGCAGCCGAGTGCACAAACCCATGCACACTATGGCAATAGCGTTCTTTAGTCCCATCTTCTTCGCCACCATCGGACTGCAGCTTGACCTGTCCAAACTTGCCAGTATCCCGGTCCTAATCCTCACCGCAACAACGTGTCTAGTGGCAGTGGCGTCGAAATTCATCGGCGCTGGACTAGGCGCCAGAATGAGCCGGTTCAGTTGGCGTGAATCGATCGCGATAGGCGCCGGACTCAACACCCGCGGCGTCATTCAGATCGTTATCGCCACGGTGGGCGTGCGCTGTGGTGTTTTTGGCCCCGAGATGTTCACCGCGCTGGTGGTGACAACCATCGTCACCACCATCATTGCGGCGCCAGTCCTGCGCCACACACTGGCTCCGAATCCCGACACGGAACACGACCAGACTCCGGCACCCGCCGACCCGCAGCTGGAACTGGCAACCTCAGGCGCCGCTATACGTATCAAAGTCGCCCCAAGCTGATCGACCAAGAAGGTGGAAACCATTGTCCGAGCACACAAAAAATGTCATCGACCCAGTCGAGTTGATCGCGAAATACGCTGACCACCCCAGCGGATTCCTCGGCTGTAACGACGAAACCAGCCACTTCACCGACCCGGACGTGCCCGGCGCTATCGCGTACCGAAACCGGGGCCGAACCGTTTTCGTGCTGGGCGGACCATTCGCCCCAGTACAGTATCGCGGGGCCCTCCTAGACCGCTTCCTGACCTGTGTTGTGGGTCGCCGCAACCTGGTCGTCGTGCAGCTCCGGGAAGCCGACATCCCACTGTTCGACGAACGAGGTTTCACCATAGATCAGTTCGGCAGCTCGTACTCAGTCAACTTGTCCGAATTCACTACCAAGGGCAAACACCTAGCTAAGGTACGCCAGAACGTCTCCCGGGCTAGCCGTGAGGGAACCAAAGTCCGGGAGATCGACAGTGCCGAATCTTCGGCAGAACTGGATCAGATCGATCGAACGTGGCTGCGCGCCAAAGGATGGCACGTCAAGAAACTCGACTTCATGGTAGGCCAGCGCATCGGCCGAGGAAGCGACCGCAAGCGCCTGTTCATCGCCGAGCGCGACGGCGAAGTCACCGGATACATCTCATACTCGCCGGCATACGGCACCCGCCCAGGATGGCTCTACGATCTGACTCGTCGCGGCCCGGATGCCTCGGTTGGGACCGTTGAACTGATCAATCTCACTGCGCTGGAGCAGTTCCAGAGCGAGGGAGCAGGTTGGCTGCACCTAGGACTGACACCGTTTGCGAGTATCGCCGCGGACTCTCCCAAGTCCTCCAGCAGCGTAGTGAGCTGGATGGTCAGACAACTCGCGCAGCGGGGAAGCAGCATATACCCGGCGAAAACACAGGAAGCGTTCAAACACAAGTGGGCGCCCCAGGTGATCGAGCCTGAATACCTGGCGTTCTCCCACGGCCCCAAGGTATTTCCGGTCTGGCACCTCCTGAGGCTGACCAACGCACTATAGGATCCGCGTCTTGAAACCCGTTACCTACCAGGAAAGTTGAAAAGATGACGACATCGACGACGTCACCAGGAAGTTTGAGTCGGAACGAACAATTTCGGTTTGCGCGCCACGCGGTCGGCGCGCAACTGAAGTCACTTCCAGGAAGTGTGCGCGCCCGACTCGGCCGCGGTGCATCCAGCGCATTGGCCCGCGAACAAGCCCCACCGGACAGCGCACTGTCGCTGGCAGCCGCAGGGTTCGTGGCTGAGCACTATTCGACGAGCCTGTATCACCACTGCTTGCGCTGCTGGTACTTCGGAGACTTCTTCGCCCAAATCGGCGGATACCGCTACGACCCTGAGCTCCTTTATGTCTCATGCCTTTTCCACGATATCGCGCTAACGAGCAAGTACCGGGATCAGCGGACATACGCCTGCTTCGCCGCCGAAGGGGGAGCACTGGCCAAGTCATGGCTCGAAGCCCAGGGCACAAGCCCCGGATACGGCGACACCGTGGCGAATGTCATCGCACGGCACATGGACGTCAGCGTTTCAGCCGGTGTTGCCGGCAACGAGCCCTACCTCCTGCATGAAGCAGCACATTTGGATGTGGCCGGGGCGCGCGTGGACGAAATTCCCGCCTCGTTCGCCCGCCAGGTCGCCAGCAGGCATCCGCGAGAAGGTTTTTCGAGCACATTCATCGACGCAATGCGGCACGAAGCTACTCAGCGGAAGTCTTCCCGCGCATCTGTGTTGTGGAAGATCGGCATGCGGCTCCCGATCGCAACCAACCCGCTGGACACGGCAGGAAGGCAATGACAATGCCTAGGCGCGTGCATACCGCTGCCAGCCTTCCTGCCGCGCGTCCCCGCGACACATCAGGAGCAGTGATCGCGGTCATCGGTTTCACGTTCGTAGCCCTCGGTATTTGGGCAGCCACTGATCCGGAATCGTTCGGCAAGACCATCGCGAACTTCGGCGAGTTCAACCCACATCTCATCCACGACTACGCCGTGTGCTCGATAACATTCGGCACCGGGCTACTCCTTGGGTGGAGGATCCCGAGCTGGCGCGCTCCAACCCTCATCCTGGCAGCGATCTGGAACGGGATGCACGGGTTCTTCCACATCCTCGACATGTCGATGGCCAACACCAAGTACCTCGGCCCCGCCGAAGCGATCCTGCTGTGCTTGACCAGCGGCACGCTGGCAGGACTTGCAGCCTGGGAGTACCGGCACCCACGCAGTGGCCAGACCCGCGAAGTGAGCCGCTCCGGTGAGTGAGGACCAGCTGCTGTCGCAGTACCGCAATACCGTCGTGACGCCCCTCGGCACCATCAGCTACCTCGATGTCGGAGCCGGGCCTGCCACTGTGTTCATCCACGGAGTCCTCACCAACAGCTTGTTGTGGCGCAAAATCATTGTCCAAGCTGCCAGGGACGGCAGACGGTGCATCGCGCTCGATCTGCCTGGGCACGGGCAGACCCCGGTACCCGTGCAAGACCTGGACATCACCCTTTCCGGGCTTGCAGATCTGGTGATCGGTTTCGTGAACGCACTGGGAGTGGCCGGGTTCGACCTCGTGGCCAACGACACCGGGGGAGCCGTCGCCCAGATTGTCGCCGCACGTGCGGGTGACCGCATCCGCACGTTGACCTTAACCAACTGTGACACCGAAAGGCACGTACCTCCAACACTGTTCAAGCCGATCGTGGCACTAAGCCCTCCGTGGCTGATGGCCAGGGTGGGTCCACGCGTATTCAGACGGCAGGGTGTGCTGCGGGCACTGTTACGGGCCGGCTATCGCGACCCGGGTGCGCTGCCCGCGGAGATCATCGAATCCTATGGTCAGCCGGTTTTCGGCACCCCTGAGTCATCCCGATTTCTCGCAAAAATGCTGCGCGCTATGCACAGCCGGGACCTCGAAGACGCCAAAGCGGGACTGGCCGCATTTAAAGTCCCCACGCTGATCGTGTGGGGGACGGGCGACCACTTCTTTCCGGTCAAATATGCCCACAGGCTCGGGAAACTGATCGCAGGCACGGTCGCCGTCTACGAACTCAACGATGCACGACTGTACTTCCCCGATGAAGACGCCCAGCAACTTCTCCCGCTGCTGCAAGGACACTGGTCATCGGGCCACCAGAGCTCGACCGCATAAGGAGCACGCCGACGATGTTGGAGATGAAACCGGCCTGCCAGCGCTGCCAGGTAGAGCTGGGCCACACCGACTCCGCGTGGATATGCAGCTACGAATGCACGTACTGCGCAGAGTGTAAGCCCTCACTTCCGGTGTGCCCCAACTGCAAGGGGGAGCTCACCCCGAGACCCCGGCGTGCCCTGGCACCCACCAGCGACGGGTAGCAGAGGCCATGATCGCCGAGACAGGACCCCTCGTGCACACCCACAGCGCCGACACCGGCAGACTAGTGTTGCAGTGCGCCGATCAGCTCGGCGTTGTGGCATCAGTGAGCACCTTCCTAGCCAAATCCGGCGCGAACATCATCTCGCTGGCTCAGCACTCGACGCAGCCCGAGGGTGGCAGATTCCTGCAGCGCACAGTGTTTCATCTGCCGGGACTGAAGGCAGCTATGCATGACATCGAACGGGAATTCGACACTACGATAGCCGCCGAATTCGGAATGGATTTCCGGTTCACCGACTCGGCGGCTCCCAAACGAGTAGCGATCCTGGCGTCTCGCGCTGATCATTGCCTGTTGGATCTGCTGTGGCGCCATCGCCGCGGAGATCTCGACATGCGAATTGCGCTGGTGCTGTCAAACCATCCTGATCTCGCCGAACAAGTTCGATCCTTCGGGGTGCCTTTCATCTGCGTACCCGTGACACCCGGCGCCCGGGCCGACGCCGAGTCGCGGCAGCTCGCCCTACTTCGGGGCAATGCCGATCTTGTGGTATTGGCACGCTATATGCAGATACTCTCTCCGGCGTTCCTGGCCGATATTGATTGCCCACTGATCAACATCCATCACTCGTTCCTACCAGCGTTCACCGGGGCCATGCCCTACCGCCGAGCGCGGGAACGAGGCGTGAAAATGATCGGCGCCACAGCGCATTACGTCACCGAAGAACTCGATGGAGGCCCGATCATCGAGCAGGACGTGATCCGAGTTGATCACACGCACACCGTCGAGGACCTGGCGCGCCTCGGGGCCGATGTGGAGAGACAGGTGCTCTCCAGGGCAGTCGCATGGCACTGACAGGACCGGGTCATGGTTTTCGGAAACGAATCCGCTGTTCTGTAATCGATGTTCGGAAATGAATCTGCTGTCATATCGGATTCAGATACCGATGCTCTATCAACGAATTGTATTCGGAGAGTACTATCGGGTATATGAAAGAACCTAAGTCGGGCCGACGCGAGTGGTATGCGGCATTAACTCGTGCAGCAATCGTGGACGTCGCTCGCGTCCAGTTTGTCGAACGAGGGTTCGAAGAAACTTCTGTTGATGACATCGCAGAAGGCGCACAGGTCAGCAAAGGCGCTGTCTACCATCATTTTAAAGACAAGCAAGAGATCTTCATTGACGTTTACCGTGAGGCGACCAAGGGCATCATCGAGGACGTCGTCAAGGTGCTTGTCGATGTGCCCGTGGGCTCTTGGGAGCGCATCGAGGCAGCGGCCAGTGCAGTAACTCGCGGCTACACCAACCAGGCAGAGCCTAGGTCGCTGGTGCGACAGGTGATGGGTGTCTTGGGCGCCGAACGGACGCAGGAACTTGAAGGTGAACTCGCGCTGCCGCTCATTCGCACACTGCTACAGGAGGCGGACGAAGCCGATCTGCTGAGCGACGTTTCGATCGAGACGGCTTCTCAGCTGATTTTCCGTGTGCTCTGCGAGTCGTCGCTGCTGATCGCCAATTCAGATAACCCTGGGAAGGCTTCCGCGGAGGTTGAGGTGGTCATGTTGAGCATGTTCGCCGGATTGCGTAACTAGGGATGAGGCAAGTGCCAGGGCGCCTACTGCACACACCGAAGAAAGGACTAGTAGTCGAATGCAAACCTTAGAGGTCCGCCGCACTTACGCCGCCTCGATCACTGAGACTTTCGACTGGTTCAGTAACGCGCACAACTACACCGCTGCGCCCTTCTTCCGATCCTGCAGGCTGATTCAGCCGGGTAGGGAAGCTGCGTTCGGGTCCGGTGCAGTGCGTCAGTTGAGATTTCCATTTGGGATTGTGCAAGAGGAGATTACGCAGTTCGATCCGCCATTCTCATTTCAGTACAGGGTTGTCAAGAGCGTGCCTCCAGTGAATCACGACGGGGGAGAAGTGGCGCTCCGCGAAACCGGTGCTGGGACCGAGCTGGTCTGGACATCCACTGCCGAGCTACGGCTCCCCGTGTTGGCGGTACCGCTCACGCGCATTATCTTTCCGGCGCTGTTCGGGCGCGCCTTCACGCAGGTACTCGATGCCGCTGAGATGGCACTGGCCGTCAAACTGCCAGCCTGACGGCCAGCGTCGTAACTGAAGCATCTGGGTTCGCGGGGACCGGTCATACTGTCGTGTCCGCACGAACCCACATTTCGGCTTGCCTTGACGCTTCCCGAGCAATCATCAAGGCTGAGATGAATCGGGGCCTGTCGGGTAAGGGCTTGCCGAACCTATAAGAGCCCAAATCAACGCCGCTTCGAATACACCCAACTGTCGCCACCGTCACCACGCCGCGCCTTAACGAGCGACAGCTCGATCAGCGCCGATGATCCCACGTGGACAACGTCCCGAATGCGGGCTAGCTGAGTCACCGAGAGGTATCGGTGCCACTCCAACGTTCACGGTCACCCAAGCCAGCCGACCAGCCGGCTGCTGGACGACCGGCGTACTCGGGGCCCGCCTTCTGCATCCCGATTCCAGGAGTGTGCTCGGAAACCTTCACGCCGCAGTCTTCGAGACCACCGCGTAGCTCCGCCAACGTGAATGCCTCGCTAGAGTCCAGGCAGCCTCTACCGGCGAGATGCTCGCTATGGAACAACTGCGCCGCCATCACTTCGGCCGCCTTGGCCGAGCTGAGGTACCACCCGTTACACGTGATAATCCTGGATTGCTGGAACTCAGGAGTTTTCAGCGCCACCCAGATCGACACCGGCTCCTCAGTGGGCGCCTCGTACTCGTGCTGGAACTTCAGGAATGGCCACAAAGGAAGCCGGCCCAAGATTCCGCGCTTGTTCAGACGCACGATTAGGGAGTTCAGACGCGGGTTGTCGATGTAGCAGTAGGCCCTGACCATGCGTCCGGCCGCTAAGCGCTGTACCCAGCCATCATTGCGTTCAGACCATCCGATGCACTTCGTCTCACCGATCGGATCAGGAAACGAAATCGTCACCGCGTCATGGGATCCGGAGTAGGCCCCATGCCTTCCGGATGTCGTGAAGTTTGAGTGCACGAGGCGGATCCCGCCGGTGCCCCTATACCCATTCCACGGCAGGGGCACAGCGATGGTGATCTGTCCCTTCCAGTAGCGGTCGTACGCCACCAGTTCATCGGCAACCAAGTTCGTAACACCGGGCGCGAGGCCAGCATTGAGTACAACGGTCCCAGGTGCGTTGAGATGCTGGTTCCGAAGGCTCAGTTGCGCGGACGTCTCGGTAATCGCGAGGCTGAGCAGCTTCGCGTCAGTGATCAGCGCAATCTTCTCGGCGGTGTAATTCAGTGGCACCGTATTGACTGTGATATCTGCGCTAGCCATCGCCTCGGCGACTGATTGCTCATCTTCGAGGTCTACATAGACCGAATGGGGTTCGTTATCCGGCGTCCTTAGACCACGCAACACATTCCAGTGTCGGGCGGTGAATGCACTACAGACAGCTCTTCCTAGAGCACCTGATGCACCGATGACAAGAACCCGCGGCTGATAGTTATTCATGTGGAGGCACTCCCTTCGGCCCTGCGCAATACGGATACCTTCACGTTAACTGACTTGTAGTCGGTTAACAAGAGTTAGTCGGTGGTATCATGCAAGTATGCTAACGATGTGTCCGTCGGGCTTCCAGCCCGAACGCGGTCGCAGAGTGGATCAGAGGCGAAAGGGCGGACGTACGTCTGTCGGATCCGGCTCTAGCGCCGAACATGGCGCCGTCGGTCGTGAAGCTGGACGCGAGCTGGGAGGTCGCATGTTCGAACACTATTTCCGAGCTGACGACGCCGATGGACGGGAATACGGACGGTCAGCGTCTCTGCTGAACGGTATGCGTGACGCGGTAGCGCAGCTACCCATCGCTGCGGTGGCGGGATCGCCTATTGATGAGGTGGATCGAGCCTTTGCAGGTGCGCCCGCGTCGCCGACAACCTTGCTACGGAATGCCATGGATCATGCGCTGCTCAACCTTTGTCACGTCATGGACATCGTCGAGCAGAGCGGTCGGCTCGTTTGTCAACGGCAACTGAAAATTGACCAGGTATTGACGGTTGAAAATTGACCACCTGTGGATGGTGGTGCCGACGTGATGGGTTCCTACCAACTGTCCCACCTGGCTGGTGTTGGTTTTGCTGGAGGCATCACCACTGCTGTTCGCGCGGCTTCGAGGCTGGGTGAGATAGGCCCTTGCCGGCGCGCGGGGCCGCTAGCGTTGGTCGGCAAATCTGTTGTATCGCGGTGTAGTTACGCTCGCGAAACAGCTCTTTAGGTCTGTGGATCGCAGTCCTCGACAGCCGGGGTTCGTGCGTCTAGATTGGGCCGCATGATGAGCACTCGCGGTATTGCGCTTTCATTGGTTTGCGGTATTGGGGTGTTGGGAGTGCTGGCACCTTCGGCTTATGCTGAACCGAATAGCTGCAAGGTTCCGACTACGGTGGCTGGACACTCCATACTTATGGAGGATACCGACCCGCCGTCGCCAGAGAACCCCAATGCCTATCAGTCCTATGTCATGGTGTACGCGTCTAATGGTACTTACAAATATGTCAACATAGACGGACAGCGATACAACGGAACCTATACCTATAGTCTGCAACCGGATGGCCGCGGTCTCATCGCTAGCGATGAGATGGACGGCACCACGCCCGTCAAATATACCCTGACGCTGACCTGCAGCACCGATACCGCTGGAACCTATGTGTATCAACAAACCGCAGGTACGGCACCGAGTCAAAGATCCAACAACTCGAAGTACGCACTCGTCCCGTAGGGCTTTGAGATGGCGTCCGTCGATGGCGTTCTGGGTCATCCAGAATTGGGTCTGTCAGATTAACGGTGGATCTGCTTGGCATGGTTAGTTATTCGCTGCCGGGGTAATCCGGCCTTCGAACGCGATAGCGAATGCGTTCAAAGCTGGTTTCCGCCGCATGGCCCATCGTGCTCTACCTTTGCCGGTGGGGTCTAGTGATCGGGTGACCAGATACAGGCACTTGAGAGCTGCTTGCTCGGTGGGGAAATGACCGCGGGCGCGGATTGCCCGGCGGTAGCGGGCGTTGACCGATTCGATAGCGTTCGTGGAGCAGATGACTCGCCGGATCTCGGTGTCGTAGTCCAGGAACGGCACGAACTCGCTCCAGGCGTTCTCCCAGAGTCGCATGATCGCCGGATAGCGTTGGCCCCATTTGCCGCTGAACTCGACGAAGCGTTCTTTGGCCGCGGCCTCGGTCGCTGCGGTGTAGACCGGCCGCAGATCGCGGGCCATCTCGTCCCAGTATTTGCGGGATGCGTAGCGAAAGGTATTGCGGATCAAATGGATAACGCAGGTCTGGATCACAGCAGCGGGCCAGACAGTGTTGATCGACTCGGGTAAGCCTTTGAGTCCGTCACAGACCACGATGCACACATCGGCGGTGCCACGGTTCTTGATCTCGGTCAAGACAGCAAGCCAGTATTTGGCGCCTTCACCGCCGTCCCCGGCCCACAAGCCCAGGATGTCCCGTTCACCTGCGGTGGTGACGCCGATGGCGACATAGACCGGCCGGTTGGCGACCTGGCCGTCGCGGATCTTGACGTGGATAGCGTCGATGAACATCACCGGATACACCGAATCTAGTGGCCGCCCTGCCCATTCGGCCATTTCTCCGACCACCTTATCGGTGATCTTCGAGATCGTGTCCTTCGAGACGTCAGCACCATAGACCTCACCGAAATGAGCGGCGACTTCGCCGGTGGTCAGCCCTTTGGCGGTCAGGGACAAGATGATCTGATCGATCCCGGTCAGCACCGTTTTCTCGCGGACCCCGTTGCGGGAGTTCCCGCCATTACGGCCCGCCACCTGGTGTTTTTCATAGCCCAGGTGTTCATCCATCTCCGCTTGCAGCGCGGACTCCAACACCTGTTTGGTGAGCGCATTGAGCAACCCGTCCGGGCCGACCAGCTCCACACCCTGCTCGCTGGCTTGGGCCAGCAACTGCGCGGCCACCGCCGCGGTATCAATCTGATTCGCCATGTCATCCATGGTTTCGGTCATCATCAGTCCTTCCCGCCAAGCAACGCCCGGCGTGTTGAACCAAGTCAGATCCACCGTTTTTCAGACAGTCCCCCTGGTGATCCCGAACTGCGTGTGAAGCACATGGGCCGACTGTACAAGCTCGAGATTGATTCAGCGTCGAAGTTTGTCGGGCAACTCGACCGACAAAATTCGAATGTTCTTGCAGGGCTGCGGCCCCCACGAAACGGCGTTGTGCGACAGCTTGCGGCTTACACGAATCCGTACCCGCCGCCCCCGGGAACATCTAGTGAGACGAAACTCTTGGAGCACCTGAAAGAACATGTGCTGGGGCCACTGCTCACAGGACTGTCGATCGATGAAGCCCATGGAAATCTGCTTATCGATCACATGTTCAACACGACGAGTGGGGCCGCGCACGGCTACGGCTGGATTGATCTTGACGGAGTGGTTTGCGAGTTTGTGACGCACTTCTCATGCGCGGTGTGGGTCGCGAACATCGTTTTCAACGACTGCCTACGCGCACTCGGCCGTCACCCCTCACCTGAACCCCGACCCGCATGACACAAAGGTGAGTTATGGACGATCTGCTCGCAACATCATTTCACGCAAGGTCAGGCGCTTACCGGCCAATGCGGAGAGGAAGGAACCCGACCATGCGACTGAGGGTGCGAGGTCGTACTGGCTGCAATTCTATTGCAGGATCAGTGAACTGAAGAGCATGCGGACGTTCGGTCAATCGCTAGCCGCCTGCCGGGGCAGCAGGAGTCGATCGCACATCCGCCGCAGAAGCCAAACTATTATCTGACATAATGTGTCTTATCGGCGTTAAACCATTGCGAGTTGCATCAGATGAAAGAACTCGCACTTCCTTGGCATTCAGTCGTTTTCGCACGTCGCCCCGCGTTTCGTGACTGGATATGTCACCCAGTCCGCGTGTCTCTGTTGACCTCACGCCCAAGGTCGCCGTGGGTTTCTTTCATTAAACGATTGATTTCAACATCAAGTGAAGGCAATGATGCTGAGGATAGAATGTTCCGGACGCCGTCATGCCGCACGAGTCGACTACCGCCACGGAACCCCCGACTTGCCATCCGGTAGTTCCACCTCTAGCTCCGGCTCCCCACAAAGAATCGTCACAGTGACGTTTCGGCCAGTCTAAGCGGGATGGGCGGTATTCAGAGTGTTTGACGAATTACCCGGTGCCGCAGCCCGTTTGCTTCGTCTAGAGCCCGGCGTTTCGTTTCTTCGCGCCGAGGAGCGTGTAAAGCAAAGCGTTGCGAACTGGCTTGATGGCCGGGACGATCTGACATCGTCCAACATTCGATACGTCGTTAAAGGATCGTACGCAAATAACACAAACGTCCGTCAGGATAGCGATGTTGACATCGCAGTGCTGAGAACTGACTTTCAAGCACGACCAAGACCCCAACGACAACCGCCTGTATACGCAGCCCGAGCTACAATACGTCGTCGAAGGTCAGCATCCTCACTCCGTTCATCTCCGGTACCGCACCTGGGCGATTGTCAATCGGTTGCACGGTGGCATGGTCGACACCTGTTGCCCGCGAAGGGGAACCGTGCAGTTGCCGCGCCCAGCGGCGGCGTAATCGGCCGGGAATCGGTGTCACCGGAACCGTCGCCGCGGTGTCATTGATCGACCTTATTTCGGGCTCCGGGTGGACAGCACGGCAGCCAGAAATGGGTCCACGATGGTCAGGAAGCCGGCCGGATCCGAGGAAAACGGGAGGTGTCCGGTCGGCAGCAATTCCAGCCGTGAGCCCGGGATCGCGCGGTGGGTGGCGCGGCCGTACCTCAGCGGGATCGCGGTGTCCTTGGATCCCCAGACGATCAACGTCGGAGCGGTGATCCGGTCGGCACGGGCAAGCAGGTTGTGCTCAGGTGCGGCGAAGCTGCGCCACACCGCCGTCACGGTTTTGACACCCTCATCGGTGTCGGCGCGGGCCAGCACGCGGTCCAGGATCGCGCGGTCGTTAGCGCTGGCGGCACGCATATAACTGCGGGCCAGGCGTGGCAGGAGGGGACGCATCACCGCCGGCGTGCCCAGGACTCGGCAGTACGTGCGAGTGACCGCACTGCTCAGGAAACCGCTCCCGTTCACCAGCACCAGGCCCGCGACCCGATGCGGGTGAGTGATCGCGAGGCGCGCCGCGCAAAAGCCTCCTACCGAATTGCCCACAAACACCGCCGGCGGCAAGTCCAACGCCTCGACAAGGTCTTGCAGAACGTCGGCGAACAACGCCGCTCCTGGCGCCAACGACGGCGCGAGATCAGGTGATTCGCCGTGGGCGGGCCAGTCGATGGCGATCACGCGGTGACGGCTGGCGAGTTTGGGTGCGATCGTGCCGAAGTCATGGCGGTCATGCAACGTGGCATGAAGCAAGACCACCACTGCCCCACTGCCGTGATCGTCGTAGGCAATGGGGCCCACCCGGGTTTGAACAACTGGCATGTCGCACATCCTTTTATTGACCGACCGGTCGGTCGATGTTAGCATCAGGATCGAACCTACTGCAAGAAGGAGTTGCAATGTCCATTCCCGAGCCGGAGGCCCCGTTCGTCGAGAAGATGGCGTACTACCGGACCCAGCACACCAGCCGGGGCGTGCGAGTCGTCCACCTCATCGGCATCCCGGTGATCGCGGCCGGTCTGCCGTTGCTCATCGCCAAGCCGCGCGTGGGAGTGCCGATGGTCGTCGGCGGGTGGCTGCTACAGATCGCCGGGCATGTGCTGTTCGAGCACAATCTGCCCTCAACCCACAAGGGCTGGATCACTTACCAGCTCACCGGCGTCATCGATGTGTGCGCGCAATACGGCGAAGCACTGGCGCGGCGCAGCCGACGAAAAGCCACCCGCAACCTGTGCGCGGCCGCATAGAGTCCCACCAGTGCAATCGTCACCACCGGCAACCACCGCCGCGGTCGGACGCAAGGCCGCGGCCGCCCGAACCCGCGCAACGCTCATCGACACCGGGCTGATCCTCGCGGAACGAACTGGTCTGGCAGGGCTGAGCGTCAACGTCCTTGTCGCCGAAGCGGGCGTATCGAAAGGCACCTTCTTTCACCACTTCGGCGACCGGTCGACCTACCTGCTGTGTTTGCACCGCGAATTCCACGACCGCATCGCCGAGCAGATCCAGGACGCCGTCGCCACGATGTCGCCCGGTCGGCGCCGCCTGATGGCCGCAGCAAACACCTATCTCGACGGCTGCCTGCAGCATCGTGGTGTGCGGGCGTTGCTTCTGGAAGCGCGCGCAGAGCCCGCCGTCAACTCAGAGATCGCCCGACGCAACGCCGATACGGCCGAGTTGTGCCGACCGGATTTCGCGGCGATCGGTCGGCAGCACCCGCTTCAAGGGGCGCAGCTGTGGGTCGCCATGACCGCCGAAGCGGCCCTACTCGAACTGCAATCCCGCAACCGCCTGCCAGGCGCCCGCGCAGCACTCGAAGAATTCCTGCGCTAACACCGGACCGGCGTGAATTGTCGGCCGGTGCAATACTCAAAGACAATGAACCGGCTCACCCTCACCCAGGTCACACAGATCCTCGATACCCGCGACCACGGCCAGCCGCCATGTACCCACGTACGCGACCTGCTCGACACCCGCCTGGCCGACCTCAACAAACAGATCAACGCGCTGCTCGCGCTGCGTGACACCATCACCCGGCTGCGCCAAGACGCCGAAACCCTCGACCCACATTCGTGCAGCCCGAACGAGGTCTGCCGATACCTTCAGCCTGCAGAAGTGCGATCGATCTGGCCCCAGAAAAGGCCAAGCCGCCTGCCTCGGGGTCTGTCAGATTAACGGTGGATCTGCTTGGCATGGTTAGTTATTCGCTGCCGGGGTAATCCGGCCTTCGAACGCGATAGCGAATGCGTTCAAAGCTGGTTTCCGCCGCATGGCCCATCGTGCCCTACCTTTGCCGGTGGGGTCTAGTGATCGGGTGACCAGATACAGGCACTTGAGAGCTGCTTGCTCGGTGGGGAAATGACCGCGGGCGCGGATTGCCCGGCGGTAGCGGGCGTTGACCGATTCGATAGCGTTCGTGGAGCAGATGACTCGCCGGATCTCGGTGTCGTAGTCCAGGAACGGCACGAACTCGCTCCAGGCGTTCTCCCAGAGTCGCATGATCGCCGGATAGCGTTGGCCCCATTTGCCGCTGAACTCGACGAAGCGTTCTTTGGCCGCGGCCTCGGTCGCTGCGGTGTAGACCGGCCGCAGATCGCGGGCCATCTCGTCCCAGTATTTGCGGGATGCGTAGCGAAAGGTATTGCGGATCAAATGGATAACGCAGGTCTGGATCACAGCAGCGGGCCAGACAGTGTTGATCGACTCGGGTAAGCCTTTGAGTCCGTCACAGACCACGATGCACACATCGGCGGTGCCACGGTTCTTGATCTCGGTCAAGACAGCAAGCCAGTATTTGGCGCCTTCACCGCCGTCCCCGGCCCACAAGCCCAGGATGTCCCGTTCACCTGCGGTGGTGACGCCGATGGCGACATAGACCGGCCGGTTGGCGACCTGGCCGTCGCGGATCTTGACGTGGATAGCGTCGATGAACATCACCGGATACACCGAATCTAGTGGCCGCCCTGCCCATTCGGCCATTTCTCCGACCACCTTATCGGTGATCTTCGAGATCGTGTCCTTCGAGACGTCAGCACCATAGACCTCACCGAAATGAGCGGCGACTTCGCCGGTGGTCAGCCCTTTGGCGGTCAGGGACAAGATGATCTGATCGATCCCGGTCAGCCGGCGCTGGCGTTTCCGGACGATCTTCGGATCAAAGCGGGCGTCGGTATCGCGGGGCACCTCGATTTGCACCGGCCCGATCTCGGTCAGCACCGTTTTCTCGCGGACCCCGTTGCGGGAGTTCCCGCCATTACGGCCCGCCACCTGGTGTTTTTCATAGCCCAGGTGTTCATCCATCTCCGCTTGCAGCGCGGACTCCAACACCTGTTTGGTGAGCGCATTGAGCAACCCGTCCGGGCCGACCAGCTCCACACCCTGCTCGCCGGCTTGGGCCAGCAACTGCGCGGCCACCGCCGCGGTATCAATCTGATTCGCCATGTCATCCATGGTTTCGGTCATCATCAGTCCTTCCCGCCAAGCAACGCCCGGCGTGTTGAACCAAGTCAGATCCACCGTTTTTCAGACAGTCCCGACAGTCCCTCCTCCGGCGAGTGTGTTTGACGGACATGGTGGTGTTTGGGCAGGACAATGGCGTTGAAGGAGAGGCGAACCGATGACTCAGATGGATGCGCAAGCCGAGATCACACGTGATGTACGTATAGAGACGGCTCGTCTGAAGTTGGAGCTCGACAAGAAGTTGCATCGCCCCATTAGCCAGCTCGCTCAACGACTCGCGGCCGAGAAGACCAGTGACGAGCGGCGCCCGGGGGCTGACAGCCCGGATGCCGAGGACTAGCCCCCCATAGTTCCCCGGGCGCCTTCGAGTGAGTCCGAGACCAGCTAAAAGTGTCGCAGCACCGCTAGTTGAAAGTCACTCGTCTCACCTCAACACGTCTCGCTACCAGTTGATATATGCACGACGCATCACCTTGCCTGGCCCCACCGTGCGCAGAGTAACCGGGCCTGATTCGCTGGGCGCTCAATTGGGAATGCTTGATGCTCAGCCGATTGGGGTGGATAGACGACCCGTCGGACAATGGCATCTTCACCACAATTCTTCGCGGTCGAATCGTCTTCAGCGATTTGTCGCCAACTGGCCAGGTTAACTATCCGGGCATGTGGTGGTTTGCTACGACGGGTACGCATGTTGGTCATGAGCCTTGACTGGAGCGCGATCATCTAATGTTGCTGGACGCTGATCCCGGTGTTGTTGCTGTGGCATCGCAGCCTTTCAGGTTCCACTGGACTGACGGCACGCACCATGTCCCTGACTATTTTGCTAGACATAGCAATGTCGGTGTGACTGTGGTCGATGTGAGGGCCGATGATCGCATCACCGATGATGATCAGCCTAGGTTCAAGTTGTCTGAAATCGCTTGTTATACAGTGGGTTGGCGTTATCGTCGGGTGGGTGCTCCTAATCCGGCGCTGGTGGTGAACGTCCGGTGGCTGTCGGGTTATCGACATCCGCGCGTTTGTCGTGATGATGTTGCTGAGACGTTGCTGGCAGCGTTCGCGACGCCGCGGAAATTGATCGGCGGTGCCCGGCAGGCCGGCGGATAGGTGACAACTGAGCTGGCTAGCCCGGTGTGGGTGAGCCGAAGCCGTTCCCGCAGGAGTTCCGTGCCGATACGGTGCGAGTTGCCCGTAACCGCGATGCCGGGTGACCTTGGAGCAGATCGCCGCTGATTTCGGGATTGACCCGATGACGCTGTCGAAGTGGATAACCCTCGGCCTGGCATTTGAGAGCTGCGGAACATAAGGCCTGGGCGGTGAGTGGTGACGCTGGTGGGCTATGGTGCTCTGGTGGGTTCACGCAACGCTGGCGCGTTAGGGCGGTTGCGGCGCGGGCACGGCTACCGGCCGACCGATGACGAGTTGTTGGACATATTGTTACCGGTGGTTGTTGAGTATGGTTGCGGAGCGGTAACTGTCGATCAGATCACCGACACGGGCCAGGTGACCAAGCAGACGTTGTATGCCCATTTCGGTTCGAAGGACGGGATGCTTTCCCGACTCGTCGGACGCGAGGCTGCGCTGATGCGGGCAATTTTCGACGAGGTGTCATCACCTGAGAAAATCGACGTGAGTGATCTGGCCACCTACTTGACTGGGGCTCTTGAGCCATTCTTTAAGCACGCCGCCGCGCGCTCGCTTGGTATGCGATTGCTTGCCGATCCCACAGCGCCGCAAGTGCCGGGATTCGACAAGCAGGTTCTTGCCGATGCCGTCGCTAGAGTCATGGCCGCCTTTCACTTCTCGGATGCGGAGGCAGAAGACCCTGCCACACACCAGCACCTGCTCGTGGTGACCATGGCCGCGAACGCCGTCATGTCCGGGGTCTTGACCGCCATCGCCCACGACATTGATCCGGCTCTGGCGGTCAAGACTTGCGCGGCGTTCATCGCAGCTGGCGCCACCGTTGTGCAGCCCGCCACATCTCGCTAGTGGCGCGTGTTTGAAGTCTGTTGACGTTCTGCTTTTTTGAGGATTTGATCGGTGGTTTTGGTCCAGACAAACGGATGCGCGCGAGGGTTCCAGCCGTTGATGAAGGTGCGGATTGCGGTGGTCAGATCGCGGACGCTGCCGAAGGCGCCACGGTGGATGCCTTGGCGTTCGATGATGCCGAACCATACCTCGACTAGGTTCATCCACGATGCCGACGTCGGCGTGAAATATGTTTTGATCCTGGGGTTTTGGGCCAGCCAGTCGCGAACTTCGGTCTTTTTGTGGGCGGCGTAGTTGTCCATCACCAGATGAAGTTCCTGATCCGGATAGGCGCGTGCGAGGTGACGCAGGAAGGCGAGAAACTCCTGATGGCGGTGCCTGGGCTTGCACACTTCGGTCACTTTCCCGGTGGCGACCTCCAAGGCCGCAAACAAGGTGGTGGTGCCGTGACGGACGTAGTCGTGGGTCCGACGCTCGGGCATCCCGATCTGCATGGGCAGCATCGGCGCCCTCCGATCTAACGCCCGGATCTGCGATTTTTCATCGATGCAGAGCACGACCGCATTCTCCGGTGGCGCCAGATACAACCCGACCACATCGGTGACCTTGGCGACCAGTTCGGGATCGGTCGAGAACTTGAACGTCTCGACGCGCCACGGCGCCACCCCATACTCACGCCACGCCTTGGCCACCGCCGAAAAACTGATCCCCAAATGATCGGCCAACAGCCGAGAACTCCGATGTGTCACACCTAGTGTCGCAGGTGAAGGCCGCAACGTCGCAGACACAATCTCGCCATGATCTAGCGTGCGCGAACGGCCAGAACGCGCCAGATCAACCAGCCCGACGATTCCCGATTCACCGTACCGAGCCCGCCACGAAATCACCGTCGGACGCGAAACCCCTGTCCGCGAAGCGATCTCAGTGTTCGAAACACCATCGGCGGCAAGCAACACAATCCGCGCCCGCTGCGCCAACCCCGCCATCACCGTCGAGGACCGCGTCAACGACACCAACTTCTCCCGGTCCCCATCCCACAAACCCAACGGAGCCACTCGCATACATCATTGCCCCAAAGCAACACCGTAAAGCCACTTCAAACACGCGCCACTAGATCTGGCACGCTCCGGCGACGGCTGTCACGGATGACGTGGTGGTCGTCCGTCGGAGCACACCCCGCCTCTATGCTTGACTGTGTAGTCCAACTATGTTTGACTTTTAGGTGTGACTCAAGCGGGCAACGAGTGTTTAGAAGTCCGGAATCCGGCGACCGGCCGAGTCGCCGGAACAGTGCCCGTGTTTTCGGCCGCCGCCGTGGAAACGCTTGTGCATGAGGTGCGTCGGCATCAACCTGGCTGGGAGGCGATGCCGCCGCAGGGGCGTAAGCGTTGGCTGCTTGCATGGCAGCACTGGATCCTGGATAACATCGAGCATATTGCCGATGTTATCCAGTCCGAGACGGGCAAACCGCGGGTCGACGCCCTACTTGAACCTGCAGCTGGCATGGACCTCATCGCGTATTACGCGCGCAACGCTGGGAAATTCCTGGCCGACGAGCATCCGGCGCCGCACAGTCTGCTAGCTCGCGCCAAGCGGATCACCGTTCGATACCGCCCATACCAAGCCGTAGGTGTGATTGCCCCGTGGAACTATCCATTGGCGATACCGATGCTTGATGTCGTGCCCGCCCTTGCAGCGGGCGCGTCGGTCGTACTCAAACCATCCGAACTGACCCCTCTTTCCGCGCTTGCGTTGCAGCGTGGTTGGCAGGAGATCGGCGCGCCGCCCGTATTCGCCGTCGCAACAGGTGGGGGTGAAACAGGGGCCGCTGTTGTCAATCATGTTGACTATGTTCAGTTCACTGGTTCCACGGGTACCGGTCGAAAGATCGCCGTTGCATGCGCGGAGCGCCTGATCCCATGCAGTCTTGAACTCGGCGGAAAAGATCCCGCCATCGTCCTTGCTGACGCTGACCTTGATCGTGCAGTCGCAGGAGTCGCCTATGGGGGGTTGGTCAATTCCGGGCAGGTATGCGCCTCCGTTGAGCGGGTGTATGTCGAAGAGCCTGTGTACGACGTTTTCGTGGCGAAGTTGGTTGATCATGTCGGCAAGGTGCGTCAGGGCTGCGACCAGACGAGCCCCGGCAATGATGTCGGGACGCTAGCCAGTGACCGTCAACGTGAGATTGTCCGCGAACATGTCGATGAAGCGCGCGCCAAAGGTGCACGTGCATTGACCGGTGGCCGAGCGCCTGAGCTGCCAGGTAACTACTATCTGCCCACCATCTTAGTGGATGTGGATCACGGTATGAAATGTATGACCGAGGAAACCTTCGGACCCACTCTGCCGGTAATGAAGGTGTCAGACGAACAAGAAGCGATCGAACTGGCGAATGATTCCGTGTACGGCTTATCGGCGACAGTGTGGACCAAATCAAGCATACGAGGGCGCCGGGTGGCCGAACAGCTTAATGTCGGCTCAGTCAACATCAATGACGCATTAGCCAATATTTTCAGTTTCGCCCTGCCGATGGGAGGTTGGAAACAGTCCGGCATCGGGAGTCGGGGTGGCGCGAACGGCCTCAGAAAGTACTGCCAAAAGCAGGCAATCACGGCCTCCCGATTCCGCACTGGATCGACAGAACCTTTATGGCTGCCATACAAATTCAAAACAGCGCGATTCGCCCTCGCGCTGATGCAATGGACATCTACACGCAGGATTCGCATCAGATCTGACAAATCGCCACGGCCTTAGAGCCAATCCCGCTCTGAACCAGCTAGCTCAAACTGCCGCCAAAGGAGACACCGCCATGCCCACCACCACCCGGCCCGCCGCATCCGAAAGCCTTCAGTGGCTGCGCCACCGCCCCCGCCATGACCCCATGCTGGCAGAACGAATCGAACACTGGGAGCAACTATTGAGCACGCCGTGCCGCAACGACATCACGTCGTGGCATGACCTCACCATCGAGGATTGGCGCGCCCTTGATCTCGTTGGCGACCCACTGGCCGAGAACTTCATTCTCGCCAAAGCCGAGGAAGGGCTCAAAGACCTCGACGACTTAGCCGCACTCGACATCATGCGAGAGCAAGGCCACACGGCCGCGCTTAACCTGTGGGAATCGATCAACTACGTCCCGGACTTCATCGATTTTGACGAGATGAAACCCGCGCTGAACGCATTGATGCGAAACCCTGTCGGACTGGTCACGTCCCTGTTCAGTGCTCTTGTCTTCACCTATCGGGATCCCAATGTCGCAGGTGTCCTAGACTTCAGCGGGAGGCTAGGGTACGGCGGCGATATCTCCCGAAGATACTGGGAGACTCTGCGCGGCGTCGTCGACGGATCGAAAGTTGAGGACATCAAACCTGGAGGCTCATCCTGGGCTCGTTGGGTACGTATACGCCTCATGCACAGTCGCGTGCGCATCGGCATAAGCCGCAGCGGCACATGGGATTATGGCCTAGGAACGCCAATAAGCGCGGCCTCCATATCCGGCGGGGTATACACTTTTGCCAATTATCCCGTCCAGGCTGCCAGAGGGTTGGGCGGATACTTCTCTCAGAGAGAATTCGACGCGATGACCCGGCAGTGGCAATGGGTGACGCTGCTACAAGGCGCGCCGCCTGAACTGGTGCCGGCGGACATTAGTGACCAGCACCGGTTGAGCCGACAGCTGTTCAGGGAGCGGTACCAGAGGCCAGCAACAGATGCCGCATTGAGGCTGACGGACTACTACTATGAGAGCATCGGAGCCTTGCTCAGTGGAGTGAAGCTTCCTCGCTGGCTGACCAACGCCATAGCCAGCCGCAGCCTCACCCACGGAATGTCAGACATTCCGAGTATCGCTTCCCGAATAGCCGTTGACCTCGAAATCCCCAATCCACCAATTAGCGCGCGGCTGTTGTCAGCCCTAGCCTTCGCGAATTCGATCTTCGCCAATGCCTGCCGATGGCAACCCCTAGGAAAACGCGTGGCGGAAGCCATCACACGTTTAACGGAAACCCTCATCTGGAAAGGACTAGAAGGACAAGAAGCCACACACACGACATCCCTGGGCTAGAAAAAAACTGCAGAATCCGGGTGGTCGACGCGCGTTGCCACCCGGATTCTGCTCGCTCCGCCGCATAGCCACGAATTCAACGACTTTGATCTCCTCACATTCTTGCCCCCAACAAATTACCAACAGACCCGGCCTCGCTCATGCCGAGTTGCCTTAAGTTAACTGAAAACAAATCGCAACGGCCGTAACCCAAGATTTCCATTTGATCTGAGGCACTGCAGGTCATGCACGGTCGACATGCCTCACCTCAAATGAAAACGGATAATTCTCAGCCAAACTTAAGCGCTCGCTTGACATTCTTAGAGCGTGTCTTGTGTGGTTTGTGGGGTGGTTGGGGCATGATGTGCTGGTGTGAGAGAGCTTTCGTTGAGGTTGGTTCCGGACGAGTTGTGGGCGTTGGTGGAGCCGTTGTTGCCGGTGCAGCGGGTGCGTCCCCAGGGCGGCGGGACGGCGTATGCCGATGAGCGTGCGGTATTCACCGCGGTGGTGTTTGTGCTGGTCAGTGGGTGTGCCTGGCGGCATTTGCCACCATGTTTCGCAGTGACGGTCCCTACCGCGCATCGCCGGTTCGCCGAGTGGACCGCCGTCGGGGTATGGCGGCGTCTACAAGAAGCGGTACTCGATCGGCTCGGTGCCGATGGGGCATTGGATTGGTCACGGGCCGTGGTGGATTCGGCGTACGTGCGGGCTAAAAAAGGGGCGCCATGACCGGGCCGAGCCCGGTAGACCGGGGCAAAGCGGGTACCAAGATTCACGTGCTCACCGACGCGACCGGTCTGCCGTTGCAGACCGCGGTCACCGCCGCCAACACCTGGGACGGGCATGCGGTCCCGCCGCTGGTACGGGCACTGCCCGCCATCAAATCCCCGGGCGGGCCACGCAGGCGGCGACCGGCAAAACTGCACGCAGACAAGGCATACGACGCGAACCACCTGCGGCAATGGCTCACCAATCGACACATCACACCCCGGATCGCCCGCCGCGGAACCGAATCCGGCGACCGGCTCGGCACCAAACGCTGGAAAGTCGAACGCACCATGTCCTGGCTCTTCACCTACCGCCGCCTGGGCACCCGCTGGGAACGCCACGACCATCTCTACGCCGCATTCCTCACACTCGCCGCCACCCTGGTCTGCTTCAGAAAACTATCCACATGAAACACGCTCTTAGTCTCGGATCAGCTCACGCGGGTCCGGATCATCCTCGGGCATGTTGACCTGCGCCTTGCGGTATTCGAAAGCGATACCAATGGTAAGGACGGCCAACAATGCGGCCGACGTTCCCCAGGTGCCGAGTGCCAACCCGCCCTTCTCAATTGGCTTGGACAGCAAGTCGCCGACGGTGGCACCTAGGGGGCGGGTGAGAATGAATGCCGCCCAGAACAACAGGACGCCGGAGATGTTGGTGAGGTAATGCGCGGCCAATATGGCGATCATGACCGTGGCGATGAGAGCGGCGCCCCCCAGTAACCGAGCCCGGAGCTGTCGGCCAGGCAGTCGCCCAGTGACATGCCCAGGGTGTTGGACAGCAGGATTGCGGCCCAATCGAGCATTTCGGCGCGCAGGGTGCTGATATTGGCGACATCCAAGGTTTCGCGCGTCAGCTTCCAGATCAGGAACACGATGGCGAGGCCGGTGACCAAGAGGGCCGCCCCTGCGCCGTAGCCCAGGCCGCCGTCGGTGTCTGTGCCCGTTCCGGGGCCGCGGTTGACCAGATCTGACATCGTGGTGCCGGCGGTGCTGGTGGCGGCAATCACGGTCCAATACAGGGCTGGGCGGAACTGCCGAGCACGCAACTGAGCGAGCAAGCTCACCACGAACACTCCGATAAACAGGACGGACGCGGCGGCATAGCCGCGACCCAGGGTTTGGGCGATCAAGTCCCCGCCGGTCTCCCCGAGCGGCGTCGCAGCGATTTTCAGGATCCAAAACAACGCGGTGACCTGGGGAAGCTTGTAGCTCGATGCAGCCATACGCCCTCCACGTGTCGACGCTGTGGTCCACGCCGCTGCACACTTTCGGTTCGCGGGCCCGCGTGGCCCCTATTTCCAGGCGAATGTCGTTGGCACCGAGGCGCTTCTGGCAGCAGCTCAAAAGGCTGGCGCTAACACATTTGTCTACATCAGTGCCGCCGCGCTGGTCATGGACGATCGTGAGACACCCCTGCGCAACGTCGATGAGACCGCACCCACCTACCCGAATAGCTTTTCCGGTTACATTGCAAGCAAATCTCAGGGCGAGGCGGCAGTCCTGGCTGCGAACCGGCCCGGGTTCCGCACCCTCGCACTTCGCCCACCCGGCGTTTGGGGTCCTGGCGGTCCGTTCAGCAAGCAGCTTCCCGCGGCGGTGGAGTCCGGACAATTCGCATTTATCGCGCGCGGCGAATACCCGGTGTCCACCATCCATGTCGATAACGTTGTCGAGGCGGTCCAATGCGCGCTCGAACGCGGCACCGGCGGTCGTCCCTACTTCATCAACGATCGTGAACCGGTCACCTTCCGTGAGTTTGTAGCCAGTCATGCAGAGGTGGAAGGTGTTTCGATCGATGGCCTGCGGTCCATCCCGTACTGAGTGGCCTTCACCCTCGGGCGTGTTCTGGAGGCGGTCGCGGCATTGCGCTCCGACAAGGGCGACCCGCCGCTGACCCGCACGATGGTGCGATTGATTGGACGTGAGTTCACGACCGACGACACCGCCGCACGCCGCGAACTGGGTTACGTTGGAAAGACAACGCGCGCCGAGGGGCTGAAGGCGATGGCACTTGGTTGAGTGCTGACAGCAGATTCTCAGGTCTGAGATCTAGCCTCATTCGTCGGTCCCGGAATCGACGAGAAGGACGCGATGGCTTTCAACGTGAGAAATCTTCGCCCCGAAACAACGAGCACAAAGGTCGCTGCGGTTCTCGCAACAGCGCTGTTCGTGGTCTTCGCAACACTGGCGGTGACGGCGCGCCATTACGACTCGGGCACCGCTGTCGATCACCACACGTTGGGCTGGTTGGAGATTCATCGGCATGGTTGGCTCACCGCGGTGGCGGTCGTCGTCACCCATCTGGGTAGCCCGACGGCGGTGTCTATCGCGACTGTCGTCGCGGCACTGATGATCTGGCGTTTCACACGTTCGGCGAGAACCGCTGCCACCGTCGCCGTCGCGGTCGCGGCGGCGTTCATCCTCGCGGCGGTGGCGAAATGGACAGTCGGAGAGCACCGTCCGCCCGGCGAAGCTCAGCTGGTTGCCGAAAGCGGCTGGTCCTTTCCCTCCGGGCACGTCACGGGCACAGCCGCACTCGCCGGGATGTTGACGGTGGTCGTCGCTTACCGGTACCGCGATTGGCGACGTCAGGCAGCACTGTTGGGGACGATCGTTGCGGTGCTGGCGGTGGCCGGCAGCCGTCTCTACCTCGGAGACCATTGGATGGTCGATGTGTTGGCAGGGATCGTGCTGTCGACGGCCGTGGTGACCATCGCGGCCGCCGTCCTTCACCGGGCTGACGCAACCGCCCACTCTCCTCGAGCCGTGGCCTGAGATGTTCGCACCCTCTGAGCCACTCACCTGGACGATGCTCTGGTGTGCATGGCATTTCGATGCGGCCGCGGCTGTGTGCACTGTCTTGCTCGGCGTGGGCTATAGCTGGGCACTGGTTCGCGCGCGTCGCCATCACGTGACGGTCAGTGCCGCATCGACGAGATGCTTTTTCGGCGGAATCGGCTGCTGGGCGCTGGCATGCATGAGCGTCATCGGTGTCTATGCGCACGCCCTGTTCTGGATGCGCGCACTGCAAGTTGTCTTGCTACTGCTGGTCGTACCGTTCTTCTTGGCTCTGGGGCGCCCGGTCACCGTTGTGCGCAGCGCATTGCATCCGCGCATGCTGGACAGATTCGATAGCGCAGTGTCGTCGATGCCCGCGCGCATGGTGACGCACCCACTCACCACATCGCTGGCGATTCTGGTCACTCCATGGCTGCTCTATCTCACGCCCTGGTACACGGCCTCCCTCACGAGCGGCGCGCTCGGTGCGGCGACAAGAACAGTGTTGGTATTCATAGGGTTTGCGTACTTCTACGCTCGCCTTCAGGTTGACCAGGTACCCCGCAGGTACCCACAGCTGATCTCACTGCTGATCAGTGTGGCCGAGACGATCGGCGACGGAATACTGGGTTTGGTGCTGTGGCAGGGTCCGCTCGTGGCGTCGGCCTACTACCTGGCGCTGCACCGCTCTTGGGGACCGGATATGCGAACCGATCAGACCTATGGTGCCGGGATTCTCTGGATCCTGGGCGACGTACTTGGGCTTCCCTTCCTGCTGCTGCTCATGCGCGCACTGTCGGCCGACGATAAGGCGCAGGCAGCCCGGATTGACGCGGAACTCGACCAGGCCGATCGCGCCACAGCCGATCTGCGCGACGCGGCGGAGCGGGACGAGGGCCCTTCGACGTTATGGTGGGAGAACGATCCACAGCTGCGGGAGCGGTTCGGACAACGCTGAGATCCTCGTCCTTAGTGATCTTTCCCTCGTCAACTTCTGCACACATCGTCTACTTTTCGGGCAGTATGGACAGATGGATGTCCCACGGTGCGGCCTGCCGTCGCCCGTCGACTTGCCGTTATCAAAGTCCAGTGCGCGTCAGCGCCCGCCACGGCCGTCCTCCCCCGCAGTCGACGCCTCGACACCCATAGGTCGTGCCGTCGCGGGCTTCTACTTGGCTTTCGAGGCCGTAGACGATTCCGACAGGCTTCGTGACGCCACGAACCGACTCGGCCGGCCTGATGCCCCCGAGGCCGATACCCGTGAGAAATACCTCGCGTTGGCCCGTGCCATCACCACCGTGGAGACGATCCGTCGCCACGCCGGGAGCACATTGCTCGAGATCGGCGCCCGCGCCGCACGTACGGCCGGACGACTCACGCGCGACTCGGCGGATCTGCCTTCGGATATCAACGACGCGATCCATGCCGCGGTACGTAGCGAATCCATTGCCGTCTGCGAGCGCGCCGTGCAGCTGATCAACGATCAGACCCGCATGGTGCTGGACCTCGACGAGGTAACGACCACCATGACGGTGCACGGCTGGTTAGCGAGCCGTGGCCTGACGGACTAGTGGGCCGCGGCATCCCAACTGCGGCCGTACCCCACCGAAACCTCCAGCGGCACATCGAGCGGATACGCCGAACCCATGGTTTCGCGAACCAGCGCTTCCAGCGTCTCCCGCTCGCAGTCGGCCACCTCGAACAGCAGCTCGTCGTGCACCTGAAGCAGCATGCGCGACTGTAAGCCCTTGTCGTGCAATGCCTTGTCGGTGGTGATCATCGCGACCTTGATGATGTCGGCGGCGCTCCCCTGGATCGGGGCGTTGAGAGCCGCACGTTCGGCCGCCTCGCGCCGCAGGCGATCGCCACTGTCCAAGTCGGGCAGGTAGCGGCGCCGGCCGAGCACTGTCGAGGTGTATCCGTCCTTGCGTGCCTGATCCACCACGGCGTGCAGGTACTCGCGAACACCGCCGAATCGCGAAAAATACTGGTCCATCTGCTCTTTGGCCTCGTCATTGGAGATCTTGAGCTGGGTGGCCAGGCCATAGGCCGACAATCCGTACGCCAGGCCGTACGACATCGCCTTCACCCGCCGACGCAGCTCACCGGTGACCTCGTCGATCGGCACCCCGAATGCGCGGGCAGCCACAAACGAGTGCAGGTCCTCGCCGGTGTTGAACGCTTCGATAAGGCCCTCGTCGGCCGACAGATGCGCCATGATGCGCATCTCGATCTGGCTGTAGTCGACCGTCATCAACTCGGAGTAGCCCGCGCCGACAACAAATCCATCCCGAATCTCACGACCGGCCTCGGTGCGCACCGGGATGTTCTGCAGGTTCGGCTCGGTTGACGACAATCGACCCGTCGCCGCGATTGTCTGGTTGAAGGTGGTGTGGATACGCCCATCGGCGGCAACGGATTTCAGTAGCCCGTCGACGGTGACCTTCAGTCTGGTGACGTCGCGGTGCGTGAGCAGATGCTCCAGGAACGGATGCCCGGTCTTGTCGAAGAGTGTTTGCAGGGCATCCGCATCGGTGGTGTAGCCGGTCTTGGTCTTCTTGGTCTTGGGCATGCCGAGCTCGTCGAACAACACAACCTGCAGCTGTTTCGGAGAGCCCAGGTTGATCTGCTTACCGATCACCGCGTAGGCGGCATCGGCTGCCTCACGGATACCGGTGGCGAACTGGTTCTGCAGCGAGGTCAGGTGGTCGATGTCGACTGCGATACCAACGGATTCCAATCCCGCGAGCACCCGCTGGACCGGCAGCTCCATATCGGCCAGCAGACCCGACGACTCGATACGTTCGAGTTCGACGTCGAGCGCATCGGCGAGATCGATGACAGCACGGGCACGCAACATCTGGGCCTGAGCAGCCTTGGCATCACCGGCGCCGTCATCATCGAGTAGTGAAAGCTGTTGCTCTCCATCGTCTTCGGCACGCAACTCGCGGCGCAGATACCGCAACGACAGGTCGTCGAGTGCAAAGCTGCGCTGACCCGGCCGCACCAGGTACGCGGCGAGAGCCGTGTCGGACGTGACACCGTCGAGCTGCCACCCACGCCCGGCCAGCGCATGCATGGCCTGTTTCGCTTCGTGTAGAGCCTTGGGGCGGGCTTCGTCGG
The DNA here is from genome assembly GCF_002356335.1 of [Mycobacterium] stephanolepidis. Lineage (NCBI taxonomy): Bacteria > Bacillati > Actinomycetota > Actinomycetes > Mycobacteriales > Mycobacteriaceae > Mycobacteroides > Mycobacteroides stephanolepidis. The sequence continues at coordinate 2,513,751 of NZ_AP018165.1, forward strand.
CCAGCCACGCGGCGAGAGCTGCCTCGTCCTCTGGGGTGACGGTGGTGGTGTCGATGTACGCACCATCGCCGTCCGCCGACGCGATGGCCACTGCCGTGGCATCGCCGTCATAGGGCGTGTACGCCCCGACCACGGCAAGCCCGCTACGACGACCGTCGGAGGTGTGTGTGGCCAGCCAGTCGGTGACAGCTCCCGGCTCGAGTGCCTGGCCCACCAGCTGGAATCCCTCGTCCACCTCAGGCTCGACGGCCTCCAGGGTCTCGAACAGCCTGTCGCGCAGTACCCGGAATTCGAGATCGTCGAAGAGACGATGGATCTGGTCACGATCCCAGGGAGCCAACGCCAGCTGGGCAGGCACATACGGAAGCGGCACCGTCCGCACCAGATCAGTGAGCTCGCGGTTCAGGACCACCGAGGCCAGGTTTGCGCGCAGTGAGTCGCCGACCTTTCCGCGCACGGTGTCGGCCTTGTCGATCAATTCCTGCAACGACCCGTACTCGAGGATCCACTTGGAAGCGGTCTTCTCGCCGACGCCGGGAATCCCGGGCAGATTATCGCTCGGGTCGCCCCGCAGTGCCGCGAAATCCGGGTACTGGGTGGGCGTCAGGCCGTACTTCTCGACCACCGCCTCCGGAGTGAACCGGGTGAGGTCGCTGACGCCCTTGCGCGGATACAGCACCGTCACGTCCTCGTTGACCAGCTGCAGCGAGTCGCGGTCACCGGTGACCACGTAGACCTTGAAACCCTCGGCCTGTCCCTGCGTAGCCAGGGTGGCGATGATGTCGTCTGCCTCGAAGCCCTCCTCGGCGAGCACCGTGATGCCGAGGGCCTGCAGGACTTCCTTGGTGATGTCGATCTGTCCGCGGAACTCATCGGGAGTGGCCGAGCGGGTGGCTTTGTACTCGGGGTACCGCTCCGAGCGGAACGTCTTGCGGGAAACGTCGAAGGCGGCTGCCACATGTGTGGGCGCCTCATCGCGCAGCAGGTTGATCAACATCGAGGTGAATCCGTAGACCGCGTTGGTGGTCAGGCCCGATTGCGTCTTGAAGTTCTCGGCCGGGAGCGCATAAAACGCCCGGAACGCCAGCGAGTTACCGTCGAGCAGCAGGAGGGTCGGCTGTTTGGTTCCGGTCTTCGTCGCAGGCGCAGTCACCCTCCTACCCTAAGCAACGGGTGCGACAGCACCTACGACCCCGATGCGTTGTCCAGCGCGGCGTCGAACACAGCTCTGTGACCACGGATCTGCACGTGATGGGCGCGTGCCCAGAGCACCAACGCGGCGGAGATGCCGTGCAGGTCGATTCCCAGCGGCGTCAACGCGTATTCGACTCGGGGTGGCACTTCGGCGAACGCGGTGCGCGTGACGAGCCCGTCGCGGCGTAACAGCATCAACGTGCGCGTGAGCATGCGCTGCGAGATGCCCGGAATGGCGTCGTGAAGCTCGGTGTATCTGCGAGGGCCATCGTGCAATGTCGCGATGATCAGCACGCTCCATTTGTCGCCGACCCGGTCGAGGACCTCCCGAATGAATTCACCCTCGGCTGGACCTACCCCGGCACTGATGCTGGGCAATGAGGTGCTGACGGAGGTCATTTCGAGCTCGGTCATGACGCACATCCTTGTTCGCGGGCGCACACGTGTGTGCCTTTTGTAGGAGGTCCAAAACATCTCCATGATGGTGCTACGCACATATCAGAAGAAATGATGTGACCTGGAGGTTAGTCATGGATAGGACGATGCTTGTGTTGGGTGCCGGCAGTGGCACCGGAGCAGCGGTGGCACGGCGGTTCGGACGCGAAGGATTCCACGTTGCGGTGGTCGGCCGCCGCCGCGAACCACTTGACACCTTGGTGGCAGACCTCGCAGGAACGGGAGTGAGTGCCACCGCGTTCTCCGCGGATCTCACCGACGACGTCCGCGTCGAAGAACTTCTCACGGCAGTGGACACCGCATTGCCACCGATCGAGGCGATTTACTACGGCCCCTCGTCGCCGGTGGAGTTCACCCTAGCCCGTGATCTCACGGCGACTGAGGCTGACCATTACTGGGCGCTGTTCGTGCGACCACTGATCCGCACGGTGACCGCCGCGCTGCCGGGCATGGTTGAACGGAAACGCGGAACGATCTTGGCCACCATCGGTGGTACCGGTGCCAGGGCGATGCCGGAGATGAGTGGGCCCGGACCGGCCGCCGCGGCGGCACGAAATTATTTGCAGGGCTTACATTCTGAGATGGCTCCGCACGGCGTATACGTTGGGCTGTTGACCATCGGGGCCCTCATTCTCGGCAGCGAGATGGCGGCGAAAACACCCGAGGACGCTCACGGGTTTCCGACGGTCGAATCGGCGGTACTGGCTGAGCGCCTGTGGGGCATGTCAACAGTGCGGAATGCGTTCGAGAATTTCGTCCCGGCCGACACCGTCTTCCAGCCCTGATCCCGCTCTGCGGGACACAAAACTGACACACGTTTCAATTCACTCATCAGCATGGGTAATCTGACCGGGTGCCTACAGACCAAGCCCCTGCCGTCGACGGCTGGTTCGATACCGACGAATCCGGCCAACCGCATTTGATTGGCGGCAAGTGCACACAGTGCGCCACCATCGTGTTTCCGCCGCGCGCCAACAACTGCCCCAACCCGGCCTGTGACAGCGATGTGCTGGATCAGGTGCCGCTGTCATCGCGCGGCACGGTCTGGAGCTACACCGAGAACCAGTACGCGCCACCTCCCCCGTATCCGCCCTCTGATCCGTACCAGCCGTACGCGATCGCCGCGGTCGAGCTGGCGGCCGAGGGCATAATCGTGCTGGGCAAGGTGGTCGCCGGTACCGGCGCCGCCGATCTGAAGGTGGGCCAGCCGATGGAACTCGCTCTGGAGCCGCTGTACACCGATGACGAGGGTGTCGAACGGCTGGTCTACGCATGGAAGAAGGTTTCCGCATGAGCCGCACCCCGGATCCCGTCTACATCCTCGGCGCGGGCATGCACCCGTGGGGTAAGTGGGGACGCGACTTCACCGAGTACGGCGTGGCAGCTGCCCGCACCGCCCTTCAAGATGCCGAATTGGATTGGCGTCAAATTCAATTCGTTGCCGGTGCAGACACCATCCGGAATGGCTACCCGGGCTTCATCGCCGGTTCGACCTTCGCCCAGAAGCTGGGATGGAACGGTGTGCCCATCAGTTCGACCTACGCGGCCTGCGCCAGTGGTTCACAGGCTCTGCAGAGTGCGCGCGCTCAGATCCTCGCCGGATTCTGCGATGTGGCGCTGGTGATCGGGGCTGATACCACCCCCAAGGGCTTCTTCGCGCCGGTAGGCGGCGAACGTAAGGCCGACCCGGACTGGCAGCGTTTCCACCTCATCGGAGCCACCAACCCGGTGTACTTCGCGATGCTCGCGCGGCGGCGGATGGACCTGTACGGCGCGACCGCAGAGGATTTCGCCCAGGTGAAGGTCAAGAACTCCCGGCACGGTCTGAACAACCCGAACGCGCGGTTCCGCAAGGAATCTTCGGTGGAGGATGTGCTGGCCAGCCCGGTGGTGTCGGATCCGCTGCGGTTACTGGACATCTGCGCGACCAGTGACGGTGCCGCGGCCCTCATTGTGGCCAGCGCCGATTTCGTGAAAAAGCATCTCGGTTCGGTCGAGGGTGTGCCCTCGGTGCGTGCGGTCGCGACCATTACCCCCAAGTACCCGCAGCATCTTCCCGAACTCCCCGATATCGCAACCGATTCCACCGCGGTGGTGCCTGCGCCCGACCGTGTCTTCAAGGATCAGATCGTTGACGCCGCGTACGCGGAGGCCGGAATCGGCCCCGAGGATGTGAGCCTTGCCGAGGTGTACGACCTCTCGACGGCCTTGGAGCTGGACTGGTACGAGCACCTGGGCCTGTGTGCCAAGGGTGAGGGTGAGCAGCTGCTGCGCAGCGGCGCCACCACGGTCGGCGGCCGGATCCCGGTGAATGCCTCCGGTGGCCTGGCCTGCTTTGGCGAGGCCATCCCGGCGCAGGCCATCGCGCAGGTGTGTGAGCTGACCTGGCAGCTGCGCGGGCGGGCCGGTGACCGGCAGGTCGAGGGTGCCCGGGTTGGGATTACCGCGAACCAGGGCTTGTTCGGCAACGGCTCGTCGGTGATTGTGGCGCGCTAGCCGCGCTCACCGGCGATCGCGGGGCGTTAGCCTCAAGCGATGGTGCGACAGTTCCACGCGTATGGCCCGTCGCACTGGGTGATTCTGGCCGTATTCGTGCTCGGCGCAGCGCTCGTGGTGTGGCAGGGGCGCCGGCTCACCGATACCCGGGCCCGTCTCCTGGGTCGGGTGCTCGGCGCCGTGACCGCGATCATCTATGCCGCCATACTGATCGCCGGATGCATACCCCCGCGCATCGAGGTCTCGATGCCGCTACGGCTGACCGACCTGGCGACCGCCGTCGCCGCCTATGCGCTGTGGTCCCAGCGCGCCTGGGCATATGCGTTGACCTACTACTGGGGACTGGTGCTCAGCAGCCAGGCGTTGATCTCCCCCGTGCTGACAGGTCCCGACTTCCCGGCACGTGGGTTCCTGGCGTTCTGGTCGATACATCTGCTCGTGGTGTGGGCGGCCATCTATCTCACCTGGGGACGGGGCATGCGACCCACCTGGCGCAGCTTTCGCGTAACCGCGATGATCACGTTGTCCTGGGCCGCCTTCACCATGGCCTTCAACGCCGCAGTCGGGTCAAACTATGGATTTCTCAATCAGAAACCCTCGACGGCAAGCCTTTTCGACCTGATGGGTCCGTGGCCGTGGTACGTCGTCACCGCCACCGCACTGGTCCTGACGGTTTGGGCGCTGATGACCTGGCCGTGGCAGCGATCCGCGGCTGAAACCGGCGAATCTCAGACCACGCCGAGATAGGCAGAGCGAATGCTGTCGTCCTGCAGTAATTCTCGCCCGGCACCGGATCGTACGACCGATCCGGTCTCCAGAATGTAGGCGTGGTCCGAACGGCTCAGTGCCTGCTGCGCGTTCTGCTCGACCAGAACCACCGTCGTCCCGGAAGCATTGATCTCCTCGATGATGTTGAAGATCTTCGTGATCAGCAGCGGCGCCAGACCCATCGACGGCTCGTCGAGCAGGAGGATCTTCGGCCTGGCCATCAGGGCACGTCCGATGGAGAGCATCTGCTGCTCGCCACCGGAGAGTGTGCCGCCCTCTTGGTGTCGACGTTCAGCCAGCCGCGGGAACAAGGCGTTGATCCAGTCCAGACGCTCCCGACGCTCCGCCCGGGACTTGAATTTTCGGCCGTAACAACCCATTTCGAGGTTCTCGGCGACGGTCATGCCCGGGAATATCCCCCGCCCCTCGGGGGCCTGGACGATCCCTGCCTTGACGCGCTTGTGCGCCTTCATCTTCGAGATGTCCTGGCCCTCGAAGAAGATTGTCCCCGAACTCAGCGGCACGAGGCCGGAGATGGCGCGCATGGTGGTCGATTTGCCGGCGCCGTTGGAACCGAGCAGGGTGACCAACTCGCCCTCGCGGACGTCGAAGGACAGGGTGCTCACCGCCTGGATCGGACCGTAGTGGACCCCGACGTTATTGAGCTTCAGCTGTACGGGAGGCATCTACCTCTCGCTTTCGGTATCGGGCGCAGCCGAATCCAGCCAACTGGGACCGGGATCGGGTCCGTGGAATTCCTCATCGGCCACTCCTAGGTACGCCTCGATGACCGCCGGATCGTTTCTGACCTCGGCGGGCAGGCCGTCGGCGATCTTCCTGCCGAATTCGAGCACCACGATGCGGTCCGTCACGCCCATGACCAGCTTCATATCGTGTTCGATGAGCAACACCGTGTACCCGTAGTCGCGGATGCGCTGGATCAGCTCGATCAGCGATTCCTTCTCGCTGGGGGTGAATCCGGCGGCCGGCTCGTCCAGGCAGAGCAGTTTGGGTTCGGTCGCCAGCGCTCGCGCAATCTCGAGTCTGCGCTGGCTGCCGTACGGCAGCTCCTTGGCCTTGACGTCGGCGACATCGGCGATGCCGACGAAGTCGAGCAGCCCCAGCCCCACATCGACGGCGTAATGCTCCTCGCGGCGATGCCGCGGGGTGCGCAGCAGCGCGCCCAGTACCGATGTCTTGTGCCGGGCGTCGGTGCCCACCGCGACGTTCTCCAGGGCGGTCATCTCACCGAACAGCCGGATGTTCTGGAACGTCCGGGCGATCCCACGCCGGGTGATCTGGTGGCGCCGCAGCCGGCGCAGCGGCTTCCCGTCGAACACGATGGCGCCCGATGTCGGCTTGTACACGCCGGTGATGGCGTTGAAGCAGGTCGTCTTGCCCGCACCGTTGGGGCCGACCAACCCGAGGATTTCCCCGCGCCGAATATCGAAGCTGACCCCGTCGAGGGCTTGCAGGCCACCGAATTTGAGCGTCAGTTCCTTGACCTCGAGCAGCACCTCGGCCTCGGCGGGTTCGGCCTCGTCCGGGGCCTCCTCGGCGAGGTCGATCGCGGTCCCGGAGTCACTGAGTTCGTCGACTTCCTGCGCGGCTTCGGTCCTGGTCTCGTCGTGCTCGGTCATGCCGTGGCCTCGGCTTCCTCAGGCTTCTTGGCGCCAATCCGCTCAGTTGCCTTGCGCCAGTACGCCATCAGTTTCTGGTGGGCCGGGAACAAGCCCTGCGGACGGAAGATCATCAGGACAACCAGCGCCAGCCCGAAGAACAGGTACTTCAGATTGCCGAGGTCTACGCCCTGCACCTGCACGCCGAGAAGGCGATTGGGCAGGTAGACGATGATGAACGCGCCGAAGATCACGCCGAGCTTGTTGCCCTGCCCACCGAGGACAACGGCGCACAGGAACAGCATCGAGTTGATGATGTTGAAGGTGGGCGATGCCACGTATTGCACCTGACCCGCGTAGAGGGCGCCGGACAGTCCGCCGATGCCGGCGCCGATCACGAAGGCCCACAGCTTGAACCGAAAGGTGGGGACCCCCATCATCTCGGCGGCGTCCTCATCTTCTCGAATGGCCACCCACGAGCGGCCAACCCGGCTGCGCTCCAGGTTGCCCATCAGGATCAGCACCACCGCGATCAGGCAGAGTCCCAGCCAGTACCACCACACGCCATAGTTCAGGTGGCCACCCGAATTGCCGCTGGAGAAGACACCACCGCGGACGTACTGCTCCCCCACATGCGGATAGGCGATCTTGTGCAGGCCGCGGGGGCCGTTGGTGACTTCCAGGTTATCGGCGAGCAGGCGGATGATCTCGCCGAATCCCAACGTGACAATGGCCAGGTAATCACCCCGAAGCCGCAGCGTGGGGGTGCCCAGCACCAGACCGAAGAAGGCGGCGATCGCGACGGCTATGGGCAGACAGGACAGCCATGCCCAGCTCGAGCTGAAGAAGGCCGACGTCCCCATGCGATTCCAGGGACTGTCCGGGCTGGTCAGCAATGCGACCGTGTACGCACCGATCGCGTAAAAACCGACGTACCCCAGGTCAAGCAATCCCGCTTGTCCCACAACGACATTCAGGCCTATCGCGATGAGCGCAACCATCGCGAACTGGGCCATTACTCCGCCGAAGCTGGTATTGGGGGTGTTCAGGTACGGAATCTTCCACACCGGAAGCAGCGCCATGAGCGCGAATCCGATGAGCCCGTATACCCATTGGACCGGACGGGCCAGCTCGGACCACCATCGGCGTATCGAGTCGCCCGGCGCCAGGGCATGCGCAGCGGTGCTCATGCCTTCGCCCGCCCTAAGCTCTCACCGAGAATGCCGGTGGGCCGGAACATGAGCACGAGTACCAGCAGGACGAAGGCCACCACGTCGCGCCATTGCGTACCGAACACCGCTTGCCCGTAGTTCTCCATCACGCCCAGCAGCAGACCGCCCAGCAGTGCACCGCGCAGATTGCCGATACCGCCGAGCACCGCGGCGGAGAATGCCTTGATACCCAACAGGAATCCGCCGGAGTAGATGATGCCCTGCGGAACTTTGAGCGTGTACAGCAGCGCGGCGGCCCCGGCCAGCAGACCACCGATGATGAACGTCGTCATGATGATGCGTTCGCGAGAGACGCCCATCAGCGTCGCCGTCGTCGGGTCCTGTGCGACCGCACGAATGCCGCGCCCAAACTTGGTGTGATTGATCGCGATATCTGTGATGAAGGCCAGCACCAAGGCCGCCGCCACGACGACCAGGGTGACATTGGTGATCGTGGCCTGGAACGGAATGTGGTGGCCACCCACATCGAATGGCCCGAATGTCCATACCGGTCTGGGCGTCACCAGACGGATCGGCTGTTGCGCATTGCTGCCGCCATAGCCCTTCAGGATCTTCGGCAGCACGAAATGCACGAATTCCTGGATGACGAAGGACATCCCGATGGCAGTGATGAGGAATGTCAATGGCCGTGCACCACGGCGACGCAGCGGGCGGTAGGCAACCGCTTCCAACCCCAAGGCGGTGGTCGCCGAGACCGCCATGGCGATGAGCATGGCGACTCCGAGGTACAGCACGGTGAGCGAAACGCCCTTGTTGTAGGCATTGCCGCCCGGTGAGAACCCGAGCACGACATCCAGGGCGAAGTATGCCCCGAACATGCCCAGCATGAAGACCTCGGAATGCGCGAAGTTGATGAGACGCAACACCCCGAAGACGAGCGTGTAGCCAACCGCGACCAACGCGTAGATGGCGCCCCACGCCAAACCGTCGATCGTCAGCTGACCGATGCTGTTCCACAGTCCGTGCAGATCGAATGAAATTGTGCTGGCCTGCACATCTGTTTGTGCCATCCACCCCGAAATCATTTGCGGCTGAGCCTAGTCCCCTCGTATGTCCTACGTGACCTTATACACCCAGATAAGTGTCGAGGTTAGCTCTCCGTTCTCGTTCCACTTGTATTCACGCGCCACACCCTGCCCCCGGTAATTCCTGACCCAATCAAGCAACCCCGCCCGCGTGGTCTTCCCGGCATCGATGCCCTTGACCAGGATCGTGGCCAGGTCGTACCCCTCGGTGCTATAGGTACCCGGCTCCTGCTGGAACTTAGCGGTGTACTCCTTGGAGAAGGTGTCCGACGCCGGCCCGCACGGGCAGGACAGCAGTGCATCCTTCGCCGAATCGCCCGCCTGCTTGACGAACTCCATGTCCTTTGCCCCGTCCGCAGACACAAACGTCGCCGTCACTCCGGCATTGCGCAGCTGCTGCACCAAGGGCGCCGCCTCGGCGTAGTAGCCACCGAAGAACACCGCATCAGGTGCGGCGTTCTTGAGCTGCGTGACCGCCGCGGAGAAGTCCTTGTCCCCCTTCTTCACCGAGGCGTTGCAGTCGGTTCCGAGCGTCCCGCGAACCGCGTTGGCAAGCCCTGAACCGTAGTCGGTGCTGTCGTCGACGACGCAGATCTTCTTGTATCCGAGCGTCTTCTTGAGGTAGTTGGCAACGGCGGGCCCCTGCACGCCGTCATTGGCGAGGCCACGGAAGAACGTCTTCCAGCCCTGCTGCGTCAGAGTCACGTTAGTGGCCGAGGCGGTCGTGGAGACCAGACCCGCCTCGCTGAAGATCTGGCCGGTCGACTTGGTCTCCCCGGAGAACCCCGGCCCGATCAGTCCGATGATGGTCGGGTCCCCGATGATTTGCGGAGCAATGTTGCTCGCGTTCTGTGGCAGGCCCTCGGTATCGAACTCGCGGAGTTTGATCTGACACCCGGGATTAGCGGCGTTGTGCTTGTCGACGGCAAGTTTGGCCCCGTCGAGGATATTGATCCCGAGCGCGGCGTCAGGACCGTTGAGCGCTCCGACCATCGCCAGGGAAACGTTGGTGCACTGCGCTTTTCCGTCACCGGCGGGATCGGCCGCTGATTTCACATTCGACGCGGGCACCTCGGTACCGTCCTGAGCGATCTGCACCAACGGCGAGATCTTCAGGTTGGTCTGATTGGACTCGTCCGACTGAGTGCCGGCGTGACAACCGACCAGGGCGAGGGACACCGCGCCCAGCATGATCACACTCGCGCGTGCACGCACGATTACCTCCGGATGGCTGGGGCTGACAGGTCGAAACAAAATCGCTGATCAGAAAACATAGCCAACCGCGGGGCAACGCGCAGTGCTTACCCGAGTTTCAGCTCGGCGCGTCGGTATCGAGTGTTTCCAGCACCACTTCGGCAACGCGTTTCATGGTGGTGCGGCGGTCCATCGCGGCGCGCTGGATCCATTTGAACGCCTCGGGCTCGGTGAGGCCCTGGGTGGACTGCAGAACGCCCTTGGCGCGCTCGACCAGCTTGCGGGTCTCCAGCCTGTCGGCCAGCGTCTGAACTTCCTTCTCCAGCGCAGTCAGCTCGCCGAAACGGCTCACGGCGACCTCGATGGCGGGTACCAGATCGGTTTTGGAGAACGGCTTCACCAGGTAGGCCATGGCGCCGGCATCGCGGGCCTTCTCCACCAGGTCGCGCTGGCTGAATGCGGTGAGAATCACAATCGGGGCGATGCGCTTGGCCGCGATCTCCGAGGCGGCATCGATGCCATCGCGACGTGGCATCTTCACGTCCATGATCACCAGATCGGGTTTGAGTTCCTCGGCGAGGTCGACGGCTTCCTGCCCGTCCCCGGCCTGACCCACCACGTCATAGCCCTCCTCGTGGAGCATCTCGACCAGGTCGAGGCGGATGAGGGCTTCGTCTTCGGCGACGAGCACACGGCGGGCGGGCGCCGCCGGTTCGGTGTTCTGAGGGCCGGTCATGGCGACCATTGTGACGCATGTGGTCGTGTGTACGGCGATACCCTGGTGAAAGTGATGTTCCCCATCCCTTAAGGTTGGAGATCGCGCGACTGGCCGCTGGACACCAAAACGGCAGTAACGCCAGGCCCTCGTATCCCAACTGGCAGAGGAAACGGATTCAAAACCCGTGCAGTGTGAGTTCGAATCTCACCGAGGGCACCAGGAAGACAACATCTGGGCTCCGAGACGACGGAGTTCAAACTTGACCAAGGACGGCGCGAATCGCGGCCGGCGTGCTTTGATTCCCCGCATGAACCGAGCAACTGTCGGTGTGCTGACGCTTATGGTGTGCGCTTCTGTGGTCGCGGCGTGCCAGACGTCGTCCGGTATTACCCGCATATCGGACACGGCGTCGTCGACGGCCACCACGAAGACCTTCGCCGCCTCGACCATCCCCCGGTCCACATCCCTCGCGCCGACTGCCAAGGCCGATGCGGACGACCCGGCCAAACGCATCCGGGATACCTTCCGGAGCCTGCAAAACCCCGTCATCGCCGCCACGAAGGACGGCACCGGCAGCTATGACATCCCAGTAGCGCCGCAACCGTCGGTGTCGGGTCCGGCGGCCTACATCGCGGCGCTCTGCACCGGCGGCCCGGCCGTGAACATCGCACTGGACGGCACCCCGGTGCCCGGCGGCGGAATATGCGGCGACGATCCCGGCAAGCCCGGTGTGATCGTGATGCTTCTTGCCGTCAAGGCAAATCCGGCGGCTTCCCACACCATCAAGGTGCAAGGAGCCGCCGGTCAGCACAGCTGGGTGTCAATGGCCTACGGCCAGATGTATTGACCGCGCCTAACCGACGTCGGTGCAGGTGACTCCGGGGTTCTCGCAGTCGGAGCCGGTCTCGCCGGGTGCGCTGACCCAACCGCCGGCATCGTCGTGCCCGGGAGCGATGTTGGACTCCGGTGGGTTGTTGTCGGAACCGCACACCACCCAGGCGTTCTCACACTGAGCGCCGGCGCCGCCGGGGAGGTAGCCCCAGCCGCTGTTGCCGTCGTTGCTCGGCTGATCGACAAGCGATCCATGCGATGGCGAGTTGGGTGCGCCCGGAACCGGAGGTGCCGGAGACGGATCAGCCGAGGCCACCGCTCCGAATCCGACGAAGGCTGCTGCCAGGACGCCGGCCGCGGGCGCCACGACAAGACGGGTGAATGAGTTCATGGGCACCTCTTCAAAGGGTGGACGAATACAGGACAAATGTACTCCCACACACAGCTTTTGCAGATGACCTTGGTAGGAACCGCACACCATGTCTAACCCCTGCCGATATCGCACACGACGCCTTGCCGCGTGCTAAGACTGGCCAGCATGACCCCCGAGACCCTCGTTGACATCCACGAGATCACCGAACTCAAGTACCGCTATGCCCGCACCCTCGATAACAAGTTGTGGGACGAGTTCGCCGACACACTCACCGAGGATGTTGAGGCCACCTACGGCACCGCGGTGCATGGCGCGCCTCTCGAGTTCACCTCGCGCACCGGTGTTGTCGACTACATGCGGTCATCGTTGACCACGGACATAACCAGCGTGCACACCATGAGCCATCCGGAGATCGCTGTGGACGGCGACACCGCTACCGGCAGCTGGGCCATGAGCGATGTCGTCATCGTCCCGGCACACAGCGTCCTCATCACCGGGACCTCGTATTACACCGACCGCTACCGCCGCGACGCCGATGGGAAGTGGCGGATCAGCTACATCTCGTACTACCGCCTTTATGAAGCCATGCAGAACACCAAGCACATCGGCTTCAACCTGATCGCGAACCGCTGGTCGCAGTAGCGCCGAGAACCGGGTAACCTATCGCCGGGTCTGGAGACATCCGTACTCCACATAGCTGGCATAGGAGAAACCGGTGCGCTGTCGCCTCTGCGACTCGACGGAGCTGCTCAGCGTCGTCGATCTGGGTGCCACGCCACCCTGCCAGAAGTTTCTGCACGCCGATGAGCTGGATTTGCCGGAACCCACTTATCCTCTGCACCTGCGGCTTTGCCGCGACTGCATGTTGCTGCAAATCCCTGCGCTGATTAGCCCCGAGGACAACTTCACCGAGTACGCGTACTTTTCCTCGTACTCCGATAGCTGGGTCGATCACGCCCGCGCATACGTCACCAACTCCATTGCGCGCCTGGGACTTTCTCCCGACGGCCCGGGTGACTTCATGATCGAGGTGGCCAGCAACGACGGCTACCTCCTTCAGCACGCCGTTGCCGAGGGAATTCGCTGCCTGGGCATCGAGCCTTCGGTGAATGTCGGACAGGCGGCGCGCAACAAGGGTGTTCCGACGCTGACGGCCTTCCTCGACGAGGACACCGCGGCCCGTGTCCGCTCGGAGCACGGCCCGGCCCGCCTGGTCGCGGCCAACAATGTGTACGCGCACATCCCCGACTTGCGGGGGTTCACGCGAGCCCTGAGGGGGCTCGTTGCCGATGACGGTTGGGTGAGTATCGAGGTTCATCACGCGCTCAACCTCATCGAGCTCGGCCAGTTCGACACCATCTATCACGAGCACTTCCAGTACTACACCGTATTGGCGGCTCAAAGAGCGCTTGCTGTAGGCGATCTGGAAGTGGTCGACGTCGAACTGCTTGACACACACGGTGGTTCGATACGGGTGTGGGCGCGTCCTCGCGAATGCCGGCCCGAGATCGCGCCGTCGGTCGCCGAGGTCTTGGAACTGGAGCGACGGGCAGGCTTGCACGAACTGGCCGGATATGAACGATTCCGTGCGACCACCGAGCGAATCCGCCTGGAGCTCTTGCAATTTCTTCTCACGTGCAAGGCTGAGGGCAAGACCGTCGTCGGGTACGGCGCGCCCGGCAAGGGCAACACGTTGCTGAATTACTGCGGCATCCGCACAGACCTTCTCCGCTACACCGTCGACCGGAACCCTTACAAGCAAGGCATGTTCAGTCCCGGTACCCGCATCCCGGTTCACTCCCCCGAGCGAATCGATGAAGACAGACCCGACGTGGTGCTGGTTCTCCCGTGGAACCTGGAAGCCGAGATCACCCAGCAGTTGCGGCATATCGGCGAATGGGGTGGAAGGCTCGTCTACCCCCTGCCGCAGCTACACGTCGTCGAACCCCATGTTGAGCCCGAAGGAGCATCGGTATGAAGGTCGTGCTTTTCTGCGGGGGCTTCGGCATGCGCATGCGCAACGGCGCCGGAGATGTGATCCCCAAACCCCTCCAGATGGTCGGACCGCGTCCCCTCATCTGGCACGTGATGAAATATTATGCGCACCATGGACATAAGGAATTTATCCTGTGTCTAGGCTATGGCGCTGAGGCCATCAAGGACTTCTTCCTCGGCTACAGCGAAGCGCAATCGAACGATTTCGTCTTGGCCGAGGGCCAGGTGCGGTTGTTGAAGTCCGACATCGCCGATTGGACCATTACGTTCGCCGATACCGGTGCCGAATCGCCCATCGGTGAGCGACTGCGACGAGTCCGTCACCACCTCGGCGACGATCGTTACTTCCTGGCCAACTACGCGGACGTTCTCACCAACGCTCCCCTGGACGATCTGGTGACCAAGTTCCACGATTCCGGAGCGGCCGCGTCCATGCTCCTGGTTCCGCCGCAATCGTCGTTCCACACCGTGGACGTGAATGACGGTGGATCGATCACCGATATCACCGCCGTCTCCAAGCTCGACATGTGGGAGAACGGCGGCTATTTCGTGCTCTCCCAGGATGTCTTCGACTACCTGCCCGCGGGCGGCGATCTCGTCGAGGACGCCTGCGGGTCCCTGGCAAAAGAGGGCAGGATGTTCGGCTACAAGTTCAACGGATTCTGGAAGCCGGCCGACACCTTCAAGGAACGCGCCGAACTTGACGAGGGTTACCGCAAGGGTGTGCGCCCGTGGATGGTCTGGGAGCAGGAGCCCGCCACCACGTGATCGAACTCAACACCGGCGCCGTAGACGAAATTGCTTTGCTGGCAGCGCATTGCGACGATATCGCGATCGGCATGGGTGGCACTCTGCTCACCATGGCGACTCGCCGCCCCGGGTTGCGGGTTCGGGCGCTCGTGCTGACGGGCGGTGGCACCGAACGAGAATCTGAGGAGCGAGCGGCCCTGACGGCCCTGTGCCCCGGGGCAGAAGTGAGCGTCGACGTGCTCGACTTTCCGGACGGACGAGCCCCCGCACATTGGAACCAGATCAAAGACGCGCTATCGGCATTTCGCCGTGAGTCGGCCGCCGCGGTGGTTTTCGCTCCGCAGCGTCGCGACGCCCACCAAGACCACCGCCTGCTGGCAACACTGGCGCCCACCGAGTTTCGTGACCATCTGATCCTCGGTTACGAGATCATCAAATGGGAAACCGATACCCCGACACCCACAGTGTTTCAGCCGCTCAGCGATGAGATCGCCCGTAGCAAGGCCGATCTCATCAACACGCATTATCCGTCTCAGCGACCGCATGACTGGTTCGACCACGAGACATTTCTCGCCGTGGCACGAGTACGCGGTGTGCAGTGCCGCCACCGGTACGCCGAAGCGTTCGTGCTGGAAAAAGCAACGATCTCTCTAGGAGCAACGCAGTGAAGGTTCTCGTCACCGGTCATCAGGGCTATCTCGGCACCGTGATGTCGCAGATGGCCGCCGAGGCCGGTCACGACGTTGTGGGCCTGGACTCGGGGCTCTTCGCCGAGTGCGTCTTGGGCCCGGCACTCGTGGATCCGCCATCGCTCGCGGTCGACCTTCGCGATGTCACGGTCGATCAGCTGGCTGGTTTCGATGCGGTGATTCACTTGGCGGCGCTCTCGAACGATCCCCTCGGCGCGCTGGCGCCGGACCTCACCTACGACATCAACCACCATGCCTCCGTGCGGCTGGCGCGGCTGGCCAAGGATGCCGGAGTGAGCCGCTACCTCTACGCCTCGACATGTTCGGTATACGGGTCGGCGGGCGACGATCTGGTCACGGAGAACGCTCCCCTGAAGCCCTTGACTCCGTACGCGGAGAGCAAGGTTCGCGTCGAGGATGATGTCGCCGCTATTGCCGACTCCGACTTCTCGCCGGTGTTCCTGCGCAACGCAACGGCATTCGGTTACTCACCGCGACTTCGCGCCGACATCGTGCTGAACAACCTCGTCGGCAACGCCGTTCTCACCGGCGAGGTCCGGGTGCTCTCGGACGGAACGCCGTGGCGCCCTCTGGTACACGCCCGCGATATCGGCTCGGCATTCCTGGAATGTCTCACAGCCCCGCAGGATGTAATCCACTGTGCGGCGTTCAACGTCGGCACCGAGGAGAACAATCAAACGGTCGCGCAGATCGCGGAGGCGGCCGTCGCCGCCGTACCGGGCTCCACTTTGGCCATCACCGGAGAGACGGGTGCGGATCCTCGCTCATACCGCGTCGACTTCTCTGCGATCCGTGCCGCATTACCCGGATACCGGGCGGAGTGGTCGATCGAGGCCGGCGCCAAAGAGCTCTACGAGCAGTGCGTCGCCGGCAATCTCACCGAATCACTGTTCCGCCAATCCTTCACCCGCCTGGCGCATTTGAAGAACCTACGCGAGTCCGGAGCAGTAGACGACACGCTGCGCCCGGTCGCGAGGTGACCCGGTCAGCGCCCGGTCAGCGCGGCCCAACTGCCCGCCGCGGCATCCTTGGCGCTGATGACGGTAACCGGAAGCGGCCAGTCGATGCCGAGCTGGGGATCGTCATGGGCGACCGAGACATCCTCGGCGGGATCGTGCGGTCGGTCGATGCGATAGCAGAGGTCGGCCCACTCTGTCAGCGCCTGATGGCCATGCAATATGCCGGCCGGGACGAATAGGTGCGCGAAGGTGGAATCGTCGAGAGTGAAGCTCTGCCAACGTCCGAAAGTCGGTGATTGGGGGCGTGCGTCCACCAGCACGTCGAACACGACGCCGCGCGCACAACGGATGAGCTTGCTTTCCCCCAGGCCCGAGCGTCCATGTAGACCGCGCAATACACCTTGGCGCGAACGCGATTGGGAGTCCTGTAAGAAGTCGGCGGCCCGCACCGCCGCGCCCGCGGCGAGCTGGTACTCGTCGAATGTGGTGGCGTCGAATGTTCGGGTGAAGAACCCACGATCATCCTGGTGCGGCGTGGGCTCCATCAGCAGTACGCCGTCGATCTCGGTGGTGTGGATGCGCACTCCGCCATCCTGCCGTATCGAGGAAACATTGTGGTACCAACGGTGATCACGTGCCGGTATTGCGGAGGCCGAGAACTGCACCGGGTGTTGGACCTGGGCGCCGTACCCGCCGCCGATCACTTCCCCGCCGCTTCCAGCGCACCCGCGGCAGACGCCTTACATCCCTTGGCGATGGTGTTGTGCACCGACTGTGCCCTCGCACAGCTGGATGTCGACGACACAGACACCGAGGAGCCGCGTGCCGTGGAGCCGCAAGCCCTGCGCGATCAGGCAGCCGACGCGGTTGCCCGAGTGGACGCCGCCGGGCTGTTGAGCGGGCGCACCGTCTACGAGTTCACCAGTCCTCATGGCGGCAGCTGGCTGGATCTCGTTTTTTCCAAGGGTTTCGAGGTCAGATCTGAGGAGCCCGCGGACCTGGTGCTGGACAGCTTCGGGATGATGCACGACAGTGACCAGGCCGCGGCTATCGATATGCGCGCCCGCCGCACCGGCCCCGAGGGCGTGCTGCTTCTGCAATTCCATTCGATAGCGACGATCCTGGAGTTGGGTCAATGGAATTCGCTACGACACGGACATTTCGCCTACTACTCGCTGACCGCGCTACGCCGAATGCTTGCCGACGCGGGCATGTCCGTGGTGGCGGTATGGGAGTTCGACCTATACGGCGGCACCCTGCTGGTGGCCGCACGCCATGGCGAACATCCCCTGCCGCCCGCCGCAGAGCAGATCGTTGCACGGGAGAAAGCAAGTGGAGCAGTCGATCCCCATCGATTCGTCGAGCTGCAGCATGAGGTGGACCAGCAGGTGCGGCGCCTCACGCAGTGGCTTGATGAAAGACGTGCATCCGGAGAGCGCGTGTACGCGTACGGAGCACCGTCACGTGCGGTGGCGCTGTTTCACCGGGCCGGACTGACCACGGAGTCGGTGATGGCGGTCGCCGATGCATCTCCTGCCAAGCAGGGACGACGCATGCCCGGCACAGATATACCGATCGTGTCACCCGCGGATCTGGTGCTTGCCGATCCCGACCGGGTGCTGCTTACCCTGCCGGATCTGTATACGGAAGTCCGCCTGCGCTTTCCGGAGCTGGACGGCCGCTGGATGACCGGACTGTGCTAACGCAGTAACACCGACGCCAGGACGGGGCTGAACTGTCCGCCGGGTGCGTCGGAGGCGATGCCACAGGGACCGTTGGAGCTACCCGGCGCGAGAATCCAGAGGTTCATATCCAGACCATCGGATTGCCCCAGCACCACCGGCGATGCGCCGAGCATGCGGCCGGCAGGGTTGCACCAATCGAAGTTCCAATCCGGGTTGCCATTCTGCGACGTATCGACGACGTACCGTGGATCGCGCACACCGAACCATTGCTGCAACGCCGCCCTGATGCGTTGTGCGTAGGCGGTGATCTCGGCGGTCGGCGCGAAGGACGAGACATTGACGGCATACCCGACGCGGTCGGACACGCCCACCTTCGCCAGCAGCGCCGCCATCCGCTCGGGTGTCACCGAACCGGATGAGGTTCCCGCGTCTACGTAGACGCGGGTGTTGACGTTATTCGACGAAAAGGTCTGCACCGCATAGCGCAACGAACGGATCCGATCGTCAAAATCAGTACCCTCCAGGGATTGTCGATCGGCGAACCACAGCGCGTCCGGTTCCACTATCAGCACCAGCCGGGCCTCCCCTACCAGTGCGGACACTCGGTCGATCCATGCTCGATAGATCCGGGGCGTGACTGCGTGGTGCGGTCCGGAGAAGCCGTCATCGCGATCCGGAATGTTGTAGAGCGTCAATTGCGCGGTGCCACCGGCCTTTCGCGCGCGCTCGACGATATCGCCGATATTGCGGCTGTCGTCCTCGTCATTGCCGGTGGCCCACATCGCGATCGGGTACCGCGCGATCCGATCCCGGATGGCAGCGGCGCGCGGATCATCGGGGTGATCTCGTACCCACCACTGCACATCGAGCGCGTTCGGCACCAACGGGCCGGTATCAAGCCGACGTGCCATCGTGTCCGAGGCGTGCGGGTGCTCGAACTTGCTGGAGTCGCGTGCCAGAACCATCCCAGCTACCAGCGTCAACACCGCCAGCGCTGCTGCGCGCACCACCTGCGGACGGCGGTGTCTGGCTGCGGGCATACCGGTCACAGCGGGGAACGATACCGAGCTGTTGACCTCTACACTTGGCCCGTGTCCAACTCCGCCCCCGGGCCGGCGCCGATGCGCGTCCTGGCCATCGGGCCAGCCCCGGCGAGTCCTGAGAGCCGTGGGGGCATGGCAACCGTCATGGCGCATATGGCGGCGTTGACTGACCCCGCCGTGACCGTGCGGGTGGTGCCCACCTATGTGGATGCCGCGCGGTGGCGCTGGTTGTGGGTCGGAGTGCGCGGCATGATCGCGTCATCGTGGTTGGTCCTCACCGGGCGCGTCGACATCCTGCACGTCCACCTGGGCCACGGCGGAAGCGTGGCACGCAAGGCGATGCCGCTGTGGGCCGCGCGCATCCGCGGAGTGCCGGCGCTCATACACGCGCATAGCTTCGACTTCTGCGGTTGGTACCGGAGCCGGCACATGGCGGTGCGGCGTGCTGTGCGATGGGGACTGCCCGCGGACCGGTGGATCATTCTGGGACGGGAACTCGCCGACGAGTACGCGGCCTGTCTGGAGCTCGATCCCGCACGAGTGTCCGTGCTGCAGAATCCGGTGCGTATCCCCGATGAGCCTGCCTCCTCGCGCGGCGACACACTGACGGCCGTAAGCCTGGGCAGGCTCGGGCAGCGCAAGGGCACCTACGACATCATCCGGGCAGCATCCGAATTGGCACCCGAGGTTCGCGCCTCACTGCGTATTCACCTTGCCGGCGACGGCGACGTGGAGCAGGCACGTGCCGCGGTGGTGGCGGCCGATGTCGCGGACGTGATCACCGTGCACGGCTGGCTGGACGCGGCTGCCGGGGCCGAATTGCTCAGTGGTGCAGATATTTTCCTACTGCCCAGCTATGCCGAGGGGCTGCCCATGGCGCTTCTGGAAGCCATGGCCGCGGCCGTCGCGGTGATCACCTCACCGGTCGGATCGATCGCTGAGGTGGTACACAACGGAGAGAACGGCGTACTCGTGGCGCCCGGCGACGTCGAAGCCCTGGTGTCGGCCCTTACCCGGCTGAGTATCGACCAGACAGAGCGCCGCCGACTGGCGGCCGCCGCACGCGAGACGGTACGCGGTCTCGATATCGCAGGCTGGGAGGCGCAGCTAGTGCGGACGTGGAAGTCGCTCGCAGATCGCTAACAACCTGGCCGCAGCGTGATCCGCGGTGAAGTTTTGCGTGTAATGCACTTGAGCTTCCCAGCCGAGACGAGCGGCGACGGCAGGGTCGGCATGACGGTCGAACGCAGCGGTCAGTCCGGATGTGTCGTCACGGTGCAGTGCCACCTCCCCGGGCGGCTGGAATTCAGGCAATGCGCCCTCGGTGGAGACGATGACGTTCACCCCGAGTTGCATCGACAACGTCTGCACACCGCTCTGCGATGCTTGACGGTAGTGTACAACCGACGCCTTGGCCTCTGAAAGAGGTTGCAGCACAGAATCATAGCTGTACGGTCCGCGAATCCACCGCACCGAGTCGGGTAACGCCCTGCGGATATCGCCGTCACCGATCAGCACCAGGTTATCGCCTTGCCATGCGGGACCATCGACATGCGCCTGCCACGCATCCAGGATGAGGCCGACGTTCTTGTAGCCGTTGAGTCGCCCGACCAGTACGAAATCCCGACGCCCGCCCGCGGCAACGAAGGACGGGACCTGTTGCGGGTCCAGATCACTCGTGAGCGGAACCACCCCGACCGGCGATGGCTCGCGCCCGGTTATCTGCCGTGCGACGTAATCACTGAACGCCACCCGGTGAGCCGTGTTCTTGTCCCACCGGCGGAACGCGGCGCTTCTCCACCGCGGCACTTCTTCGGAGGCGTCGTGCGGCCGATCATCGTGGATGAGTCGCACGCGTGGCAGACCCGCGCCGAACACCTGCCAACGCGGGTCGCGGACCAGCTCATCGATCACCACGTCTGGCTGAAAAGCCCGGACTTGCGGCACCGCGCGTGCCCATGACACCCAGCCGGCCGGTTCCTTGAGTGACGGCTCCAGGACCAGCTCGTAGTCCCGCGCCGGACCGGATTCCGGATGCTGATCGGAGGTCACCAACAGCACCGCAGCACCCCGAGCTCGCAGCGCCTCGGCATGCACACGCGCCAAGGGACGCATCCACGGAGACAACCACAGGATTCTCATCCGGCATCAACCCTTGAACACCGCGGTGAAGGCCTCCTCGTACGAGTCCGCCATTGTCTCGATGGTGTACAGATCACGCATACGGTCAAATCCCTTACGCCCCAACGCTGTCAGGTGGTCGGGTGCGGTAAGGGCATTCTCGAGGGCGGTCCGCCACGCCGGCACATCGATAGGGTCGACCACCACACCGCTACCGTGGTCGAGCATGTCGGGGACCGAGCACACCGCGGAGCCGATGACCGGCACGGCCCGCGCCATTGCTTCGAGAATCACCAGGGGAAAGGCCTCGCTTCGGCTGGGCACGCAGAGCACGTCGCAATCGGCCAGCGCATGCTCGGGTCCCGGTGACCAACCCCGCCAGTGCACACGATCGCGCACCGCCTCGGGAGTGAGAGCCTGTAGTCGTTGACGATCGGGTCCGTCCCCGAATATGGAGAGTTGCCAGTCGTATTCGGTCAACCCGCTCAGCGCCTCCACCAGCAGATGCGGGTTTTTGTGTTCGACTATGCGAGACAGCATCACAAAACGTAGCGGGCCGTCCGGTTCCCTGCGCTCGGGTGCTTGCTCGGGAAGTGCGCGACGGCTGACGACCCCGTTGGGGGCGGTGAAGAAACGGGTACCCACCCGCTGGTGTGCCGACACCTCGTCCCAGTGTCTCTGCGACAGCGCGATGAACCCGTCGGCCCGGCTCATCGCCCTCGCGAGCGGACCCGAATAGGTACCCGTATTCAGCTCGGGCGGGATATGCGCCGCCACAAGCCATCTGCGGTTTAGTCCGGATGCGCGCCACAACGTTGCACATCCGGTCTCGGTGTTGGTGTCCCCCGACACCAGGATCGCGGGACCGTCGGCTGTCTCAAAGGCAGGACACCACCAGGGTTGGCGTACCACGCGCACCGTCGGCGGGATCTCGGCCACCAACGGGCCGAATCGCTGCATGCATGCGATGGTCACCGAGTATCCACGTCTATCCAGTTCGGTGGCCAGCAATACATGCTGTCGCTCGGCTCCCCCGTACACCAACCGATTCGTGGTGAGGATTACCTGTGGGCGCCCCGAGCTCGCCCCGATCCGCGCCGTGCGTGCCCGGCGGGCCCCGGGCTGCACGCGGTCCAGTACGGACGTCCCGGCCAGGTAAAAATCGGCGGTGCGCACTCCCCGCGAGTGCTCGAGTGTCAATGCGATGTTCGCGCGCAGCAGATCATCGGAACGGATGCTGCGGTGCTCATCTCCGGCGACGGTCCCCTTGGCGCTGTGCAGGACACCGGGCTCATCGACGAGAACCAGGCTCCAGCCCGCGGACCGTGCGCGCAGCTGCCAATCTGCCTCCTCGCCGTACAGGAAGAACTCCTCGTCGAACCCGCCCACCTCATTCCAGGCCTGCCGGTTGATCAACAGGCAGGCGCCGGTGAGATATCCGTCCACGGCGGTGGGGCGTGTCCGGTAGAGCTCGGAGATAACCCGGCCGCGCAAAGCCGGCGCGTAGCCCGCGCGCGACACCAACGCCCGCAGCAGATTGGGACTTCGGTGCCCGTTGTCCCACGGAAACTCACCGGGGTGCGGGGTGGCGGCCTGTATCGGTGGCGCTGCCGCCGCCACCTTCGTTTCGTTCGCAACCTGGGCGCGGGTCAACGTGAGCGGCCCCTGCACGGTGGCATCGGGATTCAACAGCAGCAGATGCGCTCGCGGCGCGAGATCTGCCAACCTGTTGACGGCCGCGGCGAATCCAAGATTTTCACCCGTACCGTGCCAATGCGCGGCGGGATAGCTCGCCCGCACGGCCTGCATTCCCGGGTAGCCCGGCCCCGAGTTGTCCCATACGTGCACCGGCAGGTCGCCAAGATGTTCGCGACAGGATTTCAGGCAGGCTGCCAACAGGTCTGGCCGTCCATACGCCACGATGCACACCGCGATACCCCCATGCACCGCGCTCACCCGAGGAGACGGCAGGTAAGCCCGATTGAGTTCGCCGTGCCTCTTCCTAGCCATGTCGCTCACCCATCAGAGGCCTCCTTACGGAGGATGTCCCGAACATCGCGCAGGTGTACGGGCCCCGCCCACAGGTTCACGCCGATGTAGACACCGGCGGCGATCACGGCGGCGATCAACTCGGGGATCCACTGTGCGGCAAGGAGTAGCGCACCCACCGCGGCCACGGTCGGTAGCCCCAACCGCAATAGGAACATCCACGGTGTGTGATAACCCGCGCAGGTCGTCAACCTGACGCTGGCGGCAATCAAGCCCACCACCTCGCTGGTTACCAGTGCGATCGCCGCACCCAGCGAACCCAGGTGAGGAATCAGGGCGACGTTGAGAACGATATTGGCAGCGAGATTGAACACATTGAGGCGCAGCAGAAACGTCTGATGATGTGCCGCGAACAGGGCCTGACTGACGGTGCCGGTCAGAAAGGTCAGTCCCACCGCGACCAGAAGCAACGGCATCACCAGGTTTGACTTGTCCACGAACTGCTCGGACCCCAGGAGCGCGACCAGATCTCGTCCCACGAAAAACCCTACGACCGCCACCGGGACCGCGATGGCGAACATCAATCCCATGGACCGGTCGATGAAGGCTGCGAATCGTTCGCGCGAGGCGGCGAACAGCCCCGTCATCGTGGACAGGGTTGCGCCCAGGAAAAAGTTCCCCACCAGTGACAAGGTGAACGCGGTCTGGTACGCCAGCCCATACCTGCCGACCTCCGCAGGTGTGCTCAACAGGCTGAGTATCACACCGTCGATTCGCCAGTAGAGCACGCCGATGATGAGCACCATTGTCTGTGGCAGGCTTTCGCGCACCAGGCCCCACGTCTCATTCGCCGACAGGATGATTCGCAACGGGGTGATCCGATGCGCCGCGATACCTTGAATCAGCAACAGTGCGGCCGGGGCGACCACCTGAGGCAGCGCATACCAAACATGTTCTGCGTCAACGGTAACCAGGAAAATCGTGACTGCCAGCATCGCGACCCGGGACAGCGTGTCCGCGAGCGCCACCGCCGAAAACCGGACCGAAGACATGAAGATCGGGTTCAGGCAGCTCGACAGTGTCGTCAGGGTGAGACTCGCGCTGATGATCAGCAGCATCGACTGCACCTCGGGGTGATCCGCATAGATGAGCCATCCCGAGAGGGCCGCCATGGCGGCAAGCGGAAGGCAATAGCTGAGCGAGAACGCAAGATTGATACCGACCAAGCGTTGCAGACTGCCGGCGCCGGCCGAGACTCGTCGGACGATGACGACGCCGATACCCAACTCTGTCAGGCTGGTCCATAAGCCGATGAAGAAGATCGCGGCATTGAGATGCCCGTACGACTCCGGTCCGAGAGCGCGGGTTGTGAGCGCTATCCCCGCGATGGAAGCGATGGTCCCCAGCACCCGGCCGCCGAGTTGCCATGCGACGGCACTGGCAATCCGGCGGCCCGACGCCGGCTCGGTGACCGGGGATCCATCGGTATGTTCGGATGTCATGTGCTACCTTGCGGCGATACGGGATGGGAACAATGCAACGACGACTGCACGCGTATGTGGCTTTGCCGCACGGCGTTTCGGCTTCGCGATGGGAGGCCCGGAACCGCGTCGATGAGGTGCCGGACCGTGCACCCTATGGACTGCACCGGCTCTCCAACTACGGAGTGATACCAACCTTCAGTGACTTCTCTTTTGGGCGCCGCCTCGAGCGCGTGGCCGGTCAGCTCCGTTATCGAACCGGTGATCTGGAGATCCTGGAAGTCGTCGCAGACCGGGCGGCGCGTCGCGAAAGCGATGTCGTCTTCTGCTACGACGAACGCACCGGAGTGCCCGCGGCCTCTGCCGCAGCGATACGCATGAGCCCACCGGTGGTGACCGGAGTCGGGTGGCTCACCGAGCCCGCGGACTCTTCGCCGATTCATCGGGGACTCGCGCGCCATGCGCTGGCCCGTAGCGCAGCGGTCTTTTCGCAGTCTCCCCCGCAGGTCGAACTGCTCTCGCGTGCCTGGGGCGTCGATGATGCCCGGCTGCATTTCGCGCCGGTAGGCATCGATACCGATTTCTATCGAGTGCAACCATGGGAGAGCGCGGATGCTCCCTTGGTGGTCAGCGCGGGTGAGGATGTCCACCGCGATCACGCACTTCTGGTCGAGGCGGTTTTGATGGCCCGTGAGCACTGTCCGGGCCTCGGGCTCGAGCTGGCCACCGCGCTGCCGATCAGCGCGCCACCCGAGGTTGTCACGCTGCACACCGAGCGGCTGTACGGACGGATGCGCGATCTGTATCGGCGATCCACACTCGTGGCGATCGCGGTGCGGCCCAACGTAATCACCGGTTCCGGTCTGACCGTCGCTCTGGAGGCCATGGCTAGTGGGCGCCCGGTGGTGATGACCGACAACCCGGGCATAGCGCACTACGTCCGCCACGACGTCGACGGTGTCCTGGTGCCACCCGGCGACCCCGACGCCTTCGCCCGCGCGATCGCGGATTTGGCGCGCGATCCCGACCGCGCCCGCGCCCTGGGAGAGGCTGGGGCACGGCGGGCACGGGCGGAGTTCAGCTCCGAACGGATGGCTGAGCATTTCGCGAGCATTATCCATGGGGTTTAGCTACTACGCGTGCCAAGGCAGTGCCGGCTCGACAGCGGCCTTTCGTAACCGCACCACTGAGGCCGGTCCCTGTATCAGGTACCTGCGGGCCATCCGGCGGGGTTCCCGACCCAACCGGTAGGACCACTCGAGTCCCCAACGCTGCATCCAATCCGGGGCGCGCGTCGCGGCGCCGGCAAGGAAGTCCGCCGATGCTCCGAAGGCCAGCAGTACGGCTGCACCGGTGGTCAGACCATGGCGCGCAATCCACAATTCCTGCAGAGGTTTTCCAAGCCCCACCACCAGGACGTCGGTGCCCGCGGCCGCGATGTCCCGCGCCAACGTATCGCTGCGATCCGAGTCGATGAGATCCGTGCGATCGGGTGCCCAGAGACCGGCCACCGCAAGACCCGGATATTCCTCTCGCAGCACAGTGCGCAGCCTGTCGTGCACCTGCGGCAGCCCGCCGAGGAATCCTACGCGTTGACCGGTGCGCGTCGCCTGTTCCAGAACCATCGGTAACAGGTCGGCTCCGGTAATCCGCGGCCAGTTCCGCCGAGTTCTGAGGCGGGCGCGGGCCACGATCGGCGCCCCGTCGGCGAGCATCAACCAATCCAGCGCGGGGCCCAGCACTGCGCAATCAGGGTTCGCGCGACCAGAACCGAAATGATGGAAATGGTCCAAGTTCACCGAGCCCACAACAAGCGGCCGAGCACCACGCGCTGAGGCACGTTTGTTCACCCCGTCCAGCACATCACGCACTGAGCAAAGATCCACCGTGACCTGGGAGATCATCACCCTTATCGGCGGGCCCAGCTCTTCTGTCGACACGGCGGATAGCCTAGCGCCGTCGATTCCGGACAGCGGGCAAGTGTGGGTTATGCTCGTGACCAATAACGCTGGTTATGGGACGGCGCGCCTGCTGCGGATAGTCCGGACGATAGCGAGAGTCGGAGCGCCCGTGAACGTCAACGACCTGGTCAAGCGGATCTTGAACCGGCGAATTGCGCTACTTCTGGTGATCCTGCTGACATGTGGCGCGGGAGCGTACGGATACACCACCGGCGTCACCGTCCGGGCATCCGCCGCGTCGGCCGTGGTCATACCACCACCCACGTATTCGTCGACCGGTGACACCCTCGGTGCGAACCCCATGCTGAACCTCTCGCCGGAGAAGGCACAGCTGGCCGGCATCCTCGCGACGTCGATGTCCAGCCAGCCCGCACAGGCCGTGATCGCTGCCGCGGCACCGGGCGTGGACTACAAGGTCTCGAACACCATTGACCTGGGACCGAGCAATCAACAGCCGTCACCACAAGTGTCGATTCTGGTGCTGTGCAGCGCCACCTCCGACTGCCAGGCAGGTGCTTCGGCATTGCTGGACGTGGCCCGCGACAACCTGGTGAAACTCCAGGTGGGCGCCTCCGTCTCCCCCGAGAACTGGGCCAGCCTCACCGTGCTGCAGGAACCCACCGCGCCGGTCGTGACGTCCTCCAGCGCCATGAAATCGGCGGGCTCCATGGCGGTGGCGGCGCTGTTGGCAGGCATCATCGTGCTGCTGGTGTACGACGCGCTTGCGGCCCGTCGTCGCAAAGAAAAGTCCACTGGCGGCCGTACCAAGATCAAGGCCCGGGCGAAGACGAAGGTCCCCGAGGCCGCAGATACACGCCCCACCCTTGCCGAACCCGTCGGTGAACCGGCTCAGGCCGAAACGAACGGCAACAGCCAGACGGTGGCAAACCCTCCGAAGCCAACGATCATCGATGATGATTTGGATAACGTCCAGATCGACGACGAGGCACTTGCCCAAGCGGTGTTGAACTGGACTCCGCCCCGACTCACCGATTTCCGTAGCTGGCGTGACGACAAGCCTTCCGCAGACCGATAGCCGAGCCACGGTGGTCTCTGGCCGCGGGCCCGACGCCGTCACGTTCGTGGCGCTGGCGTTGATCGTGCTCTTGAGCACCCGGCAGGTGTACGCGGTGTACGCGTTGAAGGGACTGAGCCCTGCCCAGGTCGCGTTGATTCTCGTCGGCGCCCTGGGTGCCTATTGGGTGCTGTCGGGCCATCGGCTTACACTCGGCGCACCCTGGCTCACGATCGCGATCCTGGCCTCCCTACTGACAACTGTGGTGTCCTTCAACGTCGTCACCACACACGTCCTTCCGCATGTGGCCCTGATTCAAGCCGGGCAGGGCATTGCCGCGTTCGCGGTAACGGTGACCGCTCTCATCGGTTTCGTCTTTCTCTTCGCCGCCTACCCCGACAATTCCGCGCGCACTATCGAGATGTTGTTGAAGGCGCTCGTCATCGGCGGTGCCATCACCGCGGCCTTCGCGCTGGTGCAGTTCGGGACCGGCCTCGATATCGCGGCCATGATCCGTATCCCCGGCATCATGAAGTTCGGGGACACCGGTGTCGCACACGGGATTGTCCGTGAAGGTGTCGTCCGTGCGCAGGGTGCCGCGGCCCATGCCCTCGAGCTGAGTGCGGTGCTGACCACGATCGCCCCCATCGGGGTGGCGCTGGTGTACAGCGCCAAGGCCGCTGGCCGTAAGGCCTGGCCGTGGGCGCTACTGACCATCGTGGTGATCGCGGGCTCGGTGGTGACGGTTTCTCGATCCGCCTTCATCGGATTAGCGGCAGCCATTCTGGTCATGTCATGGCGCTGGCCGGTTCGGCGGCTCGCGGGATTGGTCGCGGCCGCCCTCGGTGCGGCGGCAGTTGCCGCGGTGAGCGGCCTGGGTGTCTTCGACGCGATCATCAGTACCTTCATGGGCAGTGCCGACGATCCGTCGCTGCAATCCCGCGCCCGCGGAATCGATTACGTGATGTCCCATTGGACAGAGCATTTCTGGTTGGGACAGGGGGCGTTCACCTATCCGCTTGGACCCGAGCAGCCTGTCCTCGACAACGAATACCTCAGCCGCCTCATCGAAGGTGGGATCTTGGGCTTGCTGACCCTGATCGTCCTGATGATCACGGCCATCATGTACGCCGCCAGGGCGCGCAATCGCTGTGACGATGTGCCCACCACAGAGTTGATCAACGGTGTGCTCGGTGGGCTCGTCGCGCTCACTGTCGTCGCCTCGGTGTTGGATGTATCTGCTTTCCAACAAATTTCGATGGTTCGATGGCTGCTGATCGTGCTCGCGGGTGCGGCATGGGCGCTGGTCAAACGCAATCAGAAAGTCCAGACATGACACACCGGGGATTCGATCAGTCGAACGCATGGCAAGCCCGGCTCCACGACGCGGTGCCGGGAGGCGCGCATACCTACGCACGCGGAGCCGACCAGTACCCGCTGGGCATGGCACCGGTGCTCACCCACGGGGCGGGTGCGAGGGTCTGGGATGTCGATGGCAATTCCTATGTCGAATACGGCATGGGGCTGCGCGCCATAACGCTCGGCCATGCGTACGGTCCCGTGGTAGACGCGGTCCGCGAAACCCTGGCCCGGGGCGTGAGTTTCAGCCGACCCACGGTGCTGGAAGCCGAAGCCGCCGAAGACTTTCTGCGTACCGTGCCGACCGCTGAGATGGTCAAGTTCGCCAAGAACGGGTCGGATGTGACCACCGCCGCCATCCGCCTTGCCCGCGCCGTCACCGGACGCACCATGGTGGCGGCGTGCCGACAACCGTTCTTCTCGACCGACGACTGGTTCATCGGCACCACCGAGATGAACGCGGGCATCCCCAAGGCCGCGACCGACGACATCGCCAGATTCAGCTACAACGATTTCGATTCTTTGGTAACGCTTTTCAACCGTTTCCCGGGGGAAATCGCGTGCGTCATCATGGAAGCGGCCAGTGCGGCGGCCGAGCCCGCACCCGGATTCCTGGAGTCGGTGCGATCACTGTGCACCGACCACGGTGCGCTGCTGGTTTTCGACGAGATCATCACCGGATTCCGGTGGTCCTGCCAGGGCGCCCAGGCGGTCTATGGGGTAACCCCGGACCTGTCGTGTTGGGGCAAGGCCATGGGCAATGGATTTGCGATCGCCGCACTCGCCGGAAAGCGTGACTACATGGAACGCGGCGGCCTGCGGACCGATGACCCCCGGACATTTCTCCTGTCGACCACCAATGGGCCAGAGGCGGTGGGACTGGCGGCATTTCGTGCCGTGGTGCAGTCCTATCGTGATGACGCCCCGGTCCACGCGATGGAGGCCGCCGGCCGCGGCCTTGCGTCAGGGGTCGCCGAGATCACCGCCGAACTTGGTGTGGACGAACATATTCAGACCGTGGGCCGTTCGTCGTGCCTTGCCTTCGCCAGCCTCGATCCAGACAGGCAGCCGTCACAGGCGTACCGGGCACTGCTCTTGCAAGAACTTCTGCGTCGCGGCGTGCTGGGGCAATCCTTTGTGATCTCCGCCGCACACACGTCCATCGACATCGAGTTGACGCTCGAAGCGGTGCGCGGTGCCGCCGAGATCTATCGACGCGCCCTCGATGCGGGCGGTACCGACGGATTCCTGGTGGGCCCGGCCGTCGCGCCGGCATTGCGCTCACTCGCCGCGCCCCGACGGATCCCCTAGCCGCGCCCATCTTGTGGGTTCATGCGTTTATCGCCCCGCGTTCGCCTCGTTGGCGTATTAGTAAATGTGGCCCGTATCGCGTTGATCTTGGATAGCAACTACTACTACGCTGCGTCGTAGGAGGTGGCGATGAACGCCCTGGACGTATCCCGATGGCAGTTCGGCATCACCACCGTGTACCACTTCGTTCTGGTGCCGTTGACCATTGGACTCGCCCCGCTTCTAGCAATCATGCAAACCGCGTGGGTGGTCACCGGCAACAACTCCTGGTACCGGCTGACCCGCTTCTTCGGCAAGCTGTTTCTCATCAACTTCGCCCTGGGTGTGGCCACCGGCATCGTGCAGGAATTCCAGTTCGGAATGAACTGGAGCGAATACTCCCGCTTCGTCGGTGACGTGTTCGGCGCTCCCCTTGCCCTCGAAGGGCTGGTGGCCTTCTTCCTGGAGTCAACCTTCCTGGGCTTGTGGATATTTGGATGGACGCGGCTGCCCAAGCTGGTGCACCTGGCGTGTATCTGGATGGTGGCGATCGGCGTCAATGCCTCGGCGTTCTTCATCATCGCCGCCAACTCGTTCATGCAGCATCCGGTCGGTGCCGTCTACAACCCGGAGACCGGCCGTGCCGAGCTGATCAGCATCACCGAGCTCCTGACCAACAACACGGCGCTGGCCGCGTTCCCCCACACCGTCGCCGGATCCCTGCTCACCGCAAGCACCTTCGTCGCCGGAATCTGTGGCTGGTGGATGGTCCGCTCCCACAAGGTCGGCACACTCGACGATGCACGCACGATGTACCGACCCGCCGCCATCGGCGCGTGCGCCGTGATGATCCTGTCCGGTGCTGCGCTGGCGGCCACGGGGGACGTCCAGGGCAAGCTGATGTTCCAGCAGCAGCCCATGAAAATGGCGTCGGCAGAATCCCTGTGCTACACCGAAAAGGATCCCAAGTTCTCGGTGTTGACGGTGGGTACGCACAACAACTGCGCCAGCGTGGCACACGCCATTTCGGTGCCCTATGTGCTGCCGTTCCTGGCCGAGGGCAAGTTCACCGACGTCACCCTCAAGGGTGTGGAAGACCTCCAGAAGGAATACGAGCAGAAGTTCGGACCGCGCAACTACCGGCCCAATCTCTTTGTCACATACTGGTCTTTCCGCGCGATGATCGGGCTGGCCGCCGGGTCGGCCCTGCTGGCGCTGGCAGGATTGTGGGTCACCCGTGGTGGGCGCATCCCCAGTCAACGCTGGTTCGCCTGGCTTTCGATCCTGGCCATCCCCACCCCTTTCCTGGCCAACAGCGCCGGGTGGGTGTTCACCGAGATGGGCCGACAACCGTGGGTCGTAGCACCCAATCCGACAGGGGTGGAGCAGATCCGGCTTACCGTGGACCTGGCGGTCTCCCACCATTCCGCGGCCACGGTATGGCTATCCCTCATTACGTTCACCCTGCTGTACGGCGCACTGGGGGTGGTCTGGTTCTGGCTGATCCGCCGATACACCATCGAGGGCCCCCTCGAACACGACACCGAGCCCGCTTCACCAGTCACCGATGACGACAGCGTCAAACCGCTGTCCTTCGCCTACTAGCCCAACCAGCCGCGTAAGGAGGTTCCGGATATGAATCCCACAGCATTGCAACAGTTCTGGTTCATCGTCGTGGCGGTGTTGTTCCTCGGCTTCCTCGTGCTCGAAGGGTTCGACTTCGGCGTCGGGATGCTCATGCATCCCCTCGGCCGCGGTGACGACCGTAGGCGACGGGCCGTGTTGAACACCATAGGGCCGGTATGGGACGGCAACGAGGTCTGGCTCATCACCGCGGGCGGCGGGATGTTCGCGGCCTTTCCGCATTGGTATGCAACGGCGTTCTCCGGCCTGTACCTTCCGCTGCTGCTCATCCTGGTGGCCATGATCGTCCGGATCGTTGCCATCGAATGGCGGGGAAAGATCGATGACCCCCGCTGGCGTGCCCGCTGCGATCTCGGGATAGCGATCGGATCCTGGATTCCCGCGCTGCTGTGGGGCGTGGCGTTCGCGGCAATGCTCGCCGGGCTTCCGGTCGACAGTGCCAAGCAACTCACCCTCACCATTGGCGACGTGCTCAGACCATATGTGCTGCTGGGTGGCATAGTTTTTGTGGGGCTCTTCGCCTTTCACGGCGCGCTGTTCATATCGCTCAAGACCGCCGGCGCGGTACGAGAGGACGCCGTCTTGACAGCACGCAGGCTGGCGATTCCGGTGATCGTCGCCGCCGGCGGATACGGATTGTGGACGCAGCTCGCGTACGGCAAGGGTTGGACATGGATCGCGCTCGCGATTGCCGCGCTGTCCCTGGTCGGAGCGGCAGCCTTTTCGCGAATCTCCCGTGACGGATGGGCTTTTGCCTGCACCTGCCTGACCGTGGTCGCAGTCGTCGCTTTGCTCTTCGGGTCCCTTTATCCGAATCTGATTGTCTCCAGCCTTGATCCGGCCTACAACCTGACGGTGACAAACGCATCGTCAAGCCCCTACACGCTCAGAGTGATGAGCTGGGCTGCCGCGGTCACCGCACCCGTGGTGCTGATCTACCAGGGCTGGACATATTGGGTTTTCCGGCAGCGCATCTCGGCCGACCAGATTCCCGATCCCGTCGGGCTACCCGGGCGATGACGACCTCGCGCAGTGCCCCGGTCGATCCCCGACTGTGGCGCCGCAGCGCTCCTGCCCGCCGCTACCTGATCCTGACGGTGCTCTGCGAGCTGGTGATGACGGCCTGCACCCTTACGATCGCGGTGGTCCTCGCCCGCGCCCTCGCGCTACTGATCACCGATCCCGCGAGCCGCGATATGGCCCATATGGGGCAGCCGATGGCCATCCTCATTGTCCTCTGGATGGTTCGAGCGGGGGCTCAGGGTATACAGACCAGGTTCAGCGAACGTGGCGCGACCGGGGTGATCGCGGACCTCGACGACCAGCTGTTGTCGACCATCGCCGAGGCGCAGCCACGTGACCTGGAGCAGTTCCGGGACTCGGCCACGACGGTGTTGACCCGTGGCCTGGACGACCTGCGCCCGTACTTCGCCGGATATCTCCCCGCGGTGCTCAGCGCCGCAATCGTGACACCTGCGGCCGCATTGGTGATCGCACTGTCCGACATCCGATCCGCCGTGATCGTCGCGATCACTGTGCCGCTGATTCCCATATTCATGATTCTCATCGGCCTGCTCACCCGCGATCGGGCGGAGGCCGCACTGCAGGCATCGACCGCGGTCACCGGTCAGATTCTCGATCTGATAGCGGGCATCCCGACCCTGCGCGCACTCGGGCGCACCGCGACTCCCCTGCGCCGAATCGCCGAACTCGGTACTTCTCAGCGCCGTTCGGTGATGGCCACCTTACGGGTGGCGTTTCTGTCGGCAATGGTGCTCGAAATGATCGCTACTCTCAGCGTCGCGCTCATCGCGGTGGGTATCGGCATGCGTTTGGTTTTCGGGCACCTCGACCTGACCACCGCGTTGACAGTCCTGATCCTGGCACCTGAGGTGTACTGGCCGTTGCGACGCGTCGGGATCCAGTTCCACAGCGCTGCCGATGGCACGGCTGCCGCGGACAAGGCCTTCGAACTCCTCGACGCCGTCGGGCCCCCGGCTTCGAGCGGCGGAACGCACGCTCCGAACGAGAATCCGGTCATCGAACTCGCCACCATCAGCGTGGCCGACCGAAGTGGTTACGCACCATGGGAATTGACCGCAACAATCCGG
Organism: [Mycobacterium] stephanolepidis; assembly: GCF_002356335.1. Lineage (NCBI taxonomy): Bacteria > Bacillati > Actinomycetota > Actinomycetes > Mycobacteriales > Mycobacteriaceae > Mycobacteroides > Mycobacteroides stephanolepidis. Next base: position 2,547,770 of record NZ_AP018165.1, read on the forward strand.
CCCCGCACAGTCACGGTTCTTACCGGGCACAATGGCGCCGGAAAGTCGACGGTGCTGCACACCATCACCGGACTGACCACACCCGCCCAGGGCCAAGTTCTCGTGGACGGGGTGCCCCTGGACCAGATCCAGCGCGACAGCTGGTGGTCAATGCTCGGATGGCTGCCGCAACGCCCGGTGCTGGTGCCCGGTACCGTGCGCGAGAACCTCGAAATGTTCGGGCCGCTCGACGATCTCGAATCCGCACTAATCGACAGCAGGTTCGACAGCACACTGGAAACGCTACGAGACGGATTGGACACCCACCTCGGTGCGGGTGGCACCGGACTGTCGCTGGGCGAACGCCAGCGGCTGTGCCTGGCCCGTGTGCTCGGCACCAACCGGTCGATCCTGCTGCTCGACGAGCCGACGGCCCACCTCGACGCCGACACCGAGGCCTGTGTGCTTGCCGCATTGGTTTCCCGCGCCCGCAGGGGTGCAACAGTGGTGCTGGTGGGCCATCGGGCGCCTGTTCTGGCCGCCGCCGACAACGTATTCACCGTGCAGGCAAGACATGTCGCGCACCTCTGATCCGCTACGGCACTGGCTGATCGCCCTGCGGGTGCGGCCGGTACGACTGGCCGCCGCCGTGGCATGCGGTGTCTTGGCGCTGGGGAGCGCGCTGGCGCTGGCGGGTTTGTCGGCATGGTTGATCACCAGGGCATGGCAGATGCCTCCGGTACTGGATCTGTCCGTCGCCGTGGTCGCCGTACGCGCACTGGGTATTTCACGAGGCATCTGGCGATACTGCGAACGGCTGGCCGGTCACGATATCGCACTGCGAGGCGCCGCCACTGTCCGCGCGCAGGTGTACGCACGGCTGGTGGGTGGCGCGGCCGGCCAGGTCCGTAAAGGTGCGGTGCTCGACCGGATCGGCACCGATATCGACGAACTCGCCGAGACGGTCGTACGCAGCGTCATACCCATCGCGGTCGCCGGGGTGCTGGCGGTGGCGGCCACTGCGACGGTTGCGCTGATATCGATGCCTGCCGCCGCCATCTTGGCGTGTGCCTTGTTGGTCGCCGACGTGCTGGCACCGGCGTTGGCGTCTCGCGCGGCCGGCACACGAGAGACACGAGGCGCGAGGGCACGCGCTCTGCAGACCGAGACGACGGTCGAGATCCTCGACCATGCCCCGGAACTGCGCGTCAGAGGACTTCTCCCCCGTCAGCTCGAAGTAGCGCGTCAACGCCGCAGAGACTGGGCTGCGGCTCAGGACGCCGCCGCCGTTCCGGCCGCCTGGTCGACGGCGGTTCCGACCCTCGCCGTCGGCGCCGCAGTGGTCGGTGCGTTCGCCGTAGCGGTCGAGCTGGCCGGACATATCGCACCCACGACGCTTGCCGTCTTGGTGCTGCTGCCGCTGGCAGCCTTTGAGGCTTCCGCCGCACTGCCTGCCGCAGCCATCGGCATAGCCCGTTCACGCGCATCGGCGCGGCACCTACAAGACCTCGCGACGGCAGGGCACGACACGTCCGCACCGGTCGATGTCATGCCCACCAACGGCAGGGCCGGCATGCCGATTGAATCCGTCGAACTGACATGGCGGACCGGACTTTCCACATCGGGTCCGTTGTCGTTTCGGCTGGCCGCAGGTGGGCGGATGGCGATCACCGGGGCCAGCGGCATCGGCAAGACATCCTTGTTCACAACGCTCGCGGGCCTCGCGCCGCAGGTGTCCGGTGCCATTCGGCTCGACGGCACCGATATCACGGACCTCCCCGCCACCGAACTGCCCTCGCTCATCAGGTTTTTCGGGGAGGACGCGCACATCTTCGCCACCACAGTGCGCGACAACCTGCTCGTCGCTCGCGGCGATGCGACCGACGGAGAGCTGTTCGACGTGTTGTCCGACGTCGGCCTCGGTTCCTGGGTCGAGGCGTTGCCACACGTGCTGGACACGGTGTTGACCTCAGGTGCGGCCTCGATATCGGGCGGGCAACGCCGCAGGCTGCTTCTGGCCCGGGCAGTGCTCTCCGACGTGCCGGTGTTGCTGCTGGACGAACCCACTGAACATCTCGATGGGCAGGCCGCCGAGAGGTTCCTACGAGAACTACTGGACCCCGCCAGTCCAGTGCTGGCCGGACGAACCGTCATAGTCGCGACCCATCATCTGCCCGATTCCGTGTCCTGCCCATGTGTCCGACTCGGCGATACAGTGCAGGTATGACGGAAACGCCGCCGCCACCACCCCCGCCGTACTACCCGTACCAGCCTCCCGGCGGGTACCCACCTTCCCCATACCCGTATCCCTACGGTGCGCCGGTTCCCCCGCCTGCCCCCAAGAATGGCCTCGGAGTGGGGGCGCTGGTTGTGGGAATCATCGCCATTCTGTTCTCCTGCACAGTGTTTGGCGGGTTTATCGGCGGTCTTGTTGCGGTGATCCTCGGGATCGTGGGCGTGCGAAGGGTCACGCGCGGGGAGGCCGACAATCGCGGTGTGGCGATCTCCGGCATCGTGCTCGGAACCCTTGCCGTGCTGTTGTCCGCGGCGATCCTGGTGTTCACACTGGTCTTCATGAAGTCAGCCGGTTTGACCGACTTCATCACGTGCATTTCCAATGCCCAGGGTGACCAAGTCAAGGCAACCCAATGCCAGAACGACTTCGAGAAGCGGATGAATCAGAAGGCCGGTACTCCGACGCCCTGACGTCTACCGAGCGGGCGGATCGGCGGGCAGCACATGCTCGCCGACACGATCGGTGGCCAGGCTCAGCGAGGAGATGTACTGCTTCTCGCCGTCGGGACCGGGCTTGGCGGAGGCGAGCATATCGGGACGCTCAAACTCGATTCCGCTGACGGCACAACGAAGTAACTCATCCGATGGGTTTCCGTACTCGTCGTACATCGGCAGATCGATACCGTCATCGGTGCGACGCAGGTAGTACTTGCCGCGAGTCGCCACCGCGAGAATGGGCGGCAGCACGAAGGCGATCACGACTGCCACAATCGGTGAGTAGGGCCGGATGGCCTCGCCGAACACTCCGAAGAAGACCAGGATCGAGATGCCCGCCGAAAGCAGCATCGAGACGAATCCGACCGGGTTGACGTCGTAGAGCATGCCGCGCCGGAATTCCGGCTTCATGGGCGAGAGCTTCAGGACGTACTTGTTGATCGCGATATCGGTAGCCACCGTGACCACCCAGGCCATACCGCAGTTGGCGTAGAACCCGAGAATGGTGTTGAGGAAGTCGAACATATTGGCTTCCATCAGCACCAGGGCGATCACCAGGTTGAACAGCACGAAGACCAATCGGCCCGGGTAGTGCTTGGTGATGCGGGTGAATGAGTTCGTCCAGGCCAACGAGCCCGAGTAGGCGTTGGTGACGTTGATCTTGATCTGACTGATTACCACCAGAATCACGGCCAGCGTGATGGCGAGCCAGTGCGGCATCATGTTCTGGTAGATCTCCAGGAACTGGTGCACCGGCTGATTGGCCACGGCAGCACCGCCTGCCACATTGGCGATGAGATACACCGCCAGGAACAGCCCGATCACCTGTTTGATGGCTCCGAAAAGCACCCAGCCCGGCCCCGCCAGCAGCATCGCAGTCCACCAGCGTCGGCTGTTTTCGGGCGTCTTGGGCGGCATGAACCGCAGATAGTCGATCTGCTCGGCGATCTGGGCGATCAGGGACAGGCACACGCCCGCGGCGAGCATGATCGACCCCAGGTTGACGCCTTGTGCTTCCTTGCCGCCGTAGGCGAAGAAGGTTCCGATCGAATCCGGGTGACGCACCACGAGATAGACGAATGGGATGACCATCATGACGAGCCACAGCGGGGTGGTCCACACCTGCAGCACCGAGAGCGCCTTCATCCCGTAGATGACCAGCGGGATAATGATGATGGTGGAGGCCGCGTATCCGATGGGCAGCGGCACGCCAAGCCCGAGCTTCAGGCCCTGGGCCATGATCGAGCCTTCGAGTGCGAAGAATATGAATGTGAACGTCGCGTAGATGATGTTCGTGACGATGCTGCCGTAGTAACCGAATCCGCTTCCGCGCGTGATCAAGTCGAGATCGATGTTGTAACGGGCCGCGTAGTACGAGACAGGGATTCCGGTCAGGATGATGATGACCGCGAACAACCCGATCCCCCACAGGGCATTTCCGGTGCCATAGGAGATTCCGATGTTGGCGCCGATCGCGAAGTCTGCCAAGTAGGCGATGCCACCCAGGGCCGTCACGCCGACAACAGCCGGGCTCCACCGTCGAAATCGCCTGGGCGCGAATCGGAGGGTGTAGTCCTCCAAGGTCTCCCGCAGTGCCGCGCTCTCGGCGGCATCGTGGGTGGACGGAGCAGACGAAACGGGTGCGGATGCAGTCGTATCGAGAGTGTCGGTCACGCGGACAGCCTGTCGAGCGCCCAAGTCGTGCGCGTTTTCCAGACGTTAATGTCCTGTTACGCAGGCGCTCCAGCAGGTGTTTTCGGGCGCAACCGCGGGGTGAACTCCAGGCTCAGCAACGCGAACGCCACCAGCGGCACCGTGGACATCTGCACAAGCACGTAGCGCCGGTCCCTCAGCGCGTGGAATTTGCGCAGGTACCGGTACAAAGACTCCAGGGCTATCAGCGGATCGAGCACGTGAATGGCCGAGTAGCACAGCTCCTGTACGCGAGTGCGGTCCTTCTCGGCGAAGATCTCCGGGAATGCCGCGAACGCCAGCGACAAGCGGCGGGCGCCTTCGGTCTTGGCGAGTGCGATCATGTCGATGGTCAGTCGTTCGTCGATCCCGTTCGGCGCACCCGGGCGCCGCCACGGAACATCGAGAGAGACATCGGTGCCGCCCCCGGTGGTGGCGTAACGGTGAAACCCTTGCACCACACCGCGATCATCCCGGGCGACGATCAACCGAACACCGGGATAGCGCCCGAGTAGCGCACCGTCAAGAATCATCGAGAATCCGCGCTCGAAACGACCTCCATGCGAAAGTTCCATCACCTGTTGCAGTTCGGCGCGCAGCCCGCCATCGAGACTGCGCTCGTCGACGATCTCGGTGGTGACCCCCGCGTTGTGAGTGCGCTGCATGCCTTGGCGCAGATTCCGATACTTGCGGCCCACCATGTCGAAGGCTTGTACATCGACCACGACATCGCGACCCACCGCGATAGCGCGGAGTGGATGGCCCAGGGAACGCGGGTCACTCCACAACGACAGGCGACGTTCACTGCACCCCAATATCGCGATACGCCAGCCACGCGAGCGACACATGGCCGCAAATTCCCGAACCAGGGACGGGAACCGTGACTCGTCACCGATCGGATCTCCGCCGACTACCGCAAAACCGGCGCGCGTCCGGTAGGCGATGGCTGCGGAGCGATCGGCGTTGAAGTAATAGGACTTGAGCGAATGCATCGCGAAGGCGGCCAGCGGATCGTCACCGGTGCTGTCCACCAGGGCGCCCACCTCCGCCAACGCCTCTGGCTGCGCCGGAGCGGATGTCGGCCACATCAAGATGAGCCCGGCCGCGACCACCAACGCGTCGCCGGCGCGCTCGAACTGCAAGACTCCGGCCCCCAATGCGACCAGCACGGATACCCCCGCCCACGCCGCATGACCGAAGGTGACCGGCCGCCCCAGGAAGATCCCCCGAGCGATGAATCCGACGCACAACAGAACGGTGAGCGGCCAGAGGATTTCATCGAAATCGGGTTGCTTCGGATATCCGGAATGGGCGACCAACAACACCAGCCATCCCGCGACCAGCAGCACCGCGGCGGCGCTCACCAACCGCGCGGGCCTCGAATCGCTGTGGACTGCAATGCGTTCGGCAATACGCACGTGAGTGGTTGCGGCCAATGGTTCCAGCATTCAGCCACCTCCCACGGTCTCCCGATACCGACCTTCAAGAATACTCCCGCAGCTACCAGCGGTCGGAGGGATCGCTCTTTCCGATCGCAAACCAGAGGATGGGACCGAAGATCGGGAAGACCAGCACGATGATGGCCCACGGCAGCTTCTCGCCATTAGGCTTGACCGGGTCTTTGATGATGGAAATGATGGTGACGACAGTAAGAACCAGCACCAGCAGAGAAAGAATTCGAATCATGACCGCCCCGGGAAGTGTTTGACAATACCTTCCTGGATAGTACTGGCCAGCAACGCCCCTTCGCGATCGAAAAAACGCCCCGCTCCCATCCCCCGGCCCGCCGAGGCAACCGGCGACTCGGTTGCGTAGAGCACCCAATCATCGAAGCGCACCGGGCGGTGAAACCAGACGCTGTGGTTGATGGTGGCGGCGAAAATCCGGTCGTAACCCCAGGACAGCCCGTGAGTGGTGATGATCGAATCCAGCACCGTGGTGTCCGATGCGTAAACCAGCGCCGCACTGTGCAGAACCGGATCGTCGGGCAGTGCGGAGTGAGTCTTCATCCACACCCGATTATGTTCCAGCCGTTCAGATTTCGCCTTGAGAACCCAGGCGGGGTCGTTGTCGTAACGCCATTCGATGGGTTTGAGGGCGGCCACGAACATCGGCACGGTCTCCTCGTAGCCGACCAGGTGCTCGTCGATGGTCGGCAGCGTGTCAGGATCGGCCACCGTCGGCGGTTTCACCGCGTGTTCCAGGCCAGGTGAGTCCTTCAGATACGACACCAACGCGGAGGACAGCAACAGATCACCCTGGACGGCGTCGACGCGGCGATTGGCGAAGTTACGCTCGTCCCGCAATCGCAGGACCCGGAACTCGATGTCCTGCTCAGGGTCACCACCGTTGATGAAATGGGTGGACACGGCCGCCAGCGAAAGCTTCTCGGACACGGTGCGCCCGGAAGCGACCACCGACTGCGCCATCAGCTGACCGCCGAAGGTACGGGGCGGATTGACCGTCGGGTGACCACCGATGAACAGATCGGACTCGGGGTTCTTCAGCTCCAGCAGCGCGAGTAGCTGTGCGAAATCAGGTGCGTTGCTGATGCTCGATCCTCGTCTCTAGTGGTCGTCCTCGCCGATCCGGTGCACGTGGATCAGATTGGTCGAGCCTACTGTCCCGGGTGGAGCACCCGCGACGATCACCACCAGATCTCCCCGTTGATAACGCTCCATCGCCAGCAACGCCGTATCCACTTGTTGGATCATGCCGTCGGTGGTGTCCATCACCGGGACGATGAAGGTTTCAGTTCCCCAGGTCAGCGCCAGCTGGCTACGTACCTCGGGCAGTGGGGTGAAAGCCAGCACCGGCAGCGGAGTGTGCAGTCGGGCGAGCCGTCGCACCGTGTCACCCGACTGCGTGAACGCCACCAGGGCCTTGGCGTTGAGCCGTTCGCCGATGTCGCGCGCCGCATACGAGATGACGCCGCGTTTGGTCCGCGGCACGTGGGTCAGCGGCGGCGCGCTCACCGAATGACTCTCGACCGCGGACACGATGCGGGCCATCGTCCGCACCGCCTCCATGGGGTACTTGCCCACCGAGGTCTCCCCCGACAGCATCACGGCGTCCGCCCCATCCAGGACCGCATTGGCGACATCCGAGGCCTCGGCGCGTGTCGGGCGCGAGTTTTCGATCATCGACTCGAGCATCTGGGTCGCCACGATGACTGGACGCGCGTTCTCACGCGCGATCTGGATAGCGCGCTTCTGCACAATCGGCACATCTTCGAGCGGAAGTTCGACGCCCAGATCGCCACGAGCGACCATGATCGCGTCGAATGCCAGCACGATCGCCTCCAGGTTGGCGACGGCCTCGGGCTTCTCCAGCTTCGCGATCACCGGCACCCGACGGCCGACCCGGTCCATGATGGCGTGCACCAGTTCCACATCACCGGGTGACCGCACGAACGACAGTGCGATGAGGTCCACCCCGAGGCGCAGTGCGAACTCCAGATCCGCGATGTCCTTTTCGGAGAGGGCAGGCACCGAGACATTCATCCCCGGAAGTGACAGCCCCTTGTTGTTGCTGACCGGACCACCCTCGGTGACCCGGCAGACCACGTCGTTGCCTTCGATGGCCTCGACGGTCAAGCCAACCTTGCCGTCGTCGACCAGAAGCCTGTCGCCCACGGCAGCATCGGTAGCCAACTGCTTGTACGTGGTGGAGACCCTATCCGGGGTTCCCACGACGTCCTCGACGGTGATCCTGACCAGTTCGCCCGTCGCCCAATGGGTGGAGCCGGTGGCGAACCGGCCCAGCCGGATCTTGGGCCCCTGCAGGTCCGCGAGCACGCCGACCGCACGCCCGGACTCGTCAGATGCCTTACGCACCCAGCGATAGTTCTGCTCATGGTCGGCATGGTCGCCGTGGCTGAAATTGAGTCGCGCGACGTCCATCCCGGATTCGACAAGCTCGCGTACAAGCTCGGCGGAACCGGTCGCAGGACCAAGGGTACAAACAATCTTTCCGCGTCTCGTCACGACTTTTGAGCATAGTCGTGCTGGTACCTACTCACGAGTCAGCGCGGACACGATTCACCAAGCGGTTACCTTCACCGGTTTGCGTTGTCAGGAGGCCAATTTCAGACCGACGATGCCGGCAACGATCAATCCCAGGCTGAGCAGTCGCCAGACGTTGGCCGAATCGCCGAACAGCACGATGCCCAGGATTGCGGTACCCACAGCGCCGACCCCCACCCAGATCGCGTACGCGGTACCGACCGGCAGGCTTTTCATCGCAATGCCCAGCATGGCGATGCTGATGATCATCGATCCGACAGTGCCGACGGTCGGCCACAGTCGAGTGAATCCCTCGGTGTATTTCAGACCGATGGCCCAGCCCACCTCAAGCAGACCCGCGAGAAGAAGAACCAGCCAAACCATGAGAGATACCTCCACATTTCAGTGAGGCCGTCCCCTGGTGAAGAATTACCGGGCCGTCCCGGTCATTCCCATTCTCTCACATGTCAATCGCGAAGCTGGCGACCAGCTTTGTCGGTAACCCTGCCGCCGAAGATCAGGACCGCATCGACGACCGCCCAGATGACAGCGACGATTCCGAACGTCACCAGGCCGATCAGCAGCTGAATGACGCCGAGCAGCGTCTGGCCCAGATATATCCGCCCGAAGCCGAGAAATCCGACCAGGCCCAAAAGTTGCAGCAGGCCGGCGATCAGCTTCGACTTATCTGAGTATGGCGCCCCAGTGCCCGGATCGCGCCCGTACGGGGCGGCAGGGTCCACATAGGGGGGCGGATAAGGGATGCCAGGCGATGGCGGCACCGGCGGAGGTGTTCCGAAAGGAGGCGGCGTGCTCTCGGTCATTTCTCCACAATGCCAGAGTTCTCACCGATCTCGTCGGCCGATTCCTCGGCGGGGTCATCCAACGGGTCTTTCGTGACGTCTTCTTCCCCAGCTGGTACCACCTCAGCTGAGTCCTCAGTGCCCGCCGACTCCTGCGCGACGGCCTCGCCCTCGTCGGTCTGCGCCGCAGTGCCGCCCAGGGTCGCCGGATCCTCACGGCCCTTGGGGGCCAGCAGGATGTAGGCGATCGCACCGAGGAACACCAGTGTCGAGGTGAAGGAGTTGACGCGAATTCCACCGAACTGTGTGGCGGGGTCCACGCGCATCAACTCGACCCAGAAGCGTCCCACGCAGTACGCCGCGACATACATCGCGAACAGACGTCCGTGCCCGATCTTGAAGCGCCGATCGACGAAGATCAGCAGCGCGAAAACAAGGACATTCCACAACAATTCGTAGAGAAAGGTCGGGTGGACAACCTGGGCGACCTCTCCGGTGGACACACCGTTGAGATTGAGGACGTCCACCGTGCCGTCGGCCGAGCGGCGATAGAACAGCTCCAGTCCCCACGGCAGCGTGGTGGGGCCACCGGTGAGTTCCTGATTGAAGTAGTTGCCCAACCGGCCGATCGCCTGGGCCAGCACGATGCCGGGAGCGATCGCGTCGCCGAAGGCCGGCAAGGAAATTCCTCGACGGCGGCAGGCGATCCAAGCGCCGACACCGCCGAGGGCGACGGCGCCCCAGATACCGAGGCCGCCTTCCCAGACCGCGATCGCCTTGCCCAGGCCCTTACCGTGCGGGCCGAAGTAGGTCTGCCAGTCGGTCATGACGTGATAGAGACGTCCACCGACCAGTCCGAACGGCACCGCCCACAAAGCGATGTCGTAGATGACACCGCGCTCGCCGCCGCGCTGCTCCCATCGACGATCTCCGATGACCAGCGCGACGATAATGCCCGCGATGATGCACAGTGCGTAGGCGCGGATCGGGATGGGTCCCAGATGCCAGACCCCTTGGGGCGGGCTGGGGATGTATGCCAGATTCACGACTGTCACAGTGTTGTCCCTGTTTTTCCTGTCATCCCTGGGCTCAGGTCCTTCGGACTCCGGTAGCCAACTCTTCAGTCAGGGTACGCACGGCGGTTGCACCTTGCGGGGCGGCCGCCACCAACGCCGAGCCCACGATGACGCCGTCGGCATACGCGGCGATCTCGGCCGCCTGGGCACCGGAACGCACGCCAAGACCGACCCCCACCGGGATATCGGAGACCTCGCGAACCCTGCCCACCAGCGTGGGAGCGGCATTCGACACCGCATCACGGGCACCGGTGACACCCATGGTGGAGGCCGCGTAGACGAATCCCCGGCATGCGCCGATCGTCTTCTCGAGTCTTTCCGGCGTCGACGAGGGTGCGACCAGGAAGATGCGGTCCAGGTCATGAGCATCGGAGGCCGCGATCCAGTCTTCGGACTCATCGGGGATCAGATCGGGTGTGATGATTCCGAGGCCTCCCGCTGCGGCGAGGTCGCGCGAGAACGCCTCAACTCCGTACCGCAGCACCGGATTCCAGTACGACATCACGACGGCATGGCCGCCGGCATCGGTGATGGCGCGGACCGTGGTGAAGACGTCGGCTACCCGAACACCGTTGGTGAGCGCGGTTTCCGCGGCGGCGGCGATCATCGGGCCGTCCATCATCGGATCCGAGTAGGCGATTCCGACCTCGATGATGTCGCATCCGCCCTGCACCAGGGTGGTCATGAGTTCGATCGAGGTGCCCAGGTCCGGATAGCCGTTGGGCAGATACCCGATGAGTGCGGCACGCCCCTCGGCACGGCACTTGTCGAAGACCTCGGTCAGGCGGCCCGACTGCGTCATGCCCCGGCCCCATTCTGGTCCGCGTCGTTCTTGTCCAAGAGCTCGAACCACTTGGCCGCGGTCTCGACGTCCTTGTCCCCGCGCCCGGACAGGTTGACCACGATCACCGCGCCTTCGCCCAACTCGGCTCCGAGCTTGAGTGCGCCCGCGACGGCGTGTGCCGATTCGATGGCAGGGATGATGCCCTCGGCGCGAGAAAGCAGTAAGAAGGCATCCATGGCCTCGCTGTCGGTCACCGGGCGATAGTCGGCACGCCCGGTCTCACGCAGCCAGGCATGTTCGGGACCCACCCCGGGGTAATCCAAACCCGCTGAGATCGAATGGGATTCGATGGTTTGACCATCCTCGTCCTGCAACAGATACGAGTAGGAGCCCTGGAAGGCTCCGGGGGTGCCGCCGGTGAATGTGGCGGCATGCCTTCCGGTTTCGACACCGTCACCGGCGGCCTCATATCCGACAAGCCGGACCGCCGGGTCGTCGATGAACGCGTGGAAAATGCCGATCGCATTCGAGCCACCGCCGACACAGGCCACTACCGCGTCGGGCAATCTGCCGACCTGATCGAGTACCTGCGCCCGCGCCTCCATGCCGATGATGCGCTGAAAATCGCGAACCATCACCGGGAAGGGGTGTGGGCCAGCCGCGGTACCGAAGCAGTAGTAGGTGTTGTGCGCGTTGGTCACCCAGTCGCGCATGGCGTCGTTGATCGCGTCCTTGAGGGTTTTCGACCCCGATTCCACAGCCACCACGGTCGATCCCAACAGCCGCATTCGCGCGACATTGAGTGCCTGGCGTGCAGTATCGACGGCGCCCATGTAGATGACGCACTCGAGGCCCAGAAGAGCACACGCGGTGGCGGTGGCCACTCCGTGCTGTCCCGCGCCAGTCTCCGCGATGACGCGTGTCTTGCCCATCCTCTTGGCCAGCAGGACCTGACCGAGGACGTTGTTGATCTTGTGGGAACCGGTGTGGTTCAGGTCTTCTCGCTTGAGCAGCAGACGTGCACCACCGGCGTGGGCGCTGAGGCGTTCGGCCTCGTACAGTGGCGACGGTCGGCCCACATAGTGCGTCTGCAACCGGTCGAGCTCGTCGAGGAACGAACGGTCGGACCTGACCTTCTCGTATGCGGCCGTCACTTCTTCGATGACGGCCATCAGGGCCTCGGCCACATACCGGCCGCCGTACGGACCGAAGTGCCCGCGACCATCGGGATCATGCGCGGTGGGCTCGGCGATCGCAGCGCTCATCTGCGGCAGGCCGGTGTTTTTCATATTGGATGAACCGCTTGCGGAAAGACTGGCGGGCATCGTCTAGCGAGCCGGTTTGGGGCAGGACGGATGCGTGCCCGCGGTCACCAGATCGGCGACGGCTCCGCGCGGATCGCCACTGGTAACCAGTCCCTCACCGACCAGAACGGCGTCGGCACCCGCACCGGCATACGCCAGCAGGTCGGCCGTCCCACGAATACCGGACTCGGCAATACGGATGATGCCGCTGGGCAGCCCCGGCGCGATACGCGAGAAGCAATCCCGGTCGATCTCAAGAGTTTTCAGGTCGCGGGCGTTGACGCCGATAACCGATGCGCCGGCGGACAGCGCACGATCAGCCTCTTCCTCGGTGTGCACTTCCACCAGCGCGGTCATCCCGAGCGACTCGGTGCGATCGAGCAGCGAAACAAGTGCGGTCTGTTCCAGCGCCGCAACGATCAGCAGGATCAGGTCGGCGCCATGTGCCCGCGCTTCGTGGATCTGATACGGACTGATCACAAAGTCTTTGCGCAACACAGGAACTGATACGGCAGCGCGTACCGAGTCCAGATCATCGAGGCTTCCGTGGAACCGCCGGCCCTCGGTGAGCACGCTGATAATCCGTGCTCCCCCATCCTCGTAGGCCTTGGCGAGTTCTGCGGGATCGCTGATATCGGCAAGCGCGCCACGCGACGGGCTGGCCCGCTTGACCTCGGCGATCACGGCGATTCCCGGCTCGCGCAGCGCGGCCATGACATCGAGTGGCTTGGGCGCTGCTTTGGCGGCCGCCTTCACGGTGGCCAGATCGACAACGGCTTCGCGAGCCGCGACATCAGCGCGCACGCCATCGAGGATCGAATCGAGTACGGTTCCCGAACTCATGACCTCGACGATTCCCTTCTTGCGGCGCCCCCGCGCCTACACGCTCGAACTTCACAGAAGGGTAGCCGTTCGAGGCTCACACAAGAAAACCGGGTCAGGTAGGGCCGGACGAACGCTCGGCCGGACCGACGGTGGGGTCCTGTCCGTCGTCCAAGCTGTCCCACATCACCCGCGCGCTCTGCTTCTTTTCTCCCAGATCCGCACTCTCAGAGCGTCGCGCAGCCGGGGTCTGGTATTTCGTGTCCGCGACGCCCCGTGCGGCCCGCAGGAGCGTAATGGCGGCCAGCACGACCACCACCGCGGCCACCACGGCGGTTGTGGCTCCGCCGGAGAGCCGGTCGGCCCCGATCAGTGTGGATACCGGGACGTTTTTGACGTCTGCGGCACGCGGCCCGACATCACGAACGGCCCAGAGGCTGATCCCCAGATACGCCGCGCCGGCGCCGATCACCGCGACGAGGACCGCCAAGATCCGCAGGGCCAATCCGCGGATGGCCAGCGTGGCGATCGCCGCAGCGACCAGGGCGACCGCCAGCGGGACCAGGGCCGCCGACCAGTCGGCGCCGGAGACCAGAATCGTTCGCGGCTCCCCCAAACCGTCGAAGGAACGCAGGCGCACCCAGGTGAACTTTGAGGCGCCCCACAGCCCACCCGCTGCGATCAGGAGCAATCCGGCGCCGGTGGCCAGCCGCTTGCGGCCCGAACGCGGCTGAGCCGGATCAGACATCCGCGGCGCCCGTGAGGGTTTCGGCCGCGGCGATCGCATTGAGCACCGCGGTGGCCTTGTTCCTGGCCTCGTTGTACTCGTACTCACCCGTGGAGTCGGCCACCACGCCCCCACCGGCCTGCACGTAGGCACGCCCGTCTTTGAACAGCGCGGTTCGGATCGCGATGGCGAAATCGGCGTTTCCGGCGAAGTCCAGGTATCCCAGCACTCCCCCGTACAGCCCGCGGCGAGTCAGCTCGACTTCCTCGATGAGTTCCATGGCGCGCACCTTCGGCGCCCCCGACAGCGTTCCCGCGGGGAAACATGCGGTGATGGCGTCCAATGCCGTCTTGCCGTCCGCCAGCGATCCAGACACCGTTGAGACCAGGTGCATCACGTGGCTGTAGCGCTCGATATGGCTGTAATCGCTGACCCGCACCGTGCCCGGCGTACACACGCGTCCGAGATCGTTGCGGCCCAAATCGACCAGCATGAGGTGCTCGGAGAGCTCTTTCTCATCGGCGAGCAGATCCTTGGCGAGCAAGGTGTCTTCCTCCTCGGTTGCGCCGCGCCAACGCGTTCCTGCGATCGGATGGGTGGTGGCCACTCCGTCCTTGACGGTGACCAGCGCCTCCGGACTAGATCCCACGATCGAAAAAGCCGTCCCACCATCGGCATCCGGCGCATGCAGCAGATACATGTATGGGCTCGGATTGGTGACCCGCAAGATGCGGTACACCTCCAACGGGTCGACGTCGGTCTCCATTTCGAAGCGCATGCTCGGCACCACCTGGAATGCCTCGCCGGCTTCGATCTCGCCGACGAGTTTGTCGACGATCGCGCTGTACTCCTCCACAGTGCGCTGGCTGCGATACACGGGTGCCGGACGATCGAAATGCGCAACAGTCGACGGCAACGGCTGACCCAGTGCCGCCGTCATCACATCGAGTCGTGCGACCGCGCCGTCATAGGCCTCGGCCACACGCTCCGGGGTGTCATCCCAGTTCACCGCGTTGGCGATGAGCGTGATGGTGCCTTCGTGGTGATCGACGGCCGCCATATCGGTGGCGAGCAGGAGCAGCAGATCCGGCAGCCCCAGATCATCTGTTGTCTGCTCCGGAAGTCGCTCCAGCCGCCGGACGATGTCATAGGACAGGAAACCGACCATGCCACCGGACAGCGGCGGGAGGTCCGACAGCGCTTGACCTGCCAGCAGGTCCATCGTGGCCCGCAACGCATCGAGCGGATCGCCGCCGCCGGGAGCTCCCTCCGGGCTGGCCCCGAGCCAGGCGGCGTGACCGTCCCGGACCGTCAGAGCCGAGGGCGATCCCGCGCCGATGAAGGACCAGCGCGACCATGACCGCCCGTTCTCCGCCGATTCAAGCAGAAAGGTGCCGGGCCGGTTGGCACCCAGCTTGCGGTAGGCGGAGAGCGGCGTCTCGCTGTCTGCCAACACTTTTCGGGTCACCGGCACCACCCGATGCACCGCCGCCAGGGCGTTGAACTCTTCCATGGTCGTGGTCGCGGCGCCACTGACGGTGCTATGCATGCGTGCCATTCTCCCAGACCCCCGCCAACGGATTCGGCCATGCCGCCAGCGTCAGCGGTATGCGGACTTAACCTTCGTATGCCTTGAGGGTCGCGACGAGTCGCTCCAGGCCCGCGACGACCGAGGCACGCTCGTCCCCGAGTCCGGCCAGGGCCTCGGCTTCGATACGCAGCCGCTCGGGGAACAATTCGTCCACGACCGACCGCCCGCTGTCGGTCATGCTGATGATCGCGGCACGGCGGTCGTTGGCGTTGGCTTCCCGGCGTACGTATCCACGCTCTTCCAGCTTGCGCAGCATTCTGCTCACCCACGCTTGCGATACACCGAGCTCCTCAGCGACATGGCGCGCGATCACCGGCCCCTTGCGGTGCCGGAGCACCACCAGAACGTCGTGCTCGGGCTCGGCGATGGCCGCGGTCGCATAGAGAGGCTCGAGCAACCGGGCGAGCAATCCCGACGCGCGCTTGAGCGAGCCGATGACCTCCATCGGCGATGTGTCGAGCTCCGGCCTGTTCAGCGTCCAGTCACGGGTGGTGATCGAACTCTCGTGGACAGCCATCATGCCTCTCGGTCCAGGTGTGCCGGATAAACGCGGATCGGGGCCCAGGCTATCGAAATCGGAGCGTCACCATCGGCGAGCTCGGCAACATACGCCCGCGGTGCGGTCATTTTATTCCTCGATCACCCACGCCGGCTCCTGAGACATGGATCTCATCAGCGAGATCCACACCTAATACATAACTTGTATAGTATCTGTCATGCATGAGCGCGTTTTCCTACTCTCGCCAACCGTCACAC
The DNA here is from genome assembly GCF_002356335.1 of [Mycobacterium] stephanolepidis. NCBI lineage: Bacteria > Bacillati > Actinomycetota > Actinomycetes > Mycobacteriales > Mycobacteriaceae > Mycobacteroides > Mycobacteroides stephanolepidis. The sequence goes on from NZ_AP018165.1 coordinate 2,564,038, forward strand.
GGCCGGGACGAATCGAGCGCGAGGCTCATCGGCCGTCATGCGTGACGGCCACGTTCCACACCGCTCGGCAGGCAATGAGGCACGCCGATGCCCCCGGATGTTGCGGGTCCCCGCTGGTCTTGATCCTCGAAAGGTGCAGCCATGAGCGTTTCCAGAAGCCGTCGTGTGGTCAGCAAGATCTGGTTACCCGCAATAGCGATCGTCATACTTCTCGTCGCCGGGTTGGCCATCAAATTCGCGCATGGGGTGTTCGGCTCGCAGGATCGAACCCACAGCCCTGGGGGCAACTTCGCCGTCGTCCAGTTCAATCCCAAGAACATCGTTTACGAGGTGTACGGCGACTACGGGGGCTGGGCACGGGTGAGCTATTGGGATACCGACAACAGACCCGTCGATATCGAACTCACCGGATTGCCCTGGACACACACCGAAACGACCGTCTTGACGACCGCGACCGGAGACATCACCGCGCAGGTCGCCGGTCGAAACGTGGGCTGCCGCATCACCGTTGACGGATTGGTGCGTTCGGAGCACACCGCGACCGGTGAGCACGCCGGTGTCTGGTGCCAGGTGCTTTCCGCATGAGCGCACACTCTGCCCAGAAACCGCGCTTCGCCAAGGCAATTCGTAAGTACTCGATACTCGTAGTGCTCGCCTGGTTGGCGTTCACCATCGTGATCAATACCGTGGTGCCGCAGCTCGAGCCGGTCACCGACGCGAATCAGGGCCCCTTGGTGCCGCTCGATGCGCCGTCCTCGAAAGCCTTGATTCACATCGGTGAATCGTTCAAGGAATCCAACAGCAACAGCCTGGCGATGGTCATCCTGGAGGGTGATCACAAGCTGAATGACGCCGACCACAAGTTCTACGACGTACTGGCAAGCAAGCTGGAAAACGATAAGAAGCACGTCCAATACGTCATGAATCTGTGGGGCCAGGGCACCACTGCCGCGGGCGTGCAGAGCTCCGACGGTCAGGCCGCCTACACGCTCGTGCGCGTCGCAGGTGACCAAGGTTCGACAGTCTCGGACGAATCGATCCGTGCCGTGCGCGAATTGGTCGCCGAAGTCCAGCCCCCCAACGGGGTCAAGGTCTACGTCTCCGGGTCCGCCCCGTTGTCAACCGACATGCTCCAGGTGGGCAACCAAAGCATGATCCGCCTGATGTACGTGACCATCGTCATCATCACGGTGATGCTGCTCATCGTCTATCGTTCCGTCGCAACGGCTTTGCTGACACTACTGATCGTGATGGTGGAACTGTCCTGCGGGCGAGGCGTTGTCGCCTTCCTCGCCTATCACAAGCTGATCGGCATCTCGGTGTTCGCGTCGAACATCCTGGTGTCGTTGATCCTGGGCGCCGGAACCGACTATGCAATCTTCCTGATCGGTAGGTACCAGGAGGCGCGTCACGCCGGCGAAGATCGCGAAACCGCCTATTACTCCGCGGTCAGAGGCGTCTCCCACGTCATCCTGGGCTCGGGCCTGGCCATTGCCGGCGCGACATTCTGCCTGCAATTCACCCGCCTCAACTACTTCAACACGATGGGCCTCCCCTGCGCGGCCGCGACTCTCGTGGCGGTCGCGGCATCCCTTACCTTCGGGCCCGCGGTGCTGGCACTCGGCAGCCGCTTTGGAGTATTCGAACCGAAAGTCAAAGCCAGCGCCGGCATTTGGCGCAAGGTGGGCACCGTGACCGTGCGGTGGCCCGGACGCATCCTCGTCGTGAGCAGTGTCGTGGTGATGATCGGTTCGATCACGCTTCCGTCGTATCGGCCCAACTACAACGACCGCATATACATAGCCGACGACGTGGCGGCGAACCAGGGATATGCGGCCGCCGACCGGCATTTCCCGGTGAGCAAGCTCAACAGCGACATGCTCATGATCGAATCCGACCACGACATGCGCAATTCCACGGACATGATCGCCTTGGACAAGGTGGCGCGAGAGGTGTTCCACACGCCTGGGGTCGCGATGATCCAGAGTGTCACCAGGCCGTTGGGCACACCACTGGAGCATTCGTCCTTCACCTACACGATGGGGACGATGGGAACCAAGATCAATGAGTTGATCCCGTTCCTTACCGATCTCACCGATCGGTTCACCCAGATGGCCGATATCACCGATCGCATGGCCGCGCTGATGCGCCAGCAGCAGGAACTGACCGGACAGCAGGCCGACTCGGCGCATATCTCGCTCAAGGGCGCACAGGAGTTGAAGGACGTCACCGTCAGCATGCGGGACACCCTGGCCAACTTCGATGATCAGTTCAGGCCGCTGCGGAACTACTTCTACTGGGAACCGCACTGCGCCGACATCCCCATGTGCTGGGCGATGAGATCGCTGTTCGATATGACCGGCCAGGTCGATTCGATGACCGATGCGGTCGATGACAGCCTCAAGGCCGCGATGATTCAGGACGCCGTCACGCCACAGCTGGTCCAGGTCATCGGCAAGAGCGCCGCCGAACTGGACAACATGCGCAAAGTGGTGCTCACCGAGCAGAGCACCATGCGACCGATGCTGACGCAGCTGAACGAGCTGGGCCGCCAGATGATGGATCTCGGGCACGCCTTCGACAGCTCCAAGAACGACGAGTTCTTCTACCTGCCGCCCGAAGCCTTCGACAATCCGTACTTCCAGATCGACCTGAAGTACTTCGTGTCACCGGACGGGAAGTCCGCGCGCTACATGATCTATCACGACGGTGAAGCGCTGAGCGAGGAAGGCATCGACCACGCACAGGCCTACCTGCCGGCAGCCAAGGAAGCGCTGAAGGGAACGACGCTGGCCGGTTCGCGGGTTTATCTGGGGGGTGCGGCCGCAACGTACTGGGATATCCAGGACGCCACCAAGACCGACCTCCTGATCGCGGCGATCGCGGCGTTCGCGCTGATCTTCCTGGTGATGCTGTTGATCACCCGCAGTGTGGTCGCGGCATTGGTCATCATCGGTACGGTGGCGTTCTCGTACTCCGGCGCCTTCGGCCTTTCGGTGCTGGTCTGGCAGCATTTCCTGGGCATACCGCTGAGCTGGTTGAACCTGCCCATCACCTTCATCATCCTGGTGGCCGTGGGATCTGACTACAACCTGTTACTGATCGCCCGCTATCTGGAGGAAAGCAAAGCCGGGTTGAACACAGGTTTGATCAGAGCGGTGGCGAACTCGGGCAAGGTGGTCACCACCGCGGGCATCGTGTTCGCAACGACGATGATGGCCATGCTCTCCAGCGACCTGTTGTCGGTCGGCCAGCTGGGGTCCATTATCGGGCTTGGCCTGCTGCTGGACACGCTCATCGTGCGATCGTTCATCACTCCCGCGATCGCCCGGCTGCTCGGTCCGCTGTTCTGGTGGCCGCGCATCATCCGTTCGCGTCCAGCACCTGCCCAGTACAGGGAAACGACTGTGGCCACTCATTGACCTGGCTCGTCGATACACGTTCCAGCTAATCTCCCACACCACGCCACCGGGCAGGAACACCGTCACATTCTTCGATGGCATGCCGCACCTCATCACGTCGAAGGACTCCAGACCGTTCGACCGTATCGAACATACATTCGATACGTCAACGCCTTTAGCCTGAGGCGGTGCCCGATGAATGCTTGTTCTGCGGAATCGTCTCCGGTGTAGTTCCTGGCGTGCGGGTGGCAGAGGATGCCGACACATACGCCTTCATGGATATCAATCCGGGTTCGGACGGCCATCTGCTGGTCGTTCCGAAGCGGCACAGCAAGGACCTCCTCGAGATCCCGGCCGAGGACCTGAGCGCTGTTGCGGTGGCGGCCCAGCGGATAGCCAAAGCGGTCGTTTCCGAACTCGGCGCCGATGGGGTGAATCTGCTGAATTGCTGCGGCGCCCACGCATGGCAGACGGAGTTCCACTTCCATCTGCACGTGATTCCACGATATGCCGCCAAGTCCAAAGACCGGCTCGGGCTGCCATGGGCACCGGGCATCCGCGGTGACGCCTTCACGATCACTGCCCTGGGAAACCGGCTGTCCAACGCGCTGGCGTAGCGTTCGACTCATGAAACCTGGTGATCGTGTCGCCGACTTCGAACTTCCGGACCAGACCGGAACGACTCGCAGCCTCTCCGCGCTCCTGGTCGACGGGCCCGTCGTGCTGTTCTTCTATCCCGCAGCCAATACCCCCGGCTGCACCGCCGAGGCATGCCACTTCCGCGATCTGGCAAGTGAATTCAAGGAAGTCGGTGCCTCACGCGTCGGCATCAGCGTCGACTCGGTAGACAAGCAGGCCGACTTCGCCGACAAGCGCAAGTTCGACTACCCGTTGCTCTCGGACACCGGCGGTAAGGTCTCGTCGGCCTTCGGCGTCAAGCGCGGCCTGTTGGGCAAGCTGGCCCCGGTGAAGCGGACCACGTTCGTCATCGGCACCGACAAGACGATCCTCGAAGTCTTCGCGAGCGAGCTCAACATGAACGCGCACGCCGACAAGGCCCTAGAGTTCCTCCGCGCCCGCAAGTAACACGTCGGCATCGAAGCAACTGTGGGCACCGGTGTGGCACGCCGGTCCGGTCTGGTCGACTTCCAGCACCAGAGTGTCCCCGTCGCAGTCCAGCCGCACCGCGTGCACGTACTGGGTGTGGCCGGATGTCTCGCCCTTGACCCATAGACGCTGCCGGGATCGCGAGAAGTACGTCCCGCGCCGCGTCGCAAGGGTCTGCGCCAACGCCTCATCGTTCATCCACGCCACCATCAGCACCGTGCCGGTGCCGCGCTCTTGCACCACTGCGGTGACCAGGCCGGCCGCGTCGCGTTTCAGGCGATCGGCAATCCCGGGATCCAGCTCGCTCATCGCACCGTGATCCCTTCCGCGGCCATCGCCGCCTTCACCTCGGCGATGGTCAGTTCCCGAAAATGGAAGACACTGGCCGCCAGCACCGCGTCGGCGCCGGCCTTGACCGCGGGTGAGAAGTGGTCAACGGCACCGGCTCCGCCGCTGGCGATCACGGGAACGTCAACCGCTGCACGCGCGGCGGCGATCATCGGAAGATCGAACCCCGCCTTGGTGCCGTCCGCGTCCATGGAATTGAGCAGGATCTCCCCCACGCCCAATTCAGCTCCCCGCCTTGTCCATTCGATCGCATCTATCCCGGTGCCCTTGCGGCCGCCATGGGTCGTGACCTCCCACCCGGACGGCGTCGGCACGTCACCCGCGCGGACCCGGCGCGCATCCACGCTCAGCACGATGCACTGTGAGCCGAACCGCTGTGCCAGCTCGGCCAACAACTCCGGACGTGCGATCGCCGCGGTGTTGACGCCGACCTTGTCCGCGCCTGCCCGCAGCAGCACATTGACGTCTTCCACCGATCGCACACCGCCGCCCACCGTCAACGGAATGAACACCTGCTCGGCCGTGCGACGCACCACATCCAACATGGTCGCCCGACCCGCCGATGAAGCCGTGACATCGAGGAAGGTCAGTTCATCGACGCCCTCGGCGTCATATGCGGCCGCGAGCTCAACCGGATCGCCTGCGTCACGGAGGTTTTCGAAGTTGACGCCCTTGACCACGCGACCATCGTCGACGTCAAGGCAGGCAATGACACGGGTAGCAACACTCATCGGTAGTCCTCCGGATCCCCGACCTCGGCCAGCACTTCCAGGATCTGTTCGTGCACACCGGGCGCGGCCACCAGTACCGATGGTGATTCGGGGGTCCATGGATTGCCGCGCAGATCCGTCGCGTGACCGCCCGCGGCCTCGACCAGTGCGATACCCGCGGCGTGATCCCACACATGCGCGCCGAAACTCACCGCGCCGCCCAGTATCCCGCCCGCCGTAAACGCCAAATCGATCCCGGTGCTGCCGTGCATCCGCAGGCGAGAGGTGATGCGGCTCAGCTTCTCCACCACTGCCAGGCGGTAGCGACCCGGTACCCGCCCCTTCCAATCAACGTTGAACGTGCCCAGTCCCACTGCCACATCTGCCAGATCGGTGCGTGGCAACGGCGGCATCGCAACTCCGTTGCGCACCAGCGGGCCACCCGCGACAGCGGTGTACCGGTCTCCCATGAACGGCAGCCAGGTCAATCCCGCCACCGGCACCCCATCGGAGAGCAACCCCAGCAGAATCGCCGCCATCGGCGAACCCGCCGCATAGTTGACGGTGCCGTCAATGGGATCCACCACCCAAACCAGTCCAGAATCCACTGCCGGCCCACCGAATTCCTCGCCGTGCACACCGATTCCGGTGCGGTCGGTAAGCGCTTCCACGACCATCCGCTCGATGGCCAGATCCTCTTCGGTGGCGAAGTCCTTGCCGCCCTTGAATACGACGCCATCGGCACCGTGCCCGGACACGAAGCGCCGCGCCGCCACGTCCAGAATCACGGACGCCTCGGCTACCAACGCATTCAGATCAGGCATGTCAGGAGACGGCAGCCAGTGCATCCGGCAGGGTGAAACGGCCCGCGTAAAGGGCCTTTCCGACGATCGCGCCCTCGATGCCGGCCCCGGTCAGTTCCGCGATGGCACGCAGGTCATCCAGGCTCGACACCCCGCCCGAGGCGATCACGGGTGCGTTCGCCACACCCGCGACCTGCGCCAGCAGCTCAAGGTTCGGACCGGTCAAAGTGCCATCCTTCGTCACGTCGGTGACGACGTAGCGCGAACACCCCTGACCGCGCAGACGTTCCAGTACCTCCCAGAGATCTCCGCCGTCGCTGACCCAGCCGCGGCCCCGTAGCCGGTGCTCACCGTCCACGATCTGGACGTCAAGCCCCACGGCCACACGCTCACCGTGGCGCGCGATCGCGGAGGCACACCACTGCGGATCCTCCAGCGCGGCGGTACCGAGATTCACTCGGGCGCAGCCGGTCGCCAGGGCCGCCGTCAAAGACTCGTCATCGCGGATGCCACCGGAAAGCTCTACTTTCACATCGAGCTCGCCTACCACCTGTGCCAGCAGCTCACGATTGGAACCACGACCGAAGGCCGCATCCAGGTCCACCAGATGCACCCACTCGGCACCGTCGTTCTGCCACGCCAAAGCCGCATCGCGGGGTGAACCGTAGGTGGTTTCGCTGCCCGCCTTGCCCTGCACGAGGCGCACTGCCTGACCGTCGGCGACATCAACCGCCGGTAATAGAACGAGACTCAAGAGATTCCCTTCACCCAATTGCTCAACAACACGGCCCCCGCATCGCCACTCTTCTCCGGATGGAACTGAGTCGCAGCAAGTGCCCCATTCTCCACCGCCGCGACAAATGGCACGTGATGGGTCGCCCAGGTCACCAACGGCTTCACGATCGGTGAGTCGACGGGCGTTTCCAGCTCCCATTTCTGCACGGCGTATGAGTGCACGAAATAGAAACGCGTATCGGCGTCCAGGCCCGCGAACAGATCCGATTCGGCTGGCGCGTCGACGGTGTTCCAGCCCATGTGCGGGATCACCGGCGCATCCAGGCGACTGACCACTCCGGGCCACTGACCACAGCCCTCGGCGTCGACACCGAATTCGATGCCGTGGCTGAACAGGATCTGCATACCCACGCAGATACCCAGCACCGGGCGACCCCCGGACAGCCGCACGTCGATGATCCGCTCACCGTCGATACCGCGCAGTCCTTCCATACAGGCCGCGAAAGCACCTACTCCGGGCACGACAAGACCGTCGGCGTTGAGCGCCGCGTTGGCATCGGCGGTCACCGTGACATCGGCCCCGACCCGTTCCAGCGCGCGCTGAGCGGATCTCAGATTGCCCGAACCGTAGTCGAGGACAACGACTTTGGGTCCAGCACCGGTCACAGGCTGCCCTTAGTCGACGGCACACCGGTAACCCGGGGATCGGGCTCCACCGCGTGGCGCAGCGCTCGGGCGACAGCCTTGTACTGTGCCTCGGTGATGTGGTGCGGGTCGCGGCCGTACAGCGTGCGCACATGCAGCGCGATCCGTGCGTTGAGCGCCAACGACTCGAACACGTGCGCATTGATGACGGTGTGGTACGGAACCGAAGAGCCCGCGATCGTAGTGTGCAGCAGGTGATCCGGCTCGCCGGTGTGTACACAGTACGGTCGGCCGGACACGTCTACCGCGGCGTGGGCCAGGGTCTCGTCCATGGGGATGAAGGCATCCCCGAAGCGGCGAATTCCCTTCTTGTCGCCCAGTGCCTCGGCGAGCGCCTGGCCGAGAGTGATGGCCGTGTCCTCCACGGTGTGGTGCGCCTCGATCTCGGTATCACCCTTGGCCGTGATCGTCAGATCGAAACTTGCGTGTGTACCGAGGGCCGTGAGCATGTGGTCGAAGAACGGCACCCCGGTGTCTATGTGCACCTGGCCGGTGCCGTCCAGGTTCAGTTCCACCACGATGTCCGACTCGCGGGTGGCGCGCGCCACGCGTGCCACCCGATTCCACGCCGATGCCGTCATGAGGGCGCACCTTTCTCTAGGTCCGTCGCAGCCAGATTGTCGCTGACCTTCAAGAACACGTCATTCTCGCTCGCCAACCCGATGGTGACGCGCAGAAATCCCGGAATGCCGACATCCCGGATGAGAACACCCGCGTCGAGATAACGCTGCCAGCTCGCGGCCGAATCGGTGAATCGGCCGAACAGCACGAAGTTCGCGTCACTGGGAATGACCTCGAATCCGCTGGCCGATAACGCTTCCGATACCCGAATACGTTCGGCGACCAACGTCGCGACACTGCCGAGGGTCTCGGCGCCATGTTTCACCGCGGCACGCGCGGCCGCTTGGGTGAGCACGGAGAGGTGGTACGGCAGTCGCACCAACAGCAGCGCATCGATGACCGCCGGTGCCGCCGCGAGATACCCCAGCCGCCCACCGGCGAAGGCGAAGGCCTTGCTCATGGTGCGGCTCACGATCAGCTTCGTCGGATACTCGTCGATCAACGTGATTCCGCTCGGCGCCGAAGAGAACTCGCCGTACGCCTCGTCCAGGATCACCACGCCCGGAGCCTCGTCGAGAATCTGCCGCAAGTCCTGCAGCGGAACCGACTGCCCCGTCGGGTTGTTGGGGCTCGTCACGAAGACGACATCGGGCTGACGCGTTCGAATCGCCTCGACTGCAGCGCCGACGTCGAGCGAGAAGTCCTCCAAACGCTGAGCCTGCAACCATTCCGTCTGGGTTCCATCGGAGATGATCGGGTGCATCGAATACGACGGCGTGAAGCCCAACGCGCTGCGCCCGGGCCCGCCGAAGGCCTGCAGTGACTGCTGCAGTATCTCGTTGGAACCGTTTGCCGCCCAAACATTCTCGGCAGCGACTGGCACACCCGTGCGCTCGGTCAGGTATGCCGCCAGATCCGTGCGCAGGGCCACCGCATCCCGGTCTGGGTATCGATGCAATTCCGCGGCCACCTCGCGAACGGACACGGCGACGTCCTCGATCAAGCCGTCCGATGGTTCGTGCGGATTCTCGTTGGTGTTCAGCCGCACCGGCACGGTCAACTGCGGTGCGCCGTAGGGATTCTTGCCACGCAGGCTGTCCCGCAGCGGCAAGTCTTCCAGCCGGGCCGCGCCTCCGATCAGATCGCTCATGATCGCTCGAACCTGCGCCGAACGGCCTCACCGTGCGCAGGCAGATTCTCTGCGTTGGCAAGCGTGATCACGTGCCCGGAAACCTCTTTGAGAGCAGCCTCGGTGTAATCCACGATGTGGATGCCGCGCAGGAAGGTCTGCACGGACAGCCCACTGGAGTGCCGTGCACACCCGGCGGTGGGCAGTACGTGATTGGATCCGGCGCAGTAGTCGCCGAGGCTTACCGGCGACCACGGACCCAGGAAGATCGCGCCGGCACTGCGCACGCGTGCGGCCACGGGCACAGGATCGGCAGTTTGAATTTCCAGGTGCTCGGCCGCATAGGCATTCACAACCTTGATTCCGGCGCTGAGATCGTCGATGAGAACGATTCCCGACTGAGGGCCGGTCAACGCCGCGGTGACACGTTCGGCATGCACCGTCGTCTCCAGCTGTGCGGCGGTCTCTTTCACCACCGCATCGGCCAGTTTTTCACTCGTGGTGACGAGCACGCTTGCCGCCAACACATCGTGTTCGGCCTGGCTGATCAGATCCGCGGCCACATGCACCGGATCTGCCGTCTCGTCGGCGAGGATGGCAATCTCGGTGGGGCCTGCCTCGGCATCGATCCCCACCAGCGACCTGCACAACCGCTTGGCCGCGGTCACGTAGATATTGCCGGGCCCGGTAATCATGTCGACCGGAGCGAGCTCGCCGCCATCGGTGTCGACGCCACCATGGGCCAGTAGCGCGACACCCTGCGCACCGCCGACCGCCCAGATCTCCTCGACTCCAAGCAACTGCGCCGCCGCGAGAATCGTCGGGTGGGGCAGCCCACCGAATTGCGCCTGCGGCGGTGACGCGATGACGAGGGAACCGACTCCGGCCGTCTGCGCCGGCACGACGTTCATCACGACGCTCGACGGGTACACGGCGTTGCCGCCGGGAACGTACAAGCCCACGCGTTCGACGGGCACCCACCGCTCGGTGACGGTGGCGCCGTCGGCGACGGTGGTCACCGTGTCCTGGCGGCGCTGATCGGCGTGCACCGCCCGCGCGCGCAGGATGGCCACCTCGAGTGCGTCGCGCACCGCGGGGTCCAGTTCGGCGAAGGCGCGCTCCCGCTCAGCCGCCGGCACGCGAATGGTCTCGGGGCGAACGCCATCGAACTCGGCGCAGTACTGAAGTGCCGCCTCGGCGCCGCGGTCTCGGACCGCTTCGACGACCGGCCGCACCGTCGGGAGCACGGCGTCGACATCGGTTCCGCCTCGCGGGAGCGCAGAGCGCAGATGGGACGGGGACAGGCTTGCACCACGCATGTCGATACGGCGAAGCAGCGTTGCGCCGCCTGCACCAAGAGCATCTGCTGGGGTGGGTCCGTCGGTCACATCCGCCATTCTCCCAGAGCTGCTCAACACCATTTACCACGCAGTCACCGGTTGTGTGTGACGCACGTCTAACTAGACTCGTCCACGAAACACCGCACCGACCCACAACGATCGGATCATCGATGTCAGCAAACCATCAGCCCGGCGTGCCCATGCTTCTGCCTGACTGGCTTGAGCGAGCTCAGATCAAGTTCATAAACCCGCTCATGGCGCCTATCGCACGCTTTCTGCCTTCATTCGCCACCGTTACGCACTTCGGCCGCACCTCGGGCGCCAAGTACGAAACCACCGTGAATGCATTCCGCAAAGGCAATGTCCTCTCCATCGGACTGATTCACGGCAAGACCAACTGGACCAAGAACGTGATCGCCGCCGGCGGTGCCGACATCACGCTCTTCCGGGGCAAGCAGATTCATGTGATCAACCCGCGCATCGTGGAGCAGGGCCAAGGAGATCCGGGACTGACCCGGGCGACCCGCCAGGTGAACAAGCGCGCGGGAGTGTTCGTCGCCGATATCGCCCAGTAGATATTCATCAGCTGTTGAATTTCTGGTGGGCCCTGCCCATACTGAGGCGTGCCTGATTTCGAACAGCTGGTCCGTGACCGGTCCTCGATCCGTGATTTCTTATCGACACCGGTCCCCCGCGATGTTCTGATGGCCGCCCTGGAGACGGCACAGCACGCGCCATCGAACTCGAACATCCAGCCGTGGCGCGTGGTCATCGCCGAAGGCGCAATACGCGAGCGCCTGAGCGAGTCGTTGGTGGCCTGCGTACACACCAACGGCCTGGATCGCATGGAGCTGCCCGACGAGTACAACGGCCGCCGGTTCGCGGTCGGCGTCCAGGTCTACGGGGCACTCGGCGTCCAGCGTGACGATGCCGAGGCACGTTTCGAGGCCGGACTGCGGAACTTCAGGTTCTTCGGGGCACCCACCGCCGCCATCGTCGGCGTGGACTCACGCCTGGGCCCGGCCGATATCGCCGGAGTCGGCATGTACTTGCAGACGCTTGCCCTGGCCCTTAAGTCGCGCGGGATCAGTTCGTGCATGCAGGTCGCTCCCGCCATGTTTCCCGAAGCGATTCGGCCGGTGCTCAATCTGCCCGAGAGCCTGAATCTGATCTGCGCGGTGTCCATTGGCTATGCGAATCCCGCCGCACCGGTGAATTCTGTACGCGCCCCGCGCGACCCGGTCAGCGCCAATGTCACGTTCCTGGAATGAGGAACTCCTGTTCGGGACGGCCGGTGGTGCCGTACCGCAACCGCATCTGCAACTCTGAACTTCCCACCAGTGAGGCCAGGTAGCGCTGCGCGGTCGCACGTGAGATCCCCACCGCCAGAGCAACTTCCGCAGAAGACATGGGCACGCGCGCGTCCCGAATCGCGTGTAGGACGATCTGTTTGGTGGGCGACGCCGCGGCAGCACGCGGCACACCGACACTGGGTCGCAGGGACTCCAACGCAGCGTCCACCTCGGCCGCGCTCAGCTCGTCACTGTGCAGGATCTTGCGGTAACGGGCGTACGCGGTCAGCCTCGCCACCAGCGAGGCATTGGCGAACGGCTTCACCAAATAACTCACGGCACCGGCGATCAGCGCCTGCCGGATCGTGGCGCCGTCGACCGCTGCCGATAGGACCATGGCATCGCAGCGCAACTCGCGCACGAAGTCGATCCCGGAACCGTCCGGCAGGTACACGTCGACCAGCGCGAGATCGAGAATGTTCGACCGCATCGCGTCGTGAGCGGCGCCGATGCTGTTCACCGTCGCCACGACCGTGAATCCCGGTACCGCATCGACTATCCCGGCGTGCAAATTGGCCACGCGGAAGTCATCGTCGACGATCAGCACCTTTATGTCGGTTTCGTTCATTCCGGGTCCTTCCCGTCGGTCGGGGTCATCACCGATGGCATCCGCGCGCTGAATTCCGCACCCGCGAGCCCTGGCCCTGCCCCCGCTGCCACCGCCAGCCACACGTCGCCGCCCAGTCCGCGAGCGATCTGACGCGACAACGCCAGGCCCACTCCGCGGCCGCCCGGCACTGCGGCGTGCTCTTTAGTCGAGATCCCTTCTGCGAAAAGATCATCCGCCACCGATTCGGCAACGCCGTTACCGCTGTCGGCGACACTGATGTGCAGCGTAGAACCATCCTGAACCACACCGACCTCGACCCGACGTTGCGAGTCGGCACCGGTACGTGCCGCATCGATCGCATTGTCGATCAAATTGCCCAGCACAGTCGTGACATCGACGGGATGTACGAGAGTGCCCGATACCCAGGTGTTGTCACCCAATGTCAGCGTGACGCCCGCCTCACGGGCGTTCGCGGTCTTCGCCGCGACAAAGGCCTGAAGGTAGGGATCGCCCAACGTCTCGATATCCGGAAGCGCTGCTCCCAGCGGGCCGGTACCGAGCAACTCGTCCAGGAAGCGGGCGGCCTCCTGCGTCCGGTTTCCATGCACCAGCCCGCTCAACAGGTGCAAGCGGTTCGCGAACTCATGTCGCTGCGCCCGCAGTACGGTGCTCATCGACTGCACCGCATCCAGCTGCCGAGTCAAGGATTCGACATCCGTTCGGTCGCGCACGGTGAGCACCGCGCCCAGCTCACGGCCGGCTCGGGTCACCCTCCGCGCAGTCACCACAACAACCCGGTCTTCCACCGTCGCCAGAACCGGCGCCGCCGACATCTCCCGAAGTGTCGCGAGAATCCTTGGGGTCAAACCGATATCACTGACATGGCGCCCCGTCACATCATCAAGCCCCAGCAGACGTCTCGCTTCATCGTTGACAACTGTCGTTCGCCCGTCGACGTCTACGGCGAGAACACCCTCGCCGATACCGTGTAAAACCGCCGCTTGTTCTCTCACCAGCTCGGCCAGCTCGGCGGGCTCCAGGCCCAGAGTGAGACTTCGCCACCGGCGAGCCAACAACACCGAGCCGCCGATTCCGAACAGAAATGCAACACCGACGATCCATCCCGCGATCCTCAGATCCGAGAACAATCTGTCGCGCACGGCGGTGGTCGACACTCCGACACTGACCTCCCCCACCACGGTCGATGAACCAGGCTGCCGTATTGGCACTTTGGCCCGCACGGAGCCTCCCAACGTCCCGGTTTCCTCGACGACGACATCTCGTCCGGCAAGAGCCCCGGACGGGTCGGTGCTGACGGGATGACCCAGTCGCTCCTGTGTGGGGTGCGCCAGTCGGATTCCATGCTCATCGGTGATCACCACGAACAGCGCGTCACTGCGTTCCAGCACCGCGGCGGCGATGTGTTGCAGCGGCCCATCGGAGAGCTCGTCGGTGAGGTTCGGTCCCGGAGTGAGCGTGCCCTGCGCGTACTCGGTAACCCGGGCCCGCACCTCCGGCATGGCCGCCACTGTTCCCGCGATCGCCAACGCCCGCTGGCCGTACTCGGAGGACAGCCGCCGATCACCCACCGCGGCGAGTACTGCGAACGCCAACCCCAACGCCAGAAAAATGACAGCGACCTGTAGGAGAAGCACCTGCGTGCGCAATCGCAGCGCAGTGCGCTTCCCGGAACCCATGTGCCTGAGCGTAGGCAGGCCGTGCGCAGAATGCGCAAAACTGACGAAATCCGCGATTTGCGCGGGTAGTGCGCACAAGCAGAAATCTGTGACGCCCACCACTTATGTTCAGTCACCGTCGGCTAGCGAAGGAGAAGGCAATGACGCTTCCACTCATCGAACTTCAGGGTGCAACCAAACGGTTCCCCTCCAATCGAGGCGACGGTATCCACACCGCGGTCCGAGATCTGAACATCGACATCGGCGCCGGGGAGTTTGTCGCAGTCGTCGGACCCACAGGATGCGGCAAGTCGACCACCTTGTCCCTCGTGTCCGGACTTGAACCGCCATCGGCCGGCCGTGTGCTGGTGCGCGGCGAGGACGTGTCCGATATCCCCGCAGGAGTGGGCTACATGTTCCAGCAGGACGCGGTCCTGCCGTGGAAGAACGTCATCGACAATGTCGCCCTGGGTCCGATCTATCGCGGCGCGAGCAAGGACGCGGCACGCACGAAGGCAGCGACGTGGGTTCGGACTGTCGGCCTGGCCGGGTTCGAGAGGTACTATCCGCATCAGCTCTCCGGCGGGATGCGCAAGCGTGTGGCGCTGGCCCAGACCCTCGTCAACGAACCCGAGATTCTGCTGATGGATGAGCCATTCAGCGCCCTTGATGTGCAGACCCGCCAGCTCATGCAGGACGAACTGCTGCGGGTGTGGTCAGGCACCGGAGCGGCGGTCATCTTCGTCACCCACGACCTCGAAGAGGCGATCGCGCTGGCCGACCGAGTGGTGGTGATGACCGCAAGCCCCGCCACCGTGTGTGGCGACTTTCCCGTCACCCTCCCGCGTCCCCGCGATGTCGAAGAGGTCAGACTCACCGACGAATTCCGGACCATCTACCGCGAAATCTGGGAAACACTGCGCGATCAGGTCGAGGCCGCTCGCGCGAAGGGAGAGTCTCGTGTCGCATAGTCTGCTCATTCATCCGGTGTCCGAAAGCGAGGAGGACATCCTCCAGCGCGCCCGCCACACCAAGCGCCGCAGCCAGATTCGTGTCTGGGGGTTGCGGACCCTGTTGGTGGTGGTGTGGCTGGCCTCGTGGGAGCTGGCTGCCTCGGTCTGGCTGGACCCCTTCTTCTACTCGAAACCCTCACTGATCTGGGATCGATTGGTTGAGTGGTTCACCGTCGGCACCCAGTTCGGCTCGATATGGCTGCAGATCTTCACCACCGTGCAAGAGGCCGTCCTGGGGTTTGCGATCGGCACTGTCGCGGGTGTGACACTGGGCGTGCTGCTGGGCCGTAGCCGCTCTTGGTCGGAGGTATTGGCGCCGTTCATCAAGGCGCTCAACGCCGTTCCGCGCATCGTATTGGCATCGCTGTTCATCATCTGGTTCGGCCTCGGGCTGAGCTCCAAGGTGGCCACCGTGGTGGTTCTGGTGTTCTTCGCGGTGTTCTTCAACGCATTCACCGGTGCCCGTGAGGTCGACGGAAATGTGATCAACAATGCCCGGATCCTCGGTGCCGGCCCCAGTCGCATCCTTACCTCGATCGTGCTCCCCAGCGCGACAAGCTGGATTCTGTCGAGCCTGCACACCGCATTCGGATTCGCCCTGATCGGGGCCGTCGTCGGTGAATACGCTGGAGCCAGCAAGGGATTGGGCCTGTTGATCAGCAATGCCCAGGGCACCTTCGACTCCGCGGGCATCTACGCGGGCATGATCATCATCACGGTCGTCGCCCTGCTCGCCGAATGGGTTATCGGTATCGCCGAATCCCGGCTGCTGAAATGGCGCCCCACGCAATCCAGTTCGGGCCATGGGGTGTAGTAATGAGAAAACTTGTACTCGCCTTCGTTCTCGTCATCGCTGTACTCCTGGCCGCGGGATGCCGCGACTCTCGGCACATCCCGATGGCCAACGGCAGACCGCAGGTCACGATAATGGTGGGCGGCCTCGAGAAGATCATCTATCTACCGGCGATGCTCACCCAACAGCTCGGCCACTTCACGAACAACGACATCGACGTGACACTGCTCAGCGAGCAGTCCGGCGCCACCGCAGAGACCGCGCTGCTCACCGGCGACGTGCAGGCGGTTGTCGGGTTCTACGACCACACCATTGACCTGCAGGCCAAGGAGCAATGCATCACCTCGGTGGTTCAGATGGCAGACGTTCCAGGGGAGGTGGAGCTGGTGTCCGCCAGGGACACCGCGACCGTCTCATCCCCCGCCGACTTCCGTGGCAAGAACCTCGGAGTCACATCGTTGGGGTCATCCACAGACTTCCTGACACAGGCCCTGGCAGGTCAGGCCGGACTGAACACCGCCGACTACAACCGGGTCAAAGTCGGTGCGGGCCAAACATTCATCGCCGGAATGAACCATGACGGCATCGATGCCGGCATGACCACGGATCCGACGGTCGCGCAGATGGTGAACGCGGGCCAGGCCAAGGTCCTCGTCGACATGCGTACCGAAGCCGGAACACGCCGGGCTCTCGGCGGCTTGTATCCGTCGACCTCGCTCTACATGCGGTGCGACACGGTGAAGGCGCATCCCGACATCGTGCAGAAGCTCGTCACGGCGTTCGTCCAGACCCTGCGGTGGATCAAACAGCACTCCCCAGCACAGATCGCGGACCAGATGCCACCCCAATACGCGGGCGGAAACAAAGACCTCTACCTGCAGTCGATCGCCGACTCCATCGGAATGTTCAACGGCGACGGGTTGATGAAACCCGAAGGCGCCCAGAATGCCTTGCGCATCCTCGGGATGTACTCCAAGAATGTGGCGCCCGTGAAGCAACGTATCGACATCACCGCCACCTACACGACCGAGTTCGCGCGGGCCGCACTGCGGGATTGACGCTACATATCCAAACCGATGTCGAGGACTCGGGCGGAGTGCGTCAGCGCACCCACCGCAAGGTAGTCGACACCCGTCTTGGCGTACGCGGCAGCGGTTTCCAGCGAAAGCCCACCGGAGGACTCCAGTTTGAGCTGCGGAGCACGTGCATCACGACGCTGCGCGGCCACCTGCGTCTGCCAGACGGGAAAGTTGTCGAGAAGGACAAGCTCTGCCCCCTCGGCGATGACCTCGTCCAGCTGTTCGAGCGAGTCCACCTCCACCTCGCACTCGATGTTCGGGGCGGCCTCACGGACCGCCCGCAACGCGGCCACCACCGATCCGGCGGCCACCACGTGATTGTCCTTGATGAGCGCGGCGTCACCCAGACCGAGGCGGTGGTTCACACCACCCCCGGCACGCACCGCATACTTCTGCAGGAGTCGCAGTCCCGGAAGGGTTTTGCGGGTATCGCGAATCTGCGCGCCTGTTCCGTCGACAGCATCCACCCAGGCAGCGGTGGTGGTCGCGATTCCGGAGAGGTGACACACCAGGTTCAGCATGGTGCGCTCGGCAGTGAGCAGATCGCGTGTGGGGGCGGTGACGGTGAGCAGTGGCGTTCCGGTGCCCACGCGCGCGCCGTCGGAGAGACGATTCTCTACACGATAATTCCCCACGCCCACAACCTCGTCGAGAACGATGAGGGCGACGTCAACGCCGGCAATGACTCCGCCCGATCGTGTCACCATCGAGGCGGTGCACTCCGCGTCGGCGGGCACTGTTGCCTGGCTCGTGATGTCGGGTCCATAGCGGAGGTCTTCTTCAAGAGCACGCGTTACTAGCGAACGCGCCTCGGCGAGTTCGGTTTCCGTGAATGTTTCGGTCAACATGGCACCCCTGACGGTAGCGCAACTTCGCATCCGTCAGCATCGCGGCGCACCGGGAGGCTCACGGCAAACTCTGGATCGGTGTCCGGCCAATCCGAGCGGCCGTGGCAGCCCCTGGATTCGGCGCGTGCAGCAGCCGCCTTCACCACAGCGGCGGCGGTCAAGGTGAGCGCAGCATCTTCCACGTCATGTGGAGTCATGCTGCTCGAATCGGACTGCGTTGGGACACATGATCGCAACTCCTCATCAAGTAGCTTGAGCCCGTTCGCGTCACGCAGCACGGACCCCCAGCGAGTCATCGCCGCCTGAAGTCGTCGACGTTCGAGGCGAGACTGCACACGATCACGATCCGTGACGATGGGCGACCGACCGACCACGCCGGCAGCCGCCTCCCCCGCACGCCTGCCCACCACGAGGCCTTCCAACAAACTGTTGGAAGCCAGCCTGTTTGCCCCATGCATGCCGGTACGAGCAACCTCGCCGGCGGCGAACAATCCGGCAATCTCAGTCTGGCCGTACGGATCGGTGACAACGCCGCCGCAGCTGTAATGCGCACCCGGAACGACCGGGATGAGCTGGGCCGCCGGATCAATGCCCGCCGCGACGCACGCAGCGGTGATGGTCGGGAATCGGCTCGCGAAGTTGCCGATCACGCGTGCGTCGAGGTAGACGCACTGATCTCCAGTCTCGCGCAGCCGCCGGGCGATCGCTCCGGCCACTACATCACGCGGTGCCAGATCACCCATCGGATGCACCCCGGCGGTCACCGAATCTCCCTGTTTATCAACAAGAACGGCACCTTCGCCGCGGACCGCCTCACTGATGAGAGGACGGCAGCCGGTGGCCCCGGGACTATGCAGCATGGTCGGGTGAAACTGGATGAACTCGATATCGGCTACCGGAGCACCCGCGCGTAAGGCCAGTGCGATCCCGTCGCCGGTGGAGCCCGCCGGATTGGTGGTCGCCGAGTACAGGTGTCCGAGACCGCCGGTGGCAAGAATCACGGCCCCGGTGTGAATGACGCCCACACCGTCATCGTTCTTCACGAGCACACCGCCCACACCGTCGGGCCCCATGAGAATGTCATGCACCACGTGGCTGCGCCGGATGTCCAATGTCGCCGCGGCGTGATCGAGTGCCCGCTGTACCTCCGCGCCGGTCGCATCGCCGCCCGCGTGAATGATCCGACGGGTCCCGTGTCCACCCTCACGCGTCAACGCCCATTGTCCAGAACGTGTTTCGTCGAATCGGGCACCGTCAGCCACCAGATCGCGCACCGCGCGGTAACCGTCGGACACGATGGAGCGCACCGCGTCCACGTCACACAGCCCGGCCCCTGCGGTCAGCGTGTCCTGGACGTGCGCCTGGACCGAATCGTCCGTATCGGGAAGCACCACCGCGATACCGCCTTGAGCGAAATGCGTCGCAGTCGCTCCAACCTTGCTGAGCACCACGACCTTTCGGCCGAGGCGGTGTGCTGCGAGCGCCGCCGCCAATCCAGCTACACCCGCACCGACGACAACCACATCGGCATCGGCAGCCCAGGTGGTCCCCGCCGGCAGCGTCATTCTCCGCCGCCGGGCTGTCCGATCTCGATCATCCGCTGCACACTGCGCCGAGCCAGCCGCGCGGTGTCCAGGTCCACATGCACCTCATCGCGGCCCTCGACAAGGCAGCGCAGCATGGCCGCGGGGGTGATCATCTTCATGTACGTGCACGAGGCACGGTCGTTGACTGCCAGGAAGTTCACGTCTGGAGCCGCCTTGCGCAGCTGATGGAGCATGCCTACTTCCGTGGCCACCAATACCTCTCTCGCCCGCGTTTCACGGGCCGCGTCCAGCATGCCGCCGGTGGAGAGGATCTTCACCCGGTCGTCGGGGACGGCACCCTCGCCCGCCAGGTAGAGCGCCGATGTCGCGCATCCGCATTCGGGATGGACGAACAGCTCGGCGTCCGGGTGTGAACGCGCCTGTCCGGCGAGTTCTTCGCCGTTGATTCCGGCGTGCACGTGGCACTCGCCCGCCCAGATCTGCATGTTCTGACGACCTGTCACGCGCTTGACGTGAGCGCCGAGGAACTGGTCGGGGCAGAACAAGACCTCACGGTCCGGGTCGATCGACGCGACGACGTCGACAGCGTTCGAGGAGGTGCAGCAGATGTCGGTGAGCGCCTTCACGGCCGCGGTGGTGTTGACGTAAGAGACCACCACGGCGTCGGGAAACTCGGCCTTCCAGTCGCGCAGTTCCTCTGCGGTGATGGAATCGGCCAGCGAGCAGCCTGCGCGTTGATCCGGGATGAGCACCGTCTTGTCCGGACTGAGAATCTTGGCAGTCTCGGCCATGAAGTGAACACCGCAGAAGACGATGGTGTCCTCGGGCGCCTCCGCGGCGATACGGGAGAGCGCCAGAGAATCTCCGACATGGTCCGCGACGTCCTGGATGGCGGGAAGCTGGTAGTTGTGCGCAAGCAATGTGGCGCCACGCTGCTTGGCCAGCCGACGTACTTGCTCGGCCCAACGGGCATCGCCCTCCACCCCGGTGTACCCACCTGGGCCGTCGATCACGCCGTCAAGTACGACGTCAGCTGCCGTCATGGCCGCCTCCTCGCGCCCTTGGTTCTCGATCAGCCTTCGGGCTGCGTTTGGTCGACCGAGGTTTTCGACTTATGATCGAAAACATGGTCCATACTAGCACCGAGCACGAGGTGTTAGCCGTGGTGTTCCAAGTACGTCACTTCGAAGACAGCACAACCAGCGCGAATGGCCCCACATCCACTCCTGAACTCGCCGTGTTGCTGTGGCAGCGCGCGCTCGAACCGCACCGCGGCGCGTGGGCGCTCCCCGGCGGCCAGGTCCGCGCCGACGAGGACCTCCCCTCCTCCATCCGCCGGCAGCTCGCCGAAAAGGTGGATGTGCGTGAGTTGGCACACCTCGAACAGCTGGCCGTGTTTTCTGCACCGGGGCGTGTTCCCGGTCCGCGGACCATCGCCTCAACCTTCCTCGGACTCGTCCCCTTCCCCGCCACCCCCGAGCTTCCCGCCGATACCCAGTGGCACCGGGTGAGCACGTTGCCCGCGATGGCCTTCGACCATCAGGTGATGGTCGCGCACGCGCATACCCGCCTGATAGCCAAGATGTCCTACACCAACATCGGATTTGCCTTAGCACCACAGCAATTCACACTCTCCACGCTCCGTGACATCTACTGTGCGTCGCTGGGATATCCCGTCGACGCGACCAACCTCCAGCGCGTGTTGGTGCGGCGCGGCGTGCTCACCCCAACCGGGACCACCGTGCGATCGGGTCGCAGTGGCGGCCGGCCCGCTGCGCTCTACCGATTCACCGACGACCGGTACCGAGTCACCGACGAGTTTGCTGCGCTACGCCCTCCCGGCTGACGGGACTAGCCTCTTAGAGTCTTCTTAGGGTATGAATGCCGGGGACCTTGAAGGGAGCTCAGGCATGGCACCCCACTACCTGGCGATATCCGGTGACGTCAAGTGGATCGGCGAACCGCCTCATCAGGAGCTCGAGCGCGGCGCGCGCCCGCTGCTGCCCACCGAGGATCCGTTCTACCTCCCGCCCCGCGGATTCGAACACGCCGTGCCCGGCACCGTGCTGCGCACCCGCGATGTCGAGATCGGGTTCCTGGGCGTGATCCCGCAGCGATTCACCGCGACGCAGCTGCTCTACCGCAGTAATGACCTCAATCGTCGCCCCGATGCGGCGGTGACCACCGTTCTCACGCCCGCCGGTACCGATCCGGCGGCATCCATTCCGATCGTTTCGTACCAATGCGCCATTGACGCCGTCACCGATCGCTGCTTCCCCTCCTATGCCTTGCGACGTGGTGCGCACGCGCTCGGCTCCTTCACGCAGCTCGAACTACTTCTGATCGCGGCACTGCTCGCCCACGGCTGGGCCGTCTCCATACCCGATCACGAGGGTGTCGATGGGATCTGGGGTGCGCCGGAGGACCCCGGGTATCGGACGCTCGACGGAATTCGGGCGGCGCTCGACTGTGAGCGCCTCGGACTGTCCCGACGCGCGCCCATCGGACTGTGGGGGTACTCCGGCGGAGGGCTTGCCACCGCCTGGGCGGCAGAGGTCAGTGCCGAGTACGCACCCGAGCTCGATATCGCGGGTGCGGTGCTCGGTTCTCCCGTGGGCGACCTGGGGCATACCTTCCGTCGCCTCAATGGCGGGCTGTTCGCCGCGCTGCCCGGCCTCGTCGTCGCCGCCCTCGCACACGTGTACCCCGGCCTTGAGCGGGTGATCGAGGAGCATGCGACGCCCAGCGGCAAGGAGTTCCTCGGGCGGCTCGAAGACATGCCAACCTTGCGGGCCATCGTGGCCATGGCCTTCAAAGACATGGACGATCTGGTGGACCAGCCGCTAGATCAGCTCCTCGAGACCCCTGAGGTGCAACACGTCTTCGAGAGCATCAAGCTCGGAAAGACCGTCCCCACCCCTCCACTCCTCATCGTCCAGGCCGTGCACGACCAGATCATCTCGACGTCGTGTATCGACGAGCTCGCCGATACCTATCGCGGCGGCGGTGCCCATGTCGCCTACCACCGCGACTTGCTCAACGAGCACCTGCTGCTGCACCCGATGTCCGCACCCATGTCGATGGCATGGCTGCGTGCACGGTTCGACGGTGAAGATCTGGGAACGGAGCCGCGCCGAACAAGCTGGCCGCTGGCGTTGAAGCCCTCCACCTACTTGGGCCTGCTCAAGCTCGGCTGGGTGAGCGCCAAGGTACTGGGCGGACGTCCTCTGTAGAGAAGGCTCAGCTGTTCAGCGCGGCAAGGGCGGCCTCTACCGCAGTCTTCTTGACTTGCGTACGTGTTCGGCCCGCGTACTCGATGGTGCAGTCGGACAATCCGCCGAGGGCGACTGTCGCCCGGATCATCTGTACCGGTGAGGGTTTGGCGCCCGCCAGAAGTCTGATCAGGTTACGCCGCCATTCGATCATCCACTCGCCCAATTCGATCTGTCCCAATGTGGCCAGGTCACGCACGATGATGCCCATCACCACGCGATGAGCCCACAGCACGTCGAAGTAGTCCTCCAATAGTTGGCGAGCGTCCCGTGATCCGCCGGTGGCCAAAAACGCCTCCAAGTCGTCCACCATCGGCTGCACGATGCTCCGTACCAGGTCGTCCCGCGACGAAAAGTGATAGTAGAGAGCGGGCTTGGTGATATCCAGCCGGTCCGCTATGTCTCGCAGGCTGGTGTTGCGCAACCCTTGCTCCGCGAAGAGATCTCGCGCGACCGCTTGGATGCGTTCCCTGGTATTGATCGTGACGGGAGCTTCGGGAGCCATCTTCCGATAATAGTCCCTGACTTTCCGGTCGGTAAGCAGTATGCTGGGTTTACTTACCGAGCGTTAAGTAAGGAAGCGGAGATGCGAGTTCTCATTTCTGGCGCGAGCGTCGCAGGCCCCACGCTGGCTTACTGGCTGGCGCACTATGGATTTGACGTCACAGTGGTCGAGCGCTCACCGGCTCCACGCAAATCCGGGGGGCACGCCGTCGACTTGTTCAAACCCGCGATGGACATCGTGGAGAAGATGGGTGCTCTTGAGAGGATCGAGGCCCGTAAGGTCGGCACCGACCTCCTATCCATCCATCGCGAGGGCAAGCCCGACCTGGTGGACCTCCCCGAGGCGCTCATCTTCTCGGCCGTGTCGCAGCGCCATGTCGAGATCATGCGCGACGATCTCAGCGAGATCCTGTATGAAACCAGCTCCTCCACCGCCGAGTACATCTTCGGCGACTCGATCACCACGCTCACCGATGACGACACCGGTGTTCACGTCACCTTCGAGCAGGGCCCCGAACGGCGATTCGAACTCGTCATCGGCGCGGACGGATTGCACTCGAATGTGCGCAACCTGGTGTTCGGTCCCGAGTCCGGCTATTCGCATTGGCTGGGCGAGTATCTTGCGGTCGCCTCGATACCCAACTACCTAGATCTCCACGACCGCGCCCTGATGTTCCCGCGGGTCAACCGGATGGCGGGCATCTACAGCGCCGCGCCGCTCCCAGATGCGCGCGCGTTCTTCCTATTCCGCCCACGAGCACCACTTCAGTACCACCACCGGGATGTACCACGGCAGAAGCAGCTATTGCGCGAGGCGTTCGCGGACTTCGGCTGGGAGGTGCCACGGATGCTGGCACAGGTCGACGTAACCGACGCGTTCTACATGGACTCCATCACCCAGCTGCGCATGGATACCTGGTCAAAGGGCCGGATCACGCTCGTCGGTGACGCCGGATACTGTCCGGGCCCTGCAGTGGGAGGAAGCACCAGCCTGGCGGTGGTCGGGGCATATGTGCTCGCCGGGGAAATCGCGGCCGCAGCAGGCGATCACACCCGCGCCTACCCCGCCTGCGAAGCGGCGCTGGGCGAGTACGTACGCCGCAGCCGTCAACTGGCCCTGACCGCGTCGGGCACCTTGGTTCCCAAGAGCCGTGTCGGGCTGTGGACTCTCATTCACGGCGCACGAATCCTTGGTCATTTGCCGACGCCATTGGCACGCGTCGCCTCCCGGCTTGTCGCGGCACGCGCGCTGAACATCCACGATACCTTCGCCATCCGCGACTACCAGGGAATGGTCCGCCCGTAGCACATCGAATACGATCTGGATCGGGAAGCGCCAGAACATCATTGGGCATAGCGGCCGTCGTGTTGCTAGCCGACGCCACCTCGTTGCGGTGGCCCATTCACACGTGAGCACCGGCCGATGGATCGATTTCTTCACCACACTGCGCTGGCACAACGTACATGTGATCGCGGCCGCGCTCGTCCAGAATCTTTCACTGATCGGATACCTGATCACCCAGTTGGCGGCGGGCCCCCGCCAACGATTCGCTCAGTTGCGCCGCTACTACCCCACCGCCGAACCCGGCGATTGGGAATTTGTCCCGGCAGGTCAACGGGCACAACTCATCACACCCGATCGCCGGCGCGTGGGCGTACTCCAGCAAGGCACCGAACTGGTGGTCAGCGCGGATCACACCATCTCCGGACTACTTGGCGCCTCTCCCGGTGCGTCCACAGCCGTCCCGATCATGCTCGACGCCCTCCAGCGCTGCTTCCCCGAGCGATGGCACACGTCGTGGCACACGACGATGTTGGGCGCGATCCCGGCTGCCGCAGAACCCGTCTGGGATGCGGCGGCCGTCACCGACTCCACGCGGGCAACCGCACGCGCGCTGGGCCTCGACGAAACTAGGCCGTCGAGTTGACTCCGTCGACCGGCGGGACGGTCGACGGCACCCGGTACAGCGGGCCAGTCACCGGTGGCCAGGCATCGAGATCGTCACGCACACACGCCACCACACAGAACATGTACGTGACCGCCGCCAAACACGGAGCGAGCGCCAGCGTGACGGCGATCTGAGCAGGCGTGTGACCGTAGAAGACAGCCGGAGCCTCAACGACGTACTTGATCCGATGACCCTCGTCGAGCTGAGCACCCGCGATATCCAGTACGCCATAACGCCACCGGACCAATGCGGCCCCGACACCGGCCGCGAGCGCCGAGCCTGCCAGTGCCCCCAGGGCGATCGCGCCCACCATCATCGGGCCCCGGTGCGCCCGCCACTGCCAGGCCGCGGCGGATACGACCACCGCAACCACCGCCGACATCCCCGTCAGCAGCGTGGTCGCGATAAAGAAATTGTCGGCCTGATTACCCAGGTGAACAAACACGCGGCCGTTGTCACGAGTATCGGCGATGGCGCCGTGCGCACCCGGTGCGATGGTGCTCCATAGCGCCCCTACCAACACTCCTGCGGCGCTAAGAACGCCGAACACCACCGCGGCCGCCTTCACGTGTGAAAAACGTGGCGCGACAGCCTGATCCACGACCGGCGAGGCGACAGTCGCAGGCACTGCGGGTTCTTCGCCAGCGCTCATCGGTACCTGCGGCTCTTCGCCAGCGCTCATCGGTACCTGCGGCTCTTCGCTAGCGCTCATCGCTGCTCAAGCTGCTTGGAGTCCGCCTCACCATGCCGCGAACACTTCGCGTGCCAACCATCCGGGCGCACCTGCACGATCATCCGCCGCCCGCACGCCGCGCAAAAACGCGGGGGCTCCAAGCCCAACTGTGCCGCCGTCGGCATGACCAGACCAGTCAACCCGTCCATTGATTCGCCGGTGTACACGTTGTACTTACCGGCGGCCACCGGTTCTGTGCCCATCACGTACAGGCTATTGGTCACAGGCTGCTGTTGAGTGCCTTGATCGGCATCTGCAGATCGACGAGCAGTTCCAGGTCTGCCTCGGCCGGACGGCCCAGTGTCGTCAGATAGTTGCCGACGATGACGGCATTGATGCCGCCCAGGATGCCCTGCTTGGCACCCAGGTCACCCAGGGTGATCTCGCGACCGCCTGCGAAGCGCAGCATGGTGCGCGGCAGTGCGAGGCGGAACGCGGCAACGGCGCGCAGCGCGTCAGCGGCCGGGAGTACCTCGAGATCGCCGAAAGGCGTTCCGGGGCGCGGGTTCAGGAAGTTCAACGGAACCTCATCGGGTTCCAGTTCGGCAAGATTGGCGGCGAATTCGGCGCGCTGCTCGAGCGTCTCACCCATACCGAGGATGCCGCCGCAGCAGACCTCCATGCCCGCCTCGCGAACCATCCGAAGGGTGTCCCAGCGCTCCTCCCAGCTGTGCGTGGTGACCACGTTCGGGAAGTGCGATTTGGCTGTTTCGAGATTGTGGTTGTAGCGGTGCACGCCCATCGCCGAGAGGCGATCCACCTGCTCCTGGGTCAGCATGCCCAGCGAGCACGCGATCTGGATGTCGACCTCGTTGCGAATGGCCTCGATACCGGCTGCGACCTGCGCCAGCAAGCGCTCGTCCGGGCCACGAACCGCGGCCACGATGCAGAACTCGGTGGCGCCGGACTTCGCGGTCTGCTTAGCGGCCTCGACCAGGCTCGGGATATCGAGCCACGCACTGCGTACCGGAGAAGCGAACAAACCGGACTGCGAGCAGAAATGGCAGTCCTCGGGGCAGCCACCGGTCTTGAGGCTGATGATGCCCTCGACCTCTACCTCGGGGCCGCACCACTGCATCCGGACCTCATGCGCGAGGGCGAGCAGCTCCTCAAGGCGATCATCGGGGAGCTGGAGCACGCGCAGTACCTGATCCTGGGTCAGGCCCACCCCCTGCTCGAGCACCTGCTCACGGGCGGTAGCCAGTATGTCGCGATCCGTATCGCCCGCGGTCGTTGCTTCGGCTGCCTGAGTCACGCAGCGCTCCTCACTAGGTCCAAACCTGATACTCAATCCTGAACGGTGTTCAGGTTAGAGTATGGCCATCACCGAGCCAAACAAGGGGCGCGCCGCCCCGCTGAACCGATACGACCTGGTACGCCGGGCCACCGCGATTCTCGACGACTACGGGATCGCTGACCTCACGATGCGCCGGCTGGCTCGTGAACTCGATATCGCGCCGAGCGCGCTGTACTGGCACTTCGCGAACAAGCAGCAGCTGCTCGGCGCGGTCGCCGATCACGTGCTGGCGCCCTTGGCCGAATCCGATTGTCGCGATGTGTCCTGGCAGCAGCGCGTCGAATTCCTGTGTGCCGCCCTGCGTGACGCTCTGTTATCCCACAAGGACGGAGCGGAGTTGGTGTCGGCGAGCTTCGCCTCCGGCCAGACCTCCCACATGATCACGGTGGTGAACCGCTTGGCCGAGGCCGCCGTCACCTCTGGATTGGGCGCGGTGCCCGCCGCCCTGGCCGCCCGCAGCATCGTCTACTACGTCTTGGGTTATGTCGCCGACGAGCAGTCTCGGCTGCAGTGGGATTCGGCCGGTGCGCTACAAGACGGCCAGTCGTTCCTCGCCGACGGTGCAGGGCTGACGGACCCCACCGCGCAGTTCGGTTTTGGGGTGCGTCTTCTTGTGGATGGCATCGGCCAGTTGGCCCGCCAGTCCAGCTCGATCAGTTAGAGGCGACCAGCTCCCGGACCCACTGGGGGTCGAAGAGCGCAACGCTCATCTCGGCGAAGACCGCGGGCATCAGCCGTCCGGCGCCCTCCGGAATCACCGCGCGCACCGGCGTCTTGAACTGGTTCGCCAGATCCTCACGGTTGAGCCGCTGCGGCAGGTCTGGCTCTGCCGGGAAACTCCCCATCACCAGGCCGGCACAGGGCACTGACTGCGCCTCCAGTGCTTCCAGCGTGAGCGCGGTGTGGTTGAGCGTGCCCAGGTCAGCGGTGGTCACCACCAGCACCGGTGCGTCCAGAACAATCGCCAGATCGCGCAGGGTCTTCCCCCCGGCGGCCAACTCCACGAGCAGGCCACCCGCGCCTTCAACCAGCGTCAACGCTCCGGGGCGGTCGAGAGCGAATATTGCCGTGGCCATCTGCACGTGGTCCAGCAGGCGAAGGCCCGCCCGCGAGGCCGCCGCCACCGGGGCCAGCGGTTCCGGATAACGCGCCAAGGTCTCGACTCGCGTCACCCCGGACAGTCGGGCAACCTCGTCGGCGTCACGGTCCTCGCCGGTCTGCACCGGTTTACACACCGTCACCTCAATGCCTTGGCTCACCGCGGCCGCGGCCAGAGCCGCCGTGGCCACCGTCTTGCCCACCCCGGTCGATGTTCCGGTGACCAGGAGAACTGTCATCGGCGGGCCAGCGCCAATACGCCAGCGAGCACCTCACGCACCCGATTCATATCGGCATCGGTCAGAGAAGCGCGTGCTGTCAGACGCAGCAGCGACTGACCTTCGGGGACCGACGGCGGGCGGAAGCAGCCCACCCGGACGCCCTGCTCCAGGCATGCCCTGGCGGCGTTGAACGCGACCGTGGGGTCTCCCAACACCACCGGCACCACCGCAGATTCGGGCCTATCCGCCAAGCCGCACCACTGACCAAGCGTGGCCGCATGCTCGAGGACGGCGTGTACCCGTTCCGGTTCGACAGCCATCAGGCGCAGTGCCGCCAGCGCTGACCCAACCGCCGCCGGAGCCAGACCGGTGTCGAAGATGAACGGTCGCGCAGCATCGATCAGATGTGCGCGGACAGCCTCGGAGCCCAACACGGCCCCACCCTGGCTACCGAGGGCCTTGGAAAGCGTGACGGTGACGACGAGATCCTCACGACCGGCAAGATCGACTTCGGAGACCAGCCCGCGACCACCGGCTCCGCGTACGCCCAACCCGTGTGCCTCGTCCACCAACAGCACCGCGCCGTGACTACGGCAGACCCCGTACAGGTCGGTCAGCGGTGCGAGCGCGCCATCGGCACTGAAGACCGCATCGGTAAGGACAAGTGCGCGTTCCTCGGGACGTTGCGCCAGGGCCGCAGCCACTGCCTGCGTATCGCGATAGGGGGTCACCACAACGCGCGCCCTCGACAGGCGGCAGGCATCGATCAGCGAGGCGTGGGTGCGTGCATCGGAGACAACAAGCGTTCCCGGACCGGAAAGTGCAACCACCGCACCGAGATTGGCGGTGTAGCCCGAGGAGAAGACCAATGCCGACTGGGTGCCCATGAAGTCGGCGAGCTCGCGCTCAAGCTCTTCATGCAGCTCGGTGTTGCCGGTGACAAGGCGCGAACCGGTGGAGCCCGCACCCCACATCCGCAGGGCTTCGACGCCGGCCTCGATCACCTTCGGGTGTCGTGCCAGGCCCAGGTAGTCGTTGGACGCCAGGTCGATCTCGGGTTCTGCAGCACTGCGGGTACGTAGACGCCGACGCAGTCCGGCGGTTTCCCGTTGACGCTCTACCTCACCCAGCCAGGCAAGCGGTGATGATGCCTCGACCACCGACGCCTCCTCTCCTGAACGGTGTTCAGGTTAGCGCACGCGTGGAAGCTCCCGTCACGGCGTTCGGCCCGGCGATGCGGCCCCCACCGCGGTCGCCGCACGCACCATCGCATCGGTAATCCGGTGTATCTCGTCCTCGCTGCAGATGTACGGCGGCATCGTGTAGATCAAGGTCCGGAACGGCCGCAGCCACACCCCGGCGTCGAGCGCCGCATCGGTGGCGGCCCGCATGGCGTGCTCACCCAAGGGCAGTTGCATGTCAATCACCCCGATCGCACCGCACACCCGCACATCGGCAACCCCATCGAGATCAGCGGCGGGCGCCAGTCCGCTGCGCAGGCCCTCGGATATCGCCGCGACCCGCGATTTCCACTCCCCTGATTGCAGTAGTTCTATCGAGGCGACCGCCACCGCGCAGGCCAACGGGTTGGCCATGAAGGTCGGGCCGTGCATGAGCGCGCCCGCCGCACCGTCGCTGATGGTGCGTGCGATCTTCGCGGTACACAGCGTGGCGGCCAGGGTCACATAGCCACCGGTCATCGCCTTGCCCACACACATGATGTCGGGGCTGATCCCGGCATGGTCGGCCGCAAACAGTTCACCGGTGCGCCCGAACCCTGTCGCGATCTCGTCGAAGATCAGCAGCACACCGTGCCGGTCGCACATGGCGCGCAGCTCTGTCAGATAACGCGGATCGTGGAACCGCATTCCGCCGGCACCCTGAACCACCGGCTCGACGATGACGGCCGCCAGTTCGGCGGCATGCTCGGTCAGCTCCGCTTCAAAACGCCGCGTGTACTCGTCGTCGTACGCGTTGGGAACCTTCTCGGCGAAGACCTGCTCGACCAGCACATCAGTCCACAGCGAGTGCATGCCGCCTTCCGGATCGCACACGCTCATCGGGGCGAAGGTGTCGCCGTGGTAACCCCCGCGCCAGGTCATCAGGCGATGCTTGGCGGGCAGCCCCAGACTGCGCCAGTACTGCAGCGCCATCTTGATCGCCACTTCCACCGATACCGATCCGGAGTCGCAGAAGAACACCGTTTCCAGGCCAGGCGGAGTCAGCTCCACCAGCAGTTGGGCGAGGCGCGCGGCGGGTTCGTGGGTGAGCCCACCGAACATGACGTGACTCATCGAGGCCACCTGTTCGGTCACCGCACGGTCCAGCGCGGGATGGCCGTGGCCGTGAATGCACGACCACCATGAGCTCATCGCGTCGAGCACCTCGACCGGTCGGCCCTCACGCACCACAGTGATATGTGGTCCGCTCGCGCTGGTGACCACCAGCGGCCGCTGGGTCGTATCGGGATCACCGATCCTGCTGTACGGATGCCACACATGCGCGGCATCGATGGCTCCGACTTCATCGGGTGTCAACCTCGGCACAGTCGTCGAGCCTGTCACAAACCCTCACTACGGAGACATTCGCCTCGTACGCACACGCCGTTGGCGCGCACCTGCGGAGACTCTCGGCAACCATGGGTACATTGGGGGCGAAAATGTTCTTCGTCTCAGCAACCAAGCCCATGACTGATCCCGAGGTGCCCAGCACCGCGGCGATGGACGCCACCCCAAAACCCAAGAGCGGCAAGGGGTTTTATCGCTACGACCTCGACGGATTGCGTGGAATCGCGATTTTTCTGGTCGCGGTGTTTCACGTGTGGTTCGGCAGGGTGTCGGGTGGAGTTGACGTTTTCTTAACCCTTTCGGGCTTTTTCTACGGCAGCAAGCTACTTCGCACAGCGACCACACAGGGAGCCTCGCTCAATCCGGTGCCGGTGTTGAAGCGACTGGTCCGGCGGTTGCTCCCCGCGCTGGTTCTGGTGCTGGCGGCCTGTGCCGTACTCACCATTCTAGTGCAACCCGAGACCCGGTGGGAGACGTTCGCCGAGCAGAGTCTGGCCAGCCTGGGCTACTACCAGAACTGGGAGCTGGCCAACACGGCCGCCGACTATCTGGCGGCCAGCGAGTCGGTCAGCCCGCTCCAGCACCTCTGGTCGATGTCCGTTCAGGGACAGTTCTACGTGGGTTTCCTGGCGTTGGTGTATCTGCTGGCAGTTATGCTGCGCCAACCCCTCGGCCGGCACATTCGCACCGTCCTGGTGGCCGTGATCGGAGTGCTGGCCGCCGCATCGTTCGGGTACGCGATCTACGCTCATCTCGACTTCCAGTCGATTGCCTACTACAACACGTTCGCGCGGGCCTGGGAGTTGCTGCTCGGCGTGCTGGTAGGCGCGCTGGTGGCGGGAACCCGCTGGCCGATGTGGCTTCGCCAGATCCTGAGCATCGCGGCCCTCGCGACGATCCTGTCCTGCGGCGCGCTCATCAACGGCGTGCGGGAGTTCCCGGGCCCGCTGGCCCTCGTGCCCGTCGTCGCCACACTCGTCCTCATCTTGTCGGCGGCGAATCTGCCCACAGAGACCCCACAACCGGCGGCCAACCGGTTCCTGGCCACCAGGCCGCTGGTCGAGCTGGGATCGCTGGCCTACTCCCTTTATCTGTGGCACTGGCCGCTGCTGGTCTACTGGCTGGTCTACAGCGGCCAGCCCAAGGTCTCGCTGTGGGAAGGTGCCGCCATCCTCGGCATATCCCTGGCGTTGGCCTACCTGACCAACAAATACGTCGAGACTCCCCTGCGATACCCCCGACCGGTTGCCAAGCCCTCCACGCTGTGGACCAGGCTGCGGCGCCCCACCTTGGCGCTCGGGACCTCCATCGTGTTGATGGCGGTCGCGCTGACCGCCACCTCGTTCACCTGGCTCGAACATGTCACGGTGCAGCGGTCCAACGGCAAGGAGCTTTCCGGCCTGCGTCCACGGGACTACCCGGGTGCCGGAGCCCTGCTCTACGGCGATCGGGTCCCCGATCTACCGATGCGGCCCACCACCCTGGAGGCCTCCGACGACCTGCCCATCACCACTGAGCAGGAATGCATCAGCGACTTCCGCAATCGCGCGGTGATCACCTGTAACTACGGCAATCCGCACGCCACGCGAACCATCGCACTGGCCGGTGGGTCACATGCCGAACATTGGATCACCGCGCTCGACATCCTGGGGCGCCAACACAACTTCAAGATCACCACCTATCTCAAGATGGGTTGCCCGCTCAGTACCGAAGAGGTCCCCCGCATCGCCGGGTCCAACGATCCGTACCCCGACTGCAAGAAATGGGTCGACGAGGTGATGGCGCGGTTGATCAAGGAACATCCCGACTACGTCTTCACCACCACGACCCGCCCCCGCTCCGCCCTCGGCACCGGCGATGTGATGCCCGACAGCTACCTGGGTATCTGGTCGGCGTTCGATGAGGCGGGCATTCCCGTTCTCGGAATGCGCGACACGCCCTGGCTGATCGACAAGGACGGCACCACCTACACCGCC
Source organism: [Mycobacterium] stephanolepidis (assembly GCF_002356335.1). Classification (NCBI taxonomy): domain Bacteria; kingdom Bacillati; phylum Actinomycetota; class Actinomycetes; order Mycobacteriales; family Mycobacteriaceae; genus Mycobacteroides; species Mycobacteroides stephanolepidis. Next base: position 2,597,352 of record NZ_AP018165.1, read on the forward strand.
GCCGACTGCATTTCGGCGGGTGGAAACTCCGATTCGTGCGCCATGGATCGCAACCGCGCGCTCGACGATGTGAATCCCACGCTCGCCATCGCGAACCAGTTCCCACTGCTCAAGATCCTCGACATGACCAAGGCCGTGTGCCGCTCTGACAAATGTCGCGTAGTTGAGGGAAACGTGTTGGTGTATCACGATTCTCACCACATCTCGGCGACCTATATGCGCACCATGACCAAGGAGCTGGGGCGCCAGATCACCCTCGCAACCGGTTGGTGGCGAACGACCCCGCCGGGCAAGTGAGGCGCGCGATCCCGGCGTAGACCGATAGGGTCTATCACTATGACCCTGCCACCACTTCAGGTATGGCCGGGTAACCCGTATCCGCTGGGCGCCACCTATGACGGAGCCGGCACCAACTTCTCGCTGTTCTCCGAGGTCGCCACGGCCGTAGAACTGTGCCTGATCGCCAAGGACGGCACAGAAACCCGAGTGCCACTCGACGAGGTCGACGGGTACGTGTGGCACTGCTATCTGCCAACCATCTCCCCCGGCCAGCGTTACGGATTCCGGGTGCACGGGCCCTGGGAGCCTGAGGCCGGGCACCGCTGCGACCCGAACAAGCTGCTGCTCGACCCGTACGGCAAGGCCTTTCACGGTGAGTTCGGCTATACCCCCGAGGCGGATCCGCCGCTGCTCTCGTACCAGACCGATCCACTGGACACCGAGGCACTCGTCGCGCGCGACTCGCTGGGCCACACCATGACCTCCGTGGTCATCAACCCCTACTTCGACTGGGGTTCGGATCGTGGCCCACGCACCCCGTACCACGAGACGGTCATCTACGAGGCTCATGTCAAGGGCATGACACAGACACATCCCGGAGTCCCCGAGGAGCTCAGGGGCACCTACGCCGGTCTGGCACATCCCGTCGTGATCGAGCACCTGCGTTCCCTCGGTGTTACCGCCATTGAATTGATGCCCGTGCACCAGTTCTTCCAGGACAGCCGGCTGATTGCACTAGGATTGCGAAACTACTGGGGGTACAACACCTTCGGATTCTTGGCTCCGCATGCGGGGTACGCGTCATCGCCGCACGCGGGCGGTGCCGTCGCCGAGTTCAAGGCCATGGTTCGCGCTCTGCACGAGGCGGGCATCGAGGTCATCCTCGATGTCGTCTACAACCACACGGCCGAGGGTGATCACATCGGTCCGACCTTGAGCTTCCGCGGTATCGACAATCGCGCCTACTACAAACTCAACGATGACAACCTCGCGCGGTACACCGACTACACCGGGACGGGGAACAGTCTCAACGCTCGCCACCCGCACACGTTGCAGCTCATCATGGACTCGCTGCGCTATTGGGTCACCGAAATGCATGTCGACGGATTCCGGTTCGACCTGGCCTCGACCCTGGCCCGCGAGTTGCACGACGTCGACCGCCTGTCCGCCTTTTTCGACCTGGTGCAGCAAGACCCGATCGTCAGTCAGGTCAAACTGATCGCCGAACCCTGGGATATCGGTGAGGGCGGATACCAGGTGGGCAACTTCCCCGGCCTGTGGACCGAATGGAACGGCAAGTTTCGCGACACCGTCCGCGATTACTGGCGCGGAGAGCCCGCCACCCTCGGCGAATTCGCCTCCCGTCTCACCGGCTCCTCAGATCTCTACGAGGCAACCGGGCGCCGCCCCAGTGCGAGCATCAACTTCGTCACCGCACATGACGGCTTCACACTACGAGACCTGGTCTCGTACAACGAAAAACACAACGAGGCCAACGGCGAGAACAATAAGGACGGGGAAACCCACAACCGCTCGTGGAACTGCGGTGTGGAGGGCCCCACCGATGATCCGGAGATTCTCGCGCTACGTGCCCGTCAGATGCGCAACATCTTCGCGACTCTGGTGCTGAGCCAGGGCACGCCGATGCTCTCGCACGGCGACGAGATCGGCCGCACCCAGCAGGGCAATAACAACGTGTATTGCCAGGATTCGACGCTGTCCTGGATGGACTGGGAGCTGGCTGCGACAAATTCCGACCTGCTGCAATTCGCCAGGACGGTGATCGCGCTGCGTAAACAGCACCCGGTATTCCGCCGCCGCCGCTTCTTCGCCGGACGACCGATCCGCGAGGGCGAGGAAGTACGTGACATCGCGTGGCTGACACCCGCGGGCGAGGAAATGACCACCGCCGACTGGGACAGCGGTTTCGGCAAGAGTCTGGCCGTCTTCCTCAACGGCGATGCGATCCCCGAACCCAACGCACGCGGCGAACGCGTGTCCGGTGACTCGTTCCTGCTGTGTTTCAACGCCTATGACGAGCCGCTGGATTTCGTGACACCCGACGGCGACTATGCGAGGCAGTGGACGGCAGTCCTCGACACCGCCGAACCCGACGGACAATGCTCGGCGATAGTCGACGCAGGCAAGGCCGTGCGTGTCCAGGATCGCGCCCTGGTAGTACTGCGCAAGACCGGATAGTCGGCGCTACGTCAGGTAGCGGAATGCGGCCGAATCCGGTTCCAGCCGCTCGATATCAAGGTCCGACGCGTACATGCGGTCCAGCAAGCCCGCGAGATCATCGGCATTGCTGAGCTCGATGCCCACCAAGGCGGCACCCATCTCACGGTTGTTCCGCTTGACGTACTCGAACAGCGTGATGTCGTCGTTGGGCCCGAGTATGTCCCCCAAGAATCGGCGCAACGCACCCGGCTCCTGCGGGAAGTCGACGAGGAAGTAGTGCTTGAGCCCCAGATGCACCAATGAGCGCTCCAGGATCTCGCCGTACCGCGAAACATCGTTGTTTCCACCGGAAATCAGGCAGACAACCGTCTCGCCGGGGGCCAGGTCCAGTTCTGACAGCGCGGCGACCGACAGGGCACCGGCGGGTTCGGCAATGATGCCCTCGTTCTGATACAGCTCGAGCATCGCGGTGCAGGCGGCACCTTCGTCGACGGTCATCAACGTCAGTGTTTCTCCGGCCGCGGCCAGCAGTCGGTACGGAACCGCACCGGCCACCTGCACCGCGCAGCCGTCGACGAACGGATCGACGTGGTCGAGTGGAACCGGACCGCCCGCGCGCATCGCGGCCGCCATGCACGCGGCACCGGCCGGTTCGACACCGACGACCCGCACCTGAGGAGCCCGTTCCCGCAGGTACGTGACGATCCCGGAGATGCAGCCGCCGCCACCGACCGGGACCACCACAACGTCCGGCTGGACATCGAGCTGGTCGAGGATCTCGGCGGCAATGGTGCCCTGCCCGGCGATGGTCCGTGGATCGTCGAACGCCGGGACCAGGGTGGCCCCGGTGCGTTCGGCGTCGGCCTTGGCCGCCGCGGCCGCCTCGTCGTAGCCGTGCCCGACCGCGATGAGCTCAACGAACCCGTTGCCGTGATAGATGATCCGTTGCCGCTTCTGCTTCGGAGTCTTGCTGGGGATGTATACGCGCCCGTGTACGCCCATCGAGTTGCAGGCCAACGCGAACCCCTGGGCGTGGTTTCCGGCGCTGGAGCACACGACGCCGGCAGCCTTCTCCTCGTCGCTGAGCTGCATCAGGAGGTTGAACGCACCACGCAGTTTGTACGAGCGAACCGATTGCAGATCTTCACGTTTGAGATAGACGTTGGCCCCGGTGAGCGCCGAGAGACGATCAGCGTGCTGGACGAGAGTCGGGTGCACCACCTCGTCGATGCGCTTGGCCGCCGCATCGATGTCGTCGGCGGTGACGGCCTGAGCCGTGCTCAAGAGACAGGTGTCAGCACGAAAACCGGGATCTGACGGTCGGTCTTGGTTTGGTATTCCGCGTACGGCGGGTAGGCCTCGACGGCGCGATCCCACCACTGTGCCTTCTCGTCGCCGACCACCTCGCGCGACTGGTAGTCCTTGGTGGTGCTGCCGTCCTGCAGCTCGACGAGCGGATTCTCTTTGACGTTGTAGTACCAGACGGGGTTCTTGGGTGCGCCTCCGAGCGAGGCCACGATGGCGTACTCGCCGTTGTGCTCGACCCGCATCAGGGCGATCTTGCGCAGCTTGCCGGACTTCGCGCCCAGCGTGGTCAGCAGGATCACGGGCATGTCCGCGATGGTGATGCCGTCGGTGGTCCCACTCTCGATAATCTTGGCCACCTGCTTCTGCGACCAATCGAGTCCACTGGGTTCGTATTCACCGGTTAATGGCATGCCGATAACTGTATCGCTCCAGGCATCGCGGAATCACGCCGATAACACCCAGCACCCACGAGGCCCGCCCGCATCGGATACCCCGCGACTTTAGTTTTAGACCCCATGATGGGAGTGTTCGGTTGACCGAACTTCCCGATTAGGCATATCCTTCATTCATGACGACGTTCGAGCGCGCAGCACACGGGGTGCGGCCGGTGGACGTCGCGGCCATGCCGGCCTACAAGCTGCTGGCACTGGGAGTCGGTACCGCGGTATTCGTGGTGACGCTCTTGCTGGTCGCGTCGATGTCGACGGCGGTACTCTCGGCCGCCGCGGTGGCCAGCATGGTCTGGCTCACCGGCTCGCTCATTCACTGAGCAGAACCATCCAACGGGGTGTAATACATCCCCATGTCTTCACCAAGCCAATCGGCCGCCGGGCATCCCGGTGAGCGCCGTATGGAGCGGCTGGCCCACGAGGTGACCGATGATGTACTGGCCGCCGAGAAATACCTGCCTTCCTGGTTGCGCCCGGGCGCTCCGGAAAGCCGAATACCGGTCCTTATCGCTCTTGTCGCGGCAATCGGTCTTCAGCTGGCCATCCCCGCCCAGTTCAACCTGACGCCACGTTGGCCGCTACCGGCCCTCGAATCCGCACTCCTGGTCGTATTGGTGATCCTGAACCCGCTAAAGTTCACGCGTTCAACAACTCTCGGGCGCTGGGCGACATATGTGCTGATCGCAGCCATCACCGCCGACAACACCATCTCGGCGGCGCTGCTGGATTACAAGATCGTGACCGGGCAGATGGGTGACAACCCGCGCGTGCTCCTGGGCAGCGGCCTGGCCATCTTCATCACCAACATCATCGTGTTCGGCATGTGGTACTGGGAGTTTGACCGTGGCGGACCGTTCGCGCGCCACACCACCGAACGGCCGCATCCGGATTTTATGTTTCCGCAGATGGCCAATCCCGAACTCGCTCCGCCGGATTGGCGCCCAAAGTTCCCCGACTACCTCTACGTGAGCTTCACCAACGTCGTCGCGTTCTCCCCCACCGACACCATGCCACTGTCGCGCTGGGCGAAGATGCTGATGACCTTGCAGTCGATGGTCGCGCTGTCCACAGTGGCACTGGTGCTGGCCCGTGCCGTGAACATTCTGGGCTAGCGGTGATCGCGCAGGGTTCGGCCCCGGCATCGGAGGTACCCGGGACCCTTAACCGGATTCTGCACCTGGCCACGATGCTCGCGGTGAACGCGATTCCCCTCACCGGCTGGTTCGTGGGCGGGTGGACCGCCGGTACGACGCTCGCGGTCTACTGGTTCGAAACTGTGGTGGCGTCTCTGTTCGTCGCACTCCGGGCACTTCTTCACAAGCGATGGAGTCCGCGCCGCGGGCACTTCAGGTACGAGGCACCGGGGCCGGATCAGAGCTACTCGCGAACTTCTTTCATCAAAGGATTCCTCTTCACGACTCTCGTCTTTTCGGGAGCACACGGGTTCTTTCTGGCCGTCATCGTGTTGCTCCTCACCCACAACGGCAAGGCCGCACTGATTGGTGTCGATTGGCACACTGTGGGATTCGGGTGCCTACAGGTTCTTATCGCACTGGCCGTCGACTTCCTGATCGACCTTCCGTCGCTGCGCCGTTGGTCTTTCTGGCAGCTGGAGGTGATGGCAAGCCGTGGGTTCATGCGGGTTGCCGTAGTACACCTCACCTTGATCTTCGGGATGTTCGCGGTCGCGGTCACCGACGCGCCCTCGGCGCTGTTCGGCGTGTTCGTGGTCCTGAAGACCATGTATTCACTCAGTGTCACGTTCCCGCAATGGGAGCCGGCCACCCCGCCGCGCTGGCTCAGCCGGGCGATGAACCGGATCCCCAGCGCGCGGCCGGGACTGACCTTCGAGCAGCAATGGGCCAAGGACCGGAACTACGAGACGGCACGGCGAAGGAAGAACGAAGAGCCCTGGACAGGGACGCGGCGGTGAGCGCTCCTCAGATGGGGTCGCTGCTGGAGTAGGTGTCGGTCGACTCCGGACGGGCACCGTAGCGCTGGGCGTATGTCTGGTGCTTGCGGGCGTGCTTTTCGCGGTTACCGATATCGGCGAGTTTCGGATCCAGATCATGCTGGGCCAACCGGTAGCGTCGCCAGATCTTGTTGAGAGCGTGGGTCATCAGGATCGCCCACACGTAGATGGGCAGGGTGATCGCCACGTGCAGCAGCAGTCCACCCGGCAGGAGCCAGAACGGAGCCAGGATGAAATGCGGCGGGATCACGTACCGGATCATGTGCCGCCGCACCGCGCCGGGACCGGACAGATCGTTGGTCACCCAATCCCGCATCGAGTCGGGTAAGCGCTTTCCGTAGGCGTAGGTGATGTACTGCCCCGCGGTGGGCCGATCCGTTGTCATACACACTCCTGGCGTCTTGTGCGGCTCTCGCCGGAGTGAGCAGCAGACAGCCCTGCTGAGTACAGGTAAGGCCCCGACGAGAGCCGTCAGGAACTATAGACGGGCCCCTGTCCTGCAGTGTTGCCGGGTTGCTAATCTTTGCAAGTTGTTGTGTGGTGAGGTGGACTGGATATGGATGCGCGTCAACCGCTGTATCGGATGAAGGCGGATTTCTTCAAGACATTGGGCCATCCGGTGCGGATTCGGGTGCTCGAGCTGCTCAGCGAGCGCGATCAAGCCGTGTCGGAAATGCTGCCCGAAGTGGGTATCGAGGCGGCCAACCTGTCGCAGCAGCTGGCCGTACTGCGGCGTGCCGGCCTGGTGACCGCCCGCCGCGAAGGACTGTCCGTGCTGTACACACTGACTTCACCGCGCGTAGCCGAGTTACTGGCGACCGCACGCAAGATCTTGACCGGTGTGGTGGCCGATCAAGCCGAATGGCTCGACTCCGCCGATCCCGTCGTGCCCGAGCTGGCCGATGCCGCAGCGACCCGACTCGCAGACTCAGCCGCCCAGGCAGCCCGGCCCGAGTAGCGCCTTGAGGTCACCCATCAGAGCCGATGATGGCGTCACCCGAAGCGACTGATCGAGTTCGAGCGTGGTGACACGCTCTCCGCTGATCAAACGCAGATGAACCTGGTTGGTCCCGGGATGCCGCGCCAACACCTGCTTGAGTGCGGTCACCTTGTCGATGGTGCACTGACGTGTCGGCAGCGTGACCGCAACCGGACGATCGTCGGAGGCCTGCGAAAAGTCTGGCACCACAAGGTCGTTGGCAATCAGCGAAATCCGGTCATCACGGATCGCCACCTTCGCGTTCACCAGAACGACGGCGTCATCGGCGATCTCGGCGCCGTACACCGAATAGGCCTGCGGGAAGAAGAGCACCTCGATGCCACCGGTGAGGTCCTCGAGTTGCGCGGAAGCCCAAGGCATTCCGTTCTTATTAACCCGACGGTTGACCGAGGCGAGGATCCCGCCCACGCGCACCTGAGTGTCGTTGGCGATGTCGCCTTCGAGGATCGTTGGGATCTGGGTGTCGGTCTGGCGACCCAGCAGGTGCGCCACTCCGTTGAGCGGGTGCCCGGATACGTACAGCCCCAGCATCTCTCGCTCGAGCGCGAGTTTATGTTTCTCTTCCCATTCCTCGTCGGGCACCTTGATGGCGAACACACTGGATGCGTCGGCATCGTCGTCCCCCGCGCCGCCGAAGAGGTCGAACTGCCCCATCGCTTCGGCCTTCTTGGTGCCCAACACCGAGTCGACGGCATCGGATTGGACGAGAAAAAGCCCCTTGCGGGAATGCCCCAGCGAGTCGAAGGCACCGGCCTTCACCAGCGATTCCGTGACCTTCTTATTGCAGGCCGCGATGTCGATCTTGTGCAGATAGTCGGAGAAATCGGTGAAGGCGCCCTTCGATTCCCGGGTCGCTATCAGCGACTGGACCACGTTGGCGCCGACATTTCGCACGCCGCCGAGCCCGTAGCGGATGTCTTCCCCCACCGAGGCGAAGTTGTGGACCGACTCGTTGACGTCTGGCGGTAGCACCGTGATGCCCAGCCGACGGCAATCGGCGAGGTAGATGGCCGCCTTGTCCTTGTCGTCACCCACGGAGGTAAGCAGCCCGGCCATGTACTCGCCGGGGTAGTTGGCCTTGAGGTAGGCAGTCCAGAACGACACCAATCCGTAGCCGGCGGCGTGCGACTTGTTGAACGCGTATCCGGCGAACGGAAGAATGGTGTCCCACAGCGCCTTCACGGCCTTCTCGGAGAAGCCGTTGTTGGTCATGCCCTCATAGAAGCCCTTGTACTCGGCTTCCAGCACTTCAAGCTTCTTCTTGCCCATGGCCTTGCGGAGCGCATCGGCCTTACCCATGGAGTACGAGGCAACCTTCTGGGCGATGAACATGATCTGCTCTTGGTAGACGATCAGACCGTAGGTCTCCGAGAGGATGTCCCTGAGCGGCTCCTCCAGTTCGGGGTGAATGGGCTTGATCGGCTGACGACCGTTCTTGCGGTCGGCGTAGTCGTTGTGTGCGTTCATGCCCATCGGGCCGGGGCGGTACAGCGCCAGCACGGCGACGATGTCGTTGAATCCGGTGGGCTGCATGCGGCGCAGCAGATCCCGCATGGGGCCGCCGTCGAGCTGAAACACGCCGAGAGTGTCACCGCGGGAGAGCAATTCGTACGTGGCCGGATCTTCCAGTGGCAGATGATCGAGGTCCAGATCTATGCCCCTGTTGGCCTTGATGTTGTCCAGCGCATCACCGATGACGGTCAGGTTGCGCAAACCCAGGAAGTCCATCTTCAGCAGGCCGATGGCCTCACACGACGGATAGTCCCAGCCGGTGATGATGGCGCCGTCTTGCGCGCGCCGCCACAGCGGAATGGCGTCGGTGAGCGGCTCCGAGCTCATGATGACGGCACATGCGTGCACACCGGCGTTGCGGATCAGGCCTTCCAGACCGCGGGCGGTCTGATAGATGGTCCGCACATCGGGATCGGTGTCGATCAGGGTGCGAACCTCGGCGGCCTCTTTGTACCGCTCGTGCTCGGGGTCGGTGATACCCGAAAGTGGGATGTCCTTGGCCATGATGGGCGGTGGCAGCGCCTTGGTGATCCGGTCCGCGATGGCGAATCCGGGCTGTCCGTAGTGGATACGCGCCGAGTCCTTCAGCGCCGCTTTGGTCTTAATGGTGCCGAAGGTGATGACCTGTGCGACCCGGTCACTGCCCCACTTGTCCGTGGCGTACCGGACCATCTCTCCGCGGCGACGATCGTCGAAGTCGATATCGATATCGGGTGCCGACGGTCGTTCCGGATTCAGGAAGCGCTCGAACAGCAGCCCGTGCGGGATGGGGTCGATGTTGGTGATGCCGAGCGCGTAGGCGACCAGCGATCCGGCCGCCGATCCACGACCCGGGCCCACCCTGATACCGACTTCCTTGGCATGCGTGACCAGGTCACCAACGACCAAGAAGTATGCGGGGAAACCCTTTTGCTTGATGACGTCGAGCTCATAGTGCGCACGGGTGAAGTACTCGTCGGGCACTCCGCCGGGGACGCCGTGGAAACGATGCTCCAGTCCACGGTCCACCTCCTTGCGCAGCCAGGAGTCCTGGTCTTCGCCCTCGGGCACCGGGAACACCGGCATACGGTCCTTGAAGCTCCAGACGTCTTCGTACGACTGCACCCGCTCGGCGATGAGCAAGGTGTTGTCACATGCGCCGGGGACGGAGTCATCCCAGAGGTCACGCATCTCGGACGCCGGCTTCAGGAAGTAGCCGTCGCCGTCGAACTTGAAGCGCGTGGGGTCCGACATGGTCTTGCCGGTCTGCACACATAGCAGTGCTTCGTGGTTGTGCGAGTGATCCTTGGTGACGTAGTGACAGTCGTTGGTGGCCAGCGGAGGTATGCCGAGCTTCTTGCCCAACTCCAGCAGTCCCTCACGCACCCGGCGTTCGATGGACAGCCCGTGGTCCATCAGCTCCAGGAAGAAGTTCTCCTTGCCAAAGATCTGCTGCCATTTGGCGGCGGCTTCGAGTGCTTCTGCCTCCTGACCGAGACGAAGCCGGGTCTGCACCTCACCGGAAGGACATCCGGTGGTGGCGATGATGCCGCTCGAGTGCTCGGCGATGAGCTCGGCGTCCATGCGCGCCCATTTGCCCAGCTGGCCCTCGAACGAGGCCATCGAGGACAGCTTGAACAGGTTGCGCAGGCCTGTCGCGTTCTCAGCGACCATCGTCATGTGGGTGTACGAACCCGAGCCGGACACGTCATCGGACTTCTGACCAGGATCGCCCCAGAAGACACGCTTGGTGTCGAACCGAGAGGCGGGCGCGATGTAGGCCTCGATGCCGATGATGGGCTTGACCCCGGTGGCGCTGGCGACGTTGTAGAACTCGCTGGCGCCGTACATGTTGCCGTGGTCGGTCATGCCGACTGCCGTCATGCCGAGGCGCTCAACCTCGGCAAGCATCGGCTTGATCTTCGCGGCACCATCGAGCATCGAGTACTCGGTGTGGTTGTGCAGGTGCACGAACGAAGAATTCGAGGAGCTCACACGTGCCTTTCGTACCGACCCACGATTGGGGCGTCAATCGCTAGAGGGGTCAGTTTATGGCGAGGGTCCGACAGTCCCGGGCGTGTCGGGGGTGTGTCGCCCGGCTCATCCAGCTACCCGAATCACAGCGGTCACAAAAGCCCCGTCAGCAACGATCAAGACCTGTTTCGCCGACGAGTCCTCGCACGGGTGGCGGCTGACGACGCAGGTGTCTCCAAAAGTCTCGAAGTACCGTGGCCGGGCTCCAACAGCCGCGACCCGGTTGGGCTCAGAAATGCCCCGCTGCAGTGGTGGATGCCATGCGCTCGCACCTCGGCGCCAAGTCCCAGCTCGTCGAGCGCCCGCATCGCGTTGGGCCAGACACTGATACCGCAACCGACCTCGGTGAACCTCTCCCGTTGTTCGAAAAGCGTCACCTCATGGCCCGCCTGCGTCAGGCTGATCGTCGCGGTCAATCCACCGAGGCCGCCACCGATGACCGCAATGCGCACCGCGCGACCGTAACTCTCCGCAGCGCGATGGCGCGCCGACGATGGCGGCTGTGTGTCAGGTCGTGGCGGGCTGCACCCGGCGCGCACTGCGCACCACGTCGACGGTGAAGACCACCAGCGCCGCCCAGATCAGGGCAAAGCCGGCCCAGCGCTCCGGGGGCATCGCCTCGTGCTTGACCAGTACACCCCAGAGCATCTGCAGCGACGGCGTCAGGTACTGCAGCAACCCAAGGGTTACCAATGGAATACGTTGTGCCGCAATCCCGAACATCAGCAGTGGCAGCGCCGTCACCACACCGCTGAACACGATCAGCGCGGTGTGACCGTGGGTGTAACCAAGGAAGTGCTGCTGCCCGGTGAGACCGAGAAACGCCACATAGGCCAGCGCGAACGGTGCCGCGACGATTCCCTCGGCAGTCAGGCTCACGCGCGGATCGACGGTCACCGTCTTCTTGATGGCTCCATATCCGGCGAACGAGACGGCCAGTACCAACGTGATGACCGGCAGCTGTCCGTAGTTGATGGTGAGCACGATGACCGCGGTGACTGCCAGCACCAGGGCCAGCAGCTGCCATCTGCTGAGCGGCTCCCGGAAGATCAGTACGCCCAACAACACCGTCACCAATGGGTTGACGAAGTATCCGAGCGCGGCGTCCAGGACGTGCCCCGAGTTGACGGCATAGATGTAGACACCCCAGTTGAGGGCGATAAGCACCGAGGCACCCGCCAGGAGAAGCCAGTTGCGCGGCCCCATCGCGATGAGATCGCGCAATCGCCGAGAGATGGCGACGACGGTCAGCATCAACAGCAGCGTCCAGATCATCCGGTGCGCCAGGATCTCCAGCGCACTGGCCGGCTTCAGCAGAGGGAAGAACGCGGGAAACAATCCCCACATGAAGTAGGCGGCCGCACCGAACAGGTATCCGGACTTCAGACGACTCTCTTGGGAAGCGGCGATCGCCCCACTCATCGCAGGACGTCGAGCGCGTGCGCCAGATCGTCCGGATAGTCGCTGGTGATCTCCATCCAGCGGCCATCGCCCGGATGCGTGAATGCCAGCGATTTGGCGTGCAGCCATTGCCGTTCCAGCCCGAGCTTGGCAGCCAGCGTTGGATCCGCGCCATAGGTCAGATCACCGCAGCAGGGATGTTTGATGGCCGAAAAATGCACCCGGATCTGGTGGGTGCGACCGGTTTCCAGGTGTATGTCCAACAGGCTGGCCGCCACGAACGCTTCAAGGGTGTCGTAGTGGGTGATCGAATGACGTCCGTCCTCGACGACGGCGAACTTCCAGTCGTGTCCCCGGTGCCGCCCGATGGGGGCATCGATGGTGCCGCTGGACGGGTCCGGATGTCCTTGCACGAGAGCGTGATAACGCTTCTCCACGCGCCGGTACTTGAAGGCCCGTTTGAGCTCGGTGTAAGCCTTCTCCGACAACGCGACAACCATCACGCCCGAGGTGCCGACGTCCAGGCGGTGCACGATTCCCTTGCGTTCCGGCACACCTGAGGTAGTCATCCGGAACCCGGCGGCGGCGAGCCCGCCGAGCACGGTGGGACCGCTCCAGCCGACAGAGGCGTGGGCCGCGACGCCCGCTGGTTTGTCGACGGCAACCAGATCGTCATCGGCGTACAGAATTTTCATACCCTCGATGGCCTCGACCCGATTCTCCGGCGGGGCCTTGGGTTCGGGGAGAGTGACCTCCAGCCAGGTGCCCGCGGTGAGTTTCTCGGACTTGGTGACCACAACACCATCGAGAAGCACCGCGCCCTCTTCGGCGAGAGTGGCCGCGGCCGTGCGCGACAGCCCGAGCAGGCGTGCCAGCCCGGCGTCGACCCGCATGCCGGACAGGCCGTCGGGCACCGGCAGAGAACGCGAGGTCATATTGGCTTGATCTGGGAAGCCTGCGCGTCGGCGTCGTCCGGCGTCGTCGAGTCGTCGGTGCTCGATGCTTCTCCCGTCGAGCGCTCGTCGGTGCTCGATACTCCTCGCGTCGAGCGCTCGTCGGAGTCGTAGTCGTAGCCGAACAGCGACAGCGCCACCAGCAGGATCGCCCCACCTACCACCGCCGGGTCGGCGACATTGAAGACAGGCCACCACCCCACCGAGAGGAAGTCGACCACGTGACCGCGCAGGGGTCCGGGCCCCCGAAAGAACCTGTCGACGAGATTGCCCAGCGCACCGCCGAGGATCATCCCCAAACCGATCGCCCACCACGTCGAGACCAACCGGCGTCCGATGAGCAGGATTCCCACCACGACCGACATGGCGATGAGGGTCAGAACCCAGGTGTATCCGGTGGCGAAGGAGAACGCGGCGCCCGAGTTACGCACCAGCGTCCAGCTGACGGTGTCGCCGATGATGGGCACCGGTTTGCCGGGCTGCAGCAGTTTGACGGCGAGGACCTTGCTGACGACGTCCACCGCGAGTACCACCGCCGCCACGATGAGCAGCAGTTTTATCCGCCGCTTGGGCTTCGGGGCGGTTTCGGGCTCGTCACTCACGTCACCCATCATCCCTTACTCGGTGAGGCGCTTTGCGCAGCGTGTCTGCGATGATCGCCGCTGTGCCCGACGCTCTTCGCCCCAAAGGCTCATCGCCGACCCTTGTGCTGCTGACCACCGGCGGAACCATCGCGACCGAGGTCGGCAGTGACGGCATCGCCCGGCACCGCAGTTCAGGCGATGAGCTACTCGCGGCGTCAGGGTACGGCGAGGTCGTGGTCGACGATCTGATGACGATCGACAGCTCGGAAATGACCCCGCAGCGCTGGCAGCAGATCGCCGCGTCAATCCGCGGTCATATCGCCGGCGGCGCCTCCGGAGTCGTCATCGCGCACGGCACGGACACCCTGGAGGAGACCGCACTCTGGCTCGCGCTGACCTGCGCAGTGCCGGTGCCCGTGGTGCTCACCGGGGCGCAACGCAGCGGCGACCACCCTGAATCCGACGGTCCGGGAAATCTTCGCGACGCGTTGACGGTGGCCGCGAGCGGCGAGACTCTGGGCGTGGTGGTGTGCTTCGCCGGGCAGGTGTACGCGGCGCCTGGCCTGCGCAAGATCGACCTGGCGGACCCCGCCGGATTCGCCGGTTCCACCACTGTTGGACATGTGCGCGACGGCGTGTTCGTTCGCGGCGGCAATGCCCCCGCACCATTCCTTGGCACCGTGACCCGCGCCGCGTTACCCCGCGTCGACATCGTGAGCCTGTACCCGGGCGCCGACGCGGTGGCGCTCGACTCCTACGTGCGAGCCGGCGCCCAGGGACTGGTGCTGGAATCCATGGGCGCGGGCAATGCCAATGATGTTGTCATCGAGGCGGTTTCGCGTCTCGTGGAGAACGGGATACGGGTGCTGGTGACCACCCGGGTGCCAGGTGGCGCGTTGGCAGCCGGATATGCGCCGGGCCAGAGATTGATCGATGCCGGCGCGGTGGTGGTGCCCCGGCTACGTTCCGCGCAGGCGCGCGTGCTGTTGATGGCGGCGCTGGCCACCGGATCAGATCTCCGTGCCGTCATCGACCGGCTCGGCTGACTCCTGCGGCCAGTCCAAACTGGCCACGGGGTCGGCGCGGGTGACACCCGGATCATCGACACCGAAGGTGCGCGCGATGCCGGGCCCGCTGCCACGTGTCTCGAATCTCACGGTCATGACGCCATGTCCGGTGCCCTGGATCCAACCGTGTCCGAACTCGGGATGACTGACGTCGTCACCGACGCCCCAGCTCACCACGCGTGGTTCCGGCGCGGCGACGGCCGATGCGGACTCATCGGTTTCGGCGATTGATTCGGTCTGGTCCAGGTCGGGAAACAGTGAGGCCTGCTGGGTATCGGAGAATCCCGAGAATCCCACGCCGACAAGGCGAATGGGACCGATCTCAACAGGGTCCAGCAGCAGTCGGCGAGCGGCTGACATCAGAACCGCCCGTTCAGTGGTGGCATAGGGCAAAGTCGCCGATCTGGTCAGGATGCTCATGTCCGAGCGGCGAAGTTTGACGGTGACAGTACGCACGCCGCGACCGTGCTTGATCAACCGTCGATGGGCGTGGGCGCCGATGGGTTCGATCGCCTCCCGCAATTGATCGAGAGTCGTCAGATCATCGGCAAAGGTGGATTCGGCGCTGATCTGTTTGGTCTCGGCACGTTCGGCGACCGGACGCTCATCGATCCCACGTGCGAGTTGGTGCAGAGCGGGGCCGATGGTGCCGCCCAGCACCGAGGCCAACTCGCCGGTCTGCAGCGCCGCGAACTGGCCAATAGTGTTGATTCCCAGACGGTTCAGCCGCTCTTCGGCAACGGGTCCGATCCCCCACAATTTGCGCACTGGCAGATCGTCGAGCAGTGAGCGTTCCTCCGTGGGAGCGATGATCCGCACCCCGTCGGGTTTGGCCAGTCCCGATGCAATCTTGGCGAGCTGCTTCCCGGACCCCGCCCCGACCGATGCGGTGAGCCCGGTCTCGGCGAGCACCCGGGAACGAAGTTCATCGATGTACTGGCCTACCGTTTCGGTTGTGGCCCCGGCCAGTTCGGCGGGTTCCCCGAAAGCCTCGTCGAAGGAGAGCTGTTCCAGAACCGGAATCATCGATCGCACCGTCGCGAACACCCGTCGGCTCGCGACGCCGTACACCGCCCCGCGAGGCGGCAGCACAACGGCGGAGATGCCCACGAGGCGCCGCGCCTGGTGCATGGGCATGGCCGAGCGGGCACCGAAAACCCGGGCCTCATAACTCGCACCGGCCACCACGCCCCGACCTCCCGTGCCGCCGACAAGGACCGGTCGCTCACGCAGGGTTGGCCGGGTCAGCTGCTCGACCGAGGCGAAGAAGGCGTCCATGTCGAGGTGCAGAACCCATCGACCGGCAGCACACACGCGATCATCGTATTGCGCAGGTCGGACGTGCCCTGTCCGGCGATACGGCCACGCTGAGCACCACGGTCGCCATTCGATGGCCGAACTCCGATAAGAAATGGCCGAATCACGCTACTCGGACAGCCGATGCGTCCCTAGCCTGATGTCATGGCAATGAATTTGGTGCACCGGTGGTGTTGTAGCTCGGAGATGTGGGCCCGCAAGACCGAGTCCCAGCTCCTGCCGTGGGCGCTGCAGGGCGTTGAACTCGGAGCGGACACCTTGGAGATCGGCCCCGGCTATGGCGCGAATCTGCGAGTGCTCACCAAACGCACCCCCCAGCTGACCGCCGTGGAGATCGACGACACCATGGCCTCGCGGCTCCAGCGGCTCTACAGCCATCAGGCGACCGTCATCCAGGGTGACGGCACCAAGCTCGGTTTTGACGACGACCGCTTCAGCTCCGTGGTGTGCTTCACCATGCTGCACCACGTCCCGACACCTGATCTGCAGGACCAGCTGTTCGCGCAGGCGCACAGGGTGCTGGCCCCCGGCGGTGTCTTCGCCGGCAGCGACGGAGTACATTCCACGTTCTTCCGGCTGCTGCACATCGGTGACACCTACAACCCGGTGCCGACGACATCACTGCCGGATCGCTTGCGGGCAGCAGGTTTCACCGATATCGAGCATCACCTCGACGGCGGCAATCAGCGCTGGCGCGCGGTTAAGGCCGCCTAGAGCCGGCGCTAGCCCGCCGTCTTCTTCAAGGACACCCGGACCCCGTCACCGAGATCGGTGGCGGGCGTTCGCGTATCCTGGCCGGCCTCGCCGATTTCCAGTGTCGTGGCAAGGATTTCACCGGCAATCAGGTCGCGGTGACGTTCGGCCCAGGCACCGCGCTCGGCGGGAACCTCGAGGGTGACCTCGATACGGTCGGACACCTCCAGACCAGACGATTTGCGAAGATCCTGCAGCTCTCGGATGAGATCGCGCGCCCATCCCTCGGCCTCCAGCTCCTCGGTGACGGTGTCATCGAGGATGACCAATCCCCCGCCCCCGGGAAGGGCGGCCGTGGAATCGGGCTCCGCGGCCACCAGCCGTGAGTCGAACTCACCCTCCTGCAGGGTGATTCCGGCCGCGACGACAGTTCCGTCGGCCTGCTGCGCCCAGTCGCCGGCTTTGACCGCACGGATGACGGTCTGCACCTCTTTGCCCAGCCGCGGGCCGGCGGCGCGCGCGTTGACGGTCAACTCGAACTTGCCGTATCCGGCGATATCGTCGGTGAGTTCCACGGATTTCACGTTGAGCTCATCGGCGATCAGTGCCCGGTAGGGCTCCAACCGCTCGGGGTTCGGTACCGCGACAGTCAACTTCAGCAGCGGCAGGCGCACCCGCAGCTTCTTGGCCTTGCGCAAGGAAGACCCAGTGGAAGCCACCTTTCGCACCTCGTCCATGGCGGCGACGAGGTCGGGATCGGCGGGCAGCGCCGATTCGGGCACCCAATCGGTCAGGTGCACAGAACGCTCCCCCGTCAATCCCTTCCAGATCACCTCGGTGGTCAGCGGCAGCAGCGGTGCGGCCAGACGGCAGGTGGTCTCCAGGACGGTGTGCAAGGTGTCGATCGCATCCGCATCTTCGTCCCAGAATCGCGAACGTGACCGTCGGACATACCAATTGGTCAGCGCATCGGTGAACTGCCGCAGGTGTTCGCATGCGCCCGAGACATCGCAGATATCCATGGCCGCGGTGAGGTCGTCACGCAGCTGCGCCAGTTTGGCCAGGATGTACCTGTCCAGTACCTGCGTCGAATCGGTGCGCCATACGCCCGGCTTGGGCGCGTACAGCTGCAGGAAGCTCCATGCGTTCCACAGCGGCAGGAGCACCTGCCGCACACCCTCGCGGATGCCCTGCTCGGTGACGATCAGATTGCCGCCGCGCAGGATCGGCGACGCCATCAGGAACCACCGCATCGCGTCGGATCCGTCGCGATCGAAGACCTCGTTGACATCGGGATAGTTACGCAGCGACTTACTCATCTTCTGGCCGTCGTTGCCCAGCACGATGCCGTGCGACACACAGGTTCTGAACGCGGGCCGATCGAAGATCGCGGTCGCCAGCACGTGCATGACGTAGAACCAGCCGCGCGTCTGTCCGATGTACTCGACAATGAAGTCTGCCGGGAAATGGTTGTCGAACCACTCGGCGTTCTCGAACGGATAGTGCACCTGCGCGTACGGCATTGAGCCCGAATCGAACCAGACATCGAAGATGTCCGGGATGCGCCGCATGGTGGACTGGCCGGTCGGATCGTCCGGATTGGGGCGGGTCAGCTCGTCGATGTACGGCCGGTGCAGGTTCGTCGGACGAACTCCGAAGTCGCGCTCAAGCTCGTCGAGACTTCCGTATACATCGATGCGCGGATACGCCGGATCGTCAGACTTCCACACTGGTATGGGGCTGCCCCAGTACCGATTTCGGGAAACAGACCAGTCGCGCGCGCCCTCCAGCCACTTGCCGAACTGGCCGTGCTTGACGTGTTCGGGGTACCAGGTGATCTGTTCGTTGAGCTCCACCATTCGATCGCGGAACTCGGCCACCTTGATGAACCACGACGACACCGCGCGATAGATCAACGGGTTTCGGCAGCGCCAGCAATGCGGGTACGAGTGGTCGTAGGTCTCGTGACGCAGCAGGACGGCGTCGTTGATACCCGCGGAACCGGTGCCGTTCTTGAGGTCCTTGATGATCTGCGCGTTGGCATCGAATACCTGCTGGCCCTGATAGTCGGGCACAGTGGCGTCGAATCGGCCCTTTGAGTCGACCGGGGTGACGGGGGTAATCCCGGCCTTGTCGGTCACGTTCTTGTCTTCTTCACCGTAGGCGGGCGCCATATGCACGATGCCGGTGCCGTCGTCGGTCGTTACGTAATCGGCCGAGAGCACCGTGAAGGCATTCGGCGACGCATCCTGCTGAAAGTATGGGAACGGCGGGAGGTACCGCATGCCCAGCAGCTCGGCCCCGGTGTAGGTGTCCAGCACGGTGGGCTCTTCACCCAGCTCGCGCGCGTAGGCTCCAATTCGCTGCTGCGCCAACAGGTAACGCTCCTCTGAGCCCTCGGGTTTCACCACCGCATAGGTCACCTCTGGGTTGACCGCAACGGCCAGGTTCGAGGGCAGGGTCCAGGGGGTGGTGGTCCAGATCAGCAGGCGTGCACCGTCGAGCACCGCCCACCGGCTGTCCACGTTGCCCGCGATCCGATATCCCACGGTGACCGCGGGATCCTGGCGACTCTGGTAGACGTCGTCGTCCATACGCAGCTCATGGTTGGACAGCGGTGTCTCGTCACGCCAGCAGTACGGCAGTACCCGATATCCCTCGTACGCCAGTCCCTTGTCCCACAACTGCTTGAACGCCCAGATGACCGACTCCATGAAGGTCGGGTCGAGCGTCTTGTAGTCGTTGTCGAAGTCCACCCAGCGCGCCTGCCGGGTGACGTAGTCCTGCCACTCCTTGGTGTAGCGCAGCACCGACTCGCGACAGGCGTCATTGAACTCGGCGATACCCATATCGTCGATCTGCGATTTGTCGGTGATGCCGAGTTGGCGTTCCGCTTCCAGCTCGGCGGGCAAACCATGTGTGTCCCAGCCAAATCGGCGATACACCTGATGGCCACGCATGGTCTGATAGCGCGGCACGATGTCCTTGACGTACCCGGTGAGCAGGTGCCCGTAGTGGGGCAGGCCGTTGGCGAACGGCGGACCGTCGTAGAAGACGTATTCCGGCGAGCCGTCCCGGTTGGCGATGCTGGCGCGGAATGTGTCGTCCGCGCCCCAGTAGCGCAGCACCTGCTCTTCCAATGCAGGAAGATTCGGTGATCCGCTGCGCTGATCGGCGCCAAGATCGGTGCGCGGGTACGCGTCTGTGGATGAGCCGCGTGCGCGAAGACCATCAGGCATAGTCGGTACATCTCCCTGTGCTCGCCGGCACGGGGACGATGGGACGCCGTCGGCGTACCTCCGCGGTACCACCCCGCTTGCCCCCACCTGCCCGGGGCCTCTCACGCAGGCTGTGACGGGCCTACCCGTCCGGCTCTACTCGGTGATCCGCGCCGGGCGCGGAGCCTTTCTTCCGGAGACTCCCCGGTGATGGCCGGATCGATGTCTGTGCCGGCAATTCTATTCGGGTGCGTTGATATGGCCAAACCGGTTTCGGAGCATCATCACCGCGGCCAGTACCAGGGCAATCGCCAGGAGGGCACCCACGAAGAGCACCGTGAGTGCCCACCCGCCGGCCTGGTATGCCAATCCACCCACAGCGCCTGCCACCGAGCTGCCCAGGTAGTAACTGAACAGGTACAGCGCGGACGCCTCGGCTCGGTCGCGCTGCGCCACGGCGCCAACCCAGCCGCTCGCGACGGTATGTGCGGCGAAGAATCCGGCGGTGAACACCCCCACTCCGATGATCACCGTGATGAGCGAGTCCGGGATGGTCAGCGCGAGCCCCACCGCCGTGATGGTCACCGCCGCGATCAGCACCAGGCCCCGGCCGCGACGGTCCGCCAGCCGCCCGGCCATCGCCGACGACACCGTTCCCGCCAGGTACAGCAGAAACAACAGGCCGGCAATAGCCGTGGGTAAATCGAACGGCGGCGCGACCAGGCGATATCCCAGGTAGTTGTATACGGTGACGAACCCGCCCATGAGCACAAATGCCAACCCGAACATGATGAGCAGGACCGGGTTTCGCAGGTGCGCACCGAGGATTCGCATCGTGGTACCGACCCTGACCCGCTTCGGCGCAAAGAACTGGGACTTCGGCAGCAGCACCGCGAACAACACCGTGCACACCAAAGTCATTGCACCACTGCCGAGTAAGGCGATCCGCCAGTTGCTCACATCGAGCACCGAGGACGCCACCAGCCGTCCGGAGAGCCCACCGACCGTCGTTCCGGCGATGTATCTGCCCATAGCCGAGCCCAGTGAGCCCGGGTGTACTTCTTCGGCAAGAAACGCCATCGCGACAGCCGGAATCCCCGCCAGTGCTGCACCTTCGGCAGCACGGCCGATCAACAGCACCGCGAAGCTGGGACTGGCCGGGAGCAGTAACCCGATGATCGTCGTCGCGATTGCCGAGACCAGCATCACCCGGGTGCGCCCGTACCGTTCCGAGAGCGCACTGGCCGGAATGATCGACAGCGCGAGCATTCCGGTGGTCACCGAGACCGTCAGCGCGGCGGCGGCGGGACTGACCCCGAAATCCGCAGAGAGAGCCGGGAGCACCGCCTGCGTGCCGTAGAGAGCCGCGAAGGTCGCAAGCCCGGCGGCGAAGAGCGCGCCCGTTAGGCGCCGATATCCGGCGGTACCCGTCTCGTGGGGTACGGGATCGGCGGCGCTGATCGCCAGGGTGTGCTCGGTACTTGGAGCCATCGCCATGACGAGTGATGCTCCTCCCGAGCAGGCATATCACGGAAATGAGCGATATGACGATCTATAATTCACTTTACGCATATATGGAGGTAGCAGCGTGGCCGACGGTGACTACGAGTGGTACATCACACTCGCCGAACGACAAAACGTCACCGCCGCCGCCGAGCAACTCCAACTCGCCCAGCCCACGCTCACCCGGATGCTGGCCAGGTTGGAACGACGGCTTGGCGTTCAATTGTTCGACCGGCACGGTAAGCGACTGACGTTGAACCCGTCGGGGCGGATCTTCTACCAGCACGCCCGGCGCGCCCAGATGGAACTGGACTCTGCCCGCCGAACCATCAACGACCTCGCCAACCCCGCCGAGGGCGAGATCCGGCTCGGATTCCTGCACACCTTTGGACCCACGCTCGTCGCCCGCCTGATTGCGGGCTTCGCCGCGACGTCGCCACACGTGCGGTTCGTGTTGGAGCAGGGCGCCGCGGGCAGCCTTGATGACCTTGTCGCAAATGGCGATCTTGACGTCGCGATCGTGTCGCCACGTCCTCGGCGTGCAAATCTTGCGTGGCGCAACCTTTTCCGGCAGCGGCTGGGGGTTGCCGTACCCACGGATCACCGGCTGGCACAAGCCGCGGACGTATCGATGATTGATCTGGCCGATGAGCCCTTCATCGGGATGCATCCCGGGTACGGGATGCGTCGCCTTCTCGAAGAGCTCTGTGCTGCTGCACAATTCCAGCCGCGCATAGTGCTGGAATCGAGCAATCTGACCACCGTGGCGGGCCTGGTGGCGGCGGGCCTCGGCATCACGGTGCTCCCCGTCGATGCCACCACCTACCCACCCGACCTCAGGATGTTGCGCCTGGTGGATGCCGATGCGCACCGGGACGTCGGCATCATCTGGAACTCCGGGCAGCCGCTTTCGCGCCCGGTACGCGATTTCATATCCCACGCCATCGCCTCGACCTAGGTAACAATCATCTCCATGTCTGCCGATGTGCCGCCCGAGAACGGGATCGCGCTGGCCATAGCGCAGATCGATATCGCCGACGACGAGGCGCAGTTCTGCACAGCCGTGGCGGCCGTCCGGGCGGTGATAGCACGCGAAGTGCGGGCGCGTACACCGGAAGCGGCGCTGGCCGCCGCCTGGTCGGAAGCGTTGCGGCACAGCATCCACACGTCGGCACGACTCGTCACCAAGGGTGTGAACCCGGGCTGGGCCTGGTTCGTCTCCGGAAGCGTGGCCCGGGGCGAGGCGGCACCCGGTTCCGATGTAGAGACACTGCTTGTCGTGGACGACGAGATCGACGCCGAGGGCAAGACATACCTGATGGAGCAGGCGGCTCGCGTCCACGCGATGCTCGAACGTGCGGACATCGGTAGCGACGCCAACGGAGTCCTGGCCAGTCGCGGCCGATTCTGCCGCCGCAAGGCCAACTGGTTCGAGGGAATCGAACGGTGGTGCATCAACCCGCCCGAAGACCGCGGTGTGGTGATGGCGGGGCTGATGGCCGACTCTCACGGGATTGACGCGGGAGCGTTGTTATCCGACAACGCACTTCGCAGCGAGAACGTCCGCTGCGCACAGCGGCACTATGCCATCCGGCTTGCCATGCTTCAGGACGCGGTGGCCGTGCGCGCCGGGTTCCCCTCCCGATTAAGGATATTCGCCACGCAGTCGGATGCTGTCGACCTTAAGGTCGCGGCGATCGATCCCGTGGTGAAGATCGCCCGCTGGGCGGCGTTGTCCGCCGGATCGGATGCACTCGCGACACCGGATCGCCTCGACGCCGCCTCCGCGGCCAAGATCTTGGACGCCGATGACGCGTCAACGCTGCGGGATTGCTTCGCGTGGCTGCTGCGATTTCGGTGGCGGTCCCGGGCGGCAGCCTGGCAGGACGGGCAGCAGATGTCCGACACCGTGTCACTGGCTGCCCTTGCCCCACAGGAACGTGCGGTGCTGCGTTCTGTGGCACGCGAGATCGCCGGCGTCCGGCGCAAGCTCATCTACCTGTCCTCGACATCCTCATTCCGATAATCGGTCGTACCAACGCATGGCCCAACGAGCATCTCCCAGAGTTATCCGTACGTCATCGAGTGTTGTAAAGGATGTAAACCACTAAATGTGTGTTGGGGCAATTGATTTGTGGATTGCACTAATAGCCTCGCTGTCAGCGACGAACTCCGGGAGTCAAGCTGATGGATGTTCAGGCGGTCCGAAGCTCGGCTGACGGCCAGTTGTCTTATGCGGTCCTGGGAGCGGATCTACGTCCGGTTGACGAGATTGATCGGTTTCTGGTCTATCTGACGAACATTGGCCGGTCTCCGAACACGATTCGGGCGTACGCGCGTGATGTCGCGGATCTGTTCGAGTGGACGCGGTTGCAACAGCGTGATTGGCGCACTCTGGATATCGAGGACATCGCCCATTGGGTGTCGTGGCTGCGTCTGCCGCTTGAAACCCGCACGGCTCCAGTGTCTGTCCTGCCGATGGTGAAACCGGCGGTCACCGTGCATACGTTGCGTCGGAAACTGGCATCTGTGGACACGTTCTACGTGTTTCATGCTCGCCGCGATGAGACGGTCCGAATGTGCTTGAGCCGCTGGCACCCGGGCGGCCGTAGGACATATAAGCCTTTCCTGGCGCATCTGCAGTCCGGTCGGCTGCGTAAGGAGATTCAGCTGGGCGCGGCGATTGACCCGTTCCCGCAGATCGTTGGGCGCGAAGACATGGGCCGACTGGTCGGCGCTTGCAGGCTGGTGCGTGACAGATTTCTGTTGAATCTGCTGTTTGAGACCGGTGCGCGCATTGGCGAGGCGTTGGGGATGCGACATGAAGACCTCAACATCGCCAAAGGCGAGGTTCAGATCGAGCCGCGGCTCAACGAGAACGGTGCCCGGGTGAAAAGATGGAAACCTCGTACTGTTCCGGTGAATACCGAGCTTTTCGCCCTTTACGCAGACTACATGGACCTCGAATACGGTGCGATCGATTCAGACTATCTGTTCGTGAATCTTGTTCGTGGACAACGTGGCAGCCCGATGACCTACGGTTGTGTGCGGCAACTGGTTCTGCGTCTGCGTGAGGCTACCGGGTTGTCGTCGTTCACTCCTCATCAATTGCGTCACACGTTCGCCCACGACCTGTTGACTCGGAACACTGATTGGCATGTGGTGCAACTGTTATTGGGTCACTCCAGCGTGCAGACCACGCTGAACATTTACGGCCATCTCACGGCCGCAGACACCCGCAAGGCGCTGATTGACGCTGGCTGGCTCGCTCAGGAAGAGGAACAGTGACCAAAAGAAGACTGGCCGTTCGTGGGGATGGCGGTGACCCGCGACTGCTGGCGGCATTGTTTACCGCAGTGCGCCCAGAATGGCGCCACGACGTCATCACCGGCTCGCATCATCGGCTGCTTTGCGTCGGCATGTGCCGCATCGAGAGCTGCGATCGCGAGTCCGATTACCAGTGCTTGTTGTGTCACGCGCACCATGCCCGGTGGATTCAGCAAGGCCGACAAGACATAGACACCTGGGTGCTCACACAGGGCCGGGTTCGTCGGCTGCTTCGCCGCTGCGCAGTCCAAGGGTGTGAATTCGGTGTCTACGGACAAGGATTATGCAGCCAGCATCGACATCGCTGGGTGCAATCGGGCCGACCGTCTCCGGTCGATCAATGGGCCGCGACAGTCACCTGGCTACCTGAGGTTCGGAAAAGATGCGCCGTTGAAGACTGTGATCTGGCCGCTCAGGGGCGACAAGAGCTATGTCGGGGCCACTTCAACCGGTGGCGCGAACGTGCCCGGATCGGCGGCCACAACGAATCAGTGGACGAGTTCGTCGTACACGCAGGATTATTCGGCCGGCCAGTTCTGCGGCTGGATGGTTTGCGCCCGCAGATGCGTCTGGAAATTCAATATGGACTGCAATGCCGGGCCGACGCCGGGCGGATCCGAACGAAACTCGCCGACCTGCAACCCTTGACGAAGTTCCTTACCGCGACAGGGGCAAATAGCCTGACAGAACGAACGCCTGAGCAGTGGCAGAACGAATTCCTCACCGCTCGTGGCGATTTTGCCGAAGTGAACCGATTCGTACGCACTGTCTCGGACCAGTTGGACATGCTCGTTAACGGCATCGGGTGGGATGTGGAGTATCCCCGCGATGTGTGGCGGCTGAACCGTCTGGGCTTTGACGCCAAGACCGAGAGCCTAAAGTTTGACCGCATTTCCCAACTGTGGCTACGTGAGCTGGCCAAGAAATGGCTCCGTAACCGTCTGACAGTCGGCCGATCCAAGCACACCACCCACGTCAGCCTGGCTGCGATCGTGAGCCTGAGCGTCTATCTACAAGGCCATGCGTCGCCGCCAACGACACCAGCAGAGCTCACGAGAGACCATCTCGAAGGGTGGCTTGCCGAACGCAAGTTGGCGATCGAGAACTCCGAGACCCGCCGCGGCTACATCACCAACGTGTCGGTGTTCCTGCGGGACGTTCACCGCAAGGCGTGGGCTCCCGATCTGCCTGTCACCACCCAGCTGTATCCCGAGGACAACGTCGAGCGACTTCGCGACGCCGCGGCGCGGGCGATCCCTGAATACGTGATGCGGCAGCTGGAAAGCGACGAAAAACTCGGCCAAATCAGGGATCCCAACGTGCGGGCGATCGTCGAGATCATGCTGAATTGCGGCCTACGCGGTGGCGATGCCCGCCAACTCGACTTCAGCTGCGTGGTACGCGATGGCGACGACAACCCGTACCTGCGGTTCCTGAACCATAAGATGCGCCGTACCACGTTCGTGCCACTCGATGACCACACGCTCGGGGTGATCACGGCGCAACAAGGCCGGGTACTGCAGCGCTTCCCCCAGGGCTGCACGCGACTGATCCCGGCCCATCTGGCTAATCCAGATGGTTCACGGCCGTACGCTCCGGGAACCTTTGGCCACCAAATCCGGAGCTGGCTAGATAGCATTCAGCTCGTCGACGAGCGTCAGATGCCCGTCTACGTGACTGCACATCAACTGCGGCACACTTTCGCCACCCGGCTGATTAATCGTGATGTGCCCCAACATATTGTGCAAAAGCTGCTCGATCACGAGAGCCCGGAGATGACCGCCCACTACGCCAGGCTGTGCGATGACAAACTGCGTGAGGCATGGCTCAAAGCCCGCAAGATCAACTCCGAAGGTCAGGAAGTCGAACTCGACGAAGATCATCCGCTCGCCGGGGCAGAGTGGACCCGGGCTGGACTGGACAAGGCGAAGACCACGCTGCCAAACGGTTACTGCGGAATGCCGGCGCACAGTCCCTGTGAGCATGCTAACCCGTGTTTGACTTGCCCGTTGTTTCTCACCACACCGGATTTTTTGCCGCAGCATCAGGCCCAGCGTTCGGCGACTCTGCAGCTGATCACCAAGGCCGAAGCCGAAGGCCATCACCGGGTCGTCGAGAAGAACACACAGCTGCTGGGGAACCTCGATCGCATTATCAGCGCCTGCGAAGGGTGTCACAGCGATCAGATCGTGATCGGCGGGACAGCCCGTGGCGGACAGAGGGCACACGGCGATGCGAGCTGACAACTCCCGTCACCTGATCGCGGCAGCCAAGAAGCGCAGCGAGGAATCGGTCGAGCGTGTACATGCCGCGATCCGAGAGCTGTACCGCAGCGGTGAACCCGTCAGTATCTCGAAAGTCGCTCGTCGCGCAAATGTCTCGCGAACATTCCTGCACTCGCACCCCGACTTGATGACGACTGTTCGCGATTTGCAGGCACGTAATCCCGGTCCTGAACCGATCCCCGCCCGCCAGCGAGCCAGCGAGCGATCCCTGCTCACTCGCATCGCCGCGTTGACCGACCGAAACAAGAAGCTCCGCCGTGAAAACGAAGCACTGCGCCGCAAAATCGAAGTGGCGCACGGTGATCTACGAGATCTCAAGCACCGCCCGCCAGCGTGAGGATGATGGCCTCAGGCCCGGGCCCGGCAACCAGACACCACCGCCTGACCTCGGTCTGTTGTCACCGAAGGATCTGTCAGATTAACGGTGGATCTGCTTGGCATGGTTAGTTATTCGCTGCCGGGGTAATCCGGCCTTCGAACGCGATAGCGAATGCGTTCAAAGCTGGTTTCCGCCGCATGGCCCATCGTGCCCTACCTTTGCCGGTGGGGTCTAGTGATCGGGTGACCAGATACAGGCACTTGAGAGCTGCTTGCTCGGTGGGGAAATGACCGCGGGCGCGGATTGCCCGGCGGTAGCGGGCGTTGACCGATTCGATAGCGTTCGTGGAGCAGATGACTCGCCGGATCTCGGTGTCGTAGTCCAGGAACGGCACGAACTCGCTCCAGGCGTTCTCCCAGAGTCGCATGATCGCCGGATAGCGTTGGCCCCATTTGCCGCTGAACTCGACGAAGCGTTCTTTGGCCGCGGCCTCGGTCGCTGCGGTGTAGACCGGCCGCAGATCGCGGGCCATCTCGTCCCAGTATTTGCGGGATGCGTAGCGAAAGGTATTGCGGATCAAATGGATAACGCAGGTCTGGATCACAGCAGCGGGCCAGACAGTGTTGATCGACTCGGGTAAGCCTTTGAGTCCGTCACAGACCACGATGCACACATCGGCGGTGCCACGGTTCTTGATCTCGGTCAAGACAGCAAGCCAGTATTTGGCGCCTTCACCGCCGTCCCCGGCCCACAAGCCCAGGATGTCCCGTTCACCTGCGGTGGTGACGCCGATGGCGACATAGACCGGCCGGTTGGCGACCTGGCCGTCGCGGATCTTGACGTGGATAGCGTCGATGAACATCACCGGATACACCGAATCTAGTGGCCGCCCTGCCCATTCGGCCATTTCTCCGACCACCTTATCGGTGATCTTCGAGATCGTGTCCTTCGAGACGTCAGCACCATAGACCTCACCGAAATGAGCGGCGACTTCGCCGGTGGTCAGCCCTTTGGCGGTCAGGGACAAGATGATCTGATCGATCCCGGTCAGCCGGCGCTGGCGTTTCCGGACGATCTTCGGATCAAAGCGGGCGTCGGTATCGCGGGGCACCTCGATTTGCACCGGCCCGATCTCGGTCAGCACCGTTTTCTCGCGGACCCCGTTGCGGGAGTTCCCGCCATTACGGCCCGCCACCTGGTGTTTTTCATAGCCCAGGTGTTCATCCATCTCCGCTTGCAGCGCGGACTCCAACACCTGTTTGGTGAGCGCATTGAGCAACCCGTCCGGGCCGACCAGCTCCACACCCTGCTCGCCGGCTTGGGCCAGCAACTGCGCGGCCACCGCCGCGGTATCAATCTGATTCGCCATGTCATCCATGGTTTCGGTCATCATCAGTCCTTCCCGCCAAGCAACGCCCGGCGTGTTGAACCAAGTCAGATCCACCGTTTTTCAGACAGTCCCCCCCGAACGGCGGGGGCTATCAAGATCAGGTACCCCGGCGTTTATGGGCCGACGCTCCGATCTCGGCCCGGTTTCTCTCCGAGGAGGAGCGAGTCGATGAGATCGTGTTGTCATGGTATGCCAAGCGTTAACGACCGGGGAGATCGCCGCGCACTTCGACGAACTCTGCGAAGCAAAGATATCTCCGGTGACTTTGACTGCTGATTCGAGAGTCGTTTGATCACAGATTTCGGAGTCGGTGTTGTCACGGTGAAGTCCGTGACTGTGAATTCGGGAGTCACCGGC
Organism: [Mycobacterium] stephanolepidis; assembly: GCF_002356335.1. Lineage (NCBI taxonomy): Bacteria > Bacillati > Actinomycetota > Actinomycetes > Mycobacteriales > Mycobacteriaceae > Mycobacteroides > Mycobacteroides stephanolepidis. The sequence goes on from NZ_AP018165.1 coordinate 2,626,480, forward strand.
TGTCCACGTGGTCCGAGTTGGATGTCGGTGTGCGGCGTTCGGGCTCGAAGGCGGAGCTGTATGCAGCGATCCGCCGGGGCGCCCGCGTTGGCAAGTTGGCGCGGGCGATTCAGCGTGAGTACCGGGTCTCGTGGACGACGGTGCACAAGCTCTGGGTTCGGCCTGGCCGAGCGAGCGCAAGCACTACCCCGACCGAGGCAGCAAGATCGACGACTACCGCGAGGCCATCGACGGCTAGCTGCGCGCGGATCTGACGGCCCGGCGCAAGCAACGCCACACAGCCAAGCGGATCTTCGACCGGCTACGTGATGAGCATCAAGCCGATGTGTCGTATTCGCGGGTGCGGGCTTATGTGTCGGTGCGTCGCGGGGAGATTCTGGACGAATCCGGTCGTGCCCCAGTCGAGGTGTTTGTGCCGCAGTCGCACCGCCCCGGTGACGAGGCAGAGGTCGACTTCGGTGACGTGGTGATCGAGCTGCGCGGTCAACCGGTCACGTGCGCGTTGTTCTCGCTGCGCCTGCGCCTGTCGTTCTCGGGCCGCGCACTGCACCGGGGGTTCTTCTCAGCTGGCCAGGAGGCGTTCCTGGAGGCCCACGTGCACGCTTTCGAGGTTCTTGGTGGGGTGCCGTTCGGCCGGAATCCGCTACGACAACCTGAAATCGGCGGTCTCAGCGGTGCGCGGCTTGTACCACCGGCCGGACCCCCGAGTCCCCTTCGCCGAAGGAATTGAAGCACTGCGCGACCTGGTCGACTCGGGCGTGGTTCACCTGGCCGGCATCTCGAATGTGAATGTGGACCAGATCCGGCTCGCGCATTCGATCCTCGGCGATCGCCTTGTGGCCGTGCAGAATCAGTACTCCCCCGCGTTCCGCACCAGCCAGGATGAACTTCGGTACACCACCGAACTCGGATTGTCCTTCCTTCCGTACAGCCCTTTGGGAGGAATCGCGCGGGCCGGCGACGGATGTGGTGGAAAGGATCCAGTCGACCCATCAGCTCAGGGAATTCATCGAGGACCCGACGACCGTCGTGGCGAGCCCCCCACAAGGTATGGGGTCCGCAAACCGACGACCTGGTGCCGCAGTTGCGCAAAAGGCTGGTCACCGAAGGGTTCTGCGCGCCCGTCGTCCGTGATGCCACCGTCGGTCCGCGGCATTCAACCCGCGGCGATGGGGCGGCGGATGTCGACGATGGCGGGTCCCCGGCCACCTGCGTCGCTTGCGATGACGTTTTACCAAATCTGCTCAACCACACCCATCGTCTATCAACCAGCGGGGACACCGCGCGGTTCTGGCGGGGATACGTGGCGGATGTCTAGCGGGTCGACTTGAGAAAGGCCGCGAAGCGCTCAGCGGGCGCTGACATGGCCCGCCGCTGTGGCCAGGCCAACCCGATGGGGCGCTTCGCTTGAGGGTTGGACAAGGCGACGTACACCGCCATCGGCTCACAGCGATGCGGCGGTGGGACGGGAACAACGGCGATGCCCAGACCGGCGGCGACCAGCCCTTCGACGGTGGCAATCTCGGAAGCCTCGAATACGACCGCGGGCCTGATGTCCTCTGCGGCCCACAGAGCATCGGTGATCTGGCGTAACGCGAAATGCTCACCGAGGGCGATGAAGGATTCATCGCCGGTCTCGGCCAGGTCGACCCGGCGCCGTCTAGCCAAGCGGTGATCCTGGGGCACCACTAAGCACAATCGCTCGGTCAGAAGTTCATGCCAGCCGAAGTCGTGTCCATTGGGACGCGGGCCGGTGATGGCGAGGTCCACTTGGCCGTTGCCGAGCAGTTCGATGATCTCGTGCCCGGCCGCTTGCTGCAGCTCGAACCGAACCTGCGCGGCATCAACGCGAAACCGGCGCAGTGCATCGGGGACAAAAGAACTGGCCATCGAGTGCAGGAAAGCGAGGCGGACCGTCCCGCTGTCGGGGTCACGCAGGGCGGCGATCCGTTCCGCAGCCGCGTGGATCTCCGCCAAGCCGCGGCGCGAATGCTCGAGCATGATGCCGCCGCAATTATTGAGTCGGAGTCGGTGATTGACCCTGTCGAATAGTGGAGCACCCACCTGGCGTTCTAACCGTTTGAGCGCTCGCGACAGTGTGGGCTGCGCAATGTTGACTCGCTCGGCGGCGTCGGTCATGTGCTGGGTTTCGGCGAGGACAACAAACCACTGCAGTTCATCGACATTCATCACTGAATCATGCGCCAAATGCATGGATATTCCACCACTACGGCGCAAAAGTAATGAGCATTGGACGCTGATCTGCACGCCTCAGCCAACAACGCCGTCCCCGATACCAGTAGGGCTGCGCGTCCGCACCGAACTGCGGCTTAGGCGCAGGGTGCACGGGCGGGCGCTGGACGAACCGAAGGTATTGATGCACAAATGGCATCAACTCGAGAAAATATTATCATTTTACGCATGGCGATTCTTTTGCTTAACTCAAAACAACTCGCCAACCACCTCAGGGAGCACATGATGGCCGACGTAGATCAGCGCAGTTCCGCCGAACCTGTCTTGGGCTGGCAGGGACGGTACTTCGAAGACTTCGTAGTTGGGGACGTGTATCAGCATCCCTTGGGCCGCACGGTCATCCAGACCGACAACATTTGGCTGACACTGCTGACGCAGAACACCGCGCCGCTGCATTTCGATACTCATTACGCCGCGCAGACCGAGTTCGGTAAACCACTGGTTGATTCCACGTTCACGCTCGCGTTGGTCACCGGGCAAAGCGTCGTTGATCTGTCTCAGCATGTGATGGCCAACCTCGGCTGGGACCGGGTGCGCATGCCCAATCCGCTGTTCGAGGGCGAGACCGTGTACTCACAGTCGGAGGTGCTGTCCGCCCGGCCGTCCAAGTCGCGCCCCAGCGTCGGCATCGTGGAGGTGCGGACGGTGGGATACACCGCGGAGGGCAAGATCGTCATCACATTCGAACGTAGTTTCCTGGTGTATCGCCGCGGACATGGACCGAAATTCGCAGCTGCTCAACCTGTTTGGGATGACCGATCCCGGGCGGCTGCCAGCGTGCCCGATCAGGGCAGTGAGGTGCGGTGATGACGTCAGGTACCGCTCACCGGTCGTGGCTCTACGTCCCCGGCGATCGTGGTGACCGATTCCCGAAGGCAGCCGGCAGCGGAGCGGACGTGGTCATCTGTGACCTCGAGGACGCGGTGGCTCAGGCTGACAAGAATTCAGCGCGCGATGCAGTGGCCGAGTGGCTCCGCGACAACCGAGCCGCAGTGCGGGTGAACGGCATCGACACTCCATGGCATGCCGATGACATCGCCGCGGTCACCGACGCGCCGGGGCTGAGGGCAGTCATCGTCCCCAAGTCTGCGCACCCGGACCAGATCGCCGAAGTATCACACAGCCTTGGCGGCCATATCCCTTTGGTGCCGTTGATCGAAAGCGCTGCTGGGGTGTCGAACGCCTCAGCGATTGCAGCGAGTTCCAATGTGTCAACTCTCGCCTTTGGGAGCATCGATTTCGCCCTCGATTTGGGTATCGACGGAGTCGAGGAGGATGAGCAGGCCCTGCTGTACGCACGGTCGGTACTGGTGATCGCCTGCCGACAGACAGATATCGGGGCCCCCATCGACGGGGTGACCGTGACCCTGACCGACCCGGACGTCGTACGCCACGACGCCGAACGGGCCCGCAGGCTGGGATTCGCCGGCAAGCAGTGCATCCATCCGCGCCAGATCGCCACCGTCAACGCGGTGTTCACGCCCTCACTCGAGGCAGTCGCTCGAGCCCGGGACATCGTCGAGGCAGCCCGGAAAGCGCACGGGTCGGCAGTCGAACTCGACGGCCAGATGATCGACAAACCGCGCATTGACCAAGCGCACCGCATCCTTGACACCGCCGAGATTCGTGGCGCACTCAACTAATCGGATACTAGGAGGACAGTGATGACCATCGAGTTGGCGAATTCCGCCGATAGCCCCGAACACGCAAAGTTGCGCCGCGCCGTGCGGAAATTGTGCGACCAATTCGGCGAGGACTACTGGCGAGCGCGCGACCTGAACCGCGAATATCCCGAGGAATTCGTAGAAACCCTCACCAGGGCCGGCTACCTGGCTGCCCTCATACCGATCGAGTACGGCGGGCTGGGCCTGGGTATCACCGAGGGCGGGATCATCCTGGAGGAAGTCAACCGCTCGGGCGGCCACTCAGCGGCATGTCATGCGCAGATGTACACGATGGGCGCACTGCTGCGCCACGGCAGCGATGAGCAGAAGCAACGTTATCTGCCCGAGATCGCCAAAGGAAAACTACGCCTGCAAGCGTTTTCGATCACTGAACCCGAGGCGGGGTCCAACACGCCGGACATCACCACGTTCGCAGCCAAAGACGGCGACGGCTATGTGGTCACCGGCCACAAGAACTGGACCAGCCGTGTCCTGCAGTCGGATTTGCTGATGCTGCTGGCCCGCACCGAAGAGCGGCCGGCGGACCCGGAGAAGCGCGCCCAGGGCATGAGTCTTTTCCTGGTTGATCTGCGCGAGGTCCGCGCCAACGCCCCGGACACTTTTGTTGTCGAGCCGGTGCGCACCATGTTCAACTACGCCACCAATCAGGTCTGGTACGAGCACATGCGTATTCCTGCCTCCGCCTTGATCGGAGAAGAGGGGCAGGGATTTCGCTACGTCATCGACGGTTGGAACGCCGAACGAATCCTGCTGGCTTCCGAAGCGATCGGCGATGGTTACTGGTTTCTTGACACCGCTATCAATTACGCGCGGGAACGTGAGGTGTTCGGCCGGCCGATCGGCGCCAATCAGGGCGTGCAGTTCCCGCTTGCCCGCGCCTACACCCAAGTCCTTGCCGCTGACATGATGCGTAACCGGGCCGCTGAACTGTTCGATGCCGGACAGAAGTGCGGCGCGGAAGCCAACACAGCGAAATTCGTCGCTTCCGAGGCGAGTTGGCAGGCCGCGCAAATCTGCTTGGACACCCACGGCGGCTACGGCTTCGTTGACAAGTACAACGTGGAGCGCAAGTTCCGCGAGACCCGGGTCTACCAGGTCGCACCCGTCAACAACAACATGATTCTGGCCTTCCTCGGACAGCACGTCCTGGGCTTGCCTCGCTCCTACTGACAGGGCTCAACCATGAACACACCGGCACCGGTGGCGGCCGACGACGTCCTGAAATTCGTTCGCCCGCAAGCCAACATCCTGGTCCCGATCGGGTTCGGTGAACCGCCAACGCTGATCGACGTGTTGGAGGATCATGCGAGCCATCTCGACGGTGTGTGCATCCACCAGATGGATGCGTTCATCGAACGGCGCTACATCCGTGGGGAATTCGGCGATCATCTGCGGCACGTCAGCTATTACCTGGGGCCAGGGACTCGAGAGGCTTACTGGGATGGACACGTAGAACTGGTACCCAACCACTTCTCCGAAGTACCGCTGCTGCTGCGGCAAACCGTCAAGCCCGATCTGGTCGTCGCGGCCGCCAACGGCCCTGACGAACACGGCTACTTCAGCCTGGGCACCAATGCCGACTACGTGGCATCGTTCATCGACGAGGTGCCGTTCTTCCTCGAGGTCACCGACGCTCAGCCTTTCACATACGGCCAGAACCACATTCACATCAGCAAGGTCGCTGGTTGGACCAAGACCGATGCACCGCTGCCCACGGTCAACCGACGTCACCCCGACCCTCGCGACAGGGCGATCGCGCAGTTCATCGCCGAACGGATACCAAACGGTGGTTGTCTGCAGGTTGGTGTCGGCGCGATTCCCGATGCTCTGCTGTCCGAGCTGGTTGACCACACCGACCTCGGCGTACACACCGAGTGCTTTTCGGATGGTCTGATGAATCTCGTCGAGTGCGGTGCGGTGACCGGAAGCCGAAAGCGCCATCACCGCAACAAGCACGTCGCGACGTTCTCGGTGGGTTCAGCCGAGCTGATGGGCTGGCTCCACCACAACGCCGCGGTCGAAATGTTGCCCGTCGAATGGACCAACGATCCGCGGGTCGTTGCCCAAGAGCCCAACTTCATCTCCATCAACGCCACCACCGAGGTCGATCTGATGGGCCAAGCCGCGAGCGAGACCATCGCCGGCCGGTACTGGTCCTCGTCCGGAGGGCAGGCCGACTTCGCTCGTGGAGCCATGTATTCGTCAGGGGGGCAAGCATTTCTGGTGTTGCACTCGACAACCAGTTCCGGTCTGGGACGGATACGCCTGCATCTGCACAGCGGCAGCGTGGTGACCACGCTGAAGAACACCATCGACAACGTTGTCACCGAATACGGGATCGCGACGCTGCGCGGTGCGTCACTGAGCGAACGAGCCCGCCGGTTGATAGCCATCGCCCATCCCAACCACCGCGATCAACTGCTGTTCGATGCCCGCAAGGCCGGTCTGCTGCACTAGCCGCCCTCGAGTAAGGAGCCACGATGGCACGCGCCATCGCCGATCAACTCATCGACGTCCTGATCTCCCCGGCGTCCGCCATGAAGAGGCCGCGGCGTTCGCCGTCGCCGATGCCGAATTGCACAACCGCCTTGCGGTGTGCGCCGGGTCCTGAAGCCCCGGCAATTTGCACCTTATCAATCAATAGCCTCTGCGACGCCCATCGGTCCGGTGCACCGGTGCTGGCCATCGCCTCCCACATCCCCAGCACCGGGATCACCTATCGGTGCCCGACGTAGTCATCGCACTCTGCGCAGTTCTGGGCCTCAACTGCTGCCAGCAATCCTCATCTTCGCGAAATGATCGGTCTGGTCGCAGCTCACCCACTTGTGAGATGGTCACGAGATTGCGTTTGCGAAACAGGCTAGGAGAACCAATGGGAGGGCTGTTGAACCGGCGAGGACTTCTCGTGGGAGGGCTCGCAGCGGTCGTGTCCGTCGCAGCATGTGGGCAGCACGGCTCAACGCCGACTGTCGCCTCGTCCGTACCCGGACATAGTGACCCGCTTGAAGAGTTGAAGGCGGGCAATGCCCGCTTCGCCGACGGACAGATGATGCATCCACGTCAGTCGCCGCAGCGGCGAGCCGAGCTGACCGACAGGCAAGACCCGATGGCAATTGTGTTCAGTTGCATCGATTCTCGGGTTCCTCCGGAGATCGTGTTCGACCAGGGCCTGGGAGATCTGTTCGTGATACGCACCGGCGCACAGGATTACGACGCTCTCATCGAGGGCAGCATCGAATACGGCGCCATCATGGACCACACGCCGCTGATGGTGGTCCTGGGCCACCAGCGCTGCGGCGCGGCCACGGCAGCGGTGAAATCCCTCGAACAGCACAAACCTGCGCCTGCTCACTTGGCCGAGGTAGTCGAGGCGCTCAAACCGGCATATCTGGAAGCCAAGCAAACACCATGGAAATCCCTGGACGACCTCATCGAGGCGACCATCCGCGCTCAGATCCGTGCGACCGTCGCCGCTTTGCGCACCGACCCGCCGTTGGCAATGAATTCCAGCAACAACCAGCTGCGGATTGTCGGCGCGCACTATGCGCTCGATACCGGAATCGTCCGCTGGTCGGACCAATAGGCGCCAGAACCCCCAAAGGCCCACGGTCGACCAACTCGCAGTCACAATACCTGATCGCGATTTAGTCCCGAAAGTTGGCGGACTATAGCCCGGAGGGTACGACCTTGCCATTCACCGTCACGTCGACCTGGTCGGTCTTCGCGTTATACGCGATCTTGCCAGGCTCGAAGATTGACGCCAGCAGATCGCCGACTGCGTTCTCGTCGCTGGTGCGCAGGCCCAGAGGACCTGCCGAGCCGTTATCGCCGGTAACCGACGGCGTGCCGTCCGGGCCGCGCTGGTTATTCCAGGCGTCCCGGATCTTGCCCACGACGATGTATGCAGGTGTGCCGCCTGGTTGTTCTTGGCGATGATTGCACCCCTCTGGAACTCCTGGAACACCGCGCCACTCTCCCGTGTGCCGGCGTCGCGGTCACCCGCCAGTGCCTTGCCGAGAGCTTTCTTCTGATCCTCGGTTGCCGACGAATACTTAGCGGCGATCGATCCGGTCAGCATCACCTCGACGTCCCTGTTTCCGATCAGCTTGACCTCAGCGGGCTGCGCCGGTGCCGCAGACCCATCCGGCTCGTGAGACTCAGATCGATGGTCAGCAGTGCTCGTAAGGGTTGCGTAGCGCTGCACGCTCGTTAGGGCGCGTTCCGAGATCGACCCACCCGCGTTCCAGCGCGTCGAATCTAGCCATGTATGACCTGTAACGACACGGTTTTCAACATGTCCCGCAGGGGCCGACCAGACACAACAGTCACACCGCAAAACCCTGCCGATTCACCTCTCGTGCCGGACACCTGTTCACGACGCTCAACGGCTGGTCACGGAAGTAAATATAGCGACAACTTCAGATAACCAGGGCCGTGTGCCGCTGGCCGGCGCTGGGCGTTCTGACCCCGAATTGCAGCGACAGGTTCGAGTAGTCGGCGTCAGGTATCAACCCGCGTTCACGGATCCGGGCCGCCGTCAATGCGACAACATCGACAAGATCGGGATTCCAGGCCGGGCTGCCCCCATGCGCCAAGAACATTCGAGTCAGACATTCGGCGTCGAATTGAGGTATCACCCCGACGATGGTGGCGCCCGCTGTCCATTCCCCGACAAGCGAAACCGCTTCAGCGGCACGGAAGACGCGGGGGAACTGCAGCGGGCGCAGACGCACCTGCGGATGACGTTTGTGGAAACCGCTGATCTCAAGACCGGCCGGATCAGCCGATTCCAGATCCAGATCCTGAACGTCCACGCACAGGTGCAGCTGCCGTTGACCGGCATCGGTCCGGCGAATGATCGCTATTTCCCATGGCTGGCGCTCACGGTGGAGCCCGGTGGTCTCGGTATCGAGAAAGACCAGGGCCATGGAACATCCTCTCGCGCGCGACTACGAGCTGAGCTTGAGCAGTTGCTCGGCAGCCAGTGCAGGGGTCAAGGTTCCCTCGCGCACCTGCTGTTCGATATCCGCCCGTGCGGCTTTCACGTCCGGCGCGTTGAGCACCCGATCCAGCACCGCATCACGCACCATCGCCCACATCCAGTCGACTTGCTGACGACGGCGTTTGGCCCCGAACTCCCCCGCCTCCGTCAACACCTCGCGGTGCCGCAACACGGTGTCCCACATCTCGGACACCCCGCTGTTCTCCAATGCGCTCATGGTGAGAACCGGTGGGCGCCAGAGGGTGTCATGTGGATAGATCAGACGTAGGGCGCCCGACAACTCCCGCGCGGCCTTCAGTGCCTCGATGGCATGGGCACCATCGGCCTTGTTCACCACCACGATATCGGCGAGCTCCAGCACGCCCTTTTTGATGCCCTGCAGCTGATCTCCGGTACGTGCCAGCGTCAGGAACACAAAGGTGTCAACCATGTTCGCGACGGTGACCTCGGACTGCCCGACGCCGACGGTCTCGATGAGGATGACATCGAACCCGGCCACCTCCAGCAGCACCACCGTCTCACGGGTCGCCTTCGCCACCCCACCCAGCGTGCCTGAGGTGGGCGAGGGCCGGATGTACGCATCGGGATGTACTGAGAGCCGCCCCATCCGGGTCTTGTCGCCGAGGATCGATCCTCCGGTGCGAGTGGACGACGGATCGACCGCCAGCACCGCGACCCGGTGCCCCTGCTCGATGAGATACATGCCGAGGGCCTCGATGGTGGTCGACTTGCCCACACCGGGCACACCGGTGATGCCAACTCGCAGCGCTTCTCCCGCATCGGGCGAGATATCCAGCAGTAACTGCTGAGCCTGCGCTCGGTGATCCGGGCGCGTCGACTCCACCAAAGTGATGGCTTTCGCGAGCGCGGAACGATCACCCGAACGGATCGCGTTGCTCAGGTCCATTTACGCGAGCTTGTATCCGAGTCGTTCAGCCAGCTTGTGCAACAAGCCAATCGCGGCGTCAGCGATCACGGTTCCCGGGGGGAAGATGGCCGCGGCACCCGCCTCGTACAGCTCATCGAAATCACCGGGCGGGATGACGCCGCCGACGACGATCATGATGTCGGGCCGCCCCACCTCTGCCAAGGCCTCGCGCAGCGCCGGCACCAGAGTCAGGTGACCGGCGGCCAGCGAGGACACCCCGACCACGTGCACGTCGTTGTCGGCGGCCTGGCGTGCGACTTCCTCCGGAGTCTGGAACAGCGGGCCCACGTCCACGTCGAAACCGATATCGGCGAAGGCCGTTGCGATCACCTTCTGCCCGCGATCGTGCCCATCCTGGCCCATCTTGGCGACCAGCACACGCGGCCGGCGGCCATCGGCGTCGGCGAACTTCTGTACGAGCTCGGTCGCTTGCGTCACGCTGCTAACGGCGCCGTCCCTTCCCACCTCGTCGCGGTATACCCCGCTGATGGTACGGATTTCGGCTTGATGGCGCCCGTAGACCTTCTCCAGCGCGTCGGAGATCTCCCCGACGGTCGCCTTGTGACGAGCAGCGTCGATGGCCAGCGCCATCAAGTTGTTGCCCAATCCGTCTTCCCCGGCACGGCTGGAATCAGCCGCGGCCCTGGTGAGTTCGTCGAGTGCCCGCTGCACCGCGTCGTTGTCGCGCTCGGCGCGCAACTGCTGCAGTTTGGCCAGCTGTTCGGTGCGCACCCGCGAGTTCTCGACCTTGAGGACCTCGATCTGCTGATCCTCGATCACCTGATACTTGTTGACGCCGATCACCGGCTGACGGCCCGAGTCGATGCGTGCCTGAGTACGTGCGGCGGCCTCTTCGATGCGGAGCTTCGGGATGCCCTGATCGATGGCCTGCGCCATACCACCGGCCTCGGTGACCTCTCGGATGTGCTCGCGCGCACGGGATGCGAGCTGATGGGTCAGCCATTCCACGTAGTACGAGCCACCCCACGGGTCGATCGGACGACAGGTACCCGACTCCTGCTGGATGAGCAGCTGGGTGTTGCGTGCGATACGTGCCGAGAAGTCGGTGGGCAGCGCCAACGCCTCGTCCAGGGCGTTGGTGTGCAGCGACTGGGTGTGCCCCTGCGTGGCGGCCATCGCCTCGATGCAGGTGCGGGCGACATTGTTGAACACATCCTGCGCGGTCAGCGACCAGCCGGAGGTCTGCGAATGCGTACGCAGAGACTGCGATTTGGCGCTCTTCGGATCAAACTGCGCGACCAGCTCGCTCCACAGCAGACGCCCGGCCCGCAGCTTGGCCACCTCCATGAAGAAGTTCATGCCGATCGCCCAGAAGAAGGACAGTCGCGGTGCGAACACATCGATGTCAAGGCCGCCCTCCAGCCCCGCCTTGATGTACTCGACGCCGTCGGCCAGGGTGTAGGCCAGTTCGAGATCGGCTGTGGCACCTGCCTCTTGGATGTGATAGCCGGAAATGGAGATCGAGTTGAACTTCGGCATCTTGGCGCTGGTGTAGGAGAAGATGTCCGAGATGATCCGCATCGACGGCTTCGGCGGGTAAATGTAGGTGTTACGGACCATGAACTCTTTGAGGATGTCGTTCTGGATGGTTCCGGCCAGCTGCTGGGGACTGACACCCTGCTCCTCGGCGGCCACCACGTACAGCGCCAGAATCGGGAGCACCGCACCGTTCATGGTCATCGATACCGATACCGACCCCAGGTCGATCCCGTCGAACAACTGACGCATATCCAGGATGGAATCGATGGCCACACCGGCCATGCCGACGTCGCCCTGCACCCGCGGATGATCCGAGTCGTATCCCCGGTGGGTCGCCAGGTCGAAGGCCACCGACAGGCCCTTCTGGCCCGCGGCCAGGTTGCGGCGGTAGAAGGCATTGGATTCGGCGGCGGTGGAGAAGCCCGCGTACTGGCGGATGGTCCACGGCTGATTGACGTACATCGTCGGGTACGGCCCGCGCAGAAACGGCACCTGCCCCGGGAAGGTATCCAGTGGATATCCCTGATCTCGCACGGCATCTCGGTCCGCGGCAGTGTAGATGGGCTTGACGGTGATCGCCTCGGGCGTCTCCCAGTCGAGCTGTTCGGGTGTGTATCCGTGGGCGCCGGCGGCGGCGCCCACCGCGGCTGCGACGGCGGCAGCGTCCGGCGCGACCGATGCGCGATCACCGTGCAGCGGCACATCGGCGAAGCTGCCCAGGGTGGTATCGGATACCGAAAGATCCGTGAGGTCAGTCATGTCACGCCCCCAACTTGTTCAGTATGGCCGAAAGCGCTTCGACAGCATTGATTTTCATGGTCAGGTAGCCATCGGGTCGTGATGTCTGCGCGACCTCCGCGACGGACTTCTCGGGTCCCGCGAGATACACGTCGGTGATCCCCGCCGCTTTGGCCGCGTCGACAACCGGACCTGCTTCAGCGGCGTATCGGGCATCGGTTCCACAGATCACGGCGATGCGCGCTCCCGCATCCGCCACCGCATCGGCAACGGATCCGGCGTCGAGTACGCCGGGATTGACGACCTCGATACCGCCTGAGGCCAACAGGTTCGAGGCGAATGTGGTGCGCACGTTGTGCTCGGCCAGCGGACCCAGCGGTATCAGTAGTGCGGACGGACGCGCACCCGATGCGGCCAGCGCTGCATCGGAGCGATCACGCAGGGCCTCGAATTCGGCGGCGTATCGGTAACCCGCCGTCGCATGTGGTGGCAGCGGAGCTTCCGCCAGGTTCGGGAATTCGTTCACCCCGGTCACCGAGGTACGCCGATGGGCGATGTCGTCGGTACGCTCGGCGCGCGTCGCGGCGATGCGTTCCCGAATCAGTTCGGCGGCCGCCTGGAATCCTCCCGCACCCTCGATCTCGGTGAACAGCGACCATGCCTGCTGAGCAAGGGTTTCCGTGAGGTCCTCGATGTACCACGAACCGCCGCCGGGGTCGAGCACCCGGCCGACATGGGACTCCTCGATGAGCAGGAGCTGCGTGTTTCGGGCGATTCGCGCGGAGAACGCCGGGGATACCGAATCCAGTCCACCGGCAATCGCGTCATCGAATTGACGCACCCGCACACTGTCCGCGCCACCGACTCCGGCGCCGAAGGCGGCCAACGTGGTGCGCAGCATGTTCACCCACGGATCACGCTGGGCCATCATCGGCTCCGAGGTCACCGCATGCATGAGAGCTCCCCCGGCCTCGGGCGCGCCGGCGACCTCGGCCACCCGCGCCCAGAGCACTCTGGCGGCACGGAATTTGGCGATCGACAGGAACTGATCATCGGTCGCGGCGAAACGGAAACTGATCTGCCGCAATGCTTCCGCGATTCCCAGGCCCGCGTTCTGCAATAGCCTCAGGTAGGCGACCCCGGCCGCTATCGCGACCGCAAGTTCCTGGCTGTCGCTGGCGCCGAGTTCGTGGGCGATCGTGCCGTCTGCGGTGATGGCGCGGATCTGCTCGGTCCGCGCGACCGCACGTTCGGCCAACGCCACCGCGTCATCGATCGCTATGCCAGAACGGCCGGTGAAGGCATCCCCGAGCGGATCGGCGCCGAGGTCCACGACAACACCGGCGGCATCGCCCTCGTAGGCATCCAGCACCGTGAAGATCGCCTCGGCCACCTCGATCAACCCGGCACCGGCCTCCACTTGGATCGGAGCCAAATCGAGGTAGACGTCCTGCAGCGCACGCCCCACCGACTCGGGTGCAAGACCGGCTAGGACGATGGCGCTGGTGCCCTGCCCCAGAGCGTCCAGAATGGCCTCGTTCACGAGGGCCGCATCGGTCCCAGCGGCACCGTCGAAACGCTCGGCGACCTTCCACCCACTGTTCACATCGCGCCGAGGATCGCCACCACGGACAAACGGCCATTGTCCGGGCAGCGACGGCTCGGGAAGCTCATCCAACGCCGTATACAACGGACGGATCGCGATCCCGTCGTATGTCGGCGAGTCGAGCAGTCGCTCGGGGTCGGCGGGCAGATCCTCGACAGCCTTGCGCGTCGACTTAGCCAACACCCCGGCGACGTTCTTCTGCCACCGTGCGAAGTCATGCCTAATCTCGGGTACCTCAACAGTCACGAAACTGCTCCCTGCTGCTCGTCGTCGAGCGACATATATGGCACTCCATGCCGAAATGCCTATCACACTTAGTCATCAGGCTAAATGACGCCATCGACTACTGCCCAGTACGGGGGCACGGCCATCGCGACACCCGTGTCCTGTCCCCTTCGTTCATCCGGGCTCCGTAGGCTTGACCACCATGGGATTCCGGCAGGTCTGGGGCGCGGGCGTCGCGGCGGCGCGACGGATCCCGCCGCGTCAGCTGCTATGGACCGGTGTGGCCGTTCTCATCGTGGCCGCGGCCGTGCTGTTTCTTCCACTGCCGACTGCCCTGCAGATGCGGGACTGGGCCGGTGAGCTCGGCCCCTGGTTCCCGCTGGCCTTCCTCGCCGCGCACACGATCGTGACGGTGTTGCCGTTCCCACGGACCGCCTTCACCCTGGCCGCCGGCTTGCTTTTCGGCACGCAGCTCGGCGTACTACTTGCCGTTGTCGCGAGCACCGCGAGCGCGGTCCTGGCGCTGTGGGGTGTGCGGGCGTTGGGTTGGAAGCTCAGCACACTGCATCACCGACCCGGTGTGAAGAATGTCGACGACCAACTACGCCGTCGCGGCTGGATCGCCGTGATGTCTATGCGGCTCATCCCGGCCGTGCCGTTCTCGGTGCTCAACTACGCGGCCGGAGCCTCCGCGGTGCGGGTGCTTCCGTACACGCTGGCCACCTTCATCGGCTTGCTTCCGGGCACCCTTGCCGTCGTGGTACTCGGTGACGCACTCACCGGACATATCAGTGGCACGCTCTTCATGGTTTCGTTGGCCACCTCGGTGATCGGCGTGCTGGGCATCCTGTACGAGATCCGGCGATACAAGCGCACGCACACCGAAATCGCCGCTCCCGAGGCCTCGGATGAACCCGAACGGGTCGGCGGCTAGACCGCGGACTCCCGCCCCTGAAATCCCTTGCCCGCGAGAATCGCGAACCACACCAGCAGGCTTGCCGCCGGCAGCGCGCGGAATGCCTGGTCATGCGCGCGGAAGTGCGCGCCCACCGCCAGCGTGAAGTAGACGGTGAGCATGAACGCGGTCAGCCGACCCAACGCTGTCCATCGGATACCGCCGAGAAGCCCCACGGCCGAGGCCGACTTCACCACCGGTAGAACCCACCAGATCCGTTGTGGCAAACCAACTTTCTCCAGCGCATCCTTGATGGGTTTGATCGGCCGGACGCAAGCCGCGGCATCGGCTGCCTGCATGGCCGCCAGCGCGGCCAGTACCGTCGGTGTCGCCAAACGCCGCTGCGTCATGACGATTTCGCCGCCAAGCCCCTGGCCGCCAACACGCCGTAGGTGGCAAACAAGGTCGAGGCGGACATCGCATTCACACCGAGATCGCGCACCCGCAGATGTGCGCCCACTGCCAGACCGAAATAGATGGTGAGCATCACCAGCGTCAGCTTGGCAAGCCCCGGGAACCGGATTCCGCCCAGCAGCCCTATCGCGGATGCGGCCTTGATCGGCGCGAAGATCCAACGGTTCTCCTGCGGATAACGCACGTCATCAAGGCATTTAGCAACGTAGGGAACCGGCCGGACGCACAGCCCGGAATCAATCCCGTCCAATGAAGACATGAGTATTCGCGCGTTGCGACTTTTCCTGGAGCGCCATCGCGGTCGCGCCCACAGAATCCAGCGCGACCGCGTCTTCTCATACGCGTTGCCTGGGCAGACACTCAACTCCCGTGCGCGAGTTGAATTGCCTTCACCACCAACAGGATGGCGCCGACCACGAGGTATCCCCGAAGCGCAAGCATGCCCAACTTCGTCGACGGACTCCACGTGACCGGTTCGAGTAAGGCCAACGGGGGCATCCGCCAGGTCCGGGCGTCCACGCCTTCGAGGGCCTTGGCCATCGCCACCGCCGCCGGATCGACGCTTTGCCTACCCGAGGTCCACCACAGACCAATCCCTATCAGCACCCCGAGAACCGCGACACCTGCCGCCAGGTCACCGGCGACCTGCACGAAGTCCAGGTCCGGGAAGAGGGTGGTGGCCATCAAGATGCCGGAAAGAAACAGCAGCACACCGACGATGAGCCCCGCCACGATGTTGAGCCACGCCTTGTTGACCCAGGGACCCAGCACCGCCTTGTCATTGCACAACAACAGCAGGAACACGCTCGCGCTGGGCAGCAGCAGCCCGGCCAATGCCTGCACCGCGGTGGTCATCAGCCCGAGCGGGGCATGCGGAATCAGCACGATGGCCGCCCCCACGCCAACCATCACGGTGTAGGACAAGTAGAACGGCTTGGCGTCCTTGAAGCTACGGTGCAGCGAGTGCTTGAGCCCGAAGGTGTCACCGAACGCGTAACTGGTCGCCAGGGTGACCGCCGCTGCGCCGATGATCGACGCATCCAGCAGCACGATGGCAAAGATCTTGCCCAGCAATGGCTGAGCCTCTCCCAACCAGCCGGCGATCAGACCCGCATCACCACCGTCACCCCA
Source organism: [Mycobacterium] stephanolepidis (assembly GCF_002356335.1). NCBI lineage: Bacteria > Bacillati > Actinomycetota > Actinomycetes > Mycobacteriales > Mycobacteriaceae > Mycobacteroides > Mycobacteroides stephanolepidis. Next base: position 2,642,917 of record NZ_AP018165.1, read on the forward strand.
TTTGTCCGGGCCCGAGTTCCCGGTGACGCGGGCTGCGTAGTCGGCCGTCATCAGCAACGCGGCAGCACCTATCACCACCACGAGAGAGCCGATCACGGTGTCAGCACGTTCGTACCCGATGAACCGAGGAGTGATGCGCTTGTCGACGATGTTCGACTGCTGGAAGAACAGCTGCCATGGCGCCACGGTGGTGCCCACCATCGCGATGATCAGCAGTACAGCACCCGAACTGATTCCGCCCTCGATGCCCGGCACCACGAAATCGTGTGCGGCCCTGCCCCACTGCGGATCCGACATCAAGAACATGGGAATCTGCAGCAGCGTGATCACAATGAACACGAACATGGCGCGCTCCCAACGACGGAAGCTCCCGGTGGCCATGATGAGAATCAGCGCGATCGCGGCGACGGGCACCGTGTAGTACTTCGGAACTCCCAGGTACTCGGAAGCCAATGCCACACCGATGAATTCAGTAACGAGGGTCAGAAAGTTCAGGATGAACAGGTCGCCCACGGAGAACCAGCCCCACCCACGGCCGAACCGTTCGTTGATCAACCGTGCGTGTCCCACCCCGGTGACCGCGCCAAGCCTAACCACCATCTCCTGGTTGACGATAAGAACCGGAATGAGCAGCAGAAGCACCCACAACAAGCTGTATCCATAACTCTGACCGGCCTGCGCGTAGGTCGCCACGCCGCCGGCGTCGTTGTCACCGACCATGACGATGATGCCCGGTCCCAGGATCGCGGCCATCGTGGCCATCCGGGTCTTGAAGGTCCGCGCCTGGCCGGGATCACTCACACTGATCCTGCCGAATGCGCCCTCGATATCGCCGAGATGCGCCGAGTCAAGAACTGCGCTCTTCGGCTGGGCCGTGACGCCTCCAGGTGCCCCCACAACAAGGTCGTCCGAGTTTCCCAATGGCGCGTCGACCATTCCCATCTCGGTCATGGGCTGACTCCGTCTGGGCTCGAGGCGATCTGGCGCACCGGACGCGGGGCGGGTTCGCGACGACGCCAATCCTCAGGGATCAACGCGGCCAACACGTCGTCATACGTGACCACGCCAAGAACCTTGTCTCCCCCATCGACAACGGGAATCAAGGCCAGGTTGTAGTCGGCCATCAGCAGCGCGACATCAGTGAGATCGGCCTCCGGGGAGACCCGCACCGGGTCATCGTCCATGATCGATTCCACGGTCACGTCACGAGCGGCCTGCAGGAGCCGGATCACCGACACCACACCCACCAATTCACCGTTATCGGCGATCACGTGCGCTTTCAGAAGCGCCTCGGGTTGTAGGGATTTCGCCGCAGAGATCGCAGCAAGCGCATCAGCGGCGCTGCTACCGAGCACGCACGAGACGATGTCGACGTTCATCAGACCACCGGCCGACTGAGGGCTGAACCCCATCAACGTGACCACCTTGGTACGTTGCGGGCCCGGCATCAGCTCCAAGACGGCCCGTCGACGCGACTGGCGCAGATCGAAGATCGCATCCGCCGCATCATCGGCGCGCATCCTGCCAAGCAGAGCAGCGACCTCGGCATCGGGCATGTCCTGGAACAGCTTGCTGGCCTTATCCGAATCGAGTTCCTCGAATACATCGGCTTCGAGCTCGGGATTGTCGCGGACGCGGTCGAGGATCTCGCCGCCCTCTTCCTTGGCGGCCTCCTCGAGTAGGTCGGCGATTTCGGCGGGCTTGAGTGTGTTCACTCTCCCCCCGACGCGGCGTGCCAGCAGCGATCCACCATGGCCGATCATCGGCTCGAACGCCTTCCAGTCCCTACCCGCCTGGCCGGCCCCCGCCTTGATCAGGCCGAAAAACCTTGCCGGACGACGGGTATCGAGTCGAGCGAGAATCCACCCTTCAGGCGACTCCACCAGCTCGATATCGTAGGCATGCACCAGCTCGGCATTCTCCACATCGATAAACCGGTGATCGAGTACGTCCTCCTCCAGTAGGTATTCCCCATCGCGACGTTCAAAGCCGCGCAGATCAACTTTGTTCTTGCTCAATTCAATTCGAGCTGGCGCCACGACAGAAACCGCGTCTGAAGATACGAATACCCTGCGTCCACCCATGTCGACGAAGTAGCCGGTGACAATCGGGTACTCATCTGCTCCACGGAACCGAACGATGACGTCTTCCAACCGGCCTACTGTGTCACCCGAACGTGCGACAACCGGAGCCTTCAATAGATCCGAAAATTGGATTACCCGCGGCACAGCCGCGTTACTCGAAGTAGACATGCCGACTCCTCAGCGTATTGGCCTCGAATGAATTCCGAATGTCCACGCACTGTGAATCGACTGTGCGTGGATGCGATGGCGATGCCCCTCGCGGCTACCGCGGTGGGTGCGCTCCGAGAGATGCCGAGACGACCGCCAGCGGCGAGTACGCCAATTGGAGATTGGCGCGCTCTTGCGGGGTCAGCCGGTGCCGTGTCCACAGCCGGCGTACTGCGTGGAATGTGGTGCTCATGATCGGACTCCTTTTGGGAAGCCGCATACCTGAACGCAAACGTCAAACACGTTGACTAGAGCGAGGATTCACCCTCGAATGAGCAGCAAGGTATGCGGCAGCTGTTGTCTATGCGGACTATCGCCGGATATCACGGTTGTGCCTCACCTCCTTGCCGTCGGGGCGCACGAGGGCGCCTGCTGTTCCAGAACAGCGACCACAAGAGGAAATCACCGGACACTCACGGCGTCCGGTACGCACCCCTCTCGTCAGGGCTTCGGCACTACGTGACGTGTCCGCTCGCGGAAGCCACTTCGGGTCATCCCTTAGTCCGGGAAGACCTGTCCTAACCTTGGGCGTCTCTCGACGTCGTCAGATCAGTGGCCTGTATTCACGTAGGAGCCTCACCTAGCAAGGTGCTGAACCGGTACCCATGATGGGCCGGAGAAATCGGCTTGTCAAGCAGACAACGCCCGCGCCGGCATCACGCCCCGGGCAGACCGTGACGGTTCGCCGGATCGATCGCGGGGTCCGATGCCCCGATCTCCTGGGCCGCGGATTGCGCCGCGGCAACCGCCGCAGCGACTTCCGGGGTGGTCTTTGTCTCGAACCATCCGGCAACCTCGGTGGCGTCGTCCTCGGGACGCTCGCTCGACTCATCGGCAGGAGACGGCTCGTAGCGGAACACGCCGTCGGTGCCGGGCGCGCCCAGCAACTTGGTGAACCCCTGCAATGCCGAGCCGAAGTCGCTGGGAATGAGCCATACCTTGTTGGCTTCACCCTGAGCCATCTTCGGCAGTGTCTGTAAATACTGATATGCCAACAACTCCGGAGTGGGCTTGCCGGATTTCACTGCGGCAAAGACCTTTTCGATGGCTTTGGCCTGACCCTGAGCCTGCAGATACTGAGCGGCGCGCTCACCCTCGGCACGCAGGATGCGGGACTGGCGTTCACCTTCGGCGGCCAGAATCGCCGACTGCCGCGAGCCTTCGGCGGCCAGGATCTGGGCCTGCTTTTGCCCCTCCGCCGACAGGATCGCGGCCTGCCTGGCACCTTCGGCCGATAGGATCATGGCGCGCTTCTCGCGGTCGGCCTTCATCTGCTTTTCCATCGATTCCTGCACCGAAGGCGGCGGGTCGATGGATCGCAACTCGACGCGCGCGACGCGTAGGCCCCACCGCCCGGTGGCCTCGTCGAGTACACCACGCAGCTGGCCGTTGATCTGATCGCGTGAGGTCAGCGTCTGCTCCAGCGTCATGCCACCGACCACATTGCGCAGCGTGGTGGTGGTGAGCTGTTCCACACCGACGATGTAGTTGCTGATCTCGTACACCGCAGCCTGCGGATTGGTGACTTGGAAGTAGACGACGGTGTCGATGTTCACCGTCAGGTTGTCCTCGGTGATCACCGGTTGGGGCGGGAAGGACACCACCCGCTCACGCAGATCAACCTTGGCCCGAATGCGGTCGACGAACGGCACCAGAATGGTCAACTGCCCGCTCACGGTCTTCGAGTACCGCCCCAGACGCTCGATCACCGCGGCTTCCGCTTGCGGGACGAGTGCCACGGACTTCAGCACGATGGTGACGCCCAGGATGATCAAGACGATCAGCACAAAGGCTCCGGCAGCTACTCCCATACCCGTACTCCTGTCACTGAGATTCTTGCGCTAGATCTTCTCGACAACCGCCGTCGCGCCGTCGATTTGAACAACCGTCACCGTCTCACCCTGCTCGAATCGCCCAGACTTCTCCAGGCTGCGGGCGGACCACATCTCGCCGCCGAGTCGAACCAGCCCGTGGACGTCATCGACCGGTTCAATCACAATGGCACTCTTGCCCTCCAACGCCTTGGCGTTGGTGTGCAGGATCGGGCCTGCCGTTAGCCGCTTGCGCAGAGCAGGCCGCACGCCGACCAGCAGAATGACCGCGCTGATGACGAAGACCAGCCCCTCTGCCCACAACGGCATGTCAAACACCCAGCCGGCACCGGCCGTGATCAGGGCCGAACCGCCAAGCATCAACAGGAACATGTCACCTGTCATCAGTTCGGCGGCCGCAAGCAGGATGCCTGCGACGAGCCACACAATCGGCATGCGTCCACATTAGACCGCGTGGGCAACTGGTGGGGGCGGATACGGGGCCTTAGACTGCGAGCACTATGGCGAATCCGAGTGTGTCCCTGGCGGTGTGGGCAAGCGCGTGGCTGGCCGGCCGCGCGGCTCCCGACGACGTCATTGATGCCCTTATCGCCTGGGCGCCACGACATTTGGTCACGGCCTACGACGCCGTCGCGGCCGGTCACACAGGGCTTTCGTGGCCTGATATGGACGACAACGGCCCCATCGGCCTACTCCAGACGGTCCGTACCGCGACCGGCCAGCCACACGGAGTACCCGATATCCATGTGATCTTGCCCGCTCCCGGTGACCCCCGCGGCCTGCCCGCCAACACCCAGTTCCAACGTGACGCGATGGAGGCCAGCGAGGCGATTGTGCTCAGCGACCGCCAAAATAACTCCACAGCAATAGGATTGGTTCCCGCTGTGGAGTACGACGAGGATCGCGATGAAACCGTTGGCCTGTCCTGGACCGTGTACTCACTCCCCGCCCGAATCCCAGCACAAGCCGGACCAGATCTTGGGGATGCCGAATATCAACTACGCCAGGCAGTCCGGACTGCCACAGCGACCCTCAACCGCCTCGATCGGGTCGTGGACACAGCAGATGCCGACCCCCGCGCCCTGGTCGAAGAGGTACTTTCCACGCTACGCGGGCACCGACTGCCCGACTACGCGCCACACCGGGCAGTCCGCGTGCTGGATTCGGCCAACCAGGTCGAGGCCATAGCCACCGCGGCGGCCCAGGTCATGGAGTTACCCGGCGCCCTCGATGACGGTGCGGTCGCCGACGTGCTGCGCCCCCTCATCATCCTGGTGCGTGAGGCACGGATGGCCGCCGCGGCCGCCATCATCGAAGCCGCGCGTTAGACCTCCTGGCGACCGCAGCACAGCGGCGAACACAGGGCGCCGTTCACGCTGAACCCGTACCCGGGGACCGGGTTCGCTCCGGCCATACGCCGCGGTGCCGTGCCGTCCGCGATCTCTGCGATCAAGTCGAGCGCCACACGTGCGAATCGCTCGTCCGCACCCGGTGTCGCCGCCCGCGCGAATTCGATGTCGTGTTCGGCCGCGTACTCACGCGCCTCGTTGTCCAAGTCCCACACCACTTCGAGATGGTCCGAGACAAACCCGATCGGTGCTACCACAACCGAGCGAATGTCCCGATCTTTCAGTGCCGCAAGATGATCGACAATGTCGGGTTCTAGCCACGGGACCTGGGGTGGACCAGAGCGGGACTGCCACACCACGTCGTAATCCTGGTAACCGGCCGCGGCCGCAACCAGCTCCGCAAGGTAGCGCACCTGTCGGCTGTACAGATCGGGACCGTGCCGTTGGTCGGCGGCGATGGGGATGGAATGTGCGGTGAACACCAGCCGGGGCGCCTCCCGCATCCCCGACACCGCGGCGGTCACCGCCTCTGCGTACAGCTGCACCAACGCGGGGTGGTCGAAGTACTGACGAAGCTTGACCAGCTCGGGCGCCCCCTCGCCCACCGCGGCCCTGGCCCGTGCAATGTCTTCCACGTACTGGGTGCATCCCGAGTAACCGCCCCAGGCAGAGGTCGTGAAGACCGCTGCGCGGCGAACCCCTTTGTCGCGCATGTCGGCAACGGTTTCTTCCACCATGGGGTGCCAGTTGCGGTTGCCGAAGAACACCGGCAGCGGGCGTCCGCTCAGTTCCAGCTGGCGCGAGATCTCAGCGATCAGGGCGCGATTGATGCCGTTGATCGGTGAGACACCGCCAAAATGGAAGTAGTGCTCGGCCACCTCGTCGAGACGTTCCGGCGGAATCCCGCGACCGCGGGTGACGTTCTCCAGAAACGGCCGAACCTCTTGCGGCCCCTCGGGTCCCCCGAAGGACAGCAGAAGCACCGCGTCAAAAAGCATGGGAGCCCCTAGAGCAGCTGAGTGTGCGCGCCGCCGTCGGCGAAGATGATGTCGCCGGTGGTGGCGGGCAGCCAGTCCGAGAGCAGGGCGCACACGGTCTTGGCGACGGGTGTCGGGTCCTTCATGTCCCAACCGATCGGGGCACGCTGGTCCCAACCATCCTCGAGCACGCTCATCTGCTGGCCGGCCTCCTCGCCCAGCGCACCGCCGACGATCGCACTCATGGCCAGCGTCCGGATGGGACCGGCCGCCACCAGATTCGAACGAATGCCGGCCGCACCCGCCTCGCGCGCGACGAACCGGTTTACCGATTCCAGTGCGCTCTTGGCCACGGTCATCCAGTTGTAGAACGGCATCGCGCGGGTCGGGTCGAAGTCCATGCCCACGATGCTGCCGCCCGGGTTCATGATGGGCAGCACGGCCTTGGCCAGGGACGCATACGAGAACGCCGAGATGTGAAAGCCCTTGGCGACGTCCTCGAAGGGGGCCTCGAAAAACGGGTTCAACCCCATGCCGGTCTGCGGCATGAAACCGATGGAGTGCACCACGCCGTCAAGCTTGTTGCCCTCGCCGATCACCTCGGTGACACGGTCGGCAAGGCTGTCCAGGTGCTTCTCGTCCTGCACATTGAGCTCCAGCAGCGGCGCGGGCTCGGGCAGGCGCTGCGTGATGCGCTCGATAAGACGCAACCGGTCGAATCCGGTGAGTACCAGCTGTGCGCCCTGCTCCTGCGCGACCTTCGCGATGTGGAACGCGATCGACGAATCGGTGATGATGCCCGTCACCAGAATCCGCTTGCCCTCAAGTAGCCCTGCCACGATTCTCCTTAGGTAATTGCGGTGGCCACGCGCGTCGCGCCACCACACTGATCGATGTCCGAAAAAGTCCTTCTAGTGGCCCATGCCCATGCCACCATCAACCGGGATGACCGCACCGGAGATGTAACTGGCATCCTCGGACGCCAGGAAGCTGACGACCCCGGCGACCTCGGCGGCAGTGCCCACTCGCTTCGCCGGGATGAATTCCAGTGCGCCCTCCTGAACCCTCTCATCGAGCGCGCGGGTCATCTCGGTGTCGATGAAACCAGGGGCGACCACGTTGGCGGTGACGCCCGCCTTGGAGAGCTCCCGAGCGATCGAGCGCGCCAGGCCGATGACACCGGCCTTGGAAGCCGCGTAGTTGGCCTGGTTACCGATTCCCCACGTACCGGAAACCGAACCGATGAAGATCATCCGGCCGAAGCGCTTCCGCTGCATAGTGCGCGAGGCGCGCTGGGCCACCCGAAACGCCCCGGTCAGGTTCGCATTGATGACCTGCTCGAACTTCTCCTCGGTCATGCGCATCAAGAATGCGTCCTGCGCAATGCCGGCGTTGGATACCAACACCTCGACAGCTCCCTGATGCTCTTCGACCTCTTTGAAGGCCCGGTCGACGGCATCGTTGTCGGTGACATCGCACTCCACTCCGAACAAGCCCTCGGGCACCCCGGATCCGCGGTGAGTCACCGCCACCTTATGCCCGTCAGCGGCAAGACGTTGCGCGATCGCAAGGCCGATACCCCGGTTGCCACCGGTAACCAATACAGAACGAGAGACAAAGTCGGGACGGGTGGCGCCAGCGCCGAGAGCATCAGACATGGAACCCAACTTATCGTCTTCTTAAACTTCTTCCTAAACGACTGGCCCAAACGAGCCGCCATGCGAATGCCGACTCAGTTGGGCAGACGCCGGTTGATCACCAACCCGACGAAGGCCGCTGCGAGCACCAGCAGAGCACCCAAACGCAACCATCCGACACTGGCGTCGCCGCGGATGGTCTCGTACCCGATCTGCTGCTGGAGGTTCGCGTACACCTCCTTGAGCTGGCCGAGTGTGGAGGCCGTATAGGTCTCTCCACCCGACAACTTGGCCACCTTCTCCATCATGTCGGGGGCGTACGGCACGTTCTGACGCTGCCCGTTGATCTCGACATACCCGTCCTTGGTGCCGAACGCGATCGTCGAAATCGGCACCTGCTGATCCTTGGCGGTGCGGGCCGCCGTGTAGGCGCCCTTGGGGTTGTCCGGGTTCGACGGCACCGTTTCCTTACCGTCGGACATCAACACGATGCGCGCCGGGGGCGGCTTGTCGCCGCCGCCGATGACCGCACCGACCGTAGCGATGGCCTGCAGCGCCGTGAAGATGCCCTCGCCCGTGGCGGTCCGATCCGCAAGCTGGAGGTTGTCCAGGGCGTTTACGGTGGCTTCGCGGTTCGTGGTCGGCGAGACCAGCACCGTCGCGGTACCCGCGTACGCGATCAGACCCAGGTTGATGCCCGGGGTCAGGTTGCGGGCGAACTCCTTACCGGCTTCCTTCGCGGCACCCAGACGGTTGGGGGCGACATCGGTCGATTCCATGGACCGCGAGACGTCGATGACGAGCATGACCACGGCACGATTCCGGGGAATCCGCACGTCATGGCTGGGCCCGGCCAGCGCGATGGTCAGCACCATCAGGCCAACCACCAGCAGCGCAGTGGCTGCGTGACGCCAGGCGCGCGGACGTTTGGGGGCGACAGAATCCAGCAGCTCGGTATTGGCGAATCGCAGCACCCGCTTTTCGCGCAGGTACTGCGCAAACACGTACAGCCCCACCAACGCGGCCACCAGCAGCAGGACCAGGAAGAACCACGGGTGGGTGAAGCCCGTGAGAGTCATCGGCCCGAAGAACGGCAGATCACTCATCGAGCCCCCGCTCCTGTCCCGGCGACCGCACCGCGGCGCTGTTGGGAGACAAATCTCACGATGTCGTTGATCCAGTCACGGTCGGTCCGCAGACTCAAAAGCGGTGCACCGCAACGACGCAATGTGCGTGCCACCTCTTCATGATGCCTTGCCGCCGCCTGTGCGAAATCCCGGCGCAGATTCTCGTCGATCCGGTACTCCTTGGTGATGCCGGTCTCGGCGTCCTGCAGGAGCACCTCACCGATATCCGGAAGCTCCATATCGCGCGGATCGAGCACCTCGATGCCCAACACCTCGTGCCGGGCGCCGATGGCGCGCAACGGCCGCATCCAGTTGATGGGGCCCAGGAAGTCGCTGATGACGACCGCCATGCCGCGGCGGCGTTCCGGGCGCCGCAGTGCGTCTATCGCCAGTGACAGATCGCCACGGACACCCTGTGGCGCCTTCGGCATGGTGGCGATGCTGCGCAGAATGTCCTGCTCATGGGCACGTCCGGACCGCGCCGGTAGACGAACAATCTTGTCCCCGTTGGCAATCAGCGCGCCCAACCGGTTTCCACCACCGCTGTTCAGGAAGATGATGGCGGCTGCTGCCGCCACCGCGAGATCGCGCTTCTCACAGTTAGTCGTCCCGAAATCCAGGCTTGCCGACATGTCGACCACCAGCCAGGTTTCCAGCTCGCGGTCCGCGATCATCTGGCGTACGTGCGGGCTGGTGGTGCGCGCGGTCACCGACCAATCCATCCGACGCACATCGTCACCGGGCTGATACAGCCTGGACTCCCCCGGCTCGGATCCGGGACCGGGAATCAAGCCGAGGTGGTTGCCGTGCAGCACTCCGTCAAGCTTGCGACGGATCTTCAGTTCCAATGTCCGCAACGCCGCCGAGAGCTGCGGATCACGGATCTCACCCCGACGCAGGGACGGGATGTCTACCGGCCGGGCACTGCCCGGACTGGGTGTGCTCACCTGGGCGCGGCGTTATGGGCTGCCGGGGCCGGACCGTTCGTCCCGACCATCGCCAGCGGCACCGAATGCCCTTGCTGCGGAACGGCATTCACCTGCGGCAGGCCCACCGTCTGCAGAATCCGGTTGATGGCGGTGTCAGCGGAAACCTCGTCGGCCAGCGCGTCGTAGCTCATCACCAGGCGGTGACGCAGCACATCCGGGATGACCTCGATGACGTCCTGCGGGATCACATAATCGCGTCCACGAACCAGTGCCAGCGCACGCGCCGACGCGATGATGCCCAGTGAGGCGCGGGGGCTTGCGCCGTAGGAGATCCAGTTGGCGACATCGCCCAGCCCGAACTGCGCCGGGTTGCGGGTGGCCGAGATGACCCGGACCACGTAGTCGACCAGGGCGTGGTGCACGAAGTTGTTGGCGGCCAGATCCTGCAGGCGCAGCAGTGCTTCGGCGGACAGGATCTGCTTGGGCTCCGGCGGCGTGACACCCATCCGGTAGATGATCTCGCGCTCTTCTTCGACGGTCGGGTAGTCGACGTTGATCTTGAAGAGGAAGCGGTCGCGCTGCGCTTCCGGCAGCGGGTACACACCCTCGTTCTCGATCGGGTTCTGTGTGGCCATCACCAGGAACGGCTTGGGCATCGGGTAGGTCTTGCCACCGATGGAGACATGCCGTTCGGCCATGACCTCAAGCAATGCCGACTGCACCTTCGCGGGTGCACGGTTGATCTCGTCGGCCAGCAGGAAGTTGGCCACCACCGGGCCGAGCTCGGTATCGAACTCCTCCTTGCCCTGGCGGTAGATGCGGGTACCGATGATGTCGGTAGGCACCAGGTCCGGGGTGAACTGGACACGCGAGAACGATCCGCCCACCACCTTGGCGAAAGTCTCGACCGCAAGCGTCTTGGCAACACCGGGCACACCTTCGAGCAACACGTGCCCCTTGGCGAGCAGACCGACCAGAATTCGCTCGACGAGCCTGTCCTGACCCACGATGACGCGCTTGACCTCAAAGATGGCGCGCTCAAGGTTCTGTACCTCGGCGGCCAGGGCCGGTGATGTCGCACCCTGCGGGGCGTGCGGCGCGAGGCCGGCGCTTCCGCCGGAGTAACCGGCACCTCCCCCTGGTGACCCTGGTGATGACATCAACTTCCCTCCGGCTCTGCCTGATGATTCCGTGCTACTTCGGTGGCTTCTTGGTGGCCATGTCCATGTGGGCGGCACCCAACCCTGGGCGGCGCCTCCGGTCCACTATTCCAGCATCCCGGGATTTGGTCCACGTACCCGTTCGCTGGCGCGCCGTTCTAGCTCACCTGAGAGATCAGAAGGGCTACCACGCGATGATACGAACGGCGTAAGGAGTCATCCCGCCCGTGCGGACCGGCGACACCGTTACCTTTTCGGCGCTGCCGCTGGCTTCCAGCATCTGACCGTTACCCAGGTAGATCACCACGTGCTGGGAACCGCCCGGTCCGTAGAAGAGGAGATCGCCGCGCTTGGCCTGCGAGACCGGAACCTTCTGGCCCGCGTTGTACTGGTCACCGGAGTACTTGGGCAGCTTCACGCCCGCGGCCGCATACGAGAACATGGTGAAGCCGGAGCAGTCGTAGCCCACCTTGCCCGCGTCGTAGTCGACGCCGCCGCTGGGGCCGCGCACGGTGCCGCCACCCCACGAGTACGGAACACCCAGCTGGGTACCGCCTCGCTGAATCACCGCTTCCACCGCCTGGCGGCCGTACGCGAGGGGACGTCCGGCGCCCGCGGACGCACGATTGCCGCCGATGCCCAATGCACCCAACGCGGTCTGTCCGACCCCCATGACGCCGTTCATGATCTTCGCCGGGTCCGCGCCCTGACTCGGCCCCGCGAAGGGCAGGGTGTTGTCCCAGTCGCCGCCCGACGGGTTCAGTCCCAGGGCGTTGAGAAAGGCAGCACCGACATTGGGGCTGATCGGGTTGTCGTCGGCGGTGGCGCGCGGTACACCCATGAACAGCACCAGAGCGATAGCGATTCCCACGGCGAGTGCGGCACGTAACACGAAGAGGCCCTGCACCTTGAGTAATTTGGTCGTTCTCGCTGCGTTCACCGATTTCACCACTCAATCAGTCTGGTAACAAAGGGCGTCATGCCACTGGTCCGCACCGGCGACACCTTGACCACGTCGCCTGTGTTGGGCGCTTCGAGCATCTGACCGTTGCCGAGGTAGAGAGCAACGTGCTGACTTGCGTTGGGGCCGTAGAAAATCATGTCCCCGCGCTTCATCTGCGCGCTGGGCACCTTGCGCCCGGAGTTGTACTGATACCCGGTGTAGTGCCTCAGTCTGATGCCGACCGCGGCAAAGCCGTACATCATGAGCCCGGAGCAGTCGTATCCAACAGTTCCTGCGCCGGAATCGATTCCGCGGGTCGGGCCGTTGTACGAACCACCGCCCCACGAGTACGGCGTGCCCATCGCGCTGCCCGCGCGGGCAATCACCCGCTCCACGTTTTCCCGGCCGTAAACCTTGGGGATGTACTCGCCGCCCTCACTGGAGGCTGCCGCCGCCGGGGCCGCCTTGGGGCAGAACATGCCGATCACTCCGCACACCGCGGACTGGCCGACGTTGGCGGCGGTGTTGCCGATACCCAACACCATGTTGATGGTCTGCGTCGGATCGGTAGGCACGTTGGCGCTGGCGATCATCGGGAGCGTCGTATCCCATTGACTAGCCGATGCAGCCGAGGCCACAGCCGCCGGAGCCGAAGTCCATTCGTTGCCGTTACCGGCGATGGCGGCGGCCGGATCGATGACACGAGCGCTCGCCGTAGAGGTGGCGAACGCCGGGCCCCGGGCCGCACTCAGCTGCGCCTCGGCGCTCTTCTTCTTTTCCGCCAGTTCCGAGGCTATGCCGCGCTGGGATTCCAGCTTCTTCTGCACGTCGTGCATCGCAGCCACCAGATCGTCCTGCTGTTTCTGCGCATCCGCAGTCGCCTGGTCGGCTTTCTCCTGAATGGCCCGCGCCTGTGATTGCTTGTTCACCTGCTCGGTACGTGCCCGGCGCAGGTTGTCCATGACGGTTTGCGAGCTCGACTCCACGCTCTTGGTCACCGAGGCAAGGCGCACCACGTCGTCGGGATTGGTCGCTGTCAGATATGAGCCAGACGGCCCTGCCATATAGGTGGCCACGGCCATCCGGTCGAACTTGCCCTGCGCCTCGGCGATCGCACCGTTGGCGGTGTCGACCGCGCGCTGACCTTCTTCAACCGCCTGACCTGCCGCGGCGGCGTTATCGCGCGCGTCCTGCAGATCGACCAAGCCTTTGTTGATGGATTCCTGCTGGGTCTGCACATCCGCGGTGAGCTGTTCGATCTGCTGGTTGGTGTCGGCCAATTGACTGATCAGCGAGGCCATGTCGTTCGGCTCGGCGGAGGTTACGGGCAGCGTTGTGGGCCACATCATCAGACTGGCGGTCAACAGCGGCGGCACCAGCGCAACTACCGCGGTTCGTTTGCCACGCACCGCGAAACGGTCCGCGAATTGCTGCGGGACTGTCCGTTTCATACGGTCTGCCGTCTCCTCGATCTTCGGCGTGCGGCGAGCCTTCTCGGTCATAGCGGCCCTTCCCCGACACGCTCCCAGTTGTCACATAAGACGCACTAACCACTTTGGCGCCACTTGCACCGTACGTCACTTTTGCAACTAATGAAACTTTAGTCACAAATTACAAAGTTGTAATTAATTGGCCCCTGACGGGCAATTGGCAACACGTCTTCTGACGGTTAATTGCTTCGAATTGAATACCGGCAGATCATCCCGGTTCCATACTGCGCGCGGCTATTTCATGAAAAAACAGGCTGCGCGAATGGTTTGCAAATCGTTACTTAACCGAGTCATTCGCGAATCGGCCACGCACGAGCGCAATTCCGGCGCAGACCGCCGCGACGAGCAGGACAAGCACAATGGTCAGCGCCGTCCATGAGAAGTGCTCGCGCCCGATCTCGTTCACGAAGTTGTTCGCAGACAGCACGGGGTTGCCCGTCTTGGCGACGTCCTGCCCGGCCTCCAGCGTCACCCTGTCGAACGTGGCGCTGTAGGTGCCGGCGTAGGACGGGCTGATGACCAGGACCGTCGAGTCCGGATGGTCCTTACCGATCTCAGTGGCGATATCGCGCAGCGGTGTATCGATCCAGGGATTGTTGGGAAGCGCCACGACCTTCAGGTCGATGTTCTTGGCGTGCGCCTTCGCGATGACATCCTTCAATCCGCTGACATCCGCCGACGGGGCGGCGACCCCATCCTCGTTGACATCCGCGCGTGCCATCTCCAGACACTTGATCGACCAGCCGAGCGGATCGGTGCCCGCGGTCTCGACTGACACGCCCACCGCCTGGCACAGCTCGGCGGGGATGAAGGTGGGCAAGTGCTGCGGCGTCACGCGATCAATCTAACCCGCAGCGAGCGCGGCGTTGCGCAGGTCGACCCGCAGCATTTCGCGTGCATAACGACACCCCGGCCGACAGTGGCGGATGCCACGACGGGAATGGCGGGTGAAATTTGGGCATCCCCCTTATTACGGGACAAGCGTACTGTTAGACTATCGATGGAAGGCAGCCATCTGCGGTGGCGCCTCCGGAACCCCGCCTGGCACAGCCCGCCGGCGGGTGACCTTCGAGCTCTGGAGCTGATGTGACTAGCAATGAATCGGTGAATTCCTTCGGCGCGCGCGGCACTCTGCAGGTTGGCGATGAGTCGTACGAGATCTTCCGCCTCAATGCCGTGCCCGGTACCGAGAAACTGCCCTACAGCCTGAAGGTGTTGGCGGAGAACCTATTACGCACCGAAGACGGCGCAAACATCACCAAGGACCACGTGCTGGCGCTGGCCAACTGGGACCCCTCGGCCGAGCCGAGCGTCGAGATCCAGTTCACCCCGGCCCGCGTGGTCATGCAGGACTTCACCGGTGTGCCCTGCGTGGTCGACCTGGCCACCATGCGTGAAGCAGTGGCGGCACTGGGCGGCGATCCCGACAAGGTGAACCCGCTCTCCCCCGCCGAGATGGTCATCGACCACTCCGTGATCCTGGACGTCTTCGGCACCGCCGACGCCTTCGAGCGCAACGTCGAACTCGAGTACGAGCGCAATGCCGAGCGTTACCAGTTCTTACGTTGGGGCCAGGGCGCTTTCGACGATTTCAAGGTCGTCCCCCCGGGCACCGGCATCGTGCACCAGGTGAACATCGAGTACCTGGCCCGCACCATCTTCACGCGCAACGGCCAGGCCTACCCGGACACCTGTGTGGGTACCGACTCGCACACCACCATGGTCAACGGTCTCGGCGTCCTCGGCTGGGGTGTCGGTGGTATCGAGGCCGAAGCCGCCATGCTCGGCCAGCCGGTCTCGATGCTCATCCCCCGTGTGGTCGGCTTCAAGCTCACCGGTGAGATCCAGCCGGGCGTCACCGCCACCGACGTGGTGCTGACCGTCACCGACATGCTGCGCAAGCACGGTGTGGTGGGCAAGTTCGTCGAGTTCTACGGCAAGGGCGTGGCCGAGGTCCCGCTGGCCAACCGCGCCACCCTGGGCAACATGAGCCCCGAATTCGGTTCTACCGCAGCGATCTTCCCCATCGACGACGAGACCATCAACTACCTGCGCCTCACCGGCCGCGATGACCAGCAGCTCGCGCTGGTCGAGGCGTACGCCAAGGAACAGGGCATGTGGCACGACGCCGACCACGAGCCGGCCTTCTCGGAGTACCTGGAACTCGACCTCGCCACCGTGGTGCCCTCCATCTCCGGGCCCAAGCGTCCGCAGGACCGCATCGAGCTGTCCGACGCGAAGAATGCGTTCCGCAAGGACATCCACAACTACGTGGAAGAGAACCACCCCGCTCCTCACACGAACCTCGATGAGGCCGTTGAAGAGTCGTTCCCGGCAAGCGATGCCGCGGTGCTGTCCTTCGCCGAGGACGATGCCGTCGTGCCGTCCGCGGCGAATGGCGCGGAGGGCCGGCCGACCAAGCCGGTTACGGTGAAGTCCGCCGAGCGCGGCAACTTCGTGCTGGACCACGGCGCGGTTGTCGTCGCGGGCATCACCTCGTGCACCAACACCTCCAACCCCTCGGTGATGCTGGGCGCTGCCCTGCTGGCCAAGAAGGCCGTCGAGAAGGGCCTGACCACCAAGCCGTGGGTCAAGACCAACATGGCTCCGGGATCGCAGGTCGTCACCGACTACTACAACAAGGCGGGCGTATGGCCCTACCTGGAGAAGCTCGGTTACTACCTGGGCGGCTACGGCTGCACCACATGCATCGGTAACACCGGCCCGCTGCCCGACGAGATTTCCAAGGCGATCAACGACAACGACCTGTCGGTCACCGCGGTGCTTTCGGGTAACCGCAACTTCGAGGGCCGCATCTCCCCCGACGTCAAGATGAACTACCTGGCCTCCCCGCCACTGGTCATCGCCTACGGCATCGCGGGCACCATGGACTTCGACTTCGACACCGACCCACTGGGACAGGACCACGACGGCAACGACGTCTACCTGAAGGACATCTGGCCCAGCGCCTCGGAGATCGAGGAGACCATCGCCTCGTCGATCAACCGCGAGATGTTCACCAACTCCTACGCCGATGTCTTCAAGGGCGACGAGCGCTGGCGCGGTCTGCCCACCCCCGAGGGCAACACCTTCGAGTGGGTCGACACGTCCACCTACGTGCGCAAGGCGCCCTACTTCGACGGGATGCCGCTGGAGCCCACGCCGGTCACCGATATCAAGGGTGCGCGCGTGCTGGCGCTACTCGGCGACTCGGTGACCACCGACCACATCTCACCGGCCGGTTCGATCAAGTCGGGCACCCCGGCGGCGCAGTACCTCGACGAGCACGGTGTGGACCGCAAGGACTACAACTCGCTGGGTTCACGCCGCGGTAACCACGAGGTGATGGTTCGCGGCACGTTCGCGAACATCCGCCTGCGCAACCAGCTGCTGGACGACGTGTCGGGCGGTTACACCCGCGACTTCACCCAGGAGGGTGGCCCGCAGTCGTTCATCTACGACGCCTCGGTGAACTACCAGAAGGCGGGAATCCCACTGGTGGTGCTGGGTGGCAAGGAGTACGGCTCCGGTTCCTCCCGCGACTGGGCGGCCAAGGGCACTCGCCTGCTGGGCGTCAAGGCCGTGATCACCGAGTCGTTCGAGCGCATCCACCGGTCGAATCTGATTGGTATGGGGGTGATTCCGCTCCAGTTCCCGGTCGGAGAATCGGCGGCCTCGCTCAAGCTCGACGGGACCGAGACCTACGACATCAGCGGTATCGAGAAGCTCAACGAGGGCTCGACACCGAAGACCGTGCACGTGACCGCGACCAAGGTCGATGGTTCCAAGGTCGAGTTTGAGGCGGTGGTCCGAATCGACACCCCCGGTGAGGCCGACTACTACCGCAACGGCGGCATCCTGCAGTACGTGCTGCGGAACATGCTGGCCGGCTAGAAACGGCTGACCAACAGTGCCGCGCGTTAGCGAGGATCACCTCGCGGCTCGTCGCCGCCAGATCCTTGATGGCGCGCGGCGCTGTTTTGCCGAGTACGGGTATGACGGCGCCACCGTGCGCCGCCTGGAACACACCATCGGTATGTCGCGGGGGGCGATATTCCACCATTTCCGCGACAAGGACACGCTGTTCTTCGCGCTGGCCCGTGAAGATGCCGAACGGATGGCGAATGTCGCCAGCCGCGAGGGTCTGGTGCAGGTCATGCGCGACATGCTGGCCGACCCGAATCAGTTCGATTGGTTGGCAACGCGTTTGGAGATTGCCCGCAAGCTGCGAAATGATCCCGAATTCCGGCGGGGCTGGAATCAGCGATCTGAAGAACTCAACACCGCCACGCTGGCGCGGCTACAACGCCAGAAGAAGGCGGGCCGGTTGCGCGAGGACGTGCCCAGTGAGGTGATCCTGGGGTATCTGGATCTGGTGCTCGATGGCCTGGTGGCCCGTCTGGCCGCCGGCCAGTCCACCGAAAGCCTCAGCCGCGTCCTGGATCTCGTCGAGGATTCGGTGCGCCGTGCCGATCACTCCTGATACCAAGGACTGGACCTGGGTTCTGGATAACCGCTGCGGGGAATGCGGATTTGACCCAGCGACAACATCTTTCACTCAGATACCCGATATCGTGCGGGAAAACCTGGCGGCATGGCAGCCGGTACTGTCCCGGCCAGAGGCGCGGCAACGGCCCGATGAGCAGACCTGGTCGCCGCTGGAGTACGGCGCGCATGTCCGGGATGTGTTCCGTATCTTCCTGACGAGACTGCAGCTGATGCTCGCCGAGGAGAATCCGCTGTTCGAGAACTGGGACCAGGACAAGACGGCCATCGACGACAGGTACGGCGAACAGGACCCGCGGACGGTGGCCAAGGAGCTGGCTACCGCAGGCGAGGCCATCGCCGCCGCCTTCGCCGAGGTGCCCGCGGGCTCGCTAATGCGCTGCGGAAGGCGAAGTAACGGTTCGGTTTTCACCGTTGAGACGCTGGGTCTGTATTTCGTGCACGACCCGGTGCATCACCTTCACGATGTTTCCCCCCTGCCGTCGGACTAGTGCGGGAAATCGATGACAGCCCGCGCGGGAGTGTCGGCGATGTACGCCACCGGACATTTCGATGCCTGCGCAGCGACCTTCCACGCCATCACGCCGTTCTTGTCCTTGAAGATGTCCGGGTCCTGCAGCAGGCGCGCTGATCGGACCACCGGAGCGCCCGCGGGTGCTCCGAGATCGTTCGGCTGCGGAAAGGACTTCAGCTGCTGGTTCTCGGGGCGGTCCCACGTCCCCAACACGGTGTTGTGTGCCGCGGCGCCGCGGAATGCCACCGCGTACCCGCCGCTCACCGGCGTGACCGAGAACGGTGGTGCCTGCCAGTAGGTGACGGGCCCGGTCGGCGGCGCCAGCTTGTCGGGCCCGAAGCTGAACGTGACCCTGTCGAGTTCGTCAAGGGTTTCGATGCGGACATCGTGCAGGACGTTGGCATAGTTCTCGGCGCCACCATCGGTCAATGTCGGGCACTCCGGCGCGGCTGTGGCCCGCGGGATACCCACGAGCGAGGCGACTACTAGTACAGGCGGTACCAGGTATCGATACATGGTTACGGAATGTACGGCCTCGGGCACCGAACCGCTGGCGTTCGAGCGGTGATTGTCCTGGGTTGCTAACCGTGGCGCAGGCGGTGGTGCCCAATCACAAACTCGACTAGTGCGGGAGATCGATCACGAGACGAGGCGGGTTGGTCAGCGTGCTCACTTGTGGGCAGCGCTGTTTGTTCAGGCCCAATGCCCACCGCACCTTCCCCTCGAAGTCCTCACCCTGCTCGGCTTCCGCCAGGATCGGGAAGTCCTTCGGCTTGATCTCACTCGGCCCCGGATAGGACCGGACGGGCTTATCGGTCTCGTGCGCGGACGCACCGTCGAAGAGCACCCCGAGCAGGGCCGATCCGGCGACGATGACGTTGTCACCCTTGGGGCCCGCGGACACACTGCTGGGGCTGTCCACCGTGTACTTGGGCACTACCAACTGATCCAGCGCCACCTTGCTCTTGGCTTCCGGCCCGAATTCGAAGGTGACCCTGTCGTAGTCGTCCTGCTTGCCCACCCGCACATCCCGCAGCTGCGTGGCCACATTCTTGCCGCCGCCACCGCTGACCGTCTCACATGCCGTGACGCGGAAGGTTTCCGGAGCGGGTGTCGATGTTTGCGGCAACGCCGTCGTGGTGGCCACGGGCGACACCGCCTCATCCACCTGACGCACCTGACCGGCGCAGCCGGATGCCGTCAACGCCGCCAGCGCCAGCACGCCGATGTTCCGGATACCGCCATGTCCTCGCATCACATAACGGTAGCAACAATTGGCGCCCGAAAGCTCAACGGGCACACTGCGTGTCGAACGCCAGTTACACCTTGCGGCCGCGCCGATTCGGGCCGCCGCGCCCACGCAGCGCCGCACCCGATTCCACGAGGGCACGATGCACGTACCCATACGATCGGCCGGCATCCGCAGCAAGTGTGCGGATACTCGCACCCTGCTCGTATGCCGCCTTCAGCTCGACACGTTCCTCGTCGCGCGTTTTGGCCATCGCGACCTCTCTCCCGACTCCATGCCGCGGCCCCGGTGGACTGCGGCTCGACCCGGTTGCACCATAGCGCAAATGTGATCACGCGTGTGTATGAGACGCTTCGGGCGTACGAGGACGGTCAGGCCAGCTCGATGAGGTCTCGGTACTCGTCGGACCAGTAGTCTTCGGTGCCATCCGGCAACAACACGACACGTTGCGGATTTAGTGCCTCGGCGGCCCCCGGGTCGTGGGTGACAAGAACGACGGCGCCGAGGTAACTGCGCAGCGCGTCGAGAACCTGCTCACGCGAGGCCGGATCCAGGTTGTTGGTCGGCTCGTCGAGCAGCAACACATTCGCAGTCGAAGCAACCAGACCGGCCAGGGCCAGACGGGTCTTCTCGCCGCCGGATAACGTCCCAGCAGGCTGTTCCAACTGCGGGCCGCTGAACATGAAGGCGCCCAGGATTCCGCGTAGCTCCTGTTCCCCGGTATCCGGGGCGGCGTGGCGGATGTTCTCCCACACCGTCGCGTGATCATCCAGGGTGTCGTGCTCCTGCGCGAAGTATCCGAGCTTGAGGCCGTGGCCCGGTTCCAGCGCACCGGCATCGGCGGTCTCGGCGCCCGCGAGCAACCGCAACAACGTCGTCTTCCCCGCGCCGTTGAGCCCGAGAACAACGACTCGAGACCCGCGATCGATGGCCAGATCTACCCCGGTGAAGATCTCCAGAGATCCGTAGTTCTTGGTCAGCCCCTTGGCCACCAGTGGCACCCGGCCGCATGCGGCGGGCGTCGGGAACTTGATGCGGGCCACCTTGTCGGCCACCCGCTCCTCGTCGAGTCCGGACAACATCTTCTCGGCTCGGCGCAACATGTTTTGTGCGGCAACGGCTTTGGTTGCCTTGGCGCCCATTTTGGCGGCCTGAGTGCGCAGGGCCGAGGCCTTCTTCTCCGCATTGGCCCGCTCACGCCGACGACGCTGTTCATCCAGCGACCGTGCGTCCAGGTACTTCTGCCAACCCATGTTGTAGACGTCGACCTCGCCGCGGACGGCATCCAGGAACCACACCTTGTTCACCACGTCGGCCAGCAGCTCGACGTTGTGACTGATCACCACGAGCCCGCCTTCGTGGTTTTGCAGGAAGCCGCGCAACCAGCCGATCGAGTCCGCGTCGAGGTGGTTGGTCGGCTCGTCGAGCAGCAGCGTCATGTTCGACCCGGCGCCACCCTCGGCCGCTCCGAACAGAATCCGGGCCAACTCCACACGTCGCCGCTGACCGCCCGAGAGGGTCCGCAGTGGCTGGATCAGCACCCGCTCAGGTAACCCGAGGCTCGAACAGATGCGCGCCGCCTCACTCTCGGCGACATACCCGCCCAGCGAGGAGAAGCGCTCTTCCAGCTGCCCGTAGCGGCGCACCGCCTTATCGCGCTGAGCCTCATCGGCCAGCTCGGCCATCAGCGTCTGCTGCTTCTCCATATCGCTGATGATGGTGTCCAGACCGCGCGCCGACAGCACCCGATCACGCGCCAGCAGATCCAAGTTTCCTTCCTTGGGATCCTGTGGCAGATAACCGATTTCACCGATACGAGATACCGAGCCGGCATACGGTTCACCCTCGCCGGCCAAAATTCTCATCGAGGTGGTCTTGCCCGCCCCGTTACGCCCCACCAGCCCGATACGGTCGCCGGGCTGAATGCGTAACGCGGGGCCCGGCGCGTAGACGAGCGTGCGGGCGCCGGCGCGGACCTCGAGGTCCGTCGCGGTAATCACTACTTACTCCTTGAATGCTGTGTAGCGTCTCGCGCTGTCAGCGCTTGTCTCTAAAGGCCGCTTTACGCTGCTCCTTGCGGGCAGCGGTGGCTTCTTCGAAGTTGTCGGTGAGCAGCCGGACATACAGCTGGCCCAGGCCCTCTTGGTGCATGTGACTTTCCAGGCTAGCGGCGTCCAGCCCACTCCAAATGGTGCGCTTGGTCAATTCGATCCCTGGACGGGAGAACCCGGCGATGCGCTCTCCAATCGCGTAACACTCTTCCAGCAGCGACTCTGAGGCCACCTTGCGGGATACCAAACCGATGCGTTCGGCCTCGTCGGCGTCGACGTCGCGGCCGGTCAACATGATGTCCGAAGCGCGGGACGTGCCGATGGCACGCGGCAGCAGGTAACTCAGGCCCAGCTCACTGGCGGTCAGCCCATTGTTGATACCGGCGGCCCGGAAGTAGGCGGCCTCCGATGCCACCCGGACATCGCAGGCCAGCGCCAGGCACAGGCCACCACCGATGGCGGCCCCGTTGATGGCCGCGATCACCGGCTGATGCATCCGGCGCAGCGTGAGGATGACCTCGTCGAGGAGCTCCATCGAGCGCAGCGCGATAGTCGGCTGGGTCAATCCCCCGATATGCGGGATGGGCCCGGCGGATTTCTGATCGGCGCCCGAACAAAACCCCTTACCGGCCCCGGTGATGATGACGGCGCGCACATCGTTGTCGTGGCTGATGTCGACGAGCATCTGCTTGAAGGGCAGCATCACATCGAACGCCATGGCGTTCATCCGCTCCGGCCGGTTCAGGGTGACCAGGGCAATATCCGGACGCGGACGGTCGACCAGCACGAAACTCATGCGTCCATATAACCGACAGCGGCGGGTTGCACCAAATCGTTTCCGCGCGGTACCCCGCGGGTCGTGTTACGCCTCTTGTTCGCGCAGTGCTGCCTCAACGTCGAGATCGCGGACCTTCTGCACCAGGTCGGCCAACGATGCCGGGGGCAGCGCACCGGCCTGGTTGAACACCAGCTGGCCCTTCTTGAACACCATCAGCGTGGGAATGGACCGGATGTTCGCCGCCGCCGCCAACGCCTGCTCAGCCTCGGTGTCCACCTTGGCGTGGATGACGTCGGGGTTCTCCTCCGAAGACGCCTCGAACACCGGCCCGAACTGGCGGCACGGTCCGCACCAGGACGCCCAGAAATCCACGAGCACGATGTCGTTGTCGTGGACCAAGTCGTTGAACGCGTCAGCGGTGATGTCACGTGTTGCCATGTTGTCCTCAACGTTGCCGGGGTGCGTGATGTTCCACGGGCGCTCAGTACAGCGCGGCCAGGGCCTTGCCGATGTTGAATCCGACGAACTCGTTCTGCCTGCCGGCACGCAGCTTGTTCACCCAGTCGGGATCCGACAACAGCGCGCGGCCCACAGCGATGACGTCAAACTCGTTGTTGGCAAACTGTCGCAGTACCGCCTCGACAGGTGCGGGCTCGATATCCCGGACCTCGGTGGGTTTGAACTCCGTCTGCAATCCCACGGAGCCGACGGCGATGGCCGGCAAGCCCGTGACACGTTTTGTCCAGCCGGCAAGACTCAGCTCTCCATCGGCGCCTGGCAGATCCGCGAAGGCCGGTATGTAGTGGCGACGTGTGGATGGGTGGAAAACGTCCACGCCTGCCTCGACGAGCGGTGCGAGCAGACGTTCCAACTCTGCCGGACTATCGGCCAGGGTGGCCGTGTAATCAGCCTGCTTCCACTGTGAAAACCGGTACAGGATAGGGAAATCGGGTCCGACGGCGGCACGTACCGCACGCACCACCTCGACCGGGAAGCGCACTCGATCGACGGCCGAGCCGCCATACCCGTCGGCCCGAACGTTGGTGCGCTCCCACAGGAACTGGTCGAGTAGGTAGCCATGTGCACCGTGTAGTTCGACGGCGTCGAATCCGGCCGCCTTGGCGTTGCGGGCCGCCGTCGCGTATTGCTCCGCAAGCGGGGCAAGTTCACCGGTCAGCAGCGCTCGGCCCAACGGGGAAGCATCTCCGGCCAGACCCGACGGGCTCACCGACTCCACCTGCGGATTGAATTCCGGATCGGCGCCGCGCTCGACGCCCTGGTGCCACAGCTGGGCGGCGATCGCCGCCCCCTCCTCGTGCACGGCATCGGTCACGGCCGTCCATCCCGCCAGAGCATCGTCGCCGATAAGGCGCGGAACGCTAGCCTGACCGCCCGCGGCGTCGTCGGGAATGAAGACGCCCTCGGTGATGATCAACCCAACACCTCCGGCAGCACGGCGGCGGTAGTACGCCGCCACGTTCTCGCCCGGGACACCGCCGGGTGACGCCGATCGCGTCATCGGCGCCATCGCGAATCGATTGGGTGCGGTCAACGATTTCACGGTGAACGGTTCGAAAAGGGGCGCTACGTCTGGTCTCACGTCGGTCACGAGGTGTCAAACTACGCCGACGCCTGATCCATTCCGGATAACGTGGTCAACCATGTCACCAAATCTCCGGCCACGGCCTACGTTGCTAGTGATCGTCGGAGTCGTGGTGTTCTCCAGCGCGGCATGCGGCGGGTCCGTGGACAAACCTGGCCAGCCATCGGCTGCCCCCGCCTCGACCACCGTCATACGGCACGCAGGTGGGCACGACAGAGCCGGCGGATTGATCTCCTCGGTGGCGGGGCACACGGTCCAGGTGACCAACCCCGTGGGCAGTGTCGATATCGACTTCAACACCATGACCAAGCTCACCGAGGTGCACCCCGCGGATCTGCCGGATGTGATCGTGGGCAGCTGCGTCAGCGTGCAGGCGACGGCCGGTGCAGATGAGTCGGACCAGGCCACGGCGCAACGGGTGCTGATCAGTGCGGCCGAGGACAACAAATGTGCGATGGAGACACCGCCCGGCGGCGCACCACCTCCCGGCATACCGCCGGGGCCACCACCGGGCGGCGCGCCCGAGGGTTCACCGCCCCCGTTCGGCGGCCCCAGCGTCCAGGGTGCGGTCGCGTCGCTCAACGGCAGCACCATCGTGGTGGCGAACACCGATCCCAGCGGGGCGTCGGAGATTCAGACCAACGTCACGGTGACCGCCGACACCCGTTACGACCAACGGCAACCCACTGAGACCACTGCGATCATCGCCGGCAAATGCGCGGATGCACACGGCACGAAGGACGCCGACGGGGTGCTGCAGGCCACCAAGATCGACCTGGGCCCGGCAACCGACGGGCGATGCGGACCTCCTCCGCGGTAGATCCGATCTGGCATCCGCAATACACAGCAACTTCTCACGCATGCCGGAGCGCAACCTCAGCCCGCGCCAGCACGCTGAGGTGTCTCATTCATCGACCATGGAGAACACCGATGCCCCCACACCAGACACCCGCCCCACCACGGTTCGCCCGCGGCGCACTGTTCGCACTCGCCGGACTCACCGCGCTTTCGGTGGCCGCATGCGGCGCGCCTACAAACACCAACGGCACATCCGCGGATTCATCGGCACCGGCTACCTCCTCGGCGGCACCGCACGGTGAACACAGCGGGAAAGACCACGTAGCCGGGCTCATTGCCTCGGTCTCGGGCAACACCATCCAGGTGACCAAGAAGGACGGAACCGCCACCGTCGGATTCGGTCAATCCACCAAGATCTCCGAGATCACTTCGGCGCAATTGACGGACGTCACCACGGGCAGCTGTATCGCCGCCATGGCCCAACAGGACTCCAACCCGCCGACAGCCCGCCGCGTGATGATCTGGCCGGCCGAAGACGGCAACTGCACACCGGCGCACAAGAAGGATTCACCGGAGTCTTCCCCGGCCCCGACATCGGACAAACGCGCCGAGCATCAGGCTATTCGCGGGACAGTCTCCGCGGTCAGCGGGAACGCGATCACCGTGTCCGCCACCGACCCGAACGGCGGGGCTGCCACCCCGACGACGGTAACGGTCAACAACGACACCGCCTATGCCAAGCGTGCTCCGGCGGCCCAGAGCGCGATCGCGACAGGCAGGTGCATCGCCGCACACGGCGCCGATGACGCATCGGGCAATCTTCAGGCTGCGACGATCACCCTTCGCGCCGCACGGGACGGCTCATGCGTGGGCGACCAGGAAGGCCGCCACCAGCACTAGACGGTGAAGCCGAGGGCCCGGAGCTGCTCCCGACCATCGTCGGTGATCTTGTCCGGGCCCCACGGCGGCACCCAGACCCAGTTGATCTTGATCTCGTTGACCAGTCCGGCGCCCACAAGCGCGTTACGCGATTGGTCCTCGATGACATCGGTAAGCGGGCATGCCGCCGAGGTGAGCGTCATGTCGATCGTGGCGACCTTGCCGCTCTCGCTCTCTTCGACGTTGAGCCCGTACACAAGCCCCAGATCTACGACGTTGATACCCAGCTCGGGGTCAACAACATCACGCATTGCCTCTTCGAGATCTTCGAGGAGCTTCACTTCCGCGGACACTTCGGTCATCGCTTCACCTTCTCAGTAGTGCCGCTGGTCGCGGCGTCTGCCTGCACGAGAGCGTCTTTGAATGCCATCCATCCTAGGAGCGCGCACTTCACACGGGCCGGGTACCGCGAAACTCCCGCGAAGGCGACTCCGTCACCGATGATGTCCTCGTCTCCGTCGATGGTGCCGCGTGAGGAAATCATCTCGTTGAACGAGGCCACCGTCTTGAGTGCCTCATCCACGGTCAGTCCGATCACCTGATCCGTCAGGACCGACGTCGCGGCCTGACTGATCGAGCAGCCCTGTCCGTCGTAGGACACATCGGCGATTCTGTTGTCATCCAGGGTGACTCGCAGGGTCACCTCGTCACCGCAGGTCGGGTTCACGTGGTGTACCTCGGCCGCGAACGGCTCACGCAGCCCGCGATGATGCGGATGCTTGTAGTGATCCAGGATGACTTCCTGGTACATCTGCTCGAGTCTCACAGGAACGATCCCCCGTCGCTCCGCTCGCCCAGGAAGAACTCCTGTGCACGACGGACGCCTTCGACCAATCGGTCGACTTCGTCCAGGGTGTTGTAGACCGCGAAGGAGGCACGTGCGCTCGCCGCGATCCCGAAGCGTCGATGCAGTGGCCAGGCGCAGTGATGCCCGACCCGTATCGCCACACCCTCGTCGTCGAGCACCTGACCCAGATCGTGCGCGTGGATTCCATCCACCACGAAGGAGACCGCGCCTCCGCGGTCGACGTTCTCCGTGGGACCGACGATACGAACGCCCTCGACACTTCCGAGCCCGGCGAGCGCGGCCGATACCAGCTGATGTTCGTGCGCGGCAACAGCTTCCATGCCAATCGCATTGAGGTAGTCAACGGCAGCGCCAAGGCCGACCACCTGCGAGGTCATCGGCACACCGGCCTCGAATCGCTGCGGCGGCGGCGCGTAGGTGCTGACCTGCATGGTCACCGTCTCGATCATGGAGCCACCCGTGATGAACGGAGGCATGGCTTCCAACAGTTCGCGACGGCCGTACAGCACGCCGACACCCGAGGGACCGAGCATCTTGTGCCCTGAGAACGCCGCGTAGTCGACGCCCAGTTCACGGAAGTTCACGGGCATATGCGGGACGGACTGGCAGGCGTCCAACACGACAAGGGCACCAACGGATTTAGCGCGGCGCACCAGCTCGGCAACGGGAGCCACCGCACCTGTCACGTTGGACTGGTGCGTGAAGGCGACAACCTTGACGGCGCCCGTGAGCTCGAGTGAATCCAGATCGATTCGACCGTCATCGGTGACGCCGTACCAGCGCAAGGTGGCGCCGGTACGGCGGCAAAGCTCCTGCCAGGGAACAAGATTCGCGTGGTGCTCCAGCTCGCTGATGACGACCTCGTCGCCCGGGCCCACCGCACGGTCGAACCGGCTGTCACCGAGGGTGTACGCCACCAGGTTCAGCGATTCGGTGGCGTTCTTGGTGAAGACGATCTCGCCGTCATCGACACCCACGAAACGAGCGATGGTGTTGCGTGCGCCCTCGTACGCATCGGTGGCTTCTTCGGCCAGCTGATGCGCGCCACGATGAACCGCCGCGTTGCGCTCGGTGAGGAAGACACGTTCGGCATCGAGAACCTGGATGGGCCGTTGCGAGGTTGCACCGGAATCCAGGTACACCAACGGCTTACCGCCACGCACCGTCCGGCTCAGGATCGGGAAGTCATCCCTGATCTCCGAGATCCGAGTGGTGTCCAGCGGCACCGTGGCCGTCACGGTCAGGCTCCCACCGCTTGGTGGGGGTCCCGCCCGCTTGCGGGGGCAAAGCGCACGTAGCCGTTCTCCTCCAGCTCGTCGGCCAGCTCGGGACCGCCCGACTCGACGATGCGCCCGCCGACGAAGACGTGCACGAACTGTGGCTGGATGTAACGAAGAATCCGGGTGTAGTGGGTGATCAGCAGCACGCCGCCGTGCTCGCGCTCCGCGTAGCGATTCACGCCCTCGGACACAATCCGCAGGGCGTCGACGTCAAGGCCGGAGTCCGTCTCATCCAGGATGGCGATCTTCGGCTTGAGCAGACCCAGCTGCAGGATTTCGTGGCGCTTCTTCTCGCCGCCCGAGAAGCCCTCATTCACACTGCGCTCGGCGAAGGCGGAGTCGATCTCCAACTCCCCCATCGCTTCCTTGACTTCCTTGATCCAGTGGCGCAGCTTCGGGGCCTCGCCGCGCACAGCGGTGGCGGCGGTGCGCAGGAAGTTCGACATCGAGACGCCCGGCACCTCGACCGGGTACTGCATGGCCAGGAAGAGACCGGCGCGCGCTCTTTCGTCGACGGACAACTCCAGCACGTCCTGCCCGTCGAGGGTGATAGACCCCGATGTCACCTCGTACTTGGGGTGTCCGGCGATGGCATAGGACAGCGTGGACTTCCCGGAACCGTTGGGGCCCATGACCGCATGGGTCTCCCCCGAGTTCACGGTCAGGTTGACTCCCTTGAGGATCTCGATGGCCTCGCCCTCGTTGGGCGAGATGCTGACGTGCAGGTCCTTGATTTCCAGAGTGGTCATTGAGTTGCTTTCTATCTACGAGTTGGTCTGGGCGAGTTCGTTTTCGACGGCCGCGGTGAGGCGGTCGCGCACTGACTCGATCCCGATCCGGCCAATAATGTCCTGGAAGAAGCCGCGCACCACCAGTCGGCGCGCATCCTCCTCGGCGATACCGCGCGAGCGCAGGTAGAACAGCTGCTCATCATCGAATCGCCCGGTGGCACTGGCGTGCCCGGCCCCGGCGATCTCACCGGTCTCGATTTCGAGGTTGGGCACGGAGTCGGCCCGAGCGCCGTCGGTGAGGATCAGGTTGCGGTTCAGTTCGAAGGTGTCGGTTCCGGTGGCCTCGGCGCGGATGAGCACGTCACCGATCCAGACCGTGTGCGCGTCGGGCTTATCGGAAGCCGGATCACCCTGCAACGCACCCTTGTACGTGACATGGGAACGGCAGTTGGGCTGAGCGTGATCGACCAGCAGCCGGTGCTCGAAGAACTGGCCGTCGTCGGCGTAGTAGAGACCGAGCAACTCGGCGTCACCTCCCGGCGCACCGAACCGGACGGTGCCGGTGAGACGGACCAGATCGCCACCCAGGGTGACCGCGATGTGGCGCAGTACCGCATCCTTGCCGAGCTTGGCGTGATGTGCGCAGACATGCACCGCGTCATCGGCCCAGTCGGCGATCGAGACGACGGTGAGCCGGGAGGCGTCGTCGAGCACGAATTCGACGTTCTCGGCGTACGTTCCACTGCCCCGGTAGTCGATGACCACAACCGATTCCGAAAGCTCGCCGGCCTGAACCTGGGTGTGCCCGTAAGCCACCTGCCCGGCACCGGGACCGGTGACCGTGATCTCAATCGGGTCCGCGGCCACCGCCTGCTTGCCGACGGAAATGACGGTCGCCTTCGAGAACGACGAGTACGCCTGTGCGGCAACCCGGTCCGACGGGACACCGCCCCGGCCGAGCCGCTCGTCGGTGCGGTCCACGGTCTCGACCGTCACACCGTCAACAGCGGCGACGGTGACCGTCGGCTCAGCGGTCGCGGTGGCACTGCCGTCGTGCAGACCACGCAACCGGCGCAGCGGGGTGAAACGCCAGAGCTCGTCACGACCGCCGGGCACTTCGAATGCGCTGACGTCGTAGGAGCTGAACAGCTCACCCTTGTTGACAGCCGTACCCTCTACGGCTTCAGTGAGATTCGACATGCCTTAACCGACCGCACCTTCCATTTGCAGCTCGATGAGACGGTTGAGCTCAAGCGCGTACTCCATCGGCAGTTCCTTGGCGATGGGCTCGACGAATCCGCGCACCACCATGGCCATCGCCTCGTCCTCGGTCATACCGCGGCTCATCAGGTAGAACAGCTGATCGTCGCTGACCTTGGAGACGGTTGCCTCATGCCCCATCGTGACATCGTCTTCGCGGATGTCGACGTACGGGTAGGTGTCGCTGCGGCTGATCGAGTCAACCAGCAGCGCATCGCATTTAACGGTTGAACGGGAGCCGTACGCCCCCTTGTTCACCTGGACCAGGCCACGGTAGGAGGCCCGCCCACCACCGCGCGCCACCGACTTGGAGACGATGTTGCTCGACGTGTTCGGCGCCAGGTGCAGCATCTTGGCGCCGGTGTCCTGGTGTTGTCCCTCGCCCGCGAACGCCACCGAGAGCACCTCACCCTTGGCGTGCTCACCGGTCATCCACACAGCCGGGTACTTCATGGTGACCTTGGAGCCGATGTTGCCGTCGACCCATTCCATGGTGGCCCCCGCCTCAGCCCGCGCACGCTTGGTGACCAGGTTGAACACGTTGTTGGACCAGTTCTGGATGGTCGTGTAGCGGCAACGCCCACCGGCCTTCACGATGATCTCCACCACGGCCGAGTGCAACGAATCTGACTTGTAGATCGGTGCGGTACATCCCTCGACGTAGTGCACGTAGGCACCTTCGTCGACGATGATGAGCGTGCGCTCGAACTGGCCCATGTTCTCGGTGTTGATGCGGAAGTAGGCCTGCAGCGGGATATCGACCTTGACGCCCGGCGGCACGTAGATGAACGAGCCACCCGACCACACGGCGGTGTTGAGCGCGGAGAACTTGTTGTCCCCGGCCGGGATGACGCTGCCGAAGTACTCCTTGAAGATCTCCGGATGTTCGCGCAGGCCTGAGTCGGTGTCCAGGAAGATCACCCCCTGGGCCTCCAGGTCCTCACGGATCGAGTGATAGACGACTTCCGACTCGTACTGTGCGGCGACACCGGACACCAGACGCTGCTTCTCGGCTTCGGGGATACCGAGACGGTCGTAGGTGTTCTTGATGTCAGCGGGCAGGTCGTCCCATGTGGCCGCCTGCTTCTCGCTGGAGCGCACGAAGTACTTGATGTTGTCGAAATCGATGCCATCAAGGTTCGATCCCCAGTTGGGCATCGGCTTCTTGTCGAAAGTGCGCAGCGCCTTCAGGCGGACATCGAGCATCCACTCGGGCTCGCTCTTCTTCGCCGAGATGTCACGCACCACAGCCTCGGACAGACCGCGCTGCGCACTGGCTCCCGCGGCATCGGAGTCCGACCAGCCATAGCCGTAGTTGCCCAGTGACGCGATCGTCTCGTTCTGGGTCAGCACCTCACGCTCGAGGGTCATCGTGACTCCTTACTGGTCGTTGTATCTGACGCGGGGCTGGGCGCCAGAGTTGTCGATACGTGCAGCGGAATATGCGTCGTACAGGCACAGTCACCGTTGGCGATGGTGGCTAGCCGCTGTACATGTGTTCCCAACACCTCGGCGAAGGCCTGCTGTTCCGCCTCACAGAGTTCGGGGAACTCAGCGGCCACGTGCGATACCGGGCAGTGATGCTGACATATCTGCACACCGCTGGAGGGTCCGCCGGCTGCGCCGACCCGCTGGGTGCTCGCCGCATACCCGGCCTTGGTCAGGGCCGCGGCCAACTGATTCACCGTGGCCTCGGTGTCGTGAAAGGGTCCACCGGCGACGACATCGCTCAGGATCGAGTCAATCCGACGGCGCGCGAACACGCGCACCGCATCGTCGCCGCCGATCTCGCGCAGCTGACGCATGGCGGCAGACGCGAGGTCGTCGTAGGCGTGATTGAGCTTGGCGCGACCATCCGCGGTGAGCTGGAACCGCTTGGCCGGGCGGCCTCTGCCGTTGTGCTGCCATGCGGCCGCCGGATTCGAGATGGCGTCCCCGGCCTCGATCAAAGCGTCGAGGTGACGGCGCACACCCTGGGGCGAAAGACCGAGCCGTTCGCCAATCTCACCGGCGGTGACCGGCCCGGACTCCATGAGCAGCCGCACCACGGCCACCCGCGTCTGCCCGTCATGAGACACGGCCGGGGCAGCGTCCAGCACCTGCGACGTCGCCGCAGCAGACGCCACCACAGAGGGCTGGCCGAATTTCACAACACCAGTGTGACGCAATTCAGAATGCCACGTCTAGCAAGGGTTACCTATGTTGATCGCCGCCGAACCGGCCGGACAGGCCCTGCCCGGCCGGTTCCACGGAGCCGGCATGACGGGCCGATACGCTGCTCGCGTGTCGGTACGTGGTCAGTGGCTGAGCTCGTCGCTGTCGCATCTGCATGATGACGAACGTTCCTCGGCCCCGCTCAGTGAGCGCGAGCTCACGGCCATGAACCGAACTCGGCTGTTCGGCGCGACGGGAACCGCCCTCATGGCCATCGGCGCACTCGGCGCCGGCGCACGTCCGGTGATCCAAGACCCGATCTTCGGCGTTCGGCTGCTCAACCTGCCCTCGCGCATTCAAACGGTGTCACTGACGATGACGACGACCGGCGCGGTGGTGATGACGCTGGCCTGGCTCATGCTGGGGCGATTCGCCATCGGCAGCCTGCGCAACAAAAACGCCAACGGCGAGCGCGGCCCGGTGCGCAGGATGTCCCGCGGCCAGCTGGACCGGACCCTGCTGCTCTGGATTTTGCCGCTGCTCATCGCGCCGCCGATGTACTCCAAGGACGTGTATTCGTACCTGGCCCAGAGCCAGATAGCGCGCCTGGGCAAGGATCCGTACACCGAGGGCCCAGCGGTCGCCCTTGGCCTGGATCACGTGTTCACCCTGTCGGTGCCCAGCATGTGGCGAGAAACACCCGCCCCCTACGGTCCCTTGTTTCTGTGGATCGGCAAGGGCATCTCGCGGCTCACCGGCGATGACATCGTCGCCGGAGCACTGTGTCATCGGCTCGTCGAACTGCTCGGGGTGCTGTTGATCATCTGGGCAACACCACGTCTGGCCCAGCGCTGCGGCGTCGCGGAAGTCAGTGCGCTCTGGCTCGGCGCCGCGAATCCGCTGCTGCTGATGCATCTGGTCGCCGGAATCCACAATGAAGCGCTCATGCTGGGCCTGATGCTGGCAGGCACCGAGCTGGCCATGCGCGGTGTCGACTCGACACGTGCCCTTATCGGAGTGCGTACCGAATGGGCGACCTGGGTGCCGCTAGGCAATCTGCTGGCCGGCACGGTGCTGATCACCGCGTCATCGCAGGTCAAACTCCCTTCACTGCTGGCTCTGGGGTTCGTCGGCATGGCGCTGGCGCGCCGGTGGGGCGGTGGCGTCCGCGGGCTCTTCCACGCCGGAGCATTACTGGGCACCATCACCGGCGCCTGCACGGTTCTCATCGGATTCGCCAGCGGACTCGGGTTCGGCTGGGTGTACACACTCGGCACCGCCAACGCCGTCCGCAGCTGGATGTCTCCGCCCACGCTCGTCGCGCTGGGCACCGGGCAAGTCGGCATCCTGCTCGGCCTCGGTGATCACACCACCGCGATCCTGTCCCTGACCCGCGGCATCGGTATCGGCATCATCGGTATCGCGGTGTCCTGGCTGCTGCTCGCGGTGCTACGGGGGCGTCTGCACCCCGTCGGCGGGCTAGGTGTCGCCCTGGGCATCACGGTATTGCTGTTTCCGGTGGTCCAGCCCTGGTACCTGCTCTGGGCGATCATTCCCCTGGCCGCCTGGGCCACCCGCCCGGCGTTCCGCGGGACGGCAATCGGCATCACGCTGCTCGTGGGCATTTTCGGGCCCACCGCCAACGGTGACAGGTTCGCGCTGTTCCAGATCATCGACGCGACCGTGGCGAGCGCGATCATCGCGCTACTGCTCATCGCTATCACGCACGACTATCTGCCGTGGCGTCGGCTGCCTAACGGTGACAAAGACGCGCCGCTTACGCTGACTGACCGTGACGCAACCACCGACAAGGACGGTACCGCCGGTGCGGATGCGGTCGGTGACGAAGCGATACGGGACAACGACAGCACTCCACAGCCTCGACCTTGAGGTAGAGCAGGCCCAGGTCTTTGCGCTGCTCGGCCCCAACGGCGCCGGGAAGACAACGACCGTCGAACTGTGCGAGGGCTTCCTGCATCCCGACGAAGGCACCGTTGAGGTGCTGGGCATGGATCCGGTTGCGAAGAACTCGGCGGTGCGCGCGCGTATCGGCGTCATGCTGCAGGGCGGCGGCGCCTACCCCACCGCCCGGGCCAGCGAAATGCTCGGCCTTGTCGCCTCATATTCGGCCAATCCGCTTGACCCACAATGGCTTCTGGATACGCTCGGGTTGACCGACGCCGCCCGCACTCCGTATCGACGGCTGTCCGGAGGACAACAACAGCGCCTCGCGCTGGCGTGCGCACTGGTGGGCCGGCCCGAGCTGGTCTTCCTCGACGAGCCGACAGCCGGGATGGATGCCCACGCCCGGTTGGTGGTGTGGGAGCTGATCGACTGCCTGCGTCGTGATGGCGTATCGGTGGTACTGACCACGCACCACATGAAGGAGGCCGAGGAACTGGCCGACCAGCTCATGATCATCGATCACGGTGCCGTGGTGGCAGCCGGTACACCCTCGGAGCTGATGCAGACCGGGGCGGAGAACCAGCTGCGCTTCTCTGCGCCGCCACGACTGGACCTGGCACTGCTCATTTCGGCGCTGCCCGAGGGATACAAGGTGGCCGAGGCCACTCCCGGCGAGTATCGCGTCGAAGGCGTGGTCGACCCGCAGGTTCTGGCCACGGTGACCGCGTGGTGCGCGCGGATGGATGTGTTGACCACCGACCTGCGCGTGGAGAAACGCAGTCTCGAGGATGTGTTCCTGGAATTGACCGGCAGGGAATTGCGATGACCGACACCACACCCCGTTTTGACCCGGGTACGTTCACACCGGATCCGCGTGCCAGCGCGGTGCACACCATGCTCTTCGCGCAGTTCTGGCTGGAGCTCAAACTGCTGCTGCGCAACGGCGAACAGCTGCTGCTGACCATGTTCATCCCGATCACGCTGCTCATCGGGCTGACCTTGCTGCCGCTGGGCCAATTCCCCGGCTCGCGTACCGACATCTTCGTGCCCGCCATCATGGCACTGGCGGTGATCTCCACAGCCTTTACCGGGCAGGCCATCGCTGTCGGGTTCGATCGCCGGTATGGCGCTCTGAAACGCCTGGGCGCCACCGCGTTACCGGTGTGGGGCATCATCGCCGGCAAGGCGCTGGCCGTGGTGACGGTGGTGGTCCTGCAGGCCGCTGTCATAGGCGCCATCGGCGCTGCGCTGGGCTGGCGCCCGCATCCGGTCGGACTGCTCCTCGGTGCGGTGGTCATCGCTCTCGGCACCGCGACGTTCGCAGCGATGGGACTGCTACTCGGCGGCACCCTGCGCGCGGAAATTGTGCTCGCCCTGGCGAATCTGCTGTGGTTCATCTTCGCCGGGCTCGGGGCGTTGACCCTGGAGGACGGGCGCACCACCGACGCGATCCCCCATGCCGTGGTGCTTTTGGCGCGACTCTCCCCCTCCGGTGCGCTCTCGGAGGCGCTGGCCGCCGCCATGACGCTTTCGGTGGACTGGTTCGCAATCGCCGTGCTCGCGGTATGGGGCTCGCTCGCCGGATACGGTGCGCTGCGCTGGTTCCGGTTCACCTGAGCCATGCCTGATATCGCGGCAGCTCTGGACCGCTTCGTGGCTGCGTTCAACACCAACGAGCTCGACGTGGTCATGCAGCACTTCGCCGAGGACGCCGAGTACCTGCCGGGCGATGGATCTCGCCACGTGGGTCTGGCCGCCATTCGTCGTGAATTCGAACCGCAGTTCCGCGGCGCCTATGGCGCGATGACATTCGATGAACACGACCGGATCATCGACGCGGCCGCACGTAAGGCCACCATTCGATGGACCTGCCGACACGACATCCGTTCGCGCCGGTCGGCGGGGTGGGTGTTGGGTTTGGTGACGCGCATTGGGGCGGTGGTGCTTCCACGGTTCGGCTGGGAGGGGCTAGACGTCTTTCATTTCGACGACGACGGCAAGATCACCGGCAAGTACACGTATTCGAACTACCTGCTCCCGCGCATCAGCGGCCGGCTCGGCTAGCCGGGCGATTTCCGCTCTGTTGCCACGTACTTCGCGTGTCCTCAACTACCGTAGAGACCATGTCCGCCTCCCGCCGGCCGCAGCCCGCCGAATCGGTACGGCGCCGCCCCAAGGATCGCAAGGTCCAGATCGCGAAGGCGTCATCCGATGCCTTCAGCGAATCCGGCTATCACGCCGTGAGCATGGAGGAAATCGCATCGCGCGTGGGCATCTCGGCACCGGCGCTCTATCGGCACTCCGCAAGCAAATACGACTTGTTCCGCGACGCGGTATTGGGGCTGGGACGCTGCCTCGTTGACGCCACTGACCTTCTCGCCGACGCCCACGCCGACCCGCGAGAGACACTGCGCGCCTTGGTGGACGGACTCATCGAGACCACGATTGCCCACCGCACGGCAGGAGGCCTTTTCCGCTGGGAGGGAAGGTATCTCAAGGATGAGGACCAGATCGAGCTCTCCAATCAGATCAAACTGGTCAATCGGCGCATACAGAAGCCCCTCGGATCCATCCGACCCGCATTGACATCTCATGAACGCTGGACACTGTCGTCTGCGGCATTGAGCGTCATCGGCAGCATCACCGATCATCGGGCGACATTGCCCATTCCGGAAATCCGAACTGTCCTTGCCGAACTCGCCGAGTCGGTGCTGTACACGGAACTGCCTACACCACCGCCGCACGACACCATTCTGCCCCCGGCGCCACCGGTGACGATCGACGCGGGCCCCTATGAGATGTTGCTGCATGAATCGATGCGGCTGTTCAACGTGAACGGCTACCGCGAAACCAGCATGGAAGACATTGCGACAGCCATCGGCATTCCGGTGTCCGGCATCTATCGTTACTTTCCCAGCAAGGCAGATATGCTCGCAGCCTCGTTTCGTCGTGCGGCAGACCGGATTTCCGGGGATGTATCCCGGGCGCTGTCCGAGACGACAGCTCCGGAGGCCGCACTGGGCAAGCTCGTGGCGGGATACGTGGCGCGTTCATTCGAGCGGCCAGAACTCGGATACGTCTACTACACCGAACGCATCAATCTCCCTGCCGCAGAACAGGCGATCCTGCACCATGTTCAGCGCTCCACCGTCGAATCCTGGACCAAGCTGTTGCTGTCCGCACGGCCCGAGATCACGCCCGGGCACGCGCGCTTCGCGGTCCACGCCGGCTTCACGCTTGTCGTAGACCTGGGCCGGCTGGTTCAGTACGACAACACCGAACACGCGCGGGCCAGCGTGCGGTGTCTGATGGAGGCTGCGCTCCTCGGCAGACCCATCATGGCGGGTTCAGATGAGCGGCCTGCCGGTACGCAATCTCCAACGTAGATCTCGCATGAGCAAGCTGTAGTTCATGTTTCGCAGATATCGCGGAATGAAGCGGTTCACAAATGAGACGAACAGAAACAGATGCTCGAACCGCCGCCTGTCGTCGTCCGTCCATTCCAGGCCCATCTGCTCACGGAAAACCGGAGCGAGAAACCCTATGGTTAGAAAGCGCAACAGCGGTGCCAGCAGCTTGCGCATGGGCCAGTTGATCATTCGTAGGTCGATCAGCTTCATCGCGTAGTCGCGGATGTACCCGTCGAGCTTGACCCGTTCACATGCGATGTTCCAGTAGGTATCGAAATCCGCTCTGGTTGAGGGCCATTGGTCCTCAGTAACTTGCAGAGTGGTCCCGATCGGCATCGCCTTCTGGAAGAAGTACTCGGCCTGCCCGTCGGTCATCTTGCCGTGCAGCAGTTGGTAGGTGTCCTCGTAGAAGATGAACAGACACGCCGCCACCCACAACTGCAGCTCTCGGTTGAAGGCGTTGTAGTCCACCGGGCTATGTTCGGTCGATCGCACCTGCCGATGAGCGACGTTGACGGCGTCGCGGTACGCGTTTCGCTCCACTTGGCTTCCCAAGACTGCGACGGCGAGGTACTGCGCCGTGGTACGCAGACGCTTCCAGGGGTGTTTCATGAGACTGCCGGACTCGACCCTGCTTTCGGCAACGCCGTATCCCACTTCCGGCCAACACATCTGCATGACCACATTCGCCGCGGCCCCGGCCGCCGACCAGAAATCGAGTGCCTGCGTGGGGTCGACCTTCTTCTTATTCACCCAACGCGGGGTGTACTGAGTGATCTGTATCCGTGTCTGATCGGTGGTGAGGCGGGGCCTCACCCCGGGAGGCATCTGAACATATTGCGTTGGCATGGTTTATCTTTCCTCTCAGCGCAGGCTTGCCAGCCACATCTGTAGCAGCACTAGAAGTCCGCCCAACGCCGCCGTTCCGGCGACGACGAGACAGACGAATGAGACCCATAACCCAATTCGCAGTATCGGATTGACCTGACGACGGCCCCCCATGATCTGAACGATGATCACCAGGACATCGATGATCCATACCAACCCCATCATCAGGTCATGCACACATTCGAGAAGGTGAGCACGGGCCAGCAGACAATCGAGCCGAGAAACGAGATCACCAGATCGATCCCGTCGAGCTCCTTGAGGTGCGATGTGTGCGTGAGTGTCCACACCACACCGATCAAGCCGTAGGGAATCCCGATGATGATCAGTGTCCCGAGGAACTCGGAGACCTTCATCTCGTAGTTCAGTATCCGGTTGAGCTTGCTCAACATTGCTGGAACATCCTCTCCGACATCCCGGCACCACTACACCGGTAGTAATCCGCCATCCTTCATGTTCTCAGTAGTTCACATGCCGATGAACGCGTCTGCACGATATTACTGCATGTGAAATGCCAACATATGTCGTTCCAAAGATTTAAGTTAATGATAATTCTTCGAAGAATCTATTGACCACACTTTGGGGACATCCCTAGAGTGTGGGCCACGGAAGACTGCAACGGAGCCGCCTGCACTGTTGCTGTCTAACCCGTCAAGGGAAAGTCGGGGATAAGACTTTGAGTGATCCAGCAGTGGAGTTCGCGCCGACACAAGGAGTGAAGGCTCCGGCCGGCAGCGTCGCGACGATCGAGGATTGGGCCGTCGGCTACGTCCGGCGTCATCCTTTGGCAGCCGTGACGACCGTCGGCGAGCAGTTCGTGATGGCCGTACACACCGTGCAGTACTTCTTCATCGACGTGGCCTCCGGGCGGTTCCCATGGCGTGAGTTCATCCGCCAGGGCGCATTCATGGCATCGACGGCTGTGCTTCCCACGATCCTGATCGCGTTGCCGCTAGGAGTCACACTGTCGATTCAATTCGCGCTGTTGGCAGCACAAGTCGGTGCCACCTCGCTGGCCGGCGCCGCCAGTGGTCTGGCGGTGATTCGGCAGGCCGCACCACTCGTGGCAGCGATGCTGATGGCCACGGCAGTCGGTTCGGCGATCACCGCCGACTTGGGTTCGCGCACAATGCGTGAAGAGACCGATGCCATGGAGGTCATGGGGGTCTCGGTCATCCGCAGGTTGGTGGTCCCCCGGTTCGCCGCCTCCATTCTGGTGGCGCTGCTGCTCACCGGCGGAACCTGTTTCGTCGGCTTCCTGGCGGCCTACCTGTTCAATGTGTACGCCCTGGATGGCGCTCCAGGAAGTTTCGTGTCGACCTTCTCGTCCTTTGCCACCACCGGCGACATGATCGTGGCCCTACTCAAGGCGGTCATCTTCGGCGCCCTGGTGGCGGTGATCGCATGCCAGAAGGGTCTGGCGACTCAGGGCGGCCCGATCGGAGTGGCCAATTCGGTGAATGCCGCTGTCGTGGAATCGATCTTGATCCTGATGGCCGTGAATGTCGCCATCAGCCAGTTCTACGTCATGCTGTCTCCACGTACGGGCCTGTGACGTGACGGCATCGCGTCACATCCCCGGACCGCTGCGCCCCTTCCGGCGGGCTCAAGACGCCGGCGCGGGACCGATCATGCAACTCGGGCACATGCTCACCTTCTTCGGCGAAGCGCTCGCCGGAATTCCGTTCGCGTTACGCCACTACCGCAGAGAGTTCGTGCGCCTGCTCTCCGATATCTCGTGGGGAAACGGATCCATCGTCGTTGGCGGCGGTACCGCCGGCGTGGCGGTAGGGCTGGGGATGCTTGCCGGCGCCTTGATCGCCATCGAGGGTTACGCCTTCCTCGACCTGCTTGGGCTCGGTCCGGCAACGGGATTCATCTCGTCACTGGTGAACACCCGCGAACTGGCGCCGTTGATGGCCTCACTGGCGTTCGCGGTGCAGGCCGGTTGCCGGTTCACCGCCCAACTCGGCTCGATGCGCATCGCCGAGGAGATCGATGCATTGGGCGCCTTGGCCATCCGCCCCATCCCCTATCTGGTCACCACCCGGTTGATGGCCTCGGTCGTCGCCGTCCTGCCCCTGTACGTGGTATGCCTGGCCACCAGCTACCTGTCCTGCCAGCTCATGGTGATGGTTCTCGGCAATACCTCCACCGGCTCCTATCTGCACTACTTCACCATGATGCTCAGCGTGCAGGACGTCATCTATTCGGTGATCAAGTGCATCATCTTCGGCTGGATCGCCTCGACCATCCAGTGCTACTACGGCTTCTATGCCACCGGCGGTCCCGAAGGGGTTGGCGTCGCGGCAGGGCATGCGATTCGATCCACCATCACCGCCGTCGTGATGGTCAACATGCTGCTCACGATGGCCCTCTGGGGTGTCGATGCGGGCGCACGGTTCGGAGGCTGACCGTGCGTAACCCGTTCGAATTCGATGG
Source organism: [Mycobacterium] stephanolepidis (assembly GCF_002356335.1). Classification (NCBI taxonomy): domain Bacteria; kingdom Bacillati; phylum Actinomycetota; class Actinomycetes; order Mycobacteriales; family Mycobacteriaceae; genus Mycobacteroides; species Mycobacteroides stephanolepidis. The sequence goes on from NZ_AP018165.1 coordinate 2,683,965, forward strand.
CCGCGGCCCGAACACACGCCAATTGCTCATCCGCGGCGGCATCGTCATCACGTCCCTCGCGATAGCAGTGGCCCTGCTGCTCATGAAATCGACTGGCCGCCTGGATGACTACGTCGATGTGGTGGCCGAGCTCGAAAATGTCGGCGACGGTCTGCCCAGGAAATCTGATGTCAAGTATCGGGGCGTGCTCGTCGGTGCGGTCCACGACGTCACCCCAGCGGTCGACGGCAAGCCGAACTACGTGCGGATCCACATAAAGACGCTGTACGCAAAGAACATTCCGTCGACCGTCACCGCGCGGGTCGTGCCCAGCAATGTGTTCGCGGTGTCCTCGGTGCAGCTGGTCCAGAACGGGAACGCGACACCGATCCGCGCCGGGGCCCGCATCCAGGAAGACATCACATTGCCGACGGTGCTGTTCCAGACCACCATCAGCAAGCTGCGCGATGTACTGGCCGCCACCGGTCGTGACCGAAACGACAACACTGTGGGCATCCTGGCCGCGGTGGGGGCTGCCACCGAGAACCGAAGGGCCAGACTTCTCACCGGCGGCGCCCAATTGAACCGACTCATTCAACAGCTCGACAGCATCGTCACCACTGATCCTGGTCCGTCGACCGTCTCTGCCCTGGTCGATGCGGCGGCCGGACTACAGGGCACCGCTCCTGACCTGGTCGATGCGTTGCATCAGGCGGTCAGACCGATGCAGACATTCGCCGAGAAACGCGCACAACTGAAATCGATGGTCGCCAGTGCCGACTACACCTTCGGCACGGCTCGAGAAGCCATCGACAACCACGTCGACCAGCTCATCCGGATCTCCGCCGAGCTTGGTCCGGCCCTTGGCGTTATCGCGAAAAACCGCAAGCAATTCGTCCCGATCGCAGTGCGAACCAAGATATTCGCCAACAAGTTCATCCAGGAGGCGTGGAATCCGGAGAATGACAGCGCGACTCTGCGCGGCATCCTCTCCTTCACGCCCTCCACTACCTATACCCGCGCCGATTGCCCTCAGTACGGCGAGCTCAAGGGCCCGAGCTGCTTCACCGCACCGCAAATCGTCGTACGTCCAGACCTACCGGAAGTTCTCCTCCCACAGAACTATCAGCCGCCCACGAACTTGACGCCACCACCGGGGACGAAGATCGGCCCCGACGGAAATCTGATCGCGGTGGAACCGCCACTGATCAATCCAAATCCCGCACGCGCCGATCCCAACCCACCGCTGCCCTGGTGGACCGGCCCCGCTCCCCGGGTACCGGGCACCGCGGACCCGGCCGACGCTCCCCCGCCTCCCCCTCCGGCGCAGTCAGTCCCAGCCGCCCCTGCCTCCTATGGCGGAAACGTGGGTCCGGTGGGCGGCGCCGAGGAGCGGGCTCAGCTCGGCCTGATCACCGGCGAAACAGCTACTACAGCAACACAACTACTGCTCGGACCGTTGGCGCGCGGCACCACCGTATCCCTGAAGAAATCACACGAAAGCGGGTCATGAAGGTACGCGGCGCGTTTGTGGGCCTTGCCCTTTTCACAACGGTTTGTCTTGGTCTTACCTGGTTGGTTTATGTCTCGTTGCGGCGCGATATCTCCGGGTCGACGACGCCCTATCAAGCGATGGTGTCGGACGTATTCGGTCTGCGTGAGGGCGATGACGTCAGGATCGCCGGCGTGCGGGTGGGTCGCGTCGAAAAGGTGGAACTCGACGGCGATACGGCAAAAGTCTCATTTGTCGTACAAAACGACCAGCACGTGTTCGGGAACACCGTTGCCTCTGTGACGTACCAGAACATCATCGGGCAGCGCTATCTCGGTCTGTCGATGGGCAACACAGGCAGCCTCGATCCGCTGCCCGCGGGCAGCACCATCCCACTGGAACGGACCGAGCCCTCATTCGATGTCGGCAGACTGCTACACGGATATGCGCCCCTGTTCAGCACCCTGGATCCCAAGCAACTCGATAACCTCACCAATGGCGTGGTCGCCTCATTACAGGGCGATACTGCCGCGATCCCCACACTGGTGAACCAAACCACCAGCCTGACAAGGATTGTCGCAGGTAAGGACGAATCCCTTGACCAGGTCATCACCAACTTGGACGCGGTGTCCGGCATCCTCGCCGAACAGGACGGCAGCCTTGATCAGATCTTGACCCAGACCCGCCAGATGATGTCCTCGTTCAACGCCAAACGCCCCGAACTTGTGGACTCACTGGGTTCATTCCGCCATGTGGCCCAACGGCTCTCCACGATCAGCGACATCATCGATCCGCCACTCAACGACCTCATCAACCGTCAGCCCGGCGTGGCCCGGCACATGGTGGGCATCGAAAATCAAACCGCATTCCTGGGAAGCAACCTGCCGTTGATTCTCAAGGGCGTCGCCCGGATAACCCAGAGCGGCTCCTACGTGAACATCTATGCGTGTGATCTCAATGCGCTCGGATTCTTTCCGGGGTTGAACGTCGTCGTCCCGATCATCGTGGATGCGGCAACACCGGGAAACAAGACCCAGCACACACCCAAGTGCAGGAGCATGGCCAATGGTTAACAGCGCACGGTGGCGGCGTCCCATTCGACGCCCGTTGGACTCGTACAACAAAACATGGATCGGATTCATCGCGATCGGGTTGGTTGTCGCGGTGATGGGCGGATTGCTCCTGGTCAAGACCGCCGGACTCGGATACCGGCACTACACAGCGCAATTCGCACAAGCCGCCGCCCTCCACACGGGCAACATCGTCACGGTCGCGGGTATCCCGGTCGGTGAGGTCACCAGTATGCGACTGGCCCGCGATCACGTGGAAGTCGGTCTGCGTGTACGTGACGACGTCCCGCTGGGCGCCGAAACCAGGGCGATTATGAAGGTCACCACCATCCTTGGTTCGCGATACCTGGAGTTGCGGCCGGGACGCAGCGGCACGGTGGCGCACGGAATCATCGACCTGGCGCATACCGAGGTCCCTTACGACCTGCAAGACACGTTGGCCGACGTCACCACCACATTCGGCGAGACCGATACCGACCAAATCGCCGCCTCGCTCGGCACGTTGGGTAAGCAGCTGGAGGGCCTACCGCCGGTCATCCCGCAAGCCATGGATGACCTGCATCGCCTCTCCACCATCGTCGCTCACCGGCGAATCCAGATCGGGTCGCTGCTGGCCAACATCGACACAGTCAGCAGCACCCTGCGTCGCCAGCAGTCGGGCGTCGGGACGCTCGTCCGGCAGGGGCAGGACCTGCTGGGCGAATTCGTGGTACGCCGCACCGCATTTCACGCACTGATCCAATCAACCACAAAGCTGGTGGCATTCCTGAGCAAGGTAGTGGTGGACGACCAGGCCAGCATCGAAGACCTGATCCGGGACCTGAATCACCTGTTGGGGTTGCTGTCGGACCACGACGACTTGGTGCGCAACATCCTGCAGATCGCCCCGGTCACCGCACGCAATGTCACCAACGCCTTCGGGTATGGCAACGCCTGGGAAGCCAACGTCACCAATGGGCTGCTGGTGGACTCGTGGATGTGCGCAATCAGCGGCCGGGCACAGCAATTCGGCATGCTCGAGTACTTCAAGGACTGCAAGTGAAAACTATCCCGCGATGGACCATCATCGCTGTCCTCATCGCCGGTCTGGTGGTGGCTGCCACTCTGGGCGTTATCGGGTGGCGCTACATCAAACCGTATGTGAACACCATGACGATCACGGCGCAATTCGAAAGCGTCTCGGGACTGTACGTCGACAACCCGGTCTCCGTGCTGGGCATGCCGGTGGGGCGGGTTGCCGCCATCAACCTCAAGGGCGGCTACGCCGAAGTGGTGCTGGCCATCGACGAGGACGTGCAGATTCCAGCAGACGCTCAGGCGGTGACGGTGTCTACGTCGATTCTCACCGACAGACATATCGAGCTCACGCCGCCCTACCGCGGCGGCCCGACGTTGAAAGAGAACGACACCATCGGACTACCGAACACCAAATCACCCATCGAATTCGACCGTGTGCTAGGCATTCTCGACAAACTGTCAGGTTCGCTGCGCGGCGACGGCAAGGGGCAGGGACCGCTCGCTGATCTGGTGAACAACAGCGCCGCGATAGCCGACGGCAACGGCGGGCAGATGAAATCAGCGGCAGATGCACTGTCAAAGGCCTTGCGCATCACCTCCGAAGACGGCGGTGCGCTCACCCGCGAGCAGCTGACCACCATCATCACCAACACCAGCTCGCTGTTCGACGCCGCTGCCAAGAACGACCAGACCCTGCGTGACTTCGGTTCCAGCGTGCGGCAACTGAGCCAGATCGTCGCCGACGAGGATTTTGGTTCGGGAGAGACGGGCCACACCCTCAACGCCATCATTGAGAAGGCCGGTGCCATCGTGGAGAGGAACCGCAACAACTTCGCACAGAGCGTGCAACACGGAAACACGGCGCTGCAGTCGTTGACCGACCACCAACGCGAGGCCTCCGAGCTCTTCGACGTCCTCCCGCTGATGTCCGACAATCTCTACAACGCCGTCGATCGGAACAACGGGAGTATGCGTGCGCACATCCTTGTCGACAAGGTCCTCTTCGATACCCAATTCGCTAAGGAGATATGCAATCTCATGGGGCTGCGCCAGCTCGGTTGTAGCACCGGAACGCTTCAGGACTACGGGCCTGACTTCGGATTGACCTACATGCTCGACGGCCTCGCGGCGATGGGGCAGAAATAGTGAAGCAGTCTGCCGCCCTTAGTGTTCTGCTCACCGGCGCCCTTCTCTCCGGATGCGCCACCAATGGCCTGGCCAGCCTCCCGCTGCCGGCGCCGAGCGCCGGCAGCGGTGGGTACTCGTTGACCGCGTTGTTCACCAACGCTCTCAATCTCCCCGATAGAGCCAAGGTGAAGCTGGCCGGCGCCGATGTCGGTTTTGTCGAGTCGATGCTGACCCGGAATTACGTCGCCGTCGTCACCTTGCGCATCATGGACGGAGTACGACTCCCCGCCGGGAGCACCGCACAACTGCGCTCCGCCACCCCGCTCGGCGACGTATTCGTTTCTGTTGCAACGCCGTCCGATGGGCGATCCACCGACCCCTTACTGAAAGAGGGCGACACCATCGGGCTGGATTCAACGGCCGCCGCATCGACGGTGGAGTCCGTGATGAGCTCGGCAGCCCTCATGATCAATGGCGGTGCCGTGCGCAACCTCACCGACATTGTGAACGGTCTCGGTAAGGCAACCGGGGATCAAGGGCACGCTTTTGGAAACCTCATCAACGACTCCAACCGGCTCTTGGCGAAAATCGACGCACGCTCAACACAACTCGACGCGGCCATCACCAACGTTTCGCAACTGTCCATGCGACTGGAGAACAAGCGTACGGCGCTGGCCGAGATGATGAAGGCTGCGGGCCCCGCCACCGAAACCGTCTCGGAGAACACCCGGGGAATCATCGACCTCGCACTGCAAGTCGGCGGCGCGTCGCGGCAGTTGTCCAAGTTTCCCTCGATCGCGGGGACCGACCAGGGGACGCGTAGCGTCGTTGCGGATCTCAACGATGTCGCGGGGGCACTCAATGATGTGGTGGTCAGCCCCGACACCAAGCTCTCGGACCTGAGCCGTCTGCTCCCGATCCTCGTCAAACTGACCTCGGGCGACTCGCTGCCTCTCAATGCCCAGATCGACAAGATCGCACTCGGATCCATCCCCGATATCGGGTTCACGGGGGACCCCGGCTTCCACGGCCCGAAACGATACGACTGGGCCAAGCTCGCCGGTTCGATCAAGTACACGCTGTGGCGCCTGCAGGAACGGGTCGTCGGGCAGGGCCCGGACAGTCCGATGGGTGCAGCCCCCATCCCACCAGCACCCATACCGCCATCGCCTGATGCCCCGGTTCCATCCGCACCCGAACAAGGCGCACCACAATGACCACAAGCATTGCCGAAGACGAGTACACCGAAACAGACTGTGCTCCATTGAAACCCGGAATCTCTGGGCTGCTCGAAACCGCAGCCGGCATCGTGCTGCAGGTCGTGCGTTTCTACTACCGGCGACGACTGTGGCTTTCTGGTCTGGCACTGGCCTTCGCATTCGTCGTCGGATCTGTCTACATCCTCGTCGGCGGATTGCGCATCAGCCCGTTCGCACCCACCTACCGGGTCACCGTGCAACTCGCCGAGTCCGGGGGTCTGCTCCCCCACCAAGATGTGATGTTTCAGGGTGCACCGGTGGGGCGCGTCGAATCGGTCGACGTGACCCAGGACAGTGTCAACGCGATCATCAGTATCAACTCACCGGCGAAGATTCCCACCTCCAGCACGGTGCGGGTGTCGGGACTCTCACCCGCCGGGGAGCAGTACGTGGGCTTCTCCTCGCACTCGGATGCCGGACCATTTCTTACCGACGGCAGCGTCGTCGGGCTCGGCAAGGCAACGACTCCGGTCACCCTCGCGCAACTGCTCGCCGATGCGGACGGCACGTTGGCGCAGCTCGACCCGAAGAAGCTTGAGATCATCCGCACGGAACTGAGCCTGAGCAAGGACGGCCCCCGCAAGCTCACCGACATCATCGATGGCGGCACGTTCCTGTTGGCCACCCTCGATCAGGTACTGCCTGAGACGATCAGTCTGCTGCGCACCAGCCGGGTCGTGCTCACCACCGCCGCCGATGTCAACAACGGCATCGCCACCACCTCACGCAATCTCACCGCCGTGATGAACGGCGTCAATCGGATGGAAGGCGGCTACCGCACACTCGTCGACACCGGACAACAACGCTTCAATCAGATCGACGCACTCTTCTCCGACAACTCCGACACGATGGTGCAGCTACTCGGGAACCTTGCCACCGTCTCGCACCTGACCTACCTGCGTGTTCCGGCGCTCAACGCGTTGTTCCCCGACTATCGCGGTTCCATGCTCGAGGCCCTCACCACGATCCTTCATGACGGTGGCGGGTGGGCCACCGCAGATATCTACCCCCGCTACACGTGTGACTACGGCACCCCGCGCAGGCCCCCGTCATCGGCCGATTACCCCGAGCCGTTCTTGAACACGTTCTGCCGTGACGACGATCCCGCCGTCCTGATCCGCGGGGCCAAGAACGCTCCACGCCCGGCCGGAGACGATACGGCCGGACCACGCCCCGGGGCCGATCTCGGGACAACCGCGGATCGGACGGCCACGGGACACTTCAGCATTCCCACCCCGTACGGCGGACCAACGCTGCCCATCGAGCCGCCACAGTAGAGGCCCGACCAGCCGGCAGGCCATCAGCGGGGAGTGGCCCGCAATGCCCGATACGCGGCCCGGCCGACGATATCGGCCAGGTCCGTTGCGGACCAGCGTGTTTCGGGGCTGAGCATCAACCGTATGGCCCCCTCGCTGATCGCCAGGAGCGTTTCAACCAGCGGGGGCATCACAAAATCGACATCACGAACCTGCCACCGCTGCAGCAAAGGCCGCATGACGTCGCAGATCTGTGTCCGAATCTGCGCCCGCCCCTGCGAGATAGCCTCGGCAAGAACAGGATCCGACTGCGCTGCGGCGATGATCTGCCACGAGGCAGGGCGCGCGACAACGTCGCCGAGCAGAGCTCCGAATCCGTCGACGAACATCTGCTCAATGGAACCCGTCCGCTGGGGCGGTAGGACGGCTCGGAGACTCGCGAGCGCCAGCCGCGTCTCCCGTTCCAGTAGTTGCGTCAGTACCTCATTTCGCCCGTTGTAGCACGCGTACACAACGGGGCGCGTGACGCCCATGCGCGTGGCGATGGCAGCCATCGTCACATTCGCCACGCCCTGTTCAGCGGTGATCTGCAGGGCCGTATCCAGCACGTGCGCCCGCCTCCGTTCCGGTCCGAGATGTTCGGCCCGGGCGCGCGGATTCGTCGAGGCTGGCGGCGCAGTGACGGTGTCCTCCTACGGCTGGCCCGGCTACTGCAGATACACGTTGGCGATGATGAGCACCGGCCAGGCGACAATTTCTCCCAGCATAGAGAAGAGCTTGTCCAATCCGGTGAGTTGCTCGAGGTGTCCCCGATGGGTCATTGCCCAAATCAACCCGATCACCACATACGGCAAACCGATGACGATCGCCAGGTAGACGAGCTGGCGGATGCTGAGGCGACGGTCGAGCAGGTCCTTGATCATGGTGTGTTCCTTCCGAATCATCCAACGGTGCCGAGAATCGGCTCGGACTCTCTGATGCCCTCGTCGCTGGGAGCTTGCCCCTCTCCGAACACGCGAGCCTGCTGCCTTTCCCGGAGTTCTCGATGCGCCCGGCTCGGAATCTCGTAGCCGTAGAGTTCCTGAGCCTCCCTGGGCGTCATGGTGATTGAGCTTTTCGGCGGTACCGACAGCAGAACGCGGGCGCCGATGGGCACGGTGGCCGGCGAGATCAGCCGGAGCAGGATCAATTGCAGCCGCTTGCTCATGCTGACCGCGGTGAACGCGGCGCTTATCGGTGGCACGATCGCCGCGTCAAGCAGGGGGGCCACGCTTAACCCGGCCATCTCCCGCATCCACCGAGGCATGGTCGCCAAGGTGCCCCGGCGCAAAAAACAAGGTGATCACCTTGGTGAACGGCCGCAACAGCAGTGGCATCGGCGGCAGCATCACCTCCGCGCTGAGCAAGTGCCGCATCGCCTGCCGGGCGATATCGGAGCCGATGAGCTGCGGCCGCATCTTTTCGAAGTATTCGCCTATCCCCTCGCGCGTTCGGGGGATATCACCCGGATCGCACGTCTGCAGTTCCGCGGCACGGGCGCATTCACTCCAGAACTGCGCTTCTTCGTTGTGGGAAAGCCGCCCGGGGCCGTACTTCTCGTAGGCGAGCAGAATCGAATGCCAGGCCGTGAGGTGGATCCACAACTGCGAGTCGGGATTGTTCGCGTCGTAGTTCTCGCCGGTGACGGGATCGACGCCGATGGCCTTGGAATGAATCTTCACCAGTACATCGGCCGCTTTGGCTGTCGACCTGCTGTCGTCAAAGGCCACCATGGCGAAGTACCGCAGCGTGCGGTCGTAACGAGTCCGTGGCCTTGAATAGACCTCGTGCGTCTTGTCCACGGCCGCAATCAGTCCGGGATCAAGTTCCTCGATCACCACGGCGCGCTGAAATCCAATGGACAGCGACGTCGGGTAGCTCCACACGCGCCACGACACCGACTCGGGACCAAAGAAGCCGTAGTCCTCAGCAGGTTCAACCTTCGGTAGTGACAGCCAATCCCGGATCACGCTCACAGGCCCGCTCCCTCTGCGCTCGAATTCCTACGATGTGTAGGAATTTCATACACAGCGTAGGATTCATTACCGGATCGCTTACGTCAAGGGGGCAAGCGTCAACTAGTCGATCCACCCGCCCGAACCCCGCGCCGGCGCCGGATCGGCGGTGATTACTACAAGGCGTAGTTGGCAGTGGCATAGACTCATCGCGTGTTATATCGGGCGTTTTTGCGGGTGGTCGATCTGCTGCCGATGCCGAGCCTGCGCACGCAGCGACTCATCGCCGCAGCGGTCGTGCTGACCCAGGGCGGAATCGCCGTGACCGGCGCCGTAGTTCGCGTCACCGCCTCGGGCCTGGGATGCCCCACCTGGCCGCAGTGCTTCCCCGGGAGTTTCACCCCGGTCGCGGTCGCCGAAGTGCCCCGCATCCACCAGGCCGTCGAATTCGGCAACCGGATGATCAGCTTCCTGGTGGTGATCACCGCCGCGTTGGCCGTCCTTGCCGTGACACGTGCGCGCCGCCGCCACGAGGTCCTCGTATACGCCTGGCTGATGCCGGCCTCGACCGTGCTGCAGGCTGTCATCGGCGGAATCACCGTATTGACGGGCCTGTTGTGGTGGACGGTTGCGATCCATCTGCTGGTGTCGATGGGCATGGTGTGGTTGGCGACGCTGCTCTACGTGAAAATCGGTGAGCCCGACGTCGTCTCCGACTTCCCGATGGTGCCTCCGCCTCCCGGACCGCTGCGCCGGCTGACCGCGCTGATCGGCGCGACATTGGCCGCCGTCCTGGTGGCCGGAACGCTGGTCACCGGAGCAGGACCACACGCCGGCGACAAAAGCGTCACCCGCGTAGTGCCCCGGCTACAGGTGGAGATCACCACGCTGGTGCATCTGCACGGCACACTGCTCATCGCCTACCTGGCGCTGCTCGTAGGGCTGGGATTCGGGCTCGCGGCCGTCGGCGTGACCCGGCCTATCTGGGTCCGTTTCACGGTATTGCTGGCACTCACACTGGCACAGGGATTCGTGGGCGTGGTGCAGTTCTACACCGGCGTGCCTGCCGTACTCGTCGCCGTCCACGTCGCTGGTGCGGCAGCGTGCACCGCGGCCACGGCCGCTCTTTGGGCGGCGCTGACCACCCCGGCGCTAGCCGCGTCGGTGCTGCCCCAGCGGGCCCAGGCCCAAACGATCTAACGCCTCGTCGACACCGATCACGAACTTCCGTTGCGCCAGATCGCGCTCCTCGGTCTCCAGCTGACGCCAGCCCAGAGACGGCTCGACCAATTCGAGCTCCAACAGCCGCGGGTCGTCATCGTGCACTCCACCGATGACGTCGACACGTGCATACAGCAGCTCGGCCATGGCGATGCCGGATTTGGTGGCCGCGGCAGCCAGCGCCGAAGCACCGAACTTCCACAGCGCCGAGGACGGTTTCACCGGCGCCAATCGCTCGGAGTGGAACAGACCCGACTCGTCGACCTCGGCGGCAGCACCCGGCGGAGGTAGCAGCGCACCCTTGGTAAAGGCATGGGACGGTTCGCCGTTGAGGAAGACCAACGCTGTTTCGCCGTGCACATCGACACGAGGATCGTAGGGCTGGATAAGGACGGTGCGGCCCTCATCCTGCAGCGCCTCGGCGTGATTACGTGCGGCCTCCGGGCATGTGAAACGCCCCGCGCCACGCGATCCACCCGCCACTGCGGGCTTGATCACCAGTTCGCCGTCGGGCAGGAGGACGGGCTCATCGGGCGCGAAGAACGTACTCGGAACTGTCGGAACACCTGCTGCAGCAAGATCATTCAAGTAGCGCTTGTCGGTGTTCCAGCGCACCACCGGCAACGGGTTGAGCAGGTTGCGCATCGACCCGGCCCATTGTAGGAACTCATCCAGACGTTCGGGGTAGTCCCAGGTGGCACGCAGGATCACCACATCGGCTTGTGCGGTCTCCGGGTCATCCCAAGACAGCCAACGCGCGTGTAGATCACGAACACGCAGTGCGGCAACAAGTTCGGCGTCGTCACCGTCACCGGAGACGAGCTGTGGGCAACCGGCCAGAACGATGCGCGGATGGAAGATATCCGGCCGTCCCAGCCTTACGTCCGGGCGACCCACCCGGCCATCTTCTTGGCGTGACCCGGTGCCGGGGTGGCGGTACTGACCAGCTCGCGGTCCCATTCCTCGACGGCCTCGATGCCCTCGACGGCCTCCACGGCGGCGTGCGCGGTCGCCAGGTCGGCAACAACCTGATCGCCGAGTATCCCGTCGGCACCGACCAGGGTGATGCGAACACCCGCCTGCCCGATGGGCTGCAGCACTGCCTTGGTGGGCATGTGATGCGCCTTCACGAACGCCGTCAGTGCGCGATGCACGGTCGACGGAACGGACACCTTCCGCTGCTTGTCGGCTGACTGGGCTTCATCGGTCATGTATAGAGCGTACGTGCCTGGATACTGGTACCCATGCGCGCCATCGAAGTGCCGGTGACCGGCGGACCCGAAGTGCTCACCCTCGTCGAAAAGACAGCTCCGACACCGGGCCCCGGCGAGGTGCTCATCGACGTCGACGCGGTGGGGGTCAACTTCCGTGATGTCTATCTGCGCAACGGCAGCTACGCCGCCCCGCTCCCCCACATTCCGGGGTCGGAGGTCACCGGACTGGTGAGCGCAGTGGGTGAGGGTGTCGAAACCCTCGCCCCCGGCGACCGGGTCGCCAGCCCCGTCGCCGCCTGGGGGTATGCCGAATCGACCACCGCACCAGCCGATTACACCGCAAAGGTGCCCGAAGGCCTGTCCCCGGAGGTTGCCGCGAGCGCCTTACTTCAAGGCATCACCGCCCATTACCTGCTGACCTCGGTCTACCCCGTCGCCGCCGGTGACACCGTGCTGGTGCACGCAGGCGCCGGCGGAATGGGCTTGCTGTTGACCCAATGGGCATCCCATCGCGGTGTCAGGGTCATCACGACCGTGTCGAGCGCGGCCAAGGGGGAACTGTCCCGCGAGGCCGGTGCCGCCGAGGTGCTGTCCTACCCGGATCCCACAGATCCGGCGGAATTCGCCGAGAAAATCCTGGAGCTGACTTCGGGTGAGGGTGTGGCGGTCGCCTACGACGGCGTCGGCAAGTCGACCTTTGAGGCAAGCCTGGCAGCAGTCCGAGTACGTGGCCTGATCGCCCTGTATGGCGCGGCCAGCGGCCAGGTACCGCCCTTCGACCCGCAGCGCCTCACCGCCAAGTCGGCAGTGCTCACCCGTCCGACCATGGGGCATTTCATTCGCACCCCCAAAGAGTTCGCCTGGCGCGCCGACGATGTCCTGGACCTGGTGTCGCGCGGAACATTGAAGATCACCGTCGGAGCCAGCTATCCGTTGGAGCAGGCCGCCCAGGCCCATATCGACCTGGAGGCACGCAAGACCACCGGGTCGGTCGTCCTAGTGCCCTAGCAGCCCATTACCGAACAACAGCGGCCAGCCGACCACCGAGTCGACCGCCAGCGCGCAGAAGACCACGGCCAGGTAGTTGTTTGACTGCAGGAACAACCGCAGCGGTTTGATCGGCTGACCCTTGCGCACACCCGAGTACAACTGGTGCGCCATCGCCAGGAACCACACCCCGGCCAGGAATGCCACCACGGCGTAGATGACACCGGCGGCCAGCGCGAGTGCCAGCGTGGCCAGCACCGTCAGCCAGGTATAGATCAGGATCAGCCGGGTGACCTTCTCCTCGGTGGCGATCACGGGCAGCATCGGGACGCCCGCAGCCCGGTAGTCCTCCTTGTAGCGCATGGCCAGCGCCCAGGTGTGCGGCGGAGTCCAGAAAAAGATGATCAGGAACATCACCACTGCCGGCCATTGAATCGTGCCGGTGACCGCCGACCACCCGATCATCACGGGCATGCACCCGGCAGCGCCGCCCCACACCACGTTTTGTGCGGTGCGTCGCTTGAGCACCAACGTGTAGATGAAGACGTAGAAGGCGATGGTGGCCACGGCGAGCACACCGGACAGCAGGTTGGCGGTCCACCACAGCCAGGCGAACGCCCCCACACCGAGCACGATCCCGAAGATCAGGGCATTGCGGGTGGTGACCGTCGAGGTCGCCAGCGGCCGCCGCGCGGTGCGCTTCATGACCTTGTCGATATCGGCATCGGCCACGCAGTTCAGCGTGTTGGCGCTGGCCGCGGCCATGATGCCGCCGAGCAGCGTGTTCAGGATCAACAGCGGATTCACGTGACCGCGGTCGGCCAGCAGCATCGCGGGAATGGTGGTGACCAGCAACAGCTCGATGACCCTGGGCTTGGTCAGCGCCACGTAGGCGAGGATTGTCGAAAGGAACGGGCCGCGAGCACGCGCGCCTTGCGTCTCTCGCATCCGCACCGCGCTGATCCTCCTGGGTAATTATCCGGTGAGCCAGCCGACCCGCGGCACTGAGCGCTCTACTACAGACGATGGTAGACCGCCAGGGTCGCGCGTCGACAACCAAGGTCGGCCCATTGAAGTGAACATAGGTTGTCCGCCACCGGACTATCACATTGCCGAGATGGCGTGACCCGGCCGTGAGGCAGCGGCGCGAAATCGGCGGCACTACGATGGGCCCGTGACCGCGATCGACGAGATCCCGACCGATATCCCAACCCTCACCCGGGCCGACCACCCGGATGACTGGACAGACCTGGACTCGCGTGCGGTAGACACCGCACGGGTGCTGGCCGCCGATGCCGTGCAGAAGGTCGGCAATGGCCACCCCGGCACCGCGATGAGCCTGGCACCCGTGGCGTACACGCTTTTTCAGCGCCAGCTGCGCCACGACCCCAGCGACCCCTCCTGGATCGGGCGCGACCGATTCGTGCTGTCCTGTGGGCACAGCAGCCTGACCCTGTACCTGCAGCTGTACTTGGGCGGGTTCGGCCTGGAGCTCTCCGACATCGAGGCACTGCGTACCTGGGGCTCGCTGACCCCCGGCCACCCCGAGTACCACCACACCAAGGGCGTCGAGATCACTACCGGGCCGCTCGGCCAGGGCCTGGCCTCGGCGGTTGGCATGGCGATGGCCTCTCGGTACGAGCGCGGCTTGTTCGACCCCGACGCCGCGCCGGGCTCCAGCCCGTTCGACCACTTCATCTATGTCATCGCCTCCGACGGCGACATCGAAGAGGGCGTGACCTCCGAAGCGTCCTCCTTGGCCGGTACCCAACAGCTCGGGAACCTCATCGTCATCTGGGACGACAACGAGATCTCCATCGAGCACGACACCAAGATCGCACTGAGCGAGGACACCCCGGCCCGCTACGAGGCGTATGGCTGGCATGTACAGACAGTCATCAGTGGTGAGAACGTCACCGGCATCGAGGAAGCACTGGCCAACGCCCGTGCGGTCACCGACCGCCCGTCGTTCATCGCGCTGCGCACGATCATCGGCTACCCCGCTCCCACCAAGATGAACACCGGCGGCGTGCACGGCTCGGCGCTGGGGGCCGACGAGGTGGCCGCCACCAAGAAAATTCTGGGCTTCGATCCGGAGAAATCCTTCGACGTGGCCCCAGAAGTCATCGCCCACACCCGCGAGCTGGTGCAGCGCGGCAAGCAGGCACATGCGGAGTGGGACAAGGATTTTGACGCCTGGGCCGCCCGCGAGCCCGAGCGCAAGGCGCTGCTGGACCGGCTGGAGGCACGCACCCTGCCCGAGGGCTGGGACGCCGACCTGCCGTCCTGGGAGCCCGGCTCCAAGGGCGTGGCCACTCGCGCCGCATCCGGCGACACCCTCTCGGCGCTCGGCGCCAAGCTTCCCGAGCTGTGGGGTGGCTCCGCGGACCTCGCGGGCAGCAACAACACCACCATCAAGGGCGCCGATTCCTTCGGCCCAACGTCCATCGCAACATCGGACTGGAATGCCCAACCATATGGCCGCACACTGCATTTCGGCATCCGCGAGCATGCGATGGGATCGATCCTGTCCGGCATCGTGCTGCACGGCCCCACCCGCGCGTACGGTGGAACGTTCCTGCAGTTCGCCGACTACATGCGGCCCGCGGTGCGCCTGGCGGCTTTGATGAACATCGACCCGATCTACGTGTGGACACACGACTCGATCGGTCTCGGCGAGGACGGCCCCACTCACCAGCCGGTGGAGCACCTGGCCGCCCTGCGTGCCATCCCGAACCTTTCGGTGGTGCGCCCCGGTGACGCGAATGAAACCGCCTACGCTTGGGCGACCGTCCTGGAGCGTCAATCCAGCACCGGCCCAGTCGGTTTGGCACTTACCCGCCAGGGCGTGCCGATCCTGGAAGGCACCAGCCGCGAGGGTGTGGCCAAGGGCGGTTACGTACTGGAGGCAGCCAGTGAGAATCCAGCGGACACGCCCGACGTGATCCTCATCGGCACGGGCTCGGAACTGCAGCTCGCCGTCGAGGCCAAGAAGATTCTTGCCGCCAAGGGAATTGCGGCCTCCGTGGTGTCGTTCCCCTGTGTGGAATGGTTCGAGTCCCAGCCCCAGGAATACCGCGACAGCGTGCTGCCGCCGTCGGTGCGTGCCCGGGTGTCCGTGGAAGCCGGCATCGCGCAGGGCTGGTACAAGTTCGTCGGCGACGCCGGTCAAATCGTCTCACTCGAGCACTTCGGAGCTTCCGCTGACGACAAGACCTTGTTCCGCGAGTTCGGCTTCACCCCGGATGCAGTGGCTGCGGCCGCCGAAAGGTCCATCGCAGCAGCTCAATAACCCCGAATCAGGAAGGGATGAATCCCATGAGCACATCTGATCAGAACGCTAATCTCGCCGAACTGAGCGAAGCCGGAGTCGCCGTCTGGCTCGACGATCTCTCCCGGGACCGACTCAACTCGGGCAACCTCGCCGAGTTGATCGCGACCAGAAGCATCGTCGGGGTGACCACCAACCCTGCGATCTTCCAGGCCGCCCTGTCCAAGGGGCATGCCTACGACGCGCAGATCGCCGAGCTGGCCGAGCGGGGGGCCGATGTCGACTCGGCAATCCGCACCGCCACCACCGATGACGTGCGCGCCGCCTGCGACGTGTTGGCTCCGCAGTACGAAGCCTCCGAGGGCGTCGACGGCCGAGTGTCCATCGAGGTGGACCCGCGCCTGGCACACGACACCGACAAGACCATCCTGCAGGCCATCGAGCTGTGGAAGATCGTCGATCGGCCCAACCTGTTGATCAAGATCCCAGCCACCAAGGCCGGTCTGCCCGCGATCTCTGCGGTGATCGCCGAGGGCATCTCGGTCAACGTCACCCTGATCTTCTCGGTGGAACGCCACAAGGAAGTGATGGACGCCTACCTGGCCGGCCTGGAGGCAGCCAAGGAAGCCGGACGCGACCTCTCCAAGATCCACTCGGTGGCCTCGTTCTTCGTGTCCCGGGTGGACACCGAGATCGACAAGCGCCTCGAGGACATCGGCAACGGTCAGGCACTGTCCCTGCGGGGCCGGGCCGGGGTCGCCAATGCCCGCCTCGCCTACCAGGCCTACGAGAAGGTCTTCGATCACGGTCACAGGTTCGCCGAGCTCAAGAAGGCCGGTGCGCGCGTGCAGCGTCCGCTGTGGGCCTCGACCGGAGTCAAGAACCCCGACTACGACGACACCCTCTACGTGGTGGACCTGGTGGCTCCGCACACCGTCAACACCATGCCCGAGAAGACGTTGGAGGCCGTTGCCGATCACGGCATCGTCACCGGTAACACCATTCACGGGACATATGACGGCGCGCACGCGGTCTTCCATGAGCTCAGTCGCGCCGGAATCGATCTGGACGACGTGTTCGAGGTGCTCGAGACCCAGGGCGTCGACAAGTTCGAGGTTGCCTGGAACGAGCTCATCGACGCCACCCAAGCCCAACTCGATGCGGTATCCACCAAGGAGTGAGCGTGGATGACGGTCTTCACACGAAAGGCTCATCCATGACTGACGTTCTTCGCGCGAGCGGCTCATCGGCGAAAAACCCGTTACGGGACAAGCGCGATAAGCGTCTTCCACGCATCGCGGGACCCTGCTCGCTGGTGATCTTCGGGGTCACCGGCGATCTGGCACGCAAGAAGTTGATGCCGGCCATCTACGACCTGGCCAACCGCGGGTTGCTGCCACCGAGCTTCGCGTTGGTCGGATTCGCTCGCCGGGACTGGGCCAACGAGGACTTCGGCCAGATCGTGCTCGATGCCGTGAAGGAACACTCACGCACCCCGTTCCGTCAGCATGTCTGGGACCGTCTTGCCGAGGGAATCCGGTTCGTGCAGGGCAGTTTCGATGATGACACGGCCTTCGAGCAGCTCAAGAAGACCCTGCAGACGCTCGACGAGGAACGCGGCACCGGCGGCAATCACGCCTTCTACCTGTCGATTCCGCCGAAGGCGTTCCCCACGGTGTGCGAGCAGCTGTCCAAGTCCAGACTCGCCCAGCCCGTGGACGGCGCATGGCGCCGCGTCGTGATCGAGAAACCCTTCGGCCACGATCTACAGAGCGCCCGCGAGCTGAACGCTGTGGTCAACCAGGTGTTCCCCGAGGAATCGGTCTTCCGGATCGATCATTACCTCGGCAAGGAGACGGTGCAGAACATTCTGGCGCTGCGGTTCGCCAACCAGTTGTTCGACCCGATCTGGAACGCCCACTTCGTCGATCATGTGCAGATCACCATGGCCGAGGACATCGGATTGGGCGGCCGCGCAGGCTATTACGACGGCATCGGCGCAGCGCGCGATGTCATCCAGAACCACCTGCTGCAGTTGCTCGCGTTCACCGCGATGGAAGAGCCCATCAACTTCTCCCCCGCCGAGCTGCAGGCCGAGAAGATCAAGGTGCTCTCGGCCACTCGGCTGGCCGAGCCGCTCGCCGAAACCACTGCCCGCGGTCAGTACGGACCCGGGTGGCAGGGCAGCCAGCAGGTTCCCGGTCTGCTGGAGGAGGAAGGCTTCTCCAAGACCTCGACCACCGAGACATTCGCCGCGATCACCCTGGAGGTCGACAGTCGGCGCTGGGCCGGGGTTCCGTTCTACCTGCGCACCGGAAAACGCTTGGGCCGCCGCGTCACCGAAATCGCCCTGGTGTTCAAACGGGCACCACACCTGCCCTTCGATTCCACGATGACCGAGGAACTGGGCGCCAACGCGCTGGTGATTCGGGTGCAGCCCGACGAGGGCGTCACGCTGCGCTTCGGATCGAAGGTTCCGGGTACCGCGATGGAGGTCCGGGACGTCAACATGGACTTCTCGTATGAGCAGGCGTTCACCGAGGAATCACCGGAGGCGTACGAGCGGCTGATCCTCGATGTGCTGTTGGGCGAGCCCTCGCTGTTCCCGGTGAACGCCGAAGTCGAGTTGTCGTGGCGGATTTTGGATCCAGCACTGGACTTCTGGGCGTCGGAAGGAAAACCCGAGACCTACGAATCCGGCACCTGGGGCCCCCAGTCGGCGTTCGACATGCTGGCCCGTACGGGACGTGACTGGAGGCGACCATGATCATCGATCTGCCCGACACCACCACCAACGACGTCAACAAAAAGTTGGTAGAGCTGCGCGAAACCGGCGGCGCGGTCACCATGGCGCGCGTGCTTACCCTGGTTGTCATCACCGACGCCGGCGATGACGTGGAAGAGGTCATCGAGGCCGCCAACGGCGCCAGCCACGAGCATCCGTGTCGCATCATCGTGCTGGAGCGCAATCCGTTGGCTCCCACCACCGGGCTCAATGCTCAGATCCGGGTCGGCGGTGACGCCGGAGCCGGCGAGGTTGTCGTATTGCGGCTGCGCGGCCCGCTCGCCGCACACGAGCACAGTGTCGTGATCCCGTTCCTGTTGCCCGACACCCCCGTGGTGGCGTGGTGGCCCAACCAGGCTCCTGCCGTTCCCGCGAAAGATCCGCTGGGACGTCTTGCGATTCGCCGAATCACCGATGCGACGACGGCACCCGATCCACTCAACGCCATCAAGAACCGGCTCGCCGGATATACCCCCGGCGACACCGACCTGTCGTGGAGCCGGATCACCTACTGGCGCGCGCTGCTGGCCTCGGCCCTGGATCAACCACCGTACGAGGGCATCAACTCGGCAGTGGTGTCCGGGCTGGCCACCGAACCCGCGCTCGACGTCACTGCGGGTTGGCTCGCGTCACGTATCGAAGGACCCGTCACCCGACTGGTCGGCGAGCTCAAGGTGGAACTGCACCGGGACAGCGAGGTCGTCACCCTGAGCCGGCCGCAGACCGGGGCCATCGCGACATTGGCCCGCACCGGGCGCCCGTCGGCATCACTTCCGTTGCCACGCAGAGAGACACGAGATTGCCTGGCCGAGGATTTACGCCGCCTCGATCCCGATGAGATCTACCGCACGGCGCTTGAGGGAATCGCGAAGGTGCAATACCTATGAGTGAAACAATCATCGAAAAGTACACGGACACAGATACTTTGGTGACCGCAGCAGGCGACCGGTTGGCATCGGCGATCGCCGGCGCCCTCGCTGAACGCGGCAAGGCGATGATCGTGCTCACCGGCGGCGGCACAGGTATCGCCCTGCTCAAACATCTGCGCGATGTGGCCAGCCATCTCGACTGGGCCAACGTCCACGTTTTCTGGGGTGACGATCGGTACGTCCCGAAGACCGATCCGGAACGCAATGCCTGGCAGGCCTGGGAGGCGCTGCTTGAGCATGTCGACTTCCCGCTGCGCAACATGCACGCCATGCCCAACAGCGAAAGCGAATACGGCACGGACCTGGACGCGGCCGCACTCGCCTACGAGCAGCTGCTGGCGGCCAATGCCGAGCCCGGCCAGGACTGCCCCTCATTCGACGTCCACCTGCTGGGCATGGGCGGCGAAGGCCATATCAATTCGCTGTTCCCACACACCGATGCCGTCAAGGAAACACACCGACTGGTGGTGGCGGTGCCCGACTCCCCCAAGCCGCCCCCACAGCGGATCACGTTGACACTGCCTGCCATTCAGCGTTCACGCGAGGTGTGGCTGATCGTCTCCGGCGAGGCCAAGGCCGAGGCCGTCGCGGCAGCCATCGGAGGGGCAGATCCGATCGATGTGCCCGCGGCAGGCGCCAAGGGCACAGAACGTACCGTGTGGCTGCTCGACGAGGCCGCCGCGAGCCAGTTGGGCTAGCCACCCCACCGACAGGGTCATCATGCGGTCTTGATTCAGGGCCGAAACAGCTCGCCGCTACACACTTTTCCGAGCGCCATATCGGACGGCGCCTTCCACTGACCGACTGCGCGCGCCAACGGTGGCGCCGCACGCCCAGATTCGATGCGGCAGCGACTTCTTACCGCGCTGCCGACCTGGCTGACGCTGACGGTCTGCACCGTCCTCTCCTGGTCCGAGAGTTCCTCGGGACACCCCTCCATCCCGGTGATATTGATCGTGCCGTCGTCTTCGCAATCCTGACCTACACCCTGTACGTGGCGGTCTAGCTCTCGTTGCCCTGTCCCGCGGCGAAGAGCGCATCCGGGTCTACAGACAAGCCATGCGCCGTCTGGGCCTGCGTCGGCGCAGACAGCTGAGCCGACACACCCGGCGACGGGGCGGCGACGGGTCCCGGTGCGGGCGTCTTCAGACGCTGCACATTGATCGCGAATTCGGTCACCGCATCCCGGATCGCGGCCGCATGCTCGTCAAGACGGTCTAGGAGCTGCGATAGCGTGCGCCCCATCTTGTTTCCAAGCTCGGAGGCATCCGCCACCGCGGAGGCGATGGTGGTCGCCACACTGCCGCCCTGGGTGATGGGCGAGGCAGCACGGGCCGCTGTGAACTCGGTGATGATGTCGTCCACGTACCCTTCCACCCATTGCCCGAGCATGCTTCGCGTGTGAGTGACCAGATCCGTCACGACGTTGATGCGCTGGTTGACATTCGCCGCGACGAGGCGCAGCTCCTGCAGAGCGTCATCGATAGCGCCTGCTGTCTCACCGAATCCTGTTGCCGCCGCACCACTGTGACCGTCGTCCAGCGCGCTGAGCACAGCCGACAGTTCCTGCTGCACATTGGTGACGTCGGCAATGCAATAGCGCCAGAACGTGGCCTCGGCGGACGCCGCGACCGGGTCACCCCGAAGCGCATTGAGTGGTTCTTCGAGGAACTGCACATGCTCGACCAAGAAGCCCAATCCGGCGTCATACAGGCGAGTGAGCGGTTTCAGCTCGGCATCAAGGGTGTCCACCGAACCCTTTACCAATCTTCGTCATCGCGGCGACAGTCTGATCCTCCGCCTCGGCGATCTGCCGAGCTTGATCGTGCAGGCGCTGCCCCGTCTCCACAATGACATCGCCGAGCGTGCGGACGGCATCGGACAGCTCATCGATGCTTCCCCGCACCGACATCACGAAATCCGATGACACAGACCCCAGGTCCTGATCGTCGAGCCCCTCGCCGTGATGCTCGAGCAAGAACCGCACCGACCCCCCGGCGGCCTCCAGGTTCGCCGCCTCGTGCAGCACCACATCGCGATCAAAGTGGAAGGTCCCGCCCGGCTCATTGCTCATGACGACGGTCCCAGATGTTCACCCTCCCCAAGGTGCCCCCCGTCCAGGTAGCCCTTGACGTAGTCCATGGCCGGTCCGTCACCGGTGAGGTCATGCAACGTGCTGTGGATCTGGCTGGCCGCATTGACCTGTGCCGCGGCAATAGTCCTGG
The DNA here is from genome assembly GCF_002356335.1 of [Mycobacterium] stephanolepidis. NCBI lineage: Bacteria > Bacillati > Actinomycetota > Actinomycetes > Mycobacteriales > Mycobacteriaceae > Mycobacteroides > Mycobacteroides stephanolepidis. The sequence goes on from NZ_AP018165.1 coordinate 2,705,792, forward strand.
TGATGATTGCCGACAGATCCCGCGCATCCATCGACAGCGTGGACTCATCGAGATCCAGCGCCTCGATGCGGCCTCCCGACCCCACGGTCACCGCGACTCCCACATCATCCTGCGCATGGCCGCGAACCAGGCCCACGGTCTGCTGTACGTACTGGGCACGCTGCCCAAGAACCTCCAGGCGATCCTGGTACTCACGGATCCATTGGCGGGGGTCACCACGGCACTCCGACATGTCGAGGGGCTCCTTTCCTGGGGGTACGGCCGGTGAAACGGGAACGTCCCCTCCGCGTCCCCGGTCCACCGACCGCTGATGGCATTCGTCGACTTCTGTGCCATACATAGAGATTGATGGTCCGAGGACATGAATCGGTTCCATGAATTTTGAAGAAATTTCTCGGCAAATAGATGAAACATCAACTACCAGCGAGAATATCCACCGCAGAGACAAAACAGCGGACTACCTGTGGAGTAGTCCGCTGCCGATAAAACGTCGTTCCGCTATCCGCCGAGCTTGATCTCCAGCCCAACACCGATGATCGAGATGACCCAAATGGCCGTGACGAAGTAGGTGAGCCGGTCCAAGTTCTTCTCCACCACGGTTGAACCGGAGAGGCTCGACTGCACGCCACCACCGAACAGTGTGGACAGACCACCGCCCTTCGCACGGTGCAACAGCACCAGCAGGACCACCAACAAGCTCGTGATCACCAGGATGATCTGCAGCGCCAATTCCATGGGGTTAGCCTACCGGCTCCCTTCTGGTCGGCCGCGCAGGGATGACCCCTCGTCGCGCGCCGTCCTCACCGGTAGGTGGGCTACAGCAGCGGTCCGCCGGCCGCGATCGCCGACATCTGGGCGAACTGCTCGCCATCCAGCGAGGCGCCGCCCACCAGGGCGCCGTCCACATCGTCCTGCGCGACCAGTTCGCCCACATTCTTGGCATTGGCCGAGCCGCCGTACAAGACGCGCACCGAGGCGGCCACTTCCGCATTCGCGATCTGGACCAGCTCGGCACGGATCGCGGCACACACCTCCTGCGCGTCCGCCGCGCTGGCCACCCGGCCGGTGCCGATGGCCCACACCGGCTCATAGGCGATGACAACCTTGTCGACCTGCTCGGCGGACAGCCCGGCCAGCGACCCCCGCAGGGAGTCCACGTTGTACTGCACGTGGTCCCCCGCTTCGCGGATGTCCAGGGCTTCGCCGATACAGACGATCGGCGTCAGACCGTGTTTGAGGGCCGCGGCCGCCTTGGCGGCGACCAGCGCGTCATCCTCGGCGTGGTACTGACGACGCTCGGAGTGCCCCACCACGACGTAGGTGACGCCCAGTTTGGACAGGAATGCGCCGCTGATCTCGCCGGTGTAGGCACCCGAGTCATGCACCGACAGGTCCTGTGCGCCGTAGGTCAACCGCAGCTTGTCCCCGTCGACCAGGGTCTGCACGCTGCGAATGTCGGTGAATGGCGGAATGACCGTCACGTCCACCTTGTCGAAGTACTTGTCCGGCAACGAGAACGCGATCTTCTGCACCAGGGCGATGGCCTCGAAGTGATTGAGGTTCATCTTCCAGTTGCCGGCGATCAACGGCTTACGCGACATGCGATGCTCCTCTAGCTTTCGAGAACGTCGATACCCGGAAGCGCCTTGCCTTCAAGGTATTCCAGGGATGCACCACCACCGGTGGAGATGTGCGAGAAGCCGTCGTCCGGCAGGTCCAGCGCACGCACCGCAGCCGCCGAGTCACCGCCTCCGACCACGCTGAACGCGCCCTTCTCGGTGGCCGCGATGATCGCCTCGGCGACACCTCGAGTGCCCGCGGCGAAGGCGGGGAACTCGAAGACACCCATGGGACCGTTCCAGAAGATGGTCTTGGCGTTCGACAGCACGGCCGTGAACCGCTTCACCGACTCGGGCCCGATGTCCAGGCCCATCTTTCCGTCCGGGATAGCATCCGCGGCAACGATTTCCGAGGGCGAATCGGCCGCGAACTCATCGGCCGCCACGATGTCCATCGGCAGGTGGATCACATCGGCATAGGTATCCAGCAGCCGCTTGCACGTGTCCACCATCTCCGGCTGCACCAGCGACTTGCCGACCGGCAGCCCCTGCGCGGCCAGGAAGGTGAAGCACATCCCGCCGCCGATCACCAGGCTGTCGGCCTTAGTGGCCAACGATTCGATGACCGCCAGCTTGTCGGAGACTTTGGACCCGCCGAGCACCACCGCGTACGGACGCGCGGTGCTGGCCGTGAGCACCCGCAGAACTTCCACCTCGGCCGCGACCAGACCACCCGCGTAATGCGGCAGCAGAGTCGCCACGTCGTAAACGGAGGCCTGCTTACGATGCACCACACCGAATCCATCGGAGACGAACGCACCGTCGGTACCCGTTGGGCCGACGACCAATTCGGCCAACTCCTGGGCCAGCGCCCGCCGCTGCGCGTCATCCTTGCTGGTCTCACGCGGGTCGAACCGGATGTTCTCCAGCAGCAGCACGTCACCGTCGGTCAAGCCTTCGGCACGCGCCAGCGCATCGGTCCCGACAACGTCGCCGGCCACCTGCACGTGCTGCCCCAACAGCTCACTGAGCGCCGCACCCACTGGAGCCAGGGACAACCTGGGGTCCGGCGCACCGTCGGGGCGGCCCAGGTGCGCGGTGACGATGACCTTGGCCCCGGCACCCGCGAGCGCGCGGATGGTCGGGACCGAGGCCACGATGCGGCCGGGGTCGGTGATGTTGAGGTTGTCGTCGAGCGGGACGTTCAGGTCCGATCGGACCAGCACGCCCTTGCCCGAAACTCCCTCGGCCAGCAGGTCGTTGAGGGACTTGATCGCCATCGTTACAGCGACTTGCCGACCAGGCCGACCAGGTCGACCAGGCGGTTCGAGTAACCCCACTCGTTGTCGTACCAGGAGACCACCTTGGCCTGGTTGTCGATCACCTTGGTCAATCCCGCGTCGAAGATCGAGCTGTGCGGGTCGGTCACGATGTCCGAGGACACGATCGGTGCGTCGTAGTACTTCAGGATGCCCTTGAGCTTGCCCTCCGCGGCGGCCTTCATGGCGGCGTTGATCTCGTCGGCGCTGGCGGCCTTGGCCAGCTCCACGGTGAGGTCGGTCGCCGAGCCGGTGGGGATCGGCACGCGCAGGGCGTAACCGTCGAGCTTGCCCTTGAGCTCGGGCAGCACCAGACCGATGGCCTTGGCGGCGCCGGTCGAGGTCGGCACGATGTTCAGCGCGGCGGCGCGAGCGCGGCGCAGATCGCTGTGCGGGCCGTCCTGCAGATTCTGATCCTGGGTGTAGGCGTGGATGGTGGTCATCAGGCCCTTGACGATGCCGAACTCGTCGTTGAGCACCTTGGCCAGCGGTCCGAGGCAGTTCGTGGTGCACGAGGCGTTGGAGATGATGTTCTGGCTGCCGTCGTACTTGTCGTCGTTGACGCCCAGCACGATGGTGATGTCCTCGTCGCTGGCGGGCGCGGAGATGATGACCTTCTTGGCACCGGCGTCCAGGTGGCCCTGCGCCTTCTCACGCTTGGTGAAGATGCCGGTCGATTCGACGACGACATCGACTCCCAGGTCGCCCCACGGCAGTGCCGCCGGACCTTCGCGGACCTCGAGGGCCTTGATCTTGTGGTCGCCGACGACGATGGTGTCATCGCCCTCCAGGCTGACGTCGTACGGCAGCCGACCCAGGATCGAGTCGAATTTCAGCAGGTGGGCCAGGGTGGCGTTATCGGTCAGGTCGTTGACCGCGACAATCTCGATGTCGGTGTTGATCCCTTGAGCCTTCTGCGCGTCCAGTGCCCGAAAGAAGTTCCGGCCGATCCGGCCAAACCCGTTTACGCCTACCCGGACAGTCACGTAGCGCTCCCTCTTTGTCTGTTTGATCTGTGGTGTACCCGTTATCGGCACTCACATTAGCCCAGGGGGTGCGCCATTTCGTCCCGGCCCAGTCGCGCGACGATGTGGGCGATGACCGCCAACACCAGCGGTGCCACGCCGGCGATGACGAACACCGTGGTGTTGCCGATGATGTGCGCCACGGGAACCACCAGTGCGAACGAGGCGGGCAGGCCGACGAGGGACACGAAGAAGTCCATACTCGCCGCGCGGCCGAGCATCTCCTCGGGCACGCGACGCTGCATCAGGGTGCCCCAGATGACGTTGGCCGCCTGCATGGTGCCGCCCACGATGATCATGGCGAGCGCGATCATCCAGACGCGTCCGGTGAACCCGATGAGCACCAGGGGCAAGGACCCCGCTCCCCACATCAGGATCATCACCGTCAGGTACCGGCGAGCCAGCGGCAGTGACGACACGATGAAGGACCCGGCCGCGCCGGCCAGGCCGAACAACGCCAGCACCGTGGCATGTGTGCCGGGGTCTCCGCCATGGTCCCGGATGACGAACGGCAGCAGAATCTCGATGGGCCCGACGACCACCAATACGTAACCGATCGCGAACAGCAGCGTGGCGAAGAACCAGGTGGTGTGCACCATGTAGCGGAACCCCTCCGCCAAATCGGCCAGCGCACGGCGCACCGGATGCCGGCGTACATCGGGCACGGCGGCCGGCTCGTGGGTGTGCCGGACCAGCAGCAGGCAGCCCATACCCGCCGCCACCAGCGCACCCTCCAACAGGAACGCTCCGCCCGGTGACCACACGCTGACGATGGCGGCACTGACCGCGGGGCCGGCCGCGAGCTGCATCACGGGCCGCAGCACGCCTTCGATTCCGTTGGCAGCCAACAGCTCATCGGCGGGCAACAAACTCGGCAACAACGCGGTGTATGCCGGGATGTAGAAACCTTCGGCAATCCCGAACAACAGTGAGTTCAGCGCCAGATGCCAGATGTGGGCGGCACCGGTCAGCGCGAGCGTCGCGGTGGTGAACATCAGCACTGTCTGCAGGGCGAGCGAGCAGCGCATCACCCACAACTTGGGCAGTCGATCAGCGGCGACACCCGCGGGCAACACGCTGATCAGCAGACCCACACTGAAGGTGGTGCCGACGATCGCCACCTGCGCCGGCCCGAGCCCCATCCGGATGACCTGCCAGACGAGCGCCACCGTCCACATGCCATTGCCCAGCAGCGTCACTGCCAGACCCAGCGTCAGCAGTCGATAGTCGCGATGCCGCAACGGACGCAGCGCGCGCGGGAGACCGCTGCTCTGATGGTGTGGCTCCTCGCCCGAAGAGTCCTCGGGCATTTCCCCAAGGACCCCTTCGGTTTTCACCTGCTTAGCGAAGTCCACCGATTCAGAGTACGAAAGCGCTCCGACAATTCGCCATCGGTTTTCACTCGTCGCGAGGCGACTTGTTACGCGTCTTCGAGCAGCTCCGGGGTCACCGCGGACTCGGTATCGGGGATCCCGTCGGTCTTGGCCTTGCGGTCTGCCATCGAAAGCAACCGCCGAATACGGCCCGCGACAGCATCTTTGGTCATCACCGGATCGGCGAGACGGCCCAGCTCCTCAAGTGATGCCTGCCGGTGCTCAACGCGCAGCTTTCCGGCGGCCGCGAGATGGTCGGGCACGGTGTCGCCAAGGATTTCCAGGGCACGCTCCACGCGTGCAGCCGCCGCAACCGCAGCGCGCGCAGACCTGCGCAGGTTCGCGTCGTCGAAATTCGCGAGCCTGTTCGCTGTTGCCCGCACTTCGCGGCGCATCCGGCGTTCTTCCCACGTCAGTCGGGTGTCCTGCGCGCCCATCCGGGTGAGCAGGGCACCGATGGCCTCACCATCGCGAACCACCACACGATCACTGCCCCGCACCTCACGCGCCTTGGCGCTCACGCCGAGTCGTCGGGCCGCGCCCACCAGTGCCAGCGCGGCCTCCGGCCCCGGACAGCTGACCTCCAGCGCCGAGGATCGTCCGGGTTCGGTCAGCGAGCCGTGGGCCAGGAAAGCGCCGCGCCAAGCTGCCTCGGCATCGGCCACGCTGCCGCCCACCACCTGTGCGGGCAGCCCACGCACCGGGCGGCCCCGCAGGTCGAGCAGACCGGTCTGCCGGGCAAGAGCCTCGCCGTCCTTGGCGACACGGACCACGTAACGAGTGGTCTTGCGGATACCGCCCGCGGACAACACGTGCACCACGGCGTTGTAGCCGTACAGATCGAAGATGTCCTTGCGGAGACGCCGCGCGATGCTGCCCTGGTCGACTTCTGCCTCGACGACAACTCGGCCGCTGACGATATGCAGTCCGCCGGCGAACCGCAGCAGCGACGCGACCTCGGCGCGCCGGCTACTGACCTGAGTCACCACCAGGCGGCTCAGTTCGTCTTTGACCTCGGCGGTCATCGCCACGGGGTGTCCCCTCTCTGGATTCCATGCTGCGTGCTCCCGCCCCCCGCTGCCAGGCGCACCGTGGATTCGGCATCTGTTCCCGCGGCCGCAGCCGCACTACCCGTTCGTACTCGATCCAAGACCGCCGACAGTTTCGCAGGGTCATGTAAATGTGTACCAGGGCGCGAGACGTCAGCGAATTGAACGTGCGCATTGAACAAGGCGGCCGCCCTGGTCAAGTGGTCGCGTTCGGTGGCATCTGCGGAGGCAGATTCGACGACGATGTCGTGCACACCGAACTCGGGCGCGTGTTGCGAGAGTACGTGCAAATGACGCTCCGCGGAAAAGCCCGCCGTCTCCCCCGGCTCCGGGGCCAGATTCAAGATCAGGGCTTTGCGGGCACGGGTCTGTTGCAATGCAGCGAAAAGTTCGGGCACCAGGACATGTGGGATGACACTCGTGAACCAGGACCCAGGCCCTAAAACCACCAGGTCGGCGGCCATGATGGCCTCCACGGCCTGCCGGGTGGCGGGCGGATTACCCGGATGCATACGTACGCGGCGCACCTTGCCCGGAGTGGTCGCCAACGCCACCTGTCCCCGGATCACCCGGCTCATCCGGGGATCGGACTCCAGGCCCGACACGTCTGCCTCGATCTGCAACGGAATCGGGCACATCGGCAGCACCCGCCCGGTGATGCCGAGCATGCGGCCCATCTCGTCGAGCGCGGTGACCGGATCGGCGAGCATGTCGGTGAGCCCGGCCAGAATCAGGTTGCCGATCGGGTGCCCGGCCAACCCGCCGTTGCCGCCCAGCCGGTGCTGGATGGCCGTGGCCCACATGCGCCCGCGCGGGCTGTCGGAGGCGAGCGCCGCCAACGCCATCCGCAGATCGCCGGGTGGCACGATCCCCAGCTCGGAACGAATCCGCCCGGACGAACCGCCGTCGTCGGACACCGTGACCACGGCGGTGATGTCATGGGTGAGCCGTCGCGCCGCCGAGAGTGTGGCGTACAGACCGTGCCCGCCGCCGAGGGCAACGATCCGTGGTTCGCGTCGCGCGAACGGCTGGTCGGTACCGGGGTTCATTCGCGCCCCAGGTCGCGGTGCAACACCCGTACCGACAAGCCTTCATCGGGGGCAAAAGATGCGGCCAACGCCTCGGCGATCGCAACACTGCGATGCTTACCGCCCGTACAGCCGACCGCGATTGTCATGTAGCGCTTTCCCTCTCGCCGGTAACCGTCGATGACGAGGTTCAGCAGCCGATGGTATGTGTCCAGGAACTCGTCCGCGCCCGGTTGGCTCAACACGTACCGACTCACCGATGGATGCTGACCGGTATGCGGCCGCAGCTCATCTACCCAGTGCGGGTTCGGTAGAAATCGGACGTCGACGACCATATCGGCATCCATCGGTAGTCCATATTTGAATCCGAAAGATTCCACGGTGACGCTCAGATGTGCGACCGTCTCGGTGCTGAAGGCACGTTCGATCGCGGCACGTAGTGCGGGTACCGGCAACGACGACGTGTCGATAACCAGATCCGCCGAGGCCCGGATGGGCGAGAGCAGCGTGCGTTCGGCGGCGATGCCCTCGGCAAGGGTCTGACCGCCCTGCAGTGGGTGACTGCGCCGGTTCTGTTCGTAGCGGCGCACCAGGCTCTCGTCGGAGGCCTCCAGGAAGAGGACGCGTGGGCTGATGCCCCGAGTGGCCAGGTCGGCACGCACTGATTCCAGATCTCCGGTAAAGCCTCGGGACCGGACATCCATCACCACAGCGAGCTGCGTGATGCGTGAACCCGCGGCAAGACCCAGGTCGACCATCCGGGTAATCAGTTCGGGGGGCAGGTTGTCGGCGACATACCATCCCAGGTCTTCGAGCACCTTGGCCGTAGTGCCGCGTCCCGCGCCCGATAGGCCCGTGACCAGGACGACGTCGATATCGGCGTTCGTGGGTCCGCTGGCGAGATTAGGGGGATCGATTGTCATCGACTCCATTTTCGACCATGGCGGGCAGTGGTGCTTCCGTTGCATAGGAAGTCGCCTCCGAATTGCTCGGACCGACGAGTGCTTCACGTACCGCGAGTGCGGTGGCCGCACCGATACCCGGAACTGCGGTGATCTCCTCGAGGCTGGCTTTCTTGAGCTGCGCCACCGAACCGAAGTGCGAGACGAGCGCGGCCCGGCGCGCCTCTCCCAGCCCCGGTATCCCGTCGAGCACCGAGGCGGTCATCCGCCGGGACCTCTTGCTGCGATGGAACGTGATGGCGAATCGGTGCGCCTCGTCGCGAACGCGCTGCAGCAGATACAGCGCCTCGCTTGTTCTCGGCAGGATCACCGGATCCGGCTCACCCGGCACCCATACCTCCTCGAGGCGCTTGGCCAAACCGATCACCGCGACATCGGTGACACCCAGTTCACTCAGTTCGGCGGCGGCCGCGTTGACCTGCGGCGCACCACCGTCGACGACGAAAAGGTTGGGCGGATAGGCGAACTTCCTCGACCTGCCTTCCGGAGCCGCAACGCCGGCGACATCCGGTCCCGCGCCGGCGTCACCGTGAACCTGCTGATCCTGCACGTGCCGGGCGAATCGGCGCCGAGTGACCTCCGCGATGGAGGCGACGTCGTCGGAGCGCCCATCGCCGGCAGCCTCCCTGATGCTGTAGTGACGGTAGTCCGACCGGCGCGACAGCCCATCCTCGAAGACCACCAATGAGGCCACCACATCGGTGCCCTGGACATGGCTGATATCGATGCACTCGATGCGCAGCGGCGCCTGCTCCAGGCCGAGTGCATCTTGAATCTCCTGCAACGCCGCCGACCGTGTGGTGAGATCGCCTGCGCGCTTGAGCTTGTGCTGCGACAGGGCCTCTTTGGCATTGCGCTCCACCGTCTCGGCGAGCGCCTTTTTGTCGCCACGCTGCGGTACCCGCAACGAGACCCGTGAACCCCGTAGACCGGTCAACCAGGAAGTCATGCCCTCGGCATCGCGCGGCAGCACCGGCACGAGAACCTCGCGCGGCACCGGAGCCACATCGGCATCAGTGTCGGCGACATACGCGAGATCGGCCTGGTCGCCGTAAAACTGAGTGAGGAACTGTTCGACGAGTCCCTCAAGATCGGAATCGCCCGGGTCCCCCGATTTTTCGACGATCCAGCCACGCTGGCCGCGAACCCGACCACCACGCACGTGGAACACCTGCACCGCGGCTTCCAGCTCGTCGTCGGCGAAGGCCACCACATCGGCGTCGGTGCCATCGCCGAACACAACGGTCTGTCGCTCCAGTGCTCGCTGCAAGGCAGAAATGTTGTCGCGCAGCCGGGCCGCCCGCTCGAAATTGAGTTCCTTAGCCGCATGGTTCATTTCACGTTCCATGTCCCGGGCCAGACGATCCGTCTTACCGGAGAGGAAGTCGCAGAAATCCAGAACGATCTCACGGTGCTCTTCGGCGCTCACCCGCCCAATGCAGGGTGCCGAACATTTCTCGATGTATCCCAGCAGGCATGGGCGGTCAATCTGTTTGTGCCGCTTGAACACTCCGTTAGAGCAGGTGCGGGCCGGGAAGACCCGGGTAAGCAGGTCGAGCGTCTCCCTGATGGCCCACGCATGCGAGTACGGGCCGAAGTATCGCACGCCCTTACGGCGGGGCCCGCGATAGACGAACAGCCGCGGGTACCCCTCGTTGAGCGTGACCGCAAGCACCGGATACGACTTGTCGTCGCGGTAGCGCACGTTGAAGCGCGGATCGAATTCCTTGATCCAGTTGTACTCGAGCTGCAGGGCTTCGACCTCGGTACCCACCACGGTCCACTCCACGCTGCCGGCGGTGGTGACCATCTGCCGGGTACGCGGATGCAGGCTGGCGATATCGGCGAAGTACGAGGTGAGCCGACTACGAAGACTTTTGGCCTTGCCCACGTAGATGACCCGTCCGTGCGGATCACGGAATCGATAGACCCCCGGCTCGACGGGTATCGAGCCGGGGGTCGGTCGATAGGTCGAGGGATCGGGCACGTATCCAGGCTAGTCGCGGAGTCCGACTAACCCCGGCGCGCAGAGCGCGTCCGGTCCGGGCCCGTCAGTGGTCGGACCAAGGAATCCCCAGCAGCTCCTGCTCAACCTCGGACTCCCACACACCAAATGGATCGTCTGTGTAGATCTTGCATCGATAGTGCTCGGGGTCTTCGTGCGGGGCGCACGGCGGAATATCCGCGTGCGCAACGTTCAGACTTGCAGTGGCAAACAACGCCAATGCGGCCATTCCGATGATGGATCCTCGCTTCAGGAGGCCTGTGATAAATGCAACACTGCGCATCGCCATTGCCCCCTATTCCGAATCGCCGACTGATTCAAGCGACTCGGCGCTGCACCTGGTCTTGAAATCGGTGAGTGGCCGACGGATATCCTGAAGATCTTGTTTCACATCCGGGTGTGAGCTCATGTACTGCCGCAGGTCGGTACGAATTTCCTTAGCATTTTTGCCCTTCAAACCCGACAAGAAGTCATTCACTTCGGGGTGCGTGTGCAGATAGACCGATTCCGAGGCGGAAACCCCCGCCACAATCCCCGCTAAGTCAGCAGCCGAGCAGTCGGCCGGTTCGGCACTTGGGTCTGCGTGAGCAACATTACAAAGGAATACGCCCCCGATAAGCATCGAAGACACATATCCAGACATCACTTTCGCCATGGCTATTCGCATAAACAACAGTAGCATCGAGCTAACGTTGTTAACCCGTTAATGGGTAGCTGTTTACTTAATCGAGCTCAATCGTTGGATTGCTGTTCATGCGATAACCCGGCACCTATCCGCACCCGAGCAGACCGGGCCTCGCTCTTAGCGCAGCTCAGAATCACGGGCTTCCAGACGCGGCGCGTGTGATCGGCTAGCCTGGAAAGAGAATCAACTACAAGGTGAGGGCTTTATGACGGTACGTAGATTGCCTGGTGGATTCATACCTGTCCTGCTCGTAGCGGCCTCCAGCTTTTCTCTGGCGACGGCAATTCACGCGCAGGCCCGACCGTCGAATGACGCCGATGCAGTGATCAACAGCCTGCAGGCCAGCGGCTATCGCGTCACCGTGACGAGAATCGGATCGGGTCATCCAGATAACTGCACCGTCCAATCCGTCAATCAGCAATCGCCGGTTTCCAACGTCGCCAGCGCGCGTGATATGCGCAACAGGCCGACATCGGTTCCGGTGTCCACCAAGGTCGCCCACGTCACGCTGGCGTGCTGACACAGAAGGACGAATTGAATGAAGTTCGGCATTAGTTCCCTGGCTACCGTATTGCTGACGATGAGCGGGATCGCGTTGTCACCCGTGATCGCCGCGGCCGATCCCGATACCCCGGCACCCGCACCGAATTCCGAAGCCACCACGCGGACAGCGATACTTCCCGTCTTCGCGCAGGAGGGCATCAAGGTCAGGACCGGTAAACCCGGCGAGTTGTTGACAATCCACCTGCCCGACGGCGCTCCCCTCTTGCCCGCGGAATGGGGCCCCGACGGAGAGGCGACCTATCGGTCTGCCGACACCGACTTCACGGTGACCCCTCTTGTCGACGGCGGCGAGTACTTCACCATCGTGAAGAAGAACCCCTCCGACTCATTCGACTACAACCTGCACCTTGCTCTTCCCGCGGGCACCCACTGGGTGCGCCACGACACCACACTGCTGATCGAATCCGATGCCGCCGGTGCGGATCAGCCGCCACTGCTGGTCGGGATGTTCGCATCCCCCGCAGTAACCAGCAGCAAGGGCACCACGATCCCGCTGACCGTCACGATCGATCCCGATGGCCAGGTGCTGCTGTCCGGGCGCAGTGCCGAACTCACCAACACGCCCGTCGAGATCGGTTTCTCCTACCACCCGGTCGACCTCAGCCCGTAGCCGCTACCGTGATGGAACTGTGAGGATTCCACCACGACCGCTAGCCGTCCTCGCCATCGCTGTACTCGTGACAGCCGGCTGCTCAACCGACCACGCAACGCATCCGGGCGCCGGATCCGAGCCGTGCAGCATCTCCACCAATGGCGTTCCCGTCACGAACAGCGCCGTCGCGGGCCCCACCGGGAAACGCGATATCTCCATCAACCCCGAGATCGCGACCGGCTATCGCACGGGCATGACGGCCGTTCGCACTGCCGGCTTTGCCGTCGCGACGGCCAACCCACTGGCCACCCAGGCGGCCTGCCGAGTGCTACGCGACGGCGGGTCCGCGGCCGACGCATTGATCACCGCACAAGCCGTCCTCGGGCTCGTCGAGCCGCAATCCTCCGGGATCGGGGGCGGCGGCTTCCTCGTCTACTACGACGCCAAGACGGGCGCCGTCGAGGCCTATGACGGCCGAGAGATAGCTCCTGCGGCGGCCACCGAAAACTATCTGCGCTGGATCGATGACGCCAACAGAGTCAAGCCCATTCCCGATGCCCGATCATCGGGCCGCTCCATCGGCGTTCCCGGCATCCTTCGCTTACTCCACGACGCCCATTCCGTGCACGGAACCGTTTCGTGGCGCGACTTGTTCACTCCGGCAGTTCAATTGGCCGACGAAGGTTTCGAGATCAGCCCACGGCTCGCTGCCGCCATCAGCGGCTCGGCGGCCGGCCTTGCCATCGATCCCGAGGCGGGCACGTACTTTCTCAACCCCGACGGATCGGCGAAGCCCGCGGGGACGAAGCTGACCAATCCGGCCTACGCGAAAACCCTCGGCGCGGTGGCCACCGACGGGCCTGACGCGTTCTACCGGGGTGCCATCGCCGAAGATATCGTCGCGGCGGCGGCTGATACCTCGTCCGGACGCACCCCAAGCCTGATGACGGCGGCCGATCTCTCCGGGTACACGGCCAAGCGTCGTGAATCCCTGTGCACCACATACCGTGATCACGAAATCTGCGGTATGCCGGCACCATCCTCGGGCGGCATCGCCGTCGCGGCCACTCTGGGTATCCTGCAAAACTTTCCGATGGCCTCCTACCGCCCCACCGACGTCGACCTGGACGGCGGAAGACCCACTGTCGACGGGGTGCACTACATCGCAGAGGCCGAGCGGCTGGCCTATGCCGACCGTGACAAGTACGTCGCCGACACCGATTTTGTGGCACTGCCGGGTAATTCACCGAAGACCCTGCTCAACCCGACCTACCTGACCGAACGTGCCCGGCTGATCTCCGGCGAGAAGACGATGGGCACCGCCCGGCCCGGCGAATTCAACGTTCCGGCGTCTGCGGCGGTATCCACCCCCGAACACGGCACCAGCCAGGTGACTGTCGTCGACAGGCAAGGCAACGCCGCATCGCTCACCACCACAGTGGAATCCGCGTTCGGCTCCTTCCACATGGTCGACGGCTTCATCCTCAATAACCAGCTCACCGACTTCTCCGCCGAGCCCGTGGGCAAGGACGGACTTCCCGTCGCCAATCGGCTACAGCCGGGAAAACGGCCGCGTAGCTCCATGGCCCCCACCCTGGTCTTCGAACGCACGGAGTCCGGCAAGCGTGGCGCGCTGCTGCTGGCGCTGGGCTCTCCGGGCGGTGCGGTGATCATCCAATTCGTGGTGAAAACCCTTGTCGGCATTTTAGATTGGGGGCTCGATCCACAACAGGCGGTTTCCATGGTGGACTTCGGCGCCAACAATTCGCGCAAGACGAACGTCGGTGGAGAGCACCCCAACATCGATGCGCACAACAATGGCTCCGACGATCCACTGATCCAAGGGCTGCGCAGTCGAGGACACACTGTCGATGTCGCCGATCAGTCCAGTGGGCTGTCGGCGCTGGTGCGACGAGGTCAGGGATGGATCGGCGGTGCGGATCCGCGCCGTGAGGGCCTCGTCATGGGTGACACGGGATAAGCACGCAGATCAGCCCAACTCGCCCTGTCCGGGCCCGTCAATCGCGCTCGCACGCGAGGTGTCCTTGAGCGACACGCCAGAACGGCCCAACCGGCGCGCACCACCGACCAGACTCGCCGCGATATGTGCGGCCTCGCGGTAACTGAGCCCGTCCGGCGGGTGGATATTGGATATGCAATTGCGATCGGCGTCGGTACAGCCCGGGCGCGGCAGATGCGTGAGATAGATGCCGAGGCTGTCGACAACGCTGAGGCCGGGCCGCTCCCCGATGATGACAATCAGCGTTCGGTACCGCCCCTGCGCGGCGATGTGATCGCCCAGCGCCACCCGGGACTGCGTAGCGATGACGGGCGCGGCCAGGCTGTAGGAAACGCCGAGTTGCAGGACGAGTTCGCATAGCAGGGGGACGCCGTGGCGCATGAGGGCCGTGGGTGACAGACCATCGGCCAGCACGAAGCCGATATCGGCTGCTTCCCTCGGCACCGAAGACAAGTCGGCCGGCAACCGCCCGAGGTCGGGTCTGCGTAAATACTCTGCGCGCGAACTCACTTGGCTGGTGACCACCGCCGGTGTGCCCAGTCCGATACCACCGACTTCGGCGGTGAGACGCTCGGTGTCCAGGGGCACGTGGACCGCATCGCGGGCAGCCGCGTGCGCGGTAGCCAAGTCCAGCACATCTCGCGTGTGCAGCGCATTGCCCGCCCGGTCCAAACCGATCCGGGCCTGGGTGTTCACCCGCAGCTCTTTCCAAAACCTTTGACGGGCAACATCACCTGCCGTCATCAGGCACCCGATGCCGTCAGCGCACGCAATGGCGAGCTCGTCACGTCGAAGGGGGTGAGAGCGCCGGCTTCGTCGATCATTCCGATGGCGTGCAGCCACTGTTCGAACTCGGGTGCAGGACGCAGGCCCAACGTCCGGCGAGCCTGCAGGACATCATGAAACGACAGACTCTGGTAACCGAGCATGACGTCGTCGGCACCGGGAACAGTGATGACGAATGCCACCCCGGCGGCGGCAAGCAGGATCAGCAGTGTGTCCATGTCGTTCTGGTCGGCCTCTGCGTGGTTGGTGTAGCAGACGTCGACACCCATCGGCAGACCGAGTAGCTTGCCGCAGAAGTGGTCCTCCAATCCGGCGCGGATGATCTGCTTTCCGTCGTAGAGATATTCCGGCCCGATGAATCCGACGACGGTGTTGACCAAGAATGGGTCCAGATCGCGGGCCACCGCGTAGGCGCGCGTTTCGAGGGTCTGCTGATCGACAGGTTTATCGCCGATACCCAGGTGGGCCTGGGAGCTCAGCGCCGAACCCTGGCCGGTTTCGAGGTACATGACGTTGTCACCGACGGTCCCACGCCGCAGCGCCCGGGTCGCATCGCGACCTTCACGCAGCAGCGCGATGTTCACTCCGAAAGCAGAGTTGGCGCCCTCTGTGCCTGCGATCGACTGGAACGTCAGATCCACCGGCGCACCCCGCTCGATCAATCCGATGGTGGTGGTGATGTGTGACAGAACGCACGACTGGGTCGGAATGTCGTAGCGCGACCTGATCGAGTCCAGCAGATAAAGCAGATCCGATGTGGCTTCCGGCGAATCGGTCGCCGGATTGATACCGATAACCGCGTCACCACACCCCAGGAGCAGCCCATCGAGCACGGCTGCGGCGACACCCCGAGGATCATCGGTGGGGTGATTCGGCTGAAGCCGGGTGGCCAGCGTGCCCACGCCACCTACCGTGGTGCGGAAGGCTGCGCTCACCCGCATCGCCGCCCCGACCGCCACCAGGTCTTGATTGCGCATGATCTTGCTGACCGCCGCCGCCATCTCCGGGGTTACCCCGGCAGAAACGGCAGCGATGCGCTGAGCACCGTCGTCATGGGATGCACTCTGCAGCAACCAATCCCGAAAGCCACCGACCGTCAGATGCGCGATGTCCGAGTAGGCGCGTCGATCGTGGCTGTCGATGATCAGCCGGGTAACCTCGTCGGTTTCGTAGGGCACCACCGCTTCGTTGAGAAACGTATCGAGTGGCAGGTCAGCGAGAACCCATGCCGCGGCTGCCCGTTCAGCATCAGAATCCGCCGCGCAGCCTGCGAGCTGGTCACCCGATCGCAGCGGCGTCGCCTTGGCCATCACGTCCACCAGCCCGTCGAACGCGTAGCTGACCCCCGCGACCTGTTGCCGGTACTTCACGTGAGCTCGCTTTCAGCCTCCGCCAGCATCGCGAACTCCTCGTCGGGCGAATTCGCCACCAGGCGGTGGCGGCTGTATAGCGCGAAATAGACCATGAATGCCGCGAACACCGCCAGGCACAAGCCCGCAGCCACCGGGTTGACCAGGAAGGTCGCGATGACCGCCAGCACCGCGATGGCCAAAGCGAAGCCGGTGGTGGCCACACCACCCGGCGTACGGTACGGCCGCGGCATGTTGGGCTCGCGCACGCGAAGCACGATGTGGCTGACCATCATCAGCACATAACTCAGGGCCGCACCGAAGACCGCCATGTTGAGCAGCAGGTCGCCATGTCCTGTCAGCGACAGTGCGAACCCGATGACGCCGGGGACGATCAGCGCCAGCGTGGGCGCCTTGCGCGAATTGGTCACCGACAGCATCGTCGGCAGATAGCCCGCGCGGGAGAGCGCGAACAGCTGCCGTGAGTATGCGTAGATGATCGAGAAGAAGCTGGCGATCAGCCCGGCCAACCCGATGTAGTTGACCAGCTTGGCGGCAGTGCCGTGACCGAGCGCCTCGACCAGCGGATTACCCGAATCCGACATCTGTTCTGCGCCACCGGCACCCGTGGTAAGCACGAGTGCGATCGCACAGGTCACCAGCAGCACGCCAATCGCCGCGATAATCCCCCTCGGCACATTGCGTTCCGGATTGGCCGTCTCCTCCGCCGCCAGTGGAACACCCTCGACGGCGAGGAAGAACCAGATCGCGAACGGGATGGCCGCCCAGATACCCAGGTATCCATGCGGTAGGAAACTCGAGGACCCGGCCGCACCCGCATCCACCGCGATGTTGGTGAGATTGTGGACGTCGAACTGACCGGCCGCGGCAACCGCGAAGATCAGCAGGCCAACCAAGGCGATCGCGGTGATCACGAACATCACCTTGAGTGCCTCGCCAACCCCCGACAGGTGGATCCCGATGAACAACGCATAGGCGGCCAGGTAAACCCACCATCCATTGGTGATGCCGAACAGACCCAACGATTGGACATACGCGCCGATGAATGTCGCGATGGCGGCCGGAGCTATCGAGTACTCGATGAGAATTGCGGTCCCCGTGGCAAATCCGCCCCACGGTCCGAGCGCACGGCGTGCGAAGGTGTAACCGCCGCCTGCGGTCGGCAGCGCAGACGAGAGTTCCGCCATCCCCAGCACCAGTGCCAGGTACATGCCGGCGATCACCACGGTGGCGATGGCCAACCCGCCGAAACCGCCTTGGCCGAGGCCAAAGTTCCAGCCCGAGTAATCGCCGGACACCACGTAACTCACCCCGAGGCCGGCCAGCAGCAGCCAGCCCGCACTCCCCGATTTGAGTTGGCGCTTGCGCAGATAGTCCGCGCTTTCGAGATGCTCCTCGACGAGGCCGTGCTTGGTGGTCGCCATATCGTTTCCTTGCTCTCCACAGATCAATTCAGTTGAATGACTTCGCTTTCGGGTGACATCGCCGGTGGCGTTGCTCAGAAGAAGCCCTGGGCCTTGGAGCTGTAGGACACCAGCAGGTTCTTGGTCTGTTGGTAGTGATCCAGCATCATCTTGTGGTTCTCGCGGCCAATGCCCGACCGTTTGTAGCCGCCGAAGGCGGCGTGCGCGGGATACTGGTGATAGCAGTTGGTCCACACCCGGCCGGCCTTGATGTCACGCCCGGCGCGATAGGCGATGTTGCCGTTGCGACTCCACACTCCGGCGCCCAGCCCGTACGGAGTGTCGTTGGCGATGGCGATCGCGTCGTCGTAGTCCGCGAAGGAGGTCACGGCCAGCACCGGCCCGAAGATCTCCTCCTGGAAGATCCGCATCGAGTTCGTACCGGCGAAGACCGTCGGCGTCACGTAGTAACCGCCCGACAGATCGCCGCCGAGCTCGGCCCGCTCACCGCCGGTAACCAGCCGCGCCCCTTCGGATTTGCCGATATCGATGTACGACATGATCTTTTCGAGCTGCTCGTGGGAGGCCTGCGCCCCCATCATCGTCTCGGTATCGAGAGGGTCACCCTGGCGGATGGCCTTGGTACGGATGGCGGCCAGCTCCAGGAACTCATCGAAGATGTCGGCCTGTATCAGGCTCCGCGAAGGACAGGTGCACACCTCACCCTGGTTGAACGCGAACATCGTGAACCCTTCCAGGGCCTTGTCCTGGAAGTCGTCACCGGCGACCATCACGTCGGAGAAGAAGAGGTTGGGGCTCTTGCCACCGAGTTCCAGGGTGACCGGAATCAGGTTTTGGCTGGCGTACTGCATGATCAGCCGGCCGGTGCTGGTTTCGCCGGTGAACGCGATCTTGGCGATCCGGCTGCTGGATGCCAGTGGCTTGCCCGCCTCCACCCCGAACCCGTTGACGATGTTCACCACGCCGGGAGGCAGCAGGTCGCCGATAAGAGAGAACAGGTACAAGATCGACGCGGGGGTTTGTTCGGCGGGCTTGAGTACCACCGTGTTGCCCGCGGCGATGGCCGGGGCGAGTTTCCAGCTCGCCATCAGCAGGGGGAAGTTCCACGGGATGATCTGCCCGACCACGCCGAGGGGCTCGTGGAAGTGGTAGGCGACGGTGTCCTCGTCGATCTGCGAGAGTGAACCCTCTTGCGCCCGAAGGACACCGGCGAAGTACCGGAAATGATCGATGGCCAACGGGATGTCTGCGTTCAGGGTTTCCCGGATGGGCTTGCCGTTGTCCCACGACTCGGCAACGGCAATGGACTCCAGGTTGGATTCCATCCGGTCAGCGATCCTGTTGAGGACGAGCGCCCGATCCGCCGGCGAGGTCTTGCCCCAGCCGGGGGCCGCGGCGTGCGCGGCATCGAGAGCCTTCTCCACATCGGCCTCACCGGAGCGCGGTATCTCGCAGAACACCTCCCCCGTCACCGGCGTGCGATTCTCGAAGTATCGGCCCTCGGCCGGAGGAACCCATTGCCCACCAATGAAATTCTCGTAGCGGGATGCGAAAGTCATCAGCGATCCCTGCGCACCCGGGTGGGCGTAAACAGTCACGGCGTTCTCCTGCCTTCAAGACATCACATGTGTCGGTGATCACTGAAGGTAGGTTTTGGCCCGTTGCAGCACGGTTGCAACTTCCGGCCAACGGTGGCGGTGCTCAGGCGAGGTCGGAGTCCAGCGCAATGAGATGGCCACGCGCTGCGGAGCGGCCGACAACCCCAGCACCCTGGTGATCGTGCAGCGCCTGCCATCCCTGGCGGTCATCGCGAGCCTCCGGCAGGTCGAGCCAACGACGCAGCAGCTGCAGATCACCGTCGGCAAGTGCCGCGCTGCGAAGGCTGGTGCTCAGCTCCAGGCGCAGCCGCGCAATTGCGGGAGCTGCCGAACGCGGCAACAGCTGGCCCGAGTAGTGGTCCATGGCCCTGGCGATATCACCGGATCGAAGCGCGGCGAAGACATCATCCATATCGCTTCCCACATGTTCGAGCAGCCGGTATGGGCGGGACCCGATCAACTCGTCCCCCACGATGCGCCGCAATCGGGACATCTCGGCGCGAACGGTGACGACGTCGAGATCGTTTTCGTCGAGCAGTATCGCCAGATGGTCGGCGCTCAGACCCTCCGGGTGACGCATCAGCAGCGCCATGATCTCGGCGTGGCGACCGGACAGCCGGTGCTGTCCGCCGCCGGTGTGCAAAATCGGGCGGTCGGCGCCGAGCAGCGTCACACGCGGTTCGACACCACTTTCCGGCTGACCGCGCCGCGGGTAGTTCAGCGCGATGAAATGCTCGACGGCCACTGCCGTAGCACGCACCAGGGCCAGGGTCTGAGCCGATGCAACAGCCGAACCGCCGGTGAGATCGATGCTTCCCAGGGCCTCGCCGGTCAGCGGGTCATGTATCGGCACCGCGGTGCACGACCATGGCCGCACCAACCTGCAGAAATGCTCGCTGCCACGGATCTGCACCTCCCGATCCAGGGCGAGGGCGGTACCCGGGGCATTAGTGCCCACGGCCCGCTCGCTCCAGTCGGCACCGGGTACAAAGTTCATCGAGGCCGCCTTGCGGCTTGCGCCCGCGTCGCCTTCCACCCACAGCAGTGCGCCGTCGGCAGCGGTAACCCCGACAAGCACGCCCGAGTCCGTGGCATGGTCCACCAGCAGACGACGAATGACCGGCAGCGCGCCGGCCAGTGGATGACTGCTACGCAGCTCGGTCAGGGTCCTCGCGGCGGCCGCCTCACCGGGCCCGCGATCAGGATCGACACCGGTCGCCAGGCTCCGTTGCCAGCTTTCGGTGACGAGACGCGGCAGCGGTATCGACTCCAGATACGAACCGTCTACCTGACCTGCTACAAAGAGGTCGTGCGCGTTCCGTACGGACGCCAGCGACGCCCGAACACCCCCGCGGCGCGCGGTAGTTCTCGTAGTCGCCACGTTCTCCAAGCTCTCTGCCCTGGCCATATTCGCAGGCACGTTCGGTATTGACACGATACGTGGACATCGCCACCACGGCCGGAAACTGGGTGAGATGAGCGGCCGCCCGCTCACGAACGGCTTTCCTGCCCGGATCGCGTCGAATACGGCGGCTAGGCCGTCGACTGCTCCGTGTACTTCACGACCAGGCCCCGCAGCGCGTCCATCGCGTCGACGGCCCGCTGCTTGTCGATGGCCTGAATCGCCATCAACGGCTCGTATTCGTAGTCGTCCAGGTCCAGCCGTGCCCATTGCGCACCGGCGGGAAATGAGACTCCAACTACCTCGGACCACGGGATGAGTTTGGGACCCAGCACATTACGTACCTCGAGCCCCACCACACCGGCACGTACCCGCGGGCGCGCGAACATGAGGACCACACCCGCGATGACAAAGCCCACCAACGCGATACCGATCTGGTCGGAGGTCTTGAAGATCACCCCGCTATTGGGCGAGATCTTGAGCAGCACCCCCACCGCGACATGCGCGGCCGCGATGATGAAGGCGGCGGCGTACACGAAGTACGGCGATAGGTGCGGTTTGAGGACGAGCTCCCATGCGCCGTCCCGTGGCGATTCGGTCACGCCTCAGTCCACGGCTGGCGAAGCCGACGCAGCGTCAGCGCGGTATCCAGCGCGGCGGCCGCCGCCTGGGCACCCTTGTCTTCGGAGGAATCCGGCAGTCCGGCACGGTCGAGGGCCTGCTGCTCGTTGTTCACGGTCAGCACTCCGTTGGCCACCGGTGTGCTCGTATCCAGGGAAACACGGGTCAGACCGGTAGTCACCGCGTCGCACACGTAGTTGAAATGCGGTGTCTCGCCTTGGATTACGACCCCGAGCGCAACGACGGCGTCGTGGGTACGGGCCAGCGCCTGCGCCACGACGGGTATCTCGATGGCACCCAGGACCCGAACGACGGTCGGACGATCGATCCCCGCGTCGGCCGCTACGCGCTTGGCGCCCTCCAGCAGCGCGGTGCAGATCTGGTCATGCCAGGTGCTGGCCACTATCGCCAAGCTGAGACTTGATGCGTCACCGACCTTCAGTGACGGGATGCCCTCGCCGCTCACGCGCCGTCGGCCTCAGGGTGATCGTCAAGATCGGCCAGATCGTGCCCCATCCGGTCGCGCTTGGTGCGCAGGTATCGGATGTTCTCCGAGTTGGCGCGCACCGGCAGGGGCACGCGCTCGATGATGTGCAGGCCGTATCCGTCCAACCCCACCCGCTTGGCGGGGTTGTTGGTCAGCAGTCGCATGGACTTCACCCCGAGGTCCACCAAAATCTGTGCGCCCAAACCGTAATCACGCGCGTCGGCAGGCAAACCGAGCTTGAGGTTCGCATCTACGGTGTCCTCACCGGCGTCCTGCAACTGGTAGGCCTGCAGTTTGTGCATCAAGCCGATACCGCGCCCTTCGTGGCCGCGCATGTACAGCACGATGCCGCGCCCCTCCTTGGCCACCATCTCCATTGCCGCATCCAGCTGCGGACCGCAATCGCAACGGCGAGAGCCGAATACGTCGCCGGTCAGACACTCAGAGTGCACCCGCACCAATACATCATTGCCGTCGCCTTCGGGCCCGGAAATGTCTCCCAGTACCAATGCCACATGCTCGACGTCGTCGTAAATGCTCGTGTACCCCACCGCACGGAACTCGCCGTGCTGAGTGGGAATCCGTGCCTCCGCGATCCGCTCCACATGCTTCTCGTGCTTGCGCCGCCACTCGATCAGGTCCGCGATCGATACCAGGGCAAGGTTGTGTTCGTCGGCGAAGACCCGCAGTTCCTCGGTTTGGGCCATGGCGCCCTCGTCTTTTTGGCTGACGATCTCGCAGATCACCGCGGCGGGCCGTAGCCCCGCCAGCTTCGCCAGATCCACCGAGGCCTCGGTGTGGCCCGGACGCCGCAGCACTCCGCCGTCCTTGGCGCGCAACGGAACAACGTGGCCCGGTTTGGTGAAGTCATCGGGTGCGCTTGTCGCATCGGCCAGCAACCTCATTGTCGCCGCGCGATCGGACGCCGAAATCCCGGTTCCGATACCATTTTTCGCGTCGACGGTGACCGTGTATGCGGTGCCGTGCTTGTCCTGGTTTACCGCGTATTGAGGTAAGAGTCCGAGGCGATCGCAGTCCTCCCCGGCCAGCGGCACACAGAGGTAGCCCGACGTGTATCGCACCATGAACGCCACCAACTCCGGGGTGGCCTTCTCCGCGGCGAAAATCAGATCGCCTTCGTTCTCCCGATCCTCATCGTCGACGACGACGATGGCCTTACCGGCGGCGATATCGGCGACAGCGCGTTCGATGCTGTCCAACCTGGTCATGGGGACCACTCTCGTTAGGGGCGTGTGGGGCACGTTAATTATGAACCACCGCGAATCGAACGATTCGAGCGCTGTTCACTCAGCGGAACCAGGGACCTAAGAACGGTGCTCGAGGAGGCGCTCCACGTACTTGGCAATGACATCCACTTCTAGGTTCACCGGCGTCCCCACCTCGGCAGATCCGAGCGTCGTCAACCCCAAGGTGGTGGGAATCAGCGACACCTCGAACCAATCCGGCCCCAGTGCCGACACCGTCAGTGACACCCCGTCCACGGTGATCGAGCCCTTTTCGACGACGTATCTGGCCACCTGTGCGGGCAGTGAGACGCGCACCACTTCCCAGTTCTCCGACGGAGTGCGGACAAGCACGTTGCCGGTGCCGTCGACATGCCCTTGCACGATGTGCCCACCGAGTCGGCTGTTGACCGCCGCTGCACGCTCAAGATTGACCTTCGTACCCGTCCCGATCTTGTCCAGGCTCGAGCGCGACAAGGTTTCCCCCATGACGTCGGTGGTGAAGACTCCACCGGGACGCACCTCGACCACCGTCAGGCAGACACCATTGACGGCTATCGAATCGCCATGTTTGACGTCCTCGACAACCAGCGGGCCGAGGACGGTGAGGCGGGCAGAGTCGCCGAGATCCTCTCTGCCCAAGACCTCGCCAAGCTCTTCAACGATTCCGGTGAACATGGAACCAGACTAGGACGACCGTGCCGGGCTAGGCGTGCGTCCCCGCCAGTGCACAGGCCATCTGAACGTTGTGCGCATCGGTGTTCAGGTCGTTGGCCTTCCCGTTTACACCGTCCACCGGTGCCCGGACACCCATGAGGATCATCAGCTTGTTGGCGTTCGTCGCCCACGAACGCATCGGATCGGCGATCGCCGGGTCCAGCTCCGGGGTACTTGCCGCCTCATTGGCGAAGGATGCGGCCTCACGGAGCGCGGTTCGGCCCGTGCCATTGCTGGACGAGACGTACGTGTCGCTGTAGTTGCCTTCCATACCGGCCAGGTTCTCGGCAAAATCGGAGTAGTTGGTGGCCGCGTAATCAAGTGCCGTCGCGAACTTGGCGCACGCCTCGATGGCCGCCGGAGCGGCGCTATCGGAGGTGGGTGCGGGCGCGGCCGCCATGGCGGGGCCGGGCGCCACGACAGTCTGCTGAGCGGGCTGTTCCGAAGGATCCGGCTGATCGGGCTCCGCGTATGCCGACGGGACGACCGTCAGCCCCATACCGATCGCAACCAATGCAGGCACGACCGCCTTGCGACACAGATGTAGTGACCTCATCGATTCCTCTCCAGATTCTCTGGTGCCGTGACCGTACCGGGAATTCCATAAGACGTCGCGTTAGTACGGCACCGATATTCGATGGTGAGTTGCGGAATTGTCACAAGTCTGAACGAGAGTTGAACAACCGATATACGGCGTGAAATTCGACTGACCGTTGAAAAGTGGGCTGGATACCCCTACGGGGTAGTCCCAAACGATCGCGGCGAGGCGGTAACGACACCAGTGGTTTTCGTCACAATCGCCGAGGCAGAAGGCTTTTCGCGTTTCAAATCATCGCGGTTGGAACGGTGTGTACCGACGTACGAAATGGATAGACATTGGGCGATAACTGTTGTCCGTCCATTAACCGTTTCGCAATGCGGCACCCCCAACATTCGTCTGGACAGCTTCCTCACAGAAGTCATGGACATCACCACACAATGAGAGGCGCCACCGCACCATGCTGAAAAGTCTTGTCACTCTGACTGCTGTATGCGCGCTAGCCGCAACTGCGCCCCTCGCCCTGGCCGAACCCGGTGATGATCCGGCGCCCGTGCAGCCGGTGGCCGATGCGCCGCCTCCCCCGCCCGGTGATACCGGCGCCATGCCGTCCGCAGAGCCCGGCACCTTGTCTACCCCGGATGGTTGGATCCTGGCCGTGGCAGGCAAGGATGAAAGCCTGCTCCCAGTGGCCCCGCTGACCACCGCGCTGTCCTCGCGTGAATACATCGTCGGCGGCACCTTCATCGGAGGGGTGAAGGGCTCGGGTAAGACCAAGCTCGCCGGTGGCACCCTGGAGGCCGGCTACCAAATCGGCTGCGGTATCAACGGCGGGCCTGTCGAGCTCATGGGTGGAGCCGGTATCACTCCTGGCATCGGCGCAGGCCTCAACAACACAGGACTTGCATCGGCGAGTGCCAGTGTCGGCGTCAGTGTCGTCGGCCAGATCAAGGTCGGCCTTCGCCCGGGCACGGTGACCATCGTACCGGTCAACAAGAAGACCTTTGAGGGCACCACCACACGTACCACCATCACCGGCTTCCGTATCAAGATCGACGGCTGCGTCGGTCAGTCCTTCATCCGGTCGTATGCGACCTTCACCAGTTCCACCGAGAACACCGATGACGTGGTCACCTACATGGGTGTCACCAAGGCCGTCTGACATTGATGACCGAAACACCCACAGCCAGCCCACTGCTCCAGACCTCGAGAGGTACCAACCCCATGCTCAAGAGTCTTATCACCCTGACCGCCGTGTGCGCACTCGCGGCGTCGACTCCGCTCGCCCTGGCAGACCCATCCGACGAGCCATCCCCCGTACAGCCAGTCGCTGACGGCCCGCCGCCGGACAACGGCCTCGTCGGCTCCGAGGATCCGGGCGTCGTCAAGACCCCCGATGGCTGGACCCTGACCGTCGGCGCCAAGGATGAGACCCAACTACCCATCCCGCCGCTGACCACCGCCACCTCATCGCGCGAGTATCTCGCCGGTGGCACGTTCACCGGCTCGGCAAAGGGCGGCGGCACCAAGCTGTCCGGAGGCACCCTGGAAGCCGGCTATCAGATCGGTTGCGGCATCTCCCTCAACACGGTAAAGCTCAACGGCTCGATTGGCCTGTCAGCATCGCTAAACGCAGGTATCACTGCCGCTGGAGTTCCATCGCTGGGCCCCGGTTTGTCGATGCCCATTCAGGGCCAGATCGAAGTGCACCCGCAGCCCGGTGAGGTCATCAACGTCTCGGTCGACAAGAAGAAGTACAAGGGCAGCGAAGTGCGCATCACCCTCAAGGACGTGCACATCAAGATCGACGGTTGCATCGGCCAGTCGTTCCTGCGTTCGTACGCCGTGCTGACCAGCTCGTCGAAGGACAACGACGATATCGTCGCCTACTACGGCGTCACGAAGACCGTCTAATTCAGACCGTCCGATCTCGTCCAGCGCAGAGGAGCCGCAGCCATGAAAAACCCCGATCGTCCGTCCATCGTGAAGATCGGGGTAGCTGCGGCTCTTGCCGCTAGTGCGCTGCTCCCCTCCGCGGCAACCGCCGGCGCCGATCCCGGGGAACCGGACCCGGCGCCGGTGCCCGCGGCCGCACCTCCCCCTACGGCACCTCCCGGCCCGCCGGAGCCGCCACCGCCGTCTCACATCGGCAACCCGCTCGCCCTGTCCGGAACCGACCAGGGCCCCGGTGGCATACCCACCAACCTGGCAATCGTGGGTAATCCCAATCTGATTGGCCAGAATCCGGCACCGGCAGCACCGACGGCACCGGGCTTCGAGACTCCCGTCGTCACCCCGAACACGAGGGCGCTCAACAACCAGTACCTGTTGCCGCAGAACCTGAAGCCCGCCGAGCCCGGCAAGGGCGAGATCTACGGCGTGAACCCCGGAGAAGAGAACGCCGATATCTCCGGCGGTGACTACCTGGGCAGGCTCGTTCGGGGCGTACAGGACGGTCAGTGGCGAGGCGGCATCGTAGGCCGCGGGACCAAGGAATCGCTCAACCAGCCCCTGCCCGGCACCGCCCCGCCTCCCGGAACACGCATTCCCGGTTTGGGTGATGACTCGCAGGGCCCCGCGCCCGAGCAGTGGCACTGGACCCCGCCCGAGGCGCCCGAAGGCGCTGCTCCCGCGCCCGGTGCACCGCCGGCACCTGCCGCGCCTGCGCCTCCCGCGTAACTATCGCCGAAGCGCCTTGCGCGCCAGATAGTTTCCAAAGAACTGCGCCGCCTGGACCAGCGCGATGATGATGACGGTCGATACGATCGTCACCTGCCAGTTGAAACGCTGATATCCCTGCACGATCGCGAAGTCGCCCAAACCGCCACCGCCCACCAAACCTGCCATCGCGGACATGTCCACAATCCCGATGAGCACAAAGGTGTAGCCGAGTATCAACGGCCCGAGCGCTTCCGGCACCAGCAGCGTCAGGATGATCCGCAACGGCCCGGCACCGACTGCGCGCGCCGCCTCGATGACCCCGGGGTCGATGGTCACCAGGTTCTGTTCGACAATGCGCGCAATCGCGAAAGACGCCGCGACGATCATCACGAACACCACCGCCGTAGTGCCGATGGTCGTCCCCACCACCCCAAGTGTGATCGGTCCGAGTGCGGCGATCAGCACCACGAACGGTATGGGCCGGACGATGTTCACCACCACGTTGAGCAGCGTATGCAGCACCCGGTTCTGCAACAGCCCACCGGATCTCGTGGTGTACAGCAGCACTCCCAAGCCCAGACCGATGACACCGCCCACCACAAGGGTGATCGACACCATATACAGGGTGTCGCCAAAGGCTTCGAACAATTGCGGGCGCAACCGCTCCCAATTCGTCGTCATCGCCTCACCTGCTGGATGGTCGTCACTGCGGATAAGTCCGAAATAATCTGCGCCACTTGACTATCAGGCCCCTCAAGCTCGAGTGTGAGATTGCCGAATGAGCGCGACTGAAGAGTGGTGATACCTCCGTAGACCACCTCGAAACGCACCCCGAGCTCGGTGGCACGCGCCAGCGCCGGTCCTATCTGGACGCCCTCGCTGATCTCCACTGAGACAATGCTTCCCTTGTGCCGCTGAGCTATTCGGGCGACATCCGCGGCGCTGGGAGTGTTCTGCAGAACCGTGCCGACGAAGCGTTTACCCGCCTCACTCTGCGGTGTCGAGAAAACGTCGAAAACGGTGCCGGACTCGACGACCCTGCCATCGGCGAGAACCGCGACACGATCGGCCACCGTACGCACCACGTCCATCTCGTGGGTGATCACCACGATGGTGACTCCGAACTCGTCGTTCACCGTGCGTAGCAGTTGCAGCACATCGCCGGTGGTCTCGGGATCCAAGGCGCTGGTGGCCTCGTCGGCCAACAGGATGGACGGCGATGTCGCGAGTGCGCGCGCAATCCCGACACGTTGTTTCTGCCCACCGGAGAGCTGATCCGGATAGCTCTTCGCCTTTTCACCCAAGCCGACGAACTCCAGCAGCTCGGCGACCCGCGCGGTGCGCTTCTCGGCCGTCCACCCGGCCACCCGCAGCGGGTAGGCGATGTTTCCCGCTACGGTCCGGGATCGAAAGAGATTGAACTGCTGAAAGATCATGCCCACATCGGTACGCAGACTGCGCAATTCACGCCCTCCGAGGGCACTCACCTCGGCTCCGTCCACCACGACCCGACCAGAGCTGGGTCGCTCGAGCCCATTGATGAGACGTACCAGTGTGCTCTTCCCTGCCCCCGAGTAACCGATCATGGCGAACACGTCGCCCGCGTCGATGTCCAGCGACACGTCATCGACGGCGGTGACGGTCTTCTTGCCCACCCGAAACGTCTTGCTGACGTTCTCGAACCGGATGAGCGGTGCCGCTTCCGTCATTTCTCGGCGCGGATCTGCTGCTCGATCCTCGCCAGGATGGACGCGCAGTCCTGGCCACTCTTTGTCACCGTCAGTTGAGTTCCCTTGCTCTCCTTGGCGTATGCCTCGGTAACGGCCGGGGAATGAAAGACATCGACGAGTTTCTGATACGTCGGATTGTCCTTCTCCTCGTCGCGCGCAACGATGACGTTGATATACGGCTCGGCGCCCGGACTGGCCGGGTCATCGGCGTAGAGCGCGCTCTTGGGGTCGATGTTCGACTGCGCCAGATAGGTGTTGTTGATGACGGCGCCATCGATCGACTTGAGAGACAATGCCGTCTGCGCCGCGTCCACCAACGTCACGGTGACCCTCGATGCCCCCTTGTCGATATCGGCCACACTCGGTGTCGTACGTCCACCCTTGAGCGCGATGAGCCCGGCCGCCTTCAACACGAACAGCGCGCGCGCCTGGTTGGGCGGATCGTTGGGAATCGCGATCTGTCCGCCTTGCGGAACATCCGCTATCGCCTTGTGCTTCTGTGAATAGAGTCCGAGCGGCACGATATAGGTGGCACCGACCGGAGCAAGATTCGCGCTATCGGCGACGTTGTATTCACCCAGGAAACGAAGATGCTGGAATAGATTCACATCGATCTGTTTTTGAGTGAGCGCTACATTGGGTTGGCTGTAGTCGGTGAAGTTGGTGGTGACGAGCTTGATTCCCGCCTTCCCCGCTTCATCGACAAAGACGTCCCACGAGTCTTTACCCGCCTCTGTGGTGCCGATACACACGATGTTTCCACCACGATCGTCGCTCGCGGAGCACCCGACGGTCCCCATGGCTATCGCGGCGGCTGCGAGAGCAATGGCAATGCGTTTCATGTCTACCTTCCAAAATTCAGTGTGATCACAATGGTTGACATTGTGGAATTTCTGAAGGCTCAGCAAATTTAATAATGGCCCCAGAACGGCGCCACAGTACCAGAATAGAAAACGCAATGCGCCCTGTACTAATGCGAAATGAGCCGGCGAAGCCTAGGCCGAGGCGGGCGCCGCGGCACCCGGCGACGGCACAGCAGGCAGCGGTGGACCGCCGTTACCCGGCCCGGCAGCCGGAATCTGCGCCACCAACTGCGACTGCATCTGTGCGGATATCGCCGACCATGACATGGCCGCAGGCTTTCCGCCCCACCGCAACGAGTAGATGCCGACCAGCAATGCCTGGCCGGGCTGCGTGATGGTGTACACCGGCCCACCCGAATCACCGTGCTGCCCACCAACATCCGTCATGGTGAACCAGCCGTTGTTGATCGCATCGACCTTGCCGCACGTCTCGCCCGACACCGAGCCCATCAGACACACCGGGAGCCCGGGCTCTGGGCCCGCGTTCTGGGTCATGCGCAGCGCAACCCCGTTGGGCAGTTTGCTGCTCAGCTCGACCCCGGGCGCGAACGTGATGCCCTCGTAGTCCGAGACGACGTCGCCGGGGCCGATCGCTCCACCGGTTGGCAGGTTCCGGCTCATCAGCAGCACCTCGCCGACACGGTTCCCGCCCAGATCGGTGACCGCTCCGGTGGCGTTGCAATGTCCCGCCGTCAGACCGATTCGCGATATCGGATCGACGTAGCCGAGCGTGCAACGGCTATCCCCCTGGACAATCGACATGCCCGGGAAAGCGACAATCTTGGGCTGAGTTTCCGAGGCTGGATCGGCGAACGAAAGCGCAGGTAAAGCAACGAGAATGCCTGCGGCAGCGGCGACCGTGGACATGCCACATGCCAGTGCTCTGCTCACGTTTTTCACCACAACCAGCCCTCGGTTGACAATCCCGCCCTGCAAACGAGCATGGCGTCGGATTGCTGGGGTGTCAATTTCATCGCCAGCAACGTCGTCGTGTCGCGAGCCTCCCAGTGGTCGCGGTCAGCCTCTACGATCGGTCCCATGCGCAACCGCATCCGACTCGCCGTTATCCCCGTAGCCGTCGCCGCCATCGCCCTGGCCGGCTGCTCCAAGACCGAGAAGGCCGACCCCAGCCTGCCCGAGGCCGCCACGCTGCTCAGCGAATCGGCGGCCACCACCAAGACCCAGACCAGCACGCACATCGTGCTCAAGGTCACCGGCGACAAGCCGACCCTCAAGCTGTCGGACCTGACCGGCGATCTGACCACCACACCCGCCGTGGCCGCCAAGGGCACCGCCAAGACCGGGGGGCTGGAGCTGCCGTTCGTCGTGGTCGACGGCGAGCTGTTCGCGCAGCTCGGCAGCGCGTACTCCAGCATGGGACCGGTCAAGGACATCTACGACATCGGGCTGATCCTGGATCCCAACAAGGGGCTGGCCAACCTGCTGTCGAACATCACCGATGCCAAGTCCCAAAAGGTCGAGACCGTCGACGGTGTCGATTCGGTTCTCGTGACCGGAACGATGAGCAAGGACGCCTTGAACACCTTCACCAGCGGCACCACGCTCACCGCCGACATTCCGGCCAAGGCGTGGATCCAGAAGGACGGCAAGCACCTGCTGACCAAGATCAGCGTCGACACCTCGCCGGGTAACACCATCGAGATGTCGTTGTCCGACTGGGGCAAGCCGGTCACGGTCGACAAGCCCGCCCTGTGACGCACACAGCGACGGAGCCCGGTACCTCCCTACCCCTGCGGCATCGCAGCATCGCCATCGGCGCCGGAAGCCTGGCGGTGCTCCTGGGCGCCCTGGACACCTACGTCGTAGTCAGTGTCTTCACCGACATCATGACTACCGTCGGCATCGCGCTTAACAACATCCAGCAGGTCACTCCGATCGTCACGGGTTACCTACTCGGATATATCGCCGCGATGCCACTGCTGGGACAGGCCTCCGACCGATTCGGCCGTCGTCTCATCCTGCAGCTGGCGCTGGCGGGCTTCGCGATCGGTTCGATCGTCACGGCGCTGTCCACCGACCTGACGATGCTGGTCACGGGCCGCATCATTCAGGGCGTGGCCAGTGGCGCGCTGCTTCCGGTCACCCTGGCTCTGGGCGCGGATCTGTGGGCGCAACGCAATCGCGCGACCGTTCTCGGCGGTATCGGTGCCGCCCAGGAACTGGGCAGCGTGCTCGGCCCCCTGTACGGCGTGCTGTGCGTATGGCTGTTCGGCCACTGGACCGCCATCTTCTGGGTCAACGTGCCGTTGGCGATCATCGCCATCGTGTTGGTCCAGTTCAGCGTGCCCGCGCACCAGCACGACCCGAATCGGCCGAAGGTGGACGTCGTAGGGGGCGCACTGCTGGCCGCCGCATTGGCGCTGCTGGTGGTGGGTTTGTACAGCCCCGATCCGAAAGTCTCGGCACTACCAGAGTGGGCCCTGCCGGTTCTGATCGGATCCGGGGTCGCATTCCTGGCGTTCATCCTCTGGGAATCGCGGGCCAAAACCCGGCTGATCAAGCCACAAGGCGTGCGGTTCGGCCCGTTCTTCGCGGCGTTGGCCGCGTCCCTGGCCGCCGGTGCGGCGTTAATGGTGACACTGGTCAACATCGAGCTGCTCGGGCAGGGAGTGCTGCAGATGAACAAGGCCGACGCGGTCTTCCTGCTGTCCCGCTTCCTTGTCGCACTGCCGATCGGGGCGGTGATCGGTGGCTGGCTCGCGACCCGATTCGGCGATCGGATCATCGCCGTCGTCGGCCTGCTCATCGCCGCGTTCGGGTACTACCTGATCTCCGGTTGGCCGGTAGATGTGTTGGATGCCGTGCACAACTTCGGGCTCTTCACGCTGCCCCGGCTCGACACCGACCTGGTGGTCGCCGGTGTGGGTCTGGGCCTGGTGATCGGACCGCTGTCATCCGCGGCTCTCCGCGTGGTGCCCGCCGCTCAGCACGGCATCGCCTCGGCCCTCGTGGTGGTGGCTCGAATGACGGGCATGCTCATCGGCATGGCCGCCCTCGGCGGTTGGGGTATTCACCGCTTCTACCAGAACTTCGATGCGCTGGCCGCCAAGGAACCCAAGCCGACCGGAAAGCCGAATTTCATGGAGCTACAAATGCGGCTCCTGAACCGCAGCATCACCGCCTACAGCGAGATGTACAGCGAGATGTTCGCGATCACGGCAATCGTCTGTGTGATCGGCGCGGTGATCGCGCTGTTCATCGGTTCACACCGCAAGGCGGGGAACGAGGCTCAGTAGCACGTCGGGTCCCATGCGTTCGATCTGGTCGTACTCCCAGTGCAGCGCGCGTGACAGGGTGGTGACGCCCACGTCCTCCACGGCGGGGACGTTGCCACCCAACAGCATTGGGGCCAGGTAGGCCAGGATTCTGTCCACAAGACCGGCTCGCAGGAAGGCCCCGGCCAACGTCGGTCCACCCTCCAGGAAGATGTCGGTTCGGTCCGCCAGCGCGGCAAGCACCTCGGCCGGGTCGTGGGTGCGGATCACCATGGTGTGCGAGTCGTCATTCAATACCTTTGCATCCGAGGAGACCTCGCGCATACCGATGACGACGCGCAGCGGCTGGTGGGGAAACAACACGTTCTCGGGCGTGCGCGCGGTGAGCTGCGGATCGTCGGCGAAGACGGTGCCGGTACCGACGAGAACGGCATCGGCGAACGCGCGGCGCCGGTGCACGTCGGCTCGCGATTGCTCACTGGTGATCCATTGACTGGTGCCGTCATCGGCAGCGCTGCGCCCGTCGACACTGGCGCCGTACTTCCAGGTGACATGGGGACGACCGGTACGTTGTTTGTACAACCATTCGCGCAGCGTTCCTGCCGAGACCAGCTCGGCACCTACGCCATCGACGACGTCGATACCCAGCGCACGCAAGCGCTCCGCTCCCCCGGCCGCCTGTGGATTTGGGTCGGCGACTGCGTAGACGACACGTGAAACACCCGCAGCTGCAAGCGCATCCACACAAGGTCCGGTTCTTCCCTGGTGATTGCACGGCTCCAGGGTCACGACGGCGGTACCGCCTGCCGCGGCATCAGCGGCCTGGCGCAGCGCCACCACCTCGGCGTGTTCCCGCCCGGGCGGGCGGGTGCCACCGACCCCGGCAACAACCCCCGCCGCATCCAGGATCACCGCGCCGACAGGCGGGTTCGGATAGGTGCTGCCCTTGACTTCCTCTGCGGCTCGGATCGCCAGATCCATGGCGGCGTCGAGGCCGATCGGGTTGGCCATATCAGCGGGCCAAATGTGCTGCCGCCCTGGCAGCTTGCTCACGCAACGCCCGCACCGCCGCCTGAGGATCTTGCGCCCCGTACACGGCCGAACCTGCGACGAAACAGTCGACGCCGGCCTCGGCGGCCTGCTCGATGGTGTCGGCATTGATGCCGCCGTCAATCTCCACGAGCACCGTCAGCTCGCCGGAGTCGACTAGCTTACGCACCGCGCGCACCTTGTCGAGCACTCCCGCGATAAAGGATTGCCCGCCGAATCCCGGCTCCACCGACATCACCAACAGCGTGTCAAAGTCCTTGAGCACCTCCAGATATGGATCCAGAGGTGTGCCCGGCTTGATGCTGAGACCGGCCTTGGCGCCTGCTGCCCGAATGTCACGGGCGACTGCGACGGGGTTGTCCGTGGCCTCGGCGTGGAAGGTGACATTGTGCGCCCCCGCCTCGGCGTATCCGGGCGCCCACCGATCGGGGTTGTCGATCATCAGATGGCAGTCGATCGGGATATCGGTTGCGGCCAAGAGGCTGTCGACGACGGGGAGACCCAGTGTCAGATTGGGCACAAAGTGCCCGTCCATGACGTCCACATGCAGCCAGTCGGCTCCTTCCACTGCCGCCATCTCTTCGGCGAGACGTGCGAAATCGGCGGACAGGATCGACGGAGCGATCATAGGAGCGCGGTGAGACATGCCGTTCAGCTTATGTGCCTCATCATACGTGTTTGCGCAGGAGGGCGGTGAACATGGCATCGGTGCCGTGCCGGTGCGGCCACAACTGCACCGCATCGCTATCGCCGAGCCCGTCCACACCGGGGAACACCGCGCGGGCGTCCTCGGCCGTCACCGGATGGCGCCGCACCGCATCGGAGACCACACCCACCGTTTCTGCCAAGTGCGGCGAACACGTGCTGTACACGACGATGCCACCCGGCCGAGTCAATTCGATGGCGCTGGAAAGCAACTCGCGTTGCAACTTGACCAATGCCGGAATGTCGCTCGGTTGACGGCGCCAGCGAGCTTCCGGGCGGCGGCGCAGCGCACCCAGCCCCGTGCACGGGGCGTCGACCAGCACACGGTCGAAGGACCCTGCCGCCAAACCGCTCTCGCGCCCGTCCGTCGTGAGCACCGTCACCGGCAGGGCTTTCGTGGCGGTGGCCACCAACTCGGCGCGATGGGCAGCGACCTCGATCGCCGTGACGTGCGCTCCACGCTCGGCCGCCAGTGCGCCCAGTAGCGCGGTCTTGCCGCCGGGCCCTGCGCACAGGTCAAGCCATTGCTCATCGGCCCCGTCCAGCGAAGCCAACGCGGTCGCGCGCGCGACCAGCTGGCTGCCTTCGTCCTGCACCTGTGCCAGGCCATCGCGGACTGAGTCCACCCGACCCGGATTTCCACCGGGTAGGTACACCGCATAAGGCGAGTAACGGCCGACGGTGCCGCCCACCTCGTCGGCCAGCGTGACCGCGTCGATGTACCCGGGACGCGCGGCGAGATGAACCACGGGACGCTCATCATCGCTGGCGAGCACATCGTCGAGCTCACCGGCCGCGGGGCCAAGTGCATCGGAGAACGCCTGAGCGATCCATCGTGGGTGGGCAGTCGCGAAGGCAAGTCGGCCGACCCTGTCAGATTCCGGCGGGGCCAGCTCATCGACCCATTCCTGCTCGCTGCGACGGGAGATCGTCCGCAGTACCGCATTCACGAAACCGGCTCTGCCCTGGTCGAATTCGACGGCCACGGCATCTACGGTGGTGGACAGCGCCGCGTGTGGTTCGACGCGGGTGCGCAGCAGTTGGTAGGCACCGAGCCGCAAGGGATCACGCAGCCCCTCGTCAACCTGGTCGATCGTTCGACCCGCGGCCGACGCTATGACCGCATCGAGAAGACCACGAGCCCTGGACGTTCCATAGGTGAGTTCGGTGGCAAAGGCGGCGTCGCGCCCGGTGATGCCGCGTTCACGCATCAGCGCGGGCAGGGCCAGATTTGCATACGCATCCTGGCGCGATACCGCGCGCAACACATCGAGCGCGACCTGACGCGCCGGATCGAGCTTCTGGCGTGCACGCTCCTTCGGGCGCGCATCCTGATTGGGCCGTCGGCGTGGCGGGCGGGTAGTCACAGTGCGCGCACCTCCGCGTCCAGCCGGGCGCCGCGCGCCCAATCGACGGCGTTCATCAACTTCTTACCTTGGGGTTGCACCTCGTGGAGCGCGATCGGTGTGGTGCCGGTGCCCACCAGCACGTCACGCTTGCGGACCGCGAAGGCTCCGGGCGGTAGTTCCTCGGCGTGCACGTCCACATCCATTCTCACCGGTCCAACCTTGATACGCGTATCCCCAATGGTTGTCCAGGCACCGGGATCGGGAGTCATGGCCCGGATATGGCGATCGATCGCATGGGCAGGGAGCTCCCATCGGATGCGCGCCTGCTCCACCGTGATCTTCGGTGCGACGCTCACTCCGTCGGCCACCTGTGGAACGGCCACCAGTGCCCCGTCGTCGATCCCGTCCATTGTCGATTCAAGAAGCCCCGCACCGGATTCGGCGAGTCGGCCCAACAGCACACCGGCGGTATCACTGGCGATGATCCGTTCGGTGACCACTCCATAGACGGGCCCGCTGTCCAGTGTGGGCTCGATGAGAAATGTCGTGGCACCCGTGATCTCATCACCGGCCGCGATGGCTGCCTGTACGGGTGCGGCACCGCGCCAGGCCGGGAGCAGCGAGAAATGCAGATTCACCCAGCCGTGAGTGGGCACCACGAGTAGTTCGGGTTTCAGCAGGGCGCCGTAGGCGACCACCGCGCAGCAGTCCGGAGCGAGTTCGGTGAGCTCACTGACGAATTCCGCATCGTTGGGCCGCGGCGGCGCGAGCACGGGCAGCCCATGCTCACGGGCCAGCTCGGCCACCGGCGACGCGGCCGAGGCCCGTCCCCTACCCGCGCGGGCGTCGGGTCGCGTCAGTACCGCGACCACCTCGTGACGGGAGGCCAACAGCCTCCTCAGAGAGGGCAACGCCGGGGCCGGAGTACCGGCGAACACTATGCGCACCGAGTCAGTCTAGGAAGGATGCGCCGCCCACATCGAATCCCAGGTCCGTAGACGAGGCCCCGAGTCGCGCGCGCGATTCGCCGAGCAGAGCGACACTAAGTCTGGATACATCCGATACCATGATTTTGATGGCTACCAGAGGACGAGGCCGGCCGAGTGGCGCTCCGTATGATCGCAAACTGCGAGCAGAAGAACTACTTGACGCCGCAGAGCGCGCGATTCACAACACGGGGGGCACCGTCTCCATCGCGGAGGTTGCCCGGGAGGCAGGATTCGCCCGGTCCGCCTGCTATGCAATCTTTCCCACCAAGGCGGACCTGCTGCGGGCATTGAGCCGCCGCCACGCCGATCGACTGATCTCCGGTTCGTGGCGCGACAGCATGGTCGGCGATATACGCGATCAGACCCGGGCATTTGCCGACATCGTCGTCGACTGGATCATCGCGGAACCGGAGCTGTACATCGCGCTCGATCGCGACCTCACCGCACAGGAGCGACTCGACCACGGGGTGTTCGACCTCATCGCGCAGGTCACCGAGGAACATTTGCAGGCCGAGTTTCCCGGCGATCACATGCGACGGCTGGCTCCGATCTGGTCGCGGCTCGCGGTTGGCGGTGTTCTCATGACGATCAACTGGTGGAGCGCCTCGCGGACGGTTAGTCGGGACGATCTCATCGGCTATATCGTCGAGACCTTCGCCCAGGGCATCAGCGCCGGTCCCACCCTCGTTGCCGCTAACACCTGAGGTTCGCCCGATCAACCCACGTGCAGCGGGTCGATCTGCACTCTGACGGGTTCCGCGTCGCGCCGGGCACTCAGCGTTGCCACTCCGCGGCGCAAAGCCGCGGCCATCTCCAACCCGGCTGTGCGCGGTACACGTACCAGCATGCGCACTACTTCGACACCGTCGGATATCCCGGCCGGCCGGCGCGCTCCCACCGGAAGATCGACGGGCCCCAACAGCTCCGCGCCCTCGGGCAGGTCCGCGGTGTCGACGAGGGCAGCCACCGCTGCGGCGGGCCCGTCGATGGCTGCGATGTGCACCTGCGGCGGCAATCCAACCTCTGCGCGCGCGGCCAATTCGTCGGCGGCATGCCCCACCGGGTCCCACCGGATGAGTGCCTGCACCGTGGGCAGTGTGGAGTCCGCGACCACCACCACGGCGCCCCCTTCATCATGTCCGCGCACCAACGCTGCGGCTGCCATCCACTTCCGCAACGTGTCCTCCGCGGCGCGTAGGTCCTGGCGTCCGAGCAGTGCCCATGCATCCAAGAGCAACGCTGCGCCATACCCGTTGGGCGTCAAGGGCTCTGCGCCCGGCGTGCACACCACCAGGCTTGGCGGTCCGGTGACGGTGGTGTGCACCTCGCCGCCACCGGATGTCACCACCGGGACTCCCGGCAGTGCCCTGCCCAGTTCCTCGGCCGTCCTGCGGGCACCCACCACCACGGCACGGACCGCGCTGGAGCCGCAACGGACGCAATGCAGGTCGGCATCCACGCGTCCGCACCATCGGCAGCTGGGGCTGAGATTGTTGGAGGGCCCGCCGGGCCCTTCCAATGCCAGCGGGCCGGTGCAGTGACGGCACCGCGCGACAGTGCGGCACCGCGTACAGGCCAACGCCGGAACGTATCCACGTCGCGGCACCTGCACGAGCACCGAGTGCCCGCGCTTCAACGCATCGCGCGCGGCCGTTAGAACCACCATGGGAAGCCGCGCCGAACGTGCCGCCGGATCGCGCTCCTGCGCATACCCGCTGTCGTCGAGAGCACTGATCCGCGCGGAGGCCTTGCGCACCACGGGCCGGGCCGCGACAAGGTCGTGTGCCCAGCGGCTCTCCACGAGTGCCTGCGACTCGGCGGTGCGCGCGTACCCACCGATCACCGCCGCGCATCGCAGCTGATGCGCGCGCAGCATGGCCACCTCACGGGCGTGCGGATAGGGCGAACGGGGTTCGGCGAGATTGTCGTCGCCGTCGTCCCACACCATCACCAGACCCAAATTGGCCACCGGGGCGAACACCGCGGCTCTGGTACCGATCACCACGGTCGCATCTCCACGCAGTACCGCCAGCCAGCGCCGGTACCGCTCCGCGGGTCCGAGTTCCGCCGAGAGTGCAATAACATGCCGTGCCCCAATATGTTTCACACACTC
Source organism: [Mycobacterium] stephanolepidis (assembly GCF_002356335.1). Lineage (NCBI taxonomy): Bacteria > Bacillati > Actinomycetota > Actinomycetes > Mycobacteriales > Mycobacteriaceae > Mycobacteroides > Mycobacteroides stephanolepidis. Next base: position 2,744,856 of record NZ_AP018165.1, read on the forward strand.
AGCGGACAATGCATCGATATCGCGCTGATCCGGGACGACTGCGAGCACCCCCCTGCCGGTGCCGTGAGCCGCCACTGCGGCCTCGGCGATGCGAGTGCACCAGGCCTCGCCGGGCAGTGCCTGCCACACCGCGCGTGCGGCCCGGCCCTGCGAGAGTGCCTCGAGAAATCCCTCGCCACGCTGGTAACGAGCCCAGCCCGAACCGTCGACCACCGGCGGTTCGAAGTCATCGGCTGCCGCCGGGCGCGTTTCCTTCTCGGCCCGCGCATGACGTGGCGGCAGGGCGAGGCGCAGCACGTCGGCACGGGTTCCCGCGTATCGGGCCGCCACCGCGTCAACGAGCCTGCGCACATCCGGCGTCAGCACCCGCGTCGGTGATACGACGCGATCCAGCCACCCGAGCTTGCCCGCGTGATCGCTTTCGGAACGGCGTTCCAGCAGGATCGCGTCTACCAGCCGACCATGGAACCGCACCCGCACCCGCACTCCGGGCTGGGCGTCGTCGGATTGCTCGGCGGACACCAAATAGTCGAACTCACGATCCAGATGCGGCACCGTGAGCAGCGGCAGCACTCGAGCAACCGGCTCGTGCTCGGCCACCACCCGCGTCGCAGTCACCTGGTGGTTCTAGCAGACGCCCCCGACTCGCAGGTCAGCACCCGTTACAGTGACGGCATGACCGCCACCGAAACCGGCATCGACCCGATCATCCTCAAGATCCTGGAAGCTGTTCCGATTCAGCTCGTTTCGCCGGACGGGCCGCAGGCTTCCCGGGACGCGTATCGCGCGATCGCCACCGCGCGCCCGCCATGGATCGAGGTGGCCAAGGTAGAGGACCGCACCATCCCGGGCCCCGCAGGTGAGATACCGATACGTATCTACTCTCCGTCCGCGGACGGAGTGCACCCGGTGTTTGTGCTGATCCACGGGGGCGGGTGGGTGATCGGCGACCTCGATACCCACGACGCGGTCGGCCGCGCCGCGGCAGTTCAGGCCGACGCCGTGGTGGTGTCGGTTGACTATCGACTGGCACCGGAGCATCCCTACCCGGCGGCGGTCGAAGACTGCTGGGCCGCGCTGCAATGGGTGCACCAGCACGCCGCGGAGTTCGGCGGCGATCCGGATCGCCTTGCCGTCGGTGGCGATTCCGCCGGCGGAAACCTGTCCGCGGTGCTGGCTCAACTGGCCCGCGATAACGGCATTCCGCTGGCCTTCCAGGTGCTGTGGTACCCGGCCACCACGTTCGACGTGACGCTGCCGTCGATGATCGAGAATGCCGAGGCACCCGTCCTGGATGTCAAGGCGGTCGCCGGGCTGAGTAAGTGGTATCTCGGGGACACCAATCCCGCCACCGCGGGCCCCACGCTGGTCCCGGCCCGCGCCGAGAGCTTCGAGGGGCTGGCCCCGGCGTTCATCGGGACCGCGCAATTCGATCCGCTGCGCGACGACGGCGCCACGTACGCCGAGCTGCTCAGCGGCGCCGGGGTGCCGGTGGAGCTGCACAACGCGTCCACCCTAATCCACGGCTACCTGGGCTACGCCGATATCGTGCCCGCCGCCACCGAAGAGCGCGATCGTTCCCTGGCCGCCCTCAGGAAGGCGTTGCACGGCTAGCCCGGCCCGATCCCACACTCAACCCATACATCAGCACGCCCCCCAAGAGCGCTCCAGCCGGCCACGAAAGTGCCGTCAGGCTTTGCGCCGAGGGCACGAGCGCGATGGCGACCGCCGCCGCGCCGGAAACTCCCAGTGCGATCAGGGCCGCGGGGTTGAACCCGCGGGTGTAGTAGTAGGCGCCCTCGGTGGACTCGGAGTACAGGTCGGCGGTGTTGGTGCGCTGACGACGTAGCAGGTAGTAGTCCACTACGAGGATTCCGAACACCGGACCCATGAGCGCACCGACCCCGCCGAGGAAGTACACGATGGCGGCCTCGTTCCCCCAGATCTTCCAGGGAAGCACCGCGACCGACAGGATCGCCGTGATGATGCCCCCGGTGCGAAACGAGATGTATTTCGGTGCGACATTGGAGATGTCGTAGGACGGGGACACGAAGTTGAGTACCACGTTGATGCCGACGGTGGCGATGGCGAAGAGAATCGCCGCGACCACAACAATGGCATCGGAGTCGATATTGGCGAGCAACTCCACGGGATCAGTCATCGCACTGCCGTACTTCTTCAGCGCGGCAAGCGATATGACGATCGAGATCACCACGAAGGCGGTCTCGTTCAGCGGGATGCCCAGTGCGTTCCCCCGCAGAATCGCCCGTCTACTCGGGGCAAAGCGTGCGAAGTCCGCGTAGTTGACCAGGGGGCCTGCCATGAACGCGACCATCAGGAATGCGACGCCGATGAATGCGAGCACCGTGGGCCCGGGCGCCAGCGGCGGGCCCACCCGCGCACCGAAGTCGATGCTCCAACCCACACTGGCCAGCATCCAAATCGCCAGCGCGATCATCCCGATCCAGACGACCGGACCGGCCACATCGGATGCCTTCCGAACGATCTCCATGCCGTAGTTGAGGATCAGCAGCTGCACGGTCCACAGCGTCAGGAACGCGGCCCATCCCAGTGCATGCAAACCCAGGAACGTCGGCTCGGTCCAGGACCGTAGCCCGGGATCCAGCCGCAATAGCAGCACGATGACCGCGGTGGATGCCAGATAGGTCTGGATTCCGTACCAGAAGATGGCTACCAGCCCGCGTAGTAGTGCAGGCACGTTGGCGCCGAAAACCCCGAAGGTGGCGCGCGCGAAAACCGGGAAGGGCACCCCCAGCCGCTGGCCGGCGATCCCGATCAGGTTGCTTCCGCCCCAGAGCACCAGTACCCCGGTGAACAGCGCGAGCATGGTCTGCCAGCCCGTCAGCCCCAACGCGAGCATACCCACGGCGAATCCGTAGCTGCCAAGACTGTGCGCCGAGGTCATCCAGAGGCAGAAGATGTCCCAGGTCCGCCAGGTGGCCTGTCCGGCCGTCGTGGGCGCCAGGTCTTCGTTACTCAGCCTGCCGACCGCCGACACCGGCGTGAGCTCTCCCTCTGTTGTGGTCATCAGCTCTTCGCCGTGATGTGTTGCGACAGAGCGGGAATGATCGTCTCTCCGTACACCCGCAGCGTCTCCTCCTTGTTGTCGTGCTGCAGATATCCGGCGAATTGGTCCACCCCGAGCGCCTTGAGCTCCAACAACTTTGAGATGTGATCCGCCGCGGTACCGAGCACGCAGAAGCGATCGACGATGTCATCGCTCACGAACTCCGCATGAGTATTACCGGCCCGTCCGTGCTGGTTGTAGTCGTACCCCTGCCGTCCGCTGATGTAGTCGGTAAGAGACTGTGGCACTTGTCCGTTGGATCCGTACCTGGACACGATGTCGGCAACGTGGTTGCCTACCATTCCGCCGAACCACCGGCATTGGTCGCGCATATGCGTCCAGTCCGATCCCACATACATGGGTGCGGCTACGCAGATCCGCACCTCCGCGGGATCACGTCCGGCCGCCGCGGCGGCATCACGCACCGCACCGATCATCCACCGTGCGATGTCGATATCGGCCAGCTGCAGGATGAACCCGTCGGCTACCTCACCAGCCAGGGCGAGCGCCTTGGGGCCGTATGCCGCGACCCACACCTCAAGTTCAGATCCTCGACTCCACGGGAATTGCATGGTGGCACCGTGGTATTCGACAGGCCGCGAGTTTGCGAGCTCCCTGATGACGTGGATTGATTCGCGCAGTGTGGTCAACGTCGTGGGCGCGCCGCCGGTCACCCGCACCGCCGAATCGCCACGGCCGATACCGCAGATCGTGCGGTTTCCATACATGTCGTTGAGGGTGGCGTACAGTGACGCGGTGACGGTCCAGTCCCGCGTCGCCGGGTTGGTGACCATGGGTCCCACCACAATCCGCGTGGTTTCATGCAGGATCTGGCTGTAGAGCACGTAGGGCTCCTGCCACAACAGGTGTGAATCGAAGGTCCACAGATGGGTGAAGCCATGCGCCTCGGCGAGTTTCGCCAGCTGTACGGTCCGCGCCGCCGGTGGATCACATTGCAAGACAACCCCGAAGTCCATCGCAGACCCTCTCTATCGACCGACCTCAGATGAGGTATTGACACAGGTCGCGGCGCATGAAAGCGCCGTCTCCCTTGCTGCCCAGATATTCGTCGCCGTCGACGATTACCTTCCCGCGGGAGAGCACGGTGTCGACGTGCCCGTCGATCTCATATCCCTCCCACGCCGAGTGGTCCATGTTCATGTGATGGGTCTTACCCAACCCGATCGAGGTGTGCCCGCGGGGATCGTAGACAACGATGTCCGCGTCGGCACCCGGCGCGATCACTCCCTTGCGCCCGTACAGCCCGAACATTCGTGCCGGAGTCGTCGAGGTGATCTCGACCCACCGCTCCAGAGTGATCCGACCGTCCACGACGCCCTGGTACAGCAGATCCATCCGGTGCTCAATCGAGCCGATCCCGTTGGGAATCTTCGAGAAATCACCCATGCCCATGTCCTTCTGCCCCTTCATGCAGAACGGACAATGATCCGTCGAGACCATCTGGATGTCGTTGGTGCGCAACGCACGCCACATCTCGTCCTGGTGGTGTTCGCGCTTGGACCGCAGCGGGGTCGAACAAACCCACTTGGCTCCCTCAAACCCCGGCGCTCCCAGGTTGTCCTCTAAAGACAGGTACAAATACTGCGGGCAGGTCTCCCCGTACACGTTTTGGCCGGCATCACGCGCGGCGGCCAACTGCGCGACGGCCTGTTTCGCCGAGACGTGTACGACGTACAGGGGCGCACCGGTCAGATTGGACAGCATGATCGCGCGGTGCGTGGCTTCCTCCTCCAGCTGCCAGGCCCTGGCGATACCGTGGTAGTACGGATCCGTCTTGCCGGCAGCAAGTAATTGAGCCACCAAAACGTCTATGGCAGGGCCATTCTCGGCATGCATCATGGTCATCAGCCCGGTATCGGCGCCCACCTGCATGGCGCGAAGTATCTGCGCGTCATCACTGTAAAAGACCCCCGGATACGCCATGAACATCTTGTAGCTGGTGATGCCCTCGTCGGCCAATCGCCGCAGCGCCGCCAGCGAGGCATCGTTGACGTCGCCCACAATCTGATGAAAGGAATAGTCCACGGCACACTGGCCTGCCGCCATCTCGTGCCAGGTTTGCAGCGAATCTTCAAGCCGCTCACCGTACTTCTGCACGGCGAAATCGATGATGGTGGTAGTGCCGCCCCAGGCCGCGGCGCGCGTCCCGGTCTCGAAGTCATCCGACGCCGTGGTGCCACCGAAGGGTATCGACATATGAGTGTGGGCATCGATACCACCGGGAATCACGTACTTGCCTGCGGCTTCGACCACGGTGTCGACGGCGCCGGCCAGATCCACACCGAGCAGAGTGCTGCCGGGCAGTAGGACCGCCGCGATCTTCTCGTCGTCAACCAGAACATCTGCGGCACCACGGCCCGTCGCCGTTACCACGGTGCCGCCCCGGATCAGGATCGTTGCCATCGTCGCCCTCCTACGGAGCGACGATCGGGTCGTAGGTGTCCGGTCTGCGGTCCCGATAGAACTGCCAGTCCCCCCGCACCTCACGGACCACGGACAGGTCCAGGTCCCGTATCACGATCTCTTCGGCACTCTGTGAAGCGATCTCACCGACATAGTTGCCGCGCGGGTCGACGAAGTAAGAACTACCGTAGAAGGTCACGGCCTGATCCCCGAATTCGCCGTTCTCGGTTCCTATCCGGTTGTTGGCGCCAACGAAGTATTGATTGGCTGCCGCCGCCGCGGGCTGCTCCAGTTCCCAAAGCCTATTGGAAAGACCAGGTTTGGTGGCCGAAGGATTGAAGACCAGCTCTGCTCCCGCGAGCCCGTAATTACGCCAGCCCTCCGGGAAATGCCGGTCGTAACAGATGTAGACGCCGATCTTTCCGACCGCGGTGTCGAAGACCGGGTACCCGAGATTTCCGGGCCTGAAGTAGAACTTCTCCCAAAACCGATCAAGGTGAGGAATGTGATGCTTACGGTATTTTCCCAGGTAGGTGCCATCGGCGTCGATGACCGCCGCGGTGTTGTAGAGAACTCCCGGACGCTCCTCCTCGTACACCGGTAGCACCATGACCATGTGGTGTTCCTTGGCGAGGGCCGCGAACCGCTCGGTGACCGGACCGGGCACCGACTCGGCGTATTCGTAGTACTTCTTGTCCTGCACGATCCCGAAGTAGGGGCCGTAGAAGAGTTCCTGGAAGCAGATCACCTGGGCGCCACCGGACGCCGCCTCAGCGACAAAACGCTCGTGCTTGGCGAGCATCGATTCCTTGTCGCCAGTCCAAGTCGCTTGCGTCAGTGCGGCTCTGATCATCGATGAGCCGCTCGCGCGAAGAGCATCAGACACCGTCATTGGCAGACTCTATGCGCACCGCGCCCGGCGCGCGCGCCAATCCGCACAACACCGGCACACACGCCCGGCGGTTGGTCGCTTTCGCCGGGCGCGAAGCGCGCGTGGTAGAACACGTTACAGTTCTGCGGCACGCATCCGGGCTATGCCGCCCGCTCACCGAGGGAATGGCCATGCACTGGTACACCGGCAACACCACGTACGACACCGTGCTGACGGCGGCCTTCTGTTTCGCGGCATTCGTGATCATCGGAGGTCTTTTCGCACAGAGTTCGTACGGACGATTCTCGACGACGAAACTCGGCCTCAATCTGAATCCGAAACTCGGTTGGTGGCTGATGGAGATTCCGGCGACCGCAGTGTTTCTCGTCTGCTATCTGACCGGACCCGCTTGTTTCGAGCCCACGTCATTGGTTCTCGCCGGAATATGGCTGCTGCACTACGCCAACCGCGGCTGGTACTTCCCGCTCGCGATCCGTCAGGTACCCGGCAAGCGCAGTACGTTCAACGTCTCGGTGGTGGCCATGGGCATGCTCGTCACGTCGATGCACGGATACCTCAACGGAACCCTCTTCAGCCACGACTTCTTCGGGCAGTACAACCGAGCCTGGCTGCACGACCCACGATTCCTACTCGGCGTGGCTGTCTACCTGTGCGGCTTCACGCTGCTGATCAGTTCGGAGTCGATCGTGCGAAACCTGCGTGACAAGAAGAATCCCGGCGGCGCCGAGTACCGCATCCCGTTCGGCGGTGGCTTCCGATTCGTCACCAGTCCGGCATATCTGGGCGAGCTGATCGCCTGGTCCGGCTTCGCCTTACTCACCTGGGCCCTGCCCGGCGTCGTCATCCTGTTGATCACCGCCGGCAATCTGATCCCCCGCGCATTGGCCACCCACCGCTGGTACCGGGAGAAATTCGTCGACTATCCGACCGACCGACGAGCGCTGATCCCCTACCTCATGTGAGTGCCACAGCGACAAAAGCGCCGGGTGTGAGCAGTACTGTTCACACCCGGCGCTGCTGTGGAAAAGCTAGATGGCGGCCTTAAGCGCATCGACGCGGTCGGTCCGCTCCCACGGCAGGTCGATGTCGGTGCGGCCGAAGTGGCCGTACGCGGCAGTCTGCGCGTAGATCGGTCGCAACAGGTCCAGATCGCGGATGATCGCGCCCGGACGCAGATCGAACACCTCGTTGATGGCCTTCTGGATCTTGGCCTGGTCGACCTTGTTGGTGCCAAAGGTGTCGACGAACAGGCCTACCGGGGCGGCCTTGCCGATGGCGTAGGCAACCTGCACCTCGACGCGATCCGCCAGCCCGGCAGCCACCACGTTCTTGGCGACCCAGCGCATGGCGTATGCCGCCGAACGGTCCACCTTTGACGGGTCCTTACCGGAGAACGCACCGCCGCCGTGGCGAGCCCAGCCGCCGTAGGTGTCGACGATGATCTTGCGGCCGGTCAGGCCGGCGTCACCCATCGGACCACCCAGCACGAACTTTCCGGTCGGGTTCACCAGCAGCCGGTAGTCGGAGATATCCAGCGATTCCTGCTCAAGCTCGTCCAGGACGGTATTGACGACCTTCTCGCGGATATCCGGGGTCAGCAGGTTTTCCAGGTCGATATCGGCAGCATGCTGCGTGGAGAGCACGACGGTGTCCAGGCGGACGGCCTTGTCGCCGTCGTACTCGATGGTGACCTGGGTCTTGCCGTCGGGACGCAGGTACGGCAGCAGGCCGTCCTTGCGAACCTCGGTCAGACGCCGCGCGAGGCGGTGCGCCAGTGCGATGGGCAGCGGCATGAGCTCGGGAGTGTCGTTGATGGCGTACCCGAACATCAGCCCCTGGTCTCCGGCGCCCTGGGCGTCCAGTGGATCCGCGGCACCCTCCACACGGGCCTCGTGAGCGGTGTCGACGCCCTGAGCGATATCGGGCGACTGAGCACCGATGGCGATGTTCACACCGCAGGAGTGCCCGTCGAAGCCCTTGGACGACGAGTCGTAGCCGATCTCCAGCACGCGATCGCGCACGATCTTGGGGATATCGGCGTATGCGGAGGTGGTCACCTCACCGGCGACGTGGACCTGACCGGTGGTCACCAGCGTCTCCACCGCGACCCGGGACTTGGGGTCCTGGGCGAGCAGCGCGTCGAGAATCGAGTCGCTGATGGCATCACAGATCTTGTCCGGGTGCCCTTCGGTCACCGATTCACTGGTGAAAAGCCGTCCCGCTGAGCTCACCGCGCAGCCCCTTTCAGATCGTTACGTGTCCTAATCATTATGGCCGACGATTCGATATCGGGGCCATGCCGGGTTGTCAGGTTCACTGACAAAGTCCGGCGACGGCATCCACAATACGGCTTGCCATCAGAACTTTGGTGCCGTGCTCCAACACGACTTCGGCGATCTCACCATCAGATTGAGCGGACAGCAGCCATCCATCGTTGCTATCCACCTCAAAGGCTCGCCCCTCGCCAACGGCGTTGACTACCAACAGATCACAGCCCTTGCGCTTCAACTTGGCGCGGGCGTGGAACAGTACGTCCCCATTGGCGTCACCGGTTTCGGCCGCAAACCCGACGATGGCCCGCATCCTGGGCAGCTGCCCGTCCGAGCGCGCACGGACCACCCCCGCCAACACGTCAGCATTACGCAGTAACTCGATGGGCGCATCGACGGGATTCTCACCGTCGGCGCCGTGGCTCTTTTTGATCTTGCTGGTCGCAACGTGCGCGGGCCGGAAATCGGCGACAGCGGCCGCCATGATCAACACCTCCGCCGCGGGCGCGTGTTTGGTCACCGCATCCTGTAATTGGGCGGCGGAGCTGATGTGCACCACGTCGACTCCGGCCGGGTCGGGCAACCCGACGGTATGACCCGCGATGAGCGTGACCTCGGCGCCGCGTTGTGCGGCCACCCGGGCGATCGCGTATCCCTGCTTACCGGAACTGCGGTTTCCGATGAACCGCACGGGATCCAGGGGCTCGCGGGTGCCGCCTGCGGTGACCAGGACGCGCACTCCCGCCAGATCGTGCGGGAGAGCATCGGCCCGCGCCAACAGCAGCTGCGCCAGCGTGGTGATTTCCTCGGCCTCGGGAAGCCGGCCCGGGCCGGTGTCAGCGCCGGTAAGGCGTCCCGAAGCGGGCTCTACGACAACCGCGCCATGGCTTCGCAATGTCGCGACATTCTGCTGCGTCGCCGGGTGCAGCCACATCTCCGTGTGCATCGCGGGTGCGAACAGGACTGGACAACGCGCGGTCAGCAGGGTTGCGGTCAGCAGATCGTCGGCGCGGCCGGTGGCCGCGCGGGCCAGCAGGTCGGCGGTGGCGGGAGCGACTACGACAAGGTCTGCGTCCTGTCCCAGCCGCACATGTGGGACCTGCGGAACATCGTCGAACACCCCGGTTCGCGCCGGCTCACCCGAGAGCGCCTCAAAGGTGGCGGCACCCACGAACTGCAGCGCCGACTCGGTAGGTATGACCCGAACGCTGTGCCCGGCTTCCGCGAGCTGGCGCACCACAGTGCAGGCCTTGTACGCGGCGATTCCCCCGCCCACTCCGACGATGATCCGCGACACAGCCGGACCTCAGGCCCGATGCTCTTCGCGCGAGCCGCTCATCGCAGCTTCTACTCGCCTTCGGTGTGCTCAAGCAGGTCGCCGTGGATCTCGCGCAGCGCGATCGACAGCGGCTTCTCCTGCAGACCCGGCTCGACCAGCGGCCCCACGTATTCGAGGATGCCGTCGCCCAGCTGGTTGTAGTAGTCGTTGATCTGGCGTGCACGCTTGGCTGCGTAGATCACGAGCGCGTACTTGCTCGATGCCCGCGCCAGCAGCTCGTCGATCGGCGGGTTGGTGATACCCAGCGGCGTGTCGAGCGCGGCGTCGTAGCTTTCGGTGCCCGGTTCGACGATGACGTCAGTCTGGGAGGTGCTCACTAAGAAATCTCCTGGATAGGTATATGGCGCTGAATATGGCGGGCGCGGTATTCGCAGTCTTTGTCGATGCGCCGCCGGTTAACGTCCGACCAATAACGATACCAACTGTGCGCAGGCATTTTCCAACTGGTCATTCACGACGACGACATCAAAGTCGCTTTGAGCCGCCATTTCGACCTCGGCAGTTTCCAATCGCCGGGCGATCACGGCCTCCGATTCGGTGCCGCGGCCGGTAAGCCGCTGCACCAGCGCGTCCCAGCTCGGTGGCGAGAGGAAGACGGTCAGCGCCTGCGGAAGTACCGCCTTGATGGCGCGGGCACCGGCCAGATCGACCTCGATGAGGGTCGGCCGACCAGCCTCCATCGCCTCGTGAACAGGCGCCGCGGGGGTTCCTGAACGCTGCAGGCCGCCGTGAATGTCGGCCCATTCCAGCAGCGCACCGGTGTCAATGAGCCGCTGGAACTCCCCGGTGGTGACGAAGTGGTAGTCCACGCCGTCCACCTCACCGGGCCTCGGGGCCCTGGTGGTGGCGGAGACGCTGAAGAACAGACCATCCACGTCATCGCGTAGCCGATGCACCACGGTGGACTTACCGACGGCTGAGGGGCCGGATAGGACTACTACCCGGCCCCTCGTCGAAGCTGTCATCTGGAGAAGATCAGGAGAAGTCGAACCGCTCCAGCAGTGCCTTGCGCTGACGGTCGCCGAGGCCACGCAGACGGCGGGTCGGGGCGATCTCCAGCTCGGTCATGATCTCCTGCGCCTTGACCTTGCCAACCTTGGGCAGGGCTTCCAGCAGTGCGGAAACCTTCATCTTGCCGAGGACCTCATCGGTCTCGGCGTCCTTGAGCACCTGCTTGAGATTGGTGCCGCCTTTCTTGAGCTTCTCCTTGAGCTCGGCCCGGGCGCGGCGGGCGGCAGCCGCCTTCGCCAACGCGGCGGCACGCTGCTCGTCAGTCAACTGTGGAAGGGCCACGATTCCTCCGTCTCATACGAAACTCTTCGGTTTTTCTGATCGGCTGGAAAACAACCAGCCAGCGACAGCGACCGTACCCACGCCAACCGACATATGTGAACCCCACCCCCCTCATCTCGGTGAAAATCGCCTGCTAGAGGGGCCGCAGGCGATCCCGCCGAGCAACCATCGCTTCCATGCGTTCCGACCCGGCATTTCTGCAGGTCGCGATTGAATATCGTTGTTGCACAATATTTTTCATTCAGAGTTGACAACACCGCCGATTCCTGTACCTGAACCGGAGACAAGCAAACCGTGATTGCCATGAGGGCAAACTGAAAATCTTGTGTGAATCTCGTGTTGCGCGTGTCGCGACCCATCAACGTTCAGTTGAAGAGGCGCAGGTGAGAATGCCGACGACCAGGCACCCCGGGAAGTTGCTTAGCAAGGCGCAGCAGTTGCTGGGTAGGGTGCGCCATATGGGTGATTCCACGCACCCATCACGTGAGCGTGATCGGGTATTGGATGCCGTGAGGCTCGTGTCACTGGCCACTGTGGTGGCCTATCACGTCCTCGCGGGTAGCCCCACCATCGTCAAGGGCAAACCCGCCATGTCCGCGAATTACAACGTGCATTGGCTATTCTGGCTGATCCCGTTGATGCCGCTGTTCTTTTTTGCAGGTGCAGCAGCAAATCTCCACTCCTGGGAATCCGGTAGGTCTTGGGGGCAGTTTCTGATGAGCCGGACGACGCGGCTCTTCCGCCCGGTGTTCTACTTCCTCGTCTTCGTCGCACTGGTGACCACCTTGCTGCGCATCACCATGGGCAATTCCAGACAACTCCTGTATCTCGAGATGCGACATATCGAGCTGCTCTGGTACGTCGGTGCCTATCTGCTGACGCTTGCGTTCATGCCGTGGCTGGCGCGCATCCGCACCGGAAGCCGGCTGGGCTGGTTCATCGCGGCGATGTGCCTGATCACAGCCCTGGTAGACACCATCAGCGTGGTCACCGACACCTGGGTGATGACGGGTTGGATCAACATGATCTTCATGTGGCTGGTCCCCGCCGCGTTGGGCATCGCCTATCAGCGCGCCCTGGTCCCCCGCCGGGTGGCCGTGGCGGCCGCGGCCGTCGCATTGGGCGTCACCGTCGCATTGGCCATCCTGGGGCCCTATCCGTCCGGGCTGATCGCCAATATGCCGCCCACTCTGCTGCTCGCGGTCAGCGCCATTGTCGAATGCATGCTCGTCATCGCCTTCGCTCCCGCCATCAACCGCTGGCTGCAGGGGGCGCGAACCTGGAGATTCCTGCAGGTCTGCAACAGCGGCAGCTTGACGATCTATCTATGGCATTGGGTGGTCACGTTCCTGCTGTCCTATGGGGTATACCTGGCCCTTCGCATCGGATTGGTCAGCCCCCGCGACGCCTGGTACTGGCCGGGGAACGTGCTGCGACTGGCGATTGTCTGCGCCATCGTGGCCGTGTTCTTCATCCCGCTGCGCGCCACCGAACGTCGTGCGCTGCCATGGTGGGACCGTCCGGTGACCCCGATGAGCACAGAGCGCGATATCGCGGTCGGCGTCCTGGTGCTGACAGGCGCGATCCTCACGCTCGTCTACACCCGGATCTACGTGATCAATCCGCTCTGGGGTGGGTTCACACCCATCGGACGCTGGGTTGTCGTGGCGTCACTGGTACCGCTGGTGGCTGCGCGTGCACTTTGCCGAAATCCGATGCACAGCAACGCGAATAGTCCAGAGGATCGATTATCGCCTGTTCATTCGGCACGCAGATAGGCGACGCTGTCCCGCAGCCTCGACACGGCCGCGCGCAGCGCCGCGACGTCGGGCCCCTCGCGCAGCACCTCACGCGAGACGGCCGGAAGCAGTAGCGATCCCGGAGCCCCACCCAAGCCACGCAGATCCTCGGGCTTACCGCCCTGTGCCCCGAGCCCCGGAACAAGTACGGGGCCGCCGATCGACGATAGATCCGGCGGATCGGTGACGGTGACCCCGACGACGACACCCACAGATCCCGGACCGGTCCCCTCGGCGTTCAGCGCGGCCACCCGATCCACCATCGCCTGCGCGACCGTCAGCTCCCCGGCGCGTGCCCGCTGCACCGGAGGCGCCTCGGGATTGGAGGTGGCGGCAAGGACGAAGACACCACGATCACGTTCACGCGCCAGGTCCAGTAGTGGAGACAATGATCCGAAGCCCAGATACGGCGAGGCGGTGACCGCATCGGAGCTCAACGGTGAATCGCCCAGCCAAGCCTGTGCATACGCGGCCATCGTCGATCCGATATCCCCGCGCTTGGCGTCGGCCAGCAACAGCACACCAGCCTCGCGTAGCCCCGCGATGGTCCGTTCGAGCACCGAATACCCTGCGGCACCATAGGTTTCAAAGAACGCCACCTGCGGCTTGACGATCGCCACCTCGGCGAAGGCCTCCACACAGATATCGCTGAACCGGGCCAGACCCGACGCATCGGCGTCCAGCCCCCAGGCGCGCAGCAGCTCAGGATGCGGATCGATACCCACACACAGCGGGCCACGAGATGCGGTGGCCGCCTGCAGCCGTGCACCGAACGTCACCGGCCCCACCGCTCTTCGCGCAAGCTGGGGGTACCTCCCGCGTGCGGGGGCCTCATCGCAAGCCCGCGTGGAGTTCCTGCAGCGACCGCACGCCGATATCCCCACGGATACCGGCCTCGATCCCCTGCACGGCGGCCGAAGCACCCTGCACCGTGGTGATGCACGGGATGTTCATCGACACCGCGGCCGAACGGATCTCGTATCCGTCGACACGGGGGCCGGAGTTCCCGTACGGGGTGTTGATGACCATCGCGACCTCGCCGGCCTTGATCACGTCGACCGAAGACCGAGGGGGCAATCCATCCTCGGCACCCTGGTAGTGCTTACGCACCTCTTCGCACGGTATTCCGTTACGGCGCAGCATTTCTGCCGTACCTTCGGTCGCCAGCACCTTGAACCCGAGATCGGCCAGCCGCTTCACCGGGAACACCAGGGAGCGCTTGTCACGGTTGGCCACCGAGACGAAGATCGTGCCCTCCTTGGGCAACGATCCGTACGCGGCGGTCTGGCTCTTGGCGAACGCGCTACCGAAATCGGCGTCGATGCCCATGACCTCGCCGGTGGACTTCATCTCCGGCCCGAGCAGGGAATCCACTTGGCTGCCATCCGCCTTGCGAAAACGATGGAACGGCAGCACGGCCTCCTTGACCGCTACCGGAGCACCCGGCGGCAGGGTGGCGCCGTCGCCGTCGGCGGGCAGCAGTCCTTCCTCGCGCAGACCGGCAATGGTGGCGCCCAACATGATCCGGGAGCACGCCTTGGCCAACGGCACCGCGGTGGCCTTCGACACGAACGGAACCGTACGGCTGGCACGTGGGTTCGCCTCCAGGACGTACAGCACATCGTCCTTGAGCGCGTACTGCACGTTCAGCAGGCCGACCACTCCGATTCCATGCGCGATCGCCTCGGTCGCGTTGCGAACCTTTTCGATATCGCTGCGGCCCAGGGTTACCGGCGGTAGCGCGCATGCCGAGTCGCCGGAGTGAATACCGGCCTCCTCGATGTGCTCCATGACGCCGCCGAGGTAAACCTCGGTGCCGTCGCACAACGCGTCGACATCGATCTCGATGGCGTCCTCGAGGAAGCGGTCGACGAGCACGGGGTGTTCGGGTGAGAGCTGGGTGGCCCGCGTGATGTAGCCGTGCAGGGTGTCCTCGTCGTAGACGATCTCCATGCCCCGTCCACCCAGGACGTAGGACGGTCGCACCAGCACCGGGTAACCGATGTCGGAGGCGATCTGCCTGGCCTGCTCGAAGGTTGTGGCGGTGCCGAATCGTGGCGCCGGCAGACCGGCCGATACCAGCAGATCCCCGAACACGCCGCGGTCCTCGGCGCGATCGATGGCCGCCGGGCTGGTGCCCACCACCGGCACGCCGGCATCGGCCAAACGCTTCGCCAGCCCCAGCGGGGTCTGTCCGCCGAGTTGCACGATCACACCGACAACACCCGGTCCACCACGGCCGGATTCACTTTCGGCGTGGAACACCTCCAGCACATCTTCGAAGGTCAGCGGTTCGAAGTACAGGCGGTCGGCGGTGTCATAGTCGGTGGACACCGTTTCCGGGTTGCAGTTGACCATGATGGTCTCGAATCCGGCCTGCGACAACGTGGTTGCCGCGTGCACGCAGCTGTAGTCGAACTCGATGCCCTGGCCGATGCGGTTGGGGCCCGACCCGAGGATGAGCACCTTGGGTCGCTCGGTCTGCGGGGCCACCTCCGATTCCGCAGCCGGATCCAACTCGTAGCTCGAATAGTGGTACGGGGTCTTGGCCTCGAATTCGGCGGCGCAGGTGTCGACCGTCTTATACACCGGCCGGATTCCCATCCGGTGGCGCAACGAGCGCACCCCGTCCTCCCCCGCCAATTCCGGTCGCAGTGCCGCGATCTGACGATCTGAGAGCCCGTAGTGCTTGGCCCTGCGCAGCAGTTCCTCGTCAAGGATCGGCGCCTCACGCAGCTCGGTACCGAGCTGGTGAATCTGCGCGATCTCTTCAACGAACCACGGGTCGACACCGGTGATCTCGGCTACCTGCTCGACCGGGACACCGGCACCCAGCGCATGCTCGATTCCGTAGAGCCGCCCGTCACGCGGCACCCGCAGCTCCTGCAGGAACGTGTCCAGATCCTCGATGGGGCTCGCGTTGTCGGTCCAGAAGCCCGCCGCGGAGGTCTCCAACGAGCGCATGACCTTCCCGAGTGCCTCGGCGAAGTTGCGCCCCAGAGACATCGCCTCACCCACCGATTTCATGGTGGTGGTCAAGGTGGCGTCGGCGCCGGGGAACTTCTCGAAGGCGAATCGGGGCGCCTTGACGACGACATAGTCCAGAGTCGGCTCGAAACAGGCCGGGGTCTCCTTGGTGATGTCGTTGACGATCTCATCGAGCGTGTACCCGATCGCCAGCTTGGCCGCGATCTTGGCGATGGGGAATCCGGTTGCCTTGGAGGCCAACGCGCTGGAGCGCGATACGCGCGGGTTCATCTCGATGACGATGAGGCGACCGTCGCGGGGGTTGATGGCGAACTGAATGTTGCAGCCACCGGTGTCCACGCCGACCTCGCGCAGGATCGCGATACCCAGATCGCGCATCTTCTGATACTCACGGTCGGTCAGCGTCATCGCGGGAGCCACCGTCACCGAGTCGCCGGTGTGCACACCCATCGGGTCGACGTTCTCGATCGAGCACACCACCACCACGTTGTCGCGGCTGTCGCGCATCAGCTCGAGCTCGAATTCCTTCCACCCGTAGATGGATTCCTCGATCAGCACATTCGCCGACGGGGACGCCGAGAGTCCCTCGCCCGCCATCCGCTCAACGTCATCGGGTGTGTACGCCATGCCCGAGCCCAAGCCGCCCATCGTGAAGGATGGGCGCACCACAACCGGCAATCCGAGGTCGGCGACGGTATCGCGGACCTCGTCCATGGTGAAACAGACGCGGGACTTCGCCGACTCGCCGCCGACCTTGGCGACGATGTCCTTGAACCGCTGCCGGTCTTCACCGCGCTGAATGGCCTCGAAGTTCGCGCCGATGAGCTCCACGTTGTAACGGTCAAGTGCACCGTTCTCGTAGAGGGCGACCGCGGTGTTCAACGCGGTCTGGCCGCCCAGCGTCGGCAGCAGAGCATCGATCTTGTTGCCCTTCTCCGCCTGTGCGGCAAGGACTTTCTCGACGAACTCCGCCGTGATCGGCTCGACATAGGTGTTGTCGGCGTACTCCGGGTCGGTCATGATCGTCGCCGGGTTCGAGTTGACGAGGCTGACCTGCAGCCCCTCCGACCGCAGCACACGGCAGGCCTGGGTGCCCGAATAGTCGAACTCACAGGCCTGGCCGATCACGATGGGGCCGGAACCGATGACCAGGATGTGGTTGAGGTCTGTGCGACGTGGCATCAGCGGTTACCCCGATTCTCAAGTGCCGTGACGAACTGGTCAAAGAGGTACTCGGCGTCATGAGGTCCCGCCGCCGCCTCCGGGTGGTACTGCACCGAGAAGGCCGATCCGTCCAAAAGCCGGATCCCTTCCACCGTGCCATCGTTGGCGCAGGTATGGCTGACCTCGGCGCGCCCGAACGGTGTATCGAACTGCTCACCCGCCTCACCTTCGAGGGCGAAGCCGTGGTTCTGCGCGGTGATCGCGACCCGGCCGGTCGCGTGATCGATGACCGGGATGTTGATACCGCGATGCCCGAAGGTCATCTTGTAGGTGGAGCGGCCCAATGCCCGGCCCAGCAGCTGATTGCCGAAGCAGATGCCGAACAGCGGGATTTTCCGTTGCAGCACCGCCTGCGTCACGGCCACCACGTGATCCGCGGTGGCCGGGTCGCCCGGCCCGTTGGACAGGAACACGCCGTCGGGCGCCAGTGCGAGCAGCTCGTCCGGGCTGATGGACGAGGGCACTACCTGAACGCGGATACCGCGTTGCGTGAAGTTACGCGGGGTGTTGGTCTTGATCCCCAGATCCAGAGCCGCCACGGTGAAGCGGTGCGCGCCATCGGGTTCCACGATGTAGGTGTCGTCGGTGCTCACCTCTCCCGCCAGGTCCGCACCCAGCATCGAGGGCTGGCCGTTGACGCGCGAGAGCAGGAAGTCGGTGGGCGCGTCGGCAACTGTCCCACTGAAGATGCCCGCCTTCATCGACCCGCGGGTACGTAGGTGACGGACGACGGCCCGGGTGTCGATTCCGGCGATGCCGACGATGTGCTGCCCCTTGAGGGCATCGTCCAGGGATCCGGTGGCACGCCAATTCGAGACCCGGTTCGAGGGGTCGCGCACCGCGTATCCGGCGACCCAGATCTTGCCGCCGCGACTCTCGTCGTCCTCGTCGTTCCATCCGGTATTGCCGATCTGCGGCGCTGTCGCCACCACGATCTGCCGGTGATAGCTCGGGTCGGTCAGGGTTTCTTGGTAACCCGACATGGCCGTGCAGAACACCGCCTCGCCGAGAGTTTCACCCACCGCACCGAACGGCTTACCGGTGAACACCCGCCCGTCTTCGAGAACGAGCACCGCCTTGTCACTCATGACGCCTGCTTCCATTCTTTATATTCGCTTCGCGGTCGTGCCAAAAATCCGGTGTCGATTTCGGTGCCCGAGGGCAGCCGCCACCGAATCGCAAGAATTCCGTCGTGGGTAAGTACCTTGCCCGCCAACGCCTTGGCCGTGCGGATCTCGGTGATGACGTCTGCGGGGATCCAGATGTCTGCGGTTCCGCTGCGCTCCAGCAGGACCCCGCCGGTGTACCTGGTCAAGGTGGCATTCGCGCGGTAACCCAAGTCGCCCACCGCGATTCGGTCCTGCCAGTCCGGCGCGATAGTGCTGCCTACATAGAGGCCGTCCGCGGGTTCGATGACGATGTCGCCGCGCTCGGTGGGCACCACGGGCAGTTCTCCCACGGTGTCCATCTGACGTTGCCCGCGTGCGCGCCAGCCGCGCCACATCAGCCGGGCAAGCAGCACGGTCAAGGTGAGCGAGGCGCCCGCCATGATGAGCGCACCGATGAAGTCGCCGTGGTTCACTGGATCACCTTGCCGTCCCGTGCGGTGATGCGACCGCGCAGCAGCGTCGCGGTCACGGTGGCAGGCAATGTCATCGATTCGAACGGGGTGTTGGCCGACTTGCTGGCCAATCCGTCGCCGCTGACGGTCCAGGTGGCATCCGGGTCAACGATCGTCAGGTTGGCGGGCTCACCGACGGCCAACGGACGCCCCTGATCGGGTAGACCGACGATCTGCGCCGGCCGCTCACTCATCACCTTGGCGATATCGCGCCAGTTCAACAATCCCGTTTTCACCATGGTCTCCACGACTACCGACAGCGCGGTCTCCAACCCGAGCATGCCGGGGCGGGCCGCCGCGAACTCGCAGCATTTCTCGTGATCGGCGTGGGGTGCATGATCGGTTGCCACACAGTCGATCACCCCGTCGGCGAGGGCCTGACGCAATGCATGGGCGTCGGTCGACTCGCGCAGCGGCGGATTTACCCGATACACGCCGTCATAGGAGGCCAGCCGGCCGTCATCGAGCAGCAGATGGTGCGGCGTCACTTCGGCGGTGATGGAAATGCCTTGTCCCTTAGCCCATTTGAGCAGCTCGACGGTGCCGGCGGTGGACGCGTGACAGATATGCACCGGAGCACCGCTGTCACGGGACAAGATCGCATCCCGGGCGACGATGGATTCCTCAGCGGCACGGGGCCAACCGGTCAGGCCCAACTTGGCCGCGTTGGCCCCTTCATGCGCCACCGATCCGACGGTGAGCCGTGGTTCTTCGGCATGTTGGGCGATGAGCACACCCAAGCCCTTGGCGTATTCGAGAGCGCGCCGCATGATCAGCGGGTCGTGCACGCATTTGCCGTCATCGGAGAACATCCGTACCCGGCCCGCGCCCCGCGCCATCATCGCCATCTCGGTGAGCTGCTTACCTTCCAGCCCGACCGTGACGGCACCCACCGGATGTACGTCGACCAATCCGACCTGCTGGCCGCGCTGCCATACGTGGTCGGTCACCACGGGGCTGTCCGCCACCGGGTTCGTGTTGGCCATCGCGAAGACGGCGGTGTACCCACCCAAAGCCGCTGCCGCCGAGCCCGAATCGATGGTCTCGGTGTCTTCACGCCCCGGTTCACGCAGATGCGTGTGCAGGTCCACGAATCCGGGCAGCAGCACCTGGCCCGGCGCCTCGATGGCGGTGTCGACCTCCGTCTCGATACCCGCTCCGATACCGGCCTCGATGCGGGTCATCTGGCCGTCTTCGATGAGAACGTCGACCTGCTCGCCCTCCCCGTACAGCAGTACGCCCTTGATCAGGACACTCATGCGGGCACCGCCTCTGAGCTATCGGAGGAGCCGACCAGCAGGTGGAACAGCACGGCCATGCGGATATGCACTCCATTCGATACCTGTTGCAGAACAGCTGATTGCGAGGAATCAGCCACGGAAGACGCGATTTCCATACCGCGCAGCATCGGGCCCGGATGCAGCACCACCGCGTGTTCGGCGAGCAGCCGCTGCCGGGCCTCGGACAATCCGTAAAGCACCGAGTACTCGCGCGCCGACGGGAAGAAGCCACCGGTCATGCGTTCGGCCTGCACCCGCAGCATCAGCACCGCATCGGCGCCCGGTAGCTCGGCATCCAAGTCGTGACTGACCGTCACCGGCCACGTCTCGACACCAACGGGCAACAGCGTAGGCGGAGCTACCAGCACCACCTCGGCACCGAACGTGTTGAGCAGCAGAGCGTTCGATCGAGCGACTCGACTGTGCAGGATGTCCCCGACGATCACGATGCGGCGACCTTCAAGACCGCCCAACCGCTGCCGAATGGTGAGTGCGTCAAGCAGTGCCTGAGTCGGATGTTCGTGGGTGCCGTCGCCTGCATTGATCACCGCGGGACCGCCCTCGCCCTCGGCGGTCCACTGCGCGAGCTGTGCGGCGACTCCGGAGGCCGGGTGGCGGACGATCAACGCGTCGGCGCCGATCGCGCGCAAGGTCAGGGCGGTGTCGCGCAGCGACTCACCCTTGGCCACCGAGGAACCGGATGCACTGACGTTGATCACGTCGGCACTCATCCACTTCCCTGCCACTTCAAAGGAAACCCTTGTCCGCGTGGAGTTCTCATAGAACATCGTGATGATGGTGCGCCCACGCAGGGTGGGCAGCTTCTTGACCTCGCGCCCCGCCAGGGCCTGCAGAAACCGGTCGGCATCGTCGAGGATGGCGGTGGCCTCGTCGCGGGTCAGGTCGGCCGCCGACAGCAGATGCTTCACGAGGCCTCTCCCTGCGCGCTGTTGATGACCACGGCGTCGCAGCCATCGTGTTCGGCCAGCAGCACCTTGACATCTTCGGAGCGGGCGGTCGGCACGTTCTTGCCCACGTAGTCGGCGCGCAGCGGCAGCTCACGATGCCCGCGATCAACCAGGACCGCCAGCTGCACCGCACGCGGCCGGCCCAGATCCCGCAGCGCGTCGAGCGCCGAGCGCACGGTGCGGCCCGAGAACAACACGTCGTCCACGAGCACCACCAGGGCACCGTCGACCCCGCCTTCGGGAATGGAGGTGCGCTCAAGCGGGCGGTGGGGTTTGTTGCGCAAGTCGTCGCGGTAGAGCGTGATGTCCAGGAATCCGGCGGGCACCTCGACACCGGAGAACTCGGTGATGTGGGCGGCCAATCGTTTCGCCAGTGTGGCGCCGCGTGTCGGAATGCCGACCAGTACGACGCGGGGCGCGTCACTGGAATCGGAAAGAGCGGTCTTCTCGATGATTTGATGCGCGATACGCGAGATGGTCCTGCCGACATCTGCGGCGGACAACAGTTCGCGTCCCTCTGGTAATGCGCCCACGCTTACGCGAGACCTCCTTCTCCGCCTCACTGGACGGATCGTTAAAGGATGTCACTTATCGCCAGGCAGCTTAGCATCCGGGCGTCCATCGGCCTCGGCTGACAGGATGGAGTTATGCCCCAGCCCGACTCCGCCTTCGACGCCGCCCTCGCTCCGATCCGTGCGGCGGTCAATGACCGCATCCTGGCCGGAGCGGTGACGCTGGTGTGGCAGGGCGGGCAGCTCAAACATCTGGGCGCCACCGGCTACCGCGATGTCGAGGCGGGCCTTTCCATGGCCGAGAACACTATTTTTCGCATCGCATCCATGACCAAGCCCGTTATCAGCGCGGCAGCCATGGCCCTCGTCGACGACGGCACGATCCGGCTGAGCGACCCGATCACCACCTGGCTACCGGAGTTCGCCGAGATGCGGGTGCTCAAAGATCCGGGCGGCCCATTGGATGACACGTTCCGGGCACCCCGCACCATCACGGTGGAGGATCTGCTGACCCACCGCAGTGGGCTGACCTACGACTTCATCGCGACCGGACCGATCGCAAAGGCCTACCAGCCATTGCACACGGCGGTGTTCGGTGAGCCCGACGCATGGATAGCGGCCATCGCCGCGCTGCCGCTGGTGTACCCACCGGGAGAGCGTTTCCACTACAGCCATTCCACCGACGTGCTCGGATTACTGATCGCGCGCGCGGCCGGGCTGCCGCTCAACGAGCTGCTGCGTCAACGGATCCTGGATCCGCTGCGGATGTCGGATACCGACTTCTTCGTTCCCGAACACAAGGCCGGCCGATTGGCACGTCTCTATGGTCTCGACGATCACGACCAGGTCGTGGCGGCCGACCGCGGCTATCTCACCTCGATGCCCACGTCGGCCCCAGAGCTGTGCCGTGGCGGCGGTGCGCTGGCGAGTACCGCGGGCGACTACCTGACCTTTGCGCGGGCACTTCTGGGCGGCGGCGAGGCCGATGGAGTGCGCATTCTCTCCCCGGAGTCGACGGCTGCCTTGCGCACCAACCGGCTCACACCCGCTCAGCGGGAGCTGCCGGCATTCGGCCTGCCGTACTGGAGCGGGCGCGGCTTCGGCCTGGGCTTATCGGTCGTCTTGGATCCGAACGCGGCCGCATTGTTCGGCCCCGGCGGCGCCGGCACCTTCGGCTGGCCCGGCGCGTTCGGAACGTGGTGGCACGCCGACCCGAAGGCCGACGCGATCCTCATGTTCCTGCCACAGTGGCGGATGCCCGACCTGGACCCGAAAGCCGCGTTGGCGAGCACATCGACCCTGCGCCTGCAGCTGTTGCACATTCAGTTCGCGCAGGCCGTCTACGCCGCGCTGTGAGCAGCGGCTCAGTCCAGGTGCGCCTGTAGCAGCCAGCCCGCCATCGAGACTCGGCCGTTGGGCTCTTCGCGGACTTCGGCGAAGCTCTGCGCCGCGCCGTCCTTGAATCCCTCCCCGTTGGCATACAGCCGCGCCGGGCTGATGTCGTCGATGGTCCAGAATTTGGACACGATCGCGCGCAGCTCGGGTTCGGTGACG
This sequence comes from [Mycobacterium] stephanolepidis, assembly GCF_002356335.1. NCBI lineage: Bacteria > Bacillati > Actinomycetota > Actinomycetes > Mycobacteriales > Mycobacteriaceae > Mycobacteroides > Mycobacteroides stephanolepidis. The sequence goes on from NZ_AP018165.1 coordinate 2,768,108, forward strand.
GGATAGGGCCCGTCGATATCCGGGGGGAAGCCCGCCTTGTCGAAAACCAGCACGATGTACGTGGCGCCCGGCGCCGCGGCACGCACGATCGACTGCTGATATCCCTCACGCAAGGCGACGGGCATCGAATGGAACAGCGTCGAGTCGATGATCGTCCCGAAGCGCCCGTCGTACCCCGTGAAGTTCGAGATGTCGGCGACGTCGAAGGTGACATTGGTCAGGCCGCGCTCGGCCGCGTAACCCTTGGCCAACTGGATTGCCGTGGGCGCGGCGTCCAGGCCGACGGCGGCATGGCCTCGCTCGGCGAGGTATAGGGCGGTCGCAGCCTCCCCGCACCCGGCATCCAGTACGTCGCCGTGCACCTTGCCCTGCTCGATGAGCGTCAGGATTTCGGGCTGCGGCTGCCCGATGCTCCACGGCGGCCGAGCCGCGAGCTGCTCGGGCGCCTCACCGCGATACGAGGATTCGAACATGTCTTGCAAGTTCTCGGTCATGGACCCAGGATGCCGAATCCGGAGGGATGTGTCAATGCACCTGACATTTAATCAGTGGATCTCCCGAGACAACGCATGCGCGAAATCGATAAGTCGATTCATCTGCGCCACACCATGACTGGAGTACTTTGAGAACTGGAAGTTCTCGATGCTGTGCCGGTATTCCTCCAGCGAAGCCTTGACGGTACGCGTGGTGGTCGAGGTGTACAGCGTCAGGTCAACCGTCGTCATGGTCACAGCACCATCCGGCGCGACGTCGTAGTCGACCTTCAAGGACTTATCGGTGATTTCGGACAGCGGGATGGTGCGCAGGGTCACCGACACCGTGGGATGTGGGGGCCGCTCCTCATGTCCCGCGCAGTGCCCTTCCCTGACGAACCACAGAATCAGCCGCCCACTGTCGACCAGCGCAACCTCGTACCACCACTTCTCACCCCATGCCCCGTGCTCGCAACCTCGGTTCAGCAGGAAGGTACCCACCTGCGCTACGTCGACCACCCGGCCTAGTTGATCGATCGCCATCCAGGCATGCGGCGTGAAAACTCCGATCGCGGCGCCAAAATGCGGGATTGCCGCCCAATCGACATCTCTGTCAAACATGTTGTGCCACCGCCCGCCCGAATTGAAGAAGCCGTTCCATCTGGGCGAGGCCGCCGTCCACGATCGACTTGGCGAAGTAGAAATCCTGCACTTCCCACTCGGTTTCCGAAATCGAGACCGCACGACTCTTTTCCGGAGTCACCGTCGAGAGCCACAGCTCGACGGCGAGCAGCGAGCGCTCCGCACCCAGCTGTTGATATGTCGTCTTCAGTTGACGGTCGGTGATGGCGCTCAGCGGGATGACACGGATCGACGAGGTGAACTCCGATGATCCGAGTAGTCCGGACTTGTCCTCGCCATGCCACATCACAAGCCGGCGGCCGTCACTCAGCGCCACCTCCTGCCACAGACCTTCCGACTGCTCAGCCGGTTCACGATCCAGAACGAAGGCAGACACCTCCGATATGTCGACCACCGCCCGCAGCGCATCGAGCGCCACCCTCGGATCCCGGAGTCCGACCGTCGCGGCGTTGGTGAGGTCCGGATAGGGCGCCCAGTCCTGGTACCCATCCCCCTCGACACCACGCAGTGAACGCTCGATGGCTGTCACCTCGGCCACCCACTCAGCTGGATCCGCATCTGTCCACAAATCGGCGAGCTCACTGTCCGGAGCCTGCACCCGCGCGATCGCGCCGCGCGCCAGGACCGCAAGCGCATATGCTTGAGTTTGCTTTACGACAATGTCGGCCACCGCTTCCGACCACCGCGCCGCGAGCGAATCGACCTCGCCCGAACATCGCAGGGCAATCACGGCAGCGGCAGCGACCACCGTTGACCCCTCCGGCGCCTCTAGGTAGTCAGCATTCGCCATGCGCAAGCATCGCGCCAGTTGAAGCTCGATATCATCACTCTGCCTGAGATCGCCCAAGAAGTCGGCGGCATCATCGTTGTCAAACGGTCCAGCACCCCAGGCTCCCACGCAGCTAATAGTGACAGAACACCGCACCTAGCGCATCTCAATGTATTTGATCCTGGGTAGATGCCTGCTAGTCATGTTGCTACCCGCATGGCACCCAGGACCGGCCGATAGGCTCGCGACATCACCGAGAGAATCGAGGCGACCATGACCGAACCATCGGGCAGCGAGCAGTCATTCAACGAGGCCAACATCGCCGAGTTCCGTGCCAACGGCGGCAAGGTCGGCGGCCAATTCGAGGGTTTTCCACTCATGCTTTTGACGAGCACCGGCGCCAAATCGGGAGCCGAACGCGTGAACCCGTTGGCCTACTTCGATATCGATGGCAAGGCCTACATCGTCGGTTCGTCGGCGGGCAGACCGAAGAATCCCGCCTGGGTGGCGAACCTGCGAGCCAACCCCGATGTCGCCGTGGAGATCGGCGCCAACCCGAAAGCACACGCCACGGCCGTCGAACTCCCCCGCGCCGAGCGCGATCGGGTGTTCGACATCGTCAAACAGCGCGCACCCGGATTCGCCGAGTACGAAACCCTGACGGACCGGGTGATCCCCGTGTTCGAGATACGGCTCGACTGAGTTATTCCGCGGAGCTGGAAGCCGAGCCGCCCCGGATGTGCGGGGTCACCAGCATGAGCTGACCCAGCACACCGTTCACGAATGCCGGTGACTCATCGGTGGATAGCTGTTTGGCCAGCTCGACCGCTTCGTCGACGGCCACCACCTCGGGCACATCCTCGGCGTGGAGCAGCTCCCACACCGCGACGCGCATGATCGCGCGGTCCACCGCGGGCAGCCTGGCCAGCGTCCAGCCCTGCAGATGCGAGGAGATCAGCTCGTCGATGTGTGTGGCGTGCTCGGTGACACCGTGCGCGACCGTCACCGTGTACGGGTTCAGCGGCTCCACATCCGCCTTCGTCTCCGCCAATCCGCGACGCTCATCGGCCACCGCGGCCGCCGTCATATCCCGCGCCTCGGCCTCGAACAGCAGGTCCACTGCCCGCTTGCGCGCCTTGCGGCGGCCTCCCTTGGCAGAGGCGCGGCCGGTCGAACCGCTATCAGCCATTCACGCGGCCGAGGTAGCTGGCGTCGCGCGTGTCGACCTTGAGGCGGTCACCGGTGTTGATGAACAGCGGCACCTGGATCTCGGCGCCGGTTTCCATCGTCGCCGGCTTGGTGCCCGCGCTGGAACGGTCACCCTGCAGACCTGGCTCGGTGTGGGTCACCACGAGTTCGACCGAAACCGGCAGCTCGATGTACAGCGCCGCTCCCTCGTTGAACGCGACCTGCACGGTCATGCTCTCCAGCAGGAACCGGTGCGCGTCGCCGACCAGCTCCGGAGTGAGGTGGTGCTGCTCGTAGTCCTGGCTGTCCATGAATACGAACGAGTCACCGTCGCGGTACAGATAGGTGGTGTCGCGGCGGTCGACTGTCGCGGTCTCGACCTTCACGCCCGCGTTGAAGGTCTTGTCGACGACCTTGCCCGACAACACGTTCTTCAGCTTGGTGCGCACGAATGCCGGTCCCTTACCGGGCTTCACGTGCTGGAACTCGGTGATCTGCCACAGCTGACCATCGATGTTGAGCACCAGGCCGTTCTTGAAATCGGCGGTTGAAGCCACAGTCGTCTATCTCCTTGCGTAACTGTTCAGTACTACTCAATTAATGACGGTGAGTTCCTTGGGGAACCGGGTCAACAGCTCCGGCCCGTCGGGCCGCACCACGAGCGTGTCCTCGATCCGGACTCCGCCCCGGTCGGGCAGGTAGACCCCTGGCTCGACTGTCACCGCCGAGCCAGCAAGCAGTGTACCGGTGGCGCCGGCACCGATACCCGGTGCTTCGTGGATCTGCAAGCCCACGCCGTGCCCGAGGCCGTGGCCGAAGTTCTGTCCGTATCCAGCGGCGGCGATGACATCGCGGGCCGCGGCATCCACGCCCTTCAGCGATGCTCCGGGCGCAAGCGCCTCCCGTCCCGCCGCCTGCGCGACCAGCACCAGTTCGTAGATCTCCTGCTGCCATGGCGACACCGACCCCAGCACCAGGGTCCTGGTCATGTCCGAGTGATATCCGGCGACCAGTGCCCCGAAGTCGATCTTCACGAAGTCGCCGGCGGCCAGTACCGCGTCGGTGGGCCGGTGGTGCGGTATCGCCGAGTGTGGACCGGCCGCGACGATGGTCTCGAACGACGTGCCGTCGGCCCCGTGTTCACACATGAGGTTCTCCAGGTCGCGCGCCACGTCACGCTCGGTGCGCCCGGGCCGGATCCCACCGGTGTCGATCAATGCGGACAATGCGGTATCCGCTGTGGCACAAGCCCTTTCGAGTATCCGTACCTCGGATTCGTCCTTCACTTCCCGGAGCTTCTCCACCCGATTCGGCGACCGGATCAGCTCGACGTCCCCGGCCGCCGCGCTCAGTTTGTCGAATCCGTCGACGGTGACCACGTGGCTTTCGAATCCCGCGCGCCCGGCGGCGGCCGATGCGATCAGCGCCGCGCCGTACCCGCGGTCGATCAGAGCCCGCAGATCCGGAACCTGCGCGGCGGCCTGGGTGCGGTAGCGGCCATCGGTGCACAGCACGGTCGCCTTCTCATCCGCTCCGTCGCCCGCGGCCACCCATAACGCGGCGGCGGACCCCGTGAAACCCGTCAGATAGCGAATGTTGACCAGGTCGGTGATCAAAAGCGCATCGAGTCCGTCGGCGCGCAGTCCCTCACGCAGTCGTTCCCGGCGATCGATATGGCTGAGGACGGTCGTCATAGGTGTCGACGCTACCGCGATACGCTGGGCCCATGCCCGAAGCTGGAACACGTTCCATGACCGCGCAATGGCTTACCCGTGGCGCCGTCTTCGCCGTCTTTATGGTGCTGATTCGCGTGATACAGGGCCTGGCCATCAGCGTCTGGGAGACCCACGGCACCCTCATCAACATCACGCTGGTTCTGGTGTTCGTCGCGGCGGTGGTGGCCTGGGCGATCACCGACGGCCGCGGCGATGCCCGACGCAACCCCGATCCGGACCGTCGTGAAGATCTAGCGATGTGGTGGCTGCTGGGTGGCATCTTCGCCGGGGCGGTCAGCGGCCTGGTGATCTGGCTGATCAGTCGGTTCAACGAGGGAATCTATGCGGCGGGCATCCTGGCCGAGCTCACCACCACCGCGGCATTCGTGGCACTGCTGGTGTTCGCGCCCGCCATGGTCGGCGTATTCGCGGGCCGACTGCTGGTGGACCGCAAGGAAAAGGAGCACGCCGCGCTGCAGCAGTCGGATACCGACGTGTTCCAGGCGGTTCAGGACGAAGTGGACGTCACGAAGTAGCGCAGCGCCAGCAGGTATCCCTGCACGCCGAGCCCGACGATCACCCCGGTGGCCAACGCACTGAGGTACGACTTGTGCCGGAACTCTTCGCGCGCATACACATTCGAGATGTGCACCTCGATCAGCCCGGCCGCCAATTCGGCACAGGCATCGCGTAGCGCAACCGACGTGTGGGTGAACGCGCCAGCATTCAGGATCACCGGATCCTTGGCGTCGGCGGCATCGTGAATCCAGCCGAGCAATTCGGCTTCGCTGTCGGTCTGCCGCACCTGGACATCCACACCCAGCGAGCCCGCTTCGGCCTGGATGAGTGACACCAGCTCCTCGTAGGTGACGCTGCCGTAGACGGCGGCCTCCCGTTTACCGAGACGGCCCAGATTGGGGCCGTTGAGAACCTGGATCGTCACAACATCACTCCCTCGCCAGTCGTCGGACCTGCCACCACCGAGTATGCGGCGGCCAGCAGTGACGGGTCGGGGCCTTCCAGCCGACCCGGCTTGGCCAATCCGTCAAGCACCACGAATCGCAGTATGCCCGAGCGGGTCTTCTTATCGCCCTGCATCGATTCGACGAGCTGCCCCAGCGCGTCGGCGTCATAACGAGTCGGCAGCCCGAGCGCCGAGAGCACCCGTGCATGGCGATCAGCGGTCTCATCGTCCAGACGTCCGGCCAAGCGCCCCAGTTCGGCCGCGAACACCAGACCGACCGACACGGCGGCACCGTGGCGCCACCGGTACCGCTCGCGTCGCTCGATGGCGTGCCCGAGGGTGTGGCCGTAGTTGAGAATCTCGCGCAGCTCGGCTTCCTTCTCGTCCGCGGCCACCACCTTGGCCTTGACCGCGATGGAGCGTTCGATGAGCTCGCGCAGCACCGGCTTGGACGGATCGATCGCGGCCTCCGGGTCGGCCTCGATGAGCTCGAGGATGACCGGGTCGGCGATGAATCCTGCCTTCACGACTTCGGCCATACCTGCGACGATTTCGTTGCGCGGCAACGAGTCGAGCGTCGCCAGGTCCACCAGCACCGCCCCAGGCTGGTGGAATGCGCCAACGAGGTTCTTACCCGCCTCGGTGTTGATGCCCGTTTTGCCGCCGACCGCGGCATCGACCATCGCGAGCAGCGTGGTGGGTACGTGCACCACCTTCACGCCACGCAACCACGTGGCGGCGGCGAAGCCCGCGGTGTCGGTGGCGGCCCCTCCCCCCAGACTGACGACGGCGTCTTTGCGGCCGATGCCGATGCGGCCCAGTACTTCCCAGATGAATCCGAGCACGGCCAGGTCCTTGCCGGCCTCGGCGTCGGGAATCTCGACCCGATGCGCGTCGATTCCGTTGTCGGCCAGGGTTTTCCGAATCTCCTCGGCGGTCACCGCGAGGGTGGGCTGATGCAGTATCGCCACCTTGTCGGAGCCCTTGAGCGCGTCCACCAACTCGCCCAGCAGACCCGTTCCCACGATAACCGGGTAGGGCGGGTTCACCTCGACGGTGATCGTCGTCGGCTCGGCGCTAGTCATTGTCGGCTCTTCCTTTAGTTTCGGTTCCGGGGGTATCGGTCTTGGTTGCCGCGGGAGCACCGGACGTACGGCGCCGCGATCGGGGGCGCCGACGGGGACGTCGCCGCCGTGACGAACCTGGGGTGCCCGATTCGGGGCTCTCCAACCGGGACACGATGGTCCGGACCACCGCGCCGGGATTTCGCCTGTCGGTGTTGACCTTGATCGTGGCGACCTCTCGGTACAGCGGAACTCGCTGCGAGATGAGGGCGTGATACTTCTCGGCGCGGTCAGGCCCGGCCAGCAGCGGACGCACCACACTGCCTCCGGTGCGCCGAATTCCTTCCGCGGCACTGATTTCCAGGTACACGACGGTGTGCCCGGTGAGCGCTTCCCGAACTCCTGGAGTGAGCACGGCGCCACCACCGAGTGAGACCACCCCATCCTGCTGATCAAGAGCCTGCCGAATCACCGATTCTTCGATGCGTCGGAATTCCGGCTCCCCGTCGGTGGCGAAGATGTCGGCGATGGTGCGGCCGGCCTGCGCCTCGATGCCGATGTCGGTGTCATAGATGTTGACGTTCAACGCTTTTGCCAGCCGACGGCCGATGGTGGACTTACCCGATCCGGGCAGTCCGACAAGGACGGCTTTGGGGCTCATCCCGCTGTGTTAGCCGATCTTCGCGCAAGCTGCTCATCGGAGGATTCTCGGCGTGGCTCCCGCTGCGCCACCGCGTCCAGGTACGCACCGACGTTCGTCTTCGTCTCGGACAGCGAGTCTCCACCGAACTTCTCCAGTGCGGCGCGGGCCACCACCAGCGCAACCATCGCCTCGGCGACCACCCCAGCGGCCGGGACCGCGCACACGTCGGAACGCTGGTGAATTGCGACAGCCTCGTCGCCGGTGGACATGTCCACCGTCGCCAACGCCCGCGGGACGGTGGAGATGGGCTTCATCGCCGCCCGCACCCGCAGCGGTTGACCGTTGGTCATGCCACCTTCCAGTCCCCCGGCACGATTGGTGGAGCGCAGGATGCCGTCGGGGCCGGGGTAAATCTCGTCGTGTGCGGCGCTGCCGCGTCGACGCGCGGTGGTGAAACCGTCACCGATCTCCACACCCTTGATCGCCTGGATACCCATGATCGCCGCCGCCAATTGGCTGTCCAGCCGGTCGTTCCCACTGATGAACGAGCCGAGTCCGACGGGCAAACCGGCGATCACCACCTCGACCACTCCACCGAGGGTGTCGCCGTCCTTCTTGGCGGCCTCGATCTCACTGATCATCGACGACTGAGCCTGCTCGCCGAACGCCCGCACCGGGCTGGCGTCGATGGCGTCCAGGTCGGCGGCGCTCGGAACCGGGCCTTCGTAGGGCTCGGAGTCACCGATGGAGATGACGTGCGAGATGACATCTACTCCCAGGGCCTGCTTCAAGAAGGCCTTGGCAAGGGTGCCCACGGCCACGCGCGCCGCGGTCTCGCGCGCACTGGCCCGCTCGAGGACCGGGCGGGCGTCATCGAATCCATATTTGAGCATGCCCGCGTAGTCGGCGTGCCCGGGCCGGGGCCGGGTCAGCGGCGCGTTGCGCGCGATGTTCTCCAGCTCGGCGGGGTCCACGGGGTCCGGAGACATCACGGTTTCCCACTTGGGCCATTCGGTGTTGCCGACCTCGATGGCAACCGGACCGCCCAAGGTCAGTCCGTGGCGCACGCCACCGAGCACGGTGACCTGATCGGCCTCGAAAGCCATCCGCGCACCCCGGCCGTAGCCCAGGCGCCGACGCGCCAGCTGCCTACCGATGTCCTCCGATGTCAGTTCGACACCGGCGACCATGCCTTCCAGGACCGCGACCAACGCGCGTCCATGCGATTCACCTGCCGTGATCCAGCGCAACACGTGCACCATTGTCCCATGCGAGCAGGTCGGTCTTCCAAATCGATCGGGACAGTGGATGGTTCTTTGTCAGATGCCCGGTGAGAGGACCGTCAGCCCGGTCGCTAACGCCGTGGCCAGACACATCGACGGTCCATGCGGAACCGATACTCCCCGGCGCCCGCACGCCATGAGCGACACACCGATCAGGCCGGTCAACAGCGGCGCACCGATCGCCGCCAGAAACCACGAGTCCAACCCGAACACCCCCGACAATCCCCCGGTGCCGAAGGCGAGCTTCACGTCCCCGGCCCCCATCGCGCGCGCCGAGAGCAGGTGCGCGGCCAGGTACACGACCGTCAACGCCGCCGCACCGGCCAACATCGATGGATTGCGGTCGAACATCGCCACCACGACGATCCCGGCGGCCGCGGGCAGCGTGAGCCAGTTCGGCAGCCTGCGGTACCTGATGTCGAAATATGACAGCGCCGCCATCCAGCACAGCACACCCGCCCCGTACATCATGTGGGGAATGTAGCGCCGCGCGGCTAGATTCGGAGCAGTGACGAAGACATTGTGGAGCCCGCAGGAATACAGCCGATTCGGAGACGAACGCAGTCGCCCGTTCTACGAATTGCTATCTCGAATACCCGCCTCGGGTCCACGCACTGTCGTTGACTTGGGTTGCGCCAGTGGAGCATTGACCGTCGATTTGGCCCGCCGGTGGCCCGATGCTTCGGTGCTGGGACTGGATTCCTCCGCCGAGCTGCTGGCCACCGCACCCGCCGATCTGCCCGCCAATCTGCGTCTGGAGCAAGGCGATATCGCGGACTTTCGAGCCGACGGCGTAGACGTACTGTTCACCAATGCGGCCTTGCAATGGCTTCCACAGCACCGCGAGCTCATCGCCACGTGGGCCGGGCAGCTCAATCCGGGTGGATATCTGGCCTTTCAGGTTCCGGGCAACTTCGGCGCGCCCTCGCATGCGCTGATGCGCCAGGTGGCCGAATCGCCACGCTGGGTATCGCGATTGTCCGGTGTGCTGCGCGGAATCGAGAGCACGGACGAAGCCGAAGGTTATGCGCGCCTGGCCATTTCCGCCGGTCTGGTTCCGGACGCCTGGGAAACGACATATATGCACCTGTTGACGGGCGAGGATCCGGTGCTGCGCTGGGTTCATGGCACCGGGCTGAGGCCCGTCGTGTCGGCACTGCCTGCCGACGAATTCGCCGAGTTCGAGTCTGAGTACGCCGCACTGCTGCGCCGGGCTTATCCGCGCTCCGGCGAGGTGACCCCATTCGGATTCCGCCGAATCTTCTGTGTGGCATCCAAGCCGGACGTGGGTCGATAGAATCGGGCGGTGCCGGATACCAATGCCAAGGAACGCTCACTCACCGGGCATGAGGCACGTTGGGAACGGCACAACTCCGCCCGCCAGACCCGCATCGTGGAGTCTGCCGTCGCGCTGCTCGATGAAACGCCGCCCGGCACCGAGATTCCCGTGCAGTCGATCGCCAAACGGGCCGAGCTGGCCAAGTCTGTGGTGTACCGGCAGTTCGAGGGACGCGAGGACCTCGATCGCCGAATCCGCTCCTACCTATTGCAGGACTTCGACGCCACGATCACGTCACAACTGGACGTCAGCAGAGGTTCGATCATCGACATCGTCACCAGAACCATCCGGGCCGTCCTCGATTGGATGACCAACTACCCACACCGCTATGAATTCATGCGTTCCGGGGCCACCGATGAGTACCCCGCCGTCGACGCGATCAGCACGGTCAAACTCCGCGTGGAACAGCGTGTTCGCGGCGTCTTGATTCCGATCACCGAGCAGCTCGGGATCGATTACTGCGTATTCGAGTCAGTCACCTACGCGGTGGTGACCATGGTCGAGGGATCACTATCGCGGTGGCTGCGGGAAGAGGAACCAGCGCGCAACCGCACCGAGATCATCGAAGACCTCGCGAACTACGTCTGGTACGTGCTGGACGGGGCCGGTCGTTCGATGGGCGTGTCCTTGGACCCGCAGACCGAACTGATGGCGGCTATCGCCGAACTGTCAGGCGCCAACCGCTAGCGGCGCCCCCACGGGCGAGCGGTCGGGCTCGCTGCGGTACCGCGACGGACGGCCGTCGATGTGCAGCACCTTCCACAACGGGCGCACCCACCACGGCCGCATTCCGATGTCCTCGGTGAGCTTGCGCATGTCTCCGAAGTACTCGGCCAGCGTGTGACGCGCATGCTCGCTGCGCCAGAAGGCCTGCTTGAAAACCGCACGCGGGATACCGAACTCGGCGGCGAAGGTCCGCGGCGGAATCATGATCTCGTTCGCCAGCAACTTCATGACGACCGGGAACAGCAGGGTGCACAGCGCGCGTTTGCGCGCGCTCATCAGCGGCATATGTACGCGCAGGAATTCACCCGCGAAGGAGATGTGTCGCGCCTCTTCGGCCACGTGGATTTCCATCGTGCGTCGAACGGCCGGGGGCAGGTCGACGTCCTTGCGGATCAGCGATTTCTGGTAGTGGTCGATGGGCTCCTCGCCGCCGAGGATGCCGATGAAGAGCACCACATGCGCCCAGCCGCCCGCCACGCCGATGATCGGCGACAGCCTGCGGAACCACTTGCGCATGCCCGGGACGTCGTCACCGATGCGGTTGACGAGCTCCTGGAACATCTGGATGTGGTTGCACTCCTCGGTCATCTCGTGGAGGCAGTAGCGGAACTCCGGCGAGCCGTTCGGCAGCTTCATGAGGTACTGCATCATGCCGCGAATCAGGATGCTCTCGAAGGCGAGCCCGACCTTGACGCTGTTGGCCAGCCGCCAGCGGCCGATCTCGATTTGGCGGTCGAGAGGAAGGTCCCGGTACCACTGAGTGGCGCCGAGCGTGTCCAGCTCCGGGTGCAGCACCCAGCGGGGGTCGTTGCGGTCGATCTGGTAATCGGGCGCATCCCAGTCGATGTCCGTGAAGGGATCGAAGTGCAGACGCACCGAGCCTTCGGACAACGTGTGCAGGGTCTGCAGGTACTCCGCGTCGAAATCACTCGGCCCGGGGACGGTGTAAAGCGGCATTGCTTCCTCCTCGAATTACCCACCAATTTACTGGGACGCGGCATCCCATGCAACATCTGATGGGACCAAAAGTCCCATAAATTTGATTCCCGCAGGTCGCATCTACTCGTGAGTGTGAATCTGCCCGACTGCCAACGCCGGATTATCGGGCGCTCAGCGCAGAGCGGCGGCCATCGCCGCACGTGGTGCGGGCTGCCCGGTGAACAGCTCTACCTGAGTGAATGCCTGGTTGAGCAGCATCTCCAAACCGCCGACCACCGCTGCTCCCCGATCGCGTGCCGCGGCCGCCAGCTCGGTGGGCCACGGGTGATAGATAACGTCGAGAATCGCCGGGGCCGCGGCCAGGGAGTCCGAATAGGGTGCCGCCGCGTCCGCGGGCACAGTGCTCACCAGCACGCCGGATGATGCGCACACCGAGGACAGTGCCGCGTCCTCGAAATCAATCACCGAGGTCTGCAGACCCACTCGCCGCGCCAGCTCGAGAGCTCCGCGTGCCCGAGCCGCGTCGCGGGCCACCACCGTCAGGGACTGGATACCCATTGCCGCCAGCGCCACGATGGCCGGCCGCGCGGTACCGCCGGCGCCGACGATCACCGCCGCCCGCTCCGAGGGTTCGATTCCCGCACCGCGCAGCGCTCCGGATACCCCATCGACGTCGGTGTTGTCGGCATGCCAACCGTCATCCGTGCGCACCAGGGTGTTGGCCGCACCGATCAACCGCGCACGCTCGGTGCAACTCGACGCCGACTCCAAGGCGGCGAACTTGCCGGGCATCGTCACCGAGAAACCCACCCAATCGGGCCCGGCGCCGCCCACCACATCGGGCAGCTGCTCGGCCGTGCACTCGATGCGTTCATAGGTCCAGCCGGTCAGCCCCAGCGCGCGATAGGCCGCCAGGTGTAGATCGGGTGAGCGCGAATGCCCAATCGGTGAGCCGAGCACCGCGGCGCGGCGAACCTCAGCCGCGCTCATGCTCGTCGCCCGGGAGGCTCATCGCGCACTGTCCAGAATGCCGTTCTTCTTGGCCAGCTCGATGTTGGCCAAATGCTCGTTGTAGTCGGCCGTGAACAACGTGGTGCCCTCGGCGTCGATCGTGACGAAGTACAGCCAGTCCCCCGGCTCCGGATGCTCGGCCGCCTGAAGTGCCTCGGGGCTCGGCGAAGAGATCGGGGTGGCCGGGAGCCCCTGCGACACATAGGTATTCCAGAGTGTCTTGCGCTCGCGGTCGTCATCGGTGGTCGCGACTTCTTGGCGGTCCAACGGGTAGTTCACCGTGGAGTCGAATTCCAGCTTCTGATGCTTGGCCAGCCGGTTGTAGACCACCCGCGCCACCTTCGCGAAGTCGCGAGGTTTGGCCTCCCGCTGCAGCAGCGAGGCCACCACCAGCACTTCATAGGGCGACAATCCGGCCGCATCGGCCTGCAGTAATCCCAGCTGCTGGTACTGGTCGCTGCTCTCGCGGATGAGGGAGGCCAGAATCTGCTCCGGCTCGGCCATCGGGTCGAAGTCCCATCGCCCGGCGGCGATCAGTCCCTCGAGGCGGCGATGGTCGTCGCGCACGGCATTGACGCCGTTGGACGCCCACTGCGGGACCGACAGCTCGGCCTGCGAAGCCGTCGTGGCGGCCTGCCGTAAGTCCGAAGCGGCCACGCAATGCTTGTCCCCGTCCAGGTCCACACACGAAGCACGCGCGATGAGGGTGAAGATGCCCTCGGTGACCGCGCCATTGGCCACCGCGGAGACGTCGTCGAGCTGACGGCCCTCGGGGATGACGAGCAGACCGACACGGTTGTCTTGTTCGGCCAGACGCGCGACGGCGTCCTTGCCGGGAATCTTGGTGCGCAGCTTGTAGAAGCCGGGCTGGATCGCGGCGATGGCCTGATTGCCCTGCGCCGCATCGGTGAACGCGCTCGGAGTGGCCACCACTCCCTCGTCCTTCAGCCGCTGTCCGATGACCTTGGTGGTGTCGCCGCGATGCACCTCGAACACGAAGTCCTTGACCCCGGAGCCCGAGTAGTCGGTGACGGGAGCGTCGGCACCGAAGAGGCTGTCCCACAGCTTGGCTCCGCCGACAACGGCAGCGACGGTGATGATGACAACCAGCGCCAGGCCCGCCAGTCCGGCGTTGCGGCGACGCCGCGCCGCCGCCCTGCGGCGCGCCCGTTCGCGACGGGTCTCGCGAGGACGCGGACCCACCGCCACCGGGACGGCCCGGCGACCGCCGCCCCAGTCGTCGTCGGGCTCCTGGCGATCGTCCCAATCGCGCCAGTCGCTCAACGCGTGCCCCCTTCACTGCCGCACCGGCGACGCTGCTCAAGCCAATCCTGCAGAATGGCCACCGCTGCCGCCTGGTCGATGATGCCGCGCTGCTGACGAGACCGTACTCCTGCCTCACGCAGGGAACGCTGGGCGGTAGTAGTAGTGAAACGCTCGTCTACTAAGCGCACCGGCACGGGCGCGATTCGCTCACTCAGCTCGCGGGCGAACCCGGCGGCATCGCGCGCCGAGGCCCCCGTACCTTCACGCAGGTTGCGCGGCAGGCCGACAACGACCTCTACCACGCCCAGCTCCTCGACCAATTCCACGATGCGGCGAAAATCACTGTCTTCCTTGTTATCCCGCGCAACCGTTTCGACCGGGGTGGCAAGAATTCCGTCGGGGTCGCACGATGCGACCCCGATTCTGACGGTGCCTACGTCCACGCCGAGACGACGGCCTCGGCCCGGATCGTCGGGGCCTGGACGATCAGGGACAGGAGCTTCGCTATCGGGCACTCGGTTCAGGCCTGGCGGATCTGTTCACGCAGCGCCCGCAGTGCCGCGTCAATGCCGGAGGGGTCCTTACCGGAACCCTGTGCCGTGTCGGACTTACCGCCGCCTCGACCGTCCACGGCCGATCCGATGGCACCCACGAGGTCGTTGGCGCGCAGCCCCGCATCTTGAGCGGCCTGGTTGACCGACACCACGAAGGGCACCGAGCCCTCGCCCGCTGCGATCAGCGCGACCACGGCGGGGTCACTGCCGAGCCGACCCCGAATGTCTCCGATCAGGCTGCGCAGATCACCGGCGCCGGTGCCATCGGGCAGCCGGTGCGCCACCACGGTGACGGTGCCGGCCGACGTGCTCAGGCGTTCCGCGTTGTCCACCAATGTCGAAATGGAGGCCTTCACTGAGGCCAAACGTGTTTGTTCCAACTCCTTTTCGGCGACCTTGAGCCGCTCCACCAGAGTGGCGACCCGGGCGGCAACCTCGTCAGAGGGCACCTTCAGGCTCGAGGACAGCGCGGCCATCAAGGCACGTTCCTTCGAGAGGTACCGGAATGCGTCCAGGCCGACGTAGGCCTCCACGCGGCGCACACCCGAGCCCACCGAAGCCTCTCCCAGCAGCGTCACGGGTCCGATTTGGGAGGAGTTCGCGACGTGGGTGCCACCGCACAACTCGAGCGAGAACGGGCCGCCGATGTCGACGACGCGCACGTTGTCTCCGTAGTTCTCACCGAACAGCGCCATCGCGCCCATGGCCTTGGCCTTGTCCAAATCGGTGATGAAGGTGTTGACGGGGTAGTTGGCCTCGACCGCCTTGTTGGCGACGTCCTCAACCTCTTGCCGCTGCGCCTCCGAGAGCGCGCCCTGCCAGCTGAAGTCGAAACGCAGGTATCCGGGCCGGTTGAGCGAACCTGCCTGAACGGCGTTGGGCCCCAGCACTTGCCGCAGTGCGGCGTGCACCATGTGCGTACCCGAGTGGCCCTGGGTGGCGCCGTGGCGCCACTGCGGATCCACCGAGGCCACCACCTGATCACCCTCGACGAACTCACCGGATTCCACCGTGACCTTGTGCACGAACAGGGTTTTGGCGATCTTCTGGACATCGGAGACCTTTGCCTGCGATGTCGCGTTGGTCCCGTCGCCGCGAATGGATCCGATATCGGCGATCTGGCCGCCCGATTCTGCGTAGAGCGGGGTGCGGTCCAATACGATTTCCGCTTCGGTGCCCACTGAGGCAACCGGCACCCGGGCACCGTCGACAAAGATGCCCAGAATCGTTGCTTGCGAATCTAATTCGTCGAAGCCGGTGAATTCCGTGGGTCCCGCGTCAACAAGCTCGCGGTACGCCGTGAGGTCCGCGTGAGCATGCTTGCGTGCTGCGGCGTCGGCCTTGGCGCGCTGCCGCTGCTCGTTCATCAGCTCACGGAAGCCGTTCTCGTCCACCGAAAGCCCGGCCTCGGCCGCCATTTCGAGGGTGAGCTCGATGGGGAATCCATAGGTGTCGTGCAGGGTGAACGCATCGCTACCCGAGAGCGTGGCCTTTCCGGCCGTCTTCGTCTTGTCCGCGGCATCCTCGAACAGCTTCGAACCGGAGGCCAGGGTCCGGTTGAAGGCGGTCTCCTCGGCGACGGCGATTCTGCTGATGCGTTCGAAGTCGGTCACCAACTCGGGGTACGACGGGCCCATCTCGTCACGCACCACGGCCATCAGCTCGCCCATCATGGGCTTTTCGACGCCAAGCAACTTGGTGGAGCGGATGATCCGGCGCAGCAGGCGGCGCAGCACATAGCCGCGGCCCTCGTTGCCGGGGCTTACCCCGTCGCCGATGATGATCCCCGCCGTGCGGGCGTGGTCGCCGATGACGCGATAGCGCACGTCGTCCTCGTGGCTGCCCTGCCCGTACCCGCGCGGGGCAACTGCTGCCACACAGTCGATGACGGGGCGCACCAGGTCGGTTTCGTAGACGTTGTCGACACCCTGCAGCAGACATGCGATGCGCTCAACACCCATGCCGGTATCGATGTTCTGGCGCGGCAGCGGGCCGAGTATCTCGAAGTCGGTCTTGGAGGTCCCCTCGCCACGCTCGTTCTGCATGAACACGAGATTCCAGATCTCGATGTAGCGGTCCTCGTTGGCCTCCGGGCCACCTTCGATGCCGTATTCGGGGCCGCGGTCGTAGTAGATCTCCGAGCAGGGACCGCAGGGACCGGGGATGCCCATGGACCAGTAGTTGTCGGCCATGCCGCGGCGCTGGATCCGGTCCAGCGGAAGCCCGGCGATGTCCTGCCACAGTCCGATGGCCTCGTCGTCGTCGAGATAGACGGTGGCCCACAGCTTCTCCGGGTCGAAGCCGTAACCACCTTCGGAGAGCGGATTGGTCAGCAGCGTCCAGGCAAGCCGTATCGCCTCGCTCTTGAAGTAGTCGCCGAAGGAGAAATTCCCGGCCATCTGGAAGAACGTGTTGTGCCGGGTGGTGATGCCCACCTCATCGATGTCCGGGGTGCGAATGCACTTCTGGACACTGGTGGCCGTGTTGTACGGCGGCGTGCGCTGCCCCAAGAAGAAGGGCACGAACTGGACCATGCCGGCGTTGACGAACAGCAGGTTGGGGTCGTCGAGGATCACCGAAGCGCTCGGTACCTCGGTGTGACCGGCCTTCACGAAGTGGTCCAGGAATCGCTTCCGGATCTCGTGTGTCTGCATGTCGTCCTTGCGTGTAGCTGGGGAATGTGACCGGACCACCCTACCGGTGTGTCCACCTACCGCCGGTATACGCCAAGGTCACCGGGCACCGCCACCAGGTATCTGCTCCGTCACAATTCACCGAGCTAACCGTGAACAGTCCCTCCACATGGACAGACGGGCTCCGGTTTGCCTCGCAGCAATTGCGGTCCGGCGCTAGCCGTACGGGGCGTCGCGGATCGAGCTGTCGACGGCTCCGCCGATCGGCGCGGTTGCCAGCCCGGTGAACGGCCCCAGGAACGGGCTCAACAGGATGCCGGCCCCGGCCTCGGCGGCATTACCGGCGGCTCCCGCGCCCACATCGCGGCCGTACTGCTCCACCCACGGATCAACCGGTGCAGGTGGCGGCGGGCCTGGATCTTCGAGGATCGGCTCGGGTCCCGGATCGGGTTCCGGATCTGCCCACGCCGCGCCGGGCGCTGTCATCACGGCGAGCGATGCCAGTAGTCCGCCCACGGCCACACGCATACGTAACGCCATGCCCTCAGTATGCCGAGTGTGCGATTTGTGTCGATTTTCTAGCCAGGACCGACAGGATCCGCACACTCGATCACGACTCAGCGCTTCAGCCCACGCCGAATGATGGCGCGCAGCTTGTCCAGCCGCGATCCGATCTCGCGCTCGGTGCCGTGATCGGTGGGCTGGTAGTAGTCGGCTCCGACCAGCTCATCGGGCGGGTACTGCTGTGCCACCACCCCGTCGCGGTCGTTATGCGGGTACACGTAGCCGACGGCATTGCCGAGTTTGGCCGCCCCGCTGTAATGGCCGTCACGCAGATGCGGCGGCACCAGCCCGGCCTTGCCCGCGCGAATGTCGCCCATCGCCGCCCCCAGTGCCGCCGGCACCGCCCCCGACTTGGGCGCGGTCGCGAGGTGGATGGTGGCGTGAGTGAGCGTCAGCTGCGCCTCCGGCATCCCGATCAGTTGCACCGTCTGGGCCGCCGCCACCGCCACCGGCAATGCGCTGGGATCGGCCATCCCGACATCCTCACTGGCCAGGATCATCAGTCGCCGGGCGATGAAGCGCGGGTCCTCCCCCGCGATCAGCATCCGCGCCAGATAATGCAGCGCGGCATCCACATCGGACCCGCGGATCGATTTGATGAAGGCACTGACCACGTCGTAATGCTGATCACCGTCACGGTCGTAGCGCACGGCAGCGCGGTCCACCGACTGCTCCACCACCTCGACGGTCATGGTGCCTCCGGCCCCTCCCGCGGTCTCCGCGGCGACCTCCAGGGCAGTCAGCGCGCGTCGTGCGTCGCCTGCGGCGAGCTGCGCCAGCAGGCTCAGCGCCTCGGGATCCACGGCCACCGCACCGCCGAGCCCGCGCTCGTCGGCGATAGCACGCGTGAGTACTTCCCGAATATCGTTGTCGCCCAATGGCTGCAGCTGAAGGATCAGCGAGCGCGAGAGCAGCGGCGCCACCACGGAAAAGGAGGGATTCTCGGTGGTAGCAGCGACCAACAGCACCACTCGGTTCTCCACGGCCGCAAGCAGGGCGTCCTGCTGGGTCTTGGAGAACCGGTGCACCTCGTCGATGAAGAGCACCGTCTGGCGGCCATGGACAGCTGCGCGGCGCGCATCATCGATGACGGCCCGCACTTCTTTGACTCCGGCGGACAACGCGGACAGCGCCTCGAATCGGCGCCCGGTGGCACCCGAAATCAAGGATGCGAGAGTGGTTTTCCCCGTGCCCGGAGGTCCGTACAGGATGACCGAGGCCGCACCCGAGCCGTCCACGAGACGGCGCAACGGCGAACCCTGTTTGAGCAGGTGCCCCTGCCCCACCACTTCATCGAGCGTGGCAGGACGCATCCGGACGGCCAGGGGCGCGTTGGGCGGCACCCCGGCATCCGCGGGGGTGGACTCGAAAGCGCCCCCGGGCACGTCGAACAGGCTGTCTGACACGTCTCAGGCTTACCACGTCGGACCGACGGGTTCAGCCCGCCGGTTGGGTGACGAAATCGATGAGCTCCTCAACACGGCCGATCAGGGCCGGCTCCAGGTCGGTCCAGGTGCGCACCTTGCCGCGGATCCGGCGCCAGGCCTCGGCGATCTCGGTCTGGCTGCCGTGCGGCCAGCCAAGCGCCTGGCAGATGCCGTGCTTCCACTCGATGTCCCGCGGCACGGTGGGCCAGGCATGCAGGCCGATCCGAGCGGGCTTGACCGCTTGCCAGATGTCGACGAACGGATGCCCCACCACCAGGGTGTGCTCGCCATAGGGACCCTTTTGCACCGTTTCGGCGATACGTGACTCCTTCGACCCCTTCACGAGGTGGTCGACCAGAACTCCGAGGCGACGGCCCGGTCCCGGCTGGAATTCCTTCACGATGGCGGCCAAGTCATCCACCCCGCCGAGGTACTCGACGACCACACCTTCGACGCGCAGGTCGTGACCCCACACCTGCTCGACGAGTTCGGCGTCGTGACGGCCCTCGACGTAGATCCGACTGGCCAACGCTGTGCGCGCCTTGAGCCCGTGGACGGCAACCGATCCCGATGCGCTCCGGGTCGCTGCGGTCGGGGTGTGCCGCAACGGCTCCTTGAGGATGACCGGCTTACCGTCGATGAGGTATCCCGGACCGACCGGAAAGCCACGAACACGGCCGTGCCGGTCTTCGAGGTCCATCCGCCCGTACTCGATGCGCACCACCGCGCCCACAAAACCCGTCTGGGCATCCTCCACGACCAAGCCCTTTATCGCCGCTACCTCGGTGGATTGCGGACGCCGGGGAGCATGCGGGTTGTTGGACAAGATGTCGGTGCCATAGCGATCAGCCACCCGGCGATCGTAGGAATGCGTCGAGATCACATCGCGTTACGACGCGCCCGTGTGATTAGACCGTGACCGGGACCGCGTGAGTGTGGGTGCAGGTGGCCACCACCGAATCGGCGTTCTTCGACCGGCGGGCGCACGGTGGAGAGCACCGGCAAGTCGCGCAGCGTACACCGTTCGAAGGCAACTTTCGGTGGACATACTTCATTTGCTGATTCATAGTGCACGAGATGGCTATGCGTTGGTTTTGGGATCACTGCCAAGCGGTTGAGCTTCTGGTCCTTGCCTTTGCCGCACCAGCTGTTCTGTACCGCGGGTGGCGATGGTGGACAGGTAGACCATCGCTTGCGTTAGCGGCAAGCGCGATTTTTGCAGTGTCCATATGGCCGTGGGCGCTTTGTGACATCGAGCCAATATGGGCGGCGTTATCGCCGGAAGTACAAGCCTTTCACGCCGCGGGAGGGATCGGCGTCGTAGCATCGGCGAGCGCATGGGTGCTTGTCTTTGAGGCATGCGGTCGGGCCGATCGCACGGTTCGGCGCAAGAAGATCCAGAGACTCGTTGCGGGAGCGACGATTACGTTCGTAGCCGTTGCAGCGTTGACCGTTTCGACGGTATCAACACCGGGCGGGAGTGACTTCTTCACCTACCTGACTGAGCCACGCCGCGACTCACCCAGCCTATTAGCGGCCACTCTTATCGGCCACATCTTTGCCGCCGCCGTGTTAGCCCACCTCGCCCTGCTCGCGATGCGGCGGATGGACCACACGCCGGCCGGCCAAGGACTGGGCTTGCTTGGAGCGGCCGGCGGTGCTGTCGCGATTGCGGTCGTAACTCGCGGAATCTGCGCCGAGCTGTTCCAGTGGAATGGGTATTCACCTCCGGCATGGTGTGGGCTAACCGTGCAAACAAGCGCCATCACGACAGGTGCGGTACTTGCCATTTCGGCCCTGACGTGGCCTCCAGCGGCACTGCGCCGCCAGACGCGCCACACGCTGCGCCGACTTCAGCCCTTACGTGATGCATTGATCGAACTGTTCCCGGGGCTGGCTCCGCCGCGGCAGTTCGGGGCGGGCCTAACGGCGGTGCCACCGGAATGGATTGACCAAATTCAGGATGGCCTAAGCCTGCTCGCGCAGTACCGCGATCTGCCGCGTGAGGCCTCTTCGCCACCAGAAAATCACACGAAACATATTCAGGCAGTTATTGATTGGATCCAGGGACAATCGCCAATAGGCATGAGCACCGCATGGCTTCACTCGCCACCACAGCTGACGAACACTGAGTGGATCCAGGTCCTCGCCGACGCATTTATCCCGAGGAACCCAGTTCAATAGCCGAGCGCCAGAACCATTCAGCAGAACATGTCGTCAATGCGCCGCCGAGACGACGGCTCCGCGGCCGCACCCGCTCGTTCCAGACGGCGTAAGACCAGGCCCGCGAAACATTCTGCATCGATTTCCTCATCGGGCCACGCTCGGGTTTCGTCACACGATCGCTGCAGCATGAAGGCCACCAGACCTACCGAGGCAGCCTCCATGTGCGCTGTCGCGTACTCGGTGATCGCCTGCCCACGGTGACCGAGGACCATATGGCCGAGTTCATGAGCAATAGTCCGCTCTCGCGACAACTCCTCTGATCGGACCTTCAACACATCCCGGTCCGGGAAAGACAACCACTGCCCAAAAACCCCGACGGGCAACCGCCCGTCCTCGATCGCAATTGGCCTGCCGCGCTGCAGGCCCCACATCTCGACGAGCGTCATCAGCGAGGATGTGCCTGCCGGTGCCACAGCGAACACTCCATCGACGGCGGTTCTGATCTCTGCGTTTCTCGACCGGCGTGCAAGCACACCGAAACGGGATCTGCCTAAACCCCGCCGACTATGCATCCGCAGAAAATAA
Source organism: [Mycobacterium] stephanolepidis (assembly GCF_002356335.1). Lineage (NCBI taxonomy): Bacteria > Bacillati > Actinomycetota > Actinomycetes > Mycobacteriales > Mycobacteriaceae > Mycobacteroides > Mycobacteroides stephanolepidis. The sequence goes on from NZ_AP018165.1 coordinate 2,790,059, forward strand.
CAATCCTCGACGCACCCAGCAAGACATGGCATGTCCGCTACGTCCAGACAGAGACTCTGAGAACTCAGTCCTCCATGAAAGATTCGCCGCGCAGCGCCGCGATCACGTCGGTGGCGTGACCGGCGACAACGGAGTCGCCAACGCGCTCAGCAGCCGCATGTAGCGCGGTCCATCGCCCCAGCAGCGCGGAATGGCTGGGCGCGGGATTCCCGAATGCCACAGTCTCGTCGTCGAGATCGACGTCGATGGTGAAGTACTCGTGCGTGGCGAGCCACACCCACATCAGTCGCGCATCCAGGACGCGTCGCGCGAGTGTCTCGTCGTCGGCCAACCCGGGAGCGATCGACGCCACGTCGGAGCGCCACGCTTCGGTCATCGCATCGTCGAGCTCGGCGACTTCCTCGCGTTCGGCGGCCCCGAGGAACTCCGGGTAGACGGTGAGTGCGTGGGCGATGTCCAGCACGATGTCGCGGAATCCGCCCCATTCGTAGTCAAGAATCCGGACACCATGTTCGGTGACGAGGATATTGTCGGGGGCGACTTCGGAGGGGCTGAAGGCGCGAACGCCGCCCTTTCCGAAAAGTTCTGCTGTTTGCTGTAGCCGAGAAATCAGAGTCGGCGGCACCTCGAGGGCGTACTCGCTTCTCAGGATCTGCTGCAGTGGGTCGATGGTTTCAGCCCCGCCGATACGCTGCTGCGACGGGTCGACATCGGTCTTCTTCACATCGACGCGCCTGAGCAGTGCAGCAAAGTCGCCTTCTCGGCCTACGGTGGCTACGTGCATCCGCCCCAGGGCTTGCGCCCACGCCATCAGCGCGTGGTTGATCGCAGCACGATTACGCTCCGCCAGTAGCTCCGACATGGTCGGCGCGGAACCCAGATCGGTAAGCACGATGAGTCGTTCGGCAATGGAGTAGGCAACCAGCTCGGGGCCGGGCCGATGCTTGGCCGTCAAGGAGTTTGCGAACTGATACGACACAACCTCGCGGAGCACGGCGGCCTCGGATCCCCCTTCGGGGACCTGCTTGATCACCATGGACTTGGGCAACGCGAAAGGGTTCTGCACCGCGCGCACCCGAAGGACGATCGCAGGCCCGCTGCCACCGAGATCTTCGGGTTCGGCCAACGTGACGGTTGCCCCTGCACGCTTGGAGAGCAACTCCTCGGCTGTGGCGATAACCTGCGCGACGGGGTCTGCCAATAGTGTCGTCATTACCGCCTCACCTTACCTCGTCTTTATAAGACTGTGGGGCGGCACACATTCCTCCCGGTATTCACATCCACGCATTTGCCGATCAACGCGGCGGGTATTGCCCTTGCGCGTCCTGACCGATCGGTCTAATTTAAGACCATGCGGTCTGAAGAGGCGTTGACGTTCACAGAACGCGCCCGACGAGCACAGATAGTGGCCGGCGCCATCGAGGTGCTCGCCGCCGCGGGTTACCCGCAGACGTCGCTGGCAAAAATCGCCGAACACGTCGGGGTGGCCAAGAGCGCAGTGCTGTATCACTTCACGTCGAAAACCGAGGTCATCGAATCCGTGATGGTCGACGTCTTTAGCCGGGCGGCCACCTCGATCGTGCCTGCCGTACACGCAGAGTCCACCGCGACCGCACGCCTCGCCACCTACATCAGAGCCAACATCGCGTTCATCGTGAGCAATCGGGTGTCCGCGATAGCCCTCTTGGAGATCATCACCGGCTACCGCAGCGACGATGGCCTCCGGTTCGACCAGGCCGCATCCGACACAGAACCGCCCGCCGAGTTCGCCGCCATGGACCCCGAGGCGATCTTCGTCGACGGCATCGCGACCGGCGAGTTCCAGCGGGTGTCACCCCGGTTCATGAAGAACGCCCTGCGAGCCGCGCTGGATGGCGCGGTGTGGGAGTTGGGCCGCGACGCGGATTACGACGCGATCGGATACGGGGAGCAACTGGTCGACATGTTCACCAAAGCCGTCGGTGCAGCGCGATGACGACAATCGTGATCTCCGCGTACGGCACCCGCGGAGACGTCGCACCGCTGACCGGGCTGGGAATTCGGCTGCGCGACAGCCTGTCCGCGCACGTGGTCATTGCCGCGCAACATCCCTACGCACAGCTGGTGCGTGCCGCCGGCCTGGAATTTCGGCCATTGCCCGGTGATACCGAGACCGCAACGCGGGACTCCCAACACGGTCAGGCACTCGTGGACGGCGCCCGGATGCGCCCCTCGGGCGCTGCTCTCGCTGAGATGCGCGTCGCACTCGCGGGAGTCGGCGAGGCGATGGCCGACACCGCGCACGACGCCGATCTCCTGTTGGCAGAGGGCCCCGTGGGCACTCTGCTGGGGTATCACGTTGCCGAGGCCCTGGGCGTACCCAGCGCAGGACTCTCACTCCAACCAGCGTGCCCCACCGCAGAATTTGCACCCCCACCGCTCACCATCCGTTCGTTCGGCGGGTACGGCAATCGGTTGGTATGGCGCCTCGCCCTGTCGGGTGAACGGATCTACACGCCACTCATCGACAGTCTGCGCCACCACCTCGGATTGGCCCCCGCGTCGCTGCGTCGATATCACGGGGTCCGCGCCAACAGCTGGCCCATCGTGCACGGATACAGCCGGCATGTCGTCGCACGTCCCCGCGATTGGCGCGCGCACTGGTACCAGACCGGCTACTGGTGGCCTGTCCGTGACGAAAACTGGCTGCCCTCAACAGAACTAGAAGAATTTCTGGAGAACGGACCTGCCCCCGTCTTTCTCGGTTTCGGCAGTACTGCAACGTCACGGGGGCCAGAACTATCGGAGATCATTGCCACCGCGACACATGCCGCCGGGGTCCGAGCGGTCGTACAACGCGGGTGGGCCGGACTCACCGGTCTGGGCGATGACGTCCTCACCATCGACGATGTTCCGCACTCCTGGCTGTTTCCGCGGATGGCTGCTGTCGTCCACCACTGCGGCGCCGGTACCGCCGCAGCCGCGCTGCGCGCCGGAGTCCCCTCAGTGCCAGTGCCCGGCATCATGGACCAACCCTTCTGGGCCGCCCGATTGTCTCAAGCCGGTGCAGCCACCAGTCCGCTACCGCGAGTGTCGCTACGAGCCGACGAGCTCTCGGCATCGATTACACAAGCGATCACTGAATCACGGTATCGCCAAGAAGCCCAACGCCTCTCGCGACTGATTAGCGCCGAGGACGGCGTCGGGTCAGCGGTGAAGATCATCGCTGCGATGTTGGACGCCACAACGATGAAAGGTGCACATCATGGCTACTGATCTACTCATGGGCAACGCACTGCTGGCCGGAGCGATAACGCTCGCGGGCGGCGCGATCGGCGCCGGTATAGGTGACGGTATGGCCGGAGCACAGCTCATTGCCGGGGTGGCCCGCCAGCCGGAATCTCAGAATCGTTTGTTTACGCCATTTTTCATCACCGTGAGCCTCGTGGAGGCCACTTTTTTCATCAATGTGGCGTTCATGGCACTCTTCGTGTTCGCCACACCTGGCGGGTAGTCAGGCGGCGGCAGCATCCCCCGCTGCCATGACGACCTCGTGGATCAGACGCATCTTCTCCAGCACCGGGCCGGGCAGCACAAACGGGTACAGATCATCGCGCCCCATGGAGCGATTGACCATGTTGAGCGACCACGCCAGCGGCAGCCACATCTCGATGATGGTGTCGAATCCGCTGGGACCCAAGACCCGGCGATCGAAGGTGCCGCCCGCCGGCGCCAACGCGAAGGACGCGGCAGTGTCCAACGTGTCACGGATATGCAGGTAGTGCGCGAAGGTCTCCGCCCAGTCTTCCGCGGGATGCATGGTCGCATAGGAGGAGACGAAATTCGCCTCCCACCCCTCGGGCACGCCTTGCTGATAGTGACGATCCAGTGCGGCTTGGTAGTCGGCATCCGCATCGCCGAACAGTGCACGGAATCTCTCGGCATAGTCCACAGAGACCCCGACGAGCCGGTAGTAGAAGTAATGCCCGATCTCGTGACGGAAATGCCCTAGCAGGGTGCGATACGGCTCATCCATCGAAATCCGAAGCTGCTCCCGATGCACGTCATCGCCTTCGGCGAGATCCAGGGTGATCACCCCATTGTGATGTCCCGTCATCACCGGTTCCTGCTCACTGGAAAGCAGATCGAAGGCCAGCCCGAACTCGGTATCGACATCACGCCCCGTCACCGGTAGCCGCAGTTCTGCGAGTTCGGCGATGAGCCGGCGCTTGGCCTTCTCCGCTTCCGCGAACGCCGGCAGGGCCGTGCTGTCAGAGTCGTTGGGCCGGGTGCGCGTGAGCTCACAAGACGCGCACAGCGTGCCCGCTCCCGTGCCGTACACCAACCAATTGCATTCGGCCACATGAAGATTTGCACACAGGCGGTGATCGTCGGAGTCGACGAACCCGGGCCCGTCGTCGTTGGCGATCACCAACAGCGCCTTGTCCTGAAGCGAAAACCCGACGTGACTGCCACAGGACAGGCACACCGAGTTTTCGAACGCCAGATGCTGACCGCACTGTGGGCAGATGAAGTCACGCATGCGCGGGGCTCTCCTCACAGGGTGCGACGTCCACCGACACCTTGATCGTGCTGCTTTCGGAGTCGGTGTAGATGATGCCGCGCAGGGGCGGCACGTCGGCGTAATCGCGGCCCCACGCCACGGTGACGTACCGCTCGTCGGCGACGGTGTCATTCGTCGGGTCGAACGCGACCCATCCATCGGGCGGCACCCACACCGCCGCCCAGGCATGGGTGGCGTCGGCGCCGACGAGGCGGGGTTGCCCCGGAGGCGGATTCGTCGCCAGGTAGCCCGAAACGTAACGCGCGGCGAGTCCCTGGGTGCGCAGCGCCGTGACCGCCATACGCGCGAAATCCTGACAGACGCCCTCCCCCGCGGCTAGCACCTCGCTGACCTTGGTGGAAATGGTGGTCGATCCCGACCGGTACTGGAAATCGCGATAGATCCGGCCCATCAGGTCCACGACTGCCTCCCCGAGCGGTCGTCCCTCCGTGAAACTGACTGCGGCATAAGCACGTACGTCATCGGTGATCTCCGGGGGCACCAAATCCAGCACGAACTCGGTGGCAAGCGCACCCGCCCCCGACGATTCCGCATACGCCGGGCGGGCCAGCTCCCATGCCTGCTCCCACCCCGCGCTGGGCGGTGCCGGGGTACTGACATCGACGATGGAGCGGGCAGTCACGCTGAGCTCGCGGTGTGGAGTGGTGACGTGGAAGTACGAACTGAGATTCCCGTAGAGGTCTCTGCCGGTGGAACTGTCGGAGGGTTCCGGTTCGACGATCAGCTCGTTCGACTCGCAACGCTGCCAATCGGTGTCACGTGGCGTGAGATAGCCGCGGCCATAGGAGCTTGTGACGTCGTCGGAGTATTGGTACAGGGTGCGGTGCGTCACCTGATACCGGATCACCGCTGAGCCACTTGGGCGAAGACCATCGGTCACGGCAACCTCCGCGTCGTGTCGGGTCCCCACAGTGGCTGCATCCCCGTCGGCATGGACAAGTGCGTCCTCGTCACCACGGTGGACAACTCGCGCAGTGCCTGATGCACATTGTCCAGGGTTTCGGCGAGCGTATCGCGCTGTCCATCCTCACCGGCGGTATCCAGATCGGCCGGATCGATCCGCCGCAACTGCGTCACCAGATCCTCCACCAGCCGCTCGGGACGCGAGGTCCCCGAGGCGCTCGGCAGTGACTTGAGGTCGGTGCGCAGCGATTCCACCTGATACAGAAGCGACCTCGGGTTGACGGCATCGAACAGCAGCAGGTCGGCGACCGCCTCCAAGCTGATCTTGCCGCGGGTGCGGCGGCGATACATCACCGAGGACTCGCAGGCCACCAGCGTGGATTCAGTGACCGACTGCTCGGCCGCGCGGCCGCGGACCGTCGTCAGCGTGGAACGCAGGAGCGCCGTCAGTCCGAGGCCACGCTCGATGCGCTTGCCGATATCCATGATCGTCCAGCCGATGTCGTGCACTGTCGACTCCGCTGCCAGGCCCGCCAGCGCGAGTAACCCTGCCAATACCTGTGTTTGGGTGGCGGCGAGCACTGTGTCATCGGCGCGGGCGGAGTTACCTCCCGACCGCGTGCTGTCGTCGAACTCGGCCGCAGCTGCGGCAATCGCCCGGTCCATGCCCCCGAGCACCATCCAGGTGTCGTTGGACATCTGATCGCGAACCGCGCGTGCGGCCAGGCCCAGCCGCTCCACCGATTGGGCCAGGGAACCGACGCGCTCCTTGTCCACCGTCAGCGACCACAACTGGGTTCCCAAGTCTTCGGATCCGGTGTCGGTGCCGGTGATGTCACCGAGCGCCTTCAGCAGCACCGGGACGCATTCGCTGGCCTCCATGAACTGCCGATACCGATACTCGTGGAACCGTTCCCGGGTGACGGACAACAGCCGGACCAGGTTCTCGGCACGCTCTCCGTACCGCCCCAGCCAGAACAGATCGGACAACACGCGCGGCGAGCTGACCGCGTCGGCCCCCACCGATCGTCCGGCGGGCAGATCCAGCGGCGCGACGGTCAGTGCCCGCTCGGTCTGATCACGATCCGGCTGCTGAACCCAGATATCTTTGGCGGCAAGGCTGTTGAGTGTCGATCCCGAGTATCCGGAAGCAGCGACATAACCGAGACCACCGATCATCGGCGCGTACCCGCCGCGCTGCGCGACGGTGAACAGCCGCATGCCGATCGGTGCCGCGGTGAGAGCTCCGGACCGCAGGTAAGTGGGCGCCACCGACAGTTCGGGAAGTTCCTGACCGACCCAGCGCCAGGGTGCCGCTTCGATGCGTGCCCGCAATGTCTCCAGCGTCTCCGAGGACTGCAACGGTCCCGTGTAAACCTCTTCCGCCACCGTTGATTTCACCAACAGCGTGCTCAGGTTCGCGAGCAGGTGCGAGCGCTCCGCATCGATGCCGCCCCACCAGGTCTGGACGCCCGACAACGCCAGCGGCTCGTCAAGCAGGCGGTACGACAACTCCGGCAGGAAACGGGCCAGACCCGGGTTTTCCAGTATCCCGCTGCCCAGCGAGTTGACGACGGTGACCGCGCCCCGACGCAGCACCTCGACCAGGCCGACGACTCCCAGGCGCGAGTCTGCCCGCAGGTCCAGCGGATCGGAGTAGCCGGCGTCGACGCGGCGCAGCACCACGTCCACGCGGCGCAGGGTACCCAGCGATCGCATCCAGAGCTTGCCGTCGCGTACCACCAGATCTGCGGACTCGACCAGCGGAAAACCCAGCACCGACGCGAGGTAGGCCTGGTCGAACGATGTCTCGGAGTGAATGCCCGGACTGAGCACCACCACCGTCGGATCCTCGACCGATTCGGGAGCGACATCGATGAGTGCCAGGCGCAGCGCCTGCGCGAACGACGAGGTCGGCCTGGGTGCAACCTTCTCGTAGAGATCCGGGGCGGCGTGAGCGACCACGCGGCGATCCGCCATCGCATACCCGGCACCCGAGGGCGCCTGTGTCCAGTCGGCGTTCACCCGGAAGTCGCCGACGCCCGTGCGGCCGATATCGCATCCGAGCAGAAAGAGCTGATGCCTACCGGGCAGGGCCATGCCGTGGGCGGCCCGCACATAACCGGGATGGGCGAAGAGCAGCTGCGGTGGCAACGCGCCGGAACTGATCAGTTCCTGAGGCCCGTACAGGTCGCTGAGAACGGCGTCCAGCAGCGTGGCCCGCTGGGTGAGGCCAACCTCCAGCACGTTCCAGTCAGCGGGGTCGAGCAAGAGCGGAAGCCCATCCAGACGCCACGGCACCGGATGGGTGGGCGCATCGGGTCCGGGCACAGATCCCGGGACGCGCCGGGGATCCATGTAGGTGATGCCGTCGCTGTCGACGAGAGTGCGGACGCGATCCAACAGACGGTCCAAACCGGGACGGCCGCGTTGCGCGATGGCGTCGGCCAAGTCGGTCCAGGCCGGGCGGACGTTCCCGTCGGGCGCCAAGAACTCGTCGTACCCTGCCTGGCTGCCCCGCCGCCCGACCTCGAACAGTGCTCCCTGGGCGCGAGCGCTGCGGTACTGCGCGATCAGCGGGTTATCGGTCAAAGGGAAGCCGGGTCCGACGGGAGCCCCCGAAGCAGGTGCTGCCACCGTCGCTACCTTCCTTCCTGTTCAGCTCTCTCACCTGCGCCCCACCGTCCTCGCACGGCGTAAATCCAGGATGCCGGGCGCGACCGCATCGGTGGACATGCGGGCTTGTTTCTCGCGCAAGTCTGACAAATCGACACGACCGGTGGTGTAACCGGTGGCATCGAAACGCCGACCGCGGCGTGCTTCGGCCGCCACCGCATTGACGGGAGGATCGTCGTACGCACGGCCGCCCGGGTGCGATACGTGGTACGTACAGCCGCCGCGAGACAGGGCGTTAGCGGTGTCGATGAGCTCAAATCGCAGCGGGTCATCGACGGTGATACTCGGGTGCAAGGCGCTGGGCGGCTGCCAGGCTCGATAACGGACACCGGCCACCTGCACATCCGGGTTTTCCGTCGAGAGCAGCGGGATGGGCTGACCGTTGCAGGTGATGACATACCGGGACCGGTCGGCGCCGATGACCCGGACCTGCACACGTTCGATGGAGGAATCCACGTAGCGCGCGGCACCTCCGGCGGTCGCTTCCTCCCCCAGCACCCGCCACGGTTCGATGGCCCCGCGCAGCTCGACCTCGATACCGTCGAACACCGCGGTGCCGATCCGTGGGAACCGGAATTCGGTGAACGGATCGAGCCAGCTGGTCTCGAAAGCGATGCCGTGTGCGCGCAGATCGGATGCAACCTGTGCAATATCGTGAATGATGAAGTGCGGCAACAAGTAACGGCCATGAAGGTTTGCGCCGTGTCGGATCAGCGGCGCCCGTAGCGGCTGTTCCCAGAACTTGGCGACCAGCGCGCGCACCAACAGGGACTGGACCATCGCCATCTGGAAATGCGGAGGCATCTCGAATCCCCGGAGCTCCAATAGGCCCAGACGCCCCCGCGCACTGTCGGGGCTGTACAGCTTGTCGATGCAGAACTCCGCACGATGGGTGTTCCCGGTGATGTCGGTGAGCAGGTGCCGCAGCGCCCTGTCCACGTGCCACGGTGCGACCTCCGTAGGGCGGTCGGGGTCGGGGTGGGGCGACGTCGTCAGTCTCTCGATCTCCGCGAAGGCGATCTCCAACTCGTACAACGCTTCTTCGCGCCCCTCGTCAACGCGCGGGGCCTGCGATGTGGTGCCGACGAATCGTCCCGAAAATAGGTACGACAGCGCCGGGTGATGCTGCCAGTAAGTCAGCAGCGAGACCAGCAGATCGGGCCGCCGCAACAACGGCGACGTCGCCGGGGTACGGCCCCCCAATGTGATGTGGTTACCCCCTCCGGTCCCGGTGTGGGTGCCGTCGGTGTCGAACGATTCGGTGGTCAATCGAGCTTTCCGCGCCTCTTCGTACAACACTTCCAGCTGACGGGACTGCTCGGCGAAGCTCGCGGTGGGGGTCACGTTGACCTCGATGACGCCCGGGTCGGGAGTCACGCTCATAACCTCGAGCCGAGGGTCCGGCGGCGGCCCATACCCTTCGAGCACCAGTGGGCAGGTGGCGGCCGCCTCGACGCGGGCGATGAGATCTACGAAATCGTCGAGGCTCTCCAGGGGCGGCAGGAACAGGTACAGCAGCCCGTCACGTATCTCCGCGACCATGGCTGTGGTGGGTACGCCGTCCGCGGGCACGACGGTGGCGGTACCGGATCGTTGTGCATCGAGTTCGGCGGCAGCGCTGATCGGATCCGCCTCGGCCAGATGTGGGGCCGGCTGCCAGGAGATGGCTGCCAGTGGGAGCCGCAGACCCGCCGGAGACCGTCCTTCCGTCAGCACGATCCGGCCGCGGCGCAGTCGCCAGTCGGCGCTTTCCCAACCGCTGCCGTCCTCCCCCCGGTGCAGGGGCAGCAGATGGGCGGCCGGCTGGGTCACCTGTTCGTCCAGACCTGCCAGCAGCTCCGACCGCCGATCGGATGAATCTTCCTGCGGCGCTATGTCATCGGCCGTTGATACCGGATCTCCCGCCGGGCGCCGAACCGACGCCGCCAGTCGGGTCAGCGGGTCCTCGTACGCCGCGCGCACCTGACTCTCGGGCAGCCCGAGATCGCCGGCCAGCGCGAGCAACAACGCGCGGTCGGCACCTTCCGGCGTGGACCATTGCCGGTCCTCGGCCCACGGATCGGCCAGCAGATCGGGGTCAGACCACAGCGGCCGTCCGTCGCGCCGCCAGTACAAGCCGATCTGCCATCGCGGCAAGGGCTCGCCCGGGTACCACTTTCCCTGACTGCGCTGCACCAAACCGGTTGGCGCCCAAAGCGATTTCAAGCGGGCAGCCAGATCGGAGGCACGGACCCGTTTCTGGGGTCCATCGGCCGCGGTGTTCCACTCCTCGGCGACCTGGTCATCGACCGATACGAAGGTCGGCTCGCCGCCCATCGTCAATCCCACCCCAGCGGCATCAAGCCGGGCATCGATCTCCGCACCCAGCGCGGTGACGGCCTGCCACGCCGATGGCGTATAGGGCAGCGTGACTCGAGGGTCCTCATGCACCCGGGTGACCGTGTTGGAGAAATCGAGGGTGGACTCGCACACGTCGGTAGCGCCGGAGATTGCGGCCGATGTCGACGGATGCGGTGTCGCCGAGAGCGGAATGTGCCCTTCCCCCGCGAGCAGTCCCGATGTGGGGTCCAGGCCCACCCACCCCGCGCCGGGGATGTAGACCTCAGCCCAGGCATGCAGATCGGTGAAGTCGGCAACCGGGCCCGAAGGCCCGTCGATTGCGACGATATCCGACGTCAACTGGACCAAATACCCGGACACGAAGCGAGCGGCAAGACCCTTCTGCCGCAGAATCGAAACCAGTAACCAGGCGGTGTCGCGGCAGGAACCGATACCCACCGCCAGGGTGGTGTCGGGGCTCTGCACCCCGGGCTCCAAGCGCACGGCGTAGCCGACATCCGAGCACAACGCCTGATTGATGGTGACGAGGTAGTCGATGATGCGTGTGCCGGGCGCCATCGTGAAATTGGCCACCCACGCGCGGACCAGCTCACCGGGCCCCGAGCCCGGATTGGATTCGTCCACCGGCTTGAGATAGGGCTCCAGATCGGCGGCCAACGCGGGCGGGTAGGCGAAACCGATGTGTTCGGCCCACTCCTCGATGAAGAAGTCGAACGGATTGACCGACTTCAGGTCGGCGATGAGTCCCACGGTGATCGACAGTCGACGGGTCCTATTCGGAAAGACCACGCGGGCAAGGAAATTTCCGAAGGCGTCCTGTTGCCAGTTGATGAAGTGATCGTCGGGGGCGATACGCAACGAGTACGCCTCGATCGGCGTTCGGGTGTGCGGCGCAGGGCGCAACCGAATCTCGTGCGGATGCACCTGCACGAGTCTGTCGAATGCGTAGCTGGTCCGATGCTCCAGCGCCACCTTGATGCCCATCGGCTGATCCCACCATAACCTGGCCTCACCCGCATGGCCTGCGAATCGGCGCACAACCAACCCACAGGCCCCCAGAGGCCGCGCGAACGCTCTACCGATAGCTCATCGGCGACCGCTCTCGGCTAGCGACGTTGCAGTTCAAAGATCGGAATCGCCCGGTCGGTCTTCGCCTGATAGTCCGCGAACACGGGAACCTGCTCAACAACCTTCGGATACAGCTCATCGCGCTCACTGAGTGAAAGCTCATGGGCTACCACGCCGTAACCATCGGTTCCGATGTCGATATGCGCATGCGGATGTGCGCGCAGGTTATGCACCCATGCGGGGTCCTTGTCCGCACCGCCGAAGGAACCGACGATATAAATCTTGCCGTCGATGTCGAAGTAGGCCAACGGATTCAGACGTTTCTTTCCGCTCTTGGCACCGGTGTTGGTCAGCAGCAGGATCGGTACGCCGGCGAATTGACCACCGACCTCACCTCCGTTGGCGCGGAATTCCTGAGTTACTCCGTCATTGAATTCGTTGATCACCGCGGCAGGTTGTTCGTTGAAGGGTGTGTCATCAGTCACCTCACCAGAGTGCCACCGCTGCGCCGGGTTCTCAGGTTGCACTGTCAGGATGACTGGATGACGGTGGCCGCCTCCCGGGAACGACGCTGGCTCGGCTCGACCGAGGTCTTGGTGGTGGCTCTGATCCTGATGACCCTGGCTGCCAGCCGGTTACGCGGGATCGTCGACGCCAACGAGAAGCTGGCGACCGCCGGAACGGTGTTCTGTGGGGTATTCGTCCAGGCCGTCCCATTCCTTGCACTCGGCGTGATCGTGAGCGGGCTCGTCGCGACGTTCGTCACCCCGGAACGTCTGGCGCGGTGGCTGCCGAACCGGTCCGTTGCCGCTGTGGCCGTGGCGGGAGTCAGTGGCGCCGCGCTGCCCGGCTGCGAATGCGGATCTGTGCCGGTGGCACGCCGGCTGTACGGACCGGGATCGGTCGGTGCCGCCGCACTGACCTTCATGTTGTCGGCACCGGCGATCAACCCGGTGGTGTTGGTCGCCACCGCGGTCGCATTCCCCGGCCAGCCGAAGATGGTGCTGGCGCGTGCGGTGGCCTCACTGCTCACCGCGATGATCATGGGCATGGTGTGGTCGCGGTGGGGGCGAGACAGCTGGGTCACCCGCAAGCTGCCCTCCGCACACTCCGGATCCGGCTCCCGCTGGACGACATTCACCGAGGCGGCACGGCACGACTTTCTGCAGGCGGCCTCGTACCTGGCGATCGGGGCGGTGGCCGCGGCGGCCTTGCACGTGCTCGTGCCGGCCTGGGTGTTCGAGCATCTGGCGGGCAACCTTGTGGTCGGTGTGGTGACCATGGCGCTTCTGGCCGTGGTGCTGGCACTGTGCTCGGAAGCCGACGCCTTCGTCGCCGCCAGCATCACGATGATGCCGCTGATCCCGCGCTTGGTATTCCTCGTGGTCGGACCGGCCGTCGACGTGAAGCTGATCGCGATGCAGTCTGGGATGTTCGGGCGAGCGTTCGCGGCCCGGTTCGCACCGGTGACATTCGTGGTGGCCACCGCCGTCGCGACGTCCGTCGGACTGGCGGTGCTGGGAACCTCATGAGGCGCGATACGGAGAACACCCTGCTGATCCTGTTGGGCGTCAGTGTGGCCATGATCGCGGTTACAGGAACCTTTACGCGCTACGTCAAACCCGGACTGCTGCCGTGGCTCGCCTGTTCGGCGGTCGTCGTGATCGGCCTCGGCCTGGCTGCGATCATTCGCGATGTGCGCCGCGGCCACACCGAACACGACCATGACGGCCACGGAGACCACAGCCACAAGCACGGCGCCACATGGTTTCTGGTGTTACCAATCGTCCTACTGATCTTCATCGTGCCCCCGGCCCTGAGTGCTCGATCCATCGCGCCGGCCAACATCTCCGCCTCGGCCAACACGCCCCGGCGGGCCTTTCCCCCACTGCCACCCGGCGATGCACCGTCGGTGCCGCTGCCCGAGATTCTGATGCGCATTGCCGCTGGTTCCTCGGACACCTTGAGCGGACGCACAATCACTGTCACCGGCTTTACCTTCAAGGACGGCGAACGCACCGACCTGGCCAAGATAGTCATCGTCTGTTGTGCCGCCGACGCCCAGTTGGCTCGGCTGCACATGACGGGACCCGCTGCCGCATCGGCATCGACGCTTCCCGAGAACACCTGGATCTCGGTGACCGGGACCGTGCCCGGCGGACAGAGCTACCGCGGACCCTCGTCGATTCCCGCTATCGAGGTCGTCGGCATCACCCGCACCGACCCACCCAAGAGCACCTACTGAACGGAGTCACGTTGCGGTACAAGGCATATCTGTTCGATGTGCAGGGCACGCTGCTGGACTTTTTTGAGCCGGTGTCGCACGCGGTTGCCGAGTACGACCCCAACGTGGACGCAGCCGCCTTTACCCGCGCCTGGCGCGCAGACTATTTCGACCGCGTCGCCAACCTGGCACAGTCGGTTGATGACTGGACGCGGGTACAGGATCTGTACGCGCACGGCTTCGCCGATGTCTGCGAGAGCTTCGGGTTGCCGCGCCCCGACTCTGCGACTGCCGAGTTAGTCGCATCTGGCTGGCAGCGCCTCGTTCCCTGGCCGGACGTACCCACCGGACTGCCCAGTCTGCGTTCGCAGGCCGTCATCGCCACGCTGTCCAACACCGACATGGCCACCATGGTGAATCTGTTCAAACGTCTGGGCATCTCGTGGGACGCGGTGCTCACCGCAGAGGTGTTCGGCAGCTTCAAACCGGACCAGGCGGTATACCGGCGCGCGCTCCGTTACCTCGGCGTGGAGCCCCACGAGGCCGCGATGGTGGCCGCACACCCGTACGACCTGCGTGCCGCACAAGAGATCGGTATGGGTACCGTCTTCGTCTCACGGCCCCACGAGTACGGAGATCCCGCGCTGGCTCACGACGACCCCGACCAGGAATTCGATCAGCGAGTCGCCGATATCGGCGCTATCGCCTAGCGCAACCCCCGCGGCCGCACCAGCAGTACCAGCACCCCGGCCAGGACGATGCCGAAGAGGTTGACCGCCAGTTGCAGGGCGGACAGCCCCGCGATCTCCCATTCCCCCACGGTCGCTGCCACCACCGCGAAACCCGCGGCGGGCACGGTGGTCACCGAGATGAAGACACCCACCAGCGCAGCTGATTTCGCCGACATCAACGACAACATGCCGGCCGCGCCTGCCAACAAGGCGACCACCAATGAGAACGGCCCAACCTGGAATATGAAGTCGACCTGCTGCAGTTCACGCACACTCTTCAAGGTCACCCACCCGGCGCCCTCGGCGGCCAGCGCCCCGACGGCAGTCACCGCCATCGCCACGGGGAATCCCACCACCAACGCCAGCAGCGACCGGCGGGCAAGCGACCATTTCCGGCGCACAATCGAAACCGCCAGCGCGGCAAGCGGACCGAACTCCGGGCCGACCACCATGGCACCGACGATGGTGACCGGCGAATCGGTGACCACGCCGACCGCGGCGATCAGGCAGGCGAGACACAAGAAGGCCAGAAAGGTCAGATTGAGGGTGGATTCTTCGCGGGTGCGCCCAATCAGCTCATCCCAGATGACCGCGTCGGCGGGGTCGCCTTCGGCGTCGTCCTCGGCCTCGTAGGCGGTCTGCGAGATCACCGTATCGAGCACTTCGGCGGTGATCGATCCCCGCTTGTCGATATCGACTGCCTTGAGCCCGTTGAGCACGTCGTTGGCCGTCTCCCGCGCCACGTCGGCGGTGATCACGTCGCCCGCCGGGCTGATCGCCGCCCCGGTCACCCGCACGATATGCGCGACGCCCGCTGTGGTGGCGAGGAACTCCACCACCTGATCGGAGAGATCGGCAGGTGCGATGACCCGAACATGCAGCATGTGCGCTACGCGTCCGGCGTGGCCGGCTTGTCCGTCTTCTCTGTTTTGGCGTCCTTCTCGGGTTTGGCGTCGATTCCCGATTCTTTGCGCTGGGCCGCCGTGATCGGCGCCGGAGCATCCGTGAGCGGATCGACACCGCCACCGGACTTCGGGAAGGCGATGACTTCGCGGATCGAGGGTGTACCCGCCAACAATGCGGTCACCCGGTCCCACCCGAAGGCGATGCCGCCGTGCGGAGGCGCACCGAAGGCGAAGGCGTCCAGCAGGAAGCCGAACTTGTCCTGCGCCTCTTCATTGCTGATGCCCATCACCGTGAACACGCGTTCCTGCACGTCTCGGCGATGGATACGAATCGATCCGCCGCCGATTTCGTGTCCGTTGCACACGATGTCGTAGGCGTAGGCGAGGGCGGTGCCCGGATCGGTGTCGAAAGTGTTCTCCGACTGCGGCTTCGGTGAGGTAAAGGCGTGGTGTACCGCGGTCCAGGCGCCTGAACCAACGGCTACGTCACCGGCAGCGGTCGCGTCGCCGGCAGGCTCGAACAGTGGGGCGTCCACCACCCAGGTGAATGCCCAGGCGTCCGGATCGATCAATCCGAGACGCTGCGCGACCTCGCCGCGCACCGAGCCCAACAACGCGCGCGAGGACTTGACCCCGCCGGCAGAGAAGAAGATGCAGTCACCCGGTTTGGCGCCGACGTGGGCCGCCAACCCGTCGCGTTCGGCGTCGGTCAAGTTCTTGGCGACGGGACCGCCGAGGGTGCCGTCCTCACCCACCAGCACGTAAGCCAGACCCTTGTGTCCGCGCTGCTTGGCGAACTCCTGCCAGCCATCCAGGGTGCGGCGCGGCTGATCCGCACCGCCGGGCATAACCACCGCACCCACATAGGGCGCCTGGAACACCCGGAAGCTGGTGTCGGAGAAGTACTCCGTGCATTCCACCAGCTCCAGCCCGAATCGCAGATCCGGCTTGTCACTGCCATAGCGGCGCATCGCTTCGGCGTAGGTGATGCGGGCGATCGGGGTCGGCACGTGATAGCCGATCAGATCCCACAGCGCGACCAGGATCTCCTCGGCGAGCGTGATGATGTCGTCCTGGTCCACGAAGCTCATCTCGATATCGAGCTGGGTGAACTCGGGCTGCCGGTCTGCCCGGAAGTCCTCGTCCCGATAGCAGCGCGCAATCTGGTAGTACCGCTCCATGCCCGCGACCATGAGCAACTGCTTGAACAACTGTGGGCTCTGCGGCAGCGCGTAGAAACTGCCCGGCTGCAGACGCGCCGGCACCAGGAAATCGCGCGCGCCCTCAGGCGTCGACCGCGTCAGCGTCGGGGTTTCCACCTCGACGAAGTCATGGCGTGCCAGCACACTGCGTGCCGAGGCGTTTGCCTTGGAGCGCAACCTGATTGCGTTACCCGGCCCCTCCCGGCGCAGGTCCAGGTAGCGATACTTCAGGCGCGCCTCCTCACCTGCGGTCTCGTCCAGCTGGAACGGCAGCGGCGCACTCTCGTTGAGCACGATCAGGTCTGCGGCATTGACCTCGATCTGGCCGGTTGGGATCTCGGCGTTGGCGTTGCCCTCGGGCCGGACCTCGACCACCCCGGTGACCTCGACGCAGAATTCGGCGCGCAGACGATGCGCCTGTTCGAGCACCGCGTCGTCTCGGAACACCACCTGGGACACGCCGGAGGCGTCACGCAGGTCGATGAAGATGACACCGCCGTGGTCGCGCCGTCGAGCCACCCAGCCGGCAAGCGTTACACGCTGTCCGGCGTCCGACTCCCGCAACGTCCCCGCGTCGTGAGTGCGCAGCACAAAACATCCCTTCGACAGTGCTTGTTGTACAAAAAGGCCAGTGTTAGCCGTTTGAGCCTAGCGGCCCGCGTTCGTTGCCTTGTCGGGGCGCCGTGTCGAGACTCAGTGCACCTGCGCCCACGAGATACGGCGCACCGAGTCTGGATCTTCGATGGTGACATCGGAGCGAGACCGGATGATTCGGGTGCGCCTGCCGTCCGCACCGTAGAGCGGCCAGTCGTCGGGGCTGCCCCCGGTGGCGAAATCCAGCCACGCTCGCTGCATGCGGCGCCCGACCGAGGGCATCATCCGTGCGCCCAGTGGACTCAGCAGCATCCCGACGAAGGAACCGTAGCTGTGGTGCACATGCACGATTTCGCTGCCGTGGGTGGCCCCGAGACCCAGGAGCCGGAGGCCCCACGCCGTGTGGTCGAACCTGTACATGTAAGTGTCGACAAAGGCGCTGTAGGCATCGGCGAAGGCCCACATGGGCGCGGCGAACATGGCATCGGAACCCACCGCCACCAGCGCCGAACGGCTCGGGTACCGCGGATACGCGGCGATGATCGCGTCGTGGTACTCCGGGCCCATCCGGTTGAAGTAACCGTTGACGGTCGGCTCGGTGGTGGGCAGCATCGGCGGTTTCACGCGCGCGAACATCGACGCCTCGTGGCTGTTTGACCCGATGATGAGCGGCACCTGATGCACCTCGCCGCGCCGCGCGGCCTCAACAGGGTGATGCGGCAGCAGGTCGGTGCCGTGCGTCAGTCCGTAGCCCAGGACAGGAGTCTCGGTCGCGCTCTCGATCTGCAACTTGGCTGCGCCCCGACGCAGCTCCCGTTGCGGCAAGACCTTGAGCCGACTGGGATCGGTCACATCGAGTAGTTCCAGGTATCGATGTGCACGCCGATCCCGCAGGGCCTTGTCGGCAATCAGTGGCAACGCCGGGCTCTGCGCGATGGCACGCCCGAACAGACCCCCTGCCGCCGGAGTCGCCAGCAGCGCCAGTACCGAGGTCGCCCCGGCGGACTCACCGAAGATCGTGACGCGGTCAGGGTCGCCGCCGAACGCCGCGATGTTGTCACGTACCCATGTCAGTGCCGCGATTTGATCACGCAGCGACAGGTTGTCGTCGAAACCCTCACCCAGGGCGCTGAGTTCCAGCCCGCCCAAGGCTCCGATCCGGTAGGTGACGTTGACGACGACGACGTTTCCGTTGGCGGCAAGCCGTGCCCCGCTGTACAACTCCAGCTGCCCGGCGCCGAAAACGAAGGCTCCGCCCGGAATCCACACCATGACGGGCAGTTTTGCGTGGACGTCCGGCGACCAGACCGTGACCGTCAGGCAGTCTTCGCCGCGAACCTTGGGGTCGTCCCGGCCGGCACCCACGAACGATCTTCCCTGCGGCGGCAACGGCGCGTGCTCGATGGCGTCACGCACGCCGTCCCAGGGTTCCAAGGGGACAGGTGCCAGGAACCGGAGCTGCTCGACCGGCTGACGCGCATACGGCACCCCGCGCCAGACCGAAACACCGCCTTCGGTGGTTCCGCGCAGATCCCCCGACGGCGTGCGCACGACGGTCGGCAGGGCGACGTCAACGGCCACGCATCGAATCGTAATGCGGAAGGGCGCTGCAGAGCCGATGGCCCCGCCGGAAAGTCCCGGACCCGACATGAACTCTTCGCCATGTAGCGGTACGTGCGTCTGTGGAGTATGCAAAGGTATCGGCAGCCGGCAGCAGCCAATAGCTGAGTGGCAGAGCTACGACACGGGAGTGACAGACCAATGACCTTCAACGAAGGCATGCAGATCGACACCAGCACCACCTCGGGTGGCGGCATGGGTCGCGGCCCCAAGATGGCCATCGGCGGTGGCGTCGGCGGGTTGCTGATCGCGGTGGTGGTGTTGCTGCTCGGCGGCGACCCGAGCCAGGTTCTGCAACAACAAGGCCAGCAGCAGGCAGGCCCCGCGCAGGAGCAGACACAGGACTTCAGCCATTGCAAGACCGGCGCCGACGCGAACAAGTCGTTGGACTGTCGCATCATCGCCACCGGGAACTCGGTGGATGCCGTGTGGACGCAGATCCTCGGGCCCAAGTACCCACGGCCGGGAGTGAAGCTGTTTAGCGGTCAGGTGAATACCGGATGTGGCGCCGCTTCCACGGAAGTCGGCCCCTTCTACTGCCCCGCCGACCAAACCGCGTACTTCGATACCAGCTTCTTCCAGGTGCTGGTGGACCAGTTTGGATCCAGCGGCGGCCCGTTGGCCCAGGAGTACGTGGTGGCGCACGAGTTCGGGCATCACGTGCAGAACCTGTTCGGCGTGCTGGGTAAGAACCACCGTTGCGCCGAAGGACAGGCGGGTGGCGGCGTGTGCACCGAGTTGCAGGCCGACTGCTACGCCGGCGTCTGGGCAAAGCATGCCTCGACCACCGTCCAGGAAGGCAGCGGCGTTCCGTTCCTGAAACCTTTGACGGAACAAGACATCCGGGATGCGTTGTCGGCAGCGTCCTCCGTGGGCGATGACCGGATCCAGAAGCGGGCCACGGGCCGGGTCAACCCCGAGGCGTGGTCGCATGGCTCATCCGAGCAGCGTCAGCGGTGGTTTACCCAGGGGTACAACACCGGCGACTTCCGCACCTGCGACACCTTCAACGCCGACAACCTGAACTAGCCCCGGCACCCGGACACAGGGCGCTCAGAACAGTGTGGGCTCCAGCGCGGGCATCAACTTGGTTGCCCTCGTTGGAGTTTCCTCGCGATGCGATGCCAGCCCGTACTTACTCACCAATGGCCCCACCCGCTCACGCAGCCACGCCCGGTACTCGGCGGGTACATATGCGCCCTTGCGGTACAGCTCCCGGTATCGACCGACAAGCTCGGGGTGCTCTTGCGATACCCATGACATGAACCAGCCACGTGTCGTCCCGCGTAAGTGCAGAGGAAACACGGTGACACCCGCGGCACCGGCATCGGCGATGCGGCCCAACAGGTCATCAAGATGCTCCACCGTGTCGGTGAGGAACGGAAGCACCGGCGCCACCATCACATGCGGTTCAAACCCGGCCTCACGCGCCGAGGCGACCAGCGACAGCCTCGCCTGCGGTGTCGGCACGCCCGGTTCCACCTCGTGGTGCAGCGTCTCATCACCGATGGCCAGCGAAATTCCCAGACTCACCGGGACCTGCTGCGCCGCCTCGGCAAGCAGCGGCAGATCCCGGCGCAACAGGGTGCCCTTGGTGAGGATCGACACCGGAGTTCCCGAATCTACCAGCGCCGCAATGACTCCCGGCATCAGCCGATAGCGCCCCTCGGCCCGTTGATAAGGATCGGTATTGGTACCGAGTGCGACCGTCTCACGATTCCAGGACTTGCGCCCCAGTTCCTTTCTGAGCACCGACACCACATTCGTCTTCACGATGATCTGACTGTCGAAGTCAGCACCGCTGTCGAACTCCAGATACTCATGGGTCGGACGCGCAAAACAGTAGCGACAGGCATGCGCGCAGCCGCGAAAAGCGTTGACAGTAAACCGAAACGGCAACATCGATACCGCGGGCACCTTGTTGAGTGCGGACTTACACAACACCTCATGAAAGGTGATGTCCTCGAACTCGGGCGTACGGACGCTGCGCACCAGGCCGATACGTTCCAAGCCGGGGAGCGCACCGTCGTCGGCCGCTAGCGTCTGACCGTCCCACCGCATACCCCTATGCGAACATATGTTCGATACCTCTGTCAATCCCCTCAGCCCGTGTCGGAACGCGAATCTAGGCTGGGTTTCATGAAGCAGCAGTTGCACTTTGTCACCATTGCCGCAACGGATCTGGATGCGACGCGACGTTTCTATGGTGCGTTGGAGTGGACTCCACTGCTCGACGTGGAAGGCGAAATCATCTTCAGCACCCGGGCAGCTGCTGGGCTTCTTCCTGGCAGACAAGTTCAACGAGGATCTCGCCACACCAGGTGACCATTCCCGAGTCTCCGGAATCACCCTGGCCCACAACGTCGATTCTCCCGAGGACGTGACCGCCCTCTCCGACACCTTGGCGGCCGCCGGCGGCACGGTTCTCAAGCCGCCGCAGCCCGGGAAATTCGGCGGGGTGTTCCACTCCCACATTCAGGATCCCAACGGACTGATCTGGGAAATCGCCCATAACCCAGGCTGGCGGATAGGCCCAGACGGTGCCGTGCACCTCGGCGGCTGAACACCCAGATGCACTTCGGGTGATGCCCTGGTTGACTAACCGCGTGACGGATACCGCAACCGAGCTCCTGTTCTCCTACGGCACCCTGCAGCAGGCCGAGGTCCAACGCACCACGTTCGGACAGGAACTGGACGGCCACGCCGATGCCATCGTGGGATTCGATCTGGACTACGTGGCCATCACCGATCCGCATGTCATCGCGACCAGCGGCAGCGACCGCCACCCCATCCTGCGCCCTTCGGCTGATTCCGCCGCGCAGGTCGCGGGCACGGTCTTCTCGATCACCGCCGAGCAGCTGGCGTCCGCCGACGAGTACGAAGTCGATGACTACCAACGTATTTCGGTGCCGTTACGTTCAGGGGCGACGGCCTGGGTCTACATATTCGCCAGCTAATCGAACATGATCACCTGACGGATTGCCAGGCCTTCGGCCAGTAGGTCCATCGCCTCGTTGATGTTCCCGAGTTCGATCCTGGACGAGATGAGTTTGTCTACGGGCAGTTTCCCGGCTCGCCACAGTTGGCTCGCCCATCAGCATGTCATCCATCGAGCCGTACTCACAACCGGCCGGTGTAGGCAGTGGCGGTCGAGCCACAAGGCCGGGATGCCTGCAGTAACGGTGGCGCCGATCAGGACCGGCGCACCGTGCGACTGTCGACGCTAATGCCCAGCAACATCGCAGTGTTGATCGCCCGAGTCTTCGCGACCGATTCGACACAGCAAGGTCCGCTAGCTGTTGTACCTCAAGGCTCGTCATGATCTAGCAGCGCCTTGATACCGTCGAGCAGCGCCCGGGCGTCGGCAGTGTCGCCGGCTCGCGCGCGGGCCTGTACGCCAAGTACACCGGCGCGCAGCGCATCGGCAAGACGTTTCGGTGCCGTGGCTGGCAGTTCCTTCGCATCCGCGGCGCGCTGCAGGGCGGCCGCCAGGCCTTCGCGCAGTCGTTGCATGTGACGTTCGGTAAGGGTCTTGATGCGCGGATCTGCGCCAATCGTGTTCTGCATGGTGTTCCACACCAGGCACCCGGCGTTGCCCAACGGACTGTCGAGCTGCGCTTGGAAGTAGTCGAAAAACGCTCTGACGTCGCTTACGCCATGATGGCCGTGCTCCAGAGGAGCGAACATCTCGTCGGCCCAGGCCAGATACCGCGCCAGCGCTGCCTCGAGGATGTCGGCCTTGGTGCCGAACGTACGGTACAGCGACGAGGCGGAGAGCCCGGTCGCGGCGAGCATCTCCTCCTGGGTGGCTCCGTCGTACCCCTTGCTCCATAGCAGCAAGCACAGCGATGTCAGCGCGTGGTCACGGTCGAACTGCGGTGGGCGTCCGGGGCGTCGGACCTCGGTATCAACAGTGTTTGACATTTAGAGTGAGTCTACTCAATACTCGGCGACAAGGATATGGAGTAGCTTGACTCAATATTGGAGGACGTTGTGCTGAACGCCGGTGACACGATCGGTACGCGGACATTGACGACGATAGAGGGCGTCCACATCGCGCTTCCCGCCGTTGAGGGACTCGTGCACTTGCAGTTTCGACGGTTCGCCGGTTGCCCGATCTGCAACCTGCACCTGCGCGAGGTGGCGTCCCGGCTCGATGAAATCGCCGACGCCGGGGTCACCGAGGTGGTGCTGTTCCATTCTTCTGCCGATCGGCTGCGCCGTTACCTAGATGACTTCCCGTTCGCCGTGGTGGCCGATCCGAAGCGCCGGCTTTACCAGGAATTTGGTATCCACAACTCGATACGCGGGGTCTTCAACCGAGACGTAGCGCGGGCCGTCCGACGCGGTATGGGACAGACGCTGTCGACTCGATCGATAGTCGCCAGCCTGGGACCTACGGAGAATCACTTGAGCATGCCGGCAGATTTTCTCATCGGCCCCAACGGAGAAGTGGTGAACCGCAAATACGGCGAGCACGCCGACGATCAGTGGTCGGTCGACCAGCTGCTACAGCTAGCCACGACGCGATGAGCGTGACGCGGGCGAGTCGACTTCTGGAGAAATACCGTGCGTCGGGCTACACATTCTCCGCTGCTGGAATCCGCTCCTTCGCGCTCGATGAGGGGCCGCGCGACGGCGAGGCGGTGGTGTGTGTCCATGGGGTACCCGCCTCGGCCTATCTATATCGCAAAGTGGTGCCCGAGCTGGCTGCTCGGGGTTTGCGTGGCATCGCCGTTGATCTGCCCGGACTGGGCTTCGCCGATCGGCCCGTGGACGCCGATTACAGCTGGACCGGACTCGGCCGCTGGTTGACATCTGCCATCGACGCGTTGGAGCTAGATCGGTATCACCTGGTGGTGCACGATATCGGCGGCCCGATCGGGTTCGAGGTTGCTGCGGCGGATCCACGGCGGGTCCGGTCTTTGACGGTGCTCAACGCTCCTATTGCCGTAGAGTCGTTTCATAGACCGTGGATGATGGAGCCGTTCGCACATCCACGTCTGGGCGAGGCATGGTTGAAGTCTGCGCAGCTGCCCGGGTCGTTCGCGACGTTGATGCGGTATGCCGGTGTGACGTGGCGGGTACCGGCTGCTGAAATCGCCTGCTACGTACCGCTATTGCTCGGCGATGACGGCGGCCGCGCTTTCCTCAAGATCATGCGGGGCTTTGAGCTGACCGCGGCCAAACAGCGCTGCTACTTGGCAGCGGTGCGCGACACGCCGTACCCGGTGCAAGTGGTGTGGGGAGCAAATGATCCGGGGCTGACCTGGCGTCGCTATGGCGTGCAAGCGCAATTGGCGACCGGGATCGATGATGCGATTCTGTTGCCGGGCAAGCACTTTGTGCAGGAAGAATACCCCAAGCAAATCTCCGATGCCGTAGCGGGGATCGCCCGATGAGGTCTCCGGTTGAGCGGGCCGATATCGGTTTCCGATCGGGCGACGCGCGCTGTGCTGGCTGGTTGTATCCAGCGGGCAGTGTTGAGCAGCCGGCACCATGCGTAGTGATGGGTCACGGGTTCGGCGGGGTAAAGGAGGGCCGTCTCGACGCCTACGCGAAACGCTTTCAGCGCAGCGGATTCGCCGTACTGGTATTCGACTACCGATACTTCGGTGCCAGCACTGGCGAGCCCCGTCAATTGCTAAGAGTCGGTTCCCAGCTGGAGGATTGGGCCAGCACCATCGACTACGCGAGAAGCTTCGAATACGTCGATGACTCTCGGCTCACGGTCTGGGGCTCATCTTTCGGCGGAGGGCACGTGATCAGAGTGGCCGCACGGGACCCAAGAATCGTCGCTGTGATCGCCCAGGTTCCTCACACCAGCGGTCCTGCGTCGGCACGCGCAGCGGGAGCCGCCGCGGGCTTACGGACAGCCGCGGCAGGGGACCGTGACATGCTCGGGGCATTGTTGCGGCGGCCGCCCTATTACGTGCCCGTCGTCGCCCCCCGGCAGTTTAGGGGCGCTGACCAGCCCCGGTGCCCTCCCTGGATACCAGGCAATATATCCCGAGCAGTTCGCCTGGCGCAACGAGATCACCGCGCGCAACTTGCTGACTGCCTCCTTCTACTCACCGAGGCGGGCCGCGACGCGGGCGCAGGTCGCTACAGGCGACCATCCCACCCCTCCAGCACCCGCCGTGCGGGCGGCCCTAAGTGCACCTCAGGGCGAGTTACTGCGCTACCCGATGGGCCACTTTGACATCTACGTAGGTGAGGCCTTCGAGCAGTCCGTGGCCGACCAGATGAGTTTCCTGGCCCGCCACGTCAGCTCGTGCGACGCGTGAGGAGTCTGCCGACCACCCCGGCACCGCAAGAGTTTCGAATCGACTACCAGCGCGAGCTACGCGCGTCGTTGTCCGCGATCTGTGGCGGCGGCGAATCTGGCAATCGGCTCGATGACGCAATCGTATTGATGGCGGCGTGTGCCGGAGGAATGGTGCTGCCCCGCGCTGTCGTTGACCAGGGATTCTCAGCACGGATTCTTCGGGTTGCTCGCGCAGCTGCTTCGAATCTAGTTCATAACCAAGAAGATTGAGAAAGGCACGACCATGGGACCTGTTCCGTACGGGCGTCTGCAGCACAAGCAAATCAACGGCAAAAAGATGGCCTACATCGACGAGGGCGAGGGCGATGCCATCATCTTTCAACACGGCAACCCCACCTCCTCATATCTGTGGCGCAACGTACTGCCCCATCTTGAAGGACTCGGCCGCCTTGTCGCCTGCGACCTTATCGGGATGGGCGGCTCAGACAAGCTCCAGAACTCGGGGCCAGAGCGATACCACTACGCCGAGCACCGCGACTACCTGTTCGCATTGTGGGACGCTCTCGAGCTCGGCGACCGCGTGACGCTAGTACTGCATGACTGGGGCTCGGCGCTGGGTTTTGATTGGGCTAACCAGAACCGTGATCGCGTCGCCGGTATCGCCTACATGGAATCCATTGTCATGCCAATAGATTGGTCGGACTTCCCCGGCGCGGCACGGAGCGCATTCAAGGGATTTCGCTCATCGGAGGGGGAATCGTTGGTGCTGGACCAAAATCTTTTCGTCGAGGCAGTTCTGCCTGGTGCCATTCAGCGCACGCTCAGCGACGAAGAAATGGAACATTACCGCCGGCCCTTCCGCAGCCGTGGCGAGGATCGTCGGCCCACCTTGTCATGGCCGCGCAACTTGCCAATCGACGGAGAACCGACCGATGTTGTGCAGGTCGTCAAGAACTACGGGAAATGGCTCACTGAAAGCGATATACCCAAACTGTTCATCAACGCTGAGCCAGGCGCCATCACACGGGGGCGCGTCAGAGACTTTGCCCGCACCTGGCCCAACCAGACCGAAATCACGGTTCCGGGAACCCATTTCATTCAAGAAGACAGCCCCGACGAAATCGGAGCGGCCCTAGCATCCTTTGTGCGCACGCTGCGATAAAACGCCTCACGGTCGACGTTGCCAACCGCACTGGGAATCACGTTGATGAATAGCGCCGCGAAGTCAGATCACCAGTGAGTCAATCAATCTCGGCGGACCGCTCATTGCGGTGCACCAAATCGATCGGCACCCTCAAAGTGCAGGCAAGCAGCTGGCGCCAGCCTCTCCCAAATCGTGAACGACCCGCGGGGGTCTCTCCCACTCGAAAACCAGATCAGTTGATGGCGTACACGCACACATCGCGCCGTTATGGCTTTGCCTACCAAAATGATCCACGACATGACCGATGAATCTCGCGCCCGCCGAAACCGGACAGGAAGCTCGTCTACACAGTCAAAAACACCGGTAATGCCCACTACCGCGCCGGATGCGACTGCAGTGATGAGATCTTCGAGCGCGGTGGCTCGTGGTGCACTTCCTTTTACGGACTGCGAGCCCTTCGACGAGGGCGATATACCCCGTTGCCTTTGGCGAGTCATCGCCACCAAACCAAAAGGGACGGAATTCGCGCGCCTTCCCGGACTCTGATGGCCCTGCCGAAGGCAATCTGCGAGACCGCCGGATAGACCTCCGGGGCACGACTGCGGCCCAACCGGTTGTACGTCGCGCCGGGGTGGTCCACAGCGGCGCGCAAGATGGCACGCAGGCGGTTCGCATCGGTGGCGTTTACGACCGCCAACTCAGTGAATGTGGGCAACACACTAAGGTCTTCCAGCGCGTGATGGCTCGTGCCGTAGAACCCCATCGACATGCCCGAGCGGTGGCCGACAACCCGCACCGGTATCCGTGGACTGGCGTAGTCGGTGCGAATCTGCTCGGCGCACAACAACGCCGAGAATGAGGCGAAGGTCGCCGCGAAGGGCAGTACTGGAAACCGGAAAAGCGGTTGGCGCCGCGACAGCTGAACCAGAGGCAGTCGTGCAGAATCTGGCTCGAACCTAGTGGCGCGTGTTTGAAGTCTGTTGACGTTCTGCTTTTTTGAGGATTTGATCGGTGGTTTTGGTCCAGACAAACGGATGCGCGCGAGGGTTCCAGCCGTTGATGAAGGTGCGGATTGCGGTGGTCAGATCGCGGACGCTGCCGAAGGCGCCACGGTGGATGCCTTGGCGTTCGATGAACGCCGAACCATACCTCGACTAGGTTCATCCACGATGCCGACGTCGGCGTGAAATATGTTTTGATCCTGGGGTTTTGGGCCAGCCAGTCGCGAACTTCGGTCTTTTTGTGGGCGGCGTAGTTGTCCATCACCAGATGAAGTTCCTGATCCGGATAGGCGCGTGCGAGGTGACGCAGGAAGGCGAGAAACTCCTGATGGCGGTGCCTGGGCTTGCACACTTCGGTCACTTTCCCGGTGGCGACCTCCAAGGCCGCAAACAAGGTGGTGGTGCCGTGACGGACGTAGTCGTGGGTCCGACGCTCGGGCATCCCGATCTGCATGGGCAGCATCGGCGCCCTCCGATCTAACGCCCGGATCTGCGATTTTTCATCGATGCAGAGCACGACCGCATTCTCCGGTGGCGCCAGATACAACCCGACCACATCGGTGACCTTGGCGACCAGTTCGGGATCGGTCGAGAACTTGAACGTCTCGACGCGCCACGGCGCCACCCCATACTCACGCCACGCCTTGGCCACCGCCGAAAAACTGATCCCCAAATGATCGGCCAACAGCCGAGAACTCCGATGTGTCACACCTAGTGTCGCAGGTGAAGGCCGCAACGTCGCAGACACAATCTCGCCATGATCTAGCGTGCGCGAACGGCCAGAACGCGCCAGATCAACCAGCCCGACGATTCCCGATTCACCGTACCGAGCCCGCCACGAAATCACCGTCGGACGCGAAACCCCTGTCCGCGAAGCGATCTCAGTGTTCGAAACACCATCGGCGGCAAGCAACACAATCCGCGCCCGCTGCGCCAACCCCGCCATCACCGTCGAGGACCGCGTCAACGACACCAACTTCTCCCGGTCCCCATCCCACAAACCCAACGGAGCCACTCGCATACATCATTGCCCCAAAGCAACACCGTAAAGCCACTTCAAACACGCGCCACTAGGTATCACCGATACTGACCGATGTGATCCAGGTACTGCTGGCGACAAGCTTCTTCGCGTGCGTTGCTGTCCTTCCACAATCTGGATACCAGATATCAATTTACCTTGGCCACAAAGGGTTTACTGCCCAGCACATTGGCCGTGATCGACCGGCTCCGCACACCATCGCGATCGTCATTGACCTTCACGACGATTTCATTGATCGCGATGGTCGTCATCAGCATCATCGGGTGAGACCCCATCACACATACATATGTGCGGTGTACGGTCTCATCGACACTCGGACTTGTCGCCCTCGTGGCGATGACCAGCTTGGCGGTAATCGTGTTCTTCGGAAACTCCGAGCGTGCGCCGAATCTCTGGCACAGCACCATTGCGCCGGGACTCTCGTTCATCGGACTCACGGCGGTGCTGTTGCTGGTGGTCAAAAACTTCCCACTGCTGGTAGGCGACACCACGACGGCGGCGATGCTGGGCGGGCTCATCGTGGCGATCTTCGTGTCCGGGCTGGCCGTGGCCGAGCGTGTCCGGCCTGAGCTATACCGGGCGCTGACTAGGGGCTAGCGGATTACCACTTTCGCAGCGAGCAGGTGACGGCGGTTTCGCCGTTGGCCTGGGTGGCCAGGGCACCATCCACGTACACCTCGCAGTGGAAGACGGGTGCGCCGGTAACGGCCTTGGCCGCCGCGCTCGCGCTCACATATGCCCACTGAGTCGGATCGTTCAGCGTGGTCTCCACGACGAATGGCGCATCGGGTGCGATGCGGGTCGATGCACGCACCAGGTACTTGCTCGATTCCGTGTCGTACGCCGACGCGCTCGGCGGCTCGTTCTGCAGCACAAGGGTCTGCGACAGGAAGTCACGATCGGAACTGATCACATACTTCACCTGGTGCGGTGCCGCCTGCGCCATCGGGGCCATGGCCATCGGCGACAGCGTCAACGTTGCGGTACTGGCCGTGGCGAGCAGAGCTGATGTGATACGTCCCATACGTGTCATATCCGCGATGCTAGCCGCGCCGTTACTTCGTCGACAATCGAACCGATCGGCACAGGCTGCTGAACTCCGTCCGCCAGCGTCTTGAGCTCGACGTTTCCATCACCGATTTCGCGGTCTCCGGCGACCAGTGCAATCGAGGCTCCGGAGCGGTCCGCACCGCGCATCGCTCCTTTGAGCCCGCGGTCGCCGTACGCGATATCGGTGCGGATACCCGCTGTGCGCAGTTGCGCCGCCACCTTGACGAGCGCCGATTTCGCGTCCTGCCCGAGGGGCACACAGAACACCTCGCAGCGACCGCTATCACCCACCGTCACGCCCTCGGCCTGCAGGGCGAGCAGGGTTCTGTCCACGCCGAGCCCAAATCCGATACCCGACAACGACTGTCCACCAAGCTGCGCCATCAGGCCGTCGTAGCGCCCACCGCCACCGATCCCGGACTGCGCACCGAGACCGTCATGCACAAACTCGAATGTGGTCTTTGTGTAGTAGTCAAGGCCGCGCACCAGCCGGGGGTTCACCACGTATTGCACGCCCAGCGCATCCAGATGGCCCAGAACCTGATCGAAATGCGCTTTGGACTCCTCGGAGAGATGGTCGAGCATGAGTGGCGCATCGGCCGTCATCTCTCGCACCTCGGGGCGCTTGTCGTCGAGCACCCGAATGGGGTTGATACGGGCCCGCTCTCGCGTCGCCTCGTCCAGATCCAAGCCGAAGAGGAATTCCTGCAATAAGTCTCGGTACTGCGGGCGGCAGGAGGCATCGCCCAGCGAGCTGATCTCCAACCGGAAGCCGGTCAGGCCCAGGGAGCGATAACCGGCGTCGGCGATAGCGATCACCTCGGCGTCCAGGGCCGGATCGTCCACACCGATGGCTTCCACACCGACCTGCTGCAGCTGACGGTAGCGACCGGCCTGTGGTCGCTCATACCGGAAAAAGGGACCGGCGTAACGCAGTTTCATCGGAAGCTGGCCACGGTCCAGGCCATGCTCGATGACCGCACGCATCACTGAGGCAGTGCCCTCCGGACGCAAGGTCACCGACCGATCACCCCGGTCGGCGAAGGTGTACATCTCCTTGCTCACCACATCGGTGGACTCGCCCACTCCACGCGCGAACAGCCCGGTGTCCTCGAACACGGGCAGCTCGATGTAGCCGTACCCGGCCAGCCGCGCCTGCTCCAATAGCCCGTCACGGACAGCCAGGAACTGCGCGGAGTCCGGCGGCACATAATCCGGGATGCCCTTGGGGGCACTAAAAGTCTTCTCGCTCACTAGATTCCCTCGAGGAACGGGTTGGCGCGGCGCTCATCGCCGATGCTTGTGGCGTTGCCGTGCCCCGGCAGCACGACGGTGGAGTCGTCGCGGGTAAGCAACTTGGCCGCAATCGAATCGAGCAGCTGCTGGTGGCTTCCGCCGGGTAGATCGGTGCGCCCGATCGACATCTGGAAGAGCGTGTCTCCGCTGAACACCACGTCGATGGGCCCGTTGTCACTGTCGACCTCGATGCCGAACACCACAGAACCGCGGGTGTGCCCCGGCGTGTGGTCGACGGTGAGAGTGATCCCGGCGAGCTCGAGCTTGTCCCCGTCACCGATCTCGACGAGCTCCTTGGGCTCGGTGAACTCCATGCCCTGGATGAACTGAGCCAGACCCGGACCGATGCCGGCAAGCGGGTCGGCGAGCATCACGCGGTCGTCGGGGTGGATGTAGACGGGAATCCCGTACTCATCGGCCAGCGGCTGCGCGGTCCAGGTGTGATCCAGATGCCCATGGGTGAGCAGCACCGCCTCAGGGATGAGGTCGCGCTCGGCGAGGATCTCCTTGACGCCAGGGATCGCCTCCTGGCCGGGGTCGACGATGACGGCGGGGCCGCCCTCGTGGGGCGCCACGATATAGCAGTTCGTGGCGAACATGCCCGCGGGAAAACCGGTGATCAGCACCCGACCAGCTTAGGCGGCGGGTCCTGCCCCATCTCTCAGGTGTGGCTGGCACACTCTCTGGCGACCCAAATTCTTCAACGGAAGCCCTAAAGGAGAACCCGGTGCCGACCAACGAGCAGCGACGCCAGACTGCCAAGCGCAAGCTGGAGCGACAGCTGGAGAACCGTGCAGAGCGCGCCCGTAAGCAGCGGATCTGGGCGATCAGCGGTGCCGCGGTCGTCGCAGTCGTCGTCGCAGTGGCCATCACCGCGTGGTTGGCCATCAGCAAGAGCGACAAGACCGATGCGGCTCTGGACACCTCCACCACCCCGGTCTCCACGGTCGACGCGCCACCGACGTCCTCGTTGCCGACACCCGATGAGCCGCCCGTCACCGGCCCCGCGCTTCCGAAGTTCGTACCGTCCGCCGAGGTGGGCGCCAACTGTCAGTACCGGCCGGCCGACGCGCCCGCCAAGACCATCGAGAAGCAGATGCCGCGGTCCGGCAAGATCCCCACCGAGCCGGCGACTCTCACCGCCAGCGTGAAGACCAGCCAGGGCAACATCGGCCTTGTCCTGGACAACGCCAAGGCGCCGTGCACGGTGAACAGCTTCGCCAGCCTGGCACAGGGCGGGTACTTCGACGACACCGTCTGCCACCGCATCACCAGCGGCGGGTTGTCGGTACTGCAGTGTGGCGACCCCAAGGGCACCGGTTCGGGCGGTCCGGGATACGAGTTCGACAACGAGTACCCCACCACTGCGTACAAGGCCGATGATCCGGCCGCCCAGCAAGCCGTCGTCTATCCGGCCGGCACGTTGGCGATGGCCAACGCGGGCCCAGGGACCAACGGCAGCCAGTTCTTCATGGTCTACAAGGATTCCAAGCTGCCGCCGCAGTACACGGTGTTCGGCACCATCGACAAGACCGGTATGGACACCCTCGCCAAGATCGCCAAGAACGGGATCAAACCCGGGCCGCGTGGCGCGGGCGATGGCGCACCCGCGCAAGAAGTGAAGATCATCGATCTGCAGCTCGACTGACATGATCTCGCGTCGCACAGTGCTCATCGGCGGCTTGTCGGCAGTTACTCTGGCGGCTGTCGGTTGTTCACGAAGCACCGACAACCAAACTTCACCATCCGAACTCGCCTCCCTCGAAAAGGATTTCGGTGGACGTGTCGGCGTGTTCGCGCTGGACACCGGATCGGGTGCCACGCTGGGGCACCGGGCAAATGAACGCTTCCTGATGTGCTCCACGGTGAAGACCTTCATCGTGTCGGCCATCCTGCACCGCCGCCTGAGCGAACCGGGGCTGCTGGACAAGCGGATTCAGTACGCGCAGTCCGACCTCATGGAGTGGGCACCGATCACGTCCCAGCATGTGGCCGAGGGCATGACCGTCTCGGAACTGTGCGATGCGACCCTGCGCTACAGCGACAACACCGGCGCCAACCTGTTGATCGCGCAGCTCGGCGGCCCGAAGCAGACGGAGAAGTTCGTTCGAAGCCTGGGCGACAACGTCTCTCGCATGGATCGCACCGAAGATCAGCTGAACATCCCGGACGGCGATCTGGACACCTCGACCCCTCAGCAGCTGGTGACCAATCTGCGCAGGCTGGTGCTCGACGAGGGGCTCGACGCGCAGGGCCGCGATCTGCTCACCGACTGGTTGAAGCGCAACACCACCGGCGACCAGTCGATTCGGGCGGGAGTCCCGACCGGATGGACGGTCGGGGACAAGACCGGCAGCGGGTTCAAGGGCGAGACCAATGACATCGCGGTGATCTGGTCGACCGGGCGTGCGCCGATTGTCGTCGCCGTGCTGACGGTCCCCGATGATCCGAAGTCCACTCAGGGCAAGCCAACCATCGCCGCGGCCACCCGGATCGCGCTGAAGGCATTCGGCGCCTAGTCGTCTGACACGCCGGTAGACCGGGTTAGGCCGCCGACGTCACCCGATAGACGTCGTAGACGCCCTCGACGTTGCGCACAACGTTGAGAACGTGTCCCAGATGCTTCGGGTCGCCCATCTCAAAGGTGAAGCGGCTGATGGCCACGCGATCATTCGAGGTGGTCACCGAGGCCGACAGGATGTTCACCCGTTCATCGGCCAAGGCACGCGTCACATCGGAGAGCAACCGGTGCCGGTCCAGCGCCTCCACCTGGATGGCGACCAGGAAGACCGAGGACGCCGACGGCGCCCAATTCACTTCGATGATCCGTTCCGATTGCTGCTGCAGAGATTCGGCGTTGGTGCAGTCGGTGCGGTGCACGCTGACTCCCCCGCCGCGCGTGACGAATCCAAGGATCTGATCCCCGGGCACCGGGGTGCAGCATTTCGCGAGCTTGGTCAGCACACCCGGTGCGCCCGGCACGGCCACGCCGACATCATCGGAACGCCGCTGGCGAATGGGCATGGTCGACGGAGTGGACCGTTCGGCCAATTCCTCCTCGGCACTGTCCACACCACCGAGCTGAGCGACCAGGCGCTGCACCACATGCCGCGCCGACACATGCCCCTCGCCCACCGCGGTGTAGAGCTGCGAGGTGTCCTGGTAGCGCAGCTCGCGAGCCAGCGAGGCCATACCCTCGCCATTGACCAGGCGCTGCAACGGAAGTCCACCACGGCGTACCTCGCGCGCGATGGCGTCCTTACCCGCCTCGAGGGCCTCTTCGCGGCGCTCCTTGGCGAACCACTGCCGGATCTTCGCCTTCGCGCGCGGCGACACCACGAAGGTCTGCCAGTCGCGTGAGGGACCGGCGTTGGCGGCCTTGGAGGTGAAAACCTCGACCACTTCCCCGTTTTCGAGCTTGCGCTCCAGCGCCACCAGCCGTCCGTTGACGCGCGCGCCGATGCAGCGATGCCCCACCTCGGTGTGCACCGCGTACGCGAAGTCGACGGGGGTCGACCCGGCGGGCAAGGTGATGACGTCACCCTTGGGGGTGAAGACGAATATCTCCTGCACCGCCAGGTCGTAACGCAACGATTCCAGGAATTCGCCCGGGTCGGCGGCCTCACGCTGCCAGTCGAGCAGCTGACGCATCCACGCCATATCGTCGATCTCGGCAGCCGCGTGAGACTGCGGTACCGCGTTGCGGCCCTTGGCTTCCTTGTACCGCCAGTGCGCGGCAATGCCGTATTCGGCGGTGCGGTGCATATCGCGGGTACGGATCTGCACCTCCAGCGGCTTGCCCTCGGGGCCCACGACGGTGGTGTGCAAAGACTGGTAGACACCGAAACGCGGCTGAGCGATGTAGTCCTTGAACCGGCCGGCCATCGGCTGCCATAAGGAGTGCACCACGCCGACCGCGGCGTAACAGTCACGAATCTCGTCGCACAGAATCCGGACACCCACCAGGTCGTGGATATCGTCGAAGTCACGGCCTTTGACGATCATCTTCTGATAGATCGACCAGTAGTGCTTGGGGCGCCCCTCAACGACGGCACTGATTCGCGAACCATTCAGCGTGGCAACGATTTCCGCACGCACCTTGGCCAGATAGGTGTCGCGCGACGGTGCCCGGTCGGCGACCAGCCGCACGATCTCCTCGTACTTCTTGGGGTGCAGAATCGCGAAGGACAGATCTTCGAGCTCCCACTTGACCGTTGCCATACCCAGGCGATGCGCCAGTGGCGCAATGACTTCGAGCGTCTCGCGGGCCTTGCGCGCCTGCTTCTCCGGAGGCAGGAACCGCATGGTGCGCATGTTGTGCAGCCGGTCGGCGACCTTGATCACCAGCACTCGCGGGTCGCGCGCCATCGCGATGATCATCTTGCGGATGGTTTCGCCCTCGGCCGCGTTGCCCAGCACCACTTTGTCGAGCTTGGTCACGCCGTCGACCAGGTGGGCGACTTCGGTGCCGAATTCGGTGGTCAGCTGCTCCAGGCTGTAGCCGGTGTCCTCGACGGTGTCATGCAGGATCGCGGCAACCAAGGTGGTGGTGTCCATGCCCAGCTCCGCCAGGATGTTGGCCACGGCGATCGGGTGGGTGATATAGGGATCGCCCGACTTGCGGAACTGTTCGGCATGCCGGCTCTCTGCCACCTCGTACGCGCGCTGCAGCACCGAACGGTCGGCCTTGGGGTAGAACTCACGATGGACGGCAAGCAGCGGCTCCAGGACCGGGCTGACGGCGCCACGCTGGGCTGTCATCCGGCGGGCCAGCCGGGCCCGCACCCGGCGCGATGCACTCATGGTGCCGCTGACCCGCAGCGAATCTGACGTCGGCGTGGCTGGATCGCTCACGACAGGCAGGGATTCGACCGCGACCTGATTCTCGCTGGGCGCTTGCTCGTCAGCCACGGTTCACCTCCTACCGCCTAGATTAACGCTCAGATCACACGGAGCGCAGTTAATGGCAGCGGCGCCACGACCGCCCGGCCGCCAAGATCAGCGAGTTCCAGAACAACACCGGCACTGACGACCTCTGCTCCAGCGCCGCTCAAGAGCTTCACCGTCGCCGCGAGTGTGCCTCCGGTGGCCAGCACATCGTCGATGATCGCCACGCGGTGGCCGGTCAGGTCCACCCCGTCAGCGGGAATCTCCAGCGCCGCGGTGCCGTACTCGAGTTGATAGGTCTGGGAATGCACCGGCGGTGGCAACTTTCCGGCCTTACGTACCGCCAGGACGCCCACTCCCAGGCGGATCGCCACGGCCGCACCCAACAGAAAGCCCCGGGCGTCGATACCGGCGATGAGCGTGGCGCCCGAGGCCGCCTGCGCCAACGCATCGGTGACCTGCGAGAGGCCATCGGCGTCGGCGAACAACGGCGTCAGATCCTTGAACTGGACCCCGGGCTCGGGGAAGTCGGAGACCTTACGGGTCAGCCCGTCGATGAGCGCCGTCACGGCGTCGGCAGAGGTCACGCGGGCAACACCCAACGATCCATGTTCCAGCCGGCACCCCATCTGGTGACGCTCGGGGTGGCGGCGTACATCGTCTTGGGTGCGATCAGTACGCGCGGCTGCCGGTACAGCGGCAGTGTCGGCAGGTCATTCCACAGAATCGCCGAAGCATCGGCGAGCAGCCTGCTCTGATCCCGGGCGTTGGTGGTCACCGCCAAAGCAGCGATGATGCCGTCGATCTGGCCGTTGGCGTAGTTCGCCGGGTTCTTCCCCTCGCGGGAACGCAGAGCATACGCATCCATGAGCCACGAACCCGTCGACCCACTTCCGGGGGCTCCGCCGATGGAGCTGAGCAGCGCATCAATCTGATTGTTCCGCAACGACTGTGGGGTGATCTCGGGTGAGCTGACGTCCTGCACGGTGATTCCGGCGGGTTCGCAGGCCTGCGCCATGGCAGACACGATGGCCGCGCGGCGCGGGTTGGGCGCCTGGTACCCCACCCGGACTGTCAACGGACGATTGGCCGCGGCAGCACGGGCCGCGACGGGGTCCGAACGCATGAACCGTCCCGCTTCGGCGGCGGCCTCCACCGAGGCGAACGAGTCCCCGATGCTGGTATCCAGTCGCGCGTTCATCACCGGCACCCCGGCGATTCCCGCGATGGCATCACGCGGCGTGCACAGCGCGACCGCGCGGCGCAGGTCGGGAGCTCCGACCGATCCCCCGGCGCCGAAGACGAGTTGTTCCACACCGGAACCGGGCTCCTCGGTACGCGCGAACCCGTCAGGCGCGGTGAGCGTCCCGGCTGATCCGGCAGCGACGTCGACAACCTCAAGATCACCGTCGGACAGCCGCTTTTGCACGTCGATCCCGCTGGGCCACACCGTGACCCGCTTGGTCACCGGCGGGCTCCCCCACCACTTGTCGTTGGCGACAAGCACAACCGAACCGTCGTCGTTGTATCCGTCGAGCTTGTAGGGCCCCGACGAGGGGAACTTCGAGAGGTCCAGATCGGAGCCGAGATTCCACTGGTTGTTCCAGAACTCGGCGATCTTCTGCAGTGTCGGAACGTCATTGGCGGAGATGGCGCCGATCAGGTCCACGCCCCCACCGAGCTTGTCGGCAATCACATGCCACGGCAACATCGTGGTGGCGGCGAACAGCTGGGTCCAGTCGGTGAAGGCTCGATCCGGCGCAAAGGTCACCCGTGCGGTCTTCTGCCCGGGCTTGCAATCCACCGTGGAGATGTCGGCGTATCCCGCGGTGCTTGCCGCATCGAAGTCGGGCAGCCTGCCGGATTGCGCGAACCAGGACAACACCATGTCTTCACAGGTCACCGGCTTGCCGTCGGAGTAGACGGCCTTTTCGTTGATGGTGTAGTCGAGCACCAACGGAATGCGGCCGACGACCTCGACGCTGCCGAAGTCGTGGTCGGCGATCACCTGACCGTCGGGTCCGTGGAAGCCGAACCCGGTGAGCACTCGATTGAAGGCCTGCGCCCCTGCCGAGGCATTCCCCGCAACACTGTTGACGTTGTAGGTCGTGAGCCGGCCATCGACGGCGTAGTCGAGCGTTTTTGCCGCCGAGGTCCAACACGAGGTCAGTAACCCCGCCGCGAGTAGCACCGTGGTCGCGATGGCGCCGATTCGAGCGATCCGTCTTGCCCCGGTCCGTGCTGGACTCCGTGAATCCATCAGTGCCGCCGAACGTTCCGCTTACCTTGAGGGCGGGCACCGGGCCTGGGTTTCGCCGGTCGCACCGTGGTTGTCGAGGTGTCGGCGGTAGCCGATGTCGCCGCCTTGGTTCCCGAGCCGGAATCGGCCAGGGCTGCGGCGTCCGGCTTGCGGCGGCTCAGCACCTTCTTGGTGTGGCTCGCCACCAGCTCGGTGCGCTCACGCAATGCTACCAACAGCGGGGTCGCGAAGAAGATGGACGAATACGTGCCCACCAGGATGCCGACAAGCTGAACCAGTGCAAGGTCTTTCAGAGTGCCCACACCCAGCAGCCAGATGGCCACCACGATGAGCGAGAGCACCGGGATCACCGAGATGAGGCTGGTGTTGATGGAGCGCATGAAGGTCTGGTTCACGGCCAGGTTGGCGTGTTCGGCGAAGGTGCGCCGCGACGTGTGCTGGAATCCGTGCGTGTTTTCCTCGACCTTGTCGAACACGATCACGGTGTCGTACAAGGAGAATCCGAGGATCGTGAGCAGTCCGATCACTGTCGCCGGGGTGACCTCGAAGCCCACCAGCGAGTACACACCCGCGGTGACCAGCAGGTCGAAGACCAGCGCGGCCAACGCGGCGACGGCCATGTAGCGCTCGTAACGTACCGCGATGTAGATACCGGACAGCACCAGGAACACGCCCAGCGCCCACAGCGCCTTGTTGGTGATCTGCCCGCCCCAGGTCTCCGATACGGCCGAATCGGAGATGGCGTTGATGGACGGTTTGCCGTCAGATCCCTTGGGCGCGAACCGGTCGAAGAGCGCCTTGTGGAGCTTCGCCGATTCCTCGTTGTCGAGCGTCTCGGTGCGAATCTGAATCGAGGCCGAGTCGCCGGTTCCAGTGACGACGATCGATTCGGCGTCGCGGCCCAGTGTTTGACTGAAGACGTCCTCGGTCTGCTGGACGGTGGCCTCGCCCTTCGGGAACGACACCTTGGTGCCGCCCTCGAAGTCGATACCGAAGACGAATCCCTTGATCGCGATCGACAAGATCGCGACAACCATGAACGCGCCACTGATCGCGAACCACAGGGTGCGCTTGCCGACGACGTCGACGGCACCGGTTCCGGTGTACAGGCGGTAGAAGAACCCGTGTTCTGGTGCCGCAGTGGCGGTTTCGATCGCGCTGGACTTGACTTCCGTTGCGGTGGCCTTGTCCGTGCCGTCCGCGACGTCCTTTTCGGTGCCGTTCCCGTTGCTCACGGTGTCGTTGCTGGTGCTCATGCGTGTGCCGCCGCCTTACGTTCGCGGGCAATCTGCTGGACCGCGCCAAGCCCGTTGTACACGGGCTTGGACAGGGTCGCGGACTTGGAGGACAGGTAGACAAGCGGCCACGTCACCAGGAACACCACCACGACGTCCAAGATGGTGGTGAGGCCGAGGGTGAACGCGAAGCCCTTCACCTGCCCGATAGCGAGCGCGTAGAGCACCACGGCGGCCAGCAGGGTCACCGCGTTACCCGACAGGATCGTCTTCCGGGCGCGGGCCCAACCGCGCGGCACCGCCGAACGGTAGGAACGCCCTTCTCGTATCTCATCTTTGATGCGCTCGAAGAACACCACGAAGGAGTCCGCGGTGGTACCGATGCCGATGATCAAACCGGCAATGCCGGCCAGGTCCAGGGTGTACGAGATGTACCGACCCAACAGGACCAGGATGGCGAACACCATGGCGCCGGAG
Source organism: [Mycobacterium] stephanolepidis (assembly GCF_002356335.1). Classification (NCBI taxonomy): domain Bacteria; kingdom Bacillati; phylum Actinomycetota; class Actinomycetes; order Mycobacteriales; family Mycobacteriaceae; genus Mycobacteroides; species Mycobacteroides stephanolepidis. The sequence goes on from NZ_AP018165.1 coordinate 2,829,543, forward strand.
GCAACCAGGGACAGCGCGGTCAGGATGCCGAGCACGCGGTAATAGATCAGTGAGTACAGCAGCACAATCGCCAATCCGATGGCACCCGCGATCAGACCTGCCTTGAGCGAGGTCAATCCGAGTGTGGCCGAAACAGTTTCGGCATCGGAGGATTCAAACGACAGTGGCAGTGAGCCGTACTTGAGCGCCGCGGCAAGCTGCTTGGCCGAGTCGGACGTGAACTGCCCACTGATTTCGGTCTTGCCGCCCGGGATGGGTTCGCGGATGGCCGGAGCACTGATCACCTTGGAGTCCAACGTGAATGCCGTTTGGGTGCCCTGCTGCCAATGCGCAGAGGTGTAGTCGGCCCAGATCTTCGCGCCGGTGGGCTTGAATTCCATGCTCACCACATAGATACCGCGCTGCTGGTCGAGTCCGGAACTGGCGTCCTTGATCTCTTCGCCGCTGATGATCGACTTGTCCAGCAGGTAGGCGGCCTTGCCGCCCTGGCTGTCGTCACCGCAGGTGACCAACGGAAGGTTCGGATCGTCGTTGCCCGCGAGCGGGTCATCGGGGTCGAAGCAGCGCGAGGACTGGACCTGGAGGGCCAGCATCTGAATCCGCGGATCCTCGCTCTGTCTGATCTGCTTCTCGAAGTCGATCAGCTGCTTGCGTTCCTCACCGCTACCCGGCTTGGGCGGCAGATCGGCGGGAGGGGCGGCCGGAGACGTTGTGGCATTCGGCGTCGCGGGCTGCGTCGCCGGTGCGGGTGGCGGCGGCGGTGTGGTGGTTTGCGCCGGATACGGACGCGGCTGCGGTTTCGGTGAAGGCGCCGCGGGTGCGGGCTTTCCACCACCGGGCTCTGGTGGTGTCGCCTCCTGGCCGGCGCCGCCGGGCTGACCGCCCTGCGGGGCCCCGGCCTGGGGGTTCTCCCGGGGCTGCGCCGGCACCATCTGGATGACGGGCCGGATGTAGAGCTTGGCGGTCTGACCGAGGTTCCGGGCCTCGCTGCCGTCGTTACCCGGCACGGTGATGACGAGGTTGTCGCCATCGATGATGACCTCGGACCCGGAGACTCCGAGTCCGTTGACGCGCGCGTTGATGATCTGCTGCGCCTGCGTCAGTGCTTCCTTGGTCGGCTTGGAACCGTCAGGGGTGCGCGCCGTCAGCGTGACGCGGGTTCCGCCCTGCAGGTCGATACCGAGCTTGGGTTTGGCGTGCTTGTCGCCGGTCAGAAACACCAGCAGATAAGCGCCGATCAGCAACACCAGGAAGGCAGCTAGATAACGCGCGGGGTGCACAGGGGCCGATGGCGAGGCCACGTGTCCGGTCTCCTTGCTTGTCGAGGGCGGGTCGGGAGGCTTTCAGGGTTGAGTAGCGGCGGAGCCGTTACTCCTTGGTCAGCTCGACCCCGGAGCTCTCGACGTCGCGCGACGCCTCGTCAGCGGTGTCATCAGCGTCCGCGGCCTCATCGACGATCTTGTCGCGGATCGCGAGCTTCATCCAGCGCGTCACGACACCCGGCGCGATCTCCAGGTCCACGGTGTCGTCGGTGACGGCGGCGATGGTGCCCTGCAGGCCGGAGGTGGTGTGCACCCGGTCACCGATTGCCAGGGAGTCGTGCAGCTCGATGGTGGCGTCCAGAGCTTTGCGCTGCCGCCGGTTCGCGAAGAAGAGGAATGCGCCCATAACGAGGATGAGCGGCAAAAAGACGATGATCGATTCCATGGCGGCTTTCGGGATTCTTTCCGTTGGGTCTTCACGAGGGCAGGCACGGTCTGCGTGAAACAAGCACGCGACAAGTCACCAGTGTGCCATCCGACTCTGTGGAATTGACGCGAACCCCGGACCTGCGCGTCCTGGACTCAGGTGTCCTCTCAATCGAACAGCCCGGCCTGCCCCAGCACTTGCGGCGGCGGGGTGAGACCCAGATGCGTCCACGCCAACGCCGTCGCCACCCGCCCGCGCGGCGTTCGCGCGAGCATCCCGGCACGCACCAGGAACGGCTCGCATACCTCTTCGACGGTGGTCGATTCCTCCCCGACGGCAACCGCCAAAGTCGACAAACCCACCGGGCCGCCGCCGAAGCTGCGAGTCAGCGCGGAAAGCACGGCCCGGTCCAGGCGATCCAGCCCGAGCTCATCGACGTCGTAGACCTCCAGAGCGGACTTCGCGACGTCCACGGTGATGACGCCGTCGGCACGCACTTCCGCGTAGTCACGGACCCGGCGCAACAATCGGTTGGAGATGCGCGGGGTGCCGCGCGAACGCCGGGCGATCTCCACGCCCGCGTCGGCCCCCAGCTCGATGCCGAGGATTCCCGCCGATCGAGCCAGCACGAGTTCGAGCTCTTCGGACTCATAGAAGTCCATGTGCGCCGTGAATCCGAAGCGGTCACGCAGCGGCCCGGTCAGCGACCCCGAACGGGTTGTCGCGCCGACCAACGTGAAGGGCGCCACCTCCAGGGGAATCGAGGTGGCACCGGGGCCCTTGCCGACGACGATGTCGACCCGGAAGTCCTCCATGGCCAGGTACAGCATCTCCTCGGCAGGCCGGGCGATGCGGTGAATCTCGTCGATGAAGAGCACATCGTTTTCGACGAGATTGCTCAGCATCGCCGCGAGGTCACCCGCCCGCTCCAGCGCCGGACCCGAGGTCACCCGCAGCGAGGAGCCCAGTTCGGCGGCGATGATCATCGCCAGCGAGGTCTTCCCCAGCCCGGGCGGCCCGGATAACAGGATGTGATCGGGGGTACCGCCGCGATTCTTCGCGCCGGACAGCACCAGATCCAGCTGCTCACGCACGCGCGGCTGGCCGATGAACTCTCGCAGCGACTTGGGCCGCAGTCCGGCGTCGATATCGTTCTCACCGACCGTGAGCGCACCAGACATCTCGGGGCCGGCATCGAAGTCGTCCTCCGCGCCGTCGAACTCGTCGAAGCGGCTCATCGTGTCTTACCCAGCAACGTCAGCGCCGACCGCAGCACGGTCGAGGTATCCCCTTCGGAATTGTCTTGAGCCAGAACGGTGTCGGTGGCCTGTTCGGCTTGTTTGGCGGCGAATCCGAGGCCGATGAGCGCCTCGACGACCTGCGTGCGCACCAGCGATGCGGTACCCCGGCCCAGCTCGGTGGTGCCACCGGGAGCTGCTGCCACCTTCTCGCGCAGCTCCAGCACCATGCGCTCGGCGCCACGCTTGCCGATCCCCGGCACCCGGGTCAGCGCATTGACATCGCCATCGGCCAGCGCCTGGCGTAGGGCCGATGCGTCGTAGACCGCGAGCGTGGCCATCGCGATCTTGGGCCCCACACCGGAGACACTGAGCAGTGTCAGGAACAGATCGCGAGCATCGGTATCGGTGAAGCCGTACAACGTCATCGAGTCCTCGCGGACGATCATCGCCGTGATCAGCCGCACCTGGGTGCCGCGCCGTAGCGTCGACAGCGTGGCCGGGGTGGCGTTGACGCGGTATCCGACCCCGGCGGCCTCGATCACCACATGATCGAGCGCGATGTCGATGACCTCGCCATTGACCGAAGCAATCATCGGGCTACCGCCTTCATTCGGGCCGCGAAGGCTTTCCGCTGCTCTTCGGCGGCGGCCTCCGCTTTCGCCATTCTCGCCAGCATGGGCGCACGCCAGCAGTGACAAATCGCCAGGGCCAGGGCGTCGGCCGCGTCGGCGGGCTTCGGCGCCGTCTGCAGCTGCAGGATGCGTGTGATCATTGCGGTCACTTGGGATTTATCTGCCCGACCGTTGCCGGTGACGGCCGCCTTGACCTCCGACGGGGTGTGGAAATACACCTCGATACCCCGCTTCGCGGCGCTGAGCGCAACTATTCCGCCCGCTTGGGCGGTACCCATCACCGTCGATACGTTCTGCTGAGCGAACACGCGCTCGATGGCCACCACGTCGGGACGGTGGGTGTCCATCCAATGCTCTACGACCTCGCTGATCGCCAAAAGTCGTTGCGGCAGAGGCTGATTGGCCGGGGTGCGCACGACGTCGACATCCAGGGCCACCACCTTGCGACCCGAGGAGGCCTCGACCATGGACAGACCACACCGGGTGAGCCCCGGGTCGACTCCCATCACTCGCACGCGCCAGCCCTCTCGCCGTAGAACAGTTGTTCGATAGCATATCGAGAGAGCTCGCCCATTCGGCACAGCAACACGCGAGGGCTCTGCAAATGTCAACATCCGTTGGCCTAAGCTCAGCGCATGTCTACCGAACCTCGGCGATCGGACGCCACTCGCGCGGCCATCCTCGAGGCTGCCCAGGAACACTTCGCGGGCGTCGGCTACGAGAAGGCAACCATACGGGCCATCGCGGCGACGGCGGGCATCGACCCGTCCCTGGTCATGCGGTACTACGGCAACAAAGCCAAGCTGTTCACCGCCGCAGCCAACTTCGACATACATTTCCCCGAGGAACTAGCCGAGATTCCGCGCGATCAGCTCGGAGCAACCTTGGTCCAGCACTTCCTCACCCAATGGGAAGCCGACGACACCATGGTCGCGTTGCTGCGGGCTGCGGTGTCCCACGAGTCCGCACGGGCGCGCATGGAGGAGATTTTCAGCTGCCAGATGGTGCCGATCATCGAATCGCTGACCGCGGATCGCGCCATGGAACGCGCGGCGCTCATCGGCACCCAAATGATCGGATTGGCGATGTGCCGTTACGTCATCCGACTCGGCAACGTGCCCGCGATGACGCACGAACAGATCATCGACCTCATCGCGCCGACCATCCAGGCCTACCTGGACTGCGACTGTGATTGCGAGGCGCCTTAACGCGCGCCCTCGGGCTGCGTCCACGGGCGCAGCCGTGGCACCCACCGCGGTACGTGCTGCGCATACTCGGCGTAGTCGCGGCCGAATCGCCGCAACAGGCCGCGCTCCTCGACCAGCGGGAAGTAGATCGCGTTGATGGTCACGAAAACGGCCGCGTAGATCAACAGACCAACGGAGTTCACCGTCAGCGCCTCACCCAGCAAGATGGCGATGACGCCGGTGATCATGGGGTTACGCATGTGGCGGTACGGGCCGCGCACGACAAGCCGGATCGGCGGATCGAAGGGCGCTAGGGACCCCTTGCCGGTCTGGTGGAAGAGCATGACGGTCCGCGTCACCAGGAACAGGCCGGCAGCCACCAGTAGGGTCCCGATCAACGTCGCCGTCATCGACATCTGATCCGACATCCAGGACGACACCTGAACACCGGACCCGTAGAGAATCACCAGCGGAATCAGAACCGTCACGGTGACCGGCAGCGCGAGAACCGCGCGCGCAGTGCGCCACAGGGTTGTCGTTTCAGGCGCCGGGGCGACTGCTTGTGTGGCCATGACCGGCCTCCCCTCACTCGTGGATGTCTTATATGTACGCCTGCTTGACATTCAAGTCAACAGATGTTGACCAACACTCGTTGACATCACAGTAACGCCGTCCGGTGACGTTTGATTCCCGGTCACCGGCACGATTCGGGTCGACGTCTGGGTCCGATTACTGTCGTCGGAGTGTCTGTCGGAAAACTGCCCAGCGAGAAAACGGTTCAGTGGTGGCCTCCCCTCGGCGTGATCTTGATGCTGGTGCTCGGGTCCTCCGTCGGGAAGGGTTCCACGCCGTTTGACAGGTGGTTTTTCGATGCGACCCAGGTCGCGTTCGGGGTACAGCCACGCTGGCTGCTGTTCTTCACCGATTGGGTGTTCTTGGTTCCGGTGCTCGTGGTGTGCGTCGGGTTCGAGCTGTATCGGCGGCGTTGGCGGGTCGCGGCAGTTGTCCTGGTCTGCCCCTTCATCGCGAACTGGACCACCCAGGCCACCAAGATGCTCGTCGGGCGTGAGAAGGGCGGCTACCTCGCTTATCCCAGCGGCCACACCACCTTCGTGGTGGCCGTGACGGGGATGCTGGTGCTGGTCGCCGGCGGAGCCCTCTGGGCGTACATCGCCGCCGGGATTGTCAGCATGCTCGGACTACTCGGGCAGGTCGCGTGCGGGTATCACTACTTCACCGACACCATCGGTGCCGTCCTGGTCACCACCGCGGTCGTGACCATGGCGTTCTGGGCTGCCGGAGCAACGGAGAAGACACCGGTACGCGTCGACAGCTAGCAGTCACGGGTCCCGTGACGGGCACGCTCAGTCCTCGTCGAGCTGGGCCAGCACCTCGTCCGACAGGTCCACGTTGGTGTAGACGTTCTGCACGTCGTCACTGTCTTCCAGTGCGTCGACCAGCTTGAACACCTTGCGGGCAGTGTCGACGTCGACGGGCACGCTCATCGACGGCTGGAAGCTGGCCTCCGCCGACTCGTAGTCGATCCCGGCCTCTTGCAGTGACTGACGGACCGCGATCAAGTCGGTGGGCTCGGAGATGACTTCGAAGGTCTCGCCCAGGTCGTTGACCTCCTCGGCACCCGCCTCCAGCACGGCCGTGAGCACGTCGTCCTCGGACAGACCGTTCTTCTCCAGCGTCACAACACCCTTGCGGGAGAACAGGTACGACACCGATCCCGGATCGGCCATGCTGCCACCGTTGCGGGTCATCGCGACCCGAACCTCACCGGCAGCGCGGTTGCGGTTGTCACTCAGGCACTCGATAAGCACCGCGACGCCGTTGGGGCCATAGCCCTCGTACATGATGGTCTGCCAGTCGGCCCCGCCGGCCTCTTCGCCGGCGCCGCGCTTACGGGCCCGCTCGATGTTGTCGTTGGGCACCGAGGTCTTCTTGGCCTTCTGGATGGCGTCGTAGAGCGTCGGGTTGCCGGTCGGATCTCCGCCCCCGGTACGCGCGGCGACCTCGATGTTCTTGATCAGCTTGGCGAACTCTTTGCCACGGCGCGCGTCTTTGACGGCCTTCTGATGCTTTGTGGTGGCCCACTTGGAATGGCCGCTCATGTACCCCTGTACTACTTTCTCTAGGTTCCGTCGCACTTCTGCGCTGCCCGAGTCTACTCGCGCACCTAGGGTGAATCACATGACTGTCCTGGTAGCCGACCCGATTGTCGACGCGGTCTTGGACCGATACGCGTCAACCGTCGGAGACAGCCTCACCGATTACCGCAATCACCTGTACCGGGGCATGAATTACCAGCTCCGCCTTCTCGGCATGACCCAGGCTCCGCCGGAGATCGCCCTGGCATGGGCGACACACGATATCGGCATCTGGACGGCCGGTACCTGGGACTATCTGGACCCTTCGGTCGATCTGGCCGAACAACTGGCACCGGAATTCGGCATCACCGACATCGATCGTCTCAGGGCGATGGTGGCCGACCACCACAAGCTCAGGTCGGCCGACGATCTGTGGGTCGAGACCTTCCGGCTGGGCGATCGGATCGACGCTTTCCGCGGCATGTACGCCTGGACCGGTTTGGAACGCTCCGATGTGCGCGAGGTCGTGGAAGCACTGCCATACGGCGGTTTTCACGGATTCTTATTGCGGACGGCCGGAAAATGGACGCTGAAGCATCCGCTGCGCCCGATGCCCATGCTGCGCTGGTAGCCATCGCGTCGAGCGCATACCGCACGCCGAGAAATCGGGCGATACGGCTGCACCTGGTATGCGGTCGAAGACGCCTAGGACGCGCGCACCATGTCGACGAACAGTTGGTGCACTCGCCGGTCCCCGGTGACCTCGGGGTGAAACGACGTCGCCAACGCACTCGCCTGCCGCACCGCGACCGGATGCCCCTGCACAGTGGCCAGCACCTCGACGTCTGTGCCGACCCGCTCCACCCACGGCGCCCTGATGAACACCGCATGCAGCCCGCCATCGAGCCCCACGAAATCCAGATCACCCTCGAACGAGTCCACCTGGCGCCCGAAAGCATTGCGCCGCACCGTCATATCGATCGCGCCCAGCGCCACCGCATCCGGGCGGGTATCGAGTATCTCGCTGGCAAGCAGGATCATGCCCGCGCAGGATCCGTAAACCGGCAGACCACCACGCAGACGCTCGGTGAGCGGGTCCAGCAGTTCGAACACCCGCAGCAAGTTGCTCATGGTGGTCGACTCCCCGCCGGGAATGACCAGCCCGTCTATCTTGGAGAGTTCCTCGGGACGGCGCACACCAAGCGCGTCCGCACCCGAATCTTCCAGAGCAGCAACATGTTCCCTGACATCGCCCTGCAATGCCAGCACGCCGATCAACGGGCTCACGCCATGTTCCCCTTGGCGATCGACGCCTCGTCGGGATTGCGCTCGTACCGGGTCAGCCCCTCCTGCACCACCGCCGCGACCATCCGGCCCTCGCGATCGAAGATCCGGCCCTGAGTCAGCGCCCGACCGTATCCGGCCGACGGCGACGTCTCGTCGTACAGCAGCCATTCATCGGCGCGAAACGGACGCAGGAACCACAGCGCGTGATCCAGGGACGCGGTCTGCAGCACCGCGTCCCGGTGCGGCACCTTGGAAGAACTCAGCAGCGTCAGATCGCTCATGTAGGCCAGCGCGCAGACGTGCAGCACCGGATCATCCGGAAGTTGCTTGCGGCAGCGGAACCACACCCGCTGCTGCGCGGCCAGCCGCGGGTTCCGGTCCATCAGCTCGTGGGGAACGATCCGGATGTCCCATTCGGCGAACTGCCGGAAAAGATCGTGGCTGAACGATCCCTCCGCGTCCTGCACATCGGGCAGGTCCTCGGGCGCCGGTACGGGCGGCATCAGGTCCTGGTGCTCGATGCCGGTGTCCAGCGTCTGGAAGGAGGCCGACATGCTGAAGATCGCCTGTCCGTCCTGGATGGCGGTGACCCGGCGGGTGCTGAACGAGCGGCCGTCGCGTACCCGATCAACGAGAAACACGGTGGGCTCGTTGGGATTTCCGGGACGCAGGAAGTATCCGTGCAGGGAATGCACCAGGTACTGCGGCTCGATGGTACGGACCGCCGAGACCAACGATTGCCCCGCAACCTGGCCACCGAAGGTGCGACGCAGGCTGCTCCGGGTCACGTTGCCTCGGAAGATGTCCTTTTCGAGCTGCTCGAGCGTCAGGATCTCTTCGATATCGGCCATCAGATGGTTTTACCAGCCGCGCTCGGCGAGCCGATGCGGCTGCGCGATGTCCTCCACGTTGATACCGACCATCGCTTCACCCAGTCCGCGCGACACCTTGGCCAGCACGTCCGGGTCGTCGTAGAAGGTGGTGGCCTTCACGATCGCCGCGGCGCGCTGCTCGGGGTTGCCGGACTTGAAGATTCCGGATCCGACGAATACGCCCTCGGCACCCAGCTGCATCATCATCGCGGCATCGGCCGGGGTGGCGATTCCGCCGGCGGTGAACAGCGTGACCGGCAGCTTGCCGGCGCGAGCAACCTCGACCACAAGGTCGTACGGCGCCTGTAGTTCCTTTGCGGCAACGTACAACTCGTCCTCGGACAGCGAGGTGAGCCGACGGATCTCGCCACCGATCTTGCGCATGTGGGTCGTCGCGTTGGACACGTCACCGGTACCGGCCTCACCCTTGGAACGGATCATGGCCGCACCCTCGGTGATGCGGCGCAGCGCCTCGCCCAGGTTGGTGGCACCGCACACGAACGGCACGGTGAACTTCCACTTGTCGATGTGGTTGGTGTAGTCGGCCGGGGTCAGCACCTCCGACTCGTCGATGTAGTCCACGCCCAGGCTCTGCAAGATCTGCGCCTCGACGAAATGCCCGATACGGGCCTTGGCCATGACGGGAATGCTGACGGTGCTGATGATGCCGTCGATCATGTCCGGATCGCTCATGCGGGACACGCCGCCCTGAGCGCGAATGTCTGCGGGCACCCGCTCCAGCGCCATGACAGCGACAGCACCGGCGTCTTCGGCGATCTTCGCCTGTTCCGGCGTAACGACGTCCATGATGACGCCGCCCTTGAGCATCTCGGCCATGCCGCGCTTGACGCGCGCGGTGCCGGTTCCGGTCTCGGGGGACGTTCCGTTGGTCGTGCTAGTCAACTGAGGGCTCCTGGATGTCGGTTTCTGCCACCAGTCTAATGCGGCCACACCAGCGATTTTGTCCCGGGAGGTGCGGTGACCGGGCTCACCCGATGAGGATCGGGTCGCGGCGCCCACCTGCGGCCACCGCATCCGCGGCAGCGGCGGCCTCTCCGAGCAGCTCTCCCAGCTGATTCGGGAACACCTGCTCCCCCGAGGCCGCGAGTGCGGCGATCTCTTCGGCGTCGCACCAGCGGTGCCCGGTGATGTAGCGCTGCTCCAAATTGGTGCGGCCGTCCGTCGCCGGTTCGAACCTCTTGGTCCGGTGCACGAAGAACAGTTCCTCGGAGCGAATGGTGGTTCCGTTGAAGTCGAAGACGGCCACCCGACGCCACAGCGGGCCCACCAGGCGCCCGGAGGGAACCGATAATCCGGTCTCCTCGACCAGCTCGCGCACCGCGCCGTCACACAGCTTCTCACCCGGCAAGGTCTGTCCGCCCACGGTGAACCACCAATGCACCGCCGGGCTGGGCGCGGCGGGATCGAAGCCGCGCAGCAGCAGCACCCGGCCGTCCTCATCGAGCAGGATGATCCGAGCCGACGTACGGAAGTTGGCCAGGGCCGGGTCTTCGGTGCCCGCACCCTGGCGGTCGATGATTTCGAAATACGTTGGCATCGGCGCAGTTCCGCCTAAACGCAACCAGCGCACCGGCCGGCGTACCCGCAGGGCCAGAGTGTCGCGCACAGCATCGTTGTGAAAGCGCCGAGCGATCAGCACCCGCGTCTCGGCATCGGCGAGCTCGGCCACCAGCGCGGGACGGAGTCGCTCTGAGTCGACGGTGGACAACGCCGAGGCCAACTGGTTCTCCGCATACTCGCGTCTGTCGCGTTCGGCCTGCTCGGCTTTCGCGGCGAGTTTGATCAGTTGATCGTCCTTGAGCGCGTCTCCCACCGCCCGTGCGACGACGGCACGGCGCGCCAACGCGGCATCGAGGGCCTGCCAGGACAGGTCGCTGCGCACATGCAGTCGGTCTAGCCGGTTGGCCACCAGATAGGCCCACAGCAGGCCCAGCGCGACCAGCGTGCCGATGAGGGCGATGACGATGACGGTCAACGCCGAGAAGGTCACCAACTGTCGACCTTCACACGCGCACCGGAAGCGGTGACGGTCTCGTAGACGAGCATGATCTGCTGTGCGACCACCGACCAGTCGTAGCGCTGCACTGCCTCGGTACCTGCCGCCACCAGCTTCGCGCGGCCCTCGTCGTCTCCGAGCACGTCGATGATGGTCGCCGCCAAGGCATCCGCATCACCCGTGGGTGTCAACCGGCCCGCCGAGCCGTCCAGCAGCACCCGGCGGAAGGCGTCGAGCGAGCTGGCCACCACCGCGGTACCCGCCGCCATCGCCTCCACCAACACGATGCCGAAACTCTCGCCGCCGATGTTGGGGGCGCAGTAGACGTCGGCGCTGCGCATGGCCGAGGCCTTGGTGGCATCGTCCACCTGCCCGAGGAATCGCAGATGCTTTGCCAATGCCCCTGCTTGCGTGCGCAGTTCGGCCTCATCTCCGCGTCCGACGATCAAGATCTCCACATCGGAGAAGCTGGCCGCGATCTTCGGCAGCGCCCCCATCAACACGTCCATGCCCTTGCGTGGTTCGTCGTACCGGCCCAGGAAAAGCACCGTCTTACCTGCCCGCGGGTAGCCCTCCAGCATCGGCGCCCCGGAAAAGGACCGGACATCGACGCCGTTGGGAATCTCGACCGCGTCAGATCCGAGTGCTTCCATCTGCCAGCGCCGGGCGAGCTCGGAGACCGCGATCCGGCCGACGATCTTTTCGTGCCACGGGCGCAGTACCGCCTGAAAGACACTCAGTGTCAACGACTTCGTGGTGGACGTGTGGAAGGTGGCGACGATCGGGCCCTCGGCCACCATCAGCGCCAGCATGGACAGACTCGGCGCGTTCGGTTCATGCAGGTGCAACACATCGAAGTCCCCGTCGACCAGCCAGCGCCTGGTCTTGGCATAGGTGGCCGGGCCGAATCGCAGCCGCGCCACCGAACCGTTGTACGGAATCGGGACGGCCTTGCCGCCGGACACCACGAACTCGGGCAGCTCCACGTCCGATGAGGACGGTGCGAGCAGGCTGACGTGGTGACCGCGGTCCCTCATGACCTCCGCCAACTGCACCACATGGGACTGGACACCGCCCGGTACGTCAAAGGAGTACGGGCAGACCATCCCGATGCGCATTACGCCTGCCCGCCAACGGGATCAGTCTCCCGGGGGGCCGCCCGATCGCCGGTATCCGATTCCCGGACGGGCTCGGGATGGTTCTCCGACGCCGGTCGTGCCGGCGAGGTCCGCAACCGAGTGCGACGCTCTTCGGACAGGTCGTCAAGCCACAGCGGTTGCAACATGTGCCAGTCCGCCGGACGCTCGGCGATATTGGCGGCGAACTCGTCGGCGAGCGCCTGGGTGACCACCGCAACATCGCCTGATGATGTATCGATGGGCGCCTGAATCCGCACCCCCCATTGACCGTGTGGCTCGAACCAGCAGTGTGCCGGCAGCAGGCGTGCTCCAGTGTCGATCGCCAGCCGGGCCGGCCCCGCGGGCATCCGAGCTTCTGCGCCGAAGAAGTCGACGGGCACACCACTTCGACTCAAATCGCGATCTGCCATGAGACAGACGACGCGGTTTTCCCTCAGCCGCGTTGCCAACGTCTCGTACGGCCCGGTGGAGTCGCCACTGGATGCGAGCACCTCGAAGCCAAGGGTTTCCCGGTAGTCCAGGAATCGGCGGTACAGCGACTCGGGTTTGAGACGCTCAGCCACCGTGGTGAAGGTTCCGTAGGTTTGAGCCAGCCACACCCCCGCCATATCCCAGTTTCCGCTGTGCGGCAGGGCGATCACTGTGCCCTTGCCCAGCTCCTGGGACGCGTCGATGTTCCGACGCCCGAATGCGCAGCTGTCCAGGCGGCCGGCAAGACGCTCCATATTCTGCGACGGCAGCCGGAAGGCTTCGCGCCAATACCGGGCGTAGGAACGCATCGAGTCGATCATCAGCCGGTCGGGCACCTCGCGGGGATGCACGCCGAGCACGCGGGCCAGGTTATTGCGCAGCTGTTCGGGTCCGCCGTTGCGGGCACCGACCATGGCACCGACGTCGAAAATGGCGCGCGCGAGCAGATCTGGCGTCACCTGCGTCAGATTCCAGCCGGCGGCATACCCCCAGTCAGCAGCGCGTTCACCCCACACACTCATGACTGATTCGTCTCCGCGGTGTCCTGTCCGGCATCGGAATTGGGAAGCAGATCAAGTGCGCCGGGAGATGTGCGCACTGCATGCATGCGCTGCGCCACCGTCACCAGGCTCGCGATCGCCAGTACCCACATCGCCACATGCAGCGGCTCCGGTAACCCGAAGCCACCGCTGAAGATCGCTCCGGCAAGCACGATGATGAGCCGTTCGGGTCGCTCGATCAGCCCACCGTCGGCACGTAATCCGGAGGCCTCGGCCCGCGCCTTCACGTACGAGATCACCTGCGAGGTGATCATGCAGATCAGTGTGGCGACGACCAATGACGTTGATCCCCAACCGAATGCCGCCCACCAGAGCAGTCCGGCGAACACCGCGCCGTCTGCCACACGATCACATGTGGCATCCAGCACCGCGCCGAATCGGGTGCCACCACCACGGGCCCGCGCCATCGCTCCGTCGAGCATGTCGAACATGGTGAACAGCCAGACCGCCATGCCGCCCCAGAACAGGTGGCCCGTCGGGAACAAGGTGAGCGCGGCGACGACCGTTGCCGCGGTCCCGAAGATGGTGACGGTGTCCGGGGTGAATCCCGCGCGCAGCACCGCGCCGGCTAGCGGGTTGATGATCTTTGCGAACGTCTCCCGGGACAAGAAGCCGCTCATGGCAGCTGCTCCCAAGCGCTGGCCAGTAACTGGCGTGTGTCCCGCAGCAGCTGCGGCAGCACCTTGGAGTCACCGATGATGGTGATGAAGTTGGCGTCGCCACCCCAGCGCGGCACGACGTGCTGATGCAAGTGCTCGGCCAGCGATCCGCCTGCCGCAGTGCCCAGGTTGAGCCCCACGTTGAAGCCGTGCGGACGAGATACCTTCTTGATCACCCGAATCGCCTTCTGGGTGAACGCCATCAGCTCGCGGCTCTCATTCTCGGTCAGGTCTTCGAGCTCGGCGACCTGCCGATACGGCACCACCATGAGATGTCCCGGGTTGTACGGGTACAGGTTGAGCACCGCATACACATGCTCCCCGCGCGCCACCACCAGTCCGTCTTCATCGGCCATCTCGGGGATGTCGGTGAACGGAGCGGACTCCGCCCCGCTCGATTTCACCGCCTCGACCAAGTAGGTCATCCGGTGGGGTGTCCAGAGCCGCTGCAGGTGATCGGGGTCGCCCACTCCCCGATCCGTGATGGTCGAGTTCTCGTCAGTCACGGGTCCCCAACTTCAGCAGTTCAGCGGTAGGAGAAACGTTCTCGTGTCTGTTCACCCAATCGATGATGGCGGCCACGGCCTCGTCGCGGGGCACTCCGTTCACCTGGGTACGGTCGCGGAAGCGGAAGCTCACCGCGCCGGCCTCCACGTCACGATCGCCGGCCAGCAGCAGGAAGGGCACGCGCTGGTTGGTGTGGTTGACGATCTTTTTGTTCATGCGGTCATCGCTGACATCGATCTCGGCCCGGATGCCCTGCGATTTGAGCTGCGAGACAATGCCGCTCAGGTACGGCGCGTGGGCGTCGGCGATCGGGATTCCGACAACCTGCACCGGCGACAGCCAGGCCGGGAAGGCACCGGCGTAGTGCTCGGTGAGCACACCGAAGAACCGCTCGATGGACCCGAACAGTGCGCGATGGATGAGCACAGGGCGCTGACGGGTTCCGTCGGCGGCGGTGTACTCCAATTCGAATCGCTCCGGCATGTTGAAGTCGAGCTGGATGGTCGACATCTGCCAGGACCGGCCCAGCGCGTCCTTGGCCTGCACCGAAATCTTGGGGCCGTAGAACGCCGCGCCGCCCGGGTCCGGAACCAGTTGCAGCCCGGAATCGAGCGCCACCTGCTCCAGGGTCTTGGTCGCTTGATCCCAGTCCTCATCGGATCCAACGAATTTCGTCTCGTCCTTGGTCGACAGCTCGAGGTAGAAGTCGTCGAGCCCGTAATCGGACAACAGATCCAGCACGAACCGCAGCAGGGACGTCAGCTCCTCATGCATCTGCTCACGAGTGGTGTAGATATGCGCGTCGTCCTGCGTCATACCCCGCACCCGGGTCAGGCCGTGCACCACGCCGGACTTTTCGTATCGGTACACCGATCCGAATTCGAAGAGCCGCAACGGCAATTCACGGTATGAACGACCCCGTGCCCGGTAGATCAAGTGGTGCATCGGGCAGTTCATGGGCTTGAGGTAGTAGTTCTGCCCCGGTTTGCGCACGGTGCCGTCGTCATTGAGTTCGGCGTCGATGTGCATCGGAGGGAACATGCCATCGGAGTACCAGTCCAGGTGCCCGGAGGTCTGGTACAGGTTTTCCTTGGTGATGTGCGGAGTGTTGACGAATTCGTACCCGGCGGCGGAGTGCTTGGCGCGCGAGTAGTCCTCCAGCTCCTTGCGGATGATGCCACCCTTGGGGTGGAAAACCGGCAGACCGGAACCGATTTCGTCGGGAAAGCTGAACAGATCGAGCTCCACACCGAGCTTGCGGTGGTCACGCCGCAGCGCCTCTTCCAGTAGTTCGAGGTGCTTGTCGAGCGCTTCCTGGGATTCCCAGGCGGTGCCGTAGACGCGCTGCATGCTGGCGTTGGCCTGATTGCCGCGCCAGTAGGCGGCCGAGCTGCGGGTGAGCCGGAACGCCGGGATGTGTTTGGTGGTGGGAATGTGCGGGCCACGGCACAGGTCGAACCATTCCCGTTCCCCGGTACGAGGATTCAGGTTGTCGTAGGCGGACAGCTCGTCGCCACCGACCTCCATCACCTCGGGGTCGTCGGCGCCCGACTTATCGGAGACAAGTTCCAGCTTGAACGGCTCGTTGGCAAGCTCGGCCTGTGCCTCTTCCACCGAGCCGTACACCCGGCGTGAAAAGCGTTGCCCCTCCTTGATGATCTGCTTCATCTTCTTTTCGAGGGCGGCCAGGTCCTCGGGAGTGAAGGCATGATCGATCCCGAAGTCGTAGTAGAAGCCATCGGTGATCGGTGGACCGATACCAAGCTTGGCCTTCGGGAAGAGGTCTTGCACAGCCTGCGCCAGCACGTGGGCGGCCGAGTGCCGGATGACGCTGCGCCCATCCTCGGTGTTGGCCGCGACCGGCTCTACCTCGGTGTCGACCTCGGGGGTCCAGGACAGATCTTTCAACGCACCGTCCACCCGGACGACGACGATGGCGTCCTCGCCCTTCCCCGGCAGACCTGCCTCACGCACCGCGGTCCCCGCCGTCGTCCCGGCCGGCACCCGGATAGGGGGCACAGGGGAAGACGGGTTGGGCGCAGTCATCAGCAGTTCTCCACTTCAGGGACGGGGGGGTTTGCGAACTCATGCTATCGGTCCGCACCAGCGCCTTCCCAGCCGATGGGCACCGAGAGCACTCAGGCCGATCGTGCCCGGAAGGTATTCCGGTAAGCGAGCGGGGAGACCCCGGTGAGTCGGCGGAACTGCTCCCGGAAATTCGCAGGTGAACCGAACCCCACCTCGCGCCCGATCCACTCCACCGAGTCCGCCGAACATTCCAGTAGCTGCTGGGCATGACGGACCCGCACGCCGGTGAGCCATTGCATCGGCGTCTGCCCCGTTTCGGCCCGAAACCGCCGGTTGAGGCTGCGCACGCTGGTGGACGCCTGGACCGCGAGGTCCTCTAGAGACAGTTCCCGATGGGCGTTGTGCTCGATCCACGCCAGCATCTCGCCGAGACCGGCCTCGGTGCGCTGACGGTTCCGGATGACGTACTGGGCCTGACCGCCGTCCCGGTGTAGCGGCGCCACGGCCACCCGCGCCGCCTCGGAGGCGACCGCCGTGCCGTGATCGCACGTGACGATGTGTAGGCACAGATCGAGCCCCGCCGAGGCGCCCGCGGAGGTGAGCACCTGACCCTCGTCCACGTACAGCACATCGGCATCCAGGCGCACTTCCGGATACATCTGCCGAAACAGGTCAGCGGCCAGCCAGTGCGTGGTGGCGCGCTTGCCGTCCAGAATTCCGGCCTCGGCGAGCGTGAAGGCTCCGGCGCAGATCGAAGCGAGGCGCGCACCGCGGGCGTACGCGGCCTGCAGCACCTCGATAACGCCGTCGGGGGTGGGCGCGGTCACGTCGTTGCGCGCGGGAACCACGATCGTGTCGGCATTCGAAAGAGCCTCAAGCCCAAGATCTGTGGCGATGCCGAACGGTCCGGCAGAGACCACTGGCGCCGTGCCGCACACCCGCACCCGGTAGGGCCGGGTGCCATCGGCGAGGTGCACACGCCGAAACACCTCCACAGCGGTCGCCAGATCGAATCCGATGGTGTCGGGAAGGGCAAGAACCAGGACCGAGTGAGGCTCGCCCGAACGGCCCACGGGCACCGAGTGAGGCTCCCCCGGACGACGCGACGGTACGGAGTGCATGCGGCGAGCGTAACTCGCGATTGGCAATATATCGTTGGATACTGGCTATCTGGCCACTTCTACCCTCGCGGTCGGTCGACAAGCATGGCAATCATGCAGATAGCGATCCTGGCGTACCCGGGAATGACGGCGCTCGACGCGATAGGCCCGTACGAAATGCTGAGGGGGCTGCCCGATGCCGAGTTTCGATTCGTCTGGCACGAGCCCGGGCCGATAGTGACCGATAGCGGTGTCCTGGCACTCGGCGCGACGCATTCCTTCGAGGAGACCCCGGCACCGGACATCGTCCTGATCGGCGGCTCGATACCGGCCACCATGAGCACCGCCGCCGACGAAGGCGTTCTCACCTGGCTGCGGAAGGTTCACCTCAGCACGACGTGGACCGCATCGGTATGTAGCGGGTCGCTCATTCTCGGCGCCGCCGGGATCATGCAGGGCAAGGACGCCACCTGCCATTGGGCCGGGCAGCGGGTGCTCGCCGCCTTCGGGGCCAACCCCCAGCGGGACAAGCGAATCGTGCGCGACGGCAAGGTGATTACCGCCGCAGGCGTTTCCGCGGGGCTCGATCTTGGGCTGTGGCTCGTCGGCGAGATCGCCGGACAGCCACGCGCCGAAGCCACTCAGCTGTGCATCGAGTACGACCCGCGGCCACCGTTCGATACCGGTCACATGAGCAAGGCCTCCGCCCGCAACAAGACAGATGCTGTGCTGATGATGAAGGGCATGATCTCGGCACGCGATGCCGGTGCGGAATTCGTGGCGGGCTCGAAAGTGCTGTGGACCAACGTCATCGACCGGGTGCGGCGAAGGTCAGCTGCCAAGCCCTAGCGGGCTCTTGAACCAGTGCGCCTCGATTCCGGCCAGCGCGGCGACCCAGCCGACCGCACCCAGTACCCACAGGGTGACCATCACCAATGCCGCGGTGAACAGCACCCCGATCCCCCGCAACCATTGCGGTTGAGTGGAAAACCAGGCCATGAATCTGTCGTATCGGGCCCTGACAACATGGAGAAGCTTTCTTGCCCAGGAGAACTCGGAGGCTAGAATCGCCAGGCCGAGGAAGACGATCGCCCAGCCGGGCCCCGGATAGGGGATCGCGATGATGCCCGCGCCGAGCACCGCCAGACCGATGACCCCGACCGCCATGCGGTAGACGATGTTCAACGCCGGACGGTCCCGCACCCCGTCGCGCCACCGGGCCCACCGACGGGTGCGTCCGCTCATGGCTGACCGGGATTGAGCTTCACAAAGAGGGCGTCGGCCTCGGCGAGAATATCCTCGCCATCGAGCAATCTGCTGGTCAAGTACACCTTGCGACCCTCGACGCGGTCCAGGGTGCAGTCGAACTGCAGCTCCTTCTCGATCGGCGTGACCTTGCGGTAGTTGATGTTCAGGTACGCGGTGCGCAGCTTGCGCAGATCCGTGAGCAGCATCGTGCCGGTACCGATGATCGTGTCGAAGAGCAATCCAAGGCATCCGCCATGCACCGCACCGTTTCGCCCCAGATGGTAACGCCCGAAAGTGGCTGTGCCGGTGAGGACTCCGTTGTCGAAACTATCGATCGTCATCGGGACCAGCAGGATGTTTCCGCGCAGCGGAAGATCGGTGCGACGGCCTGAGGGCGAGTCCCATTCCGAAACTTCGTGCGGGGCCAGCAGCTCGTTCATGGCCTCGAGCTGGTTGGCCAGACCGGTGATCACCTCATCAGGTGGCAGGGCGGCGCGAGCGCGATCCTGCAGAGTCCGCAGCGCATCGATGAAACGGCCGTAGTCGGGGCCGCCCTTGAGGGTGGGATCGGGCGGATTGAACCCGCCACCCTCATGCGCTGTTACTGCTTCCTCGGTGGTCATACTCCCCTACGTTATTGGGGTGGATATTGCACGGCTGAGCCAGCTCCCGTTCACCTACTCCGAGATCGGCGCAACGGCTACCGAGCTGCCCGCCGGATATCACCATGTGCGCGAATCTCGGCAGATCGGAACGGGTAGGGCGCGGTTCGACGAGGCCGCCGCAAGCCTCATGCAATTCGGTATCCAACGTGGGATCGGGCTGCCCGTGCAGACCTCAGCACCGGAGGCCGCCGTCGGCGTGAACGTGATGACGCGGCTGTGGCCGTTCTGGGCGCTGTGCCGCATCGTGTACGTGGTGGACGAGCCGAATCGGCGCGGCTTCGCATACGGGACGCTTCGAGGGCACCCGGAAACCGGCGAAGAGGTCTTCATCGTGCGCTTTGATCCATCCAATGACGTTGTCTCCGTGGAGATAACCGCATTCTCCAGGCCGTCTTACTGGTGGGTCCGGGTGGGCAATCTAGTGGTCAAGCAGTTACAACGAGTGGTAACTCAGCGCTACCTGCACGCACTGTGAGCGATGCACGTCCAGTAGCTCCACACCTAACCCTCCCCCGGTAACCTACGTATTAGCTGGGTGATGGATATAGCTATGCCCCGGCGTGCCGGGGTATCTAGGCGAGTCTTGGGCTTTTCCGCCTTGATGCGCCACGCGAAATGATCTACAGCAAATACTCCGAGCATTTGAATCGTTATGATGTGTAACCTTTTGTTCAACTTCGATTCATGCTTTTTAGGAGCTCTGAACCTCATGGTTTCCCTGCCCGCTGGCATCGCGCTGTTCGCCGGAGCCCTGGGTGCCTCGGCCGCGATGTTCATCGCCCCCGTGGCGGCTGCAGACCTCCCGGTGTGTTCCGCCGGCGAGACGCCGTACAACCACAGCTGCCGGACCGCGTGCGCGGGCGGCGCACCGCGCGTCGGCGGGGCCTGCACTCAACCCGGCACCAACCTGTACGACCGCGGATTTCACGAGCCCACCCATGAGGGCGCCAACCCACGCACGCCGCTGGGCACCAACCCGCAGGCCCCCTACGGCACGAATACCACAACCGTTCTGCAATAAAAGATTTCGGCACGGTGCCCGGTTGACAACGTCGTCGGCCGGGCACCGCGGTCGCCAGCAGATTCCGCTCACGGGAATAAGACCCGCCACCGCGAGGTATAAAGCCGACATGGAACTCCACGACGCCGCACGCGCACTCATCGGGGCGGGTGCTGATGCCACGCTCGTCACCATCAATCCCGACGGCTCCCCACAGGTGTCGGTGGTGTGGGTAGCCCTGCAATCCACACCCGAGGGCGACGAACTGGTGGCCGCGCATCTGTCCGGCAATTACAAGAAGCTGCGCAACATCCGACGCGATCCCCACGTCGCCTTGACCATCCTGACGCCCAGCCAACCGGGACAGCAGCGTCAGTACCTGTCTGTGACCGGGTCCGCGCGAGTGGTCGAAGGCGGCGCGCCCGAGCTGCTCAGTCAGCTGGCCATTGCCCTGCTGGGCTCCGATGAACACTTCCCGCCGCCCGGCTCCCCGGATGGATTTCTGACGCGCGTCCGTATCGAGTCGGTTGGCGGACAGGGCCCCTGGGCGCCGCAACCCTGACATCAGTCGCGGACGACGCCCTTGGTGCGCATCAAGAAGTCCGCGAGAAATCCGTCGTGCGGGACATCGAAAGCCGCATACGACGTGAGATGCCTGCCGCTGTACACGTTCGCCACCGTTGGCTCGTTCAGAAGATCATCGATCAGCTGCTCGTCCTTGGTGATCGCGTTGACCACCAAGGAATGCCGCAGCGGGGTAAGGCCGTCGGCGCGTGTCCACGGTGATATCCACACGCACGGGAACGCCAGCTCCGTGTTGAGTGGGCCGCCGTCGGGGCGTACCAGCAGATGTACCGCCGGTCGCAGTACCGCCGAGCCATCGCCGAGGTCTGCGACCACCTGGTCGGCACCCAGCAGCGCTGTGGTGCCGAGAGATACGGCCGCGAGGTGCTCGGCATAGCGCCTGGCCGCCGCTACGGGCTGAGCCGGTAGCGCAGCACGTTCGTCGTGGATCGGAAGCGCCGGGATCGTCGCCAGCCTGGCGGTGATCGCTTCGGCCAACGGTCGCGGATCGCCCTCGTAGAGAACGGCGGTGGCATTGGTGCAGGCCATCCCGCCCTGCCCGCTGATCGACTCGACGATGACGTCAAGATAGTCGCGCCAGTCCTGTTCGGCGGTGATCAGGATCTTGGTGCGGCCCGGCCCGTTCGTCAGCACTGTCGGGTCGTCGACATAGCGGTCTACGACGTCTTGGCCGCCGTAGACGACAGCAAGGTCGGCCGCGGTGATTATCTCGGCCGCGCCCGCATGGTCGGTGGGTAGATAGAGGGCATCTTCGGGCCGAAATCCGGCCTGGCGTAAGGCATTGATAAGCCGGTGTCCGGTGAAGGGTTCGCGCCGCGATGGACGGATGGCCACCCGGTAACCCAGCGCCAGCGCCTGCGCCCACGTGCTGTGCACACCGGGGCTGTTCCCGGACGCGTGCACGGCGAGCACCTCACCGCGGCGCGCCCACACCGCGCTTCCTCGCCGGGTGCGCTCGTCGCGCCAGTCGATGGCGGCGCCCATCGGGCGGGCGGGCGCCACCGAATCGGCGGCGACCCGTACCGCGTCTGCGACACCACGGGCACTGGTCCGCGCAATCGCGATCGGTAGCCCCGACACCCGGCTGACCACCTCGACGTATTGCTGGAAGCCAAGGCCGCCGAGGTGCGCGTCTAAGAAGATCGAGGCAGCGTCTGCCAGCGCGGCGTTGCACCGATCACGTGGGAGGGACTTGACCTTGCGCTGCGCCTGAATGCTGCGGCTCACATACAGCGGGGGCACGATGCTCAGCTCGGCGACCGGCGCTCCGGCCACATCGGTGATCACCTCACGGTTTCGGGTGCGGTACTCGCCACCGGGGCCAAGAGCGTCAAGTGCGATCACGATCAGTAAACGCCCTCGATCACCGGCTCGCCCTCAAAGCTGGCGACCGGGACCACTTCACTGACGGAATCACCAATCTGATTGTCCGGGCCATTCATTCGGATCGCGGTGTCGCGTTCGAGATTGTTCGGAATGAACATGCCCTTGCTGATGTGATTCATCACCACCTGGCCGCGCTCACCGTAGGGCACACGCTCCCCCGTGTCGGGATCGATCACCCAGAACACCACGTAGGGTGACCGCGGATCGAAAACAAAGACGTCCCCGTCAACGCGAGTCTTAGCCTGGGACAAGATCATTGTGCTGCCGAAGGCCATCGCGATCTCGGCCGTCGGGAAGATCTCGCGGAGCAGATCGAGAGTATCCAGGTCTACGTGGGCACCGCTGATCAGTATGTAGCGGATCTTCTGGTTGACCAGGTCCACCATGGCGTCGTCGCGGGCAATGGCGCCCAGCAGCGGCGGGCTGGTGTGCAGGTTGGCAACCCGCTGGGTCTGCAGCACGAACCTCGCCTGCTCCAGGACGTGCTCGACATAACCAGACACTTCGGCCGTGGCGTTGCGTGCGGCGAGTTTCTTGACCCACCGTGGATCGAGATCCACCGGATAGAACACCGAACCCAGCCGCTCGCTGACCGCACGCGAGAAATGGCCGACCCCGTGCGGGCCACTGGGCATGAGGAACAACAGACCCTGTCCTGCCACGAAGCCGCCTGCGGTGAAGTCCTCGATCTGCCATTGCGTGACCTGCTCAACCCAATCGGGTAGTTGCGCCGTGCGTTTGGGTGCACCGGTGGTGCCACCTGATTCGAAGATCTTGGGCACCGGCGCCGGGGTTCCGTAACCGCGCGGGATGAGGTCCTCGACGGGTGCATCACGCAGCTCGTTGACCAGGTTAGGGAACAGCCGAAGATCCTCGAAAACCTTCACGTCGGCCAACGGGTCGAAGTTCAGGGTCTGCGCGGTGCGCAACCAGAACGCCGACCCGGTGTCCTCGCCGAAATGCCAGGCGATCGCGGCACGCAGGTAGGCCTCGGGATCTGTGACGGGCCCAGTTCGCGGGACGTCCAACAGCGAGAGGTCGATCTCAGCCATGCGGCCATCCTGGCGCAGGAAACGCGATCCTAGAAGGAGTTTCACCGCCGTTCGCGGCGCGTTAACCCTGCCGGATCGCTGTGGGGCTGTCTACTAGCGGACTTTCGCCGCCGTCCGATCGTCGATTTCCCGGCGCAGCTCCGAACCCGACCACTTCTCACCGGATGCGGTTGCCTGGTGGATCAGGCTGACGAGCGCAGCGTTGACGGGCGCACTCACGCCGAGCTTCTCGGCGAGCTCGACAACCTCCCCGTTGATGTAGTCGATTTCGGTCGGTCTGCCACGGGTGAGGTCGTCCAGCATGGACGAACGCGCCTGAGGGTCAATCTCGACCATCTGCCGCGCCACCCGGGCAAACACGGCGTCCGGCATCCGCAGCACCCAG
This sequence comes from [Mycobacterium] stephanolepidis, assembly GCF_002356335.1. Classification (NCBI taxonomy): domain Bacteria; kingdom Bacillati; phylum Actinomycetota; class Actinomycetes; order Mycobacteriales; family Mycobacteriaceae; genus Mycobacteroides; species Mycobacteroides stephanolepidis. Next base: position 2,853,349 of record NZ_AP018165.1, read on the forward strand.
GGCATGAACGCGAGCGGCGCCGCAAGAGGAGTGACCACCGGCTGGTTACCGCGGCGCAGTAGCCCCAGTGCCTCGCGTTGGGCGGCGGCCAGCACCAGACGGTAGTCCCGCTGTCCCAGTTCGGCTTTCAGCGGCAAGCCCGAGAGTGCGTTGACCGCATTGTTGAGGTTGACCACGAGCTTTCCCCACTGCACCGCCGACATGTCCTCACGCACGGCGGTAGGCAACCCGCTCTCGGTCAGCGCCTGTGCCAGGGACTCTGCACCCGTAGAGATCGACAGTTTTCCCTGTGTGCCCTGGTGAAAGTGCGCCGGCCCGACCTGCGCGACATTGAAGCCGACCATTCCGGTGATCACGCGGTGCTGCGTGACGTATCGCGATATCTCGGTGGGGTTGCGTATCCCGTTCTGCAAACTGACCACCACAGCTCCGGGGCGAAGCCTGTCGGCCAGCGACGCCGCCATCTCCGCGGTCGCGGCCGATTTCACCGTCACCAGCACCACATCGGCGGCGCGCACCGCATCGATGTCGTCGGCGAACACGCATTTTTCTCCGGGAATCGTCGCCGACCAACCCAGATAGTCCGAAAGAGCGAGACCACGCTCGGTGATCGACTCGCCTAGGGCGGCCCGGCCGATGTACACCAGGTCATGCCCGGCGGTCTGCAGCCTGCCGCCCACATAACATCCGATGCTTCCGGCTCCCGCGACAGCGATTCTCATTGGGCTCCAACCTCAATGCTCAGCGCGGTCGCGCGGGCACGGTCCCAATAGTACGGATTGTGCGAGTTGATGACCTCCACATCGTCGCGCGTGGCCAGCTCGCGTAGCTGTTGCGCGTTGTACAGCCGTGAGGTGGCATCGGCCTGCACCAGGCTTTGAAACACCTTGAACACCACCGGGCATCGCGGATCTGTGAGCATTTCGTCGGGGTGCATAAAGGCATCACCCGCGTGTACGAGCCACCGCGGGCGGCCGATGCCGCCGGTGTCGATCACCACGCCGACGTGCCCGCGGCTATGCCCCGGAAGCGGAATGATCGCGATCTCCTCCGGCAGACCGTGGAGTTGCCGTACGGCGCGGAAACCGAACCACTGATCGCCACCGATCGAATACTCGGACCAGCGGTCCCCCTCTCTACGTCCCATGAGTTCGGGCTGCCCGCTGTAGCGCACCTTGTCGTGAAGCGTCAGCTGTGAGCGTATGGATTCTGCTTCGATCGCGTGCACATGCAAACGCGCGTTGGGAAAGTCGTCGACTCCGCCGACGTGATCGTGGTCGTGATGGGTGAGCACGATGTCGGTGACATCGGCAGGGTCATAACCGAGTGCCTGTACCTGGCGCACCGCTGCCTCCGATTCGGCGAACCGAGGGTTGAGCAGAAGCTTGAGGGGACGGCCGATCCTTGCCAACGGATCGGCGATATCGCGCAGGCCGAATCCGGTGTCGACAAGTAGCAGCCGCGTTCCGGTGTCGACGAGCAGGCAATGGCAGATCAGCCGGCCGCGCTGCCAGGGCGCTCCCGCGCCTTCCATGAGCCGTTTCCCGACGGGCGCCATCGTGCCGCAGTTCAGGTGATGAATGCGCATGGTCAATCCCCTGTCCCGGACAGCTTCGCGAGCGCATCTATCTCCACCAGCAGCCCGGGCGGGGGCCCACCGAAAAGGGTGGTCCGGGCCGGGTAGGGCTTGCTGATGGTGTCCTCGAACGCCTTGTTCAGCTCGGCGAATCCTTCTGGGGCATGAAGGAATACCCGCAGCATCAGCACATCGCCGAAATCGGCGCCGGCTGCATTCAAGATCGCCTCGATATTGCGCAATGTCTGGACAGTCTGCGCGTAGACGGCCTCTCCGGCCAGGGAACGGGTCTGAGCATTGATCCCCACTTGCCCGGACACCTGCAGGGTGTCACCAATGCGTACGGCTTGCGAGTAGGCGCCCACGGGATCTGGCGCCGCGTTGGTTTCGATCTGAGCCTTGACCATCCGAACTCCTTTGTTGCCCAATGAATGAGAGGGTTATGAGGTAGGTTCGCTCGCGGACGGACCGGGAAGGGTTTCTTTCAGGACGCGCAGGGCATTACCGCCGAGAACCCCGGCTGCCCCGGACGCATCGAAGCCGGTGCGCAACAGTGCGTCGATCAGCGACGGAAATCCGGTGGGCCCGTCGAACCCCGGGACATACCTGGGTATGCCATTCATATCCGTTCCAATGCAGAGGTGCTCGGGGCCGACCAGCTCTGCCAGGTGAGAGGTATGCCGAGCGAACTCATCCAGGTCTCGCATGCCGACGCCGCGAAACCCCATCGGCCACAATCCGATCAGGCCGCCGGTGGCGGATATCGCACGCGCCTCCTCGTCGCTGATGTAGCGCGGGAATTCATGAACCGCCAATGCCCCGGTGTGCGAACTGACCACCGGCGCGGAAGTCTGATCACAGACGGCCAAGGTGGTAGCCGCGTCGGCGTGCGCAAGATCTATCAGCATGCCCAGCCGGTTGGCTTCTGCGACAACCTCTTTACCAAGGGCGGTCAGGCCCGAGGAGTAGCGTCCGGCCCGCACTGCCCTGCTGCCCCTGCTCCCGGATACCGACGTACCGATCGTTCCAAGGGCGTTGTCCGCGTAGTGCACCAGACCCAGCACCCGCACTCCCATGCGATGAAGGTCGATCAACCGATCCGGTTGCGCTCCCACGACATCGGCGCCTTCGACACCGAGCATGACTGTCGCGGTGTCGCCTGCTTCGATCTGCTCTACGGTCTCCACCACCGCGATACCCGCCGCGGAGGCCTCGGCCCGAGCCAACTCCAACTGGGCCTTCACGCCATTCCATGGCGAGCGCAGTCGCCACGCGGTACCCAGCAATGCATCCCCGACCGCGGTGACGATAGCGAGGTTTACCTTGCCCTTGGGCAACTGCGATAACGGTTCGGACTGCATGTCTATTGTCTTGGCGCCCAATGTGCGCAGCCATCTCGGCACGATGCTCAGGCCGTGGGTGTGCATGTCGATGGTCAGCGCGGTGTCGTTGAGCTTCCTGGCTTGCTCGACCGTGGTATTCATATCCGGCGCCCCTCGATTCCGGGCATCATTGGAGGGCCTCGGGGGCCGTTTTGATCACGTCGTCCCAGAGCGGCTGGAACTGGAACCATCCGGCAACGGGGGTGCCGATCTGGTTGTAGACCGAGACGGCCGTGTCGTGGTCGATCGATCGAGGTTCACCGGCGGCCATGGCGAGCAGCTGCGCCTGGCAGGAGCGTTCCATCGTGATGAACCACCAGGCGGCCTCCGCCACAGAGTGGCCCACGGTAAGCAGCCCGTGATTCTGCAAGATCACCGCCTTGGTGGACCCGAGCGCGGATCCGATCGCCCGGCCTTCTTCGAGGTCGCTGACCACACCGCGGTAGTCGGTGTACACGGCGTGGTCTTCGTAGAAGGCGCATGCATCCTGCGTGATGGGTAATAGCGGCTGCCCCAGCGATGAGAACGCCTTGCCATGTATCGAGTGCGCATGCGCCGCGGCGATCACATCGGGCCTGGCCTTGTGCACCTCGGAGTGAATGCAGAACACCGCCCTGTTCACCGGTCGGCTGCCGGTGATCACGTTGCCGTCGTGATCGACCTGGATCAGATCGGACACCGTGATGTGCCGGAAGTTCATGCCGAAGGGGTTCACCCAGAACGTGTCGGGGAACTCCGGGTCGCGGACGGTGATGTGCCCCGCCACCCCTTCGGAGAAGCCGAATGCCCCGAAGATGCGGAATGCGGCTGCCAACTCGCGCAGTCGGCGATCACGCTCCTGCTCGACCGTCGCCGCCGGGGCCGGACTCATCGGGACGGCATCTGCGGAACCGACCATGTACGCGGACAACCCCTCGTCCACCACAACATCTCCGGAGGTCATGTACTCACCTTTCAATACATATATGTATCTGATGATCACAAGTTACCCCCGCTGCGGAAAACCCGTCAAGAGGAGCAGCATCCGAAATGCTGGCACGAATAATGCTTGATTACAGATCAACCAGATGGCTGATCGTTGCGAATCGCCCTACCGCCATCTCGCGGTTTCTCCAGCTATTTTGCGTGCGCCCGCTGTAGGATACATATCCGTATCGAAAATACGCTTTGCCGATCACACCACAGAAGGGGCGCCCATGCCGACTGGTTCAACGCGCCGACGCGAACAGACCCGCGCCCGCCTGATGGAGGCCGCACTCGATGTGTTCGCCGACCGCGGATTCCATGGCGCCAGCATCGAGAACATCTGCGAAAAGGCAGGATTCACCCGAGGCGCGTTCTACTCGAACTTCACGGGTAAGGATGAACTCTTCTTCACCCTGTTCGATGCCAGCAGCGACCAACTGATCGCCGCGCTGCGGGCAGCGCTGGATGAATGCCGCACAAGCCCCGACCCCATCAGCACCTTCATCGCCACCATCGACGACAAGGGGCCTGCGCAACGCCGCTGGTATCTCATCAGCATGGAGTTCACGTTGTACGCGATCCGTGAGCCCAGCGCCGCGGCGGTGCTGGCCGAGCACGACGCACGGCTGCGGCGCGAGGCCGCCGGCATCATCAACGAACTGATGACGATCGCGAAACGGGAACTGGTCATCGATGCCCAGCTCATCGCCCGGCTTGCCACCGCCCTGCGTGAAGGTGTGGCCGCACAGTTCTACGTCGAACCTGAGCTGGCCGAGACACGCATGCTGGAACGCCTGGCCTTCCCCGCCATGCTGCGCGCGTTCTCTCAGCCCGCAGGGGCGATGGCCGGTATCGAATAACGGCGCCGCTCTACCCGGTGACGCCCCAGACCTCAAGCCGGTTGCCGCCCTGCCGCTTGGCGGAGTACATCGCGTGATCGGCATCGGCCACTAATTGCCCAATGAGGTTGTCCGGATCGGCATTCGACGGCAGCGCGCTGGCGGCAAGCCCGACACTGACCGTGACCGTGACCATGCCATCCAGCGATTCCGACCCTGCCCGGATCTGCTCGGCGACCTCTCGCGCCTGCGAGGCGGGACCGAGTAGCGCAACACAGAACTCCTCGCCGCCAACACGCCCAACTACGGCGGCGCTGCCGGAGATCGCCTTGATGTGGGAGCCCACATCGGCGATCACCTGATCGCCAACACCGTGCCCAAAACGATCGTTGATCTGTTTGAACCGGTCGATGTCGATCATGATGATGCTCAGCTCAGACCGATCAGCGCGTGCCGCCTGGGCCAGGGTCATCGACTGATCATCGAATCCTCGCCGGTTGTGCAGGCCGGTGAGCGGGTCGATCCCGGCCGCCCTGGCATCACTGGTGAGCGCCAACTGTGCGAAATGGATGATCGGTGGCACCCCGACCAGCAGCGTCGCGGTGACCACCGAATCCGCCATGGCCACGGCCCAACCCTGCTGCAGGTCAACGGCAATCGCAAGGAAGGTCAGTGTGGCCAGAGATGCAAGCAAGTACAGAACGATGAGTCGAGCGCCATGGAAGGAACATATGTAGATCGCCATCAGAGACAAGGAGATAAGGCCGTGCATGCCGGTGCCCCTGTCGGAGTCCGCGAAGCAGGCGATGCACACGGAGGCAACCGAAGTAACCGAAAACACCACAGATTCGGATTCCTTCGGCAGCGGCCCTAGCCACCAGCGCAGCATCCAGAAAAATGCGAGCAGGCTCGCCAGAATGTCGAGCCAACGCCATACACCGGTACGCGGCCCCATCGGCGAAAACTCCATCGCCAGTGGGATGAGGGCCAGTGCGCCGGCGCATCCGCCGACGGCAGCACGCAGCGCCACACGCATGGAGCGCGTCGAAAAGTAGCCCATCATCTGGTCGTAGCGTGACGGCGAGCTCCACCACCGTGTTAGGTCACCGAGAGGCAGCGCGCTCGTGACTCCTCCGGTGCCGGTGAACGCACCCATGTATCCCCTATCGTGCTTCAGTTCATCCCAACCGAGGCAAGTATGGCAACACACGATCCCCAGAGTCGCAAGACTGCCCTCACGCGAAGAGGATCTGGCGTGGTCGAACGTCAGCAGATTCGTTGTATGCGGAGAGAGTCGCAAACGACAGGAGAGTGGTCCCGGCCGGTTCGGACCAGCGGACGTAGCAAGTTCGACGCATGCGCGGCGCCCGGGACCGACCAGCGGTCACGTCATTGATGTGGCCCTTCGACCGGCTCACCGCCACCGTGTCAGCCGTAACCCCCACTCCGATGCCTACTTGAGGTAGCGGTAGTCGAACGTCACCGCAACTTCGGGCTCGCCATCGTGCGCCCTCCCCCATCGCTGCCCATGCATGGAGATGAAGGGACGTGAGTCAGTCTCGGATACCGGCACAATGCGCGCTGCGATCCATTCGCCCTTCACCGGAACCGGGAGCTCCAATGCGGCAGCGATCTTAGGATGTGCGTCTTGGTGTCCGAGGATGACGATGCCCCCCTTCCTCAGCGCTTTACGGGCGTCGCGGACACGCTTGGGGGCATCGTCCTGCTGTCCGACCGTAAGCACGGTCGGACGCCCCACGATCCGTTCCTGAATCTCGAAGAATAGCTGGGTGACACGTTTCTGACCAGAAAGATCGGGCGACAGGATGCGGTTGCGAACCTCAGAGTCCATGTGCAGCAATAAATTCTGCGGAAGGTCGGTCTGCAGACCGCCCCACAACCAGTAGACGCATCCCGCCGCTGGGTTACCGAGGTTCCGTTTGTTGTCGCGGTTGTAGGCACGTTCGCCACCGCCGACTTTCCAGCGCAACCGCTCATCGGTGATCGTGATCAGCCCGGCAGCCCATCGATTCGAGGTATCATCAAACCAAGTCAGGAGCGCCGGATGGTTCGCCTTACCTTCGCGCTCACCGTGATCGGCGCAGAGATACATCTCCATAGGGATCTCCCACCCACCGAGGTCTTTGGAGAACTTGCAGTCGATGTCGGTGCCGGCGATCTGCCAGTCGAGATGAACACCGTTTGCGAACTCGAACTCCTTGGTCAAGTTGACCTCGACAACAGTCCCCAGATGAGTCTTCTCCGTCTTCGACAAGTGGTGGTACGCCCACCTACCGGTGCGCTGACCGTCTAGCAACTCGTCCAAGGAGTCGCGTAACGCCCACCTAAGCCGCTCGCGGCATTCCGGCTCGCCGTTGAACCACTCCACCAGGGGCGCCAACTCGGCTGCTAGTTGCTGTTCCATTTCGCTTGTGAAAGTCCATGCGCCAGGCATCTTGCCCATGGGAGCTGTCGGCACAGGGTGCTCACGGAAGATGTTGCGGCGGCGGCGCATCGCCGCCTCGCGGGAGTTCTGAGCCGCCTCGGCACTCACCGTGGCAGCCACCGGTAAATCCTCGAAAGGAAGCATGCTCGAACCGTTCACAGGTACTGAAGCAGGTGTTTCGCGATGGCCTGTGCGAGTCTGACCGGGACCGCGTTTCCGATCTGTCGGGCGATCTCGATCTTGGTGCCGCACCACAGGAAGTCGTCGGGGAATCCTTGTAACAGCGCTGCCTCCAGATGCGTGATCGGGCGATTCACTCGGTTACGTCCCCGAGAGTCCCACTGCGGATGGAGATATGCACCTTTCTCCGGCTTGTAGAACTCCGTGCGGATCGTGTGCGAGGGGAAGTCCCATTGCATCCGGCCCATGACATCGGTAGTGCCCGTGGGCTTTTCACGCCAGCATCGAGGCAGCAGGTGATCCGGCACGTCGAACCGGCCCCCTCCTGGCGGCACGTGGTCGTATCGCTCCAGCGATAGCGGGGTGGGGTTGCGGCCGATATGCAGCTCCGATGCTTTGAACACACCCGGCACGATCTCGCCGAAGAATTCGGCCCTGCTCGCGGGCAGGCTGGTCGTCGATGGCCGCACAGCCAGCCCCTTGATCCGTGTCTTGGTTCCGTTCCACGGCAGCAGATCCGAACCTTGCTCGGGACGCCTGGCATGCGTCGCCGTCGGCAGCTCGATCTTGCCGATGCGCGAGCCGATGACAATGGTGCGAATACGCCGTTGAGCCACACCGAAGTCAGCGGCGTTCAGATGGCCGTAGCTCAGTTCGTAGCCTTTGAGAGAGCCTCCGTCCGCCTCCGCTCGTAACAGGTCGAACTCGGGCGACTTCATGAATCGGTCTACGTTCTCAATGACGAACACCTTGGGCTTGGCCGCGCCGACTACCCTCAGGTACTCACGCCAGAGCTGGTTACGTGGGTCGCCGATGTCCTTCGACCCGAGATTCGAGAAGCCCTGGCATGGCGGTCCGCCGATCACGACGTCAGCCTCGGGTATCTGACGTTTCTTGACCGACTTGATGTCGCCGAAGACGGTGTGGTCCTCACCGAAGTTCGCCGCGTAGGTTGCAGCCGCGTGCAGATTGAACTCAACCGATAGGACGGGTTTGTATCCCTCGGCGGCAAAGCCCGCGGTCATGCCTCCGCAACCCGCGAACAGGTCAATCACATCCGCCACGCGGTGATGTTATCGGCTGTCACCGACATGTCCCTGCAGACCCGCCGCCACCTCCTGTTCCGGCGATCTGATTGCGGCTCCGCGGCCACGACCATCGACGATATGGACAAGACTGAGCCCATGACGAACAGTTGGGCGTCTAGTCCCGCTACGCGTGCTTCGATGCGCGCAAATACACGACGGGACACGAAGCCTGAACTTGCAGTGCGACGGCTGGTCCACGCGGCGGGCCTGCGTTACAGAGTCGACTTCCCCCCGTTGTCGGATCAGCGCCGCCTGCGCTCAGATCTCGTCTTCACTCGCGCGCGGGTCGCGGTCTTCATCGACGGATGCTTCTGGCACGGATGCCGACTGCATCACACGATCGCACAGACAAACGCCGAGTTCTGGGCCGAAAAGGTCAGAAAAAATCGCGAACGTGACGAACTGGTGACCTGGCTACTGACCGCCGCGGGATGGACGGTGCTGCGGTTCTGGGAACACGAGCCTGCAGTCGATGTCGCCTCCAAGATCGTGGATACGTTACGGAGTCAGTGTTGAGCCATCTTCGACCAAGCGCCCCTTCATACGGATTCGAGAAGCGCTTTCAGTGGGGGACCAATTCGTCCCAGACTAGCGCGTTCTCCCGCTAACCAACCGGGCTGATCGAAGGATAGGCCCTCACACGAAGACGACCCGGCGCGGCCGCATAGTAGGCGCCGCAATCCACCAGGTGCGCTACGTCCAACTCTGCCGATAGTGCACCCACATGTCGTGCATGCCACAAACCGTTGTGTATCCGACCGGTCTACTGAAAGCCTTTTCGAAAGCTAATCAAAAGGAGCATACGAACTCACTATGGTCTCGATTCCGGTCTCGGCGAGGAACTTGTTCGCCCTCACTCTCGGCGACGGGGTGCGCCCACGCACACCGACCAGCCATGTAGCACTGTTCGACGAGCCACATCGCCAGTTGCGCCGTTACGGCACTGACGATCCGCGTGAGTCCAGCGCTGTCCCAGTCCTGTTGGTTCCGCCGCTAGCGGCGTCGGCGACATGCTATGACCTCGCACCGGGTCAATCACTGGTGGCGCATCTGCTCGAGGAGGGCCGTACTCCCTACGTCGTCGACTACGGTGAAATCGGCTGGGCAGATAGACATCTGGGCCTAGAGGCCTTCTTCGCCGACATCATTCCGCAGGCCATCGAGCGGGTACTTATCGATTCCGGCAAGGCGCAGCTGGACCTGATTGGGTGGAGCCTGGGCGGCACCCTGAGCCTGTTGACCGCCGCAGCCGACCGCGGATTGCCGATCCGCTCGATCGTCGCCATCGGCACCCCGTTGGACTACGGACAAATCCCGGGATATCCCGAGGCGCGCCGAATCACCAAACGCACCAACGGCTATGCCGTCACCACGGTGTTACGAGCGCTCGGCGGCATTCCCGCACCGGTGGTACAGGCCGCCTACCGCGCCACCTCATGGGACCGAGAGATCAAACGGCCCTGGTTCCTCCTGAACAATTTGGACAACACCGAAGCGTTGGCCAAGGCTGAAGTGATCGACCGGTTTCAGGACGCCTTCCCCGGTTATCCAGGTCGGGCGGTCTCGCAGATGTGGGGCCGATTCATCTATTACGATGAAATCGCCGCGGGCGTGGTCAATGTGGCCGGTTACACCCTCGATCTGACGGCACTGACGTTGCCGATCCAGCTGTTCGGCAGCCATCGTGACGCCATCGCACCGTGGCAGTGCGTGCATCACGGCCTGGCGATGCTCAAGTCTGCGGACGTTCGGTTCACCACGGTGGAGGCGAGCCACCTCGGGCTCGTGGCATTGTCGGCCGGTGTCAACGAGACCTGGCCGGCCATCGACAACTTCTTGGCCGAGTTGGACCAGCGCTAGTCAAGCGACATCTGGCCGCAAAGGCAGTCTTCCCTTGCCCTATCAGGGCGACTTAAGGCTGTTCAGCAATGCGGTTACGCCCGGTTCGGGTTGGAACACCTCCCTGGGAGCCAAGAGCTGCTGACTGACTGAGCCGGACATGTAATCGGTGATGATCTGGGCATCTAGTTCAGGTGTTCCGGGGTGGATTTGGCGCAGCCAGGCGTGTATCTGGCTGAGCTGGACCTGCTGGGTGCGGGCCGTTATGTCCTGCAGCTGTGAGCAATGTTACGATGCGCCGATAATCGCCGTGTGAGCACGCGCGAGAACATTTTGTGCGGTTCCTTCGGTGGTGACGGTAACGAGGTATTGGGTGAGTAGTTCAGCGAGCGTGTCCACCGTGAAACAGGCCGTACAAAAATTGGGATCTGTCCAGAAGCACTGTCGCCGGGACTCGATTTCCTCGCATACCCCCAGGATCAACGCATCACGTGTTCTGAAGTGATTCGAGGTGGTGCCCCGCGGAACATTCGCGGCCGCGTCGACTCTGCTGTAGGAGACCCCGCGGTCTCCTACAGCAGCCAGAAGACAGATAGCGCCCTCAATTACCTGCATGCGGCGCCCGAGAAACGGCGCTATTTTGCCGGAAACTGTATGGGAAGGCCTTTCGCCAGGCGATACAGAGCGTGGCGTATTCAAAAAAATAGGACTGGCCACCCAATCACCTCTCTGTCTGCTCGGCGGAGTACACGGTGGATCTGTGCTTCTTTCGGCTCCCAGCATGGGTTTTTGCGGAAGTCCGATTCCCACAACCGAATCGGCCACATGCGAAGGAGAATGCCCTGTTCAGTCGTACGTGTGCCGCGGGCCTTGGGACTTCTTGTACATCGCCTTGAGCATCCGATCGCGGAACGTGGCGTTGTCGACCAGCTTCACACCCGCTTGCGCGAGATATGGGTGACCCACCAATTTGTGCATGTAACGACCGCAGCGATACTCCCGCCCCCACGCGGCTTCCATACGCTGCCCATAATTTGTGAAGTCGTTCGGACCACCGTTTGTGAGCGCCTCGATGGCGCACTCGCCGGCCGCTAGACCGGACTCGAGGGCTTTCGAGATACCAGCTCCTGACGCTGGCTTCCCGGCACCGAGTGCGTCCCCTGTAAACAGCACGCCAGGCCGCCAGGGAGGCCATGCAGTGAAGCCCATCGGCAGTCGCCAGGCCTGCACGCTCTTGTTTCTCTTGAGGTCCGCGATCAGTGGTAGGTCCCACTCAGAGGGCAGCGTTCGCAGGAACTCGTCGAAGAACTGGGCTGCGTTAATGGAGTGCCAGTTCCGGTAGCTGTTGAGATATCCCAGACCGATGTTCAAGGCGCCGTTGCCCATGGGGAACACCCAGCCATACCCTGGCAGTTGATCGCCCCGAAAAAGGAGCTTGAGAAAGATGTCGAGACTGTCACTGTCCGGACGTTTGGCGTGCATCTCGGCGCGGATGGCGATTGCCGAGTAGCCCTTGCACCGCGAATCAAGTTTGAGTGCCCGCTTGATCGGGGAGTACGCGCCATCGGCTGCGATTACGGCGCTGCCATAAACCTTCTCGCCGCCCTTGAGTACGACCCCCACCACCTGGCCGTCGGCGGCCAGTTCTGGCCCGGCGACCTCGGTATCCTGGCGGATTTCGGCGCCTGCACACTCCGCATGCTTGAGCAGGAGGGCATCGAGTTCACTTCGACTTACGGTAAGACCGTAATCGGGCATGCCGGGTCGCCGCGGAAAAGACAGACTCCACGTGCTGGGACTGTGCACAGTGACCCGGTTCACGCGATGGAACGAGGCGAGCTGCTGGGCGAGCCCCATGCCCTGCAGATAGCTGACGGCGCGTGCGGTCAAACCGTCACCGCACGGTTTATCCCGCGGAAACTCGGCCTTGTCAAGCACCACCACACGTGCGCCGGTTCGCACGGCCTGCCACGCCGCGGCAGAGCCCGACGGACCACCACCAACAATGACGAGGTCGTATCGGTTCGACATGTGTTTGGTCCTAGCTTCCCGACACCGTCGGCAAACTTGTGGCCACAACCCTTGCACTCTGAACCATGATCAAGTCCTGACCCCTTGTCGCGGCAGACCGCCACCTCGTCGCGTCATTCACTGACTATTCGTAGCTAAGCCAGGGCCTGGATTGGCTGCCGGACAGAAATCTTCAACTTGAGGCAGCAACCACTGCTGGGGTTGCTTTGGGGCTCGGCTGGTTGTGGTTTCGGGGCGGGGCCGATGAATTCCCGGTCCGCATCGACCTTCAGCGCGGCGGCGTCCTCGACATCGCGCACGAGGCACCTCTCAACTGTCCCAAAAGGGGCGATCTCCATCGTCAGCACGTGATATGGCGTCACCTATCGATTGGCCGCTACGCATACCGGCAACTCGCCGCGCTCGAATCGGAATATTTCTAAGCTGCTGGGCATGAATGGAATGAGCAAGGGCGGCCGGGGGCTTTTGCGTGTGAGCATGGCGGCAGGACTCTCCTGTCTTGCCATTGCGATGGCAGGGCAGGCATATGCCGACGATTTGAACACCACCACATGCTCTGAGCAGCAGGTCATGTCGTCGTTGCAGCAGAATGATCCCTTGATCTGGCGGAAGATCAGTCGCGATCCAAAACTGGAGAATGAGCTGCGGATCGGCCTTGCCGGGGTTCTGGCTGCCCCCATAGGTCAGCGTCAACAGCAGTTGAATGCGCTCGAACAGACCCTTGGCCACCAACAGTGGACGGGCATCAGCGACGACATCATGGACTCGTCTTCGGGACCGGTAGGCAGAGCTGTCAACAACTGCCACAACTACTGAGTCCGCGCGCAGTACTAAGCGGAGACGTAGTAGCGACGACCACGACCGTCGACGAGCCCGTGATTGTGCGGGTCGCCGATGTCGGTGTGCCGGCGCCCGACGATGTCACCATCGGCGCATCAGCACTCGACCCTGCGGTCTGGAGAACCTCGACTGCGTGTCCCGCTTGCCCTAGAACTCCCCCGTATTGCACGTATGTCGCACCTGATCGGCGAGAAAGTACTTCTAACTGGTGGTCCCGGCTGGGTTCGAACCAGCGACCCCTCGCGTGTGAGGCGAGTGCTCTTCCACTGAGCTACGAGACCGCAATGTTGATCGTTGATGGCTGATCAACCGAGGTGAAAGGCTAGCACGAGACGCCGGAAACACCGCAGTCCGGCAGCCTACGGGCCGCGCACGCAAGGGATTTGTGATTAAACCTCTCGTTCGACTACTGTTTCACTTCGCACCGGGTGACGATCTCATCCGTTGCGCGCGGATGTAGCGCAGTTGGTAGCGCATCACCTTGCCAAGGTGAGGGTCGCGGGTTCGAATCCCGTCATCCGCTCGAAGGGGTAGACAGGCATCCCTAGCGGTGGAGTGGCCGAGTGGTGAGGCAACGGCCTGCAAAGCCGTGCACACGGGTTCGATTCCCGTCTCCACCTCCATAAAGACCCGCGCGATTAGCTCAGCGGGAGAGCGCTTCCCTGACACGGAAGAGGTCACTGGTTCAATCCCAGTATCGCGCACCAATGTTTTCTGCAGGCCGATGACTGCACAAGCACCCTTCACAGGACCAGCCACGCTGGCCATTCAACAGGCAGTTGAGGCCCTGTCGCCGGAGCTGGCAGATAGCTGTACACGTGAGTGATCAGATGTAAAAATGCGCACGTGACTGAGGATGCCTCTGTGGCACAGGCCCGGACACTCCTGGCATCGCTGTACGAGCATGTCAGTGAAGTGTCACAAAACATGGCCAAGACCGAGCACCTCATCCGACATACCCCGCAGCACAGCTCAACCCACCGACATCACCATCGCCGGGCGGCCGCGATGCGTAGAGACCTCTATGAGGCCCACCGCCTCATCGACGGCCTACATCACCGGTACCCCGCTACGCGAGACGCGCGGTAGTCCCCTCGGCCGTCACGGCACTCGATGAACTCGCGTTCGCCAACTCCGCACGGGCACGTCGCTCGACCAACAACGGCACAAACTCACGCACCCGGCAGTCGACGAACTGTACGTGCGCACCCTGCACCACGGCCGAGACGTGTTCGGGCGACAACCACGAGTACATCGCTATCAGTCGCTGCTGGACCGCCGCCACTAATGCCTGCTCACTCATTCCAGACATGGCATAAGAGTGAGCCACCACATCTGACCCGTCAACTGGGAGTTCAGATGCCATTAACCACCGAGCGCCCGTCTCGTCGCGGGGTTGACCTGCGAACAGTTCGCCGCTAGGTGTTCATTTCTCATTGCATCCGGGTGAAGTAGGCATTCACTTTCTCGCCCTATCGGTAGCTGAACTACTAAGAATCTGGCGATTTTTGCGGCTTGACCATCTGTCTTTTCCGCACTAGAAATTGCTGGTGCAAGCGCTACGAGTGCAGCTGACTGGCCTGTTCATCGCGGGCGGGTTGTTGGCCGGGTGTGTGGTTCCCGGCGCCGCAAATGTGGGTCAAGGACATGTTGGTTCTGCCGCCGAGATCCTGCCCGATGATGCCCAGATGTCTTCACTACTGGCGCTCCGGCTTCATTCGGATGCGCGCGTCGAAAGACTCGACCTCGCGGCAGCCAATGCCCACAGCGCCGATACCCGCACAAGTTCTGTCGAGTGCCTGGGCGTTGCCTCACCCAGTTGGGGCACCACATTCGCCGAAGCTCCGGTACGGCAGGCGATACAGCAGCAGTGGTCCACACGCTGGAAAATTCGGGGAACTGGTTCGGGAACGACGATAGAGATCCAGATTGTTGAGCTGGATTCTCCGGGCAGTGCCAGAACCTGGTTCACCAACCTGGAGGCCAACTGGCGCCATTGCCAGGACAAGCCGTTCACCACAAAAGGCACCGGGACCGGTGCGGTAACCAATGTGGAAATCAAAAATGTTGCAGGGGATCGTATTTCATCAGATTTTGTGCATGCGGTTGTCACCGAATCGACCGGACCGCAGCATCTGGCGCCACGCCAAACACAACGCGCTGCCATCCAAACATCGCAGTACATCATCGATGTATCGGTCCACGGACGCAGCGACACCACGAGCAACAAGGCTCAATCCGTGGCTCGGCTGGTCAAAGCCAACGCCACCGCATAAGCGCCCTCCTACGCGCGTTTCTGTCATCGCATACGGACCTTTCGCGACACTCGGGACGTAAGGATCGTGTAAATCGAATAGTCCTACGGACACCAAAACCCCTTGCTGTTCAGCGATTTCAGCAACCTCACAGCGAGTTTGTGAGCAGCGTCATAGATGCTGAATTCAACTGACAGTTCTACAGTTTCAACTGTCACAAGGACGTGTCGCTCCCGGGTATCAATTCCACTGCTCCTTCAGCCGCAGAGTGATTGGAGTCCGTCATGCAATCATGCACTGTCCCGAAAGTTCGTTTCCACAATGGTGTGGACATCCCCCAGCTCGGGCTCGGCGTCGCCGCAATCCCCGATGATGAAGCGGAAACCATTGTCCGGCAAGCACTTGACGCCGGATACCGACATATCGACACCGCCACCAGATATGGCAATGAGCGAGGCGTCGGCCTGGGCATCGCCCGCTCGGGCATACCCCGCGAGGACGTCTTCATCACCACGAAGTTGTGGGTAGACGATTTCTCTGATGTCGCTGCCGCTTTCGCGCGCAGCCTTGACATGCTCGGAACCGACTACGTGGATTTGTTCCTGATCCATTGGCCCGCACCGGATCACGGGCAGTATGTCACTGCCTGGCAGCAGATCGTGCAGCTCTATCTGTCCGGCGGCATCCGTGCCATCGGGGTATCCAACTTCGAGCCCGAGCACGTTCACGCCATCGTCGACGCGACCGGCGTGCTACCAGTGATCAACCAAGTGGAGTTACACCCGTACTTCCAGCAGCGAAAGTTGCGGCAGTTCAACTCCGATCGGGAAATCGTCACCGAGGCATGGAGCCCCCTGGCTCAGGGAATCGGCACCACCGAGGACTCCCCACTGGCTGCGCTGGCCGCAAAGTACAACAAGACGCCCGCGCAGCTCATCCTGCGCTGGCATATCGAATTGGGACATGTGGTGATCCCCAAGACCTGCTCGCCGAGCCGGTTGGCGGAGAATCTTCAGATCTTCGATTTCAGTTTTTCCCCAGAGGATCTCGACGTTTTTGTTCAGTTCGATAAGCCCAACGGCCGGCTGGGGACACATCCCAACGAGGGATTTTCGGCGCACCATTCGGCGCGGAGCAGATGGCACCGGGAGCAGCTGGCCAGGCGCGCCGCCTAGCCGGTAGTCCTCACCGGTGGATCGGTCCCTCGGTGTCGCTCAGCGCCCGCCCTGATCCTCCCGAGGTTTCTGCAATGATTTGCGCTGCAATGGATATCGCGGTCTCCTCGGGTGTGCGGGCATTGAGGTCCAGGCCCAGCGGGCTGCGTAGCCGCCGCAGCTGGTCGTCGGTGACGCCTTCCTCACGCAGGCGGACCACTCGCTCGGTGTGGGTGCGGCGCGAGCCCAGCGCGCCGACGAATGCCACCGATGCTGTCGTCAGTGCCGCCGCCAGCATCGGCACATCGAACTTCGGGTCGTGGGTGAGCACGCACACCACGGTGCGCCCGTCGATGCGCCCGGCCGCCACTTCGGCGCCCAGGTATCGGTGCGGCCAGTCGACCACCACCTCATGGGCGTGCGGGAACTGTGCCGACGTCGCGAACACCTCACGCGCATCGACGACCGTCACCCGGTAACCCAGTTGGCTCCCCGTGTGGCTCAAGGCCCGCACGAAGGCATTGGCCCCTGCCAGAATCATCCGCGGCGGTGCTCCGAACGCCTGCACGAACACGCGCGGCCGCGCGGATTGATCCGGCTCACAGCGATCGGCACCCGCCACCGCGCTGCGTCCCGCCCGCACCAACGACGCGATGGTGCCGTCGATCTGCGGCCACGGCGCCGAATCACCCGGCCGCACCAGCGCCCAATCCGGAATCCCCGACAGCGTGCTCACCAACCCCACCGGCTCCCCCGCCTCGATCAGACCACGCAACCGGCGCAGCAGCGGTAGTTTCTCGGCGCCCACACTTTCGGTGACGACTTCGATTTCGCCCCCGCACGTCAGACCCGGGGCGATACCGTCGTCGACACCGAACCGCTCACTGACACACAGCCCTGTCGCCAGGACGTCGCGTGCGGTCTCGATGACCGCGGCCTCCACACATCCACCGGACAGCGACCCGATGACCACCGAATCGGCCGTCACGAGCATCGCCGCGCCGGGCTCACGCGGAGCCGCACCGCTGACCTCCACGACGCGAGCCATGGCGACAGCGCCACCGCCCTCGAGCAGGTCGATCAGATCACCGAGCACGTTCTTCATGAGGACACTCCCGCACCGGATGCGTCGATGGCCTGCCACACCCGTGCCGCGTTCATCGGCAGACTGTGCATCCGAACCCCGACGGCGTCACGGATCGCGTTGGCCAGCGCGGGGGCCACCGGGTTGTACGGCGACTCGCTCATCGACTTGGCACCCAGCGGCCCCAACGCGTCATAGGTGTCGGCGAAGTAGACCTCGGTGTCGGGCAGATCCACCAGCCGCGGAATGTGATAGTTACGCAGCGCTGTGGTGCTGACAAAGCCGTCCTGCACCAGAATCTCTTCGTAGAGCGCCGAACCGATGGCCTGCGCGACACCGCCTTCCACCTGGCCACGGCACTGCTGCGGGTTGATGACCACCCCCGCGTCGGCGGTCTGTATCGACTGCAGGATGCGCACGGTGCCGGTGCCCGGATGCACACCGACGCGGAATGCCTGGACGTTGAAGGCGACCGATCGGGGCGTGCCCTCATGGCGGCCCAATGCGGCTAACGGCTCCGGCGCCGAGCCGGCGATATCGACCAGCCCCAGCAGCTCCTCGCCGATTCGCACGCCGTCGGGTCCCAACACGCACCGCGATTCCGGCACCGCCAACTTCGCCGCGGCAAACCGGATAATCTTGTCGCGCAACAGCTCCGCCGCTCGGTGCACGGCCAGACCCGCGACGGTGGTGCCGGCCGAGCCGAAGGCGCCGGTATCGTGGCCCACCCCGTCGGTATCGGCCTGGTGAATGTCGACCTGGCCCGGAGCGCATCCCAGCACCGCAGCCGCGAGCTGCGCGTGCACGGTGGTGGTGCCGTTGCCGAATTCGGCTGAACCCACGGTAATCCGGTAACGCCCTTGCTCGTCCAGCTCGGCGCGCGCATCGGCCACATGCCCACGCGGCGGCACGGTCGCGATCATGGCGATCGCCATGCCCTCCCCTACCTTCCACTCCGCAGACAGGGCCGATCCGTTACGCGCCGGATCGGCGCCGCCGCGAGCCAGCGCGTCCTGCGCGAGGTCCAGACACTGGTCCAGCCCGTAGCTGCCGAACTCCAGATCGTCTTCCTCGACTTCCCAGCTGACAAACGGGTCTCCCGGGACGATCGCGTTGCGGCGCCGGAACTCGAACGGGTCAATGCCGAGTTCACGTGCCAGCTCATCAAGGGCCGATTCGATACCGAACAGCACCTGCCCCAGCCCGTAGCCCCGAAACGCACCAGACGGAATGTTGTTGGTGTACACGGCCTGCGCATCGACGCGCTTGTTGGCACAGCGGTATTGGGCCATCGACTCGTTACAGCCATGGAACATCACCCCGACGCTGTGGTTGCCGTAGGCCCCGGCATCGGAGAGCACATCGACGGCCAAGGCAGTCAGCACCCCGTCGGATCCGGCCGCGGCGGTCACATTCACCCGCATGGGGTGACGGCACGGCGCGATGGTGAATTGGTCGGTGCGGCTGAACTCATAGACCGCGGGCGCCCCGGTGACACGCACCGCCAGTAGCACCAAGTCCTCGGTGAGCATCTCCTGTTTGGCGCCGAACCCGCCACCGACGCGCGGTGCGAACACCCGAACCTGTTCGCGTGCAAGGCCGAAAACGTGACACAGCTCGTCGCGCACCAGGAACGGGACCTGGCTGCTGGTGCGCAGCACATAGCGCCCGTGCTCGTCCCGCCAGCCCACCGCGCCGTGAGTTTCCAGGTGCACATGCTGCACACGCGCCGTCTGCCAGCTGCCGCTGACCACCGCCCCCGATTCCCTGGCTCGGGTCACCGCGGCCTCGACATCACCGACTTCACCATGCACCTCGGCGACCAGATTGCGCGCGGGGTCGGCGATCCTGGCGCCGGGCCCCTTGTCCCCGTGCACGATGTGCGCACCGGGCTGCTGCGCCAGCTCCGGATCGAATATCGCCGGCAGTACCTCGTACTCGATGTCGATGTGCTCGAGCGCCCGGTGCGCGATGGTCGGCGAGTCCGCCACCACCGCTGCGACGCGCTGTCCCGCGAACCGCAGTACACGGTCGAAAATCAGTGTGTCGTCGGGGTCGTCGGTGCGCTCGTGATGGCGTGCGGTGGAGAACGGCACACCGGGGTCGTCGCGATAACACAGCACCGCGCGCACCCCCGGCAGGCTGCGGGCCTTCTCGGTGTCGATCCGGGTGATACGGGCCGACGGGTGCGGGCTGCCCAGCACCGCAATATGTCCCACCCCGGCAGGCAGCTGGTCCATCGTGTACGGCTCGGTGCCGGTCACCACTCTCGTCGCTGCAGGGGCACTGACGACCCCCTGCGGGGGCGCCGCACCGCAGATGGCGGCGCGAATGGGCCGGTATCCGGTACACCGGCACAGGTTGCCTTTCAACGCATTTCCCAGATCCTCGGTCTGATCCTCGGTGAGCGTCGCCGCCGTCAACACCATTCCGGCGGTGCAGAATCCGCATTGGAATCCCGCATGGCCGATGAAGCCGCGCTGCATGGGATGCAGGTCGTGCTCGTCCCCGAGGCCACGCACGGTGAGGATCTCGGCATCGCTGACGCGATGTGCGGGCACGATGCACGAATGTTGCGATGCCCCGTCCACCAGCACCGTGCAGGCACCGCAATCACCTGCGTCGCAACCCTTTTTGACCTCGGTGTGGCCGTGCTCGCGCAGGAAGGTGCGCAGGCACTGCCCGGGACGGGGGCTGGTGTCGATGATCTGACCGTTGACCTTCACGGACGGCCCCCGGCCAGCTCGTCGGTGACCTCGCGGGCCAGTTGGGCGGTGACCGCGCGCCGCCATTCCGCGGTGCCGTGAGCATCGGTATGGAACTGCGCACCTGGGATTGCCGCCGCAGCCCGCGCGACACGTTCCGGTTCAGCGGGAACCCGCAACACAATTGGCCTGCGCGTTGCGGCCGAGACCCCCAGCACGATGTCGCGGCCGTCTAGGCGCCCGGTCACCAATGCACCGGAGCGCCCCAGCACCGAGTACGCGACCTTGCGCAATGCTGTCGGTTGCGTGAGCGCCGCGACAGGAAAGGTGATGGCACGCAACACATCACCGGGACGCAATGTCGTCGTGTTGATATCGGTCACGAAGTCGGTAACGGGGCAGCGTTCGTCGGTTCCGTCGCGGCGCCAGATGAGTAGCTCGGCATCCAGGGCAGCGCAGAGCGAGATCATCGCCCCTGCGGGCAGGCCCAGGCAGATGTTGCCGCCGACTGTCGCGGCGCGCCAGATCTTGAAGGAGGCCAGCAGGGCACGTGCGCACTGTCCGAAAAGGACGGTGGCCTGCCATTCGGGTGGATATGAGGCACTCACCAGTCGTTCGATGCTGCAGGTGGCCGCGACCTGCAGGCCGTCTTCGGTCACCACCAAGTCCGGCCAGCGCATGCCCGCGAGGTCGACCAAACGCCGCAACCCCGGTTGCGGCTGACTCATCAGCCAGGTGCCGCCCGCCAGCACGCCGTCCTGCGTCCCGAGACCGCCCAGATCAGCGCGGTCCCGCGGAATCAGCACCGAGTCGATGGTGTGCAAATCCATCAGCGCACCCTGCCCATCAATCCATGATGCGCCGCCTGCACCGCGGCCGCGATCCGATCGGTGTCCACCGTCAGCATCTGCCCGTCCCTGACGACGGGTCGACCGCCCACCCACGAACATTTCACGGGCGGTACCTCACCCAGCACCAATGCGGCCACCGGATCATCGATTCCAGTGTGTCCCAGCGTGCGCAGGTCCCACAACACCAGGTCGGCGTACTTACCGACCTCGATAGAACCGATCTCGGCGGCACGGCCAAGGAGGCGGGCCCCTCCCAACGTCGCCAGCTCCAGCGCGGTGCGCGTGCTCAGCGCCGTGGGCCCTCCCACCGCGCGGGCGAACAGCAGCGCCTGGTGCGCCTCCTCCAGCATCCGCCCCGACTCATTGGAAGCAGCGCCGTCCACGCCCAGACCCACCGGTACCCCGGCCGCCAGCAGCTCCCGGGTACGGGCGATACCGGCGCCCAAGCGTCCGTTGGAGGTCGGGCAGTGCGCAATGCCGGTTCCCGTGCCGGCCAGCCGGGCGATCGCGGCATCGTCGAAGTGAATACCGTGCGCGAACCACACATCGGGTCCCAGCCAGCCCAGCTCGTCCATGTAGTCCAAGGGGCTGCAGCCAAACCGCTGGGCGCAGTAGTCGGTCTCGTCCTGCGTCTCGGCCAGGTGAGTATGCATCCGGACACCGCGCTCGCGGGCCAAGACCGCCGTCTGCCGCAACAGCTCGGTTGTCACCGAGAACGGCGAGCAGGGGGCCAGCCCGATGCGCACCATCGATCCCGGTGCCGGGTCATGCCAGCGTTCGACGGCCGCGGCGCTGGCATCCAGAGCGGTGTCGATCGACTCCACCAGATCATCGGGCGGCAGGCCGCCGGCCGACTGCCCCAGGTCCATCGACCCGCGGGTCGGGTCGAACCGCACGCCGACCTCCCGCGCCGCCTCGATCTCGGCTTCCAGCAGATCGCCTGCGCCCGAGGGGAACACGTAGTGGTGATCGGTGGTGGTGGTACATCCCGACAACGCCAGCCAGCTCAACGCACCCTGCGCCGCCACATGCAGACCATCGGCGTCGATACCCTCCCACACCGGGTACAGGGCGCTAAGCCATTGGAAGAGCGTGTGATCGGCGGCAAGCCCGCGGGTGATCCACTGATAAAGGTGGTGGTGAGTGTTGACCAGCCCGGGTGTGAGCAGACAGCCGCGACCATCCACATGTTCGATGCCCGGCAGCGCCTGCCACGGGTTCTGCTGACCGGCGTGCAGTATCGCGGCGATCAGGTTACCGTCGATGACCACAGTCGCACTGTCGAGCTCACGACCGTCGCGATCCACGGTGGCCACGAATACGTTCTCGATCAATGTAATTGGACTCACGGGCGGGGCCTGCCGGTAACCCTTGGGCTGCGGACCCGACGCGCGATGTGCACTATGGTGCGATGGACCCGATTGCCGCCACCGTCTACCGCGGACATATCTTCCATATCGCGGGCTCCCCCGGTATCGCCGATGCCGCTGCGCACCTGCAGTCGATCCCCGAGGGCGCGCTGGCGGTCGGCTTCGACGGTGTGATCGCGTACTGCGGCACCTATACCGAACTGCCGCAGGCATACTCCGCGTGGCCGGTGCGCGATCATCGCCCCGGTTTCCTGCTTCCGGGCTTCGTCGACACGCACATGCACTTCCCGCAGACCTACTGCACCGATTCGTACGGCGGCGGCCAACTGCTGGAGTGGCTGCAGCGCTGCATCTTTCCTGCAGAGGCCCGTTTGGCCGATCCGGTGCTCGCCCAGCACACCGCCGAAACCTTTTGCCGGCGCCGCATCGCCGCCGGCACCACGGCCGCGATGGTGATGGGTTCGGCGTTCCCCGACGCGCAGGAGGCCTTGTTCACGGCGACGCGCACCGCGGGCCTGCGGATGGTCAGCGGACGCGGCGTGCAGACCACCGGGCCCGACAGCGCCGCGCCACTGCTCACCACCACTGAGCGCGCAATCCAGCTCTGTGCCGACGAAATCGAGCGCTGGCATGGCGGCCCGCTCACCGATGTGGCGCTGGTGCCCCGGTTCTCCTTGTCTGTCACGCCCGATACCCTCACGGCGCTCGGCGAGCTGTACGACGGGGTGCGCGGCAGCGGCGTCTACTTCCATTCCCACCTCAACGAGAACGCTCGGCCGGGCACCGGCGAGGTGGACGTCACTCTGTCCACGTTCGGGGTGAGCAGCTATCTGGATACCTACGACGGTCATTTCCTGCCCGGCTCTCGCAAGGGGGGCTCAACCCTGTTGGGCCGCAGGAGCATCCTGGCGCACGCCGTGCACTGCCAGGATGCCGAACTGGCGCGCATGGCCGAAACCGGTTCCTCCATAGCGCATTGCCCCACCTCGCAACTGTTCCTGGGCTCCGGAACGATGCCGTGGCGCCGGACCGTCGAGAGCGGAGTCACCATCGCTCTGGGCACCGATGTGGGCGGTGGCGATGAATGGCTGATGACGCGCGTGCTGAACGACTGCTTCAAAGTCCACATGTCGGAGCCGGCGTCGGCCGCGGTGTCCCTGCATCCCGCCGAGCTGTTGTTCACCGCCACCCTTGCCGGGGCCCGCGCGTTGGACCGCGAAGAAACGTTTGGCAACTTGGACAAAGGCAAGGACGCGGACTTCCTGATCATCGATCCGCACCGATGGGAACCGTTGGCCGACACCCTCTCCCATGGCATCCGATCTGACGATGAGCAGCTGGCCACCGAACAGTTGCTGTTCCGCCTCCTCATGGGGCTACGCGAACCGGCCATCAGCTCGGTGCGGGTGCGTGGGCGCGATATCACCGGCTACCTCGACCGCGACCGCTAGACCAGCCAGGCCAGATGCGGGTCCCAGGCCGGCCCGGCCTCCGGAGCGTCGTCGCGCGCCACGATGGCCTGGATGAGCCCGTACGGACGGTCGTCGGCGTGGAAAACCTCGTTGGGGTTCTCCAGCCCAAACGGCGACAGGTCGTAGACGAAGTGGTGCTTGTTGGGCGCCGAGAGCCGAACCTCGGCGATCAGCGGATACGACTCCAGGATCGCCTTGCCGATCTCGTACAGCGTCTGCTGCAGAGCCAACGAATGCACGGTGGCGAAGCGCTCCAGAATGATCCGCTTGACCCCCAGATACGTCTCATCCCAGTCGATATCGGCTCCGACAAAGCGCCATTTGGCCACCAGCGAGGTGGCCATCACCCGGTCACTGGTGGGCTGCAGAACCGTGTATTTGTCCTCGAGGAAATCGTGAAACTCCGAACCCGTCGACTTCAGCACAACCAGGTCTTTGAGACCACCGATCACCCAGGTCCGCTGCGCCGCACCCACACCGTCGACGGTGATCTCCGCGGTACGCACCTCCTGCCCCTTGCGAACCCAGCTGTGGTCGTGCTCGCGCCCGTCGACGACAACTCTCTCCCAGGCATATTCGTCGATCTCGATGCGCGCACCGGTCACCGGTTCGTACTCGTCCACAAAGTGGTGCGCCAAGTCCAGGCCGTATCGCTCGATGGTCTCTATGCCCTTCTCCTTGGCGTAGGCATAGATGGTCTGCTTCTGGCTGTCGGTGGGCAGCACCTTGCGCTGATCGCCGTCTGTGTAGGCGGCGGCGAAATCCCCACGCAGCGCGCTGCCGACGTTGAGGTCCTTGATCTCATGACGCGGGCTGTCGCGATAGATCCTGACTACCCGATTCTCGGCCTTGCCGTACTGATTGCCTCCGAGGACGATTGCCACTGGTGCGTTTCCTTTCTCAGCTGCCGCGATAGGTGGAGTAGGCGTACGGGCTCAGCAGCAACGGGACATGCAGATGCCCACCACCGTCCGCCTGAAAACTGATGATCACTTCCGGGTAGAAACCCTCGATCCCGTTGTCGGTGAACCAGGTGCCGGTGTCGAAGATCAGCCGATACCGCCCAGCAGCCAGCACCGTGCCGGTGAGGTCGGCGATCTTGCCGTCGGAATCTGTTGTGCTGCCGGCCAGCTCGGTACCCGCGCCGTCCAGAAGCGTCACCCGCACGCCCCGCGCCGGTCGGCCCGATACCGCGTCCAGCACATGGGTACTCAAACCCGTCACAATCCACCTTCCGTCTCGACATCATCAGCATGCCTGCCCGCCGGACCCAGCATCCGCTCCAGGCGGCTGCGATTGATCTTTCCCAATTCCATTCTCATCACACGGCGCTCGTGCTGCGGGTCGTTCTTGAGCCGCTCCTGCAAGATCGCCAATAGCTCCTCGGCGGGCCTACCATTGGCAAAGACCAGGTACACGTAGCCGAACCGCTCCTCATACTCGGCATTGCATTCCCGCAGACGCTGCAGCACCGCGGCGTCGGCACCGGTGACGCCGGACTGCTCCCGGCGCGACGCCGCGCTATCGGATCGCTCCCCGATCCTCGGGTGCCCGTCCAGAGCCTCATCCAGGTCCGAGTCGGTGAGCTCGGCCAGAATCAAGTCCGCCCGGTGATACAGCGCATCTTCATCGCGGAACGGCCGGCCTGCGGCGACCCGCACCGCCCATATCCGCGACGCGCAGCACTCGTAGAGCCAGTGGATCGCCTGGCCGTCGCTGAGTTCGTTGAAGCTCTCGATCCCCCGCCAGTCAACGCGCCGCATGGAAGTCCTCGAAGCGCCCGAAGCGGGCCGTCGTGATGGGGTTCGCATCGGCCACCAGATCATCGAACCGGTAATTGGCGATCTTGGCGATCTCGATAAGGGCAAAGGACCGCTCGCTGGTCGTCGAGTTCTCCATGCGGCTCCACCCGTTGCGCAGTACCCGCTCATAGCGCTCGGTCTCACGCGCGCAGATCACCAGTGGAAAACCGAAATGTTCGCGATAAGCGTTGGCCAGGCTCACCACGTTGTTCAGCTCCCCCTCATCGAGAGTCTGCAAAATGGTGTGGTCGACGGCCGTCATCTCTCCAGCTTCGTCCTCGGCGCCCAAATCGGGGAACGATCTGATGAGTTCGAGCTGTTCGTCATCGCTACCGGTGAGCATCGCCTCCTGGAAGGCGCTGCGTAGATCGTGTGCGTCGGCGAAGGGACGCTGGCGGTAGGCACGATCGACAACCCAGTGCACGTCTTGGACCAGTGCGCCGAAGGTGCGACGGAACTCTTCCAACGTCATCTCGTTGACCTGTGCGAGCCGGATGGCGCCGCCGCCCGCCACCGCAATACCCCGGCTGCCGGTGTGGAAGAACAACAGATTCAAGGCGATCGCGGTGATAGCGCCCATGGTGATACCGGTGCTGAACGGGATCTGCAGCAGGCCCGGCACAGCCTGGTCGATTCCCGGCAACGCGGGAACCTGAACCTCACGTCCGCGATCCAGCACCGTCGACGGGCCCGATGATTGGGAGAACTGTACGTACATCCCCATGGCCAGTGAGGTACTGGCGATGATCAAGTTGCGGTGATCGTTGAAGTCGACCTTGCCGAGAGTCTGGATGCCGACCACAGCCACCGTCGCGAACAGTGTCATCGCGGCCCCGCCCAGCACCGGGGCCGGGATGGACTCCACGACCTTGGCGGTCTTGGGCAACACTCCCAACACCATCATGATGACCCCGGCGGCCGCTACTACCCAACGACTCTTGACCCCGGTCAGGCGCACCAGACCGACGTTCTCCGAGAACGCCGTGTAGGGGAAGGAGTTGAAGGTGCCGCCGATCATGGTGGCGATGCCGTCGGCGCGGACGGTGGCCGCGATATCCGCCCCGCGCACCCGCTTGCCGACGATCTCGGCGGTGGCGAAGACCGCGCCGGTGGATTCAACAGCGGTCACCATCAGCACCACGATCAGAGACACCACCACGATGACGTCGAAACGCGGTGCGCCGAAGGCGAACGGCGAGGTGAATCCGATCCAGCCCGCCTCACCCACCCGGGTGAAATCGGTATCACCGGCGATCCAGGCGATGGCGGTACCGGCGATCAACCCGAGCAGCACGGCGATGGTGCTCCAGAAGCCACGAAAGAACCTCTGCATCAACACGATCAGCACGATGGTGCCCACCGCGTACACCAGCCAGCGCCCGTTGCCGGGATCGTGCGCGGCCACCGGGCTGTGCGGGTTACGGACGGCGTCGCCGATGCCCACCGGCAACAGCGACACCCCGATGATCGTGATGACCGAGCCGGTCACGATGGGCGGGAAGAAACGGATGAGGCGGGCGAAGAACGGCGCGATGAGAAAGGTGAACGCGCCGGCGGCGATGACGGCGCCGTAGACGGTGAGCAGCCCGACCCGGCCGCCGCCGTGGTCATTGGCGATCTTGATCACCGGGGCCAGGGTCGCGAAGGTGACACCCTGCAGCAGCGGCAGTCGCACGCCGATCTTCCCGAACCCGACCGCCTGCAGGATGGAGGCGATACCGCAGGTGAACAGGTCGGCGGTGATCAGCATGGTCAGCGCCTCGGCGTCCAGGTCGATGGCGCGCGCGATGAGCAGCGGCACCAGTACCGCGCCGGCATAAAACGCGATCACATGTTGAATGCCCAGCGTGACGAGCTTGCCCGCGGACGGCACCTCATCGACGGGATGAACTCTCCTCATCGCGGAACCTCCCTGGTCTCGGAGCGTCCGCACACACCCGCCGGCCGCGCAAGCGACGCTAGAGCCAGCGTGTTGCGGCCAGGTTGCCGGGTGTCTATATTTTGCCGACCGGTCAATCCCGCTACGTATCGACGATCACATCCAATTGCCCTGCGGCAGAGACTATCGCCGACTCCAAGCGGTCGTGGTGTGTGCTCGCCACCGCGAGCAGGGCGTCGGTATCGCGCCTTGCCACCGCTGTGATCATCGCCTCATGGTCGGCATGCAGCTGCAATTGATCCGACGCCGATACCGTCCGCATCACCTGAAACGGTTCGGTCAGATTCCAGGTGGCCTCGAACATGTGCAACAGGCGATGCATGCCGCAGGGGGCTACCAAGGCGCGGTGAAAACGCCGGGAGTGCAGGTGAAAGGCCCGCGCATCACCCTCGACAGTCGCCTGTTGCAGCAGCTCGTGTTCGGCCAGCGCTCGATCCAGGTCCTCCGAGGTTGCCAGCGCCGCGGCCTGCGCCAGCGCGGCACGCTCGAGAACGCCTCGGGTGAAATAGATCTCACGAAGCTCCGGCAGCGTGAGTTGAGCCACCCGATATCCGCCATTGGCGCGATGATTGACAAGCCCTTCGGCGACAAGGGTCTTGAGCGCTTCCCGCACCGGAATGGGACTGATCTGGTACGTGTCGGCCACTTCGTTGATGGGGATCGTCGAACCCGGTGGCGCGGCACCGTCCAGGATGGCACGCCGCAGCCCGTCGAGCACGCTCGTCTGGTCATGCCCGGACGTGTTGGCGCGCAGCTCGTTGATCAGCCTCCGGTAGCGGAACGTACGTGACATTCGCCCTCCATCGCCGTCGCCTACCACCCGATCTTCCCAGCGCTCGCGCCTGCCCGCCATCGCTGGCGACACAGAGTTAACGCGAACGTTTCATGGCGCGGTGCGCTGTGACAGCGCCACACCCCGCACCCTACGCGGGCGACGTACCCTGTGGGCCATGCGGATACGCGTCATCAATCCCAATACCACCGAGGCCATGACGAAGGCCGTCGGCGTGGTGGCGGAATCGGCGGCCTGGCCGGGAACCAGCATCACCACCGTCAACCCTTCGATAGGGCCGGTATCGATAGAGAGCCATTACGACGAGGCGTTGAGTGTGCCCGGTGTGCTGGCCGAAATCCGTCGCGCCGAATCCGAAGGCGCCGAAGGGTATGTACTCGCGTGCTTCGGCGATCCCGGCCTCGATGCGGCCCGGGAACTTGCCACCGGTCCGGTGCTCGGTATCGCCGAGGCCGCCATGCACATGGCCAGTCACCTGGGCCGGGGGTTCAGTGTGGTCACCACACTGGAACGCACCGCCGGTCGCGCCTGGGATCTGGCCGAACGCTATGGGATGTCACGTTTCTGCCGAGGCGTGCACGGTTGCGATATCGCGGTGCTCGACTTGGAAACCAATCCCCAGACCAAGGATATTCTCATAGAACTATGCCGCCGCGCGGCGCGCGACGACGGCAGCGAGGTGATCGTGCTGGGCTGCGCGGGAATGGCCGGGCTGTGCCGGGACATCTCGGCAGAGATCGGACTCCCGGTAATCGACGGCGTGGCAGCCGCGGTGAACCTGGTGCAATCGTTGGTATCGATGGGCCTGCGCAAATCCGGACACGGCGAGTTCGCCGCACCTCCGGTCAAACCCTATGCCGGACTATTGGATTCGTTCGGATCGATACCGGCGGGATGAACCCGACGCCAATGCTCGGCGATGTCGATGCGTCTGGCGATCCACACCGCCTCATGCGCTTGTACGTGGTCGAGGAACCGTTCGAGCGCAACCGTGCGCGCCGGCCGGCCTACCAGCCGGCAATGTAAACCCACCGACAGCATCTTCGGACTGCCCGCCTCCCCCTCGGCGTACAGACAATCGAAGGCATCACGCAGATGGGTGAAAAATTGTTCCCCACTGGGGAATCCGGCCGGTGAGGCGAACCGCATGTCATTGGTGTCCAGGGTGTAGGGCACCACCAGGTGGTCCGTCACACCGCCGTGAGCGGCCACCCGAACCCAGTACGGCAGGTCATCGGCGTACGAGTCGGAGTCGTAGGTGAACCCTCCGTGCTCGACCACCAGCTGCCGGGTCTGTGGGGAGTCCCGCCCTGTGTACCACCCCAGGGGCGCCGCGCCGGTGAGATCGCGCAGAATCTGAACCGCCTGCACCATGTGCTCACGCTCGATATCCGGCGACACCAACTGATAGGACTGCCAGCGCAGCCCGTGGCAGGCAATCTCGTGCCCAAGCTCACTGAACGCGGCCACCGCCTCTGGATTGCGCTGCAAAGCCCGCGCCACCGCGAAGATGGTCAGCGGCAGGCCACGGCGCTCGAAGACCCTCAAGACGCGCCAGAGACCGGCCCGTGAGCCGTATTCGTACAGCGACTCCATGCTCATGTGCCGGTTGGGGAATGCCTCGGCCGGGACCATCTCCGAGAGAAATGTCTCTGAACCCGCCGAGCCATCCAGGACGTTGTTTTCCGCGCCCTCTTCGTAGTTGAGCACGAACTGCACCGCGATCAGCGCCTCGCCGGGCCACCGCGGGTGTGGCGGCGTGCGCCCATAACCCACCATGTCGCGGGGTGCCGCCTGTCCAGCCTCGTTATGAGCCATCGTGCGCACGATAGTAGGCGGCCCGATCCACCGCATCGAATCACGTTCCGGTGGATCGATTCTGATCCGGGAAAATATTGTTTCCGCGCAACACGGTGGCAACACCGGCCGCTTAGTTTCGGGTGTCACCAGCTTTCCTGGCTGGTCGACATTCGGAGGAGGTTCTGTGAGCGGCGCACTCACGGCTGAGGCCATCGCCCCGACCGGCGGACACGGTGCTGCCGGGGAGAGTGTGATCAAGCCCGGCTATGACCCGGCGTTGACCAATGGCGACCTGGCACCGCTGCGGACTCAGAATTGGACCAGCTACAACTTCTTTGCGTTCTGGATGTCCGATGTACACAGTGTCGGCGGTTACGTCTTCGCGGGAAGTCTTTTCGCGCTGGGAATCTCAGCATCGCAGGTGCTGCTCGCCCTGCTGGTCGGCATCGTGGCGGTGTACTGGCTGTGCAACCTGGTGGCTCGCCCCTCCCAACAGACCGGCGTGCCCTACCCGGTGACCACACGCATCGCGTTCGGAGTGCGCGGCGCCAATCTTCCGGCCGTGATCCGCGGACTCATCGCCGTGGCCTGGTATGGCATTCAAACCTATTTGGCATCAACGGCATTCGTGCTTTTGGCGGTGAAGTTCGAGCCTTCCCTTGGTCGCTACACCAATGCCGACGAGTATGGCTTTCTGGGTCTGTCTTTCCTGGGCTGGGGCGGCTTCCTGCTGATGTGGGTACTGCAGGCCGCAGTCTTCTGGAACGGCATGGAGGCGATACGTAAATTCATCGACTTCTGCGGGCCCGCGGTGTACGCGGTGATGCTGGCACTTGCGCTCTATCTCGTCGTCGCGGCCGGTTGGGAAAACGTGCATTTCGGCCTGGCCTCGGGCCCGCCCAAAACTGGGTTCGCCGCAGCGGCGACGGTGCTGAGCGCGATCGCACTGGTGGTGTCGTACTTCTCGGGCCCCATGCTCAACTTCGGTGACTTTTCCCGATATGGCCGCACCTTCGACGAGGTCAAACGCGGCAACTTTCTGGGATTGCCGTTGAACTTCCTGTTCTTCGCCGTGTTGGCGGTATGCACGGTCTCGGCCGGCGCAACGGTCATCGGCCGCGGCGAGGACGGCGCCATCATCACCGACCCGGTGCTGATCGTGGACAAGATCAACAACACCACCGCGGCGGTGCTGGGCGTGCTCACCTTCGCGATCGCCACCATCGGGATCAACATCGTGGCCAACTTCGTCTCGCCCGCTTTCGATTTCTCCAATCTGGCCCCGACCCGGATCAGCTGGCGCGCCGGCGGGATGATCGCGGCGGTCGGCTCGATCCTGATCACGCCCTGGAATCTCTACAACAACCCCAACACCATCCACTACACGCTCGACATTCTCGGCGCCGTGATCGGCCCACTCTTCGGAGTCCTGATCGCCGACTTCTATCTGGTGCAGGACCGCACGGTCATCGTGGACGATCTGTTCACGTTGTCCCCGTCGGGGACGTACTACTACCGCGGCGGCATCAACCCGGTCGCGGTGACCGCGACGGTGGTCGGCGCCGCAGTGGCCATCGCGACCGTGATCTGGGGCAGCACATATCTGGCCGCCTTTACCTGGTTCGTGGGCGCGGGCATCGGTTTCGCCGTCTATCTCCTCGGCATGCGATACACGCCGCGGCATCTGGTTTACGGCCGGTAATCGTGGTCGGAACCGTCGCCGAGATGCCCGCACGGCACCTCGATCACGTCGCCGCGTGCGGCCAGGTACGGCCCGGCTCCCCGGTCGCCCGCCAGGGCGCTCGACAACGGCCCGAAATGCTCCGAGCCGATGTACACCGGATGCCCCGGCCGACCCCCGAATGTCGCGCGGACCAGCGCCGATCGGCGGCGCTCACCGGCGCGCAGCACGGCGTCGACCACCTCCGGCCCCACCGACGGCAGATCCACCAAATGAATGAGTACCCCGGCCACATCTGTGCGCGGGTGCACAATTTCCAGCACCGCCCGCACCGATTCCGACACGCCGTCCCGCCACCGCTCCACGTCGATACCCCGTGCGGGCAAAGGTATCTCGGCCGACGCAGCGCCCTGCGTCACATAGATCTCGTCGCAACCGCCCCGATCCAGTGCCACGACGGCCAGTTCGAGCCAGCGTCCGTTCTCGGCAAGGATCTTCGGCATGCCATAGCGGCTTCCGGCACCAGCTGCCAGCACCGCGCCGATGACGAGGCCCGTGCCGGTATCCGGTTGCATACGTCCATCGAACCGCACGGGCGCGCCGTGCGTAATACGGGCTGAATACCGTGTTCACATCCGATAAACAGGCCGTCGTTACGGTCGCGCACATGTCGACCGCCATCGAGATACCCGCCAGTGAGATGGTGCGCCTGGCGAACAAGCCGCCCTGGTACCGATCGCTGTTCGTCCAGCTTCTGGTGGCGATCATCGCGGGCGTACTTATCGGGTGGCTGTGGCCGGAGGTCGGCGCCAACCTGCGCCCCCTCGCGGACGGTTTCATCAAGCTGATCAAGATGCTGATCGCCCCGATCATCTTCTGCACGGTGGTGCTCGGGATCGCCCATGTCGGAGACCTCAAGTCCGTCGGCAGGATCGGCGTCAAGGCCCTGATCTACTTCGAGGCGGTCACCACATTCGCCCTGATGTTCGGGCTGCTGGTGGGCAATCTCGCCAAACCGGGAGCGGGATTTCACATCGACGCGGGCACCCTGGCGACGGGGGCCGATGCCATCGCGAAGAAGACCAACAACGGCGAGCTGCCCCATACCGTCGAGTTCCTGCTCGGCATCATCCCCTCCTCGATCGTCTCGGCCTTCGCCGAAAACGCGCTGCTGCAGGTGCTGTTCTTCGCGGTGCTGTTCGGCCTGGCGCTGGCCAAGTTCGGCGAGTCGGGGCCGCCGGTGGTCCTCGAGTTCATCGACCACCTCAGTCACATCTTTTTCACCATCATCGGGTGGATCATGCGGCTGGCGCCGCTGGGCGCGCTCGGGGCGATGGCCTACATCGTGGGTCAATACGGCATCGGCTCGCTGGGCAGCTACGGCAAGCTCATCGCGGCCTGCTATGCGGCGGCGCTGCTGTTCATCGGAGTCCTGGCGGTGATCGCGCGGATTTTCGCGGGGGTGAATCTCTGGAAATTCGTCGTCTACATCAAGGACGAGCTCTTCCTGGCGCTCGGAACCGCGTCCACCGAAGTGGTGCTGCCGCGCATCATGACCAAGCTCAATTACGCCGGCTGTTCCAAGACGACCACCGGACTGGTCATTCCCACCGGATACTCCTTCAATCTCGACGGAGCCACCCTGTACCTGTCGATCTGTGTGCTGTTCCTCGCGCAGGCACTCGGGGTCGACCTGACCCTCGGGGAACAGATCACCGCCGTGCTGGTGCTGATGCTCACCTCCAAAGGCATGGCCGGCGTGCCGGGTTCATCGTTCCTGGCGCTATCGGCCACCGTGGCTGCAATTGGCCACGGCGCCATCCCGGTGGCCGCCGTGGCGCTACTGCTGGGCGCCGACCGGATCATGGACTCGATGCGCGTGTCGGTGAATCTGCTGGGTAACTGCGTGGCGACGCTGGTGGTGGCCAACTGGGAAGGCCAACTCGACAAGGACCGCATGCGCGCGGTTCTCGCCGGTGAACGGGTCGCCGACGAGCCCGAGGAGGAATCCTCAGCTGCACACGCCTGAACGCCGCCGCAGCGAGTCTGCGAGCATGGGACCCGTGTCAGCGGCTTCTACGTCCCACCTGCCAGAGGCCGATGGTCCCGACTGGCTGGCTCCCATCGCAGAGCTGGTGGCCGGTCTGGACGCCGAGCTGGCGTCTGCCTATCCCGATGGCCACAGTGAACCGCAACCGATCCACACCGCATACGTCAGCGCGGCACTGGCCGGCGTGCAGACCCCCGCGCAGTGGGGTGCGTCCGCGCTCGAACTCCTCGGGCGCCACGAAGACGTGCTCGCGGCACTCGACACACAGGGCGTCCTCCCTCGCGTCTCGGAACGGCTTGCCGCCTCCCCCATCCAGGATCTGCGGGTGGACTTCGAGGACGGCTACGGCTGGCGCGACGACGGCACCGAGGACGCCGACGCACGCAAGGCGGGACGCACCTTGCGCTCACTGTCGATCGCGGCGAATCCTCCTGCCGTACTGGGCATCCGGATCAAGGGCCTGACCTCCCAACACCTGCGGCGCAGCGTGCGCACATTGGAACTGGTGCTGGACGGCGCATCGGGCGTGCCGCGCGGATTCGTCACCACCATCCCGAAATTCCGCGCGCTGGCTCAGGTCGAGGCGGCCCTGCGTTTGTTCGACGAACTCGAGCGGGTACATGGATTGCCCCATGGTTCACTGCGTTTCGAGCTTCAGATCGAAAGCCCGCAAGCAGTGCTGGGCGCCGACGGCACCGCCACCCTGGCCAAGGCCATCCACCTTGGGCAGGGGCGCCTCACCGCATTGCATTACGGAACCTATGACTACAGCGCGGCATGCGGGGTCGCCGCCGAGTATCAGTCGCTGGAGCATCCCGTGGCCGATCACGCCAAGGCGGTGATGCTCGCCGCCGCCGCGCAGACCGGGGTATGGGTATGCGACGGCTCCACCCAGGTGATCCCCGACGGCACCCTCGAACAGCAGGCGGCGGCACTCACCAGACATCACCGGCTGGTCACCCGCGCACTCGAACGCGGCTACTGGCAGGGCTGGGACATGCACCCGGGACATCTGATCACCCGCTGGCTGGCGACCTACGGCTTCCATCGGCGCGCTCTCGCGGTGGCCGGCCCGCGCATCGTCGCCTACCTGCAACGGCAGGGCGGCGGTGTCATCGATGAACCGGCGACGGCGCAGGCATTGGCCGCCGGGGTTCTGCGCGGTCTGGACTGCGGCGCCTATTCCCCCGACGACGTGGTCGCCATCGCCCCCGGATGTGACCGGGCGGTACTGGACCAACTCGTGCAACGCACCACGACAGGAGACACCGACCAGCAATGACGGGCAATACACCCACCGGGCTGCCAGATTTCACCATGCTGCCTGATCTGGCGCTGCGGCCGCTCGGCGGAGCAGTGATCTGGGCCAACGACGACCTCTTCGCGGAGAAGGAGAACCTGATCAAGCCCGGGCCCGCCGACTACCGGCCCGCGACCTTCGGGCACAAGGGACAGGTGTACGACGGGTGGGAGACCCGGCGCCGGCGCGACCCCGCGGGCGAGCCCGGCCACGACTCCGCCATCGTCCGGCTGGGCGTGCCCGGTGTGATCGCGGGCATCGTCGTCGACACCGCGTGGTTCAAGGGCAACTACCCGCCGGAGATATCCGTCGATGCCGCCGGGATCGAGGGGTACCCGCCCGCCGACGATATCGCGCGGAATACTCACTGGCACAGCATTATCGGGCGCGCAAAGGTCTACGGCGACAGTCGCAACGTCTTCGACGTCCACTCCACACAACGGTGGACGCATGTGCGGCTGACCATGCACCCGGACGGCGGAGTCGCACGATTGCGCGTGCATGGCCACGGTCGGCCCGACGCGCGATTCCTTGACGCCGGGCAGTTCGATCTGGCCGCCATCGAGAACGGCGGCCTGGTGACCGATTGCTCCAACCGCTTCTACAGCTCACCGCAGAATCTGTTGTTCCCCGGTGTTGCGCGGGTGATGGGCGACGGGTGGGAGACCGCGCGCCGCCGCGACGGCGCCAACGACTGGGTGCAGGTGCGGCTCGCCGGTGAAGGGATACTGCGTCTGGCCGAGATCGACACCTCGTACTTCGTGGGCAACAGTCCCGGTGCGGCGGGGCTACAAGGCCTGACCGCCCAGGGCGACTGGGTTCCGCTGCTGCCACGCACCCAGCTACAGCCCGACACCCGACACCGTTTCCTGCTGGAGAGCCAGCAGCCCGTCACCGACGTGCGCCTAGACATCTACCCAGACGGTGGGCTGGCGCGCCTACGTCTCTTCGGTGACCTCACGGCGGCAGGACGGGCCTCCCTCGAAGACCGTTGACGCCTCATTTCGCCACCGCGTGTGTAAAGTTTTGCTGTAGTTAGCTGTTAATTAGGGGGCGACTATGGGCGGGCTGTTACAGGTTGATGCTGACGCGTTGCGGAGGCTCGGACAGACACTCCAAAGCGAAGCGGCCGCTATCAGCGGTATACAGCTGCCAACGGCGGTTGTCATGCCAGGCTCCCCTGTCGAAGCCGCGTCCAGTAACTGCGCCACCGAAGTCAAGTTGGCGTATGGCTACATGGCAAAAAGCGTTGACCATATGGGTGGCCTAGCGTCTGCCTCGGCAACAACATACGAGGACGTTGACCGGGCCTTCTCGGACTAGCTCAGCGTCTACCGCGCGGGGCAGTAAATGGCGACCATCTCACACGTGCGGGGCTGCCAGCCCGAAACAATGAACACCTACGGGGACGCATTGTCGTCGGCGAATCGGACGTTCGCTGAGCAGATCGGCGGTATGAGAAGCGCCGTAGACAACACGATGCTGCACTGGCAAGGCAGCGGCGCATCAGCCGCTTCGGGACGAGCCTGGAGCGAGCAAGTCGCTGCAACCCAAATCGATGAAGCCGTGGAAGGCGTGTCCGAGAAGTACAAGACATTCGGAACACAGCTATCCGGGATCAAAGGCGCGCTCTTGGACATCGTCGACAAAGAGGTTCCGGCCGCAGGGATGACTGTCGCCGATGACGGCAAGGTGGCAGCGCCGCGGGTGCCGCCGACCGGGAAGATGCTGGATCAGATGGTGATGCAACAGCTCCTAGACTCGGTGGCCGCTGGCCTTGAGTCACGAATCAAAGACTCACTCAGTTCGTTTGGCGACACCGAAAGCAAGGCGGCACAGGCGATCCTCATGGGAGCCAACGATCTGATGGCCCTGCGGAAACACCCAGACTCGCCAACCCCGCACCCTTTCGGTGTGAATCCTGGCGAAACTGGTGGCCCGGGATACGTTCTGGGCGAAGCGACGAAGCCGCAATACAACTTCACTGACGACTTCAAGTACGGCTCTGAGAATCCCACCGAGAAGGACTACCAGGAATCGACCAAATGGCAAGCGCTGCTCAAAGGTGCACAGGTAGTGAGGCCAGACCTTGATGACGCCACCGACATGTACTCCCACTACTGGGACAACAACGGCGCACCAAAAGAATTCGACTACACCGAGGCCTACCGCGAAGATCCGGGCGTCAAAACATCCGTGGATTCTGAAATCGCTCGCGCCGCAGCTGCCGCCGATCAGATGGTGCGGGACGGACACACGAACTTCTCGATAACTGGTGACACCCAGACCGTGGGCAATGGTGACCCGAATCTTCCGTACCCGAAAACCGAGGATTGGCAGAAAGCTATCGGCGCATATCAACAGTGGAGCCACGGCGACGTACGCGTTGAAGGTAACCGCGTATACATGGACGTAACCGTTGAGGCCAACGACCGGTACAACTTCAACAAGGGTGCCGAGGACATCGCAACAGGCAAGCCGGACAACGCCAACGGCAGATTCGCCGAACTCGGCTGGGCCAAACCTTTCGACACCCACGGCAGCATCACTAAGACAATTTCATGGGAACTGGGCCAGCCGCCGCAGAGCGGAACCATCACCGATGTATCTACGCCACAACGGAATCCTGGCGGAGAAGACAGAATCGACAACCGGAACGCCA
Organism: [Mycobacterium] stephanolepidis; assembly: GCF_002356335.1. Lineage (NCBI taxonomy): Bacteria > Bacillati > Actinomycetota > Actinomycetes > Mycobacteriales > Mycobacteriaceae > Mycobacteroides > Mycobacteroides stephanolepidis. The sequence continues at coordinate 2,891,454 of NZ_AP018165.1, forward strand.
GCGGACCGATGTGGCCGAAATGATGACACTAACTCGCACGTTAGGTGTGACAGCGCTGTCCCTTAGCTTGATTGTCCTCGGCGGCTGCACTGACAAGAACCAGCCAACCAGCGACCGGACGGAAACAACGAGCGTGCAACCTGACGAGATCCGACATGACCTTGAGCCACTAACCAAACGGTTTGCGGCACTGGGACAACCCCTCTCGGCGAGCTGGATTGGCGGCACGAAGTCTCCCGACCACAACGGGCGCACCGACCTTCCGGGACCATCGTCCTACTGGCTGGAAGCGGTCATCGAACTGGACCCGGCGGTAGCAAGCGGCCTGCGCACCAAACACATTGATGGGCAGCCGTCGCAGCCCACACAACCGGACGTAAAGCCGGCACTTCAATCACTCACACCAAAAGGTACCTACTTCCGAAGTGACAGTCTTGACGCCGCACTCACCGCGAATAACTGGTACAGCAAGGCATTCCTTCTACAAGACCGCCCCACACTCGTACTCACTTCGTTTCAGCCGTAGCCGGGGATCTACTGGTGACTGAGTCAGATATCGAAGAGTTTGGCCGCAAGGTACAGCGGGCCCAATACGAGTTGGAACAGATACGCGGCACCGGGTTCTCGGGCCACATCAAGGTTGAAGTCGACGCGGCCGGAAAGCTGCTGTCTGTGCGTTCACCTGACAGTGCCGCGATCATGGAGGCCTACCGGCAAGCAGTCTCCGAAGCGGAAGCCAAAGCGCAGGAAGTGTCGCAAGAAGTTCTGACCGACCCATTGGCGGCATCTGTTCGCGGCCTGCTGGAGGCACACAATGCCCAGCTAGAGGCCGATCGGCGAGCGAAGGAAGACAAGACGCCAGAGCGTGGGAGTCATTCCGAGATGACCCACTCGGATGGAAACGCTAGCCAGCTAGTCCGCCCGTAGCGTATTCGACGCTGCCACAAACGACGTCGTCAATCGGAGGCAGAGTCACCTCCCGAGTACTCCTCGGACGAGACGTTAAGAGTTCCGTCCAGTCGCCAACTTGCACTCAAGGGGAATCTCCCGACCGGGCCCGAGATGCGGCCGGTGCTGGCGAATTGGACATCGACACCCGCCTAGACCCTGACCAGAAACGTGTTGAACAGTGGCTTGCCTAGTCGGCTGCCCAATAAACGCATAGCGCGCGGTACTAGATCGGGTCGGCAGGTGAATCCTGCTGATGACAATTCACCGCCTAGCCTGTGTCTGTGCCTCCAGCCGACCCAAAGATCGCGATTGCAGCCCTAGTCGTGTCAATCTGCAGCGCCGCAGTGACACTGAGTGGTCTCGCATGGCAGCTGTTCCTTTACCGACTTCAGGGAGCGCGCCTGAAGGTTCAGATAGTGCTCTCGTACGCCGAGGATGGTATCCGGACATGGAGCCACCAAGGCTTCCGAAATCCAGTTCGATTTGGCGACAACATGTTTGATCACACATCACCATTCGGCATCGAATACGGACGAGTAAGAGTGACCAACATCGGCCGAACTGCTGTTTCGGTCGAAAACATCTCATTCGATGTCCGTAGTCAGTACCGCTGGCACACGAAACTACGTCACACAGTCCAGCCGATGCAGTTCGAACATAAGGACGAAGAACAAAGGAAGGCACGACCAGATCTGTCCGTTCCGATCCGATTGGAGCCTGGCGCCAATGCCACTGCGGACTTCCACCTATGGCCAACGCTCGCCAGCCCCGAATTCGGCACGAGCACGGGTCCGATCCTTGTACGTGGCTCAGCTCACGCAGTCGGGCGTAAGCGAGCGGCAAGATCGCGTCGCCGCCACGCCTGGAAGCTGCCCGCTGGCGCTTGGACAGTATTCCGGGACTTCGAGGTGACACCCGGTCTCCGGGTTTTCCGAGAACTCTGGCGACATAACTACAGCCCTGGGCTAGCGAGTTCCCTCGCGCTACTCCTCTACCGAGAAATCAATCAGAGGCTCGCCGAGGGCGCGTCTTGCGAAGAAGTCTTGGCTTATCTCGACGAACACACAAAACATTTGGACCGTCAGGCCGACGGCGTCTACATGAATAGCATCGTGGCCTACGACGTCCATCACGCCTATCACCACGAGACACCGGCTTTATGGCCAAAGACGACGGCACGTCCCTATAGCCGCCTTCATCGAATCCTCTGGGGCCAATCCGCCAGGCAGTCACACTGTTCCAAGTAGCGGGCAGGGCGCGTTGTCTAACACAGCATCCTTAGGCATCACAACGTAGCGCGGCATGCGTGGCGATCTGTCGTGGGGCAATGGAACAGCTAGACGCTCGCCCCGGCGCGATCCCGCTAGGGACGGCCCTCGTACTCAAATAGCCTGTCAGCGTCACTAGGCATACGCTGACGCAAGTCTTTAATGCGCGTCAATAGAATCCTCCGTGTGACCGAACGAGAGAAGACGGATTCCGCACCCCCCAAGGACGCGGGGGCCGCCCTCGACGTGGAGGGCTCCGGTGTCCAACCCCCGGTGTCCGACCGGATACGCAGGGCTTTCTGGTGGTTGGAGCGCTTCGCACCGGCCATCGGGTCCCGATGGGCGGTCGAGCTGTGGTGCACCCCGCCGGTCATCGAGTCGAGTCTGCGCATGCCGCCCGGTGTGCCCCCCGGCGAGCCGCTGGAGGCCCACTGGGACGGGCACCGTATTGCGGGTGAGTCATGGGGCGAGGGGCCGACGGTCTACCTGGTCCACGGCTGGGGCGGGCAGCGCACGCACCTCGGGATCTTCATCAAGCCTCTGCTGCAGGCCGGTTACCGCGTCATCGCCTTCGACCTGCCCAGCCATAGCGAGTCCGCTGGCGGCGCGCTCGCACCGGGGCGCACCACGCTTATCGAGTGCGCGCACGCAGTGGCGGCTGTCATCAAGGAGCACGGGCCCGCCCACGCGGTGGTAGCCCATTCCCTGGGGGCCAACGCGACCACCTTCGCGGCCTCCTATGGCGCATCGGTGGGCCGCTTGGTGTACCTGGCACCGATGGGCGATTTCCCCCTCTACCTCGACCTCTTCGCCGCACGCCATGGCTTCGGCAAGCGGATACGCGCCGGACTGCAGCGCCAGCTGGAGCGCCGCATCGAGATGACGCTGCCCGAAACCGAGTTGGTCCGCGTCGCTGCGACCGCCGGGCATCCTCCGCTGCTGCTGATCCACGACCCCGACGACCCGGACACGCCGTACGCGTCGAGCGAGCGGCTGGAGCAGACATGGCCCGGTGCACGTTTCATGGCGACCAAGGGACTCGGGCGCCTGGCGCACTTCCGAATCCTGCGGCATCGTCCCGCGATCAACGCCGGTCTCGAATTCATCGGCCCCGCGTCCGAACTGCAGCCAGCCGACGCCTAAAGCAGCCCGAGTAGCTCCATATCGGTGACGTACTTGACGATGTTCGGCGCCCCGACCTGAGGAATGTCTCTCTCGGAGCCAATCTTGGCTTCCCGCACCGCGGCACGGAACCGATCGGCCGGGGCGAATGAACCCGTGGTCGGCACGATGGGACTGACCCGCTCGGGATCCTGCACCAGCGTCAGATACATCTGCAGCACCGAGTTTCGCCGATGCTTCTCGGACAGCGCGTGCAATCCTGTCCCGAACCGCTGCAACCAGTCCTGGAAATCATCGACACGCTCGATGGGGTACCCGGCCTCGATCAACCAGTCGACGTACTCGTCGAGACCGATGCCGTCATCGTGCGGGTTCATCACGTGATAGGTCTGGAATCCGTCGACCACCTGAACACCCATGGTGGTGATGGCCTCAGCAACGAATTCCACGGGCAGCCCGTCGAAGTGCGCACGCCTCCGATTGCCTTCAGCGTCAAGGCGATAGAACGACTTGGGCGCCAGGCCGGTGGTCACGATGCTCAGAATCATCTTGCTGAACACATCCGATGAGTTCAGCTGACCCGCATAGGTGGTGTCGGCCAGGATCATGTCGCAGCGGAAGACCCCGATCGGCAGTCCACACAGATCATGGGCTTCTCGCAGCAGCACCTCGCCGGCCCACTTACTGCTGCCGTAGCCATTGGCGTACGTGTCCTTGATGACACGCGTGGCACAGATGTCACGGATATCGGCGTCCTCTGTGAAAGCCACCTTTTTGACCGGATCACCCACATTGGCCGTCGACACGAAGGTGAACATCTTCAACTTCGTGGTGAGGGCCAACCGGATCAGCTCTGCGGTACCGGCCACGTTGGGCCCGAACAACTCGCCATAGGACAGGGCGCCACTGACGACGGCCGCCGAATCGACGATCACGTCAACGGTATCGGCCAGTCGCTGCCAGGTCTGCTCGGTCAAACCGAGGTCTGCTTCACCCTTGTCACCGGCGATGACCTCCAAATGGTCTTCGGCCAGTTCATGGAAGTGCCGCAACAGTTCCGGGTCGCCGCTGTCGAAGATCTGTTCCAGGCGGCGGCGGGCCTCCTCATCCGATGAGGCCCGTACCAAGCAGATCAGCTTGCCGTCGAGCAATTCCAGCTTTTCCAGCCATTGCAGCACCAGGTAGCGACCGAGGAAGCCCGTCGCCCCGGTCAGCAGGACGGTGCGCGCCTCCCCGCTGGACTTCGGCAATATCGTTGCGGTGCTGAGGGTTTCCGCGTCGATGAACTTGTCCAGCGTCAGGTCCGCGGCACGCACCTCAGAACCGTCAGAGCCGTGCACGGCCACATAGCGCGGGTCACTGGCATGCTTATCCAGCTGTCCACTCAGGCTGCTCACCGTGGGGGTGTCGAAGAGCGCGCGCACCGTCAGGTCCGTGTTCATCGACTTGTTGATGGCTGCGATCAGGCGCATGGCCGACAGGGAGTCGCCGCCCAGATCGAAGAACGAGTCGTCCACGCCCACCCGTTCCAGACCGAGCACGTCGGCATACAGGCCGGCCAGGGCTTCCTCGACCGGATTGGACGGGGCCCGGTACTGGGTTTCCTGATACTGCGGCTCCGGCAACGCACGGGTGTCGAGCTTGCCGTTGACTGTCAACGGCAAAGCGTCGATAACCACGATCGCCGCGGGGACCATGTAGGCCGGTATCCGTTCGGCCAGCGCGGCTCGTGCCTGGGCCGGCTCGACGGTCCCGGTGACGTATCCGACAAGTCGCTTATCGCCCGGGCGGTCCTCACGCACGATCACCACTGCCTGCTCGATGCCCTCGAGATCGGCCAGCGCGGTCTGGATCTCGCCGAGCTCGATGCGATAACCGCGGATCTTCACCTGATCATCGGCACGCCCCATGTAGTGCAGTTGCCCATCGGTACCCCACCGCACCAAATCCCCGGTGCGATACATGCGGAGTCCTTCTTGGCCCGCGAATGGGCATGCCACAAAACGCGATGCCGTCAGCCCGGACCGGTGCAGATATCCGGCCCCGAGCCCGTGGCCCGCGATGTACAGCTCCCCGACCACCCCTATCGGAACCCGTCGCATCGAGTTGTCCAGCACAAACAGCGCCGCGCCCGCCACCGGCACACCGATAGCCGGTGTGCCCGAGCCGGCGGCCAGCGGCGGACTCACCGTCACACACAGTGTGGACTCGGTGGGGCCGTAGGCATTGACCATCAACCGTCCGGGTGCCCACCGGTCCACCATCTCCGCCGAGCATGCCTCGGCAGCCACCACCAGAGCCATGCCCTTCAGCGCCTCCGGCGACAGCGCTGCCGCCGCGGACGGGGTTTGATGCAAGACGGTGACACGCTCCGAGACCAGGAACTCCTGGAAGTCTTCCGGGACCAACGATTCGGGTACCACCACGAGGCTTCCGCCGTGCAGCAGTGGACCCCAGATCTCTTCCACCGAGGCATCGAAGGCATACGAGTACCACTGAGACCACACCTGCCCCGGCCCCGACGGCACACCGAGATGCTCATACCCCAGCACTTGTGTCACGTTGTGGTGAGTTGTCGCCACTCCCTTGGGAATACCGGTAGTACCCGAGGTGTACACAATGTGCGCGATGTCATCGGGAGCCGGCCCCGCCAAGGCGGTGCCGGCCTGGGTGCTCATCGCGGAGTCGCCGACATCGATGATCGGCAGCATGTACCCATCCAGGCGTGAACGCAGTGCCGCACTGGTTATCGCGGCGATCGGACCGGCATCGTTGATCATGAATTCGATGCGCGAGTCGGGAACCGCCGGAGCGATCGGCAGATACGCCGCCCCGCTCTTCAGTACCGACAGAATGGCGACGATCGCCTCACCACGGCGTTCAGAAAGCAACGCCACGCACTGACCCGGTCCCGCACCGTGCTCAACGAGCAGGTGCGCCAAACGACTCGATTCATCATCGAGCTCGCGATAGGTCCACGACCGCTGCCCGCATCTCATCGCGATCGCCTCTGGATTGCGAACCACCTGCGCTGCAAACAATTCCGGTATCGACGTCGGTGTTACCGGAGCAGAGAGCACCGCGCGGTTGCCCAGCTCATCGAGCCGGGCACTTTCGGCGGCATCGAGCACATCCACCGCCGACAACCGCTGCGAAGGATCTGCGGCGACAGCCTCAAGCACCCGCCGCAGCCGCGCCATCAGCGACTGCACATTCTCGACATCGAACACATCGGTACGGAACTCGACCGCGCCGCCGATCCCGGCGGGTGCACCGGTCTCGGTGAAACGCTCGCCCAGGGAGAACGTCAGGTCCATCCGAGCGGTGTTGGTGTGCACCGGTATCTGCGTGATCCGCAGATCGCCCAGCGACAATGCGGCGGCATCCTGCCCGGGAAGGTTCTGCCAGGTCAACCCGACCTGAACAAGTGGATGACTACTGCGGGACCGGATGGGGTTGAGCCGCTCCACCAGCACCTCGAAGGGCACATCCTGGTGTTCGAGCGCACCCAGGCTGCGAGCGCGGACCTGAGTCAGGAGATCCGCGAACGTGGGATCGCCGCCTGCATCGACCCGCAGCACCAACGTGTTGACGAAGAAACCGACCAGCTCGTCGAGCGCCGGCTCATCACGCCCGGCGACCGCGAACCCCACCGCCACATCGGAGGTGGCGCCGATCTTCGACAGCAGCACCGCCAGCGCCGCCTGGATCACCATGAAGCTGGTCGCTCCATGCGCACGTGCCAACGCACGCACTCCCTGCTGCAGCTGCTCCGGCCAGTCCAGATCCACACTGGCGCCGCGGTAATCGGCGACCGCCGGGTAGGGCCGGTCGGTGGGCAGCGAAAGATGTTCGGGCATCCCGGCCAGCGCATCCTGCCAATAGGCGACCTGGGTGGCGATGGCGCTCCCGCTGTCGTCGAGATCGCCCAGCTGATCCCGTTGCCACAGCGTGTAATCGGCATACTGCACCGGCAGCGGTGCCCAGTCGGGCGCATGTCCCCCACACCGGCTGGCGTAGGCCACGGTCAGATCGCGCATGAGCGGCGCCACCGACCAGCCGTCGGCGGCGATGTGATGCACCGTGGCCACGAGCACGTGCTCGTCGTCGGACTCCGTGAAAAGCTGTGCGTACAGCGGTATCTCGGCTGCGAGATCGAACGTGTGGCACGCCGCGGCGCCAATCGCGTCGTCCAGCTGGGCGGGCAGCCACGTGCTGGCATCGATGACATCCCAGCCGAATTCCACGCTCTCGGGTGGCAGCACCTGCTGGTACGGCACGCCCTCCTCATCGCGGAACACGGTACGCAGCGACTCGTGGCGGCTCACCACATCGGACAATGCCGCGCCCAATGCATCCAGGTCCAGCTGCCCGCTCAGTCGCAGCGCGACCGCCATGTTGTACACCGATGAGGCACCGTGCAATTGGTCAAGGAACCACAACCGCCGCTGCGAGAACGACAGTGGAACGACCGCGGGCCGCGGCATGGACACCAATGGCGCGCGGCCGTCCGATTCGGTGCGCAGGCCCGGAGCCAGCTGGGCGATCGTGGGGGTGTCGAAAAGGGCGCGCACGGTCAGGTGCGTGTTCATCGACTTGTTGACAGCCGCGATCAAACGCATGGCGGACAGGGAGTCCCCGCCCAGATCGAAGAACGAATCGTCGACGCCCACGCGTACCAGACCGAGCACGTGCGCATAGATATCGGCCAGGATCTCCTCGACCGCATTCGACGGGGCCCGGTATTGGGTTTCCTGATACTGCGGCTCCGGCAGGGCGCGGGTGTCGAGTTTTCCATTGACTGTCAACGGCAAGGCGTCTACCGCCACGATCGCGGCCGGCACCATGTACGGCGGCAGGCGCTCACCCAGCACCACACGCGCGCCGGCGGTATCGACCAGTCCGGCTACCGACTCGGTGACGTAACCGACCAGACGCTTATCGCCCGGCCGATCCTCGCGCACAATCACCACCGCCTGGTCGACACCTACGACGTCGGCAAGGGCCGCCTGGATCTCGCCGAGTTCGATGCGATAGCCGCGGATCTTGACTTGCGCATCAGCGCGGCCCACGTACTGCAGGTTTCCATCGGCACGCCACCGCACCACATCACCCGTGCGGTACATACGCTGGCCCGGGCCGCCGAATGGGCACGCCACAAACCGCGAAGCGGTCAACGACGAGCGGCTCACATAACCGAGTCCAAGACCGAGCCCGGACACATACAACTCGCCGACCACACCGACCGGCACCGGCCGCAGCCAGGCATCGAGCACAAACAGTGCGGCTCCGGGCACCGGGCCACCGATCGTCGGCGTCCCAGAGCCCGCGGCCAACGGCTTGCTGACCGTGACGCACATCGTGGTCTCGGTAGGCCCGTAGGCGTTCGTCATCACACGCCCCGGTGCCCAACGATCCACCAACTCGGCCGAACATGCCTCGGCGGCCACCACCAGTGCCACCGAATCGAGCGCCTCCACGGACAACGCCGACACCGCCGACGGGGTCTGGTGCAGCACGGTGACATGTTCGTCAATCAGCAAGGCCTGGAACTCATCCGGACCAATCGACTCCGGTATGACCAGTAGCCGCGAACCGTGGAACAGCGCACCCCAGATCTCCTCCACCGAGGCGTCAAAGGCGTATGAGTACCACTGAGACCACACCTGCCCCGGCCCCGACGGCAAACCGACGTGCAACGACTCCAACAACTGCGTCACGTTGTGGTGAGTTATCGCCACTCCCTTGGGAATACCCGTGGTGCCCGAGGTGTAGATGACATGCGCAACATCGTCAGAGGCAGGAGACGGCAGAGACGCGTCGGACTGATCGCCGATCACCGGGTCATCGACGTCCACAACCACGACATTCTGTGCCGCGAATCGGCTCGCCAGTTCGGCGGTCGTGACCACGGCCACCGGCCCCGCATCACCGATCACGAAATCGATCCGGGCATCGGGCACCGCCGGGTCAATCGGCACGTATGCCGCCCCGGTCTTGAGCACCGCCAAGATCGCGATGATGCCCTGTGCCGAGCGCGGGAACATCACCGCCACGCATCGGCCCGGGCCGGCACCCAACCCAATCAGATAGTGCGCCAGTCGATTCGAGTCCCGATCAACCTCACCGTATGTCCACGACCGACCCCTGCAGGTCAGCGCGGCCGCATCGGAGGTCCGCGCCACCTGTCCCGCGAACAACGCCGGAATCGACGTCCCCGTCGCCGGGCGGAGCAGCACCGCCCGGTTGCCCATCGCGTCCAGACGTTCACGCTCGTCGGCTCCCAGCACGTCCACCGCGGACAATCTCTGCGATGGATCGGCGGCCATTGCCGCCAAGACGAGTTCGAGTCGACGAACCAAGACCTCGGCGCTCTCGGCATCGAACACTTCGGTGTCATGTTCGATGGTCAGCGCCAGTTCCCGACCGGGTGTCACCTGTAGTGCCAGCGGGTAGTGGGTGGCTTCCCGGCTGGAGAACCCCGCGATGGCCAATTCGCCTGTCCCCATGATTGTCTCGAATGCCGCCGGGTCGATCGGGTAATTCTCGTAGACGAACAAGGTGTCGAAGAGCTGGTCCTGCCTGGTGACGCGGTGAATCTCGGGAAGCGCGACGTGTTGGTGGTCCAGGGTGCGATTCGACAGGCTCTGCAGCTGCTCCAGCAGCCCGGCCGTGGTAGTGGTGGCGGTAATGCGTGCGCGCACCGGGACCGTGTTGATCAACAGGCCCACCATCGATTCCGCGCCTGCCACCTCGGCAGGACGGCCGGAGACGGCGGCCCCGAATGCCACGTCGTGCTGGCCGGTCAACCAGACCAGCAGCTGCGCCCAGCCAGCCTGCAGGACAGTGTTGACGGTGGTGTGATATGTGCGGGCGAGGTCGGTCAGTGCGCGCGTGGCCGGCTCGGACAGTCGCAGTGATTGAGTCTCGCGGCGCCCCGATCCCAGCTTGTGCGACGGGCCCACCAGCGCGGGTGTCTCGAACCCGGCCAGCGCGTCCTGCCAAGCGGCGAGCACGGCGTCATGATCCTGTTCGGTCAGCCATGTCACGAACCTGCGGTACGGGACGGCCGGCGGCAGCGCGTGCCCGCCCAGAGTCGCGAAGACCTCTTGCAACAGGATGGGCAACGACCAACCGTCGAGCACACTGTGGTGGCTGGTGAGCACAAAGCGGTGTTGGTCGTGTCCGATCCGGATCAACGCCACCCGGAACAGGGGCGGGCTGGTCAGATCGCAGACCGCTGCGCGTTCGGCCGCACACACCTGCTCGATCTGGTCGTCGATATCGATGCCGCCGAGTTCTATGTACTGCCAAGGTGTTTCAGGATCGGCGGGGATGCTCTGCACCGGCGGATCGAACTGTGGGTGGAAGCGGGACGCGAGGTTGGGATGTCGGGCGATGACCGTATCCACCGCGTCGCGCAGCCCCTGCGCATCGAGCGCACCCGCAAGAGTGAGCTCCAGTTGCACCGCATACACATCATCGCTGTTGGCATGGGCGGTGGCATGGAAGAGCAGCCCCTGCTGCAGCGGCGTCAGCGGCAGCACATCGACAACTCGGTGCTGGCGCTCCAGCTCGTCGATCTGATGTTGAGTGAGGGATGCGGGCAGGATATCTGTCGGCGTCAATCCCCCTCCGCCGCAACGCACATGTGCGCAGATACCTGTGAGTGCCTCGATCCAGAGCTGGCTCAACCGGCCGATCTGCGCATCGTCCATCGAGGACGCCCAGGTCCAGTTGGCCTGCAGACGAGGCTCGGTGCCGGTGCCCGTTTCCCAGACGCCAGCGTTCAGGGTCACGGTATGGGCCAATGCCAGCGGCACGGCAGCTGTCACCGCGGCCGCGGCGACAGCGTCTGGGCTCGGCAGCCACAACTCGCCGCTCTGATCGCCGACACCGCCCAGCCGCCCCAGGTAGTTGAACCCGATAACCGGCTCTCCCCCAGCGAGATCCACCTCGGGGTTCACGTATCGCAGCAGACCGTAGGTGATGCCGTCGGGCAGCGCACGCAGCTGCTCCTTGGCCTCCTTGATCACCGCACCCAACGCGGGGTCGCCGGCGCTCACCTGCGCCCAGTCCAGCCTGCCGAGGCCAAGGGCCACCGGGTACTTACTGGTGAACCACCCGACCGTGCGCGACAGATCCACCGGCGCGGTCACGCCCGGACCCAAGTCCTCCTGGCGCCCATGGCCTTCCACGTCGATACCGACCGGCGCTCCGGTGTTACCCGTGAGCTGCGCGACTGCCAGCCCGAACGCGATCAACAGGATGTCGCCCACCCCGGCGTGGAACGCCGCAGGGGCCTCACCCAGCAAGATGCGGGTGGTGTCGGCATCCACAGACACCGACATCATGTGGGCGGTGGCGTAGGTGTCCACCTCGGGCTGCACGGCGGGCAGCAGCGCAGGGGTCGTCTGCACCCGCGTCCACGCCTCGGCATGCCCGGCCACCTCGGAAGTACGCGCGTGCTGATCCATCAGCGCCGCCCACCGGGCGAAGGAGGTACCGGTCGACGGTAAGGCCACCGGTTGCCCGGCCTGATGCTGAGCCCAGCCGATGTTGATGTCTTCCAGCAGTATTCGCCAGGACACTCCGTCCACGGCGAGGTGGTGTACAACCAATGCCAGCTGCGCTGTGGAGCGCACCCACAGTGCGCTCAGCATCGTCCCGGTGGCCGGATTCAGTCGGGTCCGAGCCTGCAACAATGCCTCGTCGGACAACACATCCACGGACCGCAGGCAGTCCCGCGCGTCCACCGCCCCCGCCTCAGGGACTGTCAATGACCACTCATCCGCACCGGTGTCCTCGGCACGCAGCCGCAACATCGCGTGGTGGTCCAGTAGCGCTTGCAGCACCACCGTCACATCGGCTTCGGTCACCGCGGCCGGGACCGACACGACCATTGTCTGATTGAAGTGGCCGGTTTCGCCCTGCACGCCCTGCAGCCATCGCATGACCGGCGTCGCGAGCACCTCGCCCACCCCGTCATCGGCCGCATCCTCATCGCCGGTGACCAGGGCGGCCACGCGGGCCAGCCGTGCCACGGTCTGCTCGACGAAGACATCGCGCGGTCGGCACAGCACCCCGACAGCGCGCGCCCGCGACACCACCTGCATCGACATGATGCTGTCCCCGCCGAGGTCGAAGAACGAATCGTCCACGCCGACCCGCGGGAGCCCGAGGACCTGTGCGTAGATGGCGGCGAGCGTCTGCTCTACCTCGTCTGATGGTGCTCGGTACGCGCCGGCCGCGAGTTCGGGCGCCGGTAGTGCCCGGATGTCGAGCTTGCCGTTGGGGCTGAGCGGAAGCGCGTCCAGGACGATGATCGCAGACGGAATCATGTAGGCCGGCAACCGATCACCGAGCGCCGCCCGGGCCTGGGCGGGATCGATGGCACCGGTGACGTAGCCCACGAGGCGCCGATCGCCGGGACGGTCCTGGCGAACAGTCACCACGGCCTGCTCCACGCCGTGTACATCGGCGAGTGCTGCTTGTACTTCGCCGAGTTCGATGCGGTTACCGCGGATCTTGACCTGCTCGTCGGCGCGGCCCATGTACTGCAGCGCGCCATCGGCGTTCCAGCGCACCAGGTCCCCCGTGCGATACATCCGCTGCCCGGTCGGACCGTACGGGTTGGCCACGAACCGTTCCGCCGTCAACACCGCGCGGCCCACGTAACCGGATGCGAGTGCCGGACCGGCTAGATACAGTTCGCCCACCACGCCGATGGGCGCCGGGTTCAGCCCCGCGTCCAGCACCAAGGTTTGCATGCCCGGAATCGGGGCACCGATACCCACGGGCTGCCCGGCTGTCGTCGGTGCAGAGGTTGCCCAGATGGTCGCCTCGCTGGGGCCGTACGCGTTGATCAACCGCCGATCAGGTGCCCACGCGTCCCCCAGCTCACGCGGGCAGTCCTCACCTGCGGTGACCACCGTACGTACCGCCGCCAACCGCGTCCGGTCCAGCGATGACAACACCGTCGGGGTCAACACCGCGGCGGTGACGTGCTGAGTCTGTAAAAACTCGGTCAATGCGTCTGCGGCGTAGACGTCGCGCGGTGTCACCACCAGCGCTGCCCCCGCACTCACTGCCCACACCATCTCGAAGACCGAGGCGTCGAATGTCGGCGAGGCCACCATCAGCACCCGCGCATCGCCGTCCAATTTGAGTAGATCGCGTTGTGCTGCAGCAACTCCCGGCAACCCCGCGTGACCAACGGCCACGCCCTTGGGGGTACCGGTGGAGCCCGATGTGAAAATTACGTATGCGGTGTTCTCGGCCCGCAGCGCCGCTGACCGATCGGCATCGGTGATGGGTTCGGACGATTGCCCGGACACGTCGTAGCCATCGATACGCAGCACGGGGCGCGCGCCGGCCCAGGAAACCTCTTCGGTGCCGCGGGTCACAACGCACACCGCTGCCACCGAATCCAGCACCGTGGCGATCCGCTCGACCGGATGAGCGCCGTCCACCGGCACGTATACGCCGCCGGTCTTGGCCACGGCCCACCACGCCACCACCAGCTCGGCGCAGCGATCCATCGCCACGCCCACCGCACGTTCCGGGCCGACCCCGTTCTCGATCAACACCCGCGCCCACCGCGTCGACCATTCATCGAGTTCGCGGTAGGTCAGCTCCCGGGCGCCGTCGACCACGGCCACTGCATCCGGGCTGCCGGCCGCTGTCGCGGCCAGCAATTGCGGCGCCACCCCAACCGGTGTCTGCACTCCCGCGCCAGACCACTGTGACAGCACCAGATCGTGCTCCCGCCGATCCAGCAGCGGCAGCTCACCCACCACCACCGTGGGGTCGGCACCCAGCAGACGCGCCAGGAGTGATTCCAAACGGGTTATGTGCCTGTCGATCTCGGCGGTCGTGTACCTGTCGGGGTTCCACGCGAACTGGATGCGTGAGGTGCCACCACCCGGTCGCGGATAGATGTTGATCGCGATGTCCTGGACCGGGAAGGTGGTCAGCACATTGACCACCGCCTCCGACGGCCCGAAGAAGAACACATCGGCGAAATCGAAGACGTTGATGACCTGACCGAACTCGATGTTGGTGTCGCGGCGACCCGCATCGGCCACCAGCTCCGGCCAGCGCCGGAACTGTTGGTGCCGCAACGCGCCCACGACGGCTCTGGCGACCTGGTCGTCGAGCGCTCCGATGGTGTCCGCGGCATCGACGGTGACGGACAGGGGCACCAGGTTCGACACCATGCCGCCGCATCTTTTCAGCGCCGCCGTCGTGCGCCCCGATACCGGCAGCGACAGCGACACATTTCGGCGTCCCGTCGTTTTCGCGATGAAGGTGGCCAGTGTTGCGATGACTCTGGCCACCTCGATCTGGCCAAATCCGTTCTGCGACAACAGCTCGTCGCAGACCAAATCGCGCACCTGGGGGTGGCGCGGCGTGACCACACGCTCCATGCCCGCAAGGTCAGCCGTCTCCACGGGCTCGGCTAAGACCTTCTTCCAGTACTCGAAATCCGCATCGCTGCGCGCGGACTGCTGATACTTCTGGTCGGCGTCGCGAATCACGGAGAACTCCGAGAAATCGACATCGGTCTCCGGCGCCACCGATCCCGAGTACACATCTGCGACATGCCTCAGCAGATTGTTGGTGGCGTACCCATCCAGGAGAACGTGATGGGTACGCATGTAGAAGTACGACAGATCGTCGGCAATCCGCAATAAGGTGAAGTGCGTGAGCCGTTCACCGAGCAAGTCGATGGGCCGGCGGTATTCGTCGTCCATCCACCGGCGAGCGGCAGCGACAGCATCGGGCTCGGCACGTAGATCGATGCAGTGCATGGTCTGCGGGAACGAACGGTCGATGACGAAGACCGGTTCGCCGTCCTCGAGGGACAGCCGGGCACAGGGTGTGCCGAATCGCGCGGCCATCGATTCGCAGGCGACCATGAGCCTTTCGGCGTCCACGTCGTGGTCGATCGTGACAAATCCGGCAAAGTTGTAGGGAACCTCGGGCCGCAGTTGTTGGGCAACCCAAATCGACAGTTGCGCGGCTGTCAGGGGTCCGAGAACTTCTGGCTGCGTTCCGTAATTGAGCATGAGGACGACGAACTCCCTACTTGGGCCTGCATACTGGCGTCTGAAATGTCAGCGTTGAGATGACTTGTCGCGCTGGGCGAACACGTCCTCTACGCGAGTCGTTGGCGCAGGTCCTTCGGCCGGATGTCGGGCCAATGTTGGTCGATGTATTCAAGACATGCCGCGCGGCCCGCGTCTCCGTAGACCACGCGCCAGCCCGCCGGTGCATCGGCGAATGATGGCCACAGGCTGTGCTGCTCCTGGTCGTTGACCAGAACGAGAAAACTGCCATTGTCATCGTCAAAGGGGTTGGTTTGCATCGATTTTCCTCATCATCACGATCTGAAACGCGACGGCGCTGCGAGCCTGCCGAGCAGCACCGGTTCTATCGCCTCGAGATTAGTTGTGGCTGTTGAGATATCCCCCGCGTCGGAAGTACTCGTGGCCGCTGCGCTCGTTGCCGTCCGCGTCTCGGATACGGGTGATCACCAGCCCACGATTACCCACGCGGTAGGCATCAGAGCCACACACCACCACTCCGCCTTCTTCCTGCACGATCACCCGCCCCGGCGTACCGCCATAACGCGCCTCGGAAATCCGCGCCTCCAAAACCTCGATACGCGCACCGTCATAGAACGTGAACGCCCGCGGATACGGATCCGATAGCGCCCGCACAAACCGCTCCAGATCCTCGGCCGGCCAACTCCAATCGATCGCGCTGTCACGCTCAGAACGCTTATGGCAATACGTTCGCTCCGCCTTGTTCTGCGGACGCCACAACGCCTCACCAGATTCCAACGCACCCAACGCCTCAGCCAAAACCCCCGGAATCAGATCCATCCCCCGCAACACCAACTCGGTACCCGTATCAGCCGGACCGATCGGCAGCGAATGCTGCACCAAAATGTCACCGGTATCCAAACCGCTATCCATACGATGCACCGTCAACCCGAACTCGGACTCACCACTGATCAACGACCACAAAACAGGCGAAAACCCAGTGAATTTCGGCAACAACGAATCATGGAAATTCAACGTGCCATGCCGCGGAAAATCATAGAGCTCCACCGGCATCCGGTTATACCAACTATTGACCACAATGACATCGGGCTCGACACCCTTGACCAATTCAATGGTTTCAGCATCCACCCGCGTCGCCAAATGCACCGGAATACCGTGCTCACGCGCAAGCTCATCAACCGGCGCCGACCAAATCGCCTTATACGCTTCCTCACAGGAAGGATGCGTAACCGCAAGCACCACCTCATGCCCCAGATCGATCAACGCCTGCAAAGTCCGGTAACCCCAGACCTGATACCCAAACGACACGACGCGCATTACACGACCCCTTAGCTCTTAAGCGCTGGTCAGGGGCTTGAGCCCACAATTGAACACCACTGGCAGATCAGCTTAAGGGTTTTCTCAGGTTATGCAAGCCTTCCCTAAGCCGCGCAAGGACCCTAACACCCCGTCGCCGGCCGCCCAATTACCCGCGGGTGAACAAGAAGCGCCACACACCTCAGGGGTTGATATTTACCACCACTGCCCGCGGTAGAAAAATCGCCGGGATAACAGTGACTACCGCTAATGCGACAGCCACGAGAAATACCGTTGTGTACGCGTGCAAGAGCAATTGAGATGCATCACCCGCAAAATCTGAATGCGAGTTCATCGGCGAGCCACCCGCTATTCCACGGCTACCGGTTTCACTACCCGATACCGCCAGCGGATCCCGCTCGATTCCACCTCCAGCGCGATTGAATTGATTGGTCAGCAGCATTGCCATCAACGCGGCCCCAACCGAGCCCCCTACTTGGTCGTTGACGCTCAGCAGCGTGGTACCGCGCGCTACTCGCGCCGGTGCCAGCGACTGGACACACGCCGCCGAAAGCGGTGTCGATGTGCAGCCGACACCCATCCCCATGATCAGTAATCCGATCAGCAATATCTCCGAGTGGCCCGCGGGCTGCGCGACGCCGTACGTGAATACCCCCAGGCCCACCGCGATCAGGGGCAGCCCGATCAAGACGATCGTGCCCGGGCCACGCTTGTCCATGAACACCCCCGCCAGAGGCACGGTCAGTACGAGACCGATTCCCATGGCCACCATGGACATCCCGGACTGCATCGGTGTCTGATGCAGCGCCACCTGAAAGTAACTCGGCACGAGCAGTCCGGCCCCGACAAACGTGGCGGCGAAGGCGAACTGGGTGATATTGGCCCATCGGACCACCGGGTTCTCGAACAGCCCCAGGTCGATGAGCGGGTAGGACGCACGGTTCCTGGTGTGCACTACGAAGGCGAAAATCAATGCAGCGCCGATAGTTATGGGTAGCAGGACATGCAGGTCGGCGAGGCTGTCGCGCCCGGGTATCGCCAACATGCCGGCAAGCAACGCGGCCACCCCGGGTGAGAGCAACAGCGCGCCGATGACGTCGAGTTTCTCGGAAGGCTCGGGACGATCTTTCGGGAACATAAGCGCCGCCAAGAGAAATGCACTCAATCCAATCGGCAGATTGATCAGGAAGATCCATTCCCAGCCATAGATGCCGATCAGCCATCCACCCAGGATCGGCCCACCGATCGGGCCCAGCAAGAAGGGAATCGCCCCTATCGCGACAACACGGCCAAGGCGCTTCGGGCCCGCCTCTTGGGTCAGGATCATGAAGCTCAGGGGCATCAACATGCCGCCGCCAATACCCTGAATTACACGGAAGACGATGAGCAGCAATATGTTCGGCGCTACTGCGCACAACAGCGAGCCAATCGTGAAGACCAGGACCGCGCCCAGGAACAGTCGCTTGGTGCCGTACCTGTCGGCTGCCCAACCGCTCATCGGAATCACCGTCGCGAAAGCAAGCATGTAACCGGCGATGGTCCAGGAGACCATGGCCTGACTGGCCCCGAATTGGGCGACGAACGTGCGTTGGGCAACGGTGACGGCCGTGCTGTCCAAGAAGGCCATCACACCGGCCAGACCGCATATGCCGGCGATCCGGAGTAACGAGGCGTCCAGCTTGTCGGGGTGGGCGGGCGTGTCCACACCCGGCCGCTCAGCAGGCCCGCTCGGCACCGAGAGGGTCGTAGGCACGCTGTCCATAAGTCGGCGAGTATATCGACGCGAAGGACTCAGTTGGGGTCTACCACCAACCGGCCCGACACCACTTCCGCAGCGGTATCCGCACCCCTGCCACGGCCGGAATACCAACGGTAGTAATCGCTCTGCACTCGGCTGACGATCCCGGGGAGGATTCGGTACGAATCCCGGTACAACATGCCCAGGGGGTTGTTGACCTCACGACTCTGCCGTCTGATCGCATCGACGACCATGTCGACGCCCTCCTCCAAAGTCAGCGACGCGTATTGGCTCCAGTCGGTCGGGGCGATCATGTCCGTCGTGACAAGCGGTAGGTGCACGTTAGTGACCCGAACTCCGTCGGCTCGGCTTTCGATGTCCGCGATACGCAGCACCGCGTCCATCGCTGCCTTCGATCCGACATAGGCGGAGAATTCGGGGAGGTTACCCAGCACACCGATCGACGAGCTGTGCACGATATGCCCCGAGCCACGGGCGCGCATACCCGGCATCAGGCGCAGCACCAAGCCCACACCGCCGAGGTAGTTGATCGCCACCGTCCGCTCGTAGTCGTGCAGCCGATGCTCGGACTCCGCGAACGACCGCATGATCGACCGCCCCGCGTTCAGCACCAAGATATCCGGCGCCCCAAAGCGTTCGAGTACCTCGGTGGCCACCGCTGCCGCGCCGTCACCGGTCGACAAGTCACCGGAAACGGCGTGCGCGGTTCCGCCTCGCGCCGTGATTCCCCGCACGACGTCGTCGAGCTCGTCGGCCCGGCGTGCGGTGACGATCGCGATCGCCCCGGCCTCTGCGACCCTCTCTGCCAGTCGCCGCCCGATCCCGCTGGAGGCGCCGGTGATCAATACCGTCCGGCCGCTCACACGCTCGGCCAGCGAGGGAGTCCACAGGTAGCTGACCCTGACCGGCTTCGTAAGAACATTGATCATGTGCCTGACGGCCCGCATCGGGTCTCCCATAATTCGTGTGCTGCTGACTGTTTCGCGTTACGCCGAAGGACCGCGGCGTCTCGAACCATGGCAATGATGGTGTTGACATCACCTGTTGTCAACATGACGTTCGCCTGGCCAGTTTGGGCATCTCACCGTCGTACTGTTTGCTATCGTTTCCGATAGGTGCCAGCCCTAGGGGTCGTATGCGATTCAGCGCGACAGTCTTTCTCCTCACGGCACTCCTGTGTGCGTGCGTGTCCCCCAGTAGCTCAGCCCGGCACGACCAATGGTCCTCACTCGTGGCGATGCTCGCCGACCAGCAGAAGGCCCTGCACGAGAAGGACCCTGTGTACGACCTTCCCGGCCCGCTCCAGCCGGCAACACGCAAAGACATCCGCGTACAGGAACGCCAGCGGGGCCTGTACCTCGACGCCGATCACCGGGAGCTGCTCCAGGTCTCCGACGGCCTGCGCTCCTTCTGCGGCTTCGATGACTTGTTCTCATTCGCGGACTCGATGCCCGGCTCGAAGAACTGGGAGGGCATGAAGGCGTACATCGAGGGCGCGTCGCTGACTCCCGAATACTTCGGCGCCCACTCCTTCAACCAACTGATTCCCGTCCTCGGCACCGAGGACGATTACGTCATGACCATCGCCGTTGCCCACTCGTACTTCAGTGATGAACCCGGCACCGTCTTCGAGCTCGGCGGTGACGGTCCCAACGGGATCGGCCAGTACCCGACGTTGATGGACGCGGTGAGGAGCAAGTCGGAGTGGTACCAGAAGGAGCTGCGGAGCAAGAACGGATAGCCCTGGCGGGAACCAAAACGAATGCACAATCGTCTGACCTGACAAGAAGCACTTCCGGGGGGACACATGACATCGGCGCCGGCGTTGCCTGCACGGCATCCGCTAACAGCTGCCGCATATCCTGATTTCGCCGGATCCACGCGCTCAATAAGGTAACCAGATAGGTTGAATATCATGTCCGATCTGCCCACCCGCACCTATATCGAGTTTCCCGGAATCAGCACCCGCGCCTGGGAACACCCTGCAGACCGGGCCGCTCTGCAAACATTACGCAGCCTCAAGGGCTTCGACACCGTCCTCAAGGCGCTGGCCACACTGTTGCGCGAACGCCAGCATCGGCTGATGTACCTGGCCACCGCCATCCGCGTCGACGATCGTCAGTTCAGCTCGCTCAATGACACCCTCAATGATTGCGCCCGCGTCCTCGACGCCCCCGAAATCCCCGAGCTGTACGTCATTCAAGGGCCGTACGCCAACGCGTTCACCATCGGGATGGACCGACCATTCATCGTGCTCACCTCCGGCCTACTGGACCTAATGAATGAACAGGAGCTGCGCTTCGTCGTCGGCCACGAACTCGGGCACGCACTGTCCGGGCATGCCGTGTATCGCACAATGCTGCTGCACCTGATGCGGCTGGCCGGGAATCTCGGCTGGATGCCGATCGGCGGGTGGGCGCTGCGCGCCGTCGTCGCCGCGCTCATGGAATGGCAGCGCAAGTCCGAGCTCTCCGGCGACCGCGCCGGAATGCTCTGCGGGCAAGACGTGGATACCGCGATCCGCGTGGAGATGAAGCTGGCCGGCGGGTCACGCCTCGACGAGATGGATACGCAGCGCTTCCTGGCGCAGGCCGCCGAGTACGAGCGCACCGGGGACATGCGTGACGGCGTGCTCAAATTGCTCAATTTGGAATTGCAATCGCACCCCTTCTCGGTGCTGCGGGCCGCCGAACTGACCAAGTGGATCGACCGCGGCGAATATGGCGCGATACTCGGCGGCAACTACCCGCGGCGCGAAGACGACGCACAGTCCGATTTGGGCTCTGATTTCCGTTCCGCGGCAAGATCATACAAAGACAATTTCGATTCGTCGGCCGATCCGCTGATCTCCGCACTGCGTAACTTCGGGTCCACCCTCGATGGCGTCGTGAACGTCGTCGGGCAAGGGGTCAACGATGTCGCCAGCGACGTGCGCCGCCGATTTTCGCAGTGGCGCAACAACTCCGACGATGAGCCACGCGATGGCGACGCCTGACCTCGGGCACCAACCGTGAACGACCCGAACTACATGAACTTTTTCGTGGAGCGGGCCACCTCCGATGCGGCGGTGCTGGCGGCCTGCACCAGGGCAAGCGGATGTGCACTGGAGTCAGACGGCCACACCATCGATGATCCGCAGGGATATGTTCAGATCACCGAATACACAGAAGGATTCAGGATGGGGCTGTGCATCATCGCGGCGCCCGACGTGCCGGTGACCCGGTCCCACGAGGCGGTGGCACAGGCCATCGCTCGTGAACTGCGCCAGCGGGTGCTCTTCGACATCGAGGATCCCAGCACCGATTCGGGTGAACGATGGATCCTCGCGATGCCCGACGGCGCGGTCTCGACAGTCGACATCGTGGAGTACGAGGACGGCGTCGGCCTCGCCTGACCACAGTGGCACCGTCGGATATTCGGTGGCCGATGCCGATCATCCTCCATAGGCTCCAGATCCCATGACATCGTTCCACGACCCCTACGTGCTGCGCTCAACCATGCGCGCAGATCTCTCCGTAGCGATGAAGACCCGCAACAGCCGGACCGTCAGCGCACTACGGACGGCGATCGCCGCGATCGACAACGCCGAGTCGGTGGACGACACGGCCCAGACAGTGCGGGACACCACTCATATCGCCGGTGCGGCAAGCGGTCTCGGATCAGCGGAAGCGGCCCGTCGAGTGCTCTCCCCCACGGATGTTCGCGCGATTCTGCGCGCGCAGATCGACGATCGGGCCACCGAGGCCGCACGCTACGACGTGCTCGGCCAGGCCCAGGCAGCGGCGCAGCTGCGTGAGGAAGCGGCGATCATCGCCGGCTATCTATAGCGACGCGTAGCGCCGGGCAATGCCGTCGCACAGGATCTCGACACCCTTGACGATCACCTCGCGCGGATTGGTCACCTGCGGCAGGTCACCCACCCCCACCAGCGCGGCCAGTCGCGGGGACTCCGGTACACCGACGTTGCCATCGATCAGTTCCGACAAACCCGAAAAGTCCGTACGTGCGCCCGGGGAGACGAGCTGCCCGCCGACCGCACCCAGGCCGACACCCTGCGAATAGCTCCACACCTGAAACGCCAACTCCGCCGCCTCGGGCACGGGTACCCCGAGGTGGCTGAAGGTCTCCAGTAACCAGTCGAAGCACACCAGGGTCTCGGGTTGCATGCCGTTGCGCGGCACCGCGTACGCCAACAGCACCCAGGGGTGAGTGCTGTACAGATTGAAGTCGTACTCGACGGCGACGCGTACCCGCGTACGCCAGTCCGGGTCGCCCATCATCTCTTGGGGGTAGGCGAACCGCCGGGTGACCTCAGCGGTCATCTCGACCAGTAGCGCATCCTTGTCGGCCACGTGACGGTACAGCGACATCGCTCCCACCCCGAGGGCATCGGCGATCTTGCGCATGGAGACACCGGCCAAGCCATCCGAATCGGCAATCGTAATGGCCTTGGCAACAATCGATTCCAGCGTCAGACGCGGATCGGTCACAGCGCTCCTGTCATAACTCGATTGACCACCTTCGCCAATTTGCGTACAGTGTACCCAGTCTACTGCGTACGCCGTACGCACACAAATATCATCCGGAGCGATACCCCATGACCAGCTGCAAGAGCACAGCGACCGAAAACGCGACGCCCGAAGGCGCCCGCGCTGGACGCCGTACCTGGTTCGGGCTCGCCACCCTGCTACTGCCCGTGTTCCTGGTCTCCATGGATGTCTCGGTGCTGTTCCTGGCGATGCCACGGCTGTCCGAGTCACTCAACCCGACCGCGGCCGAACAGCTCTGGATCCTGGACGTGTACGGATTCCTACTCGCCGGCCTGCTGATCACCATGGGCAATCTGGGTGACCGGTGGGGGCGTCGGCGCCTCATGCTGTGGGGGGCGACGCTTTTCGGCCTCGCATCGGTGATCGCGGCGTTCGCACCCACACCACTGACCCTGATCGCGGCCCGCGCGCTGATGGGCATCGGTGGAGCCACCCTGCTGCCTGCCAGCCTGGCGCTTATCGGTGTCATGTTCCCCAATGCTCGCCAGAAGGCCCTCGCGGTCGGCATCTGGGCCGCAGCCTTCTCCTTCGGCGCGGCGGTCGGCCCCGTCATCGGCGGCATGCTGTTGCACCACTACTGGTGGGGCTCGGTGTTCCTCATCAACGTCCCGGTGCTGATCGTGCTGCTGCTCACCGCGAACGCGCTCATCCCCGAATACCGAAACCCGGTCCTGGAGCCGTTCGATCTCGCCGGCGTCGCGTTGTCCATGGTCGGCATCATGACCTTTGTCTATGCCGTGAAAGCCATGGCCACACATGGCTTCTCGCCTGCGGTGGCGATCACCGGAGCGATCGGCGTACTGACCCTCGCGGTATTCGTCCGCCAGCAGATGCGGAATCCTCATCCGCTGTTGGCACTCGACTTGTTCCGCAATCGGACCTTCACCGTGGCGATCGTCGGCACCATCGCCGCGATGGCCACCTTCGGTGCGTCTACCTACCTCACCGGGCTCTACCTGCAGTCCGTGCTCGGTTTCGACGTGCTGGCCGCCGCGTTCCTGGGACTGCCGATGGCACTGACCGTCGCCTACTTCTCGATGGACGCCGCACGCATCGAGCGGCTGCTCGGCGAGCGCTGGACATTCGTGACGTCTCTGCTGGCCATGGCCGTGGGCAATGCGGTACTGCTCGCGCTGGGCCCACATGGGCCGGTCGGCGTCTACATCGCGGCAACGGTGATCGTCGGTGCCGGAGCCGGCGTCATGTTCACCTTCGTCTCCGCGGTGGCGCTCAATGCCGCCCCGACCGAGCGCGCCGGGCAGGCCACGGGCATCTCGGAGATGAGCTTCGAGCTCGGGACTGCCTTCGGGCTCGCGCTGTTCGGCGCCCTCGCCTCGGCGATATTCGCCGCACGCACCCACGTGCACGAGACACTCGGGCAGGCGATGGCGCACGCCAAGGATCTCGGCGGCGAGGCTGGTGCCGCCGCGGCCGAGCTCGCCAGAACCGGATGGACCGACGGAATCCATGCGGTCGCCGGGATGTCGACACTGCTCCTGGTCGCCACCGCGCTGGCGGCCGCCCTCGTGATGCGTCACACCGACACCTGATCGGGAACCTTCGGCGCCCCGGGCTCGTAGAACACATATGACCCGCGAGATCCGAGACATCGACTCCACCAATGAAGCCGTTGCCCACCGCGTGATCGCGACGGCGTTCGCAGAGGATCCCGTGGTCCGATGGGTGAACTCCGACCCCCGACGAGACGTGGCCACCTTCCGTGGCATCTCGCTGACGCTGCACGGCTCCGGCCAAGGCGAGTACCTGCTCTACGAGGACGGCGTAGCGGTCGGAGCCGCACATTGGGATCCTCCGAGCTGGGAGCCGCCCGCCGCACAGCGGATGCGGGCCATCCCGCTGCTCCTCGGAGCGATCCGGCTGGGTGTGGTGCGTGGCGTTGCCCTGGCGCGTGCCGCTGCCGCGGTCCGGCCCACACACCCGCACTGGTATCTGGCGACCATCGGCGCCGCCATCCCCGGCAAGGGCATTGGGTCCGAACTTCTCAAACACCAGATCGACCAGATCGAGGGACCCGCATATCTGGAGAGCTCGAACATCCGCAACAACCCGCTGTACGAACGCTTCGGCTTCACGGTGGTCGATGAGATCAAACCGGTGGCCGACGGCCCGACACTGTGGGCGATGTACCGAGACTGATTGCGTCCCAACATCGCTGACGGCAGACATGCAGGACTACTGAGAATCGGTAACGACCATGACTACCCTGGCGATGGAATACCTAGAGTTCGGTATCTATTAGTGCTGATAGTTGTCCCCGCCCGACGTGGCAGGGGCGCCGGTAGTGCAGAGGGTTGACATGACGATTGTTCCGCCTCCCGTCGAGGACACGGCGATGCGGGCTTGGGAGAACCCCGAGGAAAATCCCGAACCGGCCGACCGGTGGGGCAAGTACGTGCCCGGCGAACCGCAGCTGCGCGGGGCGGCCTTCGGGACGCTGATCGGCCTGCTGGTCGCGGTACTTCTGGGCGCGGCCTACGGTGCCGAACCCGGCGATTCGCTGTGGGCATTGAACAAAACCGTCTTCGCCGGCCACTCCCAGGACGTCGCGATACGTGCCGTGGTCTCCCCACTCAAGAACGCTCAGGACATCCTGAGCACCGGCAAGCAACCCTCCCCCGATCAGCTCACCGAGGCCCGAACCTCGCTCAACGAGGCCAAACAGGGATTGGAATTCATCTCCGCCTCCAACGAGCGCACCACGCTGCAGAACCTTTATCTGCAACTGACTCAGCAGCTACGTCAGTACACCCCTGAACAGGCCCAGCAGCTTCCCGCATTGCCCGCGCCTCCGGAAGTGAATACCGACGCGAACCTGGCTGCCAATGTGGGACCCGCCGCACCGGCATCACCGCCGCCGAGTTGGGGATATGCGGCCGCAGCTAGCGCACCTGTCGCCAATGCGCCGCAGGCTTACTCGGCTCCGCCGCCGCCCGGGATTCCGGTCGATCCCGTCGCCGACTGGCCGGCTCCGCTCGCCCCACCGCTGACGCCCAACCTGCTCGATCTGGGCGGCTACGACCCGTCGTGGTCACTGCTGTACGGATACAACGTCCTGGACTGGTTCAACTGGGGCCTATCCGGTTTCAACCGATACGGATACGACTTCATGGGGTTCGACCGGTGGGGTTATGACCGGTGGGGCTATGACCGCTGGGGCTATGACCGATCGGGTTACAACTGGGACGGCTACAACTGGTCGGGCTACAACCGTGACGGCCGCGATCGTGACGGGCGCAACGAGTGGGGTCAGTTCCGCGACGACGACCCCCGCGACCAGGGTTGGTACGACAGGTACCACCCGTATCGGCAGTACTACGACTGGAAATTCCAGAACACCAACCCCGTGTACAGCCGCAACCTCTGGGACCAGTCCCATGGAATCAACCCCGCTCAGTACCGGGATTGGAATCTCAATCGGGGTTGGGACAACCCCTTAGAGCGTGACTGGTCGCCCGTGGCCCGCATCACCGATCGCCCGGCCCTGGCCGAGCCGGTGGTGAACCTCGATGCGTCCCTGGCGCAATTCCTGACCGAGGACAAGTCCGCCCGCCCGTCGCAAGACCTCATAAAAGACCTCTCGACCAAGTCGGTCCGAAACTTCAGTAAGGAACTCGCAGCCCCGGCTCCGGCTCCCGAGAAGTCGCCGACATCGACATCACCCGTCGACGTAAAGCCTTCCGCTCCACCGGTATTGACTGTGCCTGCACCTACGGCGCCACCCAAGCTGGTGCCGGAGGACTTCACTCCCCCGTCGCTGCCTACCGTCCCGCCCCTGACTGCCGCACCATCCTCGGAGCCACGTGCGACCACCGGCACGACGAGCCCGGCACCGTCGACCGAACCGTCACACGAACCGGCGCCGACATCGGGGCCTTCGGGCAGCGTCACCACCAGTGCACCGGCTCCCTCCACCACGTCTGCGGCTCCGGCGCCCACCACGAAGGATGAGACGTCCGCGCCGGTGAGCACGCCGGCCAGTCCGACTCACGAGACACCGGCGACGTCTACGCCACGTCAAACGGTCTCCACCCCACCATCGGTGACGGCCGAGCCGTCCGCCGCGCCTGAGCCCACCAAGCAACGGAGCACGCCGACGTACGAAGCCCCATCGTCCGAGGCACCCGCGCCGCGGACGACAGAGCCTGCCCCGCAGCCGACCGCCGAGGCTCCGGTGAAGCAGACACCCGTCGAGCAAGAGACACAGCCGTCGCGCGCATCAGCGCCTGAAACCGTGGCACCCACCCGCGAAGCGCCCACGCGGGAGGCTCCGACCTACAGCACCGCGACGCAGGCACCCAGTGCGGGCGGCAGCAGCGGTGGTGGCGGATACGGCAGTGGCGGTGGCGGTGGCAGTAGTAGCGGAGGCGGTGGCAGTAGTAGTGGTGGCGGTGGCAGTAGTAGTGGTGGCGGGCACCACTAGCGAGAGCCCCATCGCAGCACGAGTAAGGGTACCCTTATTCCATGCCTACGACATGGATGGACACCGTGGTACGCCAGGTGCGCCGGGTCGGCGACCTTCCGTTTCCACACCAGGCGGCATTCATTCTCGATAATCCGATTCATCGAAAGTTCGTGAATCCGGCCGGCGTGGCCGAGCGGTTGGCGCTACGGGGCGACGAACGTGTGCTGGAGATCGGCCCGGGCCCGGGAATCTTCAGCGTGCAGATCGCCCCGCGACTCCCTGCCGGCCACCTGGACCTTTTCGATGTACAGCCGGAGATGCTCGACAAGGTCAAACGCAAACTCGATCGGGCCGGACACCGGAACGCAGAATTTCACTCGGGCGATGCCGGCAATGGACTTCCCTTCCCGGACAAATCTTTTGACGTCGCCTTCCTCGCCAGCGTGATCGGCGAAGTTCCCGACAAAACGGCATGCATCCGCTCACTGCATAAGGCACTCAAACCCGGCGGGCGCCTGATCTTCCAGGAAATCTTCCTCGACCCCGATCGCCTCGGCATCTCCGAGCTGCGAGCCCTCGCCGAACCAGAGGGTTTCGACTTCACCTCTGCCACCGGAAGCCGGTGGCGCGACATCGTGGAGTTCACCCGAGCCACGCGCTAGACAGTCGTCTTCGCACGCCCCCAGGCAGCAACCACTGCCCGTACCGCCATGCCATCTTCCATGGCAGGTAGCGCACGGCCATGCCGCGCATCGCACACTTCCTGCGCAACCGCCTCACGGTCAACTCATCTGACGAGTTTGCGACCCCGACGATGGCGGCCGATTGTGAGGAATACCACATCTAGATATATCGTTAGTTTAGGTAATCTACTTTTCAGACTTCCAAAGAACACTCTGTTGATGTGAGGCTGCCCATGACCGTGAACAACGACACCGACCCGCAGCTGGAGCAGCTGACCCGTCGTATCGAGAATCTGCGCGAGAGCGATCCCCAGTTCCGCGACACCCTGCCCGACCCCGCTGTCGCCGAGCAGGTGTTGCGCCCAGGTCTACACCTCTCCGAAGCCATCGCGACCTTGATGACCGGATACGCCACGCGCCCCGCGCTGGGCGAGCGGGCACGCGAACTGGTCACCGACCATGACGGCCGGACCATCCAGCGTCTTCTCCCCCGTTTCGAAACCACCACATACGGTGAATTATGGTCACGGACAACATCCGTCGCCGCGTCGTGGCACCACGACCCAGCCCACCCGGTCAAGGGCGGCGATCTGGTGGCGACCCTCGGATTCACCAGCATCGACTACACCGTGCTGGATCTGGCGATCATGATTCTCGGCGGAGTGGCAGTGCCGCTGCAGACCAGCGCGCCGGCCTCACAGTGGACCACCATCCTGGCCGAGGCCGAACCCAACACCCTCGCCGTTAGTGTCGAATTGATCGGCGTGGCACTGGAATCCGTACTGGCGACCCCCTCGATCAAACAGGTCGTGGTGTTCGACTACACCCCTGAAGTCGATGCGCAACGCGAGGCGTACGAGGCCGCCGGGGCACGGCTTGCGGGAACCGGTATCGCCATCGAAACACTCGATGCGGTGATCGCCCGCGGCACCGACCTTCCCGCAGCCCCGCTCTACGCGCCCTCTCGGGGCGACGATCCGCTGGCCCTGCTCATTTACACCTCCGGCAGTACCGGTGCTCCGAAGGGCGCCATGCAC
Organism: [Mycobacterium] stephanolepidis; assembly: GCF_002356335.1. Lineage (NCBI taxonomy): Bacteria > Bacillati > Actinomycetota > Actinomycetes > Mycobacteriales > Mycobacteriaceae > Mycobacteroides > Mycobacteroides stephanolepidis. Next base: position 2,920,635 of record NZ_AP018165.1, read on the forward strand.
AGTGAAAACATCGTGCGCCGCTGGTGGATTCGTGAAGACGTCATGGCTGGGACCGAAAACCTGCCCATGATCGGCCTGAATTTCATGCCGATGAGTCACATCATGGGCCGCGGAACCCTCACCTCCACCCTGTCCACCGGTGGCCTCGGGTACTTCGCCGCATCCAGCGACATGTCAACACTTTTCGAAGACATGGAGCTGATTCGCCCCACCGCTCTAGCACTGGTCCCCCGTGTCTGCGACATGGTCTTCCAACGGTTCCAGACAGAGGTGGATCGCCGCCTGGCCGGCGACCACACCGCCGATGCGGACGCGGTGGCCGCAGACGTCAAATCCGAGATCCGCAACAGCCTCTTCGGTGGCCGCGTGCTGGCGGTCATGGTGGGCTCGGCGCCATTGTCCGATGAGTTGGGCGAGTTCATCGAGTCCTGTTTCGAGCTGCATCTGACCGACGGTTATGGATCCACCGAGGCCGGCATGGTGTTCCGCGATGGAATTGTGCAGCGGCCCCCGGTCATTGAGTACAAGCTCGTCGATGTGCCCGAGCTGGGCTACTTCTCCACCGACCAACCGCATCCGCGGGGCGAGCTGCTGCTGAAGACGGACGGCATGTTCCTCGGGTACTACAAGCGGCCCGAGGTCACCGCGGGCGTCTTCGACGAGAGCGGTTTCTACATGACCGGCGATATCGTCACCGAGCTCGCGCACGACAACATCCGGATTGTCGATCGCCGCAACAACGTTCTCAAGCTGTCCCAGGGCGAGTTCGTCGCGGTCGCGACCCTGGAAGCCGAGTACGCCAACAGTCCAGTGGTGCACCAGATCTACGTGTACGGCAGCAGCGAGCGGTCCTACCTGCTGGCGGTCGTCGTACCGACACCTCACGCCGTCGCCGCCGCCAAGGGTGACGAGACGGCGCTCAAGGCGACCATCGCCGAATCCCTGCAGGACATCGCCAGAGAGCTCCAGCTGCAGTCCTACGAAATCCCACGCGACTTCATCATCGAGCCGCAGCCGTTCACCCAGGGCAACGGACTGCTGACCGGTATCGCCAAGCTGGCTCGCCCGAACCTCAAGGCACACTACGGCGATCGTCTGGAACAGATGTACGCCGACATCGCCGAACAGCAGGCCGCCGAGCTGCGCGCGCTGCACAGCGTCGATCCCGACAAGCCCGCGCTGGAGACGGTACTCAAGGCCGCACAGGCCTTGCTCGGCGTCTCGTCGGCCGAACTCTCCGCAGACGCGCACTTCACCGATCTGGGTGGCGATTCGCTCTCGGCCCTCTCCTTCTCGGATCTACTGCGGGACATCTTCGGCGTCGAGGTTCCCGTCGGTGTCATCGTCAGTGCCGCCAACGACCTCGGCGGTGTCGCGCAATTCATTGACGAGCAACGCCATTCGGGTGGCGACCGTCCCACCGCAGACACGGTCCACGGAGCCGGGCACACCGAGATCCGCGCCGCCGACCTGACCCTGGACAAGTTCATCGACGAGGCCACCCTGCGTGCCGCCCCCACGCTCCCGAGGGCCGTCGGAACCCCCCAGACCGTGCTGCTCACCGGCTCCAACGGCTACCTGGGCCACTATCTGGCACTGGAATGGCTTGAACGCCTGGACAAAACGGGCGGAAAGCTGATCGTCATCGTTCGCGGCAAAGATGCGCAGGCCGCCTACCGCCGCCTGGAAGAGGCGTTCGACACCGGCGATGCAGGACTGCTGACGCACTTCCGTGCGCTGGCCGAACAGCACCTGGAGGTACTTGCCGGCGATATCGGTGACCCGAACCTGGGACTGGATGCCGACACCTGGCAACGCCTGGCCGACACCGTGGACATCATCGTGCATCCCGCGGCCCTGGTGAACCACGTACTGCCCTACCGGCAGCTGTTCGGCCCGAATGTCGTTGGCACCGCGGAAATCATCAAGCTGGCGCTGACCACCAAGATCAAACCCGTCACCTATCTGTCGACGGTGGCGGTCGCGGCGTACGTCGATCCGAGCACCTTCGATGAAGAGTCCGACATCCGGCTCATCAGCGCGGTGCGACCCGTGGACGAGCTGTATGCGAACGGATACGGCAACAGCAAGTGGGCCGGTGAGGTGCTGCTGCGGGAGACACACGACCTATGCGGCCTGCCGGTCGCAGTATTCCGCTCCGACATGATCCTGGCCCACAGCCACTACACCGGCCAGCTCAACGTCCCCGACCAATTCACCCGCCTGATCCTGAGCCTGATCGCCACCGGCATCGCACCCGGCTCCTTCTACCAAGCACACGCGACAGGCGAACGCCCACGCGCCCACTATGACGGACTACCGGGTGACTTCACCGCCGAGGCGATCACCACGCTGGGCACGCAGGTGCCGGAGGGCCCGGAGGCGTATGTGACCTACGACTGCGTCAATCCGCACTCCGACGGCATCTCACTGGACAACTTCGTCGACTGGCTCATCGACGCCGGATATCCCATCCAGCGCATCGACAACTACAGCGACTGGTTCGACCGCTTCGACACCGCCATCCGCGGCCTACCCGAAAAACAAAAGCAGCACTCCCTGCTACCACTACTGCACGCGTTCGAGCAGCCGTCCGGCGCAGAAGACCACGGCGTCGTTCCGGCCAAGCGTTTCCAGCACGCGGTGCAGGCCGCTGGAATCGGTTCGGTCGGACAGGACGGCACCACAGACATTCCGCATCTGTCGCAGCAGTTGATCGTCAAGTACGCGACCGACCTGGAACAGCTCGGGCTCCTGTAGGTCCAGGTGAGCCCGCGCACTTACAGAATCCAGGGTTTCGTAAGCTGCCCGATATGACGATCGAGGCCACCGCTGCCACTACCAGGGAAGCACGTCGTCAGCGGTTGGTTGACCGTGTCAGGCGGCTCTTCACCGAGGATCCGCAGTTCCGGGCCGCCAAACCCGATACTGCGGTAGACGCCGCGGTCGCCGCGCCAGGTCTGCGGCTCGCCCAGGTGGTCGCCACCATCATGGACGGATACGCCGACCGGCCGGCCCTGGGGCACCGGGTTCAGGAGCTCATCACCGATGAGACAGGTCGGTCGACACTTCGCGCCCTGCCCGAGTTCGAGACCATCACCTACGGCGAACTGTGGGGCATGGCGCGCGCGCTGGCTTCTGCGTGGCATCACGACCCGAGCACTCCGGTGCGCGCGGGCGACTTCGTCGCGATGCTCGGCTTCACGAGCGTCGACTACACCGCGGTCGATCTCGCGTGCATCCATCTTGGCGCGGTGGCGGTACCGCTGCAGACCAGCGCGGCCGCATCGAACTGGACCGCAATCCTTGCCGAATCAGAACCTTCGGTGCTGGCGGTGAGCGCCGAGTTATTGGATGCGGCAATAGAATCAGCGCTCGTCACACCATCGCTGCGGCATATCACGGTCTTCGATTACCACCCGGGTGTCGATGCACAGCGCGACAGTGTCGAGTCGGCGCAACACCGGATAGCCGAGGCCGGCCTACCGATCTCGGTCGAGGTGATGTCTGCGGTGATCGGACACGGCCGTGCCCTCCCCGAGGCGCCGCTGTTCACCGCCGAGGACGGCACCGATCCGTTGGCGCTGGTGATCTATACCTCCGGAAGCACGGGCACACCCAAGGGTGCGACGTACACCGAGAAGATGGTCGCCAAACCATGGCTAAGGGCCGACACCTTGAGCTCCAAAGCCGAGATTCCGTTGATCAATCTCAACTTCATGCCGATGAGCCATGTGATGGGACGCGGCAGCCTGGTCACGGCCCTGGCCTGTGGTGGACTTGCCTACTTCGCGGCATCCAGCGATATGTCCACCCTGTTCGAAGACATCACCCTCACCCGGCCCACCGTGGTGACTCTCGTTCCCCGCGTGTGCGACATGCTCTTTCAGCGCTACCGCAATGAAGTCGAACGCCGTGCGGGAGTGGACGCCGCGGCCGACCTGGCCGCCCTCGATGCCGAAGTCAAGAGCGATATCCGTGAAAACCTCTTCGGAGGACGCGTTTTGACCATCGTCTGCGGATCGGCACCACTATCCGAAGAACTGGCAGCATTCATCGAATCCTGCCTGGACGCCCGCATCACCGACGGCTACGGCTCCACCGAGGCCGGAGTCATCGTGCGGAACGGACGCATCCAGCGTCCCCCCGTCATCGACTACAAGCTCGTCGATGTGCCCGAGCTGGGCTACTTCTCGACCGACAAACCGCACCCGCGAGGTGAGCTGCTGGTCAAGGCCGAGTCGGTATTCGGCGGCTACTTCAAGCGTCCCGACGTCACGGCCGATGTGTTCGACCCGGACGGTTACTACAAGACCGGGGATATTGTCGCCGAGCTGGAACCCGACAAGATCCAAATCGTCGACCGGCGCAACAACGTGATCAAGCTGTCGCAAGGCGAGTTCGTCGCGATCGCCAACCTCGAAGCCGAGTACGCCAACAGTCCACTGGTGCAACAGATTTGCGTCTACGGCAGCAGCGATCGGTCCTACCTGCTGGCCGTGGTGGTACCTACCTCCGAGGCCTTTGACCAAAGCCATGGAGACGACGAACTACTCAAACGCCTGATCGCTGAGTCACTTCAGCAGGTCGCACGCGAAGCCGAGCTGCAGCCGTACGAGGTACCGCGCGATTTCCTGGTGGAGACCGAACCCTTCACCGCCGCCAACGGCCTGTTGACCGGTATCGCCAAGCTGGCCCGGCCGAAGTTGCACGAGAAGTACGGCGCCCGCCTGGAACAGCTGTACTCCGATATCGCGAGTGCCCAGGCGCTCGAGCTGCAAGCCCTTCACGCCGCTGGGCACGAGGGCAAGCCGGTCCTTGAGACCGTGCAACGTGCGGTCACGGCACTGCTGGGCCTGCCCGTGGCCGAGGTGGGCCCGGACTCGCACTTCATCGACCTCGGCGGCGATTCTCTTTCCGCCCTGTCCTTCTCGGATCTACTGCGGGACATCTTCGGCGTCGAGGTTCCCGTCGGTGTCATCGTCAGTGCCGCCAACGACCTCGGCGGTGTCGCGCAATTCATTGACGAGCAACGCCATTCGGGTGGCGACCGTCCCACCGCAGACACGGTCCACGGAGCCGGGCACACCGAGATCCGCGCCGCCGACCTGACCCTGGACAAGTTCATCGACGAGGCCACGCTCCGTGCCGCCCCTGCGCTCCCGAGGGCCGTCGGAACCCCCCAGACCGTGTTACTCACCGGCTCCAATGGCTATCTAGGACGGTTCCTGGCCCTGGAATGGCTTGAGCGCCTCGACAAAACGGGCGGAAAGCTGATCGTCATCGTTCGCGGCAAAGATGCGCAGGCCGCCTACCGCCGCCTGGAAGAGGCGTTCGACACCGGCGATGCAGGACTGCTGACGCACTTCCGTGCGCTGGCCGAACAGCACCTGGAGGTACTTGCCGGCGATATCGGTGACCCGAACCTGGGACTGGATGCCGACACCTGGCAACGCCTGGCCGACACCGTGGACATCATCGTGCACCCCGCCGCCCTGGTGAACCACGTACTGCCCTACCGGCAGCTGTTCGGCCCCAATGTCGTTGGCACCGCGGAAATCATCAAGCTGGCGCTGACCACCAAGATCAAACCCGTCACCTATCTGTCGACGGTGGCGGTGGCAATCTCGGTGGACCCCAAGGTGTTCGACGAGGACTCCGACATCCGCACCATCAGTGCGATCAGGCCCATCGACGACGGATACGCGAACGGATATGGCAATGCCAAGTGGGCCGGTGAGGTGCTGCTGCGGGAGGCACACGACCTATGCGGCCTGCCGGTCGCAGTATTCCGCTCCGACATGATCCTGGCCCACAGCCACTACACCGGCCAGCTCAACGTCCCCGACCAATTCACCCGCCTCATCCTCAGCCTGATCGCCACCGGCATCGCACCCGGCTCCTTCTACCAGCCACACGCGACAGGCGAACGCCCACGCGCCCACTATGACGGACTACCCGCTGATTTCACGGCGTCGGCCATCACCTCCCTCGGCATCACGGTCGCGGCTTCGGAAAGCTTCCACACGTACGACTCGGTGAACCCGCACTCCGACGGCATCTCACTGGACAACTTCGTCGACTGGCTCATCGACGCCGGATATCCCATCCAGCGCATCGACAACTACAGCGACTGGTTCGACCGCTTCGACACCGCCATCCGCGGCCTACCCGAAAAACAAAAGCAACACTCCCTGCTACCACTACTGCACGCGTACCGGTATCCGCAGCACGCACACAACGGTGCATTCCTCCCCGCCATCAGATTCCGCGAGGGCGTCCAGGCCACCCAGAACACCGACATTCCCCACCTCACCCGGGACCTCATCGTCAAGTACGCCACGGATCTGCGGCAGCTCGGACTGCTGTAGACGCACGAATTTCTGTGCGCCGCTTTCAGTTCCGGATCGATACCGCCGAAAGCCCGGATCCGGAATGAACCGCGGTGTTAGGGTCCCCGCCATGGGACAGTGGTCACGCGACGAGCTGCAGAGCATGTTCGACCATCACCTTCGGGTGGTCGATGAGATAGGCCCCAAGGGCGAGTGGGCCAGGTATGCGGACCTTTTCGCCGCGAACGCCAGTTACATCGAACCGACCTATGGCACCTTCGAGGGTCGGGAGGCCATCCGCGAATCCATGGTCAAGACCATGTCGGAGTTCCCCGGGGCGGAGATGCCGCACTACTTCTCCAACTGGCATGTCGTCGACGAGGAACACGGCTGGGTCATCTGCGAGCTGGTCAACCGGATGAGGGACCCGGGCGACGGAAGTATCTGGGAAGCGACGAATATCAGCATCTTTCGCTACGCCGGCGACAACCAATGGGCCAACGAAGAAGATGTCTACAACCCGATGCAGTTCATGATGGCGATCCAGGGTTACGTGCAGCGCTGCAGCGAGCTGGGCTCGCTGTCCCCGGCGGCCCAGACCTTCGGAAAGAACATGGGCTGGCTCGGCTAGCTCGTGGCGAGGAACCTACCCGCCTTGACCGTACTGCCGAAGCCCTCGACGAAGGTGCCGTAGGAGTACACCCGCCGGCCACCGACGACCGTGGCTGCGATCGCCTTGTCGTTGCGGCACACCTGCCGGGACACCCCGAATTCATCCATGTAGTGCTCGTGGTAATCCTCCAGCGAATCATCAAGTCCCTCAGGGTCAATGACCGCGATATCGGCGGTGTCGCCGATACGCAACCGCCCTGCGTCCAATCCGTACCATTCGCCGAGCTCACCGGTGAGCCGATGCACCGCGGCTTCCAGCGGCATGAACGGCGTACCCGCCTCGCAGGCCTCTTTGACGCGCTTGAGTAAGCGCAGCCCCGCGTTGTAGAAGGACATGTTGCGCAGGTGCGCCCCCGAGTCGTTGTTACCCAGCTGGAAGTGGGGGTACTTGATGGCCTCGTTGAGCACATCGGTTCGGTCGTTGGCGATCGTGGTGTGCCAGCGCACCTTTCCCGGGTACTCGGACACCAGGTCCAGGAAGGCGTCCACCGGCTGCACTCCGCGCACGTCGGCCACCTGACCGAACGACTTGCCCACCACCGATGCATCGGGACACCCGACGATCTCGGTGTCGTACATGTCGCGGTTCCAGGCCACCACTCCGTACTTCTGGGCCATCTCCTTGCGGAACCGGCGACGATATCCCTCATCCTTGATCAGGTCGACGCGCTGGAGCTGATCACGGATATCCAACGCCGCCGTGCCCGAGGCGAACTCCTCAAAGATCACCAAATCCATACCGTCGGAATACAGATGGAAGGGCACCGCCAGGAGCTGGAAGTTCACCCGGGAGCGCAGCAGCGGGTTCAGGCCACCGGTGGCCGCCTTGAGAAGCTTGATCACCGACCTGTTGCTCTTCAGATCGAAGGCCGCCAGCAGCGTGGTCTTGAGCGAACGACGCCACGGGCGGGCACCGCTGAGCAGGAAGTGCATGACGGTCTCGGGCCGCTTCTCCACGTCGAGATTCGACTGCACCACGGCGCCCCGACGGCGCACCACGTCATACAGTGCGCCGTACTCGCGCCAGGTCGCGTAGGTGGATGGCAATTGCCGACCGGCGAACCGGGTGCCCTCAAGCTTGGAGAACCGCAGCCGATCGGTGGACAGGCCGACGAAACCCGCGTCGAGCGCATCGGACACCATCGTGCGCATCCGCGCCAGTTCCTCGGGTGTGGGGCGCTCGTCGTAGTCGGTCGCACGCGCCAGCCCCATGACCGCGGCACGGATATCAGAGTGTCCGATCAGCGTTGCAACATTGGCGCCCAACGGAAGTGACTCTATGAACCTGCGGTACCCGCGTGGCCCGTCCCAATCCTTGTGCTCCTTGAGCGCCGAGTGAACCGCGTCCCACGGCAGGGCCTCCACCCGGGCGAACAGATCTGCGACGTCCTCGGGGTCGGCGTACACCGCGGACATAGAGCAGTTGCCGTAGATGACGGAGGTGACGCCGTGCCGCACCGATTCGCCCAGCCCCGGGCTGACCAGCACCTCGGCGTCGTAGTGGGTGTGCACGTCGACCATGCCGGGAATGACCCACTTGCCGTTGGCATCGATGACCTCGTCGGCCTCGGCACCCGAAAGATCTGGTGCCATGGATACCACTCTGCCGCCTCGAACCCCGACGTCGAGCACTTGGCCGGGCGCACCCGTCCCGTCGAACACCAGGCCCCCGCGCACCAGCAGGTCAAATGTCGCCATAGTCGATCCACCTCATCCGATCAGCAGATCCCCAGCTTATCCCCGCTGATTCATGCCCACCCGTGAAGGCCCGGCTACGCCTTCAGGGGTGCGCCACAACGCGCGAGGTCCTTGCTCACGCATCGAAGAAGATGTGCACCCGATCGGATTCCGGAAGCGTCTGGCACGCCAGCGTGAACCCCTCGGCCACCTCGCTGTCGATCAGAGACTCGTTCATCAGCATCCGCGTCTTACCCGATTGCACCGAGCACATGCAGGTGGCGCAGGCGGATTCGCGACACACGTAGGGCGCGTCGATACCCGCATCCAGTAGTACGTCGAGCAGCTTTTTGCCCGGCGGCCAGTCCAGAACGTGTGTACTGCCGTAGATTTCAACCTCCAGGACGGTATTCCCGGTGGCATCGCTGCCGGTGACTCGGATGGCCTCGGCTGTCACTGGCCCACCGCGCGGCGCCCCGGCAAGCGATCATTCAGCTCGCCCTCGGAACCGAAAAGGATTCCCTGCCACTTTTCGAGCAGTTCCTCGGTGTCGACATCGTCCGGATGAAATCCAGGCCGCATGTATTCGGCGATATCACGCATCAACCCCTTGACCAGCGGACCGCGATACACATCGATGGTCTGCCGCAGCACCGCCAACGGCTTCCATCCGCTCGGATCGGTGAGGATCGAGGCCAGGACGGCCAGTGTCATCACGGGCAGCGTGCCCGCCCAAATCAGCGACATCACACCAATGCGCACCGACTCCGGGCCACCCACCGAGCGATAGACGTCGAAAGCGACGGACTTGTGCTCCATCTCCTCCATGGCATGCCAGTTCAGCAGATGGTGCACCTCGGCGGACATCGGAATCTCTTGCAGCTCAACACTGGAGAGCACCCGCTGGGCAAGCACGGCTGTGTAGTGCTCGGCGGCCGCCGTCATCGCCAAATGTGCGATCTTGGGCGCACGTCTCTCCAGCGCGATGAGGAACTTCTCGCGCCGGCTGCCCTCCTCGAAATTCATGATCCGGACCAGGGGGTAGCCCATATCGATGATTTTCTCGTTGAGCTTGCGATGCTCGCGGCCGTGCATGGCCTCCTGCCCGATGAAGCCCGCCACCCGCTTCTTCAACACCGGGTCGGTGATCTGGTCGGCGTAGTTGCGCACGGACCTGATGAAGGATTCCTCGCCGGGAGGAAACGCGCCGGAAAGGAGCGACACCAAGTGACTGAAGACGATGTCGCCCTCGACATAGTGCTTCTTCATGGGGGCCGGATCACCGAACCGGAAGTTCATCCGGCGCACCTTGGGCAACTCACGCGCCGCGACACCTCGCCGGCCCTGCTCGACAACAGCCATGACGGAACTCCTTCCTGAGACGTCTCCATTGACGTCTGACCTGGCGATTCATAGTAGTACTCTGAGTACTACTGGTAGTATCCATATGGAACCGCGTGAGCACAATAGGCAGCACGTGTGTGTCGCCCGAACCGGCAAGACTCGGACCAGGCACACGTACCATCACTGGTGATGAGAGGCGTGGAGAGTGTGAGTACAGCCATCGCGTCGAAGGTCGGCCCCGTCGCCGCCCGACGTGGCGACCGCCGCAAGGTTGCCCGAGAAGAGTTGTTAGACGCCGCGTTTCGCGCCATCGACGCGACCGGCTCCACCGTCAGCATGGACGATATCGCCCGAGAGGCGGGAGTCGCCAAACCCAAGCTGTACCGATACTTCGAAGACAAGGCCGATCTGCACAGCGCCGTATTGGAACGCGTGCAGGACATGGTGTGGAACGCGGCCATGGATCGGATCAATCTGATGACCGACTCGGCCCGCGAATTGGTTGAGCACGGCGCCAACGAGTACGCCCGCATGATTTCTGATCACCCGAATGTGTTGCGTTTCATCGTGCACGGTCATTTCGTCAATTCCAGTGACGGCACCGAGCGTCTGGTGGAGACCGCGCAGCAGATGACGCATGACATCGCGGAGATACTGTCGAATGCGATCGACGACGAGACGGTGGACATCGACGATGCCGACCTGGCGGTCACCTCTGCCGCGGGCGCCATCGGCACCGCCACCGAATGGTTCTTGGGCCCCAATCAGCAACGTGCCGAACCGATGTCCATCGAGAGGTTCGTCGAATACCTGACCACCGTGCTGTCCGGACTTGCCGCGTCGATCGCCGAGTTCAACGGCCTGACGCTTGATCCCGACCAACCGTTGCATCTGGCGTTCACCAGCACACGCGGTGGCACCGCATGACCGACGGGATCCCCCTGGCACGCATCACCCGCGGCCGTGCGCTGGGCAAGCTCGCGGCCGGGCAGGCGGTGCGTACCGCAAGCAATCGCATCTCCATGATCGGACGATCAGAAAAAGCGCGCGCGCTACTCGCCGAGCGGTCCACACTGCAGGCGGCCGACCAGCTCGTCACCGTGCTGGGCAGCCTCAAAGGTTCGGCGATGAAGCTCGGCCAGCTGCTATCGATGCTGGAAGTGGACATGGTGCCGGAGGCCCATCGCGAACGCTTCCGGCAGAAGTTGGCACGACTGCGCGATCAGGCTCCACGTGAGCCGTTCACGGTGATGCTGCCGATCATCGAGTCCAACCTGGGCAAGCTCGGCAAGAACTTCCGCGATTTCGACGAGACTCCGGTCGCGGCCGCATCCATCGGCCAGGTATACCGGGCAGTCCTGCACGATGGCCGCGAGGTCGCGGTCAAGGTCAAATACCCCGGCGTGGACGACGCGGTACGCGCAGACATGCAGAACCTCGCGCTCTTCACCAAGTTCTGGCGCAAAGCCGTACCGACGCTGTCGAATTCGGCCTTCATGGAAGAGATCTCCATGAACTTGGAAAGCGAGCTCGACTACCTGCGGGAGGCACGCACGCAGCACGAAATCGCCGAACGCTATCGCGGACACCCCTTCATCGTCATCCCCGACTGTGTATCCGAAATGTGCACGTCACAGGTTCTCGTGACGGAGTTCCTGGACGGCCAGGCCTTCCCTGTCATGCAGACACTCCCCGACGATGAACGCAACCGGATCGGTGAGCTGATCTTCCGGTTCTATATCGGATCGCTGTTCCAGGACAACGACTTCTGCGGCGACCCGCACCCAGGGAACATCCTGCGTGCGGCCGACGGCACCATGGGATTCGTGGACTTCGGCCTGTACAACCGGATGAACCCAGAACACGTTGACTTCGAACGACACATCATGCGCGCCGCCACCGAGGGCCGCGCCGAGGACATGTACGAGGCGATGGTCGCGCGCGGGATCATCGACCCGCATGCAGACGTCAGCCCACAGGACTGTCTGGAGTACTGTCACGCGGCTTCGGGATGGAATCTCGTTGACGAGGAGATGACCATTACCCCTGAAATCGCCTCCAGTGCAATGATTCTTGCGGTCGACCCGCGCTCCGGCGAGTTCTCCGGCATGCGCCGCCAAAACCTGCCTCCCGAGCACATCTTCTCTCGTCGCGCGGATTTCTACACCTTCGGCGTGCTCGGTCAGCTCAATGTCACCGGCAACTGGCATCGCATCGCCCGCGAGTGGATTTACGGCGAGCCACCCGTCACGGAGATCGGAACCGCCATCGCGAAGTGGCGCGCGGCGCGCTAGCGCAGTAATCCGTCGATCGCGCGGCCGAACATCCACTGCCCGCCCGCCTTCGCCAACCGGTCGAAGACGCGGGGCAGACCTCGAATGCTCACGTCCTCGGTCCAGACCACGCGTGCACCACCGCCCTGGGCATGTACCTCGATCTCGGCCCACCCCAGGACAAGCGGGCCCGTCTTCTCCAACCGGCAGCGCCCCGGGCTCCCAACCCGCGGCGGCTCCCATCGGGTAACCGTCATCGGGTCGTCAAAACCTATGGCCCCTAACCCTGTTCGCCCCACAAACGTGGTGCCGACCCGGGCCGGCGGATCGCTCGTCACCGATACCGTTGTCAGTGGGATGTGCTCGCTGTGCCGCGGCCAGTCGGTGATGCGCTCGAACGCTTCGGCGACGGACAGCGCGCTGGTGCGCTCTATTCGGAGAAGGGCCATAAGCCGAACAACTTCGAGGTGGTCTTCTGTCTGCGCAACGCAATAATGGTGTCCGCCAAAGTTTCTCCCGGATCGCGGTAGGTGATACCGAGTTCACGCTCACTGGGCGAGTCGTCGGACCCGGGCATCTGCGTGTAGTACTGCATGCCTGCCTCGGTCATCGGGGTGCCGAGCGGCACATACCGGCCGAGCTGATCCATCACCGTCCCCGCCACGCGCAACACGGAGTCGGGCACCGGAACGGCCAGCACGGTACTGCCCGCCGCCTCGGTCAACAGATTCACCAGCTCGTCCACCTCCAGCCGATGGCCACCCGCGGTGTAGCGCCGGGGGCCATGACCGGGCTCCAACAGAGCGGCGTGCAAGGCGGCCAGATCTCGGACGTCGACCACCAACCATGCCGCACTGCGCCCCGGCACCGACCTCATCAACAGAGCCCAGCGCACACCTTCGGCCGCCTCACCGAACTGATCACCGACGGGAGGTCCGAGCACCATGCCCGGGTAGGTGATGGTCACCGGCGAACCAGAGTCCTGCAGCTCACGCACGTACAGCTCCACCCGCGCCTTGGACTGGCCGTATCCGTCGCTGCCTCCCGCCGCGGGCAGATCGGCCTTGAACGTCCGCAGACCGGGCCGGAACAGCGCAGTGATGCTCGAAACGTGCACGATCGGGTCCAACCCACGGTCAACTGCTGTCCCAAGAACGTTCTGGGTGCCCTCGAGGTTGATGGCCATCATCCGATCGGCCTCGGTGGGGTCGGTGCTGACCATGGCCGCGCTGTGCAGCACCGCATCGCATCCGTCGAGCGCCGTCTCGACCGATTCCCGGTCGGTGATATCGCCGACGGTGTAGTCGGATACGTCGACGCCCAGCGTCGCCACCGTGGTGTGCAACCGAGCTTCCTTACGCACCAGGAAACGGACCTGATGCCCGGCATCGGCAATAGCCTTCGCCGTCCATCCGCCCACGAATCCGGTACCGCCCGTGACCAATACGCGCATTCTCACGTCCCCTCCGGTTTGGCGGACCGCTCCAATCAGGACATGGTAGGTCGTCGGCGACCTCTTACCGGGCGAATACGGAAGAGCCATGTGGCACCGTCCCCGGCACGGCGTGTGCCAAGATCGCTGGGTGCGTCTACGCCCTGTACTCCGACTCCTCGCCGTCCTCGCCGCCATTGCCATGGCCTGCGCGCCGACCGCGACTGCGCAACCCGAACGCGTGGCGCCCATCGGACACATCGGAGAGACCCTGCATTTCGATTACGGCACCATCGGCGCCGATGTCACCGTGCACAACATCGAGCCCACCGGCGTTCCTGCCGGCATGGCTCCCCCACGCGGCATCATCTGGAAGGCGTACGTCACCATCCGGCCGACCAAGGTGCCCAACGCGTACGCGTTGCTGATGGCACTCAAACTCGGCGGCGTCTCACCGGAGACCGGCGATGCCTACGAGCCGCAACGCACCGATGAGCCCGACGATCTGAACTACGCGCTGCACAACGCCCCGCAGGGTTCGACCGTGAGTGGAGCGGTGTACTGGGATGTCTACCGCGGGCCCGTGCGCCACATCGTGCTGCGGTCGTCTCAAACCCAGGTTCACCTGGCTCAGTGGGACCTCTGATACACCTCGGGCGAGCTGCTCAGCGGGGCTGGAACAGGTAATTCCGGAAGCTCTCGGTGACCTTGTCGACGGGCCTCCAGGAGTCGGCACTCCATACCGACATCCGGTAGTCCCGCGCCGCGAACCACGCGACAATGTCCTCGGCGGTGCGCCCGAACCGCGCCATGTGGCGATCCTCGACCTCCAGCATCATCGCCGGCCGGGTGCGCTCAAGGGTCTTCTCACCGCTGACCAGAACGTCGAGTTCGGCACCCTCGACATCGATCTTCACGAAATCGATCCGTTTGATGCTCAACCGGTCACAGAACCCGTCGAACGTCTCGGTGTCGACAACCACCCGGATGTGCTCATCGAATTCGGCGTTCGAGCCCAGCCCGTCGGCCCCGGCATCGACGAAGGACCGACCGGTGATGGGCTTGCCATTGCGCAGCGGAACGCTCATGACCTGTTCACCAGGATTGGTGCCCAGCGCCACCGCGTGTCGGCGCACGTTCTGCGCACTGCGCAGACCCAGCGCCGCCGACGAGGTGGCGTGGGCGAACCGCAGCGGCTCCAAGCTGTACACCAGGCCGTCTGCCCCCACCAGACGCGCCAGCTCGGCCGTGTAGAAACCGGCAGCCGCACCCACGTCCAGGCACACGTCCCCGGGCTTGACCACCTGTGCGATACCCACCAGCTCGGTTTCCACCCAGGGTGTGGTGCGGGCGAGTGTGCGCAGGCCCTGCCCCACCACGGCGTCACGAATCTCGCCGAAGGCCGTCACGCGCCGCGTCATATGGTGCTCCTCAGGGTTGGTCATCAACATGGGTCGCCGTCTCGGAACCGCGCCAAGTATAGGTAGCGTGCCGGTCATGCCGATTCAGGTCAGCACCGCGACGGCTGCCGACAGCGCAGAAGTCGCGGCCGTCGCCGCCCGCACCTTCCCGCTCGCGTGTCCCCCCTCCTCGACACCGGAGGACATCGCGGCGTTCATCGAGGCCAACCTCAGCACGAGAAACTTCGATGAGTACATCCGGGAACACCGGGTACTGGCAGCACGCGAGAACGACGTCATCGTCGGGTACGCGATGCTCGTGGACGGCGTCGCCGAGGATCCCGACGTGCAGCGGGCCGTCACCCTGCGGCCCGCGATGCAGCTCTCCAAGATGTATGTGCTGCCCGAATTCCATCAGGCCGGCGTGGCGGGCGCGCTGATGGACGCGGCCCTTACCGAAGCCGCCGCGCGCGGAGCGACGGGAGTCTGGCTGGGCGTCAATCAGGAAAATGAACGCGCGCAGCGCTTTTACGCCAAACACGGCTTCAGCCGCAGCGGCACGAAAACGTTCCAGGTGGGCGAGCGCCTCGAGAACGACTACGTGATGCAGCGGGTCATAGAGAACTCGGTAGCGGCGCCGCGCTGAGCGCCAGCAGCCGCGAGGTGGCACGCAGGTACTTCTTGCGGAACCCGCCGGCAACCATCTCGTCGTCGAAGATCGTGTCCAGCTTGGCCCCTGAAGCCTCGACCGGAATGCCCGCGTCGTACAGACGGTCCGTCAGGGCCACGATCCGCAGCGCCACCGCCTGATCGTGCACCTGCTCCACGCCCGCGATGAACACCGCTGTCACCCCTTCGATCAGCGTCAGATAGCGCGACGGATGCATGCTCGCCAGGTGCCGGCACAGATCGTCGAACTGGTCGAAAGTGGCGCCATCGATGGACGCCGCCAGCTCACGAAGCTCGTCGTCGGTGTGCGGCTCGGGAGCCGGCGGTAGATCGCGATGCCGGTAATCGGGCCCCTCGACCCGCACCGTGTTGAAGATCGCCGACAGCGTGTTGATCTCGCGCAGGAAGTCCTGTGCCGCGAAGCGGCCTTCACCGAGCTGCTCGGGCAGTGTGTTGGAGGTCGCGGCTATCGACACTCCGCGCGCCACCAGCTCCGAGAGCAGCCGCGACACCAGCGTGGTGTTGCCCGGGTCGTCCAGCTCGAACTCGTCGATGCACACCACGGTGTAGTCCGACAACAACTCGATGCACTCCAGGAAGCCGAAAACTCCTGCTACCTGCGTTAGTTCTCCGAAGCTCGCGAACGCCTTGGGTCCGGGGACGGTGTGATAGATCGACGCCAAGAGGTGCGTCTTACCGACACCGAACCCACCGTCGAGATAGATCCCGACCCCGGGCAGTACCTCGCGCTTGCCGAACAGCTTCTTCTTACCCGCACGACGGATCGTCGCCTCCTGGGCGAAAGCGCGGCACGATTCCACCGCCGCGGCCTGCGTCGGCTGGTTGGGGTCGGGCCGATACGAGTCGAAACTCACCGAAGTGAACGTCGGAGGCGGCACCAGCTGGGCAATCAGCCGCTCGTTGGAGACGGTGGGGTGCCGGTCGGCAAGGTGCTGGAGGTTCCCGGGCGAGCGAAGCGACGGGGAATGGCCCGAAACGGCACCGGATTGCGGATCAGTCACACGGGCAGCGTAACGGCGTGTTGAGATCTCCTTGTGGCCGACAGTGACGGTGAACAGGTGATTCGGGGCTCGGCTGGGATACAGCTCACACAGCTGACGACCGGGACGCCCGTGGATCCCGGCGAGCTGGCCGACCTCTACGACTACCCCCGTGGCGATGCACTTTGTCTGCGCGCCAACATGATCGGCAGCCTGGACGGCGCAGCGACGGTGACCGGTTTGTCCGGCGGGCTTGGCGGCGACAGCGATCGCGCGGTGTTCGCGGCCATGCGCGCCAACTCCGATGTGATTCTCGTCGGGGCGGGCACCGTGCGAACCGAGCGCTATCAGGGCGCGCATCTGCCGGTAGGCCTGCGCCAGCGCCGCCAGGCCCGCGGGCAGGGCGAGGTTCCGGTGATTGCCGTGGTCACGGGGTCCGGAACGGTGGACCCGAGCACTCCCCTGTTCACCGAGTCGGAGGTCGCGTCCATCGTGGTGACGACGGCTTCCGGGGCCGCGAACGTTGCCTCTCGCGTGCCCGATGCGCAGGTCCTCGTCGCCGAGCATGCCGGGAAGGTCGATCTGCGCGCAGCGTTGGCAGAGCTGCATCGGCGCGGTCTGTCCCGGGTGCTGTGTGAGGGTGGTCCATCACTGCTCGGCACCCTGCTCGCGGCCGATCTCGTCGACGAGCTGTGCCTGACGGTGGCGCCCACCACGGTCGGCGGCGGCGGGTTCCGGATCGTGTCCAGCCCTGCCGAGGTACTCACGTCATGGCGGCGGGTGTTGCTGCTCGCAGATGCGGACGGCTACCTCTTCACGCGGCACGTCCGGGCTTGAGGAACATTCACCCGATACTGTGGTCGGCATGCGTGCACGGCTGACGGGGGCGATGGCGGTTGCCGTGATACTGGCTGGGTGTGCTCCCGGCCCCTCGGCGGGACCGCATTTCGCCATGGACGAGGGCCACGGAAATGTCGGCCCCGCCACCACGGCGCCGCCGGATGGCCCGCCGTCTATCGACAAGCCGAAGGTCGACCTGTCCTGGCAGGACTGCACCCGTGAGGTGCTCGGCAGCGCCAACATCACCACATCGCCGACGTTCACGCTCGAATGCGCCGAGTACAAGGCCCCGCTGGATCCGATCAACGGCGCACCGGGCAGCGTGACGTTGGGCGCGGTGCGCGCCAAGACCTCGCAGACACCTGCCGACGCGGGCCCGCTGGTGTTCACCACCGGCTCGGATCTCCCGTCCTCGGTGCAGCTGGCGACATGGCTCAACGGGCCCGGTGCACAGGTGCTCAAACAGCGTCCCGTCGTCGCGGTCGATCGCCGGGGTATCGGACGATCCGACGCCATCACGTGCCGTGACACCTGGGATCTGCGGGATATGCGGGACCTGGCGCAAAACCGTGGCGGAGACGATCCGGTAGCGAGCCTGGGCAAGATCGTCGAAACGGCGACCACCAACTGCACCGACACCATCTCCCCCGGCGACTCCGCCTACAACGACGCGCATGCCGCAGAGGACCTGGAGGCGCTCCGCGCCCAATGGGACGTGCCCAACCTGGCGCTCCTCGGCATCGGCAGCGGTGCCCGAGTTGCACTGGCGTACGCGGGATCCCATCCCAACAAGGTCGCCCGGCTGATGCTCGACTCGCCGGTGGCCGCCGATATCACCGCCGAGGCCGCCGCCGAGCAGCGGCTCAAGGGCCAGCAATCGGCATTCGACGCGTTCGCGGCCCAGTGTGTGGCGAACAACTGCCCGCTGGGACCCGATCCCGCGGGTGCCGTCGGCGACCTGCTGAACCGCGCTCAAAACGGCGGGCTGCCGTGGTCGCGCGCGACGGTTGTCAGGGCGATCACCACCGCGCTGGCATATCCGATCGGCGACGGCGCCGCCGTCGTGCAGAACCTTGCGAATGCGCTCAACGCGGCGCGCGGTCCCGATAGCGGCGCGCTCACCCCGCTGGTGGACCGGGCCAACGCGCTGCGCGATTCCGACGGGCAGTTCGTGAACTCGTGCAGTGACTCGCTGGCACGGCCCACCCCCGACCGGGTGCGCGAGCTGGTGGTGGCCTGGGGCAAGCAGTACCCGCTGTTCGGGCGCACGTCCGCCCTCGAACTGGTGAACTGCCTGCAATGGCCCAGCGGATCCAAGCCGAACCCTCCGCAGGACTTGAAGATCAACGTGCTCATCCTGGGCGGACAACACGACCCGATCTCCGGCAGCGAGGGCATCTCGGCGACCGCCGCGGTGATCATCAACGCCAAGGCGGCCAGCAAGCGCGTCATGTGGCAGGGCATCGGCCACGGCGCGATTGTCTACACCGGATGCGCACAGCCGCCCGCCCTGGCATATCTCAACGACGGAAAGCTCCCCGAGACCGACACGTTCTGCCCGGCCTAGTCGTACTTGCCGGAGCTGCACTGGGCGCTCAAGGTACGGTGCCTGCGTGGTGTCAGTCGATACGTTCATTTCGGGCTTCAAGAACTCGTTGAAACCTCCGACCGCACCGCCATCGGTCGCGACGATCCTGCGGTCGGTGCTGTGGCCCGTCGCGATCATGTCGATCATTCACCGCGCCTACGTGCTGGGCACCAACGGCTACATCACCGACGACTTCGGGCCGGTGTACCGGGCCGTCATCGCCTTCAAACGGCATCAGCCGGTGTACAACGAGAACTTCAGCTACGTCGATCCGCATTACATCTACCCACCCGGCGGCACGCTGCTGCTCTCCCCGTTCGCATATCTGCCCGTTGACGCGTCGCGGTACTGGTTCATCAGCATCAACGCCGTCGCCATCGTGATCGCGGCCTACTTCCTGCTGCGGCTGTTCAACTTCACGCTGGCCTCGGTGGCCGCGCCCGCGCTGCTGCTGGCCATGTTCTGCACCGAGAGTGTCACCAACACACTGGTTTTCACCAACATCAACGGCGTCATGCTGCTGCTCGAGGTGCTGTTCTTCCGCTGGTTGCTGAATGGGAACGCGAAGTCCGATTGGCTGGCCGGTGTCGCGATCGGGCTGACGCTGGTGATCAAACCGCTGCTGTTACCGCTGCTGTTGTTGCCGCTACTCAACCGGCAGTGGCGGGTATTCGTGGCCGCTTTCGGCATACCCGCGTTCTTCAACGCGGTCGCCATGTTCGGCCCGCACAAGGTCAGGATCGTCGACGGCTGGGACTACTTGCGGCGCACCGTGAAATACCTGGGCGAAACCCGCGATTACTTCAACAGCTCCATCGCCGGAAACGCCGTGTACTACGGGCTTCCCGCACCATTGACCGCCCTGCTGCGCATCGCATTCCTACTGATCGCCCTGGTGAGTGTGTGGTTGCTGTACAAGTACTACCGCCGCCGCGACCCCCGGTTCTGGGCGCTGACCACCGGCGGTGTGGTGCTGACGGCGTCCTTCCTGCTGCTGGGGCTGGGCCAGGGCTACTACTCGATGGCGCTGTTCCCGTTCGTGATGACGATCGTGCTGCCCAACTCGGTGTTGCGGAACTGGCCGGCCTGGCTGGCGATCTACGGGTTCTTCTCCATGGATCGCTGGCTGCTGGTGCATTGGCCCACCACGGGACGCGCCCTGGAGTATCTGAAGATCACCTACGGATGGTGCCTGCTGCTGATCGTCGTGATGATGGTGCTGGTGCTTCGGTATCGGGATGCCAAGGCCGCTGGCACACTGGATAGCGGGCTGGATCCAGACTGGATGAGCGCGGCGATAGGCACTAAGGAGTCAGCGGACGATGACGACATCGAACGACCCGAAGGTCAATCTGACCGACGAGCAGTGGCGGGAGCGGCTGACTCCTGACGAGTTCGCGGTGCTGCGCCGCGCCGGTACCGAACGCCCGTTCGTCGGTGAATACACCGACACCAAGACCGAGGGCGTGTACGCCTGCCGGGCGTGCGGGGCCGAACTGTTCCGCAGCACCGAGAAGTTCGAATCCCATTGCGGCTGGCCGTCGTTCTTCGACCCGGCCGACTCGGACGCCGTGATCCTGAAGCCGGACAAGTCACTGGGCATGCGCCGCGTCGAGGTGCTGTGCGCCAACTGCCACAGCCACCTGGGGCACGTGTTCGAGGGCGAGGGATACCCCACGCCCACCGACCAGCGCTACTGCATCAACTCGATCTCCCTGCGCCTGCAGCCCGCCGAAACCTAGGTTGTGGTGGTTTCGTCTCGCACAAATTCGCCATAACCTCGGTCTCGGCGAAATGGTCTAGGGCAGGCGGGCGACGAGTTCCTCGGCAGAGACCCGCGGGCCGGTGAAGAACGGCGTCTCCTCGCGCACGTGCAACCGGGCCTCGGTGGCACGCAAATCGCGCATCAGGTCGACAATGCGATACAGCTCGGGCGCCTCGAAGGCCAGCAGCCACTCGTAGTCGCCGAGCGCGAAGGCGGGCACCGTGTTGGCACGCACATCCTTGTAGGCACGCGCGGCAATACCGTGATCGGCGAGCATCTTGCGCCGCTCCTCATCGGGCAGCAGGTACCAATCGTAGGAGCGCACAAAGGGATACACGCAGATGTAGGCGCCGGCCTCCTCCCCCGCGAGAAACGCCGGGATGTGGCTCTTGTTGAATTCGGCGGGCCGGTGCAGGGCCGCATTGCTCCATACCGGGGTGATGGCCCGACCCAGGGCGGTGGTGCGACGGAAATCGCTGTACAGCGCCTGCAGCTTCTCGATGGACTCGGCGTGTGACCAGATCATGAAATCGGCGTCGGCGCGCAGACCGGCCACGTCGTAGATGCCACGGACCACGACACCATCGTCCTCATGCCGTTTGATCAGGGTGGCCACCTCGTCGGCGGCACTGTCCCGGTCCTCGCCCAACCCCCCTTCGCGCACCTGGAACACCGAGAACATCAGGTAGCGAATGGTCGAGTTGAGGGTGTCGAAATCGAGGCTAGCCATGCCCCCATCGTGCCACGCTGTCCTGTACCGCTCGAGAGGCGGAGGACACACAAGCCGGTACCCCGATGCCGTCCAGGTACGAGCCCGCCACGGCGATCCCCGACGGCAACCCGGCGCGGATGGCATCGGCGACATCGGCGTGGCCGGGACCGTACTGCGGCATCGCGTCGATCCAGCGGGCCAGCGCCGTATCGATGGGCGTCACCGACGCACCCAGCACGGTTTCGAGATCGGTGACGGCCCAGTGCCGCAGCTGATCGTCGCTGGTGGCCCGCGCCACGGTGTCGCCGAAACGCCCGTAGGACAACCGCACCACCTGGGTGCTTCGTCCGCGCATTCCCCACTTACCGGTCGAGAACGTTACGGCCTTGGTGTGCAGGGCTTCTCCGGATGCCACGAGCACCCCGGAGTTGGCCGGAATGGGGGCGTCACCGGGCAACGTCAGTGCCACGACCACCGAGGACGCCACCGGGACGGCCCGGGCCGCCGCCGCCGATTCGGGTGCCACCGCATCGAGGATGTCCGCCGCGCGAGGCGCGGGCACCGCGACAACGACCACGTCCGCGTGATCGGATGCGCCGTCGCCGGTTACCGCCCAACTCTCACCGTCACGCGCGATGCCGGTCACCGCGAGCCGCCGATGTTCGGCGCGGGCGCGGCGCCAGAGTTCTTCCACCAGCACCGCGTAACCGCCGTCGATCGCACCGAAGATGCCGTTGGCCGAGATCGGCGGCAACGCCTGTCGGGCTGCGACCAGCAGGCTGCCCGCCCCCTCGTCGAGGGCACGGGCGATCCCGGGCGCCGCCGTGCGCAGGCCCGTCGTCGCGGCCGAACCCGCGTACACGCCACCGAGTAGCGGATCGACGAGCCGCGCGACCACCTGCGGCCCGAATCGCAGCGAGACCAGGTCGGCAACGGTGGGATCGGCTCCCACGGTCCAGTGCATATCGCGCTCAGGCTCGCTGTCGATGCGCGCCACGGTCTCCTCGTCGACGAGACCGACCACCGAGGACCCCGAGGCCGGTATGCCGTTCACCGTCCGCGCGGGCAGCGGGTGCAGACGACCGCCGGCATAGATGAGCGGTCGTGCGCCGGTGGTGTCGATCCTGCGGTCGGCCAACCCCAGTTCATCCAGGAGATCCAGCACCTCGGGACGCCGGGTGATGAATGCCTCGGCGCCGATGTCGACCCGATGCTCGCCCAGGGTGATGGTGCGAAGAATTCCACCCAGCTGCTCGGCGGGGTCGTACACGGTGATGCGCGGGTCGTCGCCGAGCTCGCACCGCAGCCGATACGCCGCGGTCAGCCCCGAAATACCGCCCCCCACAACGGCAATGGAAGGTGCGGACGACCGCGTCGCTGAGGTCACAACGAATGCACCAGCGCCACCGCATCGGTGAGGACCACCGGATCGGTATCCGGCAACACCCCGTGTCCCAGATTGAAGATATGTCCGGCGGCACCGGCGGCCACCGCCCGGCCGCCCTCGGCCACGATCCGGCGCACCTCGCGCTCCACCACAGGCCATCCGGCCAGCAGTACTGCCGGATCAAGGTTGCCCTGCAAGGCTTTTCCGGCGCCGACCCGACCCGCCGCCACATCCAACGGGGTGCGCCAGTCCACACCGACCACAGTGGCGCCGGCCTCCCCCATGGCACCCAATAGCTCGCCGGTGCCCACCCCGAAGTGCGTCATGGGTACGCCCGCGTGGGCGAATTCATCGAAAATCCTTGTGCTGTGAGGTAACACGGCTGAGCGGTAGTCGGCCAGCGACAACGCGCCTGCCCACGAGTCGAACAGCTGCAGCGCGTCCACACCGGCGTCGAGCTGTGCACGCAGGAACGCGATGGTGACATCGGTCAACGCGGTCATCAACGCATGCCAGGTCTGCGGGTCGCCCTGTAGCAGCGCCTTGGTGCGCTGATGGTGACGACTCGGTCCGCCCTCGACCAGATAGGAGGCCAGCGTGAAGGGGGCGCCGGCAAAACCGATCAGTGGGGTCTCGCCCAGCTCGGCGACCAGCAGCCGCACGGCGTCACTGACGGCCTCGACCTGCCCGGGCTCCAGGCGTGGCAGCTTCGCCACGTCGGCGGTGGTGCGCACCGGATTGGCGATCACGGGACCCACATCGGGAACGATGTCCAGATCGATGCCGGCCGCTTTGAGCGGGACCACGATGTCGGAGAACAGGATGGCGGCATCAACCTGGTGCCGACGGATCGGCTGCAGCGTGATCTCGCAAACCAGTTCAGGATTAAAACAAGCGTCCAGCATGGCGTGGTCGGCGCGCACCGCACGGTACTCGGGCAGCGAACGCCCGGCCTGCCGCATGAACCACACCGGGGGATGGCTGGGAGCCCTTCCGGCGGCAGCCGCGAGATAGGGAGAAAGCGGCAGTTCACGACGGGTTTTTGCCTGCGTCGCGCGATCTTCGTTCAATCCGGTCATCACTGCCCATGCTGCCATGGCAACCTTGCACGGCGCGCCTGCGGGAGCATGTCGGCCCGGCGCGCTACCGTCCATTGCTGTGACGTCTGCCGAACCAGCCCCGTTCCGCGCGGCGGTCGACGCGATGAACTCCGTGACCGTGCGTCCGGAGATCGAGCTGGGCACTATTCGTCCCCCGCAGCGATTGGCTCCGTTCAGCTATGCGCTCGGCGCGGAAATCAAGCACCTCGACACCGATAACGTGCCCGAACAATCCGAGGGTGATGCGTTCGGCAGGCTAATCCTGCTGCACGACCCGGAGGGCGACGAGGCATGGAACGGCACGATGCGGCTGGTCGCCTACATCCAGGCCGATCTGGACGCCACCGAAGCCGTGGACCCGTTGCTACCGGAAGTTGCGTGGAGCTGGCTCGTGGATGCCTTGAACACCCGCACCACGGATCTGACGGCGTTGGGTGGCACCGTGACCGCAACCACCTCGGTCCGCTACGGCGATATCGCCGGCCCGGGGCGCGCTCACCAGTTGGAACTGCGGGCGTCCTGGACCGCCACCGGTACCGATATCGAGACCCACGTCGAAGCATTCTGCGAGGTGTTGGAGCACGCGGCCGGCCTGCCACCGGTAGGTGTGACCGACCTGGGGTCGCGCCACCGCGCTTAGCGCCTACGCTGCTGACTCAGATATGGACACCGAATCCGAGCTTCCCGAACCGACGCCACTGCTTCGCCCCGCCGAAGGGGTGCCGCCGATCACCGCCTCAACGGATGAAATCCGCATGGCGGCAAAACGTTTGGCATCCGGAACGGGCGCATTTGCCGTCGACGCGGAGCGAGCCTCGGGATTCCGATACTCCAACCGGGCCTACTTGATCCAGATTCGTCGACGCGGCGCCGGCACGGTGCTGCTGGACCCGACCAACGTTCCGGACGCACTCGGACCAATCGTCGAGGTGCTGGGCGCCGACGAGTGGATCTTGCACGCCGCCGACCAGGATCTGCCCTGCCTGGCCGAATTGGAGATGAGACCGCCGTCGGTCTATGACACCGAATTGGCCGGCCGACTGGCTGGGTTCGAGAAGGTGAACCTGGCCGCGATGGTTCATCGACTGCTGGGGCTGGGTCTGGCCAAAGGACACGGCGCCGCCGACTGGTCTAAACGGCCGCTACCGGACGATTGGCTCAACTACGCGGCACTGGACGTCGAGGTGCTCGTCGAGCTGCGCGAGAAGATTGCCGAGGTTCTCGCCGAGCAGGACAAGACCGAATGGGCCCGGCAGGAGTTCGAGTACCTTGCCCACACACCGGCCTCGGCGACCCGACGGGACAACTGGCGTCGCACCTCGGGAATCCACAAGGTACGCAAGCCCGGACAGTTGGCGGCGGTACGCGAATTATGGCTCAGCCGTGACGAATTGGCACGCGCACGCGATGTGGCTCCCGGCCGCACGCTTCCCGATTCGGCAATCGTCGAAGCAGCCATGGCAGACCCGAAGACACGTAACGAGCTGATCGCCCTCCCCGTCTTCGGCGGCCCCCGGCAAAAACAGCAGGCCGATCGATGGCTCGCGGCGCTGACGAAGGCACGCAACGCAGACACCCCGCCACCGGTGAATGAACCCACCATCGGGCCACCGCCGGTATCGCGGTGGTCACGACGCAAGCCCGAGGCCTACGCCCGCCTGGAGGCCGCGCGCGCGGCCCTGTCGACGCTCTCTGAGCAGATCGCGGTACCCGTGGAGAACATCGTCACCCCGGAGATCGTGCGACGCCTCTGCTGGGACTGGGACGGCAGCGGGGACGTCGAGGAACTACTCGCCGGGCACGGCGCACGCCCATGGCAGCGGGAACTGACGGTCCCGATACTCAGCGAGGCACTGACCGCTTAAGCAGGCGATTCTCGCCACTCGCAGAGCGCATCGAAAAGCGGAGTCTCATCGGATAACTAGTCGACCTGCTGCGTAGCGGGGTTCACGGTGCTCTCCCCGATCTCGCGGCTCATCGCGGCCACCCACCCGGTGATCTTGCGGGCAATGTGCTGATCGGTCAAACCAAGCTGCTCAAGGACCTGACCCCGCGATGCGTGATCCAGGAACTGCTGCGGCACACCGATATTCCGGGCCGGGATATCCACATCGGCATCCTGCATCGCCGCGGTTACCGCGCTACCCGCTCCCCCGTGTACGCCGCTGTCCTCCAGGGTCACCACCAATCGGTGCTGGCGAGCCAGCTCGATCACATGGTCGGGCACCGGAAGCACCCAGCGCGGGTCGACGACGGTCACGCCGATCCCCTGCTTGCCGAGCCTCTCGGCCGTCGCCAACGCCGTCGACGCGAACGAGCCGACCGCCACCAGCAGCACATCGGCGTGCAATCCGCTGAGTGGCCGCGCCAATATGTCGACACCATCGCGGCGCTCGACCGCCGGGATATCCTCGCCGACTTCGCCTTTCGGGAACCTCAGCGCGGTCGGTCCATCGTCGATCGCCAGGGCCTCGGTCAGCTCTTCGCGCAGCCGCGACGCATCACGCGGGGCGGCGACGCGCATCCCGGGCACCACGTTCAGGATCGACAGGTCCCACATGCCGTTGTGGCTGGCCCCGTCACTTCCCGTAATGCCGGCCCGGTCCAGCACGAACGTCACCGGAAGCTTGTGCAGCGCAACGTCCATCATCACCTGATCGAACGCACGGTTCAGGAAGGTGGAGTAGATCGCGACCACGGGGTGCAGGCCACCCATCGCGAGCCCGGCCGCGGAGGTGACGGCGTGCTGCTCGGCGATACCGACGTCGAACAGCCGATCGGGGAAACGCTCACCGAACTTACTGAGCCCGGTGGGGCCCGGCATGGCCGCGGTGATCGCCACGATGTTGCGGTGTTCGCTCGCCACCTCGATGAGCGAGTCGGAGAACACCGATGTCCAGCCCGGCGCCGAAGCCTTGATGGAGCGGCCCGTTTTCGGGTCGATGATGCCGGTGGAATGCATCTGCTCGGCCTCGTCGTCCTCGGCCGGCGCGTACCCCATACCCTTGCGAGTGATCACATGCACGATGACCGGGCCACCGTAACCGCGGGCGCGGCGCAGCGCATCCTCCACCGCTTGCTCGTCGTGTCCATCAACGGGCCCAACGTATTTGATGCCCAGATCGGTGAACATCACCTGCGGCGACACCGCGTCTTTGACCCCCACCTTGAGGCTGTGCATCAACGCGTACGCCAGCGGTCCGACCACCGGCATGCCACGCAGCAGCTTCTTGCTCTCGTCGAGCACCTTCTCGTATGAGGGGGTGAGCCGCAGCCCGGCCAGGTGCGAGGCGAGCCCTCCGATGGTCGGCGCGTAGCTGCGTCCATTGTCGTTGACGACGATGATGATGCGCCGATGCTCGGCGGCGGCAATGTTGTTCAGGGCCTCCCAGCACATACCGCCGGTGAGCGCGCCGTCGCCGACCACCGCGACCACGTGTCGGCGGCGTTGCCCGGTCAGTTCAAATGCTTTTGCGAGTCCATCGGCGTAAGACAGCGCGGTCGAGGCGTGGCTGGATTCCACCCAGTCGTGCTCGCTTTCGGCACGCGATGGATATCCAGACAAACCGTCTTTCTGCCGCAGCGTGTCGAAGTCGCCGGAACGCCCGGTGAGGATCTTGTGCACGTACGCCTGATGACCGGTGTCGAAGACAATCGGGTCATACGGGGATTCGAAGACACGATGCAGGGCCAGAGTCAGCTCGACGACGCCCAGGTTGGGTCCGAGATGGCCACCGGTCGCGGCGACCTTATGAATCAGGAACTCGCGGATCTCGTCGGCGAGTAAGTCCAGCTCTCGCTTCGAGAGACCCTGCAGGTCACCCGGTCCTCTGATGTCGTCAAGCATCAGGTCAGTCTACGCAGCGATTCAGATTCGGTCGCTTGGAGCGGAACCAAAAACATCGGGCACTCCGTCGTGATCGGCGTCAAGGGTCTCCTTGGCCTCGATCCGCCGATACGCGCGGTTACGCAGCCGTAGCACCACGGAGGCGACTGCCGCGGAGGTGAGCGATCCGGCAAGTACACCCACCTTGACGTGCTCGGCAGCTGATCCGGTACCGAATGCCAGTTCACCGATGAGCAGGGACACCGTGAAGCCGATGCCCGCGAGCAGCGCCACACCGGCGATGTCGAGCCAGCTGAGGTCGTCGTCGAGGTTGGCCCGCGTGAACCGCGCCAGCAGGTAGGTGGTGAGGAAGATGCCAATCGGCTTACCCACCAGCAGACCCAGCACAACGCCCAGGGCCACCGGATCCAGCAGCGCCTGCCATAGCCCGGCGAAGCCGCCCAGGGTGACACCCGCGGCAAAGAACGCGAACACCGGCACCGCAACCCCCGCCGACACCGGTCGCATCCGATGCTCGAACCGCTCGGCCATCCCGTGCACATCGGTACGGCCATCACGCCTCAGGACGGGAACGGTGAATCCCAGGAGCACACCCGCCACCGTCGCGTGCACCCCCGAGGCGTGCACCAGCGCCCAGGTCGTCAGCGCCAGCGGCACCAGCAGCCACCATTCCCGGCGGCGGCGCTGCACCGCCACCGCGAACAGCGCGAGCGGGATGAGCGCCAGGCCCAGTGGCGCCCAGTGCAGCTCATCGGTATAGAACACCGCGATCACGATGACGGCCAGCAGGTCGTCAACCACCGCCAAGGTGAGCAAGAAGGTACGCAGCGCCGAGGGAAGATGGGTAGAAATCACGGCGAGCACAGCGAGCGCAAAGGCGATATCCGTGGCCGTCGGTATCGCCCAGCCACGCATGGCCTCTCCACCACCGGATGCGTTGACCGCCAGATAAATGGCGGCCGGAACGAGCATGCCGCCGACAGCCGCGACGATCGGCAACGCGGCTCGTCCCGGGTCGCGCAGATCGCCCGCCACGAACTCACGTTTGAGTTCGACACCCACGACGAAGAAGAAGATGGCCAACAGGCCGTCGGTGGCCCAGCCCGCCAGGGTGAGGTTCAGGTGCAACCGCTCCGGCCCGACCGTGACGGCCCCCAGCCGGTAGTACCAAGAGCTCCACGGCGAGTTGGCCCACAGCAGTGCGGTCACCGCGGCCACCACCAGCAGCACACCGCCGACGGTTTCCTTACGCAGGATCTCGGCGACGCGAGAGGACTCCGCCCACGATCCGCGGGTGAAGACGCGTTGGCGCAGGCGCATGGCTCGGTGTCCGTTCCTTGTCGCAGGGCAAAGCTTCGCCGACCAGACTTCCCGGCACACCTAGGGCCCCACTTTATAAGATCTTTACACCTGCCGCTGTCTCATCGGGTCAGTAGCGCAAAGCTCTCGATGTGGTGAGTCAGTGGGAACGCATCGAACAGCCGCAGCTCACGCACCTGATATCCACGCTCCAGGTACAAGCCCACATCGCGCGCGAATGCCGCTGCCTCACAACCGATATGGATAACCCTTGGTACGCCCGCCTCGGCGATTCGCCCGATGACCTCA
Source organism: [Mycobacterium] stephanolepidis (assembly GCF_002356335.1). Taxonomy (NCBI): domain Bacteria; kingdom Bacillati; phylum Actinomycetota; class Actinomycetes; order Mycobacteriales; family Mycobacteriaceae; genus Mycobacteroides; species Mycobacteroides stephanolepidis. Next base: position 2,950,282 of record NZ_AP018165.1, read on the forward strand.
CGGCCGGCGCCCGCCCGCGGCGGGTCCAGCACGGCGACATCGGCCTTACCCAAGTCGCGCATGGCATGGCGTACCGATCCGCAGATCATGCTGACCTGTCGCAGATCTCCCAGGGCATTCTTGGCGCTGCGGAATGCCGGCCGGGAGGTATCGACGCTGACCACACGCCCCTTGGCTCCCACCGCTTCTCCCAGCACCGCGGCGAAGACCCCGACGCCACCGTACAAATCCCAGGCACTCATCCCCGGTTCCAGCTCGGCCCATTCGGCGACCAGTCGGCTGTAGGTGTTCGCCGCGTCGCGGTGCGCTTGCCAGAAAGCCGTCACCGGCACCAACCAATGCCGGTCCCCTACTTTCTGAACCGCGACATCCTCGCCCTCGACCACCGATCGCCCACGCAGAACATGTCGGCGCCCCTGATCGTCTATCACGGCGTGCAGCGGCCCCTCCGCGCCGAGTGCCGGTTCGTCGAGCCCATCGAGCAATCCCGGCACCACCTGGGCACAGCGCAGGTCGGTCACCAGCTCGTCGCTGTGATACCGGTGAAAGCCTGGCTGGCCCAGGGCATTCACATCCAAACGCACCCGGGTCCGCCACCCCGTGGAGTCTCCGGCGCCGATCTGTTCGGCCACGCCCTGCCAGTCGTACTTTCCGAGCCGCGCCAGCTGCTGGCTCACCACATCACCCTTGAGCTCGCGCAGATATGCGGGGTCGACGAAAGACAGATCACAGCAACCAGATTCGCCACTACCGTGCGCGATGGGACACATCGGGTCGATGCGGTGCGGTGACGGGTCGAGTACCTCGATGGCGGCGCCATGCCAGAAGCTGGCTTGCCGGTCATCGGTGATCTGTACCCGTACCCGCTCGCCCGGTAGCGCGTATCTGACGAAGATGACGCGCCCGTCGTGCCGGGCCACCACGCTGCCTCCATTGGCAGGGCCGCCGGTCTGGACTTCGAGAATTTCGCCCATTGCCATCTAGGAGTCGAACCCTCGCCGTGAATCGCCGGGCGCGGACTGCTCGTCGAGCTCGCGGCGACGTTCGGACGAGTCAAGCTGCCACGGAACGGATGTGACCATGACATTGGGAACGAACAGCAGGCGTCCCTTGAGTCGCAGCGCACTCTGGTTGTGCAGCACCTGCTCCCACCAATGCCCCACCACGTACTCGGGGATGAAGATGCAGACAACCGTGCGCGGCGCTTCCTTGCTGATGCGCTTGACGTAGTCCAGGATCGGCCGGGTGATTTCGCGATACGGGGAAGCGATCACCTTCAGCGGGGTGCTGAGATCGCTTGTCTCCCAATCCCTGACAAGCTCTCGCGTATCCCGATCGTCGACACTGACGGTAATGGCCTCCAGGACGTCAGGACGGGTGGCCCGGGCGTAGGCGAGGGCGCGCAGCGTGGGCTGATGCACCTTGGAGACCAGGACGACGGCATGAGTGCGACTGGGCAGCACCACCTCACCCTCGTGATTGTCCAGCTCGCGCGCCACCGTGTTGTAGTGCTTGTGAATCATCTTCATGAGCACAAACAGCAGGCCCATCGCCAGGATCGCGATCCACGCTCCGGCAAGGAATTTGGTGACCAGGACTACCAACAGAACGGCACCGGTCATGATGAAGCCGATGGTGTTGATGATGCGCGAGCGGAACATCTTGCCGCGCACCGCAGGATCGGTCTCGGTCGTGAGCAGGCGGGTCCAGTGCCGCACCATGCCTATCTGGCTGAGCGTGAAGGACACGAAGACACCGACGATGTAGAGCTGGATGAGGGCGGTCACCTCGGCCTTGAACGCCACCACGAACAAAATCGCGACGGCCGACAGGAAGATGATGCCGTTGGAGAACGCCAGCCGGTCACCGCGCGTGTGCAGCTGGCGCGGCAGATAACGGTCCTGCGCCAGAATCGATCCGAGCACCGGGAAACCGTTGAATGCCGTGTTGGCGGCGAGCACCAAGATGAGCGCGGTCACCACGGTGATGAACAGGAAGCCGATTCGGAAGTCACCGAACACCGCCTCGGCCAGCTGCGCGACCAGGGTCTTCTGGTGGTAGTTGGCGGGCGCACCCACCAATTGCGTGGCGGGGTCCTCGGCGATCTTGGCTCCGGTGCGTTCGGCCAGCAAGATGATGCCCATGAACAGGGTGATGGCAATGCCGCCGAGGAGCAACAGCGTCGTGGCCGCGTTGCGTGACTTGGGTTTCCGGAAGGCCGGCACGCCATTGCTGATCGCTTCCACACCCGTCAATGCCGCACAGCCGGACGAGAAGGCCCGTGCGACAAGGAATACCAGCGCGAAACCCATGATGCCGCTGCCTTCGCCATGCATCTCGAAGGAGGCCGATTCCGCCTTCAGCGGGGTGCCGAGTACGTAGATCTGGAACAGCCCCCAGCCCAACATGAGGTACATGCTGACCATGAAGGCGTACGTGGGGATTGCGAACGCGGCCCCCGATTCGCGGACGCCGCGCAGATTCATCGACATCAGGATCACGATGGCGACAACCGCGAACGTCACCTTATGTTGCGCGACAAGCGGAATGGCCGAGCCGATGTTCGACATCGCCGAGGACATGGAAACAGCGACAGTCAGTACGTAATCCACCAGCAGGGCGCTGCCGACCGTCAGGCCCGCGGTGTGCCCGAGATTGGTGGTGACCACCTCATAGTCACCACCACCGGATGGATACGCGTGCACGTTCTGCCGGTAACTCGCTACCACCACCATCATGACGGCGGCGACCGCGAGCCCGATCCACGGTGTCATCGCATAGGCGGACATCCCCGCGACCGACAGCACCAGGAAGATTTCCTCGGGCGCGTACGCCACCGAGGACAGCGCGTCGGAGGCGAAAACCGGTAGCGCGATGCGCTTCGGCAGCAGGGTATGGCCAAGGCTGTCGCTGCGAAACGGTCGGCCGATTACCAGGCGCCGAGCCGCCGTCGACAGCTTGGAAAGCGTAGACACGAACGCCAACATTAGGCCACGCGAGCAATCGCGGTACGGTCTCACTTGACATCGCTGTGTCGGGTGCCGTGACGCGGCGTTCAGTATTGCGACAAGTACTAAGACGAACGCCTACCCAGAAAGGTCTTCCGGTGCGAGTAGTGGTGATGGGCTGCGGGCGCGTGGGCGCCGCGCTGGCCGGAGGCCTGGCCAGGATCGGCCACGAGGTGGCGATCATCGACAAGGAAGCCTCCGCCTTCAACCGGCTCAGCCCCGAGTTCACCGGCGAACGCATCGTCGGCATGGGTTTTGATCGCGATGTTCTGTTACGGGCCGGGATCGAGCGGGCACAGGCATTCGCCGCGGTCTCCTCCGGTGATAACTCGAACATCATCTCGGCCCGGGCGGCCCGTGAGACCTTCGGCGTCGAGCGTGTGGTGGCCCGTATCTACGACGCGAAGCGCGCCGCCGTCTACGAGCGGCTCGGCATTCCCACCGTCGCCACCGTGCCGTGGACGACCGATCGTCTGCTGCACGCCCTCACGAGGGAAAGTGACACCACCAAGTGGCGTGATCCGTCCGGTTCGGTCGTGGTCACCGAGCTGGCTCTGCACGAAGAGTGGATCGGCAAGCGCATCACGGCGCTGGAGACGGCCACCGGCGCGCGAGCGGCCTTCATCATCCGGTTCGGCACGGGTCTGCTTCCGGACGCCAAGACAGTCATCCAGGACAGCGACGAGGTGTATGTCTCTGCGGTGTCGGGACGGGCCGCCGAAGCGTTGGCGATCGCGGCGCAACCACCGGGCGAGGATGCTGACGACGACCACGGGAGTGCCCGATGAAGGTCGCTATCGGAGGCGCGGGCGCCGTCGGGCGTTCCATCGCGCGCGAGCTCATCGAGAGCCGGCACGAGGTCACCCTGCTGGAACGCAACCCCGAGCACATCGATCCGGAGGCGGTACCCGAGGCACATTGGCGGCTCGGTGATGCCTGCGAGATCAGCCTGCTGGAGGCCGAAGAGCTGCATACCTTTGATGTGGTGATCGCCGCGACCGGTGATGACAAGGCCAATCTGGTGCTGAGCCTGCTGGCCAAGACCGAGTTCGCGGTACCGCGCGTCGTGGCCCGCGTGAATGATCCGCGCAACGAGTGGCTCTTCGATGACGCCTGGGGTGTCGATGTCGCGGTATCCACCCCGCGCATGCTGGCCTCTCTCGTCGAGGAGGCCGTCGCCGTGGGTGACGTGGTGCGCCTCATGGAGTTCCGGCGCGGACAGGCCAACCTGGTAGAGATCACCCTCCCCGATGACACCCCGTGGGCCGGTAAGCCGGTGCGAAAACTGGAGCTCCCCCGCGACGCGGTGCTGGTGGCGATCCTGCGCGGATCACGGGTCATTCCGGTGCAGCCCGATGAGCCCCTCGAAGGCGGCGACGAGCTGATCCTGGTCGCCACCGCGGATATCGAGGACGAGCTCCACCGCGTAGTACTCGGCTAGGGACTGCTCGGGGATTCCTCGAGCGCGTTCTCCGTGTGGCGGCGCACGTAGCGGATCACCAGCAGGGTGATCAACGCGCCGACCGCCGTCAATGGCCAGCCCATCGCGATCTTGGTGCCGCCCAGCCAGGCCGTGTTACCCGCGAGGTACAGCCACTGCTGCACCACAAATCGGGTGGCGAACAACACGATCCAGGACACCGTGGCGATATCGAAGGCCATCACGATGCGCCGGTTGGCGCGCCACGACATGTCGCCCCCGGTCGCCCAGCTGTACGCATAGCCGACGATCGGTCGGCGAATGATTACCGACACCAGGAAGACGGTGCCCCAGAAGAAGTTGGCCCAGATCCCAATGAGGAAGTAGCCCTTCGCTTCTCCGAGCAGGTAGGCGATCAGCGCGCTGATACCAACGCTGATGAACCCGGAGAATGCCGGTTGCAGCGACTCGCGCCGGATCAAGCGCCAGATCAGGATCAGGGTCGCTGCGACCAGGGCCGAGACGATGGCGGGCATCAGCGAGGACACGCTGACCGCGACAACGAAAACGATGACCGGAATCGACGAGTAGACGATTCCCTGCCAGCCCCCGGCCTGATGCCACATTTCATGCAGCGGCGAGCTTCCCGGCTCCTCGGGCTTGGTCCCGGGCACGCTGATCCTCAGATGCGGGCCCTCGTGCTCGCCGGAATCAGCCGAGCCTTCCTCAGGCTCGTGCGTTGGGGTTTCCGGCACTTAGCGCTGAATCTCGTAGTACGGGTTGTGAATTACCTTGCCGCCGTTCTCGAGCTTGCCGAGCCGACCACGCACCAGCAGGGTGCGGCCCGACTCGATACCCGGAATGCGGCGCTGACCCAGCCAGACCAGCGTCACGGTGTCGGTGCCGTCGAACAGCTCGGCCTTCACGCCCGCCACGCAGCCCTTGGAGTTGGTTTCCACCGTGCGCAATGTTCCGCACATGGTGACCTCTTGGCCGCGCTGACAATCGATGACGCGCTGAGCACCGGTGGCGGCGGCGTCGTCACCGATTTTCTCGGCGTCTACTTGCTCCAGGTCCTCTGTCAGCCGACGAGTCAGTCGACGCAGATAACCGCCTGTGGTAGCCACTTCTCGTCCTGGCCTCTCAACATGCCCGATCGTGTGATCGCTCGTGGAGCCTCTTTGGCGCAAGCGGCTCATCGGTGCAACCGCCACGGTAGACCTTTGCACGCCCCGATGCCAGGCGGCCCTCGGGGTGTCCCGCACACCGGGCAAGATCAGGTGCGTGACGCCCATCAACGGTCTTGCCGCACGCGGCCCATCCCCCGAACTTGAGGGCCACACAGCGGTTCTCATGCCCGGCACGGGCTCCGACGACGACTTCATCATCCGGGCGTTCGGCCCCGCGCTCAGCGATGCGGGTGCTGCCCTGGTGGCGGTGCACCCAGAACCGAATGACCTGGTCAACGGCTATCTGCGAGCACTCGATGGGGCGGCCAGCAAAGGCCCGATCGTCGTCGGCGGGATGTCCATCGGCACCGCCGTGGCCCTGACGTGGGCGCTGCAGAACCCCGGGGCCGCGCTGGCGGTGCTGGCGGCGATGCCCGCGTGGACGGGCAAGCCGGAAAACTCGCCTGCTTCGGTGTCCGCCCGGGTCACCGCGGAATCGCTGCGTGCCGACGGGTTGGCAGCGGTGACAGCCGCCATGCAGGCCAGCAGTCCTGCATGGCTCGGCGCTGAGCTCGCCCGATCATGGGCCGCCCAGTGGCCCGGCCTACCCAACGCCATGGATGCGGTGTCGGGCTTTGTGAACCCGACGGCCGACGACATCCGTGGATTGGCCGTACCGCTGGCGGTGGCAGCGGCCACCGATGATCCGATACATCCGCTTGCTGTCGGCCAGGACTGGGCGTCCTGGGCGCCGCGCGGTGCGCTGCGCACGTTTACCCTCGATCAGCTGGGCGCGGACCCGTCCTGCCTGGGACAGGCCTGCGTCGGTGCACTGAGCGATATCTGACTCAGCGTCCTCGTGCCGCCGGGTCGGCCGTGGCCTCGATCTTGAGCACCACGCCGTCACGCACCGTCAAGGTGACCACCGCGAAGAGCCTGCGCTGCATGAAGGCCAGCAGAACTGGTTGCCCGAACGGCCCACCCACCAAGGTGGCGCCATGACCCAGGTACATGAGCAGATTCGTGGCGACATCGGTGCGTCCGCGGTTGACCTGCGGTGCCGGTGCGGGGTCTCCGATGATGGTGCCGACCCCCCAGACGCTGGAATCCAACACCCCCATCAGGCCGATCAGGTCGCCGTTGGCGCAGGCGGTCACGAATTTTTCGATCAGCTCCCGGTGCTCAGCACGGGTGACGTCACCAATGCGCGACGACGACTGCTGAAATCTGGTCCGGGCGCGCCGGGCAAGCTGGCGGCACGTGCCCACCGGGCGACCCACCGTCGACGCGATCTCTTCGAACGGGACTCCGAATACGTCATGCAAGACGAACGCGACCCGCTCGCCGGGACTGAGCGCTCGCAACACCTCCCACAGGGCACCTCGCACCTCGTCGTCCAGAGTGACCCTGTCGACCGGATCTGCAGTCGACGAAACATAGAGCGGTGCAACGGATTCCACTATCGACGCGATGCCCGTCTGCTCGCGGCGCATACGTGCCGAACGCAGCTGGTCCAGGCACAACCGACCGGTCACCACCGATAACCACGCACGCGGCTCGTCGATCTGCGTCTCATCCGCGCGGGCCAGCCGCACGAACGCTTCTTGGACGCAGTCCTCGGCATCGCCGACATCGCCGAGCATCTGATAGGCGAGATTCACCAGGTAGGGGTAATGCTCGCGCCAGGCCGCGGCCACCAGCGCGTCGTGCGTGGACGAGAAACTCATGTCACTGCGACGATTCCACGGCCGGGAAAGTTACCAAGCCAACCGGGCAAATCTCGTAACTTTGCGCGCTCGCGTCCCGTCGTACTCATGTGGCCGCTTTGGCCGAAACATGCAGAGCCATCCGAACCTCCCGAATTGGAGTATCCGACATGACAATTCTCGTCACCGGCGCAACAGGCAATGTGGGGCGCCCGCTGGTGGACCTACTGGCAAGGGCGGGCGCCGAGGTACGCGCGGTCACCCGCCACCCCGAGCATGGGGATTTCTCGCCGCAGGTGAAAACCATCGAGTCGGCGCGCGCCGGTATCAGCGGCGCCACCGCCATCTTCCTGAATTCCCGGGCCCTTGGGGAAGATCTCGCCGATTTTGTGGATCAGGCTGTACGCGAAGGAGTTACCCGCCTGGTTGCCCTTTCGGCGATCAACTGCGACGACGACTTCTCCCGACAACCGTCGCGGTTCCGTGGCGACCGAAACAAGGAGGTGGAACAGTACGCGGTCGGTTCCGGAGTGGAGTGGGTGAGCTTGCGCCCAACCATCTTCGCGTCGAATTTCCTCGGGATGTGGGCGGGCCAGCTCACGGCGGGCAACGTGGTCCGGGGACCGCATGCGTCCGCCTCAAGCGCCCCGATCGCGGATCGGGACATCTCCGAGATCGCGGCGCACGCGCTGCTCACGGACGACCTCGTCGGGCAGCGCATTCCGCTGACCGGTCCGCAGGCATTCACCAACACCGATCTCGTCGCGGTACTCGGGGATGTTCTGCATCGGCCGTTGGAGTACCTGCAGGTTTCCGACGATCTCGTGCGTCAGCACTTCGCGGGCCTGGGGTTTGCGACCGAGTTCGCCGACGCGTACCTGGCGATGCAGGCCGCCACGGTCACGGTGCCGGCGGTCGTCACGCAGGAGGTGAACCGGATACTCGGGCGTTCCGCGGAGCCCTTCGCCGCTTGGGCAGACAGATTCCGGGCCGAGTTCACGTACCCCGAGTCCGCACCACGGAACCGGTGACGGCCATGACCAGCATCCCGCCGCGGTGGCTTAAACCGATGAACAAGCTGGTGCGGGCATTTCACCGCATCGGCATCCCGACCGGTCCGGCGATGGTGCTGACCGTGCCGGGCCGCACGACGGGTCGTCCCCGTCCCACCCCCATCACACCGTTCGACATGGATGGTCACCTCTACGCGGTCGGGGGCTATCCGGGCTCGGATTGGCCGCGTAATGCCGCCGCGGCCGGCTCAGGAACTCTCACCCGGCGACACCGTGTCCAACACGTCAGGATCGTCAGCGTGCCGCCCGAAACTGCCCGGCGCGCGCTGCGGGTATTTGCCGTCAAGGTTCCCGTGGGCGTGCGGTTCGCGAAAAACGCCGGACTGGTGCGCCACGGAACTCCGGATGAGTTCGAGGCGCTGGCCGGAACACTGTCGGTGTTCCGGTTCGATCCTGACTAGCCGCCGGTGATCGTGGACCGCAGCTGCTGCATGGCCGATCCCGAGACGCTGCGGCGGGCCGCCGGTGTCGGATCGTCCTGCGGTGCGGGTTCCTGGGTGAGTGCCTCGGCTTCGGCTTCTGCCATCGCCTGGGCCTGCGCCGCCTGCAGCTGCTCCAGCATCGGTTCGGGCAGCGCGACCGGCAGCGGAGTCCGTACGGGGTACGGGCTGTCATCGCGGCGGACGACGGTGTCGGCCACCGCGTCGCGGGCCTCCTGTGCCAGTGCGTCGAATGTCTCGGCGGGACCCTGCAGCACGCAGCGGATCATCCATCGGTAACCGTCGACCCCGATGAAGCGCACGGAGCCGCCCTCGGCGACCCCGACGACCTCCCGGCCCCACGGACCGTCCGCGATGGAGACCTCCGCGGCCTCCTTGCGGAGCGATTCAGCCAACTCCCCCGCGATCTCGCGCCACAGGCCTGCGGATTTCGGTGCGGCGTACGCGGCCACCGAATAGCGCCCGTTGGGCGTGAGCACGAAAACCGCGCCGGGCGTACCCGTGGCGGTCAGTTCAACCTGAATCTGTCCGGCCTCTGGCACGGGGATGAGTACCGAACCCAGGTCCAGGCGTCCGACCCCCGCGTCCTCAGGGCTGTCGAAATCCTCGATCTCGTATGGGCCGTCAAACGATTCGTCCGACCCCGTTGTGGAGGCGTCGGCCGAATCGTCCAGGTCGTTGAGACCACCACTGCGGTGTAAAGCCATCACAAGCTCGCATGTCCGCCGCTGGACCCGTGCCCACCCGTGCCGCGGGTGGTCACCGCCAGACCGGCCTCGTCAAATGAATCCACTTCAACCAGCTCCGGTAACTCGACCTGCTGAACCAGCAACTGGGCGATCCGGTCGCCACGGGCAATGACGATAGGGGCCTCGGGGTCCAGGTTGATCAGGCTGAGCTTCACCTCGCCACGGTACCCGGCGTCGATCGTGCCGGGACTGTTAACGATCGAAAGACCCACGCGCGCAGCCAGACCCGAACGGGGGTGCACCAACCCGACCATCCCCGATGGGATAGCCACGGCGATACCGGTGCCCACCAGCGCCCGACGACCGGGTTCGATCACGAGGTCTTCGGCGCTATAGAGATCTACTCCCGCATCGTCGGCATGCGCGCGGGAGGGCAGAGGCAGTTCGCGGTCCAGGCGAACGATGGCCAATCTCGTAGGTGTGGGCACGATCGCCCAGACTACCCTTGGCCGCGTGACGGACTCCCCCAGCGACGCGCCACCCATCCGCTACTCCGAGCGGCTCTGGGTTCCATGGTGGTGGGCGCTGCCCGGCTTCGGCGCGGCAACGCTGCTCGCGCTGGAGATCAACCAGAGCATGCGGCAGCTGCCCAACTGGGTGCCATACCCGATCCTGTTCGCGATCGTCGCGGGAGCCTTGTTGTGGTTCAGCAGGATCCGCGTAGAGGTTGCGGCTGGTCCCGACGGCGCACCCGAGCTGCGAGCGGGCTCGGCCCACTTGCCGGTCGGCGTGATCGCCAAGTCGGCGGCTATCCCGCCCAGTGCGAAAAGTGCGGCACTTGGCCGCCAGCTCGATCCGGCGGCCTTCGTCGTGCACCGCGCATGGATCGGCCCGCTGGTTTTGGTGGTACTCGACGATGCCGACGATCCCACCCCCTACTGGCTGGTGAGCAGCCGCCACCCCGATCGGGTGCTGGCGGCCCTGCGGAGCTAGTGCGCGGCCGAGCCGCGACTAGCTCCGAACCTCAGGCCGCGCAGTCGGTGCAGATCAGCTGGCCGTTCTTCTCACTGGCCAGCCGGCTGCGGTGATGCACCAGGAAGCAGCTCGAACACGTGAACTCGTCGGCCTGCTTCGGGATGACCCGAACCGAAAGTTCCTCGCCGGACAGGTCGGCACCTGGTAGCTCGAACGATTCGGCGGTTTCCGCCTCATCGACATCGACCACCGCCGACTGTGCTTCGTTACGACGAGCCTTGAGCTCCTCTAACGAGTCCTCTGACACATCGTCGGCGTCGGATCGCCTCGGAGCGTCGTAGTCGGTAGCCATGCGTCCATCCCCTTATCAACATCTCGTCATCAAGCTTCTGCATAGGCGCAGCAAGGCTTTGTACCAGGCTGAAACGGACATCACAAACTATTAGTGCCCGGATCCCGTCGGTTCTTTGTGTGATTTGCATCACAAGCTAGTGGACGCCCAGTCTATTTCGTCGTCTGTCGCCTGGAAGTCCGCTGGCCTAGAGTGCCATCCGTGGTCGCAGACATCACCGAGGGCACCTCGGTAGACAAGTACGGGCGCCCGTTCCGCCGACGGAACTATTTGCCAGCCCTATGCGTGGGTATAGCGCTCCTGGTCGTCACCGTGTTCGTCTGGGCTTCGGCGCTCACCCGGGAAGCGCCGGTCAAAGAGGCGACGGCGTGCAACCCGCCCGCTCAGCAGACCGAGCCCGGCTCCGGAACCATCGGTAAGCCGGTGTCGCGGTCCTCGCTGTCAGGAACCAGCCCGGCCATGCTCAACGACGTCAAGGCTCGTGTCCTCAACGCCAACGGCCAGGCCGGTCAGGCCGGGGATGTATCCGCCACGCTGCGCGACCTGGGATTCCCCTCGCCGACCGCCGATAACGACCCGTTCTACCCCAGCGGATCCCGTCTGAACTGCGTCGGACAGATCCGATTCGGGGAGTCCGGGTACGCCAACGCGCTGACACTTTCGCTGGTGGCGCCGTGTGTCGAGTTCATCGAAGACAACCGATCCGACAATTCGGTGGATCTCGCGCTCGGCAGTGAGTTCACCGAGCTTGCCTCCGGCAATGCGGTCACCTCAGCGCTCAACAGCCTCAAGTCCGGTAACCAGGCCAACTCTGATTTCATCCTCAAGGCCCGGCAGAGCACCTGCTAGCCGGGAATCGGCGCCATCGCGCCGATATCGGTCAGGAGCCGACCGAACTCCTCGGCGATTCCGGGCGCCGCGGCCGAGATGAGGGCACCGTCGGCGCTCACGGCATCCTTGTCCGGCAACACCAGCACGGCACCGGCCTCGCGTGCGATGAGGGCACCTCCCGCCCAGTCCCACGGTCCCAGCCCGTGTTCGTATTGAGCATCGACACGCCCCTCGGCCACCGCACACAGATCCAGTGCTGCCGAGCCGATCCTCCGCACGTCGCGCACCTTGGGCAACACCTGCGCGACCAGCTGCGCCTGACGTTCCCGCCGCACCGCCGAATAAGCGAAGCCCGTGGCCACCAGCGCAAGCCGCGTCTCCCGGATCGGATTGCACTCCAACGGCCACTGCAGGCCATTGGCCTCACGCACCGTCGCACCGTGGCCTGACGCCGCCGAGAAGACGCGATCGGCCGCGACGTCGGCCACAGCAGCCGCCACCGTCACTCCGTCGACCTGTGCGGCCACCGACACGGCGTAGGCGGGAATGCCGTAGACGAAGTTCACCGTGCCGTCGATCGGATCGATCACCCAGCGCACGTGCCCCTCGCCGGCCTCCGGCGATGAACCGCCGGTCTCGCCGTCCTCCTCCCCCAGGATGGAGTCATCGGGGCGCAACGCCGACAGTCGGCGGCGCAGCAGCCGTTCACAGTCGGTGTCCACCAGGGTCACCGGATCGGTATCGGAGGTCTTGGTCCGTACGGAAGCCGCCCAATCGGCGCTTCCACGACGATGCCGCACGAATTCGGCGGCCTCTGAGGCCAGCCGTACCGCCAACGAACGCAGCGCTCCCGCTTCGATTCCCACGCGTCTATCGCAGCACAGGCCCGAGCAACACGCGCGGCGTCCCCCGGGGCATTAGGGTGTCACTCGCATTCCGTGCATTCCGTACATCGTTCGCGGCCCGGTCCGCGAACGATGTAGATCCAGAACCAAGGAGCGCCGATGACCGCCACCGAATCCGGACTGGCCGCACCCACGACGGGAGCCGACACGTCCGAGCAGCGCGGCTTCGGAATCGACGTCGGCGGCAGCGGCATCAAGGGCGCCATCGTGGACCTGACAACCGGCGAGATGATCGGCGAACGGGTGAAGTACCCGACTCCCCAGCCCGCCACGCCGAAGGCCGTCGCAGAGACCATCGCCACAGTCGTGCGTGATTTCTCGTGGACCGGACCCGTCGGCGTGACCTACCCGGGCGTGATCGTGCACGGCGAGGCACGCACCGCCGCGAACGTCGACAAATCGTGGCTGGGCGTCAACGTCCACGACATCATCAGCGCCGAATTGGGGGGCCAAACCGTCGCCGTGCTCAATGACGCCGATGCCGCCGGGCTCGCCGAGGATCGGTACGGCGCGGGCAAGGATCAGTCGGGCGTCGTCGTCCTCCTGACGTTCGGAACCGGGATCGGATCCGCAGTCCTCCACAATGGAGTCCTATTGCCCAACACCGAGTTCGGACACATCGAGGTCGGCGGCATGGAAGCCGAGCATCGTGCCGCATCGTCGGTGAAGGAAAAGAACGACTGGAGCTACAAGCAGTGGGCGCCCGAGGTCACCAAGGTCTTGGAGGCAGTGGAGAACGCACTGTGGCCCGACCTGTTCATCGTGGGTGGGGGCATTAGCCGCAAGGCCGACAAATGGGTGCCTCTGCTGACCAATCGCACCCCGGTGGTGGCGGCTGCTCTGCAGAACACAGCGGGAATCGTCGGCGCGGCGATGGCCGCACACGCTGGCGTTTCACCTTAGCTTTTTCACAGGTTCTGCGGTGTTGTCGTTACAATGGCAGACAGCGATGTAACACCTAGCCGCACGCGGGTCCCCCACGTTCGCGGCGAACATCAAGCAGACAGCCGAATTCTCGATTTTGCATGCCCATGCTCGTCGACGAAGCAGCCAGGAAAGGGCGTCAGTGGCAGCCACGAAAGCAGCAGCTCCGGAAACCGAAGCGGCCAAGAAGGCACCGGTGAAGGCTGCCGTCAAGGCACCGGCCAAGAAGGCACCGGCCAAGAAGGCGCCCGCTAAGGCTGCGACCAAGGCCCCCGCCAAGAAGGCCGCGCCCGCGAAGAAGGCAGCACCCGCCAAGAAAGCGCCGGCCAAGAAGGCCGCGGCCAAGGCAGTTGATCCCTCTCTCGAACCGCAGGGCAGCCCCGAGGACGCCGACATCGAGCCCGGCGAGGATCTGGATCCTGATCTCGCCGACGATGTGGACATCGAGGCCGACCTCGCCGAGGTTGCCGCCGATCCCGAGCCCGAGGCCGAAGCTGAGGCCGAAGGTGACGAGCCGTCTGAGAAGGACAAGGCCTCAGGCGATTTCGTCTGGGACGAGGAAGAGTCTGAGGCGCTGCGCCAGGCTCGCAAGGACGCCGAGCTCACCGCTTCTGCGGACTCGGTGCGCGCCTACCTCAAGCAGATCGGCAAGGTGGCCCTGCTAAACGCCGAAGAGGAAGTCGAGCTGGCCAAGCGGATCGAGGCAGGCCTTTACGCGACCCAGATCGTCACCGAGCTGGCCGAAAAGGGCGAGAAGCTTCCGGCCGCACAGCGCCGTGACATGTCCTGGATCTGCCGTGACGGCGACCGGGCCAAGAACCATCTGCTGGAGGCCAACCTGCGCCTGGTGGTCTCGCTGGCCAAGCGCTACACCGGTCGCGGCATGGCGTTCCTGGACCTCATCCAGGAAGGCAACCTGGGTCTGATCCGCGCGGTCGAGAAGTTCGACTACACAAAGGGTTACAAGTTCTCGACATACGCGACCTGGTGGATCCGTCAGGCCATCACCCGCGCGATGGCCGACCAGGCCCGCACCATCCGTATCCCGGTGCACATGGTCGAGGTCATCAACAAGCTCGGCCGCATTCAGCGTGAGCTGCTCCAGGACCTGGGCCGCGAGCCCACACCCGAAGAGCTCGCCAAGGAAATGGATATCACGCCCGAGAAGGTGCTGGAGATCCAGCAGTACGCGCGTGAGCCCATCTCGCTGGACCAGACCATCGGCGACGAGGGCGACTCGCAGCTCGGCGACTTCATCGAGGATTCCGAAGCCGTGGTCGCGGTGGACGCGGTGTCCTTCACCCTGTTGCAGGATCAGCTGCAGTCGGTGTTGGAGACGCTCTCCGAGCGCGAGGCCGGCGTGGTGCGTCTGCGGTTCGGTCTCACCGACGGCCAGCCGCGCACGCTCGACGAGATCGGTCAGGTGTACGGGGTGACCCGTGAGCGCATCCGGCAGATCGAGTCCAAGACCATGTCGAAGCTGCGCCACCCGAGCCGTTCGCAGGTGCTGCGCGACTACCTGGACTAGCGGTCAGCTACATCGTCACTGACTGCGATCAAGCTGCGAACAGTGGATGAGACCACAACTAGGCGTCCGTGAGTACCGATAAGTACTGACGGACGCCTATGTGGTCGTTTGACGGCCGATCGTTCGCCCGCGCCGGGGCTCTCATCTAGGCGGCAAAGCCCACAACGGTTTCCCAAGATTTTCCGGCTTGAGCAATGCCTTGTCGCCGCCCATTCCGTTAAATATCTGACGTACCCAAACCTGGCCGGTGGCCGTATCGAGGACAGCGATGGTCGATGTGGAGTCCGTCCCACACGACGAGATCTGAAATCTGCCGATCTCTGGATTCTCGGACATGTTGCACCTCTCACTCTCGCGGATGTCTATCGGAAACTCTGCACCCGGGCGTTCTTCCAAAGCAACGGATTCTGTACACACGCTGAACCGAGTGCTGATCGGCACGGTATCCGGAATGGAGTAGCCCGCTACGCATGTCGAGCGGATGTCCACTCGCACAGCATGGTGCCACCCCGGTGACAGTCATCGGGCTGGAATCGAAGGACACACCATGACCGCAACACTGGAGAAGGAAGTGACCGCGCCGGCACCCCTGGACTGCGAGGTCGCCGACCGGCGCAGCAAGTTTCGCAAGCTGACCGCCGAGACCGCCAAAGACCCGTACGCAGAACGGGCGTTCCTGGCATCGAAGCTGGCTGTGCTGCAATCACATCCGAAGCTTTCGGCGGCCACCCGCCGCGAGGCCGAGGAAACACTGGCCGAGGCTGCCGGGGTGGCGGACATCGCCGAACTGGCCGCGGGGATAACCCCACCCCCGGGCGGTGTCGGCTACGGCATGTTCTACACGAACAGCTTTCGCACCCGCTTCGCCCGCGGTACCTCGTTCTACTACGAGATCGTCTGCCCACACCAGCCGGGCGGAAACGTGGCCGACTACCTGTATCTGACCGCCACCAACCGGGCACAAAAGGGTGTCGAGGCGTTCGTCTCCTATCACGCGCAGGACATCGCCCGCTTCAAGGTGTTCGACTGGGCACGCTCGGATCACTGGCAGACCGACATCCCGTTCGCGAACCTGACGGCGTACCTGCGCAGCACCTCGTCGCACGGCTGGGGTCTGCAGACCCTGCTCGTCTGGAATCAATCGTTCGAAATCGCACCGAACCGGTGGCGCAACGAGGTGCTGCTGCACAACCGCGCGGCCAACCGGTGGGATCTGGTGTACCGCTTCGACTATCAATCCACGACCGCCGAACAGACCTCCGGCTGGGTGGGCAGCTGGGGACCGATCGTCGAGACGTTCCAGAACAGCTACACCAACACCCGCTGGCTGGGGTTCCTCAACACGATGCTGGTGGGCCGCGATGCGGCCGGAACCTGGGGCCAATGGGCGCTGCTGCGCGCGGCCGACTCGACGATTCGCAATGACGGACATGGATTCTCGCCACTGTTCCTGGACCCGAATTACTCTTTCGTGGTCAAGAGTTGATCGAGCAGGAGCAGCCGATCATGAGTGATAACGGATCGCCTCCCCCTCCCGGTACCGGCCCCATCGCCGACCGGCGGCAGGAGTTCGAAGAACTCAGCCGCCGGCACCGGGAGAGGGCGGATGAGCTCGCGTTCATCGAGCACAAGATCGAGATCGTCACGAGCGATCCCGATCTCACCGCCGAGGAGAAGGCCGCCGCGATCGCGGAGCTGCGGCGCGCACTGGAATGACGGTCGCGACACCCCACGGCGCGGACCCACCGACAACAACCTGTCGGTGGGTCCGGCCATACTGGGCAGCGTGAGCACTGTCGGCCATTGCTTCTTCGGCACCGCCATTGGCACCTGCGCCATCGCGTGGAGCGACACGGGCATCGTTGCGTTGCAGCTGCCCGAGCACGACGATGCGGCCACCCTGGCCAGGATTCGGCGTCCCGCGGGAAGCGAGCTGGTGCCGCCGCCCTTCGTGGCCGAGGCCATCGACGGCCTGAAGCGTGTCCTTGCCGGTGAGGACGACGATCTGCAGTGGGTTCAACTGGACCTTGGCGGCATCACCGATTTCGATCGCGAGGTCTACGCGGTAACAAGGGCCATCGGCCCCAGCTCGACCCGCAGCTACGGCGAGGTGGCAGCAGCCGTCGGTGCACCGGGTGCAGCGCAGGCCGTCGGACAGTCGTTGGGCCGCAATCCGATTCCGCTCCTTGTCCCCTGCCATCGCGTGCTGGCCGCCGATCACAGCCTGCATGGTTTCTCCGCCTACGGCGGTGTCGTCACCAAGCGCGAACTGCTCAGACTCGAACACACCCCGGGTTTCGACGACCCGACACTGTTCTGACGCGAAAGCCACCCTGCGGGTCTACGCTCTAGCGCATCAAGCTCCGGCCAAACGCATCGGGAGACCTCATGACCGGTTTGTATGTAGCTGCACTTCTCATCGGAATCGTCGCGGGCCTGCGCGCGATGACCCCACTTGCCGTTTTGAGCTGGGCAGCGTTCGCCAAATGTCTTCTGGTGGAGGGTACCTGGGCATCGTTCTTGGCAAGCCTGATCTTCGCCATCATCGCCACGGTGCTGGCCGTCGGCGAGATCGTCAACGACAAGCTACCCAAGACGCCGAGCCGCAAGGCGCCGCCCGCGTTCGCGGCACGGGTGGTGCTGGGCGCCTTCTACGGGGCGGTGTTCGGCACCCTGGCGGGCGGCACCTCTCCCGGACTCATCATCGGTCTACTGCTCGGTGCGATCGGTGCGGTGGTCGGCACCCTGGGCGGCGCCTGGGCGCGGGGCAAGCTGGCCGAGACCTTCGGTAAGGACCTGCCCGCCGCACTGACCGAGGATGCGATCACGGTTGCGGCGGCCGTGGCGATCACCCTGGTGCTTGCCACGTGAGCACACATTTTGACGCCGTCGTCGTAGGCGCCGGCCAGGCCGGCCCGTCCTTGGCCGCCCGCCTACGCGGCGCGGGGATGACGGTGGCGATCATGGAACGCCACCTGTTCGGCGGCACCTGCGTAAACACGGGCTGCCGCCCCACCAAGGCGCTCGTCGCCAGCGCACATGCCGCCCATATGGCACGCGACGCCGCGCGGTGGGGCGTCGTCGTCGACGGCGCGGTGAGCATGGACATGTCCCGTGCGCGCGAACGCAAGGACTCGGTGATCCTGCCGTCCCGTAATGGCGGCGAGAAATGGCTCAAGGACCTGGGCTGCACGATCTACCACGAGCACGCACGCTTCATCTCCCCCACCGAGCTCGCCGTGGGCGACGAAATCATCTCCGCCGACAAGGTGTTTCTGAACGTCGGCGGCCGGGCGGTAGTGCCGGACTGGCCCGGTGTCGACGATGTTCCGCTGTTGACCAACAGCTCACTCATCGAATACGACGGCATCCCCGAACATCTCGTCGTCATCGGCGGCAGCTATGTCGGGCTGGAATTCGCGCAGATCTATCGCCGGTTCGGCAGCCAGGTCACCGTGGTGCACCGCGGGCCACGGCTCGTGGAACGTGAAGACCCCGACGCCTCGGCGATCATCCAGGAAGTCCTGGAACGTGAGGGAATCTCCTTCCGGCTCAATGCCTCCTGCATCAGCCTGTCCCGCACAGACGATGGAGTCGGAGTCGGTGTCGACTGCACACAGGGTCCGCCCGAAGTGGTCGGCTCTCATGTGCTTGTCGCGGTCGGGCGTCGGCCCAACACCGACGATTTGGGCCTGGAGAACGCCGGCGTGACCACTGACGATCGTGGATACATCACGGTCGACGACCAGCTGCGCACCAATGTTCCGGGCATCTGGGCCCTGGGCGACTGCAACGGCCGCGGGGCATTCACACACACCTCGTACAACGACTTCGAGATCGTGGCGGCGAATCTGCTCGACGACGATCCGCGACGGGTCACCGACAGGCTGCCCTGCTATGCCCTGTACACCGATCCGCCGCTGGGCCGCGTCGGCATGACCGAGACGCAGGCACGTAGCTCGGGACACTCCGTACTCGTCGGCCGCAAGCCGATGAGTCAGGTCGGCCGTGCCCTCGAAAAGGGCGAGACCGACGGCTACATGCAGGTTTTGGTCGATGCCGATACCGATCTCATCCTGGGCGCGACCATCCTCGGGGTGGGCGGCGACGAGGTGGTGCACTGTCTGCTCGACACCATGCAGTACGGGGTGCCCGCGCGACAACTTCAGCGCACCGTGCACATCCATCCCACGGTCGCGGAGTTCTTGCCGACGATTCTGGGTGATCTCCAACCGCTCACTTGATCTCAAGTAAGCATGAGGTCATAGCGTGGCGTCATAAAGATTCGCGATGTACTGATCACCGCCACTGACGTACCCGCTGCCGCACGTTTCTACGCCGAAACCCTGGAATTGCCGGTACAACTCGACCAGGATCGCGCCACGGTCCGCATCGGGAGCAGCACTCTGACGATGATTCCGGGACCGGCGTATCACGGGGCGCATCACATCGCCTTCACGATCCCCGCCGCAAGCCTGCCGGCCGCTAAGGAGTGGCTCTCGGAGCGAGTCTCCTTACAGACCGACAACCAATGGCATGACGAATTCGACTGCGCACCCCATTGGCAGGCCCGCAGCATCTACTTCACCGGTCCCGACAATGCTGTCCTCGAACTCATCGAACGCAACATCCTCGACAACCGCGTCGATCGTCCATTCGGTGTCGGCGATATCCGCGCAATCAGCGAGGTCGGCTTCGGGGTCTCGGATGTGCTGGAGACTCAGCGACTCCTACGCGACAAGCTGGGCCTGCTGCCGTTCGGCGAACCCGCACCGGGTTTCGGCCCGGTGGGCGACCACGACGGCCTATTCATCCTGGTGCCTTCCGACGTCACCTGGCGCCCGGAGAATCGGCTCTCACCTGCTGCGGCGCCCACCGTGGTGACCGCGGATGTACCCACCGCACTGGAGATCGGCGAGCACTGGCTGATTCAACCGCTAGGAGCGTGAATCGCGCCAGGCCAGCGGAGCATCGAGTACCGAGAGGTCGTAATCTTTGTCGGCATCGATCCCCACGGTGAACAACCTCGCACCCACCTCCGCATAGGCGTCGGCCTCCGCGGCCGTCAACCCGCGTGCGGGATCCAACCCCCAGCTCGTCGAACGCTCGATGTCGTTGTGGTCACGCCCGATTCGTTCGGCCTCGGCGATCAGGATGTCGTTCTTGCGACGATAGGTGTCCACATCGGCGAACGCATGCCAGATATGGGCGTGCCGAGCCACCAGCGGAATGGTGCGCTTCTCTCCGCCGCCACCTATCAAGATCGGGATGGGACGCACCGGCGCAGGCAGCAACTGACCCAACCGGCTCTCGATGCGTTCGAGGCTCTCCTCGAACAGATCGAATCGAGAACCCGCCGTACCGAACTCGTATCCGTAGGTGGTGTAGTCCCTTTCGTACCAGCCGGCGCCGACCCCGAGAATCAGCCGACCGTCGCTGATGTGATCGACGGTGCGGGCCATATCGGCCAGCAGATCGGGATTGCGATAGCCCACCCCCGTCACGAGCAGCCCGATCTCGGCCCGCGACGTGACCTCGGCCCACGAACCCAGGGCGGTCCAGCCCTCGAAATTGTTGACGTCGGGCTGCACCTCGTCGAGTACCACTCCGGCACTGCTGAGGGCGCCTGCGGGCCAATGGAAGTGGTCATAGCCGAAGATGACGTCCACGCCCTTGTCCTCGGCACGCAGCACGGCGTCGCGCCACTGCTTGTAGTTCTGCGCCTTTGCGGGGCGCAGTTGAATTCCGATGCGTATGCGTCCGGTCACATCGCAGTGCAATTAATCGATCGCCGCCGCTATTCCCCGCCGCTTACGCTGCCGCCATGGAACGCGTGAACATTTCGTCGGGCGGCGAATGGGAAGCAGCGGTCGGGTACTCGCGTGCGGTGCGGGTCGGCCCACACGTAGCCGTCGCGGGCACCACGGCGGCGCGTCAGGGCCAAGCGCCTGTCGGCGGTGACGACATCGCCGAACAGACCCGCGAGGCGCTGCGCCGGGTCGAGGCGGCACTTAGCCAGGCGGGCGTCACGCTGGGCGATGTCATACGGACCCGCATCTTCGTCACCGATATCGGGCGGTGGCGTGAGGTCGGTTTGGCCCACGGCGAGTTTTTCGGCGATATCCGTCCGGCGGCCACCATGGTCGAGGTGTCGGCGCTCATCGATCCGGCGCTACTGGTCGAGATCGAGGCCGACGCCATCGCGCACTAAAATTGGTCAGACCACTAGACCTCTTACCAATCGCGGTGCTACCGTGACGGCATGGCACTGCAGCCGATCGCCCGGCAGTCGATACCCGATGAGATATTCAGTCAGCTCGCGGCACAGGTCCTCACCGGTGACCGCACCCCGGGTGACACATTGCCCAGCGAGCGCGCACTTGCCGAAGCCCTCGGGGTGTCTCGCACCGCGGTCCGCGAAGCGTTGGGCCGTCTGGAGCGCTCGGGCCTGATTCACATCCGTCAGGGCGGGTCCACGGTGATCCGGGATTACCGCAGCGACGCCGGCTTCGACGTGCTGCCGCTACTGCTCGCCTACGGCGGAGATGTGGATCGCCGCACGCTGGCGAGCGTCATCGAAGCCCGGGCCATTATCGGCCCTCAGGTGGCACGCTTGGCCGCACAACGATCTCACCAGAGCCCCGGTGTCGCAGATCGACTGCGCGCAATGACCGTCGACCTGGAATCGGAAAACGATCCGCTGCAACGAATGTGGCAAGCGCTCGGATTCTGGGAGCTGGTCATCGACACCGCCGACTCGATTGCCTTCCGGCTGGTGTTCAACACCATGCGCGACTCCTATGTGCGGGCGCTGGACGTCCTCGTCAACGTGATGGCCGCCGAAGTCGGCGACATCGGCCACTACCGCGCACTCGCCGAAGCCATTGCCGCGCAAGATCCTGACGCCGCGCAAGAGGCCGCCGTTGCAATGCTTGCCTTGGGCACCAAGGCCTTTGACGAACTCCTGGAGGAACTCATGGACGAATCGGAGAACCAGAAATGACCCGTACCGCACGAAAGTCGATGACTCTGCGCGATGCCCTTGTCGAATTCGTCAAGCACCCCACCCCATGGATGCTTGTTGTATGGTCCGCCGCACTATTGGGCGCCCGACTCTCCATCGGCGGTTGGACCATCGCCGATGCCATCACACCCGTTGTGCTGGTGGCCATCTCCCCCGTCGCCGAGTGGCTGATCCACGTCGGGATACTGCATTGGCGCCCACGCTCGGTGGGACCGGTGAAAATCGACTCGCGGCTCGCTCGTGATCACCGCCTGCATCATCAGGATCCGCGGGACATCCCGCTGGTGTTCATCCCCTGGCCAAGTCTGGTCGTGGTGATCATCGGACTGACCCTAGCCGCGTTCTTTGCGTTCCCGCGCACGGAACTTGGACTCACCTTCGCACTCACGGTGGCATTGTTCCTGGTGTTCTACGAGTGGACGCATTACCTCGTCCACACCGACTACAAACCGCGTCACGCGATCTATCGCGCGGTCTGGCGAAACCACCGGTACCACCACTTCAAGAATGAGAACTACTGGTTTACCGTCACCAGTTCGGGAACCGCCGACCGCCTACTCGGAACCTATCCGGATCCACAACAGGTGCAGTCTTCCCCGACGGTACGAAATCTGCACGCGTCCAGCATCACTGGCTAGCTTCCGGCGTCTGGCCCATAGCTGGCACCCGAGTAGCCAGTCTGTTGATGATCTAGCGCATCAGGGTGATTTCGCGGCCGACTACCCGAATTGGTCACCACGAAGAAGCCCAACCCGACAACCAGCAGCACTGCCACCGTCACTATGACGATGACAGCGGTCATCACGCCTCAGCCCGCTCCGGCCGTAATGCGAAGTAGCGCAGCTTCTTTCCAAATGCGATCTGAAGTTCCCGCCGACCTCCGCGACGCACGAGGGCGATCCGGCGAAGACCCTCGGCGACCTCGCGATCCATCATCCAGTCGCGCAGCCGCGGCAGCTCGTAGCTGTATATGCGAAACTCTTTGGCGTCACACAGCGCGCAGCATCTCATGGAGTGCAGGCGCGCGTATTGCTCGAATTCGTACTCCCAGTTGGGCAGTTCAGCGAGCCACGGCACCGCATTGGCGACGTCGAAACGCCGCTTGCTCCGCAGTTGCACACCGGCGGTCAGCGCCGTGTACTCGTCGAAACCCGACGGGGCATTACCGGCAAGCAGATCCGACAGCACCGACAGTTGACGGCGCCGCAAGACCTCGCGGTTGTCAAGCATGAACAACACCGGCCTTGATCGCCTGGCGGACCACCGAAAGGTCGGCGCTCACGCTGGCTTCGTCGATCGATCCATCGCGTTCGATGAGCACGCCCAGGCCGCGACCCGAGGTGAGCACCACGAGCTCGGTGAGCAGATCCGCCACCGGGTCGATGATGGTGTCGGAGTGGGTATCCCAGTACAGGTCACCCTCGAACCGGCCACCGGCGATGTGCACGTACGCGACACGCTCAAGGGGGAAACGGCGCAGCAGCGCGATGGGATCGGTGCCCGAGGCCACCGCCGTCGCGTACAGGTTGGGCACGTCGAGCACCAGCCAACAGCCGGTGCGCCGGGACAGCTCCCGCAGGTAGTCGGCCTCGCTCAGCTCGTTCTCGGGCCACTGCAAGGTGGTGGCCACATTCTCCAGCGCCAACGGCACACCGAGGTCGTCTTGCACTCGGGAAACGTTGTCCACCAACACATCCAAAGCCAATGTGGTGCGCGGCGGAGCCACCAGGTGCCCCGCTTCGAGCACACCGTGCTGGCCCCCACTTTCAAAGCCTGCCCGTACGAACGCCACATGCTCGCTGACCATCGGAGCATCAAGTTCCGCGGCCAGGGCCGCCAGGTGCTTGACGCGCTTGGCATCGGGCAGATCGGCTCCGGCAAGACCCAATGACACGCCGTGCGGCACGACGACGGTGCCCGCCTCACGAAGGCGCATCAGTTCGACGGGCAGCGCTCCGGGACGAAAGTTCTCGGCGACGATCTCGGTGAAGGCGAGGCTCAGGGTGTCGTCCGTGACGGCTCCCTGGTTGAACATCGCAGCAAGCTCTGGGCGCCACGAGGCGCCGACCGCGGGCTCATCGGCCAGCACGGTCTTAAGCGGGTGATTTGAAGAGGCCACCGCGGTTACCCCCTTATCTCAAGACCGACGAACTACGCCAGTCTAGCTACCACGTTGATAGCTTAGGAAGTGCTTAGGTGCCAGCGGCTCAAAAAAGCCATCCGATCCCGGCCGGAAGTTCGCCACGGAAGTAACTGCGGCGATCGGCAGCGGTCCGTACAGATGAGGGAACAGCATCGATTCGGGGTCGCTCGGCACGCCCGGTTCCCAACGTACCGGAGAGTCAAGCAGATTCAGGGCAACAGACAATACGACCAGATCACACCTTCCGCGATACAAGCGGTTGGCCGGAAGGTGAACCTGGTATGGCTCGGAAAGGTGAATAAATCCCGTTTCGGCCAGTGACGTGGGCCGATGCTCCCCCTCTTCACCCGCCAAAGCCCACTCCTCGACGGAACAGATGTGAACGAGTTCGGGTTCACCCGGCGGCATCGACTGCATCACACCAGCCTGCCTCAACGCTGTAACGCCCTCGACGTGAGCCGCGACACACCGGACACACGCGGGGAACAACCGAAACCCCCCAAACGTCTGACAAAGTACATACATAGGCGCCGAGCGGTTAACCGGACCGCAAAGCTCAGGAGAGATACGGAGGAGCCATGAACGCAACTCTGACCAGTCCAGAGCTGACGAAGGCTGACCGCTGCGATCGTTGCGGTGCGGCTGCTCGAGTCCGCGCCACACTCCCGTCGGGAGCGCAGCTGCTCTTTTGCCAGCACCATGCCAATGAGCACTCCGAGAAGCTGAGCGCGATGTCGGCGGTGCTGTACATCAGCGGTCCGGACGAGGATTAGTCACCGCGGTTTCACCCCCGGTAAGTACTGCTGACCATCCCATCAGGAATGCTGGTGTGGCCATGAGTGATAAGCCACGCCATGTCTCGTTCGGTCGAGACGTCCTGCACGTAATGCGCCGCACGGCCGTAAAGAGTTGGGACGACTCGATTTTCGCGCAGTCGGCGCAGGCCGCCTTCTGGCAGGTCTTGTCGCTGCCGCCGCTGCTTTTGGGCATCCTGGGGAGCCTGACGTTCGTCGGGCCGCTGTTCGGACCGGACACGCTGCCCGAGATTCAGGAGCGAATCCTGCGGGTGGCCAACAGTGTTTTCAGCAAGAGCGTGGTCACCGAGATCATCGAGCCCACCATCATCGACATCATGCGCGACGGGCGCGGCGAGGTGGTGTCCATCGGATTCGTCATCTCGCTGTGGGCAGGGTCCTCGGCGATTTCGAGCTTCGTGGACTCCGTCGTCGAGGCGCACGACCAGACACCGCTGCGCCATCCCGTGCGCCAGCGGTTCTTTGCGCTGGGCCTGTACGTCGCCGCGCTGGCGATGGCGGTGGTGACCTTGCCGGTCATCGCCCTCGGACCCAAGCGGATCGCCGAGGTGGTACCCGACTCGTGGAATGCGCTGCTGCGTTATGGCTACTTCCCGCTGTTCGGCATCGCGTTGGTGGCCCTGGTGACGCTGCTGTACCGGGTATCCCTACCGCGGCCGCTTCCTTCGCATCGGCTGTGGATCGGTGCGCTGCTGGCGGTGACGTTCTTCGTGATCGCCAGCCTGGGGCTGCGGTTCTACCTGAACTGGATCACCCGCACCGGATACACCTATGGCGCGCTGGCCACGCCCATCGCGTTCTTGCTGTTCGCGTTCATGCTCGGATTCGCGATCGTGCTGGGCGCCGAACTGAATGCCGCGATCGAGGAGAACTGGCCGGCCGGGGCCACCCACGCCCGGCAGCTCCGGGAATGGCTGAGCCCCCAAAATGGTGAGAACACCGCCCCGAGCAGCCCTGATGAGGCGGCTCCGGACAAGGCCCCCGAAGGCTGCTAGTCCTTTTTCATCATTTCGTAGATGCGCTTGCAGTCGGGGCACACCGGCGAGCCGGGCTTGGCCGACTTGGTGACGGGAAAAACTTCACCGCACAGCGCGACCACATGGTTTCCCATGACCGCGCTCTCCACGATCTTGTCCTTCTTGACGTAGTGAAAGACCTTCGGCCTGTCACTGTCGGTGCTCTCGTCGACGGTGGTGTCCGGACGCTCGAGCGTCTGCGTGTCCATCCCTACATTGTGACATCCTGGAGATATGAGAAAAGAGCTGTCGTTCGATGACGACGGCCACCCTGTACTCATCACAGCGGCCGCGGTCTCGGTCGAAGAACAACACCGCGCCCGGGTACGCCGCTATTTGACGCTGATGGCGTTCCGGATCCCGGCACTACTGGGCGCCGCCTGGGCCTACAGCGTGTGGCACAACGGGTGGATCTCGCTGGCGATCTTGGCGGCATCGATCCCACTGCCCTGGATGGCGGTGCTCATCGCCAACGACCGGCCCGCCCGCAAGGCCGAGGAACCGCGCCGCTACGGGCCCCAGGAACAACGGCACTCGCTGTTTCCCACGGCGGAACGCCGAGCGATTGATCCCGCGCCTCCGCCGCAACCGCACACCCCGCCGGAAGGCTCCGCTGGCCCGTCTTAGGGACAGCTATGTCAATTCTCAGGACATTCTCAGCTGCTAGCTCGAAATCCGCAGGTCAGTGACGGCGCCATTTGGGAACCTCAGGAACTTTCTGGGCCACCCGGGCGTTGCAACTCATGAGACCTACGGATCAACTAGGAGGCAGCGATGGCAAACGCCACGACCCGTCCGGCCCGTACTACTGAGTCCGACGATCTGGACACCCAAAGTCCAGCCGCCGACCTCGTTCGGGTGTATTTGAACGGCATCGGCAAGACTGCTCTGCTCACGGCGGAGGACGAAGTCGAGCTGGCCAAACGGATCGAGGCGGGGTTGTACGCCCAGCACCTTCTGGACACCAAGAAACGCCTCGGCGAGGCCCGCAAGAAGGATCTGGCGGCCATCGTGCGGGAGGGCAGCGCGGCGCGCAGCCATCTGCTGGAAGCCAACCTGCGGCTGGTGGTGTCGCTGGCCAAGCGCTACACCGGACGCGGAATGCCGCTGCTTGACCTCATCCAGGAGGGCAACCTGGGCTTGATCCGTGCGATGGAGAAGTTCGACTACGCCAAGGGATTCAAGTTCTCGACCTACGCCACCTGGTGGATTCGTCAGGCCATCACCCGTGGCATGGCCGATCAGAGCCGCACCATTCGCCTGCCAGTGCACCTGGTGGAACAGGTGAACAAGCTGGCTCGCATCAAGCGCGAGCTGCACCAGCGACTCGGCCGCGAGGCCAGCGACGAGGAATTGGCCGAGGAGTCCGGCATTCCCGTGGAGAAAATCGGGGATTTGCTGGACCACAGCCGGGATCCGGTGAGCCTGGATATGCCCGTGGGCACCGACGAGGAAGCGCCTCTGGGCGACTTCATCGAGGACACCGAGGCCATGTCGGCGGAGAACGCCGTCATCGCCGAGCTCCTGCACTCGGATGTGCGCAGCGTGCTGGCCACTCTCGACGAGCGCGAGCAGCAGGTCATCCGGCTTCGGTATGGGCTCGATGACGGACAGGCCCGCACACTCGACCAGATCGGCAAGCTGTTCGGACTGTCTCGCGAGCGGGTGCGTCAGATCGAGCGCGAAGTCATGACGAAGCTGCGCCACGGCGACCGCGCAGAACGCCTGCGTTCGTACGCGAGCTAGTTGACCTACTACCCTGCCCTCGGGGCGCTGCGTTCTGGAAGCGCAGCGCCCCGATTTGCGTTGTAGATCGGTAGACTAAGCACGACCGTAAGGGGCGAGTGGTGAACGATCTTGTCGATACGACAGAAATGTATCTGCGAACGATCTACGACCTCGAAGAAGAGGGCGTGGTGCCGCTGCGTGCCCGCATCGCCGAAAGGCTCGAGCAGAGCGGCCCGACCGTGAGCCAGACGGTGGCGCGGATGGAACGCGACGGTCTGCTGAACGTCGCCGGCGACCGCCACTTGGAACTCACCGACAAGGGCCGCGCACTGGCGGTCTCGGTGATGCGCAAGCACCGGCTGGCCGAGTGCCTGCTGGTCGACATCATCGGGCTGCCGTGGGAAGACGTGCACGCCGAGGCCTGCCGTTGGGAACACGTGATGAGCGAGGACGTCGAGCGCCGACTGCTCACAGTGCTCAACAACCCGACCACTTCCCCGTTCGGTAACCCCATTCCCGGTCTCTCCGAGCTGGGTGTCGCCCCTGACCGGTCCGAGAATGCGAGCGCGGTGCGGCTCACCGAGATTGCCGGGGGCTCACAGGTCGCCGTGGTGGTGCGCCGCCTGGCCGAACACGTGCAGGCCGATACCGATCTGCTGACGCGCCTCAAGGACGCCGGCATCGTGCCGAATGCGCGCGTCACCGTGGAGTCCTCCCCCGAGGGCGTCATCATCGTCATTCCCGGCCATGAGAGCGTCGAGTTACCGCACGAGATGGCACACGCCGTCATGGTGGAGAAGGTCTAGCTCACACCTCGGACTTCCCTGGGCGGCAGGCTGATTCCCAGCTCGTGAGCCAGCCGGAAGCCGGTATCGGCCAGAGCACGAATCTCGTCGGGGCGCATACCGGAGTGCAGCGCTGACATCAGGAGCTGCCCCAGACGATGGTCCGGCCGGGCCGTGATCGCGGCATCCAGCGCGACACCAGCCAGTGGACCGTCGCCGCGCACATAGGCACTAAATCCCAACAACACCAACGCTTCCGCACGCCAGGGGTCCGGCAACAATCGACTCAGTGCCAACCACAGGCGTTCCACATCATCAGAGAGCACACCGACAGCCAAGGCACACACCGTGTCTCGAACCCGCACGACCGTCAGGGAGCGAGCAATCGCCAGCAGCTCACGGTTGGACAGTGAACGGAATTCCGCCGTTCGGCACGCCGCCCGCATCACTCGATTCACGGCACGCCGATCCACCACGGTACCGGGGCCCTGTCCCTGAGACGGCCGCCGCAGAGAGACCGCCAGCGCGCATGTACGCGCAGTGTCGGTGGGTGCGATCAGCGCCACGAGATCCTCCCTGCGTCGATGCACGGTCCTGCCGGCCAGTACCGCGGCCGCGGTCAACGGCGAACACTCCGGGTCATCGACGGGCCCGCCCGCGCCGCATCCGTCATAACACCGCCACCAGCCCTGAGGCCCGACACGGTCTACCGTATGGCCAGCGATTAACGAGATACCTTGGCGTTCTAGATGTTTGGCTAGCCGCCGGATGATGTCACCGGCCTCATGCTCGTCGATGTCCGCGCTGATGACCACCGCGATCACCGCGTCCGCCGGTCCCGGGCTCAACACCTCGGCCAGCACCTCGAACGCCGCGTAGTCGGAGCCGTCCAGGTCGTGCAGATCCCTGCGCAATATCGCCTCGACAAGCCCACCGGCGAGTGTGACGACGACAAGAGAATCTTCCGGGATGAACCCCAGCATCGCCGGCAGCGCGGCAATCAGGGCAGAGGGCCGATTCAATCGAAAGTCGGGACGACCGAGCGGGCCGGGAATCAGAGATGTCATGCCCGCACCGTGACACCCAGGACCGTCAACGCCGCCCCGGCGACCTCACGTTGTGACAGCACGTCCGGGAACCTGTGGATGCCGCCGCAGTTGTGGACAACGTACCCACGGCCGCCGCCGAGAGCAGGGCAGTCATTGCGGATCGGGTAGCATCAGGGCGTTGGTAATCTTGCCGACCCTCAGGGCAGACCACTCGCTGGATGTTGGGCTTACCGCCCCGCCTCGATCCCGTCGCCTCCTCTGAGACTTCTCAGAGGATTTCATGTCTTCACTCACAAGCGGTACCCCCTTTCTCGGTGCATCCGAACGCAGCGAAGGGATCCTTCCGGCGGCTCCCTTCCCGATGCCTGTTGGCTCCACCGCGATCGTCTACTGCGAGGGACAGTTCGGTGAGCAGGACGGCAAGACCGCCAACGGCCTGGTGCGGCACTCGGAGAAGTACGAGATCCTCAGTGTCATCGACAGCCTCCGGGCCGGAGTCGATGCCGGAAGACTCCTCGACGGCACCTCGAACGGCATCCCGGTGCTGGCATCGCTGGACGAGTCCGTCGCTCACGCCGGCCGCGTACCCGACTACCTGATCTGTGGGCTGGCACCTGCCGACGGCCTGCTGTCGAACGAGCAGCGGCTCGTACTGCTAGACGGCATCGCCCGCGGGATGCACATCATCAACGGCCTGCACGAGTTCCTCAACGACGACGCCGAATTCGTGGCGGCAGCCGTGATCGCCGGAGTCACCATCACCGATGTACGCCAACCAAAGTCCAAGCGCGACCTGCACCTGTTCTCCGGCCGGATCTTCGACGTCACCTGCCCAAGAATCGCGATCCTGGGTACGGATGGAGCGATCGGGAAGCGCACCACCGCCACCTTGCTGGTCCAGGCTCTCAATGCACGCGGCATCAGGGCGGTCATGGTCGGCACCGGTCAGACCACCCTGATCCAGGGCGGGAAGTACGGTGTCGCGCTGGACGCGCTGGTCCCCCAGTTCTGCTCGGGTGAAGTCGAGCACCAAGTCGTCGCCGCGTTCGAGGGTGAAGACCCTGATGTGATCGTGGTCGAGGGCCAGGGCGCGCTAAGCCACCCCGCGTACATCACGTCGGCCCACATCCTGCGGGGCAGCCGCCCGGCCGGCGTGATCGTGCAGCACGCACCAAAACGTAAGGTGCTCGGCGACTTCCCCATGGTGCCGATGCCGACCGCAGCCAGCGAGATCGCACTGATCGAGGCGTTCGTCGATACTCGCGTCATCGGAGTCACGATCAACCACGAGGAAATGATCGGCGACGAACTGAACAATGCGATCTCCGAGCATCATTCGGAGCTCGGCCTCCCAGTTACCGACCCGCTGACACGCCCCGCGTCGGAGCTGGTCGAGATGGTGCTGACGGCTTTCCCTGTCCTCGCTGGGAAAGCCGACACGATCACCCCCGTGTGACACTTCGGCTTGAGACCGATCTCGACAAGGTCGAGCAGAACACGCGGATCCTGGTTGACCGGCTTACCGGGGTGGGCATACGGGTCACCGGCATCACCAAGGCAGTGCTGGGCTCGCCGGGAGTCGGTGCGGCGATGCTGCGCGGCGGCGCCCGTGGCCTCGGCGATTCCCGGATACCGAACCTCGCTCGGCTGGCCGTACTCGACCGCCTACCGCTACGCACGTTGATCCGCTCACCCATGCTCAGCCAAGTGGCTCGGATCGTTGACGTCGCCGATGTCAGTCTGAACACCGAGGCCGTAGTCCTGGCCGCGCTCGATGAGGCCGCGTCCCAACAGAAGCGGGTACACGCCGTCGTGCTCATGATCGAGCTGGGCGACCTGCGTGAGGGCATCGCGCTGGACGACGCCCCCGACGCTGCGCGGGCCGTTCTTGGCCACTCCTCGTTGCGGCTCGCCGGGCTCGGTGCCAATCTCGCTTGTCAGAGCGGCGTCGTGCCCGACGACCGGAACATGGGCATCCTCACAGGACTCGCGGACGACATCGAGGCGCTGCACGGGATCTCGCTCGAGGTCGTCTCAGGCGGCAACTCTGCGAACCTGAACTGGGCGCTGCGCACCCACGACGTCGGCCGGATCGACGAACTCCGGCTCGGTGAAGCCATTCTTCTCGGCGTCGACCCGCTGTACCGGACACCGATCCCGGGCCTGCATACGAATGCCTTCACCTTGAGTGCAGAAGTCATCGAGGTCGCGATGAAACCCGCTCAACCCTGGGGGCATCGTGCTCAGGCGGCATTCGGCGAAGCTCCGGCCCGCACCGGCAGTGCGACTGTGCGCCAGGCAATCCTGGCCCTCGGCCGCCAGGACGTGGACCCGGATGGCCTGCAGCCACCTGAGGGCATCACGGTCCTCGGGATGAGCAGCGACCACCTGGTGATCGACGTCGGTGATCACCAGGTGGTGGTCGGAGACGAGATCGCCTTCGGTATCGGCTACGGCACACTCGTGCGGGCGATGACATCGCCCTTCGTCGCCAAGATCGAGCACCTGGGCCGTTCCACCGCACCTCACGGGTACGCGGTCACACCGGTAAGCCCGTGATCAGTGGAAGCTGTCGTGCACTTTGAGTACAGCCGCGGTGAAGGCCTGATCCAGGAGCACCGCATCGGGCTCGGTGCCCTGAAAAGTCATGTAGGTGGCCTGGATTCGAATATCGGCGATCTGCGCGATGAGCGACAGGGTGGTTTGTGTGCCGTTGCCCGCTCCCGACGGCGACACCGTTTGGTTGACTGCCACCGAATCATCGGCGTTGATGGGCGGAGCCACTGCTTGGGAGGCCGTCACCGTGCTCGTGACCTGGTCCGGGTCGGTGAAGGTGTACGAAGTACAACGCTCCAGTTGGGTCTTGTAGGTGGCAAGCGGTTGCGGCACGCGAAGTACCGCCACCGTGATGGTCGAATTGTCGGACTCGTTGGTACCCACCGCTACCGCCGCGTCCTGCGGCACCGCTGGAACGGGTTCCGGCGTGCATGTGGTGGGGGCGACGGTGGCCGCATCGGGCACCCCCCGGATATCGCGGAGTGCCAGACCGGCGGCGCCGGGGTCCAGCGTGGTGGCCGGATATTGATGCGGGAAGTCCGTGGGCGCCAGCAGAAGCGCCCCCACCGGGCCCGCAGGTGCCCGCAAGGGCGCCGTCGTGGTGGTCAACGGGGACGATGCGCCACCCGATGACTCCGTGGCCGTTCCGTCGATTGCCCGCGTGCACGCGGGCGATGTCGCGGCGCAGCATCCAGCCACAACCATCGTCGCTACCAGCCGCGATGCCGTCACGGTCACATGCTGCCATCGGCACCCTCCGGGGTCTCGGAGGCGCGCGCGAGATTCGGTAGGGACAACTGTTCATGTCACCGTGACACGGACGGCATGCATGGTTAGACGAATCGGCGTATGAGTACACCCATGACCAACGGTCTTCGCGCAAGCGGCTCATCCACGGCAGCAGAAACCCCCACCTACGACCTTGTCGTCATCGGATCGGGCCCCGGCGGCCAGAAGGCCGCCATCGCCGCGGCCAAGCTGGGCAAGTCGGTGGCCGTGGTCGAACGCGACAACATGCTCGGCGGTGTCTGCACCAACACCGGAACCATCCCGTCAAAGACGCTGCGCGAGGCCGTCCTCTACCTGACCGGCATGAACCAGCGCGAGCTCTACGGCGCGAGCTACCGGGTGAAAGCGAACATCACTCCCGAGGATCTACTGGCCCGCACCGAACACGTCATCCGTAAGGAAATCGAGGTGGTGCGTTCTCAGCTCCTGCGCAATCGCATCGACCTGATCAGCGGCATCGGGCGGTTCGCCGATGAGCACACCGTGGTGGTGGAGGAACCCTCGCGAGGCGAGCGCACCACACTGCATGCCGATTACGTCGTGCTGGCCACCGGCACCAAGCCCGCCCGGCCCGCCGGTGTGGCGTTCGACGAGCGCCGCGTCCTGGATTCGGACGGCATCCTGGATCTGCGCTTCATCCCCGGATCCATGGTGGTGGTCGGCGCGGGCGTCATCGGAATCGAGTACGCCTCCATGTTCGCCGCCCTGGGCACCAAGGTAACCGTGGTGGAGAAACGCGACTCGATGTTGGACTTCTGTGATCCCGAAGTTGTTGAGGCCCTTCGCTTTCACCTACGCGACTTGGCCGTGACATTCCGTTTCGGCGAGGAGGTCACCGCCGTCGACGTCAATGATTCGGGCACCATGACCACCTTGGCCAGCGGCAAACAGATCCCTGCCGACACCGTGATGTACTCCGCGGGACGACAGGGGCAGACAGATCAGCTCGACCTCGCCCGGGCCGGGCTCGAGGCCGACAACCGCGGCCGGATCTGGGTTGACGCGAACTTTCAGACCAAGGTCGACCACATCTACGCGGTGGGTGATGTGATCGGCTTCCCGGCGTTGGCGGCCACCTCGATGGATCAGGGCCGCCTCGCGGCCTACCACGCGTTCGGGGAGCCCTCCAAAGGCATGACCGATCTACAACCGATCGGCATCTACTCGATCCCCGAAGTGTCCTATGTGGGCGCCACCGAGGTTGAACTCACCAAGAACGCGATTCCCTACGAGGTGGGTGTCTCGCGTTATCGCGAGCTGGCGCGCGGTCAGATCGCCGGGGATTCCTACGGAATGCTCAAGCTGCTGGTGTCCACCGAGGACCTCAGGCTGCTCGGAGTGCACATCTTCGGCTCCGATGCCACCGACCTGGTCCACATCGGGCAAGCGGTGATGGGCTGCGGCGGCACCGTCGAGTACCTGGTCGACGCTGTTTTCAACTACCCGACGTTCTCGGAGGCCTACAAAGTCGCCGCGCTCGATGTGATGAACAAGATCCGCGCGCTCAACCAGTTCAAGGCCTGAGGGATTTCGCGCTGGGCGAATAGCGCCCACATCCGGAATTCGCATCCCGCCTGGGCCGTTGAGCCCATAGGTACATTCGCCGTTTGCCTGCCGGTAAGGGACACTGGTGGGACGAGGACGCGAAGGGAGGCGAACCATGACAAGCAGTAACGACGGGGAGCAGCAGCCGTACAGACCCGATCAGAGTGGCATGTACGAGCTGGAATTCCCGGGTCCACAGTTGGCCTCCGCCGATGGGCGCGGACCAGTTCTGGTGCACGCGTTGCAGGGCTTCTCCGACTCCGGTCACGCCGTGAAGCTGGCTGCCGCGCATCTGCGTGACACGCTGGAAAGCGAGTTGGTTGCGTCCTTCGCCATCGACGATCTGCTCGACTACCGCTCTCGCCGGCCGGTGATGACGTTCAAGAGCGATCACTTCACCGAGTACGCCACGCCCGAACTCAACCTGTATGCGCTCAAAGACACCAAGGGCACACCGTTCCTGCTGCTGGCCGGGCTGGAGCCCGACCTGAAGTGGGAGCGTTTCGTCACCGCGATCCGGCTGCTGGCCGATCAGCTCGGTGTACGCAAGACCATTGGGCTGGGCGCGATTCCGATGGCGGTACCGCATACCCGCCCCATCACCCTCACCGCGCACGGAAACGACCGCAAGACCCTCGATGAGCACCCGGGCTGGATCGATGAGGTCCAGGTACCGGGCAGCGCCTCCAACCTGCTGGAGTTCCGTCTGGCTCAGCATGGCCACGACGTGGTCGGTTTCGCCGTCCACGTTCCGCATTACCTGGCACAGACCGACTACCCGGAGGCCTCACAACGCCTTCTGGAAGAAGTGGCCAGGACCGGCGATCTGGATCTGCCTCTGCAGGCACTTACCGAGGCGGCCGGAA
Source organism: [Mycobacterium] stephanolepidis (assembly GCF_002356335.1). Classification (NCBI taxonomy): domain Bacteria; kingdom Bacillati; phylum Actinomycetota; class Actinomycetes; order Mycobacteriales; family Mycobacteriaceae; genus Mycobacteroides; species Mycobacteroides stephanolepidis. Next base: position 2,985,618 of record NZ_AP018165.1, read on the forward strand.
AGGTGCGCAACCAGATCAACGAGCAGGTGGAAGGCAGCGAGGAAGTCGCCCAGGTGGTCCACGCGCTGGAACGCCAGTACGACGCCTTTGTCGCGGCACAGGAAAATCGCTCGTTGCTGGCACGGGACGAAGAGCTTCCCAGCGGTGACGAACTGGCCGGAGAGTTCGAGCGATTCCTCGCTGAACAGGCCAAGTTCGGCGAGGATCCGTCCGGCGACGGGCCTGTTCTCTAAGCCTGTTGTCCGCTCGCCGCGCCAAATTTGCGGCGAAGGGTCAAAATACTTCACATGAATCCTCCGCCGCGGCTCCTGCATCCGGTGCCGGATACCGGGCACATCGAGGGTGCCGATGTCGGCGACAATGCCGAATCGGCCACCGACGCATCGACGCGTCCGCGGATGGCCTTCCGCACCATCCACGGGTATCGGCGCGCCTTTCGAATCGCAGGATCGGGACCTGCACTTCTGCTCATCCACGGTATCGGCGACAACTCCGCGACATGGGACAGCGTGCACGCGCAGCTCGCCGAGCATTTCACCGTGATCGCCCCGGATCTGCTGGGGCACGGCCAGTCGGATAAACCACGCGCTGACCACTCGGTGGCGGCTTACGCCAATGGCATGCGGGACTTGCTGGCCGTGTTGGACATCGAGAAAGTCACCGTCGTCGGTCATTCGCTGGGCGGCGGCGTCGCGATGCAGTTCACCTACCAATTCCCCCACCTGGTGGAGAGACTCATCCTGGTCGCGCCAGGCGGAGTGACCAAGGACGTCAACATCGTATTGCGGTGTGCCTCATTGCCCGTCATCGGAGATGCGATCGGGTTATTGAGACTGCCGCTGGCGATGCCGATGATCCGGCTGACCGGCGCACTAGCCGGCGCGACGTTGGGACGGGCAGGAATGGGCCGCGACATCCCCGATGTCCTGCGGGTTCTCGCCGACCTACCCGAGCCCCGGGCCTCGGCCGCGTTCACCCGGACGCTGCGGGCCGTGGTGGATTGGCGCGGCCAGGTGGTTACCATGCTGGACCGATGTTATTTGACCGAGTCCGTTCCCGTGCAGTTGATTTGGGGTAGCGACGACCTGGTGATCCCGGTTAGCCACGGGCATTTCGCCCATGCGGCCATGCCCGGCTCGACACTGGAGATCTTCGAGCACTCCGGGCATTTCCCCTTCCACGACGACCCAGATCGATTCATCAACATCGTTCGCCAATTCATCGCCTCCACCGAGCCCGCCGAATACGACGAGAATGAGTTGCGCCGACTGTTGCGGACCGGCATCACCGAGCACACGATCAGTGGGGCCGCACGGACCCGGATGGCGGTGCTCGACGCCATGGGCACCGACGAGCGCAGCGCCACCTAGCCACGAGAGCTCAAGCGGTACCGAAGGATTGCGCAGTTCACGGGGTATCCCCGGTGCGCAACACGCGCGAGACGTAGAGTCGACGCATGAGTGTTGATGTCGCGGTTGTTCGCGTATTCACCGATGAGACAGGCAACTTCGGCAATCCCCTGGGGATCGTCAATGGTGCCGACGTTCCAGCGGCGGCACGCCAGGAGGTCGCCACCCGGCTGGGTTTCAGCGAAACAGTTTTCGTCGATCTTCCCGCCGAAGGATCCAACACCGCACATCTGCGGATCTTCACCCCGGCCGCCGAGCTGCCCTTCGCCGGGCATCCGACAGTCGGATTGGCGTGGTGGTTGCGTGAACGCGGGACACCGGTCAACACCCTTCAGGTTCCCGCGGGCGTGCTCCAGGTGAGCTATGACGACCGCACGTGGATACGCGCTCGGTCCGAGTGGTCACCCGAGACCGATTTCCACGAGCTGGGCTCTCCCACGGATGTGGACGCCGCCGATCCCGCCGAGTACGCCGACGAGCTATTGCACTGCGTATGGGCGTGGCAGGACCGCAACGCGAGTCTGGTGCGATCGCGGGTGTTCGCATTCGATCTGGGAGTCGACGAGGACGAAGCAACCGGGTCGGTGGCGGCGCGGATGACCGACTTGTTGAGCCGCGATCTGATCGTCAATCAGGGCAAGGGCTCACAGATTCTCACGCAATGGAGCCCGGAGGGCTGGGTGACGATCGGTGGCCATGTCGTCGCCGATCAATCACTGACGTTGGACTAGTGACGGGCGGTGCCACCATCTGGGTTAGGACCCTGTCGGTGCGTCACGATGCGCGCGCAACGCGGCGATCTCGCGTTCGAAGTCCTCAGCGGAGCTGAATCCGCGGTACACCGAGGCGAAACGCAGGTACGCGACCTCGTCCAGATCGCGGAGTGGGCCAAGGATGGCCAGCCCCACCTCATTGCTGGGAATTTCTGGGGACCCGGCGGCCCTGACGGCATCTTCGACTTGCTGAGCAAGCAGATTCAACGCGTCGTCGTCGACGTCGCGGCCCTGGCAGGCACGGCGCACGCCCTTGATGACCTTGTCGCGGCTGAACGGCTCGGTGACCCCGCTGCGCTTCACAACGGCGAGCACAGCGGTCTCGACGGTGGTGAAACGACGGCCGCACTCCGGGCACGATCGACGTCGCCGTATCGCCTGACCCTCATCCGCCTCACGGGAATCGACTACGCGCGAGTCTGGATGCCGGCAGAACGGACAGTGCATTACTGCTCCTTCGCCGGTTCTGGACTCCAAGTCGTTGGGCTGGGTGAGCTGACGCACAGCGCAACGCGCCCAGACCGGTGTCGAGGATACCCGTGCTCCCGCACGTTCGAAGGTCACGCCCGTTCGCCGATCAGCCGACCGGAGAAACCAGCGTCTGACCGGCTTGCACTGTCGCCGAGTCGAGTTCATTGAGTTCACGGATCTTGGACACCACCGCCGAGCGCGGCGCGTCCGGCGCGACACGCGAGGCCACATCGGCCAGGGTCTCTCCGGGAGCGACCTGGACAACCGCCACGCGCTCCGGCACGCCAACTCCCCCAACTCCGGCAGCACTGACCTGGCCGAGCATCAACAGCCACATGGTCGCCACTGCAGCGCCCACCGAGACAACGATCGTGGCCTTAAGGCTCACCGTGCTACGACGATGTACCCGATGCGGCACCGACGAGACCCGGATGCCGTTACCCCGGTAGGCAACTGGCCGACCGGAAGGCCTCCGGTAGGCGACAGTGCGCACCGGCAGCGCCCGACGCTGGGTCAGCGGGTACTGCGCGCTGTACGCGCGCACCTGCGGGGCGCACTCGCGCGATGCGTGCTCGGCGGTGCGAAGACGCGGCGTGGTCAGAACGTTTGTGCTCATCTGTATGCCCTTCCTGTCCTGTCGATCGGTAAGCCCGTTCGCTCTTATGTTCGAATGTACTCGATCATGTGTTCGGTGTCCGAACATGTGATCGATTTGTAGCATTCGCCACCGACAAGTGGCCTTGACCAGCGCAAATGCCCCAAATAGTCGAGCCGCCGACCATTCTTGGCGACACGCATCGAACACATGTTTGATAAATGTCGTCGACAGGTCTAGATTCGGGCCCATGAGCGATACACCCAGCAAGGGACCCGCCACCGGTTCACTGACCGAGCGCCAGCGGACCATCCTGGAGGTCATCCGCGCATCGGTGAATGAACGGGGCTACCCCCCGAGCATCCGCGAAATCGGAGACGCCGTCGGGCTCACCTCGACGTCGTCGGTCGCCCATCAACTACGCACCCTCGAACAGAAGGGCTTCCTGCGGCGTGACCCGAACCGTCCACGCGCCGTTGACGTTCGGGGAATCGATGATTCCCACACCCCGTCGGCTACCACCGATGTGGTGGGCTCAGGCGATCTGCCGGAGCCCACGTTCGTGCCCGTGCTGGGGCGGATCGCCGCCGGTGGTCCGATCCTGGCCGAGGAGGCCGTTGAGGATGTGTTCCCGCTCCCCCGCGAGCTTGTCGGCGAGGGATCACTGTTCCTGCTCAAGGTTGTCGGCGAATCGATGATCGACGCCGCGATCTGCGATGGCGACTGGGTGGTGGTCCGCCAGCAGAACGTCGCCGACAACGGCGACATCGTGGCAGCGATGATCGATGGTGAGGCGACCGTCAAGACATTCAAGCGGACGACGGGTCAGGTGTGGCTGATGCCGCACAACCCGCTGTTCGAGCCCATTCCCGGTAACGACGCCGCCATCCTCGGCAAGGTCGTCACCGTCATCCGCAAGGTCTAGGCCGGTCCGGGCGGCAACCCGGGCGCGGAATCATCGTCGGCAGACGTCAAGAAGAGCTGGAAGTGTGCCACGTCGTGCCAGCTGCCCAGCTTGTAACCGATGCGCCGGTACAACGCCACCTGCTCGAATCCCATTGCCAGGTGTAGCTTTTCACTCGCCGGATTGGGCACTACGACAACGGCCAGCACCGTGCGATACCCAAGAGAGCGCAACCGATCCAACAGCGCCGCGTACAACTGACGGCCCGCCCCGCGTTGCCGGTGTGCACCATCGACATACACACTCACCTCGCAGGCCCACTGATAGGCGGTGCGGGACTTCCATGGCACCGCATAGGCATACCCGAGAATTTCTCCGGCATCCTCGGCGACTAGCCAGGCATGACGGTGTGCCGCCGTCTGGATGCGTTCGGTAAGAACGACATCCGACGGCGGCACCTCCTCGAACGAAATAGCCGTGTCGGTGACATACGGCGCATAGATCGCTGCGCACGCGGCCGCGTCGGCAGCCGTGGCGTCACGAATACGCATTCGCGACTAGAGCGAACGCCCGATGATCTCCTTCATGATCTCGGTGGTTCCGCCATAGATCGTCTGGATACGAGAGTCCATGTAGGCACGTGCCACCGGGTACTCACGCATGAAGCCGTAACCACCGTGCAGCTGCAGGCAGCGGTCGATCAGGTGAACCTGCTTCTCGGTGCTGTACCACTTGGCCATCGCGGCCTGCTCGACGCTCAGCTCCTTCTTGTTGAGCAGCGTGATGAATTCGTCGACCATGATCCGGATCATCGTGGCGTCGGTGGCGAGCTCGGCCAGCACAAACCGGCTGTTCTGGAAGCTCTTGATCGGCTTACCGAACGCCTTACGCTCGGATGTGTACTGGATGGTCGCGTCCAGCATGGTTTCCATGGCTGCGGCTGCGACGACCGCAATCGACATGCGTTCCTGCGGCAGGTTCTGCATGAGGTAGATGAAGCCCTGGCCCTCATCGCCCAGCAGGTTGGCGGCGGGCACGCGAACATCGGTGAAGGACAGCTCGGCGGTGTCTTGAGCGTCCAGACCCATCTTGTCGAGCTTGCGGCCGCGCTCGAAACCCTCCATGCCGCGCTCGACGACGATCAGGCTGAAGCCCAGCGCGCCCTTTTCGGGGTCGGTCTGTGCGACCACGATCACCAGGTCGGCGTTGATGCCGTTGGTGATGAAGGTCTTCGCGCCATTGAGAATGTAATGGTCGCCGTCCTTGACCGCGCGGGTCTTGATGCCCTGCAGGTCGCTACCGGTCCCCGGCTCGGTCATGGCGATGGCGCTGATCAGCTCACCGGAACAGAATCCCGGGAACCAGCGGGCCTTCTGCTCGTCATTGGCCAGGTCCCGGAAGTACGGGCCCGCGACATCGTTGTGCAAGGTGAAACCGATACCCGACTGACGGGCCTTGGTGATCTCTTCACCGATGATCGCGTTGTAGCGGAAATCGACAAGTCCGCCGCCACCGAACTCCTCGGGCATATCGGTGCCCAAAAAGCCCTGCTTGCCGGCCTCGACCCACAGCGAGCGGTCGACGATCTTGTTCTCGTCCCACTCCTCCCGGTAAGGCTCTGCATGCCGTTCCAGGAAGGTCTTGAACGACTCGCGGAACAGTTCGTGCTCGGGTTCGAAGATGGTGCGTTTGAACTTAACGGCGCCGGCCATGATCACCTTCCGGTTTGGATTTACGTACTTGGCAGAATGTATACCAACCCACTGGTCGGTTGGTACTCGCCTACCCGGTTTCGACGGACAGAAAGCCTAGGCTGATTGAGGTGACCAGGCCGGCGCTTTCACATACCCACTGGGGTGCATTCACGCCCGAGGTCCGCGACGGTGAAGTGATCGGTGTCACACCCATCCCGACCGATCTGGACCCGTCCCCGCTGCTGCAGAACATTCCCGGTTCGATCCGCCACCAGGCCCGGGTTACCGCACCGTCTGTGCGGCGCGGCTGGCTGCGGGACGGGCCCGGCCCCAGTACCGCCCGCGGCTCGGACGAGTACGTGGAGGTGTCCTGGGATGAGCTCACCGAACTACTGGCCGACGAACTGCGACGCGTCGTCGACACCCACGGCAACGAAGCCATCTACGGCGGCTCGTACGGCTGGGCCAGCGCGGGACGCTTCCATCACGCCCAGAGTCAGGTACATCGGTTTCTGAAACTGCTCGGCGGCTACACCTTTTCGCGCCATTCCTACAGCCTGGGCGCAACCGGCGTCATCATGCCGCACGTCGTCGGCACCCATGATGGGCTGTTCAAGAGGTCGACGTCATGGGATGTCATCGTCGAGAACACCGATCTGTTGGTGTCATTCGGCGGAATCGCCTTGAAGAACACGGGTGTCAACCACGGCGGCACCACGGCGCATCCGGCTCGTGCCGCCCTCGACAGGTTCCGCGCCCGCGGTGGCCGCATCGTCTCGTTCAGTCCGTTGCGCGATGACATCGACGGCGAATGCGAATGGCATGCGCCCGTTCCCGGGACCGATGTCGCGGTCATGCTCGCGCTGGCCCATGTGCTGGCCGTGGAAGAGCTCGCAGACCTGGCCTTCTTGAACACGTATTGCACCGGCTACGAACGATTCGAACGCTATCTGCTGGGCCTCGACGACGGCGTGCCCAAGAGCCCGGAATGGGCGGCGAGCGTCAGCGATCTGGAGGCCGACGAGCTGCGCACACTGGCGCGGCGCATGGCCGCCGGACGCACCCTGGTCACGGTCAGCTGGTCACTACAGCGGGTGCGCCACGGCGAGCAGGCGCCCTGGATGGGGCTCACCCTGGCGGCCATGCTCGGCCAGATCGGCGTTCCCGGCGGCGGTTTCGGCCACGGTTATGGCTCGATGAACGAGGCCGGATTGGCCCCGATCAGCTGCCCACTGCCCACCTTTCCGCAGGGGCCGAACCCGGTGACCACATTCATTCCGGTCGCAGCCATCAGCGAGCTGCTGCTGCGCCCCGGTGAGACGCTGGCCTACAACGGTCAAACACTCACGCTGCCGGACATCAAATGCGTCTACTGGGCGGGCGGCAATCCATTCCACCATCATCAGAACCTGCCACGGCTGCGTCGTGGTCTGGCACGCGTCGACACCGTCGTGGTGCACGATCCGGTGTGGACGGCGATGGCCAAGCACGCCGATATCGTGGTGCCGTCCACCACCAGCCTGGAACGCGACGACTTCTCCGGGAGTCGCAATGACCCACTGCTGGTGGCCATGAAGGCCGCAGCGCCGCCATACGCCAACTCTCGCGATGACTACACGACATTCTCGGCACTGGCCGACAGGCTCGGATTCGGCGGGCAATTCACCGAGGGACGTACCGCCGCACAGTGGCTTCGCCACCTGTACACCGAATGGGCCGGCGCCCGGGACTTCTCGGTGCCATCCTTCGACGAGTTCTGGGAGCGCGGTTACCTGCAGTTGCCCACCGATCCGGGCCTGACTCTGCTATCGGATTTTCGGGAGAACCCCGACACGCACCCGCTGCATACCCCGAGCGGGCGCATCGAGATCTTCTCGGAAACCATCGACGGATTCGGATACGCCGACTGCGGCGGCCACCCACAGTGGTACGAGCCCACCGAATGGCTGAACGGAGAACGCGCCCAAAGCTTCCCACTGCACCTCATCGCCAACCAACCCCGCACCCGGCTGCACAGCCAGCTCGATTTCGGTGGCACCAGCCAACGCTCGAAGGTTCAGGGACGCGAACCCATCCGCATACACCCGGCCGACGCCGACGAACGCGGTATCTCCGACGGCGACGTGGTGCGGGTGTTCAACGACCGGGGCGCCTGCTTGGCGGGTGCCGTTCTCGACGAGGGTCTGCGCCGCCACGTGGTGCAGCTGTCCACCGGCGCCTGGTTCGATCCGATCGATCCGGCCGACCCCGATTCGCCCTGTCTACACGGCAATCCGAACGTACTCACCGATGACGCAGGCACCTCGTCGTTGGCTCAGGGCTGCACCGGTCAGCACGTGCTGGTGCAGATCGAACGGTTCGAGGGCACACCGCCGCCTGTGCGGGCGTACGTCCCGCCGCGTCTCGTCGAGCGCGACTAGAGCCGCTACTTCAGTTCCAGCAGGCTGGCGGCCAGCGCCTGCGGCACCCGCGCGATCACCCGTGTGCCGGCCGCGAGGTGCTCGGTGGATTGCACCTGTCCGTCGGTATGAATCCGAGCCACCAGGTCACCACGCTCGTACGGGACGACCACGTCAACGGGCACATCTCCGCGGGGCACCGTCTCGGCGAGCGCGTCGCGCAGCTTGGCGACGCCGTCGCCGGTGTGCGCCGACACGAACAGCGCCTTGGGCAGCGCACGGCGCAACTGCGCCAGCGCAAGATCACTGGCCGCGTCGATCTTGTTGATCACCAACAGCTCCGGCGCCGCCGACGAATCGTGATCCGCGACGACGTCGCTGATGACCGCCCGTACCGCTTCGATCTGGGCCAGAGGCGCCACGTCCGAGCCGTCCACCACATGGACAAGCAGGTCGGCGTCGGCCACCTCCTCCAGGGTCGACCGGAAGGCCTCGACCAATTGGGTGGGCAGGTGCCGTACGAAACCAACGGTGTCCGTGATGACGAATTCGCGTCCGTCGTCGAATGTTCCGCGTCGGGTTGTCGGTTCGAGTGTTGCGAACAGTGCGTCTTGGACCAGCACCCCGGCTCCGGTGATCGCGTTCAGCAGGCTCGACTTACCGGCATTGGTGTATCCGACGATGGCGATCGACGGAACATCGCTTTCGAGCCGACGGCTGCGCTTGGTGTCGCGCACCTTCTTCATGTCGCGGATCTCGCGACGCAGCTTGGACATGCGCTCACGGATTCGGCGCCGATCGGTCTCGATCTTCGTCTCACCGGGGCCACGGGTACCCACGCCGCCACCGGCACCACCGGCACGACCACCGGCCTGACGAGACATGGATTCACCCCAGCCGCGCAGCCGCGGCAGCATGTATTCCATCTGCGCCAACGACACCTGTGCCTTGCCTTCGCGGCTGGTGGCGTGTTGGGCGAAGATATCCAGAATCAGCGCGGTGCGATCGATGACCTTGACCTTCACCGCCTTCTCCAGAGCCACCAGCTGTGCCGGGCTGAGCTCGCCGTCGCAGATCACGGTGTCGGCACCGGTAGCCAGCACGATCTCCCGCAGCTCTATCGCCTTGCCAGAACCGATATATGTTGCCGGATCGGGCTTTTGGCGACGTTGAATCAAACCTTCGAGCACCTCAGAGCCGGCGGTTTCGGCCAGCGCGGCGAGTTCGGCCATGCTGGCGTCGGCCTCCTGGGAGGTCCCGTCGGTCCAGACACCCACCAGCACAACCCGTTCCAGGCGCAGCTGCCGGTACTCGACCTCGGTGACGTCGGCAAGTTCGGTGGAGAGCCCGGCTACACGTTTGAGCGCCGCGCGGTCTTCGAGGGCGAGTTCGCCATCGGTGGGTGTCTGATAGGACGTCGAATTCATGTCTCTGCTGTCTGCTCTTCGCGCGAGTCGCTCATCGCGCACCGATGCTCCCACCTGTGGCTCATCGATCGCATCCGAATTATCCGCAGGAGCCAATGCCGCCCCACCATTCGTCGGAAATCTCGCCATCGGCCAACAGCATCGAAGGCCCGCGCAGGAAGCTGGACTCGGCGGTGACCGTCACCCGGACCTGTCCGCCCGGGATGTTGACGACGATCTCACCGGTCGACTGCCCGAGGTGGCGCAGCGCCGCATAGGCGGCCGCCACGGTTCCTGTTCCGCAGGAACGTGTCTCACCGACCCCGCGCTCATGGACCCGCATGTGCACCGCACCGACGGCAGCGTCCGTGCCGTTGACGGGGGCCGTGAGCACCTCGATGTTCACCCCGTCGGGAAACAGGACCTCGTCAAAGCCGACCTGGGCGCCCACGTCGAGTATGCGCAGATCCTCAACGGTCAGGTCCGGGTCCACACACGCCAGATGCGGATTACCCACGTCGATGGCCAGACCGGAGAACCGCCGACCGCCCACACTTGCCTCGCCGGCGCCGAACTCCTTCACCGGTCCCATGTCGACGGTCACGTCGGCCGTGAGCTGGCTCCAGGAGTTGATACGCACCGGCCGGGGCCCGGCCAGGGATGCGACCACGAACTCGTCCCGATGTTCCAGCCCCACCGAACGCAGGTAGTGCGCGAACACCCGCACACCGTTACCGCACATCTCCGCGATGGAACCGTCCGCATTGCGGTAGTCCATGAACCAGTCTTCGCTGCTCACTCCGGCAGGCTTCTCGTCGAGCACCCCACCTTCGAGGGCAGCGCCCACGGTGGTCACGCGCAGCACCCCATCGGCGCCCAGGCCGCGTTGCCGATCGCATAGCGCCTGGACGGCGGCCACCGTCAGATCCCGCTTGGTGTGGATGTCGGGCAACACCACGAAGTCGTTCTGGGTGCCGTGGCCCTTGGTGAACTTCACGTATTCGAGGATAGGCGCCACCGCGACTCAATTTCGCCGCAGAGTGCTGCTGCGTCACCGCCGTCGCCCGCAAGCCACATGATGCGGTGATCGCGACCGAACCACGATCGCTGACGACGCACATAGCGCCGGGTGCCCATGAACGTCAGCTCCTTCGCCTGCAGCAGGTCATCGGAGCCTCCCCCGGCGTCCAACGCCGCGATCACCTGGGCATATCCGATGGCCCGTGACGCGGTCACGCCCTCGCGCAATCCGCCGTCCAGCAGCTGCTCAACCTCCGCGACAAACCCCTGCTCGAACATCAGGTCGGTGCGCCGCGCGATCCGCTCGTCGAGTTTCGAGGTCTCCCAGTCCAATCCGACGATCAACGTGTCCCAGCGCGGTGCGCCGATGGTGGGAGCGGACGCCGCGAACGGCTGCCCGGTGAGCTCGATCACCTCTAGTGCCCGCACCGTGCGGCGCCCGTCGGTGGGCAAGATGATGGCTGCCGCCGCTGGGTCGCGCACGGCGAGCTCGGCGTGCAGCGCGGCGACTCCGATCTGCGCCAGCCTCTCCTCCCAGCGTGCCCGCACCTGCGCATCGGTGGCCGGAAACGCCCAATCATCAAGCAACGCTTGGATATACATCATCGATCCGCCGACGATCACGGGCACACGCCCGCTCGCCAGCAGAGCATCGATGGCCGTAACGGCCTCCTGCTGATAGGTCGCGACGGTGGCGGTCTCGGTCACCTCGAGCACATCGAGCATGTGATGGGGAATGCCCCGGCGGTCGACCCTGGGCACCTTGGCCGTACCGATATCCATACCGCGGTACAGCTGCATCGCGTCGGCGTTGACTATCTCGCCACCCAGTCGCTCGGCGATATCCAATGCGAGTGCCGACTTGCCCGTAGCCGTGGGGCCGATGACCGCGATGGGCCGCATCACGACACCTGCCAGGTGCCCGCGAAGTATCCGACCCCGTACGGGGAGCCCTGGTAGAGACACTGAGCCTGGACCTGATCCGACCCCACCAATCCGCCAAGCACCCGGTAGACGGAGCCCCCGGTGATGACATCCGACACGCGGCGCAACGCGGCCGCGTCCCCCTGGGTGAGCGCATCGACAAGGCCCTGCTGCGCGGCACCGGACTCGGGCCGGTAGCCCCCGGGCGCCTTGTCGGTGAGGGTGTTGGCGCCGTCGGCGATGACAAGTACACCCGGAGGCGTCGGCATCGCGTGGATCTCGTCGCGCAATGCCTGTCCGAAGGCAACACCGTCTGTGCCCGAGATCAGCCGCGCCTCCGCCGTGGCGGCCGGTAGATGTGCCCGCAGCCATCCGGCGATGAGCACCGGCAGCGGGAGTTCGACAGGTCCGGAGATCCTCGATGCGAGCGAAACGCGCACGTCAACCCCGTATCCGGCGAATGTGCCCGACACTTCGCTGCCGTACCGTCCGCGCCCTGCCCCAATTGCTATCCACTGTGTGGGCAGACTTCGCACCGCGGTGATGGCGGCCTCGCGCAGCTCGGCGGTTTCCGTGGCGGCCTCTCCGCCCAGCTCGGGCACCAGCAGCGGGGTCGACGGGCAAATCGCTATCGAAAGAGCCACGGCGTTAGGAAACCTTCGGGGTCGTCGGTGGCATCTTTCCGGTCGTTTCACTCACTCGCGCCTGCACGGCCGCCTCGCTACGCGCCAGCGCCGCCGTCGCAGCAATCATGATCGCCACTGCGAACACGAGCATCATGGCACCAAAGGTGTTGGTGCGAAACGATTCACCCAGTACCAAGATGCCCAGCAACGAGGCGACCACGGGCTCGGTCACCGTCATCGTGGGCAGCGAGGCCACCAAAGTCCCGGCGTGGAAGGCGGACTGCTGTAGCGCCACCCCGGTAATGCCCACCGCCGCCAGCGCGTAGCTTTCCGGGTTGATCAGCAGCCCGACGATGCCGTGGCCAAGCGAATCGACAACACCTTTGGTGAGAACGGCCATCAGTCCCCACATGATCCCCGACGTCACCGCCAGAAGCACCGCCCTGCGTGGGCCGGGCCACCGCCGGGCGCCCTCCAGACACAGCAGCGTGACCGGTCCGATGACGGCGGCAACCTGCATCCACAACTGCGGTGTGGCATGTGGCACCCCGGCCACCGGGTTGCCCACCGACACCACGACGGAGATGGCGCCGGCGAGCAGAATCGCGGCTCCCCACTGATATCCGGTGACCCTGCGTTTGGCCCACCTCGACTCGATGATCAGCGCGAACAGCAACGAGGAAACCATGATCGTCTGCACCAGCACAACCGAGCCCACACCGAGCGCGGCGGCCTGTAGCCCGAAGCCGACGAGGCTGATCAGCGTGCCCAGCCACCAGGGCCAATGCCGCAATAACGTGGTGATGGGGCCCAATGCTCCGATGTCATCGGCGGGTACGGCGTGAGCGGTGCGCTGGTGGATGACATCGCCGAATGCGACGGCCGCGGCGGCTCCGACGGCGAGTGCCGACGCGATATCCGCCTGGGACATCGCGGCCTCCTTGCGGAATCATCTGGCATATGTTCGCCCGTGCGGCGATGACACCTGTTTGAATGAACGGTGTAGTGAGCTTAGGGCGCCGTGTTGCGCGGCAACAATTGTAGGAAGAGGTTTCATGTCCGATCAGACCCAGCCGGAACTCTCAACACAGCAAGAGAGCGTTGCCCCCGTCCCCCGGCCGGGGCCGAAACCTCATCCGATGCCGCGGCGTCCCGCGGCATCGGCGCCCGCCCCTGCCGCTCATCATGGTGACCCGCACAAGTTCGGCCGCGTAGATGACGACGGCACCGTCTGGCTGATCACCTCCGCCGGCGAGCGTCAGATCGGGTCGTGGCAGGCCGGAGACGCCGATGCGGCGTACTCGCATTTCGGCCGCCGGTTCGAAGACCTGGAGACGGAGATCCAGCTGCTGGAACTGCGGCTCGGCTCGGGTTCCGGCGACGCACGCAAAATCAAAACCGCTGCCGAGCACCTTGCGCAGACGCTGCCCGACGCCGCTGTCCTCGGCGATGTGGATGCGCTCGCGGCACGGCTGTCGGGGCTCCTGGAGTCTGCAGATGCCCAGGCCGCGGCGGCACGCGCACAGCGCGACGAGGCGCGTTCAGCGAGCGTCTCCCGTAAGGAGGAGCTTGCCGCCGAAGCCGAGGAGCTGGCGACCAACTCCACGCAGTGGAAGGCTGCCGGAGACCGGATCCGCGTCATCCTCGACGAGTGGAAGTCCATCCACGGCGTCGACCGCAAGACCGACGACGCTCTGTGGAAGCGGTACTCCACGGCACGCGAGACGTTCAACCGCAGGCGCGGCGCACACTTCGCCGAGCTCGATCGCGAACGCGCCGGGGCACGAGAGAAAAAAGAAGACCTGTGCAAGCAGGCCGAGGCACTCTCGGATTCCACCGACTGGGGTGCCACCGCGGCGGCGTTCCGGAACCTGCTGAACGACTGGAAGGCTGCCGGGCGGGCTCCCCGGGAGACCGACGACAACCTGTGGCACCGCTTCAAGGCTGCTCAGGACAAGTTCTTCTCGGCGCGCAATGCCGAGTCCGCTTCCCGCGATGCCGAATTCGTGGCCAATGCCGACGCCAAGCGCGCGTTGCTGGTCGAGGCCGAGAAGATCGATCCGGAGACCGATGTAGATGGTGCTCGGGCGGCCCTGCGGGCTATCGGTGACAAATGGGATGCCATCGGAAAGGTCCCGCGCGAGCAGCAGACCGATCTGGAACGGCGGCTGCGCGCGGTGGAGAAGAAGGTGCGCGACGCCGGCGAGTCCAGCTGGGGCGACCCCGAGGCAGAGGCCCGCGCCGAACAGTTCCGCGATCGTGCACGCCAATTCGAGGAGCAGGCTGCCAAGGCGGAAGCCGCGGGCAAAGCCAAGGATGCCGAGAAGGCCCGTGCCAGCGCTAAGCAGTGGCAGGAATGGGCCGATGCGGCGGTGGCCGCGGTCAAGAGCCGCTAGTTACTGCACGCCCTCATCGTCGTCAAAGGCGTCATCGAGGAAGGTGCGCTGATCACGCTTGGCGGCCTCACGGCGCTGCTGTTCGGCCGCCAGCTGCACGGCAGTACGTGACCACACCACACGTGCCCAGTGGAAGGTCAACAGAATGACGGCGATCCAGGCGACCACCAAACCTATCCCCGGACCGGGATGCCCGGCCCCGGCGGTCTGACGGGTCCAAATTGCAAGCATGCCAATCACACTGGCGACAAACGAACCTGCCAGTGCGATCCAGGACAGCACCCAGCGGCGCGTCAGTAACGCCAACATGGAAAACCCGACACCGAAGACCATGGCGAGCCAGACGAAGATCCTGGACGGCACACGCACCGATTCCTGGTCTGCAATCGCCCCGTTGACCAGAACGTCGAATCCCCGAGCGTGCCCGGTATGCGGCAGTACGAAAGTCAGCAGCAATGCAAAGACCAGGACGGCCACCACCATGGCGCGGGCGCCCGGATCGATCTCACCGGCGACCTTCTTTTCGGCCGCATCGATGTCTCTGCGGAACTCCTCGAATTCGGCATCTTCTTTTCCGGATTCCGCGTCGCTCATAGCCCGCACCCTGCAACCTCAATCTGCTCTGCCGCCTTGGGGACTCCAATGGCCGGCATGCCCAAGCCAATTCCCGATGTGGACGGCTTCTTACCAGTTTCGTGTGCGTTACCCGCCTGCGTGCGCCGATGACTGAGCACTCCCCCGTCGGCGATCAGGTGATGCGGCGCCGCGCCGGTCACGTCAACGGTGATGACGTCTCCGGGACGCAGTTCCCCGTCGATGTGCCCCAGCGGCCGGAAGTGCACCAGCCGGCCGTCACGGGCGCGTCCGCTCATCCGCGCGGTCGCACCGTCCTTACGCCCTTCTCCGGTGGCGATCAGCACCTCGATCTGTCGACCGATCTGCTTCTGATTCTCTTCCAGCGTGATGGACTCCTGCAACACGATGAGCCGGTCATAGCGTTCCTGCACAACGGCTTTCGGCAGCTGGTCGGGAAGGTCGGCAGCCGGGGTGCCCGGCCTAATCGAGTACTGGAAGGTGAACGCACTAGAAAAACGTGCCCGCCGCACGACTTCGAGTGTCTGCTCGAAGTCTTCTTCGGTCTCGCCGGGGAAGCCGACGATGATGTCGGTGGTGATCGCGGCGTCCGGCATGACCGCCCGCACTTTGTCGATGATCGACAGGAAGCGCTCGGATCGGTAAGAACGGCGCATCGCCTTCAGGACGCGGTCAGAACCGGACTGCAGCGGCATATGCAGCTGCGGACACACATTGGGTGTCTGGGCCATGGCCTCGATGACGTCGTCGGTGAATTCCGCCGGGTGCGGCGAGGTGAAACGCACTCGTTCCAGCCCCTCGATGCGGCCACAGGCACGCAATAGCTCGGCGAAAGCGCCACGATCGCGGGCGATGTCGGGATCGGCGAAGTTGATGCCGTAGGCGTTGACGTTCTGGCCGAGCAACGTCACCTCCAGCACACCCTGGTCCACCAGAGCCTGCACCTCGGCGAGGATGTCACCGGGACGACGATCGATCTCCTTGCCGCGCAAGGAGGGCACGATGCAGAAAGTGCAGGTGTTGTTGCAGCCCACCGAGATCGACACCCAGGCCGCGTAGGCCGACTCGCGCGTCGCGGGCAGCGCGGAGGGAAAGTGCTCGAGGGCCTCGACGATCTCGACCTGGGCCTCGTTGTTGTGGCGCGCACGCTCCAGCAGGGTGGGCAACGAACCGATGTTGTGGGTGCCGAAGACGACGTCGACCCACGGCGCCTTCTTGAGCATCCCCTCGCGATCCTTCTGCGCGAGGCAGCCGCCGACAGCGATCTGCATGTTCGGGTTGGCGGCCTTACGGGGCGCCAGGTGGCTGATGTTTCCGTACAGCTTGTTGTCGGCGTTCTCGCGCACCGCGCAGGTGTTAAAGATGACGATGTCGGCGTCGGTGCCATCCGGAGCCTTGACGTATCCGGCCGCATCCAAGAGGCCCGACACCCGCTCGGAGTCGTGCACATTCATCTGGCAGCCGTAGGTGCGGACCTGGTACGTCCGGACCGCCGACTGATCGGAAGTCACGGTACTGGTCACGGACTTATGGTACGTGCCCGCGTTCAGGCCATTTCCCGCGCCGACGGGCGCCGGTGCCGCCAGCGTGGCTTCATCGCACCCCACGCTCCGGGATATGCCAGCCCTGCCACCAATCGTCGATGCTGCAGACGGCGTTCACGCCTATCCACATCCACCAGCCGGCCCACATCCACGATTCGGGGAGCCCGGGCGCGGCGAATGCTTCGACAACACCGAGCACGATGACGATCACGATCAGCGCGGTGACGACTGCAAATGAGATATCTCGCCGCGGCCGGGGCCGCTCGAGGATCTCGCTGTCGCGCAGATGCCGCCCCGCATCGACGGTCACCTGCCTCGATGGCGTGACCAAACGCATTAGCGAGCTGGGCAGCAGAAACAGCCCGCAAACCAGCCCAAAACTTGCCGCAATCCAGCCCCAGGCAGTTGCCCCGTTGATCATCGCAACCAGAAAAGATGCGATGAACAGAACAGATGCGAGAACTCTTGCGAACGCCTTGATTCGCGGGCCTTCGACGGAAGGCCGCCGTCGCGTCCGCATGACATCAGTATTGCAGATGTTTGCTGACACCGGTCAGGCGAGGTGCCCGATCACAGACCGTCCGATTCGCGGACCCCTGCGTTCCACGCTGCGAAAGTGTGGGGAACCCGTATTGTCTGACCATGCCGGTGAGCACCGACACCTCAACGAGCGGGGAAAACGCCCCCGCAACAAGCACCCCGATGATCTCCCTCGAGCATGTCGACAAGCACTTCGGCGACTTGCACGTCCTCAAGGACATCACTCTGGAAATCCCGCGCGGTCAGGTCGTTGTCATCCTCGGGCCTTCCGGCTCGGGCAAGTCAACCTTGTGTCGCACCATCAATCGTCTCGAACCCATCGACACCGGGACCATCCGAATCGACGGCAAGGCGCTTCCCGAAGAGGGACGTGCGCTGGCCAACCTGCGCGCGGAGGTGGGAATGGTCTTCCAGTCCTTCAACCTCTTCTCACACAAGACAATTCTCGACAACGTGACGCTCGCGCCGATGAAGGTTCGCAAGAAGGACAAGGAGTCCGCGCGCAAGCACGCCATCGAGCTCCTGGAACGCGTGGGAATCGCCAGCCAGAAGGACAAGTACCCGGCACAGCTGTCCGGCGGGCAGCAGCAGCGCGTCGCAATCGCCAGATCGCTGGCCATGGACCCCAAGGTCATGCTGTTCGACGAGCCCACCTCTGCACTGGACCCCGAGATGGTCAACGAGGTTCTCGATGTCATGGTGTCGCTGGCCAAAGAGGGCATGACCATGCTGGTGGTCACCCATGAAATGGGTTTCGCCCGCAAGGCCGCCGACCGCATCATCTTCATGGCCGACGGTGCCATCGTCGAAGACACGGATCCGGAGAGCTTCTTCACCAATCCGAAGTCCGAACGCGCCAAGGACTTCCTCGGAAAGATCCTCGGCCATTGATGGGCCGCTTGCGCGAAGAAGCTCAAGTACTGATGCGACGGCACACCGCACTGGTGGCGGCGGTGGCCCTGGTGGCGACCCTGGTTAGTTCCTGCGGCAGCACCGAGCCACGTCAACTGCTTGGATCGATCCGGGGCGGCACCGTCATCCTCGGTACCAAATTCGATCAGCCCGGGGTGGGCCTGCAGCACCCCGATAAGAAGATGAGCGGATTCGACGTCAAGATCTCCGAGTACGTGGTCAATGCCATCGCCGACGAACTCGGTGTCAAGCACCCGGCCATCCGTTGGTATGAGACACCGTCTGCGCAGCGTGAGCAACTCATCGACAACGGCACGGTGGACATGATCGCCGGGAGCTACTCGATCAACTACAGCCGCGCGCAGAAGGTGTCGTTCGCAGGCCCCTATCTCATTACCTACCAAGGGCTCCTGGTACGCAAGGCCGATGATTCGCTGACCACGCTGGACGACCTGAACCGGGGCAAGAAGCTGTGTTCGGTGTCCGGCTCGACGCCCGCACAGAACGTCAAGAATCTGCTGACCGGCACGCAGCTGCAAGAGTTTGATTCGTACTCCTCGTGCGTGGAGGCACTGCGGCGGGGCAAGGTCGATGCGCTCACCACCGACGAGACCATCCTGGCCGGCTACGCCAAGCGGTACGAGGGTGAGTTCAAGCTGATTCAGATGAACTACGAGCTGAGCAAGCCGTTGTGCATCGGGAAACCCAAGAAGCAGAAGAAGAACGGCGACCCGTTCTCCAGGGAGGTGTACGGGATCGGTCTGGCCAAGGGCGATACCGCCGCCATCGAGGCCATCGATCGCGCGCTCGACAAGATGATCGCCAGTGGAACCTGGGATGCCGATCTGCGGGAGGCTCTCGGCGACAGCACCATCGACGATTGGGAGAAGCGCGCCACCGGCGGCACCTACGCGCTGCGGCCCAACCCCTCACCGGCCGCGGTCGAGAAGATCACCGGCGTCCGGCCCGTCGCCGACAAGGCGTGTGAGGCCGCGTGAACGCACTCTGGGCGAACATGGGGCCGCAACTGTGGCCGGCGTTCTGGACGACACTCAAGCTGACATTCTTTTCTGCGGTGGGCGCCCTGGTGTGGGGCACATTGCTGGCCGAATGCCGGGTCTCACCGGTACCGATCATGCGAATCTTCGGCACCTGGTACGTCAACCTGGTCCGCAACACCCCGCTGACCCTGATCATTCTGTTCTGCTCGGTGGGGCTTTACCAGAACCTCGGCATCGCGCTGGCACCCGAGAACTCCAACTTCATCAAGAACAACAACTTCTGGCTGTCGGTTCTCGGATTCTCTATGTACACGGCAACTTTCGTATGCGAGACGCTGCGTTCCGGGTTCAACACCGTGCCATTGGGCCAGGCCGAGGCAGCCCGGTCCCTGGGATTGCCGTTCTGGAAGGTCTTGACACTCATCGTGTTACCGCAGGCCATGCGGTCGGTCCTGGCTCCCATGGGCAGTGTGCTGATCGCGCTGGTGAAGAACACCTCGATCGCATCTGCGATCGGGGTGGCTGAGGCTGCCCTGCTGATGCGATCGGAGATCGAACTGTTCGCCGATCAGATCGTCTGGATCTTTCTCATCATCGCGGCGGGATACATGGTGATCACGCTGACGATCGGACTGACCTTCGGATACTTCGCGAAGCGATTGGCGGTAAAGCGATGACCGGCAGCGCCACCGTCATGTACGACGCGCCCGGCCCAAAGGCCCGGGCGGTCAATCGAGTTATCGCCGTGGCGTTCACCGCGCTGGTGGGCGCCGTCGGCGCGTGGGTTATCTGGACACTTATCGCCAATGAACAGCTGACCGCCGAAAAGTGGTCACCCTTCATGCATCCCGACACGTGGACCACATACATCCTGCCCGGGCTGGTGGGCACCATCAGCGCGGCGGCACTGTCGATCATTTTCGCACTGGCCCTCGGCGCGGTGCTCGGCATTGGCCGACTCTCCGAACATCGGGCGGTGCGCTGGATTTCCAGTGCTCTCGTCGAATTCTTCCGGGCGATCCCAGTCCTCATCTTGATGGTGTTCTCGTACTACCTGTACGGGCAGCAGGCCATTTTCCCCTCCGAGTACCTGGCGTTTGCCGCCGTGGTAACGGGGCTGTCGCTCTACAACGGCTCGGTCATCGCCGAGATTCTGCGCTCGGGTATTCAGTCGCTACCGAAGGGGCAGTCCGAGGCCGCGGTCGCGCTGGGCATGCGCAAATCGCAGATGATGCGACTGATCCTGCTCCCCCAGTCGATCGCCGCAATGCTGCCCGCCTTGATTTCTCAGATGGTCATCGCGCTGAAAGACTCCGCGCTCGGCTATGCGTTCGGATACATCGAGGTGGTGCGTTCGGGCATCCGCTCGGCGTCGTACTACGGAAACTATCTGCCCGCGCTCGTCGTGGTGGCGATCATCATGATCATCATCAACTTCGCGTTGTCGTCGCTGGCCACCAACATCGAGCGGCAGCTGCGTGAAGGCCGAAAGAAGAAGAGCCTCTTGGAGGTTCCGCACGCACAGCCCGAGCCCGGATTGGTCACCAAGGATCTGCTGGAGACCCGTGGTGTAGATCCCGCTCATCAGGATCTACGCCGGGACTACGGGGAGTAATCACCGGATCGGCAGTGGCAACTCGTCACCGTCCGGACGCGGACCGAAGATGCGACGTTCTGCCTCAGCCATTGGGGTGTCGTTGATGCTGGCCTCTCGCCGTGACATAAGCCCTTCCGCGGTGAACTCCCACAGCTCGTTGCCGTAGCTGCGCCACCACTGCCCGGCCTCGTCGTGCCATTCGTATTGGAAGCGCACCGCCATCCGGTTCTCCCGGAATCCCCACAGCTCCTTGCGCAGCGCGTACCCGTTCTCCCTGGCCCACTTGCGGGTCAAGAAGGCGACGATTTCAGCATGTCCGGTAATGAACTCGTCGCGGTTTCTCCATACCGAATCCTCGGTGTATGCGGCGGCGACGATCTCGGGATCACGTGTGTTCCAGGCATTCTCGGCGGCCCGGACCTTCTGGTGGGCAGATTCGATATCGAACGGCGGCAGCGGTGGACGCATGATGTGTCTTTCTTTGTCAGAGAGGCGGGTTGGCGGGCGAGGGATCTGCTTCACCCCACCGTAGGGGGCTGGCGTTGACGGTCTCGATGACCTCGTCGACGGTGAAGTCGACAGAGCATTGCGCACCGGGGGCGAAGGTGCCCTCATCCCAGTTGAGGCGCGCGGTCCCCGTGAGCTGCAGGGTTGATCCGTTGCGCCAGTTCGGTATCAGCAGACCGCACCGGGGATCGACGTGCAGGTTCCCCAGCGTCATGAACATCGAATTGCCCAGGTAATCGGGCCACCGCAGCTCGCGTTGTGAGAGCACCCGCAGGAACCCTGAATTGCCCCCGCGGTGCGATGCGTCGGCATTGCCTTCGCTATCGGCGGTGCCAATGATGAAGGTGTCCGTGGCGAAGATCGTCTGCTGCTGTGCGTCGTTCAGGGCAGTCGAGTGGCGCGGCTCTCCGAGCAGACCCGGACCGATCCCGGAGACATCGCGTCGCGCGATGTACTTGGGGCAGTTCGAATACACCTGATCGGTGGTGACGATAAGACCACGCCCCGACGGCACGGCGGTGCCGTTGACACGCATCCGGCGCCGGCGCTGCGGCTGCAACGCGATCATGCCGATCTTGCGCTCCGATTGCAGCGGCTCGGCCAGGGGGTCGCCGGGGCCCGGCACACCGTCAATCGCAATGGTCTGCGCATCGGTGGCATGTGCGAAACCCGGCGGCCCGACGATCTGGCTCGCCCACATCCGGCCACCGTCATCGCGTGCCGACACGAACACCAGCGGTTGGGCGGCGAGAAAGGCCGCCGCAACCTCCGGTATCTGCGCCGAAATGATCCGCCCGACTCGAGCAGCGCTGTCGGACTGCCCCATTCGGCGCTGCACGGCAAGCTCGCCGGGGTGGTACGTCATCTCAGAAGAATCCGCATGTTGGCGCGTCGCCGGCTGGCGCCCCATGCTGGTCGACGCCCGTCGCCGCGAATACCTCGAGGCGAATCCCGTCGGGGTCGGTGAAGAAGATCCCACCGGAGGATGCGCCCTCCTGGTGCGCCACGACTCCCTCATGCACGAAAATCGTCGAGAGCTCCTTCAAAACCGCCTCCACCTCACGCACCTGCTGCACCGAATCCACTTGGAATGACAAATGGTGCAAGCCCGGTGTGGCCGCGGAGAATTCCCCGTTGCTTTGCTCCCAGAGGGTAAGCACGGGTCCGTCATCAAATCCCAGGAACGCGAACCGCTGCGCACCGTCAGCGCTCACAACGAGCTGTTCGAACCCGAACGCTCGCCGGTAGAACGCGACCGAGCGCTCCAGATCACTGACGTTCAATCCGATATGACCGGTGGCCACACGAGGTGCGATGGCAGTGCCCATAAGAAGCCCTCTCTAACTGACAAAGTTACTTTATGGGTTAGAAGCTAAACGCGATGAATCACCCTGTCAACCATCTATCTCATTTTATCGGTTAGAATTCATGCAACACGCTCCACCAGAGAGGAGGCGGATAACCTCAGGCCATGTCCGATCCACGTCCCCATCTCGGCGAACCGCTCGCACTGGACCTGCTGAACACCCGGTGGATGAGCGGCGATGGGCTGCAGGATCTGCTCAGCACTCTCGGCGGTCTACGAATCTGGTTGCATACCAACAATCTTCACGACCGATGTGCCGCCAACGAGAAGACCCAGGAGTCGTTGCTCTTTGCTCGCGACGCCATTTATCGCGCAGTGAAGGATGACCAGGCCGGCGAGGTCAATGCGGTGCTCTCTCACGGTGCGATCCGCCGCTCACTGACTCCTGACGGGCCGGTCGACACCGCCGAGGTGCCCGAATCGCATTGGCTTCCGGCCTGGCTGGCGGCCGACAACCTGTTGACCCTGCTGTCCGACTCCCCCGACCGGATCAAACAGTGCGCCCATCCGCACTGCGTGTTGTTCTTCTATGACACATCCAAGAACGGGGCGCGCCGATGGCATTCCATGGCGACCTGCGGTAACAGGGCGAAGGCGGCACGGCATTACGCCAAGAACACCTGAATGACCTTCACAGCTGCATCACAGGACCGATTCTTACTCAACTATCACAATCGAGGTATTACGTAACAGGTATCACTTCGTTACCATAACTCCCATGCGAAACATCGTATTGGCCGTTGGCGTGTCCGCCGTTTTCGGAGCGGCGTGCGCAGGGGCTGCACTCACGGGTGCGCCGGTGGCCTACGGAGCTCCGTTGAACTTCGATTGCCTGCAGGTCGCGACGCCGGTTGGAATGAATCTCACCTGCGTGAACCCGACTCCGTTCACCATGGACGCGCACTTCAAGGGGAATTGTGGTCCGCTCCCCATGCTTAATGAGGACACCGAGATCGGGCCATTCAAGACGATCTCCCGCCAGGTCCCGTGCCTGCCGGGTGTGCAGTCGCCGTCGGCCGAAGCCTCAATGAGCATGAGATCCAACGCGCCTGACGACGGCAACCCACCGCCCGAGGCCCCAGCACGTCCGTTCGGTCTATAAGCGGTCTGCGCGCAGGCCGCTTATCCGACGTTGCGTCGGTCCTGTTCGGAAGCAAGGGCGTTCTTCACCACGTCATACGCCATGGATTGGCCGTATCCGCGACGCGCCAGCATAGCGACCAATCGCCGAGCGGCCTTGATACCCCCGTCGTCGAGATTTTCTGACCTGAGTTTTTTGGCGACAAGCTGTACCGCACGTGATCGCTCGGCATCCCCGTCGATCTGCGCAAGGGCCGCGGCCGCATTCTCGGCCGACACTCCCTTGGTCCGAAGCTCCGCAGCCAAGGCGCGCTTGCCTTTTCCTGCGTAGGTATGCCGCGACTGCACCCATTGGGTGGCAAAGTCAGCGTCATTGATCAGGCCGGCGGTCGCCAATCGTTGCATGATTCGAGTGGAAACCTCATCGGGGTACCCGCGCCGAGTGAGCCTTTCGGTCAGCTCGGCGCGGGTACGCGCGCGACTTGTCAACAGGCGAAGGCAATATGACCACGCCTGCTCGTCCCGCGAGTCAACCGGTTCACGCGTCGGGGCTTCGGGGACCGACGCGACCCGGGCTCGCAGTTCGTCTAGGGATTCCCTGGAAGGAGAATCAGAAATCGACTGGGGCCGGGACGACTTCGTCATCGGTCAGCACCGCTCCGATACCAAGCTTTTCCTTGATCTTCTTCTCGATCTCGTTGGCGACATCGACGTTCTCCAGCAGGAAGTTGCGGGCATTCTCCTTGCCCTGGCCCAACTGTTCACCCTCGTAGGTGAACCAGGAACCGGACTTACGAATGAAGCCTTGCTCCACGCCCATGTCGATGAGCGACCCCTCCTTGGAGATGCCCTTGCCATAGAGGATGTCGAACTCGGCCTGCTTGAACGGCGGCGACACCTTGTTCTTGACCACCTTGACGCGAGTGCGGTTACCCACCGCATCGGTGCCGTCCTTGAGGGTCTCGATACGGCGCACATCAAGACGCACCGACGAGTAGAACTTCAAAGCCTTACCACCCGTGGTGGTTTCGGGCGAACCAAACATCACACCGATCTTCTCGCGGAGCTGGTTGATGAAGATCGCGGTGGTGCCCGAGTTGTTGAGCGCACCGGTCATCTTGCGCAGGGCCTGGCTCATCAGACGAGCCTGCAGACCGACATGGCTGTCACCCATCTCACCCTCGATTTCGGCACGAGGCACCAGAGCCGCCACCGAGTCGATCACGATAAGGGAGATGGCGCCGGAACGCACCAGCATGTCGGCGATTTCCAGAGCCTGCTCACCGGTATCCGGCTGAGAGACGAGCAGCGAGTCGGTATCGACACCGAGCTTCTTGGCGTATTCGGGGTCGAGCGCGTGCTCGGCGTCGATGAACGCGGCGATACCGCCGGCGGCTTGCGCGTTGGCGACCGCGTGCAGCGCGACGGTGGTCTTACCCGAGGATTCCGGTCCATAGATCTCGACCACGCGACCACGCGGCAGGCCGCCGATGCCAAGCGCCACATCCAGCGCGATGGATCCGGTCGGGATCACGGAGATGGGCTGACGGACCTCGTCGCCAAGCCGCATGACCGAGCCCTTACCGAAGCTCTTGTCGATTTGTGCGAGCGCGAGTTCGAGCGCCTTCTCGCGATCCGGTGCCTGCGCCATGGTGTTCTCCATTTCGTCTCGGTGTTCGAAGATCGGTCCGATTCGGGTTGCCGATCGGTTGAGGTGGACGCTAACCGACCCCACCGACAAGCGATCTACCTGCGCGGATCGTCTCTTCGACTGCAATCAGAGTAAGGCGAACATCTGTTCGAATCAAGCAGGCGCGCCGATGCGGCGTGTCATCGAGTCATCACCACTGATCGCGCGGGACATCGAAATCGGCACATAGCGCCCGCCACACATCCCGCGGCTCTACCCCGTCTTCGACTGCCTGCGACGCCGTCCGTCCACCGAGGGCGGTCAACACATGATCGACCAGCACCGACGAGCCGTAGACCCCACCGAACCGGCCGATGACAAGCTCATGAAACTCCGTCAGACGCACACGGTCACTTTAGGGCCGCCACCACGTCCTGGCACACCCGTACCGGATCTGCGACGTCCGCGGCGCCGGCAGCGGCCCGGCGAGCAGCCTCGGTATAGCGCTGCTCACCCAACACCTTGCCGATCGCCGACGTCATAGCCTCGCAGGTCAGCGGCCGCACCAGCTCAGCACTGCCTTGCCGCACAACGCGATTCGCCAACTCCCATTGGTCACCGCCACCAGGAACAACTACCGCCGGCACCCCGGCCAACAATGCCTTGCTCAGAAAGCCGTGTCCCCCACCGCAAATGGCCAAATCAGCACCGGCGAGCAATAGATCCTGACGCGCCAGCCCGGCAACCGCCCACGAGGGCAGGCCCGATGCGGGCGGATCCAGCGCGGACACAACCACTCGCGCGCCCGCTGAATCCAAAGCCCGTACAGCCAGTTCGGTCATCCCCTCGGCCCCGGTGAAGGCCGTCGACGGCGCGATCACCACCACCGGGCCCGTACCCGGCGGCGGCCGCAGCGCAACGTCGGTGGGCTCCCAATGCAAGGGCCCCACTACGACCGCCTCGTGCGGCCAATCGGGACGCGGCACCTCCAGTGCGGGCAATGTCGCGATCAACCGTCGAACGGGTCCGGGGTCGCGTGCGGGCAATCCGATCTCTACTCGTGCCCACGAGCGCTGCCGCAAACCTTCATCGATCGACCTCTGCGTCAACCGACGCATCAACCCATCACGCAGCCTGCCGCGCAAACCCTCACCGGGAGCCAGCCCACTTCCCAACGGCGGCAATCCTTTTGACGGCAGGTACAACGGATGCGGGTTAAGCTCCGCCCACGGCACACCGAGCAACTCGGCGGCCATGCCTCCACAGGCGGTGATCACATCGGAGACGATGAGATCCGGCGCCAGTTCTCCCAGCTGATCGAGATTGGCCAACGCCATATGGGCTGCCCGCTGATGAATCTTGGCGCCCGCGTCTGCGTCGTCATCGGCAACCCGCGGCTGCAGTCCCAGAAGCTCTACCGATTCAAGGCCGGCGGCGCGGGCCTGATCGAGCCAGCGTGTTCCCGTCAACAACACAGGGTCGTGCCCGGCCGCCGCGAATTTCAGGCATAACGCGATGGCAGGAAAGGCATGCCCGGGATCCGGACCGGCGACCACGGCAACACGCACCGCCCTACCCTGCCACAGCGATTCGGGCTAGGTTGAAACGCATGACCGACGCCACGCTGGCTCCGACCACGTTGACTCCAGCCGAGACCGTCACCCGATTCCTGGAATCCCTGCAAACCAAGGACATCGACTTCGCAGGATCGGTGCTGGCCGAGGACCTCGTCTATCAGAACGTAGGTCTGCCCACCATCTATGGGCGTCGCGCGACTCTTAAGGTGTTCGAGCCACTCACCAGGCCGCAGTTCGGATTCGAAGTGCACATCCACCGCACCACCACCAACGGGAACAGTGTGATGAACGAGCGCCACGACGCCATCGTCATCGGACCACTTCGCCTGCAGTTCTGGGTATGCGGCGTCTTCGAGGTGTCGGACGACGGAAAGATCACCTTGTGGCGCGACTACTTCGACATGTTCGACATGTTCAAGGCCACGGTGCGCGGCCTGGCCGGTATCGCCATCCCCGCACTGCGGCCCGGCTTCTAAGTCTGGTTCAGCCCTCTATCCAAAGCCTTCGACAGCCGCTAGCGTCGGGCGCATGACGGACACTCTCACCACCATCAACCCCACGGAGATCGTGGAAGGCCTCTGGGACGCCATGCGGCTCGGCGATCTGGCGTCCATCGACACCGTCCTGGATGAGAACGTCAGCTGGGAAAATGTCGGCTTGCCTGCGATTCGTGGGCGCTCTTCGGTGATGCGCGCCTTGTCCGGACTCAACCTCCCCGGCGTCGGTTTCGACGTGAAGATTCATCGGATCACCGCCACCGGCAACACGGTGATGACCGAGCGCACCGACATCCTCATCGTCGGTCGTCTACATGTCGGATTCTGGGTCTGCGGGGTGTTCGAAGTGACGCCGCGCGGCACCATCACCCTGTGGCGTGACTACGCGGATGTCCTGAACATCACGGTCGGCTTCGTGCGCGGCCTACTCGGTATCGCCATTCCCGCATTGCGACCAACTCTGGCGCACTGAGATTATCTAACATAAATTAGTCTCATGGTTACCGCGGGATCGCCCACCACACTGGACGCCGGAGCGATTGTCACCCGATTTCTCGAGGCCGTACAGAACGACGACATCGACTTCGCACGAGACGTATTGGACGAGAACATCGTCTATCAAAATGTCGGCCTCCCCACCATCCGCGGCAAACAGGCCGTTCTTCGATTGTTCGGGGCGCTAGAGAACACGTCATTCGGTTTCGAGGTAGACATTCACCGCACCACCACCAACGGCTACACGGTGATGAACGAGCGCCACGACGCCCTGATCTTCGGCCCCCTACGCACACAGTTCTGGGTGTGCGGCGTCTTCGAGGTGAGTGAGCGCGGCACCATCACCCTGTGGCGCGACTACTTCGACTTCGCGGCGGTATCTCGCGCTTTCCTGCGGGGCCTCGTCGGCATCGTGGTGCCGTCACTGCGGGCACGGTTCTGAAAACCGTCGTACGAATCCGCTGACCGAGCCTGGGGTCACACCCCGATATCTGGCCATGCCCCTTCTCCCGCGCCAGGCCGCTCGCTAGCGTTGGCTGATGACCGACATTCTGGCAAGAACCGATCCTACTGCCGCCGTCGAAACCCTTTGGGACGCTGCAGGTCTAGGCGATTTGGCAGTACTCGAGTCCGTCCTCGCCGACGACGTCCGATGGGAGAACGTAGGCCTGCCCGCGGTGCGTGGGCGCAAAGCGGTGCTGCGCGTGCTATCCGCCACGAACTGGCCCGGCGCAGGATTTGGCGTCAAGATTCACCGAATCACCGCCACCGGAAACACCGTGATGACCGAGCGCACCGACGTGATCATCGTGGGCCCGCTACACATCGGATTCTGGGTCGTCGGAGTCACCGAGCACTCGGACGACGGAAAGATCACGCTCTGGCGTGACTACGGCGACGTCCTCAGCGTCACTCTCGGTTTTCTGCGGGGCCTGCTGGGGATAGTTTTCCCGTCCGTACGTCCACGGCTCTAGGGCAGCCGGGATTTGTCCGCATCGGTGACCGCGCGGTACAGCAAGACACCGCCGAGAATCACCAGACCCGCCACCAGCATCGGTACCACGAGCTTGAAGATGGCGCCCACGACCAGAAATGCCAGCCACACGACCAGGAGCACGCCAATGATCTTCCACAACACAGGTACCCACCGTTCTCTCGACTCACTGCGATAGAAGCAAGCCTGGCAGGGAGATCGACACCTGAGGAACCCCGGAACTCGAAGATCAGGGAAAGATCGGGGATTACCCTGACAGCTGGCCGAGCTCGTCGAGGGCGCCCGCCCACCCGGTGAGACGGTCGGTCGCCGACACCAGGTCATCGAGAAGCGGATCGCGTGACATCGGCGATGCGAGGACCGCCCCGCCATTTCCGGCCGACACCAACTGCGCTGCTGCGGTGACCAACTCGTTGTACTGACGCACACCGGTGTCGAGTTGCGCGGTGAACGCGCTGATAGTCGGTTGCAGATACTCACGGGTATGCGGTGCCGCGACCGCAGCGCGCTCCATGGACACCACTTCCTTGGCGGTCGCGGCCATCACATATGCAGCCTGATTGGCCGCCGCAAGAATCTGCCGCCCCTCGCTGTCGGGAATCATGTTGCCGCGCTCCACCACTCCCAGCAGAGAGAACAGCGAGCGCTCGGCCGCATCCAGGGCCGCCATGGGCGGACGCGCCACCGAACCTATTGACGGCAACCGTCGTTCCACCCCGGGGCGCGGCGGCGGCAACGGCTCAGCCTTGAGGTATCGGTACCGCACAAACAGATACGTGGCCGGAATCGCACAACCGGCGGTGAGCAGCGCCGGGATGATCAGCAGCCAGGGCGGTGCGCCGGTGGTCGCGAGCACCGTGGTGACAAGCAGCCCGGCCGCGCAGGCCAGCGCCCAGCGGATACTCCACCGCTTGGCCCGCAGCCGCTTCCGCAGCAGTTTCTCGCGTTTGTCGGACATCACGCGCATGCGTGCGGCGAGTTCCTCGCCTAGATCGTTGACGTTGTTGACCACACGGCGCAGCAGCTGCTCCCAGCCTCCTTGCACCGCGGTGCGACGGGGCGGCTGGGGTGTCATGTTCACATTGTGCCCGAAAATTCGGCGGTCGCCGAGTGTGAATTGTCCATACAACAAATCCGCCGAGTGGGCGCGGCTGCGACCCCACTCGGCGGATTGAAGCGGAAAAAGAGAGAAAACTACTGCTGGCCCAGCGGATTGGCGGGGTTGGCCTGCTCTGGTGCCGTCGCAGGCGCCGAGGTCGCCGTGCCACCGGTGGGCAAGGCCTCACCCTTCATGGAGGCGCGGATCTGCTCCAGACGCGAATGCCCGGCCATCTGCACACTTGCCTGCTGTACCTCGATCATGCGGCCCTGCACCGAGTTCTGTGCCAGCTCGGCCTGACCGAGGGCGTTGGCGTAGCGGCGCTCGATCTTGTCGCGCACCTCGTCCAGGCTCGGGGTGTTGCCTGGGGCGGCAAGCTCGCTCATCGACCGAAGCGACGCGGACACCTGCTCCTGCATCTTGGCCTGCTCCAGCTGGCTCAGCAGCTTGGTCCGCTCGGCGATCCGCTGCTGCAGCATCATCGCGTTCTGCTCAACGGCCTTCTTGGCCTGGGCCGCGGCGGCGAGCGCCTGGTCGTGCAGCGCCTTGAGGTCCTCGACGCTCTGCTCGGCGGTGACCAGCTGGGCGGCGAACGCCTCGGCGGCGTTGTTGTACTCGGTCGCCTTGGATGCATCTCCCGAGCCGGTGGCCTGATCGGCCAAGGTCAGCGCCTGACGAACGTTGACCTGAAGTTTCTCAACGTCGGCCAGCTGACGGTTGAGGCGCATCTCCAGCTGGCGCTGATTCCCGATCACCGAGGCGGCCTGCTGCGAGAGCGCCTGGTGGTTCCGCTGGGCCTCCTCGATGGCCTGCTGAATCTGCACCTTGGGGTCTGCGTTCTCGTCAATCTTCGCGTTGAACAGTGCCATCAGGTACTTCCACGCCTTGACGAACGGGTTAGCCATGAGATCGATCCGCCTTCTGCTTGGATGCCGGTAGTCGTCGCCACCTACGACTGCGTGGGTCCCAACTTATCTGTTGCATGCCGATCCCCACACCCCCTACGGGGCGCAAAACAATGCGACCGCCACAGTAAGTTAGGCGGCTGCCATTGCGCGAACCTGCGGAATGACCACCTTGGTCGCGACATCGATCCCACTGAGTGAGCCGGCCGCTGTCGTCACTGCCGGCTGCGGAGCCGCGGCGGCAGCCTCGCGATGCGCCAGCCTCGCGCTGACCTCGGATAACACCTCCGACAGCGGGACATCGAGCGCGCCGCAGATCGCGGCCAGCAGCTCGCTGGAGGCTTCCTTGCGGCCACGTTCCACCTCGGACAGATATCCCAGGCTGACGCGCGCCGAGTCCGATACCTCACGCAACGTTCTCCCCTGCCCGGATCGAGCGTTCCGCAGGGTGTCGCCGATGGCTTCTCGAAGCAACAACGCCATGTGTCTCTCCTTTGCGTCCTGAACGTCGGCGTCCATACCGCGTAGTAGTTGAGTCTGCCTTGCTCAACGTTGCCGCGCACGCGGAGGTTCCCGGAAATTTAGGTGACAGACGCCTCAACGCAGTCTGTTATGCGGTCCTGATTCACCGGTAACAGCGCCCCCCACCGGGCGGACTGCACGAAGCCGGCCCCAGTTCCGTCCAGCTCAAATCCGTCCAGGCGGCCGACAGCCAGGTCCTGGTGGGCTCTAGGACGAAACGCATCGGGCCACGCTCGCAGTAGGTTCGCCCGTCGGGGGTTACCGCACAAGTTGTCCCCTGATGGGTGATCTTGCTGCGCGCCGGCAAGGGCTGTCCTGCTTCCGCGGCAGGGAATCTGACGGCCATGGACCAGTCGTAGTGCACTGCCCGGTCGCCATCGATCCAGCCGATGTGGCTAGTTCCCGCCGGGGCTCCTGGGATCACGCCGGAGCAGCCGAAGCTGCCCCGCCCCCAAATACCGCAGTTCTGTCCGGCCGGTCCGATGAACCACACCCCGCCAGGCTGAGCGAAATCGTTGGCGTTGAGCTCGTCGTAGTACCGAACATCGGGGAACGGATCAGGGACAACTTCCGGTGGCGGTGGCTCGGCGTGAGCCGCTGCCACCGGGCCCACGACGAGAAGGAGCGAACTCAGGGCGACCATTGCCCTGCAGCGACGTTTCATGGCCGATGCTCCATATCCCGATCGTCTACCGCGACATCGCCCTCAGCATCTGTATCCCGAATCATCATGGCGTCCTATGTGATCCGCGGAGTGACGCCGTAACACGCGGCATTGCCAACGTCCATGGTGTTCTGACAGATGACCTTCCCCTGGTAGATGATCCGTACCGTCACCCACCGAGCCACAGCCGCGGAAGATCGCCAATCCGCCCGCACCTGGCTGCCTTCCGGAGGCGCACCACGGGCCGAACGCACCAATGCGTCGGTGCGCCACGGCAGTGCCGCACTCACGACGGCTAACCGGCCGGTTGCGGCCTGATACTCGATATTCGCAACCTGAACGCTGTCGGACAGAACTTCATAGACGACAGGATCATCCGCCCACGCCTCAGGTGGCGGAGCCAACAGCATGAGCATCGCCACGCCACACGCCGTCGCAGTCATGGGACGTCTCATAGCCTTCCCTGGATTCATGTCGCCACCAAAACAACCACGACAAGGGTGAAGTCCGATTGTTCTTCGTAGAGGCGGCTCACTCCGAAATCGGTGTAGGCGCAGTCGGGGAACGCGTCACGTCCCTCCAGCAACACCCCTTTGATGGCATCCGCCACGTTGCGTCCCGCGCCCTGAAACGATGCAGTCCTGCTCGCGTTGACACCGAGATCCTTCACAATCGCCTTCTGGTGCGGCTCGTCGGCCGGGACATTCTCGGCTGTGTGGTTGAGGTATGAGTAGGTGGAGCGGTTGATGATGTCAGCGGCGTGCTCTACGGCCGGGTTGTAGCGCAGCGGTGTACACGAGGTGCCGCCGCGTGCATCGACGACAGCCTGCGTCACTTCGGGTGCGGGTTCTGCGATGGCCGGCACAGCGAAAATAGTTGCGGCACTGCAGATCGTTAACGAAGCAACAACTACGATGACGGGCCCCGGTGTTGAACCACGGCGCGCTCTACCGAACTCCGCTGTCGGCATGTGCATCTCCTCGTCGTTCGCGTCCAACGGTGATACTCAGCTGCAGGCATGGGAACGATGGATCTTGCTTCCCCAGTGCATGACCCGGTGGTACGACGGTCCCGTGAACCAGGTCGGTTGACGTGCCTTGATGCCGTTACCGACATTGGACAATTGCTGCCACAGACCGAAGAAGCTATCCCCTTGGTATATAGGGAAATACATATCACCCGCGTGGTCATAGCTCTGGGTGAGTGCCTGCGCCCGCGGAGCCAGGAAATCCACCGACTGGTCAATGTTGGCGATGACGATATCCGCCTGCTCCTGGACCCCGGGAGCATCGTAGTGGCCGTTGTTGCGAACCAAACTGTCGTTGAGTCCCTCGATTTGATGTTTCACGGCATCGTATTGGGCGTCGAACCACTGACACATCTCTCGTACCGCGTTGACATCCACAGACGTCACGTATCGACTCGTCTGATCGAACGGAAACGGAAACTGCGGTTGCCAATTGCTGGCCACCGGAGTGATCACGGGCAGCCGCTGCGGCTGGTCGAAGTGGGCAACTGGGTCGTAGCCGCCACCCGGATCAGCACTGGCTGCCGCCGTCAGAACCTCCCCCGAACAAATCAGTGTCGCGACCACAACGGCCATCAACCGGCTACTCCAGATGCGAATCATCATGCTACCGAGGCTATTTGCCAAGAGCAGAGTCGATACCACCAACGTCGGTGATCTGCCAGTCGTTGTTGCTGTCGATCGTGATGCTGTACGTAGCAGTGGACTGCAGCCCCTCGGGCGCCTGCATCGTCTTGGTGAGCACGCTGACGAATGCATCGACGGTGAATATGCCACCGGCGTCCGAGCGAACCTTTGCAGCCAATGGCTTGGCCGTCGACTTCCAATGCAAAGGCGCCAGAATCTGCTCCATCGAGTCAGCAGCCTTTGTCAGCTTCTCCTTCAGGTCCGGGGAAGTTCCGTTGACCAGCTTGACTTTCCACGCCTTGAAGTCCTGGTAATCCATATCTGCGGCATTCGTGGCATAGCCAGTAGCGATCTCTTCGGCCCGCACTCTATTGCCGGCACCCACGGCCTGCTCGTCCAACTTCTGCTGCGCACCGGCATACAGCCAGCCAAGCGCAACCGCAACGCCGGTCAGCAGGAAGATCACGACCGCGACGATCACGCTGCGCAGCGTGAAGGACACCTGTCGTGGCTGCTTAGCCGACAGACTCGCACGACCGCCTGCGGCAGTCACATCGGCAGGCGGATCGTCTGGCTGAGCCCGGTCATGACTCTCCGTCACAGGCGTGCTTTCGGGTTCGGTATCGACAACTGACATGAAACTTCCTTTCGGGTTATCGGAGTGGCCTCGGCCTAGCGGTCGGGCATGGATACACGAAGGGTGATCGCGCCGTCTTCGGGTATGCCTGATAATGCGTTACTCAGGATTTGTGCCGTGTCGAAGTTCATCAACGCTCCCCCGATTCCCTGGAACTGCGGAAGTAGTGCATTACCAATAACTTTGAGATCAGGCGCCCGGGTGTCCAGAAAGTTTTGGAGGCGCGCGAGGAACTTTTGAAACAGCTGAACGTTGTGCGGATTGTTCCAGGCGACAACATTCATCATGGCGGTAAATGCGCCCGATATTCCATCTCCTACAGACCGCAACGGCGGCCCGATTTCTGCCAACGTGGGGCCGACCCACCCAGCATTGCGCAGCAGATTTTGAAGATTGCCAAGAAGTTCCTGCCCTTTTCCGTCCATGCTCATCATCATGTTTCGGGTAAGCAAACTCGCGCGCGATAGGTTGGGTAGCACGCGGCCTGGATCCGGCAAGGAAGCGTCCGCTTCATTCAGGATCCTTTTGAGCTGCGCAGGATCCATCTGGTTGAGTACGCGGACCACCGTGGCGGCAAGTTGTGAGATCGAGGGCGGCACAGTTACCGTCTGCGCCGCGATGCGCTGACCGTCCGTCAGCACAGGGCCGTCATCGGACCGCGGCCGAAAGCCGACGTAGGCTTCACCGAGCGCAGAAAAATTATCCAGACGCACATCACTGTCGACGGGAACGCGCTGCCCGGGGTCGAGATAGAAATCGATGGTGGCATTGCTCACCGAGGTCGAAACACCGGTCACCTTGCCAATGGCCACACCGCGCAGCAGCACACTGGAGCCAACCACCACACCTTCGCTATCCGGTACGTCCATCGTGAGATTGATGCGATTCTTCGGTAACCCCAGCCGGATACCGAACGACCCGATGTATGTAAGCGCGACCGCGATAATCATCGCGAACATTGCGAAGGACAGTATGTTCTTGGCGACTCTCATGGCGTCGCTCCCAGTATGCGCAGCACATCCTGTACGTTGCCAATCATTTCGCGCCCGTCGGGCCCGGATATCGAGGTGATGTTGATTGCGGGGTACTTATCGACGGGAAAGAAGTCCTCGATGAACAACTTTCGCCATTTAGGCGCTTCGTCTTCGAAGCTCCATTTGCTCTGTTGAACCGCTCCAACCGCATTGCTCAGCGATCTAAGCAACGGAACCAGCCAGAACCCTCCGCTGTAAATACTCCCGACCGACGGAAGTACAGTGCCGATGTAGCTTGCAACCACTGTCGACCGGTCGAATCCCAGCATGCCTTCCGGCGAGAACCAGTACCTGTATGTAGGCAGGTTGCGGCTCATCACATCGGTAGTTCTCGATACGCCGTCAAGCCATTTGTCGACCATATCCACGTTGTTGGAAAGGTCCGCCAGGTCCACCGCAACCCGGCTCACCAGGTTGCGCAGGTCTTCTCGATTCGACGGGGTCACACGGTTGATGCCGATGATCGTGTCCTGCACCCGCTGGATCGCTCCACTGCCAACGAAGTTCGCCATATTCGCCAATGTGTCTTCAAGCTGCGGCGGAGACACTGTTTGCGCCAAAGGGATTCGGCCGCCATCGACCACCAGTGGCGTCGGGTCACCTGCCTGGGGACGTGTGAGCGCAACGTAGGTATCACCCAGCACCGTGGATTGCTGAAGTGTCGCACGAACATTCGCCGGGATGTTGATGCCAGGATCGATCTGCGATGTCACATCAACGTGATCGCTTTTGAGATCGACCTTGGTGACCACCCCCACTGTGGCGCCGTCTTGGACCACTTTCGCCCGGTTCGGCAGATTCAGGACACTGGCAAATTCCAGAACAACGTCATAGCCACCCCGATGGTTACCGCCTGGCTGGGGTATCGAGTTCACCGACAGCGATGAGCAAGAAACGACCAACATGGCTGTCGCGGCCCCGGCAACCGCTGCCCGGATTTGACGGCGGCTCACGAGTGGCCAGCCTGCTGGAGTACGTACTGCAGCAGCGCAACGTCGACGGCGTAAGGCTGGCCGTTCGCGTCCGCGCAGCTGCCGGGCATCGACGCATTCATCGCGCCGCAGAGTGCCAGCTTGTCGTGGGTTGCGACACGGAACAATGGCGGTCGGTACGCGATGTTGAACGTGCCGAACTGTTTGGCGTTAAAGTGATTTGCCGCCGTGTTGATCCACCAAGGCACCCCGTTGAACACGCCGGCAAGGGCATTGGCATGCGGGCTGATTTTCCGTAGGGCATTGCTCACTCTGTCCAATGTGATCTGTGTTTCGTCGCCTAGTCTGGATTCCAGTGTGGCGACCAATTCCATAAGTGGGCCAACCTTTCCGATGGCGTCCGCACCGACCAGTCGAGTCGCGCCGTCCAGCGCAGTCACGATGTCTACGGTCGTGGTCGGTGCATCCAGCAGAATCTCCTTCATCGGCCCTGTGATGTCTTCCAACGCCGATGTCAGCTGCGCGGTGTTCCGAACGATCGAGCCGATGTTGCTGATCTGCCGATCGGGGCCATCGAGCAAGTCGGACGACACGGTCAGCAAGCGGCCGAACCCTGCTCCATTGTTGTGTGCCAATTGATCTAACCCACGAACTGTGTCTGCGATGTTCTCCGAGCCGCTGGAGTTGATGGCGTTAAGGAAGATGTCCGCCGACCCAATGATCTCCGACAACGATTTCGGTGACACAGACCGATTGAGCGGGATACAACTGGCGGCGTTGAGCCGTGGTCCTCCGGAGTAATTGCCGACCAGTTCCAGGGAGCGATCCGCGAGGATTGAGGTCGACCGGATGATCGCCTTGACGTCGCCGGGGAATTCACGTCCTCCGGTTATGGAGAAGCCAACGCGGACATGGCTGGGACCTGGCTGGATCGAGACGATTTTGCCTATGCGGTAACCCATCTGAGTGACGGGGTTACCTACATAGAGCCCGATCGCGTCCGGCATGAACGCACAGTACGAGGCTTCATGCCGAGCTAGCGGTGCGCATGACGAGTTGGCACCGATGGCCACGACCGCTACCGCGGTGGCCACGATGCAACGGAGAGTTCGACGAACCGCGATAACATTCATCAGCAACCGCTTCCAGGCATCGGTATGCACAAATCGGTGGCGAGCAACTCTGGACGAGCGTTCTGCGCGTCCAGGACGCGCTCGAGCTTGTCACGCACCCGGCGCAGTCGAGGGACGAGTCTGCTGTTGTTATCGACCCACCGTCGAACTCGGTTCTGCCACTCGCGAACTTTCTGGATGAACTCCTCACGGTGGTTGACCCAGAATTTGCCAGTAGGCGCCAGAATCGCATCCGAGACGTCACCCATGCCCTTCATGGCACCAGCAAATCCCTTGCCGTACAGCACAAGTGTCTGCTCCATGATCGAAATTTTCAGGATGAGATCCTTGAGCTTGTCGCGGTAGCCGGACAATGACTCGATGTATTCGTCCGAGAGATCAAGGATCTGCGAGATCTGCCCGCGCTGCTTGTCGATCGTCTCCGTCAGAGCATTGCCTGCGTTGACAACCGCCGATAGCGTCTCCACGTTGGTTCCGCTCAGGCCGGCCTGAATTTTGTCCAGCGATTCACGGATCGGCTTCGGATTGACGTTCTCGGTAATCTTGGTGGCACCGGCCAGTGCTTTCATCAGGTTGTAGGGCATGGTCACCCGTTCAAGTGGAATAGACTTCTGTCCCAACGGTTTGTCGCCCAGCGACACCAGGTTCACGTAGTAGCCACCGATCACCGTGAGCATACGAACCTGAACTTGTGACTGATCGCCGACGAAGGCGTCTTTCTCCACACTCAGGCGAACCTGAACCTGATTCGGCTCGATCGCGAGGCTGTCCACCTTTCCGACGGTGATACCGGCGATGCGCACACTGTCGCCTGGCCGCACCGATGCGGCGTCGTCTGTGTAGAAAACCACCGGCCGATGGTTGAGTGGGTTGATATAGATGATGCCGGCGGCCAACGCCACCATCGCGACCATGCCTAACGCGAGCACGCCGACAATCGTCGGATTTGTGAGCTTCTTTAGCGATTGCACAGGACCACCCGTTGACCGTTCAGTAGTACGTCCATCGACTCAGGCAATTGCGCCCGTCCACGGGAGCACGGCACCGGCATTCCGGGAGGCCCGGGCGGCTCGACGTTGTCCCACATCACCGGTACGCGTTTGAATGCATCGCTGTAGTCGTCAAACACCGTGATCGCCCGGTCAATCCCCTTGTCCATATCTGCTTTCCCCGGGGTGAAGCCTGCATTGGCCAGCAGCTGAACCGTCACAGACGTGAACTCCGGCCCGTATAACTCGGACTTTCGGAACTCGTCGATCACCGCGAGTGCGTTGTCCACAGGCCGATTTACCCAGTCCAGGATCTGTAGTAGATCTCTGGAATGCCCGCCGAACGTTTCCGCGATCGCGCTGAGGTTGCGCATCAGAGTTGCGATGACCTGCTGTCGATCGGCCACGAACTGGGTCAGCTTGCGGACGCTATCCAGCATCGGTCCAAGGCCGCCACCATTGCCCTCCATAAACGAAGCGACATTGTCCGTGAAGTTGTCGATATCGCTGGGGCTCAAGGTCGCCAAGACCGGTTGCAACCCGTTGAACAAGGTGGTGACGTCAAACGAAGAATGAGTCATGCTCAACGGAATTCGAGCCACCACGTTCTCACTGGGTGCGTAATCAACAGGATCAGCGAGATCGAGATAGCGCAGCCCGGTGAGCGACTGGAACTTAATCGCCAGCCGCGTCTTGGATACCACGGCGTAGCGCTTGTCCAGGCTCAATTCCACCTCAGCAATGCTCTGCCCTTCCTTGCGCACCAGCCGTATGCCCTTGACTTTGCCGACACGCACCCCACGAAAACGAACATCCGCATCCAGGCTCAGACCGGAGGCATCGGTGAACTCTGCTGTATAGGAGCGGGTTTCACTGGAAACGGGTTGTCGCAATACGTTGATGATCAAGATCAGCAGCACGGTGCCAATGGCACCGCTGACCATGAAACGCCACAGTGCAGCCTTGGGTTTGATCATGGGCCACCCATCGCACTAATCGGTGCCTGCACACCGGGTATCTGATCGAGCACGATATGAACCTGCAAAGCACGCTGTTCCGGTGATCCTCCGTACAGCTTCTCGAAACGTGTCCTCAATTCCACCAAGGTGTCGCTGAGGCCCGCAGGTGTTACCAGACCAGGCACCGTGTCGGTGAGTGTCCGGATCACGTTGACCACCGGAAGCAACTCGCCGGTGTGTGATGACAACAGCTTTCCGACAGCTCCGAAAAACCCCTTCGCAAGCAGATCAATGGACGGCAATGCTCGTTTGTTCCAAAATTCTTCAGTGACAGGCATTCCGGGTTCGGCCACAACCGGGACGACATCTTGCCCGGGCATCGCGTTCGCCGCAGACATGTTGAAGTTCACAAAACCTGAGCGCTGATTGAAGCCGTAACCCGCAACGGTGGCCGCGTCCACGAACCCTGGGAATGCCACACTGATTCCCGCGGTGTTCCTCAGCAGCTGCTCGGTGCTGACTGTCTGGACCGCCGCAACCGAACGGGCCGCGGTTATCACAGCCTCGATCAGAGGATTGAGCCCATCGGTGTAGCGAGTGGCCCGGT
Organism: [Mycobacterium] stephanolepidis; assembly: GCF_002356335.1. Taxonomy (NCBI): domain Bacteria; kingdom Bacillati; phylum Actinomycetota; class Actinomycetes; order Mycobacteriales; family Mycobacteriaceae; genus Mycobacteroides; species Mycobacteroides stephanolepidis. Next base: position 3,025,704 of record NZ_AP018165.1, read on the forward strand.
TAATCACATCAACAAGCTGCGGGCTCACTAGACCGTTGGTAATCTCGCCCGCCCTATACAGCAGCGCCTGCAGCGTGAAGTTGCCCTGCGGCGTGGCGGTGATGTGCATGCCGTTGTGCAGTGGCTTACCGCCCTGGCCTGCAACCAAATTGATACCGGTTACGCCAAAGTAGTTGGCGGGACGGAAGTCCACGCCCATCGTGTCCGTCAATCCCGCGGTGGGGCCGGCCTCCAGGTCGACATCGAGCCGGACCCTGCCATTGGCGCGAGTTGATACGCCGGCGACATTTCCGACAGTTACGCCGTGCATCATCATGGGGGCCCCCGCCGTCACCCCCTCGCCGACGTACGGCAGGTCAATCACGATAGATAGGCGGTTCGCCGACCGACCGGCCCACGGGTTGACGGCAATGCATAGTCCTAGTGCGGCAATACATAAGACCACCGCGAGACCGATGATGCTCAGCCTGCGCGCTTCAGCCTCTGCCGACATGCGAAACAACACGGTGGCCCCCTACGCCTTAAACACGAATTCGGGTCGTAGGCCCCACAGCATGATGGTGGTCGCCAGGTCTAACACCAAGATGGTCACCAGACTGGCACGGATAGCCCGGCCCGATGCCTCCCCGACACCTACGGGCCCTCCGGAGGCGAAATAGCCGTAGTAGCAATGAATTATCGTCACTGCGGTGCAGTAGGTAGCCGCTTTTATCAGCGAGGCGCCGATATCATGCGGGGTGAGAAACTCGACGAAGTAGTGATTGTAGGTGCCGCCCGGCTGGCCGTAGAAAACGCGAATGACGGTGTCACACGTCACGAAACTGACCACCAGCGCGAGCAGGTATCCGGGTACGACACACATCAGTCCACCGATGAGACGGGTACCGACCACAAATGGGATCGACCTCAGTCCCATGGCCTCAGTGGCGTCGATTTCCTCGGCGATCCGCATGGAACCGATCTCCGCGGTCATCCGGCAACCCGCCTGAGAAGCGAACGCCACTCCAGCGACCAGCGGAGCCATCTCACGGACATTCCCCCACCCGCCGATGATGCCGGCGAGTGCCCCGAGCCCCATCAGATTCATGATGGAGAATGCTTCGATCGCCGCCATGCCACCGACCGCAATGCCAAGTACCGCAAGCACACTGATCACGCCGCCATCGACAATGACTGACCCCCGACCCCAGGCCAGGTTGTTCATCACCCGTAACGTCTCACGCCGGTACAACCGCACCGTGACCGGGAGCAACCACACCGTCCGTGCAATAAATGTGACCCACTGCCCAGTGGCACGGAAAGGTTCGCGCAGCGCCATCGGGATTTTGTGTCCAATGCCTACACATCGCGTGGATAGTGCGTCGAGACGATGCTGCGGCGCGCCGGCCATCTACGCCACCACCATCGGGAAGAACATCGTCTGCAACTGAGTGATCGCAAGATTGACCGCCACAATGCAGATCACATTGAGTACCACCGCTGCGTTCACAGCATCGGCAACACCCCGCGGACCACCCTTGGCCTCCATGCCTCGCTGACAGGAGACCACCCCCACAATTGCGGCAAAAATGAAGCCCTTACCGAGGGTGAACCAGAGATCAATCACCTTGGTAAACGACCCGAAGGACAGCCAAAAACTGCCTGGTGTCACACCATTGAACGCGGTCGCAATCACGAATGCCGCCCCGACACCCATCGCAATGATGATCACGACCAGAATCGGCGTGACCAGCAGCAACGCCAGAACGCGCGGCACCACAAGTCGTTGCACGGGGTCGATCCCCAGGGACCGCAAGGCATCGAGTTCCTCACGAATCGCCCTGGCCCCGAAATCAGAGGCGATCGCTGCGGCGGCAGCGCCGCCCATCAACAAGCCGGCTGTCAGTGGCGCACCCTGGCGGAGCACCGCCACACCTGTCACCGATCCGACCAATGAATTGGCTCCGACTTGGTTGACGAGGCCGGAGATCTGCACAGCCACCATCCCGCCGAAAGGGATCGCCATCAATATCGCCGGCACTGCCGTCACCTTCAGCAGAAGCCACGCCTGAACGATGAGCTCGCCGAACGGCAACCGCCATGACAACGTGTCGATCGCGGTGTATCGCAGCACCTGAGCCGCCAGGATCACGCTGCGACCCGTCGTGGTGGCGCTACGCATCGGCACAGAGCCGACCTTCGCGGTCCCGCTCCTAACCAATTGCTCCACCGAGGCGAGGCCCATTGGAGCAATATAATGCTATTAATTAATTAAGGGAAGCCTTACCTGACACTCTTGCGGTGGGGGCCCGCACTGGTGCCGCCATCCCGAGATGCCGGCACCAGACGCACGATCACTTCGCAGTCACCGTTGAGCGCATCGGGAAGAATTGACACCGAGTACTGCGACGCGAGCGCCGGTGAGGTCAGAGCCAGCGCCTCCTCGATAGCGCCGCGCTGTATTCCGCTGGCAATTTCTGGATGCGTGAGGGCAATCTCGCGCAGTGGGCAAGCGCAGATCTTTAGCTCGTGTTCGCCGAAGATGCTGGTAACCGTGGATACGCGGAATCCGAGCTGGCTGAGGATCTCGAGGGCCACGCTCGCCGGATCCGGTACGTCGATCTGAAGAATGTGGGAAGAGTGATTCCGCGCCCAGATTCTCCCGGCATTTGCTGCGAGTTGCTCACGCGCAGCCTCTGTACTACCGAACTGATCAAGAAGTAGAGGTAAGAAGGTGAAGAGCCGTGAGCGTGGGGCCGCTTCATAGTGTGCCGGGGGCCGACCCCGCCCCGAGCGACCGCCAGGTACGACATTGACAGCACCCGAGGAAACCAGCTTCGTGAGGTGAAAGCGCACGGTCGTAACATGCAGGCCTACCTGCTCAGCGAGCATCTGGACGCTCATGGGTGCCGGCGCCTCGATCAAGGCGTCAAAGATGACGTTCCGACGGACATGTTCACCGGCATAGGCGGCCCGGGCCGGGATCTCTTCCTCTATATCGCGCTCAGTGTCCGATTCCATCATTTACCAGTCAAACTCATCGGTGTGTCCCCTGCCTGACCGGGTGCCTCCAGATGGGTTGCCTGTCCTGCAACATGGAGATACGACCAGCAGAGAGCTGAACTGTCCTCGGGATCTATCGTGGCACACAATCCTCCACACGCCCTGCAATCAAGATCTGCACATGTTGTCAGGCTAGTTAATAGTAGAAAATTTCTACTATTAACTTCACACACCGGCTACGCCGATGCGGGTTTGGGTCGAGGTCGCAGCGCCTGCACCAGGTAGTCGACACCGGTTATGACGGTGAGGGCCACCGCCAGCCCCATCAGGACCACGGCGGCAGTGTGCCAATAACCCGTCAACGGCAGCAGATACCCGGCGATCGCCAAGGACTGCACCATGGTCTTCAGCTTGCCGCCCCGATTGGCCGGGATCACCCCATGTCGGAGCACCGACAAACGCAGCACCGTGATCCCGATCTCACGTACGAGGATGACCGCGGTGACCCACCATGCGAGATCTCCGAGCACACTCAGCCCCACCAGTGCCGCCCCGATGAGCGCCTTATCGGCGATCGGGTCGGCAAGCTGGCCGAATGGGGTGACCAGGCCATACCTGCGGGCCAGCACACCGTCGTATCGGTCGGTGGCGATGGCCAGCGCAAACACCCCGAAAGCGGCGATGCGCCAGGAGGATTCGTGCCCTCCCGCGGTGAACAACACGGCGATGAACACCGGTACGAGCACGATGCGCAGCACTGTCAGGATGTTGGCAATGTTCACCAGCGGCACCGGCGCAGCCGAAGCCTCGGAATCAGGCTGGGTTTCCGGTGGCATCGGCACGTCAAACACCCTATCTGTTCTAGGGCTAGCTACTGTTCACGCATGAGCGCTGAAGGTACATCCGGCATCTCGACTAACACGGCCCCAGCGGTGACCGTACGTCGTGCCCGTACCTCCGATGTGCCCGCTATCAAGGCACTCGTCGACGTCTATGCCGGGCGCATCCTGCTGGAAAAGAACCTCGTGACGCTGTACGAGGCGGTTCAGGAGTTCTGGGTGGCCGACATCGATGGGGACATCGTGGGCTGCGGCGCCTTGCACGTGCTGTGGTCCGACCTCGGTGAGGTGCGCACCATCGCGGTGCACCCCCGGCTCAAAGGCGCCGGAGTGGGGCACGCGATCGTCAGCCGCTTGCTCGATGTCGCCAGGGAACTTGAGCTCAAAAGAGTTTTCGTACTGACCTTCGAAGTCGACTTCTTCACCAAACACGGATTCCGCGAGATCGACGGCACCCCGGTGACCGCCGAGGTGTATGAGGAGATGTGCCGGTCCTACGACACCGGTGTAGCCGAGTTCCTCGACCTGAGCTATGTGAAGCCGAACACGCTGGGTAACACCCGCATGCTCGTCCACCTCTGATTTCCGCGCATCGGGCATTCTCGGCGCGATCGTCGGCCATGATCGAGGCATGCCACGACTGCGCCAGGTGTCCCGCGCCGAAACCGACGACCGACTTGTCCAGAAGATGTACGACCAGATCTTCGGTGATCGCGATCCGGTCTCCGATCCCGGGACCAGCACCGGCACACCGGGTGACTGGTGGACGGTCTTCGCGCTCGTACCCGAGGCGCTGAAGCACTCGGTCCAGGGTTTCGCGTTCTATCGCAGCCCAGATCGCAAGCTGGACCCCGTCCTGCGGGAGCTCGGCCAGACCCGCGCCGGTTGGGCGCGCCGCAGCCAGTTCGTCTTCTCCCAGCACTGCAAATCGTGCCGCATTGTCGGTATCTCAGAGGAGATGATCGCCGCGATCCCGTCGTGGAGCACGGCCGACTGCTTCACCCCCGTGCAACGCGCGGTGCTGGCATACACGGACTGCTTGGTGCTCGACGGCGGCCGAGTACCCGATGGCGTGTTCGCCGCGCTGAAGACCCACCTCTCCGATGAAGAGATCCTGGAACTCACCTACATCACCGCCATGTATGAAATGCATGCGGTGATGAGTACGGCCTTGCGTCTGGAGTGGGACAACCGCGACGAGCCGATTGTGGAGATCGCCGCCCCCGAGGGATTCACATCCTTCGATGTGGGCGACGCCATCGCACTGCGGCGCGACGAGAACGCCTAGAAGTCTTCGGGCACCGCGCCGTCGTCTTCGTCTTCCTCATCGGCTCCCCCACCGCCGCGGATCGATGCCATCACACTGCCGAGGTCTTCGGGTTTCACCATCACCTCGCGCGCCTTGGATCCCTCACTGGGGCCGACGATTCCGCGCGTCTCCATCAAGTCCATGAGGCGACCCGCCTTGGCGAAACCGACCCGCAGCTTGCGCTGCAGCATCGAGGTCGAGCCGAACTGACTCGACACCACGAGTTCGACGGCCTGCAAGAAGGCGTCCATGTCGTCGCCGATGTCGGGATCGACGTCATCTTTACCTGGACCGCCGCCGACCTTGGCGGCGGTGACGCCCTCGGTGTAGTCGGGCTCGGCCTGTTCCTTGGCCGCCGACACCACGGCGCTGATCTCTTCGTCGGTGATGAAGGCACCCTGCATGCGAATCGGTCGCCCGGCGCCCATCGGCAGGAACAGTCCGTCACCCATACCGATGAGCTTCTCGGCACCTGGTTGGTCCAGGATGACGCGGCTGTCGGTCAGCGATGACGTCGCAAAGGCAAGGCGCGAAGGCACATTCGTCTTGATCAGACCGGTGACCACGTCCACCGACGGACGCTGGGTGGCCAGCACCAGGTGGATGCCTGCCGCGCGCGCCTTCTGGGTGATGCGCACGATGGCGTCCTCGACGTCACGAGGCGCGGTCATCATGAGGTCGGCCAACTCATCGACGACGGCGAGAATGAAGGGGTACGGACGGTACTCACGCTGGCTGCCCAGCGGGGTGGTGATCTCGCCGGAGCGCACCTTCGCGTTGAAGTCGTTGATGTGCCGGACCCGACTGGCCTGCATGTCCTGGTATCGCTGCTCCATCTCCTCCACCAGCCAGGCCAGGGCGGCCGCGGCCTTCTTCGGCGAGGTGATGATCGGGGTGATCAGGTGCGGAATACCTTCGTAGGGTGTCAGTTCCACCATCTTCGGGTCGATCAGGATCATCCTGACCTCCTCCGGAGTGGCGCGGGCCAGCAGTGAGACGAGCATCGAGTTGACGAAGCTCGACTTACCCGAACCGGTGGAACCGGCAACCAGCAGGTGCGGCATCTTGGCCAGGTTGGCGGAAATGAAGTCGCCCTCGATGTCCTTGCCCAGGCCGATCAACAGCGGATGGTGATCCGTGCGGGTTTCGGGTGCGGTCAGCACATCGGCCAGTCGCACCATCTCCCGATCGGTATTCGGCACCTCGATGCCGACCGCCGACTTGCCGGGGATCGGCGCGAGCAGGCGCACGCTGTCGGTGGCCACCGCGTACGCGATATTGCGTTGCAGGGCGGTGATTTTCTCCACCTTGACGCCGGGGCCGAGCTCAACCTCGTAGCGCGTGACGGTGGGACCACGGTTGAAACCGGTGACTGCCGCGTCGACCTTGAACTGTTCCAGCACCCCGGTGATCGCGGCGATCATGTCGTCGTTCGCCGCGCTGCTTTCCTTCGGAGGATCTCCCGCGATGAGCAGATCCAGCGAGGGCAGCACGTAGGGGCCTTCGACCACCCGATCGACAACGGGCATCTGTGGTTTCGGCTTGGACTTCTTGGTCGACTTGACTACGGGCGCGGGCTTGGGAGCCGGTGCAGCGGGCGGCTCGGGGGCCGCGGCCACGTCTTCCTCAAGCGGGTAGTTGTCCATCGGGGTGGCGCCGCGCGTGAATTCACGCGTCGCCTCGTAGTCGTCTTCGGGTTCCCCGCCCTCATACTCGTCGTAGTCTTCGTCGTCCCAGTCCTCATCCCATTCGTCGTAGTCCCTGGGCGAGAACATGTTCCGAAGGGTGTCCGGGATATCGCGGATCGTGGTGCCGGTTAGCAGCAGCACCCCGAAGACGATCGCCATCACGAGCAGCGGCGCGGCGATCCACGCGGTGAGGCCTTGTGCGAGCGGCCCACCGATCACGAAGCCGACGAACCCTCCCGCGTCCGCTCGCCCCTCGGGAGAATCGGGGGAACCTGCGAACAGATGCCACAGACCCAGGATCGGCAGCGCGACCATGGCGAAGCCCAGCAGCAGGCGCGGACGCGCCTCCGGGTTCGGCTCGGTACGCATCAAGAACACGGCGATGACGACAGCGATGATCGGCACCAGTGCGACACCGGATCCCACGACCGCGCGGAAGACATCGTCGATCCAGCCGCCTACCGGCTTGGCGGCGTGGAACCATGAGCTCGCGCCCACCACGAAGGCCAGGCCCAGCAACGCCAGCGCGACACCATCGCGCCGGTGACCGTGCTCGATGTCGTGAGCCCTGCCCACGGACCGGAACAACGACCCCACGCCATGGGCGCAGGCATGCCACCCGCTACGCGCCCCTCGGCCCAATGCCACCAACGGCGTCGTCCAATGCTGGTTACGACGCTGATTACGCCGGCGTGGTGCCGGACGACGGGTCGGCGCGGTGTTGCGCGACCGGGGTCCCGATTTGGTGTTCCGGCCACGCGAACGGCTGACAGTCTTACTCGCCATGGCGACAGCCTAGTCGCAACAGCCACATCTGCACCATCTGCAACACGGCTAAAACCGCTAGTAAGCAAATGTTTTGTCACCTACGCGAGGCCGCCCCGAGACAGTCTCGTGACCTGCGAAACCCGGCTCAGCGCTCGGGGCGCGGCTTGGTCTCGCCGAGCCACGACTGATTCGCCGCGATGTAGAACTGATCGCCATTGAAACTGCTCGCCGAATGACCCCGGAAGCAGTAGACGCCCTGATCCTTGGTGACTGCGCATTTGACGGCCCGGTAGTTGAAGTAGTTACCGGATGTGAGCACCGGCGGACGCGTCGCCGGAGTGAACAGCGCGTCATTGGTGGTGTCGAAATGAGCACGCCAATCGCCCGGGAACCAGGCGACCTGGTTCGTACCGGCAGGCGCTCCGGGGAACGAGCCGTTGCAGCCGAAGCTTCCATCGATCCAGATCGCACAGGTCAACCCACGTGGCGTCGAAAACCACGCACCGTCGGTGTCATCACGCAAGAACTGCTCGAAGTCGGCCTGTTTGAACTTGGAGGCATTGTTGACGTCGGGGTAGGGATTCGGGTCCCCGGGGATGTCTGGGTCCGCCATCGCGGAGGCCAGCGACCCGGCCGTAAGCCCCAGTGCCAGCGCGATGAGTGCCACCATCCGAGTCAGCAGCCGCATTCCAAGCCCTCCCGATATTCGTGGTTACTGAGTCAGCAAAATAGCGAGGCCGATTGTATTGACGCCGTCGATCCGGCGCGGGAAAACCGGCCAGACACTTGACAATGAGTGTTGCCAACATGCCCGGCTGCTCGCTAGCCTTTCCCCATGAGTGGCAACGGCGCCCTATCGACGGTCAGCACGCATCCCAACGACTACTACTGGCGTGCAGGTATGAACCTGCGCCCCGCACCTGCCCGACTGCGCTTCGATGCGATGTGGACCCAATCCCGCAGGGACATCCTTGCGCCGTGGATGGACTTCCACGAGATTCCCAGGGAGACGGCGCGTACTCGCCTGCTCGCCGATCACCTCTGGCAGGGCGACGAGCTGATGGATGCGGTCGTGGATCGCATCCGAAAGATGCCCGCGCGCCAGGGGCGGGCGATGCTCACTCGAGCCCTCGACCACGGCATCGAATCGATAGAAAACCCGCCGACAGAGTTTGTCGCGCTGTTCGAGCAGCTCGATAATCCGCCCCCGTGGTATGACCCCGCACTCTGGGAGCGGGGCCGCCAGCTATGGAACAACTCCTCGTTGGCGGCCAAGTTCGGTATGGGTTTCGGAGACACCTTCGGCACCTTTGTGGGCGACGAGGTCGCTTACGCAACCGGAGCGACCGGCAGATTCGTCAACGACACCCTGCGGAGAAATCTGGAGACCACCGCGTGGTTCCGCAAGATGACGTATCGCGGAGCACTGGAACGCTTTTCACAACCTTTCAAAGACACCGTCCTGGTTCGGCTGATGCACGCCCAAGTACGCGCCGGGCTCCGCCGCTCCTGGGGCGATGAACAATTCGCTCACCACGGAAACCCGATCTCCAATTCGATGATGATGGGTGCCGCGATGACCTTCGGGCTTATCCCGCCGCTGATCGACCATCAGCACGGGCGCACCCGCAGCACGGCCGACCTCGAAGCCGCCGTGATGTATTGGGCATACATCGCCTATGTGTTCGGCGTCGCCGAGGAGCTGATCCCGAAGTCCGTGGCCGAGGGCATGGAGACGATGGATTACATGGTCGCATACGCCGGCGGCCCCTCGGAATGGACCGATGTCATGATGACCGCGGCATTCGGCTTCGTGGACAAGGGAATTGCAGGGCGGATCGGCCGACTGGTATTCACCCCGATTCTCGGTGTCGCCGCCTACTACGGCGGCGAGGATCTTGTGCGAGCACTTGTGCGCGCCACTCCCCTGCGCGACGCCCGCCTCCAACCGTGGACCGCACTGACCGGCGTCGCAGTGCACGCCAACGTCCAGATGCGACGTCTCACGGACATGCTGCCGGGCGCCAAACGCCGTGCACAACAACGCAATGGCGAACTGCTGTGGTGGTCTGCAACGGTGATCAATCAGGCACTGGCCAAGCTCGGCGGAATGCGGGATACCTCCTACACCCATCACGACGCGACGGCGGCAACACCGGCCGGATGCCCGGTACCGCACGCCCCGCGCGTCGGTACCTAGTTCTGGGCTCCCAGCCAGGTCTCGCCCTGCGACCCCTTCTGGTTTCCTCTTCCGCTAGTACATAGATTCATCTATGGTGAGTTGCATGACCGAGAAGGTCTCTCGCCACGACTACTTCACTGCCGCGTTCGAACTACTGGCGGCCGGCGGCAAGCCCGCGCTCACCACGACAGCGGTGTGCCGCCGAATCGGTGTGACCACGGGCTCGCTCTACCACCACTTCGGCAGTGGGGCCGGGTTCTACCGAGCGGTCATCGATTACTGGGAGAACGACATCACTACCGCGCAGCGCCGCCGCGTCGACGAGATATCCGACCCGCGGGAACGGTTGGTCGTACTGGAGCAAGCAGCGCGTGAGGCAGACCATGAGGTGGAGAAGGCCATTCGCGCCTGGGCGATGGCAGATCGCTACGTGACGGCAGCACAGCACCGCGTGGACCAGGTACGGCACCAACATCTCACGAAGCACTACATCGAAGCCGGCTTCGGTCCGGACCGGGCGGACACCCTGGCCCGAATCGGATTCAGCATTCTGGTCGGCGCCCAGCAGATCGGAACGCGCGTTGATCACAAGCGTCTCAATGCCGCACTCGACGAGTACTCCGTCTGGATCAATTCGTCGGTGCCTGCGGAGGCGACCACGCCCCGCTGACCTTTGTGTAGCGGGACATCAGCGCCAGGGCTTGGTCGGGAATGAGTTCGCGGGGGAAGGCTTCACGCATTCCCGGCCGAGCGGAAAACAAGATTCCGACGGCGTTGTCGTTCACCACGACGTTCTTGATCTCGGCGTAGTCCCGCAAGATCATCAGTCGAGTGGTCATAAATGATTGCCCGAGTAGAGCATTCGTCGTTGGACGCAGTACCCAGAACGTGAAGTCTGACGCTCCGAACTCGGCGCGCTGCACCGTCCCGACAGGTATCGACTGCATGGACAGCCGGGTACGCGACCGGATTCTCGATGCGATCAGCGCTGCCGCCGCAAGCACGACGATCAGGATTACGACACCGGCGGGAACCGCAACAAAGATGAAGAAGAACGCGACATACAACACGGCCCCGACGAGCAGAATCCAGACACCCCGGGAACGTGCAACCGTGTGCAGCGCGCCCTTGGCAAGTTTGCCCCGCCCCTCCTCGGTGAGAACAACCTCGGTTCGGATAGGCGACCCGCTTGCCAGGTCGTGATCGGTCATATCCCTCCCTTGATATCCCCCACAGCGTATCGACCGCTGGGCGCGCCGGCCGGCTTCGGTACGGTGGAATTCGATCCACTCCCAACGACGAGAGGTGTTCCATGCCCACTGTGGTGGCGTTCCTGTATCCCCAGCCCGACAAGCGCGACGAGGTTCGTGCCGCGCTCCTGGAGACCATCCCCCAGGTACACGACGAGGCGGGCTGCAATCTCTACTCCCTGCACGAGGCGCACGATCGCTTCGTCTTCGTCGAGTCGTGGGCGAGCAACGAAGCACTCGCAGAGCATGGGAAGGCTCCCGCCGTCACCGCGATGTTCGGCAAGGTGGGCCCACTACTTAGTCAGGCGCCGGAAATCGTTGTTGCCGAAGCGCTTCCCGCAGGCGATCCGGCCAAGGGCGATCTGACCCACTGACATGGGCAAGCTGGACGGCAAGGTCGCGTTCATCACCGGCGCGGCCCGCGGCCAGGGCCGCGCCCACGCGATCAAGCTGGCATCCGAGGGAGCCAACGTCATCGCGGTGGACATCTGCGCCCAGATACCCTCCGTGGAGTACCCGATGGCCACCACGGAGGACCTCGACCTCACGGTCAAGGAGGTCGATGCCCTGGGGCGCGCCATCTCGGCACACGAAGCCGATGTGCGTGACCGGCAGGCACTGCAAAGCGCGTTCGACGCCGGTGTCGAGGCACTCGGGCCGGTCGACATCGTGATTGCGAACGCCGGTATCGCCACCCTCACTCCCGAAAGCGGCGAGGACGGCTGGACCGATGTGCTCGACGTCAACCTCACCGGGGTGTATCACACGGTCGAGGTGGCCCGGCCGTCGATGGTCGATCGCGGCACGGGCGGATCGATCGTGCTGACCAGCTCGGTGGCCGGCCTAACCGGCATGGTGATGGACACCCCTGGTGGGCTGGCCTATACGGCCGCCAAACATGGGCTGGTCGGACTCATGCGGTCCTACGCGAACATGCTTGCGCCACACAACATCCGGGTGAACACGATTCACCCGGGCGGTGTCGCGACGCCCATGCTGGTGAACCCGGTGACGGAAGAACTGTTCGCCAACGGCGCACCCGAGGGCATGTCCGATACCGGCCATGCCTTGCCGGTGGTTCTGATGCCCGCCGAGGACATGGCCAACGCGGTGGCCTGGCTGGTCTCCGAGGATGCGCGATACGTCACCGGCGTCGCACTCCCCGTCGATGCCGGGTTCACCAACAGGCGGTAGAGATGGCACGGAAAAACCCCGCGGCACAGACTGCATACGGCCCCATGACCATTGCAGCCATCGAGCAGCACGAGCCGCCAGGGTCCCGGATCGTCGACGACGACCTGGCGGTCCGAATCCTGCCCATCGGATTGCGGTGGTTGGTCCGTGCCACCACATGGACGACGCTGCGGAACCTGTTGATCAGGCTGGCGGAGAGAAGCGGCCAAGGCGCCTGGTCCATCTTCGTGTGCCGTAAGCGTTATATCGATGACCAATTGGCCTCGTGGGCAGACATTGCGGAATCGGTCGTCGATTTGGGCGCGGGAATGGACAGCCGGGGATGCCGACTGTCCCGAACCTCGTCGATACCGGTCTTCGAGGTCGATCAGCCGGTGAACATCGTGGCCAAGCGACGCGCAATCCAGCAGGCGGTGGGCGTACTACCGCCGTCGGTCCACCTGGTGGCTGTCCACTTCCAACATGACAATCTGTCCGACGCACTACTGCGGGCCGGGCATGATCGCACCTCACGCACCTTCTTCATCTGGGAGGGCGTCACGCAGTACCTCTCCGAGCCCGCGGTTCGAGCGACCCTCGACTACCTGAGCACCGCTACACCGGGCAGTCGCCTCGCCTTCACCTACGTGCAACGCGATTTCATAGACGGTTCGAACTTGTACGGGAACACCATGCTGTACAAACGTTTTCGGATACGCAGCCAGGTGTGGATGTTCGGCCTCTCCCCCGGCGCAGTGACACCACTACTGGCCGAGTACGGCTGGCGGGTGCTCGAGGATGTCAGCGGGCCCGAGTTCCAGAAGCGTTATCTGGCACCCGCTGGACGCGGGCTCTCGACCACCGAGCTCGAACGGACCGTGCTCGCGGAAAAGTCTTAGTCGACCGTCAGTACGGTCGGCACGATCATCGGCTGGCGGCGATAGGTCTCGCCAACCCATTTGCCCACCACGCGCCGCACCGACTGTGCGATGCGGCCGGTATCGGTGACCGACTGTTCGGCAAGTGAATTCAACTCGGCGATCACCATCTCGGTCACCGGGTCCAGGGCCTTGGCGTCATCGGAGAAACCGCGTGAGAACAGCTCCGGCCTGCCGACCAGGCGCCCGTTGCTACGCACCACGACGGTGACTGCGATGAATCCGCCATTGCTCAAGACCAGACGCTCGCCGACGGTGGCATCGGATACGTCGCCGTCGACCAGGCCGTGGACAAACATCTTGCCCACCGGAACTCGTCCCGCAATGCGCGCCCGCTCGTTGTGCAGGTCGACGCTCACGCCGTTCTCCGCCAATACGATCCTGTCTTCGTCGACACCGGTCTTGACCGCAAGTTCGGCGTTGGCACGCAGATGCCGCCAGGTGCCGTGCACCGGCATGACATTGCGCGGGCGTACCGCGTTGTAGAGGTAAAGCAGCTCCCCGGCATAGGCATGTCCTGAAACATGCACCCGTGCATGGGTGTTTGTCACAACCCGGGTGCCCACCTTCGCAAGCGAGTCGATGATGCCGTAGACGGCTTCCTCATTACCCGGCACCAGCGATGACGACAAGATGACCAAATCGTCAGGAGTCAGGGTGATTTGGCGATGATCGCCACGAGCCATGCGTGAGAGCGCAGCCATTGGCTCGCCCTGTGTGCCGGTGGTAACCATCACAACGCGTTGCGGCGCCAGCTCGTTCGCGGCCTCCACGTTGATGAGGTCGCGGTCCTCGACGTCGAGAAAGCCCAGATCGCGTGCGATACCCATGTTGCGCACCATCGACCGGCCCACGAGCGCGACACGGCGGCCGTGCGCGACCGAGGCATCGATGATCTGTTGCACCCGTGCCACATTGCTGGCGAAACACGCAATGATCACCCGGCCGCGCGCGGTCTCGATGAGCCGGTTCAGGGTGGGAGCGATCTCACTCTCCGATGGACCCACGCCCGGCACCTCCGAGTTCGTGGAGTCGACGAGGAACAGATCGACACCCCGATCACCCAGGCCGGATAGCCCGGGCAAGTCGGTGGGACGCCGGTCCGGAGGCAGCGGATCAAGCTTGATATCGCCGGTATGCAGGATGGTCCCGGCCTCGGTATGTACGGCGATGGCGAGTGCATCGGGAATGGAGTGGTTGACCGCGAAGTACTCGCATTCAAAGGCGCCGTGCGTGGACCGCTCGCCCTCCGTCACCTTGATGAACCGGGGGGTGATGCGGTGCTCGCGACATTTGGCCTCGACCAACGCGAGGGTGAAAGCCGAACCCACCACTGGGATATCGGGGCGCATCTTGAGCAGGAAGGGGATGGCTCCGATGTGATCCTCGTGCGCATGCGTCAAGACCAGCGCCTCGACATCGTCGAGACGATCCTCGATGTGGCGGATGTCCGGCAGAATCAGGTCCACGCCGGGCTCGTCATGACCCGGGAAAAGCACTCCGCAGTCGATGATGAGGAGGCGCCCACGCAGCTCGAAAACCGTCATGTTGCGGCCGATCTCACTGATCCCGCCGAGCGCGGTGACGCGCAATGCGCCATCGGCGAGCGGACCGGGCGCGCGCAGATGTTCGGGTGGCGTTATCGGCACCTACAGCACCCCGGCGGCGCGCATATCCGCGGCCAATCCTTCGATCTGTTCCGGGCTCGGCGGAACATTGGGCAGGCGCGGATCGCCAACGTCGATGCCCTGCAACCGAAGCCCGGCCTTCACTGCTCCCACGGCTCCCAGCCGGCGGCACGCCTCGGTCACAGGCGCGATCTGCGCATTGAGCTTGCGAGCCGTTTCCACGTCGCCGGCGTTGTAGGCAGCCAACAGCTCACGCAACGGTCCGGCGACGAAATGCGATATGACGCTGACGAATCCGACCGCTCCCACCGACAACCAGGGCAGGTTCAGCGGATCGTCGCCCGAGTAGTAGACGAGATCGGTACCCGCGATGACCTGGGCGCCGCCATGCAGATCACCCTTGGCATCCTTGACAGCCACGATGTTCGGGTGTGCCGCCAGCTCACGGATGACGTGGAAGTCGATGGGGATGACCGAGCGCGGTGGGATGTCGTACAAGATGACCGGGACGTTCACCGCGTCCGCGACCGCGGTGAAGTGGGCGAGCAGCCCTGCCTGCGAGGGCCGCGAGTAATAGGGGGTGACGACGAGCAGCCCATCAGCTCCGGCAGCTTCGCACTCACGGGAGAGCTTGATGCTGTGGGCGGTGTCGTAGGTGCCGGACCCGGCGATGATGCGCGCGCGGTCGCCCACCGCGGCCACCACCTCACGCAGCAGCGTCAGCTTCTCGGCGTCGGACGTCACGGGAGACTCTCCGGTGGTACCGGAGAGCACGAGGCCATCGCACCCGGCGTCGACCAGGTGCGCGGCCAACCGGACCGCGGTGTCGACGTCAAGGGCGCCATCGGCATCGAAAGGAGTCACCATCGCGGTGAGCACGGTGCCGAGCCGCGCCACTGTTTCACCTGCTGTCACGGCATGAGAATACCCGCCTCGACCAAGCGGTTATCCCCCGGCGGCTGTGTTGTATCCCTCGGTTCTATCCCTCGTAGACCAGCGGAGAGATCGCGACCTCCGTGCCGTCGGCCAGGGTCGCGATGTCGAAGTCACCAAAGATCGAAGGCGCCAGGTCGGTGAGCTGGCGCAGACAAGCGATCGCGAGCCGACGAATCTCCACGTCGGCGTGCTCGCTGGCGCGCATGGCGATGAAGTGGCGCCACGCCCGGTAGTTGCCGGTGACGACGATGCGGGTTTCGGTGGCGTTGGGCAGCACAGACCGGGCCGCCTGTCGTGCCTGTTTACGCCGCAACACGGCGTTGGGGACGTCGGCGAGCTTGGATTCCAGCTTGTCCAGCAGTTCGACATAGGCGGCACGGCTCGCATCGGTGGCCTTGCGAACCAGCTCGACCAGCTCCGGGTCGTCGGCGACGGCGGGCGGCAGCACCACGTTGGAGTCCGCTTCGGGCACAAAACGCTGGGAAAGCTGTGAGTACGAGAAGTGCCGGTGGCGGATCAGCTCATGCGTGCAGGACCGGGAGATACCGGTGATGTAGAAGGTGACCGTCGCATGCTCCAACAGCGACAGATGCCCCACTTCGATGACGTGACGCAGGTAGCTCTCATTGGTGGCCGTGCGCGGATTGGGCTTGGACCAGCTCTGATAGCAGGCCCGGCCGGCGAATTCGACGAGTGCCGGGCCACCATCGGCATCGGTGCTCCAGTCGATCCCTTCCGGTTCGATGAAGTCGGTCTTAGCTATGAGCTGCACGCGCAGCGGCACGATCTCAGCCACGCGCAACACCCTATCGGCGGTCGCGGCCGGTCAGTCACCAGTGCACTCCCGCCATCATCTCGGCATGCGTTCCGCAACTCCCACCGCTACCTTTGACATGTGCGCATCCTTGAATGGCAAACCGGAGATCGGGCTGAGCTGCGGGCGTTCATCCGCCAGTACCTCGTAGCCGGGTTCTGGTCGCGGGACGAGGTCGAAGAGTCCGTCGCCGAATGGGTGGACGATTCCGGTCAGATCGATCCCGATGAGGCCGCCGCACTGGTCCACGAGATGTGGAACGAACGGCTGGCCGAGCAGGCGATATGGACCGATACCGGCGACTATGGCCGACTTCAGTACACCTTCACTCAGCTGGAATCCGAGGGCATCCTGGCGCGTATGTGCTTCGCGTGCTGCACAACCTGCGCCACCTCCGAGATCGACTTCGAGCGCACCGTCAATCCGAACTCACCCGATTGGTACCGCTACCACCAGTGGGCGTACACCTACTTCCACGAACAAGATGCGCTGCGCCTTGCCTCGGACAATCCGACTCTTTACCTGGGGTTCAGCGCGTTTCGTGCTCACCCCGAATTACCGGCCGCGCTACTGGAGGCGTACCACCGAAACGACCCGGACGCGGAGGCCGAGGTGCACGCACGCACCGACACTTTCGTCGGCCGGCGAATTGTGCAGCTGGCGCAGCATTTCGGCCTGAACACATCGTGGGCTGGCTCGGGAAAGGCCAGGATCGAGGTGCACGCCGATCAGTGGCGTAAACCGTTGCCGATCGGCTCCCAGCCGGCGCGCTAGATGACACCTTTACGATCGGCCCCGTGAGCTCCTGGACGCTTGGACCCGAGAACGGCACCCTGACCCTGCACACCGGCGTCACCGGACCAGCCGCACGGATGGGGCACCGATTGACGCTCGCCATGGGGACGTGGACTGTCACGGTCGACGGACCCGATGACCAGCCGTCGTCGGCCAGTGTCGTCGTCGAGGTGGACTCACTGCAGGTCGAGAGCGGCGAAGGTGGACTGACACCACTTTCGGCACCCGAGAAGATCATCGTGCGATCCAATGCGCTGAAAACTCTGAACTCCAAACGTTTTCCCCTCATCGAATTCCACGCGGAGACGATCACCAAAAAGGCCGCGAACTACCGCATGCATGGTCCGCTGACGATCCATGGCGTGACACAGAGTGTCGAGCTGGACCTCGCGGTGACCGAGGACGGCGACGACCAGCTGCTGCACCTCACCACTGAGATATCGCAGCGGGCGTACCAGGTGAAGCCGTTCTCGATGGCGATGGGATCTCTGAAGGTCGCCGACCCCGTCACCGTGTCGTTCGAAGCGCGCCGCCCAGCGCTCTGACCAAGTCGCCGCGCCTGCCGACCGCGACGGAATCCAAACCCAGCCACGACGCCATATCGGTCAGCTGTGCGGCAAGCGGCCCCGCGATGCGCGCCGGGTCCTGTCCCTGCTCGGCGAACGCACCGATGACATTGAGTGTCCCGGCCGCACGGTCGGCCTTCAGATCGACCCTGCCGACCAGATGCCCGTCGAGCAGAAACGGCCAGACGTAGTAGCCGTACTGCCGCTTGGGTGCCGGCGTGTAGATCTCGATGCGATAGTGAAAGTCGAAGAGCCGCTCGACCCTGGGACGGAAGAAGATCAGCGGATCGAACGGGCACAACAGCGCCGTGCCCCGGTCGGTACGTGGAATCGTCTGCCCGGCAGCCAGATACGCTGGTGCGCTCCAGCCCTCGACGGTTACCCTCTCGACTTCCCCCGCATCCGCGAGCGCGGCCAGTGCCGGTTTGATCTGCCCCGCCGAGAGCCGGAAGTAGTCACGGATATCGGCCTCGGTTCCCATGCCCAGCGCACGCACCGCGCGGCGTGCCAGTTCCAGTACGGCCTCCTCATCGGAGATTTCGCGTTGGTAGATGTCGGCAGGAATCACCTTGTGCGCCAGCTGATAATGCCGCGAGAATCCGACGCGCTTGTCGGTGGTCAGCTCGCCCGAAGAGAACAAGGCTTCCGCGATCCACTTGGTCTCACTGCGATCCCACCATGGGCCCTTGCGGCCCGGCGCTTCCTTTTCCAGGTGCGCCTCGATCTGCCCGGCGGTACTGGGCCCGAGTTCGGCGACGGCGGCCAGCACCTCATCAACAAGGCCCGGGTTCTCCTCGACGAACTTTCGCGCCCACCGCCCATGCCGGTACTCGCGCATGCGCCAGCGCATCAGCGGCCAGTCCTGGATGGACATCAGCGCCGCTTCGTGCGCCCAATACTCAATGAGCAGCCGAGGCGTACGCGTGCTGTGGCTCCAGGCGGCGTCATCAAGAAGTGAGCGGTCGTAGGGCCCGAGCCTGCTGAACACCGGGGCGTAGTGCGCACGCACCGCCACGGATACCGAATCCAGTTGTAGTACCTGAATTCTGGAGATGAGTTTACGCAAGTGAGCACGGGTGACCGAAGTCGCGGGCACGTCGGTGAAGCCCTGCGCCGCAATCGCGATGCGACGCGCCTGCACGATGCTCAACCCCGCCCGGCTCACCGTGCTCCCACGAGGCGGGCCAACCAATCGGCGTCGGACGGGTCGACCATCTCCCCCGAACTGTCAATGACGCCGGGGACACCGCCCAGGCCGTGGTCCGTCAGCTGCTGCTCATTGCCCGCCGTCCGCTGCCGATCGGCATCGGTGACCTGAAGAGACGAAATCTCGTGCAGGACATCGCCCGTCACTCCGGCACCGGCGGCAATCTCGCTGATCTGCAGATTGGTGAGGTTCCCCACGCCTTCGACCGGTTGCCTCCGGAACATCTCCCCGATGAAGCCCAGGATCACGGCATCGGCCGCACCCGCCTTGTCGATCAGGAACAGCGCGGCCGACGCCCGCGATGAGTAGTCACCGCTGGCCGAGATCGGGTCCAGAAAGCTCACCGGCCTATAGGTCACCTGCAAGCGCCCCTCGGTGACGTACTTCGTGATCTCCTCGCCGTACTCGGCTTCGAATCGCTGACAGAACGGGCATTGGAAGTCGACGAACACCGTGATCCCGGCTGCGACGTCGCCCGCGCCGCCCACCGTCACACCGGCACCTTGGCTACTGCCCCAGCCTGCGGCTGCAGCGGGGGCCGACGCGGTTCCGTCAACGACGCGGGTACAGCCGGTAAGTGCCAGCACCGCGGCGGCCATCACGACGACCACTCGGAGGAGCGCAGGCCTCACACGTCGACCTTCCGGTAACTCAGGAACTGGTATCGCAACCCGGATTCACTTGTCTGCCAATCATTTCCCTCTGCCAACCAGCTCTCGTCGAGCTCCGGAGCAAGGGCATCGCCCGGCACATCGGCGTCCACCACCGTCACCTCGCATCGCTGCGCCAAGGGCAGGAACAGCCGGTAGATCTCGCCGCCTCCGATGACCCACGGCGCCTCATCGGAGGCGGCCAGCGCGGCGTCGGCACACCCGACGGCCAACGCTCCGTCCGGTTCGAACAACGCATCCCGGGTCAGCACGATGTTGGGCCGCCCCGGCAACGGCCGGACACTGGAGGGCAGCGACTCCCAGGTCTTGCGGCCCATGATCACCGTGTGCCCCATAGTGATTCGCTTGAAGCGTGCTTGATCCTCCGGCAGCCGCCACGGGATGGCGCCATCCGCGCCGATGACGCCGTCGCGGGATTGTGCCCAGATCAGCCCGATGGTCCCCGTCATACTGCGACAGGCGCCTTGATGGCCGGATGGTGCCGATAGTTCTCGACCGTGACATCTTCGTACTCGTAGTCGAATACCGAATCACGCTGCGCCAGAACAAGCCGGGGATACGGATACGGATCGCGACTGAGCTGCTCGGTGACCTGCTCGATGTGATTGTCGTAGATATGGCAGTCGCCACCGGTCCACACAAAATCGCCCACGCCCAGCCCCGCCTGCGCCGCCATCATGTGCGTGAGCAGTGCATAGCTGGCGATGTTGAACGGAACGCCGAGAAACAAATCGGCACTGCGCTGATACAGCTGACAGCTCAGCTTGCCGTCCGCGACATAGAACTGAAAGAACGCGTGACACGGCGGCAACGCCATCTGCGGGATCTCGCCCACGTTCCAGGCCGAGACGATGTTGCGGCGCGAATCGGGATCGGTGCGCAGCAGGTCGAGCGCGGCACTGATCTGGTCGATGTGCTCACCCGAGGGGGTGGGCCACGATCGCCACTGCACCCCGTACACCGGACCCAGCTCTCCCGTCTCCGATGCCCACTCATCCCAGATGGTGACCCCGCGCTCTTGGAGCCAACGGACGTTGGATTCGCCGCGCAGGAACCACAGCAGCTCGTAGATCACCGACTTCAGATGGACTCGCTTGGTGGTGATCAGCGGGAAGCCCTCGTCCAGGCGGTAGCGCAGCTGGTGGCCGAAGACGCTGCGGGTGCCGGTGCCGGTGCGATCCGACTTCGGTGTGCCCTGGTCGAGCACGAGACGCAACAGATCCTCGTAAGGAGTGGGAACGGGCACGCAGCTAGCTTACTTCGCGGCTGTGACGATCCCCGGCCTCCGACGCACGAAGAGCGACGCATGCGCAGCATCCACTATCGGCTCGCGAGCCCGTGGACCCGCGCGACGATATCTGTGCGCAGCGCGGCCGCCTGATCGTCGGTGAGCGACGCGGCGGGGAACTTGCACACGATGGTGAACTCGTCGCCGATCGAGTAGACCTCGTAACGGGACGCCTGCGGCACGCGCACTCCTCCCGCGATGGGGGCCGGTGGCGTGGTCAGCTGGGCGTCGAAGTCTTCCAGGATCAGGCCCTGCGGCAAGGACGGGATGGGCAGAACACCGGGGTTGGTAATCCGGATGAATGGTCCAAAACTGCCCGTCAAAACACCATCGGCGATGTGATGCACGCTTTGCACGAGAAAACCTGTGTCGATGTCCTCACGAATTTGACGCGCCACCTCAGAGCCGACATGCACGGGGTCGTCATTCATGCGGACCGTTACTTGACTTCGCGCGATCATGATTCCGTTGGCGATCTCGCCGAGTTCGGCGGGCGGCGTCAGATGGCGGCGATAGTCCACGAGCGATTCGAAGCCCAGATTCACCGGCTCGTCGGCGTCCACGGGGATCAACGCGCGTTCCGCCAGTGCGATCACACCCGTAATCAGCGTGTTCACGGTGGTTTGGCGTTGCCGCGCCGCAGTCCGCAATGCGGCGGAGACCTCCGGATCGAAGCGCTGCTTCCACCCCAGCACAGGGGCTGAGACGGCGGCGGATTCCTGCTGTCGGCCACCCCAGGACGTAGCACCGAACCAGTGCTTGTCCGGGAGAGTGGTGCGCACAACCCCCCGGCTCTCCATCGCGGCCTCCGGTGCCACGGGAATGGGCTGGCGCGGTGGATGTGGAATTTCGCCCGTCATCACAATCTGGGTGTAGAGCTCCCATAGTTCGTAGAAGTAGACGTAACTCAGGCGTGCATCGGCGATCGAATGATCCACTCCCACTGCGACGGCGTGACCTACTTCGCTGGGATGCACCAGGACCGCGAACGTTCCGTCGTCGAGCGATAACACCGGAAGTGTCGCGACATCGGCCAGCGGCTCAGTCCGCAGAGTCACCACGTCCCTCACGGGCTCGGTGGCGACCCGAAAACGGCGGCCGACCGGATCGACTCGGGCCGCGAGGAATGGATGTCTGTGCTGTAAAGCCGTCGCCGCCGCACTCAGTGCGGATATGTCCAGATCGCCCCGTAACCAGGCCACATACCAAATGGTTGTGTACTTGCGCAGATGGTTCAATTCCGATTCTGCCACCGAGAGCATCCGGTGAATATCGACAGTGTCGGTCGCGCGTATCGTGGCGTTCAAGGCTGTTTCCGATTTCATGTGGGCTGAATAGATAAGCCACAATCTATGTCCATTGCGTGGATGCCCGGCGCCACCAGAGATTCCATTCGATTAACATCGCGTAATCTCTGAAATCCGATATAACAGACTATCTCGAATATGACAGATTCGAATTTGCCACGGAATTGCCAGAGCTCGTTATGACGAACCCCGGGACCGGTGGCTCAACCTGCCGCTCAATCCGTGCAGCGAACGCAATAGCGAGCGCAGTGCGTAGAAACCGGCCACCAGCGTCAGCGCCAGCATGACCAGGAACATGACCAGCCAGTTGCTCCGGGTGTGCTCGACGTTCCACCAGATCACCGTGAACAGAACAGCACCGACAAACACCAAAACGTCGCGCCAACCACCGCCGTAAGAGAGCGCGGCCTCACGCAGTGACCGGCCGCGATCGGTGCTGGCGATCAGATCGTCGATCCGCTGATCGATCGTGCGCTGGAACGCGGCGCGACGCTCCGTCTGCTCTTGCGGGATGCGGTCGAGCAGATCGAAGTCTTTAGCGATCAACGACCGGAAATCCGGCGGCTTCAGATTGCCTGCGACGGCGCCCAGTAGGGCGCCCCCGGCGATAGGCGCGGCTCCCAGGGCAAGTTCGGCAAGTCCGGGCATGCCAGTCTCCTCAATGCATCAAGATCGCGGCGAGCGTGCCGCCAAGGTTATAGGCCTGCTCGCGCACGGATGCGTCGATCGGCCCGACCACCTCGAGCGCGTCGGCAGCTTTCTCCAGTGCCAGCCCGGTCGCGATCTTGTCCACCGCGGACACCGCACCGACTGTGTCGTTGTTGCCGTGCACCCATAGTCCGTAGGGACGTGTGGCGACATGATCGAGGCTCGGGTAGTAGACCGTGTCGAAGAAATGCTTGAGGGCGCCGGACATGTATCCGAAATTCGCGCTGGTGCCAAACAGGTAGCCGTCGGCATCCAGCATGTCGGTAATCGTGGCGGCAAGAGCGGGCCTGATCACGACCTCGACTCCGGAGATGTCGGGGTCCTTCACGCCCGCCAACACCGCTTCCAGCAGTTCTCGGGTGGCCGGCGACGGCGTGTGGTGGACGATCAGCAGGCGACTCATCCGGCCGCGTCCTGCTGCATCTGCACGGCGGTGCGCATCGTCTCGCGGGCGCGGCCCCGATCCCCCGCATAGTCATATGCGCGAGCCAGCCGATACCACCCCACCCAGTCGTCGGGTTCGGCCTCCACCTCTGCCTTGACGGTCGCGAAGAGCGCGTCCGCATCCTCGCGATTGACGCGTCCCGACGGCGTCTTCCGTAGCGCACTCACGTCGAGATCGCGCCCCAACCCTGAGGCCAGATTCGCGAGCCGTTGATGCGCGAAGCCCGCGCGCAGGGTCGCGACCATCGCCCACAGGCCGATGAACGGAAGGATCAGCACGGCAAGACCCAGGCCGACCGCCGCCGGTTTCCCGGTGCCGATCAACGTGATGCCCATCCGGCCCAGGATCAGGAAATACCCGATCATCGCCGCGCACATGAACGCGATGAGGATCTTGACCCGGGCTGCGGCGGACACTACAGCTCCAGCAGGGGCTCGATGCCGATCGTGAGGCCAGGCCGGGCGGCGACGTTGCGCACGGCCAGCAGCACACCCGGCGCGAAGGACGACCGGTCGATGCTGTCGTGGCGGATGGTCAATGTCTCGCCGGTGGTCCCGAACAACACCTCCTGATGGGCGACGAGTCCGGCGACTCGCACCGCGTGCACCCGCACTCCGTCGACATCGGCGCCGCGTGCCCCGTCGATCCCGGTGCTGGTGGCATCGGGGCTCGGTGGCAATCCCTTGCGGGCCTCGGCGATCAGTCGTGCGGTGCGCGTGGCCGTTCCTGACGGGGCATCCGCCTTGTTGGGGTGGTGCAGCTCGATGACCTCGACCGACTCGAAGAATCGGGCGGCCTGCTGGGCGAACTTCATCGACAGAACGGCGCCGATCGCGAAGTTCGGGGCGATAAGCACCGCCGCGCCGGGGCTATCGGCCAGCCACGCCCGCACCTGGTCCAAGCGCTCATCGGTGAATCCCGTGGTACCGACAACGGCATGAATTCCGTTGCTTATCAAGAACTTCAGATTGTCCATGACGACATCGGGATGGGTGAAGTCGATGACGACGCGGGCCGCGGTGAGCGCCTCCAGCGAGTCGTCCTTGTCGACTGCGGCCACCAGGTCAAGATCACCGGCCGCCTCAACGGCCTGACACATGGCCTGGCCAACCTTGCCCTGCGCTCCGAGCACTCCGGTCGCGATATTAGTCACGCCGGTCACCCTAATCCCCGGTGCCGAGAGGGCACAGATGACGCCCGACTATGAGCGACACATTCACCCGCCTCGGCCGGCGCGAGGTTGCCGCACCAAGGAAAGTTCACCAGGACGACACCGGGCGTCTACCCGAGCTACGCTACGTCTATCACCCGATCGATTTGCCAGGCGACGATGTCAACTCCTGGTTGAGCCTTTTTTTGATCAGACAATCGGGTGTAATTCTCGTCGACGGAGCAACCAACTGTGACGGTAGTCACGGCCCTGGCAACCATTTGCCGGGGTCACGCAGCGCTCTCAGGTTCCTCTCAGAAACATATCTCTAGCTGCGATACCTCCAGTTTGAGGCCCACACTGGTACTCTGGAGCCCATGTCGGGCCGCAAGCGATACATGCGCGCGGGGGGCGTCGCGATCGCTCTCCTTGCGGCCCTGTGTTTCCTTGGACCTGCCACACACGGGCAGATGTTCGGATGGCGAGCAGCCATCATTGGAACTTCGCCAGCATCCAACCTGCTGCCCGAGGAAGTCCACGAACACGTCAAGAGTCCTGTCAGCGCGACCGCTACACGGATCCGCCAGCAACCTGGCTCGATACCGGTTCCGGCCGCATTCGTGATGACAGTGCTCTTGGGCGCGACCCTCTTGGCGCTCATGGTGTCGCGGGGCTTCGTGTTCTCACGAGCGCCCGACAATTTGGGACGACAACGCCTTATCACCATCGGAATAGATAGACGCTGAGCAGTCGCCGTGACGGCAAAGAAGCCGTCGTACGCGTCTCACCCACCCATCTATCCACTTTGTCGCGCATGCGCATCTAGTCGCAGCTGCAGCGACCCTTCTTCCCGATAGGGCTTACTGTCATGACGACTTCCGTCACCGAGCAGGCTTCGAAGCCGTCGTTACTGCAGAATCTGCGGCACGACCTCCCCGCCTCCCTCGTCGTTTTCCTCGTCGCGCTGCCACTTTCTCTCGGTATCGCGATCGCCTCCGGTGCCCCGCTGATGGCGGGTCTCATCGCCGCCGTGGTCGGCGGCATCGTCGCCGGCGCCATCGGCGGATCACCACTGCAGGTCAGCGGCCCCGCCGCCGGCCTTACCGTGGTGGTGGCCGAGATCATCAACAAGTTCGGCTGGCAGATGACCTGCCTGATCACCATTGGTGCGGGCTTGCTGCAGATCCTGTTCGGCCTGAGCCGAATCGCCCGAGCCGCACTGGCCATCGCACCGGTCGTGGTGCACGCCATGCTCGCCGGCATCGGCGTGACCATCGCTCTTCAACAGGTCCATGTCCTCATGGGTGGCTCATCGCGGAGCTCCGCGTGGCAGAACCTGAAGGCGCTGCCGCAGGGGGTCCTCAACCACCATCTCCCCGATGTGATCATCGGCGTCATGGTCATTGCGATCCTGTTGCTCTGGCCCAAACTGCCTCCCAAGATTCGCATGATCCCCGGCGCCCTGGTGGCGATCGTGGCCGCGACCGCCTTCGCGGTCCTCACCAACTCCCCAGCCGAGCGAATCTCCCTGTCGGGTGACTTCTTTGACGCGATCAGTTTCCCGACGCTGATCGGCCCGGCCGACGGAGACTGGGCCGGAGTGCTCTTGGGCGTGCTGACCATCGCTTTGATCGCGAGCGTCGAGTCGCTGTTGTCCGCGGTCGCCGTCGACAAACTGCACACCGGTCCGCGCACCAACTTCGATCGCGAGATGATCGGTCAGGGCAGCGCCAACGTGGCCTCCGGCTTCCTCGGCGGCTTGCCTATCACCGGCGTGATCGTGCGTAGCTCGACCAACGTGGCCGCGGGCGCCAAGACCCGTGCCTCGTCGATCCTGCACGGTGTGTGGGTGTTGCTGTTCGCCTCGCTGTTCAGCAGCGTGGTGCAGCTCATCCCCAAGGCCGCCCTGGCCGGTCTGTTGATCATCATCGGCGTCCAGTTGGTCAAGTTGGCCCACATGAAGTTGGCCTGGCGCACAGGCGATCTGGCGGTCTACGCGGTGACCATCGTGTCCGTCGTGTTCCTCAATCTGCTCGAAGGCGTGGGCATCGGACTCGTGGTGGCTATCGGCATCTTGGTGGGCCGGGTCATGCGGGCACACATGGATGCCCGCCCGTTCGGCACCGAGGGATCACGGCAGTGGCATGTCGAGCTCGACGGCACCCTGAGCTTCCTGTCGCTGCCCCGGCTGACCAAGACCCTCAGCACGGTTCCGCCCGGCGCGCATGTCACGCTGGCCATCAACGCCGACTACGTCGACCACGCCATCTCCGAGGCCATCTCCGACTGGAAGCGTGCTCATGAGGCTGCCGGCGGCACCGTGATGATCGTCGAGTCCTCACACGCCAAGCTGCACCACGCCCACACCACCCGGCCACAGCGGCATTTCGTATCGCGCGCTGTCGGTCTGGTGCCGTGGCGGTCGTGGCGACGCAGCGACGACAACGGCGTGGGCGCATCGATCATCGATGGCATCAACGAGTACAACAGCCGAGGCTCGGGTGCGCTGCGACCGCATGTGTCCGAACTGGCCGACTACCAGGATCCCGATGCTCTCTTCCTCACCTGTGGCGATTCGCGCATCCTGCCCAATGTCATCACGGCCAGTGGACCGGGCGACCTGTTCACGATCCGCAATGTCGGAAATGTGGTGCCCACCGATCCAGCCGATGGCTCGGTAGACGCATCCCTGGACTTCGCCATCAACCAGCTGAACGTGAGTTCGGTTGTGGTGTGCGGGCATTCCTCATGCGGCGCGATGAAGGCACTGCTGTCCGAGTCGACCGAAGCGCCGACCACTCCGGTGGGACGCTGGCTCGACTATGCCCGCGACAGCCTCATCGCCTTCCAGGAACACCACCCTGCACGCACCAGCGCAGAGGCACACGGGTTCAACGAAGTCGACCAGCTCGGTGTCGTGAATGTGGCGATCCAGGTGGAACGCCTTATCCACCACCCGATTCTGGCCGGGGCCGTGGTGTCCGGGCGAGTTCGCGTGGTCGGCACGTTCTTCAACATCGCCGAAGCGCACGTCTATGAGGTGGATGAGAACGGGATCGTGGGCCAGGACGGCAACACGAACGACATCGTCGAGGACCCGGCGCCGGCAACCAGCTGAGCGGCGACCTCTACAAGGGGGCTCCCCCACGTAGGTGCTCGAAGATCAACGACGTCTGCGTGCCCGCGACATCGGGCTGTGCGTTGAGTTTCTCAACCACGAAGGACCTCAGGTCCTCGGTGTCGCGGGCCGCCACGTGCAGGATGTAGTCGTCGGCACCCGCCAGGAAGTACACGTCGATGACCTGTGGCAGTTGACGTATGTCCCGGATAAACGTACGAATCTTTCCGCGCGCGTTGGCCTGCAGACTGACTGAAATCATCGCTTGCAGGGGCCGGCCGATGGCGGCCGGGTCGACGTCGGTGAAGAATCCACGGATCACCCCGGTTTCCTGCAGGCGTCGGACACGTCCATGACACGTCGACGCCGCGATCCCCACAGCCTCGGCGAGCGCACTGTTGGGTATTCGTGCATCGTCATGCAGTTCCATCAGAATGCGGCGGTCGACGTCATCAAGATCCACGCGCCGAACATCATTCGGCGCGCTTGGCATGTCGTACCGAGATTCCGGTGATTTCGCGGTCATCTATGGAATGTAGCGAATCTTCCACATAATTATTGCGCCTTTACCGACGCTTCTTCACACTTGAACACGAGACTTAGTTCCGAAACAGGAGAAGCATCATGCGTGTAGGCATCCCTACCGAGATCAAGAACAACGAGTACCGCGTAGCTACCACCCCGGCCGGGGTGGCCGAGCTGACCCGCCGTGGCCACGAGGTGATCGTCCAGGCCGGCGCGGGTGAGGGCTCTTCGATATCCGACGTTGACTTCAAAGCCGCTGGCGCGCAGGTCATCAACGGCGCTGAACAGGTCTGGGCCGAAGCCGATCTGCTGCTCAAGGTCAAGGAGCCGATCGAGCCCGAGTACGCCCTGATGCGTCGCGGCCAGACTCTCTTCACCTACCTGCACCTGGCGGCATCCCTGCCCTGCACCGAGGCGCTGCTGAAGTCGGAAACCACATCGATCGCCTACGAGACCGTGCAGACCGCCGATGGCGCACTCCCCCTGCTGGCTCCGATGAGCGAGGTGGCGGGGCGACTCTCCGCACAGGTCGGTGCCTACCATCTGATGACTCCGGTGGGCGGCCGCGGCGTGGTGATGGGAGGCGTTCCGGGCGTCGGCCCCGCCGACGTGGTCGTCATCGGTGGAGGTGTCGCTGGATACAACGCCGCGCGGATCGCCGCCGGAATGGGCGCTCATGTGACGGTTTTCGATGTCAACCTCAACAAGCTGCGCGAGCTGGATGCCGAATTCGGTGGCACGATCCGGACCCGCTACTCGTCCACCATGGACCTGGAGGGGGCCGTCAAGCGGGCCGACCTGGTGATCGGCGCAGTACTCATTCCTGGCGCCAAGGCACCCAAGCTCGTATCGAATTCACTTGTAGCCCAGATGAAGCCGGGCTCAGTGCTCGTGGACATCGCCATCGACCAGGGCGGTTGCTTCGCCGACTCGCGGCCCACCACCCACGACGAGCCGACCTACTCGGTACATGACAGCGTGTTCTACTGCGTGGCGAACATGCCCGGCGCCGTGCCCCGCACATCCACCTTCGCCTTGACCAACGCCACCATGCCGTACGTCTTGGCTCTGGCGAACAAGGGTTGGCAGCAGGCTTGCCGACAGGATGCCGCACTGGCCAAGGGACTCTCGACGCACGAGGGTGCGCTTCTTAATGCGCACGTCGCCGAGGATCTCGGGCTGTCCTTCACCGATCCCGCGGAAGTTCTCGCCTAGAGAACATGTTCCGAGGTGCCCGCCTCTGAGCGACACACCCGATCTGTACCGGGAACTGTCACTCGCAGGCGGGCACTACCTAGACCGCGGTCTCCGCGGTGAGGTCGTTGGTCCACGTCGGTGTCTTGATCTTCTTGCGATACGGCACTTTGTCGTTGAACTTGTTCACCGCACGACCCACCTTATGCAGCGGATGATCGAAGTCGGTGAAATAGGTGCTGTTCACAATGGGGTAACGCAGGACCCGGAAGACAGGCAACCGGCTGGCATTACTGCTCTTGCGGCCGCCTGATTCCGCATAGCGATCGAATGCACGCTGAATCAGAATCGTGTCGATACCCATGTTCCGCATCGCGTCACCCACCCGTGTCAGAAAGCCCGCGAAGCGGATCACGTGGGGGTTGGCCAAGCCAACTGCCCGCACGATTGTCACCGGCTTGAGCAGCGGGGCCACATCCTCCACCAGCATCCGGGAGAACTTGCGGGTACCCAGCATGTCCATGACCGCGAATCCAATTGCCAAATGGCGTGATTCGTCGGAGTTGATCTTGGCGAACACCTCATGGAACAGCGGATCCTCGACCTCGCCGGACAAGAATTTCAGGACGGCGCCGTCGAGCCCAACCTCGAAGAACGGGATGACAGTGGCCATGTAGACGAATGGCAGTCGACGGTCACCGAGGTTGTCGAACCCGCGCAGCGCCTGCAACAGGGCCTTGATATCCCCGGACTGCGGCGGGACTTCGCCCTCCTCGAGCATGCCCCACCGGCGCATCAGTGCGATCTCGGCATTGGCGTGCCGCTGCTCCTCGGCATGGAAGTAGCTGTAGATCTCCCGCAGCGTGTCACTGGGCGCGGTGATACCCAGCGTGCCCATCATTCGGCCACCGATGTGCTCGATCCACACCAGGTCCGACATGAATTGCTTGAGGTCGTCGAACTGCTCCGGGTTGATGGTCTCGGCCCCGGGCTTGTCCCAGTCGAAGTCGGCCAGAGTCCACTGCCTGGCCTTGATCTTGCCGAGGACATTCTCGAAGAACTCGTCGTTTTTCGAGATGTCCTTGGTGTTCTCTCTGGTCAGCTCGTCCGGGAGCACTGCGGTCATTGGGCTACCCCTAACTTCGTCGAATTGGCGGACACGAGTTCTTGCTGGGTAAGAATCTTGTAGTCGGCGGCATCCAGGTCGGCTAGCGCACGCCTGAATTCGCTTGTCGTACCGGGGAAAAGCTCACTGCCGACGGTTTCCGTGGGCTTGTACCAGCGGAACACGCCATCGCGCCAGGTGGTTCGATCGAATCGCCGTATCGCGTGCGCCCGTTCACGTTCCAGGGGCTCCCTCCGCACCTCGATGGAGACAAAAGCCAACGAATCAACTAGGGCCAATGACGCTGTCACATAATCGATTTGCGCCTCGATATGTGATAGACCCGCCAACGCGTTGGAACCGGAACCGGGGCCGGTGAGCAGGAAAAGATTGGGGAATCCGGGCACGTTCACACCACGGAAAGCCTTCGGCTGCGAACCCCACTGCTCGTCGAGCGTGGAACCGTCAACCCCCTTGATGGCGAACGGCGCTTCGATCAGCACCTCGGGGGCATCGAGGGCGAAGACCAGACAGTCGGCCTTGTGAGTCATCGCATCGGCCGACCGCACCCCGATGGCGCTCACTCCGGTAACGGGCCACGGAACCAGCTTGCAATTGTCTTGCTGCAGCGCCGAATAGAAATCATCGGAGAACAGAATCCGGCGGCTACCCGCACGATAGGCCGGAAGCAGGTTGCGACGTAACCAAGGATCCTTCACATTGCGGTTGAGATGATTCTCGGCCACCGCCTCGACGAACCGGGTGCCCACTCCACGCCACACCAAACCCCGGCGCAGCGCCTCATGCGAACGGCTGGCCACCCGTCCCGCAATGGATCCCGATGCACGCGAAAGCAGCCTCCCGACCGTGCTCGACGACTCTCCGCCCCAGCGTGGCAGCACCCAGTCCGGGGTGCGCTGAAATACGCGCACCCGTGCCGCCTTCTTGACCAATTCGGGCACCACGTGCACGGTGCTGGCCCCCGCCGCGATCACCGCCACGTTACGGCCGGTGAAATCGAAGTCCGGATCCCAGTCCGCCGTGCTCAGCACGGGGCCGTCGAACTGCTCGATACCGTCGAGTTGCGGCGGCACCGGCGATGTTCCGGCGCCGACCGCCACGATGACGCGCCGCGCGAAGATCGATTTCTTACCCGCCACCGTGATCCGCCAAGTGGCCTTCGCCGGTTCGTACGCAAGCGCCGTGACCCGATGCCGCAGTCGCAGCACCGGTCCGAGGTCATGCCGTGCGATGAGGTCGCGGTGATAGGACAGGACACTGTCACGTGTGGCCCACACAGAGCTGGACGATGTGTTGGGCGAAAACGCATACGACTGCTGCACCGCCAACTCGTCGCCGACGACGGCAGCGAACGTGCTGCGCTGCCAGTAGCCGCCAACCTCGGGCGCTTGCTCGAGAACCAGCAAGCTTTCCACCCGGGCCTGGCGCAATCGAGCGGCCATTCCCAGTCCGGCCATGCCGGCTCCGATGACCACTACGTCAACAGGGTTATCGACTGCCATGTGCGCGGTTACCGCCCTCATCTTCGTTGACGAATTGCTAACTTACGTCAACGCTAGCAGGCCGGAGGCCTGATACGACAAGAGCTGAGTTAGTCACATCAGCTACAAATATGTGATCTGTGTCACTGCAATGTGTCGCGCACCGGCTACGAGGACTTGACCTGCTCTTCGAGTACGCCCTGGTAGCGGCGCATGCCGGCGATCCACCGGTCGTAATCGGCGCCCTTCTGCCGGTACATATCGAGCACCTGCGGATGCGGCAGCACCAGGAAGGTCTCCGCACGTACCGCATCCAGCGTGATCCTCGCAACGGCCTCGGGTTCCAGTACCTCCCCGGCGGTCGTGATCGAGCTACCGGCCACCTTGGTGGCGGGATCATCGGATTGCGTGAGACCGTCAAGCAGCGGGGTCTTCACCCCCATCGGGCATAAGCAGCTCACCCCGATCCCTTTGTCGCCGTAAGTGATCGACAGCCATTCGGCGAAACCGACGGCCGCGTGTTTGGTCACCGAATAGGCAGGTGAACCGAGCTGGGTGAGCAGCCCGGCAGCAGAAGCGACCGACACAAAGTATCCGCGTCCGCGCTCCACCCATTTCGGCGTCAGCAAGGTTGCCGCCCGGATATGTGCGCGCAGATTCACATCGAAGGCAAGGTCCCAAGCGGCCTCGCCGATATCCAGTCCTAGACCACAGCCAATGCCCGCGTTGGCCGCGTAGAGATCGACGGGGCCAAATTCCTTCTCCGCCAAGGCGATGAGGGCCTCGATATCGGCGCTCGAGCCGGCATCGGCACGCTGTCCGATGATGCGGCCCGCCCGCGCCGCGGCAGTAGCCGCCACAGCATCGGCATCGATGTCCGCGGCCACGACCCTGGCTCCGTCATCCGCCAGCCCCCAGGCGAGGGCCTGTCCGATTCCAGAACCGGCTCCGGTGACGATGGCGACGCTGCCGTTGATGTCCATGCCCGAACCCTATTGGATGGCGAAAACCCCGATCGCAGCAGCCGCGACGACGAACAGGCCCGCAAGAAGCCATGCAGTTCGGCGCGGATACCGGGTGAATCGCTCCCAGGTGACCGCGACGGTCAATCCCACCATCCACGCCAGGTGTGCCGAGGGGGCGACCGCCATCGTCAGCATCATGGCCCAGCAGGAGCGGATGCACGCCCACCCGCTGATTGCTCCGAATCGCATGAGGCCCTTGGCCGCCGGCCATCCGTCCGGAGGCAGCGGTGTTGAGCCGTGACATTCGCCGAGCGCCCGACACTTCATCGGAGTGAGCTGCCACATCGCCGTCAGCAGGAGCACGCCCGCGAACAACCACCAGCGGTTGATGTTGGCGGTGGCGGGGAGCGCCAGGGTGATGATCAGGCCAACCACCGTCCACATTGCGAGCCAGACCGCCGCATAGAGAACCAGCGCACGCCCGCGGCCCCGTGGCACGTTCTGCTCGACGTACCGGACCGCAGGAAGTGTGGTCGGTCCCATCATCGCGATGGTCATGACAATCCAGGAGACGATGGCGATCCACAATGCGGGCTGATGCACCACCGGCGTGGCCATCGGTGCCATGTTCGCGTGATCCATGCCCGGCATATGCTCGGCCATGGGCGCTTGCGTGTGGGCGGTGGCGTGCTGCGGGAGGAACGCGAAACCCAACCACGACAAGAGAATTATCGCGGTCGCGATCCCTGTGTATCTGCCAGCCGCCAGTTCTCTGACGCGCTGGATCGCGTTGGCGACCATCAGTAAGAGAATATCTTGCCGACGCGCACCTAGCTTGCGGATTCGATCATCGTTCGCAGTGCACGCGGCAGCGTCCGCTTGGATCGGTACGGACCGACGACGGCCGCACCGGCTCGACCGCTGAGCAGCTGGCGCGCGATGCCATTGACTTCGTCGACCGTCACCGCCTCGATCTTGTCCAGGGTCGCCGAAATCGTGCGGTGCTTACCGTTGTTCAGTTCGCTGCGGCCCATTCTGTTCATGCGCGACGCCGAATCCTCAAGCCCCAGAACAAGTCCGCCGGACAGCGCACCCTTGGCCCGCTCGATCTCCGCCGCGGTGAATCCACCCTCGACGACCGACCCCAATACCTGCGAGGTCACCTTGGCCACCTCGTCGAAGCGCTCCGGCGAGCAGCCCGCGTACACCGACAACGCTCCGGTATCGGAGAAGGTGTCCACCGTCGAGTAGACCGCGTACACCAATCCACGCTGCTCGCGAATCTCTTGGAACAGGCGGGAACTGAGCCCACCGCCCAACGCGCTGTTGAGCACCGACAACGCCCAGCGGTACTGCCAGCCACGTCCGGGGGTACGCACTCCCAGCGACAGGTGTACCTGCTCACCGTCCCGCGATACCAACTCCAGCCCCGGTGTTGCCGTGACTCGACCGCTCCCCTTACGCGGCGCCACCGTCTTCACCGAAGAATCCAGATGCGACTTGAAGTACTTGCGCGCCAAGCGCACTACACGATCGTGCTCGATGTTCCCGGCCACGGCCAACACCATGCGCTCGGGCCGATACCGGCGGACGTGAAACGAATGCAGCTGAGATCGCGTCATCGTCGATATGGATTCCGAGCTGCCGAGCACACTGCGGCCTATCGGATGATCGCCGAACAGAGCCCCGAGGAACGCCTCCCCCAACAGATCCTCGGGGTCGTCGTCGCGCATCGCGATTTCTTCGAGCACGACATCGCGCTCGACCTCGACGTCCTCGCTGGCGCATCGTCCACGCAGCACCACATCGGCCACCAGGTCGATCGCCAGCTCCAGATCGGAGTCCAGCACGTGTGCGTAGTAGCAGGTCTGCTCACGCGCGGTGAATGCGTTCAGCTCACCGCCGACGGCGTCAATCGACTGTGCGATATCGGCCGCCGACCGCGTGGGCGTCGACTTGAACAGCAGGTGTTCGAGGAAGTGTGCCGCACCGGCGACACTGCGCCCCTCATCGCGCGAGCCGACGTCGACCCACACGCCGACGGACGCCGAGCGCACCGAGGGCATCGCCTCGGTGACTACTCGGAGACCGCCAGGAAGGACCGTGCGACGTACGGCGCTCGGAACGCTACTCCGCGACGGCATCTGCCGGCTTGGCCTCGGCCGCACCGTTACTGTCGGCGGAAGCGTCCGCGGCCTCGTCGTCGCCCACGGGGACCAGCGAGATCTTGCCGCGGTTGTCGATGTCGGCGATCTCGACCTGAATCTTGTCGCCGACCTTGACCACGTCCTCGACCTTCGCGATCCGCTTGCCCTTGCCGAGCTTGCTGATGTGCACCAGTCCGTCGCGGCCCGGAAGCAGCGACACGAACGCACCGAAATCGGTTGTCTTAACCACGGTTCCGAGGAAACGCTCACCGATCTTGGGCAGCTGCGGGTTGGCAATGGCGTTGATCTTGTCGATCGCGGCCTGCGCCGCCTCGCCGTTGGAGGCGCCCACGAAGACGGTGCCGTCATCCTCGATGGAGATGCTGGCGCCGGTCTCCTCGGTGATCGAGTTGATCATCTTGCCCTTGGGCCCGATCACCTCACCGATCTTGTCGACCGGCACCTTGATGGTCGTGATGCGCGGCGCGTACGGGCTCATCTCGTCGGGTGCGTCGATGGCCTCTGCCATCACCTCGAGGATGGTGGCGCGGGCGTCCTTGGCCTGCGACAGGGCGGCGGCCAGCACCTGCGACGGGATGCCGTCGAGCTTGGTGTCGAGCTGCAGAGCCGTGACGAAGTCCTTGGTGCCGGCGACCTTGAAGTCCATGTCGCCGAAGGCATCTTCGGCGCCCAGGATGTCGGTGAGCGCAACGAAGCGACGCTCGGTGGTTCCGTCGGCCAGTTCGATGTCATCGGACACCAGGCCCATGGCGATACCGGCGACGGGGGCCTTCAGCGGCACACCGGCATTCAGCAGCGACAGTGTCGAGGCGCAGACCGAACCCATCGAGGTGGATCCGTTGGAGCCCAACGCTTCCGAGACCTGACGGATGGCGTACGGGAACTCCTCGACGCTCGGCAGCACCGGCATGAGCGCGCGCTCGGCGAGAGCGCCGTGGCCGATCTCGCGACGCTTGGGCGAGCCGACGCGACCGGTCTCACCGGTCGAGAACGGCGGGAAGTTGTAGTGGTGCATGTAGCGCTTCGAGGTCTCCGGCCCCAGCGAGTCGATCTGCTGGGCCATCTTGACCATGTCGAGGGTGGTGACGCCCATGATCTGGGTCTCGCCACGCTCGAAGAGCGCGCTGCCGTGCGCCCGCGGGATCACAGCGACCTCGGCCGACAGCGCACGGATGTCGGTGACACCGCGGCCGTCGATACGGAACTGGTCCTTCAGGATGCGCTGGCGCACCAGCTTCTTGGTGAGCGAACGGAATGCCGCGCCGATCTCCTTCTCGCGGCCATCGAAGCCCTCCTGCAGACGACCCAGAACCTCGACCTTGATTTCATCGGTCTTCTCGTCGCGCTCGGCCTTGCCCGCGATGGACAGCGCCTGCGACAGCGGCTCTGTGGCCACGGCAGCGACGGCGGCGAATGCGTCGTCCTGGTACTCGGGGAACAAGGGGTACTCGCCGACGGGCTTGGCGGCCTTCTCGGCCAGCTCCTGCTGCGCGGTGCACAGCGCGGCGATGAACGGCTTGGCGGCCTCAAGGCCCTCGGCGACGACGGCTTCCGTGGGAGCGCCCGCTCCGCCTTCTACAAGCGCGATGACGTTGTCGGTGGCCTCGGCCTCGACCATCATGATGGCGACATCGTCGGCGGTCTTACGGCCGGCGACGACCATGTCGAACACCGCCGTCTCCAGCTGCTCGATCGTCGGGAACGCCACCCACTGGCCCTCGATCAGGGCTACCCGGACACCGCCGACGGGGCCGGTGAAGGGCAGCCCGGCGATCTGCGTGGACGCCGACGCGGCGTTGATGGCCAGCACGTCGTACAGGTCGGCGGGGTTCAGGCTCAGCACCGTCACCACGACCTGGATTTCGTTGCGCAGCCCGCTGACGAAGGTCGGGCGCAGCGGCCGGTCGATGAGACGACAGGTCAGGATGGCGTCGGTGGAGGGACGTCCCTCACGGCGGAAGAAGGAGCCGGGGATCCGGCCCGCGGCATACATCCGCTCCTCGACGTCAATGGTCAGCGGGAAGAAGTCGAAATGATCCTTGGGGCTCTTGCTGGCGGTCGTGGCCGACAGCAGCATGGTCTCGTCATCCAGGTAGGCGACGACGGAGCCGGCGGCCTGCTGGGCCAGCCGTCCGGCCTCGAACCGGATGGTGCGGGTGCCGAAGGTCCCGTTGTCGATGGTCGCGGTGGACTCGAAAACGCCTTCTTCAATTTCTGTAACAGACATAGGTTCTGGAATACCTCTCATACATTCTCAGTGAGCAGCACGAGGCTGCGTTGGGCATACGTGCCATCACGCGGTCAGCGCGCGGACGTACCAGCGCGAAGTGGACCCGGAAGGTGATCGGCCACGGCCGTTCGATCGAAGCCGCCGGGGAATCGATGAGCACAAGCTTCGAACCCGGCAGCCACTACCGAAGACCGCCCGTTACCCGGCGGGACCAGCATGACAACCCAGACACCCTATCACCTGCGGCGTTTGCGGCCATGCACCTTGATCAGGGCAGTTCCTCCACGCATACGGTGAAGTTGCGATCGACATACGGATAGCCAAGCCCGGTGATGCATTCGTCGGCAGTCGAGACTTCCTGCAGGACTTGGGTGACGCGTTTCTTGTTCTGAGCGTTGACGTCGTTGCAGTCAACCCGCACCGGGTCGCCATCCCACTTATCGGGGACGCTCATGCAGCTGCCGACCACCCAGTCGATGTCCAGGCACAGAGCCTGACTCTTACGACCGAAACCGCGCTTGGCGTAGTACGAGGAGTCGGCGTCACGCGGACAGTCCGCATCGGTCGCCGCCTTGGCGAAGACCTTGAAATTGGACTGAGGACTGCCACACGGTTCCTTGACCAGCTTGGCGTGCTGATCGGTGCCACTGAGATTGACGCAGTCACCAACGGCGAAGCCGTCGGTGGCGCCTGCCATCGAACACGCCGACAACAGGACCGCACCGACAACGACAAGAGCGACAGATACCGCGCCTCGGATTCCAGAACGACCCAGCCGAGGAGAAGACAAAGTCAGCGGCGCAGACCCAGGCGTTCGATCAGCGAGCGGTAGCGCGCGACGTCGACCTTGGCGATGTACTTGAGCAGGCGGCGACGACGGCCGACCAGCAGCAGTAGACCACGACGGCTGTGGTGATCGTGCTTGTGAGTCTTGAGGTGCTCGGTCAGATCGACGATGCGCTTGGTCAGCATCGCGACCTGGGCCTCGGGAGAACCGGTGTCGGTCTCGTGCAGCCCGTACTGGGTGAGGATTTCTTTCTTCTGCTCGGTAGTCAATGCCACGGCAAGCTTCTCCATCACTGGGGTTCGCGTCGAATGTTTCTGGTGGGCCACCGCGAACTGCAGCTCACACCGGTGTTGAAGTGTACCGGCGGGCTAGCCTCGCGCCAAAATCGTGCGAGCTTTCTGGGCATCGCGCCCCATCTCGTCCACGAGTGCGTCGACCGAATCGAACTTCTCCATGCTGCGGACCCGCGCCACGAAATCGACGGCGACATGCTGGCCGTAGAGGTCCGCTGCGGTGTCCATGATGAACGCCTCGACGGTGCGGGCCTTGCCGGAGAACGTGGGGTTGCTGCCCACCGAGACGGCCGCCTGATAGCGCTCACCCGGCACGACGGTTCCCATGGTGGGTCCGTGCCCGAGCAGCGTGAACCAGGCCGCATACACCCCGTCGGCGGGAATGGCGGCGAACATCGGCGGCGCCACGTTGGCCGTCGGGAAGCCCAGTTCCCGCCCGCGCCCATCACCACGGACCACGACGCCTTCGACGCGGTGGGGACGGCCCAGTGCTTCGGTGGCCGCCACCATGTCACCGGCGTCGACGCAGGATCTGATGTACGTCGAGGAGAACGTGACCGCATGCTCGGCGACAAGAGAGACCGCGTCGACCTTGAAGCCGAATCGCTCGCCCGCCTTCTTGAGCATGTGGACATTCCCGGCGGCCTTCTTGCCGAAGGTGAAGTTCTCCCCGACCACTACCTCGGCCACATGCAGACGCTCGACCAGCAGTTCGTGCACGTATCGCTCGGGCGAAAGTTTCATGAATTCAGGGGTGAACGGCACCACCAGGAAGACATCCACGCCCAGTTCCTCGGCCAGTTCGGCGCGCCGGGTCAGGGTTGTGAGCTGGGCCGGATGGGTTCCCGGGAACACCACTTCCATCGGGTGAGGGTCGAAGGTCATCAGGACGCTCTTGAGATTGAGCTCGCGCGCCGCCTTCACCGCACGCCCGATCAGTTCGGCGTGACCTCGGTGTACTCCGTCGAATACGCCGATCGTCAGAACGCACCGACCCCAATCGGACGGGATTTCGTCTTGCCCGCGCCAGCGTTGCACGGCATAAAGCCTACTTCGGAAGATGCGAGAAGGCCGACTTGGCTTTCGGGACGCGGCGCCTGGTTGGGCTGAGCATCCCTCGGCGCCTGGTTAGGCTAAGCATCGTGAGCCCCACTCGATCCGACCGACCCGCCGGATCCGCCGACACCGACCTGACGACGGTTGCCCAGGACTACCTCAAGGTGATCTGGACCGCGCAGGAGTGGTCGCGCGAGAAGGTGAGCACCAAGATGCTGGCCGAACGCATGGGCGTATCGGCGAGCACCGCCTCCGAGTCGATCCGCAAGCTGGCCGACCAAGGTCTGGTGGATCACGAGAAGTACGGCGCCGTGACGTTGACAAGCCAGGGCCGCAAGGCCGCGGTGCTCATGGTCCGTCGGCACCGGCTGCTGGAGACGTATCTGGTCAACGAACTCGGCTACGGGTGGGACGAGGTACACGACGAGGCCGAGGTGCTCGAACACGCCGTCTCGGATCTGCTGCTGGCCAAGATCGACGCGAAGCTCGGTCACCCCCAGCGCGATCCGCACGGCGATCCGATTCCCGGCCCTGACGGGCAGGTGCCCACTCCCCCGGCTCGCCAGCTGTCGGACTGCGCCAACGGCGACACCGGCGTGGTGGCCCGGATCTCCGACTCAGATCCTGAAATGCTGCGGTACTTCGACACGGTCGGTGTGGCACTGGATGCCCGGGTGACGGTCGACGAACGACGGGACTTCGCCGGAACCATCTCGGTGTCCATCGACAGCGCAGGGCCAGACAGCGACGAGAAGAAGCTGGAGCTGGGAAACCCTGCAGCTCAATCGATTTGGGTCGTACTCGACTGAAATGACCGACCACGCGGCGTGTGAGTGCCTCCTGTGCGTCGACTACGGCGACCGCCATGACTACAACGACAGCGATCGCGACATCATCGGCAGTGTCACCGAATACGGTTGGAGTGCACTGGGAATCGGCCCCACTTCGGCGGAGGAAAGTCCACCGTTTGCCTACACCGTGGGACTGTGGCACACCATGCGTCTGCCCGAGTTGGCGATCTACGGGGTCAACGACATCACCATGATGCAGCGTGCCCTCAACGCGGTCGCCAAGCAGGCACAAGATGGGCGGGTCTTGCAGGTCGGCGAGACGTTCGACGAAGTGCTGGCTCTGCCCGCCGTGGACGACTACCAGGTCAAGCTCTCGCCCATTGATCCGAGTTGGTATGACAACGAGTTCGGATTCGGACTGTGGTTCAACCGGACCAACCACGTGCGGTACCTGCAGATCCTCTGGCCCGATGGCGAGGGCCGATTCCCCGGGAACCCAGAGCTCGATCCACATTTCGCCGACCGGCAGCCGCTGATGTGGATGCCCAGGGAGTTGCACCCGCCGAGCCGTTGGATTCGCGACTCCGACTGACCGCTACAGATTCGCCGGGCGCAACACCACCACCGACGTGGTGCGAGAACCCTTATCGGCCAACAACGCAATGACGCGATTATCGGCATCCACCGCCGCGTAGGTCCCCTCGATGCCCGCGGCCGACAACGGACGCCCATTGCGCACCGAGTCGACCTCCGCCACATCCAAGTCACGTCGGGGGAATCCATCCCGGCAGGCAGTGTCCAGATCCAGCGTCAATGTCGCATCATCGGCGAGCTCCTCGAGTGTGCGCGCCCGGTCCAGCGAGAAGTCACCAACCCTGGTGCGCCGCAATGCCGTCAGATGCCCACCCACGCCCAGCGCGGCCCCCGCATCACGGGCCAGCGCCCGAATGTAGGTCCCCGAGGAGCAGTCGACCTCCACGTCCACATCGACATAGCCATCGCCCGGCCGCCGCACCGCCAACACGTCGAACCGCGAGACGCGCACGGGCCTGGCCGCCAGCTCGACAGACTGCCCCTCGCGCGCGAGTTTGTATGCGCGCTGCCCGTCCACTTTGATAGCGCTCACCGAGGACGGCACCTGTTCGATATCCCCGCGCAGCCGGGCTACGGCCGCCTCGATATCCGTGTCGGTCAGATGAGAAGCCGAGACAGTTTGTAACACCTCACCTTCGGCGTCATCGGTACTGGTGTTCTGCCCAAATCGAACGGTGGCCGCGTACGACTTGGTAGTCAACGTCAGCAGTCCCATGATCTTGGTGGCGCGTTCGATGCCGATCACCAGCACCCCCGTGGCCATCGGATCGAGAGTGCCGGCATGCCCCACCTTGCGCGTGGAAAATATTCTGCGGCAACGCGATACCACGTCGTGGCTTGTCATTCCGGCGGGCTTGTCGACAATCACCAGGCCCGCACGGCTCAGCGGATCGGTCACGGCACCACGATGGCGGTCAAGATCAGACCCTTGTCGATGATCCATCGGCCGTCGAACGTCGAGAGCACACTGCCGTCGTTGGCCTCACCGTCCACCAGGATTCGAGAGGTGAAGGTCCCGTCCGGGTCGAGCGTGATGTGGGCGTCCTCGAAGCCGAGCCACCGCGTTGTCAGCGGGAACCATGCTTTATACGTCGTCTCCTTGGCGCAGAACAGCAATCGATCCCAATGTATGCCCTCGGGTAAGGCGGCGAGTTCATCGCGCTCGACCGGAATGGTGATCGACTTGAGCACGCCGTTGGGCAAGACGTCGTGCGGCTCGGCGTCGATCCCCACCGAACGCACTTCGCCTACGCGGCCCACCACCGCACCGCGAAATCCCTCCGTATGCGTCATGCTGCCCACCACGCCGTTGGGCCACAATGGCTGCCCCTTGTCTCCCTTGAGAATCGGGACCTCGGGTACGCCAAGGACGGACAGGGCCTGCCGCGCGCAGTACCGCACGGTGATGAATTCATTGCGCCGCTTGGCCACCGACTTGGCGATCAGCGGTTCCTCCTCCGGCAGCGGCGCCAACCCGGGTGGATCCTCATACAGTTCGGCCGACGACAGCACATCGGGAACCACCGAGGCGATCAACTCATCAGTCACTGGCGCGCTCCTTGGCAAGCCGTTCACGGAATCGCTTAGCCGACACCCTCATCTGTTCGGTGATCTCAAAATGACCACCGAACTCGTTGAGGTATCCGGGCGGATAGTGCGGGGCGGGAAGAATCTGCCTGAGCCACGAATACGGCTTACGCTGCGCCCATTCTCGCGGGTAGCCAACCGATACCTCTTCGAACCGGACATCGTCATACCAGGTGGTCCGTGGGATGTGCAGATGTCCGTACACCGAGCACACCGCGTTGTAGCGGGTATGCCAGTCCGCGGTCTCGGTAGTTCCGCACCACAACGAAAACTCCGGATAGAACAACGCATCACAGGGTTCACGCACCAGCGGAAAATGGTTCACCAGGACCGTCGGCGTCATCCAGTCCAGATCTTCCAGCCGCTTCCTGGTGTACCGCAACCGATCCCGGCACCACGCATCACGCGTCGCGAAAGGCTCACTGGAGAGCAGGAACTCGTCGGTCGCCACGACATTACGATCGCGGGCGATCTTGAGCCCCTCGGCCTTGGAGTTGGCCCCCTCCGGCAGAAATGTGTAGTCGTACAACACGAACATCGGCACGATGGTCGCGGGACCACCTTGTTCCACCCACACCGGATACGGATGCTCGGGAGTGACGACGCCCATCTCATCGCACATATTGACCAGATAGTCATAGCGAGACTGCCCGAAGATCTGCATGGGATCACGCGCCGTCGTCCATAGTTCATGGTTGCCCGGCACCCAGATCACCTTGGCGAACCTGCGCCGCAACAGATCCAGCGCACCCCGGATGTCATCGCTACGTTCGGCCACATCACCGGCGACGATCAGCCAGTCCTCGGGTGAGGCCGGATGCAGTTCCTCGAGAACAGACTTGTTGGCCGACTGCCCGACATGCAGGTCACTGATCGCCCAGAGCCTGGGCTCCCGTTCCTGCGTCATCCGGCCAATGTACCTACAGGTTTATCTTGCAACTCTGTCCCACGTCGAGAACTCGCAGCGCACGTCCGCTTCCCACCCAGAACGCGCAGGACAGTGCCAGGTCCGTCAAGAGCCCGTCATCGAGGTGCTCGTGCGCCCGCGCCCAGAACTCGTCGTCCTCACGTAGTCCGACGTGATCGGTCGCGAAGCGATGCGCGAACTCGGCGGCGATCCGCTCGGCGTCGCTGTATCGGGGCGAGGTGCGCCACTGGTCGGCGTCCGCATAGAAGTCGGCGTCCAACTCTCCGCTCTGAACGAAGCGAGTGTTCTGGCACACGGAGCATTCATTCGCGAAGGCCACAGCCATACGCGCGAGCTCTCGCACCCCGATCGGAAGGCGGCTGCGGTTGTAGACCGCGTCCGAAAATCCGGCGAAGCCGGGCGCCATCTCGGGCGAGCCCATCAACCAGCCGGCCACATCATCGTCCGCGTAATTCCCAATTCGTGCCATGGCGTCACGATACTCCCGGACTAGAACGTGTTCTAGTGTTTTCGGTGTTCCGTATGAGA
Source organism: [Mycobacterium] stephanolepidis (assembly GCF_002356335.1). Classification (NCBI taxonomy): domain Bacteria; kingdom Bacillati; phylum Actinomycetota; class Actinomycetes; order Mycobacteriales; family Mycobacteriaceae; genus Mycobacteroides; species Mycobacteroides stephanolepidis. The sequence continues at coordinate 3,069,719 of NZ_AP018165.1, forward strand.
TAGCCAGACACGCGGCTAGACTTCGGCGCACCGCGGCCGATCAGATTGAGGTGAATTCGCATGGCCCAACGGGCAGGCGTAGTCCGAGCTGGATTCTGCGTTGCCCTGATGGCGTTGACACTGGGCGGCCTCGTGGTCTGGCGTACCGCACCGTCAGAGCACGCCACCAGCGCACCGGTTCAGCTGCGGTTCTCCACGGCACCGATGACCGGCCCCGCGAGCACGGGGGCTGTCACCACCACGATCAAATGGCCGGTTGTCCCGGTCACCGATCCGCGCCCCTTTGATCCCTGCTACGAGATCCCCAGCTCCGTCATTGCTGCGGCGGGTCTTGACCAGACGCCGCCCGCGCCCGAAGAGGGGCTGCGCTGCCGCTACGACTCGCGCAACAACTACCAGTTGGCCGTCGAGGCGGTCGTGTGGCGCACGTATGAAGACTCACTACCGGCCGACGGCGTGGAGACAACCATCCAGGGTCACCGCGCGGCCGAGTACAACATCATGAAACCCACAGACTGGAACAACCAGTGGTGGGTGTCCTGCATGATCACCTTCAAGACCAGCTATGGCGTGGTCCAACAGTCGCTGTACTACGCATCGCAGAAGTACTCCCCCGACGGCCCCGGCTGCCTCGTGGAAAATCGCCGGGTCGCAAACATTCTCGCGCCCGCCTACAAGTTCTGAGATCAGATCGGTCAGCCGCGCGCCGCGATGCGTGCCTGCACCTCGGGGCGCCGCAACGGGGGCACCGTCTTGGGCGGTTGACGCCGCGCGGGCAGCACCGCGAGCAGCCGCATCGTCGTGGCCGTCACCTCCGCCACCGCATGCTCGAACGCTTCCCGGTTGGCATCGGAGGTCTTCTGAATCCCGCTGATCTTGCGGATGTACTGCCGCGCCGCCGCCTCGATCTCCTGGTCGGTCGCGGCAGGCTCCAGTCCGCGTAGTTCGGTGATGTTCCTGCACATACCTACGACAGTAGAAAGACAATTCCGATGACGCCATGCCCCACCCACCGGTTAGTTCACATACGCGTGTATACGTAAGTCATGCCAGTGACGTCATCGGAGCCGTCTAGCGCGCTACGCGAACGTATCGCCGCCGCCGCGCACGAGGTTCTCGCCACCCATCCCCCCGCCTCCACCCCTGTTACCGAGCTGCTGGGCGCCGTCTACGACGCCGGCCTGGCCTGGGTTCAGTTCCCGGTCGGCCTGGGTGGTCTCGACGCGCCTCCTGCGCTCCAGTCCGTCTCCGACACCATCCTGCGCGCGGCGGGCATGCCAGACCCGTTGTTTATCAACGTGATCGGCTACGGCATGGCGGCCCCCACAGTGCTCGCACACGGACAACCCGAGCTGACCCAACGGATTCTGCGTCCGCTGTTCACCGGCGAGGAGCTCTGGTGCCAGCTGTTCAGTGAGCCCGGCGCCGGTTCCGACCTAGCGGGCCTGGCCACCCGCGCGGTGCGCGACGGCGACGAATGGGTCATCAACGGCCAGAAGGTGTGGACCTCGGGCGCCCATCAGGCACGTTGGGCGCTGTTGGTGGCTCGCAGCAATCCCGAGGTTCCCAAGCACCGCGGCCTGACCTATTTCGTGGTCGATATGACCGATCCGGGCGTCGAGGTCCGTCCGCTGCGCCAAATGACCGGCGACGCGGAGTTCAACGAGGTGTACCTCACCGATGTCCGCATCCCGGATGCACATCGGCTGGGCAACGAAGGCGACGGCTGGCAAGTCTCGATGACAACGCTGATGAACGAGCGCAGCGCGCTGGGCGGGGCGTTCGACCACGGCCGGGGCGGCGGATCGATTGGCAATGCCCTGAATCTCTGGAAGCAGCGTCCCGACCTACACACCCCCGAACTGCGGGCCAAGCTGACGAGCCTGTTCGTGCGCTCAGAGGGAAACCGCTACGGCACCCAGATGAGAATCGCCGCCCAGGGCGATGCACCCATGGGTCCGGAGGGGTCGATCGGCAAGCTGATGGGCGCGGAGCTCAACCAGCAGATCTACGACTTCTGTGTCGAACTGCTGGGCATCGAGGCGACCCTGTACGCCTCCTATGACATGCGGCGCGTCGTCGAAGAGGACCGCCGCGCCGACACCATGTGGGCCTTCCTGCGGTCCAAGGCCAACACCATCGAGGGCGGCACCTCCGACGTGATGCGCAACATCATCGGGGAACGCGTTCTCGGGCTACCGGGCGATATCCGGGTCGACACCGACAAAGCATGGAAAGAGGTGCCCCGTGGCTGAATTCGAGTTCACCGAAGAGCATGGCGACCTGCGTTCACTGGTGCGTAGTTGGTGCGAGCGGGTCTGGACACCCGAGCATGTACGCCAGATCGCCGAGGCCGGCACCATCGACCTGGACGCCTGGCGCACCCTCGGATCCGAGCTGGGTGTCGTGGGACTCAGCCTGCCCGAAGAATATGGCGGCGCAGGCCTGGGCGTCATCGAATTATCCATCGTGGCAGAGGAATTGGGACGCACACTGGCTTGCCTGCCGTGGATATCCAGCGCAGCACTGGGTGCCACCGCACTCGTGGCCAGCGGGGACAACGACGCCCTTGCCGAATGGGTACCCGCGTTGAGCTCCGGCGACAAGACGATCACGCTGGCCGGGGGGCGCACCCGACTGGCCGACGCCATCACGGTGTCCGCCGAGTCCGATGACGACGGATGGAAGCTCACCGGCGACACCGAGCACGTTCCAGATGGTGCCACCGCCGACGTGATTCTGGTACTGGCCGATACCGATTCGGGCCCAACCCTTTTCGCGGTCGACGGGAACGCGCCGAGTGTCGATCGGCATGCCCTGGCCACCCTGGATCTGACCCGACGCCAGGCCAACATCCACTTCGACTCGACTCCCGCGCGGGTGATCGGCGAAGTCGGGAACGGCGCCTCGGCCGTATCGCGCGCACTGGACGTCGCAGCCACCGCACTGGCAGCCGAACAGGCCGGCATCGCTGCCCACATGCTGGATGTGACAACCGAATACGCCAAGTCCCGAATTCAGTTCGGACGGATCATCGGGTCGTTCCAGGCCGTCAAGCACCGCCTTGCCGACATGGCTGCAGCGGCCGGGAATGTGCGTGGCGCCGCCTACCACGCGGCATGGTCACATGACGACCCGAGCCTTGACGACCCTGCGTTGGCCACGAGCATCGCCCAACAGGTAGCGTCCGCGGGAGCGGTAGAGGTAACCGCCAAGGCCATTCAGAGCCATGGCGGCATCGGATTTACCTGGGAACACCCGGCTCACCTGTATTACAAACGGGCCGTCAGCAATTCGGCACTCTTCGGAGGCCGCGCCGTCCACGCCGAACGTATCGCCAAGGAGGTTATCGACGCATGACCGAACAAATTCTCTTGACGCAGACCGAAGACCGGATCTGCACCATCACACTCAACCGTCCGCAGGCCCGCAATGCGCTGAGCAAGGCGCTCGGCGAAGAGATCGTCAAGGCCGTCACCGCTGCCGACGCCGATGACAACGTCGACGTGATGATCCTGACCGCCGCCGACCCGGTGTTCTGCGCGGGCGTCGACCTCAAGGAATTGGGCAGCGGTGATCGTGCCGACACCCTGGACCCGTGGTGGCCGGAGCTGTCCAAGCCTGTCATCGGTGCCATCAACGGAGCCGCCGTCACCGGTGGCCTGGAGCTGGCATTGGCCTGCGACATCCTGATCGCCTCCGAAAAGGCTCGTTTCGCCGATACCCATGCGCGCGTTGGCATCCTGCCTACTTGGGGGCTGACCACGCTGCTCCCACTCTCGGTCGGACGCGGGCTGGCGCGGCGCATGAGCCTCACCGGCGACTACCTCTCGGCCGAGGACGCGTTACGAGCCGGCCTGGTCACCGAGGTGGTTGCCCATGAGGAGCTGCTCCCGGCGGCCAAGCGGCTCGCCACGACCATCGCCGGGAACAACCAACCCGCGGTGCGTGAACTGCTGGCCTCTTACCGGCGCATCGAGTCCGAGCTTGTCGGCAACGGCCTGCAAGTGGCCCTGGACGACGCGCATCGGTGGATCGAGCAGAACTCCATAGCCGAGGGTGTCGAAGAACGTCGCGCAGCCATCATGGCGCGCGGCCGTAGCCAGAACGCCTAGCGGTCGAAGCGGACTCAGCGATCCGACGAATTGTCGACCGCTGGGTCCGCCTAGGCGATCTTTCAACCCCTACATCAGGTGCGGCGTCTGCTTGTGGACTTTGTGATCGTGGTGCACCGTGCCGCCGACCACCGCGAATCCGAGTCCTGCGGTGACCAGTAATGCGATAGCCGCGACCATTCCCCAGCCGTGATGTCCGGAGGCCAACGCCGCCAACCCCAGTGCGGTGATCGTGACCGACACCAGCCCAAGGAAGTAGCCGGTCCACACGGCAAATCGATCAAGGTTCATTTCGAAACACCTCCTCATCCAGCGTTTCCCAGAATACTCCGCAAGTGACCTGGATCACATAGGCGACGTCTGGCAAACCCCGGATATCATCGAGTGAGCTACGCGATCAGGGGGAGAGTTCATGTCGTATCCACAGCAGTATCCAGCCGCTGCACCCAGGTACTTCCAGATACGGCTCACCAAACACACCGGGATGCTGATCATGTTCAGCACCCGGTCCTACACGATCACCGGCACACTTGAGCAGTGCGAGGCGGCCTACCGCGATGCCCAGACCCATAATCTGGCCGCCGGGTGGTGGAGCTTTCTGTCCGTCCTCGTCATGAACTGGGTCGCGATCTTCGGAAACATGGGGCAGATCAGACAGATCCGACGATTGGCAGCGCAGCCGCCGGTGTACCAGGGCTACCCACCGGCCGGATATCCGCAGCCGCAGTATCCGCAGTACCCACCGACGCATTGATCACGAGCCAGACCCCGGCACCGCCCAGCGTCCGGACAATGCGCGCCAGCCAACCAACATCAGCCGCAACACCAGGAAAAGGGTGAGCCCGGAACAGATTCCGGCCAGTCCCCATCCGTACGCCAGCGATAACCACACCAGCGGCAGGAATCCACACAATGCGCTGATCATGGTGGCGTTGCGCATGAACCGGGCGTCGGCGGCACCCAGCAGCACTCCGTCCAGTGCGAACACCACGCCCGAAATCGGCAACTGGCACACCAGGAACCACCACGGCACCCGCATCTGATGCAGCACCGCGGCGTCGGAGGTGAACAGCCCCGGCAACACCGGCGCACCGAGGGCCAGAAGGACAGCCAACACCACCGCGAAGCCCAGCGAGAACACCGTCACCCTCCGCGCCACGGACTTGGCCTGCGGCACCCGTCCGCCTCCTAGCGCGGCACCGACGAGAGTTTGTGCCGCAATGGCAAGCGAATCAAGAACCAGCGCAAGAAAACTCCACATCTGCAGGACCACCTGGTGCGCCGCCAGTGCTGCCGCCCCGAACCGCGCGGCCACCGCGGCGGCACTGATGAAGCAGGCCTGAAACGCCAGACTGCGCACCAGCAGATCACGCGCGAGTACCAGCTGCGCACGCAACACCGGCGGATCCATCCGAAGCCGAACCTGCTCGGCGTGCAGGGCACGTAAGAAGAGGATCGCGGCCAGCCACTGTCCCACCAGATTGGCGACGGCAGACCCCGCCAAGCCCATTCGGGGCGCATTCAGCAACCCGTAGATCAACACCGGGCATAGCACTGCCGAAACCGCAAAGCCGACAATCACATACCGCAACGGCCTGACTGTGTTCTGCACTCCCCGCATCCACCCGTTGCCGGCTAGTGAGATCAGGATCGCGGGCGCCGCGAAGATCGCGATACGCACCCACGTCAGGCCCTGCGCGGCTACATCGGGTGCCGCGGCGATAACCCGGACCACCGGCGCGGCCACCACATTCACCACCAGCACCACGGCGGCCCCGATGATGAGCGCCAACCAGGTCGCCTGCACTCCCTCATGAACCGCACCAGGACGGTCACCGGAACCGAACAGCCGCGCGGCGCGGGCGGTGGTGCCGTACGACAGGAAAGTCAGTTGCGTTCCGACAAGCGAGAGCACCAGTCCGCCGACTGCCAAACCCGCCAACGGCACCGCGCCCAGCCGACCCACCATGGCGATATCGAACAGCAGATACAGCGGCTCGGCCGCCAGCACACCCAGCGCGGGTACCGCCAAAGCGATGATCCGGCGGGCCAGCCCAGACATGCCGGCCGTGCCGGTGGCGTCAGTCAAGGGCGCGAACCAGAGCCGCCACCACCTCGTCGACCGGACCGGTAGCCGAGAAACCGGCAGCCAGCCGATGTCCACCGCCGCCGAAGGTGCCCGCTACCGCAGACAGGTCCACCGCGGAACGGGCTCGCATCGATATCGACCAATGGTCGGGTTCGATCTCCTTGAATACCACCGCAACCTCGGCCTCGGTCGTGGTGCGGACGATATCGACGATCGACTCGACTTCCTCGGTGCGCGCGCACGACCAGACATCGTGGGTAACAACGGCATACACCAATCCGGCACCCCCGACCGCGTCGGGAATCAGCTCCGCGGTGCCCAACACACGCGACAAGATCGGCAACCACACAAAAGGATGTGAATCCATGAACGTACGGGTGATGTTCACGCCGTCAGCACCCAGGTCCAACAGCCGCGCGGCCAACCGGTGCCCCTGCGCAGTAGCCCAGCGAAAAGATCCACTGTCGGTGACCAGACCGGCGTACAGACAATGGGCCATCTCGGGGGTGATGTCCACACTCCACGCATCGAGCAGCCGCGCCACCATCATCGTGGTCGAATCAGCCTCGATATCAACGTAATTCGCGGTACCGAAAAGCTCATTGGACACGTGGTGATCGATCACCAACACTGGCGCAGGGCCCTCGACCAGCTCACTGAGTTGACCGAGCCGCCGCACGCTCGGACTGTCGACCGTGACCACAAGATCGGGGTCGCGACGCAGCTCGTGCGGTGGGACCAGCAGCTCCGCGCCCGGCAGCGTTCCCACTGACTCCGGAGGTGTTGCCGGCGCCCCGAAACTCACCTGAACGTCAACGCCCTTGGCCACCAACACCTGGCCAAGAGCCAACCCGCTGCCCACGGTGTCGGCGTCGGGATGCACGTGACAGATGATCACCACTCTCCTGGCCTTGGCCAGGAGCTCCACCGCACCCTCTACGTCTACGCGTGCCCCCACGGCACCCGTCTCAATCGGGACGGCGCTCATCGTCCTCGCCGGGTGCGGATTCCTCGGCTGGAGACGCCTTGTAGGGATCGGCGTCACCGGCATGAACGGCTCCCTGCCGGACCTCGGCGAGCGCGGCATCGGCTGCGCGCGTCCGATCCAGCAGTTCCTCCATCTGCCGGGCGGAATCGGCCATCGTGTCGAGCACGAAGGTCAGGGTGGGCGTGAACCTCACTCCGGTCCCGGCACCCACCTTGGTTCGAAGCACACCCTTTGCCTTTTCTAGCGCAGCCGCCGCGCCGGCGAGATCCGGCTCGTCGGACAGAGTCTGCCCCATCACGGTGTAGTACACGGTCGCATCGTGAAGATCGTTGGTCACCCGGGTATCGGTGACCGTGACCATCGTCAGCCTCGGGTCCTTGATTTCGTACTCGATCGCCGAGGCGACGATGGCTCCGATCCTCTTGGCCAGTCGCCGCGCGCGAGCCGGATCGGCCACGTTAGACCCGTTCCTTTTCGCGGAGTTCGTACGCCTCGATGACGTCGCCTTCCTTGATGTCGTTATAGGTCAGCGTCAGACCGCACTCGTAACCGTCGCGGACCTCGACCACGTCATCCTTCTCGCGCCGCAGCGATGAGATGGTGACCGTCTCGGCGACCACGATGTTGTCGCGCAACAGTCGGGCCTTGGCATTGCGACGGATGATGCCCGAGGTGACCAGGCAACCTGCGATATTGCCGACCTTGGAGGACCGGAACATCGCACGAATCTCGGCGCGACCCAGCTCGACCTCTTCGTAGACCGGCTTGAGCATGCCCTTGAGCGCGCTCTCGATCTCGTCGATGGCCTGGTAGATCACCGAGTAGTACCGAATGTCGACACCCTCGCGGTTGGCCAGCTCTGTCGCCTTGCCCTCGGCCCGCACATTGAAGCCGATGATGATGGCATCCGAGGCCGAGGCCAGGTTGACGTTGGTTTCGGTGACACCACCGACACCGCGGTCGATGACCCGCAGCTGCACCTCGTCGTCGATCGCGATACCGAGCAGCGCCTCTTCCAGGGCTTCGACCGTACCTGCGTTGTCGCCCTTCAGGATCAGGTTCAGCTGGCTGGTTTCCTTCAGCGCGGCATCCAGGTCATCCAGGCTAATCCGCTTGCGGCTACGAGCGGCCAGCGCATTGCGCTTGCGCGCACTGCGCCGGTCGGCGATCTGCCGAGCGATGCGGTCTTCGTCAACAACAAGCAGGTTGTCACCCGCACCGGGCACCGAGGTGAAACCGATGACCTGTACCGGACGCGAAGGCAGCGCCTCCTCGACATCCTCGCCGTGCTCGTCCACCATGCGGCGGACACGGCCGTATGCGTCCCCGGCGACAATCGAGTCGCCGACCCGCAGTGTGCCGCGCTGGATGAGCACCGTGGCCACCGGACCGCGACCGCGGTCCAGGTGCGCCTCGATAGCCACACCCTGGGCCTCCATATCGGGGTTGGCCCGCAGGTCCAGCGCTGCGTCAGCGGTCAGCAGCACAGCCTCCAGCAGCGCATCGATGTTGGTGCCCTGCTTGGCCGAGATGTCGACGAACATGGTGTCGCCACCGAAGTCCTCTGCGACCAGGTTGTACTCGGTGAGCTGCGCCCGGATCTTGCCCGGGTCGGCACCTTCCTTGTCGATCTTGTTGACCGCGACCACGATCGGCACATCGGCCGCCTGGGCGTGGTTGATGGCTTCCACCGTCTGCGGCATGACACCGTCATCGGCGGCGACCACCAGGATCGCGATATCGGTGGCCTTGGCACCACGCGCACGCATGGCGGTGAACGCCTCGTGACCCGGGGTGTCGATGAAGGTGACGAGCCGCTCGTTGCCGTCCAGTTGGGTCAAGACCTGGTAAGCACCGATGTGCTGCGTGATACCGCCGGCTTCGCCCTCGCGGACGTTGGCCTGCCGGATGGTGTCGAGCAGTCGGGTCTTGCCGTGATCGACGTGACCCATGACGGTGACGACCGGCGGACGGATCTCCAGATCATCTTCACCGCCCTCGTCCTCGCCATAGGTGAGGTCGAAGGACTGCAGCAGCTCGCGATCCTCGTCCTCGGGGCTCACGACCTGGACGACGTAGTTCATCTCACCGCCCAGCAGCTCCAGCGTCTCGTCGCCCACCGACTGGGTGGCGGTCACCATCTCGCCGAGGTTGAACAACGCCTGCACCAGCGAAGCCGGGTTGGCATCGATCTTCTCCGCGAAATCGCTCAGCGAAGCGCCGCGCGCGAGCCGGATGACTTCACCGTTGCCGTGCGGCAACCGCACACCACCGACGACAGGGGCCTGCATGTTCTCGTACTCGGCGCGCTTTGCCCGCTTCGACTTGCGACCACGCTTCGGCGCACCACCGGGACGACCGAACGCACCGGCCGCACCACCGCGCTGACCGGGACGGCCGCCGCCACCGCCACCGCCGGGGCGACCGCGGAAGCCACCGGCGCCAGCGGCGCCGGGAGGACCACCAGCGGGAGCGCCGCCACCGGCACCGCCACCGCGGTAGTTACCGCCGCCGCCACCACCGGGACCACCCGGACGACCACCACCGGGACCACCGGGCCGGCCACCACCGGGACCACCCGGGCGACCACCACCGGGACGCGGCGGGCGCGGACCCATGGATCCGGGCGACGGGCGCGGGGGCATGTTGCTCGGGGAGGCTCCACCGGGTCGAGGAGCTCCGGGACGCGGCGCCTGAGGACGCGGCGCAACAGGACGTTCCACCGGCTGTGCCGACGAGAATGGGTTGTTGCCGACGCGCGGCACTCGGGGAGCACCGGGCTTGGGGCCGGGCGTGGCACCCGGACGGGGTGCCGGCGCGGCAGGTGCGGGAGCGGCTGCTTCCGCCGCGGGTGCCGGCGCAGCGTTCGGCGTGGGAACCGCAGGCGCAGCAGGTGCGGGTGCGGGTGCCGGAGCCGGAGCCGGAGCCGGAGCCGGAGCCGCCGGAGGCTCAGGCACAGGGGGCGCCTCGACAACCGGCTCAGCAATCTTCTTCGGGGCCGGCTTGGGGGCTCCGGGCTTGGGACCGGCCTTCTTCGGGGGAGCCGCCGCCTCAGCGGGCGCACCATTGGACGCGGCGGGCTTATCGCCGCCGCCGAATGCCTCACGAAGACGCCGCGCGACGGGGGCTTCCACCGTCGAGGACGCGGATTTCACAAACTCGCCCTGATCGCTCAGTCGGGCGAGAACTTCTTTACTGGTCACACCGAGTTCTTTAGCTAACTCGTGTACCCGGGCCTTGCCTGCCACTGCTCTCCTGTCTGCGAGGCAGCGGCTTCAGGCGCCGTGCCTCGTGTTAGCTGTGATGGACGATCATCATCGACGCTTCACGGTGTGCTCATTGTTTGTCGTTGCCAATCTCTTGGTATTGCTCAACATGTTCGAAGACCACGGAGGTATCCGGGGTTCCGCCGATCCGCAGCGCTCGAGCGAAAGCCCGCCGTTTCACCGCCAGGTGATAACACTGCGCCGACCTGTGCAACCACGCACCTCGGCCGGGCAGTCTGCGGCGGGCATCGACAACTACATGCCGATCATCCGCAGCAACCACACGAAGCAGATCTGCAGCCAACTCTCGTCCCCGGCAACCGACGCATGTCCGTACCGGTTTACCGGTCGGGGCATGTGCGAACGCCGAAGTCTCGCGCTGGATCACGGCTTAGTCTACCGTCCGCGACACCTTATTTATGAATCGGGCCACAGCCTCGAATGACACGGCTGTATTCCGGTCACCGAACCCCTGCCACGACGAGCACCACGACACCGATCAATGCCAGTGTCTTGATGCACTCGATCGCGACATATGCCAGGTGCAGGCGGCTGCGCCCGGCATACGCGGCTCCGTGGCGAATCGCATTGGTTCGTCTCATCATGGCCGGGCGCACAATCACCAGCTGAACCGCGAGGCAGGCACATGTTGCGAGAACAGCGGCGACTGCGGCCGTGGAGAGGTGGCCGGCCACCACCAGTAACACCAGGGCCGAGGCCACCGCACACTCCACCGCGTTCAGCGCACCGAACACCAGACGGCCTATCCCGAGCCCTATCTGAAGGGTGACACCCGGGGCCCGGAATTTCAGTGGCGCCTCGATGAATGAGATCGCCACCACCAGGCCCAACCAGAATGCGGCCAGTGCTGCCACCACGACGTCGATGCGTGTCATCACATAGCCGATGCCAACGGCCCAAACAGCTCGTGATTGATCTGCTCCTGCGGAATCCCCAGAGACACCAGGTCGTCATTGATGGCCGACATGAACGGCCGCGGGCCGCAGACGAACACCGTGGACAGTCGGTTGAGTGGTAGTCGGTGCAGGCTCATGCGGCCGACACCGTGCACGGGATGCTCCACATGCGCCCGTTCGTACCATGTGTGCAGCCGGCCGGCGGGCAGTCGTCCCACCAGATCCGCCAACTCGTGCCGGTAGGCGTGTGCGGCCGCCGACTGGTCGGCGTGCAGGACCACGACCTCTCGCGGCGACTGTGTGGCCACGAGCTCTTGCAGCATCCCCATGATGGGCGTGCAGCCGATACCCGCGGATACCAGGACCAGCGGATCCGTCGAATCGTCGAGGGTGAACTCGCCCATGGGCACCGAGACGCGCAGCTGTTGCCCCTCGAAGACGTTGTCGTAGATGAAGTTCGACACTTCGCCCGCAGGGGTGCCACTGGCGCTGATTCGTTTGACGGCGATACGCCAGCCGCCCTCATGTGCGCCCCGGGACAAACTGTATTGACGAATCTGCCTGGCCCCGTCCGGCAACGTAACTTGCACCGATATGTACTGCCCCGGAAGGAAACTCGGTAGTTCACCGAATACAGCGCGCAACTCGAACCCGGCCACATCCGCCGATTCCAGCTGGCGGCGTACCACCACGACCTGCCGCCACACATCGCCGGGCGCAACACCCGCAGCGCCGTACAACGCCTTCTCGCGTGCGATCAACTCATTGGCCATGAGCCAGTAGAACTCGCTCCACGCCGCCGCGACCTCTGCGGTCACCGCGTCCCCCAGCACTTCAGCGATCGCCGCAAACAGGTGCTCGTAGACGATCGGATACTGTTCGGCGACAATTCCCAGCGAGGCATGCTTGTGCGCGATCCTGTCGAGCACCGAATCATATTGGGCGCCATTGCCTTCCAACACCATCCCGGCGAAAGACGCGATCGACGCGGCGAGCGCCTTCGGCTGCTCCCCCGCCGCCTGGTTGCCGCGGTTGAACAGATCACGAAGCAGTTCGGGGTGCGCCGCGAACATCTTGGAGTAGAACAACGGTGTAATCTCGTCGATCGCCCCGGCAACCGCGGGGAGAGTTTGACGGATGACTGCCAGCGACTCTGCTGATAGCACGTGACTACTTCCTTTCCATTGTTGGACGGGCGATTTCGGCCACAGTCCACTGATCGAGCTCGGCGAAGAATGCCTCTTGCGCCGAGCGAAGCGCGTCGCGCAGGCGACAGTTGTGCCGAAGGGGGCAGGGCACCCCTCCCTCGCAGTCGATGACCTCGCCGTCGCGCTCCAACTTTCGGGCCAATGATCCGACCCGACGGTCGAGCCCGCCCTGCGTGATGCACACTCCCCCGTGGCGTCCGCGCGTGGACTCGATCGCGCCCATTTCCGAAAGTCGGGCAACAACTTTCGTGGCGTGCGTATAGGACACACAGAGTTGGGCGGCAAGATCATCGGTGTGCAGCTGAACGCCCGGCCCTGCGTTGGCCAGCCGCATGACGATGCGCAGACCCAGGTCGGTGAATCGCGTTAGTTGCACATAACTTGTATATGAGATGCAAGTTATGTGCCGATAGGGACTTTGGTCAGTACCTACGGGCTACCGAGTACTACTCGGCGTTAGTTTTCGGGATCTGCGTCACTTCTGATGTCGATACGCCATCCCGTCAGACGCGCGGCGAGCCTTGCGTTCTGCCCTTCTTTACCGATGGCCAGGGAAAGCTGGAAGTCGGGGACGATGACGCGCGCAGCCTTACCCGCCTCATCGATCACCGAGACCGACACCACCTTGGCGGGCGAGAGCGCGTTCGCGACGAACCGCGCGGGATCCGGGTCGTAATCGATGATGTCGATCTTCTCGCCGGCGAGTTCGCTCATCACATTGCGCACGCGCTGGCCCATGGGGCCGATGCAGGCACCCTTGGCGTTGAGCCCGGATACCTTCGAAGCCACCGCGATCTTGGACCGATGCCCCGCCTCGCGGGCAACCGCGACGATCTCCACGGAACCGTCGCTGATCTCCGGGACCTCAAGCGAGAACAGCTTGCGCACCAGATTCGGGTGTGTCCTGGACAAGGTGATCAACGGCTCACGTGCGCCTCGGGATACTCCGACGACATAGCAGCGCAACCGATCTCCGTGGCGGTACTCCTCGCCCGGCACTTGTTCGGCCGCAGGGATCACACCTTCGGAGCCCTTCGTCTCACTGCCCATGCGAACCACGACAAGACCACGCGCGTTGGCCCGGGCGTCGCGCTGGATCACACCGCCGACAATCTCGCCCTCACGCGTAGAGAACTCGCCGAACTTGTGCTCGTTCTCCGCATCGCGCACACCCTGCTGGAACACCTGCCGCGCGGTGGTGGCCGCGATGCGGCCGAATCCTTCTGGCGTGGCATCCCATTCGGTGATGAGATTGCCGTCCTCGTCGGTCTCGCGGGCCAGCACGCGGACCACACCCGTCTTGCGATCGAGTTCGATACGCGCATTGGGTTCGTTGCCGTCGGTATGCCGGTAGGCCGTCAGGAGCGCCGACTTGATGATGTCAATCGCCTCGTCAACCGTGATGCCCTTATCGGCAGCCATCAGGTTTACCGCCGCGGGATCGATATTCATGCGCCACCTCCAGTTTCGGCTGCCCCAGCCAGATTGAGTTCTTGCGGGTTGGGTGTTGTGAACTCCACCTGCACAACCGCGCTCTCGATATCGGAGAACGCAAGGTCACGCACGGTCCAGCCGGTGCCCTTGACAGGCTTACGCAACACCACCTGTATCCCGTCATCGTTCGCGATGCCGATGCGGCCGAGTAAGTCTTCGCCATCGGTCAGGCGAATCTGCGCCAGCCGACCATGTGCACGTCGAAAATGCGTGGGAGTGGTCAACGGCCGGTCGACGCCGGGCGTGGTGATCTCCAGGTCGTACGCCTCCCAGCCGGTGTCCGCCTCGTCCAACAATCCCGATGCGGTCCGGCTCAGTGCGGCGACCGCGTCCAAGTCCACGGGAGAATCCGAGTCGACCACCACGGCGATGCGGGCGGGAACCGTGGCTTCGTTGACGACGACGCTCTCGATCTCGACGCCTGACCGGGAGAACTCGGGACCCAGCAGCTCGATCACCTGGTCATCGGATGGCAGCCCCATGGCGATTGTGGCTCCTCATCTTGAGTTGTCGGGCGGTTCAGCTTGCACACACTAGTCGGACTCTCGTCCTGACCAGCACTCCACCTTACGCCCGGCGAGGGCTGTCATGCGCGAACCGCGCGCACTGGCAGGATGGGCGAATGCCCAGAAGCCTGTCGCGCCGCGACCTGTTGATCGGCGGGGCCGCACTCGGCGTCGCCGTCGTGGCCGCCGCGTGCCAGCAGGCACCCGACACCAAACCCGAGGTGGACGACCTGCTCACCCAGATCGACCTTGCGCAGCGCGATGCGGCATCGGCCTCCGCGGCGGCCACCGCCAATCCAGATGTGGCAGCCGCGCTGATGGCCGTGGCGACAATCCGCCGGGCGCACGGCGTCGCGCTGAGCAAGGAGCTCGCGCGCGTCCCGGGGGCGACCACGACTGCCCCGGCTTCCAGCACCACCACCGCACCGGCGTCAGCTCCACAGGTCGATCAGGTCAAGACTCAACTCAAGGACTCATCGCGATCGGCGATGGATCTGGCCACCAAATACAGCGGATACCGCGCCGGCCTGTTGGCCTCGATCAGCGCGGCATGCGCCTCGGCCGCCGAGGTTGATCTGCCATGACCACGACCGAGCCCACCCCACAGCCGGCCTCCTCGACCGACGACACCGCGCTGGCCGATGCCCTGGCCAACGAGCATGCGGCCATCTACGCGTATGGGCTGGTGTCCGCGCACTCGGTGCCCGACAACAACTGGCTGGTCACCGAGTGCCTGATCGAGCACCGACAGTGCCGCGAGGAGTGCATCGCCAAGCTGCGTGCCCGTTCGGCGGCCGCACCGGTGGCCGCCGCCGGTTACAAGGTCCCGTTCCCGGTGACGAACCCCGCCGATGCCACGAAACTGGCGCTGCAGCTCGAGGCGGACACCGCGGCGCGCTGGCGGGCCGTCGCCGAGCAGGCCGACAACAGTGACGATCGTGGATTCGCGGTGCGAATGCTCACCGAGAGCGCGATTCGCGCGGCGCGGTGGCGAGTTGCCTCCGACATCACGCCTGCCAGTGTCGCGTTCCCGGGAGGGAACGAAAACTAAGCGAAGTGCTTCTGGGTGTCGCTGATCAGTCCGGACAACCCACGACGGATCACCGGCTTGAGGTGGCGGGTGAACCCGAGCGAGGGCTCGATGAAGAAGCTCCAGGTGAACAACGACCCCGTCGCGGTACCCACCACTTCATAGAGCTCGCCGAAACGCCTGGTGCCCGGAAAGGTCGCCGTCTCGACGGTGAACGCATTGCGATACCGCTCGGGGCTCTCCTCCCACACAATGAACCGTTCGTGCACGGCCGCACCGGGGAGCGCGAGCTTGGCGGTGCGGGTGGAACCCACGCCGCGCGGCTCCGGCGAAGTCCAGCTGATCTTGTTGATGGCCTTGCACCAATGCAGCGGGCTTTCGCCATTGAGTTCGGCCCACACCGTTGCCGCATCCTTGGGCAGGGGCGTGGAGAACGTGTACACGAAATCGCTTGTGTTGAAATCGCTTTCGACCAGCGGGGCGAGCTTGAAGGACGGCATGACTATTACAATATCGCCTACCGAATCGCGGCCGTGACGGACGTCACTGCATCGGCCACCGCAATGGATTGCGCCTCTCCGGTGAATCGGTTGCGCAGCTCGATGGTGCCGTCGGCCCAACCGCGGCCGATCACCACAATCCAGGGCACGCCGAGCAGTTCGGCATCCTTGAATTTCACACCCGGCGAAGCCGTCCGGTCGTCGAGCAGCACCTCGTGACCCAGCCGATCTAGATCGGCGGCCAGCGCTTCGGCGCCGGCCCGCGCGGCCTCATCCTTGTTCGCGATAACCACGTGCACGTCGAACGGCGATACCGCGGTAGGCCACCGCAGCCCAAGCTCGTCATGCTGCTGCTCGGCGACGACGGCCACCAGCCGCGAGACGCCGACGCCGTAAGAACCCTGGGTGAGCCGCACGGGCTTGCCGTTCTCCCCGAGCACATCCACGGTGAACGCATCGGTGTATTTGCGGCCCAACTGGAAAATGTGGCCGATCTCGATTCCGCGTGCTGACACCAGCTGACCTGCGCCATCGGGTGACGGATCGCCGTCGCGAACCTCGGCGGCCTCGATGGTGCCGTCCGGGGTGAAGTCGCGCCCCGCGACGAGGTTCACCACATGCTTTCCGGGTTCGTCGGCGCCGGTGATCCAGCTGGTGCCCTCCACGACCCGCGGATCTACGAGGTAGCGAACACCGTTGGCGATCAATCCTTTCGGTCCGATGTATCCGCGCACCAGGAACGGATGCTTGGCGAAGTCCGCATCACCGAGCAGCTCGTATTCGGCAGGCTCGAGCGCGGCTCCGAGTCGCTTGTCGTCGACCTCGCGGTCCCCGGGGACTCCGACGGCCAGCAGCTCCCACTCACCACCGGGCTGACGCACCTTCAGCAGGATGTTCTTGAGGGTGTCGGCGGCTGTGACGGTCCCGCCGAGATCAGCCGAATTCGCCCAGTCAACCAGCGTCGCGATGGTCGGGGTATCGCCCGTCTCGTGCACGACGGCCTCAGGCAGGCCCTCCACAGACCGCGCGGGTGGTGCCGGCGTGATGACGGCCTCGACGTTGGCCGCATAACCGGATTCCACGCACCGCACGAAAGTGTCTTCCCCGGTAGGGCTTTCAGCGAGGAACTCCTCGGACGCGCTACCACCCATGGCTCCCGAGGTGGCCGCGACAATCACGTAGTCCAGGCCCAGCCTGCCGAAGATGCGTTGGTACGCCTCGCGGTGTGCGCGGTAGGCGGTCTTGAGGCCGTCATCGGAGGTATCAAAGGAGTACGAGTCCTTCATGACGAATTCGCGACCGCGCAGAATGCCCGCGCGAGGACGCGCCTCGTCCCGGTACTTGGTCTGAACCTGGTAGAGGATGACCGGAAAATCCTTGTAGGAGCTGTACTCCCCCTTCACGGTGAGCGCGAACAACTCCTCGTGGGTGGGGCCGAGCATCATGTCGTTATCGCGGCGGTCCTTGAGCCGGAACAGTGAGTCGCCGTACTCGGTCCACCGGTTGGTGGTCTCGTAGGGTGCGCGCGGAAGCAGAGCGGGCAGCAGGATCTCCTGACCGCCAATGGCATTCATCTCTTCGCGGACGATGTCCTCGATCTTGCGGAGCACCCGCAGGCCGAGCGGCAGCCAGCTGTACACACCCGGCGCGATGGGACGCACGTATCCCGCGCGGATGAGCAACTTGTGGCTGGGGACTTCGGCATCGGCCGGGTCGTCGCGCAGCGTCCGTACGAAAAGCTCGGAGAGCCGGGTGATCATTGATGAGCCTCTCGGGCGAAGACCATGTTTTCGTTGAGCCTCTCGGGCGAAGACCGTCAGTTACGGTTGCACAGCATATCGGCGCGCCATCGCGGCCTCCGGCTAGCATCGAGCGCATGCGTGCGTGGGCGATCATTCCGGCGATGGCGGTGTTCGGTGTGGGGGTCGCGGCGCCGGCCGACGCCGCCCCTGCCACGGTCAAGTACTCGTTGTCGGCGATCGGAATCGGCAATGCCGACTTCACCGTCTCCTATCAAGACGGCAATCAGCTGCGCGAAGAGTCGGGGCACACGTTCGCCGGGTACTACTGGGAACGCACGGTGAAACTCAACGGAGCGGCGCCGGTTCTTCGGGTGACCGCGGACGGACCTCCGAGCGTCTTCCGCATGTCGTGTCACATCACCGTCAACGACGGCATTCCCATCACCAACGGATTGCTGTTCCGCGCCGGGGACTACACCCCGCAGGACTGCTAGGCCGGCTGTTCTTCGTCCAGACCCTGGTCGTGCGCGGTCTGCGCCTTCTGTGCGTGCGCGACGTCGGCCGCGGTGTAGCTTATGAACAGCGCCGCCACCCCGACCAGCACCGCGGTTCCGGCGATCCACAGCAGGCCATAGGTGTAACCGTGATCGAGGGCGTGCAGCTGCGCCTGGTTCATGTTCTGCACCGGGCCCTTGGCACCGCCCAGGTACAGCGTGCGCGAGGTGATGATCGCCTGGATGATCACCAGAACGATTGGGCCGCCGAGGTTTTGCAGCATGAGGGAGATCGCGGATAGCGGCCCGATGCGGTCGGCATCCACCCCGGTGATGGCCGAGAGGATCACCGGCACCACGATGGTGCCGATACCGAGCCCACCGACGAAGATGAGCGTCGCGAAATCCGGGAAGTAGTCGATGGTCCGGTCCACCGTCGAGCCGTAGAGCATCGCACCGAACACCACGACACCGCCGCACAGGATCAGCACTCGGGGCGCCATTCGCGTGACGAGTTGCGAGGACAGAGCCAAGCCGATTCCCATGCCGACGACGAACGGGATGGCAGAAACTCCGGTTCGCAACGGGCTGTATTTCATCAGATCCTGCATGTACAGGCCGATGGTGATGGTCAGGGTGAACAGCACGCCGCCGGCCATGAAGATCGACGCGAGCGTAGCAACCCGGTTGCGGTCCTTGAACAGGCTAAGCGGCAGTACCGGGTTCTCCGCGGTGCGCTCGACCAGCAGGAACGCGATCAGAAGCACAGCGGCCACAATCAGCGACACGATCGTGTAGGGCGAATCCCATCCGCGGTCGGGCCCCTGGGTGAAGCCGAACACCGCGGCAGTACAGCCGAGGGTCGCCAACACCGATCCCGTGACGTCCAGCTTCATCGGTTCGCGTTCGGTCTCGGTCAGTGACCGCACGGCCAGGTAGATCATCAGCGCACCGGCGGGCACGTTGATAAGGAAGGCCAGACGCCAGGACACCTCGGCCAGCGCACCGCCCACGATCAGTCCGGCGATGGATCCCACCCCCGTCATGGCACCGAACACCGCGACCGCTGCGGTACGCAGCGGTCCCTTGGGGAAGGTGGTCGCCACCAATGCCAACGCCGTCGGCGAGGCGACCGCGGCGCCCACTCCTTGAATGAGACGGAAAACAGCCAGTCCGATGTCCTCTTGCGCGAGGCCCACCCCGATGGAGGCGAGGGTGAACAACGCGATGCCGCCGATGAAGACGCGCTTACGGCCGAAGGTATCGCCGAGTCGTCCACCGAGCAGCATCAGTCCACCGAAGGACAGCATGTACGCGGTGATGACCCAGCTTCGGGTGGCATCGTTGAGGTGCAGCTCAGCCTGGATCTTGGGCAGCGTGACCACCGCAATGGTGCCGTCCATCGTGGCTAGAAACTGCATACCGGCGATCGCGATGACGGCATATAGGTAGTGCCGGGACGGCAGGAGTTCTCGCGCCTTTTGAGTGAGCTGCTCGACGCTGAGGGCAGGCATGGAGGACACCTTACCGTCCTCTTAACGTGCCCTTAGGTCACGAAGAGGCGCCATACGCAGCAACGGGGCCGATCACGATGATCGCGGGCGGCCTGATGCCCTGCGAGCGAATGCGCTCGGGCGCAGTAGCAAGGTCTGCGCGCAGCACGCGTTGCTCATCGGTGGTGCCGTGTTGCACCACCAGCACCGGGGTATCCGCAGGTCGGCCCCCATCGATGAGGACCTTCGCAAACTGCTCGATGCGCTCGACGGCCATCAGCAACACGATGGTCCCCTTCAAGGCAGCAAGCGCGTCCCAATTCACTAACGATTCGGGATGTCCGGGCGCGACATGCCCGCTGACGACCACGAACTCATGATTGACCGCGCGATGCGTGACCGGCACTCCGGCCGCTGCGGGAACGGAGATCGCGCTGGTCACACCGGGTACGACGGTCACCTGCACACCCGCTTCGGCGCAGGCCAGGACTTCCTCGTAGCCGCGGGCGAAGACAAACGGGTCACCGCCCTTGAGGCGGACGACGAACTTGCCTTCCTGCGCCCGTTCGATCAGCACCCGGTTGATCTCCTGCTGGGCCATCGCACGGCCATAGGGGATCTTGGCGGCATCGATGACCTCGACGTGGGGGCCCAGGTCGGCGAGAAGCTCGGCGGGAGCGAGCCGGTCGGCGACGACTACATCGGCCTGCGCGAGAAGCCTGCGTCCGCGGACGGTAATGAGATCAGGATCACCCGGTCCCCCACCGACGAGCGCGACGCCTTCGGGCTTCACGTCCGCGGTCTCGGTGATGAGCCCACGCTGTAGCGCCTCGTGGATGGCCGATCGCAGCGCTGCTGATCGCTTGTGCTGTCCACCGGTCAAGACACCGACAGCGATACCGTCGTGATTGAAGGATGCGGGGGTGACCGCGGTGCCCTCCCGGGCGGAATCGGCACGGACGCAGAAGACGTGACGTCGTTCGGCTTCCGATACCACCGCGGCGTTGACGGCAGGGTCATCGGTGCAGGCGATGGCGTACCACGCGTCTTCGAGGTCGCCGTCCTGGTACGGCCTGAGGCTGAGGGTGATCGAGGCCATGCCTTCAACCGCGGGGGTGGCGGCGGGCGCGATCACGTGGACATCGGCACCGCTGGCGATCAGCAGCCCGAGACGCCGTTGCGCCACGGATCCGGCGCCGACGACCACGACCTTGCGTCCGGTGAGGCGGAGGCCGACGAGGTAGGCGTCATGAGTCACCGCGCGAGTTTACGTGGACGTGAATCACGCGGCTGGGTTAGCCGTGCTCTAATCGGTCCCAGTGCAACCGAATCGTATGCAACCAGCGGAGTTGGCCCAGGCCGCGATGACTGCCGCCCTCATGGGGGCGATCGCTGTCGTCTCTATCGTGCTGCCCGGCGCAGTGGTGTTCGCCTGGTTGGGAGCGGTCCCGATGGGAGTGCTGTGCTACCGGCATCGCATCCGGGTGGCGTTGGCCGCATGTGTCGCCGCCGGCCTCATCAGCTTTCTGATCGCCGGATTCGGCGGGCTGGTCTCGGCGCTGACATGTGCGTACATGGGTGCGATCGCCGGTCAGGTGCGGCGCCGGAATCGCGGCGCGGCAACAATGTTGGCCGTCGCCGCGCTGTGGGGTGTGCTGGTCTCCTCCTTCTGTGTCGGGGTGTTCGCGGCCTTGAGGAACCTGCGCGAGGTTGTTCTGGGTGCGGTGTCGGCCAACGTCGGCGGGTTCGCGACGCTGTTGAGTGGAGTACCGGTTCTCGGCCGCGCCGCAACGGGATTGGATCACGCCGTGCAGGGCTGGATCGTGCACTGGCCCTGGTTCTTCGGGGTCTCGGTGTGGCTCATCGTCATTTTCGGGACCTCCTTCGGATGGCGGGTACTCACCCCGGTACTGCGCAGACTCGAGGAAGTAACCGATCTGTCCTCGGTGGGGATGCTGCCCGCGGGGCACGACAACACCCCGCCCCGCCCGTTGCCGACCGTGCTCACCGACGCGGGTTATCGGTACGCCGGAGCCGACCGGGATGCCCTGTCCGCGGTGTCCATGCGTGTCGACGTCGGCGAGCACATCGCGGTAACCGGAGCCAACGGTTCCGGCAAGTCCACCCTCATGCGCATCCTGGCGGGTGTCCCTCCGACGACCGGGACGATCGAGCGGCCCGGCGGCGTGGGCCTGGGCCAGGTGGGTGGGACCGCGCTGGTCCTGCAGCATCCGGAGAGCCAGGTGCTGGGGTTGCGTGTGGCCGACGACATCGTGTGGGGGCTGCCGCACGATCGCGATATCGAGATCGAGAGTCTGCTCAGCGAGGTGGGTCTGAGCGGAATGAGCGACCGGGACACCGCGGGTCTCTCCGGCGGAGAACTGCAGCGGCTCGCGGTCGCATCGGCGCTCGCGCGCGAACCCGCGCTGCTCATCGCCGATGAGGTGACCACCATGGTCGACCACGACGGTCGGCAGACGCTCATCAATGTGCTCGACGGACTCACCTCCCATCACCGTCTGGGGCTGGTGCACATCACCCACTACCCGCAGGAGGCGGACGCCGCCGATCGCGTGGTGGCACTGGGCGGTATCGAGGTGCGTGAAGGCCGGGAGGGTGCAGAACGCCCATCCCCTACCGAATCCATTGGCGGGGAAACGATTCTCGACGTACAGGGAGTTTCGTTCGACTATGCGGTCGGGACGCCCTGGTCGCAACCGGTGCTGCGCGACGTTTCACTTCGGATTCGTTCCGGCGACGGGATACTGCTCTGCGGTGGAAACGGATCCGGCAAGTCCACCCTGGCCTGGATCATGGCGGGCCTCCTGGAACCCTCGGCGGGCCAATGTCTTCTCGATGGCCGCCCCACCGCAGAGCAGGTTGGAGCGGTCGCGCTGTGCTTCCAGGCCGCCCGACTGCAACTGCTGCGGGGGCACGCCGGTGCCGCGGTCGCCGCACTGGCGGGGTATTCAGTCGCCGATACCGACAGCATCGATCGCGCGCTGGCCTCGGTCAGCCTGGACCCGAATATCGGTGGGGTGCTTATCGATCGGCTCAGTGGCGGGCAGCTGCGGCGGGTCGCCCTGGCCGGACTGCTGGCCCGCTCGCCACGCCTGCTGATTCTCGATGAACCGCTGGCGGGCCTGGATGTCGATGCGCAAGCCGACCTCATCGATCTGCTGGTGCGTATTCGCAACGGTGGTCAGGCCGTCGTCGTGACCTCCCACGACACCGACAGCCTCTCGCCGTTGTGCCCCCGCACGATCCGTCTTGAACAGGGTGAGTTGGTGAACGCCGGATGAGCCAACGACGTCCGTTGATGCTGATGCGGCCCGTTCCCGGGCCGTCGCCCATCCACGCGCTGTGGGCCGGCACCAAACTCCTGGCCGTGCTGGCGATATCGGTGTTGCTGACCGTCACGCCGTCGTGGACCGCGATCGGGCTCGTCGCGCTGCTGATCCTCGTGACCGCGGGGCTTGCCGGCATCTCCCCCAGATGCATCCCGTCCGTCCCGCGGTGGGTGGGTCTGCTTGTCGTGGCGGGCAGCTTGTTCACCATCGTGAACGGTGGCGCGCCTGAGCTGGCATTCGGACCGGTCACCATCGGCGTGGGAGGCTTCCTGGATTTCCTGCGCGTCACGTCGCTGGGGCTGGTCCTGATCGGGCTCGGCGCGGTGATCTCGTGGACGACACAGGTCGCCGACATCGCTCCCGCAGTGGCACTTTTGTGTCGCCCCCTGCGCATCCTGCGGGTTCCCGTCGATGATTGGGCAATCACCATTTCCCTGGCGTTCCGGATGTTTCCCATGCTGTCCGAGGAATTCCGATTACTGGCGGCCGCACGCAGGCTTCAACCCCCGCAACCGGAAAAACCTTCGCGGCGTGCGGAAGTCGTCGATCTGTGCACCGCCGCGATGGTGGTATCGCTGCGCCGCGCCACGGAGATGGGCGACGCCATCACCGCACGAGGCGGTGCGGGCCGGATCTCAGCGCACCCGATCTATCCAGGATGGCGTGATGCCGTTGCCGCGGCCGTGCTGGTCGGGGTCGTTGCGCTCGCACTGCTGTTCGGGTGAGACGGGCTCGAAAACCCTATTGTCGCAGTGGCTTCTGTCACGGCGATAACCTACTGTGCCGCTGTCGTTACTGCGCTGCTCGAAGGGAGAATGAGGCCAAGCTCGGAGAGCACCCGCTGAGTGCTTTCTAGCGTTCCTGTGCTGAAGGGGCTTCTGCGGCGCGTATTGCTGATGCGTATTTGTGCCAGATGAGAAGCGATCCAACGGAAAGCGCACCGAGGAATGCGAAGGCAACCCGGAACCCGAACTCCTGGGCGATGTATCCGCCGAGCAGAGGACTTAGACAGGCCCCCAAGCTTTGGGCGGTCATTAACGCTCCCTGCCCGATATTGATGTGCCCGGTGCCCTCCAGAAGCTGTGCCACCAGCCCGGGAACGGCCACAGAGAGCATGCCTGCGCCTATGCCGTCGAGGATCTGTACGGGCACTATGCCCCATGTGGTGATGATGCTCGCGGCGACGAACCCACGCACCGGCAGCGCGATGAACGCGATGGTGAAGACCGTCCAGTAGCCGCGTTTGCGGGCAATACGGGTGGCGGCCAGTGAGGCGATCACCATCACCGCCTGGGCGACGACGACGGTGGCAGCAACGGTGATGAATGGATCAGCCTTGTGGGCGACAACGGCCAGTCCGTAGAGCGGCAGCATTGCCGCGTTTCCGAGGTGGAAGAGCAGGATCGCCGCGGCCAGAGCCCGAAGCGCAGGAGAGCGCGCCAGGATCTGCAGTCCACTTGCGGCAACACCGTCATGCCCATCGGTGGCTCCGCGTGCTGCTTGGTCGTCGATATGGCGAGCAGGGTATCGACAGCGTGGCCACCACCGCAACGATCGCGAACGCCGCAGCCAGCCCAAAGACTGCAGCGAATCCGAAATACCAACCAAGACAGCCTGACAGAGCAGCACCCACCATGTTGCCGGCGTGGTTATAGGCTTGGTTGCGGCCGTTCTGGGCTACGAAGCCTGACTGGCGTACCACGCCGAGGGTGATCCCGATGATTGCGGGACCAAGGACAGCGGCAGCGACTGCGGCAGCCGCTTGCGCAGCGGCAACCACCCAGAAATCTCGGGAAACCAAGACCAAGGCGGAGGCTGCAACCGTGCATATCGCCGCGGCGGCAACCCAGAACCGTTTTCGGCGGGTGGCATCAATGAGAGCGCCCGCCGGTGTGGTCGATGCCAGTCCGACGGCATTGCCCAGCGCGGTGACCACCCCGATGGCACCTGTTCCCCAGCCACGGCTGGCCAGTAACACCCCCAGGAACGGGCCAACACCTGCCTGGACGTCTGCCACGAAGAAGTTGGCCACCGCCAAAGCCTTACGGTCACCTGGAGATACGGCCGGCTTGTGAGTCACCCAGCGATTGTGCCCCGATGCCCGCTCCGACGTGGCGCAAGCTCACCAATGAGGTCACGGACCACCTCAGCGGCATCACGCCCGCAGAATGCCGATCGCTCCCAGACTCAGAATGATCAGGCCGAGGATTGCGACGATCAGAGCGACATCGATCAGTCGGCGTGACCGAACCCAGGTGTGCAAGGCCGACACCATCTCGTACGTCCGCGCCGGCATCGCCGCGTAACTCAACAATGGCAGCGCCACCATCGAGAAGGCCACCGCGTTGAAGAAGAGCAGCGCCATGGACTGAATGGGTTGCGTGGCACCCGAGGCGTGGATGAGAGCGATGACCGCAAGGAAGTCCGCCGACGGCAAGGCAATTCCCAGTCCACTGACTCCTGCCACCCACAACGAGTTGTTCTGCATGAACCCTCGCACTCGCCTCGCAACCTTGTCCGCCAAGCCCGCCCGCGGCGCACGCGGAGCGGCGGCAGGTCGACGGATCGAGGCCGTGATGGCCAGCACAGCCGCCACCAACAAGGCTAGAACGCCAAGCGCGACTTGGATATAGGGCCCCGAAACGTCTGACTTCCCCATCGGAGACACCCGAAGGACAAACAACAGTGTTAGTCCGAGACTCAACCCCATGACGAATGCACCGCACAGGAACACGAATAGCTGCAGCAGCGGTCGCGGCCTGTTCAACATCAGGACTGTCAGTCCCAGTCGAGTGGGCTCAACGCTCACACCAAGTGCCATCAACAAGACGATGGTCCACATGACTACCGCGCGGGCACAGCGTCATTCTGCTCGCAAACCCCTGCGAACGTGGACTTCACGAGGTCTACGTAGCGGGTGATCGACTCTCGCGCGATGGGGTTGTCCGGGTACGCGATCATCAGCGTCGTCTCCGTCGGGAATCGCGAGATGAAGATCGTCAGCTGGTACACCGACTTGCTCTCCGCATACAAACCGATGGGATTGCCCACCAGCAGCGGGTTGGTGAACAACTGCGAAAGCGGCGGAGCGCCGCCGTCGAAGAAGTTGATCATCGGGTGGTACGGCCGTGGCCAGTTCAGCTCCGGCACCAATTCCAGGACCCGGTAGAAGGGGACATTCACCAGCTGCCGGCCACGGTCAAACGATTCCTGCGCCGCGACGGCTGCCGCGCCAAAGGTCCCGTCAACGGGGGCCGATATCGGCACCAGCCCGGTGAACCATCCCGTCGTGAACATGTCCGCCTCATCGCGGGCGTCGCTCGGGGTGATGCCGTAATAGGTATCGGTACCGGTCAATTCGCGTTCGACGAATCCGAGAGCTGCCATCACACCACCGATGAATCGCGCCCCCGCATCGATGCAGCGCGACTCGAACTTCAGTGCCTGCTGCTCATCGAGCAGTTGCTCGGTGACGATCGCGGTACCGCATGGCACACCGTGATCGCCCAGCGGCAGCGGGAAATCTGGGAGGCTGCCGCGGTTGTTCTCGGCGAACCGAGTCCACTCGCGCACCGGTTCGGAATCGGGGGTCAGCCCAGAAAGGAACTCATGCTGTCTGATGCAGTAGTCGCCGTAACTTCCCGCCGGCGGAAGCTCGATCGGGGCACCGCCCTGAACCAGCGCCTTGTATCCCATCAGGATTTCCATGATCAGCAAGCGCGCGAACGTGGCATCCAGGTGCAGATGGTCGACACTGAAATAGAAGGTGAAATGCCCTGAGCTCTGGACGATTCCGAAACGGAAGCAATCCCATCGGAACGGGTCCGGGGTCTCCGAGACCACCATCTCCCGCACCTCGTCCGAGGTCATCTCGCCCAACTTGACCTGGACGAATTCCACGTCGGCCGGGTCGGCGATGGTGCGCCGGACGATGTTCTGCTCATCATCGAGCGAGAACCAGCTGCGATACGTGTCGTGTCTCCTCAGGTGGGCGTTGATCACGTGACCCATGGCCCGCTTGTCGCACCGCCCCGGCATATCCAAGGTGAAGACGAGCACTCGCGAGAAGTCCAGACCCTTGGCGGCCTGCCGCAGATATGTGCGCAGATGCTGCACCTGCATGAAGCTCGGGGGAATGTCGCTCACCGGTGCTTCAAGGGCCTTCGCATACGACGCCGGCGAGGGCTGCCAGGTGATCACCGATCCCGCAGACGGCTCCCACTTGTCGGTCAACGACACCGTTACTGGTCCACCACGCATTTCAATCCCCTTAAGACGAAGCGACTTCGGATTCCTGATCGGCCAGCTTGTCGTACAGATGCGACGCCAAAGACCGCACTGTCGATACATCAGCCGGACCGATACGGACGCCGGTGTCCGCTTGGATACGGGTACGAATTTCGAGGTTGCCCAACGAGTCCAGGCCATAGTCCGGGAGGGATCGGTCGGGATCGATCGATCGCCGGAGCACCAGACCCACCTGCTCGGCGACCAGTTTCCGGAGTCGAGTCGGCCACTCCTCACGCGGTAACGCGTTGAGCTCGTCGAGGAATTTGTTTGTCTCCGTTTGAGATTGACCCGCATCACGGAACGCCTGAGCAAACGGACTGCGCTCGACGAAGTCGGCCAGCCACGATATGCCGGCCATCGGCGCGTAGGCGGTGTACGCCCGGTCGTGCCGAAGCACTGTGTCGAAGGCATAGGCACCCTCGTCTGGGAGGATGGCGGCATCCGCGTTCGCCAGGTGCGTGCCCTGCCCGATCTCCGACCAGGCGCCCCAAGCGATGACGGTTGCCGGTAAGCCCTGAGCGCGTCGCCAGTGCGTGAATCCGTCCAGCCAGCTGTTAGCCGCTGCGTAGGCACCCTGCCCCGGAGAGCCCACCAGCGCCGCAATCGACGAGAAGGAGCAGAACCAGTCCAGCGGTTGCTCCGCGGTGGCCTCGTGCAGATTCCAGGCTCCATGCACCTTGGGGCGCCAGTCCCCACGATCGATCAGTTCGTCGGTGATATTCGCGAGCGTGGCATCGTGCACCAGCGCCGCGGCATGCAGTACGCCACGCACGGGCTTCCCAGTCTCCGTTGCTGTCGCCACCAGACGTTGTGCCGTCTCCGGTTCGGCGATATCGCCGAGCACCACATCGATTTCGATGCCACTGTGCCGGATCTGCTCAATGGTCTCCACCGCCTCGGGCTTCGGAGCGCTGCGACCGTTGAGGATGATCCGGCCGACGCCGGCCACTGCCAGCTTGCGCGCCAGGAACAAGCCCAGGCCGCCGAGGCCACCAGTGATCACATACGCACCCTCTCGGCGGAACGCAGGTGCATGCGACGCCGGGATCACCGCATCTACCTCGCCCGCCTTAGGCAGGTCCAGAACGAGCTTTCCGGTATGTCCCGCAGCACCCATCACACGGATCGATTCGGCGGCGTCCTGCAATGGAGAGGACGAGATCTCCGGCAGTGGCAGCACCCCCTCCGCCATCTGCCCATACAGCGCTGTCAGGGTGCGGTAGATCGCCTGTGGCCGTGTCTTCGATACCAGGACAAGATCGACGGCGTGGAACGACAGGTTCCGCCGGAAGGGGAACAGCCCCAGCCGGGTGTCGCCGTAGATGTCGCGCTTGCCGATCTCGATGAAGCGGCCACCGAACGTCAACAACTCCACTCCGGCCCGTTGCGCGGCACCGGTGAGCGAATTGAGCACGATGTCGACACCGTAGCCGTCGGTGTCGCGACGGATCAGGTCTGCGAATTCTGTACTACGCGAGTCATATACGTGCTTGATACCCCAGCTGCGCAACAGTTCTCGCCGTTCTTCGCTGCCCGCGGTGGCATAGATCTCGGCCCCCGCGGCACGGGCGATGGCAATCGCCGCCTGCCCCACGCCACCGGTACCGGAGTGGATCAACACCTTGTCGTCCGCGGAGATCCTGGCTAGTTCATGTAGCCCGTACCAGGCGGTGACATGAGCACCCGGGACGGCTGCTGCCTCCCTATCGGGCACCTCGGCCGGGAGTGTCGCGGCAAGGTTCGCATCGACCACGACGAAGCTTCTCCAGGCGCCGGTCGGTGTCATACCGCCCACGCGGTCACCCACCTGGTGCTGGGTGACGCCCTCGCCGATGGCCGTCACCACGCCCGCGAAGTCGACGCCGAGCTCCTGTCGGCCTTCGAAACTCGAGTATCGGCCGTACACGTTCAGCACGTCCGCGAAGTTGATGCTGGTGGCTGTGACCGAGACTTCGATCTGTCCCGGCCCGGGGGCCACCCGATCGAATGCGACGAACCCGAGCGACTGCAGATCTCCCGGCGTGCGGACCTCGAACCGCACACCCTCATTGTCAGGTGTCGCGACGGTACTGCGCCAGTCGTCGGGGCCCAGCGGACCCAGGTTCAGGCGAGCCCGGTACCAGTGGTCGTCGCGCCATGCGGTCTCGTCTTCTTCCGACCCGGAAGCCAACTCGTCCGCCACGTTCTGGGCGGCGGTGTGTCCGTCGACGTCGATGTGTGTGACACGCAGGTGGGGATATTCGGCGCCGATGACACGCACCAGCCCCCGCAGTCCGGCCTGTTCCAGGTTGGTGACGTCGCCGTCCACAACCGTCTGGGCGTTGCGTGTCACCACGTACAGCCGCGGCGGCTCACCCGGCAGGTCCACCAGCTCTCGGGTGATCCGCACCAAATGCCGAACCTGATCGGCACCTTGCAGGGCCACCCTGTCCGCACCTGCGGCCGCTCCGGGGGCGGTGACGACGAGCACACCGTCGAAGCCGCCGGTCTCCAGCTGGTCGTACAGAAGCTTCAGTGCCGCAACACGATCGGTGTCTGGCCGCCACTGAATCAGTGCCACCTCGCTGTTGCGCAGCTTCAGCGAATCGATCAGCTCCGATGCCCACGGGTCCACGGTCTCGCCCGTGCTGACCAGCAGCCACCTGCGCGGGCCGCCCGATACCTCCTCGGGCAACCGCTGCTGCTGCCATTCGATGGCGAGCAGGCGGTTGTTGAGCAGCTGATCACGCTGCTCGTCGTCGGAGGCGCCGGTACCGAATCGGAAGCCCCGCACGGCGACCAGCACGGCGCCGTTCTCGTCCAGCAGATCGATATCGGCTTCCACCTCGTTGCCAATCACCTTGGTCACCCGGGTGTAGCAGTACTGCGTGGAGCGTGCGGATTCGTAGGCGTGCAGACTGCGCACACCCTTGGGAAGCGGCAGCGCGTTCTTGCTGGCCGCCTGAACATCAGGCAGCGCGATGACGGACTGGAAGCAGGCGTCCAGGAGCGCGGGGTGAACGATGTAACTGCCCTGCTGTGCCCGAACATCCCGAGGCAGTGCCACTTCCGCCAGCACGGACCTGACGGACTCGTCGCCGTGGCGCGCAGACGCCAAGCCCTGGAAGGCCGGGCCGTACTGAACTCCCCTCTCGTCGAACGACTGTCGCAGTTCGTCGCCCGCCGCACTGTACGGGTGCTCCGCCTGTAGCACGGCCAGGTCGTAGGCCACGGGAACGTCGACCTCTCCGCCACCGCCCAAAACCGCTGTGGCGCGCTTGACTGTCTCTCCTTCGTCGTGGGTTTCCACCACGAACTCGAGTGCATCCGCAGATTTCACCGTGGCCGTAGCCGATATCGGTGTCGTCTCCCCCAAGGTCAGCAGCTGTTCGAACGAAATATCCTCTACTGCTGAGCCTTCACCGAACACAGCAGCCGAGGCCGACAGCGCCATCTCGCAGTATGCGGCGCCCGGGTACACCGCCACATGACGAACCTGATGGTCCGCGATCCAGGGCTGCGCCTCGGTGCCGACGTCGGCCTGCCAGATGTGGCGCACAGGCTCCTCGGTGAGTCGCACATATGCGCCGAGCAACGGGTGGACGGCAACGGTGTGACCGCTCTGGCCCTGTGCCTGCGCGGAAAGATCCAACAGGTACGACTGGCGGGTCCAGCTGGGCAGCGGCACATCCACAAGGGCGCCCGCTGGGTAGAGCACCGAGAAGTCCACTGCGCCGCCGGCCGTATAGACGTCTCCCACAAAGTCACGAAGCCCATGCGGCAGTTCCTGCTCGCGGCGCATACCGGCAAGGGCCACCATCGGGATGTCGAGGCTGCGCGCGGTCTGTTCGGCGGGATACACCAGCAACGGGTGTGGTGCCAGCTCACCGAAAACGCGGTACCCGTCATCCAGCGCCGCTTGCACTGCCGCCGCGAACCGTACTGTGTGGCGCAGGTTGTCCACCCAGTAATCGGCATCCATGACGGGCTTTTCGCGCGGATCGAACGAGACCGAAGAGTAGAGCGGGACAACGGGTGTCCGAGGCGAAAGATCTTCGAGGGCATCGGCAAGATCGTCCAGAATCGGATCCACCTGCGGTGAGTGCGACGCAACGTCGACGGCCACCTCACGGGCCATCAATCCGCGATCAGACCACTCGGCGATGAGCTGGCGCACTGTCTCGGTAGCACCGCCGACAACCGTCGACTGCGGCGACGCGACCACCGCCAGGACCACATCGTCTATCTCCCGATCGGCCAGTTCCGCGACCACCTGCTGAGCCGGCAGATCGACGGAAGCCATGGCGCCGGCGCCCGAGATACGCAGCATCAACTGTGAACGACGACAGATCACCTTCACGCCGTCTTCCAACGACAGCGCCTCGGAGACAACCGCGGCCGCCACCTCGCCCATCGAGTGCCCGATGACCGCTCCGGGCTTCACTCCGTACGAAGCCATGGTGGCAGCCAATGACACCTGCATGGCGAACAACGTCGGCTGAACCCGATCGATACCCGTGACCGTCTCCGGCGCCGAGATCGCCTCGCTGAGCGAGAACCCGGACTCCGCCTGGATCAGTGGCTCGAGGCGGGCGATAGTCGCGGCGAATACCGGTTCCTTACCAAGTAATTCCGCACCCATGGCCGCCCATTGCGATCCCTGACCGGAGAAAAGCCAGACTGGGCCGCGGTCATCCTCGGCAACTGCCGCCTGAAAGGGGGCCTCATCGTCGGCAACCTCACGCAGCCCGGCCACCAGTTCGTCGACGCCATCGGCCACCACGGTGGTGCGCACCGGTCGGTGCGCCCTTCGACGCGCCAGGGTGTATCCCACATCCCCGACCGAGACATCGGCGCCCTCGGACAGCCAGTCGGCCAGCCTGCCCGCAGTGCGACGCAACTCATCGGCAGACGTCGAAGACACCGGGAAGATGAGCTGGGATCCCAGGGGCGACTCCACGCTAGTTTCCGAAGACACGGCTGCCGGAGCTTGTTCCACCACCGCATGGACGTTGGAACCCGACATTCCGTATGCCGATACCCCGGCGCGGCGCGGGCCGTCGATGTTCCCAGGCCATGGGATAACCGATTGCGGCACAAAAAGGTTCGTTGCGACACCGGTAAGCTTGTCCGGAATCCCGGTGAAATGCAGGTTCGGCGGAATCACGCCGTGCTCCACCGCGAGAATGATCTTCATCAGTCCCAGCGCACCCGCCGCCGACATGGTGTGCCCAAAGTTGGTCTTCACCGACCCCACCGCGCACGGCCCGTCGACTCCATAAACCTGCGCCAGACCGGTGTACTCGATGGGATCACCCACGGGCGTGCCCGTACCGTGCGCCTCGATCAGTCCGACTGTGTTGGCGTCCACACCGGCAGCTGCCAGCGCAGTACGGCATGCGGCCGCCTGCGCGTCCGAAGACGGAGTCGACTGATTCACCGTGCGCCCATCCTGATTCGACGCCGTGCCCCGCACGACCGCCAAAATCCGGTCTCCGTCTCGCACCGCATCGTCCAACCGCTTCAGCAGAATCATGACGCAGCCCTCAGACATCACGAAACCGTCGGCCTCACCTGTGAATGTGTGGCAGCGTCCGGTCGGAGAGAGCATGCGCTGCTGCGAGGCACCGACATACCTGCGCGGTTCCAAGACAAGGTTGACGCCGCCGGCGAGCACGAGATCACTTTCGCCCGCCGCCAGGCTCTGGCACCCCATATGTACAGTCGCCAGCCCCGCGGCGCACCCGGCATCGACCGTCAATGACGGTCCATGCACACCCAGGGCATAGGAGATACGCCCCGATGCCATGCAAAAGTTTGTCCCCGCGAATCCGTAGGGACCGCCCAGATCCGCCGCGTCCGCGGCCACCAACTGATAGTCGTTGTGGGTCACTCCCACAAATACCCCGGTCTGCGAGCCAGCAAGGGTCCGCGGATTGAGGCCCGCGTGTTCCACTGCCTGCCAAGATGTTTCGAGCAAAACGCGGTGCTGAGGATCGATCGAGACGGCCTCACGCTCGTTGATGCTGAAGAAGTCCGCATCGAAGCCACCAACGTCTTCCAGGAAGGCCCCCCACTTGGAAGGCGACTTGCCGGGCACACCGGACTCGGGGTCGTAGTACTCGCTCAAGTCCCAGCGCGCGGGGGGCACCTCAGTAACGAAGTCCTCACCGCGCAGCAGCGCCTCCCAGAACTGTTCGGGCGATTCGATCCCACCCGGAAGCCGGCACCCCAACCCGATAACTGCAACTGGGGTTACAGACGCTTTTTTCATCTTGCTACGTCCTCCTCGCGCACGACAATCTGCCTGGTAGTAGAACAGGAGACAACTAGCAGTAGAACCCGACAGAGCTAAAGATAGGACGCGCGAAAGGAATTCGCGACTCGGGAGATCAGGATCACAGTGCCCCGACTCAAACTGTGAGAAGGCATCGATCATTGACCATTTTTAGACCCCTACCCCGTTCCCCATTAACAGCTCATCGATAGCCGGGAAACAAGAAATTCACAAATGTTTTCACGCACATAACTGTTTGCCATTGACGCCACACGACGACCTGTCAAGTCGGTGCCACAAGCCGTGATTTCGCATCAATATCCAGCTTATTGATATCTTCTGCGAGACGACGAGGCACTCAGGCACCTTGCCAAGGGACGTCTCTAATTTTGCCATAAGCCGGCATTTCGAGAACATTTAACCCGACCGCCTCTATGAAATATTTATGCAATTTACTCACCGTGAGCGCAAATTGACTGATTTCCCTACCGATCAAGATCCACGCCAGGCCTTGGATCGAAATCAGTGCATACCTGCCATTAGTTTTGCGACTGGTGAGGTGGCCGGGAAGCCACGGGTGTCGAGCAGAGACGCTCGTGACGAGGGGCGACGCGGCTGCGACGAGGGGTCCACGCGAGCAATGGCAAATCATGGCGCCCCAAGGATCCTCATAGTTAGCTCACTCGTGTCGCGCACCGACCGGAACTGCGGTACCGTCCCGACCATCACGCGGAACTCCAGTTCCGCATGGGGCAAAGATGCCCGTTTCGACCAACTACGGCAGTTGCATAACGTAAGCCCGCCAGCCATCTGCTAATTCCATTGAAGCCAAAGGGGTTTGGGATGCTTCGCGTCATAAGACGGGTCTGGATGCCGCTGCTGATCGCCGTGGTACTCGCGGTCGGCGGATTCGCGGTGTTACGGGTACGCGGGATTTTCGGTGCGGACTCCTTCGCCTCTTCTGCCGACAACAACGCGAAAGATGCCGTCCCCTACAACCCAAAGACACTCGTATATGAAGTATTTGGAGAACCGGGTGCCATGGCAGATGTGAACTACTTCAACGAGGACGCGCAGCCGACGCGCGTCGACGCCGTGCAGCTGCCATGGTCGTTCAAGATCGTCTCGATCTTGCCGTCGTTGAGTGGGAACATCGTCGCCCAAGGCAACGGCAACACAATCGGTTGCCGGATCATCGTCAATGGCGAGGTCAAGGTGGAGCGAGTTTCCAACGAGCACAACGCCTACATCTACTGCCTGGTGAAGTCCGCATGAGGCACGGCAGCGGCGAGCACGCCGCCCGGCCTCCGCGGATCGCACGGATCATCCGGGCCTTGTCGATCCCGATCATCCTCTTCTGGTTAGGTATCGCCATCATCCTCAATGTCGTCACACCGTCGCTCGATGAGGTGGGTAAGGCACATTCGGTCTCGATGTCCCCCAAGGACGCTCCGTCGATGATCGCGATGATGCACACCGGAAAGGTCTTCGGGGAGTTCGACTCCGACAGCTCCGTCATGATCGTGTTGGAGGGGAAGCAAGAACTGGCCGATGAGGCACACCGTTTCTACGACGAGATCATCAAGAAACTCAAGGCCGATCCGACCCACGTCCAACACATCTCCGACTACTGGGGAGATCCGCTTACCGCGTCAGGGGCTCAGAGCGCCGACGGGAAAGCCGCCTATGTCCAGGTGAACCTGGCCGGGGACCAGGGAACCACCTTGGCGAATGAATCCGTGGATGCCGTTCGTAAGATCATCGCCGAGACACCCGGCCCCGACGGCGTGCAGGCCTACGTCACCGGAGGAACCGCCGCAAGCGCGGACACCGGAACGGCAGGCAACAAGAGCATGCAGAAGACGACTCTGATAGCGGTGGGCGTCGTCGTCGTGATGCTGCTCTTCGTGTACCGCTCCGTGATCACCATGTTCGTGGCGCTGGTGATCGTCGGAGTCGAGCTGATGGCGGGTCAGGGTGTCGTCGCAACATTGGGCAATCTCAATGTCATTGGCCTCTCGACCTATGCCGTGAGCATGGTCACGATGCTGGGCATCGCCGCGGGGACCGATTATGTGATCTTCCTGTTGGGTCGTTATCACGAGGCGCGGCAATCCGGAGAAGATCGAGATGCCGCCTTCTACACCGCGTATTCCGGCGTGTCACATGTCATCTTGGGATCTGGACTGACAATCGTCGGCGCTACCCTGTGCCTCAGCTTGACGCGTCTGCCACTGTTCCGGTCCATGGGTGTGCCCTGCGCACTGGTCATTCTCGTCATCGTCGCCGCAGCTCTCACCCTGGCTCCCGCGGTACTGGCGATCGGCAGCCGCTTCGGGCTGTTCGAGCCCAAACGCAAACATGACGAACGTGGCTGGCGGCGCATCGGGGCAGCGGTGGTGCGCTGGCCAGGACCGATTCTCATTGTGACACTGGGGATTGCACTCATCGGGTTGCTCACCCTGCCCGGATACACCCCGGGTTATGACGACCGTCAGTACATGCCCGACAACGTGCCCTCGAAAGTTGGTTACGCGGCAGCGGAACGGCATTTCTCGCCGGCCAGGATGAATCCCGAAATGCTCATGATCGAGGCCGACCATGACATGCGTAATCCCTCGGACATGCTGGTCATCGACAGAATTGCCAAGACGGCGTTCCATGCCCGTGGCGTCGGTCGAGTGCAGGCGATCACCCGGCCGCTGGGCACACCCATCGAGCACAGTTCGATACCGTTCCAGATCGGCCTGCAGGGTGCCGGCCAGATCCAGAACATGAAGTACATGAAGGACCGGATGGCGGACATGCTGACCATGGCCGATCAAATGGGAACCTTGATCGGCACCATGGAACGTGTCTACGACATGATGCGCGAGCTCACCGGCATCATGCACGACATGACCGGCCAGATGAAGGTCATGCAGGGCCGGATGCACGACATGCGTGACCTGATGGCAACTTTCGACGATTTTTTCAGGCCGATTCGCAACTACTTCTACTGGGAGAAGCACTGCGCCGATATCCCGATCTGCTGGGCCAGCCGGACGGTGTTCGATGCACTCGACGGCGTCGATGCGATGGTCGAGGACATGGACGGCATGCTGGTGAACATGGACAAAGTCGATGTCCTGATGCCACGCATGCTCGCCGAGTTTCCACCCATGATCGCCATCATGAAGTCCATGCACGGCACGCTGCTGACAATGCACAGCACCATGTCCGGGATCATGAACCAGATGGATGAGAGCACCAAAAACTCCACCCTGATGGGCAAGTACTTCGATGAAGCCAAGAACGACGACTCGTTCTACCTGCCGCCCGAGGTGTTCGACAATCCAGATTTCAAGCGCGGCCTGAAGATGTTCCTCTCCCCCGACGGGAAGGCCGTCCGGATGACCGTCTCCCATCAGGGCAATCCCGCGTCGGTGGAAGGGATCTCGACTGTTGGCAATATCAAAGAGGCGGTGGCTGATTCGATCAAGGGCACCCCGCTCGAGAACGCCAAGGTCTTCCTGGGAGGGACCGCTGCGGCGAACAAGGATTTGCAGGAAGGGGCCAAGTACGACCTCATCCTGGCGGGCATCGCATCACTGTGCTTGATCTTCATCATCATGCTGCTGGTGACCGGCAGTGTGGTCGCGGCCCTGGTTATCGTCGGCACAGTAGCGATATCACTCGGCGCATCAATCGGGGTCTCGGTCCTGATTTGGCAGGACTTGCTGGGTATGGATCTGCACTGGTTCGTGGTCCCGTTGTCGGTCATCATCCTGTTGGCCGTGGGCTCGGACTACAACTTGCTACTTATCGCACGATTCAAGGAAGAGCTCCATGGCGGGCTCAAGACAGGTTTCATCCGGGCCATGGGCGGCAGTGGCAAGGTGGTGACGAATGCTGGCCTGGTGTTCGCATTCACCATGTGCGCCATGGTCGTTAGCGACCTGCGCATCGTCGGGCAGCTCGGAACGACAATCGGCCTCGGGCTGCTCTTCGACACCCTGATCGTGCGGTCCTTCATGACACCGGCCATCGCCGCACTCCTGGGCCGTTGGTTCTGGTGGCCACTCAACCTCCGCGAATACACCCCTGCGCGGAACCGATGACGAAAAACACTGCCATTCAACGGCAAAGAACATCCGGACGCCTGAATAGGTCCTTGGACCTCGCGATCTTGGAGGCGGCATTCATCGTGCTCGCCGAACAGGGTTACGACGCGATGAGCATGGACGAGATCGCCGCGCGCGCCGGGGTCGGCAAGGCCGCTATCTACCGGCGATGGTCCTCCAAGGCGGCACTCACCGCCGATGCCATCCTGCACGGGCGGCCCTCGCTGGGGAAACTCGATGACGTGCCGGACACCGGGAGCTTGCGCGGGGACTTGCATGCTCTATACGAGGCACGGGATTACAGCGATTTGGAGGAAAACAGTATCCTCACCGGCAACCTGTTGGCGGGGATCATCGCCGAGGCCGTCAACGACTCCACGTTGGCGGAGGCATTGGATGATCTGTTGGCGTCGCAGACTCAGAAGCGAATGGAGATCGTATTCGCCCGCGCCGTCGAGCGCGGCGAGATAGCACGGGATCGTGATCTATCACTCGTCTACGACATACCGCTGGGCCTCAGCCTCACCGCGGCTCTCAAGCGAACCGTCATCGACGAGATGTATATGCGCCGCATGGTCGACGACGTGATTCTTCCCTTGGTGCGGGCTCCCGTGGATCGGGCCTGATTTTCGGAACCCGTTCTGGTATAGCCATTTCTCCTAAAGATCACGTCTCCGCTGGAGACAGATGTTGCACCGAGGAGAACGAGCGGCGATTGTCGAGTTCATAGCCGATAAGCCGCGAGCTATTGGTGACCACCGCGACCGAGGACGCGTTGTGCAGAATCGCGGCGAGAACCGGAGAGAGCGCACCTCCAGCACCGATCACCAGCCCGATCGCGTTGACTGCGATAGACATGGCGTAGTTCTGCCGGATCACGGTCACGGCCCGGCCGCCCAGGCCCCGTACATCGAGCAGCTTGCGCAGATCGTCACTGGACAGGGCAACGTCAGCGGTTTCCACAGCCACATCGGTTCCATTGAGTCCCATGGCGATTCCAATATCAGCCGCCGCGAGCGCCGGCGCGTCGTTGACTCCATCACCGACCATCGCCACAAAATGCCCATCGCTACGCAACCGACTCACGGCCTGGAGTTTGTCCTCGGGCAGCACCTCGGCCTGCCATTCCGCGATACCCAGCTCCTCGGCTACCGCGCGTGCCGTCTCCGCATGATCACCGGTCAACATGACCACCCGTTTTACCCCCGAGGACCGCAACGCCTGCAACACCTCGGCGGCCTCGGGGCGGATCTCGTCGCGCAAGCTGATGAGTCCGACGAGTACACCGTCGACCGCCAGCAGAAGCGGAGTCTCGGCGCGGCGGCGGAGTTTGGCCACCCACTCGTCGGCTTCCGGGGTAACCCGGACGCTCTCCTTGCTCAGCAGTGCGGGGCTACCCAGCAGCAGGGTTCGCCCATCGGCCCGGGTGCGCATCCCCAGGCCAACGAGCACCTCGCACTCTTCGTGCGGCGGGATTGCGATGTGGCGTTCCTCGGTCGAGCGAATAACCGCCTCCCCCAAAGGATGCCGCGCGTGGATCTCCGAGCTTGCCGCGTACGCCAGCACCTGCTCGGGTTCCCAGCCCTCTTCGAAGGCGACGATATTCGTCACCACCGGCCGTCCGATGGTCAGCGTTCCGGTCTTGTCGAACACGAACGCGTCGACCCTGCCGGCCAATTCCAGATGCGACCCGCCCTTGACCAGAATTCCCCTGCGCGCCCCGTTGCCGATCGCGGCACTGATGGCGGTCGGAGTAGACAGGCCCACCGCACACGGGCAGGCCACCAAGAGCATCGTCATGGCACGCCGCACATCCCTGGTCACCACGAGGGTGCCCAGCGACAGCAGGAACGAGGCGGGCACGAATCGCCGCGAGAAATTCTCGCCGACAGTCTGAATCGGGGCGCGGTCACGTTGCGCCTGCTCCACCCGGGTGATGATCCGGCCGATGATCGTCTGTCCTCCCACCGCCGCGGCACGCACGACGATGCGACCGCGCATGACGACGGAACCGGCATGCACCCGTCCCCCGGCGGCGATACTGACCGGCAGGGTTTCACCGGTGATGGCCGACTGGTCGACGATTGCGTCACCCTCCACGACATCGCCGTCCACCGGAATGGCCACCTGCTCGTGCACCACCACCTCGTCGCCGACCGCCAATGAATCGGTAGAGACCTGTACCTCGGTGCCATCCCTGAGACGGACCCATGACGTGTCCTGGCTGCCCGACAACAGGTCTGCGATGGCGCGACGGGTGCGCCGGAGCGTGAGATCCTGCAGATACTCGCCGATGTTGAGCAGCCACAACACCGTCAGTGCGACCACATTCTCGCGCAGTACCAGGCTGGCCACGGTGGCCGCGGACACCAACAGATCCGTGCCCGCAGATCTGCCGCTGCGCAATGCCGCAAGCGCCCCCCGCAGGAACGGGTATCCGCTGAAAATCGTGACAGCCGTTGCCAGCAGGCGGCTGGTCGGCCCCAGTAGCGGCGGCCGCCGCAGGGGGTATCGACGAAGTCCGAGCACTACCAGAGCCGCACCGCCCACGCCCATGCGCACCACGTCGGCATTGCGTACATCAGACGAATGCGGTTCCCGCGTCAGCGTTTCCGGCACTTGAGCCTCGAGGGCGCGGGACAGCGCTTCCAGGATGTCCTCGGCCGAACCACTTGCCTTTGAGTACCACACCACCACTGCGGCCGTGCGCGGATACGCGTGTACGGCACGAACTCCGTGCACATGCAGCAGCGTGTCCTCGATCAGCACGGCACGCCGCACATCACCGATGAACTCGGTCGCAATGGCACGCAGGCGTCCGGCCGCGTCAGATACGACAGTGACCATGTGTGGCTCAGTGCTCGTGATCGTGACCGGATTCTCCTACCACGGGCGGCGGGGCCTCTTCCCCGATACGCTCGCGAGCCTCCGCGACGACATCACCGATCGCCAGTCGTGCACGTTCGGCACCTTCCTCGGCCTTACGCACACCGCGCAGCCCCCAGGAGGCGACGGTGACGCTGGCGTCACGGACGGGAACTTTGGCGGCGGCCTTGCGCGCAACCTCGTAAGCTGCGACTCCCACCGCACCGGTCACTACCGTCGATGCGGCCTTCGCTAGTACTGCGTGCCATACCATCAGCCAATCACCCTTCCGCTCAAAGTATTTGAGTCACGCTTCATCACGCACCGTGGCTTCTTAACGAAACCTACTCTCGATCAGTCCTTGAGGTGACCCGTTGAGTCATGATGATAACGGTTTTCATTATCGCCAAGTATGGCAGACACCCGGCCGACTGGCACGCCGACGTCGAGTGGGAGGACGAACGGCTATCTCGCCGCCTGCGCAACGAACCGGGCCGTCGCCCTGGGGTTCGCCGCCGGATGCGTGTGTAGATACGAGGCGTGAATGCGCCCCTCTCCTGCCACCACGCCCTCGCGGCGGATGCCGCCAACAGTGCTCCAGGCCCAGGCGGGCTCTCTGGCGTCGTCGCGGTAGTCGACCGTGGTGCGATGAAACTCATGCCCACTCAACCGTTCTCCCTCGTCAAAGAGAGTGGAGTCGGTGATCGACACCGCCTCGCGGTATCCGAGGGTTAGCGAGTCGGTGAAGCGGGCATGCGCGTCGATCACGCCGCACATCGGAGCACCATCGAGGTCGTTGCACAGGTACGTGAGACCGGCGCATTCGGCGTGTATCGGCCCGGACATATCACGGACCTGTTGACGCAGTGGCTCATTGGACGACAGGTCGGTGGCGAACTGTTCCGGGAATCCACCCGGAAGCACCAGGGCGGAGGTCTCGTCGGGCAGGACGTCACGGCGCGGGTCGAACTCGGCCACCACCGCGCCCGCCGCGGCCAACAGCTCACGATGCTCGGCATATCCGAACGTGAACGCATGACCCGCCGCCAACGCGACCACCGGCCGGCCGACTACCGGGTCACCGACAACGTCCACCGGATCCCACGCGTTCGTCGCGACTTCGCTACGCGCGGCAGCGACGATCGCGGGCAGGTCCACGTGCTCGGCGACCAAGTGGGTCATCGCGTCCACCGCATCGAGGGCCGCCTGGCCATGTTCGATAGCCGTCACCAGTCCCAGGTGGCGCGAAGGAACCGACAACTTCTCGGTACGCGGCAACGCACCCAGTACTGATAGTCCGGCACGATCGGCTGCCGCCGTGAGGATCTCCCGATGCCGAGCCGACCCAACCCGGTTGAGAATCACGCCGGCGATCCTGATGCCCGCCTCCGCGGCGTACACCACGAATCCGTGCAGCAGCGCCGCCAGGCTCTGGCTGTGCCCCTTGACATCCACTACCAACACCACCGGCGCGTTGAGCAGGCCGGCAATCTCGGCGGTTGAGCCCTTTTCGTCGGCGATCCGCCCATCGAAGAGACCCATGACCCCTTCCACCACAGCGATATCGGCACCGTGCGCACCGTGGCGGAACAACGGGCCGATCAATTCAGAACCCACCAGCACGCTGTCGAGGTTGCGGCCGGGCTTACCGGTCGCCAGGCTGTGATATCCGGGATCGATGTAATCCGGCCCCACCTTGAACGGCGCCACCGCGTGCCCGGCCCGTCGCAGCGCTCCCATCAAACCCGTGGCCACCGTGGTCTTCCCGCTTCCCGAGGCGGGAGCGGCAATCACGATCGCGGGAACGCTAGCGGACCCCACGCTCTACCATTCGATACCGCGTTGGCCCTTGCGGCCCTGGTCCATCGGATGCTTGATCTTCGTCATCTCGGTCACCAGGTCGGCCGCATCCAGAAGCTGTTGTGGCGCGTCGCGTCCGGTGATGACCACATGCTGTGTGCCGGGGCGGGAACGAAGTACTTCGACAACTTCATCCAGATCCACCCACCCCCACTTGAGCGGGTAGGTGAACTCGTCGAGCACGTAAAAGCCGTGTTCCTCCGCGGCCAGCCGCCGCGCGATCTCGGCCCATCCGGCGGCCGCATCGGCGGCGTGGTCGGTCTCGGTACCCGACTTACGCGACCAGGACCACCCTGAACCCATCTTGTGCCACTGCACCGAGCCGCCGATCCCGTGCTCATCGTGCAGCTTGCCGAGCTCACCGAAGACCGACTCCTCACCGACGCGCCACTTCGCACTCTT
Source organism: [Mycobacterium] stephanolepidis (assembly GCF_002356335.1). Taxonomy (NCBI): domain Bacteria; kingdom Bacillati; phylum Actinomycetota; class Actinomycetes; order Mycobacteriales; family Mycobacteriaceae; genus Mycobacteroides; species Mycobacteroides stephanolepidis. Next base: position 3,112,687 of record NZ_AP018165.1, read on the forward strand.
GACGAACTGGAACACAGCGACGTCCGCACCGTGATGCCAGGCCCGTAACGCCATACCAAAAGCGGCTGTGGACTTACCTTTTCCGGAACCCGTGTGCACAGCCAGTATCGGTGCGTTCCTCCGCGCCTTGGTGGTGAGCCCGTCCTCTGGCACCACCAACGGTTGTCCCTGTGGCATTGAACCCCTCCGCTATCTCATGCGGCGGCAGTGGCGCCGCGCACCACGCCGGCAAGCCGGTCGGCGTTCAGATGATCCAACTGCATCACCGGCGCATCAAGCTGCTGAGCCAGTGTGACTGCCAGATCCATTCTTACGAAAGAGGTCTCGCAATCGATCACCACACACGCAACCTGCTCGGCGCGCAACATCCCCGCGGCTCGACGCGTCCGGCCCAACGGATCCGGCCCGCCGGTAGCGCGGCCATCGGTGAGCACCACCACGAGCGCGCGGCGATGTGGATCGCGGCCTCGCTCACGGGCCACCAAATCCCGAGCCGCCAAAAGTCCTTGTGCCAGCGGTGTTTTGCCGCCAGTATCGAACTGCTGCAGCTTGCGCCCCGCGATATGCGTTGAGCTCGTCGGCGCCAGCAGTGTGGCCGCCTGCTGACCGCGGAAGGTGATGACCGCAACCTTGTCGCGTCGCTGATACGCATCACGCAGCAGCGACAAGGTGGCACCACTGACCGCCGACATCTTCTGACGTGCCGCCATCGACCCGGAGGCATCGACTACGAAAATCACCAGATTGCCTTCGCGGCCTTCCCTGATGGCCCACTGTAGATCGGACAGCACCGGCTTGGGCAGCCTGCCAGGTTCGGTCACCCGGCCTGCCGCGGACATCAGCGTGCCGATTACGTGTACCCCGAATCCCTCATCGGAGCTCGGGGCGATGACCTTGCCGGTGCGGTTGCGTGCGGCCGAGCGTCGTCCCGGGGCCCCCATACCGACGCCGGGCACCCGAAACGTCTTGGCGCGAAAGGTTGCAGAAGGCGCCGGGCTCTGCCGCGGCGGCGCCGGCGCCGATGACGAATCCTGCTGTGAATCATTGGTTTTTGGCGGGTTCGCGGAAGGTTCCGGCGTGCCGCCACCGGGGCCGTCCGGATCGGGATCCGGATCGTCGTTGCCGGGGCCCTGATCCTGCTGCGGCGCGCTATCGCGCATCGCCTGGTCGAGCTGTTCGGGATCCAGGCCGGGTTCGTCGAACGGGTCCCGGCGCCGCCTGTGAGGCAGCGCCAACTCGGCGGCCACCCGGATATCAGGCTCGCCGACCACCTCGGCACCACGCCATGCCGCATGCGCGACGGCGGCACGCGCCACCACCAGATCGGCACGCATCCCGTCCACATCGAAGGCCGCGCACAACGCCGCGACACGCTGTAGTTCAGCGTCAGGCAGGACGACTCGCGGCAGCAGGCGCCGGGCGTCGGCAATCCGCGCCGCCAGCTCGGCCTCCTCGGATGCGTAGCGCGTCACGAACCCCGCCGGGTCAGCCTCGTACGCGAGGCGCCTGCGGATGACCTCGGCGCGCACCGCCACATCGCGAGAGGCATGTACATCAACCGCGAATCCGAAACGGTCGAGCAGTTGCGGACGCAACTCCCCTTCTTCAGGATTCATGGTGCCGATCAATACGAATCGCGCATCGTAGGAATGGGATACGCCGTCACGCTCGACGTGCACCCGGCCCATCGCCGCCGCATCGAGGATCACGTCGACCAGGTGGTCGTGCAGCAGGTTGACCTCGTCCACGTACAGCACGCCGCCGTCGGCACGCGCCAGAAGCCCTGGGGAGAAAGCGTGTTCGCCATCGCGCAAGACCTTTTGCAGGTCGAGGGATCCGACCACCCGATCCTCTGTCGCGCCGATCGGCAACTCGACCAGACGCGCACCATCGACCGTTCGCAGCACTGAGGTCAACGCACGGACCGCCGTCGACTTGGCGGTGCCCTTCTCTCCACGAATGAGCACTCCACCGATATCGGGGCGTACCGCAGAGAGCACGAGTGCCAGCCGCAACTGGTCGTGCCCGACTATCGCACTGAGTGGATACCCCGGAATGTCTGTGGTGCTAGCCATTTCCGGCCATCCAGGTCATGGGCACATGCGGAATCTCGTCCTCGAGGAATTCATCACCGGAGACCACGAATCCCAGCTTGCCATACATGTCCTTCAGGTGTGCCTGCGCATTCAGACGACAGGGTGCGCCGTCGATCTCTGTCAGTACCGTACGAACCAGGTGCGCCGCATGCCCGCGACCACGCGCCTCCGCCGCCGTGCACACCCGTCCGATCCAGAAACCCGACCCGGCAAGATCCGCGAGCACGCGCAGACCACTGACGACATCGCCGCTCTCGTTCTTGATCCAGAAGTGTCGGGTCTCTGGTTCGAGATCACGACCATCGAGATCCTGATAGGCGCAGTTCTGGCCGACGATGAATGCTTCGGCACGCAACCGCAGCAGTCCGTAGAGCGTCGCGGCGTCCAGGTCAGCGGACCAGGACCACCCCGTGCTCACTGCTCCAGGCCGAGAACCTGTGTCCCCCAGTCCCATACCTCACCGAACAATGAGGGCTCGTCCGACAGGCTGATACCGAGCGACGGAATCATTTCCTTGAGCTTGGGCATCCAGTTCGCGAACCGGTCAGGGAAGCAACGCTGCATGACGTCGAGCATGGCGGGTACTGCGGTGGATGCACCCGGCGACGCCCCGAGCAAGCCTGCGATGCTGCCGTCGGCCGAATTGAGCACCATGGTGCCGAATTCGAGCGCACCACCCTTGCCCTTGGCCGGCCGAATGACCTGGACGCGCTGCCCAGCGGTAATCAGCTCCCAATCGGAACGCTGTGCCTTGGGCGCGAATTCACGCAGCATGTCGATTCGATCGTCCGGTGTCAGACGCAGCTGGCTCAGCAGGAAGTTCACCAGTCCGAACTCCGTGAGACCGACGCCGATCATTGATGCGAGGTTGTTGGGCTTCACCGTCGAGGGCAGATCGGTGATCTTGCCCATCTTGAGGAACTTGGGCGACCATCCGGCGAACGGTCCGAAAAGCAGCCATTCCTTGCCGTTGATCACGCGGGTGTCCAGGTGCGGCGCCGACATCGGCGGCGCACCGAGTGGCGGGAAGCCGTACACCTTGGCCTTGTGCCCCTCGGTGAGATCGGTGTTCTTGGTGCGCAAGAAGGCGCCGCTCACCGGGAATCCGCCGAAGCCCTTGGCTTCAGGGATTCCGGCCTTCTGCAGCAGACCGAGAGCCCCACCACCGGCGCCGACGAAAACAAACTTCGCCTTGAGCTTGCGCTTCTCGCCCGTACGACCGTTGACCAGCTTGAGAATCCATCCACCATCGCTCTCACGGCTGATGTTGCGGACCTCGACACCGAATATCGCGTTGGTGCCGGTGCGAACTCCGAAGCCCACCAACTGCTTTGACAGCTCACCGAAGTCCACATCGGTGCCGTCCTGGCTCCAGTTCAAACCCACCGGATCGGAAAAATCGCGTCCGGCGGCCATCAGCGGCAGACGGCGCGCAAACTCGTCGTCGTCGTTGATGAACTCCATCTTTGCGAACAGCGGGTTGCCCACCAGGGCGTCGTGGCGCTTACGGAGAAACTCGACCTTGTCGGCTCCGTGCACGTAGCTCACATGCGGGATGGGATTGAGGAATCCGCGGACGTCGGGCAGCACACCGTTCTCGACGGCGTAGGCCCAGAACTGGCGCGACACCTGGAACTGCTCATTGACGGTGATGGCCTTGGTGATGTCGATCGAGCCATCTGCCTTCTGCGGCGTGTAGTTGAGCTCGCAGAGCGCCGAGTGCCCGGTACCCGCGTTGTTCCACGGGTCGCTGCTTTCGCTGGCAGCCGCATCAAGGCGTTCGATCAAGGTGATCGACAGGTCCGGTTCGACCAATCGCAGCAAGGCGCTGAGCGTCGCGCTCATGATCCCTGACCCAATCAGGGCAACGTCTGTCTGCTCCACCTGCGCTTTTGACACCGGTTCACTGTCCTTTTCGAATCTGATGGAGTGGCAACGCTTCGCCACTACCCGGGAGTACACACAGGTTATCGCGCGGGTAATTCAGTCATTCCTTCAACTAGGCTATGGCCGTGACATGGGAATCCGATGTCCTCGATGGCTACCTTCGAAAGACCATTGAACTGGGCATTGACCCTGATGGCGAAGGTGTAATTACCGCCACACTGGTGCGACCGGAAATTCAACCGGATACCGGGCGCGCGGTGCTGATGGTGCACGGATATACCGACTACTTCTTCCACACCGAGCTTGCCGAACATTTCTCGGCCCGCGGCTATCGCTTCTTCGCGCTCGACTTGCGTAAATGCGGGCGTTCCCGGCGCGCTCACCAAACCCCGCACTACATCAGCGATCTATCGCTCTACGACGCCGAACTCAACGCCGCGGTGAACATCATCACCGGACACAGCGCGGGTGCACCGCTGCTCGTGTACGGGCACTCCGCCGGCGGTCTGATCGTCTCGCTGTGGCTCAATCGTCTACGGGTGGCCGCCGGCTTGGGCGATGTCTCAGGTCTCATTCTCAACAGCCCCTGGCTGGATCTTCAGGGACGTCCCCTCCTCCGCAGCGGGGGCACCACCGCGGCCGTCAACGCGATTTCGAGGTTCCGCGCCAAACAAGCGATCCCGCTACCGCACGAGGGCGCATACGGAGCGAGCCTGCACAAGGATTTCCACGGAGAGTTCGACTACAACCTGGAATGGAAGCCGGTCGGCGGGTTCCCGGTGCGGTTCGGGTGGATCAGTGCCATCCGGCGTGGGCATGCAGAACTACATCGTGGCCTGGACGTCGGCGTGCCCAACGTGATCCTGCGCTCGGATCGCAGCCTCCCGGGGGACGTCAACCCGGCGGCGGCACTGCACGGCGATGCGGTCCTGGACGTTCAGCAAATCGCGCGCTGGGCGGGATGCATCGGCAACCACCAACGGGTGATCCCGATCCCCGATGCCAAACACGATGTGTTCTTATCGGTCGCGGAAGCACGGATACAGGCCTACCGGGAATTGAACTCCTGGCTGAACTGGTACGAGGCGGGCAGCTAGCTCACCAGGAGCTGCTGCGCAGCACCACCTCGGCCGCCAATTCCGGGGTGAGGTCGCGCGTCGCCGACCGACGGCCCATCAATTCGACAATCCGATAGTCGCCGTACACAAAACGCTGGCTGGCGCGGGCGATGGCACGGGTCGCGTCCGAGGTGACCAACACCGTGGTGTTGATCTCCACCGGCGGGCAGTGCTTGTCCCGAATCAGCCCGGCACGGTCGGCCACACGCGGATGTCCACGGTCGATCGCCACGAGACCGATAAACCTGTCAAGTTTGCTGGCGGCCAGATCCCAGGCCAGCTCGCCGCCCGCACGGTCTCCCACCAGGAGCGCAACCTTGACGCCGATGTCGTCGAGCACTCCGGTGATGGCCTTGGCATGAAGATGTGGGTCGTGTCCGATCACCGCGGTGCGCAGCCCCGCGGTGTGCAGCCGCTCGCATACCGAGCGATAACTGAGTGCGAAATGCCCGGCCGCGGCCAGCATGACGACGGTGGTTCCCTTGTCCGGCCCCGAAACGTTGACCTGCACCGTACGGCCGTCAATCGTGACGACCTGATGCAATTCACCGTCACGCGCAGGTGGAGGCCCTGGGCGCGGGGGGCGAAGCTCGGGCGGCGGACTCATAGATGAGCCGCTTGCGCGAAGACCTTGGGCATGGGCGCACGCTACCTGAGTACGACCGTTCCGGTTGGGCTTTTAACCAGCCCTTTCAGGAAACTTTCACCCAGAGCCGTCAGGTTCGTTCGATCTTCTCGACCTGTTTCGCCACGATGTCCAGGAAGGTATGGGGCATCGTCGCGACGGCCTTGACCGACGGATCGCGCAGGTCGAAGGATGTCGCCACCATCGCCACCCCCCGGACATTCGCGAAAGCCATGTACCGGGAAGTCGTGCCCTTGGGCATGATCATTGTTTGCTTGTAGATGAGGACGCCAACAGGTCCGCCCTGCACCGGATCGGTGATCATCGGCGTCCCCGGCGAGTTCTTGTCGAAGAACACCTCGTACTTGGCACACCGGGTCGCCACCGCTTTCACGTTGGCCAGGTCGATGGTGTCGCGCAACAGGCTGACGATGATGTTCGCGCCGTTGAATCGCGCGATGTATCGCGCGGTGTTCTCGGGGCCCGCTCTACCCGCATTGGCCAAACGGGGCGACAAACCGTCCGCGCATCCTTGCGGATTCGAGGGCATCGCACCGATTACCTGCTGGTTGTTGACCGTCACGGGCCCCAGATCGGCGACAACCCTGTCGTACTTGGCCCCCTGCGGCAGCTCATCGGCCGTCAGTAGCGATTGCGCGATCCGCGCACCCGGCCATGTGGCGGTACCCGGCACCGTCTGGGTGCAGCTCACAAGTGCCAGTGCGGATGCTGCGATAGCTGTGATGTTCCTGAAGCCCCGGTGCACCCGCACAGGCTATTCGACCCACGCCCCAATTACCGACTGTGTTCGATTACCGGATATGACGGGTCCGATCCCGGACAACCTGATTCTTGCCACACGGCTGCCAGCGCATCGACGTCGAGGTGGGTGTCGATGAGATCGGCCAATCTGTCCAACTGAGCCGAACGGTGGTCTGCGACGTTGGTATCCGCCGCGACAGTGAATCCGGAGCGTCCGGCCGCGGATGCCGCCTCGGTGAGCCACGCGCGTCGGAAATCGTCGTTGTCCAGCAGTCCGTGCCAATGGGTGCCCCGGACCGCACCGTGGGCGGCGCCCTCGTGATGCTCGGTCAGCCACGGCGCCACCGCCGAGCGGGTGACCGTTCCGTGGTGAATCTCATAGCCGGTCAACCCCGGAGACTGCCAGTGCCGCAGTGTCTTAGCCGGCTGGAAGGCGATGTCGATATCGAGCAGGCCCAGGCCGCTGACCGTGCCGGCACCCGACTCGACGCGATCGTCGATCGTGGCGGCAAGCATCTGGAACCCTCCACAAATACCCAGCACCGGGCCACCCGAACGGGCATGTGCGACAACCGCGTCGGCGATCCCGTTGCCCCGCATCCAGGCCAGATCGGCGACGGTGGCCTTGGTGCCCGGAAGGACCACCACATCGGCATCGGCGATATCGGCGGGATGCGCCGCCCACCGCACGATCACCCCGGGCTCGCAGGCGATGGCCTCGATGTCGGTCGAATTGGAGATTCGGGGCAGGCGCACCGCGGCCACCCGAAGCCATTCGCGCCCGATAGGTGTGGCAGGGCGGCCCACCTGAGCCGACGCCACCACAGAAACCGAATCCTCTGCATCAAGCCATAGTTGGTCGTCATAGGGCAGCACACCATAGGTGGTTCGGCCGGTCAGTGCGGCGAGCTGCTCCAGCCCCGGATCCAGCAGCGTGCGGTCACCGCGGAACTTGTTGACGATGAATCCGGCGACTAGTCGTTGATCCGCGGGCTCGAGCACGGCCACCGATCCGAACAGGTGGGCCAGCACGCCACCCCGGTCGATATCGCCGACCAGCACCACCGGCAGGCCCGCTGCCTGCGCCAACCCCATGTTGGCGATATCAGTCGCTCGCAGGTTGATTTCGGCGACCGAGCCAGCACCCTCACAAATCACCACATCGAATTCCGCACGCAGCGAGCGTAATTCCGCGGCAACCACCTGCCGCAGTTCTTCGCGATGCTCGATGTAGGAACGTGCGCTGACGTTTCCTGTCGCCTGTCCGCGTACCACCAGCTGCGAGGTCCGGTCGCTACCGGGCTTGAGGAGTACCGGATTGAACCGGACCGACGGTTCCAGCCCACAGGCACGTGCCTGCAGTGCCTGCGCACGGCCGATCTCTCCACCGTCCATTGTCACCACGGAGTTGTTGGACATGTTCTGCGCCTTGAACGGCGCGACACGAATCCCCTTGCGGGCCAGTAGCCGACACAGACCGGTGACCACCAGACTCTTACCGGCGTCGGAGCTGACACCCCCCACCAGCAGCGCGCCGGATACGGCGCCTGTCATGGCAGTGTCAGAATCTCTACTCCGTCGTCGGTGACCACCATGGTGTGCTCGAACTGCGCGGTCCATTGCTTATCGGTGGTCGCCACCGTCCAGGTGTCGTCCCAGATCTCGTAGTCCAGCGATCCGAGGTTGATCATCGGTTCGATGGTGAACGTCATGCCCGGCTCGATGACGATGTCCAGATCGGGGTCGTCGTAATGCGGCACGATAAGCCCGTTGTGGAATGTGGGGCCCACACCATGCCCGGTGAAGGAGCGAACCACGTTGTAACCGAACCGCTTTGCGTAGGCCTCGATCACCCGTCCGACGACGCTGAGAGCCCGGCCCGGCTTGACGGCATTGATGGCGCGCATAGTGGCCTCGCGGGTGCGGTCTACCAGTAGGCGGTGTTCCTCGGAGACGTTTCCGGCCAGGAAGGTGGCATTGGTGTCTCCGTGCACACCGTCGATGTAGGCGGTGACGTCGATGTTGACGATGTCACCGTCCTCGATCACGGTCGAGTCCGGTATCCCGTGGCAGATGATCTCGTTGAGCGATGTGCAGCACGACTTGGGAAATCCCTTGTACCCCAGCGTTGACGGGTAGGCACCCTGGGAAACCATGTAGTCGTGGGCGATTCGGTCCAGTTCGTCGGTGGTGACCCCGGGGGCCACTGCCTCACCGGCGAGCGCCAGCGCCTGCGCAGCGATCCTGCCGGCGACGCGCATCTTGTCGACGACCTCGGGTGACTGGACGTACGGTTCCCCGATGGCTTCCGCGACCTTGGACTTGCCCACGTACTCGGGGCGGTCGATCGACAGGGGAACCTGGCGTTCGGGAGACAGCGTTCCCGGGCGCAGTGCGGCACGAACAGTCATGAAGGCAGCGTAGCGGGGCCTGTCGAGATCGCTACGCGTTGATGACGATGGGGTCGCCGATACCGACGGTGTTGTAGTACCAGGCCGCGTTGTCGGGACTCAGGTTGATGCAGCCATGGCTGACGTTCGAATTACCCTGCGCTCCCGTCGACCACGGGGCACTGTGCACATACACGCCACCCCAGGTGACCCGCACCGCGTAGTACACGGTCAGCTTGTAGCCCTCCGGATCGTTCAGCGGAATACCGATGGTCCGCGAATCCATGACCACCGGACTCTGCTTTTCCAGGGCTGTGAACGAGCCGACCGGCGTGGGGTGCTTGGGCTTTCCCATCGATGCGGGCATCTCACGCATGACGGTGCCATCGATCTTGACCGTGAAGGTGTGCGCGCTGATGCTGGCGATGCCCAGCACCTCCGAACCGGTCTGGAACTTGTACTTCATACCGCTCACACCGTTCACGGACACCGTGATCGACGAATGCGCGGGCCAATACTCACGGGGAGTGAAACGAACCGTCGCATCGTCGACCCAGCTGAATGTCCCGGCCGGAACCTTCGACGCGGAGAAATTGATGGAACGTTCCGCGGCGGGCCGGTCGGCGACAGGAGCCGCAAAATGAACCGTCACGGGCATCGCCACCCCGACCGTCTGACCCGGCGTGGGTGAGACGGATGCCACCCCGCGGGGGGATGCGGCCGTTGCCTGGCCGAGGGTCGCTGGTGTGGTGATGGCCACGTTCATCAGGAGGCCGGCGAGCCCGGTCACCACAAGCACACTCCGAAATGCTTTGCGCAAGCTCTCGATCCTCCCTGGATGCTGTTTTACTACATGGTAGTTCGTAATCGCCTGGCGGAACGTTAGCGACAGCGAGCACAATCGGCTTCATGGGGCTGTCCGCCGGACTCACATTAGAAGCGATTGTGATCGACTGCCATGATGCGGCCACACTCGGCCGTTGGTGGGCCGACGCGCTGGAGTGGCCGTACGCGATCGACGACGACGGCGCCGTCGAGGTGTTCCAGCCCGACCGGCATCCACCGTTGTTGTTCTTCCTGGAGACACCCGACCAGAAGATGGCCAAGAACCGGCTGCACCTGGACTTTCGCGGTGCCGACCAGCACGCCGTGGTGGATCGATTTCTGGCATCTGGTGCCACCAGAATTGACATCGGCCAGGGCGAATCGAGCTGGATTGTGCTCGCCGATCCCGAGGGCAACGAGTTCTGCGTGCTGGCGCCGAGCTCCGACTAGGCCAGGTAGTCCGGCGGTAGAGACTGGAACATGACCCGGGTGGCCCGCACAGCGGCTTCCGAGCCGCCGCCCCCGACGACCAGCGTCGCGAAGGCCATGTCACCGCGATACCCCGCGAACCAGGCGTGTGATCCGCCCGGGAACTCGGCCTCACCGGTCTTCCCGTAGACCGAACCCTCGCCCTTGAGGTCCATCGCGGTACCGCTGAGCACTGTCTCGCGCATCATCCCGCGCAGGCCGTCGATCATTGTGGGCGTCACCGGTGGACGCTCGCCGGTGATTCCGGTGGTCTGACCGGAGATCAGCTGCGGTACAGGCGTTTTTCCATTCGCGACGGTTGCCGCGGCCAGCGCCATGCCGAACGGCGTGACCAGCACCTTGCCCTGCCCGAAACCGTCCTCGGTACGTTCAGTCAGGTTGACGGTGGGCGGCACGCTTCCGGAGACGGTGGGGATCCCCGCGACGTCATAGTCTGGACCGATGCCGAATTGCGAAGCGGCGACGGTCAAACCGTCCAACGGCATCTCACTGGCCAGTTTGGCGAAGGTCGTGTTGCACGAATTCGCGAAGGCCCGCCACATGGGCACCGTGCCGAGATCGAACTCGTTGTAGTTGGGGATGCTGCGGTCTCCGATGGTGACTCGCTTCGGGCAGCCCACCATGGTGTCCGGAGTGGCCATCCCGCGCTCGAGCGCAGCGCCCGCGGTGATGATCTTGAATGTCGATCCGGGCGGAAACAGACCCGTGGTGGCCAGTGGCCCATCGGCATTGGCAGCGGCGTTCTGCGCGACCGCCAGGATCTCCCCCGTCGACGGCTTGATCACCACCATCATGGCCTTCTGACCGCGGGTGTTGACGGCGTTCTGTGCGGCGTTCTGCACGGCACGGTCCAGGCTGATCGTCTTCGACGGCGCCGGATTGGGTTTCACCTCGTTGAGCACCGCGGTGTCCACACCGTTCTGGTTGACACTGACCACCCGCCAGCCGGCCTCGCCATCCAGCTCATCGAGCACTGCCTTTTTGACCTGCGCGACGATATCGGGCGCGAAGTGGTCATCGGTGGGCAGCAGATCGGCGATCTGCGTCATCACCACGCCGGGTCGCAATGCCCCCGGTCGCGTCTCCAGCGCGATGGAAACCTTGTCCCAGTCGTCCTTGCGCAGCGTGATGAGATTCATCGGCGAGGTTTGGGCGCTCGCCTGCTCAGCCAGAGATGCGGCGTTGATCTGGTCGTCGTAGGGCCGGATGGCATCGGCCAGCGCGGTGGCGGTGCTCATCAGCGATTTACCGGCCTGCGACGCGTCGAAGGAGATCTTGTACAGGTTGGCCGGCGCCAGCACGGTCGTGCCGCCCGACTCGTTGACCGTTGCCCGCTTGGCCGGATCGGTCCGCAACGAAAGCGATTGGCGTTCACCGAGTTTGGGGTGCAGGTCGCTCGGCGCCCAGCGCACCTGCCAACTGCCCGCGGTACGCAGCATTTCCAGGCGCCCGCTATAGGTCCAGGTGCGCCTTCTGGGCAACTGCCAGACATACGTCGCGTCGGCACTGCCGGTGTCCAGAGTGTATTGCGATCCGTTCACGGCAGCCTTGAACGAGGTTGCCTGCAGACCCGAGAAGGCTTGATCCAGACCCACTTTCGCGCCGTCCGGGTCGTCGGTCAGCTTCGCCGCCGAGGCGGTGTCGCCGTTGGCCAGCGCCTCAAAGAACTTCTCTGCGACCGGCCCGGGCCCATCGGGGCGCGGGGTGCACGCGACCGCTCCGGCCACCAACAGGGCGGTGCCGAGTAGCGGCAGAGACCAAACACGTCTGAACATCGGGTCGATGTTATGGCCGTGAGCCTCCAAAACACCGCAGGCGCACGGACGTAGCGAGCACTAGCTCGTCAGAATCAGCTAACGAGAACGGTCGCGAATGTGCCGATGCGCGTGAATCCCGCCCTGGCATAGGACGCGCGGGCCACTTCATTGAAGCTGTTCACGTACAGGCTGGGGATGCGGCTGCTGCGATGGATCGCTGCCGCCACGGCGGCCACCCCCGCCGTACCGAGCCCGCGGCCACGGAACTCCGGGTCGACCCATACGCCCTGGATCTGGCTCACGCACCGCGATTGCGATCCGATCTCCGCCTTGAAGATGACCCGCCCATCCTCAAAACGTGCCCAGGCCCTGCCCGCCTCGATGAGGCCGGCCACCCGCCGTCGGTACCCACGGCCGCCGTCACCGTTACGCGGATCCACACCCATCTCGCCGATGAACATCTGGATCGAAGCGTTCAAATACTGGTCGAGCTCCTCGGCGCGTACCTGCCGTACCGCGGAGTCGACGGCACATGTCGGCGCATCGAGCATCGCCAGCAGGGGCTGGCAGGCGCGGACCTCGCGTGCGGGGCCCCAGACCGGATCGAGATGGCACCACATGTCGAGCACCACATCGGCCGGGCCGACCAGGGAGGGGCAGATCCGGTGCTGCTCAATGGCGCGTTCGGCAAACAACCGGGTGGCCTCGGGGCCGCCGGCCAGGGGAATGATCGTGGTCCCGACGAAGCACAGAGAGTCCGTCAACGCTCCCGTGGTCCAGATCTCGCCGCCGATGGCCGTGGGATCGGCGCCTCGAGCTTCGACGCGTGCGGCGAGCATGCAGGAGGCCACCGGGTCGGCGTCCAACACCGCACGCACCGCCTCGGTATCCGATAGTCCGAGGACGCGAACGGCATCGGAGGACGACGCTCCGGGCGCTCCGTGCGCCGGCAGTGTTGTCGTCATCGGCAATCGCTCCCGTGTGTCCCGTTACGCCGAGCTTTGTTCAGCTTACGGTCACGACCGGCTGGCCAGTAGGCGTTCCGTCGGTTCCGATCTCGGTGCCCATCTCCTCGGCCAAGCGCATGGCCTCATCGATGAGTGTCTCGACGATCAGCGCCTCCGGCACGGTCTTGATGACCTCGCCCTTCACGAAGATCTGGCCCTTGCCGTTTCCGGATGCCACGCCCAGGTCGGCCTCGCGTGCCTCACCCGGTCCGTTGACGACGCAGCCCATGACCGCGACGCGAAGCGGTACATCCAGCCCCTCCAACCCAGCGCTCACCGCGTTGGCCAGGGTGTAGACGTCCACCTGCGCGCGCCCGCACGACGGGCAGGACACGATCTCCAGCGACCGGGGCCGCAGGTTGAGCGATTCGAGAATCTGATTGCCGACCTTGACCTCCTCGGCGGGCGGCGCCGACAGGGACACGCGGATGGTGTCACCGATGCCCTTGGACAACAGCGCACCGAAGGCGACGGCCGACTTGATGGTGCCCTGGAATGCCGGGCCGGCCTCGGTGACACCGAGGTGTAGCGGGTAATCGCATTGCGAGGCGAGCAGTTCGTAGGCGGCGACCATGATCACCGGGTCGTTGTGTTTGACGCTGATCTTGATGTCTCCGAAGCCATGTTCTTCGAACAGGCCGGCCTCCCACAGCGCCGACTCGACGAGCGCCTCCGGAGTGGCCTTGCCGTACTTGCCCAGAATGCGCGGATCCAGCGAGCCGGCATTCACGCCGATGCGGATCGGGATTCCGGCGTCACCGGCGGCCTTGGCGACCTCCTTGACCCGGCCGTCGAACTCCTTGATGTTCCCCGGATTCACGCGCACCGCGGCGCAGCCGGCGTCAATCGCCGCGAAGATGTATTTGGGCTGGAAGTGGATGTCGGCGATGACCGGGATCTTGCTCTTGCGGGCGATCTCGGCGAGCGCGTCGGCGTCCTCCTGTCGCGGGCAGGCGACACGCACGATGTCGCAGCCGGAGGCGGTCAGTTCCGCGATCTGCTGCAGAGTCGAGTTCACGTCGTGGGTTTTGGTGGTGCACATCGACTGCACCGATACCAGTGAGTCGCTGCCCACCCCGACGTTTCCGACCATGAGCTGACGTGTCTTACGCCGCGGCGACAGTGTCGGCGGCGGTGCGCTCGGAATGCCCAGGCTGGTCATGTGATCCTCCGTTTGGATCGCTATTGAAAAAGTCTAATCGGGTTGACGATGTCGGCGGTGATCGTCAACAGCATGTAACCGACCACCACCACCAGAACCAGGTATGTCGCCGGCATCAGCTTCATGTAGTTGACGGGGGCGCCCACCGCGAGCCCGCGCGCAGATCGGATCATGTTGCGGATCTTCTCGTAGGTGGCCACCGCGATGTGTCCTCCGTCGAACGGCAGCAACGGCAGCAGGTTGATGGCGCCGAGCGCAAAGTTGAGCTGCGCCAACAGTATCCAGAACATGATCCACATGTCGTGCTCGACCGTCTCGCCGCCCATGCGGCTCGCGCCGACGATGCTCATCGGAGTGTCCATGGCCCGCTCGCTGCCGGTGATGGAGTCCCAGAGGGCGCCGACCTTGGTGGGGATCTTCCCGATGGCCTTCACGGTTTCGACGGCGACGGTCCCGATGAGGTTCCCGGTGGCGGGAACCGCCGTCAGCGGGTTGTAGTGCTTCTGCGGCACATAGGTGCCCAGTGAGGCGCCGACGGCACCCACCGAGATGAGCTTGCCCGCCTTCTCATCCCAGCGCTGTGTCTCGGCGACGTTGACGAGGAGCGATTGCTGCTTGCCATCGCGAATGATCTCGAAGACCTGTGGACCGCGCAGCTCCCGAATCGCGGTGACCATGTCGCTGGACGTGCTGAGCTGCTTGCCCGCTACGGCCAGCACTTGGTCACCCTCGCGCAGGCCGCCGAGCGCCGCCGGTCCTTCACCGGTGCACGTCGCCATGTCCTTGGGGTCGGCACTCTTTTGCGCTGACACGCACGTCGTCTGCTTGATCTCGGGATGCGTGGGCGCGTTGTTGTCGGGCAGACCCCAAAACAGGACGACGCCGTAGAAGACCACGATGCCGATGAGGAAATTCATGGCCGGTCCGGCGAACAGCACCGCCACCCGCTTCCAGACCTTCTGCTTGTACATGGCGCGGTCGGATTCCTCGGGGGTGAGCTGTTCCACCGAGGTCATGCCGGCGATATCGCAGAAACCACCGAGCGGGACGGCCTTGAAGCCGTACTCGATGATGTCGTTGGCACCGCGGTTGCTCTTGCGCTTGGTGGACCACAATGTCGGTCCGAACCCGACGAAGTAGCGACGCACCTTCATGCCGGTGGCCTGCGCCACCCACATGTGCCCACACTCGTGCAGCGCCACCGATACCAAGATCGCCAGCGCGAACAACGCAATTCCGATCGCGTACGCAGCCATCAGATTCGATTTTCCTCCGCCAGGATCAATTGCGCAGCCCGCTGGTCAGCCCAGTGCTGCGCGTCGAGTACATCGTCAACGGTAGCGGGTTCTCCGGAGGTTCCCTCCCATTGGCTTGCTGCATCGAGCACATCGGCGATTGTTCGCACGATCGACTTGAATCCGATACGTCCGGCCAGGAAGGCAGCGGCCGCGGTTTCATTGGCGGCGTTGTAGACGGCGGTCATGCATCCCCCCGCCTCTCCGGCGCTCCGGGCCAGGTCGACGGCGGGAAAGACCTGCGCATCCAGTGGCTCGAACTCCCAGGTGGACGCGGTGCTGAAATCGCAGGCCGTGGCCGCGGCGGGTACCCGGTCCGGCCACCCCAGTGCCAGCGCGATGGGCAGCTTCATATCGGGCGGACTGGCCTGCGCCAGTGTCGAGCCGTCGGTGAACGTCACCATCGAGTGCACGATCGACTGCGGATGAACCACGACACCGATCTGCTGGTACGGCACGTCGAACAGCAGATGGGTCTCGATGAGTTCCAGGCCCTTGTTGACCAGTGAGGCCGAGTTGAGGGTGTTCATCGGCCCCATCGACCAGGTGGGGTGCGCTCCGGCCTGCTCCGGCGTGACGTCTTCGAGCTGCTGCGCGCTCCACCCCCGGAAGGGCCCGCCGGATGCGGTCAAGATCAGCTGCGCCACCTCGCCACGGGTACCGCCGCGCAGGCATTGCGCCAGCGCGGAATGCTCGGAGTCGACGGGAACGATCTGGCCGGGAGCGGCGGCCTTGGTGACCAGCGGCCCGCCGGCCACCAGAGACTCCTTGTTGGCCAGCGCGAGCCGTGCCCCTGACTTCAGCGCGGCCAGAGTCGGCCGCAGACCCAAAGCTCCGACCAGCGCATTGAGCACCACATCGGCCCCGGTGTTCTCCACCAGCTCGGTGACGGCGTCAGGTCCACTCAGCACGGGTACGTCGAGCCGTTCGGCGGCACGCTTGTCGGCTACCGCGACGTTGGTGACGCCGGTATCCGCGATCTGCTGCCGCAGCAGATCGATGTTGCCGCCGCCCGCCGCCAGGCCGACCACCTCGAAGCGCTCCGGGTTGGCGGCGATGACCTCGAGCGCCTGGGTGCCGATGGACCCGGTGCTGCCGAGCAGTAACACCCGACAGACCTCTGAACTACGTGTCACCCACATATTGTGCGGCCTGGACTGGCCCGCGACTCCCACCGACATTTCCCCCTCGCGCGGGGTGTGCATACCGGAGGCGGGTGGGCGTGGCACACTATGGGCTGTAGTAGACGTCTGAGATTTGGAGGGCTGGCGGTGGCCACGACTGAGGTTGTCAAGCACGACGGAGTCGATGTCGAGGACGTGCCGTCCGCAGCGTTCGGGCGTGGGCTCTCGGGCCAGAACCCCCGCATCTTCCACATCCTGGGCATCGCCATCGCGGCCTTCTTGCTGCTGCTCCTCAAGGGCAATCACGTCGGCAAGGTCGAAGACATCTTCTGTGTCGGCTTCGCTCTCATCGTGCTGGCCTTCACCGCGAACGACTACTTCGGTCGCCGCTCGGGCCGTATCCGCTAGCTAGCGCTCGGACGCTGCCAGTTGGCCGCATGCGGCGGCAATCTCGCGACCTCGGGTATCACGCACCGTGCAGGAGACTCCCTGCTCGCGTACGCGCCGTACGAACTCCCGCTCCACCGGCTTCGGACTGGCGTCCCATTGACTGCCCGGCGTCGGATTCAGCGGAATCAGATTCACATGAACGAACTGACCCAAGGCTTTTCGCAGCTTCTTGCCAAGCAAGTCCGCCCGCCAGGGCTGATCGTTCACATCGCGGATGAGCGCGTATTCGATGGACACCCGCCGTCCCGTGACATCGGCGTAGTACCGCGCGGCATCGAGCACCTCGCTGATGGCCCACCGGGTGTTGACCGGCACCAGGGTGTCGCGCAGCTCGTCGTCCGGGCAGTGCAACGACACCGCCAGAGTGACTCCCAGTCCCTCGTCGGCAAGTTTGCGAATGGCCGGCGCCAGCCCCACCGTCGAGACTGTGACACCGCGCTGCGAAATACCGAACCCATCGGGGGGCGGCGCGGTGATCTTGCGCAGCACGGTGAGCACCCGGTTGTAATTGGCCAGGGGCTCACCCATGCCCATGAAGACGATGTTCGACAACCGGCCGGGCCCGCCCGGCAGCTCGCCGTCACGCAATGAGGCCGCGGCATCACGGACCTGCTCCAGAATCTCGGCGGCCGAGAGATTACGCGTCAGTCCACCCTGACCGGTGGCGCAGAACGGGCAGGCCATGCCGCACCCGGCCTGCGACGAGATGCACAGCGTGTTGCGGTCGGTATAGCGCATGAGTACCGACTCGACGGTGCTGCCATCGTGTAAGCGCCACAAGGTCTTTCGAGTATCCCCAGAATCACAGGCCACCTGTCGCAGCGGATGAAGCAGCCGGGGAAATAGCGCCTCGCCCACACCATCGCGCGCGCCCGCTGGAAGGTCCGTCATTGCCGCGGGATCGCCCACCAGCCGTCCGTAGTACTGGTTGGCGATCTGCCTGGCACGAAACGCCGGAAGCCCCAATGCGGTCACAGCCTCACGGGTCTGCTCGGCCGTCATATCCGCCAGGTGACGCGGCGGCATGGCCCGACGCGGCGCGTCGAAAACCAGCGGCAGGGACCCCTTATCGGCAGACATAACCCACTTAGTATCCCAGGCTTGCGCTAGTTCCCCGAACCGGAACGTGCCCGCACATGCATCCGCTCCCCCTGCGGGCCGAAAATATGCAACACCTCGACGGGTTTATCGGTCGGATTGCCGAACCAATGCGGGATATGCGTATCGAACTCGGCGGCTTCACCGGCGGGCAGAATCAGGTCCAGCTCGCCGAGCAGCAGACGGACCTTTCCGGAGAGCACGTACATCCACTCATAGCCCTCATGGACCTTCAGATTCGGTTCACCCTTCGGCGAGTGCGGCGGGATGATCTGCTTGTAGCACTGCACCCCACCGGGCCGGCGTGACAGCGGCAGATAGACCGACCCGTGTCGTTTGAACGGCTTGGGGTGGATGCGCGGGTCACCCGTGGCGGGTGCGTTCACCAGCTCGTCGAGCGGCACCTGGTGTGCCTCGGCCAGCAGCAGAAGAAGTTCCAGAGTGGGGCGCCGCCGACCGGATTCCAGGCGCGACAAGGTGCTCTCGGAAATGCCCGTCGTGTCGGACAACTGCGCCAGAGTGACCTGACGATGCAGGCGCAGGGCCCGCAGCCGGGGCCCCAAGGCATCAAGCACGGCCTCTAACCGCTGGTTCTGATCGTCCATACCAACCATGATGGCGGCCATATTGCTGCTTTGGCAAGAAAGCTTGCGTGTTTCGCAGACTGGCCCCAATAGTGGTGTCATGAGCAAAATCTGGGACGTAGCCATCATCGGTGGCGGTGCCGCGGGCCTGTCGGCGGCCATCACCCTCGCCCGGTCGCGGCGGTCGGTGGTCGTGATCGATGATCACCACCCGCGCAACGCGCCGGCGGATCGGGTTCACAACTACCTCGGACGCGAGTCGACCCCGCCGTCCGAGCTGTTCGGTATCGGGCGTGACGAGGCGGCACAGTACGGCGCGGCCTTCCACGACGCGCGCGCCTCCTCGGTGTCCCACGCGGACAACCACTTCGACGCGGCGGTGGATTCGTCAGACGGCACGACCTCGATGGTCCAAGCCCGCCGCGTCCTGGTGGCCACCGGAGTGGTGGATGAACTACCCGATATCGAGGGCCTGGCCGAGCGTTGGGGCCGTGACATCTTGCACTGCGCCTACTGCCACGGCTGGGAGGTGCGTGATCGCGCCATCGCCGTGCTGGGCACCGGCCCACTGGCGGTGCACCACGCGCTGCTCTTCCGCCAGCTCAGCGATAACGTCACCCTGCTGCGGCACAACGATTTTCCGCTATCGCCCGAGGATGCTGCGCAGCTGGCACGCCGAGATATCGGCGTCGTGGACGGCCCGGTTGCACGCCTGCGGATCAACGATGACGCGCTCACCGCGGTAGAGCTGGGAACCGGCGCCGTTGTTCCGTGTGATGCGCTGGTCGTGGCGACGGTCGTGTCGGCGCGCATCGATATGCTGGCGCCGGTACACCTGACGGCGCAGGAAATGAGGCTCGGGGACCATCTGCTGGGGACATACCTGCCGGTCACCGGGGGCGCCACCGCGGTGCCGGGGATCTACGCCGCCGGAAACGTCACCGACATCAAGGCACAGGTCATCACATCGGCGGCGGCCGGAACCGAGGTCGCCGCAATCATCAACGCCGACCTCGCGGTCGCCGACGCCCAGGAGTTACAACATGCCTGATCACCATAACCCGCCGTCCGACGAGAAATCCTGGGACGAGTTTTACCGGTCGCACGACGCCTTATGGAGCGGGAACGCCAATCCACAACTGGTCAATGAGATTTCGGCACTGCCGCCCCGAACCGCGCTCGACGCCGGCTGCGGCGAGGGCGGTGACGCGATCTGGCTGGCCCAGAAGGGCTGGCAGGTCACCGGCATGGATTTCGCGGAGACCGCGTTGCTCCGTGCCGCCGACAACGCCACCAGAGCCGACCCTGAGCTCGCCAACAGGATCACCTGGATGCAGGCCGACCTGACAACATGGCAGCCGAGTCGTCGATTCGATTTGGTGACATCGCATTTCATGCACCTGCCGACGAAGCTTCGCGAGCCCGTGTTCGCCGGGCTGGCCGCAGCAGTGGCACCGGGGGGCACGTTGCTGATCGTCGGGCACCATCCGTCGGACATGCACGCGGCAATCGGACGGCCGGACCTGCCCGATTGGTACTTCACCGCCGAGGACATCGCCGACACCCTCGATCCAGGCCGATGGAACGTCCTCGTCGCCGAGTCACGCAATCGCACATTTACGCGAGACGATGAGGAGTTCGATATCGCCGATACAGTGCTGCGGGCCGAACGCAGGGCCACTGCACAAGTGATCTAGGCGATCGCCGCGGTTGTGCCCGAAAGTGCCTCGCGTGCAGCCCCTTCCACAGCGGCATACACGCCGGGTTCAAGCCCGCGGCGGCCGACGACTGAAAGAGTCGCCAGGTTCGCCGCGGGCATGGCCTCGACCGGGGCGATGCCGTCGGGCAGCCACCCGATGATGGGCAACAGCGCCATTCCCAGCCCGGATCGCAGACCCGCGTACAACCCCGATAAGTCCGGCGATTCCGCCACAATCTGATACTGGCGCCCCAGCGTGTGCAGCGCGCTGAACATGGGCGCGCGCAGGGTGCACGGTTCGGTGAAAGTCACGACCTGCAGGGGCTCGACGGAACTCGCCTTGTAGCCACGTGCCGCTACCCAATGCAGCCGAACGGTGCCCACCGCGCTGGCCCGATCCAGGCCCGAGCCGTCGAGGATGACCGCCAGATCCATGCTTCCCCGGTCCACGGAATCGGCGAGATAGAGGTTGCGATCAAACCGCACCCGCACCGACCAGTCCGGGAGATGACTACGCAGCGCCGTGGTGATGCTGGGCAGTATCAAATCCGCGCCGTGCTCGGTGACCCCGAGAATCAGCGTGCGTTCTTGACCGGCTATCAGAGCGTCGACCGCGCTATCGTGCGCGGCAAGGATGCGACGGGCATGCACCAGCAGCTGCGCACCCTTATCGGTGAACACCACACCGCGCCCCGAACGTCGGACCACCGGCTCCCCGACGGCGACTTCCAGCTTGCGCACATGTTGACTGACCGCGGATTGGGTCAGATGCAGCACGGCCGCAGCCCGATGGAATCCCCCGCAATCCGCAACCGCGACCAAGGACCGAAGCGGTGCGATATCGAGTGTCGAACTCGCCATATCGCCACCGTAGTCCGATCACGATTCTTGATCAATATTTCTGCACCTCGGCCGATCATGGGCCTCGCACTGGGTACTGCGTATCGATTGATAACAATTCCTGATTGATTCTGATCAGTAATTATCGTTGGATATCGGTCGGCGACACCGGCAACGATGGCAGGCATGCAGAAGATGCCGATGTGGTTCGCGTCGATGCTGACATTCCTCTACGCACTGGGCTACCCGGTTGGCGCACTTGCGGTGTCCGCCATGACACCCATGCTGGTGCTGGTCGCCCGTTTCACCTTCGCCGGTCTGATCGTCGCCGCCTGGGCCTTACTGGCCAAGGCGACCTGGCCAACGGGCCGCAAACTCGGACACGTCGTCATTACCGGCCTGCTGATGCAGGCGGTGCAGTTCTGCGCGTTGTACGAGGCCCTCGAGCATGGCGCGCCCGCAGTGCTGGGCGCGGTCGTCATCTCGATGAATCCTGTTGTCACCGCGGTACTGGCGGCCCTGTTTCTGGGTGAGCGGCTCAACAGGTGGCGAATCCTTGCCCTCGTGCTCGGCATCGTCGCCGTGCTGGCCGCATGCGCCAGCCGGCTGCTCGCGACGGGCGGCGTCGACACGGTGCTGGTGCTGCTCTTGATCGCCCTGCTCGGTCTGGCCGCGGGCGGCGTGTACCAGCAGCGTTTCTGCGCCGGTGTCGATTTCCGGGTCAACTGCACCATTCAGAACATCGCCGGGCTGGTGCCCGCGGGCATCTTGGCCCTGCTGACACCCACTGCCGTACATGACCCATGGAAGGCCACCTGGGCGGTGTGCGCCATGGTGGTGTTCAGCGCGGTCCTCGGTATCTCCACGTACGTCCACGCTGTGAGCCGGTTCGGCGCTTCCGCGGTGGCCATGCTGTTCTGCGTCATCCCAGCCGTCGCAGGGCTGTTGTCGTGGGCGATTCTCGGCCAGCGTGTGGATGTCGGCATCGGCATCGGGCTGGTACTCGGCGCACTGGCCTGCTGGCTGAACGCCCGTGCCAGCAGGCCCGCCGCCGCTGAGAAGAATCCCGCAATCGAGGTGGCAGCCGCCGCGCCTACCCGTCAGCCGGTGGCAGCCAGCTAGCCTGGCTGCATGCGTGCCCTGTTACACGGTGGTCTGATCATGCTGGGAGCGGCGCTCCTGGTCGCAGGATGCTCGAAGGGAGCCTCGGTCTCTCCGACCACTCCCTCATCAAGCACACCAACGTCGAGCAGCACCACAAGCAAGGCGCCCACCACGACCACCACAACGACTCCCATCGAATTGCCAGAGCCCGTTGCCGGTGCGCCTTATGACGCTGTGGCGCAGTGGATTTCCAAGGGAGCCCCAATGAATGTCGCCAACTTCCACTCGGCGACCAGCCAGGACGGCCAGAAGACCGATCTCGGGGACAACGTCGCGTTCAAGACTCCGTCGGGCAAGACGCGTTGCATGACGAGCAACATCGAGCCCGACACACTGTCCTGCCTGGTCAACCTCACGAATCCGCCAAAGCGGCCCGCCGGCACCGAGGGAAACTGGGTCGGCGGATGGACAGACTTCAATGGTCAGCAGGTCACGGTGGGCGGGCTCCATGGCGACCCAGGACCCTTCCAAAGCGGCGACGGAAACCCACTCGACTACGGCGGCCGCCTGACGTTCGGGGACTTCGCTTGCCGCAGTGAGACTTCCGGATTGTTCTGCGCGAACACCAAAACCAAGTCCGCGATTCGGGTCAGCGATGCCGGAATCGAGCCCTTCGGTTGCCTGAAGGAGACCACCCCATCCGACGGCAGCGGCCGGGAATTCAGCTGCTAACTGACTGCCCGGGCCAGATACTCCTCACCACGCGGTGAAAGCCGATAGCCCACCGGCAGACTCAGGGTCAGACCCAGGTTCTTGAGCTTGCGCACGTGCACCTTGAACGTCGCTAAATCGGGCCAGCGGGAGCAAGATTCGAGGTCTTTAGCACGCACCTGCGGGCGCTGGGCGATCTCTAGCAGTACCTCGCGGGTCCACGGCCCCGGCGTGGCGCTGCGGTCCATCCGATCCAATCGCGCGTCGATATCGGCGATATCGGCGTCCGAAAGCGCCACCGCGGAGGCCAGCTCAGCACGCGGATCGGCCATCGCTATCTTCCGAAACGCCAAGCGGTACAAAGGATCATTTGCACTCGCACCGACATCGCTTCGCGCTGCCGCGGCCGAGGGATAACCCGCTAGTAGCGCATCGGCATCGTCGATGTCGCGCGCGGTGATCTCATCGACGGCATCGACCTCGATGAAATCGAACGTGGTCATGGAACGAATGCGGTCCGAGCCGACGCGGTAGCGACCACCGACCTTGACCTGTGGGCGCTTCCAGCGCCGGTAGGCCACCGAGATGGTGCCATCGTGGATTCCGGCCCGCAGCCTGGGCTCGAACAGCATTAGATCCCCAGGGTGGAGCCGTAGAGCTCTTCCAGGGCTCGCCAATGCCGCTCGGCCGTTACCTCGTCGTAGGTGGCGTTGTCCGTGACGGCGAACCCGTGCCGGGCGGGATATGTCTCGATGGCGTGTCGCACCCCGGCATCGGTCAGTGCCTGCGCCAGGAGCTGCTCCTGCTCGGGCGGAAAGGATGCGTCCTGCTCTGCGGCGGCGACCAGCACCACACCGGTGATCTGGTCGGCGAGGTGGTGCGGACTGTTCGGGTCGTCGGCCTTGGCCAGGTTGCCACCGTGGAACGACGCGGCGGCGGCAACCCGAGGAGCGTGAGTCGCCGCTACTCGCAACGAGATCCGTCCTCCCATGCAGTATCCGGTCAGACCTACCGTGTCGCCCGTGACCTCGGGCTGCTGGTCGAGGAAATCCAGTAGGGCCCCCGCGTCGGCGTCGATGCGCTCGGGGGTGAGGGTGGCCATCGTCGCGAAGAGGCGGCCACGCTCCTGCGGGTCACCGAACGCGGTCGCCAGATCGAATGGTTTCCAATCACCTTCGCGGTAGTAGACGTCGGGTACCAGTGCGACGTACCCCAGCGCCGCCAGGCGGTCCCCCATCTCGCGCATGACCTCGCGAGCACCGCCGGCATCGGGGTAGAGGATGACAGCGGGGCCGGACTGATCCGGCAGGTGCAGAGTGCCCGGGCATTGCCCGTCGGGTGTCGGGATCTGAACGTCGCGACGAGGCATACGTCCATCAAACCAGCCACCCATGCGGGTAGCTACTGCACTGGTATCTTGTGCCTCATTGATCCGTCAATGACCAGGGGGAATTCTGATGGCCTTCACCAGCACGCTGTCGACATCGTGGCAAATCTTCAAGACATCCGCGAAGGTGCTGAGCTCGCGTAAGGAGCTCGTCGTCTTCCCGATTTTGTCCGGGCTCACCGCGTTGCTTGTGCTTATCGGAATGGTGACCCTCGGAGTCTTGCTATTGCCCGCGACGACCGGAGATTCGGTGCCGCCGCTCTTCTACCCGGTCTTCGCCGTCGGGTACTTCGTGTTGATGTACGTCGCGACCTTCTGGCAGGCGGCGCTCATCTCGCAGGCGAACATCGCATTAGAGGGCGGAGATCCGAGCGTCGCCGGGGGCATCTCGGCAGCAGCCCAGCGCGGCGGACGTCTGCTCCCCTGGGTTCTCATCACAGGTGTCGTCTCCTGGATCATCAGCGTCATCGAGGAGCGGGTGCCGTTCGTCGGGCGATTGCTGGACGTCGCCTGGCGCGTGGTTTCCTTCCAGGTGCTGCCCACGATCGTGCTGCAGAATCTCGGCGCGATCGACGCCGTCAAGAAGACCAAGGAAACGCTCAAGAACGCCTGGGGCCAGAATGTTGTCGGCGTCGTGGGCCTGAACTTTTTCACGGCGATGTTGACGCTGCCGGGAGCCGGGTTGATCTATCTGGGAGTCGCCGCGAATGTCACCGCAGTGACGGGCGTGCTCGCCGCACTCGGCGCGCTGTGGATTCTGGCGGGCTCCATCATCGGAGCCGCGCTCACCGGGATTTTTCAGACCGCCCTGTACCGGTTCACGGTTGATGGCCATGTGCCGGGACCGTTCGCCGGAGTGGACCTGCGCCAGGCGCTCAAGACCCGGTAGACACACCGTCACGGCCGTGCCCGCCTGCTATTCAGGTGGCTGTACCGGAGCGCAGCCACGTCGAGCGCAACCTAGATAAAGAGCGTCAACACAATCCAGGTGGCCACCGCGGAGGGCAGCAATGAGTCCAGACGGTCCATGATGCCGCCGTGTCCGGGCAGCAGCGTGCCCATGTCCTTGATGCCCAAGTCGCGTTTGACCTGGGACTCGACCAAGTCGCCGAGCGTTCCCGTGATGACGAGCATGATGCCCAGCGCGACACCGACAAAGGGATGGTGCCCCAGCAGGAAGGTCACCGCCAGGGTTGATGCGGTCGTGCCTACCAGGAGCGAGCCCGCCAAGCCCTCCCAGGACTTCTTGGGACTGATGGCAGGGGCCATCGGATGCTTGCCGAACAGCACACCGGCCGCGTACCCGCCGATGTCGGAGAAGGTGACCCCGAGCATGAGGCAGAAGACCTGCTCAGCACCGTTTTCCGGATAGACCAGGAGCGCGCCGAAGGACGCGAACAGCGGGATCCACGCGGCGACGAACACCGTGATGGCGACATCGCGCAGATAGTTCACCGGCTGCTGGTTCAATCCGTGCCCAACCAGGCGCCAGATCATGCAGACCACCACGGTGGCGCCAAACGCACCCAACGCTCCGGCGGTCCCCCACGGCCAGGTCAGCCAGATCATGGCCTGTCCACCGACGAAGAGCGGGATGAACGGCACAGAGATGTCGGCCTGGCGCAGTCGCTTGGTCACCTCCCACATCGCGATCCCGAGGAAGACCGAGATGATGCCGACCCAGATCTCCTTCTGGTACAGCAACGAGAAAATGATCATGGCGGCGAGAACGGCGCCGACGCCGATGGCGGCCGGCAAGTTACGTCCGGCCCGGGACTTCGCCCCCGAAGGGGGCGCAGGGCTGTTGCCGGGGGCCGAAGCCGCGTCGGTATCTCCCATGGTCGTCATTACCGGGGGCCTAGACCTCCAGTAACTCGCCTTCTTTGTGCTTCACCAACTCGTCGATCTGAGTCACGTACTGGGCGGTGGTCTTGTCCAGATCCTTTTCCGCGCGGCCCACTTCGTCCTCGCCGGCCTCACCGTCCTTCTTGATCCGGTTCAGTTCGTCATTGGCCTTACGCCGGATGTTGCGCAGGGTCACCTTGGCGTCCTCGCCCTTGCCCTTGGCCTGCTTGACGAGCTCCCGACGGCGTTCCTCGGTGAGCTGGGGAATGGCAACGCGAATGATGCTGCCGTCGTTGCTCGGGTTCAGACCCAGGTCCGAGTTGCGGATCGCGTCCTCGATGGCCTTGAGCTGATTGGCCTCATACGGCTTGATGACCACCAGACGAGCCTCGGGCACGTTGATGCCGGCGATCTGCGTGATGGGGGTGATTGTGCCGTAGTAGTCGATGACAACCCGCTGAAACATTCCGGGGTTGGCACGGCCCGTGCGAACCGTCGCGAAGTCATCGCGGGCGACCGACACGGCCTTTTCCATCTTCTCCTCGGCATCGAGAAGAACCTCGTCAATCACGATTGATCTCCCATCGGGTCTGATGATCTTCGCGCAAGCGGCTCATCATGGTGTTACCAGCGTTCCGATCTTCTCACCTGCGACCGCCCTGGCGATATTGCCTTCGGTAAGCAGGTTGAACACCAGGATCGGCATCCGGTTGTCCATACACAGGCTGAACGCGGTGGCATCGGCGACCTGCAGTCCGCGATCAATGACCTCACGGTGCGTGATCTCCGGCAGGAACTCGGCGTCAGGATTGGCGCGCGGGTCATCGGTGAAGATGCCGTCGACCGCCTTGGCCATGAGCACCACCTCGGCGCCGATCTCCAACGCGCGCTGTGCCGCGGTGGTGTCGGTGGAGAAGTAGGGCAACCCCATACCGGCGCCGAAGATGACCACACGCCCCTTCTCCAGATGCCTTCTGGCCCGCAGCGGAATGTAAGGCTCGGCGACCTGCCCCATGGTGATGGCCGTCTGCACGCGCGTGACAATGCCTTCCTTTTCCAGGAAGTCTTGCAACGCAAGGCTATTCATGACGGTGCCGAGCATGCCCATGTAGTCCGAGCGCGTCCGTTCCATCCCGCGCTGCTGCAGCTGCGCGCCGCGGAAGAAGTTACCACCACCGATGACGACCGCAACCTCGGCACCGCTGCGGACCACCTCGGCAATTTGACTGGCCACCCTGTGGACCACATCCGGGTCAAGACCGACAGCTCCTCCCCCGAACATCTCGCCGCCGAGCTTGAGCAGCACCCGCTTATATCCGGTGCGGCTCACATCGCGAGTCATCACGCCTCCTCGGTACGGGCTCGACAAAGCCGGTGCACAAAACTCAGCCATCGGGCCCGCTGCTTCCGCTCTTCGCGCAAGCGGCTCATCGGAAGGCCGCGACGGCGGTGTCTATCCTGCCCTATTGGGCGACGCTCGTTGGCACGACCCGGCGAACCGAGCCGGGGCTCGCTGTGGTTTCGGTGAGGCCGACGAGAGCTTGCGGCAGCGGCGCCACATGCAGCACCCCCAGGCGCTGAGTGGCACGGGTGAGCGCCACATAGAGCTCGGCCGCACCTCGCGGCCCATCTGCCAGGATCCGTTCCGGCTCCACCACCAGCACCGCGTCGAACTCCAAGCCCTTGGTCTCGGAGGCGGGCACCGTGCCGGGTACGCCCGGCGGGCCGATCACCACACTCGTGCCCTCCCGAGAGGCTTCGTCGCGCGTGAATTCCTCTATGGCTTCTGATAATTCGCCCTCAGCGAGATGTCTTGACCAGGGGCGTACGCCGCAGGAGCGGACGGATTCGGGTGGCTGGACGCCCGGCGCGAACTCGGCCAGCAGCGCCGAGGCGACCGCCATGATCTCGGCCGGGGTGCGGTAGTTCACCGACAACGACCGGTACAGCCAGCGTCCCGGCACATACGGGGCCAGGATCGCGTCCCACGAGGTGGCACCGGCCACCGATCGACGCTGAGCCAGATCCCCGACCACCGTGAACGAACGGCTTGGACACCGGCGCATCAAGACTCGCCAGTCCATTTCGGACAGCTCCTGCGCCTCGTCGATCACGATGTGCCCGTACGTCCAGTCCCGGTCTGCCGACGCGCGTTCGACCAGGTCGCGGGTGTCACGTTCGGTGAATCGTTCCGCGAGATCCTCGGCACCCAGCAGATCGGTGGCAAAGAGGTGGTCTTCGTCGTCCATCATGTCTTCGCGGCCGGTCATCAGGTCCAGCACCCCGGCCGCGTACTCGGCCTCGGCCCTGCGCTCCTGCTCAGCCGCCTCCTCCGCGGCCTTGTCACGGCCTACCAGATCGACAAGCTCATCGAGCAGCGGCACGTCTGAGACCGTCCACGCGTCACCGACAGCGCGTGCCAGTGCCGGATCCGCACCGGCAGCGCGGAGCCGCTCCGGTGAGGTGTACAGCTCCGACAAGAGCATCTCCGGTGTCAGCATCGGCCACAGCTCGTCGAGCGCCGCGGCGAATCCCTCGTGATCCCCGAGTTCATCCAGCAGCTCCGCACGCAGGTGCTCCCAGGCCTTGCGGTCCTCACGCGTGAGCCACCCCTTGCCGATGCGTGGGATCGCCCGCTCGGTGATCGCCCACGTCAGGACATCGGTGAAGACGGTCCGCGCCTCGTTGTGCGGGAGCCCGCTCGCACGCGCCTCCTCGATGGCCCACTGCGCGATATCGGCATCGATGCGTGCCGAGACATCGGTGAGCTGGATGCGCAGTGGCTCCACGGGGGTCCGCTGCCGATCCGCGACCGCGGCCGCGAGCACGTCAAGAATCTGCAGCGAGCCCTTGAGCCGCGCGGCTTCCGCTCCGTCCTCCGCGGTGACCTTCAGACCGGGCAGCAGATCTCCGGCCGTCGTGAACACCACGTTGGTCTCACCCAACGACGGCAGGACCCGCGAAATATGGCTGAGGAAGGCCGCATTCGGGCCGACGACCAACACACCGTGGCGTTCCATCCGCTTGCGCTGGGTGTATAGCAGGTAGGCGACGCGGTGCAGCGCCACGACGGTCTTGCCCGTGCCGGGACCGCCCTCGATGACCAGCACACCGGGATGATCGAGCCGGATGATCCGGTCCTGCTCAGCCTGGATGGTCGCCACGATGTCGCGCATGCCATTGCCGCGCGGTGCGTTGACGGCCGCGAGCAGCGCCGCATCACTCATGCTCCCGCGCTCGCCGTCGCGTTCTTCACCGTCGGGACGGCCGAGGATTTCATCGGAGAACGCATCGACGTGACGTCCCCGAGTTCGAAATTGGCGCCGACGCCGAGTGTTTTCCGGGTTGGCACCGGTGGCGATGTAGAAGGCCTGCGCTGCCGGGGCCCGCCAATCGATCAGCAGTGGCTCGTAGTCATTCGTCTCATCCAGAAGACCTATGCGCCCGACGTAGGAGCGCTCTCCCGAGACGGCATCCAGCCTGCCGAAGCACAGTCCGTCATCGGCGACGTCCAAGCGTTGCGCCTGACTGGCCAGTGCCCGCACCTCGTCGTCGCGCTCGACCATGGCCGCACCGTTCTGCTGATCGACCGGCGCCCGCAGGGTGCTGCGGTATCGCCCCTTAACGCGCGCGCGTTCAGCGTCGAGCCGCACATAGAGCCCAGCGATGTACTCCCGCTCGGATTCCAGTTCTTCCTCGTATGTCGTCAACTGGACTTCCCCGTTTCCGTTCTCATTCATGGCATCTGACGTTCGGCCAGCGATTGTGCGGTATGACCGGGGCCTTGCCGCAAGGCCCCCTGTCCGATATATGTTGGAAGGGGCAGGTTGTTCATACCGAGTCGACAGTCGTCTCCGTCCGCAGCTCTTTTCGCCAGCTCCATAGCCCGACGGCGGCCATCACGCTGAGAAACGCGTAAAGACCTGCCGTCAGGTTCAACCCCTTGAACAGATAAACACCTACGGAGAACGTGTCGGTGATGATCCAGAGTGCCCAATTCTCGATCCATTTTCGGTTCATCATGAATTGGGAGACGACACTGAGCCCGGTGATCACCGAATCAAGCTGAGGGGCATTGGAATCGGTGAACGTGATGAGGAATGCATACAGTCCCGCCACCAGGACGGCAAGGGACAATACCAACGGCAGCCACGCCCACCGTGGGGTCCGCCGCACCGCGACACCATGCCGATCGGGGCTTCCCCGCTGCCACAGGTACCAGCCCTGCACGGCCAGCGCAATGAACATGACCTGCAGGGCCGCATCGGCGTACAGCGTCTGCCGGCTGAAGACCACGATGTAGAACAGCGAGCTGACGATCGCGACCGGGAAGGTCCAAATATTCTGGCGGACAGCGAGGATCACGAACAGCACGCCGGCCAGGCTGCCGATTAGCTCTGTCCAGTCCACCGCAACAGGCTAGCCGAGCGCCGGTAAGCTCGCGCCATGGCGACACCGGCACCACTGCGAAGCTTCGCGTGGCTGGCCACGATCATCAACGAGAGCGAGCCGCACTGCGGCGACGTGCGTGTGGTGGCCATCGACGGCAGGGGCGCCGCCGGTAAGAGCACCTTTGCTGCACGACTGCACACCGCACTATCGGCGACAACCCGGTCTGCGGTGCTACTGCACACCGACGACTTCGCGTCCTGGGAGACGTTCTTCGGGTGGTGGCCGCGGTTCGAGGAGCAGATTCTCGTGCCCTGGGCGCACGGCAATCCGGCGCGCTACCGACGCTACGACTGGACGACCCGGGAGTTCGGCCCAACGGAGCAGTGCGCGCCGCCGTCGGTGCTGATTCTCGAGGGCGTCGGCTCGGGCCGCTCGGCCGCCGCCCGCTGGTTGAGTTCGCTGATCTGGGTGCAGACCGACCAACTGACCCGTCGGCGCCGCGCGGAGGTTCGCGATGGCGAGGAGCTCCGCGAGTTCTGGCGACTATGGATTGACGAAGAGGAAGAGCACTTCCGCCGGGATCCCACCGCGGTACGCGCCGATCTCACCGTCGACGGCGACCCCGCGGCGTCCCCGGACGACCCGGAGCGCGAATTCCTTCTCGGCCGTTAGCGCAGCGGGACCGTCGGCCCGTTCGGGTCAAGTGCGGCACAGCTGTCCTGCCCCACCGTCGTGGAGCATTTCGCCGCCGGGATCGCCGGGCGGTAACCGGCCGCGGTGCCCGACTCCCGGGTGATCTGGGTATAGGTCTGGACGGCATCGGTGGGCACCCGTTTCAGTGCCGGATCACCCAGCGCGTCGACGGTATACAGGCCGAAACGTGGCCGGTAGCTTCCCCATTCGTAGTTGTCGACCAACGACCAGTAGTTGTACCCAATGATCGGGATGCCGTCGGCCTTGGCCCGCTGCAGCCAGAAAACGGTGTCGTTGAGGTACTGCGATCGGGTCACGCCGTCAGAGCGCGGCTTTCCGTTGTCGGTGACCATGCCGTTCTCGACGATATAGATCGGCAGCCCGGGGTATCGCTGCGCGTAATGCCGCGACACGTAGTAGATGTCCTCCGGCTGCAATGTGATGTTCCAGCGTGCGGCCATGCTCTGCGCCGAGGCAGGATTGTCCAACGCGGTGCCGGTGTAATAGTCGAAGCCCAGGTAATCCAGGCTGCCGGTGACCCGGTCGAAGAACGAGCCCTCGAGACCCTTCACTCCGAAACCTGCGAACTGCGCCAACACATCCGGGGGGATGTAGGCCTCGTTGGTCGTCACTTTGGCTTTGGGGTCGGCGTCGTGCGCGGCGCGATACACCGCGCGGTGAGCCTGCGCGACACGGTCCAGGAATCCTTCGAACTGATCGGGTTTGATCGCGCCGGTGCGCACCTCCATCGCCCCGAAGGCCAGCGGCTCGTTGATACTGACCCACAACACCCCTTGCCCGGCATAGCGTTTGGTGATTGCCTTGGCGAAGTCTTCGAATGCCGCGATGTTGTTCATGAAGCCGCCGCTGTCGGCGACCCAGCCCGGGTACACCCAGTGCATGAGTGTGATCATCGGAGTCATGCCGTTCTCACGCAACGTGGAAACGATCGAGTCGTAGTACGCAAGTTCCTTCTCGTCCCACTTGCCCGGCTCGGGCATTACCCGCGACCACTCCAGCCCAAATCGAAATGTATTGACGCCCATTGCATGTGCGTTGGCGATGTCCTCTGCATACCGGTGCCGGAAGTCGTCGGCCTGTCGGTACGGGTCAACCGGGCCGTCCGCCAGCAGGTTGGAACCGTCGGACGGCACTGGCCGACCCGCGGTGCGGTCGACGTAGCGGCGCCAATTGCTATCCGGGGCACTGCCCTCCACCTGGTAGCCCGCGGTGGCGGTGCCCCAGTAGAAGCCGCGGTCCCACGTGGAGTCATCCTGCGTAACCGGCTGCGGAGAGGCGCAGGCGGTCAACCCCAGTGCGAACACGACTGCCGATGCCATGACGGCACTCGTCCACTTCATATCAAAACCATACACCGTATGGTTTTAGCTGAGCAGCTGCTCCCATACCCTGCGCATGTGCCGACCCATATCAATCGAGGGGTCAGACATCCATTGGATCTGAATACCGTCGGCGGCGGCGATCAATGCGGTGGCGACGAAATCGGCATCTACGTGCGCAGGCACCGTGCCACCGGCCTGGCGGCCGCGCACGTACTCGGCGATGTGTGCCCGCATCCGCTCATATCGGTCGCGAAGGTACGCCCCTGCAGGGTGCCCCGGGTCAACAGCTGCTGCGGCGGCCAACGACAAATACACCGTCCCCGAGCCGGGTTTACTCGCCTTGTCCAGCATCGCCTGCGCCAGCACCTCACCGGGATCGACCTCTGACATCGAGTTCTGATATCGCTCTTCGAAGGTGGCGTCGGCGCCGCGCTGAATCTCGGTGAGAATCACGTCCCTGGTCGGGAAGTAGTGCATGAGTCCGGCCAAACTGATGTTGGCCTCCTTGGCAATGCCGCGCATCGAAGCTCCCGCTTCTCCGTCGCGCTCCAACACCGTCAACGCGGCGCTGAGGATCTCCCGGCGCTTGGCCTCCCCTTTGGGATACCGCTTTGCATCAGGCCCAACAGCTGGCATTGCCCGAGGCTAGCGCAACCTCTCCCCGGCATCACCGCACGCAGAGTGGTCGCACTGACACGCGCGCATGGACAACGGCCTACCGAGAGTTCGACCGGACCACGAAACTCACCGCGGTAGCGGTGCTGCCACCGATGTTCAGGGTGCCGAAACAGTCCGCGCCCTCAACCTGGTAATCACCGGCGGTTCCACTGACCTGCTTGGCGGCGTCCACCAACATCCTGACCCCGCTCGCACCCACCGGATGCCCGGATCCGATCAATCCACCGCTCGGGTTGATCGGAAGCCTGCCACCCATCTCGATGTCCCCGTTCTCGATGGCTTTCCACGACTCCCCCGGCCCCGTCAGGCCGATGTGGTCGATGGCCAGGTACTCACTCGGCGTGAAACAGTCATGTACTTCGAATCCGCTCACAGCGTCGAGTGTCACCGCCGCGCGGTGGAACGCGTCCGCGACGGCGTCCCGC
Source organism: [Mycobacterium] stephanolepidis (assembly GCF_002356335.1). Taxonomy (NCBI): domain Bacteria; kingdom Bacillati; phylum Actinomycetota; class Actinomycetes; order Mycobacteriales; family Mycobacteriaceae; genus Mycobacteroides; species Mycobacteroides stephanolepidis. The sequence goes on from NZ_AP018165.1 coordinate 3,146,473, forward strand.
ACATGAGGAAACACGTACGGAGACTGCGCATCGCGATCGAGCTTCTGCTGTAGTCCCAACCCCACCGTGCGGTGACCCCAGCCCTCGATACGCCCGAGTGGCCGGGCTCCGGGATGCCTGCGCATGTAATCGTCGGTCACGAGCACCAGACCGGCTCCGCCGTCGGTCAACTGACTACAGTCGAACCGTCGGATGCGACCCTCGATCACTGGATTGGCAACATCGTCAACACCTTCCACATCGGGCACCGACCAGGTACGGGTCTGCGCGTTCGGATTTCGCCGGGCGTTCCCGAAGTTGGTGGCCGCGATGGCCCGCAGGTGGGCCGCGTCGATTCCATACCGTCGGTCGTACTCCTCGGCGACTCGTGAAAACACATGGGGCCACATGTAGGTGATCGCGTCGTCCTCGTGCCCGGTCCAGGCAGCGGCAGCAAGGTAGGCGGCACCGACCTCACCGGTCACCGTCTTCTCCAGCTCAAGTCCCAACACCAGTGCCGAGTCATAAAATCCGGCGCGCAGGTCCGCGATCGCGGCAAGAGCCGCGACACTGCCGGAGGCGCAGGCCGCTTCATGTCTGGCGGCCGGAACACCCCACAACTCCTCATGCACCGTCGCCGGCATCGCACCCAGATGCCCTTGAGCCGAGAACATTTCACCGAACGCGTTGCCGACGTGCACCACGCCGATATCACTCCCGGCCAGACCTGCCGAGGTCAGTGTGCCATCGACCACCTCGCGGGTCAGGTCAGCGAAATCGCGCCCCTCGCGCAGGAGATTGCGTCCGAAGTCGCTCTGGTACGCACCCAGGATCCACATGCCGTGAGACATTCACTCATGATTCAATTGACAGAGTCACTCTGTCAAGCATAGCTTGGCCGCATACGGCGAATCACGGGAGACACCATGGCCACCAAGCTGTTCAACACCTGGAACTCGACGCTTCCGGCCGACGACGACCATCCTTACCGGACCGGCCCATGGCAGCCACAGCTGCGCGAGTGGGACGCATCCCACCTCACGGTCGTCGAGGGTGAGGTCCCCGCCGACCTCGACGGCATGTACCTGCGCAACACCGAGAACCCCCTGCACCCGGCGGCAACCAACTACCACCCGTTCGACGGGGACGGCATGCTGCACATCGTCGAGTTCGAGAACGGCAAGGCCTCCTACCGCAACCGGTTTGTGCGCACCGATGGATTCGCCGCCGAGAACGCCGCCGGTGGCCCACTGTGGGCTGGGTTCATCGAAATGCCCACCGTCGCAAAACGAGACGACGGATGGGGCGCGCGCCGGCGGATGAAGGACGCCTCCAGCACCGATGTGGTCGTGCACCGTGGCCTCGCCTTGACCAGCTTCTACATGTGCGGCGACCTGTACCAGGTCGACCCCTACACTGCCGAGACCGTCGGCAAGGAAACCTGGCATGACAAGTTTCCCACCGAATGGGGAGTTTCAGCACACCCGAAAACCGATCCGATCACCGGCGAGATGTTGTTCTTCAGCTACAGCAAGGAGGAGCCGCACCTGCGTTACGGCGTGGTGGACAAGGACGCCAATTTGGTGCACCAGATCGATGTTCCGCTCCCCGGCCCGCGTCTCCCGCACGATATGGCCTACACGGAAAACTACGTGATACTCAACGATTTTCCTTTGTTCTGGGAACCGTCACTCATGAAGCACGGGGTGCACGCGCCGGTGTTCCATCCCGATCTTCCCTCACGATTCGCTGTAGTCCCCCGCCGTGGCGACTCGTCGCAAGTCCGCTGGTTCGAGGCCGCACCAACCTACGCACTGCACTTCGTCAACGCCTACGAGGACGGAGACGAAATCGTGCTCGACGGGTTCTTCCAGAACGACCCCACCCCGTCAACAGAGGGTACGAACTCGTTACAGGAGGCGGCGTTTCGCTATCTGGCGCTGGATGGCTTCAAATCCACGCTGCACCGCTGGCGGTTCAATCTGGTCACGGGCGCCACCACCGAGGAGCGGCTCAGCGACAACTACACCGAATTCGGCATGATGAATCGCAATTTTGAGACACGGCCCTATCGCTACACCTACGCGGCAACCGGCAAGCCGGGCTGGTTTCTGTTCGACGGACTGGTACGCCACGACCTCCACACTGGATCGGAGGAGCGAATCTCGTTCGGCGATGGAGTCTTCGGCAGCGAAACGGCGATGGCTCCACGTCCCGGTAGCACATCCGAGGACGACGGCTACCTGGTTACGCTTACCACCGATATGAACACCGATTCCTCTTACTGCCTGGTGTTCGAGGCCTCCCGTATGACCGAAGGCCCGGTATGCAAACTGCAGCTTCCCGAAAGAATCTGCAGCGGTACTCATTCCACATGGGTGCCGGGAGCCGAGCTGCGTCAGGCCCGGGGCCTGCGTTGACCTCAACGCTCAAACCTGTCAGCACCAACGCGATCGGGCGTATGGTCGGGCTGCTGGGCGATGAATGGACCCTGTTACTCGTACGCGAATCACTCTTGGGTGCAAGACGATTCAGCGATTTTTCGGAGCGATTGCCGATATCCAACGCTGTACTCACCCAGCGGCTTTTGAAGCTTGTCGACGACGGGCTGCTCAGCCGTGAGGTGTACCAGGAACGGCCACTGCGCGCGGGCTACCAGCCCACCCGACAGTGCCAGGAACTGTGGCCGGTACTGGTATCCATCTGGCATTGGGAGCGAACGTGGGTCCCGGAGCATCCGGAGAAGATGCCCTTGATGCACCACCGGACATGCGGACAGGACTTTTCACCCGTGCTGCGCTGTGCGGGTTGCCACCAGCCGGTGAGCCAAGAACACATCGACACCGAATGGGGCCCGAGCGGCGGGTGGCAACGGTCTGTACCGCAGGGCGCAACGCGACGTCGCAGCGGCACCGACAGACACCGGCAGGCAGGGCTGTTCCCCGAAACCATGTCGATTCTCGGCAACCGCTGGGCATCGGCGATGGTGGCGGCCGCGTTCCTCGGAGCACGGCAGTTCGGCGATTTCCACACCAGGCTCAGTGCCCCACCCGCCTTGATCGCCGACCGATTGCGCGGCTTTTGCACCATAGGTGTGCTGCAGCGCGCCGCTCACCCCAAGCGTTCGGATTGGTCCGAGTATCACCTGACCCCTAAAGGGCTGGCGTTCTTCCCGATCGTGATGACGGCGGTGGACTGGGGTCAGCGGCACTTCCCGACACAAGAGGGGCCCGCCATGATCTTTACCCATCGCGATTGCGGGAGCCGCTTTACACCCGAACTCGCCTGCGACCAATGCGATCAGCGTGTGAACTCGAACGGCATCGAGCCCCGATGACAATTCGGCCCCGCACAGGAACGAATCCTGGCGGGGCCGAATTGTTTTGAGAAACCTAGGCTTGGCCGACCTCGAACCGCGCAAAGCGGGTCACGGTGACACCGGCCTCGTCAAGCAGAGCCTTGACGGACTTCTTGTTGTCGGACACCGACGGCTGATCCAGCAGCACGACATCCTTGTAGTAGCCAGTCACGCGACCCTCGACGATCTTGGGCAGCGCGGCCTCGGGCTTGCCCTCAGCCTTGGCGGTCTCCTCGGCGATGCGTCGCTCGTTCTCGACCACATCGGCCGGAACATCTTCGCGCGTCAGGTACTTGGCCTTGAGCGCGGCGATCTGCAGCGCCACGGAGTGCGCGGCACCCTCGTCCGAACCGGTGTATTCGACCAGCACGCCCACGGCCGGCGGCAGGTCCGCGGCGCGCTTGTGCAGGTATGCCTCGACGGTTCCATCGAAGTACGCCACCCGGCGCAGCTCCAACTTCTCGCCGATCTTGGCGGCCAGGTCTGCGATCGCCTGCTCGACGGTCCGACCGTCCTCGACCTTGGCGGCCAGGAGGGCGTCGACCTCGCCGATCTTGCCCGCCGCGGCCGCACCGACGATGGCGTCGGCCAGACCCTGGAACTCGGCGTTCTTGGCGACGAAGTCGGTCTCCGAATTCAGCTCGACAAGTGCGCCGTCACGCGCGACGACGAGACCCTCGGCGGTGGCGCGCTCGGCACGCTTGCCGACGTCCTTGGCACCCTTGATGCGCAGCACCTCGACGGCCTTGTCGAAATCACCGTCGGACTCGGCCAGGGCGTTCTTGCAGTCGAGCATTCCGGCACCGGTCAGTTCCCGGAGCCGCTTCACATCGGCGGCTGTGAAATTCGCCATTTAGCCTTCCTCGGTTGTGGTTTCGGTGGTCTCAGCCGCCGGCGCAGCACCTTCGTCGGTGGTTGCGACAGCGGAGGCAAGCAGCTCCTGCTCCCACTCGGCAAGCGGCTCGGCGGCTTCCGGCTTCTCGTCGCCACCGGCCAGGCCGGAGCGGGCCTGCAGACCCTCGGCGATCGCGGAAGCGACGACCTTGGTGAGCAGCGCGGCGCTGCGGATCGCGTCATCGTTGCCCGGGATCGGGTAGTCGACGACATCGGGATCGCAGTTGGTGTCCAAGATCGCGATGATCGGGATGTTCAGCTTGCGGGCCTCGGCAACGGCGAGGTGCTCCTTGTTGGTGTCCACCACGAAGATCGCCGAAGGCACCTTCTGCATGTCCCGGATACCGCCGAGGCTGCGCTCAAGCTTGTTCTTCTCACGCGTGAGCATGAGGATTTCCTTCTTGGTGCGTCCCTCGAAGCCACCGGTCTGCTCCATCGACTCCAGCTCCTTGAGGCGCTGCAGACGCTTGTGAACGGTGGAGAAGTTGGTGAGCATGCCGCCCAGCCAGCGCTGGTTGACGTAAGGCATGCCAACGCGAGTCGCCTCTTCGGCGATGGGCTCCTGAGCCTGCTTCTTGGTGCCGACGAACATGATCGACCCACCGTGGGCGACGGTCTCCTTGACGAACTCGTACGCCTTGTCGATGTAGGTCAGCGTCTGCTGCAAGTCGATGATGTAGATGCCGTTGCGGTCGGTGAAGATGAACCGCTTCATCTTGGGATTCCAACGACGGGTCTGGTGCCCGAAGTGCGCGCCGCTGTCAAGCAGCTGCTTCATAGTTACTACAGCCATGAGTCCATGGTTCCTTTTGTCGGTTGTCGCCCGGGATCGGGTGATCCTGGGCCCTAGCGTCTGCTGATGCCGGAACCCATTCCTCGGATTCCCGAAGGAAACCCTGGATGGGACCGCCCGGCATGCTGATCACAAGTTCGTGTGCAGACGCGCGAAGTCAACCCGCTAGGCGAGTTGCGGTCATGAGTTTACATGCTGCGACGAGTGCTTTTCGCCACCCGTCGAAGCACCGCATGCAGGCCAGGGAAGTTGTCCACAGCACCGAAATGGCTCTTTCCCAACCACAGCCGTCCGGTCACGATGATGTCGTGAGGTTCAGAAGGGTCGGCTGTCCCGGACTGATCCTGGCCGTGGCGCTGACCGCCTCCCCCGTGGCCGCCACCGCACCGGGTGACACGGGTGATCGTTTCGACTGGCCACTACGTCCTCGACCTGCGGTAACCCGGCACTTCGACAAGCCGCAGGAGCGTTGGAACCGGGGGCATCGCGGGGTCGATTTGGCCGGTCTCCCTGATCAGCGGGTGACCGCAGCCGGGCCGGGCATCGTGGTGTACGCCGGATCCATCGCCGGTAGGACGCTGGTCTCGATAGAACACGACGGCGGTCTGCGGACCACCTATGAGCCGATTACCCCGCTGGTCAAGCCGGGTCAGCGCGTAGGCGAAGGATCGGTCATCGGGACATTACGGCCCGGACATCCCGGCTGCGATGGAGCAGCCTGCTTGCACTGGGGCGCACTACACGGGCCCGCTTCGACGGCGAACTACCTGGATCCGCTGGGACTGTTGGCCGCTACCCCGCTACGGCTCAAACCGCTTCAGGCGGGCTGACAGATGTCGACGTGCGCGGGCTTCCCGGTGGCCTGCGACAGCCGGGTGACCGCGTCGTGGAATCTGTCGAGTGCGTCCTGCTCGGTGACCACTTGGTAGAACGCGCGCATCTCACCGCCGTTGGCCATGCACACCCACCACGGCGGGTACACATCGGCGATCGCCGTTCCCGGTGCCACGAGCCCGAGGCCTACAGCGGCGGTGGCGGCCGCCACCAGAATTCCGGCGCTCATGCTTGAAACTCTAATCATCGGACCGATTTCGACCAGGCCCTTGCCCACAATTCCAGCGGGGCCAGCGCGACAAGCAACGCCTTACCCACCGCCGTCAGCGAGTACTGCCCATCCTGGCTGCGCACGATGTGGGCGGCGGTCAGCTCGCTAAGGCGTGTGGTGAGCACGCCACTCGATACCTCTCCGACGTCGCCCATATGCTGCCTGAGCTCGGAAAAAGTCTTTGATCCGGAGCGCAACTCCCACAGCGCAAGAATGGCCCAACGGCGACCGAAAAGGTCGAATGCCGCATTGAGCGGCTGTCCGGAACCGGACCCCCGCACGGGCTTGCCCGGGCGGGGCGTGGCGTGCCCGTCGGGCGACTCGGCCTCGGATATCCCGGCACTGGCGATGATCGTGATCAGTCGGCTGGCGCGCTCGGCCATCTGCTCTGCGCTCTGCTCGGGGTGCCGGATCCACCAGGTGATCATGGCGCCGACCATCCCCATCCAGCCCTGCGTGAGTACACCGATGTCCTGCGGGTCGCGCAGCTCGGTGGCCGCGCTTCCCACGGCGGCCACGCCCTGGCCGGCGAGGGCAGCGAGACGCATTCTTGCGATCCGGGCAACCGCAAGTGCATCACTGTCCTCGGGCAGTGTCCGATCCCAGATCACCAGCCAATCGGACGGGCGGGGTGCCAACGCCTGAAAGATCGCCTGCAGCACTGCCCGTGGCAACGCGAGCGTGGGCGGGGCCGCTTCCATCGCCGTGGCGATGTGGTCACCGACAATCGATCCAGCGCGCTGCACACACGCGATGTACAGCTGCTCCTTGGACCCGAAATACGCCAGCACCATGGGCTTGGACACGCCGACTGCCGACGCCACCGCGGCCAGGGACATGCCCGCGTATCCGCTACGGCCGAACTCCTGGCATGCGGCATCGAGGATCTGTTGCTCCCGCTCGGCGCGGGGCATGCCCTTGGTACCTGCCCGTGTCACCAGTCCCTTGTACCAGTCTCGAGCCTTCCCGTGCCGAGTATTCATGTGCGCGGCATCACAGTAGACCGATCGGTGTGATGTTCATATGACCAACTGTTAAATTAACGATCGGCCAGTTAACGTCAACGCTCACCAACCGGATCAATGAGGAGCTGGAATGCGTGGCGCGTGGGTGTACCTGGTATCGACGGCGGTCCTCTGTATCGCCGGGGCCTACATAGCCCATCTGCGGCTCAGCGACATTCCTGACCCCGCCATCGGCCATTCCTACAAGCCGCCGTCGATAGGCAAGCCACGCGAAAAGACTGTCGAGTACCGGCTCAACGGACCCAACGGTGCCACCGTCGAGGCGTCCTACCTCGATGTCGACGGCACCGTGCGCGAGGTATCCGGAACCCTCCCGTGGCAAACCACCTTGCGTACAGGGCAGCTCACCATCCCCACGGGCGTGGTGGCCCAGTCGAACAGAGGGCAGATGTCCTGCAGTATCACGATCAACGGCGAGGTCCGCGACGAAAAGGCTTCTGACTCACCAGCCGTCTCCTGCCAGGTGGCGGTAGCGTGAACAACCAGAACAATGTCGCCGGGAAACACCGGCCACTGATCGCCCGGCTGATGTATCGGTTCTCCCTTCCCGTCATCGTGCTGTGGCTTGCCGCTGCCGGAGCACTCAATCTCGCTGTCCCCCAACTAGAGACGGTGATCAAGGGACACGCTCGCTCATTCTTGCCCGATGACGCCGCCTCCGTCCAGGCGATCGTCAAGATGGGCAACTACTTCGGCGGTGCCGGCACCAACAACTTCGTCTATCTCCTCCTCGAGGGCGAGGAGCCACTGGGTGCCGCAGCGCACCAGTACTACTCAGACGTCCTCGCCCGGATCAACCAGGACAAGAAGCACGTCAACTCGTCGATGGATCTGTGGTCCAACCCGCAGTTCTCCCGCGCCAACGAGAGCGCCGACGGCAAGGCCGCCTATGTCCTGATCAACCTGTCCGGCAACATGGGAACCGCCCTGGCCATGGAATCCACCCAGGCCATTCGTGACATCATCGCCGAATATCCTCCACCGAAAGGAATTACGGCACACCTGACCGGGCCATCCGCGGTGGTCAACGACGAACTGGTCTCGATCAACGATTCGATCCTGTTACTGCTGATCTCCTGTGGCCTGTTGGTTGGCGCCATCTTGTTTCTGGTGTACCGCAACCCGATAACCATCGCCATGCCGCTGCTCGTCGCGGGAGCGGGGCTCGGCGTCGGACGGCCCATCGTCGCGTTCCTCGGCGAACATCAAGTCATCGGAGTATCGATCTTCGCCTCCGCATTGCTGGCGGTGATCGTCCTCGGAGCCGGAATCGATTACGGCATATTCCTTCTCGGCAGATATCAGGAAGCACGCCGCGCCGGAGAAGACCCGGAATCCGCGTACTACACGGCATTGGCCGGGGTCCAGCACATTATCATCGCGTCGGGACTCACTGTCGCCGGAGCCACCGCGTGCATGGTCTTCACCCGCCTGGCCATCTTCAGCACATCCGGTCTGCCCTGCACCATCGCGGTCATCGTCACCCTTGCCGCCGCCCTGACCCTCGGGCCCGCGCTCCTGGCGCTGGGCAGCCGGCTCGGGTTCTTCGAGCCACGCCAAGAGAAGTCGCAGCGCAGGTGGCGTCGGATCGCCACCTATGTGGTGCGCTGGCCGGGGCCGGTACTCGCGGGCAGCATGGCCGTACTCGCGCTTGCGCTGTTGGTTCTCCCGGGATTCCGGCCCAGTTTTAACGAGCAGACCGCGCAACCCAGCGACTCTCCCGCAAACCTGGGTTTCGCCGCGTCAGATCGCCATCTGCCGCCAAATATCATGGCCCCCAGCCTCTTCCTGATCGAGTCGGACCATGACATGCGCAATTCCGGGGACATGATCGCCCTGGCGAAGCTCTCCAATGCGGTGCTGAACATCCCTGGTATCAACAATGTGCAGGGCATCACCCGCCCACTCGGCGCTCCGCTGGAGCAAGGGTCGCTTACGTCGCAGGCCGGATACATCGGTGGGCGGCTGACCCAGATGACCAGTCTGCTCAACCAGCGCATCACCGACCTCACTGCCCTGAGCGGCCGCGTCGGGCAGCTCTCGCTCACGGTCAAGGGCCTGGAGCAAGCGCTGCAGAGTGGGACCCAGGGTGCGATCCAGATCCAGACGGGCGCAGCCGAACTGCGCACCGGCCTGGCCGCCGTCGTACAGAAGGTCGACACGCTACGCGAAACCGCCAAGCCCGCAGAGGACTTCGTGGGCTCGATCCCGAACTGCCAGGCTAACGAGTACTGTCAGGCCGCGCTCACCGGCTTCTCGCTCTTCGACGATCTACACCGTTTCGACGGGCTGGTGGGCAATCTGGTGAACGGAACCGGCGCCCTGGCCCAGACGTTCCCGCAACTAGGGGCGCAGCTATCGGGATTGAAGGCCTTCGTCGCGCAGGTCAACGAAGTCACAGTCCCGCTGCGAAGCACACTGGAAATCCTGCTCCCTCAGATCACCCAAATCACGCAATTCACCGATGAGCTCAGCAAGAGCTTCACTGCGGGCGATCCGGGTGCATCGTTCTTCCTGCCCAGCCAGGCATTCGACAACCCGCTCTTCAAGAACGCGATGCCCTTCTTCTTCTCCACCGACGGCAAGGTGACGCGCATGATCGTCACTCCCGATATGGAGGGATTCAGCCGCGAAGCGATGGACCTGAGCGCCAAGATCATTCCGACCGCATTGCAGTCGATCAAGAACACATCACTGGCCGGTAGCACGGTGAGTATCGGTGGCCCTGGCGGCACCCTGTTGAACATCGAGGCGTTCACGCGAGAGGACTTCATCACCAGCGTGGTGGCCGCATTCGCGTTCGTATTCTGCGTCGTGCTGATCCTGCTACGCAGCCTCGTTGCCGCAATGGCGGTCATCGGCACCGTGGCGCTGTCCTACCTGTCCGCTCTGGGCCTAGCCATATTCGTCTGGCAGGACATCATCGGAAATCCGTTGCATTGGTCGGTAGCCCCGCTGTCGTTTGTCTTCCTGGTCGCGGTGGGCGCCGACTACAACATGCTGCTGGTGGCCAGATTCCGCGAAGAGCTGCACGCCGGTATCAAAACAGGCATCATCCGCTCGATGGCCAACACCGGCGGCGTGGTCACCACCGCGGGACTGGTATTCGGGTTCACCATGTTCGCGATGATCGCTGGGTATGCGCACAACATCGCCCAGCTGGGTACCACCGTGGGCCTAGGGCTCCTGCTGGACACGCTGATCGTGCGATCGTTCGTAATCCCTTCTATCGCAACGCTGCTGGGCCGCTGGTTTTGGTGGCCAGTGGTGGTACACGACAGGGCCGCCAGCCGTGATTCCACCCCCGCCCCCGAGAGTGCGTCTGATCATGGGCAGCTTGTAGGGGCGCAACGATGACGCGGTGCGGCAGGTCTGAGCTGAACCGCGGTCCCCTGCAGATTCGCGTCACCACATCGTGCGCTTGGAACCGTGGGTAAGTGCCGTGCTTACGGGAGCCGGGTTCGCCGCAGTGCTTCTGTTCTTGGTGGTGGTAGCGCTATGGGCGGCCGGCGGTAACGGCGGATCGATGAGCTACTACCAGCGCGAAGTGGACCGCATGATGCGCAAGCAATCACGGCAAGAAAAGGCGAGTTTGGAGGCTAGAACCCGCCATACCCGAGGACAACGCTGGGCGAGTCGCGTCAATCCTGCCCGAGCATGCCGACGGAAACGCGAGCACGACACCTGAGTGCCTCACGGCATCACGCCCGCGGGTGCGCCTGATCGTGGACGGCGCGTAGACGCTCCACGGTGACGTGGGTGTACAGCTGCGTGGTGGCCAGTGTGGAGTGCCCGAGCAGCTCCTGAACGACACGCAAGTCCGCACCACCTTCCAGCAGATGCGTTGCGGCGCTGTGCCGCAAACCGTGCGGGCCGATATCGGGGGCGCCGGGCACGGCGGACATGGTCTGATGTACCACGGTGCGAACCTGACGCGGATCGATGCGCCGCCCACGCGCACCCAGGAGCAGCGCGGCTCCCGAGCCCGAGTTGGCCAGACTCGCTCGACCGCGTTCCAGCCACGCCGTCAACGCATCGGCGGCGGGACCTCCGAACGGCACGGTGCGCTCCTTGTCGCCCTTACCCAAGACCCGCAACACCTTTCGCGATCTGTCGATATCGTCCACATCCAGGCCGCAAAGCTCACTGACCCGAATCCCGGTGGCGTAGAGCATCTCGACGATCAGGCGATCCCTCAGTGCCATCGGATCATCTTGCTCGGCGCCCGAATGCGCGGCCTCCATCGCCGCCACGGCCTGGTCCTGTCGCAGCACCGCGGGGAGAGTGCGGTGAGATTTGGGCTGTTGCAGGCGAATCGCGGGGTCCGTCTTCATCAGTCCGCGACGGGTCGCCCACGCGGTAAAAATCTTCACCGCCGAAGTACGCCGCGCGACGGTAGACCGTGCCGCACCCTGCCGGGCCTGAGCACCGAGCCATGACCGCAACACCGGCAATGACAGATCGGCCAGGGAGGCCTGTGGATTGGTCACCGACAGATGATCGAACAACGAGGTGAGATCTCCACGATAGGCCCGTTGCGTGTGCACTGACCGTCCGCGCTCCAGCGCCAGATGCTCGGCGAACTCGTCGAGAATCGCTGTCAGCTGCGGAGTCACTCCCTCACGGTAGCTTCGGCGGCCGCCAGCTCCTGCTTCCACACGCGGAAAGTTTCCTCGGTTCGCCCACGCCGCCAATAGCCCGAAATCGAGGCGGCCCACTTCGGTGCGACCCCACGTTCCTTGCGTATGTACGGCCGCAGGTTGTGCATGACGGTCTGGGCCTCGCCGTGGATGAATACCTGCACCTGTCCGGGCAGCCACTCCGCCGAGCGCACCGCCGCCACCAACGGGGCGTTGTCCCCCGCCAGGCTCTCGTCGACCTCGTCGGCACCTGCGCCCCGGTGAACCCAGACAATCTCGACATCGCCACGGGTGTCGAAATCGATCTCGTCCTGCGGGCCGGCCACCTCGATGAACACCTTGGCACGGGCGCCCTCTGGAAGTGCTTGCAGCGCCACGGTGATCGCCGGGACGGCCGACTCATCGCCCGCGAGCAGATGCCAGTCAGCGGCGGGATCGGGCGAGTAGGCGCCGTGCGAGTCGGTGACGTACAACCGGTCTCCCGGCGTGGCCCGCGCAGCCCAGGGACCGGCCACGCCGCTTTCGCCGTGCACCACAAAGTCGATCGCGATCTCGCGACGGTCGGCGTCTACGGAACGGATGGTGTACGTGCGCACCGTGGCCTGCATGTCGCGCGCCTGGTCGACATCGCGCGGGCCCGGCCCTTCGTGGCCCTCGGGAAGGAATATCAGCTTGGCGTAGCTGTCGGTATCTGAGTTGGCCTCGAAACCGTCGAATCCGTTACCGCCAAGCACCACCCGGGTGATGTGCGGAGTCACCTGCTCGGTGCGGACGACCTGCAACTCGTGGAGCGGGCGTGCCATATCGCCTCCTGCGTTGAATCCTCTATGTCAATTGCCTTGACTATACGGAGGAATTCCCGTGAATGGGCGCCTCCGTCACAGCAGCATGCCCCTGACGATCAGCTCCGCGGCGGCCTCGGCGTGCGCATGCACCTGATCCGGATCGAACACGGCATCGCCGAAGACGGTACGAGCCAGCGCTTCGCTGCTGAACAGGGCGGCGGTGCCGGATGTGATGAGAAAGAAGCTGGTCTGCAGCGGCACATCGCGCAGTTCTCCCGCCTTGACCGCCTCCTCGTAGACCGGCCCGAGCCGTTCTTGCATGGGGATGACGTAGGCCTGACAGATGTGCTGCAGCCGCTCGCTGTCCTGGCCCGCCTCGATGTCCATGATCCGGATCAATTCGGGGTGTTCGGCCGCGAAGATCACAAACATCTTGATGAATCGTTTGATCCGCTCCGCAGAACTCAGGCTCTCGTCGTCATCTGCCAGCACCTTGTCGACGATCGCCTGAAATCCCCAGTCGACGGCCGCGTACCACAGCTGTTCCTTGGACGAAAAACGTTGATGTAGCAGGTTATGGCTTACGCCCAGCTCGCGATTGAGGGTTCGCATCGACATGCCCTGATAGCCGTGCGTGGCGAATGCTTGCAGCGCCGCGGTGAAGATCGCGTCGGCCGACACTCCCTCACCGCCTTTGCGCGGTCGGCCACGAGGGCGCCGCGTCAACTCACCCGTTTCAGTCACGAAATCCGCCACATCCTTCCTTCCCAACCATCATCCCCCCACTGGCCGGCAATCGCGTTCAGGCCTTCCACACAACGGTCATCGTCTTTATCGGGATTGCCGAATACCACCGTTACGGCCGGGCATACTGGCGCGATGGATACCTGGTTGTGGATCTGCGCCGGTGTGCTCGCCGTGGTGCATCTCGGCGCGGGCGTGTTCAAACTGATCACCCCGTACGAAAAGATCGCCGCCAACCCCAACCTCGCCTGGGCCACCGATTTCACACCTAGCGTCGTCAAGGCGATCGGCGGGCTGGAGGTGCTCGGTGGAGTCGGCGTGGTGCTCCCGCACGCCACCGGGATCGCCCCGGTGCTGAGTCCGCTTGCCGCTGCCGGACTCGCGGTATTACAGGCGGGGGCCTTTGGTGTTCATGTCCGCCGCAATGAGTGGAAACTGACCATGGTCAACGTGATCCTCATCGTGCTTGCGGTATTCGTCGCGTTCGAGTGGTACGCGTTGTCGACCTCCGGACAGTGACTACGGCACACCCACGAGATTGGTCTGTGCGCTGCACAATTCGCTCACATATGCGGCGAAGGCCTCAGCTTCCGGCGTGGCCCCCTTCTCTTTCCACACCAGCGTGAGGCGCCCACGCATCACCTCATCGGACAGTTCGATCTGCCGAAGTCGGTCCAGGCGATCAGCAGGAAGCTCCGGCGCCACGGCCACGCCCAGATCCCGGGTAACGAGGTGACTCATCATGTCGACTGAGCTCGTTTCGAACGCGATGTCGGGCACGAATCCTTTTGCCATGCAAGCCTGATCGAGAATTGTCCGAATCCCGGACCCCTGCGGATGACTGATGAGCGCGCGATTGCGCAGATCCTCAAGACTGATCGACGTGCGCGATGCCAAGGGGTCGTCGCGATGGACTATGGCCACGATGTTCTGTTGAGCGAGAAGCTGCTCGCGTAGCAGCGGAGGCGATGACGAGGCCCGCCCGACCACGGCGATGTCGATTTTGCGTTCCAGCACCGCCGCCGTGAGTTGATCTGATCGCGCTTCGGTCAGAGTGATCGACACCGCGGGATGCGCCTGGTGGAACGCGGCCAAGGCGTCGGCGAGTACCGGCAGCGGGTGATCGACCGTTCCGATAGCCAGATGCCCGCACAGGACGCCCGCCATGGCGCTGGCGGTCGACCGTATCTTGCCCACGGTCTGAAGTGCCGTTTCGGCGAGCGGGAACAACATCTTGCCGAATTCGGTCAGCTTGAGCGCTCGGCTCGAACGGTCGAACAGCTCGTGGCCGAGCTCCCGCTCCAATCTCCGGACCTGAGCACTCACCCAGGGCTGAGCGACGTGCAAAGCCTCCGCGGCGCGCGTGAAATTCGAGTGATCGGCCACCGCGAGAAAGTACTCAAGCTGCCTCAGTTCCATAGCGAATCACCCACAGGCCTGGCAGGAGTTACCGTGGTTGACAAGGCAAGGTCAGTAGTTGATGAGCCAAAGTGGTCCGAACTTGGCCACTCCCAGCGCGATGAAAAGAACCGCAATGATCATGGCGGTGGCGAGGTCGTTCATGTGCTCGATGGGGCTGTTCGACTCAGCCTTGTGGGACTCGTAAATCTGAAATCCGGGCTCCATGCCGTGCTTCCTTTCGCTACTTTGATTGAACAACTGTTCTGGAAAATTCGATCTGGTGATGCAACCGGCAAGGATCGCCGCATCACTCAACCGAGAATGGTCTTGCGATCCGAGTGGAAGAATGTGACGAGTGTTGTTGCACCACATATTATTCCGACGGTGAGTATCACCTTGGATCCGCTGTAGACCGATGCGATCACGCCGCCAGTCGCAGCCCCCAAAATGAACGAGACATAGAGCATCGCGTACCCAAGCCATTCAAAGACCGAACCCTTGCCAAAGAGATGGCGCTCGATTCCTTGCCCCAACTTGACCACGGTCCCCGTGACGTAGCTCAAGGGAATGGCGGTTTCACCCTTCTTCACAAACGACGTGTTGAGCGCTCCAATCGAGAAGGCCAACAACAAAATCGGCGTGAAATGCACGTCGATGTTCGCCGTGAAACTCCGGTCTTGATAGAAGTCGACCGCGGCAGCCGCGAGGAGACCCACCGTGGTCAGCACCGTCGCACCGTGCGGGTGATTCTTCCAAAATTTTCTCCGGCAGAAGGAGGCCACAATCACCCCGAACAGGAAGGCGCCGATCATCGAGATGGCGGCAATCGGACCCGCACCCGCCACCTGCTGTTTGTCGGTGACCTTGAACCACGTCAGCACCGCGCGTTCGGTGTTTCCGGTCATGAATGTCACGAAATAGCCTGCGCTGTGCAGGAAGGCGACCGCACCGACCATGCCCGCGAGTCCCGAAAGCAGCCACGAAAGCCTAGCCTCGCTGCCGATCGCGGCCTCACGAGTTATGACGGCATCGGCGGTCTTAGACACCACGGGATCGCCCTCGCGATTGCCCATTTCCACGTCATCCTGAGATCTGTTATCTAAAGTCATGGACCCGCTGCTCTTCCGGTTCATGGTGGTCAACTCAGGACTTGTCGATGTCGCCGACGTGGCCGTGCAGGACGATGCGTCCGTCGGCCAGTTTGTAGGTCAGGTACACGATGGCGAGCTTGTTGGCCTCGACGGCATCGGCGACGACCTGTGAGCGCTGCAGGAGTTTGGTGCCGGTCTCTTCGACGTGGCGGGCCTCGAATTCATCGATGCGCGACAGCCCGTCCTTGCGGCCACTGAGAATCGAGGGCATCACCCGCACCACCAGGTCCCGGATATACCCGCCGGGCACCTCGCCGCTATCCAGGGCGGACACCGTGGCCCCCACCGCGCCACAGGAGTCATGACCCAGGATCGCGATCAACGGCACACCCAGCACCGCCACCGCATACTCAATCGAACCCAACACCGCCGAGTCGATCACCTGACCGGCGGTGCGCACGATGAACATATCGCCCAGGCCCTGATCGAAAATGATCTCCGCGGCCACCCGACTATCCGAACACCCGAACAACAACACATCAGGGCTCTGACCATTAGCCAGCTCAGTACGACGCGCGATGCTCTGACTCGGATGCTGCGGCAAACCACCAACAAAACGCTCGTTGCCCTCTTTGAGCGCCGTCCACGCGGACTTCGGATCAGATCTCATATTTCCCTCATACCCTACAGGGGTATCGCATGTCTGTGATCTTCAACACATAGTTGACTTTCATCAACCAGTCGTTGATCATCAGGGCATCAAAAGATACCCCGTGAATCATCGAAATATGGACTGCTGAAAGCGAATTCGTCGGATCGTAGATTCGATAGCCGACAGTGACAGCCCTGGCAGACCTCTCCGGTGGGCGTCGCAGTCATTGAAAGCACCCAAATCCAATATGCCTGGATTCGCCGGAGGCCGCAACGCCGATCCTCAATCGGTTGGCAATCACCCACTGCCACAACACACTCGAACACCTTCTACTTCGTTGAACTTTGGGTACCCCCCTGAATCGAAAGACGCAGCTGCGCAGACTATTTCAGCGACTAGACAATACGAAGCCACGCTCGGAGGAGCAGGCCCAAATATTCACAGGAAAAACTCAGACTGCGGCACTTCATAACAAATCGTTCTAGCTGTCAGAAAAAGCCGATGATGGCATTGGCGAACAACTTCGCTGCACCATGGAGGGGGCCACCGGACATCCAGCTCGACGAAGACAAGAGATGAGTGAAAATGTCACGCACACAAGACGACACATGAGACATATCCGCGGGTGTCGGGGAAACAGCTCTGGGCATTGCCCACATCAGGGCGATCGAAGGCACGCGGCACGACGCCCCGTACGCCAAAGTGCTAGGCCCTGACACCCATTGACGACACGGAGGATCAGATGGTCAACATTCACCATGGGCCGCTCTGGAAATACGAAGGACGGACGGGATACGCCGAGTACGTGGAGACAAGCGCTGTGGACGCAACTCTCCATGTGTCCGGCCAGGCCGGGTACTCATCCTCGGGAGAACTGCCCAAGGGTGACATGCGCACCCAGTTCCGCAACACCTTCGCGAACATCACCGGACTGCTGGAAACCGCCGGCTATCCCACGAGTCACGTGATCAAGATTCACATCTACGTCACCGATATGGAGCGTGGGCTGGAGGCGTATGACGAAGTCACCGAGTGCCTTCAACAGTGGGGTGCGGCACCGACCTCGGTCATGACAGAAGTCGGAAGGTTGGCCTCGGTCGACATGCTCTGCGAGATCGAGGCGGTGGCCGTCCGATGAGCAGTCCCGGCCTGATCGATGTCCATCATCATGCCCTGCCCCCGGTCTACATCGCTGCACTTGCGCAGCACGGTGTCTCCGAGGCAATCCCCGGGCAAGATTTCCCGGCCTGGTCTCCGGAACTGAGCCTGCAGTTCATGGATGCTCACAATATTCAGAAGGCGTATTTATCGGTCACCGCTCCGGGATTCGGCGGCCTGACCGGTCCGGAGGCGATCGGGCTGGCCTATGACGTCAATTCGTGGCTGGCTACCCTGGCCGCCGAATCGATCGGCAAGTTCGGGGCGTTCGCGATGGTCCCCCTCGACTCCGCCGATACCGCCCGCGTGACAGCCGAGGCTGCGATCGAGGATATGCAGCTCGACGGTGTGGGCCTGTACACCAGCACCGCCGGACAGTACCTTGGTTCATCGGGCCTCGACCCGCTCTGGGAGTACCTTGAGGCACAACAGGTTCCGGTCTTCATCCACCCGGTGGTGGGTTCTGTGCAGGTACCCAGTTTCGGTCTTCCAGCTTCGATCCTCGAATTCCCCATCGAAACGGCCAGAGCCATCGCAAGCTTTCTGTTCAGTGGAACGCTCGACCGGTTCAGCGGTCTCAAACTGATCTTCACGCATTCAGGGGGCGCGCTCCCGGCACTCCTACATCGGTTGAGTCTGAGATCCAGTGTGGATCCGCTGCTGGCCGACAAACCGCCGGTCGACCTGATGACCAGCTTTGGTCGCATGTACTTCGACGTGGCGATGTCGGCGGCGCCACGAAACTTGGAAGCCGTACGCTCGCTGATTTCCACCGACCGCCTGTTGTTCGGCAGCGATTTTCCCCTCCAGTCCGAGTCTTACGCCGGCGCGAACGCCGATGTCATCTCCTCCATGGACATTGCACGCAACACCACCGCCAATGCGCGCAACCTCTTCGCCCGCCACCCGGTCAGCCCAGCATGAAGGTTTGACGGCCACGTGGGTGGACCACTCGTCGTGGCGCGACACACGGGAATTCCCGACCCGTTTGTCGATGTTCTCGCCAATCTCATTCAAGCGATCGCCGAGCATTGTGACGAGTACTTGTCCCCCGGCGTCGTCGAACAGGCCGGACGTCCGCCGCGTTCCTTCCGCCAGACCATCGCCGATATGTCCGCCTAGTGTCAGGTCATCGGGCTCGGCCGCGGCGCCTAATCTTCCAGCCGCGGTCGGTGTCCGCTACCAACTTCTCAAGTTCGAGGATCGCCAGTGCGCCCTGCACCTGGCCGCTGGTCAGTCCCGAGTCGGCGACCAACTGTGCGACCGAAGCATTCCCCCGCCCGGGCAATGCTTCGTAGACCCGCTTCTCGACCTCCCCGAGCCCGTCGACAATGCCTACGGGGCGTTCTGGATCAGCCGCGAATTCGCCCAATCTGCCTGCCAACTCGATCACATCTTGTGCGCAGACAACGAGCCGCGCACCGCGCTCGGCGATCTCGATATGGGTACCCGCCGACGCCACCGATGTGATCGGCCCGGGCACCGCGCCGACGGGCCTCCCAAGCCCACGCGCCCAGGCCGCGGTGTTGGCGGCGCCGCTGCGCACCCCGGCCTCGACCACCACTGTGGCGCCGGAAAGTGCTGCCACCAATCGATTTCGGGTGAGAAATCGGTATCGCGCGGGCCGCACTCCCGGCGGGTACTCGCTGACCACCAATCCATGTCGAGCGATTCGATAGAGCAGCCCCGAGTGAGCGGACGGGTACGGCACGTCCACACCGCCTGCCAGCACCGCGATTGTGATGCCCTCGCAGGCCAGTGCCGCCCGATGTGCAGCACCGTCAATGCCGAACGCACCGCCCGACACCACCGCCATGTCATGGGCGGCCAAACCCGATGCGAGTTCGGCCGCCACGTGCTCGCCATATCCGGTGCAGGCACGGGTACCGACGAGTGCGGCAGCCCGCGACGCCACCTCTGATAGGGAGTGCTCACCAATTACCCACAGTGCCAGTGGTGCTCGTCCACTGGGCATGCGTCTCGTGTCGAGCGTTGCGAAATCCTGGAACTGCCACCCCGGCCATTCCGGATCATCGGGTGTCACCAGACGCCCACCAAGGCGAGCCAGAATCTCCAGATCCCGGCGACTGCTGTCGATATCGTGACGGGCCTGCACGATGGTGCGCACCCGATCCGGTACCGCCAAGCGCCGGACGCGCTCTGCCGTCTCCTGCACGCCGAACACCGACACCATGACCGCGAGTTCCGCACAGGGCGCCTCGGCCACCCGGGATAGGTAGGCCCAATGGGGCGACACGTCGCTCATCGTTTATCGCGAAACGTCAATGCGAGCTTGACATCCTCGGTGCCCGGGAAATGACGCCCGCCGAGGTCGGCGAGAGTCCACGCGACACGTAGGCATCGGTCCAAAGCACGGACACTGATGAGCCCGCGTTCCATGGCGTTACGCAGCGGCTCCATAACCGTCCGCGACGGTCGAAACTCCTTACGCAACAACGGACCGGGGGCATCAGCATTGACACGGAATCCGTAACCCGACCATCGCTGCGCCGCCCGCTCACGCGCCAAGAGGACACGCTCGCGCACAAGCGCCGTGCCCTCGGCAGCCTCGCTGAGCGCGCTTTGGCTGACCGGGTGCATCTTTACCCTAAGGTCCACCCGATCGAGAAGTGGACCGGACAACTTGCCCAGGTAGCGACGACGTACCGGAGCCGGACACGTGCAATCCCTCGGGTTCGCTGGTGCGCACGGGCACGGATTGGCCGCCAGTACCAACTGGAATCTGGCCGGGTATACGACGACGCCGTCGCGGCGCGCCAATCGAATCTCCCCGTCCTCCAAAGGCGTACGGAGCGCCTCCAGCGCGGGCGTCGAGAGTTCGGCGCATTCATCGAGGAACAGCACGCCACGATGAGCTCGACTTACCGCGCCGGGTTTGGCGATACCGGAGCCACCACCGACGAGCGCGGCGACACTTGAGGTGTGGTGCGGCGCCACGAACGGCGGTTGGGTGATCAACGGCTGCTGCGTCGTCAGCAGGCCCGCCACCGAGTGGATCGCCGTGACCTCAAGTGCCTCGCCATCGGTCAACGGTGGCAGCAGCCCCGGTAATCGTTGCGCCAGCATCGTTTTGCCGATTCCCGGTGGTCCGGTCAGCATAAGGTGGTGAGCGCCTGCCGCCGCCACCTCGACCGCGAATCGCGCGTCGGTATGTCCGACAACGTCTGCCATGTCCGGCATATCGCTCTCGCATTGCACGTCCACCGGCCGCACCGGCTCCAGCTCGCCATCAGCACACAGCCAGCTCGTCAGTTGCCGCAAGGTCTGGGCACCCAGCACCTCGATACCGTCGACCAGACCCGCCTCCCCCAGATTCGCCTCGGGTACCACCACCGTTGGCCACCCGTCGCGTTTGGCCGCCAGCACTGCGGGGAGCACTCCGCGGATCGGGCGCACCCGTCCGTCGAGTGCCAACTCCCCTAGTAGCAGGCTCTTTTCCAGCCTCGTCGGCGGGATCGCGTTACCGGCCGACAACACGGCGGTTGCGAGTGCCAGGTCATACACCGATCCCATCTTCGGCAATGTCGCAGGTGACAAGGCCAAGGTCAGACGCGACGACGGCCAGGTGAATCCGCAGTTAGTGATCGCCGCGCGTACACGGTCACGAGATTCCTGCAGCGCGGCGTCGGGCAGTCCGACCAGGTGCACACCGGGGAGCCCAGCACTGATATCGGCCTCGATCTCGACCGTCTGACCGGTTACCGCCTTGACCGCAACGGAATACGCTCTCCCAAGAGCCATCTCAGCTCACCCCGCGGATGTGGGTGATCGCCGCTTCCGAGCCACTCAACCGTACTTCGATGACATCGATACGCACGGCCGCCCACGAACCGTCCTGCGCCGCCAGCCAGATGCCCGCAAGCCGTCGCAGCCTACGTAACTTGGTGTGCGTCACCGCCTCCGCGGGTGTTCCGAACGCACGACCGGTACGTGTCTTCACCTCAACAAAGACCAACACCTCGCCGTCCGCCGCGATGATGTCGAGCTCTCCGTACCGGCACCGCCAATTGCGATCGAGGACCGTGAAACCGTCGTCGTTCAGGTAGTCAGTGGCGAGATCCTCTCCACGGCTGCCGATCTGTGCACGTGTGCTGGTTGTCATGCCCACACCATCTGCGCGCGCACCGACACAGGGTCGGCTGAGATGCCGCGCGAATGAGGGTTATCCACATTCCGGCATTCCTCCACAGCAACGCGGCCGCGGGCGGCTTTCTACCGCGGTTCACGACGGTGCTCAGAAGCAGATAACCAGGACTTCAATACATCCGACGCGTGGTCGAGCGCCTACTGCGTTAGAGCGATCAGCCCGTTAGTTCCACATCTTGACCGGATGCACTACCGGCGCAACCTTGCCTATCGCACCCGTTGCGGGCCCCGGCAAGTCCTTGGAGTTGGGCGCCGACTTGATCTCGACATCGTCGGTCGCGGTGCAGACATCCTTGGTGGCCTTCGATGGCGCACAGTGCACACCAGGCGCAGCCACCGCGGCAGCTGGGGAGCCCAACGGGAGGGCGACCACAATCGCCGGAGCGATCATCGCCATCGCCCTCATCAGCAAAATACCCATCGGCCGAGAATGGGACAGACCCGGGAGATCCGCAACTCGAACGATGGCCTGCTGGAGAGTAATTCCCATCACAGGTGGGCAGAATCTGTCAGGTCTAGACAGGAAGCGGCAAGCACATGGTGACCGCGGCCTAGCGCGGCGCGTTGCCCTCGAGCCGATCAAGCAGCGATTCGAGGGCCTCTTCGAACTCCGTCGCGCTGTGGTCTTCGCTGAGTTGTTGCTGCATCCGCTGCAGGTTCGGATAGTTCGAGAGGCTGCGCAACGTCTTCTCGGGCAGCTCGTCCTCCACCGGGCTCAGCGAGACACCGCGTGCCGAAACCTCCAGGAGCAGCTGCCCCAGCAGGAATGTGGTGTACGCGCGATAGGCGGTCACTGCTCCCCGGTCGTCGAAGCCGTAGGAGATCAGTGTGTCCAGGAAGGTCTCCATCCACTTCATGCTCCGCAGTGGCGGCCGAACCCATGGGGCTTCCGGTGGCCGAGTCGCCAACGTCGGAAACAGGTGCGGATGATCGATGGCAATTGCCCGCACGCCATGCGCGAGCCGCACGAGATAGTCCTGCCAACCGTCTTCCTGACGTCGGGCAGCG
The DNA here is from genome assembly GCF_002356335.1 of [Mycobacterium] stephanolepidis. NCBI lineage: Bacteria > Bacillati > Actinomycetota > Actinomycetes > Mycobacteriales > Mycobacteriaceae > Mycobacteroides > Mycobacteroides stephanolepidis. Next base: position 3,169,273 of record NZ_AP018165.1, read on the forward strand.
AGTTGATCGTCGTACAGCTTTTCGACCAAGTGGTCCACAACGCCGCCAAGTAGGTCCTGGCGGCCATGGACGTGGCGGTACAGGGCCATCGCCTCGACACCGCAGGCCGAACCGAGTCTCCGCATCGTCAGTTGATCCAACCCGTCACGGTCCACCAGCGCGATCGCGGTGTCCAGGATCTCCGCACGAGTCAGCGATCGTGGCCGACGCCCCTCCGGGGTGCCGGCACCTGTTCGGTTGTCCGTCTCGTCCACTGCGTCGGTCACTCCCACCGTGCATTTCAGGGTTCGGGCCATGACGGCGTTTCCGTGGCGGCTTTGCCGTCCCCACGACGGTACCTCTGCTAGCTAAACACCTGGCCAGCGCCTATTTGTTTACAAAGTAGTTTACGTAGTACACAACCCTTGCTACGGTGGATTTGGTCGCCTCACGACGAGGCGACATCGAGCGGTTGCACCGCGCACGCACTGAAAAGGAGCGACAGATGAGCGATGACAACAAGGACAGCGGTATCGAGGCCGGGATCAAGGGCGTCGTCGAAGACGTCAAGGGCAAGGCCAAGGAAGCCTTCGGCAAGCTCACCGACGACGAGTCGCTGGAGCGCGAAGGTCAGGCACAGCAGGACAAGGCCGAGGCCCAGCGTGAGGTAGCCACCAAGGAAGCCGAGGCCGAGAAGGCCCGCGCCGAGGCTGCCGTGCATCAGGCACGCGAAGACGCCGAGAAGTAGCAACACACCGCACAGCAGTCCGCTCCACTCCAACGAGAACCAGGAAACCACAAATGATTTCACCTCTGGCCGCCGATGTTGCGGCAGCTCACCTCGGCTTTGGCATCGGCTGGATCGCATGGATCGTGATCGGCGGCCTCGCCGGATGGGTGGCCAGCAAGATCATGGGCACCGACGCCCAGCAAGGGCTCCTGCTCAACATCGTGGTGGGGATCGTGGGCGGGCTGCTGGGCGGATTCTTGCTGAGCCTGCTCGATGTCGGCACCTACGGCTTCGGCTGGATTCTGACATTCGTCACTGCACTGGCGGGCGCCTGCATTCTCTTGTTCCTCGTGCGCCTCGTCAGCGGTAGGCGATGAGTAGCAACAGATCCCAGCAGTCCACAATAGAAGGGGCCCTAGTGATTCCGTCCATTTCGAAGAAACTCGCGGTGGCCGCCGGTATGGCCGCGGCCATCTCGCTGGCGGGCTGTTCCAGCGTGATCAATCAAGGTGGCGACACCACCTGCAAGGAATACCTCACCCAGGACGAGGCCACGCAGAATGAGGCCGTCATCAAGATGCTCAAGGACGAGAACCAACAAGACCCCAGTGGTCTGCAGTCCACGGCAGCGCGAAACTCCGCCTTGGCCTATTGCAAGACGTTGGGCAACGAGAACAGCAAGATCAAAGAAGCCCCACACCTCTAACCGGGAGCATCACATGAGAATGCCAACAGTCAAGCCCACCAAGGTTTTTGCCGGGTTCGCCATCGTTATCGGCGCGGCTCTGACCGGGTGCGGCACGAGCACCGACAGTGGCCCGACGAGCACCAGCACGACGACCACAACCACCACGACGACCGTTCCTGCGCCCAGCGGTGCACCGGAAGGCACCCCGGCACCCGGCGCGACCGGTGGCGGTGGTCCTGAAGGCGGATCCGGCGCCATCCCCGGCGGCCCCACCGGAGGCGGCGGACCCGGCGGCGGGAGCGGCAGTATCCCGGGCGGTCCGACCGGAGGCGGCGGACCCGAGGGTGGCGGGGGCCATATCCCCGGCGTCGGCGGTGGCCACGGCGGCCCGGGTGGCGGCGGCGGATGCGTCGACAACGTGGGTTGCGTCAGCATCCCGTAAAGCACGTACGGCCGAACAGAGCTGCGCCTATCGGAGATCTACTCCGGTAGGCGCAGTTCTGGCTTGTCGACCTCTTCGATGTTGACGTCCTTGAAGGTGATCACGCGCACGTGTTTCACGAAGCGCGCAGGCCGGAACAGGTCCCACACCCACGCGTCAGAAAGGCGCAGCTCGAAGTACACCTCGGAGTCGGTGTTCCGTGGAATCACCTCGACGCTATTGGCCAGGTAAAACCGTCGCTCGGTCTCCACCACGTAGCTGAACTGCCCGACGATGTCCTTGTACTCGCGATACAGCGAGAGTTCCATCTCGGTTTCATACTTTTCGAGGTCTTCAGCGCTCATAGACTTTCCATTATCCCCCCTGTGAACTTCCCTGCGTCGCATTGCGCACGTTCACGAACGACTGTCGATGCTGAACTGACGGTCCCAGACGCTGCAACGCCTCGGTATGGACGGCTGTGCTGTAACCCTTGTGCACCGCGAATCCGTATCCCGGGTGATCTGACTCCATGGCCACCATCACTCGATCCCGGCTGACCTTCGCCAGCACACTGGCCGCGGCGATACATGCCGCCGACGCGTCGCCACCGATGACCGGCAGGGAGGGCACCGGCAGCCCCGGCACCCGGAATCCGTCCGTCAACACATATCCCGGCTTGACTCCCAGACCTGCCACCGCGCGCCGCATTCCCTCGATGTTGGCCACGTGCACGCCGATGCGGTCCACTTCTTCGGCCGGCACCGACACCACGTGATACGCCTCGGCATACCGACAGATAAGGGGAAACAGCGTCTCGCGCATCTTCTCGCTGAGCTTCTTGGAGTCATTGAGCGCGGCAAGGCTTTTCCGCTGGCTTGAGCCAAGCACACACGCGGCGATCACCAACGGGCCCGCACATGCTCCACGTCCGGCCTCGTCCACACCGGCAACCGGCCCCAAACCCACTCTGTCCAGGGTCAATTCGAGGGTTCGTAATCCGGATGCCCTGCGAATCACCGTCCGTGGCGGCCAGCTGGTACTCATACCGCGTGAACTAGGTCTGAGGATTCACCGATGCGACGCCGCCCCACCGTCCGGGCGGCCATGCGATGAAACGCGCTTTGCCGATGACATTGCCCACCGGCACGGTGCCGATGTTCGGGTCGCCGGTGCAATAGACGCGCTGACGCTCGTCCATCGCCGGCCCGGCGTCACGTTCGAGGCTCTGGCAGTGCGCGCGCGAGTCGCCACTGTGCGTCCGGTTATCCCCCATCATCCACAGCTTGCCTTCCGGCACCTTGACGGGTCCGAACTGAAAACTCCAGCAGGCGTTGGTGGGGTCGATGTCGCTACCGGGACCGATGGTTTCCGGATCCAGATAGGGCTCGTTGAGCTTCTTGCCGTCGACTGTCAGGCCGGTGTCCCAGCGGCATTGCACGGTCTGCCCGCCGGTGGCGATGACACGTTTCACCAGGTCGTTCTCGTCTGGCGGTACCACGCCGATGAAGGACAGAGCGTTCTGCAGGTATCGGACGGCGGTGTTGTCCGACCGGATTGATCGGTAATTGCCGTTCCACTCGGGCGGCCCTTTGAACACCACAACATCACCGGGCTCCGGATCGGTGAACCGGAACACCACCTTGTCGACCATGATCCGGTCACCGGTGCAACCACGGCAGCCGTGCAAGGTCGGCTCCATCGACTCCGACGGAATGAGATACGGCCGGGCGATGAAATTCTGCGTGATGCAGTACAGGACCAGAGCGATCAGCAGGAGAACGCCGACCTCTTTGAGCATGCCGGAGCCGCTGTCTTCGTCGTTCGACGATGTTGCGGATGCTTCAGCGGCTGGTTCGGTTTCGGGAGCGTCGGCAGTAGTCTGCGCGGACGATTCAGGCGGCCCTGATTCCCCGGGCACCGGTGCTGTCACGAAAGCGCCGACTCGGTCAGCGCTTCTCCTTGATCTTGGCCTTCTTGCCGCGCAGCTCACGCAGGTAGTACAGCTTCGCGCGACGGACCGCACCACGGGTGACGATCTCGATGTGGTCGATGTTCGGGGAGTGCACCGGGAAGGTGCGCTCGACGCCGACGCCGTAGCTTTCCTTGCGGACCGTGAAGGTGGCGCTCACGCCACCACCGGAGCGACGCAGCACGGCACCCTTGAAGACCTGGATACGCTCCTTGGAGCCCTCGATCACCTTGACGTGCACGTTGACGGTGTCACCGGGGCGGAAGTCGGGCACATCCTGGCGCAGCGACGCCTGGTCGACAAAGTCCAGCGTGTTCATCGGCGTACTTCCCTCTTGGTCTCTCGACTCAATCGCGCGGCCGGATCGCATACGGGGTATGCACCTGCGCCGATCAGTAGTTGCGTAGTTCTGTCTGACTTGCGGCCAAGCGGCAGCAGACAGCTACCCGATTGTGCCAGACAGGGGCCCTTTCAGTGAAATCGCCCACCCGAGCACCCCTTGGGCAGCGGGTATCCAGACAGTACCGGTAAGCTACCGTGACCGGAACACCTGTCACATAGGTAACAATTCAGAGTCTGACCGCAGAGGGGGTCTAGGTTATGCGTGGCCACCACCTGTTTGCGGGCTTGACGCTCACTGCAGTGACCGCGCTGACCTCTGGATGTGTGGCATCGGTGCGCAGCGATCCGGCTACCCCGGTGCTGGCAGTTGTCAGTGCCCCCGCCGAGCCCGCGCCGGTCTTCGAAGTGGAAAGCCCCCCGTCCTTCGAGACCCTGCCCGAGCGCACCATCACAGCAACCTCCCAGGCCAAGAGTGCCGGCGCCGTACTCACCGCGGTCATCAAGGACCGCGCCTCCGGCGCCGTGGTCTCCAACGGCAACAACAGCACCATTGCCATCGCCTCGGTGGCCAAGCTGTTCATCGCCGACGACCTGCTGATGCGCGAATCGACCGGCGACGTCACCCTGACTCCCGCGGATCGCGTGTCCTTCGACCGGATGCTGCAGTCCTCCGATGACAGCGCAGCCGAGATCTTCTGGCAGCGCGGGGGCGGCAACTCGATCATCACCCGCGTCGCCGCGCGATACGGGCTGCCCTCCACCACCGTGCCTTCCGACGGGATGTGGTGGAACACCATCAGCACTGCCAACGACCTGGTGCAGTACTACGACATGCTGCTCTCCGGCACCGGTGGCCTGCCACCCGAGCGCGCGAACATCATCGTCGACGACTTGGCCCGTTCGACACCCAACGGCATCGACGGCTATCCCCAGCGTTTCGGAATCCCGGACGGTATCCCCGGTGAGCCCGTCGCGGTGAAGCAGGGCTGGATGTGCTGTGTCGGGTCCGCGTGGATGCATCTGTCGACCGGTGTGGTCGGTCCCGACCGTCGATTCATCGTGGTGGTGTCGTCCCTGCAGACCGCCAACGACGTGACGGCGCGCAACACGCTAACTCAGGCCGTCGCCACCATGTTCCCCGGTGGACGAATCGAAGCCGAGTAGGTCCGGGCGACGCTGCGCCGTCCGCTGACGCGACTGTTCGGCCCGCCACGCCGCAATCTTGGCGTGATCACCCGAAAGCAATACCGGCGGTACATCGATCCCCCGCCAACTCGGCGGTCTGGTGTAGGACGGCCCCTCCAAGAGTCCATCAGAGTGTGAGTCCTCTTGCGCGGAAAGCGCATTGCCCAGCACCCCGGGAATCAGCCGCAATACCGCCTCGATGATCACCAGCGCGGCGACCTCGCCGCCATTGAGCACGTAGTCGCCGATCGACACCTCGCGCACCCGCATCCGGGTCGCAGCGTCATCGGCGACTCGCTGATCGATTCCCTCATAGCGTCCGCACGCGATCACCAGATGGTCTTCGGTGGACCATTGGCGGGCGCTCTCCTGCGTGAAGGGGTATCCGGCGGGCGTTGGCACCACCAGAAGCGTTTCCGGCGTGCAGATCTCATCCAGGGCGTCACCCCAGACCGTCGGCTTCATCACCATGCCGGGACCACCACCGTAGGGCGAATCATCGACAGACTTGTGCACGTCGTGCGTCCAGCGCCGTAGATCATGCACCGCGACATCGACCAGCCCGGCCTCGATTGCCTTACCCGGCAGAGACTGCCGCACCGGCTGCAGATAGTCCGGGAAGATCGTGACGACGTCTATTTTCATGCCGGAATGCTCACGACAGATCCAACAGACCTTCGGGGGGATCTATCTCGATCACCTTGCCTGTCAAGGAGATCGACGTGACGATCGCGGAGACGAACGGCACCAGAATCTCGCCGCGCTGGTCCCCACTTTGCGGTTTCACCGAGAGCAGCTCACCACCTGGGGTGTGCAGCACCTCGGAAACGACTCCGACGATCACACCCTCCCGCGTCCGCACCGTCAGCCCTTCGAGCTGATGGTCGTAGAACTCGTCGGGGTCTTGAAGGGGAGGAAGCTCGCCGGCCTCAACCGTGAAAAGGGTGCCGCGCAACGCCTCTGCCGCGTCACGGTCAGCCACTCCGGCAAGCCTGATCAACAGCCTTCCGGTGTGCTCGCGTACCGATTCGACGGTGAACTCACGGTTGCCGCCTCCCCTGGGTAGCCGCCCGGTGAGCACCGAACCGACGGAAAAACGCTCATCTGGATCGTCGGTGCGAATTTCGACCGACAACTCGCCAGTGACGCCGTGCGCCTTGGCGATACGCCCGACCACAAGCTCCATCGGAGCTACCGGTCGGTGTCCACCACGTCGACCCGGATGCCGCGGCCACCCACACCCGCGACCAGGGTGCGCAGCGCGGTGGCGGTACGCCCGCCCCGACCGATCACCTTTCCGAGATCGTCGGGGTGGACGTGAACCTCTACGGTGCGGCCGCGACGATTCGTCACCAGGTCAACGCGGACATCGTCGGGGTTATCGACGATTCCTCGCACCAGATGCTCGACGGCGTCGACCACCACAGAACTCATCTGAGGTCCTATTCGCTTGCGGCGTCAGCAGATTCGGCAGGAGCCTCGGCGGCTTCCGCAGCCGGAGCCTCGGCGGCCTCATCCTGCTCGGCCTTCTTCGGGGCCTTCTTCTTTTTCTGCTGGATGGCCTCACCCGTGGGGGCGCCATCGGCCTCGGCCAGCGCGGCGTTGAACAGCTCCAGCTTGCTGGGCTTGGGCTCCTTGACCTTCAGGGTGCCCTCGGCGCCGGGCAGGCCCTTGAACTTCTGCCAGTCACCGGTGATCTTCAGCAGGGCCAGCACCGGATCGGTCGGCTGCGCGCCGACGGACAGCCAGTACTGCGCACGCTCGGAGTCGATCTCGATGAGGCTGGGCTCTTCCTTCGGGTGGTACCGGCCGATCACCTCGATGGCGCGGCCTTCGCGGCGCGTGCGCGCATCGGCGATCTGGATGCGGTACTGCGGGTTGCGGATCTTCCCGAGGCGCGTGAGCTTGATCTTGACAGCCATGACTGCAACTTCTCCTTGAGGTATCACGCGGCAATTCGGCGATACGTGCGGACATGCACGATCCGGTTTTGCCTCGCGTGGGTCTGACCGCAGCTGGCCATGGCCAGCACAACGGACGCTTTGTCATTGTGCCAGAGCGGGGCCTACCAGCCCAAATCCTCCCGACCGGACTAGACCAGCCGGTTGAAGCACTTCGTCTCGACGCGCCGTGTCAGCCGCCAGCCGTGCCGTGTCCGCACTACCGCGTCGTCGTACCAAAGTCCCAGAAAAAGTACCTGTTCGGTGTCGCCGCCGGGGACCATCGGGTTGAAACACAGGCTGCGCACGGTGGCCGAGCTGCGCTCTTCGTCGTCGAAACTGATCGAGACGTTTCCCAGCATGTGCGCATACATCGGGAATGCCGGCAGCACCTGCGCCAGCCACGCCTTGACGTCCGGATACTCGCCGTCCACGCCACCCATCGCGCGGTAGTCGATGTACGCGTCATTCGTGAACACCTCGTCCAGGTCGTCGAACTGGCGGGTGTCGATGGCGGTCGCGTAATCGACCAGGAGCTGCTGGATCTGCAGGCGGTCGGAAACTTCGTCGAGGGTCCAGGCGGATGTCATAACTTGTGAGCATGCCGACTCGGACCGAAATCATCACGCAATTCGTCCCGAACTCCCCGCTGTGTCAACACCTGGGAATCACCTTGGCCGAGATTGGCAACGATCGCGCCGTGCTGAGCATGCCTTTCCGGCCCGAGCTGGCCACCATGGGCCACACCGTGCACGGCGGCGCGATCGCGACCCTCGCCGATACCGCGGCCATGGCGGCGGCGTGGGCCGACGACGTGGTGCCCGAAAAGTTCGGCGGCTCAACGGCTTCATTGACGGTCGATTACGTCTCCGCGGCAGAGGCCGCCGACCTTACCGCGGTGGGCCAGGTGGTCCGCCGCGGTAAGCGACTGTCGAACATCGAGGTCACGGTGTCCGACGGCACCGGTCAGGTGGTGGCCAAGGCGTTGGCCACCTATAACTTCGCTTAGGCCGCGCCGGCTTCGTCGCCCGCCAGCAGCTCCCGCACCCGGGGAATGACCTCGCGGCCGTACAGCTCGACGTTTTGCATACCCAGACCCGGCTGTGCGGCCTGGTACACCAGGCTGAACCGGTCGGCACCGAGACCGCGAATGGTTTTGGCCATCTTGGCCGCCACCGTGTCGGGCGAACCGACATACAACGACCCCGACTTCACTTCGGCCAGATACTCCTCGTACCGCGGCGCCGGCCAGCCACGCTCACGACCGATCGTGGTGCGCAATTCCCGGAATCCCGGCCAATACTGTGCGATTGCTTCTTCGTCAGATTCGGCGATGTGCCCTGGACTGTGAACGCCCTGAGGCATCGGCTCGGTGACACCGAGCTGATCTTGAGCTCGCCGGTAGAGATCGACATACGGCTCGAATCGCATGGGGTCACCACCGATGATCGCCAGAATCATCGGTATGCGGTACCGCACGCTGCGGACCACCGATTCCGGCGATCCGCCCACACCCACCCACGCCCGCAAACCGTTCTCCGTCTTGGGATAGACATCGACGTTCTCCAACCCGGCTCGCAGCTTCCCCGACCAGGTCACCGGGTCTCCCGGCAACAGCTTGGCCAAGAGATCGAACTTCTCCTCGAAGAGTTCGTCGTACTCCGCCAGGTCGTATCCGAACAGCGGAAAGGAATCCGTGAACGATCCACGACCGAGCACGACCTCGGCACGGCCGTTCGAGATGCCGTCGAGGGTCGCGAACCGCTGATACACCCGCACCGGATCATCGGTGCTGAGTACCGTGACGGCGGTCGCGAGGGTGATCCGCTCGGTACGGGCGGCGATCGCGGCCAGCATCGTCTCCGGGGACTCCCCCACGAACTCAATGCGGTGATGTTCCCCGATGGCAAAGATGTCGACGCCAACCTCGTCGGCGCGCACCCCTTCCTCCACCACGGCGCGGATCGCTTCCGGATTAGTCATCCCTGCGGGGACGTCGGCGAAGGTGTCCAAACCCAACTGCACTTCGTTCGTCACGACAGCATAAACGGACCGCAGTCCGGTTATGTTCCCGATACCCACCGCGCTAATGTCGGAGCCGATGTCTTCCTTGCCGCCATCCCTTGGCTACCGCGTATTAGCGGTGCTCAGCGCCCTGTTTCTCGCCCTCGCAGCTCCCGGCCTGGCCCATGCGGATACGGCTGCGCCGCCGCCCGAGGGACCGGCCCAGGCGTGGTTGGTCGCAGATCTGGACTCCGGCCAGATCCTCGCCGCCCGAGATCCGTACGCGACACATGCACCCGCGAGCACCATCAAGGTCCTCCTGGCCCTGGTGGCACTCGACGAGTTGCCCCTAGATGCCACCGTGGTGGCCGATGCCGCCGACTCCCACGCCGAATGCAACTGTGTGGGCATCAAGGCGGGACAGGTCTACACAACCCATGACCTACTCGAAGGCGCGCTGCTGGAATCCGGTAACGACGCCGCCAACACCCTCGCCCACATGCTGGGCGGCCGCGAGGCGGCGGTCGAGAAGATGAATGCGAAGGCTGCGGCGCTCGGGGCGACCGGCACGCACACCGCCTCACCCTCCGGACTGGACGCGCCGGGCATGGACATGCGCACCACTCCACATGATCTGGCTGTGATTTTCCGTGCGGCACTGGCCAATCCGGTGTTCGCGGAAATCACCCGCCAGCCGGCCGCCGGCTTCCCCGGCCGCGTGCTGCATAACCAGAACGAGCTGATGTACCGCTATCCGGGAGTGATCGGCGGAAAGACGGGCTTCACGGATATCGCACGCAAGACCTACGTCGTGGCGGCCGAGCGCGAGGGCAAGCGCCTGGTCGTGGTGATGATGTACGGCCTGGTGCACGAGGGTGGCCCGACCTATTGGGACCAGGCCGCGAGCCTGTTCGACTGGGGTTTTGCCAACGACGGTCAAGTCACCGTCGGTTCGCTTTAAGCCTTGGAATTGAGCACCTGAATCACTGTTTCGCCCACGCGCACCCGGCACATGGCAACGGCCAGTGCGACGGCATCCTTCGGCGAAATCTGGGCCACCGCATTGCCACCCGCGGCCGCCTCCTGAACCGCCGCCAACTTTCCGGCGTCGTCCATCGTGTTGAAGTCTCCGCAGAGGGTGTCGGCATGAGCAGTCGGCGGAATCGCAACCGATAGCACCAACACGGTCACCAAAACCCCCACGGCTCGCATGGCCGAACTCTAGCGAATCTGCCCACGCAGCACGATGAGGTCCGGCCGCGAGAGCACCTGAGGGCCGGTGCGCGGGTCTTCGCGATATCCGACGAGGTCGGCGGGTGCGCCATGCTCCAACCCCGGCCGCCCCAGCCATTCGCGAGCCCGCCACGACGCCGCGCCCAGCGCATCGGTGGGGTTCATGCCTATGCGCGTAAGCGCGGCGACCTCATCGGAGATGCGCCCGTGTGCGATCCCGCCGCCGGCATCGGTGCCCGCGTACATCGGGATTCCGGCGTCATACGCGTTCCCGAAGGTCGTGTGCAGACCCGCGTACAGGTCACGCATGTGTTGGGCGTAGACGGGGTACTTGGCCGCGGAGTCGGCGATTCCCGGGAAGTTCTCGATATTGATGACGGTCGGAACCAGCGCGGTACCGTGCTCGACCATCAGGGCGATGGTGTCATCGGTGAGGCCGGTGCCGTGTTCGATGCAGTCGATCCCGGCGCGGATCAAGCCGGGCAGCGCGTCCTCACCGAACACGTGCGCGGTGACACGCGCGCCATGGGCATGCGCGGCCTCAATGGCCTGTTCGAGAATCTCATCGGACCACAGTGGCGCCAGATCACCGACGGAGCGATCGATCCAGTCCCCCACCAGTTTCACCCAGCCGTCGCCCCAACGTGCTTGGAGAGCAATGGCTTCCGGAAGTTGCGACTCATCCTCGATATCGATGGGCAACCCGGGGATGTAGCGCTTGGGTTTGGCCAGATGCCTACCCGCTCGGATGATCCGTGGCAGGTCTTCTCGCTCATCGAAGCCGCGGGTATCCACCGGGGATCCGGCGTCGCGCAAGAGCAGTGCGCCCACGTCACGCTCGGCCTCGGCCTGTGCGACCGCCTCCTCCAGCGAGGTCGGACCGTGCGGGCCGACGCCGACATGGCAATGCGCATCGACAAGCCCGGGTAACAGCCACCCGCCGTCGAAGACGGTGTCGACACCCGCGATCGGTTCCAGGCTTATGACACCGTCGTGCACCCACAGATCGATGGGCTCTTCCGAGGGAAGAGTTCGTCCCCGCAGGTGCGCGAGCATCGGCTCAGTTCTTGGGGAACTTCAGCTTCGAGATGTCGATATCGGCCAGACCGGGAGGCAGCTCGCCGAGGCCCTCGGGCATCCCGGAGAGGTCTGGGAACCCTGCCGGCATGCCCGGGGGCATACCGGGGAATCCGCCCCGGATCTTCGGCTGTGTGGGCCCCCGTGAACCCTTCTTGCCCTTCTTGGTGTTCTTACCGCCCTTGCGGTTGCTCTTGCGGTTGATGGCGCCCATACCCATACGGCCCGCCATCGACGACATCATCTTGCGCGCCTCGAAGAAGCGGTCCACCAGCTGATTGACCTCCGAGACCGCGACCCCGGAACCGTTGGCGATCCGCAGTCGCCGCGAGGCGTTGATGATCTTCGGGTCGGTTCGTTCGGCGGGCGTCATTCCGCGAATGATGGCCTGCACCCTGTCGAGCTGCTTGTCATCGACGGCGGCCAACGCATCCTTCATCTGCCCGGCGCCGGGCAGCATGCCCAACAGGTTGCCGATGGGGCCCATCTTGCGGATCGCGAGCATCTGCTCCAGGAAATCCTCGAGCGTGAGTTCTCCGGAGGTGATCTTTTCGGCGGCGGCCAGGGACTGCTCGGCATCGAAATGCTGCTCGGCCTGCTCGATGAGGGACAGCAGGTCGCCCATGCCCAGGATGCGGCTCGCCATCCGGTCGGGGTGGAAGACGTCGAAGTCCTCAAGCTTTTCGCCGGTCGACGCGAACAGGATCGGGGTGCCGGTGATCTCGCGTACCGAAAGCGCGGCACCACCACGGGCGTCGCCGTCGAGCTTGGTCAAGACGACACCGGTGAATCCGACACCCGCACGGAAGGCCTCGGCGGTGCTCACCGCGTCCTGACCGATCATGGCGTCGAGGACGAAAAGCACCTCGTCGGGATCGACGGCGTCGCGGATCCGCGCGGCCTGGTCCATCAATTCGGCGTCGATACCGAGACGGCCGGCGGTGTCGACGAGCACCACGTCGAAGTGCTGAGCCTTGGCGTGGGCCAGGCCGTCGCGGGCCACAGCGACCGGATCGCCGACCAGCGAGCCGACCTCCAGCCCGCCGGGCGCAGCACCCGGATGCGGCGCGTAAACGGAAACCCCGGCGCGCTCAGCGACCACCTGCAACTGGTTCACCGCGCCCGGGCGCTGCAGGTCGCAGGCCACCAGAAGCGGGGTATGCCCTTGCCCCTTAAGCCATTTCGCGAGCTTGCCGGCAAGGGTCGTCTTACCGGCACCTTGCAGACCGGCGAGCATGACCACGGTCGGCGGAGTCTTGGCGAACGCCAGCTGACGGGTTTCCCCGCCGAGGATGCCGATGAGCTCCTCGTTGACGATCTTGACGACCTGCTGCGCCGGGTTCAGCGCGCCGGACACCTCGGCGCCCTTGGCGCGTTCCTTGATGCGCCCGATGAAGGTACGCACCACGGGCAGCGCGACATCGGCTTCCAGCAGCGCCAGCCGGATGGTCCGGCAGGTCGCGTCGATATCGGCGTCGGACAGACGTCCCTTGCCCCGTAGGCCAGCAAGGGCATCGGTCAACCGGTCAGACAGCGATTCAAACACGTCGACCAGCCTAGCTGGCGGCCCCTTTTGGGCCTCCGTCGTGGCGGACAATCCGAATACGCCGACCTCGCCCGCCTACCCCCATACCTACCCGGCGGCCGGTGGTTGCGGGCGCAGTGGCGGAATGATGATGCCGACAACGCCACGCAAACTCCACCCTATGAGGCTGAGATAGTCGATGCTGTCGCGCCAGAAGACGACCTTGTCGTCGACAAACTTCATGGTGGCTTTGATCCGGAACCGCACCCACAAGGGGCCTAGCTTGGCGATGTCGATGCGGTCACTGATCACGGCGTCGCCCTGCTGCACGACACTCAGTGGTGACACGGTGAGTCCGGAAACGCATGCCCGAAAGCCCCGCGCCAAGGCAGACCTGAGACTCTCCTTGCCCTTGATCTTCGGAACGGGTGCGAGCACGTGCTCGACGTCATCTGAGAAGAACTTCAGATAGCCGTCGAGATCCAGAGTCGCCATCGTGGCGAAGGCGTCCTTCACCAGCTCCACGTGTGGGTGCGCGTTCGACGGGTGCCCGCCGCTCATTCGATCCTCTAGAAATGCCATGCCCAGACAATCGCCCGTGACCTGCTGCCACCTCTACCCGCAGCGCTGCCAACCACTGCCAGATCGCTTGTCTGAGCTAGCTGGCGGCCTTCTTCGGCTCGGGTGCGGCCACAGGCAACACCGAGGCGATGGCCGCCTCCAACACTGCCTGCTCGGGACCGGTGCTGAGACAGAAGGTGTCGACCACCGAGGAACCGAGGGTGTTGACCCTGGCCCATGCGATGTCCACGCCGTGTCGCTCCAGGGTCGCGGTGATGCGCGCCAGCAGCCCGGGCGCATCGGAGGTGCGGATCTCCACGATCTGCTGGTCGAAATTCCCCGCGGGCTCGAACCAGCGGATGCGCGGCGGCGCAGGTGCGTAATTGGTGGGAACCGCAGGTGTCGCATCCCCGACAAGGCCGGTGGAGAACTGCGCTGACTCGCGTTCGCGCTCATCGAGCGTCGCGATGATGTCGGTATCGCCGTCGATAGCGGAGATCAGCTGCTGGCGCAGCAGCCCCGCGGCCGGAGGTGAACCGAACCGCGGCGACACCTCGAAGGTGTTGATGGCTGAACCGGCGTGGCTGGCCACCGAGGCCGAGAACACCCGCAACGAATTCAGCGACAGCACCCCGGCGGCCTTGGAGAGCAGCCCACGTTGATCGGGCGCAATCATGCTCACGGTGTACATGTGGGGTGATCCCGCGGGCACCAGACGCACCTGAACCCCACCATCTGCCGCCAGCGAAAGCAGTTCCGGATCAATGGGATCAGGTTCGGGCAGCGGTTCACCACGCATCACCATCCGGCATTTGCGCACCAGCTCCCCGATCAGCGACGCCTTCCAGTCGCCCCACACCCCAGGACCGGTGGCCAGCGAGTCTGCCTCCGCGAGTTGCTGCAACAGCTCCAGGAGCAGCAGATCGCCCCCGAGCGTATTGACCACGGTGTCAATGGTTTCCGGGTCGCCGAGATCGCGCCGGGTGGCGGTGTTGGGCAGCAGCAGGTGATAACGCACGATCCTGGACAGCAAGTCCACATCGGACGGCCACAGTCCCAGCCGGGTACCGATCTGCACGGCCAAATCCGCACCGACAACGCTGTGGTCACCGCCGCGCCCCTTGCCGATGTCGTGCACCAGCGCACCGAGAACCAGCAGATCGGGGCGAGACACCCTGGTGGTGAAGGCGCTCGCCTGCGCAACTGTTTCGACAAGATGCCTGTCGACCGTCCAGATGTGCACGATGTCGCGCGGCGGCAGGTCGCGGACCGGCCCCCATTCGGGGAAGAGCCTGCCCCACAACCCGGTTCGATCCAGCGCCTCAATGGTGGCGACCGCATGCGGACCCGCCTCCAGAAGTACCAACAAATCCTTGAGCGCCTCCCGAGGCCACGGTGCACGAAGCTCGGGTGCCGATTCGGCAAGACGACTCAGCGTGGACGAGGAGATCGGCAGTCCAGTGGTCGCCGAGGCCGCCGCCACCCGCAGGATCAGCGACGGGTCGCGTTCTGGACGAGCATCGCGAGCTAGCACCACCTCGCCGGCGTGCTCCACCACGCCCTCGTCGAGCGGACGTCGGACCGTGCGCCGCAGTACCGAAATACCGCGTCGGGGAATCGAATTAACGGCGGTCCGCAGCCCTACATCGACCGAGTAGCTGATGGTGCGGGCCGCGTCCGACAGCATCCGGGCCAGGTCGAACCGATCGCCGATACGCAGCGCCGCCCCGATCTCGTCAGCGAACTGGGCCAGCAGCTGATCGCGCTCCCGTCCGGCGACCCGATGCAATTCGGTGCGCACATCCAAGATGACCGAATGGGCGCCGTCGAACGACTTCGCCAGCCCACTATCGGTGAGCTGGGCGATGGCGAGCGCCCGAAGTAGCTGAACATCGCGCAGACCGCCGCGTCCGGACTTCAGATCGGGTTCGGCCCGATGTGCGATCTCGCCGCTGCGCCGCCATCGTGCCTGCGTGTACTCGATCAGCTCATCGAGTCGTGTCCGGATCTGCGAACGCCATTGCTGGCGTACGCCCCCGATCATCAGGCTGGACAACTGCGCGTCCCCGGCTATATGCCTGGCATCGAGCAGCGACAATGCCGCCGACATCTCCTGTCCGGCGACATGCAGGGTGTCGGCCACCGTGCGGACACTGTGGTCGAGCCGAATATTGGCGTCCCACAACGGGTACCACAGGCCGTCCGCGACGTCACTGAGGGTCTCCGTCGAGATGTTCTCGTCGTGCAGCAGCACCAAATCCAAGTCCGAGTGCGGCAGCATCTCGCGACGACCAAGCCCACCGAGTGCCACGATGGCGAATCCACTGGAGTCGGTGATGCCGACCTCAGCGGCCTTGGTTGTCAGCCAAAGCTCGTTGAGGTCGGTCATCGCCTCACGGATCGCGCCGGCATTCAACCGGCCGCTATCACCGAGCAGCTGCGCCCTGGCGGCCACGAGGTCCGTTGCGGCGCCCATGTGATTACCGTCCTAAGTGTTAGAGGGCATCCGCGCCCCGCTCGCCGGTGCGCACCCGCACCACCGAGTCAACGGGGCTCACCCAGACTTTGCCGTCGCCGATCTTGCCGGTGCGTGCGGCGGTCACGATGACCTCCACCACCTTGTCGACAGCGCTGTCGTCTACCACTACCTCGACACGAACCTTCGGCACGAAGTCCACCGAGTACTCAGCGCCGCGGTACACCTCGGTGTGGCCCTTCTGCCGGCCGTAGCCCTGCACCTCGCTGACCGTCATGCCGAGGATGCCC
Organism: [Mycobacterium] stephanolepidis; assembly: GCF_002356335.1. Classification (NCBI taxonomy): domain Bacteria; kingdom Bacillati; phylum Actinomycetota; class Actinomycetes; order Mycobacteriales; family Mycobacteriaceae; genus Mycobacteroides; species Mycobacteroides stephanolepidis. Next base: position 3,185,696 of record NZ_AP018165.1, read on the forward strand.
GCCTGCTCCAGGCCAGTCTTGACATCTTCCAGCGTGAACGGTTTGACGATCGCGGTGACCAGCTTCATGTCCCTCATTCCTCCCTGCCGCTGCTGTGGCGGCCGATGATCGAACCACTTCCCAGTGCGACAAAGTCGTATGCGCCTTCAGCGTGTTGGGATTCGTCGGCTCCGGCCGCTTCTCCCTCGTCGCTGATGCGCAGGCCAATGGTGTACTTCACGATGAGTGCAACGATAGCGGTGCCTATTGCCGAATAGAGCAGAACCGCCCCGGCGCCAAGGGCTTGGCGCCACAACTGTTCTAGTCCGCCGCCGTAGAACAGACCGGCCACGGCCGCACCGGTCTCGGGCGCGGCGAACAACCCGATGAGCAACGTGCCGACGATTCCACCGACCAGGTGCACACCGACAACATCCAACGAGTCATCAAATCCTAACTTGTACTTCAGCCCCACCGCCAGCGCGCACAAGATCCCGGCGATGACGCCAATGGCAAGGGCGCCAGCCACATTCACCGACGAGCACGACGGTGTGATGGCCACCAAACCCGCCACAATTCCCGAGGCCGCACCCAACGAGGTCGCATGCCCGTCCCGAATACGCTCGGTGAGCAGCCAGCCCAGCATCGCCGCGGCGGTGGCCACCGTGGTGGTCACAAACGTCGATCCCGCCAAACCATTAGAGCTCGTTGCCGACCCGGCGTTGAACCCATACCAGCCGAACCACAACAGACCAGCACCGAGCATCACAAACGGCAGGTTATGCGGGCGCATCGGCGTGCCGGGCCACCCCTTGCGCTTACCCAAGATCAGCGCCAACACCAGACCCGCGGTACCGGCATTGATATGCACCGCGGTACCACCGGCAAAGTCAATTGCCTTGAGCTGATTGGCAATCCACCCACCCTTCTCAGCAGCGGCACCATCGAACGCGAAAACCCAATGCGCAACCGGGAAATACACGATCGTGACCCACAAACCCGCGAACAACAGCCACGACCCGAACTTCAACCGATCGGCCACCGCACCGGAAATCAGCGCCACGGTGATGATGGCGAACATCAACTGAAAAGCCACGAACACCGTCGCGGGAATCGTGCCCACCAACGGGATATTGACAACCTCGGCCGCCTCGATCCCATTAGCCGGATCGGCGATCACGGCCTCAGCAGCATTACCGCCGATAAGACCCTTCAGACCGAAGAACTGCGCCGGGTTACCGAACAACCCCGACACATCGTTACCGAACGCCAACGAGTACCCATACAGCACCCAGAGCACTGTCACCAGGCCCATCGCACTGATGCTCATCATGATCATGTTGAGCACGTTCTTCGCGCGGACCATGCCGCCGTAGAAGAAGGCCAGGCCCGGTGTCATCAACAACACCAACGCGGCACTGGCCAGCATCCACGCAGTGTCTCCGGTGTTCGGGACACCAAATGTCGGGAAACCATCCACTAGCGGCATTCCTCTCGAGGATCTTGAAGCTTGAACTCTGCCCATGCAGAGTGCGCAGCGGATGTTTCCGAGAGGGCGCGCATGTGTTTCGCGTCTGTTACCGGTTTCAGCGGAAGCGAGCGAAGCGACCAGGGATCAACGGCGCCCTTACCCCAGCAGGGCGTCGACGAAGGCCGGGGGCTCGAATGGAGCCAGATCGTCGGGCCCCTCCCCCAGGCCAACTAGCTTCACCGGCACGCCAAGTTCACGCTGCACGTGAAAAACAATGCCGCCCTTGGCCGTTCCGTCGAGTTTGGTGAGTGCCACCCCGGTGATGTCTACCACGTCAGCGAACACCCGGGCCTGCGCCAAGCCGTTCTGCCCAATCGTGGAATCGAGAACCAGCAGCACCTCGTCGACCTCGGCGCGCCGTTCCACGACACGTTTGATCTTGCCCAGCTCATCCATGAGGCCGGTCTTTGTGTGAAGGCGTCCGGCGGTATCGATCACCACCACATCGGCACCCTCGCGGATCCCCGCGTCGACGGCGTCGAAAGCGACCGAGGCGGGATCGGCTCCCTCGGCACCCCGCACTACCTGAGCACCCACGCGCTGCCCCCAGGCCTGCAACTGGTCGGCTGCTGCGGCACGGAAGGTGTCCGCGGCCCCGAGCACCACCCGGCGACCGTCAGCGACCAGCACCCGGGCCAGCTTGCCGACGGTGGTGGTCTTACCCGTCCCGTTCACCCCGACGATGAGAAGCACCGAAGGTTTCTCGTTGTGCGGCAGCGCCTTGATGGACCGGTCGAGGTCGGGCCGCAGCTCGTCGATGAGCACCTCGCGCAGCAGGGCCCGCGCCTGTGCCTCGGTGCGCACGCTGCGCGCGGCCATCTCGCTGCGCAGCCTGTCCACGATCGACGTGGTGACCGCGGTGCCCAGATCGGCGATCAGCAGGGTGTCCTCGACCTCCTCCCACGATTCCTCGTCGAGGTCTCCCGCCCCCAGCAGGCCCAGTAGGCCCCGACCCACAGCGTTCTGCGAACTGGCCAGCCGTCCCCGCAATCGATCGAGACGTCCCGCCACCGGCGCGATCTCATCGAGCACCGCCCCGGGTTCGGGTTCTGGTTCTGGTTCTGGTTCTGGTTCTGGTTCTGGTTCTGGTTCGGCGACAGCCTCGGGCTCCGGTTCGGGTGCCGCGACGGGCTCGGGCTGCGGTACCGGTTCAGGTGCGAGTTCGGGCAGCTGAACATTGGAGATGGTGCGCCGCGGCGCGTCCCGCGGCACTTCGGCGTCATCACCCACACTGGGCACGGGAGTTGCCTGCGCTCCGCCCTCACTGAAGGTGATGGTGGAGCCGGCGCTGTATCCGCCGGAACGGTCGGCCGGTGTGGCGCCCTCGGTGATCCCCGTGTTTGTGTCGGAACGTGTCAGGCTGATACGACGGGAGCGGTAACGCACCAGTCCGAAGACCAATGCGGCAAAAACCACGACGGCGACGATCGCAATGGCAATCCACACTTCAAAAGGCACCAGGGCATTGTTACAGGAACGCAAGAAGCGCCACATTGACGCCTGCCTGAGCGATCCAGTGCAGTACGTCACCCGAACCACGGGACTGGAAAGACTCGACCTGCCTTATATGGCGTTGCCCAATACCAGCCTCGCCGGGGTTGACCTGTCCACCGAGTTTCTGGGCAAGCGGTTGGCCGCTCCTGTTCTCATCGGAGCGATGACCGGCGGCGCGAAACTTTCGGGCACCATCAATCGCAACCTCGCGGCCGCCGCCCAAGAGCTGGGCATCGGCATGATGCTCGGTTCGCAACGGGTCATGCTGGTCGACCCCGACAGCGCCGCGACGTTCGCGGTGCGAGAGGTAGCACCCGACATCCTGCTGATCGGCAACATCGGGCTGGCACAGCTCGGCAACACCGCGGCCGCCGCGCAGCTCAACGACCTGGTGCAGCGGGTTGGGGCGGACGCGCTGGCGGTGCACACCAATCCGCTGCAGGAGGCCGTGCAGCCCGACGGCGATACCGATTTCACCGGTCAGGTGTACCGGCTCGCCGAGCTGACCCACGAGGTCGAATTTCCGGTGCTCCTCAAGGAGGTCGGCCATGGCATCAGTGGGGCGGCAGCGCGCCGCCTCGGCGGATGCCGTCTTGCGGCCATCGACGTCGCCGGCGCGGGCGGCACGTCCTGGGCCCGGGTGGAGCAGTTCGTCAGGTTCGGCGCCATCACCTCACCCGACCTCGCCGAATGGGGTATCCCGACAGCCGATGCGCTCATCGAGGTTCATGCCGAGCTGCCGCATCTGCCCCTCGTCGGTTCGGGCGGCATACGTACCGGGATGGACGCTGCCAAGGCGATCGCGCTGGGCGCGAGCGCCGTGTCGGTAGCACTCCCCCTCCTGGCACCCGCGGTGCAATCGCCGCAGGCAGTGATCGCCTGGCTCGAACAATTCCTCGACGAGCTGCGCATCGCCATGCACTGTGCCGATGTCAACACGATCGCCCAGCTGCAGCGAGTTTCACTGCGTCCCCGTTCAAGCCCCCGCTAAACAGGCCAGACCCGTCATACACTGCGGGAGTCACATCTCGTCCCAGGAGGTTCTTGGCATGAATATCCAATTCGGGGGACGTAACAAGTTTCGGGCCGTGGCGCGGACCCTTGCGGTCACCGTCGCTGTGTTGTTGATATCGGCCGGCATCGTCCGGGCGCCCGTGGCGCGAGCCGACTCCCTGCTCGATTTCACCGGCACCACCGTCTCGGGCGCGCCCTTCAACGGTGCCAGCCTCAAGGGCAAGCCGGTCGTGCTGTGGTTCTGGGCCGCGTACTGCCCGTTCTGCAACGGCGAGGGACCGCATGTGAGTGCGGTATCGGCGGCTAACCCCCGTGTCACCTTCGTCGGCATCTCCGGCCGCGGTTCGGTGGGAGAAATGGAGGGATTCATTTCGCGCTACAACCTTCACTTCACCAACCTCAATGACGCCGACGGTTCGTTGTGGCGGCAGTTCGGTGTGCCCTGGCAGCCGGCCTACCTGTTCATCAACTCCAACGGCACCTCGGACTTTGCGAACAACCCGACATCGTCGATGTCCGAACAGGAGCTCAGCGACCGGGTGAAGGCACTGACCTGACCTCACTTGCCTTTGCAGCCGGGCTGATCGCCGCGCTCAACCCGTGCGGATTCGCGTTACTCCCGGTCTATCTCGCCCTCGTGGTACGCGGACCGGGCGCCGAAATCGGGAAGTCGCGAGCAGTGGCTCGCGCGGTCATCGCCACCGTGGTGATGGCGGCCGGGTTCGTCGCGGTCTTCACCGTTTTCGGGTTGTTGACGGTGTCGGTGGCATCCGTGGTGCAGCGGTATCTGCCGTTTGTGACAGTGGTCTTCGGAATCGGTTTGGTGATCCTCGGTCTGTGGCTCTTGTCCGGCCGCGACATCATCGCGCTTATGCCCAAGGTGCTGGATGCGAACGCCCCCACCACCCGGCTGGGCTCCATGTTCGGCTACGGCGTGGGATACGCGGTGGCCTCGTTGTCCTGCACCATCGGCCCCTTCCTGGCAGTCACCAGCACCACCTTTGAAAGCGGCTCCCTATTCGACGGTGTCATGGTCTATCTGGCGTACGCCTCCGGCATCACCCTCGTGGTGGGCACGCTGGCCGTGTCCACCGCGTTGGCAAGCACGGTGCTACTGAACGCCATGCGGCGCGCACTGCCCTATCTGAATCGGATCAGTGGCGCCATCCTTCTCGTGGTCGGCGCCTACGTGGGCTATTACGGCAGCTATGAGGTCAGGCTGTTCCACGCCAACGGCAACCCCGATGACCCGATCATCAACGCGGCCGGGAAGATTCAGCGCACGATCTCAGGCTGGGTGTATCTGCACGGCGCCTGGCCGTGGTTGTTCATCCTCGGGTTGGTGGCGGTCGGCGCGGCTATTTGGTGGCGCAATACTGCGAAGGAATAGCTCACCGGGCGTAGCATCATATGCATGACTAGCAATGAGACCGTCGCACCCGAGACCTCTGCGAGCTGCGACAACCCGAACTGCACCTGTACCAACTGTCAGTGCGGGGCCAACTGCTCCTGCGGCTCTGACAAGTAGCCTCAGGGAATACCCACGGCGCACGCGTGCGTTCGCCGTGAGGTGACCACACCGGAGTTCGCCCCGTACGGATTCTTCACTCACTACGCGACGGTCGACGCCGACCTGCTGCGGGCCGTCGAGAATCTTGGCTTTGATACCGCGTGGCTGGGCGGTTCGCCCCCTGCCGATCTGCCATGGGTAGATCCACTGCTCTCCGCCACCGAGCGGATCAGGATCGTGACCGCGATCGTGAACATCTGGTCGGCGCCCGCCCGGGAAGCCGGCCAATCATGGCAGCGCATTCAGGCCGCTCACCCGGGACGTTTCATTCTCGGTATCGGTGCCGGTCATCCCGAGGTCGATAGCGGAGTCGTCTACAAGCCGTACTCCGGACTCGTCGACTATCTCGATGTGCTCGACGACGCCGGGGTTCCCCGGGAAGGCCGGGGTCTTGCCGCGCTCGCAGAGAAATCGCTCAAACTCGCCGCGGACCGTTCGGCGCTGGCCCATCCGTATCTCACACCGCCATCACATACCCGTTGGGCCCGTGAGCTTCTGGGACCCGGCGCGATCATCGTCCCAGAGCAGAAGGTGGTGCTGACCACCGATCCCGATGAAGCTCGCGCGATTGGCCGTCAGGCCCTGGATCTGTACCTCGGCCTCACCAACTACCTCACCATGTTGGAGCGCTTCGCGGGCAGCAAGGAAGATCTGGTCAAACCCGGTAGCGACAAGCTGGTGGATTCCCTCGTCGCTTACGGCACGCCCGAACAGATCGCGGCCCGGCTGCAGGAGCATCGGGATGCCGGGGCCACCCAAGTGGCCATCCAGGTACTGGGCGATCCCGCCAAACGTGCTGAGACGCTAAGTGTTTTGGCCCGCGGGCTGGGTCTCTAGGCCGCGCATACGCTGCGAGACCACCTGAGTGATGCCGTCATCGCGCATGCTGACGCCGTAGAGCGCGTCCGCGACCTCCATCGTCGGTTTCTGATGGGTGATCACGATGAGCTGCGACTTCTCGCGCAGCTGCTCGAACAGGCCGATCAGGCGCTGCAGGTTGACATCGTCGAGTGCGGCCTCGACCTCGTCCATCACATAGAAGGGCGAGGGCCGCGCGCGGAAGATCGCCACCAGCATGGCGACCGCGGTCAGCGACTTCTCACCGCCGGAGAGCAGTGAGAGGCGTTTGACCTTCTTGCCCGGCGGACGCGCCTCCACTTCGATACCGGTGGTGAGCATGTCGTTGGGATCGGTGAGCACCAACCGGCCTTCACCACCGGGGAACAACGACGCGAACACGCCCTTGAACTCGTGCTCCACATCGGCATACGCCTCGGTGAAGACCTGCAGAATGCGTGTGTCGACGTCGGCGACGACATCGAGCAGGTCCTTGCGAGCCGCCTTCACATCCTCGAGCTGCGTGGACAGGAAGTTGTAGCGCTCTTCCAGTGCCGCGAACTCTTCCAGGGCAAGAGGATTCACCTTGCCGAGCTCGCGTAGGTCCTTCTCGGCGCGCTTGGCGCGGCGCTCCTGAGTGTCCCGGTCGAACGGCATGGGCTGCGGCGCGCTCACCTGCTCACCGCGCTCGCGGGCCTGCTCGTATTCGTCCAGTTCCTGCTGCGAGGGCGGCAATTCGACATGCGGACCGTACTCGGCGATGAGGTCGTCGGCGGCCATCCCGAACTGTTCGAGCACCTGCTCGGAGAGCTGCTCGATACGCAGGGCCGCTTGGGCTTTGGCAACTTCATCGCGATGCAGCGCATCGGTCAGACGGGCCAGGCCCTGCGTGTGTTCGCGGACCTCCTCGCGCACCGCACCTATCGCCGCGGCGTGCTGCGCGCGGGTGGCGCTGAGCAAGTCTCGGCGCGCGGACGCCGCGGCGACCACGTGTTCAAGGCGAGCCGCAACCAACCGTCCCGACTCGGCCACTGCGGCCGCCACCGCGGCCGCCCGCATCCGGGAGGCCGCCGCCCGCTCCGCCCGCGCACGCGCCTCACGCTCGGCCGTCGCGGCACGGCGCAACGAATCAGCTTTACCGCGAACCGAATTCACCCGCTCCTCGGAGGTACGTACCGCCAGGCGCGCCTCGATCTCCACCGAACGGGCGTCTTCGAGCTCAATGGCCATATCGTCGCGGTCAATCGGCTCGTCATCGAACAGGTTGGGCGCCTCTTCGGCATTGCGCAGCCGGGACTCGACCTCAGCCAGTTCCTCCATGGTCTTGGCGCGGCCCAGTTCGAGCTGATCGCGTTGCAGGGTGAGCTTTTTCACCTCGTCGGAGGCAACACGGACGTCTTGGCCGACGCGGCCCAACTGCTCGTACACCGCGGAGATGGCCGCATCGGATTCGTTGAGGGCGGCCAGGGCCTGCTCGGCAGTGTCCTGACGGGCCGTCTGCTCCGCCAGCGCGCCAGCCAATGCGGCGGAGATCTCGCCCACCTGAGTCTCGGTGGCCCGCAGCTCTTCTCCCGCAGCCTCGATGGCGGCCTGGACCTCAAGGGTGCTCTGCTTCTTGTCGGAGCCGCCGGCAACCCATCCGGCGCCCACCCGGTCGCCCTCGATGGTCACGGCCCGCAGCAACGGGTTGGCCAGCACCACCTCGATGGCGGCGCCCAGCTCATCGACGACCACCACCGAAGCCAGCATTGCCGATACCGCCGTGGCCAGCCGCTCGGGCGCCTCGACCAGATCGGCGGCCCAGTGCGCCCCGGGCGGCAGAGCGATCGCAGGACGTGTGTGCGAGTGTGCGGGCCACTCGCCGAACACAATCGCTGCCCGTCCGCCGTCGGAAGCCTTCAATGCGGCCACCGCCGCCTGCGCCGCGGCGGGATTCTCGGCGGCTACCGCGTCCGCGGCAGGCCCCATTGCGGTCGCGATGGCGCCCTGATAACCGGGCCGCACTTTGACCAGCTGCGCGATAGATCCGAAAATCCCAGCACCACTACGGTTCTCGGTGAGCCAGGCCGAGCCGTCCTTACGTTCCAGGCCGATGGCCAGTGCGTCGATACGTGCCTTGAGTGAGGCGATCTGCCGTTCGGCCTGCCGTTCGGCCGACTGCAGTTCGGCCACGCGTTCATTGGCGATCGACAACGCAGAGACCGAGCGCTCGTGGTGCTCGTCCAGCCCGACCTCGCCCTGATCCAGCTCGGCCACCCGCGCCTTGACCGTGTCGAACTCGGTCTGCGCGACCTCGCCGCGCACCGTCGCCTCACCGATCGCCTCGGTGAGTCGCTGCGCCTGACCGTCGATGGATTCCAGTCGCGTGCGCATCGTGTCGACCTGGCCGGTAAGCCGGGCCAGGCCCTCACGGCGGTCCGCCTCGGCAGCGACAGCGGCCAGGTGTTGGCGCTGTGCCTGAGCGACGGCAGCCTCCTTGGCCGACAACTCGGCCTTCGCCGTGGTCAGCTGTTCGGTGACCGTTTCCAGCTGCGCGATCAGCAGTCGTTCCTGCTCGGCCACGCGCTCCGCCTGCGCCTCCAGCTCTTCGGGATCCGGTCCGGTCGGGGCGGCCACCACTTCATCGAGGTGGCTGGCCCGCTCGCCGGCGATCCGGACCGTGGCACTTACCCGTTCGGCGAGCGCCGAGAGCCGGAACCAGGTCTGTTGCGCCAGCTCGGCCTGCGGCATGAGCTCGCTCAGTGCCGTCTCATGCTCGGTCAGCAGGGCGGTGGCAACGTCGAGCTTCTCGCTGATCTCCGCGTGTTGCTTGCGCAGCGCCGTCTCGGCATCGTTGGTTCCGTCGAAGTCCGCCCGGCGAGTCACCAGGTCATCGGCGGCAAGACGCAGTCGTGCATCGCGCAGATCGGCCTGCACGGTAGCGGCGCGGCGCGCAACTTCCGCTTGGCGGCCAAGGGGTTTGAGTTGACGACGTAACTCGGTGGTGAGGTCGGTGAGCCGGGCGAGGTTGGCGGCCATCGACTCGAGCTTGCGAACCGCCTTTTCCTTGCGCTTACGGTGCTTGAGCACACCGGCCGCTTCCTCGATGAAGGCGCGACGATCCTCCGGTCGCGATTCCAGGATCTGCGACAGGCGCCCCTGCCCGACGATGACGTGCATTTCCCGGCCGATGCCCGAGTCGGACAGCAGCTCCTGGACGTCCATCAGCCGGCAGCTCTGGCCATTGATCTCGTACTCGCCTGCGCCGTCTCGGAACATCCGGCGGGTGATCGACACCTCGGAGTACTCGATCGGCAGCGCGTGGTCGGAATTGTCGATCGTCAGGGTCACTTCGGCCCGGCCCAACGGTGCGCGGGTCGATGTCCCCGCGAAGATGACGTCTTCCATCTTGCCGCCGCGCAGGGCCTTGGCGCCCTGTTCGCCCATCACCCAGGACAGGGCATCCACAACATTGGACTTACCCGAGCCATTGGGGCCGACGACGCAGGTGATACCCGGCTCCAGACGCAGAGTCGTCGGCGAAGCAAAGGACTTGAAGCCCTTCAGCGTCAGACTCTTGAGGTGCACAGCGGGCCAGAATACCGGTCTTGGCGCTAACGCTCGCTAAACCCGGAAACAGGCTCGCCGGGCTGTTGCCAGCTATCCACCACAAGATCTACGCGACCTGGCGTTTCACCGCTGTTCAACTTGGCAAGCAGCTGTTCACACACGGCCTTGTCCCCCTGTGCGACGACGTGCACGCGGCCGTCGCGCGCGTTGGCGGCATATCCGGTCAGGCCGAGTTCAAGGGCGCGGGATCGCACCCACCAACGGAACCCGACCCCCTGGACATGCCCGTGTACCCACGCGTCGAGGCGGACCTCAGGACTCAATGGTGAAGTTCACCTCGGCTCCGGCTTTCAGGGTGCGCCCCACCGTGCAGACCTGATCGACGGCGCGTTCCACGACGGTCAGTACCCGCGCGCGTTCCTCAGGTGTGAGCGCGCTCAGATCGATGACCATCTTCTCGTCGAGCACCGGGTAGCGCTCCTGCTCCCGATCGGCAGGGCCACTGACGTCGATGCGCACCTGGTAGTCGTCGCCCAGGCGACGCGCCAGAGGCTGGTCGCTGGACATCCCGCTACAGGCCGCGAGCGCGATCTTGAGCAGCTCACCGGGGGTGAAGACCCCGTCGACAGTCTCCGATCCGATCAGCACTTCTGCACCTCGGGAGCTATGTCCCGTGTAGCGCCGATTGCCCGTACGCTCTACCCATAATGACGTCACGCCCGCAATGCTATGTAATCGCCGCCATCACGGCCGCGATGACTTTCTGCGCCTCATTTTTCTGGGCGCCAACTGCCGCGGCGGAACCCATAGTGGCGCTAGAGTCACTCTTGCTGCGTCCGTACAGCGAGGTACGGGCGCAGTTGTTGTCTGGTTCGTGGGCTCCTCGCATCGAGGAGCTGGTGTATATCCCGCCGGGCGATCCCAAGATCGTGCCGACGTCTGCCATGCGACAGACCTTCACGGTGGTCGATACCTGCTTCACCAAACGGATCACTCCGATGGGCATCTACCTTCTGTTGGCGGCACCGGAAACCGTGGAGAAGGTCGGCGCCGACAATTTCCGGGCCACCTACGGTCAGTTGGTGCCCAAGTATCGTCCGGGTTGCGATCCCGACGTCCAACAGATCGATCTGGGCCGCCCGCCCTTCTGACCTGTCACTCCTGGAAGCGGTATCCCATACCCGCCTCGGTGAGCAGGTGTTTCGGATGAGCCGGATCGATCTCCAGTTTTCGTCGTAGCTGCGCCAGATACACACGTAGATAATGAGTTTCGGAGCTGTACGCGGGGCCCCAGACCTCGTGGAGCAGTTCCTTCTGCCCGACAAGTTTTCCGCGGTTACGCACCAGCACCGCCAGCATCGACCATTCGGTAGGCGTCAGATGCACTTCCCTGCCATCGCGAATCACCTTGTGCGACGAGAGATCCACGTCGAATGTTTCGGTGCGGACCACAGGTTCGGCGCTGTCCGGTGTGCCACGCCGTACAGCTGCCCGTAGCCGGGCCAGGAATTCGTCCATGCCAAAAGGTTTGGTCACATAGTCGTCGGCACCCGCATCGAGTGCCTCCACCTTGTCCGCCGAGTCGGTGCGCGCCGAAAGCACGATCACCGGAACCTCGGTCCAACCGCGCAGCCCGGCGAGCACCTCGGTGCCATCCATATCCGGCAACCCGAGATCCAGAATGACCACCTCGGGCTGGGTCTCGGCAGCCGCACGCAGCGCGCCCGCCCCCGAGGAGGCCGTTACCACCTCATAACCACGCGCCGACAGGTTGATCCGCAAGGCGCGCAGGATCTGCGGCTCGTCGTCAACCACCAACACCCGCGTCATCGCAGCACCCCGACACTCGGCAGATCAACGATCATGGTCAGACCGCCGCCTGCCGTGTCAGTCGCGTTCACCGTGCCCTCCATTGCTTCCACGAAACCCCTCACCACCGAAAGACCCAGCCCCACACCAACTGTGTTGTCGCGATCGCCGAGCCGCTGGAAAGCATCGAAGGCGGCACCACGTTTGGACGCGTCCAGCCCCTTCCCGTGGTCGGCGACGATCACCAGTGTGCGGTCCTCTACCTCCTCGTAGTTGACCAGCACCTCTGCCTGTGAGTATCGCAGTGCATTGTCGACAAGGTTGGCCAATACGCGTTCCAGCAGGCCAGGGTCTGCCCGAACCACCGCACCATTCAGGTCCAGATGCACCCGTTTGCGATCGTTCTCGGTGGCACCCAGAAGGGCTCTATGCGCGATTTCCTCGACATACACCGGCACAGCACGGGGTTTGACGACCCCCGCCGCCAGCCGCGACGAGTCCAGCAGATTGCCCACCAGTGCCGTGAGTTGATCGGTCGACTCCTCCACGGTGGCAAGTAGTTCGGCGGTGTCCTCCGGCGAGAACTCGATGTCCGGACTGCGCAGGCTCGATACGGCGGCCTTGACCGCGGCGAGCGGGGTACGCAAGTCATGGCTCACCGCGGATAGCAGTGCCCGCCGCAACCGATCGGCCTCGGCAAGTGCAGAGGCCTGCGACGCTTCCTCGGCCAACCGTGCCGAACGGACCAAACCGACCGCCGTTCCGGCGACCACCTGCAGCACCCGTGCATCGGTGGATGGCACCGGTGGCCCATTGAGCGCCAACGCGTAGGCGCCATCGTCGACCCGGAACACCGAGTCGGCTTCGGACTCCCGTGTGGGCGGGTGCTCCCCGACACTGGCCACAGCCGGTCCCTCCGCGCACAGCAGACTCACCGCCGTCTGGTTGTAGGTGGCGCGTACCCGCTCCAGAAGGGCCGAAAGATCCGAATTCACGAGGACACCACCGGCGAAGAGTGCCAGCAGCTCGGCTTCACGCGCCGCCCGTCGAGCCTGCCGAGCGCGCGTGGCCGCCGCATCGACGAGGGCCGCGACGGCGACGGCGGTCACCATGATCATCAAGATGGTCAGTGCGTTGTCGGTCTCCCCGATGGTGAAGCTGTATCGCGGAGAGACGAACAGATAGTTGAGCAGCAGCCCCGAGATGACCGCCGACACCAGCGCGGTCGATACACCGCCGAGCAACGAAACGGCCAGCACCGCAATAAGAAACAGTGCGCTTTTGCTGCCGACCCCGAGTGCGGAGTCGAAGAAATGAATGAACAACGCGGTGGCCGGCGGCACCAGGATCGCGGCCAGCCAGTTGATGATCAGGCGCTTACGTCCCTCTTGTGGCATGGATCCACTGCGCAGCCTCACCGGCCCCGCGTGCCCGTGCGTCACCATGTGCACGTCGATGGCGCCCGAGTCGCGGATGACAGCCGCGGCCACTCCCTCGTCGAAAATCCTGGCCCATCGCGAACGCCGCGAGGTACCCAACACCAATTGGGTGGCGTTGACGCCACGGGCGAAGTCGAGCAGTGTCTGCGGTACATCGTCTCCGGTGACGGTCTGCACCGAGGCCCCAATATCGTTGGCCAGTCGGCGTACCCGCGCCATGACCGCTGTGGATGCACCGACCAGACCGTCTCCCCGCACCACGTGGACCACCAGGAGTTCGGCGCTCGACTTGGCGGCGATGCGGCTCGCCCGGCGTACCAGGGTCTCCGATTCGGGACCCCCTGTGACCGCGACGACCACGCGCTCACGTGCCTCCCAGGTCTTGGTGATCCTGTTGTCCGAACGGTATTTGGCAAGTGCGGCGTCCACCTGATCGGCGAGCCACAGCAGCGCCAGCTCACGCAGCGCCGTCAGATTGCCTGTCCGGAAGTAGTTACTCAGCGCCGAGCCCACCTTCTCGGGCGCATAAACATTGCCGTGAACCATCCTGCGCCGCAGCGCCTCCGGCGTGATGTCCACGAGCTCAACCTGCTCGGCGCGTCGCACCACTGCATCGGGGACGGTCTCGCGCTGCACGATTCCGGTGATCTGTTCGACAACGTCGTTCAGACTTTCCAGATGCTGCACATTGATGGTGGTCAGCACATCGATCCCGGCGTCCAGGATCTCGTCGATATCCTGCCAGCGCTTGGGATTCCGGCTACCCGGTGCGTTGGTGTGTGCCATCTCGTCGATGAGTACCAGCGCCGGCTTGCGGGCCAATACCGCATCGACATCCAACTCGTGCATGAGCGTGCCGCGGTAGGTCGTCTCCTTGGGCGGGATGAGCTCTAAACCATCGAGCATCTCCGCGGTCTTGGAGCGGCCATGGGTTTCTACCGTCGCCGCCACCACATCGGTGCCGCGTCCGGCCCGACGGTGTGCCTCGTTGAGCATGGCGTAGGTCTTCCCTACACCGGGTGCGGCCCCCAGATAGATCCGCAAAGTCCCGCGTGCGCGAAGACCGTCAGGCACCGTCTCTCCTTCATCGGCAGGGTGGGCCGGTCAGGCCCAGTGCCACGTTCAGTGTGGGGACGTTGACGCGCGGCTCTCCCAGAATGCCCCATTGCCGGGAAGACGTGTGTGCTTGTACCAACTCCGCGAGCCGCGCCGCACCCACGCCGGTGGCCGCCACCACCCGCGGTATCTGCAGCGCCGCGTACTCCGGGCTGATATCGGGGTCCAGGCTCGAACCGGAACCGGTCACCGCGTCGGCGGGAATCCGTGTGGGATCGACGCTCTCGCGCCGGGCGATGGTGGCGCGACGAGTATCGATATCCGTTTTCAGCTTCTCGCTGTTCGGTCCCTGGTTGGAGGGCACCCCGGCGGCGGGATCACCACTGGCCCGGGTGTGGAAGTAGGGGTCAGAACCGGAGGCTTGTGGGTCCACCCCGATGAGTGCGGACCCGACGACGCAGCCGTTACGGTCCGTAAGAGGTGAGCCCTCCGCGGATCTGGAATCGATGCGACCGAACAGCCACACCGCGGCCGGGTATGCGATACCGAGCACCGCCGTGAGCGACAGCAGCACCACCAGGCCCGCCACACACTGACGCAGCCACGCGATTGAGATCTTCGTCATTACCAACTCACCCAATTCCCGGTATGAAACGCACAACCAGATCGATCAGCCAGATCCCCACGAACGGAACGATCACGCCGCCGAGCCCGTAGATCAACAGATTTCGCCGTAGCAACTCCCCCGCACCCACCGGCCGGTAACGAACGCCCTTGAGCGCCAACGGCACCAGCGCGATGATCACCAGGGCGTTGAAGATCACGGCCGAGAGGATCGCCGACTGCGGAGTGGCCAGTCGCATGATGTTGAGCTCACCCAGCTGCGGATAGATGCCGCTGAACAACGCGGGCAGGATCGCGAAGTACTTCGCGAGGTCATTGGCCAGCGAGAACGTGGTCAACGCGCCCCGAGTGATCAGCAGCTGCTTGCCGATGGCCACCACGTCGATGAGCTTGGTGGGGTCGGAGTCCAGGTCCACCATGTTCCCGGCTTCCTTGGCGGCCGATGTCCCGGTGTTCATGGCCACACCCACGTCCGCCTGTGCCAGGGCCGGTGCGTCGTTGGTGCCGTCACCGGTCATCGCAACGAGCCGACCGGCCTTCTGTTCCCTGCGCAGCAGCTCCAGCTTGTCTTCCGGGGTGGCCTCCGCGACGTAGTCGTCCACTCCGGCCTCGGAGGCGATCTGCTTGGCGGTCAACGGGTTATCGCCGGTCACCATGACCGTGCGGATTCCCATGGCTCGCATCTGGGCGAAGCGTTCAGCCATACCGGGTTTGACGACGTCGGAGAGCCGAATCACGCCCAGCAGCCGCGTCTCGGCGCCGTCGTGGTCGGCCACCACCAGCGGGGTGCCGCCCTCGCCGGCCACCTGATCTGCGACCTTGCGGACCGCGACCACCGCAGGGTCGTCCTCCTGAACACCGGAAAGGCTTGCCACCCAGGTGAACACCGCATCGGCGGCGCCCTTGCGGATCTGCTTGCCGTCGGCGGTATCCAGACCGCTCATCCGGGTGGCCGCGGTGAAGGCCAAAAACTCTCCTTCACGCGAGCCATCATCGCTTCTTTCCCCCGTCGCGTCGCTCGCGCCGACGGCCAGTTCCACAATGCTGCGACCCTCTGGGGTCTCGTCGGCAAGGCTCGAGGCCCGCGCGGCCTGGGCAAGAGTTTCGTGCGTGATACCGGGCGCCACAATAAATTCGGTGGCCTGCCGGTTACCGAAGGTTATGGTGCCGGTCTTGTCCATCAGCAGGACGTCGATGTCCCCGGCCGCCTCCACCGCGCGCCCCGACTTGGCCAACACGTTGTGCTGCACCAGCCGATCCATGCCCGCGATACCGATCGCCGACATCAGAGCGCCGATGGTGGTGGGGATCAAACAGACGAGCAATGCGATGAGCTTGATCGGATCCTGTTGCTCACCGCCATAATTGCCCATCGGACCGAGCGCGACGACCGCCAACAGGAAGATGATGGTGAGCGAGGCCAACAGGATGTTGAGTGCGATCTCGTTAGGCGTCTTCTGACGCGCGGCGCCCTCCACGAGCGCGATCATCCGATCGACAAAGGACTCACCGGGTGCCGCCGTGATCTGCACGACGATCCGGTCCGACAGCACGGTGGTACCGCCGGTGACGGCGCACCGGTCACCACCGGATTCCCTGACCACGGGCGCTGATTCACCGGTGATGGCCGACTCGTCGACCGTCGCGATGCCCTCCACCACGTCACTGTCGCCCGGGATCACCTGTCCGGCTTCGACGACCACGCGGTCGCCCGGCCGCAACGAACTGCCGGCCACCTCTTCCTCGGTCTCTGTGCCGTCGACGCCGTTGTCGGGCCGCACCAACTTGCGGGCCACGGTGTCACGCTTTACCTCTCGCAGGCTCGCCGCCTGCGCCTTTCCGCGCCCCTCGGCGACGGCCTCGGCCAGGTTCGCGAACACCACCGTGAACCACAACCAGGCGGTGATGGCCCACGCGAAGATCGACGGATGCAATGCGGCGAGCACGGTGGTGGCCACCGACCCGACGGTCACCACGAACATCACCGGGTTGCGGGCCATATGACGCGGATCCAGCTTGCGCACCGCTAGCGGAAGCGCCTTGACCAATTGGGTGGGATCGAAGACTCCGGTACTGACTGTGCTCTTACTGGTCTTGGACACTATAGGACAGCCTCGGCGATCGGTCCCAGCGCCAGGGCCGGGAAGAAGGTGAGTGCGGCCACCAAGAGAACGGTGCCGGTATGCAATCCGGCGAACATGGGGCCGTGGGTGTGCAGAGTTCCGGCTGACACCGGTGTCTTCTGCTGAGTGGCAAGCGATCCGGCCAGCGCCAGCGTGAAGATGATGGGCAGGAAGCGGCCCAACAACATCGCCACGCCAAGGGACGCCTGGAACCAGTGGCTGGTCACCGTGAGCCCACCGAAGGCGCTGCCGTTGTTGTTGGCGGCCGAGGCGTAGGCGTACAACACCTCGGAGAACCCGTGGATGGACTGCGCGCTGCCCGGATCCCCGCTGTTGCCTTGATATCCGGGAGTCGTCGACAGAGCCACCGAGATGCCTGTGCCGATGAGTACCAGGGCGGGCATGACGAGCACGGACAGCGCGGCCATGGTGATCTCGCGTCGTCCGATCTTCTTGCCCAGGAATTCCGGAGTGCGGCCCACCAGCAGCCCACCGACGAACACCGCGATGATGGCCAGCACCAGAATCCCGTAGAGGCCAGTCCCGACACCGCCCGGCGCGATCTCGCCGAACAGCATGTTCAAGATCAGTGCTCCGCCGCCGGCGGCGGTAAAGCTGTCATGGGCGGCATCGACGGCGCCCGTGGAGGTTCCGGTGGTCGCCACCGCGAACAAGCTGGTCGCGGGAATGCCGAACCTGACCTCCTTGCCTTCCATCATGGCACCGGCCGCCTGCGAGGCGATGCCGCGCGGGGTCGACTCCGCCCAGGTGACAAAGGCCAGCATGCCGCCGAAAAGGGTGGCCATCACGGACAAGACGGTCAGGCCCTGACGCTTGTCTCCCACCAGCGTCGAGTAGGTGCAGGTCAGGCACACCGGGACGATGAGAATGGCAAGGATCTCGACGATATTGGTCAGCGGCGTCGGGTTCTCGAAGGGGTGCGCCGAGTTAGCGGCAAGAATGCCACCGCCATTGGTTCCGACTTCCTTGATGGCCTCCTGCGAGGCGACCGGGGCCAGCGCGATGTGTTGCGCCGTTCCGTCGAGCGCTGTCGCATCGAAATGCGTGTACAGCGACTGAATGGCGCCCTGGGACAACAAGATCAGTGCGACCACAAAAGATATGGGTAGGAGAATTCTTAAACTTCCCCGCACCAGGTCAACCCAGAAATTGCCGAGTTCTCCCCCGGTTGTGGTTCGCACGATGCCGCGAATCAGCGCCACTGCCACCGCCAGCCCGACAGCTGCGGAGACAAAGTTCTGCACGGCCAACCCGACCATCTGGGTCAGATTGGTCATGGTGGTCTCGGGTGTGTACGACTGCCAGTTGGTGTTCGTCACAAAGGAAATCGCGGTGTTGAAGGCCACCGCGGGGCTCACCGCGCCCAGGTCGCCCGAGAGCGGTAACACACCCTGGGCGCGTTGCAGCAGATAGAGGAAGAGCACGCTGGCGAATGAAAACCCCAGCAGTGACAGGGTGTATCCCACCCATGTCTGCTCGGTCTCCGGATCCACCCGCCCCGTGCGGTAGATCACCCGCTCGACGAGCGAGTGTTTGACGGTCGATGGGCCGCTTGCGCGCAGAGAATGTGGGCCCGTGAAGACGCGCGCCATGTAATCCCCCACGGGGACGTACGCGATAGCGAGCACCAGAATGACGAAGCCGATCTGAAGACCGGCCGCCAGAGCGGAATTCACCGTTAGAACCTTTCCGGGTCGAGCAGTGCGACCACCAGATACACGACGAGCGCGGCCGACAGGACAATCAGCACAATGTTGGTGACAGCATCAGTGCCCAGATCGAGAGTCATCGCGCCTGCAATCCGCGTACGACGGCCACGCACAAGGCGAAGCCCACGACGATCAGGACCAGGTACCAGAAATCAACCACGCAGGAATCATGATCCCGGCCAAGGGCACTACCTGCGTTCTTTACGCGTCCCTGACGGGCGCATCGGGCCTCTTGACGCGCTATTAACGGGGTTCAACCAGCCGTTGACAGCCCGGGCAGAAGTACGACGACCGGTTCATGAAAGCCTCCCGGCGCATGGCGCGCCCGCAGCGGCGGCATGGTTCACCCTCACGTCCGTACGCCTCCAAAGAGCGCTCGAAGTAGCCGGATTCGCCGTTCACATTCACATATAGATCGTCGAATGAGGTACCGCCCTGTGCCAGCGCCAGACGCATGACACCGGCCGCACTATCGAGTACCTCGGTGAGCTTGGCGCGCGTCATGCCATCGGTGAGGCGCCGGCCATGCACGCGCGCCTGCCAGAGGGCTTCGTCGGCGTAGATGTTGCCGACGCCGGACACCACGGTCTGGTCGAGCAGCGCGCGTTTGATCTCGGTGTGCTTACCGCGCAGCCGGGTAACCACAGCCGACGCATCGAATCGTTCATCGAGCGGATCCCGCGCGATATGGGCGACCGGCTCCGGGAGCTCGCTTCCATCGACGGTGACGACATCGGTCACCATCCAGCCGCCAAAGGTGCGCTGATCGACGAAGCTCAACACCGACCCGTCATCGAGTGTCGCGGCAATACGCAAATGCTGCGGCCGGGAAATGGGTCCGATGAGCATTTGGCCGCTCATCCCGAGATGGACCACCAGTGCCTGTCCCTCGCCCAGCGTCAACCACAGATACTTGCCCCGACGACCGGTGCCGCTGATCTGTTGTCCGGTAAGCAGTCCCGCCAGCTCGACGGCACCACCGGGCTGCCTGCGCACGGCCCGGTCATGGTGCACAGACGCCGATGCGATGGTCTTTCCGACGAGGTGATGGTGCAGCCCGCGGCGGACCACCTCCACCTCGGGAAGCTCAGGCACCTGACCCGTTGATGCCGTTCCACGCCTCCGAGGCCGCCCGTTGTTCGGCTTCCTTCTTGGATCGGCCAACGCCCACGCCATGCGCGGCGTCGTTGACCATCACGGTGGCGGTGAATTCCTTGTCATGATCGGGTCCGGTCGAGGTGACTGCATACGACGGTGCGCCCCAACCCTTTTCCGCGGTCAGTTCCTGCAGACTGGTCTTCCAGTCCAGGCCGGCACCGAGTTTGGGCGCGGTCTCCAGGAGCTGACCAAACAATCGCAGCACGACCGCGCGCGCGACCTCGAGCCCGTGCTCCACATAGACCGCACCGAGAATCGACTCCATGCCGTCGGCAAGAATGCTGGACTTGTTGCGACCACCGGTGTTCTCCTCGCCCTTGCCGAGAAACAGGTGTGCGCCCAAACCGTCGCCGGTCAGTCCGCGTGCCACTCCGGCGAGGGCCTGGGTGTTGACGATGCTGGCACGCAGTTTCGCCAAATCGCCCTCCGAGCGGTCGGGGTGACTGTGATACAGCGTCTCGGTAATCGTCAGGCCAAGCACGGCATCCCCGAGGAATTCGAGCCTCTCGTTGGTAGGCAGGCCACCGTTCTCGTAGGCATAACTGCGGTGTGTGAGCGCCAGAGTGAGGAGATCGTCGCCGACCCTTACCCCAATCGCCTCGCGCAGATCGTCGTACCGATTCTCTGGGGCAGGGCTCACTGGTCGTCACCGAAGTTGGCAAGCTTGGCCCAACGCGGATCGATCTTGTCATGGTGGTGGCCGGGTTCGGCCGTGGCCATAACGATGCCGCACTCGGGGCAGAGGCCCGGGCAATCGGGCCGGCACACCGGTGCCAGTTCCAGGTCGGGCACGATGGCATCGACGATGGTCTGTTCAAGGTCGACCAGGCCGTCAACCACCCGATGTATCTCGTCTTCCTCGGTGGTCGCCTCGGTCTCGCTGTCCGGGTACGCGAAGAGTTCGGTGAGGTACGCATCCGCATGGCCCGTGATCGGCTCCAGGCAGCGTGAGCATTCTCCCGCGAGGTCTCCGGCGATGGTTCCGGTGACGAGAACGCCTTCCGAAACCGCTTCGACCCGAAGATCCATATCCACGTCCGCGCCCTCGGGGATCGCGATCAGGTCGTTGCCGATGCGCACCGGGCTAGCGATGGTGCGCTCAATCTCCTGCATCGACCCGGGACGCCGTCCGAGCCCGAGGGCCAGGACATCAAGAACAAAAGGTCCCGGCATGAACCCAATCTTAACGCTGCACGTAGTCGTGGGTACCAGCGCCGGTGCGCAGCTGGTGACGGCCACGGCCCACCGAACGCAGCGTGCCGTTGAGGTAGTCCTCGAACTCGGCCAGTTTGTTGTCGACGTAGATGTCGCATTCACCACGCAGCCGGTCGGCTTCGGCGTGGGCCGCATCGATCAGGCGGGTGGACTCGGCGTTGGCCGCCTGCACGACCTCCGTCTGGGCTACCAGGCGCTGCTGCTCCTTGATGCCTTCCTGCACGGCCTTGTCGTAGGACGCGTTACCCGAGTCGACCAGGCGATCCGCCTCCGCCTTGGCCCGCGCGACGGTGCTCTCCTGCTCACGCTTGGCGTTGGCCAACGTGCGCGCCGCCTCTTCACGCGCCTCACCAACGGTCTGCTCAGCGTGGTTGCGCGCCTCGGCAACCATGCGGTCGGCCTGCGACTTGGCATCGGCCAGTAGTCGGTCGGCTTCGTTGCGGGCATGGCTGAGTGTCTGCTCAGCATCGGCGTTCGACTGGCCGATCACCGTCTCGTGATGCTCCTTGGCCTCACGCAGCAACGAATCGCGGGCATCCAGAACATCCTGGGCGTCATCGAGTTCGCCGGGGATGGCGTCCTTGATGTCGTCGATCAGCTCCAGGACGTCGCCGCGGGGCACGACGCATCCGGCGGTCATCGGAACGCCGCGCGCTTCTTCAACAATGGCGCCCAGCTCGTCGAGCGCTTCAAATACTCGGTACACGGCTACACCCTTCACGCGAGTTTCCACTGTTACCAGTGTGCCTGGTGTGACTGCTGTGACCGTGCTAGCTGACCGGTGTGTCGGCTATTTCTGCGCGGCCTGTTTTCTATTGTGCCTGGCCACGCAGTTTCCCGAGAAGTCGTTGATGAACGGAAGGAGGCAGCAACGCCGAGACATCTCCCCCGTACGTCGCCACCTCCTTGGCAAGCGAGGACGACACGAACGAATACGCCGGGGTGGTAGCCACGAAAAAGGTGTCTACACCGGCGATGTGTTTGTTCATCTGAGCCATCTGGAGTTCGTATTCGAAGTCGGTGCCAGTGCGGAGGCCCTTGACGATCGCACCCAGACCACGCGCTCTCACGAAGTCCACCAGCAGACCCTGTCCCGATTCGACGCGCAGATTGGGTAGATCGGTGGTGGCCTCGCGGATCATCTCGATGCGCTCGTCGATGGTGAACATGCCCGCTTTGTTGGGGTTGATCAACACCGCGACGATGACCTCGTCGAACTGCGCCGCGGCTCGTTCGAAAACATCCAGATGCCCGAGGGTTACCGGATCGAACGAGCCGGGGCAAACAGCTCCCGTCATGCGGACGATTTAGTGGCCGAGCGAATGCCGATACCGCTACCGATTTGCAGTACACCGATCACGATGAGCCAGATACCGACGACCAGCGTGAGGGTCAAGATCGAGCTGATCGGGTAGACGATGAGCACGATGCCCGCGATTGTCGAGATGATTCCGCTGAAGATCTGCCAACCGCGCCCCGGAAGTTCCTTGTCGCCGACGGCGGTGATGGTGCCCGCAATGCCCTGGGCGATCCAGCCGACACCAATCCAGATGGCCAGCAGCAGAATCGAATTCAGCTCGTCCTTGAAGCACAACACACCGAGGACGAACGAAATCACGCCGGTGAGGAACAACAGAACCCTCATGCCGGCCGACGACACCGGCAGCGTGAAGGCGAAAACAACCTGAGCAATACCGGATATCAGTAGGTATGCGCCGAAAGCGTACGCGGCGACCAGCACGGTGATTTGAGGCCATATCAGCACCACGGCACCAACGATTACCGCCAAAACTCCTGATACCACCGCTGTCTTCCAGAGATGCTTGACGAGGTCCTGCCCGACACTTGTAGTCATGGAACTAAGGGTATTTCCTCGGCAACGGTGGCGGGGCGATTCGTGCGGTGCGTTACAGACTCACCATGATTCTGTTATCTCCTGGCTGGGCAGGTGAACTCAAGTTCGAAGGTCGCGGGTGTGCTCAATCCAGCCGTCGCGTTGCCGGAAATCTTGTAGAACTGCCCGGACTTGGTCACCGTCGGCTCGGTCGCACCATGCCCCGAGTTGTACATCACCGGGTGTCCATCGATGATTCCCAGGGTCAGACTCTTCAACGTTGGGTTATCGCCCGCTGCCAGCGTGGCGGCAATCGCATCACTCTCGCTACCGACATTCACGAAGGTCATATCGGCTGCGGTAACGCACTCGACCCGATTCTCAACCGATCTCACGACACCGTCGACAACAACACGTGGACCGGCCGCCTGAGCACCACTTGCCGTGCTCGACACCGGATTGTTCATCGGCGAGTCGTGTCGCAGGCCTCCGCCCGACGAGCAGCCGACAAGACACACGACGGCCGACAGGGCGCCGGCCACCATCACTACGCCGCCATAACGCATGTGCGCCCTCGCTTCCACCCCGGCCGATGATCCGGTCCAGACTAGTTCGGCCACTGCTCTAGTCCCACCAAAACTTCCAGGATCGCGCACCACTGATCTGCCGGGCATAGGAGCTCAAGGTGCCCGCGCCTTGATCGATGTTGTCGGGGCAGAACCCGTAGTGCTCATAGCCGACCGACACCGAGAGATCGGCGCCCGGCGGACGCGTCACTTCTATGTCGATGGCATCGAAGTCGACGGTCGTGAGCACCGCACCGAATCGGTCTTCCCAGGACCGAAGAACCGCCGACAGCGCCTCCTCGGAAAGGTCGTAGTTCGCACCGTGAGCCCATCCCAGGGCATTGAGCGCATCGGCCGGACGTGTCGTCGGCACCAGAATCAGCAGCGAACCCTGCTCCAGGTGATCGGCGGTCAACGGGAGCGCACGCTGGGGCGGCTGAGTGCGCTGCTCAAGCGTGATAGGCGTGACCGGTACGTCGATGGCCGCAGCATTGGCCGACGAAACCTCTTTCACAAGAAAAGATTTCGCGTCAACGGCGTCAACATCGGCGGGCTCGACAAGGTGTCGAAGGTCTTCGGGATCTGACCACGGCCGACGCAGATCCCCACTCAGCCCACGGGAGGCCAAGGGCCACAGTCCCGTTCGATCGAAGCGGCCCGCCAACCGCAACCAGAGCGATTGGACGTCAACCACCGCGGCATTGCTCACCCACGCCAGCGAACGGCCCGCCGGGCTGATGATCACATGCCCTTCGGGCAGCTTGACACCGCCCACACTCCACGTGGCAGCATTCTCGGGACGAGGCAGCTGACCCGCGCGTTCGGCGTGCACCGGCACCAGAAGTTCGGCGTAGGCGGGCAGATCATGCGCGGGTTCGGGATTTCCCACAATCGCGCGCGTACTCCAGTAGGCCTGACCGAACAGATACGACAGCCCGAGCACAAGCACCGCGACGATTGCGCTCAGCGATGTCCACCCTTTTGGCCCCACCCTCGCAGATTAGCTGAGTGGCCGGGCTTCAGCTGGAGGCCACCATCCCATTCGACTCATCTGCCGGTGCGTTCTCTCGCGCAGTGCGGCGGGCACGATTCGCCCGGAGTGCTTGCCGTGCGGACTCCAGGGTGGTGTTGCGTGGATCGATCTCTTCCCTCTCGAAGCCTCGAACCGCAATCGGCAAATAGAAGAACTTCAGCGGAAGGACGCGCTCGAGAACCGCGTAGAACCGCGTAGAAC
Source organism: [Mycobacterium] stephanolepidis (assembly GCF_002356335.1). Taxonomy (NCBI): domain Bacteria; kingdom Bacillati; phylum Actinomycetota; class Actinomycetes; order Mycobacteriales; family Mycobacteriaceae; genus Mycobacteroides; species Mycobacteroides stephanolepidis. The sequence goes on from NZ_AP018165.1 coordinate 3,210,458, forward strand.
CGCCGAAACATAGCCGTAAAGCGGCGCAGCATCTCCTCGTCCTCGGGGGTCCATTCCACGTTGAACAGCTCCCGCACATGGGGCGGATAACTACCGAGAACGACTTGCCGCCGGCCCACCAGCCAGGGCCACACAAATTTCTTCATGACCGGAGGCCACCACCGCGGCGCCACGCGGCGCTCCATGAATTGTTCCAGCATGGCCTGAGTCACCTGCGAATTCACCAAATAGTTGCGCTCGATGTTTCCCAAATACCGTTCGAAATCTTCGTACGTATCGGGCTGAGAACTATCGTCGACCCCCCATATGCTGTACCACTCCTTGGATTCCTCAAATATCTGCTCCTTTATCGCGCGTGGCATTTTTCCGCCGAAATGCAGCCGCTCGATTACCAGTAGCATGTGGTGATAAAAGAAGGTGACATGCGCGAAATAGAAGGTTTCTGCATTCAAAGCATGAAACGTGCCACCCTGCAGCGCGCCTTTGACGGACTTGTGCATGTTACGGGTCTTTAGCCCGTATTTCTTCGCGTCTTCCGGAGCGTCGTACACCGAGCCGTAAATGTACTCGCGGGATTGCTGACGCCGTTTCTTATATATCGCGGCGCGCACACGGAAAGAACTGTCACCAGTGAAAAGAACGGAACCTGCGGTCCCCCTCGCCATCTGTGGCCATGCGCCCGCAATAGGACCCAATACCCCGCTACCGAAATACATCACGTCAAGACGCCCCCAATATTTCCATATCAGGGAATCGGCGGGAATCGGATGCTGACAAAGGTCTTTCCGTCGCAGACTGTTGTCCCCGGTAAATTCTGTCACCCTGACGTCTTCTGGGATTACCAGCTCCGGATCGAATGTCGTTTGCATGATCTTCTTGAATGCCTTGATACCCCGGACCACCACGTCGAACTCCTCGCGTTGCCGACACCCGCTACTTGACCAACCCCATCGCTACTGTGACTCACCTCACATTAAGAAGTGATGATGCTCCCGGCGCCACTCAAAATCAAGGGAGGTACGGATGGTTTCGGAGCAGACCGAATCAAGGAACGTACGGGTAATTGTTAAGCAGCTTGATTGGCAATACCTGAACGGCTAATTCCCGGGTTGATCAACGCCCGGGGCCTGATCGTCCGCGGGCGGAGTCGCCGGGCACTTACCGGTGCCGACGGGGTGCTGGTTCTGCATGGACGCCAATGTGCTCTCCGGAATCACTCCGTTGAATCTGTCGGTCACCGACTTCAGCAGGCTGCCGGACCCACAAATCTCGTTCAGCGGTGACACCGGGCTGGTCGGTGACAGCACCGGACCATCGGTCGCCAGCGGACCGCCCGAAGCCGTCAGCGGGCCGTTGGCCGACAGCGGACCGCTGGGAGATAACAGCGGACCTTCCGCCGACAACGGACCGCCCGGCGCTCCCAGGCCCGCAATCGGGGCCGGCAGGCCGGCGGATAAAGCATCGTTAGCCACTGACGGGCCGACGGGAGCCTTTGCGCCGCCGGGCAGCAGGTTCGCGACTGGCGAGGACGCGGAAGGCTCTGGCGCAGGCGGTCCCGGCGAGTCTCCGTCGTCGGCCAGTGCGAAACCGGCAGTGGCCACCGATACCGCGCCGGATGCCACCGCCACCACTACCGCTCTCCACCACATGGTGAGCAAGACTAGGCGCCCGTCAGCCGATGTGCTGACCGAACCAGGTGGTAAGACGCTGCCAGGCATCTGCCGCCGAGCCGGGGTTGTAGCGGGGACCGCTGTCGTTGAAGAAGGCATGGTCCGCACCGGGTTCGACGACGATTTCGTGAACCAGCCCTGCCCGCTGCAACGCCGCCGCGGCCTGGTCCTTCGACGAGGTGACCCGCTTGTCGAGCTCACCGTAAAAGGCGAGGACCGCCGCCTTGGACCGCGAAAAGTCCGGGTTGTCCGGAAGCGGCCCATAGAACGGGGCGGCCGCGGCCAGTCTCGGCTCCCCCGCCGCCAGCAGCTGCCACACCAGGCCGCCGCCGAAACAGAATCCCACCACGCCGGCGGGTTTGTCGGGAACCCGGCGCAGAATCTCGTCCACGCCGGACTTCAGGTCCGCGACGAAGCGCTCCGAGGGAACCTTGCCCAGCGCCCCCGTTGCCTCCGCCGGGTCCTTGAACGTCGACGTACCGCCCTCCTCCGACAGCAAGTCGATCGCCAGGGACGAATAGCCCACGCCCGCAAGACGTCCCGCGATCGAACCAACCCAGTCGTTGAGGCCCTTGTTCTCGTGGATCACCAGTACCGAGCCACGCGGCTGCCCCGCGGGCGCCCACGCCCCCTGCAGCGTGCCGTTGGGTCCAGTCCAGGTGATCGGCTCGGTCGCGACAACCTTGTCCGCACCGGGCGGCGGCGACGTGGCGACCGGTGTCGTAGTGGCGGCGGAAGTGTTGTCCGCTTTGTTCTCGCTACCGCAGGCCGCGATCAGCGCACTGGCAGCAGTGGCACCGACACCCAGGAGCGCCAGCCGACGGATGGCCTCCCGTCGCGTCAGCAGCCCCTCGACGTGGTCCGTGGCGATCTCTTCGGCGATGTATCGCTGCAGCGGGGTCATGGCCAGAAGTGTGCGCTCGATAGGTAAACGTGCGCTGTGGATTACCTGGACGGTTACAGAGATCCCAACTCGAGCCGTGTTCCCCCGTACTTGCGCGAGGACACCTCCCAGCCGTCCGGCCACACCGCTTCGGGCCCTGAGGCATCGCGCTCGAGCACCACGAGGGCATCATCGCTCACCCAGTGATCCGTTAGGCGCGACAACAGAGCCGAAACCTCCTCGACGGACACCGAATACGGCGGATCGGCAAGAACCAGATCGTAGGCGCGGTCGGGCGATGTCGACAGGAACGTCGATACCGCAGCCTGCCGCAGCTCGGTACCCGGCAGGTTCACCGCCGCGATATTGGCCGAGATCACCTTCGACGCGGCAGCGTTCGACTCCACAAACGTCACATGTTCGGCACCACGCGACAGCGCCTCCAGACCCAACGCACCGGAGCCCGCGAACAGATCAAGGACCGCGATTCCGTCGAAGTCCAGGCGCGCCTCCAACATGCTGAACAACGCCTCCCGTACCCGATCCGTCGTTGGTCGGGTTCCCTTCGGCGGCACCGCGATCCGGCGTCCACCCGCGGCACCGGCGATGATCCGGGTCAGCTGATCACCACCAGCAGGTCCCCACCCTCGACCTGAGAGGTCTCGGTCAACGCCACCCGCGCGACGGTTCCCGCCTTGGGTGCGGTGATGGAGGCCTCCATCTTCATGGCCTCGATGGTGCCGATGGTCTCGCCCGCCGCAACCTCCTGGCCCGACACCACATTGAGCGTCACCACACCCGCGAACGGTGCGGGCACATGATCGGCGTTGGACCGATCGGCCTTCTCAGCACTGGCGACCGCGCTGTCGATACTCCGATCGCGCACCTGCACTGGGCGTAGCTGACCGTTGAGGATGCACATGACGGTCCGCATACCGCGCTCGTCGGCATCCGAAATCGCCTCTATTCCTATGAGCAGCTCGACGCCCTTCTCCAGCTTGACGCGGTGCTCCTCTCCGTACCGCAGGCCATAGAAGAACTGATTCGCCGAAAGCCGCGACGTGTCGCCGTACTGCTCGCGGTGGGCCAGGAACTCCTTGGTCGGGCCGGGGAACAGCAGGCGATTCAACGCCGCCCGCCGGGTCGCGCTGTCACCATCGAGCGCAGCCTCGTCATCGGCCGTGAGCTCAACCTCCGCACGAGCCGCACCGCGGCCTTCGAGCGCGCGAGTCCGGAACGGCTCCGGCCAGCCACCCGGCGGATCGCCGAGTTCGCCGCGCAGGAACCCGATAACCGACTCTGGGATATCGAAACGCCCAGGATCCGAAGCGAATTCATCAGCGCTCACACCGGTACCCACCAACGCCAGCGCCAAGTCGCCCACGACCTTCGAGGACGGGGTCACCTTGACCAGACGTCCGAGCATCCGGTCGGCGGCTGCGTATCGTGCCTCGATCTCCTCGAACTGGTCGCCCAGCCCCAGGGCGATGGCCTGCTGGCGCAGATTCGAGAGCTGTCCACCGGGAATCTCGTGCGTGTACACCCGGCCCGTCGGTGACGGGAGCCCTGATTCGAAGGGGGCGTATACCTTTCGCAACGCCTCCCAATACGGTTCCAGATCACACACCGCGGTCAGGGACACACCGGTGTCGTACTCGCTATGCGCGGCCGCTGCCACGATCGCCGACAACGACGGCTGGCTGGTGGTTCCGGCCATGGGTGCCGCAGCACCGTCCACCGCGTCTGCGCCCGCCTGCCAGGCGGCCAGATAAGTGGCCAGCTGCCCACCCGCGGTGTCATGCGTGTGCACATGCACCGGCAGGTCGAACCGGGACCGCAGCGCCGTCACCAGGGTGGCGGCTGCGGGCGGACGTAACAGGCCCGCCATGTCCTTGATCGCGAGCACATGCGCACCGGCATCCACGATCTGCTCGGCGAGCTTGAGGTAGTAGTCCAGCGTGTAGAGGTTTTCACCGGGGTTGGACAGGTCGCCGGTGTAACACATCGCCACCTCGGCAACCGAGCCGCCGACCTCGCGCACGGCATCGATCGCCGGGCGCATGGCCTCGATGTTGTTGAGCGCATCGAAGATTCGGTAGATGTCGACGCCGGTCGCGGTCGCCTCACGAATGAAGGCCTTGGTCACCGTCTCCGGATACGGCGTATACCCCACGGTGTTCCGGCCGCGCAACAACATCTGTAGGCAGATGTTGGGCACTGCCTCACGCAGCTCGGCAAGCCGCTCCCACGGATCCTCCTTCAGGAAGCGAAGCGCCACATCGTAAGTGGCGCCACCCCAGGCCTCGATCGACAGTAACTCGGGGGTAAGCCGCGCCACGTACGGCGCGACCGCCAGCAGACCGGTGGTGCGCACCCGGGTTGCCAACAGCGACTGATGCGCGTCACGGAAGGTGGTGTCGGTCAGACCAACCGCCTTCTGCTCCCGCAGCGCCTTCGCGAACCCCTCGGGCCCCAGGGCCAACAGCCGCTGGCGCGACCCGTCGGGTGGCGGCGCCGACAGATCGATCGCCGGCAATTTGTCATGCGGGTACACCTTCGAGGGCTTGGCCCCATGGGGCTTGTTGACGGTGATGTCCGCCAGGTAGTTCAGGATCTTCGTGCCGCGGTCGGCCGAGGACCGTGCCGTCAGCAGCTGCGGACGCTCCTCGATGAATGAGGTGGTGACGTGTCCCGCCCGGAAATCCGGATCGTCGAGAACTGCCTGCAGGAAAGGGATATTCGTGGCGACACCGCGGATGCGAAACTCGGCGACGGCGCGGCGGGCACGTGCCACCGCGGTCTGGAAGTCCCGCCCACGGCAGGTCAGCTTCACCAGCATCGAATCGAAGTGCGCGCCCACCTCGGCGCCCAGGGTTGTGCCACCGTCGAGACGGATACCCGCACCGCCCGGGCTGCGGTAGGCCGTGATGCGACCGGTGTCGGGACGGAAGCCGTTGGCCGGATCTTCGGTGGTGATGCGGCATTGCAAGGCGAATCCTCGTGGCGCCGCCAATGTCTCCTGGTGCAGGCCAAGATCGTCGAGAGTCTCGCCGGATGCGATGCGCAGCTGGCTCGCCACCAGGTCCACATCGGTGATCTCCTCGGTCACCGTGTGCTCCACCTGAATCCGGGGATTCATCTCGATGAAGACATGGCGACCACGCTCATCGAGCAGGAACTCGACGGTGCCGGCGCAGCTGTACCCGATGTGTCGCGCGAAAGCGACAGCGTCCGAACAGATCTTCTCGCGCAGCTCTGCGGGCAGGTTGGGCGCGGGGGCCAGCTCGATGACCTTCTGGTGACGCCGCTGCACACTACAGTCGCGCTCGTAGAGGTGGATGACATTGCCCGCGGCGTCCGCGAGGATCTGCACCTCGATGTGTCGGGGGTTGATGACGGCCTGCTCCAGGAACACCGTCGGGTCCCCGAAGGCCGACTCCGCCTCCCGGCTGGCCGCCTCGATCGCCTCGCGCAGCTGCTCTCGTTCGGCGACCCGGCGCATGCCTCGGCCGCCGCCGCCGGCGACCGCCTTGACGAACACCGGGAATTCCATCGATTCGGAGGCAGTCAGCAGCTCCTCGACCGAGGCCGAGGGCTCCGAGGAAGACAGCACCGGCAGACCCGCCTCACTCGCGGCCGCGATCGCCCGGGCCTTGTTACCCGTCAGCTCCAGCACGTCCGCGGGCGGTCCCACGAAGGTGATGCCCGCCTTGGCGCACGCCGCGGCCAGATCGGGATTCTCGGATAGGAATCCGTAACCGGGGTAGATGGCGTCGGCGCCCGCATTCTTGGCCGCCTTGACCACCTCGGAGACCGAGAGGTAGGCGCGGACCGGATGCCCCTTCTCGCCAATCTGGTACGCCTCATCGGCCTTCAGCCGATGACCCGAGTTGCGATCTTCATACGGGTAGACAGCGACGGTTTCGGCACCTAGTTCGTAGGCGGCACGAAATGCCCGGATCGCGATCTCACCGCGGTTGGCGACAAGAACCTTCGAGAACATAGTCACAGACCGTACCGTGAGGATTAAGCGAACGCGCGTCCGCTGAATTTCACAATTCGGCTCAGACGAGTGTGATCCAGTAATCCCAGAATCGCTCGACAATCGCGAGGATCACCGCGGCGTACCAGAACGCCACCAGCGACCAACGCCATTGATAGAGCACCCTGAGCCAGCGATGAGATCCCAATGGCCGCAAGGCAATCGATGCCGTCACCACCAGCAGGGGAATCGTGACCGCCCAGACCACCATGCAGTACGGGCACAATGCGCCGATCCGGTACAGGCTCTGGAATATCAACCAGTGGACGAAGATCGCCCCGAGTAACGTGCCGATGGCCAGACCGCCCCAGTACCAGCGCGGCAGCTCCACCTTGGCGACCGACAGGACTCCCGTCACCAGCACCACCGTGAACGCCACGATGCCGATGAGCGAGTTGGGGAAGCCGAAGGCCGAAGCCTGTTCGGTCGTCATCACCGAGCCACAGGAAATGATCGGATTCAGGCTGCAGGACGGTACGTACGTCGGATCGATGAGGATCTCGATCTTCTCGACGGTCAGCGCCAGCGCGGCGGCCAGTCCGGCCACCCCGGCGACGAGGACGTACCAGGCGGTCGCGGGACGAAGGGTCACGGCAGGCCCGGAACGGGTCCGGTGATGTCCGTGACGGCCTTGATCAGGTCAGCGGGGGTGGTGCCCTTCCCGATTTCCCAGTCCTTGCCGTTGATCCGAATGGTGGGTGTGGCCTGGATGTTGAGCTTCGGGCCCAGCTCCTTGACCATGTTGATGTACTTCTTGTCCTTGATGCACTTGGAGACCGAGTCCGACGCACCCACGCTCTTGGCGAGCTCGGTCAGCCATTTGTCGTCGTGCCAGGTCTTGGAGTTGACCTCGTCGGGCTGATTGTTCGGGTCGTACAGCGCTGAGTGGTACTTGAGGAACAGCTCCGAGGACTGGTCGGCCACACAGTAGGCCGCCGCCGACGCCCGCGACGAGTAGTCGCGCTTGAGCCGGGGCACGTCCAGGATCCCGACCATGTCATAGTCCGCGCGCACCGCGCCGGTGTCGATGAGCTTCTTGACTGTAGGCCCGAACTCCTGCTCGAACATGGCACAGGCGGGGCAGATCGGATCCTCGATCAGGGTCAGGACCACCTTGGGCTCGGTGGTTCCCTCCTTGGTGACGAGCTTGGCGGGGCCGGGGTGACCACCTCGACTGCCTTCACCTCACCCGCGGGCGGAGCGGGCGGACCCGGGTCCTTCTTGTTCTTGACGACGATGAAACCGACCAGCCCCGCGGCGAACAGCACGACGATGGCCGTGAGTGCGATTTGAATCAGCTGGCTTCGGCGCTGCTCCGCCTTCTTGAGGTCGTAGCTAGGAGGTTGCTTCGGTTTGGCCACGCGAACAGCCTACCGGGCAGAATTAGCGAGACAGGTGTGCGCGCAAGGCCGACGTCAGCTCGTCCACCGCGGCCGCAGGCGCACCGCGCAGCCGGGCCATGTTGTAGAAACCATGTATCAGCGAACCCTGTACCCGCAGGTCCACCGGCACTCCGGCGGCCCGAAGCTTCGCCGCGTACTCGTTGCCCTCATCGCGCAGTGGATCGAAGCCCGCCGTCGTGATGAGCGCCGGGGGCAGCCCCGACAGGTCCGCGGCCAGAATCGGTGACACTTGGGGGTCGGTCTTCTCGACATCGGACCCGCCGAGATAGTGACCTTCGAACATGTCCATGGCCGCCTTGGTGAGGAAGAAGCCCTCGGCGAAGAGATCGCGTGATGGCCTGCGCACGGTGAAGTCGACAGCTGGATAGATCAGGAATTGCAGCAGCGGCAGTTGCGCCCCGGTGTCGCGCGCCTGTTGCGAAACGACGGCGGCCAGGTTGCCGCCGGCGCTGTCACCGCCCACCGCGACCCTGTCCGAGGTGGCGCCCAGTTCACCGGCATGCTCGACAGCCCACAGATAGGCCGCCAGGCAGTCCTGGGCCGCCGCGGGTGCTGGATGTTCGGGCGCCAGCCGATAGTCCACCGAGAGCACCGAGACACCGGCATCGCGACAGGTCTGGCGGCACGCCTGGTCGTGTGTCTCCAGGTCGCCGATCACCCAGCCGCCGCCGTGGAAGAACACCAGCACCGCACCCGTGTCCTCGACAACCGGCCGGTAATGCCGCACCGGGATAGGCCCGGCAGGGCCCGGAATGGAGAAGTCGCGCACCTGCCCGACGGGAGTGCTGAAGGACAGCAACGCCGACTGCTTACGAATGTTGGCGCGACTGTCCGCGACGTCCTCACCCTTGGTGATCTCCCCCTCGCCCAGCAGCGCCATACCGCGCAGCAGCAGCTGGGTCGACGGGTCGAGAATGTTGCCGTCGATGATCACCTGGCGGCCTGCCGCCGCCCTTCGAACAGGGATCGGGATATGCGGTGTCGCGGCGGTGCTGACACGCAGGGCGAGGTCACGTAACAGGCTCACGACGTAACCGTAGCGAGTGCTCCTAGGCTGCCGGTATGGATATCGGCATTGCCCTGCCCTTCATGTGCCGGGAGTACACCCGCGAGTCGACGATCACCTGGGCGCGCCTCGCCGACGAGGGGCCGTTCTCCACGATTTCCTCGGGTGAACGAATCTCGTATCACAACCAAGACATGTGGGTGACACTCGCGGCCGCAGCGGCGGTCACCGAACGAATCCGGATACTCGCGAATGTGTCTGTGCTGCCGGCACATCCGGTGCCGCTGGTCGCCAAACAGGCGGCGACGCTGGATGTGTTGTCCGCCGGCAGGTTCACCCTGGGGGTAGGGGTCGGAGGCCGCGAACACGATTACCGCTCGCTGGACGCATCCTTCGACCGACGCCACCAGCGCCTCGATGTCCAGGTGGCCGAGCTGCGGCGGCTGTGGCGGGGCGAGCCCCCGTTCGAGGGTGCCGACCCGGTGGGACCCGCGCCCGTTCAGGCCGGTGGCCCGCCCATAGTTGCCGCCGCGATCGGCCCGAAATCGCTGGCCCGCGCGGCACAATGGGCCGACGGCATCACCGGGTTCAGTGTCTCCGGCGCGCCCGCAGAGCTTGCCTACTCGGCAGGAGCGGCGCGTGCGGCATGGCAGGAAGCCGGACACGCCGAACCGCCACTGCTATCGAGTGGCTGCTTCTATGCGCTGGGCATCCCCGACGCCGAATCCGAACTCAAGCAGTTCACCGGCGATTACCTGGCCATCTTCGGACCGCAGATCGCCGAGAATGTTCCGAAGACGTTGACCAATTTCGACGCCGATGCGCTGAGCCGCACCCTCGACGGGGCGCAGGAGGCCGGGCTGGATGAATTCATCCTGGTACCGGCGGCATCCGATATCGCCGTGATCGAGGCGACGATCGAACTCATCGAGAAGCGCTAGCCAACTCTGCCGTCGAGGCGATCTGCCGGGCAATGGAGGCGAAAGTTATTCGGGGAGTATCTGATTCAGATGCCGCCCGAGGAATTTGTCCGCGAGCAAGTGACTTCTTGTCAGCGGTTGCGGCCCAACGAAGACCCACCATAGGTGAGACGATCATGTATCATTTGAGTCGGATATGACGCATGAATGGGCGGGACGCGCCCTCTTAAGGAGCAATTGTGGTGCCCAGGAATACTGACCGGAGATGGCGCGCAGTTGCCGGAGTGGCGATCTTGGCCGGAGCTTTAGTCGGTTGTTCCTCACCGCAATCGCCATCGGACCGGATGCAGATGAACTTTCAGGTGAGCACGGATTCTCAGGGCACTTACGATGTACCGTCCCATTTGCCCGACGGCCATCGCGGCGATGTGATTGCCTCAGCCGATCAGGGAGCTGATCTGGGCTTGGGGGCGTCGAATCGGGTAACCCTTCTCTATCGCTCAGTGAACTCACGAGGCCAGGATGTTGTTGTAAGTGGAGTTTTGCTGATACCGCACGGAGAAGCACCCGCCGGAGGCTGGCCACTGATTTCCTGGGCGCACGGAACAGTGGGTATTGCAGACCGCTGCGCCCCTTCCCATTCCCCCACAATGGGTGGCGAATTTAACGGGGAGTACGTGAAGTCGCTACTGGATACGGGGTACGCGGTTGCAGCCACCGACTACATCGGTCTAGGCACCCCTGGCGACCATACCTACATGGGCTCCATTGACCAGGGGAATGCCGTAGCCGATATTGTCCCAGCGGTCCGTCAAATTAACCCCTATCTATCCGAAAATTGGTTCGTTATCGGACACTCGCAAGGTGGAGCAGCGGCACTGTCCGCCACACGTGCGGGCGTCAAGGGCCAGCTGCCCACCGGCCTTAAGGCCGCGATTGCGATCGGTCCGGGCAACTCGGCGGAGAGTGCGCTTCAGGCGGTAATCGATGGGACCGACACCGACCCCTTCGCTCCAGCTTTGGACCTCTTTGTTTTGATCGGCGCTGCCGCGGCTGATCAAAACATACGTCTGGAAGAGATCCTATCGCCACAAGGACAGAAGGTCGTGGATAAGCTGCGAAACAGTACGTGTCTGGCGGACTTACTGAATAACACAAGAAATCTGCCCGGAGCGGACATCTTTCTTCATGATTCTCGAACAGTTGCGGAGTTAAGCCAACGCCTGGGGATATATGGAAATCCGGACAACGGGCCCACTAATGGTCCCGTGTTAATCATTACCGGGGACGCCGACACTATCGTCCCCACTGCTGGCACGCTAAAACTTATCGATAGTCTCCGCCGACAAGGATCAGAAATCGACGAGCTCGTCTTGCCCGGACAGGGCCACATACAACCCTCTTCGATTCCTTCTGTGAACAACAGCGGTTCCTAGCAGCCCATAGCGGTCCGCCGGCACCACAAACCTTCCCAAAACGCTAAGCAGATCTGTGGCTATGCGTGCGCGCTCAGCGAGGTTGCTGAAGCATCAGGGCGTATTCACCCCATGCAATATCAAGCTGGAGATCATGTGGGAGAAGTCTCGGCGGGCGACCCTTCCACTCTCGATAGCCCAGGCCGCCCCGGCGATCAAGCTGAAGAAGACTTCGGTAAGCCACACCGCCGTCAAATCGGTACGGAACTGGCCGCTTTTTTGCCCTCGCGCAAATAACGCGGTGATTTGACCTTCAATACCTGAAAAGCCTTCAAGAGTCTGCGGAAGGTCTAGGTTCTGATACTGGGCGTATATGAGAACCAGTTGGTCTGCTATCGGCTCACACGCCCCGACCAGCCGCTCCAAGGCGTCGGCCGCCGAGTCCTCGGTCAACCGCGCTCCGGCCAGCGCGGACTCCATATTGGTCGTCGCCAGCACGGTCAGCGCTTCTATCAATGCGGCTCGGCCCACAAAATGTCGATGAAGCGTCGCGCGACTCACTCCCACTGCCGCCGCGATCTCATCCATGGTTGCCGCAGGCTGTCTCCCCAAGAAGACAGCCGCCGCATGCAACAAGCTGTCACGACTCACAGCCATTAACCCTCCCGATTGCTCTGCGATTAGCGGTATCGCAAATGCGACATGATCGTCTCATATTCGGCAGAGTTGACTTGGTGCGCCGACACTGGGCTGGACCACGACCAAACTACAACAGAGCCGAAGTAACGCTGACGCGATGAATTCATCTGGTACCGACGGTATCCGATATCGCCGTCATCGAGGCGACGATCGAACTCATCGAGAAGCGCTAGCCGACTCCGCCGTCGAGGCGATCTGCCGGGCTGCGAAGTCGGCAGCCTGACTGGTCATCCCGTTGTCTCCGTACGAATCGTGGGCGGCGTTGTCGCTGCCGTCCGCGGAGCAGATCGGGTCCTCGGGGACGCACATGTCGACAGTCTTGTCCGCGTACAGGTGTCCGATGTTGATCGGCGGGGCCGTGTTGTCGATGCGCTGCAGGAATCCCGTGGACGGCTTACCAAACAGCGCTACCGCCGCCACATGGTCGGCGACCTCGGGTGGCATCGGCCCGGTGATACCCTCCGGCAGCTCGAATCCCGGGGGCACCGCGTCGGCGGTGGTGTAGGCGACGACCGCTGCACCCTGCGAGAATCCGCCCATCACGATCTTGGTGTTGGGGCACCGCGCGGCAATGTCTTTGACGCGGTTACTCGCGTCGATGACACCCTCGGCCGCGGTCGCGAAGGCCAGGGACGCGGGGTACTGGACGGGATAGACCTCCACCGACTTGCCCTTGGTCCGCGCGCGCAGTGCGGACACGAATGCCTCTCCGGTTCCACCGACACCCGGCGGCTCAAAAGTGCCTCGTGCGAACACGATCTCGACGTCGGGACACGCAGCGGCTGCCGCGGACGGCATCCCGACGGGCGAACTGATCAGGGCGCACATGACCACAATGGCAAGTAACCAGCCCCACCGAACTCTCTTCATCAACGACCACCACCTGTTCGGGCTTCAGTCCCTGTCTACCACAGATTCAACGGTTGTGGACAGGTCTGCGCCGCCTCACGGATGGCCTTGGCCGAACGCTCATCGAGCGAAAGATGGTATCCGCGAACTACTTCCGCGAATTGCATGGAGTACTGACACCAGAATGCCTTATTCGGCGGCATCCAGCTCGCGGGCGGCTGATCGCCCTTGTCCTTGTTCGCCTGGCCCTGCACAGCGATGAGATTGGCGGGGTCATTGGCAAAACGCCAACGCATAGAAGGTTGCCACTCACGCGCACCCATGTCCCACGCGTACGCCAAGGGAACAATGTGATCGATCTGGACGGCTTCACCGCTCTTCGGGCCACGGGCGAAGCCCACCACTGCTCCCGTGTAGGGATCGTGCAGCATCCCAGCACCCACCGCATTGGGGCATCTGCTGGTGTACACGAAGCTTTTGTCGGCCAGGTCGCGATTCAGGATGTCGTTGCGTGTGTCGCAGCCGTTGTGACCGCCCGGAGCATCGGTGTCATCGGACCACGCATCGCCGAACTCAACGCGCTGATAGTCCTTGCCGCGCACCCTCTTGGGCACCACTATCACCCCGGCCAGTGGATCGACGCCCGGAGCGAGAGTCGGAATATTCGATTGCCCGGCAACGGCATTGGCGCGCTGCAGCCGATACCGGGCCGATACCTGATACGCCACCACCACCGCGATCGCCGCGGCGATGGCGACGACGAGAATGGTGCGATTCCTCACGACTTGTCCAGGTACTCGATCTGGTCGGCGATCAGGAAGCGCCGCGCCATACCCGCCAGTGCCGGTTGGCTCGTCAATTCGGGATCCTCGGTGCACGCCCGCACCGCCATGTCCCGTGCGGTCTCGATCATGTCGCGATGATCCATCAGCGAAAGCAACCGCAGATTCACCGCGCGACCGGACTGGTCACGCCCCAGCACATCGCCCTCGCGGCGCTCCTCCAGGTCCAGCTCGGCCAGGGTGAATCCATCGAGAGTGTCCTGCACCGCACGTAGCCGCCTCCCTGCCGAACCTGCTGGGCTGCAAGGGCTTACCAAGAGACACAGACCCTTGTTGCCGCCGCGACCCACACGACCGCGTAACTGGTGCAACTGGCTGATACCGAACCGATCCGCATCCATGATCAGCATCACGGTGGCATTGGGGACGTCCACACCGACCTCGATCACGGTGGTACAGACCAGAACATCGATCTCGCCCGCGTTGAATGCCGTCATGACGGCGTCCTTCTGCTCCGATGGCAGCCGGCCGTGCAGCAGCCCGATGCGCAGCCCCGGAAGAAGCGAGCCGCGAATGGTCTCGTACAGCTCGGTGACGGGGACCGGTGGAGGGCATTTCTCCTCGGCTTCGTCGGGACCGGAATCTTTGTCGTCCGCGTCGATTCGCGAGGCCACCACATAGGCCTGCCGCCCGGCAGCCACTTCCTCGGCGATCCGTTCCCAGCCGCGCGCCAGCCAGCCCGGCTTCTCCCGGGTGAACACCGCGGTGGTGGTGATGGGCTGGCGCCCGCGCGGCAACTCCCGCAGTGTCGAAGTCTCCAGATCGCCGAACACGGTAAGCGCGACCGTGCGTGGGATCGGGGTGGCCGTCATCACCAGCAGGTGCGGCACAATGCCCTCGGGAGCCTTGGCCCGCAATCGATCCCGCTGCTCAACACCGAACCGGTGCTGTTCGTCGACGACCACCAGACCCAGATTGTGGAAGTCAACCGAGTCCTGCAACAACGCGTGGGTTCCGATGACGATGCCGGCAAGGCCGGTCGCCACATCGGCCTTGATCTGCTTCTTGAGTGCCGGTGACATCGAGCCGGTCAACAGCGCGATGCTGGTCGCGTCGTCGGGAGCCCCCAACTCGCCCGCGGTGGCCAACGATCCGAGCATCGCACGCAGCGATCGGGCATGCTGAACGGCGAGCACTTCGGTGGGCGCCAAGAGGGCGCATTGGTACCCGGCGTCGATCGCCTGCATCATCGCGAGTAGCGCGACGACCGTCTTACCCGAGCCCACTTCACCCTGCAGCAGCCGGTTCATCGGCTTGACCCCGGCAAGATCGGCAGCGATCTCGGCGACAACCTGCTGTTGTCCCTCGGTGAGCTCGAATGGCAACTGGCTCAGTAGGTCATCGCGCAGCTTGCCGTCGGCGCGCGGCATCGGCGGACCCGCCGACCCGACATCGCTGCCACGCCGGATGGCCAGCGCCAGCTGCAGACCCAGCGCCTCATCGAATGCCAGGCGCCTGCGCGCCTGCTTCTGTTCGGCGGCATCCTCCGACATATGTATCTTGCGCAGGGCTTCGTCGAGGGACATCAGGTTGTGCTCGGCCAAGACCGCGTCCGGCAGCGCCTCGGGCACCGGGTCGAGCTGCGCCAGCACCTGGTCGACACAGCGGTAGATGTCCCAGCTTTCCAGGTTCTTGGTTGCGGGATAGATGGGAAACACATTGCGCTGGAATGCCGAAATGGCCGTGGATGCATCCCGCGCGCCTCCGGCGATACCGCGTAGCGCGGTACTCCCCCGAGTTGTGGTGGTGCTCTCGCCGAGCGCGGTTTCCAGCACCAGATAGTCGGGATGGGTCAGCTGGGGTTTACCCCGGAACTCCCCGACCGCTCCGGAGAGCATCACCCGGTTACCCACCTCAAGATCGCGTTTCACCTTGTGTGGATGAAAAAAGGTGGCCTGCACGGCATGGGGGGCGCTCCCGAGCATGACCGAGAGAAACTGCCCCTTGCGGTTGCGCATGCTCTTCAGTTCCGCCGAGGTGATGAACCCCACCAGCGTGGTGTGCTCACCGGGTTTGGCGCGCTCGCCGTCCTGCTCGTCACGCAGGCTGAAGTCGGTGCTGTACCGGCGCGGGTAGTGATGGAGGAGATCCTCGACAGTCAGCAGACCGAATTCGGCCTCGAGAACATCGGATGCCTTGTGTCCCAATACATGATCGAGACGATCGGAAAGTTGCGCCATCTATACCCTGTCACTCCACCCCGATGTGAACGACGTCGGTGTGTTGCCCGGTGCGGTAGATCATCACCTCGACACCGCCATGGTGCGATCGGGTGTGCTCGATCAGCGCCTCGGCAAGAGACTCATCCACCTGGTCCGACAGCAGGATCGTCACCAACTCTCCGCCAGAGGACAACATGATGCTTACCAAAGCCTTTGTGGCATTGGCAACTTCGTGGTTCAGGACCAGTACCTCATCGCCGATGATGCCCATCGCATCTCCCGGCTCACAGGTTCCCGACCAGGTGAGGGCACGCTCGGTGGCCACTCGCACCAGCCCGAATCGGGTGGCTCCTGCCGCACGCGCCATGGTGTAGCTGTCATCGACGGCCATCCGCTCAGGATCGTGCACCGCCAACGCCGCCAGCCCCTGCGCCATGGACGCCGAGGGCAACGGGATGACCGTGATCCCCCATCCGCGTGCCGCGGCACAGACCGCCACCAATTCCTCGGCGGCCATCAACCCGTTGGGCAGCACCATGATCTGATGTGCGCCGCTGTCGACCACCGCGTCGAGGAGACGTTTGGCACTCGCAGGAGGTTCATCGACGCGCAGGACCTGTGCACCCTCGCTCGAGAAAAGCGTGGCCGCGCCGTCGCCCTCCGCCAGCGCCAGCACGCGGCGATGCCGATGCCGCCCATCGTGGTGTCCCCCGCCCACATCACCGCGTAGCGACGAGATCTGGATTGACTGCGGGATCCCGAACTTCATCCCGGCCTCGATGGCGGACCCCGCGTCATTCACGTGCGCGTGCACCGAATACCCCATGTCGCAGTCTCCGGCGATGGCGATGGAATCACCCATCCCGTCGAGCTGCGTTCGCAGGTCTGCGATCTGCAGCTCATCACAGCCGGACAACAGGTACATCACCTCGAATTCGGGCGGCAGTTCCCGTGGAGGGTCCAGGTTCAGTCCGCCCGAACCGCGGCCGGGCCCGGCTACCCACACCTGTGAAGCTGCGTTCTTCGGTGGTGACGGGCTGTACTCACGGCGAGTGGGCAGCTCTCCGGCCACCACCGACACCAGGGCGTCGAGGATGACGACAAGACCGCGAGCACCGGCATCGACCACACCGTTGTCGGCAAGGATGTCGAGCTGCTTGGGCGTCTTCTCCAGGGCCGCCACCGCGGCATCGGCGGCGGTGCTGACGAGGCCGACGAGATCATCAGTAGGCGTGCCATCGGCGACGCGGTCCGCGGCCTCGGCGGCCGCGGCCAGTACCGACACGATGGTGCCCTCGACGGGAGTGCTCATCGAGGCGATCACGAACTGCGATGCCTGTCGCAGCGCCCGGCGCACCACTTCGGCGCCGATGGCGTCCTGATCGGCGGCGGCGTCGGCGATCCCCCGCACAATCTGCGACAGGATGACCCCCGAGTTGCCGCGGGCACCATGGACTGCGCCCCGGGCCAGCGCCGCGGCAACCTGTGCGACCGTGGCGCCATCCCCCAGCGCCTCGGCCGCGTTCACCGCCGAACGCATGGTGAACAGCATGTTTGTGCCGGTGTCGGCATCGGCGACCGGAAACACATTCAGCCGGTTGATCTCGTCGCTGCGGGTGATCAACCCCTCGACGGAGGCGCGCGCCCAATTGAGCAGCGCAGCGCTGTCCAATACCGAGAGCTGCATGTGAGAAAGCCTATCTACCGATGCTGACAGTGTCTGACGCTCTCCCCCGATGGGCTCATCTACGCCCATTTTGGTGTTCACGGGCCGGTCAAGCTATTCTTGCAGGGTTGTGGGCCACCCTGACTGAACAGGTCGTTGGCCGGAATCGCGAGTTTGAGGAGTTTCACTATGGCTGCCGTCTGCGACGTGTGCGGCAAGGGACCCGGCTTCGGCAAGTCGGTTTCGCACTCGCACCGGCGTACCAACCGTCGCTGGAACCCGAACATCCAGACGGTTCACGCCGTCACCTCTCCCGGTGGCAACAAGCAGCGCGTTAACGCCTGCACCTCCTGCATCAAGGCCGGCAAGGTCGTCCGCGGCGCGTAAGCGGCGTGACCCACTGTGTCTGACTACGTCGCCGTTCACCACGGCGTTCTGCACATCACCATCGCCACTGCGGCGGCTGGTACCTCGCTGGACTTCGCGGGAGTAGACGCTGCGGTTCCGGTCTTGCAGAACCTGCCGGCCGAGGTCGGCGCGATCCTGCTGACCAGTAGCGGACCCAATTTCTGCGCCGGCGGTAACGTGCGCGATTTCGCCGGTGCCGAAGACCGGGCGGCCAAGCTCGACGATCTCGCAGGTCGGTTGCATGCCTTTGTGCGTGCGGTGAACGCCGCCGATCGTCCGGTGGTGGCCTCCGCGCACGGGTGGGCCGCCGGTGGCGGGCTCAGCCTGGTACTACTGGCCGATATCGCCATCGGTGGCGAGTCGACCAAGCTGCGTGCCGCCTACCCGGGCATCGGATACTCCTCTGACGGTGGCATGTCCTGGGCGCTGCCCCGCGTTGTCGGCAAGGCCCGCGCCGCCGACATTCTGCTGACCGACCGCGTTGTCGAGGCGCCCGAGGCGCTCTCCATCGGGCTGCTGAGCCGCGTGGTCGCCGACGACGAGGTGCAGGCCACTGCCGTGGCCGCCGCCGAGAAGCTGGCAGCCGGTCCGCGTGAGGCACAGAACCGCATCCGTCGTCTTCTGCGCCTGAGCGCGAACAACACTCTGGACGCACAGCTGGACCTGGAGCAGGCCAGCATCGCCGAAGCCTCCGTCAGCCCGACGGGTATCGAGGGTGTCGACGCCTTCGTGGGCAAGCGCAAGCCCGTCTGGCCCTGACCTCACGAGCCGTTTACCCCGAGCGCATACCAGGCGCAGGGGTTTCGCTCCGATCGCATGCACCAGGTATGCACTCGACGAGCCGCGTTCTCAGCCCTGCAGTTTCTTTCGAATCCAGTTCACAACCCACGGGATCGCGAGCATATCGGCGGTGATGTGCTCACCGGGCAGAGCCCAGTAGTCCACGTCGGCACCGTTGGCGCGCCAGGTATCGCGCAACGCCAGAGCTCCCTCTTCGGGAATGAACAGATCGCCGACCGCCTTACTGCGCGAGCCGTGATACAGCAGCACCGGCATCGTCGGGGTCAGGTCACCGGGCCGGTTGGCGCGGATAACGTGTTGCCCCAGCTCCGATTCGAACGGTGCCTCGATCGCCGAGAGCAGGTCCAGGTCGAATCGCAGCAGACCCGCTGCGGCCAGCGGTGGCTGAGGCAAATTCTTGGCCCGGATCGCACAGTAGAGCGCAAAATCCCCGAAAATCGTCGCCAATTCAGGGAATTCGCGAGCCTGGCCAATGGTGGCGGCGGCGAAGAGCCCCGCGCCGACACCTCGATTCATGCTGCCGTGTAACAGCGCGTAATCGGTGGGGGTCCCTCCCGCCGCCGCGGCCGCGATACGCAGTTCGGGCGCATACGACGGCTGCAGCTGTGCGGCCCACACCGTGGCGATGGCCCCACCGCTGTATCCGTGCATGACTATCGGCGAATCGGCGAGATCGGGCCGTTCCGAGAGCATTCCGCGTACCGAGTCCAGTACCGCGTGCCCGGCCATCTTCCCGGCCGCATACGACATCCGCGGGCCTTCATGATCCGGGAACAGCACGGCGTAGTTCTGCGCGGACAGGAAAGGGAACATCGGCGGATTGTCCCGATACCAAAGGTGCGCCAAACGATACGACGGCGTGAACTTGAGCCCCAGGGAGTTGATCGCCTGATTGCGTACCACCACCGGACGTGAACCGGGGCCATGCCACGGGCGGTCCGGCTCGATCAATGCCGCGGTCACGGGGACGGCATTACCCGCGGTATCGGTGGAGCGCACCATGATCCGCTGCATGGTGGCCTTGCGCAGCGGAAGCCGGGGCGAGACCCGATCGGCGCGAATGACCTCGCCGGGTGCCAGCAGGCTCAGATCGCCCGGGTCGCTGTAGAAGTCGTCACCGTCGATCGGTGTCGGCAGAATCGCCGAGTACGGGTCCGCACGTTGCTCGGCGGTGAGGTGGCGCACCGCCCAGGCATTGAGCCGGTCGACCACCGCCGGAGTACGCAGCGCGGTTCCGCCGGTCGCCAGGGCCGCTGTCAAGCCACCCACGGCGGTCAATGCACCTGTAGACCAACGCATTACGGCAGCCGCCAATCAATCGGTTGGGCACCCAATCCGGCGAGCAGTTCGTTGGCCCGGCTGAACGGTTTGGAGCCGAAGAATCCACGTGAGGCGGACAGCGGTGAGGGATGCACCGATTCGATGGTGGGCACACTCGCGCCCAGCATCGGCTTGAGCGTCGCCGCGTCACGCCCCCACAGAATGGCGACCAACGGTGTGTTCCGCGCGACCAGCGCCCTGATCGCGCATTCGGTCACCATCTCCCAACCCTTGCCGCGATGCGAGGCCGGGGTACTCGGCTGCACCGTCAGCACCCTGTTCAGCAGCATCACCCCCTGCTGCGACCATGGCGTCAGGTCGCCGTTGGCGGGCTTGGGCAGCCCGAGATCGCTCTGATACTCGTCGAAGATGTTGGCCAGGCTGCGCGGCACCGGTCGTACGTCGGCCGCCACCGAGAAACTCAGGCCCATCGCGTGCCCGGGCGTCGGGTAGGGGTCCTGTCCGACGATGAGTACCCGGACATCGGCCAACGGATACGTGAACGCGCGCAGCACGTTTGCCCCGGTGGGCAGGTATCCGCGGCCCGAGGAGTTCTCGTCGCGCAGGAACTCCCCCATCTTGGTCACCTGATCGGCAACGGGTCCCAGTGCATCGGCCCAGCCGGGGTCAACCAGCTCGGTGAGAGGTCGGGCGGTCACGGAGAGTCAACTTAGCCGAAAAGAATCCCACCCGGTCGCCCGAGTCCAGGGTTCGCCGTCAACCGTCACACCCGTTTGCCCCGCCGTCACCTGACCGATAGGAATCCAGCCCGCGGGGACCTCATCGGGAAAGGTTGCGACCAGGGCATGCTCCTCGCCGCCGGTGAAGATCCACTCCCACGGGTCGGCGCCGAGTAGCCCCGAGGCGCCCGCGAGCGGCACCAGATACGGCTCCATGTTCGACGAGCTCAGGTCGACGCGGACCGCGCTCGATTCCGCGATATGTCCCAGATCGGCCAACAGACCGTCGGAGACATCCGTCATGGCCGTCGCTCCGACCCGCGCCGCCACCGCACCCTGCCCATACGGTGGTGACGGCACCAGGTGGACCGCGCGAAGCTGCGGGAACTCGTCAATACCGTCCTGCCACAGGCGGAGTCCTGCCGCCGAGGTGCCCAGCGCACCACAGAGGGCAACCGTGTCTCCCACGGCGGCCCCGCTGCGGGTCACCGGTGCGCGCCCCTGCAGGTCGCCGAGCGCGGTCACCGAGATCACCAGCTCGCGCGAGGCCACCAGATCTCCGCCCGCGATCGATGCCTGCACCCGCGCCGCTTCGGCCCAGATTCCGTCGTTGAGCTGGTCGAGGAACGCGATGTCGGTTTCGGCGGGCGCACCCACCGCGACCACAAAGGCGGTGACCCGTCCCCCCATGGCCTCGATATCTGCAGCGTTCTGCGCCACCGCTTTTCGGCCGATATCCGACGGCGATGACCAGTCGAGGCGAAAATGTCTGTCCTGCACCAACATATCCGTGGACACCAGAACTCGGCTGTCCGGCGCGCGGACCACTGCGGCGTCGTCACCGGGGCCGAGCTGGACGTCGGCACCGGGCACACGACCCGCTGTGAGCCGGCTGATCACGCCGAACTCGCCGGTATCGCCCAGATTTGGCACTCGGTTAGTGTAGGCCCGTGCAATCCGAAGACGGCCCGCCCCGCAAGCTCCTCATCGGTATCGCCATTTTCGGCGCGGTCGCAGCCCTGGCCGTTCTGTTCGGTGTCCTGAAATTCGCACAGTTCCAGGACGACAAGAAACCCGTGGCCATCACCAATATCCCAGCACCTCAGGCTAATTCACCACTCTGTGTGGATATGACCAAGGCATATCCGGACGGCATGGCGGGCGACTGGAAGCGGGCGCAGATCGTCGAACCCAAACCACCCGCGGCGGCCGCGTGGCGCCGCGGCCAGGATTCGGTGGTTGCGCGCTGTGGTGTGGACCGGCCGGCCGAGTTCGCCGTCGGCACCTCGGTCGAGCAGATCAACGGGGTGCAATGGTTTCGGGTCACCGATGCCGCGGTCGGAATCACCACGTGGTTTGCCGTGGATCGCGGCGTCTACATCGCCGTGACCATGCCCGATGGTTCAGGCACGGAGCCGTTGATCGAGATGTCCGACGCCATCGGCAAGGCGCTACCGGCTGTCAAACCCGATCCGCTGCCACTACCACGCTGAATCAGCGCAGGCCAGTGCCGCGCGCCAGCGCGGTGCGCACCATCGCATCCAGCAGCGCCGGGTAGTCGACACCGGTAGCCGCCCACATCCGGGGGTACATCGAAATCGTGGTGAATCCGGGCATGGTATTGATCTCGTTGATCAGCGGGCCGTCCTCGGTGAGGAAGAAGTCCACCCGGGCCAGGCCCTGGCAATCGATCGCCCGGAAAGACGCCACCGCCAGCTCGCGGATCTGATCGCTCACGTCGTCGTCAACCTTGGCGGGCACGTCCAATTCGGCGGTGTCATCCAGGTATTTGGTCTCGAAGTCATAGAAGGCAGCCGTATCCGTCTCGGCCTCATGGACACCCTCGACCCGAATCTCGCCGAGCACGCTGGCGCGGATATCCCCGTCGGGGAACTCAAGCACACCGCACTCGAGTTCACGTCCGACGATGGCGGCCTCGACGATCACCTTCGGGTCGAACTGGCGCGCATGGGCAATCGCGGCAGACAGTTCCTCCCACGCGGTGACGCGGGAGACACCGAAGGACGAGCCCGCCCGGGCAGGCTTGACGAACACCGGCAGTCCCAGATCCTCGCGCTGCTCCGCGGTCAGCGTGGCATCACGCGGACGGATCACGACGTACTCGCCGATGGGTAGTCCCTCAGCGGCCAGCAGTTTCTTGGTGAATTCCTTGTCCATACCGGCCGCGCTCGCCAGAACGCCCGCGCCCACATAGGGCACTCCGGCCAGCTCCAGCAGACCCTGAATGGTGCCGTCCTCGCCGTAGGGCCCGTGCAGCACCGGGAACACCACATCCACGGAGGCCAGCACCTGTCCTGCGGCGCTCGAATCAACGTTGACCAACTGGCCCGCGCGACGCGGATCGGTGGCGAGCAACAGTTCGGTACCAGAAGCATCGGTGACCTGCGGCAGCGTGCGGTCGCTGATCGCCAGCTGCGCCGGGTCGCCATCGGTCAGCACCCAGCCACCCTCGGGGGTGACACCGACCGCCACCACCTCGTACGCGTCCTGGTCGAGATTGCGCAGAACGCTGCCGGCGGACACGCAGGAAATCGCGTGCTCACTACTACGTCCGCCGAACACGAGCGCGACCTTGATCCGGGAGTCGTTCACAGTGTCAGACCGTACCGGCTGCGAGCGCGGTCTCAATGTCAGCCAGCAGATCGTCGGTGTCCTCAATGCCCAGGGAGATCCGCGCGAATCCTTCCGGAACCGCGTCACCCCAGCGCGCCCGGCGATCCACCGAGGTGTGCACGCCACCGAAACTCGTCGAGGCGGCCAATAGCTCGCTGGCACGCACCAGCGCGTGCACGGCGTCGGCACTGGCCAGTTCAATCGACACGAGGGAACCGAACCTGCTCATCTGTGCCGACGCCACAGGATGGGAAGGATCGCCCGCAAGCCCGGGGTACCGCACCGACGCCACACCGGGGTGCTCGCTCAGCATCGTCGCCAGTGCGAGAGCGTTCTGACACTGGCGTTCGAACCGCAACCCGGCGGTGGCGAGGCTGCGCGCTCCCAGCCAGGCCTCGAACGGACCCAGAATCGCCCCGGCACGCGATCGCTCCTGCAAGACGGCAGACAGCAGATCCTCGCGCGACCCCGCGACGTATCCGGCGATCAGGTCACTGTGACCGGAAAGCGCCTTCGTCGCGCTCGCGACCACAAGGTCGGCGCCCAACTCCAGCGGCAGCTGACCCATCGGGGTGGCCGTGGTGTTGTCCACCACCAACACCCCACCGCGTGCGTGCGTCTCACGGGCCAGCAGGGCCAAGTCCACCACATCCAGGCGCGGGTTGGAGGGGGTCTCCGCCACCAACACATCGGCCTGCGCAGCGGCAGCCACGATCTCGTCCGACTTGGCAGCAATCACGTTAATACCCAGCGCTGCAAGGTTTTCCGTGGCATAACGCCGCGTCTGATAGTACCCGTCCTCCGGGACCACCAGCGTCTGCCCGGGGCGGACCAGCGCACGTAAGGTCGAGGCGATCGCCCCCATACCCGAGCCGAACACCAGCGCGTTATCGGCGCGCTCCAACGCCGCCAGACCCGATTCCCATTGTCTCCAAATGGGATTGGACGCACGCCCGTAAGTGTCCAGAGAGTCGTCCTCGGGTACCGGCAGGTGATAGGCGGAGGCGAATACCGGCCCCGCAAGAAAAGGTTGCCCGGCAACAGGTTCGGCGGTGGCGGCCACAACGGCCCGGGTCGATATCCCTGGCTCTGGCATGTGCTTACTCCGGTTTGGTACTGCGCCCTAACAACTGGGCGACGGCATCGGTGACGCTCAGTCCGCGATGACAGACGCCATGAACAGCTTCGGTGAGCGGCATCTCGACGTCATAGCTCGATGCCAACGCCAGGATGGACTCACAGGAGGTGACTCCCTCCGCGACCCTACCGCCGGCGGCGTTACGGGCCTCCTGCAGCGTCTCACCGCTGCCCAGCCGCATGCCGAAGGTCCGGTTTCGCGAATGGGTCGAGGTGCAGGTGGCCACCAGGTCGCCGACCCCCGCCAGACCCGCAAGCGTGGTGTGGCTGGCGCCCAGTGCCAGCCCCAGCCGGGTGATCTCGGCCAGGCCGCGCGTGATGATGGTGGCTATCGTGTTCTCCCCCAACCCGACTCCGGCGGCCATGCCGCAGCTCAGGGCGATCACGTTCTTACACGCACCCCCCACCTCGCAGCCAACGACGTCGGTGTTGGTGTACGGGCGGAAGTAATGCGTGGAGAAGGCGCGCTGCAGTGCGACGGCCCTGGTCGAGTCGGTGCACCCGATGACGGTGGCGGCGGGCTGGCCCGCAGCGATCTCGCTGGCCAGATTCGGACCGGTCAGCACGGCGACCCGGCTGGGATCGGTGCCCAGCACCTGAGTGACGACCTGACTCATCCGCATGAGCGTGCCGACCTCGATGCCCTTGGCCAGGCTCACCACCGAGGATCCGGGTTCGATGAGGTCGGCCCAGGGGGTCAGGTTGGCACGCAGAGACTGCGACGGCACCGCCAACAGCACCAGGTCGGCGCCCTGCAGGGCCTCTTCGGCCACTCCCGTGGCGACTATCGACGCGGGCAGGTCGACATCACTGAGGTACACCGAGTTCCGGTGCGTCGCATTGATCTCATCGGCCAGTTCGGATCGGCGTGCCCACAACCGGACATCGTGTCCGGCGTCGGCAAGCACCTTGCCCAACGCGGTCCCCCAGGAACCAGCACCCATCACCGCAGCCGTGGCCATGGCAGACACCCTAGCCGGGGCTGGCACCATGGAGTACGTGGGCAGACAGGCTGGCACAGACTTCGGCGTGATCATCGCGGTCAAGAACTTGGCGACCGCGAAGAGCCGCCTGGCGCCATCGCTTCCCGCACCTGAACGGGAACGGCTGGTGCTGGGCATGCTGACGCACGCCATCTCGGTGGCCTTCTCCGCCGCCCCAACAGTGGCGGTGATCAGTCCCGATCCGGCGGCCAAGGCGGCGGCCGGAGAGGCCGGGGCCCGGTTCATCTTCGATGACACACCAGAGGGCCACCCCGACCCGCTGAACAACGCGTTGCGCAGCGCCGCCACCCAGCTGCGGGCGGTATCTCCGAATCTTGTTGTGTTGCAGGCCGACCTTCCCGCGGTGACGGCCCGGGAGTTCGCGGCCGCGATGGAGGCGGCCCGCAGCCATTCACGCAGCTTCGTCGCCGACCGGCACGGCACCGGCACGGCGGCGCTGTTCAGCACCGATGGCGAGCTGAATCCGCTGTTTGGAATCGATTCGGCACGGCGGCACAAGGATTCGGGGGCCGTCGAGCTCACCGGCGATTGGCCCGGTTTGCGCTGTGATGTGGACACCCCGGAAGATCTGAGCGCGGCCCGCGAACTGGGGGCAGCGCTGCCGCTCTGAGTTGGACCGGTAACTCTATGATCACAAGGGTGACCACACCCAGCGTTCCCCCGGCCGCAACCACGATCGCGTCGGGTGAGGAGCTGCCCGAAGACCGGTATCTCAACCGGGAGCTCTCGTGGCTGGATTTCAACACGCGCGTGCTCGCCCTGGCCGCCGACGAATCACTGCCCATCCTGGAGCGTGCGAAGTTCCTGGCGATCTTCGCCTCCAATCTGGACGAGTTCTACATGGTCCGCGTTGCCGGCTTGAAACGCCGCGACGAGACAGGCCTGTCGGTGCGTTCGGCCGATGGCCTGTCGCCACGTGAGCAGTTGAAACTGATTGGTGAGCGCACGCAGGAGATCTCGGTCCAGCACGCCCGGGTGTTCAGCGAGTCCGTACGGCCGGAGCTCGCCGAGAACGGCATTTTCGTCGTCACCTGGGCGGACCTCTCGGAGAACGAGCGCAGTTATCTTTCCTCGTACTTCACCGACCAGGTCTTTCCGGTGCTGACCCCACTGGCCGTCGACCCGGCGCATCCGTTTCCCTATATTTCGGGCTTGAGCCTGAATCTCGCGATCACCGTCCAGGTTCCCGAGACGGGCGGCCAGCACTTCGCCCGAATCAAGGTGCCTGACAACGTCGATCGATTCGTCAGGCTGCGCAGTCCGGAGGGCGCCGAGGCCGCACAGGCGGCCCACACCGCTCGCTTCCTGCCCATGGAGGAGCTCATCGCCGCGCACCTGTCGGCGCTGTTCCCGGGTCTGGAAGTGGTGGAACATCATGCGTTCCGCATCACGCGGAACGCCGATTTCGAGGTCGAGGAAGACCGGGACGAAGATCTTCTGCAGGCGCTGGAACGCGAATTGGCGCGTCGGCGGTTCGGCTCACCGGTTCGGCTCGAGGTCGCCGACGATATGACCGAGCACATGCTCGAGCTGCTATTGCGCGAGCTGGATGTGCATCCGGGTGATGTGGTGCAGGTGCCGGGCCTGCTCGACTTGTCCTGCTTGTGGCAGGTCTATGGCGTGGATCGTCCCGCGCTCAAGGACCCCACGTTCGTGCCGGCAACCCATCCCGCGTTCGGCCAGGGCGAGACCCCGAAGAGCATCTTCTCCACCCTGCGCGACGGTGATGTGCTGGTTCATCATCCCTATGACTCGTTTTCCACCAGCGTGCAACGGTTTATCGAACAGGCGGCGGCCGACCCGCAGGTGCTGGCCATCAAGCAGACGCTGTACCGCACCTCTGGCGACTCGCCCATCGTCAATTCGCTCATCGACGCCGCCGAGGCCGGTAAGCAGGTGGTCGCCCTCGTCGAGATCAAGGCGCGCTTCGACGAGCAGGCCAACATCAAGTGGGCCCGCGCCCTGGAAGATGCGGGCGTGCACGTGGTCTACGGCTTGATCGGTCTGAAGACGCACTGCAAGACGGCTCTGGTGGTGCGTCGCGAGGGGTCTGCCATCCGGCGGTACTGCCATATCGGTACCGGGAACTACAACCCGAAGACCGCCCGGCTCTACGAGGACGTCGGCCTGCTGACCAGTGCGCCCGAGATCGGCGCGGATCTCACCGACCTGTTCAACTCGCTCACCGGGTATTCACGGAAGGTGTCCTACCGCAACCTGTTAGTGGCGCCGCACGGAATACGCGCCGGGATCGTCGACCGCATCGACCGCGAGATCGCAGCTCATCGAGCGGGGCAAGACGCCCGCATCCGGCTGAAAATGAACGCGTTGGTTGATGAGCAGGTCATCGATGCGCTGTACCGAGCATCACAGGCCGGTGTTCCCGTCGAGGTGGTGGTGCGCGGGATCTGCGCATTACGACCCGGGGTTCCGGAGTTCTCCGGCAGCGTGACGGTGCGATCCATTCTCGGCCGGTTCCTTGAACATTCGCGAATCATTCACTTCAACGCCATCGATGAATTCTGGATCGGCAGCGCCGACATGATGCATCGTAATCTGGATCGACGGGTCGAGGTGCTTGCACGCGTCACCGATCCGAAGCTCACCGCACAGCTCGACGATATGTTCACCTCCGCGTTGGACTCCCGGACCCGCTGCTGGGAGCTGCAGTCCGATGGTCAGTGGTTGGCCTCGCCTGCGGACGGCGAGGAGGTGCGCGACCATCAGGTCGAAATGATGAAACGGCACCGCTCGCACACGTGAGCTAGCCCAGGTTCTTCCGGCTGAACAACTCTCCCCCGAAGGAGCTTTCGTGCCCGATCCGACTACGCGGACCGGTGCAGCGGTCCTTGCCGCCGGAGCCGCGCTCTGGCGGTACAAGGAAGGCACTGCCGGAGCCATCGAAGTGGCGTTGGTGCACCGGCCACGGTACGACGATTGGTCATTACCGAAGGGCAAGCTCGACCCCGGTGAGACGGCGGCCATCGCGGCCGTCCGCGAGATCGCCGAGGAGACCGGATTCACCGCCCGGCTCGGCAGACGGTTGCCATCGGTGAGTTACCCGGTGGCCCAGGGAACCAAACGCGTCAGATACTGGGCGGCACAAGCTTTGGACGGCAAGTTTGAGGCCAACAATGAAGTCGATGAGATTCAGTGGCTGCCGGTGGCGCGGGCGATCAAAACGGTCAGCTACGCAGTTGATCGGAAAGTGCTGCGAAATCTCGCAAAGCACGAAATTGACACGCGGACATTGATCATTGTGCGCCACGGAAAAGCGGGACGAAAGGAACGCTATTCCGGCGATGACACGCTGCGTCCGTTGGACAAGAAAGGCCGCGCCCAGGCCGAAGCGCTTACCAGCCAATTACTCGTATTCGGCGCCAGCGCCATTCACGCTGCCGATCGATTGCGCTGCCGGCAGACCGTCGAACCGCTTGCCGAAGAACTGAACACGGTGATCTATAGCGAGCCCGCACTCAGTGAAGAGGCCTACTGGGCTGACCGAAAGCGTGCGCATCGCAGAATTCTCGAAATCGCCGGATCGGACGGTATCAGGGTGGTATGCACTCAAGGACGGGTCATCCCAGACCTCATCCAATGGTGGGCAGATCGCGACGGTGTCCGCCCCGATAAGTCACGTAACCGCAAGGGCAGCATGTGGGTGCTGTCGATGCACGGCCAGAAACTGCTGGCCGCAGACCATCTGGACAGCCCGCTGCCCGCCGGCAGCTAGCCGCCAACACTGCCCTCAAAAGCAACATCGGGCCCCACCCTGAGGTGGGACCCGATGTTGTCTTGAAACTACTTGCGGCCCTTCTTGGCCGGAGCCTTCTTGGCCGGAGCCTTCTTGGCGGGAGCCTTGGTCGCGGCCTTCTTGGCGGGAGCCTTGGTCACGGCCTTCTTGACGGGAGCAGCCTTCTTGACGGCGACTGCCTTCTTCACGGGCGCCTTCTTGGCGGGAGCAGCCTTCTTGACCACTGCCTTCTTCACGGGCGCCTTCTTGGCGGGAGCAGCCTTCTTGACGGCGACTGCCTTCTTGACCGGAGCGGCCTTCTTGGCGGGAGCCTTCTTGGCCGGGGCGGCCTTCTTGGCGGCGGCACGCTTCGCCGGGGCGGCGGTGGAACCACGCTTCACAGCGGGACCGTCGGCCGGAAGCTTCTGCGAGCCAGAGACAACCGCCTTGAACTGTGCACCGGGACGGAACGTCGGAACCGACGTCGGCTTCACCTTGACGGTCTCACCGGTACGCGGGTTGCGGGCGACACGTGCGGCGCGGCGACGCTGCTCGAAAACGCCAAAACCGGTGATGGTCACGCTCTCACCCTTATGCACGGTGCGAACGATGGTGTCGACGACGTGCTCCACCGCGGCGGTGGCTTGCCGACGATCCGAGCCCAATTTCTGTGTCAGAACGTCGATGAGCTCTGCTTTGTTCATGTAAAACCCTCCGAAGCCAGTGGTCCACTTTGAACCGACTTCGAACACGGTAAACCCAACTGCACCTGATTTCCAAGTGCCACGCGTAATTTCGGCAAAATTCTCTAAGCCATTTGCCGACCCAAAAGGAATGCCCTTGGCCCCCAAGGGCGCCCAATCAGCTACTCGGAGGGCTCCAAAGTACGGGGTTTGAACTGCGGCCTGGAGGCCTCGAAAGCTTCGATTTCGTCGACTTTCCGCAGCGTAAAGCCTATATCGTCCAATCCTTCGAGCAGCCGCCACCTGGTGTAGTCGTCAATCTCAAACGGCACCACCGCCGTTCCGGCGGTCACTGTCCGATCGTCAAGATTCACAGTGAGTTCCAAACCGGGATTCTGCTCGATCAGTTTCCACAGCAGCTCGATGTTGGACTGATCCACCAGTCCGGCGACCAGACCGGCCTTACCGGCGTTGCCCCGGAAGATGTCTCCGAAACGGGACGACAGTACTACTCGAAATCCGTAGTCCATCAAGGCCCACACGGCGTGCTCGCGGGACGATCCGGTGCCGAAATCGGGCCCGGCGACAAGCACGCTGCCTCGGTCGAACGGCTCCTGATTGAGAATGAACGAGGGATCAGCACGCCATCCGGCGAAGAGACCGTCCTCGAAACCCGTTCGGGTGACACGCTTGAGGTACACCGCCGGGATGATCTGATCGGTATCGACGTTGGAACGACGCAGCGGCACACCAATTCCGGTGTGAGTGTCGAATGCCTCCACTATTTCCTCTCCCTGCTGGTCTAGAGCGCGGATTTTGCCAAATCAGCTGGCGATGAGAGCTTTCCCCGCACCGCCGTGGCCGCGGCGACGGCCGGTGACACCAAGTGAGTACGGCCGCCCTTGCCCTGGCGCCCCTCGAAGTTCCGGTTCGAGGTCGACGCACACCGCTGCCCGGGAGACAGCTGGTCGGGATTCATCCCCAGACACATGGAACATCCCGCCTGCCGCCATTGAGCGCCCGCGGCGGTGAAAATCTCGCCCAGCCCCTCGGATTCGGCCTGCGCACGCACCCGCATCGAGCCGGGGACGATGAGCATGGTGACCCCCGCGGCCACCTTCTGGTCCCGCAGTACGTCGGCCACAGCTCGCAGATCCTCGATCCGCCCATTGGTGCAGGACCCCACGAACACTGTGTCCACCGGGATCTCACGCATCGGGGTGCCCGGTGTGAGATCCATATAGGTCAGCGCCTTCTCGGCCGCCAGCCGCTCCTCCTCATCAGCCATCAGCTCCGGATCAGGCACGGCCGCACCCAGGGGAACTCCCTGTCCCGGATTGGTGCCCCAGGTGACAAAGGGCGTCAAAGTACTGGCATCGATGTGCACTTCGGCGTCGAACTGAGCGCCGTCGTCGGTGCGCAGCGAGTCCCATTCGGCCACAGCGGCATCCCACAGCTCCCCCTCGGGCGCGTGCTGACGACCCTTCAGGTACGCATATGTCGTCTCGTCGGGGGCGACCATCCCCGCCCGCGCACCCGCCTCAATGGACATATTGCACATAGTCATTCGGGCCTCCATCGACATCTCCTCGACGGCCTGCCCGCGGTACTCCAGGACATAGCCCTGGCCGCCGCCGGTGCCAATCTTGGCGATCACCGCCAAAATGACGTCCTTGCTGGTGACGCCCGTCGGCAGGGGGCCGTCGATGTTGATGGCCATGGTCCGAAAGGGCCTCAGTGGCAAGGTCTGCGTGGCCATCACGTGCTCGACCTCGGAGGTCCCGATGCCCATGGCCAGTGCGCCAAATGCCCCATGTGTAGAGGTATGGCTGTCACCGCACACGACCGTGGTGCCCGGTTGGGTCAAACCCAGCTGGGGACCGACCACGTGCACGATGCCCTGTTCGACGTCGCCCATCGGGTGCAGGCGGATGCCGAATTCTTCGCAGTTGCGTCGCAGCGTTTCCACCTGAGTGCGCGACACCGGATCGGCGATCGGCTTGTCGATATCAATCGTCGGCACATTGTGGTCTTCGGTCGCGATCGTCAGATCCGGTCGGCGCACCTGGCGCCCGGCGAGCCGCAGGCCGTCGAAGGCCTGTGGACTGGTCACCTCGTGGACCAAATGGAGATCGATATAGATGAGGTCTGGCTCTCGAGCCTCACCCTCACCGGTTCCGCGTACCACTACGTGGGAGTCCCAGACCTTCTCTGCCAGGGTCCGGGGCTGTTGGACACTAGTCATCATTGGCTCCGTGCTCATTGCGTCTCATTATTTGGAACGATAGTATCGTTCCGTGAGAAAGCATAGCGGTATCGGCGTCCTCGACAAAGCGGTGCAGGTCCTGACCGCCATAGGCAACTCCCCCTGCGGGCTCGCGGAATTGTGCGATCGCACCGGGCTCCCCCGGGCCACCGCTCACCGGCTGGCAGCGGGGCTGGAAGTCCACCGACTCCTGTCCCGTGACGGTGATGGGCAATGGCAGCTCGGCGCCGGGCTGACCGAGCTCGCCGCACATGTGAACGATCCGCTCCTGAGCGCCAGCACCCAGGTGCTACCGAAACTACGTGAGATCACCGGCGAGAGTGTGCAGCTTTACCGCCGCGAAGGCACGGTCCGCATCTGCGTGGCGGCACTCGAACCACCAGCGGGACTTCGCGATACCGTGCCGGTCGGATCACGTCTGCCCATGTCCGCCGGATCAGGTGCCAAAGTTCTGCTTGCCCACAGCGATACCGCCACCCAGGCGGCGGTGCTTCCCGAGGCGACGTTCACCGAGCGCGCCCTGGCCGATGTGCGCAAGCGAGGTTGGGCGCAGAGCGCCGCCGAACGGGAGGCGGGAGTCGCCAGTGTGTCAGCCCCGGTTCGTGACCGGCACGGCAATGTCGTTGCAGCGATATCGGTTTCCGGCCCCATCGATCGGATGGGGCGGCGGCCGGGGGCCCGCTGGGCCGCCGATCTCGTGGCCGCATCAGAGGCGATAACAGCCCGGCTTTAAGCTCCGAAGATGGGAACCAATCAGCGCTCGCAGATCGTCATGTCTGACGAAGAGATCACCGCGTTCATCAACAACTCACGCAACACCACCATGGCCACCATCGGCGCCGATGGGCAGCCGCACCTGGTGGCCATGTGGTACGCGGTGATCGATGGCGAGCTGTGGTTCGAGACCAAGGCCAAGTCGCAGAAGGTGGTCAACCTCAAGCGCAACCCCACCATCACATGTCTCATCGAGGACGGACTCACCTACGACACCCTGCGCGGCGTGGCGATCGAGGGTCAGGCCGAGATCGTCGAGGACCCGGACAAGCTCTTCCAGGTGGGCATCAGCGTTTTCGAGCGATACACCGCCCCGTACACCGAAGAAATGAAGCCATTTGTAGAGACGATGCTCAACAAGCGCATCGCGGTCCGGGTGCGCCCTACCCGCATTCGGTCCTGGGATCACCGCAAGCTCGGCATGCCCGCGATGCCCGTGGGTGGGTCGACGGCTCCGCAGCAGTAGGCACGGCGGTGGGCCGGCTCGCGCGCGATGCGTTCGACTCCTTCCGTGAGGGTCTGCGTCATAAGAAGATCAAGCGGCCATTGAGCGATGCGCTGGTCCACCACCTCAGTTCTGGCGAGGTGGCCGAAGAGCAGGGCGACCGGATACGTGAACTGTGCGCCGAAACGCGCGACATCGAGGTGGACGTCGCAAAGGCCGGCGCGCATCAAGCACGCAAATTTGTGATCTGGACCCTGCGTAACCGCCATCCCGAGCTGACCGAGGAAGCATTGCGGATGTTAGGTGATTACCACGCCGAGAGCCGGCGCTAGCTTCAGAGAAGAGCTGGTACCCCCGATGGGATTCGAACCCACGCTACCGCCGTGAGAGGGCGGCGTCCTAGGCCGCTAGACGACGGGGGCTAGAACATTTCCGTGCAACGCGCGTGGCGCGCAGACTTGACAGTCTAGCTCACCGGCGTGCATCACACCAAATCACTTGTCGTGCAAATGATTTGCGCTGGGGTACCAGGACTCGAACCTAGAATGGCGGTACCAGAAACCGCTGTGTTGCCAATTACACCATACCCCATTGGCCTCGCAGAACCGCAGGTCAGCGCGCTGACAGCGGACTTTGGAGCCGACGAGCAGACTACCAAACCAAGGGCGATTAACCCGAATCGGTTTGACCCTCCACCTCATTTTCCCAGGTCCGGGCGTTTCGCAGCCGCTGCAGGGTGCGTTCGGAACCCAGCAGTTCCATAGATTCGAACAGCGGCGGGCTCACCGTCGCACCGGTGACGGCGACACGCAGGGGCCCGAACGCCTTCCGAGGTTTGAGTTCGAGCCCCTCGATGAGGGCGCCCTTGAGCGCCTCCTCGATCGCAGGCGTGGTCCAGGCCTCGACGGACTCCAGCGCACCGATCGCCGCATCCAGCACCGGCAACGAGGCCTCCCCCAGTTCCTTGCGGGCCGATCCCGGATCGATGGCGTAGACATCGTCGTTGAGGAACTTCAGCAGCCCCCAGGCGTCGCCCAGCACCACAACTCGCGTCTGCACCAGATCTGCAGCCACCGCGAAGGCGCTGTCCTCGAGTCCGAGCTCATACCCGTGGGCGGTGAAGAAGGTCTGCAGCCGCGCCACGAACTCCTCCGGGGCCAACAGCCGGATGTGCTCGGCGTTGATGGCGTCGGCCTTCTTCTGATCGAACCGCGCCGGATTCGAGTTGACGTTGGCGACGTCGAAGGCGGCCACCATCTCCGACAAGCTGAAGATGTCGTGATCGTCGGCTATCGACCATCCCAGCAGAGCAAGGTAATTCAGCAGCCCCTCGGGGATGAAACCGCGATCGCGATGCAGGAACAGGTTGGACTGCGGATCGCGCTTGGACAGCTTCTTGGTGCCCTCGCCCAGCACCGACGGCAGGTGCGCGAACACCGGTATCGAGTCGGCGACTCCGACCCGGATCATGGCCTCGTACAAGGCGATCTGGCGCGGCGTCGAGGGCAGCAGATCCTCACCCCGCAGCACGTGGGTGATCTTCATCAACGCGTCGTCGACCGGGTTCACCAACGTGTACAACGGATCTCCGTTACCGCGGGTCAGCGCGAAATCGGGCACCACACCCGCGGCGAAAGTGGTCTCCCCACGCACCAGGTCGTTCCAGGTGATGTCGTGATCGGGCATACGCAGTCGGACAACAGGGTTGCGCCCTTCCACCTGGAACGCCGCACGCTGCTCATCGGTGAGGTCGCGGTCGTAATTGTCGTACCCGAGCTTTGGATTGCGTCCCGCGGCCAGATGGCGCGCCTCCACCTCCTCCGGCGTGGAGAACGACTCATAGGCCTCCCCCGCTGCGAGCAGTTTGCGTACCACTTCGAGGTGCAACTCCTTGCGCTGCGACTGCCGGTACGGCGCGTACGGCCCACCAACCTCGGGGCCCTCGTCCCAGTCCAGGCCCAGCCACCGCAGAGCGTCCAGGATCGCCAGATAGCTCTCCTCGCTGTCGCGGCCCGCATCGGTGTCCTCGATACGGAATACGAAGTCGCCTCCGCAGTGTCGCGCGTAGGCCCAGTTGAACAGCGCGGTCCGTATCAATCCGACATGCGGGGTACCGGTCGGCGATGGGCAGAAACGTACCCGGACCTTGCCAGATCCAGCGGTGTCACTCATTGTTACTTCGCCTTCCGCACAACAGGATTGGACAACGTACCGATACCTTCAATGGTGACGCTCACGGTATCGCCGTCGACGATGGGGCCGACGCCCTCGGGTGTTCCGGTAAGGATCACGTCGCCGGGCAGCAGGGTCATCACTGCCGACACCCACTCCACGATCGTGCCGACATCGTGTAACAGCAACGAGGTTCGGCTGCTCTGCCGGACTTCGCCATTGACCTCGGTACGGATGGCCAGATCCGAGGGGTCAAGGTCCGTGACAATCCACGGCCCCAGCGGGCAGAACGTGTCGTGCCCCTTGGCTCGTGTCCACTGGCCGTCGGCACGCTGGTGATCTCGCGCGGAGACGTCGTTGCCGATCGCGTACCCCAGAATGACCTCGGCCGCCCGGGAGGCGGGGACGTCCTTACACGGCCGTCCGATCACAATCGCCAGCTCACCCTCGTGGTGGACCTCGGATGCGCTGGGCGGCAGCTGAATCGGCAGACCCGGACCGATGATCGACGTGTTGGGCTTGATGAAGATCACCGGCGACTCCGGTGGGGCACCACCCATCTCGGCGGCATGGGCGGCGTAGTTCTTACCCATGGCCACCACCTTGCTGGCCAGAATCGGCGCCAGCAGCCTGACGTCGGCGAGGGGCCATTGGCGCCCGGTGAAAGTGGGCGTCCCGAAGGGATGCTCGGCGATCTCCCGGGCAGTCTCGGTGCCGTCATCTCCCTCGATACTGACGAAGGCGACACCATCTGGGCTGGCAATACGTCCTAGGCGCATTTACATGAGCCTAGTTGCCGGGCTTTGCGCCTTCCTCGGCGTCCTCACGTTGGTCCTCCCGAATGTTGGCGCGAGTGACCAACGCCACCAGAAAGTCCTCCAACCGGCCATGGGTGATATCGAGTTCCCCACGAAACCAGGTGGTGACCAAGTCCAGTCCACCGGAAACCAACGTGAACGTGGCCAGGTCCAGATCGGGGTCCAGCGCATCGTCGGCGGGTAGCAGCACGCGGCCCTGATCGGCCATCACCTGTGCCAGCGTCTTGACCAGATCGCGGCGGCGGGCCGCCAACCCCTCGGTGGCCTGGGATTCGACCAGCAGCCTGCCTCGACGTGGGTCGGCGGTGAGAAATCGCAGGCCGCTACCGATGGCCGCACGGGTGCGTACCACCGGATCGATAGACGTCGAACTCTTTGCGATGGCCTCGATGATGGCCGCCGATCCCGCGAGCATCTGTTCATCGAGCATCGCGAGCACCAACTCGTCGGTGCTGCGGAAGCTCTCATAGAAGTACCGATCGTTGAGCCGGGCCTCAGCACATACGCCGCGCACCGTCAGCCCCTTCACGCCGCCACCGGCGACCAGGTCCAGCGCGGCGTCCAGGAGCGCCGCGCGTCGTCGTGCGCGTCGTTCACCGGAGGTGGCGCCCCCATAGGTCCGGGATGGCATCTGCCGATTGTCGCACCTTGACTCTTGACCTCACGGCATTTTCTGGTGATGATTCTCACCAGATGGTGAGACATGTCACCAGATGGCCCGTTCAACGAGGAAAGGACCTCATTCATGGCTTCGAGCTGGCAGAAGCTCCCCAACCCCCCGCAGCTTCGCGAGTTCCCGTTCAATGTGTTCGCCCGTTTCCTCCCCGGGCGCGATATCCGCGCCACCGTCGAGCAGCGGGAGTCTTTCCGCCAGTACGCGCACATCGGCGACCCGCTCGCCGACGCAGTGGTCGCGATGTTCGCGCGTTTCCCGGCGGGCCAGGGGCGACGGATGTTCGAGACGGCACTGGAGTCCGGCATCGAATCGGTCGACAATCCACCCGAAGAACTCGTCGCGTTCTTCGCACAGGTCGATGCCCGGCCGTATTGGCTCGACGACGCGAAGCTTGAGCTGGCCGCACGGGTCAGCATGCGCACCGGAGTCGTGGGCCTGGGCCTGGCACTGCCCGGCCTCGCCCTCACCGGGGGCTACCTCTCGTCTCGCGCCGACAAACCCCTGGTCGGTACCGGCAACCTGAATCTGCAGGCCGCGGCTCCGCGTCGACTGCACGAGACCGCGCAATGGCTCATCGACGTCACCTCTCCCGGTGGACTCGAGCGATTCGCCACCGGTTTCAAGGGAGTATCTCGAGTCCGTCTCATGCATGCGTTGGTTCGCGGTGCCATGAACCGGCGCGATGACTGGGACTACGAGAACTGGGACACCCCGATCAACCAGATCCAGATGGCGGGGACGCTGATGCTCTTCTCGCTGGCCAACCTGGCGGGATGCCAGGCCATGGGTATGAGTTTCTCGGACACCGAGCGCGAGGCAGTCTTCCATTTCTGGCGATATGTCGGGCAGCTCATGGGAATTCACCCCGAACTCGTACCCACCAGCGAGGAGGACACCTGGCGGTTGTTCTGGCTGGAGGCCGACACCGAGTTCCTGCCCGACGAGGACTCGTACTCGCTGACACAGGCGCTACACGGGTCCGCACACGACGAGCCGGCATTCATGCGGCTTTCCCGCGCATACCTTTCGTCTTACAGCCGCCTCATCCTGGGCAAGACACATGCCGATCACCTGGGGCTGATCGACAGCAAGTCGATGCAGGCCGCGGTCCTCGGGACCTCGGTGGTGAACTGGTTCTTCGAGCGCCGCAATGTGCTGCCCGGCATGACCCGCATCAGCGAGGAATTCGGTCACTTTGCGCGGCGTCAGATCGTCTCGCGTGGCATGGCACAAACCGGTGGTGATCGCACCTACCGACAGCACGACAAGCTCGCAACGGCCAGCTAGCATATCCCATATAATGAGACGCTAGTTCAACAATTTGAGATAGGTGTGGAACCATGGCACTCATGGTTCGCGTTGATGAGGTTGGTACAGCACGCCGTTGGGCGATGCTGGCCATCTCCCTGGGGTCCACCGCCGCCGCCAATGTCTTCATCAACGGTGTGGCATTCCTCATCCCCGCATTGCACACCGAGCGCGGCCTGGATCTCGCCAACGCGGGGCTGCTGTCGGCGATGCCCAGCTTCGGGATGGTGCTGACGCTCATCGCATGGGGCGCGCTCATCGACAGGTTCGGTGAGCGGATCGCTTTGGTGAGCGGTCTGGCGCTGACCGCCCTGGCCGCGTTCGCCGCGGCCGAGGCACCGTCATTGGTGCTCACGGGCGTCTTCCTGCTATTGGGCGGCGCGTCGGCGGCCGCATGCAACTCGGCCAGTGGGCGCGTGGTGGTGGGATGGTTCCCGCCGAACCAGCGGGGCACGGTGATGGGCATCCGCCAGATGGCGCAGCCACTCGGAGTTGCCCTGGGCGCCCTGGTGATCCCCCGTATCGCCGAAAGTCACAGTGTGGCAACGGCATTGATCTTCCCGGCGGCTGTATGCGCGATCTCCTCGGTGATCTGCCTGGTGGGCATCATCGACCCGCCGCGACCACCGCGCTCGGAAGCACCCGAGGAACACCTGTCCAACCCCTACCGCGGATCGCGGGTGCTGTGGCTGATCCACGCGGTGTCGGTGCTACTGGTGGTTCCTCAGGTTGTCGTCTGGACATTCACCCTGGTGTGGCTGGTGACCGACAGAGGGTGGAGCATCGGCGCGGCCAGCATCATGGTGACGGTGGCGCAGCTGACCGGCGCGCTCGGCCGGGTCGCCGCCGGAATGTGGTCTGACCGTTGGGGTTCACGTATGCGTCCGATCCGGGCCATCGCGGTGGCCGCATCAGCCGCCATGGCGCTATTGGCCCTCACCAATCAACTGGACTGGTCCATCAGCGTTGTCGTCATGCTGGTGGCGTCGGTGATCACGGTGTCCGACAACGGTCTGGCCTACACGTCGATCGCGGAAATCGCGGGACCGTTCTGGAGCGGCCGCGCCCTGGGCGCGCAGAACACCGGTCAGCTGCTGGCCGCCGCGGTGGCGCCACCGGTTTTCGGGGCGATCGCCACGGCGGTGGGATTCTCCGCAGCCTTCGCCGTATGTGCCCTGTTCCCCTTGGCCGCTGTCGGTTTGGTGCCGGTGAAGCTGGAGAAACCCGCCCAATAACGCCGAATGCGAGCCTGACGTGAATTTCCGGCTGGATTTCCGCGTGAGGCTCGCACTCGATCAGGACTACAGGAAGCTGGCGATCCGATCGCCGGTGGCCGAGGTGGACAGCTTCTCCGCGCCGCGGGTGGCCAGGTGCTGTTCGACAGCCTTCTCCACACGCGCCGAGGCTTCCTTCTCGCCAAGGTGATCCAGCAGCAGGGCCACCGACACCACAGCGGCGGTGGGATCGGCGATCCCCTGCCCCGCGATATCGGGCGCGCTGCCGTGCACCGGCTCGAACATCGAGGGGTTCTTACCCGAACCGTCGATGTTTCCGCTTGCAGCCAAACCGATTCCACCGGTGACGGCGGCCGTCAGGTCGGTGATGATGTCGCCGAACAGGTTGTCGGTGACGATGACGTCGAACCGACCCGGGTCGGTCACCATGTGGATGGTGGCGGCATCGATGTGCTGGTAGGACACCTGAACGTCCGGGTGCTCGGCGGCGACTTCGTCGACGGTCCGCGTCCACAGTGAACCGGCGTACTTGAGCACGTTGTTCTTGTGCACCAGCGTCAGGTTCTTGCTGCGGGCCTCGGCACGCTGGAACGCGTTGCGCACCACACGCTCGACTCCGAAGCGGGTGTTGAGACTGACCTCGGTGGCCACCTCGTGCGGGGTTTCCACGCGGATGGCGCCGCCGTTCCCGGTGTACGGCCCCTCGGTGCCCTCGCGCACCACGACCAGGTCGATGGCCGGGTTACCCGCCAGTGGACCCGTCACTCCTGGATACAGCTTGGCGGGGCGCAGGTTGATGTGGTGATCGAGTGCGAATCGGGTGTGCAGCAGCAGACCGCGCTCCAGCACTCCGCTCTGTACCGCGGGATCACCGATGGCGCCGAGCAGAATGGCGTCGTGCCCGCGGAGCTCGTCGAGCACCGAATCGGGCATGAGCTCACCGGTCGCCAGGTACCTGCGGGCACCCAGGTCGTATTCGGTCTTCTCGACACCGGGCAGTACCGCGTCGAGCACCTTCACGGCCTCCCCGATGACCTCGGGGCCAATGCCATCACCGGCGATGATCGCGAGCTTTGTCATGAAAGATCCACCAGCTCAAGGGTTGTCGCACCGACGGCAGCGCGGATTTCGTCGAGTACGGCATCCGGGGCGCTACGGTCGATACGCAGGATGATGGTGGCCGCCCCACCCGAAGCGTCCTGGCTCAGCTGCGCGGCCTGGATGTTGACGTCGGCAGAACCGAGCACGGTGCCGATCTTGCCGAGGGCACCGGGCACGTCGGCGTAGTTGATGACCAGGTTTTCGCCCTCGGCACGCAGGTCGAAGTTGCGCCCGTTGATCTGGACGATCTTCTGCACCTGCTGCGGGCCGGACAGGGTGCCCGCCACATTGATCACCGAACCATCGGCGTACACGGCGCGCACGTCGACAACGCTGCGGTGGTTGGGGCTCTCGGTGGCCGTGCTGATCTCCGCACTCACCCCGCGCTCCTCGGCGATCGACGGAGCGTTCACGAAGGTCACCTGATCCTCGATCACCGAGGAGAAGAGTCCGCGCAGTGCGGAAAGCTTCAGCACCGCAACGTCTTCGGAGGCAAGTTCGCCACGGACGTCGACCGACAGCGAGGTGGGCAGCTGTTCGGAGACGGCCCCGATGAGCACACCGAGCTTGCGGACAACCTCAAGCCACGGCGCGACCTCTTCGCTGACGACTCCCCCGCCGACGTTGACGGCGTCGGGCACGAATTCACCTGCCAGGGCCAACTTCACGCTTGCCGCCACATCGGTGCCGGCGCGGTCCTGGGCCTCGCTGGTCGAGGCGCCCAGGTGCGGGGTCACCACAACCTGGTCGAGCTCGAAAAGCGGGCTATCGGTGCACGGCTCGGTGGAGAACACGTCAAGCCCGGCACCGCGGACGTGACCGCTGCGGATCGCGTCAGCCAGGGCGGCCTCGTCGATAAGCCCACCGCGCGCGGCATTCACGATGATGACGCCCGGCTTGGTCTTGGCCAGCGCCTCCTTGCCGATGAGACCCGCGGTCTCCGGGGTCTTGGGCAGGTGCACCGAGATGAAATCTGCCCGACCCAAAAGTTCGTCGAGGGTCAGCAGCTCGATGCCGAGCTGGGCGGCGCGAGCGGCCGAGACGTAGGGGTCGTAGGCGACGATGTGCGTCCCGAACGCGGCAAGGCGCTGCGCGAACAGCTGGCCGATGCGCCCCAGGCCCACCACGCCGACGGTCTTGCCGAAGATCTCTGTGCCGTTGAACGACGAGCGCTTCCAGGTGTGGGCCTTGAGCGAGGCGTCGGCGGCCGGGATCTGCCGCGCGGTGGACAGCAGCAGGGTGACGGCATGCTCGGCAGCGCTGTGGATGTTCGAGGTGGGTGCGTTGACCACCAGGACTCCGCGGGCGGTTGCGGCCTTGACGTCGACGTTGTCGAGTCCGACGCCGGCGCGCGCGACGATTTTGAGCTTGGTGCCGGCTGCCAATACCTCGGCGTCCACGGTGGTCGCCGAACGCACCAACAGCGCGTCAGCATCGGGTACCGCGGCCAGCAGTGCGGGACGGTCCGGGCCGTCGACCCAGCGCACCTCCACACCATCACCAAGTGCTTCGACGGTCGACTGGGCAAGTTTGTCGG
Organism: [Mycobacterium] stephanolepidis; assembly: GCF_002356335.1. Lineage (NCBI taxonomy): Bacteria > Bacillati > Actinomycetota > Actinomycetes > Mycobacteriales > Mycobacteriaceae > Mycobacteroides > Mycobacteroides stephanolepidis. Next base: position 3,252,747 of record NZ_AP018165.1, read on the forward strand.
CAATCAGCACGACTGGACGTTCGCTCACGTCGCCATAGCCTAGTGTGCCGCCCTAAGCGGCGGACATCACAGTCGCCGACAACCGCGGTCGTGGGCCCGTCATATCGAGTAGCGCACTACTCGCGACCTAGGACGCTCGCCCGGATGACGCTATGCGCATGACCGAAACACATGTACTACCTGTCAGCGGCCCATACACGGTCCGCAGTGGTGACACCCTGTGGAAACTGTCCGAGATGTTCTACGGCGACGGACGCCGCTACCGGGTGATCGCGGTAGTGAACGATCTGTCCGATCCTGATCTCATCGAGGTGGGGCAGGAACTCGAGATTCCGTACGTCACCTATCGGTACCAGGTCAAAGCGGGCGACACCAAGGGCACAATCGCCGAACATTTCTACGGCAGCTTCTCGATGAGTGGGGTGTTCGAAAGCCCCAGCGGTGTATCGCAGCGCGACCTGATTGTCGGCGAATGGCTGCTGATGCCGGACCTCGCCAACGTGGGACATCACACCGTGATGCCGGGCGAGACGCTGCAGGTGCTCGCGGACCGCTGGTACGGCGATTGGACGCTCTGGATCGTGATTGCCATCGCGAATCAGCTCAGCGGTGATGACCCGGAGCCCGGCTCCGTGCTGATCCAGCCTCGGCTCAACCGGCGCCATACCGTTGTCTACGGCGACACGCTCTGGAAGCTGGCAGAGCAGAACTACGGCGACTACAACACCGCACTGACGCAGATCGCGGTCCAGATGTTGGCGGCGGCCAACCTGATCGAAAACCCCGATCACCTCTCCGTGGGGCAGGTCATCTATTTCCCCTCGATCGACGTGGGCGCCTGAATCAGACCTCGGCGAGATCCACTCCACGGGTCTCGCGCGCGGCGAGCAATGCGACGAATGTCAACACACCGGCGATCGACAGGTAGACCCCTACCCATGCGACGCCGAAGTCGTGCACCAGCCAGGTGGCGATGAACGGCGCGACGGCGGCTCCGATGATGGAGGCGAAGTTGTACGCGATCCCCGACCCGGTGTAGCGCACATTCGTGGGGAACAGCTCGGGCAGCAGGGCACTCATCGGCCCAAAGGACAGGCCCATCAATGCCATTCCAACACTCAAGAACACCAACATCATCGGCTTGTTCACCGTCGAGGGGTCGAGGAACCAGCCGAATGACAGCCCGAACACGATGATCCCGGCAGTGAACGTCAGCAGCACCGGCCTGCGTCCATATCTGTCCGCCAGCCGACCGGATATCGGCACGCACGCCGCCAGGAACAGCACCGAAATCAGCTGCATCTGTAGGAAATCGACGTAACTGATCGCGAGTTTTACCCCGGACTTGTCGACCACCTTTCCCGTTCCATACGACGCCGCCCAGGTCGTGACGACGTAAAAGATCGTGTACGTGGCCAGCATGACGAACGTTCCGATCACCAGCTGGCGCCAGGAAGTCTTAGCCACCTCGGCCAGCGGCGCGCGTACCTTTTTGCCCTCGGCGACTGCCTGGGTGAAGACGGGCGTCTCGGTGAGTTTGAGCCGGACATAAAGGCCGACAACCACAATGACCGCGCTGGCCAAAAACGGGACTCGCCAACCCCAGGACAAGAACGCATGGTTGGCCGCGGCCGTCTTGGCATCGAAGCCCATGACGAGCATCAGCAGCAGGAAGGTGCCGTTGGCGAAGAAGAATCCGATCGGGGCGCCCAGCTGTGGCCACATCGCCGCCCAGCCCCGCTTCCCCTCCTCGGCGGTTTCGGTCGCCAGCAGCGCGGCACCCGACCACTCCCCGCCCAATCCCAGACCCTGACAAAAGCGCAACAGTGAAAGCAGCGCGGGCGCCCAGTAGCCGACGGCGTCGAAGGTGGGCAGCAGTCCGATCGCGAAGGTCGCCACCCCCATGGTCATCAGCGATCCGACGAGGGTGGCCTTACGGCCGATCCGATCGCCGAAGTGCCCGAACACCATGGAGCCGACGGGGCGGGCGACGAAAGCCAACCCGAACGTCGCGAACGACGACAGCAGCGCGGCGGTGTCATCTCCCTTGGGAAAGAACAGCGTTGGGAACACCAGCACCGCCGCGGTGGCGTAGATGTAGAAGTCGAAGAACTCGATACTTGTACCCACCATGGAGGCGACGACGATCCGGCTGCGCGGGACCGCAGATTCGACGGGCACGGTCTCCGGTGTCATGGCCACCGGCGGAGACTAGCGCAGCGATTCGATCCTGGTAGCCAGTACAGCCGTCCATTCCGCGATGCGGTTTCACACGTAGTCGAGTTCGCGAAGGTTCCACGCAGCGCGACATTTCACAGGTGCACGGGCAGGTATGGGCATATTGTGTGGAAATGCTCGTCAAAGCGGTCCGCTGCGGGTTGTAGGCCAGCGTGTTGCGACTCATCTTCACGGCGAATGACCTTGCTTTGACGAGGTTCCTGCCTATGCCTGCGCCCTTGTTGGAGATGAAATTCGCGACACGAGCACTGCGGCAGGGTATTCGCACACCATGGGGCGAGCGATGGCGTTGTCGAGCATTGGCAGCATTTCCCATCGCGGCGACACCGGGACGGGCGGTGGTCAGCCACTTTTCATGGTCACTGTCGCCCACCGTGCTGGGCGACAGCTTCGACGAGGGTATGCGGTCCATCGAAAAGCTGAATCGGCAGCAGGCGCTGGCAGAGTTGGCCGTCTTCGGGCGCGGCCCCACCGAAGGTGCCGGGGCGCCACCATATCTCCGGCACGCCATCGCCGGTGATCGCGAGGCCACTGTCGCATTGGGGCGCATGACGAAAGGCGCATACCGAGCGGTGCTGGAGCCATACTGGCCCGATATCCAGGCGAACCATCAGATTGAACTCGTGCGGCAGGGACGCGTGATGGCGCGCCACGGTGTGGGGGCCGCCCTCGGCATGATTTTCCCCGGCGCTCGATGGAATGGCGACTGCCTTGAGATCGATAGTCCACAACGCAGCACCATCGCGCTGCGTGGCCGTGGCATCGTGTTGACGCCCAGCGTTTTCTGGGCGGGACCACCCCTAGTCGGTGAGCTCGGCGAGCAGCCGGTCGTCCTGGCGTACCCCGCCCCCATCGATTTGACCCTCAGTGTCGGCGCTGAATCCGATCCGCTCGCGGCAGTACTTGGATCGACCCGAGCTGCGGTACTGCGCGTGCTGACCGCGGAGCACACCACCAGCGATATCGCCCGCAACCTCGGTATCAGCCCCGCATCGGCGTCCGAACACACCTCGGCGCTGAGGCAAGCACGGTTGGTGCGCAGCCGCCGTGACGGTAAGGCCGTCATCCACGACGCCACCGCCCTGGGCCTTGACCTGATCGATGCAAACCGCCTGTAGCTGGCGCTTCATCGGCGGCGATCACAACACGAGAGCCACTCAGATAACAGATGAGCGCGCCACTGTTGACAACTGGCGTTGTTAACATCTCCAATGAAGAGGAAGCGAACCGCTCCCTGGGAGGCAACGATGCCAAGCACAGCTGCACACGCCGCAACATCACGCTCGGCGGGCATGCCGCCACGCGGTGATGCCAAAGCCCGAATCTGGCGCCGCGGAGACGGTGCCACTCCCGCCGGTCAACGCACCGGCCCGGACGGACACCCCGATTATGGCTACTTCGGCCCCGGCTCGGTGACCTGGAAGGTGTTTCTGCATCCCTCGGTGGCACCGATGATCGTGCTGGTGACCGCCCTTCTGGAGGGCAGCCATGAGGGACTGCAGGCCGTCGAGATCAACCACGATCCGGTGTTCACCAAGAGCAAGCGCAATCAGGTCGACTTCGACGACACCGTCAAGCGCATTCAGCGCACCGCCGGCGTCCCGATACCGATCATCTTCGGCGACACCGCAAGTGCCGATGCGCTCGCCGCGCACCTGCGTCACTATCACCGCAACATGAAGGGTGTCATTCCCGGCACCGACAGGCCCTACGACGCGCAAGGCCCGGCGCTGGTGCTCTTCGCGCACGTAACGATCATGCATGCGGCGCTACGGATCTACGAGAACACCCCCGCGCCGGGGCGTCTTATCCCCCGGCGTCTTCCCAAAGCCGAACGCGACCAATTCTTCTTGGAAGTCAAGACATTCGCCGAACTCATGGGAGCCGACCCGGACACGGTGCCGGTGACCTCCGAGGAGGTGGAGGCTTATTACGACTCGATCGAATCCGAATACCGGATGGTGAAGGGTTTTGTGCCGGGCGGCATGCGATTCGCTCTGTCGGTGATCAGAAACGCACGGGGCTTCGGTGGACTGACGGCGGCGGCGGTAGCCGCGATCACTCTCGTCACCGCTGTGCCTTCCGTTGCCGTGGTGCCGCCAAAGGTGCGGCGCCATTTGGGGATTCCCCGCATCGCCGACCCGGTGCTGGCGATGCTGCTACGGGTGGCGCAGCCTGCCTTTGTGCCGTTCACACTCGAGCCGCTGGCGCGCGAGATCTCCAGGTTGTTCATCGGTGATGACGGCATTACGTTGGGAGAGAATGCCCGCGAGCTTATGGAGCAGTCCGCCTAGGCCCTCACACCCGTAGCGCGGTGAACGGCGCGATCGGAATCAGCCTGATGACAAACCAGGCCGCGAACACGACCAGGATGATGGACGCCACCCATCCGCGCAGCCATGGCGGATTCCAATCAGTGGCTCCCCGCAAGCGGCTGCGCGTCCACGCGACGAAACAGACTGCGAGGAATCCCAAGGCCACCAAGGCAACCGCGTTGTAGCGCAGCGCCGCCAGCACGTCGCCGTGCATCAATGAGTAGACCATCCGCAGACCACCGCACGCGGGACAGTCAAGGCCGGTGAGGGCCTTGAACGGACACACCGGAAGCACTCCCCCAGGCGTTGTCGGGTCACCGAGCCAGATCGCCGCACAGCCCGCCGCCGTCACGCCCGCCACAGTGGCAGGGGCGATCAGTCGGGAAGCGACGGTGGTCGGACGGGAGGTGGTCATCGCGTTCCAGTATCCACCGTTCCGGGTATGGCCACGGTCGGGTATTCGATGGACACCATTCCCATTGAACGCCAAGTGCGGAAAACGCAAAAGCCCCCGACACTCCGTAGAGCGCGGGGGCCTTGCGTTCAGATGAACAGGGACTAAGCGGTCTCGGTGATGGGCCGATCCACCCAGCTCATCAGGTCGCGCAGCTTCTTGCCGGTGACCTCGATCGGGTGCTCGGCGTTCTCCTTGCGCAGACCCTCAAGCTCCTTGTTGCCGCCCTCGACGTTGGCGACGAGGCGCTTGACGAAGGTGCCGTCCTGGATGTCCGTGAGGATGTCCTTCATCCGCTGCTTGGTGCCGGCGTCGATGACGCGCGGACCCGACAGGTACCCACCGAACTCCGCGGTGTCGGACACCGAGTAGTTCATGCGGGCGATGCCGCCCTCGTACATCAGGTCGACGATCAGCTTGAGCTCGTGCAGCACCTCGAAGTACGCCATCTCGGGGGCGTATCCGGCCTCGACCATGACGTCGAATCCGGTCTTGACCAGTTCTTCGGTGCCACCGCAGAGCACGGCCTGCTCACCGAACAGGTCGGTCTCGGTCTCTTCCTTGAAGTCGGTCTTGATGACGCCGGCGCGGGTGCCACCAATGCCCTTGGCGTAGGACAGCGCGAGGGCCTGGCCCTCACCGTTGGGGTCCTGGTGCACGGCGATGAGCGCGGGCACACCCTTGCCATCGACGAACTGACGACGCACCAGGTGGCCGGGGCCCTTGGGGGCGACCATGGCAACGGTGACGTTGGCCGGGGGCTTGATCAGACCGAAGTGGATGTTCAGGCCGTGACCGAAGAACAGCGCGTCGCCGTCCTTGAGGTGCGGCTCGATCTCGTTCGTGAAGATCTGGGCCTGCGCGGTGTCGGGCGCCAGGATCATGATGACGTCGGCCCACTTGGCGACCGCTTCTGGGGTGTCAACCTCGAGGCCCTGTTCGGTGACCTTCTCGCGGGACTTGGAGTCCTCGCGCAGACCGACCTTCACCTGAACGCCGGAGTCGCGCAGGCTCAGCGAGTGCGCGTGTCCCTGGCTGCCGTACCCGATGACGCCAACTTTGCGGCCCTGAATCAGGGTCAGGTCCGCGTCATCGTCGTAGAACATCTCAACTGCCACTTGCTTAATTCCCTTCGGCTTTTCTCTTCTGTACTTCTCTTTTACGTATTACTTGGCGGCGGCGATGGACCGCGGGCCGCGCGACAACGCGACCACGCCGGACTGCACGATCTCCCGAATACCGTACGGGTCGAGCATCCGCAGCAGTGCATCCAGCTTGGACTGGGTGCCCGTCGCCTCGATGGTCACCGACTCCGGCGATACATCCACGACCTTGGCGCGGAACAGGTTCACCACCTCGATGACCTGCGCCCGCACCGTCGCATCGGCGCGCACCTTGACGAGCATGAGCTCGCGGGCCACCGAATTCTCCTCGTCCTGTTCGACGATCTTGATCACGTTGATGAGCTTGTTGAGCTGCTTGGTGACCTGTTCGAGCGGAAAATCGTCGACGGTGACGACGATTGTCATGCGCGAAATACCCTTGAGCTCCGTCTGGCCCACCGCCAATGACGCGATGTTGAAGCCACGACGGGAAAACAGTGCAGCGACGCGGGCGAGCACACCGGGACGGTCCTCGACCAGAACGCTCAGGGTGTGGGTGCTGGTCATCGTGACCCTTCCTGCTCCGCAGTGTCATCATCGTCGAACAGCGGCCGGATGCCCCGGGCCGCCTGGATCTCGTCATTGCTGGTGCCCGCCGCGACCATCGGCCACACCTGGGCGTCGGCACCGACGATGAAGTCGATGACCACTGGGCGATCGTTGATGGCCCGCGCCTCTTCGATCACCTTGGCCACATCCTCTTCACGCTCGCAACGCAATCCGACGCAGCCGAGCGCCTCGGCCAGCTTCACGAAATCGGGGATGCGACGCGAGTGCGTCGCCAGGTCGGTCTGCGAGTAGCGCTGGTCGTAGAACAGCGTCTGCCACTGCCGAACCATGCCCAGGTTGCCGTTGTTGATGAGCGCCACCTTGATGGGCACGCCCTCGATGGCGCAGGTGGCCAACTCCTGGTTGGTCATCTGGAAGCAGCCGTCGCCGTCGATGGCCCACACCTCGGCCTCGGGCCGCGCCATCTTGGCACCCATGGCAGCGGGCACCGCGAAGCCCATCGTGCCCAGGCCACCGGAGTTGAGCCAGGTACGCGGGTTCTCGTACTTCACGAACTGCGCGGCCCACATCTGGTGCTGCCCAACGCCCGCCACATAGACAGCGTCGGGTCCGGCGATCTTGCCCAACGTTTCGATGACGAACTCCGGGCCCAGGCTGCCGTCGTGCTGTGCGTCATATCCCAGCGGGTAGGTCGCACGGATACCCGAGAGGTACTCCCACCACTCGGACAGGTCGGTGGTCGCGCCGGTCGCGCGGTCATTCCGGATGGCTTCGGTCAGCTCGGAGATGACGTTCTTCACGTCCCCGACGATCGGCACATCCGCGTGGCGGTTCTTACCGATCTCGGCGGGGTCGATATCGGCGTGAATCACCTTGGCGTCCGGCGCGAACGAGTCCAGCTGCCCGGTGACGCGGTCGTCAAAACGCGCGCCCAGGGTGATCAGCAGATCGCTGCGCTGCAGGGCTGCCACCGCGCCGACGGTGCCGTGCATCCCGGGCATACCCATGTGCAGCTCGTGGCTGTCGGGGAATGCACCGCGCGCCATAAGGGTGGTGACGACGGGGATGCCGGTCAGTTCGGCCAATTCCTTGAGTTCCGGGGATGCGTCCGCGCGTATGACACCGCCACCGACGTACAGCACCGGACGCTTGGCGGCGGCGATGAGCCGAACCGCCTCACGGACCTGCTTGCCATGCGGCTTGGTGACGGGCTTGTAGCCGGGCAGATAGATCTGCGGCGGCCAGCTGAACGTGGTCTGCGCCTGCAGCACGTCCTTGGGGATATCGACGAGCACCGCACCGGGACGACCACTCTGGGCGATGTAGAAAGCCTCGGCGATGACCCGTGGGATGTCCTCGGCGTTGTTCACCAGGAAGTTGTGCTTGGTGATCGGCATGGTGATGCCGGAGATGTCGGCTTCCTGGAAGGCGTCGGTGCCGATGAGGCCCCGCCCCACCTGCCCGGTGATCGCGACCACCGGGATGGAGTCCATCTGCGCGTCGGCCAACGGGGTGACCAGGTTGGTGGCACCCGGGCCGGAGGTGGCCATCATGACGCCGACCTTGCCGCTGGCGTGGGCGTATCCACTGGCGGCATGCCCACCACCCTGCTCGTGCCGCACCAGGACATGCCGGACCTTCACCGAGTCGTACAGCGGGTCGTACACGGGCAGCACCGCACCGCCGGGAATACCGAAGATGACCTCGACACCGAGCTCCTCAAGCGACCGCACTACCGACTGCGCGCCGGTGACACGCTGGGGTGCGACGGTGTTCGCTTCCGGAGCTGCTGCTGGGGCCGGCCCAGAAGCAGAAGCCGGCTTGGGCTTTGCAGGTGCACTCATGGTCTGTCCTCTTGTTATGTCCGTACTGAAAACCTATGGCAACAAAAAACCCCCGCCAGCGGTCTGCTGTACGAGGGTTGCGCGTCGAGTGTGCGCGAGTTGCCTTGGACTCGGGCTACGCGTCGACGCGCATACCGATTACTACGAGCAAGGCGGGGTTGTTCACACCGCGTACGGTAGTCGTTTCTGGAGGTCCGAGTCAAATCCCTGCTAGAAGCGGCTTCGCCGAGCGTGAGGCCACTGGGTTCTGGGCCGAATTCTCGTCCTGGCGTCACCGTCGGGGACAATGGATGGATGACCGAGGAGAAGCGCACAGTCATCAGGACATCGCCGATGGCGCATTTCATGTCCGGGTTCCTGGCGCTCGGCATCCTGACGTTCGTCCTGTATCTCCCGGTCCTCGCGCCGCTGCTGCTGATCCCCGCCGCCATGTCCTATGCCATCTTCCGGTATCGGACCGCGGTCGATACCGAATCGGTGCAGGTACGAACACTGGCAAGCACTCGGACGTTGCCGTGGACCGAGGTCAAGGGCCTCGGATTCGACAGGCACGCCTGGGCACGCGCCGAACTCGTCGACGGCACCTCGCTGCGTCTTCCGGCGGTCACCTTCTCGACGCTGCCGATCCTGTCGGCGGCCAGCAATGGCCGGGTACCGAATCCGTATCAAGGGGTTCAGCGCTAGGCAGCCAATCGGTCCTGCATGCCCCACGGTGCACCGAAGGTATTGAGCCGGTCCAGGAACGGGAGGCTGTCGAAGGCCTCCGGTCCCAGCACACCGGTGCCGCTCCATGCCCCCTCAGCGAGCAGTTCCAGGGCCACCACCGGGTTCACGGCGGTCTGCCACACGACGCACTGCGCACCGTCGCGTGCCATGGTCCACTCGTTGTCGACGACGTGGTGCAGGTAGACCTCGCGGGGCTTGCCGTCCTTGCCGGTCCCGGTCACCCACAGACCCGCACAGGTGGCCCCGCGCATCAGATGCCCCAGCCCGGCCGGGTCCGGTAGGCACGCCGCCACCACATCACGAGGACTGACCGCGGCGGCGCGGCCGTCGGCGTGCACGCTGACCGGGTCGGTGCTGTCCAGCCCGACCAGACGCAGGGTGCGCAGCACGTTGATGAATTCGGCGCCGAGGCCGTATTTGAATGTCACCCGCCGGGCGTTCACCCAGCGCGGCATGAGCACCACTTCCTCGTGCTCGACGTTGACGCATTCGACGGGGCCGATGCCTCCGGGGAAGTCGAAAACCTCCGGTTCGCTGAACGGTTCGGTGGTGAAGAACCCCTTGTTGCGTTCCCAGATCAGCGGCGGATTCAGGCATTCCTCGATGGTCGTCCAGATCGAGAACGACGGCGCGAATCGGTATCCCTGCACCTCGAGATTGGATCCGTCGCGAGTACCCAGCTCGTCGATCTCGGAGAACAGATGATCGGCGGCGTACCGCGCGAACACGTCACTCAGGCCCGGCTCGACCCCGATACCGACCAGGGCCAACAACCCTGCGGCTTCCCACTTTTCGGCCGCGGCGAACTGTTCATCGCCGAGCATCACCCCGGGCAGTTCGTACGGCCGCTCCGGATGACGATGCGACAGGCTCATCGCCATGTCGAGGTAGGTCACGCCTGCCGCGAAACACCCGTCGAACATACTCATCACGAATCGAGGGTCGACCGCGTTGAGCGCGTGGGTGATTCGATGCTCCCTGCACAGCGCCGCGACATCATCGGCGCAAGAGGCGTCGATGCGAGCAGCCGTGAACCGTGGATCACCGAGTCGATCCACCACCGCCTGCGCCCGCGCCATGTCATAGTCCGCGATCACCAGCGCCTCGAAGAACTCACGGCGGGCCGCGATGAACGCCGCCGCGCTGCCCACTCCGCCGGCACCCACGATAAGAATTCGCATGTCTATAACCGCGCCCAGGCCTCGGTGAGCACTCCGCGCAGGATCTGCTCGATCGCATCGAACTCCTGCTTCCCCGAAATCAGGGGCGGTGCAAGCTGAATCACCGGGTCTCCGCGGTCGTCGGCGCGGCAATACAGGCCCGCATCCCAGAGCGCCGCAGACAGGAAGCCGCGCAGCAGTCGCTCACTCTCCTCGCCGGTGAACGTCTCCTTGGTCGTCTTGTCCTTGACCAACTCGATTCCGTAGAAGTACCCCTCGCCGCGCACATCACCGACGATCGGCAGGTCGTGGAGTTTCTCCAGGGTGGCCCGGAACACCGGCGCGTTCTCATGCACCCGATCGTTGAGGCCCTCCCGTTCGAAGATATCGAGGTTGGCAAGAGCCACCGCCGCCGAAACGGGATGTCCGCCAAAGGTATATCCGTGCGGGAAGGTGGTCTTACCGTCGTTGAACGGCTCGAACAGACGGTCCGTGGCGATCATCGCCCCGATCGGCGAGTATCCGGATGTCATGCCCTTGGCGCAGGTGATGATGTCCGGCTGATACCCGAAGTCCTCGCAGGCGAACATCGATCCGATACGGCCGAAGGCGCAGATCACCTCATCGGATACCAGCAGGACGTCGTACTCGTCGCAGATTTCCCGCACCCGCTCGAAGTAGCCGGGCGGGGGCGGGAAACAACCGCCCGCGTTCTGTACAGGTTCGAGGAAGACCGCCGCGACCGTATCCGGCCCCTCGAATTCGATCGCCTCGGCAATCCGGTCGGCGCAGTAGCGCCCGAACGCCTTGGGATCGTGGGCGTATGCCTCCGGGGCCCGATAGAAGTTGGTGTTCGGTGCGCGGAATCCGCCCGGGGTCAGCGGTTCGAACGGCGCCTTGAACGCCGGCAGACCGGTGATCGCCAGTGCGCCCTGAGGGGTTCCGTGATACGCGATGGCACGCGAAATCACCTTGTGCTTACCCGGTTTCCCGGTCAGCTTGAAGAACTGTTTGGCCAGCTTCCACGCGCTTTCCACCGCTTCTCCCCCGCCTGTGGTGAAGAAGACGCGGTTCAGGTCGCCCGGGGCGTACCCGGCGATGCGATCGGCCAACTCGATCGCGGTCGGGGTGGCGTAGGACCACAGTGGGAAGAACGCGAGCTTCTCGGCTTGCCGGGCGGCGGCCTCCGCCAGTTCGGCGCGGCCGTGCCCGGCCTGCACGACGAACAATCCCGAGAGACCGTCGAGGTAACTCTTACCCCGGTCATCCCAGATCCGCACTCCCTCACCGCGCGTGATGATGGGCGGCGATATGCCCTCACCATGCCGGGCGAAGTGACCCCACAGGTGGCGGGACGCCTTTTCCTGTAGGTCGCCGGAGATCTCGTGTGCTACATCGACGGTTGTCACCGTGTACCCCAATTGTATTGTTGTTTCACTAGTTTCAGATAAACCAGGGTTTCCGTGGAGGTCACCCCGGGCACGGCACGGATCTGCTTGTTCAGCAGAACCAACAGGTCGTCATCGTCCTCGCAGACCACCTCGACGATCGCGTCGAAGGTTCCGGCAGTGAGCACCACGTAGTCGACCGCCTCCAGCTCCGCCAGCCGGTCGGCCACCTCGGTGGTGTCACCGGAGCATTTGATGCCGATCATGGCCTGGCGCGCGAACCCCAGCTGCATGGGATCGGTGACCGCCACGATCTGCATGACACCGGCGTCGATCATGCGTTGCACCCGTTGACGCACCGCCGCCTCCGAGAGGCCCACCGACTTGCCGATGGTCGCGTATGGGCGCCGCCCATCCTGCTGGAGCTCCTCGACAATCGCCTTGGAAGCCTCATCAAGCTGGAATGCCGCAGACCCGTTACCGGGATCGGCGACCCGCAACAAACGTCTCTTCGTGTTGGCCACGAGCTCGATTGTGCACGGATTCCGTCATCTATTGCAATGTTTTACGACGAATTACCGTTAAGAGCGGACGATTGACGATGGAATCCGTGGCTTAAAGCACCGATTTTCGATACCGTGGCCAGGTGAGCGCACCGAGCAGCTGGATCAATGGCCGCCCAGTCACAACCCGCGGCGATACGTATCACGTGATCAACCCCGCGACCGGGACGACCGTCGCCGAACTAGGCCTCGCAACCCCTGCCGATGCCGATGCGGCAGTGGCGGCGGCCAGAGCCGCGGGGCCGGGCTGGGCCTCCTCAACCCCCGGCGACCGTGCCACTGTCCTGGCCAAACTGGCCGCCGGCATGGCGGCCAACGCGGACACACTGGTCGCCGAGGAGGTCTCCCAGACGGGTAAGCCGGTGCGCCTGGCAGCAGAGTTCGATGTGCCCGGCAGCATCGACAATGTCGAGTTTTTCGCCGGTGCCGCAAGACATCTGGAAGGTAAGGCAACCGCCGAATATTCGCCCGACCACACCTCCAGCATCCGCCGAGAGGCCGCCGGGGTGGTCGCCACCATTACCCCGTGGAACTACCCGCTGCAGATGGCGGTGTGGAAGGTGCTGCCCGCACTGGCGGCGGGGTGCACGGTGGTGATCAAACCCAGCGAGCTGACACCGCTGACCACACTGACCCTGGCACGTCTGGCCACCGAGGCCGGGCTGCCCGATGGCGTGCTCAACGTCCTCACCGGACGCGGCGACGACGTGGGCGGCGCACTCGCGGGCCATCCCGATGTGGATTTGGTGACCTTCACCGGTTCCACGGCCGTCGGCCGAAAGGTCATGGCAGCGGCCGCCGTTCATGGCCATCGGACGCAGTTGGAGCTCGGCGGCAAGGCCCCCTTCGTGGTGTTCGACGACGCCGACCTGGATGCCGCCATTCAGGGCGCGGTTGCCGGCGCGATCATCAACTCCGGGCAGGACTGCACGGCCGCTACCCGGGCGATCGTGGCTCGCGATCTGTACGACGACTTCGTCGCCGGAGTGGGCGAAGTGATGAACAAGATCGTCGTCGGCGATCCCCTGGATCCGAACACCGATATCGGACCGTTGATTTCGGCCCCCCACCGCGCCAGGGTGGCGGGCATCGTGGACCGCGCCCCCGCCCAGGGTGGCCGAATCGTCACCGGCGCAAGCTCACCGGATCAGCCGGGATTCTTCTACCGGCCCACCCTGATCGCCGATGTCACGGAGGCATCCGAGGCTTACCGTGACGAGATCTTCGGCCCGGTACTCACCGTGCGTGCGTTCTCCGATGACGACGACGCACTGCGCCAGGCGAACGACACCGCCTATGGCCTTGCCGCCTCGGCGTGGACGCGCGATGTCTACCGCGCGCAGCGGGCCTCGCGGCAGATCAAGGCGGGTTGCGTATGGATCAACGACCACATCCCCATCGTCAGCGAGATGCCGCACGGCGGGTTCGGCGCGTCCGGCTTCGGCAAAGACATGTCCGACTACTCCCTCGAGGAGTATCTATCCATCAAGCACGTGATGAGTGATATCACCGGTACCGCCGAAAAGGACTGGCACCGAACTATTTTCGCGAAGCGTTAGGGCCGCGCGTCCAAGTTGTCGTTGATCAGCGCCGCGAGCCGGGTAAGGCTCGTGGTCATCGCACGACGATCGGCACCCGTCAGCTCTGCGAAGACCCCGTGCTGCCGCGCCCGAAAGGCCACCTGCGCGTCGGCCACCCGCGTGCGCCCGGCAGGGGTCAACCCCACCAGGACCAACCGGTCATCCGACGCCGAGCGGGTGCGCTCGACCACACCCCGTTCTTCTAGCTGCTTGAGCGCGCGCGTGGCCGTCGGCACCGCCACTCCTGCCGTCCCGGCCAGCTGACTCACCGACATCGAATCCCGGTCGAGTAGCGGCGCCAGCAGCTCGAGCTGCGAACGACTCATACCCGCCTGCGTACCCGCGGGCGATGTTCGGCCGCGGCGCATCGCGAAGTACAGCGCGTCGGTGGCCGCCACCAGCTCTTCGATCTCACGCGAACTGTTTCCGCTCGGTTGTCCTGGCACCCCGACAGTCTAGGCGTTAGCATGGCAATAGTTAGCATGCTAACGTTATTAACGAAGCCAACGAAAGGACACGGACATGCGTGTAGCGATCATCGGCGCCGGAATCGGTGGGCTCACCGCGGCAGCGGCATTGCGCGCCAACGATATCGACGTCATCGTCTACGAGAAGGCACACGAACTGCGCGAGGTGGGCGCGGGCGTCGTCATCGCGAACAACGGCCAGTGCGCACTCGATGCCGTGGGCCTTGGCGACCGGGTACGCGAGATCGGCACCCACATCGAGCGCACGGTGTGGAGCACCTGGCACGGAGAAGAAGTCCCGGTGCCGCCGGCGTGGCCGTCGGTCACTCCAGGACGCCCGGTGACCTCTCTGCCCGTGCACCGCGGCGAATTACAGCAGGCGCTGCTGGGCGCGCTACCCGCCGGTACCGTCCACCTCGGGCGCCCCTGCCAGGACGTGATCGAAACCGCCGACGGGGCACGCATTGTCTTCGCGGACGGCTCCGTGGAGCATGCCGACATCGTCGTCGGGGCCGACGGCATCCACTCGGTGGTGCAGCGTCCGGTAGCGGGCCCCGTCGAGCTGTCCAGCGAGGGCATCATGGCCTACCGCGGTTTGATTCCCGTCGAACGCCTCGATGCCTCCGTCGATCTCCGGCGGATGCAGATGTGGCTCGGCCCCGGACGCAGTTTCCTCATCTATCCGGTCTCCCAAGGACGGTTACTGAACATCGTGGCCTTCACAGCCACCGATCTCGATGCCGAGGAATCGTGGACGGCACCGGGTGATGTACGAGCCCTCGCGGCGGAATTCGCGGATTGGGCACACCCCGTTCCGGCCATTATCGACGCACTTCCAGAAACCTTTCGGTGGGGACTCTATGACCGAAAGTCGTTGAGCCGATGGTCAACTGACCGCATCACCCTTCTCGGTGATGCCGCCCACCCCGTGACCCCACACCTGGGCCAGGGTGCGAACATGGCGATCGAGGACGCGGTCGTGCTCGCCACCGTCCTCGCGGGCGCTTCGGTCACCGACGTGCCTCAGCGGCTGGCCTTGTACGAGTCCCTGCGACGCGACCGTACTAGTCGCATTCAGCAGAACGCACGCCAAGCGGGCTCGATCTACCGCGCCACCGATCTCAGTGCCCAGCAGCAAGCGGCTGGGCTCACCGCGATCCTGGCCGGTGACTGGATCCCCGACTACGACGCCGCTGCGGCAGCCGAGGCCGCACTGGCCTCGCTCTAATCCTTGGTGAACTCCTCGCCCGTCTGCGGATTCACCGCGACCTCACCCTCGGGGAGGTTGGACAGATCACCGGCGATGACGGTCTGTTGCGCCTCGACCGCATCGGGCACTCCGAAGTGGGCGGTGGCCCCGGCCGGAGCCAGCACCAGATCGGCGCTACGCCGCGGCAACGTCTCCCCCAGGAAGAACGGCGGCGCGGCCACCCGCCACAGCAGCATCACAACCACGCCGAGCGCCAGCGCGCCGATGCCGACCACCGCCACGGCCCCGAATCCGAAGACGGTGACGTTGTTGCCGGCGTCATCGATGAGCCAGTCGGGCTTGGCGTACTGAATCAGCCCGTAAGCGAAGATGACCGTCAGCGCGATTCCACCGAGCAACGGGATCGCACCTCGCATCATGAAGTTGCGAGCACTCTGCGTGAGTGTTCGACGGTAAAACCACACACATGCGAAGCCGGTGAGCCCGTAATAGAAAGCAATCATCAGACCGACCGATCCGATCAGCGCGGTCAGCAGGTTGGTGCTGATGATCGTAAAGAGCACGTAGCACGCGATCGAGACCGCACCCATAGCCACGGTGGAGGTGGTCGGCGTCAGATACGTGCGGTGGATCGAGGCGAACGATTCCGGCAGCGCCTTGTACACACCCATCGACAGGGTGGTGCGGGCCGTCGGCAGGATCGTGGTCTGGGTGCAGGCCGAGGCCGACGTCAGGATGGAGGCGGAGAGCAAGAGCATCCCCACATGCCCCAGGAAGCTGTCACCGAACAGTTCGGGACCGATAGCCGCGAACACATCCGCGGCATTCTCCTGATTACCCAGACCTATCCCCTCGGTGCCGACTCCCGCGAAGGCCACCGCGGCCACACTGACCAGCGCGTAGGTGGCCAGTAACAGGAATGTGGAGAGCACCGCGGCGCGCCCGGGTGTGCGTCCGGGGTCATCGGACTCCTCGTTGCAGGCCACCGCGGTATCCCAACCCCAGTAGATGAAGATCGTCGTCAGCACCGCGGGTGCGATGACGGTGCCGAAATCCATACCCCCGGGCCAGAACCAGGACAAGGACGGCAGCAGCGAGTAGGTCTCGGCGTTATGGGTGTAGACCTTGATCAACGCGATGATCGAGACGACGACCAGAACAACCATCTCTACCAGCAAGAGTCCGTACTGCAGGCGCACCGAGACTTCGATACCGCGGTAACAGATATACGTCATGATCACGATCCACAGAACGCCCGCCACTGTGGACCACAGAGTGCTGTCAGCCAGACTGGCCGCCGCAGACCAGCCCAGGTCGCCGACGAAAGTGAACGAGTAGGCGCCCGCGATCTGCGCCAGGTTGGCCATCACGATGACGTCGGCGGCGATGATCCCCCAGCCGCCCAGCCATCCGACAATCGGCCCGAAGGTGCGCGAGGCCCAGGTGAAGGTGGTCCCGCAGTCCGGTTCGGCCTTGTTCAGCTCCTGGTAGGCCACCGCGATCAGATAGATCGGGATGAACGAGATCAGCACGATGGCGGGCGCCTTGACACCGGCGAGCAGGGCACCACCGCTGGCGACGATCAGCCCCAGGGTGGCGGCCAGGCTGTAGGCCGGTGCCGTTGAGGCAAGCCCGACGACGACGCTGGAAAGCAGCCCCATCGCACCGCCCTTGAGTCCCTTGCTCTCGACGGGGGTATCTGAGCTCATACGCGTCTCCTCGCTCGGCGGACTGCGAGCAGAATACGTTTTCCGTTGACATTTCGCCCATCAAGAGCGGAATTCGTCATGAAAAATCGGTTTCGCACCGGATTCAGCAACAATGTCGTCGTTGCATCGGGGCACCGAATCGCCACCGAAACTACGGTTTACGCCGCATTTCTCGAGTGCCCGACACAGAACGCGGCTGTCGGCGCGAGAGGGTGATCTAGGCGAGCGGGTTCGTCCCGTTGAGGAACACCCAGATGGCAGCCGCGGCACCCAGCCCCAGCAGCAGCGCGGCGAAGGAACCCACAAACGGCCTGCGAGCCCAGCCCCTTCCGGCGTCAAACCCGTACCGACCAGGGCCGACGAGGATCACCGCGATGAGCGCGACGATCATCAACAGCTCGAACTCGTGCCCGTCGGGCCAAAAGATCGCGTACCGGTTCGCCTTGTCGGACACCATGTCGGACAGCAGCACATTGACCATGAAGGCCAGTCCGGCCGCGGCCGCCAGCGGCGTCAGCAGACCGAGTACCAGCAGGACTCCGGCGCCGAGCTCTGCGGTGACACCCACATAAGTAAGGATGTCGGCGTATTTGAAGCCGCGATCAGTCAGCGTCGATTCGAAGCCGTTGAGGCCGGTCCCGCCCCACCAGCTGAAAACCTTGCGCAATCCGTGCGCGATGAGCATCGCGCCGACCCCGACACGCAGCAACAACAGTCCAAGATCTTGGGTGCCGCGACGGTCGCCCGTCGGGTCCTGGGTACCCCACGGTGCGGCATGTCGCGCCTGCACCGCCTCGGAAGATATCTGGGTGGTGGCAGGTTCGGCATAGGGCAGCGGCGCTGGATCGTACAACGGTCCAACCTCTTTCACGTCGTGGGAGCTCGTCAGCTTTTCCCCCTGGTAATGCGGGATTGCCGTGGTCTCGAAATCGCCGCCATAGGTGGCCGACGGCACATCGTCTTCAGGGTCGACCAGTTCGGGCGGCTTACGCCACACCTGCGGATCGTCCGAATGACCGGTCACGGCCCAAGAGTAAGTCCATTGGAGGCCTGAATGTGGCGAGCAACGCCGTAAGGTCCGTAATCTTGCGGGCATGCTCATTCGCTGCCGGAGCCGCAGGGCCGGCGACATCCGGCCAAATCCCTCGACGGGACCGACCAATGAGCCATCGGGGAGAAGACTGTTTGTCGGTTCGGTGGCAGCGTTGGCCGGGACGGTGACCCTGCTCTCGGGTTGCGTGCGGTTTGATCCCACCCAGGATCAGCCGTTCACCGAGGTTCCCAGCCGCGGGATTGCCCAGACCACGACCACCCCGCCGCCACCGTTGCCGGGTAAACCGTTTCCCAAGCAGTGCGCCGCCGACGGTGTGATGCAGGGATGCCTGGAAGCCACCAGCGGGCTCATCATGGGCAGCGACGGCAAGACCGCTTTGGTCGCCGAGCGGGCGACGGGTGCCGTCAAAGAGATCGCGACGAGTGCCGAGCCGAAGGTGAAGACAACCATCCCCGTCGACCCCTCCGGGGACGGTGGACTGTCCGACATCGTGCTCTCCCCCTCATACCAGCAGGACCGGCTGATGTACGCCTACATCAGTACCCCCACCGACAACCGGGTGATTCGCATCGCCGATGGCGATGTGCCCAAGGACATTCTCACTGGAATTCCGAAGGGCCCCAACGGTAATGCCGGATCGCTGGCGTTCATCAGCCCCACCACGCTGGTGGTCCAGACCGGCACCGGCGGTAATCCGGCCGCAGCCAACGATCCGAACTCTCTGGCCGGCAAGGTGATCCGCATCGAACAGCCCACCACCATCGACCAGGCCGCACCGACCACCGCGATCAGCGGCCTCGGTGACGGCGGCGCGATGTGCGTGGACGCCGCCAACGGCACGCTGTATGTCACCGACCGCTCACCCGTCGGAGACCGGCTGCAAAAGCTGACCAAGGACGGCAAGATCACGACGGTGTGGACCTGGCCCGACAAACCCGGGGTGGCGGGCTGCGCCGCGTTGGACAGCTCGGTCATGGTCAACCTGGTCTTCAACCAGACCACTGTCGTAGTGCGCCAGAACCCGGAGACAGGTGCGGTCACCGGCGATCCCGAGGTGCTCCGACAAAAGGAGCAGCACGGTCACGTGCGCGCGCTCAAGCTCTCGGCCGACGGGAACGTCTGGGGCGGTTCCATCAACAAGGACTTCGGCACCGCCACCCCCACCGAGGACGTGGTGTTCCCACTGTTCCCGAAGGGCGGCGGATTCCCCCGCGCCAACGACGACCTGGACTAACTTCTCGCCGACTGTCGACTTTTCGCGGTGCTCACTCGCACTTTGTCGCGAGAAGTCGACAGTCAGCGTGTGATCAGGCCTGCCCGCAGGCCTTCAGCACCAAGTCCTTGACCAGCGCGGCGTCCGCCTGTCCCCTGGTGGCCTTCATCACCGCACCGACGATGGCGCCCGCGGCCGCCACCTTGCCGTCGCGGATCTTCTGCGCGACATCGGGGTTGGCCGCCAATGCCTCATCGACGGCGGCCTGGATCACCGAATCGTCGCGCACCACGGTCAACCCGCGGGCAGTCATCACCTGCTCGGGCTCGCCCTCTCCGGCCAGCACGCCATCGACCACCTGGCGCGCCAACTTGTTGGACAGCTTGCCGTCGTTGATCAACGCGGCAACAGCGGCCACCTGCTTTGGCGTGATGGGAAGTTCGGCCAGCTCGACCTCACGCGAATTGGCTTGCTGGACGAGGTAGTTGCCCCACCACGAGCGCGCCTCCTCGCTGCTGGCCCCCTCGACGACGGTGGCCTGCACAAGTTCGACGGCGCCGTTGTTCACCAGATCGCGCATCACCTCATCGGAGACACCCCATTCCTGCTGGATGCGCCCCAACCGCAACCAGGGCAGCTCGGGCAGGGTGCCGCGTAGCCGCTCGATCAGCTCGGTGCTCGGTGCGACGGGTTCCAGGTCGGGCTCCGGGAAGTACCGGTAGTCCTCGGCTGTCTCCTTGCGGCGCCCCGCACTGGTAGAGCCGTCCTGCTCCAGGAAGTGCCGGGTTTCCTGAATGACATCCTCACCCGCATCCAGAACAGCTGCCTGACGGCGCATCTCGTAGCGCACCGCCACCTCGACGCTCTTGAGTGAGTTGACGTTCTTGGTCTCGGTACGGGTGCCGAACTCGTCGGCGCCGGTGGGCATCAGCGACACATTCGCATCGCAGCGCATGGACCCGTGATCCATACGCACATCGGAAACGTCCAACGCGCGCAACAGGTCCCGCAGTGCCGTCACGTAGGCACGGGCGATCTCCGGAGCTCGTTCCCCGGTGCCCTCGATGGGTTTGGTGACGATCTCGACAAGCGGCACGCCCGCCCGGTTGTAGTCGAGCAGGGATTCGGTGGCCCCGGAGATGCGGCCGGTCTCGCTGCCGATATGCGTCAGCTTGCCGGTGTCCTCCTCCATGTGGGCACGCTCGATCTGCACCCGCCAGATGGTGCCGTCTTCGAGCGGAACGTCCAGGTAGCCGTTGAACGCGATCGGCTCGTCGTACTGGGAGATCTGGTAGTTCTTCGGCTGGTCCGGGTAGAAGTAGTTCTTGCGGGCGAACCGGCCCCACGGGGCGATCTCACAATTCAGCGCCAGCCCGATACGGATGGCCGATTCGACGGCCTTCTCGTTGACCACCGGCAGCGAGCCCGGCAGCCCCAGACAGACGGGGCAGATCTGGGTGTTCGGCTCCGCGCCGAATGTGGTGGGGCAGCCGCAGAACATCTTGGTGGCCGTGGACAGTTCGACGTGGACCTCCATGCCGAGCACCGGCTCGTATCGGGTCAGCACGTCGTCGTAGTCCAGCAGTTCTGTCATGCCGCGATCCTAATAGGTCGGCTTTGCCGCCCGAGGGCTGAGCTGGCCCTACCCGACGAACCCATCCTTCGAGCGCATACCGCACGTAGGTGAATCGCGAGAATCATCCACACCAGGTATGCGCTCGGCGAACCTGCCAGATCAGCCGAAGAACGCGGCAGCGTCCTCGTAGCGATTCTTTGGGACCAGCTTGAGATGACGGGTGGCCTCGGACAAGGGCACCCGTCCGATGTCCTGGCCCCGCAGCGACACCATCACCCCGTACTCGCCGGCATGGGCGGCATCCGCTGCGTTCACTCCGAATCGGGTGGCGAGCACCCTGTCGAACGGTGTCGGGGTGCCGCCGCGCTGCACATGGCCCAGCACGGTGGTGCGCACCTCCTTGTTGATGCGCTTCTCGATTTCCACGCCCAGCTGCTGCGCCACTCCGGTGAACCGCTGATGCCCGAACTCGTCAATTCCGCCGTCGCGTAACTCCATTGAGCCCTCGGCCGGCTTGGCGCCCTCTGCCACCACACAGATGAAATGCGAATCCCCACGCTGGAAGCGGCCCTTGATGAGTCGACACACCTCTTCCACGTCGTACGGCACTTCGGGAATCAATGTCATGTGCGCGCCGGAGGCCAGTCCGGAGTGCAGGGCGATCCAGCCCGCATGCCTGCCCATCACTTCCACCAGCATGACGCGCTGATGCGATTCGGCCGTGCTGTGCAACCGATCGATGGCGTCGGTGGCGATGGTCAGCGCGGTATCGAACCCGAAAGTGACATCGGTGCAATCGATGTCATTGTCGATCGTCTTGGGCACCCCGACCACGGGGACGTTCTCGTCGGCGAGCCAGCTCGCCGCGGTGAGCGTGCCCTCCCCACCGATCGGGATCAGCACATCGATCCCGTTGTCGTCGAGGGTCTGCTTGATCTGGTCCAGCCCGGCGCGCAGCTTGTCGGGATTGGTGCGCGCGGTGCCCAGCACCGTGCCGCCCTTGGTCAGCAGCCGGTCGTTGCGGTCGTCGTTGGCCAGCTGGATGCGCCGGTTCTCCAACAGACCGCGCCAGCCGTCCTGAAATCCCACGACCTGCGAGTCGTAGCGGTTGGCACAGGTCCGTACCACCGCCCTGATGACGGCGTTCAGCCCGGGACAGTCGCCGCCACCGGTAAGCACTCCGATACGCATAGGCCCCATCATGCCCGTGACATCGCCGGGCGGCAGCGCTACGACGCCTTCGGTGGACGCTGCGGGGCGCTCAGCGTGAACCCCGCCCACACATCGCGGCGGTCGACGCCGAGGTTCTTCTCGACGCATGTCACCCGGTCGAAGACCATCACCGGCCAGTCCGGATCGCCGTATGTCGGCCAGTCCTCGCTCGGAACACCGTTGCGCGCGAACGCCACCCAGCGCTCTTGCACATCGTCGACCACCCGTGAGGCATCGCGATGAGTAAAGCTCCCCGCCAAGAGCGCCCCGGCCGGACCACGGTAATTGCCGAAGACCGCGAGCAGCTCGGTGGCATGCGAGCCCTTCAGGCCCGCGGCCCGCACGGGCCAGGGCGCGTAGTCGAATTGGTACACGTATACCGGTGCGAATTGCTGATGCGCCCGGGCAATCCGCCACACCGAAGAGGTGAAGAACATGTCTCCGGCCAGCCGCAACCGGGCTTCCTTCGATGGATATCCCGGGTAGGCCCCGACAATCCGCTCGAGATACCCGGGCCCTCCGCGCGCAAGAATCTCCCGCTGTTCGACCTCGGATAGCGGCATCACCTTGATGGCCTTGGTGAAAAGCCTGGCTTCATCGGCGTTACTTCCGATGATCAGCGGAACTCGTTGCGCATCACCGTGTTCGATGGCATCGACAGGAGTACTCGGCAGATAGTCACCGTCGACCGAGGGCCCAAAGGGAAATCCACCCTCGACCATCAACGTGCGCTGTGCACGTAGGAGCTGCCGCGGCGAGGCGTTCATGACCGTCTCGGCAGCGTTATCAGGGCCAGCCCCAAGCAGTTCGGCGAATCGCCGGGCCTCATGCGCGACTGTATCGGCGCTGGCGGCCAGGCCGCTGGCGGTGCTTTGGATGATCGCGCGGTGGAACAACCCCGCGGCGGCGGGGTAGTCATCAGCGTCTCGACGCCGCTGGCACCGGCACTCTCGCCGAAGATGGTCACATTCTCCGGATCTCCGCCGAATTCGCGGATGTTGTCGCGAACCCACTGCAGCGCCAGCACGAGATCACGCAGGTACACGTTGCTTTCGATGATGTGCTCGGCATCAGACAGCGAGGACAGATCGAAGGCGCCCAGCGCCCCCACGCGATAGTTGGCCGACACATAGACGCATCCGCGACGCGCCAGTATCGATCCCTCGTAGGGAGGCGAGGCACTGGCACCGAGAAAATATCCACCGCCATAGATGTAGAACATCACCGGCAATGGACCGTCGGGCAGTTCCTCCGGCGTCACCACGTTGAGCGTCAGACAGTCCTCGCTGCGACGTTTCTGCGGAGTGAACACCTTGGGCTGGTAGGGCACCGCACCGAATCTCGTGCAGCGCCGGACGCCTTCCCAGGGCTGCACGGGGCGCGGCGCCCGCAGCCGTAGCGGCCCTACCGGCGGTTCGGCGTACGGGATTCCCCGGAAACGGCGCATTCCACGCCGCACAAAACCTTCAACAATGCCGCTGTTGACTTGCACTCGCTTCGGCGCCGCTGCCACGGATGCCAACCTAGCTCCCGCCGCGAGTGGTCACCGCCCCGGGCGCACCGCCGTGGGGCCCGGCCTGGTTGTCACGATGGTGGCCTGCGGTGGCGCGTTCCCCGGATCGGGCGCCGATGACAAGTGATTGTCGCCGGGAGCAAGACAGTCGGGCTCCGTCGATCCGCTGCACGCGGCCGGTTTCACCTGCACTACCGCCTGCAGAGCATCGGTATGGCTCGTCACCACCACCCCAGCCAGAACGGCCGCGCATGCACCGGCCGCGGCCATCTGACGCATCGACACCCTCCGCACGCTCGTCACGCTCGCGGCAAGACCGTGCTGGGGCGTGTCTTTGTCTGCGGGATGGTCGCCCGCGGCACCATGTTGCCGGGGTTCGGTCGCGCCGTCAGATGAGGATCGCCGGAGTGATCGCAGGTGGTATCGGCCTGCACCGAGCATTGGACCTTCGTCTGCTGCGTCGCGGGAACGGATTGCGAAACCGCCATCGCTGCCGCCACGCTGACGGCGATCACTGCACCACTGCACCAGTGCCATCATATGCATATATGCAAATATGACAGCTCTTGCTGCCTGAAAGGCCGGATCCCTACTAATTGCCTGTGAATCTCTAGAGCGCGGACGGCAGCGGCCCACGCGCCGTCTCATACGCCGCCCCGACCCGGTATAGCCGGTCGTCGGCAAGGGCTGGCGCCATGATCTGCAGGCCCACCGGCAGCCCGTCGTCGGCCGATAGTCCCGAGGGCACCGACATTCCGCAGTGCCCGGCCAGATTCAGCGGCAGGGTGCACAGGTCGAACTGGTACATAGCCAGCGGGTCGTCGACCTTCTCCCCCAACCGGAATGCGGTCGTGGGCGTCGCCGGGGTGACCAGCACATCAACCTGTTCGTAGGCCTGCTCCAGATCACGCTTGATCAGGGTGCGCACCTTTTGGGCCCGACCGTAATAGGCGTCGTAGTACCCGGCAGATAGCGCATAGGTGCCGATCATGATGCGCCGCTTGACCTCTGGGCCAAAGCCCGCGGCCCGGGTGAGCGCCATGACTTCCTCGGCGCTGTGCGTTCCGTCGTCGCCGACACGCATCCCGTACCGCATGGCATCGAACCGAGCCAGGTTGGAGGACACCTCGGACGGCAGGATCAGGTAGTACGCCGGAAGTGCGTATTCGAAGTGCGGACAGGACACCTCCACCACGTCGGCGCCCAACGCGGTGAGCTGCTCGACGGCCGCATCGAAAGACGCCATCACACCCGGCTGGTACCCGTCGCCACGCAGCTGTGAGACCACGCCGACACGTACGCCCTTGAGGTCACCGGCAGCACCGGCACGAGCAGCGGCCACCACATCGGGGACCGGTTCGTCGACCGAGGTGGAGTCGCGCGGGTCATGTCCGGCGATTACCTGGTGCAGCAGTGCGGTATCCAAAACCGTACGTGCACAAGGTCCGCCCTGATCCAGCGATGACGCGCAAGCCACCAGGCCGTACCGCGAAACAGTGCCGTAGGTCGGCTTGACCCCGACGGTGGCGGTGAGGGCCGCGGGCTGACGGATGGAACCGCCGGTGTCGGTACCGATGGCCAGCGGTGCCTGGAAGGCGGCCAGTGCGGCCGCGCTACCGCCACCCGAGCCACCCGGCACGCGCTCGGTATCCCACGGATTGCGGGTGGGTCCGTACGCGGAGTTCTCGGTGGAGGAGCCCATCGCGAACTCGTCCATATTCGTCTTGCCCAGGATCGGGATCCCGGCTTCACGCAGCCGAGCGGTCACCGTCGCGTCGTAGGGCGGAACCCAGTTCTCCAGAATCTTCGACCCACACGTGGTCGGCATATCCCGGGTGGTGAAGACGTCCTTGAGCGCCAGCGGAACACCGGCGAGGGCCGATGCGGGCTGATCGCCCCGTGCGATGGCGTCGTCGGCATCCTTGGCGGCGGCAAGGGCCTGCTCCCCCGCCACGTGCAGGAATGCGCGGTAGGTCTCGTCGGTACTGGTGATCTGGTCCAGATGCGCACGCGTCACCTCAACGGAGGACACTTCGCGGGAATGAATCAGCGTCGCCAGCGATGCAGCATCCTGCCTGATCAGGTCGGTCACTCTTCTTCTCCCAGGATCTGCGGAACCGCGAAACGCCCCTCGGCCACCCGAGGAGCCTGTGCCAGCGCCTCATCAGGGGTCAGGCAGTCGGCGATCACATCCGGCCGTGTGACATTTACCGCATCAAGCGGAGAACTCGTCGCATCGACCTCGTCGAGCTCATCAGTGGAAACGGCACTGATCTGGCTGACGTGGCCGAGGATCGCGTCGAGTTGCCCCGCGTATCCATCCAGCTCAGCGTCGGTCAGCGCAAGCCGGGCCAATCTGGCCAGGTGCGCGACCTCGTCACGGGATATGGCGCTCACGGCTAGATAGCCTAGAGGGCGGCCGTACCTGACCTGTGCCACAGTGTTGGACGTGCCGTCCTATCTGCTGCGCTTACAACTTGCCGACCGACCCGGAAGTCTGGGATCGGTCGCCGTCGCGCTCGGCACGGTGGGTGCGGACATCCTGTCCCTCGACGTCGTCGAGCGCGGTCCCGGGTATGCCATCGATGACCTGGTCATCGACCTGCCACCCGGTTCCATGCCCGACTCGTTGATCACCGCCGCCGAAGCGTTGAACGGGGTGCATGTGCATTCCATCCGCCCGCACACCGGGCTGCTGGAGGCACACCGCGAACTGGAACTGATCGACAGGGTGGCCGCCGCCGCGTCATCCGCCCGCCTGGAAGTGCTGGCCCAGGAGGCCCCGCACGTGCTGCGCGCGAACTGGTGCACCGTGGTGCGGCAGGAAGGCAGTGGCTTCATCCGGGTGGCGGGAAGCGCCGGTGCCCCGGAAACACAGGCCACCGCCGCCCCGTGGCTACCGCTGAGCCGGGCCCAGGTCCTGGAAACCGCAGCCGAATGGGTACCGCAGCTGTGGAAGGACATGGACACCACGCTGGCCGCCGCGCCACTGGGGTCCGGTGACACCGCCGTGGTCCTCGGCCGTCCCGGCGGCCCGGAGTTTCGCCCCTCGGAGGTGGCCCGCCTCGGCTATCTGGCGGGGATCGTCGCCACCTTGGTGCGATAGCGGCCTGTTCACAGGAACGGCACAGCCAATTCCCTGAGTCGCCCTGCACACTCACTGGCGTGACTGACATCGACGCGTCCATGAGCCGGACTCGTGAACGGCTCATCTTCGCTGCCATTCTGTTGACGATCACCGTGGTGTACCTCTGGGACAGAGGCCATAACGGGTGGTCCAACACCTTCTATGCGGCAGCCGTGCAATCAGGCAGTGAAAGCTGGAAGGCTTGGTTCTTCGCCGGCTTCGATCCGCAGAACTACGTGACGGTCGACAAGCCCGCGGGTGGTTTGTGGTTGATGGGATTGTCCGCCAGGATCTTTGGCTTTTCCAGCGCCAGCATGCTGATCCCGCAGGCCATCCTCGCGATCGTCAGCGCCGCACTTATTCGCGCGACGGTACGGCGGCAGGCCGGACCGTGCGCCGGCCTGCTCGCGGCGGCCCTGTTCGCTCTCATCCCGGTGGTCTCGGTGATGTTCCGGCATTCCAATCCCGACGCACCCATGGTGTTTGGCATGGTGGTGGCCGCATACTTCACCACGCGTGCAATCGATTCCGAGCGCTCACGCAGTGCCGCCGGCTGGCTGGCGCTCGCCGGTGCCGGTATCGGGTTCGCGTTCCTGTGCAAGACACTCGAAGGTCTACTCGTGGCTCCGGCTCTCCTCCTGGCCTACTTGGTGTCCGCGAAATGGCCGTGGAAGACAACGCTTCTACACCTGCTGGGTGCGGCCGGTGCTCTCTTGGCCGCGTCGGGTTGGTGGATGGCCGCCGTCGCGCTGACCCCGGCGGCCAGTCGCCCCTACGTCGACAACTCCACCGACAACAGTGAATGGACGCTGGCGGTTGGTTACAACGGCCTGGACCGCCTGCTCGGCGACAACTCGAACGGGATGGGCGGCGGCCGGGGAAGTGGCCCCTCGTTCTCGGGTACCCCGGGCATCTTCCGACTGTTCCAGGACACCCAGGCCGATCACATCGCATGGCTGCTTCCCACGGCGTTCATCGCGCTGATCCTCGGACTGGTCATCGTCAGCAGAACGCCGCAGACCGCGGGCTGGTTGGGCCGCCTGCGCACGATCACCACCCACCCCGCGGGAGCGGGCCTGGTTTTGTGGGGCACCTGGATGGTGTCCAACTACGTGATCCTCAGTTACATGGCCAAACAATTTCACCCCTATTACACCTCGGCCATGGCCCCCGCCATCGCCGGTTCACTGGCCATCGGCACGGTGCTGTTGTGGCGACATCGGTCCGGGCGCATCGGCAGGTTCGGGCTGAGCGCGCTCACGCTCAGTGCCACCGTCATGGCCTTCGTACTACTGCGGCGCATACCCACCTGGCTGCCCGGGCTGCGCTGGCTTCTGCTGATCGGCGGAATCGTCGCGGCCGTTGCCCTCGCCCTTGGCGCACTCGAGCGTAACGCGCGCCTGCGCTATGCCATTGCCACACTGGCCCTTGCAGTTTCGTTGGGAGGCTCGATCGCGTTCACCATCGCCAATGTGACCACCCCGAAGGTCGGGGGGCTCTCGACGTCCGGCCCGGCGATCGCCAATGAGGAGAAGTTCGGCGGCCAGGCACCCACGCCGCTGGACCCGGCACTGGCCGCGTTGATCAAGGATTCAGACGCCAGATGGCCGGTGGCGACCACCAATACCCGCACCGCCGCTCCCATTCAGTTGGAGACCAACGCACCCGTGATGGCGATCGGCGGATTCTCCGGCCGTGACAACCCCATCACCCTGCAGCAGTTCATCGATTACACGCAGGATGGCACCGTCCAGTTCTATGCCGAGTCCGTCAAGGATAAGGACAAAGACAAGGAGCAGGACAAACCGCAACCGCAGAAGGATGGCGACACCAAGCGGGTGGCCGATGACGTCCAAAAGTGGGTCGAAACCCACTTCTCCTCAAAGGATTACGGCGACCTACGAGTATTCGATCTGTCGGTTCCGCCGAAACCCTAGCGGCAGCTTCACTCCGACTCGGCGGGAGGTCCGTCGGCCAACAACGCCCGGAAGCCGTCCTCGTCGAGGATCGTCAGGCCCAGCTCAACGGCCTTGTCGTATTTGGATCCCGGCGCGTCACCAACGACGACGAATGCCGTCTTCTTGGACACCGAACTCGCGGACTTGCCGCCCCGGGCGATGATGGCCTCCTTCGCCTCATCACGCGAAAACCCTGGGAGTGAACCGGTTACGACGATCGACAAGCCTTCGAGATTGCGCGGTATCGACTCATCGCGTTCATCGGCCATCCGAACACCCGCGGCGCGCCATTTGTCGACGATGGCGCGATGCCAGTCGACGGTGAACCAGTCCACCACCGCCGCGGCGATCGTGGCGCCCACTCCCTCGACGGCGGCCAGCTGTTCGACAGAGGCTCCCTCGATGGCTTCCAATTCGCCGAACTCGGTGGCCAGCGCACGCGCCGCCGTCGGACCGACGTGGCGGATCGACAGCGCCACCAAGACACGCCACAACTGTTGCTGTTTCGCCTTATCCAGGTTCTCCAGCAGCCGACTTCCATTGGCGGACAACGCACCGTTCTTCGTTGTGAACAGGTCGGTGCGCAGCAGATCCTCGGCGGTGAGGCTGAACAGATCTCCCTCATCCTCGATGACACCTGCCGAAAGCAGGGCAATCGCCGCCTCATAACCGAGTGCCTCGATATCGAAGGCACCACGCCCCGCCACGTGGAATACTCGCTCACGCAGCTGTGCCGGGCAGCTCCGCGAATTCGGGCAGCGAATGTCGGCGTCACCCTCCTTCTCATGAGCCAGTACGGTGCCGCATTCGGGACAGGTTGTGGGCATGACGAATTCGCGTTCGGACCCGTTCCGCAGATCGGCGACCGGACCCAGAACTTCCGGAATGACATCCCCGGCCTTACGAATCACCACAGTGTCGCCGATCAACACGCCCTTGCGTTTGACCTCGGATGCGTTGTGCAGGGTCGCCAACGACACCGTGGATCCGGCCACCTTGACAGGGGTCATGTAGGCGAAAGGGGTAACCCGTCCGGTCCGGCCCACGCTCACGCGGATGTCGAGCAGTTCGGTCGTCGCCTCCTCGGGCGGGTACTTATAGGCGATGGCCCAGCGCGGTGCGCGCGAGGTGCTGCCCAGGCGGCGTTGCAGTGCCACCCTGTCGACCTTCACGACAAGGCCGTCGATCTCGTGTTCCACATCGTGGCGATGCTCGGCCCAATAGTTGACGCGTTCCTGAACCTGCGCAATGCCCCGCACATTGGTGGTGTGAGTAGAGACAGGTAATCCCCACTGCCCCAAAGCCAAATAGGCCTCGCGCAGGCTCTCCGGAGCGAAGCCCTCGGCACGGCCAAGCCCGTGGCAGATCATCCGCAGCCGCCGCCTGGCGGTGATGGCCGGGTTCTTCTGCCGCAGACTGCCCGCAGCGCTGTTGCGCGGATTGGCGAACGGCGGCTTACTCTCCTCCACCAGCGAGGCATTCAACGCCTCGAAATCCTCCAGCCGGAAGAAGACCTCGCCACGCACCTCCAAGAGTGCAGGTATCGGGTATTCCTTTGAGGCCGTGAGCCTTTCCGGCACATCCTCGATGGTCCTGGCGTTCAGCGTGACATCCTCGCCGCTGCGACCGTCTCCGCGCGTCGCGCCGCGCACCAGCACGCCGTTCTCGTACACCAACGAAAGCGCGACGCCGTCGATCTTCAGCTCGCACAGGTATTCCGGTTCTTCCCCGATATCGCCGCGCACGCGGGCATCCCAGGCCGTCAACTCCTCGGAACTGAATGCGTTGTCCAGACTGAGCATTCGCTCCAGGTGGTCAACCGATCCGAATTCGGTGACAAACCCTGCTCCACCCACCAGCTGCGTGGGTGAGTCCGGGGTCTGCAACTCGGGATACTGCGCTTCCAGCGCCTCAAGCTCCTTCAAGAGGCGATCGAACTCGCCATCAGAGACGACCGGGGCATCCTTGACGTAGTAGCGGAACTGGTGCCCACGCACCTCGTCGGCAAGCTCACGCCACTGGCGCTGCACGTCAGGATCCACATCGGCAGGCTAACCCACCCGCCCGACAGTCCCCGAACCCTACGATGGGCCCATGGGCACGCATCCCATCATGTTCACCGAGGAAGATCCCGGCCTGGCAGAACTTCGCCGGCTGGCACTCGCACTGCCCGAGGCTGCCGAACAGATCTCCTGGGGCCGGCCCGTCTTCAAAGCGGGCAAGATCTTTGCGATGTTCGGCGGCAACGCCAAAGGAGACGCCAAGGGCGAGATGATCGCCCACCCGTATTCCGTGCTGGTCAAGGTGGATGATTCCGAGCGCCCCGCGCTCCTCGAGGACGAACGCTTCTACTACCCGGCATACATGGGCCCCTACGGCTGGCTGGGGCTCGACGTCAGCACCGCCGATGTGGACTGGGATGAGGTCGCCGAGCTGCTCGATGCTTCCTACCGATTGATCGCCACCAAGCGGCTGATCAGGTTGCTCGATCAGCGCGACTGATCCCCTACCTATCCCTACACTGTGTTTCAAAGCTTTGCCCATTACTCGGAGAGACAGGCTGGGGTACGAATTGTCTGTTGCTAGCAGATTATGCGGCGGCCTCGCCGTGGCCGCGTTGGCCGCAGTGGCGTTGGCCCCTTCGGCCCTGGCCGACGGTCCCCTGGTGTTTCCCGGGATGGAGATCATCCAAGGGACTCAGAGCTGCACGCTCGGGTTCGTTGACCCCGACGCACGCTTCGGCCTCACCGCGGGTCACTGCGCCATGGATACCGATGGCCCGGTGTACGACTCGGCCGGCAATGTGATCGGCGTCCTCGTCATCGCCGGTTCCAACTTGCGAGACGGCGACCGGATCGACGGCACCAAGTACGTGATCGACTACGAGGCCATCAAATTCCGCAACGACGTCGCGATCAACGACATACTGCCCAACGGGATTCGGCTTGAGCGCGGCAGCGGAATCCAGCCGCACACCGGGCTGCCGGTCTGCCGCAACGGCGTCACCACCGGCGAGTCCTGCGGCACCGTCACCACGGTCAACAACGGCTGGTTCGAGATCGACGGACTACCCGCCGACCACGGCGACTCGGGCAGCCCGGTGTACTCGATCACCTCACCGGGGCATGGCGCCATCGTCGGAATCGCCCGCGGAACCACCCGCAGCGTTGAGACCGGCGTGGTGCAAACCACCGCGATTTCCTGGTCAACCGTCGTCAATCAACTGCGAGAAGACCTGGAAAAGGCACCCGACGCTCCCCCGCCACCTGGGCATTCACCTGCCCCGACCACACTTCCTGCACCAGAGGACGCCTCGTTCGCATAGGCTCGTAGCGACACGGAGAGTCGTGCCGCGTGCTCTCCTAACACTGGTCGGGGCTTTATTGACGGTGAACGTGGCAGACAGAGAGCTACGGCGTGACCAGTGTCGGCGACAACGGTCGACGGACCGAACCGCGGGGACGGTTCACGGTGTGGGCCGCGGCCCTCATCGTGTTGAGCGGTCTTGGCCTTGCGAATCCGGCTGCCGCACATGCGGACCCGTTGATTTATCCGGGCATGGAGATCATCCAGCGCCCACCCGGTAAGGAATCGCTGAGCTGCACCCTCGGCTTCGTGGATCCTGTCGCACGCGTAGGTGTCACCGCCGGTCACTGTGGCGGCAACGGGCCGGTGTTCACCAGCGACGGCGTCCGTATCGGCCAGCTCGCCGTGGCCCAGTCCAACATCAAGCCCGAAGGACCGCTGTCCCGCGACGACTACCGAATCGACTACGAGGGCATCGCCTTCGATGAGGGCGTGCCGATCAATAACGTGCTGCCCAACGGACTGCGGCTCGGAGTCGACCCGGCCGTCGTTCCCCGGGATGGTCTGGCGGTGTGCCGAGTGGGAATCACCACCGGCGAGGCGTGCGGTGCCATCGCCGGTTTCGGCAATGGCTGGTTCCTTGTCGACGGCCTGCCCGCCGATCACGGCGACTCCGGTAGTGCCGTGTACACCGTCACCTCCCCGGGCAACGCCGCCATCGTCGGCATCGTGAGCGCGCGCTTCACCGCCAATCAGACCCGCCGGGAGTCCACCGTGGCGTTGTCCTGGCCAACGGTGCAACAGCAGATCCGAAATGACATTACGGCGGCCGAGCGCCGCCCCGAGGTCGCGAGCCCCGTGGCCATCAATCCGCAGGCTCCGCCGATGGTCCTGCCTCCTGCGCCCTCCGATGACCGCCCGTCCGGTCCCGCGAGAATGGTTGTCCCCTAGCCGTCATGCGCCCGTCTTTCTGGATAACGACCATCGTCGCTGTGCTGTGCGCACTTCCCGCAGCCAACCCGGCGCCGGCACATGCCGACCCTCCGCTGGTGTATCCCGGCATGCTCATCTACCAGGGCTCGCTGAGCTGCACGCTCGGTTACGTCGATCCCGTGCTTCGGGTGGGCATCACGGCCGGGCATTGCGTCAACGGCGACGGCATCGTTCGCAACGGAGACTTCGCGGCGATAGGACACAAGATCCTCGCCCACGACAACCGTCCCCCCGAGGGCCCGGTGTACGAGAACGAGTACACCATCGACTACGAAGCGATCTCGATCGATGACGGATTGCCCGTCAACGATGTCATGGCCAACGGTCAACGGCTCGAACGCGATGACACGGTCACTCCCGATATCGGAATGCCGGTCTGCCGCACCGGCTTCACCACGGGCGACGCGTGCGGATCGGTAACCCGACTTGGCAACGGCTGGTTCAGGTTTAACGGTCCGGTGATCGCCAAGGGCGATTCCGGCGGCCCGGTGTACACCCATGTCGGCGACCGCACCGTGCTCGTCGGCATCATTCGCGGTTTCATGACAAGCCAGTCGGGCGATGACGTGCAGTCCTGGGCGATGTCCTGGCAGTCGGTGGTCAAGCAGCTCCGCGAGGACCGCAAGGGCCTGCTGCCCGCCTGAACCCGTAGGCTCACGCACATGAGCGACTGGAAAGCCTTCACCGTCGAGACCACTGGGCACATCGCCCAGGTCACCCTCGTCGGGCCCGGTAAGGGCAATGCGATGGGACCCGATTTCTGGCGGGAACTGCCGCTGATCTTCACCGAACTCGACGCCGACCCGGAGATACGGGCGATCGTGCTCGCGGCCGCCGGATCCCATTTCAGTTACGGGCTGGACCTGGCCGCGATGGCGGGCACCTTCATGCCGCTGCTGGCCGATAAGGCACTGGCCAAGCCGCGCACCGAGTTCCTCGACGAGATACGTCGGCTGCAGGCCTCGGTGACCGCCGTCGCAGCCTGTCGCAAGCCCGTGATCGCCGCGGTGCAGGGCTGGTGCATCGGTGGCGGCGTCGACCTGATCGCGGCCGCCGATATCAGGTATGCAAGCGCCGAGGCGAAGTTCAGTGTGCGCGAGGCCAAGGTCGCGATTGTCGCCGATATTGGCTCGCTGCATCGTCTTCCACCGATCATCGGTGACGGCCACCTGCGTGAACTGGCGTTCACCGGCAAAGACATCGATGCCACTCGGGCCGAGAAGATCGGTCTGGTCAACGACGTGTTCGACACCCCCGAGGCAACACTGGCGGCCGCCCATGCCACCGCCGCCGAGATCGCGGCCAACCCCCCGCTGGTGGTGCAGGGTGTCAAGGACGTGCTGGGCCGCGAGCGCGAGAGCGTCGTTGCCGACGGCCTCAAATACGTGTCGACCTGGAACGCCGCGTTCCTACCGTCGGAGGACTTACAGGAAGCCATCGGTGCGGTCTTCGAGAAGCGGGAACCCGACTTCAAGGGGCGCTAGGTCTCTCGGTAGCGGCCCCAGTGCACGGCGTCCTCCAACGGACGCCCGCTACGCCAGCCGAATCGTTCCAGATCGGGCCGCTCGGCGAACTCACGTACCGGCCCGACGCACAACCAGGCGATCGGTCTGATGTGCGTTGGCGCGCCCACTAATTCGGCCAGGAACTGTTCCTCGTAGAAGGACACCCAGCCGACACCGATCCCTTCGGTGACCGCGGCGAGCCACAGGTTCTGGATGGCGAGCACCGCCGAAAACAGGCCCGCGTCGGCAATGGTGTGCCGCCCCAGGACATGCGGACCACCCCGGCCGTGATCGTAGGTGACCACCACCCCGGTACCGCTTTCACAGATTCCTTCAATCTTGATGGGATCAAAGGTGTTTCGCCGCTCCGCGGGAAGGCTGTCCGCGAATCGCTCACGCTGCTCGGCAACATGCGCCGCGAAGTCCTCCAGAACCTCCGACTCGCGCACCACCACGAAATCCCATGGCTGACTGTTCCCCACGCTGGGTGCGCGATGCGCGGCCTGCAGCAGCTTCACCAACGTCGCATCGTCGATAACCTCTCCGGTGAACTCCGCGCGTACATCACGGCGGGTGGCGATGGCCTGGTAGACGTCCATCACAGCGCATCCGGGTCGGCATCGATCAGATCACTGACCTTGCGCGTCAATTCGGTTGCCTTGCGCGCCCATGGGAGATCGGCTCCGGCGAGACCACATCCGGCACTGATGCCGATGCGATCCCGCAGCACTGCACGTCCAAAGCCCAGCTTGTCGGCCAGCGCCGCGGTAGTGGTCGCCAGCACGTCCGATGAGATGGGCACGGCCGGCGAAAGGGAGGGAATCACACCGAGTACGGCGACCTTACCCGTGTCCAGCACCGAGGCCAGTCCATCGAGTGCCTGCGCATCCGCCAGGTATGCGGCATCCACCGCGATCCCACGAATGTCGGCCCCGCGCAAGAGCTCCCAGGGAGGGTCGGCGGCACAACAATGCACCACCAGTTCGCCACCCACCGCCGCAGCGCACTGGTCCAACAGAGCCGTCGCCGTCGACGCGTCGACGGGATGCACCGGTGAGAACATGCTGGTTCCCGACAGTCTGCCGTCCAGTGCGGCAGGCAGAGAGGGTTCGTCGAGCTGCACCAGTACGGGAACACCGAGTCGACGAGAAAGCGTGGCTTGATGCTGCGCCAGCCCTTCCGCCAGAGATCCCGCCAGGTCTCGCACCGCTCCGGGGTCGGTGATCGCGCGATGACCATTGGGAAGTTCCAATTGTGCGGCGAGCGTGATCGGCCCGGGACCCTGCACCTTCACCGCCCGGCCGCTCCCCCGATGCCCACCGCGCTCCCACTCCTCTTCGAGCGCGTCCATGTCCTCGTCCAGGAATCCGCGCGCGCGTCGAACCACCGCGCCGGGTCGGGCTGTCGTCCGGTAGCCGGTGGGTGAGACGTCGAGGGCGATATCCACCAGCAGTGCCGCGGCCCGGCCGATCAGATCGGCACCCACTCCGCGCGCGGGCAGCTCCACGAGGTGAGGCAGCGGTAGCTCGGCCACCACGATCTCGGTCGCGGCTCGCACCTGTTGCCCCGGCCAAGAGCCCAGGCCAGTTCCGTTCGCCCACATGTTCACCCAGAGAACGTTAGGTGATGAGCGATTCGATCGGACCCTTGGCGAAGTAGACGACGAATAATCCGGCCACCACGTACAGCAGCGGGTGCACGGCGCGAAGCCGAGCCCCGCGCTCCCCCGATACAACAGCCAGCACCACCCAGCTGATGAACCCGACACCGATACCGTTGGCGATCGAATAGGTAAACGGCATGGTCACCACGGTCAAGAAGCAGGGCAACGCATACTCGAAGCGGGTGAGATCGATGCTGCGCAGCTGGCCGATCATCATGGCGCCCACGACCACCAAGGCCGGCGCCGCCGCCTCCAGCGGCACCACCGAATACAGCGGGGTGAAGAACATCGCCGCCAGGAACAGCAGACCGGTCACCACATTGGCCAGGCCGGTCCTGGCGCCCTCGGCGATACCGGAGGCAGACTCCACGAACACGGTGTTCGAGGACGAGGAGGAGACGCCTCCAACGACCGCACCGACGCCCTCGACCGATAGTGCTCGTCCGATTCCCGGCAGAGTGCCGTGTTCGTCGGCCAGACCGGCTTCCTTGCCCAGACCGGTCATGGTTCCCATCGCGTCGAAGAAGTTCGACAGCACCAACGCGAACACCAGCACCGTCGCCGACAGCGCACCCACCCGGGCGAATGCGCCGAACATGTCCACCTGGCCGAGCAGACTCAGATCCGGCAGGCCGCCCGCCGAGGACGGCCAGGCGGGCACGGTGAGATTCCATCCCTTGGTATCGGCGGGCTGCGCACCGCGTTCGGTCAACGCCTGCGCGATCATGGAGATCCCCGTCATCACGACGATGCCGATGAGCAGTCCGCCACGAACCTTGCGCACCACCAGAATTCCCATCAGCAGCACGCCCGCGGCGAAGATCAGGGTCGGGATGGTGGCCACCGAGTTGTCGATTCCCAAACCAACCGGCACGGTGGTGTTCGCCGCGTCGGGGATGCGTCGGACGAACCCCGCGTCGACGAAGCCGATGAATGCGATGAAGCATCCGATTCCGGCGGCGATCGCCGCCTTCAGCTCATCGGGAATGGCATGGAACACCGCGGTGCGGAAACCCGAGATACCCAGCGCCACAATGATCAGACCGTCGACGATCACCAGCCCCATGGCCTCGGGCCAGCTCATCTGCGAGGCAAAGGAGACGGCGAGCAGACTGTTGATGCCCAGTCCCGCGGCAAGCGCGAACGGGTAGTTGGCGACGAACCCGAACAGTATGGACATCACCCCGGCCGCCAGCGCCGTCACCGCCGCCACTTGACCCACCGGCAGCACATGGCCCAGCACGTCAGCGTTATGCGCCCGTCCCGGCTCACCACCGATGATGAGCGGGTTCAGCACCACGATGTACGCCATCGCAAAGAAGGTGACGATCCCGCCGCGAACTTCCCGTCCCAGCGTCGACTGTCGCTCGGAGATCCGGAAGAACCGATCGACTAGGCCATTCATAGCCGTTGAAAGTACAGGCCTCGGTTGCCGGTCGCCCGCCGCGATCGAGCGCGAGCCTCACGCGGGATTTTGCGGCGATTTCCGCGTCAGGCTCGCCCTCGGCCTCCGGTTCGGGAACCGGTGGGAGGAGGGACTTTCCAACCCCAGGTAGAGGACCTTCGTCACTAGGACGGTGTGCGGCCATCCGGTCGAATATAAGTGTCACTTTCAGACACAGATAACTCGACCGAATCCGAGGACCGCACCGTGCCGCAGAAGGAATACACCGACCTCGAGCTCCTCCACGAGCTCGAACCCGTGGTGGAGGAGAACACTCATCGCCACCTCGGCGTGTTCAAAGAGTGGAACCCGCACGACTACATCCCGTGGTCCGAGGGCAAGAACTACAAGGCATTGGGCGGGCAGGACTGGGATCCCGAGCAATGCCAACTCTCCGAGCTGGCCAAGGTCGCCATGATCACCAACCTGCTCACCGAGGACAACCTGCCCGCATATCACCGCGAGATCGCCATGAACTTCACCATGGACGGACCGTGGGGCACCTGGGTGAACCGGTGGACGGCAGAAGAACAGCGTCACAGCATCGCGATTCGTGACTATCTCGTCGTCACGCGGTCCGTCGATCCGGTGGAACTGGAGAAGCTGCGTGTCGAGCAGATGACCCGCGGGTTCTCCCCCGGACAGAACCGCCAGGGCGGCGACCACATGTTCGCCGACAGCCTGTTCGATTCGGTGGCCTATGTGTCATTTCAGGAGTTGGCCACCCGTGTTTCGCACCGCAACACCGGCGTCGCCTGTGCCGAACCCATCGCGCAGGAACTCCTCAAACACATCTCCAATGACGAGAACCTGCACATGATCTTCTACCGCAACATGGTCGAGGCCGGTCTCGAGATCGCACCCAACCAGGCGGTGAAATCGATTCACAAGGTTCTCGACAACTTCACGATGCCCGGCTACACGATCCCCGGCTTCCGCCGTAACGCGGTCACCATCGCCACCGGCGGCGTGTACGACCCGCAATCACACCTTGCCGAGGTCGTCCAGCCGGTGCTGCGCAAGTGGCGCATCTTCGAGCGTGACGACATCAACGGCGAAGCCGAGTGGTACCGCGAAGACCTGCACCGCATCATCACCGACCTCAAGAAGACTGCCAGCGATTTCGAAGAGGTCAAGACCAAGTACTTGGAGCGTCAGGCAAGGCGCGCCGAGCGGATGGCCGCCAAGGTGTAACCCTCCGTAACGTCGACATGGGCAAACGGCGATATCCCGTTCAGTACGATTGGACGGGGCCGTCTGCCGGCCGACGGGGATGAGAGGGATACATGCGCGCGGTCAAGACGCTCTCGACGGTGTTCGGCATCGCCACGATGTTCGCGGCGACTGTCACCGGCCCTGCGATCGCGTCGGCCGAACCCGTGGCGGGCGCCCAGCTGGTCGCGATCGGAGATTCGTTCATGGCGGCGGGTTCGAACGCCGCCGGTATCACCGGCCCCGTCGGCACCGCCTGCAACCAGGCGACCGACAATGTGGCGCACCTGGTCGCGACGTCATTCCCGCAGATGACGTTCGCCGACTACTCCTGCGTAGGCGCACTCTCCACCGACGTCTACACACCCTCCACCCGCGGCCCGCAGAACACGGGACTGTCCCCGGCCACCAAGGTGGCGGTCGTCTCCATCGGCGGCAACGACGCCGGATTCGAGCAGATCGCCACCGACTGCCTGTTCGCGTTGAGCTGCCCGCCGGAGAAGAAGGCGCAATTCAGCGCCAACGTCGCCTCGGTGGGCCCGAAACTCACGGGCGCGTACGCCGCCATCCGTCAGGCGGCTCCGAACGCACGCGTGTTCACGGTGGGCTACCTGCCCATCCTTCCCCCGGACGCCAAGGGGTGCCTGGTCGGCCTGATCAACACGCAAGAGACCATCACCTTCCTCAATGGTCTGCAACGGCAGCTCAACGACACGATCGTCTCCGAATCGTCGAAAGCGGGATTCACCCCGGTCATCCCTGCCACCAGTAGCGACCACAGCGTGTGCGCATCAGATTTCCAGCGCTACGTGTCGATGACGGGTACCGGCGTCGGCGATGAGGGAATCCCGATGCACCCCACCGCACCCGGACGGCAGTACGTCGCTGAACGCATCGCGATCGCCATGCGCTCGGCGGGAGTTCAGGGAACCTAGCCGCGCGTGATGATGGCGCTGCCGAGCACCTCGTCACCCTCGGCGTCGGGCCGGTACAGCACCACCGTCTGCCCGGGCGCCACACCGCGCAGGGCGGTACGCAGTCGGACCTGAATCCGCTCGGCCCCCGGTTCGACAATCGCGTCCACCACCGAACCATGCGCGCGAACCTGAACCTGGCACTCGATGGGCCCGGTCGGCACCTGCCCCGAGGTCCACACCACCGGCTCTCCCCCGAAATCCCAAATCTCAAGTTCCTCAACGGTTCCCACCCGAACGGTGGCCGTGTCGGCATCGATCGACGTGACGTATCGGGGACGACCGTCGGCGGCAGGGCCAACCAGCCCGAGCCCCTTGCGCTGACCGATGGTGAACTCGTGCACCCCCGCATGGGTGGCCAACACGCTGCCGTCGGCGTCCACCACATTCCCGCGACGCACACCGATGCGCGCACCGAGGAACGCCTGGGTATCTCCGGAAGGAATGAAGCAGATGTCATGGCTGTCGGGCTTGTTCGCGACAAGCAGACCGCGCTGCTCGGCCTCGGCCCGGATATCGGGCTTAGGACTATCGCCTACGGGGAACAGCGCGCGGCTCAGCTGCTGCGGTGTGAGCACTCCCAGCACATAGGACTGGTCCTTGTCCGCGTCGACCGCACGGCGCAGCCTGCCGTCCTGCAACCGCGCGTAGTGGCCGGTCGCCACGGCATCGAAGCCCAGCGCGATGGCGCGGTCGGCCAGCGCCGCGAACTTGATCTTCTCGTTGCACTTCACACACGGATTGGGGGTACGCCCCTCGGCGTAGGCCTCGACGAAGTCGTCGATGACGTCTTCTTTGAATCGATCGGCGAAATCCCAGACATAGAAGGGGATTCCGAGCATGTCGGCAACACGGCGGGCATCGGCGGCGTCCTCTTTCGAGCAGCATCCCCGCGATCCGGTGCGCAGTGTTCCGGGTGCCGCCGACAGCGCCAGGTGCACACCGACAACATCGTGTCCGGCATCCACCATGCGTGCAGCCGCAACCGACGAGTCGACTCCCCCGCTCATGGCCGCCAGCACCCTCATGACCGACCCCCGGCGCTGGCCAGGGCAGCGGCCCGGGCGCGCGGAACAGCGATCCGCAGTGCCTCGAGGGCACGTGCCACATCCGAGGCCACGGAGGTGTGGCCGAAGGTGAATCGCAGCGATCCACGCGCGGCTTCGGGGTCGATACCCATCTCGATGAGCACATGCGAGGGCCGCGCGACGCCCGCCGTGCACGCCGAGCCGGTTGAGCACTCGATACCGTTGGCGTCCAGCAACATCAGCAGGGAGTCGCCCTCGCATCCGGCAAAGGTGAAATGCGCGTTTCCGGGCAATCTGCCGTTGCCGGCCGCGCCGTTGAGCACGGAGCCCTCGATCTGGGTCAGCACCTGATCGATCAGCTCGTCTCGAAGTGTTTTCAGTGTTGCAGCGCCCTCGCATCGTTCGGACACAGCCTCGACCAGCGCGGTCGACATCGCCACGATCGCCGCCGTATCGGGCGTGCCCGAACGGATGTCACGTTCGTGGCCACCACCGTGAAACAATGGGACACAAGCGGTTTCACGACGCAGCAGCAGTGCACCGACCCCCATCGGGCCGCCGAACTTGTGCGCGGCCACACTCATCGCCGACAGTCCACTGAGGGCGAAATCGACATCGAGCTGACCTACCGCACCGATGGCATCGCTGTGCATCGGAATATCGAATTCGGCAGCGATGGACGCCAACTCACAAATGGGGTTGATCGTGCCGACCTCGTTGTTGGCCCACATCACCGTGATGAGCGCGACGTCGTCGTGGTCGGTGAGGGCCGAGCGCAGTGCCGCGGCAGTCACCATGCCGGTGTCATCCACCGGCAGCCACGTCACGTCGGCGCCCTCGTGATCGGCGAGCCACTGCACCGCATCGAGCACAGCATGATGCTCGACGGCGCCGGCAATGACGCGAGTACGGCGCGCATCGGCGTCGCGACGTGCCCAGTAGATGCCCTTGATGGCGAGGTTGTCGCTCTCGGTACCGCCGGCGGTGAAGATCACCTCGGACGGTCGGGCGCCCAGGGCCGCGGCGATCGACTCCCGCGATTCCTCAACCCGGCGCCGGGCATCACGCCCCGACCCGTGCAGCGAGGCGGCGTTCCCGGTCTGGGCCATGGTGGCCGCCATCGCCTCGATGGCGGCGGGGCGCATCGGGGTGGTTGCGGCATGGTCCAGGTAGACCGCACCTTCAGCTGGGGTTCGAGCAGCACACATAACGCATCCAGGATAGGTCCCACCCAGGTGGGCTCGTCCAATCGCGTCAGGCTGCGATGGGTTCCGGGTGCTCCGGGTGGCTGTGGAGCTGCGGGGTTCGGTCACCGGCCCGAACGGCCGCCTCGCAGCGACTGGCCAGATCACGGCGATTCTCACCGGGCAATTGCAGCCCCGCCACCTGGATATGCGCCACTGTCATCCGTGTCGCGGTGAGTCGGCGAATGGAGGCCATCAGGGTGTCTTCGCCCACATAAGCCGGAACGGTCGACAGCTCGCCACCTGGGTAGTGATACGTCAGCCGCAGCGGCTGCACCGGCCGCTGTGCGTCGATGGCGGCCTGGAACATCGCGGGGCGGAATGATCCGTACGCACGACCGCACCAGGTGGTGCCCTCGGGGAACGCCACCACGGTCTGGCCGGCCTGAAGACGGGTCGCGACGGTGTCAACCACCCGCGGCAGGGTGCGCAGGTTTCCTCGCTCGATCGGAATGACCCGCATCATCCGGGCGATGACGCCCAAGCCGGGCCAATCGATCAGATCTGCCCGGGCGACGAACGAACCCGGGAGCACGGCACCGATGGCGAAGACGTCGACCCAGGACACATGGCCCGCGACCACCAGGGAGCCACGGATGTCGCGGATCGGTCCGCCGGATACGGAGATGCGGACTCCCAGGCAGCGCAGCATCAACCGGCAGTAGCCGCGCTGCCAGCGCACCCGCCCGGGAAGTGGTATCCCGAGCAGCGGCGCGAAGGTTAACAGCGTGATCGCCATAGCGATGCGCGTCGTGGTCCGCAGGGTCCGCGTCAGCGGCCCTGGTTCGTCGATGGTGTTGGCCCGCATGCAGCTGTCGTCACAGGTTGCCTTCGGCAGCCAGGCGTGAGCGAATTCGGGTGCCATCGTTACTCCTGGCCGGCCGCCGCGCCGATTTCCGACGCCGCACCAACGGACCTCAGCCGTTTGAGATAACGCACATCGGCTTCATCCTTGTTGAGCAATGCCATGAAGTCGGCCACACCGAAGTCGGGATCGTGCGCGGGTTCTCCGAGAACCTTCGCGCCGAGCCGCAGATATCCACGCATCAGCGCGGGAACCTGCACTTTGGCGGG
This sequence comes from [Mycobacterium] stephanolepidis, assembly GCF_002356335.1. Taxonomy (NCBI): domain Bacteria; kingdom Bacillati; phylum Actinomycetota; class Actinomycetes; order Mycobacteriales; family Mycobacteriaceae; genus Mycobacteroides; species Mycobacteroides stephanolepidis. The sequence goes on from NZ_AP018165.1 coordinate 3,296,170, forward strand.
CGGCTTGATGTCGTCGAGCCCCATCCCGTCGACAACGACCGGGTTGTAGGGGCGCACCGTGTGTTCCGGCGCCGCGGCATGCCGCTTCATCACAAAGTCGCGTACGGCACGTACCTGGCTGCCGGGTGCCTGTTCGGGGTTGTCCTGCATGGGAACCGATATGCATCCGGTGACGTAGGTGTAGTCGCAACGGTCCAGGTAGGCCAGAATTCCCGCCCACATCAGCAGCACAACCGCGCCGTTGCGGTGATCGCCCCGAACCACGGCGCGTCCCATCTCCACCAGCTGGGGACGCAACGCGTCGAGTCCACTGATGTCGAATTCCGTTGCGCTGTAAAGACCTCCGGCAGCAATGGCGCCGGGCGGGGGCAGCATCCGGTAGCAGCCCACCACGTCACCCGAGGTGTCCTCGCGCACCAGCAGGTGATCGCAGTGCTCGTCGAAACGGTCGGCGTCACGTCCCTCGAACGCTGCCGGGGTGCTCGCGAGCTGGAATCCGGGCTCGCTGCTGAACACGTCGTATCGAAGCCGTTGTACGGCATCGATATCGGCGGGATCGTTCGACAGCAGCAGGGTGTACCGAGGGCCCGGTAGGGCACCTCCGGCATCCCCCGCCACGTCTGAGATGGATTGATCTGCGGCGATGAGAACTGAAGCGGTACTCATGACTGCGAGATTCGCCGAGTTATGCGGCGGAACGGCATCGGAAGCGTGTCGTGTCCATGCACGATCCGTTAATTGCGGCGTTCAGTACACCAAATGCCTGCTTGCGTAAGTGAATCCCTAAGGCAAACAGGGAGCTAACGGACGCTACGCGGACACTCGCGCACCGGCGCGCTGGAGCGGTTCCTCCTCATCGACCAGCAGCGACATCGGGCCGCCGGGTTTGCGCACCATGGTGACAACGAACCGCGGCACGGAGCAGATGCGGCGGTTCGGCAGAGCTACCGTTGACCGATCCAGTCGGCGAATCTCGTCTGCGTCAGCACCCCGTCATCACCGGTGACCAGACTGAAGTCATCCACCGGCGTCCCGAAATAGGTAGCACTCGGGTCGACCACCACCGGTGTGTCGTCGCCACGTGCGTCAAGCACTGCCTGCGCCATCTCGGCGAACGAAAACTTCTCTGGTCCACCGATGTTGATGATGCCGTTACGCGGCTCGGCCTCCGCGGCCCGGGCCACCTGTGCGGACACGTCGTCTGCGGCAATCAGCTGAATTCTGGCGTCGGGTACACGAACCTCGTCTCCCACGACGAGTGTGTCGGTGATGGACTCTGCGAACTCCTGGAACTGAGTGGCCCGCACGATCGTGTACGGCAGTCCGGATTCGACAATGATGTTTTCCTGCGCCACTTTCGCCCTCATGTACCCGCTGTCCGGCAGACCATCGGCGCCGACAATGGACAGTGTGACGTAGTGACCGACACCAGTCTGGTTCGCCGCATCAACGAGATTGCGCGCCGCGGCGGTGAAGAAATCCATCACGGGCCCGTCCTCGAACGACGGAGAATTGACAACGTCGATAACCACATTCGATCCGGTGAGCGCCTCCACCAGACCGTCGCCGGTCAATACATTCACGCCGGCGGACAACGACGCCGCCACCACGTCATGGCCGTCGGCGATGAGCAAAGAGGCCACCCGCGAACCGATTTGGCCCGTGGCACCAACAACTGTGATTTTCATTGTGCGATTACCTTTCTCGTCTCGCATACAACGGTCGCAGCTCGGCGCCGGATTGGGAAACGTTCCGCCATTTCATCTGCTGTCCCGACCCGAGCACTGACGGCGCAACGGACACTAGGCCGGAACTCGCGAACGTAGCTCGTTCGCGATCTTCTGCAGGGTGTTCTCGGTCTCGGGTGGGCCGGTGAGCATGGCCACCGCCAACGTGTCGCGGGATCTGCCGGAGGTCGAGGCAAAGGCGCATGTCATCGCGATCCGGACCACACGCATGCCGTTTCCGAGGGTTCCTGTCATCCGGGCGTAGGACGTGACATCGTCGATCGGCTTCCACGACTGAGCATCGACCGGTAGTTTCGCGCGCACCTTGTCCTGGGTGGACTTGCCGCATCCGTCGGCACAGCGACTGGACCCGATCCAACCGGCTGCCCCGCCCCTGTTGGCCTCGTCCATGCACGTGATGCGCTTGTCCAGCGGTTTGTTCTCGGTGTGCAGACATCCCCACCCCGCGGGCAGGTTGAAGTCGAACGCTACGTACGAGGGCATCGAGATGGGCTGAAGTTTCTCGCCCGGCCCGTACGTCGCGCCGCCGAGTGGCCCTGTGGACCCGTTGGGAGGAGGGATCACCCCGGAGGTCGCAGTGGGAGGCGCCGTCGTCCGCGCCGCGGGGGACTCTCCCTGGGCCATGACGGCCATACCCACGATGCTGCGCTGAGACCCGACGGAGACGACGGCAATCACCAACCCCAGCACAACCGTGCCCAGAAACGCCGAAAGGACTATCCAGGGCGCCCGACTCGGTGGTCGAGGCTCTGGATAGTCCAGTGGCGTACCGTCAGCCGCCCCCTGAGGTTGGATGTCGCCGGCGGGGCGGCTCCAGGGCTCCATGGGGTTGTTTAGCCCTTGCGAGCCTTCACGGCCTCAGTGAGCTGCGGTGCGACGTTGAACAGGTCACCCACCACACCGAAATCGGCGATCTCGAAGATCGGCGCTTCTTCGTCCTTGTTCACCGCGACGATGGTCTTCGAGGTCTGCATGCCGGCGCGGTGCTGGATGGCGCCAGAGATACCCAGCGCGACGTACAGCTGCGGCGACACGGTCTTACCGGTCTGACCCACCTGGAACTGACCCGGGTAGTACCCGGAGTCCACCGCGGCACGCGAGGCACCGACAGCGGCACCCAGCGAATCGGCGAGCTCCTCGACGACGCTGAACTTGTCGGCGCTACCGACACCGCGACCGCCGGATACGACGATGTTGGCCTCGGTGAGCTCCGGACGATCGCCACCGACCACCGGCTGACGCGAGGTCACCTTGGTGGCGTTCTCGGCGGGCGCGGGCACCTCAACGGCAACCTGCTCGCCCGCACCGGCGGCCGGCGCAGCCTCGACGGCACCGGGACGCACGGTGATGACCGGGGCGTCACCGTTGGCCTGAGCCTCGACGGAGAACGCGCCACCGAAGATCGAGTGCAGGGCCTTGCAACCCTCACGCACCTCGATGACATCGGTCAGCAGTCCCGAGCCCAGGCGTGCGGCCAGGCGTCCGGCCACTTCCTTGCCCTCGGTGGTCGCGGCGATCAGGATGCCGGCGGGGCTGGCGGTCTCAGCCAGGCTGGCCAGCAGGTCGACCTTGGGGGTGACCAGGTAGTTGTCGACGGTGTCGGACTCGGCGACGTAGATCTTGGCGGCGCCGGCCTCCTTGAGACCGTCGATCAGCGGCGCGGCGGTGCCCGCCGGACCGGCCACTACGGCCGAGGGCTCGCCCAGGACGCGTGCGGCGGTGATGAGTTCGGCGCTTACCTTCTTGAGCGCACCCTCTGAATGCTCAACGAGCACAAGTACTTCAGCCATAACTTTGCTTTCTCGTTTCTGTATTTAGGGGGTCTTAGATGATCTTCTGCGCAACCAGGAACTCGGCGACCTTGGTGCCGCCTTCGCCCTCGTCGGTGATCTTCTCGCCCGCGGTCTTGGCGGCCTTGGGAGTCGAGGACAGCACGGTCGAACCGGCGTTCGCGACGCCCACCTCGTCGGCCTCAACGCCGATCTCGGCGAGGGTCAACACGGCAACTTCCTTCTTCTTGGCGGCCATGATGCCCTTGAAGGAGGGGAAGCGGGGCTCGTTGATCTTCTCGGTGACGCTGACGATGGCCGGCAGAGTGGCCTCGACCTCGAACACGCCCTCGTCGGTCTCGCGCTCGCCCTTGACGACGCCGCCCTCGACGGTCAGCTTGCGCAGGTGTGTCAGCTGCGGCAGACCCAGGTACTCGGCGATGATCGCGGGAATGGCACCCGAACGGCCGTCGGTGGCCTCGTTACCGGCGATGACCAGCTCGACACCCTCGACCTGACCCAGCGCGCGGGCCAGGGCCCAGCCGGTCTGGATGGCATCGGACCCGTGCAGGCCCGGGTCGAGCAGGTGAACTGCCTTGTCGGCACCCATGGACAGCGCCTTGCGGATGGCCTCGGTGGCCTTCTCCGGGCCTGCCGACACGACGGTCACGACCGAGTCGCCACCCTCGCGCTCCTTGATGAGCAGCGCTTCCTCAACGGCACGCTCGTTGATCTCGTCGAGTACCGCGTCGGCGGCTTCCCGGTCGAGCGTGAAGTCACCGTCGGTGAGCTTGCGCTCCGACCAGGTGTCTGGGACCTGCTTGATCAGGACCGCAATGTTCGTCATAAGTCTCCGATCGTCCTTCCTCTTCGCTGTCTGCCAGCGGTGTGCTGGCCATCTGCTGCGTGGTAGTTCCGCGCGCACCCGTACTACGCCGGTCGCACTGTCACGTTTCGTGACTAATCCGGCGAACAAAGTTACTCACGGGTAATATACGGAGTTCGCCCGTACACCATAGCCGGTTCACCCCTGGTTTCCGGCCTGTGATCTGGGCCACCAGTATTAAGACACGGCGTTCACCCGATAGCCTGCCAAACGATGAACTCGCACCTGACCGACCCGCACCCGGCTGACCCTCTTCGCGCAAGCGGCTCATCAGCCGATGACCCGGACGCCCTGGCGCTGACCGGGGAGCGGACCGTGCCCGGGATCGCCGAGGAGAACTACTGGTTCCGCCGCCACGAAGTGGTGTACGAGCGGCTCAGCGGCCTCTGTGCAGAACGCAGGGTGCTCGAGGCGGGCAGCGGTGAGGGCTACGGCGCCAACATGCTGGCCGGCGTGGCCGAGCACGTCATCGGGCTGGATTACGACGAGTCCGCGATTGCGCACGTGAAGGCCCGGTATCCGCGCGTGGACATGCGCGCCGGAAATCTGGCGGACCTGCCGCTCACCGATGGTGCGGTGGACGTGGTGGTGAACTTCCAGGTCATCGAGCACCTGTGGGACCAGGGGCAGTTCATCCGTGAGTGCGCCCGGGTGCTCAGCCCCGGCGGCTCCCTTCTGATCAGCACCCCGAATCGGATCACCTTCTCCCCCGGGCGCGATACCCCGCTGAATCCGTTCCACACGCGCGAGCTGAATGCCGCCGAACTCACCGAACTCCTTGTGGAAAACGGCTTTTCGGTGGACGGTGTTTACGGTGTCTTTCACGGGCCACGGCTTCGCGAGCTCGACGCCAAGTACGGCGGTTCGATCATCGACGCACAGATCGAGCGCGCGGTCGCCGGCGCGCCGTGGCCACAGGATCTGCTCGCGGACATCACAGGTTTGACCACCGAGGATTTCGAAATCATCGACGCGGGGGAACGCGACATTGACCAGAGTCTGGATCTGGTTGCCATTGCGGTGATTCCGTGACGGAGAAGGTTCCTGGGCTGTTCACCATGGTGCTGCACACGCACCTACCCTGGCTTGCCAACCACGGGCGCTGGCCGGTCGGCGAGGAATGGCTGTACCAGTCCTGGTCGGCCTCGTACCTCCCGTTGTTCAAGGCGCTTCGGACGCTGGCGGGCGAGGGCCGGGAAAACCTGATCACTCTCGGCATCACCCCGGTAGTGGCCGCACAACTGGATGATCCGCACTGCCTGACCGGGCTGCACAGCTGGCTGGCCAACTGGCAGCTGCGCGCCTTCGAGGCCGCCACCATCGCCAGTACCGACGCAGAACCCGGCACCGCATCGAGCCCGGAAATGCTGCGCGCCTTCGGGGTGCGCGAATACCGCAGCGCCACAAACGCTCTCGATGAGTTCGATCAGTACTGGCGGCACGGTGGCAGCGGGCCACTACGTAGCCTCATCGATGCGAAGGCCATTGAACTGCTAGGCGGTCCCCTCGCCCATCCCTTCCAGCCGCTGCTACACCCCCGGCTGCGCGAGTTCGCGCTGCGCGAGGGATTAGCCGATGCCGCACAGCGTTTCGGGCATGCACCCACGGGTATCTGGGCGCCCGAATGTGCCTACGCCCCGGGCATGGAAGAGGGTTACGCGGCTGCCGGGGTCAACCACTTCATGGTGGACGGGCCCTCTCTGCAGGGAGACACCTCGTTGGGCCGTCCGGTGGGCGACTCCGATGTGGTGGCGTTCGGGCGCGACCTGACGGTCAGTTACCGGGTGTGGTCACCGAAGTCCGGCTATCCCGGCCATGCCTCCTACCGCGACTTCCACACCTACGACCACGACACCGGCCTTAAGCCCGCCCGGGTTACCGGACGCAATGTGGCTCCGGAAGCCAAGGCGCCGTACGACCCCGAGCGTGCCGACGCAGCCATCGACGTCCATGTCCGCGATTTCGTGGATACCGTGCGTCAGCGCCTCATCGCCGAGTCCGACCGCATCGGGCGGCCCGCGCATGTCATCGCAGCATTCGACACCGAACTGTTCGGGCACTGGTGGTACGAGGGACCGATGTGGCTCGAACGTGTGCTTCGCGCCCTGCCCGAGGCCGGAATCGAGGTGGGCACCCTAGAGCAGGCTCGCGAACGCGGATACGTGGGCAAGCCCTTCGACTTGCCAGCCAGCTCATGGGGTTCCGGTAAGGACTGGCATGTGTGGAACGGCGAAAAGGTAGCCGATCTCGTGCAGCTGAACACCGAAGTGGTCGACACCGCCCTCACCGCGGTGGACAAGGCACTCAACGAACAACCCGCGCCGCACACCCGTAATCGGGTCGCCGATCAGATCCTGCGTGAGGCACTGCTGACCGTATCCAGCGACTGGCCGTTCATGGTGAGTAAGGACTCGGCCGCCGACTACGCGCGCTACCGCGCGCACCTACACGCGCACGCCACCCGCGAGATCGCCTCGGCACTGGCCAGCGGACGGCACGACGCCGCAATCCGGTTGGCCGACGGTTGGAACCGTGCGGACGGGCTGTTCGGCGCGCTTGATGCTCGAAGGCTGCCACGATGAACAAGACCTTCGCCCGAGAGGCTCATCAATGAACACGGTCTTCGCCCGAGAGGCTCATCAATGAGAATTCTGATGGTTTCGTGGGAGTACCCACCGGTGGTCATCGGCGGGCTGGGCCGGCATGTGCATCACCTGTCCACCGAGCTGGCTGCCGCCGGGCATGACGTGGTGGTACTCACCCGGCGCCCGTCCGGTACCGATCCGGCGAGTCACCCGACCTCCGACGAGATGTCCGAGGGTGTCCGGGTGGTGGCGGCTGCCGAGGATCCGCACGATTTCGATTTCGGCACCGACATGATGGCCTGGACTCTGGCCATGGGACATGCGATGGTCCGCGCCGGATTGGCCTTGGGCCTCAAGGGTTCCGGCGATTGGCGGCCAGACGTCGTCCACGCCCACGACTGGCTGGTGGCACACCCCGCGATCACCCTCGCCGAGCATTTCGACGTGCCCCTGGTATCGACGTTGCACGCCACCGAGGCCGGCCGGCACAGCGGCTGGGTCTCCGGACGCATCAGTCGACAGGTGCATTCGGTGGAATGGTGGCTGGCCCGCGAGTCGGACTCGCTGATCACGTGCTCTGCCTCGATGCTCGATGAAGTGACCGAGCTGTTCGGACCGGAGCTGCCACAGGTTCACGTCATCCGAAATGGCATCGACGTCACCCGCTGGGTGTTCGCTCCCCGACTGCCTTCCGACGGCACGGCACCGGTACTGCTTTTCGTCGGACGACTTGAATACGAAAAGGGCATCCACGATGCCATCGCCGCGCTGCCCAAGATCCGGCGCGCGCACCCCGGAACCGTGCTGGCGGTCGCAGGTGATGGCACGCAACAGGATTGGCTCCTCGAGCAGGCGCGTAAACACAAGGTCGTCAAGTCCGTGCAGTTCCTGGGCAATCTGGACCATGAGGGGCTGTTGCAGTGGCTGCACCGCGCCGACGCCATCGTGCTGCCCAGCCACTACGAGCCGTTCGGCATCGTGGCCCTCGAGGCTGCCGCCGCGGGCACTCCCCTGGTCACATCCACCGTCGGCGGGCTCGGCGAGGCCGTCATAGATGGCGCGACCGGCTTGTCCTTCACGCCGCGCGATGTGGCGGGAATCGCGGATGCCGTCAAACGCACCCTCGATGACCCGGCCGGTGCCGCCGAACGTGCCGTAGCGGCGCGCGCACGTCTCACCGCGGACTTCGACTGGGCCACTGTCGCCGACGAAACCGCTCAGGTATATGTGGCAGCCAAGCGTCGCGAACGGGAACCGTTCGGGCGCAGCGTAATCGTCGAGCGTCCGCTGCCGGACCGGTAGAGAGGCCCCTAATGACCGCCCATACTGAGGCCAACTACGACACCGATGCGGCGGCCCTGGCGGCGAAGCTGTTCGAGTCAGACCCCCAGTTCCAGGCCGCACGGCCCGACCCGGAGGTCATGGATTCTCTGCTGGTGCCCGGCCTGCGGTTGTCACAGGTGCTTCACGCGCTGCTGACCGGCTACGCCGAACGCCCGGTGATGGGCTTCCGGTCCCGTGAATCGGTCGTCGACCCCGCCACCGGTCGCACCGTTGATCGGTTGTTGCCCGCATTCGAAACCGTCACCTACGGACAGCTTCTCGACAACATCTCGGCGATTCTCGCCGAGTGGCAACACGGCGAGAATCGCATTGGTGCCGATGACTTGGTGGCCACCATCGGCTTCTCCAGCCCCGACTACGTCACCCTGGACCTCGCCACTCTCATGAACGGGTCGGTGTCGATTCCACTGCAGCACAACGCATCGGTGACCCAGCTGCGGATGATGCTGGAGGAGACCAGTCCGCGGCTGGTGGCGGCGAGCGCCGACTGTCTGGATCTGGCGGTAGAGGCGGCATTGGGGCTCACCGATCTGCAGCGGGTCGTGGTGTTCGATTACCGGCCCGACACCGACGACCATCGCGAGAAGCTCGCCGCCGCAAGGGAGCGTCTACAGGCTGCCGGCATGCGGGTCGTCGTCGAGCCGCTCGCGGAGGTTATCGCGAACGGCCGGCGGCTGCCCGAGCCCGCGCTGTACACGGCAGGAGACGACCAGCGCACGGCGCTGATCATGTACACCTCCGGCAGCACCGGCGCCCCCAAGGGAGCCATGTTCACCGAGTGGACGGTGACCCGCTTCTGGTCCTCGGGTGCGGCGCCCAACCGGGACACCCCGATCATCAACGTGAACTTCCTGCCGCTCAACCACCTCGCGGGCCGAGTGGGGCTACTGACCGCCTTCATCCCCGGCGGCACTTGCTATTTCGTTCCCGAAAGCGATCTGTCGACGCTCTTCGAGGATTGGCAGCTGGCCCGCCCCACACACATGGGCGTGGTACCGCGGGTAGTCGACATGCTGTTCCAGCATTACCAGACACGTGTCGACGCACTCATCGCCGAGGGAGCCGAGGCCGAGTCGGCCGACCGCACAGCCAAAGCCGAGCTGCGCGAGGACGTTCTCGGTGGGCGGGTGGTGGCCGGCATGCTCGCGACGGCACCGCTATCCGCTGAGATGAAGACCTTTCTGGAATCCTCACTCAACTTCCACCTGCTCGATCTGTATGGCCTCACCGAGGTCGGCGGCGTGTTCCGGGACGGCAAGATCTCCCGTCCGCCCGTGCTCGACTACAAACTCATCGACGTCCCCGAACTCGGGTACTACACCACCGACAAACCGCATCCGCGTGGCGAATTGCTGGTGAAGAGCGCCACCGCCACGCCCGGGTACTACAAGCGTCCCGACGTCACCGCCGAGGTCTTCGACGCCGACGGTTACTACCGGACCGGCGATGTGATGGCGGAGATCGCCCCCGACGAGCTGGTGTACGTGGATAGGCGTAACAACGTCATCAAACTTGCCCAGGGTGAGTTCGTCGCGGTGGCGAACCTGGAAACGGTGTATGTCGGCGCAGCGCTGGTCCGCCAGATTTTTGTCTACGGAAACAGTGAACGCGCGTACCTGCTCGCGGTGATCGTGCCCACCGAGGAGGCCTTACGTGCCCACCCGGACCCCGTCGACCTGAAGAACTCGATCCGGGAATCGCTGCAGCGGACCGCACGTGCCAATCATCTTCACTCGTATGAACTTCCCGCCGATTTCATCATCGAGACCACGCCGTTCAGCATCGAGAGCGGCATGCTCGCCGCCGTCGGTAAGCCGATACGCCCCAAGATGATCGAGCATTACGGCGATCGGCTCGAACGGCTCTATGCCGATCTCGCCGAGGCCCGCGTCCAAGAGCTACGACAGCTGCGCGATACCGCGCAGCAGCGACCGGTCATCGAGACCGTCACCGAGGCGGCGCAGGCGCTGCTCGGCATGTCTTCGGACGCGGTGCGGCCGGACCACCATTTCATTGATCTCGGCGGAGACTCCCTGTCGGCGTTGACCTTTTCCAATCTGCTGCGCGATCTGTTCGATGTCGAGGTGCCGGTCGGCGTGATCACCGGACCCGCTGCCGATCTGCGCAAGCTCGCCGCCTACGTCGAGGGCGCGAGAGAAAGCGGTGTCGCCACCGCGGCCAGCGTGCACGGTTCAGATGTGTCCATCATCAACGCGAACGAACTCACTCTTGACAAGTTCATCGACGCCGAAACACTCAGCAGTGCAGCGGAACTGGAGCGATTCTCCGGCGCGGTGGGCACAGTCCTGCTCACCGGCGCCAACGGCTACCTCGGAAGATTCCTCTGCCTGGAGTGGCTGCAACGACTGGCGCAGTCCGGTGGCCAGCTGATCTGCCTGGTCCGCGGTGATGATGACGACGACGCCCTGGCTCGCCTCGAGGCCGCGTATGGCCACACCGATCAGATGCTGCTCGATGAATTCCGTGCGCTGGCCCGGCGGCACCTGCGAGTAATAGCCGCCGATATCACCCAGCCACGTCTGGGAATTGACGACGCGACCTGGGAGCAGTTGGCTCGCGGGGTCGACAAGATTGTCCATCCCGCCGCCCTGGTGAACCACGTACTGCCCTACAACCAGTTATTCGGCCCCAATGTTCTTGGCACCGCTGAGGTTATTCGGCTGGCGCTGACAACGCGGATCAAGCCGGTGACCTATCTGTCGACAATGGCGGTCGCCATGGCGGTACCCGATTTTGACGAGGACGGGGATATTCGCACGGTCAGCCCCATTCGGCATATCGGCGCGGGCTACGCCAACGGCTATGCCAACAGCAAGTGGGCGGGCGAGGTACTGCTACGGGAGGCGTACGACCTATGCGGTCTGCCGGTCAGTGTCTTCCGCTCCGACATGATCCTCACCCACCGCCAGTACAGCGGTCAGCTCAACGTCACCGATGCCTTCACCCGCATGCTCCTGAGCCTCGTACTGACCGGAATCGCACCACGCAGCTTCTATCAAGATGACGGCGACGGCTCCCGTCCCCGGGCCCATTACGAGGGCCTGCCGGTAGATTTCGTCACGGAGGCGATCACCACGCTGGGGCTGGCCAACTCCGAGGGATTCCGTTCATATGACGTCATGAACCCGCACGACGATGGCATTTCGGTGGACACCTTCGTGGATTGGCTTGTCGAAGACGGCCACACCATCGACATCATCGATGACTACGACGAATGGCTGGCGCGCTTCGAGACGGCGCTACGGGGTCTGCCGGACGACCAACGGCGCAGCTCGGTTCTTCCGCTCCTGGATGCCTACCGCGCGCCGGGCCACCCGCGGCGTGGCGCCGATACGCCCACCGATGAGTTCCGGAAAGCAGTGCAGGAATACAAGATTGGGAGCGCTGACATTCCACATATCGACCGCGCGCTCATCACCAAGTACATATCGGACCTGCGGGCACATGGGTTGCTCTGAACACGCGCCTGGGGATTAGTTGTGGCTGTTGAGATATCCCCCGCGTCGGAAGTACTCGTGGCCGCTGTGCTCGTTGCCGTCCGCGTCTCGGATGCGGGTGATCACCAGCCCGCGGTTACCCACGCGGTAGGCATCAGAGCCACACACCACCACTCCGCCTTCTTCCTGCACGATCACCCGCCCCGGCGTACCGCCATAACGCGCCTCGGAAATCCGCGCCTCCAAAACCTCGATACGCGCACCGTCATAGAACGTGAACGCCCGCGGATACGGATCCGATAGCGCCCGCACAAACCGCTCCAGATCCTCGGCCGGCCAACTCCAATCGATCGCGCTGTCACGCTCAGAACGCTTATGGCAATACGTTCGCTCCGCCTTGTTCTGCGGGCGCCACAGCGCCTCACCAGATTCCAACGCACCCAACGCCTCAGCCAAAACCCCCGGAATCAGATCCATCCCCCGCAACACCAACTCGGTGCCCGTATCAGCCGGACCGATCGGCAGGGAATGCTGCACCAAAATGTCACCGGTATCCAAACCGCTATCCATACGATGCACCGTCAACCCGAACTCGGACTCACCACTGATCAACGACCACAAAACAGGCGAAAACCCAGTGAATTTCGGCAACAACGAATCATGGAAATTCAACGTGCCATGCGGCGGAAAATCATAGAGCTCCACCGGCATCCGGTTGTACCAACTATTGACCACAATGACATCGGGCTCGGCACCCTTGACCAATTCGATCGTTTCAGCATCGACCCGCGTCGCCAAATGCACCGGAATACCGTGCTCACGCGCAAGCTCATCAACCGGCGCCGACCAAATCGCCTTGTACGCTTCCTCACTGGAAGGATGCGTAACCGCAAGCACCACCTCATGCCCCAGATCGATCAACGCCTGCAAAGTCCGGTAACCCCAGACCTGATACCCAAACGACACGACACGCATACACAACCCCTATTTCTTTGCCTCTGCCCGGGGGCTTACGCCCTTGGCCAACACGAAGGATGCGGACCTAGATGGTGGCGCGCATCAGGTTTACGTTTTCAGATGTGCCACAACTGGCAGGACGGCGCGCAGCGCCGGAACCCGAAGGAACAGTGGCTTGAGCACATTCAGGGTTCCGTGGACTGCGCCGAAACTCTGCACATCGACGCTTGAAATGCCCCCATGCCATTGCTGCAGCAGTGGGGCGATGTCGTCCCGCTTGATCCCCCATGGCGCTGGCGGAAATTCGTAGTTTTCAGTCGGCCGGTAACCCTTGACCATCTTCTGGGATATGGCCGGCGAGATCGTGTCGAAAACGATTTCCACACCAGGGAATCTGTCGATGATGGCGACCAGCAGTTGTCGCACCTGCTCTTCGGGGAGGAACATGAGAAAGCTCTGCGCTGTGATGAGAACGGGCCCGGGCCCTACCTGGTCAAACCATGACACGTCGCGAGCATCGGCCGCGACGTAACGACACCGTTCGGTAGGAGCCAGGAATTCTCCCCGCACCGCAATCACTTCTTCGAGATCGACACATACCCAAGAAACCGTTCCGTTGTCGAGACGATGAAACTGAGTCTCCAATCCGGCGCCCAGCTCGACGATTGTGCCGCTAGGGTTCTCGGTCAGCCACTTGCGCACCACGGTGTCGAAGAGACGAGATTTCTCGCCGTGCAAGCCGGTCTGGTCTTTTCCGAATTTGCTTTCAAAAGGATAGTCGACTGCTTCGAACAGCTCGACGCATTGTGGGTCCTTCAGGACTCCATCGGGCCGTTGTGCTTCGTTGGCGCGGGTATACAGCGTCCACATCGCCGTCTCGGCTACCCCAGTCAGATCGACCTGTGCCATGTCATCACTCCTCAAATCAGTACAGAAAGAAAAATCACTACACGTAAGAACTCACCTGAGTGCCTATGGTGCGCGGCGACGGCGGCGCGCTTCCTTGCGGATCCGGGCGCGGTCGCTACCTACGCCCGGGTTGGGATCGCTCACCGTGCCAGGCTCGGGATTGCCTGAATCGGAATCGATCTCGCTACTCGACAGATACGCCGCCAGGCTCGACACCGTCGGATAGCGGAACAAGTCGACAAGGGCGATCGGCTGACCGAACTCCTCCTGCACCAGCCTCTGCGCCAGAGCCAGTAGTACCGAGTTCCCGCCAATATCGAAGAAACTGTCGGTCACTCCGAAGTTGTCAGATCCGAGCACCTGTCGCCAGATCGCCGACACCCGACGCTCGGTGTCGTCACGCGCGGCCACCCACTGACGGGCGACACCTGCCGACTGGACACGCGTGGGCACGATGCGGTCATATCTGTCGCGTATTGGCTTATCCGAGAAGTCTGGAGCGGTCTGCTTCACATCTGCCACAAGCACCTGGCCTGCCGGCGCCACACCGCTCAACCGGGCACGGATCGCGGACTTGGTGTCATCCAGACCCACCAGCACGTGCGGCACATCATGAGCGAGTGCGACCAGCAGCGAGTTCAGCGCTTCGACGCGGCCGACAACGCGGTATCCCCTGGCCCGGGTGCCCTCCACGTGCTCCACATCAGCCGACATCCCCACGCGGTCCCACATCGTCCACGCAATACTGTGCGCGCTGATACCGCCGCTGCGGCGCTGATGTAGGGCGAAGGCATCCAGATAGGCGTTCGCCGCCGAGTACCCGCCGACTGTGGATCCGCCGAAGAACCCGTTGACCGATGAGAAGGATACGAAGCGAATGCCTGGGCGGCGCAAGGCAACACGATGCAGGGCGCGAGCTCCGGCAACCTTCGCCGTCGAGACATCCGTGAGGTCGGACGCTGTCGTGGTAGCCAACGGCTGCTCGCGATACGCGCCGGCCAGATGCCAGATGCCAGACAGTTGGATGCCCCAGTGCTCCTCTGCCGACGTGACCGCATCCCATATCTGATCGATATCGCGTACGTCGGCGACCTCGAACCGGACCGCCTCATCACCCGCGATATCGCATAACCGTTGGTAGGCCGCGGATTGTCGCTCATCTGGATGGCGGTGTCCTACGAGTAGCACCCGTCCGCCGAAGCGTTCTATCAGCAGCCGGGCCAGCTCATAGGCCAGTCCGCCCAGACCTCCACTAATCAGGTGCAGAGCCCCAGAGGGAATCGCCGCACCAGCAGTGGGCTCGTCCGGCAGTTGTTCCAGCCCCTTCACCCAGCGAACACCGGATCGATAAGCAACCTCAATATCATTGGTGGAGTAGCCCAGTTCATCCGTCACGTGGTCTGCACCGGAGGCCTGATCAGTCCGATCCAGGTCGACGAAGCGCACACGCAACCCAGGCACTTCGGCTACCGCACTACGCAACAGCACCGGAATCGGAGCCAGCCCAGGATCGACCTCGTCCGTATCGGTGACCTGCTCGATGCCGCTGCCGACGACATACAGTGCCGGCGGCGGCCCATCGCCCTGCCCTTCTTCACAGACGGTTCGGACTATGCGGACCACGTCGAAAACACCGACCGGCAATGGTTCTGGGGAACTGTCCGTGATTTCCCCCTGTGCCCGCGGCGCGGCGAGGTACACCACGGTGCGAATCGCTGTTGTCCCGGTAGCCGAGCTCAACTCCGCAGCGATATCTGCCACGGTGGCACGCACCACGTGCACGCCCTGCGCGCTCAGCCGGTCCGCCAATTGGGCACCAAGGTTCCCCGATTCGCCGAGAAGCAAAACGGCGCCGTCAATGGGAGCACTGGGCCGGAGACGATCACGCCGGTGCCACACCGGCCGGAAGAACCAGTTCGGAAGGGTGTTCGCGGACGCGCTCGACGTCTGTACCCTGCGCACGATATCGGCGAACTCGCCGTCATCGAACCGTTGTCTTAGTAGGCTCCGCTGAATCTTTCCGATGTCGGTTTTTGGAATGCTTTCCGGCCGAACGGGAATGAGTAGCTCAGGGTTGGGTCCCACCGCCAACACGCGAGTACGGACATCGGCGAGGACCTCCTGTTCCGCGGCCCCAGGCTGCGGGCTGAACACGATCGCCAGGACGTCGGTATCGCTGCCCGGCGGTCGTACCCCGATCGCAGCGGCGTAGCTGCCGATCACTAACGGGGATTCTTCGACCGCGGACTCGATCGCGTGGCAGCTGTAGTTCACGCCGTTGACGATGATGATGTCCTTGGCACGGCCGGTGAGCGTGAGTGCACCGCCGTGAATCCGCCCAAGATCGCCCGTGTCGAACCAGCCGTCGGCCGTGAATGCCTCCCCGGTGCGCTCGGCGTCGGCGTAGTAACCGCGCGTAACCGTGGGTCCGCTGATCTGCACCCGTCCGATCTCGCCGACGGGAACGGCCGCGTTGTCCATGTCGACCACGCGTATCCGCGTGCCATGGATCGGCTTTCCGAGCTCGGTGAATTCGTCGGTGTCGGTGGTGGTTTCCACCGAAAAGTTCTGGGAGAAGACCACACCTGACGACGTCTCCGACATCCCCCATGACGGCCGCATCGCGCTGCGCGGTAGACCGAAATGCTCCAGCATGCGCAGGAATCGGCGTGCGATGCGCGGAACTATCGCCTCGCCACCGTTGAGAATGAACCGCAAGCGCGTCAGGTCGAATCGGTCGCCGTTGGGCGTCTCCGCGAGCCGATCGGCGATCAGGCCGAACGCGAAATTGGGGGCCCAGGTGTTGGTCACGCGGTAGCGGTCGACGATGGTCAGCCAACGCAGTGGATCCGCCAGCACCCATGAGGTGGCCGCGTGTACCTGCTGGCAACACACGTACACGTCCTGAAGATGGGACATGACGATGCCGCCGACATGCTCGAGCGGCATCCAGTTGAACGAGATATCCGCCGGGGCGAATGCATTCGTCTGCGCGGTCGCCGCCGAGCGGCTCAGGATATTGCGGTGCGTCAGCTGTACGCCCTTCGGCTGTCCCGTGCTACCGGAGGTCAGCAATAGCAATGCGACCGCTTCGGGATCGGGCGCATGGTGCTCGGCATCTGGGTCGTGCGCCAAAAGATCGCCGATCAGGACCACCCGCGCCGCCTGGTGTACCGGAGGCTGCCCGGCCTCGTTGATGATCAGTGGCTGGTTGAGCGCACTCCAGGCCGTCGCCGCCTTCTCGGCGCCGCCAACCGCGTTCGGGGCCACCGGCACCGGCACAATGCCGCCGAGGAAACATCCCCAGATCGCCGCCACAAACTCGTCGTTGCGGGATAGGTGAACAATCGCCAGATCTCCCGGAGCAAGTCCCGCGTCGCGTAGTCCTCCAAGCACACGTCGCGCGGCATCGAGCACCGCCGCGTATGTCAGCGTGCGCTCGGCACCCGATTCGTCAAGAAAGACCAGCTCTGTGGTGGCCGCATCATGTGCTGCGCGAACCAGCGCATCGGGTAACGACGCCACGACAGGCTCGACCGCCGGCCCGCCATCGAGCACGGAGAGCTCGTGGACATCGCGTTGTGCCGCGGGCACTGGCGGGGCCTGCTTGGGCGGTGGTGTCGGATCGCCGACAAGAATGCGCGGCGTCTCAGCGATATCGGGCACAACCTGGATCTGGGTGGCCTCGGGTAGCCGCGCCGACCACTGGGCAATCAGCTCGTCATCGATCACCGGCAATCGGTATAGCGCCGCGGTATCAAGCGCTCCAGTCATGGTCACCGGTAGTGCGGCAACAGGAACAAATGCGTGCGGCACCAGTGACGGTGGCAGCACGATGCGTGCGAATTCTGACAACCGTTCCGAGGAGATCGGTGCGGACGCTGCTACATAGGCCACCAACTCGGTGGTGCCGGAGATGGTTCGGCGTGACAGTACCGCGCAATCGTCGATCAATTCGTGCGCCATCAGCACTGCGTCGACAGTCGCCAGGTCGGTCCAGCGGTGACCGTCCCATGCTCGTCCACGAGAAGAATGTGCGATCTCCACCGAAGAATCCCTGCGCATGCGTGCCGGAATCCCCGTAGGAAGCACAGCCTCGCTCGGTCGGCCGACGCATAGTTCCCCCAGTATGCCCGGGGGCGCCAGTCGGCGATCGGCGGTCAGCACCGCCTGCGGAACCCGTTCCGGGTCAAGCAGATTGACACTACCGGAATGCAACAAGGTGACGAGAATGTTAGCGAGATAACTGTCCAGAAGTCCTATCGACGCATCGGCGTTCAGCGGTTCGGGCTCGCTGATGGTGCGGGCGTCGCCCGTTCCCAGTTGCGCCACGGCGGCTTCGTCCACGACGAACGCGGGCGCCAGCTCCCACAGCGAGCGCTCCCGGTACGTGGCCGGTAGCGATGCGGGTAACCACGCGACACGGCGTGCACCGGCGGACACCGCCGCTATCAGCGCAGCCACGAGGTCTGGTCCGCGCTCGAGCGCGAGCACAACGTTCCCGCCACGGGCACCTGACATCACCGCAGCCAATCGCACTGCAGTCGTGCGTAATTCGGCGTGGGTAAGCTCCGTGTGGCCATCGACAACCGCCACAGAGCTCTCGGCATGCTGGAGCATCGGCGCCAGGCTCTGAGCCACACGTGCTTCGTGCGCACCGAGCGGCAGGCCCTCGATCGCCAGTTGCGGCGACGCGATCGCCGCGCGCAATAGCGTGGTGTAATCGTCACGCATCTGCTCCATCGTCGCCGCATCGAATAGTTCGGTGCTGTAGACGAACTGCACCCCGATACGTTCCCCAAGGGGCCAGAAGTGCAGTTCCACATCGGCGCGAGTAGTGCCTGTCGGCACCCCGACGAAGGACACGGGCGTTCCCGCGAAATCAAGGTCGGCCGGCGGCGGGCTTTGCATCGCGAACAGCACGGCGACCATCGGATTGCGTCCGGGAAGACGCGCGGGAGCGACCTCATCGATGATCTGCTCGAGTGGCAGCTCCTGGTGCTCGTACGCACCCAAGGTCACCTCGCGGACATGGCTGACCAATTCTGCGAACCCGGCGGAGGGGTTGATCTTGGCACGCAACGGAATTGTGTTCACGAACAGCCCGATGAGCGCCGAGACCCGGTGGTCTTCCCGATTCGCCATCGGGGCTCCGACCACCTGATCATCTGAGCCGCTGTAGCGGTACAACAGTGTGTAGAACGCCGCGAGGAGCGTCGCAAAGACGGTCACGTCCATCTCCCGCCCGAACGCGGCCATCGCTGCCGTATCCGAGGGCGACAAGGTGAAGTCCAGGGTGGCACCCTGGAAAACGTTGTCCGATGGCCTGTCTCGATCGAACGGAAGCGCAGGCGAGCTCAGTTCGCCTGCCAACTGCGACCGCCAGTATGCGAGATG
Organism: [Mycobacterium] stephanolepidis; assembly: GCF_002356335.1. Taxonomy (NCBI): domain Bacteria; kingdom Bacillati; phylum Actinomycetota; class Actinomycetes; order Mycobacteriales; family Mycobacteriaceae; genus Mycobacteroides; species Mycobacteroides stephanolepidis. The sequence goes on from NZ_AP018165.1 coordinate 3,315,223, forward strand.
ACGCTCGCGTGCGGGCCCGGACATGACGTCGTGCTCTTGTTCGGCCAGGTCGCCGATCTGGAGTTCCAGTGGCGGCAGTGCCGCAGGAATACCTGTTACTTCGGCCCCGTACAGCTGGCGCAGCTCTTCGCACAGCACACCGATGGACCAGCCGTCGACGATGATGTGATGCATCGTCAGCACCAACAGGAACTCCCCGTCCCGCAGGTCGAGTAGATGCGCCCGCAGCAACGGTCCGGTACGCAGGTCGAACGGCGCGCACACGAGGTCGAGAACTGCCGCGCGCACCTCGGCACGCTGCATCGGCTGCACAGATTGCACACTGGAGTTCTCAATTTCCTTGAGCGGCAGTGTAATAACCGTGTCAGCGGCCACCGCCTGCATCACTTCGCCGTCCACCTCGACAAAGGTTGTGCGCAGGATCTCGTGTCTGGACACCATTTCAGCGAGTGCGCGTCGCAGCGCGTCCGGGCGTACTGCACCGCGGAAATGCAGAACAATCGGCACGTTGTAGTAATGACTGTCCGGGTCGAGTCGACTCAGGAACCACATTCGCTGCTGGGCGAAGGACGCCCGGAAGAGGATGATCTCCTCCCCCGATGTGGATGCGGGAAGGTAGTCGATAGTAGTCACTCTCGTACTCCCTCAAGCAGAATGATGCCGTCTGCGGTACGCAGCGCGGCGCGCCCGCGACGGGCGGGCGGCGCGGGTATCGAGGACGCCTCGGGTTCGTCCGACGGTGTTGCCACGGCCGCGGCAACGTCCGCCACGGTGACTGATTCAAGCAACTGACGCATACTCATTTCGATCCCGAGCGCATTGCGCTGCTCCGCAGCGATCTGCATGGCCAGTAGCGACTCGCCACCCAGTTCGAGAAAACGATCATTGACACCGATCCGGTCGTACCCAAAGAAGCGCTGCCAGATCGCCGCGATACCTTCCTCCAATCTCGACCGTGGCGCGCAGTACTCCGTCGACAGCACCGGGCGGTGGTTGAACGACACGTTCGCCGATGAGGCAGCAGGCGTATCCGACACCGAGGCCGGCTCCTGCTCATCATGTGTCACTGCCTTAGTCGATCCACCCAAAACCACCGTGGGTACCGCGAGCGCACCGAGCACCTCACCGAATCGGTCTGGCGGAACGTTCATCTCGTCGCACGCCGAGGTGTCGACAAAGGTCCAATCTCCAACTCCGGCGCGGTGCCGAACGGCGAGTGTGCCGTGCGCATACCCTTCGGCCAGTGCCGCATCGAGGGAGTCCTCGTCCGGCCTCGTGAGCAGCGTGCGTTGCGACGACGGTTCCGACGCCGCGATCTCATGCAGCATGGCGATGGCACGATCGAAGTCCGGATCCAAGGTGAGCACCGGCTCAGGACGCTCGGCGACGATCAGCGCATGGTCACCCGCCGGTCCGGAATCGTAGACGGTCGAGTCCGTGAATCCGTTCGCGTCGAGCAGCGCTGCCCACTGTTGCGGTGCCACCAACGGTGAGTCCGTCCGCACGTCGTCGTCGAAATCGAGCCAGCCGGTCAACAGCGGGTCGATCAGCGAGTCGCAACGCTCCTCAGTCTTGGCTTCCAGTAAGAACATCAGGCCGCCGGGAGCAGTGAACGCCGCGGTGTTGCGGATAGCGGTCGGCAGATCCGGTGCCACATGCAACACGTTGAACGCCAGGACAACGTCGAACCCCGCAAGCGGCAGACTCTGCCCGGCCGGATCGTCGACGATATCGAGAGACGCGAATCGGACGAAATCGAGACCCTCTGCTTCGGCCTGCCGCTGGGCGGCCACCACAAACGAGCGTCCGATATCGGTGAAGTGGTACTCGACCGAGCCGGCCGGCAGGCCGCGCAGCGCGTCGACCACCGGCCACGTCAGGTAGCCACGGCCTGCGCCGATCTCGAGGATCCGCAGCGGCCGCCCCGGGGTGGCGTTGGCGGCCAGCCCGGCAAGTGTCGTCCCGATCAGATCGCGGTACGTTGCGAAATCGCTATGCGCGATGCGTTGTTCGGTCAGGCTCCGATACAGACTGTCGTCCCCGTTCGGCGTGACAACCTCATTGCCGGCGATCTGCCCGCGCAGCACCTCGCCGTAACCACGCATGCATTGGTCCAGCAGCTGGGCCCATGTCGCCAGCTCAGGATTATCGGTGCACCAACGCCCGAGTTCGGGCACATCGGCCACTGCCGGCACATCGAGCACGCGCAGCCGACCGTTCTCGCTGGAGACTATGCCGTCCTCGCTCAGGATGCGCACGAAGGCGTCGACAATCTTGTGGTAGTCCGGTACCACCCCGAGCCGCGCGATCAACTCATCACGCGAGTGCTCGGTTCCGGGGGTCATCACGACACCGGCGCTTCGCAGGTGCGCGCATACGTACCGGGTGCACAGGTCGTCCAGCGCGTTCGACACTTGTGTCGAACCTTGCGGCACCACAACATCAATCGGCTCGGCGCGCAATCCTGCCCCGGCGCTCGACCATGTTGCGGCCGCCCCTTCGACCGGCTCACTGCTGAGGACCCATCGCCGCCCGTTGCGATAGGCCACCGTTCGATCGCCATCCGGAACCGACAACTCCGCGACCAGCGCCCGGGCGTCGGTCAGGTCCATATCCACCACGTTGACGACGTGCGTTACGCCGTTACGGCGCAACCATTGTGCAGCGCCAACTGCCAGCCATTGACTGACGTCGATGTCCTCCACGCCGGTGACATCGAAGGCGTTGCCGACGCAGACATGTACCGCCACACCAGAACCGGCGGCATCGACAGCGCGCGCCAGTTGCACGTATCGTTCGCGATCCGGCCGCGCTCCGCGCGCACCGGGAAGGAACACGATGCGCTGGTATTCGGCCGAAGCGGGTGTCAGGCCGGGCCCGAGCAGATCAACAGCAGCGCCGACTGTCTCGGCGAGTTCCTGGGCGAATCGAACAGTGGCCGGATCCTCGTCAACCAGAACCAGCCATCGTGCCGCGGGCGGCTCTGCAGCGGGAGCTATCGGTGTACTGCTGCGCCATACCGGAACGGTTATATTCGGCCGGTCGGGCGGCTGTGGGCCGTCGGACGGTGCGATCCAGTACCGCTGTCGCTCGAACGGATAGCCGGGCAACTCGATGCGTGCCGGCCGCCGGCCGCCCGATATCAGGTTCCAGTCGATGTCGATGCCGTGCTCCCAGGCCTTGCCCACAGCCGCGAGCAGTGCACGCCGGTCGCTGCGGCGGTCGTCGCGATGCCGCATCGTGGCAAAAGCTGCGAAAGCCGCGTCACCCTGCGGCTGGGCAAGCCGCGTCAATGTCTGACCAGGGCCTACCTCCAACAGCACCGCCCCCTGGAGGCTTGCCAATTCGCCGAATCCAGCGGCCAATTGCACAGGCTCACGGCTGTGCCGGATCCAGTAGCCCGGGTCGGTTGCCTCCTCAGGCCGTATCCAGGTGCCGGTGACATTCGACAGATACGGCACGCGCGGTGGCCGCAGCGTGACACCGGCCAAGATGTCGGCGAACTCGCCGAGCACGGGATCCAACTCGGGCGAGTGCACCGCCATCGATACCCGCACCCGCTGGAATTGGACGCCGCGCAGTTCCAATTCCTCTTCCAGTAGCGCGATCTCGGCAGTGGGTCCGGAGACCGTACACGACGATGCGTCGGTGATTCCGGAAACAACGAGTCGTCCGCTCAACAGTGGGCTGACATCGGCTGCGGACAGCAGAATGCTTGTGGTCGCACCGCCCATTCGGGCGAACAATCGTCCACGCGCCGAAACCAACGGCAGTACTTGGTCAATATCAATGACGCCGGACAGGCACGCCGCCGCATACTCTCCCAGGCTATGGCCGAGCATCGCGCTCGGTGTCAACCCCCACGCCGCGAGCTGAGTCGCGAGGGCGTACTCGGTCGCCACCACGGCCGGAAAGACGACATCGAGCCGCTGCTCGTCGAGCCCACCATCTCCAAACAGGTGGCTACGCAGGTCGATATCGCAATGCTCAGCCAGGATCTGGGCGCACTCGTCGATTGACGACCGGAAGACCTCCTCAGTCTCGTAGAGTCCGTGGCCCATCCCGACGTACTGCGCCCCGCCGCCGGGCAACAACAGAACCAACGGAACCGCACCGTCATTCGCTCGGGTCGCTTGGGCGGGAGCGGTCAGCAGAGACGCCCCCTGTTTCGCCGACCCGCACACCACCGAACGCCGATATGGCAGCCTGCGGCGACCCGATTGCAGAGTGTCGGCAACATCCGCTGGATCGATATCACTATTGCTGCGCAGGTATTCGGCCAATCGCGCGGCCTGTTGTTCCAGTGCCGTCGCGGTGGCGGCCGACAGAACCAGCAAGGACTCCGAGCGGGCCGTGGTCCGGGGCAGGTCGGCTTGGGCATGGCGTGGCGCCTGCTCGAGCACCATATGTACGTTGGTGCCGCCGATTCCGAAGGCGCTCACACCGGCGCGCCTCGGTCCGTCTCCCTCCGGCCAGTCGACGGTGTCGGCGGCCACGCGAAACGGGCTGTTGGCAAGGTCGAGCAGCGGATTCTCGGCGGCGTAATGCAGGTTCGCGGGGATCACACCGTGCTCGATGGACAGCGCAGCCTTGATGAGTCCCGCCACTCCGGCGGCGGTATCGGTATGGCCGATGTTTGTCTTGGCACTGCCAAGCAGGCAGTAGCCGGTCTGGTCGGTGGATTCCCGAAATGCCTTGGTCAGTGCCGACACCTCGATGGGATCGCCGAGCGGTGTTCCCGTCCCGTGAGCCTCGACCATGCCGATCGAACTCGCCTCAACTCCGGCAACGGCATGCGCTGCGACGATGACGTCGCTCTGCGCGGTGGCACTGGGCGCGGTGAATCCGGTCTTGTGGCGTCCATCATTGTTGACCGCACTTCCTTTGATGACAGCCCGAATTCGGTCTCCATCGGTAAGCGCGTCGGACAAGCGCTTGAGCAGAACAACTCCCACGCCGTCGCCCGGGAACATACCCGCAGCGTCGGCATCGAAGGCCCGGCAGCGACCATCGGGCGACAGCGGTCCATTGGGGGTGTACCGGTATCCCTTGCCGGGGTGGGGATTCAAGCTCACTCCCCCGGCCAGAGCCAGGTCACATCGATAGTCCAATAGTTCCTGGCATGCCAGGTGCACCGCAACCAGTGAGGTCGAACAGGCCGTGCTCACCGCAACACTCGGACCCGTCAGATTGAGATGGTAGGAGACGCGGCCAGGAAGTGATCCCGGCGAATTGGCAAACCCCGCCGGCAACGCGTCCGCCGAGGAAGGGCTGACACCCAGATGCGGAAGAACGTTCGCGATGAGATAGTTCGATTGTCCGGAGCCCGCGTAGACGCCGACCAGTCCCTCGTATCGATCCGTGTCATAACCGGCCTGTTCGAAGACGTGATACGCACATTCGAGGAAGAGACGCTGCTGCGGATCTATCATCGCGGCCTCGGCCGGCGGGTAACCGAAGAACTTGGCGTCGAATAGTTCGATTCCCTCGATGGCGGCCTCGCGGCGCACTAGCCCCGGCGCATCCGCCAGGTCATCCAAAGATCTTGCGCCTTCTCGCTTTTCCGTGAGCAGCGACCAGTATTCACTGACGTCATCGGCGCCGGGAAAACGGCACTGCATCCCGATGATGGCAATGTCGGCAAACTCTGTCTCGGTGGTCGGTGTGTCCATGTCCACTGTCACTGACGTAGTTCTCCCGCATTGGTATTGCTGCCGCAGCGTCGCTGCACCAGATCGACAAGATCGGCAAGAGTCGCGCCCTGGTCCCAGAGCTCAGCCACCGATACCTTGATTCCGCAGTGCTCCCCTATGGCTGTCACGATGCGAGCGGCAATCAGCGAATCGCCTCCCAGGTCGAAGAAATTGTCGTCCGGTTCAACGCTCGTCACACCCAGTGCCTCACACCAGATCTGCTGGACCGCCACTGTCGGCGAGACGTCGGCCTGTGGGGCGGTCTCGGTCACCGTCGGCACCTGTTTGGCAGGCGCCGCCGGTGCCTGCCTTGCGGGCCGGCTGGCGACGGGCTTCGGCGGAATCATCCACAACCGCTCCCGCTCGAACGGATAGGTGGGCAGAGGCACCCGCGGCTGTGGCGCACCGAAGTGCTGCCACGCCAGCTCGGCGCCCGCGGCCCATAGGCGTCCTGCTGCCGCCATCGCAACGGTCGCACTGTCACCGGTCCGATCCCCGAGCATCGAAACAACCTCGGGTTCCTGAGTATTCGCCGCGACGATGCCGCGCAGGGTGTGACCGGGACCGGCCTCGACAAGAACCGCATCCGGATACTCGGCACACAGCACCGCCAGGCCGGAAGCGAACTGCACCGTCTCACGCAGCTGCCGTCCCCAATACTGGGGGTCGGTGGCCTGTGCCCCGGTAATCCAGGTACCGGTGACATTGGACATAAAAGGAACCTGCGGCGGTTGCAATCGCAGCCCCGCCACAGCAGCCGAGAAACGGTCGACAGCCGGATCGACGAGGGCGGAATGGAAGCCCCGATTCACCGGCAGGCGCGTGCAGCGCACGCCGGCACTCGCTGCCTCCTGCACGAGTGCTTCGATCCCCTCGGCGCTGCCGGCAACAACGACCTGCTCCGGGCCGTTGACCGCCGCAACCGATACCCCGGCCGGAAGCATCGCGGTGACGGCATCGAGCGATGCACCGACGGCAGCCATGGCACCGGACTCACACTGCTGAATCAGTTCACCGCGCAGCGACGCCAGCTGAACTGCTTCGTCCAACGTGAATACCCCTGCCACGCAAGCAGCCACCAGTTCACCGATGCTGTGGCCGAGCATGGCGACGGGTTGCACACCCCATTCACCGAGGAGTCGGGTAAGCGCATACCCAACCGTGAACAGTGCGGGCTGGGTCAGGCGGGTCTGCATGAGCGCAGCGTCGGCGGCCTCGTCACCCTCGGCGCACAGCATGGTGCGCAGATCCACACCGATCAGCGGCTCAAAGCGGGTGGCGCACTCGTCGATGTGCCGGCGATAGACCGGTGACGCCGCGTAGAGCTGCGCACCCATGCCACTGAACTGGCTGCCTTGACCTGGGAAGAGGAGCACGACGGGGCGGGGCTTGTCGGAGGCAATTCCGGCGCGAGATGGTGCGAGTCCCGCGCTTTCGAGGACTTGCCGCGCTTCCGTCGAATCCGCACAGACTGCGGTATACCGATGCCTGAAAGCACGCCGTCCGATGCGCAACGTGGCCGCAACGGCAGCCAGATCTTGTTCGGGATGCAGCTCCAGATGGCGCGCCAGGTTCTTCCGCGCAGCCTCGAGCGCCGGTGCCGTTCGCGCCGAGAGCACGAGCAGGTGCGGACCGTCCTGAACCGCAGCGGGCGCCTGCGAAACTGGCGCTTCCTGCAGCACGGCATGAGCATTGGTGCCACCCATGCTGTACGAGCTGACTCCCGCCCGACGCGGCTTACCGTCGGGCGCATTCCAGCGCCGCAGCCGCGTACCCACATAAAAAGGACTCTTTGAGAATTCGATCTGCGGGTTGGGGGCCGTGAAGTTGACAGCAGGCGGATACATCCGATGTTGAAACGCCAGCACCACTTTGATGAGGGCCAGAACGCCTGAGGCAGGCCCGGTGTGTCCGATATTCGGCTTCAGGGTGCCCAGTCGACATGCCTCTGTTCGCGTGTCACCCGCTTGGCGAAAAGCATTGTCCAGCGCGGCGATCTCGATCGGATCACCCAGTAGCGTGCCGGTGCCGTGTGTCTCCACGTAATCGACGGTCTCGGCCGGAACCTCGGCGACGGCCAACGCCTCGGTGATGACCTCAACCTGGCCGCTCACACTCGGCGCCGCGAACCCGGCCTTGTTTCCACCATCGTTGTTAACGGCGGTTCCCCTGATAATCCCGAGAATCGAATCACCGTCTGCGACAGCGCTCGACGCACGTTTCAGCAGGACCACTCCGACACCGTCGCCGACCAATGTGCCGTCGGCGGACGCGTCAAACGCACGGCATCGACCGGAGGTAGAGATGGCGCCGCTCTCGGTAGCCACGTATCCGGCGGTTTGCGGGAAGGTGATGGAGGCGCCACCGGCCAGCGCCATGTCGGATTCACCCGACAAAACGCTTTGCACCGCAAGGTGGATGGCCACCAGCGAGGTGGAGCAGCCGGTACCCAACGATATGCTGGGGCCGCGCAGATTCAGCTTGTAGGAAACGCGGGGCGCCAGAAAATCGTTCTCGGTTGCCAGCGCCGTCTGGAGATACTCGGTGCCGTTGAGGTTCCCATAGTCGGTCGACAGGTTTGCCCGGTAGTAGGTCGAGCCCGCACTGCCCCCGAACACCCCGACCGAACCGTCGTATCGCTGAAGGTCATAACCTGACGATTCCACAGCCTCCCAGGCACATTCGAGGAAGAGCCGTTGCTGCGGATCAATCGATCGTGCCTCGCTCGGGGCGTACGCGAAAAACTTGGGATCGAAGTCGGCGACATCGGCCAGAATCGGCCGAACCCGAACCAGCCGCGGATCACCGAGTTCCTCCGGCGAGACCCCCGCCGACAGCAGTTCCTCGTCAGTGAATCGTGTGAGCGATTCTTCTCCCGCACAGAGATTCGCCCAGAACTCATCCAGATTCGTGGCACCGGGCACCCGCGCAGCGATGCCGATTACCGCGACGTCGTCGTCCCGAACCTCGTGGTCATCGCCAGTTGCCGAATCACCGTCAGCCGTCGTCCGGCTTGAGCCGTGATCGAGTTCCGAGCACCACTGACGCACGTTCTCCAGCAGCGCATCTCGCTCGGCAGCGAGGTAGAAGTGCCCGCCTGGAAATGTTGCCGACCGGTAGCCGCCGCGGGTCACGTGCGCCCAAAGATCCATGTCAGCGGGGTCGATAGCCTCGTCCTTGCCCCAGAGTGCGAGGATCGGTGCGTCCACGGGCGGCTCTGGGTCGGTCCGATACTGTTCGACCAGCCGGAAATCGGCTCGCATGCCAGAGATGACCAGATCGCGCAACGCCGCTACGTCGAATGCGCTGTCCTGCCCCTTGGCGACGCTCACCTCGTCCGTGGCCGAACGCCCATAGGCGATAAATGCGTCATCATCAAGGTCCCGCAGCCCACCACTGCGGACGAGATGCGGTGCCGTGTACGAGGAAACACACAGTCGGAGCTGCGGATACCTACCGGCCGCCTCCAGTCGCCGCGCGACCTCGAAGGCGACCAGCGCGCCCATGCTGTGGCCGAACAAATACAGCGGCCGATCTCCCAGGGTCAGCAACGCCTCGGCCACGCCGTCGGCCAACGCACCCAGACTCGAGGGGAGCTGTTCAGAAATCCGGTCCTCGCGACCCGGGTATTGCACGATATGCACCGAGAAGTCCGGGTTGGTCAACCAGGAGCGATAGAACGAGGCTCCACCACCGGCATGCGGGAAGACCACCAACGCCGGATGCCCGTCTGGGTCAAAAGCTCCACCCCGTAACCATGTCCGTTGGAGCTGCTCTGCCGATGTCGAAGAGTGCTGCATGACTTGATCTACCGCCTTTGTCGTTGCTGTGATAGGCGCTGCGCACGGGCGTCTCGCCCACGCTCAGCTCGACTGCGCGCAGCGACGAGACCGCCGCTGCCGTTTACTTCGGATTTAGTGCCCTGATCGCGAGCGCCGTTCAGATACGTGGCGAGCTCCGCGACGGTCGGGTGTGCGTACAGGTCGAGCAGCGATACCGAAAAACCAAGCTGCTCGGAGAGTCTGGCTTGAACGCGAGCCAGTAACAGCGAATGACCACCGATGTCGAAGAAGTTGTCGTCAACACCGATACGGGGAACCTTGAGCACCGCGAGCCACAAGTCCACCAGTACTCGTTCCATCGCGTACCGCGGCTCGAGGTAGGGAACGATCGCCGCGCTCACTTCGACCGGAATTCTTTGCACCGCAGCGCGATCGATCTTCCCTGACCGCAGTTGCGGCAGCGCGTCGAGAATGGTTCCGGCCGGGGGTATTAGGTGCTCCGGCAGCCGCGTACGTAACCAGTCGCGCAGCTGCAGCCAGGTCAGCGCGGGATCCTCGCAGGCACAGTACGCAACCAATCGATCGCCTTGCGCCATGACTGCCGCGCGACGGACGGCTGGGTGTGCGGTGATCGCGTTCTCGATCTCTTCCGGCGCGATCCTGCGGCCCCGGATCTTCAACTGATTGTCCACTCGCCCAAGGAACTCGATGGTGCCGTTGGGCAGGAAACGTGCCCTGTCCCCGGTGCGGTAGATACGAGCGCCGGGTGCGCCCGATATCGGATCGGCGACAAACCGCTCGGCGGTGCGGGCCGGGTCTTCCACATATCCGCGCGCGAGCTGAACCCCCCCGATGTACAGCTCTCCGGATACACCCGGCGGAACCGGTCGGAGCAATCTATCGAGGATGAAGGCCTGGTTGTTGGCGATCGGCGTACCGATGGTCACACCGTGCCTGGATGAGCCTGCCCGGTAGACCTCGTATGTGCATGCCACGGTCGCCTCGGTGGGCCCGTACCCGTGATACATGGGAATCTCACAGCGAGAAAGGAACCGCTCGAGCAGCTCTGGGCTCAGCGCCTCGCCACCCGTCCACACCGAAGCCAGCGAGCGAGTCGCCTCGGTGAACTCGGGCCGATCCAGCATCGGGTCAAGTAGCGACGGCACCAGGTCGATGAACGTGACACCGGTGCGTGCGATCAGGTCGAGCAAGTATGCCGGATCCGACTCGGCTCCCACCTTGGGCAGAACCACCGCAGCACCGCAGACGAGCGGGAGAAATATCTCGTTGATTCCCATGTCGAACCCGAGCGACGACTTGTGCAGGGCAGCGTCGTCGGCCCCGAATCCGAGGACATCGGCTTGCCACAGCAGTCGGTTGCAAATTCCGGCATGAGTCACCATTACCCCCTTCGGAGTGCCGGTGGAACCGGACGTGAAGACGACATAGGCGAGCTCGGCCATCTGGACGCCCGGCGCCGGATCGTTGTGGTTAGTTGCGTCCCATGGTTTCTCGTCGAGATTCAGCACTGGTATCTCCAGGCTTGGCAGTCGCGTCGCAGGATCGCCATGTGTAAGTACCCCCGCGAGGCGAGCGTTTGTACACACCTCCGCTATCCGGCTCGCCGGCCAAGCAGGCTCCAACGGGACGAACGCGGCACCGGCCTTCAACACGGCCAGTAGCGCCACCACGAGGTCCGCCGACCTGTTCATGTTGATTCCGACAAGGCTTCCACTACCGATGCCGAGCGAGCGAATCGACGAGACCAACTGCCCGGCAAGCACATCCAGTTCACCGTAACTAAGCTCACCGTCCTCGGTGACGACGGCGATGGCATTCGGGTTCTGTTGCGCCTGTCGCTCAAACAATGTGTGTAGCGGGATATCGACGAGGTGCCGGGTGTCCCCGGTGGCATTCCAGTCGCGGAGGATGTGCTGTCGTTGCTGCTCGGTCAGCAAAGGCAGATCACGCACACTGCACTCCAGATTCACCACCCCATGGGCCAACACCGTGGCGAGGTGCTCCAGGACTTGCTGTATGAATTCCGGTGCGTATTTATCGGTTCGGAAAGTAGCGGCCAACGCCGTTCCGTCGACCAGATCAATGGCGAGGTCAAACATCGGTGCCGGGTTGGGCAATCCGAGGTCGGTCGTCGTCGTTCCGGCCAAACTCAACTCACTCGTGACCGGCCGAGTTGCCGCGAACATAACCTCGAACAGTGGTGAGCGGCCCGTTGTTCGTTGCGGCGCCACTCTTTCGATGACCGTCTCAAAAGGAATGTCACGGTTGTCGTAGGCGTCGAAAAAGGCCGATCGAGCGCGACCCAGCAAGTCCAGGAAGGTCGTCTGACCATCGACGTTCAGCCGTAGCGCAAGGGTGTTCGTGAAATTGCCCCACACGCCTTCGACTTCGGACGCATCACGGACCAGCGTCGGAACCCCGATCACCAAATCCGTTGCCTCTGTGTATCGATGCAGGACCGTAGCCAACCCTGCAAGTACGATCGTGTAGGGCGTGGCCTTGTGAATTCGCGCTAGATCTCGCAGGCCCGCAACGGTGCTGTCTGGCAGCACATGCCGGTATCGCCCGCTGGCCGTAGCGTTCGGCTCCGGAGACTGAGTCGTCGCCGGAAAGCCAACGGTGGGCGGTAGCGGGGTGAGTCGGTCAACCCAATATTGCAGCTGGTTGTCGAGATGACCATGCTGCAGTCGTTGTTGCTCCCACACCGCATAGTCTGCGTATTCGAGGCCCGGAGCCGCTGGCGCAGCGCCAGTCTGGCCGGTCTCGAAGGCGTATTGCGCAGATAAGTCAGCGAACAACAAATCCCAGGTGATCTCGTCCGCCGCGATGTGATGCAGTACCAGGATCAGAACATGCACATGCGCTGAGGCACGCAAAAGCTCGACGCGCAGCGGAGGGTCTGAGGCGAGATCGAAAGGGCGGTCGGCGATCTCCCGCGCGAGAGCCGCGATCGCGTCCTCCAGCGTCGCCGACGCCTTGTCATCGATGTCAACGACTGAGAGCGCGATATCCTCGGTCTGCTCGATCAGCTGTATCAGCTCGCCGTCGGGGCCATGGGTGTAGCGAGTCCGCAGAATCGCGTGCCGGCCGAACAATCGGATCACACTCGTGCGCAACGAATCAAGATCGAGTGGACCGTCAATCCGTAGGCCGACCAGCATGTTATATGCCGTGTCCTCCGGAAAAAGGGCTTGTGCGAACCACATCCGACGCTGTGTCGAAGACAACGGAACCACTGCCGTGTGCGATCGCGCCTGAATATTCGTGCTCCGGGAACTCGAGGACGCATCCGTGAGCCCACGTTCAGTCAGCAGTGCCCGCAACAACCGCAAACGCTCTGCCGAGGTCGAATTGCCTGCTCGGGACGACGACATTCGTATGCCTCCCCTGTCCACTAAAGCCGCATAATCACAGCGGTTTTTGCATCTTCGGGTTCGCACAGCATTGGACGCAGAGCCGAAAATGCTTCGGAGCGAATAGAATTCGCCCACACACCACAGATAGATTAGCCTATCTTTACTTTGGCTAGGCTAGCCTATATCAATTCGTTTGGTTAGGGTGAGCTAAGTGTGTCACGCATGCGAGCAGCACGAAAGAGGATGCAAAGCATGGGTAGAGGTTTCCAGGGTGCGGTGCTGCGCGGGCTTGGGGCGCGTGATCATGTAGCCACTGTGGTCGGTACCAGTCAGGTCGCACCGAATTGTGTGCGGCTGACGATGTCGGCGCCCACACTTTTCGAGGACCTGCTCCACACGCCGGCCGAATGGCTGCGGTTCTGGTTCCCCGACCCTGAGGGCGGTGCCACCGAACATCAGCGGGCGTACACGATCGTCTCGACAGATGTCGAGGCCGGCGAGTTCGCGATCGATGTGGTGATCCACGAGCCCGCCGGGCCCGCCTGCCGGTGGGCGGGGGCGGCCCAGCCCGGAATGACCATTCCGGTAGTGGCTTTCGGCTCGGCGCGTTTTGAGGTTCCCGAGGATCTTCCCGCCGGATTCCTGCTCATCGGCGACTCCGCATCCATCCCGGCGATCAACTCCATCCTGGCCGCGCTGCCCGCCGATGTGGATGTCGAGGTGTATCTGGAACGCCACAGCCCCGACGATGAGCTCATCCCGCTGACCGAGCATCCCCGACGGGTTCTGCACTGGGTGGACCGCGCCGATGAAACCTCACTGGCCTCCGCAATCGAGGCCCGCGACTGGTCCAACTGGTACGCCTGGGCAGGACCTGAAGCGGGCTCGCTCAAACATCTGCGCAAGCGCCTCAAGGAACAATTCGGATTCCCCAAGGCCGACGTGCACGCCGCGGCCTACTGGACCTTCGGCCGCGCCATGGGCAGCCGCCGCGGAGACACCGATACTCAACAGGTACCCGCCGCCCCCAAGCCCGTCGCCGAGAATCCTGCCGCTCCCCCGGAACCTGCAGTGCCCCAAGGCCGCTGGCGTTCGCAGGCTGCCGGGGAATTGTTGGCGCCGGTCAAGAAGCAGATGATCGCCGGTGGTGTGCTGCAGGCGATCATCACCATGGTCGAGCTGGCGCCGTTCGTGGTGCTCGTGGAGCTCACCCGCCAGCTGTTGGCCGGGGCCGACGAATCCCGCCTATGGCACACCGGATTCATCTTCCTGACGCTGCTCGTGCTCGGCGCCGCTCTCGGTGCGGCCCTTACCGTCTGGATGCACGTCGTCGAAATACGGTTCAGCGCCGATGTTCGGCAAAGGCTCCTCTCGAAGCTGTCCCGGGTTCCGTTGGGGTGGTTCACGCAACGCGGTTCGGGATCGGTCAAGAAGCTGATTCAGGACGACACCTTGTCGCTGCACTATCTGATCACCCACGCGATCCCCGATGCGGTGGCCGCCGTTGTCGGACCCGTGGCGGTGCTGATTTACCTCTTCGTCGTCGACTGGCGCCTGACCCTGTTGCTACTGGTGCCCATTCTGATCTACCTCGTGACGACGGCGACCATGATGTTCCAGAGCGGCCCGAAGATCATCGAAGCCTCGCGCTGGAGCGAGCGGATGAGCGGAGAATCGGCCGCCTATCTTGAAGGCCAGCCGGTGATCCGCATCTTTGGCGGCTCGGCAGCGTCCTCGTTCAAACGCAGGCTGGACGGATACCTGTCCTTCCTCAATGAATGGCAACGGCCGTTCATCGGGAAGAAGACCTTTATGGATCTGGTCACCCGGCCGACAACGTTCCTGTGGTTGATCGCCGGGGCCGGCACGCTGTTGGTCGTCGCCGGAGCCATGGAGCCCACGACCCTGCTGCCATTCCTGGTGCTCGGCACCACCTTCGGCACCCGCCTGCTGGGAATCGCATACGGCCTTGGCGGTATTCGTGGTGGCGTGGAGGCCGCCCGGCATATCGCGGTTGCCCTCGGCGAGACCGAATTGACCGAGCAGGCTTCCGAGGGGCGTGCCGGAGAGACCTCCGTCTCCTTCGACACCGTGACGTTCGGGTATCGGCCGGGGGTGCCGGTTATTCATGGTGTGAATTTGACGCTGCGGCCGGGGACCGTGACGGCGCTGGTGGGCCCGTCGGGTTCGGGTAAGTCGACGTTGGCTTCGCTGCTGGCACGATTCCATGACGTCGATAGCGGCGCTATTCGCATCGACGGCACCGATATTCGGGCCCTGAGCGCCGATGAGCTCTACACCAAAGTCGGATTCGTGTTCCAGGACGTGCAACTGGTCGCCGGAACCGTCCGGGAAAACATCGCACTGGCCCGACCCGAAGCCACCGACACCGACATCCACGCCGCGGCTCGGGATGCGCAGATTCATGAGCGAATCCTGCGGCTGCCCAACGGTTATGACACCGTCCTGGACACCAACACCCAACTCTCCGGCGGCGAAAAACAACGCCTCACCATCGCCCGCGCACTGCTGGCCGACACCCCGATCCTGATCCTGGACGAAGCCACCGCCTTCGCCGACCCCGAATCAGAATATTTGGTGCAACAAGCCCTGGGCCGGCTCGTTCACAACCGCACCGTGCTCGTCATCGCCCACCGACTGCACACCATCGCCGACGCCGACCAGATCGTGGTCCTCGACCAGGGCCACCTGGTAGAAACCGGCACCCACACCGAACTTGTGAACAACAACGGACGCTACCGACGCTTATGGGACGCACGCCTACAAGAACCCTCGAGCGTCCTTGCCGGAGAGAACATCTGATGCTGACCCACCTCATTCGCCTCATCCCCCCCACACACCGCAACTCCCTCTACACCTACAGCGCGCTCTCGGTGCTGTCCGTGGTTTTACGCGCCGCGGGCTGCCTGCTTCTCGTTCCGCTGCTCGGCGCCCTGTTCGGCACCACCCCCACCGACGCACTGCCCTGGCTCGGAGTACTCACCGCGGTCACCGTCGGCGGCTGGATCGTCGACACCGCGCTGGCCCGCCTCGGCTACCGCATCGGATTCGCCCTACTCAACGACTCACAACACCAAGTCGCCGACCGGCTCACCCACATCCCACTGAGCTGGTTCACCGCCGAACACACCGCCATGGCCCGCCAGGCGATCTCCTCCGGCGGCCCCGACCTCGTCGGATTCATCGCCAACCTACTGACCCCGATGATCGGGGCGGTGTTGTTACCGGCAGCCATCACCATCGGATTGTTCTTCATCTCGTGGAAGCTCGGTGTTGCGGCGCTCATCACCCTGCCGCTGCTCCTGGGCACGTTGCTGGCCAGCATCCGCATCGTGCGCACCGCCGACGAAGCAGACACCAAAGCCCACAGCGCACTGACCGAACGCATCCTGGAATTCGCACGCACCCAAGCCGCCCTACGAGCCAGCCGACGCGTCAGCCCCGCCCGCAGCCAGGCCGGCCAAGCCGTCGCGACAGCACGTGGTGCGACCATGCGGCTCTTACTCTTTCAGATCCCCGGTCAGCTGCTGTTCAGCATCGTCAGCCAAATCACCCTCATCCTGCTCGCCGGCACCGCGACAGCCCTGGCGGTGCGCGGCGAGATCGGGGCACCCGAAGCCGTCGCACTCATGGTCATCGTGGTCCGATTCCTAGAACCATTCACCGTGCTGGCGGGCCTGGGCGGGGCCGTCGAGAACTCACGTGGCGTGTTCGAGCGCCTCAACACCATCATCACCACCGAGGCGGCCGATCAGCCCGGAGATGCCGTCGCATCCGCCGACACCCCCGCCCCACGCATCGAATTCCGCAACGTCACCTTCCGGTATGACAGCACCGGCGAACACGTCCTCAAAGACATCAACTTCATCCTCGAACCCGCTGCCACCACCGCCGTCATCGGGCCATCTGGATCCGGGAAGAGCACCATCCTCGCCCTCATCGCCGGGCTACAACAACCAGAAAGCGGCCAAATCCTCATCGACGGAACCGATGTCGCAACATTGGACACCGCCAGCCGCCGCTCCCTGGTCAGCATGGTGTTCCAACACCCCTACCTCTTCGATGGGCCGATTCGCGACAACGTTCTCGTCGGGCACCCCACGGCCGCTGACGAGGAGGCGCGCGGAGCGATGGCGCTGGCTCGCGTCGACGAGATCATCGAACGCCTGCCCGATGCCGAACAATCCCGCGTCGGCGAAGCCGGCACCGCCCTATCCGGCGGTGAACGCCAACGCGTCAGCATCGCCCGCGCACTCATCAAACCCGCCCCCGTCCTGCTCATCGACGAAGCCACCAGCGCCCTGGACACCGAAAACGAAACCGCAATCACCGACGCCATCAACAACGACCCACGCCCCCGCACCAAAATCATGATCGCCCACCGGCTCAACGCGATCCGCAACGCCGATCACGTGCTCTTCATCAACAACGGCCACATCATCGAACAAGGCTCGATCACCGAACTCAGCTCCCTCGGAGGCCGTTTCGCAGAATTCTGGCGCCAGCAAGAATCCACCACCGGATGGCGCATCACCACAAACGCCAACTAACGCCATTTCGCTAGCAGAATGCGGCCTGATTGTTGCGACGCACCTCGACGTAATCATCACTGCTCAAACGGATTCGATTCGTCATCCCTGGCAATCCCGTAACCGGAGGTCTCGACAAATTAGGTAAGCCAATGCTAATTTACTCGCGCTGATGCGTTGTCGGGCGAGCCTTCAAATCATGGAAAGGCTGTAAGTTGAGCAATCAGGAACGGGCAGTTCAGCCCGAACCCAGCAAGGCCGAGCACATGAGCGCCGGGGGTTAGCGGGGATGTCGGCGCCCATATGGATGGCGTTTCCCCCGGAAGTACATTCGGCACTGCTCAGCGCTGGCCCAGGCCCCGGCCCGATGCTGGCTTCCGCAGCGCAGTGGCAAGCACTATCGACCGAGTACGCCACGGCAGCAACGGAGTTGACCCAGCTGCTGGGCTCGGCCGCAGCAGGGGCATGGCAGGGGCCCAGCGCCGCCCAATATGTGGCCAGCCATGCGCCCTACTTGACTTGGCTGACTCAGCAGAGCGCAGCGAGCGCCTCCAACGCAGCACTGCAGGAAGCAAGCGCCGCGGCCTACACCACAGCCTTGGCGGCCATGCCGACCTTGCCCGAATTGGCGATGAACCACACGATTCACGGCATCTTGTTGGGCACAAACTTCTTTGGGATCAACACGATCCCACTCGCGCTCAACGAGGCCGACTATCTGCGCATGTGGGTACAGGCTGCCACCACCATGGGTGTCTACCAAGGGGTTTCGAGCACCGCGGTGGCGTCGGCGCCTCCGGCGACTCCTTCTCCGCCCATCATGGAGCCCGCCGGCCTGATGTTGCGCATGGCTGACATGTCCGGACTCGCAGCACAGGCTCAAGCCGCGGAATCCGGTTCGGCGTTGGACAGCAGCAACAGCGTCATCGATCAGCTGATGGATTTCTTCCGCGACCCGCTGGGCACGCTGATCCGAATCATCGGAGATTTCATCCGCAACCCGGGGGCCGCATTGGCCACCTGGCTGCCGTTCCTGCTGGTACTCGCTTCAATGACGTACGTGCTATTCGCACAGGTGTTTTGGCTGTTCTGGGCAGCATTGCTCTCAGCACCACTGTGGCTGCCGCTACTGATCTTGGCGGCCTGGCAGTATCTGCAGCCCCCCGCCGTCGAGGCACCGGCCGATGAAGTTCAGCCTGAGCTCCGCAATACCGCCCCCGTGCAGCGCGAGCACATTGAGTCCCTTCCTGCGATCGCGTTGGCGCCCACGGGCGTTCCGGTACCGACTGGAACGGCACCTGCACCATCGGCCCCGGCTCCGGCTCCGGCCCCCACCACCGCCACCGCGGCGTTTACGCCTTACCTCGTCGGCGTGAGACCCGAAGAACCACCAGCCGTTCGTTTCGGACCGACCCTCAACGAGGGCAGCAAGGCCCAGGCCCCGGCCTCCGGAATCTCTGCGGCAGCCGCCGCGGCGGCATCTGCCCGCTCGCGAGCCCGGCGCAAACGTGGTGCACGAGTGAAAGACCCAGCACCGCAGTACATGGACATGAATGTGACCGTCGACGCCGATTTCGGCGAGCCGCCGAGATCCACGCAAAGCCAAAGCACCGCGTCAACCCGCGGCACGGGACACCTCGGGTTGGCCGGCACCATCTCGAAGACCACCGCCGCCCCCACGGCGGCCGGGCTCGTCGCCCGCGAAAACGTCGGCAACGACACCGGTGCGATGGATGGCACCAGGACGACACCCATGCTCCCCACCACATGGAGCACAGATCCCGATGAAACCCCCTCTCCGCCAACACCGGATGAGCACTGACAGGGGCTTCAACTGATCGTCAGCGTGCGCGTTGCGCCGACTCAGCGGCGTGATTTGAGAAGCTTCATGGTCAGCCGCGAGTCAACGCGGGCGATCGCCGGGTCGCCCATGAGCTTGATGCTCAACCACTGCTCATAGGCCGCTAGGTCGGCGGTCTGCACCCGGATGAAGTAGTCGGGAATACCGAACATGCGCCTGAGTTCGGCGACTTCGTCCATCGCGACTAGGCGCTCCTCGAAAGACGCCACAGTGGCGAGGTCTTTGGCCACGAGATCGGCGTAGATGATCACCTCGAAGTCGCGCCCCAGTGCCGCTGGATTCACCAACGCGGTGTAGCCGGTGATGACGCCCTCGGCCTCCAAACGGCGGACGCGTCGCAAGCACGGGGCCGGGGTGAGGCCGACTCGGTCAGCCAACTCCTGATTCGTCAGGCGACCGCTAACCTGCAGCTGATCGATTATTGCGTGATCAAGCCTGTCCATGCATCTATATTGCCGTAATGACTCCCTTATGAGCAATATGCACAATCATCATGCTCGCGTGCCGCTCTATGATTGCTGCATGAATCAGGAGGTGTTGCCGCCGCAGTCTCGACACCGGGATGAGCTGGTCAAAGCAGTCAGCCACGCTGGTGTTGTCTGGGCGGGGTTGTTTGCCCTCGGTATCGGATTAGGCGTCGTGGTCACCTCTCACGGGCTCCCCTGGTGGCTGGCACCGATCATCTCCGGAGTCCTGTTCGCCGGCTCGGTCGAGTTCATCTTGATCGGCATGCTGTCCGCGGGCGCATCAGTGCCGGCCATAGCGCTGACGACATTCCTGGTGAATTCCCGCCATCTCTTCTACGGGATGTCATTCCCCCTTGACCGAGTCGCCAGCCGACTGGGCAAGTCGTACAGCATGTTCGCGCTATGTGACGAGGCCTACGCATTGATCACCGCGCTGGACCACCGGGCGTTGAGCTCGCGCCGGATTCTGTGGACCCAATGCGGTCTGCACCTTTCGTGGGTTGCCGGGGCGACCACCGGCGGTCTCGCCGGAGCCTCCTTCCTCAGCGGACTGAAGGGGCTGGATTTCGTGCTCATCGCCATGTTCTTGGTGCTCGTTCTTGACACCTACCGTTTGCGGCCGGATATCCCGGGTATCGCGCTCGCGATGGTGGCGGCACTCGCGGCACTGGCGATCGCCCCTGGCGCGATGATTCTCGTGGCCATGTGCTGTTACACCGTCACTCTTGTTGTCCGGCACCACCTCAGCCGTTCCGGTACGGAAGACCGGGCAGGCCATGCCTGAACCCGCTTACATCGCGGTGGCTTTGGCCTCGGCCGTGGTGATCACCTTCGCCTTGCGGGCTCTACCCTTCGCCGCGCGAAACGCCATCAAGAACAGCGAGCTGGCTGCCGACCTGGGACGCTGGATTCCACTGGGCGCCACCGCCATCCTTGCCGTGTATTGCCTTTCGACGATCAACCTGGCGGGACCGTCCCACGGCGCCGGGCCCATCGTCGGCGTTGTCACGACTGTGGGCATACATCTCTGGCGACGCAACGCGGTGCTCAGCATCGTGGTCGGCACCCTCGCCTGCCTGATCATCACCAACCTGAACTAAGCGTCCTACATCTCAGATTCCGGCAACGGTCGCAACTCCGTCGGTGCGGCTAGCGCGTGAGAGAAGAAGCTGACGATGTCGTCGATGAGATCCTGCTCTCCGTCGCCTTGCGCCAGGCCATATTTGGCGGCGAGATGGGTCCTGCCCAACACATGCATGAGGGACATTCCCAACATTGTCTCTACCCGAAAGGCGATCACCGGCAAAGGTACCTCCGGGAGTAGCGGGATCAGCGCGGTGACCATCTGGCCTATTCCCGACTGGACGATGTCTTCCCTTGTTGGTTCGAACCGCTCATCGCCGCCGAGCCGGGGTTTGATCCCGAGTTCGACGAACAGCGCGATCTGTTGAGGACTCGCACGCACCTGCGGCCCCAAGAAGGCCTCGACAAGATCCTCGATTCTGTGCCCCGGAGTTCCGGCCACCTCGGTGAGCCGGCGACTGCGCTCAACCAAAGCCGGCTCCATGATCCGCATCATGAGCGCGCGTAAGAGCGCGTCCTTGCTCCCGAAGGTGTAATTGACGGCATTGACATTCATTCCGGCCAGGCCCGTCACCCGGCGTATGGACAGGCCCGCGACTCCGTCTTCGAACAGCACCTGTTCGGTGGCCTCTAGCAGCCTGGTGCGGGCATCCGGTTGTTCCACCCGCCCATTCAAACATCGTCAGGGTAGTAACTAGATCGAGCTGCACGTCTTATCCCGCTTCGGGCACCGAGAACTCGGGCTCGAAAACATCCGGCACGCCCCGTCGCGGTGGTAACACGGGCAGTTCCCGGTATCGCCGCGCACCGAGCCAATGCCCGGGATGGGCAAGTGCAAGTCGCGTTATCTGACGTACCTGCCACCTCGCCGCCTTGATCGTCGGCGCAAGCTGACTCGGATGTCTGACAACCGCTGCGGCGACGTACGCAGCCAGCCGCGACGCGTCCCGTAGACGAACGGCACCGTGCGGCTTGACGGTACGCGGCAAGATCGCCTCCAGTACGCGCTCGACGGCAGCATCGCTCTTTCCCAGCGCCCGGAAAGCGGAGTCGGTAATCGCGGGCGGATTAGTCAACTCGCCTAGGGTCGCTGCAGCCCAATACATTTCCAGCGCATCAGCGTCGCGCCATTGCCACCAACTCCGCAGCTCGTCATCGATGGTGCCGCCACCCAGACCGACCGCAATGCGGGCGGCCAGCGATTCACTCTGGCGGAACGCATCGGCCATGCCCTGCCCCGGTGCGGGATCCTTGAAGCGACCGGCATCCCCCACGAGCACCCAGCCAGGTCCGGCCGCAGTGCGGAAGTAGCCGTGCCAGTGCCGCAGGATGCGCAACGGCCCCCGCCGCGTCGCCCCCGTGACCGCCTCGGCCATCTCGGGCCAACGTGCCAGCGCGGCATCGAAGTTCGCGTAACGGTCCGCCAGAAAGGCATCGGCCTTGGCCATCGGTGTACCCATCATGGCGATGTAGATGCCGTTATCCAACGGAAGCGCGATGCCGTTCCCCTCCCCTACTCGACCCATCACCAGGTCATACGGAGGGGTCGCACCCTCGTAGAAAGACCACGTAGGCATGTACGATCCCGGTGTAGTCAAATACTCCTGCGCCCCAACGTATTCGGCCATCCGAGAATGCTGCCCGTCGGCACCAACCACCAGGTTCGCATAGACCGATCCTCCTCGCGTTTCAACTCCGACCACCCGCCCCCTATCCGTGAGAACACCGTCGACAAGGCATCCGGTGCGAATCTCGACACCCGCGCGGGCGGCGTGCTCGACAAGAATCAGGTCGAATGTCTCGCGCCGAATGCCGAGCATCACCCCGATGACCGCAGGGTCCGGCCGGGTGGCCACCGCCACGTCGTTGCTGCGCAATCGCACTGTACGCAGCGGCATCGCCCCTGCGTCCACGACGTCGTCGAGCACACCCAAACGCTCCAAAACTGCTGTGCCGCTGGGCGTGAAAAGGTGCGTCGAAGCCTTGTCCGCGGGGAATCGGGCCTTATCGAGCAAGCACACCGAGAGCCCCTGCCGTGCCAGCTGAATGGCGAGCGAGGCACCAGCACATCGTGCGCCGACGATCGCCACGTCGAACTTGTCCATCGACAACCCTCCACCGACTAGACCGAATGGTGTAGTCGGCTACGTTAACGAAACTGGACCAAATGTCAATATGGGCGCTCGCTCCTAGGCTCTGGTCAGGTAACCCACCAGGTCGGCCTTCATCGCCCGCAGCTGCTGTCCCCAGTAGGTCCAGTTGTGGATGCCGCCCGCCGGGAATTCGAAATGAGCGTTCTTGCCGCCCGCCGCCGTATAGGCGTCTGCGAATTGCTTGTTGGCGTCGATGACCTGCCCCTCGATGACTCCGCCCGCGAGGTTCTCAAAGCCGTTGCGGTCCTTATCAAGATCGGTGGCCTGCGCATTTCCGCAGTAGATCCACAGTCGGGTGTTGTTGGCAATCAACTTGTCGATGTTCAGGTACGGGTCGTTGCGAACCCAGGCTGGGTCACTCTCGGGCCCCCACATGTCTTCGGAATTGAACCCGCCGGCGTCGGACATCGAGATGGAGATCTGCCATTTATTGGCCGACGGGTGCAACGGCGCCGAGAGAGCCCCCGCGTAGATGAACTGCTGCGGGTGGTAGATCGACAGGGTCAATGCTGACGGGCCCGCCATCGATAGCCCGACGATGGCGTTACCTGTGGCCGAAACCCCCGATTGGCGGCCAGCCATTGCGGCAGTTCGCCGGTCAGGAAGGTCTCCCATTTGTAGGTCCACACACCGTCTTTGCCCTTGGCCGGGCGGTACCAGTCCGTATAGTTGCTGGATTGTCCGCCGACGGGCAAGACCATCGAGATACCCGATTGGTAATAGTCCTCGAACGCCGTGGTCTCGATATCCCATCCGCTGAAATCCTCGCGAGCGCGCTGCCCGTCAAGGAGATAGACAGCCTTAGGGCCGCCTCCCTGAAACTGAACCTTGATATCGCGACCCATCGCGGCCGAGGGCACTTCCAGATACTCAACCGGAAGCCCCGGGTGCGAAAAGGCATTCGCCACCACCGAGCCGCCGGAGACACCGACGAACGCCGGCAGAACCGCGACCGCAAGGGCTGCGGCGGTAACAAAACGGATGGTGGCACCACGCATCGAAGAAACGCGCTTCATCGGCTGGACTTCCCTTCCAGGGGAGAAAGAACAGTGATCTAAACAGTGTTTAAAACGCTAACACGTTGCGTCTCTACCGTGAATGGGCGGCAAGGCCGTGACGTTTGCCACACCACACGGTCGGCGACTGTTGCCGTCACACCCGGGTGTACGCCGGCCCCTCCGGCAGCAGGTGCTTGTCGACGAGCTTGTGCCAGCGCCGCTGTCGATAGCGGAAGATCGCCGTCGCTCCCCTGGCTGCCAGCGCGGTGAGCGGCCCGGCATCGATGTCTATGGAGTCGCTGTACCGGCAGCGACCGTCCCCGAGGGATTTCACATGAAGGGTGTGGTTCCAGGTGCGCAGAATGCCACCACGCTCGTTGGTGCGCACGGTATGGGTCTCCTCGTCGACCTCGATCACGTGAATGGTGTGTCGGTACAACGGAATCAGATGCAACCCCCACAGCCATGCGGTGCCGATCTCACCCACCCGCATGGGGTCGGTGCGCCCCGTCAGCGCGGGAATGCCGAACAATCCACGGCACAGATACAGGAAGGTGCCGGCATATCGCATCGCACTCCACACCCGGTCGGCGTCGGTGGGAAGTTCAGTTTCCAGATAGACCGTCCGCATCTCATTTTCCTTCCATATATGCTGGTCAATCACTATTATGAGTAATTACTCACATAAGCGGTACTCGCTTTCGGGGAAGGTGCCAACACCATGCTCAACACCCGGCTACAGCCACGCAAGCAGCCACGACAGGACCGCGCAGGGGCCACCCGGCGGCGCATCCTCGATGCGGCTGCTCACGTTTTCGCCGACTTCGGTTACGCCGCCGGGACCACCAATCGCATCGCCGAGCGGGCCGATATCTCGATCGGCTCGCTGTATCAGTACTTCCCCAACAAGGACTCCATCCTCGTCGAGTTGATGACCGCGCACACCGAGGAAGGGTTCGCCCTCATCCAGCGGCATCTGTCTGCGGGACTGCCCAATTCGATCGAAGACACCCTGCGAGTCTTTATCAGGGCAGCCATCGACAACCATCGCGACAACCCACGGTTGCACCGGGTGCTCTTTGAAGAGGCGCCGCGCCCACCCGAGTTCCTGGCCATGCTGCACCGGTCGGAAGATGCCGTCGTCGCTGCGGCCGAGACGCTCCTGGCAACACACCCCGAGGTCCGGATAGCCGAAACAGCCATGGCGGCAAGGATGGTGGTGGCGACCATCGAGTCACTGGTACACCGCCTGGTGGCCGGTCCACGGCCGGTCGATACGCAGCTGTTCGAGGACCAGCTGGTCGATATGTTGACGCGGTACCTGACTCACTGAGGGTCAGTGCAAATGATCGGCGATCTGCCCCTGCTCACCAAACAACAGAGCATTCCACCTCGCGATGAGTTCGGTGTTGTCTACCTCATCGGGGTGAAAATCCTTGCGACTGTAGGACATCAATCGCCGGATCACCTCACGTGAGAAGAACGGCGAACGGAACAGCCGGATAGCACTTGGAAAGAAGATCCTGGGGTTGTAGAAGTCCCGATCCCGGAACAGCGAGATGAACGACGCACATGCGGCAAGGGTGAAGAACCCAAATGTGGTGAACCACATGACCGATACCCGCATACGATTGGTTCCGCCGATGGCCTGGTAAACGTCGAACGCCACCGTGCGATGCTCAGACTCCTCCAGCGCGTGCCACAGCAGCATGGAACGCACCTCTCCCTCACCCAGCATGTCCAAGGCCCGCTGATCTGTCAGCAAGGTCTCGGCGAGAATCGCGGTGTAATGCTCCAGCGCGGCTGTCATCGCAAGGCAGTACCGGGGAGACGAGAAGCGTGAGCGCGTTTCCAGAACCCTGCGGGTCGCCCGGTCGACAAACGCGGTCGGATAACCCATCTGCTGCAGCCGCTCGTTGAGGTCACGGTGCTCGCGGCTATGCGTGGCTTCCTGCCCGATGAAGCCTGCCACCTGCTTCTTGAGCACCGGATCGGTGAGCTGGTCGGCAACCGCGCGCACCGAACGAATCATGAAGGCCTCACCCTCGGGAAAGGCCGCCGAAAGCACTGACACCACATGACTCATGCCCAGGTCGTCCTGCACGTAGTGACGCCGCAGGGAACCGGCCGGATAGCGAAACCTGATCCGTCTGGTCTTGATCTCCCGCTCCACCATCACCTCGGCTAGTGCAGATGGCCGGTCAGCTGTCCGTTCTCCCCGAAGAGCTCGGCATGCCATTTCTCGATCAGTTCGGAATTGTCGGAGTCGTTGGGATGGAATCCCGGACGGTTGTACTCACCGATGCGGCGACGCACCTCACGACTCAGGAACGGTAAGTGCCGCAACGCCGCAATGCTTTTCACCAAGCGAACCGGGTTGTAGGCGGCCTTATCACGCAGCAGCGAGATCACCGTCTCAAAGAATGTGGTGTAGATGAACGCGATGGTGGTGCGGCGCATCACCCAGATGCGTAGCCGCTCGCTACCACCGACGGCGCGGTAGACATCGAAGGTCACGCACCGGTGCTCGGCTTCCTCGAAGGCATGCCACAGCAGCATGGAACGCACCTCGCCCTCACCCAGCATGTCCAGGGCGCGCTGATCGGTCAGCAAGGTCTCGGCAAGGACCGCGGTGTAATGCTCCAACGCGGCTGTGACGGCCAAGGTGTAGATCGGCGGGTAATTCCGGGTCTGGAAGTTGAAAATGCGCCGAGCCAGCCGCTCCACGAACGCGGTGGGATACCCCATCTCCTGCAGGCGCTCGTTGAGTTCGCGATGTTCGCGCCCGTGTGTCATCTCCTGGCCGATGAACCCGGCCACCTGCTTTTTGAGCTCAGGATCGGTGATCTGGTCCGAGTAACGCCGGACCGACCGGATGAAGAACTCCTCACCCTCCGGAAACACCGCCGACAGCATCGCCATCATGTGGCTAGACACCAGGTCACCTTGTACAAAATGACGATCCAGCGAACCAGGTTGGTAGCGAAACTTGATACGGCGGGTCTTGATCGGCCTGTCCATACTCAGCTTCCCACTACCCCGCAATGACTGATTTCGGTCGGCATCGCCGACGCGCTCAGGGTACCGCAATCCGCTGATATTCCGAGGATTCCGGGCTTGACATATGCCTATATCGGTATATGTTTCCTCCATGGCTCGCACCCCCACCACCGCCGATGCGTTCAATGCGATCGCGGAGGCCGGCCGTCGCGACCTTCTCCGTGCCATCGGCACCGGCGAGGTCACGGTGAACGATCTGGTGGCGCGGACCAGGATGGGTCAGCCGCAGGTGTCGAAGCATCTGGGCGTGCTCCGCGCCGTCGATCTGGTGCGGGTGCGCTCACATGGACGGCACCGCTTCTATCGCGTCAACGGTGCGGCTCTGCGGCCCGTCCATGACTGGGTGACCGCGTTTGAACGCACCTGGAACGAGCGCCTCAACCGGCTCGACGACCTACTCACCGAACTACAGGAGGAAACCCCATGAGCAGTCGGTATGGCAGCGCCACCGTCGAACTTCCCTCGGATACAACGATTCTCATCACCCGATCCTTTGACGCGCCAGCTGCACTGGTCTTTCGGACACTCACCGAGCCCGATCTGGTCAAGCGCTGGTGGGGATTCGAGACCGCGCACTGGCAGGTCTGCGATATCGATCTGCGAGTCGGTGGCACATGGCGGTATGTGGTCAGCCAACCGTGCGAATCCGCGCCGGACATGGAGGTCGGGTTCCACGGCGAGTACCACGAGATCGACAGACCCCACCGGTTGGTCAATACCGAGGTCTACGAGGGGATGCCCGATGCGTCGGCCCTGGTGTCCACCACCCTGGACGAGGTCGATGGGGTCACCACCATGCGGGTTTTGGTACAGCACAGCTGTAAGGAGCATCGCGACGGACACATCGAATCCGGCATGGAGGTGGGCATGCAGGTCAGCTACAACCGCATCGAGGATCTGCTGGGTGACCTGAAATAGCACGCCCATGGCAGGTGTTGCAGCCACGGTGACCAACGAATTCACCTTCGAATACATCGCCGCGAACCCACAGTGGGTCGATGAACAGATCGAGATCTACGAATCCAGCGGCGGCGTCGAGGGCACCACGTTAGAAGGCATCCCCGTCGTGATCTTGTACACCGTCGGCGCGAAATCGGGACAGATCCGCAAGGCGCCACTCATGCGAGTGGAACACGAGGGCGTGTACCTCGCGGTCGGCTCGATCGGCGGCGCCCCGAAGAACCCCGCCTGGGTCGCGAATCTGCGTGCCAATCCGGTCTTCGAGCTGCGCGACGGCGAAAACGTCCAGACCGTCCGTGCCGAGGAAATCTCGAACGACATCGAGCGCGCGACCTGGTGGGAACGTGCCGTGGCGGCCTTCCCGCCCTATGCCGAGTACACGAAGCGCACCACGCGGGTGTTCCCGCTGTTCACCCTCACTCCGGTGAGTTAGCGGCCGCCTTCTTACGTTCGATATCGGCCAGCGCCTCGGCCAGCTGAGCACGTTGTGCGGCCGAGGCGTCCCAGGCCACCTTCCGGTTCTTGACGACCCTGGCCGGGGCGCCGACCGCAATCGAGTAATCCGGAATGACACCCTTGACCACGGCGTGAGCGCCGAGCACGCAGCCGCGGCCGACGATGGTGTCCCGCAGGATCGTCACCTTGGTGGCGATCCAGGTATCCGGGCCGATGCGCACCGGGGACTTGACGATGCCCTGGTCCTTGATCGGGTAGGTGATGTCTTCCATCCGATGGTCGAAATCGCACACGTAGCACCAGTCCGCCATCAGGGCCGAGTCACCGAACTCGATGTCGATGTAGGCGTTGACGACGTTGTCCTTACCGAACACCACCTTGTCGCCCAGCCGCAGCGACCCCTCGTGTGCGCGCAACGAGTTTCCGTCGCCGATGTGCACCCACCGGCCGATCTCCATCCGGGCCAGCTCTGGTGTGCAGTGGATCTCGACGTTCTTGCCCAGGAACAGCATGCCGCGCGTGACGATGTGCGGATTGGAGAGCTTGAACTTGAGCAGCCGCCAGTACCGCACCAGGTACCACGGTGTGTATGCCTTGTTCGCGATCACCCATCGCAATGAGGCCTTGGTCAGGAATTTGGCCTGTGCCGGGTCGCGCAGGCGCTGTCCGCGCCACCGCTTGTGCAGGGGAGCGCCCCACATCGTCGTCATGGCCGCACAGCCTACGGGACGCGGCAGAGCGCGCACGCTACCCTGCGATGGGCCGGACCGCCCCCTAAGAGAGGAGTGTCTCACCGTGCTTTCCCGAGCACGAGTACTCGCGAGCATGGTTCTTGCGACACTCCTCACCGTCACCGGATGTTCCGGCGATGATTCCTGGATCAACATCAAGGCGGCGCCCGGCTGGTCCGCCAGCTACGCCGACGCGCACAACAGCAGCTACACGCCCACCGAGGGCGCTCGCGAACTGACCCTGGAGTGGAGCCGGAACACCAAGGGCCAGATAGGCAGTGCCGCGGCAATCGGCATCGACAACTTCATCGCGGTCAGTGCCGACACCCCTGCCGGTTGCACGCTCATGGAGTGGGAGAACAACAAGGCCGCGCGCCAGCGCTGGTGCACCCGGATGATCACCGGCAGCCCATGGTCCGGACCGCTCGCCGACGGCTACAACAACATCTACATGGGTCAGCCCGGCGCCGTGGTGTCGTTTCCCCCCACCCAGTGGATCCGGTGGCGCAAGCCCGTAATCGGCGCACCCACCACACCTAAGATCGTCGAGCCCGGACGGCTCCTCATCGTCACGCACCTCGGTCAGATACTGATCTTCAACGCGCAGCGCGGTGAGGTCGTGGGCACCCCCATGGATCTGCTCGAAGGTGTCGATCCGACCGATCCGCGGCGCGGCCTGGGTGACTGCCAAGCGGCGGGACCCCAATGCCCGGTATCCGCCTCCCCCGCCTACGACCCGGAAACCGGCACCATCGTCACCACGCTGTGGCAGCCAGGAAAACCGGTACCCGTGCTGCTGGGAATCACGTACGACGCCGACGGCCACATCACCCTGAAACACAAGTGGGCCAACAAGATCATTGACGAAGGCGTGATCGGCTCCCCGGTGATGTCTCGGGATGGCGAAACGGTCTACATCAATGACCGCAAGGGTTCGCTCCACGCGATGCATACCTTTGATGGCAGCCAGAAATGGTCAGTGCCCTTGGGCTTCAACGCCGTGACACCGCCCTCCGTCGCACCAGACGGAACCATCATCGCCGGAACCGGCGACAAGGCCACCCTGATGGCCATCAAAGACTTCGGCAGCAAGGGTGAAATCACCTGGCGCCGCGATGACCTCGTTCCGCTCTCGACGTCGAGCCAGGCCGCCGGAAACGTCGGCTATACCGTGGTCAAGGACGGAGACAAGGGGCTGGCGCTGGTGGTGTTCAACACCCCGGACGGAGCCACCATCAACCGCTATCCGCTACCCGATGCCGCCGGCGTCCCGGTCGGCATCTCGATCGGACCGGATCAGCGCGTGATCGTCACGCTGAGCGAGGGCCAGGTGTACGGGTTCCGCCCGGGGACCTAGCCTCACAGACGAATGCTCTTGCGTCACTTCCTATCCGGGTGATGACGACCGAGAGCGCCACAGCGCCTCGTAACTTCATCCTGGTGCGCAGCACCGCGGGGTCGACGTCTACCCCGCGCACGGTGATCTCGACAGAACCGCAGTCTCGTGCGGCGAGCGCCTGGCGCAGCCGTTTCTCGCTGTACGCCAGCGCGTCGAGCACCCGGTAGCCCTGCACACCTGCGGGCACCGAATCCCCCGACAGGTACGCGATGCGGGGATCCAACTGCCACAACCCATGTCGCGCGGCATATTGTCGCACCAGGCCCGCACGCACCACCGCACCATCGGGGTCGATGATCCACTCGCCCGCCTCGGCGAGCCCACAGTCATCGGGATCGACATCTGTCAGCTGGAAGCCGTCGCCGGCCGTCGAGAGCACCGTGGCGCGCCTACGCGCCCGTGCCAACCCCGCCGACCACAGACACGCCTCCCGAACGCCGCCGTCGAAGGAGACAACCTCGATCTCACCATCGAATCCGGTCTGTTCCCGTAGATCGGTGAAGTCCAGTCCCGGAGCACATTTGACGACCAGATCGCGATCTGCGTATGTCCGCAGCACCAGGTCCAGGGGCGGCGAGTATGCCGAAGGATCGAACCGCCGGCGCCCGCCGGAGCGGCGTCCCGGATCTGCAACCACCACGTCGGCGCGACTGGACGGTGCCAGCGCATCCGCCCGACAGATCAGAACCCGCTTGCCAATGTTGTGACGTGCCATCGCCGTTCTCACCGGATCGATATCGCTGCCGATGACCGTCGCGGCGACGCCGTCGAGGGCGGCCAGCTCGGCCCCGACCGAACAGGTGACATCGTGAACTACCCGATCGGCCAGCCGCTCAGCGCGATGCCGCGCCACTGCAGCAGGTGTCGCCTGCTGTAGCGCGTCATCGGTGAACAGCCAGTCCCGCACGTCATCCAGCTTGGCCGCCGCCTTACGGCGCAGCTGCACCGTCTGCGCCAAAACTGCGGCGCGGTCACCGAATTCGGTACGCAGAGCCGCCGTATCGGCCACCAGGGTGCCCGCAGAGAACGTGTACGCCGATGCCCGCACGAGATCCGCACTGCCCGCCTCCGAGGACAGATATGCAACGTCGGAGGGCTCGAACACCTGCGGGAACTCGAGGGATTACGAGGACTTGAGCCCGGTGATCATCACGTTGTAGTACCAGCCCTTCGGCACCACGTGACGCCATACGTTCTCGTCCACCCAGCTGAGCGCCTTCCAACCGCCGAACGCGAACTTCGCCCAGCCCCAGCCCAACTTGCCGGGCGGCACCGTCGACTCGAACGTACGCACGGGCCAGCCCAGCATGGCAGCGGTGAATTCCTCACTGGCCGTCCGCACCGCAACGGCACCGGCGTTGGTGGCCATCTTCTCCAGGTCGGCAGGATCAAAGGTGTGCAGGTCAACCACCCATTCGAGGGCGGCAGCGCGGGAGTTCTCATCGAGCTCCTCCTGCGGACGCCGCCAGCTCTCCAATCCGGGCAGCTTCATCGCCTGGACTGTGGCCTTCCACGTCAGATTCGCCAGCGCACGGGCGTAGAGGTTGCCGACCGTGGTGGGCTCTCCGGCGAAGATGAACCGCCCACCTGGCTTGAGCACCCGCAGCACCTCACGCAGCGACAACTCGACATCGGGAATGTGGTGCAGCACGGCATGGCCCACCACTAAATCGAAGGTGTTGTCGTCGTACGGAATCCGCTCGGCATCGGCGACCCGGCCGTCGACGTCCAGACCCAGCTCCTTGCCGGTACGCGTGGCGACCTTGACCATGCCCGGCGACAGATCGGTGACCGAGCCACGGCGCGCAACGCCTGACTGCATCAGATTCAACAGGAAGAAGCCGGTGCCACAACCCAGCTCCAGGGCACGGTCGTAGGGCAGCTCGCGCTGGTCCTCGACGGGCACGATGGCATCGAACCGGCCGCGCGCGTAGTCGATGCAGCGCTGGTCGTAGGAGATGGACCACTTCTCGTCGTAGGTCTCTGCCTCCCAGTCGTGGTACAGGATCTGGGCGAGTTTGTTGTCCTCAAAAGCAGCAGCGACCTGCTCCGCAGTGGCCTTGGTCGTCGGCTCCGAAATCTCCGTCATGGCCGTCAGCCTAACGCCTGGTTAGGCTCCCCTGAACCGGGCCGTCCCCGGGCCGATCTCCAGCTGAGCGGCCACCCCGTCCGCGCGGTCCTGTGTCGCGAACACCTGGCAAAACAGCTCGCGTTCTCTGTCCAGTCCCCCGGCCAATGGGCTGTCGAAGCCGTGGTCGATGGCCTGTTTGGCAGCGGCGAGCGCCAAGGGCGGCCCGTCGACAAAGCGCTGAGCCCAGGCTGCTGCCTCGGTGTAGACGTCGTCGGGTGCCACCATCTGGTCCAAGAGCCCCATCCGCAGGGCCTCTTTGGCGCCAACCAGGCGGCCACTGAACACCATTTCCTTGGCCCGGCTCAGCCCCACAACGCGCGCCAACCGCACCGTCCCGCCGCCACCCGGGATCATGCCCGCCAGAATCTCGGGCGAACCGACCTTGGCGTTGTCCCCGGCGATCCGCCAATCGGCCGCCAGCGCCAGCTCCAGGCCACTGCCCAAGGCGTACCCCGTGATCGCGGCGATCGTTGGTTTTGCCAGCTCTGCCACCGCGGTCAACGCGGCCTGCCGATCACCGGCGCTGCGCGACATCTCCTCGGCGGTCAACTCCGATAGTTCAGTCAAATCATCACCGGTGCAAAAGATTTCGTGTCCGCCGTAAACAATGACGACCCGGATGTCCTCGCGTGCGTTCACCTCGGCGGCAGCCAGCGCCAGTTCTCGGTACATCTGGCGGGTAAGGGCATTGGTGGGCGGACGCGACAGTGCGATGGTGCCAATGCCGGGGTACTCGGGCGCGGTGCGCACCGACACGAACTCGGGCTCGGTCATGTCAGCTCCGTCCCGGTCACCTCGGGGATCTCCACGGCGCCCTGCCGGGCCGCCTCATAACGGTCCACGTCGGCGAATTGGACGAACCATCGGCCGTCCTGCTCGGTCAAAATCGGCATGATCGGCGCGATCTCCCGTACAGAGGCCAGCACGTCCGCCACCGTCGCACCGGACGAGGACACGGCGTCCAGCTGGGACCAGGTCGGCGGAAGCAGGAAGCTGCGCCGCTCGGTAAAGGCCGAGATCGCAGCCCCGGGGGTCTGCCATCCCGAGGCAACAGCTTCGGTGTTGTCTCCGTCGGCATCCTGCCCCGAGGGCAATGCCGCGACGAAGAAAAAGGTGTCATAGCGACGCGGTTCTGCCTCCGGGGTGATCCAGTTGGCCCACGGCCGCAGTAGGTCTGCCCGCAGAAGCAAGCCCTCACGCTGCAGGAACTCCGCAAAGGACAGCGACTTGTCCGACAGATCCCTGCGCGCCTGGTGATAGACGGCCGCGTCCTCGACTATCGAGGTATCCGAGGTGCCCGCGAACAGCACACCGCACTCCTCGAAGGTCTCGCGCGCGGCCGCGCACACCAGTGCCGATGCCAGTTCGGGTGTCACGCCGAATTGTTCGGCCCACCACGTGACATCTGGGCCCACCCACGGCACATCAGCACGCAGATCCCGCGAGTCCACCCCGCCGCCCGGGAAGACCGTCATTCCCCCGGCGAAGGCCATGGCGTTATCGCGACGCATCAGAAACGCCTCGACACCGACGGCGCCGTCACGTATGAGTACGACAGTCGCCGCGGGCTTCGGCTGCGCTGGATCGTTGGGGGTAGGTGTCACTACTGCCTCCTGGAATGTGCGGCGCGGGGCCGGGCACGTCGCGCGAAGTAACGCCCGTCGATCATCTCAACCACGATCGACTGCCCGAACGCGCGGGACAAATTCTCGCTGGTCATCACGTCCGCCAACAGACCCTGAGCGACAATCCCTCCCTCGGACAGCAACAACGCGTGACTGAAACCAGGCGGGATCTCCTCCACGTGGTGAGTCACCAAAACCATCGCGGGCGCATCCGGATCGGCGGCAAGCTCACCCAACCGGGCCACGAGTTCCTCACGCCCACCCAGGTCCAGTCCGGCCGCCGGCTCGTCGAGGAGCAGCAACTCGGGATCGGTCATGAGCGCACGCGCGATGAGCACCCTTTTGCGCTCTCCCTCGGAGAGTGTCCCGTACGTGCGTTCTGCCAGATGCTCGGCGCCCAGCGTCTCGAGCATGTCGATGGCACGCGCCGTGTCGATCTCCTCATACTCCTCGCGCCAGCGCCCCAGCACCGCATAGCCGGCCGATACCACCAGGTCACGGACCACTTCGTCATCCGGTATCCGTTGCGCAAGCGCGGCCGAACTCAGGCCGATTCGCGCCTTGAGCTCGGAAACATCGACACGGCCCAACCGCTCGCCGAGGATGGCGGCCTCACCCGATGACGGGTGCTCCATGGCCGCCGCGATCCGCAGCAACGACGTCTTCCCGGCACCGTTGGGGCCGAGAATCACCCACCGTTCGTCAAGTTCAACCGACCAGGTGACCGGGCCTACCAACACCTTGCGATTGCGGCGCAGCAGCACATCGCGGAAATCGAGCAGAAGGTCCGGATCAATTTCGGCCACGGAGCCATCGTGCCGCATCGAGCCCGACATGCGGCGAGCGGGAGCCATCTCGCGAGCCGTCCCGACCATGCGCCGAGACCTCGATCGCGTATCCTCATCGATACGTCAGCAAGCTCGGAAGGAATTCTAGGCAACCATATGACAAACGATCTTGATCCGGATCCCTACCTGGACACGGTGCACAACATCGGGCTTGCTAACCATCGACTGATCGCACAGCTTGATGCCGAGGCATGTCGCATACAGCAACGTGCAGCTCATGGCGAGGATCGATCATGGGTATGGGATGACCTCAAGGCGTGGCGTCGCCGAGTCGACGCCTTCCAGTCTCAGCTGCGTCGCGATACGACGGCTCTCGGCCGCTTGATCGACGCCAACCGGCGAATTCAAGGATCGGACAGTGTGGAAGATAGTCGCACATCAAAACTCGATTCTTCGGCTGAGAGCAACCGCAATGCCCTC
The DNA here is from genome assembly GCF_002356335.1 of [Mycobacterium] stephanolepidis. Taxonomy (NCBI): domain Bacteria; kingdom Bacillati; phylum Actinomycetota; class Actinomycetes; order Mycobacteriales; family Mycobacteriaceae; genus Mycobacteroides; species Mycobacteroides stephanolepidis. The sequence goes on from NZ_AP018165.1 coordinate 3,350,817, forward strand.
TACCCATTCAAGGACCCCCGATCACAAGACGAATTCGTCGCCAGACTTAACCGGGTGTTCGCGGTGCTGCACACTCCGGGCCGCGGACCGTACTCCAACAGCGAATTTCTTATATTCATGCGCACGGGAGGCACCGTGGTCTCCGCGCCTTATCTGTCGCAGTTGCGCAACGGGCAGCGAGGGCGGCCCTCCCTACAGGCGCTGGAGAGCATCGCGCACGCTTTCCGCATCGATGTCCGTTACTTCACAGATAGTGGCTACGCAGACGAGCTGGATGCTGATCTGACCACCCTTGAACTCGCCCAGAACCCATCGGTGGCCGAGTTGACATCCAAACTGCTCGACCTCCCGGAAGCGATTCGCAATCAGCTGCTTACCGATGCCGAATCACTCGACCGACACCGTCAGGCCGCTACGTCCTGAGGTGAATTCGACGGCTCCGCACACGCGGCGTTCTCGCGCTGGGTGCTCAACACCACGCCCCAGCCGCTGACCGCCAGCAGCCGCCGGGGCAGCAGCCGCAACACCACCTGAATGAGGGGGCCGATGCCCAGCGCGTAGAGCACGGTGCCCGCCCCGACGTTCCCGCCGAGCAGCCAGCCCGTCCCCACCACGATGACCTCGATGGTGGTCCTGATCAGCCGCACGGACCGGCCGGTGCGATGAACCAGTCCAGTTGTCAGTCCATCACGGGGCCCGGGTCCCAGCCCGGCACCGACGTAGAGAACCGTGGCAATCGCGTTCAGCAGCACGCCGCCGACCAGAAATGCCACTCGCACGGCCATCGCCGATGGCGCCGGCAGCCAGGCCAATGTGGAATCGACGGCAACCGCGATGACGACAATGTTGGCGATCGTCCCCACACCAGGCTTGTTACGCAACGGAATCCACGCGAGAAGCACCACGACACCGGTCACCGCCGAGGCCAGTCCGATGCTCATTCCGGTGCGCAGAGAGAGCCCCTGATGGAACACGTCCCACGGGTCCAGCCCGAGACCCGCCCGCACCATCAGCGCCATCGAGACCCCGTACAGGTACAGACCCACCAACAGCGCTGTACCGCGCGCACTCCATCCAATCCATTTCCCGGTCACCGGACGATTTTCTCGGCCAACTGGCTTGTCTTTCAATAGCCAGTTGAGTCACACTGGCTTTTATGTCCGATCGTGTGGTCGTTGCAGACACCCTGGCCCGTCACCTCGGCCAATGGCGCACGGCGGGGTCTGCCGGACCCGCCTACGGAGCGTTGGCGGATGCGATCCGACTTCTCGTCATCGACGGACGGCTGCCCCTGGGGGCCCGCATCCCCAGCGAACGAGCATTGGCAAGTGCCCTGTATGTCAGCCGTACCACCGTCACCGCCGCGTACGCAGAACTGCGCGAAAGCGGATATCTGCGCGGCCGCCAGGGCGCGCGCAGCACTACCGCCCTGCCCGGCCCCGACCGATCACCTTCGGCCACAACGGGATTAGCGACCCCGATGATCGACCTGCAAAATGCCGCCACCGCAGCACCAGCGGCCGCGGTACTGGACGCCTACCAGGTGGCCCTGACCAAACTGCCGACCCATCTCCGGGGGATCGGTCATGAGCTGGTGGGCATTCCGGAACTGCGCCCCCGTATCGCCGAGCACTTCTCACGACGCGGGCTGCCCACCACCGAGGATCAGATCATGGTGACCTGCGGCGCCCAACAGGCCATCGCCCTGCTCCTCGGCGCCTTCGTGGAGCCCGGCGACCGGGTCCTGGTGGAGCAGCCGACGTACCACGGCGCACTCGACGCGATCACCCAGCGTGGCGGACGTCCGGTTCCGGTACCGATGCACACGCACGAGCGCGAATCCGGTTGGGATATGACCGGCATGGAGACCACCATCCGCCAAACAGCCCCCAACCTGGCCTATCTGGTGCTGGACAACCACAACCCCACCGGTCTCACCATGCCACTTGCGCAGCGAAAGGCATTGGCAGACATCATCTCCCAGACCCGAACCCGCACCATTGTCGATGAGTCACTTGTCGGCGCCTGGCATGAGGCCTCGACCCCCGCGCCGATGGCCTCGCTGGTGGCGCGGCCCGATCTGGTGGTCACCATCGGGTCGATGTCGAAGTCGTTCTGGGGCGGCATGCGCGTCGGCTGGGTCCGCGCTGACCGCACCACCGTCGCCCGGCTCGCGGCAGTGCGCTCCGCTATGGACACCGGCACGCCGATCCTGGAGCAGTTGGCCGCCGCCGAACTCCTGGAACACGCGGACGAGGTCGAGGCCGTGCAACGGGCGACCCTGCGCGCACGGCGCGCCCTGGTGGTAGCCGAGCTGCGTCGTCGGCTCCCCGATTGGGAGCTACAGGAAGCCGAAGGCGGACTATGCATCTGGGCCCGGTTGCCCGCCCCGATGAGTACCGCGCTCGCCGCCGCGGCCGCGCGCCTCGGGGTCCGTATCGCCGCCGGCCCACGGTTCGGCGTCGGCGGCTCGCTGGAACGATTCGTGCGAGTGCCCTTCACTCAGCACGACGATCAGTTGATACGCGGTGTGGAGCTGCTGGCCCAGGCCTGGCACACAGTGACCGGTGCGCTGCCGCTTTCCGACTCGGCGATGGTGGGCTGAGACCCGATCCGGCAGCGGCTAGTCGTCCGGAATATCGACGCGACGCACGCCACCGTCGACGGCGTCGGCCGCCTCGATTTCGGCGCGGGTGATACCGAGGATGAAGAGCACCACATCCAGATACGGCTGACTCACCGACGCATCGGCCACCTTCCGCAGCGCGGGTTTGGCATTGAAGGCCACGCCGAGCCCGGCCGCCGAAAGCATGTCGATATCGTTCGCACCGTCTCCGACGGCCACCGTTTGTGCCAGCGGAACGCCTGCCTCATAAGCGAATTGGCGCAATGCCTTGGCCTTGCCGGGGCGGTCGACCACCTCCCCGATCACGCGTCCGGTGAGCTTGCCATCCACGATCTCCAAGACATTGGCCGCCACGAAGTCCAGAGCCAGTTCGTGGGCCAGCGGCTCGATCACCTGACGGAATCCGCCCGACACCACACCGCAGGAGTACCCCAGCCGACGCAGAGTCCGGATGGTGGTACGCGCGCCCGGCGTGAGTACCAACTCGTCGGCGACATCGTCGAGCACCGACTCGGGAAGGCCTGCAAGTGTGGCAACCCGCTGATGCAGCGACTCGGCGAAGTCGAGTTCCCCACGCATGGCGGCCTCGGTGATCGCGGCGACTTGCTCACGCGCGCCGGCCCGGTCTGCCAGCATCTCAATGACCTCACCCTGGACAAGGGTCGAATCCACGTCAAAAACGATGAGCCGCTTGGCCCGCCGGTCCAGGCTGCTGTGCTCGACGGCGATATCCACCGGCTCGTCGGCGGCCACCTGGGCCATCGCGGTGTGCAGGTCGACATCGGTCAACTGAGCTTGCGGGACGGTGACGCGCAGTTCCAGGCCAGTCACCGGGTAGTCGGCGATACCCCGGATGAGGTCGATGTTGATACCGAGGCCGGCCAGCCCGCGGGCGACCGCGCCGAAAGCGCGCGCCGTGACCGGTCGCCCGAGCACCACGATGGTGTGGGTCGACGGATCTTTGATCACCGAACTATCCCCGCCGAATTCGACGTCAACGTCGAATCCGAGGGTGTGCATTGCCTCTTCGAGCTCGTCCTGCAGCGCCTCAACAGCCTCGCTGCGACCCTGTGCCTTGACGAGGACGCCGAGCGTTAGCTTGCCGCGAATGACAACCTGTTCGACATTCAGCAGCTCGACACCGTGGCGGGACAGTACCCCCATAAGCACCGAGGTGACGCCGGGTTTATCGGCCCCGGTGACGGTGATCAGAACCGTGACGCGGTCACTCACAGCTGCGTATCGCGGCCGTTATTTATGGCCGCCACCCACATGTGCCTCAGCGCGCATGCGCTCGGACATGTGCGGGTAGTGCAGCTCGAATGCCGGGCGCTCCGAACGGATTCGGGGCAGCTCGGAGAAGTTGTGCCGCGGCGGCGGGCAGCTGGTGGCCCACTCCAGGGAGTTGCCGTAGCCCCACGGATCGTCGACCGTGACAACCTCGCCGTACCGGTAGCTCTTGAACACGTTCCACAGGAACGGCAGGGTCGAGGCGCCGAGGATGAAGGCACCGACCGTCGAGAACGAGTTCAGGAAGGTGAAGCCGTCGGTGGGCAGGTAGTCGGCGTAGCGACGCGGCATGCCCTGGTTACCCAGCCAGTGCTGCACCAGGAACGTGGAGTGGAACCCGATGAAGGTCAGCCAGAAGTGGAACTTGCCGAGGCGCTCGTCTAGCAGGCGACCGGTCATCTTCGGGAACCAGAAGTAGATACCGGCGTAGGTCGCGAACACGATGGTTCCGAAGAGCACGTAGTGGAAGTGCGCGATCACGAAGTACGAGTCGGTGACGTGGAAGTCGACCGGGGGCATGGCCAGCAGCACGCCGGTCAGACCACCGAAGAGGAAGGTCACCAGGAAGCCCACCGAGAAGATCATCGGGGTTTCGAAGGTCAGCTGGCCCTTCCACATCGTGCCGATCCAGTTGAAGAACTTGATACCCGTCGGGACGGCGATCAGGAACGTCATGAACGAGAAGAACGGCAGCAGCACGGCGCCGGTGGCGTACATGTGGTGCGCCCACACCGCGATGGACAGCGCCGCGATACCGAGCGTCGCGTAGATCAGCGTGGTGTAACCGAAGATCGGCTTGCGGCTGAACACCGGGAAGATCTCCGAGACGATGCCGAAGAACGGCAGCGCGATGATGTACACCTCGGGGTGTCCGAAGAACCAGAACAGGTGCTGCCACAGCAGGACACCACCGTTGGCGGGATCGAAGACGTGTGCACCGAGGTGGCGGTCGGCCGCCAGACCGAACAGCGCGGCGGTCAGCAGCGGGAAGGCCAGCAGCACCAGCACGCTGGTCACCAAGATGTTCCAGGTGAAGATCGGCATCCGGAACATGGTCATACCGGGGGCGCGCATACACACCACGGTGGTGATCATGTTGACCGCACCCAGGATGGTGCCCAGACCACCGACGGCCAGACCCATGATCCACAGGTCAGCACCGGCACCCGGTGAGTGGATGGCGTCGGTCAGCGGGGTGTAGGCGGTCCAGCCGAAGTCGGCGGCGCCACCGGGGGTGATGAAACCCGCGATACCGATCAGGGCGCCGAACAGGAACAGCCAGAAAGAGAAGGCGTTCAAACGCGGGAAGGCGACGTCGGGGGCGCCGATCTGCAACGGCAGCACCACGTTCGCGAAGCCGAACACGATGGGCGTCGCGTAGAACAGCAGCATCACGGTGCCGTGCATGGTGAACAGCTGGTTGAACTGCTCGTTGGACAGGAACTGCAGACCGGGCACGGCCAGCTCGGCGCGCATGAACAGCGCCATCAAGCCGCCGATGAGGAAGAACGCGAAGCACGCGACCAAGTACATGATGCCGATCAGCTTGTGATCGGTGGTCGTGATCAAGCGATAGATCAGAGTGCCCCGCGCGCCCGTGCGGGGCGGGAACGGGCGGCTGGCCTGCAATCCACCAATGGGGGGTGCTTCGGCGGTCACGGCTCCTCCGATTCCTCGTAGCGCGCAGTCGTTCCAGTGACTGCATGTCTGGGGTGAATCCTAGCCCGCGCCACCCCCGATCGCGGAGCGGGTCCTACAGAGAGTCGTACTTAGGGTTGATTACCATCCGCGCGGACGTGGTCGCCGGGCCCCATCGCGGTCCTACCCGGGTGTTCGTGACCCCGCGCGGTAAGTTCAACCGGGTGCAGACAGCGAGGTTCTGGGGCGCTGCCGTGATATCAGCGGCACTGGTGACGGCGACGGTGTCCGGCTGTACCGAGAAACCCACCAACGAGACCGCGAGCACCATGGTCACCAGTACAACGAGGATCGCCGGCGCGGGTGTGCTGGGTAACGAACGCAAGCCCGACGAGTCCTGCGCCAAGGATCCGGCGGCCCTCGACCCGGCCGCGCCACGCGAGGTGCGGCACGCGCAGGGCGAGACCGAAGTACCCGAGGACCCCAAGCGGATCGTGGTCCTTGACGCCGGCGCCATCGACACGCTGTGTGCGCTGGGACTGCAGGATCGCATCGTCGGAGTCGCGCTGGCTGACCGCGCGACCTCTCCCCCGTCATACCTGGGCACGACGGTCCACAACCTGCCGTCGATCGGCCCGATCGCATCTCCAGACCTGGCCAAGATCGGCGCCGCCAAACCCGATCTCATCCTGAGCTCCAACGGCGAACAGAACTCCTACCTCGACCTGAGCGCCGTCGCTCCCACCGTGATCGTGTCGGGACACGATCTGGCCGAGCACGTCCGGCTGGTGGGTAAGGCGACCCGACGGACCGCCGAGACCGACAAGCTGTGGTCGGATTTCGTCGACGCCGCCAAGAAGGTGGGCCGCGAGAATGACGCCGCGCACTTCCAGGCCTCGATCGTCCAGTTCACCGATCAGACGGTGCGGGTGTACGGCGCCAACAACTTCCCGGCATCGGTGCTCGCCACCGCGGGATTGGATCGTCCTGCCACCCAACGGTTTAGCGATACCCCCTTCATCGAGATCGACACCGACGACTTCTCGGCGGCCGAGGGCGACATCGTCTACGTCTCGTTCACCAGCTCGTCGGCCAAGGATCGCGCCGCTCGGATTTTCGGCACCAAGCCGTGGATGGCGCTCGGCGCCACCCGCGACCACCGCGTGTTCGCGGTCAACAACGAGATCTGGCAGACCGGGGACGGAATTGTCGCGGCGCGCGGGATTCTCGATGACTTGCAGTTCGTCAACCGCCCTATCAACTAGATCCCCGGTCGCCCCGCCCGCGCCCGCCGCTGTACGCGTTACGCTCCCGGCATGTACCACGTACTGCAGCTGACCTATACCCAACCTCTCGATGTCGTGGACGGCGTCCGCCCCGCACACCTGGAGTGGCTCGATGGCGAGATCGCGGCAGGCAACCTGCTGATCAGTGGCCGTAACGAGGCCGGCACCGGCGGCGTGCTGGTCACCGGCGATATCAGCGCGCAGGACGCCGAGGCCCTGATCGCCGCCGACCCCTACACCACGGCCGGGGTCGCCGAATACACCCGAATCGGTTTCAACGCGGGCCGCAAAGCGGAGATAATCCCGTGAGCGACAAGGGTTTTCCTGAGAATCGCTGGGGTAATCCGGACAGTGCGCTATCGCGGGTCGCGGCCAAGTTCGCCGCCACCAAACCGGGTTCGTGGACCATTCGGAAACTGACGCCATTGGACCGGGCGGTTATGGAGCGCACGGGCAGCCGGTACACCGTGCTGGGTCCGCTGGGCTTGTCGACGCTGCTGCTGACCACGACGGGTCGCAAGTCTGGCCAGCCTCGGGTCTCTCCGCTGCTCTATCTGCACGATGGTGACCGAATCACGCTGGTGGGCAGTAATTTCGGCCAGGAGAAGCACCCCGCTTGGACCACGAACCTCCTCGCCGACCCGCGGGCCAAGGTGACACTGGCCGGCCAGACATTCGACGTGATCGCGACCCTTGCCCAGGGCGCCGAGCGCGACGACTACTACCGGCGCTTCGAGGCGATGCTCGAGGTGTACTCCGCGTACAAGGGCCGCACCGGACGCGAGATCAGGGTTTTCACCCTCGAACGCACCCCGTAAAGCTATCCGTTACAGGTAGTATCCGTACCTTCAGTACCGGTTCTGAACTGGTAATTTACAATCAACTTGTCACAAAGGCCCCCATTTACGCTGATATTGGGCTAACGTTCCCCGCAGTCCGCGGAAGGATGGAACGTGATCCAGGAACGCTTAGACATCACCGTCGCAGCCCGGCCGGAAACCGTCCTTGAGGTACTCAAGGACGTCGAGTCCGTCGACAGTTGGCTACGGCCACATCTGCCGACGTGGCCACCGGTCACCAGCACCATGACCGTCGTCGAATCATTTGACGACGGCTCACCACGACTGGTGCGAACGGTGAGCTCCACGCTCGGAATCTCCGACGATTCCCTGACCGAGTACGAGTGGTATCCCGATGGCTGCCGGCTCACGCTGCTGGAGAGCAGAACCCTGCGCCACAACATCAGCCGGTTCACCGTCATCCCCGACGAGCCCGAATCCCGGCTGACTGCCGACATCTCCCTGGATCTCAAGATCCGGTTGCCGGGTCTGCTGGAACGTCAGCTCAAGAAGACTCAGGTCGGATTCGTCCGGAGCTTCCAGCGAGCGCTTGCCGAGGAATCGGCACGACGAGAACTGAATTCGTAGCCGAGTTCAACGCGAACCCGCATCGACGGCGCACCGTTTCACCGAGCGCAGCACGTGATTGGTCGCCAACACGTGTCCGCGAGTGCCGATCACCAGCGCGCGGTAGATCGAGCCGCGCAAGCCGGGAAAGTCCGCGTACGTCAGCGCACGCAGACGGGTAGCGCCGTCGCCGGCATCATCGAGCTGAAACACCAGCTCGTAGCGCGAAAAACGATGCTGCCCAGTTAAACTCAGGCGTTGTTCGGGATCGATGCGGTCGACCGCGAAGCCCGCACGCGGACGAGTACCCAATACAACGCCGAGCGGATTGCGCTCGGCGGATCGTAAGACCGCGTCGACGTAGCGCCGCAGACTCTCCCACACCTGCCCCCGCGGCGCGTCGATACGAATCGCATGCTCGTCAATATAGGATAGATGTTCCATATCCCAGATTTACCAGAATTAGGACAAATATTCCAGATGGCTCCCGAACGCAAACACACCAGCGATGCCATCCTCGACGCGGTGCGATCGCTGCTGCTCGACGGCGGCCCCCGTGCCGCGACCATCGCGGCGATAGCGGAAGCCTCGGGTGCACCACCGGGTACGCTCAATCACCGCTTCGGCAACCGCGAGGCCATCATGTCGGCAACATGGCTACGTGCGGTTGAGCGCTTTCACCAGCACGCTCTCCATGCACTACACACCTCCGCCCATCCCGTTGAAATTGCGGTGGCACTTGCCCTTTCGGTGCCAGCCTTCGCGCGTGCATACCCCGAGGACGCCCGATTGCTACTGTCCCTGCGCAGTGCCGACGTCCTGGGGGCCGACGCGGGTTCCACGCTGGACGAGATGAACGAGCCACTGTTCACCTCAGTGCGGAATCTGACGCGAGCCATCTACGGCCGCACCGATGCGCGCTCACGCGACCGACTGACGCGGGCCGTGGTGGACTTGCCCTATGCCGCAGTACGCCGCCACATGCCCACCCTGCCCACGTGGCTCGAAGAAGATCTGGCGGATGCGGTCCGCACGCTCTTGGCTTCGCGGTGACTGAACCCGGGCACCACCGGCTCACCGCGCCAGCACTCATGCTCGTCAGCGGCACCTCCCTGTACATCGGGGCGGCGGCCGGAATCAGCCTGTTCCGCTGGCTCGATCCGGTGAGCGTGGCCTGGCTGCGGATATGCGGTGCGGCGCTCGTGTTCCTCGCCATCGCCCGGCCCGCGGGCGCGGCCTGGCGGGGCCGGGCATTGTGGTGGGCCGGTGGCTTTGGCGTGGTCACCGCGCTGATGAACATGTCGTTCTATCTGGCCATCGACCGGCTGCCGTTGGGCACCGCGGTGGCGATCGAATTTCTTGGGCCGATCGCCGTGGCCGCCGCAGGATCACGGTCCCTTCGAGACGGATTCACGGTACTGGCCGCGCTCGTCGGCGTGGTCCTGATAGCCGATGTACAGCTTTCCGCCGAGCCCGTGGGAATGGCCTTCGCACTGCTGGCCGCGTTGTTCTGGGCCGGATACATCGTGCTTGGAAAACGTGTTGCGCTGCAGGGCAACCCAGCAGACTCACTAGCGGTGGGCTTCACGGTCGCGATGATCGTGACCGCCCCGGCCCTGGCTGTGGGCATCGCTGGCATCCACGGTCAGGTACCCGTCGTTCACGTCCTCGTCCTGGGGCTACTGATGGGTGTGCTCTCCAACGTCATCCCCTACGGCCTAGATCAGGTGATCCTGCGGCGGGCGGGACGAAGCCACTTCGCGGTACTCCTGGCGCTTCTCCCACTCTCCGCGACCGCGATCGGTGTACTTGTCATGCACCAGATTCCCAGCACACCAGAACTTTTGGGCATCGCGGCAATCGTGGTGGCGGTGGCTGCGCGCCGAGAGGAAGACCCGAAGGACACCCCAACGGCATTGTGATCCGCCCGGCACCGGGCGTACAAGACCCATCGTCTAGCAGTTCACTCTTGGCGCTTGTCAGGACGTGCTCAGCATGTGCCCGTACACTCCGCGGTCAACTGGATAGTGACTGATTCGGAGGACATTGATCGATGAAGACGGCGACCGACTGGGGCACGGAGGTATGGCGATCGCTGATATGGATCGGCTGGGTGTGGCCGGTCACCATGGTCGTTTTCCTCACCGTCGCATTCTTGATCATCCGGTTCACGCAATGGGGTCGGCAATTCTGGCGCATTACCGGTCTGTATTTCACCAGCCGCGACGGCCGGGGCGGCTTGATCCTCTTGGCCCTTGTGCTGCTCTCGGTGGTGGTGAATGTCCGCCTGTCAGTGGTATTCACTTACTACTACAACGACATGTCGGCATCGATTCAGTACATCGTCCAGGCGTTGGCGCGCGATGGCAGCGGAATGTCGGATGCCAAGGCATTCTTCTGGCTCAACATCCGCCGGTTCTGCCTTCTGGCGGGGATCAACATCGCACTGGTGGTCACCGACCTGTATCTATTGCAGGCATTCATCATTCGGTGGCGTGTGTGGCTCACCGAGCGCATCACCGCCGACTGGCTCTCCAAGCGCGCCTTCTACCGGTCCCGCTTCATCGACAACACCATCGACAACCCGGATCAGCGAATCCAGGCTGATATCAACAACTTTGTCGCCATGTCGGTCGCGCCCGAGCAGCTCCAAAGTTCTTCGCTACACCTGGCATTCGGCGCCGTGAACGCGTGCATCTCGCTACCGTCGTTCACCATCATCCTGTGGGGTCTGTCGGGTCCGCTCAACATCTTCGGATACGAAATGCCGAGAGCCCTCGTCTTTCTTACCTACATCTACGTGATCGTGACGACCTTGATCGCTTTCCGGATCGGTCGCCCGTTGATCCGCAGGTACTTCCTCAACGAACGCCTCAACGCCATGTTCCGTTACGCACTGGTACGCCTGCGAGACACATCGGAAGCCGTGGCCTTCTACCGCGGCGAGAAGGCCGAGGCCAAACAACTCAAGGGCCGCTTCGACGGAATCATCGACAACTTCTGGCAGCTCGTTTACCGGAGCATGGGCTTCACCGGCTGGAACTTCGCGGTATCGCAAACCGCAGCGGTCTTTAACTCCGTCCTCCAGGTTCCGCGACTGATCGCCGGGCAGATCACCTACGGCGACGTAAGCCAGAGCGCCAGCGCCGCCGGCCAACTGCAAACCTCCCTGTCGTTCTTCCGGAACGCCTACGACAACTTTGCCGCCTACCGCGCCACCGTCATGCGCCTGGACGGCTTGCTACACGCGAACGCACAGTCGCGCGAGCTGCCCATGCTCGAGCCAGGAGATCAAGAAGACGGCGTCACGCTACACAACATCTACGTCCGTAAACCCAATGGCGACAGTCTGATCGACGACCTCAACCTAAGCCTTGACGCGGGCGATGCGCTGCTGATCAAGGGGCCCTCAGGCGGAGGAAAGACCACACTGCTGCGCTCATTGGCCGGGTTGTGGCCCTACACCGATGGCGACTGGACGCGCCCCGGCGGCGAACACGAGACGTTATTCCTCTCGCAGCTGCCGTACCTCCCGCTGGGAGATCTGCGCGAGGCGGTGAGTTACCCCGCACCTGCCAGTACCTTCACCGACGAGGAACTGCGCACCACGCTCGACAAGGTGGCACTTGGCCATCTGTCCGACCGGCTCGACGAGGAATCCGATTGGATCAAGGTGCTCTCTCCCGGTGAGCAGCAACGTATCGCGTTCGCCCGGGTGCTGCTCCTCAAACCCAAGGCCGTGTTCATGGATGAGTCCACGTCCTCGCTCGATGAGGGGCTGGAGTTCACGCTTTATCGCCTTCTTCGCGCCGAGGTACCCAACTGCACACTCGTCAGCGTCGGCCATCGCAGCACCATCGATCAGCACCACGACCAGAAACTGCAACTGGTGGGCGAGGGCCGCTGGGCGCTCTCTCCCATTGGGACAGGAATAAGCGGGGCCGAGTAGGCTTTTAATCGGTAGCAATGTTAACTATCGCAAAAGGATGCATATATGGTCACCGTGTCGGCTTATGCCGCCGTTTCCGGTAAGGACCCCCTGGTTCCCACCACGATCGAACGGCGCGAAGTAGGGCCCCACGATGTCTTCATCGACATCAAGTTCGCCGGTATCTGTCACTCCGATATCCACACCGTCCGCGACGAGTGGGGCCGCGCCAACTACCCCATCGTCCCCGGTCACGAGATCGCCGGTGTCATCACCGAGGTCGGCTCCGAAGTCACCAAATTCAAGCCGGGCGACCATGCCGGCGTCGGTTGTTTCGTCAACTCGTGCCGTGAGTGTTCGAGCTGCCTCGCCGGACTGGAGCAGTTCTGCGAACGCGGCATGGTGGGCACCTACGGCGCCAAGGATCGCGACGGCACCCAGACCCAGGGCGGATACAGCCAGGCCATCGTCGTCGACGAGAACTATGTGCTGCGCATCCCGGACAGCCTGCCGCTGGACGCGGCCGCGCCACTGCTGTGCGCGGGCATCACCACCTTCTCTCCCTTGCGGCACTGGAACGCAGGCCCCGGCAAGCGCGTTGCTGTCGTCGGACTTGGCGGCCTCGGCCATATGGCCGTCAAGCTCGGCAAAGCGATGGGCGCCGAGGTGACGGTGCTGAGCCAGTCACTCAAGAAGATGGAAGACGGCCTGCGTTTAGGCGCCAGCCACTACTACGCCACCGCCGACCCGGACACCTTCAAGTCACTGCGTAGCAGCTTCGACCTGATTCTCAACACCGTGTCCTCGAACCTGGACATGGGCAAGTACCTGGGTCTGCTGGGTGTCGACGGCACCCTGGTGGAATTGGGGCTGCCGGAGAACCCTATCGAGGTCCCCGGCTTCCCGCTGCTGACCAACCGGCGCAGCATTTCCGGTTCCTTGATCGGCGGCATCCCGGAAACCCAAGAGATGCTTGACTTCTGCGCCAAGCACGGCATCGGCTCAGAGATCGAAGTCATTGACGCCAGCTACATCAACGAGGCCTACGAGCGCGTCGTGGCCAGCGATGTGCGGTACCGGTTCGTCATCGACACCGCCACTTTGTAAGTTTCATCCCGAGTACAACCGGTGACTGATGTCGTCGGGGTGCCGATGCTGAGGGGATGACCCGCGTCATCCGTTTCAATGCGTTCGACATGAATTGTGTTGCGCACCAATCCCCCGGCCTATGGAGGCACCCCGACGACCAGTCCTGGCGGTACAAGGATCTTTCCTACTGGACAAATCTGGCCAAGCTCCTCGAGCGCGGCCGCTTCGACGGACTGTTCATCGCCGATGTACTCGGCACCTACGACATCTACGACGCCAGCGACGAGGCCGCCATCCGCCAGGCGGCGCAGATACCGGTCGCCGATCCCCTGCTCCTGGTCTCGGCGATGGCCCTTGTCACCGAACATCTTGGCTTCGGAGTCACCACGGGTACCGGATTCGAACACCCATATCCGTTCGCGCGCAGGCTATCCACCCTCGATCACCTCACCGGTGGCAGGGTCGGATGGAATGTGGTCACGGGGTATCTACCCGCCGCGGCGCGCAACATGGGACAGACCGACCAGCCTGCGCACGATGCCCGCTACGACCACGCCGACGAGTACCTGGAGGTGCTCTACAAGCTATGGGAGGGCTCCTGGGAGGACGACGCCGTCGTCCGCGATGCCGCACGTGGCGTCTTCACCGACCCCGACAAGGTGCACCACATCGGCCATGAGGGAACACATTTCACCGTCCCCGGGGTGCACCTGGTGGAACCGTCGCCGCAGCGGACCCCGGTGATCTACCAGGCGGGATCCTCACCGCGCGGGGTGCGCTTCGCCGCCGAGAACGCCGAGGCCGTGTTCACCGCGGCCCCCACCAAGGAGCTGCTACGCCAGACGGTCACCACCATTCGCCGCGAGCTGGAGCTCGCCGGGCGAGACCCCTACTCCGCCAAGATCTTCAACCTCACCACCGTGGTCACCGGCGAGAACTCCGAAGCGGCGCACGCCAAGCACCGCGAGCTGCTGAGCTATGGCAGCGCCGAGGGAGCGCTGGTGTTCATGTCCGGCTGGATGGGCGTGGATCTGGCCCGCTACGGACTGGACGAACCCATCGGAAACGTGGACTCCAACGCGATTCTGTCGGCAGTGGCGGCGTTCCAGTCCGCCACCGATGATGGCAGGGAGTGGAAGGTGCGCGATATCGCCGAGTGGGGTGAGATCGGCGGCATGGGACCGCGCGTCGTCGGCTCGGGCGCCGAGGTCGCCGACATCCTGCAGGAATGGGTGGAGGAAACCGATGTCGACGGCTTCAACCTGGCCTATGCGATCACCCCGGGCACCTTCGAGGACTTCATCGAGTACGTCGCTCCGGTGCTGACCGAACGTGGTGCCTACCAAAACGAGTACGCACCAGGGACATTGCGCCACAAGCTGCTGGGCAAGGGTGATCGTCTCCCCGACGAGCACCGAGGCGCCAAGTACCGGATCGGCGGACCACTGTCGACGATCATCGATCGTCCGTCGACCGTCCCCTCGTCGTCGGGTTCCACCGCACCGGCACCTACACGCGGGCGGTAGATTTCCGTGTATGAAGAGCCGCGTCGCGCTGAGTGTGTGCGCCTCGGTCGCGCTGCTGTGCGCGACGACCGTTAGCGCTGGTTCCGCTGCCGCCGAACCGCCCTCGGGCTTCCCCGATATCAGTGGGCTCCCCACCGTCGAGTCCCGGCAGTACTTCAGTGTCAAGGTCTATCGGTTCGCGACACCCGATTGCGTTTTGTGTGAAAGCGCCGGATGGAACCCGTACTTTCAGTGGACCTGCATCGGACCTAAGGGCTCCGGGTCGGCGCAACTGGATCTGGGTAGCTATGCGCGGAACAACGGCACCCCTGCGACAGCGGGCGAATCTCAGGGCAACCCCGACTTATCCCGTGTCCCAGTACTACCCGGCAATCGCCAAGTACGCATAGCCGCCCCAGTGCACAATGACGACGGCAGCCAAACCACGTTGACGTGCGCCACGCCAGCGCCCAAGACCACGGCATGTTTGGTGGACGATCTCCGCGGTACACACGGATTCGTACTGAGCCCAGAACGCAACTGGGCGTTCTAGTTACGCGTTGAGCGCGGTGGAGTCCACGCCGGCCAGCGGCCAGCCACCGGCCGCCAAGCGCGAGGCCACCCGCGAAATGTCTTGAGCGGTCGGCTCATCCTTCGTCACGTCCGTGATGAACTTCTCGATCTCGTCCTGACTCACCACACCGTCGATCTGTGCGGACGACTCGGGGGCGGTCAGCTTGGCGACGACTTCCTTGACCTGCTCTTCGGTCAGCGTGCGGCGCAGCAGCGCAAGCAGCGGAAACCGATCTGTAGGGGGTACTCCCTCGGGGTATCCCGCCGACAGCCAGGAAACGATCGAACCGATAATCGATGTGCTCGTCACGCTAATAGTGTCCCTGCAGCAGGTTCACAGCGCGAGGTGACATCAGTACAGTTCACCGGCCGTTCATTTGTTCTCGGCGAACAGTCCCCCGCCATCGAGGGACTGTTCAGCAGCAGAACGACCTAGAAGTCCCAGTCCTCGTCTTCGGTGTTCACGGCCTTGCCGATGACGTACGAAGAACCGGACCCGGAGAAGAAGTCGTGGTTCTCGTCGGCGTTGGGCGACAGCGCCGACAGGATCGCCGGGTTCACGTCGGTCTCCTCGCGCGGGAAGAGGGCCTCATAACCCAGGTTCATCAGGGCCTTGTTGGCGTTGTAGCGTAGGAACTTCTTGACGTCCTCGGTGAGCCCGACCTCGTCGTAAAGATCTTCGGTGTAATCGGTTTCGTTCTCGTACAGCTCGTAGAGCAGGTCGTAGGTGTACTCCTTGATCTCGGAGCGGGTGGCCTCATCGGCGCGCTCCAGACCCTTCTGGAACTTGTAGCCGATGTAGTACCCGTGCACCGCCTCGTCGCGAATGATGAGGCGGATCATGTCGGCGGTGTTGGTGAGCTTGGCGCGACTCGACCAGTACATCGGAAGGTAGAAGCCGGAGTAGAACAGGAAGCTCTCCAGCAAGGTCGAGGCAACCTTGCGCTTGAGCGGCTCGTCGCCCCGGTAGTACTCCATGACGATCTCGGCCTTGCGTTGCAGGTTCGGGTTCTCCTCCGACCAGCGGAACGCGTCATCGATCTCGCGCGTGGAGCACAGCGTCGAGAAGATGGAGCTGTAGCTCTTGGCGTGCACCGACTCCATGAACGCGATGTTGGTGTACACCGCTTCCTCGTGCGGAGTGATCGCATCGGGGATCAGGCTGACCGCGCCCACGGTGCCCTGAATGGTGTCCAGCAGCGTCAGGCCCGTGAAAACCCGCATAGTCAACTGTTTTTCGAAATCGGTCAGGGTGTTCCACGACGGGATGTCGTTAGATACCGGCACCTTTTCGGGAAGCCAGAAGTTGCCGGTGAGCCGGTCCCAGACCTCGGCATCCTTCTCATCGGGAACCCGGTTCCAGTTGATCGCCGAGACGCGGCTGACCAGCTTCAGTTTTTCACTCACGAGACCACTCCTGGAGAACGTCGAACAGATTCGCGGGATTCGCTGACTGTGGAAGAGACACTACCCCTGGGGGCCGACATCGCGGCGCAACACAACGTGTTGTGGTTAAGCGTGTCGAACTCATTCGGCAGAATTTCCAGTGACACAAACTTGACACGTGTAAAGTCCGTGGTCATGGACAAAATCACGGGCAAGAACATCGCCATCACCGGTGCCGCGCGCGGTATCGGATACGCCACCGCCACCGCACTACTGCGCCGGGGCGCGCGGGTGGTGATCGGCGACCGTGATGTCGAGGCGCTCGGAGCCGCGGTCGAGGGCCTCAAAGAAGAAGGAAACGTCGACGCCCACCCCGTGGATGTGACCGACCCCGCCTCGTTCAAGCGTTTTCTTGAGGCCGCCGGTGCCGGCGGACCGGTCGACGTGCTCATCAACAACGCGGGCGTCATGCCGATCGGACCGTTCCTGTCCACGAGCGACGGCGCGATCCGGTCGATGCTGGAGGTGAATCTGTACGGCGTGATCAATGGTTGTCGCCTGGCCCTTCCCGAGATGGCGGCGCGGCGCGGCGGACAGATCGTCAACATCGCCTCGGTCGCCGGTTTGATGGCGGCCCCCGGCATGGCGGTCTACAACGCGTCCAAGTTCGGCGTTGTCGGGCTGTCCCGCGCGCTGAGCGACGAGTTCGAGCCACAAGGGGTCCAGGTCAGCGCCGTACTACCGACCTTCACCAACACCGAATTGATCACGGGCACCGATTCGACCGGTGCCCAGAAACCCGTCGAACCCGAAGACATCGCCGCGGCTGTGGTGCGCATCATCGAGAAACCGCGCGTCCAGGTCACTGTCCCGAAGCCACTCGGCACCGTGACCACGATCGTCAATTCCCTGCCCACCAAGGTCCGCCGGTTCATGAGCAAAAAGACCGGAACCGATCGCGTGTTCCTCGATATCGACACCAACGCACGCAGCGCGTACGAGAACCGTGCCGGTTCGAGCCTGGGTGTGACCAAACCCGACGGCGGATAGCCGCGCTGTCGGCCCTTACTATTTGATACGTGAGCGAGAAGCACTACGACATTGCGGTAGTCGGCGGAGGTCCGGCCGGGTCGTCCGCCGCCTGGCAAGCCGCCCGTACGGGCGCCAGCGTGGTTCTCGTCGACAAGGCCGAGTTCCCAAGGGATAAGCCGTGCGGCGATGGCCTGACCGCCCGCGCGGTGAGCTACCTGCAGAAAATGGGCCTGGCCCACGAGGTCGCCCAGTTCCATCGCGTCGATGGTGTGCGCGTGGACAGCGGCAGTGTCTGGGAGCTCACCTTCCCCAAGCGTCCCGGTATGCCCGATCACGGGCATGTGGTGCGCCGCCCCGAGCTGGACACGCTGCTGCTCAAGCACGCCGAGTCCGCAGGCGTGGAAGTGCGCCAGTCCACCGAGGCGGTCGCGCCCATCGGCGATGGCAACACAGTCAAGGGCATCGAGGTCAAAACCGCCAACGGGTCTCGCGAGACCATCTCGGCCGACGCGGTGATTGTCGCCGACGGCGCCTACTCCCCCATCAAGCGCGCGATGAACCTCGATTCTGAGGTCAAGGGATACACCGCGATCGCGATCCGGGCCGAGATGGAGGCCAACCGCGAAGACTCCAACATGCTCGACATCGACCTGCGGCTGCACCACAACAATGACGCGCTGATCGGATACGGCTGGGTTTTCCCGCTCGGCGCCGGACGCATCAACATCGGCATCGGGTACGTCAACAGCTACAAGAAGTGGCAGGACGTCAATGCCGCGCAGGTGCTCGACACCTACATGAAGAAGCTGCCCAGGGAGTGGGAACTGCCCGACCTGGCCGAGCTGCGCAAGAACAAGGGTGTGCGCGCCTGGCGCCTGCCCATGGGATTCACCGCATGGCCGCCCTGGCGCCCCGGCGTGCTGTTCGCCGGCGACGCGCTAGGCGCGGGTAAGCCCGTCAGCGGTGCCGGCATCTCCAAAGCGCTCGAATCCGGTTTGGCAGCAGGCGAATGCGCGGTAGCGGCGTTGCAGAACGCCGGACCCCAGGACTTCACCAACTACCAGCAGCGGATGAATGATGCCTGGGGCCGGGAGTACCAGCGCGGGCGAATCATGCACCGCGCGTTGGGTAATCCATGGCTGTGCGACAAGGGCATCAAGCTGATGGACAACGCGGCCTTCCGCGACAACCTACTCAAAGTCTTGTACAAGCGGGCCCAGGGCCCCGGTCACAAGCACTGATTCGCCGTGTGGTCGATCCGGCGGCGTGAGATGGTGCTCGCCACCGGACTGTCCAGTGTTGCAGGGTTTCTCGACGCGATCGGGTTCGTGCATCTGGGCGGGTACTTCCTGTCGTTCATGAGCGGGAACACGACCAGGATGGCGGCGTCAACCGCCACCCACCACTGGGAATCCGCGTACAAGGCGGCCGGTTTGATCGGCATGTTCTTCATCGGAGTGATGGTCGGCGCGATCGCGTCACGCATCAGTGGCCAACATGAACGGGTTGCCGTGCTGGCAGTTGCCTCAAGCACCGTGGCCGCGGCTGCCATTACCCAGGAATTGGGCGCGGGCGTGGCGGCGCTGCTCCTGACGGCGCTCGCGATGGGTTCCATGAACTCGGTTTTCCAGCGCTCCGGCGAAGTCCAGGTGGGCCTCACCTATATCACCGGCACGGTGGTCAAGGCCGGGCAGCGACTTGTCGATGCGTTCTTCGGCGGCCCCCGGTGGGTGTGGCTGCGCTACATCACGCTCTGGGCGGGCCTGACCGTCGGCGCCGTGCTGGGTGCGGCGACCTACCACCGCATTGGACTCAACGCACTGTGGATCGGCTTGGCGCTGCTGCTCATCGCCACTATCACCACGTGGCTGGTGCGCCGTTCCAGCCCCGCGGCTTTAGATCCGGACTAGATCCAGCACCCGCTCGACACGGGCCACATCTCCATCGACCGTCAAGTGTGACAGCGGAACCCGGTGCCATAGCGCCAGCAGTAGGTCAGACGTCGACGCCGTAATCGTGGCGTCCGGTTCCGCATCGTCCTCCACGATGCCGATGCCCTCGGCATCGGCGCGCAGCAGCCAGGATCCGCCGGCGTCGTTGGCGTGCAGGAGTATTCGCGCCCCTAGAAGGTCCTCCGGGGTGCCGCCGTCACGCCCGATACGCCTGGGCGTGAAGAGCTCCGACCACTCGCTGATGCCGTCGGCTGCCAGAGCAGCATCGATGGGGTCGGCGTCCCAGCCCCGGTATGCGTGCTGGATGTCCCAGCGGTGCACCGCCACCTCGTTTGCCTGCCTGCGATACCAGAACCGCACCGGCCGCTCACCGAACGGCGACTTCGTCGGGGTATCGAGGTCTTTCGAGATCAATGCGGACACGAGAGTATCTGCGCGGTCGGCATACCAACCGATGACGGCCTCCCCCGCCGGAGCGTCCGGATCGACGTCTGTGTACGGAATCTTTTGACCGACAACGACTCCCACGGCCCAACGGTGCACTCCGCCGAGATGGGCCACAACATCGCGTGCCGTCCAGCCCGGGCAGGACAATGCTTCCCGGCCCAGATGCTCGGGCGGGGTGGCGGCGACCGCCGCAATCCCCGTTCGCAACGCCTGCAGCCACTGATCGGGTGTCACCAATTAGTCATACCACTGCCGAGTCTGATTCTCACGACGGTTTTGGACCGCATAGCGTCGCGAGATTCAGACTGGCGTGTGGCGGCGGCGAGAGCGCACTTACCTCCGGACAGATCGCTCAGCCGCTTGAGGACAAGCCGGAGTGGCCGGTCGCGGAACGCGAGAACTACCAGGCGGTACTGAGCGCGCATCGGCACGTGAAGGCGCTGCACGCAGTGAAAATTCCTCGCGAGAACTAAAGCGCCAGCAGCACCTCGACACTCCTCGACCCCGACAATTTTCAACCATTCGTACACGAGACCTCGACGCACAGTTGATATGATGTCGGGCAGCTTCTCTCCGTGACCCTGAGGTTGTTACAGGAAACAAGAAGACACGCATCTTTTCTCTCTTCCGTGCAGAGACGGCGCTCACTGATGTCTTGAATACTCAAAGCTCACTTCATACCCACACCGTGAGTGGGCTATCGACATGCCGAGTCAGAGAATGAATAAAACGAATAGGACTGCGGACTTGCGTAGGATTCATGAAACTAATAGCGGGCATGCAGATCCACGTCTATTGAGAAAGAATGATATTCAGCAATTCATGTCAGACGCGGAGCCCGCGTCGCTAGAGTCTAATTCCGAGGGCATATCCCAGTTACCCGTACCTGCTATCTATGTCCGCGAAGTCACACTCGGAACAGCTCGGAGAGTTCTCCAGGCTGGAAATATAGATACCAGTCGCCCCCTCGTCGAATATGGCCTGGACTCTATCCGCGCTACAGAACTGGTTGTAGAGCTTGAAGACATATTCCATGTCCAGATACCCGATGAGCAAACTACATACCTGATTACCGTGGACGATATCGCCGACTATTTAATTGCCGAACTCCTACATGCTCAACGGATTCTATGAGCTATATAGATTTAGCCGGGGCGGACTCAAATTGAAAATTAGTCTTGAGCGCGCATTCGCACGCCATGCCCGGCCCGAACAGGCGCGACTGTTGCACGCGCTAAACCTGGATGTCGTCTACCACACTGCCAGTCGCGATACGTTGGCCTACGACACAAGCCCTGTTGATGACGGCGATCATACCCGGACAGAAGTGATCGACCTCGTCGGCGGGCACGGCAGCGGGCTGTTTGGCCATAACCATCCACATCTCGTTGAAGTCGCCGAGCGCTGCCTGCGCCAGCGCGCACCGTTCAGCGCACAGGCCAGCATGCGCGCCGTCGCCGGCCGCCTTGCCGCCCGGCTGTCCGCGCGAGTAGGCGAAACCACCGGCGCGGAATACGTTGTCACCCTGGGTTCGAGTGGCGCCGACGCCGTAGAGGCCGCCGTCAAGCATGCGACCGTAGCTCGAGCCCGGCGACTCGGGTCACTGCACGACGATGTCGAGCGTCAGTTGCGCCGCGCCCGTCGAGACGGTGTAGACCGCGTCGGCATCGACACCGGCGGCAGTATTCGGTCTATCGCCGACCTGCTCACCGAGTCGGCTGCAGTCCTCACCGCCATGTCCCAGCAGCAACCTGCCTTCATCTCCCTCGCCGGAGCCTTCCACGGCAACACCGCTGCCGCAGGCGCGCTAACGGACCGCGCGAGCTTCTCAACTGACTTGGCTACCCCTGGACCGCGACGCATCCGGCTCGACACCTGGGATCCCGAAACTATCGTTTCGTCGTTCGACGATGAACGGGTAGCGTTCTGCCGCATCGTATTTGACACACAAGGCGTACCTCACGCAACCTGGGATAACGTGTCTACCATAGCCGCCTGCTTCGCCGAACCGATCCAAGGGGAAGGTGGCGTTCACGAGGTGCCGGACGCGACCCTCCGAGCTTTACGTGAACTGGCCGACCGACATCATGCCGCGCTTGTATTCGACGAGATTCAATGCGGCATGGGGCGCACCGGAACATTTCTGGCGTCTGAGCCCTCTGGAGTGGTAGCGGACTACTACCTGCTATCGAAGTCGCTCGGGGGAAGCCTCGCGAAGATATCGGCGATGCTCGTCGAATCATCGACTTATATAAGTGATTTCGGTCGCTATCACACGTCGACGTTCTCCGACGACGACTTCTCCGCGACCATCGCCGAGGCATCCTTGGATCTTCTCGAATCCGCGCAGTCGCGGGTAATCGAAACGGGAGCATTGCTGATCGAACGGCTCGAACAGATTGCTGCGCGCTGGCCCCGCGTCATCGCCGATGTACGTGGTCGCGGACTACTCATCGGTATCGAACTGCATCCCCTACAAGGGCTTTCACGAGTTCTCGCCGAGTTCGTCCGTCCAGAATTCTTCGGTTATGTCGTTGCGGGGTATCTCTTACACGTCCACCGCATCCGAGTTATGCCGACGCTTTCTGCGCCGATGACATTGCGAATCCAACCATCTGCGTACATCGAACCCACCGAGATCGAACGAGCCGTCGCAGCGCTCGACACACTGGCTGAGCTAATCCAACGCGGCGAATTTTCCTCACTGTTGGCACATCTGACAAAACCGTCAACCATCGACTGGGTCCCCCCACAAGCGATCGCTCGCCCTCGGCAGCTTACTGGTCACAGCAGACCTGTTTGGGGGAAGCCGCGGCGCGTTGCCTTCCTGGCCAACCTGAGAGAGGCCGGCGATCTCCGCGAGCACGCACCAGAGCTCGCGTCATGGACCGACGCCCAGTGCGCCGCATTGTTCGATCGCACTCGCGGAATACTCGAGCCATTCGAAGTCACCAGACAGTTCGTTGATTCCCCGGACGGGACCCGCATCGAAGTATGTGTGATCGGCGTGCCTATCACGGCGCTGCAGGCTGTTGAAGGCCAGCGGGCAGGACACGGAGTCTGGCTTCGGAATTTGGTACTCGATGCGGTGGAGTACGCGATCAAGATCGGAGCATCGGTCATCGGGCTTGGTGGTTACACATCGATCGTCACCGGTGCGGCACGAGATGTCATTGAGGACTCGGTAAGGGTAACTTCGGGGAACTCGCTGACTGCCGCGTGTGCGTATGAGTTACTGCGCGCACGCCTGTCGGAATTGCCGCCGGGCGAACGCACGGTGGGAGTGGTCGGCGCCATGGGGAACATCGGCGCGGTTATGGCTGAACTGCTCGCATCCCACAGTGATTCGATCACGCTCATAGGACGGGCAGGCACGACGTCGCGGCTTCAGCGGGTCGCTGCCCGCCTCGAAGGCGCCGTGCACGTCAGCGAAGACCCGGCGGCACTGCGGGAGTGCGGCATGATCGTCACCGCGACCAACTCCGCGGTACCGCTCATTACCTCTACCGACGTGGCGCCGGACCGCCCGGTCGTCATCTGCGATCTGGCTGTGCCCGGCGACGTCGACCCCGGCGTCGGCGAGCTCCCGAACGTCACGCTTATCTCTGGCGGCCGGATGCTGCTGCCCGACGGCCAAACTCCCGAATTCCCAGGCACAGCGCTCCCGCCGGGGTTGGTCTACGCCTGCATGGCAGAAACCATTCTGCTCGGCTTCGAGCCAGCAACCCCAAGCCCGTCATTCGGAGCGCTCACGGTCGCCGGAGTTCAGGCCGCGCGTGCCCTCGCCGCCCGTCACGGACTACAGGCCTACCTCCCAGTCCTCCAGGATTCCCATGACTACTGATATGTCAATGCCTCTCGGTTCCAGTGACTTCCGTGTCGAGCTCGCCGGAGCCAAGGCAGCCACTTTGCACGAGCTAGCGGTCTGCGGGTTCGACGTGCCGCCCGGCTTCGTCATCCCGGCGGACACCGTCCTGGAACAGGTCGAAGACACCGACCTCGCACGGTGGGTCGACGCGCTGGGAGGTTTTCCCGTGGCCGTCAGGTCAAGCGGCGTGTTCGAAGATCTCGACGACGCGAGTTTCGCCGGGCAGTACGAGTCGTATCTCGATGTGACGGATATTGCCTGCTTACGCGCCAGGATCATCGACTGCCGCAATTCTATTGCCAGCGAGCGAGTCCGCGCCTACCTGTCCGACAGGGCTCTTGACCCGCAACAAGCCGCTGTCGCAGTGCTCGTCCAGAGTCTTGTCAATGCCAGGACTGCCGGCGTTGGCTTCACCATAGATCCGATCTCAGGAATCGAGGAACACGGGCTGATCGAATGTTGCCGAGGCCTCGGCGAAGCGCTGGTATCCGGACGGGTCACCCCTACGCGGCTGACGATCCGGCTCGACAACGGCACCGTAGTGGAGCGTGTCGAAGGGTCTGAGGCGGCCGAAATAAGCTTGTCCGAAGCGGCAGAGATTGCCCGGCTCATGTTGCGAGTGCAGGCATTCCGGCATCGACCGCAAGATATTGAATGGGCGATCGACACCGCAGGCAAGCTATGGCTCCTGCAGTCGCGCGCGATCACCACGATCATCTGGCGTACCGATATCGAGCAGTTCTCCGATGCTGATCTACGCGATGGAGGCGTATCGGCCCGGGTGTGCACACCACTAATGTTCTCCTTGTACGACAACGCCTTTCAGTCCTCGATGCAACGCTTTTGGGGCTCGCTCAAATTGCTAGAAGCCAGCGAAGTCCGTGATTGGATGGGGATGTACTACGGCCGTCCGTACTGGAACGTCAGCGCGGTCAAGCAGTGCTACCGCAAGATTCCGGGGTACAACGAGCGGGCCTTCGACGACGGGCTGGGCGTGATGGCCGACTACGGTGACACCGGACCGTGCCACACACCGATAAACCCCTCGACGATCGCGCGCGCGCTGCCCACCGCGCTCGCGCTTGAGAAGACCGTGCGCAGGCAGCTCAGCGTGGTGGAACAGTTCTCGGCAACCTGGCCCGCCAAGTACCAGGCATGGCGTAACCGCGCCGCACGGCTCGGCCAGACCGACAACCACGATTTCGTGATCGACCTCGTGGACTGCCTACTGACGTTCCATGCGAACACCGAACGCACCTATTTCGCGACCATTTACCACAATTCCAGTGTTCAAAGCGATTTCACGACGCTATTGGAAAAGATCGACAGCGCGACTCATGGCAACACGGCAGTAGTCCACCTAATAGGCGGCTTGGCAGGGGTGAGCCATATGGCGATGCAGGATAGCATCGTCAACCTTCATGGGACTGCTGAGCGCGACGGGTTCGCCAGCGATGCCTGGAAAGACTCGCTCGCGGAGTTCCTGGACGAGCACGGCTTCCATGCAGATGCCGAGCTTGACCTCACCTGTCCGCGTTGGTCGGAGGAGCCAGACCGGGTACGCACGATGATCGAGTCCATGCTCGCGAACGAAAACCCACCGGCAGATCCCGCCGCGTCGCTGGTCAACCAGCGGAAGCGATTCGAAATGGAACTCGCTATGGTGCGTCAGCGGGTCCGTTCAAACCCTTTGACACGCCTTCGGTTCGAACGGGCACTCGACAAGCATGTCGATCGCGCCCGCGATTACCTGGTTGCTCGTGAACGCATGCGCGAATTCTCATCTCAGGCCTATGCGATTGTCCGGGCATACGTCGTGGAGGCCGGACTGCGACTGACACGCGACGGTCGCCTCTCCGATCCGCGTGATGTGTTTATGCTGTCTGTTCACGAACTCGCGGACCTCGCCCAAAGCCGGCACGGATCCGGCACTCTCACAAGGACCATCGCCTTCCGGCGGGCCATGTATGAGGGCTACCGCGATGTGACGCCACCCCATGAGCTTGGCGGCGACACTATCCCGGCGCCCCCGGTCTCCGGCGGGTTGGCGGGCTTGGGCTGCAGTCCCGGTATTGCCGAAGGCACCGCGCGAGTGATCGCCTCCCTGTCTGATATCGGCGAGCTACGCACCGGCGACATTCTCGTCACCCGTTTCACCGACCCCGGGTGGACTCCAGCACTGGGCCTCATCGCCGGGGTCGTGACAGAGGTCGGCGGCATGCTCTCGCATGCTGCGGTCATCGGGCGCGAATACGGTATCCCGGCCGTACTCAATGTCACGGGCGCCACCGAGGCGATCCAGTCCGGGCAGCGGATCCGCGTGAACGGCAGCACCGGCGAAATCAGCCGTCTAGAAAATCAGAACCCCGTACCCATCGCGATCGCACAGTGCAGTGCAACCCGTTCGATGTAGCCGGAAGACGTTGCAGTAGTGAGGAGACGAAACTGATCGCACCAAAGCGCCTGATCTGCATCGCCGGCGGCGACGGATCGGGGAAGACGACACAGATAGCCCGCCTTTCGGCCGCACTCCAGGCGCAAGGCCACACTATCGCGCCGGTCACCATCTGGGACGCATTCCTTGACACGTCCGTGGCGTCGAAGCTTCCCTTCCGATCTGCCGACATCTACGGCTACCTCAAACTGCTGAGCCCGTTGTCGCGCGCGCATTTTCTTTTCCACGCACTGCACTTGGCACTCGAGCTGGCAGGCAAACGCGACGCGGACACCGTTCTCTTGAATGCTTACTGGTACAAGTACTTCGCGACCGAAGTTGCCCACGGCGGTGAGCCGTCCGTGCTGCGCCAGCTTGCCGCGGGATTCCCCGAACCCGACCTCACCTTCTACCTGACAATCTCCCCAGCGGACGCATTGGCACGCAAGAGGCAACGCAGCGACTACGAGAGCGGCTACGGCGACAAGGACGAGTTCTTGGCGTTCCAAGAACGCAGTCACGCCACGATCGAGACGCTGGCAGAAGAATTCGCATGGATCAGGCTCGACGGCACCACTGCCCCCGCCGATCTCACCACGGCGATGTCGGAGCGGATTAGGGAGGACAGCTGATGACACGGCGAATCGCGATCGTGGGGATCGATGGCTGCGGCAAGTCCGCGGCGATCGCGCGCCTGCGCGAGCTTGCGCCGCCCGGCCTCGGCCGGTTTCCGACCATGACCTGCCCGGACTTTCACGACACACGTGACGCTCCCTTGCAGCGTCTCTCACGCCAGATGAAGGCATTCAGCGACGGCTGTGATGAGATCGAAAGCCTGGAAATGAAGGCCCTGGCCATGTACTTCCAGATGACGCTGTACGGCCCGGTCGAGCGATTCTTTCTGGACACCTTCACACCGACAGCATTGCTCTGCGAGCGGCACCCACTCATCGAAGTGTTGGTGTATGGACCTTTCTATTTGCTTTTGGCACAGCCTGATTGGGATGGCAAGGCGCTCGAGGATTCGATTTCCGCGGTACTTGACCGGCACGAACCCGGCACCTTTGACATCATCCGTGACTGGCACGCATCGGAGGCCAACCGGCTTGGCCTTGACCGGGACATCTGGGCGATGCTCCATGATGTCGCAGCGATCGTGCCGAAGGACATCGCCTCCTGTGTGGCCACCTTCAGTGATCGATTCCGCACCACATTGCCTGATGTCGTTCTGTGGCTTGATGTTCCGCCCGAACAGGCGGCCGCGCGTTGCGCCGCACGCTCGGCTGGCGGTGTGAAGGAAGCACATGAGACCCCCGAATTCCTAGCCGTGCTCCGGGAGGGCTATGTCCGCACCCGCGAAACCCTCGCCACGTCGTTCCCCGGGGTGGCCTTTCACCGGATCGACACAAGCGATGACGTCGACATCACCGAATCTGTACGCCACTGCGTGAGAGAAGGGAATTTGTTCGCATGAATGATATCGCCGAACGCGTCCGCAAAGTCGTCACGGAGGTGCTGTGGATTCCGCCCGCCGAACTTGACGACACGAAAAAGCTCGCAGACTACGGGCTCGACTCCCCTACGGCGATCGAGCTGACGGTGCAACTCGAAGACACATTCGACATCCGCATCCCCGAAGACGAAGCGGCCGGGCTGGAGACCGTGAACCAGATCACCGAATACGTCAAGGAGATGGTGGCATGAAACCGCTGAATACGCTTCATGCCAGTATCGTTCACGCGCTACTTGCGAACGCTGAGCTTGGGGCAGATGCGCCCAGCACGATAGTTGTCTCAGAAAGCGAAGACGCCGAGACAATCACACACGAGAAACTGGCCGAGGCCTCGCTGCGAGCAGCGGCCATCCTGGCCGATTCTGGGGTCCGCCCAGGTGATCGCGTCATGATCTGCCTCCCGACATCGCCAGCGTTCCTCACCGCATTCTTCGCGACGATGGCGCTCGGCGCGATCCCCACCGCGGTACCACTGCCAGGCGGTTTCGGGGCGATCGACGTCTTCGCATCGAAGTTCCGCCGCCTCGTGGCGTATCTCGAGCCGAGGGCCATCATTGCCATCTCACTCGTCGCCGATGCGCTCAAGCCCGACATATCCAGCGCTATAGCGGTGCATGACGGCGAGATCCTGCACATACAGGCCCGCGACCCCGGGACGCCCACAATGGCGCCGCGGCTGCCCGCCGGGGACGATCTCGCGTTCATCCAGTGCACGTCCGGTTCGACGGGAAAACCCAAGGGCGTAATGATCACTCACGCAAACCTGGTCAACAACTGCGAACAAATTCGCCGCAAATGCCAATGCGGAATCGACGATACGTGGGTGGGATGGCTCCCGCTCAATCACGATATGGGTCTCATCGGAGGGACGCTTACACCGTTGTATTCCCGCACCCGCGCTGTGCAGATTCCGCCCACGCGGTTCCTGCGTCAACCTGCCGAATGGCTTCTGAACGTGTCCCGTTATCAAGGAACAATCACCGCCGCACCGAATTTCGCATACGGGTACGCTGCGGCGCGTATCAAGGACGAGGAACTTGATGGCGTCGATCTATCCTCGTGGCGATTCATGTTCTGCGGTGCCGAGCCCATCCAATTCGACACCGTGCGCCGTTTCGTCGAGCGTTTTCGACACTGGGGTCTTCCCGAGAATTCACTGATACCGTGCTACGGCCTCGCTGAAGCGTCACTTGCCGTGACGGTTTCGAGACCCCAGTCGATCGCGTTCGATGTAGTGGACCGCCACGCGCTCGCTACCGCACGAATAGCCAAAGACACCACACCAGAGGACCCGGCGGCGCTGACCGTCATCGACTGCGGCACGGTGGTGGACGGCGCCGAAATTCGGATAACGGACGAAGACGGAACGGTCCTGGGCGAGAACGCGCTCGGGCGCATCCAGTTTCGCGGTCCGGCAACCACGGCTGGGTACTTCGGGCTGCCCGATGAGACCGCCAAATCGATGACCGCCGACGGCTGGTGGGACTCGGGCGACATTGGCTATCTGCGTGACGGCGGGCTGCGAGTTACCGGCCGCGCCAAGGACATCATCATCATCCGCGGCGCCAACTATTTTCCCTCTAACTTCGAGCATGCCGCCGAGTCTGTGGCGGGTGTCCGGATCGGCGGCGTCGCCGCCGTCGGACACACCGCAGAGGGCGAGGATTCAGAATCGTTGCATCTGATCGTGGAGACCGAAGTCGATGAGGCGGTGAGGGACAGCCTACGGCGAGCGGTACGCTCCGCGGTCAGTGCGCGCACAGGTGTGCTGCCCGCGGCAATACATCTTGTGCCTAAGCGAAGCATCCCGAAGACGACCAGCGGGAAAGTTCAGCGGTCGAAAGCCAAACGGCTGTTCGTGGAGCGAGAGCAGGTGACGCAGCAGTGACCCGTCAACTCGCCGGCCCCTCCTACCGAAACCCGCTGGGCGCCTTCCTGCCATACCGCAAGGACCCGCTCACGCTGTTCTACGAGCAGGCAAACACATACAACGGCAGCGTCCGCTTGCGCCTGGCGTACGAGCAGCTCCACTTGCTTGTCGATGAAGAGCACATCCGCCAGGTGCTCGTCACAAACTTCGACAAGTACGCCAAGGGCATCAGCTACAACAGCCTCAACTACTTGCTCGGGCCCGGGTTGTTGACCAGCGACGGAAAGCTGTGGAAGACGCAGCGGGCTTTGATCAAACCCGCGTTCACTCGCCGCCATGTCACCGATGAGATACCGATCATGGTGGATGCAGGCGAACGGATGTACAAACGCCTCGACCACTTCGCCGCCAACGGAAGCACATTCGACCTGGTAACAGAGGTGCTCAACTTCGCGGCGGACGTCGTTTGCCGCGCTGTGATGGGCAGCGACGTCGAGGACGTGCTACCGCAGATCGACCACGACGTGCGGGATGGGGTCGCCTGGGTGATGCGTCATATGTCCTCGGTTGTCCAGTTGCCTCCGTCCGTTCCGACACCGAACAACCGCCGGTTCCAGGCCCTACGCGCGCGACTCAACAAAGTGGTCGACGACGTCATCGCCGGTCACAAGAAACTTGGTGATGACAACAGCTTGCTCGGAAGGCTAGTTAAGGCGCGCGACGATACGGGCCACGCTATGGATAACGAACAACTGCGCCATGAGGTGCTGACATTCCTTCTTGCCGGGCACGAGACCACCGGCGGAGCGATCGCCTGGACGATGTACGAACTATGCCGGAATCCAGCCGTGCTGCATGATGTCGTCGACGAAGTCGACAGTGTGCTTCGCGGCGATCTCCCTGCTGCGGAATTGCTTCCGGCGCTTGACCTCACCGGCCGTGCGATCGATGAATCCATGCGACTGCACCCGCCGGCGTGGGCATTCAGCCGCAGCGCACTGGAATCCGACGCGTTCAACACATTCGATATCGACAAGGGCGCCATCATTGTTATCAGCCCCTTTGTCAACCAGCGGCTGCCCCAGTTCTGGTCTTCCCCTCTGCAATTCGATCCGGGCAGGTTCACCCCTGAGGCTTCGAAGGGCCGGTCACCGTTCCACTACTTCCCCTTCGGCTGGGGTCCACACCTGTGTGTCGGCCAGCATCTCGCGCTGACCGAGATACGAGTGGGCCTGGCAATGCTTCTGGCACGCTACGAATTCGAGCTCGTCAATGGGATGCGTGTGCGTGAAAACCCGGAGATATCGAACCTGCCGGACCCGGTGATATGCAAGGTGCGGCAGCGCGCATGACGATGACGCTTGAGAATGTCGGCAACAAGGCAGCGGGCCTCATGTTGCTCGCCACGCACGGGTACGCAGTGCCTGCGTTCACGGTGGTGACAACCGATCAATGCGCGCGAATACTGGAGCAAGCACAGCTGCCCATCGATGCACACCTGGCAGGGCTTGACGCCGACGCGCACGACTCACTGCGCGACACCGCCCGCAGTATTCGTGAGTTGATCATCGGGCTGTCGATACCCGGTGATATCGCCCACGAAATTGCCACTCAAATAGCAGTTTTCGGATCAGGAGCCCGACTCGCCGTGCGATCATCCGTCGAGGGCGAAGACTCCGCCGCTGATTCCTTCGCCGGGCAACTCGACACCTTCCTGGACGTGGCGCCGCACGATGTGGAATCAGCAATCCTCGGCGTGTTGGCATCGGCGTACTCGGAGCGGTCGCTGTTTTACCGCGCACGGCGCGGGATCGACAACGTCACCGTGGACGCCGCCGTAATCGTGCAGGTTCTTGTCGATAGTGCCGTCGCAGGTGTCGCTTTCAGCTGCAATCCGACCAACGGTGACACCTGCGAAGCCGTGGTGTCTGCGGGATTAGGTCTCGGCGAGGGCGTTGTGTCCGGTACCGCCGACTGTGACACCTATTTCGTCGACACCCAGTCATACACGGTAAACACCCGGGTGGAACAGATCGAAAACGGGCCCGCACTCACCGACGAGCGTGTCGCGGAGCTCGTCACCATCGCTGTCAACCTCGCCAGCACTCTCGGTATCCCCCAGGATATAGAGTGGGCGATCGACAACGACGGCAAGCTGTGGCTACTGCAGGCGCGGCCGGTCACCGTCACCGGTATGCGGCAGACGATCTTCGACAATGTCAACGTAGCCGAGTCCTATCCCGGGCTGTCTACACCGCTGACCTTCTCGGTTGTCAGGCTCGCGTACGAACAGGTTTTCCGGGCCTGCCACCGGGACTTCGGGGCGAGCCGAAAGACCGTTCGTGACAACAGCGCGAGCCTCTACCCATATCTGGTCGGCACCGCTCACGGCCGGATCTATTACAACATCAGCAACTGGTACTCGCTGTTCCTTCAGATCCCGGGGATGGAGTTCGCAATCGAGGGCTGGGAAGCGGCCCTTGGCATCGAGAGCCGGTACAAGCGGCCGGCCATGCCGTTGCGTGGCCTCGCGCTGGCCAAGATGTGGATATTGCGTGTCCGCGTCGTCTTGGTGATTCTCGCTGGCTGGGTACGGCTCAGAAGCCGACTCGCGTCGTTCTTCGGCCTGCTCAACGATTTCACTGCCGACCTGGATCACCGCCTGGCTCAGGAGAACTCAGAGAATCGACGTGAGCCACATGAGCTGCTAAGTTGGCTGGAACGCTGCATCAGCGAGCTCGTACCGGCCTACTCGGCACAGATATTCAACGACTTCCTGGCCCAACAGCTGTTTCACATCATTGGGCGGATCATCGAGAAGGCCGGGGTGGCCAATCCCGAAGCCGTCCGCAATGAGCTGTTCTGCGGCGAGGAGGGCGTCCGCAGTGTCGACCCGGTGCGCTCCCTGCTCGAGCTCGCCAACCTGGCTCGCTCGGACGCCTCGCTGACCAAACTGTTCACCAGCGATCTTGACGCAGAGCAGGTCTGGGCAGAGTTGCCCCAGTTTTCGCAGTTCCACTCCGCGTGCTTGCTGCATATCGCGGAGTACGGCGACCGTACAGTCAACGAGCTCAAGCTGGAGACGGACCCGCTTGGCTGGCGACCGGCCGATCTCGTGCCATTGTTGCGCAACTACATTCGCGGCGGCCAGAACATCGCCGACATGGAGTCACACGAACAGCAGATCCGCCGCAGCGCGGAGCAAGCCATGCGTAGGGCATTGCGCGGCAAGCCTGTTCTGCGTGTCGCCTACAGCTTTGTCCTGCGGCACGCACGCGAAAACGTCAAGCAGCGGGAAAACATGCGGTTGGGCCGCAGCCGTTGTTTCGGTCTGGTCAAACGCGTGTTCCGCCAGTACGGCAACCACCTGCACACTGCCCGCCTCATAGACACCCCGCGCGACATCTTCTACCTGACCTATGAGGAGATCGCCGCGATAACCCGAGGCACCTTCGTCGACGGCGACCCACACATCCTGATCGCCGCACGCAAAGCTGACCACGATCGCTGGCGCAGCGACACGCCACCGTCACGCATCGTGACATCCGGCATGGCTGCGGCGCATGTCAGCGAGCACGAATACGACACCCTTGACGATGCCCCGGTCTTGATTGGAATCGGTTGTTCTCCAGGCAATGTCGAAGCGCCGGTAATGCTGGTTCAAGACCCGGGCGAAGCAGGCAACATCGACGGTCAGGTGCTAGTCGCATCGACCACCGATCCAGGCTGGGTGTTTCTCATGGTCGCCGCGGGCGGGCTGGTCACCGAGAAAGGCAGCCTGCTATCGCACACCGCAATCATCGGCCGCGAACTGGGCATCACGACAGTCGTCGGCGTCAAGGGCGCCACCCGCTTGTTGCATGACGGTGACGTGGTGGCTGTCAACGGCCGCGCCGGCACCGTGACGATCCGCAGGAGGGCCGCATGAACAATGTCGAGCACGCCGAGAATTTCAGCCTCGAGCACTATATGAACCCCAAGTCGGTCACCTTTGAGGATCGCTTCGCCGACTTTCAGCACTACGTCAACCGCGCCCGCGGCAGCGGCTTCGTGCTGCGGGAGATCGCCGGCCCCTCTGGACCGGTGGTACCCGTTCATGATCCGGCGACCGACACAACCCGCGATGTCATCATGCTGGGATCCAACAATTACCTGGGCATGGCGAATGAGCCCGAAATCGTCGAAGCAACTGTCACAGCTCTCCGTAAATACGGAACAGGGTGCGGCGGGCCGCCATTACTCAACGGCACGACATCACTGCACCGCCAGCTGGAGGAAAAGCTGGCGCGGCTCAAGGGTTGCGAATCCGCGCTGCTGTTCTCCTCCGGATATGCCGCCAATGTCGGCTGGTTGACCGGACTGATGAACAAGGGTGACACCCTGATCTATGACGAGCAGAATCATGCGAGTCTTTACGACGGTATCCAGCTCGGCAGGATCCGATCGTTGGCGTTTGGACACAATGACCTTGACCACTTGCGCCACCGCCTCATGCAGGTGCGTTGGCGTGATCCGGGCGCCAACGTCGTTGTCGCCGTCGAAGGTGTCTACTCGATGGATGGCGATATCGCCCCGCTACCCGAGATGAAGGCGCTCTGTGACAACTTTGGCGCCTGGCTCGCTGTCGACGATGCACATGGCACAGGCGTACTGGGAACGAACGGCCATGGGACGCACGAACATTTCGCCATGTCCTTCGGCGAGATCGAGATTGCGATGGGCACCTTCTCAAAGGTGTTCGCGACAACCGGCGGTTTCGTCGCCGGCTCACAAGGGTTTGTCGATTCGCTGCGCTTCCTCGCCCGCTCCTACATGTTCTCCGCTTCCCTGTCCCCATCGGTTGTCGCATCGGTGATCGCGGGAATCGACTTCATGGAGGCGCATCCCGAGCTGGTCGCGAAACTGCATGACAATGTCGCTTACTTCGTCAATTCGCTACGACACATCGGATTTGCTATTGAGGCTCCGACCGCCATCGTCCCCATCGCCTTACCCGCTGCCGTCGAGGTGATGGAAGTGGTCGCCGCACTGCACAGGGAGGGAGTATTCGTCAACGGTGTCGAATTCCCCGCCGTCCCGCGCGACAAACAACGGATACGGGTCAGCATGATGGCCACGTTGACCCGTGCACAGCTAGACATCGCGGTCGAGAAGATCACTGCCGTCGCCCATCGCTTCGGTTTTCATCCCAATCAGGTGGGCACATCGTGATCGCTGCGGGCGGCACGGCCGACGAGCGGCTACTGGTCCTGGCCTCGCTCGTTGCGCCTACCGCGGCGGAGCGCGCGGAAATCGCATCACTAGCAGGGGAAATCACCGACTGGTCCGGATTTCTCGCCCTCGCGAGAGTCAATGCGACGATTCCGCTGGTGCAGCGCAGGCTGGAACATGAGCAGCTTTTTGGAATGGTGCCTGCGGATGTCGCAAAGGATTTCCTCGCGGTGTCCGGCACCATCGCCGAGACCAACGACCTGCGGCTCGAGGGCAGTCTGGAGTTACTGCGCCGATTCGACGATGCCGGTATCAGATGTGTTGTGCTCAAGGGCATGCTGTTCGCATCCGAGGTCTACCAGGATCCGCACTACAAGCGGATGAACGATCTAGACATCCTTGTCGAGATCGAGCGGATAGAGGATGTCATCGCCATCTACCGCGAGCTGGAGATGTTCTGTGTGTCGGAGCTTTTGGGCAAGGAGCCCGCAGTCCGCGAGAGCCGTAGTCACCATCTGCCCTCTTTTGTCTCCAGCGACGGGGCGCTCGTCGTCGGCACCCACTGGGGGTTGATCACGCCTCTCGCGCCGTACCGAATCGATTACGCGGCCATCTGGTCACGAGTCCGCCGTATCGACTATTACGGTGTGCCCGCGTGGGCGATGGCGCACGAGGACAACCTGCATCACCTGTGCATTCATCTGCCGTACTACAAGACGGGCGTGCGCGAGCTCGCCGACATCTGGAATCTGGTGCGCTACGCGGGCGACGATCTCAACTGGCGCATCCTCGGCGACGAGATCGGCAAGGCCGGCTCACACAACCTCGTGTTCCACGCCCTATCACTGGCAAACCGGCTAGTCCCCGAAAAACATTGCCAGAAACTCGCCAAATCAGCAGAGCCACAAGCAGACCGGTTCTACCGGGCTGACGTGACGCGCAAGACTCGGCACGTGCGTGCCCTGCTACGCAGCCGCTCGACCCATACGTCCGTCATCGAGAAGGCGTACACCGAATTCAATGCGACCAGCGCGGCGTCTGAGAAGTGGGTGCGGTTCACTCGCCTATGGGCGAATCTGCTCGACGTGCCCGCCGCGGATGCCGCGAAAATGAGCTCACTGCACCACCCGAGCCGCAGGGAGCGACTGAAGGCGAAACTAGCTGCTCCCTATCGACTTACGAAAGTATTCCAGCGTGATCTGGGCCCATGGCTCTTTCCGGCCGCGCTCGTCAAGACCGTCTACGACCTCGGTGCAGCCTACGTGGCACAACTAGGCCGCGGCGGCCGTCCGGCGGACAACCTTGATATGTTCGCGGCCAAAGTTGGGTTCACCCGCGCCGAGCTGCAGTCGATCCTGGACGGTCAGGAATGATTGTGCCGCAGGGCCAAACGCCGCTGAGAGAGCGGGAAAACGTCACCACCGTGCTCTGGGATCTTGACGGCACCCTCGTCGGCATCAAGCAGCGTCGTTTTCGGGCGCTGATGCCGCTGGTCGCGGCCTGGTCGTTTCGGGACTTGATGCCGCCGTCGCGATTCCTGCGCAAATTGCGTGATGCCTTGCCGCAAGTACGAGCAAATGCGTCATCAGATACCAACTACCACATGATGATTCAGATTCTCGCCGATTCCGCAGGAGTCGATTTCGCCGACGCCGATATGCGGATGCGCCATCTGGCTGATGTGGAATTCCCGCGCCTGCGACGCTTGTTCTATCCGGTGCCGGAGGCACAAGGTGCGGTTTCCCAGCTCGCGGGGCAAGGCATCAGGCAAGTGGTGGCAACCAACCCGCTGTGGCCGGAGTCAACCGTGACCGCCCGCCTCAGCTGGGGCGGGCTGGACCCCGCTGTGTTTCAGCACATCACCAGCGGCGAAACCATGCGCCGATCCAAACCACGTGTGGATTTCTACCGCGAGCTGCTCGATGTGCTCGGGCTCCCGGCGGACGAGTGTGTGCTGATCGGCAACGACGCGGTACAGGATTCTCCGGCGGCCGATCTCGGGATTCCCGTATTCATCCTCGGCATCACCGGCGGCTGGGCCGAACTCCCCAGCTGGCTGGGCCTCAGGGAGGCGCCATGTTCGTCGTAGTGAATCCGAGCGCCAATGGCGGCACGGCACGCAACCGCTGGCACGAGATAGAACATGCTCTGCGCGAACGGATCTCAGATATTGAGATCCAGCAAGAGGATTCGGCTTCCCAGGGAGCGGCGGCAGTCCGTGCGGCACTTGACCAAGGAGTTCGGTCCGTCATCGCCGTGGGCGGTGACGGGTCCGTAGGGCTGGCCCTGAACGCCTTGATGGACCCCGCCACCGACCGGCCCCGGAACCCGTCGATCAGGTTGGGCGCCATCGGCCTAGGCAGCAGCAATGACTTCCACAAGCCATTCGGCAACCGAATCGCAGGCGCCCCAGCCAGGATAGACACGCAGAACGCGAGGTTGGCTGACGTCGGGAAAGCCACGCTGCTGCTGCCCGATGGTCGCCGGATCGTTCGATACTTCCTCATCAACGCAAGCATGGGCCTGGTGGCCGAGGGCAACCATTCCTTCACCACCGCAGGCGGCGTGGCCAAGTGGCTCAAGCCACGCAATGTCGAAATGGCCATCGTCTACACCGCCCTGAAGAGCATTGCACGGCTACGCCCATTGCACGTCGAAATCCGTTCAGAGGGTTGGAGTGAGGACGTTCGGCTGACCAATGTCGGCGTGCTCAAGAGCCCCTACTTCGCCGGCGGCATGCGCTACGACACCGGCGTCACCAACGACGACGGCCAGTTCGACATCAACATCTGGTCTGCGGCAAGCAGGCCCGCGGTTATCAGGCTGATCGCAGGCCTATACCGAGGGAAGTTCGCCGGCTCACGTCTCGCGACCTGCCGACGTGGCCGAGTGGTCGAGATACGTCCTGAACGCCCGAGCCCTCTGGAACTCGACGGGGAAATCACTGTTGTCGAATCCGCCCGCCTGGAAGTAATCCCGAAAGCACTGCTCGTCTGTGCCTAATCAAGGAGGTTGTCATGAGTAAGACAGTTCTGATCACCGGCGCCGCGTCCGGCATGGGGCTAGCTACCGCGAAGCTGTTGTCAGCACGTGGATACGACGTGGTCGGTGCGGACCTCGCGGGCGGCGAGGGAGTCACCACCCTCGACGTGCGCGACGCCGCCTCAGTGCGCGAGTGGGTGGACGCGACCGCACGCAGCCGGGGCTCGATCGATGCGGTGGTCACCTTTGCGGGCTACG
Organism: [Mycobacterium] stephanolepidis; assembly: GCF_002356335.1. NCBI lineage: Bacteria > Bacillati > Actinomycetota > Actinomycetes > Mycobacteriales > Mycobacteriaceae > Mycobacteroides > Mycobacteroides stephanolepidis. Next base: position 3,389,111 of record NZ_AP018165.1, read on the forward strand.
GGCTCGCCGGGGGTGTCGAAGAAACCTCGCCGGATGAGGCCACCGCGCTCCTGGACGTCAATGTGCTTGGCACGGCCCGCGTTGTCCGTGCCGCGCTGCCATGGCTGCGCGACCGTGGCGCGGGCCGCATCATCGTCGTGAGTTCCGGTGCTGCACAGGCGGCCCAACCCTTCGGCGGCTGGTACTCCGCAAGCAAGGCCGCCATCGAAAAGCTCGGTGAGGCCTTACGCATGGAGGCCGCCCCGTTCGGTGTCGATGTCTCGATCCTCACGCCGGGATGGACGCGCACCGCAATACTCTCCAAGGCGCTCAAAGTCGCCGAACCGGTTGGCGCGTACGCCGCGGCGAGTGCCGAAGTCGATCGCCGTAATGCCGGGTATCTGGCCGGCGGCCAATCGCCCGAGGTCGTGGCCGAGCAGATACTGCGAATCCTGAACGCCCGCAAAACCCGCCAGAACTACCGCGTGGGTCGAGATGTCCGGTCATCGGCACTGGCACGCCGTCTCACCCCGCAACGCACCTACGAACAGATGATCCGCAACTACTACGGAGTAGGACGTCCTGTGAGCACAACATCCCCATTCACCACACTGCCGCCGATGGTGCACCCGACGACTAAGGAGCCATTGACTCAGACGGCCGACGGCTCGCTCGCGACCGCTCGCGGCGCCATCGGCGTCAAGACCCTCGACAGCGATTTGCGACTCTACGGCGACGCTACCGCCGGCGAGTATGAAGGACGCGAATTGCCCAATGAGCGAGTGCGATTCGCGTACAAGATCTATTCGAAGGCCTACCCCATAGTCGCGACTTTGGTTTTTTGGTTTGTCTGGAACGGCAATCTGCGGAAGCTCGGCAATTTCTACGGCGGCCAAATCCGCAGTGCCGCAACCCGCGGAGCGGCATTCGTCGATATCGGGGTCGGCGACGGCAGCCTCACTAAATTCGCACTGAACACGGCAAAGGTAAAAACATTGCCGTCAATACTGTTCGTTGACCTATCCCCCGATATGCTCCAGAAGGCCGCCAAACGATTCCGCAAGTCAGACAGCGTCATCTCGCTCGTCGGCGATGTCACCACACTTGGCATAGCAGAGCGCTCCGTACAGTTCCTCGGCTGCTACGGCGCCCTGCATGTCTTCCCGGACCCGCTCGCGGCGCTAAACCATATGGCATCACTGCTGAGCGACGACGGAGAATTGTCGCTGTCCATTCTCACCAGTCCGGGCGTGCCTTGGAAGGACAAGCTCATCACACGGTTCGTCGCCACCAACACGATCACCACTAACTTCACCATCAATGAGGTGGAAGAACTGGTCGCCAAGGCCGGGCTCGAAGAAATTGAAAAAATTCTTAACGGACACCAACTCCTGCTGCGTGTGCGTCGGGCAGTATGACCCGCATGCTTCGACTAGAGAAGGTCTCACGCACCTATGTGCGCGGCGATGAGCAGGTCCATTCACTCAGCAATTTCGACTTCAGTGTGGAGCCAGGTGAATTTGTGGTGGTGACGGGACCATCGGGTGCCGGTAAGTCGACGCTGTTGCATGTGGCCGGCGGGCTCGACGCCCCCGATTCGGGCACGGTGACCTTCGAGGGCGAGGACGTATGGAAGATGAGCACCTCGGCGCGGGCGGCGTTTCGCCGCCGCAAGCTAGGGTTCGTCTTTCAGTTCTTCAACCTGGTTCCCATGCTCTCGGCGGTCGAGAATGTTTCGTTACCGCTGGTTCTTGACGGCGTGCCGGCGAAAGAGGCCGATGCCCGCGCAGCGGAGCTCCTCGAACGCATTGGCCTGGGGGACCGCGCACGGCATAAGCCGTCCGAGTTGTCAGGCGGCCAGATGCAACGGGTTACCGTTGCCCGGGCGTTGGTGGCCCGCCCCGCGTTGCTACTGGCCGACGAACCCACCGGTAACCTCGACAGCAAGTCCTCGACGGCTGTTTTGGAGCTATTGAAAAGCCTTGCCGAGCAAGAAGGCTCGGCAGTCGTGGTGGTGACCCATGACGGCGCCACCGCCGAGTTCGCTTCACGGGAGGTCAGGCTCGTGGATGGCCAGACGGCCGGCATCCCGAGCGGGGATCGCTGATGCGTCTTCCCACTGGCGGGGCGGTTCGGTTCAAACGGGTTCATCTCATGGCCCTGCTCTATGACTGGCGACGCACGATTCTGGCCGTGGTGGGCGTCGCGCTCGGAGTGACGCTGGTCCTCGGCATGGCGCAGCTGCGCAATGAGGTGGTAAAACCCTTCGACTCCTTCGGCCCGGCCCTCACCCAGGCCGCGAAGGGGCGGGTCATCCAAGTGACACCTCAGGTGAGTGGTCGCCTGCCAGAGGCGTTGGTAGCGCGCTTGCAACAAGAGCTGCCCGACGTCCAAGCCGTCGTCCCATTCGTCGCCGGGCTGACCCCGGTTGAGATCCGCGGCGAACGACATGGCTTCTTTGTGATGGGCGCGCCCTGTGAGATCGAGCTGCTTGTCGGCCCATTCCAATGTGAGGAGCGGGCACGTACCGAACGGCCCGCCGACGGTCCCGGCACACCGTTTGAGATACCCAAGACGGTGGCCGATCGTCTCGCTCTCACCCTGGGCGATGAGGTCCGCTTGCCCGGCAGGCTGCCTGGCTCGGCGCATCTGGGCTGGACCTTCCCTGAGTATGAACGCGTGCAAAGCATTAATGGCGGCAATGTGCTGCTGGCCCCGTCGGCCGCTCACGCGGCAGATCTGCTCGGCGGGAAGGGATTCGTGACGGCCGCATTCGTCATCGAGAAACCCGGCGCCGACATCGAGCCGGATATCCAGCGGATCGTCGGGGATATCGCGACAACCGGGCCGCCGAAACCGCAGATGCCAGTTCTTTACGCCACCGCCAAACAAACACTCGATCTGACCGCCTTCAGCGGCATCCTGATAGGGATACTGATCGCGGTCAACACCATCCTGTTGGGAATCGAAGAACGCCGTTCAGTGATGGGCACGATCGGCGCGATCGGCGCCAAACCTCGGTCCATCTTCTTCGGCTTCCTCGGCGAGGGGGCAATCCTGGGTGCGGTCGGCGGCCTGGTAGCAGTGCCCAGCGGGTTCTTGTTGGGCTCCTTCCTCGTCGACCGATTCGGACGCTCGATGCTCGCTGGGTCCGGCGGCGAGATCTCCAACACGTGGACCCCCAGCCTGATCGCTCTCGGCGTTGGTGCCGGAGTGCTCTGCGGTGTGCTCGCCATCTTCTGGCCGGCCCTGCGGCTGGTCCGCGAGGGCCCGCTGCAGTCGATGTCAGCGTTCGGGGCCGACCGCCGCGTCCGACGGGTTTCATTCTTGCCCTTGATAATCGGCGTCATCTTGATTCTTGGTGCGGTCCTTCTGATGTTGGCGTTCAACCGAGGACAGGTTCCGCTCAAGGTCGGCAGCAACGGGCTCTTCCTAGGTCTCTTGGGTCTTACCGCACTGATGGTGTGGCTGACACCTCCCGCTGCCAGATTGCTGATCCGGCTTATCGAGAGGCCGAGGCCCGACATTGGCCGGTTGGTGCGTGCCGACGTACAGCGCTATGCCGTGCTGTTCGCCACCACGGTCGCGGTACTGACGGTCGGCACCAGCCTGGCGATCGGCTCACAGAGCGTCCAGTTGCTCGCCGCTGACCAACTTGGCGCACAAAAGGCACAACGCCTGCCAGACGCGTTGGTCATCGCGCCTCAGGCGCTGCTCGATCAACGCCAGACCCAAATCGCACCCAATGTGTACGCGGCTATACGAGAGATTGCTGGCCGGCGCGAAATCGACTCGCGCTGGCGTGCGTTAATCCCCTCCGCGTCCGACCCACGCGTCGTCCTCGGTGTTACGCCTGGGAGTTGGTACGCCACTCAATTCGCTGCGCCCACAAACAATGCGGCAGCCTTCTGGCGTGGACTGTCTGCCGGCGAAGTAGCCCTGAGCACAGTGGCAGCGGGCCGTCTCGGCGCCACCGCGGGCGATACCATCGAGCTGCCGAGTGTCGCCGGCCATCACAAGTACCGTGTGGCGGGAGTTTTCGAACCTAAGATCATCAACGACTCGACTCTAGGCGATATTGTGCTCGTCTCAGAGAAACTGGCACAAAGCGATTGGGCCGCAGTACGTGAACAGGTAGTAGTGCGGTACCAGTCGGCCGCCGAGGCGAGTGCGCACCGATCCGACTTCCTGGCGCTTGGCGCCGGCTTGTCGCTCTACGACGATGACGGCTGGAACGATGCCGGCAAGTCCGCCATCACGCGGTTCTTCGCACCGTTCACCGTGTCCGGCTACGTGATGATGTTCACGGCAGGTATCAGCGTGCTGAACGTGTTCTTGCTCGGCTTGGTACAGCGCCGCCGAGAGCGCGCGGTACTGCGCGCAATAGGGACTACCACCCGACGCGAACAGGCCGTCGTCATTGCGCAGGGGTTGGTACTGGCGGTCTTGGCCGCAGGGTTCGCCGTACTTGGCGGCCTGGGTCTCATCTATCTGCAGGCGTTGGCTTCGCCGGTTTTCTACGGATTCCAATTATCCTGGGGCGTAACGGCATATCCGCTGGTGGTCGGCACACTCGGCGTCGCCGCGCTCGTAGCCGCCGCCATCGCCTACCCCGTCCTACAAGCCAGCCGATTGGAGACCTCTGAGGTTCTCCAGAGCGACTAGCGACCCGCGGCGCCAGACGAGAGGAATACCTGATGAAGGTGCATCACCTTAACTGCGGGACGATGGCCGGAGCAGTCGATCACTGCTTGCTCGTTGAGCTGCCCGAGGGAGAATTACTGTTGGTAGACAGCGGATTCGGACTCGACTGTATCCGCCGGCCTGAGCTGTTGGGGTGGACACGCCACCTCATCCGCCCTGTATTGCGGGAATCCGAGACTGCGATCCGGCAAATCACCGCGCTCGGGTATGACCCAAAAGACGTCCGCAATATCGTGTTGACACACCTGGACTATGACCACACGGGCGGCCTTGCAGACTTCCCCTGGGCAACGGTCCACATACACGGTCCCGAGTACCGGGCCGGCGCCCAGCCCACCACATTCGAACGCCTCCGCTATCGGTCCGAACAGCTGTGGGCGCACGGACCGCGATGGCAGGTCAATGAACTTGGAGAGAGCGGCGACCGGTGGTTCGGATTCCGGGCAGTCCGTGACCTGCCCGGACTGCCGCCGACGATTCTAGTAATCCCGTTGGCGGGTCATACCCGTGGCCACGTCGGCGTGGCGGTCGACACCGGGACGGGTTGGCTCCTGCACGCCGGAGACTCTTACGTTGTCCCACATGCCGTTTCAGGCGGACTGACCGGCCTCGCCGGCCGTGGCTTGAATCTGCTGTATGGCCACCCAAGCCTGCCGTATGCCCAGCTAGTGAACACGAATCGGCTCGCTGACATCGTCGCACACCACCATGATGAGGTCACCGTATTCTGCAGTCACGATGAGACGGCATTCGTTAAGCTCGCGCAAGCCGTTTCCGCCTAATGGAGTTACCATTCGATTCCAGTGCCGGCGTGCAGATCATTCGCACATACACGCAGGAGCTGGCTCGGTGGTGCTGTTTAGCGTCAGTGCAGCAGCAAGTACGCGTGCGCCGTGCGGGTCCATAGGGTCGATGTCGGTTATGTCTCGGATTCGACCCAAGCGGTACGTCAACGTATTTGGGTGTATGAAAAGTTCTGCGGCAGCGGCTTTTCGGGCCGATCCATGCCGAAGGTGCACTTTCAAAGCCTCGAGAAGCATGGGGTGACGCTGTAGTGGCACTACGCATTGCGCGAGGAGGTCGCGCGCCGGGCTAGGACGGGTGATCTGGTACTCCAGCAGGACATCTTCCAGTTGATAGAGCCCCGGGACCCTACCTACTTGCCTTGCAAGACGGGCAATTTCAGTGGCTTCAGCCGCGGCTGCGGGAATCGCCGACGGCTGAGTCGAGGGACGGGTCGCAGCGTAGATGGGCACCCCCAATCGCTCGCTGAGTGCGGCCACAATTGCGGCGTCGGCGCCGTGCGCGGCACCAGATATGTTCATCGCCGAAGGGAGGAGGACGATTCCACTGCACCCGTCAAACGTGTTAAGGACAAGATTTGGCCCAAAGTCGTAGAGGATGCGCTGCGCATACCGCATCCTGCGCCAAGTAGTCAGCTGGTCCTGAGCTGATTGCGGCCCGGCCCTGCTGTCCACATGCACGGCGATCACATTGTAGTGGTCGCAAAGGTCAAGGTTGCCCTCGCGGGCAACGTTCATCGCGTTGGCTTTGCCGGAAACCAACGCGGCGCATAACCTTCCTGACCATCTGCGTTCAACGTATCCCCCGGCAGTCGAATTCTGATATGCCTCGGAAACCATCACAGTGACGGTGCCCGCCAGCTCCGCGAGATACATTCCGAGCGAGGCTAATGATGCGGCGTCGCTATCCGATGAGTACTCCGCGACAAACTCCCATAACCGACGGATACCACCATGCATTGCGGTGATCAAGAATGGCAGCGGAATCTCGCCTTCAGTGCTGAGTTCAACGAGCGGTGTCATGAACATGGACACTTCAGAACGGCTTAGCAAGCGGCCTGAGGCAAACGCACTGAGCAGGGAGGTAATCGCCTGCTTGAGGATTGGGCCAATTTCGTCTTCGAAGTATTCGGCGGATATGTCACCGCGCCAGGGCACAGACTCCACCCCTGCCGCCAACACGCCTGACGTCACTTCACTGAGTCGGGACATGAGCGCCTTCACAACACGCGAGTCCGCCTGGATCGTCGATGGACGACTATCAGTAGTCCCCGGTGGTCGATGACGGGCATCCACGCCTTACCCCTGTGAGAATTTCGCAACTCTTGTGTTTCTCATCAACGGAGATAAGAACTATCGCTCGCTGATCGTGATCCGAACCCCTATTCACGTTGTGAAGCACACCGGAAACAGAGTCCGACAAGAGACCAAGTTACCCCAGAGTAACAAGCTCATCAGCGTTACCAGAAAAGCGCTCCATTTTATCTGGGCGCTTGACCCGGACCGGGCCCAACAGGCGTTGAGTACCAGCTATGCCCCGTCTACCGTCAAGCGTGACAGCGGAACTCGATGACATAGGCGAGCAACAGATCATAAGTGGCTGCGGTGATCGTCCAACAGGCGAGGCTCTTCCTCCACACCTCCGACACCATCCGCATCCGAAAAAGGCAGCCAGAATCGTTGGACCGCATGACTATTCGTTGCCCGGCGAGCCTCGATGCGAAGGCCTCGAACCACTCTGAACAGCCATCGGCGGCAGTAGCACTGTCGATGGCTTGCGACCCTCAAGCCGCGGTAACCATGCTCAGTATCCGAGCTGCGCACCGCTACCTTGTGCACCCGCCGTCCCGAGCCACCAACCAGGCGTTGCCAACCCATCAAAGCAAGCAGGTAGACGGAGCCGCAGGCGGAACGCCAACCCAGTAGGCGAGCGCACCACTGATGATGGACCGAAGCCACGCTCGGGTTTGACGATCCGTCTCAGTCGTAGCGTTCGACGATTTGAATCGATCTACCATCAGGCGACTTCTTTCTACCGCTAGTCGATTTCATGCCAGGTGTGTCGCGCGATCGCAAGTACACCGACAACTCGAACAGGCTTCGACCGCATGCCTTCTGGCGAGTCGTCTTTGCAGATGGTCAATCCGAGCACCAGTTACTACGGATGGATCGTCGCCAAGGGTGGTGCGGTACAGCTTGCGCGCGCACGACGACCCCACCGACCTGGCGGCAATTAGTGCATCTCAGCGCCGACCGCGCTCGGTTCGACCCTGCTTACGGGCGACCTTACCCGCAGTGGCGCGGGCGGCCTGCTTCGCCAGGGTCTTCTCTCGGGCGGAACGTTTTGGCGCCGGCTCGGCCTGCCCCCGCGATGAACCGCGTTTGCGGCCGCGCACGATGCCGATGAACTCCTCGACCAGTGCCGACTGCGCGCCCTCCGGGAAGGCAAGCGCCACTGGACAGGTGGGCGCGTCCGCGATCGGGCGGTACGTGAGGTCCTTGCGGTGATAAAGCCGCGCCAAAGACTGCGGGACGATGAGCGCTCCCAACCCCGCCGCTACGAGTTCTATTGCGTCCTCGGTGGTCTCGGGTCGATACTCCACCGGGCTGCCCGGAGCGTCGCCCCAGATCACGACATCGTCGAGTGGCACCAGCGTCGGCTCGCCATCAAGGTCCGCGGCGGTGATGGCGTCGGCAGCACTGAGATGGTGATCGGCAGGCACCACAGCCACCGTTGTCTCGTCATAGAGAGAGATCACCGCCAGCCCGGCTAGGTCGGGCGGCGGCCGCAGCAGTGCCACATCGACTGCGCCGGCCCGCACCGCGTCCGCCGCGTCGGCTGCGGCGAGCGCTCGCAACTGCAGTGGCACCTCGGGATGACGCTCTCCCCAGATCCGGGCCCACTTCGCGGGCGTCCCGCCGGGGACGTACCCGAGAGTGAGCGAGGGCGAGGTCACCGCATCAGGCTACCGATAGGCTGATGCCATGAGCAGGCCGAACGCGCAGTCCATGAAACCCGCCACCGCGGCGAAGAAGTTGGACGTGTACTTACAGGCGACCCCTGCGGAGTTCCAGGAGAACCCGATCACCCGCGCCGAGCTGGCCGCCCTACAGGCAGACCCGCCCGAGTGGCTCAAAGACCTCCGCAAGCACGGGCCGCACCCGAAGAACCTGGTGGCAGCCAAGCTGGGTGTGTCGATTTCCGGCCTCACGCGCGGGGGTGTCGAGGGCGCGCTGACCACCGAGCAGATCGATCAGTTGCTCGAGGAGAAGCCGCCGTGGCTGATCGCCGAGCGCGAGAGTTACCAAGAGGTGCTGCGCGAACAGCGACGCGTGAAGGCGCTGCGCGCGGACAAGGCCCGCTGATCCGTTGAGATGACCGGCCCGTCGGCTACTGGTTCAGCGGCAGTTGCGCGATGATCGGGCCAGTCGGCGAGGTTGAACCCCGGCCTTTCTCGACAGTGAATGCCAGTGCGGTGGAGTCGTCGAGGTGGGGTATGACCGCTGTGGTCGACGGTGCGACGGCCTGAGTATCCATGGTCCCCGCCGATTGCGGCCCGCGGTCGCCGATCAGCCACATTTGGTAAACAGTGCCCGGTTGTGGTGGTGCGACGTTGTTCATCACCAACACGGCGGTGTTTTTCTGCCGCGAGTAGACGACAGTTGCGGTACCACCGGTGGGGATGGAGCCGCTGACGGTCCGCACGTCGATTGCGGTGAAGACCTGCTGTGCGGACGGTGGCGGAGGCCGCAGGATGGTACCGATCCCAGCCGCCGCCAGCCCGATTGCGGTGGCGGCCGCAACGGCCACCAGGGGCGTTCTCCAACGGTTGATATATTTTGCCCCGGAATCTTTTTGGATGTCCCGGGCCACGATCTTGAGCAGTCGCGGACGAAGCCGAGCCGGAGGTTCGACCGCGGTACTTGCCGCCAGAGTCGCCATGGTTTCGCGTGTGGCACGCACTTCCTGGGTAAAGGAGAGCGTTTGTTCGGTCGTGCCGGCCGACAGCCACCGGTCGATGTGGTCTCGTTCATCGTCGGGCAACGCATGCAGTGCGTATGGTGTGGCGGCGGTGACGAGGTCGTTGGGTTCGGTCATGGTGTCCCCAGGCATCGGCGCAGCGCCTTGATTGCGTCACGCATACGAGACTTGATAGTTGCCAGATTAGCGGCAAGCCGTTGTGAGACTTGGTTATAAGTCAAACCGTCGTAGTAGGCCAGATGCAGGCATTGGCGTTGTGTATCCGTAAGTGTGTCGAGGCATTCGGTGACTTGCCGCTGCTCTTCGTTACGGATCACCGATTCGGTGACCTCGTCGGCGGCACGCTCGACAGTGGCGACGCCGTAGCGTGACTCGCGGTCGGCTGCGGATTGCTCCGAGCGCACGCGGTCGATGGCGCGGCGATGAGCCAAGGTCATGATCCAGGCCAGAGGCGATCCGGCGGTCGGGTCATAGCTTTGGGCCGAACGCCAGATCTGTAGGTAGATCTCTTGCGTTGTCTCCTCGCTATAGCCGGGGTCCCGTAACACCCGCAGCACCAGACCGTACACACGCGAGCGGGTGTGATCGTAGAGAGCGGCGAATGCCGCGGAATCACGGTCGGCGACATTGCGCAAGAGGGTATCCAAGTCGCCAGTCACGCCCGTGAGCCTAAACGCATCGCGGAGAATGTTCATGGCGATTGGCGTTTCGGGGGACGTGGCAGGATAAATGGGACTCGGCGTTGGTAGTCAGCGAACCCGGGCCGACCGGCCATTGCCTTCTCGGTGCGGCGACCTCCGGTGGCGTAAACCAGGAAGTAGGTCATCAGCACCGGGTACGGCACCGTTGCCAACGATTGCCAGCCAGTGATGGTGATCAACCATAGCCCCCACCACACGCAGGCATCGCCAAAATAGTTCGGGTGCCGAGTCCAGGCCCATAGGCCCTGCTCCATGATCTTGCCCTTGTTGCCCGGGTCCTGTTTGAAACGGCGCAGCTGATAATCACCCACCGCTTCGAAAAGCATTCCAAGTAACCATAACCCGATACCAACGGCTACCACGGGGCGCAGCGACTCGGGGGTCGGCCCTTCGACGGCCGAGCGTTGGATGGGCAGGGATACCAGCCACGTGGCAGCGGCCTGGATGACGAAGATCTTGCGCAACACATGCGGCACCGAGAAGTCGCCACCGAGCAGGTCGCGGTACCGCGGATCTTCGCCTTTCCCAGCCGATTTCACGAACATGTGCCACGAGAGCCGGGCTCCCCATATCCCGACGAGCGCAAGCAGCAGAACCTGGCGTTGCCGGTCACCGCCACCGAGCGCGGTGCACACCGCGGCCACCGCGATGAACCCGAGGCCCCACGCGACGTCGACCACGTTGTAGCGCCCGATGCGGTAGCCGATCAGGAAAGTGACGCTGTGCACAACCGCCACGGCAGCCAACGAGCACACCATCACGGTGAAGAAGTTCATTGTTGACCTCGCTGGAAAATCCATTGGTGGACATCGAGATACCCGGACCGGAACCCCGCCTCCGAGTACGCCAGATACAGCTGCCACATCCGGTAGAAGGCGTCGTCGAATCCCAGCACCCGCACGGCCTCACGCCGGGCCGCGAGCTGCTGACTCCATAATCGCAGTGTTTCGGCGTAGTGCGGCCGCAGGGACATTGTCTCGATGGTCCGCAAATGTGTGGTATCCGTGGTCGTTTCGGTGATTGCACGCACCGAGGGAAGCAGGCCGCCGGGGAAAATGTACTTCTGTATCCAGGTGTGGGTGTTGCGACTGGCCAGCATCCGCTCGTGAGGCATGGTGATGGTCTGAAGGGCCAGCCGGCCGCCCGGTCTAAGCAATCGGTCGATGGTTTGGAAGTACGTTGTCCAGAAATCGAACCCGACTGCTTCGAGCATCTCTACCGACACGATGGCGTCGTATTGGCCCTGAACGTCTCGATAGTCGCGCAGCTCTATCCGCACTCGGTCGGACAGCCCGGCAGCTTGTACTCGCTGCTGAGCCATTTTCTGTTGCTCGCTCGACAAAGTGACCGACAGCACGTGCGCTCCGCGAGCTGCGGCCGATAGGCACAATTGCCCCCAACCTGTACCAATCTCGAGAACCCTGGTATCGGGACCCACCTGTGCGTGGTCCAGCAAGCGGTCGATCTTGCGGCGCTGGGCATCTGCCAGTATCTCTGCTGAGCCCGGGATGTGGTCGAACAGTGCACACGAGTAGGTCAGCGTCTCATCCAGGAACAGGGAGAAAAAGTCGTTCGACAGGTCATAGTGATGCGCAACATTGCGTTGGGCCTGTGGCGGCTCGTTGCGCTGAGCCCGTGGGACGCGCGGCACTGCGAAATGCCGGAAGCGTTGCAAGATAGGGGGAATCAACTCCCCCATCGAGGCTGCCCATGGGGTGAGAAAGCCGGCCAGATCGTCGCAGTCCCAGTCTCCGTCCATGTAGGCCTCACCGAATCCAATCAAGCCGGACCGACCCAGGCGTCGTGCCAGAGCCGTCGGCCGCCGAACCCTCATGGTGGGCAGAGACGTATCTGCCGCCCCCACAACGGCCCCATCCGGGTACACCACGCGCACCGGGAGCCGCGCGGCCGCACGACGCAACAGCTTGTCGGCTACAACCGCTCGTGCCGCCGTCAGCGGCCTGGAAGGAACCGGCGCGATATCCAGCCGCCGATGCGATCTGATATCGCACACATCGGCAGTGGCGCTGTCGAGATGACCGTTCACGCCGCCCTTTCCCTCTCGTGTGCAGGTGTGCGCTCCACTACCGGTAGCCCTTTCAGCCACAGCCTGATCCCTTCTCTACGGATGGCCAATGCACCCATCAATGGCGCCAAGGGCGCAACGGCCTGCAACCTCAACAGTTCACCGACCCCGGCCCGGCGCCGGGTACCGCGCACCGCGGCGAAGAACGGCAGATGTCCGCCTCGCTGCAACGAGATACTGATGTTCAATGTGTCGCCGGGACGCGCAGCTCGAACTCGGTATCGCCCGTCGACACCGTTGAATGGCGACACGTAAAGCTGTTTGTCCACTGTGGAATCGGCAGTTGGGGGCAGCAGGTATGCGTGCCGTCCACCGTAGGTGTTGTGGACCTCGGCAATGATGTGGGCGAGATTGCCCTGGCGGTCGTGGCACCAGTACAGACTGAGCGGGTTGAAAACGTGACCCAACACCCGTGCCTGCAGCAGCGCGGTGACCGTACCGCCGCCCAGGTCCACCCCGTGCGAGGCCAAGAATCGATCTACCCGTTGGCGCAGTGTGTCGTCGACATCTCCCCGGAAATGGTCCCGTGCTTGGAAACTGGCGAAGGCGCGCAGGCCGAAGGGCAGCCGCGGTGGCTTGTCGATATCGATATACCAGCAGTAGCCACGATAGGCGAAGCGGTGCGTCACCGGCGAACGCCGCACATGGATGATCCGGGTGCGGTACAGGCAGGGGACCATCGTCGCCGAATTCATCGCGCCCCCACGCGATGCTCAGGCTTGGCGGCCGCACCGACGGCCCAGTCCCGACCCAGTGCTTGTGCTGCACGTAGGCCCGAGGCGGCGCCGTCCTCATGGAAACCCCATCCGTGGTACGCACCGGCGAACGCGATGCGGCCATCGTTGAGACTTGGCAGTATGCGTTGGGCGGCAACAGATTGCGATGTATAGACCGGGTGCCGGTAGGTCATTTCGGCAAGCACCGCACCGGGGTCTACCAGGTGCTCGCCGCCGAGGGTGACCAGAAACCTGCGCGGACCGGGCAGTCTCATCAACCGGGTGACGTCGTACGTCACCACGACTCCGGGGGCGTCTCCGCCACACAGGTAGTTCCACGACGCGCGGGCACGTGGATGTCGCGGCAACAGTGACTCGTCGGTATGTAGCTGTGCGGAATTGCTCACGTAACCGATGGCTCCCAGCACCGCGCGCTCGGCAGCGGTCGACTGTGCCAGCAGGGCCAGTGCCTGATCGGGATGCGTCGCGATCACGGCGGCATCGAAGACCTTCGGCGGGTGCCCCGCGGCTGTCACCACAACGCCCTCGGGAATCCGTCCGATCTGAGTGACAGGGGAATCGGTAAACGCCTCGTGTAAGCCGCGCACCACAGCGTCGACATACGTGCGCGAGCCCCCTGTGACTGTTTTCCACTGCGGCGACCCGAATACCGACAACATTCCGTGATGGTCAAGGAACCTGAACAGGTACTGCGCCGGGTACGCCATGGCCTGCCCGGGCGGGCACGACCACACTGCGGCTACCAAAGGTGTCAGGAAGCGCCCGAGGAAGAACTGTGAGAAACCGAGCTTCCGAACAAAGTCCCCGAGACTCAGGGCGTTGTCGTCGGCGGCGGGGTCAGCGAGTAGTCGGCGGGCGTGGCGATGAAACCGCTTGATCTCTGCCAGCATCCATAGATAGCGAGGACTCGCTGCGGCGGGCGAGACGAAAAGTCCGCGCACGCCCCTCGCACCCGCGTACTCCAGCCCGGTGCTGTCATCGCGCACCGACATCGACATATCGGTGTCGGCGGTGGCGATACCGAGTTCGTCGAACAATCGGCACAGTGTGGGGTAGGTCCGGTCGTTGTGCACCAAAAACGCGGTGTCGACCGCAGTGGGCGCACCTTGGCCGGCATCGACGAACTGAGTATGAGCGTGGCCCCCGAAACGCGCATCCGCCTCATACAACGAGACCTGGTCGTAGGCAGAGAGCACATGAGCTGCGGTTAATCCGGCCACCCCACTACCGACGACAGCGACGGACCGTGACCCGCCGGGGCCAGATATTGCACTCACACCCCGTATTCGGAGTAAACCTGCCCGCGGATGGGTATTGCCTCCATCGGGCCGCGTCTCGGCGCGGCTCAGCTTTTTTCGCAACCGACCCATCCGGAGAACGTTTGGCACCGAATTACCCCCAAGCCGCACAGACATGCCCCCCGGAGTGCGGCCCTTCCCGTGCGCCCGCAGAAGGAAGGCCAGCAGGTAGACGTTCCCCCGCACCGCCTACGAAAGGTTCTGCCCAGATGTCAGACTCACCGCGGCTTCGCCCACACTTCGCCGATGTTCAGGCCCATTACGACCTATCAGATGATTTCTTCCGCCTCTTTCTCGACCCGACCCAGACGTATAGCTGCGCCTACTTCGAGCGCGACGATTTGACTCTCGAGGAGGCTCAGCTGGCCAAGATCGACCTGGCGTTGGGCAAGCTGCACCTGGAGCCCGGGATGACCCTGCTGGACGTGGGGTGTGGCTGGGGCGCCACCCTCAATCGCGCATTGGAAAAGTACGACGTCAACGTCATCGGGTTGACGCTGAGTAAAAATCAGAAGGCGCACGTCGAGAAGCTTTTGGCGGCATCGTCGAGCACCCGGTCAAAGAGCGTCCAGCTGCACGGGTGGGAGGAGTTCGACGGCAAGGTCGACCGGATCGTGTCGATCGGCGCGTTCGAACATTTCGGCTTTGACCGCTACGACGACTTTTTCAGGTTCGCCTACAACGCACTACCTGATGACGGCGTGATGCTGCTGCACACCATCACCGGGCTGCACCCCAACGAGATCACCGCCAAGGGGCTGCCGCTGAGCTTCGAGCTGGCGCGCTTCATCAAATTCATGATCACCGAGATTTTCCCGGCGGGCGACTGCCCTCCATCGACATGGTGCGAGAGCATGCCGAGCGGGCGGGCTTCAGCTGTACGCGAATACACCAACTGCAGCCGCACTACGCCAAGACCCTGGACCTATGGGCGGCAGCGCTCGAGGAACACAAGGATGAGGCCATCGCCATCCAGGACGAGGTTGTGTACGAGCGCTACATGAAGTACCTCACCGGATGTGAGAACTACTTCCGCATCGGCTACATCGACGTTGCCCAGTTCACCCTGCCCAAGCTGCACCTCCCCTATCTGGAGAACTAGCCGATTGTCGAAAGGAGCAAGAAATTGAGTGCCATCGTGCCGCTGTGGACTGTGGGGGGCGAACTACTCAAAGCTGCGGGCAATGTCTTCGGAGTCCGGTCGGGAACCGAAGAACCGCAATACTCATCACGGCCACTGACCGCTTCGGTGCAGATCAGGCAGTACAGCAGCCGAGTCGCGGCAGAAACGACCGTCTTGGCCGATGACGACCGGGCACGCAGCGAGGGTTTTCGGCGCCTTGCGGGTTACATTTTCGGCAAGAACCACCGGCAGGCCAAGATCGCCATGACCGCACCGGTAGCCCAACAAAACGACACGATCGCCATGACGGCTCCGGTGGGCCAATTATCAAGTCCTACCGGTGGTTCAACGATCCGGTTCTACATGCCGGCGAAATGGACGCTGGCAAGTCTGCCCACTCCCGGCGATGACAGCATCCGGCTCACCGAAGTGCCCGCCGAGACGCTCGCAGTGCTGCGCTTCAGCGGTGACCGATCGGCGGCCACCGTCGCCAGACGCACCGACGAATTACTTAATACCCTGCGCGACAACAACGTAAAGACCTCGGGCGATCCCCAAGCCTGGTTCTACGACCCGCCGTGGACACTCTCGTGCGCTCGACGCAACGAGATCGCAGTTCCCATCCACGCACGGATCGACGACGCCTTCTGAGGGACCACGCAGAGGACGGAGGAACTAGACTTCCCGATGATCGGAGACTTATGGGTATCAGTGGTTCGGTGATTGTCGATGCGCCCATCGAGGATGTGTTCGCCTGGTACTCCAGGCCGGGCGCCTTCAATCGCTTGGCAGCACCGTGGGCGCCGATCGAGTTGCGTACCGAAGCCGCCTCGCTGCGCGACGGGACTGCTGTGCTGGATTTACCGGGAGGCTTGCGCTGGGTCGCCCGGCACGATCAGGAAGCATTCGTGCCCGGCCGACGATTCGTCGACGAGGCGGTCGCGACGGGACTGCGGTCGGCGGTCAGTGGTGTGTTGCCCTGGCGGCATATTCACGAGTTCGAGTCCGTCGGCGAGAGCAGCACTCGGGTACTCGACACAATCGAAACTCCTGTTCCGGGGCGGCTTCTCGCCGAACTCATCGCATATCGACACCGGCAACTCACCGGAGATCTGGCCGCGCACCGCAGAGCAGCCGACCATGGAACGAATGCCTCGACAGTGGCCATCACTGGGGCATCAGGCCTGGTCGGGACCGCTCTTGCCGCGTTCCTCAGCACCGGTGGACACCGCGTGATTCGCTTAGTCCGCGGAGAGCCGAAGAGCCCTACGGAGCGAAATTGGGAGCCAGACAATCCCGACCCGGCGGCGTTGGAAGGCGTTGATGCCGTCATCCATCTGGCGGGTGCCACCATCGCGGGACGCTTCACCCCGCGGCATAAGGAACTGATCGCCTCGAGCCGAATCGAGCCCACTCGCCTACTTTCCCGAGCCGCCGCATCCGCAGGTGTCGGTACCTTCGTCAGCGCCTCAGCCGTCGGGTACTACGGGAAGAACCGAGACGATGAAACACTCACCGAGACAAGCCCTCCCCCGCCGACAGCAGACTTCCTCTCCAACGTGGTCGCTCGTTGGGAGCAGGCAGCGTTAACGGGTCAGAGCGCCGGGACCCGGGTTGTCACCGTCCGCACCGGCATCGTTCAGTCACCGCGCGGCGGAACGCTCAAGCTCCTGCTCCCGCTTTTCCGGGCCGGTCTGGGCGGCCGCCTGGGCTCCGGCACCCAGTGGTTGCCCTGGATCGGTATCGACGACTTGGTGGACATCTATCACCGGTGTTTGTGGGACCTTTCACTATCGGGTCCCGTTAACGCCGTGGCCCCCGGCGTGGTTCGCAACGTCGACTACACACGCGCACTGGCCCAGGCTGTCCACCGCCCCGCACTCTTACCGGTGCCTGCCTTCGGCCCTGCACTGCTGCTCGGACGCGAGGGTGCCGACGAGCTCGCAATGGCAAGTCAGCGTGTTTCTCCCGCAACATTATTGGACCGTCAGCATGTTTTTCGGACTCCCAGTATCGGTCCTGCCTTGGGGCATCTCTTGGGAAGTCATATCGACTCGTGACCGTTATCTGGTGGGCCCGCCGCGACTTGCGGTTGGCCGACAATCCCGCGCTCCAAGCTGCCGCCGCGAGCAGTGATGTACTTGCCGTCTTTGTCCTGGACCCGCAGTTGCTTGGCAGCGCAGCACGCCCACGGGATGCGTGGCTTGCAGCCAATGTTCTTGACCTTGATCAACAACTCGATGGAGGGCTCTGCCTCAGTTCCGGTGCACCGGAACTGGTCCTGGTAGAGCTGGCGGAACGTGTCGGTGCAACTGAAGTGCACGTGGCCCGGGAGACGACCCCCTTCGGCAGGCGCCGGGATGCGTCGGTATCGGCCGCGCTGGCCAAGATTGGTGTGGACTGGATCGAGACGGGCTCGCCCTACGCAGTGACGCCGGGCCGAATCACCAAATCAGACGGGTCCGCGTATCGGGTGTTCACCGCATTCGAGCGAGCCTGGCGCGAGCACCACTGGCCACGCCCCGCCCAGCTGAAAACCAGCCCTTCCTGGGCGAAGCCTCCCCAGTCCGCACAATCAGGCCCCACCAGGTCGTTACTCACCGAACTCACCCAAAGCTGCAGCATCACTTTGCCTCCCGCGGGTGAGGGCGCGGCGCGCATACAGTGGGAACACTTCCTCACGCACGATCTGACCGGGTACGCCGTAGGTCGTGACCGCGCCGACGTGGACGCCACATCCAGGATCTCGCCCTACCTCAAAGCCGGGGCGATACACCCCCGCACACTGCTCGCCGACCTGGCAGCCATCGCCGGCCAAGACGCCGACAAGTTCGAGTCGGAGCTGGCCTGGCGAGATTTCTATGCCGATGTGCTCTACCACCAACCGCACTCCGCACACGCCGACTTGACCGATGCTCTAAAGCATTTGACCTATACCGATCCCGGCGAGGGCTTCACGGCCTGGCAACGCGGAGAAACCGGATACCCGTTGGTGGATGCCGGCATGCGGCAACTACTTGCCGAAGGTTGGATGCATAACCGAGTACGGATGGTCACCGCGAGCTTCCTCACCAAAGATCTCCACATCTGGTGGCCGCACGGAGCCAGGCATTTCATGAACCACCTCATCGATGCCGACAGCGCATCCAACACGCACGGCTGGCAATGGGTCGCAGGAACGGGAACCGATGCGGCGCCGTACTTCCGAGTCTTCAACCCCACTGCTCAGGCGCAGAAATTCGACCCGAACGGCGAATACATCCGCAAGTACATCCCGGAACTACGGCACCTGCCCGGAGCCTCGGCCATCACACCCTGGAAACATCCCGATGGTCATACGCGGGGGTACCCGACACTCATCCTCGATCACGCAGAGGAACGAAACATCGCGCTACACCGTTACCGGTCCAGGCAGGACCACTAGCTATTCAGCTGCCACACCGAGAAATTCAGCACCGCCGCGAACGTCGTCCATGCCACGTAGGGAAGCAGCAAGATTGCGGCCCAACGGCTTCTGCTCCAGAAGAGCACCACCGTCGCGGCAACAAATCCCCACAGCACGAGGATCTCGATGAATGCCACTCCCCGCCAGCCAAGTCCAAAGAACAGCGGTGTCCACGCCATGTTCAGAACGAGCTGCACGCCGTACACAATCAGCGGCACACGGTTTTCCCGTGATGGCTCTGATCGCCATACCAGCCAGGCCGATACCGCCATCAAGACGTACAGCGCCGTCCATACAGGACCAAAAAGGTAGGCCGGTGGCGCCCAGCCAGGTTGTTGCAGGCGCCCATAGGTGTCCGCAGCGCGCGTCGCAGCAGCACCGCCGACTCCCGCGGCGATGGTCACCGCAATGACAGACACGGCGAGCCCAGCCCATTCCCTGGGCCAGCGGCGCGAAATCCCCTGAGTCATACCGACATAGTAGACAGAATTTCGTACGTCGGTAATGGTCTACCACGATCTCGGTTCACTTCGCCGGACGTCCTCGCTCGGGTACGTGCCCGTGGTTCTGAAAGCACTCCAGCGGAAACTTCGAGACAACGCACTCGGGAGGCCTGGCAAGCAACTGAGGCCGCGGCCATAATCGTAGCGCTGGCTGTCGTCAACGGCGGTCGAAACATTCTCCACGCGGCTTTGAAGGTAGGAAGCCGAAGATAATCGGCATCAAGGATCCTATGTAGGGCAAGATCGCCAGAAGGGCCATCCATCCTGAAAAATCGGCGTCGTGGAGCCTGCGGACCGTCAGGGCCCAGGCCGGAATGGCCCATACCAGAACGAATCCTATGAGCACGGCTATGCACAGACGCCCGAGCGCACTGTCCGTGCCGAGGGCCACTCCACACACGAGGAGGCTGGCGGCCACGGTTTGTGCCAGCAGGACCCACCAGTACTCGCTGCGAGACGCGCGGCCAGAAAAGCGGGCGTAACTACGGAAGAACCGAGTTATCGCCTGGCCAAATGTTGCCCCATACAAAGGGAGCGTCAAATCGCATGGATCGGTCGCGCCGAGGGGTTTGGAGACTTCCTGGCGATTCGTCTTGGACGGCGACGGTTCGGCGTGTGTCATCGGTGCCTCTGTTGATTAGTCGGGTTCGGCGGGACTACGTGCCTTCGTGGCGGAATCAGAATCGGCCGCCCGAAGGCCTCGATTCTCACGTTGGCCGTTTCCGCCGCTTCATGCCATCGAACGGGTTCCATGACCGGCTGCCCTTGATCTGGTCAAGGTAGTAGGAGTAGTTCGCCGTCATCATCAGCACTCCCCCAAGTCCAGCGCTGGCGGCCTGATACATCGTCTCGGACGCATTGACCGCAAACAGAACGGTGCCGATCGCCAACGTGAGTAGCAGGACAGTGAAACCCTTGCGCCACATACCCTTTACGAAGAAGTAGATGGGCCCGAAGAAGAACGCCAATACATTGCAGCCGAGCATTACCCTGGCACCGAAAGGTAGAGCCTTATAGGCCGCTTCAGATTCGGGTGTAGAGCCTGGGCGACCGTATTGGTCATAGAAATCAAACCGCCACTGCCAAACCGAAACCGACTCGGCAGGATCATCAACCTGACTCATCTTGACCCCCTCGATCTAGACCACTGAAAATGTCACCCCGGTACATACAGATCCTGGGCCCTTACCGGCAGACGAGCGTGGGAAGTGGACTGACTGGGCCCGTAGCCTCCCGACAGTCGAGTGCCAGCTGTTGGCGACAATCCGCAGCGGACGATTAGCTGTTAGTAGCAACCTGCTGCGTCATTTCGATGCCATAGCGGTATGCCTCGACAGCCCTTTGCGTAGCGCCGGTTCGTTCTTCTATTTGTGGGTCATAGCCGGTTAGCCCGGTTTCGTGTTCAACAATCTTGGCGATTGCGTATGCAGTCTGGATCACGGAATCAGGATCATCCTTGTGGCCGTAACTGATATGGATGACCACGGCATCACGGGTGTACCGGAGCTGGATACCCGTCGTGGCATCGGAGATTTCGTATCCTTCTGCCAGCGCCAAGACATCGGGTTCTTCCATGAAGTCCACTACTTTTTGGCTCAGGGTGCTCGAGGTCTTGAACGGGCGGTAGATGTTCGGATCATTCAGTCCTTCAGCGGGTTCGGTGCGCCAGAACTCGATGTCATAAGACACTAGGCATCTCCTGCTTCTGCATCTTGTTTCGCGCACCGGCCAGCACGCCAACGAAAGTTGTTCGGCTGTTTCCTATCTCGCCCATAACGGCACCCTGGCCGACGCCGGTGACAATTCCGTCGAGGTCGTAGCACGCGTTCGGCTGTATCTTGCCGAGCCCATAGGTGAAGCCGTGGATGACGTGGTTCTGGTAGCCCACGTATTTCGGATTACGCGGGACGAATAGATGCCAGTACAGCCGTGGATCACGCTCGATCATGACATCGCCCAGGAAGGCGGCGATATCGAACGCGACCGAGTACCACAGCCCGTCTAGCGCGCCTGCCATTTCAGGTGTCGGCTTGGGATTGGGCTCGACATGATCAATAAACCAATCGTTGAGCTGCTGGATCTTCTCATCGCTAGTGTCAAGCTGAAACCCGTTGAGTTCCAGCAACCGATGCAGCTGCTCGATGCGCTGCGACTTCTGCGCGATCCACTGGTCGTAGTTCTTGCGGGCATCGGCGCGCGACAGCTGCTCCGGCAGCCCGTAGACGGCAGGCTTGAAGATCTCGTAGTCGCCCCAGTTGATCGAACTCATGACGCCATCCTCCACGGTATTCCTGCATTGCTCAACGCCTGGGCAAGTGCGGCATCCGGTCTGCCCTTGCCTGTGATCACACTCTTCATGAAGACCCACTCGGCACCATTGATGTCCCTGTTATTCATCAGCCAGATGTCTTTGGCAAGCTGGTCGGACACCTTGCTCAGAGACTGGGCGCCTACCTTGGACTCCACCGCAATCTTGTTGCCGGTCAAAATGTCGGCATACCGCGCCCCTGCAGGTGTATCGAAGAACACCTCGGTCTTGGCCCCTTGGTAAGACGTGCTGGCCAGCCAGTCGCGAGCAGCGTTGCCCATGGTGCGATTTGCCTGGATCTGAGACAGCCGAGCTCCAGACGCCGCAGCGGCGGCACGTGCGGTGGCCAGAGCACTGTTCATCGCTGTCTCCGCACTCACACCACTGGCGGCGCGAGAGCCGAACAGGCGGATCAGTCCTGCGCCCCCGGAACGAAGCACCCCTCCAACGCCGGTGGCCATCATGAGCACGTCAGCTAGATCGTTGGTGGGGATCGCGCGCCCGTAGTCAGCGTTGTTGTAACCAGTAAAACCATTCTCGTTATAGTTGAAGGTCAGCAGACCCGTCTCGGAGAAACCACGGTCCTGTACCGCGAGACCACTTCCGGTGCCATTCGCAGTGACCTCTCGGCTATTTCCGTTCTGATCAACAAAATTGAACGCAAACGACCCGTTGCCTTTCCACAGCACACTGCTCGGGTCGACACTGGAGTAGTCCGGGACCATTCCTAGCTCATCGAGCGCCTTGGTCAACTCGGATTGAGCGCCCTTCAGCGTGTCACTGGCCTGGTGGTACTGATCCTGAGCAGCATCACCGGCCTCGGTGTGGCCTTTCTTGAAATTCAGGTCAAGGCTGCGTTTCCGGGCCGCCTCAGTCTTAGCCTTGGCCTGGTCGACAGCCGATTGAGCCTGTTCGACCCGCGCATACCGCGGAGCGCGCGCCTCGTCGTTCCACTGATTGAGTTCCTGCAACGCCATCGCACCTTCAGGCCGCGGCGGGTTACCCGAACCAGAGTCACCCCCGCCCGTCGCCGTGCCTATCAGGTCATCGGTGCCCGGCACATCCTTGGGAGCCGGCCCGTTCTGGAACTCATACGGCAGTTTTTGCCCAAGGTCCGCCGGCATCTCTGTGGGGCCCGACGTTCCCATGCTGCTCACCGAATTCACCACGCCGGATACCTAGGATACACCGCTGGCGACCTGCCCGACACCCTCAGTGCCCTTCGACACGGTGTCGTTGAGTTGCGTGAATTGCTCGGTTTGCGGTTTGAGTTGCGGGTTTGCATCCCCGACCGCTTGGGCGACTTGATCAGCTTCTCCCTGAGCGGTTTTCACAATCTGACTGCCCGCATTGATCGCATCGGCGGTGCCCTGAATGCCTTGCGAAACCCCCTGCACCACCGTGATCGCATCCTGCGGATTCACCGCACCAGACTGCGCCGACGACGCCAGCGAGGCACCAGCCTGCGCGGCCGACCCGAAGCCCTGCGCGGCCTGCCCCGACGACTGCCCGATCTGCTGACCCGACTGCACATAGGTCTGCACATCACCCGGAAGACCCTGCACCGCTTGAGACGCATCCTGACCAAGCGCCTGCGTGTCCGGCCCCTGCTCCTGCTCGTCCTGCTTACGACGCCGCGTCGACGCCGCACCAAGTAGCAACGAGGCCAGATCGGTGTTCTGCGACTGATCGTCGCGGTCGTCCTGCTCGTCCTTGTCGTCCTTCTTCTTGTCCTTCGACGGGAACTTGGGTCTGTCAGATTAACGGTGGATCTGCTTGGCATGGTTAGTTATTCGCTGCCGGGGTAATCCGGCCTTCGAACGCGATAGCGAATGCGTTCAAAGCTGGTTTCCACCGCATGGCCCATCGTGCTCTACCTTTGCCGGTGGGGTCTAGTGATCGGGTGACCAGATACAGGCACTTGAGAGCTGCTTGCTCGGTGGGGAAATGACCGCGGGCGCGGATTGCCCGGCGGTAGCGGGCGTTGACCGATTCGATAGCGTTCGTGGAGCAGATGACTCGCCGGATCTCGGTGTCGTAGTCCAGGAACGGCACGAACTCGCTCCAGGCGTTCTCCCAGAGTCGCATGATCGCCGGATAGCGTTGGCCCCATTTGCCGCTGAACTCGACGAAGCGTTCTTTGGCCGCGGCCTCGGTCGCTGCGGTGTAGACCGGCCGCAGATCGCGGGCCATCTCGTCCCAGTATTTGCGGGATGCGTAGCGAAAGGTATTGCGGATCAAATGGATAACGCAGGTCTGGATCACAGCAGCGGGCCAGACAGTGTTGATCGACTCGGGTAAGCCTTTGAGTCCGTCACAGACCACGATGCACACATCGGCGGTGCCACGGTTCTTGATCTCGGTCAAGACAGCAAGCCAGTATTTGGCGCCTTCACCGCCGTCCCCGGCCCACAAGCCCAGGATGTCCCGTTCATCTGCGGTGGTGACGCCGATGGCGACATAGACCGGCCGGTTGGCGACCTGGCCGTCGCGGATCTTGACGTGGATAGCGTCGATGAACATCACCGGATACACCGAATCTAGTGGCCGCCCTGCCCATTCGGCCATTTCTCCGACCACCTTATCGGTGATCTTCGAGATCGTGTCCTTCGAGACGTCAGCACCATAGACCTCACCGAAATGAGCGGCGACTTCGCCGGTGGTCAGCCCTTTGGCGGTCAGGGACAAGATGATCTGATCGATCCCGGTCAGCACCGTTTTCTCGCGGACCCCGTTGCGGGAGTTCCCGCCATTACGGCCCGCCACCTGGTGTTTTTCATAGCCCAGGTGTTCATCCATCTCCGCTTGCAGCGCGGACTCCAACACCTGTTTGGTGAGCGCATTGAGCAACCCGTCCGGGCCGACCAGCTCCACACCCTGCTCGCCGGCTTGGGCCAGCAACTGCGCGGCCACCGCCGCGGTATCAATCTGATTCGCCATGTCATCCATGGTTTCGGTCATCATCAGTCCTTCCCGCCAAGCAACGCCCGGCGTGTTGAACCAAGTCAGATCCACCGTTTTTCAGACAGTCCCGGGAACTTCGTCGACTGCTGGTTTCTGGTTCTGCTTGTTCTGCTGCAACTGCTTAGTCAGATCATCAATGCGCTGCTGATCCTGACCGGACTGCTGCTGCTTCTCCTGCAGCTGGCGCGTTAGATCCTCGATCTTCTGCTGATCAGGCTGATCCGGTGACTGGTTCGGCTGCTGCCCCGTATCTTGTTGCGGCGGCTGATTCTGGGTCGCCTGCTGCGGTTGTTGGGCTGGCTGCCGCACACCCTGATTCGATTGACCGCCTTGCGATCCCGCATTGCTACCGGGGTTAGTTTGTCCGCCGTTGAAATCCGGATTCGGCTTACCCGGTCCTTGGGTATACGGCGTCGCGTTCTGATAATCCGGAATCTGAGTACCGTGCGCAGGCTGATCCCACCCCTGCTGAGACCCCTGCTGCCCACTGGACCCGTTCACACCGTTATTGCTGACCGAGGGTGCCTGAGTGTTATAGATACTGATGCCGTTGTTCTGATCCAGCGGCGCCTGATTGATGCCACCCTGATAGTCCGGCATCTGCGGCCCACCCTGACTGGGCGGCTGAAACATCTGCCCACCCCCAGGCGGACCATCACTACCACCGGGACCACCACAATCCGGCGGACACGCCGCCCGCGCCTGCGGCACCGTCGCCGGAGTAAACCACCCCAAACCCAAACCACTTGCCGAAAACATCAACACCGCAACAACACCCGCAGTCGCAGCAGCCTTCTGCGAAGCATCCGTGGCCCATTTCCACAGACCCACAAGGCCTTTCCACCACCCCAGATTGGAGCCGATCGCCCACAGGAGGACCAGAGTGATCGCCGCCACCGCAGGAAACACATCCGGACCAGTGATCCACACATACAACCGCGGAGTGATCCCAGCAGTCAGCAGCACCAACCCCAAACCACCACCGATCAAGGCCGCTACCAGACCCGGATGCCACAACCCTTCCGGTGCGCGGCGCTTGCCGGTTGCCTGGTCACGCTCAATGAGCAGACCCGAGCCAGCGAGAGCCTCCTTAGCCAGACCGGTCATATACCTGCCGCCGGTGAACAATGCAGCACCAGCCAGAACCGCCACCAGCATCTGGCCAACTCCCAGCAAGAGCGACCACTGACTCTCCGCAGTGAGGTGCTGCCACCAGATCGCATACCCACCGCGGAACGTCCACCACATACCCAACGCACCAACGATTACCGCAGCGGCCGCCATGACAGCGAGCAGCGGCTCGGACAGGCGCCCTTTCACTGCGTCAGATAGCGCGGCCGTTACCGGCCTGACGCCCCACATCGCAAGCTTGACCCCACCACCAAGCGCCGTCATAGCCAGCAGCAACAGCCCGGCCCAGCCAATCAACTCGGTGGCACTATCACCGCTGCGGTACAGGTGGTGCAACGCAGCCACCGCACCAACCACCAGAACACCCCCAACAGCGAAAGCCGTCAGCCGGTGCCCGAGGTCAGATCCAGCAGTGCGCCCGGGTTCAAGATCACACACCGGCAACTTCTGTGTGGTTTCATCGGAACGAGCCTTGTCGCGGGCTACCGCCACCGCTGTCAGCTGTTCAGTTGACTCACCATTCCCCGCCACATCGCCTCCGTCGAATCAGCGCAAACCCCTCGAGGACACGACACTACGCCTGTTCGCTCGCGACTGTCCACGCGGGTAGCAAACATCACGATTCACGCAGAGGCATGCCGAGAGGGACTCAGCAGCCGCGAACGCGTAACCATGGAGGAGAGCGAGCCGTCTGGCAACAGCCTCCCGCAGTTTCAACTGACGTATCGAAGTTCTGCATCCGTCTGCGGTCAACATTTCGTCGCCACCCCATAGCTCACAGACGTGGCGAAGGGGCCTACTCATCACTGCCCCACGCCGGTTCGGAGGCTCTGAGATCTCGTCATGCTCTGCGTCGCGTGCTTGTGCCCTGTGCCCCACCTGGCGTCCAAATCTGCCTA
Source organism: [Mycobacterium] stephanolepidis (assembly GCF_002356335.1). Taxonomy (NCBI): domain Bacteria; kingdom Bacillati; phylum Actinomycetota; class Actinomycetes; order Mycobacteriales; family Mycobacteriaceae; genus Mycobacteroides; species Mycobacteroides stephanolepidis. The sequence continues at coordinate 3,415,774 of NZ_AP018165.1, forward strand.
TCCAGCGCAAACGAGGCTAGACCTCCCCCTGAATAAAGAAAGCGGGCCAGGGAGTATTTTCCCTGGCCCACTTTTCGTCTAGACAACCCCTACAGCATGCAGGAGACGCAGCCCTCGACCTCGGTGCCTTCCAGCGCCATCTGCCGTAGCCGGATGTAGTACAGCGTCTTGATTCCCTTGCGCCATGCGTAGATCTGCGCCTTGTTCACATCACGCGTGCTGGCGGTGTCCTTGAAGAACAGCGTCAACGACAGACCTTGGTCCACATGCTGGGTAGCCGCGGCATAGGTGTCGATGATCTTCTCGTAACCGATCTCGTATGCGTCCTGGTAGTACTCCAGGTTGTCGTTGGTCAGGTATGGCGCCGGGTAGTACGCACGCCCGATCTTGCCTTCCTTGCGGATCTCGATCTTCGAGGCCACCGGGTGAATCGACGACGTCGAGTGGTTGATGTACGAGATCGATCCGGTCGGCGGCACCGCCTGCAGGTTCTGGTTGTAGATGCCGTGCTGCTGCACCGAGTCCTTCAACCGCTGCCAATCATCCTGTGTCGGAATGCGAATCCCGGCATCGGCGAAGAGCTGCCGCACCTTCTCGGTCGCCGGTTCCCACACCTGATCGGTGTACTTGTCGAAGAACTCGCCGCTGGCGTACTTCGACTTCTCGAAGCCACCGAAGCTCTTGCCACGCTCGATGGCAATACGATTCGACGCCTTCAGCGCGTGGTACAGCACCGTGTAGAAGTAGATGTTGGTGAAGTCCACACCTTCTTCGGAGCCGTAGAAGATCCGCTCCCGTGCCAGGTAGCCGTGCAGGTTCATCTGTCCCAGGCCAATGGCGTGAGAGTCGTTGTTGCCCTGCTCGATCGAGGGCACCGACCAGATGTGCGTCTGATCCGATACCGCGGTCAACGCGCGAATCGACACCTCGATGGTCTGCGCGAAGTCCGGCGAGTCCATCGTCTTGGCGATGTTCAGCGAGCCCAGGTTGCACGAAATGTCCTTGCCCACCTTGGCGTAGGACAGGTCGTCGTTGAACAGAGAGGGCGTCGACACCTGCAGGATCTCCGAGCACAGGTTCGAGTGGGTGATCTTGCCCTCGATGGGGTTGGCCCGGTTCACGGTGTCCTCGTACATGATGTACGGGTAACCGGACTCGAACTGCAGCTCGGCGAGGGTCTGGAAAAACTCGCGCGCCTTGATCTTCGTCTTGCGGATCTGGCCGTTGTCGACCATCTCGTAATACTTTTCGGTGACGTTGATATCGGCGAACGGCACGCCGTAGGTGCGCTCGACGTCGTACGGCGAGAACAGGTACATGTCCTCGTTCTTCTTGGCCAGCTCGAAGGTGATGTCCGGGATCACCACACCCAGCGACAGCGTCTTGATGCGGATCTTCTCATCGGCGTTCTCCCGCTTGGTATCCAAGAAACGGAAGATATCCGGGTGATGCGCGTGCAGGTACACGGCCCCGGCGCCCTGACGAGCACCCAGCTGGTTGGCGTAAGAGAACGAGTCTTCCAGCAGCTTCATGATCGGGATGACACCCGAGCTCTGGTTCTCGATGTTCTTGATCGGCGCGCCGTGTTCGCGAATGTTGGTGAGCAGCAGGGCTACACCGCCACCGCGCTTGGACAGCTGCAGCGCCGAGTTGATGGAGCGCCCGATGGACTCCATGTTGTCCTCGATGCGCAGCAGGAAGCAGGAGACCGGCTCGCCGCGCTGCTTCTTGCCCGAGTTGAGGAAGGTGGGGGTGGCCGGCTGGAAACGTCCGTGGATGATCTCGTCGACGAGCTTCTCGGCCAGCGTGGTGTCACCCGAGGCCAGGGTCAGCGCCACCATGACCACGCGGTCCTCGAAGCGCTCCAGGTAGCGCTTTCCGTCGAACGTCTTCAGCGTGTAAGAGGTGTAGTACTTGAACGCGCCGAGGAAGGTCGGGAACCGGAACTTCTTGGCGTAGGCCCGATCCAGCAGCGACTTCACAAAGTTGCGCGAGTACTGGTCGAGCACCTCGCGCTCGTAGTACTCCTTCTCGATCAGGTAGTCGAGCTTTTCGTCCTGATTGTGGAAGAAGACCGTGTTCTGGTTGACGTGCTGTAGGAAGTACTGCCGGGCTGCAGCTGCGTCCTTGTCGAACTGGATCTTGCCGTCTGCGTCATACAGATTGAGCATGGCGTTGAGGGCGTGATAGTCCAGCTCGCCGTGAGCCGAGCCGTGCGCAGAGGTCACAGGTTCTGCAGTTGTCGCGGTTGGCGCCACGGTGTGTCCTTCCAGAATTCGTCGAGTCCAGCCAGCACCTGCTGCACGTCTTCAGCGGTGCCCATGAGTTCAAAGCGGTACAGATATGGCACGTCACACTTGGCTGAGATGACCTTGCCCGCGTAGCAGTACTCCGCGCCGAAATTGGTGTTGCCGGCCGCGATGACCCCGCGGATCAAGGACCGGTTGTGTTCGTTGTTGAGAAATTTGATGACCTGCTTGGGGACGTATCCCGCAGCCTGACCGGGCACCGGGTGCCCGCCACCGTAGGTCGGCAGGATCAGGACGTAGGGGTCGTCGACCTCGATATCGCCACGCAGCGGGATCCGGGTGGCGGGAACACCCAGCTTCTGGACGAAGCGGTGGGTGTTCTCCGACACGCTGGAGAAATAGACCAGATGGGCCATGCCCGGCTCCCGTACTACTTACTACTTATTAGGCAGAGACTGCGACTGCGCCCGCGAGCGCCTTGATGCGGTCCGGACGGAAACCCGACCAGTGATCGTCACCGGCCACCACCACGGGCGCCTGCAGGTAGCCGAGCGCCATCACGTAATCGCGCGCCTCGGGAACCTCGGTGATGTCCACGATGCTGTACTCGATGCCCTGCTTGTCGAGGGCCTTGTACGTCGCGTTGCACTGTACGCAGGCGGGCTTGGTGTAGACGGTGATGCTCATGCGTAGCTCCTCAGCGAATCGATCGTAGACATCTCAACAAAGTTTTCAGCAGTCCAGCACCCGGGAAAATTCCACGCCGCCCGTGGTGGCTGAGCGCCGGGATCGGCCAGAAGATCTGGCGAAAATCCGGGCCGGGCGGCCCGGAGTGGTTCCCGGCCTTTCGGTGTTCCAGACACTACACCTAGTGTCCGACAATCGGAACCCATACAAGATGTTCTGAACAACATTCGTGAAATTCCCTGGTCGTGAGACCTGACACCCCTGAAATTCCGGCGTGTCGCAACCACGGTGTGTCCGGGCCTTCGACGATGGCTGGAACATATGTGGTGTCTACCACCGGGCACCGACACCGGCTAGCAGATCGCCCACCACCGGGCAAACCTTTTCGCCTGGCGAGTCTGTGGAAACTGTGAAGTTCTGTGGACGAATCTGGGGACAGATCCCGATCTCACGGAAAAGTCCCATGTCGGCGGCGGCCCCACCCGCAGAAGTGGTACCCGGGTACCCGGCCCGATCGGACACCAATATGTTCGCCCGACCGGATCGTCCTCGGCCATGTTCCGTAGCTTCAGAACCCGGTGGGCGCGCACCCTAAGCTGCCACGCATGGAACTGAGCCGGATCATCGCGCGATGACACCCTCCCCTGCGCAGCAGCACATCAGCCCCCGCAGAGTGTTCATGGCCAGCGCGGTCGGGTCGGCCATCGAGTTCTATGACTTCTATATCTACGGAACGGCGGCCGCACTCGTCTTCCCCGCGGTCTTCTTCCCCAATCTCAGCCATTCTCTGGCGCTCTTCGCCTCGATCGCGACCTTCAGCACCGCGTTTTTGGCACGCCCCGTCGGCGCCGCACTGTTCGGTCACTATGGCGACCGCTTCAGCCGCAAGGGCACCCTGGTGGTCACCCTGATCACCATGGGGCTCGCCACCATGGCGGTCGGCCTGGTTCCCGGCGCCGCCTCGATCGGGGCCGCCGCACCCGCAGCCATCGTCTTGCTGCGCCTCGTACAGGGCCTGGCGGTCGGCGGCGAATGGAGTGGGGCGGCGCTACTGTCCTCCGAATACTCACCGAGCCGCGATCGTGGCCGCGCCGCGACCGCCGTGCCCATCGGCAGCTCGACAGGGCTGTTACTCAGCAGCCTGGTGTTCCTCGTCGTCAGTGTCACAGTCGGGGAAGACAACCCCGCATTCCTGTCATGGGGATGGCGCATACCTTTCATCGCCAGCGGGCTCCTGGTGGCAGTCGGCCTGTACATCCGGCTCCACATCGCCGAGACACCCGAGTTCGTGAACGCGAAGGCTCAGAACAAGCTGGTCAAATCGCCTCTGCGGCATGTGCTTACGGAGAGCCCTCGCACGCTGGCGCTCACCTGCGGGACGATGTTGATCATTTTCACGCTGTCCTTCATGACCAACACCTACTTCCCCGGATTCGCCAGATCTGAATTGCACTTCTCCCGCGCGGCCATCCTCACCGCGGGCGCGCTCGGGGCCGTGGTGCTCATGACGTCTGCTGCGGTCGGCGGAATCCTCAGCGACCGATGTGGCCGACGCCGGGTGATATTGACCGGCATGGGGCTGATACTTCCGTGGACGCTACTGGTCACTCCCCTGTTGAGCAGCGGCCCATTCTGGGCCTATCTCGCCGCGATGGCGATCACCTATGTGCTGTTCGGGCTCGCCTTCGGGCCGATGGCGAGCTTCCTTCCGGAGTCCTATCCCGTGGGCACCCGCTATAGCGGCACCGGCGTGGCGTTCAACGTGGCCGGCGTGTTCGGGGGCGCCATCCCGCCGTTGATCGCGGGCCCGCTGCAGAACACTCTGGGCAGCTGGGCTGTCGGGCTGATGCTGCTGGTGATTTGTGCGATCAGCGTCGCGTCCGTCTCCGCGATGAAAGAAACCTGGGCCGGATCAAGAAGCTGAATTGCCCAAGGCCCCAAGACAAAGGCGGCCACACCCGGCACGAGACCCGGGCATGACCGCCAGTGATGTCTTCGCGAATTAGTCGTTGACGGACGTCAACGCGTCCAGGGCCTTGGTCAGCTCGGCGACCGTCTCGGCGTGCTCCCGCGGATGCTTGCCGTCGAAGGCCGAGGACGGCACGGCCACCTTGATGTCGTCGAGGACGTTGGCGGTCGCGATGGCGGCCACCTTCCGGGTGTCGTCGATCGCCCAGATGCCGCCGTACCTACCGGCCGACGTTCCGATCACCACGGTGGGCTTGCCCTTGAACACGCTGCTGCCGAACGGACGGGACAGCCAGTCGAGCGCGTTCTTCAGCGCACTGGAGACGGTGCCGTTGTTCTCGGGGCTGACCAGCAGGACCGCATCGGCATCGGCGACGGCGGCGCGCAGCGACTCCACGGATGCGGGGGCGTTGTCGCCGTCGATGTCCTCGTTGTAATGCGGCAGGTCGGCCAGGCCCTCGAAGATGTTGACGCTCACACCTGCCGGTGCACTCTCGGCGGCGGCTTCGGCGAGCTGCCGATTGAGCGATGCCTTGCGCAGGCTTCCGACAATTGCCAGCACGTTCTTCTCGGACATGGGGAACACCTTTCATCAGAGCGGCGCGTTTGTCGCACCTACATCCTGCTTCTCTGTCACGTTCTACAATACGGACTGCGGTCCGTATATTTCCCCGGCGCTAGTATCGAGGTGTTATGCCTGGTCAAGAAATACCCCTGCTTTCTGTCGACCTTGCGCAGAATCCCACCCGGGAGCGTGCCGTCGCCACTCGCAACCGGGTTCGTCTCCTGGAAGCCGCACGTCAGATCCTCGACGATGTCGGTCCGGACAACATGTCCATGGATGCCGTCGCCAACGCGGCGGGCGTCGGCAAGGGGACCCTCTTCCGCCGATTCGGCAGCCGCACCGGGCTGCTGCTGGCCCTGCTGGACCACGAAGAGCACATCGAGCAGCAGGCTTTCATGTTCGGTCCACCGCCGTTGGGGCCCGACGCGCCCCCACTGACCCGGCTCATCGCGTTCGGGCGGGCCCGACTCGCCTTCCTGGAACGGCACCTCGACCTCGCGCGCGCCACCACTGCCGACGCCGACGCCTGGCACAAAGCACCGCCGACGATGCTCGTCCGCACACATATCCGGTCACTGCTGGCCCAGCTCGAATGCACCGGCGACCTCGACGCACAGACCCATGCCCTGATGTCGATCATCGATCCCGGCTACGTACACTTCGCCACCATCGCCAACCGCCAGTCGCTGGCCCAGCTCGGCGACGCGTGGCAGGACCTGGTGTGCAAGGTGTGCGCACGCTGACCCAGCGTTCTACAGTCGGGCAATGAGCACCCTTCGCGAAGAGATCCGGTCTGCCCTCGACGTCTCCCCCACGATCGATCCGGCCGCCGAGGTATCGCGACGGGTGGGATTCCTCAAGGACTATTTAAGGGTCAGCGGGACAGCAGGATTCGTGCTTGGTATCTCCGGTGGACAGGACAGCGCCTTGACCGGACGGCTGTGCCAGTTGGCAGCGCAGGAGTCACGCCTGGAAGGGGTTCAGGCCGAGTTCATCGCCGTGCGCCTGCCCTACGGGGTGCAGGCCGACGAGCACGATGCCCAAGTGGCCCTGAGGTTTATCGACCCTGACCGCTCCATCGTCATCAATGTCAAGGACGCATCTGACGCTATTTCCAGCGCGGTCGCCGACGCCCTGGGCGAGACGCCATCCGATTTCGTGCGCGGCAACATCAAGGCCCGCGAACGCATGGTCGCCCAATACGCCGTGGCCGGCCAGCACCGGCATCTCGTGGTCGGTACCGACCACGCCGCCGAGGCGGTCACGGGATTCTTCACCAAATTCGGCGATGGCGGTGTCGACGTCACCCCACTCACCGGACTCACCAAACGTCAAGGTGCACAGATTCTCTCCCACCTCGGAGCTCCGGACAGCATCTCCCACAAGGTGCCCACCGCTGATCTGGAAGATGACCGGCCCGCACTGCCCGACGAGGTCGCGCTCGGCGTCACCTACGCGCAGATCGACGACTATCTGGAAGGCAAGGCGGTCACCGTCGAGGCCGCCGACCGCATCGAGCGCTGGTACCTGCAGACCCGACACAAGCGCACCGTCCCGGTCACACCGTTCGACGGCTGGTGGCGCTAGGAATCTGACGGCGGCGGATTCGATCCCGCCTTCTGCAGTCCGGGCCGCAGCGCGTTCGTGAAGGCGAGATTCACAAGCCGCATCGCCACGCTGTAGGGCCACCACAACGTGCGCTTGAACAGATACAGCGCGCGGATATCGATCCCGGTGTAGACGAGATAACGATTGTGGCGGACGCCCTGCAGGATCCGTTCGGCCACCTTCTCCGGCGAGGTGGCATGCCCCACGAATCGGTTCACCCACTTACTGACGTCGGGGTTGTCGCGGTCCACTCCCGCGATGTCGACGGTGCGTACCAACGGGGTATTGACCGCACCGGGGACAACCACCGTGACGCCGATCTTGTACCGAGCCAGATCGAAGCGCAGCACCTCCGAGACGCCCCGCAGCCCGTACTTGCTGGCGCTGTAGGCGGCATGCCACGGCAGGGCCACCAGCCCGGCCGCCGACGACACGTTCACGATCTGGCCGCCGTTACGGGCCTTGATCATCGCGGGGACGAAGCTCTCGATGACGTGGATGGGTCCCATCAGGTTGATATCGACCACCGAGCGCCACTGCTGATGCGACAGCCGGTCCACCGATCCCCACACCGAAATGCCCGCGATGTTGAGCAGGACATCCATGCTCGGGTGAGTCGCCAGGATGTCGGCCGCGAAGGCGGACACCGCGTCGTAGTCGGAGATATCGAGCGCCCGGTAGGCGCTGACCTTCCCTCCGGCGGCCTTGATCTCCTCGACGACGGACTCAAGCCCGTCGGCGGCGCGATCGGTCAAAAACAGCTCGGCGCCCTCGCGCCCCAGACGCAGCGCGGTGGCCCGTCCGATCCCGCTGGCGGCCCCAGTGACGAAGCATCGCTTACCGGTGAATTCATAGGCCATTACTGAACCGTACCGGCCGTCAATCTTGAATTTCTGCGCGGTCCAATAGCAAACGGTACCTTCAAAAGATGACGATTGATAGCACGCAATCTCGCCGTAGTTGGTTACCTTGGGCAACTACAATTGCAGTAGTGCTGATGGCCGCGACGGCCTGTGCGGGAGGCTCGCACCCCCGGTCTGAAGCGCCTCAGGAAGGCGGCTACCCCGCCACCGCAGCGCCCACCTACACACAGCTCCCGGCGGCCCCGCTTCGCGACTCGATGCAACAGGCCCCGCAGCACGGACCGCCGATCGAGACCAAACGCGACATCGTCAAGACCGGGACGATGACCATCACCGTCTCCAGCCCGTCCGAGGCCGCCGACAAAGCGGCCGGCTTCGCCGAGTCGGCCAACGGCCGGGTGGAGAGCCGTTCGGAGGACGCCGGATCGGGATCGGCTCGCGCACACACCTCGATCGTGCTGCGTGTCCCCGCCGCCAAGCTCGACGGCGTTCTTCGTGAGCTCAAGGAGCTGGGCAAGGTCAAGTCCGCGGACACCAAGAGCGATGACGTGACCGCCCAGCGGGTCGACCTGGACGCCAGGATCGCCGCGCTGCAGACGTCCGTCGACAGGCTGCTGGTCATCATGCGGGACTCCAAGGACACCGAAGCCCTGATCCAGGCCGAGACCGAGTTGTCCAAGCGTCAAGCGGACCTCGACAGCCTGCGCGCACAGCGCAACCAACTCGGGGATCAGGTCGCCTACAGCTCGGTCACCGTGACATTCCTGGCCGAAGAAGTCGGCCTCCCGCCGACACCGCCCAAATACCAGGGATTCTTCGGGCAGATCGAGCGCGGCTGGGATGGGCTCGTGTCGGCGGGTAACAGCGTGCTGCTGCTCTTCGGGCTGCTTCTGCCCTGGCTCGGCGCTCTTACGGTCCTGGGCGCAGTCGGATACGGCGTCCGCCGCGCGGTGTTGCAGCGCCGATCAGAGACGGCGCAGCTAGCGCCCCAAAAGGCTGACACGCCATAGGGTCTCGATAACACCGAGTGCCCGCGCGGGGTCTATGTCGCGGCCGACAAACGAGCTGTCACCCGACACGGTCGATGCGGTGAGTGCCACCAGCGATCGCACCAACGCAGGCAGGTCGTCTGAGATTGGTTGGGCGCCACGCTCATTCACTTCAATCTCGGCAATCTTGATGATCTTCTCGATGACGACATCGGTGAGGTCGTCGAGCAGACCTGCGATCGTCGGATCGGTGATCCGCGCTTCCTGACACGCCTTCATCAACGGGTCGTTATGAGCGAAGGACGCCGCCGCACTGCCCACCATCCGATTGGCGAACTGTTCGGGCGTCTCCTTCTCACCACGCGGAGCGAAGTAGTCGGTGAGTTCGTCGAGTTCGGCGAACGCGTCACCCACCATCTGCGCCAGCACCGAGTACTTGCTGTCGAAGTAGAAATAGAACCCCGAGCGGCCGACCCCGGCCCGCTCGCTGATGGCGCTGACCGAAAGCTCGGCAAAGCTGTGGTTTTCCGCGATGAGCTCGGCGACAGCCGTCATGATCGCGTCCCGCTGGCGATCGCCACGGGTCTGCGTGCCGCTGCGCGCTGGACTGACCACCTGCACAGTTTGCACTGAAATACCGTATGAACAGAACTTGACACCCGTCAAGTCCTGTGGCGAAGATGATCTGGAGCACACCGATGTGCTCGTCGCGAGCGAAGGAGCCACGCCCCATGGCGACGATCAGCAGCACCGATTACCTCATCGACCAGGCCAAACGACGTCTTCCCACCATGAACACCCTTCCGGGGATGGCATACGTCGAGAATTACCTCAACAATCGGGACTGGCCACTGACTGAACTGGCTCCGCCGCCACCTGGAAGCGGTCTGAAGCCGGTGATGGGTGACCAGGGCTTGCCGATGCTCGGGCACATGATCGAGATGTTCCGCGGCGGCATCGACTGGGTCCTCAACATGTACCAGGAACGCGGCCCGGTCAGCTGGTCACAGACACCCATCGGCAAGATCGTCGCCGCCCTGGGTCCCGACGCCACCCAGGCAGTGTTCAGCAATGCGAACAAGGACTTCTCTCAACAGGGCTGGGTTCCGGTCATCGGACCGTTCTTCAGCCGCGGACTGATGCTGCTGGACTTCCAGGAGCACCGCGAACACCGCCTGATCATGCAGCAGGCATTCCTGCGCAGCCGTCTGGCCGGCTACGTAGAGCAGATCGACTCGGTCGCGAACGAGATCGTCGCCCAGTGGCCGACCAACGACAGCAGATTCCTGTTCTACCCGGCCATCAAGGAACTCACCCTCGACGTGGCGTCGGTGGTATTCATGGGCAACGAGCCACATTCACAACACGAGCGGCTCGAGAAGGTCAACAAGGCATTCGTGGCCACCACCCGCGCCGGCGGCGCCATCTTCCGCTTCGGTCTGCCCCCGTTCAAATGGTGGCAGGGATTGCAGGGGCGCAAGCTGCTCGAGGAGTACTTTGCCGAGCGAGTCAGCATTGCACGCCAAAAAGACTCGGGCGCAGACATGTTGACGGCGTTGTGCCATGCCGAGACCGACGAGGGCGATGCCTTCACGGACACCGACATCGTCAACCACATGATCTTCCTGATGATGGCCGCGCACGACACCACGACGTCGACCACCACCACAATGGCTTACTACCTGGCCGCGAATCCCGAATGGCAAGAACGGGTTCGGGAAGAGTCGGACCGTCTCGGCGACGGCCCGCTGGACATCGATTCACTGGAAAAGCTGGAGAGCCTCGACCTGGTGATGAACGAGGCGCTGCGTCTTGTGACGCCGCTGCCGTTCAATATCCGCTCGGCGGTGCGCGATACCGATCTACTCGGATTCCACATCCCGGCCGGAACCATGATCAACATCTGGCCGGGCATGAATCATCGGCTACCCGAGTTGTGGACCGAGCCGGACACGTTCGATCCCGACCGTTTCGCCGAACCGCGCAACGAGCACAAGCGGCACCGGTACGCGTTCTCACCGTTCGGCGGGGGTGCGCACAAGTGCATCGGCATGGTGTTCGGCCAGCTGGAGATCAAGGCCGTCATGCACCGGCTGTTGCGCCGGTACCGATTTGAGCTGGCCTATCCCAACTACGAAGCCAAGTGGGACTACGCCGGTATGCCGCTGCCGATCGACGGCATGCCCATCGTCCTGAGGCCCTTGCACTGACCCGAGGGGCATCTCAGCAAGCAAGACGATTGGCGCAGGCGGTGACCGCCCGCAGCGATGACGCGGTGGCATCATGCGCGCGTCCCATCGCCCAGGCAGTGCTGGCGCCATTGGTGCCGCGCACAAAGGTGAAGGTCTGATCGCCGTCGTGCAGCTGGTGGAAGCTGAGCGTCTCCATCCGTATCCCGCGCTCGGACAGCATGGCGGTCAGCGCAGCCATGGGCCCACACGCGGCGGCCGTCGACGATTCGATGCACTCGCCGATCGCGAGTGTCGCCTGGTAGATGCCGTCGGCTTCCGACCACTGGCCCAGCCGCAGAGAGCCTTCGCTGCGCTCATAGGTCTGACAGAACGAGGCCCAGGACATCTCGCCGGCCTCTTCACGCAGGCCGCGCGGCAGTGGGACTCCGAAGCGGTCCATGAACGGATCACGGGTCGTTGACGAATCGGAAATTGTTGTTGAGGAGTGCATGTGTCCGGTCTTTCATCCGAAAGGGAAGGTGACCGACAGGTAGTAGCTTCGACCCACAGCGAGGGGTCGGTCTGGATCAGACCCCGCTGCGGGTTGCTACTACGAGTTGACCGGAGAAGTACAGCACGAGGAGCAACACTAGACGCGGCGTCTGATTAGCGCAAATACTTTCCCAGGACCAGCATCGACCGTTCGGGATCGGGGTCCGGCGGATCGTCGACGAGGGCGTGCAGGCGTTCGGTGATGGTGTCGCCGTCCAGGTGCGTGCCGATGAGCACCAGACTCGCCCCCGACGAGAAATCTGCACGCTTGGGCGCCTTGGCCATCTTCTCGATGCTGATGTGATCCCCCACGGTGTGCACGGCGAGCGTCTTGTCGCCGAGCCGCACCACACCCTTGATGCGGTACACACCGGCGGGCTGACTGTCGAGGAACTCGATGAGCCGCCGCGGGTGTAAAGACCGCTCGGTGGCGAACTCCACCGTCTCGTAGTGATGGTGGGCGTGCTCATGATGGTGGTGATCCTCGCGAATGAGGTCCTCCAGCGAGAGCTGACCGATCGGCTCCGGGCGGTCCTTCTTGTCGAACAGCAGCCGGGGATCGACGTCCGCGCCGGTGGTCTCCACGATCGACGCACGCAGGTTGCGTTCCTTGACGACGGCACGCAGGTGGGTGCGCTCTGCGGCGTCGGCCAGATCAATCTTGTTGAGGACCACCAGATCCGCCAGAGACAGGTGCTGCACGATCTCCGGGTGACGGGCCGCGACGTCCTCGTATTGCGCGGTGTCGACGACGGTGACCAGCCCCCCGTAGCCGATCCGGTGATCGTCGGCCGCCGCCGCAAGCACCATGCGCACCAGGGGCAACGGTTCGGCGAGCCCGCTCGCCTCGATGACGATGGCGTCGATATCGCGGCCGGCGAGAGTGGTCAGCATGCCGCCCAACTCGTCATCGTCAGCGGCACAGCACAGACATCCGTTGGACATTGTCATGGTGGAGTCGACCTGACCGGCGACCAGCATGGCATCGATGTTGATGGCGCCGAAGTCGTTGACCACCACACCTATTCGCACACCCAGCGTGTTGCGCAACAGGTTGTTCAGCAGTGTCGTCTTACCGGCGCCCAGAAATCCGGAGACGATGGTGACCGGGATCAAGCTGCGTTCTCGACACTTCTCCGCACACCATCAGTGTAGGCAAGAGGGCCGACCAGGTACCGGTCGAGCGGGAATGCCCTCACTACCGTCGGAGTTATCGGTCATGAACTCACGAGAGGAACACCATGCCGCAGAAAGTCGTCATCGCCGGTGGCCACGGCCAGATTGCCGCGCACCTGATCCGCTTGCTCGCGGAGCGCGGTGACACCGCTGTCGCGCTGATCCGCAATCCCAACCATGCCGCCGACATCCGGGCATGGGGCGGGGATCCGCTGCTCCTCGACCTGGAATCGGCCGATGTGAGCACAGTCGCCGATGCGCTGGCCGGAGCGGACGCCGCCGTCTTCGCCGCCGGAGCCGGACCGGGCAGCGGGGCGGCACGCAAGGACACCGTGGACCGTGCTGCCGCCGTATTACTCGCCGATGCCGCGGAGCGCGCACAGGTACGCCGATTCATTCAGATCAGCGCTTTCGGCGCTGGTGGGCCCGCCCCCACTGACGGTGACGAATCGTGGATCGCCTATGTGATCGCGAAGACGGCCGCCGAGGAGGACCTGCGCGCTCGCAGCGCCCTGGACTGGACCATCCTGCGCCCCGGCCTGCTCACCGACGAGAGGCCGGCTGGCTCAGTTACCTTGTCGGCCAGCACGATCGAGCGTGGATCCATTCCCCGCGCCGATGTCGCAGCCGTGGTGGCCGAACTGCTGACCGCGCCGAACACGGTGCACGACATCCTCTTCCTCACCGAGGGTGCTGCCCCGATCACCAGCGCGATAGCGGCGCTCTAGAGCAGAGCGAAGAGGCGATCGAGCGCCCGTAGCTGCTCGCCGAATGGCGTGTCGAGCTTGACCAGCAGAGTCGAGATGCCCGCGGCACGATAGCGTTCCAGCCGCTCGCCAATCATCTCGTCGGTGCCGACGAGGTTGGTGAGACGACCCAGATCGTCGGGGACGGCGTCGCGGGCTGCATCGCGATCGCCCGCGCGCCACAGTGCCTCGACCGCGCGAACACCCTCTCCGTATCCGAGCCGAGTGAATGCCTCGTTGTAGAAGTTTCGCCCGGAAGCCCCCATGGCGCCGATGGTGAATGCGTATCCGGCGGCGTGGCGCCTGACCGCGGCAGCAGCATCGGTTGCGGTATCAGCGAATTCAAGAGCAACCGGCGCCACCAGGTCGATATCGCACAGCTGCCGCCCGGCGGACACCGCCGCGTCACGGATGGGGCCGAGGAACACCTCGGCGAGTTCCGGGATGAAGGAGTTACCGAGCCAGCCGTCGGCGAGCTCACCGGTGAGCGCCAGGTTCGCCGGCCCCATGGCCGCGACATACACGGGCACATTCTGTGGTGCCACCAAGGGCCGCAAGGGTTTTCCAGCGCTTCCCGGTAACGGCAGCGTGTACACCTGCCCCTCATATTGGAGGCGCTCCCCCCGTGCCACCATCCGGACGATGTCGATGGTTTCCCGGGTGGTCTGGACCGGCTTGGCGAAGCGCACACCATGCCAGCCCTCCATCACCTGCGGCCCGGAGGCTCCTACGCCGAGGAGGAAGCGCCCGCCGGAAAGCTGCTGAATGCTCAGCGCCGAGGTCGCCAACATCGCCGGTGAGCGCGATCCGAGCTGAACCACGAAGGTGCCCAGCCCAATGGTCTCGGTGCAGGCTGCCAGATAGGCAAGGCCCGTCAGTGCGTCATATCCCCACACCTCGGGTACCCACAGCGAGGCGACACCCAACCGCTCCGCGCTCCGCGCAAAGTCGGCCGCGCCCGGCAGTCGCGGCTCGATCGTCACACCAATACGCATCCGGTCCTCCATCGCATAAGTAAGATCAGCCTATGCGATACCGGGACTGCCCCACTATCGAAGTGTCACAACGGATGTCAGGGACCGTGGCGGAGGCGTGGGCCCTCGTCACGGATATCGCCTTCCCCACCTACTGCACGGGCGAGCTCATCAATGTCCAGTGGCTCGACGATGCCGACGAGGTTGCGGTCGGCGCACGGTTCAAGGGCACCAACGGTGGAGATGGCAGCCAATGGGAGACCGTCTCGGTGATCACCGAGGTCGAGCCCGAGTCTCGCTGGGTGTGGAACGTGCTCTCCGAGGGCGGCACGTATGCGGCGAGTTGGGGTTTCGAAGTCGAACCGGCGAGCGACGGAATCATCGTCCGGCAGTGGGGGCGCCTCGGCCCGGGCCCTTCGGGACTGACGCCCGCCATCGAGGCCATGCCCGACAAGGAGGCACGCATCGTGTCACGCCGCCTGCAGGACTGGCGGGTGGGAATGGAGGCCAACCTCCAGGAGATCGCTGAGCGCTTG
This sequence comes from [Mycobacterium] stephanolepidis, assembly GCF_002356335.1. NCBI lineage: Bacteria > Bacillati > Actinomycetota > Actinomycetes > Mycobacteriales > Mycobacteriaceae > Mycobacteroides > Mycobacteroides stephanolepidis. The sequence goes on from NZ_AP018165.1 coordinate 3,430,858, forward strand.
TCGCGCTAGCCCGTCATATCGTCGGGCTCTGCCCAGCCGATCAGCTCGTCGCGGGCACGGGCCACACGAGAGCGGATGGTGCCGATCGCACAGCCGCACACGTCGGCGGTCTCGGCATAGGACAGACCGACCACCTGAGTCAGCACCAACGCCTCGCGCCGGTCGTCGTCGAGCGCGGCGAGAAGTGCCTTGAGCTCCACCAACTCCTCGAACCGGTGCGTCGGTCTGCGCAGCGAGGCCTCTTCCAGATCGGCTCCGTGTGCGATTCGCGGCCGCGACTTCAGATGGCGAATATGGTCGGCGACCACCCGGCGCGCGATCGACAGCAGCCAGGTGCGCACTGTCGAGCGTCCGGCGAAGCGCGGGAGTGCGCCCAGTGCCCTCAGGTAAGTCTCCTGAGTGAGGTCGTCCGCGACACCGGTATCGGCCAGGTAGGCGACGAATCGCCACACGTCGGCCTGGGTGGCTTTGACCAGAGATTCGAGGGCGGATTGGTCGCCACGACCGGCGGACAGCGCAAGTTCAAGCAGCTGATCGTCGTCGGTGCCGGTGGCCACGAGTCCTACTCTATGTCGTAGACGTTCCGAGGTGAACAGCGGGAACTCTTTAACCGATTCATCCGACCAATATCCCGTGACATATACCGAGGATCGGCCCGAGGCCCGCGAGTCCCAGCCCGACACCGTATGGGGACGATTCGCACCGATCGTACTGCGTCTGCACTTCTATGCGGGGCTCCTCGTCGGGCCATTCCTTCTGGTCGCAGCGCTCACCGGGCTCGCCTATGCGCTGGTGGGGCAGGTCGACGCCGCGGTGTACCGCCATGAACTCACAGTCGATTCGGTGGGATCCCAGCAGCTGCCACTGTCACAACAGGTGGAAGCAGCCACAGCGACACAACCGGCAGGGACGGTGACGTCCATCCGCCCGCCCGCACGCCCCGATGACTCCACGCGGATCGTCTTCGCCACCGAGGACGTACCTGCCGACTACTCGCGCACCGTGTTTGTCGACCCGTACAACGGCGAGATCCGGGGAACGTTGACCACCTACGGCGAGTGGCTGCCGGTGCGTGCCTGGTTCGACGAACTGCACCGGAATCTGCATCTGGGCGCATTCGGGCGCAACTACAGCGAGCTCGCCGCCAGCTGGTTGTGGGTGGTGGCTCTCGGCGGCCTGTTCCTGTGGATCGGCTATCGCCGCCGCACCGCACGGCTGAGCAGGATCGCACTGCCCGACCGCGATGCCACCCCCCGCCGACGCAGATTGACCTGGCACGGCGCCGTGGGAGTCTGGATAGTCGTTGGGCTGCTGGCGCTTTCGGTAACAGGACTCACCTGGTCGCGGTATGCCGGCACAAACATCGGCAACATCACCCAGGCCATCCGGCCGGCGCTGTCCACCGAACTCGATCCGGCGGCCGCCAAGCCGATGACCGGGCATGAACACCATGGCGCCGCACCGATGTCGACAGGAGAGCCGCTGGCGGGCATCGACAAGGTGCTGCAGACGGTGCATGAGGCCGGGCTGCGCGGCCCGCTGTGGATGACACCACCGCCGGAGCCCAATACGGCCTGGCTGGTGGCCGAGCGCAAGCGCGATCTCCCCACACAGCTGGACACCATCACGGTGAACCCATCGAACGGACAAATCACCGGGCGCAGTAACTTCTCCGACTGGTCACTGCTGCAGAAATCGACCGAATGGGCGATCGACGGCCATATGGGCATCCTGTTCGGCATCCCGAATCAGATCCTCGTGGCGCTCATCGTCATTGGGCTGATCACCGTCATTACCCGCGGCTACCTGATGTGGTGGCGCCGACGCCCGACCAGGAGCGGGCGCCTGCCGGTGCCGCCGAAACGGGGCGGCATGCTCGCCCTCAAGCCCCTGGAGCTGGTGGCCCTTGTCCTGCTGGTCATCACGATCGGTTGGTTCACACCGCTGCTGGGTATCTCACTGGCGGTGTTCCTCGCCATCGACCTCGTATGGGGATTGGTGGCCGGCCGTCGCCCCGGAGCGTCAGGCGGCTGAGTTGTCGGCGGAGTGCAGATGCCGCTCCCCCGCAGCCACCTCATCCAGGAACACCGCGCGATGCTGGTTGGGCGGTGTGCGCCCCGCGCGGTAATCGCGCAGGACCAGCAGCGCGAAGATCAATCCGAGTAGCACCGGTGAGTGACTGACGATGCGGGCCAGGGTGACCTGGTCGTTGACGGCGTCGTTGATGACATATCCGGTGAGTACGAGCGCGAATGCGCCCAGCACCGTTGCCATTCCGGCCGCGGCGGCAGGACGGACACCGGCGATCACCATGGCCACGCCGAGCGCCACCACCCAGGCCGTGGATTCGTTCATGAGGTGAGCACCGGTCATCGCACCGTGGTGATGCGAGGACACCATCCCGAAGTCGATGCCGGCGACCTGCATACCGGCCACCCCCAGTTGAAGCAGCCCGATAAGCACGAGCGCGCACCGGTTGATGTTGTGACGTGCCCAGTGCGCGTAGCGGGCCGTGCGGGTCAGGGGTTCGACGGCGGCGGCGGCCAAGATCTGCCCGGTCAGGTCGTGGGTCGGAGCCGAACGCGCGTAGGCGAACTGACGTTCCAACCCACGCGCCAGCCCCAGCCATTCCCGGCAGGAAGCGCAGGAGAGCACATGCTCATCCAGACGCTTGCGCGCAACGCTCGCCTGCTCACCGTCGACCCACGCCGACAGCTGCTCGCGCACTTCCTGACAGTTCACCCCTCCATCGTCGCCTATCGCGTGACGTTGGGTGTAAAGACCCCCTGATCTGCCGGTGCCTAAAACGCCGCGAGCAGCTGATTCGAATCCGCAACCGCGCCGAACACCCCGCCCTGCATGGTCACTATCTTGAGCGCTGCCGCGTGATTTCCGGGATCGGTCGCACCCGTGCAGTCCGACAGGATGAGGCATTCGAAACCGCGATCGTTGGCCTCGCGCATGGTGGTGTGCACGCAGACGTCCGTCGTGATGCCCGTCAGCACGATATACCGAATGCCGCGGGTGCGTAACACCAAATCGAGGTCGGTCGCATAGAAGGCACCCTTGCCGGGTTTGTCGATGACGGGCTCATCCGGCAGCGGGGCGACCTCAGGCACGATCTGCCAGCCCGGCTCCCCCTGCACCAGGATTCGCCCGCAGGGTCCCGCCACACCGATCTCGGCGCCGATCCGGGCCGAGCGCCACCGCTTGTTGGCCGGAAGGTCGGACAGGTCCGGCCGATGACCCTCACGGGTATGGATGACGGTCATGCCGGCCGGGCGCGCCGCCGCGAGTACACGGGCCGTTGGTGCCAGACCGGCCCGCGTCAGCGACAGGTCATAACCCATGGTGTCGACGTACCCGCCGGGGCCGCAGAAGTCGACCTGCCAGTCGATGCACAGCACCGCGGTGTGTTCGGGGTCCACCGGACCGTCGAACGGCCACGGATACGGTTGCGCATCGACCTGTCGCGTCATACCGCCGCTCCCTGCTGAACGATGCGCCGCGCCGCGATGTAGACCAGCGCAGCGGTGCCGATTCCCACAAGAGCATCCGAGAGCTGCGGCGCCCACAGGTGCGCGGCCAACGCCGACACCGCACACGCCGTCCATGCCCCGAAGGATTCCCAGCGAACCGCAGATTCGCGCACACCCATTCCATATCGCGGCAGCACCAACTGATCGAGGATCAGCACGGTCCCGATGGGCGGGACCACAACGCCCAACAGGGTCAGCCACTGCTCGAAGTGCGACCACACCCCGAGCACCGCCAACAACACCCCCACTGCGCCCAGCAGTACCGCGAGCGATCGCATCTTGTGGCCGGTGAGCTGGCTCCACCCCACCGCGCCGTTGTACAGACAATGCGTGCACACCGATCCCAAGTTGACGAAGACGAATGCGATGGATACCGGCACCAGCCAGCCACCCGCATCGATCAGCGCACCAAGGAAGTTCCCACCGTTCGTCGCGGGGGCACGGGCGGCACCCAGGGCCACGATCACGCCGCCGATCACCATCGCGATGCTGTTGCCCAACGGGAAAGCCGCGAACGACGCCCAAAATCCTTGTCGCCCATTGCGTGACCATCGCGTGAAGTCCGCGGTCATGGTTCCCGAATCGATGAAGCAGGCGACCACCAACGTCACCGCGGCTCCCATGCTCATCGCGGTCGCGCCCGCTGCCCCACCGTACCGAAAGGCGTCTGACAGCGTCGAATTACGCAGGGCCAGAACAATTGCCACCCCGCCGAGCAGTAGATAGAGCGGAGCGGCAACGAGACCGATCAGCGATAGCGCCCGGATGCCGACCAGCGTCACCGCCACGTAGCCGATACCCGCAGCAAGAGCCGTCCACCGCGCGTCCCATCCGGCGCTGCCTGCCAACACCGAGCCGGTGAGACCCGTCTGAAACGCGAACCAGCCGATCACCACGGTGGCCAGGAACGCGCAGACCACGCGGTATCCGCGTCGCCCGAACGTCCCGATCGCGGTGAGCGCGAAGTTCTTTCCGGTCTTACCGGCCCGATAACTCAAGGCTCCCACGTAGCCGGTCAGCACCGCATTCCCCAATGCGATCGCCAGCATGCCGCGCCAGAATCCCACCGAGTAGACGATGAGACCACCAAACACCGCGCAGGTCAGGATCATCGGGAATCCGAGCCACACCGCGGCGACAGAGGTCAGGCTTCGTCGCGAATGGTGTGGAACCGGTTCGTTCTCATACTCGGCGGCCCCGGATTCGGGCGCATCTATGGGAACTTCGTCGGCATCTGCGGAGGCAGCGACTTCTGTGGACATCGACGCACAGGATGCTCACGCAATGTTGCCTACGCAGTCCGTCCCGGTTACGCGCGCGTGACGACGCACCGCACGTCGATGACTCCAGATCTATGCGGGCACAGATCTATACGTGCGCTCCCCAGCCGAACACCCGTGAGGTCAGCAGAACGAGGCCCAGTGACACCGCCGCCACGACAACCAAACCGATCACCGCGACCACCAGGGGACGCCAGCCGCTGCGGGCGATCTCCCGGAAGTTGGTGTTCAGCCCAACTCCGGCGAAGGTCAGCAGGAACGCCCATTTGGACACATTGACCAGATTGTTGACCTGCCCCTTGGTCAGCCAGCCGAGGGTCACGACGGTGGACACCGCCAGGAAGCCGAGAACGAACTTGGGGAACTTGTCCCATACGAAGGCCGCCTTGGCCTTGATCCCGGGTGCGAGGGCCTCGGCCTCACCGCGGGCCGCCCAGTACAACGCGAACCCGAGCACCACGAAACCGATGAGCGCGTTGCGCGTGGACTTGACGACCGTCGCGATGTCACCGGCGTGCTCGGAGTACAGGCGCCCGGTGGCCACCGTCTCTGCGGTGTTGTCGACGGCCAGGCCCGCCCACAGACCGAACTCATAGTCGGTCAGTCCGAGACCGTGGCCGATCGCCGGAAGGGTGAACAGCGCCACCGCGCCCAGCGCGAGGATGGACGCGATGGCATAGCTGACATCCGAATTGCGCGCACGGATAGCGCCCTTGGCCGCGATGATGGCCGACACCCCGCAGATCGAGGTGCCGATCGCCAGTAACGAACCCAGCTTTCCACTCAGCCCAAACCACTTGGCCGCCAACAGGATGATGGCGCCCGCCACCGTCATGTCGATCAGGATCTGCACCAGGCTGGTGCCGCCCAGTTTGAGAACATCCCCCAGCACGAACCGCGCACCCAGCGCGACGATGCCGATCTTGAGCCAGAACTCGTATGTCTGCACGCCCGGCCGGAAGATGCGGTGCAACCCGATGGTGTTGGTGATCAGCAGACCGATCACGATGACCCACAACACATACTCGATGTCGGGGACGGTCCAGTGCTGGGCCTTGGCGAGGTCCTTCCACCAGATCTGCGCGTACTTGCCCAGCAAGCCCACACCGATGAGCAGCAAGATCCCCGGAACGTAGTCCAGTGGCCGCGTGGAGGTGAAGCTCGCTTCGGGGTTTTCGTACGCCTCGTCGGCGTTCTGTGTCTCGGTCTTTGACGTCATCGGGTCACCACGGAATCTTGGGCAGCACGTTGGCCACCGCGAGTAGCGCGATCACACCGGCGATGATGGTTGCCCACCAGTCGACGCCGATGCGCGCGATGAGAGAGCTTGTGGGCAGGTCCTCGGCAGGTGCCGAGGCGCCGGACTGTTCGTCGGTCACGGACCAGAATCTTCGTGGCGTGCCACGAGGCTCACAAGACATCCGCTCGTATTGAGTCGAGGCGGGGCCCAGAATCGAACTTGACACCCGTCAAGTACAGTCGACGACGCCCGCAGACAACGCCGTCGGAAGGTCTTCGTCCGTGTACCCAGGTACCCACGCCGCCCAGTTCCCCGACAAGCCCGCCGTCGTCATGGCAGGCTCCGGAGCCACACTCACCTACGGACAACTGGACGAACAATCCCGGCGGCTGGCGCGGTACTGGTATGACACCGGACTGCGCAAGGGCGATCATGTGGCATTGCTCAGCGACAACGTCCCCGAGGTGTTCGTTGTGTACTGGGCCGCACTGCGTTCGGGCCTCTACATCACGTCGGTCAATCACCATCTGGCCCCCGCAGAAGTCAGTTACATCGTCAACGACTCAGGTTCGACGGCGCTCGTGGTCGCCGCCGGTGTGCGCGAACAGGCCGAGGCAATTCTCGACGACATTCCGGCGGTCACGCAGCGTCTCGCGTTCGGCGGTGAAGTACCCGGTTACGAATCGTACGAGGACGCCCTGGCCGGCGCCGCCGACGAACCACTGCCGTCGCAGCCCGCGGGATCGGACATGCTGTATTCCTCGGGAACCACCGGACGCCCCAAAGGCATCAAGGTTCCCCTCATGGATCGGCAGGTCGACGAGCCAAATCCGTTCGCGATGCTCTTCGCTCATCTCTACGGATTCAACGCCGACACCGTGTACCTGTCGCCGGCACCGATCTATCACGCCGCGCCCTTGCGGTTCTGCGGCTTTGTGCAGTCGATGGGCGGCACTGCCGTGGTGATGGAACGCTTCGATGCCGATGACGCATTGGCGGCTATCGAGAAGCACCGGATCACCCACAGTCAATGGGTTCCCACAATGTTCGTGCGAATGCTCAAGCTGCCCAAGGAAACCCGCGAGCAGCACGACACTTCGTCTTTGAAGGTCGCGATCCATGCCGCCGCGCCATGCCCGGTCGAGGTGAAGCATTCGATGATCGACTGGTGGGGACCGATCCTCTACGAGTACTACTCCTCGACCGAAGGCAACGGCGTCACATTCATCGACTGCGAGAACTGGCTCAAGCGGCCGGGCTCGGTCGGCAGCCCGGCACTCGGAGTGCTACACATCTGCGACGAGGAAGGTGCAGAACTGCCGACCGGCGAGGCCGGGCTGGTGTACTTCGAACGCGAGGAACGACCCTTCACCTATCACAATGACGACGAAAAAACCCGCAGCGCTTGCCATCCCGAGCATGACACCTGGACGACGACGGGCGATATCGGATACGTCGACGACGACGGATTCCTCTTTCTGACCGACCGCAAGGCATTCATGATCATCTCCGGCGGCGTCAACATCTACCCTCAGGAGATCGAGAACTCCCTGGCACTACACCCCCAGGTGTTGGACGTCGCGGTGATCGGAGTGCCCGATGCCGAGATGGGCGAGGCGGTCAAGGCGGTGGTGCAGCCCGCCGATCCGTCGGACGATCAGGACGCACTGGCTGCCGAGCTGACGGAATTCCTGCGCGAGCGCATCGCCCGATACAAGGTTCCCCGCAGCTTTGACTTCACCAACTCCCTTCCGCGTACCCCCACCGGTAAGCTGGCCAAAGGACTTTTGCGCCAGAAGTATTGGGAAGGGGCTCGATGAGAACGGTGGCCGCGATCTGCATTGCCGGGGGGCTGCTCGCAGGGTGCTCGACACCCGCCACCCCAGAAGGGCCGTCAAGCCCATCGAGTGCGACCGTTCCCGCGATCCAACCGGGCGTCATGCCCCCGCTGGTCGGCCTGCAGTGGACCGACGTGAAGCCGGTTCTGCGCAAGCTGGGCAGAGTGAACGTCGCGACCAAAGAGATCCCCGTGGATGACCCCAATCAGAAGTCCCGGATCATCGCACAAGATCCCGCGCCCGGGTCACACCTTGAGCCGGGCGCGAAGATCACCCTGACTTTCGGGATCTAAAGCCCCGCAACACTATTCGAATATCCGCGGGGCCACCCCTCGTCTTGAGTAGATCCCTGGTCCGATACGCGCGCCGGCAGGAATCCCGCGTCACCCCATCCCACATCGCGACGTCAAGTTCGCGACGCCCCCTGTGGCACATCCGAGCTCTTGACACGACGGTACTCCCATTGCAATGCTCACGGCATTCACATACTGTCAGCATTTGAATGCGTGGAGTTCACTCACTGAGGAGGATCATGGCCACATATCCAGATCGCCCCATCGCCGGTTCCCGGATCGTCATCACCGGTGCCACCAATGGGATTGGTAAGGAGATTGCCCGCGCGCTGATCCGGCGCGGGGCGCTGCTAACCCTGGTCGCGCGCGACCCCGTCAAGGCAGCCGACACGATCCGAGAGCTGGCGGCCGAGAACGGGGCGATCACCGCGCCGGAGTACATCCAGGCCGACCTCGCCGACCTGGACTCGGTGCGGGCGGCGGCCCGCGAGATCGCCGCGACGCACCCCCGGATCAACACCCTGGTGAACAACGCCGGCATCCATTCCCTCTCGAGCAAGCCCAGCGTGGACGGCTTTGATCTGATGACGGCGACCAACCACCTCGGACCATTTCTACTGACCAACCTCCTGCTGGAGCCGATCATCGCCGCGGATCACGCGCGCATCGTCATCACCGCATCCGAGGCGCACCGATCGTGGCCACGCATCAACTTGGACCGATTCGCAGAACCGCGCTCCTACAACGCGATCGGCTCCGAGGTCCGGTACGGACAGTCCAAGTTGATGAACATCTTGTTCACCCAGGAACTCGCGCGGCGGCTGGAGGGCACCGGGGTGACGGTCAACTGCTTCTGCCCGGGCATGGTCTCGACCGGACTGGTTCGGGACAGCCGCATCCTCACCGCCGCGGCGGGCCTGGCCTCACGCACACCGTTCGTGCGGCGCCCCGATCAGGGAGCCCGGATGGGCATCCGACTGGTGCTCGACGACGACCTCGCGACAATCAGCGGGCAGTTCTTCACGTCGACCCCAGGCCTCGGCGTACTGCCCGCCGTCCGAATTCGCTCCAACCAGCAGGCGCAAGAGGAGCTGTGGCACCGGTCGCGCGAGTTGGTGAATCTGTAGCACCGTGTCTGCGTGGCCACCACGGTCGCCGTCAGGTACAGAGAAGGCATGCGACTGTGGTCTCTACATCCGTGCAACCTCGATGCCAAGGGGCTGGTCGCGTGCTGGCGGGAGACTCTCTTGGCGCAGAAGGTGCTGCAAGGGGGCACCCGCGGATACCGCAACCACCCGCAGCTGGACCGGTTCACATCATTGGAACAGCCGGTCGCCGCTATCGGCGCCTACCTGGTCGGCCTCGTCGATGAGGCCGACCAACGTGGGTGTCGATTCAACCGTGAGCTCATCGGTGTTCCTGCGCCCATACTCGAACCGTTGATCGACGTTCATCGCGGGCAACTTGCCTACGAACGGTGGCTACTGGATACCAAACTGGCGCAACGCGATCCGGACCTCCTCGCGGCTGACAGCCCGTTGAAGCTGCGGCCGCATCCCATCTTTCACCCGGTGCGCGGCGACATCGAGAACTGGGAGAAGGTACTGCCCGCCTACCCCGCGTGGGTTCACGTACAGAAGACACCGCCCGGGTCTGCCACTACGCAGCCCGGTGCAACATCGGCGTAGGGCACATCACCAAAATTGGCGGTGACGGTGAGCTTCTTGTCTCCGAAAACTGTCCGCTGCACGAGTCGATCCGCAGTAAGCCATTCGAATGTAGATAAAGGTTCAGTCCCCGCGATGTCGCTCAGCTTGGAATAGAACTTCTGCAGGCCCGCTAAATCAGACCCTTCACGGTCGAGTGTGTCCGTGTTCAGGGCGTACATCATCGGGGTCAGATTGAGCAGCGCTAAAAGCGCCCGACTCCGCTTCTCGGCAGGGAACTTGTTGAACGGCAGCTCCCATCTATCAGTGCTCACCAACGAGTCGTGAAACACGCTCTCATATAGCGGAATTCGATACTTTGGGTTGAACATCGTGTCGTGTAGCACCGGTGGGAGCTGGACTTGCTTGAAGAAGAACTGGGGTCCGTCTTCTCCCCAGTACTCTCCCCAGATTCCTTTGTCTCGCTCGAGAGGCCACAGGGCGGAAACGATGGGTGTGCTGGATCCATGACTGAACGCCACGGCGTTCGCGGCCCAGGAACCAACCGTTTCCGAACCCAGCACATACCGCTTGCCAATCTCATCGAGCCGCATCAGGCGGTTCTGCCGGTCCTGAGCTTGTGTCATCGGATGACTCGGTGTGTAGTCATCGAAGGTCGTACCGGTCGCGTCGACGTCCACAAAGACACTGTCGGCACCGTTTGCCGTGCGCGAGCGAACCCGCGCTTGCACGAGGTCAGGCATCTGCGCTAGGGCTTGCGAGCTCAGATAGCAGCCGCGGTCTTGAAAACCGTTGACTGTCTTTCCTTCTGCGGTGTGGACACAGGCATTGGGATAGATGCCCGCCGGCCATCGCGACCCGGGATTATCGATCTCCCCCGCTGGGTCTTGGGCATTGTCGAAGGACACATATGGCCCAACCAGATACCCGGCTTCTTTCGCTGCCTCAACGGCTGCGGAGTTCATCGGCGGGTGCCCATCGTCGTCATACCCAAGCCACATTCGCCGTATCCCCAACGCACGCAGTCTCAGCACTGTTTCAGGTTCACGCCCACCGGCCCACGTGTACGCGTGAAATGCCCCGATCAGCTTTTGTACGTCGGGATTGGCTTTGATTTTGTCGGCCAGAGTGACGAACTTGTTCTGCACGTGGAGCAGCGTGCGGTAATTCCGCGCCGCGGCCGTGGGCGAGCCATCGGTAATCCCCATGGACACGGCATAGCTCTGAGTGCCGCGGCTCTTGCTGAATGTGTGCGACACGGTGCCCACCAGGTTGGAGTCCAGCGTCAACGTCGAGCCCAGATCTGTGGGCACGACATAGCTGACCCCGGTGTCCACGTAGGAGTAGCCCAAGATTGGCATGGCCAATTCCTGTATGGGATGGTCGCCCACGATGCCCACCTCGGGTTTGGTCCAGGTGGGATCGTGAATCGGGATGCTCACGCCGCCCCCGAGAGGCAATTGCAGTTCGGTGGCATCAGCGCCCGCAATGGGCCATGCCAGGTTCTGATCTCGATCACTCGTCACATCGACAACGAGTCCGGCACCGCGAGCCGTCGCGGTAAACGTAAATCCGCTGTCCGGATAGTTCCACGTCACCGACCCGCGATCGTCTATCTGAACCGCACTCGGCGCACCGATACGTGTCGCGGTCGCCCGTGAAAGCTCCGCCGCTCCGTACACACGGAGGTCCCTGAGATCCAACTGCAGAACGCCTTCCGCGACAGGGAAAGTGACCGTCGCTCCATCACCGGAAATGGTCGGCTTTCTGAAACGCGGACCTGACGAGACGCACGCTACGGCCGCGATGAGCACGACAACCGCGACAACAACTGCGCCTCCCCGTGCAACCCCACCACCTGTGGGTGAATCGCAGATCATCCTTCTCCCCGTTCGCCACCCAGCACATCGCACACTTCAGGTGGTGCAATTCTTGCCAGGTCTACCCGCGACCGAATCTCCAGCTTGCGGTAAATCTGGCGCAGATGAAACCCCACTGTGTGGGCAGAGATAAAGAGCTCCCGCGCGACCTGGCGATTGGTGAGACCTCCAGCGGCCAGCCGCGCCACCTTCTCCTCGGCAATGGTCAGACTTGCCCAACCCGTGGATGCACGCGTGGTGTGACTCCAATGCCGCCGTCGGACACCGAGGTCACGCAGCCGATGCCGAACCCGGGCAGCGTCCCAGTCCGCGCCCAGCTCCACGTAACCCGCCATCGCGGCACTCAGTTCAGCTACCGCGGTCGCACGGTCCACTTCTGCCAGCAACACCCCGGCGTCCTCTGTCGCCGACGCGTGGATCCACGGGTCCGCATATTGGCCCGCAAGGGATTTGACGATAACGGCATCACGGTCCATCAGTGCCCGGCAGTGATCCGCCACCACCGCCAAAAAAGGCTGGTCCGGGTTCATCTCACTGATCGTCCGGGAAGTCCGGACTACATCCCGAGCGAAGGACTCGTGCCCGACACTCCGCGCCAGCCGCACACACCACGCGGCAGACGCAGGGTCGGCGATTATCAGTTCCAGGCTGTCGCCAGCGTCCAGCAGAGCTCTGAGCGCCGTCCCAGGCTCACCACCGGCGGCACTCACCTGAGCGCGGATCAGGCAGCGCATCCCCCACAAGGGATGTTGCTGATTGTGCGGGAGACACTCCTCGAGGCGTTGCACACACTCGGTTGCCAACCCCAGCTCGCCACGGCGCAGCGCAGTCCACGCCAGAAATGCGTGCAGCCACGGAACGGGCAGTTGCATCCGGTAGCGATAACACAAGCTCAGCGCATCGGAACCGTCCACTTCTGCTCCGGCCACATCGCCGCGCGCGAGTCGACACCATCCACGCAGCGACAAATAGACCGGAACCAGCACTTCTGTCTTGCTGGACTCGACAACCCGGCCGAGGGCCTCGATTGCGCCGTCGGCGGCGTCCAATTCCTGCATCCGCAGCAGCATCCACGCCTTCTGCCACAACGGGTAGGAATCAAAGGAGTCCCCAGATTGTCTTTGCCACAGGTCAACCGATTCCTCGATTGCGCGCAACGCATCGGAAGCCTTGCCCCGACGCCAGGACACCGTCGCACGTATCGACATCGCCGCCATCGTCATAGAGGCTGGGCATGACGTCGAATCGGACAGGATTCCCTCGGCCGTAGTCTCGACAGACTCGATCTGCGAAAAGAACGAAAGCGCCAGCCGCACCAGCTGGGTACGACGTACAGCACGACCGTCTGCGGGACCTTGTGAATTCGATGCCAGCACAAAAGCTCCGTCCGTCTCACCGCGCAGTGCCATCGCCGTAATCAGGCCCGCCCGAACCCGGTCGACCATTACGCCGGCCCCCTCCCACGGGTCGCGCATGACCTGCTCAGCGATTTCCGCCGCTCGGGCTAGGCTCCCGGACCGAAGCAACCCAACCACCGCAATGCCGGCCATCCTCAGGTGCACACGACTCCCCTTGGACGCCTTCTCCATTCCGCGCAATGCCAACGTGGCAGCTGACTCAGGCGCAACCGACATCAATCGTTCAGCGATCCGGGCGATGATCCCAGCCGCCTCCGCATCATTCGCGTGTCCATGTAACAAATGCACAGCGGACCTCTCTGTGTGTCCACCGTTTCGTTCGACCAGCATTGCTGCGGCTTGACGATGCAATAGCGGGACCAATGGAGCCGGGACGCTCCCCAGCACCGCACGGCGGACCAGATCATGTGGAAAGGCGAAGTCAACCGCTTGAGCAACAATCAAACCAGCGGCCACGGCCTCGGACAGGGGCGCCACCAACTCCGCCGGAGAACATCCGAGCATCTCCGATAAATCTTCCGGACAGAAGACCCGGCCCAGAACAGCAGCCACTTGCAGCGCCTCTCGACTCACTCCCCGCAGCCCAGAAAGTCGATCTGACACCAGAGATGCCAAACATGCTGGTGCCATTATGGTTTCACCGGCATAAGGGTCAGGTTTCTCGGGCTTCAGCTTCGCCGCACCATGATTTACCTCGATCGCGCCATCCTCTATCAACCCCTGAATCAGCTGGACCGTAACCTGCGGAGTGGCGTCAAAACACTCGCACAATCTCACCAGATCCTGACTGGGTTCCGCATCCAACAGATCACCGACAACTTCGGCAATCGCCAACTCAGATAGCGCTCCCAGTGGCTGGAGCCATTCGGCTCGCCCATCTCGGCTCATCGCCTTGAAGAAATACCCGCCGAGATCATCCAAACCTCCTGGCCTGAGCGCAAATTCCCACACCAACGGGACGCCTGCAAACCTGTCAACCAAACCCAATAACGCTTCCACGCTCGGGGTATCGACCCATTGGAGATCATCGACGGCCACCAAAACCGGCCCCCGCCTGAGCAGATCCTTGATGTGAGACTCGAGCTGACAGGCTCGTGTCATCGAGGACTTCATGACGCGCGGCTTTTCTGGGAGACCATCGATCACCGCGTAGCCGCGGCGGTCGGCCAACAACATCGACTCGAGCAGTAGCCGGCTCTTGCCGCTGCCAACCGGAGACTCCAGCAGAAGTATCTTGCAGCGTCGCGTCTTTGCCGCAACATCCAGTATCTCGACGATGCGCCTTACGTGATCATTGCGACCGCGCAACGGCCGCAATGATTGTGAACTCCATCTAACCTTCTCCACCGCAACCTCTTGTCATGGTCAACTCGAATCAACAAGAACAAGGCTGCAATCCGCCCCACCCTACAGAAAGAGGCCATGATCAACCGTAATCGCAAAACCAGGTGCCTGGCTTAAAGCAAGTTAAGAAGGTACTGGGCTATGCAATCAACACAGCTGTGCACCTTGCCAACTCATATAACAAAGACTTGCGCCCTTCGTTACCTACTACTCACTGTTACGACCAAACTGGAGACCACACCAGCCCACAATTCGGCCAGCTCCTGCACCTCCCTCACCTCGAACAACAACGTGGGAAATCCGAAATCCCCGATCATCCGACCGTCGATCACTACCACCGTGATGTCCAGGGCCGCAGCGGCGGGCAGCCCGGGGTCTGGCATGGATTCATACAGTCCCTCGACAATCGGCTTCCATGCACCGGCATCCTTTGTGTCGGTATGTATTTGACCAAGATAGTTAAAGCAGATCCGACCGGGCATTTCAGCCGGCAACTCCTGTGCGGTGTCTCGGTTCAAATATCGAAGTAACCCATACCCGAAACCGCCATCCGGGACGCTTTGCACCCGCTGGGCGACGGCCAATACCATTGCGGAGAGATCGGGATCGCCTGCCGGATCATCTTCTAAACGAGTGCCGGATAAGTCAATCCGCAGTGGATATATCGAGTTGAACCACCCGATCGTCCGCGACAGGTCCGCCCCCGCCAGCTCCTGACGGCCATGGCCTATCAGCCGTAGAAGTACCGACGGCAGCACCACACCTCTACGGCCCTGCCACCGCGCCACGGCGACCGCCAACGCAGCTATCAGTATCTCGTCAAGCCGAGTCTTCGCCCCCGCCGATCCAAGGCCAAGAATTGCCGAAGTCGTTTCTGCATCAATGTGTGTTTGCACCCGCCGGATGTTCGAGGTGGTGTCGACTGCCGGATCGAGTGCCCGAATCCCCGGAAGCGGGTCTGGTCCCTCAATCATCGACTTCCACATCGCAAGCTCCGCCACGCGGGATGCGGAGCTTGCCTCGGCGCGCAAGGCGTGCAACCAGGTTCGCATCGAAGTGCTGCCGGGCGGCAGGGCCGGTGGTCGGCCGGCCTCTACATCGGCCCATACGGCCGCCAGGTCCTCCATCACGATCCGTGATGACACGCCATCGAAAATCAGATGGTGCGCAACCAGCAACAGGCTGCCCGCGCAATCAGGTCCGTAGTCAAGCCATACCGCTCGAATTACCTTGCCCGAAAACGGGTCCAACTCGCTTACCGCCGCTTCCCAGACCCCTTCCGAGAGGCCTCGACCGCTATCGATCCGGACCCGGATCAGTAACGCGTCAACGTCTATCGAGTCCGCCGCCCCTGCAATCATGCGCCATTCCTGTTGGGATCCCACTTCTTTGCGGCACAATCGCGCCCGCATCATGGCGTGCCGTCCGATCACCGCAGCGAGCACCGACACAAGCGAACGCCGATCGATACCGTTGGGCAATCTGATGAGCGTGGACAGATGAAAACGGTTGCAACCGTTGCCTCCCAACTCCATCAACCATTGGGCCGCGGGCGACAACTCCATGTCACCCACGCCTCCGCCGGAGACTTCCTGCAGAGCCGGGACCCCTTCTCCCCTCGTCATGAAACGGATCAACCTTCTTACCGTGCGCTTCTCGAGTACATCGCGTGATGTAAACACCATGGAAATCCTGCGCGCCCGCGCCACGATCTGTGTCGAGAGAATGCTGTCCCCGCCAAGTGCGAAGAAGTCATCGTCGGTACCGACCCCATCCACTCCGAGCACTTCAGCAAATACGCCGCACAAGAGCCGCTCTGCTTCGGAGGTGGGCGCACGGTACCGGTTCTGCACCATCGAGGGAGCGGGCAGCCCTGCACGATCCAGCTTTCCCGACGCGGTCAACGGCCACTCGCCGAGCACCACGATCACCGACGGCGCCATATACGCGGGCAGCCGTGCCGCCGCGAACTCGCGCACGGCGTCGGCTAAGACACCGGCCATCGGCTTGTTCGACGATGGCGTAGCAGACCGGCCCGAAGCACCGGGGACGTAGGCATCTACGATGCATCGGCCGTTCAGCGCGGACGTTTGCACGAAAACGGCCTCCATATAACCGCGTTGCGCCGACCACGTGACCGCACAGGAGTAGCCGAAGTCGGCCGCCGCGGCATGGAGATCTTCTGGCAGCAATCCTTCAGACAGTCCGTAATCGGCCCCGACCTCACAATCCCGCAGTCCCGCTGTGTCTTTCGCGTGCTTCGCAAGCTCCTCGACTGCGCGGACCTCCGTCAGCAGCCCCCGATGCGGAATGTCTGCCACTCGGACGCATTCCATGCCCCGTCCCGCGAGTAACGCCCGGACGGTATCCACGTCGACATATTCGACGTTCTTCGCTTTCCGCACGGAGACAGTCGGTTTAGGCATCTTGTGTAGGACTACGTCATATCTGTAACGGGTCAGCTCGTTGACCGAGCCGCCCCGCTTGAGCTGGATGTCGTGGAGAACGCCGGGGAACTCGTCAGCGATCTCACAGAAGAAGTGCGGTTCCACCAACAGTTCATGCTGATTCGACAATCGCCTCAGCACGCGCCGACGTACATCGCCCACATCGCCATCACTTCCCCGCGCCAATTCGACTCCGGTCTCGAGTTCCTCCAGATACCTCAAACTTCGTACATCACCGATGAACAGCGCACCTCCTGGCGCGAGGATCCGCAGGGCCCGATCGATGACGCGCCGCAGGTAGTGAGCACTGGGGAAATACTGCACAACTGAGTTGAGTACGACGGTGTCAAAGTATCCGGTGGCGTAGTCACTCAATTCATCTGCTGCACCGGCGATGAGATGGACGCGCCTGGCCCAGGCCTCCTTCACATCACGCAGCCACCCCTCGAGGCGAGCCACGGTCACGGGCGAGAGATCCGTACCGCAGTAGACCTCACACATGGGTGCGATCTTCGACAGGATCAGCCCTGAGCCGACGCCGATCTCCAATACTCGTCGCGGGCCGAGTTCACGAACACGGTTCACCGTCAGGTCACGCCATTCACGCATCTGATCCAACGGGATCGGCGCTCCGGTATAGCTGCTGTTCCAGCCTGTGAAGTCTTCGGCCCCCCAGCCAAGTCGAGACGACTGATATTGTGCCCCATTGTCATACAGTTCGTCGTAGACGTCACGCCAGCGATGTACTGTGTCGAGCTCATGCGCCAGGCCGAAGTCGCCTGACGCCACGACGTATCCCACCAGCCTGCGATCTTTTACTCGCCCCTCCGAATGCGCTATCACTACTGCACGGTCGATAGCAGGATGATCCGTCAGGACGGCCTCTATCTCACCCGGTTCAATACGTACTCCATGTAGCTTCAGCTGAAAATCTTTGCGTCCCAGATATTCTAGGTACCCACACGCATTCCATCGCACTACATCGCCCGTACGGTACATGCGCTCCCCCGCGGCGGCCGGACAAGCCACGAAGCGCTGCGCAGTCAGTCCCGGGCAGTTGACGTAGCCACGCGCCAACTGGATTCCGGCGACATAGAGTTCACCCGGCACTCCCGGAGGGACAGGTCTCAGCCATCCATCCAGGACGAAAACCCGGGTACCCGTGACGGGCGCACCTATCGGTACCGTATCGGTATCCGACTCCGAAACTTGGTGTGAAGTAACATCAATGGTTGTTTCCGTGGGACCGTATAGGTTATGTATCTCGATATCGGCCGCACGTAGGCGGCCGGCCAGATCGGCCGGCAATACTTCGCCCGACGAGATGATCATCCGCACGCTCTGACAGGCCGACAGCTCAGCTTCGGCCGCGAACGCCTCCAACACGGAAGGGACGAAGTGGGCAATCGTTACCTGTTCTGTGCGTATGAGAGCCTCCAGATAGGCATGATCGGTATGCCTATCTGCAGCCGCGATCACTACCCGAGCTCCAAATAGAATTGGCCACAACATCTCCCAAATCGACACATCAAAAGTGGCAGGGGTTTTGTGCAGCACCACATCACGGGAACTCATCTGGTATCGCGCTTGCATCCATCCCAAATGAGCCGCGATGGCCGCATGGTCGACCATTACGCCCTTGGGTCTGCCGGTCGAACCAGAGGTGAAGATTATGTAGGCGAGGTGGGCCGGCCTAAGTGGACACCTTCGGTCGGCATCGACAACAGGTGTCGCGGAGAACCCTGACAGGTCAATCCCGTCGACCACGATGACGGGGACAGATGCCGGCAGCCCTTGTGTATGAGGGTCCTGACTCCTCGTGAGAACAAGACGCGGTGTGGCCACCTCTGCGATATGTGCATTGCGGGGTTTGGGCGACGCCGGATCGATGGGAAGGTAAGCGCCGCCCGCGACAACCACCGCGTACATACTCACCAACATGTCCACCGACCGCACCATCGCAACCGCCACAACGGTCTCGGGCCCCACACCCAGTTCGATCAACTGTCGAGCCAGCCTATTGACGCGGCTTGCGAATTCTCGGTACCTCCACGAAGTACCGTCGCTGCGGATAACCACCTCGTCTACGTGAGTCGCCATCTGTCTTTGAAAGATCTCCGCGAGCGAGATCTCTCCGGGAAGAACGGCTGGCTGGGGGAACTCGTCACCGTCGCCCCAGTTGAGTACCCGGCGCCGTTCCTCGTCATCGAGCGTGTTGATCTTGCCGAGTGGGGTTTCCCCTGACGCACTCAAGAACTCGCGCAGGTACCGCATACACCGATCTAGCCGTTCCCGGATATCTGTCGCGGTGAAGAAGGAACCGTTCCCAATAAGGTTGATGCGTATGAGATTCTCGGGCCCAGATCGGTAGACGTCGAAATGCAGGTACTCGGTGTTCCCCGAGGTGAGAATCTCGTACTTGCCCACAGCCGCACCCAGCCGCACGATGTTGTCGGCCAAAAGTATGTTGACCGTCGGCCCGAACGCATTCCGCCCATGTCCCACCGCACCGGCATCGCGTCTCATGTCCTCGAACCGATACCGCGCGTGCCGCAGACCGCTGGACACCTCAGAAGTGGCGGCTTCAATCAGATCGTCTCTCGTCACCGGGTAGCCGCAATGCAGCCCGATCGGTATCGCGTTGGAGATCATGCCGCCGGAGAGTTTCAGCGCCATGGTCCGGCGTCCTGCTACCGCAAGCGCCACCACGCCCGTTTCCTGGCCCGATAGCAATGATTCGAATCCGCAGAGCGCCGCCGTGAGAACCCTGGCAATGCTGGTGCCCGCCGCCTCCGCGACAGCATCCAGCCTCATGGCCAGTTCTGCGCTAAGCCCGTCCTGTGCGCGGTGCTCCGGCATTCCGCGCGTTTCCGTCTCGCGGTTGTGTACCGCGATTTGCAGCCCGGCGGTACGCGCGGCCCAGTAGGCCCGGTCCTGCTCGAAATCTTCAGAGTCCGCGTATTCCTGTTCCAGCGTAATAAGTTCTGGCACCGAAAGGCCGCGATAGGGAGCCGGCTCGTTACCCTGAGTCCTCGCCGAGTAGTAGTCGGCGATCCGGGCGGTGATCCCGATGCCGCCATAGCCGTCTACCACCGCGTGGTGGGACCGTACGTACCAGAAGTAGTGATGCGGTCCCACTTTGATCAGCGCCCACAGAGTGAGCGGATTACACATCATGGGTCGTGGTGCGGTGTAATCGCGGCCCATCCACGAATAGGCTGCGGCGACCGGGTCCGCCTCTTCGGTAAGGTCCACCCAGACCGGGTCTCTGCTGGGTTCCCGAGATAGCCATTGGTATGGGCGGCCCTCGTGTTCAGAGAATCTGATCACATCGGCGCCGGACGCCGTAAGCTCGAAATCGCATGCCTGCGCGAGCAATAGAAAGTCGACAGGGCCGGTGAGCTCTACGCAGTGAGCGACGTTGCCTGCGGACCCATCCGCAGGATCCACCGCCATCCATTGCTCGGATTGTGCGCGGGTGAGTTCCAGTCTCTGGAGACGTTGCGCATCCATCAGTGTCGGTCCCTTGCGAAGGCGCGGAACTGTTCCCCTAAGAAGGTCAGAACATCCGGTACAGCAACGGCCAATCCAGGGCAGCGGCGAGCCAGTGTGGCGATTTCGTCTGCTTCACGAGCCATGCATGCCATGGCAACTTCGGGACGCGGTACGTACCGCGGATCGCTTTCCAGCTCGAACGACGGCCCCGCGGTCTTTCCTGCCAGCCCGGATAGCAGAGTGACAATCAGCTCGCCCAATGGGCGCAGCACGGTGACCATTATGTCTAAAGCCCAATTCATCAACGGAGATCGTCGCAAGTTGGCTGCAGGACAGTAGCCAAAGTGCTGCACCATGAGTTGTGCGGCCAACTGATAGGACCGGTTGAATACCGTCATCGCGTCCCGCGCAGGCGCGTTGGTTACATGACACCTTGCTGCGTCCGCAGTGTGCAGTGTCGGATTGCGCAGCACCGGGTATGCCGGATTCCATGGAATACGTTCTCCTAGCGAGGTGTTGACGCGTTCTTCGACCAATGAAGCGGAGATCCCGAGGAATGTCTCGAAGTGTGACTCTTCACCGGTGTTCGGCAAGGCGATCTTTCCCCCCTCTCCGTGTTCGGTAACGAAATCGATCGCGAATATCGCGCTGGCGACATCGTCGACTTCCAACTGGTAGTCCGGATGGATTGCATTGACGGACTCGCGCATGAAGAGGTGATGCCCTCCCCCTCCTTGATACTTCTTGGCCACCAGCACATCCGGGATTCGCTGAATCCCGTCCCGAATCGCGGCGTAAAGCTCACTCAACGAGCCATATCGATACGGTCTTTGTGGTGTGGGTCGATCACCCAACAAACCAGGCACCAGCTCGTGTGGTCGTTCCAGTTCCACGAACCGCTCTACCGCGGCGAGTCCAAATGGCTCGAGAGACAACTCGAGTGGAGTCCAGAGCCTGCCGTTCAGACGTCCGAAATCCAGCCGTGGCACCTGGAACGGTAGGCCCACCGCCATCCGGATGTTGTTTATGGCCAGGAAGTGAATCATCTCCTCCCTTGCCACATTCATGAGGAGTCCGCGGTATCCGTTGTTCAGCGTCCCCGGCCCGGAACCACACGCGAGAACCGACTGCTCCTCCGACCAAATTCCTTCTTTTACATAGTGTTTCGCAGCGTCCTGAGTTGGAATCGAGTAGGCCGCATAGAGGTACTGAGTCATCACGGCTAGTTCGATCGACAGAACCTGATCCAGGGCGGCATGCAGCTCGCTACGTGTGGTGATTGCCTCGATCGGAAGGGGGCGCCGAGTAGGGATGGGCGGCACCTGGCGCCGCGCTTCACACGCGAGGAAGTATCTTTGCAACAAACGGATTTGAGGCATACTTACGTCGCGAGTCGACGGCATGAAGTAGGTTCTGCCGCGATGTTCCGGGCCGCTGACATGCCAGATGAGCCGGGCATAGGGCTCAACCTTGAACTCGTCGGCAAGGCTCAACACGTCCGTCCGCATGAACGAGTACAGCAGCTCGTAGTAGGCGAACACCTCCCGGTACAGGAGGTCGAAGGTGATGGCGTTGTCGTGCACATCGTCCAGATACCACCGATCTGGGAGCACCCGTATTGAAATACTCCCTACGGTAGACCAATAGCCCAATAGGTCATCATTATCGTATGCGGCACAGGCATTCTCCGCCTCAGGTGGTAGCGATCCCTCCGGCTGCAGGAGTATCCGCGTGGTACCGGCGCGGATACCTTTCACCGTGACAAACCCAAACCCGTGGGCATCTGTACTCAGGGTGGCGTTCGTCGTGTACCCGGCCGCGGCTGACCCACGTACTGCCACGATCATCACGTCTTCTGGACGTGCTCCAGGCGCTTGCGCCGTCGAATCCAGTGGTAATGCCCGTGGGTTGAAGAATTGGCGGACGTCTATCGCCTGGGCGGCAGCGGGCTCTCCCCTGAAATACGAACGCACCGAGACATCGACGGCGAAGTCTTCGCCAGTTCGCGAGTTCGGATGCTCGAGGAACAGGCTCGCCTCGTCTGACTGCACCACCGTCTCGGTTTCTTCCAACAGAACCCGGCCGGCGCCGATGAGTCGCAGAGCAGCGTCCGGATTCTCCTGGCTTTCATCGAGCCTCGGCACGGTGAGAATTCCGGAGGTCAGGTGATAGTTCTTGTCGAGATAGGCATTTCGCGGCACTACTGCGATGACTTCACCCTCGGTTGTCTGTAGTTCCAGATCCCCCATATCGATCAATTCGTCTACATAGGTGACTGGCGTGTGGTCGTCTCGTGTCCCTCTTCGCACGGCGGGAATCGCGGTCACCAAGTTCATTGTTACCTCTGAGTCCGCCACACGAACGCTCGCCATATGCGGCAAAGCATCCTCGCCGACAGCATCTGTTGATCGCGGGGCAAGCAATCGGCCCGCGGGGTAGGTACGCAATTCCGCAGCACGCCAGGGACCTATTGTTCCGCGCAGCCCCCACCGATCAGGCGCATCGGCAGCGACCGGAGCGGCCATTCCGGTCAACGCAAACTGGACCACAAGGCCATCTGCCGCTTCAGAATCGATCGATTCACGCAACGCCGCAAGGGCCGGGGAGGCTCCCGCGCCTTCCAGCCATTGCAGGCCCTCGTCGCGGCCTATAGCGAACTGGAACAACGTGGAGCGCCGCAACCACTGTGCAAGTGGGTGACCGCCGACCTGATCGAAGTGCCGGGAGTTCTGCCATCGTGGAGGGCAGTATCCATTCACATCGCCGGTCAACAGATAGCCGACATCATGGGAGCGACCGAGACGCCCGAGTGCCAACTGGCCGATCATCAGTGTTGTGGTCCAGTTTGACGAAGGGTCTACGTCGAAGACCCTTGCCCGATTGGCCGTACTCGCCGTGTACTCGCAGTAGTGCCCCCAGAAGTCCACGTCTCGTCCGACGAGGGAGTCATCGGTATCGACCACCCCCGCCATCCGCTCGCAGGAAACCACCTTCGCGTCGATCCAAAAATGCCCATTCCCACCGAAATTCCATCCCTTCACGGTGTGGAATGGACCACCGGCCTTCAACACGCCCGACTGATCGAAACGACTGCCAGCGGCTTCTAACAACTCATCGTATTCCCGGGCCGCCCGCTCAAGTGGAAACGGACCGTCAACGGTGAGCGGTTGGTTGGTGGCGAGATCCAGCAGCCCGCTACGCGGCCCGGTCGGCAAGCGCGTCACTGCCACACCTGCGAAATGCACTCTCGGCACATTGAGCACGCTCATTGTCGCTACGCTCCGATCCGGATCTCAGGCAGCGTCCCAGGCAGCTGCGATCAGAGTGGGTATCAAGCCATGGGTGATGCGTACACCCGGCAGTACAGCGGTGTAGTCGCGGAGAAACTCCGAAACGGTTTGCGGGGTAATGACTGATCTCATTTCCAGCCAGCGTGGTTGAAGCATCATGCGCAGGGCAGAAGCCGCCAGCTCTGCGCTTCCGGATGCCTCGTAGACGATGCGGGCATTGTCGAAGGCGTAGGAGTATGCGGCACCGGTGTCGGCCTCGCTATCGGGACGTGTGACATCGACAATCAGCAGTCGTCCACCGGGCGCAACGAGTTCGCGCAGTCTCGGCAGTACCGTCGCCGCCGACCCCATATGAAAAACCGTGTTCACCGACATCACTAGATCGAATCGGCCATCAGCATCTGGGGAGAGCTCGAGAGCGCTGCGGCATTCGTACCGGATTGGCACTCGGCTCTCTTTGACGGCCGCCAAATCGAGCATGCGCTGGGCAACGTCCACACCCACCACATCGTCGTAATGTTCGGCCAGCATGACGCAGTTATTGCCGGTACCGCAGCCAACGTCGAGTGCGCGCTTACCTGCGGGCAGATGTTCGACGAGCCATGTACGAATCGGACTGGTACGTGCGTCCCTTACTGCCGTAAAACTCTCGTACATCTCGGCGAGATCATCGAAATACGGGGTCTCATCGGGAATCAAGTCCTTAGGGCTACCAGCGGTCATACCGCGAAGGTACGTCCGGCTTCGTCCGACAGCACTCAGCTGAGTCCCATCGCGATAGAAACTATGCGTATGCGTGGTGTGTATAGCTCCACACGCAGGATGAGCACCCGGGCAAGCATCGGAATACTGGCAAATGCCGCAGGAATCCCCTTACTAGACAACAGGTTCAGCAGGTGAAATGAGCTATGGAAACAGGTTATGATTGCGACGTTCTCGTCGTAGGGGCAGGTCCGAGTGGGCTGTGCATCGCCCTGCTGCTCGCGCAGCATGGAGTGCGGGTGCGGATTATCGATCAAAAGCCCGGCCCCGTACAGCAATCTCGTGCAACCATCGTGCACGCCCGGACACTCGAGCACTTCGACCGTCTCGGAGTCGCCGACCATGCCGTTACGAGCGGGATACCGATAACTCATGTAGCCATTCACGAGAACGGCAGGCATGTGGGCGAGTTGCCGTTGGCAGGCGCAGGAACAGCGGCACGAACCAGGTTTCCCTATGCACTTTCCCTTGAACAGTTCGTGACCGAGCGGCTTCTGGTCGCCGCGCTTGCCAGGCTTGGCACGCACGTCGCATGGCACTGTGCCGTAGAAGATATCGCCGAGACGGCTGACGGCGTGCGCGTGTCCGTTCAGGGCTCCAAGGGTTCCGGCACTATCTCTACTCGCTGGCTCGTCGGCGCGGACGGAGCGAGCAGCACAATCCGGCGTCTTACCGGTCAGGAATTTCGCGGCGAAACATATACGCAGAAGGGACTTCTCGCTGACGTCGACCTGGCGGTCAATCTCGGTATACGAAAGATGCGACTAAACCTCACGCGTGGCGGATTCGTGGGGGTGCTTCCGCTGGCGAGCGGGCGCTATCGACTCTTCGGTGTAGTGCCACCAGGCTTTCACCGCACGCCGGAACCGGACAACCTGTCACACGATGCCTACGCAAGACTCGACGACGCCGACCTGCGACACTGGTTTGAGTCCTATTTCTCGGTCGATGCGAAGTTACAGAAAATAGTGTGGGCGGCCATGTTTCGATTTCACAGCCGTATCAGCGAGCGTTTCCGTGTCGACCACTCATTTCTCGTTGGCGACGCCGCCCATATCCACAACCCTGCCGGAGGGCAAGGGCTCAATCTCGCGGTCGGCGACGCAGTGAACCTCGGGTGGAAGCTTGCACAGGTCGTCAACGGCGAGGCGCCGGCTTCGCTCCTGGAAACCTATGAAACCGAGCGCCGGCCGGTCGCCGCCGCCGTGCTGGCCCGCACTGACATCGGGTTCAAGCTAGAGACATCAACCAGCCCCTTGGCGTTGTGGATGCGAACGCACGTCGCAACTCGTGCCATAGGCCTTGTCTGCAGACTGCCACCCGTACGCAAGTTGTTCTTTGACATGTTCTCTCAGTTGTGGATTGCTTATCGAACTAGCGCCGCCATCGATCACTCGAACTCCAGTGGCCGTGGCCCTCACGCCGGCGACCGGGCACCGTATGCGACCCTCGCCGGTCCGCGCGGCTCGGCCCGCAATGTCATGGCACTTACGCATTCACCGAACTATCACGTTCTCTTGATCGGAGCTATCGATCCATCCCAAGCCGGCCACCTCAGGGACCTCCTGGCAGCTCGATATACCGCCGAAATCAAGACGCATCTACTTACCGGGAACGAAACCGAAGTCTGCCGCGCATATCGGGCTACCAAGAGCGCAAAGCTTGTCCTGGTGCGTCCGGACGGACATATCGCCGCCATAGTCGATCCGTTCAGCTGGGACACGATCACGCGGATACTAGGGCATCTCGACAAAGTGCTGCTTCGCGCCGATCGATATCGCGGCGAACACTAGCCGCGGCAGAGCACAAGCGACGAGGGGCCATGAAAGACCATGTCACATGGGTACTCCACCTTGTCAACGGTGAACTCGCCGAGTATGTCAAGCAACAGATCGAGGCCGATCTCAATCTCGACGCGAGCAAGTGCTGCACCGAGGCAGTAGTGAATTCCCTGCCCAAATCCGACACCGCACCCCGCACCACGATCCAGACGCAGGACATCCGGATCAGGAAAACGTGCGGGATCACGATTGGCCGCACCCAGTACCGCGACCACCCGAGTACCGCGGGCAATGTCACGCCCTGCCACGCACACGTCTCGGTACGCCCAGCGTGTCACCGACTGGACCGGGCCATCGAATCGAACCAGCTCCTCGACGGCAGAGATCGGCACACTCCCTGATGCCCGTAGCATGCTCAGCACCCTCCGATCTGCGCCGAGAGCCAGTACCGCCTTGCCGAGGATATTCGTCGTCGTTTCATGTCCTGCCGACATGAGATGTACACAACTGGAGGCGATTTCATTCGAAGAAAGGGCGCCATCGGACGCCATCAAAGACACCAAGTCGTCTTTGGGCGCTCTCCTCCGCTCCCCCGCCTGCGATACAAAGTAATCACTAAGCTCCGCCGCCGCGACGTCCGCAAGCCGGAACACCTCAGCGCCACTTGTGAACCTTCGACTACTGCTTACAGATTGAATCGCTTTCACTCTGTCTCGCAGCCACTTCCAGTCTGATGCTGGCACGCCAAGCAGTTCCGAGATCACCAAGATTGGTAATGGGGCCGAAAATGCCTGTACCAAATCGAATTCCGACTCCTGGACACAGCGTGAAAGCAACGAGGCGGCAATCTCGGCGATTCGCTGCCGCAGCCCAGCAACTACCGCAGGAGAAAAACGTCCAGCGAGCACGGACTTGAGCTCGGTGTGTCGGGGTGGGTCTAGAAACACCAGCCAGTTCTCCACCATATTCCGGAGCGCCACGCACTCATCCGGGACCAGGCCAGCAGTCCCCGGATGACCCGCGGCGGCCGCACGACGCCCAAAACTCCTGCTAGAGAGGGCTTTCGCAACATCATAGTAGCCGAGTAGGTAATGTGTCCCATCAGTGCCGCGATGGACCGCCGCCACCTCACGGTACCTGCGGTACACCGGGTATGGATTCGCTACATCGGCGGCTGCCCATCCGGTTAATGAGAATGGCGGCAGCGCGCCATAATCCACAACTTCAGTCATCTCGAGTAGGCGCCTCGCACTCGTTCGACAAGTTCCTCTGGATTCACCGGAGGCCGTTCACCACGCCAGGCGACGTGCCCATCTGGTCTGACAAGAACGAATCGCCGCGCATAAGAGCGTGTCTCATGTGGATAGTTTTCTGAAGCAGACCAGGGTGGCGGCGAGTGTGAGGAATGCGGCGTAGAGATGGTCGTGGCGTTCCCAGCGGGTGCCCAGGCGGCGGTAGGTGAAGAGCCAGGACATGGTGCGTTCGACTTTCCAGCGTTTGGTGCCGAGCCGGTCGCCGGATTCGGTTCCGCGGCGGGCGATCCGGGGTGTGATGTGTCGATTGGTGAGCCATTGCCGCAGCTGGTTCGCGTCGTATGCCTTGTCTGCGTGCAGTTTTGCCGGTCGCCGCCTGCGTGGCCCGCGCGGGGATTTGATGGCGGGCAGTGCCCGTACCAGCGGCGGGACCGCATGCCCGTCCCAGGTGTTGGCGGCGGTGACCGCGGTCTGCAACGGCAGACCGGTCGCGTCGGTGAGCACGTGAATCTTGGTACCCGCTTTGCCCCGGTCTACCGGGCTCGGCCCGGTCATGGCGCCCCTTTTTTAGCCCGCACGTACGCCGAATCCACCACGGCCCGTGACCAATCCAATGCCCCATCGGCACCGAGCCGATCGAGTACCGCTTCTTGTAGACGCCGCCATACCCCGACGGCGGTCCACTCGGCGAACCGGCGATGCGCGGTAGGGACCGTCACTGCGAAACATGGTGGCAAATGCCGCCAGGCACACCCACTGACCAGCACAAACACCACCGCGGTGAATACCGCACGCTCATCGGCATACGCCGTCCCGCCGCCCTGGGGACGCACCCGCTGCACCGGCAACAACGGCTCCACCAACGCCCACAACTCGTCCGGAACCAACCTCAACGAAAGCTCTTTCACACCAGCACATCATGCCCCAACCACCCCACAAACCACACAAGACACGCTCTAAAGTTCGGCGATATCCCGCTGTCTCTCAGCGACAACCTTCAACGGCACCCCCTTATCTGCGAACGCTCTTTCCAGCCGCCGAATTCGGGCAGACGCCGCAAAACAGAGCAGTACGAATCCATTGCCAAACAAATCCAGTGTCGAGGCTCCCGTCGCCAACCAGGCGTGCGGAGCGCGTGATCCGGGGCGAGTGCTGGGCCGCATGTCCTCTGCGCCGGAAGATACGTGCACCGCAGGGCACACCTCGGAGTCTGGAATCACCAACGGGGAGTTCTCATATCTGAAACCAAGATGGATATCGGGGGCATCAAACTCTCGCGCCAACCCGCTGTCGGCAAGCGCATCCCGAACCTGGGCACGCAACCGCTCGCCATGTGCCGAATCATCCCCGAGGCCATCCGGAACGTTGCGTTTCATCGCCCGGACAAGATTCCGATTGGCCTCCTCCACCCCCCTGAGCGCTACCGGCCGACGCTCAGCCGTATAGCTATCAAGCAGGTGGGGCCCGGCCCATCCACCCAATGTCGCAGCCAGTTTCCAACCGAGATCGGCGGCGCCACAGATTCCGGTGTTCATGCCGAAACCGCCTGATGGAGACAATGTGTGCGCAGCATCGCCGACCAAGAAGATTCTGCCGTGACGGAATCTCTCCGCTACACGATGGACCAGGCGCCACCTATTGTCTGACAACACCTCGACCGGTGTGCTGAACGCAATTGCTCTCCTTACCAAGTCTTCTGCATCATCCATCGCCTCCCGGTCACCCTGCAGCCCGACGGTTAGCCGATAGAGTTCTCGACCATCAAGCGCCCGAACAGGAAATCTCAGCGCGGAGGACATCATCAGGTAGTAGAAACCGGCCGCGGTATCCCCCAACTGCATGCGTAGCTTGGGCGCACGAAACAGTATGTTGCGGAACGTCTCTGTGCGGTGCAGCGTCGGCGCCGGAATGCCACACACATGCCTGACGTATGAGGAAGTACCGTCACACGCGACCATGTATCGCGCATGGATTGTCGATTGCGCACCCGTCACGAGGTCTGTGACCCGGCCGCGCACACCTTCGTCGTCCTGGTCAAAGCCATCGAGCCGCGTGCGTGTCACGATGGGACCCGCGGGGGCGATGCCGAGCTCGGCATAAAGCAAAGGCGCCAGCCAATGCTGCGGACAGATCGCATCCGGTTCTGGCGTGTGGTCGTAGTCCGGTCGCGTGTCCATGGTGAATCTACGAACTCGGTGCAACTCGTGGCCACCGATTTTTGTGACCCATGCGCAATCCAGTGAGTGATCGCCGGGCCAACCAGAATGGCGGATCTTCTGCGCGACGCCCCAGCGGCGGAACAGCTCCATCGACCGCGGGCCTATGCTACTCACTTTCGGATGCGTGACCGTACCGTCACCAGACTCAATGATCACGAAATCTACGCCGCGTGAACGTAATTCCATTCCCATTGCCAGTCCTGTGGGTCCACCGCCGACGATCAACACATCGACCGATCGTTCTGGAGTCACAGTCACGCCGCACCTCCCTCACGGCCTCCATCACAAACCATGGCCCCCACGCCGGTCGACCGCATGTAGGCGTCTATCTGGTTCACGGCATTCAGCCCCGACTCCACCGCCCCCTCGATCCACGCGGGGACGGACGAGCAATGTTCGCCGGCGAAGAACAGGCCGCCCTGAGGTGCTGCCGCCAGTTCCCGCTCTTCCTCCGCCGTATCTGAATCCTTGCCCCACCGGACCGAGGCCGCACCCATGCTCAGGGGATCGTCGCCCCACGCTCTCATTACCTTGCCGCACAACATGCTTGGCTGACCAAGCTCTGGATGAATCTTGCAGAGTTCCGCGCGGATCATTGCAAAGCGTTGCTCCGCCGGAATCTGCGCCAGCAAGTCTGCGTCAGGGCCAATTGTGTAGCTGGCTAGTAATGTCGCGCCGAGTCGAGGGTCGCTCTCAACAGGTGGGTAGTAGGTCTGGCGTACCAAACCGCCGGTGAATGAACCTCCGCCGCTGATCCCGTCGCGCTCCCAGAAGGCCTCACGACAATGCAGAGCTATCTTGGTCGCTGCCCAGTAATGCATATCGCGGATCACCGCCATCTTGTCTGCGGTCATGCCGGACAATCGAATTCCGCGCAGAACAGAGAAGGGCACCGTGCACAGGACGCAATCGCGTCGGATCAACTCGGTGTTCGGTCCGCGATGCGTCTCTACAAACACTCCGTCGCGTACAACATGGAGGCCGGTGACCCTGCTCCCTCGGTGGATGGGACCGCGCAACCGCGCCGACAGACGTACAGCGATCTGATCGATTCCGCCCTCCAGACGAAACAGTGACGATGATGTTTCGGTAACGACATCTGCAAAGAAGAGCCGGAGCCTGGATCCACACGCGAAGTGTGGATGGTTGGCGAAGAACCGGTTGAGATCAACACGTTCTATACCACTTCGCGTGACGATGAACGGCGCTAGATCGATGCGCCGCAGTAGCTCGAGCAGCTCGACATTGAGATCCGCGCCAAGACCATGGCGGAACCTATCGGGTGCAATGGCGTTGACACTCGCGGCCAGCCATGATGCGCACAACACCGCATTGTCTGGATAACGCTGCCTTAGAGCGCTATCTGCAAGAAACTTGGCTACCAGTGCCGGTGACGCGTCTCGCACTCGTGCGTGACCATCGGGCGTCGCAAGGTAATTGGAATCATCGGAGAACAGGGTACGAAACTGCCGTACTCGATCCGAGAGCCCGAGCTGATCGATCAACTTCATTGTTCGACAGTGTCGGGCTGGGATCCGCATCGCACCAAGTTCGGCGATTGGCCCCTTTCGGCCCGAAGAGAAACTGTGCGTGTGTAAGCGCCCGCCCACGGTCTGACGCGCCTCGAGAAGCTCAACACGGTGTCCACGCAGTTCCAGCTCGTGCGCCGCCACGAGTCCCGCGACACCAGCGCCGATAACGGTCACGCACCTTGAGCGCAGGGGCCGCTGTTTGCCATGTGTTTCATTCGGCGCCAATGTCATCCGCGAAGACTCCTCGGGGTCACGTTTCTTATCCACTTCCCATCCTCCGTTCAGAGCTGCAGCCTCCACACCACTCGTCTGCCCACACATCACGGTGGTGCTCGACCCCAAAGCCAGCGGTGTCAGGACCTTGAACCCACACGTATGTAGTGAATAGCTCTCTCAGGACGAGCAAGAGCGTCGGCTCATGCGGTTCAGTACATCTGAGCGAGATACTCGCGGTGGGTCGGCAATGAATGCCGCAGCCGAGACGCTTGTTGCGCAAGCAGGTCAAACTCACGCTGCGCACGCGTCGCATCTAGGTACCGCACGACCGTGGACGCCCGCGCCGGGATTCCACCAAGCCCGACGAACATGCAGACGTATGAGTAGGGCTCGAATCCGTGGTAATGGGGGTAGACAGATCCAGCGTCAGGTAACTTGCTGCGCCAGTGCTCAATCCGCTCCGCGAGAGTAGCAGGGAGCTCGATGGCTTTTGTGTCGCGCCAGTACCGGGTATCCACACGCGCGGCCAGATAGTAATGAAGAACGAGGAATTCACGAACACCATCCATGCATCGATTGACCACACGGTTATAGGAATCTCGCAGACTCTCCTCCCAGCTCTCATCGGGGAAGTGCTTCACCAGCTGCTCAATCCCATGCTGAATGAAGAAGATCCCGGTTGATTCGAGAGGTTCGACGAACCCGCTGGCCAGTCCGATTGCCACACAGTTCCCCACCCAGCTTCTTCGGCTCCGCCCGATGCGCATCCGAATATGATTGGCCTCCAACCCTTCCGCAGCCGGACCGACGAAGTCGCGCAGAGTTCGCTCCGCATCCTCGGGGCTGCAGTAATCCGCGGCGTAGACATAGCCGGTACCGGTTCTCTCAAACAGGGGGATGCTCCAGATCCATCCCGCGTCCTGAGCTGTCGCGGTTGTGTATGGCGGCAGGTGCCCGTGGTCTTGGTCGGTTGGGACGCGCAAGGCTACCGCCCGATCGTTGAGGAGACTCCCCTGATACGACTCAAAGGGCTCCTTCATCGCACGCCCCAGTAGCAGGCCGGAAAATCCCGTGCAATCGATGAATAGGTCACCCCCGATGCTGCCGTGCGTGCGAGTACGCACCTGACTGATCCAGCCACGCTCGTCCTGCAGAACATCCACCACGTCATCGACCACATGGCGGGCACCACGGCGCACCGCAAAGTCTCGCAGGAAGTCCGCCAGCAGTGACGCATCAAAGTGATACGCGTACGGAAACTGCGTTTCCTGTTCGGTCAGTGTCGTTCGATATGCGGGGTTCTCCCCGCCGGTGCCCGTGAACAACGATCCATCGAGGCGGCGTGGCGACTTATCGTTGTCGCACAGGGTACCTATCAAAAAACAATCACGATCGAAGCTGGCGGACCTCGGATTGTCCAGCCACCAGTCGGTGAGACCGAATCCGTCTACGACCCGCTGACGTTCGAAGGGGTGATAGAAATGATGGCCCGGCTTACGCCAGTCCTGAAAACGGATACCCAGTTTATATGTGGCGCAACATGATGGCATCCACTCGTGTTCCTCCAGTCCGAGATACTCGAAGAAATGTCGAATCGTGCTAAACGTGGCCTCTCCGACTCCGATTGCCCCGATCCGCTCCGACTCCACCACTGTCACGGTGATCCTGTCACCGAACGCGACCTTCAGATACGACGCGGTCATCCAACCCGCGGTACCGCCGCCAACGATCACTACTTCTTCCAACACAACCATTCTCCTCATCTGGCGCAGGCATACAGTGGAGAGCGGACGTGTTCGGGCCCAAACCCAACACCAATCACGTGGCTCATGGACTTTTGCAGCACTTCGAATCGATCAAAGACCTCCGGGAACCGCGGCTGATGCCTTCCGCTCAAGGCGCCATCAATACCGAACCGCTGAACCATTCGTTGCAGTCCTTGTGACAGAACTGTCGGCGCCCAACGTCTGCGCTGAACCTTCGCCAATGCGGCACAGTCAATTTCGATACCAGTCGCCTGCGCGAGCCGTATGGGCCGCCACAGGATGTTTGCCGCTGCTACCGCATCCTGGATTGCGAGATTGACGCCAAGTCCAGCCACGGGCGACATGGCATGCGCCGCGTCACCGATGAAAAGCAGCCCGGGTACATGCCAGCGTCGGAGCCGATCGATACGGCATCGCAACACGCTGACATCGTGCATCCCACGTATATCGTCAACTCGGTCAGCCATGAACGGCACCAACCGTGCCAAGTCCGCACGCAATGCTTCTATCCCTTGACGCCGTAGCACTTCGAAACCACCACGACTCGTCTCATACGACATCTGCCAGTATTTACCGCGATCGGTAGCTCCGAAGATTTTTCCCCGCCCCAGCCGCACGCAAATACCCTCTGCGGGATCAATTTCCCGTCGGGGTATCCTGAAGAACACAACGTCAAGGGCGCACCCAAGATCCTTCGGTGTAAACGCGATATCACTGCGCAGTGCCGAATGACGACCGTCGGCAGCCACTGTAAGTGCAGCCTCGATACGAAATTCTCCTGAACGGTCACGCACCCTGACGCCCGTGATACGGCCGCGATCGCGTGTCACGCCCAACGCCTGAGCGGACATGATAAGACGAAAATTGTCGTATCGCTTTGCCTCTCGCGCCAGAAGTGACAGGAAGTCCCACTGTGGCACCAACGCGATGTAAGGGAAACGAACCGCAAGCTTATTGAAATCGGCTATGTTGAACCGCTTCCCATCCTGCACCACACCGACCGTCGAGACCTTCTGGTGTGATAGCCGTTCAAATTCATCGTAAAGGCCGAGCTCCGCGATGATTTCCAAAGTAGAGGGGTGCACCGTGTCGCCGCGAAAGTCCCGAATGAAATCTGAATGTTGCTCCAGTACAACTACTTCTATATCGGCACGAGCCAGTAGCAATCCTAGCAACATGCCGGCGGGACCCGCTCCCACAATGCACACTGTTGTCCGAAAATCGGCCATCGTTCACCACCTCACCCATACGACTTGTCAGGTTCCTTGGTATCGATGTTGCGTGCCGCGCGGCACACTCCGCATCACGAACATGATCAGTGGCGATGCGCTTTTCGGGTCTGTCGATCGCCCAGCGCAGTCCTTGAGCCCACGCGATTCAGTAGTGGCCCCGGCGGGTGATCGAATCTGTACTAGGTGGGGCGTTGGGCACTAGTACGACAGTTGGTCGCGGCCTTGTCCCGGAACGCCCAGCCCTCACGTCGCGGTAAGTGTGGCCGCATAGAGCGCGAGTTCATCACCCACGTTGGCGATAGCGGTGCCCCCGACAGTTTCCATCGCTGCGTCGAATCTGTCGCGCACCTCCTCGATGGTGAGCTCCGTCGAGGTCACCCCGTGCGCCTCACTGAGGAAAACCCGCGCGAAACGTCCTCCGCCGGCGCTGAAGCTGACACCGGAGCACGGCACATCTTCGGACACCAGGAAGGCCGCGACCGGCGCCACGGCTGCCGCCGGGAAGGTTTCACGAAGCCAACTGAGCGCAGGCTCAGGCATGTTTTCCACCATCCGCGTGAACCCGACCGGGAGTAGCGCGTTCACCTTGATGCCGTATGCGGGCCCCGCGAGACCCAGATTGGTTGTCATGCCGATCATTCCGGCCTTGGCGGTCGGATAGGTGCACGCCTCCCCCTGTCCGAACATGCTGCCGGAGGAGATGTTGAGTATCCGCCCGTATCCCTGGTTCACCATCGCCTTCCACGCCGGACGCAATACGTTGAACGGGCCGCGCAACTGAACACCGAGCACGGTATCCACGTCCTCGTCGGTGAGTTCGGCGAATGCCTTGATCGGGCAGACGATTCCCGCGTTGTTGATGACGACATCGACTCGTCCCCACACGTCCAACGCGGCGGCGACAATGGCCCGCCCTCCATCCCCGGTGGCGACGGTGTTCGTGTCGGCGACGGCCTCACCACCTAGTTCGTGAATTTCGGCGACCACCGAACTGGCGGGGGTATCGGAGCTCCCGGTGCCCAACAGCTCGTCGGGTGATCCGATGTCGTTGACGAGGACCTTGGCGCCGCGACTGGCCAGCAGTAGAGCGTATTCGCGCCCGAGCCCGCCACCGGCGCCGGTGACGATTGCCACCCGTCCGTCGAATCGGATGTCATTGCCCGGCTGCTCAAACACGCACGCCTCCATCCACATTCACCTCGACGTTGAGATCAATACCCGCCTCGATAGATACGTTATCTAAAATAACGCAACCGGCGCAAGGGTGGGCGGCACGAACGGACGTCTGGACCGGGCGCCGTGATGTGAAACGTTTAGCCCGAACGAATCGCGCGCGCCACAGCGTCAAGGGCCATCAGCCGCACCACATCGACATGAGCGGGTACCTGCCCGGTCGCGGCGACAACGAACGCGTCACCGTCAAATCGCGTGTGTGGCGGCGTGATTGCACGCGATAGCCCATCGTGTGCGCCCTGGCTGACGATATGGCAGCTCACCTTGTCGAGCTGGGCGTTCGTGATGACCACACCAATTGTGGTGTGCTGACGTGAGTCGCCAAACCCGAAAACCTCAGACAGGGCGGCCACCGGGTCTAGCGATACTTCCGGCCCACCCAGGTCGATGTCGCCGTAGGCGTTGACGGCCACCAGCGCGCCGACGATCACCCCCTGTGCGGCGACCTCCGCGTACCGGATACCGCCATGCCGACGCCCGTCCGGGCCGCGCCAGTGCGAGGTGTAGGCACCCGTCCCCGCACCGACCCGCCCGACCTGGAAATGCCGCCCATCGACCGAGTCTCGTGCCGCCGCGTATCCATCGTCCGCACACGGCCGAACAGCTGCCGCTCCGACCGCCAGATCGAACAGCGCGAGCGTAGGGATCACCGGGACAAGCCCGCCCGGTGTCGGCACTCCCCTGCCCGACTCCTCGAAGAACCGCATGGCGCCGTCGGCGGCTGCGAGTCCGAAGGCGGAACCACCAGTCAGTACCACCGCATCGATCGCGACGACCGACTTGTCTGGAGCCAACGCGGCCAGCTCGCGGGAGGCTGGCGCACCGCCGCGCACCTCACAGGACGCGCATGTGCCCGGCGGCAGGGATATGACGGTACAGCCGGTCTCGGCCGCGCCGTTGGTCCAGTGCCCCACACCTACCCGAGGGATGCCGATACTTCGCGTGTTTCCCATACGGGCCAACGGTACTCAGCCCGCCCGCTAGAGCGAAAGTGCCTCGACAAGCGCCGGCAGTGCAGTGGCTGCGGTGGCCCGCCAGACGACATCCGCGCGGTCGGACAGGTCGGTCTCCTGCGGGTTGATCTCGACAACCGTCGCGCCGCGACTTAGCGCCAGCTGCGGCAGTCCCGCCGCCGGATAGACAATGCCCGAGGTCCCAATGAGCAACATCAATTCGCAGTTCTGCGCATGCGCGACAGCGTGACCGAACTCGACCTCGGGAAGCATCTCCCCGAACCACACGATGCTCGGTCGAACCTTCCCACCGCAGCCGCACTCGGGCGGTGCGACCCGCTCGGCATCCGGAGCGGCGACATTCACGTCAAATCCGGTCCGACAGGTGTCGCAATGCGATTTGAGCAGGCTGCCGTGAACATGGGTGACGTCAGCGCTGCCTGCACGTTCATGGAGGTCATCCACGTTCTGGGTGACAATCTTGACGTCACGGCGAGATCCCCACTGCGCCAACGCACGGTGGCCGTCGTTGGGCTGCACTGCCATCAGCTGGATGCGGCGATTCTGATACCACGCCCACACCAGCCCCGGGTCCTCGTTCCAGGCTTCCGGTGTCGCCAATGTCATCGGGTCGTACTTCGACCACAGGCCGGTCTGCGCATCGCGAAAGGTCGGCAGCCCGCTTTCGGCGGACATGCCGGCGCCGGTGAGCACCGCGACGGTCCGCGCCTTGGCCGCGGCGGCGACCAGCCCTTCGGGTACCTCTACCTGTTTCATCAATCAAATTCTCGCCTACACCGACCAGCGACGTCGAAAATGGGCGTTCATAAACCCTGGAACTACCTACCACCTGTGACGGCGATGTCTCGCGCACCTTCAAGAGTCGGCACGATCGCCCGATTCAGAAAACGTAGAACCAGCGGCACAAATGGCCGATACAGCGGAGCGAAGTCCGCACCCATTCGGTAGATGCTTCGGCAATTGTTCTCGTCAACCGCCTCGAAGTGGACACGCTCGACAAACGCAGTGAAAACCTTGGGACGGAAGCCGACCGCCGTGAACGACCACAGGCGATCATCTTCCCATCCGATGAATCGCTCCTTCAGCTTGCCCAGCCCCATAGAAACGGCACCTCTCTGGTGGCGCCAACGCCGTACTCCGGATCTGAGGTCGGTTCGACCCTGGTGACGAACCAACCAAGCCACCTCACGCCACCGCGCTTGTCCTTAAAGACCTCATAGACGGTACTGACGGCGTGAGGCACTCGATGACAGCGTCGACCCGATAGGGCGCCTCGTCGGCAAACGACATCGAGTGAGGCTCAACAGCTCCCTGGACCCACCCTTCTACTCTGCCCGCCCAAGGTGCAGTCCCCATTTTCTCGAACAGATCGTCATTTTGGGCACGAGTATTACCTAGTTTGTGCTCGCATGGGCATCGAACGCATTGACCCCTTCCCGATGGGCTGCGATTGTGGTCATCTTTCAGTGGCAGTCATACGCCGATTCCGCAGTACGCCCACGAGCAACCCCACGCCTCGTTCCCGGGGACTGGACCACATCGGAAGCATCCCACCCGGTCAAACAAGCGCCGGCCCGGGAGGCTCGATGAAGCAATAATTCCGCCAAGGTTGTCCGTTACGGAAATAACCGTTACAGTTTTATCCGTAATGATTGTGCGACAATGATGTTGAGGAGCGAACGATGGTTGCGACCGGCGACGCCTACCCCCGTGTACGGCGAATGAACTTCGGATTCAATGAGTCCCCTCCGGGGAGCAAGTACTTCGCAGACAACAGCATCATGTTCAGCCACACGATTGCCTTCCTCTCAGCGATCTTCCCTCCCGGCGAGGATATTTTCGTACGATCGGTGCGCCGCTACATGGACAGAATCACCGATCCGCAGCTGAAGAAACGAGTTATGGGTTTCATTGGCCAGGAAAAGGTGCACGGTAACCAACATCGCGAACTCAACGAGAAACTAACAGCCATGGGCTATCCCACGGCATGGTTCGAATACCTGCTGGAAAGCACCGAGCGTATGGAGAAGTTTCTTGACAAGCAGTACCCTGACCCGGACAGACTCGCCTGGTACCGCCACTTCTTTCTTGGCTTCACCGTGGCAGCCGAACATTTCACAGCAACCTGGGCCGAGAACATTCTCAAAAGCCCCGAGCTGCAGGCGATGGCCTACGACCCTGCGGTAAAGCAGCTCCTTAATTGGCACTCCCTAGAGGAGTTGGAACACAAGTCAGTGGCCTTTGACGTGTACAGGTTCTTACAGGTGCCAGAATCCACGCGCATTCGTTGGATGTACTTCGCCGGGAACTTTGGACTTCCGCTGGTAGTCCTGTTTTCGTGGTTGTCCATTGCGGCCGCCGACCCCGAGGGGCGTCGTCAGCCTTTCAGGGTGCTCAAAGAGACAGTCCAGATGCTACGAAACCCCATGTGGAAGGGCTTCTATGGAGACATGAGGCCCTTCTACAAACGCGACTTTCATCCCGATCAGATCGACACTACGGAGCTCTTAGAGCACTGGCAAAAGGAACTTTTTGGTGAGCATGGACAGCTCGTCGACAATCTGAGACAGCCCCCTCGATGAAATCGATCGACTTCCCTCCTCAGAATAGCCCCCATGTGAATATCGGAGCCAAGTTGTGGAGCGCCAATATCGAAAGTTCCAAAAAGTCCTCTACGGAACACTAACTCCGAGCGAATCGCCAATAATTGATTTCCGCCTAAGCGCAGGAACATTGGCAGCAGTCACGTCCATTGCGGCCGCCTATCCAGATGCGATACCCCGCCATATAGTGATCGCGTACGACACCTTCCATCAAGAAAATATCTGACGCCTGATGGATAGAGATCTCCTCGTATCGGCGCGACTATTCAGCGCCGTCCTCTACTGAGCCGAGGCGGGTCCAGGTGGGCGGCCCAGGCACGCTCGAATTTCACGGCCTGCATCAGCCGTATCTCATCTACAACATCATCAAGCGCGCTCGCAGGGAAATGCGACTGTGTCCACGGCGATACATACAAGCGCCATGATGCTCCGTGCGTCGCAGTGAGTTCGCGGACCTCTGTTGCCCAATCAGCATGTATAAGATGTTGCGAGTTGGCCACTTGCCAAACACATTCTGGCAAATGTCGGCAGAAATGCCCCACAGCCAAAGACGTCTTGTCCTCTACGCTCACAGCTTCTCCTGCGATCGGCCACGTGTCAGTGTTGCGGCTCTGCAGTCACCTTCGCTAGTCCATCCACGCCAGCGCGAACCGTCACGGTTGGCGTGCTGCGAAGAACGAAGTCGTCGTGGTTGGGATGCGCAAGACGCGTATGTAGTTCATCGAATGGCCATGGCCACAACACAGGGACACCGTTCGGGCCCAGGTACCAACTATCACATCCCGTCGACCACACGGTGCCGCCCAGCGCGGCAGTCACTTCTCGATAGAAGCTGTCCGTCGCCGCGGCGGTGGGCTCGATTTCCACGATGCCATGCCTCTTCATGTATTTGAGCCAGTCGACCACATAGTCCGCCTGAGTTTCCGCAATCGGCACCAGCGATGCGTTTCCAATCGGACTGTTGGGCCCCATCAGGATGAAGAGATTCGGAAGACCCGGAATCATCGTGGTGTTGTGCGCCCGTGGCCCCGCTCTCCAGGCTTCCTCGAGGGACAGCCCAGAGGGCCCAGCGAGTTGCATCGGACGCATGTAGGCGTGCGCCTCGAAACCAGTTGCCAACACGAGGGTATCGAGTCTGTGAAGCTGACCGTCGGACGTCAATACCCCCTCCGGGCAGACGTGTTCGATCGCCTCGGACGCCACGGCGACACTGGGGCGCTGAACAGCGCGATAGAAGTCGGCCGAATTTATCAGCCGCTTACATAACGGCTCGTAGTCAGGGGTGAGTCGTGCCCGTAGTTCCGGATCTCGCACTGTAGCAAGGCTTCTGCGTGCGAGGTATCCAAAAACGCTTCGCTCCCAGCCGCTCGCAATCGGTGCCCGCGCCGCGACATTGAACGTCGCATTCGCAGTCCGATACATCGTTCGATTCAGAATCGGCGAGTGAGCCAACAAGGAGCGGAACCATTTAGGGATCGACGGGTTGGGGACTGCGACGACCCACTGCGGGGTTCGTTGGAACAACGTCACCTTCGCGGCAGTCTCCGACAGCGCAGTGGTGATCTGCACTCCGGTCGAACCATTTCCAATGATGCCGACGCGTGCACCGGCGATTTGAGCGTCATGGTCCCAGCGCGCACTATGAAAGACACTGCCTGCAAACGATTCCAGACCCGCGATGCTAG
This sequence comes from [Mycobacterium] stephanolepidis, assembly GCF_002356335.1. Lineage (NCBI taxonomy): Bacteria > Bacillati > Actinomycetota > Actinomycetes > Mycobacteriales > Mycobacteriaceae > Mycobacteroides > Mycobacteroides stephanolepidis. Next base: position 3,471,845 of record NZ_AP018165.1, read on the forward strand.
GGATGCGTGGGTGATGGAGCACCCCAGTGGCGCACACCAGCACATCCGCAGAGTATTCACGCCCGTCTGCGTCAGTAAGCACCCACTGGCCTCCGACGAACTCCCCGCGCACTATCTCCGTTCCAAACTGAATGAATCGAGTGAGATTGCGTTTGACCGCAACACTCTCGAAGTAGTTCTGGATCTGACTGCCGGGGGCGAACACATGCGTCCAGTCAGAGGACAGTTCGTCCCGGTAACAGTAGTAGTGCGCGGGAACGTCACACGTCAGCCCCGGATAAGCATTCTCTCGCCAAGTGCCCCCGACATTCTGGGTCTTCTCGAAGATCACAAAATCGTCGCTGCCCGCCGCGCGAAGCTTCATCGCCATTGCCAGGCCGGACATACCAGCGCCAATGATCGCCACTCTGGGCAGGCCCGTGACCGGAGTGGGCCGAAACTCACGCGCCTTCCGTTTCTGGACGATTCGGGTCGCCACTCGGTCAATGACCTCAATTGCGTTGCTCGCCGGGTGTGTCACGCGAACCGGCGCTCTCACCACCGCGTCGAGAACCATCGACACGCCCCTGTCGGCGGACAACTTAGGGTACCGATTCCAAGTGTCTTGCGCGGGTGCGATCATATCTGTTTGCGTCAGCGGTAAATTCACTGTGGTCCAACGAATTCCATCTGCGAGCATCTCGGGGGCTGCAGAAAGCGCAAACTGGTCAAGCGCCCCTTTGGACGCCATGTAGGCGGCAAACCGTGGTGTGCCGGCGAATTGAGTGCCGGCCGTTGAGACATTGATGACTTGGCCACCGCCGGTCTCGCGCATACGTTCGACGAGCGGCACGGTGAGCCAAGTAACTCCGAAGAAGTTAAGTTGCATCACGCGCTCGTAGTCATGCATCCGGTTGGCGGATTCACTCACCGTTCTCCGGATTGATCGGCCGGCGTTGTTGATCAGCACGTCGACCCCGCCATGCTCGTCCAGTACCTGCGCAACCAACGCAGAGACTTGCCGCTGGTCACTGAGGTCGCATCGGTAATACGAGGCGCGCCCCTCGGTGCTGCTCGAATACTGGGCAAGTTCCTCGAGTAGCTGCTCACGCCGGGCGACCAACAACACGTGAGCGCCGGCCTCCATGAGCCGGAGCGCGGCGCCTCGTCCAATACCGGACGAAGCGCCCGTCACCAGGATGCGCTTACCCGACACCGCCAAACGTAACTCGTCCGAAAAGGTGCGCCCTGCCATCAACCGCCGCGCGCGACGGAACTGACGTGCGAGATCTGCCTCGAGAAGCGCGTTATACGCCATATCCATTGAGCTGGTTGGCGTACTTTCACTGAGATCTGCCATCGCCAAAAATCCTTTCGAGAATACGACTCATAATGCGCGGGTACGGTGGGGTCGCCACAGAGGCAACCGAGAACGGCAGTCGTGAACGCACAACTGGACGTACGTAGCTGAACGTGTCGAAGCCGTACTTGCCGTGGTAAGCGCCCATACCGCTGGACCCAATTCCGCCAAATGGCACAAAGGGACTCGCGAGTCCCAGCAGACCGTCGCCGATGCTCAATGAGCCAGATCGAGATGAGTTCAGCAGCGCTCGATACTCCCCTTGCTTCGGCCCGAACCAGTACATGGTTAGAGGTGAATCATGTTGTCCCACATAGCTGATGACTTCATCGATATGCTTATAGGGATACACGCAGAGCACGGGCGCGAAGACCTCGTCCTGCGACACCTGCATGTCAGGAGTGACACCTGTCAGGATGGTGGGGGCAATCTTCCGCTCCGCGGCCATCACCGCTCTATCCGCTGTGCCGGATTCCCATCTCTTGGCGCCGCCGCGTTCGGCGCCCTCGATGAGCGAGAGCACTCGACGGTAGTTCTTGTCGTCGATGATCGAGGTATACCCGGGCTGTTCTGCGCGCAAGGGATACTGGCGTTCGGACTCGGCGAGGAAGCCGTGGATGAACTCCTCCACATTGCCCTCCGGTACGAACACGTAGTCGGGACAGACACATGCTTGACCGCCGTTGAGCAGCCGCAGGTTGAATAGAACTTTCGAGGCGCGTGTGATGTTCCCCTGAGTTGCTATGACTGCGGGGTTCTTTCCGCCGAGTTCAAGGGTGACCGGCACAAGGTTCTTGCCCGCCGCGCTTGCGACCAATGCGCCTACACGACGGGATCCCGTGAAGAAGAGGTGGTCGAAATTCAGCTGGCTAAACGCCTCGCCAGATCCATGCGGTTCGCTGAACACTGCAAGTTCTTCGGGCGCAAAATACTGTCGAACGATCTCCGTGACAACTTCCGCGGTAGCGGGTGCTTCTGGTGACTGCCAGAGCATCACCCGATTGCCTGCGGCCAGCGCCGACGCCGCCGGACCAAGCGTAAGTTCGGACGGAAAGTTCCACGGGCCCATTACGCCTACGACACCTTTGGGCTCACTTCTCGTGGTTTGGTCAATTCCACACGCGCTGAGCAGTATTGATGGTCGTCGGACCTTCATCCAACGGCGCAGCTTTACGTGGTGGTAAGCCATATCGATGATCGGCGCCATGGCAAACAATGTGCCGAACTCGCGGGATCGGTAGCCGAAATCCTCCGTTGCCGCGTCAGCGAGACGTCCGACGTTCCGATAGAGCATCGACCCGAACCGGCTGAGGCGATCCTTGCGCACCGCCAAGCCGGGATAGCCGTCGCGCGCAAACGCGGCGCGCTGCAACGTGAGTAGATCCTCGGCGCCCAAGGCCATGTTGTCCACTAGGCCTCTCTCGTATCCAGAAACTGGCTGGCGGCCAATGACTTTGGATCACCACTGACAAACTCTTCTTGTGGGACAGCGCGCTCCAAACTCGCCCTGGTCTCAGGGATCGCACGCACGCTCCTTCGGAGAGCCTTCTCGATAGGAAACCGAAAGGCCACCGCAACAACATTGATGGCGTACATCGGACGCCACGCATGTGCGCGTGGCCGGTGCACCAGCGCGTGCGCCACACCCCATGCGGCCTCGTCAGCCGACTGACTCGGGAATCGACGTTGCACGTTCCCCGGTGCGCTCATCTTGGTGCGCACACTCCCAAGGTAGTACTGCGTGATGACTACGCCGTCCTGTGTCGCTTCCGGAGCCGCGGCTCGAAGGAACCAATCCAGTGCGATCTTCGACGCGAGATAGAAGCCCCACTTCGGGTTTGGCGGACCGAGAACGCCACTGGTCGATATGTTGACGATGTGCCCCGAACCACGAGCCCGCATGTACGGCAGGAGTGCCATGGTGAGCCGTACCGGTCCTATGTAATTGGCTGCGATACTCGCGTGGAGGTCCTTCGGCCGCCGGTAGGACAGGTGGATTGCCCGGTTGAGTGACTTACCCGCGTTATGCACCAGGACGTCGACACGTCCGTACTTCGCCAATACTTTGGATGCAAAGCTCATGATTTGTGCGTCGTCTGCCAAGTCCATGGTGTGGATGTCAACATGCCCGCCTGTGCGGCGTATCTTCTCGGCGACTTGCTCAAGCAATTGAGTGCTGCGCGCGCAGATCACCACGTATGCACCAGCTGCGGCGCAGTGGCTAGCCAGGCTTGCGCCTAGACCAGAAGATGCTCCGGTAATCACAACCACTTGTCCCCGCAGCGTCTGCTCCAGCAACGCTGGACTACGGAGCATCTTGGGCGAAGTGATCCGTCCCAGAAAACGCATCCACCGTGTGGAATGTTTGTTCTCCGCAGTTGCCGACCACGACGCGGGCAACACCAACTCTTCTGCACCAGACATCATTCGCCCACTTCTTCAAGTACGAACTCTGCCAGGTATTCGACGACTTCTGCATCCTTGGCGGGCTTCCACTTCGGTGCCAGTAGCTTCATGTACCGCTCCACGTACAGCAGCTGCTTGGCGATAAGAACCAGGTCCCGGGGAAGGCGAAGCCCATAGACCTGGCCCAGTTCAAGGATCTTTTTGCCCAATTCCTGGTAGGACACCTTGCTCAGCTCCGCCCCTGAGAGTGGTTCGGTCAGGGACCGTAGATCGCTCACCGCCTGGCCTGCGGCGACTGAACGTTTGACAGCACCTAAAGCCACTAGATGCCTACTGGCGGCTAGCAAATCGTTGTTGATCACGAGGTCGACGATCAGTTTGCGCAGAAGCGAAGCTCGGTCGACGTCGAACCGACCGACTATCCCCCAGTCCAGGAAGACCAAGACGCCTGACCTGTCGACAAGGACATTCCCCGCATGCAGATCCCCATGGAATACCCCAGCCTTGAAGATCGACTCCAACAGCACCAGCAGCAGTGTTCGGATGGCTCTCGAGCTGTCCCCGCCGAAGCGCTCCTCGACCGCTTCTACCTCGTCGACACGCACACCGTCGATATACTCCATAACAAGTAGATTCGCGGTGGTGTACTGGCCGAACACCCCGGGGACCCGCGCATGATCAGCGAACCGCGATGCCCCGATAAACTCCGCCCATGCCGTCATCGATGCCGATTCATTGCGAAAGTCCAACTCGCTAAACAGATTATCGCTGAAGTCTTCCACAATGTCTCTAGCGGCGAGCATTCGCCCAGAAGGAAACAGCTCCAGCATCCTTGCCCCCACCGCCAGGATTCGAGTATCCGACACGATACGTTCCCGGATGGCGGGGCGCTGAATCTTGACCACCACCCGTTCGCCTGTGATCAGCGTGGCCGCATGAACCTGCGCTATCGACGCTGATGCCAAGGGTTGAAAATCGAACTGAGAGAAGATGTTCGCCACAGGCTCACCCAGCTCCCTATACAGCGTCTTGCGCACTTCCCCGGGGTCAGCGGGAGTCGCGCGATCGAGAAGTAGCTGAAGCTCGTTAGCCAACACCTCAGGAAACACACCGGGCGACGAGGCCACTAGTTGGCCCAGTTTGACGTAAGTGGGACCTAGCGCCTCGAATCTCCTTCGCACTTCTGCCGCGGCAGGTCGAGAAATTGCCCCACGAAACCGTTTCGAGAACAGCACATGGACTGATCCAATGCTCACGTGCCACGCAGTGCTCGCAACCCGGGATCCAGTTCTAGCAATCGACACAAGCATGTCGGTTACCGGACGCCCCACGACGACAGGACTCGCCGAATCTCTCCACTGTCCCGCGTGATCCCAACCGGATCCGCCAGACTCGTGCGCGAGAAGCGAGGTGCGGGCGCAGGGTGAGTGACACCGTCGATACTGAGAAATCCTCTGCGCGCCTGGTTATGTGGATGATGCTCAACTTCGTCCAGTTCAAGCACAGGAGTCACACACGCGTCTGAATCTGCGAAGATCTCGGCCCATTCATCTCGGGTCTTCTCTTTGAGTTTGCCTGAGACCAATTCAAGAAGTTGAGGCCAGCCACGACGGTCCAACTGAAATGGCAAGTCGGGGTCGTCGATCCCAAGCGCCGCCAGCAGCTCTGTATAGAACTGCAATTCGACGCAACCCACCGCTAGATACTTACCATCGGCACATTCGTAGACGTTGTAGAAGGGCGCCGCGGCGCTCTCAAGAACGTTCTGCCCCGGCTCTTCGTTCCACAAACCTGCGCTGCGCATGCCTTGGAGAAACGCTGTGAACAGTCCCGATCCGTCGATCATCGCCGCATCAACGACCTGTCCCCGACCTGACCGGTCACGCTCCACGAGGGCCGCCGCTATGCCGAGCGCTAGAAGCATCCCTCCTCCGGCGAAATCACCGAGCATGTTGGCGGCGGGGTAGGCGCGACCGGCCCCGCGACCGGACACCGCCAGTGCTCCGGACAGCGCGATGTAGTTGAGGTCGTGGCCGGCCCTAGGCGCAAGCGGACCGTCCTGCCCCCAACCGGTGAGGCGGCCATAGACCAGTCGGGAGTTCCGATCTGTCAGCGCTTGCGGGCCCAGCCCTAGACGCTCGGCGACGCCCGGGCGAAAACCCTCGACGAACACGTCCGCCTGCTCGACAATATTGAGGAGCTCTGCAAGGTCGTCCTCACGTTTCACATCCAGCTCAATGACATACTTGCTGCGATCCAACGGCCCTTCCGGCGGTGCTATCCCTCTGTCAGCAGGTCCTTTTCGGTCGACTCGCAAGACCTGAGCGCCCATGTCCGCCAAGATCATTCCGCAGAACGGAGCGGGCGCCAAGCCCGCCATTTCGACGACCTTGATTCCGCCTAACGGTCCCACAAGTCCAGATCCTCCTTGCCGCAGTTTCGGAAGCGTGGCCGCTACCTGGTTCTTGCGAAAAAGACTAGATACCAAACAAAATCGGCACTATGACTCAACTTCTCGCCGGACTTGACTTGAATTTTCAGGCTCGCCGGCCATCCTGACCAGCTCGCTCCGCAGGAGCTTGCCCGTCGAATTGCGAGGAAACTCCTTAACAAATCGCACCGCGCGTGGGACCTTGTACCTGGCCAGATTGGCCCTGATGTACTTCTTGATCTCGTCCGCCAGATCTTGATCTTCGCCATGGTTTTCACTCGAGGATCGGATTACGAAGGCGTACAGGCGCTTGCCAAATTCCGGATCATCCACCCCAACTATTGCGGCGTCGCGAACGTCATCGCGCTCCAGGAGAAGATTCTCGATCTCCTGCGGGTAGACGTTCTCTCCTCCGGAGACGATCATGTCATCCTCGCGGCCCTCCACGACCAGCAGCCGATCGGACGTGAAATGGCCCATGTCGCCGGTGCACAGCAGCCCATCCACGCATTCCTTAACCCTGCCGTCCGTGTACGCAGAGAAGCTCAGCCCACTTGACACGAAAATGGCACCTCGCGTGTTCACGGCAGTGATCTGTTTGCGCTGCGCGTCATAAAGCGCCACCGTGCAGCCGACGGGTGGCCGGCCTGCGCAGCCGGGCTCGCGTTCGAGGTCTTCAGGGGTTGCCACTGTCGCAACGGCGACCTCCGTGGAGCCGTACAAGTTGTACTGAACTGGACCAAATATCGCCCGAGTCCGGCGGGCCAGATCCGGAGACAATGCTGACCCGGCCGTGAACAACACGCGCAATGAGGAATGGTCATGCTTGGCGATCTCGGCTGCGCCGAGGTCAACAATTCGTCGCAACATGGTCGGAACAACCACCAAGGTGTCCGCTCGGTATCTCTGGATGTTCTCCAGAGTCAGAACGGGATCGAACTTGCGCTGCTGAAAGACGAGCAGCTTCCCCATCGCGACGCCTAGCATCATCTGCGACAGCCCCGTGCCGTGAAAGCATGGGGCCGCGATAACCATGGCCCCACCGCGCGTCAGTGGAATCCTGTGGAGCAGTTGCGCAGACATCAACGGTGAGACCCGTTCACGCGGAGCGCCTTTAGGTGTTCCTGTGGTTCCACTTGTGAGCAGCACCAAACCTCCCGGCCTGCCGCCCTTGGCAAGTGGAACAGTCGGCAAGTTCGACACAATGCGATCTATCGACATTGTTGGGTGCACGGGTTCCTCGCCTGGGTCTATCCAAGCGAGGAGTCTTTCCACGCGGGCCGGAAGGTGCGAAGCAAGTCCAGAAAACTCGCTATCGTGGACAATAAGAGAAACACCTTCACGATTAACGACATCAGCCAACTGTGGGCCGCCGAAGCCCGTGTTCATCAGCACCAAGCGGGCTCCGGCCTTGCCCGCAGCGAGCATGGACAACACAAGGCCGCGATGGTCGCGACACAGCACTGCGACAACTCCGCCATCGCCGACACCAGCACGGCGTAGGTACCGCGCGAGTGCGTTTGATTGCCTGTCGATCTCTCGATAGGACATGGCGCCGCGCTCGTCGACGATCGCAGGGGCGTCAGGCTTCTGTCGCAAGGATGGCGCAAACGCGGCTACCAGTGCACCGTGCGATCGGGCAATCCTGAACGCATGCACTCCACCGACCAATCCAGAAGGTCGAAGAAATCCCCTGCGATAAAGCACTCCGACACTGATCGCCGTGTCACGGATACTCGATAGTGGTGTGGATCCAGATATTTTTGAAAGATACGACGCCATAAGGGCTCACCCCTTGCTAGCGAACCGGCTCAGAATCTCGGGGCAGCCCGAGGATCCGTTCGCCTATGACGTTGAGCTGTACTTCGGTCGTCCCGCCGTACACCGTCATCGGGCGCGCAGATAGGGTCTTTTCCATCCAGCCCCTTGCCGCCTTATCCGTGCCATCACATACGCCGGCTAGTCCCAACTCAGCGTGACAGAAGTCGGCGATCTGCTGACCCAGTTGTTGGCCAAGGAGTTTCGCGACACTCGCCGAGGCTCCCACGTCAAGTCCGAGAAGCTGTTTGAGCAATGTTCGGCCTTGAAGCAAAGCGACCGTCTGAGCGTCCGCCACCATGCGTCCGACGGTCTCCAACGGAGCGGACGTCGAACTGGTCGGACGGACAAAATCCAGAAGATCCTCGATTGTCGCGTCCGTGGGCATGCCCTTGCCAAGGGCCACCCGCTCATTGCCCAAGGTGCCACGCGCGACCTCCCAACCCCCATCGATCTCACCGACGAGTCCCGAATCCGGAACGAAGACGTCGTCAAAGAAGACTTCGGAAAAGAGGGTGCCACCAGAGGCCTCGCGAAGTGCCTTCGCCTTGACTCCCGGAGTGCTCATATCCACCAGAAAATATGAGATACCCTGATGTTTAGGCACTTCAGGATTGGTCCGCGCTAAGAGCACACCCCACTCCGCCATGAAACCCAATGAGGTCCAAACCTTTTGGCCGTTGACAATCCAGCCACCATCAACCTTCTTGGCCTCGGTACGCAGCGACGCCAAGTCTGAGCCCGCCTCTGGCTCGGAAAATAGCTGGCACCACAAAATTTCGCTACGGAGAGTGGGACGGACCAGTTCGTGCTTTTGCTCTTCCGTACCGTGAACAGCCACGGACGGCATGAGCCAAGCGGCGAGCCCGAGCTGCGGACTGACAATGCCGGCACGTTCCTGTTCCTGTGCAATCACCACTTGTTCTACCGGTCCGGCGCCTCGACCTAGTGGTGCGTCGAGGAACGGCATGACCCAACCCTCATCGCCTAACCGTCGCAACAGGTCGCGTTCCCCCAGTCCAGCGATTTCTGCAAGTTCGGCACGAACCTGACGCCGGTATACCTCGGCCTCCGAGGGGAGCTCTGGTTCTACCGCGCGAAAGCTTCCGTTCAACGCGTATTGCGCCACTGATGCGGCGACATCTCTGCTCCTCCCGAGCACGCCGCGAAGCGCAATCGCCCTGCGGTAGTGCAGGTGTGCGTCATGTTCCCAGGTGTAGCCGATACCGCCGAGGACCTGCATAGCATCGCGTGAAGCCGACACTGCGGCGTCCGGGCCGAGCAGCTGGGCAACTGTTGCGGCATAGTTGGCCGTTTCATCGTCCCCGTCGAGTGCACGTGCTGCATCCCATACGGCCGCTCGGGCCTGTTCCACGACGACAGCTGCGCGGGCGCAACGGTGCTTCACCCCCTGGAACTGACCGATTGGCTTGCCGAATTGGACACGGATCTTTGCGTATTCGGTCGCAGTGTCGACGCACCATGCGCCGACTCCCACAGCTTCGGCTCCATAGACCACCGAGGCCAGCGACACCACCGTCTTGCGGTCAATGTCGAGAATCCGATCGGCGGGAATCACCACCTGCTGAGCGGAAAGTATTACCGTAGAGCGAGTCATGTCGATGCCCAAAGCAACACGCGTGCTGAGTGATTCGGCATCAACAACCGCCCACTTTTCGCCTTTCTCAGTATCAACAGGGAGGATCACGAGGACCGCGTGCGCGCCGCCATAGGCTGCGGTCTCTCCAGTCACAGACAATGCTCCGGTATGCAAGGTGACGCCGCTCAATGGGCGGTCAAGTGCCACCGCTGCTGGCGCTGCGCCGCTGACCATCTGAGGCAATAGCTCAGTTCGTGTCAGCCCGGGGGCGGCGTCGAGCACTGCCGCCGCCAAAACTGTCGGCGCATAGCCTGATGGAATCAGGTGACGCCCCATTGCCTCCAGCGCCACCGTCGCTTCCACCAGTCCAGCGCCAGACCCACCGAGCTCCTCGGATACGTGTAGACCGAGCAGCCCTTGAGCCGCCAGCTCGTGCCAGAACGTGAGCGGCTCAATGCCGCCGGAATCGATACAACCCACCGCCTCACGTGTGGCGTTAGCGGTCAAATAGCGGTGAGTGAATGCATGGACCGAGTCCGCGAGGTCTAGCTGATCACGCGTGATAGCTATGCTGGACCGGCTCGATGTGCTGGTTTCCATAGTGGATTCCTCAGTTCAGATCTAATAGGAGTGCGACGCATCGATAGCGCGCCGCTTATGCGAGAGCGTTCAGGGTAGGTTTGCGCTGTGCACATTCGATGACGACTTCGGCGACGCGATCCGGTTCGTCGAGATGTGGGCAATGTCCGGCGTGCGGCAACACCACCAACCGTCCGCCGAGAATGCGGCGGCAAAACCTCCGCGCCCCGGAGACCGACACCAGACGATCTCGTCCGCCATGAATCATGGTTATCGGCATAGTGATACGTTCTGGCAACCGAACTTTGTCGACCTCGGCCTTGACCTGAATGGCTAGCTTCGCCAATCGCTTGGCTCGACCCCGGCTATCAAAATGCTCTGTAAGCATCGCAACCATGGCTGGATCGACCCGGTCTTTGCGCCCATAGCAGAGATAAGCAGCACTCCAGCTGATCACCGACTGCGGCAACAGCGGGACCGCCGGCCACGCGAGAGCCAGAGCCTTCATCGGCAAGTCGGCACCTATTGACATGACCCGCAACGGATACGTCCAACCGACGCCCGCAGGATCGACAGCGACGAGGTAAGCCACTTCTTGGGCAGTATTCGATTCTGCAGCAACAAGAATTGACAGTAATCCGCCCAAGGAGTTGCCCGCCAGCACCACTGGCCCTGTCGCAGAATAGGTCCGAATCAACTCTCGGGTGAACTCCAGGAGTTGATCAAGTTTCGGCCCACCGCGCAGTCGACTCGCCGAGCCAAACCCCGGCAAGTCGACTGCGACAGCGCGTACACCATGCCTCGCGCAACGTTCGAGAACCGGCCGCCAACATTCTGCAGTGTGGCCGAAACCATGCAGTAATAATACCGTTGGTCCCCCGCCATTTACAGCGAGTTCATGGGTACCGTACCCGCTGTAAGTGGCATAGCGCCGGGTGATTAGCGACTCATTCATGGATGACGCACACGAGTTAGGCCCAAGCGCCGATCTGCTCGGGCAACCTTGCTGTGTCCCATGGTCCTTCTTGTTCCACAGTCTGTGTGATCGTCCACCCTTGGAGCAGTTGAATCGCGCCGCCCTGTACGGCCAAGACCTTGCCGGTCAATGAGCACCCGGCGCTCGCCAGGTACGCAACGACAGGCGAGATGTTCGAAGGATCGAAGAGGTCGAAGACACCCTCCGGCACTTCGGCAGCGAAAATGGCGCCCATACCCGGTGTGGCAAGCGTAAGTCTGGTGCGCGCCACCGGTGCAATGGCGTTGGCGCGTACGCCATATCGTCCCAGCTCTTCGGCTGCCACCAAGGTCATCGCTGCAATGCCAGCCTTGGCCGCGCCGTAGTTGGCCTGACCGACGTTGACCGCGAACGTACCGGATGCCGAGGCGGTGTTTACGACCGCCGCAGTTGGCTGACGTCCCGCTTTGGACTCGGCCTTCCAATACTCAGCGGCGTGGCGTGTCAGGTTGAAGTGACCCTTGAGATGGACATCGATCACCGAATCCCACTGTGCCTCATCTAGGCCGGCAAGGAAACCGTCGCGAAGGATACCCGCATTGTTGACCACCATGTCCAATCGGCCGAACTCCGCAATCGCTTGTTCAACAAGCGATTGCGCTCCGGACCAACTCGTCACGGACTCTGTACTGGCAACGGCTCGGCCACCCGCATCGACTATCTCTCGGACTACTTGCTGTGCAGGCGTGCTGTCGACCCCTGCACCGTCGTTGCCACCTCCGACGTCGTTGACGACCACGGCGGCACCCTCTTTCGCGAAAAGAAGGGCATGTTCACGCCCGATTCCACGACCGGCTCCCGTGATGATGCCGACTCGGCCTTCCAATAGACCCATAGCCACCTCTCAGTGATTTGACTGGCTTCGGCGCTAAGCGACTTAGCCGACCAGTTCGGAAAGTTTGATCAGGGAAGAATCGAGCTCTTTTGCGGCAGTGCGCTCGATCGCAGAACCGATTGCGCCGACCATCATTTGGCTGACGAAATCGGCCTGCATCGCCATAACCGACTGATCACCCTTGGGCTCGACGCGCAACGTCATGGTGATCTCGGCGCCCGCCATCCCGGTGCCGCTGAGAGCGACATTCTTCGGGGGGTCATAGTCAGAGACTGTCAGGGTGAGAGTGTTGGCCATACCCATGACAGTCAGCACTGCCGTCAGTTGCGTGCCATCATTCACTTCAGCAGGCGGTTCGCTCACCCACTTGGTGAACATCGTGTTCCATTCGCCCCAACGCGCGTAGTCGTTGGCTACCTCCCACACTTTCTCTGCCGGAGCGTTCATTTCACGTTCGATCGTGATACTTGCCATTTTGTTTCCTTTCGATTCCAGGTGTTGTTGGTTGTACGAGTCAGCGATTTGCTGGACGGTAGGCAGTGATGACGGCGGAGCCGCCCAGACCGATGTTGTGCTGTAACGCCACTTTGGCGTCCTGGACTTGCCGCTTGTCGGCTGCTCCGCGCAGCTGCCAGGTGAGTTCGGCGCACTGCGCAAGGCCTGTGGCGCCCAAGGGGTGTCCCTTAGAGATCAACCCGCCTGATGGGTTCACAACCCATCGGCCGCCGTACGTGGTTTCGGCGTTGTCGACCAGATGGTGCGCCGCTCCCTCATCGCACAGTCCTAGTGCCTCGTAGGTGAGAAGTTCGTTTGGCGCGAAGCAATCGTGTAGCTCGATGACATCCACGTCATCGGGGCCGATGCCAGCCTGTTCATACACCTGTTGGGCGGCGACTCTGCTCATATCTCCACCAACAAGAGTGGACAAACTACCCGAGTCGAAGGTGCCTGGTGTATCGGTGGCCAGAGCTTGCCCAACAATTTCGACTGCCCGGTCTCCGAGCCCGTGGGTATCCACAAAACGTTCGCTGGCAAGTACAGCGGCTGCGGAACCATCCGACGTGGGCGAGCACATCGAGCGAGTGATCCCCGCCGCCGCATAGATCAACTTATCGTTCTTGATTTGCTCTTCTGTGTACTCGTCTTGGAATTGTGAATAGGGGTTGTTCTGGGAGTGTCTGTGGTTCTTCACCGCGATTTTCACAAAATGCTCAGTAGAAGAGCCGTACTTTCGGTTGTGCTCCAGGCCCGCAGCTCCGAACATCCAAGGCGCTGGCGGAAATGATATTTCCTGCAATTCCGCCATGGCTAGCAGGTGGCGCTGCATAGGCTGTTCACGATCGTCGTAGGTCGATCCGAGAGATCCCGGCTGCATCTTCTCAAAGCCTATGGCGAGGGTGCAATCAGATATCCCGCCACGTATCGATTGAGCAGCGAGAAAGAGCGCACTGGAACCGGTCGAGCAATTGCTGTTCACATTGAAAACGGGTATACCTGTCAGTCCTAGACCGTAGACCGCACGGTGGCCGCTGCACGATTCTCCGTAACAGTATCCCGTATATGCCTGCTGGACCTCATCGAATGCGATGCCCGCATCCTCGAGTGCCTTGGTGCCCGACTCCAGCGTCATGTGGGGATAGTCCCAATCACTACCGTCGTCATTCTTTCGGCGTCCCGGTTTCTCAAACTTTGTCATACCTACTCCGATGACAAAGACTCGATTGGACATGCAAATCTCCTAGGTTTCTATCTTTTTTCGGACGCGGAAATGGATGTGCGGCGGCTATTAATTACACCGAGAATTCGGCGATACCATCGGTAATGACGAACTTTCCTGGTTTCTCATTTCCTGCAGTCTCGAAGCTCAGCACGTGACGCCCCTTCGATTGGTCCTGCCACGCACGAGTGGTGATGACCTCACCAGGAATTGCGGGCTTGGAGAGTCGCACCGCCAGCCGCTTCAAGGTCGACGAGTCGCCTGGAGACACGGCTCCTATCAGCGCGTGGGATACAAAGGCAATCGTGCACAGCCCATGGATGATGATTCCGTTCAGCCCCATTTGCTTTGCGAACGCGTCATCCAAGTGAATAGGCATGGGATCACCCGCAGGCTCCGCGTAGCGGTAAGTCTGGTCTTGATCGAACTGTTGGATAAATTCATATTGAGCGTCCCGTGTGCGCAATGACTCGTCAAAGGAATGGTCGGGACTCACCTCGCCGACCATTCCGTCAAACTCTCCTCCCCGGAAGAACCCAATGAAATACTGCTCGTTCACCACGTCGTCGTGAGTGACGCTTCGGGTTTCCATGAGTGTCGTGACGACGACCCCCGACGATTTTCCCTCGACCCCAATCGGTTTGGCGCGCACACTCAGCGTTTCTCCAGGCCTTATCGGGCGGTGGAACCGGAAATCATGCTCGCCATGCAAGATTCGGAACATCAATGGGTCTGGAACCATAGATATGGTGGCTTCAGCCATCAAGTTCATCGCTGGTACGACAGCGAATACCGGTGGTGCGAGAACTCCCCGCAGATGACCTTCGATGGGGTCATTTGTCGCCTTTGCATACGCGACAGTTCGGGCCGCCGTAACCTCGAAGCGTTGCTCCTCACTCCAAACATCAAGGCGCTCTAGGTTATAGCCCTCCCTGCTGGCGACGGTCATCTCTTCTCCTCTGTATGTCACGCGGTTGGTTCGAACGTTATTAGTGGAGTCGCGCGGGCACAGTGACATAACAGCTCGAGCTGCTTGACACAATGTGCAGCTGGCCGATCCAATGGGAATGTTGGGACTGCGTCGGCGCGACCCGGTTTGGCAGTGCGCCCGTGCCGCGCTCCCGCATCCGCGACAGATATTTTGAGGTGATATGCCCGACGAACTCCGACACATCGAGCCCACTATCCCGATCCATCGACTAGAGGCCATGCTGGCTCTGGCAGTGCGGAAGGGCTGGGAGGTTGACGATCTGCTGCACAAAGCCGGAGTCTCGCCGGCATTGCTGGTCGATGGCCGTTCGCGGATCACACGCAGTCAGCTCGTCACCGTGGTCCAGGAACTATGGGCGCACACAGATGACGAGATGTTCGGCCTCGGGCCCGCTCCGATGCCACGCGGCACATTTCGACTTCTGGGATGCGCGATGTTCTACGCAGCGGTCGATGTTGGCGCCGTCGCCACCCGGTTCATGGAGATGCATCATGTCTTGCCCAGCATTCCGTCTGCGTCGCTCGAACACCGCGGCACTGATGTCGCGCTGATTCTCGACATCAGTGCAGTGCAGCGGCCTATTCCTTTGCTGGTGGATGCATTACTGGCCGGCTCGCACCGGCTCCTGGAGTGGTCAGTGTGCCGACGTGTAGAACTGACTTGCGTTGAGGTCCCGCACGAAAGGGTGGCTGGTCTCGATGACTACGATCAGATCTTCGGCGCGCCAGTGAAATTCGGCGCATCCGCGCCTGCATTGGTGACTGATCAGTCGATACTGTCAGCGGCGATCATGCGCAATGAATCCGATTTCGACGAGTTCATACGGCGCGCACCATCAGATCTGCTCTTTAGACCACGTCGGGACGGCCTGTCGATGACTGAACGTGTTCGTCGAATCACCGAACAAGGGATTGGCGGACAATGGCCTACAACGGTTGACATGTCGAATCGCCTGGGTCTGAGTGCCCCTACGGTCAGGCGAAAGCTCCACGAGGAGGAGACTTCGGTGCGGCGCATCCGCGATGAGGTTCTACGCGATGCGGCCGTTGCGAGCCTAGCGCGCGGTGACGAAACCATCGCTGAACTCTCGGAACGTTTAGGCTTTTCCGAACCAAGTGCTTTCACTCGCGCATTCAAGAGATGGACGGGTAGCGCGCCACGGTCTTACTGTCCAGATTACTCCGGAACAGACTAGCCCGAGTTCGTGATTCGGGACTCATAGTCGGCGCGTCTCTGACTGTTGTAAGCGTCGAGTATGTGGTGGTTGACCCCGATCAACTTCATGGCAGGTTCGATCGCGGATCGTGGCATTACCGCTAGGACCTTGGTGATTGGCGTCAAGCGCTTAGGGACGAAGACTGGAAACCGTTTACGACCGACCGCGCGTACTGTTGCCGACGCGATATCCTCAGGCTGAACAGTTTTGAGGAGCCAGTGATCCGCCACACCTGAAATCAGCTCAGTGTTGACTAGGCCCGGCATGACGCACACCACCCCGATGTTGTCAGGGCCAAGCTCCAGGCTCAGCGATTCAGAAAGCCCTACAACCGCATGTTTGGTAGCGCAATAGGTGGCCAAGCCCGGTGATCCGAACTTACCCGCCGCGGAAGCGATATTGACCAGTGTGCCACCGCCTGTCATCACCCGCAACGCAAGCTGACAGCCCCACATCACTCCCCGAACATTGATATCGAGCTGCCGCTGGATCGACTCCAGTGACTCGGTGCCGAAAGGAGAGATCGGCATTATCCCAGCGTTATTGACCATGACATCAAGTCGTCCATAGGTATTCATCGTCGTCGCGATAAAAGATTCGAAACTCCCGTAGTTGACGACGTCCAAGGGCAACCCAATGGTCTCACCGCCGAGCTGCTCTGCCGTTTGCTCGCAGAGCTTCTTATCTAGGTCACCTATCACCACTTTCGCTCCGTGCTTGACGAACTCGGCTGCGGTGGCCCTGCCAATCCCTCGCGCACCGCCTGTTATCACGACGATTTTTCCACAGAGGTCAGGTTTGGCCATGGCGAAGTCTCCAGTCCGAATCGATGCACAGAACGGTGGCCGATCTGGCACCACCAAGTGGCTGCGATGCTACGGATTACATTGCGCAGGAATACATGACAGAAACGTGCAATCTCTTGACCAAACCGATCAAAACACGCTGGACCACTCGTTATCAGACAAGCCCGGGAGAATTTCAATGGCCTCGTGCCGCCCTAGGTGAAACGAAGTCGTCCCAGCTGCGGAAATCGGGTAGTGCACTACTCGCGCTCATGGTCTCCGATGACGCATACCGTCGCATCACCAACGTTGGCCGCGCAACAGTCAATGGCCCTGCGCTGGAACGGTATTCATCATTCGACGAAAGGCGCGTGCACCATGGTCCTCATTCCGAACTTCGAAAGTCAGTCACACTTCTTTACTCCAGCAGCGTTGGCGATCAACGAGCAACCACCGGCATCGGTTGTCGATCAACGCTTTACGTTCCAGACAAATGGCGTCGCCATAGTCAACATGCCGGGACAGACCAGCGTGGATTGGTCACGAAATCAGGCGTTGATCTCCCCGAACATGAGCGATGCTTTCAAGGCGATCACGACACGACACAACATCCCGATTCCTGCCGGCGCGTTTCCGTGGTTCCAGGTGGACAGCGCCATTCCCTTCGCCACCCTGAGTTCGATCTTCGATCGACATCAGGCGATAGACGCCGGATTCGCCGTCGACCGTTGGCGTTTCAGGACACGCACCGGCATCGGACTGCAGCCCGGACAGACGATTCAGAGTCTGTTCGACGGCCTACTCGTCGATCTGGCCGTGCGCGACGGCGATGCGGTGCTCCACCGCATCAGCTACCACATCACGGTGCAGGGCCGAATCCGGTTCGTCACCGGCCTCACCTGATCAATCGCCGTCGGCCGCGGCGTCCTCGGACTCCGCCAGGAATGCCTTTTCGAGCAACACGAACAGTTCACATCGCTGCGTGGCACTCAAGGCGGATAGCACCCGGGCCTCTGCTCCCCTGAGCCCGTCGACTATCTCGGCGTACCGGCGCGTTCCGAGCGGAGTCATCACCACATCGTGACGGCGGCGATCCTCCGGGGACCGCTGCCGCTCGATGAAGCCAACAGCTTCCAGATCGTTCAAAAGCCCAACCATCGTGGTCTTGTCTACCCGCAGGGCGTCGGCGAGGTCCGCCTGCGACTGCTTGCCGGCCGCATCCAAGACGTTGAGCACTCCGATATGCAGAAGCCGCAGTGCGTGCTCACCCAGTACGGCAGCCACTTCGACATGCATACGACGCAGAAGGATCTCGAACAGGGGGCCGAATAACCCCGCTGGCCTGGGGTGATCCTCCGGCGGGAACTCGGTCATGCCCCTACAGTACATCAATCTTGATCATCTGCTTTAATCAAATCGTTAGTCTTAATCACACGATTTGATGGGAGGTAATCATCATGTATGGATCGAAGCGCTCCGGTTGGATCGCCGGGGTGGCCGCGGTGGCGATCGGGTGCGCCCTCGCGACATCGGCATCCAGCTGGGCCGCCCCCGTCGAGATGGCTCCGCAATCCAGCCAACGCACAACCTTCGACGGCTGGAATCTGACCGTTGCCCTCTCCGGCGAGGTGATCAATGCGGTCCCGAACCTGGCCGGTGCACAGAACTCGCGGGAGGCGTTCATGACGCTGTCCGCGCAGGCGAACATCGGCGGCAACGGCAGCAATCCCGTCACCGCAGCCAATTTCGTCGCGGGCTACCAAGTCGGCTGCCAGATCGATGTGTCGCAGGGCCTTCAGATCGGCGGCACCGGGCAGCTGGCGGGGTCGGTCGGGGCGACCATCAGCGGCCAGCCGGGAGTACAGGTGGGCGGCACCGGGGCGATCGGCGGCTTCGTACAGACCGACCTGCAACCGGGTGTCATCACCACCGTCGCGATGGGCACCATGCCGGTGACGGCAGGCCTAGGGCGACTAGATATGCAAGACGTCCACTTGAAGGTGGATGCCTGCGGCGGCCCGGTGACCGTGCGCTCCTACGCGACATTCGCGGTCGCCAGCGCGGTTCAACAAACGCAACTGTCCGTGTACGGCGACCCCTACGTCCTGAACTAGGAGCGACACATGTTTCTGTTCAACATAATTCGTCAACATGGCAGAGCAGTCCTGCTCGCGAGCAGCACCCTGGTGCTGTTCGCGAGTACCGGTGTCGCACACGCCGACCCCGGCCCGGTAACGCCCGCACCGCCACCGGTGATCGGGGCATTGCAATACGGACCTCCGGGATACCCTGCGGCCATAGGGGTTCCGCTGCTACCCGCAGGGCGCTCGGGTGTATCGGTGTCTGCTGACACCCTGAGCTCCGCAGCATCAACTCCGTCTCCGCCCAACACTTCCCGCGGCATCGCTGGAGTACAGACGTCGGCGGATGCCTTGAGCCCCGTGCCTTAGCCGGAGGCAAGCGCCAGTGCGGGCCTCACCGAGTCGGTCGTAGTACGACAATTCCCGGAACCGTGCCCAGATACTCCCCCAGTGGCGTGTCGACGACTTGGTTGTTCGCCCGCAATGACGAGGCGTTGCGCATTACCGGCCCGTTCGGCGTGCGCAGGAAAATTCCTACGTGGGTGACGTCGAGCCCCCCGGCCGTCGCATAGGCGCCGAGATAGTCACCGTCGTGAAGATTCGCGATGACCACATCGGACACGCGGGCACTCGGTATGTAGGCAACCGTGCGGGGCCGCGTCGGCAGCCCGGGCAGGTAATTTCCTCCAGAATCCTTCACATTCAGCGTCTTGGCGACCTGTTCCGCGGGTACCCCCAGGCTGGTCGTCACATCGGTGGCATTGGCTGGGGCATCTGCGGCCCAATCGGTGAAGAAGTGGCGGCGTTGCGTGAAGCTGATTTCACCCCCGCGGTACCGGATCTGTGTCAGCTGGGCGATGAAGTCGGCACGATCACCCGACCGCTTCAACGCCTCGACATAGTCGGCGTACGTGAAGCAGTCCACACGCGTGAGTTCAACGACCAACTGCTCGGGGATCGAGGCGGATCCGATCAAGGTGTCAGCACCGTAGGGCACGTGCAGAAAGAGCGCCGAAACCGCGGCACTCAGCTGCGCTGGATTCTCGACCTCGATACGGTTTCGCTCGGCCAGTAGCTCTTGGAGCCGACGTTCATTCGCCGGGCTGATCTGCACAGTGTCGGCCGCAGCCACGGGCGAGGCGCACAACGCACAGATCAGTGCGAGCAACGCGAACAATCGGTAACCACGTCGTTCTGAAACTCGTCGCATTGTCGGGGTCATGGCCTGACCGCTTCCTCTCCAAGTCCCGGATAGCCCAGCTAATACATCACAGTGCAGAGCGGAACCAGGCTGGTCACCGACCTCGCCTGACGGACACTCTGCCGCACTTTACGCAATGCGCGTGCACTTTTGGGCTCCTACGAGACGAATGGATACTGACTGACGGTTGATTTCATTGGTGCAACGTCCAATTCACATCAAGGCAACCAATTCGTGTGAGGTTTCCGTCAACAACGCTCAAGGTAGCGGACATGTGCGGGAAGGATTTGAGTGGAAGACGTTCGGGTAGCCGAGACGACGGCTCTTAGCACGGGGTTCGCATGGCAGCTACTGGGCGCGTGCCGAAACGCCAACCATGACCTGTTCTACTCCGATGACGACGAACGCCCCATTGAACGAAGGCTCCGGGAACAGCACGCCAGAGAGGCGTGTCGACGCTGCCCCGTGACAACGCTCTGCCTTACCTACGCTCGGCTATCGGCGCGGTGAGTTCAGCGCCCAGCGCTTCTCGCCAGAAACCGCCATGGATAACAAGAAGCAAGCCCAGAGCAGGCGCGGCCGGCTCAAGAATGTCGACGTATTAACTCGCGTGATCTCCGTAGGCCAGGCGCCTCTTTTGTGGCATCGCTTCCCTTCCGAATCAGGTTCACACCAGCATTGACCAGAGTGTTGGGGCCTAAACCAAGCTCAGGCGTTGCGCCGGTCGACAGTGAACAGCTCGAGCCGTGCACCGC
Organism: [Mycobacterium] stephanolepidis; assembly: GCF_002356335.1. NCBI lineage: Bacteria > Bacillati > Actinomycetota > Actinomycetes > Mycobacteriales > Mycobacteriaceae > Mycobacteroides > Mycobacteroides stephanolepidis. Next base: position 3,492,614 of record NZ_AP018165.1, read on the forward strand.
CAAGTGATAGTAGACCAATTGGTATAGTCCGCTTCAGGTGGGACCGAGTATCTCTGCTCAACCCAACGTGACGAGATGAGAAACAGATGCCTTCTGTATTGGTTACCGGCGCCGGACGTGGGATCGGACTAGCGATCACTGAGCACATGAGCAGCCAGGGCTGGGATGTCTACGCCACCGCCCGGTCCGACAGTGCACTCGAAAAGCTCGGCAGGCTGGCCAGGGTGCATCCGATCCCGCTTGACGTCACTGACCGGGATGCTGTCGCTGGGCTTGCCGATTTGCTTCCCGCCGAACTTCACGGCGTGGTCAACAATGCCGGAATCGCTGTCATTGGGCCGGTTGAGGCCACTCCCATCGGGGAGTTGTCACGCCAGCTCGACGTCAACGTGACCGCTCAGATCGCGGTGACCCAGACGGTCCTGCCGAAAATCCGGGTCGGCCATGGCCGGGTGGTGTTCATATCCTCGGTCAGCGGGCTTATTTCGACACCCACCACCGGTGGCTACTGCGCATCGAAGCATGCAATCGAAGCGCTGGCCGATGCCCTACGTATCGAGCTGCGGCCATGGCGGATACCGGTGTCGCTCATCGAGCCGGGGCCGATCCGCACCGATATGTGGGGCGCGATGCTGGACGAATACGATCACATGACAAAGCAGCTGAGCCCGCAGCACCGGGATCTTTACGCCTCCCACTTGGCCGGGAGCCGAAAGCTACTGGGAATCATGCAAAAACGCGCCGCAGAGCCCAAGAAGGTCGTCAAGGCCGTCCATCACGCACTGGCATCAAAACGCCCGAAAAGCCGCTACCTGTGCGACACGGCCAGTCGTGCACAAAAGGTTGCATCCGCGATCTCACCGTCGTTCGTCACTGACGCGGTGCTCGCGGCCGTAACCACATCCAAGTAGGGCTTCATCAGATCAGTGCTGCGTGCTCGACCAAGTCCGATGACCGTTAGCACGGCTGTTTGTAGTCAAGACATCCTCGCGATAGGACGTGACCAAGCCCGGCGTGCTACGTCAGCTACGCGGTAGCCAGATCTCCAGGATGCCGTCTGGGTCTGCTGCACGGATAGGTGACAGTCTTTAGGCGGCCTGTTTGGCCGGTGTGGTCATGATGGTCTCGCATTCGATGGGGGTCAACTTGCCGAGGGCGGCTTGGCGTCGTCGGCGGTGGTAGGTGCGTTCGATCCAGGTCATGATCGCCAGGCGTAGTTGCTGGTGGGTGGCCCATCGGTGTCGGTTCAGGACGTTCTTTTGCAGTAGGGAAAAGAACGACTCCATTGCCGCGTTGTCAGCAGCCGCCCCAACTCGGCTCATGGAGCCAATCATGTTGTGCCAGTGCAGAGTGCGCACGAATTTCCGAGACCGGAATTGACTGCCCCGGTCGCTGTGGACGATGCAACCGGCCACCTCGCCACGACGGGCGACGGGCGACGGCGTGGTTGAGCGCTGCGACCGCTAGCCCGGCTTTCATGCGATTGCCGATGGAGTAGCCGATGATCCGGTTGGACCAGGCGTCCTTGATCGCGCACAGCTTGTCGCAATGGACTGGACCAGTGAGCCACTGTCGCGTCGAAAACTTCACGCGCAGAGCTTGCAAGCTCCCCATGATGTTCGGGGTTCGCGGCGAATCGCGATCAGTCACTTCTGTCTTCGTGCGGCTTCAATTCGAGGACCGCCACCATCATTCCCGACCTACGTATAAACTCCTATCCACGCCACCGCAGAGGCATCCACGGCACGAGACCTGGACATCGGATGGCGCAGTCACTGCGCCACCTAGGAAGGCGCCTGCACCCCGCAGGCGTCGGGTTTCTTGCGGTTGGCCTGCCGTAAGGTCACCTCTGCGGCTAAACCCCAAGAACCACAATAGGAGACACGCACGTTGAATCGACGGCAGGCCGCACCAGCCAGGTTGACTAACCCGAAATCTGCACCACTGCTTCGCAAAACCCTTGCGGTAGTCACCGCCTGCATGACCATCACGAGCTGTGTCTCGCTGACAGAAAGCGACAACCGGGCCGATACACAGTCGACGCAGCCGACCGCGAATACGGTGCTGCCGCAGCCGCCAAACCAACTCTATGGAGATCTTTTCGTCGCGGTGCAGAGCGCGCAGCTTTACCCCGATCAAAAGACTTTTGTCGATTCAACGTTAGATACCGACCCAGCCTCAATCGTTCAGCTATATCAGCAACAAAGAGCAGAACCGGGTTTTTCCCTCAAGGCGTTCACCGAACAGCACTTCACACCACCGGCCGCCGAGCACATCACACCACCACCAAACCAGACGCTGCGCGAACACATCGACTGGCTGTGGCCCAGGCTTACACGAGCGAGCGTCACTGTGCCGCCGAACAGTTCATTGATCGCGCTACCCAAACCGTATGTAGTGCCGGGCGGACGGTTCCAGGAAGGCTATTACTGGGACACGTACTCCACCATGCTCGGCCTGCAGGTGTCCGGACGCGAGGACCTTGTCGATGACATGCTCGACAACTTCGCACACCTCATCAACACGATAGGTCATGTGCCAAACGGCAATCGCACATATTACGCGAGCCGCTCCCAACCGCCCTTCTTCGCGAACATGGTGGACCTCGCCGCGCAGGCGGAAGGCGATGGCATTTATCGAAAGTACCTGCCAGCGCTGCGCAAAGAGCACGAGTACTGGATGCAGGGCGAGCACGAAACTCCGCCCGGCACCGCGGCACGCCACGTGGTCACCATGCCCGACGGCACGGTCCTCAACCGCTACTGGGACGCCAGCGACACCAGACGCGATGAGTCATATCTCGAAGACACCAAGACCGCCGAGGAAGCACCTGGCCGCCCTGCACACGAAGTGTGGCGCGACCTACGGGCCGGCGCCGAGAGCGGCTGGGACTACAGCTCACGCTGGCTCGGCGACGGCAAGACGCTCGCGAGCATCCGAACTACCGCGATCGTGCCAATCGACCTGAACAGCTTGATGTTCCAACTTGAGACCACAATCGCCAAAGGCTGCACCATCACAGGCGATGCCCCATGCACTGCCGACTTCTCGACTCGCGCCCGGCAGCGCGCCAGTGCAGTCAACCGCTACCTTTGGAATGAACACGGCTACTACGGCGACTACGACTGGCAGCTGCGTCAGCCGCGTGATGCGATCACTGCGGCCGCCCTATATCCATTGTTCACCGGTGTTGCGTCACCCGAGCGCGCCAAGATGACGGCCAGCGCAACACGCAACACGCTGCTGCAACCCGGCGGTCTGGTAACGACTACCACGAACACCGGCCAACAGTGGGACGCACCCAACGGTTGGGCGCCATTGCAATGGATCGCGGTCGATGGCTTGCGCCGCTATGGAGAGCCCGCACTTGCCAAAGAAATCGGCGTCCGCTTCCTCAACACTGTGAAACACGTCTATTCAAGGGAAGACAAGCTGGTCGAGAAGTACGTGGTCGAGGGAGACAGCGCGCGGGTCGGAGGTGGCGGCGAGTACCCGCTGCAAGACGGCTTCGGCTGGACCAATGGCGTCACACTGAAACTGCTTGACCTCTACGGCATGTGAGGCCGGTACACCACTTCTCGCCGAGATCCATGATGCGGTCCCCGCCTGCACAGCGGTTACACGACGCCGGACCAGCCACAACCGCGTTACCAGTCCCTACAAACAACGCTAAGAGCCCCGGCACTGCCGAGGCTCTTAGCGTTGTTTCTCCCCGAGCGGACCGACTCGCCCTGACCGCCGTATTGTGACGGTCACGGGTTCGCGTAAGCCCGTTATGGTGGAGCTAAGGGGACTCGAACCCCTGACCCCCACAATCGCGAAAATGTGGACTAGCAGAGACAATCATCGACAGTCAAGCGCGGTCGATAAATGGCCTTATACCTGCGAATACTCTCGATTTAGGGCAGTCGTAGACAGTCGAACGCAGTTGCGAACAATCGTGACGTCACGCGAATTAGTGATGACTTAGAGCGTGTCTCATGTGGATAGTTTTCTGAAGCAGACCAGGGTGGCGGCGAGTGTGAGGAATGCGGCGTAGAGATGGTCGTGGCGTTCCCAGCGGGTGCCCAGGCGGCGGTAGGTGAAGAGCCAGGACATGGTGCGTTCGACTTTCCAGCGTTTGGTGCCGAGCCGGTCGCCGGATTCGGTTCCGCGGCGGGCGATCCGGGGTGTGATGTGTCGATTGGTGAGCCATTGCCGCAGCTGGTTCGCGTCGTATGCCTTGTCTGCGTGCAGTTTTGCCGGTCGCCGCCTGCGTGGCCCGCGCGGGGATTTGATGGCGGGCAGTGCCCGTACCAGCGGCGGGACCGCATGCCCGTCCCAGGTGTTGGCGGCGGTGACCGCGGTCTGCAACGGCAGACCGGTCGCGTCGGTGAGCACGTGAATCTTGGTACCCGCTTTGCCCCGGTCTACCGGGCTCGGCCCGGTCATGGCGCCCCTTTTTTAGCCCGCACGTACGCCGAATCCACCACGGCCCGTGACCAATCCAATGCCCCATCGGCACCGAGCCGATCGAGTACCGCTTCTTGTAGACGCCGCCATACCCCGACGGCGGTCCACTCGGCGAACCGGCGATGCGCGGTAGGGACCGTCACTGCGAAACATGGTGGCAAATGCCGCCAGGCACACCCACTGACCAGCACAAACACCACCGCGGTGAATACCGCACGCTCATCGGCATACGCCGTCCCGCCGCCCTGGGGACGCACCCGCTGCACCGGCAACAACGGCTCCACCAACGCCCACAACTCGTCCGGAACCAACCTCAACGAAAGCTCTTTCACACCAGCACATCATGCCCCAACCACCCCACAAACCACACAAGACACGCTCTTAGTGATGACCATCCTGGCCGATGCCAGGATGCCTACGGCTCACCCGCGATGGCCTGGTGTAGCGCCGTCGCAGCTTCGCTGTGCGCCCGTCCGCGCGCCATATAGAAGCGCTGAGTCATGGACGGATCGGCATGCCCCAGTACATCGGCAGCAATGCGTGCAGACAGCCCGGCGTCATCGAGAATGGTGGCTACGGCCTTGCGGAAACTGTGAGCCGTGATGCTGACTGGCAGTCCCAGCGCCGACCGCACCCGGCGCCACTGGGCCGCCACATTGTTCGGGTCGCGAGGCGTCCAGTTCTCCGAGGGGAACACCAGGTCTTCGCAGCCGGTCGGGGCGGGACGCGGGTCAACTAGTCGGCGCTCGGCAAGGCGCCGTTTCCGAATCTTGAGGGCATCAATAGCGAACTGTGGGAGGGCGATCTCATTGTCGGACCCCTTGGTGTCGTCCTCAATGGGCACCAGCACCAACCCTCGCCCCTTGACGCGGATCAGCTTCCGGGTGGGGCGCATGACACCGGCTTTCAGATCCAGCTCGGGCCAGGTTGTTGCGAGCGATTGACTACGTCGGTGACTGGTGGCAATCAGCATCACAATCCAGTCGACAATGTCAGCGTCCGCGCAAAACTCGGCAACCGTTGGCGGCGTGTAACTTTCGATACCTTTCTCGCGTTCAGCCTTGGCCAGAATCCGGGGGCACTGCAGGTCCGAGGTTCGTATCGCGATGAGGATGTCTCGCACCTCATCGACGTTGAGCTGGCGCGCGCCGCCTCGCTTGCCGCCCTTGCGTCGCGCTAGCTTCACCTCGCGCAGCGGGTTGACCATAATGGCGCCATTGCTCATGCGGATCGCATAGTTGTACATCCCCGATAGCACTGTCCGCGACGACTTCGCCGCCCCAGCGCCACGTGTCTCAGCGACCGTTGTCAGGAACTTCTCCATGACAGGGGTTGGCGCCTCCATCAGGCGCCTGTGGCCGAATGCCGAGTCAAATCCCTTGGCCTCAAAGTCATATCGGTCAAGTGTCGCGGGCGCCCGCCCCTGGTCTACGAGGTATGGCCGATAGTGGTCGTAGTACAGGGCACGAATAGTCGTCTCTGTCGACAGCTCCGCATCGAGCACCGACACCGACAGATCGGAGGCGGCGCCCAGCACGGCGTCACGCGCCCGCGCGCCATCTCTGTCTGGCACAGGGCGCCCGCGAGAGTCGGTGCGCGGTGGACTCACGCGCATGATCTGTCGGCGCTTACCGCTGGCGTCGCGGACGCGCAACTTGGCCCGCCACACACCTGGCCGTACCTCGGCTAGATCAACGTCACCCGGTACGCCGATAGGTCGCGGCGGTCTACCTCGCATAGTCACTCCCCTATTCCCCTCTACATCAATCGCATTGGCAGAAGTGGTTGATAAGCATTGGCACATGCTCGATCAGGAATCCGAACAATGAAACCCCAAGACCGACTATTGCCCAGCCGATGTCACGTACTTCGACCAACTTCTCAGCCTGACTGAGTTCGGCGACTTCTGTCTCGATCGCAGAATTGATTCCATCAATACGGATGTCTAACTGCGACAGCATTTTTAGAATGTAGTCAATTCTCTCTTTGGGATCCACAGGCGCATTTATCACACCCGGCGTGTGCCCCGTCACTGTCAGTGCTCCAGGTTTGGGGGTGATGACGTTATCGCCGCGTAGCCCCGCGAGCCGTCCAAGAAGTCCAGCCCGAAAATCCTTGATCTTGTCACGCCAGTTATTGGATCTGATTGATGCACGGTCCCACGCCACGAACAGGCCCACGCCCGTGATCACCGCACCAACAATCTGTACCAAGAAACCGGCTAGCTCCATTTCAGTCCCCTTATCCGTCGCAACCTGTTGACAGTCTGCGCGTCAAGCGCGAGCGCTTCGGGCGTTTCGATGATTGCGTTCAACTGTTGGTAATAGCGGACCGGCGACAGGCCAAAGCGCTCACGAATGGCTTCATCCTTCGCGCCAAGCAGGCGCCACCACATGCGTTCCAGTTCAAGGGCTTCCGCGATGTTCATGGGCGTTCCGGGTCTTCGACCCGGTCGGCGAGCCAAGCCCGTTCGACCTGTGTGAGATTTTGTCGGCGAACGCGCACAGTGTGCACGTCAGTCCAAAGCTCTTCTGCCAGTTTGTAATCATCGTTGGTCCACTGCAACCCATGCAGCAGCGCAGACAGCGGGATGAGCCGTTGCGCAGCCAGCACGTCGACGTAATGCTCCTCACGGGCCCGATGGACCACAGGCGCGATGCCTCGGTCAACGTGGATCAATTCGTGTGTGAGCGTCGAGCGTCGCTCAGCCTGTGTGAGGCTCTTGCACAGCCAGATGGTGTTTCCCTTGATTAGTCCGGCCACTCCCCGGGGCAGGACGTGATCGCAGGAAACGGCGATGTGTGGGTATTGAATGGCGAGGGTTCGCCATGGGTGCCAGTGATGCGTCTTCATGAGTCGCGACTTAAATTAGGTCACCGACATATACAGCGCTGACCAGGAACTACAGGCGTGTTGTTTGCCCTACTGGGCCGGAAACGCTGGTGGCGGGCCTGACGTGCTGAGGTGCGGGAGCGTTGCCCTGCCGCACTCCGAAATCGAGGTCGGCGCCGACCGCGTGGGCGTAGCGAAGCAGGGTCGAGAGCTTCGGATCTTCCGTTTGGTTCTCGAACTTGCTGATGACACTGCGGTGGACGCCAACCACCACAGCTGGCCCGAGCGCGTTGAGTAGCGTCGAGATTGGGCCGGAAAGCGAAGTGACCACCGGGGCGAGGGTCTTCATCACCTCGGCCAGATTGGTGAACACCGCCTGCAACGCCGGGGCGGCTGCAGTACCCAGGCTGGTGAAGGCGGGCAGGATGGTGCCGAGCACGCTCTCGCCGACCGTCTTAAGGATCGGGGACAGTGCGGCCAGCGCTTCGTTGGCGCCGGTGAAGAACGCGCCGAGCGCGGTTTGGCCTTGTGCCGAGTTGACGAAGTCGCTCATCGTCTGCGTCACTGTTTGCAGCGACGACAGGAACCCACCGCCTACGCCCTGGCCAGCGCGGAACACCCCGGCGATGGTGGAGCCCAGATTGCCTGCGATGTCCCCGAGTTGGCGCATCGCATCGATGCCGGTCTGAATCCACTGCTGCATGCGGCCCGTCTCGCGTGCGTCTGCGACGAACTTCGCGAATGAGTTGGCGGCATTGGTTGCGCCCTGCGCTAGCTGTGGCAGGAAAGTGGAGCCCACAGTGCCGATGTCAAGCAGGGACCTCACTCTGCGACCTCAGCCGCTGTGAGTTTCTTTGACCCCGAAGGCGCGACTGTGGCTCTACGCCGTTGCCGTCGCAGCATTTTCGCTAATGCTGTACTACAACGTCGTTGACGAGAAGGCCGCACCGCTGTGGCTGAATCTGATCTCGACTGTGTTCGTGGTCGGTGGACAAGTCGTCGCCACCGCACACATCCCACGCAGCGGGTCAGCGAAGACTGACGAGACGGACCAGTGACCCTCGACCAGTGGCTCGAAGTTGCCGTCAGCCTGCTCGCTGGCGGTGTCATCGGCACGGCCATCAAGTCGCTAGTAGACCGCCGGAACGCGAAGGACGCCAACAGCTCTGCCGACTGGAAAGCGTTCGCAACCGAGCAGCGCGAGACGTTCGCCGCTGCCATGACTGAACAGCGGGAAGCCCACAACGCCGCCATTGGTGCACTCGGTGGCCGCGTCAAAGCGCTTGAGGATCGGCTGACTGAAGAGCAGAAGGTGCTAGCTATCGCCCTGGCTCACCTGCGTGAGCTTCGACGATGGATTCAAGGCGGCGGTACCGGCGACGTACCACCACTACCCGAACAGCTTGAAGGGCGGCTGTAGCGAACTGTTCATCGATCTGCTGTTAGTGTTCTGGCTGCCCCCGCGCTCACCTCACCCCCCCGATGGTTCGAGCGCGGGGGCAGCCCTTTTCGCCGTCACCACGCCTCCTGACCCGATGTTTGCGGCAGGGTTTCCGCAAAGTTCCCCAGCGATGAACCATCGCCGACACCAGCGCCGTGAGGTGGACATCACCGGAGCGAAGTATCCGCAGCTCGCTGATGGTTTAAAGCCAATTTCCCTGAGTCCGGTGTGCTGACGATCAATAATCGTCGATTACATCGGCTTTTACATGTCTTGGGCTGGGTGTACATTCCTTTGCTATGTCCGAGAACAAGACTTCCCTCCTCAGTAAGGGCAAGCTTATTTCGGTGCGGGAATGCCATCGGATATGGCCCGCACACCGCCATGAAGGCCTCGATCAAAGTTTCCTAACGGCGCCGACAAGACGGTTGCCCTCAGCGATGAAGGCACTGGCGGTCCTCGTGGCCGTCGCACTCCCACTGACCGGGGTACAGCTCCCGGCGAGTACCCCGGCGCCGTCAGCAGCCGAACAGTTCGGCCTCGCCGCGACAACGGCGTTTCAGAATTCGGCAAATGGACTCGACACCTCGCTGACCAGCGCGGAGCGCTCAGCGGGCCTGCCAGTGAATCCAGCAGCCGGTTTGGTATCCCAGAGCCCGGCAGGTCCCGTGGAAATGGCTCTGCCCGCAAACCTCGGTGGCGGTCAACTCACCAGGGCCGGGCAGATGGTGTACCCGGACCAGGGCGCCGGATTCGATCTGCTTGCCGAGAACACCCGTGACGGTTACCGCACCGTGGCGCGTATCAACGGCCCCGACGGTGTTCGGTCTGTGACCACCTACGTGAGCACTCCCGCAGACACCGTGATGCTCATGCACTCCAGCGGACACCTCACCCTGAACCGGGCCACCGAACAAGCCGAAACCCTCGGGGTGATGTCCCCGGCGGAGGCCCGCGATGCGACCGGCCGGATTGTGTACTCGGCCTATGTCGCCAAACAGGTTGCCCCGCAGCTGTACCAAGTCTCCGAAGTCATCTCACCCACCGAATCCACCACCTGGCCCGTCTACGTTGACCCACCCATCTCCGTGGGCGGTGACTACTCCCAGTTCGGCTGGTCCGACGTCGACCACACCCTCGATGCAATCGGACACGGATTCGTCAAGGCTGGCGAAGCCATCGGTAAGGCCTTCGAGCCCCTGGCTGACGGCCAGCAGCTGCAAGCCCAAGCGGTCGGCGATCAGGTTCGCCAGCACCCGCTGGAGTCGGCAGTGATTGTGGGCAGCTCCGCGTTGATGGCGACCGGTGTCGGCTCGGCCGCTGGTGCCGGCGTGCTCGCCAGGGTCTCCCTGACCCTGAATATCGCTGCAACCGGCACTGAAGCTGTCGCCGCCACGGACCCCAATAACAAGGGCCTGCAGAACTTCTCGGCTGGGATGCAGATCCTCGCCGCCGTCACCCCACAAGGTCTAGCCAAGAAGACTGTCGAAAACGTCGCCGAGAACGCCCTCGAGCAAGGGGTCAAGAAGGCCGACGACATCGCTTCGGAGGCCTCCACCCTTACCCGCGTAACCCCCGAAACCGCCACCAATCCAGCACAACTGGCTAGGGAGGTGGGTGAAGCAGGCAAGGCGCCTGTGGTTCCCAAGGCCCCCAACGCGCCACCGGGCAAGTACGTCCCGGAGGTGCACCCGGCGTGCACGGGCATGAACTGCGGGCACGTCACCGAGCACCCGACCGCCGTCTACAGCGAAAAGGACATGGCGGGTCACTACCAGCACAAAGCCGAGACCGCGCCGGACGTGATGACCAAAGAGACCGCCGAGCAGACCAAGATCAACCGGCGCGGCAACATGCGCGGAACCAAGCCCGAGCCCGGCATGCACCGGGACGAATCACCGCCCGCGTCCTCGGCTGAAAGTCGCGACGGGAAGGCCGATGTCAAGCATCTGCCCGCCGACGAGAGCATCAAGGAACGCGACCTACTCCGCACCCTCTACACGCGATTCAAGATCAAACCAGGCGACAACTACCAGTTCGCCTACCGCAACAACCAGGGCGAGCTGAACTGCCAACGCTGCGTACTTAAGCCGCCCACCGCGCCGCAGTCGCCCGCCCGGGTCCCGGAGCGCCCATCGTCACCCGCCGACCTGCGCCAGGTCCAAGCCGCTCGCGCTGAGCAGGCGTCTCAGACGCAGCGCTCCAAAGCCCTGCAGGGCGCCCGGATGGTCAACAGCGTGAGCCAACAGCAGGCACAGCACAACAACGAGCCCCAAACTGTTCACGCACGGCGCGAATCCGAAGCCCAACAGCGCGACAACCAAGCCGTGCGCAACACGTCGACTACCAACCAGGCCCGTGACCACGCCAGGGAAGGCGCTCGCCCCTCTCAGAACACCGCCAGCACTCATAATGGGAACAGCAGCTCGCACGACAGCGGTTCACATTCCAAGAGCAACGGCAGCAAGAAGAACAACAAGGGCAATGGCAAGGGCAACCGCGCCAAACGCTCCAGAACAGGACGCCACTAGATCATGCCCAATGAGCTTCTCTTCGAAGGCGAGATCTACCCGGACGGTAGCCAGATCAAGATCGAAGACCCTGGCACATCGGATATCCCTGACGGAGTAACAGAAGGTGCCGCGTTCGACGCATCAGAGAGCAGCGTCTCCGTCTACACGATGTCCGCTGACGAAGCCGAAACGATCGAACGTGACGTAGTGGCTCGTGTCTACAAAGGAACCGACACACAAGGGCTCGGCGAACTCATCTTCGATCAGAACGTGACGTTCACCCAGCCCTTCTTGGGACTGGGTGAGATCCTGCACGACGAGGACGAACTGAATCACGTTCCGCTGGAACGAACCGGGCCGATTCGTCTGCAGATCTTCACCGACGCAGTGATCAAGACAGTGACATATCCCGACCATGGTGAGCACCCAATCAGCGGCCCCAGCGATGTGAACATCCTGATCCGCTACGACCTGACCTGACAACACACGGCAGCTAGATCTAGCTCGTCCGGCGGAGGTTGACGGCTACGCCGCCCGAGAAGGCCGAGTCATGCAGCTTGACCTGATCAGGCTCGGTACCCACGGGCACGTCGAAGGCGACCTGAACATCAACCTTGTTGCCGGGGTTGATCTCTGCCATTAGCGCGTCATTGCCGAGGTACATGGACGCGGTGCTGTCAGCAGAGAAGGTCTTGCCGCCCGCGATGAGTTTCTGGTTCTCAGCGAAGAATGTCTGTGGCTTGTCGCCGATGTTGGTGACCGTCATCGACAGCACTGCCCATTCGCCTTGGGCCTTTTTCTGCATGAATTGGTTGTCATCGCGACCAACGACGCTCGGGTCTGGTGCACGGATAGGTGACAACTGAGATGGCTTGCCCTGTGGGGTGGGCCTGGAAGGATGTCGCTGTGCCGAAGCCGTTTCCTGCAGAGTTCCGTGCCGATGTGGTGCGAATTGCCCGTGATCGCGATGCTGGTGTGACGTTGGAGCAGGTCGCTGCTGATTTCGGTATTCACCCGATGACGCTGTCGAAATGGATACGCCAATCCGATGTCGATGAGGGGGTTCGCCCTGGTGTGACCGCCACTGAGTCCGCCGAGAACCGCGAACTCAAGAAGCGAGTCCGGTTGCTGGAGCAGGAAAATGAGGTGTTGCGGCGGGCGGCGGCCTATTTGTCGCAGGCCAACCTCAAGCTGGGTCAGTCCCCAAAATGATGTACCCGCTCGTTCGTGAGCTGGCCGCCGACGGTGTTCCCGTCACGGTGACGTGCCGGGTCCTCAAAATCGCTCGTCAGCCATTTTATCGCTGGTGTGCTGGCCCGGTCACTGGAACTGAGTGGGTGCAAGCGTCAGTGACGAACGCGGTCTATGACGCCCACCGTGATGACCCCGAGTTCGGCTACCGATTCCTCGCTGATGAAGTCCGGGCCGCGGGAATCGCTGTGTCTGACCGGACGGTGTGGAAACGCTGCCGCGAGAACCGCTGGTGGTCGGCATTCGGCAAGAAACGCAGCCGTGTCGGCAAGAAACCAGGCCCACCTGTTCACAACGATCTGGTATGCCGCAATTTCACCGCAACCACCCCAAACATGTTGTGGTTGACCGATATCACCGAACACCGGACCAGCGAAGGCAAGCTCTATCTGTGCGCGATCAAGGACGTGTTCTCCAACCGCATCGTCGGCTATTCCATCAGTAACCGCATGAAAGCTGCCCTAGCGGTGACCGCGCTCAACAATGCGGTGGCCCGCCGTGGCGATGTGAGTGGGTGCATCGTCCACAGCGACCGGGGCAGCCAATTTCGGTCCCGAAAATTCGTGCATACCCTCAACCGGCACAACATGATTGGCTCCATGGGCCGGATTGGCGCCGCCGGTGATAACGCCGCGATGGAGTCCTTCTTTTCCCTGCTGCAAAAGAACGTCCTGAATCGGCGCCGATGGAACACCCGCGACGAACTACGGACAGCGATCGTGACCTGGATCGAACGCACCTACCACCGCCGCCGACGCCAACCCGCCCTCGGCAAGTTGACCCCCATCGAATACGAGACCATCATGACCACACCGGCCAATCAGGCCGCCTAAAGACTGTCACCTATCCGTGCAGCAGACCCCTCTGACCAATGTCGATCTTGCTCACCACGAAAGCGAACTTGCCGTCCCGAACCTCGGAGCCAACGCCCGGCGTGGACTTCTCCACCGCCACGCTCGCACTCGGGGCCGACTGTGGGGCGCTGGCTACAGGCTTTGCGCCAGCGGGCTTGGCGTCTTCCTTCTTGCCTCCAGCCAGACCGGCGACGATGAGGAGCAACACCACACCGCCGACAATCCACGGCCACTTGCGGCTCTTCTTGGGTGCCGGTGCAGGTGGCGGTGGCGGCGCAGTAACGGTCCAGGCGGTGCCGTCGAAATAGCGCTGCCCCGGCGCCCCAGATGGGTCGGGATACCAGCCCGGAGCCGCTGACTGTGGTGATGACATGGCGAAAGCCTTCCCCTCGATGCGATACCCCTGACCGGCGGTAAGCGTACTTGCCACCCACAGCGTCCATACAGGGAATCGGAAGGCAGCTATCCGGCGTCGGCAAGTGCCGACTGTTGCGGCCCATACCGCCTCGATGTCAGTCCCCGATGGGACGCGCCAGGGATAACTATTTGCCTCACGCCCGGAACTGTGGCGGCACGTAGAAATTCTCGTCTGGAATCTGTAAGCCGGTGGGGTTGTCGTAGATGGTGATGCCACGCTTGTCGCGAACGATCTGAAGGTCGGAGCCAACTTCGAAGTCCCAGATGCCAACTAGCGCAGGCTCGATGTAACAGACATCGTTGTAGTCCACGATCTGCCAGTTGGCGCCGTTGTTTAGGTAGTCAGAAGTATCGATATCGCTCATGATCTGCCAACCGTTGTCCGCGCCACCTGTGGAAGGTGCCCTCACCATCCAGCGCACTTTTCCCCGGCGCTCCATGACATTTGTTGTAGCAAGGCACGCACCGGCTTTCGGGATGAACTCGATGTAATCACTCACGCGAGTTAGGCCCCGTTTCGTGCAGACTCGTATGCCTCAACACGCTCGCGCAGTAGGGGCAGGTTCCAAGCCGAGTTGAAAATGAGGTCACGCAAAGTGCCCTTGCCGTACGGCGCGTTCAGATCCAGGTTTGGCTGCTCGAAAAGCACGTCATAGAAGGGGACGCGCTCAGCCTCCGGAGAAGGGCCGTGCTGAATGAACACCGCCAGTGGCGGACCGAAGCGCTTGGAGACCAGATTGACATCGGCACCGCCACCGATCAGGCGGCGGAGCATCGGAGATTCGTACGCCGTGTCATGTGTGCGTGTGTCGAACAGCACGTGCAGCACATTGATGCCGTCCGCGACTACTGACGGGTCAGCCCCGTCGTCAAGTAACCGCGTAGTGATGGCCACGCGTGCTTTAACGTCTTTGTTGGAAACCGATTTGAACAAGAGCGTACGACCACCTGACGCCAGCTTCGTCGCGTCGGCGGGCGTGTATTCCTTGAGGAAGTCCTCATAGGATGCCCTCTGCGCGGCATACAACAGGCTCATGATTCGGTCCGTTTACTCGTTGAATTGTTCATGGCCCCTCGTCAATATGCGATCGATTTCGGTAGGGGTCCTGTACCCGATAGTTCTCGGGGTCGCGATATATCTCCAGGAACTCATCGTATGTCAAATCGCCCCGCAGGTAGTCCTGTTTGAGGTCACGGTACTCACTTCCTCCCACATGGCCCATGTCCCACAGGCCTTTTCGAGGCTCGCCAGGCTCCCATTCGATAAGTCGATGACCATCCTGAACTACCCAATCATCCCCACGCGGACCATTCGGATGTAGCTCGACCCACTGCTGACCTGCACCGGGCTCAGGCAGGTTCAGAAGCTTGTCGCCTATCTGGCCCATCTGCTCGTCACGCGAGTTATTCCAAACGTCTTCCAACTGCGTTGGCCCGTAGTCTGGTCTGCCGCTGTTCGCATACGGCAAACGGTTTCCATCGGCGTCATATCCGAAGCTGCCAGGTTCGCCTTGCGGAGGTAACGGCCCGGAATGGTGCGAAGGACCGTCCGAGGCGTTCGGGACTGGATGGTCGACAACGGGGGTCGGGTGATCGACTACGGGTCCGGGATGGGTTGGGCCGCTTGGTACTTCTGCGGGCGCATGCCCTGCCGCCGGGGGCATGTCATGCGGAAGGGCTGGCGGATCGAGAAGGCCTCCGCGACCGGCGATGGTGGCATCACCGAGCAGTCCTCGCGCCCCGGCTGCGGCTTCCCCGGCCAGTGGACCGGTCGCCGCGACCGCACCCGCCTGGGCCAGTCCCGCACCGACGTTTTTGGGGATGGTTTCGGGGTGCTGATAGGAAGTGACCCCTTGGTCGATCATGCCCTTGGCGTCTTGAGCCATTCCGACGCCGGGGAGCAGTTGGTTGACCATTTCGTTTTCGATGCCTTTGGCGGTGCCGACCCACGCCTCTTTGAACTTGTCAGCCCCGTTCAGGCCTACCTTGCTCTTAGCCTCATCGATCATTCCGTCGATGGCCTGGTTGACTCCCTGCCCGAATTGGCGGGCCACACCGGTACCGAAACCATCCGGGGGCTTGGAGGCGCCAGGCAGCTTGTCGAGCGCACCGACAGTCCCGGCGAAGCTGCCCGCCTTCGTCGGGTCGATCGTGATCTTGTCGCCCGTCGCGGGCGCTTTCGGATACCACTCTTTGTAATTGGCTTGGGTATCGGCACCGGCAGCGGCAGCCTTAGTCGCACCGGGATCACCGTCAGGGTTGGGTGCTGCCAAGTTCTGTAGCGCTCCAGCGGCACCGTTGGGCTTGATGGCTGAGCCCGGCACGGCGGGCAACGCCTGCGCAGCCGCACCGGATGGGTCCGGAAGTGTCTTGGCGGCTTTGACAGCTGCCTCTAAGTCGGCGTTGGCGCGGTCCCCGGCTGCCTGAATCTGCCGCAGGGTGCTGGTCAGGTAGTCCAGTTCGTTTTTGTCGTACTTGCCGTTCGGCGGGGTGACTTCGCCGGTGTCGTAGTTGATCGTGAATTTGCCGTTGGCAGCATCGTTTTCGATTTTCTTGAGCAGCTGTTGCACACCCTCGAACTCATCGGCAGCTACCCGGATTTTGCCGGCCGCGCCGGTTTGGGCGTCGGCATGGCCTTCGAGATATCTGCCGTGCCCATCAAGCTCATGGTGGGCCGCGTCCCCGGAGAGGCCTTTCCAGCCCTCGCCCATGATCGGCAGCCGCTCTACGCCCCGTTTCATGTCGCGGTTCGCCTCTGCCATCGCTTCGAGCCCATCGGCTACATCGCGGAACGTCTGGACCTTGACGCGTTTAATCTCGGCCAGCGACAACGACATGCGGCTATGCCTTTGCCTGCGGTGGTCGGGAGTTCAGGATGTTGATCGCCGTCTGTTCTTCCATCCCGGCGAACCCGTACCCGATCTGATCGAGAGTGTCACGGTAGTGGGTCGACTCGTTCTCGACATGCTTGGAATGGCCTTGCAACTCGGTGGCTGTGGACCCAAGGGCCGAGGCCGCGCCACCTACCCATCCCGACATGGCGGCATCTATGAGAGCGTGAGCTTTGGTGTGTGCCGCCCGATGCGTAGCCAGCAGCCGATCCATCTCATTGGCCGACACATGCAGCGACTCAGGACTGACCTGCAACTGGCCCACAGCAACACCCCCTCGCACCGCCTGGCTCCCAGTCGGTCATTGCCGGATGGTATCGCCGTTGAGTTTGCCGCCGCAACGGGCAAGGCCGCGCATAGCGCTGACCAGCGCGGACGGTCGTCGTGCGAATTAGTGATGATTTAGTGATGACTTCGGGCATTTTCGCCCCCGGATACAAAGAATCCCAGGCCTGTGACCTGGGATTATTGTGGAGCTAAGGGGACTCGAACCCCTGACCCCCACACTGCCAGTGTGGTGCGCTACCAGCTGCGCCATAGCCCCATGTTAAGTTGTGTGCTCGGACGAAGTTACACCACGGCGACGGGCTCTCAAAATCTCAGCGCTCAGGACCGCCGACATCCTCTGCTACTTCCTGCATACTCCTAACCTGCGGTGACGCAAGTCTCCCCAGTGTCTCCGGTGCGAACACCCACGCCACAGCCGCGATTAGCGGCATCGCACCGCCCACCACAAACGCCCATCCGTACGACGTGTGCTCGGCGATGACCCCCGCGACGACGGGTCCTATCACCAGCCCGACATCGGAGGTCATCTGGAAGGTGGCCAGCGCCGTCCCTGCCCGGCCCCGGCTGCCCACCACATCGGCCACGGCGGCCTGCTGCGGCGACGCATACAGACCCGCGCCTATCCCACCGATGAGCGACAGGACGATGAGTGCCGGCAGCGACGATGTGAAGCCCATCGCCACCACGGTCGAACCACAGACCACCAGCCCGGCGACCACCAGCGGCTTACGCCCGATGTCATCGGACCACGACCCCGCCAGGAAGGCCGTGGACACGTCCCCTGCCGCGAATGCGGCGAACACCAGTCCGGCGGCGCCCGGGCGCTGATGCAGCGCCTCGATCACAAACAGCGGAAGCAAAGCCCCACGGATTCCGAAGATGGCCCATCCCGCACTGAAATTCGACATCAGCGCGGCCAGAAAGGTTCGGTGATGCAGAGCGGATTTCAGTGTCACCGGAGTGCCGTGATGCTCGTCGGCGACCTCCAGCAGCGTGGAGCGCCGCAGCCCGAAGTGGACCAGCACGGCGACGGCCACCAGCGCCGCCGCGTAGATGATGAACGGCGCCGAAAGACTCAGGCCCACAACGGCACTACCCAAGACGGGCCCGGCCACCATCCCGAGCAGGAAGCTCGACCCGTACAACCCCTGTGCACGTCCGCGAATCTCTTCGGGCGCGATGCGCACCAGCAGCGCGGCCGCCGATACGGTGAACATGGTGGAGCCGACACCACCGAGTGACCGGAACACCAGCAGCTGCCAGTAGTCATGCACGAAGGCGCAGCACCCGGTGGATACCGCGACGATCAGCAGCCCGGACACGTAGACCCAGCGCTCCCCCAGCCGCTGCACCAGCGCGCCCGCGGCCGGTGCGAACACCAGCCGGAATGCGGCAAACGAGCTCACCACCGCGGTCGCCGCCGTGACACTGACCCCGAAGCTGCGCGCGTACTGCGGCAATGCGGGCGCCACCACACCAAAACCCAGCGCGATCACCAGGCACGCGACAACCAGGACCCAGATCTCCCAGGGCAGGCGCGGTTTGGTGTCCGCCTCGTTACCGGGACAGCCGCTTACCCGATCACCGATGAGACCACCTCGCGGGCAGCGTCCTGCACCTGCCGCAAGTGTTCTGCCCCCAGAAACGATTCTGCATAGATCTTGTATACATCCTCGGTGCCCGACGGCCGTGCCGCGAACCAGGCGTTTTCGGTGACAACCTTGAGCCCGCCGATCGGGGCGCCGTTGCCGGGCGCATTGGTCAGCTTGGCGACGATGGGTTCACCGGCCAGTTCGGTGGCGCCGACCTGCTCGGGCGAAAGCTTGCCCAACACAGCCTTCTGCTCACGGCTCGCGGGCGCGTCGACGCGCGCATATGTTGGGGCTCCGTACTTCTCGGTCAGCTGCCCGTAGCGCTGCGAGGGCGTGGCCCCGGTGACCGCAAGGATCTCCGAGGCCAGCAGGGCGGCGATGATGCCGTCCTTGTCCGTGGTCCACACCGATCCGTCACGACGCAGGAAGGACGCTCCGGCGCTCTCCTCGCCACCGAAACCGATTGTCCCGCTGATCAACCCGTCCACAAACCACTTGAATCCGACAGGCACCTCGAGCAGCGTTCGGTTCAGCCCCGCCACCACCCGGTCGATGATCGACGAACTCACCAGCGTCTTGCCCACCGCGGTTTCGGCGGCCCAGCCGTCCCGGTGGCTGAACAGGTAGTCGATGGCCACCGCCAGGTAATGGTTGGGATTCATCAGTCCCGCATCGGGAGTCACGATGCCGTGTCGATCTGAGTCCGCGTCGTTCCCCGTCGCAATCTGGTATTTGTCCCGCGAGGCCACCAACGAGGCCATCGCATCGGGCGAGGAGCAGTCCATCCGGATCTTGCCGTCGTGATCCAGGGTCATGAACCGCCAGGTGGCGTCCACCAGCGGGTTCACCACCGTCAGGTCCAGCGACCAGCGATCGGCGATGGCGGCCCAGTAGTCGACGCTTGCCCCGCCCAGCGGGTCGGCACCGATCCGGATGCCTGCACCCTTGATGACGTCGAGGTCGACGACGTTGATGAGGTCGTCCACATACGTCTGCTGAAAGTCATATCGCTGCACGGATTTCAGCGCCTCTGCCAACGGGACCCGTTTCACCGAGCGCCAGCCCGAGCGCAGAATCTCGTTGGCGCGCGCGGCGATCGCCCCGGTGGCATCGGTGTCGGCAGGCCCGCCGTGCGGCGGGTTGTACTTGAACCCGCCGTCGCGGGGCGGGTTATGCGACGGGGTAACGACTATCCCGTCGGCCAAATCCGCGGTCTTGCCCTGGTTGTGCCGCAGGATCGCGTGGCTCACCGCCGGAGTCGGGGTGTATCGGTCACGCGAATCCACGGCCACCACAACACCATTAGCGGCCAACACTTCCAGAGCGCTGGTCCACGCGGGCTCGGAGAGTGCGTGGGTGTCACGACCGATGAACAGTGGCCCGGTGGTGCCCTGCGAGGCCCGGTACTCGACGATCGCCTGGGTGGTAGCGACGATGTGCGCCTCGTTGAAGGCACCGTCGAGACTCGACCCTCGGTGTCCCGAAGTCCCGAAGACGACCTGCTGCGCCGCGTCCCCCGGGTCGGGGTCAATCGCGTAATACGCGGTCACCACGTGGGCGATGTCGATGAGGTCTTCCGGCTGGGCCGGCTGTCCGGCGCGCGCGTTGCTCACCCGCCTGATTCTGCCCGGATGAGGTGAACCGTGTCTTACCGAACGGTCGCTATTGGAGTGGCTGAATGCCGACGGCGGTGCCGTAGGCACACACCTCGACGCCCGTGTTGGCGTACTCGGTGGTCTCGAATCGGAACGCGACCACCGCATTCGCGCCGCGCGACTCGGCTTCTGCCGCCAATCGGGACAGTGCCTCGCGACGACTCTCGTGCAACAACTGAGTGATGCCCTTGAGCTCACCGCCCGCAATGGACTTGAACGAAGCGGCAAGGTTGGAGCCGATGTGCCGCGATCGCACGGTCAAACCGAAGACCTCGCCGAACACCGCGGCGATCTTGTACCCGGGGATGTCGTTGCTCGTCACAATGATCATGGGCCCAAGGTACCGCCGCCATTCGGTCACACGATCGAGGTGGCGTCCTGCCACAGCGGGCGCCGATCTCCGTCGGGATCGGCCTCGAGCCGGGACGGACTATCGATGATCAACACCTGACGCTCCGGCACCGTGTGGGCGGGCCAGCCGTCACCGGGGCTCCCGGTCCACGCGAATGACAGCCAGCGCCTCTGCATCTCGTCGCTGACGGCCCGCGCGGCCGCGTGATCTCTGCGTCCCGCCAGGATGGGCCCGGCGATGGTCCGGTAGGTACCGAAGACCGCGAGGAGTTCGATCGCGTGGGTGGGTCCCAGCCCGTAGCGGCGTAACGCCCGCGTCGCGTAGTCATACCGGTAGAAGTACGTCGGCGCGTACTGGCCGTGCGCCTCCGCCACGCGCCATGCCGCCGAGCCGAATGCCAGGTCACCGGCCAGCTGTAGGAGTGCCTTCTCCGACGGGTACCCGTCGTAACGACCGACAACGCGCTGAACAAAATCCGGCCCGTCCTTGGACAACGCGTGCTCCAGCGCATCCGGGGTGATCGGGAGGATCTTGAGGATCTTGGTGAACAGGGTGGCCTCTTCGGCGTTGTAGCCGATGATGAGTGGAACACGATGTGCCTCACCGCGTTCGATGGCCTCCACGGGATCGACAGGCAGCACGTCGCCGTCGACGCTCGGCCCGATCCGCAGCGACAGCCCTGGTACGTGTTTGGCCGATCCGATCAGCCGGAACAGGGCCTTCACCAGATTTTTCGGCTTCGCGGAGAGAACTGTTTCGGCCGCGTTCGAGTCGGTCGCACCCAGATACTTCGCGAACTGGCGCGCATTCACCACGGCATCCTCGGCACTGACCACCAGCCCGCTGGCGGTGCTCTGGCAGATCGCCCGGTGGAACAGTCCTGCGGCCGAGGGCACCGCAAGCAGCGTGTTCACGGCGTGCGACCCGGCACTCTCCCCGAAGATCGTCACGTTGTGGGGATCACCCCCGAAGGCGCCGATGTTGTCGCGCACCCACTGCAGCGCCAGCACCAAATCGCGCAAGTACAGGTTGCTGTCGATGGTGTGCTTCTCGTCCGACAGCGACGAGAGGTCCACGCAGCCGAGTCCACCCAGGCGGTAGTTGACAGACACATACACACATCCACGGCGCGCGAGACTCGCGCCGTCATAGAGCGGGGTCGCCGAGCTGCCCAGGAAGTAGCCCCCGCCGTGGATGAAGAACATCACCGGCAACGGCCCACTGACCGGCCCCTCGGGCGCGACCACGTTGAGGGTCAGGCAGTCCTCGCTGAGCTTCTGCGGCTTGCCGGGCAGGATGATCGCGAAGCGATGCTGCTGGATAGAGGCCGCACCCCACGTGCGGCACTTGCGCACACCCGTCCACGGCCGGGCCGGGCGTGGCGCGCGCAGGCGCAGCGGACCCACCGGCGGCTCGGCGTAGGGAATCCCACGGAAGCGATGCACGCCGCCTCGGGTGAATCCTTCGACGGTGCCGTTGACGGTGTTGATGCGGATGGGCTTCTTTGCCATCGGCACATCCTAGGTAACCAACCGGTTGGCCCACAATGGTCAATCAGAGAGTGAGGCTAAAGCCTTCCCACGCCGCACGACGTGTCGCCTCCGGGTCCAGCTCCACGCGTGTGGCGTGGTCGAACACCATCACCGCGCGATCCGGCGGCTCGTAGACCGGCCAACCATCGCCGGGAATTCCACTGCGCGCGAACGCAAGCCAGCGTCGTTGCACATCATTGCTGACTCGCACCGCATCACGCCGGCCGAGAGCCCCCGCCATCACGGTGCCCATCGCACCGCGGTAACTATCGAACACCGCGAGCAATTCTGTGGCATGGGTGGCGCCCATTCCGGCCATCCGCAGCGCTCCGGGCGCGTAGTCGTACCGGTAGAAGTACACCGGAGCGTACCGATGGTGCGCCTCCGCCATTTGCCAGGCAGCCGTCGAGAAATTCATATCGCCGGCGAGTTTTACGCGCGCGGATCGCCCCGGATATCCCGGATACGCCGCCACGATGCGGTCGCGATGGACGGGCCCGCCCCGCAACAGCATCCCCTCCAGCGCCTCCTCGGACAGCGGCATCATCTTGAGCACCCGCGTGAACAGCTTGGCCTCGTCGGCGTTGTGCCCGACGATCAACGGAACGCGATGTGCCTCACCGTGTTCCATGGCCTCGACGGGGTGACGCGGCAGATAGTGACCATCGATACATGGACCGATCGCAAACGATCCGCCGGGCATGTTCGTCACGATGTCGGCAATCAGTGCGTCGAGGGCGGCCCCCAGCTCGGCGGGGGTCGCCCGCAGCACCGCCTGTGCGGCCGCTTCCGGTGCGGCCCCGAGGATGTGGGCGAATTTCTGGGCATACAGTGCCGCCGAGTCGGCGGGCACCGCCATTCCACTGGCAGTGCTCTGACAGATCGCGCGGTGAAACAGGCCGCCGGCGGCGGGCGTGGCCATCAGCGTCTCCACGCAATGCGCCCCGGCACTCTCTCCGAAAATCGTCACATTCTGCGGGTCACCGCTGAAGGTAGCGATGTTGTCGTGCACCCATTGCAGGGCCAGCACGACATCACGCAGAAACAGGTTGCCGTCAATGGTGTGTTCGCGATTGGACAGCGATGACAGATCGAGGGCACCCAGTGCTCCCACCCGGTAGTTCGCCGAGACGTACACGCACCCTCGCCGGGCCAGAGAGCCGCCGTCGTACAGCGGGGTCGCCGAGCTACCCAGGAGATAACCGCCGCCGTAGATGAAGAACATCACCGGTAGCGGTTCGTTGGACGGGCGGTCTGGGGTGACGACGTTGACCGTCAGGCAGTCCTCGCTGGCCCGCTGCACGCGTCCGGGCCCCAGCACCCGGTAGCGGCGGCGCTGCGGGGCCGCCGCGCCGAATTCGGTGCAGTCACGCACCCCGTCCCACGGCAGAGCCGGTTGCGGCGCCCGTAGGCGCAGCAATCCGATCGGCGGGCGGGCGTAGGGAATGGATCGGAAGCGCCGCACGCCTCCCTGCACCAAGCCTTCGACGACTCCGTTGGGAGTGCTCACGCGGACAGTGGGCGTCTTCGACCCTGATGCCATGGCAGTCAAGATAGCTGTCTGCGACGTCCAGCGCTGCGCTGGTTGCCGGAAATCCGAGCAAATCCCGGTAATTTGAGCGCAGCAACGCCCTCCGCCACAGATAACTGATCACGGCCTCCAGAAATCAGTGGGTGCCACCTCGGCTGATTTCGGCCTGGTCACGGGAACATACCTATCGATGCACCAATAGCCACATTGGCCCCACAGGCAACTATCGTCACGGGAGTCAATTGCTGACGTCGAGATGACGTCCTGCCCCGGGAAGGTCTGACATGTCGAGGCGTCGCCGAATCTCCGTGGTTTTGATGACCTCGGCCGTTATCGGATCAAGCGTCGCGATCGATGTTGCGCCCCTGGCATATGCCGACCCGTGCACCGGGCCCGCCGCGGGGCTGCAGCCACCGACCCCGGTCCCCGACGACGGCATGCCCGGCCAGGCTCCCCCGATCGGCCGCCGGCCCGCCGGCGCCAATGACAAGGCACCCCTGCCTGAGCTCGGCAAGCTCCCGCTGGCCATCCTCAAGCAGGTCCTGCCTCAACAAAGCGCCAAGAAGAAGCCCGGGTGGGCCCAGGAGCTGGCGCGGCCGGCCCTGCCCAATCCCCCGGAGCCCGGCTCACCGAACAACTTGCAAGACCAGCAAGCGGCGGCCGTTGCCCCCGCTCCTGCACCCGCTCCTGCCGTCGGCCCTGCCGCCGAGGCGGCCGTCTCCCCGAGCACGTCGGTCGTCGGTTGGGTGACCGGAGTGGACACCGGCGCCAACACACTTCAGAAGTTCAGCATCTCCGGCACCGACCTCGGAATCATGTGGGACAACGGCGATTCCGCCGGCCGCCAGGTGTTGATGGCCTTTGGCGATACCTACGGATACTGCGGAATGAGGAGCCAGCAGTGGCGGTACAACACCCTGCTGCGCACCCAGGACAAGTCGCTCTCACGCGGCCTGGCCGTGGCGGAGGGATCGACCTCCAACCCGTACGCCGGTTCTCCACAGTCACGCCCGGGCTATTCCAAGCAGGTCATCCCGCCCATCAAGTGGGCGGCCCAGGAACGGGGCATCATTCCCACTGCCGCCATCTCCGTCGGACGCACGCAGTACATGAACTACATGTCCATCAAGAGCTGGGACAGCGCCGGGGAATGGACCACCAACTACTCGGCCACCGCGGTGTCCAACGACAACGGTCAGAACTGGAAGACCTTCCCGCAGAGCATTCGTCCGGCCTCCCCCGACGCCATCAGCCAGGTTCCCTTCACGCCGGGCAATGAGAACTTTCAGCAGGCCGCCTACGTCAAGGGCAACGACGGCTACATCTACATCTTCGGAACCCCTTCCGGGCGTAGCGGATCGGGCTTCGTGTCGCGCGCGTTGCCCGGCAACCTGCCCGATGCCGCCAAGCATGAGTTCTGGAACACCGATCGAGGCTCCTGGGTGCCGGGTGACCCCAATGCGGCGACCCCGATCATCTCGGGCCCGGTGGGTGAGATGTCGGCGCAATACAACACCTACCTCAAGAAGTATCTGGTGATGTACGGCGACAAGCAGGGAGACGTCCTGCTCTCGACTTCCCCGGCGCCGCAGGGCCCGTGGAGTCCACCACAGGTCATCGTCACCGAGTCACAGATGCCGGGCGGCCCCTACGCGCCGTACCTGCATCCGTGGACAACGGGCAAGGAGCTGTACTTCAACTTGTCGTTGTGGTCGGCCTACAACGTGATGTTGATGCGCACAACCCTTCCGTAACCCGTTACGTCGGCCTGCTAGATCCGTTCAATGATGGTCGCGTTGGCCAAACCGCCTGCCTCACACATGGTTTGCAAACCGTAACGCCCGCCGGTCTGCTCCAACGCCGATACCAGTGTGGTCATCAACCGCCCGCCACTGGCCCCCAGCGGGTGCCCGATGGCGGTGGCACCGCCGTTGATGTTGACCTTGGACAAATCGGCACCGGTCTCCGCCTGCCAGGCCAGAACCACCGAGGCAAAGGCCTCGTTGACCTCGAAGGCGTCGATATCCGCCAACGATAGCCCGGCACGGTCAAGGACTTTCGCGGTCGCGGGGATGACTCCGGTAAGCATGTACAACGGATCGTCACCCACCACCGCCACCGAATGCACGCGGGCCCGCGGAGTCAGCCCCAGGCGCTTGGCGGTCTCGCTGGAGGTGATGAGCACGGCCGATGCGCCATCGTTGATCGGCGAGGAGTTGCCCGCCGTCACCTTCCAGTCAATCTGCGGGAAGCGTTGCTCCCACAATTCGTTACGGAAGGCGGGTTTGAGCCCTGCCAAGACGTCCACGGTGGTCGATGGCCTCACCGATTCGTCGGTGAGTACCTCAACCAACTCGCCATCGACGTTGGGGGCCTTGATCGGCACCACATCGCGCGCGAATCTCCCATCGGCCCAGGCCTGCGCGGCGCGGCGGTGACTCTCGGCCGCAAAGGCATCCAGGTCCTGACGCGACAGGTTCCATTTCGCCGCAATCAATTCCGCGCTAATACCTTGTGGGACCAGCCCTTCCGGATAGCGCCCGCCAACTCCCGAGCCGAAAAAGTCCTTGCCCAGACTTTGACTGCCCATGGGTACTCGACTCATCGACTCGATACCCGAGGCGATCACGACGTCGTAGGCACCGGCGATCACGCCTTGCGCGGCAAAGTGGATGGCCTGCTGGCTGCTGCCACATTGTCGATCCACGGTGACCGCGGGGACCGTCTCGGGCAACCCTGCGGCCAGCGCCGCCCATCTCGCGGTGTTGGAGCTCTGCTCCCCTACCTGCCCGACCGCGCCACTGATGACGTCGTCCACCAGAGCCGGGTCTATCCCGGTGCGTTCGACGAGTGCGCGAATGGCGTGTGCGTGTAGATCGACCGGATGCACCCCCGAGAGTGATCCCCCGGGCTTTCCCTTTTCGACGGGTGTGCGCACCGCGTCGACGATGACTGCGTCTCTCATTGCCCTGCCTCCTGAATTCGCCGTTGAACTCCTCTTCTGCCGGTATACGCCCGGTCAGTTGGAATTCACAACTAAGTGTGACCAAGTGCATAACGTGCTAAGTTGGATTTCACGACTATGAGAAATTGCTCGATAGCCAATGCCCTCGATGTGATCGGGGAACGCTGGACCCTGCTGGCCCTGCGCGAGATCATGCTGGGCAATCGACGCTTCGACGAGATCGTTCGCAACACCGGCGCCAGCCGCGACATCCTGGCCACCCGGCTGCGCAAGCTCGTGGACGCGGGCGTGCTGGAGAAGCGGCAATACGAACAGCGCCCTCCCCGTTATGAATACCTACTGACCGAATCGGGACGTGCGCTGCGGCCGGTGCTGTTCGCCTTGATGGACTGGGGCGACAAGTTCGTCACGCAGGGCCCCCCGCCCAGCGTCTGGGAACATGAATGCGGGTCGGTGCTGCATATCCTTCCGGCCTGCGAAAGTTGCGGAGAGACAGTGACCTTCGACGACATCACGGCACGACGAATCGGCACGGTGCGATGAGCTCAAAGCCCTTGACGTATCAGCCCGCAGGGGCCACACACCTCGCTGAAAGTGGCTGGCCCGCCACCCCGCCCGCCTTACGACGATACGAGCGGACCGTCACCATCGGGCACGGAGAGCACGCATGGCAAGAGGCTTCGCAAGCGGTACTGAACTGGGGCGTCAAGCGCCGCAGCGGGTTCCGGGTGAATCCGGATGCGACAGCGCGTGAGGGTACCGAGTTCCAGATCAGCCTCGGATGGGGGCCATTCAGCGTTCACGAGCCGGTACGCGTTGTCACCGTGGCCAACACCGACGACCGGTGCGGTTTCGCGTACGGCACGTTGCCGGGCCATCCCGTATCCGGCGAGGAAGCGTTCATCGTGCACCGGAACGACGACGGGACGGTGTTCCTCACGCTGCGGTCGCTGACGCAGCCCGCACCGTCCGGATTCTGGCGGCTGGTGTTTCCGGCGCTCCTGGTGGCGCAGCGGGTATTCCGCCGCCGATACCTACGGTCGCTGTCCTCCTAGGCGTCGGACGACGCAAGGTCCACCAACGCGCGTGCGGGTCCTGTCGGCGCAGATCCCGGTCGCCACACCGCCCGGAACTGGCGTGTGAAGTCGGTGCCGTCGGCGAGGGTCACCTCGACCAGCGTCCCCGCCGACAGTTCGGGTGCCGCGATGAGACGGCTGATCACCGCGGGTGCCAATCCCGTTGCCGCGGCTGCTTTGATCGCGGCCGCCGAGCCCAACTCCGCCGCCGGTGCCGCCGGCTGGCACACCTGGCTGAGCACCTCCCAGACGGTGTCGCGGGTTCCCGAACCCGGCTCGCGCATGAGCAGCGGGGTGGTGGCGAGTTCACGCAGCGTCACCGGCTTCCGACGCCGCGCCCACTTGTGTCCCTGCCCCACCACGATGACCAGCTCGTCAGCGCCCAGCACTTCCCCGGCCAGGCCTGCCGGTGCGTGCGGACCCTCGATGAATCCCAGGGTCGCACTTCCGGCCCGCACCAGTTCGCACACCTGCTGGGTGTTGCCGACCTCAAGGGACACCGGGACGTCGGCATGCCGTGCACGAAGTGCCGTGAGCCACAGCGGTATCCGGTGATCGGCGATGGTTCGCGAGGCAGCGACCACCAGACGTGGCGTGTGACCGGAATGCAGAGCCGCCACACCCGCAACGAACTCTCGCGCCGCCGCCAGGACGGGGGCGGCGTGGCCGACCACCGCAAGTCCGGCTTCGGTCAGCCGTGATCCGGTGGGGCCTCGTTCCAGCAGCACCAGCCGCAGACGGCGCTCCAGTGCCCGCATTCGCATGCTGGCCGCGGGCTGGGAGATGCCGTGCATGCGCGCCGCCGCCCCGAGGCTGCCCGTCTCGGCAACGGACACCAATAGGTCCAGCACGTCGAGGTCGGGCGTGCCCGGAGGAAGAGGCATAAGTACAGTTTATGAGGTTCCGCCAAAATGCCTGGTAATTGCCCCTGATTACGATGAGAAGGCTATGGACGACAACGACATCCGCCACCTGCGGCGCTGCGTCGAGCTGGCCGCCGAGGCCCTCGACGCGGGCGACGAGCCCTTTGGGTCACTACTCACCGGACCCGATGGCGTCGTGCTGACC
Organism: [Mycobacterium] stephanolepidis; assembly: GCF_002356335.1. NCBI lineage: Bacteria > Bacillati > Actinomycetota > Actinomycetes > Mycobacteriales > Mycobacteriaceae > Mycobacteroides > Mycobacteroides stephanolepidis. The sequence continues at coordinate 3,521,324 of NZ_AP018165.1, forward strand.
GAAGATCGCAACCGCGTCGGTGGAGGCGATTCCACGCGTCATCCCGAGTTCGAGCTCGCACGGTGGTCCGTCGAGCATCTTTCAGCGGACGAGCGCGCGGCATCAACGGTCTACACCTCTGGTGAGCATTGTCCGATGTGTTCGGCGGCCCATGCCTGGGTCGGTCTAGGACGGATCGTGTACGCCAGCTCCTCGGCCCAGCTGACACAGTGGCTCATCGCTCTTGGTGCGCCACCGAGTCCGGTTGCGGCGCTGTCGATCAATGCAGTGGCCCCCGGTATCGAGACCGACGGTCCGGCGCCGGATCTCGCGGACGAGGTGCATGCCTTGCATATTCGCTTCCGCACGGGTGGCTGATCAGTTCACTTGACGCACGCGACGCCGTCGGCACCCATCTGACTCAAGTCGGTCGGCGCCGGCGCCTGAACACCGGTTCCCGTTGCGGCCACTGCGGTCATCACGTCGCTGGAATTGGCCTCAGCCGACGAATCGGCCTTCTTGCCGGCACTGTGGTGCGCGATGTAGTCGTCCGCAGGAAACTGCGAGCCCACCGTCAACTGGACGGTTCCGGGTGCGACCGCACCGGATTCCGTCATCGGCAGGTGGAATTGATCGGCAAGCGCTTGCGCACCCTCCTGGGCATCTGAGCCGTACATAATCGAGCTCTCGGTCGACATGGACTCTGCCGTCGTCGCCCGACCACGAGTGAATCCCCGGGCGGTGAAGGCATCTTCGATCGCCGCACCCAGCCCGTCCCGGTCCGTCGCGTTGACAACGTTGAGCACTACGGGCGCCGAGAGAGAAACTGCCGTCGGCGGCGCAGCGGCAGCGGGCGGCGCGGGAGGGATATCGGCGGAGAAGCGGTCGTGCACGATCTGCCGGATCGTGGGGAGATCGACGATGTTGACGTCCGAACCGTTGGCATCGTGACCGAAGTCAGAGATGGGCAGCGTGTAGAAAGACATCGGCCTCTTGGTCAGTTGGGAGGCGCGCGCGGCGAAGTCGACGAGGTTGAGCCCGGAGTCGATCGCGACGTTCTCGTGTGCGACGTTCAGGATGTTGCGTATCGCAGCGGGATTCGACATCACCCCGCCCTTGCGAACCGCGGTCAACAGCGACACGAGGAAGGCTTGCTGCCGTCTGGTTCGGTCCATGTCGGTGAACGAGCCGTCGTTTTCGTCACGTCGTTGTCTGACAAAGGCCATCGCCTGGGATGCGTCGATCTGCTGAACGCCCTCGCGGAAGTTGGCACCCGAGAACTCGTCGATCGTGTCGTGGTTCAGGCACACGGTGATGGGCTGCACCGCCTTGGCGATCTGGAAGAACGCGGCAAGGGTTACCTCCACGAAATGATCGATCGGCACACCCAGAAAGTTGCCCACCGTGTCGATCTGGGCCTTGCGCCCAGCCTCGCGGGCGGCCTGCTCACGCGCGGTCAGGTCGTTGGCGCCCGCCTCGTCGGAGCCGCCGCTGGCCTGCCGGTCCAGTGCCTGCTGGTAGGCGAATCCGTACGCCTGCTTGACCTTGCCCTTACACACCGACCCGGGGCAGCCCGCCAAATCCACGTAGTCGTCGCGCGGGATCGACACCGCCGTCATGGGGCCACCATCGCCCGGGATGTGAACCACAATCAGCACATTGGCGTTGTATCCACCGGACGTCTCGTCGCCGGCGTGCAGTGCGTCGTACATCTCTTGCGGCAGCGGCCGGCCGTTTTGGTCGAGCCGACTATCCAGGCCCATGAGCAGGATGTTCTGATCCTGCCCGGCGGGTGTGAGCACCCCGGGCAACACGTGCGAGGTGATGATCTGCCCGACTGTCGTGTTGTATCCGGCCCAGCCAAAACCCGTGATGGCCATGACGAATGCCGCAGCGATACCGGCGACCAGCCGGCCCTTCTGCAGCACCCAGCGCTGCGCTTGCCCAGCTTGTAGATCGCCCATAACAGTTGACCATTGTTCTGGACAATCCGGCCAAAACAGGGCAAGCGCGCACCCACCTCTTCGGCGAGTCCTCCCTCAACGTTCGACTGTGAGGTAGGTGTGAATTTGCCAGGGCCGCTCGCAAATCCGCGCGCGTGAGCCCCAAGACCGGGATGACGCGGGTGGTCTTGCGTTCATACTCGGCGAAGTTCTCAAATCGCTCGGCCTGGAGCCCGTAGATCCGGTCGCGCTCCTCACCCACCACGTCACGCACCGCCACCGGGTAGTGGTCGCCGCCGATCTCCACCGATACCTGGTCTGGGTGGGCTAGCGCGTTGTAGTACCAACTGGAGCTGTTCTCCCGCCCATTGTTGGAGGCGAATACGTAGATCTCGCCACCCTCGCCGCCCGGCTGGTAGGCCATCGGGTTCTGACGGGGCTCGCCCGACTTGGCACCCACGGTATGCAGGATCAACATGTCGAATTGTGCAAAGAAGCCACCCGCGCCGCCTGTTTCGCGGATCTCGGTCATGACATTGGCGTGGAAATCATGGGGGGTTGTCTCGGTCATAACAGATTCAATGTCAACTGGGCTGACACTATTCCGATCGCCGCAAGAAATTTTGGACAATTCTGTCGACGAACCCGCCGTCGACGGACTCACCCGTCACGATGACGCGGTAGTACAACGGCGCCACCAACTGCTCGGCCAGAACAGCAACATCCACATCGGCCGGCAGCTCCCCTCGCCGCACGGCGCGCGCGATGGGAATCTGGTCGCGCGCTTGTTGCTCGCGTAGATAGCGGGCGCGGAACGCGTCGGCGAGCTGCGGGTCATGCTGCGACTGGCCGATCAAGGCCCGGAACACCGCGCCGGCGTCATCGGTGGTGAGAAATTGCGCGGTGGTGGCGAGGTGGTGCCGGAGGTCAGCCTCGAGGCTGCCGAGGTCTGGCGGATCGAGCTGAAAGGCGGCATCTTCCAGAAAGACGTCCATCAACACGTCCGCCTTCGAGTTCCACCATCGGTAGACGGTCTGCTTGGCCACCCCCGCGGCCTTGGCGATGCCCTCCATGGTGACTCCGGCATAGCCCTTGGCGACCAGCAGATCATCGGCAGCGTGAATGACGGCTTCGCGCGCGGTCTCGCTGCGGCCATGGCGGTTTCCGAAATGACGGCGCGCCTCATCGAGCTCTCGAGCCTTCGCCGTCTCATTCACAGCATTCATCGAATCATCACCCTAGACTAGACGAGACGTTGCGTCTATTCTAAACGCATGACAACAACACTTCATGAACCCGAATTCGCCACGATCGTGGACCGGCTCTTCGAGAACGCGTCGCATGATGCGCCACCCGTCGACCGGGACGCCTTCCACACAAAGTCCGTCGAGGAGCGCGTCGAGCTGTTCCAGAACACCTACGTCCCCATCGCTCCCGATGCCGGACGGCTGCTCTACAGCCTGGTCCGCGCGGCCAAGCCGAAGACGATCGTCGAGTACGGCCTGTCGTACGGCATCTCGACCCTGCATTCGGCCGCCGCTGTTCGCGATAACGGATTTGGACGCATCATCACCACCGAGATGAACACCACGAAGATCGCGGCTTCCCGCGCGACCTTCGCCGAGGCCGGGGTGTCCGACCTGATCACCATCCTGGAGGGCGATGCCCGCGAGACGCTGAAGACGGTTGAGGGGCCCATCGAATTTCTGCTGCTCGACGGCTGGCCGGACCTCGATCTGCCGATCCTCAAGCTCCTCGAGGACAAGCTGGCACCCGGCGCGCTCGTCATTGCCGACAACGTCGGATTCGAAAGCAGCAAGCCATATTTGGAGTACATCCGTACCCCAGAGAACGGCTATGTGAGCGTGGCCTCACCCATCGGGGAATGCATGGAGCTCAGCTGCCGTTGTGTGTAGCGGTGCAATATCACCCAAAGCGTTGGCGGCGGTCGTCTCGCCAAAGTCTCCCGCCGCCAACGCCTTCAGAACCACTCCAGGAAGGTGTGGCATGTTCAAATCTACCCTCGGCCTGTCGGCAGTGGCGTGTACTTCGCTCGCATTGCTGTCTGCGGCGCCCGCTTCCGCGGGACCCAAATCCCCACAGACACCCAGCGAACTCGGTGCCCAGCTGCAATCGCAGGGCTATAAAGTTCAGTACGAACGAATCGGCAACTGCGCCTTGGATGCCGGCTCGGTGGTCGGCACCCGGATTGGCCCGGCGGTGTGGGCGGATACCACCACCCAGACCAAGGCCGGTGGCGGCGTCGGTGACGGAGCCGGTACCCGCGGAGGCGTCACCTGGAGCCACGATGTTGACCACCAGATCGCTTACATCACGGTGGCGTGCAAACGCGCCGCGAAGTGAACTAGTGGCGATTGGCAAATAATTGGATGCGCCAGCCGCCCCGGAGACGTAACATGCCTGAAATCATCAGTGCCGCAAGGTAGCTGACGAGTCTCCGGATAGAGGATTTCTGTCGTGACGACGTGGACCACCCGAGCCGAGCTTCCCGAGGATGTTTCAGCGATACGTGCGGTCAATATCGCGGCCTTCCCTGCCCATGACGAGGCCGACTTGGTTGATGCGTTGCGCGCAGATCCGGCGGCATGGATCGACGGTCTGTCCACCGCGAGTGTCGACGCCGGGGGTGAAATCGTGGCCCATGCACTGCTCACCCGGTGCACCGTGGGCGCAGGACCCGCACTGGCCCTGGGGCCATGTGCGGTCTTGCCGCCTTTTCAACGCACCGGGGCAGGTTCGGCGGCCATTCGCGCCGGCCTCGAGCGCGCAAGCAGTCTCGGCGAGAACTTGGTCGTGGTGCTCGGGCACGCCCTCTACTACCCACGATTCGGATTCACACCGGCATCCGCCTTCGGTGTCAGCGCGGGCTTCGAAGTCACCGATGACACGTTCCTCGCGCTGGCATTAGACCCGCAGCACGAAACGCCGCGCGGCCAGATCATCTACCCGGCAGCGTTCGGCGTCTGACGGGCCGCCTCAAAGCAGAAGACCCCCCGAATATTCGGGGGGTCTTCTTTTGTGGAGCTGCCGGGAATTGAACCCCGCCCTGACCTGCAGTTTTGGGGCCTGAACTGCGTTTAAGCGATTCTCGACGATTTTCACCCTGTAGCGCCACCTGCGGGTTTGCCTGACGATGTTGACCACGTCAACAAGCGTCGCGGCGCACACTGATCAACCCGCCCACGAGAACCGGGTCAGAGCCCGCCGCAACCCGCAATCGACCCGACGCCACGACACTTCACTAGACCCCGGTGTAAGGTCGTCTTGTCTATTAGCTGTGGGCGGTATCACTGGGGGTGACCAAACGATGGGCCGACTCGAGGTCGATCCCGAATCGCTGCATCGGTCGGCTAATGAGATGGACCGGCTACTGGCCGCACACCGTGCCGCGCACACCAAAGCCCACGGACAGATCAGCGCCGCCATGTCCGGATGGGTCGGTGGCGCGGCCTCGACCCTGAGCAGCGAGTCGACTAACTGGCAGGGCCACTCCAAGCACGTCGAGAACGAATCCACCCACTATCGCGATGCCTTCGATCAGATCGGGTACGCGTTCGCCGGGATGGAAGAACAAACCGCCGTCAACATCCTGGGCAACCGTCCACAGGCCAAGGCCTGACCCATGTCGTTGTCGCTGGCCGAAATCAAACGCGCCAAAGTCCAAACGTTCCGTGACGTAGCCGATGCCCTCGACGGCATGGCCGGGGCGAACCAGGACATGAAACGCGGTGTAGAGCGTCTGCCGATCATGGGCGACGGCTGGAAAGGCGTCTCCGGGGATGCCGCCCACCAGGACATCGACACGCACGGCAAGTACCTCGACGGCCACGCCCAAGCCCAACAGGGCGCGGCCCGCAAGATCCGCGCCGCTGCCGACGAATTCGAGGGCGTGCAACAGCTGCTCAAGAAGATCGAAAGCGACGCAGCCAACGGCAAATTCAGCATCAACTACGACACCGGTGAAGTCACCCCGCCGAACGGCAAGTACGACAAAAACGAGTTGGACTACCTGACCAACACACTGCGGCAGATCCGCGCAGCCGGTGACGCCGCGAACACCGACCTCGAGGCGGCGGTCAAAGCCGCCCAGACACTTCCCGATCCGTCCGGTTTGGCCGGTGCGGCACTTCCGGTTACGCCGAACTCCTCGACCAAGCCCGATGGCTCCTTTGGTGCACTGCAGAATCTTGCCACCGCCAAACCTGACGGGCGGCCCGCAGAAACTCAGGCCGCCGCCGCGGGCGCCGATACACAGGCCAATTACAAAGAGTGGTACCCGAAAGCGCCCGCGACGGGCGACAAGATCACCATCGACCCCACTAAAGCGGGCAGCTTCACCGGGACGGTCGGTGCGCTCGAGAAACTTCCCGGCACCCCCAAACCCCCGGACGGCTTCGGCACCGGTGTCGCCCGAAAATTCGGGGACGGTGTCAACAGCCGTGTCGACGGGATAGTCGACGAAGCCAAAAACCTGACCGGACAAGGCGGACCCGGCGCACCGGGCGTGGCCGAATCCTGGGCGAAATTCGTACTCGGTACCGCCGATCAGATGGCCAACCCTCTCGGATCGCTGCCCGGCGATGTCAAAGATCTCGTCAACGACCCTGCGGGATTCGCAGGCAAGAAACTGTTCGACGTTGCTTCGGTCGCTACCACTGGGCCCCTCGGCGGTGAAGCATCAGCCGGAATGCGCGGACTACTCGGCGACCTCACCGGCGCAGAAACACGAGCAATCCCACACAGCATCGACACCCCCCACCCCGCACCGGTGGTAGAACACACCCCAGCCGGTCTCGCCGACCATCCGGCGCCGAGTGGCGGGCATTCTGCAGGTGGCGATCATATGCAGACGGGGCCGCAAGCTCCCGAACTCAATCACGTATCTGCCGAATCCGGCGGCCCCGGCGGATGGAATCAAGAACTGAACAAGCCCGCGCCGAACACGCATTACAACGTCGACGACCGGTTCCAGTACAGCACTGACGATCAGCGCCGCGTCGGCCATGCCGAGATGACGTATGACCACGGAGCCGAAACCGGAGACCGGAACGGCCATCAACAGCGGATCGCCGGTGGCCCCGACCGGCTACCTGGAGACCAAGGCGGCCACATATTCGGTACTCAATTCGGCGGCCCGGGCGAGGCGATCAACATCACGGCCATGCGCGACACGCTCAATCAAGTCGGGGCCCGCGACTACTACAACCTTGAAACCCAATGGCGACAACTCGCGGAGCACGGGCAAGTTCAGGTGAAGGTGGACATCTCGTATCCCGGCGATTCACTACGCCCCGAGTCGTACACCGTCGAGACATACGTTGACGGAAAGCTCAACAGTACCTACCATTTCGACAATTAAGAGGGGATGGAATGACTGACCAACCGCCGTACCTTGTCCAGCTCGGGGACGCGCAGACCAAGGTCGTCAAGCCGCTGTTCGACGCCCTCCCTGCTGGCTGGCGTGAGGCGACGGTGGAGTACCGCAAGGCAGGTTCTGTCGCAGAGTCGAAGGTCGTAGTGACCACTGATGACGGCCAGGCGGACATCGTCAAGTCTCCAATCGACATGATCCGCGCCTTCAAAGAGCTTCGCGAATACATGGCTTCCCAAGGCAACGGTGCATGGCTTTCCGTGACCTTGACCGCCAAGCCGGACGGGAAGTGCTCGTTCGATTACAACTACAACGAGCTTCCCAATTGGACGGTTCAACCCACGGATGAGACGTACATCGAAGACCTGAGCAAGTACCCGCGTCCAGCCGATCAGATCCCCGCCTGGTACCCGCGGGCTATCTGATCGATTGGGAGCTGCGCGGATTGTGGGCGCGCGGTCGTTCACTATTGAGCGATGACTGCGATCAAGCGCTTTCAGAAGACAGGCACATGCGCCACCTGCTCGGGGGCGATCCATTTTTATCCGGCACCGGTGACCGATGAGCAGGCCGTCGCCGAAGGTGACAACCCAAGCGGCCAGTGGACTCATCTGGACACCGCTGATTGGATCGACGACCCGCACGACGCGAGGCCAGCCTCGTAATAGCAGGTCAGGTCGGCGTTTCTAATCCCACGATTTGATGCCACACGGCGCTAAGCTTGGATCCAGCTTCACGGGGGTGAACAAAACTGAATCCAATCAAACAGAGGGGGAAACGAATGACATCACTTCGAGCCGCATGCGCGCTGACGCTAGCGATCACCTGCGCCAGTTGCGGACAACCAGACCGTCCTGAACCCGTAGCGTCGGAAGCGCCGACTTCCGCGCTGGCGCCGCTCGACCTTGGCCGCAGCGACGGCACAACGTTCGATCCCTGCCACGCGTTCACGCCATCTGAGCTACGCAATTGGGGGCTGACGCCCCAGCAGGTATACGCCGTCGGCGGGGTCAACACGGGCCTACGTGGATGCGAATGGGAATCTGCGAGCAACACCGAAATATGGAATCTGAACATGTTCGTCAGCAACGTCACCGTTCAGAGTATGTGGGACAAGGGCGAGAAGAAGATTGCCGTCGCCGGGGTCGACGCTGCACAGCATCAAGAGCCTGAAATGTGCGTTGTCACCCTGCCTGCCCAGCGATCATCAGTCAGCGTGAATCTTGGGGGAGATTCCGGGAGGGCTGGTATTGACTTGTGCGCCAAGGCAGTTGAGATCGCCAAAGGGACACTGCCGAAGATTCCAAAATAGGGATCGGGCGAACTACATAACCGGCGTGAATCGTTCGACGGTTGTCAGGTCAATCGTGGGGGGCACCCAGCTCGGTTCGGTGGTGAAGTCGGTGACGGTGGGTGCGACGAACCAGAACGAATCGAAGGTGTGTTCCTTGCCCAGCGCCTTCATGGTTCCGAACTGCACCTGATACACCAGCTTGTGGCCCTCACCGAGTTGCAGCACAGTCGAATTCGCGAGCATGTCCAGGCCCACGCTGGCGCGCTGCTGATCGATTTCGGCTGGTGTCGGGTTCTCCCCTGCCGGCGCATCCAGGCGAGGTAGTTTCAGCACCCCGTTTTCGATGCGGGCTTCGAACGGCACGAGTAGCAGCGTGATCGGCGGTGTGTGCGTGGTCAGCCGGAACTGCGGCTCCGGGGGCGCTAGCTTGTTGTCCGGGCCGGCGACGCGCGGCGTGAACGTGATCGCGCCCCATGGTTTGAAATGGTCGGGGCGATACCCGGCATCGAGGGTGTCGGGCACGATGTTGCCGTACAGGCCGATGCATTTGAACCATGGGATATCTGCGATGTCAGTCATCGAAGGTGCCTTTGTCTTCCGTGTTGGTGACAGCTCCTTGCCGTTGGTAGCGGCGCAGGATGATCCAGAGAGCTTGGACTGCGAGGACGCCGCCGACGTAGACGGCCAGGCGCACTCCGTTGCGTCCGGGGTAGTCCTGATCGGATAGCGAGCTGGCCGAGTTTTGGATCAGCACCAACGTCAACAGCACAGATTTCACGGCGTACGTTTTCCCGAGGCGGCTGCGCCACCATCCGCGGGAGCCCAGCATGTAGGTGGCGGTGTATCCGACCATTTGAACGGCCAGCACGCAAAGAGCGGCGTTCGCCAGCAGTTCGACCCGGATCATGCCGCACCGCCGATCAGCACCTTGCGTAGCGCATCGGTGAAACCGTTGAGCTGCAGCTCTTTACGTAGCGCCGTTTCGGCTTTCCGGGCTCGTTCGTCGATGCGTTCGGCTTCCTTGCGCCGCTGCACAGCGTTCTCCTGTTCCTGCTCGGCGCGGTCTGCCCGCTCCCGGGCGGTCGCGATCTCGCGCTGCCACCAGGTCATGGTGTGCGCTCCTGCGCGAGTTGGCGGATGGCCTCGACGATGGACTGCTGCACTTCGGCGGCCACGGTGGACCGCGCCGCCGTGGCCGCGAATTTCGCGATACTCTCGGCGTCTTCGTCGGACCGCTTCTCGAGGGCGGTGATCTCGCGATCCTTCTGCCCCATGATCTCTCGGTGGTGCACACCGAGCACTATCCAGCCACGGAACTGCGCCGTGACGAACGCGGCCACGAACACGATCAGGAACGACACAATGCCGATGCCGTCCCACATGGCCGGGTTCAACCAGTTCACTGGCCGTTGCCGCCTCGCGGAGTGTGGGCGACCGCCACAGCCTGGCCGCCGATCACAAACACTGTGCTGATCAGGTTCAGCCAGATCGGCGCGGCCTGGTCGTCGACGAGGTTGTAGTACTGCAGAAGCGAAAACAGTGCAATGGCGACTGCGTACAGCCATAGGCGCACCTTGGGTGTGAGAGCAGTACGGAGCTTGTCGAGCATGGCAGTTCGTCCTTTCCGGCTAGGGCAGTTTCCAGGCGGTCCAGGCTGGTGGGCCGTCGTTCCACCATGAGACGGTGCCAGGCACGGTGAATACCGTTGCGTTGGGAACCTTCTCGGTGATGATCTGGGCGGCGCAGTCCACGGCGCTCAAGCCGCGCCAGAACGGTTCGGGTTGGTCGTGGTAGTGAAAGTGCGCGTTGGTCTGCACGAATCTGATTGCAGCGGTGATTGTTTGGATGATCTGCGGCAGCAGAGCGAACAAGCTCATCACATCCAAGATCTGGCCGCCCACCTGATTTGTCGGCCCGGTGGTGACCAGGGCAGCCACCGTCGACAGCGCGCCGGCCCCCGGGAGCGCCGAGGCCAGCAGTCCGAGCAGCTGGCGGCCCACCGTCGACACGAAAAGGTTGAACAGGTAGGCGGCGAAGTCGAGCGAGATCTCCATGCGAGTCAAGATCTGGTAGAGCCACGGCAGCAGACCCACGGCATTGGGGTACATGTCGCCGTCGTGGGTGAACTGGTAGGTGCGCGAGGCCGCCCAGTCCGGCCCGAACACTCCCGAGATACCTTGGCCGCCCGGATCGTTGCCGAGCAGCGTCGGGCCCGGGCGCCGGGATGGGCCACCGAATCCGATGATCAGCTTGATTTCTTCGCGCCGGTCTTCGGGCCATTGCAGGAGCGCGGTGTTCACCACGTCATCGCCCATGCTGTAGCCCATCCAGATCTTGGGCACCCCGACCATGGGTAACGCCAGGCGTAGCAGCTCGGCGGCGCCCTCGGTGCGGGCATCGACGTAGGAGTGGGTGGGGTCGCCCATCAGGAACGCATCGGTGGAGAACCCGACGCCCTGCTGCATGAAGCGCTTCGTCGACGCCTTGGGTGCGACGAGCACGACACCGAGCCGGGTCTTGCAGTCGTAGGTCAGCACCCCAGGCTTGCTGTTGTACTTCGGGTCCTCGTGCTCGGCGAGCCAGCGCTGAATGTTGCGCAGGGCCCGGTCGGTCGCCGCGTCGAAGACACCGGACACGATCACGCCCTCGTCGTGCGCGCGGCTGTTGGTGGCGTACGCGAATAGCAGGCGGCGTTGCAGCTTGCGGATCTCATCGGTCGGGCCCATCAGCGGATCGGCCAGTTGCGGCTGTTGCCATGCCATGTCAGGCCCCGACCTTGCGCATGAGCGCGGCCAGGCCGGCGCGCAGGGTGCGGCGTTGCCCTTGCGCGTTGCGGCCGAGGTCGCCGTCCTCGCCCCAGATGTCCAGGCCCGGGCCGGTCTGTGCGGCCATGTACTCCAGCAGCTCGCGGTCGGTGTAGTCGCCCGGGAACACCTTGGGGGGCGGCTGGCTGGGTGCGGTCGGCGACATAAATACCCGCACGCGCCGCAGGAACTCGTCCATCGGGAACCCGTTGCCGGGGTCGGTGTGCCCACCGCCGCGTGCTCCGAAGTCGCGGTGTCCGACAATGCCCTTGGGCAGGACCGGCCACCCGGACACGCCGCCGTCACCGGCGTAGACGGCCGGCATGCCGAACTGTAGGCATGCCGCCGCGACGGCCTTGGCGCCACGGGTGAGCATGGCGTCTTCGTTGAGTCCGTCGCTGGCGTCGGTCTCCAGCCACTTTCCGGCCAGCCATTCGGCGAAGCTGCCCGCGAAGCAGATGTGCACCGCGATAACGTTGGCCGCCGCCGCCGACCATGGCGCCTCGACGACCGGCACGATCTCGATGGTGTCCTTGTCGTCGAGGGCGAGGTTGTAGGAAACGGGGTTGTCGGGCTGTGTCTTCCAGCTGTTGTTGCAGAAGTTGGCCAGTGAGACCGCGCTCGCCTTGGCCTGCTGGGTGTGCAGGACGACGTATGCCGTGGAGCCGCGCGGGCCGTCGCTGTTGCCAGTGGCGTTATCGGAGGTGTTCGGGTTGAACCCGTGCATCACTTTCGTGATGCCGTAGTCGAATTGCGCTGCGGGCACGGTGGTATTCCCTCCAGTGGCGGGCCAGTACTTGTCCAGATATGGGGTGACGGTGGCGATGCGGGACTTGATCTCGGTGAGGTACGCGCGTCGGCCGTGGTCGTACCAGTACTGCGCGCTCTCCCAGTTCGGGCGCTGTTGCATCCACGCGATATTGAGCCAGATGTCGCTACTGGCACCAGGCTTACGCCGCCAGATGTCGAGTTTGTCGAAGAAAGCCTTGATCTGGGCTGCGGCGCCGTCGAAGCGGTAGACGTAGCTGACGTCCTGTTGCGCGACACCGTAAGTGGTGTGCGTCGGGTCCCAGGCTTCCTCGTCCCATTCGGATTCTTGATAGAGCGTGGACTTCACGGCCAGGCACTCATCGCGGGTGTAGTCACGCGCCTTGGCTTCCGCAACGATGAGCTGCGCGACTTGGTCTTCGGTGGTCGGGTTCATGTTGTCTCGCTTTCCGTTTCGGAAGGTAGCGCCGCGGCAGTGTCGATGCCGCGCAGCACTACCAGCCGAACCGCCCCCGCGGCTCGCCCAGACGTGGATCCCGCTGGCGTTCGCCCGGCGCGATATGAGTCGCGACGACGAACGTCAAAGCCCCTGTAGCCGCCGCGACCGCACCGCACAGCGCACCGACCTTGACGGCGGTGATCATGACGGCGGTCCAGCGATGACGGGCCATTCTTCGACTTCGGCGCTGCTGGCGTAATGGCCTCCGGCGTCGATAGTCATGACGCCCCACGCCATAGGGTCGTCGGCGGCGGTGTTGCGCCGCACAGCGACGTGGCCGTCTGCGTTCTGTTTGACGGTCTTCGCCGGGAAATCATCTGCGTTAGTCATGAGAACTGCCCTTTCAGTTGGTAGCCCAAGGTCTCGAGGTACTGGGCTAGTGGTGTTTCTTCGGTGGTGCCGCCGATGGTGGCCATGGTCGGGTTGACGAATTCGGCTTGTGCGTTGGTGGGAAACAGATCGATACCCGCTCCGGCGAAATGGCTTTCGCTGCTTTTGACGTGGGCTATGACGTATTCGTGCGAGATCGGGGAACCGTCTTCGGGGTTGAACCTTGTGAGTGGGGGCTGTAGGTGCAGAAGATGAGACGGTTGGTGCCAGTGATCGAGATTGATGTCGATGATTGTCGCGGTTCCCATGGGCCTGTTTTCCTTTCGTTAGAACGTGATGACGTCGACGCGGCCAGCGCCTCCGTTGCCTCCGTTTCCGATGTTGGTGCCGCCTCGGCCGCCGCCTCCCCCGCCGCCGCCTGGGGTGCCACCGTTACCGCCCGCAGCGCCGGTAACCGGGCTGCCGGATTGGCCGCCTCCACCGCCACCGCCGGCACCGCCGCAGGACGTGCCGCTCGGAGCGGACGCACCGGCTGTTCCTGCTGTGGTTCCGGCGCCAGGTGCGGAGCGCGAAACGTATCGGTTGCCTTCCCCGTACTCCGGGGATTCCATTCCGTTGGCGCCCTGCATGTTTGCGCCGTTTCCGCCGCGACCTGGTTTGAGGTTCAGGTCTCCGGTGTCGGGTGCGCTTTGGACGTAACTGCCGAATTTCGACACCGCGCCAGCGGCCGGTACGCCGCCGCTTGCTGTCGCCCCGGCTGTGGCCGCACCGACCGTGATGGCGACCGAGGACGCCACCTCGTCGGTGTACAGCGTCTTCTCTTCACAGCCACCGCCTAAACCGCCCTTGGCGGCCGGTGCCCCTGTAGTGGTGGTGTTCTTGCCGCCACCCGCACCGCCGCCATAGGTTCGGACGATGAACGGTTTGTGTTCAGTCGGGGTGGGGTTGGTCCAGGTGCCGTTCGCTCCGAAGCTGGTGAGTGTTCCGCCACCCTCCAACGCGGTGATGCGGGTTTGGTAGTTGTTGATGACGCTCGCGACGTTGGTGGTGCTGCCCGAACCGGAACCGCCGAACGCCTGCCAAATGGAGTCCTGCAGTGCTTGCACGCCAGCGACCGTGCCGGTGATGATGTTGCCCGGTATCGATGTGATGTTCAGCATCGACTGCGGGAACTGACCGGAAGTGATCTTGCTGGCGTCCAGCCCGGGAATCAGCCCGGCACCGAATACACCCGAAGTGATCTGACCTGCGGGCAGCCCTGGAATACGTGCCAGTACAAGGGTTCCGGTGATGATCTTTGCGGCGTCCAGGTCAGGGATGGCGCTGCTGCCGAACTGCCCGGAGATGATTTTCGAGGCGTCCAAGCCGGGAATCTGGGCTGCGCCGATTACTCCGGACAGCAGAGTTGCGGCGATACTGCCCGCGATGTTCGCGCCCGGGAACGCCTGCAGCTTCGCCTTGATCTGCGCTGGCGTGTACCCCGTGGTGCTGCCGCCATCTATTGCCTGCCCGATCGCATCACGGATCAGTCCGAGGCCAGGCACTATGCCGTCGCCGAGTGACCCCGACACGATCTTGGAAGCGTCCAAGCCGGGGATCAGCGCGCCCAGCAGTGTGCCCGAAGTGATTTTCCCGGCGTCGAGATTGGGGATGAGCCCCGTGCCGAACACGCCTGACCCAATCTTGGACGCGTCGAGCACAGGTATAAGCCCGGTTCCTAATGTGCCGCTCCCGATCTTGCTTGCGTCCAGGAGTGGTACCTGTGCGGCAGCAAGCACCCCGGAAATCAGGCCGGCCGCGATGCCGCCGAACAGCTGCGCGGCCGGGAATTGACCTGACGTGCCAAGGAATTGGAGACGGTTCTCGATCGCGACGATGGTCGAGTTCAGGCCGCCGCCGACGGCGTCCTTGATGTTCAGGAGTAGCTGTGGTTCCTGGCCGGACTTGAGTTTCCCGCCGGCGAGTTCGGCGAGCAACCCCTGTGGGGTGAGCATGTTTTGGATGAACGCCACCGCGGCGGCTGCCGGATCGAAACTGGGCGCATTCAGGTCGAACGGGAAGAACGCACGCAACGCGTCGAAGAACGCGCCCAGTTCGTCCATCGGGTTACCGCCACCGGGTAGCGAGGTGATGATTTCGGATAGGACGGACAGGTCGAGTCCTGTTTCCTCATAGATGAACTCGATCACTTGATCGATCGCGCCGTCGATCGCGCCCCGGATCTTTTCGCCAGCCTGTTTGGTGGTGTCGCCGAGCGCCGATTCCCAATCCAGCTGTGAGCGCAGCGGGTTGTTCAGCGAGGCGGCGCCGGCGCCCCGCTTCTCCGGGAACTTGTCGATACTGCGCGGCATCAGCTCACCGGCTGCAGCGTCATCGCTAGATGGGCACCGGGCGTGGCGAATACCACCGAGCCACTACCGCCGATGCGGTACAGCAGCACGTAATAGACCATCGCGGTGTTGGCCGGGATCCGGCCCTCGCCCGACTCCGGGCTGATCGCGCGGGACGGGTTCGCGGTGTCGGACCAGTGTTCCCGGACGTGTGCGATGGTTTCCGCGTCCAGAGTGGACGGGTCATACAGGGCGCGCCCGACCAGCGTGCCGGTTTCCGGTGCGCTGGTCGAGCCTTGCGGGAGCGCCCGCACCTGAACTTCGATCTGTGCGCTGTTGAACAGTCCGCTGCGCTTCCACCGCAGATGTCCGTCGACCTCGGGGTAATAGGCGGCGGGCTGTCCCGGAACGATGAGCGTCGCAACGATGTTCCATGTCGAGCCGTACGTGCCACCGGTGAACGAATTCTCGGGGACACTGAGCTTCTTTGGGGTGCCGACTGGGCTGCCGCCGCGGATACCGCCCGCACCGCTGGCGAGGGTGGAGTCGTAGATGAGGGCTTGGCCGTCCTCGATGGGGCCGACGAAGTCCTCGGCCTCGAGGATTCGGGCGTTGTCTCCTTGCGGGCCTGGAATCAACGGGACGTCGATCGAGAACGACGGCTCCAGATCCGTACCGCCCGGAACGACATTCAGCTCCAGCGGATACGTGATGCCACCCGACGGCGGCGCCACCCCGCGCGCGAAGACGTGCACGATCGGGGTGGGTCCGGGCGGTCCGGGGATCGCGCCCAGGATGATGCGCCAGCCGTTGCCATCCCAGATATGCCAGTAACCAGCGATGTACCAGGCCATTCCGGCGTCGGCGTCACCGAGGTCGTCAGGCAGGTCGACAGGCAGGTTGATCGTCGAGCCCCACTGCGGGCGCCAGAACGGCGACATGTCGCCGCGGTCGCCCTTGTCGCCTTTGATGGCGTCGAGGACGATGTTGTCCTCGCCGGGCATCAGGGTGAATGTGCCGATGATGGTTTGTGGGTCGCCTGGGTTGCGTGGCGCCGCGTAGAACAGGGTTCGGATGACCCTCTCCCCCAGGAAAATCGGCTCGGTGGGGATCAGTGCAGACGTCACGGCGTGTCCTCCTTGGTGTCGTCGCTGTCGCGGTCTTCGGGTTCGTCTTCGAGATCGGCCAGGTCGGCGGTGTATTCGTCGCGGTCCTCGGCAGGTACTTCGGCGTGGCCGCGGTCGTAGACGCGTTGGCCTTTGCGTTTGACCATGTCGATCAGGGCGTCGCGCACATCGGGATCCAGCTCGTCGATTTCCTTGGCGCGGGCGCGTGCTTCACGGCGCGCATCCCGGCTACGGGCGCGCGGGGTGTCTTCCTTCTTGACGACCCATTCGACGGCGTCGACGAGGCGTCCGCTCTGATCCGGCAGGCGCCGCGCCCGAATGAATGCCTTCTCGTCGTCGACGTCGACGCCGGCCAACGCGCCGTGGAACATCAGCAGCTGCAAATGGTCTTCCGGCAGGCCAAGTCCCCATCCGTTCGGGCCGACGGCGTCGCGGAACGCCGCACACAGCCGGTCCTGCCGGGCGAAGATCTCGTCGAGTTCAGCCTTCGTGAACTTGCGGTCGTACGGGAATTTCGGGAAGACCTTGCCTTGCTTCTTGTTTCGACTGCTCATCAGAACATGTCCCCGCTTCCTGCCAGGAGGGCCGCGAAGTTCGCGACGTTGCCGATGGTGCGGAACCCGCGGGCGACCGGGTCCTCGTCGCGGGAGTCGTCGCCGAACGAAACGGTGGGCCGGCCCGACGAGGTGCGGTCGCCTTCGGCCTTGATCGCCATGATCTGGTCGGTGTAGACCACGCCCCGGATTTCCGCTGAGACACGATCGCCGAGCCAGAAGTCCTCGCCGAGGATGTACGGTTGGCCGTCGCCGACGTCGAACTTCATCGACCGGTACGGCTTCATTTCGTAGTCGCCGGCGGCCAGTTCTTGGATGGCGTTGATTACGTATGCGGTGCCGCCCGGGTTTTTGAAGTACTCACGGAAGGCGTAACTTCCGGTTTTCGCGGACCGGATCGGGTTGACGTACCGCATGAACGCCAGGAACACGTCGTCGAGCTGGCCTTGGTACAGGTTGTCCAGACCTTCGACGCCAGCGGCCTCGACGCCCATGATCACTTGGGCCAGTTGCGATATGCCGTAGCGGATCGCGAACGTGATTGCCTGGTTGACCCATTGGGGCGATTTGCCGCCGACGATGATGTCGGTGGCACGCGATTTGTAGATCCGTAGTTTGCGGCGGCGGATGTTTCCGTATCCGACGTCTCGGTAGACGAATGGCGGCGGCTTCGGGGAAACCAGCAGCAGTTTCCGGAAGAACGGGTCGACCTCGCCGTCGTGGTCGGCGTCGATCGGGATCAGGGTCTCGGTGATCAGGTCATCGAGGGTGGCGGCGAACAGGTTGATTGCGCCGTCGAGCATGGTGCCCGTCGGGCCTGTCACGCCGGACTTGTCTTCGAAGCTCAGGATGACGCATGCGCGTGTGGGCTTGAGGATTTCGGCGAGTTCGGGGCCGAACATCGTGTACGGGGCGGGGTCGCCGGGCAGCCACGTGTAGGCGCGGCAGATGACACCGGCGTCCTTCATGACCGGCGACAGGACGGTTTGGGAGTCCTTCCAGCGTGAACCGATTGTGCACCAACGTGATTGGTCGAACAGACCTGCAACAGGCATGATCTGCACCGGCCAATTCAGCGGCGAGAGGTTCTGCAGCCACGATTCCGGGGCGAAGATGTTGCGCGGTACCGGGAAGAATCCGTTGAGCGTGAACAGCCGAATGCAGTTGAAGAACATGGCCGTTGCGCAGGTCGTGATCGTGGGACCACCCCACAGGAACATCTTCGGCAGCTGCACCTCCATCGGGAAGATGGGGTTGGCTGCGAGGTAGATCCCCTTGAGGTGGCGTCGATTGGAAATGCACTTAAGTGTTGTGACGGCAGCCTTTCCGGCTTCCTCGTCGTCCTCGATGACCTGAACCTTGCCGCCCCAGCGGGTCCGGAAATCGTGCGGCTTGTCCGGGTCGGGATCGATGGTGATGTGAATGTCTTCGTCGTCACCGATCTGGTAGGTGATGATTTCCCGGAGCCAATCGTTGGCCTTACCGGAGAACGTGATGTTGGCCTCGCCGTCCTCGGTGGCCAACTCTTCCCAGTCCCACTTGTCGAGGTTCTCGACGCGGGCGATGAACCGGAACTCCTTGTCCCAGATACGAACCAGTGGCGCCTTAGTGCGGCGGTTCATGTACGCCCAGCGGCGCTCCAGCAGATGCATCCGCAACTCGGGAGTGAACTCGCCTGCGAGCGTCTTGGGGTCCAGAGTGAGGGTGGGCGCGGTCACGCGAGCGCGCTTTCGAAGCGTTGCGGCAGCTGGCACCAGATCTTGCCGCCAGCCTGGTTATGCGAGACCGGGATCGTGGCAACAGTTTTCGGCGGAATCGGCACCGAAAATCCCTGACCGCGGAACCGCTGCAGCAGCGGCAACCCCGAATCCCCGTAGTTACTCAAGATCCAGTTCAGCAATTCGCTGTTCCGGATGAACTTTTTCACCAGGTTGTCGGGCGGATCTTGAGCAGTGATCGCGATCCGGTGCGTCGGGTCGGTGTCGATTACGCAGTGCTCCCCGGGGTTCAGTTCGGGGACGTCGATCATGTTCGCGTCACGAGTGCGGGTGAACGTGCCGAGGATTTCGTCGACGAACGGGATCCCGAACAGTCGAGACAGTTTCGGCCAGTCATCGAACGGGTTCTCTTCGCTCGACACGATCGCGTTCGGCCCGTCACCGAGGCGCACCTTCGACGGTGCAGTCTTGGACGCCTGCACAAAGAAGATCGGCCACGCCGGTTCGGTGGAGCGGTTCGCGATCCGAATGAATCCGAGGCTCGGTCCGCCGGGCGGCCGGATGAACGGCGGCGGCGCAGTGTCGGGTCGGTGCCAGCGCGGCTCCCCGTCAGCGGCCAAAATGATTTCGTGCAGCGCGACCCGCTGCAGCGCCGGGTCGTCCGGCAGCGCGCATTTCGGCGCTTCCAGCAGTTGCATCGGGATCCACAACTGCCCGTGACGGCGCGTTGTCACCGTGAAACACCCGGTGGCGTCTTTGCGGCAGCCGCGCCAGAACCGGGCTTCGGTGTCGTACCAGCCCAGAGAGCTGTCCGACATCAGACCCAACGTGAACGAGATCTCGCGGCGGCCGTCGACGGTGCGCTCGAAGCGCGGCGGACCGTAGGCCGGGGTGGTCCACACGCCTTCGAACGGGACGTGCACCATGCCGTCGATCGGGCCAGTGATGAATGCGCCTTCGCTACCCGCGAGTTGCCCGGTGAGCGGCCAATACCGGCCGTCCGACCCGATCCATGCACACGAGACCGCTTCTCCGCGTGCAGCGGCGGACAGCTTGGACCACGGCACGTTCCGGCGGGGCCCGATCAGTTGCACGCTCGTCATCAGCGGCCACCGCCGACGGGCTCGTGCGTCATCTGGCGCGGTGTGTTCAGCAGGACGCGGCGGGTTCGGTCGGCGATCGAGCGTTCGTCACCCTGCGGGTTCTGGATGGTGACGTGCGTGGACTGGTCGATCGGCCCATTGCCGACCCCGGGTGGCATCCCCGACCCGGCATGTCCGGCGCCCGCGGACAGTGAGGGCAGCATCGAGGAGACCTCGGGCACCATCCCGAACGGCAGGCTCGACGTGGCCCCGCCACCATCGAAACTCGCGCCCGGGAACCCACCGCCGGCACCGCCCATGCCCCCGGCACCGCCCGCGCCGCCGAGCAGCCCACCGGCGAACCCGGTGCCCTGAGGGGTGTACTTGATGCCCATGATGGCCTTGGCCAACTTGACGATGCCAAGGTCTTCGATGTTCGGCAGGAACGAGCCGTCCAGCCCGAACGTCTCCATGAGTCCGCCGCCGAAGATCTTGCCCAGCTCGCCGACGTCGTCACCGCCGCCCTTGCCGCCAGCTGCGCTCTTGGCTTCCTTCGCGGCGGTGAACTTTCCGCGCTTGGCGTCCTCGAGGTCGGCTCGTGCGTCTCCGGCTTCACGTTTGGCTTTGTCCAGAGCGCCCTGCGCCGAGAGCTTCTCGGAATCCTTGGCGTCGGCTTTGAGTTCACGCAGCCGCGCCTCGGCCTCTTTCACGCGTTGATCGGAGTCTTGAACCCGTTGCTCGGATTCGCGGACCTTGCGCGGATCCGCCTGGTAGTAGCCCGTTTCACCGCCTGGTCCATAGCCGGGGGTGCTTCCGGGTGGGCCGGCCTGGTAACCGCCGCCGCCCATCCCGCCGCCGCCACCGGTGAGCATTCCGCCGCCGCCCATGCCGCCGGGGCCTTCCCCGTACAACTGCGGCAGGTACATGTGTTGGTCGAACTGCGGGCTTGTCGCGCCGGCCGCGCCAGGGCCGACAAGGAAATTGCCGTGCGAGCCACCTGATTCGGCGTTTGTGCCATCGGACAACGTCATCGCCATGTGGCCGTCGTTCGGGTTGGGGCCGTGGTCGTACCAGCCGACGGTGATGGTTCCGGGGCCGCCGATACCGCGACGGAACCCGCGGGCCGTCAACCACTGTTCGGCGTTCTTCGTGTTCATCAGCGCGCCGTCTGGCATGCCCATCGCCCGGTTGATGACCCGGGAGACCATTCCCGAGCAGTCGTTGCGGTTCGCCTGGCTGTAGGCGGTTCCGACGAACGACTGCGCCGCCATCACATCCGGGCCGCGCAGTCCGCCGACCTCGAACCCCTGGACCGCACCGAGGCGCCGCCCGGTTTCCAACCAGATGTCCAGGGATCGTTTTCCGCCGTCGAGCGGGATGAATGCCTCACCACCGGTGGATGGTTCGGCCCACTGCACCAGTCCGGAACCGGGCACCGCGGGCTGGATCACTGCACGGTTGGGCAGGGTGCCGCCGTTCGCGAACGAGGCTCCCGAGTCCCACACGTCGAAGATCCCGCCGGTTGCCCGTGCTGGAATGAACGAGGACACCGAGCCTGGCATCGGTGCACCGGCGGGGCCGACCGCCACAGGCAATTGCGGTGCTTGCGCTGCCCATCCGCGCACCATTGCTTCGATGTCTTGCTTGGCTTTCGTGGTGTCTGCACCGACCGGCACCTCTGCGGTCTCGTTGCCGATGGACTTGCGCCACGCCTCGAGAATCTTCTGTCCCTCAGCGGTATTCGCGGTGACGCTGACTGTCTTGTCGGGCAACTCGTGTACCTGGATTCCCAGTGCGGCGAGCTTGGCCTGAACCTCGGGGGTGTTCTCGGAAATCTTGATGGTCTTGCCATCGGGTAGGGACGCGGTGACGTCACCGAGCGCCGAAGTAAGACGTGCGGCCGTGGCCATTTCCTCGCCGGTGGCCTGCACCCGGTGGCGCAGATTGAACAGACCGTTCGCGGCGCCGTCGAGCTTGTCAGCCAGACCCCGCATGTCCTCGCCCCACGAGAACGCGCTCTCGGACATGTCGTGCATCCGTTGGGCGCCAGCCTTATCGCCCGTCAGCGACGCGAACGCCGAGGCCGCCTTGAGCGTGAACCCGACCGTGTTCCCCAGTCCACCGACCAGCCACGACAACGCATCCAGCGCGTCCGACGACATCCGCAGGATCGTTTCGCCGAACAGGATGACGCCCTGCGTGGCTGCACTGAAGAATCCGATGATCTCCGGTTGGTGCGCTTGCACCCAATCGGTAAGCGAGCCAAGGCCATCGTTGACGAACGTGAACAAACTGGACGCCAACGGTTCCAGCGCGGTCGCGGTGTTGTTCTTGAAAATCTCCCACTTCTGCTCGAAATCGTCCGTGTCCGCAGCGGTGTCGTTGATCGATGCCCCGGTCGATTCCAGCGCCGACTGCAGCGATTGCAGGTCCAACGCCCCGGACTTGATCGCGTCGAAGAACGATGCACCGCCCTTGTTGCCGAAGAACTTGTTGGCGAGGTTCTGCGCGCCAGCCACATCGCCGGTGTCGTTAAGGCGCCGAATCTCTGCGATGGTCTGCTGCAGCGCCTCTGCGCCGGTCTTGCCGCCCTTCGCTAGTGCAGCAAGGCTTTTGGTCAGTCCGCCCTTGAGCATGGTGTCGGCGTCGAGCCCGGCCTCTTCCAGAGACGTAACGAGCGCGGCGCTTTGCCCGAATGAGAGCCCGAGCGCGCGCAGCGGCGGGCCCGCTTTGGTGACGGTCGCAAGCAGCTCATTGACCGGGATACCTGTGCGCTGATAGGCGCCGAACAACGAATCCAGCGTCGACTGCTGGTCCTTGGCCTCCACTCCGAATGACCGGAATGCCTTGCCCAGCCCGCGGACATCGACGGCTTCACCGGTCAGCCGGCCAAGGTTCGCAACGGTCTTCGCGACACTGTCCAGTTCCGGCCCAGTCAGGTGCAAATCGCGGTTCACCTCGCCGACGACCTTGCCGAGTTCGGTAAACGGCAGCGGAACAGAACGGCCCAGGTTCTTCACGGACAGTTCCAGTGCGTCGAGCTGGCCTCCGCTGGCGCCCGTGGTGATCTGCAGCCGGTCGAACGTCTCATCGAACTGGGATCCGAGGTCGTACAGCTCCTTGCCGAGTGTGACTACGCCCGCCGCTGCAGCGGCCAACCCAGCACCGACCGCCGTGCCCAGCGCGGCGGCGGCAACCGAGGCTTTCCCGGCCATCCCTTCGAAGCTGAATCCAAGGGCATCGACATCGCCGGACGCCTTAGCGCTGTTGTGCCGTTTCAGCGAGTCGTCATACTCTGACTGCGCTGCGGTGGCTTCCTTGACCGCGCGGGCCTCGTCTCGGCGGGCCTTGTTCCGCGTTTCAGTTGCGGCGACGATCCGGTCGTTCGCGGCGCCCTTGCGCTGTAGCTCTTGGAGTTTGGCCTCGGCGGTCGCGAGCTTTCCGGTCGCATCGGCGGCCTTGTCTTTGACCTTGGTGACGTTGTCGTAGGCGCGTACTAATTGCGCCGTCGAGGTGCCGATGCCGTCGGCGAGGTTCTTTCCGAAGTCCTTGCCGAGCTTGGTTCCCAGGCCGCCCACCGCACGGTTCAGCGCCGTCTGCGACTTCGACTCGATACCGTCGAAGGACGGGATAACGGGGAGGGTGTAGTACCCGAAATCCGAACCTGTTGCCACGGTGTGGCATCCGCCTTACCTCAGGTGCAGCGCGTGCCGCACAATCCGCCGCAGCCAGGTCGGCCACGGCTCGACATACAGAGGTGTTTCGATTCGGGTGATGTATTGGAATTGGTTGTCCCACAAACGCAGGAGTGGGCGGCTTCGTAGTCGGCGCCACCGATACCCGGGGCGCCGCGGGTTCACAGCACGCACTCCTTTTCGATGACGCCCCGCACGTAGTCGAGGAATTCGTCGAAGGCGTCGCCGGTCGGGCACTTCTCGGCCAGCTTCTGCCAGGGCTTCTCGCCGCCAATCAGGGTCACGACAGCTTCGTAGTTGCGGCCTCGCGCGAAATCACGCAGAGCGCTCACGGGCCAACGTCCGCGGCGCTTCGGGATCGTGAATGTCAGTCCAGCCCATTTGAGCTCGACAGTTGCCTTGTCCAGGTCTGGTTCATCGGTGGTGCTGGCCGCGTCGTCTTCGGGTGTGGTGTTCGCCCCGCGCCGGTTGGTGTTAGCCATGGTTTTCAGCGGTTCCTAATTCCTGTCGCCGGTTCGCGATTGCCTGTTCCATAGCCGAGACCGCAGGCGCCGTGGGCGACGACTGCGCGGCGTAAGCGGCCTCGCGCTCTCTCAAGGTAGCGACATGTTCGGCTTTCGCTTGCATAGCTTCTATTGCCTTTGCCAGCTCCTCAGGCTTGAGCGGGCGACCAGGATAGATTTCCCCTGTAAGAGCTTGATATACAGATGCGGTAACAAACATATGTTCCGTCCACTGCTCTTTGCCACCGTTCTGTGCGCGCACGATCGCCGACGTCGGTTGCAGTCGACGAACATAGGTCCAGATCTCGCGCAATGACAAAGTGCCCGTAAACCGTTCGGCATATCGCACACCCCAGAAATGCCGAAGATCACTGGCTAGATCGTCCTCATGGTTCTCGAGGATGTTGACCAATGTCGGTATCCCACCGAACCATTGGTCCGGGGCGTCCGGCGTCTCGGGCAGCCGCGACACCCCGACGGCCTCGGCCATCGCGTCGGAAAGCTCGCGGTAGTCGTCGACCGTTACCTCGTCGCCGAACCCGCCTTCTTGACCGTTGAGCAGGTAGTCGACGAGCCGGATCGGGTTCTGGCGTACAAGGTGTAGCGGCCACACCTCCAGGTTCAGGGGAACCCGGATGGTGTGGCCGCGGAACATCACTTCGGCTTCGGTCGCGCCGAGCGCTTCCAGCCGTGCGGCATCAGACGTGGTCGCCGCCCTCGCCGTCAGCCTCGGTGTCGCTGTCGAGCGGCTCCTCGGTGTTGGGCATGTCGGCTTCGACGACATTCACTGTCTGCGCGGTGTTGCCTCGGCCCCTGCGGCGCTTGGCCTTCGGCGGCTCGGCCGCCTCGGCCGACTCCGCGTCCGGGTCGTACACCTTGGCCTCTTGCTTCTCGATCAGCACCGCGGCCGACTTGTCGTCGACCGTGATGACCGATCCCTTGAGGAACTCGGGCTTGTTGACAAGCAATTCCACTGTCTTCATGTCCAGTGCCCTTTCTATGCGGCGCTCTGCTGCGCGGCGAACAGCCGGCGCGCCGAGTCCGGGAAGATCCGGCACTCGATCTCGCGCGGCGTCGCGTCGCCTTCGGCGTCCTTGATGTTCGGCACCCACAGCCGCGCGGGCCGCTTTGAGATCTCGCGACGGATCTCTCCCTTGGCGGTGCGCCGTTCGAACGCGATGTACTCGTTCAACGGATCCGGGACCACGATTTCCGATTCCGTCGAGCCCGGCAGGATGATCCGCTGCATCGCCTCGTTGTCTTCCAGCGCCGACACCTTGCGGGTCAGCTTGAAATCCTTCGACGCGACGATGATCGTGCCGTAACCCCAGGCCGTGATGTCCTTCTCGTCCCATTCGCGGGCGGTGTCGATACCCGCGTCGCCGACCAGCAGACCCAAGAAACCCCACTTGCCGGCGGTCGTCACGAACGGATCGGTGATCGTCGCCGGCAGGTCCGCGGCTGTCGGAGGCGCCGAACCCATCCACAACAGGACATCAGCCTCGGTATAAATCTTCACATTGTCGGGATTGCCAGCCATTGGTGCTGTCTCCTTGTCTGTCAGACGGTTTCGATGGTGAGCACCGCCGCTGCGACGGTGAACGACGCCATGTCGGCGCCGGTGTCGGTGTCCCGCGCGGTGACGAACACGCTTCCGCCGGTGCGGAAGATGTGCGCGATCCCGGGCGGGCAGTTGTCGTGCAGGTAGCCATGCACGCGGCGCGCGACACGATCGGCCAGATCAGAGCCCCGTGCGCGCACGGTGATCCGGATCGTCGGGTCACGTTTGATGGGCCAGTGTTCAGGGCCGCCGTCGTCGTACACGGTGACCAGTGGCGGGCCGGTCCGCACACTCCAGTCCAGTGGCACTTCCTCGACCGTTACCCGGCACGCGTCCCCGAACAGTCCCACGTTCGGGGGCAGCGCCAGGAACGTCTCCAGCGCATCGGCGAATGCGCCGCGGGCGTCTGCGTGTTCTCTCATCGCAACCTCAGCCCCAACCGGCCGAACGCTTTCGACGCCGACCCGTTCTTCGCCTGGTCTTCCTTGGATCCGACGATGCCGCGGACCTGCCGGTCGGTGATGTACTCCTCGACGGTCGCGCCAGCATCGGCGGCTGCCGCGTTCGCGACGGCGTCGAGAGCCTTGCCGAGTCCCTTGTCGTTCTTCGCGATATACGCGATGGTCTTCTTGTTCAGCCGGAACTTGCCTTGCCTGGCCATCAGCTGATCCCTCCTGTCGCCGACTGCGCCAGCACCACAAGCTGATTGCGGTCGGCCCACTGGGAAAGCTGCTCGCCAACCAGCGCGCGGCATTCACGGCCGCGCACGATCAGCCAGTCTCGGTCCCGGATCTGCGTGTCGAGGTCGAGCACGACGGTGAATGCGGCGGCGACGACTTCACCGGTGGCGCCGAACCGCTGCCGTTGGTTACCGGCGGTCACCGCACGGGCGATCACCGTGACCGGCTCCCCGTCAGGGGCTACCGCGCCGCGGTCACTGCGCCCGCCCGCCGCGATGATGGTGACCTGCTCGCCGAGGCTGACGTCTTCACAGAACGTGCCCTCGGCGCGCACATGATCGGGCTTGCCGTCCAGGTCAACCCGGCGCACACCGGGCCCTTGCATTTCGAACAGGCGCGCCCCGAACTCGACAGCGTCACGCGCCGTCAGGGTTTCGGTGTCAGCGTCCACGATCAGGTGACCGACCGCCTTGACGACCGCGACCTGCGTGCCCGCGACGTCCTCGAATGCCGGGTGCTCTGCCCAGCTGCACTGCGCCTTCGGGATCCGGCGCTCGGTGTATGTGGGCCGTCCCCAGGCGTCGACGACCGGGGCGTCAGCGTCGATCACCGGGTCACGCTTCACGAGCGTCACCGTGTCGGGGCCGAGATCGAACATGCTCACCATGGCTCGGCCTGCGCGTATCCGGTGAACTCGGCCTGCGGTGCCGCGGTGAGCGAGAGTCCCAGCATCTGTAGGTGACGCTCGGTGAAGTCCAGCATTTCAGCGGCTTGCGCCAACTTGACCGTGGTGGTGCGGTCATCGGTGGTGCGGGTCAGTTCCAGCACCCGAGAATCGGTGACGCCCTCGGGCCCGAACATGGCCTTGACGACGTCGTAGGTGACGAGCTTGGCACGCTCATCGGTCGCCGGCAGGTCGGGCAGCCGCGACGGATCACGGATCCATGCGGCGGCTGCCCGAACCAAGATCTCGGCGAGCGCCCGTTCCGTCACCGACAGAGGGCGGAACATGCCCTCGAACTCGGTGACGGACAAGAAGGGCGTTACATCTGCCACGGCCAGTTACCTTGTCGCTGCCTTGATCTGGGCCTTGCTCATCTTCGCGGCCTGATCGGCGGGAATACCGCGGGCGACGGCGTACTCGCGCCACACCTCGGTAGAGTTCGCCGACTTCGGCCGCTCGATGTCCTCGGCTGGCGTGAGCACGTACCCATCGAGCGCGACGTCCGTAGCGCCGTCGACGACTGCGGGTGCGTCCGCATCTCCATCGTCGACCTGTACCGCTGCAGCCTCGGCGGCTGCTGCGGCGTCGGCCTGTGCCTGTTCGTACGACTCCCGATCGACGATGGCGCCCGCCGCGGTGAGGCGGCGGACGTCGTCGTCATCGAGATCAGAGAGCACCGCGCCGCGCTTAAGCTCGCGCCACACCCCCTTGCCGTCCAGACGGTGCAGGAAATCCGCTGTCAGAACGTATTCGGCTGTCACGGGGTCACCAGCCCGGTAAGCCAGATACCCGCCTTCGGCTGATCCAGCGCGTAGGCAGTCTTGCGGGTGGCATCGCAGCGGAACGACTCGGTCGGTCCACCGTTGGGACCGTTGCCCTCCGGGTACAGACCCGTCACCTCGAACGAGCGGGTATCCGAGTAGAACCCGGTCACACCGCGCTGGCCGACCCAGATCCGGTCCGTCGGGAACGACCTGGCACCGATCGGATCCAGGTTGAAGATCTTGCCGGGCAGCTTGCCGGTGTACTGGATGTTCTCGTTGGCGATGTTGCCCTGATAGACCTTGAGGAACTTCTCGTTGTCCATCAGCACGGGCAGGATTGCCGGGTTCAGCACGACGGTGTCGGGCTCGAATCCGAACCATTCCTCAGCGCTTCCGCCTTCGGCCAGAGATGGCGCCGCAGTGGTGACCTTCTCGATCGCGCGCGCGATGTCGATACGCGGGTTGCCGTTGGCGGTATCCCACGCTGCCGATGCGGCCAAGGTAGGAACGACGCTGGAAGCCAGCAGATTCCGGAACACGCGATCGTCAGAGCGCTTGAACGTGTTGACCAGGGCCGCGATCTGCCGGTTCACCTCGTCGACATCGTTCTCGTCACGCATTTCGCGCGACACCCGCACGCCGATGCCCTTCTTGCTCGCCACCGCGAACAGTGCGGAGCCCTTGCGTCCGGCCGCGACCGGGATCTCGCCGAACTCGGCGACATCCTCGGGGTCACCGTCGAGGAAGATCGGGTCACCGGCGCGGTAGCCGACGATGCCGTTCTTGTTCGCGCCGCCGTTACGGAACAACGTCTGCGTGATGAAGACGTTGGTCAACAGTTCCTTGATCTTCGTCGGAATGAACAGCGGATTGCCGACCATGTCCGAAACAGTGATCTTGGATCCGTCGCTGATACTGACGATGGATGTTGTAGGCATTGTTTCTGTCTCCCTTGCTATTTCAGTCCGGCTCAGATGGTCCGGAAGAGGCCGACGGCCTTGGTCGCTACGACAACGCCACCCGGTTCGGTGCAGCGCCCAACGATGGTGCGTGCGTCGGGGGTGGCACCGGCCGGCGTCACGGTGCCGTTCGCCGCAGCGACGAGCAGCTCACCGAACGCCGTGTCCGCTGCGTAGGTAACCGGCACTTCGATCGCGCCGTACGCGCACGCCACCTTGGTCGGCGGCACGACCGTGTTCAGCACCGACCGCCCGTCGCTGCCAGTCGTCGGCGCCAGCACCAGATCCTCGGGCGCGATCGCGTCCGTGAGCGCGACACCGACGACCTTGAACGAACCCGCCGCCGCAGGCTGGATACGGCCACCGGCCACGCCTTCGACGAGCTGGCCGCCCTTGATCGAAACGCCAGCCTTCGGGGTGTATGTCCGCGGTCCCGTCTTGGTGACCTGAGAAATTCCGGGCATGTCAGAAACTCCAATCCTTGTATCGGGGGTCGTTGCGAACTTCTTCCTCGGCCGTGGCAGCCGACGCCTGCGCCTCGGTGCCGTGACCAACTTCGGTCAACGGCACCGCGGTCTCTGCCGGAATCGAATCCAGCAGTGCCGTAGTGCCTTCCGAGTCGGCCTTCATCAGCGTCAGGAAGTGTTCACGCCGCGGCGCAGTGATCTTGCCCGCACCAATCGCCGCGTCGACAACCTTCGCGTGTGCCTCAGCGATCTGCGTTTCCCGAGCCTTCGCGCCGGCAGCGGCATCGGTCTGCAGCTTGGTCACCTGGGCGGGGTCCATCAGGACGAGACCCGCCTTCGCCACTGCCTCTGCGAGTTCCTTACCTGTGCTGACCGACTGCTCGTCAGGTGCGGTGTCGGTGTCCGTGTCGTCGTCGGTCTCGCTGGACTCCTGCTCGGTACCTGCCAGCTTGTCGAGCGCGGCAAGCACGTCTTCGTCGGTGGCGTCCGGTTCTAGACCGAGCCGCTTGGCGACGTCCTCCTTGATGTCAGGCACGGGGCCCTCCTTCGCGTTGTTACTCACCGAGGCGGATACCTCGGTGTTGTCGGCCCGCGCCAGCGGCGCGGGAGCGGCCGGACGGCCGGAGTACTTGAACTTGTAGGACGAGCAGGCCAGCGCCGAGGCGACTGCCTTCTCGGTGTCAGAACGCACCCCGGAGTCATCGATACGACTCGCGAGACCAGCGGCGACCATTTCCTCAGCGGTGTACCAGGTTTCGTCGGACATCGCCTGCGCCCAGCCCTCAACCGTCCCGCCAGCGCGGTCGGCGTACAGCTTCGCGTAACTGGTCGACAGCTTCTCCAGATGATCGGCGACGCTACGTAGATCCTTCGCGGTGCCGTACTGGCCGGATCGTGCGTCATGCACCATCGCCTGCCCGTACTTCGACACCACCACTTCGTCACTGGCCACCGCGATCACGCTGGCGGCCGACGCTGCCAGGCCATCGATGTAGGTGATCGTCTTGCCCGGGTGGCGCATGATGGCATTCGCGATGTTGATGCCGTCGAACGCGTTACCGCCCGGCGAATTCACCCGCACGGTCAGTTCGGTTTCCGGATCAAGCGCGGAGATCCCGACGACCAGCGCTTCGGCGTTGACACCGAACCATGAGTCGATTTCGTCGTAAATGTGCAGCGTGGCAGTCGGCTTCTCCTCGGCCGATGCGGCTTTCGCGACTGTGAACGTGTACCACTCACGGTTTTCACGGGCCATCAGAACAGCCGTCCTTTCGCGAACGCGAGCGCTTGCGCCTCGGTGTCCTCAGCGCTCTGGGTCGGGTCGCTAACCTCCGGCGCCGGGACCACCGGCGCATCAGGCTCTTTCGGGGCCGCAGCGTCCGGGTCGTCTGCGTCGGGTTTGGCTGGCAGGTCCAAGGATTGGCGCAAGGTGCGTTCGATACGTAGATCCGGAGCGAGCAAGCCGGCTTCGACGAGCATCTTGAGCGCTGCGGCGGTCGCATCCTGCTGGGAACCGATCTTGTCGAACACCAGGCGCGGCGCGCGGACCTCGGTGCCGAAGTTAATGTCGACGAGATCCTCAATGACGTGGGCTTGCCCGATTTCCTGATAGGACTTGGCGGCGGCGTTTACCGCCTGCACGAACGGTCGTTCCTGCACCGCGGCCAGCGCGTAGCTTCCGCCGGTGTCGAGATTCATGTAGTGCGCCAGACCAGCGAGAGCAATGGCCTTGTCGTGGTAAACGATCGACGCGCGGATATCCGGCAGGTTTCCCTGCACACCGAGCAGCGCAAGCGACTGGCCTTGTGCCAGACCGACACCAGAATGCATGCCGCCTTGGAACCCGGATGCGATCTTCTGCATCGCCGCGACTTCCTTGTCGTCGTTCGGCTTCGATGCGGTACCGACCGGGACACCCATACCGTTGCGGCGGGCCACGGCGACCTCAATGCGCAGCAGCTCGTTTTTCAACAGCCAGTGCTTGTAGCTCGATCGCAGGATCGAACGTCCCTGCCAATACCCCGGTCGTTTGTTCCGGGTGTAGACCACCATCCGATTGATCGGGATATCAAGAGGTGCCGGTCCGTACATGACGCGCCCGTTCGATGCCGGCGCAAGCTGCGTGATCGAGTCCAGTCCGCCATCCATCGCGACGTTGAACTTCTGGATAGTCCACTGCGGGCGCGGTCCCAGCTTGCGCAGCACGAACCGCCCATCAGCTTCGCGGCGGTACACCTGCTCAAATACAGCGTGCCCGAACTGCGGTGTAGGACTGGCCACCTCACGCAGGTGCGCCAGCCAGGAAAATCGCCCGCGTGAGCGGCCCGGGTCGTCGACCTCATCGAAACCAACCACCGGAAGATTCATGTTCCGGGACACGAACTGCACAACGTCGGCATCCGCGCCGTTCGGATCGATACGCCAACCGGTTTCGAGGATGGGCAGGCTGATCGCCTCGAGCAGCGACGACACACGCGAATCGTTGTTGTCCATCTCGAGGAACACCGATACCGCTGCCGGGTGCTGCAGATCCGGAACCTTTTCGTACGGATCCCAGTTGACCCAGCCATCGACGAACGGGGTCACGTAGCCCGATTCGCCGACCGGCATCGCCGTCTGGACCCGTTTGGTCACCGGCCTCCCTCAATCCGAACATGCTGCGACACAACGCCACACCTGCGGATTTAGAATGCGGCTCCCAGCGCGTCGAAGTGGCTACTTGTTGTTTCGGGATTTCCGGAGCCCAGCGACGGCAGCGCAGCCGGGGAATCTTCCTCGGCGAATTCCAGCACGCCCCAATGCACTACCGTTGCCGCGATGACCTGCGCAATTGAGCCTTCGCGGTCGTCCCAAACCTTGTCTCCCCGAGGCAATTCACGGGTCATCGCGACCTCTAAACCCTCAGTCAGAATGGGCTGGTTTGTGTGTCCCAGGTCACCGGACATCGCGGCGTCAACAAACCCCTGGAACGCCACCGCGATCTGGCTCGTCGTCGTCAACGTGACATCGATACCCAGCTTTTTCAGATACGGCGCCAACGGTTTCGCCGGATCGTGATCGTCGATGACTACCGCCGCCGGGTCCCACAGGTCCACCAACCGCACGATGTACGCGGCGACCTGTCCGATCGTGGCCTTCTGGTAGTACCCGATTTCGACCATCACGCGACCGTCGATCGTGCGCTGTCCCACCGCGATAGCCCAACGCGCCATGTCGCGCGTCCGGGACACCGCCAGTACCTTCTGCCCGACCAATTCGGGCGCATAATCGGCCAACGGCTCCCACACCTCCTTGATAGGGATGACCGGGTCAATGAAGCGCGCATCGGCGGGCCATTCACCCCAGCCGAGATAGTCGGCCTCCCACAGCGCGATCTTCGATGCCTCACGGCTCTCGATCGCTGTCTTGTAAAACCGTTCGATGTCACGCTCTTTCGAGATCA
Source organism: [Mycobacterium] stephanolepidis (assembly GCF_002356335.1). Taxonomy (NCBI): domain Bacteria; kingdom Bacillati; phylum Actinomycetota; class Actinomycetes; order Mycobacteriales; family Mycobacteriaceae; genus Mycobacteroides; species Mycobacteroides stephanolepidis. Next base: position 3,553,939 of record NZ_AP018165.1, read on the forward strand.
CCCCGTACGACGGCTCGGCCAGCCGCCAGTTCTCGCGGTCCTCACGCGCAGCCTTGCGCTCGATCGCGTCCTTGGGCGGATCCGGTGCTGCGAACTCGATGAACAACAGGTTGGTGTCTTTGTTCAACCCGCGCCGCCGCATACCCGCGAACACATGGCAGTTCGGGTGTTCCGATTCCACGGGCGCCGTCGACGTATAGATCGTTTGGGAATTGGCCGACGCGACCTGCGCACCCTGCAGCGCTGATACCTCGTCCTGCGTCAGGTTGTATGCCTCATCGAAAATTGCCAGGTCAATCTGATCAAGGCCGCGGCCCTTGTCGCCGGATCGAACACCAAACTGCACCGTGACTTCGGTGCCGAGTTTCGACCGGACAACGATCTCGCCGAACCCCTGCTTTCCGCCGGTCATCGACACCACACGGGTTTTCAGCGACGGCCGCGAATTGATGATCGCCTTGACGCGTTTGAACACCGCATCAGAGGTGTTACCGCGCTGCGCCGTGTACGCGATGTTCTCGCCGAGGATGAACAGGCCGAACAGGATGCGCAACACCAGAATCAGCGTCTTGCCCTGCTGGCGTGTGCACACCAGCACCACGTCCGGGTGAGTCCACAGCCCGTCAGCGCGGCGACTGAGTATCTTGCGCATAGAGCGCCACTGCCACGGAAGCGAGCGCTGTTTCGTGATCCGATGCCCGAACCGCGCGCAACGGTCGCCGTCCGTTTCGTCACCGGCGAATGAATGCTCGTGCTTGGGTTCTTGGCGGCCAGTCAGCCGGGGCCACTCACCAACCCATGGCGGTGTGTCCTGTTTATTCGGCGGCGCACCAGCTTTCGGCCGCCGCGCAGGCGCGCGTTTGGCCGGCGCCCTAGATGTCGTCGAGGTCGTCGTCTTCCGCGCCGCCACCGCCACCCTGCCCTGCCGATCCCGCGCGCTGTTTGTGAATCTCAGCGAGCAAATGCCGTAACAACGTCGTCTGTTGTCTCTCTTCGGCGATCGTGGAATCGATCTTCGCTTCGACAATCACGGTCACCGGTTTCCTGCCATTGTCGTCAGCAGCCGAGACGATGCCGCGCAGATCCAAACGCACCCACGACGATTCGACCCCAGAGTTAATCCCGGCCAACGTCTCCAGGCGATCCGCCACCCGCGCAGCCTGTCTGATCAGCGCGGTCAACCCGGGCCCGTCCTCCTTGCTTTCCAGCTCGGCCCGTAGACGCTCCCCCGCGCCCGGATCGGCGCTGGCAGGCGCCCGGCGTGTCCCCGTGGCCGTCCGCTTTGTCCCCCGCGGCTGTCCGTTTCGCGGCCTTAACGCGCCCCTGGTCAGAGGCCGGATCCGCACTACTTGGGGCGTTTTTCGTCCGTTTCGTCGTCCGCTCCGCTGTCACCACCCCATGCCCCCGAAATTTTCAGAGCCGCCCAAAAAAAATTCCTGACTACCGCCGGAGTCAGGCCGCCCCGGGTAGCTGAGAAAAATGGGGGGTGGCATACCTGCAGGTCAGAGCCCCGAGCCGGTGTACCTCGGCACCCATTTGACCTGCAGTTATGAGTGGTAGCGAACAAGTCGGTTCGTCAATGCTCGCGCTGCTGACCCTCGTGGCTGGATTGTGGGCCGTTGAGGATGCGGCAGTCGGGTCCGAGCTTGGGTGCGTAGATGCTGGCTCCGCAGTGGCAGGTCCACATGTGGTGTCGGTTGTCGCAGGCGCAGGGTAGGTAGCGTTGTTTCCAGCCTGGTTCGTCGGCGCTGTGCCAGTTGGGGCAGTAGAGGGGTCCGACTCGGGTCCAGCCGTTGCCGTTGGGGACGAGGTCGCCGACGTATGTGTTGGGGAATCGGTCGCGTGGCGGGCGTGCCATGTGTTGGTTCTACTCGCGGGGTGTGACATGGGCGACTCTCGTGTTGGTGGCTATTGGCCTAGTGCGTCTGTGATGAGCCAGTCGATGTGGTTGGTGATGGTGCGTTTCCAGAGGTTGGCTTGGAGTAGCGCGTGTATCCACCATCTGTTGGGTCCGGGTATGTAGTGGCGGGACCATGCGTTGAGGCTCTGCATGAATTCGAGTCGTTCGCGGTGGTCCATGTCGGATAGTCCGAGTGTCGCGAACAGTTCGTCGGGTGTCATGTCGCTCGGGTCGAGTGGGGTTGTTCCGCCGCAGGCGGCGATTTCGGGATCGGGTTTGTCAGACATGGCCGCACCAGCAGACGCCGTCGTGCATGGGGTGTTGGCAGCCTCGGCAGTTGGCTGGGGCAGTCATCGTGAGGCCGTCGAGGATCATCCATGCGGGGATCGCGGTGGCTAGCGCGGCGAGGGTTGTGTGCCAGTCGATTCCGTCGGCGAGGATGGTTGCGGCTGCTCGTGCTGCGATGGTGCTTAGTGTGATGACGGCCAGGTATGCGATTGCTCGTTGGATCCGCACGGTGGGCGTGAAGCCTTGGCGGTGGCGGGCGGTCACGGCAGACCTGCGGATCTGCGGGGCTGGCACGACCGGCACCATCCCCATTGGGTTGGACCGTCGCAGACGCGGCAGCGGGAGTGGGTGGTGGCAGGGTCGCGCGGGTCTGCGGCGCCGGCGTGCGGGTTGTCGATCGCCCCGGATAGAGCATCTCGGCTGGCTTGTGTGGTAAAGCTCAGGTCGATGGCGGGTGGGTCGTTGTCGCGCATGTACTGCTCCCACGCCAGCCGGCGCAGGGTCGCGTTGTGATGTGCTTGTGCTGCGGCTAGCGCTTCGTTGAGGTCATCGCCTCGGTACAGTTCGCCGCGGTCGACGGTGAGCGAGCCGTGATGCTCTCTCCAGCAGACGGTGTGCCATTGGTGGGGGTTTTCGAATGCGTCACCGAAGTACACGCTGTAGTTGCCTCCGCTGCGGGTCGCGGCGTTGTAGTGGTGTCCGTCGCCCCGGGCAGTCCATTCGAGTTGGTTAGGGCCAGTTGAAGATTCGGGTTCCGAGGGCGGGGTCGGTGTCGGGTCGGTTGGTGAGGGCTGGTCGTTGGTCGTCACGGTGGCCTCCTTGGCGTTGTTTGTTGCAGGTGCCGTGCAGGAGTCGGTCGGCGCGGCTGGTGGTGGATTGGGCGCGGGCGATGCTGTGGTCGGCGGCGAGGCTGCCGCTGCTGGTGTCGGGTTTTCCGTCGCTGCGTGTGGCGTGGGGGTTGTGGTCCCAGTTGCGGGTTCGGTCGCGGTACATGGGTCGTGCGCACCACCAGCAGGGTTGGCCGTCTACGTGGCGCGCGAGTAGCCGGTCGCGTTGTTGTTGATGGTCATGGCCTAACCGTTTCTGCGTGGTCGTTCTGGGGGTGCGGTTCGGCATGTCACGTCCCGCGGCTCAGGCACAGGGAGCATCCGCAGTTCTCCCAGTCTTCTTCGGCAGTCGTGTCGTCGTCTGGGCGTGCGTGGCGTCCGCGGTCGGGTTGTGGTTCGGGCTTCACCGTGTACGCGTATCCACCTCCGCGTACCGGAATCACCTGTATTTGTTCCGGTTTCACACCTTGCTGTTCCGCCACTGCGGCAACCTGATCGGCTAGGTCACCCATGCGGAGTTCACGCTCGAACGGCGGGCGTATCTCTTCACCCATTGCGAATACCTCGGTATATCGCGGCATGGTGCCGATGGGACCGTGGGGGTTGCTTGTGCTGACTGGCATTCGTGGGAAGCGGTCGCCGAGTGTGAAGTCTTTGCCAATCTCCATGGGCGGCCCGTCTGGCGGTGTGATCTGGGCTTTGGTGAGTTCGACACGGGCCGTTCCGAGTGCGCCGCGTAGTTGGCGTAGCACCTCCAGCAGATACGGGAATTGGGTGTCGTCGGCTTTCACCATGAACTGGGCGCCGATATCGGCACCGTTCGTCGGTACCGGCAGCGAGAGGACTACTTGGTAGAAGTCGCCTGGCCTGGTGAAGAATTCGTGTGCTTGGTCGTCGGGTGTGCGCGGGTCGCTGTCCAGAGTCGGTGTCGGTTCCGGTGCGGGATCCTCGGTGAGGGTTCGGACGGCGTCATAGATGTTCTTCACGGCTTTGTGCCCGCGCGCGACCGGGCAGAGTTCGTCACGGCGCCGAATGTCACGCTCTAGCCGGAACTTCGCGCGCAGGTATTTCTTGCGACTGCGGAAGACCTGCTGTTGCGCCAGGGCGAGCCGTTCGTCGAGTGTGGTGGTCATTGTGCAGTGTCTCCTTTGGTGTTGTGGGGGTTTGGTTCTGGTGGGCGCAGCTGTGGCCTCGCCCGACCGATAGATGGGGTCATGGGCCGCGCTTGCCGAGCGAAACACCGCATTGGTTCCCGGTTTGACGCCCACCAGATGTGGGTGACGGTAACGGGGCCGGGGTGGTGATGTCGGGCAGCGTCATGGTGTGATTCGGGTGAGGCGTTTTCCGGGGGCGGGTTCGGGTTCTGTTGCGCCGCCGAGGGCTTGGTCGACCGCGAGGCGGCCGACGAGTCGGGTGCAGAGTTCGGCGGCGTTGGCGAGACCATGGCGGTTCAGGATTTTCGCGGCCTCCTGCAGTGTGGAGATCTCGCTCATTAGTTTTCCTTCGCTGATGTGAATTTCTCGCAGAGACAACGGGTGCCGTTGTGATACCTCCCGTAACAGGTCGGGAGCAGCGTTCCAGAATTGCCGCATTCTTCGTGCTCGCAGAACTCGTGCTCACAGGTGCACAGGTCGTTGAAGTAGACGATGTCACTCATTCGTGGTCGGCTTTCGGGTCGGCTTCGAACCCCGGGCAGTCACACGGGTCGAAGATCTGGAAGTCGTCACCGCGTGGAACCTCTGCGGTGACGGTCCAAATCCCCTCACCGCACTTCGCATTGGCGTTGTCATCGTGCTCGCTGTGGTAGTGGGTGCAGATGCATTTCGGGTTGGCGGTCATCGTGGTTTCCCGGTTTCGGGGTTGATTCCGTTGGCGTTCATGACCTGCGCGTCGGTGGTGCTGGATAGCTTTATGTGCGCGATGAGTGGTACGCAGTCGATAGTCCAGCCGCCGAAGTCCTGGTGTGCGTTGACCGCGACCCACAGGACTTCGTCGGTGCGCATGATTTTCAGGATGAGCTTGCCGACGGATCGTGCGAGTGTTTCCATTTCGGGTCCGCCGGCCAACTCGATTCCGGGCATGGACTTTTCGGAGCGTTCGATGCTGTCGCGGACCCGGACGGTGAGTGGGATAGCGGGGCGACGGAATACGTCGGGTATGACTGCTCCCCCGACTTCGTTGAGTGCGCCGGACATGCACCGCACGAGCACGTTCCGTAGGTGCTGCTCAGGCGCGGTCATCCGATACCACCGATTGGTGCGCCGGCAGCGCGGAGGGTTTCAGCGACGGCTTCGACTGCGTCCCAGGCTGTCCGGTCGCCGCCGTGGCGGTCGGGATGCGCGTTGGCGCGGGCTTTCCGGTATGTGTTTCGAGCGGTTTCGGGGTCGTGCATGATGTGGTGTGCCCATTCGGAGACGCTGTCGTCGTTGCCTTGCGCGGCTTTCGCGAGGTGGACGGCTGCACCGGCCGCGGTCTGTGCGATCGGGGTGGGCTTGGCTTCGATTGCCTGCCAGCCGCGGTACTGCTGCCCGGTCTGTGTGACGCCGTACCGGTCGACCTTGCGTAGCGCCTCCAGGGCGAGCGCGATAGCGCGCAGGTTGTCCTGCCAGCGGGTGAATGTGTCGCACGGGAATGACAGTGCGCCCTTGTTGGATTCGATGTTCAGGATCACGCCCGGATGTTCAGGCTTTGCTGTAGCACGGGGCATGCCGTCGACACGGAAGTCTTGTTCACGCATCGCGATCTGCAGCACGGCGGGCGCGTTCTGTGCCCCCTTGCCGAGGCACCAAAGTTCCCGGTCGAGCAAGTTGAGGGTGTCGCTCCACTGTGCTGAGAAGTTGGATCGGCGCCGGTCACGGGTGAGGTCGTGGGGCCAGTTCTCGATGGGCCGCAGTGTCATGTTCGGCGGGTAGTTGCTCATGGGCGGTGTTCCTTGCTGTTCGGTGGTTGTGGTGGTTCAGAATTCGTCGCGTTTACGTCCGCGTTCGCGTCCGGTTTTGCCTCCCCATATGCCGTGGTAGTCGAGGATTTCGTCGGCGTAGTTGAGGCATTCGACGCGGACCGGGCATGCGGCGCATACGCGTTTGGCTTCGGCGACGATGAGGCGTCGTTTCAGCTCGGATTTCGACCGTTTGATCGTGGCCTCGGACCGTGCCGGGTCGGGGTAGAAGATGTCTGGCCGCGGGTGACCTCGGCACGCGGCCTGTCGTTTCCAGGTTTCGTCCAGTTGGCCGGACACTTCGGCGAGCCGGCGTTCGATCCGGCCCTTGTTCGGGAAAACCGCGCTAGCCATCGCTACGCCGCCGCTCTCTGGGGTTCCCAGTCAACGAGCGCGACGTTTTCGACGTACCGGCGGCGCTGCTCCACAGGGAGCGGCCACCCGAGGTGCAGGGCAGCCATGTGGGCCAAGCCGAGGGCGTCGGCTTGGTCGTGGTTACGTAGCCGCGTCGAATCCAGGCCCCACGCGGCGCGCTGCTCGGAAAGCACCAGTTTCTTGTGCTCTCCCGGCTTCATGCCGTTCGGGGAACGCCCGGTGATGAACTTGGCCCGAGTCTGCGGGTTGACGACGGTGACGGGGATGCCCTTGGCGTCGAGGACGCCGAACACTGCCCACCACAGGCCGATTCGGTCGTAAGCACTGGGCATGTTGACGCCGTACGGGTGGCCTTCGATCGCCGCGTGCACGATCCGTCGGTGTTGTTCGGCGTCGGTGATGATGGTGGCGACGTCGCGGGCTTGCGCGAGTAGCCGCCGTGATCGTTTCCACCAGGGGGCGCCGTCGTGGCCGGCGTGTCCGACGTCGGTGATCAGCGATGGCCGGGCGTATGGCCATCCGAGGTCCGCGTTGTCGATGAAGGCGATTCCGGCGCGGGTGAGCGACAGGTCCAGGCCTAGGACGACGTCGACGCGTTCCAGCGCGCTCATACGTTGGGGTCCTGTAGCAGCGTGAGCGTCCCCCGGGCAGCGGGTTTCGGGGCGTTGCGTCTGTTGGCCATGGGCGCCCGTAGCGCAGGGTGGTTGCCCCAGAGGCTGTGTTCAACGCGGTTTACGCGGGCGAGGAGTTCGTCGATGCTGGCCATGGAACGCGCGAGTTCCATGGCTGCCACGGGGTCGTGGGTGTTGAAGACCTGCACGCCGCGTGGCGATTTCACGCTCCAGCGCGGTGGTCCACCGGTATACGCGGGCTTGCCGTCGAACCATCCGAAGGAAGTGCGTCGGGTGGCGGGGTCGATGCGGACTTCCCAACGACCAGAGCTGTTTTCGGTCGGTGCGGATGCGGTGTTCATTCGGGTGTCTCCGTTCGTGGGTGGGTGCAGCGGGTCAGGGTGTCGGGGTCTTCGGGGTTGGGGATGAATCCGTTGGGGTCGCAGTCGGGGCAGGCGCGGATGGCCTCGAGGCGGGCTGCGCGTTGGTCGGCTGTGGTTTGGAGCTGTTGGGCGTCCCAGTTGTTTGCGTTGCGCCGCGCGTTAGCGCAGGCGCCGCACCAGTTCTCGGTTCCACCGGGGTGCAGGGTGCAGTACTCAGACGGGCGGCTTCCTACCGGTCTATCCCCACTAGAAGTAACTACTAAGGGGTGGGGTGGGTTAGGACCACGGGACTCCCCGGGGGACACGTTTTCGCCGGGTTCTGTTGTGTCCCCGTCGATGTCCCCAGGGGACATTTGGTCATCTATGCCGGTCACGAAGTTTCGGCCGCGCCGTCTTTGGTTCCGTTTCTTCTCGGCGTCTCGTTTGCGGCGGGCTTCGTTTTCGGCCTTAGTTTGCTGCCATTTTGCCCAATTTCTGACCAAAATTCCGTCACTTTCTGGGCAGCACAGGGGTGCGTCGAGGGGTCCGGGGGCCGTCAGCGCGGCCACCACGGAGCGCGGTACCAGAAGGGATTTCAGCTTGGCGTGGGGTATGTAGCCGTCGGTTTCTTCCTTTGCTGACCACGATCCGGCCAGTACCCATGCGCCGGCGACCGCGATCCGCATGGGGACACGTACCGGGGTTGTGGGCAGGTTCATGATCGGCTTCGAATCGGAGAAGCCGTCATCGACGAAGAACCAAGCCACTACGCGGACACCCCCGTTTCGATCAGGCGGCCGATGAACATTTCTGAGCCCTCGCCGTCCCAGAAATGCGCGGGTTGCAGCTCCCACCGGAAGACGCCATTGCTGGCGGCAGCGTTCAGCTGCATGCCGCCGTTGTCGCGTGTGATGGTTAGGCGGACGCCACGCCAAGTTGTTCCGCCTTCGGCTTCTACCGCAGCTGCGTAGTCGCGGCCGATGATGGTGGCGTCAGGAATGTCGCGGAGTTCGACTGTCCCGTCCGGGTTGTCGTGGAACGTGGGAAGGTCGGGGCGGCCGTACAGGGAGGTGAAATCGTCGCCCTCGATACGGATTTCGATGCTGCGAGATTTACGCATGTTCGTTCGCTTTCTTCACGTTGCAGGTGTGTCCGGTGGATGGAATCGGTTCCCAGCAGCCGTCGGCTTTGCAGATCGGCGAGCACGACAGGTGGCGGTCGCCCTGGCCGCAGGTGACTGGCTCGCCGCACACCGTGCACCGAGGGAATCGACGCCGCCTGAATGCCATCAGAGCCATCCATTGAAATTGGAGGTCGAGTTGGGGGCGCCGTCGGTACTCTCAGGCGTGTGACGATTTCCATGGGGGCTGCGGATCAAGACATGCGCGCATTGCTTTTGCAGTTCCTGGGCGCCTTCTCGAACGTCCAGAACTTCGCTGACGAGATGGTGGCAAGAATCTTCTTTCAGGCGCGGCTTGGGATAGCGGCCGAAAAGGTCTGGAGTCTGGCCGTCAGACGAATCAGGGATGAAGAGCGCGTACCGCTCTTCATCGCCATCGCTGAAGAAGTAGAAAGCGACGCGGATCTCTCGCATTTCGAGGAGACCTACAAGAGGTGCAAGGAGATGCGTGACCGAATAGCGCATTCCGTCCGTTTCACCCCTGACGGAGAGCACTTGGTCACGATCCAGCGCACCATTATTGGTTCGGTGACTAAGCCCATTCCGGAGCCAGTAGAAGTCGACCGTTCCCAACTGAAGGAGGCCATCCGTGATTGCAGCTGGCTCCACACGCAGATGTCGTATGCCATGAGCTCGGGCGGACTCGTAGTCAAGACGATGCTTCGGGATGTTCCTCATTACGTGCCGAAACCTGCTGCACGGCCTGATGAATGGGGCGGCATCAGGCTTGCTGCAGTTGAGGAATAGGCGCCGCCGTCCCTGGCGGTCTGTCTTGTCAGTCATGAGCCACTGACCTCACCGGTGCCGGGCCAGACTGTTGGGTAGATGGCGGCGGTTGCGGCCCAGCAGTCTCGGCATTCGCGTGCGATGAACCGGGCACGGAACTCTTGGCCGCACCGCTGGCACCAGAACGTGAACCAAGGGCGCGGCTGATTACCGGGCTCTGGTGCTCGGGTCCGGTCATAGCGCGGAACAGGTAGCGCGGTCATGCGGCTACCTCGGAAACGCTGAGCAGCCAGTACAGTGCCGCAACTGCCTGCTGTGGCACGACGCCGTTGCCGATGATGCGCAGCATGGCACTGCGTGAGATAGGCACGGCGGTAACCCATCCGAGCGGCCAGCCCATCATCCACTCGGAGAACGCTGGTGCTAGGCGATGTTTCCCGTTGCGACTCAGCTGTGTTGGATCCGGGGCTGGTCGGGTGAGCGATTCCCATCGTTCGATTGCGGGCGCGTACTTTCCCCATCGGCCGCCGAGGCGGATAACGCGTGTTTCGACGTCGTCCATGCGTTCGGCGCGTGTGAGCGGGTTGGGGCCTCCGTCGCCGTCGGACCTTCTGGGCGTGGGAAGTAGGTTGCGAATGACAGCGTCTGGTAGCGCATCATCGGTTACCGTCCGCAGGCGCCCGTCGCGGACGCGCCCGGGTGGATTCGCCGCGCCCCTGGAATCTCGACTCTGCGGAGTCGGTAGCAGCTCTAGTCGGTCAGGCGATTCGGTAGATCCTTGAGTTCCGACCCGAGGTCCCTGGCGTGACCATTGCCCGTCTCGGGCTGCGTCGTAGGGGTGGGCAGTAATGAAGAGGCGTTCACGGCGGTGGGTGGCGCCGACATCGGAAGCTCGTAGGCTGCACCAAGATCCCACGTACCGCATTTCGGCCAGGTCTGCGAGTACGGAATCGAACCCCAGAGACCGGTGTCCGGCCACATTCTCCAGGACGACAAGTCCGGGTCGTAGTATGCGAATTGCCTGCGCGACATAGGGCCAGAGGTGTCGCTCATCGTCAGTTCCTTTACGTTCGCCCGCCGCGCTGAATGGCTGGCACGGGTACCCGGCGCACACGATGTCGGCGGGCTCGACACGCGTCCAGTCGATCGCGGTGATATCGCGGTGATTCGGCACGCCCGGCCAGCGGGTTCCGAGCACCTTGGCCGCGTCGTCGTCGTACTCGGCATGCCAGATCGTGCGGCCACCCGTAACGTGCTCGACAGCGAGGTCCAGACCACCGGCACCCGAGCACAATGAACCGATCGACGGCTGCCTCATGCGGCTGCTCGATTCCACTCCGAGCTGCGGTGTTGCTGATTTACGATGCGCCAATGGCAAACCCTGCGGAACTGCTGTACCTGCAACTCAAGGCATGGAACCTGAGCGGATCTAGGGACAGCGCGGAAGGCCGGCGTCAGCTCCGAGTCGACGTGACCATGGCGATTCGCCGGCATGAGGCAGCGCTGTCCAACTGGCGTGCGACGAGTGAGCTTTTGGACGAAGCCGAGAAGCTGGGACAGATTCCAGTGGACGTCGTCAACACTTACCGACAACATCTGCCGACGTGGGGAAGCATGGTCTTGTCGTTTCCCGACGGCTGGAAGACTGTTTACAGCTTCGACTACGCGGCCATGCAAATGCTCAGTACGCTCGGGCACCAGCTTGATTCGCTGGTTCCGAAGCTCCCCGATGGCGCAGCGGATGATTTCGAAAAAGCGCTCGAAAAGGTTCTTACCGCGTTGAAGGACGACCCCAGCATCAGCGAGGGCGTTAAGAAATACATGGTCGGCCTGATCATCCACATGAAGCTGGTCATCGAGGAATACCGCCTCAACATCCGTGGCGACTACGATTTGTCTAGGGCTGCAACGCTTCTCAAATCCACGATTGACACTGCCTATCAAGCAAGTTCTGACGAACACAAAGGCGTGTGGGAGAAGCTCAAGGGGCTTTTCAGTTGGAAGAGTGTAGCTAAGGCAGGTGTAGAGATGACTCCGACGCTCGTCGCCATGATCGCTCAGAGTGGGGGTTAACGCTGTCGCAGTGTCGTCAGTCATCGGCGCGCACCCTGGTTCCAGATCGTTGATCGGGCGTGAAAGGTGCCGGTGAATGGTTCGCCGCATCCTGCGGCGCCCCAGTCGTCGTGTGGGATGAACCGGTCAACGTCGAGGGTGCTGGTGTCCGCGCCGCTGTTCATGATGAATCGGCCTCCGGGGCACCAGAATCCCCAATCCCGTGTGCGGGGGCCGGTGACGACGATGGTGACGCACGAGTCTTCTCGAGTGAGCAGCGAGAACGGGTCATTGGAGACGGGCAGCTCGACGCGGTGCCGGGTTTTCGCTGCCCGGTATGCGATCGATCCGGCGTGTCGTTTGATGCGGCGGCCGTCGGCGCGGTGCTCGTAGTAGTGGCCGAGTAGCACCATGGACCAGAACCACCACGGATGGTCATGCAAAGCGCGGTCGTCGTCGGATCGGACGAATTGGTGCAGGTAGATGTTCAGGTACCGGTTGCGTGGGATCAGGTACCAGCGCAGCATGTATGGGTTGTCTTCGCCGCCGATCGCGATGTGGTGTTGGCCGCGGATCAGCTTGCCGAACCATTCACGCAAGGTCAGGTCTGGGGATGTTTCGGTCATTGGGGTGTTACCTCGTCGGTGAGGGGTTGGACACTGGTTGGGGGTTCGGCGTGCGGGTCGGTGCCGCCGAAGTAGCGCAGCCGCAACCCTTCTGGCGCGTCGGGTGCGAGCGGTTCACCTTCGACGATCGTGCGGTCGGTGTCGCGGTCGTAGGTGACGGACACGATGCGCACGGCGCGGCCTTCGAGGGTTTCGCCGAACGTCTGGCCGACGGTGAATGCGTCGGTGCGGTCGCCGACGAACTTGGCGCACCTCATGACTCGGCGACCAACGGTTCAGCCACGGGCTGCGGCGGCAACTCATCAGGCAACGCGGGCGCCGGCAGCGGTGTCAGTGTGAACATTTCGCCGTGTTCACGCGCCAGATTGCTCAACCACTGCAGGATTTCGGTGTCCACAGCCAGCGTCCCGAACGCTGGCGTCTTGCCGGGATCGATGGCGTCAGCCAGCTGCGGATGCTGTTCCCGGACCGCGGTTTTGCATGCTTCGAAGGCTGGAGCCATCTCGGATACGAGCGGCACGTAGCCGAGCATGTAGCCCAGTACGTCGTAGACCTGGGATAGCAGGCAGAAGGTTCGGTCTGGGTTGCCGACGGTGAGGGTGACGACGACGCCGAGCGGGAACTCGCGCGGTTCGGTGTTGGTCATGCCGCCGCGTCCCTTGTTTGGTGGCGCCGTTTCATTCGGCGGACCTTGCTGCGGCGCTGGAGTCGGCGGGCGCGCTTGGAATCGCGGTTCCGGAGACGTCGGCGCCGGACCTCATCGGCTGGCACGCTGCCGAGGTAGACGCTTTTGTTCTGTAGTGCGCCGAGGATCGCTAGCTCGTAGGCGTTGGGCTCACGTTCGGGTGCAGTGTCGGCGTGGTGGTGCGTGGACGGCTGGTCGTCCTCGGGTGCTGCGCCGTCTTCGTCCTCGATGAGTTCGTTGAGGACTTCGAGGTCGATGTCGTGTAGGTAGTCGCGGATCTTGTCGACGCCGTGGAGTTGTTCGGCTTGCCGGTTGCGCTGGTAGTCGGTCATCCGTGACGGCTGCCGGACCGCGCGTGCGGCCCGGCGCCGTGCACGGCTTGGGTTACCCCTCACCGTCAGCCCCCTCACCGTCGGCGTCGTCGCCGGTGGCTTCGGCGGACGGCACCGGGGTGCCGTCGACGACGTCGAGCATCGAGCCCTGGTTTTCGTCGGCACCGGCGGGCGGCTTCTGCCCTGGCTGCCCGACCCACTCGACTTTCAGCGTGCGTTTGTCGCGCATTTCGCCGTCAGCGGCTTCGACGACCTTCGACTCGATGCACCGGTACTTGATGACCAGGGTGCCTCCCTCTTTGAGGTCAGGCGGGTTCGTGATCTTGATGTTGGTGGCGCGGAACCCGATGTACGCCTGCGGGTCTGCATCGTCGATGTCGTCGAGCGCGTTGGTGGATTTCAGATCCTTGGGTTTGGTGGTGGTTCCCATGGCGGTGTTTATCTCCTTGCGGTGGTGGTGGTTTCCGGCCCGGTTGGGTCGGTTGCGTCCGACGACTTGTCGGCCGGGTCTGCGGTGGGATCGGTGACGGTCACGATGACGTCGCCTGCGGCGTCGGGATTGGATACCCATATGGACGAATCAGGGGCATATCCGGCCTGGTTCGCGTTGGCGCAGAGGAGGTTTACGGCGCCAAGGGTCAGTCCGCCCACGGCGGTGAACTTGCCTGTGCGCGACATCAGCTCTGATCACTTTCGAGACCGAGTTCGCCTTGCTCACCATCCGGTTCAGCGTCCGAGTTGGCGGCTTCGTCGGCAGCGGTTTCCCGCAGCGACCATGCGTTGACGTACTCGGTTATCTGATGCTCGAGGGTTCCAGCCTTTGCCCATTGGTTGAGCGCGTTGACGATGGTGCGTAGTTCCTGGTCAGTCATGGCATCGCGGTGCTCGAACAGCTCGGTTCGTCCAAGGATTCCGCCGATGACGATGAGCTGTTCGTCGCGGTCGGTGCATTCGGCTTTGTTCAGTGCGGCGAACATCGCCTTGAGCCACTTCTCGCGGGCGTCGGCGCTGAGCTCCCCCGCGGTCTCTGTCGCTTGCGCACTCTGTTCCGCGGCGGCTTCGGCTGCGCGTTCGCGTAGACGCTGAGCGCCCTTTGCACGCTGAGGCGGGGCTTGGCGTTCCTCGACGACTTCCCCGTCGATCACGGTTGGCTGCGCCGCGTCGGTGAGGATCAGTCCGGCGAATTCATTCGGGTAGGCGCGGCGGCACGCGGCAGCCTCGGCGCACTTGCCGATCTGGTTGCGGGGCATCTTCGCCCACATACTGTTGGGTTCCTGTCCCACAACCCGGCGGCCCTGCCCGCTGCCCTCGTAGACGTTGTTGGTCTGCACAAACTCGTCGAAATGCGCTACTGCGGTGAATGGTTCGCCGTTCCGGAAGACGATGTACTTCGCGGCCACCGGAGGGGTACTACCGGGCCAAACCTCGCGCCACTGGCCGTCGTCGCCGCAGTAGAACGGGCCCTCGACGGCCAGCGTGTCGCCGTTGCGGTGCGCGTACTCGCGGACCTTGCGGCGGAATCCGTCGATCCCGGTCTGAATGGTGTACTTCGTGACAAATCGCTCAACCTTGCGCCGCCCGCCTTCACCGGTGTCGATCCATTCGGTGACCTTGGAGTTGCGTCCGATCATGTAGATCTCTTTGCGGAACGGGTCTAACCCGGTGGTTTGGCACACGTGGAAATACACGTCGAGGTCACCGTCTGTGGCGTCCTCGATACCGAGCTGTCGCAGAGCTGCTCGCTGCGCCTCACTGAATCGGGCCTGCCCGGTGTGGATTGCCAGTTCTGTGCCTAGTGACGACGGGACGGCTAGTTCGCCGGCGGGCTGTGCAGCCGGGTCGGGCCAGATCTCGGCGGTGTCGGCGGCTGCGGTTTTCGTGGTGGTTTCGGTCATGAGGGGTTGTCTCCGTTCAGGAATCGGATTTGTTCGGGGGTCACGCCTTTGGCCGCATAGAGTGCGACCGAGTTCTTTCCGGATTTCTGTCGGTGCGCGATCCGGACGCCACCGAACTCGGCGTACTTGTCGCGTTCCATCCGTTTCATCAGCCGGTTTTTCGCGCCCTGATAGACCTCTTTGGCGCGCTCGTATTCCTGCCCTGCGGTGACGTATTCCAGCGCTTCGGCGCCGTCGAGGACTGTGGTGGCGTCGGCGTTGATATCGGGGTTCACCGCGCGAATGCAGCTGTAGGTGTGGACCGTGTTATCGAGGTCGGGTACCTCGTCGGCCTGCAGCAGACCCCAGAATTTCTGGGCCTCGGCGATGATCCACGCCGCGGTGCTCGCATCGAACGGAATCTCGTAGATCCGCTCGTCGAAGTACGGGCCAACGGCCAACAGATGACCTGGTTGGTCGGTCCAGCCGGTGAACAACATTTGCGTCATGACCTGCGCCGCATAGTCTTCCGGGCAGTCACCGGTCAGGTCGTCGCCGAACAGCTCCAAGTCGGTCATGTTCCGGGCGGCCTTGAACTCGATGACGCGCCGCGACCGGCCCCGCACCGCGCGCCGGTCGACCGTGGCCACGCACGGGAACCCGAACTTGCCGGGATCGATGTGGACCTGCACTTCACCGTCGGACAGCAGCCAGCCGGGATTACGGCTGCGCCACCGGTTCGCGGCGAACGCTTCCAGGTCGTGGCCGACATCGAACGCGTCCTTGTGGGGTTCCGGGTCGACGCGGCCAGTCATGCGGTGCCACAGGCGGTATGCCGACTCATAGCGGGAGAATCCGAGGATCGCGGCGACTTTCGACGGTGTGATGGTCTTCGACCACTCCGGTGACCCGGGCTGCAGGAACTGCGGATCCCGTCGCGTGTACACGCCGAGGATTCCGGTGGTGGGGTTCGCGGTCATGCTGCTGTCACCGCCTGATCAGCGGCGGCAAGCACCCACGCGAACGGCTTACCCGACATCGGGCAGTCACCACCCGCGGTGTCACGATGCCAACGCACAGCCGCATCGACAGTCGATCGCGCCGGCTTCCGGCAGACCGGGCACGGCGGCGGTGTGGCAGGGCGGTTCACAGCGCGACCGCTTTCAGCATGTCCTCGATGCAGCCGAACACCCGGCCGCACTCGCACTCACCCGGAAGCTCTAGCGATTCAGAGGCTTTGGTGCACACATCGAGGCAGTCATCGCACATGAGCAGCACAGGGTCCGAGCAGGCGTCGGTGGCCTCGTTGTAGGCGTGGATACGTACCATCCATTTCGCTTTGTTGCCGCAGACGATGATGCGATGGCGCTCGCACAGGAACGAACGGCATTCGCACGCCCGCTGCGGCATCACGCCCACTAGCTCGGTCACGTCGACGTCGATCGCTGGGGCGGTCATGATGCTGCCCGTTTCGCGGCGTGACGGGCTTCAAGTAGTTGCGCGGTTACCCGCAGCTCGAATGGGTTCCACGAGTGGCGCACACCGTCGCCGTAGGCGTGGTTGATTTCAGCGAGAAGCGCTGCGGCGTCCCACATTTTCGCGGCGGCTTCCAACCCGGGTTCGGGGCGGCGGGCCATTCAGACCACCTCCCCTTTCACAGGGCACGCGGGGGTGGCGTCGTCGACATGAACCCACTTACCCGAGGCGCTGCCGAGATAGACCTGTCGGCCGCAGGGGCATTGTCGGGATCGGCCGAGCTGGTTAGTTTGGCGACGGCGGGACACTTCACCGCCGTCGCCTGATCCGGTCACAGTCACGTCGCTGCCACCGGACGCCTTGAGCGCATCCCCGATCTCCCCCAGCACTGCCAACAGCTGTTTCTCGAAGGGTGTCAACGGTTTCGACGTCGCACGCTCGCGCGCTTCCCGCGCAGCCTCCTCGGCGGCACGCACCTCTGCGGGGTTCGGTCCGAATCCCATCAGCGGGCCCCCTTCCGCACCATCGGCGGCATAGGGCAGCGGCCGAAGACCTCGGCCACCATCTCGTGCACCTGCATCCGCCACGGGCCTGCATTCCAAACACCCTGTGCAGTGACGGGTCTCGCGAGCACCTGGTATCCGCATCCGCGCGGGCAGTCCAGAGTTTCGGGCAATGTTTCGCGCGGGCACACTGTCGGTGCGGTCTTCGAAGTAGTCATAGGTCACCGTCCTGGCAATAGCTGTGGAGGTCATCCCAATCACGGATGGACTCGTAGTCGTCGCCGGTAAGATCGACTCGGCCATCGCTAGGGCGGATCTCGAACACTGATCCACATACGCACTGCCCGAAGTAGATTGGCGGCGGCGCGAACGACGCTAGGTAGCCCAGCTCGCTCACCTTGTCGAGTTGACCGTCGGCGTCGGCCAGGGCATCGAAGAACTTCTGCGGCGACGGCGACTCTGTCAGAGCGCGATGCAAGGTGTGGGCGATAGTGGTCATCGGACTGCGCTGCCTGGCTGGCAGTTCACGGTGACGTACGCAATGCGATACGACACTGACCGCGCCCATGGGACGCCCCCGCGCGACCCCGCTTGGCCCGTGCTCGCAGGGGTGGCACCCCCGCCGCCCGCCTTGGAGTCGGCGGTGGTGTCTGCCCACACAGTCGGCCCGATCCGGGTCGCGACGATCGAGCCGTCGTGCGGGTCGCAGTCACCGAATGTCTCGACCGTGACGCGGTAGCCCTCATCGGTCAGACGGGCGAAGACCGCATCGAGCGAGTCACTGGGTTGGGCGTTGGTGTCCGGGCTCGCCAGACACATCGCGACGATGGCCGCGCCCGCACCCATCGCGATCAAGAACCAAGGCCGACGGGGCTTGTTTTCTGTACGGTGTTGCATGCCGACTCCTCGTAGAGTTGGTGGTAGGGACGCTGGCGGTGGCTTTCTTGGCGGTTAGGCACCGCCAGCGTTTTCATGTATTCAGTTGTCGTTCAATGTTGTTCAGCTGCAGTCGTCATGATGCGAACCTGCGCTGCGTTGTGGCTGTAGCACTGGCTAGCCGTGGGCCGGATTCAGCCGCGCAGTGCTCTGCGGGTGGCCTCGCGTCACGGCGGCACTTCTCCAGGGCATCGGCGATGTCCGCGTCGGACATCCGCCACTTCCGGCCGACCTTGTAACCGGAGAACCGCCTAGACCTCAGCTGTTGGGCCAGCCACTCGGGCGAGTTACCGAAATGCTCGGCTGCCTCTTCAAGGGCGTAGGTAGTGACGGTCGAGACCAGAGCACTGGCGTTCCCATCGGTCATCCCGCGATCACCTCGGGTGCAATTCCGGTGGTGATGGCAGCCAACGGAACGCCGAGCACGTCTGCGATCTTGCGGGCCATCTCGGGGGTGCATCGCTTCCTGCCAGCCTCGATGTTCGCGAGGTGACCATGCGACATGCCGATGACGCTCGAGAATTTCCCCAACGCCCAACCATTTGATTCACGCAACGCACGAACCGTCGCGCCTACCCTCACCGGGTCATCAACTAGAGCCACGTTCATCAGACTAGAAACAAATAGAAACGGTGTCAATCATGAAACGGAAACGGTTTCTAGTCGAGTTGTTTTTGCAGCTCAGAGCATGCGTCAGACATCCAAATCTCATCCATGTGTTTCCGGCTAGATGAAGAAGGGCGCGAAATGGCCTAGTAGATGTTTCCTCTGGTTTCCGTCAGGATGAAGGGTGTGAGCTTGCAACGCCTGGCGCAGTACGTAAGGAACCGCCGCCAACTAATCGGGATGCCGCTGGCCAAGGACCTCGCGGACGCCACGGGCATCACGCCTAGAACGATCTCAGACCTGGAGACCGGCAAGCGCACTCTCAGTCAAGGCTCATACTCGCGAATCGAGCAGGCCCTCCGGTGGGAACCCGGCAGCGTCGATCAGATCTTGGCTGGCAGCGGACCGATCGTGTCTGAGTACGCGTGGGCATCCAAGGCTGCGCAGGCGAGCCGACCAAAGTGGCCGCGCGATACCCCCGGTACAGCGGAGCGCTACGACATAGCATTCGGCAAGGCACTCAGCCGCACACGCGAACGTGCCGGCGTCCAGCCAGAGGGTTTGGCTCAAGCGGCCGACATGCGCCCAGAAAGGGTGCGCGCAATCGAGCTTGGCACGGCTTTGTCACTCCAACCGACTGAGGTAGTGAATCTCGCGCTCGCTCTCGGTTGGGATACCTACGAAGCGCTGACGATCGCAGGGTACGACGGTTATGGACAAGGATCGAGCGGGACCACAGCGCCAGTTATCAGCTCTCCACCGGACTCCAGCATCGCAGTTGGCCTCATCGACACAATGCACAAGCTGTTCAAGGAGTTCATCTCAACCGATCAAGAAACTGTGGACAGGACCGAAGCCGAGTTCGTGGACCTGGCGGCCGAAGCTGCGCTGCTCCAGCGGATGGCGCCGGGTCTGAGTTCGACCGCGGCCGGCATGATGGCCGTGTTAGGCCAGGAGCGAGATCTGGTCAACCGTGCGCAGAACCTTCTCGCGCAATTCACGCGTCCGACCCCAGAATCTAGCCAGCAGGCGAAGGCTGACGAGCTTGACCCACAGCAGGACCCGCTCGGCCAGAAACTATCGGGACGCGATGAACGTCGCGATAGCGGCCATCACTGACCCCTCGCCGTCCGACCATTCATGCGTTGGTCTTGCATCTAGGGCTGACTCCAACTCGGCACGCCACACCCCAGTTGGGGGCCACACATCCTGTGGCAATCCATCCAAAATGAGCTTGAGCAGCACCGTTATCGTTCCCAGATAGTCACTGCCGACGTCGACCTCGACGATGCCCTGTTTGCCGATTGTGTCTTCTGCGTCGCCGCCTTCTGGCGTAGCATCGCTCAATGTCCGGTCCTTTCGGTAGTACTTCGCCGTGCGCTGAGAAAACTGGTCATGGATGGCCCCTACTGGTGTTCCAGCACCAGGGGGGCCATCCGCTGTCTGGCCCCGCGGGGGTGTTCCGCTGATCTAATTGTTGCTGATGAAATCGCCCTGTGCGGACGACTTTTCCGGGCGATCGCCTCCCTTCCCTGTGAGGTTCTGCCGCATCGAGTTCAGCTTCGAGTACTTCGCCTTGTGATGACAAGCTATGTCTGTCCGGACGAGAAGCCAAGGAGAGTCGGTGGACACGCCGAAGAGTCCGTGGGCTGTGGTCACGGCCATGTGCTGCCTCCCGTATGTGTTCATCTCTGCTCATGTATCTGCACCGTAAAACCGCGCCTCGACATCTGCCCACCACTAACGGCAAGATTTTTGCGGCGAGACTTTTCTCTGCCATTGGACAACCCAGCTAGTACGCCCGCAAGCACATGTGCACGGTCCCGGACCTGCCTGATCCACAGCCGAAACGCCGTGAACCGTAGAGTCCGTTTCACAGGGCCTTCGACCACACGTATCGATTTCATGTAGAAAACCTATGCCCGGCTGCGCACCCCCCTCACACCCCAAAATCCCGGGCTGGTTCCGCACGTGAGCTGGCTACTGGCGCCTCATGGGCTAGACATCTTCGTCACCCTCCCTGCAAGTCCCCCGACCCTGTGAACTGGCTGAAAGCCAACTCAATCACCGGCAAATGACAAGCGTCAAGATCCTCCAGTGTCTAGGTTTCTTGTATGGTTGCGGGCAATGATCTTGGGTCATTTCTCCGCGCCGCGCGCGCCCGCAGTGGTATAACCCGCCGCCAACTTGGAGCCCGTGCTGGCTACTCCGAATCGTGGATCCGGCAAGTCGAAACCAACACCCACCACCCACCAGAAACAGCTCTGACACCCATCGCGCAGGCACTGGGTCTATCGTCATGGGAGACGCACTATCTCTTTGCACTCGGGGGCAAGATGGCAGGCACAGCAGGACTGGAAATACCAGACGTCAGCGACTACCTGGAAGCACTGAACCCTCACCCCGCCGCATATCTAAGCGCGGGTTGGACTGTGCAGCATGCGAACTCAGAGTTCGAGCGGCTTTTCAAGGGGTTGTGGATATCCCCGAACTTCGTCAACTGGCACTACGTAGGCCGCCGCACTCCCGACATCCTGCTCGACTATCAATCGTCGTCGGACTGGCTCATCTCATGGCTCAAGTTCAACCTTGCGCTCACGCCCGAAGACCCCGACCTCACCTATGTGTTGCATAAGATGGCACCGATCAATGACTTTGCGCGACACTGGGAACGAAACACAATCCCAGCAGACCCCGCCTCGCGCCCATGGTTGGTCCGCGACCTCGACAACGAATCAGTTCTACGCGTAAACATGCGGGTCTGGCGGGCAGGTCAATCCTCCGACCTGATGCTGCTCGGGGTCATACAGGAAACTGTTGGCGACTCAACGAACGGACCGCGGCCAGAGTCTCCGGGAACCGGGTGATACTCAGCGCCTGATGCTGCCCTTCGATAATCTCGAACAACACTGGGCCACCAAGGTTTTCAGTAACATACTCGCCGTGTTCAAGTGGGATGTAGAACTCGTTTCGGCCGTGGATCACGACAGCGGGGCATGTGATACCGGAGAGGCGGTCCTCGATGCTGGGCCGGCCGAGCCACGCATCGGCTACGAGACGGATCTGGCTCCAGTCGGCCTTGCGCCAACGATCCATCAACGCTTCGCTATCCGGTCCAGCAGCAGCCTCAGCCACTCGCCCGAACTCGTCCGACTGCGGGCCCCCGCTGGTCCACACGTCAACGCCAGACCCCAGTGATATCGACTCGCCAAGATCGGTTGCACGAGCGGTCGCCCCGACCAACACCAGGCCCGCAACACGTTCGGGCTCCAAGAGCGCGGCATGCAATGCCATAGCGGCGCTGTACAACTCGCCGCCGAAAACCGCGCGTTCGATCCCCAACGCAGCGGCCAGCTCAAGAGCATCGCGGGCGACCTCGACGAATTCAAACGGCTTGCCGTCGAATCGCGTGGCGCCATGCCCGCGTTGGTCGAAAGTGACCACGCGATAGCCCTCACCCGCCAGCGCGTCCGCGAGCGGCTCGAGGTGGATTGTGTCGAGGAACATCGGGTGTGACAGCACCATAGGCGGGCCGTCTCCCCCGCTGTCGGTGTAATGGATCGATTGCCCGTTCACGTCGATGTGCGGCATACCAGCAGAGTATTACTTCGACCAATGCGCCATGAAGGCTTTCGGAGTTTGCGGTCGCGTTATACGCTGCGGGCACGGGTCGGGGCCGCACGCACAGCAGGGGGCCCAATGACCGACGCGCCGAAACCGTCCGCAGGCTGGTACCCGGACCCCTCGGGCAGCCCGAGGCAACGCTACTTCGACGGCTCGAATTGGACAGACAACTACTCTGACGACGCGAAATGGGTTACACCGCCTGAGGAACGCAAGATCCCACCGTGGCAGATATTCGTCGCCTCAGGAGGCATCGTCGCGGTTGCCGTCGCCATGGTGTCCGTCGCGGGACCCGATCGGCGCCCGCCAGCGCCAACACGCATAACCGAGGCGGTGCCGGTGAATGCTGGGCCGAAAACGATTAGCCCATCCGAGTGCAAGGTGCAAGCCGTCCCGAAGTGCGACGGCGTTTTCCGCGTGACCGATGGCGGGGCCCTCAGCACAGGGCTGTTGACCGGTTGGATCCGGACCGAAGGACCGCTACCGGGCCGGTCAAGCTGCTACTGGAGCCGCCTATCCGGGCCTGACGAGACGATCAACAACACGCTCGCCACAGGACGTCTGACCGAAGGCCAGTCGGCTACCGTCGAAATCAAGCCTGGCGATTACGCGTTCGCAACACACGGCTGCCTGCCCTGGCAGAAGGTCGGATAGTTCCGGCATGAGCGACAACGCTGGCCACGGTATCCGTAGCGTCGCTGGATCGACGTGGGAACGGACTCAATCCGAGATACGGGCATTCCACAAGTTCGGTCTGCTCTGGGCGGAGAGCGGTTACGACAAGGTGTGGGCAGCAGCCATCCAGCGCGTAGACGAGAACTTCGATCCTGATGACCACCACGGCGACGAACACGTATGGCGCTTCGACGAGCAGGTCGAGGGAATGTGGCCGGACCGGTTCGGCTGGATGATTCACGCCGCCGCGATCAAAGACGCGGTGACAGCGTTCGAGGTATACATGGAAGACGTTCTTCGCGAATGGCTTTCGCATATCCGCATTGGAGACGGCTCGGTACGTCCGGTTGTCCGCGTCACTAAAGGTCGCGAGTCACCCAATTGGCTCGTCCTGACGCGCTTCCACGCCGACTTGGGCGCCAACATCAGCACACCAAGCGTCCGGGAGATACGCGACCTTCGGCACCTGCTGACCCACCAGCGGGGCGAACTGCGTTCCGAGGCGGCAATCGAGAAATTCACCCGCACTAATGCAGGCGATCGCTTTAGCCGGCCAAGAGTCGGCGATCCCGTCGAACTCCACACGGAAGACGTGCTAAAAGTCCTGGCCGACCTCGACGAAACCGTGCGCGCGACCGAACATGCGATTTTCGAGCGCGTCGGGCTTCTCGATTCCGAGATCGAAGCATGGGAAACCAATGGCTACATCACGGTCGAACCAAGAACATAGGGCGTGGACTCCACTCCCAGTCCAGCATCACGCGGCGCGCCGGTAGTCGGCGTGTCCCCAAGCAAATCACAAGATGTCCAGTTCCTGTGATTCGATTCGATTATGAACACGAATGCCTGGGTCTGGGGGTGTAGATGAGCGGCGAGCAAATCAGCCGAGCCCAGGCACGCAAAAGCCTGGAAGGCCCCGTTTACAAAGTCGTCTCCAAATACATGCGCAAGGGCTTCAAACTGACCAAGGGTGGGCACCTATACACGATCTGGTGTCCGTGCGGCGGCGTTGGCGGGAAGGGCTGGTTCTCAGTCAATGGAACGCCGAACGATGCCGACCACCACGCGCAGCAGATCGAGCGATTCTGCCGAAAATGCCCTAAAAAGCCACATTGAGGTATCTGTTTCCAGTTGACAACAGCTGAGCCGGATTGGACACTGGCGCCATGGCCGTCTACGAGTTCTCTTTCGCGACGAATGAACTAAAAGGCCCCGATGACGAGCGCCTAGCGTCGGTGGCGAAGGGCTGCCGCGACACAACTGCGTACAGCCATGGAGACCTGACCGTCGTGGTAATCACGATGGAAGGCGCCAACGCCTCACGTGCAGGTATCCAAGCCGCTCAGCTTCTAATCGACTCAGATCTCAGCCCCACGCGGACCGTTCCCGACCTCGTCGATCGACGCGAGATCTCCGAGCGCGCCGACGTCCGCCGGCAGACCGTTGGCAACTGGGCTCGCGGTGACCGCATGGCCAACACCCCCTTCCCTACCCCGTACGCGATGGTCAGCGGTGAGCTGTGGCTGTGGGGCGACGTCGCGGCTTGGCTTTCAAACAATGGCCACTTAACCGAGTCTGTGCAGTATCCGACCGCGCCTGATCACACCCGAGTCGATCATTGGATTCTCGATCGACAGGCCGCTCTGACGCCGTCACAAAGAGGACGCAACGAATTTGCGGATGTGACCCTCCTTTTGAAGAACGTCTCATGGCCATCTAGATCCATCCAGCAGCGCGCTCCACGGCTGACTGGTACATCAGCCGCATTTCGTGTGGTCGCTTCCGTATGAGCGAAACCGCTCCCCACGTTGTCACCGACGCTCGGGATCTGCTGGGGATCACTGAACTCTCAGATATCACGTACACCCGGCTGTCGGCACAGGTCTCAGACGAAGACGATGCGCCGTTCGCTGTCCAGGTTCTGGTCCGTCAAGGCGAGAACTCAATTGAGATCCTATGCAAGGCAACCCTTTCCGGGGAAGGCGCGTCGTACGCTGTTGACGCCATTGGCCGGTTTACTGTGAATGAACCATGCGAGGTTTCCGGGGACGTCTTGACGGAGTTCATAGGGAAGGCCGGAGTCGTCGCGATCTATCCATACTTGCGAAACGGGATGGTCGATCTTGCGTCGAGACTCGGGCTACCACGGCCCGTGATTCCCTTCCTACGTCCAGAAGGGCCCAAATTCACTCCGCCGTAAGCATGTTGGCGATTGCGTCTGCAGCTGCCTGGGCACTCGTCCGGTCGATATGCCCGTATAGGTCGACCGTTGTCGTGATCGACTCATGCCCCAGGTGCCGTTGGACGACCGGAAGCGGGACGCCGGCGAGGATCATCCACGACGCGCAGGTGTGCCGCAGATCGTGGATGCGGGGATTGCGTGGGAGTTCGGCCTTTTCGACTGCGGGCCACCAGACGTTGGCCCGGAAGTTCGGGGGCCGGACTGGGCCTCCCTCGGCTCGCCGGCCGCGCCCGGAGTTTGTGAACAGCCACTCACCTGAGTAGTTCAGCTTCTCGAGGGTGCCCTTCCCCACGTTGATTGTTCGTTTCGACCGCGCCGTCTTCGGTGGTGCGAGGCGATACCCACCCCCACCGCGCCGCCACGACTGCCAGATTCGGACGGTGCCCGCGTTCTGATCGACGTCGTCGGGCCGCAGCGCCGTGGCTTCCGACAGGCGGCACCCCGATGCGACGAGGAACTCAGTAAATGGCTGCCATGACTCGCTGACCTTGTCGTTGAGTTCGGCGAACTGCTCGCGGGTAAGAAACACCATTTCCTGGGCATGGCTCTGCGGCAATCGGACGCCGGCAGCCGGATTGGCTTTCAGCCTCCCTGCGGTGACCGCGCTGGCCAGCGCGCCGGATAGGAAGCCGTGTTTGTTCGCGATCGTCTTCGGGCTGAGATCGTCCTCCATCCCCGATACCCATAGTGCGATGTCGTCGCGGGTGAGGTCATCGAGCGGGATCGGGCCGAGGTGGGGGCCGATGTCGTTTCGGAGGTACCGGTCGTAGTCCTCGATGGTGCGTTTGTCGACGCCGGTGAGGTGGTCGATGTGGTGTCGGATCCAGGACTCGACGGTCAGTTTCGTTCGGGGCGCGGCGCTGACTTTCAGGATCTCCAGTGCCCGTGCGGGCCCTACCCGGTTTATTAGCTCGCAGGCGTACTCGGCCTCTTGCTGGTCGTTAACTGACAGCGATGTCTGCTTGCCGTCGAGGCGGTACAGGACCGAGAAATAGGGGCTGCCGTTGCCCCGGTATCGCGTGCGGATTGATGCCACGCGGTCAATGATATGTTGACCAAAGTGTTGACGGCAGGTCATCCGGTAAAAATCTACCGGCTGACCTGCCGTTTTCCGTGGAGCTGCCGGGAATTGAACCCGGGTCCAACGGCCGTTCATTAAGGCTTCTCCGTGCGCAGTTCGCTATGCCTCTACTTGGATCTCTCGGTCTCGCGAACAAGCCGAGATGACGATCCCAGTCGCTGTTTTATGTCCCCACGGGTCCCGCGACCGAACCCGTAGGTTTGTCCCTCTAGCTGATGCCAGGGTCCGGGCCGAGGGCGCTCCCGGTCTGACAGACACGCAGTCGCTTAGGCAGCGAGTGCGTAGTCGCGCTGATGAGAATCGGCGCTTAATTGGTTGCAATGACGCTTACGGTGGTCTCTTGCCTGCACCGGCACGCTTCCCTTAAGTCGAGACTCGCTGTCGAAACCTTTCAGCCCCGTCACCCCACCGACCTTCGGTGGGACACTCCATCGTACCGCCGCAGATCCACGAAGCCACCGAATTACCCGTCCACGCCACGGTAACGTGCTGCAAATCGCCAAACTTGGGGAGTCACCGCCATGCGCATGCTGCTGAGGACCTATGCCGCCGTTGCGGCCGGTGCGACCGTATTCGCTGCTCAGGCGTCTGCCGAGCCGTCAGTACCCAGCCTTGACAGCTACACGGCGGTCGAGCCCACCGCCTTTGAGACGTACTCGGCGTACGCCACCACGGGTGTGCAGTTCCTCACCCCCGATGGCCTGCGCTGCCGCATCACCTCGAACTCCCGCGCCACCGGAGTCGACGGCACCTGCTGGGGCAAGCTCCCCGGCGTCGCGGGTGACGAGAACGTCGCCGCGGTGTCGCTCAATACCCCGACCGCGAGCCTGACCCACATGCCGGATCTGGGCCAGCAGGAGATTGTCGCGCGACCCGACGCGTCACCGGCCGGACCGGCACCCGTGGACCCCAGCGCCTATCGGCCGCTGACCGCTGGCCAGAAGATCACCTACGGACTCAAGGGCACCGACAAGGTGATCACCTGCGGCGTGAGCGATCTGCGCGAGACGATCTGCCTACTGCCCAACAATTTCACCGGTGACGGCCCGCACGGATTCGTGCTGTCCCCGGCGGGCAGCCGAGCGTTCTAGCCGTGGTCGCCGAGACCGAGGTTGTGGCGAAAAGATGCGAGACGAATCCGCCACAACCTCGGTCTCGGCGCGAAGGGGGTCTCGGCGCGAAGGGGTCGGCGCGCAACAGCGCTCTAGCGCGCGTCTGCCAACACTTCCAGCGCGGCGTTGTATCCGGGTATGAAGGAAGTCGCCGGTCCACCATGACATCCCGCGCTCCCGAGATACAGGCCTTCGACGGGTAAGGGATCACCCCGATATCCACGTGGCCCCGGTCTGTTGACGCCGATCTGGTCCGCGTGAACCAGCCCGAAGCAGTAGTCGCCGCCCGGTGCCCCGAACATGGGGCCCATGTGGCGGGGTGTGAAGGTGGTGTGCCGCAGCACCGTGTCCTTGAAATTGGGTGCTAGCCGGG
Organism: [Mycobacterium] stephanolepidis; assembly: GCF_002356335.1. Lineage (NCBI taxonomy): Bacteria > Bacillati > Actinomycetota > Actinomycetes > Mycobacteriales > Mycobacteriaceae > Mycobacteroides > Mycobacteroides stephanolepidis. Next base: position 3,581,343 of record NZ_AP018165.1, read on the forward strand.
AGATCTTGTCCATCACCCGCTCCCCCATTTCCACCTTCATCTCGCCATACCGGGCATGCCCCGTCTCCACCGGGAACCACAGTGCGAACGCCGAGGCCGCATGCTTACCCTCGGGCGCCAGCTGCGGGTCATGCAGGGACGGAATCTGGAACACCACCGCGGGATCGGCGGGCACGACACCCCGTCGACAGTCTTCCCACTGCGCCTGCAACTCCTCGGGCGTGCAGTACATACCGACCGTCGATTGCATCTCGGGATCGTTCAGGCCCTGATACGGCGCCGCGAACTCCGGTAGCGCGTCCAGAGCGAAGTGCATCTGCAGGTAGCTGCCGCGGTGATCAACCCGCGCGAATCGGTCCCGCTGATCGGGTGGAACAACCGACGAGTCCAACATCTCGACCACGGTGATATCCGGTGCGACGCAAGAAACAACGACCGGCGCGGTGATTGTCGAGCCATCTTCCAAACGGACGCCGCTCACCCGGCCGTCAGATGTCAGGATTTGGGCCACCGTGCTGCGCAGTCGCACTTCACCGCCATGCCGGACGAAGAGGTCATGCAGATGCGACGTCAGCGCACCGATACCGCCGCGGAGCTTCTTCATCTGCAAAGCAGTCGCATCCGGCATCGCCAGCCCGAAGGCCAGCGCAGCGGCGCTACCGGGGGTCTCCGGACCACGGTAGGTCATGTTGAGCGCCAGGAACGCCAGCATTCCGCGCAGCACGCCATGTTTTTCCTTGTCGGGAAAGTAGCGGTCCAGCACGTCGGTGACCGATCCGAAAAGCATGTCGTTGATGCTCGCCCGCTCGAATTCGCTTGTTGCACACGCATACATCTCATCGAATGTTTTCGGCGGCTGCCCCACCTCAAATCGCCCCAAGGCCCTCGTCGGTGCCTGGCTCCACGCCATGATGCCCGCCATGCCGTTGACCGCCTCGGCCCCGTGCACCTCGTTGAGATGAGTCAACAACTTCATCGGATCGCTGTAGTAGACAAGCGGCTCGTCGCCAATTCCCCTGAGCGCCAAGGAAACAACATCGAGGTCGACGGTCGGCAAGCTATCGAGCCCGAGATCGCGGCTCAATACGGCGGATGTGGGAAATTGGACGGATCCGGCGATTTCGAATCGGTAGCCGTCGAACAGCTCCACCGTCGAGGCCATTCCGCCGGCGTACAACTTCGCGTCGAGACACAGGGTGTGCAGTCCCGACTGTTGCAGCTTTGCCGCTGCGGTAAGTCCGTTGTGCCCCGCGCCGATCACGATCGCCTCGAAGTCCGCCATGCCTCACGCTGACATGGCACCCAAGTTTTGTCAATAGTGACAAAACTTGGTTCAGGATGCGTCGCCGATTCCCGCCTTCAGGAAGTCCAGCGCGGTACGACTGAGCCGTGCAAGCTCCTCGGGCGAGCGATTCTCGCCCAGCATCCACGCATCCATAGCGCCGAAGACCGCCGCTGCAATGCTGCGTGCTGTCACGGTATTGCGCAGCCGCACATCGGAATCAGCGTTGCCATCACCATCGCGAACGAGATGCTCCTCGACCACCTCGGCGAACTCGGCCTCAACCTGCCGGATGTGCCGCACGATGCGCGCGCGGTCGAGCTCCTGGTTGCGCAGCTTCGCAATCTTGACCACCGCGTCGACGTCATAGGGCGCGCTGAAGATCGCCGACTCCACCGATTCCAGGATCGGCTCACCGGGAACCCGGGCGTCCAGCGCACTGCGAAACCATTCCAAACCGAGGTCGTAGTCCAGGAAGAGCAGGTCGTGCTTGGACTCGAAATGACGGTAGAAGGTGCGCAGCGAAACTCCGGCATCCGCGGCGATCTGCTCGACCGAGGTGTCCTCCACACCCTGACCGAGAAAGCGCACGATCGCCGCTTCCCTAAGGGCAGCACGCGTCCGCTCACTGCGCACAGTCTGGGCCGGTCTGACCATGCTCGAAAGGTACCGCACGGGCCAGTCCAGGCAAGTTATGTCACTATTGACAAAACTTCAGGGCGCTGTCAGGCTCCGGACATGGTGTCGCTCATCGTGCACGCGATCCTCGGAATCGCAGTCATCGCGCTCATCGTCGCCTCGAATCGACAGATATTCGCCCGGACCGCAACGGGTCCCGCGTTATCGCTGCTCGAAATCGTGTATTACGCCGTCGGCGTCGCCTCGATCGCGCTGGGCTGGTACTTCAACATCCGATACGTCGCCGAGTACCACGTGTCCAACCCCATCACCGGCTGGATCGACTACATCAAGCTGATGTTCGTCAATCCCGCGGCGGGCTCGGCCAGCCAGGACTACACGATCGGCAATGTCATTCTGCTGCCGCTGATGACGATCATCGACGGGTACCGCCGCGGCATCCGGCGCCCATGGCTCTACTTCGTATCCAGCCTCTTCACGAGTTTCGCGTTCGCATGGGCTTTTTACCTGGTAACCGTCGAGCGCCAGCGCAGACACGAGAAGGCCCTGGCGGTGGCCGCGTAACCCGTTCGGGTTACATGCCTTTGGCGCGCCGTCCCAATTCGCGGGTGATCTCTCGGGTGGCGTCCCGCTTGGCCAGATCCTGACGCTTGTCGTGCGCCTGCTTACCGCGCGCCAACGCCAACTCGACCTTGACCTTGCCGTCCAGGAAGTACAGCGACAACGGCACCAGCGTGAGGTTGCCATCGCGAACCTTGCCGACCAGCTGATCAATCTGAGCTCTGTGCAGCAACAGCTTCCGGTTCCGCAGCGGTGCGTGGTTGGTCCAGGTTCCGTGGTCGTACTGCGGGATATGCAACGCGCGCAGCCAGACCTCGCCGTCATCGATGGTGGCGAAGGCATCTACCAGAGAGGCCTTGCCCTCACGAAGAGTCTTGACCTCGGTGCCCACCAGCTGCACCCCGGCCTCATAGACATCGAGGATCGAATAGTTGTGTCGCGCCTTGCGATTGGACGCGATGATCTGGCGCCCGTCGGTCGGTTTCTTACTCATCGCCAGGACCTATCGACGCACGTACAGACGCAAGGTCACATAGGCGGTCACTCCGGCCAGCAGAATGCCCAGCGCCGCCATCTGAATCGACGCGAGGAACACATCTCCATAGGTGATCGGGGCAATCAGGTTGGCCTGAATGAACTGTTCCAACGCCCCGTTGAGGATGGTCACCCGCGCAATGATCAGACCGATCACCGCCAGCGCCACACCGGCAAGCGCCGCGATCACCGCCTCCAACAGGAACGGCAGTTGTGTGTACCAACGGGTGGCACCCACCAACCGCATGATGCCCACCTCGGTGCGCCGGGTGTATGCGGCGACCTGAACCATGTTGGCGATCAACAGAACCGCACCGACGGCCTGGATCAGCGCGATCATGAACGCCGCGTCACGCAGGCTGTTCAGGACCGCGAACAAGCGGTCGATCAGATCTTTCTGGTTGAGCACGCCCTTCACACCGGGCTTGCCGACGAATGACTCGTCGAAATCTGCGTGCGTCTCCGGGTTCTTGAGCTTGACGATGAACGAAGCCGGGAACGCATCCTTGCTCACGTCCTTCATCAGGTCCCGGAACTGTGGCAGCCGCTTCTCGGCGTCCGCGTACGCGTCCTCACGGTTCACGAAACGCACCGACTTGATATCGGAACGCTTCTCGATCTCGTCGCGCAGGCCCTTGCAGATATCGCTGCTGCAGTCCGTGTCGCTGGCCGACAGGTCCTCGGTGAGGAAGATCTGCGTCTCCACGCGGTCCAGGTAGATGGCCTTAGAGTTCTTGGCCAGCGATATCACCAACAGACCACCACCGAACAATCCGATCGCGATCGCGGTGGTGATGATCATCGCCACCGTCATGGTCACATTGCGACGCAGGCCGGTGAGGACCTCGTTGAACAGGAATCCAAAACGCATGTTCTATTCCACTTACCTATCTACCCCGTAGACACCGCGCTGCTCGTCGCGGATCAGCTTGCCGAGCTCCAACTCGATGACGCGCTGGCGCATCGAGTCGACGATGTGATGGTCATGTGTCGCCATCAACACGGTGGTGCCGGTGCGGTTAATCCGCTCCAACAGCGCCATGATGTCCTCACTGGTCTCGGGGTCCAGGTTTCCGGTCGGCTCATCGGCCAGCAGCACCAGCGGACGGTTGACGAACGCGCGCGCGATACCGACACGCTGCTGCTCGCCACCGGACAACTCCGAGGGCAGCCGGCTGGCCTTACCGGTCAGGTTCACCATCTCCAGCACCTCGGGCACGATGCGGTTGATGATGTCGGTCTGCTTGCCGATCACCTCAAGCGCGAAGGCCACGTTCTCGTACACCGTCTTCTGCTGCAGCAGCCGGAAGTCCTGGAAAACACAGCCAATCGTCTGCCGAAGGTGCGGGATTTCGCGGCCGCGCAGCTTGTTGACGTGGAACTTGGAAACCTGGATTTCGCCCTTGGTGGGCAGCTCCTCGCCCAGCAGCAGGCGCATGAATGTCGACTTGCCCGAACCCGAAGGTCCGATGAGGAACACAAACTCACCCTTGTCGATCTCGAGGCTCACGTTGTCCAACGCGGGCCGAGCCGACGATTTGTAGAGCTTGGTTACCTTGTCGAGGCTGATCACGGCACGCCAGTCTAGCCGGGAAACCCGTGATGACCGTGAGGGCGCACTACGGCGCGGGGCTCGGAGGCGTCGCGGGAGGTGCACCCGGCGGCGGCGGAAGCTGCGGCGGAACCAGCCAAGGGGGCAACCAGCCGGGTGGCGCAGGTGGGGTTGTCGTCGGGGGTGTCGGCGGCGCTCCGCTGGGTGTCAACGTCGGAAATGTCGTGACGATGGTGTTCGTGGGCTCCGTCGTCGTGGTCGTGGTGGGCTCTGTAGTGGTCGTGGGGCGCCTCGTGGTGCTGGGCACCGGTCGCGGGGTCGTCGTGGTGACACTGGGCTTAGGCACCCAGGTGTATCCCGGCGGCGGCTGCGGAGGCGCCGGCTCCGGCTTGTTGATCTCGTAGAGCCAGCTCGCCGCGACGAACGCAATAATGAGCACGGCGGTCGAGGTGCGGATCCTGACCTTCGCCCGGATCTTGGCTGCCGAGGACAGGAGCTTTTCCCAGAACGGTTCCTGGCGAGGTTCACTCATTTGAGATCCTCGTCCTTCACGATCGGTTGCGGCTTGGTGTCGACACCCTCGTCGCGACCCTCCTCGCGTTTGTTGTCGCGTTTGAGCTCTCCGGAGCTCGACGACGACATGGTGCGCACCACCGGCCGACTGTCCCCCACCAACGCCACGCCCGCCTTGGCCAACGCCGCGATGACCTTGGCGCGCAGCCGTCGTCCCACCTCGAACTGCTTACCGGGCAGCGATCGCGCCACCATGCGCACGTTGACCCGGTCCACCTCGATGCTCTCCACACCCATCAGGGACGGGGCGTCGAGCAGCAGCTGCGACAGATCGCGGTCCACCAGCGCCTGCTGGCACACGTCGTACAGCACATCATTGACCCGGGCCAGGTCCACGCTCGTGGGCACCGGGATATCGACGACCGCGCGGGCCCAGTCCTTGGACAAGTTGACCGCCTTGACGATCAACCCGTTCGGAATGGTGATTACCTCGCCCTCACTGGAACGCAACTTGGTAACCCGCAGGGTTACCTCCTCGACAGTCCCGCGGGATTCGGTGGTCTGTCCCTGCACGTACAGCTCCACCAGATCACCGAAGCCGTACTGCTTTTCGGTGATGAGAAAGAACCCGCTCAACAGGTCCTGGACGACGCGCTGAGCGCCGAAACCGAGTGCGCCACCGAGTACCGCGGCAGGCCCTGCGAGCCCGCCTATCGAAATGCCAAGCACCCCAACGACGTGCACGGTGGTGATGACAACGACCAGCACCACGACGATCCAGGAGACGACGGAGGCGAGTGCCTGGCGATGCTTACTGGCCTCGGAACGCACCAGCGCATCGCTCTGCGTGAACGAACGGTCCAGCCGACGGGTGATCTTGTGCGCACCCCAGTTGATGAAGCGCACGAGGATCATCGCGCCCAGGACAGCGATGACGATCTGCAGACCGCTGTCGAGCAGCCAGCGACCAGCCTCGCTGGACCACAGGGTGTTCCAGCGCTCGTGGAGGCGAAGGCTCGCCGCGTTGAACTCGGCGGCGCTAGTCATCGCGCCTATTGCGCCACCGAATTCCCGCCTCGATGAATCCGTCGATGTCCCCATCCAGCACCGCCGCGGGATTACCTACCTCGTACTCGGTGCGGAGGTCCTTGACCATCTGATACGGCTGGAGCACATAGGAGCGCATCTGGGTACCCCATGAACTGCCGCCGTCGCCCTTGAGCGCATCCATCTCGGCGCGCTCCTCCTGCCGCTTGCGCTCCAGCAGCCTGGCCTGCAGCACGCGCATCGCCGCGACCTTGTTCTGCAGCTGCGATTTCTCGTTCTGACAGGTGACGACGATCCCCGTCGGGATGTGCGTGAGGCGCACCGCCGAGTCGGTGGTGTTCACCGACTGCCCACCCGGTCCGCTCGATCGGTAGACGTCGACCCGCAGATCGCCTTCGGGAATGTCGATGTGATCGGTCGTCTCCACCACCGGCAGCACCTCGACATCGGCGAACGAGGTCTGCCGCCGACTCTGGTTGTCGAACGGACTGATCCGCACCAACCGGTGCGTGCCCTGCTCGACCGACAGCGTGCCGTAGGCGAAGGGTGCGTGCACGGCGAAGGTCGCGCTCTTGATGCCCGCCTCTTCGGCGTAGGAGGTGTCGAACACCTCGACGGGATACTTGTGCGCCTCGGCCCAGCGGATGTACATGCGCATGAGCATTTCGGCCCAGTCCGCGGCGTCCACACCGCCGGCACCGGATCTGATGGTGACCACGGCTTCGCGTTCGTCGTACTCGCCCGACAGCAGCGTCCGGACCTCCATGGCCTCGATGTCCTCGCGCAGTTTGGCGCGGTCGGCGTCGGCCTCCGCCACCACCGAGGCGTCATCGCCTTCCTCGGCGAGCTCGTACAGCACCGGCAGATCGTCGAGACGCTGCCGGAGCGCTTCCACACGCCGCAGCTCACCTTGTGCGTGCGAGAGCTGGCTCGTCACCTGCTGGGCGCGCGCCTGGTCATCCCACAGGTTGGGGTCGGCGGCGGCTTCTTCCAGTGTCTTGATCCGGGCACGCAGTCCGTCGACGTCGAGCACCCGCTCCACCGTGGTGAGGGTCGTGTCGAGGTCAGCGATGTCGGCTTGGCAGTCCAGATCCACAACTGTTCAGGCTACCGGGCTGACGGAGCGCAACATTCCGACCCGATCTCTAGGTGCTGGCGCCCTGCCTGCCATGCGTGATCGACGTGATGTGATCGGCGCTGTATCGCAGACGATTGCCGGCGTCGGTGACCTCGGTTTCAGTGAGACTGTCGGGTGTTCCCAGCACGCTGAGCATCACGGCGACCTCTCCCTCGGCGCTGAAGACAGGCGCCCCCAGGAACCCGATCCGGCGTGGCTCGCTGAAGTCGATCGGCTCGCCCATACGGGCCAACAGCGCGGCGAGCATCGACTGAATGACGTCACGCTTCTCGCCGACGGTGCCGTGGCGGGCCGCCTCGCCGAACTGCATGTAGAACTTGTCGACACGATCACTGTGCACGGATGCGAAATACCCCTGCCTGCGAATACCGGCCAACATGGCCTGCATCCCGTCCCACAGCTCATCGGTGATCGCCGGAGTAGCGCGAAGCAGCCATTGCCGCACGTCCGCATCCGGCGCCCACGCCATGAAGACCAAACCGGCCGGTGCGCTGAGCCGGATGCGTTGCCCCACCTGGTAGCTGCCACCGCTGGGTGAACGACCGTACGACGCGATCACCGCAACGTCCTCCCCCGCGATCATCGACCCCGTACACGCGGTGCCGAAAGCGGTGGCGAGTTGTTTCACCTCGGCATCCACCACGTCGGCGATCTCGAATCGCATCCGGGCCGCGTGACCGGTGATCAATAGGGAGGGACCGATCGAATACGTCTTGTGGCGGGGATGGCGAACGATATATCCAGCCTCGGTGAGCGCCTGAAGTATCGCGAGCGTCGATGCGGGATTGACGCCCACAGCCTCCGCGATCTCGGTCATCGACAGCGGCTGAACGGGCCTCGCCGCCAGGTAATCGAGAACCTGCGTTGCGCGCACGACCGCGGGTGCGGACTTCGTCATTTCCACCCCGATCCGGCTATCCGGCTGTTATCATTCCGTCGAATTTGATATATCGAATTTCAACAAGAAATACAATACTCAACTACTTAGCTACCCGGGGGACTCGAACGACATGTACTCCTTCGGGCGGCAGCTGGCCGCGCTACCAAGATCACGGTACGGGCCGTGGGCCGTTATCGCGGCCGGAGAGACGGAAACGGCGACCGCGTTCGCGCGCCACATCGCCGCGAATGGCATCAACGTGGTGTTGGCCGCACACGGCGGACGGGCCGACGCCTACACACTGGCCATGACCTCGGGCGTGAGCGTGCGAACCGCATCGCCCGACGTCTTCACCGGCGAGCTCGCCGCGGCGACCGACGACATCGACGTGGGCCTGCTGGTATGCATCACCGACGAAGACAGCGGCAGCAGCCGCTTCGACGAACCCGTGCTGAACCGAATGCGGACGCTCTACCTCACCCATCGGTTTGGGCACCGCATCGCCGATCGCGGCCAGGGCGGCGTCATCATGGTCAGATCGCTGGCAACACAAAAGATTTCACACCACACTCAACCCCGCAGCGCCGATTCGGTGTTCACGGCAGGCATTCGCGACGACCTGGACAAGCAGGGCGTCGAGGTAGCCCTGCTTGATGATTACGTGCCGCACCGGCCCGCGATGGATGCCGACGACCTCGCGCTGATGGCGCTGGCCCGCCTAGGACGGCGGCGCCACCGGCACTGCACCCACCAACTCGACCAGACCGACCGACGCACGGCACGTGACGCCAACTGACCCACCGACGGTTGTGCACGCGATGTTCAAATCCCCGTCCCTCCCTATCCAAACTGACGCACTGGTAAGTTCCTGACCGTGAGTCAGGATACGAACATCGCCCCCAAGACCGAGCTGCTTCACCCCACCCAGGACGACTTCGCCGAATTCGACGGCGAAACACGTCGGCTCCTGAAGGCCACCGTCGACTGGTTCGAGAATCGCGGCAAGACGCGCCTGCTCAAGGACTATGTCGACAAGGTCTTCTACCAGGACTTCTTGGACTTCGCGGCGAGCGAGAAGCTGTTCGCAACCTTCCTCACCCCGGCCGCCGATGGCGCCGGGAACACCGACAAGCGCTGGGACACCGCCCGCGTGGCCAAGCTGTCGGAGATCCTCGGCTTCTACGGCCTGAACTACTGGTACCCGTGGCAGGTGACCGTACTCGGTCTCGGGCCGGTGTGGCAGAGCACCAACACCGACCCGCGCAAGCGCGCCGCCGACCTGCTTGACGGCGGGGCCGTCGCGGCCTTCGGCCTGTCTGAGCAGGCCCACGGCGCAGATATCTACTCCACCGACCTGGTGCTCACTCCGGTCGAAGGCGGCGGATACAAGGCATCGGGCCGCAAGTACTACATCGGCAATGGCAACTGCGCCCGCATCGTGTCGGTGTTCGGCCGGGTCGAGGGCCGCGACGGGCTGGACCAGTACGTCTTCTTCCTCGCCGACAGCGAGCACCCCAACTACACGGTGATCAAGAATGTCGTGCCCTCGCAGATGTACGTCGCGGAGTTCGAACTCGATGAGTACCCGGTCAGCGAGGACGACATCCTGCACGTCGGCGCCGACGCCTTCAGTGCCGCGCTCAACACCGTCAACATCGGCAAGTTCAACCTGTGCTTCGGCGGCATCGGCCTGTCGACTCACGCCCTGTACGAGTCGGTCACCCACGCACACAACCGCATTCTGTACGGCAGCCCGGTCACCAAGTTCGACCATGTGCGCCGCGAGTTCGTCGACGCCTACGCCCGGTTGATGGGCATGAAGCTGTTCAGCGAGCGCGCCGTGGATTACTTCCGCACCGCCAGCCCCGAGGATCGGCGCTACCTGCTGTTCAACCCGGTCACCAAGATGAAGGCCACCACCGAGGCCGAGAAGGTGCTGGCGTTGCTGGGGGATGTCATGTCGGCCAAGGCATTCGAAGCCGAGACCTACACCACCGCGGCACGTATCGACGTGGCCGGCCTGCCCAAGCTCGAGGGCACGGTGGCCGTCAACCTGGCACTGATCCTCAAGTTCATGCCCGCCTACCTGCACCATTCCCAGGACCTCGCGGTCCCCGGAGTGCAGCTGGAAGCCCGCGACGACGAATTCCTGTTCAACCAGGGCCCGGCCAGCGGCCTGGGCAAGGTCCAGTTCCACGATTGGCGCAAGCCGTTCGCGGAGAACGCCGGTATTCCGAATGTCGCGGCCTTCACCGAACGCGCCGAGGCGCTGGCCACCCTGGTGGCCGCGGAGAAGGACGCCATCAAGGGCGCCGGACTTGATCTGCAGCTGAGCATCGGCGAGCTGTTCACCCTGGTGGTCTACGGCGGTCTGATCCTGGAGCAGGCCAAGCTGCGGGGTGCCGACGAGCAGCTCATCGACCAGATCTTCGAGATCCTCAACCGGGATTTCTCGCAGTACGCGGTCGATCTGATCGGCAAGCGCGAGGCCACCGCAACCCAACGGCAGTGGGCCAAGAACGTGATTTCAGAACCGGTATTCAATTCCGAACGCTTCGACGCGATTTGGAACCGGGTCGAAGCGCTGTCCGGCGTGTACGAAATGCGGGCCTAGTCCGCAGGTCTACCCGCGCACCCTCGAAACCGTCGCTAGCATCGGTGGGGTAACCCGTCCGCACAGGACCGCGGCCAGCCCCCTGTCGGCCAGCCCATAGCCGACGACAGCCGCTGCCCCCTGGCGGGCAGATAAGGATGGACGAGGGTGCGCGCCGTTCACGTCGCCATCGTCGGTGCGGGGCCCTCGGGCTTCTTTGCCGCCGGATCGCTGCTCAAACACTCCGATTTCGACGTGCATGTCGACATGCTCGAAATGCTGCCCACCCCTTGGGGTTTGGTCCGGTCTGGGGTTGCACCGGATCACCCCAAGATCAAGTCGGTCAGCGCGGTATTCGAGAAGACGGCAACGCACCCGCGTTTCCGGTTCTTCGGCAATATCGAAGTGGGAGAACAGATCACCGCCGAGGAGTTGGCATCGCGCTATGACGCGGTGATCTACGCGGTGGGAGCCCAGTCCGACAAGCCCCTGGGCATCCCGGGTGATCAACTGCCGGGCTGCATCGCCGCCGTCGACGTGGTGGGTTGGTACAACGCCAACCCCACGTACCAGAAGGTGTCGGTCGACCTTTCGGGCGCACGCGCGGTGGTCGTCGGGAATGGCAACGTGGCACTGGACGTCGCACGCATCCTGGGCATGGATCCCGAGTCGCTACACACCACGGATATCGCCGATCGTGCCCTGGATTCGTTGGACCACAACGCGATCCGTGAAGTTGTGATCATCGGACGGCGCGGGCCGCTGCAGGCGACCTTCACCCCGCTGGAGCTGCGCGAGATGGGCGATCTGCCCGGTGTCGACGTCGTGGTAGACCCTGATGATCTGGCCGGCATCACCGACGAACAGTTAGCGGCCGCACCCAAGCCCACCCGCACCAACATCGACACCTTGCGCAAGTTCTCGGAACGACCGCACACCGACGGCCATCGCAGAGTGGTGTTCCGGTTTCGCACCTCCCCCATCGAGCTACACGGCGATGCCGAGGTGGAATCAATCACTGTGGGCCACAACGAATTAGTAAATGAAGACGGATACGTCGCGGCTCACGATACGGGTGAGCGCGAGACGCTGCCCACCCACCTTGTGGTACGCGCCATCGGCTATCGCGGAGTTCCAGTGCCGGGGTTGCCCTTTGATTCCCGGCGCGGGGTCATCCTCAACAACGCGGGACGCATCGAGGGCCGCGAGAACGAGTATGTGGTCGGCTGGATCAAACGTGGTCCGGTCGGCGTCATCGGAACCAACAAGAGTGACTCGCAGGAAACGGTCGACACTCTGCTCGCGGATCTGACGACCGCCGACCTGGGCGCCGCACCCGATACCGCCGCCCTTGAGGAATGGCTTTTGGGTCACGAACCACACATCGTGTCCCAGTCCGATTGGCTCACCATCGATTCGCATGAGCGCGCCACCGGCGAACCACAGGGCCGCCCCCGAGTGAAGCTGGAGACGGTGCCCGATCTGCTGGCCGCCACCGGACGACACGGCGAGCCGTGACCGTCCACATCGTGGTGTCTCAGGTCATGCCCGCCAGCTGCGAGCGGACGTTCGACCTGCTCCACGATTACGGCCGGCGGCTGGAATGGGACACCCTGCTGCGTCGCGCGTCGGTGGAGGGCGGCGAGGCCGACGGGGGCGTCGGGGTGGGCACCGTCGCCGTCTGTACCGCGCGCTGGATCCTGGGCGGATACTCGTTTCGCACCCGATACGTCACGTTCAAACCACCGCATCTCGCGGCCATCAAGCTCGAGTCCACGCCGCCCTTCTTCAGCACGTGGGCGGCCTCGCTACGTCATGAACCGATCGACAGTGACGACACCGACCTCGCCGCCGAGCACCGCGAGGACATGTCGCTGGCGACATACACCATGACCTTCACCTGCAGACCGGCGTTCATCGAGCCGATCGCGGAGCGAATGTTCAAGCGTGAGACCGAGAATCGCCTCGTCGCCTTGGCGAACTTCTTGCAGGAGACCGCGTAGCTACAGCGGCGGAGGTTCGTAGTAGCGCGGAGGCGGTTCATGCCTCTTGGCCGGATCCTCCGTCGACGACGGGCCCTCGAAAGGTGCCGGAGGTGGCGGCGGCGTAGCAGGTGGCGGCGGAGGGGGCACCGGATCGATGTTTTCGATCGATGGCGGCCCGCTCGGATATTGCTGCGCAGTGACGCCCGGCGACGGCGCTAACAACACATCCCAACGCTCGGGATTCTTCGGCGAGTACAGCACCGGAATCAGATCGCCGATGCGCGGCCAGTCATTGACGTCACGCACGATCTGCCGATAGGTGATGTATTCGGCGACCGTCGGACCATTGAGCGCACCGGTGATCGTAACCAGCTGCCCACCCGTCACCCCCTCGGGACGAGGGCTGACACCCGTTACCAACAGGGTCCCTTCCGCCGCGTTCGTACCGGATTGCGCCTGCCTGCCGCGTCGCATCTGCATGATGACGAAAGCCAGCGAGCCGCCGATGAGCAGTAGCACCACGAATTCCCACACACGTCCATGGTAGGACTGCAGGCATGACGCCCACCGTCTCCTTGCGCGAAGATCGTCGGCTGGCACTCGAATTGGCCGATGCTGCCGATGAGATCACCACGTCGCGGTTCGGTGCGCTCGATCTTCGGGTGGACACCAAGCCCGACCTGACGCCGGTGACCGACGCAGACACCTCGGTGGAGTCCGTTCTGCGCTCCCTGCTGCATCGATCCCGCCCAGCGGACTCGGTGTTGGGCGAGGAATACGGCGGAGAGGCCGCGTTCAGCGGTCGACAGTGGGTGATAGATCCCATCGACGGCACCAAGAACTTCGCACGTGGCGTCCCCATCTGGGCCACGCTCATCGCGTTGCTTGAAGACGGCGTCCCCGTAGTCGGAGTGATCAGTGCCCCGGCGTTGTCCCGCCGGTGGTGGGCGGCCGCGGGGCTTGGCGCCCACCGCCGGGTCGGGTCCGGCGGAGACGAACTGATCCGTGTCTCCGGGGTCGACCAGCTGGCTTCGGCCAGCCTGTCGTTCTCCAGCCTGTCGGGGTGGGCCGATCGCGGTACGCGCGATCGATTCATCGACTTCACCGACGCGGTGTGGCGGGTCCGGGGATACGGCGACTTCTTCTCGTACTGCCTGGTGGCCGAGGGAGCGGTCGACATCGCCGCCGAGCCCGAGGTCTCGTTGTGGGACCTGGCGGCGCTGGACATCCTGGTCCGCGAGGCCGGCGGCACCTTCACGAATCTGGCCGGTGAGCCCGGCCCACATGGCGGTAGCGCCGTCGCGAGCAACGCATTGCTACACGACGAAGTGCTGCGCGCCCTGTCCTGAGCGCGCGCCCTGGCGTACTCCCACGCCGCTCGAGAGCGGCAGTGCCCGCGTACTGCGGGGTCTATCGGTGTGACATGCACCTCGTTTTGTGCGGACCTTACCGCTTAGTAAGATACGGTTCTTACTTCGGAGTAAGGTAACGATCAGTTACTCCGGCAGAACCCCACTTTGACCCCAGAAACGGCTGGTGACATGACCAACACGTTGACCCCGCGCGACGAGAAGAAGGCCGCCAAGAGCAAGAGCCTGGCGAAACACGAGACCGGCGTAGGCCTCCAGAAGCACAAGCGTGGCGCGATCGACATCCTCATCGCGGTGCTGACCCCGATCGCGGGTTCGGAGCTGCTGGACAAGTACAACCTGCGCGGAGCCTTCAACAAGGGCATCTTCGAGACCACGAAGGGCTTGTTCACCACCCTCGGCGTTGCCAACCGCACCTTCAAGAAGGTGACCGGCAGCAAGGGCGCCCCCAAGCGCCTCGACAAGGCGAACGCCGACTACTTCGACCTCACTCCCGAGGACGAGCAGAAGATGATCGCCGACACGGTGAAGGAATTCGCCGTCGAGGTCATCCGCCCGGCCGCCTACGAGTCGGACAAGAACAAGACCTACCCCGCCGATCTGCTGAGCAAGGTCGCCGAGCTGGGCGTCACCGCCATCAACATCCCCGAGGATTTCGACGGCATCGCCTCGCAGCGCTCGACCGTCACCAACTCCCTTGTCGCCGAAGCTCTCTCATACGGTGACCTGGGCCTGGCACTGCCGATCCTGGCGCCGTCGGGTGTGGCCTCCGCACTGACCAACTGGGGCAGCGCCGACCAGCAGGCCACCTACCTCAAGGAGTTCGCGGGCGAGAACGTGCCGCAGGCCTCCGTCGTCATCGCCGAGCCGCAGGCACTGTTCGATCCGTTCAGCCTGAAGACCACGGCCACCCGCACCCCCAGCGGTTTCCGTCTCAACGGCGTCAAGTCGCTGGTTCCCGCTGCCGCACAGGCCGAGCTCTTCATCGTGGCCGCCAACTACAACGGCCGCCCGTCGCTGTTCATCGTCGAGTCCGGTACCGAGGGCGTCACCGTCGAGGAAGACCCGAGCATGGGCATCCGCGGCGCGGCGCTGGGCCGCCTGAACCTGAACAACGTCGCGGTTCCCGCCGCCGGTCTGCTGGGCGAGGACGGAGCCGGAGAGTCCGACTACTCCGAGGCCGTCGCGCTGGCACGTCTCGGTTGGGCATCCCTCGCGGTCGGCACCGGCCAGGCCGTGCTCGACTACGTGATCCCCTACGTCAAGCAGCGCGAGGCGTTCGGCGAGCCCATCGCCCGTCGCCAGGCCGTTGCCTTCATGTGCGCCAACATCGCCATTGAGCTCGACGGCCTTCGCCTGGTGACGCTGCGCGGCGCTTCCCGCGCCGAGCAGGGCCTGCCGTTCATCCGCGAGGCCGCCCTGGCCCGCAAGCTGGCCACCGACAAGGGCATGCAGATCGGTCTCGACGGCGTGCAGCTGCTCGGCGGCCACGGTTTCACCAAGGAGCACCCGGTGGAGCGCTGGTACCGGAACCTGCGTGCCATCGGTGTCGCCGAAGGCGTCGTAGTCCTCTAAGCCCCGAACCTCTACTAAACGAAAGTCTTTCCATGGCAATCAATTTGGAACTCCCCAAGAAGTTGCAGGCGGTTCAGGAGAAGGGGCACCAGGGCGCTGCCGAGCTGGTACGGCCGATCTCCCGCAAGTACGACCTGGCCGAGCACACCTACCCCGTCGAGCTGGACACCCTGGAGACGTTGTTCGCCGGTGTCACCGCTGCGGGCACGTTCGCCTTCGCCGGTGCCGAGGCCTTCCGCGCCGAGGAGAACACCGAGAAGCAGAACGTGAACGGCGCCAACATGTCCGCGCTGCTGAACGCCCTCGAGATGAGCTGGGGCGACTGCGGTCTGCTGCTGACCATCCCCTTCCAGGGGCTGGGCAACGCCGCGGTGTCGAGCGTGACGACCAAGGAAGACGCCGACAAGTTCGGCAAGGTGTGGGCCGCCATGGCCATCACCGAGCCCGGCTTCGGTTCGGACTCCGCCGCGGTCACCACCACCGCCAAGCTCGATGGTGACGAGTACGTCATCAACGGCGAGAAGATCTTCGTCACCGCCGGTTCGCGTGCCACCCACATCGTGGTGTGGGCGACCCTGGACAAGACCAAGGGCCGTCCGGCCATCAAGTCTTTCCTGGTTCCGCGCGAGCACCCGGGCGTGACGATCGAGCGTCTCGAAGAGAAGCTCGGCATCAAGGCATCCGACACCGCGGTCATCCGCTTCGACAATGCCCGGATCCCCAAGGACTACATCCTGTCCGATCCGGAGATCAACACCGAAAAGGGTTTCGGCGGTGTGATGAGCACCTTCGACAACACCCGTCCGATCGTCGCGGCCATGGCCGTGGGTGTGTCGCGGGCCTCGCTCGAGGAGCTGCGCAAGATCCTTGAAGACGCCGGAATCGACATCTCCTACGACCGGCCCGCCCACGCTCAGCACGCGGCCGCGGCCGAGTTCCTGCGCATGGAAGCCGACTGGGAGTCGTCGTACCTGCTGACCCTGCGTAGCGCATGGCAGGCCGACAACAACATCCCCAACTCGATGGAAGCGTCGATGGCCAAGGCCAAGGCCGGTCGCGTCGGTAGCGATGTGACCCTCAAGGCTGTCGAAATGGCCGGCACCACCGGCTATTCCGAGCGCACCCTGTTGGAGAAGTGGGGCCGCGATTCGAAGATCCTGGACATCTTCGAGGGCACCCAGCAGATCCAGCAGCTGGTGGTGGCCCGCCGCCTGCTTGGACTGAGCTCCGCAGAACTCAAGTGATGCACTGATCAAGATCCATTGCGGCCCTTTCGGGATTCACCCGGAGGGGCCGCAGTGGTTCCGACGAGCGTTCTGTGAGCCAGCTGAGCGAACTCTGGCAAAGACAGCTAAGCTCCCGTTTCTATCGACGCGATACATCATCTTGTGGAGGACATATGTGGGTTCGGTCAGGTCTGCTTGCCCTGGTGAGCTGTTCCATCATTCCGTTCGGCGCCGGCCTTCCGGTGGCCAGCGCGGATGAATCGACCTGCGCCGCGATCAACCAGATGTCCAAGGCTGTCGATGATCCGGCCAACAACGGCCCGATCGTCACCGAGGCCCTGATGTACCTGCGCGGCGACAACCCCGCCTACTCCGGCCTGGACCGCCAGGTCGATGCCATTGGGCAGGCCCGCGACATGTGGGGACGGGTCAACGACGGCGTGCGCGCCAACCTGGACGGCATCACCGAACCCGGCCCCCGCCAGCAGCTCACCGCCTACGCCGACGGCCTGAGCGGCGCCTACGACCTCTCCGGAACGTGGTTGGCGGCCGCTCCCGAGGTGCGCTCCTCCCCCGAGATCATCGATCGTGGCGCAGCGGTCGGCGGCCTACTGTTCGACGGCGTCAACAACTTCCACGTGCTGGCCAACATCTGCAACGGGGGCGCGCGCTAGGCGTGCGACTCGACCCAGCCGACGCACGGAGCCGTTTTCGGACGGCGACGGTGGCAAGGCTGGCGACGGTGAACGCATCGGCTGTGCCGCATCTGGTTCCGGTGACCTTCGTGGTGGCCGATGACGTCATCTGCTGGGCTGTTGATCACAAGCCGAAGTCGCGCAACGATTTACAGCGACTGCGCAACATCGCCGCGAATCCTGCCGTTAGCTTCCTGGTGGACCACTACGACGAAGATTGGTCGACGTTGTGGTGGACGCGCGCCGATGGCATCGCCAGGACACTCGATACGCCCGATCCGACCTGGATCAGCCTGCTGGCCAACAAGTATCGGCAGTATCGAGAAACACCACCAACCGGCCCCATGGTGCTGACCGATGTTTCCCGGTGGAGCGGATGGACCGCTTCCCCCGTTCAGGCGTGACTACTCCGGCCTGATCCCGTCGCGTGCGCAGTCCGCGAGCAATAGTCGCTTGATGACCTTGCCTGTTGACGTACGCGGCAGTGCGGTGACGAAGTACACATCGCGGGGCACATGGAACTTGCTGAGCCGATTCTTGATGAAGGCGCGCACCATGTCCCCGTCGAGACCGGCGTCCTTATGCAGCACGACGAATGCCGATAGCCGCTGACCGAAGCTGTCATCGGAGGTCCCGACGACGGCAACATCGGCAACCTGCGGCAAGAAGGCCAATGCGTCTTCCACCGGCCTGGGAAACACGTTTTCGCCGCCGGAGATGATCATCTCGTCGTCGCGCCCGTCGATGTATAGACGACCATCGGCATCCAGGTGACCCAGATCGCCGGTGTCCAGCAGACCGTTGACCGAGGCCGGAGACGGATCGGCGACGTACCCGTCGAACAACATCTCATTGCCGACGAAGATTCGGCCCGTCACGCCGCGAGGCACAGGTCGCCGGTCGGCATCGAGAATCGCGATGGTGGTGCCCAACGGCGGCCGCCCCACGGTGGTGGGAGCGATCGCGAGGTCCTCCGGATCGGCAATGGTGGCCCAGGACACCTCGGTGGATCCGTAGAAGTTATAGAGCACTTCACCGAATGCGTCGGTAAATCGTTGTACCAGTGAGGCATTCAACGGCGAACCGCTGCAGGCAACCAGCCGCAGGCTCGATGTGTCGTACTTCTGACGCACCTTTGCGGGCAGATCGACGATGCGCTGCAACATCACGGGGACGGCGATCAGCGTGGTCACTTTCCGGGTGGCGATGGCCCGCAGGCATTCCTCCGGATCGAACTTCTCCTGCAGGATCACCGTCGCCCGCAGTGGTGTGCTGATCTGCAGGCAACCCAGTCCCCAGGCATGGAAGACAGGCGCCGAGATGAGCATGGTCTCGTTCATCTTCATCGGCATCCGCGAAAGCATCGCGGCAATGACGGCGAACCCACGCGGCGTCGGCCGCAACGCCCCCTTGGGCGTTCCCGAGGTTCCAGAGGTTTGCACCACCTGGTGGCCGGGACGGGTGGGCGGCAACACTCCCGGTTTGTCGGTGACAACGAAATCGTCGAGCCCACGACGGCCATTGATGGCACTGCGCCGGCCGGTGCTGACGAGCTCGACCTCCCAGGGCACGTACCTGACGAGCTCGTCCAGATCGTCGTCGACAAACACCTTGGTGAGATTGTTTCGCGCCACAGCAATCTGGATCTGGGTTGCTGCCAGCGCATTGTTGAGCAGCATCACGTCTACACCGAGCATGCCGAAGGCAATGAGGCACTCGACCATGGCAATGTTGTTGCGAGCCAGCAGGCCAATCTTGGATGTCTCGTTGATGCCGTCGCGCATCAAACCGGTGGCCATTGCCTCGGCGCGCCGGTCGAGTTGCTCAAAGGTCAGCTGCCCGGCGTCATCGGCGATCGCAAGCTGCTTCGGGGCACGCGCCGCCGCGGCCGCGTATCCGCCCTGAAGGGTGAATCCCCATCGCGCCAGTGAACCCAACTGGCGAAGTCCGCGGTCGGGGCGCGGGATACGCACCACGCCGACCCCGACCATCAGCCGCGCGATGCTGACTTGAATATTTCCGCTATCACCCGTGTTGGACACGGTAGAAGTCGACGCGCCGGATAGATAGTCGTCGATTCTGTCCAGCCCATCCATCAACCACTGGTTTACCGCCACACTCGGCTTCTTGATGCCGGGCGGCAAGACGGAGGCCGCCCGCAACACCGTGATGCGCACCCGGGTCTGCGCCGAACGTTCCTCGAACAACCGGACGGAGATCAGCCCGTCGTTGTCGACCCCCTCGATGGCGAGGCTCTCCTTGGTGTTGCTGAGAATCAGCCGAACGCGGGCCGTGGTCTTGGCCGACAGCACCAGGTATTCGGGATCGGGTCCCGTCTCGGTGTTCTCGATCAAGGTCTCGCAGGAACCGACGCCGGTAAAGAACATCGGGTACATGTCGGGTGAGCTGATCAGTTCCCACACCAGCCCGCGCGGGTGACTGAGCAACTTGTCGCAACTAATTACATCAGCGACCATAATAGTAGTCCTACCTGGGGTTTTCGGTCATGCACCGCGCGAGCGTACCCGATGACGCGGATCACTGCCCAGGAACGGATGTGGTTCCTGTCACTGCCGTGACCAGATTGCCCAGCGCAGCGCGAGGCGACTATCGGCAACCTCGCTCAGGTGAAATCCCGACCGGCAAACCATCACCGGGTGACTGGTAGCACCGGCGGATTCGCTCAATAGCGTGACCGCACGGCAGGACCGTCGGCACCGCCCCTTAGATGTGGGGTGCCTCGCGGATCTTGCTGCTGTCGTTCCCCAGCGTCTTGCAGTACATCGTGACCGAGGTACGTGTCGCGGAGATCTCCAGATTCGAGGCATCACGCCCGCGCTGATCCTTGAGCATCTTGCTCACCGCGTCGTTCTGCTTCTGCTCCTCGGCGGCGATGAAGTCCTTGCATGGGGTATCCCCACCCTGATTGATGACACCCGCGCATCCCGAAAGCAGTGCGACTGCCACGAAACCGGTTCCAGCCAAGACCTTCACAGCGCTCATGCCGTGACAGTAACTCATCGCCGAGCCCAGCTCCGGCAAGATGTACCTTGAGCCGGAGATAGGGAGGGTCATGTTCCATCTGTTCAACGAGCGCTCGCGACAGGTCATCGTGATCGCGCAAGAGGAAGCACGCGAACGCCAGCACAACTATCTCGGAGCAGAACACCTCCTGCTGGGTCTGCTCGGCGAAGGGACTGGGCTGGGCGCTCGGCTGCTCGCTACCGCCGGAGTCCGTTTTGAGAACGGGTCACGGGTGATTCAGCAGATCGTCCCGTTGGGACAGGAGCCGCCGACCGAGAAGACGGCGTTCACTCCGGGCGCACAGCAGACACTCGAGCTGGCAATGACGGCATCCACAAGCAGGCGGCACACGGAAATCTGCACGGGGCACCTACTTTTGGGACTCGTGGACGCGGCCGACCCCCTCATCATCCAAATCTGGGAGAAGCTCAACGTGGACGTTCTGGACCTCTGGGATAACGTCCGGGCCCATCTCGACGAGAACCTCGGCGACTAAGGGGCGGTCAGGCGTACGCAGATTGTGACTGCGCGGCGATGCTCCTCTCCCCCGCGCTCGCGGCCCGCCGCAGAGCCCCGTACTCGCCGAAATATCCGGCCACACTGCCCACCGCCGGCAGCATTCCCAGATAACGGAAAATCGGCTTGGGCTGCGGCCGCTTTTCCAGCTCGTCACCGATGGCCCGCAGGATGCCCGCGAGGTGCCACAGGGTGCGAGCCAGCGCGAACGGCGACCAACTCCGCGGCGTCTCCGGATCCTGATCGTCGGCACCGGCCAACGCCGCATCGCTGAGGGTGCGATTGCACAGCACCTTCGCCAGCAGCCGGACCTGCTCCTGGTGATCACCGATACCGAGCTCGCGGGCAATGGCCACCAGGACAATGGCCTGGTTGGAGAATCCCAGCAGATCCTGTACGGGCAGCCGTGCCGCGAGCGCACCGAAAATCCCTGGGAACGCGACAAATACGGTGTTGACGGCGCCCACGCGCTGCACCCACCAGTGCACCTTCCCGCGCGTGTCCAACTGCTCCCAGGCCCGCGTACCCGGGGTGGTGGCCGTGTTCAGAGCGCAGGCCAGGGCATCAAGTGCCTTGTCGACGACTCCGTCACCTTCGCCCAACTCGTAGGTGCGCTCCTTGAGCCCAAAGGGATCGGACTGCGCCAGCACGGTCAGGACGGGGTTGATCACCCGGACCGCACGGCTCAATGCGTCGGCGATATCGGCATCGGAGAGCACGGCATTAGGTAACGCGATGAGACCCATGTGCCCATCATCTCGCGGCCGCGGTCCAGGCGCGCACCGGGGATCGATTCCTCTGAATTCAGACCGTCAAATCGCCACGGCGTGAACGTGATCGGGCGTACTGTGCCCTCAGCACAACAAGATAAGGACGGGCAATGAAGCTCATGGTCTCGACCCCAGAGAGCGACGAGGGCTGATCCGTGGCACTCGCAGCAACTCTGATCACCGTCTGCACCTCTGCGGTCGGCGCGACGGCATTCGGCGCTTCACTCGCCATTACCCCGCAGCCCCCGGACACTGTTCTTTACGTCATCAGTTCAGATCGCCCGTTAACGGCGATTACCTGGAGAGACAGTCTGGGGCACATGCGTGAGCAGCCCGTCGATGGGTCTCAGCGCACTTGGGCCTGGACCTTTACCAGCGACGTCGCCGATCCCCCGTACTTCGTCAGTGCCCAGTCCGCGGGGGCCGAAGCGACGTGCCGCTTGATCGTCAACGGCAAGGTCAAGGTCGAAAACACCGCCGCGGCGCAGGACTCAACCGCCACCTGCCACGGATAACGCTCGCCGCACCGCTCAGCGATGCTTGGCGACCGTCAACAGGACTGCCGAATCCGCCAGCGCCTGTAGCGAGTGCCGGGCGTCGGGGATTTCGATGAGGTCACCGGCGCGACCGTCCCAATGTTCGGCGCCGACCACTAATCGGACCGAGCCCTGAATGACATAGATCGTGGCCTCACCCGGACTCTCATGCTCACCGAGCGCGGACCCCTCGCGCAGTGCGATCACGGTTTGACGCAGCACACGCTCGTGGCCCCCGACAACCGTGTCCGCGGCATTGTGGCCGTCCTCGGCGCGCTCGAACAGCTGCCGTATCAGGGCTTCGATCGAGCGTTTCTGCATACCTGTCATTCCATGCCCCGGCGGCCGGCCCGTCAACCCTCCTCAACCCTTTTTCAGCTCCTCGGCGAACATCACGAGGATGCCGCTGGGACCGCGCAGGTACGTGAGCTTGTAGACGTCCTCGTAGGTGGCGACACCACGAAGCGGATGGCAGCCGTGCCTGGCGGCTATTTCAATGGCCTCGTCGATGTCATCGACCGAGAACGCGACGCGGTGCATGCCAATCTCGTTGGGGCGAGTGGGATTCGACGCGATTGCTTCGGGATGGATGTACTCGAAAAGCTCGATCCGACCATGGCCGTCTGGCGTCTGAAGCATCGCGATGTTCGCGTGGTTGCCGTCCAGGCCGACGGCGGTGTCGGTCCACTCACCACTGACCGTGGCGCGACCGACGACGGTGAGACCAAGGTCGGTGAAAAACGCGATAGCCGCTTCGAGATCGCCTACGGCGATACCGACGTTTTCGAGCTTGATGGCCATCGCAGGGATGCTACCGAGCCGGGCAGCGAGAGTTGTCGAACATCTCAGAGTAAAAATGACGCAGGCCAGAGACTGCTATGAGTCTCTGGCCTGCGTACCTAGTAGCGGGGACAGGATTTGAACCTGCGACCTCTGGGTTATCCGAGGGTTGAGCTAGCACAGGCCGTATCGGACAGTCAATAACAAGCCAAAAATGGGCGATAAGCAGCGCCAACCATGCCGGAACGACGGGAATGGACAGTCGAACACAATGGCGAATAGGTGGGACTCCGTGCGAATTACTAGAGACTTAGTGGAGACAGGTACGCCTCCGAATCCTCTGCTGCGGGGAATCGGGGTGCCGTCGACCACGGTGGACCAGTGCCGTGGGACTGTGCCGCTTAACCCTTCGACTAGGTCTCGCCGAAGGCCGAGGCGCCAGTAAGTGGCTCAGATGGGATATCCGATGTTGTCGATGTCGTCGGCAAGATCGTCGAGGGTGATATGCGGGTTCAGCGCTCGCACCACCGATTCAGTTAGGGGACGCAGGGCGAAGACGTGTTCGATTGCGGCCGGGTCGGGTTGCGTCTCGAAGTAGTCGTGGGCGAATTGTTGGTAAGGAAGGGAATTGGGGTTCGTCAGGATTTCATTGAGGAACTGATCGGAACCGTCGGGGCTGACACCGCTGCGGTGATCCGGGTAGGTCACCGGGCCGGTCTGCCAGCTGGTGTCGTGCCGCTGCCGCCATAGGCAGTAGGTCGCTGCGAAGACGCCATCAAGAGCGAAGGCCGATTCAGTGAGAAATTCGGCGAATACCTCAGGAAGGCCATCGGTTAACGCTGGCCATAGCGCGGGCGGGTCGATGCGCCATGGGGACATCGGCGATTCGTGGTCGAAGCCGCGGATGAACCCGCCAGCCGGGGCGAACACGATGAAGCAGTCATCGCCTGACCCGTTGCGGATCTCCGCCGCCGACAACCCACCTCCCCAATCCTGGGTGTACGAATAGCGGCGGCTATCCCACTCCGGGCACAGCACGGCGTCCAGCATTGCCACCGCACGACACCGCTCTTGGAGTGCGGACAGGTCCGGTAGTTGTGCAGCAACGTCACGAGCGGTCATTGGCGTATTCAAGCATCATCCCGATGATCGTGGGGGCTTGGGAAGACCGAGTCATTAGTGCCGTCCGGTCCGGGAACGCTTGGCGCGGTTGCCCTTGCCATTGCCCTTGTTGTTCTTCTTGCTACCGCTGTTC
This sequence comes from [Mycobacterium] stephanolepidis, assembly GCF_002356335.1. Lineage (NCBI taxonomy): Bacteria > Bacillati > Actinomycetota > Actinomycetes > Mycobacteriales > Mycobacteriaceae > Mycobacteroides > Mycobacteroides stephanolepidis. The sequence continues at coordinate 3,605,814 of NZ_AP018165.1, forward strand.
TTCGAGTGCGAGCCGCTGTCGTGCGAGCTGCCGCTGCCGTTGTGGCCGGTGGAGGTGTTCTGCGCATTGGGTCGGGCACCCTCGTGAGCATGCTCACGAGTCTGGCTGGTGATGGACTGGTTGCGCACAGCCTGGTTGTCGCGCTGCTGGGCTTGTGATTCGGGCCGCGCATGCACAACCTGGGGCTCGTTGTTGTGTTGCGACTGCTGCTGACCCACGGCGTTGACCATCCTGGCACCTTGCAGCGCCTTGGAGCGCTGAGCCTGGGACGCTTGCTCGGCCCGAGCTGCTTGGACCTGGCGTTGATCGGCGGGTGACGAGGGGCGTTGCGGCACTTGGGAAGGCTGACCAGGACGGACATTGGGTGTGCGGATCACTCCGTCGGGGTGAGTGCCATTGAGGTGCTCGTAGTCCCCAATCTTCTGGCGTGACTGTTCGCCAACACGTTGGCTCTCAGCGGCCCATTCGGCTTGTGTTTTGTCGCTCTTCTGAATGTTGCAGTGCTGGCATTTAACGTTGCCACCGGTTTCGAAACTGCCACCCTGCGCTCTGGGGATGGGATCGTGATCAAACTGGGCACGGTTTGGCGGAACGATGTCGCCTCTCCGGGTTGGCCCCTCCTGCCGATAAACCCGGCCCTTGCAGTTGGTGCAGTTCATGTTCCGGCCCTGCTGGGCGGCAGCCTGGTCTAGCTCAGCGCCTCGGGGGCCACGTGCAATGCCGAGGGCATCGGCGGTCATGTCGTCTTTTTGCTTCGCCGTAAAGTCCTTGCCCGGCAACGCCAATTCCCCCGGTGGCGCGTTGGGGGCTTTGGGAATCTCCGGCGCCTTGCCTGCTTCACCGACATCTCTGGCGAGTTGTGCTGGGTTGGTGGCGGTTTCGGGGGTTACGCGGGTAAGGGTGGAGGCCTCCGAAGCGATGTCGTCGGCCTTCTTGACCCCTTGCTCGAGGGCGTTCTCGGCGACGTTTTCGACAGTCTTCTTGGCTAGACCTTGTGGGGTGACGGCGGCGAGGATCTGCATCCCAGCCGAGAAGTTCTGCAGGCCCTTGTTATTGGGGTCCGTGGCGGCGACAGCTTCAGTGCCGGTTGCAGCGATATTCAGGGTCAGGGAGACCCTGGCGAGCACGCCGGCACCAGCGGCCGAGCCGACACCGGTCGCCATCAACGCGGAGCTGCCCACAATCACTGCCGACTCCAGCGGGTGCTGGCGAACCTGATCGCCGACCGCTTGGGCTTGCAGCTGCTGGCCGTCAGCCAGGGGCTCGAAGGCCTTACCGATGGCTTCGCCAGCCTTGACGAATCCGTGTCCGATTGCATCGAGGGTGTGGTCGACGTCGGACCAGCCGAACTGGGAGTAGTCACCGCCCACGGAGATGGGTGGGTCAACGTAGACGGGCCAGGTGGTGGATTCGGTGGGTGAGATGACTTCGGAGACTTGGTACAGCTGCGGGGCAACCTGTTTGGCGACATAGGCCGAGTACACAATCCGGCCGGTCGCATCGCGGGCCTCCGCCGGGGACATCACCCCGAGGGTTTCGGCTTGTTCGGTGGCCCGGTTCAGGGTGAGGTGTCCGCTGGAGTGCATGAGCATCACGGTGTCTGCGGGAGTGCTCACGTAGGTGGTCACAGACCGAACACCGTCGGGGCCGTTGATACGCGCCACGGTGCGGTAACCGTCACGGGTGTTCTCGGCAAGCAGATCGAATCCGGCGCCCTGGTCCGGGTACACCATCTGCCCGGCCCTGGTGAGTTGACCGGCGCCTAGCTGCGTGGGAAGTGTCATCTCCACAGCACCGGCCGGGCTCTGCGACACGAGGCCGGCAGCCGGGTTGACCGGCAGGCCTGCGGCTCGCTCGGCACTGGTCAGGGATTCATCGAGTCCGGCCGTCGAATCGCTGAAGGCCGCGGTGGCGGCCTGGCCGAACTTCTCAGCCGCGGAGACCGTCGGCGCGCTCTGCGACGCGTTCAGCAAGGAGAGCGGCAGCAAGACCGCAGCCAACACCGCAGCAGCTCTCACCACAGTAGGCAACATTCTCTGACTTCTCTCCAGAAAACTCATTTCCACCCATTCTTGACGACCAGCGGACGGTATACGACTACACGACCGCACCGACACAAGGTTGTCCCTGTCCCGCCTGGGAGAGCGACCCACCCGATCAGCCCAACTCATAGCAAAGTAGAATACACCAGAGAAATCAAACTAAATACCCATGTTAAATAGGATAATGACCATAGAATGAAGTAGACATCAGATAACGCAATTGAGTCGACATAGGCGTTGTTCAGCCACTAACGGTAAGTTCGCCTAACAATCCAAGGTCAGGCGGCATGACCCTCTTGCAGTCGAGGCCCCAGCGAAACCTCTCGTTAACCCAAGGGCAAACCGGAAGCTAAGCAGACCTGCTGTGCTGCCGCCGCCGGTAGGTGGGTCTCTCGTTAAGTTTGGCCAGCACGTCGTCGTAGGCGTAGAGCTTCTTGCAGCCTGGTGTCTAGGTCTGGTTGCGCTGCCCGTCGGTGTGTAGGTAGGACCGCGGCGCGACCAAGCGGTCGCCCAGGCCGGCGCCTCGCCAGCCAGCTTCATCATGCGCAGCACGTCCGCACCCGTCATGGGCTGATCACGCGCCCGGGAGCGCATGTCCTCCTGAAGCTCATCGACGCCGTACGGCGTGCGACACCGCGGGCAGGTCAACACACTCTCGCCCTTCTCCCCGTAGAGCTTGACCCCACAGGTAAGGGGAACACCCCCCTCGCTCTCCCCCATAGGCTTTGAGCACTCACCGAACAGCTGTAGGTTCGTCGATCGATAGCCTTGTGTACCTTCTTGGTGAGCGTAGACAGCTCGTCGTAAAGCTCGGCCGCGTTCTCCTCGGACATGATGGCCAGAAGGTGGTGAGCCAGCCAGCGCGCCATGTCGGCCGCCGACGCGGTGTATCCGACGGGGATGCGGCGCCACCCGGGCCCTTACCGGTCCGCGCTCGGGCGCCGCCGGATCGGCCGGGAACAACCCAGCCGTCAATCTTCTCTCGCTCATCGTTGAACGCTCCCACAGTCGGGGGTCGGCTGACACCTAGCACGACGTCACCCGAGACCGATTCGTTTCCAACGATTTTCAACTATGTGGAGAACTTGCGGGTCACTAGACCGACAGCGGCGGATGGCACCAGGAATAAAGGGCTGCAGCCTGTTTGGCCGCATATGCCATCGCAGGCCTGGAGCCGCGAGAAAGAACTGCGTGCGCCTCTTCGAGTAAATCCCGCACGGGCCTCAGCAGCTGGTAGTCGATGCCGTTGGACCGCTTCGGCAGCAGTGGATGCTCGTCGCGGGTTATCGACGCTTCAAATGCTGCTGCCGTGTTCGGGGCAACCACTTCACCGGCGAAGTACGCATCGACCATCTCATCGTCGGCGCGCATCTGCACCGCATAGCGCCGGTACGCGTCAGCCTGCCACCGCATCAGATCCGTGAGCGCCTGAAGGCTCGCAGCATCGGGGGACGAAATCCCATAGCCTGCAGCATCATCGAGGAACACATCGAGCTGCCACGCCGCCATGTCGTACAGGCCCGCGGCCAAGTCCAATCTCGGCGGATCCAATCGCGGCTGCGGCCTGCTCACAGGCTAGTCCGATCCCTGCTTAGTCCAGGTGATGGTGTTTCCCCTGCCGACGTAACTCATCGAAAGGGACGCGGGAGTGACATTCAGGGGGAAGTACACGAGGTCGAGCGGAGGCTCCTTGAGCCACAGCACGCACTTATTGCCCTGACCGGACGGCGCTTCCTGCGGAGTTTTGTCCCAGCTGGTGAATTCCCAATGTCCCGGTGCCCCTTGTGCCAAGAGTGAGCCGTCCGCGGCGAGAGTGATCGTGCTCGTATCATCAAGCCAGGTGCCGATGAACTGGTCACGGGTGTACTTGGAATCGCAGGCCGCTGCCGGTGGTTGCGCGGGCGCAGACGAGGACGCCTCGGGGGCATTGGAGCAACCCACCACTGCCAGCGCTACCAGAAGTACCAGTTGTCTCATTTCCCAAGAACTCTCATCGCGTTGTCGAATACCACGGTCCGTCTGTCGAGCGCGTGATGGCCGCCGTTAACCATCTCGGTAATTTTGGTGATATTTCCAGTGTCTGCAACGGCATTGCCATTGTGGGTGTTCCAATACCATAGGGCTGATGTAAATGCGTACTGCGGAGTTTCCAGTAACTCAGGGTTGCTGACGAAATCCACGCCGAAAGCATCGCTGATCTTCTGGTAGTTGTACTTACCAGTGACCTGAATGGCGCCACGGCCTTTGTATCGCACACCATCACCTGGCGACGTGTTCCCTAGGTCTTCGCGCCCCTCGTACTCAGCCCCCGACGCATACTCCTTGTAGGTCGCGAAGTGGTCGGACTCGATGGCCACCTGCGATAGGAAAGCAGCCTGCCTGACAGGCGTGTTCATACCGCCCTGACGCATCATGTCATTAAGCGGGCCAACAACTTCGTTGGCCTTCGCCTCGCTGATGTTGGAGTCGATTTCCATAAGCATCGCAACAGTCACCGGCGTATAGCCATCCGTGGGCGGCTGCTGAGGATCCTCTGGCATGCCGGTGGGCGCCACGGCACGGCGGATAGCCGCAGCGATGTCGTGGTCAAGTGCATTGGCGCGCTCCAGGATTGCCTTGAGCTCGGTCTCCTTATTGCCCCTGACTGTTTCCAGCATGAGATCGCCGTGCACATCTCCAACGACCTTGCCATCGGGCATGATCTGCCAGCCGAATTTCGCGACCTCACCTTTGAGCAGTTTGAAGTCCGTCACAACGCGACCAACTTGGTCCACGAGGGGCTCTAGCGCATCTGTTACCGCACGAGTTTGTTTCTGCTGCTCGTCAATGTCGGTGCGGCGCTTCCCGAGTTCATGGCGCCAGGTGTCCGCGGCGTCCCCTCCCCACCCTTCCAGCGAGCGTTTGATGCCGTCGAGCGTGTCCCCAAGGTTGGCAAGTCTCTTGTGCTTGCCGAACATGACCCCCAACAACTGGACGAGCGAGTTGGGATCCCACTTCTCCAGTTCGGCAACGCTGACCATCAATGTCCCCCATCGATCTTCGCGATACTGTCGCGGCTGCGCTGATCCTGCGCGGCGAACTTACCGGCGGCTTCCTGCATCCAGGTACCCAACCCGCCCAAGTTTCTGTGGAGCACGTCGCCCTGTTCCGACCAGAAGCCCTGCGCCTCGTTCAGCGCTCGAGCGGATTCGCCGATCCATCCGCCAGCGGCCTCGGCAACCCTGTCCGTGTCATGCGCATGATCCGCGCGGGAGTCGGTGACAGCGTCGATCAGCGCCCATGCATGCCGGTTCACATCTTCGGGATTGACCTGAAGCGCCACGCCCGCCCCTCCTGCCGAGTACCGGAATCTGATTGCACCACTGCCGGTTTCACTCGAACTTCACGTCCCAGCCAAGGGCCTTGTAACGGCGCACTTCCCGCTCCCGTGCCGCCTTCTCGGCTTTCTCCTGCTCAGACCAATCACCGATAACCCCCGGTGAAGCTACCGGCATGTCGCCCAAGAACTCGTCGGTGTTGTCGTAGTTGATCAGGATCTGCGGTGTCGCCTTCTCACCATCGTCCTCGCCCTTGCCACCGCGACCGTGCGCGCCAGCGCCGCCCATCATCCCCATCGGGCCACCACCACGCACACCGGCAGCACCCACCGCCGCAGGGTTGATGCCCGACCCATTGCCGCCAGCGGCACCGCCCGGCAGTCCAGCGCCACCACGAAGCGCACTCAACCCTCCGGGGCCGCCAGCACCTGCACCCGACCCACCGACGCCTGTGCCAGTGCCCGTTGACGATGGAGAGAATCCTGCCGCCGTCGTACTACCCAACGGGAGACCGGAACCTCCCGAGCCAGAACCTAATCCAGAACCTGCACCACCGGAACCCGAACCAGCGCCCGATCCCGATCCCTGACCACCACCAGAACCGCTGCCCTGGCCACCACCCTGACCTTGCCCCTGTCCAGCTCCAGCCTGCTTTGCATCACCGCCGGCCAGCTGCGGCTTGGTGTCCTTGTTGGCCAATCCGTCGGACGATGGCGGGGTCTGGGTACCGCCGCCAGAACCGCCCCCGCCGTTGCCTCCCCCGCCGCCGTTTCCACCACCCTGATCGCCGGGCATCGCCCCCAGCTGCTGCACATCGGGGTCCGTCACTTTGGGACGGTCCGTCGACATCGGATTGGTGTAGGTGCTTTGCGCCGCAGCACGAATCGCATTGAGAGCCTGCTGCTTTTCGTCCTTCGAAGCATTCTTATCCGGCACCGGATAGCTGTTCGGAACCCTGCTGGCCGCGATCAGCGTCTCGCCATCCTGCTCCGCAGCCTGGCTCAGCTTCCCCGCCTCGGCCGCCAAACCGGTATCCGGGGCAGCAATCTTCTTGTAGGTGCGATCCACCGCGTCGTACGCCGAATTCGCAGCCTCACCCGACCACGACTCGGAATCGAGCAGCTTGCTACGCACTTTCATCGCGGTATCCACCGAATCAGAAACGGCCCCATAAACATTGGTCCATCGGTCCGACTCGGCACGGGCCGACTCCACACCCAACCCAGTCAGCTTGGAAACGATCTCCTGATGCGACATCCCCTGCCAGCCATCATCAGCCATCACTCACACCCCATTTCACTTCGGAAGAGTCGGAGCCACCGCAGCAGCCACCTCGGTCGCTTTCGCGCACGGATCGGGCACATCTTTGGCTTCCTGGACATCCACAACCACCACGACAACAGCGACTGTTGCCTGTTGCGACGGCAGGATCACGGTGCAGGTAGGTACCGAAGCGACACGGCCCTGGTAAATCACTCCGTCAAGGCCGGCCACCGTGATGGGCTGAGGATTGGTGTATAGCTCAGGATCCAGGTAAGCCGACACCTTGGTGTTAGCGACCGTCAATTCCGCCGTCCAACCGCCACTGAGCCCCTTCCATTGGCAGCCACGCAACTGCGGATCCTGAGTGCCTACATCGGTCACCTTCGCCGAATCCAAACCCCAAGAGCGAATCTGCTCAGCTGAATAGCCAAAGCACGGGTCGTAACTCGTGCCGTCATTCCAATGGCTCGGCGGCGGGTGCGGAGCCGTCAATGTGCTCGACACCTGAGGTTGCGAACTCGCAGTGGCCGACGCCGAAGACGGCGCTGAACCGGTGCTATCCGCTGGCTTCGTGATGCCCGTCGATGTCGAGCATCCGGCCATCAACAGCGCCGCCGCGCACGCTAAGCCCATCCGCATCATCAGTACTTCACCGTCGCCGTTCCGTCCTTGTACGGGTTTATGCGCCCAGCGTTGCGTTCCTCGGTGTTGCGAAACAACATCTCCGTAGCGATGAAGTGGTCGGCGTGACTCTTGTAATGGGCGGAGATTTTCTTCAGGGCATCAACGGCCGCTGCACGCTGCTCTGCGTAGTGCTGGGCCGCCGCCTGTCCAGAGGGCAGGTCCCCGAGCGCGAGTTGTTGTTCACGGCTCACCGCTGAAATTTGCGTCTCGACCAAGTCCCGGGCCCGCAACATGTCCCCAGCGAGTTCCATGCCGTAGCCGTCTTTGAACTTCAGAGTGGTGCGGGCGGCCTCAGCGGCTTCCTGTCGGGCATCTTGGGACATCCCGTTGATGTCGAACTTGTACTCACCCACAGACCACCTCGCCTTTCATCGTCACAACCGGCATTCATCTAGATAGGACGACACTAGGGACAAATCGGTTCCAACAATTTTCAAGGCATTTGGCAGCCGCGGGAGAGCGGAGAAATTCGCTGGTCGCTGGGGGGTTCCTCAGCCCCTCACTATGAACGGCGGCAATAGTCGATACCTCCAATACGTGAGGACATTCCCGTTGTCCATCCTCGCCGTAGCTTTCCGATAACACTCAGCGAGACGTTCGACATAACGCCTGTTGACCTCAGTCCTATGGGCAACGGCCTTCATCGAGTCGGCCATCTGCTCGGGCCCCAGAACAGCGGGCCTCATTGCCTCAAAGCGGGCTCGACTCTCCTGGGTAGTCCCGAGGTCGTAGAGGGCCAAATGCAGCTCTTTGATCTGACGCGGGCTCGGCGACCGAATGCCTTCATCTTCAACGATTTTCAGCTTCTCCACCGCTTCAAGCATTACGCGGGATGCGGCCGGCCTCCAGTCCTTGATCTCATAGTTTTTGCACGCCTTCGAGACATCCCGCAGCACCGCCCGTAGCTGCCCCCTCAGTTCTCGCTGCCGCTTGCTAACAGCGCTCCCAATGCTCAGCAACGCCGGGACCGCGATGGCGAGTGCTGCCATCCACCACGCAAGATCCCAAAGCTTCACCGCAGAAGTGTTTCATGTGCACGCTCGATGTCGACGTCTGTTTGAGCTCCGATCGCCATCGCCGCTTGCGCGGTGCGCAGCTAACGCAAGGCTGGCGGGACCTTCAAAGACGATGCAGGTCTGCCCATGCGCGTCATCGCCGACTCACTCGGCCAGGCTGACATCCTGACCACATAGCGGCACTATCTGGCTCGCGGCAAGGCGCATCCGGAGGCCCCGACCGTGCTGGATCGCATGCTGGAACACCCTGCGAATTAAGGGAGACTTTTTGGAGACCTGAGGTGACACAGGGAAAGAAAAACCCCAGGCCAGAGGAAATTAATCCTCTGGCCTGGGGACCTAGTAGCGGGGACAGGATTTGAACCTGCGACCTCTGGGTTATGAGCCCAGCGAGCTACCGAGCTGCTCCACCCCGCGGTGGTGAACACAAGGTTACCGGGCGCAGTGCGTGCCACCAAATCGTTTACCTGGCCTGCGGTTACACACCCACGAACGCCTCGGCTGAGTGTCACTTTTCGGATATCTATCTCGGACTTTGGCCCGAAAAGTCGACACTCGGCGGAAGTTACTTGGCCTGTGTGAACTTCGTCATCGCGTCGTCAAGGCTCTTCAGCGCTTGCCCATACCGGGCGAAGTCCCCACTCTTCTGGGCATCCTTCACCTCACCGATGGCCCGCTGAACCTCCTGCAGCGCCGCGGCCTTCGTGGAGGACAGCTCCGAGGACCCCGCGGGCGGCGGTGCCACCGGAGGGACGATCGGAACGCTCTGGCCGCTGGGAGGCGGCGGGTTCACACTTCCGGGTTCTGCCGCCGGAGCGGTGGCCGTCGCACCGGCACCGGGCCCGAACACCATGTCCAGGGCATCCCTGACCGTGGTCGCGTAGCCGACCTTGCCGTTGTAGAACATGCCCACACGGATCAGACGCGGATACGAGGACTGATCACCCTGGCCCGGCGAGGCGTACAGCGGCTCGACGAACAACAATCCACCGTTGGCCACCGGCAGTGTCAGCAGATTGCCCCACCGCAGGATGTTCTGGTTCTTGATGATGCCGACATGCGAGGACACCTGGTTGTCGGTGGTGATCGCATTGTTCACCAGCTTGGGCCCCTGCACCGTTCCGGGAACCGTCAAAACGGTGATCTTCCCGTAGGTTTCGGGATCGGAGCTGGCACTGACGTAGGCAGCCAGAAAGTCACGCTGGAATCTGTTGAGCGCACTCGTCAATTGGAATGACGCCGCGCTGTCATTCCTCGTAATGTCTTTCGCCACGATGTAATACGGCGGCTGCGAACCGGTGGACGCGTTTGGGTCATCGGGCACCTGCCAGAAATCACTGGTGGAGAAGAAGGTCACCGGGTCGTTGACGTGGTAGCGCGCCAACAGCGTCCGCTGCACCTTGAAGAGATCCTCCGGGTAGCGCAGATGCCGCGCCAGATCCGACGAGATGTCACTCTTCGGCTTTACCGTTCCAGGGAAGATCTTCATCCATGCCTTGAGCACGGGATCCTTCTCGTCCTGCTGATACAGAGTGACGGTGCCGTCGTACGCGTCCACCGTCGCCTTGACCGAGTTCCGGATATACGACACCTGCTGGTTGGGCAGCGCTCCCCCGGTCTTGCCGACCTGGCTGTCAAAGGTGGCCTCCGACAATGACGTCTGCTGCGAGTAGGGGTAGTTGTCCAGCGTGGTGTAGCCGTCGACGATCCAGACCATGCGCTTATCGACGATCGCCGGGTAGGTCCCGCTGTCGACTGTCAGCCACGGCGCCACCGCTTCCACACGCTGGCTCGGGTCCCGGTTGAACAGGATCTTGCTGTTGTCCCCAATAACGTTGGAGAACAGGAAGTTCCGTTCGGCGTATTTCAGACCGAAGACCGTACGCGCCAACGCACCGCCAACCGGCACGCCGCCGGTTCCGGTATAGGTGCTGTTCTTGGTTCCGGAATTGTTCTCATAGTCGTATTCACGATCGTCACCGTTCTTGCCGACGATCGCGTAGTCGTTGGTATCGCTGGCGATGATCGGGCCGTAATAGACGCGTGGCTGCGCCAGCGCCGCCGGGCCGTCGGACAAGATCTTGCCGTTGTCATCGACGGCATTCACCAGGAACTCCGGGTACCCGCCGTTCTCGTCCGGCTTGTCGGCCACTCCCCGCACGGTGTTGGCCGGGGCGGCGATGAATCCGTTGCCGTGGGTGTAGACGGTGTGCCGGTTGATCCAGTCGCGCTGGTTATCGCGAAGCTTGGCCGGATCGAGCTCGCGTGCGGCCACGACATAGTCGCGCAGCGAACCGCTCCTGTCCTGGTACCGATCGATCGACAACGAATCGGGGAAGGCGTAGAAGTTCTTGCCCTGCTGCAACTGAGTGAAGGCCGGGCTCACGATGTTGGGATCCAAGACCCGGATGTTGGCGATCGTGGACCGGTCGGCCGCAACCTGCTTGGCCAGTTGCTCACTACCGGCGGGCGCCGATGCGGTACCGCTGTAGTCCCGGTAGGTCACGACATCGTCGGTCAGTCCGTAGGCGTCGCGCGTCGCCTTGATGCTGCGCGCGATGTACTCGCTTTCCTTCTGCGCAGCATTGGGTTTGACGCTGAACTGTTCCACGATGAGTGGCCATCCGGCACCGACCACCAACGAGGACAGCAGCAGCAGTGCCAGGCCGATCGCGGGAATCCGCAGATCCTTGAGCACCAGTGCCGAGAACACCGCGACCGCACAGATCACCGCGATGGCCAGCAGGATGAGCTTGGCCGGCAGCACCGCATTGATATCGGTGTAACCAGCGCCGGTGAACGGCTTCCCCGCCCGCGTGTGCGAAAGCAGTTCGTACCGATCGAGCCAGTACGCGGCGACCTTGAGCAGCACCAGAATTCCGGCAAGAGTCACCAGCTGAATACGTGCCGGGCGCGACAGCGTGCCGGAACGACCAGACAGCCGAATGCCACCAAAGATGTAGTGCACCAATGCGTTGACGATGAGCGCGACGAAGACCGCGATGAACAGGTACGTCAGCACGAACCGGTAGAACGGCAGCTCGAAGGCGAAAAACCCGAGGTCCAGACCGAACTGCGGATCCTTGATGCCGAAATCCCCGCCCTCCAAAAACAGCTGCACGGGCATCCAATAGCTTTGGGCCACAATGCCGGCCAGCACCCCGATGAGCACCGGAACACCGATGACGAAGAGCCGCACCCGCGACAGGATCAGGGCCCGGTACTGCGCCAGCGCGTCGCCCGGCCCCTTGGTGGGCACGAACACGGGCCGCGCCCGGTATGCCAATCCGAAGCCCGCGAAAACCACGGCACCAACCAAGATTCCGACGATCAGGAACAAGGCCACGCGGGTCAGCAGCACGGTCGTGAACACGCCACGGAATCCGAGCTCGCCGAACCACAGCCACTTGATGTAGGTGTCGACCAGGCGCGGGCCGATCAATAACAACACCACGATCACCAACGCCGCGGCGACCAGTCGCCGGCTCCGTCGGGTCAGTCGTGGCAGAGCCCCATTCGGCCGCATTCCCACGTCGCTACGCTCCTCGTCGAGTGTTCAAGCACGGCTCAATTTTCGCGCTTCGATTCTCAGCCCCACTGTAGCCGCAGTACAGCGGGCATCGGCCAGCATCGAAGGTGGTGAGGCTCGCTAACAACTGGGCGCTTGACCACCACGATCAAGGGCGTTCAGTCCATCAACCGCTTCGGCCAACGTGCCGACCTTGACCATGGTGAGCCCCTGCCCGCCGTCCGTCTTGGCCTCGGCACAGTTGGCCGCCGGCACCAAGAACACCGTTGCTCCAGCGTCTTTGGCTGCCTGCATCTTGTGCGTGATTCCACCGATGGGCCCTACCTTGCCCTCGGCATCGATGGTTCCCGTTCCAGCAACAAACTTTCCACCGTCGAGTTCACCGGGCGTCAGCTTGTCGATCACCGCGAGGCTGAACATCAGTCCGGCCGACGGCCCACCGATATTGGCCAGGTTGAAATCAATGGTGAACGGCGCCCACGGCGCCTGCACAACGCCGACCCCCAGGAACCCGTAGTCACGATCCCCGTTCTTGCCGAGCGTGATCTTCACCGATTCCGTCTTACTGCTGCCCTCGGGGTTCTTGCGCTTGTAATCCAGCGTCACCGCCTCACCCGGCTTGGTCGCCTTGAGTACTCCGGTGAATTCCTCAAGGTTGGCGACCGGTCGCCCATTCACCGCGGTGATCGCATCGTTCTCCTGCAGCTTGCCCTTGGACGGTCCTTCATCGCTGATGGTCAGAACGGTCACTGCCGTCGGGTACTTGAGGTATCCGAGCGCGGCGAACTCGGCACTCTCCTCGGACTTCTTGAACTCGAGGTCGTTTTCCTTGTCTACCTGGTCCTTGGACCGATTGGGCGGGTACACCGCGTCCCGCGGGACCAACTGCTCACGCCCGCTCGCCCACAACCGCAGCGCATCGGCCAATGTCAGTCCGTCGCGCTGGGAGACCGTCGTCATGTTGAGGTGGCCCGACACCGGATCGACCGTGGTGCCCTTGATGTCGACGACCTCCTTGCCCTCGACCTGGCCGAGGGTGTTGAAGGTCGGACCCGGTCCCAGGGACACGAATGGCACGGTGATCACCGACATCAACAACGCGAAGGCGATGATCGGGACCAGCGCGACCAGCAGCGTCGCTACGCGGCGATTCATGCCTGCACCCTATGGCAAGCCCTGCTCGGGACCCCGTCGGTAGTCTCATGGTGGAGGTCCGATGAACGATCATACCCCCGTCCTGCTGTACGACGGCGTGTGCGCACTGTGCAACGGAGCGGTGAAGAAGATCCTGCGTGACGACAAGGTCGGAACGATGCGATTCGCGGCGCTCGACAGTGAATACGGCAAGCAGGTGATCGCGCGGCACCCCGAACTCGTCGGTGTCGATTCCTTCGTGATCGTCGACAACCCGGGCGATCCTGCCGAACGAATTCATATCCGGTCCGACGGAGTACTGCGCATCATCGACTATCTGGGCGGCACCCGACGAGCCTCCCTCATCGCACTGGTCCCGCGCCCCATCCGCGATGCGCTCTACCGGCTGGTCGCCCGAATCCGATACCGGGTGTTCGGCCGGTACGACACCTGCCCGTTGCCGCCTCCGGAGGTTCGGGCGCGCTTCCTGGCCTGATCCCACGCCAAAACGGGTGCGTTCACTGACAGCGTGATCCGGCCATGTCTACCAGCGGTACCGTGGAGATATGGCCGACCTCCCCTTTGGATTCGCTGCTGGCGACGACCCCGACCGTGAGCCGGGCGACGGCGCGCGGCCCGGACCCGGCTCGGGACCATCGGGTGCGGACCCGTTCGGCTTCGGATCTGGTGGATTCAATCCCGCCGACCTCGGACAGATCTTCACTCAGCTGGGCCAGATGTTCAGCGGGGCCGCAGCCGGTGCGGCCAGTGGTCAGTCCACGGGCGCGGTCAACTACGACATCGCCCGGCAACTCGCCTCAAGCTCAATCGGTTTCGTCGCGCCCATCACCGAGGGCACCCAATCGGCGATCACCGATGCGGTGCACCTGGCCGACACCTGGCTCGACGGAGCCACCGCGCTGCCCGCCGGGGCCATCCGAACCGCTGCCTGGACCGCGACCGACTGGGTGGACAACACCCTGGAAAACTGGAAGCGGCTCGTAGACCCTGTCGCCGAACAGATTTCGGGCATGTGGGCGGCGAATCTACCCGAAGAGGCCCAGGGCATGGCAGGTCCGCTGCTGGGCATGATGACCCAGATGGGCGGCATGGCCTTCGGATCGCAGCTGGGCCAGGCTCTCGGACAGCTGTCCCGCGAGGTACTGACCTCCACCGACATCGGATTGCCGTTGGGCCCCAAGGGCACCGCGGCCCTGCTTCCGGTCGCCATCGAGGCGTTCTCCGAAGGCCTTGAGCAGTCCAAGAGCGAGATCATGACCTTCCTGGCCGCCCGGGAAGCCGCGCACCACCGCTTGTTCAGCGGCGTGGGCTGGCTGACGATCCGGCTGATGGACACCCTTGAGCAGTACGCCAAGGGCATCTCGATCGACATGAGCGCCATCGAAGAAGCCGCACGCGGCTTCAACCCCGCTTCGCTGGGCGACCCCTCCGATATGGAACAGATTCTGTCCCAAGGCATTTTCGAGCCGAAGACGACACCGCAACAGGAGCAGGCACTGGAACGCCTGGAAACCCTGCTGGCACTGATCGAGGGATGGGTGCAGACCGTGGTGACCGACGCGCTCGGCGAGCGCATCCCCGCGACCGCGGCCCTCAGCGAGACTTTGCGGCGCCGCCGCGCGACCGGCGGCCCGGCCGAGCAGACCTTCGGCACCCTGGTGGGCCTGGAGCTGCGGCCGCGCAAGCTGCGTGAGGCGGCAGACCTGTGGCGCAAGCTCACCGACGCCGTGGGTGTGGACAAGCGTGACGCGATCTGGGCACATCCCGATCTGATTCCCGATGCCGGCGATCTGGACAACCCGGCCGCCTTTATCGATCGGATCATCGGCGGAGACACCGACGCCATCGACGACCCGATCGCGCAGATCGAGAAGCTCGATCCGGGCACATCCGAATAAACCGGAGAAATCTGCGGCTCACACATTCGGCGCTGGTCAAAGGCCGAGTGAGGCTGTGGATAAACGGCTTTCAGCCGCCCGGCGCGCATGCCGGATATGCCACAGTGGGTCATGTCCAGTGAGCCGACCTTCACCCTCGATCCGGCACGTCCGGTGCTGCCGAGGCCGGATGACGGGGTTCAGATCGGGTGGATGCCGCGTCATGCCGTGATCGTGCGCCCCTCATCCACCGCGCCGGCCGCTGCGGTACGCCAGCTGCTGCACTCCCTGACCGATGAACTCACCTGGAGCCAGATCCTTGGCCTTCAGTGCGTCAAGGACTTTCACGGCACCGAGGACATTCGGTCGCTGCTGGAGGAATTGGTCGCCACCGGCGCCGTCATCCGGCGCACCCGATCCGTTATGGCCGCTTCGCCGGTGATCCGACTCGTCGGTCGCGGTCCACTATCCGACGCTCTCGCCGAGGCGCTCCGGCACACCTCGGCACGTGTCCAGCGCTCAACCCAGTCGGCACACGGAAAGTCCTGGAAACACGTAGATTTGGCGATACTCGCCGATGACCTGATTGCCGACACCCGGTTACTTCGGACACTTGCCGATGCCGAGGTGCCGCACCTGTCCGTGCGAGCGCGCGACGGCACCGGTCTCATCGGGCCCATGGTTCTGCCTGGTATCACCAGTTGCCTGGAATGCGCCGACCGCCACCGGCGTGACCGCGACGAACAGTGGCCCGCGGTGGCCGCTCAACTCACCGGAACCGTGGGCGTCGCCGCGCCCGCCACGGTGCTGGGCACCGCGGCGGTGGCACTGGCACAGATCGATCGAGTGCTGTCGGCGATTCGCGGACAGGCGCCGGGACCGCTGGTGACGCTCAACGCGACGCTCGAGCTCGACCTGTCCACTCATGCGCTGACGGCCCGGCATTGGACCGCACATCCCTTGTGTCAGTGCGGCGCCTATTTCACCGGAAATTGACGAAGACCCACTTTTTGTTAACTTCATCACGACGGGCATGATGTGCACATGGCAGAGATCCGTCGTGGCCGCGCCGCACGCGCCGCAAAACTCGCATCGCTTCCGGCCGGGATCGCAGGCCGTGCCGCGCTCGGTGTGGGTAAACGGATCGCCGGGAAATCCAAAGACGAAGTGAACGCCGAACTCGTGGAGAAGGCTGCCGAGCAGCTGTTCCAGGTTCTCGGCGAGCTCAAGGGCGCGGCCATGAAGATCGGCCAGATGCTCTCGGTGATGGAGGCCGCGATTCCCCCCGAGTTCGGGGAGCCGTACCGCGAGGCGCTGACCAAGCTGCAAAGCGATGCCCCACCGCTGCCCGCCGACAAGGTCCACCGCGTGCTGGACGCACAACTGGGCACCAAGTGGCGCGAACGTTTCCAGTCCTTCGACGACAAGCCCGTCGCCTCCGCCAGCATCGGCCAGGTACACAAGGCCGTCTGGAAGGACGGGCGCGTCGTCGCGGTCAAGGTGCAGTACCCGGGCGCCGACGAGGCCGTCCGGTCCGACCTCAAGACCATTCAGCGTCTGTCCTCGTTGTTCAAGCAGGTGGCTCCGGGCGCCGATATCAAGGCCATCGTCGACGAACTGATCGAGCGCACCGAAGAAGAACTCGACTACCGCATCGAGGCAACGAACCAACGCACCTTCGTCAAGGCCTTCAAGGACGACCCCGAGTTCTACGTCCCCTCGGTCGTGGCCTCCTCCCCCAAGGTGATCATCACCGAGTGGATGCAGGGCCGGAAGCTCTCGGAAATCATCGCCAAGGGCACCGAAGAGGAACGCAGCAAGTGCGCGCATTTTCTCCTCGAGTTCAGCATCAGCTCGCCGTACCGGTGTGGACTGCTGCACGCGGACACCCACCCCGGAAACTTCATGCTGCTCGAAGACGGCCGGTTCGGAATCATGGACTTCGGGGCCTGCGCCGCGCACGAGGGTGGCCTGCCCGCGGGCTTCGGCCCGATCCTGCGTCTGGCCCGGGACGAGAAGTGGGAAGAGCTCACCGAGGTACTCCGTTCGGAGGGTTTCATCCCGCCGAGCGCGACCTCCGTGTCGCACGAAGAGGTCAACTCCTACCTGGAGCCGTACATCGAGCCGCTCAACCACGAGACCTTCCACTTCAGCCGCAAGTGGCTACAGCGGCTCACCGCCAAGGCCACCGATTTCCGCAGCCAGGAGTTCCTCGAGTCGTTCAAGACCAGCCGGCAGATGAACTTGCCGCCGAACTACCTGATGTTCTTCCGGGTCCTCGGTGGCCTGATCGGTATCGCCGCGCAGCTCGATGCCCCGGTGGACTACGCCGCCATCATCGACAAGTGGGTTCCGGGGTTCCACGAGGACAGCAAGGCTCCCGCCGCCACCTAAGCGAAATGGAAAACCTGCGTTGTCAGACTCTCGCCGCCCCCGGCATGATGTAACGCATGGCTGAGATCCGTCGTGGCCGCGCCGCACGCGCCGCAAAACTCGCATCCCTACCGGCAGGGATCGCCGGTCGAGCCGCGCTGGGCGTCGGAAAACGTTTGACCGGCAAGTCCAAGGACGAAGTCAATGCCGAGATGATGGAGAAGGCTGCCGAGCAGCTGTTCCAGGTTCTCGGCGAGCTCAAGGGCGCGGCCATGAAACTCGGGCAGGCCCTTTCGGTTTTCGAGGCCGCCATCCCGCCGGCCTTCGCCGAGCCCTTCCGCGAGGCGCTGACCAAGCTGCAAAGCGATGCCCCACCGCTGCCCGCCGACAAGGTCCACCGCGTGCTGGACGCACAACTGGGCACCAAGTGGCGCGAACGTTTCCAGTCCTTCGACGACAAGCCCGTCGCCTCGGCCAGCATCGGCCAGGTACACAAGGCCGTCTGGAGCGACGGGCGCGTCGTCGCGGTCAAGGTGCAGTACCCGGGCGCCGACGAGGCGGTGCGTTCCGATCTGAAAACCATGCAACGGTTGGCATCGCTGTTCAAACAGATCGTGCCCGGAGCAGACGTCAAAAGCATCATCGACGAGCTCATCGAACGCACCGAGGAAGAACTCGACTACCGCATCGAGGCAACGAACCAACGCACCTTCGCGAAGGCCTTCAAAGGCGACCCCGAGTTCTATGTGTCACCGGTGGTGGCCTCGGCGCCCAAGGTCGTTATCAGCGAATGGATGCAGGGCCGCAAGCTCTCCGAAATCATCAGCAGCGGAACCGAAGACGAACGCAACGAGTGCGGCCGCCTGCTGCTGAAGTTCACGGTCAGCTCCCCATACCGATGTGGACTGCTGCACGCCGACACCCACCCCGGAAACTTCATGCTGCTACCCGACGGGCGCCTCGGTGTCATGGACTTCGGCGCCGTCGCCACCCATGAGGGTGGATTCCCTCCGAACCTGGGTCCCATCTGGCGCCTGGAGCGCGACGGGATCTGGGATGAGCTCATCCCGCTCATGCGCGAGGAGGGATTCATTCCGCCGCGCACCGAGGTCTCGCCGGAGGAGATCGACGAGTACCTCAAGCCATTCATCGATCCGCTCAAGTCCGATGAGTTCCACTTCAGCCGCAAGTGGATGCAGCGGGTCGCCGCCAAATCCAGTGACCTACGTGGGGCGCAGTTCCAGACCGGCCGACATCTGGATCTACCGCCCGTCTACCTGATGATGTTCCGCGTTCTCGGCAGTCTGTCGGGCATTCTGGCCCAGCTTGACGCGACGGTCCCGTACGCGCAGATCATCGGCGACTGGGTTCCCGGCTTCCGCGAGGATGAGCCCGTTGCTGCCAGCTAGCAACAGCTAACATTCCGTGAAGACGTGAGGCAACGACGCCACACTGAACGATATGAGGTGACATGGCAGATATTCGCCGCGGCGGGCTCAGCCGAATGACCAAACTGGCAAGCCTGCCCGCAGGTATGGCAGGTCGCGCGGTCATCGGGGTGGGCAAACGGCTGACCGGAACCTCGGCCGATGAGGTCAATGCCGAACTCCTGGAGAAGGCCGCCGACGAGTTGTTCAACGTGCTCGGTGAACTCAAGGGCGGCGCCATGAAGGTCGGCCAGGCCCTGTCGGTGATGGAGGCGGCGATACCGCCCCAGTTCGCCGATCCGTTCCGTGAGGCTCTGGTCAAACTGCAGAGCGAGGCACCGCCGCTGCCCGCGGCCAAGGTGCATCGCGTGCTCGACGCACAGCTCGGCACCAAGTGGCGCGACCGATTCCAGTCCTTCGACGACACGCCCGTCGCCTCGGCCAGCATCGGCCAAGTGCACAAGGGGATTTGGAAGGACGGCCGCGAGGTGGCCGTCAAAATCCAGTACCCGGGCGCCGACGATGCGCTGCGCGCCGATCTCAAGCTGATCCAGCGGATGACACCGCTGGCCAAACAGATTGCGCCCAAAGCAGATATCGACAGGCTGGTGGCCGAGATCAGCGACCGCATCGAGGCCGAACTGGACTACCGCCAGGAAGCATCCAACCAGCGCGCATTCGCCAAGGCGTTCGCCGAAGATCCGAAGTTCTTCGTACCGGCGGTGGTCGCGAGCGCGCCCAAGGTGATCATCACCGAGTGGATGGAGGGACGGCGGCTCTCGAAGATCATCTCCGAGGGCACCCGCGAAGAGCGGGACTCTGCCGGCGCGCTGATGCTCGAATTCACGGTCAAGTCACCGGAAAAGGTGGGTTTGGTGCACGCCGATCCGCATCCGGGCAACTTCATGCTGCTGCCCGATGGGCGTTTCGGCATCATCGATTTCGGCGCGGTCTCCGAGCACCCCGGCGGCATTCCGCCGGAATTCGGTGAGGTGTTGTGTTGGGCCCGAGATGAGCAGTGGGAGCAAGTGATCCGGCTCATCAAGCAGCTCGGATTCATGCCACCGGAGGTCCAGCTGTCCGGGGATCAGGTGATGGATTACATCAGGCCGCTGTGGCCCTATGTCGACCCGCTGCGCTCCGGTGAATTCCATTTCACGCGGGAATGGTTCCAGCAGGCCGCGGTGGCGTCGACCGACCTCCTGGACGAGGGATTCACCGAGCGATTCAAGCTGGCACGTCAGATGACGGTGCCGCCGGGTTACGTCATGCTGCTGCGCACTCTCGGCGGGATGATCGGGGTTCTGGTACAGCTCGGCGCGCACGTGAACTACGCGGCGATCGCCGAAGAGTGGATGCCGGGGTTCTTCGAACCGAACGCGAAATCGGCCTGATAACAATGCTCCCCACCGCCACATGGCGATGGGGAGCATTGGTTGTCGAGTCCGGCGACATCCGCTACGTGCCGGGTCATGCCGCGGCGGGATCAGCGGTCGGCAGCGAGTCCTTGCGCGGGCGTCCACGCGGGCGCTTGCGCGCCACGATGGCACCCTGCTCCAGGATCTCGCCACCCCACACACCCCAGGGCTCCGCGCGATCCAGCGCGGCAGCCAGGCACTGCGACCGGATCGGGCAGTCCGCGCACAGCGTCTTAGCCCGCTCCAGATCAGCGGGGCTTTCCGCGAACCACAGGTCCGCATCCACGACGTGGCACGGTAGCGCGAGTCTTCGGGCCTCCACTTCGACGGTCATCATGTGTCCGTTCACCTGCTTCCTCTTCGGTTCCTTGTAAAACTGCTGGTCTCGTATCGGTGTCTTATCGATCGAGATCCGGAACCACGTCTGAGGTTTTGAGGCTCAAACAAAAGTGGCCACGGATCCCGGTGGTGTCGGGTCCGTGGCCTGGGAGGCGGTTGAGGGGCTACCTAGATGTATCCCCTATTCACGGACGCGACATTCGCGGCTGCGGCGACGGCGGCGCGGTGCTTAATGCCGACGGCCGACATGCTCTGAGCCGCCGGCTTGGCAGCGGCGACATGCGTCAGGAGCGACGGCGGAGCGAGCGGCGATACGACAAAGGCACCATGGGCATCACGCCACAAGGTGTCGCCGTAATTGGTGGGTGTGTTCATCGCTCCTCCTTCCGTCTACTCACTCGTGAACAGGTCTGGTTCGGAATCCTCGCGAATTCCTGAAGCCCAGAGTAAAAGGTCATCTATTGGTTGACAAGTTATTTTTGACCTGCGGCGATACTTCAAAACCAGTTTTTCCGAACTGGCATCTTTTCCGGATCTCCGTTTACACAGATGTCAGCAGTCGGGAACGGAACAGATCCAATACCTGATCCAGTGCCGCACGCGTGGGCTGTCCCGGCTCGTCGATGAGATGTTCGGTGACCACCGAATGCGCCGGCATCGGCGAATGGGGGTTGGCCACGTCGCCGGGCAATTCGATGGCAACAAACGCGTCCCCGAGCTCATCCCTGAGGAACTGGAATCGCTCGGCCGGCACCAGCTTGTCGGAGGTGAAGCGCATGCCGAGCACCTTGAGCCCGTCGTGCTGACAGCGATGCTTGACCTTCTGCAGGTCGCCCGGAGAAATGTCGATGTTGTAGCGATGCGACTTGGTGAGACCGAACGGCAGCGACGGTTGCGACAACACGGGTGCCAGCAGCCTGTCATCGGCCGCCATGGCCAGCGCGTATCCCCCGGTGAAACACATACCGATGGCGCCCACCCCGGGACCGCCGTTGCGCTCGTGCTCGTTCTGCGCGAGTGCCCGCAACCACGCCACCACCGGTGAGCTCTTTCCAGTGGCCAGGACCGTGAATTCACGGCTGACGCAGCCGCGGAACATCGACGACGCCATGTAGGTCGCGGTGCGCAACCACCCCTCTTCCCGGGGGTCCGTGTTCTGTCCGGGATTCCCAAACAGGTGCGGCATGACGGCGGTGCAGCCGATATCGGCCACCTTGCGTGCGAAGTTGGCGACCTTCGGGGTGATTCCCGGCATCTCGGCGATGACGATCACCGCCGGTCCACTGCCCTTTCTCAACACGATCTTGGTTTCACCCTCGTGTGTGAAGGTGCCTGCTTCGAAATCGCGGAGGTCATCGTCGGCCATGGGGCGAGCCTAGGACGAGATCGCGCTCCGCGCTAGACACATGTTGAACAAGGAACTACGAGGCTCTGGCACGGACCAAACGCAGTACATCGGGACCGTACTGCTCCAGCTTGCGCGCGCCTATTCCGGGAATGGCCACCAGGGCGGCATCATCCCCCGGCAGAAGCTCGGCGATGGCGATCAAGGTGTTGTCGGTGAACACCACGAACGCGGGCACCTTCATCTCCTTGGCCGTCTTGAGCCGCCAATCCTTGAGCGCGACAAGGAGTTCCTCATCGATATCGGATGGGCAACTCTCGCAACGCCGGAGCATTACCGCCGCCGGAGTGCTGAGCGCGGCATTGCAGATTCGGCAGCGCGCACCGCTGCCCCGACGTCTCGGCGTAGCAGCGGCCGGGAGTTGCGCGGTGGGGGCGATTCCGTTGAGAAACCGCGAATGCTTGCGGGACTTGCGGCCACCGGCCGCGCGCGCGAGCGCCCAACTCAGATTCAGATGCACACGCGCACGGGTGATCCCGACGTAGAGCAGCCGCCGCTCCTCTTCGACCGGTTCGATATCGCCGGCACGCGACAGGGCATGCGAGATGGGCAGGGTGCCGTCGGCCAGCCCCACCAGGAACACCGCATCCCATTCCAGGCCCTTGGCCGCATGCAACGAGGCAAGCGTTACGCCTTGCACGGTCGGTGGGTGACGCGCCTCGGCCCGCACCCGCAGTTCGCGCACGAGCCCCGGCAGATCCAGCTCCGGCAGACGGACACATTCCTCTTCGGCGAGTTCCACGAGCGCGCGCAGTGATTCCCACCGCTCACGCGCCTGGGCGCCGTGCGGCTCCTCGGCCGACAAACCCAGCGGCTCCAGAATCTCCCGAACCTGTTGCGGTACAGGAGTATCTGTATGCTCTCGCTCCGCGGCGCGCTGCAGGGCCACCAGCGCCTGCCGCACCTCCTGACGCGTGAAGAACCCTTCGCCACCTCGCACCTGGAACGGTATGCCCGCCTCGGTGAGCGCCTCCTCGTACACCTCCGACTGCGCGTTGATCCGATACAGCACCGCGATCTCAGATGCCGGGGTTCCGGATTCCAACAGTGTCGCAATCGATTTCGCCACGGACTTCGCCTCGGCGGCCTCGTCGTCGTGTTCGGAGAATCTGGGAGTCGGCCCTTCGGCCCGTTGACCGATAAGTTGCAGCTTGCTGCCCGCTACTCGTCCTTGTGCCGCGGCGATCAACCGGTTGGCCAGCGAAACCACTTGTGGGGTCGAGCGATAGTCACGCTCGAGACGGACCACCGTCGCTTCGGGAAATCTGCGGGAGAAGCCCAGCAGATACTGCGGGGTGGCCCCGGTGAACGAATAGATGGTCTGGTTGGCATCACCCACAACGGTCAGGTCATCGCGGGGGCCCAGCCACGCGTCGAGCACCCGCTGCTGCAGTGGGGTGACGTCCTGGTATTCGTCGACCACGAAACAGCGATAGCGATCCCGGAACTCATCGGCCACCGACGCAGAGTTCTCGATGGCGGCCGCGGTGTGCAGCAGCAGGTCATCGAAATCGAGCAGGGTGGATCCGTCGGGCCGGGCCTTGAGCTTCTCGTAGCCCGCGTAGACCTTCGCGACCTGCTCGGCGGGCACCGGCGTATCCCGCGCGAACTTGGCGGCGGCCGCCGGATAGGCCTCGGGACTGATCAAAGAGGCCTTGGCCCACTCGATTTCACCGGCAAGGTCACGCACGGTGTCGGTGCTGGTGCTCAGTTTGGCGCGGTTCGCGGCCTGGGCGACGATGGTGAACTTGCTGTCGATGAGCTCCCAGCGCGTATCGCCGACCAGCTGCGGCCAGAAGTAGCGCAGCTGCCGCAGACCGGCGGCGTGGAACGTGACGGCCTGAGCCGATCCCACACCCAAGTCACGTAAACGCCCCCGCATCTCCCCCGCCGCCCGTTGGGTGAAGGTGACCGCGAGGATCTGACCGGGTGCCACATGACCGGATTCGACCAGGTGAGCGATGCGATGGGTGATGGTGCGGGTCTTACCGGTGCCCGCACCGGCGAGCACGCAGACGGGACCGCGCGGCGCGGTGACGGCGGCACGCTGCTCATCGTCGAGACCATCGAGGAGAGAACGCGCCACCCGGCCATCTTCGCAGCAACCGCCGACAACACCGGTCGCTGACCCCGTTATCGGCATTGAGACATCTCACATACCCCGGAGGAACACCCACCAGGGGTATGACGTTGAATGCCGGTGTGACTACAGCGAGCGACTCCAGCCTCATCTTGTACAGCACCACCTGGTGCGGATATTGCCGTCGGCTCGAGACGCAGCTGAAGGCCGCGGGCATCGACTACACCAAGATCGATATCGAGCAGGACCCGGCCGCAGCCGACTATGTCGCCAACGTCAACGGCGGGAACCAGACCGTGCCGACCGTGAAGTTCCCCGACGGCAGCGCATTGACCAATCCGTCGCTGTCCCAGGTGAAGGCCAAGCTCGGCGTCTGATCCCCAGGTCGGCCGACTGTCGACTCTTCGCGGAAAAATGCGAGTAGCCGGTGCCGAAAGTCGACACCGGGTGCGGAAGATTTAGGCGTACGCCCAGGATTCGACGATCTCCCGGGCGATGGAAATCGACCCGGGCAACATCAGGCGTGAGTCGGACGCGGTGGTCCAATCCCCCGCTTCCAGCGCAGCCCGCACCTCGTCGCGCGTGAACCACTCTGCTTCGGCGATTTCGCCGTCGTTGAACGAGAACGGCTGCGATGGGTCACCCAGGGCATGGAAACCCAACATGATCGAGCGCGGGAAGGGCCACGGCTGGCTGCCCAGGTACTGCACATCAGTGACGGTCAGGCCCACTTCCTCGGCGATTTCGCGGGCCACACACGCCTCCAACGATTCGCCGGCCTCGACGAATCCGGCCAGCAGCGAGAACATCCGCTCCGGCCAGAACTTCTGACGGCCGAGTACCGCGCGGTCACCGCCGTCATGCACCAGGCAGATGACAGCAGGGTCGGTGCGCGGGAATTCTTCCTGGCCGGTGGCCGAGTTCACTCGAACCCAACCGCCCTTGGCCGGAGTGGTGGGCGATCCGTCGACGGGGCTGTAGCGAGCACTGTCGTGCCAGGCCAGCATCGCCATCGCGGTGGCCAGCAGAGCCGCGCTGGTGTCATCGAATAATTCGCCCGAGCGACGCAGGTCCAATAGCGCCGCGCTGTCGTCGTCCAATTCGGCGCGCACCGCCCACACATGGCGACCACCCGAGATGCGCCCCAGGAACACCGCATGCTCCGGGGGCACATCGCCGACGCGTGCGGCGTCTTCGAGAACCACCCGCCCGTCGACAATGTTCACCCGGCCTCGCATGTCCAGCGTGATCAGCCCCGCCTCTGGCCAACCCTTCACCAATTCCTCAGGGTTGGAACGCAGTTCGTCGGCCCGATCGAGCCCAACGCGCGACAGCAGGGGGATGTTGCGAAGGCGGAAAGTCATGTCATGCTCCGGCGTTGCGGACGTAGAGCAGGCGATCGGATGCCTCGATGGAATCGACCTCGGGTGCATCGACCCGGTGCAGGGTGCCATCGCGCACCACACCTAAGACGATGTCCGAGAGATGACGCGGCGAACCGCCGACCTCGCTGCGCTCCACCTCGCGTTCGGCGATCGCGAACCCCGCCTCCGGGGTCAACAGGTCCTCGATCATCTCGACGACGCGCGGTGTCGAGGTGGCGATGCCGAGCAGTCGTCCCGCCGTTTCCGAGGAGACCACCACCGAGTCGGCGCCCGACTGGCGCAGCAGGTGCACGTTCTCTGCCTCGCGGATCGCGGCGACGATCTTGGCGTTGGGCGCCAACTCCCGTGCGGTGAGCGTGACCAGCACCGAGGTGTCGTCCCGATTGGCGGCCACGATGATCGACTTGGCGTTTTGCACACCCGCCAGACGCAGCACGTCCGACTTGGTAGCGCTGCCACGCACCGTCACCAGGTCTGCGGCGGCCGCCGAATCCAGGGCCATCTGGTCTTCGTCAACGACCACGATCTCGGCCGGGGTAGCGCCATCGGAAAGCATCGCCTGGACGGCGGTCTTTCCCTTGGTGCCGTATCCGACGACAACGGTGTGGTTGCGCACGCGGGACCTCCATCGCTGGATCTTGAGTGCTTGACGCGAACGTTCGGTGAGTGCTTCCACCGTGGTGCCGACCAGAACGATCAGGAACAGCAGCCGCAGCGGCGTGATCACCAGAATGTTCACCAGACGCGCACCCTCGGTGTACGGGGTGATGTCGCCATAGCCGGTGGTAGAGAGCGAGACGGTCGCGTAGTAGAAGCAATCGAGGAAGCTGAGCGGATCGCTTTCCTCCGGGGTGGATGCGACATCGCGGTAGCCGCTGCGATCGGCGTAGACCACGAGCACCGCGGCGAAGAGCGTGCCCACCGCGATGAGGATCCGTTTTCCGATGGCCCGCCATGGGCTGGCGGCGTTCTGCGGGATACGCAGCACACCGACGAGAGCATGGTCTGGCTGTGCGGTCAGCGCCTGGTCGATGCCACGGAACCGCTGGCGAAACTTACCGGCCATATGCCGATCGCGTCCGAGTCACCGGTTGCACGGGTGTCAATCTACTCACATGGCGCCCGTCATTCGCGTTGGCTAGCGACTTCGCGCCGAAGTTGCCTCCGAAGTCAGCCTCGCGAGCTCCGTTGCCTGCGGCAGCTCGGGCAGTTCGGTGGGGGCGACCGTGCGCCCCGTACGCACGTAGTGGAACACCGCACTCACCCGCGCGGGATCGATGCCCTGCAGCGCCGCCCAGGCATGCCGGTAGGCGGCCAGCTGCAGGGCGGCAGCCTCCATCTCGGCACCCGACGGCTCATGCCCGGTCTTCCAGTCCACCACTGTCCAGTTTCCGTCGGTGCTGGTGTCGGGTCCGAACACCGCGTCGATCCGCCCGCGGACGGCGGTCCCGGCGACAGAGATCTCGAACGGCACCTCGATATCGACGGGAGTTCGATCCGCCCATTCCGAGGAGAGGAACGCCGACTGCAGCGCCGCGAGATCCTCGGCATCTTCGAACTCCCCGTAGCCGTCGCCCGGCAGATCTTCGAAATCGATGAGACGTACCGCCCCGTAGTGACGCTGTACCCAGGAATGGAAGGCGGTACCGCGACGGGCTTCGAGGTCAGGACGCGTGGGGCGCGGGCGGGCAAGCCTGCGCGCGAGCGCCTGCGGATCGTGCCGTAGCTCGACCAGGCTTGTCACCGAAAGATGCTGTGGAAGAGTCCGTTCCGGACGACGATGGGCCTGCTCTCGTTCACGCAACAGAGCGTCGACATCGGCGGCCCAGCCGTCGGGATCCTCGTCGTCGACCGGCTCGGCGGTATCGGCCAGCGCCTCGCGCACCAGCTGCGCCCCTGCTTCGATGTCGCCGCGCCTGCCCGCCAGCGGGTCGGCGGGCCATTGTGCCTCAACGGTCTGATCGAGCATGGGGTTGCGCTCGCCCGCCGCAGGCGCGGGGGCCCACTCCTCGACGATTCCGCACGGGATGCCTTGAGTGACCGCGTCTTCGATCACATCGCGCAACTCGATCAGAAAGTCGGACGGGCCCTTGGGTTTGAGTCCGGTCTGGCCCCAATGATGTCCCGAGACGAAGAGCTGCTCGGCCGACCTGGTGACCGCCACGTACAGCAGTCGCCGTTCCTCGTCGATTCGGCGAGTGGCCAGGCTGTCCTTGTGTCGCGCGATGGCGTCGGAGAGCTGTTTACGGTTCGTGATGCCCTCTGTGTCCAGCTGCGGGACCCCGAAACGATCCCCCAGGGTGGCACGATCGCCGCGTACCAAGGGCGGCAGCTCGGTGGCGCTTGTCAGCCAGGTCGGCGCGGCCACACCCGAGGGAAACACCCCGGCACTCAGATGCGGGACCGCGACCACATCCCATTCCAAACCCTTGGCCGAATGCACGGTCAGAATCTGTACCCGGCCCGGGCTACTCGCGACTTCCACCGGCGCGAAACCCTTTTCGACCTCCCATGCCGCATCCAGGTATTGCAAGAACGCGGCGATCACGCCAACCGGGTCGCTCTGGTCGGCTGCCTCCGCGAATCCGGCAGCCACATCGGTGAACGCACGCAGTTGGTCCAGGCCACCGCTGCGTTGTCCCGCTATGAGCTCGACATCCAGCGCCAACACCCGCTGCACCTCGCAGATCAGGTCGGTGAGCGGCATGCCGAGCCGGGTGCGTAATGCGGTCAGTTCCCGCCGCAACGCCGTCAGTCGCGTCCAGCCCTCCGATGAATACTGTTCGGGAGCACCGGGATCGCTGATGGCGTCGGCCAGACACGGTATGTCGGCATTCTCCCCCGCCATGTCGGAGCCGCCGCGACCAAATGCCATCGCCCGCCGCCACAACACCGCCAGGTCATGAGCGCCAAGGCGCCATCGCGGACCGGTCAACACCCGCAGCGCAGCCGGACCCGCGGTCGGATCCGCGACAAGACGAAGCATCGCCACGGTGTCGGCGACCTCAGGAAGACCGAGCAGACCTGTCAATCCGACCACTTCGACCGGAACACCGTGCGCAGCAAGGACCTCAGCCATGGGGGCGGCATCACTGTTGCGGCGGACCAGCACCGCCGACGACGGCGGACGGGTCCCATCACGACGCGCCTCCTCGTACACAAAGGCCAGTTTCGTTGCGACCCATTCTCGTTCGGCGACGATATCGCCGAACAGTGCGCAGGCGATGTTGCCCGAGGTAGCGTCCGGGCGAGGGCGCAGCGGCCGCACCGCCACCGAGCGCCGTCGCGCTTCCTCGGACACGGCATTGGCCAGGTGCAGAGCCTCGGGGGGGTTACGCCAACTGGTGCGCAGTTCCCTTGTGGGCGCCGGTGAGCCGTCCGGCAGCGGGAAATCGGTGGTGAATCGGGGCAGATTGGTCGCCGACGCGCCACGCCAGCCATAGATGGACTGGATGGGATCACCCACCGCCGTCAACGCCAGCTCGGGATCGACGCCGCGCCCGAACAACGACGACAGCAGGATGCGCTGAGCATGACCGGTGTCCTGGTACTCGTCGAGAAGCACCACCCGATAACGATCCCGCTGGGTCTGTCCGACGATGGGATGTTCGGCGGCCAGACGGGCCGACAGCGACATCTGTGCTCCGAAATCGAGAACACCGCGGGCACGCATCTGCTCTATCAGCTGGGCGACGATCGCGACGAGTTGCGTTCGTTCATGCTGTGTCTCGATCAGCCGCAGCAGCCAGGCGCTTGGTCGACCCTCCCGCTGGTACGGGCCCGGCGGCAGAGTGTGAATCAGCTGTTCCAGCTCGTCGTGCGAGGAGAGCAGATCGGTGGTGTCCACCAGATGTTCGGACAGCTGACCGGCCAACGCGAGCACCTGAGCGGTGACCGCACCGGGCGTCTTCTCCGTATCCAGATCCCCGTCGAAGTCACAGACCAGCCGGAACGCCAACTGCCACAACTGCGTTTCCGTCAGCAGCCGCGCGTTGGGCTCCATGGGCAATAGCAATCCATGCTCGCGCAGCAAGGTTCCCGCATAGGCGTGGTACGTGGCGATCACCGGATCGGGTTCGTCGGCCCTGACCGGATCCATGATCCCGCTTCCCGCCAGCCTGGCCAGCCGCGATCTGACCCTGCGCAACAACTGCCCCGCGGCCTTGCGCGTGAACGTCAACCCGAGCACCTGACCGGGGGTGGCATAGCCGTTGGCCACCAACCACACCACCCGCGCGGCCATTGTCTCGGTCTTGCCCGCCCCGGCACCCGCGATGACCACCATGGGGCCCGGTGGCGCGCCGATGACGGCGGCCTGCTCGTCAGTGGGCTCGAAAAGCCCTAAAGCCCTGGATAGTTCGGACGGAGAGTAGGTGCTCACGACTGGCACACCGCCTGCCCATCTGCCTGCACGGGGCAGCATGCGCGCAGCGGGCAGTGCCCGCATCCGTCATTGACCCGCGCGATGAACAGCGGCCCCTTCGTGTTGGCCGCGGCGGTGTGGATGGTGTCACGCCAGGCCTCCTGAGCGGCAGGCGTCAACGGGTCCTGATGACGTTGAGTAGCCCCGTCATCGAGGTTCGGTTTGGCGACGTACACCAATCGGCCGCCACCGGGCTCACCCGCCGGCTGTCCCGCGATGAGGCCTTCGGCAGCGGCGACCTGATAGGTGGCGAGCTGGGCGTGCTGTTGCGCATCGTCCTTAGTGGCAGGGCTCTTTCCGGTCTTGATATCGATGACGACGGCGCGTCCCTCGGCGTCCCGTTCCAACCGATCGATGCGGCCGACCAGCCGCACCTGCGGGTGCTCGGCGTGCGTGAGCACCCCGTCGACGCCGATCTCTCGAGCGACTTCGGTGAGTTCACTGCGCGTTGCCGTACGCCACGCGGAGAACGCCTCCAGTAGTTCATGATGCCTGCGCAGCTCGTTACTCGCATACCACTGCGACTCGAATGGCATTGATTCCCAAGCCTTGTCGAGCTCGCGATACATGGCCTCGGTATCCGCGGGATGCTCACCGACGAGCGCATGCACCAGTGTCCCGAGCGCCCGGCGGGGATCGGTCAGATCGGTGCCGCCATGCCGTTCCAGCAGCCAACGCAGCGGGCAGGCCATCAGCGTCTCGACGTTGGATGGTGACAAGCGAACCGGGCCGTCCTCGGCATGCCACAGCGGATCCTCGCTACTGACATCGGCGAGCCCGTACCAAGACCCGGGGTCTGCGCCGGAGACACCGGCCTCCGCAAGGCGAGCCAGCTGACGCGCTGCCGCGCGACGACGAGCATCGCTCACGGTGCCCGTGGATGCGGTGACGACGGCCCGCAGTTCTCCGACGAGGTTGGCGGTGGTCAGGGTCCGGGACTCCGGCACTCCCGCGCGACGTTCCGGCATCACCCATTGCGGATGCGCGACCATGAGCTCGGTGAGAAAGCGGGAGGCCATCGCGGAACCGCCGCCCACATCGGCATTCTCGTTGTCGACAGCCGTGACGAGCACCCGGCGAGCCGCCCTACCCACGGCCAGCAGCAGCAGTCGGCGTTCCTCAGCGAGCGCTACCGCCGCCCCATCGACACATGCGGGGTGGTCAATGCCTGCCAGCACATCCATCAGCTCCTGGGTGCGCAGCACCCCACCCCGCGGCGCGGTGTTCGGCCACAGCCCCTCTTGCACACCGGGGATCGCGACCACATCCCACTGCCGTCCCACGGCTGCGTGCGCGCTGACGATGGACACCGCATCGGGCTCACCCGTCGTGTGCTGACCGGCGAGCGCCAGTGAACGGATGTGGTCGATCAGTCCCGTCACTCCGATACCTGGTGTGCGCGCCACATGTTCGGATGCCAGGTCGAACAGTGCGGACACCGCGTCGAGGTCGCGGTCTGCTTGCGCACCCAGCGGACCTCCCCGTTGCGACAGCCCGTCCCAACGGCGTTGCAGACCCGACCGAATCCACGCCGCCCACAGCACGTCGAGGACGCCGGCGCCGGAGATGATGGCCCCGCGCACGGAGGCGATAACCGCACGCACGCGTCGCAGTGGCGCGGCCTGGATGTCGGTGAGCGCCCTGAGCCGCGCGTCGTCGGTATCGACCAGAACCGAACGCAACAGCACGGCGCTGTTTCCGTCCCCGCCCCGGGCTTCCTCGGCCCGCAGCAATTGGCGGCGTAACCGCCTGAGCGCTACCGGATCCACACGCCCGATCGGACCGGTCACCAATGTCACCGCATCCTCGTCGTTCAGACTGCCCTGCGCGCAGGACACCGCCAGCAGCAGCGCATGTACGGCCGGAACAGCGGCCACCGGACCGTCATACGACTCCGCATGCACTGGGACACCGGCCGACTGCAGAGCGCGTCGCAGTGCCGCGCCACTGCGCGGCACCGACCTGACAATGACCGCCATCTGAGACCACGGCACCCCATCGATCAGGTGGGAGCGCCGCAGAAGGTCGACAACGAGCGACGCCTCCGCGGTTTCGGTGGACACGGCGGCCAGACGAACGGCGCCCGAGACGTTCTCCGCCCCGCCGATCATGCGGGCAGGTGAGCTTCCGGGTAGCCGTCCTGCCACGGTGTTCGCAAGCTCGGCGACCGGGGCAGCGCAGCGATGTGAACTGTGCAGCTCGATGGTCGTGGCCCCGTCGTCGGCGGTGGTCTGCAAGAGCTGGGCGTCGGCCCCGCGGAATCCGAACACGGTTTGGTTGGGGTCACCCGTGAACACCGACAGCGAGGCACCCCCCGCCAGGAGTCGCACCAACAGCGCGGCCTGCGGATCAAGGTGCTGGGAATCGTCGACGAGAAGAAGGCCGATCCGATCGCGCTCGGCGGCAAGGATTCCCGGCTCGATGGCGAAGTTTTCCAGCACCGATCCGACCAACTCGGCGGCTCCGAGTGCAGGCACCGTGGCCTGTGGAGCCGCCATCCCCACCGAGGAGCGCAGCAGCATGACCTCCTCATATTGCCGCGCGAGGTCGGCAACCGCGACCCACTCCGGGCGGTTGTGCCGCCGACCTATGGCACGAAGATCCCTCGCGTCGATACCGCGCTCGGTGCACCGCGCCATGAGATCTCGAACACCGGTCGCGAAACCGGCCGTCGTCAACGCGGGCCGCAGCGAGGCGGGCCAGGAGCCACCATTGTCTTCAGCGTTGCCGCACAACAAGTCCCGCACAATGCTGTCCTGTTCGGCAGCAGTGATCAAACGCGGCGGCGGATTGCCCTGGCGGGCGGCGTGGGCGGCCAGCATGGCGAAGGCATACGAGTGCACGGTGCGGACCATGGGTTCACGGATGGCCATGGTTCCGCGGCGCTCGAACACCGCCGCAGAGATCCGGCTGCGCAGTTCGACGCTCGCCCGGGTGGAACCCGTGAGCACAAGAATGGATTCCGGGCTCGCGCCCGCGGCGGTTCGCGCCGCCACGATGTCTACCAGCAGGCTCGTCTTGCCGGTTCCGCTACCGCCGACCACGACGAACCGGCCCTGCCGGGCCGGGTCCAGCAGATCTGCCGCCGCGCCGTCCCACGATCGGGGGGAGGCGGTCGGCGTCGGCATGTGCAGATCACAGCATGAGGGTCTGACAACCGGATCTGACCTGGGTGTCCCGAGCTGAGATCGCACGCGGATCGTGGCAGGATTCCGCGGGTGACACCGACGCTGAAGACCCACCGGTACGGCCCCGATGAACCCGCGCGTCTCGTGGCGTTGCACGGACTCACCGGACACGGCAAGCGCTGGGCGCCGCTTCTCGACGAGCACCTGCCGGATGTGCCCACCCTGACACTGGACCTGCTGGGCCACGGGCGCTCCCCCGCGCCCGCGCCGTGGTCACTGGAAGCGCATGCCGATGCGGTTGCCGCGGTGCTCGACGAAACGCACTCGGGGCCCATCGTGGTGGTGGCGCACTCGTTCGGTGGCGCCACCGCGTTGCATCTGGCCGCGCGCAGACCCGACCTCGTGAAGTCGCTCGTGCTGCTGGACCCGGCGATCGGACTGGACGGCGACTGGATGCGTCAGATCGCCGAACAGATGGTGACCTATCCGGATTACACCGACCGTGCCGAGGCAAAGTCGGACAAGGTCGCGGGAGCGTGGTCGGACGTCCCGGACCACGTCATTGAGGCAGAACTGGATGAACACCTGATCGAACTGCCGAACGGTCGGTGGGGCTGGCGCATGAATCTACCCGCCGTAGTCACCGCATGGAGCGAGCTGGCCCGCGATATCGCTCTGCCGGACAACATTATTCGCGTTACCCTACTGCGTGCTACCCGGACCTCACCGCCCTATGTGACCACCGGACTGCTGGACGCTCTTGCCGCCAGGCTCGGCGACCGGTTCGAACTGATAGACATCGACTGCGACCACATGGTGTCCCAATCACGACCCGCCGAAACCGCCGCCGCGATACGGTCACACCTGGAGTAAACATGGCGACCGTCACCGAAGAACAAGTCGAGCTGGTGCGCTCGCTGGTCGCGTCGATACCGGCCGGTCGGGTGGCCACATACGGCGATATCGCCGACGCGGCAGGCCTTTCCAGCGCACGAATCGTCGGATGGATCATGCGCACCGATTCGGCCGACCTCCCCTGGCATCGTGTCATCGGGGCAAGCGGTCGCCCCGCACCTCATATCCGGACCCGACAGCTCGAACTGTTGAGGGCCGAGGGCGTGCTGGCGGTGGACGGACGAATCGCGTTACGCGACGTCCGCCACGGCTTCTAGCGCACCCGGCACCGCCGCCGCCGAAGCGAACCGGCGTACCAGGAGATTCACAATCTCGGGATGCACACCCAACGGCTGCGCGACGCCATCGGCCCCGCACTCGGCCAGGCGCTCCTGAAACAGTCCTTGCGCCAAAAGATATGACGCGATGAACACACGCCGGCCGCTCGCACGCGCTGCTGCGACCACGTCGGGCACCCGCGGTTCACCTGTGGCGACATAGCCCACCCTGACGGGGCCGGTGTGATGCGCCAGCATGTTCGCCGCGGTGTGCACCTCATGACGAGCCCGGGGATCAGAAGACCCTGCCGCCGCGAGCACCACCGCATCGCCATGACGCCACCCGGCCTCGCGCAACCGCTCGGCCATCACCCCGGCCAGCACCGGATCGGGCCCCAATGTTTGGGTCACCGCGACGTTGGGATGTCCACTGAGCTCGACATGCTGCGGAATATCGTGGTGCACATGATATCCCGATGCCAGAAAGGCCGGAACCAAGACCGCGGGACCTTCGATCGTCGACAGCACCTCTGACGGGGTAGGACCCAGCACATCGACGAATGCGGTGCGCACCGCACCTATGCGCGACGACACCGCCTCAGCAAGCGCCGCGATGTTCTCCACGCCGGCGGCCGAACGCGTTCCATGTGCGACCAAGACGTATTCAACTGCGGACGAACCCCGTGTGCGAAGACCGTCATCCATGGCATTCTCCAATCATGGTCGGATCAATCGCCAGCCGATAACCCCGCTTGACCACTGTCTGAATCACTTTCGGCGCACCGAGCGCAGACCGCAGGCGCGTCATCGCCGTCTCAACCGCATGGGTGTCGTCTCCGCCGCCGGGCAGGACACCCAACAGATCTTCGCGAGATACCACCTGACCTGGACGCACCATCAGCCGTTTCATCAACGCCATTCCCGCCGGAGAGATCTGACGCGTCTCGCCGTCAACCGCAATCCCGCAGCTGCGCACACTCACAACATGCCCGCCGGCATGGAAACGCGGTGCACGCCTGGGCAATTCATCAGCAACGTGCCGGGCCAACGCCCCCAGCCGCGCTCGTTCGGGTTGCGTTGTCTGCACACCCAACACTTCCAGCGGCGCCGCGGTCACCGGGCCAACACACAGCGGCGCCACTCTGCCCCGCAGCGCGGACAGTAGCTCATCCAATCGCCCGGTTGCCTTGGCGCGACCAAGCATTGATGCCACCGCGGGAGCGCTTGTGAAACTGATCCCGTCCAGCTCGGCATTGATGGCCATGGAGATCATGCGGTCCATCGGCCGCTGGTCCTCCGGCGGTTCCCAACGGTATACCGGCACCCGAATCACCTGCGCACCAGCGATTGTCAGCGCTTCACAGAGATCGGCGATGGGCTCCCACTCGGTGGCGGCACCGTGAAGCTGCACGGCGATACGCCGGCCCTCGACACCCTCTTCCAGGAGCCTATCCAGCACCTCCGCTGACGACTCGGACGCGGGTGACCACTCTTCACGCAGACCTGCTTGGCGAATCGCCCCAGTAGCTTTCGGCCCGCGGGCGACCAAACGCCCGGACTCCAACGCCGACTTGAGACCTTCAGCCACACCCCATTCGTCAGCGGCTTCGATCCAGCCACGGAACCCGATTCCGGTGGTGGCCACCGTGACGTCGGGCGGGTCGGCGATGACGAGCTCGGTGGCCTCGCGCAACTCGGCGTCATCCGCGAGCGGGATGATCCGGAT
Organism: [Mycobacterium] stephanolepidis; assembly: GCF_002356335.1. Classification (NCBI taxonomy): domain Bacteria; kingdom Bacillati; phylum Actinomycetota; class Actinomycetes; order Mycobacteriales; family Mycobacteriaceae; genus Mycobacteroides; species Mycobacteroides stephanolepidis. Next base: position 3,641,573 of record NZ_AP018165.1, read on the forward strand.
GGCCGCGGCGTACACAACTGCAGCGCCCCGGCGTTCCAGGAGTGCGATCAATTCCTCCGACCGGCGCGCAGCAGTGACACCGATGGTGAACCCGTCGAGCCGACGCTCTTGTTCGTTACGCGGCAACCGCGTTCCGGTGTCGGCTCCTGAGCATTCCGATTTCGACGTTTCCATTGACCACCCGCACCTCGAAGACTGGCAACCGGCGCGACGCATCATCGAGGCAACGCCCGTCTATTAGCGAGAAGACCTGCTTGAGCAGCGGCGAAGCCACTGTCGGCTCGCCGCCACGGTCACCGGTCAAACCGCGCGACATGACGGCGGCATGACCGTATGGATCGATGTTACCGACCGCGTACAGCTCTCCATTGGACAGCAGAAACAGTGCAGCCTGCACATCATCCGGAAGGAGTACCGCAGCACCCCGGCCAGGAGTGAGCGAGTCCACCGCACAGACCGTCGACCACACGTACTGGTATCGCCTCAGACGGGGGCGAGCGTCCAGAATTGTCATCTCCGGCCCTCCTTCTCGTTGTGTTGTGTCATGTCTACCCCTGTTGTGTTACCCGGGTATTACCGCCGCCGGTTCGCTACGTTGCGGACTCGGTGGCGGACCTGAATCCCGGGGTACCCAAGAGCACCGGAATCTTCCGCGGGCCGCTGTCGTCGAATGCGATGGTGGAGTCGAGCTCTTCGGGCGCGTTCACGAACGACACGAACCGGCGCAGCTTGTCCTCGTCGGCCAGGACGGCCGCCCATTCGTCGGAGTAGCCCTCAACGTGACGTGCCATGGCGGCTTCCAGGTCATCGGCGATACCGAGCGAGTCCTCGCATACCACCGCACGGATGTGATCGAGACCACCCTCGATCGCTTCCTGCCACGGCGCCGTGCGCTGCAGCCGGTCCGCGGTGCGGATGTAGAACATCAGGTAACGGTCGATGTACTTGATCAGCGTCTCTGAATCCAGATCTCCGGCGAGCAGTTTGGCGTGCACCGGGGTGGCGCCACCGTTACCTCCGACATAAAGATTCCAGCCGTTCTCGGTGGCGATGACACCGACGTCCTTGCCCCGGGCTTCGGCGCATTCGCGGGCACATCCCGACACGCCCATCTTGAGCTTGTGCGGGGAACGCAGACCGCGATAACGCAATTCGAGTTCGACGGCCATGCCCACCGAATCCTGAACCCCGTACCGGCACCACGTCGAACCCACGCAACTCTTCACGGTGCGCAGGGACTTGCCGTAAGCCTGCCCGGATTCCATGCCGGCGTCGATGAGTCGCTTCCAGATCAGCGGGAGCTGCTCGACCCGGGCTCCGAACAGATCGATGCGCTGACCACCGGTGATCTTGGTGTACAGCCCGAATTCCTTGGCTACTTCGCCGATGACGATGAGCTTCTCCGGGGTCACTTCGCCGCCCGGCAGGCGCGGCACCACTGAATAAGTGCCGTTCTTCTGCATGTTGGCCAGGAAGTGGTCGTTGGTGTCCTGCAGCGCGGCCTGCTCCCCCTCCAGGATGTGATCGCTGGACGTCGAGGCCAAGATGGACGCGACCGTGGGCTTGCAGATATCGCAGCCGGTTCCGGTGCCGTGCTTGGCGATCAGCTCCGAGAATGTCCGGATGCCGGTCACCTGCACCACCTGGAACAGCTCGGCGCGCGACTGTGCGAAATGCTCGCACAGCGCCTTGGACTGCTCGACACCCTGAGCGGCCAGGATCTGCTTGAGCATGGGAATGCAGCTACCGCAGGATGTTCCGGCGCAGGTTGCCGCCTTGAGAGCGGGCACATCGGTGGCACCCTCACAGATGGCACTGCAGATCGCGCCTTTGGTCACCGCGTTGCACGAGCAGATCTGCGCGTCATCGGGCAGTGCGCCGACGCCGATCTCCGCACCCGAGGGCGCGATCAGTGCAGCCGGGTCTGCCGGCAGTTCCCGGCCGAGCATGGGCCGCAGGGTGCCGTAGGCGCTCGCGTCACCGACGAGGATGCCGCCCAACAAGGTTCGCGCATCGTCGGAGACCACAAGCTTGGCGTAGGTGCCCTTGGTGGCGTCATTGAAGACGACCTCCAGGGCACCGTCGGAGGTACCGTGGGCATCGCCGAAGCTGGCGACATCCACCCCGAGCAACTTGAGCTTGGTGGACAGATCGGCGCCCGGAAACTCGGAGGTGCCGCCGAGTAGCCGGTCCGCGACAATCTCGGCGGTCGTGTACCCGGGCGCGACGAGCCCATAGCAGCGGCCCTCGATGGCGGCTACTTCACCGATCGCATAGATGTGCAGATCGCTTGTTTGGCAACCGGAATCGGTGAATATGCCTCCGCGTTCGGCCAACTCAAGGCCGCATTCCCGGGCCAGCTCATCACGCGGCCGGATGCCCGCCGAGAACACCAACACCGAGGCATCGATCGCGGATCCGTCCGACAGCTGTATGGACAGCGTTCCGTCTTCTGCCTTCTCGATGGCCGCCGTGGACACGCTGGTGTGCACCGTCAGCCCGAGATCGGTCACCAGCCGGGTCAGCAGGGCACCGCCACCCTCGTCGACCTGCAGGTGCATGAGGCGAGGATTGAGCTCCACGACGTGCGGGGCCAAGCCCATGAGGCGCAACGCATTCGCGGCTTCCAAACCGAGCAGCCCACCGCCGATGACGACACCCGCAGCACCGGGCGACTTGTCGGCGACGGCCTTGATGGCGTCCAGATCATCCATGGTGCGGTAGACGAAGCAGCCGTCGGCGTCACCACCGGGCACCGGGGGCACAAACGGGTATGAGCCGGTGGCCATCACGAGCGCGTCGTAATCCAGGACGGTGCCCGCCTCGGTGGTGACCGTCTGCCCCGCCCGGTCGATTCCGACCACCCGGTCCCCGAGATGAAGAGTCACCATGGGGTCATCGGCATAGCTGTTTCCGATGAGCGCCAACGAGTCCCGGTCCCAGCTCTCGATGTACGAGGACAGGGCCACGCGGTCGTAGGCGGCGTCGGCTTCCTCGCCGAGGACGGTGACCTGCCACTGATCGGTGGCGTCACGCTCGCGAAGCACCTGGACAAATCGGTGGCCGACCATTCCATGGCCGATGACGACGACTTTCTTGTTCATGACTTTCACACCGCCACTTCGTCTTTGGAATTGGAGAGCACCGGCACGGTGACTCCCACCGGGCGCCTCACGTAGGCGTACCAGGTGACCACCGCGCAGACCACGTAGAAGGCGAGGAACACCCAGAACGCCATGGTGGCCGACTTGGCGGCACTGAGGTAGGACGCGCGCAGCACCAAGTTGATGGCCACACCACCGAGCGCGCCGATGGCTCCGGCCACACCGATCAAGGCACCCGACATGGTGCGCGACCAGGTTTCATCGAGTCCGGCGCTATGCGCCTTGGCGGCGAAGATCGACGGAATCATCTTGTACACCGAGCCATTGCCGATGCCGGAGACAACGAACAGGACGATGAAGCCCACGACGTAGGCGGTCATGATGGCTCCGGAGGGTGCGCCGGCCGTACTGTCGTCGATGGTTCCGGCGGATACCAGGATGCCCGCGCCGAAGATCATCGCGACAAAGGCGTACAGCGAGATCTTGCCGCCGCCCGTGCGGTCCGAAAGCCAGCCGCCGAACGGGCGGGCCAGCGAGCCGAGCAGCGGTCCGATGAATGCGATCTGCGCGGCGTGCAGCGATGCCTGCGCCGCGGCCTGCGCCGGGGTCAGGCCGCTGTGTGCGAGCCCGGCAAGGAAGTTCAGCTGCAGTATCTGTCCGAACGCGAAGCTGAACCCGATGAAGGAACCGAAGGTGCCGATGTACAGGAAGGCGATGATCCACGAATCCCGGTACTTCATCACGTTGATGAGCGAGCGGCCGTCGGTCTTCTGGTTCGCGAGGTTGTCCATGAACAGCGCCGCCCCCACGGCGGCGAAGGCGATCAGCACGAGGTAGATACCCGCCACCCAGTGCGGTGAACGGTTCCCGGCGGTGGCGATGACGAGCAGGCCGAGCACCTGAATCACCGGGACTCCGATGTTCCCGCCACCCGCGTTGAGCCCCAGCGCCCAGCCCTTGAAGCGTTGCGGATAAAAGGCATTGATGTTGGTCATCGAGGAGGCGAAGTTTCCACCACCGAATCCCGCGACCGCCGCCACGATCATGAAGGTGGTGTACGACGTCTCGGGGTGCGCCATGAAATACAAGGCGAGCGAGGTCGGCACCGCCAGGACCAAGGCGCTGAAGATGGTCCAGTTGCGTCCACCGAACCATGCGGTGGCGAAGGTGTATGGCAGTCGCAGCACGGCACCGACCAGGGTCGGCATGGCCACCAGGAAGAACTTTCCGGCGGCATCGATGTGATAGACGTTCTGCGGCATGAACAGAACCATCACCGACCAGATGGACCACACCGAGAACCCGACGTGTTCGGCGACCACCGACCAGATCAGGTTGCGCCGCGCCACTTTCGCACCGCCGTTTTCCCAGGCGGCGACATCCTCCGGATCCCAGTTCTCAATCCAGCGTCCGCGCCGTGCAATTGGGGCTGCTGCCGTGTTGTTCGCCATGCAAGCAAGGTAGAAAAATCTTGTTGCAGCGGCGCTGCTGGCGATGACCGAGCCATCACATCTCGCTCACATGAGTCTGTCATGTCGCGGTGAGGGTCCCTGAACGTGTCACATCGAGGCCCAAAAGTGATGCACGTTACAGCGTGAGGCGCACCAGGGCCGCGGTCCGCGCCAGCCCCGGGAAGGACTGCGCAGACGAACGGGGGTGCAGTGCGTGCACGGCCAACCGGAAGATCAAGGCCCGCAACAGCATCTGCGGCCACTCCGGCAAGGTCGCCCAGCGTTCGATAAGACCGTCGTCCGCGTCACCCCAAGACAGCGCATCCACCACCGCAACACCTGCCGCCCAGGACGCAGGACGCCAGTAGGGCGTGATGTCGGTGATGCCGGGCGCGGCGGCCCCCGCGAAAAGCACCGTACCGTACAGGTCTCCATGGACCAGCTGCGGTGGACTCTTGGTGGGCCGACGCAGGCTCGCCAATTGATTGATCAGATCTATGGATCGCTGGCCATCGGGGGAACCGGGCGACACCCGGGCCGCGGAGGGCCAGGATTGCAGAGGTCGGTCTTCCCAGGCCGCACGATCGGCCGCGATGAACACATCGACATCGGCCCAGGGCGCCACCGGAGGCTGGGTCAAAAATCGGGGACGTTCCAGCTTGGAGGTGGCCTCATGGAGGCGCACCGACAGCGACACGACCTCGTCGTGCCGGGGCTCGGGCGCACCCGCAACGAATGTGTCCGCACGCCAACCCGATACGACATAGCGCCCGTCGGTGGAGCGAACCGGCCGGGCCAACCGCACCCCGTCGATGAACAGGGTGTCGCGCACCTTGGCAGACCACGCGGCACGCGCATGATCCGCTACCAGTGACAACACCACTTCACCGCAGCGCCAGCCACCCTCCCATGTCGGGCCGAGCTGGACTGGTTTGACGCCGCTGAGCCCGTAAGTCGCGAGCACGTGCTCGGGTGGGCGGTCCACAGTCACGCGGGATACGTTACCGCCTGCAACGAACTGGATTGTGTTCGCTCGGAGTTCGTGTCGGCAGTCACAGATGGGACGTCCCGCAATATGGGGCTGTTGCTGGTTCCCATCGATCAGTACATGACCATGTCGGGGTCCACCTGTTTGGCCCAGGCGGCGATGCCGCCCTGGAGGTGTACCGCGTCCGCGAAACCCGCCTTCTTGACGGCCACAAGCGCCTCTGCCGAACGAATCCCCGTCTTGCAGTACAGCACCGCCTGACGGTCCTGCGGCAGCTTGGCAAGGCCGGCTCCGGACTCCAGCGTCGACTTGGGCACCAACTCGGCACCGTCGATGTGGACGATGTCCCATTCGACGGGCTCGCGCACGTCGATCAGCGCCACCTTCTTGTCGGCGTCGAGCAATTCGCGCAGCTCACGAGGGGTAATGGTGGAATCGGCGACCGCAGCGGACGCCTCGTCGCTGATCACGCCGCAGAACGCGTCATAGTCGATGAGCTCGGTGATCTTGGGCGTGGCCGGATCCTTACGGATCTTGATCGTGCGGTAGGTCATGTCGAGCGCGTCGTACACCATGAGTCTGCCGAGCAAGGAGTCGCCGATTCCGGTGATCAGCTTGATGGCCTCGGTACCCATCACCGAGGCGATGGAGGCGCACAGGATGCCCAGCACGCCGCCCTCCGCACAGGACGGCACCATGCCCGGAGGCGGCGGCTCGGGGTACAGATCGCGGTAATTCAATCCGAGCCCGTCGGGCGCGTCCTCCCAGAAGACCGATACCTGGCCCTCGAAACGGTAGATCGAGCCCCACACGTAGGGCTTGTGTGCGAGCACCGCGGCGTCGTTGACCAGGTAGCGCGTCGCGAAGTTGTCGGTGCCGTCCAGGATCAGGTCGTACTGCGTGAACAGGTTCAGCGCGTTGTCGGGGTCCAGGCGCAGCTCATGCAACCGCACCTCGACCAGCGGATTGATCTCCAGCACCGAGTCACGCGCGCTCTGCGCCTTGGACCTGCCGATATCGGACTGGCCGTGGATGATCTGGCGCTGCAGGTTGGACTCGTCGACAACGTCGAACTCGACAATGCCGATGGTGCCGACACCCGCGGCGGCCAGGTACAAGAGTGTCGGAGATCCGAGACCGCCCGCACCGATGACGAGCACCTTGGCGTTCTTGAGACGTTTCTGCCCGTCGCCGCCCAGGTCGGGGATGATCAGATGCCGGCTGTACCGCGCCACTTCCTCGCGGGTCAGATCGGCGGCGGGACTTACCAACGGCGGCAATGTGGGCACCGTGACTCCTGTAACTCGAGTTCCTCAGGGCTGTCTGTAAGGGCTACAACTGCATCAACAGTATCGGGATGCCAACCCTTCCCGAGCCGGGAGTGCCGCTACGGAATCGGATACGGCCAGGGATTCGTGCGGCAGCTCTTACCGTCGGGCTTGATCGAATCCGCGTCGAACTTCGCCGCGTCGTTGTTGTTGGTGCTGAATGTCTGCTGCATCATCACCGGCGCCAGCTGTTGGTCCTGCTCGCACGGTTCGTGGACCCGATAACCGATGGCATGTCCGACTTCGTGGTTGATGACGTACTGGCGGTACGAGGTGATGTCCCCCTGGAACGGCACGGCACCGCGTACCCACCGCGCCTCGTTGATGAACACGCGCCGGTCACCGTTTTCGCCGTACCGCGGGTTGTAGCACGAGGCTTCGAGCTGAATCTCGTAGCCACAGCCCTCGCGCACCGTCGCCGGCGACGTCAGCGAGATCCGGAAATCTGGTGTGCCGGAGTCGATCCGAACAAACCCGAACTGCGGATTATGCGTCCAGCTCTTCTGGCTGGCCAATGTCTCGGTCACCATGCGCGCGAAGAGATCGTCGCCGCCGAAACCCATGGTGTCGATGCCGTCTTCGACCTCGATGGTGTACGCGAACACCTTCGCCGCGCCCGTCCCGATCTGGGGTGTCGTACCCGGTACGACGTGCCAGGACTTGGCGCCCGCCTCGGTGAACGACTCCCCCTCCGGCAGCACGCCGGTGGGCAGGGTCGCATCGAACTGGGTGAGGCCCTTGGGTGGAGCGCCGATGATCGCGTCACCCAGTGCGCCGATGGATGGCGGATCGGCGACGGGTTCGTTAGGACCGGTACCCGCGTGTGAGGGTTCGCGCTGCGTGACCGTCTGGTAGCCGACAAAGACGGTCAACCCGACCAGCAACGGAATGGCGTATGCGCGCCATCCATAGGTGGAGATGAAACGGCCGAGCCAAGTCTGCTTGCGCCAGCGTTCGCGATCGCGCCGGTCTGAACGGATACGTCCGCTTCCCTCGGCGAGCGGATCGCGCTGGGCGCGCAGTGGCTCGTAGCGTTCGGAGGACTCCTGCACGGGGAGTCGACTCATGGTTTCTGGCATGGACCTACGATTATGCGCCCATTGGTGCCGGTCGTAGGTCACCGGGCAAGAATGGCATAGCGACAGGCCATCACGCCTCGGGCACGCCGCCGGATGCCAGGAGTACTGTCTGTAGTTCGGGTTCAGGCGGATTGAATAGCCGTTTGAGTGAGATGGCGTGGGCGACCATTACGTCGTGTGCGCGCAGAGGATAAGGACATGCGTGATCTTGCGAATCTGGCCGGGCGTCGAGGCACGGTGAACTCGGCGGTGGCGACGCAGGATTCGACTCAGGGAAATGCACGACGTGGTGGACGACTGCCGCGCGACGAGCGCCGCGGCCAGCTGGTGGGCTCTGCCAGTGAGATATTCGTCGACCGCGGTTACCACGCGGCGGGCATGGATGAAATCGCCGAACGGGCGGGCGTAAGCAAACCAGTTCTCTACCAACACTTTCCGAGCAAGCTGGAGCTGTACCTCGAGGTGCTGCACAAGCACGCCGACAATCTGGTTTCCAGTGTGCGACAGGCGTTGCGCACCACCACCGACAACCGTCAGCGCTTACGCGCAGCCGTGATGGCGTTCTTCGATTTCGTCGAGCACGACAGCCAGGGCTACCGGCTGATCTTCGAAAACGACCTGGTGGGCGTCCCACAGGTCAGCGAACGCGTCGAAGGCGCGATCAGCGCATGCACCGACGCGGTCTTCGACCTGGTCAGCCACGATTCCGGACTGGACCCCCACCATGCCCGCATGGTGGCCGTGGGCCTGGTCGGGATCAGTCAGGTGAGCGCCCGCTACTGGCTGGACAACGAGAAGCCCATCTCCAAGGACGACGCGGTCAACGCCACCGTCGGGTTTGCCTGGGGCGGGCTCTCACACGTTCCGCTGCAGCCGCTGGACTAGCCGCTGAAACCGACGCGACGCGCGTCGGCAACGCCGATCTCCACGTAGGCGATCCGGGCCGCCGAGATCAGGTACTTGCGACCCTTCTGGTCGGTGAGGTTCAGCACATCCGATTCCTTGGCGAGCGCCGCGGATACGACCTTTTCGACGTCAGCCGGGGTCTGATCGCTCGAAATGACCAGCTCGCGCGGGCTATCTGTGACACCGATCTTGATCTCCACGGGGACACCTTTCCAAGTTATCGAGCCACCATTGAGCTCGTATCGACGAGGTTAGCCGACGCGCTTCACGCCGACACACCTCGCATGATCGTGCCAGTTCTTTAGTCACAGCAGTAACATCAGCATCAGATTTCACATTTGATATGGGGCTGAGAGGAAGCGCTGATCATGGTCGGTTATCGCGGAGATTCTCGGTACTCGAGTGACTACGAGCCCTACGACGACCCGTACGACTCCGAGACGACACCGCAGTACAGCCATTACTCGGGTCTCGACGAGGACTTCGAGTACCGGCCCCCGGGCTCCAACGAGAACTGGAAATGGGTCGCGTCCATCGCCGGAGCCGTGCTGGCGATCGCCGTCATCGCGACCGCGGTCGTGCTCAGTGGCGGCGAAGACAAGCCGCCGGCCGCCGCCATCACCACACCCGTGCCCTCGCTGACTCCGGTGACCACCACCGCGCCCCCGCCGCCACCCTCGGCGACATCGACGCAACCGTCGACGACAACCGTGACGAGCACCCCTGTGCAGGAGACGCCGAGCACCGCGCCGTCCACCGAGGCGCCGGCACCCGAGCCTCCCCCGTCCAACCCGATGCTTCCGCCGGAAGGTCAGCGGCCGATCACGCCCGCGGCATTCGCGTACTACGTGACGGGAAACCAGACACCGGGCGATCTGCTCACGATCACCTACACCGACGGCAACGGCACAACGCGGACCGTGCTCGGCGCCTCCCTGCCCTGGACGATGATCGTGACCCCGAGCCCCGGCATCACCGGCGGGTCGATCACCGCGACAAGCTTCGCGAGCCAGATCAACTGCTCGATCACCAACAGCGAGAGTCAGATACTGGCGGTGCAGAGCAGCAACAGCATCATCGCGCGCTGCGCCAAGTAGATCTCGTCGCTACGCGAGCCCGAGGACGGCCATCCGCTCGGTGTGCGCCTTCTGCAGCCGCTCGAAGAACTCGTTGAGGTTCCCCAAACCGGCATCGCCGGACATCACCAGCTCGGCGAGCTCATCGTGCCCAGCCAGCACGTGCTGCGCCTGCGTCACGGCCTCACCCAGCAGCCGCCGCCCCCACAGGGTGAGCCGGTTGCGCTGCTGCGGGTTGTCCTTGACTGCCTCACGCACCTGAGCGATAACGAACTCCGAATGCCCCGTGGTACCCAACACCGACTTGAGAACCGCCGCCGATTCACCCGGTAACGAGGCCACGACCTCGCCATAAAAATCGGCCGCCAACGAGTCGCCGATATACGCCTTCACCATGGCCTCCAGCCAGGTCCGCGGCAGCGTCAGCGAGTGGTAGTTCTCCAGTGTCTTGACGTACGGCTCCATGGCCGCCAGGACATCAACTCCGTTGGCCTCCATCGCATCCCGCAGCACCTCGTAGTGGCGCATCTGCGAAGCGGCCATGCTGGCGATGGCGATCTTGCTCGCCAGATCGGGTGCCATCTTGGACTCATCGGTCAGCCGGTAGAACGCCGCGATCTCGCCGTACGCGATCACCGCGAACAGCTGATTGACGCCGGGAGGATCGAGGTCCGTACTCATGCCTGGAACTCTAGTCGGGGGCCCACGGCAGAACACCGATCTGCGCGGCAAAGCACGGCGAATCGGAAAAACGCAGCTCACCCGCTACCATGGTCGCAGGACGAACGCCCTGACCACGAAGCACCCAGGGATTTCTCCCACAGGAAATGTGCGTGCACGTGCTGCCCTCGCCAATAGACGCGAGCCCGGCCCCTTGGAATCTTAGGAATCCGACCTACCGATCGTGCGCGCTGAGCGAAAACACGAAAGGTACGTACACCCACCCATGAGTCACATCGAACACACCTTTGCCCAGCTCGGGGTCCGCGACGAGATCGTTCGCGCCCTGCGTGAGGTCGGAATCGAGCATCCGTTCGCCATCCAGGAGCTCACCCTTCCCCTCGCCCTCGGCGGCTCGGACCTCATCGGCCAGGCCCGCACCGGTATGGGCAAGACCTACGCGTTCGGCGTCCCGCTGCTGCATCGCATCGCCACCGGCGTCGAGGATCGACCGCTCAACGGCACCCCCCGCGCGCTGGTCGTGGTGCCGACCCGCGAGCTGTGCATCCAGGTCTACGAAGACCTCATCAAGGCATCCAAGTACCTGTCGGCCGGTGACCGCGACTTCAGCGTCGTCTCCATCTATGGCGGACGCCCGTACGAGGCGCAGATCGAGTCGCTGCGCGCCGGCGCGGATGTCGTTGTCGGAACACCCGGACGTCTGCTTGATCTGGCACAACAGGGGCACCTGCAGCTGGGTGGTCTGGCCATGCTGGTGCTCGACGAGGCCGACGAGATGCTGGACCTGGGCTTCCTGCCCGATATCGAGCGCATTCTGGCACTGGCGCCGTCCGCCGAATCGGGCCGGCAGTCGATGCTGTTCTCGGCCACCATGCCCGATGCCATCATCACCCTGGCCCGCACGTTCATGAATCGTCCGACCCATATCCGGGCCGAAGCCCCCCATTCATCGTCTGTGCACGACTCGACCGAGCAGTTCGTGTACCGCGCACATGCGCTGGACAAGATCGAGCTGGTCAGCCGCATCCTGCAGGCCGAGGGCCGTGGCGCCACCATGATCTTCACCCGCACCAAACGCACCGCCCAGAAGGTGTCCGACGAGCTGGCCGAGCGCGGTTTCGTCGTCGGCGCGGTGCACGGTGACCTCGGTCAGATCGCGCGCGAAAAGGCGCTGTCCGCCTTCCGTTCCGGTGAGATCAGCGTGCTGGTCGCAACCGACGTTGCCGCCCGCGGCATCGACATCGACGATGTCACCCACGTCATTAACTACCAGTGCCCCGAGGACGACAAGACCTACGTGCACCGCATCGGACGCACCGGCCGTGCCGGACGCACCGGCATCGCGGTCACCCTCGTCGACTGGGATGACATCGCGCGCTGGCAGCTGATCGACAAGGCACTCGGCCTCGGCGTACCCGATCCCGACGAAACCTATTCCACCTCACCGCATTTGTTCACCGAGCTGAACATCCCCGCCGATGTGACCGGTTCGGTCGGCCCCAAGTTCGCCGGCGGACCCAAGCGCCGCGAGCCGCGGGCCGAGCGCACCGAAGGCGACAAGCCCAAGCGCACCCGCACCCGTCGGCGCACCCGCGCGGGTGAGTCCGCCGACGCTTCGGCCGCCGAAGCACCGGCGGTAGTGGCTACCGCCGAGGGTGACCAGCCTGCTGCCGCGCGCCGTCGTCGGCGCCGTCGTCGTCCCAACGCGGCCGCTGCCACCACCGCCACGGCGTGATCGCACCGGAGCGGCGCAGCCGGGCCGACATCATTGCTGCGGCGGTGATCGCCGCCGTGGTCGCCGTTACCGGTGCCACGATCTGGTGGACCAGCGACGCCCGCGCCACCGTCAGCCATCCCGCAGCCGGCGACATCAAACGCCCGATGAGCGCTACCCGGGTTCCCGACTCGGTGCGCGAACTCTGGTCCGCCGCCAGTGGAGCCACCAAGGGGCCGGCCATCGCGAGCGGCGCGGTCGTCAGCGCCGACGGACACGAAGTGGTGGCCCATGACCCGGTAACCGGCGCCCAGCTGTGGTCTTACGCGCGCCGCAATCTCGATCTGTGCGGCGCGATCGGCTTCATCGACGACGCGGTGGCGGTCTATCGAGACGCACGTGGATGTGGCCAAGTCACCATGATCGACGGACAGACCGGCCGCCGGGGCCCGCTGCGCAGCAGCCCCAACGACCCGAAGGTGTCGTTGTCCACCGATGGCACCTATGTGCTGGCGCTCGGCAGTACCCGGCTTGAACTGTGGCGTTCGGACATGGTGCGCACCCTGGAGTACGGACGAGTCGTCGCTCCCCTGAACCCCAACAGCCAGCCCCGTGTGGATTGCACGCTGAAATCGGGTGCCGTCGGGTCCAGTGTGCTCGCGGTACTGGAAACCTGCCCGCAGGACTCCACCCTGCGGCTGACGTTGCAAAAGCCCACGCCGAAAGACAACGACAAGCCCGAGGAGCTCTACTCGGCGGCGCTGCCCGGAGTTGAACGCGGCTCCGCGGCCAAGGTGCTCGCGGTCGCGGAAACCCGGACGGCCGTGTATCTGCCCGGCACGCACAATGAATTGGTGGTGTTCGACGACCACGGAATGCGCGTCGGCGCGACAGCCCTACCGGGCGAGGTGGTCCAGTCCAACACCGCCGCCCAGGCAGGCGACGTCGTCACCTGGTGGACGGGCAATCAGGTGCTGGTGCTGGGCGGCTTCGATCTCGCCTACCGATTCGTCCTGCCCACCACCAAGAAGCCACTGGGGCCGGGTACGGCCATGGCCGGTGAGTTACTGATCCCCGTCGAGGGCGGGATCGACGTCTTCAACATGACCACCGGAGAATTCCGGAAATCCATTGCCGTACAACGTGACCCGGCTGACGAGAAGGGCCCCGTCATCAGCGCCGTAGTCGGCAATACGTTGGTGGAGCAACGCGGGTCCCGAATCTTCACCCTGGGCTGACTCACCCGCGCGCAGTACTCGACTCAGTCCACCGGCGGAGTGAAGGTCGGCATGGCTTTACCGCTCTTCCAGTGCTTCACCAGGCTCTGCGCCAGCTCGCGATAGGCCAGCGCGCCCTTGTTCTTGCGGCCCGCGAGCACCGACGCACCCGAAGCACTCGCCTCGGCGAAGCGCACCGTTCGGGGAATCGGCGGCGCGAGCACCGGCAGCTCGTAACGGTCGGCCACGTCCAACAGCACATCGCGACTGTGCGTGGTCCGCGAGTCGTACAAGGTGGGCAGCGCACCCAACAGCGTCAGCCCGGGGTTGGTGATCTGCTGTACGTCGGTCACCGTCCGCAGGAACTGTCCGACACCTCGATGCGCCAGGGTCTCGCACTGCAGCGGCACCATCACCGAATCGGCCGCCGTCAAACCATTCAGTGTCAGCACCCCCAGGGAGGGCGGGCAGTCGATGATCACCACATCGAAGTCGTCCCCCAGCGATTCGAGCGCCCGCTTCAGCGCGTACTCGCGTCCCGCCCGCATCAGCAGCATCGCCTCGGCGCCGGCCAGGTCAATGTTCGCAGGTAGCAGCGTCAGATCCTCGGCGGTGGTGAGCAGCGCCTCCTTGATATCGGCCTGCCCCAGCAGCACCTCGTGCACCGAGACCCCCAGGCGGTCCGGATCCTGCCCCAACGAGAACGTCAGACAGCCCTGTGGGTCGAGGTCAACCAGCAGCACCTTCTTGCCGGCCTGAGCCAATGCCGCGCCGAGGGACGCGACCGTCGTGGTTTTGGCCACCCCGCCCTTTTGATTGGCTACCGCCAGCACCCGAGTCACGTCCACATACTGGCATGCCGAACACGATCACGACGGAAGTCGGTACGGCACAATCAAGTGCGTGTCTGCCCCTCAGAACCGAATGTTGTTGCTACGTCATGGCGAAACGGAGTGGTCAAAGATCGGCAGGCATACCGGTCGCACCGATCTGGATCTCACGGAAATCGGTCGCGCCCAGGCTGTGGCGGCGCGCGAGGTGCTGGCCAATCTCGATCTGAATGATCCGGTTGTGGTGAGCAGTCCGCGCCGACGGGCGATCCAGACCGCCGAACTGGCGGGTCTGACGATCGACGCAACCGACGAGGAGCTCGCCGAATGGGACTACGGCGATTACGAGGGCCTGACCACACCGCAGATTCGCGAGAACGACCCAGGTTGGTTGGTGTGGACGCACGACTGCCCCGGCGGCGAGTCGGTGGCGCAGGTACAGGCCCGAGCCGACCGGGTGATCGCCAAGATCGCCGCCGAGCTCACCCAACGCGATGTGCTGTTGGTGGGTCATGGCCACTTCTCGCGCGCGCTCATGACCCGGTGGATCGACCTGCCGCTGGAGGAGGGCACTCGGCTGGGCATGGCCACGGCCTCGATCGCGGTGGGCGGGCATGAGCACGGCCAGCGCCAGGTGGCCGCACTTGGGCTGACCGGGTACAGGCACCCGGTACCGTCTAGCTGACCATGACGGCCACCGACTCGCCCGTGCTCCCGCATTTCGTGATGTCGCGAGCGGCCGACGCGTTGTACGCATATGGCCGCGAACGGGCCTACGACGACGTCGCGAGCGCCGCGGAAGCCCTGCGCGCCGGCCGACACCGCATGCTGGTGGGTGCGCTACCTTTCGACACCTCCAAGCCGGCAGCACTGACGGTTCCGGCGATAGTTGAGCGCGGGCAACCCCGCGAGTTCTACGGCACCATGCCGAATATCCATGTGACACAACAAGTTCCGGAGCCCTCTGAGCATCTGCGACGTGTCACCGAGGCCGTCGAAGTGCTGCGTGACACCACCGGGGGCCTGTCGAAGGTCGTCCTCGCGCGGGTACTGGAGTTACAGGCCGACGCCCCTGTGGACGCCTTGGTGTTGACCCATCGGCTTATCCGTAACGACCCCGACGCCAACAGTTTCTGTGTGGACCTCTCCCCCGCGGGCGAGCGGTTCCGCGGACACACCATGGTGGGTTGCAGCCCGGAGCTGTTGGTGGAGCGCCGCGGAGACATGGTGATCTGCCACCCGTTCGCCGGTTCGGCCCCTCGGTCCAGCGATCCATCGCAAGATCGGCGCACGGGCGAAGACCTCGCGGGCTCACATAAGAACCGCCACGAACACTCCGTGGTGATCGATCAGCTGCGCGAGGATCTGTCCTCGTTGTGCGTCGATGTTCAGGTTCCACCGGAGCCGACGCTGAGTCGTACCGCGGCGCTCTGGCATCTGAGCACCTCCATCAGCGCCCGGCTACGCCAAAGTTCCACCACCGCAATCGATTTGGCAATGGCCCTGCACCCCACCCCGGCGGTATGCGGGACCCCCACCGTGGCTGCGGCCGACCTGATCGCACGCATCGAGGGTGATCGCGGGTTCTACGCGGGCGCGGTCGGCTGGTGCGACAGCAGCGGGGACGGTCGCTGGGCCGTCTCGATCCGCTGCGCCGAGCTGTCAGCGGGCGGCACGGCCATCCGCGCCTATGCGGGCGGCGGCCTAGTCGCCGAATCGGATCCCCAGGACGAGTTATCGGAGACCACCGTCAAATTCCGGACCATATTGGCAGGGTTAGGAGCCCACAGTGAGTAACACCCAGATTCGGCGCGCCACCGAAGCGGACGTCCCGGCCATCGTCGGCCTCATCGAGGATCTGGCGGAGTACGAAAAGGCGCGCGACGAATGCCACATCAGCCAGGACCAACTTCGTAAGGCGCTATTCGGTTCGGCTCCGGCACTTTTCGCGCATGTCGCGGAGTCAGACGGAGTGGTCTGCGGCACGGCCGTGTGGTTCCTGAACTTCTCCACCTGGACCGGTCAACACGGCATCTATCTGGAGGACCTGTACGTCAAGCCCGAGCAGCGCGGCACCGGACTGGGAAAGGCCCTGTTGTCGGCGCTGGCCGCCGAATGCGTGGCCAACGGCTACACCCGGCTGGATTGGGCTGTGCTGGACTGGAATACACCGTCCATCAAGTTCTACGACTCGATCGGGGCCAATCCGCAGTCGGATTGGATCACTTACCGGCTGCAGGGCCCGGCTTTGGCGCAGCTGGCCTCGGACCGCTAGTCGGATTCGTCGGCGCCGGCCTCGTCGCCGGTGGCCCATATCTGCGCGGTGGGGCTGAACAGCAGCGCCAGCGCCACCACGGCGACGATGGCAATCGGTACGCCCAGCGCGAATTGATGCGACCCCACGGCCGCGTACCACGCGACGGGAAGTAGCAGCAGCTGCATCATCACGGCGATCCCTCTGCCCCAACGCTTCCCCGTAGCGAGGGCGAGACCAGCCGCAAGGACGGCGGTGCCGAACACCGCGAACCAGGCGGCGGTGCCGTACCCGTTCACCAGATGCTGATCGGCACCACCGGCCGCCCGAACCACCAGGACCACCGCGATGACTAGTCCCACGGCACCTTCGCCGGCAACGATCGTCCCGGCGCGGCGAACGGTATTCGGAACGGCTGTGGTCACCCGACAAGCCTAGGTGGACACGTCACGGCGGCGATGGGCAGCTTGTGTGAAGAAAGATCCCGCTAGGCTCATGCCCCGTGCGTGCGGTCCTCATCGTGAATCCCAATGCCACCTCGACAACGGCGGCCGGGCGTGACCTGCTGGCTCACGCACTCGAGAGTCGGGTGCATCTTCAGGTTCTGCACACAGACCATCGGGGCCACGCCAGTGAGCTGGCCCGGCGCGCAGCCGACGAGGGGGCGGCGGTCATCGTCGTACACGGCGGCGACGGCACGGTCAGCGAGGTGGTGAACGGCCTGCTCGGTCAGCCGGGACATCCTGCGCCGGGTCCGTTACCCGCCATCGCGGTGGTACCCGGCGGCTCGGCCAACGTGTTCGCACGGACGCTCGGCATATCGGCCGACCCCGTTCAGGCCACCAACCAAGTGGTCGATCTGCTCGATGCACACCGCCGCGACCAGCCACGGTGGCGCCGGATCGGTCTCGGGCACTGCGGAGAGCGCTGGTTCATCTTCAACGCAGGGATGGGCCTGGACGGCGAGGTGGTCGCCGCGATGGAGGCTCATCGCAACAAGGGCAAGCAGGTCACGGCCGGACGGTATGTGACGCGCGCGGTCCTGAGCTTCTTCCGCGCCGCGCGCCACCAGCCGACCCTCACTGTCGAGCTACCCGGCCTGGCGCCGCAGGAGGGCATCCACTTCGCGTTCATCAGCAATTCCAACCCGTGGACGTACGCCAATGAGCGCGCCATCTGGACAAATCCGGGCACCGGCTTCGAGAGCGGTTTGGGCGTGTTCGCGTCGAAGAGCATGAACGTGATGGCCAATCTTCGCCTGGTCCGCCAGATGGTGGGCGCGCCCCGCCCGGACCGCCCCGCGGCCGGTCACCTGCTGCGCAAAGATGACGTGGGGTGGGTGCGGGTACGCGCGTCGGCACCGATCGCCACGCAGGTCGACGGCGATTTCCTAGGGTTCCGCAGCGAGCTGACCTTCACCGCCGAACCCGATGTTCTCGACGTGGTGGCCCCGGCAAAACCCGCAGAAGCACTCTCCTGAGACCGACCGAGAGCGCAATGGTGTTGGGCGACAGCCCGTTCCGGGCACAGTCGACTCACAGCAGCGACGCGGTCTGCATCACACCCGGCGCATATCGGATGTACTACTTGACGTAGTCGAGTAGTAGCCGGCCGTGATGTTACTCACCAGTAGCACTAAGCCACCTGGGAAAATGGGGGAATCTCGCCAGATTCAAGGCGCAGATGGGGTGAGTGTAGTACAAACGAATGTGGAGTCCGCAGACACCACCCCCGAGTGAGATTGACCACGTGTTAACTCACGCTATTGACTTCTGCTGAGCTTGTGAAACGATCGGAAGCAACAGTGCAGAAACATTTGGTACGCACGCGTTAACAGCCGAAAAACATTGATCTCGTGCGCTTGTGGCGCGCGCGATGAAAAAGGAGTGCACAACTATGGATTGGCGCCATAAGGCGGTCTGTCGCGACGAGGATCCCGAACTGTTCTTCCCCGTAGGGAACAGCGGACCGGCCCTTGCCCAGATCGCTGACGCAAAGCTCGTCTGTAACCGCTGTCCGGTGACGACCGAGTGCCTTACCTGGGCGCTGGAGTCGGGCCAGGACGCCGGTGTGTGGGGTGGCCTCAGCGAGGATGAGCGCCGCGCCCTCAAGCGTCGCAACGCCCGCGCTCGCGCCCGCAGCGCCGTCTAACGCCGCAGCATTGCAGAACCCGGCACAAAATTTGGTGCCGGGTTCTTTGCTGCTCTGGGTCGGATCGCTTGCCGCGCCAAAACTTTCAGGCCATTAGGCGGGCACGCCGGCCCAGCGGCACCCGGAGCACCGCATTTGTTCCGCCTTCTGGGTCGCTGCGCATGTCCAGTGAGCCGTCGATCTCGGCCGACACCAACGTCCTGACGATCTGCAATCCCAGCCGGTCGGACGTCTCCACACTGAATCCCTCGGGCAGTCCTCGCCCGTCGTCGTGCACGACGACGTCGAGCCAGCGTGCCGAGCGCTCCGCCCTGATGATCACCTGACCCTGCGCACCCTCCTCGAAGGCGTGCTCAATGGCGTTCTGCACCAGTTCGGTGATCACCATGATCAGCGGTGTCGCACGGTCGGAGTCGAGCACCCCGAGCGCACCTTCACGGGAGACCCGCACCTTGGTGTCGACGGTGGCCACGTCGGTCATGATCGGCATGATCCGGTCGATCACCTCGTCGAGGTTGACTTCCTCGTCCACGGACATCGACAGGGCGTCGTGAACCAGCGCGATGGACGACACCCGGCGTACCGATTCGAAAAGCGCCTCGCGCGCTTCCTCGTTCTGTGTACGCCGCGCCTGCAGTCGCAGCAGCGCGGCCACGGTCTGCAGATTGTTCTTCACCCGATGGTGGATCTCGCGGATGGTGGCGTCTTTGGACAGCAGTGCCCGGTCGCGGCGCTTGACCTCGGTCACGTCACGGGTCAGCAGCAGCGCCCCCACCGACGCACCGCGCACGATGAGCGGCAAGGTGCGGATGAGCACCGCGGCACCGCGTGCGTCGACCTCCATGCGCATACTCGGCCCGCCGGCCAGCACGTCGCGGACATGCGCCGCGAGCTCTTGACCTTCAAAGGGGTCCGAGATCAGCGGCTTGGTGACCTCCATGAGGTCATGCCCCTGCAGATCGCTGGCCAAACCCATGCGGTGATACGCCGACAACGCATTCGGGCTGGCGTATCGGACCTCACCGGACACGTCGAGCCTGATGAATCCGTCACCCACCCGGGGGCTGGAGCGCGACATCGCCTGATCGGCCACGTTCGGGAAGGTGCCCTCGGTGAGCATCAGCAGCAGATCGCCCGCACACTCCAGATACGCGCGTTCCAGCACGCCCTTCTTCAGTCGGGAGGCCAGCGCGGTCTGGTGGGTCAGTACGGCCACGGTCCGGTCCCCACAGCGCACCGGGACTGCTTCCACGTTCAGCTCGGAGGCGTGCTCGGTCAGATCCGAATCGCTTTCCCGCTCGATGGAACCCGACGTGAACGCCGCCTCCACCAACGGAACGTCCGCGATCTTCGCGACGGTGCCGACGGCGTCGCTGTCGATGATGGTCGGCGCGGTGTTGGGTCGACACTGGGCGACGCACACGAAGGCGTCGTCGTCACGATGCACCCACATCAGATAGTCGGCGAACGAGAGGTCGGCCAGCAGCTGCCATTCGGCAACCACGGCGTGCAGATGATCGACCGCTTCGCCGGGCAGCATGGTGTGCTCGGCAAGCAGATCACCGAGAGTTGACATGCGGTGGCGATCTAGTCGTCGATGACGGCGATCAAGTCGCCGGCCTGGATGACGTCGCCCACCGAAACGCTCACGTCGCCGATGGTTCCCGCCACCTCAGCCAGCACCGGGATCTCCATCTTCATGGATTCCAGGAGGACGATCGTGTCGCCTTCGGCGATCGCATCACCCTTCGTGACGAGCACTTCCAGCACGCTGGCCACGATCTCGGCGTGTACTTCCTCGGCCACCTGCGCGCCACCTCGCTCTCGTCGACATCCGGTTACCGGTCCTCAGTATCGAACCACACCTACGGGATCCACGCTTTCAACCACCCGCCCCGGCATGAGAGACTGGATACACACACCGGCGCGCATTACGCGCAGCTGGCATGTCAGCCGGGCTCACACCCGGAACCCATTTGATCGGTAAGGAGATTCCCATGGCCAAGCGTGGTCGCAAGAAGCGCAGCCGCAAGCACAACGCCGCCAACCACGGCAAGCGTCCCAACAGCTAGCGCTAGGAGTTCTCAGCCCGCTGCTCGATGAGCGTGGTCTGAGTGATCTTCAACTTAAGACGCTCACGTAGCCCGTCAGGTGCCTTTTCTCCACCGCACTTGCGGGCTACGAGTGTTTTGATCTGCTCTTCAATGCCGTAGTGCTGCAGGCAGCCCGGGCACTCTTCGAGATGATGCCGCAGCCGCTCACTGTTCTCTGCGCTGCATTCACCATCGAGGAGGGTCCACACCTCCGCGATCACCTCGGCGCAACCCGATACCTCGCAGTTGCCGCCCTTATCAACACTGTTCTTCAGTTCACCGTCGGTCATGCCCGGCCCTCCGCCAACTCATTGTTGCGCAGGAACCCACGGTCCTTGGCCACTTCGGCCAGCAATTCGCGAAGCTGGCGACGGCCACGGTGCAACCGCGACATCACCGTGCCGATCGGCGTGTCCATGATCTCGGCGATCTCCTTGTACGGGAAGCCTTCGACGTCCGCGTAGTACACGGCCATCCGGAATTCTTCCGGCAGCTTATTCAACGCTTCTTTGATTTCGTCATCAGGCAGCCCGTCAAGTGCCTCGATCTCCGCCGACCGCAGCCCTGTGGAGGTGTGTTCAGCGTTCGCGGCCAGCTGCCAGTCGGTGATCTCCTCGGTCGGATACTCCGCCGGCTGACGCTGCTTCTTGCGATAGATATTGATGTACGTATTCGTGAGAATCCGGTACAGCCAGGCCTTGAGATTGGTGCCCTCTTTGAAGGTTCCGAACCCGGCGTACGCCTTGACCATCGTCTCCTGCACCAGGTCCTCCGCGTCGGCGGGGTTCCGTGTCATCCGCAGCGCAGCACCGTAAAGCTGATCCAGCAGCGGGAGCGCGTCACGCTGAAACCGTGAGGCCCGCTCGGCCTCAGTTTCCGCCTTCGTTTCCACCTGAATCGGCTGATCAACGGGATCTGCAGTGTCTGTCACGGCGGTCCTTTCGGTAGCGACACCGACCATACGGATCGGCACCGACATCGGACGTTCGAGGCACGCCATTGTCACCTGCAATACCCCTTCCGTGTTGAGGACCATAGTCCGCTCTTTGCGGACACACTGCTCAACACCGACGCATGCCGGGGTATTTCCCAAAGTATCTCGACTGTCAACTCCACATTCACCGGACCCGTAGCACTACTGTCCAGATCGTGGGTTCCAAGGCCGTCAAAGCTGCCACTCCGGCAGTCGCCGTGTTGATCGCGGCCGGAGTCGACTATGAACTGCTGCCCTATGAACACCGTCCCGGAGAGAGCGCGTACGGCGATGAGGCGGTACGCGCATTGGCCGGTTCCGGGTTGGTTCCCGAACAGATCTTCAAGACACTGCTGATCTCGCTGGATCGCGGGGCGGATCTGGCAGTCGCGGTCATCCCGGTACCCGCGACGCTCTCACTCAAGGCTGCCGCCGCCGCACTCGGCCGGGCCAAGGCCACCATGGCTGATCCGGCGGCGGCCGAACGCAGTTCCGGTTACGTGGTGGGCGGAATCTCTCCGCTCGGGCAGCGAAAATCATTACCCACCGTCATCGATTCGTCCGCCCTGACCTGGGATCGCATACTGTGCAGCGCGGGAAAGCGCGGGTTGCAGATGGCACTGGCACCCACCGACTTGGTCCGGCTCGCCGACGCCGTGACGGCACCCATCACAGCAGGGTGATCTGCTCCCCCACCCGCTGGGATCCGTCATCTGGCGCGAGTAGTTCCGGACCGTTGTTCGCGACACTGTTGACCAACGAGGAGACCTGCCGAGTGTCGATTCCGGTTGCGTCCCCTGTCCCCTGCAGAAGGCTCTGGTCCAGATCGCGGTCGGGGTCCAGCCAGCGATCCCACGATTGAGCACCCAGCATCAACGGCATCCGGTCATGAATTTCCTGGAGCGGACCGACCGCATCGGTGGTGACGATCGTGCAGCTCAGCAGCGGCGCCGCGTCCTTGGCGGGCTTCCACACCGACCACAGGCCCGCGGCGAACAATCGCTTTCCGTCGCCGGCATTCATATAGAACGCCGTCTTGGCGCCCTCCTGCTTACGCCACTCGTACCAGCCGTCCATCGGAACCAGACACCGCTTGGATTGCGCGGCCACGCGGAAGGTCGCGGCCGTGGTGAGGCTCTCCGCCCGGGCATTGATCAGAGGCGCACCCTTGGCCTGCGGTCGACCGTCTTCGCGCGCCTTCGCCCATGTCGGCACCAAACCCCAGCGCATGGCGCGAATACGACGAGTGGGAACGTCGCCGGGCTCGCGATGCCGCGCCACCACCGTGAGCACCGGATCAGTGGGGGCGACGTTGTAGTTCGGGATGACGGGAAGCTGCTGCGCAGACCCCGACAACTGACTCGCTGTGCTTATCTCGTCGATTGCGTCGATCTCCGCGGCGAGCAGCGCCGGGTCGATCGTCACCGCATACCGTCCGCACATATCGCCATCGTGCCACCCGGGGCCGACACCGCAGGTACGCGTCCGGGACAATAGAGCGGTGACAAGCGGACTCTGGCAGGCACCGACGATCGACGGTTCCGTCAACGCGACCATCACCATGCCCGGCTCGAAATCTCAGACCAATCGAGCGTTCGTGCTCGCGGCGTTGGCGGCGCGCGAGGGCGGTACCTCCACCGTGTCCGGCGCATTGCGCAGCCGCGACACCGATCTCATGATCGGAGCGTTACGAGCGCTCGGGTTTGTCGTCACCGGCGACGGTACCGACCTGACCATCTCCCCCGGGACCGGCGACGGGGACACGTCGAGGGTCGACTGCGGGCTTGCCGGGACAGTCCTTCGTTTCCTGCCACCGGTGGCAGCATTTCGTCACGCCCCCACCATTTTTGACGGTGACGATCAGGCACGCGCCCGGCCCATTGCTCCGCTGCTGGACGCGCTGCGTGCCATCGGAGTCGGCATTGACGGGCAGCACCTGCCGTTCACGGTGGCAGGTGCCGGGCAAGTCCGCGGCGGCCAGGTCGGTGTCGATGCGTCCGGATCGTCCCAATTCGTTTCCGGCCTCCTGCTTTCCGGCGCCGCGTTCGCCGAAGGTCTGACGGCGGTGAATACCGCGGACGTGCTGCCGTCGGGTCCCCATGTGGTCATGACGGTGACGATGCTCCGCGAGGCGGGTATCGCGGTCGACGATTCTATCCCCGGGCGCTGGCATATCGATCCTCAGCCAATTCCCGCGCACCACTGGGCGATCGAGCCCGACCTGTCGAACGCGCTGGCGTTCGTCGCGCCGGCGTTGGCCACCGGCGGAAGTGTGCGCATCAGTGGCTGGCCGCGAGAATCCACTCAGCCCGCCCGCCAGATCGAGGATGTGGTGCGCCAGTTCGCCCAGACCGTGTCACTGACGGATTCCCATCTGGAGGTCATCGGTCAGACCGGTTATCGCGGTGTCGATCTGGACCTTGGTGAGGTTGGCGAGCTGACCCCGACGGTGGCGGCACTGGCTGCTCTCGCCGCACCCGGGAGCGTCTCCACGCTGCGTGGGATCGCGCATCTGCGTGGTCACGAAACCGACCGGCTCAAGGCACTTGCCCATGAGATCAACGCTCTTGGTGGGCAATGCGAGGAGACCGCAGGCGGGCTGCGGATCGTCGCCACCGATTTGCACGGCGGCGTCTGGGGTTCGTACGCCGATCACCGGATGGCCACAGCCGGGGCCCTCGTCGGTCTGAAGGTGCCCGGAGTTTCCGTCGACGACATCGCCACGACCGGCAAGACGCTGCCCGACTTCCCCGGAATGTGGGCCGACATGCTCGCTCAATCGGGCGGTCGCGCCTCTTGAGCCCACGCGAGTACGACGAGTCCGACGCCCGCATCCGGCCGGGCCGACGCTCGCGGCCTCGCACCAAGAATCGTCCCGACCATGCCGACGCGGTGCCCGCGATGGTGGTCACCGTGGACCGCGGCCGCTGGGGGTGTGTGCTCAACGACGACCCCACCGAACAGGTAACCGCGATGCGTGCCCGTGAGCTCGGCCGCACTCCGATCGTGGTGGGCGATACCGTCAGCCTGGTGGGCGATCTGTCCGGCCGCCCCGACTCGCTGGCACGCATCGTACGGCTGGAGGAACGGCGAACAGTGTTGCGCCGCACAGCCGATGACACCGATCCGTTTGAACGGGTCTTCGTGGCCAACGCCGATCAGTTGCTTATCGTGGTGGCGGTTGCCGATCCCCCGCCACGCACCGGACTGGTGGAACGTGCGCTCATCGCCGCGTACGCGGGGGGCCTCATCCCCATCCTTGCTCTCACCAAAACCGATCTCACAGATCCGGATTCGTTCGCGGCACAGTTCGCCGATCTCGATATTCAGGTCATCGTCGCGGGGCGCGGCGCGCCGCTGGAACCCATCATGGATGTGCTGACCGGCCGACTCACCGCGCTGCTCGGCCACTCCGGGGTGGGCAAGTCAACTTTGGTCAATCGGCTTGTGCCCGAAGCTGATCGCGCGACGGGTGAGGTGACGGGTGTCGGCAAGGGCCGGCACACATCCACCCAATCGGTGGCGTTGCCGTTGCATCCGTCGGGCTGGGTCATCGACACTCCGGGCATCAGGTCGTTCGGCCTGGCCCACATCAAGCCCGCAGACGTGTTCGCCGCATTCAGCGACCTGTCCGAGGCCATCGAGGACTGCCCGCGCGGCTGCCAGCATCTCGGCCCACCCGCAGACCCCGAGTGCGCCCTCGACGAGCTCACCGGCGCATCCGCGAAACGCGTGATCGCGGTGCGACAACTGCTTTCTGTGTTAACAACGGCCTAACTCTTGGTTGCGGAGGCCTTCTCGGATCGCGCGAACAGCACATGGCGATTAGCGTTTCCATCAGTGGCTGCGACGGAAACAGCCGACTAGGGTCAGGGGTTAAGAGATGACGAGCTACGTCCGTAGAATCGCCAATGTGGCAGCCATTTTCGCCTGCGGTGTCGCCGCCTGGGCCACCATGTGGCTCTCCGTGTCCGGCCTGGGATAGTTCCCGGCTGCTACCAAACCTAAAAGCCCCCGACGCATTGCGCGTTCGGGGGCTTTTAGGTTGTCTCGTCAGGCGTTGACGCTGCGACGCGCCCTTCTGCGTGCACGTACCGCCTCGAATGCCGACTTGAGCCCTCGCCGCTCGCGCGGCTCCAGCTCGTCGAACATCTTGACGCTGCGCGTTTCCGGCGCGTTGTCCGCGGTGTACTTCAGGTACTTGTCCGGCAGCGACAGCTTGGCGATGGTCCGCCACGCCTTGCCGTACTGCAGCAGGAATGGCCCGGAGGTGTACGGCAGGTCGTACTTGTCGCACAGCTCGCGCACTCGTACCGCCACCGCGGAGAGCCGGTTGCTCGGCAGATCCGGGAACAGATGGTGCTCGATCTGGTGGCACAGGTTGCCGCTCATAAAGGCCATCGCCGGACCCGCGTCAAAGTTGGCGCTGCCCAACATCTGTCGCAGGTACCACTGGCCCTGCGTCTCGTTCTCCAGGTCTTGTTTGGTGAACTTCTCGGCACCGTCCGGGAAGTGGCCGCAGAAGATGACCGCGTTAGACCAGATGTTGCGGATCACGTTGGCCAACAGGTTGGCGGTCACCGTCTTGCGATAGCTTCCCGTGGGCGAGAGCGCGCTCAGCGCCGGGAAGGCCACGTAATCCTTGGCAACCTGCTTGCCCATCTTGGCCAGCGCCTCATCACGCTTGGCGCGGAACTCCGCCTTGTCGGCGCGTCCCTGGGCTACCTTGCCGAGCTCCAAATGCTGTGTGCCAACACCCCATTCGAAGAGGAGCATCAACAGCGTGTTGTAGACGAGGTTGCCCAGGTTGAACGGTGTCCACTTCTTATCGCGGGTGATGCGCAGCAGACCGTAGCCCACATCGTCATCCATGCCCAGCACATTGGTGTACTTGTGGTGGATGTAGTTGTGGGTCTGCTTCCAGTGCGAGGCCGGGTCCACCATGTCCCACTCCCAGCTGGAGGAGTGGATCTCGGGATCGTTCATCCAATCCCACTGGCCGTGCATGACGTTGTGGCCGATCTCCATGTTCTCGACGATCTTGGCCACCCCGAGCGTCACCGCTCCAGCCCACCAGGCAGACCGCTTCTTGCTCGCGGCCAGCAGCACACGCCCACTCAGTTCCAGGGCCCGCTGGGCGGCGATGGTGCGACGGATATACCGTGCGTCGGCGGCTCCGAGCGATTCCTCGACATCACGACGGATCGCATCCAGCTCATTTCCGAGGGCCTCAACATCAGCCTCGGTGAGGTGCGCGAATTCCTGGATATCCGAAATCGCCATCCGTGAGCTCCCTTCGACGGTTCGTGCCTACGTTACCGTAACCTACGGCACCGTAGGTTACTAGACCGTTAACCTCATACGTCGAGTACGCAATCCCCCGAAGCCGCGGAAACGCAGGTCTGAATGCGCGTTCCCGGCTCGTATTCGGCCCCCGTACGCAGGTCACGAGCGTGGCCCTCCACCAGCGACACCACACAGGTCTGGCAGATGCCCATGCGGCAGCCGAAGGGCATCTGCACTCCGGCATCCTCCCCGGCCTCCATCAGCGAGGTGGCCGCATCGGCCTCACGCTGCTTATCGCTGCGCGCGAACGTGACCAGGCCACCCTGTCCGTGCGGTGCCGCCCGCGAGACCGCAAACCTCTCCAGATGCAGCAGCTCGCCGAGGCCCGCGTCGGCCCACACCCGTTGCGCATCATCAAGCATGCTTTCTGGCCCGCATGCCCAGGTTTGACGCTGCGCCCAGTCCGGCACCTCCGAGGCCAGCGTTGACAGGTCCAGACGTCCCTGTGTTCTCGTCGTCCGCAGTCGGTAGTGGTACGACGGGTGCGCCTCGGAGAACGCGGCGAGCTCACCGGCGAACATCACATCGGCCTCGGTGGGCGCCGAGTGCAGGTGCAACACATCGGGCAGGGGCAAGTCGGCCGCCGCCGACCGGCGCACCAACGTACGCAGCATCGACATGATCGGGGTGATGCCACTGCCCGCGGTGAGGAACAAGATCGCGGGTGGCGCGGGATCGTCCAGCACGAAATTCCCCTGGGGGGCGGCCAGGCGCACGATCGTGCCGGGCTCGAGGCCGTTGACCAGGTGTGTCGAGAGAAATCCCTCAGGCATCGCCTTGACCGTGATGGTGATGGTGCGGCCGGAGCCGCCGGCGTGCACGGGGGCCGAGGTCAGCGAGTACGACCGCCAACGCCAACGTCCGTCGATCAGCACGCCGATCCCGACGTATTGACCCGGGTGATAGTCGAAGTGGAAGCCCCAGCCCGGCTTGATCTCCAAGGTCGCCGAATCGCTCGTCTCCTTGTGCACGCTGACCACGCGGCCGCGCAGTTCCCGGGCCGACCACAGCGGATTGGCCAGACTCAGATAGTCGTCAGGCAGCAGCGGGGTGGTAATGCGAGAAGCCAAGCCACGCAAGACGTTTACCGCGGCATGGCGCGACTTGGGGGTACCCGAGGCGGACCCGTCGAGCCAGGAAGACAATTTCACAGCCAATGACCTTCCGGTGATGAAGGAGATGCCCAGCCAGGCGTAACCTACGCTACCGTAGGTTACTGGTCGGAAACAGGCCAATCGACCACGTCATGCCGCCTACAGCAAGTCGAGCAGGAACGGCAGTTCCTGCGTCGCGTACCAGGCCAGATCATGGTCCTGAGCGTCCCCGACCACCAGCTCGGCATCCTCATCGCCCAGATCTGCGGCATCGATCACCTCGGCCGCGCGCACCACATCAGACTCGGCCTGCGCCAGGTCGACGTGCGCAGCCACCACCGCGGACATCGGTACCGCACCCGCCAGCCGCACCACCGCATCGTCCAAATCGGGGCGCAGTTTCGCATCGTCGGCATCGGCCACCAGCACCGCTCGCCGGGCCGGCAATTGGTCCTCGCCGTCATGGTTGGCCAGCAGCCGCAGCGAGGCCATCGCCGCCTCGCGCATCGCCACCTCGGACAGCTCCTCCTCATCGCCTGCGGAGTAGGCCTCGCGCAGCGCCGGTGTCACCGCGAAGGCGGTGCCGTTCACCGGCCACAACTCGCCGTCGGTCACCAGTTCACGCAGCATCGCGAGCGTCACCGGGATATAAACCTGCATTACTGCGCCGCCTCCAGCAGTTCGTCGAGAGCCTCGGTGATCAACACCGGGAGCATGTCGGCATCGGGCATCGCGTCGCGATCAGCATTGATCCCGTAGTACACCACGCCGTTGTAGGAAGTCAGCCCGATCGACAACACCTGATTACGCAGCAGCGGAGGTACCGGGTAGATCTCCGCCAAGCGTGCACCGCCAAGGTACATCGGGGCTTGCGGCCCAGGAACATTCGTGACCAACAGATTGAACAACCGATTGGGCAGCGTGGTCGCGACGCGGGCCGCCAATGCATGCAGGGTCGGCGGCACGAATCCCGAGAGCGCGGCCATGTTCGGAACATCCACCAAACTGAATGCGGCAGAGTGTGATTCGGTGGCATGCGCGATCTGAGACAACCGCACCACGGTGTTGCCCTCCCCGACCGGAAGATCTACCAGAAATGGCGACACCTCGGTGGTGGCGGCCCCCTCGGCGAGGACATCCAGATCCCCGTCCCGGTACACCGACATCGGCACCATCGCGCGAATCGTGGAGGCGGTGGTGACCGGCTCTCCCCTGCTCATCAGCCAATTACGCAGCGCCCCAGCGATTACCGCCAAGACCACATCGTTGACATCGCAATCGTATTTGGCACGCACCCGCCGATAGTCGGCCAGCTTGGTGGTCACCACGCTGAACCGCCTGCTGCGCGACACCCGCTGGTTCAGCGGCCCACGCGGGGCGGCACCGCGTGCCGCGGTGCGCACCACCTTGACCATCCGCTCCCCCAGCTCACCGATCTCACCCGTCAGCGATGCGGCATCGGCGACCGCGGTGCGCACCGCTTCCAGGCGGGCGCCGGGACGCGCCAACCATTCCGAAACCGCGCCGGCGATCAGCTCGTTCGCACTCGGTTCATGCCCGGGAACCCAGATATCCTCACCGAAGTCCGGCGTGCGAGCAGTCCGGTCGAACATGACCTGCCCGAGTTCCAGCGCGGATTGGCCGTCCACCAGAGCCTGATGAGTCTTGGTGTAGATGGCCAGGCGGTTCTTGGACAAGCCCTCCACCAGGTACATCTCCCACAACGGTCGCGATCGATCCAGCGGGCGAGATGTCAAGCGCGCCACCAGATCTTGCAACTGACCGTCGCTGCCCGGCGACGGCAGTGCCGAGCGCCGGATGTGGTAGGTGACATCGAAATCGACATCGTCGAGCCAGACCGGCCGGGCCAGCCCGAAACCGATCTCCTTGACCTTCTGTCGATAGCGCGGAACTTGCGGCAGTCGGCTCTCCACCAGCGCAAGGAGCTCCTCATACGTGAAGCCGCCGCGGGGCTTGCGGATGATCGCCAACGAGCCGACATGCATCGGGGTAGAGCTGTCCTCACGGGAGTAGAACGATGCGTCGAGCGCGGACAACCGGGTCACCACAATCCGCGCCGCCTTCCCCTCGAACTCACCACTTGTACCCAACGGCGCCGCTGTGCCGAACGTCTTGCTCACCGTACCCTGGCGCCCTGACCACCGGCTGTGCGATCATGATCGCAACAATCTGCATCTCTCCAGCAGAGCAAATGAGGGGGCTCATTTCACTGGAGGGGGAAAATGTCTCATCGCTATGTCACTCGGGTGGCCGACTACGAACCGGCCCCGGTACTGGCCAGCCTGCCGCCGGCCTGTCAGGCACCACGCCCGACAAGGTTGCACCAATCACGGACTCGGCCAGCGGGTATCGAGCGTCAAACACATCTGCGCGAACAATCTCCGCCGCCCCAGGCGGTTGCGTTCGCCGATGCTGCAATGCGCCGTGTCCTGGAAGTCATGGACCGGCGCCGTCCGGTAGCCCAGCTGCGCCCGCTGCTGGCGGACGGGCCGCTCAGCGCGGTGATGGCACGTTCATCGCGCACCCCGGTCACCGCCGCTGCCCGGTTGTCCAAGATTCGGGTGCGCCGCTGCTCGGACGACGCCGCAGAGATCTTCGGGACATTCGAGCGCGGCGGACGCGTCAGGGCGTTCGCCGGACGCATCCAATCCGTACGGGGCAGCTGGCTGGTGGTCGCGTTGCAGCTCGCCTGAGGCCGACGGCCGCTACCGCTTGCGGCGGGACTTCGTCGGCTTGAAGGTGCGTCCCGCGTTACGCGCAGCTTCCCGACGCTCGCGCCGCGTGCCGCCGCCTGAGGCCGAGGCGCCGCTGCCTTCATGCCGAGACTGCGCCGAGCCGTCTTCTGCCGGACCAGAGTAGATCAGCTCCGGCGTCGACTCATCAAGGCCCTTGGCCCGCAACTCGCCTTGCGCTGCTTGCGCTGCGGCGGAAGCGAACTCGGCCAGCCCTTCCGGTGCTGCCTGCGGAGCGACTGCGCCGGCTGCGTCTTCCGCGGGCGACGTTACCTCGACGTTGATGTTGAACAGGAAGCCGACCGACTCCTCCTTGAGGCCGTCGAGCATGGCGGTGAACATGTCGTAGCCCTCGCGCTGGTATTCCACCAGCGGATCACGCTGCGCCATCGCCCGCAGGCCGATGCCCTCCTTGAGGTAATCCATCTCGTAGAGGTGCTCACGCCACTTGCGGTCGATCACGCTGAGCAAGATGTTGCGCTCCAGCTGACGCATCGATCCCTCACCGGCCAGCCCGTCGATCTCGGCTTCCCTTGCCTTGTAAGCCTTTTTGGCATCATCGAGCAATGCTGCCTTGAGGTCGGCGGGGCTCAGCTCATCGGCCTCACCGTATGTGTCGGATGCGATGAGTTCTTCGGCATTCAGGCTCACGGGGTACAGCGTCTTGAGTGCGGTCCACAACGCTTCGAAGTCCCAGTCCTCGTGGTAACCGTCGGCAGTGGCACCGTCGACGTAGGCGGCGATGGTGTCGGTGATCATCTCCTCGATCTGCGGCTGCAGATCCTCGCCGTCGAGGATGCGGCGACGCTCGGCGTAGATGACCTTGCGCTGTTGGTTCATCACCTCGTCGTACTTGAGGACGTTCTTGCGGACCTCGAAGTTCTGCTGCTCAACCTGGGTCTGCGCGCTCTTGATGGCGCTGGTCACCATCTTGGCTTCGATCGGCACATCATCGGGGACGTTCATGCGCGTCAGAATGGTTTCCAGCGCAGCACCATTGAAGCGCCGCATCAATTCGTCACCCAGCGACAGATAGAAGCGGGACTCGCCCGGGTCACCCTGACGTCCGGAACGTCCACGCAGCTGGTTGTCGATACGCCGTGACTCATGGCGCTCGGTACCCAGCACGTACAGACCGCCGGCCTCCTGCACCTCTTTCGCCTCGGTCTCGGCGGCGTCCTTGAACTTCTGCAGCGTCGCGTCCCAGGCGTCCTGGTACTCGTCAGGGGTCTCCACAGGGTCCAGGCCCTGTTCGCGAAGATGTGTGTCCGCCAAGAAGTCCGGGTTACCGCCCAGCACGATGTCGGTACCACGACCTGCCATGTTGGTGGCCACCGTGATGGCTCCACGACGCCCAGCCTCGGCGATGATGCGGGCTTCCTGCTCGTGGTACTTGGCGTTGAGGACGTTGTGCGGAATGCGACGCTTGGTGAACTGCCGTGAAAGGTATTCGGAGCGCTCAACACTCGTGGTACCGATCAGGACGGGCTGGCCGGCCTCGTACCGCTCCACCACGTCGTCGACGACGGCGATGTACTTGGCTTCCTCGGTCTTGTAGATGAGGTCGGACTGGTCCTTGCGGACCATCGGCCGGTTGGTGGGGATCGACACCACGCCGAGCTTGTAGATCTCGTGCAGCTCGGCCGCCTCGGTCTGCGCGGTACCGGTCATACCGGCGAGCTTGTCGTAGAGGCGGAAGTAGTTCTGCAGGGTGATCGTGGCCAGCGTCTGGTTCTCGGCCTTGATCTCCACCCGCTCCTTGGCCTCGATGGCCTGGTGCATGCCCTCGTTGTAGCGCCGACCCAGCAGCACGCGACCGGTGAACTCGTCGACGATCAGCACCTCGCCGTCGCGGACGATGTAGTCCTTGTCCCGGTTGAACAGTTCCTTGGCCTTGATGGCGTTGTTGAGGTAGCTCACCAACGGTGAGTTGGCCGCCTCGTACAGGTTGTCGATGCCCAGCTGGTCCTCGACAAACTCGACACCGAGCTCGTGCACACCGATGGTTCGCTTGCGGATGTCCACCTCGTAGTGGGTGTCCTTGTCCATCAGCGGCACGATCCGCGCGAACTCGGTGTACCAATTGGAGGCACCGTCTGCCGGACCCGAGATGATCAGCGGGGTACGGGCCTCGTCGATCAGAATCGAGTCGACCTCGTCGACGATGGCGAAGGCATGACCGCGCTGTACCAGCTCGTCGAGCGAGTGGGTCATGTTGTCGCGCAGGTAGTCGAAGCCGAACTCATTGTTGGTGCCGTAGGTGATGTCGGCGTTGTAGGCCTCGCGGCGTTCCGGCGGGGTCATCTGAGACAGGATCACGCCCACCTCCAGCCCCAGGAAGCGGTGCACGCGGCCCATCCACTCCGAGTCACGTTTGGCCAGGTAGTCGTTGACGGTGACGACGTGCGTGCCCTTGCCGGCCAGCGCGTTCAGGTAGGCGGGCAGCACACAGGTCAGGGTCTTGCCTTCACCGGTCTTCATCTCGGCGATGTTTCCGGCGTGCAGCGCGGCACCGCCCATGACCTGCACATCAAAGTGCCGTTGGCTCAGCACGCGCCAGGACGCCTCGCGTGCGACCGCGAATGCCTCGGGCATCAGGTCATCAAGGGTCTCGCCCTTTTCCAGGCGGGCCTTGAACTCACCGGTCTTGGCCTGCAGTTCGGCATCGGAGAGCTTCTCAACGTCGTCGGACAGGGTGTTGACGTAATCGGCCACGCCCTTGAGACGCTTGACCATGCGACCTTCACCAAGGCGCAGCAACTTCGACAGCACGTCAATAACCCCTGTACTCGTTAGGACTCACGCAAACGTTCGGTCTTCGCGCAAGCGGCTCATCCGTCTTCAGCGAGTCCCATCGTAGGCGCACGCGCCGCCGAACCGTTTTGGGTACGACCTCGTCTATCGCCCGGCCGCCCGATCGCCACGCAGTGTCATGACGGTGCTGGTCACCGTGGCCACCGCCTTGCCGTCACCGCGGGTCACATCGCACGTGTAGTGCGTGATGGTCCGCCCCGAGTGCGCGGGACGTGCGGTGGCGATCAAGGTGTCGGCCCAGACCGGCCGCAGGAATGTGGCGCGGATATCGATGCTGGTGAACGTCTCCCCCTGCTCCATCAGGGTGGAATGCGCGGTCCCCATGGCGGCATCGGCCAGCTCGACCACGAATCCGCCGTGCACGGTGCCCTGCTGATTCCCGTGTCTGGACGGATCGACCACCACCCGCACGGATGCCGAGCCTGACTCGACGGCAACGATCTCGAACTCGAGATACCGCGAGATGGCCGTCGGGTACCGCATGTGGGTGGTGTCACCGGGTCGGGAGGTACCGGCGACGTGCCGCTGAAGAAACTCCAGCACCGAAAGGTCAGTGATCGTCACGGCTCGACGGTAAGCACGTAAATTAGTGCAATCAATAAATTGTCCTAGTCACAATCGGGAGAGCGCGTGCGCATTCACCGTCACGCCACGGTCGCCGACGAGATCGCCGGACAGATTCGGACCGGCACGCTGCCCGCGGGCGCGCGGTTGCCCACCCATCGCGCACTGGCGGGTCGATACGGCATCGCGGTGGCTACGGCCAGCAGGGTCTACCGCGACCTGACCGCCGCCGGCCTCGTCGTTGGGGAACCCGGACGCGGCACCTTTGTGCGCGACCTCAGCGGTTTCGCGGGAGTGGAGCCCACCCGGCTGGCGGTGGGACAGCGCGCCGCAGACCTTTCCTTCAACCAGCCGCTGTCTCACGGCCAGGACGACCAATTGCGGCAGGCTCTGCGCGCATTGGCAGCCGAGGGCGATCTGGCAAGCCTGCTGTATCAGCAGCCGCCGGGCGGACGACGCCGTGACTGCGCCGCGATCGCCACCTATCTACTTGACCGCGGCATCGACGTCGTGCCGGACCGCGTCCTGATATCTGGTGGCGCTCAACAGGGTTTGGACACCGTCCTGGCCGCGATAGCCACGCCCCGCACGGTTGTCGCCGTCGACGCACTGACTTATCCGGGCATCAAACTGCTGGCCACCGCACGACGCCTCGAGCTGGCACCGGTTCAGACCGGCACCACCGGAATAGACCTTGACCACCTCGAATGGCTGTGTGGACGGCGACCGATTTCCGCGCTGTATCTCATTCCCACACTGCACAATCCGTTGGGATACACACTGAGCGCCGGCGAGCGTGAGCGCGTCACGATGTTGGCCGACCGGCACGATTTCCACATCATCGAGGACGCGACCTATGCGTTTCTGGATCCGGGTGCGCCGCCACCCGTGCAGACCTTCGCACCCGAGCGGACCTTCTACGTGGGGAGTATGTCGAAGAACCTCGCCGCCGGGCTGCGGATCGGATACGTCGTCGCTCCGTCCGCCGAGCGCCCCGACCTGATCCGAGCGCTGCGCGCGACGAGCTGGGGCGCATCGACCATCGCAAGCGCACTGACCACGCGCTGGCTGACCGACGGCACCGCGGCGCAGTTAGAAGAACTGCGGCGCGCTGACGCCCGTCGACGGCAGTCGATCGCCCGCAGGGAACTCGCAGGCCTGACCTACCACGCGCATCCGGGTTCGTATTCGGGCTGGCTCGTGCTCCCCGAGCACGCGCGCAACGATGTGATCGCGAGCGACCTCGCCGACCTGGGGATCATGGTGTCGACCGCCGACGCGTTCTCCACGGCGCCGCACGCGCCCAACGCACTACGCCTGGCATTGGCCACTCCCGAACTGCCCGATCTCGCCGCGGCGTTACGCCAGATCTGCACGGTGACACGACAAGCGCCCCCGACATGAGAAACCCCGCACCGGTCGCGGACCAGGTGCGGGGCCTCTCTGCGCGGGTGACCGCGCGCCCTACTCCCCGAGGCGTATCAGCCCGTAGTCGTATGCGTGCCTGCGGTACACCACCGATGGGCGGCCCGAGGACTCATCGTGGAAGAGGAAGAAGTCATGACCGACCAATTCCATCTCGTAGAGCGCGTCGTCGACTGTCATCGGTTTGGCCGGATGATCTTTGGTTCGCACAATCTGCCCCGGGCCGTGGCTGTCATCGACCTCGGCTCCGTTGTGACTGTGTGCGCCATTCACCGCAGCGGGTGGCGTGAAGGCATCGGCGGGCAGAACCTTGGTGGCCTCGGCAAGCGATACCGGCGTCTTGTCACCGTAGTGAACCTTGCGGCGGTCACGACCACGTCGCAGCCGGCTTTCCAGCTTGGCGGCGGCGGCCTCAAGGGCACTGTGGAACGTGTCGGCACATGCCTCGCCACGGACGACCGGCCCCCGGCCCCGCGCGGTGATCTCCACGCGCTGACAGCTCTTCTTCTGGCGCCGGTTGCGTTCGTGTTCGAGTTCTACATCAAAGAGGTAAACGGTTTTGTCGTAACGTTCCAGACGGGACAGTTTGTCGTTCACAAAGATTCGAAAGTGATCGGGGATTTCCACGTTTCGGCCCTTGACCACGATATCGGCTTGGGCTGTCCGCTCCCCGTCCTCGAGTGCAACGGATGCCTTTGATGTGCTTGACAACTCATACCTCCGGTACTGAGAGTGCGCTTGCGCTCAACCCATCCGCTAGGGACTAAAGATGTTGGCGACGCGCATGTTTGATGTTTGAAGTACGCCGGAGTCGCCTGAAACGCTGAGACGGCAGCCCGCCGGCGCTGGGGTTGGTGACCACCTCCTCCGCCAAACCGGACGCAGGCGCCCGTGTCGGTGGGCGGTTCGACCGCCCAAGCGCGGAACGTTCATAGCTTGTTGGCCCCGACGGTAGTCCGTGTTCACTCGCCTTGCCACCGATTCGTCAGAGTCGTTTCGAGATCGTCATACGATCTTTAGGAGTACGTCAGCGTGAGCACGGCAGCGACTCGAAATCCCGCCGATTTCAACACTCTGACCGATTCGGTAACGGTGGCGCCGGTGGTCACGACATCGTCGACCAGCACCAATTCGGTGTCCGGCCGTCGCGCCCGGCGCAGCGCGACGCGTCCGGACACATTGTGCTGCCGGGCCGACACGGACAGCCCGACCGAATCTCGCGCCCCCATCCTCATGCGCAGCAGGGACGCGAGGTGCACGCCCGGAATCCGGGTGGCGACCGCGGCCAGGGCGGTCACCGGGTCACCGCCTCGCCCGCGTGCCGAAACCCATCGAGTGGGAGCGGGAACCAATGTCACCGGCTGCTCCACAAGATGCCAACACAGCAGCTGCGCCACGCCGCGTGCCAATGCCGCACCGAGCGGAGCGGTGAGATCGCGGCGACCGCGCTCCTTCATGGTCACGATCGCCTGCCGCCGAGCACCCGCGTACCGCCCGAGGGAAAGAACCGGCACACCCGGATCGACCCGCGGCGTCACCACCACCGGCTCGGCGGTGAACGCACACGCGCAGGCCGAACACCACCGGGTGGCGGGTTCCCCACATCCGCCGCAGGTCAGTGGCAGCACCAGATCAAGCATGTGGCCACTGTGCCCGTGGGGTCCGACAGGCTGACCGGGTGCCGCACGGCCTAGAGCGCCGCAACCAGCCTCTCGATCTGATGGCGGTCCAGCACCTCGACCGTCCCGTCGCGTAGCCCGAGAATGCGGTCGGTGGCGATGCCATGGAGCCGCTGACGCTGGACCGCCGCATCGATAGCCTCTGCGCGCGCCTGCGCATCCGGCGCGGCCACAATCCTCTGCACGGTGGCGCCCATGTTGGCCGCGAAGCCCTGAATCATGTCACCGACGCCCTCGGGATCGAATGTCTGGAACACCCCCTCGGCGACTCCGCGGGTGATCAGCTCGGTGAGCACCGGACGAAACTTGTCCTCCCAGATCGCCGAGATCCGGCGCAGCAGCGACTGATTCTCTGGCCGCAACATCGACATCATCGCCGCGATGCTTTCCGGTGCACCCAGCGCCATTTTGACCTCGTAGCTAGCGCGCAGTCCGGCGTTCAGCCGCTCCAACGCGCCCATGCCCGGCTCGGTGAACACCGGACTCAGCACCTCGAAAGCCTGGTCGGCGCTGCGCTCCGCGAGCGCGGCCACCAAGGCTTCCTTTGAGGAAAAATAGTGGTAGAAAGCACCTTTCGATATCCCGGAGGTGGCGATGAGATCGTTGAGGCTCACCTTCTCGTAGCCGCGATCCAGGAAGAGGGACATCGCCAGATCGAGCAATTCGGTCCGGCGCACCTCCGGATG
The DNA here is from genome assembly GCF_002356335.1 of [Mycobacterium] stephanolepidis. Taxonomy (NCBI): domain Bacteria; kingdom Bacillati; phylum Actinomycetota; class Actinomycetes; order Mycobacteriales; family Mycobacteriaceae; genus Mycobacteroides; species Mycobacteroides stephanolepidis. The sequence continues at coordinate 3,679,779 of NZ_AP018165.1, forward strand.
CTTGACCACACGCGGCATGCGTCAGCGCTTCCTGATCCAGCCGACGTAGGTCAGGTACACACCGATGACCGTCGCAAAGAGGAAGAAGAAACGGACCGGGCCGACGGCGGGCACCGAGGCGTCGACCCCCTTCTGTATCAGCTGGGGAAACGCCAACAGAACGAATCCACGCAGGGCCAGAAACCATCCGAACAACGAGATGATCACCGGCGCGAGCCCTCGCCAAACCTGGTGGAAGGCGATGATCATCAGCCCGCAAAACAGCAGCAGGGCACCGAACAGCCATGACCACATCGGGTGCGTGAAGAAGCTGTCGCCCAGGAAACTCAGGTCTGCCGCCCGCACGGCGATGATGGCGGTGACCGTCGCGACAAAGGGGCCAATGACCCGTGCAAATGCGCGTGTACGTAGGGCCGGATCGACCGTGGGGGACGCGGTAGTCATGTCCCGGTCTCCTTTCACACGGCCTGAATAGACCACCGGTCGGTATGTTAGACCACTGGTCGGTATAAGCAAATGGTTTGCCATAGAACGCCAAGCCGACGGACCGATCTGACTAGGCTCGGACACATGGAGACCCGGACAGCACCTGCCGATCCCGAAGTCCTCACCTCGAATCTGCGCGTTGCGCTCGACGGCCGGTTCGGCGCGATACGTGATGCCGCCCGCGAGTACCTGAACCGCGCCGACCTGCTACCCGACCCCTCACTGACACTCGAAGAGGCACGGGCGCGATCACTGCGAATCATGCGCGAACTGGTTCCACATGGCTTGCCACACGCCGGATTCCGCAAGGAACACGGCGGCACCGGCGATGTCGGAGCCGCGATCGTCGGCATCGAGATGCTCGGTTACGCGGACCTGTCACTCATGGTCAAGGCAGGCGTGCAATGGGGCCTGTTCGGCGGCGCTATCGAAAACCTCGGCACCGCAACCCATCACAAGCAGTATGTGGTCCCACTGATCAATCTCGACACCCTCGGCTGTTTCGGCATGACCGAGACCGGCCATGGTTCCAATGTTCAGGCCCTGCAGACCGTCGCCACCTACGACAGCCAGACCGGCGACTTCATTCTGAACTCGGAGGGCTCGCTGGCACGTAAGGACTACATCGGCGGCGCCGCGGAGCACGCCACCGTGGCAGCGGTTTTCGCGCAACTCGTCACCGGCGGTCCCGGCGAGGAGGCATCAGGCCGGGGAGTGCATTGCTTCGTGGTACCCATCCGGGACGCCACGGGCAATGACCTGCCCGGCGTCACCACCAGCGACTGCGGATACAAGGGCGGCCTCGCCGGCGTCGACAACGGGCGCATTGTGTTCGACAACGTGCGGGTGCCTCGCGCCAACCTGCTCAACAAGTATGCGGACGTCAGTGCTGACGGCTCGTACACCTCGCCCATCGAGAATGAGAACAAGCGATTCTTCACCATGCTGGGCACACTCATCCGCGGACGGGTCAGCGTCGCCGCCACCTCCGGTGCAGCGGCCCGCAAGGCGCTGACCATCGCATCGCGATATGCCTTGGTGCGCAAGCAGTTCGATACGCCGGACAGCGACGACGAGGTCATCATCGCCGACTACCTGGTGCATCAGCGCAAGCTACTGCCCCTGATCGCCCGGTCATACGCACTCGCGTTCGCACAGAACGAGCTCACCGAAGAACTGCACGAGGTGCAGACCGCCGATGAGGTGGATGGGGACCGGCAACGTCAGCTGGAAAGCGCCGCAGCAGGTTTGAAGGCGGCAACCAGCTGGCACGCACAGAACACCATCACCGTGTGCCGCGAGGCGTGCGGTGGGGCCGGATACCTCGACGCCAACCAACTCACCATTCTGCGTCGCGATATCGACGTGTTCACCACCTTCGAAGGCGATAACACCGTGCTCACCCAGCTGGTGGCCAAGGAACTCCTCTCGGCGTATGCCGAGGATGTGCGCGGTCTCAACGCAGTGGGCTGGACCCGGTTCATCGCCGGCATGGCCCGCGACGTGATCCTCGAACGCTCGGCGGCGCGACAGGTTATCCAGACCATCCTGGACTCCTCCGACGAGGACGTCGAAGAATCCGATCTCAGCAACCGCGGCACCCAACTGCGGCTGCTGCGTAACCGCGAAGATCACCTGCTGCGCACCGCGGCCACCCGAATGCAGCGCGCCCAATCCGATGAAGAGGACCCCTTCGAGGTGTTCAACTCCGCACAGGACCACATCCTCAAGGTGGGTTCGGCCCACACCGAACGGGTGGTGTTGGAAGCCTTCATCGAGGCGATCGACAGCTGTGACAGCAAGTCCGCACAGGAACTGCTGGAGAAGCTGTGCGATCTGTTCGTCTACAGCACGCTCGAGGCGGACCTGTCGTGGTTCCTCATGCATCGGCATGTCTCGACCGAACGAGCGAAGGCCATCAGGCGCGGTGTCAATCAACTGTGTGAGGAGCTGCGCCCGCATCTGAGCACTCTGGTGGATGCTTTCGGAATTCCCGAGGCGCTGCTCGCCACGGAGATGATCCCCGACAACTAGCCCGTCAGCACCGGAATAGCTTGCGGCAGCATCAGTGGACGTACCTCGATCCACCGCTCCTCGGGGGTCCCCAATCCCGTCAGCTGCAGTACGCCCCGCGCATCGGCGATGTAGATGATGGCCGGTGAAGCGACGATCGTGGACACCGGAGTCAACAGATTACGGTCGTCCAGATCGGAGTTCACTCCGTCGAGATTCACGTTGGCCACCAGGTGCGACCCGTCGTTGCGGGCCACCACGATGTCGTCACCGGTGCGCCAGGCCAGCGACACCGCGGAGTTGCCGAGCCCGAAGCCGAGGCGGCGCGGGTGCACCAGCGCGTAATCGCCGCTGTCGGTCTGTATCACCGTCGCCAGGATCACCTGGCCATCGATGATCATCGCGGCACGCGTGCCATCGCGAGACAGCGCCAGCTCTGTGATCAGTCCCTTGTACGCCTGGGCCACGGCAGATGATTCGACGGGCAGCACCGCCACCATCGATGTGGTGGCTTCCTGGATGACCCTGACCACTCGACCACCGTCGATAACCACCCACACCGCGTCGTCCAGGGCCCAGGTCGGGCGGGTCAACGTCTTACCGCCGACCGCCTCGCTGCCGTTGGCGCCGTTGGCACCCACCCACATCGACATCTGCGGATCATCTCCGCCCTGCACTCGAATGACCGAGGCCACCTGACGCCCGCTACGCGACAGCGCAGCCGAAACCTGGTTTCCCACTTGGCCAAACGATCCACGTACCGGCGCCGCCGCGTCACGGTCGACCGTGACCAGAGACCCATTCAGCAGACCGTAGAGGCCCACACCAGCACCCTCCGACGCACCGGGGTCGGTCGACGCGACGTTCTGGGTACTCCAGCCCTGTGACAGCTGTTCGTCCAGCGGAGCGCCGTTGACCTGCAGGACGTACGGCCCGGCGATACCGGCGCGCGATAGCGTCCAGATCACTTGCGCGGCCAGGAACTGCCGGGTCCGCTGATCTGGTGTCAGATCGCCTTCCAGCTCGACCCGCACACCGCCGTACCCGCGCCCCACGTCCACTCTGCTGCCGTCGGCGCGCGTCACGGGGCCACGCAACCGCAGCCCGCTCAGGTGATTGCGTACCGCCCCAGCCAGTTCCGGGCGCGGACCGGACAGAAGCTTGTACACGAGCTCGGTGGCCAGCTGATCGGGGTCGTTGACCGCCACATAGCGTGGGTCGGGTACGACCGTGCGACCGGCCGGGTCCGCGAAATACACGGTGTAGCGCCTATAGGTGGTCTGGAACTGCGCCCAGTCCAGAAAGACCCCGTTGGGCAGCGAGTCGATTCGCCACTCGCCGTTGACCTTTACCAAGGTGAACTGCGGGTCCTGGATATCGCCCTGTGCGGTCTCGAACACTCCGATATCGGACAGGGTGCCCAACTTGTTGGCGCGCACATTGATCGTCCACCGGTCGATGCCGCGCCGGTCTGCGAACGCCGGAGACTCGATGAGCACCGCGTCACCCGCGTCGTCCCACGTCCGTGAGCCGGATTCGGTGAGGAACTGCCGGGCAGCCCGGTGCCTGTTCAACGGCTCGGAAGTGGCCTTCAAAAACTCGCGCAACACCGTCTCGGGTTCCATCCCCGGGGTGGGTGCGGGCACCCCCGGCGGCAATGGCCGTTGCACCGTCCCGATGGCCTGCGGAGAGGACGAGGACGGCACTCCGGCGCAGCCGGTGACCCCGAGTGCCACCGCGATCAGTACCGCGGCCACCTTGCGGCGCATCAGGACGACTCCCGCACGCGGTCGGCCTTGGTACCCGAGGTACGCATCGGCGTGGTCTCCTGCTCCCCCGGTTGGGTGCCACGTTCCCCCGGTTGAGTTCCCCGCGAAACCGGTCGGCGCGCACCAGCACTCGGACGGCTGGTCGGGTTCAACGGAAGCGGGCTCGTAGTCACTTTGTGCCCACGAACCAACGGCACCGTCAACCGGAAAAGCGCCCCATTGCCCGGTTCACCCCACGCCTCCAGCCGACCCTGATGCAACCGAGCGTCCTCGACGCTGATCGCCAACCCCAGCCCAGTGCCGCCGGAATGACGCTTGCGCGACGGGTCCGCACGCCAGAACCTGTTGAACACCAACTTTTCCTCACCGGGGCGCAGGCCAACCCCGCGATCTCGCACGGTGACGGCGACGCTATCGATATCGGCGGCCATCCGGATGGTGACGGGTTTGTGCTCGCTGTGGTCGATCGCGTTGGCGACCAGGTTGCGCAGAATCCGCTCCACCCGACGGGGATCCACCTCGGCGATGATCTCGCTGTCGGGCATGTCGAGCTCTACCTGGGTGTCCAACTCGTCCGCCAGGTGCTTGACCGAAGCCACCACGGTCTTGACGGTGTCACGCAGATCCACCTGCTCCACGGCGAGCTCGGCCACACCGGCGTCGTGCCGTGAGATTTCCAGCAGGTCGCTCAGCAGCGTCTCGAACCGGTCGAGCTCGTTGACCATCAGTTCGGCGGAACGCTGCAGCGCCGGGTCGAGTTCCTCACGGTTGTCGTAGATGAGATCGGCCGCCATACGCACCGTGGTCAACGGTGTACGCAGTTCGTGGCTGACATCGGAGGTGAAGCGGCGCTGCAGGTTTCCGAACTCTTCGAGCTGAGTGATCTCCCGCGAGAGGCTTTCGGCCATATCGTTGAACGACACCGCGAGCCGTGCCATGTCGTCGACACCGCGCACCGGCATGCGTTCGGACAGATGCCCTTCGGCGAATCGCTCGGCAATGCGCGAGGCCGACCGCACCGGCAACACCACCTGACGCGCGACCAACAGTGCGGCGGCCGCCAACAGCACCAGCAGCACCACACCGCCGGTGACGATGGTGCCGCGCACCAGCGAAATCGTGCTTTCCTCGTTCGACAACGGGAAGACCAGGTACAGCTCAAGCGCGGTGACCTTCGACGTGGTCGGCGAGCCGATGACGAGGGCCTTCCCCGAGAAACTCTCGGTGTGGACTGTCGAATACTGATAACTGACCTGACCGGCCTTCACGAATTCGCGCAGGGGGCCGGGGATCTGGTTGGCGGGGCCCGCCGATGTCGCCTCACGGGGACCGTCACCGGGGACCAGAAGGACGGCGTCGAACGCTCCGGCGCCACCGCCCTCGGAACCCTTACTGCCGTTCAACAGCTGGTTACGGGCCAGCTCCAGACTGCTTTGCAGCGACCGGGTTTCCTCGCCACCCACGTCATCGCTGACGATGACGCGAGCGCGCTCCATTTCTTCGGTCGCGACCCGAGTCTTCGATTCCAGAATTCGGTCGGTCACCTGGCTGGTGAGCACGAATCCCAGAATCAGGATGACCAGGGAGGACAGCGCCAAATTGGACACCACCACCCGCACCTGCAGGGAACGGCGCCAGGTGAACCCGACCGCTCGACTCAGTGCCTTCAGTCCGCGTACCAGTGGTGCCGATCGCCGCTGAATGCGCCGCTTCGAGCTGAAGATCACGGGGGTCCGGCCTTATATCCCACTCCTCGAACGGTCAACACCACGGTCGGATTCTCGGGGTCCTTCTCGACCTTCGCCCGCAGCCGCTGCACGTGGACGTTCACCAGCCGGGTATCGGCCGGGTGACGGTAGCCCCACACCTGTTCGAGCAGCACATCACGAGTAAACACCTGGCGCGGTTTGCGTGCCAGCGCCACCAGCAGGTCGAACTCCAGCGGGGTCAGGGAGATCTGCTCGCCCTCGCGCGTCACCTTGTGCGCGGGCACATCGATGTCGATGCCCGCGATGTTCAGCAGCTCGGCGGGCTCGTCGTCGTTGCGCCGCAACCGGGCACGAATACGTGCGACGAGCTCCTTGGGCTTGAACGGCTTCATGATGTAGTCGTCGGCGCCCGATTCCAGACCGAGCACCACATCGACGGTGTCGGTCTTGGCGGTCAGCATGACGATCGGCACACCGGAATCGGAACGCAGCACCCGGCATACGTCGATGCCGTTCATCCCGGGCAGCATGAGATCCAACAGAACCAGATCGGGGCGCAGCTCACGGACGGCGGTGAGCGCCTGAGTGCCGTCGCTCACCACTGCCGTCTCGAAGCCCTCCCCGCGCAACACGATGGTGAGCATCTCTGCCAATGACGCGTCATCGTCGACAACAAGGATCCTTTGCCTCATAGAGCCCATCGTGTCACTAGATCGTGACAAAACCGGGGTACCAAAGGGGCGAGTTGCGAACTAGTCTCGCGCGAGCTGCTGGCGGATCCTGAACTTCTGAATCTTCCCGGTCGCTGTTCTGGGCAGGGAATCGACGAACTCGACGCGTTTGGGGCATTTGTACCCGGCCAGATTCTCCCGGCAGTGCGCGATGAGATCCGGCCCCGTCGGTGGATCTGTCCCCGGGTCTGTCACCGCGACCACCACGACGGCGGTAACCAGCTCGCCCCACTTCTCGTCGGGCACTCCGACGACCGCGGCCTCACGGACTCCGGGATGAGATATGAGCGCGTCTTCCACTTCGATGGAGGAAACGTTCTCGCCGCCGGTAATGATGATGTCCTTCTTGCGATCCGAGATGCTCAGGTATCCGTCGGACATCGATCCGCGGTCACCGGTATGAAACCAATTGCCCGCCAATGCCTCCGTGGTCGCCTCCGGCTGGTCCCAGTAGCCGTCAAGGTTCGTGTTCGACCGGGTGAGCACCTCACCGTCCTCCGCGATCGATACCCGGACGCCTATCGCAGGGGCTCCCGCGCGGCCCAGCATGCGGGCCTGCTGATGCTCGTCCAGATCGGCCCATTCGGACCGAAATCGATTCATCGTGATGAGCGGTGCGGTCTCGGTGAGCCCGTATATCTGGATGAACTCCCAGCCGAGTTCGGCACGCACCCGCTCGATGGTGCGCGTCGGGGGCGGCGCACCCGCGACGATGATCCGAACCCGGTCCCGGCCGGGGATCGGCCCCTGCCAGCGGGCTGCGGCATCCAGCACAGAGTCGACGACCGTTGGCGCCGCGCACATCACAGTGACCCCGTGCTCTGCGATACGCCGCAGGATCTCGTCGCCGTCGACCTTGCGCAGCACGATGTGCCGACCACCCATGCCGGTCGCCGCATACGGCCACCCCCACCCGTTGCAGTGGAACATCGGCAACGTGTGCAGCAGTACGTCGTCGTCACGCAGGGTGGCGTGCAACCCGAAAACGACTGCGTTGATCCAGATATTGCGATGAGTGAGTTGCACACCCTTGGGCCTACTCGTGGTTCCTGAGGTGTAATTCAAAGTGGCGGTGTCTGATTCGGTACACGACCAGGGTCTCGGATCAGCCCGGTGCGGTGAGCCGATCTCACCGAATACGGCGGCGTCATCCTCCCCCAGCACGAAGTTATGGGTGGCGCGCACGGCGTCGAGCAGCCCGCGCACCTCCGGGTCCACTATCAGTACCGACGCCCGTGCATGCTCGACGATGTATTCGATCTCAGCGGGAGCCAACCGAAAATTGATGGGCACCAGGATGCGTCCCCACCCGGAAACGCCGAAGAACGAGGTGAGCAGTCGTGCACTGTTCTGCGAGACGATCGCCACCCGCTCCCCCGGCCCGACGCCCAGACCGTCAAGCGCCGCGGCCTGCCCGCGCGCCCGCTCGGCAAGCTGCCGGTAGGTCACCGCCCCCCAGGAGGGCGCCGGTTGCACCGGCTCGTCGACAACGCCGATGCGATCGGGATACACCAGCTCCGCGCGGTCCAGGAAATCTCGCACACTCAGATCGAAGAACACGCACCAATCCTGCCGTCCCACCCCCAATGTGGCGCGGATATCCACGAAGCACAGGTATGTCTTGCCGACCACCGACAGACGGGTGTTTAATGATGGCGCTTTGTTCAGCAGTGGTTCATGTGCGCTTTGCGCACACGCTTAGGAGGTGACGCGACTATGTCCGATAGTCAACCTCCGAGTATCCACAGCGCCTTCTAACGCGGATCAGGGTCGCGCTCGAAGGCGCTCTTGTTGCACCAACACCGTTGCGTGCACCTCGAAGCCACTGCAAGAGAACAGGACCCATCATGAGTCATTGGGATGTCATCATCCGTGTAGCCCTGGGGTTTGGCCTGGGTTGCGTCATCGGGATCGAGCGGCAGTGGCGCGCCAAGAATGCCGGCCTGCGCACCAACGCGCTGGTGTGCCTGGGTGCGACACTCTTCGTCATCATGGGCGGCTACAGCTTCCATGGCCCCGGCGCCGACCCGACTCGCGTTGCAGCACAGATTGTTTCGGGTATCGGTTTCCTCGGCGCCGGAGTGATCATGAAGCAGGGCGCCACCATCACCGGGCTCAACACCGCCGCCACCATGTGGGCCACCGCTGCCGTGGGCGCGCTGGCCGGCGGCGGGATGTACGACGTCGCGATCGTCGGCACCGCGGCCATCGTGCTGGCCAACGTGCTGTTGCGGCCGCTCGGACATCTGCTGGATCGCCAACCGGCCATCGGCCGCGAGGCCCGGCCTGCCGAATACCTGTTCGAGGTCACCACCACCGACGAGACCGAGGCGCATATCCGCGCACTCACCGTACAGGCCGTGAGCAGGCCTGAATTCGCGCTGCAATCGGTGCGGTCCTATGACGTCGAAGACGGCAAGCATGTGCGCGTGGTGGCGAAACTGAGCGCCGAAGAACGCAACGACTCGCTACTCGAGTCGGCGGTGAGCCGCCTGTCGATGGAACCCGCCGTCTCATCGGTGCGCTGGCATGTCGACCGTGAAGAAAAGGCCGAATCCAGTGAATGGTGACCCACCACGCGGTCTCACCGGTCGAGTGTGAAGCCACGGCGGTAATTCGGCGAAGTACCCGCCGAATCTTCACACTCGACGCAGGAGCCTCTCCGCCAATGCATCCGGGTCGCCGCCATCGGTGATCACCCACGGGCCGCCCCAATTCCGTTGCGCCAAATCGGCATACGCCGCGGAGACCCGCGACTGCAGATCCGCATCACGCTCATAGGTATCGCGGGTGCGCGCGCTCTCCCGCTCCTCGCGGTGCCGCGCCCGCTGCTGGGCAAGCTCCGGGGAGACGTTCAAGAACACCTGCCAGTCGGGATGTGGCAGGCCGAAGCGTTGGTACTCAAGCTCATCTACCCAGCGCGCCATGTCGCCGTCGCCGTCCTGATGCAGCCGCGCCGCGCCATAAGCGGCGTTGGAGGCGACCCAGCGATCCAGTATCACCAGATCGTTCGCGGCGATCAGCTCGGCTATCTCGCCGAGCGCACTGCGGCGGTCGAGGGCGAACAGCAATCCCATCGCGTACGCGGAGGACACCACATCGCCGTGCCCGCCCGTGAGCGACTCGGCCGCGAGGTCGGCGTACACCGAGCGCCCGTAGCGCGGAAAGTCCAGCGTCGCAACGGATAACCCCTGCTTACCGCAGCGCTTCGTCAGCGCCGCGGTAAGCGTGCGCTTGCCCGCACCGTCGACACCCTCGATCGCAATCAGCTGACCCACGGCTGGTCAGCCTACGCAAAGGCCCCCGGCACCGGAGTGCAAGGGGCCTCTACGCGGATGAGCGGCGATCAGTAGCGGTAGTGCTCCGGCTTGTACGGGCCTTCCACGTCGACGCCGATGTACTCGGCCTGATCCTTGCTGAGCTTGGTCAGCGTGCCGCCGAGAGCCTCGACGTGAATGCGCGCGACCTTTTCGTCCAGGTGCTTGGCCAGTCGGTAGACCTCGTTGTCGTACTCGTCGTTCTTGGTCCACAGCTCGATCTGCGCGATCACCTGGTTGGAGAAGCTGTTGCTCATCACGAACGACGGGTGGCCGGTGGCGTTACCCAGGTTGAGCAGACGGCCCTCGGACAGCACGATGATCGACTTGCCCGAGTCACCGAACGTCCACAGGTCGACCTGAGGCTTGATGTTGAGCCGCGTGGCACCGGACTTCTCCAGGGCCGCCATGTCGATCTCGTTGTCGAAGTGGCCGATGTTGCCCAGAATCGCCTGGTCCTTCATGGCCTTCATGTGGTCCAGCAGGATGATGTCGTAGTTGCCGGTGGCGGTCACCACGATGTCGGCATTGCCGATGGCCTGCTCGACGGTCACGACGTCGAACCCGTCCATGAGCGCCTGCAGCGCGTTGATCGGGTCGATCTCGGTGACCTGCACACGAGCGCCCTGCCCCGCGAGGGACTCGGCGCAGCCCTTGCCGACGTCGCCGTAGCCACAGATCAGCACCTTCTTGCCGCCGATGAGCACGTCGGTGCCGCGGTTGATGCCGTCGACCAGCGAGTGCCGGGTGCCGTACTTGTTGTCGAACTTGCTCTTGGTCACCGAGTCGTTGACGTTGATGGCCGGGAACGCCAGCTCGCCGGCAGCGGCGAACTGGTACAGACGCAGCACACCGGTGGTGGTCTCCTCGGTGACGCCCTGGACAGATTCGGCGATCTTGGTCCACTTGTCCTTGTCGGTCTCGAACCGCTCACGCAGCAGGTTCAGGAAGACCTTGTACTCGGCCGAGTCGTTGTCGTCGGCCGGGGGCACCACGCCGGCCTGCTCGAACTGCGCACCGCGCAGCACCAGCATGGTGGCATCGCCGCCGTCGTCGAGGATCATGTTGGCCGGCTCGTTCGGCCAGGTGAGCATCTGCTCGGCGGCCCACCAGTACTCCTCCAGCGTCTCGCCCTTCCAGGCGAAGACCGGGGTGCCCTGGGGCTCCTCCGGGGTGCCGTGCGGGCCGACGACGATGGCCGCCGCCGCATGGTCCTGGGTAGAGAAGATGTTGCAAGAGGCCCAGCGCACCTCGGCACCGAGGGCCGTCAACGTCTCGATCAGCACCGCAGTCTGGATCGTCATGTGCAACGAGCCCGAGATGCGAGCGCCCTTGAGCGGCAACACATCAGCGTACTCACGACGCAGTGCCATGAGACCGGGCATCTCGTGCTCGGCGAGACGGATCTCCTTGCGGCCGAACTCGGCCTCGGAGAGATCGGCCACCTTGTAATCAATGCCGTTGCGTACGTCGGCCACCAGCTCGGTCATCGCCACCTCAATCGCGTCTCTTGAATATTTCCCGGATGTCAATTCAATTGACACACACGGGTCCGTCACCAGGTTAGCGCGTGTAAGCAACGGATAGTTAGATCAGGTAGCGAGATTTGTGGATGCGCAGGTCACTGGGGGCCTCTCCCGCTCGCGGGGGTCTTGTCGGCGAGCGCGTTGGCCTCTACGAATGGGGACAGCAGGCGCGCCATGTCGAGCGCCACATCATGATCCGATTCCGGCGGCATCGATATGTAACTAATCGCCAGCCGCACAATCGACCTCGCGAGGATGGCCGCGCCTTCCTCGCCGGCGGCCACCCAGCTGTTCGCGAACGACTCGGTGAGCCGCGCCGATGCCGGCAGCACGATCAGCGCGCTGTCGACCGTCACGAGGCGCATGAGCTCAGGCTTGGCCTCACCCGTCAACAGCGAGATGACCATGGGGTCTGCGGCGCTTTCGGCGAAGAAGGCCGCGAACCCCCGATGCAAGGCGCCGTGGATGTCGCCGACGTTGGCGTAGATCGCATCGTTGACAGCTTCGGCCAACCGCAAGGCCAGCCGCAGTGCGTACCCCTGAGCCAACCCCTGCCGGGAACCGAACTCGTTGTACAGCGTCTGACGACTGACTCCCGCCCGGCGGGCCACCGCCGACATCGTCACCGCCGACCAATCCTGATGACGTAGAAGATCTCCGAGCGCATCAAGAACCGACTCGCGAAGCAGCGCCCTCGCGGCCTCGGCATACGGCACTCGTGGCGTCACACCGTGGAGCCCGGCAGGCGCGGTGTATTCGGTCAATGTCATGGCCGCGCGATCTCCACCATCACGAAGTCGGTCTTGGCTGCCCCACAGTCCGGGCAGCTCCAGTCCTCGGGGATGTCATCCCAGCGAGTACCCGGCTCGATTCCGTCCTCTGGCCACCCCAGCGCCTCGTCGTACTGAAATCCACACTGCATGCATTCGAACAACTTGTAGTCGTTCTCGCTCATGATTCCGCTCCTTGCAGGGCTTCAAAATCCACCTTCTCGCGCACTCCGCAGTCGGGGCAGCACCAATCGTCGGGAACCTCTGACCATGCCGTCCCGGCCGGGAACCCCTCGCGCGGGGCGCCCGTGTTCTCGTCGTACACGTACTGACATATGGGGCAACGGTACTGGGACATGTCAGGCGGCCTGTTCTGTTACGCCGTACTTGGCCAGAATCTTGGCGCGCTTGCTCGGTTGGACGTTGACCTTGGTGATATCGCCGTCGTAGTGATCCAGCACCCGCTGATCCATGACTTTGCGCCACAGCGGCGGGAAGTACGCCAGCGTCAGCATCGTGGCGTACCCGCTGGGCAGGTTCGGAGCACCGTCCATGCTGCGCAGCATCTGGTAGCGCCGGGTGGGGTTGGCGTGGTGATCGCTGTGCCGCTGCAGGTGGTACAGGAAGATGTTGGTCACCAGGTGATCGGAGTTCCAACTGTGTTTGGGGGTGCAGCGCTCGTACCGCCCGTCGGCGACCTTCTGCCGCAGCAGCCCGTAGTGCTCCAGGTAGTTCACCGTCTCCAGGAAGGTGAAGCCGTAGATGGCCTGAATGATCAGGTATGGGATGACCGCGGTGCCGAAGATGGCGATGGTGACCCCGAACAGCACCACCGTCATCAGCCAGGCGTTCACCACGTCGTTGCTCGGGTGCAGCACGAAGCGGTTCAGCCGCTTCATGCGCGTGGCCTCCAGATTCCACGAGGACTTCAGGCTGCCCCAGACGCTGCGTGGCCAGAAGCCCCAGAACGTCTCGCCGAATCGCGAGCTGGCCGGATCCTCGGGTGTCGCGACGCGCACATGGTGTCCGCGGTTGTGCTCGATGTAGAAGTGCCCGTAGAAGGTCTGCGCGAGTGTGATCTTCGAGAGCCAGCGCTCCAGCTCATCCTTCTTGTGTCCCATCTCGTGCGCAGTGTTGATCCCGACGCCGCCGAGCACACCGATCGAGAAGGCAATACCCAGCTTGGAGATCCAGCTGATGCCGTTGTCGAACCCGATCCAACTCAGGTCGGTGGCGGTGAAGTAGTAGGCCCCCAGAAAGAAGCTCGCGTACTGGAAGGGGATGAAGATGTACGTGCAGTAGCGGTAATACTTGTCGTTCTCCAGCGCCTCCATCACCTCATCGGGCGCGTTCTCACCGTCGGTACCGAACCGCAGATCCAGCAGCGGCAGGATCACGTACACCAGCAGTGGGCCGATCCAGAAGAAGAACGGCGAGAACTGCTGCCATCCGAGCTGGTTCATCGCATACACCAGCGCCGTCGCAATGAAGATCGCGGTGGGGGGGATCATCCCGTACAGCCACATGTGGCGCTTGCGGTCGCGCCACTGGACGGGCAGGTCATGGGCTGCATCAAGGTTTGACGTCATCGTCACCATCTCCTCGGTCTATATCTGCGTGAGGTACGTCACCGAACAGATTTTACAATAGGACATGATTCGTCGCCTGTCCAGACAAATAACTATGTTTTGTAAAATAAGTGGTGGTGCGCGTCATGCAGAGGGGACCTAAGCAGAGAAGGGAGCGCGCTACTTCTCGACAGCTACCCGCAACCCCAGCACCGAGTGCCTGCGGCTGTAGGCGAAGTAGACGATCACGCCGATGGCCATCCAGACCAATGCGAACATCCACGTGCGGACAGCGAGGTTGAGCATCAACCACCCGCACGCCAGGATCGCGACCACGGGCAGCCACGGCACACCCGGCGTGCGGAAGCTCCGAGGTAAGTCGGGGCGGGAGCGCCGCAGCACGATGACGCCGGCCGACACCAGAACAAAGGCGAACAATGTTCCGACGTTGACGATCTCCTCCAGCCCCTCTATCGGGGTGAGGGACGCCGCTATCGCGACAAGAAAGCCCACGATCAGGGTGATACGTATCGGTGTGCCGTGCGATCCCGTCCGGGCGAGTTCGCGCGGCAGCAGTCCATCCCGGCACATCGCGAAGATGACCCGGATCTGCCCGAGCATCAGCACCATCACCACCGTGGTCAGCCCCGCCAACGCGCCGATGGCGATGACCTTGGCCGCCCAGTCGACACCGTTGAGGTGAAATGCCGTGGACAGATTCGGATGTGAATCGGCCGCCCGTAGGTCGCTGTACTTGACCATGCCGGAGAGCACCACCGTGACCGCGACGTACAGAACGGTGACGATGACGAGCGAGGCGATGATGCCGCGCGGCACATCCTTTTGCGGGTTGCGCGTTTCCTCCGCGGTGGTGGCCACGACATCGAATCCGATGAATGCGAAGAACACGATCGAGGCGCCGGCCAGCACCCCGAACCAGCCGTACTGGCTTCCGGAACCGCCGGCGATGAACGAAAACAGGGACTGATCCACACCGGTCCTGCTGGAGCTCCCCGCCTCCGCCGGTGGGATGAACGGTGTGTAGTTGGCCGCCTTGATGAAGAACGCGCCGACGATGATCACCAGTAGCACCACCAAAACCTTGACGGTCGTGATGACAAGGGACACCCGTGAAGACAGCTTGGTGCCGACGGCCAGCAGCACCGTCAACACCGAGACAATGAGCAGCGCACCCCAGTCGACCTTGAGCGAACCGAGATACACTGCGCCACTGGATAACCCAAACACTGTGCTCAGATAACTCGACCAGCCCTTCGCAACGGTGGCCGCGCCAACCGAGAACTCCAAAATGAGGTCCCACCCCAGGATCCAGGCGGCGAACTCACCGAATGTCGCATAGGAGAACGTATAGGCGCTGCCGGCAACCGGAATGGTCGACGCAAACTCGGCGTAGCACATCGCAGCCAGGCCGCACCCGATCGCGGCCATGATGAAGGAAAGCGATATCGCCGGGCCGGTGACATTGGCGGCCGTCGATGCCGTGACGGTGAAGATACCGGCTCCGATGACCACAGAGACCCCGAAAACGGTGAGGTCCCACCACGTTAGGTCCCTACGGAGCTTCGTTTCCGGCTCGTCGGTATCCGCGATCGACTGTTCGACAGACTTGGTTCGCCACAATCCGCTACCTGGCATTACGGCAGTCTTGCACAACCCCCGCGCTCACCACTGTTGATCACACCGGGCGGCTACGAATTGACGGTAGAACGATCCAGATCGGGCTCGAGGTAGATCACCTGCGCGATCGGCACCGCCTCACGCACGCGCCGCTCCGCGGCATCGATCGTGGCAGCGACCAACGGCAGATCCGCATCGGGTGCGATCGCGATCTTGGCCGCGACCAGAAGCTCCTCCGGACCCAGATACTGCGTACGGCAATGGATTACCCGCTCGACGTGATCGGCGCCGGTCAGCGCGTCCAGGATCGCGTGCTCCTGCGTCGCGGTCGCACCCTCACCGATCAGCAGGCTCTTCATCTCAACCATCAAGACAATCGCGATGACACCCAACAGCACGCCGATCGCTATGGTGCCGATCCCATCCCACACGGGGTCGCCCGTCAGAATCGTCATGCCGACGCCGAACAGCGCGAAGGCCAGCCCCAGTAGGGCACCGGTGTCTTCGAGCAGCACGACGGGAAGCTCGGGGTTGCGGGAGTTTCGGATGAACTGCCACCAGCTGGCCTTACCCTTCAGCGGTTTGGATTCCACGAAGGCGGTACGGAAGCTGTAGCCCTCCAAACCTATCGCCAACACCAGGATCACAACCGCGACAATGGGCGACTGCAGATGCTCGGGAGCATGGATCTTGTGATAGCCCTCATAGAGGGCGAAGACCGAGCCGAGCGTGAACAGCACCAGCGCGACCACAAACGAGTAGAAGAAGCGGCTACGCCCATATCCGAACGGGTGCAGTCGATCTGCTTCCTTACTCGCGGCGCGCTGCCCGTAGAGCAGCAGCCCCTGGTTAGAGGTGTCCGCCACCGAGTGCACGGACTCGGCAAGCATCGACGAACTCCCGGTGATCAGGAAGCCGACGAACTTGGCCGCCGCAATACCCGCGTTCGCCGCCAGCGCCGCGATGATCGCCCTCTTACTGCCGCCTGCCGACATCGACTCTCCTTCTGTTCCCCGCGCTCGTATTGTCCTGCCGGACGGTCATGTGTCCGCGTCGACTGTTGCCATGAATACACGGGCATCGGAGTGCCCGGTCAGCGTCACATCTCCGCCGTCAGCCGGTATCCACACCGACTGTCCCGCATGCACGTCAAGATCCGGCCCTTTACCGCCCAACCGCACACTGCCCCGGGTGCACAGCACTATCCGCGGTCCCTTCACGTCCACCGGGATGCGTTCACCGTCCACCAGATCGAATCGCGACAACGCGAACTCCTTGGCGGGTGTGAGGTACCGAGTCTGCGCACCGTCGGTGACGGTCTCAACATGCAGGTGCTTTTCGGCGGCAGGTGAAAAATCCAGCACCCGAAGCAATTCGGGCACATCGACGTGCTTGGGGGTAAGTCCGCCGCGCAGCACGTTGTCGGAATTGGCCATGATCTCGACCGCCAAACCGCGCAGGTACGCGTGCAGATTTCCGGCGGGCAGGTAAATCCCCTCCCCCGGTTCCAGCGTGAGCCGATTCAGCAACAGCGAGGCAAGCACTCCGGCGTCCGCCGGATAGCGCTCGCCCAACTCCAGAAGTGTGCGCGCCTCGCCGACGAAACGCTCATGGCCGGAGGACAGATAGCGCACGGCACCCTCGAGCACCGCGGGCACCAACAGATCCAGACTGGGCTGCGGAAGGGTTATCCAGGTGGTGAACAGGGCGCGTAGCCCGTCGGCGTCGGATTGTCCGGCCAACAGATTCACATACGGTGTCAGCTCGCCGACATCGAGCGCGCGAAAGAGTTCGACGGTGTCACCGGGGTCGCGGAAGCCTGCCAGCGCCTCGAAACGATCTAGCGCCACAACCAGTTCCGGCTTGTGGTTGCGATCTCGATAATTGCGCACCGGAGAGTTGAGCGGGACACCCGCCGCCTCTTCACGCGCGTACCCGTCTGCCGCCTGCCGCGCACTGGGGTGGGCCTGCAGCGAGAGCGGCTCGTCGGCCGCCAGCACCTTGAGCAGGAATGGCAATTGATCACCGAACTCCGCCACCGATGCCGGACCCAACTGCCCCGCCGGATCTGCGGCCACCACATCGAGTAATGACTGTGCGCCACCACCGGTTTCCAGGTAAGCCGGGTCGGCGGGGTGCGCACCCAGCCACAGTTCGGCTTCCGGATGCGGTGTCGGTGTGGGGCGCCCGGTGAACTCGGCGATCGCCGTCCGCGAACCCCAGGCGTACGTCCTGATCGCCCCCCTGAGCAGATTCACAGCCCGGATCTCCCCCCGCCAAGCCGGGCGTAGACCGAGGCCATCTCGAGCCGTGTCGCGAGCATCATCAGCTGCGCGAGCTCCGACGGTCGGGCCGACACGTCGCCGAGGTCGGTGGTGCTCACCAGCTGGGCTTCGTCGATGCCATCGATCCTCGCCGCAACCGATTGGAAGTCGCTATCGGTCGCAAGGGCAAGTATCCGCGGTGGACCATCGCCGCGAGGACCATCGATGAACTCGTCATGGAACAGTGAGCTCTCACCAGAACTCCTGCTCGACAAGGCATCCCGCATCGCGGCCAACGCCTGCGGAAGGCCGCACGCGGTAGCGGTGCGCTGCGTCAACCGCAGCAGCGTCGCCGCCGCGTGCTGAGCGAGCGCAACGGTGGCCGACCGATCCCCGCAGAACACTGCGGGACCGCCGGTCAATCGCGTCGCGATCACCTTGGCGGCGTTGGTGAAGATCTCCCGGCCCACGGTGTTCCGCGACACTTCGCCGTCCACTTCATCGGCGATGGCCATGACATCGGGTGCGATGGCCCTGTCGAGCACCCCCAGCACCGCCGCCCCGACGGCAAGGTTGTGAGCAAGACTGAATGTGTCGGGCACGCGCAACCGGGGCGCCAGTGAAATCGCCCGGCCGGCACCGGAATCCGCCAAAGGTCCCTCATCGGGTGCGGCGATGACCACCCGCGCGCCCCGACGCGTCCCCACCGACACCGCAGCGGTGAGGGCAGGATCACCGGCATCGTCACCGGCGACCACCATGACATCGAGCGGGCCCACCCACACCGGGGCCCGGCTGGCGGTTACGAACGGAAGACTCGCCGTATCCGACAGCGCCCCAGCCAGAACCGCTCCCGCCGTCGCGGCCGTGCCGCGGCCCGCGACCCACACGAGCGCGCGCGACCGGTCCTCCACGTGAAGCGGCTCCAGGGCGCCCTCGGCGATGGCCGTACCGACCGCCCGCACCTGTGAGCCGGCCATCGAAGCGGCCTGCAGCGAACCATCGCGGTCGGCCGCCAACAGCGCCTCGGCGTCGTCCAGATCGATGGTGGCCTTCATCAGGTCGCGGCCTCGGTGCGGTCGACCAACTCGGTGACGCGCGCGACCACACCCGCCACATCTTCGTCGGTGCGGGCCTCGACGTTGAGGCGCAGCAATGGCTCGGTGTTGGACGTGCGCAGGTTGAACCACGTTCCGGTACCGATGTCGACGGTGACACCGTCGAGATGATCGATCGAAACTATCTGTGTGCCAAATGACTTCAACACCTCATCGATGCATGCCTTGGCATTCGAGACGCGGAAGTTGATCTCGCCGGAAGACGCGTACCGCTCGTAATCAGACATGAGATCTGAGAGTGGCCGGTCCTGCTCGCCCAGGGCTGCCAGCACGTGAAGTGCCGCCAGCATTCCGGAGTCGGCGCCCCAGAAGTCCCGGAAGTAGTAGTGCGCGGAATGCTCACCGCCGAAGATCGCGCCCGTCTCGGCCATCAGCGCCTTGATGAACGAGTGCCCGACGCGAGAGCGCACCGGCGTTCCGCCATGCTCAACGACAAGCTCGGGGACGGCACGCGAGGTGATCAGATTGTGGATGATGGTGCCGCCGATTTCCCGGTCCAGCTCTCGACGCGCCACCAAAGCGGTTACCGCGGAAGGAGAGACGGCCCGTCCGCGCTCATCGACCACGAAGCATCGGTCGGCGTCGCCGTCAAAGGCGAGCCCGATGTCGGCACCCTCGGCCACCACGAAGGCCTGCAGATCGCGCAGGTTCTCCGGATCGAGCGGGTTGGCTTCGTGGTTGGGGAAATTGCCGTCCAACTCGAAGTACAACGGCGCGAGCGCAATCGACGGAATCGCGCCCAACACCGCCGGTGTCGTGTGCCCGGCCATACCGTTACCCGCGTCCACAGCCACTCGGAGGGGGCGTGCCCCGCTCAACTGAACCAGTGACCGCAGGAACTCGCCGTACTCGGCGAGAACATCACGTTCGGTGACCGTGCCCGCCGGACCGTCGTGCGCGGGCACTCCGTTGATCAGCTCCTCGCTGATGATGGCCAGGCCGGTGTCCCTGCCTACCGGCTTGGCACCGGCGCGACACAGCTTGATTCCGTTGTACGCGGCCGGGTTGTGGCTGGCGGTGAACATGGCTCCCGGGCAATCCAGCAGCCCCGAAGCGAAGTACAGCTGATCAGTGGACGCCAGTCCGATCTGCACGACATCGACACCCTGCGCGGTGACGCCCTCGGTGAACGCCTGGGCCAGCGGAGGCGACGAGTCCCGCATGTCGCGGCCCACCACGATCCGCAATGGCGCACCGGCGTCTGCCCGCTCGGCCTTGACCAGTCGTGCGAACGAAGAACCCACCTCGAACACGAACGACTCGTCGATCTGCTCACCCAGGAGGCCCCGGACGTCGTACGCCTTGATGACTGCGTGGACAGCGTCGGCGGACCGGGCCATGACGAGTGCACTCCTATTGATCTGTCGAGCGAGGGACGTTAGGTGTCGCTGGCCAGCCTAGTGGTCGGCGAGTGCCCAACGTGAACGTCCGGCGAGAGGGTACAGAATGTCACCGGGCCAAGCCGAAATCACCTGATCAGAACTACTCGGCAGGATCCGGTAGAACCCGCAGATGTCCGCGGCGCCGCCCGACCGGGGCCGGATGCACGGGCCGGGGAGCAGCCGAGGTGGCCGGCGCTCCCATATCGAGTACGGGCTCGCTGAATCCCGCCGCAGCCATCCGCACTCCGGTGGGTTCCCGAACCGCATCGGCCAGGGCAACCAGGTCGTCATCCTCGGGGTTCGACGGCAAGGGGCCGTTGTACCGGACCAGCTCCCAGCCACGGGGCGCGGTGATCCGGCTCGCGTGTTGCACGCACAGATCCCACGAATGCGGCTCGCTGGACGTGGCCAGCGGCCCAACCACGGCCGTCGAGTCCGCATAGACGAACGTCAACGTCGCCACGGCGGAACTCGGGCACCCGGGTCGACAGCAGCGACGGGGGGCTCTCACAAACGTTGAGGCTAGCGTGCGCAAACACGTTCCGACCCGCAGACACGCGCTGTGAACCCACCGAGACCCTCCAGTGACCAGGTAGAGACCCCGGGGTGATCGGCTCGTTGTGATTCGTCAGCCACAGCAGTCACACCGTTACCATTTCCCGTATGGCACGTGACGGACGGCGCGGCGGCTCGGCTGGCGGGTCGAGCTCGCAGGGCTCTCGACGGGGGCGCGATTTTCGTGGCCCGCTCCTGCCGCCGACCGTTCCCGGCTGGCGCTCACGCGCCGAGCGCTTCGATATGGCGGTGTTGGAGGCCTACGAACCCATCGAGCGGGCGTGGCAGTCGCGGTTGGAGGGTCTCGATGTCGCGGTGGACGAGATTCCGCGCATCCAACCCAAGGATCCCGAGTCTGTGCAATGGCCGCCGGAGGTGATCGCTGACGGACCGATCCCGCTGGCAAGGCTCATTCCTGCCGGCGTCGACACCCGGGGCAACACCACCCGGGCGCGAATTGTCCTGTTCCGCAAGCCGATCGAATTACGCGCGAAGAAATCTGGGGATTTGTCGGATCTCCTGCACGATCTGCTGGTGGCGCAGGTTGCCACCCACCTGGGGGTGGAACCATCGGTGATCGACCCGACCATCACCGATGAGGGCGACTAACCGCCCGGTCGAACGCGGAGTTAGATGATGCCCCGCTTCAGGCGGCGGCGCTCACGCTCGGACAACCCGCCCCAGATACCGAATCGCTCGTCGTTGGCCAGTGCGTACTCAAGGCACTCGTCCTTGACTTCGCAGCCCTGGCAGATGCGCTTGGCCTCGCGAGTCGACCCGCCCTTCTCAGGGAAGAACGCCTCGGGATCGGTCTGTGCGCACAGCGCCTTCTCTTGCCACTGATCATCAGCGACACCAATCAGCGCATCAAAATCGTTCTGCACCAACGTCAGATGCGGACGTGCGGGCGGCAAGCCCGTCGCACCCGTGCCGACGCCGGAACTCAGCTCGTCGTGTGCGCCAAATTCATTGTGCCCGAACAGCATCGTCCCGCCTCCTCACCATTCCCACTTGCAGTCGTCGTGCCCGGTTTCGTGCCACATTGTCGCTTTCCCGGCCATTCCATTCGAACATCTGATCGAATCTCGGTCTGCGCCTGCAACTTCCAAACCCAGCCCGAGGAATGACACTGGTGTGATTACACACGTGTTCGCTGCCGGGGTCAAGCGAAGGACGAAAATTCATACCATCTACGACCGACAAAATCGGCGTGGCGCCCTCGTGGCGTGTCGCATCATTGCCGGCGCACTAGTCTCGGTCAGCGTGAAACTCACCGTCCTCGTCGGCGGCGTCGGCGGAGCGCGCTTCCTGCTCGGCGTCCAACGCTTGCTCGGATCAGACTCCAGCAAGCATCAGATAAACGCCATCGTGAACATTGGCGACGACGCCTGGATGCATGGCGTCAGGATCTGCCCTGACCTGGACACCTGCATGTACACCCTGGGCGGCGGGATCGATCCGGAACGCGGCTGGGGGCACCGCGGCGAGACCTGGAACGCCATGGAGGAACTGGCTGCCTACGGCGCCCAGCCCGACTGGTTCTCGCTCGGCGACAGGGACCTGGCCACTCACCTGATACGCAGTCAAATGCTGCGAGCCGGTTATCCGCTATCAGCGGTCACCGAAGCGTTATGCAATCGATGGCAGCCCCGAGTCCGCCTGTTACCCGCCAGCGACGACCGCTGCGAGACCCACGTGGTGATCACCGACCCCGCCGATGGAGAGCAGCGCGCCATCCACTTCCAACAGTGGTGGGTACAGCACCGAGCACAGGTACCCACCCACAGTTTCGCGTTCGTCGGCGCGGACGAAGCAAAGGCGGGCCCGGGCGTTGCCGAGGCCATCGCAGAGGCGGATGCCGTCTTGCTGGCGCCGTCCAATCCGGTGGTGAGCATCGGGGCCGTCCTGGAGGTCGGCGGAGTTCGCGGGGCGCTCCGCACAACCGCTGCTCCGGTCATCGGATACTCGCCAATCGTGTCCGGTAAGCCACTCCGCGGAATGGCTGACGAATGTTTGCGCGTGATCGGTGTCGAGGTGAGCTCGCAAGGTGTCGGGGAACACTTCGGCGCCCGCTCACAGACCGGCATCCTGGATGGCTGGCTGGTCGACGAGGGTGACGCGGCTCACATTGCGGGAGTTCAGGTACGGTCAATTCCGCTGCTCATGACCGACCCGGACGCGACGGCGGCGATGGTGCGTGCGGGACTCGACCTGGCCGGAGTTACTCTATGACCCCATCTGCGGATTCCCCTGCACCGGAACATGGTTCGGCGGCTCCGGTGGAGATCTTACCCATTGCGGGCCTGCCGGAATTCCGCCCCGGCGACGATGTCGCCGGAGTCATAGCCCAGGCCGCGCCATGGGTTCGAGACGGCGATGTGATCGTGATCACCAGCAAGATCATCTCCAAGGCCGAGGGTCGGATCGTCGCCGCGCCGACCGACCCCGAGGCACGGGACACCTTGCGCCGCAAACTGATCGACTCTGAGTCGGTCCGCGTACTGGCCCGCAAGGGAAAGACACTGATCACCGAGAACACCATCGGCATCGTGCAGGCCGCCGCCGGAATCGACGCGTCCAATGTCGATACCGCCGAACTCGTGCTGCTCCCCACCGACCCCGATGGCAGCGCGGCGGCGGTGCGAGCGGCGCTGTCGCGACAGCTGGGCGTGAACGTAGCCGTGGTGATCACCGACACCATGGGAAGGGCCTGGCGAAACGGCCAGACCGATGCCGCCATCGGTTCTTCCGGCATCCCCGTCCTGTACGGCTACGCCGGCGCAAAGGACAAGCACGGCAACGAGCTTCAGGTGACAGAGGTGGCCATCGTCGACGAGATCGCCGCGGCCGCCGACCTTGTCAAGGGCAAGCTCACCGATGTGCCGGTTGCGGTGGTGCGGGGTCTGTCGGTGCCCGACGACGGCAGCGTGGCCCGCGATCTGCAGCGCTCGGGACCCGACGACCTGTTCTGGCTCGGCACCGCAGAAGCGCTCGAGCAGGGGCGTCGCGATGCGGTACTGGTGCGCCGCTCGATCCGGCAATTCGCTGATATCGCAGTCGATTCCGATCTGTTACGGGAAGCCATCGGTGAGGCGTTGACGGCACCCGCTCCGCACCACACCCATCCGGTGAGATTCGTATGGGTACGGGATCTGACGACACGGCGCGCACTGTTGGACGCCATGAAGCAGGCATGGGCCGTGGATCTCAGCGGCGACGGACGCACCCAGGAATCCGTCGAGAAGCGGGTCGCCCGCGGACAGATCCTCTACGACGCACCCGAAGTCGTGATCCCGTTCCTGGTACCCGACGGAGCCCACGACTACCCCGACGAGCGCCGGACTGCGGCGGAGCACACCATGTTCACCGTCGCGGTAGGCGCCGCGGTACAGGCTCTGCTGGTGGCGCTGGCAGCGCGGGGCGTGGGGAGCTGCTGGATTGGGTCCACCATCTTCGCCGCCGACATCGTCCGCAGGCAGCTCGAGTTGGATGCCTCATGGGAACCGATGGGAGCCATCGCCATCGGGTACCCGGACGGATATCCCGAGGCGACGCTGGAACCCCGCACTCCCCTGCCTGCCGGCCAGATGCTGGTTGAGCTGTGATGAGCCGTATGTCGTGTCTGCAGGCTTCCGCCGTCGAGCTGCTCTCCACATGGGAGGCGCCCGACGCCGAGCAGGACAGCCTGCGGCACTCCGTTCTGGCCTTCCTCGACGCCAACCCGGACGCGTGCCGTCGCCGCAGCGCCGCAGGTCATATCACCGCCTCGGCGCTGGTGGTCAACCACGACGGGTCACAGGCGCTGCTGACCCTGCACCCCCGCGTGGGTAAGTGGCTTCAGCTGGGCGGCCACTGCGAGGAGGAGGACGCCACCATCCGGGCGGCCGCGCTGCGTGAAGCCACCGAGGAGTCCGGGATACCGGACCTCACTCTCGAGCCGAATCTGCTTGGCATACACGTACACCCGATCACGTGCTCGCTGGGTGTGCCGACCCGTCATCTCGATCTGCAGTTCCTGGCGCGCGCACCCGAGGGCGCCCAGATCACCGTCAGCGACGAATCACTGGACCTGCGCTGGTGGCCCATCGACCAGATTCCGGCCGAAGATCCCTCGGTCGTCGTGTTGGCCCAGCGGGCCCGCGCCCGGCTGCGCTGAGCGCCACCCACACCGACTCTCCAGGCGCGGGAAGTCAGGTAGTGCATTACGCGTATCGCACGTCACCAACCGTCGTATCGTGCCCTCATCAGCGGTCATTCGGTAAGGGGCGCGCATGGACATCAAGATTGAGACCCCCTTTGGTGGCAGCGCGAGAATCACCAAGCCCGACCGCGAGCCATCCCCCGGTGCTGACGAGCCCCAGCACACGTTCACCCTCGGCGATTTACGACCACGAGTCCGAGCGCTCTTGGTGTTGTGCATCGCCATTGACGGCACGATCGTGTTGTGGCTGGCGGCCAAGAACGCCACGCTGACCCAGAACGCGTGGGATCTGCTGGGCACCGCGCTGCTCCTTGCCATCGGCATCAGCTGCGCACTGGCGATCGGGGTAATTGTGAAGTACCGGCACAGTTCCGTGCTCACCCCCCTGGCCAGCCAGGTATTCGTCATCTGCCTCACCGCTTATGTCTGGCTGCTCGACCTGCGCAGTCCCGCAAGCCAGATAGGGGGCATCACAGGAGTCGCGCTGGCGTTGGGTGCCGTCGCCCTGTGCTGGGTGCTGTATCTGAGCCGGTATGCGGCGGGCGCACTGACGAGAACCGGCATCGCCGTCGTCGCACTGTTTCCCCTCATCGGGTTGGTGCAGTTCTGGATTCAGAACGAGTACATGGCGCACAGTTCGCTTCCGCTGATAGACGTGCAGACCGAGTTGACCCCGGTGGGCTCGACCGGCCCCATCATCCACGTGCTGGCCAAGACCACGTACCACAACCGTGGATCGTTCCGCGTCGACGTCCCGGCCAGCCACCCGAGGTCGTGGCCGGGCACCTGAACGCACTCGGGAGTCAGTTCGGCGACTATCGCGAAACTCCGGCGATGCCTGCCCAGGCACGACTGATCTATGCCGGCTCGTCCGGCGGGTCCGGCGGGGCGTTCCTGGCTCCCGGATCGACGAATCAGGGCAGCACCATCATCGATATCGATTCCCGGACAGTCCGGTTGGCGGTCATCAAGGTCACCCTGATCGCCGTCACCCACCGATCGGTGAAGGAAACACGGACCTGCTATCCCCCGCAGATCGCACTCGGCGAGAACGTGATCGGCTTCCTCCGGGAATCAACCGTGGTCCACGATTTCCTGGGCGGTAAGGCGTTGTGTACCGAAACCCAGTTCGCGTCCCGCGGCGTCATCGAGGAACTGGTTTCCGATCACCCCGTGTTGCGGATCTACACCATGGTGCACGCCTCTGGGGCAACCACTCCGATATTGCTGCCGTTCTTCGGCACCCAGGAATCGCTGGACAATCCGCTATCGAGCACAAAGGCGTCGACGATCATCGAGAACGCCAACCCCTCAGGCATGTTCGGCTCGTCTGCCGAGTACGCGCCGTCCGACGCCGACGTGCGGCCGAGTCCCTAGACGTCCGAGGAGTACCGGATACCACCGTCGGGAATGGTGATTCCGGGCCACACCCGGGCGCCGCGCAACAGCTCGCACCGCGCACCGATATCTGCCCCATCACCGATCACACCGTCACGCACCAGCGCACGCGGACCGATACGGGCACCGAACCCGATGATCGAGCGTTCCACCACGGCACCCGCCTCGATGCGCGCACCGTCGAAGACGACCGCACCGTCAAGCCGTGCCCCGGGGCCGATTTCGGCTCCCCGACCCACCACGGTGCCACCGATCACCAGCGCGCCAGGTGCCACCGAGGCGCCATCGTGCACCAGTGCCTCACCCGGATGCTCGGGGATCGCGGGTGAGGGCGCGATGCCGCGCACCAGGTCTGCCGAGCCGCGCACGAAGTCCTCGGGAGTTCCCATATCGCGCCAGTAACTCGTGTCGACGTATCCGCATACCTTGGCACCACTGCTCAGCAGCCCTGGAAAGACTTCTCGCTCAACCGACACCGGCCGCCCGGAGGGGATCTGTTCGATCAGCTCACGCCGGAACACGTAACACCCGGCGTTGATCTGATCGGTGGGCGGATCTTCGGTCTTCTCCAGGAATGCGGTCACGCGCCCCGTGGAATCGGTAGGCACACAACCGAACGCGCGCGGGTCGCCGACCCGTACCAGGTGCAACGTCAGATCAGCCTGGGTCTGCTCATGCTGCGCGAGAAGGTCTTTCAAGTCCAAGCCGGACAACACATCGCCGTTGAACACCAGGGCGGTGTCGTGCCGCAGATGGTCCAGCACATTCCGGATGGCTCCGCCGGTACCCAGCGGTTCCGTTTCGGTGACATACGTGATCGACAGGCCCAGCTTGGATCCGTCGCCGAACTCCGACTCGAAGACCTCGGCCTTGTAGGACGTCCCGAGCACCACGTGATCGATCCCGGCCGCGGCGACCCGAGACAACACATGCGTCAGGAAGGGGAAGCCGGCGATCGGCAGCATCGGCTTGGGCGCTGAGAGCGTCAGTGGACGCAGCCGGGTGCCCTGCCCGCCCACCAAGATGACGGCATCGGCTTTCACGGTGCCCGATTCAACACTGCCAGGTACAACACTGTCAGGCATTCCCGTCTCCTTGCTTATCCCGGCGCCGGTTGGCGCGGATGGCCGCGCGCACCACGATCGCAGATCGAGCCGCCAGTGCGCCCCGAATGCTCCAACGCAACGGTGCCTGCCACCAATGTGGGTGCCGGTCTGATTGATAGATGTAGACGCTGTCGTGGTGCGCGGAGAGGCTGCGCGCCGGGTCGCGACCGGCCGCATGACCCTTCGCATGCACAACCTCCGAGCTCGGCGCATACACGTTCTGCCAACCCGCACGTGTCAGCCGGTCCCCGAGATCGACGTCCTCCATGTACATGAAGTAGCGCGTGTCGAATCCGCCGATGGCATCGAAGGCCTTGCGCCGCAGCAGCAGGCAAGATCCCGAGAGCCAACCGACGATGCGCTCGGACGGCTCCATCCGATCCTGGCGATACGCCGCGGTCCACGGATTGGTGGGCCACACCGATCCCAGCAGCGCGTGAAGCGCGCCACCCGCGAGCGAGGGCACCACTCGCGCCGAGGGATACACCGAACCATCGGGTTCACGAATAAGCGGACCCAGCGCACCCGCAGCGGGCCAACGCTGCGCAACCTCAAGCAGCGCATCGATGCTTCCCGGACCCCACTGCACGTCGGGGTTGGCGATCACAATCCATTCGGCTTCGGGATCAACCTGCGCCACCCCAAGGTTCGCGGCCTTCCCGTAGCCGACATTGCCCCCGGTGCGCAGCAGCTCGACATCGGGCTCCTCGGCGGCCACTTCGGGCGCCCCATCGGTGGAGCCGTTATCGGCCAGGATCAACCGCAGCGGGCGATCGGTGGCGTGGCGCAGCGTTCTGAGGAAGCGATGGAGATGCTCGCCAGGCGAGTACGTCACCGTCACCACGGCGATCTGCTCGAGCGGCGCCGACGGGCCACTCGGGCGATGAGGATCAGGCACGGTGCTTGAGGGTACCTACCCCTGATGTGTGGCCAGCGCCTCAGCCAACGCATCCCGCCACGGACGCAGCGGTGCCAGACCCACCTCGGCCCATAGATCGCCGTCGAGCGCCGTGTACACCGGACGGGGCGCTGCGCTCGGAAAATCGACGGACAGACAGGGCTGCAGCCGCGAGGTATCCGCCCCGACCAGCTCGAACACGGCCTTCGCCCAGTCGAACCGGTTCACCGCTCCGCCCCCCGCCGCGTGCAGCAACGGTTCGCGAACGTCGGAGGCCGCGAGGTCCAACAAAGCCTCGGCGAGGTCTGCGGCATACGTCGGAGATCCGGTCTGATCGGTGACCACCCGCACCGGGCCGTCCCCGGCTGCCAATCTCCGCATGACTCCGACGAAATCACCGTTGACGCCGGTGTAGACCCACGCCGTGCGCACCACCTGCGCTGTCGGTAAGGCATCGTGCACGGCCCGTTCTCCGGCGAGCTTGGTGTGCGCGTACACACCGGCCGGAGCCGTGGCGTCACCCGGGCGGTACGGGCGTGGGCCGGCATCACCGAACTCACCGCTGAACACGTAATCGGTGGAGATATGGATCAATCTGGCCCCAACCTCGCGACACGCCTGAGCCACCCGGGCAGCACCTTCGGCGTTGACCGCGTACGCCCTGGCCTCGTCGCTTTCCGCGGCATCCACGGCGGTGTAGGCGGCGCAGTTGATCACGGTGTCCCCGGCAGCAATCACCCCGTCGGGCACGCCGTCGCGGGTAATATCCCAATCAGTCGATTTCAGGGCACGGACAGGGAGGGCGCGAAGCGCGGCACGGGCAATCAGATGGGTGCCGAGCTGACCGCCCGCTCCGGTGATAACAAGCACACCGAGAGTCTGGCACGCCGACTTCGCTTCCGAGGGATGAGAGCCACCCCGACGTAGCCTTGACGAGGCTTGAGACTCGTTGCCCGGCGAACGCCCGGCCCGGAAAGAAACGGATCACCGTGACCGACCCTCACGCTCCTCGCGCGGGCGGCTCGTCGCAGACGGAGACGCCACGCCCTCTGTGGCGGGGTATTGCGACGCTGGCCGCCGTCGCCGTCATGGTGGTCACCGGCGCCGCCTGGGGAAAGATCGGCAACATCGATCCGAACATCGCCCGGTTCGATCTTCCCGGCCTGTTCGGCAATGCCGGAAGGCCCGATGACGGCGCGATCGACATTCTGATGGTGGGCGTCGACAGTCGCAGCGACGCACACGGCAATCCGCTCTCACAGGACGAGCTGTCCATGCTGCGAGCCGGAGACGAGACGGCCACCAATACCGACACCATCATCCTCATCCGCATCCCCAGCAACGGAAAATCCGCAACGGCGATCTCCATCCCCCGCGACTCCTATGTCACAGTCCCGGACGGCAGCAAGGGAAAGATCAACGGCGTCTACGGCGAAGCCAAAGAGAACGACCGTCAGAAACGCGTCGAATCCGGCGAGACGCTGGAAGCCGCCGAACGCGAATCCGTCGACGCCGGGCGTTCGGCGCTCACCCAGACCGTGGCCAAGCTGACCGGCGTCACCGTCGATCGCTACGCCGAGGTGAGCATGCTCGGGTTCGTACTGATGACCAACGCACTCGGTGGCGTCAACGTGTGCCTGAACGAGGCTGTCTACGAACCGATGTCGGGAGCCGACTTTCCCGCCGGTCCGCAGACACTCGATGGCCCCAACGCATTGAGCTTCGTGCGACAACGCCACGATCTGCCGCGCGGTGACCTCGATCGTGTGGTCCGCCAGCAGGTGGTGATGTCGTCACTGGCGCATTCGGCGCTGTCCGGGGGAACACTCACCAACCCCTCCACGCTGGGCAAGCTCCGCGATGCGATCACGCGCACCGTGGTGCTCAGTGAGGGCTGGGACGTCATGGACTTCATCAAGCAGCTGCAGAAGCTGTCCGGGGGCAACGTGGCATTCGCGACCATTCCCATCCTGCGCGAGGACGGTTGGACCGAGGACGGCACCCAAAGTGTCGTGAAGGTCGATCCCGATCAGGTGCGCAACTGGGTATCCGGCCTGCTGGACCAGCAGGCCCAGGGCAAGACCGAAGAGGCCACCTACTCCAAGGACCAAACAATCGCCGACGTCGTGAACGAGACCCAGATCAACGGCCTCGCCGCTGCCGTATCGGAACTGTTGGTGGGCAAGGGATTCACCGCAGGCAAGGTCGGCAACAACGATGCCGAGCATGCCGGCAACAGCCAGGTTCAGGCCGCGGAGTTGGACGATGTGGGCGCCAGGGCGGTGGCCGAGGCACTGGGGCTGCAGGTAGTGCAGAAGCAGGGCTTGGCCGAGCACACCGTCCGCGTGGTGCTGTCCAATGACTACCACGGTCCCGGCTCTGGCCGTGAGACCACACCTGCCGCCTCGGAAACCGGTTCCACCGAAGACGAGGCACCGCCCCCGCCCCCGTCGCCGATTTTCACGGCGGCCAACGGCCCACGCTGCGTCAACTGATGGACCTCACCTCCCTGCTGCTGGGCGATGCGAACAATCCGGCGCCCCGGGTCACCTACTACGACGACGCCTCCGGCGAACGCATCGAACTCTCGACGGTGACGCTGGCCAACTGGGCGGCCAAGACCGCCAACATGCTGCGTGACGAATTCGGTGCCGGACCCGGGTCAACGGTCGCGGTGCGGCTGCCCGCACATTGGCAAACAGCGGGCGTGCTGCTCGGAATCTGGTGGGCCGGAGCCGAAGTGGTGCTCGGCGGCGAGGACAGTGCCGACGTAGCGTTCTGCACGCCCGGCGACGAACCGGACGCCGACGAGGTGTGCGTGCTGTCGCTTGACGCGTTCGGTCGCCCCGTACCGAACCTGCCGCTGGGACTGACCGACTATTCGACGGCGGTCCGCGTACACGGCGACCGATTCTCACCCGCCGGTGCCGGGCCCGCCCTGAACGGCCGCAACGTTCACGATGTTGCCGCTGCCGCACGCGAAAGTGCCGCGACGCAAGGCATCACGGCCGAAGATCGGGTACTGGGCACCGGCTCCTGGGACAGCCCGGACGTGCTGGTCGACAATCTGCTGGCAGTGCTCATCGCCGGAGCCTCCCTGGTGCAGGTGGCCAATCCGGACCCGAGCGCGCAGGAGCGTCGGGTGACCTCCGAAAAGGTCACCCGCACGCTCTCCTAGCGCGAGTTAGGAACCAAGCAGGGCGCGGGTCATCACCACGCGCTGAATCTGGTTGGTGCCCTCGTAGATCTGGGTGATCTTGGCATCGCGCATCATCCGCTCCACCGGGAAGTCGGTGGTGTATCCGGCGCCGCCGAACAGCTGCACGGCATCGGTGGTGACCTCCATGGCCACATCGGAGGCGAAGCACTTGGACGCCGAGGAGATGAAGCCCAGGCTCTTCTCGCCGCGCTCGGCGCGCGCCGCCGCGGTGTACACCAGCAGGCGGGCGGCCTCGACCTTCATCGCCATATCGGCGAGCATGAACTGCACACCCTGGAAATCACTGATGGACCGGCCAAACTGCTTGCGGTCCTTGGTGTATGCGATCGCGGCGTCGAGCGCACCCTGCGCGATCCCGAGGGCCTGCGCACCGATGGTGGGCCGAGTGTGATCGAGCGTCTCCAGCGCGGTCTTGAAACCGGTGCCCGGCTGCCCGATGATCCGGTCGCCCGGAATCCGGCAGTTCTCGAAGTACAGCTCCGCGGTGGGCGAGCCCTTGATGCCCAGCTTGTGCTCCAGCGGGCCGACGGTGAAACCCTCGTCGTCCTTGTGCACCATGAACGCCGAGATGCCGTGGGCCTTCTTCTCGGGATCGGTCACCGCCATCACGGTGTACCAGGAAGACTTGCCACCGTTGGTGATCCAACACTTGCTGCCGTTGATGATCCAGTCATCGCCGTCGGCCTTGGCGCGGGTGCGCATGCTGGCCGCATCGCTGCCGGCCTCACGCTCGGACAGCGCGTAGGAGGCCATCGCCTCGCCGCTGGCGATGGACGGCAGAACCTGCTTCTTGAGTTCTTCGGAGCCGCTGAGGATCAGGCCCATGGTGCCGAGCTTGTTGACGGCGGGGATCAACGAGGACGACGCGCAGACCCGGGCCACCTCTTCGATGACGATGCAGGCGGCCACGCTATCGGCGCCCTGACCGTCGTACTCCTCGGGAACATGCACGGCATTGAAGCCCGAGGCGACCAGCGCATCGAGGGCCTCCTGGGGGAACCGGGCCTTCTCGTCGACATCCTTGGCGTAGGGAGCAATCTCTTTTTCAGCCAGGCCACGGATCGCCGCACGCAACTCGTCATGCTCTTCTGCCAGCTTGAACAGGTCAAACGACGGGTTTCCAGCCATCACAGCCTCCAGGATCGAACAGTTAGTCGCCGTTAACTGTACGTCACGGTCAATTTAGTCGCCTAATAGTCTGCGCCGCAGCGCCTCATCCTTCTCCAAAACGGTTGCTTCCATGCTCGCTTGGAAGGCGACCACCTTGTCCCGCAGCGTGGTGTCGGAGACCCCCAGGATGCGTGCGGCCAGCAGCCCGGCGTTGCGGGCGCCGCCGATGGACACCGTCGCGACCGGCACACCCGTAGGCATCTGCACGATGGACAGCAGGGAATCCAGACCATCCAGCCGCGCCAGCGGCACCGGAACACCAATGACCGGCAACGGGGTGGCCGAGGCCACCATGCCGGGCAGATGCGCTGCCCCGCCGGCCCCGGCGATGATCACCTGAATGCCCCTGTCGGCGGCGGTCTGTGCGTACTCCAGCATGCGCGCCGGCGTGCGGTGTGCCGAAACAACACCCACCTCAAAAGGAATTGCGAACTCCGCCAAGGCATTCGCGGCATCCGACATCACCGACCAGTCACTATCGCTGCCCATGATCAGGCCGACTCGCGCACTCACTATTCAGCGTCCTCTCATCGTCGCGCAGGCGCTCATCAGCGCCTCCGCCTCTTCGCACAAGCGCCCATCAGTGCGTCGCTTGCCATCCGTCGGTCCATACCGCGTGCGACAGCCAGTGCGCGGCACGCTCGGCGCGCTCGCGCACCTCGGCCACATACCGCGGATCGGACGGCGAACCATCCGCGCGGCCCTGGATGTTCACGTGCCCCAGCTTGCGGCCCGCACGCTCACCCTTGCCGTACAAGTGCACCTTCGCCTCCGGGATGCGGCCCATCAAATGGTGCATCCGTTCATCGAGTGACATCGCGGGAGTCTCAGGTGCGCCCAACACATTGGCCATGACGGTCACAGGAGCAAGCGGTTCGGTGGAGCCGAGCGGGTAGTCCAGCACGGCGCGCAGATGCTGCTCGAATTGCCCGGTCCGCGCGCCGTCCATGCTCCAATGCCCGGAGTTGTGTGGTCGCATCGCCAGCTCATTGACCAGCAATCGGCCGTCATTGGTTTCGAACAGTTCCACCGCCAGGCATCCGGTCACACCGAGCTCGGTGGCGATCCGCAGCGCCAGCTGCTCGGCCTCCATCGCCCGTTCCTCGGGTAGCTCCGGTGCCGGCGCGATAACCACGGCGCAAATCCCATCCCGCTGAACGGTTTCCACTACGGGCCAGGCGGCACCCTGCCCGAACGGCGAGCGGGCCACCATCGCCGACAGCTCACGGCGCATGTCGACGCGTTCCTCGGCGAGCAGCTCCACACCGGCGGCCAGTTGCTCGGCGGCCACCGCGCGCGCCTCATCCAGATCGTCGGTGATCCACACGCCGCGGCCGTCGTATCCGCCCCGCACCGCCTTCAGCACGACCCGGCTGCCCGTCTCAGCGGCAAACCGCTCGACGTCGGCGACGGTCTTGATATCCGCGAATCCCGGCACCGGAGCCCCGATGCTCTTCAATTTGCGTCGCATGAACGTCTTGTCCTGCGCGTAGATGAGCGCCGACGGCGGCGGCTGCACATTGACGCCCTCGCCCTGCAGGGTCTCCAGGAACGCCGTCGGGACGTGTTCGTGGTCGAAGGTGAGCACGGTGGCTCCCTTCGCCGCGCGGCGCAGATCATCAAGATCGGTATGCGAACCGAATACGACATCGGGGGTGACTTGAGCCGCCGGCTCATCGGCGGCGTGTGCCAGCACCCGCAGTGTCTGACCCAGCGCGATCGACGCCTGATGGGTCATCCGGGCCAGCTGACCACCACCGATCATGGTGACGACGGGAGTTTCGGGCACAGACATATGTTGTCATGCTGGCCACACGGCCCCGCCGGAACGGTCCGTCTTAGCCGTCGTCAGCAGCCGGAATCAGGTGATCACATACACGCCCGTACCCACATGAGGTCTGCGGACCGCTTCGCACTGCCCTGCCATCTTCCGTACACTCGCCATTTGTGTCTTTCGCCGATGCCACCATCGCCCGGCTGCCCCGGTTCATCCGGCCTGTCGCCGAGCGGCACCACGAGCTGATCAAGTTCGGCATCGTCGGAGCCACCACGTTCATCATCGACTCCGGCATCTTCTACGCGCTGAAGCTGACGATCCTGGAGCCCAAGCCCCTCACCGCGAAGATCATCTCCGGCATCATCGCCGTCATCGCCTCCTACATCCTCAACAGGGAGTGGAGTTTCCGGGACCGCGGCGGACGGGAACGGCACCACGAGGCGCTGCTGTTCTTCGCGGTCAGCGGCATCGGCGTGCTTATCGCCATGCTTCCGCTGTGGGTATCGAGTTACATCCTTGAGCTGCGCGTGCCGAACGTGAGCCTGACGGTCGAGAACATCGCCGACTTCATCAGCGCGTACCTCATCGGCAACCTGCTGCAGATGGCGTTCCGGTTCTGGGCCTTCCGCCGCTGGGTGTTTCCCGACGAGTTCGGGCGCCAAGGCGAGACTCCGGTGGCCTTCGTCGCGGCCGAGGTGGACGACGACGGATCAGGCACCGACTCGGAAAACGTCACCCCGTTGCACCCGCACCCGGGACTGCCCAACAGCACCACCGTGCATCACGGCACCGAAGTCGGCCGCGGCCTGTACGGCTCAGCGCATCACGTCGCGGGTGGCCGTTCCCGGCCTCGCCCGGTGGAACGGCTGTCGCCCTCTTCCGAACCGAGGGTGTCAAAAACCTCGTGATACAGCCGCGAGTGGACGTATTCCACTCGCGGTATCTCGTGAAACTCCAACGGATCTTGTGACGCCGACTCGATGATCAGAGTGCCGGTGCGCAGAATCCTGTCCACCAGACCGTGCCGGAACTCGACGCTGTTGACACGCGCCAACGGGATATCGATTCCCGAACGGCTCAATAGTCCGTGACGGAACATCACGCGCCGGTCGGTGATCACGAAATGCGTAGTCAGCCAGTTCAAGAATGGCCACACACTCAGCCAGCCGACCAGCACCAGCCAGACAACACCGATCGCGATCATCACCACGTTCTTCGCGGT
The DNA here is from genome assembly GCF_002356335.1 of [Mycobacterium] stephanolepidis. Lineage (NCBI taxonomy): Bacteria > Bacillati > Actinomycetota > Actinomycetes > Mycobacteriales > Mycobacteriaceae > Mycobacteroides > Mycobacteroides stephanolepidis. The sequence goes on from NZ_AP018165.1 coordinate 3,715,617, forward strand.
GGGCTGCCAGTCGGTGTTATCGACCATTGCGGCGATGAAGGCCGCCGCTCCGGTGGACAGAATCAGCACCAGGGCCGGGCCGATCAGTCGCTTCCAATGTGGATGGCGGTGCAACACCACCTGCTCGTCGTCGGCGAGTACGTTCTCCGGATACCCCACGTACAGCGACTTTACTGGTCGCTGAGCGGGCGCAGATGCGTAATGTCGCCCGCCGTTACCGCAGTGACGGTGCCGTCGGCCGCCTCGATACGGAGCTGTCCATCGTTACCGAGCCCGACGGCTACGCCGATCAGTTCACGCTCGCCCGGCAGCTCGGCCCGCACCCGCGCTCCCAGGGTGACGCTGCGCGCGCGGTAGTCCTCCAGCAGTTGCTCATCGACTCCCCGGGCGGTGCGCCAATGCGCGATGCGGCCCCCGAGTTCACGCAGCACCGCTCGCGCCAGCTCGTTGCGATCTGGATTGGCCCAGCCCAGGATCGCCAGGGACGTCGCATTGGGGTCCGGCAGCTCGTGTTCGGTGAAGGTGGCGTTGAGTCCGAGGCCGAGCACGATGGCCGACTGCGGTGTCGCGACCTCTGCCAGGATCCCGCACAGCTTGCGCCCCTCCACCAGCACATCGTTTGGCCACTTGAGACCGGCCTGAATGCCCGACACCTCGGCGACCGCATCGACGATCGCCACTCCGGCCAGCAGCGGCACCAATCCCCACCGGTCCGGTGGCACCTCACCGACTCCTATACCCATCGACATCGACAGCTGCGTGCGGGCGGGCGCGCCCCAGTTGCGGCCGTGACGCCCCCGGCCGGCGGTTTGGTGTTCGGCCAGCAACACGACACCGTCGATGTCCTCCCCTGCCGCGGCACGTGCCACCAGATCGGCGTTGGTGGATCCGGTTTCGTCGACGACGTCGATGCGGCGCCACTGTCCGTCGGGGCTGTCGGTGAGGGTGAGTCTGTCCGAGGTCACACGTTCAGCCTAGGCCGATAGACCGCATCTGCCTCACCCGTAAGCCACAAGGTCTCTACAAGTAGAGAACACGGGTCACCTAGACAGATGCTTGTCCAGGAAGCTCAATATCTGTGACCAACCGTCACCAGAGACCCGACTTGTCAACGTAGCGCGACATCCGACGCTCTGGGTCTGCGTCGCCTTCTGGACAACCTGGGACTCCCAAGGCGGAAGTGACGCACTGTGATTCCCTCCCGCCAACACCACGAAGGTCACATCCCGGCCAGCGTCAGCCAGTGCACGGTAGAGGGTCGCACCCTGCGCAAAGGGAACATATTCATCCTCCGTGCCGTGCACGATAAGAAAAGGAGGACCCTCGGGGGTGACATGCAGTGCGGGACTGGCAGCTGCTGCCTTGTCACGGCGGGAACTCACCGAACCTCCAAGGAGCATTCCTTCGGGAGAACCGGCGGCCTCGTGCCGCCCATCAAATGCGGGTAACACGTCGAGGGCATCAGACTCGACCCGCCCGGCGGCTATTCTCTGTCCTGCATCCGGGAGCGCTTGCCGATCCATAGCGGCAATATCGGTTGGGGCCGACAACGCGATCACCGCGTTGACCGCCGATTCCCCATGACCTGCGGTACCGGCTACGGCCGCGCTCCAGCCTCCAGAAGAGTGGCCGATATAGGCAAAACGCCCGGGGTCCAATGAGTATTGCGCAGCGTTGCTCCGCAAGAACGCCACCGCGTCCAGAGTGTCATGCTTTTGGGCGGGGAACTGCGCTTGATAGCTTCCACGCACAGCCACGGCGGCGACCGCGTAACCATGCGGCAGAAGCTGCGCCGCAAACTTTTCACCAGCATCTCTGCCCGACGGAGCGGTAAATCCACTTCCCATCGTCCAAATCACCAGGGGCACTGGACCATCGGCACCATCTGGAAGGTAGAGATCAAGCAGGTTGCCGGAATCATCGATGGTGTCGACAGATTCGCTGTACTGGATATCGCGGACGATGACACCTTCCCCCAATACGCGCGTTCCCACCGTTTCCTGCCAATCCTGCGTCTGCAAAGCTCCACATGGTTCGAAGCGCCACTGGTGAGGTGGACGCTCACTGAGACCATGGGGCATGTCGGGTATCTCCGGTGACCACTCAGCCCCGGTAGCAACCAACACCACTCGTTCGTCCGCGGATCGGTACACCTGCGCGATGCATTGCGGATAACGCGAAGTAATTTGCGGTACAACGCAATTAGACAGACAATCCACGATTTGGCCAGCTCTTCCATCGATGGCTTTCGCCTCCCACATCGTGGTGACGTAGCGAGTCACAGTGAAGCCTTCCTACTAAGTCGGGGCAACATGGCGAACCGCAAGCGGCTCCGACCGTGTCATCCAAACTGGGCGTGGCGCAGCGGGGGGACCGATGGAACCTCCGGCGCGCAGGCAATGTCCTGGGCAGTCATTTTGAAGCTGTCGGGGTAGGCATCACGCCGGGTACGCCGGTCAGGCTCGCTGGTGCGCCAGCAATACAGACACCGCTGACACTGCAGCACATCCCAGGCCCCCGGAACCGGCGACGTGAAGACCGTCTCAACGGCCTCGAACGCGCAACATGGACAAATGTTGTTGTCGGACAACAGAGTTACCTCACTATCTTTTGTTTGCGGTCAGTTGGGCGAGCCTGACCAGCCATTCGTTCATCTCCGGCAAGTCGCGCACTTGGTTTCCATAGTTGCCCCGGCGATCCGGCGCCACAGGGGTGGTGGCATCGATGATGAGTTTGTCGACAATCCCGGAGGGACTGGCCTGAGGCGCCAACTCCAGCACGGGAAGATTGGGGATTTGCACCAGATCGCCCGATGGGTTCATCTTGGTTGACAGCGCCCACATCACCTGCGGGAGATTGAAGGGGTCCACGTCCTCATCGACGACGATCACCGTCGCCGCGTACCCGAGGCCATGTGGCGTAGTCAGTACCCGCAGGCCGACGCTCTTGGCGAAGCCCCCATATCGGATCTTGGTGGACACGATCACAACCAGACCATGCGTATACGTGGCATTGACCGCGCGTACCTCGGGGAAATCCTTCCTGAGCTGTTTGTGCAGCGGTACACAGGTGTTGGCGGCCATCAAGTAGTCGATCTCTGTCCACGGCATCCCCAGATAGAGATGTTCGAAAATGGGGTCATTCCGATAAGAGATGCGATCGATACGGATCACGGTCATATTTCGCCCGCCAGAGTAATGCCCGGTGAACTCACCGAAAGGCCCCTCGATCTCTCGCTTACGACCCTCGATGACACCCTCGATCACAACCTCGGAACCCCACGGCACCGGCAGCCCATACAGCGGAGACAACGAAACTGGCGCGGGCGCACCGCGTAGCGCGCCAGCGAGCTCGTACTCGTTCTGGTCGTATTCCATAGGAGTGGAAGCCACGATCGAAATCACCGGATCATTGCCGAGCGTGATCGCTATCGGGAGATCCTCACCGACCTCTTCGGCTTTGCGCAGATGCTGAGCGATGTCATGCATCGGGACGGGTTGCAGTGCAAGCTTCCTGCGCCCCTTCACCTCGATGCGATAGATGCCCACGTTTTGTTTGCCGGAATCTTCGGGGTCTTCCGGGTCCTTAGAGATGACAGCAGCCTTGTCAATGTAGAAGCCCCCGTCCCCGTCATTGAGCCGAATCAGGGGCAGTACTTCGAAAATGTTGACGTCGTAACCGATTTGAGTGTTCTGAGCCCATGGTGGATCCGCCCTCAGCTCAGGTTTGACCGGAAATTGATCCCACCGCCGGATGAACTCGTCAACCTGCGCTTTGACACCCGTCTCCTTGGGTAGGCCGAGCGCCAGTGCGTGGTTGGCCCAGGATCCATGCACGTTCATCGCAATCCGGGCACGGGTAAAACCCTTCACATTGTCGAAATACAAGGCCGGAGCCTTGTCACCGAGACGGGGCGCGGCGTTGGCAGCGGCCGCGACATCCGGTTCAGGCATTACCTCGTCGGCGATATGCACCAATTGTCCCTCGCTATCGAGGGCTTGAAGGAAACTGCGCAAATCGTCGTATGCCATGTTTCGGTCCTATCTATGGGCAGGAGATTCAAGAGGCGACAGAACACGTGCGGGCAGCCCGGATACCGTTCCAGCGTTTGGCATCTGGGGCCAGAAGGTCGAACTGGTCAAGGACACGGGCTACGACGTGGTCGACGATGTCGTCCACAGTCCGCGGATGGTTGTAGAAAGCTGGCATCGGTGGCACGATCTGTGCGCCCATCCGCGACAGTGCCAGCATGTTCTCCAAATGGATTTCACTAAGCGGAGTTTCGCGTGGCACCAGGACGAGTTTGCGCCGTTCCTTTAGGGTGACATCCGCCGCTCGGCCCACTAACCCCTCGGCATACCCTGCCCGAATTCCAGCCAATGTCTTCATCGAACACGGTGCGATGATCATGCCGTCGGTGCGGAACGACCCCGACGATATGGTCGCGGCCTGGTCTTCGGGGTGGTGCACGGTCGCCGCCAGCCCGCCAAGTTGTGCGGCCGACATACCGCATTCCAATTCGATCGTCGTGCGGGCCCAGCGACTGAGAACAAGATGTGTCTCCACTTCCAGCTTCGAGAGGTGCTCCAGTAGTCGGACACCAATCACGGCCCCGGTGGCGCCGGTGATCCCCACAATCAGTCGCATAATGGTCTCTTTCGGTCACATAGTCGACCGGGTCTTGGCCGACAAAAATAGTGTCGCTGAATTCACCAGAAAAATTACCCATCTTCGAAGAGCCTGCCGAGTCCTGCTGCGGACTTAGTATGTTCAAAATCGGACCTATTCTTTACATGCGGAAGGCGGTGTAGATGGCTGAACCCACCGTGGCTACCGTTCCGTTCCGGGAACCGGAAGGCACGCTCCCTGGGGTGGCGGTGCTCACCTTCGCCGCACTTCTCGAACGTGCCCGCGGGCACGGTGTCAATCCGCACGCCCCGTTGCGCGCAGACTTCCACCATCTGATTGAGGTGAACAACGGTCGCCTTCAGGCATTCGTCGACTTCACTGAATATCAACTTGCGCCAAAGGATTGGCTGTGGGTTCGCCCACATCAGGTTCTCGAGTTCGGCCCGAGCCTGGAAACATCTGCCGGTTTCGCTGTGCTGTTTCGCCCAGGGTTTATCGATGAGACAACGGCCGCAGCAGTGCAGCTGGACAAAGTCGCGAATGCGGGTCCGTTGATCCAGTCAGTCTCTGCCACAAGAGCCATGAAGGTCCTGGCCGACGAGTACAGCCACCGCGATGACCTGCCGACCGATGTCCACATTGACGTCGTTCGCCGCTTGCTCGCCGTCGTGTTGTTGTGCATCACGCACGCAGGGAAAACCGATTCCGCCGCCGCGGGTGCGGCGTTCATGCGGTTCCGGGACGCAGTCGAACACGAATTTGCACACAAGCATCACGTCCAGGATTACGCGCGAGCGCTCGGCTACAGTGTGCGGACAGTTACTCGAGCATGTAGGGAAGCGACCGGCCAAGGCGCAAAACAACTGATCGACGACAGAGTGGTCCTGGAAGCAAAGCGCCTACTTGTACATACCGATCTGTCCAGCTCGGCCATCGGAGCGCGAGTCGGACTGTCAAGCGCCACCGCCTTCACGAAGTTCTTCCGCACTCGGACCGGAAAGACACCCAAAGCTTTTCGAGACAGCGCACGGGGACTCCGGGGCGGCCGGAACAACTGAGCGCGCCCACGCTTCGCGCGTAGCCCGCGTCATCCGCGCATCTGTATGTGACTCCGGAACGAGACTCTCAGTGCGACGCCGTGGCGGCCCGCTCGGCAAGATTTTCTTCGACCTCGTGCACCCACACACCATGGGCATGCGTGGTGTCCACCTCGATCTCGAAACGTTCTGTCATGTCCGGGGTGACATCTGCCAGATCCACATAGAACTGCTCGTACCAACGCCGGTGTTGATAGACCGCACCGTCCTCCTGCGTGAGTAACGGATTGTCTATGCGCGTCTTGTTCTTCCAGATCTCGACATCCTCCAGGAATCCGTCGCCGAATGATCTGGCCATCGCGGCGGCGAGCTTACGTGCGTTGTCCGGCGGCAGATCGGGCATCTCCTGGATGGCCACGCCCCACTGCAGCACGAAAGAATCGTGCGTCACCGGATAGTGGCAGTTGATAAGCGCCACTTCGACGGTGAAGCCGGGACCGAGGTCGTTGTGAATCCAGTCGATCATGTATGCCGGGCCGAAGTATGTGGCCTCCGACCGCACACCCGTCCCTTCCCAAAGCTTTTCGGGGTTGGGAACATAGTCGGGTCGTGGTTTGGACTCCATGAACTGGCTGGCAGTCTGCCCCTCGATGACGTTCTTGAAGTACGTCGGATAGGCGTGGTGGATGTAGAAGAAGTGCGCCATATCGACGTTGTTGTCGACGATCTCGCGGCAATGCGATCCCTCGATATGGATCGAGTTCCATTGCCATGATGACCATTTACCTTCCGCATAGCCCTCGATCGTCGGCGGGCTGAGCTCGGCCGGTGGCGCAGACCCCTCCGGGTCGTGCCACACCAGCAGCTGACCGTTCACCTCAAGCGTGGGCCAGCTGCGAGTGCGCGCAAGCTTGGGGGTGCGCTTGGCGTACGGAACCAGCGCACACTTACCGTTACCGCCCCAACGCCAGTCATGGAATGGGCACGCGATGTTGTCACCCTTGACGGTGCCCTGCGACAAATCACCGCCCATGTGACGGCAGTATCCGTCCAGCACCTTAATCTCGCCGTGCGAGTCGGCGAACACCACCAACTTCGTGCTGAAGGCCTCGATACCGTGCGGCTCACCGTCGCGAAACGACTCGGCCAGTCCCAGGCAATGCCACCCCCGGGCAAACCGGGTCATCACTGTGCCGCTGTCGATTTCGCGAATCATTTCGTCAGTCATCGGGGGGCTGTCCTTTCGCTGACTTGCCTTCCATACTGCGCGCTACAGCAGCCGTTGTCGCCCATATGCCGTGAATTGAGCATCGAGTGCGGTTTTGTCATCCGCACTCATCCGCCGATACACCGGCGTGCCCCTTCCCTCCCAACGGAACACGGGTTCATCGGTATGCCAGCGCTGCGCTTGCAGCTCGCGCTTGAGCACCTTGTTGGAACCCGTCACCGGCAGGTTTGCCGACACCCGCAGGAAACGTGGAATTCCCTTGCCACCCAGGTCCTCCTGCGTCAAGAGGTACTCGGTGAACCCGTCCACATCGAACGCCTCCGGATTGGCCACCTCGATGGAAGCCATCACCTGATCACCGGAGCGCGGATCGGGTACCGCGTAGGCACCTGCCGCGATCACGGACGGGTGGCGCCGCAGCACCCGCTCGATGGTCAGCGCCGACGTGTTCTCACCGTCGACCCGGATCCAGTCACCGCGACGCCCCGCGAAGTAGATGAACCCGGCGGCATCGAGATAGCCGAGGTCACCGGTCCAGTACCACCCGTTGCGGATGCGGTCGGCATCGGCGTCGTCGTTCTTGTAGTAGCCCTCGAACCCGCGCCGACCCTGTTTATCGACAATCTCGCCGACCGCGTCATCGGCGTTGAGCACACGTCCGTGCTCATCGAAAACTGCCGCGACACAATCTCGTAGCGTTTCCGGGTCGACGATCGCGACACCCTCGTGTGCCGGGCGTCCCAGCGCGCCGGACGGCGCGTCGGGATCGAGCACGACGGCTCCCCCACCCTCGCTGGAGCCATAACCTTCGAACAGCTCCGCACCGAATCGTCGTCGGAACTCGGCCTGATCCTCCGGCGAAGCCTCGGTGCCGAATCCGCGCACCAGCTGGTTCTCGGCATCGTCGGGTTGCTCCGCGGTGGCCAACAGATATCCGAGTGCCTTACCGACGTAGGTGAAGAACGTCGCGCCGAAGTACCGGACGTCGGGCAGAAAGCGTGACGCCGAGAAGGTGGGAATCAAACAGACCGTGGCGCCATTGGCCAGCGCCGGAGCCCACAGCGCCATCAACGCATTCCCGTGGAACAGCGGCATGCAGCAGTAGTCGACATCGCCGCGGTGATGTCCGAATTTGTCGGTGGCCAGGTGTGCGATCTGCGCCAGGCGGCCCTGACTGCATTTCACCGCCTTAGAAGCACCCGTGGTGCCGGAGGTGAACAGTAGCAGGAGCAGCGATTGCGCACCCACTCCACCGGAAATCGATGCGGCAGTGCGATTCTCGTCGATCTGCGCCAGATATTCTGGCGTGTCGATCACCAGAAACCGGTCCACCGTCAGACCCAGCTCGAGATCCCGCAACCGGTCGAGATTGCGGGTGTCGGTGACAATCAGCTGACAGTCTGTATGACGAATCTCGGCGGCCATCTCGACAGGCCCTCGGGTGGGATTGATACCCACGATGGTGGCCCCGACCAGTGCGGCACCGCCCAGCCAGAAGACGAAGTCGGGAACGTTCTCCAACAGGACCCCGATATGGAAGGGACCCTCGGCCCGCAACTTCCGCGCGAGCTCGCCCCGTGCGGCGGACTCACCGATCACCTCGTCCCATGTCCAGTCGCGATCGCGGGTACGTAGCCCTAGGCGGCTGTCGCCGACACGATCCAGGAGCATGGCAGCGATATCGGCCCGAGGAGTGGACTCACGAGTCATAACGCCGATGATGCGCCCTTCAGATCCCGGTACTCCTGCGGTAATTCCTCGGGGGCGAGCTTGGTGATGCTCACCGGTCCCGAGTGGTACGAGTCCTCACCTTCGATGAAGCCGTCTGCGTCGACCGGCCACAGCACCAACTGGCGGAATACCAACAAGTAGTCGGCGCCGGGCTCCTCGATCGGGAAGCCCATGCTCTGCGCGACCGCACCGGGATAGATCTGTTTGAGAAATCCCTCGGTGACAACGCAATCGTCGTCGACGAGAAGCCGATCCATCTCGAATTCCATGACGCTCATTCGCCCCCGCACCAGCCCCGCGTAGTAGGTGCGCACGCCGTCGCGGCCCTTGGGTCCGAAATCCTGACCGTCCATCCAGAAGTGATAGTTCGGATTCGCGTTCAGAGTGTCGATCAGTCCGTCGAGATCGGCGTCGCGCTCCAGCCTCATGTGATGCAGCACTGCGCCCAGCACCACCCGGTGCCGCTCGTTTGTCGTTGCGGCAAGCCGCTTTTCGACCATTTCCCAGGTCCGTCCGGTGTCGATGACCGCCATGGATCAATGGTGTCCGCTCGCACCTGTGGTGTCACCCGACAGCCGTCGAGAAATATCCGCGACGTGCCCGACATGTGGCGGCTGCCCGCCGGATAACTCCGCAGTGGACAGCGATATCCGCCGCAACATCAGCGCGAACGTGGCCAGGAATCTGTCCATCGGATCGTCGAGGTCCCAGCCCATCAACTGCTCGACATGCTGAATGCGTGCGGCAACGGTGCTGTGATGTAGATGCAACTCGGCGGCCGTGCGACGCAGCGTGCCGAACTGGCAGAGCGCCTCGAGGGTGTCGACCTCGATGGCACCGGCGGTCGTGGACGCGATCTGATCGATCCGCACCACATCGTCGATCTCGCGCAGCCTCTCCGGTGGGATGTCCGCCAGCACCTCCAGCAGGCGGAGCCGCTCGTACGCGATGGCACGCCGCCCGAAGCCGGTCGAAGACGCAAAGCGCAGCGCGCGCTGGGCCTGACTCCATGACGTCGGCGCCTGGATGACGGCGATGCTGGACCCGATCCCGATCCAGGGACCCGGCACCGCGCGGGGCGATGCCGGGAACTCGCCGACGATCACGACCTCCAGGTGATCCGACAAGGTTTTGGTGTCCTCGCTCGCCTGGCATATCAGGGCTCCGACCCGCCCGATGGTCGCCGCATGAATCACCCGGTCCGGCAGCACCTTGGCGAGCAGGCGCCGCGCATCCGCCGGTGCGGAAATCGCCAACACCCGCAGCTCCCGTGCGTCATCCAGACCAAGAAGGCGCGCTGCGCGCACCCGATCCTCGGGTTGCGAGCCGCTGGACAACAGCACTTCGACCAGGGCCGGATCGTCCATATGCAGGGTGGTCGGTGCCGCATCCGGCACAGATCGGCGCAGGACGTGGTGCAGCCGATGCAACAGGAACTCGTCGGTGGATCGGGCCTGGCCCTCGCGTTCCAGCCATGCCGTGGGCTCGGAGTCCTCGGACCACCGGACACCGATGGGGCACTCGGCCAGTTCGGCCGCCAAACGCACCGCGAGCTCCGCGTCGGCACCTTCGAGCTGGTCGAAACGGGACACGATCGTGAACACCAGATCGGCATCCAGTGCGGGCTGTTTGTCCATCTCCTTCTATGTACCTCGATCGGTGAACATCCATTCGAGAAAATTTCTGAGAACTCTCTAAGGCCCATGCGCGTTCTGCCGGGTGCAGCGCGATAACATCGGGACCCATGACGACCACCGAGCCCGATATCCACACCACCGCGGGCAAGCTCGCCGATCTGCGTCGGCGTAGCGAGGAGACACTGCACCCGGTCGGCGAGGCCGCCGTCGACAAGATCCACGCCAAGGGCAAGCTGACCGCCCGTGAGCGCATCCACGCGCTGCTGGACGAGGGCTCGTTCGTGGAGTTGGACGCGTTGGCCAAGCACCGCAGCTCAAACTTCGGCCTGGGCGAGAAGCGCCCGCTCGGCGACGGCGTGGTGACCGGTTTCGGCACCATCGACGGGCGCGACGTGTGCATCTTCAGCCAGGACGTTTCGGTGTTCGGCGGCAGCCTCGGCGAGGTGTACGGCGAGAAGATCGTCAAGGTGCAGCAGCTGGCCCTCAAGACCGGCCGCCCGCTCATCGGCATCAACGAGGGTGCCGGCGCGCGCATCCAGGAGGGCGTGGTCTCCCTCGGTCTCTACAGCCAGATCTTCCACAACAACGTCATCGCCTCGGGCGTCATCCCGCAGATCTCGCTGATCATGGGCCCGGCTGCCGGTGGGCACGTCTACTCGCCCGCGCTGACCGACTTCATCGTCATGGTCGACCAGACCAGCCAGATGTTCATCACCGGTCCCGACGTCATCAAGACCGTCACCGGTGAGGACGTCACCATGGAGGAGCTGGGTGGCGCACACACCCACGAGGCCAAGTCCGGCACCACGCACTACGTAGCCTCCGGCGAGCAGGACGCCTTCGACTACGTCCGCGACATCCTGAGCTACCTGCCGTCCAACAACGCCTCCGAGCCGCCGCGCTATCCGGGACCGGAGCCCACCGACGGCGCCATCGAAGACCACCTCACCGACGAGGACATCGAGCTCGACACGCTGATTCCGGACTCTCCGAACCAGCCGTACGACATGCACGAGGTCATCACCCGCATCCTCGACGACGACGAGTTCCTCGAGGTGCAGGCCGGATACGCCCAGAACATCATCGTCGGCTTCGGCCGTGTCGATGGCCGCAGCGTGGGCATCGTCGCCAACCAACCCACCCAGTTCGCGGGCTGCCTGGACATCAACGCCTCGGAGAAGGCCGCGCGGTTCATCCGCACCTGCGACTGCTTCGGTGTCCCGATCATCACTCTGGTGGATGTGCCCGGCTTCCTGCCCGGCACCGAGCAAGAGTTCAACGGCATCATCCGGCGCGGCGCCAAGCTGCTGTACGCCTACGGCGAGGCCACCGTTCCGAAAATCACCGTCATCACCCGCAAGGCATACGGTGGCGCGTACTGCGTCATGGGCTCCAAGGACATGGGCGCTGACGTCAACGTCGCCTGGCCCACCGCACAGATCGCGGTCATGGGCGCCTCCGGTGCGGTCGGATTCGTGTACCGCTCGCAGCTGGCCGAGGCTTCCAAGAACGGCGACGACGTGGACGCCCTGCGCCTGCAGCTGCAGGCCGAGTACGAGGACACCCTGGTGAACCCGTACATGGCTGCCGAGCGCGGCTACGTCGACGCGGTCATCCCGCCGTCGCACACCCGCGGCTACATCGCCACCTCGCTGCGCTTGCTCGATCGCAAGATCGTGCGGCTCCCACCGAAGAAGCACGGAAACATTCCGCTGTGACGAATGAAGAAGGTGCGTCCGTGACCGAAGAAGGCACCGAGACCAGCGAGACCGTAACCGACGAAAGCGATTCCGGGAAGGTGAAGGCCGCCGACGTGCAGGTGCTCAGCGGCAACCCGACAGATGAGGAGATCGCGGCCCTGGTCGCGGCGCTCAGCGCGCTGGCCTCGAAGGCAGAGACCGAGAGCCTCAAGCCTCGGAACCTCTGGGCCGAGCCCATCGACATGCTCCGCTACAGCCCGCACAGCTGGCAGCGAGTCACCCTGTTCGAGCGCGCGAAGCTGGCGCGCCCGCAGGGCATGTTCTAGACGGCCGTCACCGGCCCCGTGACCGCATTTGTCCTGGCCTCGGCCTCTCCCGCGCGCGAACGGATCCTGGAGCAGGCCGGCCTGAACCCGGTCGTCATCGTCTCGCATGTCGACGAGCATCTCGTCATGGCCACCCAGCCCTCGGGTACCGCCCCGGAGCGAGCCGTGGAAGTGCTGGCCTGCGCCAAGGCCTTTGACGTCGCGACGACCCTGGCCGGCAAGGTGGCCGCCGACGCGGTGGTGCTGGGCTGCGATTCGATGCTCCTGCTCGACGGCACGTTGCAGGGCAAGCCGGGCACCGTAGCGGAAGCGCGCCGCCGCTGGGCGCTGATGGCCGGGCGGTCCGCTCAGCTGCTGACCGGGCACTGCCTGGTGCGGGTGATCGAAGGCAAGCCCGTCGCACGCGTCAGTGAAACACGCTCGACCACAGTGCGTTTCGGCAACCCATCGGACGCAGATCTCGAGGCGTATCTGGCTACCGGCGAGCCACTGCAGGTGGCCGGAGCCTTCACGCTCGACGGACTGGGCAGCTGGTTCGTCGAAGGCATCGATGGCGATCCCTCGAATGTGATCGGGGTCAGCGTGCCGCTGTTGGGCCAATTGCTGAGCAGGCTGGACGTACCCGCCTCGTCATTGTGGGTCCGGCACGAAAAGCACGTGCCCCCAAAGCCATTCCATCCGGACACTCCTACCCCTGCCCCGCTGCCGCCCCGCATGGTGCCGTTGTTCGACTCACTCGTCATGATCGGGCCGACCCAACAGCAGGAATTCAAGGACGCCCAGGGCAGCCCGATTCCGCACATGCCGTCGGTCAATGCCAGCTTTCAGAACGCCTGCCGCGACGATTCCTTCGACCTCGGCGTGCACACCAACCGCGGCGCCTGCCTGTGGACCGGCGACTACCTGAACACCGGTGACGGCATTCAGCTGATTCCCGTCGACCCCGCCAGCCCCTCGGTGGCACTCGGAGGACGTTCCAAACCCCTTACGCTGCCAACGGATGCGCAGGACGGTGCCCGGCTGCTGCCCACCGGATCTGCGGAGCTGGCGCATCGTTCGCTGTTGTTCGCCTCGTGTATTCCGTCGCCGGGATGCAGCACCTTCGTCTCGGCGGACACCACCGTCTACGACGTGAGCGAGCCGGGCAGATCGACATACCAACCGATGGGTGTCATGGCCGGAATCTCCCAGCCGAGCGGGGTTTCGGCGACCGGTCGACGAATGCTGGTGGCGGGAAATGCCGGAACCGGCCCCTGGGCGCCGCGGTATGCGTGGCTCACACCTCCGATCGACGATCCGGCCTTCCTGGACTCGTCGGCGTGGGAGAAGATCGGTCAGATCAGCGGTGGCGGCGACCGTGAGAATCAGTTGTTCGCGCTACCTGCAGGCGGTTTCGGCCTGCTCGATTCCAACGGCTCCGGCGACGCGCACATCGGACTCAAGCTGTTTCGCACTCCTCAGGAGTTGGTCAGCGAGCCCATGACAGTGCTGATCCGCAACGATCCGTCAGATCCGCGACCGGATGATCCGTTCATCTCCCGTGATCCACACAAGCTGTTGCAGCCGTATGGACCGCAGGTCGTCAGCATCACCATGAACGCCGATGGCACTCAGACGCTGTATTTTCTGGTGAGCCAATGGGTTACCGATCCCACCCGGGCTTACCGAACCATCCTGTATTCCATTGTGTTGACGCCCCAATATCTGAGCATCTAGCCCTACTGCCCGAACAGATCGGGACGCTCGGCGGCCCGGCGCCAGTCCTCCGGCGTGCCCACCAGCGCCACCGCCGCCCGCAGCATGGCGGCGCGCGCCTCCCGGCGATCGCTGCCGGGCGTCGACGAGTAGCGGTAACTGCCCGCCTGCAGGGTTCCGAACAACATCCGGAAGGCCTCTGACGATGGTGCAGGACGGCCGGACTCGATGATCCGGCCGCGCAGCATGTCGACCATCACCTCCTCGTTCTCCTGGCGCAATCGATGCGCGGAGGAAGCCGGATCGTGGGCCTCGATATGGAACACCCGCGCCGCATCGCCCATCTCCTCGGTGGTATCGAGGTAAACGTCCACCGCCGCAACGATTTGAGTGATCAGATCGGCCGGCTCCACCATCGCCGCGTAGAGCCTCCCGTTGAGCTGCGACTGGGTGTGATTGACCAATGCGGTGATGACATCGTCGGTTCCATCGAAGAACACATAGAACGTCGGCCGGGACAGGCGAGCCTTCTTGACGATGCGCGCCACGGTCGTGCCGCGCTGCCCGTGCTTGGCGTACACGGCACCGGCAGCGGCGAGGATACGTGCGCGCATCTGCTCGTGCTGCTCGGGCGTGCGCGCGGGGCGCCCCCGGGACCGACCCGACGGGGTATTGACAGCCATCAGAGCTGGAGCCTACCTTTCCAATTAGCTTAACATCACTGTAAACAATATTTGTGATCGATCACAGGAGCGCTATGGCGGACATCAGTTTCCCCACAAAAAGTGGTGAAGTCACAGGCATTTTGGAGAAGCCCGCGGGCGACGGGCCGTGGCCGTCGATCGTGGTGTTGCATGACATCAACGGCTCCACTCCCGACTTGCGTCGCATCACCAAGAACGTGGCGGCCAACGGCTACGTGGCCCTGGCGCCCGATCTGTACTCGCGTGGACGTATCCGGTGCATCAGCCGAGTGATGACCAACCTCATTACCCGCCGAGGCCGTGCGATCGACGAGATCCTGGCTGCGCGCGATCACCTGTTGTCGCTTCCGTACACCACCGGCGGGGTCGGTGTCGCCGGTTTCTGCATGGGCGGCGGATTCGTACTTATCACCTCAACCAAGGGTTTTGACGCGGCCGCACCCTTCTACGGTGCGATGCCCGGCCCCTACTGCGACCATTTCGAGGGAGCGTGCCCCGTCGTCGCGAGCCTGGCCACTCGGGACCCATTCGTGGTTCGGGGGGAGCCTCGGTTGCGCAAGGCGCTGGAGGCCCACGGCATCGAACACGACATCAAGAAGTACGACGCGGGGCACAGTTTCGCCAACCAGCTGCCGATGCAACCACTGATGCGAATCGCCGGATTCGGGTACTCCCCCGAAGCGGAGGCCGACGCCTGGGAACGGGTCTACTCCTTTTTCGCTCAGCACCTTCACGACGACGACAGGCTGCAGGAGGCCCAATGACAACCCCGACCGCATTGGATCGGCTCGGCGAGCTTGTCTGGTCCGACGCACTCGACGCGGGCGCGCATTCGTCGGCAGGCTATCTGGATCTGCTTCCGCCGCCCTCGGATCAACCTCAGCGCGCCGCGCAGCGCGCCATGAACAACCCGGTGGTGGCCGCGATCTATCAAGGACCATGGCGCTGGGGCCAGACCGTGCTCTACACCGGCATCACGCCCTCGGCAGAACGGCGCCGTGCGGCACGGGCCCTGCGACTCGACGCGGCCCACACACTGCTCGATGTCGCCTGCGGGCCAGGAAACTTCACCAAACACCTGGGCGGCCAGTTATCCGCCGGAGGGCTGGCCGTCGGGCTCGACTTCTCCGAACCCATGCTGCGGCGCGCGGTCCGGACCAACACCGCGGACGGGGTCGGATACCTGCGTGCGGACGCGCGCACCCTGCCGTTCGACGACGGAAGCTTTGATGCGGTGTGCTGTTTCGCCGCACTGTATCTGGTACCCGAGCCCTTCAAGGTTCTCGATGAGATGCTCCGGGTGCTCAGGCCGGGCGGCCGGATCGCGGTGATGACCAGCTGCACCCGCGGCCCCAGGCTCGTCCGATCGCTCTCCGTGAAAATGGCGGCACGCAACGGCTTACACGGCTTCGACCGCGACGACATCACCTCGGTGCTGTGGAACTCGGGATTTCACGACATTGAGCAGGAGGTCCGGGGGCTCTCACAGTTCGTGAGTGCGACAAAGAGCTAGACGACGAGTCATACAACGGCGCTCAGCAGCAGAACCATCGCAAACCCGACGACCGAAATCACCGTTTCCATCACCGACCACGACTTGAGGGTCTGGCCGACGGTCATCCCGAAATACTCCTTCACCAACCAGAATCCGGCGTCGTTGACGTGGGAGAAGAAGAGCGACCCGGCACCTATCGCGAGCACCAACAGCGCGACGTGCGCGGTAGACATGTCTGCGGCGAGCGGAGAGACGATACCGGCGGCGGTGATCGTCGCCACCGTGGCCGAACCGGTGGCCAATCGGATAAGCACCGCGATAAGCCAGCCCAGCACCAGCGCGGGGATATGCCATTTCTCCGACCAGGTGCTCACGGCGTCACCGACCCCCACGTCGATGAGGGTCTGCTTGAATCCGCCCCCGGCACCGACGATGAAGACGATGCCCGCGATGGGCCCGAGCGACTTCTCGATGATTCCCGAGACACCCGCGCGGTCCAGGCCAGATGCCGTGCCCAGTGTCACCATTGCCACCAGAGTCGCCACCAGCAGCGCCACCAGCGGCGTGCCTGCAGTATCGAAAATCCTTTGCACCAGCGATTTCGGATCATCGATCACCACGTCGGAGAGTGCCTTCGCCAACATCAGACCCACCGGAAGCAAGATCGTCGCCAACACCGCGGCAACACTGGGAGCCGGTCCCTTTCGGTCGGCTTCGGGTACGGTCGCGGTCGGGATGTCCAGTGGCCCCACCCAGCGCTCTGCCACCCGCGCATAGAGAGGCCCCGCGACAATCAGGGTGGGCACCGCGGCCAGCAGACCGAACGCCAGGGTGACACCCAAGTCCGCCTTCAGCGCGTCCACCGCCACCAAGGGACCCGGGTGTGGCGGAACCAGGCCGTGCAATACGGAGAGCCCCGCCAGCGCGGGAATTCCCACCCGCAGCAGTGGCACATTTCCCCGGCGCGCCACCAAAAGCACGATCGGAATCAGCAGCACCACACCCACTTCGAAGAACAAAGGCAGCCCGAGCACGGCCGCGATCAAGGCCACCGCCCAGGGCAGCATGCGTGGACCCGACCGTGCGAGCACGGCATCGGCGACGATGTTGGCGCCGCCGGAGTCGGCCAACAGGCGGCCCAGCATCGCCCCCAAACCGATGAGCAGTCCGACACCGGCGATGGTCGAGCCGAAGCCCGTCACAAAGGATCCCAAGATTTTGTCGAACGGCACACTCGCGACGGCGGCCAGGGTTCCCGATCCGAGCAGCAGCGCCAGGAAGGGATGCATCTTGAGCCGGGTGATGAGCGCGATGATCACGCCGATGCTCAGCACCACGGCAACAAGTAGCCGAACGTCGCTGGTGGTGTGCGGGATCTTCGCCGGCTCGGCCAGCAGAATCAGGTTGGCGTTCATGCGCCGATCTGCCTCAAGGCCTCCGCTACCAGTTCATCCGGCCCGATACCGACATCCAACACCGCACCCCGCTCATCGGGTTGCAGTGGTTCGAGAATCTCGAACTGCGAATCCAACAACGACGTTGGCATGAAATGTCCTGAGCGATGTGACATCCGGTCACCGATGAGCGCCCTGTCTCCGGACAAATACACGAAGAACGCGTCCGGGTATCCCGCACGGAGAACGTCACGGTAGCGGCGTTTGAGTGCCGAACAGGTGACCACCCCACCTGTCCCCTCCCGTCCGCGCTCGGACATCCATTCGGCGATACGCTGCAGCCACGGCCATCTATCGGTGTCGTCCAGCGGGATTCCGGCCGACATCTTGGCGATGTTCGCGTCCGGGTGGAAATCATCACCCTCAGCACAGGGCGCACCGAGGAGCTGCGCCAGGGCCTGCGCCACGGTCGATTTGCCGACCCCCGCCACACCCATGACCACCACAACGGGCACAGACGTTTCGCCCACTAGACCCCCTTGGGCGCCTTTTGATTCATGAAGCCGAACATATACCCGGCCACCCGGCGCATCTGAATCTCCTCGGCACCCTCGGTGATCCGGTACCGCCGGTGGTGGCGGTAGATATGTTCGAACGGCATATGCCTCGAGTACCCCATCCCGCCATGAACCTGCATGGCGCGGTCGGCGGCCTCGCAGCACAACCGGTTTGCGACGTAATTACACATCGAGACCTGTTCGGAGACCGAGAACGGGCCGTAGGTGTCCATCGACCATGCCGTCTTGTGAATCAGTGCCCGCAGCATCTCGCACTGGGTCTGCAGCTCGACGAGCGGAAACTGGATGGCCTGATTCGATGCCAGCGGCTTCCCAAACGGCTTGCGCTCCTTGGCATACTCGACAGATCGATCGATGCAGAACTGCGCCGCACCAAGACTGGACGCGGCCTGACGAATCCGATTCTCGTTGAAGAAGTGCTGCACCACCCCCAGCCCGCGGCCCTCCCCGCCGAAGACCGCCGAATCGGGGACCCGCACATCGGTCAGCGAGATGCGGGCGTGGTCGGTCGGCATGTTGAAGGTCCACAGGTACTCCTCGACCTTGAAACCGAGAGCATCCGCGGGCACCAGGAACGCGGTGATACCGCGCCCGTCACCCGGATCGCCTGAGGTCCGGGCGAAAATCAGGTCGGCGTCGGCGATGTGTACACCGGTGTTCCAGGTCTTTTCGCCGTTGATGATCCAGTCCGAGCCATCTTTTGTGGCCCGGGTTTCCATGTGGGTGGCATCTGAGCCGTGTTCGGGCTCGGTGATGCCGAACGCGAAAAACTTCGTGCCACTGGCGAGTCCCTCGACCCACTGAGCTTTCTGCTCCGCGGTGCCGTACTCCAGCATGAGGAGCAGCCCCACGTTGTTACCGACGATGGCGTGCTCGTTCTGCAGGTCGCAGTGCAGTCCGAGACCGCGTCGCGCCAGGTGCTCACGGATGACCGCCATGCCGAGGTTGGACCCGTCACGTCCGCCGAACTCCGCGGGGAACGGGTACCTGAGGTGACCGGCCTCATCGGCACGCCGACGGGCCTCACCGAGCAGTTCCTCCCACTCGCCATTGGGCAGACCACCACGATCCCAGTCGGTACGGGAATCTTCGCGTCGGTGATCAAAGAATCGGATGTTGTCATCGGATTGTTCGAGCGGCACGATCTCGCGGTCGATGAACTCGTCAAGCTCCGTGAGATAACCGACCAGTTCGGGCGGCAGTTCGAAGTTCATCAGCGACCTTCCGGCTTCGTCAACATCAACAGGTCCCACTCGATCTCGGGTATCCGGCGACCGCTAGCTGCCATCACGATGTCCCGCACACTTCCGTCCAGATACGACTTCGCTTGCGCGGCGAGGCCAACACCCCACCACAGGGTGCCCAGCACCTTCCACCACCGGAACCTGTCGGCATCAAATGTTCCGCCTGCGTCCTCGTATGCACGCACAAACACCTCACGGCCCGCGAAGCCACCGAACTCGTGCTCGTCGACACCGAACCTCCACATCCGCAGCGCGGTCCAGCCGACATCGCGCATGGGATCTCCGAAACGAGTGGTGCCCTCCCAGTCGAGGACCGCGCGCAAGCCGTCCTCGCCGACGATGACGTTGCCATTACGAATATCGTTGTGCACCAGGCATCGCCGAGCGGGTGGACCCGGCATGCGCTCCGCCAACCAGGACAGCGTGCGCAGGAACACCGGCCGATCCGGGAGCAACGCCGCCACCCCCTCGCGCATCTGTTCCAGCATGACGACCGCCGGTTCGGCCTCCGGGTCACCGGGCAGATCCGGCGGCGCCATCGCCGGGTCTATCCCATGGAGCCGACCCATCGCCGCACCAAGCTGTTCGGCCACCAGATCCTCGATCCCGGTGGACTGCACCAGCCGCAGCACCTTACGGGGAACCGTCTCGCCCGCGATGCGTTCGGAGATCATGAAAGGCGAACCGACATACGAGGCCTCGGAACACACACCTCGAACCCGCGGCACCGGAACACCATGGCTGCGCGCCAGCTCACGCACCCCGGCCTCACTGCCCACCGGGACCTGCTGCACGACTGCAGGCACAATCGTCGCCACCAGCTCGAGAGTCTCACCCCCAAAAGTGGCATCCAACAGCACATTTCGCCGTCGCGCGCCCGCGGAAACGCCAACCACGCCAGACACCTGGAATTTTTTGCCGAATTCGTCGTGCAGGTAACGGGTCAGCCCGTCGGCCAGGTCGGTCATTCGCCCTCCCAGGCGTCGTACCCGGGCTTGACGACCGCAAGTTCACTACGGACCGCCTCGGCCAGGTCGTCCCATGACGGGTCATCGGCAGGCGGCTGCGCGGGCGTGGTCAGTTCTCGCTGCAGAATCCTGGCGATGTTGGCCCCGACGCGGGCGCGATGCACCGAGGATGCGGGCAGCTCAGATTGGAGGTCGTCGAGCAGTTCGGCGAGAGCACCCGCCAGTTCCGCTGCGGTCGGAATGAAGGGCACCATCCGTTTGTACCTTCTATGGTGCGTCCCACGGGGGAATAGCGAAGAAACTCCGAGGGTTGCTCCAATTCATGGCGAGACCTTTGTCGATTCTGGATCTGGCGCGGGTGGCGCCGCACGAGACCGTGGCCGAGAGCTTCGCCGCCAGCGTCGAGATCGCGCGGCACGCCGAAGCACTGGGATTTCACCGCGTCTGGTACGCCGAACACCACAACATGCGGTCCATCGCCTCGTCGGCGACGAGTGTCCTGATCGGACATGTGGCCACCCAGACCTCGGCCATCAGGCTGGGCGCGGGCGGCATCATGTTGCCCAACCATTCCCCGCTGCAGATCGCCGAGCAATTCGGCACCCTGGAAACCCTGTACCCGGGACGCATCGATCTCGGCCTCGGCCGCGCCCCGGGGACGGATCAGGTGACGCTGCGCGCGTTGCGGCACTCCCCCGCCGATGCCGAGCATTTCCCGCAGGATGTGATCGAGCTGCAGGCATATCTGAGCGATCAGAGCCGGGTGCCGGGGGTAACCGCGACACCGGGGCACGGGACACATGTACCGCTCTACATCCTTGGGTCGTCGTTGTTCGGCGCACAACTGGCGGCGGTGCTGGGCCTGCCCTACGGTTTCGCCTCGCACTTCGCGCCTTCCGCGCTGCAGGATGCGGTGGCGCTGTATCGGCGAGAGTTTCAGCCCTCTGAGCAGCTGCAGGAGCCGTACGTGATCGCCGGGGTCAACGTCATCGCCGCCGACGAGGAAGACACCGCCCGAGAGCAGTACCGGGCGGTGTTGATCGAACGCGCCAAGCTTTTCCTGCATCGCGGAGGCGGACCCCGCCTCACCGATAACGAGGCCCTCGCCGCGCTGGAGTCCCCTGCGGGGCAACAGATCAAGGCGATGACGAAGTACTTCGCGGTAGGAACACCCGACGATGTGGGCGCATACCTGGACGATTTTGCACAACTGGCCGATGCCGACGAGCTCATCGTGGTCCCCAACGCGCCCGACCGGAAACTGCAACTGCGGGCGTTGGAGATCGTGGCCGAGGTCAGCGGGCTGACGCCGAGCGACTGAATTCACTTCTGTCACAGCCGTTTCAGGATGCGGCTAGTCGCTGGTGGGCACCGTTACTATTCAAACATGAGTTCGATTGGGGTGTTGGAGGCGGCGGTTGATGCCCTCTGCACTGAGTCGATCCAGGAGCTGACTGCATCTGAGGCGCTGACGGTGCCGGCCCGCCTGGAGGTGGTGCAGCGCCGCTTGTCTGCCGGTGGGTTGGGGCTGGTGCCCAAGGTCACGGCCCGGGCCTCGCCCGTAGAACTCGGGGGCACTTCGTATGCCGATATGTGTTATCGCGGCGGTTGAATGTCAGCAGGGGTGCGGCGCGGCGCCGAATGTGGCCGCCGCGCTATGTCGCGGCGAGGTGGGTGAGGAGCATGTGCGGATCATTCGCCGCTTCTTTGATCGGCTACCGGCCGTGGTGGATATGCCGACCCGCGAAGCTACCGAGAGGCAGTTGGCCCAGATGGCCGCTGAACACGACCACCGCACATCGGCCCAGCGCAGCCATGACGCGCTGCGTGCCTGCCTGCGCGGAACTTTGGCCTCCGGCGACCTAGGTTCCCATCACGGTTTACCCGTGACGGTCGTGGTTACCACCACCCTGACCTAACTCGAATACACCGCCGGAATAGCCACCACCGGCGCCGGCACCCCGCTGCCGATGCGCCACGGCGATCACATTGCTACGAAACTCGGGCGGATAAGCCTTCGCCATGATCAACATCCTCCCACCACAAGCACCAAGCTTGCGGGTCAGGAATCAACCAAACCCTCCGCAGACCCCCCTGGTCTCTAAACTCGTTAGTAACGAAGACGAAGAGTTAAACGATGTGCAGTGCAGCAGACTACCGTCCGTTGAAAAACGCTAAGGGGCATAATGATGCACTGGTTGGGTAAGAGATTGACACAGATGATGGCAGTTGGGGTATGTGCTGTGGCGCTCGTATGTATCCAATTGATTGCCGCGCAGCCGATTCATGTCGCCGCCAGTCACCCACTCCAAAACCTCGTTGGAAAAAGATGGGTCTTAGTGTCCTACTCGCTAGAAAAACTACTCATGCCATATTCGGGCGAGGAGGCATATTTGCAGTTTGATCACATCAATGATAGTACCAACTCAACTTTAAATGTAACGGGTACCAACGGTTGTAACCGCGTCATGGGTGCTGTAGTTCGTCAGGCTCAACATCTCGCTTTCGCGCCAGTTGGAAGCACTCGAAGGCTGTGCCCCTGGGACTCTGCAGAACAACAATTCCTGGAAGCGCTCGATGGAAATCGTGACTTCTGGATTGGCGGAGACCGCCTCACAATCATGGCCCCCGATAGTCGTCGTTTGTGGATCTTTCAATCGCCGAGTTGATGCATAAACATCGTCGCAGGGGCGGTTCTTCGTTAACATCTCGAGCAGTTTAGTTATCTATACTATCCGAAATAGGAGCCATGAAAAACAGTATAAAATTCCTTGGCGCGGTCTCGATAGTCTGCATGCTCACCGCATGCAATTCCCCAGGGGAGAAGCAGCAGAATATTGGTATTGCCTCAGACCTCTCGACTACCTCAAACGTTCCTCTCCCATTCGGCCCTCATCAACAACCTACACAGGAAGACTACCCCCTGGGCCCACCGGTACCCGCGGGAGGTGTATACTGGAACATTTGGATGAATCGCCCGGAAGTGAAGCCGGAATACATCAGTCTTACGGCTGCTGATAGTGGTGACATATTGACTGGAATTGTTTGGGATTCATGGACCAAGGAAAGCGCTGCGGGAGCAGGTACGCGGCATACCAAGGATTGTGTGCCCAACTGTGCCACAGGCTTAGTCAAATCCCGCACTGTAACGTTGCTTTTCGACGCCCCTAAATCCGTCCCGGATGACAGCGGTTGGTTGCAATTCACCCAGCTGACAATCACCGATATGAATGGAAACTCTGAGACCATCGCTATGCCTATTGTTGAATAGGGAATTTCCTATTTTGAAAAGTATCTTTCCTGGCGGCACTATCAACTATAGTGCCGACTTTAGTAGTTTCGAGGAGCGTAGTCGATATTCATCGGAACTAAACCGCGATTCCCGCCGACCGGACTTCGTTGGCCAGGAATCGGCAGCCGAACTCCGGGTCATCACGATGAGCGCCATAGATCGAATTCATCACAAAGGCCTGCGTCCACTCGGCGCCGGTGACCGGATCAGCACGCCAGCGATAAAACGGCGCACGAGCGATTCCCAGAACCCGGCACGTCACCGTGACGGGAAAACCGTCCGCGGCCAGCTCACGAACGAGCGGGTACATCATTTTGGGAAATGACCCAGCTTCAAGCTCGGGTGCGACAGATACACCACCGCCCGCCTCAGCACCTCATTTTCTTGCTCCAGTAACCGGACCCACTTCCTGAGTTCACGATTCTGAGCGGATTCCGCTGAGGTCACGCCAGGACGATAACCGTCATTGACATCGGCCAGGCACATCCACTTCAACAGCACCATCGGGTGGACACCTAAATCTGCGGCGACCTGCTCCAGCGCCACACCGGCAACCCGCACCACATCGGCACCGAACTCAGCAAGGAACAGCCTCGCCACGATGACACCCATCCGTGCAACAGACCCAGGTGCTCATGCAATGCTGTATCTATGGGTATTGGATTCGGTGGTCGTTTCTCGGCTATCACAGTTAGCACACTTGCTTTCGCTACTGTCTGCACGAGTTGCCTAGATAATGCGCCGGAGGCTCGCCAAGCCTCGACACCCAGACCTGATGCCGCGCCGGTAGTATTACGGGTCTGCACGACGGGCGACTACAAACCCATGTCCTCGCGCGATCCAGCAACTGGGCGGTACCTTGGTGTCGATATTGACATAGCCAACGACCTTGCTGCACATTTGCGAGCGACCGCAGTGTTCATTGCCACGACATGGGGGACGCTCATGAAAGATATGGCTGCGCCGGGTAAATGTGATATCGCTATGGGAGGGATCTCTAGGACACCGGCACGTGAACAATTCGCTGATTTCACACTGCCATATCTGGTCAGTGGTAAGATGCCGCTGACCAGATATGGCAACGCGGAGCGCCTCCAGTCCATAGAGCAAATCAATCGCCCCGGTATACGCGTAATTGAGAATTCGGGGGGAACCAATGAGGAGTTCGCAAGACGGAACTTCCCAAAAGCGACCCTGACCATCTGGCCAGACAACATGACAGTGTTTGACCAGTTACTGCAGGACAACGCCGACGTCATGATTACCGATGCCATTGAGGCCCTCTACCAGGCCAAACAACACCCTGAACTGGTAGCTGGATATTCGGGCAAGCCTTTCACTGTCGATTACAAGGCGTACATGCTCCCCAAGGGTAGTCCGTTGATCGAGCAGACGAACCAATGGCTCGCCGAAGCCCTCACGAATGGCACCTTTAGTCGGTTACTGAGTAAATGGCTGCGATAAGCCCAAAATCCTTAGGGCTGCCGCGGGTTCCGGTGATTATCTACGCAATCACGAGGCATTCACTCACGTCCCAAACCACGAACCACATTGGTTGCTGCGCACCGGGCTGACGGTCGGAACATCTCAGATGAACCTCGTTCAGACCGTTGCAGCCCTGATGGCGCGGGGGATTCCCGCAAATGAGAAGCTCGCCCTCGCTCCTGTTGCGGCCGTTGAAATCGATGTGCGTACGATTCTTTCACACATACTGCTGCGAAAGCAGCGCGCTATCCAATTAATAGGTAGCCGATACGGTCACCCGTGCGATTACCAGACCATAAGGAAGCGACACAGCCGTCGGTAACAGATGCAAATACCTTCGACCTTAGTCAACTCGCGATTTGGCGTGATGCGGAACGTTTGCGTGATCGATAGAGTCGGCCTTTGGATTCCTGATAAATCCTTAGTAGCTGTTGACAGCTACAGCTCATCGAACGCAGCCCCATATCTCGCTGACGAGCTTGTTAGCAGCGCCGGGCTCAGCTAGTTCGGCGCCGTAGTGTCCTGGGTAGCCGCCCGGTGTCGATTAGTTCCTGGAGACGCCAGAGCATAGATCGTCTGGTCACTGATAACGATGTCGGCAGCGACCTGAGCCGTAGGACGGCCATCGGATCAGGATCGGTCATCTTGCCGCGGAACTCATCGGGATAGGGACCAAAAGTCCCCCGCTATAATTGACGCTATGAACAATTCTTCTGACTGCCCTGCGGTCCGTAGAGTGCTTGCTATCGAAGCCGAACTTCGTAGCATCCGCGCTGCGATGAACGAGCTGATCCCAATAGAGAATGACCAGAATTTTGCCAAATTGCAGGAAGGGTTTGCGAAGGCTGGCGGCGAGCTCGACGGCGACCTAGCTCGCCTAAGCTCCCTAGGGCAGCGAATGGCCGAGCTGGATCGCCAGGTTCTGGAGGAGTCTTGTACCGCCCTCGCCGAGATGGGCTTCGACAGCGCAGCGATAGCGGTTCGGGAAGTTCTTGACCGCATATACGAGGATGACACTGCCTTGGTAGTGAAGTAGGAGCGAACAGCCCTGGGCTGGGCCGCCCACTTGTCGTGCGGCAGCAGCCGTAATGGCGCTATTATCGCATTCCAAGTACTCAGCCTCGATATCCAGATTGGAGGTAGTCGGTAGCTGGCGATTTTAACGCGGTTTTCGACTGTATCGGCATTTAGTCGCTGAATGAATCGTTCCCGATTTCGTCCTTGATGCCAGTAGACTGGCATGGCCGATGACGCCGCGATGCGGTGAGAATGGTGGTTGGTGGGCTCGGATTTTCTTGGTGCTGTGAACACCCCCATGAAACTGTCCGTCATCCCGGGGACACGTCAGGTGCCCAGGAAATCAACAGCGCGTTACGGACCCGGTGCCCTTCTCTGGCCCCATCCCAGGCCGACCCCAGATACATAGTACCGATACCAATCATGTCGCCCGCCATGGTGAGCCGGTCATGCTGCAGAAACCCGACCAGATCATGGTTCACGCCGCCGTGCAGGCCGTCGACCGACAGCCCCAGCTAGTCGCGGTCGAACCACAGCAGCACGGGGCCCAACGAGATGGCGGCCGCCCCGATACCCGCGGCAATCAGACCCAGCCCAACCAGGGCACCCCATATCCACGCGGGCCAGGACACCGCGCCGACGAAGGGCGCCACCGCATCGGCCAGCTCGGTGGTAGCGACGAGCGCGACAACCCGGCATCTGCGATCGGCGGCGGAACCGTCGCCCCGAACCGGCCGTGCCATTGCGGCGGAACGGGCGGGTGGTCGAATACCCAGGGAATCCAGCGCCGACCTCCGGCGCGCGTCACCGCCGCCGCCAGGACCTTCATCACCCGTACTCGTGTCCTGCGTTCACCGAGAACGGACAACGCGATCGGGCTCAGCGGGTGGTATGTCCAGTCCGGCATTGGCGAATTCTCGCACCGCGACCAGCAACGCACCGCGGATCTGAACTCAGTATCCAACTCGATGAGCCGACCACCCTCGAACGCGACTAGGCTCACAACGTGACCCTTCCGGCCGACCCCGCACCTGAATTCGCCGCCTACGCCCACCCCGAACGCCTCGTCTCCGCCGACTGGCTTTCCGGACACCTAGGCACCCCCGGACTGTCCATCGTGGAGTCCGACGAAGACGTTCTGCTCTACGACATTGGGCACGTTCCCGGGGCGGTGAAGATCGACTGGCACGTCGACTTGAATGACGGCACCGTCCGCGACTACATCGACGGCGTGCAGTTCGCAGAGCTCATGAACCGCAAGGGGATCCGTCGCGAGGACACGGTTGTCATCTACGGCGACAAGTCCAACTGGTGGGCTGCCTACGCGCTCTGGGTGTTCACGTTGTTCGGCCACCCCGACGTCCGGCTCCTCGACGGTGGGCGGGATCTGTGGATCTCTGAGGGGCGCGACACCACACTCGATGTTCCAGCCAAGTACACCGAGGGCTACCCCGTGGTGGACCGCGACGACGCACCGATTCGCGCGTACGCCGACGACGTGCTGGCCCACCTCGGACATGGACCGCTGGTCGATGTGCGTTCCCCTGCGGAATACACCGGCGAACGCACCCACATGCCCGATTACCCGGAAGAGGGCGCTTTGCGGGGTGGACACATCCCCACCGCAGTCTCGATCCCCTGGGCCAAGGCCGCCGCGGACGACAGCAGGTTCCGGCGCCGCGCCGAACTCGATGACATCTACGGCGATGTTATCGCCGCGGACGGCGACATCGTCGCCTACTGCCGCATCGGCGAGCGCTCCAGCCACACGTGGTTCGTCCTCACTCACCTGCTGGGCGTCGAGGGCGTGCGCAACTACGACGGCTCGTGGACCGAATGGGGCAACCGGGTCCGTACTCCGATCGTCAAGGGCGACAAACCAGGCGCGCCCCCTGCAGCATGAGCCTCCCCGCCGAACTCGCCAAGATCGTCGCCGATTTCAAGGCCGTCGAGGGGCAGGACAAGCTTCGCCTGCTACTGGAATTCTCGGCCGAATTACCTGAGTTGCCATCGCATTTGGAACAGGCGGCGATGGAGCCGGTGCCGGAATGCCAGTCACCGCTGTTCCTTGACGTCGACTCCAGTGACCGCGATGGCGTACGGCTCTATTTCAGTGCACCCGCCGAGGCTCCAACGACACGCGGGTTCGCCGCGATCCTGCATCAGGGTCTGGACGGCCATTCCGCAGACGCGATCCTGGCGGTCCCCGACGACTTCTATGCCGGCCTCGGATTGGCAGCGCTGATCAGCCCACTGCGACTGCGGGGAATGTCGGCGATGCTGGCACGCATCAAGCGACGACTGTCCTGAACCTACTCGTCAGTAGGTAAAAACTTGGGGCGGCACACCCCATCCCGGATGTGTGTTTGACGCCACGGATGCATAAACTCACTGCCGAGACTCTAAGAAAGCACTAAAACCAGGAGGCCAGGTGCCCAATCACGCCAGCTCGAAGATCAGCAAGGTACTCGTCGCCAACCGCGGTGAGATTGCGGTCCGGGTTATCCGCGCGGCGAAGGATGCTGGACTGGGCAGCGTCGCGATCTACGCAGAGCCCGACGCCGACGCACCCCACGTCCACCTGGCCGATGAGGCCTTCGGTATCGGCGGTAACACCGCCGCCGAGTCCTACCTAGACTTCGGCAAGATCCTGGAAGCCGCCGAGAAGTCTGGTGCCAACGCCATCCACCCCGGTTACGGCTTCCTCTCTGAGAACGCCGACTTCGCCCAGGCCGTCATCGACGCCGGGTTGATCTGGATCGGGCCCAGCCCGCAGTCCATCCGCGACCTCGGCGACAAGGTGACCGCCCGCCACATCGCGGCCCGGGCGCAGGCCCCGCTCGTACCCGGCACCGCCGACCCCGTTAAGGACGCCGACGAGGTTGTCGCCTTCGCCAAGGAGCACGGTCTGCCGATCGCCATCAAGGCGGCATTCGGTGGCGGTGGCCGCGGCATGAAGGTGGCCCGCACCCTTGAAGAGGTACCCGAGCTGTTCCAATCCGCCACCCGTGAGGCCGTCGCCGCCTTCGGTCGTGGCGAGTGCTTCGTGGAGCGCTACCTGGACAAGCCGCGCCACGTCGAGGCCCAGGTCATCGCCGATCAGCACGGCAATGTGATCGTCGCCGGTACCCGCGACTGCTCGCTGCAGCGCCGCTTCCAGAAGCTGGTCGAGGAGGCGCCCGCGCCGTTCCTGACCGACGCTCAGCGCAAGGAGATCCACGAGTCCGCCAAGCGCATCTGCAAGGAAGCCGGTTACTACGGCGCCGGCACCGTCGAGTACCTGGTGGGCCAGGACGGCCTGATCTCGTTCCTCGAGGTCAACACCCGTCTGCAGGTGGAACACCCGGTCACCGAGGAGACCGCAGGCGTAGACCTGGTCCTGGAGCAGTTCAAGATCGCCAACGGCGAGGCGCTGGAGTTCACCGAGGACCCGACCCCGCGCGGCCACTCGATCGAGTTCCGCATCAACGGCGAGGACGCCGGCCGTAACTTCCTGCCCGCACCGGGCCCGGTCAAGGTCTATGACACCCCCACCGGCCCCGGCGTGCGCCTGGACTCGGGCGTGCAGGCCGGTTCGGTGATCGGCGGACAGTTCGACTCGATGCTGGCCAAGCTGATCGTCACCGGCCGCGACCGCAACGAGGCACTGGCCCGCTCGCGGCGTGCGCTGGCCGAGTTCAACGTCGAGGGTCTGGCCACCGTCATTCCGTTCCACCGCGCAGTGGTCTCCGATCCCGCCTTCATCGGCGACGAGGACGGCTTCACCGTGCACACCCGCTGGATCGAGACCGAGTGGGACAACACCGTCGAGCCGTTCACGGCCGACGCCGCCGAAGGCGAAGAGGACGAGATTCTGCCCCGCCAGAAGCTGGTCGTCGAGGTCGGCGGCCGTCGTCTCGAGGTGTCGCTGCCCGGTGACATCTCGCTCGGCGGCGGAGGCGGTGGTGCCGCGAACGGTGTCATCCGTAAGAAGCCCAAGGCCCGCAAGCGCGGCGGCCACGGCGGCGGCGGCGCCACCGGCGACTCGGTGACTGCTCCGATGCAGGGCACCGTCGTCAAGGTCGCCGTCGAAGAGGGCCAGGAGGTCGAGGTCGGCGAGCTGATCGTGGTGCTGGAAGCCATGAAGATGGAAAACCCCGTCACCGCGCACAAGGCCGGCACTATCACGGGGCTGAGTGTCGAGGCCGGTTCCGCCATCACCCAAGGTACGGTCATCGCAGAGATCAAGTAACACGTCATTACGAAGAAACGCCGAGTGTGGGCACCTATGCACGCACTCGGCGTTTCTTAGTTGGTCGGCGGTTCACTCGGTGTGAGGAGGTACATGGAACCCATCGAGATCAACGCGGGTGCATGGTATTTGCGTGCCCTGCGTGCCGACGAACGCATGGACGACCGTCCGGCATTGACGTCACTGGGCGTCGATGACGTCGACTACGTGTCCACGCGTACCACGGACTGGGACCGCGATCGCCTGTATAGCTGGGCCGTCTGCGAGCCCACCACCGCCCAGATGGTGGCCGAGGTGCGGCTCGACCCCTCCACCGGGACGATCGAGTCGCGGGCACGTACCGACTACCCCGGATCGGGCGGCGCAGAAAAGGAGGCGGTCGCCGCAGTGCGGCGCTTCGCCGATGCGATGGTTGTGTGAAGGAAAGTAACCGTCTGCGCCAGCACTTGTGATGGTGGGTTCGGCCCCACCGCGGCGAACTGGATCGCAGAAAAGGCCCAGCTTCCGCCTCGCGGATTATCCTCTGCCGATTCGCCTCTCCAGAAGAGCTCAGGCCGAAACACCGCGCAACTCGTCAAGGCGACCACACGGATGCGCATTGCCGACGCGTTCCTTGTGGTCACGACGGAGCAAAATCACAGCTGCCCACCCACTGAAGAACCTGATCGACCGGCATCACATCGAGTGGCAGGCCAAAACGGTCGGGTCCACCTCGTATGCGGGAGTCCGGTAGATTACGGGCCGTCGAACCATATGCCCTGACCACCCGGGATGTGGTCAGCTTCCACGGCGCATGGAGATCGGTGCGTCTCAGCTGACCGCACCACGTCATCTGATGAATATTTTGATGCCTTCATCAAAATACTTCACGTCACCTGAAAGTGATGGAAATTGATCAGCCGTTGTAGTTATGGTGTTGAGTATCAGATATCGCGTGTCGTGCACGGTGGCGAGAACGTACCGGTTCACAACATGCAGTCTTTTCCCCTGGTCGTTGTATGTTCCGGAAATCACCGACGATAGGCCGTGCTGAAAATCTTCGACTTTCTCTGATTCGAGAACAAAACCGTCGTAGCGTTCGGTATCAACTGAACCCCGCCGTATGGCTTCCTCCTGGGAAAAATCTCCAGTCAATCGATGCACAATAAGAACCGCATTCGGAACGAAACTTTGGTCCACGGCATCAGTATTCGAAACCACCACATACGTGTTCGGCAGCTGATGCTCCCTGGTCACATACCAGTGGGGTGGCTGCTGCATGCCAATACCAAAGTCGCTGATGTCTGCCCTCGTCTGCACCGCAGCACGGACTCCATGGCTAGTGAGATATTCGTCGAGAGTCATATCATGTGCCACGTCCGTACCGGCACTTCTGCTGTCAGGAGCCTCGCATTCCTTATCAGTCCGCGCACTACAGCCCCCCGCCGCAAGGCTAACTAGCGTGACGACAACAGCTGCCACCACAGGGGCCCTACGGCTGCGCATACGGCTTCAGCACTGTTTCAACAGCACCGCCCACAGCGTTACCCACAAGCGCACCAATCGTCTGGCTCGTATGATCCACCAGGCTCCCGGACATGCCTACGTCGGTCATTGTCCCCGCGACCGTCGTCGTAGTCGCTGTGCCGACCATCGCCCCCACGCCAGAGCCGATCCGCGAAGCCGAACCCGAGAGCAGGGCCGCCGCTAGAGGACTCCCCTTAGCGGCGTGCACCTGAATACTGTCAACGACACTTGGTATTCCGCCTGTCGCTGCCGATCCATCGAGAACAGAAATAGCCGCGCCAGCAGCCCCGGCCCCGAGAGCAGTTCCCAAATCACCGCCCACAGATGTGAAGAACCGAATGCTTGCACGCGTCACCTCATAACTGACAGCGGTCGTCACCGGCAGACCCACCACACTGGCAGCACCTATCGTACTCAGCAAAGTTGCTGCAGAAGCGCCGACACTCGCACCGACCGTCGCACCCACCAACTTGCCTGCCGAGGCGCCAAGAACCGGGAACGTACCGTCGATCGTCTCGATCACGGACCCTCTGATGCGTACGTCACCACCCGCAGTCGCCGCAGAAGCGCCCGACTGCGCTTTCCAGAGAACCTGCGAAATATTTTTTGGCACATCAACATTCGGATTCCACTGGGACAAACCTGCAATGGCGCCCTCAGTCGTGCCACCCAGAGCAGCACCAAGCTCAGCGCCTAGCGCAGAACCCACGGTCATGAAGCCCGAACGCAATGCACGCTGAGCGGCAACATCATTGGTAATACCCGTAACACCAACAAGCGCATTCACCGAGTCGCCAATACCGGCACCGATAAGCGCACCCAACCTCGCCCCGTCGGAACGTCCCTGCCCGACCAAAGCCTGCCCGCCAAGCTCGACAGCCCCAGCCTTCACGCTCGGCTTCTTGGCCGACTCCGACTCCGACTCGACCACCAACCCAGGCTTCACACCAACAGCAACACCCGAATCAGTCGCTGGTGCCTCGGTCTTCGCGTCGGTCTTCGCGTCGGTCTTCGCGTCGGTCTTCGCGTCGGTCTTCGCGTCGGTCTTCGCGTCGGTCTTCGCGTCGGTCTTCGCGTCGGTCTTCGCGTCGGTCTTCGCGTCGGTCTTCGCGTCGGTCTTCGCGTCGGTCTTCGCGTCGGTCTTCGCGTCGGTCTTCGCGTCGGTCTTCGCGTCGGTCTTCGCCTCGGTCTTCGCGTCGGTCTTCGCGTCGGTCTTCGCGTCGGTCTTCGCGTCGGTCTTCGCGTCGGTCTTCGCGTCGGTCTTCGCGTCGGTCTTCGCCTCGGTCTTCGCCTCGGTCTTCGCCTCGGTCTTCGCCTCGGTCTTCGCCTCGGTCTTCGCCTCGGTCTTCGCCTCGGTCTTCGCCTCGGTCTTCGCGTCGGTCTTCGCGTCGGTCTTCGCGTCGGTCTTCGCCTCAGTCTTCGCCTCAGTCTTCGCCTCAGTCTTCGCCTCGGTCTTCGCCTCGGTCTTCGCCTCAGCCTTGGACTTCGCCTCAGTACCGGGCCTAACCCCAGTCTTCGCCTCAGTACCGGGCCTAACCCCAGTCTTCGCCTCAGTCTTCGCCTCAGTCTTCGCCTCAGTACCGGGCCTAACCCCAGTCTTCGCCTCAGCCTTGGACTTCGCCTCAGAAGGCCCCGACTTCCCGCCAGCTTCAGATGAATCAGATGTACTGTCTACTAACATAATTAACGATCTACGGCCGGAATTTCCGGCAACGGAGCTATCAACACTCGCCAAACCGACCGAAGCCACTACCGCAACAGGCAGCAGAGCTGTGAGGACAACATCAATACCTAGACTACGAAGAGAACGCGGCATCTTAGAAACATCCTTTTCCGTAAACACCCGACCTGGATGGCAAACGCGAACCGCAAAACTGACATCCCACTAGGGATGAGGATGCCAAAGATCGCACCCGAACCGCGAGCCCAGAAGCGCCACAAAGACACACGTTCGCCCAGAATTAATCTCCCGTCACGTAAACAGTCCCGTTGGCGGGATGTCGAAACAGGCTGGAAACCTCCGAGGCTTCATAACGAAGTTCCGCGGTCGCCACTCCCCAGGAATCCAGAGGGCAGGGACCATCAGGAGTGTCATGTCTAAACACACGCAGGAAGTTCGATGAATCCGCTGGCCGATCAGCGTCAGACAGGGCGGTCCGGTCATCGGCACATTCAGCGGCCAGAGTGCGATTGAATCACTCGACTTCACGATACAGGCGGATCCGCTTACGGCTGCCCTGAGTGCTCGGGGATTTAGGGCAATCTGGTGAACAGTAACCGTTTCCGATATTCGCTAGCATGCGTTTGACCGTGATTCCGCACTCGACGAAGAAATATTCGCTCGTCTCCAGAAACTCAGCAGCAGTATCCTTGCGTTCCTCGTCGAGGACCTCGGTGAGTCGATCGGGAGCGATCAGCGACAGCGAGATGCCCGTACGCATACCCGGCCCTAGCCGAGATACCCCGCCCCGCATAGCGTCCCAGCTTGCGGCTTCTACCACCGCCGGGGATGCGCCCGAGCTTCGTGATGTCCGCCTGCACCAGATCCCCGGATTCGGGGTCCTCGCAGCATCGCGGTGTGGATCGACACATCGGTAAACCAGCGTATTGGTCGAGACCAGGCAGCGGCAGCATCCGGCAACGCCGCACAACAGCGAAGCGAGCCACGTTCACTCGTTCGTCGGATCGGACGAGTCGGTATAGGCTGCAGCGCAGCTAGCCGGATCGATCCGCGATCACGTGCGCCCCAACACGGTAACGGTCAGCCTAATTTCTTGGTTGTGTCCGTCAAAGCACTAGAATCGGGGCAGCACTAGCCGACGGCGATCTTTGTTCAACAGCGCACCGAGCCAAGGTCAGACGACCGCGAGAGGCGATCTACGCGATAGTCGATGTCCAGGGTGTGGCCACCCCCGCCGCCCAAGACAGATAGGGACCGCTTAGCCCCGCGCGCCGATATGTCCGATACGGGGTATCTGCTTGTCACGGAAAATACTCCTGTTCCCGTGCCGAAACTTCTAGGCACCACTCAACGACTACTCGAAGCCGCAGAAAGGATCGGACACCGACATCACCGCAGCCGCCTACCGCGCGGGCGCTGAGCATCGCACCCGCAGTCGGCGCGCGCCGACTGTCTGCACGGCCCGTCACGCTGGTGGGGTGAAAGCGCCCTACCCGGTGCGACCACGCTGACGTGCGCTGCGGCAGGCCGTGTCCTCCAAAAGGTCGGCGGTGGTGCTGACACTCATTCCGGCATCTGTCATCTGCATCGCGGTGAAGCGAGCCCGTGCAGCACATTCCGGGGTGAGAACGGACCGGAGCCGTGCGACCAATGACGGTACTGTGACATTCGAGAAGCGTTGCGCCGAACCCACGCCCAGAGTTTCCACCTGGGCCGCCCAAATCGGCTGATCGGCTCCGAACCATAAGATCAGCGCTGGTATCCCCGCCCGCAACGCGGCGGTAGTGGTGCCTGCGCCACCATGGTGGACAATAGCCCGGCATCGCGGAAAGACCTCCGAGTGATTCACGACACCAACGATTTTTACACCCTCTGACTGCACCGCTGTGAGATCGCTAGCTGCCGCCGCGGGACAGCTGATGAGTGCACGCAGCCCCAGTTGCCGGCACGCCTCGGCCGCCATCGCGATCATCGTGGTGGGCGACTCGACCGGCATGCTGCCGAATCCGAAGTAAATAGGTGGTGGTCCTGAAGATATCCACGAATCGACTTCGTGGTCGGTTGATGTCGCCAATCCGAGGGTGAGCCCCCCGACGAACGGCCGCCTCCTGCACCAGTCGTCCGACAACCCGCGGAAGAAGACGGAGTCATAGGCTTGGATCTCCAGCGCGCCGCGTCGAAGATGCTGCCGATAGGACGGACCAACTGAGCACGAGAGATTCAGTTGTTTGCGCTGCGCTGAGTCTGATTTCTCGATCAACCTCCAATGTATCCACGAAAATGCCGTGACAACAGCATGATTCAGTAGCGAGGGCAGCTGTGGCCACAGGCGGCCATTGGGGCGCAAAGGAAAGTAATGCAGCGCCGCGAAGGGAACGCCGTGGTGCTCAGCCGCATTGGCGGCGACCTCCTGGTAGGTCGTTCCCGTGAGGACCAGATCAGCGCCCTGGGCAAGCTCGGTCACCGTGAGGCTCATCGCGTCCCAGCCGCGGGTGACGTACTCACGGGCTCTGCGTGCAAAGCTCCCACATGTCCGTACGCTCCAGAATTCACGAAAGAAGTCCTCTTCCATCTGCTGTTGGGAATGGGGTCCGTAGGCCACCGCGGTCAGTCCCGCGGACTCAATGAACCCGATGAGATCGGGTGGAACGGCCATCGCGATGTCGTGCCCCCGGCGGCGCAGCTCAAGTGCGACCGCAGCGCACGGTTCGACGTCGCCGCGGGTTCCGTGGACCGCTAGGGCAAACCTCATGTCGTCACGCCGCTTTTTTGTTGCATGTTCATGCCATCACATCCCCAACTAATTTCCCGACCAACAGAAGAGCTTGAACAAGATGGGTGAAACATATCGGCCCAAGCCCGCATGCGCGACTCGACAATTGCCTATCTAAGCGA
The DNA here is from genome assembly GCF_002356335.1 of [Mycobacterium] stephanolepidis. Lineage (NCBI taxonomy): Bacteria > Bacillati > Actinomycetota > Actinomycetes > Mycobacteriales > Mycobacteriaceae > Mycobacteroides > Mycobacteroides stephanolepidis. Next base: position 3,752,090 of record NZ_AP018165.1, read on the forward strand.
CAGACTTTCTCACCGCAAACTATGTTCGAAGATCCGTTTCGCCGTGACACGTTCGCGCTAGTAACCTGGTCCACCATGTGGGGTGCAATTTTGGTGCTGGCCCTACTTGCGGCAGCCGATCCCCTACGGATCGGTGTTGCCTTACTGCTCTTTTCCAGGCCGCGGCCGATTCTCAATGCGTTGGCATTCTGGATAGGCGGACTGGCTATGGCCTTCAGTCTGGGCATACTTGTGCTCGCCGTGCTGAGGAGTTACGCGTTGGGGATCTTACATGGCATAACGGACATCGCTGCGACACCGCCTGCCCGCTACCTTCAGCTGTCCATCGGAGTTCTTGTGCTCCTCATGGCAGCACGATGGACGCGGCGCCTCCGCCACTCGAGGAAGTTATCCGGGAAGCACATACGCACCGGTGGCCCACTCCGCGGCAGGTCACTGTGGATTGCTTTCGCGGCAGGGCTGGGAATGGCGACTCCATGGGAATACTTGGCTGTGCTGGCCGCCGTCCTGGTCTCCAAAGCAACCGCAAGCGCCCAAATCGGGGCCGTGCTGCTGTTCACCTGTATCGCCTTCACGATCGTGGAAATTCCGTTGATCAGTTACCTATTCATGCCATCGGGAACCCGTGAGGTGATGCTGCGGGTACACACCTGGGCTGAGATATATCGACGACACACGGTTGTCGGCATTGCCGCCGTCGTGGGTGGCCTATTGGTCACCACCGCAATAATCGGAATATGACGTCGGCAGCGCAGAGGTGCTGACCAATGCACACACCGAATGCATCCCTCTATACCCGGTGAGACAACACCCTAGACACCGCGGCCGCTGCGGCGTCGATCTCCTCGGCACTGACGATCAGCGGCGGACGGAACCGGACACTGTTCTTGCCACTGGGCAACAGGATCACACGCTCCTGCGACCACAGCCGCTCCACCAGATGATCGCGCTCCTGCGTGGTCGGCAGGCTGAACGCGCACATCAGCCCGCGTCCCCGCACGTCGCCGATCTCGCCGTGCCGCAACGCCAGGGTCTGCAGACGGTCCAGTAGGTACTCGCCCATCCGAGCCGCGTTGCCGAAAAGCCGCTGCGACTCAATCACTTCCAGGATGCGGCGAGAGCGCACCATGTCCACCAGGTTTCCGCCCCAGGTGGAGTTGATGCGTGAGCTGACGGCGAAGACATTGTCGGCGACCTCATCAACACGACCGCCTGCCATGACTCCACACACCTGCGTCTTCTTGCCGAACGCCACGATATCGGGAGTCACGCCCAGCTGTTGGAATGCCCAGGCCGTTCCGGTGAGTCCACAGCCGGTCTGCACCTCGTCGAAGACGAACAGGGCATCATTCTCGTGACACAGCGCGCGCATGGCGTGGAAAAAGTCGGGTCGGAAATGACGATCTCCACCCTCACCCTGGATCGGCTCGGCGATGAAACATGCTATTTCGTGAGGATTTTCGGCGAACACACGTCGGGCCTGCGCCAGCGCCGCAGCCTCCAGCTCTTCGACATCGGCGTCGGGGCGCAGGTACGGCGCGTCGATGCGCGGCCAGTCGAACTTGGGGAACCGCGCCACCTTGTTGGGATCGGTGTTCGTCAGCGACATGGTGTAGCCGCTACGCCCATGGAAGGCCTCACGCAGGTGTAATACCTTGGTGCCCAGGGCCGCATCGATTCCGTGCGCCTCGTTCCAGCGGCTCTTCCAGTCGAATGCCACCTTCAGTGCGTTCTCCACCGCCAATGCTCCGCCGTCGACGAAAAACAGGTGCGGAAGAGCCGGGTCACCGAGCACACGCGCGAAAGTGTCGACGAACCGCGCCATCTCGACGGTATAGATATCCGAATTACTCGGCTTGTTGATGGCGGCCCGGGTCAGTTCGGCACGGAACTCGCCGTCCTCGGCAAGCATCGGGTGGTTCATCCCCAGCGCCGACGACGCGAAGAACGTGAACATGTCGAGATAGGTGGTCCCATCGCGCGCATCCACCAGATGCGCCCCATGCGAACGCTCCAGGTCGAGCACGAGGTCCATTCCGTCGGCCAGAATGCTGCGCCGCAGCACCTCATGCACCCGATCCGGTGTCACCGGGTCCGGACGCGTTGCCTCGTCATCGGTCGTGGAGCCTACGTGGGCCCCCGGGAACATGAGTGCGGTCATAAGACCCACTCTAACGGAGTATTTACGACTTCTCTACGTCAATACAAGAATATTTACGGCACTAGCTGGCGACCATCGTAAAAAGTTTGTAAGATGATGGTGCTTCGCGTGCGAACGTTGGCTGTGGTGCGGATCAACTGCAGCAGCTCCTCGAGCGCACGCGGCGAGGGCACCCGCACCAGGAGGATGTAGCTTTCCTCGCCCGCCACCGAGTGGCACGACTCGATGGCGTCGATGCGCTCAAGCCGTGCCGGAGCATCATCGGGTTGAGAAGGATCGAGAGGGGTGATTGCCACGAACGCCGAGAGCAGTTGGCCCACCGACTCCGGATTCACCCGGGCCGCATACCCGGTGAGAACGCCGCGAGATTCCAGCCGCCGCACACGAGTTTGCACTGCAGAGATCGACAGCCCGGCTTTTGCCGCCAGATGCGCAAGGGTCGCCCGGCCATCGCGAGCCAACTCGCGCACCAGAATTCGGTCGACGTCGTCAAGCGGACGCTCGGGCGTTCTCTCAGAATCCGCAGTCACGTGGGCAGAGTACCGCGACCGCGGACCACAAGGAACGAACTTACGCAGGCCAATCACGTCAACTGTGAGAACAACTACAGGACGAATTCGATGACCGATCTCATCCCCTGCTGGGAACTGCGCGCAGGTTTCGCAGCGGCACTGTCCCGAATGTATGGGACGGAAGTTCCCGCGTACAACACGCTGGTCGACGTCAGCACCGAGGTGAACCAGACTTACGCCACAACACATCCGGATGCCGAGCGGCTCGGCTCGATTGAGCGCGTGACCGCCGAGCGCCACGGCGCGATCCGAGTGGGCAGCCCACGAGAACTCGCCGCCGTCGCCGACCTGTTCGAAGCGTTCGGGATGTATCCCGTCGACTTCTACGACCTGCGTGACGCCGCGTCGCCGGTGCCGGTGGTCTCGACAGCATTCCGACCTATCGATGAAAAAGAGTTGGCACTCAACCCCTTCCGAGTGTTCACCTCAATGCTTGCGACCGCTGACCGCCGATTCTTCGATGCGGAACTGCGCACGCGCGTGGATCACTTCGTACAACGGCGAGAGCTGTTCGATCCGGCCCTGCTGGCCCACGCGCGACTGATCAGCACCGCGGGCGGAGCCACCCCGGCGCAGGCCGAGGACTTCATCCGAGAGGCCGTGAAGTCGTTCGCGCTGTACACCGCCCCCATCGACCGTGCCTGGTATGACGAACTTTCCGCGGTCTCGCCGGTCGCCGCGGATATCGCCGGCGTGGGCGGCACACACATCAACCATCTGACACCGCGCGTGCTCGATATCGATGACCTGTACCGGCGGATGATGGCGCGCGGCATCACCATGATCGACGCGATCCAGGGGCCACCGCGCTGGCACGGACCCGATGTTCTCCTGCGGCAGACCTCATTCCGGGCGCTGGCCGAGCCGCGCCGTTTCCTCATGCCTGACGGCACCGTGGCCAGCGACACGCTGCGGGTCCGGTTCGGCGAAGTCGAGGCACGGGGCATAGCCCTCACCCCCACAGGTCGCACTCGCTACGACGCCGCGATGATCGCCATCGATACCGCACAGGCAGATCCCGAACGGGCCGCATCTATTTGGGCCGATCACTTTCCCGATACCGAGGCCGGTTTGGCCGAGCAGGAGCTCGCATACTTCCGTACCGATGTCGGCGCCGACGGTGAGATCGTGCACACCCCCATCGTGTACGAAGATTTCCTGCCGCGTTCGGCCGCCGGGATATTCCGGTCCAATCTCGATGACGACGGCGCGTACGGGGATGGCGCCGACGATTACGCCGCCGACTATTCGAAGGATTGGATGTCGGGCGCCATAGCCCGGGACATCCACGACCCGTACGCGCTCTACGCCGCCATCGCCGCACAATCTGACCTCACGATAGGAGCCGATCGATGACCACCACACTGCCTACCTCATCCCCCGAGGTGCTGCCGTCCGCCGACGAGTTGCGCGCGCGTGCCCAGAACGCGTTGCGCTGGATCGGCGCCGACGTAGAACTGAGCACAGAGGCGGAAGAAGATGGCGGCGTGACGGTCCGCACCCCCATCACCGGTGACACGCTTTTCACGCTCGCGGCCAGCTCGACGGAGGACGTCGATAGCGCCATCGCCGAAGCCGCCCAGGCATTTTCGCAATGGCGCAGCACCCCGGCGCCCGTGCGCGGCGCATTGGTGGCCCGTCTCGGCGAGCTGCTGACGGAGCACAAGAAGGATCTGGCCGAGTTGGTGACCATCGAGGCCGGAAAGATTGTCTCGGAGGCACTCGGCGAGGTCCAGGAGATGATCGACATCTGCCAGTTCGCGGTCGGGCTGTCCCGGCAGCTGTATGGCAAGACGATGGCCTCCGAGCGTGCCGGGCATCGACTCATGGAGTCCTGGCATCCACTGGGTGTGGTCGGAGTCATTTCCGCGTTCAACTTCCCGGTCGCCGTGTGGTCGTGGAACACCGCGATCGCCCTCGTCTGTGGCGACACCGTGGTGTGGAAGCCGTCCGAGCTGACACCGCTGACTGCCGTTGCCTGCCAAGCACTTTTAGACCGCGCGGCCGCCGATGTGGGCGCACCGCCGGAGGTCAGCCGACTGATCCAGGGCGGCCGTGAGGTCGGCGAGCAACTCGTCGACGATCCCCGCGTCGCGCTGGTGAGTGCGACAGGTTCGGTACGGATGGGCCAACAGGTGGGCCCGCGGGTAGCCGCCCGCTTCGGTCGGTCGCTGCTCGAGTTGGGCGGTAACAACGCCGCCATCGTGACGCCCTCGGCGGACCTGGATCTTGCGGTGCGCGGAATCGTGTTCTCTGCCGCGGGCACCGCGGGCCAGCGCTGTACCACCCTGCGGCGGTTGATCGTTCACCACTCGGTCGCCGACGCGCTGGTCGAACGCATCGTGAATGCCTACGGGCAGCTTCCGGTCGGCGATCCATTCGCCGAGCAGACCCTGATAGGCCCACTGATCAACGAAAAATCGTTCCGCGATATGCAGGACGCACTGGAAACCGCCCGCGCGCAGGGCGGAACGGTCATCGGCGGCGAACGTCGAGAGCTGGGTGACGGCGCCTACTACGTCACCCCGGCCGTGGTGCGGATGCCCGAACAGGGTGACGTCGTACACCGGGAGACCTTCGCCCCGATTCTGTACGTGCTCGGTTACGACACCCTCGACGAGGCGATCGCGCTGAACAACGCGGTGCCCCAGGGCCTTTCCTCGGCGATCTTCACCCTGGACATGCGCGAGGCCGAGCGTTTTCTGGCCGCCGACGGATCCGACTGTGGAATCGCGAACGTCAACATCGGTACCTCGGGCGCCGAGATCGGCGGGGCGTTCGGTGGAGAGAAGGAGACGGGCGGTGGCCGCGAGTCCGGCTCCGACTCATGGAAGGCATACATGCGACGTGCCACGAACACCGTCAACTACTCCACCGAGCTGCCCTTGGCCCAAGGCGTGCACTTCGGCTGATCGGACGGGCTGATCGGATGGACTACCAGGGGTGGGGCTGGAAGTCCTTCAGGAAGCAGCCGTACAGATCGACGCCACGCTCCCCCTGAACAATCGGGTCGTAAACCCGGGCCGCGCCGTCCACCAGATCCAGCGGCGCCCGGAATCCTTCTTGCGCCAAACGCATCTTGCTGGTGTGCGGACGCTCATCGGTGATCCAGCCGGTGTCGACCGCGGTCATCAGGATGCCCTCGGAAAACAGTTCACCCGCACTGGTCCTGGTCAGCATGTTCAGCGCGGCCTTGGCCATGTTCGTGTGCGGATGTCCCGGCCCCTTGTAACCACGCGAGAAGTTGCCCTCCATCGCCGATACGTTCACCACGTACTTGCGCCGGGCCGTCGAGGCACGCATCGCGGGCCGGAGCCGGGACAACAGAATGAACGGCGCGACGCTGTTACACAGTTGAACCTCAAGCAGTTCCAGCGGGTCGATCTGGTCGACCGTCTGCACCCAGCTGTTGGTGTCGACGAGGTCGGGTAACAGCCCACCGGCGTCCACGGCGGTGCCGTCGACGATCCGTTCCGGCGTGGCCGAGCCGGCGGTCAGGGCCAACGACACCAGCGAGTGTGCCGCAGCCTCGGAACCCTCTCCCAGCGCCAGGGTGTGCGGATGCAGCTCGCTGGAATCTCCCATCGCCGTAATCGGAACACGTGCAGCGGCTCCACTGAGAGGCGCCTGTTCTGCGTCGACCAAGGACGTGTAGGAGCCCGGGCTGCGACGAACCGTCTGGGCGGCATTATTGATCAGAATGTCCAACGGTCCCTGCGCGGCAACTTCATCGGCGAAACGAGCCACCTGGGCGGGGTCACGCAGGTCGATACCCACGATGCTCAGCCGATCGAGCCAACTCGCAGCATCGGGCAGCTGGGCGAATCTGCGCGCCGCGTCCCGCGGGAATCGGGTGGTGATCGTGAGGCTGGCCCCGTCGCGCAACAACATCAGGGCGATGTACATCCCGATCTTGGCGCGGCCACCGGTCAGCACGGCCCGCCGACCGGTCAGGTCGGTGCGCTGGTCGCGCCGGGACCTGTTGGCAGGCGCACAATCCGGACACAGTTGATGGTGGAATGCGTCGATCTCGGTATATCTGACCTTGCAGATGTAGCAATGCTGAGGACGCCGCAGCGTCCCGACGGCGTCACCCCCACGCAGCGGCAGTCCTGCCGTCTCGTCATCGATCCGATCGGCCGATCCGGTTGCGGTGGCCCCGATCACCGCACGGTCGGCTTCCAGCTCCGCCTGGCGCGCCTGCCGGCGGCGCTGCCTCTTGAGGATTTTGAAAAGTTTGGCGACGCCGCGTTGCACGGCAATCGAATCGGGATGATCGGGTGCAAGCGCGGCGGCCTGATCCAGGACACGCCCAAAGACGGCCATGTCCTCGGGGTCGATGTGCTTAGCCACCGACGCAGTGTAGTTAGGAGGCCGGCAGTTCTCGTAATAGCAGATGAGATGGAGGCCGTCTGCCCATGGTCCGTACGCACCGATCGGGCCAACCGCGACCCTGCTGCCTAGTAAAATCTGCTGGATGACCGACGACTCCGATGCAGTTCGCCCGAGCGGCTCATCGCCCCGTCGGCGGCTCACCCCCGAGGACCGACGTGCCGAGCTACTGGAGTTCGGTACGCAACTATTCGGTGAACGTCACTATGACGACGTCCGCATGGATGAGGTAGCTGAGCAGGCGGGCGTCTCACGAGCGCTGCTATACCGCTACTTTCCCGACAAGCGCTCTTTCTACACCGCGGTGATGCAGGCCGAGTACGACAGGCTCTACGACGCCACCATCTCGCTGGACATGGATCCGGCTCTCTCCGGTTTCGAGCGGCTCCGGCGCACCCTTCTGGTGTACCTGCACTACCAGGAGGAGCATCCCTACGCGCCGGTGACCGTGTTCCGCATGATCGATTCTGCCGATCCCACTGTCGCGGCCATTGAGCAGCAGGAATACGACAAGCAGACCGACCGCATCATGGCCGTCGTCGAACATGTCGCCGGCGATGAATTGACCCCGGATCTTGTCACCATCCTGCGCGTGGTCATCCGGGCCTGGCTTACCTTCAACCAGGAACTGGCACGCCAACGGGCCATCACCCCGGACCTGGACGTCAACTGGCTGGCCGATACCTCCGCGCACGCCATGATCGACGCCGTGCGGCGGGTACCGAACATCCCGAAAGCAGTGGTGGACCTCATGGGTGCCGATTAATTGTCGGCCCCTGTTGGCACGATGGTCCGATGAGCAGCGAGTCCGGTCCACTCGCCCGGTTCTCGGCACCCACCCGGGAATGGTTCGCCGAATCATTCCCGGCTCCCACCCAGGCGCAGGCCGGTGCATGGCAATCCATCGCCAACGGAGACAACACCCTCGTCATCGCCCCTACGGGGTCCGGCAAGACCCTCGCGGCATTCCTGTGGGCCATCGACACCCTGGCCGGTGCCGACCCCGAGCTGAATATCGCCGGCGGTGCGGCTCCGGCTCGGCGCGGAACCCGGGTCCTGTACATCTCGCCGCTCAAGGCGCTCGCCGTCGATGTCGAGCGGAACCTGCGCGCGCCCCTTGCCGGGATTGCCCGCACCGCACAGCGGATGGGCCTGCCCGAGCCCTCCATCACGATCGGGGTGCGCTCGGGCGACACCCCCGGACAACGCCGCCGCGCGCTGATCTCCTCTCCCCCGGACATCCTCATCACCACCCCCGAGTCACTGTTCCTGATGCTGACCTCGGCTGCACGCGAGACATTGGGAGCAGTCACCACCGTCATCGTGGACGAGGTTCACGCGGTGGCCGGAACCAAACGCGGCGCGCATCTCGCGCTCTCGCTCGAGCGGCTGGACGAGCGTCTTTCCCGGCCGGCACAGCGAATTGGCCTATCGGCGACGGTAAAACCCGCGGCCGAGGTCGCCCGCTTCCTGTCCGGTCGCGCCCCGGCCAACGTCGTCGCTCCCGCCAGCCCGAAGACCTTCGACCTGTCGGTGGTGGTGCCCGTTTCGGATATGAGCGCCCCCGACACCTACCCCGACGCGGAGGCCTCGAACGCGGGCGCCAACACGATCTGGCCGCATGTCGAGCAGCGCATCGTCGACCTCATCGAGGCGCACCGCTCGAGCATCGTCTTCGCCAACTCGCGACGCCTCGCCGAGCGGCTCACCGCCCGGTTCAACGAGATTAACGCCGAACGTCTGGGTGTGGATCTTGCCCCGGTGGCCAATCCGGGCGTACCCGGAGGTCCCCCGGCGCACATCATGGGCAGCGGGCAGACCTACGGTGCCGCACCCTTGCTGGCCCGGGCGCACCATGGCTCGGTCAGCAAGGAGCAGCGCGCGAACATCGAAGACGACCTCAAGACCGGCCGGCTCAGATGCGTGGTGGCCACGAGCAGCCTCGAGCTCGGAATCGATATGGGCGCCGTGGATCTGGTGGTTCAGGTAGAGGCGCCACCATCGGTGGCCAGCGGACTGCAACGCATCGGTCGGGCCGGGCACCAGGTGGGCGAGATCTCCAGAGGTGTTCTGTTCCCGAAACACCGCACCGATCTGCTGGGATGCGCGGTCACGGTCCGCCGCATGCTCGACGGCGATATCGAAACCCTGCAGGTACCCGCCAATCCGCTGGACATCCTGGCGCAACACACCGTGGCCGCATGTGCGTTGGATCCACTGGACGTCGAAACCTGGTTCGACGTGGTCAGACGCAGTGCGCCCTTCACCTCCCTGCCGCGCAGCGCCTTTGACGCGGTGCTCGACCTGCTCAGCGGCAAGTACCCGTCCACCGATTTCGCCGAGCTGCGCCCGCGGGTCGTATACGACAGAGACGAGGGAACACTCACCGGAAGACCCGGCGCGCAGCGGCTGGCGGTCACGTCCGGTGGCGCCATTCCCGATCGCGGCCTGTTCACGGTGTACATGTATGCCGGTGCCGAGGGTGAGAAGCCCTCACGGGTGGGCGAACTCGACGAGGAAATGGTGTACGAGTCACGCCCGGGGGATGTCATCTCCCTGGGGGCCACCAGCTGGCGCATCACCGAGATCACCCACGAACGGGTGATAGTGGTCCCGGCCTTCGGCCAACCGGGCAGATTGCCGTTCTGGCGCGGAGATTCCGTGGGGCGACCCGCCGAGCTGGGTATGGCCCTGGGGCACCTGACCGGGAAGTTGGCCGCGGCGGATAGCGACGAATTCGACAAGCGTTGTGCCGATGTGGGATTCGATGACTTCGCGATCGGTAATCTACGGAAGCTGCTCACCGACCAGCTGCAGTCGACAGGCGCCGTCCCCACCGACACCACACTGATCGTCGAGAGATTCCGCGATGAACTCGGCGACTGGCGCATCGTGCTGCACTCGCCGTACGGGCTGCGGGTCAACGGCCCATTGGCGCTCGCCGTCGCCGATCGGCTCCAACAGCGCTACGGGGTCAGCGAGTCACCCACGGCCACCGACGACGGCATCGTGGTGCGACTCCCCGATACCGATGACAATCCACCCGGGGCAAGCCTTTTCGTCTTCGATGCCGCGGAGATCGAGGCGATCGTGACGCGGGAGGTCGGCGGATCTGCGCTCTTCGCGGCCCGGTTCCGCGAATGCGCCGCGCGCGCTCTGCTCCTTCCACGCCGAACTCCCGGGCGCCGAACACCGCTGTGGCAGCAACGCCAGCGTGCCGCACAACTGCTCGATGTCGCACGCAAGCATTCCGATTTCCCGATGGTGCTTGAGGCGTTACGTGAATGCCTGCAGGACGTTTACGACATCGGAACCCTGGTGCGGTTGATGTCGGGTATCGAGCAGCGCCGGATCCGGATCGTCGAGGTTCAGACCGAGGTACCTTCTCCCTTCGCGGCCGCTCAGCTTTTCAGCTATGTCGGCGGATTCATGTACGACGAGGATCGCCCCCTGGCCGAGCGACGTGCCGCCGCGCTCTCGCTGGACACCGGTCTGCTCGCCGAGCTCATGGGACGGGTGGAGCTGCGCGAGTTGCTCGACCCCGCCGTCATCGAGACGACCGAGAAACAACTGCAGCACCTCGTCGAGGAACGCAAGGCCCGCGACGCCGAAGGCCTCGCCGATCTGTTCCGGCTCCTGGGCCCCATCACCACCGAAGAGGTCCGCGCGCGCTGCTCCGGCGCGGGCGCCGACTGGCTGCGTGAGCTCGTCACCGCGCGCCGGGTGATCGAGACGCACTACGGGCAACGTGCCTGGTGGGCCGCCGTCGAGGATGTGGCACGGCTGCGTGACGCGCTCGGGGTGCCGGTGCCACCGGGCGTGCCCGCGGCCTTCACCGACGCGACGGCCGATCCGCTCGGTGAACTGCTGGGCAGATACGCCAGGACGCACGGCCCATTCACCACCGGCCAGGCCGCCGAACGCTTCGGTATCGGTGTGCGTGTTGCCGCCGACGCCTTGGCGGCACTGGCCGCCCGTGGCCAGTTGGTGCGTGGCGAATTCACCTCCGAAGCAACAGATTCTGAACAGTGGTGCGATGCCGAGGTTCTCCGGATTTTGCGCCGACGTTCCCTGGCGGCGCTGCGCGCGCAGGTCGAGCCCGTCAGCACATCGGCATTCGCACGGTTCCTGCCCGATTGGCAGTACCTCGATTCCAGCCTGCGCGGCGTCGACGGCGTCGCCACCGTCATCGACCAGCTGGCCGGGGTACCGATACCCGCATCCGCATGGGAGCCACTGATTCTCGCGCGCAGGGTGCGGGACTACTCGCCACAGATGCTCGATGAGCTGCTGGCCTCCGGAGAGGCGGTGTGGTCCGGACACGGCGCTATCACCGCGCAGGACGGTTGGATCGCCTTGCATCCGAGTGGGATCGCGCCGGCCACGCTGGCCGCACCGGATTCGGTGGTACTCGGCGAGGCACACCGCGCGATCCTCGATGGCCTCACCGCAGGCGGCGGATTCTTCTTCCGCCAGTTCGGCGAAGGGGCCACACGCGGGGCGTTATGGGATCTGGTGTGGGCCGGACAGGTGACGGGTGACACCTTTGCGCCGCTGCGAGCACTGCTGGGCACCGCCGCCACATCGCGTACGACGCACCGGAACCGGCGAGCTCCGCGGTTGCGGGCCTACACCCCAATCCCCACCGCAGCACCGGTCGATCCCGCGGTCGCCGGCCGGTGGTCATTGCTCCCGGAGAGGCTTGCCGACGGAACCGAACGTTCACACACACAGGCCGATTTGCTGCTCGGACGGTATGGCGTGGTGACCAAGGGCAGCGTCGTCGCGGAGGGTGTCGCGGGCGGTTTCGCCTGGCTGTACAAGGTGTTGTCGACGTTTGAGGACAACGGGCGCTGCCGCCGAGGCTATTTCGTCGAATCACTCGGAGGTGCGCAGTTCGCCTCCCCTTCGACCGTCGACAGGCTGCGCGAGTACCTCGACACGGTCGATGACGAACGCACACCGCATCGGGCGGCGGTGTTGGCGGCAACCGACCCGGCCAATCCGTACGGCGCGGCCCTGGTGTGGCCACGCGCTGCGTCCGATTCCGGTCATCGACCGGGCCGCAAGGCCGGGGCACTCGTGGCGCTCGTCGATGGCACTCTGGTGCTGTACATCGAAAGGGGCGGCAAGTCGCTGCTCAGCTTCGTGACCGACCCCACGATGCTGCACGCCGCAGCGTTGGGCACGATGGATTTGGTACGCGACGGTGGACTCGATGGTCTGGTGGTCGAAAGGATCGATGGCAGATCGGTCTTCGACATCGGAGAGTCTGCCGTGAGCGCAGCCTTGCTGGAGGCCGGTTTTGCACGGACGCCGAAGGGACTGAGAGTGCGCCGATGAGGAGACAGCGATGAGGGTGACACGGTTCGACCACATCGTGATCAACTGCACCGACGTGGACACCACCGCGGCCTGGTATCAGCGCGTGCTCGGCATGACTCGGGAGACTTTCGGCCCCGCCGCCCGCACGGCTCTGACATTCGGTACTCAGAAGATCAACCTACGGCCAGTCACGGCGACCCAGGAGGAGTGGTTCACCGGCCTGGCCGCGGCAGCCGGGTCCGATGATCTGTGCTTCATCACCGATGCCTCGCCCACCGAGGTTCGCGAGCATCTCGCGACATGCGGGGTTGACATCGAGCAGGGGCCGGTGACCAAGATCGGTGCGCTGGGCGAGATGACATCGCACTACTGCAGAGACCCCGATGGAAACCTCATCGAGATCGCGGTATACCCATGAGCAACAACCACTATCACTACATTGCCTTTGGCACGGATGCGATCGAGCGACAGCGAGTCAACGGCAGCTACGTCGCCTACGGCACACACCTGGAACGTCCGGATGACGGCCCCGACGATCTGGGATCGCGTGAGTTGCGGATGATCGCCGAGGCGACTCAGTTCTGCCTGGGCACCGTCACCCCGACGGGGTGGCCCTATCTGCAATACCGCAGCGGTCCGGCGGGATTCGTGCGCCATCTGCGCGGAAACACCGTGCGGTTCGTCGATCTTCCGGGCAACAACCAATTCGTGACACTCGGAAACCTCGCCGCCGACGATCGGCTGGCGATGTTCTTCGTCGATTACCCGCGCAAGCAGCGCCTCAAGGTTTTTGGCCGCGGCACCGTGCACGACGACGCCCGCCGCGAGATCGAAGTGACCGTGGAGGCATTCGACTGGAACTGCTCGCGCAGCATCATTCCCCGCTATGACCAGCAGTATCTGTCCGATCTCGGCAAGGCCTATCAGGAGAAGGCCGCCGCGAGAGAGGCCGAGCTCACCGCCGAGATAGAGCGACTACGCGCACGGGTTGCCGACCTCGAAGCCGCACCGCAGTGACCCCTCTCGCCGCTGATCGGGTGTTACGGACCCACGCGACACGGTTCAAGCACTGGCTACAGGAATATCCCGGCAACGAAATCGGATATCCGCACTGGAAGCACGTCGAGGCCCATTTCTCCGAGCTACTCTCCACCGGCGGTGTCGGTCGGCTCAACCAGGACGAGCTGACCGCCCTGCTCTATCTCATCGCTCGGGGTTGGGATATCGGCCGGATGATCGCGTGGCTGTCGAACACGCCCACCCTGTCCAACCTCGGCGACCTTGAGCGAGAAGACTTCCTGATACTCGCCCGGCTGGCCGCAACCATCGAGGGCGTCGAATACGACGACGCGCGATACCAATTCGCTTCTTCCATCCGAAAGCTGGGACCGCTCAACGCAGATACGGAAACCGTTCTGCTGGCCTTCTACGACAGCACCGACGAGTACACCAAACGCCTAGCGCTCATCTCCCTGGCACAGGGTGGATATCCGGGCATCCGGTCGCTGATCGAAAAGTCCTGGCGCACGATCGACGAAGAACATCACAAGATCGGCTGCTTGGAATGTCTGAGTGAGTATGTCGGTGACGAGACCCTATTGCGCGAGTACCTCGACAAGGCCAGAGATCTACCGGGCCGCTATCTGCGGGACTACGCCGAACATCTCCGAGCGTCACTGCCCTAGCGTCCTCGTCGACTCGTACCGGACTTCCTTGCCCGTCAACGGGTCACGGAACGCCAAAGAGCGCGCCAGGAGTTGCAACGGATGCGTGAAGTCATCTGACGCCACCTCGTGCACGTCCGGATAGAGCGGGTCGTTGACGATCGGGATGCCCAGGCTGTTCAGATGGACCCGCAGCTGATGGGTCTGCCCGGTGCGCGGAGTCAGACGATATCTGCCCGTCGAACCATCGCGATCCGCCAGCTCGATATGGGTCTCGGCGTTCGCCGGACCCGGCTCCTCGACCGCCTGAAGGATGCTGCGCCGCTTGATGATCCTGCTCCGCAACGTGACCGGCAGAGCCAGCCCGGGATCGACGGGGGCCAAGGCCTCATAGATCTTGGCGACCTGCCGCTGCGCAAAGAGCGATTGATACGCGGACCGGACCTCGCGGCGCACCGTGAACAGCAGCACCCCCGCGGTGAGCCGGTCCAGGCGATGTGCGGGTGCCAGTTCCGGCAGATCCAGCGTCCTGCGCAGACGTACCAGCGCTGTCTCGACGACATGCCGCCCGCGCGGCATCGTCGAGAGGAAGTGCGGCTTGTCGACCACCAGAACATTTTCGTCCCAGTGCAATATGTCGACTGCGAAGGGTACGGGCACTTCCACGACCACGTCGCGATACGTGTACACCACCGATCCCGAACGCAGGCGCGTATCAGTGGTGATCGGCGCACCCGTGGCGTCGACAACCTCGCCACGGCTCACTTTGTCGGCGGCGTCCGAACCGAATCGGGATACCAGCTCGTCAACCACTCGTCCGTCTTCTCGCAGGCGGATTCGCACCGGCCCCAAGCCGTCTCGCAGCGGTAGTGGCGGCTCTGGAGCCCTTCTTCTGGGGCTCACCAGCGCAACCTATCGCGTCTTACTTGGACGGCGACAATACGTCGGTCACCGGTTCGACGATGAACGACCGCGCCTCGGGTGCGGCCACCCGCAACGCATCCGCCGACGCATCATCGGGCTGACGTTGCGAACGTACCTCCGCGTCGACCCGCGCACGGTAGGTATCCACCTCACGCACAATGTCTTCCGCGGACCAGCCAAGCACCGGAGCCACCAGCTCGGCGACCTCCTGGGCGCAGTCGACACCACGATGCGGGTACTCGATGGCAATGCGCATACGCCGGGCGAGGATGTCCTCCAGGTGCAGGGCACCCTCGGCCGCCACCGCGTAGAGCGCCTCGACCTTCAAATACATCGGCGCCTTCGCGATCGGCTGCAACAGGCTGTGATCCGATCCCGCACAGGCCAGCACCTCGCCGATCAGCGAACCGTATCGGTCCAACAGGTGCCGCACCCGGTAGGGATGCAGACCGTAGGTCTCCCCGACGTGTTCGGTCTGATTGATCAGCGCGAAGTATCCGTCGGCGCCCAGCAGCGGCACCTTTTCGGTGATCGAGGGCGCCACCCGCGCCGGCACGAATTCGCTTGCCATGTCAATGGCATCGGAGGCCATCACGCGATACGTCGTGTACTTGCCGCCGGCGATGGCCACCAGCCCCGGAGCGGCGACCGCCACGGCGTGCTCGCGGGAGAGTTTCGACGTGTCGTCATCCTCCCCGGCCAGCAGCGGCCGCAATCCCGCGTAGACGCCATCGATATCGTTGTGCGTCAACGGCGTTGCCAACACCGTGTTCACCTTGTCCAGAATGTAGTCGATATCCACTTTGGTGGCTGCCGGGTGCGCCAGGTCGAGATTCCATTCGGTGTCGGTGGTCCCGATAATCCAGTGGTTACCCCACGGGATGACGAACAGCACCGACTTTTCGGTCCGCAGGATGATCGCCACCTCGCTGACGATTCTGTCCCGTGGCACCACGATGTGCACACCCTTGGAAGCGGTCACCCGGAATCGGCCACGGGTACGCGATAGCGCCTGAATCTCGTCGGTCCATACCCCGGTGGCATTGACGACGACATGCCCGCGAACCTCGGTTTCGGCGCCGTTCTCGGTGTCCCGCACCACCACACCGGTGACGCGATCACCTTCACGCAGCAGCGAGACCACCTGAGTGGATGTCCTGACCACGGCCCCGTAATGCGCCGCCGTCCGGGCCACGTTCATGGTGTGCCGAGCGTCGTCGACCACGGTGTCGTAGTAGCGGATACCGCCGATGAGCGAGTTGCGCTTCAGTCCCGGCGCCAACCGCAGTGCGCCGGCACGGGTGAGATGTTTCTGGGCGGGAACAGATTTCGCGCCGCCCATCTGGTCATACAAAAAAATCCCGGCGGCAATGTAGGGACGTTCCCACCACCGATTCGTCAGCGGGAACAAAAACGGCAGCGGCTTGACCAGATGAGGCGCCAATGTCGAGAGCGACAACTCCCGCTCGCGCAATGCCTCCTGAACCAAGCCGAATTCGAGCTGCTCGAGGTAGCGCAGGCCGCCGTGGAACATCTTCGAGGAGCGGCTGGACGTGCCGGCCGCGAAGTCACGCGCCTCGACCAACGCCACCTTCAGCCCGCGAGTAGCGGCATCCAGAGCCGACCCGGCGCCGACCACACCGCCGCCGATCACGATGACATCGAACTGCTCGGATCCCAGGCGCTCCCAGTTCAGCGAACGGGCCTGTGGTCCAAGGAACGTGTATGTGGGTCCACCCGCCGATGGGCTGGTTGCGTCACTCACGACTGCTCCCTTCCACGCCCACTACCGGGCCCCGGAGTCCTTCCAGAAAGCCACGTTACCGGCCGGTAGCGCTCTCGTCTGTGATGTACACCGCTGTGGCGCATGTCGCCCGAGGTCAGTCCAGGTCATCGTGGGCGATCAGCTGGCGCGCCGCCTCCGTTACCGAGCCGGACAGTGACGGATACACCGACAAGGTCTGCGCCAGATCGTTCACCGACAGCAGGTTCTGCACTGCGATCGCGATGGGCAGGATCAGCTCGGAGGCATTCGAGGCCACCACGACACCGCCGATCACCACACCGGTGGCCGGACGACAGAAGATCTTCACGAAACCGCGCTTGAGGCCCGACATCTTGGCCCGCGGGTTGGTGTTCAAGGGCAGCGTGACCGTTCGCGCCGGAACCTCGCCGTTGTCGATGGCCGCCTGGGACACCCCCACCGCAGCGATCTCCGGGCGGGTAAACACGGCAGCGGCAACGGTTTTCAACCGGATGGGCTGTACCGCGTCGCCAAGCGCGTGATACATGGCGATGCGGCCCTGCATGGCGGCCACCGAGGCCAGCGGTAGCAGACCCGTGCAGTCGCCCGCGGCATAAATACCGGCCACTGAGGTGCGCGACACCCGGTCCACGGTCAGATAGCCACCGGAGCCGAGGCTGATCCCGACGCGCTCGAGTCCCAGACCCGCGGTGTTGGGAATCGACCCCACGGTCATGAGCACATGGCTGCCGTCGACCGCCCGGCCGTCGGCCATCGCCACGCGGACTCCCGTCTCGGTCCGGGTCACCGCATCGGCCCGGGCATTTTTGATGAGCGTCACACCACGTTCGGCCAGCGTGTCCTCCAGGACCAGGGCGGCTTCCTCGTCCTCGTGCGGCAGCACGCGGTCCCGACTGGCCACGACTGTCACCTGAACTCCCAGCTCGGTGTAGGCGTGGACGAACTCGGCACCCGTGACACCCGATCCGACCACGATGAGGTGTTCGGGCAATTCCTCAAGGTCGTAGAGCTGACGCCAGGTGAGGATCCGTTCCCCGTCGGGACGCGCATGGGACAGCACCCGCGGGCTGGCGCCGGTGGCGATGAGCACCACGTCGGCTTCCAGAATGGTGCTGCTTCCGTCCGCGGCGGTGGCCTTGACCCGGTGATATGCCATTCCGACCACGTGATCGACCAGCTCGGCGCGTCCGGAGATCAGCCGCACACCGGCGTTGCGCAGCCGCGCGGCGATATCGGCCGATTGCTCGGCCGCAAGGCGCTTCACACGGCTGTGGATCTGCGGGAGCGAGATCTTGGCGTGCTCCACGTCGATGTCAAACCCCAGGTTGGGCGCGCGCCGCAGGTCGGTGCGCACACCGGTGGACGCGATGAACGTCTTGGACGGCACACAATCGAAGAGCACGCAGGCGCCACCGATCCCGTCCGAGTCGATCACCGTCACCTCGGTGGTGCTTCGCTCATGGGCCGCGGCCACGAGTGCCGCCTCGTATCCCGCTGGTCCTCCACCAATGATCACGATGCGCGTCGCCACGGCATCAAACCTACAAGGACCGAACCGACCCGGCTTGCCACGATGGGGGAACTTGCCACCATCCCTGCCGTCATCTACAACACAGGACCACTAGGCTTGCCCCCGTGCCGCTCTACGCCGCCTATGGCTCCAACATGCATCCCGAGCAGATGTTGCAGCGGGCGCCGCACTCCCCCATGGCGGGCACCGGCTGGCTGCACGGTTGGCGGCTGACCTTCGGCGGCGAGGACATCGGCTGGGAGGGCGCGCTGGCTACCGTCGTCCAAGACCCTCACTCGAAGGTCTTCGTCGTGCTTTACGACATGACCGGTGCCGACGAGAAGAACCTTGATCGCTGGGAGGGTTCCGAACTCGGCATCCATACCAAGATTCGCTGTCGGATCGACCGCGAGTCCTCCGACACGACCATCGACCCGGTATTGGCCTGGCTCTACGTCGTCAATGCCTACGAGGGGGGACTCCCGTCCGCCCGATACCTGGGCGTGATGGCCGACGCCGCGGAAATCGCAGGCGCGCCAGAAGATTACGTGCACGGTTTACGCACCCGCGCCTCACGCAATATCGGCCCGGGAACCAGCTAGACAGAACCCTGCGCGGCGCTTTGTTCGACGAGGTTCACCAGCGTCCGCACGCCGACGCCAAGAGCCCGTTCATCGATATCGAAGTTGGGTTGGTGGATATCGAGCTGCGGCCCCGATCCTGACCACACCCCCAGCCGCGCCATCGCACCCGGCACCTCCTCCAAGTACCAGGAGAAGTCCTCGCCACCACCGGACTGCGTGGTCTCCGCGAGTGCGTCCAGCCCGATGTCCTCGATGGCCCGCACGAAAATATGCGTCGAGTCGGACTCATTGATGACGGGGGGAACACCACGCCGATAGTTGAGGGTGTAGTCGATGCGCAGCGGAGCCAGCAACCCCTCGATCACATCCCGGACGGTGTCCTCCAGCGTGATCCACACATCGCGGCTGCCGGTGCGCACCGTGCCCGCCAGCGAGCCGATCTGTGGAATGGCGTTGGCCGCCTGCCCCGCGTTCACGGCACCCCACACCATGACGGTGCCGGCGCGCGGGTCGATCCGGCGACTCAACATCCCCGGCAATCCGGTGATGACGGTGCCGAGCCCGTACACCAGGTCAGCCGTCAGGTGTGGCCGCGAGGTATGACCTCCGGGGGAATGCAGCGTGACTTCGACGGTGTCCGCGGCTGAGGTGATGGCCCCCGCGCGGATTGCCACCTTGCCCACCTCCAGGCGCGGATCACAGTGCAGCGCAAAAATTCTCGTCACACCGGCCATCGCCCCGGTTGCCACCACGTCGATGGCGCCGCCCGGCATGACCTCTTCGGCCGGCTGGAAGATGAGGCGCACGCCCGAGGGCAGGGACGGAGCCGAATTCAGGGCCATGGCCGCACCCAGCAGGATGGCGGTATGTGCGTCATGCCCGCAGGCATGCGCGACATTGGGCACCGTCGAGGAGTAGGGCGCGCCGGTGCGTTCCTGCATCGGGAGGGCATCCATATCCGCGCGCAATGCCACCCGCGGGCCGTCCTCGGGCCCGAAGTCGCAGGTGATTCCGGTGCCGCCGGGCAGCACCTTCGGGTTGAGTCCGACCTCGGCCAGCCGCGCTGCCACGTATTCGGTGGTGGCGTGCTCCTGGCGCGCCAGCTCGGGATGCGCGTGGATGTGGCGGCGCCACCCGATCAGCGTCTCGGAATTCTCCGCGAGCCATTGCTCCGCGACGGCGGAAAGAGATTCGCTCACACCGTCACCGTCCTGCGCGCCAGCCGATCCAGCACCCTGGAACGCTCTGTCTCATTCTCGGCAAGCCGTATCACGGTGCGCGCCAACATCTTCGCTCCTTCAACCACAGCCCGGTCAGCGCCAGGCTCCCTGGCCGCCTTTTCGAAATCGGGCTGATGAATGACCGCTCCGCCCGAGTCGATGCCGATGACCGGGTGGATACCGGGCAGCACTTGCGTCACGTTGCCCATATCGGTGCTGCCCAGGGGCACCGCGGCCTCGAACTCGGCGGGCACCGGCGTACGGCCGAAGGACTCCATCTCCTCGCGGACCACTCCCACCAGCCACGGGTCCGGCGTCAGCTCCAGGTACGGGGGCGACGACTCGACCAGTTCATGGCTGCATCCGGTGGCCACCGCACCGGCAGCGAAGCACGCGTACACCTTCTCCTCCAGTTCGCGCAGGGAGGACGATTCGACGGCGCGCATGGTGTACTGCATCGCCGCACGAGCCGGAATGATGTTGGCCGCCTCTCCCCCCTCGGTGACGATGCCATGGATCAGCTGTCCGGGTGACAGATGCTGACGCAGCAGACCGATCGAGACCTGAGCGACCGTCACCGCATCGGCGGCGTTGATTCCCAGGTGCGGAGCGACCGCTGCGTGTGACTCCTTGCCGTGATAGGTGACCATCACGTCGGTCAGCGCGAGTGACCGCGCCCCCGCGATATCGATCGGTCCGGGGTGCAGCATCACCGCGGTCGCGATGTCGTCGAAAGCACCCGCCTCGAGTAGAAGTGCCTTGCCACCCCCGTATTCCTCTGCCGGAGTGCCGATAACCACCACGGTGAGTCCGAGTGCGTCGGCGACCTCGGCGAGCCCCAGTCCGGTGCCCACCGCGGAGGCCGCGATGATGTTGTGCCCGCACGCATGACCGATACCGGGCAGCGCGTCGTACTCGGCGCAAACACCGACGACCAGCGGACCATCCCCGAAGGTGGCACGGAATGCGGTGTCCAAACCGCCCTGACCGGTCACGATCTCGAATCCGCGTTCGGCGAGCAGCCGCTGGGTTTTCAGCGCGCTGCGAACCTCGTGGAAGGCCAGCTCGGGTTCGCCGTGAATATCGTGCGATAACGCCACCAGATCCGTTGCCGCGGCGTCCACGACCGTGCAAGCGGCCTGGGCATGCGCGGCGGACGACGCTCCGGTGCTCAAGGGCATTAGATGAGTATCCCATCATGGTTAGGCTGCGTAGCTGTGACCGATGAGCCACTTGGGCGAAGAGGCAACAGCACCGACGAGGCTCCGGCCGATGCGGCGGCGCGCGCCGCTGCGGAGATCGCCGCGCGCACCGGCGTCGCGTCCCACCCCGTCGCGGTGGTTCTCGGGTCCGGCTGGGCTCCGGCGGCCGCGGCGCTCGGTGCCCCTGCCACCACCATCCCGATGGCAGACCTACCCGGATTCAGCCCACCGAGCGCAGCCGGACACGGCGGTTCAGTGTTGTCGGTGCCTATTGGCGACAGCGGCGCGCGGATGCTGGTCCTGCTGGGTCGGATTCACGCGTACGAGGGTCACGACCTGCGCCACGTTGTCCACCCGGTGCGCACCGCCTGTGCCGCCGGTGCGCGCGCCATCGTGCTCACGAACGCCGCCGGAGGATTGCGCGACGAGTACACGGTGGGTCAGCCGGTGCTGATCAGCGACCATCTCAACCTCACGGCCCGCTCACCGTTGGTGGGTGCGCAGTTCGTCGACCTTGTCGATGCGTACGCACCACGATTACGGGCACTGGCCCGGGAAATCGATGGGAGCCTCGTCGAGGGGGTGTATGCGGGCCTTCCCGGCCCGCACTATGAGACCCCCGCGGAGATCCGCATGCTGCGCACGTTGGGGGCGGACCTGGTGGGCATGTCGACGGTGCACGAGACCATCGCCGCCCGCGCGGCCGGTGCCGAGGTGCTGGGGGTGTCCCTGGTGACCAACCTCGCGGCCGGCATGACGGGAGAGTCTCTCAACCATGACGAGGTACTGGCCGCCGGGCGCGCGTCGGCCACTCGGATGGGCCAACTTCTCAGCTCGGTGATTGGCCGGTTATGACCGGAGCGGCGCAGACGATCCAGGACTGGATCGACCATGACCCCGACCCCGAGACGGCAGCCGAGCTGCGTGCCTGCTCCGAGGAGGAGCTCGCGCAACGATTCTCGGAGCCATTGGAGTTCGGCACGGCAGGCCTGCGCGGCGCTGTCCGGGGCGGCCCGAACGGCATGAACCTGGCGGTGGTGTTGCGCACCACCTACGCACTGGCCAAGGTTCTCAAGGATCGGTGCCTCGGCGGCTCGACCGTCGTCGTGGGTCGCGACGCGCGACACGGATCCGAGCGATTCGCGCTGGGCGCGGCGGAAGTCCTTGCTGCCGAAGGGTTCAAGGTCGTACTGCTCCCCCGCCCGCTGCCCACTCCGGTGCTGGCGTTCGCGGTACGGCATCTGGACGCGGCAGCAGGCATCCAGATCACCGCATCCCACAACCCTCCCGCCGACAACGGCTACAAGGTGTACTGGTCGGGGGGAGCGCAAATCATCTCCCCGACCGATCGCGATATCGAATCAACAACAAAGGCAGCCCCTTTCGCTGATCAGATTCCCCGCACCCCCGTCACCCCCGCCGATGACACCTTGGTGGATGCCTACGTCCAACGTGCTGCCACGGTGCGCCGGGGCTCCGGCGGTGTCCGCATCGCCCTCACCGCGTTGCATGGAGTCGGCGGTGCCACCGCCGTGGCCGTGCTGAATGCCGCGGGCATCACCGATATTCACGTGGTGGACGAGCAGTTCCAGCCGGATCCGGACTTTCCGACGGTGGCCTTTCCGAATCCCGAAGAGCCGGGGGCCGCTGACGCGGT
Source organism: [Mycobacterium] stephanolepidis (assembly GCF_002356335.1). Taxonomy (NCBI): domain Bacteria; kingdom Bacillati; phylum Actinomycetota; class Actinomycetes; order Mycobacteriales; family Mycobacteriaceae; genus Mycobacteroides; species Mycobacteroides stephanolepidis. Next base: position 3,775,066 of record NZ_AP018165.1, read on the forward strand.
GCTGGCCCGGGCCGCCGAGATCGATGCGGATCTGGCCATCGCGCTGGACCCGGACGCCGACCGGTGCGCCATCGGGATCCCCACCACGACCGGTTGGCGCATGCTGTCCGGCGATGAAACCGGTTGGCTGCTCGGTGATTACATCCTTTCGACGCAGCCACCATCGCCCACTCCTCCGGTGGTGGCCAGCACGGTGGTCTCTTCTCGCATGCTCGCGCGCATCGCGGCATCGCTCGGCGCGCGGCACGTGGAAACCCTCACCGGTTTCAAATGGCTTGTCCGGGCGGCAGATTTCGACCTGGTCTATGCGTATGAGGAAGCCATCGGGCATTGCGTGGACCCGGCGGCCGTGCGGGACAAGGACGGTATCTCCGCGGCGGTGCTCGCATGCGACCTCGTGACACATCTGCGTGAGCTCGGATCGAGTGTGGAGGAAAAGCTCGAGAACCTGGCGATCAGGCACGGTATCCATGTCACCTCGCAGGTCTCGCTGCGCATGGACTCCCTCGCCGACATCACAGCGATGATGACGCGCCTGCGGGGGAACCTGCCCACCGCGCTGTCCGGGTTCCCGATCACCGTCGAGGACCTACTGGAACGACGGGGTCAACAGCGCACCGACGCGGTGGTACTTTCCGGCGAGATCGGGGGGTCGTCCATCCGACTGGTGATCCGCCCCTCGGGAACCGAACCAAAGGTCAAGTGCTACATCGAGGTCCGCGAGCCCGTGATCACCGATGCGACCGTCGCGCGGATCTGGGCGGGCGTGGTGGTCTCCGAGCTGGAGGCGTACGCCCGCAACATCTAGCTCGGCCCGACTTATCTGGGACCGAACTGACGATCGCCCGCATCGCCCAGGCCCGGCACGATGTACGCGGCGTCGTTAAGACCCTCGTCGATAGTGGCCGTGAACAATCGCGCGGATGTCGACGCGCCGTAGCGTGCGACACCCTCCCGGACCGCCTCCACCCCCTGCGGCGCCGCAACCACACACAACATCGTGATGTCGTTGGCACCGCGGGAGTGCAACAGATCGAGCGTATGGACCATCGAGCCGCCGGTGGCCAGCATCGGATCCAGGACGAACACCGGTTGTGTCGACAAGTCGGCCGGAAGAGATTCCAGATAGGGGGTGGGTTGCCAGGTCTGCTCGTCGCGCGCCATGCCGACGAACCCGACCCGCGCCTCGGGGATGAGGGCATGTGCCTGATCCACCATCCCCAACCCCGCCCGCAGAACCGGGACCAGCAACGGCGGATTGGCCAAACGGAACCCCGTCGTCACCGCCACCGGTGTGCGCACCGCGGAGGACTCCACCGGCGCCGAGCGGGTCGCCTCATAGACCAGCATCAGGGTCAGATCCCGCAGCGCAGCGCGGAAGGCCGCGTTGTCCGTGCCGGCGTCGCGAAGGGTGGTCAACCGGGCCGCGGCAAGCGGGTGCTCGACTACGTGCACATGCATGCCCCAGACCCTAGAGCAGCAAGCTTCGATCCCGCCGATCCCAGACGAGAGAGGTATGTGACGGGCGTCACTTTCGGCACAGTGCGGCTCTGCGCCTCTTTATCGTTCCTGGCAAAGCCAAGGCAGCTATGCTGAGCAGGTAATACAACGGGGTGGCCACGTTGCCAAAAAATCTTTCAAAAAGTTTGAGAAAGATGGAACCGAATCGCGACCACCCCCGTCGTATCCAAGTACAAGGCGAAAACTGCCCGAAAATAGGCGGTAGCCGAACCACCGGAGAGATGGAGGGGACATGGCAGACGGATTAGCAGCCGACACAGACATTCTGCGTGGCGTTGGCGGAGCTCAGCTGGGGATGGGCGGAACGCTCGCGGCGGTAGGCACCGCAGTCAGCATTTTCCCGGTCGCCGCACTGGCGCCGATCTTCGGTCCGATTGGCGCGCACTACCTGGGCGCATTCGCCGCAACCTCCGCCAAGCAAGGGCTGGACGTCGGTCAGCTCGCCATGGGCGTCACCGAGTCCGGTGTCACCACCAATGTGGCGAGCAAGGGCTACGACGACGATGACGACAACATCGGCCAGAACATCAGCGCCACCGTCGAAGGAATCGAGGCGTAACCATGGTTGAGACAAGTCCAATCTCGCCCAGCCGTTTGTCCGAGGCCGTCAACACGAACTACCCGAGCTTCGAGAACAACCCCTTCTCCGCGGGGCTGATCGGGCCGGCCATGGACATGGCGGGCACCGTCGGTAACGGCCAGTTCAAGGAGGGCCAGGACCCCAGCAAGATGCTGGAGGGCGGCATGCAGGTCATGCAGCAGGTCATGCAACAGGGCATGCAGGCGGGAAGCCAGCTCATCGGCACCTTCGCCGGTGCGGCGGCCCAGGCTCTGGGGCAGTTCGCCGGCATGGCCGGTCAGGCGTTGAGCAGCATGGCCACCCGCAGCGGCGCCATGGGCGCCAATGTCGGACAGGCATCCGAATCCACCGGCCGGGCCAGCGCCCTGATCGGTGAAGCCCTCCAGGAGTTCCAACACACATCCGAGGCGTTGACACCATTGCTCTGGGTTCCGGGGGTTGCCGCGGAGTTGGCAGAAGCCGCCAGCCGATGCACAGCGCGAGTCGCCGAGCACACCGCACAGCTCGAGGGCGAGCTGGCCGGACAGGCCGGTGAACTCACCGGTATGGCGGGTGCCGACATGGGCAACCCCGCCACACCCGCATCCGGGAGCGTCCAGCCCGCCATGTCGGCCATGCAGGGCGGCCTCCAGGCCGGGACGCAGGCGATGTCCGGCGTCGCGAGCGGCGTCACCCAGACCATGAGCTCCATGGGTCAGGGCCTTGGCCAGATCCCGCAGGCTCTCAGCGGCATGCTCAGCGGTGGTGGCGCCAGTAGCGCGCTGGCGGGTGGCTCGGGCATGAGCGGTATCGCTGCCGGTGCACTGGCCAACCCGTTCGGTGCCGGTGCCGGCCACGCCTCGTCCACCGCTGGTGGAACCAGCAGCGGATTGGGCAGTTCCAACGCCAATGCGGCCAAGATGCTGCTTGACCCGCGCAGCATGGGTAAGGGCGCGCAGTTGTTCCTGCCCGATGGCAGCACCAGCCAGGCCCCGAACGCCGCGGCGGCGGAAGCCGTGCGCAAGGCGCTCAGCCAGGTCGGTGTGCCCTACGAGTGGGGTGGCACCAAGCCCGGTGTCGGTCTGGACTGCAGTGGCCTGACCCAGTGGGCCTACGGAGAGTCTGGCGTGGACATCCCCCGCCTCGCGCAGGAGCAGGGTGTCGGTGTCCGGGTCGACCAAGGATCTGTCATGCCAGGTGACCTGGCGGTGTGGGATGGCCACGTCGCCATGGTGATCGGCAACGGCATGATGGTCGAGGCCGGTGATCCGGTGCAGATCTCCCCGATCCGCACCACCAACGCCGGGCAGGGATTCCATGGATTCTACCGACCCACTTCCTAGTTCAGGAGTGCCGCGACCCGAGCCGCGTGCGAGCATCGACATGACAAACCGTGCTCGCACGCTGCGGGTCAAGGTCTCAGAATTCGGGCTGCCGCTTGAGGTTCAGATCGAACCCGACATGCTCAGTCGTGGCGCGTCGGCACTAGCACAGGAGATCAAAAACCTGTGCGAACTCGGTGCCGCGCGCTGCGGTGCGGCACGGCGCGAGGAGCTTGCCGAAAGCGGCATCCCCGAATACCTCCTCGACAAGATCGGTCTGGCGACGCCCGCTCAAGTCGCCGACCTGGAATTGCGCCAATCCGAAGAGCAGCTGGAAAGGAGATCCTGATGACCGAGCCAGACCTCACCTTCTTCCGGGCACTCGAACAGCAGTATCAGGAGACCATGACGCGGGCCCGTGCCGGGGGCCACATACTGAACAGCGCCGTCGAGGAGCTCAAAGGCCTTCGCGGATGGGCTCGTTCGGCGCAGGGGCATGTCGAAGCGGAAGCCAATGGCAATGGTGCGCTGACCAACCTGCGACTCGACGATTCGGTCACCAAGCTCTCGCCCAAGATCGTCGGGCAGATCGTGGTAGCCACCGCGGCAGCCGCCGCGGGCCAGGCCTTCGATCACCGTGAACGCGTGCTAGCGCAACTCTTGGCGGATCTCAAGAATCCGCAGCCGTAACGGTTTTCGAGCTACAAACCCGCGCGGTCTCGGTGTGAATCGGTCAGAAAGACCGTGTTTTTGGCGTCCCGCCAGTCTTGACTGAGCCGTCCGTCGCGATAGGCGTACGGTGTCAGCCCGGCCGGCTGCAGCAGGGACACCACGTCGTCCGAGGGTGTCTCGATGATCATCACCGGACGCGAGGCAGCGATCGTGGCCAACCCACCACGAATGACCGCGGCCTCCAGACCCTGTACATCGATCTTGATCACCTGAGGATCCAGGCCGAAGTCGTCCAGCCGCCGAACCTGCACGGGATGGCGCTCGATCGTCAGTTTGGATGCGTCGAACCCTGCCAGGGTGTCGGGATTGAGCCAGCCGCGCGCCTCGTTTTCATCCAGGGAGGCCAGACCGTCGTAGACGAAGTTCCGGTATCGGGGAATGAACAGATCGAAGGTACCGTCCGCGTCGGAGAGTCCGCAGGCATGCACGTGTACGGTCTTGCTTTCATATCGGCGTCTAAGTCGCTGAGCCAGAACGGCATTGGGCTCGAAACTAACGATTCGCTCCGGCGACGCCGTGCGCTGCAGCGCACAGATGCTCTGCCCCCAGTTGCCGCCGATGTCCACCGCCTCCGAGATGGGTCCCAAGCGACTCAGAAGGTGGAATTCGGGGTCGATGCGCCATCCGAACAGTCGAGTGCCCATGTTGTACGCGCCGAACTTGAGCGGCCGCAGAAACGGTAGATAGGTTTGCGCCATCCTCAGCGCCGGCATGCTCACGTGGGCACATTAGCGGAAAGACGAAGGCGGATCTGCGCCAAGGAATCACACCTCACCCGACCTGATGAGGCGCAGGGGATCACCGTCACACCTACCGACCCCTCATATGTGCACCGGTAGGTGCTCGCGGCGACCAAAAATGCACGTGCGTGACCGGCCGAATGGCCGTCACACAGAGCACATCCACGCTGCGGGCACGGCCCGAAGAGACAGGGTCCGCACTTAGCCCGCCGATCGCGGGAGCCAGCAGAAAATATCGCGTCTGACCTGCCCAGCGCAACCTTTTCGGAATACTCGCGGCTCTGCTCTACACCGAGCGCTGATCGATTGCCGACACGTGCTCCGCTGATAACATCCGAAGGTGGCGCGTGAGTGGCTTCTGCTGGAGACACTCGGCGACGAGCCCACGGTCATCGCCTCCGGCAGTCAGCCGCGGAACATGATTCCGCTCGGCGCGTTCCTGCGCCGCAATCGAAATCTCGGCCTGATTCGCCGAGTCATCACCGCGGTGACAAAGGCAAACAAGGCCGCGCGCATCGGCCCACCCGACTCGGAATCGGTGATCGACATCCGACCGATCGCCATGCCCGACGGCCGCGTGCACGGGGTCTGGCTGTGGACGGGAGCAGCACCCCCCTCCTCCGATCCCCCGCGCGAGGGCGGTGCGGTGGTCCTCAACGCCGATACCGGCGCCCTGCACATCAGCGACGGTGCCGCCCTGGCCATGGGAATGGCTCCCGCCGAGCCGCATGCCCACATCAGCATGCCCGAGCTCTATCGCTACCTGGCGCCCAATCCGGGCGAAACGGATGTCCTGGGGCTCATCGTGACCGCGACCGAAGGCATGACCTATAGCGCCACCTGGCCCGGTGTGGACAGCGACGGCAATCCCACGCTGTGCCACTTCGCCAGCCGATTGGTTCTGGAACCCAACCACCAGGGTGTCCCCGAGCGTCTGGGACGCGCGATCAACCTGCGAGTCGGTCGGCCGGCCCCGCCGGTCCCGCTGCTGGAGCAACAGATCCTCGAGGCCACCGCTGAGCCCGGCATGTATCGCGCGTTGGTCATGATTGCTTCACGGAAATTGATCAAGTGGATCGATCCTCCTGCCCCGGAATGGCATTGGGAGTTCGATCCGCTGGGTCGCCCCAAGATTCACCCGGACGACCAGGCGAATCTGAACTTCATGATCGATAACGCCGTCTTTGGTGTGACCGAGGCGGTTATCCGGTTCCGCTGCCACGACGACAGCTGGGAACCGCTGCACTGCTCTACCCAACTAGTACGGCTCAACGAGAGTGCGACCGTCGCACTCATCACCCATCGGCGCCGGTAGCGGGCCGGACGCACGCACCGGATCCTCGCTCGAGAATTGCTAACATCCCGGCATGGCCGGCGATTGGATGCTGCTAGAGACCCTGAGCGAGGTACCCACGGTCATAGCTATCGGATTGCAGGCCCGCACCATGGCGCCGCTCGAATCGGTGCTGGGCCGCAACCGGCACCGCCCCTTGATCGAGGCGGCGATCGCCGAATGCCGTCGCACGGGTGATCCCGCAGAGGCCCTCACTCCGGCACGGGATCGCATCGTGCGAGTACACCCGATAGCCATGGGACAGGCGCATGTTCACGGCGTCCAGGTGTGGTTTGGACCGGCAGACCTCGCGCCGCCGCCGCGGCCCGTTGCGGGAGCGTGCCTGGGCGATCTGGACACATCGGTCACAACGCTCACCGAAGGCTACTTCGACGTGATGGGCTTCGATCCGAGCAACAGATCCGAGAAACAAGCCATCGCCGAAGGCCTTGCCCCCGTCCTGCCGAGTCCGCACAACATCGAGTTGATGGCCAACGCCGTGAACCCGGAACTCGAATCGACCTTCTGCGGGACATGCCTGGCCGCCGACCATCAGGGAAACACCCTTCAAGTCCACTACGCCGGGCGAGCGTCCAAGGAAACCGACGAGACAGGAACCGTGGCGCGCATCAACAGGATCGTGTGCACACGGGTGGAGAACAGTCCCGCCGAACCTCGGGTGGGATTGGCACAGCAGATCCTGGATGCGGTCGCGACCCCCGGAGCGCATCGGGTGCTGATCAACGTCGACACCTTCGCCGTCCTCAAATGGATCGACACGCCATACCCCGACCTGGCGTGGCGCTACGACCCCGATCGGCCCGAGAGCATCCATCCCGAGGACACCGCGGTGGCGAGAAAAATGCGGGAAGAACTGCGGACAGGCTCAACCGCCGGGGTGCTCCGGGTGCGCGCCGTGTCCGGCGGATGGCTGCAACTGCACGCCTCGGCCACCAGATTCGCGTTGCGTGACAATGCTTTTGCGGCCCTTGTCACCCTGACGGCGGCCCCGCGGCCGAACGCTCAGTCGTAGACCACCGGGGCCCGAGCGGCTCTGTTCGGCGCGCGTGCGCCGGTTCTGGCGGTGGGTCTTTCGCTCAACTCAGCTGTTCTGGCTAGGCTTGCCGCATGGCTGCTGACATCGTTCCCATCGAACTCGGGCTCACAGAGGGTGACGTGGTCACCCTGTGGGCCCCGCGGTGGCGCGACGCCGGGGACGAGTGGGAGGCGTTTCTCGGCAAGGACGACGATCTGTACGTGTTCGAGTCGGTTGCCGATCTGGTGGCCTTCGTGCGGACCGACAACGACAACGATCTGGTAGATCACCCGGCCTGGTCAACGCTGGGTGCGCTGTCGGCCGACGAGCTCGAGCCCGACGACGACAATCGCTTCGACCTGATCGGGGTGCCGGAGCTGGTTGCCGACAAGCCGAGCGAGGACGCCGTCGATACGCTGCGCGCCACGCTGGCGATCGTGGCCTCCATCGGCGCGGTCTGCGAGTTGGCGCCCATCAACAAGCTCATCAACGGCAACCCGGTGCTGGGCACGCTGTCGAGCGGGGCCGAAAGCTTCACCGGTAAAGACGGATTGAAGCGGTGGAACCAGATCGGTGCCATTGTCGGCAAGTCGTGGGACTCGGTGGTCGACGCCATCGACGAGATCGCCGCCACGCCGGATGTCGATGAAGAGCTCTCTGCCGCCGCGGATGCCGAGCTGCTTGCAGCCGCGGAAAATGCGGTCGACAATGACGATGACCTCGAGGATGACGACGAGCTGGAACTGCTCGACGAGGAATCCGACTCAAGCACCGAGAGCTCGGACGACGAAGACGACGCTGACGACGAAGACGAAGAAGACACCGAGGACGACGACGCTGACGACGAAGACGCCCCGGTTCTGGGCGGCGATGAGGACTTCTGGCTAGAAGTCGGCATCGACCCGATCCAGATGATCACCAACTCGGGAACGTTCTACACGCTGCGCTGCTACCTCAACGATGAGCCGATCTTCCTGGGACGCAACGGAAGAATCAGTGTGTTCGGGTCTGAGCGGGCGCTGGCCCGTTATCTGGCCGACGAGCACGATCACGACCTGTCCGACCTGAGCACCTATGACGACATCCGCACCGCCGCCACCGACGGCTCGCTGCGGATCGACATCACCGATGACAACATCTACGTGTTCACCGGCCTCGCCGACGACCTGGAAGACGGCATCGACGAGGTGGACCGGGATCAGCTCGAGCTGGCGGTGGAGCTGCTGACCGATGTCGCCGAGTACTCCGAGGACGACAGCGTGGACGCCGAACTGGATGGCGACACCGCACTGGGCAAGTTGGTCGGGCATCTGCTCGAACCGGATAAGCACGACGAGCCAAAGGGCCCCTTCGCCGATGCGGCCGAGAGTTGGCGGACGCTGGAGCGGGCCTTGGAAGCACGGCTGCGCCGCGAGTAGTGCGCGGCCGGCCCGTCTACCGTGACGGTTAACCGATCAGGACCGCATATCCGGGTTTGATCACGTCATCGATGATCGCCAGCCGTTCATCGAACGGGATAAAGGCTGATTTCATCGCGTTGATGGTGAATCGCTGAAGATCGCTCCAGCCATACCCGAACGTCTCGACAAGTCGCAGCATCTCGCGGCTCATCGAGGTATCGCTCATCAGCCGGTTGTCGGTGTTCACGGTCACCCGGAATCGCAACCGTGCCAGCAGATCGAAGGGATGATCGGCAATGCTGGCGACCGCTCCCGTCTGCACATTCGAGCTCGGGCACAGCTCCAACGGCACGCGGGTGTCACGCAGGAGCGATGACAGCCGACCCAGATGCGCCGTGCCGTCCGGATCGATGTCGATATCGTCGACGATCCGCACGCCGTGGCCCAGCCGGTCGGCACCGCAGAAGGCGATCGCCTCATGGATCGAGGGCAATCCAAATCCCTCACCGGCGTGGATGGTGAACCGGGCGTTGGCATTACGCATGTACTCGAAGGCGTCGAGGTGGCGGCTCGGCGGATAACCCGCCTCGGCTCCGGCGATGTCGAACCCGACCGCACCCCGATCGCGGAACTTCACGGCCAACTCGGCGATCTCCCGCGACCGTGCGGCATGCCGCATCGCGGTGACCAGGGTGCGCACCTTGATGCGCTTGCCGGCCGCACTCGCCTGCCGTTCCCCGTCGGCGAAACCGGCCAACACGGCGTCCATGACGTCGTCGAGGGTCAGGCCGGCATCGATGTGCAGCTCCGGGGCAAAGCGCACCTCGGCGTACACCACGCCATCGGCGGCAAGGTCCTCGACGCATTCGGCAGCCACGCGGTGCAGCGCCGCCGCCGTCTGCATCACTCCCACGGTGTGCGCGAAGGTCTCCAGATACCGCTCCAGGGAGCCACTGTCTGCGGCGGTGCGGAACCACGAAGCCAGGGCAGTCTCGTCCTCGGCAGGCAGGCTCTCGTACCCGGATTCCCGGGCAAGATCCAGGACGGTGCCGGGCCGCAGCCCCCCGTCAAGATGGTCATGAAGAAGCGCCTTGGGAGCCTGGGTGATTGACACCAAATTAAGTTCGGCCGTCACGCCGAAAGTCTATCGATGATGAGGGCGGCCGCAGGGGGTGCCGCACCGACACCCCACCCGCCTTCTAACGCGTCCAGCGCTGCGGGCATCCGTTCGGGGGTATCGGTGTACAGCGTGAACAGCGGTTCACCGGCGACCACCGGCTCACCCGGGCGCCGGTGAATACGCACGCCCGCGCCATGTTGCACCGACTCGCCCGGGCGGCTGCGCCCGGCCCCGAGCCGCCACGCGGCGACCCCGACCGGCATCGCATCGATGTGATGCACCACACCGCTGGACGGAGCGAGAACAGTCTCCTGGCACTGGCCGACCGGCAACGGCACCAAGAGATTCCCGCCCTGCGCGCTGATCATCGCCCGGAACACATCCATCGCGGTGCCGTCGGTCAACGTCGCGGCCGGGTCCTTGCCGTCGATACCGGCAGCGGCAAGCATCTCGCGGGCCAGAGCCACCGTGAGTGCGACAACGTCATCGGGGCCTCCCCCGGCCAGCACGTCAAGTGATTCCTGCACCTCGACCGCGTTTCCCGCGGTGGCCCCGAGCGGCGTATCCATCGCGGTAAGCAGTGCGCTGGTGGCGACCCCGTGCGCAGTGCCCAGATCGACCATCGCCGAGGCCAATTCGCGCGCTTGCTGCTCGGACTTCATGAATGCCCCCGCGCCCACCTTGACGTCGAGGACCAGCGCGGCGGTGCCCTCGGCCAGCTTCTTACTCATGATCGACCCGGCGATGAGCGGTATCGATTCCACTGTGCCGGTGATATCCCGCAACGCGTACAGCTTTCGATCGGCGGGAGCCAACGAGGCCCCGGCCGCACAGATCACCGCCCCGACATCGGAAAGCTGCTGACGTATCTCATCGTTGGTGAGGTCCACCCGGATGCCCGCGATGGACTCAAGCTTGTCCAGGGTGCCGCCGGTATGCCCGAGACCGCGTCCGGACAGCTGAGGCACCGCCGCCCCGCAGGCGGCCACGACCGCGACCAACGGCAGGCTGATCTTGTCCCCCACGCCACCGGTGGAGTGCTTGTCTACGGTCGGGCGAGACAGACCGGACAGATTCAGCCGCTCACCGGAGGCCAGAATCGCCGCGGTCCATGCCGTCGTCTCGGCAGAGTTCATCCCGCGCAGATAGATCGCCATCAGCAGCGCCGCGACCTGCTCCTCACCGATGGAGCCACGGGTGTACTCGCCGATCAGCCAGTCGATCGCTCCCGGACTCAGTTCCCCACCGTCACGCTTGGCGGCGATGATCGACGGCATATCGAATGCGTACATGTTTGCCATCAGATCCGGCCTCGTTCCAGGTCATCGGGGCCGAAAGCCTCCGGGAGCAGCTCCGCAAGTCGTCGTGGCGCATCCGAGTGATCGATCAGCAGGTCAGGGCCGCCGTGTTCGAAAAGTAGCTGACGGCACCGTCCGCAGGGCATCAGGGCCTCACCGCGCGAATCGACACAGGACAGCGCCACCAGCCGCCCTCCACCGGTGGAGAACAGGGCACACACCACAGAACACTCCGCACAGAGACCTAGCCCATATGAGACATTCTCCACATTGCAGCCGACGATGACCCGACCATCGTCGACGAGCGCCGCCGCACCCACCGGGTACTTCGAATAGGGCGCATACGCGTACTTGGTTATCGCATATGCCTTGTCCCGCAACTCATTCCAATCGATCAACATGATCGGGAATCCTCCCTGTCGACCCCATGAGAGTCGCGTCGGCTCATCATTTGCTCGTGCAAGGTTTACCTAACTTACTTTGGAGTACGGTGCATTTCGGCGCTTTTCCGTGCTCATGCGATTTCGGCGGCACCTCGGGATGGGTTTAGAGTTCGGATGACGGTTCGCCGACCACCGTTGGGCCATCGGTTGCGCGTCATGGACGCCCCCATTTACCGCGCCGTTTGGCCCCAGTCCACCATTGGTGTTGGAGGCCCACGTGACGACTGCGACGCCCGATACGGCCACATCTGGCCGTGAAGGTAATCGCCTCAAGCGATCGCTATACCGTGGTGATCCAGGAATGTGGTCCTGGGTCCTGCATCGCATTACCGGTGCCACGATTTTCTTCTTCCTCTTTGTTCACGTCTTGGATACCGCACTCGTAAGGGTGAGCCCCGAGTCGTACAACTCGGTGATCGAGACCTATAAGACCCCGATCGTCGGGCTGATGGAACTCGGCCTGGTCGCGGCGGTGCTGTACCACGCACTCAACGGCGTCCGGGTAATCCTCGTCGATTTCTGGTCCAAGGGCCCGCGTTATCAGCGGCTCATGCTGTGGATCATCGGCGGCGTCTGGTTTGTGGTGATGGTTCCCGCGGTAACCCGGATTCTCATGCACATGGCGGAGCGTTTCCTATGACAACACCTCAGACCGGTCCGAACGCGAGCGCGCGCGCCAATGGCCGCCTCGCTCCCGTGATGGAGCGCAACTACGACCGCCCTGCCGCACTGGACAATCCACGCGCACCCCGGCGGGCATCGGGCATGCCCAACTTCGAGAAGTACGCGTGGATCTTCATGCGTCTGTCGGGCATCGTCCTGATCTTCTTGGCACTGGGCCACCTGTTCATCATGCTGATGTGGGACAACGGCGTGTACCGCCTCGACTTCAACTTCGTGGCGCAACGCTGGGCGAGCCCGTTCTGGCAGACCTGGGACCTGACGATGCTGTGGCTGGCTCAGCTGCACGGCGGCAATGGCATGCGCACGATCATCGCCGACTACACCCGCAAGGATTCGACCCGGTTCTGGCTCAATTGCCTGCTGGCACTGTCGATCATCTTTACGGTTGTGCTCGGCACGTACGTCCTGCTGACCTTCAACCCGAACATCGGTTAGGGGCGATTTCCACAATGATTCAGGAACATCGGTACGACGTCGTCATCGTCGGCGCGGGTGGCGCGGGTATGCGCGCCGCAGTGGAAGCCGGACCTCGCGTTCGTACTGCGGTACTGACCAAGCTGTACCCGACACGCAGTCACACCGGCGCCGCCCAGGGCGGCATGTGCGCCGCGCTGGCCAACGTCGAGGAAGACAACTGGGAGTGGCACACCTTCGACACCGTCAAGGGCGGCGACTATCTCGCCGACCAGGACGCCGTGGAGATCATGTGCAAGGAGGCCATCGACGCCGTCCTCGACCTCGAAAAGATGGGTATGCCGTTCAACCGGACACCCCAGGGTCGAATCGACCAGCGCCGCTTCGGTGGTCACACTCGCGACCACGGTAAGGCGCCGGTGCGCCGCGCCTGCTACGCCGCGGACCGCACCGGGCACATGATCCTGCAGACGCTGTACCAAAACTGCGTCAAGCACGACGTCGAGTTCTTCAACGAGTTCTACGCACTGGATGTCGTACTCACCGAGACGCCCAACGGCCCGGTGGCGACCGGTGTGGTCGCCTACGAGCTCGCGACCGGCGATATCCATGTGTTCCACGCCAAGGCAATCGTTTTCGCCACCGGCGGTTCGGGCCGCATGTACAAGACCACCTCCAACGCGCACACCCTGACCGGCGACGGCCTGGGCATCGTGTTCCGCAAGGGACTTCCGTTGGAGGACATGGAGTTCCACCAGTTCCACCCGACGGGCCTAGCCGGTCTGGGCATCCTGATCTCCGAAGCCGTACGCGGTGAGGGCGGTCGTCTGCTCAACGCCGACGGCGAGCGGTTCATGGAGCGCTACGCCCCCACCATCGTCGACCTGGCACCGCGCGACATCGTCGCGCGCTCAATGGTTCTCGAGGTGCTGGAGGGCCGCGGCGCCGGACCGAACAAGGACTACGTCTACATCGACGTGCGTCACCTCGGCGCCGACGTGCTGGAAGCCAAGCTGCCGGATATCACCGAATTCGCCCGTACCTACCTGGGTGTCGATCCGGTCACCGAACTGGTTCCGGTGTACCCCACCTGCCACTACGTGATGGGCGGTATCCCGACCAACATCAAGGGACAGGTACTGCGCGACAACGACAACGTGGTTCCCGGTCTGTACGCCGCAGGCGAGTGCGCCTGCGTCTCGGTGCACGGCGCCAACCGGCTGGGCACCAACTCGCTGCTGGACATCAACGTGTTCGGCCGCCGGGCGGGTATCGCCGCCGCCGAGTACGCCGACGCTCACGACTTCGTCGAACTACCGGAGAACCCGGCCACGATGGTCACCAAGTGGGTGGCTGACGTGCTTTCCGAGCACGGCGACGAGCGGGTGGCCGATATCCGCACCGAGCTACAGCAGTCGATGGACAACAACGCCGCGGTGTTCCGCACCGAAGAGACGCTCAAGCAGGCGCTACAGGACATCCACCGGCTCAAGGAGCGGTACAGCCGAATCACTGTGCACGACAAGGGCAAGCGCTACAACAGCGACCTGCTCGAGGCCATCGAGCTGGGTTTCCTGCTCGAACTCGCCGAGGTGACCGTGGTCGGTGCGCTCAACCGCAAGGAATCCCGCGGCGGACACGCCCGCGAGGACTACCCGAACCGGGACGACACCAACTACATGCGACACACCATGGCGTACAAGCAGGGTGCCGAGCTGCTGTCCGATATCCGGCTGGACTACAAGCCCGTCGTCCAGACCCGGTACGAGCCGATGGAACGGAAGTACTGAGATGACTGCGGTTATCGAGAAAGCCGAAGCCGGCGACCCGCCGCTGCCGCCGGTCCCCGAGGGCGCGGTCATGGTGGAGCTCAAGATTCAGCGCTTCAACCCCGAGGATCCGGACGCCGCCGGATGGCAGAGCTTCCGCGTGCCGTGCCTACCGACGGACCGGCTGCTGAACCTGCTGCTGTACGTGAAGGGCTACCTGGACGGCACGCTGACCTTCCGCCGCTCCTGCGCGCACGGCGTGTGTGGTTCGGATGCCATGCGCATCAACGGCGTCAACCGGCTGGCCTGCAAGGTGCTGATGCGGGACCTGCTGCCCAAGAAGCCCAAGAAGATGCTCACCATCACCATCGAGCCGATCCGCGGTCTGCCTGTGGAAAAGGACCTGGTGGTCAACATGGAGCCCTTCTTCGACGCATTCCGCGCCGTGAAGCCGTACATGATCACCAGCGGCAACCAGCCGACGCGTGAGCACATCCAGAGCCAGACCGACCGCGCGCGCTTCGACGACACCACCAAGTGCATCCTGTGCGCCTGCTGCACCACCAGCTGCCCGGTGTTCTGGAGCGATGGAAGCTACTTCGGTCCCGCGGCGATCGTGAACGCGCACCGGTTCATCTTCGACAGCCGCGACGAGGCCGCAGCCGAGCGCCTGGACATCCTCAACGACGTGGACGGGGTGTGGCGCTGCCGCACCACGTTCAACTGCACCGACGCCTGCCCGCGCGGTATCGAGGTCACCAAGGCGATCCAGGAGGTCAAGCGCGCACTGATGTTCGCGCGCTAGCCGATCGACCCTTCTGCACCGCCGGGTGTGAGCGCCAATGCTCACGCCCGGCGGTTTTTTCTATGCCGGGGCGCGCGCTGTCACACATCTGAGGGCTGCCTCGTCATAGGGATATGACTGCACAATCACGCAAAACAACCCGTATCAATCCCGTCCCCCCGCAACATGCCTCCTTGCTCACCCGCATCATGTATCGGGTCGCCAAGCGGCGATACGGCCAAGTGCCCGAGCCATTTACGGTGCTCGCCCACCACCGCAAGCTGATGGTGGCGGCCGCGATGCACGAGCAGATGCTGGGCAGCGCGTCCAAGGTCTTACCTCCCAGCGTGCGAGAACTCGCGGTGTTCTGGACCGCCCGCACGGTGGGTTGCTCATGGTGCGTCGACTTCGGCTCCATGCTGCAGCGGCTCGACGGCCTGGACGTCGAGCGCCTCAAGGCCATCGACGACTATGCGACCTCCGCGTTGTACACCGATGACGAGCGCGCCGCGATCGCCTATGCCGATGCGATGACCGGCAATCCGCATGACATCACCGACGAGCAGGTCGAGGATTTACGTCGACGGTTCGGCGATGCCGGGGTGATCGAGCTGACCTACCAGATCGGCGTTGAGAACATGCGCGCCCGGACGTACGCCGCCCTCGGAATCACCGAGCAGGGCTTCAATTCCGGTGATGCATGCCGGGTTCCGTGGGCCACCCCCCACGACTCCCCGGACGCCTAGCCGCTGCACAACGGCGTGCCGCTGAACTTATCCGGATTGCTCACATCCCAGACCGCGAGCACCTTGCCGTCCCGCACGGTGTATCCGCTGACCCGGGGCAGCACCGGCCAATAGGCAGAGTCGATGGCCTCGTCTGCCGGAGTCTCGGTCAGGTACATGCCGAACTGTCCATTCACCAACGCCGGATTGATGGCCCGGATCATCCCCGGGCCGTAACGATCCAGCAATCCGAGCAGGAAGCGCGCCACCTTGTCGGGGCCGCGGATGACCCGCACCGCGGTCGGTGCCTTGCCATCGGAATCTCCCGTCATCGTCACATCCGGATGCAACAGTCGGACAACGGCTTCCACGCTGCCCGACATGAGAGCCTCGAGCAGCTTGCCGACCACCTCATTGTGCTCGGCATCGGCCACCGGCTCCGGCGTTGCGCTCACCGTCCGACGCGCACGCGTGGCAAGTTGACGCGCGGCCGTGTCATTGATGCCGAGGATCTCGGCAATCTGCTTGAAGGGCACGGAGAATCCGTCGTGCAGAACGAAGGCGACGCGCTGATCGGGCGCCAGACGGTCCAGCACCACCATCGCCGCAAAACGCGCGTCCTCACTGGCCACCAGCACCGCCAGCGGATCATTGCCATCCAGACCGGTGACCACCGGCTCCGGAAGCCACTCCCCCACATAGGTTTCCCTGCGATAGACCGCCGACCTCAGCCGATCCAGGCCGAGCCGGGACACCACGGTAGTCAGCCAGGCCGCTAGGTCCTCGATCTCGACGGTCGCGGAGTGCAGGCGCAACCAGGCGTCCTGGACAATATCCTCGGCGTCAGCGACGCTGCCGGTGAGGCGGTACGCCACCGCCTGCAATCGAGGGCGCAGCGCCTCGAACTCGTCGGTGCGATCACGAACCGGAACTGCCACATGTTGAGCCTAGGCCTGCAATAAGGTGAGCCCATGGCCAAGCCGTCGATTGACCCCGTCCGCTGGCAGCCGCCCGGGGTGCGGGCGCTATCCCTGAACCCGCAGCCCCTTCCCCCGCTCGCGGTGGTGCCGCTGCCGGGTCATGGACCCGAGGATGTCGTGGCGGACGCCGCGGGAAATATCTGGACGGGCGTGGTGGACGGAAAGATGCTCCGCATCTCGCCCGACGGTGCCGAGGTTACGCACGTCGCGACCACCGAGCACCCACCCCTGGGCCTGCATATCGCGCGCGATGGCCGCGTACTGATCTGCAGCCGCGACAAGCTGCTGGCCCTCGATCCGGCCTCCGGAGATATCGAGCCACTTGTCACCGAGGTCGATGGCCCCCCACTCATCTTCTGCTCGAATGTCACCGAAGCATCTGATGGGACAATCTATTTCAGCGAGTCGACGGCACGTTTCCCCTTCGAGGAGTATCGGGCCGCCGCCATCGAGGGCCGCGGTACCGGCCGGGTGTTTCGCCGCGATATCGACGGCACTGTCACCACCATCGCCGACGGGTTGTACTTCACCAACGGCGTCACCCTGACCGCCGACGAGTCCCGCTTGGTATACGCCGAAACCATTGGGCGGCGCCTGAGCACGATCGCGCTGTCGGGTTCGGCACAGGGACAGACCTCGAGGCTCGTCGAGGAATTGCCGTGCATGCCCGACAACATCAGCACCGGCTCCGATGGCCGGATATGGGTCGCGATGGCGGGGCCGCGCAATGCCGCGCTGGAGACGCTCGTGCCGCGCGCACCGCTGCTGCGCAAACTTCTCTGGCAACTTCCGGAATCGATTCAGCCTGCCGTCACGGCCGACGCCTGGGTTGTCGCGTTCAATCCGGACACCGGGGCGGCGGTCGCGAACATCCGCGGCCGCGACCCACTGCTGCAGACCACGACCGGTGTCGTGGAGTCCGGCGGCCGCCTCTGGCTGGGCTGCATCGGATCGTCGGCCGTCGGTCATATCAACCTGTCCGATATCGCGTCGTCCGGGTAGTCGACCGAGAAGTCACATCCGACACAGGCGTAACATCCCCCAGTTCAGGGTGGTGGTCACTTACTGTGGCAAGGCGATGACCACCTGGATTCCTGCGCCCGATCGCCGTCCGTCGCTGCGAGCAGCCGCGACGCGCTTCGCCGCGGCCACCGCCGCCGGGCTGATCGTCGCCGCCCTCCCCCTCAGCACACCGTTGGCTACTGCCGAGCCCGGGTTCACGCCGCCGGATACCAGCGGGTGCCCCTACAAGGTCGTCACGCCACCGGCAGTCGACACCTCCGAGGTCCCCAAGGCCGGTGGCGATCCGCCCGCGCCACTCCCGGTGCCCGCCAAGCCCATCGGCGGCGAGATGCTCGGAAGCTGCGATGTGATCACCCCCGCCGGCGCCGGGCCCGTCCCCAATGATGTCTCTGCGGAGTCCTGGCTCATCGCCGACCTGAACACGGGAAATGTGGTCGCGGCCAAGGACCCTCACGCCCGACACCGGCCCGCCAGTGTCATCAAGGTGCTGGTCGCCATGGAGGCCATCAACAACCTGAACCTCAACCAGGCGGTGGTGGGTACCCAGGACGACGCGAACAGCGAGGGCACCAGGGTCGGCGTCGACGTCGGCGGCACCTACACCGTCCGGCAGCTACTCACCGGTCTGCTCATGAACTCGGGCAACGACGCCGCACACGCGCTGGCCGTCCAGCTCGGAGGCATGGCCGAGACCGTCGCCAAGATCAACGACATGGCACAGAAACTCGGTGCGCGGGACACGCGGGCTGCCACCCCCTCCGGTCTCGACGGCCCCGGCATGAGCACCTCGGCCTACGACCTGGGCTTGTTCTACAAGTACGCGTTCGCGGACCCCACCTTCGCCGATCTGGTGTCGGCTCCGAAGGCAACCTTCCCGGGCCATCCCGCCAAACCCGGTGAGCCCGAAGATCATCCGCCCTACGAGATGACGAACGACAACCGGCTGCTCTACAACTACCCCGGCGCGCTCGGTGGGAAGACCGGATACACCGATGACGCGCAACAGACCTTTGTCGGCGCCGCCGAGCGTGACGGCCGCCGGTTGGTCGTCACCATGTTGCGCGGTACGCGTCTTCCGATCGCGCCGTGGGAACAGGCCGCCCATCTGCTCGACTACGGGTTCTCGACGCCGCGCGATGCCTCGATCGGCAAGCTCGTCGATCCGGACCCATCGCTGCTGACCAAGCCGCATGCCGACAACGCGGCCACGCCCCAGGCCGCCGGCCTCACGGCCGATGCGGTCAACAGCGTGCCGGTCCGGGTGGGTGTGACGATCATCGGCGCGATGATCGTCTTCGGACTCATCCTGGCGGCGCGCTCACTCAACCGCCGCCAGGCCTAAACCCTAGTCTCCGCCGCGGCCTAGCCACGAAATACCCAGGGCACCAAGAGCTCCAGCGCCGAAGGCGGCGAGGACACCCAGCTTCGAGGGCCGCTCGACGGTCTCGATCCGCGTAGTGATGACAACCGGCTCGGGCGGCGGCACATACACAAAGGGCTGGTTCTCATCGGAGGTGGCCGCCCACGCGGTGGCATACAACAGCAGACGGGCGGTGATGTAGGCGAACACCATGATGCCGAGCACCGGGCCGAACGTGGAGCCCGCAGGACCATGCATGATCACGCTCAGATAGATCGACGCGACCTGTTTGAACAGCTCGAAGCCGATCGCCGCGATGAGCCCGGCCCGCACCGCACTGGAGAATGGCAGCCGCTCTCTCGGTAGTCGCGAGATCATCCAGGTGAACAACGCCCACGACAACACGGTCGCTATGGCGATGGTGACGACCTTGAGAAGTACCGCCGGTATGGAGACGTCATGTAGCCCCACCCAGCCGAGTATTCGCAGGATCGTTTTCTCATTACCGACAACGGTGACCGCGATGGTGAGGGCCAGCGCCACGAACGTCGAGCCCAATGCCACCAGATCTGACAGCTTGCCCCGCACGAACCCGTCGGAGTCGTTGGGCTGCTCCCACATGGCGCTAAGCGCCGCCCGCACGTTGGCCATCCACCCCAGCCCGGCCCAGGCCGCGGTCGCAAGACCCGCGATGCCCAGGCTGGTGCGCGAGGCAATGGCGGTATCCATCAGATTGATTAGCTGATTGCCCACTTCGCCGGAGATCGCCCCGCTGATCCGGCCCCGTAACTCCGCTATCGTGTCCGGTCGCCTGGACAACACGAAGCCCATGACCGCGAATCCGACCATCATCAGCGGAAACAGCGCAAAGACCGTGAAATACGTGATTCCTGCGGCGTAGAAGTTGCCGTTGACCTTTTGGTAGCGCTCCTGCATGCGCATGATGTGGTCGAACCAGGGAAACCTTGCGCGATAGCGGTCGAGAATCCCGGGCTTATCGTCTTCGGCCACCACTCACCGCCTCTGTTGTTCGCTACCTCGCGGGCCGGACAAACCCTATCCGGTCATAGACCTCGGTGAGAGTCTTCTCTGCCAGCTCCCCTGCGCGCGCCGCACCTGCAGCCAGGATGTCGTCAAGCGCCGCGGTATCGGTGAGCAGCTCATTTGTCCGGTCACGCACCGGCGTGACGAACTCGACCAGCGCCTCGGCGGTGTCCTTCTTCAGGTCACCGTAACCCCGCCCGGCATAGCCGTCGACGAGCGTGTCGATATCGGCGCCGCTGAGCGCGGACTGGATGCTCAGCAGGTTCGAGACACCCGGCTTGGCTTCCCTGTCGAAGCGAATCTCCCGGTCGCTGTCGGTCTGCGCCGACTTGATCTTCTTGGCCGAGACCGCCGGATCGTCGAGCAGATTGATCAACCCGGCGGGCGTCGAGGCGGACTTGCTCATCTTCACCGTCGGGTCCTGCAGGTCGTAGATCCGCGCCGCATTCTTCGGCACGAATGTCTCCGGCAGCACGAACGTCTCGCCGTAGCGGCCGTTGAACCGCTGCGCCACATCGCGAGTCAGTTCGAGGTGCTGACGCTGATCATCGCCCACCGGCACCACATTCGTCTGGTACAACAGGATGTCGGCGGCCATCAACACCGGATAGGTGAACAGGCCGACGGTGGTGGCGTCATTACCCTGCTTGGCGGACTTGTCCTTGAACTGCGTCATCCGAGACGCCTCGCCGTAGCCGGTCAAACATCCCAGCACCCAAGCCAATTCGGTGTGCGCCGGGACATGGCTTTGCACGAAGATCGCGCTCTCGGCCGGGTCGACACCCAGCGCCACGTACTGGGCAACCACCGCGCGAGTGCGTCGGCGTAGCTCCTCGGGGTCCTGCGCGACCGTGATGGCATGCAGGTCGACGACACAGAACAGCGCCTCGTACTCGTGCTGCAACCGCACCCACTGCTGCACCGCGCCCAACACATTTCCGAGATGGAGAGAATCGGCGGTGGGTTGAATCCCGGAGAACAGGCGTCCCCGGGCGGCGGTGTCAGCGGTCCTGTCGGCAGTCATAGTGCATCCATCCTGGCATGACCGGTCAAAACCATTTACCCGAGCAGACCGCTCAATCGGCTAGTGCAGCCGGTACTCGACCGTCACCGGCGCATGGTCGGACCAGCGCAGTGCGTAGGCGTCGGCACGTTCGACCCGCGCCGCGTGTGCGCGCTGCCCGAGATCGGCGGTCGCCAGGTGATAGTCGATGCGCCAGCCCGCGTCGTTGTCGAAGGCCTTACCCCGCCACGACCACCAGCTGTACGGTCCGTCGACATCGGGGTGCAGCAACCGGAAGGTATCGACCCACCCGGCCTCGAGCAGCGAGCCGACCCAGGCCCGCTCCTCCGGCAGGAACCCGGCCTTCTTCTGATTCGCCTTCCAGGCCTTGATGTCTCGCTCGGTATGCCCGATGTTCCAATCACCGCAGATCACCGTGTCGCGCCCGCTCGCAACCAGTTTGGCCATCCTGGCGCCCACCGCCGCCATGAAACGTTCCTTCTCGTCCTGGCGCGCCGTGCCCGCCTCCCCGGTGGGCAGGTAGATGCTCGCCACCGTGAGATCGCCGACCTGGGCCTCCAGATACCGCCCGGCTTCGTCGAACTCGCCACCATCGGCGTCGAGCGACACCTTGGTCGAGGTGGCCGGGACGCGGCTGAGAATCCCCACGCCGTTGCGTCCCTTCACACTCGACGAGGCGTTCACCACGTGCCACCCCGCGGCCAGCGCCGGAGCCAACGCCTCCTGGAGTTGCTCGTTCTCCGCACGCACCTCTTGCAGACACACGATGTCGGCGGTCGTCTGCTCCAACCAGGGCAACAGCCCCCGGTTCTCCGTGGACCGCTCTTTGACCGCGGCACGAATGCCGTTGACGTTGATGGTGGTGACGGTGATCTTCTTGGTGCTCATCGGTCGCCGACGATAGTCGAGAGGTCTGACAGTGATGAGCCGCCGGGGCGAAGAACAGCCGACAGTGATGGGCACCACGGGGCACGGTAAGTTGACGCAACAGACAGTAATGTCAACGCAGATGTTGGCGCACTAGGAGGACCGCATGCTGGAAGCCATTTTGTCGAAGTCGTCGAGCAAGCGAGCGCCCATCGAGATGGGCGAGGGCGAGCCGGTCCTGCTGCTACATCCGTTCATGCTGTCGCAGTCGGTGTGGGAGACCGTGGCCGAGCAGCTCGCCGATGCCGGATACGAGGTGTTCGCACCCACCTACCCCGGACACAACGGCGGCGGACCGTTGCCCGCGCTGCCTCCGTTGTCGCAGCGCTCGGTCGATACCTACCTGGACCAGGTCGAAGAGATCATGGATGAGAAGGGCTGGGAGACCGCCCATCTGGTGGGCAACTCGCTGGGCGGCTGGATCGCGCTGGGTCTGGCGCTACGCGGCCGGGCTCGCAGCGTCACCGCCATCGCGCCTGCCGGCGGCTGGACCAAGTACTCGCCGCTGAAGGCGGAGATCGTGGTGAAGTTCGCGGCCATGCTCCCCTGGCTGGCGTTCTCCCGGCTGTTGGGCCGCCGCGTGGCGGGCCTGCCGTTCGTCAAGTTCGCCACCGCCCGCGCCCTCTGCGGGGAGACAGAGGCGCTGAGCCTGCCGGACTTCCACAGCATTTTCGAGGACATCACACACTGCCCGGCCTACTTGCCGTCGCTGTCGTCGATTCTGCCGGCGCCGGGCCTGCAGAACCTGAACACCATCTCGGTGCCGGCACAGCTGGTGCTGTGTGAGAAGGACGAGATCGTGCCCCCGGGTCGTTTCGGGAAGCTCATCAGCCAGGGCCTGCCTGCCGATGCACGGCGAATCACCCTGGCGGGCATGGGGCACGTGCCCATGCTCGAAGCGCCCGGTCAGGTCACCGAAGTGATCGCCGACCTGATCGACCCGCTGGTCGCCGCCAAGCGTGCCGCGGCCTCCGACGTCGGCTAGAGATCACGTCGAGCGTGAACCTGTGGCGGAGTTTCGACTGATTCGCCGCCCAGGTTTCACACTCGACGCAGTGAGCTATACCTCGACGGATGCCAGTACGGCGTTGAAGGTCTGGCTCGGCCGCATCACCGCGGCGGTCTTATCCGGGTCCGGAGAGTAGTAGCCGCCGATATCGGCCGGGCTGCCCTGCACTGCGGCAAGCTCGGCGACGATCTCGTCCTCGTTCTCGACCAGCTGCTTGGCCAACGGCGCGAACAGCTCGGCCAGCTCCACATCCTCGGTCTGAGCGGCAAGCTCGGCCGCCCAGTACAGGGCCAGGTAGAACTGGCTGCCACGGTTGTCGAGCTCCCCGACCTTGCGCGACGGGCTCTTGTCGTTCTCCAGCAGCTTCCCGGTCGCCGCGTCCAGCGTGGTGGCCAGAATCTTGGCCCGCGGGTTCCCGGTCTTGATGCCCAGGTCCTCCAGGCTGACGGCCAGCGCCAGGAACTCACCGAGAGAGTCCCACCGCAGGTGGTTCTCTTCGACCAGCTGGCTGACGTGCTTGGGTGCCGAACCGCCGGCGCCGGTCTCGTACAGTCCGCCGCCCGCCATCAGCGGCACGATGGACAGCATCTTGGCGCTGGTACCCAGCTCCAGGATCGGGAACAGGTCGGTCAGGTAGTCACGCAGAATGTTGCCGGTCGCGGCGATGGTGTCCTTGCCGCGGATCAGCCGTTCCAGCGTGTAGCGCATGGCCCAGACCTGGGGCACAACCTGAATCTTGAGGCCTTCGGTGTCGTGGTCCTGCAGGTACTCCTTGACCTTCTTGCGCAGTTCCACCTCGTGCGGACGCTCGGTGTCCAGCCAGAACACCACGTTCATCCCGGATTCCCGCCCACGGGTGACCGCCAGCTTGACCCAGTCCTGGATCGCCGCGTCCCGCACGATCGGCATGCGCCAGATGTCACCCTCGTCGACGTTCTGGCTCAGCAGTACCTCACCGGTGTCGATATCGACGATGTCGGCGACGCCCGCCTCGGCGATCTCGAAGGTCTTGTCGTGGCTGCCGTACTCCTCGGCCTTCTGCGCCATGAGACCCACGTTGGGAACGGTGCCCATGGTGGTCGGATCGAACTGGCCGTGGGTCTTTACGAAGTTGATCATCTCCTGATAGATCCGGGAGAAGGTCGACTCCGGGTTGACGGCCTTGGTGTCCTTGAGCTTGCCGTCCGCGCCGTACATCTTGCCGCCGGCCCGGATCATCGCGGGCATCGAGGCGTCGACGATCACGTCGCTGGGCGAATGGAAGTTCGAGATGCCCTTGGCCGAATCCACCATGGCCAGCTCGGGCCGGTGCTCGTGGCAGGCGTGCAGGTCGCGAATGATCTCCTCGTGCTGCGATGCCGGCAGCGCCTCGATCTTGCTGTAGAGGTCGGACATGCCGTTGTTGACGTTCACGCCCAGCTCGTCGAACAGCTCCTGATGCTTGGCGAAGGCGTCCTTGTAGAAGATCTTCACCGCGTGCCCGAACACGATGGGGTGGCTGACCCGCATCATGGTGGCCTTGACGTGCAGGGAGAGCATCACGCCGGTCTTATATGCGTCCTCGATCTGCTCTTCGTAGAAGTCGCAGAGCGCCTTCTTGCTCATGAACATGCTGTCGATGATGTCGCCCGCGCCCAGCGTCACCTCGGGCTTGAGCACGATGGTCTCGCCGCTCTTGGTGGTCAGCACCATCTTGACCTTGCGGTCGCGATCCAGCGTCAGCGACTTCTCACCGTGGTAGAAGTCGCCTTCCTTCATGGTTGCGACGTGGGTGCGCGACGCCTGCGACCACGTGCCCATGCTGTGCGGGTGCTTGCGTGCGTACTCCTTGACCGCACGCGGTGCGCGCCGATCCGAGTTACCTTCACGCAGAATGGGGTTCACGGCACTGCCCAGACACTTGGTGTACCGCACCAAGATGTCCTTCTCTTCGTCGTTCTTCGGGTCCTCGGGGTAGTCCGGCAGCTTGTAGCCCTTACCCTGCAGTTCCTTGATGGCGGCCAGCAGCTGGGGCACCGACGCGCTGATGTTCGGCAGCTTGATGATGTTCGTCTCGGGCAACTGCGTCAGGCGGCCCAGCTCGGCCAGGTTGTCCGGAACGCGCTGATCCTCGGGGAGGTACTCGGTGAACTCGGACAGGATGCGTGCGGCAACGGAGATATCGCTGGTTTGAACGTCGATACCGGCGGGGCCCGCGAAGGCCCGGATGATCGGCAAGAAGGAGTACGTCGCAAGCAGCGGCGCCTCGTCTGTCAGCGTGTAGATGATGGTCGGCTGCTGCGCACTCATGGTCACTCCCGGCATCGTTGATCGGACTTGTTGGTCGGTCAAATCTCAGGCATCCCGTGGGTCACACGGTTGACCTATTCAGTATCACGTCGCTTCCGAGCCTAGGCGGGCGGACGGGCTGTGATCGCGCTCCCATCGTGGCCGTGAGCCACCACCGAGCCGTGCCTCGCATACCTGGTGGCAACCATTCGGTGCATTGCGATACGCTTTTAAGCGGTCATGAGTACCAGCGTCAAGCCCCGGCTCGCTGGTCGGCAACCCTCCAACCGCGGTGGGGTGCCCCGGGTGATGACCAGGTTGAGTAGCCGACTGGGTTATGAAAGGACAGTCGGCCACACGGCAAGCGCGGGTCCGATGACGGGCCCCGAGAAGACAGGTTGGCCCAATGAAGCGTTCGTCACCCGGGGGTGAGTCCCTGCATTCCTGTTATCGGTGTTGTCGCTGTCGCATGCCCTAAACCGCCAGCCCCGCACCGACCACCAGGAGGTTCCCATGACCGATATCGATCCCACCGCCCAGTGGGCGTTTGAGACCAAGCAGATCCACGCAGGCCAGACCGCCGACCCGGCGACCAATGCCCGAGCCCTGCCGATCTACCAGACCACGTCCTACGTCTTCAACGACACCGCGCACGCGGCGGCGCTGTTCGGGCTGTCCGAAGAGGGCAACATCTACACCCGCATCGGTAACCCGACTCAGAATGTCGTCGAGCAGCGCATCGCTGCCCTCGAAGGCGGAGTGGCAGCGCTGCTGCTCGCTTCCGGGCAGGCGGCAGCGACATTGGCCATCATCAACATCGCGCAGGCCGGTGACAACATCGTGTCGAGCCCGCGCCTGTACGGCGGCACATACAATCTGCTGCACTACACGTTGCCGCGCCTGGGCATCTCAACCACCTTCGTCGAAGATCCCGACGACCTCGACTCCTGGCGCCGCGCCATCACGCCACAGACCAAGGCGCTCTTCGCCGAATCGATCTCCAACCCCAAGAACGACATTCTCGACATTCCCGGCATCTCGAAGATCGCGCACGAAGCGGGCGTCCCCCTCATCGTCGACAACACCGTCGCCACCCCCTATCTGATCCAGCCGCTGGCCCACGGCGCCGACATCGTGGTGCACTCGGCCACCAAATACCTTGGTGGACACGGCAATGCGATCGGTGGCGTGATCATCGACGGCGGCACCTTCGATTGGACCCAGGGCCGCCACCCCGGATTCACCACTCCGGACCCGAGCTACCACGGGGTGGTGTTCGCCGACCTGGGCGCACCGGCCTACGCACTCAAGGCGCGTGTGCAGCTGTTGCGCGACCTCGGTCCCGCCATCTCCCCGTTCAACGCATTCCTCATCGCGCAGGGACTGGAGACGTTGAGCCTGCGGGTGCAACGCCACGTCGAAAATGCACAGCGGGTGGCCGAGTACCTCGCCGCCCAGCCGGAGGTCACCGGCGTCAACTACGCCGGGCTGCCCACCTCCCCCTGGTACGAACGCGCGAAGTCATTGGCCCCCAAGGGCGCCGGTGCGGTGCTCGCATTCGAACTGGACGGAGGAGTCGAGGCGGCGACCACCTTCATCGATTCCCTGACGCTGCACAGCCAGGTGGCCAACATCGGCGATGTGCGATCGCTGGTCATTCACCCCGCCACGACGACGCACGCACAGCTCTCGCCCGCAGAGCAGGTGGCCTCCGGTGTCACACCCGGCCTGGTGCGGTTGGCGGTCGGCATTGAGGGTATCGACGACATCCTGGCCGATCTGGATACCGGATTCGCCGCGGTGCGGCGACTCAAACAGCCCGCGGCGGTGGCATCATCATGACCTTGACCGACGATCTTCGCGCAAGCGACTCAGCCGACCATCAGCTTCCCGTGGCGAACATCGCTCTTCCGCAGGGCGATGAGATCGCCTACGTACCAATAGGTTCGATCACGCTGGAAAGCGGTGCCGTCATCGATGACGCGACCGTCGCGGTACAGACATGGGGAAAGCTCTCACCACGCCGCGACAACGTGGTGTTCGTCTGTCATGCGCTGACCGCCGACTCACACGTGATCGGAGCCGCCGGTACAGACCACATCACCGGCGGCTGGTGGCAAGGAATCATCGGCCCTGGCGCCGCGATCGACACCGACCAGTGGTGCGCCATCGCCACCAACGTGTTGGGTGGCTGCCGGGGTAGCACCGGCCCGACTTCCCTTGCCGCCGACGGAGAGCCCTGGGGGTCACGATTCCCCGAGGTGTCGGTACGTGACCAGGTGAACGCCGACGTCGCCGCACTCGCACAACTCGGCATCACCGAGGTCGCCGCCGTCGTCGGCGGTTCGATGGGCGGTGCACGCGCGCTGGAATGGGCTGTCATGCAGCCGGATTCGGTGCGTGCAGCGCTGGTGCTGGCGGTTGGTGCGCGCGCCACCGGCGATCAGATCGGCACCCAGAGCACGCAGATCGCCGCCATTCGGTCCGATCCGGACTGGCAGGGCGGCGACTATCACGGCAGCGGACGCAGCCCGCAGAGGGGACTGAACCTCGCCCGACGCATCGCGCACCTGACCTACCGCGGCGAGGTCGAGCTGGACACCCGGTTCGGCAATGATCCCCAGGTCGGCCCGGACGGGCCCGAGGATCCGTGGGCCGACGGCCGATACGCGGTGCAGAGCTACCTGGAGCATCAGGGCAACAAGTTCGTTCGGCGCTTCGACGCCGGAAGCTACGTCATCCTGACCGAGGCACTCAACCGGCACGATGTCGGCCGGAACCGTGGCGGCGTCGAGAAAGCGCTGCGTGGCTGCCCCGTGCCCGTCGTCGTCGGCGGTATCACGTCCGATCGGCTGTACCCGCTGCGCCTGCAGGAGGAATTAGCCGACCTGCTGCCCGGTTGTACCGGCTTGCGAGTAGTCGAATCGTTGCATGGCCACGACGCGTTCCTCATCGAGTTCGACGCGGTGAGCGAGCTGGTTCGGGAGACACTCGCCCTGGCCAAGTCAACACAGGCTTCGTAAACGGAACCCGAGGAGCGCGAATGCCGGACGCACAAGCAGAGCCATCGCTGTCGTTCGGTTCACAGGCCGCCGCCTACGAACGGGGGCGCCCGTCCTACCCACCCGAGGCCATCGACTGGCTGCTGCCCGACGGAGCACACGACGTCCTGGATCTGGGCGCCGGTACCGGGAAACTCACCACCCGCCTGGTGGAACGCGGACTCAACGTGATCGCGGTGGATCCGCTCGCCGAAATGCTTGAGGTACTGAGCAATTCACTTCCCGAGACGCCCGCACTGTTGGGGACCGCCGAGGAGATTCCGCTGCCCGACAACAGCGTGGATGCGGTGCTCGTGGCGCAGGCCTGGCACTGGGTGGATCCCGAACGCGCCATTCCCGAGGTCGCTCGCGTGCTGCGCCCGGGCGGGCGGCTAGGGCTGGTGTGGAACACCCGCGACGAGCGTCTGGGTTGGGTGGCCGACCTCGGCAGGATCATCGGCAGCGAGGACGATCCGTTCAACCACACGGTCAGCCTGCCCGCACCGTTCACCGGGCAGCAGCGACACCAGGTCGAATGGACGAGTTACCTTACCCCTCAGGCACTTCTGGACATGGTGGCCTCACGCAGCTACTGCATCACCGCCCCCGAAGCCGCCCGGAAGAAGACGCTGCAGCAGGTTCGGGAGCTGCTGTCCACTCATCCTGCGCTTGCCCAGTCGACGGGCCTGGCGCTGCCGTACGTCACCGTCAGCATCCGGGCGACACTCAACCAGTAGAAGATCTGTGAATCGGGTGCCCCAATTCACAGAGACGAATACGCCGCGTGCCGCTACGGTGTACCCGTGCGTACGGATCGCCGCCTGCTGGCAGCCCTCTTTGTCACCACCACATTCCTGACCCCGGCACTCGCCGGCTGTGGATCGGCGGGGTCACCTTCGGACACCAAGAATCAGTCCGAATCCAGCGCCAGCAGCGCGCCCACCGACCGCCACACTCGGCAGTTCATCCCCGAACTGGGCATCTACGTCACCCTCCCGCATGACTGGGTGGCCTTCGCCGATGGGGTGCACGACAACAAGGGGCAGGTGACCTTCCAGGTCCGGCCCAAGTGGGAGTCAACGGAATTCGCGCAATACGTACGCATCCGCAAGTTGACGGCTTCGGACGAGAACACGGCCGCCCCCGAAGTAAAGCGCTGGCTCGAATCGTCGAACGCCGATGCGGTGAGCGACTTCGTCAAGACTCGCAAGTCGAAAGTCACTGCGGATAAACGCGACTCATGGGACGGCCCCAACCTGCCCGGAGCCTCGGCAAGCCTGGAACTGGAAACGCCGCCGGCCGCCGAGGGCAAGCCGCCTGCCACCATCACGCCCAAGATCTACGTGGCGTTTGTCGGACAGGGTGATCAGCGTTGGCAGATCGCCACCAGCAATACCGGCAGCCCCAGCGGCGAGCCGTCCGAACAGTTCTTCGGCGAGCAGGCCGATGCCATCGCACGCTCGGTGCAACTGCTCAAGTAGGCGCCTATCCGGTGCCCAGTGGGTCGATCGTCAACGCCAAGTAGACCATCACCGCAGCGACGGCGCTGAGAGCGCCGACATCAAAGGTCTTGCCGCGCACCGCCAACAGACCCGCGGTGTCATCGGTCAGCACCAGCCGCAGCGCCGCGGCCACCCCCACAGCGATCCCCACAACCAGCGCACCGCGCCGCCAACGATCCGCGATCACCAATCCCAACGCCACCAGAAAGACCGCCGATACCACCAGGATCGGCCACTGCTCACGGGCGAAACGGCGGACGGCATCAAGAGCAGCCCCGAACATGTCCCGGGTAGCCGTCACGAACGTTCCGCTCGCTCGATCACATTGGTAAGCAGGAAAGCTCGGGTCAACGGCCCGACCCCGCCCGGATTGGGCGAGACGTACCCGGCAACATCCCAGACATCCTCGGCCACATCGCCGGTCAGCTTGTCGTCGACCCGGCTCACGCCCACGTCGATCACCGCGGCACCCGGCTTGACCATGTCCGCCGTCACCATATGCGGCACGCCGGCAGCGGCGACGATGATGTCGGCCTGCCGGGTCAAGGCGGCCAGGTCACGGGTTCCGGTGTGACACAGGGTGACTGTCGCATTCTCGGAGCGGCGGGTGAGCAGCAGCCCGAGGGGGCGGCCCACCGTGACACCGCGACCGATCACCACCACGTGCGCGCCGTCGAGCTTGACGTCATAGCGACGCAGCAGATAGACGATGCCCCGCGGCGTGCACGGAAGCGGCGCTTCCTTGCCCAGCACCAGCCGCCCCAAGTTCGTCGGATGCAGCCCGTCGGCGTCCTTATCGGGATCGATGCGCTCCAGCGCCTCGTTCTCATCGAGATGCTTGGGCAGCGGCAGCTGCACGATGTAGCCGGTGCAGTCCGGGTTGGCGTTCAACTCGTCGATGGTGGCGCACAGCGTGGCTTGATCGATATCTGCGGGCAGATCACGGCGGATCGAGTTGATGCCCACCTTGGCGCAGTCAGCGTGCTTGCCCCGAACATAGGCGTGCGAACCCGGGTCATCCCCTACCAGGATGGTGCCCAAGCCCGGAGTCTTACCCGCCGCGGTCAGCGCCGCGGCACGAGTGGCCAGCTCCACAAAGATCTCGTCGCGGGTGGCCTTGCCATCAAGTCGAGTCGCCGTCACACGGCCAGTATTCCAGCCCTCACCAAGTGTCCCAGTGCAGGACGTCGGTGACTGGCTGACGCTTGGCGGGCCGGAAGTCGGTGCCCACGGTGTACGCGATGGGGAACAGCCCGCCCTGGGTGATCTTGTCGAACGGGATGCCCAGGATGTCGGCGGTGCGCTTCTCACCGTCGTCCATCAGGTGCAATGTCGTCCAGGCCGACCCTAGACCGCGGTTACGGGCGGCGAGCATGAAGCTCCACACCGCGGGCAGCAGCGATCCCCACGACGACGCCGCACCGACCACCGGCAGATTGTCGAGGCGTCCCTCGATGCAGGGAATCAGGAACAGTGGCGCCCGCTCGAAGTTCTCGGCGAGGTAGCCGGCCGAGTCCACAACCTTTTCCTTGCGCTCGGCGCGGGTATCGCCCTCGGCGTAGGTGGCGCCCGCACCCTTGGCGTACTTGTTCCAGCCCTCGCGGTAGATGTCGGCGATCGCCTTCTTCTTGTCGGCGTCCTCCACGATCACCCAGTGCCAGCCCTGATGGTTGGAGCCGGTCGGTGCCTGCAGCGCGATGTCCAGACATTCCTCGACAACGGCGCGCTCGACGGGCTTGTCGAAATCAAGGCGCTTGCGCACCGAACGGGTGGTGGTCAGAACTTCGTCGGCTGACAAATTCAGGGAGGTCATACGACGAACGTACATCCACCGGACTTACCGAAAAGTAGGAGTCCACATCCAGAATTCGCGGGCCGCGATCGCGGCGTAACCTCCCGCGCATGGGCAGTGACGCCGCTGGAGTTCCCGATGTGTTGGCGCCCGCGCGACTGGGCCCCATCACACTGCGCAACCGGACAATCAAGGCCGCGACGTTTGAGGCCGCCTCCCCCGACGCCTTCGTGACCGACGATCTCATCGAATATCACCGCAGGCCCGCACTCGGCGGGGTCGGTATGACAACGGTCGCGTATTGCGCCGTCGCCCCCGAGGGACGCACCGAATACGGCCAGGTCTGGATGCGCGAAGAGGCCTTGCCCGGGCTGCGACGGCTCACCGATGCCATCCACGACACCGGCGCCGCCGTCTCGGCGCAGATCGGCCATGCCGGTCCGGTAGCCAATGCACGATCGAACGGGTCCCGTGCTCTCTCCCCGATCCGGTTCTTCAACCCGTTGGGCATGAAATTCGCCCGCCGGGCCAGCACCTCCGATATCGAGGGCGTGATTGCCGCGCACGCGAACGCGGCCCGGCTCGCCATCGAGGCCGGTTTCGATGCCGTCGAAATCCACCTAGGCCATGGCTATTTCGTGAGCTCCTTCCTGAGCCCGCTGTTCAACAGGCGTAGCGATGAGTACGGCGGATCGCTGGCCAACCGCGCCAAGGTGGCGCGCGCGGTGGTTCAAGCAGTGCGCAAGGTGGCCGGCAGTCGGCTGGCCGTGACCGCGAAACTCACCATGACCGACGGCATCCGCGGCGGCATCCCCATCGAGGAGTCTCTGCAAACCGCGAAATGGCTGCAGGAAGATGGCGGGCTCGATGCCCTGGAACTGACCGCGGGCTCGTCTCTGGTGAACCCCATGTACTTGTTCCGCGGCGATGTGCCGATCCGTGAGCTCGCCAACGGCTTCCCCAAACCCATGGGGTGGGGCGTACGGCTCACCGGAAAGAAGTTCTTCCGGTCCTATCCGTACCGCGACGCGTTTCTGCTCGACGATGCCCGCCAATTTCGCGAAGAATTGGACATGCCCCTGATCCTGTTGGGCGGAATCGCCGGCGGCGACACCATGGACCTGGCGATGGCGGAGGGCTTCGATTTCGTGGCCATGGGACGCGCTTTGCTGGCCGATCCGGATCTGGTGAATCAGGTGGCGGCCGATCGGGCCACTCATTCCCGATGCACCCACTGCAATCAGTGCATGGCCACAATTTTCAGCAGAACCCACTGCGTGCTCACCTAGCATCGCTGCCATGACTGCAGCGCCCGAACATCCGAGACCGGGAACTGCCGAGACCGTCGTCAGCTGGCTGCTGTGGGTGCTGGTGACCGCGGCGGCAGGCATCGTCGCGTTCGCCTCGATCTTCCCGCTCGCATTCAGTGGCGCCGCACCCGAACAGGCCGACGCGGCGGCCACGGTGTTCGTCTGGTCCTTTTTGACCTTGTTCACGTGCGTGGTCGCAACGATCGCCATGGGCATCGGGCACTGGCGCCATTGGCACATTTGGTACTGGCCGGCGCTGTGCGTGTCCGTCCTCGCCAGAACGCTGTTTCTGCTGCACAACCTGTGAATTCGTACCCCAGTACCTGTGAACCTCCGGCGCGGGAAGGCTGGCCTCACGCCCCGACCCGATACAGTCGGGAACGATGACTGGTCGGGAAGCACCCACTCTCACCGTGGTATTCGATGGTGACGAACGAAAGTTCGCACCCGGGCACGACATTCATATCGGCCGCGATATCCACGCCGATGTACGCATCACGCACCCGTTGGTGTCGCGTATACACCTGATAATCAGGTTCGTCGACGGCAAATGGATCGCCGAGGACCAACGCAGCCTCAACGGCATCTTCGTCAACGGTCGTCAGGTCGGTTGGGTCGAAGTGCGCGATGACACCGTGGTCAACCTCGGTGACCCGGGCGGACCGCGGCTGACGTTCGCGCTCGGTGGACTCGGCAGCGAAACGCAGCTGGGAATCGCTCCCCCCACCATGCGGGGTCCGGCCTCGGGTCTGCAGCCGGCCCCCTACACCGGCACTCAGCAGCACTACCCCACCGGCGGCTACCAATCCGCGCCGCAGACCTATGGGCAGCCGCCGAGCCAGCAGCACCCCTACGGCGCGCCGCCCTCGGGGCCCCAAACGTATGGGACCTCAGGGCCCACCCGCCCGCGCCAGCAGTATCCGTCCGAGCCCATCCCGGCGCCCGCCGCGTACGCCAACGAGCCGGTGGAGCCGTTCGGCACCCGTGCGATGCGCGCGCTCGGCATCGGCGGTGCGCCCAAACCATCACCCGGCGCCATCACCGTCGGGCGTGCCCCCGACAACACGATCGTCGTCAACGACGTGCTGGCCTCGCGACACCACGCCCTACTGCTCCCGTCCGCGGGTGGCCTGGAGATCCAGGACCTGCACACCATCAACGGCACCTTCGTCAACGGTGTCCAGGTTGAGCAGGCGACGGTGCGTGAGGGTGACACCGTCACCATCGGTAACGTCGACCTCGTCGTTCACGACGGCACGCTCGTCAAACCGACGACGGCCGCTCGCGTCGGCGGGCTTGAGGTGCAGGGCATCGACTTCACCGTCGAGGGCGGCAAGAAGCTGCTCGACAACATCAGCTTCTCCGCGGGGCCCGGATCACTCACCGCTGTCATCGGTCCCTCGGGTGCCGGCAAATCCACCCTGGCCCGGCTGATCGTCGGCAACACCCAACCGTCGGCGGGCAAGGTGTCCTTCGAAAGTCACGGGGTGCACGCCGAGTACGCCGTGATGCGAAACCGCATCGGCATGGTGCCGCAGGACGATGTGGTGCACCCACAGCTGACCGTGAGCCAGGCCCTGCACTATGCCGCCGAGCTGCGATTGCCGCCGGACACCACCAGAGAAGACCGCGAACAGGTGGTGTCCCGGGTTCTCGAGGAACTCGAGATGACCAAGCACGCCGAGACGCGCGTCGACAAGCTCTCCGGTGGGCAGCGTAAGCGCGCCTCGGTGGCCATGGAGCTGCTGACCGGTCCGTCGCTGCTGATCCTGGACGAGCCCACCTCGGGTCTGGACCCGGCACTGGATCGTCAGGTGATGAGCCTGATGCGCCAGCTCGCCGACGCCGGCCGTGTGGTGGTGGTGGTGACGCATTCGCTGACCTATCTGAGCTACTGCGATCAGGTGCTGCTGCTGGCCCCCGGTGGCAAGACCGCGTACTGCGGGCCTCCGCGCAGCATCAACCAGGAGATGGGCACCACCGACTGGGCCGACATTTTCGCCAATGCCGCGGCCGACCCGGACGGCGTGCACCAGGCCTATCTGGCCCGGCATCCCGATGCGAACAAACCCGTCACCGCCCCGGTGCAGCCCGGCGACCTCGGCAAGCCCCCGAAGACGAGTCTGCTGCGGCAGGTCTCCACGGTGGCACGCCGTCAGGGACGGCTGATCCTGGCCGACCGCGGGTACTTCATCTTCCTGGCACTGCTGCCATTCGTCCTTGCCGGACTGGTGTTGTCGGTACCCGGCAGTGCCGGTTTCAATGTCGCGCTACCCGATAACCCGAATGAACCCGGACTACTGCTGGCGCTGACGAACCTCGGTGCCAGCTTCCTGGGTCTGGCGCTGACCATCCGCGACCTGATCGGTGAACGGGTGATCTTCCGGCGTGAGCAGGCAGTGGGCCTGTCCGCCACGGCATATCTGCTCGCCAAGATCATCACCTACTGCGGAGCCGCCATCGTGCAGTCCGCGATCATGACAGCGGTCATCGTGATCGTCCGCGGTGGACCGACCCAGGGCGCGGTGCTGCTCGGGAACGCGAACTTCGAACTGTGGGTCGCCGTTGCCGCCACCGCATGTGCGGCCACCGTGCTGGGCCTGGTGCTGTCCTCGCTGGCCACCTCCGCCGAGCAGGTGATGCCGATGCTGGTGATCGCGACCATGACGCAGATCGTGTTCAGCGGCGGTCTTATCCCGGTGACGGGACGTGCGGGGCTGGAACAGTTCTCATTCCTGTTCCCGTCGCGTTGGGGATTCGCGGCGACGGCCGCGACCACCGACTTGCGCAAGCTGGTGCCGGTGGGGCCGCAGGACGAGCTGTGGAATCACGACGCCGGCACCTGGCTGTTCGACATGGGCATCCTGGCGCTGCTCGCGCTGGTGATGGCCGGATTCGTGCGCTGGCGCATCCGCCTCAAGGGCTGAGTTCTTTCGAAGACGGGGCCGCCCTAGCCGCCGTGCACATCCAGTCCGTGCCCTGCGGCATACGCGACGGCCTGCGGCAGATCCACTTTCGCGGCGGTCAGGGTTGCGGTGGTCCACAACGTCGGGTCAATGCGGGCACCGCGCAGGTCGGCGCCGTCGAGTTTGAGATTCTGCGTGCGGGCACCGGTGAAGTCGGCGCCGTGCAGATTGGCTTTGCGCATATCGGTGCCCACCAGGTTGGCCTCGCGGAAACGACAGTCAGACAGGTCCATCTCACGCAGATCGAGCCCGCCCAGCGAGGACAGCGTGAAATCGGTCTCGGTGAACTTCGACGGACGTACCCGGCACTCGGTGAGGGTGGAGCCGAGCATGCTGCACTGGCGGAACTCCGAATGCCACAGCGATGTGCGGCGGAAGGTGCAGTTCCGGAAGGCAGAGCCGATATGCAGCGACTCGGTGAGATTGGCGCCGCTGAAATCGCACTCGGTGAAAACCACACGCTCGGTGCGCAGTTCACGAAAGTCCTCGTCGTAAAAGGTCTCCCCGGTGATCTCACGGTCAGTCCAGTGCTCGGCCATGACTGACATCATGCCGGGCGGGTCCGTCAGACGTTCACATCGAAACCCAGGTCGACATCGCAGGCCGCCTGACCTCCACGGATTCCCCAGTTCTCGGTCGCACTCTCGCGCAGCACAATGGTGACGTGATCCGGCGGTATCCCCAGTAAGGAAAGCCGTTTCACAATCTCGGCATAGAGATTACGTTTCGCCCCTATCGATCGGCCCGCGAAGCAGTCGATGGAAACGAAGGTGTACAGCTCCGGCCGGGCCAGGCTTGGCGCGTGCGAAAACCTGTGGGGTTCATGCACGACGAGGCGCACATGCTTGTCCCCTTCCGGTATCTGAAAGGCAGCGACCAGCGCGCCGTGGACCGCATCGATGATCGCCACCTCGTCGGCCTCGGTGTATCGCCGCCGGACCTCGACCACTGAACTGGGCATGCCGTGGATCATCACACGACGGGACTACACCGCCAACGGATTTCTCATCCGGATCACGCTAGTGCGACCCGCTTAGACGAAGCTGCCGGAAGGCTGGTGCAGCCCGAATCGCACACCCTGGTCGTCTCTGCAGAAGGCAAAACGTCCGAAGCCCGGCTCGTCAGGTCCGGGGTCTTCGGCCTCACCACCGAGTTCGCGAACAGTCAGGACGGCTGCGTCGATGTCCGGGACACCGAAAAATATGTCGATCCGGCGGTCTTCGTCATCGCTGTGCAGTCCGCCGTTGACACCACCCGTTTCTAGCCAGGCCTGCCCACGCTCGCCCATCGCGTGCGGCGCCCAGCCCAGGAGTCCCTGGTAGAACTTCTGCGCGCGCACCGCGTCGGGCACCCCGATCTCAAAGAAGGTCGGTTCGCCAGTCATCGTGAATTCCTCTCTGCCGGACGTGCTTGACGGCAGAGACGTTAGGCCCGCGATGCACCCTCGTCTTGTACAAATGTTTCGCGAATACCCGGATCCTGTATGCCGGGCAGGCCTTCGTATCGCAATGCGGCCAGCTCCCCCGGAGAACACCCGGCGAACATCCGGAAATCTCGGTTGAAGTGCGCCTGATCGAAGTAGCCGCACGCCAACGCGATTGAGGCTAGCGATCGATGACCCGGCGCGGCCAGCAGCGTCATTGCCCGGCCAAAACGAAGCACACGGGCGGCCGCCTTGGGTGTCAGGCCAACCTGGCCGCGGAAGCGATTCGCCAATCGCGCGCGACTCCAACCGGTCTCGGCCACAATCTTGCCGACGGACACCGTTCCATGGGTTTGGCTCAGCAGGCTCCATGCCCAGGCCACCTCGGGGTCGGGTTCTGGGCCATTGGCCGCCGCACGCGCCAACATCGAATCCAGCAGGTCGAATCGGTGGGCCCAATCGGGTTCAGCGGCAAGGCGTTCCGGCAGGTGACGACCCTCGTCGCCGAACAAGTCTTCGAGACTGACAGCGCGATTGCTGATGTCGTTCATCGACAGCCCGGTCAGCCGGTACATCCCCAGCGGCGTCAACTGCACTTCAAGGCAGTGCTGCCTTCCCGAATGCAGGGTAGCGGTGGGCCCTTGACACGCACCGGCACCGAACGATTGCCACATCCGTGGAGACTGTGTGTCTGCGGCGTCGGTCACAAGTAGCGGATCACCGAACTCCACGATGAGCACCGGGTCGACACCGGCTACCTCGCGGCGGTCGACGGGTTTGTCCGAGTACTCACGAAACTCGGTATATCCGTGCGCAATCCCGGTCAACGTTGCGTCGGCCGATCGAGTCACCGACTCCCATGCGGCTTCGCCGGGGGTCCCGCACTCAAATATCGCCGGGCTTCCCATGGCTCCATCGTGCCCCAAAACCGGGAGCAGGGATACTGTGATCCGTGTTCCGCATCGTTTTCCATGAGCCACGGATCGCCCCCAACACCGGGAACGCGATCCGGATGGTGGCGGGCACCGGGTGCGAGCTGCATCTGGTGCAGCCGCTGTTCGACCTGTCGGAGGCGAAGGTGCGCCGCGCCGGCCTGGACTATCACGACATGGCGTCGGTAACGGTCCACGAGAATCTTTCCGCTGCTTGGGAATCGCTGCAGCCGCAACAGGTCTACGCCTTCACCGCTCATGCGACCGTCAGCTACACCGATATCGCCTACCAGCCGGGGGATGTGCTGCTGTTCGGTCCCGAGCCCACCGGGTTGGACCCCAAAGTGCTGGCCGATCCGCACATCACCGAGAAGGTGCGCATCCCGCTGCTACCCGGCCGCAGATCACTCAACCTGTCCAATGCCGCAGCCATCGCCGCATATGAGGCCTGGCGTCAGCATGGTTTCGAAGGCAGCGTCTAACGGAAGTCCCGCGAGGCGGATCTGATACGCAGGTCCAGTGGTCGCAGCTGATCGGCCACCACGGTAATGGCCCCGCTGGCATTCTGCACCTGGCCACGAATGATCAGCGCCTGCGCGGTCACCGCCAGCTTGCGGTACCGCGCCCACAGACCCACCGAGCACACCACATTCACCATTCCCGTCTCGTCCTCAAGATTGATGAACGTGACCCCGGCTGCGGTGGCAGGCCGCTGACGATGGGTGACCGCCCCCGCCACCAACACCCGTGCCCCGTCCGGCACATCGAAGAGCCCTTTAGCCGGAACGACACCCAGCTCGTCGAGCTGTTTCCGTAGGAACTGGGTGGGATAGGCGTCGGGGGTGACTCCGGTGGCCCACACATCGGCGGCGGCCCGGGTCACCTCCCCCATCGGCGGCAGCACCGGAACCCGGGAGGACACCCCGACTCCGGGCAACCGGTCGGGACGCTGCGCGGCCGCCGCACCAGCCACCCACAGCGCCTCACGCCGGGACATGCCGAAGCAACCCAGCGCGCCTCCGGTTGCCAGGGCCTCGACCTGTGCCGTACTCAACTGGATACGGCCGGTCAGATCGAGCAGAGAGGTGAACGGGCCATGCGTTTTTCGTTCCTCGACAATCGCCTGAGCCAGGTCGCCTCCGATGCGGCGGACGGCACCCAGCCCGATCCGCACCTCCAGGCCCGCGTTCTCCAACGCGGCATACGACAGGCTGGCGTTCACATCCGGGCCGTGCACGGTGACACCGTGGCGACGAGCATCGGCCACCAGGGACTGTGGCGAATAGAAACCCATGGGTTGTGCACGCAGCAGCGCCGCGCAGAATGCGGCCGGATGATGCAGCTTGAACCAGGACGAATAGAACACCAACGAGGCGAAGCTCTGCGCGTGACTTTCCGGGAAGCCGAAATTGGCAAAGGCATAGAGCTTTTCGTAGATGCGATCGGCCAGCTCTCCGGTGATGCCATGCAGGTTCTGCATGCCCTCGTAGAACCTGCTGCGCAGCCTTTCCATCCGTTCCGGTGACCGCTTGGATCCCATGGCCCGCC
Organism: [Mycobacterium] stephanolepidis; assembly: GCF_002356335.1. NCBI lineage: Bacteria > Bacillati > Actinomycetota > Actinomycetes > Mycobacteriales > Mycobacteriaceae > Mycobacteroides > Mycobacteroides stephanolepidis. The sequence continues at coordinate 3,815,095 of NZ_AP018165.1, forward strand.
GCAGCTGATCGGATTCTGCGGGGCTGAACCCGGCAACATCGACGGCGAGTTGCATCAGCTGCTCCTGAAACAGCGGCACTCCCAGAGTCTTGTCCAACGCAGCCGCCATCGAGGGATGGTCGTGTTGCCAATCTTTGTCAATCTTGTTGTATCGCCGGATATACGGGTGTACCGAGCCACCCTGGATGGGTCCCGGACGGATCAGGGCCACCTCCACCACCAAGTCGTAGAAACACTTGGGTTTCAGGCGGGGCAGCGTGGCCATCTGAGCGCGCGACTCCACCTGAAAGACCCCCACCGAATCCGCACGGGCCAACATCTCGTAGACCGCCGCCTCGGAGAGGTCGATATGGGCCAGGTCCACCTCGATGCCCTTGTGTTCGCGGACCAGGTCGATGCAATAGTGCAGCGCCGAGAGCATACCGAGACCGAGCAGATCGAATTTCACCAAACCCACTGCCGCACAATCATCCTTGTCCCACTGCAGCACGCTGCGGTTCTCCATACGCGCCCATTCGACGGGCACCACATCGGCCAGTGGGCGATCACAGATGACCATGCCGCCGGAGTGGATGCCCATGTGCCGGGGGAAATTCTTGATCTGCTGAGCCAGGTCGATCACCTGCGACGGAATGCCGTCAACCTCCGCCGCATCGGCCAAGCCGCCCCAGTGCCCGAGCTGCTTACTCCAGGCGTCCTGCCGCCCCTGCGCGAACCCCAGAGCCTTGGCCATGTCCCGCACGGCCATTCGGCCACGGTAGGTGATGACATTGGCCACCTGCGCCGCATACTCGCGGCCGTATTTGTTATAGACGTACTGGATGGCCTGTTCCCGTTCGTCCGACTCGATATCGATGTCGATATCCGGCGGGCCGTCGCGGGCCGGTGACAGGAATCGTTCGAATAGAAGACCATTGGCCACCGGGTCGACATTGGTGACCCCGAGCGCGTAGCAGACCGCCGAGTTGGCGGCAGAGCCGCGCCCCTGACACAGGATGTCGCTGCGACGGCAGAACTGGGTGATGTCGTGCACGACCAGGAAGTAGCCCGGAAAGTTCAGCTGCGCAATAATTTCCAGCTCACGCTCGATTTGAGCGTAAGCCTTCTGCGCCCCCGCACGGGGGCCGTACCGACGCGCTGCGCCTTCGAGGGCCAGGTGCCGCAACCAGCTGTCCTCGGTATGGCCGGACGGGACGCCGAACGGCGGCAGTTGTGGGGCGATGAGTCGCAGATCGAAGGCGCACGCCTCCCCCAGCTCGGCGGCCGCCGTCACCACCTCCGGGCAGTGCGAGAACAGCCGCGCCATCTCGTCTCCCGAACGCAGATGCGCACCCCCGACCGGATCCAGCCACCCCGCCGCGTCATCGAGGCCCTTACGTGCGCGCACCGCCGCCATCGCCATGGCCAGGCGCCCGCTCTCGGGTGTGGCGAAATGCGCTGCGGTGGTGGCGATGACGCCGACACCGAATCGCGGGGCCAACGCGGCAAGCTCCGCGTTGCGGTCATCCTCATCCGGATGCCCATGCCTACTGAGCTCGATGCTGACACGGTCGGCACCGAATCGGCCGACCAGATCGGCCAGTGCCGCCTCGCCCGCAACGGCGCCACCGGAGGCAAGTGCTCGTCGCACATGCCCCTTACGGCACCCGGTCAGGATGTGCCAGTGTCCTCCCGCCGCCTCGGTAAGTGCATCAAGGTCATAGCGCGGCTTACCCTTTCGATCTTTGGGCGTTCCGCCCGACAGGTGCGCGGTGGCCATCTGCCGCGATAACCGCCGATACCCCTCCTGGCCCCGCGCCAGCACCAGCAGGTGTACCGAATCCTCCGTATTGCCCTGCCCGCCAAGAGATAGTTCCGCACCGAACACGGTGGGCAGGCCGAGCTCCTTGGCCGCTTCCGCGAAACGGACAACTCCGTAGAAACCATTGTGGTCGGTGATGGCCAGCGCCCTGAGGTCAAGCCGCGCCGCCTCCTGCGCCATCTCCTCGGGCAGGCTGGCTCCGTCCAGAAAGCTGAACGCCGAATGCGCGTGCAGCTCCGCGTAGGACACCGCCGACCGCCCACGCTCACGAGTGGACGGCTCATAGGGCGGGCGTTTCCGGCTCCACGCCGGGCCGTCCCCACCATCCCCCGGGGGCGCATGACGGTTTGGGCGACCATCGAGCACCCGTTCCATTTCCGCCCATGTCGGGGGACCTTGCGACCAGCCCATTCGAACAGTTTATCGAACATATGTTCTAAGTTCCATCGCCCGTTCGGATTCCCCTTGGCAAAGTAACTAACTAGATATATACATGTATGCTGGCGAGGCCACCCGCACCAGGCGCGGCGGCAAGCACCTAGCGAGAATCTGGAGAAGCGCATGCCACACCACGGCAATTACACGCCCGAGAAGGTCACCTTCCCCTCGCATGGCGAGGACATCGTCGGTGTCGTCCACCGCCCTTCCGGTGACGGCCCCTTCCCCGCGGTGGTCCTGCTGGGCCCGTACTCGTTCGAGAAGGAACAGGCCCCGATTCACTACGCCACCCGGCTGGCCGACGAGGGCTTCCTGGCGCTGGCTTTCGACCCGCGCACCGTGGGCGAGAGCGGCGGCACACCGCGTCGCCTCGAGAACCCGAAGATGAAGAACGAGGACGCGGTAGCGGCCATCGACTACCTGCTCACGCGCGATGACGTCGACGCATCGCGCATCTTCGGGGCCGGCGTCTGCCAAGGCGGACCAGAAATGCTCGACATCGCCTCATACGACGACCGGATCAAGGCCGTTGCCTCGGTAACCGGTTACTACCGTGACCGCGAGACCGACCTGTTCATGATCGCCGCGGGTGTCAGCGAAAATCCCTTCGATCCGGCTACCGCACCCACCACCGAACAACTGGAAGCACTCCTGGATGCTCGGCTCGAGCGGGCACGCGATGCCAAGGCCAGGTACGAGCAGACCGGCGAAGTCATCTACGCACCCCTGGTCTCTCCCGATCTGGGCGACCCCGTCGCCGGGTCTGATGCCGGGCTGCCCGGCCCACTGGTGTGGAGCTGGTACGGATCGTGGACGCTCAAGGGTTGGGAGAACCGCTACGCCATCATGAGCGACCTCGACCACTTCGACTACAGCACCGTGCCCGGTGCCGCCAAGCTCGACAAACCCGCATTGGTGATCCACTCCTATACCTGCATGAACCCGGCGGCGGCCCGCCGGCACTTCGAGTCGATCCCCTCCGACGACAAGAAGCTCATCTGGGAGAACGGCACCAACCACTTCCAGTACTACGACCAGCCCGACATCGTCGACCGCACCGTCGGCCACATCGCCGACTGGTTCAACAGCCACCTGGCCTGACGGGGGGCGCACCGGCTGGGTTGGCGGGCATAACCGCTGCCCCAGCCGGTGCGCTGCCGAAATCGCTCGGCGGCGTGCCTCTAGGCTCTTGGGATGCCGCCCGACGCCTCCGCCACCAAGAAGCGGCTGCTCGATGCCGCGTACGCGGAGTTCGCCGAGCACGGACTGGCCGGCGCCCGCGTCGACCGGATCGGCGCCATGGCCGATGCCAACAAACGGCTGCTCTACGTCTACTTCACCAACAAGGAAACGCTGTTCGACACCGTGGTCGCGCATTCCATCCAGCGAATGTCGGACGCCGTTCCGTTCACTCCGAACGATCTGCCGGGCTACGCGGGCGCGCTGTTCGACCACCTGATCAAGCATCCTGAGCACCTGAGGCTTGCCACCTGGGCACAGCTGGAACGCCCCGTCGCGGGCCCAGCTGAAACCGCGGCCTACGCGGCCAAGGTCGAAGCGATCGCCGAAACCCGGCCTCCTTCAGAGCATGGGGAACCGGCCGACATCCTGGCCCTCACGCTCGGGCTGACCACAGCGTGGCTCGGCGCATCGCCGGCCCTGCGCGGTCTTGCGACTTCCGAACCCTTCTCACCCGAGCGCCTGGCTACGCACCGTGCCATGCTCATCGCCACCGTCGAGAAGCTCGTCGGTGGCTAGCCTGCAATCTTCGCGCGGAACGGGCCGCCCACACTGTTGAAGAGCAGATCCCCGTTGGGCAGACCCTCGATCAACGCGTACGCACCGTTCCCCAGATTTGACTGACCAAATATGTTGCGATGCACCGTTTCTCCGGTCTTCCAGTCCAAACCGGTAACTTCCCAGCCTTCGGCCTTGGTGTACCCGTTGAGGAAGACGACGCCCGAGCTGGTGGATACCGCGGGCACCATGGATGTCGACACCACGTCGCCCCTCGCCCACGCCGAGGCCCAACGGTGCCCCTTGGGATCCCATTCGAATCGCTCCACGCCCTGCGGCGCCGGTGACACCGGTCCGTTGGCCAGCACGTCCACCAACCGATCCGGTGCACCCCCGGTGCCGATGTTCTGCACCACGAAGGCCCCATAACCGTTTACCACCACGGACTGCTCACTCTGGATGAATTCCGGCAGCGGGTCCTTCAGGCCTGCGGTGACCTGGCTCTGGTCGGCGATCCGGCTGGACTTGGTTCCTGGCTTCTGCTGGAAACTATCCGGGATCTTGTTGCGCCAGAACGCAACCAATTTCATCCTGTCGCTGCCGTCGGTGATAACGACAAGCTCGTCGGAATCCTTGCCGAACCCCATCAAGGTCGGAGTAGACCCCGTACCGATACCGAATTTCACCGCCGGAGGCTGGCGCCCGAAATCATAGGGCGACGACCACGCGCCGTCGGACTCGTCGCTCGACAGTGTCGACCCGGTCCACACGATCTTGCGCATGAGCTTGTCCGAAGCCACGTAGATGCCGTTGTGATCATCCACCGCAACCGAATTCGACACGGTCTCGTCGTCGCCGAACCGGATCTGCTGGATCGGAGGGGAATCGAGCCCACGGTCGAGAATCGCCAGGGATCGGTTAGCTTGCACCAGTAGGTGTCCGTCGTAGGTCATCGACACGCCGACGATGGTCTCCGGAGCTCCGAGGGTCGTCATGCCCTTGCCCAGGTAGGGCTTGAAGTCATAGGTCTTCTGGACTTTGATGCCTGCGGCCGGGTCATCGTTGTTCTCAAGCCCGAATTTGAGGATCTCGGCGTTCTGTGTCACGTAATACAGCTCGTTGTCCTTGTCGACCGCGCCATACACACCGTTGATGAGCCGCTGCCACGTCGCCCCTGCCCAGTGGTCCCGAATCGCGGCCTCGATCTGCTCGACGCCGCCGAACTTCTGATTGAGCACCAGATCGAGATCCTGCGCCGAGATCGGCGGCACCCCTGGGGTTTCCAGCGACGCCACCTGACGGAACCCGCCATCGGATACATCCACATAGCGGACACCCGATGACGAGCTCACCCACATGTATCGCGGCGACGTAGAGGCCATCGTGATGATGTTGACCGGGCCGCCGGGCACGCGGGGCATCGCGGCCGGATCGACGTGGAAGGTACCCCGCGGAATGGGGTCGGCAAAGCTATCGGTCTGCGCCGAATCGATATGTGTGATGCCGTACTTCTCCACCGAGAGGTACGGATTGCGCGCGGGCCCGTCGGCCTTGGCACCCCCGGATGCCGCGCCCGATTCCGGTGGGTGCGCGGTCTGCTTACCGCAGCCCGCGACAACAAGTAGCACAGAACAGGCGATAGCCATTGCACCTCGGGCCCAGCCGTATTTCCGTTCCATCAGCCTGCTCCCTGCCTGAGCCCAGTTAGCAACCAGAATTATTGTCGGAGAACATATTTAGTTCACGACAGCGAGGCGATGCTAACACTCACGACCACGCAGTGGGCCTGGAACAACGTCACATCATTGGTAGACCGAAGCCTCGTCCACCAGCCCGAACAGCTTCTCGACGACGTCATGCGCGTTCGCCGCATCCAGCCCTACGATCCGCAGCTCGCCCTGATCTGCGCGCACCACCACCATCGCCAACCCCAACACACGTGACAGCGGGTCTTGCCGCAGTTCCACCGTTCGCACCAGTGCGAACGGGATGACCCAGAAAGACCTGAGCCACAGCGTCTTCGATGAGATATACAGCAGATTGTCATCCAGGACGCCCCACCGATACGCGCGGTAACGCTGCAGTGGCCGAAGCACCACCCATGCCAGCGCGCAGGAGATGCACAGCAGCCCCAACACGCCCGTGACATGCTCCAGCGGCGTGCTGGCGTAGGCAGGCGGAGCCGTCAGCGCCCACACCGCCGCCACCGCGACAACCAGCGGACTGCATGCCAATGCGTACTGGATGGCCCAGAGCACGGGAGCCGACCTGCTGGCACCGACTCCCACCGGCATTACGGAAGTCGTAGGGGCCGTGTCGATCACCGCTACTCCCCCACTGCTGGAGCGAACCGGCGCATCCATATCTGCCGTATCGCAATGGCCGCAAGCACGAACACCAACACCGCGGTCGGCGACCAGGCGATCGCACTGTCGAGTCCACCGAACGCATAGGTGATCAGGCACAACGAAAGGAACGGCACGGCGACCGACACCACGGCCGTCCACCTCCGAACGACGGCCAATTCGGCGATGGCCGCGACCACCACGACACCAAAGGCGATCCACACGACCACGCCCACCAACTGCACGGCAGCAGGATTAAACGGCACATAGTCGGCGTATCGGCGTGGCATGCCGTCGGTGAGCGGGGTATAGGTAGTCCACCCGTAATCCCAGCCCCGCAGGTTCAACCCCCTGTTCACCAAGGCGGCTACCACGAACGTCCACCAGGCAGCATTGCCCGTGACGCGCGCAGCACGGAAGACCTGGACGCGTGACATTCCAGGAGTATCCCCCATGGCTAACTACCCAATGACGAACTTGTCACACAACGTTGACGAAACACCCCCAAACGGCAACGATGACTCCAAACGGGCCGATAAGCGGCCTAACAGTCTCAGGGGTAGCACGTGAAATACATCGTTACCGGCGGCACCGGATTCATCGGACGGCGGATTGTGACCCGAATCCTGGAGACCCAGCGCGATGCCGAAGTCGCCGTTTTGGTGCGGCGTGAGTCACTGTCACGGTTCGAGAAACTCGCCGAACAATGGGATGACCGCGTGCAGCCGCTGGTGGGTGACCTCACCCAGCCCGATCTCGGCCTGCCCACCGAGGGAGATCCGGTCATCGCCGATCACATCGTGCACTGTGCCGCGATCTACGACATCACCGTGGACGACAAGGCACAGCGCGCCGCGAACGTCGAGGGCACGCGCTCGGTCATCGGACTGGCCAAACGCACGGGCGCCACCCTGCACCACATCTCCTCCATCGCGGTCGCGGGAAGTTACGAGGGCGAGTTCACCGAGGAAGATTTCGACGTCAACCAGGACCTACCGACGCCGTATCACCAGACCAAGTTCGAGGCCGAACTGCTGGTGCGCTCAGAACCCGGCCTGCACTACCGGATCTACCGGCCCGCCGTCGTTGTCGGCGATTCGAAGACCGGCGAGATGGACAAGATCGACGGTCCGTACTACTTCTTCGGAATTCTGGCCAAGCTCGCGCGCCTGCCCCGGTTCACCCCGATGATGCTGCCCAAGGCGGGACGCTCCAACATCGTTCCGGTCGACTACGTCGTCGATGCGACCGTCGAGCTGATGCACCAGGAGGGCCGCGACGGGCAGGCCTTCCACCTGACCAACCCCGAGGTGACCTACCTGCGGGACATCTACTCCGGCATTGCCTCCGCCGCGGGTCTGCCGCCCGTACGCGGGTCACTTCCCCACGCCATCGCCACCCCGTTCCTGAATGCACGCGGCACGCTCAAGGTCTGGCGCAACATGGTGGTCACTCAGCTCGGCATCCCGCCCGAGGTCATCGACATCACCGAGATCATGCCCACCTTCATATCCGAATCCACACGGGAAGCCTTGCGCCCTAGCGGAATTACGGTTCCCTCATTCGGCAGCTACGCCGGCAAGCTCTACCAGTACTGGCGCAAGAACCTCGACCCCGAGCGATACCGCCGCGACGATCCCGCCGGGCCATTGGTGGGCCGGCACGTCATCATCACCGGCGCATCCAGCGGTATCGGACGTGCCGCGGCCATCGCCGTCGCCCAGCGCGGCGGCACCGTTTTCGCGGTGGCGCGCGACGTCGAGGCACTCGACAGCCTGGTCACGGAGATCCGAGAGGACGGCGGGAAGGCCTATTCATTCCCCTGCGATCTGACCGACTACTCAGCCGTGGACGACACCGTCAAGAGCATCCTCGGCCAGTTCGGGCATGTGGACTACCTGGTGAACAACGCCGGCCGCTCCATTCGCCGCTCGGCGATAAACACAGTCGATCGGTTCCATGACTACGAACGGGTCATGGCGATCAACTACTTTGGCGCCGTGCGGCTGGTGCTGGCGCTTCTCCCCCATTGGCGGGAAAGGAAATTCGGCCATGTCGTCAATGTGTCGACTGCCGGTGTGCAGACCCGTAACCCCAAGTACGCGTCGTACATCCCTACCAAGGCGGCACTGGACGCCTTCTCCGATGTGGTCGCGACCGAGACGGTGTCGGATCACATCACCTTCACCAACATCCATATGCCATTGGTGAAGACGCCGATGATTCAGCCCTCCCACAAACTGAATGTGGTGCCGGGACTCACCCCGGAACATGCCGCTGCCATGGTGATTCGCGGCCTTGTCGAAAAGCCGACTCGCATCGATCATCCGATGGGCACCTATGCCGACATCGGCAGGTACATGACACCGAAGTTGACCCGCCGGATCATGCACCAGATGTATCTGGCGTACCCCGATTCTCGGGCCGCTCGCGGCCTCGAGCCGGTCGACGAACGCCAGGACGTGTCGACCTCGCGCCGTCGCCCCAGGGCAGCCAAACGTGTTGCGGCCGTGTCAAAGCTGCGTGTTCCGGGCCCCGTGATGAAGGCGGTACGCCTCATCCCCGGAGTGCATTGGTGACCTCCCGGGCCGCCCGGGTGCCCGCCTCAATGGCGCCGTCCAGATAACCCGGGTGGTCATGCGCCGTTTCGGTACCCGCCCAATGGATATCGCCCAGGGGCGCCGACGGCAGCGGCAACTGTTCGGTGAAACCGATATCGGGCAGGGCCATGTATCCGCCTCCGGCATGTTCGTCGAGGTGCCAGGACCTCTCGTGCCAGCCCGCCGGTTCGAGAATCTCCGGACCGACATGCTCGGTGAGTGAGCCGAGCACGCACAGGTGGCCCGGCCCGCCCGGAGCGGTGGTATCGAAGACTGCACGGCCGGGCCCGTCGAGAACCATGAACTCGCCGCCATTTCGCTCTCTCCAGAAAGGCTTCTCGTACACGGCGATCGCCTTGTACACCGATCCCATGTACATGTTCTGCTGCATCTGGGCACGCTCGGCCGGAAGCTGCGGGCTGAAGGTGATGCGGGCCGCCGTGGGCGGCGGCGCGGTGACAATGACCTTCGCGGCATGTACCTGACCCGAGGCTGTGTCGAGGATGACTCCGCGTTCGTCCCTGCTGACCGAGGTGACGCGGTGTCCCAGCTTCACTCGCGGACCCAGTTCGGCGGCCAGACTTTCCGCGCGTGCACCCGCCCCTTCGACGAGTAGAGAGTCCTGCGCGCCGCCCTTGGTCGAGAGCATGGTCCGCAGACCACCTTGATGCCGGATCATCGAGATCATCGCGGGAATGGGCATCCGGTCCAGGTCTGCCGTCCAAGAGATCAAAGCAATGACCTCAAGCAGCCGCCGGGTGGTGCGGCCGGGCACCTTGCCCAGCCACTCGGCCGTGCTGGTCGCGTTCCAGCGCTCCGGTGTGCTGAGACGCGAGAACACCTCCAGGCCGGTGAGAATGAGCACGCTCGGCAGTAGGGGCGGCAACTTCACGCGGCGGGGACCGTCGATCACCGCGGGCAGCAGACCCGTATGCATGGGGAACTGAGTAAGGCCGAGTTCGGCGGCAAGCTCCATGACGCGGTGGTGATCATGGCCAATCCACTGCCCGCCCAAGTCCAGCCGCGAGCCCAGCACGGTGGTCTCTCCCATGACCCGTCCACCGATACGCTCCGCCGCCTCCAGCACGATCACGTCGACGCCCTGCCGGTGCAGTGCGCGGGCAGCCGTCAGACCCGACAGCCCGGCACCCACCACCGCCACAGTGGTGACCGTCTGCGGTAACTCGTCCCGATGCATCCCACGCTCCTTCCTGACCGACCGCCCGGCGATAGACCGGACGCCCTGGAAGCAATACTAGCCATGGATTCAGTCAGTCGTACGACTTTGACGATTAGGCGTGCTCTACCGCTTGTCGCATCCGTACACGGAGCTAACTGACGGTAGGTTGACGTCCATGGTTCCCGTTTTTGCCGACGTTGATACCGGAGTCGATGACGCACTGGGATTGATCTTTCTCCTCGCTAGCGAGGATGTGGAGATTGTCGGTATCGCCTCTACTGCGGGCAATGTCTCGGTGGACCATGTTTGCGCGAACAACCTGGGCCTGCTGGAGCTATGCAAGGCCCCGCAGATCCCGGTATCCAAGGGCGTCGCCGAGCCATTGAGCGCTGCACTGCGGACCGCCGAAGACACCCACGGGCCCACCGGCCTCGGGTATGCCGCACTGCCGGACTCCACCCGCACACTCACCGATTACGACGCGGCAGAGGCCTGGGTGCGGGCGGCACGCGCACACCCAGGCGAGCTCGTGGGCCTGGCGACCGGACCGCTCACCAACCTGGCGCTGGCCCTGCGCACCGAACCTGAGTTGCCCAACCTCCTCAAACGGCTCGTGATCATGGGCGGCTCCTTCGACTACCCGGGCAACACCACACCGGTGGCGGAATGGAATGTCGTGGTCGACCCGGGCGCGACGGCGGAGGTGTACGCCGCCTGGGGAGCAGCTGGCGTACAACAACTTCCGATCGTGTGCGGCCTGAATCTCACCGAGACCATCGCCATGACACCGGAGCATCTGGTCAGACTGGCCGACGCGGCGGGCGCCACCACCACCCCACTGTCGGTGCTCGACCTTCCGTCCAGCCGTTCGTCGGCGAACAACTCGCTGCTGCGGTTCATCGAAGACGCCGTACGTTTCTATTTCGAGTTCCACATGAAGCAAGACGAAGGCTTCTTGGCGCACATGCACGACCCGTTCGCCGCCGCAGTCGCGCTGGATCCAGCATTAGTCCAAACCCGCTCCGCTACAGTCGATGTCGAGCTGACCGGTGATCTGACCCGGGCCATGACCATCGCGGACTGGAAGGGGCAGTGGGGCCAGAAACCCAATGCGCAGATCGCGGTGGAGACCAACCCCGAGGTGTTCTTCGAGCGATTCATCGAACGAGTGAGCGTCTTCGCGCGAAGGTTTGACGGCGCACGCTAATTCTGGCGAGAGCGTCATTCATAAACACCCTCCACATACCACCGCTGCCGGCGAAAATGCAGGAGCAGCGCCTGACCGCCACCCTTGCCTTCCAACAGCACCTGGGCCCTGGCGGCCACCGATGCCCGGGTAGGAGTCGGCTCCCGTTCCTCCCACCATCGCTCATCGATCGGCCATGGCCCTGCCCACCAACTCAACTCCCAACGGCCATCGCCCCGCCGGACCCTGGCCGGTTCCCCGGAGAACATTCCCCGTCCGGTCACCGTCACCGGCGCTCCATCGACATCCAACAGCTCCACCGGTTCGCCGTCCTCACCGAGCAGCACCGTAGGAGCCGGATCCGGCAGCCTACCGGGCCACGGCGCATCAGGATCGGCCCGCGGTCGCAACTCATCCCCCAAGGGCACCAAAGTAATTCGTTCGGCGGGCCCCCGCCCACCGCTGACCACTCCCACCTGTACCGACTCCTCTCCCAACAGATCCTGAACTCGTGTCAATGCGCGGCGGGCCCGCTGGCGTTCCTCGGCGCCCACCGCTCCCCACAACGTCAACTGCAGCGCTTCGGCGGCCACCACTTCGACCGGCTCCAACCGCAACATCGCCACCGGCCCATCCAGAGACCGGCGCCGGGCAAGCCAGCCGTCAAGCTGCCAGCGCACCCGGTCGGCCGTCGCCTCCTCGGTGAGCGGCTCTGCACACCGCCACACCCGCGACAGCTCCTGGCCGTCCACCGTCACCGCGTGAATGGCCAACCGGGAGCAGGCAACTCCTGCCGAGGACAGCGCCTCGTGCAGGCTCATCGCCAGTGTGCGTCCCGCGAAGGCCGCCGCATCGACCCGGTCGATCGGCGGATCGCACGGCAGCGCGACCCCCAGCTCGGCCGGGACCGCATGCCCCGAGGGAGGGCGCTGCGATTCGGCTCGCGCATGGCGGTGCGCCTGCACCGCGTCATCGTCGAACCGTGAGGCGACATCCGACCGCGCTAGTTCCGCGAAGGCACCCATGGTGCGTATTCCCATGCGCCACAGCAGATCGACCAAGTCTTCCCGCTGCGGGTGACACAGGCTGGGTTCGGCGGCCATCTCTTTGATCGACAAGGGTGCCAGGAACTCCGCGTCCCCACCGGGTGGTACCAGTGCCGCATGTCGCGCGGCGTACACCGCCGTGGACATCTGATCGGCGATGCCCACCTGACATTCGGCCCCGGCCACCGACACCGCATCGGCCAGCCGCTCGGCCGCGGTCTGCTCGTTGCCGAAGTACCGGGCCGCACCAGTCACCGGAAGCGCCATCAGCCCCGGGCGCAAGATCTCGGCCCCCGGCACCAGATCATCCACCGCGGCGATCATCGGCTCGAAAAACCGTGCATCGCGATCGACATCGGCCACCGCGATATGCAATTGCGGACAACGGGCCTGGGACTCGCGGCGCCGCATGCCCCGACGGACTCCCAGCGCCCGCGCGGCGGCAGTGCACGCAGTGACCCTGTTGGCCACAGTCACCGCCACGGGCCGGGTGGCAGGAAGGTCGGCCATCGCCGCGGCGGCGACCGCCGGCCAATCCGGGCACCAAATCGCCAGCACCCGTGGAGCTTTACGCTGTCGTTTAGGCGGACCTGATCGAGCCACGGCTGCCACACACCTCCCCGGCAGCTCTGGAGCCGGATGTGGCCGACCCGGCCACTCTGGGTGCCCTGCGCCCCGTCGCCCGGACCGCCGTCCGCACCCCACGAATTCGGCCCAGACCACAGGCGGACACCCCGTCATAGCCGGTTACCCGCGCCTGCAACCGCACCGCGGCGCCTTCCCAGTCCCCATCGGCAACCAACAGCGTGCATCCGTTGCTGTGCGCCCGGGCCACTATCGCGCGCGCCGACGTCGAGGTCACCTTTCGCCCTCCCAGACCCAGCACCACCAGATCCATCCCGTCCATGAGTACCGAGGCCACCTCCACCGCACTCAGGCCCGGGCGAGGAATCAATGCCAGGCGGCTCAGGTCTGCTCCTCTTTCCACCGCTGCCAACACACTCACCTCCGGCATGCCCACAATCGCGGCGTACCCGCCCGACGCGGTCACCGAAGCCACCACGTCCAAGGGCAACGACCGGGCTCCGCTGGCCACCGCAACCGTGCCGCGCCGCAACACGTGACCTATCGAGCTGGCCAGCGCATCGGATACCGGCAGCAAAGATTGAGCATCCGGCAGCACCTCGTGAAACCGCCCCGCCGATGACCTGTCTCCGCCAACCTTTCCCGATATCGCAGCCATCTGCTGCCGGAGCTTTTGTAGCTGGTCAGCACGGTTGACCAGCATCTCATCGGCGGCCGCCACTGCCGTCACAACCGCACCTCCAGACACATTCGAATAGAACATATGTTCGATGTCTGGAGTAAACACCTCGCCACCGACAACCGTCAAGGCAGGAGGTAGAGACTGGGCCGCTCTGCCGACACGCCGTGTCGCAGCGGATTCGTATCGCACATATCCGCCATGAGGCGGAGTATCGACGAGACCTAGTCGAGCTGGCGAGTGTGCGCCCAGCGGGTCAACGCGTTGCGATTGGACTGCTGAGTCTTACGCAGCACGTTAGAGGCGTGCGTCTCCACCGTCTTGACCGAGATCACCAGATCCTCGGCGATCTCCCGGTAGGTGTACCCGCGAGCGAGGAGCCGCAGCACCTCAAGCTCGCGTGGGGTCAGCGAATCCAGCTCCGGATCCAATGCCGGCTCCGGGGTATTCGACCGCCCGGTGAACGAATCGAGCACGAATCCGGCAAGCCGAGGACTGAACACCGCATCCCCACCAGCCACCCGGCGCACGGCCTCGGCGAGCTCACTCCCCGAAATCGTCTTGGTGACATAGCCTCTGGCTCCCGCACGAATCACCGCGATGACGTCCTCGGCGGCATCCGACACACTGAGGGCAAGAAAGACCGGTCCCGAGCCGCCTACTCCGTTGATGACGGCGACCCCACCGCCAGAGGGCATGTGCACATCGAGCAACACCACATCCGGTGCACTGGAGCGTATTCCGGCGACCGCCTCGACAACCGAACCCGCCTCGCCCACGATCTCGATATCCGATTCACCGGCCAGTTCGGCCCGCACCCCGGACCGGAACACCCCATGATCGTCGACCAGGAATACCCGCAGCATCACTCTTCTTTCTCGTCGACGTCGTAGAGCTTGTACGGCATGGTCATTCGCACCTCGGTGCCCTTGCCGATCTCCGACTTGATCTGCACCTGCCCACCCCGGCGCATCACCCTGGCTTTGATGGAGCGCACGATGCCCTGCCGGTCCTGCGGCACCGTCTCCAGATCAAACCCCTTGCCCCGATCCCTGACGAAAACACTGATCTGGCCGGGTTCCACCTCGGCGTACAGGTTGATATCCGATTGCCCGGAATGCTTGGCAGCGTTGACGAGTGCCTCGCGGGTTGCCCCGATCAGCGCCCGTCTGGTCTCGGGTTCCAGAGATAGGTCGGCATCACCGACGATCACCGAACTGACCACCACGGTGTGCGCATCCTCCACCTCTCCGGCAACGGTGCGTAGCTCCTGCGCCAGAGACGAGTCGGAGGACACCCCCGCAGAGAACAACCAGCTGCGCAGTTCCCGTTCCTGGCTGCGAGCCAGCCGCAGCACCTCGCTGGGGTTATCTGTCCGCTTCTGGATCAGCGCCAGCGTCTGCAGCACCGAATCGTGTAGATGCGAGGCGATCTCTTCACGCTCCTCGGTACGGATGCGAGCAGCACGCTCGGCACCGAGAGCACGCCACAACCGCAACCACAACGGCACTGTCAGCAGTATTGCGCCCACCAGGGTGGCCGCGATCGCCACCAACGAGTCGCGCAGCGAGGACAGATCTACATTGCGCAAGACCACCACCGCGATCCCGCCGAAGACCAGTGCGGCACCGGCGATCACCCGAACCACGGTCAATAGCGACGATTTGCCCGACTCCCCGAGCACGGCCGAACTCGGCCCCTGCGAATCGAATTCGCGCCACACCACGGCGAGCCCGACCAGCGCCAGCACGATGGGGAAAACCAGTGCCGCCGTCGAACCGCTGACAGTCGACATCAAGATGATCAGCGCGGCAAGACTCAACAACAGCAGCCCCGTCGCCCGTCGGCGGTCCGTTGCGCTGACAGCGGCGACATCGTCGCCCGGCGGCATCAGCAGCCACAACAGCCCGTACGCCGCGATGCCCATCCCGCTGGCCGCACCAAGCACTGCAAAGGCCAACCGCACCCGAAACACCGGAACGTCGAGATGATCGGCGAGCCCCCCGGCGACCCCGGCGATCACCCGCCCACCGGTACGCCGACGCAACGGCGGGGCAGCAGTCAGCCGATTCCCGCTGGCGAAGGCATTCCGAAACGTGGGACTCACCTCTGCGATACTGCCATGGCAAAGCTCCATAGGGCATCGGGCTTATCCCTGAACCCCTACCTTGCAAAGATCAGGGTGAATCCTGATGGCGGACATGCCCCCGACTGGGCAACATAGCTGTCATGGACACGGATACCACCACCAAACGGACGCCGTCCTCCACGCTTGGAGACATGTGGCGGACGCGGCCGTTGCGGCTGCCCGGGCACGGCAAGCTCGCCGGTATTGCCGCGGGAATCGGCTACCGGTACAACGTGGACCCGCTGCTGGTGCGCGTAATCTTCGTGGTCACAACAATTTTCGGTGGCGCGGGCGCCATCATGTATGTGGCGTGCTGGTTGCTGATGCCCACCGCCCGCTACACCACCCCGTACCACGAGTCCAAGGTGAAGATGGTCTTCTGGATCATCGTCCTGCTGCTTGTCGGCGGACCGTTCATCGACCCCGACCGCGACCCCTGGGGATTCGTCAGTGCCGTTGTCCTGCTCGGCGGCTGGTATCTGCTCTATCAGCGCCAAACCCAAACTCCGCCACCTCCGGCGAGTTCGACGACGCAGCCCGGCCCGGCCGAAGATGACGAATCGAACAGCCACACCGCGGCCACCGGCCTCCTCTTACCGCCTCCACCGCCCAACTGGGATCCACTGCGGGCGGCCCCTTTCGCCTGGGATCTGCCCGATCCGGCTCCCCTGCCGGCGCCTCCGGCCAAACCCAAGTCGCCCGTGCCCAAGGTAACCATCGGTGCGGCACTCATCGTCAGCGCTCTGCTGGTGGCCATCGGACTATTGGGCGCCGACTGGGTGACACCCGTCGTGGTCGCGGCAGCGGCACTGGTCGTCCTCGGGGTGGGCCTGCTGGTAGGTGCATGGCTTCGCAGCGGCTACTCACTGCTCTTCCTGGCGATTCCGCTGGCAGGATTCGTCGTCGTGGCATCCTCCATCGGTCCGCTTGAGGTATCACTCAACGTCGGCGACCAAAGTTACCGTGTCACAGAGGCTTCCGATATCGAGGACTACTACGAGGTCGGCGTCGGCACCATCACCCTTGACCTCACGCAGGTCACGCTCACCAACGATAAAACGGTCTACCTCGACGTCGGGATGGGCGATATCCAGGTGCTGGTTCCCCCCTCGATGAATGTACGCACCTCATGCGAGGTGGGCATGGGCAGCTTCGATTGCCTGCCCTCGCCCAAGGGTGTCGGCCCCGTCCTGACAATCAACGCAACGGCAAATATAGGAAGCATTGAGGTGCAACGTGTCTGAGAACATCGACGAACCAACGACCGGCACCGACAATGAGCTCGCCGCGGAAACCCCCGTGGAGTCGACATCAGAGACCGACGCCGATGAGAAGGGCAGACCATCAATCCTGCTGGCACTGTCCGGACTGGTCGCCCTGCTCGTCGGAGGCTGGGCCCTGACCGGCCAGGACTTCGGAGCGCTGGTGCACAGCAATCTGCTCGGCTGGGTCGCGATTGCCGTGGCGATCGCCATCGGCGTTGCGCTGGTGGCAGTTCCGACCCGCCGTAACCGAACCTAGGTAGCTCACTCCCATTCAATGGTGCCGGGCGGCTTGCTGGTGATATCCAGCACCACCCGGTTCACCTCGGGAACCTCGTTGGTGATCCGCGTCGAGATCCGCTCCAGCACCTCATACGGCAGGCGGGTCCAGTCAGCGGTCATCGCGTCCTCACTGGACACCGGCCGCAACACGATCGGGTGCCCGTAGGTACGTCCGTCGCCCTGCACACCGACCGAGCGCACATCGGCCAACAGCACCACCGGGCACTGCCAGATATTGCGGTCCTGACCAGCGGCAGTAAGTTCCTCGCGCGCAATGGCATCGGCACGGCGCAGGGTATCCAACCGATCGGAAGTAACCTCACCGACGATCCTGATGGCCAGCCCCGGCCCCGGGAACGGTTGCCGGCCAACGATTTCCTCGGGTAGACCCAGTTCACGGCCCACCGCGCGGACCTCGTCCTTGAACAGCAGCCGCAGCGGCTCCACCAGGGTGAAGGTCAGATCTTCGGGGAGTCCGCCCACGTTGTGGTGGCTCTTGATGTTGGCGGTGCCACTGCCACCCCCGGATTCGACGACATCGGGGTACAGCGTGCCCTGCACCAGGAACTCGATACCGTCCTCCGAGTTACCGATCGCATCGGAGACAGCGCCCTCGAACGCCCGGATGAATTCACGGCCAATGATCTTGCGCTTGGTCTCCGGATCGCTGACACCGGCCAGCTCACCCAAGAACGTCTCCGCGACATCGACAGTCACCAGCTTGGCGCCCGTGGCCGCCACGAAGTCGTGCTCCACCTGCGCCCGCTCGCCGCTGCGCAGCAGTCCGTGGTCAACGAACACACAGGTCAGCTTGTCGCCGATGGCGCGTTGCACCAGGGCCGCCGCCACCGCCGAGTCCACCCCGCCGGACAGCCCACACAGCGCACGCCCGTCCCCGATCTGCGCACGTACCTGCTCGACCAGCGATTCGGCGATATTGGCTGCCGTCCATGCCGATTCGATGCCCGCGAACTCATGCAGAAAGCGGCTGAGCACCTGCTGTCCGTGCGGCGAATGCAGCACCTCTGGGTGGTACTGCACCCCGGCCAGGCGCCGCGCCCGATCCTCGAACGCCGCCACGGGAGCACCCTCGCTGCTAGCGACCACGGTAAAACCTTGGGGCGCTTCGGTGACCGCATCGCCGTGGCTCATCCACACGGGTTGGACGTCGGGCAGCCCCTCGTGCAGATCTCCGCCCACGACCTTGAGCTCGGTGCGGCCGTACTCACTGGTGCCGGTGTGTGCGACGGTTCCGCCGAGCACCTGCGCCATCGCCTGAAAGCCGTAGCAGATACCGAAAACCGGAACATCCAAATCGAATACGGCGGGGTCGAGTTGAGGTGCACCCTCTTCGTAGACGCTCGACGGACCACCGGACAGGACGATGGCCCGAGGGTTGCGTTCCTTGATCTCATCGATGCTCGCCGAGTGCGGGATCACCTCGGAGAACACCCGCGCTTCACGCACGCGCCGTGCGATCAGCTGCGCGTACTGTGCCCCGAAGTCAATGACCAGAACCGGTCGGTCGCCATGCTGCTCCGTTTGCGCCACCGGCTTAGCTTAGTGGCGCTGGGGCTACTTCCCGCTTGCGGGGGACTAGCTGACCGACCGCACCGGTTCGATCGGCAGACTCCGCAATGCACCGGGCGCACCTGCCGGGACGACGGGGTGCGACGGAGGCACCGCCGCCATCCGCTGATACGGCAGACCCTGCTCCGGTCGCAGATCCGTCTCGCCCTTGTTGGGCCACAACGACGCCGCTCGCTCCGCCTGTGCGGTGATGCTCAGCGACGGGTTGACGCCCAGGTTGGCCGAGATGGCCGCACCGTCCACGACGTACATGGTCGGGTAGCCATACACCCGGTGATACGGATCGATGACGCCGTCTTCCGGGCTTGTTCCGATCACAGCCCCACCCAGGAAGTGCGCGGTCAGCGGGATGTTGAACAGCTCGCCCCAGGTGCCACCGGCCACACCGTCGATCTTGGCGGCCAGTCGCCTGGTGGCCTCGTTGCCCGCGGGAATCCAGGTGGGGTTGGGCTCGCCGTGGCCCTGCTTGCTGTCGAGGCGCCGCCAGAACAACGTCTTCTTGGTGAACGTGGTGATCGAGTTGTCCAGGTGCTGCATGACGAGGGCGATCACGGTGCGCTCGCTCCACTGCGTCACGTTGAGCATGCGCAAGGTGCCCCTCGGATCGGCACGGGCGGCCTCGATGAGCTGACGCCACCGTGACTTCCCGCCGTCTCCATCGGTCATCAGGGTCTGCAGTAGGCCCATCGCGTTGGAACCCTTGCCGTAGCGCACCGGCTCGATATGCGTGTCACTAGTCGGGTGGAACGAGGACGTGATGGCCACCCCGTGAGTGAGGTCCAGATCGTCCTTGTACTCCAATCGGCCTGCACCGACGATGGATTCGGAGTTGGTCCGGGTCAGCACACCGAGGCGCTGCGACAACCTGGGCAGCAGACCCTTGTCCTTCATCTTGAACAGCAGGTTCTGGGTGCCCCAGGTTCCGGCGGCCAGCACCACGTACTTGGCCGTGTAGGTCTTGCGCCGCTTGCGCACCCAGCGACCGGTGGTCTTGGTGGAGACTCGCCATATCCCGTCGGCACCCTCCTCCACAGCGGTGACGGTGGTGAGCGGAACAACCTGGGCACCAGAGGATTCGGCCAGTCCCAGATAGTTCTTGACGAGGGTGTTCTTGGCGCCGACCCGGCAACCGGTCATGCAGGAACCGCACTCGGTGCAGCCCACCCGGTCGGGTCCGGCACCGCCGAAGTAGGGATCGGCCACCTTGACTCCAGGCGCCTTGGCGCCCTCGGGCCCGAAGTACACACCCACCGGCGTGGCGACGAAGGTGTCACCGGCACCCATATCGTCGGCGACTTCCTTGATGAGCCGGTCCGCATCGGTGAAGGTGGGGTTCTTCACCACGCCGAGCATCCGCTGCGCCTGCTCGTAGTGCGGCGAGAGCTCGGAACGCCAGTCGGTGATGCCCCTCCACTGCGGATCGCTGAAGAAGGGCTCCGGCGGCACGTACAGGGTGTTGGCGTAGTTCAGCGAGCCACCGCCCACCCCGGCACCCGCCAGGATCATGCAGTTGCTCAGCAGGTGGATCCGCTGAATCCCGAAGCACTTGAACATCGGCGCCCACAGGAACTTGCGCAGATTCCACGACGTCTCGGCGAACTCCTCGTCCGAGAACCGGCGGCCGGCCTCCAGGACGCCCACGCGGTAACCCTTTTCGGTCAATCGCATGGCGGTGACGCTCCCGCCGAATCCGGATCCGACGATAAGGACGTCAAAGTCGGTATCTGCTTGAGCTTTCACAGGGACTGCTGCCGGTGATGACATCGTTGGCTACCTCCGCATGGTCACGTTACTGCCCAGTATGGAATACAACGAGGGGGGTAATGTAAATTAGGTCACCCTAAGTAGACACATGTCTAAGAGTTGACGGTCAGCCCGACCTTCTGAAATTCCTTCAGATCGCAGTATCCGGACTTCGCCATCGAACGACGGAGCCCACCAACAAGATTCAG
Source organism: [Mycobacterium] stephanolepidis (assembly GCF_002356335.1). Taxonomy (NCBI): domain Bacteria; kingdom Bacillati; phylum Actinomycetota; class Actinomycetes; order Mycobacteriales; family Mycobacteriaceae; genus Mycobacteroides; species Mycobacteroides stephanolepidis. The sequence continues at coordinate 3,835,906 of NZ_AP018165.1, forward strand.
CGTGCCAAACGGGTCATCGGAAGGCCCGGCAAGCACCTCGCTCAGCGGCGGCCGCTCCCCCACGGCCACCTGCAGCAGCGCGCCACGAGGCAGCGAGGGATGCGCGGCAGCATTCGGCCAGAACCACCCGTCACCGGCGGCCTCCTGGGCGGCGGCCAGCGGCGTCCCCAGCACGACGGCGTCGGCACCGCAGGCGATCGACTTCGCGAGGTCACCCGAGGTGTGGATATCGCCGTCGGCCAGCACATGCACATAGCGGCCGCCGGTCTCGTCGAGATATTCACGGCGGGCCGCAGCGGCGTCCGCGATGGCGGTGGCCATCGCGACGCTGATACCCAGTACCTCGCCGCTGGTCGTCGCACCCGCAGTCTGCCCGTACCCGACGATGACACCCGCGGCACCCGTGCGCATCAGATGCAGCGCCGTGCGGTGATCGATAACGCCACCGGCGACGACGGGGATATCCAGCTCGGAGATAAAGGTTTTCAAGTTGAGCGGCTCACCGTCACGGGCCACCCGCTCGGCCGAGACGATGGTGCCGTGGATGACCAGCAGGTCGATACCGGCAGAGATCAAGTGCGGGGTGAGCAGCTGTGCATTCTGCGGGCTCACCCGCACGGCGGTGGTCACTCCGGCACCGCGAACCTCGGCGATGGCCGCTGCCAGTAACTCGGGATCGATTGGCGCCGAATGCAACTGCTGCAACAACCGAATCGCGGAGGAAGGCTCCGGCTCCTTCTGGGCGACCTCGACCACCTCGGCGATGCGGGCCTCGACATCTGCGTGCCGACCCCACAATCCCTCACCGTTGATGACACCCAGCCCACCGGCCCGCCCGAGCTCTACGGCGAATCGCGGCGAAACCAGTGCGTCGGTGGGGTGTGCCACCACCGGAATCTCGAAGCGGTAGGCATCGAGCTGCCACGCCGTCGACACGTCCTGCGAGGAACGCGTGCGGCGCGACGGGACAATGTTCACGTCATCGAGTTCATAGGTACGACGAGCTGTTCTGCCCATGCCGATTTCGACGAGGTCACGCATGTTGACTTCCTTTGCGGTGCCGACTGTTAACGCACGTAGTAGTTCGGCGCTTCGGCCGTCATGGTGATGTCATGCGGATGGCTCTCCTTGAGCCCGGCCGCGGTGATCTGTACAAACTGGGCACGCTGCAGCTCTTCGATGCTCGACGCCCCGGTGTACCCCATGGCAGCACGCAGGCCACCCGTCAATTGATGCATGACCGTCGACAACGGGCCGCGGAACGGGACCCGGCCCTCGATACCTTCGGGCACCAGCTTGTCCTCGGACAACACGTCGTCCTGGAAGTAGCGGTCCTTCGAGTAGCTCCGTCCGGTGTTCCCGGCCGCACCGCGTCCCTGCATGGCCCCCATGGACCCCATGCCGCGGTAGCTCTTGAACTGCTTGCCGTTGACGAAGATCAATTCACCGGGCGACTCGGCAGTACCCGCCAGCAGCGACCCGAGCATCGTCGTGGACGCACCGGCGGCAAGCGCCTTGGCGATATCGCCCGAATACTGCATGCCGCCGTCGGCGATCACCGGGACACCGGCCAGGTGGCAGACCGCCGAGGCCTCCAGGATCGCGGTGATCTGCGGTGCACCCACACCGGCCACCACACGGGTGGTGCAGATGGAGCCCGGACCCACGCCGACCTTCACCGCATCGGCGCCCGCCTCGATGAGCGCCGCGGCACCCGACCGGGTGGCGACGTTTCCGCCGACCACGTCGACGCGCTCACCCACCTCGGCCTTGAGCTTGCCGACCATGTCCAGCACCTTGCGGTTGTGCGCGTGCGCGGTGTCCACGATCAGCACATCGACGCCGGCGTCCACGAGCGCCATGGCCCGCGTCCACGCGTCATCGCCCACACCGACCGCCGCACCGACGAGAAGCCGTCCGTCGCTGTCCTTGGTGGCATTGGGATGCTGCTCGGTCTTCGCGAAATCCTTGACCGTGATGAGGCCGGTCAGACGGCCGTCACCGTCGACGATCGGGAGCTTCTCGATCTTGTTTCGCCGCAACAGCCCCAGCGCGGCGTCCGCAGTCACTCCCTGGCGCGCGGTGATCAGCGGCGGCTTGGTCATCACCTCGGCGACCGGCTTGGACAGATCGGCCTCGAACCGCATGTCCCGGTTGGTGATGATCCCCACGAGTGCACCCTGAGGATTCACCACCGGCAGACCCGATATCCGGAACCGCGCACAGAGCGCGTCGACCTCGGCGAGGGTGTTCTCGGGCGAGCACGTCACCGGGTTGGTCACCATGCCGGCCTCGGACCGCTTGACGGTCTCCACCTGGCCGGCTTGATCCTCCAGAGACAGGTTGCGGTGCAGCACGCCCATTCCGCCGGCACGCGCCATAGCGATAGCCATCCTGGCCTCGGTCACGGTGTCCATCGCCGAGCTGACAAGCGGGACATTGAGCCTGATCCGCTTGGTCAGCTGAGACGAGGTGTCCGCGCCGTTCGGCAACACATCCGATGCCGCGGGCAGCAACAGCACATCATCGAAGGTCAGACCGAGCATGGCGACCTTGTGCGGATCGTCGCCGCCGGTGTGGACGGACCCTGCCGCAATGGTCATTCAAGCCTCCATGCCAGATAGCCGTCGTATACATCCCCAGTGCGCAACGGATGCGCAATAGAGCGGATTATGACCATCCTATCGGCTCGCCTCGTACTCGATATCCCCGGACATGCCCCAGGTGAGCTGGCGCGCGAACCCGCGAATTGCGTACTCTAAGAGAGTGCGCGACCACTTTCCGCCGGGATTGCCACCTGACCCCTTCGCCGACGATCCCCATGATCCGTCGGCCGCGCTCGATGCGATCGAGCCGGGCCAGCCGCTCGACCCGCAGGAACGGATCGCGGTCGAGGAAGATCTCGCGGACCTCGCGGTCTACGAGGCGCTGCTCGCCCACAAGGGAATCCGCGGCCTGGTCGTTTGCTGTGACGAATGCCAGCAGGATCACTATCACGACTGGGACATGCTCCGCGCGAATCTGCTGCAGTTGCTCGTCGACGGAACCGTCCGTCCACACGAACCTGCCTTCGATCCCGAGCCCGAAGCCTATGTGACCTGGGATTACTGCCGCGGATATGCCGATGCCTCACTCAACGAGGCGGCGACGGACCGCGACGGATTCCGCTGATTTAGCCGCTTTCGGCTTACTCGCCCGCGCTCGCACCCGAGCCACTACCGTGGCTCGACGATCCACCCCCGGGATTGGCCGGCGCCACCGGCACCGAGGTCATCGGCGGCGCGTGCCGCGACGGACCGTCTGCACCCGAACCCGCACTCCCGGCACCGCCGGGGAATCCATTGATGCTCCCGGAGCCCGGGCTGTTGATGGAGCCGGGGTTGTTCACGGGTGCCTGGAAGATCGGCACCGGGTTGTCAGGGGTACGGGTGATCGGCGACGGCGCCTGAATCGTCGTCGGCGCGGTGATGACCGGAGTGTCAACGGCTCCGCGCGGGGTCGTGACGATGGTCACCCCACCGGGAGTTGTCGGGACGGTCACGATCGGCGCCGTTGACGGCACCACGGTGCTGACCGTCACGCTCGGCACCGACGTCGTCACCCCGGGGACGGAGGTGGATGTCACGAGCGTCGAGGGTGCCGTCGACGTCTCCGTCACGATGGACGGAGTCGACGTCGCCGTTGATGTCGATACCGACGGTGTCGACGTCACCGGCACAGAGGTCGAGGTCGAGCCGGAAGTGCTCGTCGATGTCGAACCGGACGAGCCGGTGGTCTCCGCTGGCGATGAGGTCGTGGCGGTCGTCTCCGAGGTCGATGTGGACGGCGTCGTGGACGTGGACGTCGTATCCGACGTCGAGGTCGATGTTGACGTCGTGGAAGTCGTCGAGGTCGTGGTGGCCGCAATCACCGGAGGTGACAGCATGATTCGCGGAGTCTCGGTCACCATCTCCGGCGGGACCGTCGCCACGGGGTCCTTGGCGTCGATCCTGACCTCCGCCTGCTGCACCCGGCTGGCCAGTTCGGCCTTCTGCTGGGCATCGCCGACCTCGTTGACGCGCGCGGCCGCCACCCCGAGCTGCTGCTGCGCCCCTTCCCAATCACCTTGGGAAATAAGCTTTTCCACCTGAGCGAGTTCGGTCTGCGCCGAGAGCACCACGGGATCGGTGCGCACCGTCGGGCCCGCACCGAACAACGAGGTACGCAGCCCGTACAACGCGTCACCGGGGTGCGATTGGTATACCGCCGCACCGAATCCACCGAACAGCAACGTCACGGCGGCGGCCGAACCCACCGTCGTGGCCAGCAGCCGGGAACGACCACCACGGTCGCGCAATGCGTTACGCGCCTGCCCGAGAGTGGGTTTGTCCGGCATCGGTTCACGCCCGACATCCTCGCGCCACGCCGCCAACATCATCGCCACGGCGTACTCGTCGGAATCGGAAGTCGCCACCGGCAGATCCGCCGCGATGGCGTCGATCATCCGATTGGTGCGCCGCAATGCCGCCAGGTCCTCGGGACCCTCGTTCTCCTGCCAGCCCTGGCCGCCGGGGAACCATCCGCGTCCATCAGCCACGGTGATCACCGCCCGCCCGCGTCATCTCTGCCTTCAGTCTCTGCAACGCCCGGTGCTGCGCCACCCGCACCGCGCCCGCACTACTACCCACCGCATCGGCCGTCTCCTCTGCCGACAGGCCGACGACGACCCGAAGGATCAGGATCTCGCGTTGCTTCTCGGGCAACACCTCCAGCAGTGCCTGCATCCGCCGCGCCGACTCGGAGTTCAACGCCTCCTGCTCGGGCCCCGCATGGCGGTCGAACTGCTCCGGAAGGCTCTCGGCCGGATCGGACTTGTCTCGAGCCATCGCACGATGCGCATCGGCCACCTTGTGCGCGGCAATGCCGTACACAAACGCCAGGAACGGGCGTCCCTGATCCTGATAGCGAGGCAGCGCTGCGATCACCGCGAGACACACCTCCTGCGCAACGTCGTCTGCGGAGAGACCACTTCTTTCCGCCGTGCCGACCCGCGCGCGGCAATATCGCACCACGACGGGCCTGATGGCACTAAGTACCTCGGAGAGCGCGTCGCGATCGCCTTTGACGGCAGCAGCAACGACGTCGTCGAGCCCGCTCTCCGTACTTGTCATCGACTGCGCATTCCCCAGCGTTACGTGTGATGCACCGTGGTGGTGCTGTTACCTAGGACAATAGCGTTGGCTGCAGACGGGGAACGCATTTAGTCCACCGCCTCAAGACGCCAACGGCCGCCCGCATGGGCTATCCAGGCGGCACAGTCGCGGCGAACAGCAACAAGGTCTTCGTGGCCCTGTCCCGCCTCCCCGGAAGTAGGCAGACTCGCCAACATCGCGGACAGCGCCCAGCGCAGCGGCACCAGCGCGTTCGCCGTAGCGGCCTCTAATCCGCGGGCGGCGACGGCCGCGGACTCATCGAAATCACCAGCACTACTGAGCGCCGCCGCGAGCACCATTTCCGTCTTGACCTGGTGTCTTACCGAGGGCACGTCGAGCGCGAGACCTTCGGCGGCGCGGGCGTACCGCAGCGATCGCGCACCGTCCCCGGAGACCATCGCCAGCTCTGCACGCACCCAGGCCAGTCGCAAAGGCAGGCGCCACGGCCAACGAACATCACCGTGCGCAGACAACGGCTCGGCCTGCTCCAGTAACGCGTGAGCAAGCGGGAACCGCGCCAGCCCCAGCGCATCCGCCGCCAGCCCGATGAGCGCATCGGACCGCGCCTCGGCATCTCCATCGGCCAGCGCCAATGCTCGGCCGTCCAAACCGCGTGCCTGTGCATGCCAACCAAGCTGACGCACCAGGGATGCGCGCGTACTCAGCGCGCGCGAGACCAACGCACCGGGACGTGACACCGCGATGGCGTCCAGCTCTGCATGCGCGGCGGCATAGCGTCCTGCTCCCCCCAGGGCCACGGCACGCAGCCACACATCCTCGGGCGTGGCAGCGTGAGGAAGCGGCCAGATTGCTGGGAGCGGCCCGAAGGCGGCGTCGGTAAGCACCGCTGCTGCGGACGATCGGAAAGTCACCATGGGCGCGGTCACGGTACCAATTCCCCAAGAAATGGAGTTAACAGTTGATGCAGCGGATGTTAAATCCACGTCAACGGATGGCGTAAACAGTTGCCGAACGCCACGTTAAGGAAACGGAAAACCCACGGCCAAAACGGGCTGACCACGCAGGTGAGCGAGCGTTACGTACCAACGAAGAGCAAAGACGATGAACGTGATGTTAATTCTGGACCTAATGGCGTGATGTTGCCATGATCATCGCCTATTGACTGGATTTCGACCGCGCACCTACTTTGTGTACACCGCTTGTCATCGGCGACACGTCTGGTGCTACTTCACTCACGCGCAGGTCGACTGCGCGCGCAGCGAGAGGGTTAACCACATGCCGCAGCCACAGCAATTGCCTGGGCCCAACGCAGATATTTGGGATTGGCAGATGAAGGGCCTTTGCCGAGGGGTCGATTCGTCAGTGTTCTTTCATCCCGACGGTGAACGCGGCCGCGCCCGCGCTCAACGCGAGATGAAGGCCAAGGAGATGTGCCGGGCGTGCCCGGTGCTGGTGCAGTGCCGCGCACATGCGTTGGCCGTCGCCGAGCCCTACGGAATCTGGGGTGGACTTTCGGAGTCCGAGCGCGAACTGATCCTGCGCCGCGGGATACGTCGCTCCGCGTAATACGTGCAGCATGCGTTGGGCCCCCGCGACCTGATGGTGGCGGGGGCCCAACGTTTGCGGAGATCGACCTAAGCGGCGGAGCCCGCCGGCCGGTCATCGACCTTCCAGTTGAAAGCGATCTGCGATCCCTGGACGTCGGTCGCCATGACTGTGACGTCGATCGTCCTTCCCTCCGCATCGACGACCGCGCACCGCTGAGTTGCGCCCTTCTGACCCTTCAACGGCCCGTCACACGTGGCGCCGGTGAGCGTGACCCCGGTCTTGTCCCTGATGCCGTCCGTAAGCCCCTGCTCCAGCTTCGCCTTGGCGAGCTCGGGTGACGATGACCCCAAGCTGACGTTCGCCTCGCAGCCCGAGAGCAACAGCCCGGCCAGGGCAAGCACCGTCAGTCGTGACATCTGAGTGGACATCCGTCCAGTAAACCTCGGCCGCCCGCATGGACTGACGCCTATGCAACCCAACCCCGGACTAGCACCGCCAATAACCACTTACCCGGGTGCCATTCCTCTTCGTATAACCGTTGACCCAGGTGCAACCGGCATTGGGGATGTTCGGACTGCCGACATTAGGGACGTTCGGAGTGCCGACACCAACACCGATACCGACAGGCGGAGGCGAGACAGCGGGTGGCACAACAGGGGCGGGGGCAGACGTAGTGGGCGAAGAAGTCGCCACCGCGCAGTGCTCCGACTCCGGGTAATCAACGCACAGCTGGCGGTCTATGTGTGTCCACTGGCCAGCGCTACAGAGTGAACACGTCCCGTTAGGTCCGGGGCTGATCGCTCCGTCTCGACAATCTGCACGAGCGACCGGGGCGACGAAGCACGTGGCCACACCTCCAGCGAGAACAACGAAGCTCAGAATTAGCGAAGCAATACGCATTCCGAAAACTTACCCACACAGGCAGTTCACAGAAACGAAAACACCCCCGGTCCTGTTGGGCCGGGGGTGTTTTCGTGTGTATGCCTAGTGAGCGTGGCCGTGGTGGCCGTGCCCGTGATCTGCTTCCTCGGCCGGCTTCTCGACGATGCTGGTCTCGGTGGTCAGGATCATCCGTGCGGCGGATGCCGCGTTGATGACGGCCGAACGGGTCACCTTCACCGGATCGATGACGCCATCGGCGATCAGGTCGCCGTACTCCAGCGTGGCCGCATTGAAGCCATGCCCCGCGTCCAGCTCGGCCACCTTGCTCACCACAACGGCGCCGTCCAGCCCGGCGTTAGTCGCGATCCAGAACAGGGGCGCGGACAACGCGGCCTCGAACACGTCGACACCCTTGGCCTCGTCACCCTTGAGCTCGACACGCAAACCGTCCAGGGCCGAACGAGCCTGCACCAGAGCACTGCCGCCACCGGCGACGATGCCCTCCTCCACGGCGGCCTTGGCCGCCGAGACGGCGTCCTCGACACGGTGCTTGCGCTCCTTGAGTGCGGTGTCGGTGGCAGCACCCACCTTGATCACCGCGACACCGCCGGCCAGCTTGGCCAGGCGCTCCTGCAGCTTCTCGCGGTCCCAGTCCGAGTCGGTGGTCTCGATCTCCGCCTTCAGCTGAGCGACACGCGCCTTGATGGCGTCCTCGGCGCCGCCGCCCTCGACGATGACCGTCTCGTCCTTGCTCACCACAATGCGGCGCGCGGTGCCGAGCACCTCGATGCCGGCCTCGCGCAGCGACAGACCCACGTCGGGGTTGACCACCTGAGCGTTGGTGACGATCGCCAGGTCCTCCAGGAACGCCTTGCGGCGGTCGCCGAAGAACGGCGCCTTCACCGCGGCGGCCTTGAGAGTCTTGCGGATCGCGTTGACGACCAGAGTGGACAGCGGCTCACCCTCCACGTCCTCGGCCACGATCAGCAGCGGCTTGCCCTCCTTGGCCACCAACTCCAGCAGCGGCAGCAGGTCGGGCAGCGAGCTGATCTTGTCGCGGTGCAGCAGCACCAGCGCGTCTTCCAGGATCGCCTTCTGCTCATCGAAGTCGGTCACGAAGTATTGCGACAGATAGCCCTTGTCGAACTGCACACCGTCGGTGATGACCAGCTCGGTGTTGATGGTCGACGATTCCTCGACGCTGACCACACCGTCGCCGCCAACCTTGGTCATGGCCTCGCCGACCAGTTCGCCGATCTCCGGATCGCGTGAGGAGACCGTGGCCACCTGGGCGATGGCGTGCTCACCGGATACCGGCGCGGCCACCGTCAGCAGACGCTCGGACACCGCGTCGGCGGCGCGGGCTATACCGGCGCCGAGCGCAATCGGGTTGGCACCAGCGGCCACATTGCGCAGACCGGCCTTGACCAGCGCCTGGGCCAACACCGTGGCGGTGGTGGTGCCGTCACCGGCGACGTCGTTGGTCTTGGTCGCCACTGCCTTGACCAGCTGGGCACCCAGGTTTTCGAAGGGGTCTTCCAGGTCGATGTCGCGGGCGATGGTGACACCGTCGTTGGTCACGGCGGGACCGCCGAATGCCTTGGCCAGCACCACGTGCCGACCGCGGGGACCGAGCGTGACCTTGACCGCGTCGGCCAGCTTGTTGACCCCGGCTTCCAGGGCGCGGCGCGCGGTCTCATTGAATTCGATCAGCTTGCTCATGTGTTCTCTCTATTCGGCTGATTCAGCACCGACAGGAATGGGTAAAACGCGTGCCGCCCCGGAAAACGCCTGCAACGCAGGTGGTTTCCGGGGCGGTCACACGGTGTTACTTGCTAACGACAGCCAGCACGTCGCGAGCCGACAGGATCAAGTACTCCTCGCCGTTGTACTTGATCTCGGTGCCGCCGTACTTGCTGTAGATGACGACGTCACCCTCGGACACGTCCAGGGGGATCCGCTTTTCGCCATCCTCATCCCAGCGGCCGGGGCCAACTGCGACGACGGTGCCTTCTTGCGGCTTCTCCTTGGCGGTGTCCGGGATGACCAGACCGGACGCGGTCGTGGTCTCGGCCTCATTGGCCTGAACGAGGATCTTGTCCTCGAGTGGCTTGATGTTCACGGCCACAGTGATCCCTTTCCCTCTCAGGGTGGCTCGGTGGGCCTGATGCCCATGAGCCGGATTGTCAACAGATGCTTCGGCGGCCGGATGAGTGTCGCGCCGTCGTCGCGGGTGCCGACACGACGTCAACCGATCGCCATCTAGCACTCTATACATGAGAGTGCTAGCGCTCAAGGCTGGGTTGTCGTTACCCGCTCAGGGCCCCCGGATCCATGAGCAGGTGGGCCGACACATCGCCGACCATCTCCACATCCACCCGGCGCGAGCTGAAATACCACCCGTGCCCGTCACGACCGAACGTATCCCGGTATCGACCCACCACAATCGGCTGCAGCGGCAGCTGCTCGGTGGCCTGCACCACGCAAAACGTCGACCGCGCCGAGGCCGTGTGGGCGCCCGCGACCTCGACGATCGGGTTGAGCACCAGATGCCTGGTACGCGGAGTGCCACCGGTCTCGCGGTAGCGACGGGTGGTGGTGAAGAAGAGCTTGGTGATCGCCGAGGCGCCGGACACACTGCCCTGCTCGCCGCCGAAGGAGCCGCGGCCGAGGAGTTCCCCGACTCCGTCGAAGTCCCCTGCGTCCATCAGTTCGGCGTATCGATACAACAGATCGGTGATGGCAAGGCGGTCGGCCACGCCGTCGCTGGGGCCCGTCACCGCACCTGCCCCTTCACCACCGGCAGCCCAGGATCCGCCGCGGCCTGCAGCGAGGAGGGCTCGGCGCCCGCAGCCACCAGATGCGCCGCGAAGGAAGCGATCATGGCGCCGTTGTCGGTGCACAACCGCAGCGGTGGCACGCGAAGCGTCAGACCGGCCTCGGCACACCGCTGCTCGGCAAGTACGCGCACCCGCGAGTTGGCGGCCACACCACCGGCAATCAGCAGCGTCGAGACCCCCAGGTCCGTCGCCGCGCGCACCGCCTTCATGGTCAGCACGTCGGCGACCGCCTCCTGAAAGCCCGCAGCCACATCGGCGGCAGAGAAATCCGAGTCTTCGCGGTGTTTTTCCATGTAGCGCGCAACGGCCGTCTTAAGCCCCGAGAAGCTGAAACTGTGCCTGTCGTCGCGCGGCCCCGTCATGCCTCGCGGAAACGGGACAGCCGATGAATCTCCTTGTTGCGCAAGCTCGTCGAGCACCCTACCGCCCGGGTACCCCAGGCCGAGTAACCGCGCGACCTTGTCGTAGGCCTCACCGGCGGCATCATCCACTGTGGCACCGAGTTCCTCGATGGGCTCGGCCAGCGAGCGCACATGCAGCAGGCTGGTGTGCCCGCCCGAGACCAACAGCGCCACGCATTCGGGCAGCGGCCCGTTCTCGTAGACGTCGGCGGCAATGTGCCCGCCCAGATGGTTCACCCCATAGAAGGGCACACCCCAGGCCAGCGCCAGCCCCTTGGCGGCCGATACCCCGACCAGGAGCGCACCCGCAAGACCCGGACCGATGGTCGCGGCGACCACGTCGGGCTTCTGCACGCCGGCGGTGTCCAACGCGCGCCGCGCGGTGACGCCGAGTGCCTCCAGATGCGCGCGGGAGGCGATCTCGGGTACCACCCCACCGAAACGTGCGTGCTCGTCGACGCTGGAGGCCACCTCGTCGGCCAACAGCACCACCGACCCGTCGGGGGTCAGCTCGGCGATACCCACTCCGGTTTCGTCGCAGGAGCTTTCGATGGCAAGGATGACTGTCATGGCCGCACCAGCCTATTTCACGATGCCCTGCGCAGGGCGTTTCATGGTGAACGCATCGGCTCCACTGCCTGGGTAATACCGCTTGCGCACGCCGACGGTCTCGAATCCTGTGCCGTGGTACAGCGCGATCGCCGCCACGTTGTCGGTGCGGACCTCTAGGAACACCGGCCCCGGATCGCGATCCGCACGCGCGAGCAGCTCGTCCAACAGAAGCCGTCCGATGCCCTGTTTCTGATAGGCGGGATCCACGCCGATGGTGTGAATCTCATATTCGGGTTCGTGATGCCCCAACCGGGAGATGCCGCCGTATCCCACCAGCGTGTGCCCGTCCCTGGCCGCCAGGTAATGAATGTGAGCGGACGCGAGCTCCGCGCGAAAGGCCGACTCCGGCCACGGGTCATCACCTGCGAACAGAATCGCCTCAAGTTCGGCGCACCGACGGGCGTCGCGCCGGCGAAGAGGCTTCAGCTCGACCGTCATCGACGGGGTTCTTTGGCATCGGGGCGACGCAGATACAGCGGCGTCAGGGCACCTGGAGGCTGATCCCAGTCGGCCACCTGCACCAGCCGCAACGATGACGGAAACTGGCGGTCAAGCACCGGGAGATCGAAAAGCACTGTGTGATCCGGTGATCCAGCCACCAGGGTGTAGTCCTGCATCGAGACGTCTGCGGGCGCGTCGACGGCCGGGCCGCCGATGCGCGTTCCGTCGCGGTAGCCGGCCCAGTACACCTCACGCCGGCGCGCGTCCGTGACGACGAGCACGTTGCCGGTGGTGTCATAGCCGATCGCGTCGAGCGTGCATACCGGGTACACCGGGATGTCCAGCGCCAGTCCCATCGCCGCGGCGGTCGCCATCCCGACGCGCAGTCCGGTGAACGGACCCGGGCCGCAACCCACCACTATCGCGTCGAGTTCACCGACCGCGACACCGGCGTCGGCACACGCCGCACCGATGTTCGGGGTAAGCGCCTCGGCATGCCCCTTGGCACCCATGGTGATTCGTTCGGACAAGGCCTGCACCGATCCATCTGGTGCCCGCCTCACAAGCCCCGCTGTGATGGCGGGCGTGGCGGTGTCCAGGGCAAGTATCACGCTCACGGCTTACGGCTCCAATGCCAGGTTGCGGTGCGTTCATCGGAGTCGGGTGCACGTTGCAGTCGGATGTCCAGATGGTGTTCCGACAACCGCTCCGCCAGCCCCTCGCCCCACTCCACGACAACCACCGAATCGTCCAGATCGGTATCGAGATCCAGTGAGTCGAGCTCGCCGAGCAGGTCGGCACTTTGATGTTCCAGCAGCCGGTAGACGTCCACATGCACCAGTGCCGGTGCACCCGGGCGCCGCGCCTCGTGGACGCGGGCCAGCACATATGACGGCGAGGTGATGGGGCCGTCGACATCCATGCCCAGCGCAATCCCCTTGGTCAATGCGGTCTTTCCCGCACCCAGGGGCCCATCGAGCACGACGACGTCGCCCGCGGCGAGGTCCCTGCCGATCCGCGCCCCGAAATCCAGTGTGTCCTGCAGCGTGGGCAACGCGATGCGTCCCGAGTCGTCGATCACAGTCCGGTCCGATCACGCAGACGCTGTTTGATAGCAGCGAAAAGTGTTGGGGTCGAGCGCCTCACAAGACGATCGATGCCGTCGTTGACGATTCCCGGATGTTCCAGCTGCACCAGATGCCCCGATTCGCGCACCAGGATCAACTCGTTGTGTCCCTTCGACCCCAATTGCGCTGCCATGGACTCCGATTGAACCAGCGGGGTGAGCATGTCGGTATCACCGCACACCACCAGGCTCGGCAGCGGCGCGATGGTCGGCAGCGCCGCCGTCTCGTCGTGCTCCTCGAGTGCCCGCAGAAAATCCACGATGGTCGTGACGGGTGTCTGATGAATCATGCGCTCACTGAACCTCACCAGCGTGGGACTCACCCGCTGACCTCCGTAGGAAGCGGCCTGTAGCACCGGACCGACGAGCGACTTGACCGCACCGCGGCCGTGATGAGCAGGCCTCGGCGCGTAGTGCACGGCCGTCCGCAGCACGCGCAGCGCCGGATTGCGCAACCCCTCACCGATGGCGGTGTGCGACAGACCTTCGGCCGCACTGGCGATCAATCCGACCCCGACAATCCTGCGGCCGTACTGCTCGGGGTGACGTCCGGCGTGGGCAAGGATGGTCATGCCGCCCATCGAATGCCCCACCAGGACAGCGTTACCCCGGGGTACCAACACGCGCAGCACCGATTCGAGATCGTCGCCGAGCTGACGGATGGTGCATGACTTCGGAGCCGGCAGGCCCGAGCGTCCGTGTCCGCGTTGGTCATAGAAAACCATGCGAACGTTGTCTCCCCAGCGGCTCGCGAGCTCGCGGCGCTGGAAATGAAAGGAAGCCATCTGCAGACAGAAGCCGTGTACGAACACGACGGTCAACGGCGCGTTCGACGGACCCACCTCCCGAACCGCCAGCGGTACACCGTCGTCGGTCATCACGATGCTGCCGCGATCGGTCTCCAAGAGGTCGAAATCCTCATCGCGGTAGGGATCGTCGAACCTGCGTCTACCGATCGAGCGTGCGGTGCCGACACCGGCCACCGTCACCACCGCACCGAGCCCCGCCACGCCGGCCAACCAGGCGTTCGACTTACTGCTCAACGGTCCTGGAATCCCGGTACGTTCGCACCACCCTGCCGCGTGGGCAGGTGACCACCTCGTAGGCGATGGTGTCGAGCAGCTCCGCCCAGTCCTGCGCGGTGGGCTCTCCCGCCACACCCGAGCCGAAAAGCGTTGCGACATCGCCGGCCCGCACCCCGGCCTCGTTGTCGCCCACATCGACCACGAACTGGTCCATGCAGACACGGCCGATGTTCGGGTAGCGGCGCCCTCCGATGGCCACCTCGAAGCGGTTACCCAGTCCACGGACCACGCCATCGGCGTAGCCGATCCCGATGAGCGCCGCATTGGTATCGCGCGGAGCCGTCCATACGTGTCCGTAGGACACCCCTTCACCGACCCGCACCGGCTTCACCGACGACACCGCACACGTGAGCGACATCGCCGGAATCAGACCGGTCCGTATCTCACCCGGCATCGGGTTGATGCCGTACAGCGCAATTCCCGCGCGCACCATGCCATATCGAACATCGGGACGAGTCAGCGTGGCCGCCGAGTTCGACAGGTGTGCCACCTCGTAACGCAGCCCCAGGTCACGTGCCAGCTCGAGCGCCTCGTCGAACCGGCCTTTCTGCATGTCGATGGTGGGATTACCGAGCTGATCGGCATATGCAAAATGAGACATGATGCCGCGCACCCGAATTGACTGCTCGGCCTGCGCCTTCGCCAACGCCTCGAAAAGGTCACGGGTGTACTCGGCCGGTACCCCATTGCGATTGAGCCCCGTATCCACCTTGACGGTCGTGATCGCCTGACGCCCGGTGGACTGCGCAGCGTCAAGCAGCTCACTGAGCTGATCGAGCGAGGACACCGCGACCTGGACATCGGCATTCAACGCGGCGGCGTAGTCGGCGCCCGGGGCATGCAGCCAGGCGAGCAGTGGCGCGTCGATCCCGCCCGCACGGATCTGCAGTGCCTCACCAATGGTGGCGACACCGAGCTCGTCGGCCCCGGCGGCGATCGCGGCACGTGCCACCGGCAACGCTCCGTGCCCGTAGCCGTCGGCCTTGACGACCACCATGAGCCTGGCCTCGCCGGCGTACTCACGCAGCAACCGGACGTTGTGCGCAATGGCACCCAGGTCGACGACCGCCTGTGCGGTCGTCTCACCCGTGTTCGGCGGGAGGCCGTCCGTTGTCGTCGAAGTTGTCGTCACCGGCTCCATTGTCCCATCCGCATCAGATCCCCGAGTCGCTGCGCTCCAGCCCGCCGAATCAGTGCGCGAACGGCTGCACCGCGTCGAAGTGCCCGTTCGGTTTCAGCTCGTCAAGCCCCTTCAACACGGTGATGAGGTCATCGCGCAGCGCACGGGCAAGATCACCCGAGAAGCCTTCGCGTACCACCACCCGCAGCACCGCGACATCGGTGACGTCCTCGGGCATCGTGTAGGCCGGCACCTGCCAGCCAAAGGCCCGCAAAGAATGCGAGATGTCGAACTCGGTATACGGGCGGTCGCCCTTGAGCCGGAACGACACCACCGGGATCGCCGAGCCGTCGGTGATCACCTCGAAGTGCTCGCTCTTGTTCAGCTCGTCGCCGAACCAGCGGGCGGTCTCCGACAAACAGCGCATCACCTGTGCGTAACCGGCCCGCCCCAACCGCAGGAAGTTGTAGTACTGCCCGACCACCTGATTACCCGGGCGGGAGAAGTTCAGGGTGAACGTCGGCATATCTCCGCCGAGATAGTTGACCCGGAACACCAGATCTTCGGGCAGGTGTTCCTTGCTGCGCCACACCACGAAGCCGATTCCGGGATAGGTCAGGCCGTACTTGTGCCCGCTGACGTTGATCGACACCACCCGGAGCAGCCGGAAGTCCCAGCGCAGTTCGGGGTGCAGGAACGGCACCACGAAACCGCCGCTGGCGGCGTCTACGTGTACCGGGACATCCGGCTTGCCGGGCATGGCCGCCAAAGTGTCCAGCGCCGCGCAGATCTCGGCAATCGGCTCCAGCTCACCGGTGAAGGTGGTGCCCAGGATGCCCACCACCCCGATGGTGTCCTCGTCCACCGCATCGAGCACCTGCTCGGGAGTGATGACGTACCGGTCCTTCGCCATCGGCAGGTACCGCGGCTCGACGTCGAAGTACCGGCAGAACTTCTCCCACACCACCTGCACGTTGGACCCCATCACCAGGTTCGGTGTGCGGCCCTTCCAGCCGTCACCGATTTTGGCGCGCCAGCGCCACTTGAGGGCCAGCCCGGCAAGCATCACCGCCTCGCTGGACCCGATGGTCGATACCCCGATCGCCGATGACGGGTCCTCGGCGGATAGATCATCGGCGTGGAACAGATCGGCCACCATGGCCACGCACCGCGACTCGATCGCTGCGGTCGCCGGGTACTCGTCCTTGTCGATCATGTTCTTGTCGAACGTCTCGGCCATCAGCTTCTCGGCCTCGGGATCCATCCAGGTCGTGACGAAGGTGGCGAGGTTCAGCCGCGAACTGCCGTCGAGCATCAGTTCGTCGTGAATGAACCGGTAGGCGGCCTGCGGATCCATCGGCTCATCGGGGAGGCGTAAGGCCGGGATGGGCGCGGTCGACAACCGGCCGGTATAGGCGGGGCTAAAGGACGAGGCGTTGATCTTTCCGGCGTGCGCCGAAAGGCTGAACTGATCGCGGGGATTCGACATAAGCCGATTCTCACCCTATTTCGGCGACCGCCCAACGCAGATGCCCAAGAAGACGGGAAGCCGAAATGGGAGCTTTACCCGGACCGGGATCCGCCGCGGCGGCAGACGCCGCTCGAGCATGCACGTGGGCCCCCATCGCCGCGGCCTTGTCGGCGGGAACTCCGGCGGCCAGCAGCGCGCCGATCACACCCGAGAGCACATCGCCCGAGCCCGCGGTCGCGGCCCACGACCCGTGTGCCCTATTCACGTACGCGGTTCCGTCCGGCTGCGCGATGACGGTGACGTTGCCCTTGAGGAGCACCGTGGCACCCAGCCGCACCGCCAACGACCGCGCGGCGCCGACCCGATCGGGGCCCGGAGGTTCACCTGCGAGCCTGCGGTACTCACCGGCGTGCGGGGTCAGGATCGTGGGGGCATCGCGCGCTGCCACGAGATCGGCCAACTCGGGGTGCTCGGCGAGGATCGTCAGGGCGTCGGCATCGACGAGTACCGGCAGGCCGCCCGAAAGCACCCGCCGCAGGGTTCGCGTCTGGCGCTCACCGGTTCCATATCCGGGACCGATCACCCAGGCCTGCACGCGGCCGGCGGCCTCTTCCGTCTGGGTGGCAATCACTTCCGGCCAATGCGAGACCACCTCGGCGGCAGCCGATCCGGCGTATCGAACCATCCCGGCCGTCGCCGCGACGGCGGCACCCGCGCACAAGATGGCGGCCCCGGGATAGGTGTGCGATCCCGCCAGCACACCCGTCACGCCTTGCGTGTACTTGTCATCGGCCGGTCCGGGAACTGGCCAGGCGAGGGCGACATCATGGGCGTCGAGTTCCCGGATCGTCGTGGCGGGCAGGTCAAGCCCGATGTCGACCAACCGGACCTCACCGCAATCACCAAGAACATGAACGGGTTTGTAGCCACCGAATGTCACCGTGACCGCGGCGCGGAAGGCCGGGCCGTCCACTGTGCCGGTGTGCACGTCTATGCCACTGGGAATGTCCACCGCGATCACCGGAATGCCCTCGGCATTGATCTGTTCGGCGATCTCGGCGGCTCCCGGCCTCAGCGGACCGGTCCCCGAAATTCCTACAACGCCATCCAGAACGAGATCCGTATCGCCGGGCACCGCGGACACCACCCGGCCGCCGGCCTTACGGAAGGCGGCAAGACCCGCGCGGTGGGCCCGCTCGGGATTCAGCAGTAACGCACTGGCCGATACGCCGCGTCGGCGCAGGATGGTCAACGCCCACAAGGCGTCTCCCCCGTTGTCTCCAGAACCAACGATCGCGCACACACGCCGCCCGACCACCACGCCGGCCCGCCGCGACAACTCGTCAGCGACGATCGTGGCCAATCCGTATGCCGCACGCCGCATCAAGGCGCCCTCGGGCGGGGCCGCCAGTAGCGGTGCCTCGGCCTCCCGAATCTGCTCGGGGCTGTAGTAGTACTTCATGAATCGTGGGCTCCCCTCGCTCGCTCATCGACATCGAGGAACTGGTGGGTGTGCGATGCAGACGGTACGCCGCGGGGTCAGCGACGTCGGGTTGCCGCGCCACAGGACATAGACGCCGCTATTCGACGGTTACCGACTTGGCCAGGTTCCGCGGCTTGTCCACGTCGTACCCACGGGCCTGCGCCACCGCCGCGGCGAACACCTGCATCGGAATCGTGGACAGCAACGGCTGGTACAACGTCGACACCGCCGGAATCTCGATGAGGTGGTCCGCGTACGGCCGAATCGTCTCATCGCCCTCTTCGGCGATCACGATCGTCCGTGCCCCACGGGCCTGAATCTCACGAATGTTGCTGAGCAGCTTCGAATGCAGCAATCCCATGCCCTTGGGGGACGGCATCACCACGATGACCGGCAGTCCCTCTTCGATCAGCGCGATCGGCCCGTGTTTGAGCTCTCCGGCCGCGAATCCCTCGGCGTGCATGTACGCCAGCTCCTTGAGCTTGAGCGCACCCTCCAGCGCCACCGGGTATCCGACGTGGCGCCCCAGGAACAGGATGCTGGAGGACTGCGCGTACTGCCGCGCAAGCTCGGCGACCGGATCCATGGTGGCGATGACGCGCTCGATCAACTCCGGCATGGCCTCCAGCTCGTGGTACTCACGAGCCACCTCATCCGGGTATTTGGTGCCGCGAGCCTGCGCCAAGGCCAGGCCCACAATGTAATTGGCAGTCACCTGGGCCAGGAATGTCTTCGTCGCGGCGACACCGATCTCCGGCCCGGCCCGCGTGTAGAGCACCGCATCGCATTCACGGGGAATCTGCGAACCGTTGGTATTACAGACGGCCAACACCTTGGCCTTCTGCTCCTTGGCGTGCCGCACCGCTTCCAGGGTGTCCGCGGTCTCACCCGATTGCGAAATGGCGACGACGAGCGTGCTGCGATCCAAAACCGGGTCCCGGTAGCGGAATTCGCTCGCGAGCTCGATCTCCACGGGCAGCCGCGTCCAATGCTCGATGGCGTACTTGGCCAGCAGACCCGAATGGAATGCCGTACCGCAGGCGACCACGAACACCTTGTCGATATCGCGCAGTTCCTGATCGGAGAGCCGCTGCTCGTCGAGAATTATCCGGCCGAGGTCGAAGTGCCCCAACAAGGTGTCGGACACCGCCGCCGGCTGTTCGGCGATCTCCTTGAGCATGAAGTACTCGTAGCCGCCCTTTTCCGCGGCCGACAGGTCCCAGTCGATCGTGAAGACCCGGGCGTTGTCGGCGTCGTCGTTACCCGCGAAGTCGGTGATGCGGTAGCCGTCCGCGGTGATGACCACGACCTGGTCCTGCCCTAATTCGACGGCTTCCCTGGTGTATTCGATGAACGCGGCGACGTCGGACCCGAGGAACATCTCGCCGTCACCGATACCGACCACCAGCGGGGTGGAACGGCGCGCGGCCACGATGGTGCCCGGGTCGTCGGCGTGGGAGAAAACGAGGGTGAAGTGACCCTCGAGCCGCCGCACCACGGCCTGCACCGAGGCCACGAAGTCGCCGGCGGTGTCTCCCGATTCGTACTGGCGCGCCACCAGGTGCACGGCCACCTCGGAGTCGGTGTCGCTGGCGAACTCGACGCCGGCGGCCTCCAGTTCGGCCCGCAATGCCGGGAAGTTCTCGATGATCCCGTTGTGGACCACCGCGACCTTGCCGGTCGTATCCCGATGCGGGTGCGCGTTGCGGTCGGTGGGGGCGCCGTGGGTGGCCCAGCGGGTGTGCCCCATGCCGGTGGTCGCGCCGAAGGATTCACCCGATTCCGCGATCGCGGATTCCAGGTTGGCCAACCGGCCCGCCTTGCGCTGCACCAGCAGCCCGCCGCTTCCGTCGGCCAGCGCAACCCCCGCCGAGTCATAGCCCCGGTACTCGAGCCGCCGCAGCGCCTCGAGGACGACACCAAGAGCGTCCCGGTGGCCGACGTACCCGACGATTCCGCACATAGCCCACCAGGGTAGTTCAGTTCCCGCCGCGGTCCGCAACGACAACGATCAGCTACGGTCATCCCATGGCGAGTACCCGCACGCTATTCAAAGCCCTGACCCGTCGTGGTCCGCACAAGGTTCTGCGTGGCGACCTGGCCTTCGCCGGGGTGACCGGCGTCGTCTACACCCCGGATTCCGGCTTCAATCTGCCTGCGGTGGCCTTCGGACACGACTGGCTGACCGGTACCGACAAGTATCGGGCGACCCTGGAACATCTCGCGTCCTGGGGAATCGTCGCGGCGGCCCCGGACACCGAGAAGGGGTTGATCCCGTCACACCTGAATCTGGCAGCCGACTTGGCCACAACACTCGAGATCGTGACCCGGGTGCGCCTCGGCGACGGCAAGATCAGCGTGCATCCGACCAAGCTCGCGCTGGCCGGTCATGGACTGGGCGCCTCGGCGGCGGTGTTCGCGGCCACGCGGTCCTCAGCGCCGGTGGACAAGAAGAATCGGCCGATCGGCGCCAAGGCCGTCGCCGCGCTGTTTCCCAGCGCAACGCAGCCGCCCGTGGAGAACAGTGCCACCGCGTTGACCATCCCCGGACTTGTTGTGACGAGCACCGACGACGCGCAATCGCTGCGATCGAATGCCCTGGCGCTCTCGCAGGCGTGGCCGGGTGCCGAGCTGCGGAACATCGCGAAGGCGAAGTCCAGCGGGCTACCGGAACACAGCTGGCTGCGTAGATTCGTCGGTCTCGGCGGATCGAATCGGGCAACCCAGCGCAATACTCGCGCCTTGTTGACCGGATACTTGCTCTTCCAGCTCGTCGGCGACAAGCGCTACCGCGACTTCGCCGACCCGGCGGCTGAACTGCCGAACACCTCGGTGCCGGAATCCACCGCGCTGGAGATCAGCCAGATCGATCGCGTGCAATCGCTACTGAGGTAGTCAGCGCCTCCACCGCTGCCAGCGGTAGAGGTCGTCCTCATCGAAGTCGGATTCGGTCATATGGATCTGCACGGGCATCTGAAGTTCACCGATATGGGTGGACTCATCGAGCACCACGTCACTGCGCGCCGCATCGGCGTCATCCCGCAGCTGATCCAGGGTGCTCTCGAAATCCGACACGATGCCCGCGAGGGCGTCGGTGATGTCGATCATCGTCCGGCCTTGGGCAGTTCATCGGCGGCGATTTCACACGGCGTCTCCCCGGCATCCGTCCCTGCGGCCTGGGGCTGCGCCTGCCGACCGCTGGGCCCCACCGAGGGCACGGGTGAGGGCTGTTGCGCGGGCTCGGGATGCTGGACCGCGTTCGGCTGCTGTGTGTGGACCGGCGGTGGGGTCACCGGCGACATCGATCCAGCGGGCTGCGCCGCGGACAGCCCACCGGTGGACGGCGGAATCGCACCCCCCGGCGGCGTCGTGGTCCCGAGCGGTGCACCCGGGGTGGTCTGGCCTGCGGGGGCCGGAGTGGCCTCCACACCCCCTGCTCCCGCCAGCTGAACGCCCGGGCCCTGCATAGGCTTGCCATCCGTGGCGAACGTCGCGCCCGCATCCGAGCGGGCTTCCTGGATCGCCGCGTCCTTGGCCGCCGCCATCTTGGCGTCCGGGTCCTTCTTGTCGGCGGCCTCGTCGGCCTTCCCGTCGATCTTGTCCTCGGGCCTCTCGTCGCCCGCACCGGCCTCGCCGCCCTGCCCCAACTGGTCGAACGGGATGCTGGAGAGGCCCTCGGTGATCGCGCTGACAATGCCGCTGGCGGCCTGGCCGATAGATCCGAGAGCGCCCGTCATGGCCCCGGTCAACCCGCTGACAATCTGGCTCGGGTCCATGCCCTGCTGCCCTTGCCCCTGCCCGGCACTCTGCTGCCCACCGCCGGACATCTGCCCGCCCTGATTACCCATCGCTGAGGCCGGGGTGGCCGTGCCCTGCATCCCGCCGCCCGCGCTATCGCCGGCGGACCCGCTGTTTCCGCTGCTCTGGCCACCCCCGGTAGCACCTGACTCCTGCTTGCCGCCTTTGTCTTTGTCCCTGTCCGTGGAGTTCTGCGGGGATTCGGTGTCCGAGTCGTACTCCGGTCCGAGCTGACCGGGCGGGTTCTTGAACTCCGCGGGCAGCTCCTGCTTCAGCGCACTGGTGAACGTGTCGTACGCCTCGCCACCCTTGCCCCACGCCGCCTTCATCGCGGGAAGCCATTTGCCCTCGATGTTCTGTTGGACATGGGGGCCGATCTTCGTGGCGTTGGTCTCGTCTGCCACCGACCTGTCACCGGTCCCGGTCTTGTAGGTGGCGACGGCGCTGTCGAAAGACGCGCGATCGGTCACCAACCCATCGACCATGGTCGATGCCTGCTTCTTGAGATCGACGATGTTCCATAACGTTTCACGCAACCCGTCCAGACCGGTGGATACCTGCCCGAATTCCTTGGTCACCGCGTCGGCGGTGGAGTTGTGCGTCCGCAAGAACTGATTAGCGGCCTCCGAGCCTTTGCCTTCCCACATTCCCATGAGCTGCTGCAGCTGGCCGTGCTGGCGCTCGGCGGCGGACTTCATGGTGGTCACCGCGCTCTTGAAGAGCTCAAGATCCGCACCGAGCTTGTTCAGATCCATGCCGGCGTCCATGTCGTACCAATCGAACAGCTGGCGCTCGTTGGCGGTGAGGTCCGGGTTGGTGATGGTGACCGGAGACTTACCGTTACCCCGGATCGCGGTGGTGGTGTAGTTCTGCGAGTTCGCGATCGCCTGGATCCCCTCGCTGCGCAGCGACTCGATGTCGTACTTACCTGCCATTGACTGCAGCCACCCTTGCCTTGTTCTTGGCATCCCGATCGGCATAACGCTGCGCGGTCGCGCGGAGTTGTTCGGCGATCGCGGTGTTGGTGCGCTGCCAGTTCTCGAGATGAGTCACCACCTCGCGCAGTCCATCCCTGACCGCGTCGCCCTTGGTCGTATGCCACCGTCCGGCCGATGCCCCACCGAAAGACAACCCGCGCAGCTGCTGAATGGCTTTTTGCAGCTCTTCGGCCACACTGTCAAACTCTCCAGCGACCCCCCGGACACCAGCGACGTTGATCGAGGTTTCTCCCATATTGACTACGACGGGTGCATGCCACTTCCGGTTCCATCTTTTTTCACCGATCTGTGGATCATGCGTCTTCCCGTTCAACCGCTTGGTCGGGTAGGGTCGCCGCATGCGCATTGGAACCACGCTGAGCTATGCCGGCGGATTCACCGAAGTCGTTGACGAGCTCGCTGAGCTGGAGAAAGTCGGGTTGGACATCGCGTTCGTCGCCGAGGCCTACTCGTATGACGCCGCGAGCCAGCTCGGGTTTCTCGCTGCCAAGACGTCCACCGTAAAGCTCGCGTCGGGCATCTTCCAGCTGTACACCCGTACCCCCACCCTGCTGGCGATGACGGCGGCCGGCCTGGATTACGTCTCCAACGGTCGGTTCGTCCTGGGCATCGGCGCCTCGGGCCCGCAGGTCATCGAGGGATTCCACGGCGTGAAGTACGACGCTCCACTGGGCCGCACCCGTGAAACCGTCGAGATCTGCCGAAAGGTGTGGCGTCGGGAACGCCTGGAGTTCGAGGGCAAGTACTTCACCGTGCCGCTGCCTCCCGAACAGGGCACCGGCTTGGGCAAGGCGCTGAAGCTGATCAATCACCCAGTGCGCGACCGCATTCCGGTACTCATCGCCGCTCTTGGCCCCAAGAACGTGGCACTGACCGCCGAGATCGCCGAGGGCTGGCAGCCCATCTTCTTCCTTCCCGAGAAGGCCAATGACGTTTGGGGTGCCGCCCTGGCCGAGGGCAAGGCCAAGCGCGACCCGTCGCTCGGCGATCTCGAGGTCTACGCCGGGCCGGCGCTCGCGATCGGTGACGACGTCGAGGCGCTGTACGGATTCGTCAAGCCGAGCCTGGCGCTCTACATCGGCGGCATGGGAGCCAAGGGTAAGAACTTCTACCACAACCTCGCGACCGCATACGGTTTCGGCAAGGAAGCCGACACCATCCAGGAGCTTTACCTGGCGGGTAAGAAGGCCGAAGCGACCGATGCGGTGCCTGACGAGCTGGTCAGGAACATCTCGCTCATCGGGCCCAAGAGTTTTGTCGCCGAACGGGTTGCGGCCTTCAAGGAGGCAGGTGTGACGACTCTCAATGTCGCCCCGCTCGCCGCCGATGCGGCAGGCCGGATCAAGCATGTCGAGGCCCTGCGCGAGCTGCTGTGATTCGTACGCCGTTCGCGTAGCGTTCGGCGTACGTTTGCCTGCCACCCCGAAGGTGGTGGAATGACAGCCATTCCGCGCCGCACAGTCCTGCGCGCCGCTCTGCTTGGGCTCGCCATTGCTCCGGCGGCGGCATGCGGGCCGGCGTTGGTGACGACTCGTCCGAGACTGACGCATGGAGTCGCAAGCGGATTCCCCCGCGCCGACGGGGCGTTGATCTGGGCACGCTCGGATCGCCCCGCCACCATGCTCGTCGAAACAGCTGCCACCGAGAGCTTCTCGGAGGTGCGACGTTTCACCGGTCCGGTACTCACGCCGGAGTCGGACGGTACCGGCAGGCTGCGCCTCACCGGCCTGCCCGCGGACGCCGAGGTGCACTATCGGGTGACACTGGACTCCGATGGAGCCCTGAGTGAGCCTGTCACCGGTGTCTTCCGGACAGCGCCGACCGCCGCACGAAATGTGCGACTGATCTGGTCCGGCGATGTCGCGGGACAAGGGTTCGGCATCAATCCAGACGTCGGCGGGATGAGAATCTTCCGCACCATGGCGGACCGAAATCCGCAGTTCTTCCTCCACAGCGGGGACACGGTGTACGCGGATGTTCCGATTCAGGAAACGTTGACCCTGCCCGACGGGCGGATCTGGCGCAACGAGGTATCCGAGGCGAAAAGCGCTGTGGCACAGACGCTCGACCAATACCGCGGTCAACACGCATACAACCTCACCGATGCCAACTACCGATACTTCAACGCACGCGTTCCGCAACTCGTGCAGTGGGATGACCACGAGGTGCTCAACAACTGGTATCCCGGCGAGGTTCTGGAGAACGACAAGTACACCGAAAAGCGAGTCGATGTGCTTGCACAGCACGGACACCGGGCATTCCATGAATGGCAACCGACTGAACCCCGCGAAGCCGTTGACGGCCTTGTGTACCAACGAGTCTCATACGGCCCGCTATTGGACGTGTTCATTCTCGACATGCGCAGCTACAAGGACCCCAACTCCACCAACCGGCAGCAGCACGGCGCCATCTTCGGTGCCCGCCAAACCGAATGGCTGATCAACGCCATGGCCTCATCCAGGGCCGTATGGAAGATCGTCGCCAATGACCTGCCACTGGCGCTGGTGGTACCCGACGGCAAGACGAACTTCGAGGCCGTCGCCAACGGCGACAACGGCCCCCCGCTGGGGCGAGAAACCGAACTGGCACACATACTCTCGCAACTGAAAGCGCGACAGGTCCGCAATGTGGTGTGGCTGACGGCCGACGTGCACTACACCGCTGCGCATGAATACTCGCCTGCGCGTGCCGCATTCACAGACTTCGACCCGTTCTGGGAGTTCGTGTCGGGTCCGCTGCACGCCGGCGCAGGCCAGGAGAAGCCGCTCGACGGAACCTTCGGACCGCGTGCGGATTACGTCCACGCGGCGCCGCCAGATCAGCAGTCACCGCTGGATGGTTACCAGCATTTCGGGCAGGTCGACATAGACGGCGCAAGCGGCGATCTCACCGTCACACTGTGCGACGCTGCCGGTTCCGCGCTGTACACCCGCAGCCTGGCACGCGCCTAAACCGCGCCGACCACCTCGGCCACCCGCTCAGCGAGGCGCTGCGCGGTAGACTGCTCGTCGGCCTCCACCATGACGCGAACCAGTTGCTCGGTTCCAGAAGGACGCAACAGGATTCGGCCATTGCCCGCGAGCTCGGACTCCACAGCGGCAACGGCCGCAAGCACCTCAGGCGCCTTCGCCACTGTGTGCTTGTCCGAGACCCGCACGTTGATGAGCGTTTGAGGCAGGCTGCGCATCGCCGACGCAAGATCGGCCAAAGACTTACCTGTTTGAGCCATCCGGGACATGAGGCGCAGACCGGTGACGATTCCGTCCCCGGTAGTGGCCAGTGAGGGCAACACGATATGACCGGATTGCTCACCGCCCAGCGCGAATTGGCCCGCGCGTAACTCTTCCAGCACATAGCGGTCGCCGACGCCGGTCACCTTGACATCGATGCCCACCGAACGCATGGCGATATGCAATCCCTGATTGCTCATCACCGTGGTGACCAGCGTGTTGTCGGTGAGCTCACCGGCTTCCGCCATCGCCGCGGCGAGCACGACCATGATGGCGTCGCCATCGATGACGTTCCCGTCCGCATCTACCGCAAGGCATCTGTCGGCGTCGCCGTCATGCGCAAGCCCTAGGTGGGCGTCGTGCGCCTTCACGGCGGCCTGTAGTGGACCGAGATGTGTTGACCCACAACCATCGTTGATATTGAGGCCGTCGGGATCGGCATTGATGTCTATCACGTGGGCGCCGGCGGCGCGGTACGCCAAGGGCGCCGCGTCGGACGCCGCGCCGTGCGCACAGTCGACCACCACGGTGACTCCGCTCAGCGGATGGGTGGCGGCATTATCGACATGATGCAGATACCGGTCGAGAGCGTCTACGGCGTCACGCACGCGACCGATACCCGCGCCGGTCGGACGTGCCGCAGGTGCATCCAATTGCGCCTCGATGGCGTCCTCGGCGGAGTCATCGAGCTTGTGACCGCCGGCGCCGAAGATCTTGATGCCGTTGTCGGGCATGGGATTGTGCGAGGCCGAGATCATGACGCCGAAGGCCGCGCCGTAGGCGCCCGTCAGGTATGCCACCGCAGGAGTGGGCAGCACACCGACCCGAAGCACGTCGACACCTTCTGCCGCGATACCCGCGACAACCGCAGCCTCCAACATCTCACCACTGGCGCGCGGGTCTCGACCCACGACCGCGGTGGCGTGACCACTGGCCAACGACCGTGCCGCGGCGGAGCCCAGCGCGACCGCGAGCTCGGCCGTCAGCTCGGCATTCGCGACACCGCGCACACCGTCAGTGCCGAATAGTGAGCCCATGCAGTAAACCTTCCATAACCAGTCATACCAAACTGGCCCAATAACGCGATTGCGCCGACACACAGGTTGTGTGCCGGCGCAATACGCGGACGAACAGAGTCGATCAGCGCTTCGAGTACTGAGGCGCCTTACGGGCCTTCTTGAGACCGTACTTCTTACGCTCGATCGCACGCGGGTCACGAGTGAGGAAGCCGGCCTTCTTCAGCACCGGACGGTCCTCGGGCTCCACGATGATGAGCGCACGGGCGATGGCGAGACGCAGCGCGCCGGCCTGACCCGAGGGGCCGCCGCCGGAGAGGTGAGCGTAGATGTCCACGCTGTCCACACGGTTGACGGAAACCAGCGGCGCCTTGATGAGCTGCTGGTGCACCTTGTTCGGGAAGTACTCCTCCAGGGTGCGGCCATCCAGGTGGAACTTGCCGGTACCGGGGACGAGGCGCACGCGGACCACGGCCTCCTTACGGCGGCCGACGGTCTGGATGGGCTTGTCGATGACGACGGGCCCACGAGGAGCGGCCTTGACGGCAGTCTCTTCGGCGGAGTCCTCAACAACAACCTCGACGACCGCCTGGTCGCCGCTGTCCACTGCGACGTCCGCGTTCTCTTCGGGGGTCTGCTCTTCGGCGATATCGGTCACTGAGCCACCTGCTTAATCTCGAACGGGATCGGCTGCTGCGCGGCGTGCGGGTGCTCGGGACCTGCGTACACCTTGAGCTTGCGCTCGATCTGGCGGCCAAGCTTGTTCTTGGGCAGCATGCCGATGATTGCCTTCTCCACCGTGCGAGTGGGGAACTTCTCCAGCTGCTCGCCGATGCTGCGCTTGCGCAGACCGCCCGGGAAGCCCGAGTGACGGTAGGCGAACTTGTCGGTGAGCTTCTTGCCGCTGAGGGCAATCTTCTCTGCGTTGATGATGACGACGAAATCGCCACCATCAGCATGGGGGGCGTAGGTCGGCTTGTGCTTGCCGCGCAGCAGGGTGGCTGCTTGAACGGCAAGACGGCCGAGCACTACATCCGTGGCGTCGATGACATACCAGCTCGTGGTGATGTCACCCGCCTTCGGCGTGTAGGTAGGCACAGTCTTTCCTTGTCTACTCGGGTGGATCCCCGGACGGCTGTTGCCGTTCGGAGAGCTGGTCATGGCGGGCGGTGGAGGTTGATCTCGGCGACCAGTGGTGACCCGAGCCTCATGTGCGATGACGTACCGCACGCCAACGGAGCAGCTTACCGGGCCACGTCACCGCAGGTCAAAACGCGACCGAGCCTCGCGCATGGGACTATCTTGCTCAACGGCAAAGGGGAGGCCCAGGCGTGGAGATCCTGAAGAACACATTCTTTCTGTATCGACGATGCTTCCTGCAGTTGATCGCCATCTATCTCGTCGGATGGCTGGTGCGATACGGCATCGTTCAGCTGGCGGTAGCAATAGCCGTCAAACATGGCCTGATCTGGGGAAACTTCCTTCTGCCGCTGTCGCCCCTGACGATGCTGCTGACGTACCTAGGCATGTTCTGGGTGCTCCGGCCGTATATCTTCCCAGGCTCGACAGATGGCGGGGTTGATGCGTTTCTCAGAACTACTTTGAAAATCCTACTGCCGGTATTCGCAGTAATTGTGCTGTGGAAACTTCACATGTACGACGTATGGGAGTTTGAACGCCAAACGTCGATTCACCTCACCGAGAATCAACAAATTGACAACACCGCACAATCGGAGGTAACCCGACTCCTTCGTGCGGACACCACCACCTTATCCATAATTTTGGTGATCCTCCTCGCAATCCGTCGAGTGCTCTCGCTCATCGCCGAACGGTTGCCGAACTGGATGATTCTTCCTCGCCTCTACGTTGAGTCGGCCTGGGTTTATATTCTTTTTTCTGCATCAGCCGCGGTCGTGTTCGGGTCACCTCGGTGGATCAAAGAACGGACGATCGTCGTCTGGTATCAGGAGCAGAAACAGGCCGTGTTCGAGCACCTCGGACCCATAGCAGATGCAGTAACTTGGATCACCGAGCACACCGCCGGCACTACCCGAGCAATCCTTGCGCCATTGTCGTGGTTTGTAATCGCCGGGCTGGCCTACGCAAATGAGAACACGTCCACTTGGGGTGGCGCCTCGCAAGCCCTATTCGGACAGAGACGTTTTGAGCAACTCACACAAGCCACGAGAAAGCCACTGAATGCGGTGAAATCTAGGTGGCAAAAGCTTCCGAAGGCAATCCGCTCACGCACCGACGAGGTGCGTTCCAGCATCCTCGGAACGTTTGACCACGTGAAAGACGCGTTGAGACTGGCACTTCAGAAAGGCCCAGTCCCCATCGCCGTGTACATAGTCTCGTTCGCGGTATTGGTTCTCCTCTATCCGACCGGAGTCTTCTTTGACTACTCAGTCAGCGATGGGATCGCATGGCGAGTACTGGCACATCTGTTCGGCCCACACGAGTTTTCGTGGTGGACAAGCCGCGAAGCAACAATTCGACTTGCGATCGGGACGGCGGTCGAACCTCTTCGTATCTGTCTGGTCGCCGGGACGTTCTGGTACTGCATTGGCGCGCCGGATCAACCAATATCGAACCGAACAGCAACTATCTTGTCGGACGACTCCTTGAACAGTACTTCAACTCCAGACAGCTGAGCGTCGCGCGGCACGATAGCGATAAGCGCATACTTTCCCGCACCTTTGGTCGACATGCACGACTGTGCGTAACCGTTTCTGTCCGCCCATCTTCCCGCCTCGACGGGCGTGGTGCCGCTGTTCCATCTCCGCATATGAGTGTCGTATATGTGGGCCATGCAGGGCGGGTAATGATCGCGATTCCAGCTCTCTATGAGAGCGCCGTCTCGCGACCGCTCGAACAAGAACCCAACCATCCTTCCGTTCGAAGGCATTTTCAAGTCGGCTTTTGACGGAGCATCTGGAACACGCAGTTCTTGAATTCTCCAAACCACTCCGTACAGCTCCGCGCTTTGGCCCGATGCGACGGCCCTGTCAACCGGGTCTGCATCTATGGATCGCGCAATGCTCGGAATCCAGATTAGTTGGCAAATAATTCCAAGCGCCGCCATAATAGCGACGGCCGCCAACACATCTCCCTTTCTGCACCGTAACCTCATGTGCGAACCTCTGCGCCATTGATAGTCACCACTGGTCGAGACTCAATATCGCGTGACGGAATTTTGATATCAAGCCGAGAATCTAGAGGAGGATCCATTGTCAACCCAGTTTTGATATCCTTGAACGCGTTCATGACAGACAACATCATGTTGTCGCCGCCTTCCAGAATATCGAACACAAGCACGAATCGATATTGCAAACCGGGCTGAAGGGAGTCCGGAATGCCGAGCGGGCTGGAAAATCCGCTACGGAATGCCGTGCGTACATCTCCTGCCTGTAGGTAGGCAACTACTTTCGAGGACTCAACCAAGGTCATACAGGTCAGATCCACGACTATCCAGATACCTGTCGAAGTGTAATCAGATGGGGCGGTGTACTCATATTTCGATTCAACGGAAATCTTCTTTGTGCTATACACGCCATGAACTGTTGTCGAGATGTTTCGCCCGATCAGCTGCTCACCCAACTGTCCCGAAACCGGCAACGCAACATATGATTCTGGGCGATTAGGGATACGTGACCAGAAGAGAATCGCCACCAATATTAATCCGACCGCTACAAGCGTACGGCCTATCTCCGTTTGCGCGAACCACCGCATTTAGCAGCTCCTCGACGGAACTGTCAGCAGCCCACCCGTTTCCCTCACAGTGGGGAACCAGGTCGATGCAGGGATCAGGGTTCGGACGCTCTTCTCGAGGTCACGGATCACAACCTGCATCGTTGATCTTTCCGCCAGAACCTTCGGGGAGAGCATCCAAATGACAGACGCATTAATCGTCATACGTGCGGCGATGTTCGCAGCATTCTGCGTCGCGCCGTCCGGAAATACGCCACCGTATGAACCCTCGGGCTCAGTGGGTTGCAGTTCGAAAACTCTGGTGTTATCTCCGCCTCCGAATGAGACATCTTCGCCGACCAGATTCTCGATCGCTACCCGAAAAACCAGAGCCACCTTCCCTTGTCTGATGTCATATCCCATGAGTGGAGGTAGCTCGGCCTCGTTACACTCAACGGCTAAGGATCGCGCCAGAATACGCAGCGGACCATTGTCATACTCGTGCCCTATCGACACCGGTTTCATAGTTGCCGCGGCGCCCAACCCTCCAAACGCTGCTGCGGCTGACAAAACAGCGACAGTTCCCGCTTGCCATAGGTGCTTGAGCTGAGCACGTTGAAATTGCCCACGAAGCCATATGAGAGCCTGTTTGATCACACCGCCCCCTCACTTCGAATGACACCGAATTGGCCCGCTACCAGGCCGATCGAAGTGTATGTCAATCACGAACTCGTGAACCAGTGTCGACCCACGATATGTTGCCGCACATCAATTACTGCTGACATATAAAACTGTGGGGCCTTGGTGGCTCTCCTCCACCAAGGCCCCACAGTGTCTTCAAAACCAACCGGGCGATCAGCCCCAGGCGCCAGCAGCGCTGTTGTCGGTCGAAATTGCGTCCTGGTTGCCCTGGTCAACCTTGGAGTTGAGCTGGGTCAGGATCTGGTTGAGATCATCCGCGGACTGGTGCCAAGCCTTCTGGTACTCCTGGTACGCACTCGCTTCCTGACCTTCAGCTTGCTGAATCAGAGGATCCACGTCATGTTGTAGCTCCTCGAGATGAGCCTGGATCTTGCCGATGACGCCCTTGACGTCCGCAACCAACGCATCAATCTCACCGTGGTTATAGGTAATCTGCATGTTTACTCCCCTTTGCTAAGTGTGATGTCTGTGATGACTATTGACGGACGTTAGAAGGTCTGACCCTCGTCCATCTCCTGGATGCGACGCTTGTTCGACTCCATGGTGTCGGAGATCTGCAGGAGCACCTTCTGGATGTCGCCCATCTCCTGATCGAAACGAGCCATAGCCTCGTCAAAGGCGCGTCGTGCCGAACCCTGCCACGTGCTGGTGCCCACCGCTACACGGTCGCGCAGCTGGTTCTGAATCGCGGCGAACTCCTGGTGCTTGTTCTGGATCTTCTTCGACGTTGCATCGAGTAGCCCCAGGTCATTCTGAAATACGCTAGCCACTTCGTGTCCTCCCTTGTCCCCAGGCCCGGCCAGTCACGGGTGTGACTTCCGGTTTCTGGCCGGTTTTGTCCTTACAACTACATACGATGGCCTGACCGCCAGATCGGTTCCATCTTTTTGAAAGATTTTTTCAGCAATCTTGCTAGTTACCCGACTTTACCGCATGTGCAGTTCGGATTGCCAGATCACAAGCCTGTTCGACATCAGCATAGCTATTCTTCTTGAACTGGCAGCCAACTCCTATTCTCAGGTCGTCGTCCAGAAGCACTGTCCACGCGATGTCGTGGCCCTCACGAACCTCGGTGTAGGTGACAGCTGGCCGGTCCGCCTTGTGGTCGTCGGCCTTGAAATCGATGAATACCCCCGGTGACTCTTTCGTCATGGCAGCTCGCAGTGTCTCGGCTGTTGAGGCCAAGGTTTCTGTCGACTTCACCCGCACCTGGGTCACATGCACGACCGCCTCGGGGTCCGCGGGTGAGATCACCTCGACCCTCGCTGAGCCGGCACCGCCCGCAGGGATGCGCCGTACCGCCCACTCGGCGGGCACCATGAACTGCACATGCCCCTCTACCAGCAGCGATGTCGCCACCACGGGAGCTGTCGGCGACGCTCGCCGCTCCCGCGCGGAGGCCACGGTCAATACAACACCGGTGACGACCACGGCGGCGGCCAGACCAATCACGGCAAGCGGCCACCACGCGGGAAGCCGCGGGGCGGATCTCGCGGGCGATGCGGGTGTCCAGTCGGGCCTTCTGGCGACAATGGGCTCTTCGGCCGACTCATCGATGAACGCCGAGACACGTGGAGCCTGACCGACGTCGCGGAACACCGAATCCCCGGCGACCTGCGATACCCCGGGAGTCAAGCCGATCCGATCGACCGCGTCGACAATCGCCTCCCCCATCTCGCTCTCGGCCGAGTCGACGAGGATCGCGGCGACTCCCGTCGGTTCGCTTCGGACCGCCTCCTCGACGGCACCCGCCACGGCGCGTGCAACATCTGCGGCGTTCTTGGTTTCCCAGGACCGTTCTTCGAGATGCCGAACCGTCGCCTCCGGCTCACCGGCGGAACCGTGCCCCACGACGGTGACTGCGACCTCACCGGGTGACACCTCGACCACCACCAGTGAGCGCCCCGACAAGTCGGTGCGGACACCGCGCTCGGCCAGTGCGATAGCGCGCGAACGCACGGTCAGTGTCGCGGCCATCATCCGCGCGGCATTCGACAGCACGGTGCGCCGTCCAGGACTCCACGCCGTCGGATGGATCAGCTGCATGGAATCCAGGCGCACCGGGGCATTCTGATCAGTGAGCAACGACTCGAACAGGGCCGCCCAAAGCGCACGGGACGGAACCACGCGACCGGGTAGCAGGGCCATCTCGTCATCGAGTGCGGCGACTGCCGACCGAACATCGGAATGCCCGGCCTCGTGGATGCCGGAGTCGGTTCGCGCCCGGACTGCGGTCTCGGTCACCTCGATCGCTACCCGCGTCCCTATCTGCGGGTCGCGATCCAGGATCACTGCGGATCGCTCCAGGCGACTTGGATCAGTTGTTGACCGCCCGAGCGCATGACCAGGGTGCCGCGGCCCGCAGGCTGCTCACTCGGCCTCACTGTCCCTAGCAGAACACCCTCATCTTTGTTGCCACTCATCTGTAAACCGATGCAGGACAAGTCCTTCATGCGCGCCATCATCGGCTCGAACATCGCCCGCGAGGCACCGCTGGTGCGGCGCGCGATCACCACGTGCAGGCCGATGTCCTTCGAATGCGGTAGGTACTCCGCCAGCGGCAGCAGCGGGTTTCCACTTGCCAACGCCACCAGATCGTAGTCGTCGACCAGGATGTAGATTTCCGGGCCGGACCACCAGGACCTGTCGCGCAATTCCTGTTGAGTCACATCGGGTCCCGGCATGCGCGACTTGAGGAGCTCGATCAGCGCCGGCACCTCGTCCACCAAGGTGTTGCTCGACATCGCGTACTTGGCCAGATGCTCGGTCTCGACGACACCGAGCAGGGTGCGCCGATAGTCCACGATGAACAGCTGCACTTGTTGCGGGGTGGTGGTGCGGACGATCTCGCGGCATATGGTGCGCAACAATCCGGTCTTACCGCACTCGCTGTCGCCGAAGATCATCATGTGCGGCTGCTCGCCGAACTCCAGGAACGTCGGAGCCAGCTCGGTTTCGTTGATACCGACGAGGATGCGCAGGTTCGGCTGATCGTTTTGGGGCGCCTGCGGAACCAATGCTGCGTAATCGATCTTGTGCGGCAGCATGCGAACCTTCGGCGCTTCCGCCGAACTGCGTTGGCGCATGCTCGCCGCGGCTGCGCTGATCGCCTCACCGAGGTCCTGATTCGACGAGACACTGTCGACGCGCGGCAATCCGATGAGCATGTGCCGACGGTCGCGGGTGATACCGCGGCCCGGCCTGCCATCCGGAACAAGCTGTGCCAGCTTGCGATCGAAGTCCGAGTCCAGCGGATCACCGAGACGAAGCTCGACGCGCGTGCCGATCTGGTCCTTCAGGGCCGGGCGGATCTCGGCCCAGCGTGACGCCGTGACCACGGTGTGCACTCCGAAACCGAGCCCCTGTGCCGCAAGCGCGGTGACCTGTGGCTCGAGAGCCTCGAACTCCTGACGCACGGTCGACCAGCCATCGATGATGAAGAACACGTCGCCGAAAGGATCGTTCGCAAGCTGCGGGTCACCGGCACCCTTGCGCCGCCGATACTCCGCCATCGAGTCGATTCCGTAGGCGCGGAAGGCATTCTCACGTGATCTGACAATCGTCAGCATTTCGGCGAACGTGCGCCGGATCAGGTCTGATTCCAGTCGGCTGGCCACCGAACCAACATGCGGTAGCTGCGCCAACGAGGTGAGCGTGCCACCACCGAAGTCCAGGCAGTAGAACTGCACCTGTGCGGGACTGTGTGTCACCGCGAGTGATGTCACCAGAGTGCGGATAGCCATCGACTTCCCGGACTGGGGTGCACCGACAATGGCGACGTTGCCCGCCGCAGCGGACAGATCGACGATGTACGGGTCGCGCCGCTGCTCGTACGGCCGGTCCACGATTCCGATCGGAACGGTCAGGCTGCCCACCGCGTCGAAACCGGCACGACCATGACGAGGAATCAAGTCGCCCAACGTGGGCGAATCGTCCAAAGGCGGAAGCCACACCTCGTGAGCCGGATTGCCATGTCCCTCAACGCGATCGAGGATCGTGTCGATGACCGACCTTCCCATTGCCCCTTCGGACGCGGCCGGAGTGTCATCTTCGACCACTTCCACGGGACGCATCTGCAGTGCCACCGGCGCCGCGGTGAAGAGGCGCGGCGCCGCACCTCCGCCTCCCGAAGAGACGGCCCGACGCGCCGGCCCGTACGGCACATAGGCGCCCGACACATAGGAGGTTTGGAATCGCGTCAACTCGCCCGAGTCGTCCTTGAGGTAACAGGAACCGGGAGTGTTGGGCAGATGATAGGCGTCCGGCACGCCGATGGCGGCACGGGATTCGTTGGCAGAGAACGTCTTCAGGCAGAGTCGATAAGACAGGTGCGATTCCAACCCGCGTAGACGGCCCTCATCCAGACGCTGCGAAGCGAGTAGCAAATGCACGTGCAGCGACCGGCCCAGACGGCCGATTGCGACGAACAACTCTGCGAAATCCGGGTGCTGACTCAGCAATTCGGAGAACTCGTCGACGATGATGAACAGTGCCGGCAGTGGCGCGAGGGATGCACCGGCAGCGCGGGCGCGCTCGTACTCGGTGACGTTGGCGAAGTTACCCGCGGCACGCAACAGCTCCTGGCGCCGATTCATCTCGCCGGCGAGCGCGTCCTTCATACGGGACACCAGGTTCGCCTCTTCGGCGAGGTTGGTGATGATGGCCGCGACGTGCTGCGCCCGGTCCAGACCGAGGAACGTCGCGCCACCCTTGAAGTCGACGAGCACGAGGTTGAGCGCATCCGGCGAATGGGTTGCGATCATGCCGAGTGTCAACGTGCGCAGGAACTCCGACTTACCCGAACCGGTCGCACCGATGCAGAGCCCGTGTGGACCCATGCCGTTCTCGGCGGCTTCCTTGATATCCAGCTCCATCGGAGTGCCGTCGACCGCGATGCCGATCGGAACCCGCAGCCTGTCACGGCCAACCCTGTTGCGCCACACTACTTCCGGGTTGAGCAACCCGGGATCACCGATACCCACGATGTCGGACCAGCGTGTGCTGACCTCGGTCTGGATCTGAACCTCGTCGCCGCTGCCCGTCAGCACCCGGTAGGGCGCCAGGCGGCGCGCACAGGCCATGGCCTCAGTGACGGTGAGGTGATCCGGGTGGGCGAAGACCTCGGAACCGACGTTGCCTTTGGCGCCCAGCCCACGCTCGGTCAGCTCCAGTTGCATTCCGCGACGGGCCGCGAGCGGGTCCACCCTGGTGCCGATCTCCACGAGGGTCACCGAGTCGATGCCGTGGTCGACGATGAGGCGTTCGGATCCGATCAGTGTGCCGCTGTCGACGATGATGAGAATCTGCGGCCGGTCGGGGGAAGGCTGCGCGGTCCGCGAGAACCGTTCCCGCTCGGTGATGAGCGATGCCAGCGATTCCTCGACCTCACCCAGTGAGTGGTAGACGAGTCGAGATGAGCCGACGCCGTCGAAGGCGCTCGGATGCTGAGAGTGCGGAAGCCATTTGAGCCAGTCCCAGTGTGGGGCGGCATGCCGATTGACCACCGCCGCCACCAGGAACTGGTCGGGCCCGTGGAACATCGCGAGCTGGCAGATCATGGCGCGCAACATGCCTCGCGCCACCTCCGGCGAACCGTCGATGGTGACAGCCGCAAAACCTCTCAGGTTCAACGCGATAGGCAGCTCGGGCACCAGCGAGTGCGTCCGCACGAACCGCCGCAACGCCACTGACGCGACCGGCTCCAGCTCCTCGACCGGACCGATCTCCGGCGCCACCAACTGGGCTGCCAGACGCTGATCCCCTACTCCGACACGCACATGGCAGTAATCACTGTCTCCGGGACGCCGCTCCCACATGCGGCGGCCACCGGCCAATGTCCACAGCGCGGACGGGTCCGGGTTGTTCCAGAGCAGGGCCTTGCGCTGGGCCGCACCGGTATCGGTGACGTTCTTACGCACCACTTCGAGGTACCGCAGGTAATCCTTGCGATCCTCGTTGATCTCGCTGGTCTTGGCTCCCTTGCCGCCGCTGTTGGACACCATGCTGACCATCGAGACCATCATCATGATCGGAAACAGCATGAACATCGGGCTGCGCATCATCCCGCCGCCCGCGCCACCACCGAAGCTCCCCGAGGTGACGAAGAAGGCGATCATGCCCACCATCGCCACCACCATGACCAGCGGCATGATCTTCGCGATGATCGGCGACGGCACCGGCCGCGGAATCTCCGGCGGCGGCTGAACATTGACCTCGCCACCCGGGACACGAGGCACCGCAAGCCGAGGCCGACGAATGAATATTGTGGTGTTCACCCCGTGCTCACCATGGCCCTCCGGTTCCCCCGCGTCACATCTCGTGGCAATCTGTCGCACCCACGCTACCGCCCAGCCCACGGCGGGCTACAGGATAGGGCCGTTATATCCGGTGCCGCAACGAATTCGCTCACAAGATCGCTGCAGCCGCTGGTCGCATGGTTGGCGTTCGCCCGGATGCACCGAACCGCTGGCGGCGCTGAGCAGCGTTCGGCTAGTGTGCATGCGCAAAGATCAATGACCGTGGGGGCAGGTAGGGGGCACAGCATGACACATGCGCAGTCGGGCGCCGAGCAACGTTCGGCGGTACTCGAACTGTGCCGCGTTTCCATTCAGGCTGAGCGCACCCAGGTCGACCTGGCGCTGCCGACGAGCGTTCCGCTGGCCCTTTTGGTCGGCTCGATCGTCGACATCATCAACCAACATGTAGGTGTCCCCGAGCTGACCAGCCCGGAGGATGCCGTGGAAACGCATTGGCGTTTGTCCCGACCCGGTCAGCCGCCGCTGCAGATGTCCAGCACCCTCGGGGAGCTGGAGGTCCGCGACGGCGATCAACTGATTCTCACCGCGTCCGATGTGGCCGCACCTGATCCGCTGTTCGACGACGTCTTCCTTGCTGTCTCCACCTTCCGGACCGTGTCGGCGCATCCGTGGAGCCGGACCGCCGCTCGCATACTCGGCGCCTCCGCGTGCGGACTCGCCGCGGTGCTCGGTGCGACGGCGCT
Source organism: [Mycobacterium] stephanolepidis (assembly GCF_002356335.1). Lineage (NCBI taxonomy): Bacteria > Bacillati > Actinomycetota > Actinomycetes > Mycobacteriales > Mycobacteriaceae > Mycobacteroides > Mycobacteroides stephanolepidis. The sequence continues at coordinate 3,874,502 of NZ_AP018165.1, forward strand.
GCTACGCGCAGGCGCCACAAACCCCGGCCTGCTTCTTCCCATCATCGCGGTGGCGATCGCATTGGTGGCCATCACCGCTGCGGTGTTCGCCAACCGCGTCTATGACGATTCCCTGGCCTCCGTAATGCTGAGCCATTGCGCCGTCGGCTTCTCGGCGGTGGCCGGAGCGCTGTTCGTACCGGGAAAGTACGGCGCCCCACACGTGATGCTGGCGCTCATGGTGGCGATGGTCGTTTCCATCCTCGCCATGCGTGCGACCGGCACCGGAACGATGTCCCTTGTCGCAGTCGCTTCGGCATCGCTACTCGGGTTCGGAGCAGCCCTGGGTTACGTGCTTTTCGAACCACCGATCTACAGCCTCGGCGCCGTGCTCGGCTCGGTCGGCATCTGCGCGGTGGCGCTGTCGCCGCGCGTGGCCATGGCGCTCGCCCGACTACCGCTTCCCCCGGTACCCACCCAGGGTGCACCCTCGCGCCCTGAACATTCGACGGCGCCGATCGAAGCCATCGAAGGTCTCGACGGACTCGATACCGAAGGTGATGACGTCGAGGACGCCACGGCCCTACCGCCGCTGCCCGACCTTCGCGAGAAGGCGCTGCGGGCGCACGCCGTACTGACCGGATTGGTGTGCGGGACATCCGCCGTCACCGCGGTGGGCGCGATGCTGGCGGCGCTGACCTTCCCCGGAGCGGGTGATCATCACCCCACCGGTGCACACCGATTCAGTGGTGTGGTGCTGGCCGGATTGATCGCGCTGGCGATGATGCTTCGGGCACGCTCGCACGCCGACCTCGCGCAGACGGTCGCTATCAACCTGGGCGGCTTGGCCATTCCGGCGGCGGCATTCGCGTTCATCGCGGTCGCGTACCCGACAGCGGCTGTTTTCACCACCGTGCTGACGGCGATCGCGGCCGGTTCGGCCATCGCCCTCGGCTTCCTGGTGTCGGCCCGCAAGTACTCACCGGTGGCCCGCCGCACGGTGGAGATCATCGAATACATCGCGCTATCGCTGATCGTTCCGATCGCCGTCTGGGTGTGTGGCGTGTACAGCGCCGTGCGGGGATTGAACCTGCCATGAACCTCGGCGTGGCCCGCCGTGTCGCCACCGCTGCAGCCGTCGTGATGTTGGCGATGGCATCGCAGCTGGCGACCGGTTCGATGCACGTGCTCGCGACCGCACATGCCTACGCACCACTTCCCGTCGATCCGAGCATGCTTCCCGGCCCGCGTCCAGCCGCTCCCATAGAGCCCACGGAGCAGAAGGAACTGTGCCGATTCCCCGGTATCGACCCCAAGCGCGACCTCAACAAGGTGCCCACGCAGCAGCGCGGGCTGGATCTGCCGTTGGTCTGGCAGCTGTCGCGCGGCGCGGGCCAGACGGTCGCGGTGATCGATACCGGGGTGGCGCGTAGCCCGCGGCTGCCACCGCTGATCCCGGGCGGCGACTACGTCTTCGAGGGCGGTAACGGCACCCAGGACTGCGATGCGCACGGCACCATCGTGGCCGGAATCATCGCCGCGGCACCGGATCCCACCGGGGCAAGCGCATTCAGCGGTATCGCACCCGACGTCAGCCTCATCACCATTCGCCAGTCCAGCGCGAAGTTCGCGGTGAAGAACAAGGGCGGCGGAGGCGACAGGGACGATCCCTCGAAGATCAGTGGCGTCGGAAACGTCGACACCCTGGCCATGGCGGTGCGCACCGCGGCCGACCTCGGCGCGACCGTCATCAACATCTCCGAGGTGGCATGCGCCTCCGCCAAACAATTCTTAGATGACAGACCGCTGGGCGCCGCCCTGCAATACGCCGTGGACGTCAAGAACGTCGTGGTAGTCGTTGCCGCGGGAAATGTCGGCGACGGCCAGTGCAAGAACCAGAACCCACCGCCGGATCCGGCGCGGCCCAACACCCCGGACTGGGATGCCGTCCTGGAAACGGTGAGTCCGGCTTGGTACAACGACCTCGTCCTGACCGTGGGCTCGATCGGCCCGGACGGGCAGCCCTCGAAGTTCAGTCTCGGCGGCCCCTGGGTCGATGTCTCGGCTCCCGGTGAAGACATCGTTTCGCTGGACCCCAACCGCGATGCGCTGACCAACGCCTACATGGGTGAGCAGGGCCCGGTACCCATTCAGGGCACCAGCTTCTCCGCGCCGGCGGTCAGTGGCGTTGTCGCGCTGGTGCGTTCACGCTTCCCTCAGCTCAGCGCACGCGAGGTGATGGACCGCATCAAGAACACGGCACACCGCCCGCCCGGCGGCTGGGACCCTTATCTGGGCTACGGCGTGGTGGACGCGCTGGCGGCGGTCAGCGACGACCTGGGCACCACCAGTGATCTCGCCCGGGCCAACGCGGCCAAGAAGTTGCAGCTGCCGCCTGCACCGGCGCCGCCCGACCCACGACCACGACGTGTCGCGCTGATCGGAATAGCGGTCTGCGCGGCATTTCTCGCCGCGGCGCTGGCGATGCTCGCGCCCGTTCGCAAGTTGCGGCAGGGCCGGGGCAACTCCACCGAATAGCGGCGGTGGCACGCCGATCAAGCAGGCGGTGCGCTCGATGTCGACGGATTGATCGCCAAACCTGTCTTGTCAGGCGGCATTCCGTCGTGCACGACGAGTGCGTCTTCCTTGCTCAGTCGTGGCCCCGGCGGCAGCAGCCCGACGACAGGCCACGGGGCCGGAACGGGCTCCACCGTGAGCCCCAGAGATTTGGCGGCCTCCAGATTCCCGATGCCAAAGCGCACGCCGGTATCGAGGATGAGGTACAGAGACTCGGCACGACCGGTATCGCCACCCAGGCCGGTGGACCGGACGAATGCGCTGCGCGCGGGCGGAATGTAGGCCGTGTCGATGTTGGGGCCCTCCTTGTCGGCCTGCGCCAACACCACCGGTACCTGATCAGTCTTCAACGGCAACGAGTTACCCATCAACAGCTTGGTCGAAGCGTGTTCCTGCGTCTTCTCCTGACCGGGCTTCCAGCTGCTGCACAGCACCGACTTCTCGGGGACGTCCACGATCTTGCCCGCGCGGTCCGGAAATGTCTGTACCGCAAGTACATTGAGACTCTGGTGCCCCGAGATCACATCCGGGGCGACGGTGACGATGTCTTGCGCGCCCTGAGAGTCGGAGAATCTGATCAGGTCGGCGGTGACCTCGTTGACACGTTGCACCCCGCCCGAGAGCACCACGTAGTACTCGGCAGAGTCCGCCCGGCTCATCTTGATGACAGACCCCACGCGAACACCACCGGTGGTGATCGGCGAAGGCCCTCCGGCATCGGGGATGGGCGGCGGAGCGATGGCCGGAACCTCGGGAATGGCGTTGAGCACGTTCATCGAGATCGGCCGGGGCGTCACACCTTCGAGACGCAGCGCGCGGGTCACCGCGGGGTTCGTCAGGTCCACCGCGGCGCGCTTGCCGTCGTAGAGCAGATACATCTGGCTGTTCACCGTCACCAGGGCGTACCTGTCCTTAGGCATCTCCTGGTTGCCGTTCTCAAGGGTCACTGCGCCCGCGATCACCGTGGAGGTGACGGTGGAGCTCGGCGGGGGCGTCGCGACATCGCACACCGTCCAGATGGTGTCGTCCCCGGTCAGTGGTCCCGGAATAGAGGCCGGCGCACCGGGAATCCCGACGAGCGGGCCGCGACGCGCCTTGGCCAGTTCCGAGTCCTTGACCGGCTTGGGATTCTCGTTGTTTCCGGAGATCAACCGGGCTGATGCCAAATTGAGCGCGGGGTGAAGTGTGTCCTGGATCCGGACATAGACGGCACCGGTGTCCTTGGCCATGACGATGGGCTGATCCCCCAACGGCATGTTGGGCCTGAAAAATGCCAAGATCGCACAACCGGCAACGACCACGGTGGCCAGCACGATGCCGACCATGAGCGAACTGGACTGCGACCGCATCGGGTCGTGGATCATTCGGACGTCACGGCGAACCAGTGCGTGCTCCATACGCCGCACCAGGAACCGGTACCCGCTGACCTGCAGCCGGGTTGTCGGTTGTCGCGCCATCGTCCCCCCTCCAGGAAATCTGCGAAACTCGGATCTACGACCTAACGATGCCTCTAGGCCTGCCCCCGGATCTTGTCAGATCCTACGTACGGGCCACACGGCCATGCAGCCTATTGCAATACTGGGCAACCACGATAGGTTGCGGGTGGCAACCGCGACGCCCGAGTCGGGTCGGCGCGGCATGACGGTGGGACAGAAGGGGGAACGGTGACCTCGAGCGGGGCGGCTCCGGAACAGGTGCGTCGGGCCACGATGCCGATCCAGATCATGGTGATCTCGCAGCTGCTGATTCTCGCCGCGGTACTGGTTTCCCTGCTGTTCGACTGGCCTTGGTGGGCCGCGCTGTTGATCGCGATCGTGGCCTTGGCACTCGTTCTCGGCCGTTGGGGCGGTCAGACGGTCAGGCATTGGGCGGTTACCGGATTCAAGTATTTGACGGGCCGCACCTACCGAAGCTCGGGCAGCATCGCCGACACCCCCAGCAGCCAGGACAGCTGGACCGGAACTCGTTGGGAGAACGGCAAACTCATCACGGTGCTGGAGGTCAGCGCAACCCAACTCCACCCCTCGGTCATCACTCCGGACCACTGCGCCACCGACTCACTGGTGCCCCTACGGGTGCTGCGGGAGTGCATGCATCAGAACGACATCGAGCTGGAGAGCATCGACGTCATCAGCAACGGCCAACGCACCGCGCAGGGCACGGTCCTGCGCGGTGGATATGACCGGCTGGTGGGCCCACTACCCGCCGTCGCCATTCGCACCGTCTGGGTGGTGCTGAGATTCGATCCCGGCGCCAACGTCGACGCGGTGTTCCGACGCGGAGGCAGCCGGCGCGGCGCGGAACGATGTGCCGTCATCGCCACCGCGCGAGTCCGCCGGGCATTGGCAGCGGCCCACTGCGCCAGCACCATCCTGCAAGCGGGCCAGATTCACCGAATCAGCGCCGAAATGCTCCGGCAGTACGCGGGCGCACCCATGCACGAGGAGTGGAGCGGCCTCATGCTCATCGACTCCTACAACGTCGCCATGGGAATTGACCCGTGGTACATCACCGATGCCACCCTCACGGGACTGTGGGCGCGGCCCACGCTGGAGACCACCGTGACGGTTCGACTGCGCCCGGCCGCGAAGGGCCGCACATCGGTTGGCGCACTGGTTCGGTGGGCAACCGATGAGCAACTTCCGATACGCCATTCCACAGGAATGACCTCACTCAACGGCAGCCAGCGCGACGCGTTCTTCGCCGGACTTCCCGTGGGCGCCATCGGGTTGGAGTACCTGACTCGCAGCATCGAGATGAGCAACGAGGAACTGGACGGTATTCATCTGCCGACATCGGGCTGCGGACAGTTGATCGGCTCGGATATGTCCGGTCGCGCGATCGCCGCGCGGTTGTCCGGACAGGGCGTTCACACCGTGGTCGTCCGCGCCGAACTCTACGTATGCCAGCAGGTGGTGCTCAGAGCGGTGGCGATCGGTGCGCTTGTGGTCGTCTACACCGACCGCCCCCACATGTGGGACGTCATGGTGACCTCGATCGGCGACGCCAACCGCGTCCAATTCGCCAGTGGCCCGGGCTTTATCGACCCCCGATGCACCCTGGCCGTGGTGGATGGCATGCAGCCGACCGCACTACCCAGCAACTGCACGGCACTGCACATCATCAGCAGCGAATACGACGCGCTTCCGGCCCGGCCGGATGTCATCATCGACCAGCCCAACGGCTACGGCGACCACATCCTCTTGACCGCCGGTGGCGAGACCATCCAGGTTCGCCTCGTGACGGTCAGCGATGAGTTGGCATATCTGGGCCGGCCGATACAAGCCTTCGCGCAGTAGAAGTTTCGCGGCTTCAGGGCTCGTCGCGCATACGTTCCCGGTAGGCAGCCACATGCTGCCGGTTACCGCAGTTTCCGGTGTCGCAGAACATCCTGGACCTGTTGCGCGACAAATCGATCAGGACGGCGTCACAGTCCGGGGCCGCGCAGGTCTTCAGCCGGCGCTGTTCACCGGTGCGCACCAGGTCCGCGAACACCATGGCGGTCTCGGCGCCGAGGCGGTCCGCGAGCGGCGCGTCACTGGCAGCCATATGCAGGTGCCAATCGGGTTCCTCGACATGCCGGGTGAGCCACGGCGAGGCGTGGGTGTCGGCCAGCAAGGCATTGACCCGCCGGACCACGTACTCCTCGTCGTTGATGTGCGCCCAGATATCGCCCAACCGGGTCCGTAGCGTCTTCACGGCCTGCAGCTCGGCCTCATCACCGTCACGCCTGCCCGTCCAGCCGTACCGATCCAGCAGCGGCGGCAGCGCGTCCAGATCAGGGAGCAGTTCCCGATCGTTGCGGGCGGTGTTGATCAGCTCAGCCGCCGATTTCAGCCCCTGCTCCGTGTCATGAGTGAAAAGCATTTGACACCTGACATCCTTCACTTATACCGTCATGACCGTATTCGATTTTACTCATGACACGCGGGAGGTGCGGTGAACGACAGGGCCACTTTCCGGGCGGGCGTGATTCTCGCCCTCGTCTCGGCCGCCACCTTCGGGTTTTCCGGCCCCTTCGCCAAGTCGCTCATGGCGGCCGGATGGTCCCTGACCGCCGTCGTCACCGCGCGCCTGGCCACCGGCGCCGCGGTGATGGTGGTAGCCGCATGTATCGCGGCGCCCGGATGGTTCTCCGAAGCCAGGCGCCACACCAGAGTCGTTGTGCTGTACGGGATCATTCCCGTGGCCGGTGCCCAGTTCTGCTACTTCGGCGCCGTCAGGCACATGTCGGTGGGCGTGGCGATGCTCTTGGAGTTCCTGAGCCCCATCCTGGTTATCGCGTGGACCTGGCTGTCCACCCGGCACCGTCCGCACACCCGGGTGCTTGCCGGCGCGGCGCTCGCACTGGTGGGGATGCTGTTGGTGCTCAACATCTTCAGCGGATCCCGCGTAGAGCCGGTGGGGGTGCTGTGGGGTTTGGGGGCAGCGGTCTGCGCCGCGTACTACTTCATCTCGTCACACCGTGCGGGCGGCAAGGCACAAGGGCTGCAACCGATCACGTTGACCACCAGTGGGCTACTCGTCGGCACCATCGCGGTCGGCGGCTTCGGGCTGACCGGGATCATGCCGATGACCTTTTCCGCTCAGGATGTGCAGGTCGCGGGCTGGCACACACCGGTCTATGTGCCCATTCTCATTCTCGGAGTGGTCACCACCGCGATCGCCTATCTCACCGGTATCGCCGCCATCGCCCGACTCAAGCCGAGCTATGCGTCGTTGATCGCGCTCACCGAAGTACTGTGCGCGGTGATCGCGGGCTGGGTCCTGCTCGGGGAAACCATCGCACCCATCCAGTACGTGGGCGCCGCGGTCATTCTCGCGGGACTGGTTCTGGCACATCGGGGTGCGGATACCTCGGCGGATTCCGAATCCAGCGCGGCCGGGCTATCAGCTTCTTTACCTGCGGGATTTAAATCACATGGCAGTGACAGCGAATTATCCGTAACCTCAGTGTGTGACGCTACAGCCGAATCCACGCCCAGCCAGTAAGTTGTTCGCCGCCGCCGCGCGCGCGGCGGTTGTTTCGGTTGCGGCAATCATGTTGACCACTGGTCTCGCGGTCATCCTCCCCGCCACCGCCTCGGCGGCATGTCCCAACGTCGAGGTTTCCTTCGCCCGCGGGCGTTCCCAGCCGCCAGGCGTCGGAAACATCGGCGACGGATTCATCAGCGCGCTGCGAAACCGCGTCAAAGATGTTGGTGTGTACGCAGTCCGGTACGACGCCAATACCGACGTCAGCGGCGGAGCCAACGACCTGAGCGCCCACCTGCAATCGGTGGCCAACTCATGCCCCAACACCAAGCTGGTGGTCGGCGGTTACTCCCTCGGCGCCGGTGTCGTCGACACCGCGCTGGGTTTCCAGGGTCCCGTCTCGATCGGAGACTTCTTCAACTTCACCAATCCGGTTCCCCCGGAGGTCGGTGACCGTATTCGGGCGATCGTCACCTTCGGCAACATCGTCAACCGCTTCGCCCCGATCCAGAATCTCGCGGGTGCCTATTCCGATCGCGTCCTTGACCTGTGCAATGACGGCGACCCCGTCTGCATGGCGGGCGACAACGAGAGCTGGAAGTCCCACACCACATACCCACCGGCACTGTTCGCGCAGGCTGCGGACTTCGCTGCCGCTCGAGTGAACTAGCCTCGCCCGGGTGACTGTTTCCCAGATCACCCACCGTCAGCTGCCGGTCAATGGAATCGACATCCACGTGGCCGAACAGGGCGAAGGCCCGGCGGTTGTTCTGTGCCACGGATTTCCCGGGCTCTGGTACACCTGGCGCCACCAGCTGGCGGCGCTGTCTGCCGCCGGATATCGGGCCATCGCACCGGATATGCGCGGATATGGGCGCACGACGGCACCGCGGGACGCAACCGCCTATGACCGCAGCACCACGGTCAACGACCTCGTCGGCCTGTTGGACGCCCTCGATCTGCGCGATGCGGTGTTCTGCGGACACGATTTTGGGGCACATCTGGTGTGGGACATGCCCGCCTGGGCGGGAGATCGAGTTCGAGCACTGATCCAGCTGTCGGTACCGCGCACCCGGCGACTCCCGGTCACCCCGAGCGTTGGATTCAATTACCTTGCCTCCCAGCACTTCACGCATCTGGAGTACTTCCAGGAGCCGGGCGTGGCGGAGTCCGAGCTGGATACGCAGCCAAAGATGTTCCTGGCCGCGCTGTTCCACGCTCTCAGCGGCGCGAATCGCTATCTCGACTGTTGGGACCACCCGGCGCAGGTTGATGGCAAACGTAATGGCTACCTAGATGTCCTTCCGAGCCCTCCTCCCCTGCCGTGGAATTGGCTTTCCGAGCAAGATCTCGACTACTACGCGGCCGAATTCACGCGTACGGGATTCACCGGCGGCCTCAACTGGTACCGGGCCGAGGATGTGGTGTGGGCCCAAAACGAGTACCTGCATGACAGACCCATCGGCGTACCGGTGGCCTTCATCGCCGGATCGGCCGATCCGGTCCTGGAAATGCTGGGCCGCGACCCCATGACGGCCATGGCGGATCTCGTTCCCGGTTTGCGGTCGGTGCTGATCGTCGAGGGGGCCGGACACTTCGTGCAAATGGAGCGACCGGACGCCGTCAACACCGCGATGGTGGAGTTCCTGGGTTCACTTCCGCCCAGGTGACATGGCCCATACCGCACCGATATGACAACTAGATTGACTTACCCGTAGCATTCCCGTGTGACGACGTACAGTGCTGTTTCACCTGCAATCGCGCACGTCCGCCGGTGGGGATTTCCGCTCGCCGCTCTGCTCATGTTCATCAGTCTGGTGACCATTTCGCAGCCGGCACCCGCGACCGCCGACCCGTGCGCCGCCGTGGATGTCTCCTTCGCTCGCGGCCGTGATGAGCCGCCCGGCCTCGGCCGCGTAGGCCAGGCATTCGTCGACGCCCTCGGCCCCAAGGTCGGCAGTATGAACGTCTACCCCGTCAACTACAGCGCCGGACTGCTCTCAACCGGAGAGGGCGCCGATGACCTGCGCGGACACCTCAGCGACGTCGCGTCGTCCTGCCCGAACACCAAGTTGGTGATCGGCGGATACTCGATGGGCGCAACCGTCGTGGATGACGTCGCCAACAACCCGCCACCGGACGTCGCGGGCCGGATCAGGGGAATCGCGACCTTCGGGAACATCGACCGGCGCGGTGGCGGCATGACCGGCCCCCTCGCCGGACGGTGGATCGATCAGTGCAATCCCGGAGACCCGGTCTGCCAGGAGGGCGGCCGCTCGTGGACCGCGCATCAGACCTACGAGCAGACCAATCTGCCCGCGCAGGCTGCGTCTTTCGTGGCGGGCAAGCTGTAGAGAAAGCGCACGCGAGGCCTCGCTGACCCGTAGCATCGTGGGGTGACCACGCATCAGCGGGGCACGAGGGTCGGCGTTGTCCTGAGTTATCTTGTCGCCCTGACGGTCTTCGCGCTGTCGGCGGTGAATGTTGTCGGGCTTGTCTATGCGGTGCCTCACGCGTCGGCAGATCCGTGTTCGGACGTAGACGTCTCATTTGCACGGGGTCGCAAGGAGCCAGTCGGATTGGGCCGCGTGGGCGGCGAGTTCGTGGACTCGCTGACCCCACGCATCGAGGCCACCGGGGCCAGTATGAACGTCTACCCCGTCAACTACGACGCCGGCATCTTCTCGGCCGGCGGCGGGGCCAATGATCTGAGCAATCACCTGCAAGCTGTGGCAGCCAGCTGCCCTCGGACCAAGCTCGTCATCGGCGGGTACTCCATGGGTGCCGAGGTAATCGACACGATCATCGGTGTTCCGAACGTGGGCATCGGGTTCAACCGCCCCCTGCCCGCCGCAGTGGGCGACCGCATCGTGGCGATCGCGACGTTCGGCAACGCCACCCACCGCACCGGGGGCCCGCTGAGCGGTATCGCGGGCGTATTCGGCTCGCGGGCAATCGATCTCTGTAATCAAGGAGACCCGATCTGCATGGCCGGTCCGAACAACAGCTGGGATGCCCACACCTCCTACGAACGCACCGGACTTCCCGCTGAGGCCGCGGCGTTCGTTGCCTCGAAACTCAACCGCCACGGCGAAGCCGAGTCCGGCGAGTAGTCAGTCCTTTCGGACTCGAACATCACGGGTGATCAACACGCGAGCCGCCATCTCGTCGTCGGGCGGGTAGTCCACACCGACCAGCGTCAGACCACGCGCCGGCGCCGCCGCGAAATCGCTTGAACGCCTTTCCTTCTTGAGCAAGTCGGCGCACCACTGCACCGGCCGCCTACCCTCCCCCACTACCAGCACCGCACCCACCAACGATCGCACCATCGACCAACAGAACGCGTCGGCACTCACGTGCGCGGCCAGCCGATGCCCATCGACCGTCCAATCGAACCGCTGCAATTCACGGATCGTTGTGGCGCCGTCACGATGGCGGCAGAAGGCCGCGAAATCATTCAGCCCCAATAGTTTCCGCGAAGCCTCGGCCATGGCATCGACATCCAGCGGCCGGTGCCACCCAACGACGTCATGCCGTGCGAGAGGCAGCACACCGAACGGCGCCGTGGAGAACCGGTACTCGTAGTGCCGTCGCAGGGCGGAGAACCGTGCATCGAAGTGCTCGGGGGCGCGCCGCATGTCGAGCACACGCACGTCTTTGGGCAAGAAACGTGACAGCCGCCGGATCAGCCTGCCGAACTCGGGCGCGTCTGCGGAGCGTGATCTACCGAGGATTTCCGGCAGCCGAGCAGACGGGATGTCGATATGCGCTACCTGGCCCGTGGCATGCACACCCGCGTCGGTGCGCCCGGCGGCGTACAGCGAGACGGGCTCGCCCACGATGGTCGTGAATGCCTCACCCAGCACCCCCGCGACCGTACGTTGGTTGACTTGAGTGGCCCACCCTGCGAAATCGGTTCCGTCATAAGCAATATCGAGCCGTAAACGAACCAGCCCGCCACCGTCTCCGGTAGCGGGCTGGTTCTCAGGTGTGACCAAAGGTCAATCCTTCTTGTCTGCGTCCTCGGCCTCGGGAGCCTCAGCCGTGTCAGCTGCGGCGTCCGCCGCGCCTTCCGCCTCGGCAGCCGCGTCGTCAGCAGTGTCGGTCTCGACCTCGACAACTTCCTCGGCAGGAGTCTCCTCGACCTTGGCCTCGTCGACGTCAGCCTTCTTGGTCGAAGCGACGCGGCGAGCCCGGTCGGCCTCAGAGGTGACCGTCTTCTCCTTCACCAGCTCGATGACCGCCATGGGCGCGTTATCGCCCTTACGGTTCTCGACCTTGATGATGCGGGTGTAGCCACCGTTGCGATCGGCGTAGAACGGACCGATCTCGTCGAAAAGGGCGTGGACAACATCCTTGTCGCGGATCTTCTTGAGCACCTCGCGCCGGTTGTGCAGATCACCCTTCTTGGCGTGGGTGATCAGCTTCTCGGCGTAGGGCCGCAGCACGCGGGCCTTCGTCTCGGTAGTCTTGATCCGGCCGTGCTCGAACAGCGCGGTGGCCAGGTTGGCCAGGAGCGCCTTCTGATGCGAAGACGATCCACCGAGCCGCTGACCCTTTTTGGGCTTGGGCATTGCAACTATCTCCTATTCGGGGCCGGCCCCCGTATCAGGTAGGGCCGGGACGGATCCGGGCGGGCGAAGCCCCGGGGTTATATGCCCAGTTAGAGCTGTTCGGTTTCGGCGAAGTCCTGATCGCCCTCGAAGTCATACGAACCGGTGTCCGACCACGTGCCGGTGGCGACGTCGTACCCGGCGACCTCGGAAGGATCGAAGCTGGTCGGGCTGTCCTTGAGCGACAGGCCGAGCTGATGCAGCTTGATCTTCACCTCGTCGATGGACTTCTGACCGAAGTTGCGGATGTCCAGCAGGTCCGACTCGGTGCGGGCAACCAGCTCACCGACGGTGTGCACACCCTCGCGCTTGAGGCAGTTGTACGACCGGACGGTCAGATCCAGATCCTCGATGGGGAGCGCGAACGAGGCGATGTGGTCTGCCTCGGCAGGCGACGGCCCGATCTCGATGCCCTCGGCCTCGACGTTGAGCTCACGGGCCAGCCCGAACAGCTCAACCAGCGTCTTACCGGCCGAGGCCAGCGCGTCACGCGGGGTGATCGAGTTCTTGGTCTCGACGTCCAGCACCAGCTTGTCGAAGTCGGTGCGCTGCTCGACACGGGTCGCGTCGACGTTGTACGTCACCTTGAGCACCGGCGAGTAGATGGAATCGACGGGGATACGGCCGATCTCGGCACCCGAGGCCTTGTTCTGCACGGCCGGGACGTAGCCGCGACCGCGCTCGACGACGAGCTCGATCTCCAGCTTGCCCTTGTCGTTCAGGGTCGCGATGTGCATATCGGGGTTGTGCACGGTCACACCGGCGGGCGGCACGATGTCACCGGCGGTGACGGCTCCCGGTCCCTGCTTACGCAGGTACATGGTGACGGGCTCGTCCTCTTCCGAGGACACCACGAGGCTCTTGAGGTTCAGGATGATGTCGGTGACGTCTTCCTTCACCCCGGGAACGGTGGTGAACTCATGCAGCACGCCGTCGATCCGGATGCTGGTGACTGCCGCGCCCGGGATGGACGACAGCAAGGTGCGCCGCAGCGAGTTGCCCAGGGTGTAGCCGAATCCCGGCTCCAGGGGCTCGATGACGAAGCGCGACCGGTTCTCGGCCAGCGATTCTTCGGACAGTGTCGGTCGCTGAGAAATCAGCATTCTTCTTCTATCTCCTTCTCGGCACCCGCTATTTGATGCCGGTCAGTGGAGGCAGCCCGGTTGGGCGGCCCGACTTCTTACTTCGAGTAGAACTCGACGATCAGCTGCTCGGTGAGCGGCACATCGATCTGCGCACGCTCGGGGAGCTGGTGCACCAGAATGCGCTGGCGCTCGCCGACAACCTGCAGCCAGCCCGGGATGGGCCGATCGCCGGCGGTCTCGCGTGCGACCTCGAACGGCAAGGTGTTCAGCGACTTTTCCTTGACGTCGATGATGTCGTACTGCGACACCCGGTAGCTGGGCACATCGACCTTCACGTTGTTGACCGTGAAGTGACCGTGCGACACCAGCTGGCGGGCCATCCGGCGGGTACGGGCCAGGCCGGCCCGGTACACGACGTTGTCGAGACGGGTCTCCAGGATCTGCAGCAGCTGCTCACCGGTCTTGCCGGAGGACCGCACGGCCTCGGCGTAGTAGCGGCGGAACTGCTTCTCCATGACGCCGTAGGTGAAGCGGGCCTTCTGCTTCTCCTGCAGCTGCTGGCGGTATTCGCTCTCCTTGATCCGCGCGCGGCCGTGCTGGCCGGGAGGGTAAGGACGCTTCTCGTACGCGCTGGAGCCACCGACGAGGTCGACACCTAGACGACGGGACTTGCGAGTGACGGGTCCGGTATAACGAGCCATTTTTTTAAGCCTTCCTCTACCTAGACCCGGCGCCGCTTGGGCGGACGGCAACCGTTGTGCGGCTGCGGAGTGACATCGGAAATCGCGCCCACTTCCAGGCCCGCGGCCTGCAGTGAACGGATGGCGGTCTCACGGCCGGAGCCGGGACCCTTGACGAACACGTCGACCTTCTTGACGCCGTGTTCCTGAGCCTTGCGCGCCGCGTTCTCGGCGGCGAGCTGTGCGGCGAACGGGGTCGACTTGCGCGAGCCCTTGAAGCCGACGTGACCGGACGACGCCCACGCGATCACGTTGCCCTGCGGATCGGTGATCGACACGATGGTGTTGTTGAACGTGCTCTTGATATGAGCGGCGCCGAGCGGGATGTTCTTCTTTTCCCGGCGACGAGTCTTCTGCGCCTTCTTGGGGCCCGCAGCGCCCTTTTTCGTTGGTGCCATTTGGGGTTACCTGGCCTTCTTCTTGCCGGCGATGGTGCGCTTCGGTCCCTTGCGGGTACGCGCATTGGTCTTGGTCCGCTGACCGCGCACCGGCAGACCGCGGCGGTGGCGCAGGCCCTGGTAGCAGCCGATCTCGATCTTGCGGCGGATGTCGGCCTGCACCTCGCGGCGCAGGTCACCCTCCACCTTGAGAGAGGCTTCGATGTATTCACGCAGCTGCGTCACCTGATCATCGGTCAGGTCCTTGCTGCGCTGCTCGGGGCTGATGCCCGTGGCGGCCAGGATCTCCTTGGAGCGGGTCCGGCCAATGCCATAGATATAGGTGAGCGCGATTTCCATACGCTTATCGCGCGGTAGGTCGACGCCTACGAGACGTGCCATGCGGCAGTTCCTCTTTCATTCAACGAAGGTCTGATCCCAGTCCGTCCCCTCTAGGTTGGGGCCCCGGCCTTCGTTCCGGGGGTGTCTGTCCGGCGTACCCGGTCAGTGGTTCTGGGAGGTCATCATTCAGTTATGTAGTTGGTCAGCCAGATCCTTGCGGACGTTCTGACTAGCCCTGCCTCTGCTTGTGGCGAGGGTCCTGGCAGATCACCATGACCCGCCCGTGCCGGCGAATAACGCGGCACTTGTCGCAGATCGGCTTGACGCTCGGGTTGACCTTCACGTTTCCAATCCTGTTCTTGTCGTTACTTGTACCGGTAAACGATCCGACCGCGGGACAGGTCATAGGGAGATAACTCCACTACCACTCTGTCCTCAGGCAGGATGCGGATGTAGTGCTGCCGCATCTTGCCGCTGATGTGGGCAAGCACCTTGTGTCCGTTCTCCAGCTCAATGCGAAACATCGCATTGGGCAGGGGTTCGACCACCCGGCCCTCGACCTCGATGGCTCCGTCTTTCTTAGCCATATCCTCCGCGATTCTTATTGCCTGCTCCGGCTATCGCCGGCATGACACGGCAACACTCACCGACCTCGAACGTGAGCCGGTGACAGGAAAATCCAGGACAGGGCACGCAGACAGTCGGCACGTAAGCCGCACCGTTGGTCAAGGATACCCGCGTAACGTCCCCAAACCAAACCGGCGAACGGGCGGTCAGGACCTCCCGGAGGTCTTACGACCAGGTGACTCCCGACCTGCTGATATGCGGGATCGCCGTGGGTCGTACCAGGCCCGCTGTCAGCCAGGCGCCCGCGATCCAGATATGGGGTGCGGATTTGGCGGCCATCGTCCGTCTGGCCCGCATCGATACGTCCGAACCATCCAGGACTCGCTGCGCCCGGACGGACAGTATCCGGTTACGCACGCCAGAGCGGCGCCGCTCGCGCGCGCTGCGGTTGATCGCCAGCCAGGCGGCGGCGAGATCGCTGGACTCGCCCAGCGCTTCGGCGATGGCCTCGGCGGCCGCGGCCGCGTCGGCCACGCCCGAGTTGAGGCTGCGTCCCCCCAGCGGCGCGAACTGATGGGCCGCCTCACCCGCGAGCAGTACCCGACGGTTCACGTCGGTGTAGCTGCTGGCCACGCCCTGCACGGTCTGATGCACCTCGACCGACCTGATGTGGTCGGCATACCAAACATCGCCGGTGAGCGCCGTGACCCAGGAACGGACCAGTTCGGTCGACGGTGTGGCCTCATCGTTGGGCAGGAACTGAACATCGAGGCGCAGACCGTCCGGGTAGGGCAGCCGGATGGCGTGGCGCCCGCCCAGATCGGGGTGGTGGTACTGGATCTGTACCGGCAGATCGAGCGTGACACCGTCCGGGTGCGGTTCGACGTCGATCACCGCAGAAGGGGGTGACGGCGGGCGCTCGGACATACCGATGCCCAGCGCCTGCCGAATGGCCGACCTGGAGCCGTCGGCGGCGATGACGTAGCTCGCACGCAGCCGATCGCCACTGGAGAGCGTCAGCCGTGCGCCGGTGTGGTCGGTGCTGATGTCGGTGACAGCGATACCGCAGTGGTACTCCACTCCCAGATTCAGCGCCTCGGCCAGGCTCTCGTCTTCAATGGTGCGCTGCGACAAGCTCATTCCCCATGCCGCGGGGTTCCATGGACCGGGCATCCGCGAGGGGGCGTAGGAGGACATGACGAACACCGGGCGACCCTGGTAGAAGGTCTGGACGCCATGGACCGCGAGCGCGGATTTGCGCAGACGGGCACCCAGCTCGGGTGCTACCCGGTCGTATCGCCGCAACGTCGAGTGTCCGACGAAGGTCGCACAGTTCCGATGGCGCTGGCGATCTTTCGAGCCTGCCGCCTCCAGCACAACGACGCGAATTCCCCGGCGCGCCAATAGCGTGGCAGCCAGCAACCCCACGGGACCGCCACCGACGATCACGACGGCGTCGTCGGTGATGTCCCGATGCGTGTCCGCCGACACTGCAGCTAGGTGAGGCACCCACTGACGGTACCGCGCCAGGGCAACTGGGCGCCCATCGAGATTTCGGTCGATGTATTGCGGCCAGTACCGGGGCCATTGCCTACCGGCTGTGGGGGTGGCAGATGACGATGCCGCAACTGCCGGGGACGGTCGCAGTCCACGGCCTTACCCGGTCAGCTGTGTAGATGAGTCGTCAAGAAGTCGGCCACGCTATCCAACGCCTTTCTGGCGCCCACGAGCTGCTCGACATTCAGCTGGAACACGTGGTGCATCCCCTGCCACACCTCGAGGCCGACCGTGCCACCGGCAGCCGTCACGCGTTCGGCGAGGCGCCTGGAGTCGTCGAGCAGAATCTCGTCGGTACCGGTTTGGATCAATAGCGGCGGCAACGTGTCGACCGCGCCGAACAAGGGCGACGCACGCGGATCGTCGGGTGCTGCCAAGTCGCGGTAGGCCGCTGAACAGTCCCGGAGATATGCCGGATCGAGCAACTGGTCACCGACGGCAAGATCACGAACGCTGTCTCCGCTCAGGCTGAGGTCGGTCCAGGGCGAGAACACCACGACAGCAGCCACTTTCGCGTTCTGCCGGTGCACCTGAATGGTGGCCGCGAGCGAGAGTCCACCGCCGGCGGAATCACCGGCGATCGCGATGGCCGAATACTGGCCGAGCAGAGACTTCACTGTCGCCACAGCCAGGTCGTGCGCATCGGGCAGGTGCGATTCGGGCGCCAGCGGATACTCGAGCACGAAGGCGTTCACGCGGGCACGCGTAGCGATCTGGCTGACGAGGCCGATGTAGGCCTCCGCACTTCCCTGCACATAACCGCCGCCGTGGATGTACAGAAGGACTCGGTCGGACACCGCGTCGGCGGGGCGCACCCAGACACCGGGCGCAGGATCGTCCGTCACCTTCTGAACGCTGACGCCTTCTGCGACCGGGGTTGCACCGACGAACCGGTCGTAGATGTCGCGAGGCTCGCCCCGCTCGGTCGACCAAAATCGGGCGAACTCAACGCGTAGGGCGCGGCTGGCGGGAATGTCGCTGTCGTCGATCGGGATGAGAGTCATCAACGACGACAGTAGGTAACCACTGCCGGCTCGGCCACACCTGGACCGCTATCCCGATCCCTCTGCACACTCGTGCGGCGCACTCCTGACCACGCGAGAGACATAGCCAGCGGGGCGGATACGTGGTACCTATGTCGGTAGTGGCGAACATCGCCGTCGGCAACGGGGAGGGGGTCGAGTGGACGGTCTGACGATCGGGTACCTGGCGGCCTTTGCCGTCGGCGGAATCGCGGTGCTGTCGGCACTGCTGCTGACCGACATCGGCCACGGCGACGGGATGCCGTTTCTGAGCCTGACCTCGATTTCCGCCGCCCTGACGGGCGCGGGCGCCGGCGGATTCATCGGCTCGGCCCTGGGCATCGCAACACTGCCGACAGCAATCATTGCCGCCGTGTGCGCGGTCGCGCTGGTATCGATCCTGCAACTTTTCCTGACGTACCTGCGACGCCAGCAGGCGAACTCGCATTCGGGGCGCGCGTCCTACATCGGAAGGCTCGGCACCATCACCCTGGAAGTGCCTTCCGGCGGCGGCTGGGGCGAAGTCGCGTTCACCGACGCCGACGGCAATCGGGTGCGCTCGCGCGCGATCACCGACGAACCCGATGGGCTGGCCAAGAACGCCGCGGTCTACATCGCTGATGTGGACCACGAATACCTGCACGTAGTCGGCATTCCACATCAAACCTCTAAGGACCCCGCATGAGCTCACTTCTGATCATCGTCGCCATCGCCATTGCGGCGCTGGTGCTTTTCGTGGCGCTGCCGCTGGTCTACGTACGCAACTACATCAAGGTGCCGCCGAACGAGGTCGCGGTGTTCACGGGGCGCGGTCAGCCCAAGGTGGTGCGCGGTGGCGCCCGCTTCAAGATGCCCGGCATCGAGCGGGTGGACATCATGTCGCTCGAACCGTTCAACGTCAACATCAACCTGCAGAATGCGTTGTCCAACAACGGTGTTCCGGTCAACGTCGAGGCCGTAGGCCTGGTGCGGATCGGCTCGAACGACGAGGCCGTCCAGACCGCCGTCCAGCGCTTCCTCACCGCGGATCTCAGCGAGTTGCAGCGGCAGATCAACGAGATCCTGGCGGGCAGTCTGCGTGGCATCACCGCCACGATGACCGTCGAGGACCTGAACTCCAATCGCGACTCGCTGGCGCGCAGCGTCGTCGAGGAGGCCGGTGGTGATCTCGCCCGCATCGGCATGGAGGTCGATGTCTTGAAGATCGCGGGCATCTCCGACCGCAATGGGTACCTGGAGTCGCTCGGCCAGCGCCGTATCGCCGAGGTGCGTCGCGATGCGACAGTCGGCACTGCCCAGGCCGAGCGGGACGCGCAGATTCAGTCGGCTCAAGCCCGGCAGGCCGGCTCCATCGCACAGGCCGAGGCCGATACCGCGATCGCCTCCGCCAACCAGAAGCGCGATGTGGAACTGGCCCGCCTGCGCGCGCAGACGGAGGCGGAGAACGCCCAGGCAGATCAGGCGGGCCCGTTGGCCCAGGCCCGGGCCGAAAAGGACGTGGGTATCGCCCGCGAGCAGGCGGAAGCCGCGCGCATGCAGGCCCGCACCGAGGTGGAGCAGCGTCGTACCGAGCAGGCCCAGGCCGCGTTACAGGCCGACGTCATAGCCCCGGCCGAGGCACGCCGGCAGGCCGACATCGCGATCGCGGAAGGCAGTCGGCAGGCCGCGATCCTGAAGGCGCAGGCTGATGCCGAAGCCGAGCGGCAGAAGGGTTCCGCGGAAGCCGACGCCCGCAAGGCGGCCGCGGACGCCTTCCGCATCGAGCAGCAGGCTGCCGCCGACGGCACCAAGGCCAAGCTGATCGCCGAAGCGGACGGCATCAAGGCCAAGCTGCTGGCCGAGGCCGACGGCAAGAAGGAGGTCGCCGCCGCACTCAATGCCTACACGCCGGAGGCCGCGCGACTGCTCACACTGCCGGACATCCTGGCGTCGGTGGTGCAGGCAACCGAGGCCGCGTCGAAACCGATCGGCGAGATTGAAAGGCTGTCCATCATCGGTGGCTCCGGGGATACCCAGGACGCGCTGGGCACCCTTTTAGGAGTGAGTCCGCAGGCAGTAGCGAAAGTGATTGAGAGCCTAAAGGTTTCAGGCATCGATGTGGCCGACCTACTGAACCGCACCCAGCAGGTCAAAGAATCCACGCCCCCTGCCCCCGCGCCCGCGGCGCATCCGGAAGGATCAGTGGAGGAATAGCGACACCTCCTGCGAAGTTGGGACGCGACATGGGCGAATCGAACCTCAGCCGGTATGGAATATGGAACGGCGGTCCGGTCACACCGGAGCAGGCCAAGGCCATCGAGGATCTCGGCTACGGCTCGGTGTGGATCGGGGGCGTGTTCACCTCAGATCTTGCGTATGTAGAGCCTCTGCTGGAAGCGACCCAGAATCTCACGGTCGCGAGCGGCATCGTGAACATCTGGACGTCTCCCGTCGACGAGATAGCGGCCTCGTTCCACCGGATCGAGGCGGCCCACCCGGGACGGTTCTTCCTGGGGGTGGGCGCCGGGCATCCGGAGGCATCGGCCGAGTACCGCAAGCCGTACGACGCCCTTGTCGAGTACCTCGACGGGTTGGATGCCGCGGGCGTACCCAAGGAACGCCGGGCGTTGGCCGCACTGGGGCCCAAGGTGCTGAAGCTCTCGGCGGATCGCACCGCCGGTGCCCACCCCTATCTGACGACGCCCGAGCACACCCGGGGAGCCCGGGAGATTATCGGCCCTGACGCGCTGCTCATTCCCGAACACAAGGTGGTTCTCAGCACCGACGCACAGAGCGCACGTGAGATCGGCCGACGCACCGTCGACTTCTATCTTCAGTTGAGCAACTACGTAAACAACTGGAAGAGACTTGGTTTCAGCGACGAAGACGTCACCTCGCCGGGAAGTGATGCCTTCATCGACGCCGTGGTGGCACACGGAACGGCCGAGGAAATCGCCGCGCGATTGCACGAACACCTGGACGCCGGCGCAGACCAGGTACTCATTCAGGTCCTGGGCGATAAGGGGTTGGTCGACACATTGACCTCGTTGGCGGACACGCTTCGGTGATCCCCCACTAGGGTTAGTGCATGCGAATCTTGGTGACCGGCGGCGCCGGTTTCATCGGAGCCAACTTCGTACATGCGACCGTCCGTGAGCGTCCCGACGTCTCGGTGACCGTTCTCGACGCTCTGACCTACGCCGGTACCCGTGAGTCGTTGGGCCCGGTCGCTGCGTCTGTCGAGCTGGTGCAGGGCGACATCTGCGACACCGAGACGGTGGATCGGCTGGTCTCTGCCCACGATGTGGTGGTGCATTTCGCCGCAGAAACGCATAACGACAACTCGCTCGCGGACCCGTCACCGTTCTTGCACAGCAACATCATTGGCACCTACACATTGCTGGAAGCAGTGCGCCGCCATGATGTGCGGCTGCACCACATCTCCACCGACGAAGTGTTCGGCGATCTCGAGCTCGATGACCCGAATCGGTTCACCGACACCACCCCATACAACCCGTCGAGCCCGTACTCGGCGACCAAGGCCTCGGCGGATCTGTTGGTACGCGCCTGGATGAGATCGTTTGGAGTGCGCGCGACGATCTCCAACTGCTCCAACAACTACGGGCCATATCAGCATGTGGAGAAGTTCATTCCACGGCAGATCACCAACATCCTGACGGGCCGTCGTCCGCGCCTGTACGGGGCCGGGGCCAACGTCCGGGACTGGATTCACGTCGACGATCACAACAGTGCGGTATGGCGCATCATCGAGGACGGCGCCATCGGACGCACCTATCTCATCGGTGCCGACGGAGAACGAGACAACCTATCGGTGTTGCGCACCATTCTCGAACTCATGGGCAAGTCGCCGGACGACTTCGACCATGTCACCGACCG
This sequence comes from [Mycobacterium] stephanolepidis, assembly GCF_002356335.1. NCBI lineage: Bacteria > Bacillati > Actinomycetota > Actinomycetes > Mycobacteriales > Mycobacteriaceae > Mycobacteroides > Mycobacteroides stephanolepidis. The sequence goes on from NZ_AP018165.1 coordinate 3,896,211, forward strand.
CGCGGGCCACGACCTGCGTTACGCCATTGACCCCACCCCGCTGCGGGATGAATTGGGCTGGAAGCCAAAACATCTCGACTTCACCAGCGGGCTGACCGAGACAATCTCGTGGTACCAGGACAACGAGGATTGGTGGCGTCCCATCAAGGATGGTGTGGAAGCCCGCTACGCGAAACAGGGGCAGTGACGTGCAGATTCGTGAGTTATCGGTGCCCGGCGCCTTCGAGATCACCCCGGTGCAGCATCACGACAGCCGTGGGGTGTTCCTCGAATTGTTCAAGGGCGCAGCGCTTGCCGAGGCCATCGGCCACCCGTTCGATCTGCAACAGGCCAACTGCTCGGTATCGGCGGCCGGGTCGCTGCGTGGGATCCACTTCGCCGACGTGCCACCCGGGCAAGCCAAGTACGTCACCTGTCTGACCGGTTCCGTATATGACGTCGTGGTCGATATCCGCGTTGGTTCACCGACATTCGGCGCGTGGGATGCGGTGCTGCTGGACCCCCGAGACCGCCGGGCGGTCTACGTGCCCGAGGGTGTCGGCCACGGTTTCCTCGCGCTCGAGGACGCCTCAACGGTGGTCTACCTGTGCTCCGCCGGGTATGCCCCCGGCCGCGAACATGGCATCGATCCGCTAGATCCCACTGTCGCGATCCAATGGCCGACCAGCAGGCCCGACGGCACCGAGCTTTCGCTAGTAGTTTCCGAAAAGGACAGTGCCGCACCATCATTACTCGATGCACGGGAGTTGGGTCTGCTTCCCATCGCATCCGAGGTGCAAACCTTCCTGGCGGATCTTTCCGACTGATCGGCGAATCTTCCCACGCCACCGCGTGTTTGCTAAAGTCCGTACATGACGCAACCGCCTTCGGGGCCGCCGCCCTCGGATCCCGGGCCACCGGAGTTTCCGCCGTATCCGACGCCGACGGTCCCCGGATACCCGCCGGTCGGACCACCACCGACAGGCGGATATCCACCCGTTCCCCCGGCCGGGCCTGCGGGTGTCTAGCCTTATCCGCCCTATCCCCAGACGAACCCGGCGGGTGGGTACCCACCGCCACCTCCGGGTTACCCGTCGGCGCCCTACAGCTATCCCGCGGCGGGCGCCTATCCCCCCGTGGAAAGCGCACGGAGCACCAATGGATTTGCCATCACGGCGCTGATCTTCGGCATCATCCCCTGCCTCGGCGGAATCCTGGGCATCATCTTCGGCATCCTGGGTCTGAACCAGATCAAGCGAACCGGCCAGAACGGCCGCGGGTTGGCCATCGCGGGCATAGTGCTCGGCTCCATATGGGTGATCGCGTCGATTGTCGTCATCGCGGTGGGCATCAACGACAAGCCCAAGCGTGACGATTCCGGACACGTCACCCAGTCCGGCGATATGGACGTGACCCAATTGCGCGTGGGTGACTGCGTGGCCGATCTGGGTGACAAAGACTTCTACACGACGACCAAGGCCATCCCGTGTGCGCAGCCCCACAAGGCAGAGGTGTACGCGCTGTTGCCGCTGTCCGGAACTTCCGTACCCCCACAGTCCGTGCTGGACGAGAAGGGCAACGAGGGCTGCAGCACCGCGCTGGAAAGCTACTCCCCCAGTGCATTCGAGGACGACGGAGTCGAGATCACCTACCTCTATCCCACCAAACGTTCATGGGCGCAGGGTGACCACTCGATCGCCTGCGTGGCCGTCTTCACCACGGAGCGCACGGCGTCCATCAAGGGCAAGTAGCTAGGGGCGCAGTGTCAGGATGCGGGGGCCGTCCTCGGTGACGGCCACCGTGTGCTCCCAGTGCGCGGCCCGCGATCCGTCGGTGGTGACGACGGTCCAATCGTCGGCCAGCACCCGGGTCTGAGTGGTGCCCAGCGTGAGCATCGGTTCAATGGCGAGCACCGACCCCACCGCGAGAAGAGGCCCCTTGCCGGGGGCTCCCTCATTGGGCAGGAACGGGTCCAGGTGCATCGAGCGACCGATGCCGTGGCCGCCATAGCCATCCACGATTCCGAATGCCCGGTCAAACTGCTTCTCGGCCGCCCGGGTGCCCAGCTCGATCGCGTGGGAGACATCGGTCAGCCGGTTTCCCGGAATCATCGCCGCGATGCCGGCCTCCATGGATAGGCGGGTGGCTTCCGACAGCGCCTCGTCGACGGGAATGACCGTGCCCACCGCAAAGGTCCATGCGGAATCCCCGTGCCAGCCGTCCAGGATCGCGCCACAGTCGATGGAGACCAGGTCACCGTCCGCCAAGACCGCTGTCGCCGAAGGTATTCCGTGGACCACCTGATCATTGACCGAGGAGCAGATCGAGGCCGGGAAGCCGTGGTAGCCCAGGAATGACGGCACCGCGCCGGCATCCCGGATCACCGACTCGGCGACCTGATCAAGCTCCAGCGTCGAAACGCCCGGCTTCGCGGCATCACGCACGGCGACCAATGCGGCGCCCACGATGGCGCCCGCGGCAGCCATGGCATCGAGTTCCCCGGCGGTGCGCTGCTCCACCGTCTTCTTGCGGCCGAAGAGACCCACTAACGACCCACTACTGACTCGCCTGCTACCGGCCCAGAGCCTGCGATGTCCGCGCGAACACCTCGTCCACGGTGCCGACGGCATCGATGGTCTGCAGCACGTTCTGGTAGTACTCCAGCAGCGGTGCGGTCTCGGCGCGGTACACGTTGAGTCGGTTGCGGATGATGTCCTCGGTGTCGTCGGCGCGGCCGCGGCCCAGCAGCCGCTGCACGAGCTCTTCCACCGGCACCCGGAACTCCAGCACGGCGTCGATCTTGACCCCGCGAGCCTCTTCCATCGCGGCCAGCGCATCAGCCTGGTCCACGGTGCGCGGGAACCCGTCGAGAATGAAGCCGTCGGCGGCGTCGGCCTCGTCGAGGCGCGCTTCGACCATCTTGTTGGTGACCTCACTGGGCACCAGGTCACCGGCGTCCAGGTATTGCTTGGCCTGGATTCCCAGCTCGGTGCCTTCGCTGATGTTCGACCGGAACAGGTCGCCGGTGGAGATCTGCGGAATGCCGAACTTCTCCGAAATCAGTTGCGCCTGCGTACCTTTGCCTGCCCCTGGCGGGCCGAGTAACACCACTCTCACTTCAGGAACCCTTCGTAGTTACGCTGCATCAACTGGCTTTCGATCTGCTTCACGGTATCGAGGCCGACGCCGATCATGATCAGTACCGCAGTTCCACCAAATGGCAGGTTCTGCATACCACCGGAGTTCCCGATCTGCAGGAACAGGTTCGGCAAGATCGCAATGACACCCAGGTAGATCGAGCCCGGCCACGTGATGCGGTTGAGCACGTAGCGCAGGTAGTCAGCGGTCGCACGGCCGGGGCGAATACCGGGGATGAAGCCACCGAACTTGTTCATCTCGTCGGCACGCTCGTCGGGGTTGAAGGTGATCGACACGTAGAAGAACGTGAAGAACACGATCAGCGTGAAGTAGATCGCGATGTACCAGTAGTTGCTGGGATCGGTCAGGTAGGTGCTGACAAATCGATCCCACCAGCCGGTCTTGTCTTTCCCGCCGCTGCGCACGAGCTGCGTGATCAGACCCGGGATGTACAACAGTGAGGAGGCGAAGATGACCGGGATAACACCGGCCTGGTTGACCTTCAGCGGCAAGTACGTGGAGGTGCCGCCGTACATGCGCCTACCGACCATGCGCTTGGCGTACTGGACGGGAATGCGGCGCTGACCCTGTTCGACGAACACGACACCGACCACGATGAGGAGCGCCGCCACGCATACGGCGGCGAAGGTGACGCCGCCGCGGCTGTCGAGGATGGTCTTGCCCTCGGCAGGAATCCGAGCCGCGATGCCGGCGAAGATCAGCAGCGACATACCGTTGCCGACTCCGCGTTCGGTGACCATCTCACCGAGCCACATCACCAAGGTGGAACCGGCGGTCATGACCAGAACCATCACGCTCAGCGAGAAGATCGACTGGTCCGAGACGATCTCGTCCTTGCGGTCACAGCCCTGCAGCAGGTTTCCGCTGGCACCGAGCGCGACGATCGAGGTGGACTGCAGCAGAGCCAGCGCGACCGACAGGTAGCGGGTGTACTGCGTCATCTTGGCCTGGCCGGACTGGCCTTCCTTGCGCAGCTGCTCGAACCGGGGAATGACCACGGTGAGCAGCTGAACGATGATGCTGGCGGTGATGTACGGCATCACGCCGACGGCGAAAACCGACAGCTGTAGCAGCGCGCCACCCGAGAAGAGGTTGATCAGCGAGTAGATCTGCGCCGAGTCGCCACTGCTGACCTGTTCGACGCAGTACTTGACGTTGGCGTAGTTCACGCCGGGAGACGGCAGGGTCGCGCCCAGCCGATAAATGATCACGATCCCGATCGTGAAGAGGATCTTCCGCCTCAGGTCAGCTGTCCTGAGAGCAGAGACAAAAGCGGAAAGCACACATCCTCCTGCGCATCCTGCAGCTCGCCATGTGATCTGCTAGATGAATCAGCTGGTGATCCCAGCGTTGGGTAACCGTTTCGGCGGCCGTCAGGGCACGCCCGGGCCGGATACGAGACTAACAGTTCGCTACATACCGGTGGAGAAGACGGTGTCCTTCTGGTCGGGGATGGCCGTGCCATCGGTACGCAGCAGCGGCCCCGTACTGCCATCCGGATTGGTCCGGCCGTCCGTCGCGCACAGGTACGGCTCCATACGCTGCGGATAGGGGTCGATAAACATCGGATTGATCAACCATTTGCCGTCGGCGTTGTCATAGGCCCGGCACATGAGTTCGGTCTTGTTCCGGTTGATGACGAGGTGCGCGGCGGTGGCGTCGTCGACGAAGGTGACGTCGGTGGTCGAGTCCCCGGCCGCAAGAATCTGCCGTTTGTCGACGTCGTAGGGCTCAAAGGCTGCGGGGCCCTGCACACCGAAGACCACCTGGTTGGCCCAGCAGCGTTTGCCGTCGACGTAGGTGATCACCGTGTCGGCACCATCGGGTTGTCCGCCGCAGCCCTTGACGTGCGGTGTCTGCCGTCCGTTGGCGTCGTAGACGCTGCGCACGCCGATCACCTGGTTTGCCGGAATGCCGATTTCCGGTGACCACACCTTGGCGACGACCTCCGAGGACGCCGAGATCACCCAGGTGCTGACGCCATGGGCCTGCAGGGTGGCAATGAGATCCTTGATCTGCGGGTAGACCCGCACATACCCCGGCACGGTGGTGGTGCCGATGGTCTGAGTGGCTCCGATCGGCGCATCCAGGTTCTCGCGTTTGGCCGCCTGCGCGAATTGGGCCACCTCGTCGGCGGTGTAGCCGGCGGTCAGTGCGACTGTCCACACGTACGCGCCGTTGCTCCAGCGCTGGTTGTATCCGGTAAAGGCTTCCTGTTCGTCATGGGTCTTGCCTTCGCGGATCGCCAGGATCTCGTCGGCGCATGCCGCGTTGGTCGAAGTGGCCAGCGGCCGGCCCGCGGGGGTTGCGGTGCCGCATGCCTCACGCAGTGCGGTGGCCGCGACCTCGGTGATGTGGCGGCTGGTGGAGTGCCAGTCCCCCGGTTGGCGGATCTTGTCGTGCCGCAGCATCCAGGCCAGGGTCGCGTCGGATATGTCGTTCTTGACTTCGGTGTTGTCCCAGTCGAAAAGCGCGATCGCCTTGGTGGGACGCTTCCAGGTCCCGGTGCAGGTGCTGTTGGCGTCGATCGCCACCTGTAGCCGTTCCCTGACATCGCCATACCAGGGCAAGGTGGGGTCCAACTGGCGGCATCCCGGCGCTGCGGACGCGGTGGGAGCGCCCACATTGCATGCCGCAACGGACAATACGACGGCAGCAATCCACCTCATGGCATTCACCGGCCGAAATTACCACCGCGCGTCCGTGATTCGGGGCTGGTCACCGAACGTTCACCGGTATTTCCCACGTGGTGAGACCGAATCTGCGCGGCCCGCTGCCAAATACGTTCTCGCAGTTGCTCGATATCCGCCGGATACGGCTCCGACAGAACGTCGGCTCGCGCCTGTTCCGCGATGGCAACCTCGCGGCGATAGTTCAGGAAGATCTGAATCTCGCCGTCGCGGTCGGCCAGGTACTCATAGTCCGTATGCCACGGCTCCGTGATGCGCATCAATTCGGCATGGGTGGCCCACTGTCGCAATGTCTGCGGCCCACCCGCCAACACCAGTACTCCGCCGATTCGTTCGGCGCTCTCCCACCCGGTGGGTGCCGGCGTGTGCGGGTACTCCCGTTGCCCCGCGGGCATCTGCCGCCACGCCCGGAACTCAGCTGCCCGGCTGTCGAGCCCATGGGTGCGCCAGCGCACGGTCCCGTCGGGTGTGGTCGGCGGCCGCCGACGCAATGCCCTGGCCGCCTGCCGGGTGAGCACGGTCAGATGCGACGGCAGCAGCACGATCGGGTCCGCGGGCTCGGCATCGAACGGATTCGGATCGAGATGCGCACGGTCGATGAGGACCAGCGTGCCGGGCTGCCGCTGATAGGCCAGGCCCCACAGCAGCCGCGCCAGCATCTTGGCGCCGGACTCATCGGATAGCACGTGCCACGTTTCATGAAACCGGTTGGTGGAGAAGCGCACATCGACATCGGCGCGCAGGGTGATGATCGTGTAGGACCTTCCGTCGAGCGCCATGGAATGCCGGTGCAGCTTCATCACGCTGTCCGGTGTCGCGGCCGCGGGTGGCCGCACCGCTGTATCGGCCACCTTCACCTCCTGATGTCTCGGCCGCCCACTGTGCCGGAACAGCAAACACCTCGGTCCGGGTCGCACGCAACCGAATTTGCGCAGGCCACGGACCCGAGGGTGCGCAATCCCAGACCGCAGCGCACTATGGTCGGGGCACCCCGACAACCTCTAAGGAGCCTCGATGACGCGGACCGATGACGACAGCTGGGATCTGGCCTCAAGCGTCGGGGCGACGGCGACGATGGTGGCAGCGCAGCGTGCGCTGGCCAGTCGCGTACCCAACGCACTGATCAACGATCCCTACGCGGAGCCGCTGGTGCGCGCCGTCGGCATCGAGTACTTCACCAAGCTGGCCTCGGGTGATTTCGACCCCGAGCAGATGGCGGGTCTGGTGCAGTTGGGCATCACCGCGGACGGCATGGCCAACGGAATGGCAAGTCGCACCTGGTACTACGACACCGCCTTCGAGTCCGCCACGGCGGCGGGAGTGCGTCAGGCAGTCATCCTCGCATCCGGACTGGACACCCGGGCCTACCGCCTGAATTGGCCGGCGGGCACCACCGTGTACGAGCTCGATCAGCCGGATGTGATCGCGTTCAAGACCGACAACCTGGCAGCATTGGGGGCGTCGCCCAGCGCCGAGCGGCGGACCGTGGCGATCGACCTACGCGACGATTGGCCATCGGCTTTGAAGGCGGCCGGCTTCGATCCCGAACAACCCACGGTGTGGTCTGCCGAGGGACTGCTGATCTATCTGCCACCGGAGGCACAGGATCGGTTGTTCGCGTCGATCACCGAGCTCAGCGCGCCGGGTAGTCGCCTTGTCTGTGAGCAGGTGCCCGGTCTGGAGACCGCCGATTTTTCCAAGGCACGCGAGCTGACTCGTCAATTCGCGGGGGACACATTGGATTTGGATTTGGAGTCGCTCGTCTACGCCGAAGAGCGCCAAATGGCGGCGGACTGGCTGGCCGAAAACGGATGGTCAGTCATCACCGAGGAGAACGAGGCGCTCTACGCACGGCTCAACCTGGAGCCGCCGAACCCATTGCTGCGCTCCATATTCCCGAACATCGTGTACGTCGACGCCACCCTGGGCTAGCTCGCCACACGCGAACGCAGCAATTTCCACCAGGTCCGCCTCGGCGCCTCGGGCTCGTCGGTATCGGAGTTCTCAAATGGAACCCCTTTATAGACGGCGAGATACATGTCGATCGTGGTCACGATGACGATCATCAGCACCGGCCCCAGCACGATTCCCCAGAATCCGAACGCCGCGATACCCGAGAAGACCGCCAAGAGCATCAAGGCGGGATCCAACCGTGCTCCGCGCGGTACCAGGAAGGGGCGCAGCACATTGTCGATGTTGGAGACCACCAGCAGGTGCCAGGCGATGACGAACAGTCCGCCGATCGGGTGGCCGAAGAGAATCATGCCGATACCGAACGGAATCGTCACGATGCCGCCCCCGAGCGGGATGATCGACAACGCGGTGAGCAGTATCGCGAAGAAGAAGAAACCCTGCCGAAATCCGGCGACATAGATCGAAGCGGCACCCGCGACACCCTGCGCCATCGCAATCACAAACTGCCCCTTGACCGTTCCGCGCACCATGGCGCCGATCTTGTCGAGGTACAGGTCGGTGATCTCCTCCCCCAACGGATTGAGCCGCCGCAGCAGGGTAAGCACCGCGTCCTGCTTGACCAGGAGCGAGACGAACACGTACAGGAAGATGATGCACGCCGCGACCGCCGATGCGACGCTGCCGACCGCGCTCTGCAGCACCTGCAGCACCCCTTGCCCGACGTTCTCCGCCAACGATGCGATCGACTGTCGCAGGCTGTCCGGGGTCAACTGCACGTGCACGAATGGGATCCGGGCCAAGACGTCGTTGACCACCGCGAACGCCCGCTGCCCGAGTGCGGTCATGTCGGTGTCGTCCACCCAGTTAGAGACACTGTCGACCATGCGGGTGATCTGCACGGTCGCAACGTAAACCAGCGCACCGACCGGGACCACCACCGATCCCAGTGCGCATAGCAGCGTCAGGGTAGCGGCCACACCCGAGCCGAATCGCCGGCCCAGGCGCCGATACACCGGTGTGAACAGATACGCGGCTACCGCAGCGACGACGATCAAGATGAAGTAGCCGCGCAGAAAATAGATACCCACCGCGATACCCACCGCGGTGAGGACAGCGAGCACACGTCTCTGAAATACGGTCAGTTCGGTGTTCACACCACGCCCTTCCGCCGGCAGCTGCACTCGACACGTTAGTCGGTGTCAGCTCCGGCCCCGGCGAAACATGCTGGTGCGGTGCGACTAGAAGCGGTAGTCGCCCAACATCATGGTCTGTGCTCCGCCGATGGACCGCTGGGCGCGCTGCACCGTTTCCAGTGCCAGCTGCGCCACCCGCCCGAGCACCGCATCGGTGACGGCTGCGGCGGCGGGCTGCGAGGACGCCCGCTGCCGCAGCATCGCGGTCAGCGGTGAACTCGGGAAGTTCGCGATCCGAACATCGTCGTCGGCATCTATGTCCGCGAGCTTCTTGGCCTTGGCCACCGCGTCGCGGAACCCACCGAGCTCATCGACCAGGCCGTGCTCCAGCGCATCCCTGCCGGACCAGATCCGGCCCTGCGCAACCGCTTTCACGGCGTCGACACTGAGGTTTCGCCCGTCGGCGACACGTTGCACGAAATCTTCGTAGTGCATGTCGATCTCGGCCTCGACGAGATCACGCTGCTCATCGGTGAACGGTTCGTTACTCGACCACGCATCCGCATTGGCGTTGGTACGCAAGGTGTCCGAGGCGACCCCAAGCTTCTCCTTGAGTCCCCGGGTGATGAACTTTCCGGTAATCACCCCGATGGATCCGGTGATGGTGCCCGGGTTGGCGAGGATCGCGTCGGCACCCATGGCCACGTAGTAGCCGCCGGATCCGGCGACCGCACCCATGGACGCCACCACCGGCTTGCCCGCCTCACGCGCCCGCATCACTTCTCGCCAAATGGTTTCCGACCCGTTGACCGAGCCGCCGGGGCTGTCCACACGCAACACGATGGCGGCCACCGAATCGTCGGCGACGGCGTCACGCAGCGCCTCGGCGATCACGTCACCCCCGCTGGCCGGACCCGGCGGAAAGAGCCGAGGCCCGCTGCGGCCACTCACGATCGGACCTGCCAGGGTGACCACGCCGATGGTCCGCCGCGACGCCCGCCCGGGCAGGGCGGGCAGGCTCGGCACCTGTGGCCGGGTGGCTCGGGCATAGCGCGCCAGATACAGCAGCGGGGGTTCCTTCTCGGCCTGCACACCGGTCAATTCACCGATGCGCGCATACGCCTCATCGCGATATCCGATGCGGTCGACCAGACCGGCCGCCACCGCATCGGTACGCCGCAACGGCGCCCGGTCTGCCAGGGCGTCCACCTCGGCCGGGTCGAGCTTGCGTGATACGGCGACACCGTCGCGAACCTGTTCGGACAGACTCTCCAGCAGCCGCCCATCGGCTTCCCTCTGCGCCTCGGTGTAGCCGTCCTCGGTGAACAGGTTGGCCGCCGATTTGTACTGACCGCGAGTGAGAAACTCCGCCTCAACCCCGGCCTTGTCGAGAGCACCGCGCAGGAAGGTTCCGCTGGCCGCGAATCCGATGAGTCCAACGGTGCCGGAGGGTTGCATCCACACCTCGCCGAAGGCCGACGCCAAGTAGTAGGCCAGGGTGCCCGGATAGGTTTCGGACCACGCCACGCTCGGCTTGACCGCGCTGAACGCCTCGATGGCGGCCCGGAGCTCTTGGACGGCTCCGGCTGCGGCGGGCGGGATCTGCACCCGGGCGATGAGACCGGCCACCCGCGGATCGTCGATCGCACGGTGGATGGCGGCGATGGTGTGCCGCAGCGACAGTGGCCTGCTCGCCCCGGAGAAGACCAGGCCCAGTGGATCGAAGTTGGCGGTTTCCGGCGGCACCTCGAGCAGGTCGAGCTCCAGGATGCAGTCCCGGGGTACTCCCCGGTGACGCGCGGTGTCGACCTTGGCCAGCAGGTCGTTGACGTCCGTGGGCGTGGTGAAGGCGAACATGCCTTGAGCGTACCGACGAATGCGGCCACGCTCCCAGCTACAAATCCGTGCTGCCGTTCTGCTCGGCGCGTAGGGTCTGAACCATTCGCTGGCGGAGGGGCAACGATGACACGTGCACAGAAGACAACGGCCAAGAAATTGTTGGCCCGGGTCGCTGCGGTACTCGCGGTCACCACGGTATCGGGGTGTATCGATACGTCCGGGTCACGCGAACTCACCCCATCACAATCGACGTCATCGACGACGGCCGCCCCCGCCCGCAGCTATCCGGGTTTGTTTCCCGAGTATCGCGGCAAGTTTCACCCCAACCACACCGATCTGGGCGGGCGGAACAATGCCGAGCTTGCCGGTCTACTGCCTGTGGCTGCGGACTTTCCCGGACAAGGGGACACGCGCACACCTGACATCGCCTCCGATGACGGCTCCGGGCTGGGCATGCATGGCCAGACGGATGGTGAGACGCGGCCGCCCGAATGCCTGTACACACCGTTCGGTAAATCCTTTTCGAGGGCGCCGGACGGTTCGGACTGGAACCTCTATTACGCGGCCTCGACGCTGCACGAAGCGGATCCTGCCGGTGGCCGCATCGTCGTCACGGTGAATCGTGAACGCGAAGACACCGATGTATTCGCGTTGACCACCGACTGGATCAAGAAATGCGGTCAGTACGACAAGGCGTTCCCGACATTCGCCAAGCCGGAGGTGCGTAATCGGCACGTCACCGATACCTTCGCGCCCGGACCGATCGTCGACGGAGTGCAGACCTACGTCTACACCAGCGCCGGCACCGACCTCGATGACACCTCCGCCGACAAACAGTCGTCGGGGGTGCGCGGACAACGCATCCTGCTCGCCAGGGTGCGCTCGGTCGTGTTCGAGGTGGAAGGCACCGATCCGATGGACGCGGGCCTGCTGGACCAGCTGATGGCCACCACCATCGCCAACGCCAACGCCAAGCATGCGCCGCCGCCCGCCGACCAGAACGCCGGACGATTGGCCGGGCTGCCGACCTGCGACACCGTCGCGGCCCAACCCGGAAATCCGCAACCCGATCCGGCGCTGGACTGCACAATTCGCACCTCGGATGGCAGCGGGGTGATCTTCGAGGTGCTCGGCACTCCAGCAGGAACCATCCGTGTGTTCAACGGCAGCGGCGCACAGCTGCAATCCATTCGTGTCCCCAATTCGATCTTCCAGCAACGCGTGCCCTTCCTGCAGGACCTGGATCAGGACAAGCGCGAGGAACTGCTGGTGGTCAGGGCGACCGGCGACCCCGCGGGCGACCTCATGGATGTATGGCGGTCGCGGCCCAACTCCGATCAATTCGACATGACCGGAACGATTTTCGGCGTCCCGAGGTTCTGGCTGACATCCGATCGATTCATCGGAATCTTCTCGCGCAACGGCGCCGACGCCGGGGTGGCAGCGCTGTTCCGGTTCGTCGACAACAAGCTGGCGGTGCTGGCACTGCTGGACACCGAGAGGCGCGTCGACAACAAGCCACTCGACGATCCGAAGTGGCGCCTCAACGCCAACGTCAAATGCGCGATGAACGTCTCCGATGACCCGCCGGGAGCGCTGGGGGCACGGATGGATGCGTTACGCGCAGCCGGCGTCGACCCAGCCACGGCCGCGGAACATTTCTGCCTGCAGCCGTGGGTGCCCACGCTGTACCGGCAGGGCACACGATGAGGTGCGCATGACACAGCGGCACGCCACCGTACTTCTCGCCGCAGGGTTGGCCCTCGCGGCGTGCACACATGGTGGCATCCATCACTCCGGAACACCGACGAGCTCGGTGCCGAGTCGGCTGGACTCTCTACCGCTGTGCTCGTCGATCAAGCCGCAGGCCATCGAACCCGATCCAGACCCTGCACTGGATTGCGTGCTGAGGTCCAAAGATTCGGCGAAGCTGACATTCGAGGTGCTGGGCACGCCGCCCATCACCGTCAAGGTGTACGAGCCCAACGGAACTGAGCGGCAGACCTTTACCGTTCCCGTCAACAAACCGGAACGAACTCCGCCGCTTCTGGCCGATCTGGATCGCGACGGCCGCGATGAGCTGATCGTGGTGGACACCGTGGGCTCCGACGGCGATGTCCTGAATGTGTGGCGGGTCAACAAAGATGGGAAGTTCGCTCACGCGGGACAGGTGATCGGCTATCCGGATTTCCGGACCACCGATGAACACTTCACCGCGTTCTACGCCAGTACCGGCGCCGGTTCGGGCAGGGTTTCCCTCTACCGGTTCGTCAACGACAAGGTCGTCGGACTCGGCTCGCTCTTCGTGCAGGCAGCGGACTGGCCGGATCCACCCGAGCCCGCCCGTACCTGGTACACCGACGGAAACACGCTGTGTTCCTTCAACTACGACGACGTTCCCCCAGGGCAAGCCGAGAAGACCAACCAGGCCTTGACGGAAGCGGGCGTCGACCCACCCTCCGCACAGGACCGATTCTGCAAGCAGGCCTGGGTCGCCGACATCTACCGGAAGCGTTAACCGGACGTACCGTGGTGGGATGCGGTTCTCGATCTCCATTCCCCAGTTCGATACCGGCAGCTTCGATGCCGAGGGCGTCCGCTCCTATCTGAAGCGCGCCGAGGAGCTTGGCTTCGAGGGCGGCTGGACTCTGGAACAGACCATCGGTTCTTCACCGATCATCGCGCCCCTGGAATTACTGGCATATGCGGCGGCATGTACCACACGCTTGCGCCTTGGTGTCGCGGTGCTCGTTGCCTCGCAACATGATCCGCTACAGCTGGCCTCCGCCGTCACCGCGGTGGACCGTCTCAGTCACGGACGCCTGGACGTCGGAGTCGCCCCCGGTGGCGGCTTCCGCAACTTCGCCGCATTCGGTGTGGACAAGACGACCTTCATCGCGAGCTTCACCGAGGGGCTCGATCTGATGAAACTGGCGTGGTCGGACCGGGAACGCATCACCTTTCACGGGCGCTTCCGGGATGTCGAGGATCTGGCGATCGAGCCCAAGCCCGTTCAACGGCCGCATCCACCTATCTGGTTCGGCGGGCATGCTCCCGCTGCACTGGCCCGGGCGGTGCGCCACGGCGACGCGTTCCTCGGCGCGGGGTCTTCCACCACGGCCGCCTTCGCGCAGTCGGTCACCCAGCTTCGCGGCTTGTTAGGTGCTCAGGGAAGGGACGCTGCTCAATTCCCGATCGGCAAGCGCGTCTACCTGATGGTCGACGACGACCGGGACCTCGCCCGCACCCGCGTCGAGAAAGGGTTGCGCCGGATCTATGGCGAGATGAAGGGCATCGACGCGGTGCCGGTGTGGGGCACTCCCGACGAGGTCGCCGCCGGCCTGCGTGAGGTAGCCGAGGCAGGTGCGGAGATGATCCTGCTCAATCCCGTCGGCGACGGCGTGGCGGACGATCGCGAGCAGATGGAACGTCTTGCCGCCGAAGTCATCACCCAACTGACCTAGACGGCTGAATCACCGTCCGGCCCGCATGCCCGATGGTATGACTGTCAGATGACGCTCAAGATGACGGTGTCACCTGCTCTGATCGGCGGCGGTGTCGATGAGGGGTACGGCAAGATCGCCGATGCATTCCGCGCCAACTTCGCGCGCGGAGACGAGATCGGTGCCGCATTCTCGGTATACCGCGACGGTGTGAAGGTCGTCGACATGTGGGGTGGCTACCGTAACGGCCTCACCAAGGACCCGTGGCGTGAAGACACCATAGTCAATATGTTTTCTACTACCAAAGGTGTTGCATCTCTTACTGTTTCCGTCGCGGCATCGCGCGGGCTGGTCGACTACGACGCAAAGGTCGCGGACTACTGGCCGGAGTTCGCGCAGGCCGGCAAGGCCAATGTCACAGTACGTCAACTGCTGTCCCACCAAGCCGGGTTGCCCGCACTCGACGCGCCGCTGAAACTGGCAGACCTGACCGACCCGATCAAGGTGTCCGCGGTGCTTGCCGCCCAAAAACCAGCGTGGACACCGGGAACCCGACATGGCTATCACGCACTCACCCTGGGCTGGTACGAATCCGAGCTCATCCGTCGCACCGACCCTGCCGGCCGCACCATCGGACGGTTCTTCGCCGACGAGATCGCCGCTCCTCTGAGCCTGGACCTACACATCGGATTACCCGCCTCGGTGGACCGCGGCCGGGTGGCCGAACTGCATGGCTGGAAGCGGCGGGAAGCGCTGCTACACCTCAACACCATGCCGCCCCGATTTGTACTGGGACTTCTGAACCCTCGCGGCCTGACCGGCCGAAGCGCCAACCTGCCCAACGATATCGACGCGATGACCGACTTCAACCAAGAGAAGGTGCGCACCGTCGAGATGCCCGCCGCCAATGGGATCGGCTCGGCCCGCTCGGTGGCTCGCGCATACGGTTGCGCGGCAACCGGTGGGGCCGAACTCGGTCTGACACCGGCGACCCTCGAAACAGTGACAGAACCCGCCGTTCCCCCCAGCAGAGGCATCCGCGACAAGGTGCTACATGTCGACTCGGTGTTCTCGCTGGGGTACTGCAAACCGTTCCGGGACTGCATCTTCGGGTCGTCCGGCAAGGCGTTCGGAACCCCCGGGCTCGGAGGCTCGTTCGGCTTTGCCGACCCTGACACCGGTGTCGGATTCGCCTACGTGATGAATCGATTGGGCTTTCACCTGTTCAGCGATCCCCGCGAACTCGCGCTACGTCAGGCACTGTTTCGGGATGTGCTGGGCACACGTCCGCAGACATAAGCCCTCCGTGACGCCGAGTGCATACCGCACGCAGGCAGTTCCCGCGATAGCTCTGCACCTGGTATGCACTCGGCGAAGCAGAAAGGGCGCCCACCCGAAGGTGGACGCCCTTTCTGGAAAGCGGTTACTAGGCCTCGTTGACCGATCCGCCTGCGGCGGTGATCTTCTCGCGGGCCGAGTCGCTGAACTTGTTGGCAGTCACCGACACCTTGACCTTGAGGTCTCCGTTGCCGAGCACCTTCACCAGCTCGTTCTTGCGCACCGCACCCTTGGCAACCAGGGCCTCGATGGTGACGTCGCCACCCTCGGGGAACAGCCGCTCGATGTCGGCAACGTTCACCACCTGGTATTCGGTGCGGAAGCGGTTCTTGAAGCCCTTGAGCTTCGGGAGCCGCATGTGGATGGGCATCTGCCCACCTTCGAAGGTCACCGGCACGTTCTTACGTGCCTTGGTGCCCTTGGTACCGCGACCCGCGGTCTTACCCTTGGAACCCTCACCACGACCGACGCGGGTGCGCTCGGTCTTGGAGCCCGGGGCCGGGCGTAGATGATGCAGTTTGATGGTCATTACTTCACGTCCTCGACGGTGACCAGGTGGCGAACCACCTGGAGCAGGCCGCGGGTCTGCGCGTTGTCCTCACGGACAACGGTCTGGCGAATCTTGCGCAGGCCCAGTGTCTTCAACGATTCGCGCTGCTTCCACCGGGATCCGATGGTGCTGCGCACCTGGGTGATCTTCAGATCAGCCATGGCTGCCTCCCTGTGCTGCCGCAGCTGCGAACTCGGCGCGGGCCCGGAGCATGCCGGCCGGTGCCACGTCCTCGATGGGCAGACCGCGCCGGGCCGCAACCTCTTCGGGGCGCTGCAGCTGCTTAAGCGCCGCGACGGTTGCATGGACCACGTTGATGGCGTTGTCGCTACCCAGCGACTTGGCCAGGATGTCGTGCACACCGGCGCATTCCAGCACTGCGCGGGCAGCACCACCGGCGATCACACCGGTACCGGCCGAGGCCGGACGCAGCATGACGACTCCGGCGGAATCCTCGCCCTGAACCGGGTGGACGATGGTGCCACCGATGAGCGGAACGCGGAAGAAGTTCTTGCGAGCCTCGTCCACACCCTTGGCGATGGCGGCCGGAACTTCCTTGGCCTTGCCGTAGCCAACGCCCACCAGGCCGTTGCCGTCTCCGACGATCACCAGTGCGGTGAAGCTGAACCGGCGACCACCCTTGACGACCTTGGAGACGCGGTTGATGGTGACAACGCGCTCCAGGTAGTTGCTCTTCTCGGCGTTGTCACGCCCACCACGACGGTCGTCGCGGTTGTCACGGCGTCCACGGCCGCCGTCGCGACCCTCGTTGGCGCCGCCCGCATTGTCGGGAGCGCCCGAATTGCGCTGCGCCATCATGCATTCCTTCCGTTGAAAGTCACGAACATCAGAACACCAGCCCGTTCTCGCGGGCGGCGTCTGCGAGTGCGGCAATCCGGCCACCGTAGGTGTAGCCACCGCGGTCGAACACCACGGTGTCCACGCCTGCAGCCTTCGCACGCTCGGCGATCAGCTGACCGACCCGAGCACTGCGTGCCTTCTTGTCGCCGTCCACTGCCTGCACGTCGGGCTCGATGGACGAGGCCGCCGCCAGAGTGGTGCCGGTGAGATCGTTGACCAGCTGCACATGGATGTGGCGGGCCGAACGGTTGACGACCAGACGTGGCCGCGCGTCCGTGCCGGACACCTTCTTGCGCAGACGTGCGTGGCGGCGCAGACGCGAGGTGCGGCGCACCTCCGAGACACTCTTGCCCACGGGCTCGTGCTGCTTCGCTTCTGTCTTCGTTTGAGCCATGGTCACTTACCTGTCTTTCCGACCTTGCGGCGGATCTGCTCACCCTCGTAGCGAATGCCCTTGCCCTTGTACGGGTCGGGGCGACGCAGGCGGCGGATGTTGGCCGAGATCTGGCCAACCTTCTGCTTGTCGATTCCGCTGACCGAGAACTTGGTGGGGGTCTCGACCGCGAACGTGATGCCCTCAGGCGCCTCGATCAGCACCGGATGGCTGTAACCGAGCGCGAACTCCAGGTTCGATCCCTTGGCGACGACGCGGTAACCCACGCCGAAGATCTCCATCTTGGTGGTGTAACCCTGCGTCACACCGGTCACCAGGTTGGCGATCAGGGTGCGGGACAACCCGTGGAGCGAGCGGTTACGACGCTCGTCATCGGGACGGGTCACCACGATGGCGCCATCGTCGTTGCGCGAGACCGCAATCGGCTCGCTCACTGTCAGTTCCAGAGTGCCCTTGGAACCCTTGACGGAGATGTTCTGGCCGTCGATGTTGACGTCCACTCCGGCGGGAACCAGCACTGGCTGCTTTCCAATACGCGACATGTTTCTAGTCCTCCCCTACCAGACGTACGCGAGGACTTCGCCGCCCACGCCCTGTCGGGCCGCCTGGCGGTCGGTAAGCAGGCCAGTGGACGTGGAGATGATAGCCACGCCGAGGCCACCGAGAACCTTGGGCAGATTTGTGGATTTTGCGTATACACGCAGACCGGGCTTCGACACGCGACGCAGACCGGCGATGCTGCGCTCACGGCTGGGGCCGTACTTGAGCGAGACAACCAGGCTCTTGCCCACGCGGGCGTCCTCGGTGCGGTAATCGGTGATGTAGCCCTCGCGCTTGAGGATCTCGGCGATATTGGCCTTGATCTTCGAGTGCGGCAGGGTCACCTCATCGTGGTATGCCGAGTTGGCATTGCGCAGACGTGTCAGAAAGTCTGCGATCGGATCAGTCATAGTCATGACAGAGTCCATCAACCTTTCTCGCCGCGGTTCCCATACAGCACGCTCGTACCGGTTCCCGTAAAGGGCCTGGCACATCCCGCGGTGGGCCTACTGCGAAGTGATCTTCCGTATCTGACCGGGTTCGGTCAGGGGTCGTGCATCGGTAGTGCGATCCATGGAGTCTGAAAGCACGTACCGACCGGCCATGGGCGAGACACAGCCCAGGCAACCGGTCAAGTGTAGGTGACCTGGACCTACCGACCAAATCGGTGACGGCAGCAGGTCAGCCGGTCGGCGTCAGCGTGAACGGCAGCCAGTAGGTGCCCGGTCCGTCGTCGGGACATCCCGGTGCTCCCACGGTGAACGTGCGCTCCCCCGAAAAGCTGCCATCGCCATTCGGCACCAGGAAGTCGGACCGGGCCGCGATCACCGCGCCGCCGTCACCACAGTGAAACGGATAGTCCGAGGCCGATTCCCATCGATCGCCGTTCCACCGGTAGTCGAACAGTGCGGGGGCATGGGGATTGTCGGCAAGCTCGGCCAGCCGCAACCAATGCGCCACGCAGCCCTGCGCACCGCAGGTGGTGGTGAAGCTCGCCGCCTGGGTCGAGGGCTCCGAGGCGTCGGGCCTGCCCTCGAACGTCTGCCGCGAATGGTCCAGATACGTGTCGTATGTGCCATACAGCGGCACCGGCTCGGGCCGGTCGGCGCGCGCCACACCGGCCCCCGCGAATGCCGTGACGACCGCGAGCACCAGCCCGCCGTACCTGCGCATATGTCACTGATAACACAGCACATGCACGACCGGAGCCGAACCGCCGAACACGGTCCTCAGATGACGCCCAGGGCAACCATCGCATCGGCGACGCGTGTGTATCCGGCGAGGTTGGCGCCCGTCACATAGTTCCCCGGGTCGCCGTAGTGGTCCGCCGTTTCAACGCAGGTGCTGTGGATGGACCGCATGATCGACTGCAGGCGGCTTTCGGTCTGCTCGAACGACCACGAGTCACGGCTGGCGTTCTGTTGCATTTCCAACGCACTGGTGGCCACTCCGCCGGCGTTCGACGCCTTGCCGGGGGCGTACAGCACCGCCGCGTCCTGGAAGTGCTTCACCGCCTCGGGAGTGCACGGCATGTTGGCGCCCTCGGCGACCAGCTGCACCCCGTTCTCGATGAGCCTGCGGGCGTCCGTGCCGTCGAGTTCGTTCTGCGTGGCGCATGGCAGCGCGACCTGGCAGGGCACCTCCCAGATAGTGCCGTCGATGACCTGGCGCGCTCCGCCGCCGTGCTCCTCGACGTACTCGGAGAGCCGGCCCCGCCGAATCTCCTTGATCTCTTTGAGGAGTTCGAGATTCAGGCCACGTTCGTCGACGAGGTAACCGTCGCTATCGGAGCAGGCGATGACCTTTGCGCCCAACTGCTGGGCCTTCTCGACGGCGTAGATTGCGACGTTCCCCGCGCCGGACACCACGACCGTCTTGCCGGCCAAAGACTGAGCACGCATCGCGAGCATCTCCTGGGCGAAAAGCACCACGCCGTAACCGGTGGCCTCGGTACGCACCTGAGATCCGCCCCAGGGCAGCCCCTTACCGGTCAGCACGCCAGATTCGTAGCGATTGGTGATGCGCTTGTACTGCCCGAACAGATACCCGATCTCGCGCTGGCCCACGCCGATATCACCGGCCGGCACGTCCGTGTATTCGCCGATGTGCTGGTACAGCTCGGTCATGAAGGACTGACAAAAGCGCATGATCTCGGCGTCGGAACGGCCCTTGGGATCGAAATCCGATCCGCCCTTGCCGCCGCCGATGGGGAGCCCGGTGAGCGCATTCTTGAACATCTGCTCGAAGCCGAGGAACTTGACGATCGACAGGTTCACGCTCGGATGGAAACGCAGACCGCCCTTGTACGGGCCCAGCGCGGAGTTGAACTCCACCCGGTAGCCGCGGTTGATCTCGACGGCGCCGTCATCCCTGATCCATGGGACCCGAAAGATGATCTGCCGCTCCGGCTCGCAGATGCGTTCCAGAATCGACCAGCGGTCATAGTCCGGTGTCTTGCCGACCAACGGGGTAAGACTGGCCATCACCTCGTAGACAGCCTGCTGAAATTCCGCCTCCCCCGCGTTACGTGCGAGGACGGTCTGGAAACGCGGCTGGAAGACGGGGTGCAGAGCCTCAGGCATACCTAATAGAGTGCACCACAGCGCATTTGGCTAACCAGGCGGCATAAGACCGCGAGGCTAGGCCGCAGGTGCCGGCGCGACCGCCAGGGCATTGCCCTTGATGACATAGAAGAGCGTGCCCTGTTCGGTCTGCGCCCTGATCAGGCCCGGTCCGGCAGCCTCAGGATGCCCGTCGACCACGCCGACACGCGACAACTTGGGGTTGGTGCCCACCGCGTGCCAGATCGCCCATTTTCCGTCCTTGACGCGCGCATCCACCTGAACCAGCAGATCGTCACGCCCGTCCTGGTCGATGTCGAGCAGCTCGACATCGGCGTTGCCGAGGAAGCCCTTGAAGGGCTCGGAGATCGTCTGCACGACCTTCCCATCCGCAGCACGCACTGTGACGGTGGTGGTTGCCCCTTCGGGCTGAGGTGTGCTGCTCGTCTCGAAGCGCAGCCCCAGCTGATCAGTGGACTGCAGTACCCCGGGATCCGCGCCGGCCACACCGGGAAGCGCCACAAGCGCCAGCGCTGCGAGCGCCGCGACGCCGGTGGTGCGCAACCGCACCTTGCTGATTTCTCGTCGACCCTGCGAGACCTGCATCGGTGTGTCCATTCGTCATATTTGCTCAGACATGATTTCTTCGACCCCTCTCGCTAACCAACCCTCCAGATCAGCGAGTTTGTCGAGCCACTGCCGGACTATCAGCAATGTGGCCTCACAAAGGTATACCAGCTGGACCGCCGCCGCTAACTCAGCCATTCGTTGGGAGATGCGCAACACTGCGCAGAGAACTCCAGCACAGGCCACAGCCCCGCAAGGTTCCCGACCCGCTGACACACACCAGGCGCTGAATCGATAGCAAAGTGTCCGGCTACCCGGACCGGAATCAGCAGGGGCGGGAGCGCCGGTTCATCGGAACTCGCTGGCACAGCAGCGAAGGTTGCTGAGCCGGAATCGGACGCACCGCCGAAGGCGCTCCGGGACACCACCGGTGACGGCGCGCGCGTCACTCACGGGCGGGCGCGTTCAGCGATGAGACGCGCGAATTCCGGCTGCAGCCGTTGAGCTTCGCCCACGGTGATATGTCCGCCGTCGCGCGCCACCCACCGAGAATCGATGTTGGTGCGACATACGCCATCCGGACAGACCGCCGGCCCCAGGTCGATGGTGGACACCCCCAAGAGCCCAACGGCGGCTCGCTGCTCGGCGACGGCAGCCGTGTTCTGCTGGCGCTGAACTTCTGCCAGCGCCTCGGAGCGACCGCAGCGGGAGGGCGACAACCAGACCTCGTACCCCGGGCACTTGTACAGATCCCAGTTCACGAAATGCGGCAGGGTATTCACCACCACGACGGGGACACGCGCCGCCGACAGCTTCTGCAACACCGCGGCCATGCCCACCTGCCACAACCGGCCCTTACCGGCGTCGTCCTCAATCCACTCCTGTGTATCCGGAAGCCGGAACCGCACATGTTGATCGGCCAGGAAGTAGTCACTGGAGGCGGAAGCGATCACCACCAGGCCCGGCTGGACGTCTGCCAACGCACTCGTCCAACGCTGTACGAAGTCGGTGCAGCCGGGCGGCGAAGGATCCAGCACGAGCTCCACGAAAGGGCAGGCGGCGTTTGTCGCGAGAAGCATCGACCGGTTTTGCTGCGTCGCCGCCGGGACGAGTGCCTCGGCGAACTGTCCGGCATTGGAATCGCCGACGAGGACGACCGACCGCGAATCGACATCCGCGCCTTGGGGCCACAGACAGTCCAGACGGGTCTTTTCGGCATCCGGCATGTTGCCGACGCACCCTCTGCCGACATCCAGATGGGCGGCCCGCTGCGCACGCGCGTCGCGAATCGCCGGTGTGGCTATCTGCGCGGCGCCGAATGTCACGGCCGAAACGAAGACCGCCACGCCGACCGACGCCACCGCGAGCCGCGGCGCGCGAAGATCCGCGAACTTCCGCCCCGTTCGGATCGGGTCTTCGACATACCTTTTCGACAACCAGGCCGGAAGCAACGACAGCACGCCCACGCAGGGCACCAGCCACCGATGCTCGGCGCCGAGCAGGTTGTTGGCGAAAACGATGAGCGGCCAGTGCCACAGGTACCAGCTGTAGGACAGATCGCCGATCCACTGCATCGGCGCCGATGACAGCAGCCGGCCGATGGGCTGGCGCGACGGCACGGTCCCCGCGATGATCAGCAGGCCTGAGCCCAGCACCGGGACCAGCGCATTGATTCCCGGAAACGGGTCTGCCGCCGATATCGCAACGGCCCCCCAGGTGACACCGACCGCGCCGAGCACCGCTGTCGGTAAGGCGGCTCGAGCACCCCATCGGCGTATCCGGCTCTCCTCCACTGCGATCAGCGCACCGACACCGAACTCCCACGCGCGCGTGGGCGAGCTGTAGAACGAGAAGGCCGCATTGTGCGCATGGAACGGGAGACCATCGCCGGCCGTCAGGTAGATCGCGAGCAGCAGCGATGCCACCGACAGCGCCAGAAGCAGCGAGAAGGTCACCATCAAGCGACGTGCCCGCCGACAGGTCGCCACATAGGCGGCGAACGCCATCACCGCCGGGAAGATGAGATAGAACTGCTCCTCCACCGCCAACGACCAGGTGTGCAGGAAAGGATTCATCGCCGCCGGCGCCGCGAAGTATCCGGAGGGCTCCAGGAAAAGCACCGCGTTCGAGATGAACAGGGCCGCGGCGGCGGCCGTTCGCGCCGCGACCTGCATTGAGCCCAGCGGGCTTTGGATGACTGCGGTTACCGGCAGTACTACGACAATCAACAGGGCAAGCGCGGGCAGCAGACGGCGTACCCGGCGCGCATAGAAGCGACGCAAGTCGATGCGGCCCGCCCGGTCGGTCTCGCGCAACAGCAGTCGGGTGATCACGAATCCGGAGATGACGAAGAAGACATCGACGCCGATGAATCCGCCCGGAACGGGCAAGCCGCTGTGATAGGCGACCACCAGCAGAACGGCTACCGCCCGCAAACCTTGAATATCTCGACGGCGGTCAACCACCGGCTGAGTCTAGATGACAAGCGTTCCCAGATCGGCGGGCAGCGGCGGCTACCGCCAGTAACCGCACTGATGGCTGTCGACAAAGCCCGCCATCGGTTTCGGCGCCGGTGGCGCGAGACGCAGGAATGCTCCTCCGGGCACATATTTGGGCCATTCCGGTAGACCGCCGCCGTTCGGATTCCCGGTCTTCACGAACTGTGTCCAGTACGCGATCATCTGCGCGGACAGGGCCGCAGATTCCTGGTTCAACGGTCTGGACAGGTCGAACAGGTAACCCAATTCCGAACCGTGCGAGGCACCCAACGGCAACGGCGCGCCCTGGTACTGCTGCTCTACCGGCGCGGCGGGGTCAGCGAATTCGTAGGCATACACCGGCGCCTTTTTTACCAGGGCCTCGGCCATATCGAGCGTCGGGCACGCGTAGCTGTTGTCGGTATCGATCGCCGCGAGTGCGGCGAGCACGTTTCCGCCGTACGCGGACAAGGGGTATCGACGTCCTAGTTCGGTGGCCCGGTCCGCGTACTTGTTTTCCAATGCACGTTGATACTCCTCGGTCCCGGGCACCGGCTTGTGCTGGTACTGCTGGGCCTCAAACACTGTGGCCTCGTTGGCGTTACTGCCGATGAGGACGGGGACGGGAGAAGCCAGACCGCTGGTGAAGGCGTCCAGTGGCGGCGCCGGAAGCTCCGGTGTCCCGGTCACCGGGCTCACCGGCAGTCCGATGCCGGTGAACTGCGGCGAATCCCGCAGGGCGTCAACCGATAGTGCGCGCAAGCATCCGGCGGCGCCGGGACCGGCCGGGCAACCCACCTCGGCCGCATAGGCCGTGCTGTCACGGACGGCAGACGATACGGGGGCCTGCGCCTGGCACGGAGCGCTCTCCATGATGGCCGACCGGAACAGCCCGGAGGCCTTCGGCGCCACCATCAGATCGCATACCGATACGCCGCCCGCCGATTGACCACCGATGGTTACCCGGCCGGGATCACCACCGAACGCGGCGATGTTGTCATGCACCCAGCGCAGCGCCGCCTCCTGATCCAGCAACCCGTAGTTGCCGATCACATCGGACAGGCCCGGCGCGGCCAGGAACCCCAGCGTCCCCAACCGGTAATTGATGGTGACGACGGCGATTCCGCCCTCGGCGGCCAGTTTTCGCGCGTTGTAGCCGACACCGTTGCCGGCGATGAAGGCGCCGCCGTGAATCCAGACCAGCACCGGCACCTTCCCCTGGGTGTGCCGCGGCATCGTGACGTTGAGGACCAGGCAGTCCTCGTTCTGGGTCAGATCGCTCTCGGCCCCCGGCTGCGGGCATTCGACGCCCGGGCCCGTCGCATCACGGGTGTCCGACCACGGCACCACGGGTTCTGGCTCGGTGAATCGTCGCGCGCCAACCGGCGGCGCCGCGTACGGAATAGCGGTGAAGACACGCACCTCGTCGTCGATGTGTCCGCGCACCGCGCCCGCACGGGTGTTGACGATCGCCGGGTCCGCAGCCGTGGTGGGACTGCATGCCGCAACGGCTGCCAGCACCACCAGCACAGCCAATAGCAACCGCGTCATGTCTCGCTTATCGGGCACGGGCGCAAGCGTAATGGCCTGAAGGTCCGGACCGCTGGAGAGACGACAATAGGCCGGGACTCGATGAGTCCCGGCCTATTGATCAGTGGCTTACCAGCTGCTCTTGTGGATGCCTGGCAGCTCGCCGGCGTGTGCCATCTCCCGCAGGCAGATTCGGCACAGGCCGAACTTGCGGAACACGGCATGCGGACGGCCACACCGGTTGCACCGGGTGTACGCGCGCACGGCGAACTTGGGCTTCTTGGCGGCCTTGTTGACCAGAGCCTTCTTTGCCATATCAGTTCTCCTTGAAGGGGAAGCCGAGCTGGCGCAGCAGGGCCCGTCCCTCGTCGTCGTTGGTCGCCGAGGTGACGACGGTGATGTCCATTCCCCGCGGGCGGTCGATGGAGTCCACGTCGATCTCGTGGAACATCGACTGCTCGGTGAGACCGAAGGTGTAGTTGCCCTTGCCGTCGAACTGCTTGGGCGACAGGCCGCGGAAGTCGCGGATACGCGGCAGTGCGATGGACACGAGGCGGTCCAGGAACTCCCACATACGGTCACCGCGCAGCGTGACGCGGGCACCGATCGGCATGCCTTCACGCAGCTTGAACTGTGCGATGGACTTGCGAGCCTTACGGATCTCCGGCTTCTGGCCGGTGATCGCGGCCAGGTCGGTGACAGCGCCGTTGATGAGCTTGGCGTCACGCGCGGCGTCGCCGACACCCATGTTGACGACAACCTTCACGACGCCGGGGATCTGCATCACGTTGGCGTACTTGAACTCGTCGTTCAGCGCGGTCTTGATCTCTTCGCGGTAGCGAGTCTTCAGACGGGGCTGAGCGTTTTCGGTGGTGGTCATCAGATGTCCTTCCCGTTGCGGCGGGAGATGCGGACCTTCTTGCCGGTCTCTTCGTCGATGCGGTAGCCGATACGAGTGGGCTTGCCGTCGGAGTCGATCACCATCACGTTCGACACGTGGATGGCGGCCTCCTGGGTGACAATCCCACCGGACTGCGCGCCACGCTCATTTGCCGACTGTGCGGTGTGCTTCTTGATACGGTTCACGCCCTCGACGAGGACACGATTGCGCTCCGGGTAGGCCGCGATGACCTTGCCCTTGGCGCCCTTGTCCTTGCCTGCGATGACGAGAACGGTGTCGCCCTTGTGCACCTTCATTTACAGCACCTCCGGGGCGAGCGAAACGATCTTCATGAACTTCTTGTCGCGAAGCTCGCGACCGACGGGCCCGAAGATGCGGGTACCACGCGGGTCATTGTCGGCCTTGATGATGACGGCGGCGTTCTCATCGAACTTGATGTAGCTGCCATCCGGGCGGCGACGCTCTTTGACGGTACGGACTATGACGGCCTTGACGACGTCACCACGCTTGACGGTGCCTCCGGGGATGGCGTCCTTGACGGTCGCCACAATGATGTCCCCGATCCCGGCGTAGCGTCGCGACGAGCCACCGAGCACGCGGATGCACAAGATTTCCTTGGCACCGGTGTTGTCGGCGACCTTCAGCCGTGACTCCTGCTGAATCACTGGTCTCTCCTACGTGACCTGGAAGTGGATGTGTGCCGGATTCCGACCCGACACACGCGGTCATGTTGTCTTCAGGGCACGCGTCATCCCCGGGTTTTCACCTGGTGGGAATGCCTACCTGCCCCGGGGCGCACGGCACCCACAAGACAACCGCCCTAGTGTAGGTGAACCCGCAGGTCGGATACAAATCCGAGCCGCTGCACCCGCCCCCCCTCGCCGAAACCTTGGTTCTGGCGGATTCGTCTCGCACATTCTCGCCACAACCTCGGTCTCGACGGGCCGTTACCGATTGAAGGCCGAGCCTTGCTCGCGGTCCAGATAGGTATCGCCCTTGTTCTTCAGGAAGACCAGGTACACCACCAGGGACATCGCGATGCACACCGTGACGTAGGCGATGAATAGCGGCACCTGACCGTGCTCCTTGAGGGCCTGATAGATCAGTGGTGCGGTCCCGCCGAAGACCGAATTCGCCAGCGCGTAGCCCACCCCCACTCCGAGAGCGCGCACATGAGACGGAAAGAGTTCGGATTTGACCAGCGCATTGATCGAGGTGTATCCGGTCAAGATGACGTAGGCCCCGGCGACCAACAGAAACGATGCGATCGGCGACCGCGTCTGCGGCAGATACGTGATGAGGACGTATGTGTAGACGACTCCCCCGAAGCCGAACCACAGCAGCAGCGGCTTGCGGCCCACCTTGTCGCTGATGAGTCCGCCGATGGGTTGCAGCAGCATCAGGAAGATCAGCCCCGCCAAGTTGATCCAGGTGGCGGTCATGGCCTGGTCCTTGTAGGCGGTCTTGACGATTGCCGGTGCGTTGACGCTGTAGGTGTAGAACGCGAGAGTGCCGCCCATGGTGATGAGGAAGCACAGCAGCAGCGGTTTCCAGTACCGGGTGAGCAGCTCGCGCATCGACCCGGAGCTGGTGTCGGCACCGGCCTTGATGGCCGCCAGCTGCTCCTCGCTGAGCGATTCGTCCATGGTGCGCCGCAGCCAGTACACGACGATCGCGGCCACACCTCCGACGGCAAAGGCTATACGCCAACCGAATTCGTGAACCTGATCCTTGTCGAAGACGGTCAGAATGATCAGCAGTGTGAACTGGGCAAGCACATGACCGCCCACCAAAGTCACGTACTGGAACGACGAGAAGAATCCGCGTCGTTCACGGGTGGCCGCCTCGGACATATAGGTGGCCGAGGTGCCGTACTCGCCTCCCGTCGCGAAGCCCTGGACGAGTCTGCACAGGATCAGCACGATGGGTGCGGCCATTCCGATGCTGGTGCGCGAGGGCACCAGCGCGATGACCATGGAGCACGCCGCCATCAGCGAGACGCTGATGGTCAACGCGGCACGGCGACCGTGCCGGTCGGCGAACCTGCCGAAGAACCACGATCCCAAAGGCCGGGTGATGAAGGTGACCGCGAAGATCGCGTACACGTAGATCGTCGAGTTCTCGTCGGTCTCATCGAAGAACTGCTTCTCGAAATACATCGCGAAGACGGTGTAGACGTAGACGTCGTACCACTCGACGAGGTTCCCGGAGGACCCTCTGATGGTGTTCCAGATGGCGCGGCGAGTGTCGGCCCGGCCCGATGGAGTTGGCGTGTTGGTAGTCGAAACGGTCATGCAGGCTTACTGACCACCGGATGACGGACCCGGCGGTGGGCCGTGCCGGGCAGGATCGGGCGCGGTGATGCTGCTGGTCGATGCCACCGCGGCGGGAGCGTCGGCTGCCGGACCGTCGGTCGACGGCATCATCCACGCCGGAGCCTTGCGCGTCGGCGACACCGCCACCGGCTTCGGCGTGGACGACGAGGGTTGCGGTCCCGATGTAGTGGGCGATGGCGCCGTGGTGGCAGGCGATGTCGTCGCGCTCAACGGATTGGCACTCTTGGAGGTCGACGCCGGGGCGCTCGTCGAACTGCTGCTGGGAGTCACAGCGCTACTGCCG
Source organism: [Mycobacterium] stephanolepidis (assembly GCF_002356335.1). Lineage (NCBI taxonomy): Bacteria > Bacillati > Actinomycetota > Actinomycetes > Mycobacteriales > Mycobacteriaceae > Mycobacteroides > Mycobacteroides stephanolepidis. The sequence continues at coordinate 3,924,706 of NZ_AP018165.1, forward strand.
GCGGCCACGGCGTTGAGCCGGCCGACGACGAAGTCGGCGGCCCGGTCGGCCGATCCGTCGGACTTGTACTGCATGTGCGGGCCGAGGCCGCCGCCGGCGGGATCGCAGATCCCGTCACCGGGGTTGCAGATGTCGATGACTTTGCTACGCAGATCGTCCCGGATCTCCAGGTCCAGATTCATTCCGGCAACCTGCCAGTTTTTCGGGTTCCCGATCAATACGATTGCCGGGACGCGCTTTTCGAGGTCGGCCGGGAGCGGGTTGTTGAAGGTGAGCCCCGTTCCATTCTTGCCGAACAGCACATCCACGACGGCCGCGCCCTGGGAGAACCCCCCAAGCACGAACTGAGTGTTCGGACAGTTTCGCGCGACCTCCTGGACATGGAAGCTCATGTCGTTGGCGCCGTCGCCGGCACGGACCCAATCAAAACTGGCCGGGTAGTTGACCGCATAGATGTCGACGCTCTTGCCCGGGAGCCGATCGACGATTTCGTCGGTGACGGCCTTGCCGACATCACCGAGGCCCGGCGAATCGTTGGTCCCGCGCGCAAAGGACACATCCACATCCGGACAGCCCGCCGCCCTGGCGATGGGAGAGCTCTCCGTGTGTGCGGTGAGCACCGCGGCGGCTGCCGCGGATACCGCGAAAATCGAAACCCCGACCGATCCACGCTTGACGTATCGGTTCATTCATCCAGCGTAGACAGGTCGGCCCGCACATTTACAGAGGTTGGCGCCATCCGAAATGACTCTTACCGGGCCCTTATTCACGCCCAATCCACGTCCGGAAAGCTCGTGCGCGGATTACCCACTCAGCGGGCACCGCCGTCACCCGAAACTGAAACACGTTCTACTCTTATGGCGTGGACGTGACATACGAGGGCACCAAGAAGGAACTGGCCACCGATGAGGGTGTGCTGCGCTACCACGAGGCCGGGGAGGGTGAGCCGCTGATCCTGCTGCACGGCTCCGGGCCCGGCGTGACCGGGTGGCGCAATTACCGCGGGAACCTCGAGGTTTTCGCGAAGCATTTCCACACCTACGTCTTGGAGTTCCCCGGGTTCGGGGTCAGCGACGCCGTGCAGGGGCACCCGGTGCTGACAGCCGGCGCCTCGGTGATTCGGTTCATGGACGGCCTGGGCATCGAGTCCGCCGCCATTGTCGGGAACTCGATGGGCGGAGTCGTCGGCATCAACCTGGCGATCAAGCACCCCGATCGCATCACCAAACTCGTCACCATCGGTGGCGTCGGACCGAACATCTTCAGCCCGAGCCCCAGCGAGGGACTGCGCCTGCTGCAGGAGTTCACCGACAACCCCGATCGCGACAAGTTGGTCCGCTGGCTCAACTCGATGGTGTGGAATCCCGCCGTGGTCACCGAGGAACTCATCGAGGAGCGTTGGGAAGCGGCGATCAACCCGGACGCGCACAAAACCGCGCAGCTGATGTACGGCTCCAAAGCCTTTGCGATGCAACAGCAGTTCCTCGCGAACGCCGACATCGCGCCGTACTGGGCGATGATGCACAAGATCAAGTGCCCGACCCTGCTCACCTGGGGCCGCGACGACAGGGTCAGCCCCCCGGACATGGCGATCGTGCCGATGCGACTCATCCCCAACGCCGAGCTGCATATCTTCCCCAACAGCGGCCACTGGGTGATGATCGAGGCCAAGCAGGCGTTCGAGCAGACGGTCGTGGACTTCCTGCGGCGCTAAGCACTCATCGAGCGCATACCGCACGCAGACAGATCACCCGATTCAGCTGTGTGCGGTATGCACTCGGCGCCATGCCGGGCTCCCACTCCCCCCCAATACAAAAGCGCGCCGCCCCTTTCGGGAGCGGCGCGCTTTATGCGTATCTGCTTACTTGGCCTTCTCGAGAACCTCGACCAGGCGCCACCGCTTGGTGGCCGAGGTCGGACGGGTCTCCATCAGCGAGACGCGGTCGCCGACACCGGCGTCACCGTTCTCGTCGTGGGCCTTGACCTTCGACGTGGTGCGGATGATCTTGCCGTACAGCGAGTGCCGGTTACGGGACTCGAGCTCGACCACGATGGTCTTCTGCATCTTGTCCGACACGACATAACCGATGGCGGTCTTACGACGCCCACGCGGCTGTTCGGTGGCCGGGGTGTGCTTAGGCCCGGCGGCCTTCTTGGTCTCGCTCACTTGCTGTCCTCGCTATCGGGTCCTGCGGCCAATCCGAGCTCGCGCTCACGCATCACCGTGTAGATACGCGCGATCTCCTGGCGCACCGCACGCAGCCGACGGTTGTTGGCGAGCTGACCGGTGGCCATCTGGAAGCGCAGGTTGAACAGCTCTTCCTTGGACTCACGCAGCTTGGTGATCAGCTCGTCTTCGGTGCTTTCCCGCAGCTCGCCAGCGGAAATTCCCACTGCCATCAGAACTGCTCCTCTCGTGTGATGATGCGCGCCTTGATCGGCAGCTTGTGGATCGCGCGCGTCAGCGCCTCGCGCGCGGTCTCCTCGTTCGGGTAGCTCAACTCGAACAGCACACGACCGGGCTTGACGTTCGCAACCCACCACTCCGGCGAACCCTTACCGGAACCCATGCGGGTTTCGGCGGGCTTCTTGGTCAGCGGGCGGTCCGGGAAGATGTTGATCCACACCTTGCCGCCACGCTTGATGTGCCGGTTGATGGCGATACGAGCGGACTCGATCTGCCGGTTCGTGATGTATGCATGGCCCAGCGCCTGGATGCCGTAGTCACCGAAGGCAACGGTGGTACCGCCCGAGGCGGTGCCCTTCTTCTTCGGGTGATGCTGCTTGCGGTGCTTGACCTTACGGGGAATCAGCATGTTCAGCTCTCCGTGGTTTCTGCGGACGGCGCGCTAGCACCGTCCGAGGCAGGGGTCTCTGCGGCGGCACGGCCGGCCTCGGTGCTCGTCGCGGTGGTACCCGAGGCGCCGCTACGACGCGGACGGGCACCGGCCGGACGCTCACGGCGCGGACGGTCACCGGCAGGCGCGGCCACCGAGGCGGCGAGCTCGCGCTTACCACCGACGATGTCGCCCTTGTAGATCCAGACCTTCACACCGATACGGCCGAAGGTCGTCTTGGCCTCGTACAGGCCGTAGTCGATGTCGGCGCGCAGCGTGTGCAGTGGCACGCGACCTTCGCGGTAGAACTCCGAGCGGCTCATCTCAGCACCGCCAAGACGACCGGAGCACTGCACCCGGATGCCCTTGACGTTCGGCTGACGCATGGCCGACTGGATGGCCTTGCGCATCGCGCGACGGAACGCCACACGATTCGAGAGCTGCTCGGCGACACCCTGGGCAACCAGCTGCGCCTCGGCCTCGGGGTTCTTCACCTCGAGGATGTTCAGCTGCACCTGCTTCTTGGTCAGCTTCTCCAGGTCGGCGCGGATGCGGTCGGCCTCAGTGCCACGACGGCCGATGACGATGCCGGGACGCGCGGTGTGGATGTCAACGCGAACCCGGTCACGGGTGCGCTCGATCTCCACCTTGGCAATGCCGGCGCGCTCCAGGCCAGTGGCCAGGAGGCGGCGGATCGCCACGTCTTCCTTCACGTAGTCCGCGTACTGCTTGTCGGCGTACCAACGGGACTTCCAGTCGGTGGTGATGCCGAGCCGGAAACCGTGCGGATTGATCTTCTGGCCCACTAGCGCGAGCCTCCCTTCGCCTCAGCGGTGGTCTTGTTGGCGGCAGCCTTCGAGCCCTCGGCCCGGCGGGCGCGAGCGGCGGCCTGTGAGGTTCCGCCCTTACCACCCTTCTCGGACTTGGGACGGCTCTCCACCACCACGGTGATGTGGCTGGTGCGCTTGCGGATCCGGAATGCACGACCCTGCGCGCGGGGACGGATGCGCTTAGCGGTCGGGCCCTCGTCGGCGAAGATCTCCGACACCACAAGGGTGGAGGGATCCAGGCCGTCGTTGTTCTGCGCGTTGGCGGCAGCGCTGGCGATGACCTTGGAAACCGGCTCGCTGGCTGCCTGCGGCGCCCACCGCAGGATGTCGATGGCGTCGGTTACCGACTTGCCGCGCACCAGGTCGATGACCCGGCGTGCCTTGGTCGGCGAGACCCGCACGAACCGTGCAACGGCCTTGGCCGATGGGTATTCAGTCGTTGTAGTCATTAGCGCCGCTTGCTCTTTCGGTCGTCCTTGATGTGACCCTTGAAGGTCCGCGTCGGGGCGAACTCACCCAGCTTGTGACCGACCATCGCTTCGGTGACGAAGACGGGGACGTGCTTGCGCCCGTCGTGCACCGCGAAGGTGTGGCCGATGAAGTCGGGGATGATGGTCGACCGACGCGACCAGGTCTTGATGACCTGCTTGGTGTTCTTCTCGTTCTGTACGTCGACCTTCTTGAGCAGATGGTCGTCGATGAACGGGCCCTTCTTGAGGCTGCGTGGCATCGCTTACTCCTAGCGCTTCTTGCCGGTGCGCCGGCGACGGACGATGAGCTTGTCGCTCGCCTTGTTGGGCTTGCGGGTGCGGCCTTCGGGCTTGCCCCACGGGCTCACCGGGTGACGACCACCGGAGGTCTTACCTTCACCACCACCGTGCGGGTGGTCGACCGGGTTCATCACGACACCACGGACGGTGGGGCGCTTGCCCTTCCACCGCATACGGCCGGCCTTACCCCAGTTGATGTTGGCCTGCTCGGCGTTGCCGACCTCACCGACGGTGGCGCGGCAGCGCACGTCGACGCGGCGGATTTCACCACTGGGCATACGCAGGGAGGCGTAAGCGCCTTCCTTGCCCAGCAGCTGGATACCGGCACCGGCAGAGCGGGCCATCTTGGCTCCACCACCGGGACGCAGCTCGACGGCGTGCACGGTGGTACCCGTCGGGATGTTGCGCAGCGGCAGGTTGTTACCCGGCTTGATGTCGGCGTTGGCGCCCGACTCCACCACGTCACCCTGCGACAGTCCGACCGGCGCGATGATGTAACGCTTCTCGCCGTCCAGGAAGTGCAGCAGCGCGATACGCGCGGTGCGGTTGGGGTCGTACTCGATGTGCGCGACCTTGGCGTTGACGCCGTCCTTGTCGTGGCGACGGAAATCAATCAACCGGTAGGCACGCTTGTGGCCGCCACCCTTGTGACGAGTGGTGATGCGGCCGTGGGCGTTACGGCCACCGGTGCCGTGCAGCGGGCGAACCAGCGACTTCTCGGGAGTCGAGCGAGTGATCTCCGAGAAATCGGCGACGCTCGAGCCGCGGCGACCGGGGGTCGTCGGCTTGTACTTGCGAATAGCCATGTCTTCTCTAGTCCTCTACTCCCCGACTACGCGGGGGCTCCAAACAGGTCGATCGGCTTGCTACCCGGTGCCAGGGTGACGATGGCGCGCTTGGTGCTCTTGCGCTGTCCGAAACCGGTGCGGGTGCGCTTGCGCTTGCCCTGCCGGTTGGCGGTGTTCACCGAGGAGACCTTGACGCTGAAGATCTGCTCGATGGCGATCTTGATCTGCGTCTTGTTCGAGTCCGGGTGGACGATGAAGGTGTACACGTTGTCTTCGATCAACGAGTACGACTTCTCCGAGATCACCGGGGCCAGGATGATGTCGCGGGGGTCAGCGATGGTTGCCATCAGGCCGACACCTCCTCTTTCTTCTTGGCGTTGATGAAGCCGTTGAGGGCCTCGACGCTGAACACCACGTCATCGGCCTTCAGCACGTCATAGGTGTTGAGCTGGTCGTAGGCCAGCACATGCACGTTCGGCAGGTTCCGGACGCTCTTGACCGAAGTCAGATCGTCGCGGCCCAGCACCACCAGCACCTGCTTGCGGTCGCTGATCTCGGCCAGGAACGACTTGGCGCTCTTGGTCGAAGGCTCTTGTCCGGCAACCAGTTCGGTGATCGCGTGGATCCGGCCGTTGCGAGCCCGGTCAGACAGCGCACCGCGCAGGGCGGCGGCGATCATCTTCTTGGGCGTGCGCTGGCTGTAGTCACGCGGCTGCGGGCCGTGGACGACGCCACCACCGGTGAACTGCGGTGCGCGGGTCGAGCCCTGACGGGCACGGCCGGTTCCCTTCTGGCGGTAAGGCTTCTTGCCACCACCGGACACCAGGCCACGCGTCTTGGTGGAGTGGGTGCCCTGACGGCCTGCGGCCAACTGAGCGGTCACCACCTGGTGCAGCAGCGCGATATTGGCTGGGGCGTCGAACAATTCGGCTGGCAGCTCGATGGAGCCGTCCGTCTTGCCGCCCGGAGCCTTGACTGCGATCTTCAAAAAATCCTCAGACACTACTTCTCACCTCGCTTGACAGCGGTGCGGACCACAACCAGGCCACCCTTACGTCCGGGGATGGCACCCTTGATCAGCAGTACGCCGTTCTCAGCATCAACCTTGTGCACCACCAGGTTCTGTGTGGTGACGCGATCGCTACCCATACGTCCGGACATCCGTGTGCCCTTGAAGACACGACCCGGGGTGGCGCAGCCACCGATCGAGCCGGGACGACGGTGCACGGCCTGTGCACCGTGGCTTGCGCCCTGACCACTGAAGCCGTGACGCTTCATGGTTCCGGCGAAGCCCTTGCCCTTCGAGGTTCCGGTGACGTCCACATATGCGCCGTCACTGAAGATCTCGGCGGTCAGCTCCTGGCCGACCTCGTACTCGGCGGCAGCAGCCTCGTCGTCCAGACGCAGCTCGGCCAGGTGGCGACGGGGGTTGATACCCGCGGCAGCGAACTGACCGGTGACCGGCTTGGTCACCTTGCGCGGGCTGATCTCACCGAACGCCAGCTGAACGGCGCTGTAGCCGTCCTGCTCGGGGGTGCGGATGCGGGTCACCACATTGGGTCCGGCCTTGACGACGGTCACCGGGACAACCCGGTTGTTGTCGTCGAACACCTGTGTCATACCCAGCTTGGTGCCCAGAATTCCTTTTCTTGCCATGGTTTCTGGTTCTCCTACTGGATGTTCACGTCGACGCTGGCCGGCAGATCGATGCGCATGAGCGCGTCAACCGTCTTGGGCGTCGGGTCGAGGATGTCGATGAGCCGCTTGTGGGTGCGCATCTCGAAATGCTCGCGCGAATCCTTGTACTTGTGCGGCGACCGGATAACGCAATACACGTTCTTCTCGGTTGGCAGCGGCACAGGTCCAACGACACTCGCGCCGGTACGGGTCACCGTCTCAACAATCTTGCGCGCAGAGGCATCAATGGCCTCATGGTCGTAGGCCTTGAGCCTGATGCGGATCTTCTGTCCCGCCACGCTTCCTACCTCTACTATCACTGGTCCGGAGCGCGCCGAAGCGCACCACCCGATACCGCCGCTGTTTACCTGTCGTAGTTCACCGACCCCCGCGGTCGGGCGTGTCGCCCTCGCGCGCAGTCCTCCGCGTCGAAAATTCTCGTCGCTTGGACTGGGCCGACGCGCCCGTAAGGGCGCTTGTGGTTCGCCGTCCCCGTTCGCAGCGCACTATGGGCGGACCCAAGGCACTACAACCGGTTCACGGCAACCCGAACAGTATGCCTTATCCCGCGGCTGCGGCCAAATCCCTGGTGCACCCACCCGGCAGCGGCAACTGCGCACCCCTGACCTGCGAATCCGGGGACGCCTGGAACGCTAGTACAAGATCCGTTCAGGAGGTTGCGACGTGCACTGGTCAGAAGCCGACGGAGGGCGTTCATTTCTGCGGGCACTGCCCGTCCTCTGCGGCAGTGCCCCGCCGTTCAACATCGACGGCGCCCCGCCGAACCGCTCCCCTTGTTCGCCGAATGGATAGAGCATGCGGTGCTGGCGGGCGTTCCCGAGCCACACGCCATGACGATCTCGACGGTCGATGCGCAGGGTGCACCGCGCGCACGGGTGCTGATCGTGAAGGCCATCGATGAGGACGGCTGGCATTTCGCGGCGAGCTCGGTAAGCCAGAAGGGACGCGATCTGTCGTCGCATCCTGTCGCCGCGCTGACCTTCCACTGGCCTGCGGTGGTCCGGCAGGTACGAGTGGTGGGCACCGTTGTCGACGACGGTGCGCAGGCGAGCGCTGCCGACTTCCTGGGCAGGCCCATCGGATCCCGGGCCATGGCGTTGACGCTGCGGCAGAGCCAGCCGCTGGCGGACGCCGCGGAAATCGACGCCGAGCTCGACAAGGCCCACCGGAAGTTGGCGGACAACCCGGAACTGACGCCGGTTGAGTGGGTGTCATATTCGGTACGCCCCACGCAGGTGGAGTTCTGGCAGGGCTCCCCCGATCGGAAGCACCTGCGGCTCAGTTATCAGCGCACCGATGACGGATGGGAGCGCACACGGCTCTGGCCGTGAATCGACGAGCAGTGGGCATCCGAGTTCGCAGCCATCTTACTTTCGAGTAAGGTACGTACCGTGAGTGCATCTCCGACCTATAAGGCCTGGCAGCGTCTGCAGAACAAGCCCGGCGGCTCCGCCCTGTTCTCCGCCGCCATGATGGCCCGCGTCCCCTACTTCGCCTCGGTGGTGCCGCACGTGCACCGGATGGAGCCGGGCTACTGCGAGGTGACCGCCCCCAAGTGGTACTTCGTCTACAACCATCTCAAGACATTCCATGCGATCGCCGCATGCAACTTGGCCGAGGTGGCGATGGGCATGCTGATGGAGGCCACCACCCCGTCCTCACATCGATGGATCCCCAAAGCGATGAATGTGCAGTACCTCGGTAAGGCCACCACCTCGCTGCGGGCCGTCGCCAAGCTGGAGGGCCTCGACTTCGCCTCGATCACCGAGGGCACCGATGTGGTTGTGCCGATCAGCATCACCGATCGTGACGGCAAGGAAGTGGTGAAGGCAGAGATCACCACCTGGGTGACCCCCGCTTAGACACCTTCGGCGGCCGAATTTTGCCGTTATAGACAAATCTATGGTGTGCCGCGCGCACACTCCGGCTATGGCCACCGCACTGTCTGAAATCGAGGAAGCCGGCCGAGTATTGGCCGATCCGACCGCCTATGCCGACGAGCCCCGTCTGCACGATGCGCTGACCCTGTTACGGCGTGAACAACCCGTGGCACGAGTCGTCGCCGAGAACTATCGACCGTTCTGGGCGATCACCAAGCACGACGACATCATGGACGTCGAGCGCGATAACACGCTCTGGATCAATGAGCCGCGTCCGCTGCTGATGAACCTCGAGCAAGAGGCCGAGCTGGACAAGCAGGCGGCCATGGGGATCGAGCTCAAGACCCTGGTGCATATCGACGATCCCAAGCATCGTGTGCTGCGGGCCATCGGGGCCGACTGGTTCCGGCCAAAGGCCATGCGGGACATGAAACTCCGCACCGACGAACTGGCCACCAGATATGTGAACAAACTGTTGGAGGCCGGCGGCACCTGCGATTTCGCGCAGGACGTCGCGGTGCACTTCCCGCTGTACGTCATCATGTCTCTGCTCGGCATTACCGAATCGGACTTCGATCGGATGCTCAAACTCACCCAGGAACTCTTCGGCGGCGACGACACCGAGTTCCAGCGCGGCGCCACTCCGGAGGAGCAGCTGCTCGCCCTGCTGGACTTCTTCGGATACTTCAGCGGCCTCACCGCGTCCCGCCGCGAGAGCCCCACCGATGACCTGGCATCGACGATCGCCAACGCGAAGGTCGACGGTGAGCTGCTCAGCGACGTCGACACCGCCTCGTACTACACGATCATCGCCACCGCCGGGCATGACACCACCAGCGCCACCATCGCCGGTGGGCTCGAAGCCCTCCTGCAGCATCCGGACCAGCTGGCGCGGCTGCGCGAAAATCCCGATCTCATGCCGTTGGCGGTCGACGAGATGATCCGATGGGTGACGCCGGTCAAGGAGTTCATGCGGACGGCGACCGCCGATACCGAGATTCGCGGCGTCCCCATCGCCGAGGGCGATTCGGTGCTGCTGTCCTACCCCTCGGGTAATCGCGATGAAGACACCTTCGGCAATCCGTTCGCCTTCGATGTGGGTCGAGATCCCAACAAACACTTGGCGTTCGGGTTCGGCGTGCACTTCTGCCTGGGTGCCGCGCTGGCGCGGATGGAAGTCAACAGTTTCTTCTCGGCACTGCTGCCCCGGCTGGAATCCATCGAGATCGACGGGGATATCGAGCGGATGTCCACCATATTCGTCGGGGGCATCAAACACCTGCCCATCCGCTACACCTTGCGGTGACGGCCGTACTAACTGAGCCGGGCGGAACCGTCGGCCGCGACTTCGATTGACGCGCCTGCGATATCGGCATCCGCGATCTGCGCCGCCGCATCCCTGTCTTCGATCTTGGCGAAGGTACGGGCCCCCGTCGGCGTGCGGACGCTCACGAATGTCTGGAATGGGGATCCGTCTCGCCCATAGTTGACGGTCCAGGCCTCAATGGTCGCCGTACCCGAATACCCTTCGGCGGCATCAGTTTTGGGCTCTTGATCGACCTCTGACTGCACGTCCTCGTACCTGAACCCAGATGCGGGCGGCTCGGTTCCATAGATTCCGAACGCGTGTTTGGTCAGGTATCCGCCGTTCGCCGTGATCAGCCCCTTCGCCCCCGGGAGTTCGCGAAGCCGTTCTGCCATGGTGGCGATGGAGTGGGTGACGTAATTGCACCAGGGGCCACCGGCGAACGTGAGCCCACCGGTGACCGTCAGCGGCCGTGCGGGGTCATCGAGCGCCAGCCCCAACTCGGTGGCCGCAACCTGCACCGCCGAGGGGAAACATGAATAGATGTCGATCAGGTCCACGTCATCGGTGCTCAGCCCGGCGATGTCGAACGCACGCCTTCCCGCGAGGCGGATGGCCGGGGACCGATGCAGCTCATTGCGTTCACTGAGCGCGAAGGTGTCGTTGGCCTGGCTGCCCGCGAGCGGAAATATCCAGCGGTCCTCCGGAATTCGGAGCCGTCGCGCTGTTTCCACGGAGGTCAGCAGCAGCACCGCACCCTGCTCGACCATGTTGTTGGAGTTCATCAGCTTGGTGTACGGCGAGCTGATCCACCGATTGTCGGGACCCGGTGTGGCGATCTCCTCGGCGGTGTACGCATCGTTGGACCAGGCGTGTGCGTTGTGCACGGCTACCGCGTTGAATCGCTGCCACAGTTGAGAGATGGCCGTCCGATGTTCCGCGATGGACGCACCATTGGCAACCCGGATCGCCTGCTCGAACAGTGGGTACACGTGTCCGGGAGAGATGAGGCCGATGGTGGTCTCGGCGCCGCCGACCTGATCCATCCGGCCGCCGAGAATGGTTGGTTCGGCGATGGATTCGTCTTGAGTCGTCCACGACGGTTGCACTCCCGTGGCCATCATCTTGTTGCGTGAGCGCCACATCTCCGCCCCGCCGATGAGAACCACATCGGCGTCCCCGGCCAGAATGTCGGCGGCTGCGTGGTTGACCAACAGCTGCGGTGAGTTACCGCTGGGTCCGGTATAGAACGTGCGCTTGGGCGCCGCACCCAGACGTTCGCCCAGGAGCGCGCCGGGGTCGCGGTACTTCCACGAGAAGATGTTCGCCACCGACACCGTGTCGACGGCAGTGAGCAGGTCCAACGCCCCTGCGTCCTCGGCGGCCAGCCGCGCCGCCCGCTCCATGAGATCGACGGGCTCGGGGATCTCGGAGAACGGACTGTCGGCGTCTGTCCGCTGGTTGACCTGTCCGGTACCGACGAGGACCGGCGTGCGAGGGTCGAGGGCCATCAGCCGATGGTAACCAACCACCCGGTTGGCCCCGGAGGGCCTCCCGCTAAGTGGGCAGTGCGGGACCGGCCCCCTCGATCTGGTTACCCGCGCCCGTCATGTCCTTGAGGTCGACGCCGGAACGGCCGATCTCCCGCGCCCCCGCCACCAGAGCGGCGACGACCTGGGCCGCCTGGTCATAACCCAGCCCCTCCGGAGGATGAATATTGGATACGCAATTACGTTGTGCATCAGTGCATCCCACCATGGGATTGTGCGTGAGATAGATCCCGACGCTGTCGGCCACCGACAGCCCAGGGCGTTCGCCGATGAGCACCAGCACCGTATCGACGCCCAGCGCGGCACCGATGTGATCCCCCAGCGCCACCCGCGCCTGCGTCGCGATGACGAGTGGCGCGATCGAGTACCCGCGAAGCCGCTGGTGCAACGCTTGTAATAGCTGCACCCCGTGGTCGTCCAGGGCTCTCGGCGATAGGCCGTCGGCCAGCACAATGCCGATATCGGCATTGGAATCGGAGAGCACATCCAGTGCGCCATCGGCGGGCGCCCGCCCCAGGTCGGGGCGGCGCAGGTACTCGGAACGATCGCCCGCCCGGCTGGTCACCAGCAGCGGGGTACCCAACCCAAGCCCGTCGATCCGTCCCGCCAAGGCACGCGCATCCAGGGGCGTGTGCACCGCGTCCCGGGCGGCCGCGTGCGCGGTCCCGAACTCCAGCACTCGAGTGGTGGGCAACGCATCACCGCTACGCCCCAACCCGATTCGAGACTGGGTGGATCGACGCAGCGTATCCCAGATATCGTGTGCAGCACCGTTGTTCGCGATATCGCTCATAGCAGCGCCCGCAACGGCGAGTCGCTGACCGCGATTTCACGCAGCCCACCGTCACGCTCCAGCATCCCCATGCGCTCAAGCCATTCGTTGAACTCCGGCGCCGGTCGCAGGCCGAATGTGCGGCGCGCGAACAGCGCATCGTGGAAGGACAGGCTCTGATATCCCAGCATGACGTCATCGGCTCCGGGCACGGCGATGACGAACGCAACCCCCGCAGCGGTGAGCACCGTCAGCAGCACATCCATGTCATCGGAATCGGCCTCGGCGTGATTGGTATAGCAGACGTCCACCCCCATCGGAAGTCCCAGCAGCTTGCCGCAGAAGTGATCCTCCAGGCCGGCCCTGATTATCTGCTTGCCATCGTAAAGATATTCCGGCCCAATGAATCCCACGACGGTATTGACCAGGAGCGGCTCTACCTCGCGCGCGACCGCGTAGGCCCTGGCCTCCAGTGTCTGCTGATCAACGGCAACGCCGCCCACCCCGATATGCGCTCCGGCAGAGAGCGCCGATCCCTGACCGGTCTCCAGGTACATGACGTTGTTGCCCACGGTGCCGCGGCCCAACGAACGTCCGGCCTCATTCGCCTCACGGAGCAGCGCAAGGTTGACCCCGAAGCTCTCATTGGCGCCTTCGGTCCCCGCGATCGACTGGAATACCAAGTCCACCGGTAGATTTCGTTCGATCAGTTCCATCGTGGTGGTCACGTGTGCGAGCACACACGATTGTGTGGGGATATCGAATCGCAATCGGATGTCGTCGATGAGGCGCAGTAGATCGGCCGCGGCATGCGGGGAATCTGTCGCGGGATTGATACCGATGACGGCGTCACCGCACCCCAGCAGCAGGCCGTCGAGGGTGGCGGCGGCAATACCCCGTGCATCGTCGGTGGGATGGTTGGGCTGCAATCGAGTCGCCAGGGTGCCCGGTAGGCCGATGGTCGTACGAAAGGCGCTGTGGTTACGCACCGCGGCGCCGACGGCGATGAGGTCCTGGTTACGCATCAGCTTGCTGACGGCCGCCACCATCTCGGGGGTCAGCCCCGCGGAAATATCCTTGAGCGACTGTGCCCCATGCGGTTTGGTGATCGTCTCCAATAGCCAGTCGCGGAAATCGCCGACAGTGAGGTGTGAGATGACGGCAAAGGCCTCCACATCATGACTGTCGATGATGAGCCGGGTGACCTCGTCGGTGTCGTACGGGACGATCTCCTCGGAGAGGAACGCCGCCAGCGGCACTTCGGCAAGCGCCCAGCGTGCGGCGGCCCGCTCAGCATCCGACTGCGCAGCACAGCCCGCGAGTTCGTCGCCCGATCGGGGTGGCGAGGCCTTCGCGAGAACCTCGGCGAGCGATCCGAACTGGTAGGTGACCGGCCCTGCTGTGTGGCGAAAAGTGCTCATAATGTGCCTATTTCAATTCGTTCTCGGCTTCCGCAAGCGCCGCGAACTCTTCGTCCGGGGAGTTTGCGACCAAGTGGTGTCGGCTGTACAGCCCAAAGTACGCCATAAACAGGATGAACACCCCGAACGTGGCAAAAGCCGCGGTGGTATCGACAATGAAAGTCGCCACTACCGCCGCACACGCGATCACCAGTGCGAACCCGCTGGTGGCGATGCCCCCCGGGGTTCGATACGGCCGCTGCATCTCGGGCTCGCGAACACGCAGCACGATGTGACTCACCATCATCAGCACATAGCTCAGCGCCGCCCCGAAAACCGCCATGTTGAGCAACATCGCGCCTTTGCCACTGAGCGACAACAGGAATCCGACGATTCCCGGCACAATCAAGGCCAGCACGGGAGCCTTCCGGCTGTTGGTGACCGACAGCCGGGTCGGCAGATAACCGGCACGGGACAACGCAAAGGTCTGCCGACTGTAGGCGTACACGATCGAGAAGAAGCTGGCGATGAGTCCGGCCAGCCCGATGTAGTTGACGGCCTTGGCGACGGTGGTGTTTCCGAGCGCCTCGACCAAGGGATTGCCCGACTGCCCCATGGCCTCGGCACCGCCCGCGCCGGGCACCAGGAACAGCACGGCCGCCCCGGTGACAACGAGCACCAGCATCGCCATCACGATGCCGCGTGGGATGTTCTTAGCGGGATCTCGGGCCTCCTCGGCCGCGAGCGGCACTCCCTCGATCGCCAGGAACAGCCAGATCGCGAACGGCACCGCCGCCCAGATTCCCAAATACCCGTAGGGCAGGAATGCCGATGCACCCGTTGCCGTTTCATCGATCGAAATGTTGGTCAGGTTGTTCACGTCGAAGCGGCCGACGGCGCCGACCGCAAAGGTGATCAGGCCTACGAGCGCGATCCCGGTGATGATGAACATCGTCCTGAGCGCCTCGCCCGCACCACTGAGATGGATACCTATGAAGATCGCGTACACAGCGAGATAGATCCACCATCCGTCCTTGAGCCCGAACAGATGCAGCGATTGGACGTAACTTCCGATGAAGGTGGCGATGGCGGCCGGAGCTATCGCGTACTCGATGAGAATCGCGGTCCCGGTTGCGAATCCACCCCACGGGCCCAGAGCACGCCGGGCGAAGGTGTACCCGCCTCCCGCGGTGGGTAATGCCGACGACATCTCTGCCATGCTGAGCACCATCGACAGATACATCGCGGCGATGACGACCGCCGCGATGGCCATACCGCCGAAACCACCCTTGCTCAGACCGGTGTTCCAGCCCGCGTAATCGCCGGAGATCACGTAGCTCACGCCAAGCCCGGCCAGTAGCACCCAGCCGGCGGTCCCCGACCTCAGCTGCCGCCGCGCGAGATAGTCGGCGTCCTCGAGATGCGATTGGACGCCCGCATGGTCATGCGCGGCCTCCGGATGTGGACTGACGGTGTCATCGGGAGTTGACATCGTCCAATTGTGCGACCGATGGCGTGCGCGTGTGCGGTAGACGCCAAGATTCGCACTCTCGTTACGACCACGCAACAAACCGGGCCGCTCGGTGCCCGATCATCGCGATCGTGGCCGCCGGGCCGCGGCTCGGAATGGTCGGCATGATCGACCCGTCGATGACAAAGA
Organism: [Mycobacterium] stephanolepidis; assembly: GCF_002356335.1. NCBI lineage: Bacteria > Bacillati > Actinomycetota > Actinomycetes > Mycobacteriales > Mycobacteriaceae > Mycobacteroides > Mycobacteroides stephanolepidis. Next base: position 3,940,197 of record NZ_AP018165.1, read on the forward strand.
GTCCATCGACTCCCCTGACACGACAGTACTTGTCGACGACCGCGTACTTGTCCTCGTCATTACCCATGGGTGCGGTTGCGCACAGATGTTGCGACGTGGACCACCGCGGACCGCCGAACCGCCGGCCGTACAGTTCGGACACCAGACGTACTCCGTCCCGCAAGCGATCCATATCGGCGGTCTCACTGTCATATCTCAAGTCGATGTACGCCGGCACCGCAGGATCGGTCGAACGTAGTTCGACTCGACCCCGACACCGCGGAGTCATCAACGCAACACCGATCTGCCTGGCATCGGCGCCATTTACCTGCGCGCCTGCCATGGCGGCGAATCCCGTTGTGTACGGCCGTACCTCGACGCCCATCTGGCGGTCGGTATGCAACACGGTATCCAGTACGGGATAGCCCGACTGCCCACCATCGCCGGTATCGAGCACCCACTCCGCGTGGTCCATCACGCGGGTCCCCACACCGGGTAGGTCGACGATGGGATCGACCCCCACCGCGCGCAGATCATCGGCGGGCCCCAGCCCGGAGAGCAGCAGCAGCTTGGCGCTCTCAATCGCACCCGCGCTCAATATGATTCGATCGGCAGTCAGAGTCCGCACCGAGCTCCCCACCGCCACCTGGACCCCGGTGGCACGCCCGCCACCGCACAACACCCGCAATACACGAGTACTGGAGTACACCGCGAGATTGGGGCGCCAGCCCGCTCCCTCAAGGTACGCACGCGCGGGCCCAATCCGCATGCCGCTGTCGATGTTGAGCGGCACCAATCCCACCCCGACACCGGCCTTGCCGTTGAGATCTGCCACCGCCGGGTAACCGGCTTTGATGGCACGATCCGCCAATTCCCTTCCAGCGGTGCTCTGTTCGCTCCTACGTCCAATCGGTATGGGTCCCGATGAGCCGTGTAGCGGATCATCCCGAAAGTCACGATCGGTCTCCATCTCACGGAAGTGATCACGCACATCCACCCAGGCCCATCCCGGCACCGACCATCCATCGAAATCTGCGGGCCGTCCCCGCACGAAATAGCCGCCGTTGATCGCGCCGGAGCCACCCACCACCGATCCGCGCACCAACTCGGCCTGATCACCGGTCGACGTCAACGTGGCCCAGTAGTAGGTGGCTATCTGACTGCCCGGGCCGATCGGCAGGCGGTACCCATCACGTACCCCCTCCTCGTCTGCGGATGACGCCGGACCGGCCTCGACAAGCACCACACGAAACGATGGATCCTCGGAAAGGCGGCTGGCCAGAATCGAACCCGCGCTGCCCGCGCCGACAATGAGCGCATCCGCGTGGATCGGCCTACTCAGGGCCGTAATTCCGGTCGAAGCGCCCCGAGATCGCACTCCTGCACGATCCCCGACCACAAGCCAATCCCGTAGGCGATGTCGTCCAGACGCTTCAGCAACACGTACTCGAGCAGACCGATGCGATCATCGGGAGACGCCGAGTTGTCGTTGCGCTTCATCCAATCCACCACGCCGTCGACGATGGCAGCCACGACGAGCACGTGGCGACTGCGCCGCGATAGTGCGGCAGCCACCAATGCCAATGGCCAGTAGTGGCGGCACAACGCGGACGCGATCTGCAACGCGGCACCGCCCACACCCTGGGTGGCCACCCGAAGGACGTCACGTGGCGGGGTGTCCACTCCCCGCAATGTCCGCGCGACTCGCCCGGCGGCGAGCGCGGCCATACCCGCCGCGGCCAGATAGCCCATCCCCGAGCCCACCGCCGCCAGAATCCACACCAGCAGTGTCCATCGCGAGATGACCATCGGTGCCACCTTGTCGGGGTGGCGTGTCGACAGCGGCGCCGCGCTCATTCCATAAAATGCTTTGCGCGCGAACCATTCTCGAAGGGTCAGTCGATGATCATGAGCCACATGGGAGACCGGTTCGTACCGAAGCCGAGACCCTGCCTCGATCAGCCGCCAGCACAGATCCACGTCTTCACCGCATCGCAGTGATTCGTCGAACCCACCGATCTCGTCTATCGCGGCCCGGCGAACCACGATCGCCGCACTGGGGACGTACGACACCGGGCCGTACGGAACCACGGGCGCCTCGCGAAGGCCAAGGTCCAACGAGGACCTGACCGCCTCATAGCGAGCAATCGCGTTGTCGCTCAACACCAATCCCACAATCCGCGGGGCGACCAGGGCGACCGCCGGATCACTGAAATGCCCCAGCAGTGCCTCCAGCCAGCCGCGCCTGGGCACCACATCAGAGTCAAGGAAGGCGACGAAATCCGTGGTCGCCAGCTTCAGCCCGGTATTGCGGGCCGCCGCCGGACCCTGACTCTCGTCGTGACGTACCACCCGCACGTCACAGTGCATGCCCTCCAGATCGCACTCCAGGATGGGAATGGCGGAACCGTCGTCGATGACGATCACACGCATTCCGCGCAGTGCCCGTAGCAGCCTGCGAAGACCAAATCCATTGTTAAGGCATGGAATAACGACGGTGACGTCCCGATATCCGGGGCCACCCGTTGGTCGGGGGTGAGCGACGGTCGCATCCAACAGCGTCCGAGCGAGCTGCGCACTGGTCGCGTCACGGACTTCTAGCCGTCCGCCGGAAAGCAGGGTCCGCGCGGCCGGAGCCAATCGCAGCAGCCGGGTCGGAGAGCCGCCCAGTAGCGCCGAGCCCTCGTCGAGAACACGAACCCGTCGATCGACCTGTACCGCGAATCCGTCGGGCAACCGCCCCTGTGGCACGGACGCCTCTTGCGCCGGTTCGTCGCCGGTGGTCATACCAGCCGCCCGTCCGTGCCAGGTGTCCAACGGCGCACCGCGTCGGCGCATTGTCGAGTCATCGTCGCAAGCATCCGTGCGCCTTCCTGGCTGCTGGCGGTGGTCGGATCTCCGAGCACACCGATCGCGCTCACCGCCGCCACCCCGCCCGCGCGCATGGGCGCCATCAGTTCGCGCAGCGGTGCCGAATTTCCGGCGAGCACTTCCTCACGACGCACGCTCTCCGGTGAAATATGCAGCAGCAGAGAGGTTTCCACATGTCCGGCATGAGCGTCCCCGCCTTCGACCGCACACGCCCACCATGCGACGTCGCGCCCCTCTGAACGCAGCAGTCGCACCGCGGTGACCGTCGCCTCGATATTGCCGCCGTGACCGTTCACGAAGACGATGCGCCTGCACCACTGTGTGGCCGACCGGCCGTACTCAACGAGGACCTGAGTCAGCGCCGCAGTACCGATCGAGATCGTTCCAGCGAAGGATTGATGCTCTCCGCTGGATCCGTACGCGATGGCCGGGGCGAGGGCGGTCCGACCGTCGCCGGTATCGGCGGCCAGCTCCCCGGCCGCAGCGGTAGCCACAGCATCGGCAATGCGGGTGTCGGTGTCCAGCGGCAAGTGCGGCCCGTGTTGTTCGGTTGAGCCCAGCGGAGTGAACAGCGTAATGGCCTCGTCTGCGAGCTCCGGAGAGATTGCGGTGCTCAAGACAGTCGGAACAGCCACCCGCCGATGGTAGGCCGAATTCACGTCAAATGCATCCAAAGTTGGCGCACACGATCGAGGTCTTTACATCCTTGCTGGCCGTCGGCTTATGAGCTAGGCGCTATTTCGCACCGATTGTCACGCCAGTCCCTGCCGCCACATCGACGTCGCCGTCGCCGTGTTCGATTCGCGCTGCGCCGAACTAGTGCCGCCCGAGGCCCCGGGCAAATCCCTCGGGGATCAAAAGATCATCTGGCGATAGTTCGTGCACAGATTTCTTCCCGAGCCCCATCAGCGCCGAGTCGATGCCGCCGCGCATGATGTCCAGGACGTTCTCGACACCGGCCTGGCCGGAGGCCGCCAGACCCCAGAGATACGCCCGCCCGATCATCACCGCGCGCGCACCGAGGGCCAATGCCTTGACGACGTCGCTGCCCCGCCGGATGCCACCATCCAGCAGCACCTCGAGGTCACCACCGACGGCCGCCGCGATGCCCGGCAATGCGCGGATCGACGCAGGTGTTCCGTCGAGATTGTTACCACCGTGATTGGACACTGAGATAGCCGAAACTCCGCAATCCACAGCACGTTTCGCGTCATCGATGCGCATGACACCCTTGAGCATGAACGGGCCGTCCCATTGCTCACGCATCCATCGAACGTCGTCCCATGTCGGCGCCGGAGTGCCCATCCACTGTCCATATGCGTCGAAGAACGGCGGGCCGTCCTCGCCGCGGGCCGCCTGATTAGGCACCCGCAGGTCCGGAATGTTCATGTTCTTACCGAAGGACCACAGCCAGCCCGGCTTGGTGACCACTTCCGGCGCCAGCCGGATCATCGACCGCAGGTTCATCTTCTCGGGTATGGACGGGCTGCCCCAGTCGCGACCGTGCGAGAAGCTCCAGTCCAGGGTAGCGATAAGTCCTACGGCTCCAGCATCTTTCGCACGCTGAATACGCTGAGCCACATCGTCGCGTCCACCCAGCCAGTAGATCTGGAAGTGCGTCTTCGGATTGGCGGCGACCACGTCCTCGATGGGCTTGCTCGCAAAGGATGACAACCCCATGGCGGTCCCTCGCGCGGCGGCCGCCCGCGCCACAGCCACCTCGCCATCGGGGTCCACCGCCTGAACACCGGTCGGCGAGATCATCACCGGCAGTGAAATCTCTTGCCCCAAAACTGTTGTCGACAGTTCACGGTCCGGCTGAATGCCAACAACGTGGGGCTCGAATCCAAGCTCCCCGAACGCCTCGACGTTGTCGCTGACCGTCAGCCCCTTTTCACTGGCCGAGATCAGCGAGCTGTAGACGGATTTCGGCAGCCGCTTCTTGGCCCGCTGCTGGGCAATCGCGACCGTCTCGAACCATGCGTTGCGCGCCATCTACCGTCCTGCTCGTACGTTGGAAAGGGGGTTCTCGTCGCACGCGCGCGAGGGGGGCCGGCGTGTCAGGGTCAACACAACAGGGCCCGAGGCCGGGCCGCGCTTGCCCTTCGAATGCGAGTGGTCCCCAATGGGTTTGGGCACGATGCGATCTGCGGCCAGGGCCGCCTCGCCGTAACCCTGTACGCATTCCGGGTCGGGTCCATCCATCGGCAACCCGGTGAAGAACTTCGCCGCCATGCAGCCACCCCGGCAGCTGTCGTAATGTCCACAGCTGCCGCACGCACCCGCGGACTGCGGTTCGCGTAGCTCGTTGAACAACCGTGAGTGCTTCCACACCTCGTCAAATCCGCCATCCGACACCACATTTCCGGCCATGAACCGGTCGTGGATGGCGAATGGGCATGCGTATACATCACCCACCGGATCGATCAGGCACACCACCCGGCCGGCACCGCACATGTTCAGACCTGGCAAACCGCCGGAGCCATCGCCGTATGCCGACAGATGGAAGAAGGAATCACCCGTGAGCACCCGCTCACCGTTGAGCACCAGCCAGTCGTACAACTGACGCTGCTGCGCCGGGGTGGGGTGCAGCTCGTCCCACACGTCGGCGCCCCGTCCGGAGGGCCGCAGCCGCGTAATCCGCAGTGTCGCACCGTATTTTGCAGCCAGATCCGCGAACTCGTCGAGTTGGTCCACGTTGTGACGGGTGACCACCACCGAGATCTTGGCGTCCTTGAAGCCTGCGGCAGCCAGATTCTCCAGCGCGCGCACCGCCATGGCGAACGATCCCGCGCCACGCACGGCGTCGTTCACCTCTGCGGTCGCACCATCTAGCGAGATCTGCACATCGACGTAATCGCTCGCGGCCAGCCGCGCCGCCACCTCCTCGGTGATACGTACGCCATTGGTCGAGAACTTGACCCCCACGTGGTGCTCTGTCGCATAGTCCACGAGCTCCCAAAAGTCTGAGCGCACAGTGGGTTCGCCGCCACCGATGTTGACGTAGAACACCTGCATGCGTTCGAGCTCGTCGATGATGCCCTTACACTGCGCGGTGGACAACTCGCGCGGGTCACGCTTGCCCGACGATGACAGGCAGTGCACACACGACAGGTTGCAGGCGTAGGTCAGTTCCCAGGTGAGGCAGATGGGAGCATCCAGTCCCTGTTCGAACTGATCCACCAGGCGGGGTACAGCGGGAGCGCTCATCAAGCGTCCTCTCGGGTCACGATCATCGTCGAATCCGCCAGCACGGCCAGGGCCCGCTGGTACGCAGCAGCCTGACTGTCCTCGACACCGGCGGCGCGCCAAGCACTCTCAGCGCTGGTGTGGTCGGGAAGTGATTGCACGATCTGCAGCAGCGTGCGGTTTTTCAGGAAGGACAGCTTGCGGGTGCCGAAGTGGTAGAGCAGCGCCCCAAACGGCTCCGGGCGCAACGACACCTGGGGGTGCAACTGCCAGGGCCGGGTCCAATCAAAGCCGGCGGGCGCCTCGTCAATCATGGCGCTCATCGAGGTGGGGCGTCTCAGTAGACGCCGCACATCCCGTCGATCGAGACCTCTTCGACCAGCGATTCCTGTACCAACTCGGTGTCGGTGGTCTGTCCGGCGACAGTGGTGGGCTCGGCCATCTGTTCACTCCCTTGTGAGTCTGGACTGTGGCAACGATCACGATAATAATGGCATCGAGTGCAGAAAGGGAAGAGGGTGGCAGAAAATGGCACAGTTCTCATGAGTGCGCAGCCGGCGCGCGTGGGACGGCGCCCTTCGACAACCCGGGATGAGATCACCGCAGTTGCCATGGCGCTGTTCGCGCAGCGCAACTTCGACGATGTGAGCGTCGACGACATCGCCGCCGCGGCCGGTATCGCCCGGCGTACGGTGTTTCGGTACTACAGCTCCAAGAACGCAATCGTGTGGGGAGACTTCGACTCCCACCTTGAGGTGATGCGTGCATTGCTGGAACAGACGCCGGACACGGTGGACATCAGTACCGCCCTGCGCCAGGCATTGCTGACATTCAACGACTTTCCGGCCGACGAGACCCCGCGCCACCGCATGCGGATGCGGCTGATCTTGGAAATCCCTGCGTTACAGGCGTACTCGATGCTGATGTACACCGGCTGGCGCGATGTCATCGCGCAGTTCGTGGCCACACGCACCGGCACCGATCCCGGCACCCTCTTACCGCAGACCGTTGCCTGGACCCTGCTCGGAGTGGCACTCGCGGCGTACGAACAATGGCTCGCCGACGAGTCCGCCACGCTCACCACACTGCTCGGCAAGGGCCTCGATGCCGCCGAGGTGGGCCTGCGCGGGCTGGGCTGAGCTCGCGGGCGGAAGGAACAGGCGCTACTCCAGCACGTCGGCGATGGGCGTTCCTGCGGCGATCTTGGCCCGCATCTTCATCACCGGGCCGGCCATCCCGCAGCCGACGACCCCGGTGAGCACACCATCGCGTTCCAGATATGCCAGGAATTTCCGGCCGTCATCGGAAATGAGATGCACGGTATCCGCGTCGCCGAGATGTCCGAGCGACTGGATCTTCACGTCGTACTGATCGCTCCAAAAGTACGGCACGGCAGCCGCATTCGCCGCCGGCTCCTGACCGAGTAAGGCGGGTACGAGCGCGCGGACTTGATCGGCGACATTGCTCCAATGCTCCACCCGGCTGGGGCGGCCGTCAGCATCCGCCCACGCGGCGACATCGCCCAACGCCCAGACATGCGGGGTGCCGGTACGGCCCACCGCATCGCACACCACGCCGTTGTTCACCTCGACACCCGACCCGTCCAACCAGTCCGTGGCGGGCCGGCTCCCGATACCCAGCACGACGAGATCGGAGTCCAGGCGCGTGCCGTCGGACAAGGTGACGGACTGAACCCGCCCGTCTCCCTCGACCGCGTCTACGCCCACTCCCACCCGAACGTCGACGCCCTCATTGCGATGCAGCCGGGCAACCAGGTCGCCGAGCTGCTGTCCGATCGCCGCCAGCAGCGGAGCGGGTTGCGGTTCGACGAGAACCACGTCAACTCCGTTGGCACGCAATGTGGATGCGACCTCACACCCGATGAATCCGGCCCCGACCACCACCGCTCGCCGCGCCTTCGCAGCGTCGCCTCGCAGCGCGAAGCTGTCATCGGCGGTACGCAGGACGTGGATGCCGTCCAGCTCGGGGAAGGCAGCGATACGCCGGGGAACGAGGCCGGTCGCGATGACGGCCTCTCCGTACTCCAGGGTGCTGCCATCATCCAGCGTAGCCGTCCGGGCAGCAGGGTCCAGCGCGACCACCTTGGCACCGAGTCGCAGCTCAATCTGCTTCTCGTCGTAAAACTCTCGCGGTTTGAGCACTACCGCATCGATTGTCTTCTCTGCATCCCGCAGGACGTCTTTGGACAGCGGCGGACGATCGTAGGGCAAGTGCGCCTCGCTGCTCACGATGGTGATCGGCCCGGAGAACTCGGCGCGACGCAACTGTTCGGCAGTTCGCACCGCCCCCAGTCCGCCGCCGATGATCAGTACCCCTCGATCCGCATCGCTCATGGGTTTCTTCTTACACGACTGGACACGCGCGCTGTCAGGCCTATCGCCCCTGCCTCTTACCCCTGGACCTGCGCGCGGTCCACCAGGTTGGAAAGCACCACGATGCTCTCGGTGCGGTCGATGTCCCCACTGGCTCGGATGCGTTCCAGCGCACGCTCGAGGTGCTGGATATCGCGTGCCAGTACCCGCAGCATCGCGTCGGAGGTTCCGGTCACCGTCGCGGCGCTGACTACCTCGGGGATGTCGATCCACGCTCGCCGCAAGGCTTCCGGCGTGATCGTGCCCTGACAGTAGACCTGTACATAGGCCTCGGTGTTCCAGCCGACGGCAGCGCGATCCACTACGGTGGTGAAGCCCTTGATCACCCCCGTCGCAACCAGCCGGTCGACACGACGCTTGACCGCGGGAGCCGACAGGTTGACCTCCTCACCGATCTCGGTGAACGTCGCTCGAGCGTTGCGCATCAACAGCGTCACTATCCGCTCATCGGTGGCATCGAGCTCGGCCATTCACGTTCCTCCTCCAGCGATCCCACTCCATACTGCAATAGAATGCCAAATTTGCCATCTGGACGCAATGAATCGCGGCCATCCGGACAACGCATAGAGATTGATTGCAGGAATTACCTCTCATACGCTCAGCGCATGACCGTTGTGCACGAGGGTGGACACCCGGCCGGCTCCCCCATCCAACAACCAGACAGAACACCGACGACGCGTCACTACGTGATGGTGCCGCCGACGTACTACACCGTCGAATACGCGATCAATCCCTGGATGGACATATCCAATCCGGTCGATCCGACATTGGCCACCGCCCAGTGGGATGCGTTGCGCGCCACCTACGAACGTCTCGGCCACATGGTGGACCTCCTGCCTCCCGTGGCCGGCCTACCGGACATGGTCTACGCAGCCAACGGCGGAGTCGTGCTGCGGGGCAACGCCGTTGTCGCACGGTTCACACACGCCGAGCGCGCCGGCGAATCCGCGGCACATGCCGACTGGATGCGTGTGCACGGGCTGCGCGCCCTGCATACCCGGTACACCAATGAGGGTCAGGGCGACTTCCTGCTGGCGGGCGATGTCATGCTGGCCGGTACGGGTTTCCGCACCGACGTCCGGTCTCATGTGGAAGTGGCACGAATGCTCGACATTCCCGTCGTAACACTGGAGCTCGTCGATCCGCGGTTCTATCACCTGGATACCGCCCTGGCCGTGCTGGATCAGCAGACCGTGGCGTACTACCCGCAGGCGTTCGGTGAAACCTCGCAGGCCCGGCTGCAGTCCATGTACCCCAACGCGATCATCGCCAGCTCCACCGATGCCTACGTCCTCGGGATGAATGCGGTCTCCGACGGTCGTCACGTCATGCTGCCCGCCGCGGCAACCGGATTCGCCGAACAGCTCCGCGCTGCCGGATTCGAACCGATCGGTATCGATCTCTCCGAACTTCTCAAGGGTGGCGGTTCCGTGAAATGCTGCACGCTGGAGCTGCACTCGTGACCGTCACGGAGGCCCCCGGCATGTCACCCGACTCATACAAGAGCGCCGAATACATCGAGTTGGCCGAGCAGTACGGCGCACACAACTATGCGCCGCTACCGGTCGTCGCCCACCGCGCCGAGGGCGCGTGGATCGAAGACGTGGACGGCAAGCGCTATCTGGATTGTCTGGCCGCCTACTCGGCGGTGAACTTCGGCCACGGGAACCCCGAGATTCTCGCGGCCGCCCACGCGCAGCTGGACACGGTGACCCTGGTAAGCCGGGCGTTTCATTCGGATCGCCTCGGCAGGTTCTGTCGAGACCTCGCCCGACTCTGCGGCAAGGGCATGGTGCTGCCGATGAATACCGGGGCCGAGGCGGTGGAAAGTGGCATAAAGGTCGCCCGCAAATGGGGTACCGACGTCAAGGGAGTGCCCGTCGGTCAAGCCAACATCGTGGTGGCTCACAACAACTTCCACGGCCGGACCATCAGCATCGTAAGCTTCTCCTCCGACGAGACGGCGCGCGGCGGATTTGGCCCGTTCACTCCAGGCTTCCGCATGGTGCCGTTCGGCGACATCACCGCGCTGGCACGGGCTATCGACGACAACACCGTCGCCGTTCTCCTCGAACCCATTCAGGGTGAGGCCGGCATCATCATTCCGCCCGACGACTACCTGCCCGCGGTCCGTGCGATGTGCACCGAGAACAATGTGCTGTTCATCGCCGACGAGATTCAGGCCGGGCTCGCGCGCACCGGCAGAATGTTTGCGTGCGACCACTGGAACGTGGTCCCGGACGTCTACCTCCTGGGCAAGGCGCTGGGCGGCGGCGTGGTCCCGGTCTCCGCCGTGGTCGCCGATGTCGATGTGCTCGGCGTGCTGCATCCAGGCGAACACGGCTCCACCTTCGGTGGAAATCCGTTGGCCGCAGCCATCGGATCGACGGTCGTGGCAATCCTCGAGCGCGGTGAGTTCCAGCGGCGGGCTGCCGTTCTCGGCGGGCACCTGCGACGGCGCCTCGACGCCCTGATCGGCCATGGCGTCACCGAGGTGCGTTCGCTGGGGCTCTGGGCCGGGGTCGACATCGATCCGAATCTGGCAACCGGAAGACAAATCAGTCTGCGCATGGCAGAGTGTGGCGTCTTAGTGAAGGACACGCATGGCGCGACTCTCCGGTTTGCACCACCCCTTGTCATCACCGAGGACGAAATCGATTGGGCAGTAGACCAGTTCGCTGATGCGCTGGCCAAAAGCCGGTAGGTTTCGCCCGGCCCCAGGAGGCACAATGGCACCCTCGTCACCCAGCCTTGCCCAGCAGCTGCTGCGGCGCCGTCCTACGTCGGGGGCTCCCACGGCCCACGGCGCAGGCGGGCATCTGAGGCAATCGATGGGGACATTCCAACTCACCATGATCGGCGTCGGCGCCACGGTGGGCACCGGAATCTTCTTCATCTTGGCCGAATCGGTGCCCAAGGCAGGCCCGGCGGTGATGGCCTCGTTCCTGGTCGCCGGTCTCGCCGCGGGACTGGCAGCGCTCTGTTACGCCGAGTTGGCCTCCGCGGTACCGGTATCGGGCTCCTCGTTCTCCTACGCGTACACCACCCTGGGCGAGCTGGCGGCGATGGTGGTGGCCGCCTGTCTGCTGCTGGAGTACGGCGTATCAGCGGCCGCGGTCGCGGTGGGCTGGAGCCAGTATCTCGACAAGCTTCTACTCAACGTCTTCGGATCGCATCTGCCGCACGCGATCAGCGCCGCCCCCTGGGACAACGTCGATCCTGGAGTACCGCATGCCTGGCTCAATCTGCCGGCGGTGGTCCTGATCGTCATGTGCGCGATCCTGCTCATCCGCGGAACCAGCGAGTCCGCACTCGTGAACACGGTCATGGTGCTGCTCAAACTCGCCGTTCTGACGGTCTTCGCAATCATCGCGTTCACCGCGTTTCAGGCGGGCAACTTCTCGGACTTCGCGCCGTTCGGCGTCAGCGGCATCGGCGCCGCGGCCGGAACGATCTTCTTCACCTATGTCGGATTGGACACGGTATCCACCGCGGGCGAGGAAGTGAAGGATCCGCAACGCACGATGCCGCGCGCGCTCATCGCCGCACTCCTCATCGTCACCGCCTTCTATCTCGTAGTCGCCCTTGCCGCACTCGGCGCGCAGCCGTGGCGGGAGTTCGAGGGGCAGTCCGCCGGCCTGGCCCTGATTCTGGACAAAGTCACCGGAAGTACCTCTGCCAGTACCTTCCTCGCAGTCGGCGCGGTCATTTCGATCTTCTCGATCACCCTGGTCTCGATGTACGGCCAGACCCGCATCCTGTTCGCCATCGGCCGCGATGGCCTGCTGCCCTCGGTCTTCGCACAGGTCAATCCCCGCACGCTGACACCGGTGAACAACACGATCATCGTCGCGATCGTCGTGGGTCTCATGGCGGCCTTCGTACCCCTGAACAGCCTCGCGAACATGGTCTCGATCGGAACCCTGACTGCGTTCATCGTGGTGTCCATCGGCGTCATCATCCTGCGGGTCCGAGAACCCGAGCTGCCGCGCGCCTTCCGTGTTCCCGGCTACCCGGTCACCCCGGTTCTTTCCGTGATTGCCTGCGGTTACATTCTGTTCAGCCTGCCCTGGGTCACGTGGATCGCGTTCGGATCCTGGGTTGTGGTGGTACTGGCGTTTTACCTGGTGTGGGGCCGGCACCACAGCGCGCTAAACGACTTACCCAGCGACCCAGCCGAATTGATTGAGGAGCCGGTGCGATGAGCCGCTTGCGTGAAGAGCGTCAGATATGACCGTCGTCGTCGGATATCTCTCGGGCAAGGGCGGCAAGGGCGCCCTGCACCTGGCTGTCGAATCTGCCCGCGTTCTGGGAACCTCGCTGACGGTCACCACCGTGGTACCGAAGCCATGGACCACACTGTCGAAGGCCAAGATCGACGCAGAGTACGCACAATGGGCTCAGAAGCTCTCCGACGATTCAAAGTCCGAGGCCGCTGCGTATCTCGAAAAGATCAGCGCCGGAATCGATGTCACATTCCATAACGTGGCTCATCGCTCGGTGTCCGGCGGGCTCCTGGAAGCAGTCGAGGCATCTGACGCGGATGTACTCGTCGTCGGTTCTGCCTCGGAGGGAAGCCTTGGGCAAGTGGTGCTGGGCTCCACCGGGGACCGGCTGTTGCATTCCTCCCCCGTTCCACTGGCCATCAGCCCCCGCGGTTACCGCGGTTCGAAGGCTGGCACCGTCAGCCGTGTCACCTGCGGATACCCCGGCACAGAAGATGCGGTTGACGTTGTACACCAAGCGGTTCGGCTGACACAACGCCTACACGCGCCACTACGCGTGGTCACCTTCGCCGTACGCGGCCGCACCATGCTCACCGCCGGGGTGGGCCCCGAGGCAGAGGACGCGGTGCTCGCCAGCTGGGTCGCCCAGTCTGAGGAGGCGCTGGCAGGACTGCGTCGCGACGGAGTGATCGAATCCGAGGTGGAGCTGAAGGTTGTCACCGGGGACAGCTGGGACGACGCCTTGGACAATGCCGAATGGCTCGACGGCGAGCTACTGGTGCTCGGCAGCCGCCCCCACAGCACGGTCGCCCGTGTCTTCCTGGGGTCCCGCGCGACCAAGATCGTCAGGCACAGCCCGGTGCCCGTCGTGGTGATGCCGGGCTAGAGCCGCCTCAGTAGGTCAGGTGCCCCTTGTCGACGGGCACCTGAGCACCGGCCAACGTGCCCGACGCATCGCCCGCCAGCCATAACACCACATCGGAGATCTCATCTGGCTCGAGCATCTTGGTGGGCGACAACGGCATCGGTGCAATGCTCGGCAGATAATTGGGGTGTTCGGCCAGCAGCTTCATCATGGCGTCGCCGGTGATCATCGGCGTGGTCACCCCGTACGGGTGGATCGAGTTGACCCGGATGCCGTACTCGGCCAGTTCGATCGTCAACGACTTGGTAAGCCCGGTCAGGCCGAACTTCGAGGCGACATAGGCGCCGTTACCCGGAGTCCCCTTGAGTCCGGACACCGAGCTGACGATCACGATCGAACCGCCGTTGCCGGCCTCTATCATCGTCGGCACAACGGCTTTCACGGTCTTCCAGGTGCCGGTGAGGTTGGTGTCGATGACATCTTCCCACTGCTGGTCGGGCATCTCCCACAACCGGCCCCAGCTGAGCACTCCGGCATTGGCGATGAGGATGTCAATGTGCCCGAACTGGGCGACGGCCTCCTCGACCACACTCTGCAAGGCGGCACCGTTGCGAACGTCGGCCTGCTCGGCGATGATCTTGCGCCCAGCCGCCTCTACGAGCCGCACCGTTTCCTTGAGGTCTTCCGGTGTCGCGGCCTCGTACCCCGCATACTCCGACACGGGGGCACAGGCATCAATCGCAACGATGTCCGCGCCGGCCTCGGCCAGCCGGACGGCGTGCTGACGTCCCTGCCCACGAGCCGCACCGGTTACGAAGGCCACTTTTCCAGCCAAGGACTGATCCGCCATGTCTGCTCCTTTGCACTTGAGGCCAGGCTAGCAGCAGTACTAGAACGTGTTCCAGATTGAGGACCGCTCAGCGGACAAAAACGAACACTGCCATCAGGAAGGGTGAACCACCGCAAGGCGATCAAGCCTCACCCGAGGCGTGCGCCATCACCCCTGAGCCGCGCCTTCCGCCTAGAGATCGCCGAGAATCTCCGCGCGTTTGGTGTTGTACTCCGCCTCGGACACCAGTGATGCCAACTTCAACCGATCGAGCTCGGCAAGCCGCTCGGACGCTGAGCCACCGGGGCCAGGGTCGGCCGACGATGCCCGCTCAGCCGCCTCCGTCTTGCGCAGAATGGCATCAATCTGTTGGCGGACAACCGGATTGGAGCGGATGTCCACCACCCCATCGGTGCCGATGCCGTTGGCCTTGAGAACCTTCATAATCTCGAAGAGTGGGCCGGCCTGCCCGGTCAGGTCGTACTCACGACCTTGCGACGAGCTGGTGAACTTGGCCGGCACCTGACCGCTGAGCAACGCGGTGCGCTGCCAATCGATCTGAAACTGCTCGGTGCCGGGCGCGACCAGCACAACGAGCTTGCCGCGCGAGAGAGCAGGTACCTGCAGCACCGACACCCGCGTCCTCGTCTCGGCACGGAACGGACTGATCCCGTCTCCGTGCACCTGAAGCGTCAGCTTGATGACCGGCTGATCGTTAACCCTCATGCCGGTCTCGTTGGCCGCGACGACGTCGGCAAGCGCGAGAATGCCGTTGGCCTCCAACAGCTTGCGTGCCTCATCGGTTCGAGTGAAGACCAACGTCAACACGAATGCCAACACCACGATCCCGATGGTGATACCGACTCCGCTGTACAGCATCCAACTCGTCGCGGGTTGGTCGATCACGTAATACATCACGATGAATATCGGCCCGACGATCCCGCAGATCAGCGAGAAGGCCAGGATTTTCAGAAAGCGTGCGACCACGTTCATGGCGCTCATCATCCTCCACCTGCACGGCATCTTGTGTGGGATCCGACCAGCCTCTAATATTGGCAATACATGTTGTCAACAATGCCGACATCGCCGAACAGGAGGCATGCACCATGCCCAAGCTCACCGCCGTCGACAGCCCTTCGGCCCGCGATCCCCACCCGTACGACTACTACCACCGACCGGGTATGGATCTACGTCCAATTCCCGAGGGCAAGAACGAATTCGGCTGGATCTGGCGTCACTGTCGGCACGTGCTGTTCGACAACTGGTTCGATGTCGAAGACGACGTCACCCCCACGCCACTGACCCGCCTGTTCGACGACCACATGTGGCAGGGCGACGAGTTGATGGATGCCGTGGTGGCCATGTTCGAGCGGATGGGTTCGGCACGCGCACGCCCCTTGTTCGAACAGGCCATCACCGATGGCATTGATTCCCTGGAAGACCCGCCGGACGAACTCCGCGCCCTCCTGGAGGACGCATACCGTGTGCCCGAATGGTGGGATCCGGCCAAGGCGGAGCGTGGACGGCAACGGCTGTATCGAACCACTGTCCCCACCTTCCTCATCATGGCGACATTCGGTGTATTCGATACCGTCATGAACTCCGATGTTTCGACATCGACGGGCGCCACCGGAAGATTCCGCGACCAGGGTCCGCAACGACAGATCGAGACCGGCAGGTTCTTCGCCACTCTGTTCGATCGGGATGCCATGCAGCCCGGGTCGCCACAGATGAGGCTGACCCTACGCGTACGCCTCGTACATTCCTTGGCCCGCAAGGGCCTTCGGTCCGCATGGGGCCCAGACAACTATGCGAGATTCGGGGCGCCGATTCCCAACTCATCAATGTGCGGATTCATCGAGGCCGGGGCGTTGGGCGGACTGGTGCTCGACCAACGATTCGGCCGACCGTGCACACTCAAGGAGATCGATGACGTGTGGCATTACATGTCTCGATGGGCGTTGCTATTCGGCGTGACAGAGACGTTGTGCCCCAAGTCTGGCATCGAGGCGATGCACAACCTCGACTACCTGCTAGCGCGATCCGGCGAAGCATCGAAGTGGCGAGTGGAACTTGTGGAAGTCCTGTCCTCGCTGACCACCGGCGGGTTCCAGAACCGAATAGGAGACCTGCTGTATTCGACCGTCATTGGCGGTCCCGGTTCGGTTCTCATGGGATCTCAAGCGATGGATGAGTTCTTACGCGACACCCAGTTCGAACGGATACCTCATCGACTCCCCGGCACGATCGTCAAAGCCGTCGCGACAGCAGGCGGCCATACCGCCGCCATCCGCGATCGAGTGCCAGGAATCAACTGGGTCCGCCGCATCACGTACGGAAGGCTGATACCGAACCCCAGCGTTCTCCTCAAGCCGGTCTTCGACGTTCTCGAGAAGCTCCACAAGGTCAGCTCCACGTACACGATGCACGACTCCAACACCTCCGGGCACGCCTTCGCCCGCTAGTGGTAATGCCAGCTCTTGTGGGCTCCGCCCACGCGGCCTAATATTGACAATACGCGTTGTCAATGACGTCGACGTCAACACCAGGAGGCGCCCGGATGCCCGAACTCACCGTGGTCGACACACCACTGTCCGGCGATCCGCACCCATTCGACTACTACTTCCGCCCGGACATGGATCTACGACCAATCCCCGAGGGCAAGAACGAATTCGGGTGGATCTGGCGCCACTGCCGACATTATTTGTTCGATCCCTGGTTCGATGTCGAGGACGAGGTGACCCCCACACCGGCGACCCGCCTGTTCGACGACCACATGTGGCAGGGCGACGAGCCGATGGACGCCGTCGCCGAGCTGTTTCACGAGCTCGGGTCCGCCCAGGCCCGAGCGCTGTTCGAACAGGCCGTAGAGCATGGCGTCGACAGCCTGGATGATCCTCCCGAGGCGCTGCGCGCACTGTTCGCGGATGCCTACCGCGTGCCGCAATGGTGGGATCCGGCCAAGGCGGAACGGGGTCGGCTACGCGCGCGCCAAGTGACCACCGCAACCACCGCTGTCATGGCGACCTTCGCGG
Organism: [Mycobacterium] stephanolepidis; assembly: GCF_002356335.1. Lineage (NCBI taxonomy): Bacteria > Bacillati > Actinomycetota > Actinomycetes > Mycobacteriales > Mycobacteriaceae > Mycobacteroides > Mycobacteroides stephanolepidis. Next base: position 3,957,584 of record NZ_AP018165.1, read on the forward strand.
TGTTCGACACCGTCATGAACTCAGATGTGTCGGCGGCCACCGGGGCCACCGGCAGGTTCCGTTATCAGAGTGCCCAACGACTGGCGGAGACGAACCGGTTCTTCTCCATGATCTTCGACCGTGATGGGTTGGCACCCGGCTCCGAACAGATCAAGCTGACGATGCGCGTTCGTCTGGTGCACGCACTGGCCCGGCGGGGCCTGCGCAGCGCCTGGGGTGAAGACAACTTCGCCCAGTACGGCGCTCCCATCTCCAACGCGTCCATGTGCGGGTTCATCGAGGCGATGCTCGGAGCGCTCCTTGTCGACTATCGACTCGGAAGATCTTGCACGCTCAGGGAAATCGATGACGTATGGCATTACCTGCTGCGGTGGGCACTGATGTTCGGGGTCACCGAAGACCTGTTGCCACGCACCGGCATCGACGCCATGCGCAATCTGGACTACCTGCTGGCCCGTTCCGGGGATGCCTCGCGTTGGCGCGTCGAGCTGATCGAAGCGCTGGCCACGGGCATATCCGGCACGCGGACCGGACCCGTTCGGCGCATTTTCGCGGAAGTGCTCGCGGGCCCGGGCAGCATGCTGATGGGACCGGCCGCAATGGACGAATTCTTCCAGGGCACAACCTTCGAAGGGATCAACCATCGCCTGTCGGGCCGGCTGTTCAGCACGGCGGCGGCCGTCAATGCCAATGCGTCCGCGGTTCTCGATCGGCTGCCCGGTATCGGGCTGATGCGCCGGCAGTTGGACGCGTTCAACCCCAATCCCAGTGCGGTGAACAACCTTTTCTCGGAGTTGATCGAGAAACGCGCCAAGGTGGCCTCGACGTACACGATGCATGACAACAACACCTCCGGGCACGCCTTCGCCCGCTAGCCAATCCCGCCGACTGTCGACTTGTCGCGCGAAAGCACGAGAAACGGCGCAGCAGGTCGACATTCGCCACAGTGCCCACAACGAAAACGGCGCCCACCCCGAAGGGTGAGCGCCGTTTTCTTGGCGTTTTTAGATCACTTGTGGATCTTGGTCACGCGACCGGCGCCGACGGTACGGCCACCTTCACGAATCGCGAAACGCAGACCCTCGTCCATGGCCACCGGCTGGATCAGCTTGACGGAGATGTCGGTGTTGTCACCGGGCATAACCATCTCGGTGCCCTCGGGCAGTGTCACCACGCCGGTCACGTCCGTGGTACGGAAGTAGAACTGCGGGCGGTAGTTGTTGAAGAACGGCGTGTGACGGCCGCCCTCGTCCTTGGACAGGATGTAGACGCTGCCGTCGAACTCGGTGTGCGGGGTGGTGGTGCCGGGCTTGACCACAACCTGGCCACGCTCGACATCCTCACGCTTCACACCACGGACCAGCAGACCGACGTTGTCGCCGGCCTGGCCCTGATCGAGCAGCTTGCGGAACATCTCGACACCGGTGACGGTGGTCTTGGTGACGGTGTCCTTGATGCCGACGATCTCGACGTCCTCGTTCACGTTGATCACGCCGCGCTCGACGCGGCCGGTCACCACGGTGCCACGACCGGTGATGGTGAACACGTCTTCGACGGGCATCAGGAACGGCTTGTCGGTCTCGCGAACCGGGTCCGGGATCGACTCGTCGACAGCGTCCATCAGATCGCCAACGGTCTTGGCCCACTCGGCGTCGCCCTCGAGCGCCTTGAGCGCGGAGACGCGAACCACGGGAGCGTTGTCACCGTCGAAGTCCTGGCTGCTCAGCAGCTCCCGGACCTCCAGCTCGACGAGCTCGAGGAGCTCCTCGTCATCCACCATGTCGGACTTGTTCAGCGCGACGAGGATGTAGGGCACACCCACCTGGCGAGCGAGCAGCACGTGCTCGCGCGTCTGCGGCATCGGGCCGTCGGTCGCGGCGACTACCAGGATCGCGCCGTCCATCTGGGCGGCACCGGTGATCATGTTCTTGATGTAGTCGGCGTGGCCGGGGGCGTCGACGTGCGCGTAGTGACGCTTCTCGGTCTGGTACTCCACGTGCGAGATGTTGATCGTGATACCACGAGCCTTCTCTTCGGGAGCGTTGTCGATCTGGTCGAAGGCTGATGCCTCGTTCAGAGTGGGGTACTTGTCGTGCAGCACCTTGGTGATTGCCGCAGTGAGAGTGGTCTTGCCGTGGTCAACGTGACCGATGGTCCCGATGTTGACGTGCGGCTTCGTCCGCTCGAACTTCGCCTTCGCCACTGTTGTGTCCTCCTGGACTTTTCGGTTGTCTCTGAGACTTTCTCAGAGGCAAGGGTTTTCATTTGCCTAGCGGACTCACTCGCGCAAGTCCGAATGGGTTGTGAGCTTTCGCTACTCCCCAGTCGCCTTCGCGATGATCTCCTTCGACACGTTCGCCGGAACTTCGGCGTACGAGTCAAACACCATGGAGTAGTTAGCCCGGCCCTGGGTCTTCGACCGAAGGTCGCCGACGTAGCCGAACATCTCCGACAGCGGAACCTGTGCCTTGACGACACGTGCGCCGCTGCGCTCCTCCATAGCCTGGATCTGGCCACGGCGGGAGTTCAGGTCGCCGATCACGTCACCCATGTAGTCCTCGGGTGTGGTGACCTCGACAGCCATGATGGGCTCCAGGATGACCGGCTGTGCTTGTCCGGCAGCCTTTTTGAATGCCTGGGAACCCGCAATCTTGAAGGCCATTTCCGACGAGTCAACATCGTGGTACGCGCCGTCGAGCAGCGTGACCTTGACGTTCACCAGCGGATAGCCGGCCAAGATGCCGTACTGCATGGCGTCCTGCGCACCGGCATCCACCGACGGGATGTACTCACGCGGAACGCGGCCACCGGTGACCTTGTTCGCGAACTCGTAGGTGGCGCCGTCCTCGGCATCCACCAGCGGTTCGACGGAGATAATCACCTTCGCGAACTGGCCCGAACCACCCGTCTGCTTCTTATGGGTGAACTCGACCTTCTCCACCGCGCGGCGGATGGTCTCGCGGTAGGCCACCTGCGGCTTACCGACATTCGCCTCGACCTTGAATTCGCGACGCATGCGGTCCACCAGGATGTCCAGGTGCAGCTCGCCCATGCCGCCGATGATGGTCTGGCCGGTCTCGTCGTCCTGCTTGACCTTGAAGGTGGGGTCTTCCTCGGCCAGCTTCTGGATCGCGGTGCCCAGTTTCTCCTGGTCACTCTTGGTCTTCGGCTCGATGGCCACCTGGATCACCGGATCCGGGAATGTCATGGACTCCAGCACGATCTGGTTGCTCGGGTCGCACAGGGTGTCACCGGTGGTGGTGTCCTTGAGGCCGATCGCAGCGTAGATGTGGCCGGCGGATGCGGACTCGACCGGGTTCTCCTTGTTGGAGTGCATCTGGAACAGCTTGCCCAGACGCTCCTTCTTACCCTTGGTGGAGTTGACCACCTGGGTGCCGGAGTCGACCTTGCCCGAGTACACGCGGATGTAGATCAGCTTGCCGAAGAACGGGTGGGTGGCCACCTTGAACGCCAACGCGCTGAACGGCTCGTCGGTGTTGGGCTCACGGGTGATGAGCTCGTCCTCTTTGCCGGGCACGTGGCCGGTGGTGGCGCCGACGTCCAGCGGGGACGGCAGGTAGTCGATGACGGCGTCAAGCATGGGCTGCACACCCTTGTTCTTGAACGCACTACCGCACAGCACCGGGTAGGCCTCGGACGTGATCACGAGCTTGCGAATTGCTCCCTTGATCTCGTCGATGGTCAGCTCTTCGCCGGCAAAAAACTTCTCGAGCAGCGCCTCATCGGTCTCGGCGACGGCTTCGAGCAGAGCAGTGCGGTACTCGGCTGCCTTTTCTGCCAGATCTGCGGGGATCTCGACAACCTCGTACTGCTCGCCCATCTTGGTCTCGCCACGCCACACCTTGGCGTTCATCTCGACCAGGTCGATGATGCCTTCGAAGTCGTTCTCGGCACCGATCGGCAGCTGGATGGGCAGCGCGCGCGCACCGAGGCGATCCTCGATGGTCTTTACCGTGTAGTAGAAGTCGGCGCCCAGCTTGTCCATCTTGTTGACGAAACAGATGCGCGGCACGTCGTAGCGGTCGGCCTGACGCCACACCTGCTCGGACTGCGGCTCCACGCCCTCTTTGCCATCGAAAACCGCAACGGCACCATCGAGGACGCGCAGGTTGCGCTCCACCTCAACGGTGAAGTCGACGTGCCCGGGGGTGTCGATGATGTTGAGCTGGTTTTCTTTCCAGTAAGCGGTCGTCGCGGCGGACGTGATGGTGATGCCGCGCTCCTGCTCCTGCTCCATCCAGTCCATGGTGGCTGCGCCGTCGTGGACCTCACCGATCTTGTACGTGATACCGGTGTAGAAGAGGATGCGCTCGGTCGTGGTGGTCTTGCCGGCATCGATGTGGGCCATGATGCCGAAGTTGCGGACCTTGTTCAGGTCGGTCAGCACTTCCTGTGCCACAGAAGTTTCCGCTCTTTCGCTTCGAATTGGGGATGGACGAACTGGGCGGGCCTCGCCGTGAGGTGAGGCCCGTCAGATCACCAGCGGTAGTGCGCGAACGCCCGGTTGGCCTCGGCCATCTTGTGGACATCCTCGCGGCGCTTCACCGATGCGCCCAGGCCATTGCTGGCATCCAGGATCTCGTTGGCGAGCCGCTCGACCATGGTCTTCTCACGACGAGCGCGCGAGAAGCTCACCAGCCAGCGCAGCGCCAGAGTGGTGGAGCGATCGGGACGTACCTCGACCGGCACCTGGTAGGTGGCACCACCGACGCGGCGGCTGCGCACCTCGAGGGCGGGCTTGACGTTGTCCATGGCGCGCTTGAGGGTGACGACCGGGTCGGTGCCGGTCTTGTCCCGGGCCTGCTCCAGGGCGCCGTACACGATGCGCTCGGCGATGGACTTCTTGCCATCGAGCAGCACCTTGTTGACCAGCTGGGTGACCAGCTGCGAACTGTAAACCGGGTCGTTGACCAGGGGGCGCGACGGCGCGGGTCCCTTACGCGGCATTAGCTCTTCTCCTTCTTGGCGCCGTAGCGGCTGCGAGCCTGCTTGCGGTTCTTGACTCCCTGGGTGTCCAGCGAGCCGCGGATGATCTTGTAGCGCACACCGGGGAGGTCCTTCACACGACCACCGCGCACGAGCACCATCGAGTGCTCCTGCAGGTTGTGACCCTCACCTGGGATGTAAGCGGTGACCTCCACCGCGCTGGTCAGCCGCACACGGGCCACCTTCCGCAGCGCCGAGTTCGGCTTCTTCGGGGTGGTGGTGTAAACGCGGGTGCACACGCCACGGCGCTGCGGGCTGCCCTTAAGGGCCGCGGTCTTCACCTTGGCGATCTTGTCCCGGCGACCCTTACGGACCAGCTGGTTGATGGTTGGCATGTACCGGCTTTCTGTCTCTAGCTACTACTGGGCTCTAGCACTGCGAGCCCGTATGAAGGCCCTGTTGTCCTGCGGTTTTCGCCCGTATCGGTATCCCGAGGCCGGGCGTGTCGCACGCACCGCGGCCGCGAAGAAAAACTCCTTCACCCTCTGGGCATGCGAATTGACCTGGCGCCCTATCTGACCCCCGCTGAGTAACCCAGTGGTGGCCATTGGCCAGGCACAGCGCCCTACCATACCAGGGCTGATCACGGTGAGACAAACTCGCCTACCAGCGACAAAGCGCAGGTCATCGACAACTCGCCGCTACGCGGGCAACTTGCCTACCTGCGCTCGGCAAGACCCGACGCGAAGCGGTGCACCATCTCCGTAAATGCGATGTCGGGATCCATTTCAATGCCCGCCATGAAGCCCGTCATCTCCAGCATGACGAACCCGTGCATCGCCGCCCACAGCTCGACGCCCGCATGAAAGGCCGTGTTCTCGTCGAGCCCGTACACGCCGATGGCCTCGGTAGCGGGCTTGGCCAATTCGCGTGCGTCGATCGTCGGCCGGTTCACATCGTCCAGGAACGGCATCCGGGTCAAGGCGGCGTATCTGCCCGGGTGATGATGCGCGTAACTGCGATATGCACCGGCCATGGCCAGGATTGCGTCCTCACTGGTACGACCCGCGCTCACGGTGTGCAGCATGCCGACAATCTCGACCAGCACCCGATCGCGCACCTCATGACGCAGATCATCGAGGCTGTCCACATGGTTGTAGAGCGATGGCCCCTTTGTCCCCAGCTCGACAGCCAACGCGTTGATCGTCAGCGCGTCCCAGCCGGCGCGGTCGAGAAAAGACAGCGCGGCGTTGACAACGGTGTCGCGGTTGAGCCGTGTCGCCCGCGCAGGATTTCTGCGGTGCGCGGTTGCGGGCTCGCTCGTCACGTCTGGCCACCTTAGGGTGAGTCGTTCTAGTTTGGCGCTCTCTGGTGCGGCCGCCTGGGCAGATGGCCTGATATGACCCTATCTCTCCCCACCGCCACCTTTGCGTTTGTCAGCCTACCGAGCCTGCCGTGGCGCGCCGTGGCTTATTCTCATCACGTGATCTGGACGCTGAAATGACACACGTTCTAGTTTCCGCTGGGCGACGCGTACTGGTCGGGGTCCTGGTGACGGGCGGCATCGTCGCGATGACGAGCTCGCCCGGGGGTCGTTCAAGCCTCGCCGACAACATTCGCCTGGCCAAGAACGGCGACACGCACATCACCCAGTACGGGCTCGTCACCACCATCGATTGCAGCGACGCCACGGTCTTTGTGAACGGATCGCAGAACGTCATCACCGTTCTCGGCAGCTGCTACGCGATCTCGGTGCAGGGGTCCTCCAACACGATCATCGCCGACAACGTGGTCAACGACATCACTGTCTATGGCTTCAACCAGAAGGTGCTCTACAAGTCCGGTGAGCCGGCGGTCATCGATCGTGGGCGCGAACTGGGGATGATGAATTTCATCGACCGCATTCCCGGCTGACCCCCTGCCGTCATCCACATCTCCGGATAATCGACGTCATGTCCCGCCATCATCTGGTCCTGGCCCTGGCCCTCGTCACCCTCGGACTGACGGGCTGCGGCGCCATCAAACCGGGTTCGAGTAATCCGACGCCCGGCACCTGGACTCCCCCGTCCACCTCGGCTTCGTCCAGCCCCTCCACACCGACCTCTGCCAAGGTCGATATCGGGGATGAGACCGTGATCGGGTACTTCGGCCAAACCACGACCGCTGCGTGTGACGGGGGCAAGCGCCTGAACATCACGGGCGCCAACAACACACTCACCATCACCGGCGCCTGCGACAAGGTCACCGTCTCGGGTTTCTCGAACACCGTCACGTTCGACGAGCTGAAGACCGAAGTGACGGTCACCGGATACGGGAACAAGCTGACCTACAAGACGGGCGAGCCCAAGGTCAACAACTACGGAAGCAACAACACCATTCAGAAGGCTTCCTAGCCACCGCTCACAACACCGTCTGCACGATGTGTTCGACCAGTTGGCGCGCCGCCGCGCAGCTATCGCCGCCCTTGCGGTACTGAACCCACCAGGTCAACGAACCGGTACCGGCCGGAACCGTTACCCCGCAGCCCCCACCGGGACCGGTGCTGGTGAACCCCTTGCGGCCGTTGATCGTAATGTCGGCGGTCTTTTGCCCCATGCCGTCGGCAGCGGTGCGATCGCGGTCGACGTCACCACCCTCGTAGTAGGCGTATAAGAGGTCGATGAGATTTCCCGCATCATCGGCCGCGACCCAATAACACAGTGCCCCAAAGAAATTCTGGTAGATCTGGGCAGCCTTGACGGTCTCCACGATCGTTTTCTCATCGAGCGGACCACACTGACCGTTGGCGAAACCGTACGGGTCCAGTTTGTCGTTCTCGCCTCGCTCGTTGGAGTTCAGCGACTCTCCCGGAGCGACGGCGGAACCGTCGACGGTGCGCGCACACCCGGTGGGTCCGACGAGGAGCAGCGCCGCTGCGGCAAGCGCGCCGACAGTCCTTTTCATTGCTTGCCTACCTTGCTGAGCAGTGAGTCCATCAGGGTCTCCACGGCCTTGCACGGGTCGTTCTTGACGTCTCCCGATTGCAGGGACCAATGCAGGAAATCGGGCCCGGATCCCGCGGACAGCTCACACAACCCGACATTGCTCACGCGGTAACCGGGGTAGGACTTGGTGGTCACCGATTCCACCGTGTGCCCCAGGTTTCGCGCGACCGACGCCTCCTTCTGCGCCGAGCTGCCCCGATACCAGTACAGCGACAGAGACGTGTCTCCAGTTCCGGGGCCGGTGGACCACCGGCAGCCCAGCAGGCTGTCCACATCGCGCTTGAGTGCTGGATTACCCACCGCCGCAGTGACTTCCGCGTCCGTCATGCCGCCGCAATCGCCGAGTTTGAAACCCTTACCGGGCCCGTTGTTCACCTCGGGAACCGTGGTCACCTGCACATCGGGCGATCCGCCACCGTCGTCGTCACCGCCGGAGGACCGGGGCGAGCAGCCGGCCAGCAGCACGGCGGCAATAACCAGGGCCGATACCGGAACCATCCGCACACTCACGGTGTCCACAGTACGTCCGCATCCCGTGGGTCTCCCGGAAGTCTGAGTGTGTCGGCGCTACCCCCGGGGCTCAGACCGCTCAGACCCCGGCGCCGTGGCGGCCGGCACCCGAGGCGAAACGACCGGCACCCTCCAGCGCCTCGGCTGCCACCCGCTCGATGCTGACGAACTCGTTGTCCAATGCTGCTTCCTCCGCCATCCCCCACTGCGCGATGGCCGAATCGCGGTCTGCCCGCACGCATTGCTGAGGGAATGCCGCGATCTCCGCCGCCAACGCCTCCGCTGCCGCACGCGCGCGCCCACGAGGTACCACGCGATTGGCCAGACCGATATCCAGAGCCTCAGGTGCGGCAACCGGACGCCCCGTGAGGATGAGGTCCATGGCACGTGAGTGCCCGATCAACCGTGGCAATCTGATCGTCCCGCCATCGATGAGCGGCACACCCCAGCGCCTGCAGAACACACCCAAGACGGCGTCCTCCTCCACCACCCGAAGATCACACCACAACGCGAGCTCGATCCCGCCGGCGACAGCATGCCCCGATATCGCCGCGATCACCGGTTTGGACAACCGCAGCCGTGACGGGCCCATCGGGCCGGGACCGTGCGGGTGCAGTTCATTTCCACTGTCGGTGCCCATGGCCTTGAGATCTGCTCCGGCGCAGAATGTTCCACCATCACCCCAGAGCACCGCCACGGAGGCCTCCGGGTCCGCGTCGAACTCGACGAACGCCGCGAGCAGCGCCGCGGCGGTAGGGCCGTCAACGGCGTTACGGGCGTGGGGGCGGTTGAGGATGACCGTAGTCACCGGCCCTGCCTTCTCTACGCGAACAGCATTCTCACTCATAGGGAAGCCTCCTCCATCTCGGCGTTGTCGCGCAGTGTCACCAGTTCATCCTTGAACTCCCGGTAACGGGAACGTATGTCGTCGGCCGGCCAGTCCGTCGGCAACAACTCATCCGGCAGCACCGGGTCGGCCAGCAGGTGCCGCACCATCGCCGCAGCCAGCACGAATCGCGCAGGAATTGCCTCCGCCTGATCCCACCACCGCAGCAGGGCCGTCGCATAGAGCGACCATCCGGGCAGATCCCACAGCTGGTCGGACAACGCCTCGGGGGTTGCGGTCCGGGTCTGCAACACCCAGACGTGGTCGGTAACCGACGGCGGCAGCTCGATGTCCAGATTGTCTGGACGCAGCCACACACCCTCGCGTAGTTCTCCGAAACGGCTTTGACGCAACGTGGTTCGCAGGTCATTGCGGTCACGAGCATCGCGCCCCACGCTGGTGATCACCAGTTGTGTCCAGTCTCCGTTCCAGGAGCGTCGATGCGGATCGCAGGCCTCGTCCTGCCGAAGCTGACGCGCCTGTAGACGCTCGGCGAGCCGATATCCCGATGTGGTTCGCGCAAGATCTCCCGCGGAGACCATCCGGGTCAGCGCCACCCTTACCGTGGTATCGCTGATTCCGAACAAGGTTGTCAGTGAACGTATTTCCCGTACCGACAGCTCGGCCGGGTGTGCGCCCAGCAACAGGCTCAGGATGACCGAACGAGCGGTCATCGGGTGGTGCTCGACCGGGTTAGTCATCGCTACAGGTCGGTGGGCCTGCGGCCGTAATCACCGAAGGGTTCATCACGATGCCGGACCGCTTGCCGGTAACCGTTCGTCATGGCATCGAGCGTGAACGCGTGAGCCTCCGCGGTGTGCCGGGATATGCCGTCGAAGACGGTGCCCACCATGGCACTGTTGGCGATCCCCTGGTTGATGAGCACCGAGTTGCATGCGAGCTTGACCATCATCAACTGGTTCAACGGCATCGCGGCAATACGCGCTACCAGTCGCTCGGTGCGCTCGTCCAGGTCATCGGGCTCCGGCGCCTCGACCGCCAGACCCCACTCGTAGGCCTGCTTGCCCGATAGGCAATCTCCGGTCAGCATAAGACGTTTCGCCCGCTGATCGCCGAGCTTGTGCGCCCACAGCCCGGTAGCCGGTACACCCCATACCCGGGTGGGCGGGTATCCGATCTTGGCATCGGCAGCGACGATCAACTGGTCGGCATGCAAGGCGATGTCGGTACCACCGGCCACGCAATACCCGTGCACCTTCACCACGGTCGGCTTGTTGGCGTGCAACAGCGAGGAGAAACCGCGGGTGAATCGGCTCATCATCTGATAGTCGAGCATGGGGTCCCAGTTGATGTTCGGCAGATGGTTGCGCAGCTGCACCTCACCATCTAGCGCCGTGCCTGAATACTGTACTGTGCCTTCGTCGTTCGCCTCAGCATAGGCACTGAGGTCGAAGCCCCCGCAGAATCCATCTCCCCGCCCCGACACCAGGATGACGTGAACCTGCGGGTCCAGGTCGGCACGCTCCACCAGTGCCGCCAGCTCCAGTGGGGTCTCGGCGATGATGGCGTTGCCCTGTTCGGGCCGGTTGAAGGTAATGCGCGCGACGCGGTCGGTGACCTCATAGGTCATCGTCTTGAGTGTGTCCACCGGCTAGCTACCCGACTTGACGGTCGCCCGCTCCAGGATCGGCGATAGGTCCAGTCCGGTGGGAAGAGTGCCGAACGCACCACCCCAGTCACCGGCAAGCCGGGTCGCTAGGAATGCCTGGGCGACCGCCGGATGTCCATGGCGGACCAGCAGCGCCCCCTGCAGGGCGAGGCAGATGTCCTCGGCGACCTTGCGGGCACGGTAGGTGACCGAATCCAGATCACCGAGCTGCGAATGCAATCCGTTGATATGACGGTCCAGGCGCTCGTCCTGCCCCTGGGCGAGCGCAAGCTCCTTGAACAGCACCTCGATGCACTCGGGCTTGGTGGCCATGGCGCGCAACGTGTCCAGAGCGCTGACGTTCCCCGACCCTTCCCAGATTCCCATCAGCGGTGCTTCACGATAAAGACGCGGCAGTCCTGAATCCTCGACATACCCGTTGCCACCCAGACATTCCATCGCCTCACCGGCATGTGGGGTTGCCCGCTTACACACCCAATACTTGCTGGCGGCCAAGCCGATTCGGCGCAACAGAGACTCGGTCTCATCACCGCGGGCGGCTCGGTCCGTGGCACCCGCCATCCGCATCGCGACCATGGTGGCGGCCTCCGCTTCGATGGCGAGGTCCGCGAGCACGTTGCGCATGAGTGGCTGATCGATGAGGTACTCACCAAAGGCCTTGCGGTGCTGAGCATGGTGCATGGCCAACGCCACACCGGTGCGCATGCTGGTGGCCGATCCCAGGGTGCAGTCCAGCCGCGTCATGTTCACCATCTCGATGATGGTCTTGACGCCCTTGCCTTCCTCACCGACAAGCCATGCCGTGGCGCCGTCGTACTCGACCTCCGAGGATGCGTTGGAATGGTTGCCGAGCTTGTCCTTCAAGCGCTGCAACCGCATCCGGTTGCGGGTGCCGTCCGGCAGTATCCGCGGCAAGAAGAAACATGACAGGCCGCCGGGCGCCTGGGCGAGCACCAGGAACACGTCGCACATCGGCGCCGAGGTGAACCACTTGTGCCCCACCAGCGTGTAGCTGCCGTCGGCGTTCGATGTGGCTGTGGTGGTGCCCGCACGCACATCCGAGCCGCCCTGCTTCTCGGTCATCGACATACCCGCCGTCAGCCCCGCCTTGGTGGCGGGCACCGAAAGCACCGGGTCGTAGACGCGACTGGACAGCAGCGGCTCGTAAACGGCCGCCAGCTCGGGGTTGGCACGCAGGGCCGGAACCACTGCGTACGTCATGGAGATGGGGCACATGTGGCCTGGATCGGCAGTCCATACGCCGGTCTTCGCGGCGCGCACGACGTGGGTGCCCGGCCGCTCGTCGGCCCACGGTGCCCCATGTAGTCCGTGGGCGACAGCCTCGCGCATGAGCTCGTGATAGGCCGGGTCGAACTCGATTTCATCGACGCGATGGCCCCAACGGTCGTGGGTGTGCAGCACCGGACGATTCCGGTTCGCCAGCTCGCCGGCGCGCTGCATGCGGTCGGTGCCGTTGAGGGCACCGACCTCGAGAACCTCGTCGACACCCCACTGACCGCCCTCTCGAATAAGGGCTTCCATCAGCACGGGGCTGGTCGCGGCGTTGTAGTCGCGCAGAGCGGGGACCTGATTGGTGACGACATGCGTATCGGCCATGCATCCAGTGTTACATTTCTACGACAACCGCACAAGATTTGTTCACATGCCGTTCGGCCCGCCTCTGGTGCGCTAGAAAGAAGAGCGTGGAGAAGGTCGTCTTCGTGCTGCGCCAACCGTCCGACGTCGCCACCGATGAGTGGTCCGAGCAGCTACGCACGGCCGTTGTCGACAAGATCCGGGCCGCGGGCGTGCATGGCCTGACCGTGTGCGTGCATGACGCCGCGGTGCGTGCCGCGAGCCTGCGCCTGGTAACCCTGGACCCACCCTTCGCCGCCGCCGTCAGCGTGTGGGTTCAGCAGTCATACGGTCCCGCGATACGCGAGATCGAGACAATCCTCGCCGCGGCGTCGGCCTATGCGCACGGATATCTGGTGACGGAGTCGGTGCCGCTGCCGGCTCCCGAGCCCGAACCGGGATCGCGGTCAACGGGTTTCACCAACATCGCATTGCTGCGCAAGCCCACCGATATGCCCTTCGACGCCTGGCGCCAACAATGGCAGGGCGCGCATACCCACAACGCACTCGAGCTGCAGTCGACCATCGGCTACGAACAGAACCTGGTCGTACGCGCCGTCACCGCCGACGCACCCGCGATCTCGGCCGTGGTCTTCGAGCAGTTCCCCGCGGCAGCCCTCACCGACCCGCTGGCCTGGTACGGCGCCACGGATCAACAACAGCTGGGCCAACGCGCGATGGCCATGCTGGAAAGTGTCAAAGCCTTTGGAGCCCATATCAATATCGACACCGTAGCCACCAGTCGATACGACGTGATTCGCCCGTTCTCCTGACAGCCGTCGCAACTCCGGCGCCATCAAACTATTGACATACAACCAAACGGTTGTAGATTGGAGATCGTGACCGACTCGGATGAGGACAGGGCTGACGCCATGTTCCATGCACTCTCCGACCGCACCCGACGCGACATCCTGCGGCGAGTACTGGCCGGTGAGCACTCGGTCTCGACGCTTGCGGCGAACTACGACATGAGTTTTGCCGCAGTGCAGAAGCACGTCGCCGTGCTGGAAAAAGCCGGACTGCTCACAAAAAGACGTAACGGTCGCGAGCAGCTGGCCAGCGGCGATGTGGAAGCGGTTCGCTCGGTCGGCAGCATGCTCACCGAGCTTGAGCAGTTCTGGCGCGGCAGGATCGCCCGCATCGACGAACTCATTGCATTCCCATCACCGACGCTCGAGACACCACATAAGGACTGAATCATGCCCGTCACCAACGTCACTCATGATATCGACACCCTGACCATCACCATCGACGCGGAGTTCGAAGCGCCGATCAGCCGGATCTGGCAGATCTACGCCGACCCGCGTCAACTCGAAAAGGTATGGGGCCCACCAAGCCATCCGGCCACGTTCGTCGACCATGACTTCACGCCGGGCGGCCGGGTGAATTACTACATGACCGGACCGGATGGCGCACGGTATGCGGGCTGGTGGGAGCTCACGACAATCGATGAACCGAACAGCTTCGCGTTCAGGGATGGCTTCTCCGACGAAGATCTGAATCCGGTGGACAACATGCCTGTCTCGACGAACGTCTACACCTTCGTCGAAAAGGACGGCCGCACCTTGGCGACCTACGTCAGCACGTTTGAGACTGCCGAGGCGCTGCAACAGGTGCTGGACATGGGCGTCATCGAAGGTGCCTCGTCGGCGATCAACCAAATCGACGACCTCATCGGTTCGTAAGCGCCATGGTGCACTACCGCGACCCGGGCACCATCACCTTCGAGGCGACGATCGAGCAGCCCGAGGGCCCCGGCGCCTACGTCGAGTTCCCACTCTCCGCCGTCGACACCTTCGGAGTGAAGGTCAGGGTGCCGGTGTGCGTCGTGTTCGACGGCTCGGTGACCTACACGGGCTCGCTGGCACCGTATGGCGGCAGGCACCTGCTCGGGGTGCGCAAGGACATTCAGAAACAGCTGAACAAGGGGCCCGGAGACCGAGTGCGCGTCGAGGTCAGACTCGACACCGACCGCGCTTAAGCGTCTTGTTTTTCGCGCTGTACCGGCTCTCCGTGGTGTACGAAGTACCCGAGCACCACGATCGCGAACCACACCAGGCCCACCAGGATCGCGGTACGGCCGTCCTCCGTGAAGAACAGCAGCACCACGACCAGCGCAAGGAAGGCCAGCGCCAAGAAATTCGTCACCGGCGCCCCCGGCAGCCTGTAATCCGAGGCAGGCAGTTCTCCCGCCGCGACCCGCTTCCGGTAAATCAAGTGGGACACCAAGATTGAGCCCCAGACGAAGATGATGCCAATGGTCGATACCGACGTGATGTAGGCAAACGCCTTGTCCGGTGATAGCCAGTTGACGAATACGCCGATGCCCATGGCCAGAGCGGAGAAGCAGATGGCCAACATCGGGACGTGCCGTGAACTCAGCGACTGCAAACCCACCGGGGCGTCGCCGCGTTGCGCCAGGCTGCGCACCATCCGGCCCGTGGAGTAGATACCCGAGTTGCAGGAGGACAGGGCGGCCGTGAGCAGGATGAAGTTCACGATGTTCGCCGCCTGCGGAATGTTCAGGTACTCGAACACCGCGACGAAGGGGCTCTCGCCCTTGTGGTAGTTCCGCCAGCCCTGAATCGACAGGATGACAATCAGCGCGCCCACGTAAAACAGCCCGATGCGGAACGGCAGCGTATTAATCGCCTTGCGCAGGGTGACTTTCGGGTTCTCGGCCTCCCCCGCCGTCACACCCACGAGCTCAACACCGACATAGGCGAACACGACGATCTGCAAGCTCAGTAGCGCCTGGCTGAATCCGGTCGGGAAGAACCCGCCGTCGTTCCACAGATTGGCGACAGTGGGGCCCGATTCCGGTCCGAGGCCCGCAATGGGAAGCAGCACACCGATACCGATGATGATCATGCCGACGATCGCCGTCACCTTGATCATCGAGAACCAGAACTCGGCCTCGCCGAAGATCTTCACCGATATCAGGTTGGCCGCGAACAGGATCAGCAGAACAGCCAGCGCGGTGACCCATTGCGGGATGCCGGGCCACCACCTCTGGATGTAGACCCCGGCGACGGTAATCTCCGCCATACACGTGGTGGCCCACACCGCCCAGTACGTCCAGCCGTTGGCGAATCCGGCGAAGCGTCCCATGAACTCTTCGGCGTATTCGGAGATACTGCCCGACACAGGCCGATAGACCAACAGTTCACCGAGTGCCCGCATGATCACGAAGATGGCCAGGCCTGCCACCAGGTACGCCAAGATGAGCGCCGGACCGGCCTTCTCGATAGCACCACCGGCGCCATAGAAGAGGCCGGTGCCGATCGCACCGCCGATCGCGATCATCTGCACCGTGCGTGCGGATAGGCCACGTGAGTAACCGGCGTCGGGCGTCTCGGATTCGGAATTGGCAACGGTCATCCGGACATCATTGCGTGAGTAGACACTTATTGCACGGGAAACTCGGACACACCGTCCACAACTCGCGTGGAATTGCGTGGCCTGGCTAGGTATTTATGCGCTGAACCGACTTCTCTTACGTCCATAGGCTTCTGGCATGCTCAACCAACAGTTCATCGGACGCGTGGCATTGCCGATATTCGCCGCGGCGCTTCCGTTCATGATCATCGCCGGACAACTCGGTCTGGGCATTTGTCGCTGGTGGATCGTCTACGGCACCGCAACCATGGCGGCTGCCCTGATGGGCATCACCACGTTCGGCATGTGCAATTCCAACGGCCCTGGGGTCGCGGTCAGTCGGCCCTGGGCGCTCTTTTGGATAAGCCTGGCGGTGCTCACCGCGGTGCAGGGCTTCTTCTACGCGCAGTTCCGTCATCAGTGCCCGGTAGCCGGGCCGATCATCGCGATCGACGCGTTCCTCGAATGGCTCATCGCACCCGTGGTTCTCGTCGTCGTGGCCGGGAGTGCATTCCGGCGCGCGTGGACCGCCGCGCGGCGAAATGGAAAGGCCCCCGGGGTGTAACCCGGGGGCCCTTCTCGTGCTTGCGATCTAGCGGTAGTCGCTGTATCCGTAGTCGTCCAGCGGCACCGCAGCACCGGTGTTGGAACCGAAGTCGGGGCTGTAGTACTGATCCTCGTACGACGGGATCGTGTACGCGGCGGCCCGCGCCTCTTCGGTCGGTTGCACCGAAATGTTGCGGTAGCGGTTGATACCGGTACCAGCCGGGATCAACTTACCGATGATGACGTTCTCCTTCAGACCATTCAGTCTGTCGCTGCGGCAGTTGATAGCCGCATCGGTCAGCACGCGAGTGGTCTCCTGGAAGGACGCAGCCGACAGCCACGAGTCGGTGGCCAGCGATGCCTTGGTGATACCCATCAGCACCGGACGGCCGGCCGCGGGCTCGTTGCCCTCGGCCACCACGCGACGGTTCGCGGTCTCGAACTCGCCACGCTCGGTCAGCGAGCCGGGCAGGAATTCCGTTGCGCCCGAGTCGATGATCGTCACGCGGCGCAGCATCTGGCGCACGATGACCTCGATGTGCTTGTCGTGGATCGACACACCCTGGCTGCGGTACACCTCCTGGACCTCGTTGACCAGGTGCACCTGCACCTGACGCGGACCCATGACACGGAGCACCTCGTGCGGATCGGCCGCACCCTCCATGAGCTGCTGGCCGACCTCGACGTGGTCGCCGTCGGCCAGTGGACGCTCCGAACCGTCCTCGTGCTTGAAGACGCGCAGGCGCTGACGCTTGGAGAGCTTGTCGTAGACAACTTCCTCGCCACCGTCATCCGGGATGATGGTGATCTTGTAGAAGCGCTCGCCCTCTTCCAGGCGAACCCGTCCGGTGACATCGGCAATCGGCGCCTTGCCCTTAGGAACTCGCGCCTCGAACAGCTCGGTGACACGCGGCAAACCACCGGTGATGTCGTCACCGACGCCACCCTGGTGGAAGGTACGCATGGTCAGCTGCGTACCGGGCTCACCGATGGACTGTGCGGCCACGATGCCCGCCGCCTCACCGATGTCGACGAGCTTGCCGGTCGCCATCGAGCGGCCGTAGCACATCGCGCAGACCCCGGTGCCGGTGGTGCAGGTGAGCACCGACCGCACCTTGACCGTGGTAACACCCGCGGCGAGAAGCTTCTCGATCGCCGGGTCACCCAGGTCGTGTCCACGCTCCACCAGCACGTTGCCATCGGCATCTACCGCGTCAGCGGCGAGAGTCCGTGCGTACGCAGAGGTTTCGATGTGCGCGTCGCGGATCAGCGTGCCGTCGTCCTGCTTCTCGGCGATGGTCACGTTGATGCCACGCTCGGTACCGCAGTCGTGCTCGCGGACGATGACGTCCTGCGAGACGTCCACCAGACGACGGGTCAGGTAACCCGAGTCAGCGGTACGAAGCGCGGTGTCCGCCAGACCCTTACGGGCGCCGTGCGTGTTGATGAAGTACTCCAGAACGGTCAGGCCCTCACGGAACGAGGACTTGATCGGCCGCGGGATGTACTCACCCTTCGGGTTGGTCACCAGACCCTTCATGCCCGCCAGGTTGCGCACCTGAGTCATGTTTCCGGTCGCGCCGGACTTGGGCAGCAAGGTGATCGGGTTGTCGGCCGGGTAGTGCTCCTCCAGCGCCTTACCGACCTCGTCGGTGGCTTCCTGCCAGATCTTGACCAGCGCGTCGCGACGCTCCTGGTTGTTCAAAGCACCACGCTGGTACTGCTTTTCGATCCGCTCCGCTTCCTTCTCGTAGCGGTCCAGAATCTCCGCCTTCTGCGGCGGCACCAGCACGTCGGCCATCGAGACCGTGACACCCGAGCGCGTGGCCCAGTGGAAACCGGCGTCCTTGAGCTTGTCGACGGTCTGCGCAACCACGATCATCGGGAACCGCTCGGCGAGGTCGTTGATGATCGCCGACTGCACCTTCTTGTGCATCTGCTTGTTCACGAACGGGTACCCGTGGGGCAGCAGCTCGTTGAACAGCACGCGGCCCAGCGTGGTCTCGGCGACCCAGGCATCGCCTGGCTGCCAACCGTTTTCGAACAGCGCGGCCTCAACCTCGGCCGGCGGACGCTGCTGCGTCAGCCGGACCCGGATCGGCGCACGCACGCTCAGCGCGCCACGGTCCAGGGCCATGATGGCCTCGGCGGGCGAGCTGTACACACCGGTCTCCGGCTGGTCCTTGGCGGCCGGGGCATGCGCACCGGTATCGCCGGGGACCTCGGTGGTCAGGAAGTACAGACCGGTCACCATGTCCAGACGCGGCATGGCCAGCGGGCGGCCCGACGCGGGCGACAGGATGTTGTTCGAGGACAGCATCAGGATGCGAGCCTCGGCCTGCGCCTCTGCCGACAGCGGCAGGTGCACGGCCATCTGGTCACCGTCGAAGTCGGCGTTGAACGCCTCACACACCAGCGGGTGCAGCTGAATTGCCTTGCCTTCCACCAGCTGCGGCTCGAAGGCCTGGATACCCAGGCGGTGCAGCGTTGGTGCACGGTTCAGCAGCACCGGATGCTCGGCGATGACCTCTTCGAGGACATCCCACACCTGAGCGCGCTGACGCTCCACCATGCGCTTGGCGCTCTTGATGTTCTGCGCGTGGTTCAGGTCGACCAGACGCTTCATCACGAAGGGCTTGAACAGCTCAAGAGCCATCAGCTTCGGCAGACCACACTGATGCAGCTTGAGCTGCGGGCCGACCACGATGACCGAACGGCCCGAGTAGTCGACGCGCTTACCGAGCAGGTTCTGACGGAACCGACCCTGCTTACCCTTGAGCAGATCCGACAGCGACTTCAGCGGACGGTTACCCGGTCCGGTGACCGGACGTCCACGACGGCCGTTGTCGAACAGCGCATCCACGGACTCCTGCAGCATCCGCTTCTCGTTGTTGACGATGATCTCGGGCGCACCCAGATCGATCAGTCGCTTGAGGCGGTTGTTGCGGTTGATCACGCGGCGGTACAGGTCGTTCAGGTCGGAGGTCGCGAAACGGCCACCGTCGAGCTGAACCATCGGACGCAGCTCCGGCGGGATCACCGGTACCGCGTCGAGCACCATGCCACCGGGGCTGTTGGTGGAGTTCTGGAACGCTGCCACCACCTTCAGGCGCTTGAGGGCGCGAAGCTTCTTCTGCCCCTTGCCACTGCGGATGGTCTCGCGCAGGTTCTCGGCCTCGGCATCGAGATCGAAGGTCTGAATGAGCTTCTGCACGGCCTCGGCACCCATGGCACCGGTGAAGTACTCGCCGTAACGGTCGACGATCTCGCGGTAGAGCACCTCATCGACGATCAGCTGCTTGGGAGCCAGCTTGGTGAAGGTGGTCCAGATTTCGTCGAGCCGGTCCAGCTCACGCTGCGACCGATCGCGAAGCTGACGCATCTCGCGCTCGCCGCCGTCGCGCACCTTGCGGCGCACGTCGGACTTGGCACCCTCGGCCTCGAGCTCGGCCAGGTCGGCTTCGAGCTTCTGGGCGCGGGCCTCCAGGTCGGCATCGCGTTGATCTGCGACAGCCTTCTTCTCGACCTCCATCTCGGCCTCGAGCGTCGAGAGCTCGTTGTGGCGCAGCTCGTCGTCGACGGCGGTGATGACGTAGGCGGCGAAGTAGATGATCTTTTCCAGATCCTTCGGCGCCAGGTCGAGCAGGTATCCGAGACGCGACGGAACACCCTTGAAGTACCAGATGTGCGTGACCGGGGCGGCCAGTTCGATGTGGCCCATCCGCTCACGGCGCACCTTGGCGCGAGTTACCTCGACGCCGCAGCGCTCGCAGATGATGCCCTTGAAGCGCACGCGCTTGTACTTGCCGCAGTAGCACTCCCAGTCGCGAGTAGGTCCGAAGATCTTCTCGCAGAACAGGCCGTCCTTCTCAGGCTTGAGCGTGCGGTAGTTGATGGTCTCCGGCTTCTTGACTTCGCCAAAGGACCAGTTACGGATGTCATCCGCCGACGCGAGGCCGATACGGAGTTCATCGAAGAAGTTGACGTCGAGCACGTAAACTCCCTTTCCCCTTGCGGGATAGAATTCGGTTAGGCGAAGTCCTCAATGGACGCAGATTCGTTGCGGGACAGGTTGATTCCCAGGTTCGCGGCAGCGCGCTCCAGGTCCTCGTCATCGCCATCGCGCATTTCGATGGTGGTGCCTTCCTTGGAAAGCACCTCCACGTTCAGGCACAGCGACTGGAGTTCCTTGAGCAGAACCTTGAACGACTCCGGGATCCCCGGCTCGGGGATGTTCTCGCCCTTGACGATCGCCTCGTAGACCTTCACACGACCGACGGTGTCGTCGGACTTGATGGTCAACAGCTCCTGCAGCGTGTATGCCGCACCGTAGGCCTGCATGGCCCAGCACTCCATCTCACCGAATCGCTGACCACCGAACTGCGCCTTACCACCGAGCGGCTGCTGGGTGATCATCGAGTACGGCCCGGTCGAACGCGCGTGAATCTTGTCGTCGACCAAGTGGTGCAGCTTCAGGATGTACATGTAGCCGACTGTCACCGGGTACGGGAACGGCTCGCCGCTACGGCCGTCGAACAGCCGTGCCTTGCCGTCACCGTCCACCATGACCTCGCCGTCCCGGTTGGGCAGCGTCGAGGACAGCAGTCCGGTCAGCTCCTCCTCGCGGGCACCGTCGAACACCGGGGTGGCCGTGCGGGTGTCGGCCGGGGCCGACTGCAGATCCTCGGGGAGGTTCTGCGCCCACTCGGGGTTGCCCTCGATGTTCCAGCCGGTCTTGGCCACCCACCCCAGGTGGGTCTCCAGGATCTGGCCGATGTTCATACGACGCGGCACACCGTGCGTGTTCAGGATGACGTCGACTGGGGTGCCATCGGGCAGGAACGGCATGTCCTCGACGGGCAGGATCTTGCCGATGACGCCCTTGTTGCCGTGGCGTCCGGCCAGCTTGTCACCGTCGGAGATCTTGCGCTTCTGCGCGACGTACACGCGAACGAGCTCGTTCACGCCGGCGGGCAGATCGTCGTCGTCATCACGCGAGAAGACACGGATACCGATGACCTTGCCGGACTCACCGTGGGGCACCTTCAAGGAGGTGTCGCGAACCTCGCGGGCCTTCTCACCGAAGATGGCACGCAGCAGGCGCTCCTCGGGGGTCAGCTCGGTCTCGCCCTTCGGGGTGACCTTGCCGACGAGGATGTCGCCGTCGCGAACCTCGGCGCCGATGCGGACGATGCCGCGCTCGTCGAGGTCTGCCAGCACCTCATCGGAGACGTTCGGGATATCCCGAGTGATCTCCTCGGCGCCCAGCTTGGTGTCGCGCGCATCGATTTCGTGCTCTTCGATGTGAATCGAGGTGAGCACGTCCTCTTCCACCAGACGGTTGGACAGGATGATGGCGTCCTCGTAGTTGTGGCCTTCCCACGGCATGATCGCCACAAGCAGGTTCTTACCGAGGGCCATTTCGCCGTTCTCGGTGCAAGGACCGTCGGCGATGACCTGACCGATCTCGACCCGCTGACCTTCGTCCACAATCGGGCGCTGATTGGCACAGGTGCCGTGGTTGGAACGGGCGAACTTGCGCAACCGGTAGCTCTGCCGGGTGGCGTCGTCTGCCATCACGGTGACGTAGTCGGCGGACACCTCTTCGATGACACCGGCCTTCTCCGCGACGACGACGTCGCCGGCGTCGATGGCAGCGCGCAGCTCCATACCGGTACCGACCAGCGGGGCCTCGCTACGCACCAGCGGAACCGCCTGGCGCTGCATGTTGGCACCCATCAGGGCACGGTTGGCGTCGTCGTGCTCCAGGAACGGGATCATCGCGGTCGCGACCGACACCATCTGGCGCGGCGAGACGTCCATGTAGTCGACGCCCGTCGACGGCACGAACTCGACCTCGCCACCCTTACGGCGCACCAGGACGCGCTCCTCGGTGAAGCGGCCCTTCTCATCGGTCGGCGAGTTGGCCTGCGCCACCACGTGGCGGTCCTCTTCGTCGGCGGTCAGGTAGCGGATCTCGTCGGTGACGACACCCTCGACCACCTTGCGGTACGGCGTCTCGATGAAGCCGAACGGGTTAACCCGCGCGTACACCGACAGCGAGCCGATCAGGCCGATGTTCGGGCCTTCCGGGGTCTCGATCGGGCACATGCGGCCGTAGTGCGAGGGGTGCACGTCGCGGACCTCAAGACCAGCGCGGTCACGGGTCAGACCACCCGGGCCCAGCGCCGACAGACGACGCTTGTGGGTCAGACCCGACAGCGGGTTGTTCTGGTCCATGAACTGCGAGAGCTGGCTGGTTCCGAAGAACTCCTTGATCGCCGCCACGACGGGACGGATGTTGATCAGGGTCTGCGGAGTGATCGCCTCGACGTCCTGAGTGGTCATGCGCTCGCGCACGACGCGCTCCATACGCGACAGGCCGACCCGGATCTGGTTCTGGATCAGCTCGCCGACAGTACGCAGACGACGGTTACCGAAGTGGTCGATGTCGTCGACCTCGACGGGGACCTCGAGACCGCCGGGGGCGGTCATCGTGGTCTGACCCTCGTGCAGACGCACCAGGTACTCGATGGTGGCGACGACGTCTTCCTCGGTGAGCGTGGTGGCAGTCACCAGGGCCGGGTTGGCACCGCCAAGACCCAGCTTCTTATTCACCTTGTACCGGCCCACGCGGGCCAGGTCGTAGCGCTTCTCCTTGAAGAACAGGTTCTCCAGCAGGGCCTGCGCGGACTCCTTGGTCGGCGGCTCGCCCGGACGCAGCTTGCGGTAGATGTCCAGCAGCGCCTCATCGGGACCGGCGATGTTGTCCTTCTCCAGGGTCCCCATCATGATCTCGGAGAACCCGAAACGCTCGACGATCTGCTCGTTCGTCCAGCCGAGCGCCTTCAGCAGCACGGTGACGGGCTGACGACGCTTGCGATCGATGCGCACACCCACGGTGTCGCGCTTGTCGACATCGAACTCGAGCCATGCACCACGGCCGGGGATGACCTTGACGCTGTGCAGGGTCTTCTCGGTCGACTTGTCGATGTTCTCGTCGAAGTAGACGCCGGGCGAACGGACGAGCTGCGACACGACGACGCGCTCGGTGCCGTTGATGATGAAGGTGCCCATCTCGGTCATCATCGGGAAATCACCCATGAAGACCGTCTGGCTCTTGATCTCGCCGGTGTTGTTGTTGATGAACTCGGCCGTGACGAACAGCGGAGCCGCGTACGTCATGTCCTTGTCTTTGCACTCGTCGACGGGTGCCTTGACCTCGTCGAAGCGCGGGTCGCTGAAGGACAGCGACATCGAGCCGGAGAAGTCCTCGATCGGCGAGAGCTCCGTGAGGATCTCCTCAAGGCCGCCGGTCGGGTTCACCTCACCGCGAGCAGTCGCAACCTCACGCCAACGGGGTGAACCAACCAGCCATTCAAAAGAATCCGTCTGCACATCCAGCAGGCCGGGAACCGCGAGCGGTTCACGCAGCTTGGCGAAGGAAAGTCGGCTAGGGGCCCCGGGTACGGAGTTAGTAGTTGCGTTATCGGTCTTAGTCTGGCGAGAGACTGCCAAGATCGGTCCTCCAGTGTTGCCGCGCATCTGCGTTGTTTTGCGCAAGCAACGACCAAACACACACCCGATCGGTCACAACAAGAATCAACACCGTCGTGGCGAGGGAAGGTGGGCAGGAGGCAGCCAGCGCAACGTCTAACAATAGCGTACTATCGCGCAGCCTTCAACTGCCCGGTCAATTATGCGGATCAGTGCTGGCTGGCGGCCTCACTGCATTCGCATACGTCCGTGCTGCCAAACAGAGTGACTCGTCGCACGCCGCCCGTCAAGAGATAGCGCCAGTATTTTCGGCGTTTCTTTCTTCGCAACGCCGAGCGCATACCGGGCGCAGGCAGAAGACCGCGATGACGTGCATCCGGTATGCCCTCGGCAACGACGCCGGCGCCCTATCGGCAGCCTGCCTCGCACCATCACGATGCGGCCGTCGCGGTCTCCCAGCTCGACGGCTCGCACTCACTCGATGAACCCGGCATTCGCGCCGGGTTCCTACTAACCGCGTACGGGCGGGATCTGGCCCGTGGGAGCGTCGTCGTCGCTCGTGTCGATGGCCTGCGTGGCCTGCTCGGCGTGCGGCGGCGCCAGCGTGGCAGTGGTGGCACGGGTCGGCTCGTCACCGAAGGTGTGCACGGGGAACTGGTGAGTGTCGGAGAAGCTGTCCTGGATCGCGGCCTGCGCATTCGGAGGCAGCTGGTGCATGATCTCGCGCACCCGCGCCTGGCGGCGCCCAACCGCCGCACGCTCGGGCATACCCGGGGTGGCCTGGATCTGCGGCGGCACGCCCTCGATCTCCTCGACGCCACCGTCGTGGTGCCCGGCGTCCAGGTGCGCCTGCTCCTCGGCCATGGTGGCCTCGTCCTTCTCCTCGGACATACCGATGGGCCCGATACGGCGGCCGTTGAGGAACTGCTTGATCACCGGCTCATCACTGGTCAGCAGCACCTCACGGGGGCCGAACATGACGAGCTCGCGCCGGTACAGCATGCCCATGTTGTCTGGCACCGTACGGGCGATGTTGATGTTGTGCGTCACGATCAGGATCGTGGCGTCGATCTGCGCGTTGATGTCGATGAGCAGCTGGCTCAGGTAGGCGGTACGCACCGGGTCCAGACCGGAGTCCGGCTCGTCACAGAGGATGATCTGCGGGTCCAGCACCAACGAGCGGGCCAGGCCGGCACGCTTACGCATACCACCGGAGATTTCACCCGGGAACTTGGTCTCGTGGCCCGTCAGACCCACCACGTCAAGCTTCTGCATGACGATGTCGCGGATCTCGGATTCCTTCTTCTTGGTGTGCTCACGCAAGGGGAAGGCGGTGTTGTCGTACAGGTTCATGGAGCCGAACAGCGCGCCGTCCTGGAACATCACGCCGAACAGCTTGCGGATTTCGTAGAGCTCCTTGGAGGAGCACTCCATGATGTTGGTGCCGTCGATATAGATGGCGCCCTCTTCCGGGCGCAACAGGCCGATCAGCGACTTCAGGAACACCGACTTGCCGGTACCGGACGGTCCCAGCAGCACGCTCACTTCACCCGGCGGCAGGGACAGGCTGACGTTCCCCCAGATTCGTTGTGAACCAAAGGACTTCGTCAAACCCTCAACGGAGACTTCTGCACCCACCAGGCGATCCTTCCGCGACACGCACACTTCGCCACCAACCCGGCCAGGCTGTGGTTCGGATCACTTTAGCGTATGCCCAGGAGCTGCATCGCGTTTGCGTCCATACGAGTCCGTCGACTGGCTAACTGTGATAACCAGCCACTACACGTTTAGTACGCGCCGCCCCGCGAACATGCGCAAGTCCGTCCCGGAGGTCCTGCCTACTACTTGTCCGCGGATTCCTTATCAGCCGCACCATGGCGCCGACGCTCCACGATGAGCAGCGCCCCGGCCAGCACCGCGATGAGCACGACGATCAACCCGACGATATCGGCGAAGACGCTCGGATGCGTGAGGCCATATCCGGTCAGCAGATCGATCTCGGCACGCTGCCGAACGAACTCACCGAGGACGACCCCCAGCGCGGACGCAGTGACGGCCAAGCCTCCGACCACGGTCAGCTGCACGGGCGAGACCCCGTGGAAGACCGCGTAGAAAAGGTAGACGGCCAGCGTCGCGATACCGGCCCCCGACAGCAGCAGTCCCAGTACCAATCCCCCCTCGGTCGTCACGGACCGCAGTTCGATCACGGTCGCCACCACTCCGGCCGCCAGCAGCGCCACACCGAGAGCCGCGACGAGGGTGCGCTTGCCGGTATCGATGAGATATCCGGCCGCCGGGGCCAGGACCAGTCCGGAGGCGAAGAGTGCGAACGCCGGCGTATCCGAGGGCGTCTGCTCACGATCGAGCGACCACCACATCGCCGCATGGTCGAAGTCGGCGAACCGCACCAGGAACGTGAGCACGGTGATCGCCAGCAGTGCTGCCAGCACCACCGGGCGGGTGAGCACCTCGGCCGCGATCAACGCCGCCGACCCACGGCGCCGAGTCTGCGCGAAGAGCGCACCGAAGGCCGCCAGCGCGATGATCGCGAGAATCACCGCGCGCACCGGCGACGCCTCGTCGATCAGCAGCCAGGCGAGCGCGGACACCCCGACCAGCCACAGCAGAGCTCCGACAAGGTCGAAGGTATCGAAGGTGCCGACGAACTCGCGGTGCGGCTGGGTGAGCACCACGATCAGCACCACGACGGTTGCCGCAAGAATTCCGTAGGTGATCGGGCGCCAGTTCTGCGGCGAGTTGATGTCCAGGACCTGGCCCGCCAGCATCGCCACCGGGTACATCGCCACCCAGAAGCCCAGGGACAGACCTCTGCCCTTTCTGGGGGTCGAATGCAGGACGATCAGCATGGACGCCACCATGGTCAGACCCGCACCCAGTGCCGAAACCAGCATCACCCAGGCAAGCAGCGTCGCCGACCCCGGTATCAACGATCCGGCTGTCGACAGGCCCAGAATCACCAGGCCCGCGGCCAGGAAGGTCGTCGGGCGAATGTGATTGCCCAATCGGGCGAACACGAGCAATGTCACCACTGCCACGACGTCACCGGCGACGGTCGCCCACTCGATCGTGCCGAGGGCATCGTCACCCCGGTCTACTCCCCACACCGCCGCCAGACCGTGGTCCAGCATGGTCAGCCGCGCTACGAGTAGTGCGGCGCAAGCGATAAAGACGTGCCGTACGGCCAGATTCATGTCACCTTCATTCTCTCGTCCCCATCACTCTATGAGCCCCAGCCACATTCGTCCTGCGATAGCCGTTATCACCAGGGCTACCTACGGGCCGGCGGTGTCGGTTCTACGCCTACCGCGTGCCCACCGAATCGCCCGGAAGGTCAACGAACCGAGTGCGACCATGAGCACCAACACCACGACAAACGCGAGAATCGGCAGCGCCAGCGCGAGGACGGTCAAGACCAACGAAGTGCCGTCCTCGGCGGTCGAGACCAGTGGATTCCCCACTCCCGCAGTGGTGCCGGTGACGAAAGGGCGTGCGACTGTCCGGCCGGCGTGGACGCTGCCGGCGGTGATGGCCCCAAGAATCGCGGCCACTGCCGGGGGCAGGTGCGAGGAAAGGCTTGTCTCGGCGGTGAACAAAATGGCACCCGATGCCGGCGCGATGAACGTGCCGACCGCGTGCAGGACCGAGTCCAGGGCCGGGATCTTGTCTCCTATGAGATCGAGCACAAAAATGACCGCGAGGACGATGAGCGCCGGGGTGGAGGACAGCCAGCCGTACGACGGGCCGAGTTCGATCCACCCGAGCCGGTCGGCGGCGCCCACCGCGAGCAGCGGCAGCCAGGCGTTCAGTCCGGCAGCACCCGAGAGCCCGAACGCCCCGAGGATGGCACTGATGGCCGAGGTGATCTCCATGTCACGAGTGTGACGCCGTCACGCGGATTCAGCGGCGATTTCCCGGCGCCGTCACACTCGTGTGTCGAGTTCGACGACCAGTGGTGTCCCACCCTCGAACCAGGCGCGATGCAATTCGACAATCTTGCGGTGCGAGGGCAACCCCTTGCGGTGAAACACATTCTCCAGGTAGTCGAAGGGGTGTACGACACCACAGAATCGCTCGCAAGCCTTCTCGTACGTCGGATCGCCGGACGCGATCGCTCGAGCCGTACCGGTGTATGTCCCGTCGGTGAGCCGCAGGCTCACCGACGGGTTGGCCTGAATGTTCTTGACCCACAGGGTGTGCCGGCCGGTAATCGCAGCCAAGTAGGCCCTGTTCCCGTCGCGCACCGCCTTGACATAGGTGACGCGCGGGCTCCCCGACTTTCTTCCGATGGTGGTCAGTACGCCGACACCGCGCGGCACTCGGATCGCGAACCAGGGCCGATGCATCGCATGTAGCGCACCGGCGAAACGACGGCGCTCAGCCAGCGGCGCCTTCGTCGTGTCCAGCCCCGGCCTTCGCTCGAAGACGTACCGTCCGTCCGTGTAGCGCAACGACTCCGGCAGCGGGCCGTTCATGATGTCAGCGGGGAGCCCAGTTGCCGTGGAAGCCCGCCGGAACGCGCTGCGGCAGATCCACCGTCGCCGCGAGTTCCAGCGTCTGTGCGTCCAGGACCACGAACTTGCCCTCAGACGTCCCGGCGCTCAGACCAAACCCGACGAGCACACCGTCGTCCTCGGCGGTTCCCGAAGGATTCGGCACAAACGACATCTCACCCACCGCAAGCGAATCAAGTGTGGTCCGGCTGTCGGCACCCGTCTGGTAATCGAACTTGACCAGGCTGCCGTCTACCTTGCCGTCGGACTCGAATGCCCCCGCGATGCAGGGCAGGTACCCATAGCGGTGCTTCTTACCGGTCAGCTCCTCGTTGATGCGGGGGAACTCGAGATGGCGATCATCTCGGCGCTCCATGGTGACCGTGCCCTTGGTCAAGTTGATGACCCAGCGGTCGAGCAGGCCACGTGCATCGCTGGGGCCGAGTACGTCGGCGGAGAACATGGAGTCATAGCGGACTAAATCAATCACCACAACTTCCTGACCGTCACGCATCTCGGAGTACCCGTTGAGCGGGTGGAATACGTAGCACGGCTCGATCTCGAACCAGCGCACGTCCGCATTGCCGCCCTCACGCGGCATCACACCAATTCTGGCTGGGTACTTGGGATTCCACGAGTAGGGAATCGAAGGAGACTTGCCGGACAGTTGACTTGCCCTGGCCGCGATCGGGCCCGGGATCTTGATCTTGCCGATGAGAGATTGCATGACCAGCTGGGCGGGCTTACGCAGAATCGGCGGCATCGGTACCGATTTGGTGATCATCGCGGTATCGAGGGTGACCGGCAGGTCATAGAAGACGACGTACTTCTCGGTGAGCGTGAAGTCGTGCATCATCGGGGAGCCCTGGACCTTGACGTCGACCGTACGGCGGGCCCGCCCCGAGGCATCGATGACCGAGTATTGAACGGTGTTGCCGCGGGCGAAAGAGTATGACACGGCATGCATTTCGCCGGTGTCGGGATCGATCTTCGGGTGCGCGGTGTAGCCACCGTGCAGAGTGCCCTGGAAGTCACAGGCCCCCAACGTGTCGAGCTCGTCGCTGAGCTCGTAGTTGGCGATACCACCCTCTACCAACGCCAGGGTGCGACCCGCGTGACTGAGCGTATTGGTATTGGGTCCGATCAACGAGGTGCCGGCCGAGGTGCCGACGGCGACCGTGGGCTCACCAAGAGCCTTGCGTACCGCCGCGGTACGCACCCAGCGGTTGCGGTACCACTGTGCCTTCCCATCCCGGAGCGACAGGCCGTGCACCATCGCATCGCCGCTGAACAGG
The DNA here is from genome assembly GCF_002356335.1 of [Mycobacterium] stephanolepidis. Taxonomy (NCBI): domain Bacteria; kingdom Bacillati; phylum Actinomycetota; class Actinomycetes; order Mycobacteriales; family Mycobacteriaceae; genus Mycobacteroides; species Mycobacteroides stephanolepidis. The sequence goes on from NZ_AP018165.1 coordinate 3,987,403, forward strand.
TGGTAGGTCGCGGGGTCCACCTCGGCGGCGGGGTTGGGGCCGTTGCGCAGGTAGCGCCCGTCCAAATAGTCCGGAATTGTCCCCTCGACCAACAGGTCGGTACTGGTGACTTCCTGCTGAACCGGTTCCCAGACTCCGGTCAGATACACACTCTCCGTGGCGGTGGGCTGGACTGTGGCGGTCATCGTGTCCTCCAGGGCTGACTGGCTGGCATAACATCGTTATTACGCCGTTATGGTGAACCTACTCCCGTTGTGCGAACATGGCAAGACAATGAGCGCATCTATTCCGCGAAACAGTCAGGGAAACGACCGGGCAGTCGCCCGCAATCCCCGGGTCGATCTTGTCGCAGCGGCCGTACGGCTTCTGAACGAACAAGGACCCGATGCACTGCAGACACGCAAGATCGCCGCTGCCGCCGGCACCTCCACCATGGCGGTCTACACCTACTTCGGCGGCATGCGCGAGCTCATCGCAGAGGTGGCAGAGGAAGGTCTACGTCAGTTCTCCGGCGCACAGGCCGACGTACCCCAGACTGACGACCCCATCGCCGATTTCATGGTGACGGGCATGGTCTACCGCCAGTTCGTCATCGACCACCCCCACATGTACCGGCTGATGTTCGGCGTCACCAGCGCACACGGCATCAACGCGCCCAGCCGGAACATGTTCAACACCGTGCACCTGACACCACAGCACGCCAGCGCCACGCAGCTCTATCGCAGTGTGCAACGTTCGATGGCCGCGGGCCGGATCGACGGCTCCCCCGACGACGCCGCGAAGGTCGCCGCGACCGCCGCCAAGTTCTGGACCGTCATGCACGGGTTCGTCATGCTGGAACTGGCCGGGTTCTGGGGCGAGAACGGTGAGGCCGTTGGCCCGGTGTTGGGCTCCATGACCACGGATCTGCTTATCGCACTGGGCGACTCCCCCGAACAGGTGAACAGCTCCGCCGCTACCGCCGCCACCCGGATTGCCGCGCTGATCTAGAGGGGCGCCCAGGACACCTCGTCCGGATCCCTAGGGGCGGCGGGATTGCGGGCGGCGCCGGACACGACGCCGCGGTGTCCCGCAGCGCTGCCACGGTGCGGACGGCCCGTGCCGCTGGAGCGCGCATGTCCCGGGCCAGACGCGCCAGCAGTTGCCTGCGCAGTTGGTCATCGGTGCGCGCCGTCGTTCGTGGTGCGGGTGCGGGCGCCTCCGGCGCACGTGGACGCCGAGCACGAACCACCATCAGGAGCAGCAACAGAGCGCCCAGGGCGATCAGCAGGTAGATGGCCACACCCCGAGTGTGCGGGTTGAAAACGAAACCGGCCCCTGGAAGTCCGAAGACTCCCAGGGGCCGGGATTCGAAACGTACTGCGAACTACTTGACGGTGATCGTCGCGCCGGCGGCCTCGAGCTTGGCCTTGGCGTCCTCGGCGGCCTCCTTGGCAACCTTCTCGAGCAGCGGCTTGGGGGCGCTGTCGACCAGGTCCTTGGCTTCCTTCAGACCCAGGCCGGAGACGATCTCGCGCACAACCTTGATAACGCCGATCTTCTTGTCGCCGGCGCTCTCCAGGATGACGTCGAACTCGCTCTGCTCTTCGGCAGCCTCGGCGGCCGGGGCAGCGCCACCGACAGCGGCGACGGCGACCGGAGCGGCAGCGGTGACCTCGAAGACCTCTTCGAAGGTCTTGACGAACTCGGACAGCTCAAGCAGCGTCAGCTCCTTGAAAGCATCGATCAGTTCCTCGGTGCTCAGCTTTGCCATGATGTTGGTTCCTTCCTTGATTTACAACAGGTTTGGTTGGTACTGGCGGATCGAAGGGGCGTTTCTACGCTGCCTCTTCGCCGGCCTTCTTTTCCTGCAGGGCGGCGGCCAGGCGTGCAACCTGGGACGCCGGGGCGTTGAACAGCCCGGCGGCCTTGGCCAGGTTGCCCTTCATTGCGCCGGCCAGCTTGGCCAGCAGCACCTCGCGCGATTCCAGATCGGCGATGCGCTCAACCTCGGCGACTGACAAAGCGCGGCCATCCATGTAGCCGCCCTTGATGATCAGGGCCTTGTTATCTTTCGCGAAGGTCTTGATGGCCTTCGCAGCGTCCACGGGCTCACCCTTGATGAACGCGATTGCCGTTGGGCCGGTGAACAGTTCGTCCAGGCCCTCCACGCCAGCTTCCGAAGCCGCACGCTTGACCAGCGTGTTCTTGGCGACGGAGTAGGTGGCGGAAGCTCCGAGAGAGCGACGCAGGGTGGCCAGAGCGGACACCGACAGGCCGCGGTACTCGGTGATCACGGTCGCAGTCGAATCCTTGAACTGCTCGGTGATCTCGGCAACGGCGGTGACCTTTTCAGTCTTGGCCATGTATTGCCTCCTCATCTCGTTTCGGTCGCTGCACCTAAGACAAGACGGTCCGAGATCGAGAAGGCTTTCCGCATTTCGCACGCAATGGAAATGACGAACGCCCCGACGCAGACAGGTCGGGGCGTGAAAATCCACAGACTTTTGGTCCGCGGGTTTAACCTCGTCCTCCTGCGTGGGCCGCCAGGACGAGTCCTGGACCTTCAACCTCGTGAGAGGTGACCGACGGTCTTCGGTGGAGCTGGGCCAGATTACCGCAGATGAGGGCGATCATCCAAAACGGCGTGGTATCCAGGAATGGTGCCGCTGTCCTCCGAAGTCCCCACCCGATCCGGCGTCGCACGTAACGGCGATATCGAGCTCTTCTACGAAGACCTGGGGAACCCCGCCGATCCGGCGGTGATCCTGGTGATGGGAGTGGCGGCGCAGCTCCCGATGTGGCCGGACGGGTTCTGTCGGCAACTCCTGGACCGCGGCTATCGGGTCATCCGCTTCGACAATCGCGACTGCGGGCTGTCGACGAAACTCGACGGCCACAAAGCGCCGGGATCGGTTCAGCGCCGGGTGGTGCGCTATGCCTTCGGCCTGGGCAGCGAGGTGCCGTACACCCTTATCGACATGGCCGAGGATGTCCGCACCCTCATAGACCACCTTGAACTGGACACAGTGCATATCGCGGGCGCCTCGATGGGCGGCATGATCGTGCAGGTCTTCGCGGGCACCTACCCCGAGCGCGTCAATTCCGTCGGCATCATCTATTCGGCGACCGGCCGCCCGTTCTCCCGATTGCCATCCTGGGAATTGATCAAAACCGCCATGATCGCCCCCGGTAAGAACGCGACTGCCGAGGAATGGCTCGAGTTCGAGGTGAACAACGGCATCGTCTACAACGGGCCCGACAACCTGCCCCCCCCCCCCCCCCCCCCCCAGGAGCTGCGGCAGCGCATCCTCGCCCACCGGGCCCGCAGTGACTACAAGGTGGGCACCGTGCGCCAATTCGATGCCATTTTGGGCACCGGCAGTCTGCTGCGCTTCACACGAGCCATCGCCGCTCCGACGGTGGTGATCCATGGCCGCAACGACCCGCTGGTGCCCTATCAGAACGGCCGGGTGGTGGCCAAGAACATCCGGAACTCGCGATTCGCGCTCATCGAAGGGATGGGCCACGATCTGCCCGAGCCCGTGTGGGAGCCGGTGACCTCAGAGTTGTTGGCGACTTTTGATCGGGGCGCCTCCCGCTCGCGGGGAACCGCGTGCAGGACTGACTAGGGCTGCACGGGCCCGATGCGGCACACTTGCATTTCATGACTGCCCAAGAACGTTCCGGCCGGAGCGTAGGTGAAGGCCGTGGACGTCAGGTTGCACCGCTCGGGCGCGTGGCGTTGCTCTCCGAGGCCGCCCGACTGGGCACGACCGGCTGGCAGGTCGCCCGCACCGCGGGACGAGTACTGGGCAAGATCACCACAAAGGGCAGCCTCGAGCAGAAGCTCATCGCCGAGCTCCCCCAGACCTTCTCCGACCTCGGCCCCACGTACGTCAAGCTCGGCCAGATCATCGCGTCCAGCCCTGGCGCGTTCGGCGAGCCGCTCTCTCGTGAATTCCGCGGGCTGCTGGACCGCGTGCCGCCCGCCGACTCCGTCCAGGTCCGTGAACTCATCATCTCCGAGCTCGGAGATGAACCCGAAAAGCTCTTCGCCAGCTTTGACACCGAGCCGTTCGCATCCGCGTCGATCGCCCAGGTGCATTACGCGACATTGCATTCCGGCGAAGACGTGGTGGTCAAGATCCAACGTCCGGGAATCCGGCGCCGGGTGGCCGCCGACCTGCAGATCATGAAACGCGGCGCGGCACTACTGGAACTGGGCAAGGTAGGCCGGATGCTTTCGGCCCGCGATGTGGTGGACGATTTCTCTGGGAACCTGTCCGAGGAGCTGGACTTCCTCGCCGAGGGCCAGGCCATGCAGACCTGGGTGGAGCACCTGCACACCTCGTCACTCGGCAAGAACATCCGCGTGCCCGATGTGCACTGGCATTACACAACCTCCAGAGTGCTCACCATGGAGCGGGTGCACGGCATCCGCATCGACGATGCTCCGGCCATTCGCAAGGCGGGATTCGACGGCACCGAACTGGTGAAGTCGCTGCTGTTCTCGGTGTTCGAATCCGGACTGCGTCAGGGCTTGTTCCATGGCGACCTGCATGCGGGAAATCTTCTGGTGGACGAAGAGGGCCGGATCGTCTTCCTGGACTTCGGCATCGTCGGCTTCATCGACCCACGGACCCGCTGGCTGTTGCGGGAGCTGATTCACGCGCTACTGGTCAAGAAGGATCATCGCGCCGCGGGCAAGATCGTGGTGCTGCTGGGCGCCGTCGGCAATCCCGGCGACGCCGACAAGGGCACTCGGGATATCCAGGCCTTCACGACCCCGCTCACGGTGAAATCCCTTGGCGACATGTCATATTCGGAGATCGGCAAGCAGCTATCGGCGCTCGCCGAGCAATACGACGTGAAGCTTCCCCGTGAGTTGGTGCTCATCGGCAAGCAATTCCTGTACGTCGAGCGGTACATGAAGCTGCTGGCGCCGCGCTGGCAGATGATGGAAGACCCGGAACTCAAGGGCTACTTCGGCAATTTCATTGTCGATATCAGCCGTGAGCACAACCGCGAGGGAGATATCTGAGATGACAGCCAGCACCGCCAAGGTCGGCGATATCGAACTGTGTTTCGAGGAGTTCGGCAACCCGGCCGACCCCGCGGTACTGCTCATCATGGGCATCGGCGCGCAGATGGTGTTCTGGCGTACCGAATTCTGCCAGCAGCTCGCCGGCCAGGGTTACCGCGTCATCCGCTTCGACAATCGCGACTGCGGCCTGTCCACCAAGCTGGACGGGGTGCGCGCCGGTGGCGGCGCACTCCTGCCAACCATGGCGAAATTCCTTGCCGGCGTGAAGATCACCGATACCGCCTACACCCTGGAGGATATGGCGGCTGACGCGGCCGGTCTGCTCGATCATCTCGGCATCGAGCAGGCACACGTCGTGGGCGCCTCGATGGGCGGCATGATCGCCCAGGTTTTCGCCGCCGAACATCCCGACCGGACACAAACGGTCACCATCATCATGTCGAGCAACAACCAGCCCTTCCTGCCCCCGCCCGGGCCACGTCAGCTGATGGCGTTGCTGACGCCCCCGCCGGCCGGCGCCACCCGCGAGGAGATCATCGCCAACAGCGTGCGGGTGGGTCGGACCATTGGTAGTCCGAAATACCGGCAGTCCCAATCGAAGTCGTATCTGCACGCTGCCGAGTACTATGACCGCAGCTACTACCCCAAGGGGTTTGCCCGGCAGTTCGCGGCCATCATGGGAACCGGCAACCTGGCGCCTTTCGACAACCGAATCACCTCTCCCGCACTGGTTTTGCACGGCAGGGCCGACAAGCTGATGCGTCCTTCGGGCGCGCGGGCCATCGCCCGGGCCATTCCCGGCGCACGTTTGGCACTGATCGAAGGAATGGGCCACGATCTGCCCGAACCACTATGGGGCCACGTCATCGCCAAGCTCACCGAGAACTTCGCCCGATCGGAACCTGCGCAGGATGAGACGGAATCTGAGGCGGCGGGTCGCTAATTAGCACCCGTAGGGAACGATCTCGCGCAGATCAAACCCCTTGCTAAATATGCCCATATCCCTTGTACCTGCAACAATCTTGCTCTAGCCTCGGCACGGGACATCAGCCAGCACCAACGTCCATCAACAGCCGCGCGCCGTTCGGGGCATCGCGCCATCCTCATGGGAGGTCGCCCTATGTCGAAATTGACTCCAAAGTTCTCCGATGTACAAGCGCATTACGACCTATCCGACGACTTCTTCGCACTGTTCCTCGACCCCAGCAGAACCTACAGCTGCGCATACACTTCGAGCCCGAGACCCTGACACTCGAACAGGCACAGCAGGCCAAGATCGACCTCGCACTGGGAAAGTTGGGCCTGGAACCCGGGATGACCCTGCTGGACGTGGGCTGTGGATGGGGCGCCACGCTGAGACGCGCCCTCGAACACTACGACGTCAACGTCATCGGCCTCACCCTCAGTAAAAATCAATTCACGCATGTCACCAACCTTCTCGACTCCGTCGAGAGTTCGCGTACCCACGAGGTGCGACTGGCCGGGTGGGAGGAGTTCGACGGCGCCGTAGACCGAATAGTCAGCATCGGCGCCTTCGAGCATTTCGGCCACGAACGGTACGACAGCTTCTTCTCGATGGCCCATCAGATACTGCCGGATGACGGAAAGATGTTGCTACACACCATCGTCAGCTATCACCCCGAGGAATTGAAGCGGATGGGCATTCCGCTATTGATGTCGCGGGTCCGATTCATGCACTTCATGATGACCGAGATATTCCCGGTGGCCGTTTACCTTCCGTCCCGATGGTGGATCAGCATGCCGCACTCGCGGACTTCCGCATAACGCGCCACCAGTGCCTGCAACCGCACTATGCGCGCACCCTGGACTGCTGGGCCGACAACCTCGTCGCGCATAAGGATGAAGCGATTTCCCTTCAGTCACAAGAGGTTTACGATAGGTACATCAAGTACCTCACGGGTTGTGCCGATGCCTTCCGGGAAGGCTGGATCGACGTCGTTCAGTTCACCTGCGAGAAGTAGGAGTCGACGAGTCCCTGGACCGCGCCGACCGCCAGCTCCTTGTCGACGGGCACCAGCCCGATACGGGTGCGACGATCAAGAATGTCATCGGTATCGAGTGCACCCTCATGGGTGAGCGCGAACTCAACCTGTTCGCGGGTGATGTCGACACCGTTAACCAACGGCGTACCAACAGAACCCGGCCAGTCATCGACCACCGCCAGGTTCTGTGTCACACACTCCGAAGCCGCAAGCGGCCGGCGTTCCAGGCCCGCGTCCAACGCGTCCTGGGCCATCTTGCGATAGGTGGTCAGCTTGCCGCCCACCACGCTGACGACACCCGAATCCGATACCCGGACCGCGTGCTTACGGGACAGGTCGGCGGTCGCGGAGTCATCCCCGTCAAGCAGTGGCCGCAGCCCCGCGAACCGCCCCGCCACGTCGGATTCGGACAGTGATGTCTGCAGCACCGTGTTCACGGTGTCGAGGAGGAATTGCTCTTCGGCCGCCGACGGTTCGGCCACATCCGGTACCGGGCCGGGTGCCGGTTCGTCGGTGAGGCCGAGGTATACCCGATCGTGAATGGCGGGTAGCGCGAACACGAAACGGTTGATCGTCCCGGGCACCGGAACGGTGAGGGCCGCGGTAAGTCCGCCGAAGCCGGCGGCCCGGAAGACCAGGTGTGTGCCGCGGCTAGGACGCAGCTTGATGTCATGATCGACTTGGCCGGCCCATACCCCGGCGGCGTTGATAACCAAACCAGCCTGCACCCGGGTGGTATTGCCGGTCAGCCGGTCGCGAAGCACCGCACCGTCGCCGGTGACCTCCTCGGCGGAGACACGGGTGAGGATCCGGGCGCCCAGTCCGGCTGCGGTGCGCGCGATCGACACCACCAACCGCGCATCGTCGACGAGCTGCCCGTCGAATGCCATCAGGCCACCGCGAAGCCCATTGCGCCGCACAGTTGGGGCACGGCGGATCACTTCGCCCGCGTCGATGGCGCGTGAGCGCGGCAGCACGTCGGCCGAGGTGTGCGCGAGTTTGCGTAGCCCATCCCCCGCCACGAATCCCACCCGCACCAGCGTCCGGCTGAACATGCTCACCGCCGGGTGTAACGGAACAACCTGCGCGAGAGGGTGAATGAGGTGCGGGGCGGTACGCGTCATCAGGATGTGCCGCTCGATCGCGCTCTCCCGGGCAATACCCACCTGGCCCGAAGCAAGGTAGCGCAATCCCCCGTGGACCAGCTTCGAACTGAATCTGCTTGTCCCGAAGGCCAGATCATGCTTTTCGACCAGGGTGACCCGCAGGCCCCGGCTCGCTGCGTCCAGTGCCACCCCGACACCGGTGATACCGCCGCCGATGACGAGGACGTCAACCGGAGCGCCACCGGCCAGCGCCGCAAGATCGGCGCCGCGTCGCGTGCTGTTGAGCTGGGTTGTCATGAATTCTCCTAGGGGGCAGATCAAGCCTTGAGATATCCGTCGATGGCAGTGGCCAATTCGTGTACAAGTTCGTCCGGCGACATGATGTCGGTGACGATGCGCGCCGACTGGAGAACCGATTGGCCGATCAGCAGCACCATCGCCGCCATCTGCTCCGGGGTACCGCCACGAATCGATCCGTCGCCCTGACCCTCGGCGATGAGCATCGCGGTCCAGCCGATGAGCGCACGCTGGCTGGTCCCCAATCGCCGCACGATGTAGGTCAGCAGAAGTTCGGGGTCCGATCGCAGGATCGCCGCGAAAATCGAATGCTCGCGTACCTGGGTGACCAGACCTGTCACCGACTGGACCAGGCGATCGCGTGCGTGCCCCTGTCCGGTCGCGGGCAGGATTGACGCCATTTCCCGCGTCAGCAGATCGGCGACCAGGGAGCGCACATCGGGCCAGCGCCGGTACACCGACGGACGGCTGACACCAGCACGTTTGGCGACCTCAACCAGCGTGGTGCGGCGCACCCCGAACTCGGTGACGCACGACAACGCGGCATCCAGGATGCGTTCGGTGACGGCATCCGCCGGAATCTCCTCGACCCCGGCGATGTCAGTCGTCTCGACCGTCATGCCACCTCACCTTCTCCCAGAAATCTTCGTTACAACTTGCCATCCTATGTAATACTGTAACGCATGATGGAGTGGGACGCCTGGGGCGTGGCCGAAAAACGACAGACTCTCTCACCTCAGGTGAAGGCGCTCTTGGCGTCGGCGCTGGGCATTCCCGAACGGGATCCGGCCAGCCGCGATGAGTCGAGTGTCACGCTGTCCCCCAGCTCACTCACCGAAGAGCAACTGGCCGCCCTGTCCGAACTGCTCGGCACGGAGCATGTGCGCACCGATCACGGCGCGCGGCTGCGACATGCGGGCGGCAAGAGCACCCCGGACCTGTTGCGCCGACGCTCCACCGATGTCCAGGAAGCCCCCGACGCCATCGTCTACCCGGCATCGCATGAGGAGGTATCCGCACTCCTCGCGCTGTGTGGCGAGCAGGCCATTGCGGTCGTACCGTTCGGCGGCGGCACCAGCGTGGTCGGCGGGCTGGATCCCGAGCGCGGCGGATTCACCGCAGTCATCACAGTGGATCTGCGAAGAATGTCCGGCCTGGTCTCCCTCGACGAGGAATCGGGAACCGCCGTGCTGCTGCCCGGAACGACGGGCCCCGAAGCCGAGGAACTCCTTGGCGCCAAGGGCTTCTCACTCGGGCACTTCCCCCAGAGTTTCCGGTTCGCGAGCATCGGCGGTTTCGCCGCCACCCGATCCTCCGGGCAGGCCTCCAGCGGTTACGGGCGCTTCGACGCGATGGTGGACGCGGTCCGGATCGCCACCCCGCGTGGTGATCTGGCCCTGGGCAAGGCGCCCGCGTCGGCAGCCGGGCCCGACCTGCGACAGCTCTTCCTGGGATCGGAAGGGGCCCTCGGCATCATCACCGAGGTGACGGTGCGCGTACACCGGCTCCCCGAGGACACCTGGTACCAGGGCTGGTCCTTCCCTTCCTTCGATGCCGGGGCTCAGGCGCTGCGCACGCTCGTTCAGTCCGATGCCGCACCCACCGTGCTGCGGCTGTCCGATGAGGCAGAAAGCGGGCTTAATCTCGCGCTGGCCAAGGACATCGGCGGGAAGAACCCCGCCACCGGAGTGTTGGCCATCACCACGGTGGAGGGCACCCACGGACATGTTGCGGCCCGTTCGGCCGAGGTAGCGGCCGTTCTCACCGCCGCCGGTGGCACCGCTCTCGGCGATGAGCCCGGCAAGGCCTGGGATCACGGCCGTTTCGATGCACCGTACCTGCGCGATGCCCTCATCGACGCCGGCGCGGTGGTGGAGACGTTGGAGACCGCGACCTCATGGCGCAACCTCGCGACCCTGCGTACGGCGGTCACCACAGCACTCGCCGAAGCCCTTGGCGCCCAAGGCACCCCACCATTGGTTTTGTGCCATATCTCGCATACCTATCGCACCGGCGCCTCGCTCTACTTCACCGTGGTGTGCGCGGCCGCTGAGGACCCGATGACCCAATGGGGCAAGGCGAAGAAGGCTGCGGGTGACGCTATCGTCGCCGCGGGCGGCACCATCACCCACCATCACGCAGTAGGGCGCGATCATCAGCCGTGGCTTGCCGACGAGGTCGGTGAGCTCGGTATCGAGATATTGCAGGCGGTGAAGCGAACCGTCGATCCACGGGGAATTCTCAACCCTGGCAAGCTCATTCCTGTTAGCGAGTAATGCCGATGACTCACCTCACCGTCCTGACGAATCCGGCAGCCGGTCACGGCGCAGTGCAGGCAGCCGAAGCCGCCATCGCCCATCTGCGAGCGCGCGGGCTGACGGTCACGCATCACGCCGCGTCGTCGGCATCGGAATCGCACGCACTCGCCCGGGAAGCCGCCCGCACGGGTGCCCGCGGGATCGTCGCCGCGGGCGGAGACGGTCTGGTGAGCATCGCACTGCAGGCGGTCGCGTCCACCCCGGTGGCGCTGGGCGTAATCCCCATCGGCACCGGAAACGATTGCGCCCGCATGTTGGACATCCCACTGGGCGACCCGGTTGCCGCAGCCGACGTGATCGCGACCGGCAGCACCCGGGTGATCGACTGCGGGCGTGTGCAATACAACGGACACACAACCTGGTTCGCCACCGTGGTGGCATCGGGATTCGACTCGTTGGTCAATGATCGCGCCAATCGGATGAGCTGGCCCCGTGGCCGTCGCCGTTATGACATCGCGATGGCGTTGGAGGCCGCGAAGCTGAGGCCGTTACCGTTCCGCATCGAACTGGATGATCAGGTCATCGAGACCGATGTCACCCTGGTCGCGGTCGGAAACGGAACCTCGTACGGCGGCGGAATGCGCATCTGTCCCAATGCCGTTCTGGACGACGGACTGCTGGATGTGACGGTGGTGGCCGCGGGCGGGCGGCTGCGCTTGCTGCGGCTGTCCCCCACGGTCTACAAGGGCACCCATGTCGACCTGCCCGAGGTGAGTACCTTCCGGTCACGGCGAGTCCGGCTATCCGCCGCCGATATCACCGCGTATGCCGATGGCGATCCGGTGGCGCCCCTGCCGGTCGATATCGATGTGGTCCCCGGAGCTCTGACCGTCTTCGCCTAACCGTTGCGCCGAATCCAGAATTTTTTCGCGTGAGGTGTCTGATCGGTGATGCGCGGTTCGTCATACAGGTAGAGAGTGGATCGCAGAGTTCCGCTCACTGATACCGACGGAGGGCTCCACCATGCACTACCTCGCGCTACTCATAGGTCCACAGCAGGAACGCACCCCCGACGAGGCTGCTCAGGAACTGACGGATTACTTGAACTTTCAGGCCAAGGCGGCATCAGTCATCCGCGCGGGCGATGCGCTGTATCCCGAAGCCGACAGCGTCCGGATCACCGGCGGACCCGATGCCCCCGTCATCACCGACGGTCCGTTCGCCGAGGGTGCCGAGGTCGCGAACGGCTACTACGTACTGGAGGCGGACAACCTCGATGACGCCCTTGCCCTGGCCCGGGACATCCCGGAGGCCAAGCGCGGCGCGGTCGAGGTGTGGCCGCTGGTGCACTGCTCCCAGGAATTCGGAGGGCAGGGGTCCACAAGTTGGCTCGCACTGCTGTTGGAGCCCGGAGAACGCGCACATGTGCCGGGCAGCCCCGAATGGGAGGAAGTGGCGGCCAAGCATGGGGTGTTCGGTGAGAAGGCCAGTGGGCACATCAAGATCGCGGGACCGCTGCATCCCCCGTCCACGGCCACCACGGTCCGAGTGCGCGACGGAGAGACTGTGCTCACAGACGGCCCATACGTCGAGGGAACCGAGATCGCAAACGGTTTCTACGTGCTCGCCACCGATGACCGCGACCAAGCCATCCAGTTGGCCTCGCAGCTGCCGGCGTCGGCAGTGCACTTGCGGCAGCTCACCGGCGTCTCGGGTTTCTAGCATCGAATGACCGGCCTGGACGGCGTCTTTCGGCGGGAGTGGGGGCCAACGGTCGCCGCCATCGCACGGTGGTCGGGAGACCTCACCGTCGCCGAGGACGCCGTTCAGGAAGCATGCACCGATGCTGTGCGCACCTGGCCGCGCGACGGTGTACCCGACAATCCCGGCGGGTGGCTGCTCACGGCCGCACGGAACAGGGCACGCGACCGATTACGGCGCGAGACGCTGCGTCCGGGAAAGGAATTGGCCGCCGTGGTAGACGACATCACCGCCCGCACCGACGTCTCCGATCCCCAGCACGTGCCCGATGACGAGCTGCGGATGATGTTCACCTGCGCTCATCCCGCGCTCGAACGAGTCTCCCAGCTGGCCCTCACGCTGCGGCTGGTGTCGGGTCTGACGGTCGCGGAGATCGCCCGCGCACTCCTGCACAGCGAGGCCGCGATTGGTCAGCGAATTACCCGCGCCAAGGCCAAGATTCGCACGGCCAACATTCCCCTGCGGGTTCCGCCCGCCCAGCTGTTGCCCGAACGCACCCCGCATGTACTCAGCTGCATCTATTCGGTCTTCACCGAGGGCTACTGGTCCACGGGCGGCCCGTCGGCGATTCGCGACGAGCTCTGCGACGAAGGTGTGCGCCTGTCCGGCGAGCTGAGCAAGCTCATGCCGCAGGAACGAGAGGCCAACGCACTGGCCGCACTGGTACTGCTTCATGATTCACGACGCCTGGAACGCATGGATCGCGATGGCGCGCTGGTACCCCTGGACGAACAGGACCGTACCCGGTGGGATGGCGAGCGCATCGCCCGTGGATTGAGCCAGTTGCGGCGGGCCGCCGGCTCGACCGGCCCCTATCTTCCACAAGCGGTGATCGCCGCCCTGCACGCCACCGCACCCTCCTGGGAAGACACCGATTGGCATGCCATCTGCCAGGCCTACGACCGGCTCGCCCAGATGACGGGTTCACCGGTGGTACTGGTGAATCGGGCGTTGGCGATCGGCCTGCGCGATACCCCCGACGCAGGACTGGCCGCGCTGGAGAAGGTGGCCCACGATCCGCGTTTGGCGCGATCGAATCTGGCGGCCACCGTCCGCGCCGATCTGCTTCGGCGCGCCGGACGAAACGCCGACGCCGCACAGTGGTACCGAACAGCGTTGTCCACCAATGGTTCCGACCCAGGACGTGCATTCCTGCGCCGGCGGATAGCCGAGTGCGAAAGCTAGGGCAGCGGAGCCGACCACACCAACCGAGTGCCGCCGGTGTCCATCGCCGAGACGCTGAACGTGCCACCCGATTCCGCGGCCCGGTTGGCAAGCCCGCTCAGGCCGCTGCGCGCAACCACCTCCGGGATCCCGATGCCGTCATCCACCACCTGGACGACCAACTCATCGTCCACCGAAACCGTCACCGACAACTCCTTGGCGCGCGCATGCCGGACCACATTGCTCACGGCCTCGCGCACCACCGCCTCGGCATCACCGGAAGTGCTCGCGGGCACCACGTCCAGCGGCCCACTCATGCGCACCGATACCCTCAGGCCGGAATCAGCAGTGAGCTCGTTGATGGTGGAACGCAATGTGGCACGCAAGGATTCGTCGTTGGTGTGCAAATCGAAGATTGCGGTCCTGATCTCCTGAATCACCTCGTGTAGCTGGTCGATATGGTCGGCGAGGCGAGCCGCCACCGCCGGATCCGCAGATCGGCGATGCGTGCTCTGCATCGCCAGGCCGACCGCGAACAACCGCTGAATGACGTGATCGTGCAAGTCACGGGCAATACGATCGCGATCGGCCAGCACGTCGAGTTCATGTTTGGCCAGACGGACCTCGGCCTGTTCCAGCGCCAGCGCCGCTTGCCCCGCGAAGGAGGCCGCCATATCGAGCTGCTCCTCGTCAAAGACCACCGAGCTCACGGTGCGCAGCAAGATCAACACACCCGCCGTCGACTCCCCTCCGCCGAGTGGAAGCACCAGGGCCGGCCCGAATGCCAGGTCGGTGCCCGCAGCGAGGTCAACCGCGAGCCGGCCTACATTCCTTGGCTCGTGATCGACGAAGGTGCTCCCCGAGGTTGAACCGTCGATAGGGATTAGCTTCTCGCACAGCACCTCTGCGCCCTCACCAACGCACACCGACACCACCAGCTCGACGACGTCGTCGTTCGCGCCCACGGGTAGCGCGATGAACGCGAAGTCTGCCTCGGCGAGCAGGGCGGCATTGGCGGCCACCAGGTGCAGGGCCTTGCCCGGTTCCGCACCGCCGAGCAACTCGGCGGTGATGTGGGCGGTCGCACGCTGCCATTGCTCACGGCGGCGCGCGTGCTGATAGAGGCGGGCATTCTCGATCGCGATCCCCGCCGCCCCTGCGAGCGCGCGCACCACCACCTCGTCGTCCTCGGTGAACTCCTGCCCGTCCAGCTTCTCGGTGAGGTAGAGCCGACCGAATATCTCGCCGCGCACCTGGACGGGCACACCCAGAAAGGTCCGCATGGGCGGGTGGTTCGCCGGGAAACCGACAGAAGCCGGATGCGCCGCGATATCCCGCAGGCGCAGCGGCTTGGCTTCGTCGATCACCACACCGAGCACACCGTGGCCGGTGGGCAGCGGGCCGATCAGCTCGCGGGTGGCCTCGTCGATACCCTCGTAGACGAACTCCGCAAGCTTCTCGTCCGATCCCACCACACCGAGTGCGCCGTACCGGGCGCTGACGAGCTCCGATGCCGCACAGACGATTTCCCGCAGAGTTGCGTCCAGTTCCAGCCCCGAGCTGACGGCCATGACAGCGTCGAGAAGGGCATCCATGCGACCCCGCGTCCCATCGACTATCTGCTCGATTCGCCCGTGCACTTCTGCGAGCAATTCACGCAGTTGCAAATGGGCAAGCTCGGCCGTGACCCGATTGGGTTGCGCACCAACATCCTCGACCACAGTTGAACTCTCGCACACCTTGCTCCCCCGGTGAACACGAACCCGTCAGCCGTGCAGACCCTGGTTGTCACGTGCGAGCTTGGTGGCCAGCACGGCAACCTGCGTCCGGCGTTCAAGGTCCAGTTTGGTGAGCAGACGCGAGACATAATTCTTGACCGTCTTCTCCGCCAAGAACATTCGTTCCGCAATCTGACGGTTCGTGAGCCCCTCCCCAATCAATTCCAACAATGTGCGCTCCTGCGCGGTGAGCCCGGCCAGCGGCGACGGATTGTCTGCCGCCGCCCGCAGCTTGTTCATCAACGCGGCCGCGGCCCGGTTATCCAGCAGAGAGCGCCCCGCGCCTACCGTGCGGACCGCGGAGATCAGCTCCATCCCCTTGATGTCCTTGATGACGTAGCCGCCGGCCCCCGCCATGATCGCGTCGAGCATGGCGTGCTCGTCGGTAAATGAGGTGAGCATCAGACAGTTGAGATTCGGTAACTTGGAACGCAACTCGCGACACAGCTCAACCCCGTTGCCGTCGGGAAGACGAATGTCCAGCACCGCGATGTCTGGTTGAAGTGCCGGGATGCGTGCCATCGCCTCGGCCACCGAGGAAGCCTGCCCGATCACCGAGAAGTCCTCTTCCTCTTCGAGCAGATCGGCCAGACCGCGGCGTACCACCTCGTGGTCGTCGACCAGGAACACCGTGATCATGTCCGTTTCCCTTCCACCTGCTGCACCCAGTGTGGCACCGGCGACGGAATCCAGCAGCGGCATCACTACAGTCCACCCACGTATAGATCACCGATGTGCTTGTCGCTGTGCGATATCGCGTCCAGCAGATGACGGGCCGACACCGTACCCGCAGCGCGCCGCGAACCCGAGGACGCGGGCAGCTTCCTGCCGAACAGTGCCGCCGCCCGAACCAACGTTCCGACACTCACGCTGTCCTGGAGTGGGATAGAGCGCACCGACATGGCATTCCTTCCCGTCGTACCCCGTTGTTTCACGGTAGGACGCGAAGGATCTGGTCCGCTACGGTCTTTGGTCCCTACTCGCGACAAAACCCCCATTTCCTCCCTCGATATGAAGGGGAAATGGGGGCTTGTGCAGCTAATGTGCGCTGGAGGCTACTGGACCTCGAGGAAGTTCCGGGTGACGCTCGGATCAACCTGGATGCCGGGGCCCGTCGTGGTGGTGACCACAACCTTCTTCAGGTAGCGGCCCTTGGCCGACGAGGGCTTGGCACGCAGGATCTCATCCAGCACGGCACCGTAGTTCTCCGCCAGCTTCTCGGCATCGAACGAGGCCTTGCCGATGATCAGGTGAAGGTTCGAGTGCTTGTCGACGCGGAAGTTGATCTTGCCGCCCTTGATGTCGGTGACGGCCTTGGCCACGTCGGGGGTCACGGTGCCGGTCTTGGGGTTCGGCATCAAACCGCGCGGACCCAGGACACGAGCGATGCGGCCGACCTTGGCCATCTGATCCGGGGTGGCGATGGCTGCGTCGAACTCCAGCCAGCCGCCCTGGATCTTCTCGATCAGGTCGTCGCTACCGACAACGTCGGCACCGGCGGCGGCAGCCGCCTCGGCCTTGTCGCCCACCGCGAAGACGATGACGCGAGCGGTCTTACCGGTACCGTGCGGAAGGTTCACGGTGCCGCGGACCATCTGGTCAGCCTTGCGGGGGTCGACGCCGAGGCGCATCGCGACCTCAACAGTGGCGTCGTACTTCTTCGACGAGGTCTCCTTGGCCAGCTTTGCGGCTTCAAGAGGGCTGTACAGCTTCTCGCGGTCCACCTTTTCGGCGGCCTCGCGATATGCCTTGCTGTTCTTGCTCATTGGTATCCAATCAATTGTTGGTCGTGGTCGTGCAGGCCGAAGCGGGCCTTACCACTGGACTTCTGGTGTCGACTGTCGACTTTCTGCGCTGATTACTCGTACTTCTTCGCGAAAGGTCGACATTCGGCGGGTGGTTATTCGGTGCTATTCGACGGTGATGCCCATCGAGCGCGCGGTGCCGGCAATGATCTTGGCGGCGGCGTCGATGTCGTTGGCGTTGAGGTCTTCCTTCTTCGTCTCGGCGATCTCGCGCACCTGATCCCACGTCACCTTGGCGACCTTGGTCTTGTGCGGCTCACCGGAACCCTTGGGCACACCGGCAGCCTTCAACAGCAGCTTGGCGGCGGGAGGGGTCTTGAGTGCGAAGGTGAAGCTGCGGTCCTCGTAGACGCTGATCTCCACGGGGATGACGTTGCCGCGCTGCGACTCCGTCGCGGCGTTGTACGCCTTGCAGAACTCCATGATGTTGACGCCGTGCTGACCGAGCGCGGGACCGACCGGAGGCGCGGGGTTGGCTTCGCCGGCCTTGATCTGCAGCTTGATCAGCCCGACGACCTTTTTCTTCGGGGCCATTGGGTGTTTCCTTACTTTCCTTCCGTGTTCCGGCCGTTATTCGACCGGATGTTCTGCGGACCGTCACGCGGTCCGAAGCCTTGTTAGAGCTTCTCCACCTGGGTGAAGTTGAGCTCGACCGGGGTCTCGCGGCCGAAGATGGACACCAGCACCTTGAGGCGCTGCTGTTCGGCGTTGACCTCGCTGATGCTGGCGGGCAGCGTCGCAAACGGACCGTCGGTGACGGTGACCGACTCGCCGACCTCGAAGTCGACCTCGATGACCGGACGCTCCAGGCCACCGGTCTCGGCGGCTGCGGCTGAGGTCTCGGCTGCCGAACCCTTGGCGGGCTTCTTGGCGGGAGTCTGCGGCAGCAGGAACTTCACCACGTCATCGAGGGCCAACGGCGACGGACGCGAGGTCGCGCCGACAAACCCGGTGACACCGGGGGTGTTGCGGACAGCACCCCAGGACTCGTCGTTCAGTTCCATCCGGACCAGGATGTAGCCGGGCAGCACCTTGCGGTTGACCTGCTTACGCTGGCCGTTCTTGATCTCGGTGACCTCTTCGGTGGGCACCTCGATCTGGAAGATGTAGTCACCCACGTCCAGGTTCTGCACACGGGTCTGCAGGTTCGCCTTGACCTTGTTCTCGTATCCGGCGTACGAGTGAACGACGTACCACTCGCCCGGCTCGCGGCGCAGCTGGGCCTTCAACGTGGCGGCCGGGTCGGCATCCTCATCGGCCTCTGCCTCGGCAACCGGCGCATCCGAAGACGACTCCGTCGGCTCCTGAGCCGTCGCCTCGGTCTCGGTGCTCTCGTCGACTACGTCGACCGATACGGCGGTATCAGCGGTGTCTCCTGGCTCGCTCGCAGCGTCGCCATCGAAGGTCGTCACCGTTTGTCCTCTCTCGTCTCTCTACTACCCGAACACCAGCATGACCAGCCGGGCCAGGCCCAGGTCGATCACACCGATCAGGGTGACCATGAACACCAGGAAGACCAGCACCACCGAGGTATAGCTGACCATCTGCTTACGGTTCGGCCAGATGACCTTGCGCAACTCGGCCACAACCTGCTTGAGGAACACCCAAAGCTGGACGAGCGGATTGCGCGACAGTCCCGACTTGTCCTTCTTGGTGGCCGGTTTCCGACTGTTCTTCGCAGCCTTCTTCTTGACCTCACCGGTCTCGGAGCCACCTGATTCGGTGAGCTCCGTAGCCGCGGTCAAGACGTCAGCACGGCGGGTCCGCTTACCCGTCGGGCGAAGCGGCTTGGTCGAGGTGACGGCCCGGTCGCTGTCGACTCCGGACTCGTCTAGCTCGTCGCTCATGCCCTTCCGTACCTCTCTGTTTCCCTAGTGCTTACTCCAGGGTGTTGCAGGGGTGACAGGACTTGAACCTGCAACCTGCGGTTTTGGAGACCGCTGCTCTGCCAGTTGAGCTACACCCCTATGGCTGGCATGCCAACCCGGTGGCCGGGGCCTCACACAACACACGCGCCTCCCGAGTACCCGACAGGCGCGTTGTGGTGGGAAAACCCCGAATCTCGAGTGTACCCCGAGGCCATCCCCAGACTGAAATTGCCCACCGATCTATTCACAGAGGGGTGGGCCCCTTTCTCAGAGGAGCTTGATATCGGCCATCCGGTCCGAGTCGCGGCCCATCAGCGTGGTGAAGGCCTCCATGACCAGCTCGCCATTCTGATCGCGCACGATGTTGCGGGTTGTCACGATGTCCACGCCGAAGGCCTCCTTGTGGGAGTCGACCTGGAAGTCGCACGACAACTCATCACCCTCGGTGATGGGCTTGTGATAGACGAACTTCTGCTCGGAATGCACGATCTGCATGGTGTCCATACCGACGTCGTAGGTACGGAAGAATTCCTTCTGCACCAGCAGCGCCATCACCGCCGGGAAGGCCAGGGGCGCGATGAGGCCGTCGTGTCCGAGTTCGGCCGCTGCCTTCTGGTCGAGACTGGCCGGGTCCACAGCCTTGACCGACTGCGCGAACTCGCGGATCTTCTCCCGTCCCACCACATAGGTCCTGGAGTACTTGTGCGTCATTCCGACGATGTCGAGTTGAAGCGCCACGACTACGCCAGCGTCGCAGTCGCGATAGCGCGCCCGAAGATCTTCTTGCCGTTGGTGGTGGCGGTCAGCGCGATGGTCACCGATTTGGTGTCCTCGTCGACCGACTTCACGCGACCGTTGAAAACGATCTCCGCACCCACACCGTCGTTGGGAACGGTGACGAAGCTGGTGAAGCGCACGTTGTACTCGGTCACCGCCGCCGGGTCGCCGATCCACTCGGTGACATACCCGCCGCCCAGGCCCATGGTCAGCATGCCGTGCGCGATGGCGCCGTCCTCGAGTCCCACCAGCTTGGCGGTCTCGTCATCCCAGTGAATCGGGTTGAGGTCGCCGGACACACCGGCGTAGTTCACAA
Source organism: [Mycobacterium] stephanolepidis (assembly GCF_002356335.1). NCBI lineage: Bacteria > Bacillati > Actinomycetota > Actinomycetes > Mycobacteriales > Mycobacteriaceae > Mycobacteroides > Mycobacteroides stephanolepidis. The sequence goes on from NZ_AP018165.1 coordinate 4,007,562, forward strand.
GATCCTGCCGGGTCAGCGGAATCAACTTCTCCGGCAGCTGATCTCCCACGTTGACCGAACTGAATTCACGCAATGCCATCAGTTGAACCCGCCTTCTTCTCCGTCTTCTGCAGTGCGCCCGGCAAGAGTCGTGATCAGCTCCTGCACCAGCTCACCCTTGTCATTGGTGATGAGGCTCTTGGTGACGATGATGTCGGCGCCGAACGAGCGCCGGATCGAGTCGAGGTACACATCGCAAGTCAGCTTGTCGCCCGCCGTGATCGGGCGCAGGGTCCTGAGTTCCTGGTCGACCTGGACGATCTTCTCGTCCTTGATCCCGATGTTCGCGTCCTCGAAGAAGGCTGCCTGAGCGGTGTATCCGAAGATGCAGAGAAAGGTCGGCGTAGCGACCAGCGAGCCGTAGCCGAGAGCCGCAGCAACAGCCTCTTCGTGATGAGCGGGGTGGTCGCTCTTCACCGCGTCGGCGTGCTCGCGAATCTTCTCCCGCTCGACCACATAGTGGTCGGGGTATCGGTAGTGCGTTCCGACGAGATCTTGCGATAAAGCCACGGGGCGGAACCTACCTACTGATGTTGATCGATACCAAGTAAGGCTTGCCTATTCGTGTCGCGTGTCAGCGACACGAGAACCACCGGCTAGCGCGACTCTTTGTGAGGCTGGTGCGATCCGCAGTTCGGGCAGAACTTCTTCAGTTCCAGCCGGTCAGGGTCGTTGCGCCGGTTCTTCTTGGTGATGTAGTTACGGTGCTTGCACGTCTCACATGCCAAGGTGACCTTGGGCCGGACGTCTGTGCTGGAGGCCACTGCAGTTGCCCTCTTTCGTTCGTTGTCTCTATGTTCGGGTGGTAGCGGTGGGGAGGCTCGATCTCCCGACCTCACGATTATGAGTCGTGCGCTCTAACCAGCTGAGCTACACCGCCCCGCAGACAGAGCCGGCGTTTCCGCCTGCCGTCTACCGAGCCCCCTAACGGAATCGAACCGTTGACCTTTTCCTTACCATGGAAACGCTCTACCGACTGAGCTAAGGGGGCATAAAGCCCTCACGAGGGTACCCGTTGACGTCGGCGGAACCAAAACGGCTCTACCGGGGCACGGACCCGTCTACTTTCGGTCGCGGATCACCCGTGTGGGAGACATCAATGCGGGTATCCGGGGGCCATGAGTGAACCAGGCCTGATCATCGTCGGCAGTGGCCCGGCAGGCGTCGCGGCAGCGGAGTCATTCCGCGAGCACAACGCGAGCGCACCGGTGCAGATACTCACCACAGACCCCGACTCCCCCTATGAACGCCCGCCGCTGAGCAAGCAGTATCTGCGGAGACAGACAGATGACGTCATCCTGCATCCCCCGTCTTGGTATGACGAGCGTGCGATCGAACTGATCAGCAGTACAGCGATAGACCGCATCGACGTCGATGACCGTGCCGTGTACGCGGGCGAGCGGCGCTATGACTTCCGCAGCCTCATCCTTGCGTCCGGCGCGGCACCCTCCCCCTGTCTGTACCGGGCGCGCACCACGCCCTGCTGTTGCGCTCATTGACCGACGCCACCGTGCTGCGGGACGCAGCGGACACCGCTGACTCCGCGGTCGTTGTCGGCGCTGGGTTCACCGGCTGCGAAGCCGCGGCATCCCTGGCGCTACGCGGTGTGTCGGTGACTTTGGTGGCGCCCGAATCCCTTCCTCAAGAAGCGCGGCTCGGCAGAGAGGCCGGCGAGCGTCTGCGCGACCTGGTGACCGCGGCGGGGGTGCATTACATCGGCGGGGTGGAGGTCGAGGAAATCACCGGGAAGGGCGTAAGGCTCAACAGTGGTGTCACCGTCGATGGCAATCTCACGCTGGCCGCCACGGGTGTCACGCCACAGAGCAGTCTGGCCGCTAAAGCCGTTATACGGGTGGAGGATTCGCGAATCGTCGTTGGCTCCGATATGCGCACGTCCGCGAGCGGCGTCTACGCCGCCGGAGATGTCGCCCGTGCATGGAACGCCATCGCCGGGCGATATCTGACGGTCGAACACTGGCAGGACGCGATCGACCAGGGCTCGGTTGCGGGAGCCCGCGCTGCGGGCCATGAGGCCGCATGGGATGCGGTACCGGGGTTTTGGACCACCATTGGCGAGGCCACGGTGAAGTACCACGCCTGGGGCGAGGGCTACGAAGACAGCCGGATGATCAGTAGCACCGAGGGATTCACCGTTTGGTACGAAGCCAACGCTACGACGGTCGGGGTGCTTACCTACAACGCCGACGATGATTACGAACTCGGCAGACAACTCATCGCCGAGGGTCGGCCCGCACCGACGGCCGCCAGGTGATCTCACCGGGCGCGGCTCAATGGTTGCGCAGCTTGCCGATCAGTTCGCTCTTGGCCAGCCGCGAATAGCCCGACAATCCAAGTTCCTTGGCGCGCTTGCGAAGCTCGACCACGGTCCAGTCATCGTAGGAACCCGACTTACCGCCCTTGCGCCCTACCGCGGAGCTCCCACGGGCAGCAGCCGCATTGGAGATCCTTGCCGACTTTTCCTTGGAATCACCTTGTTTCCGTAGTTCCTTGTACATTTTCTCGTTCTTGATCGACGAGTTCGGCACAACATTCACCTCCGTAGTAGAACCATGTCCGGTAGGCGATTCCCCCTCACCAGAAGTCCTAAACCTGCAACCGACTACACCTCGGAGCGCACGCACGACAGCGGCCCGTCCCCTCGCCGGGAACGGGCCGCCCTCGATCGGTGGTTACCGTTGGGCTTCTTCGCGTGCCTCATTGGCGTCCGCGGCTTTACGCGCGGCTTCAGCCTCCGCTTCCTTCTTCGCGGCCTCACGCTGGGAATCGGCTTTGTCCTGCTGTGCCTGGCCCTCGCGCTTGAGGTCGTCGCGGCCCGTTACCGCACCGGCGACTTCCTTGATCTTGCCCTTTGCGCCCTCGACGACGCCCTCGATACCTTCTTCGGGACCACTCTTGTCTGACATACATTTCCTTTCATCTTGTCGCCACGTATGCACGCGGCAGTCGGTATTCGCCACCCCCACTTGCGGGCTTCCCATATCCAGTCGCCTTAAACCGCAAGGGAAATAACCTTCAACACATGCGGGAGCGATCCGCGGCACGGGCCGTGCCCGTCACTTGACCGGCGCCTTCTTTTTGGCCTGAGCCGCAGCCTCCTTCTCGGTGCTCGCGTCTCCGCCGGCTAGCTGACCGCCGGAGTTCTCCAGATGCGCACGCACGAACCATTGGAATTTCTCGAGTTCGCCGGCGTGGCCAATCAGCAAGTCCTGCGACACGAGGTCCAGATCGTCGAGTGTCTTGATCGCGGTACGGGTGTCCGCGATCACACCGTCGTATACCAAGTTCAGTGCCGCCAAATGAGCCTGCACCGTGTCGCGGCCCACCGAATAGTCGTCCCAGGTGCGGTCTTTCAAGATGGCACCGGGCGTTCCTTGCGGGGACCTGCCCAACGCGGCGACGCGCTCGGCGACTTCATCGGCGTAGCCACGTACCAGATCGACCTGCGGATCCAGCATCTCGTGCACCCCGATGAAGCTGGGGCCCACTACATTCCAGTGCACATGTTTCAACGTGAGGTGCAGGTCGTTATAGGTGCTGAGCTGTGTTTGCAGCAGATCGGCGATCTTCCTACCCTGCACATCGGAAAGCCCAGGGATAGTGAACGTGGTCATAATCAGCTCCTTCGCTATGTGGCGTCAGAACAGGACTACCCACCGGATGCCAGAACCAAACAGAACCTCTTCCGAGCTTTCCCATCGACAATCGTGATCCGGCCCGACAGCATCAATGGCAACTACGAGCCCGCCCCCGGCACCCCGGTTGCCGCCGCGACCAATGGCACCTGGCCAACTACGAACACGTCAATGGCGACATCGTCGTCACGGTAACCCGCGGCCTGGTGCAGCCCGGCGGTTGCACCGATCAGCCGGTTCGCCTCATCGCCCGTCAACGGATATTCGGCCACCGCATGACGCCAATGCGCGGCCAGGACGGTCGTTCCTTCCCGCATCTGCCCCAGCTCACGGTCCAGCACCTCACGCAACATGGCGGCGTCGAGGTAGTAGGCAACCTCCGACAGCACCACTAGATCGAAATCATCTGCAGGCCAATCCGAATCCAATGACTGCCGATGAAAGCTCACCCGATCCGATAGGCCACACCGAGCGATACGCGCACGAGCGGAATCGAGCGCCGAATCCACTAGGTCGATCGCGGTGACCCGTTCGCTGCGCGCCGCCAACTGCTCGGTGAGTATCCCCACGGAGCACCCGGGTTCGAAGACATGGCGATAGCGCAGCTTGGGCAGCATCGCCATCGTGATCGCGTACTTCCTCTGTTCATACCAACGCTGTGCGAGCTGCCACGGGTCGTCGGATATGGCGTACATCTCGTCGAAGAAGTTGTCCGGTAGCCGCCCCATCAGCGAAACACCGCCTCGCCAAGGGTGAGGAGCCGATTCACGACGTGCGGCGGCAGTATCGCCTCCGCATCCGGCCACCGAGGACGCAGCTGTGTCTGGAACACATTGGTAGCCTGCCGTTTTAAACCATCCGCTGCGTGGTCACGGGGTATCATGTGCATCCGGTGCCATGGCACCGCATCGTCGCCCGGCACGGCCCAATGCCACATCCAGACCGGGTACTCCAGCAGCGGCGCACCGGTGCGCCGCGCTGCGGCGGCAGATGCCCGCCCGACGGCCTCATGGTCAGGGTGACCATCGCCACGCCACGTGGCAGCGCACCAGGCCCCGGGCGGGGCAGCATCGAGAATCTCTACGAGACAGCCGCTCATTTCATCTTCCCTCTCGGCGAGAGCACCATCGGCCAGGCCCAGCCTTACCGGCGGATCGAGACCAAGAATATTTGTAGCGCAGAGTAATTCGGCATGACGATCCCGCTCCAGCCAAGAGCGTTCCCTGGGCGACAAGTCCGGATACGCGCCGCCGCCATCGCTCACCGACACGACGACGACATCGACTCCGCGTGCGCGTAGCATGGACGCGGCACACCCGAATCCCAATGTCTCGTCATCGGGATGCGGCGCGACCAGGACAAGGAACGGACATTCGTCCAGATCCAGGCCCGGAAATTCACGCGGCCACGCGAGCCACTCCGCAAGGGGCGTACCGCCGGACGATATCGGCCGTTCGGCAAGCCGCTCACTGTTACCGGCGTTGGCAACACTCATCGGGCCACCGCCCTGCCCAAGGCCGCGAGATCACGCTCGGCATGACTCTGCCGGACGTACATGGTGAGATCGGCAACATGCTGGGCATGCCTGGCATCGAGCGCCAATGGCCCGGGCCCCAACGCCCGGCCAGTGCGCACGATCGCCTGGTCCACCGCATGCTCCACAACAGCTCTGACACGGCGCGTGATGAGTTCGGTACGTTCGCTACGAGGTTCGGCGTCGACATAGGCGGCGGCTGTCACGAGAATGGCCTCGGCCGCTGCGAGCGCCGCATCCACCGCACCGAGGTGAGCTTGTGCGTGGGGATCACCGGAAGACCCGCGATGCCCCTCGGCGACGGCCCGGTAGAGGGGTGCGGCCACACCGCGTGCCCCGCCGAGCCAGCAGGCCGCCACACCCATGGCGCCGTGCCAGAAGCCCGGCCGGTCCAGGTACTGCCCAGGTTCCCCAACGGGTACACCGATTGCGCCACTTAATTGCACTGAACGCGTGTCACTTTCCCGCATTCCCGCGTTCTGCCAAATCGGTGGCAGCACGGTCGCCTCAGGCTGGCTCAGGTCAACGGCATAGAGCCCCCGCGCGTTGTCCTCTCTTCTCGCAGAGATGAGAGCGTGAGTGCACGAACCGGCACCCGAACACCATGCCTTCGTCCCATCCAGTACGCAGTCACCGCCTCTCTGCGCGACGGTGACCATCGTGTTCGGTGCCTCGGCCGCCCACACACCCCACAGCTGTTCCTGGCCGGGAACAGGGCCATCGAGTTCACAGAGGATCGCCATGGCATCGCAGTGCGCTTCGGCAAGCCGCCCAGCGGCCACGTCGTGTTGAGTCAGCGCGGCAAGCTTCCACCATCGCGCGGCGGTGTGTCCGGCTCCCGGCATCGGGAGTGCCAGCTCACCGGCGTGCAGCCACCGGCGCACGAGATCGGCCGTCATCCCGCACCCTCGCGGCGTGAGAAGGACCGCAGATACGCCGCGAATCCCTCGGGGGCTCTTCCGACGAGGCGGGCCGACGTCTCGACCGATAGCGCCTCATCACGGTGTATCCGGTAGTTCCTCAGTTCGAATCGCTGAGCAAGATCGACGTCTTCTCCGCTGCCGATGGCCGCGAATCCGCCTTCTTTCCAATATTTGTCAGCGCGAAAACCCATGTTCGCACCGTGCACGTGGCCGTGGCCGTCCGGCTTGCGCTTCGCGCGGTACGCATTCACATAGCGGCGCACCACACCTGCCGGTGTCTGCCGCCAGTTGTCCACGCGAACAACCCCGAGCACCATGTCCGCTCCCGAATCCGTCTGGCGCACCAGCCAATCGGCATCAACCCGGCTGTCGGCATCGGTGGTGGCCTACCACACCCGATGCTGCGCCGAGGCCGCTACCGCGCACACCGTCTGCGAATACGCGAAGCCGGCCGCTCTGGCGGCCCCGACATTACGAGCCTGGACCTCGATGAAATGCACATCGGAGCAGTACTTCCCCGCCAATCGCATGCTTTCGTCATCGCAGTCGTCCAGAACGACGACCGTCAGGGTCGGCGCCGGAAAGCACGCCGCCGCAGTCACCACCGCATTGAGGCAGCTCGGCAGATTGTCGACTTCATTATGTGCGGGCACCACCACGACCGCCCGCTCGTATGCGATGGCGCGGCCCGGCTGTTCGCCCAGACCCGAACGATCCAGTGGAACAGTCACCGACACAGTCGGTCCTGAAATGCGATGACGGACATTACTTCTCCTCGTAGGCTGAATCGGCCAGAGCAGCCCGGGCCTCACCCCTCCGACTGTCTGCTCGTCGGTGTACCCGTTCTGACGCGGTTCATGCATGGCAGCGCCGTCCGCCTGCCGACGCAGCGAAATACCCAGTCCGTGCATGAACAAGCGCAAACCGTGTACACGAACGTGATGCCCAACGAAAGGAACACGACGATGTCCGCTGTTCTTCAGGATCGGACGATCGCGATACTGGCCGCCGACGGAGTCGAACGTGTGGAGCTGGAAGAACCACGCAACTCGATCATGGCTGCCGGTGGCACCGTGGTCGTGCTCTCGATCAGATCAGGCGAGATTGCCGCCCGTGACCACGATCTGGCACCGGCCGGGACGCTGCACGTCGACCGCGAGGTCGGCAAGGCATCCGTGGACGACTACGACGCACTGGTGCTTCCCGGGGGCACCGTCAACCCCGACAAACTGCGCGCCGATGCAGGTGCGGTGGATTTCGTGCGTGCGTTTGTGCGCTCCGACAAGCCCGTGGCCGCGATCTGCCACGGGCCGTGGACCCTTGCCGAGGCAGGTGTATTGCAAGGACGAACGGTCACGTCGTACCGCAGTATCCGCACAGACCTGCGCAACGCCGGGGCCCATGTCCTCGACGAGGAGCTGGTCATCGACCACAACCTCATCACCAGTCGTTCCCCGGAGGACCTGCCCGCGTTCTGTCGGGCCATCGTGGACAACGTCGCCGCCGCCAGTGCCAGACGATGACCGAGATCAGTGACGGCCCCCGCCTGCGCTACCGCGGGTGACACGGCACCGGGGCGTACAACGCCTGCCGGCACAGTTCCTCGGCCTCGGCGGTCGACCGGTCCAGCGGTAGGCGCGTATCGATCACGTGCGCCTCACCCCACCCGTTGTCCACACCGACGAACTCAGAACTCAACGCCGCCGCGATATCACCGCCGGCATCCGACACTCCGTCGTGGCGGGCCGCCACCCGATGTTGGGCGGTCACCAGCGGCGCCATACATAAGAACTCCACCATCGGCGCTCCGGCTTCATACGCGAGCTGATGCGCGCGCAGCCGGTGACGCGGATTACGCCAGGTCGCGTCCAGGATGACGGTGTGCCCGCCGGCCAGACACACCCGCGCTCTGCGGAGCACCGCATCGTATACGGCGGCCACGTTCTCCGGGGAGTACAGGCCCGCGTCGAGCACGCCCTTCCCGCCGGATATCACGCCCAGGCGATGCAATTGGTGGCGCACCTCATCGGTGGAGATGATCTGAGCACCAACATCTTCCGATATCCGACGCGCTAAGGTGCTCTTGCCTGTACCCGGTCCGCCACCGACCAGCACAAGCCGAACCGTTGCCGCGCTCAGGTGGCTCAGCGCCATCGACACATGTTTGGTGGCCCGGCTCAGGGCCGCGCGCTGCCCCTGCGCGAACCGGGTGCAATCCACCTTGGCCCGGACCAAGGATCGATAGGCGATATAGAAGTGCCGCAACGGCTCCGGTGCGGGATCGGCGGATAGTTCCACGTAGCGATTCATGAAGTATTCGCCCAGATCCCGCCGCCCCAGGAATTCCAGATCCATGGCTAGGAATGCGGCGTCGTCGAGGCTGTCCGCGTGCCGCAGTCGGTCGTCGAATTCCAGACAGTCGAGCATCACCGGACCATCGGGCAGGCAGAAGACGTCGCTGGCCATCAGATCGCCGTGCCCGTCGATGATCCTGTGGTCGGCGATGCGCTGTGCGAACAGCACCGCCCGCCCGGAGATGAACTGTGTCGCGAGCGTCCGGACCATGCGCACGTCGTCCGCGGCGAGCGCCGTTCCGACATACTTCTCCAACGAGGTCAGCGTGTCCTCCCAACGATCGACGACAGCGTCAAGCGCCCCGGCCTCGTCGATCGATGGGCTGCGATCGGCCCGCTTGTGGAATGCCGCCAGCACCTCCGCGACCGCATCCAGATGCGACTTGGTGACCCGGCCCGCCTTGGCCATCGCCGACAATCGCGCGGCGTCCGGGTAGCGCCGCATCACCACGACCGGTTCGCCCGGCCCGCCCTCGGGATCGGTGAGGTGCGAGACACCGATGTAACTGTCACTTGAGATGCGGCTGTTGAGCGCCACCTCACGGGCACAAGCCCTTTCGCGAAGCTCCAGGGTGCTGAAGTCGAGGAGGTTGGTGACCACGGGCTTTTTGAGTTTGTATGCCCGCCCTCCAGCCAAAATGACTATACCCGTGTGTGTTTCACGGATCTCTGCACCGACGTACGTGGGGCTGGCGGTCGATCGCATTGCGCGCATGACTTCATCGTTGCCGGGTGCGGGACGAGGATATCCGGCCATGTGCCCCTGATCTGTGGGTCGGAAGTCACCAGTTCTCCCCCGCCAAGGCCCTCCCGGCGTTTCCCGGGCCACATACCCGGTGACTTCGGGTCCCTGGCCGGTGACCAAATGCCCTGTCCACGCCCGGATGTGTCACCGAGAGTCGATATCACCACCAGTGAGCGGAGCCCGACATGCCCAAGACGATGGTTCACATCGACGTAGTCCAGACTGCGATCCAACTTGCTTGCCGTGCACCGTCTTTGCACAACACCCAGCCATGGCGCTGGATCGTCGACCCGGGCTCCGGGTCCGGGGATTTGCACCTATATCTGGACCGCTCTCGCTGCGTGAACAGAACTGACGACAGGGGCCGCGAAGCCATCATCAGCTGCGGTGCGGCTTTGGACCATTTCCGGGTCGCCATGGCCTCGGCGGGCTGGATGGCACGCGTGGAACGGGTCCCCGACCCCGACAACCCCGACCACCTCGCGGCCATCACGTTCTTGCCCAGATCCGTCGTGGTGGTGGGTGATCGTCGACGTGCGGATGCGATCCTGCAGCGTCGCACCGATCGCCTCCCCTTCGAGTCACCGCCGAACTGGTCGCAGTTCGCCCGGATGTTGAACTCGGTGATCTCCGATCGGGCGGTGATCTTGGACGTGATCGACGATGCGATGCGGCCGAGACTGGCCGAGGCGTCGGCACTCAGCGATGCCCTGCGTATCTACGATTCGGCCTACCAGAACGAACTCGATTGGTGGACAGCATCGTTCACCCTGGGAGAAGGTATTCCGCGCAGTGCGCTGGTGTCGGCCGGTGAGAGCGATCGCGTCGACATCGGCCGCACCTTCCCGGTCGTCTCGGAACGGACCCCACGGCCCGGCCCGCAGGAAGATCGAGCCAAGGTGCTGGCGCTGTCCACTGCCAGAGACACCCCAAAACACCTGCTGCGCTGCGGCGAGCTGCTGTCGGAGGTGCTGCTGGAAGCGACCCTGGCCGGGATGGCGACCTGCACCATCACGCACATGCTGGAACTGACCGCCAGTCGCGAGGTCGTCGGCGCCACCATCGGGCGAGCGCACCCGCAGGCATTGATCCGGGTTGGCCTTGCTCCGACCTTCGGTCGCGTCCCGCCCCCGACGCCCCGGCGATCGCTTGCCGACGTGTTCGAGATCCGCGGCTAGGGCAGTGCCATGAGCGAGATCCCCACCCGCCAGTCCGCGGTGGTCGTCGGCATCGACGGTTCGCGATCCGCGGTTCGGGCCGCGTTATGGGCGGTCGATGAGGCACTGCACCGTGACGTACCGCTGCGCCTGGTCCACGTGGTGCCCCAACCGGAGTTCCCGGAGTTCGACGAGGAGCCAAGCCCCGCCGGGATGGCGCTACGGCATGCCGTCCGCGAGATCGGGTCGACGCGAAAGCCGGTCGAGGTTCACGCCGATATCCGGCACGGACGGGTAGCGGACGTGCTGCTGGACTCCTCACGCAACGCCCTCATGTTGTGCGTGGGCGCGATCGGCATCAGCGGCTCCGACACCAGGAAAGTCGGATCCACTGCTGCGGAAGTTCTCCGGTCGGTGCGCTGTCCGGTCGCGGTGATCCGCGATGGCCAGGTACCGGCCGGTGCGGAGCCCTCGGTGGTGGTGGAGGTCGACGAGACCCACGAGTCGGTGGCTTCGTTGGAACTCGCAGCGCACGAGGCACGGCTGCGCCGCGCGCCGATGCGTGTCCTGCTGCGCCATCGCGCGATGCCCCTCTTCGGGCATCGGGTCGCCACCTTGGCACGCGGAGACCGTCAGGTGGCGGCCGTCCTGCTGGAGCGACGCCTGGCACCCCTACGGGCACGGCACTCCGACCTGGACATCCGTGTACTCGATCCGGTGGGCGGCACGCTGGATTACCTGGAACGCCACGGACATTCCGTACAGCTGGTGGTTCTCGGAGCCGGCGATGCGGCACACGTGCAGGAGTTGGTCGGCCCCAACGGATGCGGCGTGCTGGGTCGGACACACTGTTCGGTGCTCGTCGCCGCGCGTCAGCGGCTGCTGTAGGCAACACCATCGGGTGGTGCCCACCACTCGCGACCTCTTCGTTTGGGGTACCTCGCTACTCGCGTCATCGAGACCGTGTCGGATCAGGATCGTTGTGTACCGCTTTTACACAACGAAACCGAGCCACACACCCCATGCCGGGAGGAGTCGAAATGATTACGCGAACAGCCCCGTGCAGCGTCTCGCCGGACGTCAGCCTGCTCATCCTGGTTGAGGCCGGCCCTGCTCACGACCTTCGTGAGCATCCGGGTGCAATCAATTCAGCCACACCGATTTTCGAGGCGATTCGGGTCGCCGGGCACACGGTTGCTCCCCTTCATGTCAATGCCGCGGGTGTACCGCCCGAGCTGCGATCCATCTTCGTCGTCACCGCGCCCGCCTGCCCCGAGTTCGAGCGGCTCGCCGAACATCTGCGAGTGCTTCCCGGTGTTGCCGCGACCTACCTGGAATCCGACGACGTCCGCCCGGGGCCTGCCACCGTCAGTTCCATCCCGGTATCGATCGGTGCGCAGCGCCGGGCACTGTTCCGCCGTGTCACCCACCGCAGCGTCGGTGCGCTGGGCGCACGCCGGTTGGCAGGCTAGTGGACACCCAGTGGAGGCGGTGCTCAGTAGCACCGCCTCCACTGGGTTGGGTGGCCCTTATTGGATACCCGCATTGGGCGGCGCGATATGCGTCCGTCCCTCGGGTTCCACCACCATTACTCCGGGAATATCTACCAGCGCAGCGGCATTCGTGACATCACCGGATACCACGCCGATCTCGCGGTGCACCTGCATACCGGCCATACCGGCCGCCCGCAACGCGGCCACCGTGCCGTCGAAATCACGCTCTTCGATCGTCACGGTGACCCGCTGCGCCGTCACTGTGGGGCCTGTACAAGCCCGGCGCCCACATCCACGGCCGGGACGTTGAGCGGTACCGCGTGCTGTAACAGCACTGCCCACAGCTGCCGACCGGTGAGCCCTGTGGCCTCGCACCACAGCGCCGCGATACCCGACACATGAGGCGTGGCCATGCTGGTACCGCTGATCGAATTGTAGCGCTTCGGCATCGGCCACGAGGAGTACACATCGACACCCGGTCCGGCAAGGTCTATCCGACCCGCGGCCTTCGTCTTGGTGCTCGAACGCGCCGAGAACCAGCCCGGGTTCAAGGACGAGTCCACCGCGGCGATGGCCATGATCGAACGGCTGTTCGCGGGCACGCCGACGAAGCCGTAGTTTCCGATCCTCCGGTTCGCGTTGTTGCCCGCCGCGGCGATGATCAGCGAGCCGCGGTCGAGCGCACGCTGCCCCACCGTCTCGTAGGCGAGAGACGTCTTATCGACGTTGGCGCCCAACGACATCGAGATGACGGCGCAGTTGTTGGCCACTGCCCAGTTGATGCCGGCGAGAATACCGCCGTCGGCGCCCGACCCGGCGTTACTCAGCACCTTGCCTGCGAAGATCTCGGCCTCGGTCGCTGCTCCGTAACGACGGCTCCCCCGCGGGGAGCGCGGTCCACACGAGGTCCCGATGCAGTGTGTGCCGTGCCCATGCCCATCATCGGCGGTCTCTCCGTCGATGAACGATTGCATGGTCACGTGACGCTTCTTGAAGTCGGGATGTGCGGCGTCGAAGCCCGTGTCCAGCACCGCCACCCGAACCCCGTGGCCGGTCTTTGAACTCGTGTCTGTCCTGGTGGCCTGCAGACCCCACGTCGATGAGTCGTTATCCGCATAGGCAGCGGCAAGTTCTTCGACTGTCGCGGAGTCGGCCTGCAACCGTGCGAAAAGGTCGGAGACACCGTGCTGGTAGCCGCTGAGGTATTCGGCAGAGGTGACGGTAAGTGCGTGATGGATCAACTCCGGTTCCACGGACAACACCGTGCCGCCCGCCGACGCGGCGGCGTGAAGCGCCATGGTCTGCTCCGGGTCAGAGTCCACCACGGCCAGACCGAGCTCGTCGAACACCGTGGCATCGGCGTCGACGACGGCGCTGATGTCCATCGCTTGATTCTCAAAATCCCTGCTGTGCGCGATATTCGAGATCCCCGCGATGCCCGCGAGCGTGGTGGCGTTGTTCCCGCGCGCCGTTGCCGGTGCGAAGACAACCACTTGCCTTCCTGTGTAAATCTGCGAGTCGGTGTTAGTCATTTCCGGGTCCGTCCTTTCCTGACGTACGTGGTGGGAAGCCGCAGACGCCCAACGGGATATAGGCGCACTAGCTCGGCTACCAGCAATGGTCGGCAGCGTCGCGCGATTCCGAACGAGTGATCCACTACCTGCATTTGGGCGCAGTCGATGCAGCTTCGGTGAGGTCGCAGCGCGTCGTCTCATCACCCGCGAGGAACGAAGTAGCCCGCTACTCGTGCGGGTATCGGTCCGCCGGCCCTACCGTTTCAGCAGACCTATCACCTAAGGGAGCCGATCATGACAACGCTTGAACGACAAGCAATCCGGCAGCCATCACACACACCCACGACCAAGGTTGCGGCTAGTGGCACCGCCGGCGCGATCTCGGTCGTGCTGGTCTTCGTCCTCGGCAAGTTCAATGTGGAGATACCCGGAGACGTCGGCTCGGCCATCACTGTGCTCTTCTCCGTCGCATCCGGGTACTTGGTGCACGAACGCACCGTTCTGCAGGCGCCGAAATCGGAGAACACCGCGGACGAATGAACGGCGCGGGCAGCGGGCGGTTCGCCTACTCCTGCGGGTTCGCCAGATCGCTCCACACAATCTTGGCAAGCTGATCACGGTCTGCGACATCGAGTTTGATGCATGCCCGGTAGATGTGGCCCTCGATGGTCCGCACCGACAGCGTGAGGCGCTCGGCGATCTCGCGGTTGCACAACCCCTCCCCGATGAGCGCGGCGATCTCACGTTCACGTGCGGTGACCGGCAGCGGGCGCGCGGCGGCCCGGATCGCGGGCGTAGCCGCACCACCGCATTGACCTGCGATCCGCAGTGCACGCGCGGCGGACTCGGCGCTCTTGCTCCTGTCTCCATCGCGACCGCGTAACGCCACCGCCTGCGCCGCGGCGTCCGCGGCCGAGAGCAGCAGGCCCGCGTTCTCGAACTCGCCACTCACCACATCCAGTGCCTCGGCATCCGAGGCCCCGACTGCGACCGCATGCCGCGCATACAGCTGCACCAACGGCCCATGCACACGCGGGACAAGCGACGCGAGGCGGCGCCCCACGGTCCGGTCACCGAAGCGTGCCGCATGGTGCAGGGCCTCGGCCTCCACCGCATACTGGCCCGCGGTGTGCGCGGCGTCGGCCGCGCGCCGGGCGATATCGACCGCCGACCGGTCTGCGCCGCGCGCGGCGGCAAGCCATGATTTCGCGATCAACAGCTGGGGGTCGTGCAGCGCGACGAACTGTCCTGAGTGTTCTCCGGATTCGGTCAGCACACGCTCGGCATCTTCAACCTTTCCGAGTGCGGCGTAGGCGCGGGCCAGCAACAGCCGTGCGGGCAGCTGCCAGGGCAGTGGCTTCTCGGCGTTGAGCGCGGCCAGTGCTTGCTCGATGGAAGAGATCGCCGTCGGGAAGGCGCCACGGTGCACGGCAACCAGGCCTGCCATGATGCGCGCTATCGCCCACGCCAGAAACTGTCCGGCGGAGGAGAATTCGGTGTACTCCGTAACCCGGCGGTCGGCCAGTCGGAGCTGCCCGGTGTAGACAAGTGCCAGTACGTCGCAGTAGCGCACCATCACCGCGATCATGCCGTCGGTGGACCTTTTCTGAGCGCGGCACCTCGCCGCGATCGGCTCGAACTCATCGCCGCGCCCAGCGACGGGCAGCGCGAGCCCGATACCGAACGCCGCGAATTCCACTGCCTGCCGGGGAGCCTCCGGATCCGAGAGCACCAGGGTCGCCGCCGCCAGTCCGTCATCGAAGTGGTTTTCGTGCACGGCCAACGCCGCCCCCGTCGCGTCGACGACCAGTTTCAGGGCGGGATGCTGCACGCGTTCTCGCAGCAGTGCCATCAGCTCGCGTGCGCGCCGGACATCGCCCATCGACCAGAACGCGATGGACACCAGCGGAAGGCCCCACAGGACCAGCGAGAGTTCATCGAGCTGGTCGGGATCGAACTCGGCGAGCACCTGCTCGGCTTCCTCGGGCCGGCCCTGCCACAGCAGAGCGCGCGAGAGCACCTCGGCCGCGCGCAGGCCTCCGTCACGTTCCACCGCGCAGCGCGCCAGATGCTCACCCACCGGCAGGTTGGACAGGTACACCGCGTCCTTCGCGGCGGAGACAAGTAGGGCCGGGTCGGTGGTCTCGTCGCTATCGACAGAGAGCTGCGCCAGCCGAATGCGTCTGGCGGCCGAGTCGATATCGCGTTCCCGGAGTGCCCGCACCAGCTGACCGCGCAGACGCCGAGCCGATGCGGTGCCCACTCGGCGCCGGATCACCTCGCCCAGCATCGGATGGCTGAACCGCACATTGTTCCGTCGGCCGTCGGCCTCCACACGGACAAAGCCGCTGAGCTCCGCACCGTCAAGAGCATCGCCACCGGCGATCTCACACAACGTGTCGAGATTGAGAGGTTCACACAGGGACAGCAGTTTCAGCACGTTGAGTACGTCGCCGTCCAACTGTTCGAGGCGATCTCCGAGCAATGCTGCCAACCCCGACGGGACAATCGTGTTTCCACGCAGTTGCCACACTCCGTTGACGGCGGTGAGGGATCCGGCCTCGACAGCACCCTCCACCAGATGACGCAAGAACAGTGGATTTCCACCGGATGACTCCCACATCACGTCGGCGCTCAGCCCTTCGAGCGCTCCGCCGAGCACCGATTCCACGAGGGCGACACTCTGCTGCTTGGTGAACGCCTCGAGCTCGAACCGGCGCAGGTAGTCGTCCTTCCACAATGCGGTGACCGCATCCGGAACGGGCTCACCGCTACGCACGGTGGCCACCAGCCGGCTCGCATGGCCGACTGCGATCTGATGCAGCAGGGTCGCCGACAGATCATCCAGCAGATGGGCATCGTCGATCCCGATGATCGGATGTGGTGTCGCCACAATGGATTCCCGTGCCGCAGCGATGAGCGCAGCGGGGTCACGCGATCCGGTTGTCTGTATCCAATGAGCGAACACGCCCAGCGGAATGCTCCGTGACGACTCGGTGCAAGCCACCCAGCGAACCTGACATTCCAGTGAGTCGGTGACCGTGCGCGCGAGGGTGGTCTTGCCGACTCCCGCCGAGCCGACCAACACCACACCACACGACAGGCTGTCCGACAGCGTCGCGCGGACAGCCTCGAATTCGTTTGGGCGGTCGAGCAACTGCCAGCTCCCCGACATGGAGAAAGAGTCTAGATCGCGACGGCGGTTTGCGTGGGCCAGTCCGGGGGAAGGTTTCTCCAGCGCCGCTGGTGTGGTGATCGCACGTGTCATCGCAACCATCTCAGTCCGGTAGATCCTGAACCCCGGCCGGCTCCATCCGCGACACCCCGTTCTTCTCGTGCCGAAAGTTGCTGGATGCCTCGTAAACCCGAAGTTTCAATCGGTTGATCGACCCCAATGGCCGATGCGCGGCCAGGGCGCGCCAGGAATTGAAGGACAGCACATCGTCGCCGAACACCCGCCTCTTGTCGCCATATGAATCTTGAACGGGGAAGACGATTTTGGCGATTCCCCGGTGTGGGGAGTCCTTTTCCGGCCACGCGACGGTGGCGTCCTCAAGGGGCATGGTCTTCTCGTCGGTGCACAGTTGTGCCCTCAGTTCATACTCAGCACTGTTGTGCTGGAAGAACTCTGATACCAGGTGACGGAACTCGTCGTCGGCGATATCGTCCGGCAGCAGCACCCCCTCGAGGTCCCGCACGGACGTGGACAGCGGTACGTAACTCAGCTTGGCCACATACTCTCCGTACCGCAGCGGCGCCGAGGAATAGAACGTGTCACCGAGGATGTGAGTGTTGGGCCGAACGAACACGGCCACCGATTCCGGCAGTGAGAGTCCCACGCGTGGAAGCAGTTTCGCCACCCCGCCCAGAAGGTTGCTACCCACCCTCAGTGCGGTGTCCGGCAGCCGCGCCAGCAACCAGGCCGTGGGCATCCCGCGCCGAAGATATGCCTTCGCATCGGCGAAGAGGAACTCGCGGTGGGTGACCAACACGAAGTCTTGGGTGGTGGCGTCGTCATCGGGGAGCGTCCGCGGGCCCGCCACATCCAGGACCTTGATGCCCAAGCCCCGCACGCCCCGGATCCGGTCGCTGCGCAGCAGGCCGGACGTGGTGGACAACCTGGAGATGATCGGATAACTACCGGGCGTTGCGAACATGCCCTGGCGTAGGTGCGGCGGCAGGTCCGGATAGACGGTCAGCTCACCGCGCAAGATGCCGTGGCTCTTCGCATGCGCATCACGAACGGCATGCCGATACTTCTGGAAGGCCCGCTGGTTGTTCGTGTGCAGCACCTTGATGATCTTGTCGATGGCCTCCTCCTCGCCGGGAGGTGCCGCGTCCATGTTCTCGCTGTACCGAAGGTAGGTACGCGTCGCTTCGAGCGATTCATCGGTGGCGCCCATCGCGGTCCAGTCCTCCCGTATTAGTGGTCCGGGACGGTCGATATCCATCGGACACGGTGACGTTCTCAGTGTCGCGAATGCCGGGGGTGCCGCGCATGAGTACACGACTACTCAATCCTGCGCTGCGGCCGGCGCCCACGTGGGTGAATTGACGAGGTATTCCCGGTTCGATCGGAAATCCAATTTGGAGGGGATCGAGTAGCGCAATACTCACGTTCTGACTCGTCAGAATTTGTCAGCATTACCGTATGGCGAAAAAGAGTGGACCCGCCACATCAGCCACCACATTGGCCTCGTGGCTCGCAACACGAATTGATCGGTCGGTCGGGTGGTCGCGCCTGCCCACGGCATTCGGCATCGCAGTGCTCATCGGGCTCCGTAACGCGCTGCGAGCCGACAATCTGTTCGACACGGGGCGGGCGCCGGGCGGATCACCGCCGCCGGAGAACGCCTCCTGCCGCAGTGCCCGGACGTTGGACGGCACCTACAACAACCTCGAACACCCCCTGATGGGGTCGGTGGGCAGCCGGTTCGGGCGCAACGCGCCCCTTGCCCAGACCTTCCCCGAGTCCTCCGAACAACTCCTGGACCCGAACCCGCGGCTGATCAGTCGCAGGCTGCTGACCCGCGACGAGTTCATTCCGGCAACAACCCTGAACGTACTGGCCGCGGCGTGGATCCAATTCGAGGTCCACGACTGGTTCAGCCATAACACGGTCGAAACCGAGCCATGGACGGTTCCCCTGGACCGGAACGATCCGTGGCCACAACGTCCGATGCAGATACGCCGCACCGCACCCGACCCGTGCCCCGACGCGTCAGGCCCCCCGACGTTCGTCACGCAAGACACCCATTGGTGGGACGGATCGCAGGTCTACGGTGGCACTCGCGCCATCGCCGACGCGCTGCGCACCGGGACCGGGGGCACGCTGCGGCTGGACGGACAGGGTCTACCGCCGGCCGATGTCGAAGCGCTGGCCAGCACATCAGAGACGGCCGTGAACTTCTGGGTCGGTCTGGCCATCCTGCATTCGCTGTTCATGCGGGAACACAACGCCATCTGCGAGCATCTGGCTGCCTGTCATCCGGAAATGTCCGACCAGGAGCTGTACGACAAGGCCCGTCTAGTCAACACCGCCCTGATGGCGAAAATCCACACGATCGACTGGACTCCCGCCATAATCGGGCACCCCACCACGGTATTCGCGATGAACTCCAACTGGTCCGGCATTCTGGGTGAGCGCTTAGGCAACCTATTTCGGCGCCAGCCGCATAACGCTCTGCTACGCGGCATACCCGGCTCACCCACAAGTCTGCATAACGTGCCATATTCGCTGACCGAAGAATTTGTCGCGGTGTACCGCATGCACCCGCTAATTCCCGATCGTTTCGTGCTTCGGTCGGCATCCGATGATTCCGTGATCGCCGAGCACGAATTGCCCGATCTGGCCGTACAACATGTGCGAACGCGTTTCAGCGAGACGTCGATAGAGAACATCATTTATTCGTTCGGCCGTGCCAATCCGGGCGCGCTGACTCTGCATAACTTTCCGCGTCATCTGCAACGTCTGGAACGGCCGGACGGATCCGTTTTGGACCTCGCCGCCATCGACGTGCTTCGGGTGCGCGAACGGGGAGTCCTCCGCTACAACGATTTCCGACGGATGCTGCGTCTGCGTCCGGTGTCTTCTTTCGGCGAGCTCACCGACGACCCGGTGGTGGCCAAGGAACTCGCGGCGATATACGGCGATGTCGAACGAGTGGATCTGATGGTGGGACTGTACGCGGAGCCCAAACCGAAGGGATTTGGGTTCAGCGACACAGCTTTTCGAATCTTCGTGCTGATGGCGTCGCGCCGGTTGGAGAGCGACAGATTCTTCACATCCGACTTCCGGCCCGAGATCTACACCCCGGAAGGCATCGCGTGGGTCAGGAACAACTCGATGCGTTCGGTGCTGCTCCGGCACTTCCCGTCCCTGGAGGCCGCCCTCGACGGTGTCGCGAATCCCTTCGCTCCGTGGACGCCCGCATGGGCCAGCGGATCGACCGAGTAGGCGAATACTCATGACCGACAACGGTGTTTGGGTTCACAATCGTCAGATGAAACCCACCGGACTCATGCCTTCGGTGTGCGATGACTAGCCCCGTGCCACGCGGGCCCAAGCGGCCATCGGTCATCAGCCCGATGGTCCTGGCCGATCCGCAGACGGCACTGCCGGCCGAGGCCAACGCCTTGGTCACCGACGATGACGATCGCAGGATGGTACTGATCGAGCTTCTCGTCGGCGCGGGCGTCGACCCCGATGACGTGCGCGACCAATTCCTGCACATGTTCCACCGGGTACTGCGCGACGAGCCGCCCACACCAACGCCCGTCGGTCGCCACTATGTGCGGTGCATGCTCACCCCCGACGAAATCCAGCGCCTGGTCCGCGGTGGCGCCAAGTCCCCGACCGCCAAAAGCGCACAGCAAGCACTGCAGCTGATCCGGCGGGTGTGGCCGGATCTGGTGGTCGAGGCGCACCTGGACCGCTCGCTCACCACCATCAAGGCCGATGCGGCGATCCGCACCTATGGCTCCGGCGGAACCGGAGTCGTCTGGGCCGTGCTGGATTCGGGAATCGACGCCGAGCACCCACATTTCGCCGCCAACGGCACCCTCACCGCGGACTCGGTGATGCCGCTGCACAAGGACTTCACGCTGTCCCCGCAGGCCTCGAAGGGCCCGCTCGTCGATGTCTACGGACACGGCACCCATGTGGCCGGCATCATCGCGGGCGAATCCCCCACCGACCCGAAACTCATCCGGATCGCATCCACTCAACCAACCGCCGAGGGGCTGCCCGAATGGGTTCCGCGAATGCTGGCGCAGGGGTCACGGCTGTCCGGGGTGGCGCCGCACGCCAACCTGGTGAGCCTCAAGGTTCTCGATGACGACGGCAAGACCCTGTCCAGCGTGCTCATCGACGCCCTCAACTACGTGCGCGAGATCAACAGCTACGGCAACGACCTACAGATCCACGGCGTGAACCTGTCTCTGGGATGCGGGTGGATGCCAAGGGATTACGCGGCAGGCCAAAGCCCGCTATGCCGCGAGCTCGATCTGCTCACCGGATCGGGGGTGGTCTGCGTCGTGAGCGCCGGAAACCTCGGGGCCGGCACCGCCGCGGCCGGTGTGGGCGCCGCGATCTTGGGCACGACGGCCGATGTCTATGGTCAGCTCTCCACCATCACCGACCCCGGCAATGCTGCCACCGCGATCACCGTCGGTTCGGTCCACCGGTACCGGCCGCATACCAGCGGTGTCACCTTCGACTCCTCCAAGGGGCCGACTCTCGATGGCCGACGCAAACCCGACCTGGTGGCTCCAGGTGAGCGGATCACCTCTGCGGCAACCGGTCTCATGGCCAAGGGCATTGACCTGTTGAAGGACGACGGCACCGAGGGAGCCGCCAACTACATCGAAGACAGCGGGACCTCGATGGCCGCCGCGCATGTGTCGGGTGCGATTGCCGCGTTCTTGTCGGCTCGCACAGAGTTCGTGGGTAAACCACAAGAGGTCAAGGACATCTTCCTGAAGTCGGCCGTCGACTTGGGGCGTCACGAGTTCTTTCAGGGCGCGGGTCTTGTCGACCTGATGCGTGCACTATCCAACACCTAGAGACGAGCGAGTAGATCATGACAACGATCAAAGGATTGCCCTACTACGAACCGGATTTCAATGCCGATGGCTCACTCAACGACGCCACCGGTGACTGCGACGGCGGTCTACCGGCCGCAGTCGCGGCCGGTGGCATCACCGATCTGTTCCTGATGTCACACGGATGGAACAACAGCGTAGCCTCCGCTCGCCAGCTCTACACCGCGATGTTTTCGTTGATCGCCGATCAGCTCGGCGGCGACACAGACGGTGTGGCCGTTGCCGGAATCAACTGGCCGTCGGTGCTATTGCCCGACGACAGCCCCGATAGCGCGCCGCCCGTGCCTTCCACGGGCGCGGAGCTGGCCGCGGCGCTGGCACCGCGCTTCCCCGGCCAGGCCGCGCAACTGAAAAAGATGGGCGAGCTGCTCGACGAGAAACCGCAGCAGTCCGCCAAGCTCATCGAGTTCCACACCTTGGCCGCCGGACTGGTCACCACCCCCGCCCAGTCGCAGGAGGACAGCGGCGAGTCGGACATCGTGAAGGGCGACCCGCTCGCGGTGTTCGGGCAAGCCTCCGCTATGGCACCGAAGTCGACGAGTGCCGCACAGGGACTTGGCAATCCCTTCGCCGCGCTGTGGTCGGGGGCTCGCGAGATCCTGCGCACGATGAGCTATTACGAGATGAAGAACCGGGCCGGAGTTGTCGGCCAGCGCGGTCTCGGTCCGCTGCTCGCCTCACTGTCGGGCCCCGACGGCCCGCCCCGCATTCACCTCATCGGACACAGTTTCGGAGCGAGACTGGTCTCCTACGCGCTGGCAGGGCTTCCGACAACCGGCACCAGCCCCGTCAAGTCGCTCACCCTGATCCAGGGCGCCTTCTCGCACTTCACCTTCAACCGCAAGCTGCTCTTCGATCCGGGACGAGGACCCGGCGGCCTCGCCGGGCTCGAAGAGCGCGTGGACGGGCCACTGCTGTCGACATACACCGCCGCCGACCGCGCGGTCGGCTGGTGGTATCCGGCGGCCAGCATGCTTGCTCGGCAGGACAGCCAAGCCGGGCAGGACCCTTGGTTCCGCTGGGGGGCAATGGGTCACGACGGATACCAGCAGGACCCGGCCGCGACGCCACTCGAGCTTGCCGAGGCCGGAAAGCCGTACGACTTCCAGCGCGGGCATTTTTACCGCCTTGACGCCAACAAGGTCATCGCCGACGCCGGCCAATCCCAGTTCAGCGGTGCGCACAGCGATATCAAGCACCCCGAGGTGGCGTGGGCAATCGTCTCTGCCGCCCGCGCAAACCAGAACTGAACACGAAAACTGCTCCCGCAGTGTGAGATCGAGTACCGCACTACGCGTGAATCATGCCCCGGTGCCGAACAGGATGAACACGTCCTAGCTCGAACTCACACCCTACGCAGGGAGACGAAAATGGCCACCGCAGTCAAGTCGACGAATCACAAGCCGTCCGAGACCGAGTACGAAATTTCAGGGGCCGCCGGCGCGGCCGCTGTCACCGAACACGAATTGCCGTCGACGCAAGCAAGCAACGCCGACACCGAGACCACCAACGCCGCAACACAAGCCCATGGTGAGTCCACAGTCAGTGAACTGGGTTCCGTCGATGGATTGAGCACGGACGAGTCGGAACTCGCGCCACTGGACGCCATTCTGGGTAGTTACCCCGAATTGGCCAACAGCGCCGAGGTCATCATCGGTACCGATGATCGCGTTCGGGTCGGCAACACCACCACGTTTCCCTGGCGTGCGATCTGCCACCTGATCATCACCTCCGCCAACAACCGCACCTATGTCGGAACGGGCTGGCTGATCGCTCCCCGCACCGTGATGACGGCCGGGCACTGCGTCTACATGCATGCCGATGGCGGATGGGTGCGCTCGATCCAGGTGATCCCCGGGCGCAATGCCGGTGTTCGCCCGTTCGGCACTCACGTGGGAACCGCTTTCCGCAGCGTCACCGGGTGGACCCAGAACCAGAATCGCGACAACGACTATGGCGCGATCATCCTGCCGACGTCGTCGCGTCCGGGTGATCAGACGGGATACTTCGGATTCGCCACCCGTAACGATGATTTCCTGAAGGCCGCCGCGCTGAATCTGTCCGGGTATCCCGGCGAGAAGAACGGTGAGCAGTGGTTCATGGCGCAACGCACCAAGTCGGTCTCCGACCGCGTCATCACCTACGACATCGACACCACGGGCGGCCAGAGCGGTTCACCGGTATGGGTGCTGCAGAACGGCAACCGTTACGGCGTGGGCATTCACACCAATGGCGCCAACTCGGGCAACTCGGCCACCCGGATCAGCAGCGCCGTCTTCAACAACATGTCGACGTGGAAGAGTAGCGGTATGTGACAAGGCTTTTCAGGTAATCAGAGAATCCGGACACAGGAGGATACGTGGTCGGCATCTCATTTCGCGACTCCGCCGGGCGCCCGATGGCCGGTGCTGTGATCAGCATCGACTCGGCGCCCGGCGACGTCCACGATATTGCCATGGTGGCCGACGACTGGGGCGAGGTGGTCATCTCCGCACCGCTGGCAGGCGACTATCGATTTCTTGTGTCGCACACCGGGAAAACCTTTCATGCCACGGCTCACATCGCCGAGGGACAAGATCAGCTCACGGTGACCGCCGGCTAGGTCGTCGCGGCACAGATCAGTACGCCGTCCCGCCCGACGTCGCGCGCGTGGCCGGGTAACAACCGTGCAGGCCGCTGATGAGACGGTGCGCCTCGTCAAGGTCCTTGCGCATGGCACGCAAGCGCCGATGATGCCGGGGGGCAGCGAGATTCGCATGCCGGTCAATCTGCCGCTCGGCCTTGTCGATCTGTTGAGACACATAGTCCACATGCTCATACAGCGACCGCAGCAGGACCCGAGCCTGCGCCACCGCCGCGTCTTCAGCCATGCGGGCATGGTCGCACCATTTCCCCGACTGTTCGCGCCGGCGCGGGGCGGAACGGCAAATGAACCACAACAGATGTAGTACTTCCTTGGCGAACCGCCCACCGAGCCATTGACTTCGTAATAGTTTCGATACTACTTTCGTAATAGTTTCGTAGGCGCGGAGAGGAGGCACCGTCATGGCACGTTTCTTCCGTCATGGCGAGCTGCCACTCGTGCTCCTGGCGCTGCTGGCGCAGCGGCCCATGCACGGCTATGAGCTGATGTCCGAACTATCGCGGCTCTTCGGCGCCGGTGGCTACCAACCATCACCCGGCACCGTGTATCCCGCAGTCGAAGCACTGGCCGCTGAAGGTCTCCTGATGGGCCAGACACGCGAGGGCCGGACGGTGTACCGCACATCGGCCGAGGGCGAGCGGGCACTGACCAGCAGGGCCGATGTCCTGGCGGGTGTGGAACTGCGCACCGGTGCACGGTTCGGCCGCGGCGACTCATTCGAGAAGATCCTTGCCCGGTTCTCCGCGCGGATCATGCCGTCGGCGGGACGGGTGGATCCCGCCGCGGTGGAGAAGATCCTCGATCAGGCCGCCCTGGAGATTACCGGCCTTGCCCGAGTTGACGATCGCAGGAGAGGAGCCAAGCAGTGAGCGATGACGCCTTTGAACGAGCAGTAGAACGTGCCGAACGCCGGGCCGACGAGGAGCAGCGACGGCTCGATCGAAAACGCCGGGCATGGATCGGGCAGATGAATCGAGCCGCATTCCGGATCCACGCCAGCACCTACGTCGCTGTACAGGTCCTGCTCGTGGCGATCTGGGCGCTTACCTGGCAGTTCGACCAGGGCACGGCATACCCGTGGTTCATCTATCCCCTCTTGGGCTGGGGAATCGCCCTCATCGCGCACTACGTCGTCGCCAGCTCCATCTGGCGTCATCATCCCGACACCGACCCAGAGCCCTGGCCTGCCGAGGGCGTCAACCGAGCTACCCGCGAAACACCCACCCAGGAGCCGCTATGAACACCCCCATCGGCGAAGCCACCCGACCCATCAAGACAAGGCGCATCGCGTTCCGGTATCCGACCGGTTCACTGAACCGCCACTACGTGCAGGGCGATCTGGTGATGAGCCACGTCATCGCGATGCTCTCCGCGGTGTTCCCCGAAGGGGAGGACTACTTCATCCGGTCCGTCAAACACTTCTCCGACCAGATCACCGACCCCGTGCTGAAAAAGCAGGTGGCCGGGTTCATCGGCCAGGAGGTGACACACGGGCGTGAG
Organism: [Mycobacterium] stephanolepidis; assembly: GCF_002356335.1. Taxonomy (NCBI): domain Bacteria; kingdom Bacillati; phylum Actinomycetota; class Actinomycetes; order Mycobacteriales; family Mycobacteriaceae; genus Mycobacteroides; species Mycobacteroides stephanolepidis. The sequence continues at coordinate 4,033,221 of NZ_AP018165.1, forward strand.
CATCGCGAGCTCAACGACCGACTACAGCAGATGGGGTATCCGACGGGCATCGTCGACCGGCTGACCAAGCGAGGGATGACTCTCTACACGCGGTACCTGCCGCCTCGCTTCAACCTCGCCATGACAGCGGCCCTGGAGCATTACACCGCAACGCTTGCCGAGACCCTGTTGACCGATCAGCGTGCCCAAGATCTGCTGGGCGAGGGCGAGGTCCGCTCGATGCTCCTGTGGCATGCACTGGAGGAGTCCGAACATCGCGCCGTGGCCTTCGACGTCTATCGAACCGTCGGGGGCACCGAACGCATGCGCGCATGGGCCATGCGACTGATCACGACGGTGTTCCTCTGCGGGACTCTCCTGGACACCCTGATGTCACTGCTTCTCGACAGGGCGACGTACAACCCCGTCAGGTTGTTCAGAAGCATTGCCGAACTGCGACATTCGCCCTTCGTGACCCGGGACGTACTCGACCGCGTCCGGGCCTACAACCGCCCCGGCTTCCACCCGGACGAATTCGACAACACCGAACTCGTCGAACGCTGGAACACCGAACTCTTCGGCGAGCAGGGACAGCTGGCCGGCCATCTGCGCTGAGGAGGCCCGTTGGGCACCATCTCCGCTTCCCTGAAATTACGTCGGGCCCCCTCCAGAGGGGGCCCGACCGCTGTGGCGGGTGCAGGATTCGAACCTGCGTAGGCGTAAGCCGACGGATTTACAGTCCGCTCCCATTGGCCGCTCGGGCAACCCGCCTTATCAGACGATGCAGGATACAACGATAGGGTCGTGCCAACGCAAACCGACTGGATACGGAACATACGAAGACCAGAAAGAGGGAGCAGTCATGGCGGATTCATCATTCGACATCGTGAGCAAGATCGACCGCCAGGAGGTCGACAATGCGCTCAATCAGGCGGCCAAGGAGCTGACCACACGATTCGACTTCCGTGGGACCGACACCACTATCGCCTGGAAAGGTGACGAGACCATCGAGCTGATCAGCTCCACCGAGGAGCGCCTGAAGGCAGCCGTGGACGTCTTCAAGGAAAAGCTGATCCGCCGGGATATCAGCATGAAGGCCTTCGACGCGGGCGACCCGCAGCCCAGCGGCAAGACCTACCGGCTCACCGGGACCCTCAAGCAGGGCATCGACACCGAGAACGCCAAGAAGATCAACAAGATCATCCGCGACGAGGGCCCCAAGGGTGTCAAGTCGCAGGTGCAGGGCGAAGAGATTCGGGTGTCGAGCAAGAAGCGTGACGACCTGCAGGCCGTCCAGGCACTGTTGAAGGGCTCGGACCTGGATATTGCCTTGCAGTTCGTGAACTACCGGTAAGACGATGGTCCGGTGATCTCCACATCGCACCTGATCGGCTTCGCGCTGGTCGCGTACGCCCTCATCGTGATTCCGGGACCGAGCGTGCTGTTTTCCGTTGGCCGTTCGCTCAGCCTGGGCCGCCGCGCGGGCCTGCTGAGCGTGCTGGGCAATACGGCGGGCACCGCGGTGTTCGTGGCGCCTGCGACGGCCGGACTGGGCGCCCTGCTGACCGCCTCCTCCTGGGCGCTGACGGCGGTGAAGCTGGTGGGCGCGGCCTATCTGATCTACCTTGGCGTACAGGCGATTCGGAATCGCAAGTCGCTCAACGAGGCATTGAACGCAGACCGGCCCGCGGCGGGACGACGACACGTCTTCCGGCAAGGCTTCATCGTCGGCCTGACCAACCCGAAGACGGCGCTGTTCTTCGCCGCGGTGCTGCCGCAGTTCGCCGATCCTGCCGCGGGCTCGGTGCCGACCCAGATCTTCCTCTTCGGCATTGTGTTCATCGCGATAGCTCTTGTCTCCGACAGCCTGTGGGCACTGCTGGCCAGCACCGCGCGCAATTGGTTCGCCCGTTCACCCAAGCGCCTGGAGGCAATGGGCGGTGCGGGCGGCTTCATGATCGTCGGCCTGGGCGCCGGGGTGGCGATCTCAGGTACCCACGCCTAGCGAGCCTCTGCACAGGCGGTCAGCAGCCCGGCCAGCAGTGCGCGATCGGGCCGGTACGGGGTGTTGAAACCCAACCGGTGCACCAGATCGCCGTAGCGGTCCCGCAATTGGCGTGCGCCCTGCACGGGGTCGGTCACGGTGATCGCCGCGGCATCGACGAACTCGTCGTCGATCAGGTTGGTCATCGCATCCCATTCGCCCTGTTTGGACAGCTCTTTCAGTTTCGGGCCAACCTCTGAGCGCCCGTGCAGTTCCAGGATCGGCCAGTAGGCGGGTGTGGACCCGTAGAAGGCGAGCTGCTTGCGCACCGCGGACCGCGCAGTCGCCAGCTCGGTCTCGTCGCGCCCGATGATGATCATCGGCGAATGGTGGATCTGAATGTCGGCGAGCGTCTTTCCGGACTTCTGCGCGCCGCGCGCCAGCGTCGGCACGGTGATCTGCGCGAGGTAGTCGGGTGTACAGAACGGGTGCGACAAGAAGCCGTCGGCCACCTCGCCCGCAACCTCGGTCATCCCGCTACCGACACCGGCCAACCAGATCGGGGGCGGGCCAGAGGCGCTCACCTCGGCCGGATCGGGCATGAACATCGGCGTCATGAGGGTGTTCTGGTAGAACTCACCGCGATAGTCCAGGCGCCCACGTTCCTGCCACGACTGCCAGATGGCGCGCACGGCCAGCACCATGTCACGCATCCTCGCCGCGGGACTGCTCCACGGCATGCCGAACCTACGGGTGATGTGCGGTTTGATCTGCGTGCCGAGCCCGAGGATGAATCGCCCACCCGAGTACGCCTGCAGATCCCAGCCAATATTGGCCAACAGCATCGGATTTCGCGCGAACGCGACCGCAATGGAGGTCCCCAGGGTGACATCCTTCGTGTGCTCGGCGGCCAGCAGCAGCGGCAGAAACGGGTCGTGCGCGCCCTCGAACGTCCAGATACCCGCGTATCCGGTCCCCTCGGCTTCGGCGGCATCGGCGGCCATGGTGGTCAGCCCGGTCGTGAGCGTCACATCGATCAACACCGCACTCATATTGCCGAAGTCCATATTCGCGGCGCATCGGGCCCATACCCTGGCGGGCATGGCAGCACTTCGTGAACCACAAGTCGTCGTCCTCGGGGGCGGATCCTGGGGCACCACCGTGGCCTCGATTGTGGCGCGCCGCAGCCCCACCCTGCAGTGGGCCCGTTCACCGGAAACGGTCGCGGATATCAATGAACGGCACCGCAATTCGCGATATCTGAGCGACGAGGTCGAACTGACCGAAAGCCTGCGCGCCACCTCGGATCTGCACGAGGCCATTGAGCAGGCCGACGTGGTGATCATGGGCGTTCCCTCACACAGCTTCCGCGAGGTGCTGACCGAGATCGGCCAATCTCTACGTCCGTGGGTGCCGATCGTGTCGCTGGTCAAGGGCCTTGAGCAGGGCTCGCGGATGCGGATGTCGCAGATCATCGAGGAAGTGCTGCCCGGCCACCCTGCGGGCATCCTGGCCGGGCCCAACATCGCCAAGGAGGTGGCTCGCGGGTACGCGGCCGCCGGCGTTGTCGCGATGCCCGATCAGCACCAGGCGGCGCGTCTGGGTGAGCTGTTCCGCACGTCACGCTTCCGCGTGTACAGCACCAACGATGTGGTGGGTGTGGAGATGGCGGGCGCACTCAAGAACGTCTTCGCCATCGCCAGCGGCATGGGTTACGCGATCGGCATCGGCGAGAACACCCGCGCCATGGTGATCGCTCGGGCGCTGCGGGAAATGACCAAACTCGGTGTGGCCATGGGCGGTAACCCGGAGACGTTTCCCGGCCTGGCGGGCCTGGGCGACCTCATCGTCACCTGCACGAGTGCCAGCAGCCGCAACCGGCACGTGGGCGAGGAGATCGGCAAGGGCAAGACCATCGACGAGATCATCGAATCGATGAATCAGGTGGCCGAGGGCGTGAAGGCGTCCTCAGTGGTGATGACCCTTGCCGATGAGTACGGCATCCAGATGCCGATCGCGCGTGAGGTCGACGGGGTGATCAACCACGGCTCCACGGTGGAGCAGGCCTACCGCGGACTTATGGCGGCGACTCCCGGCCACGAAGTGCACGGCACCGGATTCTGATCAGGCGGGCAGGTACTCGGGCTTCACCACATCGCGCAGCTCGGATAGCGCCACCCGGCTCTGCATCGGCCCCTCGGCGTACGCCGCCACCCGGTATGGCTCGAAGGAGAACAGCAGCGCGTCGCCGTCCAGCGAGAGTTCTTTGAAATTCCCTGGCTCCGGAACCGTTCCGGTATCGACGAATTCGGTTCCCACACCGCCGAGCTGCGCACGCAGGTCGGCACGGACCAGCGCGGAGATCTTGGGCAACGCCGTCGCCGGATCGATCAGCAGCGACCCGATGGTGATCGGCTGTTTGGTGACGCGGTCGAAGGCGAGAGTGCGAAACGCGAATCCCGGGTGATAGCCGCCGAGTGACTCGCTGATCGAGAACCGCACGCTGTCGGAGGGATGCACGCCCTTGCCCTGATACGCCTCAAAGCTGACCTGGAGCGCCCATGGCTTGCCCTCGGGCGGGGCCCCCGCACGCTCGACGGACTTGCGGAAACCAGCGCGGATATCCGCCACCAGCTCGTCGGTCGCCTTCTGCAGCTCGGGGAAGGACGAATCCCACTGGACGGGGATGAGCAGGTGTTGGGTGGCCTGCGGGGTGACCTCGTCGATGACGCAGCCCTGAGCGCCGTCCCAGCGACCGCCATGTTTGGGGCATGCGGGCTCGCCGGCGGGATCAACCGTGGCGGTGGGGGTTGTCGTCGCGGAGGCAGACGCACCGGTGGATTCCTGGGCGGGGGCGTTCGTGGGTGCTTCTCCCCTATCGCAGCCGACAAGGACGATGCCGCACAGGACGGCGATCAGCAGGTTCCCAAGACGCATGCGACCAATCTAACCAGCGGCTAGGTGGTGTAGCTGCCGCCCGGACCGACCACGAAGCCGTTCTGCCAGCGGTTGTTGACACAGGTCAACGTGCCGCCGCCGTCCAAGCCGCAGCTGACCTCGCGGTAACTCAGGCGATGCCCCGGCGCCAGGGGTTTGAAGACGTCACCACCGAGTCCGTAGATCGGCCGGTCGGTGCTGGCGAAACCGGGGGCGTTACTGCCGCTGACGAGGTTCGCCCCATTGGGCGCCCCGGGCAGCGGGCCGCTACAGCCGTAGCTGGCATCCGCGCGCTTGATCATGCAGGAGATCCCACCGGGGATGGTGAAGCCGTATGCCGTGTCCGCCAACACGCTGTAGTCCAGCGGTGACACCGGAGTGAGCCCGTTGACGTTCGGAAGCCCGGACGGGTCAAGAGGATTCGGGGTGTCTGGGTCGGCGGACGCCACGCCCGCCAGCATGACGGCGGCAATCGCGCTGGTCACAGCGCCAAGAATCGGCAGGGTACGCATCCCGTGACCATATCCAAGATCGCGCGCAATCTCGCGTCTACTGGTCAAAGACGATATCGACGCTGTCGGTGACCGGAACGGCCTGACAGGCCAGCGTCAGCCCCATCGCCAGGTCGGCATCCACCAGGGTGTCGTTGCGAAGCATCCGCACCTCGCCGCGGCGCACCGTGCAGGCACACGCGCTGCAGGCACCCTCGCGGCATGAGTACGGCGCATCGATGCCCTGGGCGAGCAGCACATCGAGCAGCGGAGTGTTCCTGGGCCATTCAACGGTGACCTGTGTGCCGTCGAGTTCCACGGTCGCCTCCGCGGTGTCCCCACCACCCTGCGGGACCACGATGTCGGCGAACGGGTCACCGGTCAGCGACTGGTAGAGCTCGATGTGAATGTGGCTGGCCGGCATTCCGACGGCCGACAACGCGGCGCGTGCCCCGTCCATGAACGGCGCCGGGCCACAGATGTAGGTGCCGTACCGGGTGTAGGCCGCGAACAACTCGGCCATGGCGTCACGGGTGGGCAATCCGCGCTCGGATTCGAGCCAATGCACCACCCGCAGCCGGTCCGGGAACTCCACCATGATGTCGTCGATCTCGGCACCGAAGATGACGCTCTGCTCATCTCTGTTCGCGTAGAACAAGTAGACCGTTCCGGCACCGCCCAGCAGCACCGACTTGGCGATGGACAGCATGGGGGTGATGCCACTGCCTGCCGCGATCAGCAAGAAGTCGCCGTCCAGAGAGCGCGGTACGAAGACCCCCGACGGGGTGAGCACGGTGATGTGATCACCCACGACGACGTTGTCGCACAGCCAGTTCGACGCGTACCCGCCGTCCGTGCGTTTGATGGTGACGACAAGGTCGTCATCGAGATGCGGTGAGCTGGACAGCGAGTAGCAGCGGGCCACCGAACCCGTCCGCTCACTGGGGATCTTCAGTGTGAGGAATTGCCCCGGCCGGTAGCGGAAGGCGTCGACGAGGGCATCGGGCACCTCGAACACCAGGGATACCGCATCCCCTGTCTCCCTGATGATCTCGACGACCTCCAGCGAATGAACATGGGGGTTACCGGTTACCTTGGGGGCATCCGGTGTGACGGTGTCTGTCATCGACGGCGCCTAGAGCTCGATACCGAAACGTGCCGCGATCTTCTTGCCCGGCCCGTACTTGCCGAGTCCGTAGAACGGTGCCATCAGATCCCCGTAGCGCGGTCCGATGATGCGCGGTATGGCGTCGAACACCCGGGCATCGGGACCGATCAACACGCGGGGCCGATTCTTCTCGACACCCCGCAGAATGATCCGTGCCGCCGAGTCCGGCCGGGTGATCGCCGCGAGCTGGAAGCCCTTTCGGACAGTTTCCCGGTCCACACCCTCGGGGATACCGCGCGCACTCGAAGCGATGTTGGTCTTGATCCCACCGGGGTGCACACAGGTGACTCCGACGGGGTACTTGGCCGCCCGGATCTCCTGACGAAGCGCCTCGGTGAAGCCACGAACAGCGAATTTCGCTGCGTTATAGGCACTCTGAGATGGGATGCCCATGAATCCAAATACCGACGACACATTGACGATGTGGCCGTCGCCCGATTCGATGAGATGCGGCAGGAAGGCCTTGGTGCCGTGCGCAACGCCCCAGAAGTTGATGTTCATCAACCAGTCGAAGTCGTCCCATTCCATGTCTTTGACGTCGGCGGACAGTGCGACCCCGGCATTGTTGAACACCAGGTTGACCTGACCGAACTCGTTCTTGACGTCGGCCGCATGGGCGTACACGGCGGCCCGGTCGGCGACGTCGAGTTCAAAGGGGATGGCGGTCGCGCCGGCCTTCTCGCAACGCCCGGCGGTATCGGCCACGCCCGCGGTGTCGATATCCGAGAGGGCCAGCCGCACGCCGCGCTGGGCCAGATTCAAGGCCAGGCTGCGGCCGATACCCGAACCGGCACCGGTGATGACGGCGACCTTGTTGTCGAAGTTCTTCATGGTTTCTCGCTTCTGTTGGGCGGAAGTGGCGGCCTAGCGTCCGGACAGACTTGGCGAGGTCTGCCGGGGACCGTCGGCGAGGGGAATGGTCTTGCGCACAGCCGGGCGCACCGCGCCGTCGAACTCATACTCGGTGGGATCGACTTTTCTTGTCTGCGACCAGTATTCGAAGGTGAATCCGGACCACAACGTCCGATTCTTGCCGTGCTCGTCCAAGTACCAGCTCTGGCAACCGCCGTTGTTCCAGACCGAACCCTGCAGCTTGCGCTGAACCTCGGCGTTGAACCGGTCCTGGGCTTCGCGGGTGGGCACAATCGCCTGGGCGTAGGCCTCATCAACGTGTTTGATGGCCTCGGTGACGTAGTGGATCTGTGACTCGATCATGAACACGATCGAGTTGTGGCCCAGCCCGGTGTTGGGGCCCAAGAGGAAGAACAGGTTGGGCATACCGGCGATGGTGATGCCGCGATGAGCGGTGACACCCTCTGCCGACCAACGGTCGCCGAGATCCTCGCCGTTTTGGCCCTTCAGATCCAGATACTTGTACGAGTCGGTGACGTGGAAGCCGGTGCCGAAGATGATGGCGTCGACCTTGCGTTCGATTCCGTCGCTGGTGACAACGCCGTCGGCGGTCACCCGCGCGATGGACTCGGTGACCAGTTCCGTCTTCGGGTTCTCGATCGCCTTGTAGTACGTGGCCGAGCCCAACAGGCGTTTGCACCCGGCCCGGTAATCCGGTGTCACCTTCCGGCGTACGTCCGGATCCGAGATCTGGCTCTTGATGTACGCACGGCCTAGCAGCTCAACGCCTTTCAGCAGGGCGGGGCGCCGGTTCATCGCGTATGCGCCGGCCTCGGCGCCGAAATACATGCCGCTGCGGAACAACGCCCGCAGACCCGGGATGCTCGCGAACGCCCGCTTGGCCGCCGGCCCGAATTCGACATTGCTGCGCGGCAGCACCCATGGGGGCGTGCGCTGGAAGAGTTTCAGCTCGCCCACCTTGCCGACGATCTCCGGGACGAACTGAATAGCGCTGGCGCCCGTACCGATGACGGCGACCTTCTTGCCGGTGAGGTCGAAGTCGTGGTTCCACTGCGCGGAATGAAAGACCGGCCCCTCGAAACGGTCGAGGCCGTCGATCTCCGGGATGCTCGGAATGTGCAGGGCGCCGACCCCCGAGATGAGGAACTGGCAGATGTACTCCTGCCCACCGTCGGTGAACACGTGCCAGCGGTACTCGTTCTCATCCCAATACCCGCGAGTGACGCGTGTGTTGAAGGTGACATGCCGGTACAAGCCGTATTTGGCGGCGACTTCCTTGAGATAGTCGAAGATCTCGGGCTGCCTGGAAAAGAGTTGATCCCAATTCGACCGCGGCTCGAACGAGAACGAGTAGAGGTGCGTAGGTACATCGCATGCCGCGCCGGGATAGGTGTTGTCGCGCCAGGTGCCACCCATTTCACCGGCCTTTTCAAGAATGAGGAACGGCACCCCCATCTTCTGCAGCGCGATCGCGGCGCCGATACCCGAGAAGCCGGTGCCGACTATCAGCGCACGGACCCGGATGGGATCGGCAGAGCCGCTGTCGATCACAGTGTCAGGCTGCTGTTCTTCGGACGGTGTATCGGTGACAGTCATGTGGCGCAATCGCTTTCTGTTTTCGAAGATGGACCCTTGGCACGGCAGAACTGGCTCATTGCCACCGGCAACGAGCCAGTTCCACTGTCGCGCTTATCGCGACTTGATCTCGGCCAGGATGTCGTCGGGCATCGCCCGCGACATCCGCAACAGTCGGCCGGTGAATTTGCCGTCCAGAAAACCGATCTCGTGCATGAAGCGCATCAACGGCTCCGAAACCCACGTCGCGTTCTCGCGGTAGTTCGGTGACGTCAGGAAGGCATACAAGCCGCGCAGGGGATGAATACCCACCGACCGGTAAGCCTTCGGGTTGAAGAGCACCGGATAGATGCCGACCACCGACAGGGCGAAGACCGCTCGGTGGAATGCGTTGGAGACCGGGCCCCGCTCGGAGATCTGACGCACCAGTTCCTCACGCGCATAGGTGATATGTCGCGCCTCTTCCAGCACGTGAATCTTCATCAGCTGACGCGCATGCGGCTGCACCGTCTCGTCCATCATCGATTCCCGCTGCGCACGGTCCAGCACCTCCTCGACCAGCAACAGGGTGCCAAGTCCCGAGGGGCCCAGCGGCACAAAACCTAGGAGCCGGATGACGCGCGTCGCAAACTTGGGATAGGTGTACGGCGCCACTCCGAGCTTGTTCACCAAGCGACCGAACATGGTGGAGTGCCGCGCTTCCTCGCTGATCTCGGTCAACGCGTAACGACCGTGATCGGTCGCTCCCCCGTTCTGCTCGACAACCTGCCGCCAGAGCATGGCGCTCAGACCGGTCTCTACGTAGATGCCGAAGCTGAGCACGGAGCCGAGCTCATGGCGCGTCAGCTCGACGCGCTGTTCCTGAGTCAGCTTGTCCCACAGCTTGGTGCCATACAGCGACGTCCGGCGCGGCGTGGTCCAGTACAAGCCGGGCACTACGGGGGCGTCCCAATCGATGTCGACCTCGCCGTCGTAGGCACGCTCCGCAGCCGAACGCAGCAGTCGTTGCGCAGTCTTCTGCCGGTCGCCCACGGTCTTGCCCCGCACCGATGAGGCGCCGGCCTCATGCAGTGCTGCTGGTTGGTCGATGGTCGTCATTGATCCCGCCCTCCAATTTTATGCATTACTTTTAGTACCCGTTACTTTGAGTCTTAGCGTTATGCCCTGGTTTGTCAATCCCCGGCGCGGGATCACAAAAGGCCGCGACCTCCGAGAATCGACCTCGCGGCGCCGGTCGTGAACATTCCTGCGTCCTGGGCGATGTCGAGATACCGCCGCAACAACACCCGGTTCCGGTGGCGGCTGTTCTCGCTCCGCGCGGCCGCCCTGCGGCCGGCCCGCTCGGTCAGGCCCACACTGCGGTACACCTGCGGACGCACGATCAGCGAGGTCGCCAACACCGTCAGCAGCGCAACCGAGACGTCCGCCGGAGCCGGGGGCAGATACCTCCGGGCATCCACGGCGCGGTACAGCTCGTCCTCGGCGAATTCGAGCTGACGGCGGCCAACCAGAACACAGATCTTTGCGACCTGCCGGACTACGGGCTGCGCCTGCTCATCGGCCTCGAGCTCACTCATCAGCTGATGAATCAATCTGTGCAGCAAGAGGATGAATCCGCGACCGAGTGGACCATGCGGAATGAGCGGCACGAGAAAACGCTGCAGGCGCTGCACGGCCATCGGCGCGGGCGCAAGCTCCAACCCCGTCTTGTTGATCAGCCGGCCGACCATGGTCGCGTTGCGGCTGATATCGCGAACGCTGGCCAGCAAAAAGCGGCTGTAGTCATCGGCCAGCGTGTTGCCTTCGATGACATCCCGGAACATCAGGGACGCGAGCGCACCCTGCGCATCCACGACGAAACTCAGCAGACTGACCAGCTCCTGGCGTGCCAATTCGTCGCGCTGTTCAACCGACAGCGCATCCCACTCGGGGGTGCCATAGAGCGAAACCCGATGGGATGCCAGCCAATGCATCCCGGAGCTCAGCGGCGCATCCCAGTCGATGTCCAGCTCGGGGTCGTAGCTGAGCTCTGTGGCTTCGAAGAGCAATCGGCGCGCCGTCTTGAGGCGATCGCCCACCCGGCGACGACGCGTGGGAACGCCCCCGTCCACCGTGGTGGCCTGACCGAACTCGTAGTCGGTGTAGTTGATGTCTTTGTAACTACTGGACGTCACGTCGCTGTCCTCTGATCACCCAAGGTTTAGTACCCGTATTAAATAGTATCGGGTACTCTTTGTTACGCATATGTCAGCGAGCTTGCCGGGCGGCGTCCCGGTTGTCAAGAGGAGAGTCATGACCCTTCCCCGACAGGACGACACCAACAGCGTCTTCAGCCATAGCCCGCATGACGATTCGGATTACATCGGTGAGGCGACGGTGACCGTTCGCGGTGTCGAGATACCGGTCCAGCTGGAGCTCAAGGGGTACAGCGAGCCGATCGACGGCATTTACCGCTGGATCGGCCGCATCAGACCCAACGAACAACTGAGCGCGATCGTCGGTGACGAGGCACGCGTGAATGCCACGATCCGCACCACGCATAGCGCACGGGATGCCTTCATCGGTGACCCCGACCCGTGGAATCGGTACCGGGTGATCGGGAAGAGCACCCCGCCTTTCCACGTCGCCACCGATCTCTCGGAAGTCGAACCGGAATAAGGACTTTGGCCCTTATTGTCGTCGAGCGCGAATCAGCGCGACGAGTTCGCGCTCAGCCTCGTGCAAGGGTTGCACCGAGCGCGCCGCCCGCGCCTGCAACAGCGCCCCCTCGATTGCGCTGACAATCAGCGACGCCACGCCGTCTGCGCCGTCGACCACGCCCGAGTCCCGCAATGAACCCTCCAGCTGTGCCCGCATCCCCAGGAACGCGTCGTGGGCCGCGGTCCGGATCTGCTCCTCCCCCGGACCCGCGAGCGCGGCCGCCGCATGAGGGCATCCGGTGTCGAAGCCGTGGGTCTGCAGCTGGTTCGTCCACCACGTGATGAATTTGGCGAGGACATACTCGACATCGCCACGCGCCCGCAGCGCGCCAAGGAACGCGTTGGCCTGCGCCGAGGCCTCCCGCTCGGCCTCGGCGATGAGTTCACCCTTCCCCTCCGGGAAGTGCTGATATATGGAGTTCCGGGCCGTACCGCTGCGTTTAAGCAGATCAGCGAGGCCGGTGCCGTACACCCCGCGTTCGCGCATCATCGCGATCGCGCTATCGATCAGTCGCTGCCGTGGACCCGGTGTCACCTCAGCCTCCTCACCCAAATGGACCGATCGGTCCATGCCCTGCTAGCGTCGATATGGACCAATCAGTCTACGCGGAAGGCACGGCATGACCATCGAAATCGAGAACCTGTCCGGGCTCGAACTGCTGCAGAGCATGGGTGGAACTCCGGAGGCGACGCCACCCATTTCCCGGCTACTCGGGATGCAGATGGAAGAAATCAGCTTCGGTTCCGTCGCATTCAGCGTGGTCACCCGGCCCGAGTTCGCCAATCCCCTCGGCACCCTGCACGGCGGGATCTGCGCGACGCTGCTCGACTCCGTCATGGGTTGCGCCGTGCACTCCACACTGGAAGCTGGAATCGGTTACGGGACACTCGAACTCAAGGTCAACTATGTCCGTACCGTCGCCACCGACGGGGAAAAGCTGATAGCGACGGGCACGGTCTTGCACCCAGGCCGGAGGGTCGCGACCGCCGAGGGCAAGGTTGTCGACTCCCACGGCAGGCTGGTCGCACACGGGACCACCACGGTGATGGTGTATCGCTGATGAGCGCCACCGACGACTTTCTGCGAGCCTCGTCGGCCGTCGGGACACTGATCACGGCGATACTCCCGGAGCAATGGGATGAGCCGACGCCGAGCGCCGAGTGGAATCTGTGCCAGCTGGTCAACCACCTGATCGACGTGAACTATTCACTGTCCGAGCGCCTCGGCGGGCCCGGTGGCGGCGCTGACGACGATCCCGCCGCGGCGTATCAGCAGTCGGTAGTGGCATTGAGCGACACGCTGGCACGCCCCGGAGTGCTCGAGCAGACCTATCCGGGCCCGTTCGCCCACACGACCGGCGACAACCAGCTTCGGATCCGGATGGCCGACCTGTTGACCCACGGCTGGGACCTGGCCCAGTCCACCGGCGTTCCCGTGGACCTGCCCGCCGACCTCGTCGAAAATGCGCTGGGCCTGGTTGAGAAGCGTGCCGAAGCATTCGCACGGTCGGGGAAGTTCGGTACCCCACAGCCCGTTGACCCGGATGCGCCGGTACTCGACAGGCTGGCCGCGCAGACCGGGCGCACGGTTCGGTAGCCGTCCGGACGTCAGAAGCGGGCCATCTCCTCAAGGCGCGCAATGCGATCAGCCATCGGCGGGTGTGTCGAGAACAGCGACGCCACCCGGTCGCCGGCCCGGAACGGGTTGGCGATCATCAGGTGCGACTGGCTGGCCAGTTGCGGCTCCGGCGGCAAGGGTGCGGCCTGCACCCCGCCGGAGATCTTGCGCAGGGCCGAGGCCAGCGCCAGCGGATCTCCGGTCAGTTCGGCACCACTCTGGTCGGCCTGATACTCCCGTGAGCGGGACACCGCCATCTTCACCACCGTGGCAGCCACCGGCCCCAGCATCGAAACCAGGAACAGGGCAAAGGGATTCGGGCGGTCTTCGCCGCCACCACCGAAGAAGTTCATGAACATGGCCATATTGGCCAGCCCTGAGATGACGGCCGCGAGCGCACCCGCCACACTCGAGATCAGGATGTCGCGGTTGTAGACATGCGAGAGTTCGTGGCCCAGCACGGCGCGCAGCTCACGCTCGGAGAGCAGATCGATGATGCCTGTCGTGCAGCAGACCGCCGCATTACGCGGATTGCGGCCCGTTGCAAAGGCATTGGGCGCATTGGTGTCGCTGATGTACAGCCTGGGCATCGGCTGGCGTGCAACAGTCGCCAGCTCGCGCACGATCCGGTACATCGCGGGCTGCTGCAGCTCCGTCACCGGCTGGGCGTGCATGGCACGCAACGCCAAGGTGTCGCTTTTGAAGTACACGTACGCATTCATGCCGACGGCAAACAGAACGGCCAGCAGCAGGATGCTCTTGCTGTGGAACAGCGAGCCGATGAACACGATCATCGCCGACATGCCGCCCAGCAGGAGCACTGTCTTCAGTCCGTTGGCGTGGCTCGGTCCTGCCGTCGACATGAGCTTCCCTTCCGTCTACTGGGTTCACCCAAGCTAACGAAGCAGGGCGCGCTCGGGTTCCGCGAGCTCAGCCGTGACGACGGACGGTGTATTCGATTAGCACGCCCAACGCGTCGCGGGCAGCACCCGGGGGCAGCTCGACCAGCTCGACCTTGGCGCGATCGGCGTAATCCAGAACCACGGACTTTGCCTGAACCAGCCCGTTCGATCCCCGCAACAGCGTCAACGCCTCTTCCACCTCGGCATCGTCGGTGATCGGCGCGGCCAGCAGAACACGCAGCCGATCGGCCTCCGGCCCGGTATCGCGCAGGGCGTACAGCATCGGCAGCGTGTGCACCCCCTCGCGCAGGTCGGTGCCGGGCGTCTTACCGGACTCGTCGGTGAGGCTCTCGATGTCGATGATGTCGTCGGAGATCTGGAATGCGGTCCCGACGATGGCACCCAGGCGGCTCAGCCGCTCGATCTGCTCGTCATCGCACCGGGAGGTCATGCCGCCGAAGCGCCCGGTCGCCGCGATCAGCGATCCGGTCTTCTCGTGGATCACCTTGAGGTAGTGCTCGGTCTCGTCACCGCCCTCCGGCACCCCGGCGGTCTCCCGCATCTGGCCCGTCACCAGTTCGGCGAAGGTCTCGGCGACGATCCGCACCGCGGTGGGCCCCAGCCGGGACACCAGCCGCGAGGCCGTGGCCAGCAGATAGTCCCCGGCGAGAATGGCGACGTTGTTACCCCAGCGAGCGTTGGCGCTGGGCACGCCGCGACGCTTCTGCGCCTCATCCATGACGTCGTCGTGGTAGAGCGTGGCCAGGTGAATGAGCTCACACACCGCGCCGGCGAGGATCACCTCGTCGTTGTCCGGATCGGGTCCGGTCTGGGCGGCGAGCACCGTGAACAGCGGGCGGAAGCGCTTACCGCCTGCGTGGAAAAGGTGCAGCACCGACTCCGTCAACAGCGGGTCCGACTGCCCAAGCTCGGTCACGATGAGGGTTTCGATCGCGGCCAAATGGTCGCGCACCTTCGCGGCGAATACGGGATCACCGAGGTCAACTCCGGCCACCGTGGTCGAGTTACTCACCGGTCCAACATACTGGGAAGGTGCAGACGTCAGCGGACCTGGTCGTCGTCGGTGCCGGACCAGCCGGATCGGCGGCCGCGGCATGGGCGGCACGCTCCGGGCGTGAGGTGGTCCTGGTCGATTCGGCGGTGTTCCCCCGAGACAAGACCTGCGGCGACGGGCTGACCCCGCGCGCCGTCGAACAACTGGAGCTGCTGGGGCTGAAACCATGGCTCGACGAGCACATCCGATACCAGGGCCTGCGCCTACACGGATTTGGCGGCAACATCGAAGTGCCTTGGCCCGGGCCATCTTTCGGCGGCACCGGCAGCGCCGTGCGCCGCACCGAGTTGGACGACAAGATCAGGCAGGTGGCCGTGGATTCCGGGGCCAAGATGGCCGAATCCACCAAGGCCGTTGACGTCGAGCGCGACTCCGCGGGCCGGGTCACCTCGGTACAGGTGCTCGACGACAGTGGCCCCGGCGAGATCGCCTGCAAGGCCGTCATCGTCGCCGACGGTGTGCGCTCCCCCCTGGGGAAGGTCCTCGGACGCGAGTGGCACAAGGACACCGTGTACGCCGTCGCGGGACGCGCGTACATCGCGTCGGCGCGCGGAGACGAGGAGTGGATGACCTCGCACCTGGAACTGCGTTCACCCGAAGGCGAGGTGCTCCCCGGGTACGGCTGGATCTTCCCGCTGGGCGGCGGGCAGATCAACATCGGTGTCGGCGCTCTCGCCACCTCCAAGCGCCCCGCCGATGCCGCGTTGCGGCCGCTCATCGAGTACTACACCGAGCTGCGGCGCGAAGACTTCGGGCTCAGTGGCCGCCTGCACTCCATCGCCTCGGCGCTGCTGCCGATGGGCGGCGCGGTGTCCGGCGTCGCGGGCCCCAACTGGATGCTCATCGGCGACGCCGCCGCATGCGTCAACCCGCTCAACGGCGAAGGCATCGATTACGGGCTGGAGACCGGCCATCTGGCCGCCGAGGTGCTCGACGCCGACGACTACGCACAGCTGTGGCCGGAGCTGCTCCGGGACCGGTATGGCCGCTCGTTCTCGATCGCGCGGCGGCTCGCGGCGCTGCTGACCCTGCCGCGCTTTCTGCCCGTCATGGGCCCGGTCGGCATGCGCTCTCAGGTGCTGATGCGAGTCGCGGTGCGGCTCATGGGAAACCTGGTGACCGACGAAGACCACGACGCGGTGGCGCGCGCCTGGCGGGTGGCCGGTGGCGGCTCACGCCGCATCGACTCGCGTCCGCCGTTCAGCTGATGGCTGCATGCGGTCAGAGCGTGGCCACATGCAGGGCGACGATGCCGCCAGTGAGGTTGCGCCACCGCACATTCGACCATCCGGCCGAGATGATCTGCTGCGCCAACGCCTCCTGATCGGGCCATGCCCGGATCGATTCGGCCAGATACACGTACGCGTCCGGATTGCTGCTGACAGCGCGCGCCACGGAGGGCAGCGTCTTCATCAGATACTCCATGTACAGCGTGCGGAACGGCCGGTTGACCGGAGTCGAGAATTCACACACCGCAAGGCGGCCACCGGGTTTGGTGACGCGGGCCATCTCCCGCAGTCCCTCGACGTGATCGACGACGTTGCGCAGGCCGAAGCTGATGGTGACCGCATCGAACGAGTGATCCGCGAACGGCAGCCGGGTCGCGTCTCCGGCCACCTTGGGCACGGTGCGATGCGCACCGGCCTTGAGCATGCCGACCGAGAAATCCGCCGCCACACACCAGGCCCCGGACTGGGTGAGTTCTGCCGTCGAGACCGCGGTGCCCGCGGCGATGTCGAGCACCTTGTCACCGGGCTTCAGTTTGAGCGATTCGCGGGTGGCGCGGCGCCAGGCGCGGTCACGGCCGAAGGACAGCACGGTGTTGGTGATGTCGTATCGCTTGGCCACCGCATCGAACATGGACGCGACCTCGTGCGGGTCCTTCTCCAGGGTGGCGCGGTTCATACCGTGACGGTACAGCGCACTAGGCCGTCATGATGCCGCGGCCCAGGGTGGTGCCCGCCGCGGCGGCGTAGTGCTCAAGCAGCTCATCACAGATGGCGGGCCAGGTGCGTGAGAGCACTCCCCGGCGGGCGGCCGCCGAGAATCGGCTGCGCGTCGCCGGCTGCACCAGGTGATCGACGGCCATTCCCAGCCGCGCCTCGAAATCGGTCACCGGCAGCAGCATTCCGTTGCGTCCCGGGATCACGAGGTCACGCGGCCCACCGGCATCCGGAGCGATGGCCGGGACCCCGCTGGCCAGCGCCTCCTGCACCGCCTGACAGAACGTTTCGTGCTCGCCCGGGTGAATGAAGACATCGAGACTCGCGTATGCCCGCGACAGCGCCGACCCGGTCAGCTCCCCGGTGAAAATTGCTGTGGGCATCAGCTTTTCGAGTGCGTCACGCTCCACGCCCCCACCCACGATGACGAGCTGCAGGTCGTCGCGCTGAGCCAGCACGGCCAGGCGTTCCACATGTTTTTCGGGAGCGAGACGGCCGACGAACCCGATGATCGGCTTGCCCTCGGGCGACCAGGAGTGGCGCAGATCCTCATCACGCGCCGAGGGCGCGAAGCGTTCGATGTCGACACCGCGTGACCACCGAAACACTCGCGGTATTCCGTGCGCGGCAAGATCTTCCATCGCAGAAGACGACGGGGCCAAGGTGCGGTCCGCACGGCCGTGCAGATGCTTGGTCCAGCGCCAGGCCGCACGAGCGGCGAAACCGGCGCCGTAGCTGTCGGCAAAACCCGCCACATCGGTCTGGTAGACCGCGACGCTGGGAATGTCGAGATGCTGGGCAGCACGCAACCCGCCGTATCCCAGGACGAAGGGTGAGGCCAGGTGCACCACGTCGGGCGCGAAATCACGAAGGATCCGCACCATGCGTGGCTGCGGCACGCCCAGCGGCAGGGTGCTCACCTTCGGAAACATGACGGCCGGCACCCGATGCACGGGCACTCCGTCGTATTCGGTACCGGCGGGGGCCTGTCCACGGGGGGTGTCCGGTGCGATGACGACGGCCTCATGCCCGGTGCGGCGGAGGTGCTCCAGCACCCGCAGCACCGAGTTGGAAACTCCGTTGACGTTCGGCAAGAACGACTCGGCGACGATCGCGATGCGCACGTAGACAGCATGTCAGCGTCACCTGGCAGTTAGGTTGCCCCCAGGCATACGTCACGCAAACTTAAGCGTGGACGGGCACCGCACGTCGACGCTGTATCCACGCAAGCCCCAGTAGCACCGTTCCAGCGACCGCCCACACCACAACGATGATGGACCCGGCCGGGACTATCGACAATGAGGCGTTACGTCCTTGTACGCGAACCAAATCCGGGTTGGATTTGTCGTACTCCACATAGATGCGCATGCCCGGGCTGAGTTCGGACGGGTAGAGAACGCCCAATTCCGGCCGGTACGTGACTCGTTCGGGCGTGACGAACTCGATGGTGGATCGCCGCGGCCCGGCGCTGAGCACCTCGGCCAGCGCGACACCCATGTCCCGTTCGATGGCCTTGTCGTTTCGCCAGGCGCCCGCGACCAGTAGCAGTGACTGCAGGGTCATCAGCCCCGCCAGTATCAGCACGCCGATCCGGACTCTCTTGATGACACGGGAGCGTCGGTTCACAAAGCAGCCCTGATGGCGGCGTGCAGTTCACGCAGGGTAGAGCGGTCGGCCTTGACCTCCAGAACCCTGATGCCACCGGCGGGTTCGTCCAGCGCGGGGCCGAGCTCCTCCACGGAGATGGATTGCGAATCCACGTGGTAGGCCCGGCACAGGGCGGCGATGTCGACATCGTGCGGGGTGCCGAAGATGCGGGAGGACACATCGCCGAATCGCGGATCGCCCTGCTCCAGCAGTTCGAAGATGCCGCCGCCGTTGTCATTTGAGACCACGATGGTCAAGTTGTCGGGACGCGGCTCGGTCGGGCCGATCAACAACCCCGAGCTGTCGTGCACAAAGGTGAGATCCCCGATCAAGGCCACGGTACGACCCCCCTTGTGCGCCAACGCCGCACCGATCGCGGTGGACACCGTGCCGTCGATACCGGCAACCCCACGATTGGAACGCACCCGAACATCTCTGGCCCCCCACGGGACCAGCGCGGCATCGCGTACCGGGTTGGAAGCGCCGAGCACCAGCTGGTCGCCGTCGCGCAATGACCCACACACCTTGGCCGCCACATGCAAACCGGTGGTCAGCGGATGGGTGCCCAGCTGTACGCGCACCGCGTCGAGCGCCTTCTGGTGCGCATGCGTGCATCGTTGCAACCACGCCGCATCCGGGTTTCCGGATGTGACAGCCCGAGTCCCGGTGGCCTGCGAGTTGCCGGACACATCGGGCCAGCGCGGGCCGGTGGTCAACGCGTAAACCGGAATTCTGTTGTCCGCCAATAAGGATGACACCTGCCGGTGCAGTGTCGGCCGTCCCAGCATGATCACCTGCTGCGGATGCAGCAGGGTCAGCGCCAGCGGATGCACGGGGTTGTCGGGTTGGGGCGCAGTGGGTTCGGCCACCGTGGGCAACATCGACAGGTTGGGGTGGGCGGCCGCGCCATGCCCCGCGATCACCACGGTATCGGGGGTCAGGTCGATCTCGACGGGCTCGTCGAACGTCACGTCCGAGGTGTATGTCCACGGCACCCCGCCTGGGCGGCCCGCGGGGATCGCTCCCCCCTCGCGATCGGGCACAAGCGGTTCGCGCAACGGGATGTCGAACTGCACCGGGCCGGCATTGGCGGTGCGAGATCCCTTGGCGGCAGCCAATACTCGACAGGTTGCCGAACGCCAATGCGGGTTCTGCGCCTCAAGCTTCTCCGAGCCCTCTTCGGCCAGACCGATGCTGATCGCGGCGCGAACCTGGGTGCCGAAGTAGCCGAGCTGCTCCATCGTCTGATTGGCGCCGGTGCCGAGCAGTTCGTAGGGGCGGTTGGCGGACAGCACGATCAGCGGAATCCGGGCGTAGTTGGCCTCCACCACCGCGGGGCCCAGATTGGCGACCGCCGTACCGGACGTCATCGCCACCGGCACCGGAGCGCCGCTGGCCGCGGCCAGACCGACGGCCAGGAAGCCCGCGGTGCGCTCGTCGATGCGCACATGCAGACGCAACCGACCAGCCTTGTCCGCATCGTGCAAGGCGAAGGCCAGCGGTGCGTTGCGCGACCCCGGACACAGCACGACATCGCGGACGCCGCCGCGGATGAGCTCGTCGACGACGGCATGGGCCTGTGCGGTCGACGGGTTCATGCCATCAGGGTGTCATACCGCCTGTGAGGCGCTCGCAAAGAACTCCAGGATCACGCGGTTGACCTCGTCGGGGCGTTCGATGAAGCCCAGATGCCCGGCATCAGCAATCTCGACGTAGGTGCCGCCGGGGATGGCGTCGGCCACCTCCCGGCCGAGGTACGGCGGCAGGGTCATATCGTCGCTGAATCCGATGACCAGCGACGGAACCGTGATCCCCGCATACGCGCCGGGCCGGTCGGGGCCGGGGATGGCGCTGCGCTGGTGATCGATGCCACCCGAGGTGGGCTCCGGCCACAGCGTGAACATGTCGATCCAGTCCTTGATCGCGGCATCGTTGTTGAGGGTCTTCGGCGAGAAGTTCAACAGCAGACGCATAGCCGCCTGGTACGCCGCAGGCACCTGCACACCCGACGCGGACAGTTCGAGCTCGGCCTTGCGGAAGAACGACCGGGTCGAGTCCTCGCGCCCCCGCGTTCCCATGAACACCGCTGCGGTCACCAGATCCGGACGGGTGAGGGTCAGTTCCTGGGCGATGAGCGCCCCCATGGAGAAGCCGACCAACCGGGCCGGGGCCGCACCGAGACTCTCGATGAGCGCCGCGGCATCGGCCACCAAGTCCTGCAGGGTGAAGCCGTCCGCGCACTCGGTGGTCGGCGGTATCCCCCGGTTGTTGAAGGTGATGGTGCGATAACCCGCGGCGCGGAATGCCGGTACTTGATGCAGGTGCCAGCTGCGCCCTGCACCACCGCGCCCGGAGATGAAGACGACGGGATCACCGGAGGCGCCGAGCGCCAGGGGCCCACGATCGTCGTAACTGATCTGGATGCCGTTGATGTTCGCGAGAGGCACGTTGAGAGAACCTACCGGTTCAGCAGCGGGTAGCAGTCGGCCACACGGCGCCGCCACCAGTCGCGGCGGTCTGCGGCGGCGGCGAGCGTCGCCAGCCGGGCCGGGTCGGGTGTGAACGACGACACCGGTAGGTAACCGTCTTCCGGCGTCGGCGCCTGGGCCACATCCTCGACAAAGAATCCCCCGGTTCCCAATCCGCAGGCATGCTCGAGCACCGGCAATGCCGCAGCCGCACGCAAACCGATACCGATGCCGACCGCGCTGTCCAGGGCACTGGAAATCACCGCGGGCATGCCGATCCGTGCGGCGATATCCAGCAGCGCGGCCACTCCGCCGAGCGGGGCCACCTTGAGCACCGCGATATCGGCCGCACAAGCCTGCGCAACACGCATCGGATCGCTTGCACGCCTGATGCTCTCGTCGGCCGCGATCGGCACGTCCGGGAGACGCCGACGCACCTGGGCCAGTTCCTCGACGGTGGCACAGGGCTGTTCGGCGTACTCCAGAGCGCCGGAGCGGGTCAGCGCCGTCAATGCCTCAACGGCCTGCTCGACGGTCCATCCCGCGTTGGCGTCCACCCGCACGGTCGGGATCTGCGCGCGGACCGCCTCGACACGCGCGATGTCCTCATCCAGGGTCTGCCCTGGCTCGGCCACCTTGACCTTGGCGGTGCGGGCGCCCGGGAAACGAGCCAGCACCTCGGGCACCGCCGCGGCGGCCACCGCGGGCACGGTGGCGTTGACCGGAATTCGGCTGCGCCGCGGCTCCGGGAGCTCGGTGTATGCGGCCTCGATCGCCGCGGCCAACCAGGCTGAGGCTTCCGGCGCCCGATACTCGGGAAAGGCTCCGAACTCGCCCCAGCCCGCAGGGCCGTCGATCAACGCCACCTCACGGGTGGTGATGCCGCGGAATCGAACCCGCATGGGCAGGGCCACGACGTGCAGCCGATCCAGCACATCGTCCAACGCGGGCAGCTCCACACCTGCGATCGTCGCACGCGATTCAGAACGTCCAGCGAGAAGCCCTGGTCGGGTCGCGAAAGTGACTTTGGCTTCTAGAGCCACGCCGTGACCGGATGCAAATCTGCCCACATCGGTGCATAGGCAAAGGAGAGCAGATGCTGACGGTTCACGGTCTCGCAGGATTTCAATCGGGTTGCCGGTGCGCAGGCTGCTCCACGGCGGAGTCGCAGCGACTGCAGCGGATCGGCGAGTCAGAACGCGAACGCTGGGAGCGCATCAACCAACGGGCCACCCGGCGCACCCAGCGCTACTTCGCCGACGCCGGGAATCATCCGTTGAACTGGCAGAAGCCCTGGACCACCGAGGAGATCGACAAGGCACTGGACGCGTCGACCACCGCGGCACAAGTCGCGGCTCGCTTGGGCCGCTCGATCGGAGCCGTCCACGCGGCACGGCGACGGTTCGGCCCGCGTGCCAGTTGAGGCCACCAACTGGTCGATTTCGCCTGGCGCGCCCGCTAGCCGGCGCGGCCCCTGGGGCGTACCTTAATGTCATGTCAATTGACATCAAGCCCGTTCCCAAATGGCTCAAGTACTTCAACAAGGTTGTCATCGGCGGGCACAAGATAGGCCTCAAACTGCCGATGGTGGTCCTCACCGTGCCGGGCGCCAAGTCGGGCACGCCGCGCTCGACTCCCATCACCCCGTTCACACTCGACGGCGGGCGCTATGCCGTCGGCGGAGTTCCCGGATCGTCGTGGATTGCCAACGCACGCAAGGCCAAAGAGGGCACCCTTACACAGGGCCGCCACATCCAGCGGGTCCGGATCGTCGAGCTGTCGCCCGAGGATTCCCGACCGGTACTGCGCGCGTTTCCCATCGAGGTACCCACCGGGGTCGGCTTCATCAGAAACGCCGGCCTGGTCAAGGAGGGCACGCCCGAAGAGTTCGAGGCTCTGGCGGGGATTGCCGCCGTCTTCCGGTTCGATCCGCTGGAAGGCTAGGCGCCCGACTGCCACAAGTACTGATCACCGGAGTCGTACTCCGGATGAAGAATCCGAGATTGATTGCCGCCATTGCGCTTCGCCTCGTACATCGCACGATCCGCGCACGCGGTCAGCACATCGATGGCCTCCCGTGATGCCGCCGCCGCCACGCTGGCGACCGGCTGAGCCGCAACGCCCACACTCGCGGTCACCGCGATGCCCGCCGGCTTGGACGCCGTCACCGCTTCCCTGAGCCGGGTGGCGAAATCGACGACGGCATGCGCCGGGCAGATCGTCACTACGATGAACTCCTCGCCACCCGAGCGACCTACCGTGTTTCCGCGTATCGATTCGCCGACGAATGCATTGGCCAGGTCGACCAGCACCCGATCACCCGTGCCGTGGCCGTACTGGTCGTTGATCGACTTGAAGCGGTCGATATCGACGATGGCGGCGGCGACCACCCGGTCACCTTCCAACCCGTGCACGCGCATCAACCCGCCGTGCAGGCGCTGCCACTCCCCGTAGATGCCTCGCCGGTTGAGAAGCCCGGTGAGCGGATCCCGCTGTGCCGCCAGTGCATCCAAGCGCACCACCGCGATCCCGAATTGGATGACCATGGGTATCAACACCACGACCAGCAGCATGCTGGTCACCTTCACCACCGCAGTCATCGCCGCACCCACGGTGCCCTCGGCGAGCAGGCGTAGCGACAGCGCGAAGATCACCGGGCCGCACCACGCCACGTGCGCCAACAGCAGCCGGTTTCCCAGGAAGAAGCTGACATACGCGCCGACCGGCGTGAACAGCACCGTTCCCACCAAACCTGCCAGCGGATCGAAGTCCTGCCAGCAGGCCAGCGCGATTCCGACATCGGCGAAGGCGACAAATGCGACGGCTTCACGCAGGGACGGCCAGGGCCCGACGGCCCAGCGCACCGCCCAACCCAGTGCACCGAGGGCGCACACAACGACGATGGCGCGTCCCACCGCGCTTCGGGGCCCGGTGTCGCTGAACTGCACCGCGACGCAGATCGCGGCGAAGATCAACGCGTACCCACCGATGAGGTTGCGGACGGTCCGGTCGAGCTTGCGTTCCCGCAGGAAGGCCCGCAGCCAGCCCGTCGGGACCGGCTCGGTCCACCACTGGAGCAGAAAACTCATCCATGCGGTGTTGCGGACGTAGGAGACAATTCTGTTCAGCGGCATCTAGATTCCCGGATTGGCGGTCGGTGCATTGCGCCTCGGGACCATCCGCACGGTCGGCAGTGGCGGAGCAGGCAAACGAGGCACCGCACCCTCATATCCGTCCACATGCCCGAAGCGCTCGGACTCGGCCTGCCACTCCTCGCGAAATCCCGCGATCTCGTCGTGGTCACGACCGACGAAGTTCCACCACATCACGATCTGCTCACCGAACAGCCTGCCGCCCAACAGGATCGCCCGCGCGACCGCATCCGTCGGGTTAAGCACGGTGAGCTGATCGACGCCGGTACCGACGTAGCCGAGTTCGCCCCGCGACAACCTGGTGCCGGACAACTCCGCTGCCTCGGTGTCCACCAGCAGCCCATGCTCAAATCCGGGATCGACGTCGAACCGCGCCAGGCTGCGCGGTTGCAATGTCAGCTCGGCACCAAGCAACGGCGTGGCAGTACGCACCGGCGACACCTGCCCCGCCAGAGTCCCCAAAAACACGCGCAGACTCACCCCGCCCACAGCGACCGCATCGGGCGCATAATGCTGAAAATCCCTTGGCGCGTAACGGGATTCATCGGGCAATGCCACCCATAGCTGCACACCATGCAATGTGGCGGACTGAGCCGTCGACACCTCCGAATGGCAGATACCGCGACCACCCGTCATCAGATTGAGTTCCCCCGGCCGCACCATCGCGTGTACTCCGTTGCTATCGCGATGCTCAATCTCCCCGGCGAACAGCCAGCTGACCGTCTGCAGTCCGGTATGCGGATGGGGCGCCACATCCATGCCGCCGGACTGCGCGATGTCATCGGGCCCGTAGTGGTCGGCGAAGCACCAGGCGCCGATCAGCGATCGCCCCGCCTGAGGCAGGGTCCGCAGCACCGTCATCGCACGTGGACCCCCGAGAGGAACCTCTCGGGGAGTGAGTATTTCGACCACCGGACGGCCACTTCCATCCCGCGGGCACGGCCCATCCTCGCAGCGGGTCTCCGTGGGGGTGGTCTCGGTATTGCTCATGTCATCATCATCGGCCGAACTCACGGTACGTGCGGCATAGTTGGTCACCATGGACGGATCCGAATCCAGCACCACGGTCGCCGACGCACCCGATTACCACCGATTTGAGATAGCGGCAGACGGTGAACGCGCGGGCTTCACCGAATACCTGGATACCGCGCTGAGCGACACAGAGGTGCAAATTTTCTATCACACGGAGGTCGACGAGAAGTTCGGCGGCCGCGGCCTCGCCGGGACACTCGTCGAGTCGGCCCTGACATCCACACGATCCACCGGGCGCAGGATCGTCCCGGTATGCCCGTACGTCCGGAAGTTCGTCGGCAAGCATCATGAGTTCGACGACATCGTCGACCCGGTGACACCGGAAGCGCTGGCCGCGGTCGAGGCCCGCCAGGGATGACCGCGAAGCGCGTCTACATCGACAAGCAGACTCCATCGGTCTACCAAGGGCTGACCAAGACCGCTGCCGAACTCCGCACCCGGGCCACCGAGGCCGGGCTCTCGCGAACAACGTTGGAGTTGGTGAATATTCGCGTATCCCAACTCAATCGGTGCCTGTTCTGTCTCGATCTGCACACCAGGATCGCGCTCGAGGAAGGCGAGTCAGCACAGCGGATCGCGGTGCTGCCGGTGTGGCAAGAGGCCGAGTTGTTCACCGATGTCGAGCGCGCGGCCCTGACGATCGCCGAAGCCGTGACGGAGGTCACCACCGCCCACCTCACCGATGAGCAGTACGCCGCCGCCCGGGAGCACCTCTCCGACGATCAGGTATCGGTGCTGGTCTGGTCGGCCATCATGATCAACACGTTCAATCGGATCTCGATTCTGAGCCGCCACCCGATCAAGCGGCGCTGATCCCCGGCGCCCAGCGCGGGAATACAACCGAGCCACCATGAGTTAGATTTCTTACGCCAGGCTAATGATCTGGCCACAGACATATCTCACGGGGAAGGTATTCGACGATGCCTCAGGTGCGTGCCACACGCTTCCGCAAGTCAGCGCGCGCGATAGTGGTCGCCGCGACGCTGGCCACCGCTCTGTCCGGGTGCACTGTCTACAAGACGCTCACCAAACCCGCGGAGACTCCCCCGCCGCCTGCGGCGACCTCACAGGTCAGCGACCAAGACCAGATCCGGCAAGTCACCGCCCAACTGGGCAAGGCCCTCGGAAGCCTCGATCTGGACGCCGGCAATGCCTTGACATGCCCGCGATACCAGGTGTCCAGCCGCACCGCCGACGAGAAGCTGGTGCCCTCGATCAACTCATGGCAAGGCGCTGAGGATGCACTGGTGTACGGCGACACCTTCACCTTGTCCAGCAGTGTGGCACAACGGTTCCCGAGCGCAGGCAGCAGTGAGCGCGCCACGCTGGTCAAGGCGATCGTCGGCCGCGACCAGTTCGCCTATACCGCGACAGCGATGCAGGTGATCCGCGAGAACACCACCGTCGAGAAGTTCGCGATCGACAACATCAAGATCATCGGCGACAGCGCCACCGGAGACATCACCGCGACCTACAGCTTTGGCGGTGCCGCTACGCAGACCCAGACCAAGCCGAACCAGTTCCGCAAGGAGGGCGGCAAGTGGGCCTGGTGCCAGCAGCCGCCGCCGGGCCTGTTCACCCAGTGGACGACATCCTCGGCGGCACAGTCGTCGGCGTAGTAATTCACGGGTAGGCGTCGACGGGCCGCACATCGAGCGGCCTCTAGAGTCGGAGCCATGACCCACGACGACGGGCAGACCGCCAACCCCTTTGATCCGACTCGCTGGCAGGCGGTGGCGGGATTCGAGGATCTGACCGACATCACCTATCACCGGCACGTCAGCCAGGGGACCGTCCGGATCGCGTTCGACCGACCCGAGGTGCGCAACGCCTTCCGGCCGCACACCGTCGATGAGCTCTACCGAACCTTGGACCATGCCCGAATGACCTCCGATGTCGGAGCGGTGCTGCTCACCGGCAACGGCCCCAGCCCCAAGGATGGCGGCTGGGCATTCTGCTCCGGCGGCGATCAGCGCATCAGGGGCCGCACCGGCTACCAGTACGCCGGCGGCGAGACCGCAGAGACTGTGGATCCGGGCCGGGCGGGTCGCCTGCATATCCTGGAGGTGCAGCGCCTCATCCGCTTTATGCCAAAGGTGGTGATCGCCTTGGTGAACGGGTGGGCCGCCGGTGGTGGACACAGCCTGCACGTGGTGTGCGACCTGACCCTGGCCAGCCGGGAACACGCCCGCTTCAAGCAGACTGACGCCGATGTGGGCAGCTTCGATGGCGGCTACGGCAGCGCCTACCTGGCCAAGATGGTCGGGCAGAAGTTCGCCCGCGAGATCTTCTTCCTGGGCCGCCCGTACACGGCCGAACAAATGCATCACATGGGCGCCGTCAACGAGGTCGTCGACCACGAACACCTGGAGACGGTCGCGCTGGAGTGGACCGCCGCCATCAACGAGAAGTCGCCCCAGGCACAACGAATGCTCAAGTACGCCTTCAACCTCACCGATGACGGACTCGTGGGACAGCAGCTGTTCGCCGGGGAGGCAACACGATTGGCCTACATGACCGATGAGGCCGTCGAGGGCCGTGACTCATTTCTGGAGAAGCGCAAGCCGGACTGGTCGCCCTACCCCTGGCACTACTAAGACCCGCGGGCCCGCCTAATAGACCGGGCGAGGCCCGCTGCTACTGCTGCTGCTGCACGGCACCTTGGATATGACCGTCGTGGGCACCGTGACCGTGGTCGTAGTGGTGACGGTAGTCGGCACCGTTTCTGTAGTTGTCTCGGTGGTGGTCGATGTCTCGGTTGTGGTCGACGTCTCGGTGGTGGTCGATGTCGCCGTCACGGTTGCCGTCGAGTGGGAGGTCGCCGTCTTGGATTCCGTGATGGTCGAGGTGCCGATTTGGGTGAGCGTCACCGGCGCCGCCGTTGGTGTGGTGGAGACCGAATTGACTACCGGGGTAGGCACATCGCTCCCCCCGCCCGCCGACTGGGCGAGCGCGACGCGGGCACCCACCGCGCCGGTGCCGATCACGATCGCCACCGCCCCGGCCACCAGGTACCACGTCAGGATCTGGCCTCGCAGCTGTCCGATTCCGGTCGCCACCGATCGGGGAACGTCGACATGTACCGCTCGCCGATCATGCGCGACGGAGCGCAACAGCCCACGAATGGCCGGATCGCTCATCGGTCCGACCCCCGCGCATAGGCGATCGGCGCGAGAACGCCGTCGGCTACCCGGAGTTCGGCCTGCACCTGCGACGGCGTCAACCCGAGCATGTCCGAGAGGTCATCGATGCCGACTTCGGCGAAGGCACTGAGCACCGCGGCCACCCGCTGAACCTGCGTCAACCGGGACAACGGGTTTGGCCCGGGAGCGGGCCGCCCGGTCAGCGTCAGCCGTGAATGCGCCATCAGCGCATGCACGAACCAGCACAACGTGAAGGTCTGGATCGACTGATGCACCGGCCCTCGCCACTTGAGCGTGGCCTGGGCGATGGCCGTCTCCATCAAACGCTTGCCGACCTCCGCGTCGTCGCACAGCAGGCTCGCGCACTCTTCGAAGATCGGCTTCTGGATCTCGAACGTCCGCGCCAACTCTTCTTCCCGCCGGGTGAGGTCGGCAGTTATCCGCAATCCGGACGGCAGACCGAACTCCACCTGTTTGATCGCGGGAAACAGCGCCAACGTCAACGCGAGTAGACCCACAAACCCGAGCACACCCAGCAGCAGAGGACTATGCACAAACGGTCCGGCGGCTGCCGCGGCAATCGCGACAGCGACGGGCAGCATGATGCGCGGCTGGAACAGATCCGTCCAGCGCCGAGGCTCGGTCTTACACATCGCGAACACCCCTCTATGCGAACTGCGTGGGGCAATCGTCGCCGCAGCGTCGTGGAGAGGCGCGAGTAACCGACTACTCGATTGTGCGGGCGGCTACCGCGCCGCGCGTTCCATCCAGAAGTCGAGTTCGAGGTCCTCTTCGGCACATTGGCGGTACTTCGAGAAGTCGGTGACACCCGCCTCGGTGAGCACCTCGTCGTCGATGAAGCTGTTTCCGGTTACCTCACGGCTGGGCTTGATCAGGATCTCGTACGCGGCGTCGGCCATGATCTCGGCCGAGCGACAGCGGGCCACCAGCTCTGCGCCGAGGATGTTGCGGATGGCGGCGGTGTCGATCGTGGTGCGCGGCCACAGCGAGTTCGACGCGATGCCGTACTCACGCAATTCATGGGCCAGCCCGATGGCCACCAGGCTCATGGAGAACTTCGAGATCGTGTACGCGGTGGTGGCCTGATCGAACCACTTGGGTTCCAGCGTGATCGGCGGCGACAGGGTCAGGATGTGCGGGTTGTCCGCCTCCTTGAGCGCGCCGATCGCCGACTTCGACAGTGAGAAGGAGCCCCGCGCGTTGATGTCCTGCATCAGATCGTAGGCCTTCATCGAAATCGATTCCGAGGGAGCCAGATTCAAGGCACTGGCATTGTTGACCACAATGTCGATCCCGCCGAACCGCTCGACCGTCTGGGCCACGGCCGAGGCAACCACCTCGTCGTCACGAACGTCGCCGAGAATCGCCAGCGCCTGACCACCGGCGGCCTCGATCTCCTCGGCGGCGGTGTAGATGGTGCCGGGAAGCTTCGGATGCGGCTCAGCCGTCTTGGCCATGATCGCGACATTCGCACCGTCACGCGCGGCCCGGAGTGCGATCGCCAGCCCGATGCCGCGGCTGCCTCCCGACATGATGATGGTCTTACCCGCCAGCGATCCCATAGCCACGTCCTTGTCGTCATAGGGGATGAGTGAGGCCAGCGTAGGACACCGTCGGTAAGGCATACCTTCGAGACCTAAGTCACCCAGGCCCGGCATTTCGCACTCACCGCGGGGGGCATACAGTTCTTACTCGTGAGTAAGAACTCGGTGAGCAAGCGACTCAACATCGCCTTTGCCCGCGCCCTGATGCAGCCTTTCCCCAGCCCATCGCTCATTCGGGCGAAGTTCGACGCGAACTACGGCGTCTCGGTCAAGGACAAGCGCGTCCTCATCACCGGCGCGTCCTCGGGTATCGGCGAGGAGGCCGCGTACCAATTCGGCAAGCTCGGCGCCAAGGTCATCGTGGTGGCACGGCGTGAAGACCTGCTGAACGAGGTCGCCGCGCGCATCACCGCCGCAGGCGGCACCGCGGATGCCATCGCATGCGACCTGTCCGACCTGGACGCCATCGACAAGCTGGTGCAGACCGTGAACGAACGCCATGGCGGCGTGGACATCCTGGTCAACAATGCCGGTCGCTCCATCCGGCGCAAGACCTACGAGTCGCTGGATCGCTGGCATGACGCCGAGCGGACCATGCAGCTCAACTACTTCTCGCCCCTGCGACTGATCCGCGGGTTCGCCCCCGGCATGGTCGAGCGTCGCAGCGGCCACATCATCAACGTGGCCACCTGGGGAGTGCTCACGGACGTGGTGCCGCAGTTCGCGGTGTACAACGCCTCCAAGGCCGCACTCTCGACAGTCAGCCGCATCGTGGATGCCGAATACGGCAAGTACAACGTGCACACCAGCACTCTCTACTTCCCCTTGGTGCGCACCCCGATGATCGCGCCGACCGAGGCGTACACCAACGCGGCGGCGCTGACCTCCGCGGAGGCCGCCGAGTGGATGGTGCTGGCAGCTCGTACCCGGCCGGTGCGCATCGCCCCGCGAATCTCGGTGATGTCGGCCGCCACCAACGCGGTGGCTCCTAGCCTGGTGACAAAGGTGGCAATGTCCGGGCGCGAAACCCTTTAATATCTCCGTGCCCGTGATACACACGGGTATGGAGATATTGTCCAGCCGAATTTTGTTGCGGCCTAAGGACTATGACGCGACGCTGGCGTTCTACCGGGACACCCTGGGGCTCGCCGTCGCGCGCGACTACGGAGCCGGCATGGTGTTTTTCGCCGGACAGTCCCTCATCGAGATCGCTGGGCACGGCCGCGCCGATGGTCCCCTTACCGCATTTCCGGGTGCACTCTGGCTCCAGGTACGCGACGTGTACGCGACTCAGACCGACCTGGAGAGTCGCGGCGCCTCGATAAGCCGTGCCGCGCAGCAGGAGCCGTGGGGCTTGCATGAAATGCACGTCGCAGCACCCGACGGCGTCACCCTGATCTTCGTACAGATACCGCCGGACCACCCACTACGCAAAGACACCCGGCGGTAGCTTCCGCCGGGTGTCTTTGGTTGGTCGCGTTACTTCTTGACGAACGGGAAGAAGTCGAAGCCCGTGTGGTGGATGATCGTCGTCCGGGTGATCCACAGCAGCGCGAGGACGACAACCGCTCCGACCAGAGTGAAGAGCGCCACCCCCAGGAACTTCACGGCCGGGTTGGGTGCGGTGACCGTGCCGTCGTCATTGGCGCCGCCCACACCCGAGGAGTAGGCGACCAGGCCCGCCGCGAAGACCGCGGGCAGGCCCGCACCGAGGACCAACCCAACAACGAGCACCTTGCCGATGGCTTCCAAGTAGTTCATTGAGGATTCCTTCTTTTCGCTGGGGTTGGGTTAGACCGAGGCCGTGTCGTTGGCGGAGTCCTTCTTCGAGGCATCCTTGCCCTCGACGGACGCGTCGGCCTTGGCCTCGCGGACATCGGCGGGCACCACCGAGTTGGTGGAGTCGTCCCAATCGGCGTTGACGTTGCTGGAGTCGACCTTCTCCTGCTGAGCACGCCACCACATGTAACCGGAGAGTACGACGAGCAGGGCGAAGATGATCAGGTCACCGACCATCGGAGTGGTGAGGTCGCCGACGGCCTTGGAGAGCCAGTAGGACAGCGCGCCGACGATACCGGCGGCGGGCAAGGTGACCAGCCAGGCCAGCACCATGCGACCCGCCACGGCCCAGCGCACCTCGGCACCGGGCTTGCCGACACCGCTGCCCAGGATGGAGCCGGTGGCCACGTGTGTGGTGGACAGAGCCATACCGGCGGCACTGGAGCTCAGGATGATCGCGGCCGAGGACGCTTCGGCCGCGAGACCCTGCGGGGACTCGATCTCGACGAGGCCCTTGCCCAGGGTGCGGATGACGCGCCACCCGCCGAGGTAGGTGCCGAGGCCGATCGCGAGCGCGCAGCTGGCGATGATCCAGAACGGCAGGCCCGTCTCCTTGACGTTTCCGGTCAGGTGGCCGGTGGTGATGAGCGCCAGGGCGATGACGCCCATGGTCTTCTGTGCGTCGTTGGTTCCGTGCGATAGCGCAACCAGGGACGCGGTGGCGATCTGGCCCCAGCGGAAGCCCTCTTCGCGGCGCTTCTTCACCACGTTGCGGGTGAGGCGGTAGACCAGCCAAGTACCGGCCGCGGCGACCAGACCCGCGATGAGGGGTGCGGCGAACGCGGGGATGATGACCTTCTGCAGGATGCCGTCCCACTTCACGCCCGAGAGGCCGATGGCGGCGAGGGCCGCACCGATAAGGCCACCGAAGAGCGCGTGCGACGAGCTGGACGGAATACCGAAGAGCCAGGTCAGCAGGTTCCACAGAATGCCGCCGATGAGACCGGCGAAGATGATCGTCAGGCCCATGGACGGGGTGATGTTGGGCAGCAGGTGACCAGTCTTGCTGTCTTGCACCTTGATGACCGAGGTGGTCACCGTGACGGCGACCTCGACAGAGAGGAAGGCGCCGACAAGGTTCAGGACGCCGGCGAGCAGAACCGCGGTCTTGGGCTTGAGCGCACCCGTTGCGATGGACGTCGCCATGGCGTTACCGGTGTCATGAAACCCGTTGGTGAAGTCGAAGGCCAGTGCCGTTGCGATCAACAGCACCAGAATGATCATGGTTGCGTCCATGGCGCTAATTCTGGGGTAAAGGCCTTGACTTTGACCAGCTGATGGACCGGCAAGTTTGGGCGCTGACCGGCCAGTTTGATATTTCCCGCAAGGAGTTCACATTCCGTTAACCTTCCGGGTGCTGACTATTCGAACTGCACGCGGGCTTCTTGGCTGATTGCGGTTAGTTTTGCCTGGCGACAACACCAACCAACAGCACTACCATCCGTACCAGTCGATACGAATAGGACGGCCGCCCGTCCCTACAGGAGTTTGAGGCCGTGAACGCATTTCTGAGCAAGATCGTCACCTGGCTTCGGGCGGGATACCCCGAAGGTGTCCCGCCACCGGACTATGTCCCGCTGTTGGCATTGCTCGGCCGCAGGTTGAGTAATGACGAGGTCAAGACCGTGGCCCGTGAACTGATGGCCCGCGGCGACTTCGACAACATCGACATCGCCGTGCTGATCACCCAGGTCACCGATGAACTGCCGACCAGCGACGACATCGAGCGCGTCCGCGAGCGACTGGCGAAAAAGGGTTGGCCCCTGGATGATCCGCGCGAGCCCGCGGACCATCGTGACGAACCGGGCTCCGGTCAGGCCACCGACCACCCGGCGTGACCCGGTTACTGCGCGCCCTGCCCGTACCCAGCGGGCAGACCATGCTCGGCCTGCTCCCACGCCTGGCGGAACTGCTGGACGGTCGAGGCGACGCAGTGCTGCCCGTACCTGCCGATGACGCCGATCAGGCACATTTCCTCGCCTCCGAACTCGCCGCCGACGAACCGATCGCCGAGGATGTCGCGGTGGTGGTGTCAACCTCCGGCACCACCGGAAAACCCAAGGGCGCCATGCTCACAGGGGATGCGCTGGCCGCCAGTGGTGCCGCGACGCACGCCCGCCTGGGCGGGGCCGGCCAATGGCTGCTGGCGCTGCCACCCCATCACATCGCCGGAATGCAGGTGCTGCTGCGCAGCATCCAGGCGGGAACCGAACCCGTGGTCCTCGACGTCTCGACGGGCTTTTCGCTACCCGACTTCGTGCGCGCCGCCGCCGAGATGACCGGAACTCGTCGATACATCTCCTTGGTGGCAATACAGCTGGCCAAGGCATTGGAAGACCCCGCCGCGTCAGAGGCGCTCGCATCCTTTGACGCGGTCCTCTTGGGCGGTGGTCCGCTACCCGCGCCCGTCGCCATCAGGGCGGCGCAGGCGCGTGTCCCGGTGATCCGGACCTACGGCATGAGCGAAACCTGCGGCGGATGCGTGTACGACGGCGTGGCACTCAGCGGAGTCCAGGTGCGCATCGGAGCGGAGGGCCAGATCAGCCTCGGTGGCGCCACAGTGGCATCGGGCTATCGAAATATTCTGAACCACAAGG
The DNA here is from genome assembly GCF_002356335.1 of [Mycobacterium] stephanolepidis. Lineage (NCBI taxonomy): Bacteria > Bacillati > Actinomycetota > Actinomycetes > Mycobacteriales > Mycobacteriaceae > Mycobacteroides > Mycobacteroides stephanolepidis. Next base: position 4,067,908 of record NZ_AP018165.1, read on the forward strand.
CATTTGCGGAGCCCGGATGGTTCCACACCGATGACTTCGGCGAGCTGCACGATGGCCGGCTGCGGGTCCTGGGTCGACTGGACGAGGCCATCGGCACCGGCGGGCTCACCGTCGTTCCGCAGGTGGTGGAGGCCGCCCTGGCCACTCACCCGCTGGTCGCCGAATGCGCGGTATTCGGCGTACCCGATGATCGGCTTGGCCAGCGCGTCGCCGTGGCGGTGGTGCCTTCGCCGGAGGGCACTCCGACGCTGGAGGATCTGCGGGCCCATGTCACCGCGTCTCTGGAAGACACCGCCGCCCCGCGCGAGTTGCATCTCCTCGACGAACTACCCCGGCGCGGGATCGGGAAACTAGACCGCCGCGCTCTCGTCAAACGCTTCTCTTGACCTCAAGCTCGCTTGAGTTCATAGCGTTGTCCCATGACACGTGAAGAGTTTGTGCCAGGCTGCGCGCCTCTGGTTCGGCGCAGTGATCGCGAGATCCTCAGCACCGCAGCCGGGAACGCGACCGGGCTGGTGATGGATTCCGACGCGACCGGTGGGGCGGTCAGCGTCCTGAGCATCTACCTGCCCAAAGGCGCCGACGGCGCGGCGCCGCACTTCCACACCCGATCCACCGAGCTGTTCTATCTGGTGTCGGGGCGACTGGAACTACTGGCAGGAGATCGCATCGAGGTTCTGGAACAGGGCGACACGCTGTTGGTTCCTCAGCGGATGCCGCACGCGTTCGCTGCCACACCGGACAGCCATGCCAACATCTTCACGGTGCTCTCCCCCGGAGTCCAGCGCTTCGACTACTTCCGGCTGCTGGACCGAATCGTGCACAGCCAGGCCGATATCAGCGAGCTGCGGGCGTCGCAGGAGACCTACGACAACCACTTTGTGGAAAGCGCGGTGTGGTCTGCGGGGCGTGGCCTGTCGGCGCTGGATGCCCCATAGTCACGCGGCCTCGGCGACCGCCTTGATCCGATTGAGGGTCTCCCGCATGCCGTTACGGTTGGTGCGTCCGCGCGCCCAGCCGAGCAGCGCCCAGTAGATGCGCAGCGGCAATGTCGGTGTCAGTTCAAAGGATTCGGTGACATCGGTGCCGTCGCCGGCGGGCTCGAAGCGATAACGCCAGGTGTTCACCGTCTTGCCGTTGGGCCAGAGCACGGCGAAACCAAAGGAGCGATCGCGGTCGCACTCGACGATCCGGCACACCGTCCAGTAGACGGGCCCCTTCTGGTTGCGCTTCACATGGCCACGGAACCGCACGCCCACCGCGGGGCCGGTGGCGCCGTCGAGCCATTCGGCCTCGAACGTCTCTGGACTGAACTTTCCCGTGTTGGTGATATCGCTGACCAGTTCCCAGATCTTGTCGGCGGGAGCCGCGATGTGCACGGTAACCGAATCACGCATGGCGTTACGGTACCCGCGATGATTCTCGGTGACGGGCCGGGTCTGTATGACCATGACCCTTACCCCTCATTTCGACCAGCGGTTCAGCGAGCCCGGCGCGGCGGCACCCGCCTGGAGTGACGTGTCGGCGCTGCTTGCCGCCGCCGAGCTGTACTGGATCACCACCGTGCGCGCCGACGGCAGCCCGCATATGACTCCGCTCGTCGGCCTGTGGCGTGACGACTCATTCGTGTTCTGCACGGGCCCCACCGAGCAGAAGGCCCGCAATCTCGACGCGAACCGCACCGTGGCCGTCGCGACCGGTGTCAATACGTGGAATGACGGTCACGACGTCGTGGTCGAGGGAGCGGCCGAGCGCGTCACCGATGCCGCAGCCCTGCAGAGTCTCGCAGACGCATATCTCGAAAAGTACGGCGAAGATTGGACATTCACGCCGAGTGAGGGCGGCTTCGGCGAGGGCGATCAGTTCGCGGTCGTATACACGGTGGCGCCGTCGAAGGTGCTTTCCTTTACCAAGAACCCACACGGACAAACGCGTTACGCCCGCTAGGGAAGCTCGATCGGCAGCGTGACGCCGTCATGCGCGCGGCAGTGTCCGCAGGTGTCGACGGATTCGGTCGCGGTGACGGCGGAGCGCACCAAATCCTTGAATCCGCCGATGTTGCGTTCGAACTCGGCGAACACGTCTACCGCACGGACCCCTTGCCCGTGTTCAATTCCAGCGTCCAGATCGGTGACCAAGGCGATTGCGGCATAGCAGATTTCGAGTTCACGAGCCAGCACCGCCTCGGGGTATCCCGTCATGTTGACCAGGGTGAAACCCTGCGAGGCGTACCAGCGACTTTCGGCCCGAGTCGAGAACCGCGGCCCCTGCACCACCACCATCGTGCCGCCATCCACAGCCTCGGGTTGCAGCGATACGGCGCGCAACCCCGGGCAGTACGGGTCGGCGAATTCCACATGGATACCGCCGCTGTCGAAGAAGGTCTGCTCGCGTCCACTGGTGCGATCGACCAGCTGATCGGGTACCACGATGGTGCCAGGACCCAGATCAGGGGTGAGACTGCCCACCGCGCACGGCGCAAAGACCCGGCGCACACCGAGCGCGCGCAGCGCCCACATATTGGCGCGGTAGGGCACAGTGTGTGGCGAGAACTCGTGGCGACTGCCGTGCCGAGGCAGAAATGCCACCTCACGCTCTCCCACCAGCCCAACCGTGATGGGCGCGCTGGGCTGACCGTACGGCGTCGTCGGGGTGACGGTCCGCACCGGTTTGTCGAAGAACGAATAGAAACCGCTTCCACCTATCACCGCGAGCATGCCGTCATTGTCGTGCAACACCCCGGCCTGCGGCCAATTGGGTGCGTTGCACAACCCTCAAACAATTAGTCGCCAAAACACCTGCAACAGTTCCCGACAAATCTGGGCAGGCATCTTGTCAACCACACCACGAAATCGACTGAATGTTGCTGTCGCTCAACAATGTAGAGAATGTCACCGTTCCCGGCAGTGGCATGGATCAGATACGAATTGCTGACGGAAAATCGGGCTTTTCGGTCAATAACGCCGTTCTGGCAGACTCGCTCCGGCGACCTTGACGCATCCCCCACCACGTCTACCGTGGAGGAGTGAATTCGATTGGGCATCAACTACATCGAAGACAATTCCTAATGTTGACCGCGTCGGCCGCGGGAGCCCTCACGCTCGCATCATGCGCCGATGAACCGCGGGGAGGTACGCCGCCGAAAGAGGAGAAAACCAGCGTGTATACATTGCCGAATCTCGACTGGGATTACTCGGCCCTGGAGCCGCATATCTCCGGCGAAATCAACCAACTGCACCACGACAAACATCACGCCGCCTACGTCAAGGGTGCCAACGACGCCGTGGAGCAGCTTGCCGAGGCCCGCGAGAAGGCCGACAACGCCGCAATCGTGCTGCTGGAAAAGAATCTCGCCTTCAATCTCGGCGGCCACGTGAACCACTCGATCTGGTGGAAGAACCTCTCTCCGAATGGCGGCGATAAGCCGCAGGGTGACCTGGCAGCCGCCATCGATCAGCAGTTCGGCAGCTTCGACAAGTTCCGCGACCAGTTCTCCGCGGCGGCCAACGGTGTTCAGGGGTCGGGCTGGGCATGGCTCGGATACGACACCCTCGGCAAGAAACTCCTGACGTTCCAGATGTACGACCAACAAGCCAACGTGCCGTTCGGCACGATTCCCCTTCTCGGCTTGGACGTCTTCGAACATGCCTACTACCTGCAGTACAAGAACGTGAAGGCCGACTACATCAAGGCCTTCTGGAATGTGGTGAACTGGGCCGACGTCCAGGCTCGTTTCTCGGCAGCGGTATCGAAGACCGCAGGACTCATCTTCCCGTAGCAGGCAATCGGACGCGGCCATGGCAGGATCGGCCGCATGGCCGGCATCGCGCAGTGGATCGAAGGTTCCCGTCCCCGTACCTGGCCCAACGCGCTGGCACCGGTCATCGCGGGCACAGGTGCCGCCGCGGCAGCCGGTAGCCCCGTCTGGTGGAAGGCGCTGCTGGCCCTGGCCGTATCGGTAAGCATGATCATCGGCGTCAACTTCGCCAATGACTACTCGGACGGAATTCGCGGAACCGATGACGACCGGGTGGGACCCTTGCGACTGGTCGGCTCCCGGCTGGCATCGCCGTCGGCGGTCAAAACCGTCGCCATCGCATTCCTGACCCTCGGTGCCGCTGCGGGATTGGCGCTGTCCATCACCACGGCCTGGTGGCTGGTGGCGGTCGGCGTCGTATGCGTCGCCGGCGCCTGGTTCTACACCGGAGGTTCGAAACCCTACGGATACAGTGGTTTTGGCGAAATCGCCGTCTTCATATTCTTCGGCCTGGTGGCCGTGCTGGGCACCGAATACGTACAGACCTTGACGGTCAGCCCCATCGGTCTGGCACTGGCGGTGGCAATCGGCAGCTTCTCCAGCGCCGTACTGGTGGCCAACAATCTTCGCGATATCCCCACCGATCGCGAATCCGGCAAGATCACGCTGGCCGTCCGGTTAGGTGATGCACGCACCCGGATCCTGTTCCCGGCGCTGCTCGCCGTCCCGGTTCTGGTCAGCATCGGCCTGGGTATCGTCCACCCGTGGCACCTGTTGGGGCTGGTGATGCTGCCCCTCATGGTCAAGGCCGCACGCCCAGTCATCACCAAAGCGCAAGGACCGGAGCTGATCCCGACATTGCGCGACACCGGCCTTGCCATGCTCGGCTGGGCGATTCTCACCGCCTCAGCCCTGACCTGGCTGAGCTAGACCCCTCGGACTGTGACGTCTTAGGAGAAGTTCTTACAGACAACGCCGGTGTTTTGGCAGGTCACACCGGTATGGTCCGGTGCACTTACCCATCCGCCGCCCTGAGTGAGGCCCGGGGGTAGATCTGAGCGATTCGGGTTACCGGTGGCATCGCAGAACACCCAGCTGTTTTGGCACGCATGTCCCTGACCGTGCGGAAGCGTTCCCCACCCGGTGTTTCCATCCCTGCCGGGCTGCTGATTGGTAAACGACCAGCGTGAACCATCGCCCACACCCGGTCCGGGTATTGGCGTCACCGGATCGGCAGGGCCCGCGAGTGTTTGTCCCACTGCCGGCTCGCGCAGAACACTGACGCCCTGTGTCCCCAGCCCAAATAACGGGAGGGCTAACAACGCCGTACAACAAAGAACGTTTCTTGTCTTGGTAAGTGCATACATGGTGACTCCGTAGGTCCGCATATTCAGGTGCGGCCCCCGGGAAACCACTAACAACGAAAAACGTTAGGCGCCGCTTGTATGTCATCCACAGTACACCTGCCGTTCACTTTGGCTCAATCTGAAGTTAAAGTGTCACCAAACCCTTACCCCGGTAGGGGTATGCGCCCCGCAATGTGGTTACAACCGTCCACTACCTGGGCATAAGACATCACACTATGGCGGCGACGCGACGGGTTCGCTGATATCGGTAGATTCCGACGAGGGGCCCCGGCCGACTGCCCATTGACCATCAAACGTCTCAGTGATAACGGCCGAGTTACCCAGGTCATGGCCGACCGGTACCCGCCTCGCACATCACAATCTGAAGCGGTCCAACCCATGTCTCCGCAAACGCGATGCCCGATGCCCCCGGGGCAATCCCCTCGTGCCGCTAGGCGGCCCGATCGAGCAGTCCCGCCACTGCCTGCCGCAGCTCATCGGCGGGCACACGCTCGGTGATCACGGCCAGCGCCACCGGGTCACCACCCCGCAGAATGCCCAGCACCATGTGCTCACATCCGATCCAATTGTCTTTGTGCGCAACGGCTTCCCGTAAGGCCAGCTCCAGGCACTTCTTGGCCGAGGAGCTGAACGGGATCATCCCAAATGGGCGCCACCCGCGGGCACGCCCCTTGCGACGCCCCGATTTCTCAAATGCCTTGTCGAAGGCTTGGGGGCCGAAGACTTTCGACACACTGTCACGCACCTGCGACAAATCGATGCCGATGGCCTTGAGCGCCTGGGCGTCCTCGTCGTCCAGCGGAGGCTCCTGCGATCCGGCGCGCAGCCGGTCACGCACGGCGTCGGCGGTCAGCCCATACCCACCTAGCAGGTCCAGAAGAGGTCCGCCCGCACTGTCCAGCACGCCGATCAGGACATGCTCGGCCCCGATACGCGATTCGTCCATCTCTCGGGCCTCCTCTTGCGACAGCACCACGGCGACCTTGGCCGACTTCTGGAACTTCTCGAACATGGCTGCTCACTTCCTCGCGCGGTTGTATTTCTGATGCACTGCCTGACGGCTCACTTCGAGAGCCTCGGCGATCGCCTGCCAGCTCCAGCCCTGGTTGCGCGCATTGGTGACGTGTATTGCTTCCAGTCGTTCACACAAGCGCCGCAACGCCTGTACAGCTCTCAGGCCCACAGCCGGATCAGTACTACTGACGGCGTCGTCCAGATCGGCCGACGGAACATCGCTCATACTTGTCAAGATAGATTGACAAACATGAGGCGTCAAGGAAAGTTGACAGATGACTTACCAGCCGACAGGCAACTCGAACAGGCCCCCGGTCAGCAGATCGGATCGCATCGTCAGTTCCGATACCTCCTTACGCAGGTACAGCCCGGGCAGCCGCTCAACCAGCTGCCCGAGCACCGTGGCGAGCTGCAACCGGGCCAGCGGTGCGCCCACGCAATAACGCGCGCCGTACCCGAACGTGACATGAGCCGCGGTATGCCGGGTGACATCCAGCCGGTCCGGGCCGCCGAACACGGCCCGATCGTGATTGGCCGCACCGACATCCAGCAAGAGGAGGTCTCCGGCAGCGATATGCACCCCATCGAGGTCGAGATCTTCGCGCGCGTACCGCGGTATCTCACCACCGCCGGTACGCGAGGCGCGCAAGGTCTCTTCCACCGCATTGGGAACCAGATCCGGTTGCGCCACAAGCAAAGCCCACTGTTCGGGATTCGCCAACAACAGCAGTGCGGCCAGACCGAGCTGGACGACGGTGGTCTCATGCCCCCCGAGAAGCAATGCCATCGATTGCGAGGCGATCTCGTGGTCGGCGACACCGTCCACGGCACAGAGACGTGAGATCACGTCATCGCCCGGGTCTTCCCGCTTACGGCTCACCAGTTGTAACCCGTACACGAAAAGCTGGCCCATCCCCCACTCGGACAAGCTCCGATCACGGGTATTCGATGCGGCCGTGGTCCATTCCCGAAACTCGGCTCTGTCCGCGTAGGGCACACCGAGCAGTTCGCACAACACCATCATCGGCAGCGGCTGGGCGATGGCGGTGTACAAATCCGCGGGCGGCCCCTGGTCCATCATCGCCCATCCTCGACGAAGACGGCCCCCGCGCCGAGGTGGTGGATTTTGACCGTCTCCCGGCTACCTTGCCGTTCTACGCAGATGGCGCAATATCGGCGCAGCAGTGGCGCACCCGCATCGCCGCACGACAGACAGCGGTGGCGGCGCGGATGTTGGGATGACGCGCCACCGCGTCTGCCCGGTGTCTTTAGGAGGAGTCCTTCGGCTTTTCGCCACGCAGCCGCGCTTGCAGATCCGCACGGTCGGCCCGGCGCCGCTCGTCGACGATGGCGATGCTGGCAGTCACCCGGCGACGCAGTGGCGCGAATACCGCCATGCCCAACGGCAGCGCGATGATCAGCGCGAACAGGATCGCGATGGCCAGCGGGAAGTCCTCGTACCCGATAAGCCGGGCCACCCAGAAGATGACGAGCGTCAGGATGACCGCGAGCCCCAATCGCGCCAGGGTGTACACCGCGATATCGATAGCGAGCCGGCTCCCCGGCGACCGTTCAGCCACGTCACCACCCTATCGCTGCGCCGTACACCGACATTGGCCGCGCGTATATTCGGAGGTAGTTGTTCAGGAGGCTCTTGTGTATTACGTGCTCATCGCGGTCGTACTCGGCGCGCTGATCTACGCCGGATGGCGGATCAGTCAGTCGGTGCCCGCCCGTCCGCAGACTCGCGTGACCGGCCCCGACGACGACCCCGACTTTCTCTGGCGCATCAGCAAGGACGGCCCGTCCGAACACTGACGCTTGCGCGGCCCGTCGCCGCACCGATCCAGTGACTAGCCCTGGAACGTCTGCTGCTGGCGCTGTGTCCCGGTGAACCCCTGCGCCACGACGGCGGCCAGCTCGATGAGCGAACGACGCGTCGCAGGCCGCAACCGGTCCAGACTGATCTCGGCGCCCTCTTCCAGGTGCGGATCGAACGGCACCAACCGCACGGCACGGCACCGCCGGGAGAAGTGATCGACGACCTTCTGCATGTCGACCTTGCCCGAACGTGGACGCACCGCGTTGATCACCGCAACGGAACGGCGCACCAACTCGCGATGTCCATGCGCATCGAGCCAGTCCAGGGTGGCCGAGGCGCTACGCGCACCGTCGACCGAGCCGGAGCTGATGACCACGAGGGTGTCGGCCTGCTCCAGCACCGAGGACATCGCGGAGTGCATGAGTCCGGTACCGCAGTCCGTGAGCACCACGCTGTAGAAGCGCTCAAGAATCTCCAGTGTGCGTGCGTAGTCCTCGGCACTGAACGCCTCGGAGACCGCCGGGTCACTTTCGGATGCGAGCACCTCCAGGCGACTCGGCCCCTGCGAGGTGTAACTGCGGACATCGCTGTAACGCTGAATCGAATTGGCGTCCCGCAGCAGGTGACGCACTGTCGCCGGCGTCTCCAGCGGAACCTTCTGGCTCAGCGTGCCGCGGTCCGGGTTCGCGTCGACGGCGATGACGCGGTCACCACGAATGGAGGCGAAGGTGGCGCCGAGAGTCGCGGTGACGGTGGTCTTACCGACGCCTCCCTTAAGGCTCAGCAGCGCGATCTTGTAGCAGCCCTGCAACGGCTGGTTCACCTGGGCGACGAGGTCGTTTTCCTCGGTCTTCTTGGTGCCCTCGCCGAGGTTGATCGTCCCGAAAGACGCACGGTAGACGGTCTTGCGCCAGCCTGCGGACGGCGCCGGTTTGTGTGGGCGCAGCAGTGCGGAGGTGGACAAGTCACGCGAGGAGGGCGGTAGCTCGGGCCGAATCTGGGCACCGATACCGGTCTGCTGGCCACCCACCGGGGTGTAGTAGCGAGAACCACCGAGCGGAGGCTGCTGAGCTTGCTGAGGAATACCCGAGGCGGGGGTGTCACTGGCCCAGCGATCCGCGGTGAAGGGGGTCGACTGCGCGGGTGACTCGCCCGAATCGCTGAATCGATTGTCGGCGCGGAAGCCGCCCGACGATCCGGCCGCGCCGATCGCGGTGGGATCGGGACTGTCCTGTCCACCGGACGGCGTGAAGTCCAGCGGTGCGAACGAGCCACCGAGAGTGTTGAGCGATGGCACCGAGGGATCGCGGCCGAGGCCCGCGATGTCCTGCTGCGGCGCGAACGGATCCTGGTACGGGACCGCCTGGAACTGTTGGGTCATCTCATGCGGCTGCTGTGGCACGCTCTGGCCGTACATCACCGGCTGCGCGGGCTCCTGCGCTGCCCAAGGCGGGGCCGTCGGTCCACCCTGCGCCTCGTCGGCGTAAGGCGACGGTCCATCCGGCGCGCGGTGCGCGGGATAGTCAGACATCGATCCCCCAATGCATTGGTTGGATATGCGGCTCGGACACGGAGAGCCCGGAGCAACTGTTCAGAAGGACTCAGCATCGCACCCTATCGCAGGTGTGATGAACCGATCTGGCGGAACAGTTCCCGCGGACCCCCGCCTAGCTCACCCCAGCGTACGAGTGAAGACCGACAGTGACCAGGTTGACGAAGAAGAGGTTGAACACCATGGCCACGAATCCAGCCACGTTGATCCACGCCGCCTTCCTGTCCCGCCACCCGGCAGTGGACCGTGCGTGCAGGTAGGCGGCATAGATGACCCAGGCGATGAAGGACACGGTCTCCTTGGGGTCCCAGGCCCAGAACCGCCCCCACGCCTCCTCGGCCCAGATGGCACCGAAAATCACGCCGAACCCGAAGATGGGGAATCCGAAGATGGTCGTCCGATACGCCAGCCGGTCCAGCGACTGGGCATCGGGGAGCCGCTGCACCAGGGTGTTGTCCGGGAAGTACATCTTGAGCAGGAACAGGATGCTCGCCACCCCCGCCACCAAGAACACACCTGACCCGAGACTGACCACTGACACGTGGATGGGTAGCCAGTAGGACTGCAGCGCGGGCATCACCGGCGCGGCGTAGGTATAGAGGTACCGGCCGGACACCGTCAGCAGAATCAGCACCGGAATCAGCACGAAGACCCACAGCGTGCGGTCGTAGCGTTTACGGAGCACCACCGCCGCGGTGACCAGGCCGCACGCACACGTCAGGTTGATGAATTCGTACATGTTGCCCCAGGGCACCCGGGTGGTGGCCACACCACGCAGCACGATGCAGACCAGCAGCAATCCAATGCCCAGGTACACCAGCGCCAGCCCGGCGCCGCCGACCCTCTCACCCAGGGGGCGCTTGCCCTTCGGCACCACCAGGCCCGGCTGATTCTCGTCGGCGGACACCACCTCGCCACCGGAGCTGACGAGCTCGCGTTGCGCGGTCTTGTTGCTCTGCCGGTAGGCCAGCTCGATGGCCAGCAGCACCAGCGCACCGACCATGACCACGATCGCCGAGGTGAAGGCGTAGTCGGAGAACCTGGCCAGATCTACATCGATAGTGGTCGAATTCATTCGGCATCCTCATCCTTGTGGCCGTTCCCGGCCCTGGCGACAGGCAGATCCTCAAGGCAGCGGTCGCACAACCGCTCGAATTCGTCGCCCCAGCCGGAGCTGTCGGTGCGCGCCAGCCCTCCCAGCTCGACATTTACCGTACCTGCGGTGGCGCCCGGGGTCAGCCGCGCCCAGACTCGACGGCGCTTGATGACGAGCGACACCACCAGGCCCGCCATCATGGTCAGCGCGAAGACCAGAACCCACAGTTGCGCAGGGTCGCGCGACACCTGCAGGTTCACGAAGTTGATGGCGCCGTCGAACTTGACGATGGTGCCGTCGTTGAGCTTGACCGACTGTCCCGGCAGCAGATTCGCTCGTGCCACCTGATTGAGACGCTTCTGTTCGATCATGCGGGGGTCGAGCTCGAAGATGGACTGCGCGCGACCCGAGTCCAGCCCGGTGTCTCCGCGATAGATGTTGATGGCCACGGCAGGCTTACGCATCTCGGGGAAACTCGACGAGAGCAGGGTGCCGTGCAGTTGCTCTGTGGGCGCGAACAGACCCTGGATGGCGATCTGATTCTTGCGGCGCACGTTGGGATCCGGGTAGGTGCCCGCAGGCGGATCGATACGCACGGCCCCGGACGACAGCAGCGTGGTGGGGTCGTCCGGTCGCCACTGGATGGTCTCGCTGCGCCGGCGCCCGTCCGGGAAGGTCACCGTGAACGTGGGGGCGTATCCGTAACCGAGCAGGTACACGCGGTTGCCGTTGACACGCAGCGGATGGTTCATGGCCAGTCGCTCCGGCCGCCACACGTTGTTCTGGAGATCGTCTCCGGCCTGGTACTCGATGTGCGATTCGAACGAATGCGCCTGCCCCGAGGCGAGATATGTGGCCTTGAAGTCTTTGACCTTGACGCATATGGGGTCCAGGTTGGTGCCGTCGACGGTATTGCCCGCCCGGAACGAGTCGAAGGCCGCCGGCGATGACGAGCAGAATCCCGGACCGTTGTTGGCAATGACAATGACATTGCCCTCGTATCCGAAGAGCTTGCCGACCGCGAACGCGACCAGCAGGCCGACCAGGGAAAGGTGAAAGACCAGGTTCCCGAACTCGCGCAGATAGCCCTTCTCTGCCGAGATCTCGGTGATCCCGTCTTTCTCTCGGGTGGTTCTGCGCCAACCCCGGAGCCGGCCCTCGATGGTCGACGCGACATCGGACAGGTCGGCCCGCACCAGCCTTTCCTGATGCTTGGGCAACCGTCCCAGGTTCCGGGGCACCGGAACCGGCTGCGCGCGAAGAGCCTTGGCGTGCTCGACGGTGCGGGGAATGATGCATCCCACCAGCGAGACGAACAGCAGAACGTAGATCGCCGTGAACCAGAAGCTGGAGAACACATCGAAGGCCTGCACACGATCCAGCCACGGGCCGATGGTGGAATGCTCTGCCAGGTATTCGTCGACCTTGGCCTGGTTCAGCGCGCGTTGCGGCAGCATCGCACCGGGTATCGCACCGAGTGCGAGTAGCACCAACAACGCCAGCGCCGTACCCATCGAGGTCAGGCCGCGCCAGGTGTTGCGCACATAGGCAAGAAGACGCTTCGCGATCATCACTAGATGGGCAACCTCGCGTCCGAAACGAATGAATCACGAACCCAAGCAACGAAATCGGCCCAGACACCGGTAACCAGCGCGACCCCTACCGCCAGCAGCGCGATACCGCCGATGATCTGGATGGTCCGGGTGTGCCGCCGCAGCCAGTCCATACCGCGTACCGCACGAGCCGAACCAAAGGCCAGCAGCAGGAACGGGATTCCCAGCCCCAGGCAGTAGGCGATCACCAGCGCGATCCCGCGAGCCACGTCGGCGCCCTCGGTGGCCGAGGCCACCGCGACCACACCGGTGAGCGTCGGCCCCAGACATGGCGTCCACCCGAGGGCGAACACCGCACCGAGCAATGGGGCTCCGGCCACCGTGGAGATGCGGCGCGGTGTGAACCGGAAATCACGCTGCAGCGCAGGCACCAGACCGATGAACACCAGTCCCATCGCGATGGTGATCACTCCCCCGATGCGTTGCAGCACTACCTGATTGGTAATCAGCGTGGTTGTCATACCCATCACGGCGACCGTCCCCAGCAGGAACACCGCGGTGAACCCCGCGACGAACAGCAATGCCGAGCCCGTGACGCGCAAACGATGCGATCGAGCACCGCCTCCGCTCACCGATCTGTCGTCGGCGCCCACCACGGCCGCCAGGTAGGACAGATATCCGGGCACGAGCGGGATCACGCACGGCGAGGCGAACGAGACCAGACCAGCCAGCGCGCAGGCACCCAGCGCCAACAGCAGAGGTCCGCTGGTGGCCGCATCCTGGAACGCGGAGCCGGCGTCGGCGAGGATCACTTCGTGGCTCCTGCGGGTTCTTTCGCTATCCGCTCCACAGCGGGCTGTAGGTCCTGGGTCAACAACTCCCGCAGGAACACCGCCGCCACCCGGTGCTGACGGTCCAGCACCAGGGTCGCGGGAATGGCTCCCGTGGGGAACTTCCTGCCGAACGCGATGAGTGTGCGCATCGACGGGTCGTAGATGGACGGGTACGGCACCTTGCGGTCGGTCACGAAATCCTGCGCCTTGGTGATCTCGTTGTCCCGCACGTTGATCCCCAGGAACTCGACACCCTGCGCGTGCGTGGCCCTGTACACGTCCTCCAACGCGGAGAACTCCGAGCGGCAGGGCCCACACCATTGCCCCCACACATTGATGACGACAACCTTGTTGACGAAATCCTTGAGCGACAGCGTCTTCGTGGGGTCCAGCAGGTTCGGCCCCTCGATGGATCCGGGCGCCTGACGCGCTTCGGGCGGATCGTAGAAAATATCGGTCTTGCCGCCCGGCGAGACGAATTGAAACTGCCCACCGCGCGCCACCGCATCATCACCGGTAGAGCACCCGGTGATGAGCAGAATCAGCGCGGCCAGCGCCGCGACCACACGTCGCACGAGCTACCCCGCCGGTTCCGAGTACACGACATCGACCAACTCATCGCCGTCGAACACCAGCGAGGTGAGTGAGGCGACGTTGCACTGACGCTTACGGGGGTCGTGCCACAGTCGCTTGCCGAGCAGATGTTGGCGGGCGGTCCACACCGGCAGCTGATGGCTGACGCAGACCACCTCGGCGCCCGCGGCGCGACTGCGCGCGCGGTCGATCGCCGCAGACATCCGGAACGCGATGTCGGCATAAGGCTCTCCCCAGGACGGGGTGAACGGGTCGCGCAACTTCCACCAATTGCGGGGGTCCCGCAAAGCGCCGTCGCCCACCGACACCTTCATACCCTCAAAGGAGTTGCCCGCCTCGATGAGGTCGTCGTCGGTCACGATGGTGATTCCGTGCGCCTCGGCGATGGGTGTGGCAGTCTGCTGAGCACGCAGCAGCGGCGAGGCAACCACGGCCACAATCTTGTTGCCCTGCAGCGACTCTGCCACCTTCGCGGCTTGTCCCTGACCCTTGTCCGACAACCGGAAATTGGGCAGCCGGCCGTACAGAATGCCCTCCGGGTTGTGTACCTCGCCATGGCGCATCAAATGAACGGTGGTGCGGCTCATCGAAATTCCTTACCTCTCCTCGACAGAGGCCGCGGCACGGGCAGCGGCGGGCAAAGCGTCGGCAATGCGGTCGAACGCCTCGTCATCGAGGGCGGTGGAAACGAACCAGGTCTCGAACGCGCTCGGCGGCGCGTACACATCGCGACTCAGCAGTGCATGGAAAAATGCGGGATAGCGCCAGGTGTCGGTGGCCTTGGCACTCTCGAAGTCATGCACCGGCTCGGCGCCGAAGAAGAGGCTGAACATGTTGCCTGCGCGGCCGATCTGGTGCGCCACCCCCTCGGCATCCAGAGCCGCGGTAATCAGGGCGATGAGCGCATCGGCGTTACGATCAAGCGTTTCATAGGCTTTCGCATCTGCCGCACGCAAAGAGGCCAGCCCTGCGGCAACAGCGATCGGGTTGCCCGACAACGTGCCCGCCTGATACACCGGCCCCAGCGGGGCCAGACGCTCCATGATGTCGGCGCGACCACCGAACGCCGCGGCGGGCATGCCACCGCTCATCACCTTGCCGAATGTCACCAGATCCCCGGCTACCTGGTCGATGCCGAACCACCCTGAACGGCTGACGCGGAAACCCGTCATGACCTCGTCCATGATGAGCAGCGCGCCGTGGTTTTGGGTGATGCGCCGCAGTCCGGTGTTGAAATCCGGTGCGGGCGCGACGGTGCCCATGTTGCCGGCGGCCGCCTCGGTGATGACAGCGGCGATCTGATCGCCCTGTTCGGCGAAGGTGCGGGCCACGGCACCGATGTCGTTGTACGGCAACACGATGGTGTCGGCCGCGGAGGCGCCGGTGACACCGGGCGAGGAAGGCAGGCCCAGAGTGGCCACACCGGAACCGGCATCGGCCAGCAGGGCGTCCACATGCCCGTGGTAACAACCGGCGAACTTGACGATCTTGGGCCGCCCGGTGAATCCGCGAGCCAGGCGCACAGCACTCATGGTGGCCTCGGTTCCGGAGTTGACCAGACGCACCTTTTCCACCGGCTGCACGCGATCGATGAGCTCGCGAGCGAGCTCGATCTCACCCTCGACGGGTGCACCGTAGGACAGCCCGTCCTTGGCGGCCCGTTGCACGGCCTCCACCACGGCGGGGTGTGCGTGGCCGAGGATCAGCGGACCCCAGGAGCAGACCAGGTCCACGTACCGGTTGTCGTCGACATCGGTGAGCCAGCATCCGGCGCCGGATTTGATGAACCGCGGGACACCACCGACCGCCGCGAAGGCACGCACCGGCGAGTTCACTCCACCTGGGATAACGGCCGAGGCGTCGGCGAACAGACGTGCGGAGTTGGCTGTCTCGTCAGGCACGGCATCCAGTGTCTCAGCTGGCGCCAAATCGTCCACTACAGGGTGTAGTGGATCAGGCAGGTCTCAAAGCAAAAGTGGGGTGATCGGCATCGTCGGGCAGCTGGGCGAAGTAGCCGTCCACAACCTTCCCGGCCTTGGGCTTGTAGGCGGCGATGATGGGCGCGCGGTCGGCGACCGGGATCTCCGTGGCCGTGTATGCCGTGGTGGCACCCTTGACGGTGAGTGTCACCTGCGGGTTAGCCCTGATGTTCTTGACCCATTGACTCTCGCCACGGGTGGACACCAGGTACTTGATGCCATCGACGTCCACGGTCGCGACCGGGATCTGCTGCGGCTCGCCACTGACCCGCTTGGTGATCGTGAGCGTCTCGCCGATATTGGCGACCATCGCCACCCGGTTGAAGACCTTGCGCACGAACCATGGGGGCTTGAGGTATGCCATGGATCACAGTTTGATGGTGGTATGCAGATACCGCAATCGGTCGCGCGCTTCAACAAGTACGTCACCAACCCCGTCCAGCGGTTGTGGGCGGGCTGGGCCCCGAGCTTCGCCATCATCGAGCACAAGGGCCGCAAGTCGGGCAAGGAGTTCAGGACGCCCGTCACCGCCTTCAAGACCCCCGACGGCGTGGCCATTTTGCTGACCTATGGCCCGGATCGGGACTGGCTGAAGAACCTCAATGCGGCCGGTGGCGGCAGGATCGTGCGCCGTGGGAAGACCCACGACGTCGTCAATCCGCGCGTGGTCGGCCGGGATGAGGCGGCGGCACTGGTCAAGAGTCGCGCATTCGGAAAGCTCCCGTTCGATCAGGCCGTGCTGCTGACCTACGCGTAGCTCTCCCCTGCGCTGGTGGATCTGCGTCTACCAGATCTTCACGAACTTGTCCGGCGGATTCACCATGGGATCGCCTGCCAGGCAACCGAAATCAGCGGTGAAAGGTGCAACGTTGGGCACCACGCCGTTGATGCGCAACGCCGGCGGTGAATGCGGATCGGCAGCGAGCTGAGTGATCGCGGCCTCCGGACGCTGCTTGTCCCGCCAGATCCGCGCGTAATTCAGGAAGAACCGCTGCGTGTCGTTGAACCCGACGATGCCGTTGACCTTGTCGCCGCCGCCCTTCTTGGCCAGCTCCGCGACCAGCGCGTCATAAGCGGTGTTGACACCGCCGAGGTCCGCGATGTTCTCCCCCAACGTGAGCTTCCCGTCCACATGCAGGTCGGGGCGCCCCGGAATCGGCGTGTAGGCATTGAACTGCTCCACCAGCCGGTTGGCGCGCTTCTCGAACTCCTCGCGGTCGTTCGGCGTCCACCAATTGACCCGGTTGCCCTCACCGTCGAATTGGCTGCCCTCGTCGTCGAACGCGTGCGTGAACTCGTGCCCGATCACCGCACCGATACCGCCGTAGTTGAACGCCGGATCGCCCTTGGGGTCGTAGAACGGCGCCTGCAAGATCGCGGCGGGAATAGTGATGCTGTTCTCGGTGGGGTCGTACTGCGCGTTGACCGTCTGTGGCGTCATCCCCCACAGCGACCGATCGGTCGGGTGACCGATCTTGGCCATGTCGAAGTCGTGGTTGAACTTCAACGCCGCGGCCCGGTCGGTATAGAAGTTGTCGCCCGTCAGCTTCAGCGTCGAGAAGTCCCGATCCTTGTCGGGGAAGCCCACCTTGAGGATCAGCTTGTCCCACTTACCCTTTGCGGCCAGCTTGGTCTGCGGGCTCATCCAGTCGACGGCCTCGATCCGCTTACGCAACGCCTCCTTGACATTGCCCACCATCTCGGTGGCCGAGCGCTTCGCGCGATCGCTGAACATGCGATCGACATACAACTGGCCCAGCGCCGGGCCCACCAGCGTGTTGACCGTCTCAAGCCCCTGCTCCCAGCGCTGCTTTTGCGCGGTGGTTCCGGTAAGCGCCGACTCATACTTGAAAGCGTTGTCGCGGAATGCCTTTGACAGAGCATCGGCCGATCTGTGTACCGCATGAAATGTCAGGTACGACTTCCAGGTATCCAGATCGGTGGTGGCGAGTAGCCGATCAAACGTGGTAAAGAACTCGGTCTCGGCCAGCGAAAACGACCTGGCTTCCGGAGCGCCGTGTGCCTTCAGGTAGGCGCCCCATTCGAAGTGCGGCGTCACCGAATTGGCCTGGGCCACGGTTACCAACTTGTACTGGTTGGCCGGATCACGTTGCTGTACAGGGCTCAACGTCGCGGCGGCCAGCGCCGACTCGAGCGCGGCCACCTGCTCGGCCCGAGCCTTCGCGGCCACCTGGTCGGCTCCGATCAATCCGAACGTCGATGCGATATACGTGCGGTAGGCGTCGAAGACCGACGCGTACTTCGGATCGGTGTAGTAGTCCTTGGCCGGCATGCCCAGCGCGCCGGCCCGCGCATAGCCGATCTGCTCGGTGGCATTGGCATAGTCGGCACCGGCAGTGAAATCGAACACCAGATGTTGCCCGGTAGCGCTGTCGGCAGCCAGGAAGGCCGCGAGTTCCTCGGGCGATGCGATCTGATCGATCGCGGCGAGCGTCGGGCGGATGGGGTCGTATCCCGCTGCGTCGAGCTTCGCGTCGTCGGTGGCGGCACGGTACAGAAGACCGACCTGATAGTTGACCGACTCGTGATCAGCGGTACCCAGCCCCGAGACCGCACCCTCGACGATCTCACGCTGAACCTTGCGGGACTCGTCGGCCAGCATGTCGAAACTGCCGTAGCTGGACTTGTCCGCGGGAATCGTGGCGTCTTCGGCCCACTTCGCGTTCACAAACCCGTTGAGATCGGTGCACGCGGCAAAACGCATGCTCAGCTGCGCGTTGTCGAATGTCGGAATCGGTGCGTTCGATGCCACCGGGGCCGTGCGCTGGTCATGGGTACACCCCGAAGTGGACAGCACCAGCACTAACGCCGCCACACCGGCGGATCGACTCAAACGCATGCCCACCATTTTGCCCATCTAAGCAGCTACGTCGAGCCTCACACTGTGGCAGGTTTCACGGAGAGGAGGAATTGGTTCGACTGGCTAACGGTCGTACGCTGGCACGAGTGCCGGTGCAGGAGATGCTTCTCGTCGCGCTCGCCGCGTTCGGCGCCGGTGCGATCAACGTGGTCGCCGGGTCCGGCACCCTGATCACCTTCCCCACCCTCATCGCGTTCGGTTACCCACCCGTGGGGGCCACGATGTCGAACGCGGTCGGACTGACCGTCGGCAGCATGACCGGCGTGTGGGGGTATCGCCGCGAGCTGACCGGACAATGGCCCCGGCTCAAATGGCAGATACCCGCGGTGCTGATCGGTGCACTCATCGGGTCGTTCCTGCTGCTGCATCTGCCCGAGAAAACATTTGTCACCATCGTTCCCGTGCTGCTGATCCTGGCGCTGGTGTTGGTGGTGGTCGGCCCGCGCATTCAGGCCTGGGCGCGTCGGCGTTCCGAGGCACAGGGCCTGAGCGCCGATCATGTCCCCCCTGGTCGCATGGCGGCACTCACCGGAGGAAACTTCCTCGTCGGGATCTACGGCGGGTACTTCACTGCAGCCCAAGGCATCATGCAGATCGCGGTGATGGGTGCACTGTTACCCGAATCCATGCAGCGGATGAACGCGGCCAAGAACGTGCTGGCCATGATCACCAATATCGTTGCCGCTCTTGCATACACGATCGTCGCCTTCGACCGGGTGAGCTGGACGGCGGCCGGGATCATCGCGGCGGGCTCGTTCCTGGGCGGCCTCGCCGGCGCACGCTGGGGGCGCAAACTCTCCCCCGGCGCATTGCGTGTGGTCATCGTGGCGGTGGGCCTGATCGGCTTGTGGCGCCTGCTCTTCTGACCATTCCCTCGACCGACACGCTACGTGTCGACAGATATCTCAGCGGAAGGTTCGCAGCCGCAGACTGTTCAGCACCACGAAGACCGACGACATCGCCATCGCCGCGCCCGCGATCATCGGGTTGAGCAAACCCAGGGCCGCGAGCGGAATGGCAGCGGTGTTGTAGGCGAAGGCCCAGAACAGATTCGCCTTGATGGTGCCGAGCGTCTTGCGCGACAACCGCAGCGCCGTCGGCACCGTGGTCAGGTCACCACGCACCAGGGTCACATCGCCGGCCTCGATCGCGGCATCGGTACCGGTGCCCATGGCCATCCCGATATCGGCCGTGGCCAGTGCGGCGGAGTCGTTGACCCCGTCGCCCACCATCGCGACCTTCTTGCCCTCGGCCTGCAGACGCTTGACGACCTCCGCCTTCTCGGTGGGTTTGACTCCCGCAACGACATCGCTTGCGGCGATACCGACTTCCTCGGCGACACGGGCGGCCACCTCGGCGTTGTCACCCGTCAACAGCACCGGAGTAATGCCCATGGCCTTGAGTTCGTCGATGGCCTGCCGGCTCGACGGTTTCACCGTGTCCGCCACTTCGATCTCACCCCGGCGCAAGCCACCCCAGATGATCGCCGCAGTGGTGTTCTGACCCTCGATGGCCTCGATCGACACCTCGTGACCGTCAACGACACCGGTGACCCCGATGCCGGGCTCGTTACGGAATCCGGTCACCGGGGACAGCGTCAGCCCACGCGTGCGCGCCGCATCCACGATGGCCCGGGCGACCGGATGCTCGGAAGCCGACTCCACCGAGGCGGCGATACGCAAGATCTCGTCGGCGTCGGAAACACCTGACCCGATGTTGCGGCGCACGGCCACAACGCTCATCACGCCGGTGGTCACGGTGCCTGTCTTGTCGAGCACAACGGTGTCGATGCTCTTGACGTTCTCCAGCACCTCCGGCCCCTTGATCAGCACGCCCAGTTGAGCTCCACGCCCGGTACCTACCAGAATCGCTGTGGGCGTGGCCAACCCGAGCGCGCATGGGCACGCGATGATCAGCACCGCGACGGCCGCGGTGAATGCCGACGACAGCGGGTAACCCTGAGCCACCCAGCCGACGAACGTCAACGCTGCGATACCGAGTACCACCGGCACGAACACCGACGACACCCGATCGGCGAGCCGCTGTACCTGCGCCTTACCGGTTTGTGCCTCCGACACCAGCTGCGCCATCCGGGCCAGCTGTGTATCGGCGCCCACCTTGTTGGCGCGTACGACAATCCGCCCGTGAGTGTTGACGTAACCGCCGACCACCGGGTCTCCCGCGCCGACCTCCACAGGAACGGACTCACCCGTCATGGTGGCGGTATCCAATGCCGAGTGGCCGTCGACAACTACGCCGTCGGTCGCGACGCGCTCCCCCGGCCGCACAACGAATTCGTCGCCCACCGCCAATTGCTCGACGGGGATGCGTGTCTCGTGCCCGTCACGCAACACCGCGACATCCTTGGCTCCCAGGGACAGCAGCGCCCGCAGCGCCGAACCTGCCGAGCGCTTGGCGCGTGACTCGGCGAACCTGCCCGCGAGCAGGAACACCGTGACGGCCGCAACGACCTCGAAGTAGACGTGGACATCCCCATGGGTGTGCCCGGCGCTCGCGAACAACACCCACAGAGACCACACGTACGCCGCGATGGTGCCCAGTGACACCAGGGTGTCCATGGTCGAGGCGCCGTGGCGTGCGTTGACGAACGCGGCACGGTGGAACGGGTATCCACCCCACAGCAGGATCGGTGTGGTCAGCGCCGCGACAACAATCTCCCAGCCGGAGAAATGCCACGGCATCACCATCGAGATGGCCACCACCGGGATGGCCAGTAGCAGCGAGCCGAGCAGCCGCGCCTTGAGCTGACTGTCGGGCACGTCGTGGTTCATGT
The DNA here is from genome assembly GCF_002356335.1 of [Mycobacterium] stephanolepidis. Lineage (NCBI taxonomy): Bacteria > Bacillati > Actinomycetota > Actinomycetes > Mycobacteriales > Mycobacteriaceae > Mycobacteroides > Mycobacteroides stephanolepidis. The sequence continues at coordinate 4,089,150 of NZ_AP018165.1, forward strand.
GGTCGTGCGGATCGGCACCATCGTGCTCGTGGCCGCTCTGCGCGGCGCCGTTCCGTGAGCCGCCGACCACCTGGGCCTTGTAGCCCACCGACTCGACGGCCTTGACCAAGTCCTCATCGGAGATCGAACCGTCGTGCTCAACCCGGGCGCTCTCCAGCGCCAGATTCACTCGCGCCGTCACGCCCTCGAGCTTGTTGAGTCCCTTCTCCACACGGGACGCGCACGAGGCACACGTCATGCCATGCAGCCGCAGATCAGTGGTCTCCATGCCCGTGTCAGTGAACTCCATGCCTAAATCATACCCCTAGGGGGTACCAAACGATAGGGTGACCTGCACTACAAGTCGCGCCGCGCCACCACGATCTGCAGTGGCATCGGCAGCTGAACTCTGGCGCGGAGTTCGACGGCTATCGACGGATCCGCGTGTGCAGCCAGGCTACGCAACGCCTTCGGGCCATAGGCGCGCAGCTGGCTGATCGCACCGTCATGCAGGACCGGGCGCACCCATCCCGCGGCCGCCGCGAGGAGATACGACGGCGCCAGCAGTGGAGCCGGCAGGCGCAGCAAGTCGATGATCAAGAGCGTGCGCCCCACCCGGGTGCCCTCGGCGAAGACCTTGGCGGCAAGCGAGGGCGGCAGATGATGAAACGACAGCGCGAACACCACCAGGTCGAACGCGCCGTCCGGGGCATCGATAGCTGTCGCATCCATGGCACGCACAGACACCCGAGAGTCCGAACCCAGATCCGACGCTGCGATACCCGCGACCGAGGAGGGCTCGATATCTGTCACCGTGAGCGAGGCGTCCGGACGCAGCTTCAGCAGTTCGCGAGAGAGCCCGCCGTGAGCGGCCCCGAGCTCTAGCACTCGAGGATTGTCGACGCCGACCAGGAATCCGGCCGCCTGCTCCGCATTCCACCTGTGCAAACCCTTCTTCTCACCGAGGAGATCGAGCGCCTCCACGACGGCCCGTTTCTTCGCCGGGACATCATCACGGTCCAGGTACTCCAGCCGGTCCGTCTGCAGCTTTCGGTCCCACAAGCGCGCACCGAATCCAGCGCGCGGCATCAGATCGATATCAGCGGTTGGTGTCATGACACCAGACTATCTCGATATCAGTTGAACTGATATTAGAATTAGCTGTGAATCGCTCGATCCGCGTCACGACGGGCTCGGACGCCCCGCGACACCGCAGAAACCAGGAACACCCCTCCCACCGCGGTGAGTACCAGCGCCCGGGCCACACACGCGCCGTCCAGGGCGGTGAAGTACAACGTCGGCTCGCCCTTCGCAATGGGCGCGACCTCGGTGGGTATGCGCGCGGCCACCGCCGCCCAACCCGCCAGCACCATCGCCACCGCCGCGATGGCCAGATCCAGTGCTACGCGCTTCCCGAACTTCACCACTGCTCACTCTCGATATCGATTTCCGGGTCGTCACCCAGATCCATGCCCGCCGGCGGCGCGGGCACCAATGTGGTGAGCGCGCTCCGCAGCTCTTCATGTTTCTTGGCCCACGCCTGCGCACGACGCCCCCCGGTCAGACGCAATCCGACAGGTTTGCGCCCCTTCGGCACGCCCGTCAGCTCGCCCAGCGGACGCGATTCCTCCCATACGTGACGGTCGGCGTCGGGGTACAGCCACTTGATCTGGTTGACCTCCAGCGTCTCGCCGCCCTGACGAAGTTCGGTGGGTGTCAGCTCCACCGTGGCGTGCACCCGCGCGGCGTAGATCTGCAGCGCGATGAAGAAAGCCACGATGGCCGCCGTGATCAACGGCATGACCGGGCTGAAGCCCCCCTTGCCCCACACCTGCAGGCCGAACATGATCAGCCCGGCAAGGGGACCGAGCAGCAACCACCGCCATCGACCACCGGGCTCGTAGAACAGACGCGGTTCAGCGTCGGACACGTCAGCCATGTTCATCCCCGTCAAACCAGTTCTGCGCGGTCGGCCTGATGATCAGCACATTGGCCACTATCAGCGATAGGGCAGCGATGAGCAGCAGCGGCCCCACCGAACCCGAGCCGGCCATCGCGATGGCACCGAGCACAGAGACCACCGAGAGCGTGATCAGCGCCCGGCGATAACGCTTGTCACCCCGCCTGGTCCGCCCGGCCAGAAAAGCGATGCCGGCCGCCAACAGGATGCACAACACGCCCCACGCCCGGAAGTACGTGACGAGATTTCGTACGTCGGCGTCGGTCAGCTCCGGCTTCGCGGCCGCCCGCACCGCGTCATAGCTCTGAGTCACGCCGGCCAGACCGTTCAGGAACAGGGCCGCCGACGACACCACCCAGAACCAGAACGCCACATCGACGATGCGTGGGCGCGGCCGATCGGGTGTCATTCAGACCCCTATCTTCATTTCGGGCATCATTCCGGCAGCGTATCGGGGGTGTTTAGCGCTGCCGTGTCAGGTACGCGGTGGAGTCCTCACGATGCAGCAGAAACAGGCCGCCACAGATCAATACGGACGCGGTGATGCCCGAGAGCGCCTGCACGATCGCCGGCACACCGTCCAGGTCGATCAGCCGGGTCGCGGTGAACACCACCGATCCCACCGCACCTCCGGTCAGGAAGGTGCGAGCCAGCCGATATCCCGCGCGCATGAGGAAGATTCCCGTGACCACCAGAGACCCCACCACAACGACGATGAACCCGTTGAAGGCGTACACCGTCCACAGCGGGGCGGCCTTACGCACCTCCGGGTCCTGCTGCCATTGACCGACATTCGCGGCCATGTAACTCACGATCATCAACGGCAGCGCGGCGAGCCACAGCCAGCAGCCGGTGTCGATATCGTCGGGTCGCGGCTTGGCCGGACCGCCCGGGGGTTGTCCAGCCAATCCGCCGGGTTGGTGCGGATCGGGATACATCACGCAACCACGGTAGTGGAGAACGACAAGACGTCTACTCCAACCAGCCCGCGACGTCCGCGGCCCAGTACGTCAGCACGATGTCAGCCCCCGCGCGCCGGATCGAGGTCAACGTCTCCAGTGCCATGGCCTGCAAGTCGATCCAATTGTTCTGAGCCGCAGCGCAGATCATCGAGTACTCACCCGACACCTGGTATGCCGCCACCGGCACCGGCGATACGTCGGCCACCTGACGGAGCACATCGAGGTAGGCCATCGCCGGTTTCACCATGAGGATGTCGGCGCCCTCCTCGACATCGAGCTCGGCCTCGCGTAAGGCTTCCCGGCCGTTCGCCACGTCCTGCTGGTAGGTACGCCGATCTCCCTGCAGCGACGACCCCACCGCCTCGCGGAACGGCCCATAGAACGCCGAAGCGTACTTGGCCGCGTACGCCAAAATGATGACGTCGGTGTGCCCGGCGGCATCCAGTCCGTCACGAATGGCGGCCACCTGACCGTCCATCATGCCGCTCGGGCCCACCACATGCGCACCCGAATTCGCCTGCGCTACCGCCATATCCGCGTACTGCTTGAGTGTCACGTCATTGTCCACCCGGCCCGCGGCATCCAGTACCCCGCAATGGCCGTGATCGGTGAACTCGTCGAGGCAGGTATCGGCCATCAGCACCGTGGAGTCGCCGAGGTCGGCGGAGAGGATCGACAAAGCCCGGTTGAGGATGCCCTGCGGATCCAGCCCGGCGCTGCCGGTGGCGTCCTTGTCCTTCTCCTCGGGAACTCCGAACAACATGAGTCCGCCGACACCGGCCTTCACCGCGTCCTCGGCGGCCCGGCGCAAGGATTCGATGCTGTGCTGCACCACGCCCGGCATGGACGCTATGGGGCGCGATTCGGCCACCCCGTCGGCCACGAACATCGGCAATACCAACTGCCGCGGTGCCAGCGTCGTCTCGGCTACCAACCGGCGGATCGCCGGGGTGGCTCTGAGCCGGCGCGGACGCTGGTAAGGAAAAGACACCGCAATGGCCTCCGCTATCTGTCCGCTGCTAGCGCCGACGGCTCTTCTTGCGCGGTGGCGGCAGTGCGCCCTCGGTGCGCAACCGGGCGGCATGCTCGGCAAGGGCCTCGACCAGCGGGCCGACCGCGGCGGTCTCCGGCTGCACGTCCACACGCAGCCCGAATTCGATCGCGGTCTCCGCGGTTTTCGGTCCGATACAGGCCACGATGGTGCGCGCATGCGGCTTACCGGCGATACCCACCAGATTGCGAACCGTCGAGCTCGACGTGAAGCACACGGCGTCAAATCCACCGGTCTTGATCATCTCGCGGGTCTGTGCCGCCGGCGGCGCCGCACGCACGGTGCGGTACGCGGTCACGTCGTCGATTTCCCAGCCGCGCTCGCGCAGCCCCTCGGCGAGGGTTTCGGTGGCGATATCGGCGCGAGGCAACAGCACCCGGTTCACCGGATCGAAAACGTCGTCATAGGGCGGGAACTCGTCAAGCAGACCGAGCGAGGACTGCTCGCCCGCGGGCACCAACTCGGGGTTGATACCGAACGCGCGCACCTTGTCGGCGGTGGCCTGACCCACACACGCGATCTTCACACCGGAGAACGCACGGGCGTCCAGGCCGAACTCGGCGAACTTCTCCCACACCGCACGCACCGCGTTGGTGGAGGTGAACACCACCCACTGGTAGCGACCGTCGACCAAGCCCTTGACGGCCCTTTCCATCTGGGCCGGGCTACGCGGCGGCTCGACAGCGATGGTGGGCACCTCGACCGGCAGAGCGCCGTATCCGACCAGCTTGTCGCTCATCTCGCCCGCTTGATCCTTGGTGCGCGGCACCAGCACGGTCCAGCCATACAGCGCGCGGCTCTCCCACCAGTTCAGCTTCGAGCGACCACCGACCACGCGGCCGATCGTCAATACCAGGGCACCGGTCATCGGTCCGTGTGGATCGTTGGCGTCCACCGGGACACCGTCGATCAGCGAGGCCAGCGTGGTCTCCACGGTCCGCTGTGCGCAGGTGGTGCCCTGCGCGGTGACCGCGACCAGGGTCTGGTCGGACAAGCCGTGCTCGATGAGCGCCTTGGCGGCATCGGGTACATGCGTGGGGGTGGCGTGCAGGATCAGCGGGCCCGGAGCAGCGGCCAGCGCCGCCCAGTCCACATCGCCGCGTACATCGGCGACGGTGTGCGCAGAGCCCGGCGGTAGACCGGCGTAGGCGGGCACCGCGGTGCTCGACGACAGACCGGGCAGAATCTCGAAGGCGACCTGGGTACGGGTGACCGCGATGACCTCGGCCAGCACCGAATCGATCGAGAGCGGATCGCCCGCGACCAGCCGCACGACGTCCACACCGTTCTTGGCCTCAGCCACCAGGGTCTTGGCGACATCGGCGGGATCGCCCAGCGCCGGGCGGATGTCGATGGTCAGCGGCGGCTCGACAGCGGCCTCGACGTCACTCGACGTGGGCGCGTCATCGTTGCCGATCGCGGGTTTAGCGGGCGCGGGTTCAGGAAGCTCGACCGCGGACCCGACGAGATCTAGTACCGCGTGCGGCACATCGGGGTCGGTGAACGCGACCGTGGCGCCGGTGAGTACCGCGCGCGCCCGGACGGTCAACAGACCGGGATCTCCCGGCCCGGAACCAACGAACAGGATGCGCCCTGGCTTCTTGCGCCCTCGGGTCACTACTGCCTCCCATATCGGCGGTTTGCGCCGCCTATTCAGCTGTCATCAATGCTCGCGCACCGAGATCGAGCAGCTCCCTCGCGACCGCAAGCCCAAGCTCTGCGGCCCGATCGGGGGTGCCAATCCCGGAGGCCCGAATCACGTCAGATCCGTCCAGCGCCGCCGCACATCCGCGCAACGACAGTTCGTCGAAGACGCGGCCATCCTCATCAATCGACTCGACCACCTCGGCGATCGCGCCAACCGGTGCGGTACAGCCCGCCTCCAGCTCGGCAAGCAGAGCCCTTTCGGCAGTCACCGCGGCGCGCGTGTCGGCGTGATCGAGTTCCGCCAGTACAGCCACCAGATCGGTGACTTCACTGCGGCACTCCACCGCCAGCGCTCCCTGAGCCGGCGCGGGCAACACCTGCACCGGTTCCAGTGTCTCGGTGATGCGGTCCAGACGTCCGATACGGGCCAAACCCGCCCGGGCGACTACCACAGCATCAAGATCACCATTGGAGACCCTGCTCAACCTGGTATCCAGGTTGCCTCTTAGGGGGCGAATTTCCAAACCGAGACCCAGTGCTCTAAGCTGCGCGGCCCGCCGCGGGGACGAGGTACCGATCACCGAGCCCGTCGGCAACTCCCCCAGCACCAGTCCGTCCCGGGCCACGAGGGCGTCCCGATAGTCCTCACGAGGCGGAATGGCGGCGATGACGAAGCGCGGGTCGGCCGCAGTTGGCAAATCTTTGTAGGAATGCACGGCAACGTCGACGACGTTATCGGCGATGGCCTCACGCAGAGCGGCCGTGAAGACCCCCACACCGATTTGCTCGACGGGTGCCGACGACTGGTCCCCGGCCGTCGTCACGATTACCAGCTCTGCCTCGTGTCCTTTGGCGCGCAGCGCATCCCGGATAACCCCGGCTTGAGTCGTCGCTAACAGACTGCCGCGGGTGCCAATTCGGATCATCGGCTCTCTTCGTGTAATTCCTTTGTGGCGAGCGGCAATTCGCCGGCCGTGGCCACCGCCTCGACGGTATGCGGATCGAGCTCGAAGAGCTCGCGCAACGCCTCGGCATAACTGTCACCACCGGGCGCCGACGCCAGCTGCTTCACCCGCACCGTGGGGGCGTGCAACAGCTTGTCGACGACTCGGCGAACTGTCTTGGCGACCTCGTCGCGCTCGGCCCCCGCCAGGCTCGGCAGCCGGCCATCCAGCCGCAGCAGCTCGGCCTCCACCACTTCAGCGGCCCGCTGACGCAACGCGGTGACCGTCGGGGTGACCTCGGCCATCCGCTCGCCGGTCAGATATCGGGCCACCTCGTCGTTGACGATCTGACGGGCAGCGCCCGCATCATCGGCCGCCGCACGCGCGGTGGGCTCACGCTGGATACGTTCCATGTCCACCACGACGACGCCGGGCAGCCCGGCCACCGTCGGATCGACGTCGCGCGGCATGCCCAGATCGCAGAATACGAGTTGACGACCACCACCCAGGGCGCGGTGGACATCGGCCAGTGAGATCACCGGCCGGACCGCCCCGGTGCAGGAAACCACCACATCGGCCTGTGCCAACGCCTGGTCGATATGGTCCAGGGTGATCGCCTGCGCGTTCACGCCCGCCTCGCGCGCGGTCGCGGCGAGCCGTTGCGCACGCTCGGCACTGCGGTTCACCACCCAGAGATTGTCGATCCCGGCGCGAATCAGCTGCGCGGTCGCCAGTGAGCCCATCGAGCCTGCACCCACCACGGCGGCCGTGCGTCCGGGCAGACCATCGAGCTTGCCGTCCGCCAGATTCAGTGCCACCGACACCACTGAGGCACCGGCTGCGTCGATACCGGTCTCCGAATGCACTCGCTTACCCACACGCAACGCGCTTTGAGACAGCTCGTGCAGCACCCGGCCCACCGCCTGATGCGTTTCGGCGGTGGCATACGCATTGCGTACCTGACCCAGCACCTGCTGCTCGCCGATCACCATGGAATCCAGGCCGCTGGCCACCGCGAACAGGTGCTCGACGGCGGCCTCGCTGTACCGGACGTAGGCGTATTTGGTGAGCTCGTTCATGCCCATGCCGGCGTGGCGGGCGATCGCCTCACCGATGACGGTCAGGCCGCCGTGGAAGGCCTCAACCACGGCATATACCTCGACCCGGTTGCAGGTCGAGAGCACCATGACCTCTGTGACCAGGGGTGATTGCAGAATGTGTTCGATGATCTTGGGCTGATCGGCCTCGCCAATCGCCAGCTTCTCCAGCACCGGCACAGGCGCGCTACGGTGCGAGGCTCCGAACAGCAGGACACTCACCGCAGGTCACTCCGCTGACATCTCACTGTCCAGCTCCCTTGCTTTTGGTGAGGCTCGAACTTCATGCACGGTAGCCCGAAAATGGCCACTGGGCAAAATCCAAACAGCCTGTTATCGGTCACGTTTCAGGTCCGCCCGGAGCCGAGGCTCGTCTACTTCCCAATAGCTGTGCTCCTGACCGTCCAGCAGCACCACCGGAAGCCGGTCGCCGAACTCCGCCCGCAAAGACGAATCTGTGATCGCGGCCTCATCCACATCGGTGACCGTGAGTGGGACCCCGAACTCGTCGGCCAGGGCCACCAATTCACGCTGCGCACGTTCGCAGGCAGAGCACCCCACACGTGTCAGCAGCGTTAGTGACGTCATATGTCAATTCTGCCACCGGGTCCCCCGAGTTCCCGCCACCCTCAGTAGGGTTAAACGGCATTCGGAAACGGCGGACAGGAAGGGCGGTTAAGCCGGTCATGACCAGCCCCCAGATCAACGGCGACCCCCCTACCGAAGGCCCCGCGGAGGAACAGCTGCTGGCCGAGGCGTTCGCCGAAGACGTCGCACGCGCCGCCTCCTTCGCCGAGGCAGACGCCGCGGCGGCCACCGAGCAGCCCACGGTTCCGCCGCCCGCCGATCTGACCGCCGCCGCGTTCTTCGACGTCGACAACACCCTGGTGCATGGCTCCTCGCTGGTGCACTTCGGCCGCGGTCTGGCGCAGCGCGACTATTTCCAGTACTCGGACATGCTGCAGTTCGTCTGGGCGCAGGCGAAGTTCCGGCTGACCGGCCGGGAGAACTCCGACGATGTCGCGGCGGGTCGGCAAAAAGCGCTCTCTTTCATCGAGGGCCGCAGTGTCGATGAACTCGTCACACTCAGCGAGGAGATCTACGACGAGACGCTCGCCGACAAGATCTGGCCCGGCACCAGGGCGCTGACCCAGATGCACCTCGACGCCGGCCAACAGGTGTGGCTCGTCACGGCCACTCCCAAGGAGCTGGCCGAGACCATCGCCCGGCGGCTGGGGCTTACCGGGGCGCTGGGCACCGTCGCGGAATCGGTGGACGGGGTGTTCACCGGCCGGCTGGTGGGCGACATCCTGCACGGGCCGGGCAAGGCACGGGCCGTGCGCAACCTGGCCATCCGCAATGGGTTGAATCTCAAGCGCTGCACCGCCTACAGCGACAGCATCAACGATGTGCCGATGCTCTCCCTGGTGGGAACCGCGGTGGCCATCAATCCCGATGCCGAGCTGCGGGACGTGGCACGACGCCGGGGGTGGGAGGTCCGCGACTTCCGTACCGCGCGCAAGGCGGCCCGAATCGGCGTGCCCTCGGCGGTGCTGCTCGGGGCCGCGGGTGGAGCCCTCGCGGCCGCACTGGCCCGTCGTGAGAAGTAACGATCGGCATTACCGCTGCTGATAGGCTCAGCGCCGCTTGAACTGTCTAGATTCGTACCTGACCTGCAGCGAAATGGGTTAATGCATGGCCATCCGCCAAGACATCGTCGGAACGCACTACCGCTACCCCGATTACTTCGAGGTCGGCCGCGAGAAGATGCGTGAATTCGCCGCGGCCATCAAGGACGAGTGCGAGGTGAACTCGGGCGTCGTGGCCCCCATCACCTTCCTGGCGGTCGCGGGCCGGCGCGTGCAACACAAGATCTTCACCGAGATGGATCTGCCCATCAACGTGGCACGCGTGTTGCACCGCGACCAGAAGCTCAAGTTCCACCGCCCCATCAAGGCGGGCGACCGGCTGTACTTCGACAGCTACCTGGACAGTGTGCTGGAGTCGCACGGCATGGTGACGGCCGAAGTGCGGGCCGAGGTGACCGATGCCGACGGCGAACCCGTCGCGACGAGCATCGTGACCATGATCGGCGAGGCCGAAGGCCACGAAACCGACGCGGCTTCCATGGCCGCGAACATCGCCTCGCATCGCAAGGCTTAGCGGCCTCGACGGTCCTGCCGATAGGTGCTGGGGGTTGTCCCGAACCAGCGCTTGCAGCTTCGGGTGAAGACGCTCTGCTCGGCGTAGCCGAGCTGCCTGCTCAGATGATCCAGACTCAGATCGGTATCGGACAGCAGTCGCTCGGCAGCCTCCCGACGGGTTTGGTCGACGAGCTCGGCGAAGGTCGTGCCCTCGGCTCCGAGTCGCCGCTGCAGCGCCTTCGGATGCACCCCGAGGTGTAAGGCGATGTCCCCCAAACCAATCGCTCCGGTCGGCAGTAGCTGCCGAATAAGGAGACGGGCCAGCCGGCTGGAATCCGGTTTGCGGTTGGCCTGAGTGCCCGTCAAGTAGTCGACGGCGGTCTGGTGCGCAAGATGGTCCTTGGGCAGCGATTTCTGCATGTCGGTGGCGCGCAGGGTGAAACCGCCGACAGGCTCGCAGAAGAACGGCGGACAGCCGAAATAGCGCTGATACCCCGCGGCCGCGGTGAGTGCCTGGTGCGGTAGATGAACGGACACAGGCCGGTAGCTCCCGCCCAGGAAGTGGTGCAGCACCCGCAGTGTGACACCCAACGACAGTTCGACTGCCTGCGCCTGCGGAGGGGCGGGGGTCAGTAGATACTCGAACTCGAACCTGCAAAGCTCCGGATCCCGATGCTCCGTGACCCGAGTGCCTATCGCCGGACAGTATGCGCCCATGAACTTTTCGAGAATCGCGAACGCGTCGGAGACCGTGGCCGCCGTGCGCGCCGCCAAACCCACCGGCCCCAGGATTTCGATGCCCTGCCGACGGGCCAGTCGGCGCCCGAAGTCCGGTGCGTTCAGGGCCATCGCGGTCTCCTCCAGTGCGCGAGCACCGTTGCGCAGAGAGATGAACCGCTCGTATGAACCGGCGTCCGGCGACGAAACCCGCGCTCTGGCAAGCAGTTCGCTGCCGTCTCCGCCGAGTTCGGCCACCAGCTGGTGATAGTTGGTGAGCGCCGAACCCCGGATCACCGACATGTCTCAAACTGTCAAATATTTGTCTTCCAATGTCAAGACAAGCAGGCGCGATGTGCTGCACGATCAACGTTCGGCGAACAAGTTCGTCATAACAGGAGAGGGTGAGCCCGTGAAGGTTTGGTGTACGCGGTGGACAAAATTATTGGTCGTGATGAGCACTGTCGCATTGGCGGCGGGACTTACCAGCTGCTCGAAAGAGTCTGATTCCCAGAAGCTTTCCACCGATGAAGCCAAGGCTATCGCCATGGACGCGTACATCTATGGCTACGCCCTCATCACCATGGAGATGACCCGCCGCGTAATGACCAACGTGGAGAAGGTCGAATCTCCGCGTGCCCCAATGGGACAGCTCATGCGGATGCGCGAGTATCCCAACGCGGCCTTCCGCGATGTCACCGCGCCGAATGCCGACACCCTGTACACGAACGCATTCCTCGACGTCGGCAAGGAACCGTGGGTCGTGAGCCTGCCCGATGCCCATGACCGCTATTACCTGCTACCCATGCTCGACGGGTATACCAACGTCTTCGAGGTACCCGGCAAACGCACGACGGGCACCGGCCCCCAGACTTATGCCATCACCGGCCCTGGCTGGAAAGGCGAACTGCCCCAAGGGGTCAAGGAATACAAGTCGCCGACGTCGATCGTGTGGCTACTGGGTCGCATCTACTGCACCGGAACCCCGGAGGATCACGCCGCCGTCCACAAGATGCAGGACGACATCTCGCTGGTGCCGTTGAGTTCGTACGGCAAGCAGTACACCCCGCCCGCCGGCACCGTAGACCCGAGCATCGACATGAAAACCCCTGTCCGTGACCAGGTCAACAATCTGAGCACCAAGGCGTACTTCGACCTGCTGGCCACCCTGATGAAAGACAATCCACCCACCGAGGCCGACAAGCCGATTGTGGAGAAGATGGCGAAGATCGGCATCGAGGCCGGAAAACCCTTCGGCGCCGACACCGTCAGCGCCCTGCAATCGGTGCCCAAGGAAGCATTCGGCAAGATCATGGCGCACTTCAAGGACGCCGGCGAGAACATCAACGGGTGGGTGTTCACCACCAAGACGGGCGTATACGGCACCGAGTACCTACAGCGCGCAACGGTCACCGCAATCGGGCTGGGCGCAAACCGACCCGAGGATGCCGTCTACCCCACCTCGGACGTCGACAACGCCGGGAAACCGTATGACGGGTCACGTGAGTACGTGCTGCACTTCGACAAGGATCAGCTACCACCTGCCGAGGGGTTCTGGTCACTGACGATGTACGACGCGGCAATGTTCTTCGTCGACAACCCACTGGACCGGTACACACTGAGCCAGCGCAACAACTTCGCGACCAACCCCGACGGATCGGTGGATTTGTATCTGCAACACAACAATCCCGGACCAGGAAAGGAGTCAAACTGGCTCCCCGCACCCGAGGGTAAGTTCAACCTCATGCTCCGCCTGTACTGGCCGAAGGAGACTCCGCCGTCGATCATTGACGGCACCTGGAAACCACCCGCCGTGCAACAAATCCCGTAAGGAGATATCCATGAAACTCGTTGTCACAAGCCTGTTTACAGCATTGGGCGCCGCAGCACTCTTCACCGCGGTGGCCGCGAACGCCGAGCCCGAGCGGCCGCCGAACTGTACGGCGGCCGACCTCGCCGGGGTCTCGGCGGGCGTCGCCGCCTCCACATCGAGTTATCTGTTCACCCACCCGGAGGTCAACGACTTCTTCACAAGCCTTGCGGGCAAGCCGCACAGCGAGATGCAGAGCGCGGTGAAGGCCTACTTCAGCACCAACCAGGAGGCCGAGAACGATCTGCGCTCCATCCGCCAGCCCGTGGTCGACTTCCGCGAGCGCTGCCAGCTGCCGCAGGAGCGGCAGCCATGAGGCGCGGCACGGTCGCGATAACCGCCGCGGTGGTCTTCGCGGGGCTGCTACCCATTGCGCCGCCGACGGCCAATGCCGACGTCTGCGTGGGCGGCGGCCGCCGAATCTCGGTGAGCGGCTGCATGAACGTCGCCGACACCGTGCAGCGATACGCACCCCCGCCCGAGGACTATGCGCCGTTGCCGGACGATCCTCCACCCCCTCCCCCCGCGCCGAACGTTCACGCGTGCGTGGGCTACAACGGCCGCTGGGTCAGCGCGAGCGGCTGCAACCCCTGACGGTAAGCGGCTAACGGCCTTTTTCGAGGCCGGCGATGTACTCGACAAGAGCCGGGTGCAGTCGGTGCTGCCGGAAATCGGCGGCTGGGTCGGGCCGCCAGAAGATCGGAAGTTCGTTATCTTCGGCTGCGCGATGACACTTCAGCAGCACGTCGTCAGTCAATGTCTCGGCTGCCCGTCGACGCAGCGCCGATTTGAGCTCGTCGGGCAGTACCACCCACACCGCTTCCGGCTTCAGATCCACGCTCACTGCGCTAAGCCACTGTTGGCCATATCGGCCAGACTCAGCTGAGTGCCCGGCGCCGCCGGCGAGTCGCGCAGGATGATCGCCGACGGCTCGACGCCCTCGGGAACGTCGAACGCGATGGACGCCACGATGCTGTCGCCGGGATCGATGTCCGCACCGAGCACGGGCTGTGAGGCACTCTGGTCTGCGTCCACGGTTTGATCACCGGCGATAAGTTGCTGAATTGCCGGCTCGAACCGCTGGCGGTCGGCACCGTCGTTGATCACACGCACACCGACCAGAACGTGGCCCCCTTGCGCAGTCCGGGGCAGCCCAGGATCGCCCGCGACCAGATACGCCGTCACATCGGTCACCGCAATGGCTAACTGGCCGGATCGTCCCTCATGTCCGAGGTCGGCCGCTTCGGATGTGACCGAAGCAACTTCACTGAGCGGCATCGACCGAGGGACGCTGATGTTCCTACTGTCATCGAGCCCTAACAGCGTGGCAACCACAATGAAGGTCGCGATAACGCCACCGAAAAGCATCGGCGCTGCAGGAAAATCGCTACCTCGGGAGAAGTGGGCAATGCCGGCCTCACCCTCCAGCCAAGGTTGAGTCACAATACTAATCCTCAATTCGGGGTAGCGGTACTACAGCTGAACGCCCCCGCGATTGACTAAAGGCTAACATCAATAGGGCCTATCGGCACGCTGGCATATTCGTTACAGACGAGGGCTGGCTGTTTGCGAGGAACGACTGTCAACACCGGGCTTCGGGCTGGTTCAGCTTTGCTGATCTGGGGGTTGACCAGCAGACTCCCCACCACGACGTGCAGGGATGGCAGCATGTGAGCAGCGAGGGCACCGCACAGGCGAGCTAGTTAGCGGATGGATCTCCGCCGACACTCATGCCCCCCAGGCGGCAACGACGAGGCCGGCGCCCCTGATCGGCAACGAAATCCTCGTCAGCCGTATTGGGCTGCGAGCTTGCCGATCACCGCGGTGAACTCCTCCATGGTGGTGTCGAGGATGTCCCGCACAGACTCGACCGCACCGATGCGCCCGGCCACCTGCCCGCCGAGTGGCACGAAGGTGTCCATGTCGCCCCCGAAGTAGAGGTCCAACGGATTCCCGGTCTCCATGAGCGACACCAGATCCCGCCGTTCCATCTCTTCGGTGCGCTCGCTGCGCAGGGCGCGCAGACCCGGCTTGGTCAGCCTGTTCAGTAGCACGGTGTCGGTCTCGCGCGCAGCGACCACCGCCGCCTTCCAGTTGCCGTGGATGGGTGACTCGGCGGCCGACATCATCCGGGTACCCATCTGCACACCCTCGGCACCGAGCGCGAAAGCCGCAGCCATCGAGGCTCCGTCACAGATGCCTCCGGCGGCGATGATCGGAACGTCCACATGCGAGCGCACGAGTGGCAGCAGCACCATGGTCGACGCACCTTTCGGATCCTTGAAACCGCCGCCCTCGACGCCCTCGACCACCAGGCCGTCGACTCCCGCGTCGACGGCCTTGAGAGCGGCCGCAAGCGTCGGGACGACATGAAAAACGGTGAGCCCGTTGTCCTTGAGGATTCGGGTGTACTTGTTGGGGTCACCCGCGCTGGTGGTCACGAACGTCACGCCCTGATCGACCACGAACTGCGCGATGGACGGGTCTCGCACGAAGGCCTGCGCGATGTTCACCCCGAATGGCTTGTCGGTGAGCTCACGCATGACGCGAATCTCGCCCTTGATGGCATCGAGCTCGCCGGAGCTTGTTTCGATGATGCCGAGTCCGCCGGCCTCGCAGACCGCACTGGCCAGCTGGGATCGCGCGATCCAGCCCATCGGAGCCTGCACGATGGGACGCTCGACACCCAGCATCTCGGTCACCCGGTTTGTGATCACGCATCGAACTTACGCCGCCGACACCGCGCCCTACGGCGAGGATGCGCGATACGAAACCACCAGCGCACGGCCGTATCTGCGTCGAGGGAAGACCTAGCCGAAGAACATGTTGCGACGACCCGCGAGCAGCCGGTACAGCGTCTGCTGGATGGTCTCACGGACCTGGTCGGTGACCTCGAATGTCACCATCGGGTCATCTGCCGCAGCCTCGTCGAACCCGTCCGTCGGGATGGGTGTGCCGAACTCGATATGCCACTTGGACGGCAGCGGCACCAGCCCGACGGGACCGGCCGCGGGGAACAGCGGGGTCACCGGGAAATAGGGCAGTCCGAACAGCCGGGCGATCACCTTCAGGTCGGCGATCATCGGGTAGATCTCCTCGGACCCGACGATCGAGCACGGGATGATCGGCGCTCCGGTACGAATGGCTGCCGCGACGAATCCTCCGCGACCGAATCTCTGCAGCTTGTAGCGATCCTTGAACGGCTTACCCAGTCCCTTGTATCCCTCGGGGAATACGGCGGTCAGCTCGCCCGCGGACAGTAGCCGGTGCGCGTCGGCGGTGCACGCCAGCGTATGACCCGCCTTTCGCGCCAACTGTCCCAGGAACGGTGCATCGAACACCATGTCGGCGGCCAGGTTGCGCAGTGTGCGGTTGCCGGGGCACCGGTCGTGCACGGCCACCGAGAGCATCAGCCCGTCAAGCGGCAGCACACCCGCATGGTTAGCCACAACCAGGGCCCCACCCGTCGCGGGAATGTTCTCGACCCCGGTCACGTCCACCCTGAACCATCGGTTGAACAGTGGCCTGAGCAAAGGAAGTAGCAGCGACTCGTTGAGATGCTCGTCGAATCCGAAATCGTCGACGCTGTAGTCGCCGCCGACTCGGCGGCGAATGAACTCAGCGACGGCGGCAATGTTGGCCGCGAGGGCAGTCAGCGACTCTTCATCTCCCAGAGGGGCGTTGCCCTGTGCCGCACGAATCTCGTTGAGGTCGTGGATGACTGCGGCGGTATCCGCGGAATCTCCAGTCGGCGCATCGTTGGCCAACGATGACGGATGCCGCCGGCCGGCATCGGCCCGCGCCTCGGCCCGGCGAGCACGTGCAGCATGGCGTTCCGAATTAACCTGCAGTTGAATGACTTTCGCCTTCGTGTCGCCTGCCATGCTTCTCACCTCCGCCCTATGCCTACGAACTGATCTTCTGCGCGAGAGCCACCGCGCGATCTCCCAATGAGCGTACCCACTCCGGCTCGATTACTGGAGTGATCCCGCGTCCCCGGACGTAGTCACCAAAGGCCCCAACGGTCGTCCACTTGGGCTGATACCCGAGTTCGACCTTCATACGAGTGTTGTCGATCGCGCGCCCGTAGGCCAACCAGTCACGCTGTTCGGAACTCAGTTCGGTGTACCGGGTGCCCTTGGTGAACGACGCGATACCCGCCACCGCAAACGACGGCACCGGAATGCCGAGTTGTCCGGAACGGCGAACCGCCTGCGACATCATCATCATGCCGTCGGCCGCGATGTTAAAGGTGCCCGCCTTACCCGCCATGGTGGCGCGCTCAAGCGCGCCGAGCGCATCCTGCTCATGCAGCAGCTGCAGGCGGGCGTCACGCCCGAACACGGTGGGCACGAGCGGACCCGCCAGATAGCGCGCCAACGCGGTGTCCATACCGGGGCCGATCAGGTTGGCCAACCGCAGGATCGTCACCGCCACATCGGGGCGCCGTCGGGCCAGACCGCGGGCATAGCTCTCGATATCGATGCTGTCCCGCGCGAACCCGTCGGACGGTGGACGGCGCGCGCCCATCTCCTCGGTGAACATCACCGGATCCCGGGGGCCGGCTCCATAAACCTGTGCGGTGGATTTGACGACAACGCGCTGCACGGTGGGCGCCTTCTGGCATGCTGCGAACAGCTGCATCGCACCCATCACGTTCAATTCCTTGAGCGCGGCGCGCCCACCCGAACGCGGAGAGAACGAAGCCGACGCGGTGTGCACCACCGTGTCGACCTCGCCGTTGCGGATGACCTTCGCGATGAACGGGTTGCGGATATCGGCCCGCACGAACTCGGCCCGACCCATCCTGCGCAGCAGATCCTTGCTTGGGGCGACAGCGTCTACCGCGATGACACGGTTGATCATCGGGTTCTGCACCAGACGCGCAGCCAGATAACCCCCGAGGAATCGGCTGGCTCCGGTGACCAGCACCACCCGCGGGTAGTGCAGATTGGTCTCACCGGTGCTCACGGACGAAGCCTATCCATCACGGCACCAATGGGCATCCTGAGCGGATACCCACTAACGCAAGGTTTACTTACCGAGTTTTCTGCGCTGAACCCGAGTGCGGCGAAGCAGCTTGCGGTGCTTCTTCTTGGACATACGCTTACGCCGCTTCTTGATAACTGAACCCATGAACTCCTGCTAACTACTTTGAAATCGTCTTTACCGTGGACGCGTGCACAGCGGCTTTTTCCCAGCCGTACACAAGGCGCCCTAACCCCAAAAAGGCTTACGCCAGGGTGCCGCATGACTCTACCTGCTGCGGCCTCAGGTCAGGAAACCGGCAGAACCGGCGGCCCGCCAGGGGGCTTCTCCCGCTTCCGGGGCCTTATCCGGCGTCGAAGTAGGAGGCCTGCAGCAGATCGTTGACCGCCTTGGCGTGTACACGGAACGACCGGCCGACCCGTACCGCGGGCAGCTCGCCGTTGTGCACCAGCCGGTAGACGGTCATCTTGCTCACGCGCATCAGCGCGGCGACCTCGGCGACCGTAAGGAACTGAGCCTTGCCGGATTGGCCAGCAGCCGCCGCGTCCCGGCCCGGCTTGGCGCCGGCCCCGTCGCGTGCGGATGGCCCGTTGATTGACGTCATCGCATACCCATTTCCCTAGGCACGTGTCGTGCCGCCAATCTTCCCCATCGGCGGTACGGACACGCACGTGCTAGAAGGAGAATAGCGGGACCAGTGGGGTTACTGATACCCGTGTGGGCTAATTGATCAAGATTTGGTTAAATTACTCTGATGTGATTCCGAGCTGCTCGGAGCGTGTTTTTGCGGCTTCAACGGCGGCATAGACGCTTGCCCGCAAACCTCCACGTTCCAGTTCGCGCAGCGCAGCGGCGGTAGTACCACCCGGCGAGGTAATCGTTGCACGAAGCTCGGCAGCGGTCGTATCGACCTCCGTACGGGTCTGCAGTCCGGGGGCCCGATTTTCGTCCGTCTCGGCCCGTTCCAGCAGCATCGCGGCGGATCCGGCCATGGTTTGGATGACCAGATCGGTGGCGACGGGCCGCGTGAGACCCGAGGCAACCCCCGCATCGACCAGCGCCTCGACGAGCAGGAAGAAGTAGGCCGGGCCCGATCCGGACAGCGCGGTAACGGTGTCCATCTGCGATTCGGCCACCTTGATGACGCTGCCCACCGACTCCAGCAGCTCGGCAACGGCACTGAGCTGCTCGTCGGTCGCAAATCGGCCCTTGGCGACAGCGCTGACCCCGGCGCCGACAAGCATCGGGGCATTGGGCATCACCCGCACCACCGGAGCCCCGGCGGCCAGCTTGGATTCGAAGAAGCTCGCGGACACTCCCGCGGCCACCGAGACCAGGACCTGCTCGGTCTCCCGGTCACTGCCTTCTGCGTCCAGTTTCGCCAGCGCCGCGGCGATCTCGCTGGTCGCGCTCTCGACATCGGACGGTTTGACCGCCACCACGATGAAATCGGCGCCTTCGACGGCGTCGGCCACCTCGCTGACGCGGATGGAATACGCCTCTGCCAGAGCCTTTGCGCGGGCGGGGACCTTCTCGGACACGACGATGTCCTTGGCCTGCCGTCCGGCCCTCAGCAGCCCGGAGATAAGTGCTTCGCCGATATTGCCGCCACCGATGATTGCGATTCTGGACATGGCGACCAGCATGGCAGACCCATTAGCGCACCCGGAAACGGCTTTCTGAGCTCCAGAGCAAGGTGCCGGGGCGGTATGTAGGCGGCGATATGCACATTCGCGCCGATTTGTGACTATTCGCAGACCTGCGCGCAGATGGTGGCGCACGGTGGGATAACCGGACTACAAGTTACATATGTCACAACCGCAGCGTCGCGCGCAGACCGCCCCAGTTTTCGCACCGGAATCCTGGGGCACCGGGCTACCGGACGGCGTGCAGGGCTGGGCACAACCCGAGTTCTCCCGGGTGGTCCGCAAGTTCGCGTCGATGTATGTCGGCCGTACCGGGGGTGGCGCGCTCTGCGCCTATGTCGACGGCGAACCCGTGCTCGACATCTGGGCCGGTGAGGCGCGTCCCGGTGTGCCGTGGACCCGCGATACCGCGCCGATCGTGTACTCGGCCTCCAAAGGGGTGACCGCCACCGTTATCCATCGTCTGGCCGACCGAGGGCTGCTGGCCTACGACGCCCCGGTCGCCCGCTACTGGCCGGAATTCGCCGCCAACGGCAAAGAGGCGGTCACGGTGCGTGATGTCCTGGCCCACAAGTCGGGGCTGGCGGCGTTGGCCCCGATCGCCTCCACCCCGGAGGAACTTCTCGACCACGAACTGATGGAGCGGCGACTCGCCGCCGCGCCTGTCGGGCGCTATTACGGGAAAGCCGCGTATCACGCGATGAGTTATGGCTGGCTCCTTGCCGGCCTCGGGCGTGCGATCACCGGTAAGGACATGCGCACGCTCTATCGCACCGAACTCGCGGAGGTCCTCGAAGTAGACGGCATCCATCTGGGACGCCCGCCCGCCGATTCACCGACGACCCCCGCAGGGATCTACGCGCAGCTCGACAAGGCCGTGAAGACGCCATTTCTTTCTCGTGGCCTATCCTATCGGGGCGCGCGTGGTGGACGCCCTGCCGGGCGCGCGGGGGGCCACTGGAGCGATCCACGTGCCCGGGGCCGAACGGATCGTGGCCGACGACGGGCACGCAACCGCTCCGCTGTACGACACCCAGATGGGCGCGGGCAACGCCATCTGTACCGCCCCGGCCCTGGCCAAGCTCTACGGCGCGCTGAGCAACCGGGGAAGCGTGGACGGGCGGCAGCTGCTGTCGGCGGAGAAGACCGCCGAACTGGCCGGCGGACGCGGGATCAGACCCAATGTCGCGGTCACCCGCGATATCTGGGAGCTCGGCTACCACTGCATTCCCGCGCCGGGATTGGCGGGAGGATTCGGACATATGGGCGCCGGCGGTTCAACCGGATGGGCAGACCCGAACCGCCACATAGCCGTTGGGCTGGCACACAACCATTTGATACTTCCCAATCCGCTGCACAATGTGGCTTTCCCCCGCCTGTGGGCGGCGACAGTGCGGAGTGCACGCTAGGCCGTGGCCGCAAGCGCCTCCCGGTCCTCGGCGGCGAACGTGTCTTCCAGTTGCAGCGGCGAGTAGTCGAGGTCGATCTCGCCGAGCGGACGGCCGCGGGCGCTGCTGATGGTCCCGAACCGGCGCATTCCCTTGTCGGCCGAATACTGCATGAACTCGTCCAGCACGAGCCCGAACGGAGTGTCGGCGCCGTAGAGGCCGAAGCCTTCCTCGGTGAGACGCAACGCGATCGGGATGAGTTCGTTCATCCGGGCCTCGAAGACCGACCAGTTGGCGTCGTCGGCGGCCACGTGGCGCCGGCAGGTGAAGGTGCCCCAGGCCATGTGCCGACGCTCGTCGTCACCGATCCGGCGGATCAGCTCCTGCATACCGGGCAGGATGCCTCGGTCAACACAAATCTTGTGCCATGCAAAGTATCCGGTGAGTGCCAGCATGCCCTCGACCACGTGGTTATAGGTCACCGAGGCGCGTACCTGGGCCGCCGCCGACGGGTCGGCGGCCAGCGCCCCCAGGGCATCGGGGAGCTCATCGAAGAAGATCTCGCGGTAGGCCGGAAGGTCGTCGAGGTACCCGTGCAGGTCGTCACTGACCCCGACTGCGTCAAGCCAGAGCCTGAACACCTGCGTGTGCTTTGCCTCTTCAAAAGCGAACTGCGTCAAGTACATCTCGTCACCGAGTCGTCCCTCGGCACGCATCGCCGTCATGAACGGCTGGATGTCCTGGGTCACCGATTCCTCACCTGCGATGAACTGCGCGCACAGCCGTGTCGCGTAGTCACGTTCCCGATCGGTGAGCGCGTCCCAGTCCGCCCGGTCGCGCGAGAAGTCAATATCGGCCGGATCCCAGAACTTCGCATTGCCGCCGACGAACAGCTTGAGCGGCAAGGAATCCCAGTTGAGGCCTCCCTTGCGTAGCGATCCGTAGTGTGTCCGCGTCATGAGGGCCTCCTAGCGTCGACGTTGACCTAGTGACCATCTTGAATGTGAGGCAGCTCACAATCAAGAGCTAGGCCACCGGCGTCTGGTCAAGAATCACGCGGGTAGCCAATTCCGCACTCTGCGCTGCCCCACCGATGGTCGAGGGAAAGTCGGTCGCGGTCCAGTCACCCGCCAGCGCCAGCCCACGCACGCTCGTGCGCTGCGGCGGACGGGCGCCCGCAGTTCCGGGACGCTCGCTGTAGGTGGCACGCGGCATCCGCACCACCTTGGCGTGCACCAGTTCGGCATCACGCGCGGCCGGATAGTAGTTGCGCAGGAAGCGCATACACGTTTCGATGATCTCGCTACTCGACGACAGCGAGTTCAATGCATACGCGGCGCTGACCGTGATCTCGTACGAGTACAGCCCACGTTCACTACCGTCGTATCCCACCATCTTCTGCCGATCGAAGACCTGCTCGACCACGCCCTCACCACCCACAAGAGCATCAAGGATCGTCGTCAGCCCGAGCGACTTGTTGAGATACAGGTAGACGCTCACCAGCGGAGCGGGAACGAGCTTGGCCGCCGCACTGTACAGCTGCTGGTGGCCGGGGACGGCGTCAAGTAATCCCTCCACGGCCCACGGCGGGACCGCGCAAATCACCGCGTCGGCGGGTATGAACTCGCCATCGGTCAGCGATACACCAGAAACAGCGTTGCCGTGCAAAACGATTGATTTGACTCCGGCGCGCCCCCGCACCTCGCAACCGTGATTGGCGAGCACCTTCTCGGCACCGGTGACGAACAGCGAGGTGAAGTCGACCGTGGAGTACAGCAATGTTCCATTGCGGGCCGCCCCGCGTCCCCGACGGGCCATGGTGACCAGCAGATTCCGGAAAGCGCTGGCGGAGATCAGATCCGGCTTCTCGTTGTGCGCACCGATGATCAAGAAATCAATCCAGGTGTCGCGCGCGACCTTCGGCATTCCGATGCGGTCGAGCCACTCTCGCGCGGTGATGGCATCCAAGTCACCCGGTGGGCGAACACAATCCCTCACGATCCGCAGATAAGCCCGCCATACCCGAAGCCGATCCCCGATACTCGCCGCGGGCAGCCACGCGAAGGTGCGGAACAGCGAGGTATCGTCCACCTCTCCCCCGGGCAGCAGCCGCCGCGCATAGGTTCCCGACTCAGCGGCCAAAAGATCTCGCGCCCCGATGGTTTCAAGGTAACGCAACAGCTCTTCCATCGAGCCGGACATGACGTGTACACCATTGTCGGCGACGTCGTCGACCTGAGGTATCTCGATGGAATGGGTGCGCCCACCGAGGGTGGCCCGACGTTCCAACAGGGTCACCCGGAACCCCGCCTCAGCCATCCACACCGCCGAGGCCAGCCCCGCCACCCCGGCCCCGATCACCACGCAGTGCCGGGAAGTGTCAATCACGCGCGGCACCCAGTCCGTGCGTGATGTAGTCGGCGAAGTAGCGGCGCACCGCCGCCGGATCCGACAGATCGATCACGATGGGCGGCAGCACTTCGATGCTCATCAGGGTTCTGATGATCCACTCCGCGGCCTCCTCCGGGACGACGCGCCCGGGAATCTCCTTACGCTCCTGCGCTTCCCGGATGCGGGGCGTCCAGAACGCGACCGAGCGCGCCATCAGGTCCTCGCCGCGCTCGTCCAGGATGAGATCCAGCAGATCGGTGGTGTGCAGGGCGAGATGATCCGTCCACCGACGGTGCTCGCAGATTCCCGCGGCGGCGGCCGCGACCTGATCGACCAGCGTGGTCTCCGCCCCCACCGCTGCGGCGAAGAATTCGATGAATGCATCTGCGAGATAACCGAATGCGGTGTCGATGGCTGCCTGCTTGCCGCCGAACCAGTTGTACAGGGTGCTTCGGGATACCCCGGCCTGCTCGGCCGCCGCGGACAGGTTGAACCGCTGCATTCCCGATCGCACCAATGTCATGGCGACTGCGGCCACGATGGGCTCGGGGATGTCCTCGCGGGGACTATCGGACGTGGCCACCTTCATGTTGGACACAATATGAAAAAGTGTCCAACTCGTCAATGATCGTTTTCGCGGGCCGGCCCGCGGCGGTTAGGCGGGTACGCAGATGATGACCGGGATATCCCGGTCGGTGTTCTTCTGATACCCGGCATAGCCGGGGTTGGCCTTGACGATCGTCGGCCACAGCGCGGCCTTCTCTTCGGGCGAGGCGGTGTGCGCCGTGAACGGACGCGCGACATCGTCGACCGCGATCTCGACGGCCGGATTGGCCACCAGGTTCTTGTACCAGGCCGGGTTTTCGGACCCTCCTCCGTAGGAGGCCACCAGCACCACCTTGCCGGGTTCGTAGATCGGTGCGGTCAGCAGCGTGCCGCGGCGCTGCCCGGTCTTACTGCCGATGGTGTACAGCTCCACCGGCTGCATTCCCAGCAGTTTCTTGGGGTACCGGCCGCCGGTCAGCGCAAGCACCGCCCGGTGTCCGTTCTCCAGGAACCAGGCGCCGGCCCGGATGGCCCAATCAGGTTGTGTGCTCACAGAAGTGCTCCTTAAACCGGTTCACAGATGACCACCGGGATATCCCGGGTAGTGCTGCGCTGATATCCCGCGTACGGGTTGCCGAATCCTCGGGTGATATCCGGCCAGAGCTCGGCCTTCTCCTGCGCCGAGGCGGTGCGTGCGATGTACGGCTTGGTCTGTCCGCGCACGGTGATCTCGACGTTCGGATTGGCGACGAGATTCAGATACCACGCGGGATTGTGCGAGGCCCCGCCGAGCGAGGCGATCACGACAATCCGCTCCGGCGTGAAGATGGGCGAGCTCAACAACGAGGAGCGACGTTCACCGGACTTACGCCCGATGGTGTGCAGCTCCAGGGTGGGCATGAAACCGAGCTTGTGCGGCCAGCGGCCACCGGTCAGCTTCAACAGGGCGCGGTGCCCGTTCTCCAGCACCCATGCGCCGCCCTCGGCGGCCCAGTCAGGCGTCTTCTGCTTGTCACCCATGGTCGGCACCCCTCCAGTCGAGTAGCCCGATCAGTTTACCGGCACCATGGCCAACTGGCGAGACTGCACCACCAGAGCGCCCTCGGAGTCGATGACCGTGTGTTCAGAGTCAAACCAATGCTGGCCGATCTGGTTGGTGCTGCACAACACTCGCAGCCAGCCGTCCGAAGGCAGTGTGCGCAGATACGTGGTCAGCTGCACGGTGGGCGCCCAGCCGAAACGCCCCAGCGGGAACGTCACCGGTACCGAGATGTCGCCGCACACCAACGCGAACAGGCCGTCGGGCGCCATATCGCGCGGCCGTGCCCACAGCACGATCTCGGGCTTACCCCGCTCGCTGAGGTCGCTCATCGACCGCAGTGAGGGGCGGACGTCGAATCCGCCGAACAGGTGGAAGATCTCCCCCATCGGATGGCCCTCGGCGATCGGGGCCACCCCCGGCGGAGGTTCGGCGGGCAGCTGGGTGAGCGCGGGCGGCAGGGCCGTCAACAGCGGGCCCACGTGCTGCTCGGGGGTGCCCAGGGTGACCACGGCATGCACCGCGGTGCGGCCGTCCTGGACGAGTTCGGCATCGACGAGCGAGATCTGCCGTCCCCGCTTGCGCACCGACGTGCGCACCTGCATGTCACCGGGCGACGGCGCGAACAAATAGCTTGCGCTGACGGCGATGGGCTCGCTCTCGCCGAGCGTCTCGCGCGCCGCACCGGCAAGCAACGCGAGCATGACGCCACCGTGCAGCTTGGGTCCGATGGTCCAGGTGTCATTCAGGTGCGCGTCAAACAGGCCGTCGCCCGCGGGGGTGAGGGCCATTGCTTGCGCGAAGGGAGCGTTAACCACGCCGCCTATCGCACCAGATGGGTTCTGGCGAACTCCAGCGACTCCCTCAGAATCGCCTCGCGCTGGTCCTCGGTGCGTGCGGCCGAGGTGTGCACCTCGAGCACAACCTGCCCGGTGAAGTCGCCGGCCGCCAGCTCCCGGCATACCTGCGCAACTGGCTGAGTTCCCTTGCCGGGCACCAGATGTTCGTCGACCGACGCGCCGGTGCCATCGGTGAGATGCAGATGCGTGAGCCCAGATCCCATCCGGCGCATCATGTCCACCGCATCGGTCCCGGCGGTTGCGGTGTGCGACAGGTCAAGGGTGTAGTGCGCGTGATTGGCATCGGTCGGATCGAACGACGGCGCAAAGGCGGATACTCCGATTCCAGGTCTGCCACCACGGCGCTTCATACGCTCCACCGATGTCTGCCCGGCACCGAACAGACGGTCGGCCCGCAGCGGGAACATGTTCTCCACCGCGACGTGGACATCACTCGAGTCCTCCAGCGATGCAACCTGTTCGGCGAAGCCTTCGGCGTACCGGCGCTGCCACCGAAATGGCGGATGTACGACGACGGTTTGCGCACCCAGTTTTTCGGCGGCCCGAACGCTGCGTTCCAGCTTGGGAATCGGGTTGGCACCCCAGACGCGCTGCGATACCAGTAGGCACGGGGCATGCACGGATAACACCGGCATGTCGTACTTGCGGGAGAGTTTCGCGACGGCGCCGACATCCTGACTCACCGCCTCGGCCCACACCATGAGCTCGACACCGTCGTACCCGAGCCGCGCGGCGTACTCGAAAGCTGCTTCGGTTTTGAGTGGATACACCGAGGCCGTTGACAGACCAACCTTGATCGCAGGGCGCACGGTTGGATAACGCTACCTAATCAACCGCTTGCAGCATGAGCACGAGGGGGCCGAAGGCGATCAGGGCTCCCACCACGATCGCGATCAGGATGCTCGCCAGGTCGACCGTCTTGCGGATCACCCACAGCGAGGCGACCAGAATTGCGATGAACAGCACGCCGAGGAGCAACGCGAAGCCCTGGTTCCAGCTCCACAGTTCCCGGAACACGAAGAACAGGCCCGCGCCCGCGGCGGCGGCCAGCAGGTACTGCGCGGCAATCCAGCTGCCTTGCAGGTAGGTCTTGATCTTCTCCCGGCGGTCGGCCTTGGCCTCAGCCTTGGATTTGTCGGAGTCGGCGGCCGCAAGCTGGCTGATCTCGGGCTCGGACGGGTCACCGTGCGCGCCGACAAGCTCCTGAAGCTCGTGCTCCAGCCGATAGTCGTCTTCCTGATCCTCGAATTCGTCGTCTTCGACGTCCTGCTCGGCATCGTGCGACGTCCACTCGACGGCGCGACCGTACTCGTCGTACTCGTCGTCCTCGTACTGCGCCTCATACTCCGCGTAGTGCTCGGCCTCCGGTTCGGGCGAGGGCTCCGGCTCGGGCTGTGAGACGGCCGCGGGCTCAGGTTGCGGCTCGGGCGTGACGGGCTCGGGCTCGGGCTCCGGGCGAGATACCGGGGGGACCGGAACTGCGGTGGGCGGTGGCCCCGCGGGTACCGCGGGAGCGACTGCTGCCGGCGCCGGCGCGGGTGCCGGTTCGGACGTGGGTGGCTCGGCGGTGACCGGGGAGATGACACCGGTCGCGTCGTTGAAGTCGATGGACTTGCGCGGTTCCCCCGGCCGGGCGACGGGTGTGGGGGTCGGCGGGAAGATGCTCCGAAGCGGTGACGCCATCGAGGACGGCTGAGCCAGCGCCGGGGCTTGCGCAGCCGCGGTGCCGCGGCGGGCGGCCTCATCGGCCATGCTGTCGCCACCGAACAACGCGTCCTCGTTGGAGCGCAGGTAAGAACGCGCTCCCGCCTCGGGCGCCTTGGGAGCCTCAGGCGCCTTGGGAGCCTCGGGCGTCGCCGGCGATTCCGGAGCGGGCGACGGCGCCGGGTTGGGGCGCGCGCGGCCACCCTTCTTGTCACGGATGACGGGAATCTCACCGGTCAACTCGGCCACCGGGATGGCGTCGGCGTTGCCGCGCATCCGGCGGCGATGGCCGCTGATCTTGCCGTCGGCGGCGCCATTGCGCGCCAGCAGCTCGGCAACCGATACCGGCCGCTGCGTGTCGTCTGAGTCGGTCATGTCCTCTCCTACCGTCCGAGGCTAAGCGGGACGGGGTCAGTCAACGAGTGCAGTGCCATCGGCTTCGCTATCCAGCTTGCGCAGAATTAGCCCTTCGCGCAGAGCCCACGGGCAGATGTCGACCGCCTCTAACGACAGAGCACGCATGCTTGCCTCCGCGACGAGTGCTCCGGCGACGATCTGAGGCGCCCTGTCGACACTGACTCCCTCCAACTCTGCACGGTCTGCGGTAGTCATTCGCGAGATGAACGCGATCAACTGACGCAGTCCGCTTGCTGTAAGTGTCCTCTTAACTCGTGGTCCTGCGCCGGAAGGTGCAGCACCGGTGAGTCGCGCAAGCGACCGGAACGTTTTCGAGGACGCTACGGCCAGGTCGGGCACCCCTGCCGCCGCCACCTGCTTGGCAGCGTCCACCAGTTCCGATTCCAGCCAGTCACGCAGCATAGCGACGCGACGGCGTCCCGGCGGATCTTCGGCCAACCACTCTCGCGTCAACCGTCCGGCCCCCAGAGGCAAAGACAACGCGATGTCTGGTTCTTCGTCGACACCGCAGGACAGCTCCAGCGAGCCACCGCCGATATCGAGGTTGATGATGCGTCCAGCGCTCCAGCCGTACCAGCGCCGCACCGCCAGGAAGGTCAGCCGCGACTCGTTGACACCGGAAAGAACGGCGAGATCCACGCCCGTTTCCTTCTTGACACGTGTCAGCACCTCATCGGAGTTGGTGGCGTCCCGAACGGCCGACGTGGCGAACGCCATGATCTCCGCGCAGCCGGAGCTGCGGGCAATCTTGGAGAACTCCTGGATGGTGTGCACCAGGCTGTCGGAGCCCTTGCGGGTGAGCTTGCCGGACTCATCGATGGCCTCGGCCAGACGTAGTGCCGCCTTGGTGGAACTCATGGGTGTGGGGTGTCCACCCCGTCGGGCATCGACCACCAACAGGTGCACCGTGTTGCTGCCGACATCCAGCACGCCTAATCGCACGCAGCACACGTTAGTGGGTCTACCGTTTACATCTGTGACGACGCTGCCAAAACAGCCCTTTGGACGTGACGCCTCCCTCGACGGCCAGGAGGTGGAGCTCGACTTCGCCCGCGAGTGGGTGGAGTTCTACGACCCGGAGAATCCCGAGCATTTGATCAAGGCCGACATGACGTGGCTGCTATCACATTGGACCTGTGTGTTCGGCACTCCGGCCTGCCAGGGCACGGTTGCCGGACGGCCCGACGACGGTTGCTGCTCGCACGGGGCGTTTCTGTCCGATGCCGACGATCGGGCGAAGCTGGACGACTCGGCGAAACAGCTCACCGATGAGGACTGGCAATTCCGCGAGAAGGGGCTGGGCCGCAAGGGCTACCTGGAGAAGGACGAGCTCGACGGGGAAAAGCAGTGGCGCACACGCAAGTACAAGGGTGCATGCATTTTCCTGAACCGTCCCGGCTTCGCAGGCGGCATCGGCTGCGCCCTGCATTCCAAGGCCATCAAGCTGGGTGTCGAGCCGCTGACGATGAAACCCGAGGTGTGCTGGCAGCTGCCGATTCGGCGGACGCAGGCCTGGGTGGACCGTCCGGACGGTTCGCAGATCCTGAAGACGACGATTACCGAGTACGACCGTCGCGGCTGGGGTGAGGGCGGCGCCGACCTTCATTGGTACTGCACGGGAGACCCGGCCGCACATGTCGGCAAGAAGCAGGTGTGGCAGTCCTACGGCCCCGAGTTGACGGAGCTTCTGGGAGAGAAGGCCTACGCGGAGCTGGCTGCGATGTGCAAGCGCCGCAGGGGGCTGGGACTGATCGCGGTGCACCCGGCGACCGTTGCCGCGGCACCCCACTAGTGCCTCAGAGGCCGGCGAAGAGGTCGGTCTCGGGCGCGCTCGTCGAGACGCGGGTGTGTGCGAGTTCGAATTTCTCCGTCGGCCATAGTTGTTGCTGCCAGGTCCAGGGCACCAGGAAGAAGGGCCCGCTGGGATCGACTTGCGATGCGTGCGCCCGCAGTGCCCTGTCGCGGACGGGGAAGTATTCGGCGCAGGAAACTTCGGTGGTCACCCGCCGCCCTCGCAGCCGCCTGGTGAGCGGGCTCACGCGCCGCACCCAACCGGGGACCGCGACATCGCCTGCTCGCGGATCCTTGGGTGCTGCATCAGATCTGCGTCGGCTGAGGATCCGCTCCACCCGTCCCGCGAGCTTCACCATTGCCGGTGTCACCCGGACGATTTCGTGGAAGTAGTAGAGCTTGCGCACCTCCTCACACGCCTCATACGCGGCGACGGCCAGCTGGTGACAGCGAATGTGGTCGGGGTGTGGGTAGCCGCCGCACTCGTTGTAGGTGATCATCACGTCCGGCCGGAAGCGCCCGATCACCTCGACAAGGCGGGGCACCGATTCGGCCAGTGGCACCCGGGCGAACCCGTCCTCGGGTAACAGCCGTGGGTCGAGTTGCAGGCCCGAGTCCATAAAGCCCAGCCAGTGATGGTCAACACCAAGGGTTTTTGCCGCGAGCGCCATTTCCTCACGACGCACATCCGACAGGTTCTCGTGGTTACCCGGCAGGTTCATCGCCGGGTTGAGAATATCGCCGCGCTCGCCTCCGGTGGCCGTGACAACCAGCACGTCGTGCCCTTCGGCCGCGTACTTGGCCAGAGTCGCCGCGCCTCGGCTCGACTCGTCGTCGGGGTGGGCGTGCACCGCCATCAACCGCATGCTCTCAGTGGACCACAATGCCCCTGCGATGCACCTGCCCGGTTGGGGCCGCGGTTCAGCCGGTGCGCTGCGGGCCCCGCACCGGCAGCTCGCGGGCGAGCCCGCCCAGGCCGAACCAGAAGATGGGTTTGAGGATCGCGGCAACCGGGCGAATCGCGATATGCGATCCCGGAATGTTCGTCAGGTACCTCGGCGCGCAGGCCAGTGTCCAGTCGACGGTGGCCTTACCGGGATCGGACTCGGGGACCACCCGGTACTCCTCGCACCACGACCCGAACACCGGCAAGGTGGCGTCCAACGCCGTGTATCGCATGACGCGGGGAGCGTCGAAGTGAATGATCTGTTCGTGCTGGGCGAACACCATCCAGGAGTGGATGTACATCTGGAAGTCCCGTACGGTGCCCGCGGTCGGTGTGATGTCCTGCGGATACCGGCAGCCCCAGACAGATGGCAGCCACGACCACATCCGGTCGCCCGACACCACCCTCCATACGTCCTCGGGTGGCGCGTCGAAAGTGCGCCGGACCCGGGTCACGAACGGTGCGGTGGCGAAGAACTCCTCGACCCCGTCGACCGGGATGGGGACTGCGTCAAACCGCATGTTCGATCTCCTTCACCGGGCTGTTAATCCGCCTGAATTCGTAAGCGCCTGAAGGGAATTGGACACTGCGCCGGTAGGACTGCAGGACCGTCCACGGACGCACGTAGGGGGTATCCCCCTGCGAGTTGATGAAATAGCTGTTAGATCCGGCGCAGTTCACCGTGAAGTACCGATTCAAGTTGGCGCCACCGCGGGCGATGCTCGCCTGGAAGTCGTCCAGCGCCTCCTGGGTGACTTCGACCCAGCTGGCTCGTTTGGCGCGAGCGAGTTGGATGACGGCCCCGATGTGGCGCATCGAGTTCTCCAGGATGTAGTGGAAGCTGGTGCCGGCCCAGGAGTACGGACCGACCAGCATGAACCGGTTCGGAAGACCCGGCACCGATGTGCTTTGGTATGCCTGCAGCCCGTTGTCACGGTAGAACTCGGCGAGGTCAAACCCCTTGGCGCCCGATACGGTTCCCACCCGGTAGGTTTCGGGATCGGAGAACATCTCGTATCCGGTGGCCAGCACCAGAATGTCAACGGGGCGTTCGACACCCGCCTTGTCGACGATGCCCGTCGGGGTGATCCGGTCGATACCGTTCGATACCAATGTCACGTTCGGCCGGTTGAAGGTCGGTAGGTAGTCCGCCCCCAGCGTGCCGCTGGTGCACCCCGCCCCGAACCGCGGCCGCAGCTGCTCACGCACCTCGGGATCATTCACCTTGTGCCGGAGCCAGCCGCGATACGCCCAGAGCGCCACCCTGTCGAAGACCGCTGCGCCCACCCGGAACAACGGCTTGGGAGTGTAGATCAGAACCCGTAAGCCAAGTTCTATGCCCGCCAACGCAATCCCGTTGACTGTGTTGGCGAAACGGCGCCCCGCCAACAGCCGCTGCAGTGGGCGCGGCATCCGGAAATCTGGTTTCGGGAAGTACCACTGCGGCGTCCGCTGGTACACATCGAGGTGCTCGACCTCGCCGGCAATGGCCGGTGCTATCTGCACGGTGGAACTTCCCACGCCCACAATTCCGACCCGCTTGCCGCGCATGTCCACTTCGTGTTGCCATCGGGACGGCACCTGGATCGGACCGGCGAAGGTGTCCAGCCCCGGGATATCCGGGGCCGTTCGCGGGTTGATGTAGGCACCTATCGCGCTGATCAGGAACCGCGACGAGATGACCTCACCGTCGGCGGTATGCACCTGCCAAAGGTGGTTCTCTTCGTCGAATACCTCTTGCTCGACACACGTACCGAACCTCGCGTGGGCGCGCAGTCCGTGCTCGGCGACCAAATCCAATGCGTACTGCTGTATTTCGGCTCCGGTGGCGAAGAATCGTTGCCAGTCCCCCTTCGGCGCGAAGGTGAACTGGTAGGCGACAGTCGGAATGTCGGCACCCACCCCGGGGTAGGTGTTGCGCAACCACGTGCCACCGAAGTCCTCGTCCCGATCGATGATGACGAAGTCTTCGATACCCATCTCGAGTAGCTTGATGGCCGCACAGATGCCACCGAGCCCGGCACCGATGATGGCGACTTCGTAGTCGGGTTCGTCATGCGGACCCATGGCTGGATCCATGGTTCGTTTCACGGCACGTTCCTTCCATTACTTGCGGCATACACACGGCTCATCCCCACCCGCCCGGCTCGCTTATTTAATAGACTGACATGCCATTCGCTAAATAACAAGTCCCACCCGGCGCATGGTGCTGCACAAACTCGCACATCACAGGCCTATGCGTGACCAGAAGTATCCAGTACTATCCGTTTCACTAATTTTGAATCAACCGATGTGCACTGGAGGGACCGTGGGCAACCAGCCAGATCTGACGCTCGCCGAGATGTTCGTGGATCCCACCCGGATCACACACTCACCCACCCGCGAGCACGGCTATCTCGACGTCCTCGGCCCCGAAGACGATGAGCCGGTGTCCCTGGCCAACCGGTTCATGCAGAGCCGGCTGCTGGCGGCGATCTACGAGCGTGCTTGGCGTCCGATGTTCACCCGTGGGTTCAGTTATGGCGGCAAGAGCACCCTCAAGGCCCACACCGCATTGATGGGCGAGATCGCCGGCCGCGGCGATTTGAAGATCCTCGATGTCGCATGCGGTCCCGGCCTGTACACCCGCGAACTCGCCGCACAGCTCGGGGACGACGGTGCGTGCATCGGCCTGGACCTGTCGGGCCCCATGCTGCGGCGGGCAGTGCGCGACAACTCGGCCGAACACATCGACTACATCCGCGGGAGTGCGCACGCACTTCCCTTCGCCGACGCGACATTTGACACCGTGGTGTGCCTCGCAGCGCTCTATCTCATCCCGGATCCCGAACAGGCAGTGCGAGAGCTGTGCCGGGTCGCCGGACCGAGCGGCCAGATCGTGATCTTCACATCCCTGCGCACCCCGGCGGCATCGCTACCGGGTGTCACCGGAGCCATGCGCATCGGCGGCTTCCGCGCGTTCGGTCGCCAAGAAGTCACCGGGTGGCTACGTGCTCAGGGGTGGACCGATATCGACCAAACACTCACCGGCCAGGGGCAATTCATCCGTGCCCGCCGTGAGGTCGCTCTCCGTATCGCGACCTGACGGCGGGCCGCCACCTACTTCTTGTTGGGCACCAGTTTGATGAGGTCGGTCATACCCGCCTTGGATGCAAAGTAGCGGGTTAGGCCCGGCGCCAACCGGTTGTTGAGATATTGCAGCCTGGCCTCGGGTGTCACGGGCACAACCTGCTTGTTCTTACGTACCGCATTCACGATCTGGCGCGCCACCTTGTCGGGGCCGTAGCGACGCATCGCGTACGCCTTATCGCCGGCCTGCTGCATACGCGCCTCTTCCTCGGCATCTACACCTGAAATCTTGGTGTTGGCAACAATATTGGTGTGCACCACGCCGGGGCAGATCGTGGTGACACCGATATTGTCCGCGGCGAGGTCGGCGCGCAGGCAGTCGGAGAACATGAACACGGCGGACTTACTCGTCGAGTACGCGGTGAAGGCCTTCTGCGGGCTGTAGGCAGCCATGCTGGAAAGATTGACGATGTGCCCGCCCAGTCCGCGTTCGGCCATCTTCGCGCCAAACGCTCGGCTGCCGTTCACCACTCCGAACAAGTTGATCTCGATAACACGGCGGAACTCCTCCGAGGGTGTGTCCAGGAAACCGCCCGCGGCACCGACTCCGGCGTTGTTCACCAGGATGTCGGGCACGCCGTGCCGCTTGACCACCTCCTCCGCGTGCGCGTTGACGGCGTCCTCGTCCGCGACGTTGAGCCGGTAGGCATGCGCCACACCGCCGCCCTCTTCGATGAGTGTGACGGTCTCGTTGGCACCGTCGAGGTTCACATCCGAGAGCACCACCTCAGCGCCCTGCCGGGCGAATTCGAGGGCGGTCTCCCTGCCGATACCACTGCCCCCTCCGGTGATGACCACCAGCTGGTCTTCGAACGGCTTGCGGCTCTTACCCATTTCTGCCCTCCGTAGTGCGCGGTCGGGCTCCTTGCCCGATACCGCGTCGATGAGTTCGACAGCCGCCGCGGCGAGCACATTCGGGTGCGAGAACGGCAGCCAATGGCCACCGTCGACCACTCGCCGCCACGTCCGCTGATTCCACTTGAGCTCGTCGTCGTAGTTCGACTGGCGCACCGCGGGATCACGGGTGCCGACAATCACCTGGACGGGCACACCGGTGTGCCGGTCCTGCGGGTGCAGCATCGCCGGTAGTGCATTGGCCCGGTAGACACGCAACGTCCTGGTGATATCACTCATGAACGTCGGCCCGAGGTGAATTTGCTCTGCAGGTGCACCTTCGGCGACGGACAGTCCAGCACGCCAACGGTTTTCGTTCATAGTGAGCTTGAGCAGAACATTGGGAATGACGGGGGTCATGGACCCGAACATGTACAGCAACGAGCCAATCTGCCCGAGGGCAAGCGCCACATTCTTCGGAGTGGGGCTGCTCAGTCGCGAGCGCACCCACCGGCTCATGTGATGTGCAGAGGGTCCGGACACGGAGGTGAACGAGGAGAACCGATGTTCCAGGTCGGGATTGCAGATGGCTTCCCACATAGCGACACTGCCCCAGTCGTGGCCCAGGACATGCACGGGCTTGTCGGGGCTCACCGCATCCGCGACCGCAACGTAGTCGCCGGCCATCGCGGCGAGCCTGAAGTCACGGAAGCTCTTGGGGTTGGTGCTCTTTCCCGCGCCGCGATTGTCAATGGCAACCACACGGAAGTGGTCCCTGAGCAGCGGCACGACGCCGTCCCAGAGATGATGCGAATCGGGCCATCCGTGCACCAGCAGCAGGGTCTCCCCATCGGGGTTGCCCTGAATGAAGTACGCGACGTCGATATCCCCGTTGCGCACCACATGCTCGGTGACGACGTCGTTCGTCATTCCGTCCGCGCGCTCAGTCGTAAGTGTCATCCCATATCTCCGTTCTTAGACGTCCAGTACCAGTCGCCCGCCGTCGGCACGAGACACACACAGGAGCATCTGGCCTTCGGCGCGCTGAGTTTCGGTCAAGAGGGTGTCGCGGTGATCGGGGTTGCCCGCGAGTACCTTGACCTTGCAGGTTCCGCAGAAGCCCTGTCTGCAGGAGTACGGCGTGCCGGGCCGGGCCGCGAGAACCGCATCTAATGCACTGTTCTGCGGCCCGACGTCCAGCACCGGGCCGCCACCGCCCAGCTGTACCTGGAATGGCACCCCATTCTCGATCGGCGGTGCCGAGAATCGCTCGAAATGCAGCTCAGCGCCGGGATACTCGGCGACCGCATCGCGAATCACCTTCAGCATGGGCCCGGGACCGCAGCAATACACCGCCAGATCGGGGTGCAATGGCGGCAGCAGATCGGCCGCCGTCGGCACCCCATCCTCGTCGTCGGTACGGATGGTGATCCGCTCGCCGTATCGGGCCAGCTCATCTCGAAAGGGTATGGATTCCTCACTGCGTCCGGCGTAGGTCATGGTCCACGGCAGTCCACGCTCTGTGGCGATCGCCAGCATGGGCAGAATCGGTGTGATGCCGATGCCCCCGGCCACGAAATGGAACTGGCGGACCCCGGCGTTCAGGTGACCGGTAGTGGCCAGCGGGAAGGCGTTTCGCGGCCCCGTGACGCCGAGCACGTCCCCGATGCGCACCGCGTCGTGCAGCTCGATCGATCCCCCCTTGCCTTCGGGTATGCGTCGGACCGCAATCCGGTATCGGTGCCGGTCGCGCGGGTCACCGCATAACGAGTACTGACGCACAGCCCCCGACGGCAAGGTGACGTCCAGATGTGCGCCCGGGCGCCACCTCGGCAGCTCGCCTCCACCCACAGCGGCTAGCGTAAAAGCAACCACGTCTTGGTCAGCAGCGACCACCGAGCGTTCCCGGACAACCAGATTCAGCGAGCGGTTCACCCATGTGGGTTGACGCACCGGGCCCAGCAGAGGACTCAGCCGCAGCACAGCGGGCAGCGTCCTGCCCAGTGCGGCGACGGCGGGCGGCCCCACGACGTCAAGGACCTTCATGCCCCAGCCCAGAGGGTGGCGTCCCGTCGGGGCCGCCACCGGGAGCGCCCGCGTCATGCCGCGGCCGCGGCTTTGGCCGCCGGAGACTTGGCAAGATACGCAACCGCCTGCGCCGTGTCCCCGATCGATTCCGGAGTGAATCCGGGCCGCAGAAAGCTGCGGAAACCCTCCCCCAGGACACTCCATTTCAGCGTGGCGCCGCGCTTCATCGCCCTGTTGGTCTCGCGTAGCCAGCGGGCCAGGCTCACCTTCGGCAGGTCCGGATCGGCACGGGCGAGCAGCCAGCTGAGCAAGATGAGACCCACGGGGATTGTCGCGCAGGAGCCGATGAAGTACGCCAGCATCCGGGGACGCCCGACCCCGAGGTGCCGAGCAAGATCCCAGGCCACACTGCGGTGTTCGACTTCCTCGGCGCCGTGCCAGCGGAACATGTCGGTTATTACCGGGTCCGCACCGTAACTCTCGAAGTCGAAGTTGAGCAGCCAATCTCCCGCGGTGGCGGTCAGGTGTTCGATGCCCGCAATGATGGCGATGCCTTCCACCATCACGCGATAACGCACCTTCGACGGGAGCCGATCCAACTGCAGTGTGAAGGTGTCGAGCACACGGTCGGTCAGATCGTGCAGCGGCTGTGCATCGATACCGTGCTGACCGAAGTACTGCAGCAGCGCTTTGTCGTGTGTGTCGGAGTGCAGCTGCTCCTGACCGATAAAGCCGATGACCTCTTCACGCAGCTTCTCATCTTTGATATGCGGCAGCGCCCGGCCGAACACCTCGACAAAGAACAGCTCGCCGGCAGGCAACATGAAGTTGAGTGCCGACAGCGCGTGTGAGGCCACCGGCTCATCCGGGATCCATTGCAGCGGGGAGTTCGAGAAGTCGAATGTGACGTTGCGGGCATGCAGCGCCACGTCGCCGATGTCTGATGTGTCGTTCATCTGTCTACCTCCGTGCTGCCGTGGGCTTTCGAGCCTCCTCGACGCCACCTTGGCGCGGAAGCAGATTCAGATCATCCAGCTTGCCGAGCGCCCAGGCTCCCCATCGCTCGGCTCGCTCGATCGAGAACGCCTGGGTGGTACGACGGTTGATTCCCGGTGCGACTCGGCCTAGGACATACCCGAGCCATGCCTCGGTGCGCACCGGCACCACCGCCAGGTCGTACTTCACCGCGCGCATGACGGCGCGCGCCACCAGGTCGGGGCTCATCGGGGAAAACGGCAGGCCGGCCGCGAACTCCTGCACCCGGAGCATGATTTCCTTACCCCGCTCGACCATGGCTTGGTCCACACCCACAGTTATCCCGTTGATTCCGATATTGGTGTTGATGAATCCTGGGCAAATTGCGCTGACACCAACACCTTTCGGTCCGAGTTCCAAACGCAGGCATTCGGTGAGCATCTTTACCCCGGCCTTGGACACCGAGTACGGCGCCATCACCGGCGTCGGCGTGAAGGCCGCTGCCGAGGCGATGTTGACAATATGCCCGCTGCCGCGTTCGACCATCTGCTCGCCGAAAACCCGGCACCCGTACACCACTCCCATGAGGTTCACCGATAGCAACCGGTCCCAATCGGCCGGGCTGAGTTTCAGAAATGCCCCGCCCAAGGCGATTCCCGCGTTGTTCACCAGCACGTCGGCCACCCCGTGATCGGCGAGTACGTCCCGCGCGAAGGTTTCCCACCGGTCGAGATCGGTAACGTCCAACTGCACCGCCGACGCCGTGTTGCCGTCGGCGCGGATCATGGCCGTGGTGGCTTGAGCAGAGTCAAGATTCATATCGGAAACGACTACGTGAGCACCATTTTTGGCGAATCGGATGGCGGTGGCCCGGCCGATGCCGCTGCCGGCGCCGGTCACCACCACCAGCTGTGGCTCGAGTTTGTTGAGTTTCACCTTGGCCTCCTACCGCACGCTCTCGACAAGAACCGGAGCCTGACGCTCAGTGTGTTTGGCCGCCGCACGCTCACCCAGACGCTCGAATCTGTCGATACCGAACGGTGCCATCAGTCGCCTGTTCACGGCCGGGAACGCCCGCGACAGGAAGTACCCCAACCACGATTCGAGCTTTACCGGAACCACCACGAGGTCCAGGCGGACCGCACGAGTGACTGCCCGCGCGACCAGGTTGGGGCTCATCGGCGTCCACGGCAGCTTCTCGGTGACATCGCGCATTCTCTGCATGCTGCGCCGGCTTGCATCGACGATTTCCTGGTCGACGCCCACCATGGTGCCGTGCACACCGATATTGGTGTTGATGAATCCGGGACACACCGCACTCACGCCAACACCCTTGGGGCCCAATTCAAGCCGCAGGCATTCGGTCAGCATCTTCACCCCGGCCTTGGACACCGAATACGGTGCCATCACCGCAGTCGGTGTGTACGACGCCGCCGAGGCAATGTTGACGATGTGGCCTCCACCGCGCGCGACCATCTGCTCACCGAAAACCCGGCACCCGTGCACCACACCCATCAGATTCACGGACAGCTGTTTGTCCCAGTCCGCGGCGCTCAGCTTCAGGAACGGGCCGCTGACCACAATTCCGGCGTTGTTCACCAACACGTCCGCCACGCCGTGCTCGATCGACACATAGCGCGCTACATCCTCCCAATGGGCGGGGTCGGTGACATCGAGCTGCACAGCCGATGCGTTGCGCCCCTCCTCATGGATCAGATCCACTGTCTCATTGGCGGTGTCCAGATCCAGGTCGGTAACCACCACGTAAGCACCGCGTTTGGCGAATCGGATCGCGGTCGCTCGCCCAATGCCGCTCCCCGCTCCGGTCACCACCACCAACCGGGGTTCCAGCGGATTGTTTCTCATGCACTCTCGCCGACTGTCGATGCCACGATCTCGGGAACTACAGAACCCGTTGAATAGCGATACACGTCGAGGTTGTAATGCTGGTTCTGCCAGTACATCTCGCCGTGCGTCGTAGGCCGGAACGGCGAGTCGCCATTCTGATCCAGGTAGTACGTATTAGAACCGGCACACACATCGGTGAACAGGAAATTCTTCTCCTGCCGCTTCAGGCACTTCTCGAAGTATTCGTCGTGGGCCTCCTGCCGGATCTCACAGACGGTGGCCCCACGACGCTTGGTCTCGGCGATGGCCCGCGCCAAGTGTGCCGATGTCGCCTCGATCATCCACAGGTAGGAGCCCAGAACAAATCCATACGGCCCGGTGATGGAGAACATATTGGGGTACCCGGGTACCGAAACCCCTTGGTAGGACTGGAAACGGTGCTTGTCCCAGAAGTCGCCGAGATTTCGCCCGCCGCGCCCGAGGACGGGGAACGGCGGCACCGAACCCTTGTCCCACAGCTTGAATCCCGTCGCACAGATCAGCACGTCGACGTCGTGTTCAACACCGTCCACCGTACGCACTCCGGCGGGTGTCACGCATTCGATCGATTCGGTGATCAAACTGACGTCACTTCGGTTGAACGTCTTGAGGTACTCATTGGACATCGACGGACGCTTGCAGCCCAACCCGTATTGGGGAATCAATTTCTCCCTGATGACAGGATCATTGACCTGCTCGCGCATCCACCGGCGCATCGGCGCCTCGCCGGCACGGCGAACTGCGTTGATCAGCCACGCCGGGCCTGCCACCTGACCGCTCATCGCGAGTTCGATGCCGACCGTCGCAACCGATCGGATGGCAGAGCGAATGCGCCTATTTCCCAGCACCATCCGCCCTAACGATCCGATTTCGAGATCGAACTTCGGCCCCACCCAGATTGGCGTGCGCTGGAATACCGTGAGATGGCTGGTGTCGTCGACGATGGCCGGAACCAACTGCAAGGAGGTCGCCCCGGTTCCAATCACCGCGACGCGTTTACCCTCAAGCGCCACATCGTGATCCCACAGGGCGGTATGCAGGAGCGTCCCGGCGAAGTCGTCGACTCCCGGAATATCGGGCATCTTCGGACGTTCCAAGCCGCCGACCGCCATCACGCAGTATCTGGCGGTAATCTCCTTGCCACCATCGGTAGTCAATCGCCACAGGCTGTTTCGCTCGTCAAACTCCGCACGGATGATGCTGGTCCCTAATCGCAGCTTCTCGCGCAGCCCGTACTTGTCCACCATGAAATCGGCGTAATGCTGCAACTCGTCCCCCGGCGCGAACAGACGCGACCAATCGCCACGTTGTTCATAGGAGAAGCTGTACACCACCGACGGGATGTCAACCGCGACAACTGGATAGGTGTTCGCATGCCAGGTGCCACCCACCTGGTCCCATTTATCGATGATGACAAAATCGTGGATACCTTTGCGTTGCAACGCAATACCGGTCCCGATTCCACCGAATCCAGCGCCGATCACCGCTACCTCGTGATCTGGCTGTGCCAGTTCAGCCGTCGTTGAATGCCGTGCGGCAGTGCTCACCGTTCGCGTCTCCTTTGACGTGTCGCGGGCTACTTGAGATGGTCGACGAGAATGCCCTTGGTCCCGAAAAGCTCTTTCTGCCAACGGTCCAGCAGTTCCTCGGTGTTGATGTCGTCGGGATGAAAGCCCGATCGCAGATACTTGCGGACATCGCCCAGGATTCCCTTGAACAACGGACCGCCGAAAAGTCCCCGCGCTTCTTTCATCAGCCGAAGCGGTTGACGCCGCGCGACCGGATCGGACAGCAGCGAGCCCGCCAGGATGCCGAGCGTCAGCGGCGGGACGAGGGTCATCGCGGCCAGCGTGAGCCCGATCCGCATCGTCTCGGTACCGCCAACCGCGCGATACACATCGAACGCCACCGACTTGTGCTCCAGCTCCTCCAACGCATGCCAGTTCAGCAGATGCCAGACCTCGGGATCGCCCGGAATGGCCTGCACCTCATCACTGCCCAGCAGCCGCTCGGCAAGGATCGCAGTCATGTGCTCGGCCATCGCAGTGAACGCCAGATGCGCGCGGGCGGGGAGCATGTTCTCGAACCGGATCAACCGGTCGACCTGCTTCTGCGAATCCCACCACGCGATGGGGTAGCCCATTTCGATCAGCTTCTCGTTGACGCGGCGATGCTCCTGCCCGTGTACCGATTCCTGCCCGATGAATCCCGCGACACGCTTCTTGAGCACCGGATCGGTGATCTGGTCGGAGAACCTGCGCACCGAACGGATGAATCCCTCTTCACCGGGGGGAAAGCATCCGGAGAGTCCCGCGACGAAGTGGCTGTAAACGATGTCGTCTTCCACGAAGTACTTGTGGGCATTGCCGTCATCGCCGAAACGAAATCTGATCCGCCGGGTCTTGGGGTACGCCGCAGCCGTGCTCACCATGTCATCACTCCCTTGTGACGGTAAGTTACTAGTACTC
The DNA here is from genome assembly GCF_002356335.1 of [Mycobacterium] stephanolepidis. Taxonomy (NCBI): domain Bacteria; kingdom Bacillati; phylum Actinomycetota; class Actinomycetes; order Mycobacteriales; family Mycobacteriaceae; genus Mycobacteroides; species Mycobacteroides stephanolepidis. The sequence continues at coordinate 4,130,559 of NZ_AP018165.1, forward strand.
GAAGTACTACCTGGAGTACACCATAAGACGGTGGCGGCATGAGGCGCAATACGCCGCGGCGGATGAAATGGGCCCACACATCGGTGGGCCGATCAGCGATCGACCCAGCAGGACAACACAAGAAGGCGCCCTAGAGCGGGGCCGGAAGCTATTCGACAGATACGAGGACGGGTTCGTCCGGATTCAGCTCGACGCCACGGGCCTTGGCCGATGCGGCGAGCCCACCCCACACGTAAACCACCAGCTCGTCGACCAGGGTCTCCTTGCTGATGACCGGCTCATCGAACCAGCGCAATACGGCAATACCCGTGGAGGCCAGCATCGCGTCGATCACGTACTCGATGTGATCGGCGTTGCCGCCGCGGGAGCTGAAGACCGACCCCACCAGCTGGGCAATGGCATCGGACAACGGGCGCCCGCTCTCGATGAGCGATGTCGCATTCGCATACTGAACGCTCAACAGAAAGCGCACGAGGTTGGGCCGCTCATCGACGAGGTCGACATAGCCGGCCAGCCCTGAGCGGAAAAGTTCGAGCAGACTGACGGACAGGTCGATGTTCGAGACCAAACGCTCGACAACCAACTCCTGGACGCGCATCGCCACCGCGGCGAAGAGGGCTTCCTTGTCGGTGAAGAAGCGATACAGCTTGGGCCGGGATATCCCCGCGGATTTCAGGACGTCGTCGATCGAGAGGTCGGGACCGAGCTCGTCGATCGCGTTCAGGGTGGCCTCTACCAATTCCGCGCGAACCTTCGCACGGTGCTCACGCCACCGGTCGACGCGCGCATCACCGGTCAGCTCAGGAAGGCCGCGATCGGGATACACCTGCGTTGACACGACCACATCGTAGACCGAATAGCTGGGCGTCCGAGGCGCATAGCACCACGTAGGAGGACCGATCTTCGCCGTGACAGATCATGACAAGTAACCCTCGCCATACCGCCAGCAAATAATGCGGTTACCGCGACCGGATCGCGCACCCTAGATGGAGGTATGGACCATCTGTACCCCACCTCGGTATATTTATCCGACATACAGTTCAGCTAATGAAGCTGGTTGTGACTGCGCCCGAATGCGAGGCGGCAAGTTAGTGCATTTACCAAAATATTTGCCAGGAGTGGTTACTGTATTCGCGTGGCCAGCACCAACGGAGACCGGCGAGGACCGGGCCGCCCGCCGAACCCACAGCGTGCACGGGAACGCCAGCGCACCCTGACCGAGGCGGCCGCACTGGAGTTCGCCGAGAAGGGCTACCACAAGGCCAGCATCACCGACATCACCCAGCGCGCCGGCGCTGGGCGCGGCACGTTCTATCTGTACTTCGATACCAAACGCGATGCGCTGGACGCGGTGATCGACAGTTACTTCCAGAGAACGCTCGCCGCGGTGAATGACACCAGCGACCTGTCGGGCAATGCGGGTGACTTTGAACAGCATCTGCGCACGGTCTTCACCCGCCTGTTCGACATGCTGGACAACAGCCCCGAGATTATGCAGGTCATCCTGCGTGAGGGCTTGCTCGACTCGGCGATGACCAAACGCATGTTCGGCATCCTCGACCTCATCGAGTCCGTCAACATCATCATCATCGAACAGGCGCGCGTCGACGGCACCATCACCTCGGCCGTCGACGCCACTTTCCTGGCGCACGCCATCACCGGGTTGTCGATGGCGGCCACCCTCAAGGCCGTCCGAGGCGAGCTCACGGGCGATGCGCGCGAGGCATACATCGACTCGTTTATCGAGCTGGTGCGGTCGATCACGACCATCCCCCCCGCACTCGCAAATTCTTGACAATTCGCGTCCCAAGATCTGGCACCTCCGCTAGCCTCTGCCCTAGCCAATAAACTGACCACTGAACCAGTGAATTGCTAGAGGACCGGGTCGGGGGACCTCCGACAGCCTCGTCATGACTGCGCCTCAACCGGGACGCATGGCACGCCCGCGTGCGCGGGCACACGCTACGACCTGACGATCGCGGCAACCCCACGCTTGACATGGACCATGACCTACACCACACTAAGCCACCGACTGTTATCTGGGGTACTAGATACCTACTGTTACACATTTGTCCATTAAGCGGGCTGTTCGTCGAGGTCGGGCCCGAAATGAGAAGCCAAAGGAGCCACTGTTGAACTCAGCCGTGAGTCAAGTGGTGGCCGAGACGCGGGCAGAGCCCGCTCCGGTGGACTGGTTCGAAGACTCCGATGGTGAATCCGACAGCAAATCAAGTGTGGACGGCGGGTCCGGTTCTTCCTCCTGCGGAGCGTTCCAGCTACTCGATCGCGCCCCCGGAATCATCAGGCGGCCCGCTGAATATGTGATCTCCCAGACCGATTCGATGCTGAAAACGCTCGGACGTTATGTCGATCTGGTTGCGCAATCTTTCGCATTTCTTATCAGCGACATCGTCCGGCTGCGCCATCCGTGGCAGGACACCGTGATCCAGTCCTGGTTCATCCTGACGGTCACGGTCGTTCCGGCGATCCTGGTGTCGATCCCATTCGGTGTGATCGTCGCCATTCAGGCGGGCAGCATCATCTCGCAGGTCGGCGCCTCGTCTATCTCCGGGGCCGCCGGTGGCCTGGGCGTTATCCAGCAAGGCGCGCCCATCGTCGCGGCCCTCCTCCTTGGTGGAGCCGCCGGGTCGGCCGTCGCCACCGACCTCGGCGCCCGAAGCATCCGGGAAGAGGTCGACGCCATGCGGGTCATGGGCGTCAATCCCGTACAGCGCCTGGTAACCCCGCGACTGGCGGCGATTCTCTTCGTGTCACCGCTGTTGTGCATCTTCATCATCTTCGTGGGTATCTTCGCCGGCTACCTGGTCAACGTGGGTTTTCAAGGCGGCACGCCCGGCAGCTACCTGTCCTCGTTCGCCGCATTCGCCAACGTCAACGACGTCACCGTTGCGGTTCTCAAGACCTGGCTGTTCGGTGTCGTGGTCATCCTCGTGGCCTGCCAGCGCGGTTTGGAAGCCAAGGGCGGCGCACGAGGTGTCGCCGATGCCGTCAACGCCACCGTGGTGATCGGCGTGGTCACCGTCATGGTGCTCAACACAGTGATCACCCAGATCGTCGCAATGTTCATGCCGTCGAAGGTGGGCTGAGAATGGCAACGTCCCGTCCGGCCCGGTACTTCCCCGACGAACTGCCCGCGGCCGCCAGGTCGATCTGGAACTTCACCAAGGGGGCAGGCGGCTCCGCCGAACATCTCGGCCACCAGATCACGTTCGTCGGCCTGGTGCTGGCCGCGATACCGCAGACCCTCAAACGCTATCGGCGACAAACCGGCGTCCTGCTCGTCGATATGACCTGGGGCAGCGGCTCGATCATCGTCGGCGGCGGGGTCATCGGCGTGCTGGTCTTCATGGGCATCGCGGTGGGCGCATCTGTTGGGATCGTTGGCTTTTCGACCCTGGACATGGTGGGCATGGGATCTCTCACCGGATTCATCTCCGCCTACGTGAACACCCGGGAAATGGCACCGATGATCGCCGCCATCGGATTCGCCGCACAGGCCGGATGCCGGATGACCGCCGAGATCGGTGCCATGCGCATTTCCGAGGAGATCGACGCGCTGGAAGCTCAGGGCATCAGATCCATTCCGTTCGTGGTCACCACCCGAGTGATCGCCGGCGTCATCATCATCGTTCCGCTGTATGTACTGACCTTGCTGCTGGCCTACGGCTCCTGCGCCTTCATGGTGTTCTTCGTCCACAACCAGTCGCAGGGCGTGTACAAGCACTACTTCGACTCATTCGTCCATCCGATAGACGTGCTCTATTCGGTGATCAAGGCCGTCGTGTTCGTCGTCATCATCATCGCCATCCAGTGCTATCAGGGCTATTACGCCGGCGGTGGCCCCGAGGGCGTCGGGATGGCCTCCGGTCGCGCCATCCGGGCCTCCCTGGTAGCGATCGTCCTTTTCGACATGCTCCTCACGTTGCTCTTCTGGGGCAACAATCCTGGAATTCAGATATCGGGGTAATGGGTGGCAATCTATAAAGATCCGAGCGGACGGGCCGCAGGCCCTGGCGCGCTCAAGTTGCGCGGGCTTGCCCTGGCACTGGTGGTCGCCGCGAGCTGCTACTCGCTCTACCAATCCGGCATCGGCAGCTATGGCGATCCCTTCGAGCTCACTCTGATCACCAACACCATTGGTGAGGGCATGGGTCCCGGGGGCGAGGTGAAGTACCGCGGCTACAACATTGGCAAGGTCAAATCGCTGCAGACCACCGGGTACAACAGGCAGCGGATGACGGTGCTCCTCGATGGCCGGCAAGCCAAGGCGCTCGCGGCCGATACCAAGGCGCGCTTCACCTCGTCGAACATCTTTGGCACCGCCGCCGTCGAGCTCGTCAGTAACGGGGTCGGCGAACCGCTGAAACCCGGTGGGGTGCTGGAGATTAGCAGTGACGTCGAGGCGGCATCCATCACCGGATTCCTCCGGCTGGGTCAGCGACTGGGCTCGATCCTGGATAGCCGCGAATTCAACGCGATCATCGCAACATTCGAGCGGCACGCCGACCTGACCGGCCCGGTCGTGAAGTCCTTCTGGGATCTGTTCGCGATGATCACCGATTCTCAGACAGTGCCCTTCTCCAAAACGCTGGCGGTCATGGCCTCATTGATCGAGGGCACCAACGAATTTGTGCCCGTCATCGGGTCCACCAACAAGCTGTTGGACAGCCTCGACCTCATAGTGGGGCCGGGCAACACCGAACGGGCTTCTGCCGCACTAGGTTCGCTGTCGGATCTGCTAAAGGCGGCCGGCGACGGATTGCACGCGAACAACGATTGGCTGGTTCCGCTTATCCGATCGATCATGGATATGGCGGTTCCGTTCACCTACTTCTTGGGCAGCCTCGCCCCGGCCTACGACCGACTCAACGGGCTGCTTGACCGCACCACCTCCGCCTTCCCCATCGACAACGGCAAGGTGCGCCTCAACGTCCAGCTGATCATGGACACCGCCCCCGGGCTTGCCGCGGCATTGCCGATGGCACCCGATGGACAATCCGCCATTGAGCCGACCGCTGGAGGACAGCGATGAAACGGATTGCACTTATCATGACGGGCCTCACCGCGATTCTCGCGGTAGCAGTGGTGCTCGCCCTGATCATTGTGAATGCCCTGCGCACCCCGGTGAACGGCCCAGTCCGCCGCTTCGACGCACTGTTCACCGACGCCTCAGGGCTTATCATCGGCAACGATGTGCGCATCTCCGGAGTACAGGTAGGCAAGGTAGAAGAAATCTATCTCGACGGTAAGAACGCGCGGGTCACGTTCAACGTACTGACGGACCATCCGCTCTACCAGAACACCACCGTGGCGATCAGATACCAGTCCCTGGTCGGTCAGCGGTACGTCGAAATCGCGCAAGCGCCCACACCTAACGCACCACTGGCATCCGGCGCGACGATACCGCTCGGGCAGACCATTCCCTCATTCGATATCGCCAAGCTGTTCAACGGTTTTCGCCCCATATTCGAAACGCTCGACCCCGCTCAGTTCAACCGGCTGACCGAGAACATCCTGCAACTCATCCAAGGCGACCAACGTGGCATCGGGCCGATTCTGCGGGATATAGATGCCGTGCTCAAGCTCTCGGTCGACCGTCAGGCAGCTCTACAGGCCATCATCACGAATCTGGGCGATATCTCGAGGGAGCTGGGCGGCACCTCAAATCAGCTGTTCTACTTGATCAACGACCTCAACGATGTCTTGGCGCCGTTCGAGGCGAAGGCCGACGAGTTCAACCGAGCTGGCGCGGATGCACTGCCGATTTTGCGGGGATGGGTCAGCATGCTGCGGTACATCGAGAACACGATGGACGGAGCCCAGCTCCCCCTGTACGACCTGGCCAGCCGCACCACTCCGGGGACACCAACCATCATGGCCGGGCTATCACTGATCCCAGACCTTGTGCAGGGCATGCGCGATGCTTTGATCGAAGAGAAGACAGCACCCCCAACCGCTTTCGAATGCAAGAACGGGATCGTCAAAATGCCCGGCATCGGTGAGGTCTCCTTCGCCAACCAGGATTTGGTGGTGTGCAAGTGAGCTCCCTCAGAGAGATCTTCGCGCAAAACCATCCCATCCTCAACGAACACGAGGCAGCCAAGCGCAGTCGCCGCAACGGACTGATCGGGGCCCTGGTCATCGCCTCGGTATTGGCAGCAACAGGAGTGGCCTTCGTTAACACCAACGGCATGGAGACCTACGCAGTGCACCTGCGGGCCTCCGGAGGGCTGCGTGCCGGCGACGATGTTCGAATCGCCGGCATCTCGGTAGGCAAGGTGTCAACCGTGAGCATCGACAGATCCTTGGTAAAGGCCACCTTTACGGTGAATCACTCTGTCCCGGTCGGATCCGAGTCGCGTACCGACGTCCGCATGCTCACTCCCCTGGGCGGGCACTATCTGGCCCTCTACCCGGAAGGCAGCACGCCGCTGGGAGGCACACCCATCCCGCCCGAGCGCACGAGCATCCCCTTTGAGATCAACGAGTTGTTCCAGGAGTTCACGCCTGTGGTGAAAAAGGTGGACGCCAAGGTCATCCACGACAGCCTGATGGAAGTTGCGAACGCAGTTGACAAGTACCCCAATGGTTTACGCGACTTTTTACAGTCGTCCCAGACTCTCATCAGAGCGCTTGAACCCACCACCGAGGATTTTCACGCCACGCTGAACTATGCCAATGAGTATCTGCGGGCCTTCAAAACAGGCAAGGAACAACTCGCCAGGATAGTCATCACGCTGTCCAAACTCGGTGCCAAATACAGCAAGTCCACGACCGACCTAATAGAAGTGTTCGTACTACTAAGGGATCTCATCCGGCTTTTCAATCGATTTTTCGAGGCATACGCCCGCGATTACGAGCCCATGCTCAACGGGCTCGATGACATCGTCGACACCCTGACCAAATACCCCGAGAAGCTCGGCAAAGCCGCCGAACAGTGGGGCCAACTCGTTGGTATCGTCCTGCCCATGCTCAGCGGCAACGGCATCACCATCAACGAGAATGACCGGGTGATCCCAGGGCAAGACGTTTGCCTACCGCACTTCTTCAGGTTCTGTTGAGGCCCTCGATGACACAGCCAACGTTTGTTAGCAGCATTCGGACCCGTCTTGCGGGTATGCGCCCCGCCGCGCGCGCGGGCCTGGTGAACGCCGTCGGTGTGGTAGTCGTCGCGGTGCTGGCCATCACCGGGATGTTCTTTGCTCGCAGCGTATTTCCCGCTGCCAAGAACGTGGTGATGCCCTACCTGGGGAATGCCCACATTCCGTTCCTGGACGACACCCGAGCTCTCTGCGCGAATTTCCGCGACGGGTCCGGGTTGTACAAAGGCAACAAAGTTCTGCTTCTCGGTGTCGAGATCGGCACGGTGACCGCGGTCACCAACAAGCCCGACCACGTTGAGGTCGACTTCGAAATTCCGCAAGACATGGAGCTGCCTGCCGATGTGGGCGCAGCCAGCTATTCGCAATCGGTGATCACCAACCGCAGTATCGAACTCACCCGATCATGGAGTGAGGGGCCCAAATTCGCCGGTGACCAATGCATCCCGACAGCGAACACCAGAACACCGGTGACCGTCACCGAGTCGTTCTCCGCCATAGGCGAACTCGCCGACACGCTGATGCAAGCAGCGCCCGGGCAGGATCCCTCGAACTCGCCCGGCGTGCAGGCACTCAACAAGACCCTCAAGGGAGCGGCCAGATCACTCGACGGCGTGGGCCCCGGGTTCAAGGAGATGCTCAACAACCTCACCACGATGGTGGGCGATCCCTACAAAGCCGACGCCGACTACCGGCAGCTGTTCGAGAACAGCGCAATCGTTACCTCGAACTGGCTGCAATACTGGAACGAGTTCGCGGGTGTGGTGACCTCGCTACCCGATACCGCCCGTCTGATCGCAGGCATTTCGGAGAACTTCTCGGTCGGCCTCGGCTACCTGACGGCACTCCTTCCAACACTGAACGGCATGGTGCAACGTGCTGCAGGCCGGCTCTACAAGAACGTCTTCGACAAGCTGGTGCCCTGGATACGCGACATCCTCAACGCCTACACCCCGCATATCCTCACGTTCTTCAACACCTTGCCACCGGTGATCAATTGGCTGGCCGATGACATCTATCTGCCGAACACGAAGACCCACGGTGTCACCTATGTTCCTCCGCGCGTTGCCATCTCACCCGAGCAGGCCAGCACCATCTGCCAGAACCTGCGCGACCGCAACACCCCCGGTTCCCAGGCGGCATGTGCACCGGGCACCGCCTCGGACCCCGTGACCCTCGGTTTGACGAATCTGATCATGGGGACAGCACTGTCATGATTCGACGCGTACTGATCCTCCTGTTCGCCGCGGCATTCGCGGTAGTCCCGGCGTGTTCCACGGGGGCGTTGGATCCCACCAAGATGCCGATGCCCGGCTCGTACATACCCAAGAACACCTACCGCCTCAAGATCGAATTCTCCAGCGTGCTCAATCTGCCCGGACGGGCGAAGGTCGACTCGGGCGGCGTGCAGGTAGGCCTGTTGGACCGGGTGGAGCTCAAAGGCACGACCCCCGTCGTATACGTCGACATCGACGGCGGCGCGAAGTTCCCGCGGAACGTCAAGGCCGAACTCCGACAAGCCACCGTGCTCGGCGACATCTACATCGCCATGATCTCGCCCACCGATCCTGCCCCGACACATCTTAAGGACGGCGACACCATCGCCCTGTCCAACACCGTCCCTGCTGCCAACGTCGAAGATCTCATGCGGTCCATGTCAAACCTCATCGGCGGAGGCAGCCTCAACACCATGCAAACCACCGTCGCGAACATGAACAGCTCCTTCCCCCCGCCGGAGGAGCTCGACCGAATCCACCGCGCGCTGGCAGGAATCGTCAATGACCTGTCCAACAATCAGGACACCCTCAACAAAATCCTGACCAACATGCAAGCCGTCAGCGAGTCATTCCGAGCCAATAAGGGAACGTACCGACGGCTGCTTGCCGAGGGCCCAACCAAGCTGCCCTCACTGGCCAAAGTGGTGCTAAACCTTAGCGATCTGATCATCAATAGCGCCGAGTTCGCGCGACAGTTGAACCCGATCCTCGACTACCCCAACCTCATGCAAATCCTGTCCTATCCCACGCCATTCATCCACAGCGCCTCGACCACAGACACCACCATCCCGGTCCTGGGCGACAAGATGGTCCGAACCATCCGAGACAGGATCATCCCGTTCTTCAAGGATGGCGGTCCCAAGTACACCGTGACCGACATCCAAACTCCCGATGGCACATTGGGAGTCAGCCCCGGGGAACGCGCCGACTCGGTTATCCGGAACATGCAGACGATGGGGCTGGTGCGATGAGGCTCAGTGTCCTATTTACCCTCGCCGTGCTCTCGATCATCTCCCTCATCGGAGCCGTCTACATGGCCTTCGGCGTCCTGGACATCGCCTCCACCAACAAGACCAATCACATGACGCTCATGCTGGAAAGCTCCGGCGGGCTGATGTCCACCTCCCAGGTCACCCTGCGAGGAATCAAAGTCGGCCGGGTCACCAACATTCAGGCGACCCCATCGGGGTTGGCGATCTCGATGGCCCTCGACAGCGGCTACCCCATTCCCGTCGACAGCAAGGTCAGCGTCCAGAACCTCTCCGCTGCGGGAGAGCAGTACGTGGAGTTCAAACCCGCTCGCATCGAACCCCCCTACTACAGCGACGGAGCCGTGATCCCGGCGTCGAAGGCAGCACCGGTTTACACCGTGAGTGATCTACTGCAAAAGGGCAACGCACTGATGCAGGCCATGAACGCCGACGACCTGGAAATCACGCTCAACAACGTGGCGGCCGGATTCGTCGACAACACCAAGACCATCGATCAGTTGGCCATCTCGGCAAGGCTATTCGCACAAATGGTCAAGGACGACAAGCATTACCTAGCCGAGGTCATCGGCAACACGTCAACCCTGACCAACGGACTCGGTGAGATCCGCGCCGGCGATATCTTGAAGCAGTCCGCCACGACCATTCCGGGCAGCCTGGACGGTCTGGCATCCCTGGTGAAGGTCATCGAAAAGCTCGAACCGCTCGTCGAAGCAGGCATGGGCGATGGGAAGCCCCTGACGGATCTGGTCGAAAAACTCTTCGACTACATCAACGCACTGTCCGAACCTATGTCGGAATTCGCGACGGTCCTCGAACCCATCGCCGCCCCGCTGCGCGACGTCAAACTGGACGCCGGTCACTGGCTGGACTTCTGGGACTCCACCTTCAACAACCAAGGCGGACTACGCATCCATCTCGGGGTGCCCGAATGGCCACAGCCCGACACACCCCGGCCCGGGTCAACGCCGCCATCGCAGTCGGCTGCCACTCCACCCGCCCCCAAACCCACATCGGCACCACAAACGGCAACAGCAGGAAGGCCCGGATCATGACCGACATCGACGATCGCACACTCACCCTCGATGACGCAGATCCCGATGAACTCGCGGAATCGGAGACCAAGTCCACCACCGATTCCGCCGAGACCGAATCTGACGCGGAACCGAAAGCCAAGCGGGTAAAGCGGGCCAAGGCCGTTGAACAAGAAGCGGATCCAGCCGAAAGCGATAGCGCTCCCAATATCTGGAAGTGGATCACCTTCGGTCTGCTCGCGTTGGGAATCGTGGGCGCGGTCCTCGGCGGCTGGCAGTATCAGAAGTTGTCCGATGCCCTCGCCGCCACGCGCGCCGGCGACACCGAACGCACCGCGGCCACCGACGCGGCGTCGGCGTATGCGATGAAATCGCTCACCTATAGCTTCGAAGACCCCGACGGCTTCTTCAAGAACGTCAAAGAGAACGCGGCAGAACCGCTCAAGAACAAGTACAGCGATGCCGAGAAGCTACTCAAGGCCATCATGCTGCAAGCCCAGGTGACATCCAAGGGCGAGGTCATCGCCGCGGATGCCGTTGCCCAGCAGAATGGCATCTACCAGGTGGTGGTCACCACCCGGCAGACCACCCGGAACGTACAGAACCCGGAACCGCGGGCAACCACCCTGGTTCTGCAGATCACGGTCAAGAAGGATGGCGACAGCTGGCAGGTGACCGATATCGGCCCCAAGAACGCCAACTCGACCGGCACCATCATGCACCCCGGCGACCAGAAGCTGCTTCCCGACGAGACGGCACCCGGTAAGGCGCCAGCGCCCGCCCTTCCGCCGCTGCCCACGCTCCCCGGTCAGAAGTAGGCGATGTCCCGGCACATAGGTGGTCTGGGTGCGGGTATAGCCGCTGCCGCCCTGCTGGTTTCGGCGCAGACGGTCCACCCCGTGGCCGTGGCACGAGCTGCTTTGCCGCCATGTCCGAGCAGAGCGACCGTAATCGTCCCGGAAAGCCCTAGAGCACATACAGATTGCCGGCTGTCTGCGGCCGACGGCACCGGAATCACCTTCGATGTGGAGTATTGGCGCCCGCATCCCGACAACAACGACGCACCAGACTATCCGCCGCTGTCAGCCCGGGTAACCATCAAAGACGCCGCCGGTAACAGGCTGCAAGAAGTGAACGAGCTACTGGAGCCGTCAAGCCCCTCGCCTGCCGGTCTGCAGGACATCGACGGAGACGGTCGCGACGAGATGATCATCCCGATATCGACCCGGGTCATGAATGGTGCTGTCAACACCCGATTTTCCGTATGGCGAGCCGAGAAGAACACCACCCACTTCGAGCGGGTCCAGATGTTCGGGCAGGCCGTCTACCCCAGTGGCGACGGGTACATCGTGGTCAACAGCGGCGCGTTCTCCAGCCGCGACCTGGATTTCTACCTGCCCACCGCGGCCGGTTACACCCACATCATCACGCTCACGATGACCGCCGAAGAGGTCGACCTGAATACCCGCAAGGTGCTCGCCGCAAGCTGCATGGTGCATAAGCAGTCCGGCCTGGGCGCCATCGACATGGACTGGCAGGATTCGCCGGTATTCTGTGATTCTCCTGCGGCCAAGTCGATTTGGCCGGATGCCGAGCGCGTGGAAACCAATAGACGAGTGCAGGGCCGCTAAGCCCTACACCGCATCCCGGGATATGTCCGTGTCTTCCAGGAGCGCGATGAGCGACCGCACACCCGGCCCGGAAACCCCACGCGAACACCACCCGTAGGAGGGGCTGGAGCCAGCGCAAGGGCAACCCGGAAACGAAACGCGGGGTTATCGCAACAGTCCAATCGACGGTGCATCCGTCGGGAGTGCTGGTCAGCACGTAGTCCTCGGCCCATAGCTGCAACAGGGGCCGGGTTCCCGCCACCGCCGAGTAGGCGAATCGGTGCGGCGCCTCATACCGCCAGAATCTCTCTCGCTGGATCCACAGGAACCGCCGCGGTGCCGACACGGTGCCCATCTCTCGCTCCATGCCCACTCGCCGGCGCGGTTCGTCGTAGCGCACGCCGCACCCGAAAGACAGCCACGACCAGGCATGGTCACTGTCCAGAACCGCCCACACCTGACCACGTGGCGCATCGAAGGCGTGGGAGGTGCGCAACACGACGGCTGCCGATTCGAACGCGGAATCGTCCGACATCGGGATCCGATACTTGGGGGCGAGCATCGGCCACCCCATCCTCAGACCACTACCTGTGAATCATTCAGGACTGCCGTGGAATCGACACTCTGATTCTGTTGCGCATACCGGTAGTCGTCGGCCGGGAACTTCTTCGCCGCCCGGCGGGCCTGCAAGGTCGTGGTCGGCCGTAGCAGCGGTACATCATCGTCGGCGTTCTTCCAGTACGACCGCACACCTCGATTGAGTTCGGTGAAGTAGTACTTCAGATTCCGCCCGTTGCGCAGCATGAGTTGGTGGAAACGGTCCAGTGCCTCCTGGCGCACCTCCATGCGGCTGGCGCCACGTTCTCCCGCCAGGGAGATGGCCCGGACGATGTGCGTGACGGCGGTATCCGCCAGACCGTGCCATCCGCCGTTGCCGGTCCAGGAGTAGGGCCCGACGATAATCCAGCGGTTGGGGAAGCCGGTGATCGAGACGCTCTCGTACGCCTGCATACCGCGACTGTTGAAGAAGTCCCCGAGGTCACGGCCACCCGCACCGGTCACGCGTCCTCGCTTGTAGGAGGCCGGTTCGGAGAACAGATCGAAACCTGTTGCGGTGATCAGGAAATCGACCTCGTACACTGTCCCGTCCGAGGTCTTGACTCCCTCGGGAACCACCTCGGCGATCGACGTTGTGATCAGTGAGCAGTGCGGCTTGTTGAAGACCCGCGGAAAGGCGGAGTTGAGAGTTGGCCGGTTCCCCAGCGGCCCGAAGGAGGGGAGAAGATCCCGCGCGACCTGCCTATCCTTCACCACCGCACGCAGGTACGCCCCGTACAGTGCACGCCCGGCGGCATCGAAGCCCCGCATCAACGGCCGCATCACCGCGCCCGGAGTGTGAATCAGGAACCACAGACCCAGGCTTCCACCGAGCAGGGCTCCCCACTCGATCACCGAGAACAATCCGGGGATGCGAAGCGCCCATTGGGCAATCGCCGGAATCCGGAAGTCGGGTTTGGGGATGCAGTAGACGGGTGTCCGCTGGAACACCACCAGCGATTCGGTCTCGTCGGCGATGGCGCCGCACAATTGGACGCCGGTCGCTCCGGTGCCTATCACCGCCACGCGCTTGCCGCTCACGTCGTGCTCCGGCAGCCACTGTACGGGCGTCACGCGGGTACCGGAGAAGTTCTCGAGCCCCTTGATGCCGGGCTGCTTGGGATCGAAGAAGGGGCCGATCGCCGAGATCACGAACCGCGCGGTGATCACCGATCCGCCAGCGAGATTCAGTCGCCACCAGTGGTTCTCTTCATCCCACTCCTCGTTGCGCACGTCGATGCCGAAACGGAAGTGCGGCCGCAGATTGAACCGTTCGGCGACCTGCCGGTGGTAGGCCTGTACTTCGGCTCCGGGCGCAAAAACGCGAGACCACTTCGGATTGCGCAGAAACGGGAACTGGTAGATCACCGACGGGATGTCAACGGCGATCCCGGGATACACATTGTCGCGCCAGGTCCCGCCCAGGTCCGCGGCCCGGTCGAGGATCACGAAGTCCTCGATACCCGCCTGCTGCAGGCGCACCCCGGCGCACAGGCCTCCGATACCCGCACCGATCACGACGACGTGATGATCGGGAACTGATGTGGTCATGAGGACTCCTCACTCGATGTCCGATATGGACTGCTCACTGACAATTCCGGCGTTGAAAGCGACGGGCCTCCGGTCACCCACCTGTGCATGTAGAACGTTGTGGTCCGCCACCGGCGTCCGAAGGGAATCCGCACCGGGATCCTGGCCAGGATGACGCGCCCTCCGGCCAGGGCCACCAACTCGCTTCGGGTGAGGTCCCACACGAACCACCGCACCAGGGGCAGTGCGGCGGTAGTGACGGCACGATTCATCTTTCCCGGCGGAAGATGCCAGTCCAGCAGGGTAATCCAGTGCCCAGGCGTCTTTGAGTCCTCGATGGTCACAGTGCGGAAATCGAACACCTCTTCCCCACGGTATCCCGCGGGGCGCGGATAGCCGGGGAACATCAGGCGCCACACCCAGCGGAACTCGCGGTGCGTGTTCGAGATCCCGCAGCGGCCGCCGTCGGAGAACCGATGCCCCTGCCACCAGCGTCCGAGCCCCTGCCTCAACAGCGAATCGACCAGTCGGCCGTACGGGCTGGCCAGGTACCTGGCCTGCGTCAGGCCGTCTGCGCCATCCAGTGGAGTTCCCATCAGGAAGACCGCCTCCAGCGCCGCGAGATCCCCCGCCCTGCCCAGTTCATCGAGCCATTGCCACGTCAGATCCGCCGCATGGCCCGGGTCGGACTGGTCTAATCTCGCCAGTCCGGCCCGGACCCCCTCCGACGCCGCCGCGGCACGACGTTGGTGCCCCCCTCAACGGGCCGCCCTATCGGACACCGCAACGATCCCCATCACAAACGGCATGGACACAGGTCTCCTTCTCGAGGGCTTGACTAGTTCACCTGTACGGCGGTGATTTCGGCCACGGGGGTGCGACCCCCCGATGCCGGCAACCGGTCGAAGCGAAAGTCATCGAGCGGGAAGCGTTTACTCGCACGCGTCGACTGGTACGCCGTGGTGGGGCGCAGGAATGAGAAGTCGCCATGGCGGTCGATGTAATAGGAGTTGGCGTTGACACATGCACGCCCGTGCATGAGCGTCGATTCCGCCTTGGGCGCAATGAAATCGAAGAATCGGTTGTTGGCGTCTTCGGTTACCGCGAAGGCGGTGGCGCCACGCTTGCGCGCCTCGGTGATAACCCGCACGGCGATGCGCGTCGCGTTTTCCACCATCACATGCCAGGAGCTGCCACTCCACGCGAACGGCCCGAAAACCATGAAGGTGTTGGGCAGTTGGGGCATGGTGACACCCTCATACGCCCTGGCACGATTGTTCTCGTAGTAGTCGGCCAGGTCGAAGCCATTGCGCCCCTTGACGGGGCGGGCACGATAGACCTCGGGGCTCTGGGACATCTCGAACCCCGTCGCCAGAACCAGGACATCGATATCGCGGTGCGCACCGTCCGCCGTGACGATACCCGTCGGGGTGATCTTGGCGATCGGATCGGTCACCAGGTCTACATGAGGCTGGGTGAACGTGCGGTAGTAGATGTTCGAGACACTCGGGCGCTTGCACCCGAATCCATATGTGGGTGTGAGCTTCTTGCGCAACTCACGATCGCGAACCTGGCTGAAGAGAAATGCCCGGCAAGCCCAGTTCGGAATGAGGGTTATCGGCGCAATCTGCTTGCCGTATACCGTGATCGCCACCAGGCCGACCTCGACTGCGGCGGCCGCGATCCCCCGGATCAGGGATTGCAGTCCCGGTACGTACTTCAACGCCCAGCGCGCGATGCGCGGTATCGGGAAGTCGGGCTTGGCGAAAACCCAGATCGCCCGGCGCTGGTAGACGTCCACGTGTGCGGCCACCCGCGCCATCTGCGGAATGAGCTGAACCGAGGTTGCTCCGGTGCCGATCACCGCCACCCGCTTACCCTGCAGATCGAAGTCGTGGTCCCAGTTCTGTGTCTGGATCACCTTGCCCGCAAAGGAATCCAGACCCGGGATATCCGGCACCTTCGGCTCAACAAATGCGCCGACCGCGGTGATGACGAACCTGGACGTGATGACCCGGCCGTCGGCGAGGGTGAGGTGCCACAGGTGGTTGTCCTCGTCCCATACCCGTTTCATGACCTCGTGGCCCAACCGCAGGTGGTCGTTGAGGCGGTACTGATCGACCAGGCTTGCGATGTATTGCTGCACTTCCCGGCCTTTGGGAAAAGTGCGGGACCAGTTGGGGTTTTTTGCGAAGGAGAACTGGTACACGATTCCCGGGACATCCACTGCCACATCAGGATAGTGATTGTTGTACCAGGTGCCACCGATGCCCGCGGACCGCTCCAGGATGACGAAATCGGTCAGGCCGGCACGCTTCAATCCGATGGCGGCGCCGAGCCCGCCGATCCCAGCACCGATGATGACGGTCTCGTGCTCGGGGGTACTCATATCGTCGCCTCGACCTGCCGGTCGATTCGGCCGTCATACTCGCTGCGGGCGCTCCGGTCTACCGGTCCGACCGTCCTGTCCGCATTCACGACCCGCCGGCCCAGCAGCCACAGCCACTCGGGAATCAGATGCTGTAACCGCAGCGCGAGGACCGTACCTCGCGGGGAACCGACCACTGCCGGCCGGTTGCGCACGGTCCCGACCGCGTCGCGTGCCACCCAGCTGGGGGGAATGATGCCCAGTTTCTCCCACCACTTGAACGGAATACCGTCGACGAGCTGGGTGCGGACGGCCGCCGGCATGACTGTCGAGATGGTCACGCCGGTACCGACCAGCTCCTCGCGGGCGCTGCGCGCGAACCCGGTGGCGGCATGCTTCGAGGCGACGTAACTGGCCAGGCCCGGTGAATGAATGGCGCCCGCCGCCGATGTCACATTGATGAAATGCCCTCTGCCCCGGGCTATCATCCGCGGGGCGAGCACCTGATAGGAGATGTAGTGGCTCCAGAAGTTGACGCGCATCGTGGCCTCGGCCACACCCCGGGACTCTTCCAACAGCGGTCCCACAGGCATGATGCCCGCGTTGTTCACCACGATGTCGATCGGCCCGACGGTGTCCTCAACCTCGGCGACAACACACCGATAGTCATCGGACTCGCCCACATCCAGCGCGAAACCTCTTGCATCCGAACCAATCTCCCGCGCAGCCAGGGCAGCGGCGTCACCGTCGAGGTCGGCGATGACCACCCGTGCGCCCTCACGCGCCAGCCGGTGGGCGATAGACAGCCCGATACCGCGCGCGCCGCCGGTGACCAACGCCACGGCGCCGTCGATCTGAATCTCGGTGAACTTCATGCGACCTGCCGTCCAACATGAGCCCTGACGAACGCCGAGATCTCCCCCACGGCCGCCCTCGCATCGGGGAGCACATCCGCGGCGATCTGGAAATCGTGCACTTGATTCCTCCATATCTGCAGTTCGACAGGCACTCCGGCCTCGGCGAGCCGAGCAGCCGCGAATTCGGCGTCAGGGCGCAGGATCTCGTCGCTGCCCACCTGAAGAAGTGTTGGCGGTAGGCAAGCCAGCGTGGCCGCGGCGCCCTCGACGAAGCTGTCGAGGACCCTGAGTCCGGCGGTGGCCGTCTCCCCCGACATCATGAGGCGCTCCATCGCGATCAGCGCCGCCCGCGGGAACAACGGGTCGTTGGATTGCGCGGCCAGCACGAGCTTGCCTGCCGGGTCACGCTGCACCAGAGGCGAAATGCACACCAGGGCGCCGGGCGATTCCAGCCCGCGACGCTGCGCGATCAGACTCGCGGCCAGGGCAAGAAATCCACCCGCGGAATCCCCGGCGATGACGATCTCCGAAGGCTGGTAGCCCATGTCGATGAGGTATCGGTAACCGTCGAGCGCGTCTTCGACCGCCGAGGAGACCGGGTGCCCCGGCAGCTTGCGGTAGTTGACGGCAAGCGAGGTGACGCCCGCACTCGTGACAATGCGCGAGACCAGCCTGCGGTGCGTGTTCAGTCCCCCGACCACAAATGCCCCGCCATGCAGAAAGAGCATGGCGCCGTGTGACGAACCGCCTCCGGCAGACATGAGCTCGGCCTCGCAGTGGGTGAGCCGCACCCGGACACGACGCACTCCCCGAACGGGCCGCAGCACGACCGCCGCGAGGTCGATGACTCGGTACGGCCACGGCAAATACGGAAAGCGTGCCCACAGCGCAATCACCGGATACGCGAAGAGGCGGATGGCCAACCGTCCCAATCGCAACAGAACCGTCAGCGAGCCTCGCTCGGAGCGAGTGAGCTCCAGACGCTCCGGATGCAGCGGCACCACGTTGGCCGTCATCGGCGCTCCTCGGTGATCTCGAACACGGGCAGGTGTTTTATAGACTGACATGCCATTCACAAAAATACAAGACGGCATTCCCACCTACGCCGAGTCGGCTGTTATCGCTGTTGAGCCCAGCTTTCTATGGCGCGGCCCATGGAGGTGGCGGTGTCGGCCATGCCGAGATACTCGCGCGCAATCGCCGACCAGGGCGCCTCTGCACCGAGCCTGCCGAGGAGTGCGGCCACACACATTTCCGTGCGCCGCGCCATCGCATGCGTCTCCACCAAACGCTGATTGCGGATGCCGTCATAGAACCTGGACGACGGCAGTACGGCATCGGCAACCGAGCGCCGTGCGATATCCGGCGTCATCCGCAAGATCCCGTCTCCGAGATGCCAGCTACTGACCGCGCGGATGTACTCGGTGGCGGCACTACGCTCCATGGCCTCCGGGTCTGCCAGGAATCCCGCGGCCACCGCAAGCTCGAATGCCTGGTCGTCATCTCCGGAGAGCAGCGCCCGAAACACCTTGCGCTGCACCTCGGCGTCCTCGTAGTCCATATCCATGCACAGTCCGAAGTCCACGAAACCGACCCGCCCGTCGGGAAGCAACATGATGTTGCCGGGATGTGGGTCGGCGCAGAAGAATCCGGTTCGGTACATCTCACCGCAATAGAAGCGATAGATCGCCTCCCCCGCCAGGTCCCGGACCGGCTGATCCTGTTCGGCAATGCCATCGAATGCCATACCGTCGAGGTACTCGGTCACCAGGACATGTTCGGTGCACAGTTGTGCGATCGGTTCGGGGATGCGCCACGCCGGATGCCCCTGGAACGCATCGAAAATCCGCTGATGGTGGGCCAGCTCGGCCCGGTAATCCACTTCCTTCATCATCTGCCGCTGCACTTCCGCGACGATGGCCTGGGTGTTGCTCGCCGGCATCTTCTTCGCCGCCAGCTTGGTGACCAGCTGAAGATTCTTCAGATCCGCTCGGACCTTGGACGCGATATCCGGGTACTGGATCTTGACCGCGACCATCCGGCCGTCGTCAAGTTGGCCGCGGTACACCTGCCCGATCGAGGCCGAGGCGATGGCACCGGCATCGAGGCTCACGATCCGGGCACGCAGCTCACCCAGCTCGCGTTCCAGCGCCCCGTGCATCGTCTCGTCGGGAATCCTTGGGGCATTGTCGAACAGGGGCGCAAGCCGGGCGGTGAACTCGTCTCTGGCCGATGTAGATGTGATGCCCACATCCACCACAGAAAGCAGCTGGCCAAGTTTTTGCGCGGCGCCCTTCATCGAGCCCGCGACGGCCACCAGATCATCGGCGAACCGCAGAATATCGGCGTCCCGCCGGGCCGCGACGTCCGCCGAGACCGGTTTCATCGCCGTCGTTATCGCCGAGCGGACGGCGTGACCGGCGACAACCTTTCCCAGTGCCGCCGCCCTCTTCGCGCGCAGCGGCATACCAGCTCGAGTTGCGTTGGCCTCGTTGTCAACTGGTTCGCCGATGGGATACTCCTTCATTGCCGCGCCAACCTAGGGCGCTGGATTCAGACCATAAAGCAAAAAGTGGGTGATGGCCCGCGCGTACTCGTCGATACGGTCAGTCCGGCCGTCGTCATCGACGATCAGGGTGACGGCACCGACCAGCAACGACACAAAGGCCTGGCCGAGGAACTCGGTATCGATCGACGGGTTTATCCGGTCGGCACCGATCATCGAATACACGGACTGCTCGCTACGCACCGAGGCGAAGCGGAAGAACTGAATGATCGACTGCAGTGCTTCCGGATCCACTCCGGCGGCCTCCGTGCACACGAAGATCAACGCGGGCAGCCGTCCGGCGACCGCCTCCAACGCGTTTCTAAATCCTTGAGCAAGAGCGTGTTCGATGTCCTGACGCGCATCCAATCGCCCTACCGGACGCGACAGGACGGGCTCCATGGCCGAGAACTCACGAACCATCAGCGCATCGAGCAGGTCGCGTTTGTTCTGGTAGTAGTTGTAGAACGTGCCGTGGCTGACCCCGAGCCGCTCGACGATCTCGTTCACCCCGACGGCGTGATATCCATCGGACAGGAAGCATCCGAGCGCCGCATCGAGAAGTTCATTGCGGCGGTCCGACGCGACAGGCACCGGAACATGAACGGAATCAACGGTTTCCGTCGCGCCGTGGCCCGCTTCCGACTCCAGGATCACACCCTCACGCAAGATGCCGTTCTCGGCGATCTGTGAAGCGGTACTCACGAAACGTTCTCGGGTGCCGGGGTTGTCGTGCCGGCTTTGGGCGAGCAGAAATCCGGGCAGCACCAGGGCCGGTAACAGCCGCGCGAGCACGGCGTGGTTCTGTGCGTCCTCGGCCAGCCATCCGGCCCGACGGCCGCCGTCCAGGCCTCGCTGCACGTAGGAGTCGAGCATCGACTGGATACCGAGGACTCGCTGCTTGAGTTCCTTATCGGCGGCGGCCGACTGGACGGTCAGGAGTTTGAGCAGTGCGGGTTCCTGATCCACCAGCGCGTAGAGGCGGCGGCCGCCCTCCATGATGATGTCGGTTCGTTCTTCGATGCCGCCGGTTCCGCCGACGACTTCAAGAAAGTCGTCGAGCGCCAGGGTGTCGACGAGGCGTTCCACGCCATAGTCGAAGACCAGGTCGAGGACCTCGCGCTTGCTGTCGACGTATCGGTAGACGGTGCCTTGCCCCATGCCCGCCCGAGCCGCTATATCGGACATGCTGGTCTGCTCGTAACCGTTTTCGGTGAAGGCCGAAAAGGCTGCGTCGACGATCTGCTGACGGCGTTTGTCGGCAAGCCCGGACACCGGGGGGCGTCCTCGGCGAGGCGGATCCTGCGCCACTAGCTGCTCCATCGACGTGTCTGACCGAACCGAAATCGGAGCGCCCGACGATTACGAACGCCTCGATGCCGTCAAAGTCTAAACACGTACGTGACAGCGCCTGCGGTGAGCGGTCAGCCCTCCAGCTTGTAGCCCAGGCCGCGCACCGTCACCAGGTGCACCGGATTGGCCGGGTCCGACTCGATCTTGGAGCGCAGCCGCTTGACGTGCACGTCAAGAGTCTTGGTGTCGCCGACGTAGTCAGCCCCCCACACGCGGTCGATCAACTGGCCGCGGGTGAGCACCCGTCCACTGTTTCGGATCAGGTATTCGAGCAGGTCGAACTCCTTGAGCGGCAGAGTGATCGCTTCCCCATTCACCGACACCGTGTGCCGATCGACATCCATGCGGACCGGGCCGGCCTCCAAGACACCGTCACCCGCGGTGGTCTCTTCGGAATCCGATCCACGGCGCAACACCGCGCGAATGCGGGCGATGAGCTCGCGCGCCGAGTATGGCTTGGTCACGTAGTCGTCGGCGCCGAGTTCCAGCCCGACGACCTTGTCGATCTCACTGTCGCGTGCGGTCACCATGATCACCGGAACGCTGGACTTGGCGCGCAGCTGTTTGCACACGTCGGTACCGCTCATTCCGGGCAGCATCAGGTCCAGCAGCACGATATCGGCACCGGCGCGCTCGAATTCGGCGAGCGCTGAGGGCCCGTCGTTGACGATGGTCGCCTCGAAGCCCTCCTTGCGCAGTAGGAAGGCCAGTGGATCGGCCAGCGAGTCTTCGTCCTCAACAATCAAGACACTGGTCATCGACGTACATGTTCCTCTCGTGTAGTCGCTTGACGCTCCTCGCGTAAGCGGCTGGTTGGTGCGTGCGGCGGGGCTTGGTTGGTCGCGTCTTTGCGGGGTGTGGGTTGATCTGCTTGCGGGCCGTCTGCGGATTCCTCGATCGCGTCATCCTCGTCCTCATAAACCGGGAGGGACAGCGTGAAGGTCGACCCGGTACCGGGCTGGCTCCATAGCTTGATGGCGCCGTTGTGATTGGCCGCCACATGCTTGACGATCGCCAGACCCAACCCGGTGCCGCCGGTGTCGCGGGAGCGCGCCTTGTCCACCCGGAAGAACCGTTCGAAGACACGTTCCTGATGTTCCTTGGCGATCCCGATGCCACGGTCGGTGACGGCAATCTCGATCTTGTCGCCCCGGCGCCGGCGGCTGATCGAAACCGGCGATCCGTGCGGCGAGTAGGCAATGGCGTTGGCCACCAGATTGCTGATCGCGGTGATGAGCAGTGTGGGGTCTCCGCGCACCTCGAAGCCACTGGGCGCGTCCGTGGTGACCGCGATATCGGCATTCTCGGCGGCCACCTTGGAACGGCTCAACGCTTCGGACACCACGAAGTCGACGTCGACGACCTCCAGATCGGGAAGTTTTTCGGCCCCCTGCAGCCGGGAGAGCGCGATGAGTTCGGTGACCATATTGCCCAGGCGACGGGACTCCGCGAGAACCTGCTCGCCGAAATGCTGCACCGTCTCGGGTTCGTCCGAGGATTCCAGTAGCGCCTCGGCAAGCACGCCCATCGCACCGACAGGCGTCTTGAGCTCATGGCTGACATTGGCCACGAAATCGCGGCGGGTGGCCTCCATGCGGACATGCTCGGAGTCGTCGTCGACATAGATGACCGCCCAGCGCGGATCGGCATCGGAGAGCCTGCGCACATGCCCGCGCAGCGAGAACCCCGCGCGACCCGGCGCCTTCGGCTTGGTGGTCAGATCCACTTCGACGGCCTCACCGGTGGCCAGCGTCCGTTGGGCGGCGGTCCATGCCTGCTCGTCGAGCTGGCGGTCGCGTACCAGGCCCAGCTCCCGCGCACGGGCATTGACCAGGACGACGTCCTGATGTTTGTCGACGACCACAATTCCAGTCGGTGAGATGGCGACTATGCACTCGAGCATCTGGGAAACAGTCAAACCGCTCTGGGCTACCTGCGAACCTTTCCGGGCCGCGCGGTGGGTCGAGGAGCGGCGCGAGTACCACGCGCCCAGCGCCGCACCCGCAGCAAGCGCCACGAGGGCTGCGATCGTCACGATCACAACCAGAGAGCCCGATGAGGCGGTCACGCGAAAAGCGTACGCATTCGGTGAACGTCACCCCAGCAGCGTGCGGCTAAATGCCGAGCAAGTCACACATTCCCGCACAGGTGTTAGGCGTGAGTTCACCGAATATTCGCCGATTGGCGAAGTTTTGGTGGGTCAGGCTCACCGGGAAGGTTATTTGGCGCCCTGATTGGCTACCGCCGCGGCTCCTGCCGCAGCGGCCTCCGGATCCAGGTAAACCCCACCTGCCGTGATCGGTTTGAGGTTCTCGTCAAGGTCATACCGCAACGGAATACCCGTGGGGATGTTCAGTCCCACGATCTCCTCGTCGGAGATCCCGTCGAGGTACTTCACCAGGGCCCGCAGCGAATTACCGTGGGCGGCAACCAGAACGGTCTTACCCGCACGGAGTTCCGGCACAATGGCCTCTTCGTAGTACGGCACGAATCGTGCCACCACGTCGGCCAGGCATTCGGTGAGCGGTCCACCGCCGATGTCGGCGTAGCGAGGATCCTGATCCTGGCTGTAGTGGCTGCCCCGCTCGATGGGCGGCGGCGGGGTGTCGTAGCTGCGGCGCCAGGCCATGAACTGGTCCTCGCCGTACTTGGCCTTGGTTTCGGCCTTGTCCAGACCCTGCAGCGCACCGTAGTGACGCTCGTTGAGGCGCCAGTCCCGCACCACCGGAATCCAGAGCCGATCAGCCGTGTCGAGGGCCAAATGCGCGGTGTTGATGGCGCGGCGCAGCAGCGAGGTGAACAGAATGTCCGGCAGCAGCCCCTGCTGAGCCAGCAGCTCACCACCGCGCTGGGCCTCTGATCTGCCCTTTTCGGTCAGGTCGACGTCGACCCAGCCGGTGAACAGGTTCTTCGCATTCCACTGGCTCTCACCGTGGCGCAGCAGGATAAGGGTGGCTCCGTTTGCCTGATTGGAGGTCTCGCCGCTCATGAGCGCCAGTCTCTCATGTGGCTGCCCGGCTGCTCTCGACGTATCAACCCAGTCCCCTGTTCAGATCGGCGCAGCGCATGTCCCGAACCACCGCAGACGCGTTGGTCATGAGTTCGTGCACGGAGTATCGGCACGCGACCGGGTCGCGCACCACCCCCACGCGGACGCGCAGCACGTTGAGCGCATTTGCCACGTGAAGTGCCACCACCGCGCCCGACCACCTGGCCGAGGGCGGTTCCGGAACCCGCATTGCCGCGGACAACATGTTCACCGTCCGTGCGGCGGGGTCATCACGATGGGCGGGCTGTGCGGCGCCGAGCTCCTGGACGACCATGTCCAGGAGTACCTCCTCGGCGATAGCCGCTTCAAAGAACTGGACGTGCTGGATGTAGACGGGGTCGCCGCCGTCCATTCCGGTATCGCAGGCGAAGAACACCGCGGTGACGGCCCGGGGCGAGAGGCCCGCGGACGCGGTGACGCCCACCGCTGTCGTCGCGATCTCGAAGAGCGCGGCGTCATCGGTGAATCCCATCTGTTCCCGGCCCCAGCCAGACGAGTCAAAAAGCGACTTCACTTCGGCACCTCCTGCAATCATCGAGACCGTTGGCCACGGGATGCTTACGTCACGATTCAGTCGAAAACCTTTACCGGAATTAACTTCTCGATCTCGGACTGCAGTATCTGCTCGATTCGCCGCGCGGAATCCTTGCCCGCCACGAGCTTGGTGAAGTCGATACTCAGGCGCCCGTTGTAGCTGGTGATGAAATAGATGCGTCCCTCGACCATCGCGACGCCCCGCGTCGCGATGAATGCGCTCACGGCATGGAGCTCGACGCCGCAACGAAAATCGGTGATATCTACGCCGTCTGGTGTTGCGAAATCCGACACGCGCCCCCAGTTGGTGATCTGGATGGCGGTGAAGGTCGGGACCCAACCTCCCATCGGCACCAGCAGGAAGTACCGTCTGGCCAGCGCCAGCGCCCGCCGGATATCGCCACGGACAAATGCGGTTTGGTGGATGCGGGTGGTTCGCAAGCCCTCGCGGATGTCCGCGATGACGTGGCGGGCAAGGTCAAGCGCGTCGCTACCTCGACGTACCTCGAGGATCGTCTCGGCAATGCCCAGCACGTTGGTGCCCTCCGTCGGCGCGACCGGCGGATCAATCCGGGAGCGCAGATTCACAAATGAGGAAACCGCCACAGGCAGTTCGCTTTTCCCCGAAATCTCACGCTCTGCGAGCACCAACGCAGCGCTGACGAGCCCGTTGAGCGTGACCCCGTGCGTACGCCCCACCTCAATGAGCCGATCGGTCTGCTCCACCGACAGGTGAATGCGTGCCCGTTGGGCACGGCGTGGCCGAAACGCGGTCCAGATCCGTTCGGGCCCGCGGTATGCGGGGCGAAGGTCCATCAGCTGCCGGGACGTCGATTCGGTGTAGCCACGCGCACGCAGCAGTGTCTCCGAACTCGCCGGAATGGGATGCGGTGCTATCGCACCCATCAACCCGCTGATGCCGTTGACTGCGCGCGTTCTCCCCGTGTAGAGACTCCACAAGTCATGCAGGTACGCCAGGGCCGCATCGGCATCCGCGATGGCGTGATGCAAAAGAAACGTCACACGGAACTTCGCACCCGACCGGTAGACGTGCAGTGCACACACCTGCCCAACGGGTAACGCCGAGTTCCCGGACATGACGTAATCCCCGATGTCGGCGTCGCTGACATCCCAGAACACGACGGCGGGCCGTTCGCGACCCGTGAATCGGAGTTCAAAACCTTTGCGCGACATATGTATTCGACCGCGCAATAACGGGTACATGCCCACCAGGTCGTCGAGGGCCCCCTCAAGTGCGACATCCTCCAGTGCGCCCGTGCCATAGCAATGTTGAGCCACCGTGGTACCCGAGACGACGAACACGGACTCCGAAGGCGCGAGAACGCGTGAGGTCAGCAGCTCGGGCATGAAGCTCCTTCGGCAAGCCAGGTATTCGATACACGTAGTTATCGATACTGAAAGTACCCGATACTTGCCATATTGCCACGTGCCGCAGCATCGCCGCAGGTTACGGCGCCAGCCGCGTGCCCGAGGTGTCCTCTATTCGGCGATTATTCGGCGATTGCCGCCACTGCGGCCGTCCGGGCGGGCCCTACCTGACCGGCGAAGGCATAGTCATCGAGCGGGAACGCCTGCGACGAACGGCGTGCGGCCTGCGTGGTCTGAGGCCTGATGTACGCGGATTCGCCGTTGTGGTCGAAGTAGTAGCTGTTGGCAGTGGTGCAGTTACCGGTCTGGAACAGCGAGTACGTGTAGCGCGACCGCGCATCCCTGGTCCACGCGTCGGCCGCGTCGGCACGCACCTCGACATCGGTGGCCCCGAGCCGTTGAGCCTCGCCGATGACCCGCCCAATATGGATGGCGGCGGTGTCGACCACGCTGTGGTAGGTGCCACCGGTCCAGCCATATTGCCCAAAGACGTTGAAACTGTTGGGCAATCCCGGAATCGAGAAGCCGTGATAGCTCTGTGGTGGGTGGTTTTGATAGAAGTCGGCGAGATCGAAGCCGTCCCGTCCGGTCACCGGCCGATCCCGGTACACCTGCGGGTCGAAGAACAACCGGAATCCGGTGGCGAGGATCAAGGCATCGATCTCGCGCTCCACGCCCGCAGCGGTACGGACGCCGTTAGCGGTGACGGTGTCGATCGGATCGGTGACCAGCTCCACGTTCGCCCGGTTGAAGGTCGGCAGATAGGTGTTGGAGGTGGCAGGACGCTTACACCCGAAGTCGTAGTCGGGGGTCAGCCTGGCCCGTAACTCCTTGTCCGGCACCTGCAGTCGGTACGAGACATTGCCGAGCAGCCAACGCAGCGCCCCCGGGGTGTTGCCCAGGCGACCGGCGTTGAGCACCCCGTAGACAAGCGCACCGCCCACGATGAATTCCAGGCCCTCCTGAAGCAACCGCTGGGTCCTCGGTATCCGGCGGAACAGCGCCCGCACCGGCGCCGGCATGCTCGGATCGATCTTGGGGAAGACCCAGATCGGGGTCCGTTGGTATACGTCCAGATGGCCGACTTCACGTGCGATCTCGGGAATGATCTGCACAGCACTGGCCCCGGTGCCGATGATGGCGACGCGCTTGCCCTTCAGATCCACGCTGTGGTCCCAGGCCGCAGAACGCAGGACGGTGCCACCGAAGTCGTCAAGCCCCTTCAGTTCGGCCGGTTTGGGCTCGGGAAATGGGCCTGCCGCGACGACGACGAATCTGGCCGTCACCTCCTGCCCGTTGACCCGAAGCCGCCACACCTTCGCGTCCTCGTCCCAGGTGCGCGCGCCCACGTCACTGCCGAATCTGACGAAACGCTGCACGTCGTTCTCGCGGTACAGCCGCTCGATGTAGCTGAGCACCTCCCCGCCCTTGGCGTAGAACCTGGTCCACTCGGGGTTCAGAGCATGACGAAACTGGTAGGCCTGTGCCGGAATGTCCACTCCGATACCGGGATAGACGTTCTGACGCCAGGTACCACCGACGCCGTCCATACGCTCGTAGATGACGAAGTCGTCGATACCTCGCCGACGCAGCTCCAACCCGATACCGAATCCGGCCAGCCCGGCTCCGATGACAGCGACATAGTGGTCGGGTTCATCGCTCATGCACTGACCTCGTAGGTGAGTTCCTTGGACCAACTCGGCTGTTCGGCAAGCCAGCGCTTGGGGTAATAGTCGGACAGCTTGACCATGGTGTTGGCCACCGCGTGATACGGGCCGTGCAGCGGGTTCTGCGCATTGGTGATCATCGCCGCACCAAGCCGCAGTACCTGGTACACCAGCAATCGCGTGCCCTTGCCACGGCTGCCGACGTTGACGAACCGCTCCATCGCGTCGTACAGACGCTGCTCACGCAGGCCCATGCCAATCAGATTGCCCTTGATCCGGTTGATGAGCGGAATTCCGGTGCCGAGTCCCAAGAGCAGACCCATCAGCAGCGACGGGTTGAGCACGGTAGCGACATTCTCGATGACAACGCGGCGCAGGTTGCCTTGACCCATCATGTCCAGCACATGGAAATCGACTGCCAGATGGCGTGATTCGTCGGAATTGATATGCCGGAACGCCTGGTGGCAGATCGGGTCGTTGACCTCCTCCAACAGGAATTTCAGCAGCGCGCCATCCAGGGCCACCTCCAGCAACGGGATGATGGTGCCCAACACGGTCAACGACAGCCCGTCCGAGTAGCGGTCCAGCCATTCAATGGCCAAGCGCACGTTCACATTGGGGACGGGCACCTCATCCTTTTCGAGCATGCCCCAGCGCCGCATCAACGCCAGCTCGGCATTCGCGTGCTTTTGCTCCTCGGCATGGAAGTACCGATAGATCTCCGCGAGCGTCTCGTTGGGGGCTTTTTTGGCCAACGCCGAAAAGCCGCGCGCACCGATGTTCTCGATCCACACCAGATCGGCCATGAAGGCCTTCAGCTTGGGCCGCTGCTCATCGGTGATCTGCTCGGCACCGGGTGCGTCCCAGTCCACATCGGCCAGGGCCCACTGTTTGTCCTTGATGGTCTGCAACATGTCTTCCAGAACAATGGCCATCTCTCGTCCTTCCTATGCGGTCCGGGCCGTGCGTGACGGCTGATGGGTCAGCACCCCGGTGATGAATCGGGCGGCCTCACTCAGCGCCGCGTTGGCTTCCGGAATCAACCGGGGCAGCGCCTGGAACACATGGATCTGGCCGGGCCAGACCTGCAGATCGCACTGCCCACCGGCCTCCTCGATCATGTGTGCCAGCTGCTGTGCGTCGGCGGCCAGAAACTCAACTCCACCAGCCTGGATCAGAATGGGCGGCAACGAGATACCGGGCGGAAGGCTCAGGCGTAGACGTGGAGAATCCGCGGGCTCCCCGCGGGTGTACTTGTCCACCAGATGTTTGGCGGCAGCCGCGGTGATGACGGGGTCGGGCTGCACCTTTTCACGTTCGGCGGCCAGACCCAGCGTCAGGTCCAGCAGGGGCGAGAACAATGCCACCGCACCCGGCTGGGGCACACCCAGCCGATGATTCTCGATGAGCAGGTCCACCGCGAGATGTCCACCCGCCGAATCACCGGCGACCACAATGTCGTGGGCCGCGTGGCCACGTTCCAGTAACCAGTCGTAGGCGGCCCGGACATCGTCGGCAGCGGCCGGGAAGACATGTTCGGGTGCCAGCCGGTAGTCGACGGTGAAGGCCGGCAGCCCGGTCGCCTCCGAGAGACGGGCGACCATCGAACGGTGAGTTTTCGCCGAGCAGATGACGTAGCCGCTACCGTGGACGTACAGGATGACCGGACCGGGATCATCGGCGCTGAGCGCCGCGCCCGCCCGAACCCATTCTCCCCGTATCGGATCCCGCGATCGCGCCACCTCGGTACCGCGGGGCATCGATCCACCGATCGCCATGATGGTCGAGACAATCTGTCGCGCCAGCAGCACGCCCGGCTTACCCGTTTTGTCCAGGCGGGCTCGGGACAGCACTGGCCGCAACCCTATGGCGGTGAGCGCCGCGGTGGCTTTGGTGCGCCGTGAGGCCTCGGCAACCACGGTTCCGGTCGCGTCCAGCGAGCGCAGTGCCAGCGAGACCCCGCCGACGACCGCGTTGATCCGCGCCTGAGTCTTGCGAGCACTGTCGCGGCTCGGTTCGGTCGCCGGCGGATCGGCGATGAACAAATTCGGGAAACCGGCCACTGTGGTCGGGATGCTGCCCGCCTGCTTCAGCTTGCGACGCCGCGCCCCCACCACCGACACCATCTCGGTGATCGAGCCCGCATCCGGGCTGGACGCGAAAATCACTGCGTCGCACTGGTGGTCGATACCTTCGGCGGTACGGATGCCCCCGCTGCTGAACCGGGCGATCGGCCAGGTGACCAGCTT
This sequence comes from [Mycobacterium] stephanolepidis, assembly GCF_002356335.1. Taxonomy (NCBI): domain Bacteria; kingdom Bacillati; phylum Actinomycetota; class Actinomycetes; order Mycobacteriales; family Mycobacteriaceae; genus Mycobacteroides; species Mycobacteroides stephanolepidis. The sequence continues at coordinate 4,160,728 of NZ_AP018165.1, forward strand.
GCAGTTGCGCGCCTGCAATGCGGTCAGGAACTCATCGGTCACCACGACGTTGGGGCGACCGGTGAGCCTCAACGGCGTCAGCTGACGCCGAATCCAGGGGTCCGGCACGCGCCGGCGTAGGTTGCGCTGAGCCACCACTTCGAGCAGTCCGCGCGAATTGGGCCGTCTCCCCGAGAACCAGGCCTGGCGTGTCTCATCGCGCAGCGTGCGGTCCAGAAGTTGCCCGATCCGGCCACTCGGCCGGGGCAGTATCCAATCAGGTGAGCTCTGAAAAAGTTTGACAGTGGCAGCATTTCGCACCACCAACGGCAGAATCGACGCGGCGGCGGCACTGTTGCCCACCACCGCGACGCGCAGCCCGGCGAGCCCCGCACCGTCACCGACCTCGGCGGCATCGAGGACCTTTCCGGCGTACCCGTCGAGTCCCGGAATGTCGGGACTCCCACCGACCGACCCGGTGGCCAGCACCACCGTATGTGCGGCGAAGCGCTGTCCCCCTTCTAAATCCACGATCCACACGTCATCGTCGAGCGCGATCCGGGTGACCTCACTGCCGAACGTCACATGCGGACCGAGCCCGAAGAGGGCAATGGTGTCGTCACGCCAGCTCCCCGGTTCCGGGCGGGCGCGGTCGAGCACGGTGAAGCCGGTGATCCCCGCCTCCTGCAGACCCACCGCGGTGCCCAAACCGGTGTATCCGGCGCCTACGACGACGACCGGCAGCACAGGGCCGGTCATCATCGCACCACCTTGACCGGGGACTCCTGTTCGTAGGCGGTATCCCACAACTCGCGCGGATCGGTGTCATCGGGCAGCAGTCGGCCCAGTCGCGAGATGATTCCCGCGCCCCACGAATAGGGCACGGGCGCATGCCGTTTCATGGACCAGATGAGTTTGGCATCGGGCTGCGGGACCACGTAGAGCCGCCCCCGGTCGTGCGCGTTGAGTGTGGTCTTCGCGATCCATTCCGGCGACACCCCAATCCATTTGAATGCGGTGCTCGCGAGGTTGCTCAGTGACCCGGGGATGCGCGCGCCGTCCAGGATGTTGGTCTTGACCGCCGTGGGGCACAGCACGGTCACGCGCACGCCGCTACCGGCCAGCTCGGCACGCAGCGTCTCCGACAGTGCGAGCACGGCGGCCTTGCTGACGTTGTACGGACCCATCAGTGGCGCGGCCGCGAAGCTGGCGGCCGACGATACGTTGATGATGCCGCCGAATCCCTGTTCACGCAGCAGTGGTGTGAAGACCTGGCAGCCGTAGATCATTCCCCACATGTTGATGCCGATGGTGGCGTTCCAGTCGTCCATCGACACCTCACCGATGGGTTTACCTCCGGTTCCGATCCCCGCATTGTTGATCACCAGATCCGGGGTGTGTCCCAGCCAGTCGGTCGCGACATCGGCCAGCGTGACGATCTCGTCGTACGCGCTCACATCGCACACGACCGGGTGCGCATTGTCCCGCCCGAGCTTATCGGCGGTCTCCTGTGCGCCGGCCAGGTTGATGTCGGCGCACACCACTCGGCCGCCGCGGGCCACGATGGCCTCTGCAAACCCTCTACCGATACCGCTGCCCGCGCCCGTCACCACTGCGCTGGCCCCGTAGCTGACCTTTGGACGTCGGCGCGGGTAGGCTCCCGCGTCGGGTGCCGTCATTGGCATCACCCTTCGCTTGTCGCTTACGCATCACTGGTAAACGTAAACCAAGCGTCTGTCACGCCCGACAGCTTGTCAAGAGCCCGGCGAGATTAATGTCGGGTTAGTCGTACCGCGTGCAGGCTACTGGGCTGTCAGGCCATCGATCGAGCTGCCGTTTTTCTCCAGCGCGCTCTCCAGAGTCATCTTCTCCTCGGGCACCTTCTCGATGTGCTTCTCGTACACATCCCGATGTCCTACGAAGTCCATCAGCGGAACCGAGTAGCCGCACGAGTCGGCCACCCGGGTGACATCGACCAAAATGATTGAGCGTGAACCCTTTTCGAGCTCCCGGGTGAAGTGGCCACGCAGTTTCGGGTATTCGGGCTCGTTGAACTGCACCACGCGCGCGCTGCCGTGGAGCCGGATGATGCGGCAGCGCTTGTCGAACGAGCAGAACATCAGCACGATGCGCCCGTTGTCCCGCACGTGCGCGATGGTCTCCGCACCGCTGCCGAAGTAGTCCAGGTAGCCCACCTGATGTGGACCGAGCACCGCGACGGTCCCGGCGAGCCCCTTAGGGGAGACGTTGACATGCCCGTCCGAGCCGGCGGGCGCGGTGCCCACGAAGAACACCGGCTGGTCGGTCAACCATCGAGCGAGCTTGTCGTCGATCTCCTCGTACACATGGCCCATGCGGTCCAGGGTGCCACTCGAGTCTGAGAATCCGCCAGCGGATTTCGTAGGTCAGATGCGTGCGCGCAGGTCCTTGCGCAGGATCTTTCCCGCCGCGCTCTTGGGGATCGCGTCGATGAACTCCACCTGTCGAATCCGCTTGTGCGGAGCCACTTTCTGCTCGACGAAGGCCATAACCGCTTCATCGGTGAGGTCGGAATCGGTACGCACCACAAAGGCTTTGGGAATCTCGCCGCTGGACGGGTCGGGAACGCCAATCACGGCGGCGTCGCCGATGCCCGGGTGGGACAGCAGCAGCGCCTCCAATTCCGCGGGTGGCACCTGGTAGCCCTTGTACTTGATGAGCTCCTTGAGCCGGTCGACGATCGTCACCACGCCGTCGGCACGCACGACCGCGATATCTCCGGTGTGCAGGAACCCGTCGGGCTCGATCGTCGCCGCGGTGGCCTCCTCGTTGCCGAGGTAGCCGGCCATCACGTTGGGGCCTCGTACCAGCAGCTCGCCGGGGGCACTCTCACCTTCAGCCGGCACGTCGATCTCCGCACCCGTCTCGGTGTCGATGAGCTTGTTCTCGGTGTTCGGCACCGGGATACCCACCGAGTTCAGCGGAATATCGGGCCGACCCGGCGGGATGAGGTGGCTGACAGGGCTCAACTCGGTCATGCCGTAACCCTGGCTGACGCGGCAATTGAGTCGTGCGGCAACGGCATTGCCCAGCTGTTCGTCCAACGGAGCGGCGCCGGAGAACACCGACCGCAGGCAGGAGACGTCGTGCTTGTCGACATCCGGGTGCTTGGCCAGCACCACAGCCACCGGCGGCGCGACGAAGACGTGGTCCACACGGTAGTTGGCGATGGAACCCAGGAAGGTGTCGAGCTCGAAGCGCGGCAGAATCACCAGCTCGGCGCCCAGCTTGAGCTGCACGTTGAGCAGTACGACCAGGCCGTAGATGTGGAAGAACGGGAGGACGGCCAGGACCCGGTCGCCTTGCTCCACGCCGTACAGGTGTTTGGCCTGCGCGATGTTGGCGACAAGGTTGTAGTGAGTGAGCATGACGCCCTTGGCCTTGCCCGTGGTTCCCGAGGAGTACGGGAGAACCGCCAAATGCGTTGCCGGGTCAAAGGAAACCTCCGGCGGTGCCAGATCGGGCCGCACGATGTCGGCCAGCGAGCGGCGCCCCTCGACCGGGTCGATGGTGATCACGTTGGCGGCATCGATGCCCGCGATCTCCGCGGCCTCCAGCGCGCGCGACAGCAGCGGCGACACCGTGAAGACGAGCTGCGCCTTGGAGTCGATGAGCTGCTTGGCCAGCTCCTCGGCGGTGTACAGCACGTTGACGGTGCTGGCGGTGCCGCCCGCACGCAAGATGCCGTGCAACACCACGGCGAACGTCGAGCAGTTCGGCAGGAAGACCGCTGCGACATCGCCGAGACCGAACCCGCCCGCGGCCAGACCAGCCGCGGTGGCATCGACCTGCGACCGCAGCTCGCCGAAGGTGGTCTGTGCACCGGAAAGCCCGTCGATAAGCGCGACACGACTGTCGTCTGCGCCGGTATCGCCGAATACGTACTCGTAGACCGAGCAGTCGGGAATGGAAACGTCGGGCAGAGGGCTACGAAACGTCACGCCGGACAGTCTTGCACGCCGCGTCTAGTCCGTGCTGATGGTCCTTGCGTCTTGGGGCCTCTTCGGCCCGATGACGGTCAATCCTCGATGAGATGCTCGAAGGCCTCGAGGTTCTTCAACGACTCGCCCCGCGACGTACGCCACGCCCATTCCTTCTGAATGGACGTCTTGAATCCCAGCTCCAGCAAGATGTTGAAGTCGTTGTCCACGGCTTCGAGCACCTGGCCGAGCAACCTGTCGATCTCATCGGCGGTGACCGCCGGCAGTGGCAGCCGACCCACCAGGTAGATGTCACCCATGTTGTCGATCGTGTACGCGACGGCGTACAAGCGGCGGTTGCGTTTGAGCAGGTAGCGGTAGACGCCCTCGGTGTTCTCGTCGGGGCGGCGGCACACGAACACCTCGACACGCACGGCGTGCTCTCCCGGGCTGAGCATCGTGGTGATCTTCTGCTTGCGTTCGCCCGGCAGCTCCACGATCAGCGCCGGTTTGCCATCCGGCCCGTGGTGCTCGGTAAAGGCGACCTCCCGATCCACGAGCGTTCGCACGATGGTGGCGTAGGCCTCCCCCGCAGTGGTCATCGCCGCAACCCGGACAGCCGGCGCGACCGGAATCGCGCACGCGGCGCACGCTGCGTTGCAGGCCTTTGTGGCGCGCGGTAATCAGCGATGGCGCGGCTGTAGCTGGCCAGCAGGGCGTCGGCGGTACTGGACCAGGAGAAGCCCGCGGCGTGCGCAGCAGCCGCATGGCTGAGCTCGGAACCGTTACGCGCCAACAAGTTCCCGATGGCGTCCGCCCAGTCCTGAGTGCAATGCGTCGGGACCAGCAGACCGGTACGTTGATCCGCGACGGCTACCGGAAGGCCTCCCACGTCGGCCGCCACCACTGGGGTGCCACACGCTTGAGCCTCGATCGCCACCAGGCCAAATGATTCCGAATAGCTTGGTACCGCAACGATATCGGCTGCCCGATACACCTGGGCAAGCCGCTCTCGCGACTGCGGCGGCAGGAAGGTGACACGGTCCGCGATGCCGAGATCCGCGGCGAGATCCTGCAACGCCGTGGGCTCGTCGAGACCGCTGCCCGATGGCCCGCCGACAATGAGAACTCGCACCCCGGGCAGCCGCTGGGCTGCACGTACCAGCAGGTCGGGGGCCTTGAGCGGCTGAATTCGTCCGACAAAGGCGACGATCTGTTCATCGGCTCGCAGGCCGAGTTCGGCGCGCGCGGCCGCCTTATCTCCGGGCGTGAACACGTCCAAGTCAACACCCGGATGCACGATGTCGATGCGGCCGGGGTCTGCCGCATGTATCGAAACCAGTTGCTCGGCTTCATCTTTGGTGTTGACGATGAGCCGGTCGGCCTCATCCACCACCTGCTGCTCCCCCACCGCGCGCAGCGCGGGCTCCGGACGGTCTCCCTCGGCGAGCGTCCGGTTCTTCACCGCGGCGAGAGTATGCGCGGTGTGGACCAACGGAACGCCCCACCGGTCCCGGGCCAGCCAGCCCGCCTGACCGGAAAGCCAGTAGTGCGAGTGAACCAGGTTGTAGTAGCCGGGCTCGTGGACCGCCTCGGCGCGCAACACCCCAGCGGTGAATGCGCACAGCTGGGTGGGCAGGTCGTACTTGTCCAGGCCCTCGAACGGGCCCGCGACGATATTGCGCACCGTCACCCCGTCGGCGACGGATACCACCGGCTCATCGGAGGACGCGGTGGCACGGGTGAAGATGTCGACGGCGACACCCCGGCGGGCCAGTTGAAGGGCCGTTTGCAGCACGTAGACGTTCATGCCGCCGGCATCGCCGGTGCCCGGCTGGGCCAGTGGCGAGGTGTGTACGGATAGGACGGCGATGCGGCGCGGCTTCAGCGCCGAAACCGCCCGGCGCGCGAACTCATCGCCACTAAGCACACTGCCATCTTGTCACTTGCGCACAAGCTATCGGTGCGCAGCACTCCTACCAGCGATTTGAGCCTCAGCGCGAGGTGATCTTCTGGCGGTATCCCTCTTCGAGGATCTTGCGCAGCTTCTCATCCGAATGCGTGATGGCCAGCGAGATGAACGGCGAGATGACCTTGCCCAGCGCGCGCCCCGCGAGCCCGCCCGGCAGCCGGTAGTCGATGTTGATCTCCAGCTCGGTTTCGTCATCGGATATCGGCCGGAACCGGCATTCGATCTGGTTGTCGATCCCGGAGCGCGACTCGGTGGTGAACAGGGTGTCGGGGTCCCACCCCGTCACCTCGATCGTCGACCGGAGAGTGGCCCCGAGGTTGATGGCGATGTCGTATTTCGCTCCCAGCCCCCGTGGCACGTCGTTCACAAAACGAACGTGCTCGATCCCGAACATCCAGTCCGCCAGATGGTGTGCATCACTGATGTAGTCGAAGGCGTATGCCATCGGCACGTTCGCGGAGGACACGTGGTGGATATGCGTCATGCGCACATGCCTATCACCTTTTGGCCCCGAGTCGTAGGTTCGCGGCCAAAACCCCAGCAACCACATCGCCCCGCGTGAAGCTATGACGGGAATCCCGCCATAGCGTCACTCTCGGGGAACGACGAGCCCTAGGCCAGTGCGGAGGTCTCCGACCGCCGGGCCGATGCCCGACGCATGGCGCCCAGCGGATCGGCGAACAATCCACCCAGGGACACCACGCCGGCACCGGCCTCCTGGACCCGGTTACCGAACGCCGTCACACGAATATCGCGCTTGGACAACGTCGATCGATCCAGGAACGCCGTCTCGACGTCGTTCATCACCTCGGGGTATTCGGTGAAGGCCTGCCCACCCACAATCACCTCATCGGGGTTCAGGATGTCGCGCAGTAACGCCACCGACTGGCCCAGCACCCGGCCGCGCTCGGAAAGCAGTTGCCGCGCAGAGTCATTGCCGCCGCGTGCGGCCTTATATACCGCACTCACCGACACGCCGTCACCTGCCGGCACGATGCGCAGCCTGCGCGCGGCGGCCAGCACTGCCTCGTCACTCACGGTGGTCTCCAACTTGCCGGTACCACCGAGCAACTCCGAGTCGACCGGCAGCGCCGCGATAGTGCCCGGACCACTGGACGGGCTGTGCACCCGGCCGTCGATGGCCAGTGCGAAACCGACTGTCTCACGGGCATATACGTACAAGCTCGTCAGGGAGCGGGCCGCGAAACGCCGCAGCCCCAGCAGCAGCTCGGCGCCGGCCATCGCGTCCACGTGCGAGGCCACCGATACCGGCAGACCCAGCGTGTCGGCGAAGACCCGGCCAACGGGGGCCTCGGTCCAGCCCAGACGCGGGTGATCCACCGTCCCGGCCGGTCCGTCGACCACACCACCGGTAGCCACCCCGATCCACAGCGGGCGACGCCGGTGCCAACGCGCCAGGTACCGCTGCGCACTTCCGGCGAGCGATGCCAACGCGGCACCCTGCGGACCGTTTGGCGTGGGGGTTTCCACCACATCCAGGGTCCGTCCGAACAGGTCGGTGGCCACGATGCTGGTGGCACGGGCACCGATGTGGATGCCGAGAGTCAAGAAGGGTTCGTGGTTGAGCTCCACCGGCACCCGCGGACGGCCGATGGCGCCGGAGACCGCCAGGTCGGCGCGTTCACGCAACAGACCGGCGTCGAGCAGGGCGGTCACCTGCCGGTTGACGGTAGCAATGGAAAGGCCTGTGACCTGGGCAATCGCATCGCGAGCCACGGGTCCGCGCACACGAGCGGCACGGAATACCGAGGACGCGGCGCTATCGCCGATGTACAGGGCGGGCGGGTGAATCTGGTGACGGGAAACAGGTCGGCGAACCGGAGAAGTCATGAGATGGGTCCTTTGGCGGGGGCCGGGTTCAGACGAAGACTGAAACGCGGGCTACTGATGGCTAATGGTGTTGTGAACTGGGGCGATACCGCGCCCGGGACGTCAAGAAAGACGTGCAGAAATTAGGCGCAGCGACAGACGCAGCGACAACACAACTCGCGAGCCAGCGGCAGCCGAGAACCAATACCCGCGATCACGAAAGTGACCCGGGGTTCGGCGGCACGCTTGATGGACACAGGCGCAATTTAGCATCCCCACGAGGCAATGTCCTACTAGCGGCCCATTGCCGCTCCCTGACTACAGTGGCGTCCATGACCAATCCCACGTACGACGGCCGGGTCGCGGTCGTTACCGGCGCCAGCTCCGGAATCGGTGCAGCGACCGCGAAATCACTTGCAGCCCTTGGATTTCATGTCGTAGTTGCGGCGCGGCGCGAGGACCGCATCAGCGCACTGGCCGGGGAAATCGGGGGCACCGCGGTTGTGCTTGATGTCACCGACGCCGATTCGGTTGCCGCCCTTGCACAGAGCCTGGATCGGGTGGATGTGCTGGTCAACAATGCCGGCGGTGCGTGGGGCCTGGAACCGGTGCTGGAGGCGGATCTGGAGCACTGGCGCTGGATGTGGGAGACCAATGTGGTGGGCACCCTGCAGGTGACTCGCGCCCTGCTGCCCAAACTGATTGCTTCCGGCGACGGGCTGATCGTCACCATCACCTCCATCGCCGCGTTGGATGTGTACGACGGCGGCAGCGGATACACCTCGGCCAAGCACGCGCAGGCCGCGCTGCACCGCACACTGCGCGGTGAACTCCTCGGAAAGCCGGTGCGGCTCACCGAGGTCGCTCCGGGCGCGGTGGAAACCGAATTCTCGGTGGTGCGTTTCGACGGCGACCAGGACCGCGCCGATGCCGTCTACCGGGGCATCACGCCGCTGATCGCCGAGGACGTGGCCGAGATCATCGCGTTCGTGGCCTCGCGGCCTCCGCACGTGAACCTGGATCAGATCGTCGTCAAACCGCGGGATCAGGCCTCATCCACTCGCCGCGCGACACGCGACTGAACGCGTAGGGCGTGCCAATCCTCTTCTTCGACAAACAGATCCGCGCTGGACTATCGAGGAGTGGTCGTCGGTGTACCGGACAGCGACGGCGCTCCGGACGGAGTCAACGGGGCTGACGTAGGCGTCCCGGAGAGTGTCGGCGCGCCCGACGGCGTGAGCGGAACGGTAGTCGGGATGGACGAGGTAGACGGAGTCGTCGTGATCGTCCGTTCCTTGGGATTCGGGGGCAGCGCCGACATCGACTGCCAGGTCGGCCAGTCCACCACCCAGTCCCACAGATCGCCGTCGGCATACGACAGTTCGATCGACGTACCGGTCACCTCAACGGGATCGCCGTAGATGGCGGTACGGAAGTACGACTCGGCATCCCCCAGCGACAAGTTGATACAACCGTTCGTGACATTGGTGCTGCCCTGCTGGCCAACGGTGTTGGGGTTGGCGTGGATGAACTCACCGTTGTTGGAGATCCGGACCGCGAAACGCTCGTGGACGTTGGTGTACCCGGCCGCCGGGTTGGACATCCAGAAGTCCTCGTACTTCTCGGTGACGACGTGGATCCCGCTGCGGGTGACGTTGCGCGGCAGGTCCGCCTCGCCATAGCTGCATGGCAGGTCCAAGATGGTGCCCGCGTCGGTGGTCACCCGAATGCGGTGACTCGGCGCATCGGCATAGACGATCTGGCGGCGCCCCACGCTGAAGTCCAGGGACATGTCCTCGTTACCGAATGCCCCGTCCCCCAGGGGTATTCCATAGAGATTGGCCTTAACCGCCACCTTGGTGCCGGCCTTGAAGTACTCACGTGATCGCCAATGCACCCGGGAGCCCTGCTGCTCATCGGGCAGCCAGGCCCAACCACCCTCGGTGGGCGGATCGCAGGTGATGCTCAGCGACTTTTCCGCTGCGGCCTTGTCGGCGATGTGTGCGTCGAACTGGATGATCACCGGGGCCGCGATTCCCACCGTCTGCCCATCGGCGAGCTGGAACTGACCGTTGACCTTCGCCGTCGGCACCAGGGTGGTGAACGAGCCGGATACCGCGACGGCCTTACCGTCCAGACCTACCGCCGAACCCTTCCAGCTGTACGTGACGTCGAACCCGAGGGGCTCGGTGGTGCGGAACCTCGTCTGGTCGCGGCTGAGAGCTCCGGCGACAACCTTGCCGTCGGCGTTGACCAACTTCACGTCCTGGAACCACCCGTTGGCCACGGTCACGCTGACCGGCGCAGTCGGGTTGACCTCCTTGGCCTTGTCGTCCGGCAGGAAGGTGAGGACGGCTCCCGGTGATGGGGCATCTTGCGGCGCATTAGAGCCGACGGTCGTGCAGGCCGCAGCAACAGCGGGCACCGTCAGACCCAACATCGTGAGCGCGCGCCGCCGCGTCAGCGCATCACGGATATCTGGCCTGGGGTACTTCACGACACCCCACGATACGGGCCGCCGCGGACAGCTTCGCCCAGCCCGACCAGGATCACATGTCGGATCGGGCAGGACATGCGGTTTTGTCCGGCGTCGCGGCTAGTAGACCGGGATATCGAAGATCGCCGCGGGCGCGCCGTACTGCGCACTCCACCCGGCCCAGGCGACATCGCTCGGGCCGACCCGCTTGTCGACGAGCGTCCAGCCCTGCTCGTCCTGGTGCAGCAGCGCTACGTATTTCTTCGACAGCACGCCGATGGCAGACGCTTCGGCAAAGGGGGTGCCGGTGTAGTCGATGGGGTTGCCGTCGGGTTCCTGCATGGCTGACCACAGGAAGGCCCAGCCGTCGGCGGCCTTGAGGCTGCGCACGTCGAGGCGTACCGGCTTGCCCAGCTGGGTCGTCACGTCCGCGAGCGCCGGCGCCAGGATGGTGGCCGCTTCCGGGGATGCCGGGTCCACCGCAGTGGCGCCCGGGTCGGCCGCCGCCAGGGGTGCCACCAACAGGCCGGCCCACACCAACAGCACCAGGAATCCGCTTCGCATGGCCGCTCCTTCGTTCCGGGACATTCGAACGGTAAACGACCGCCACCCGCATTCGCCGAAGGCGAGCCCTGTGGCGGATTCCGGCCGAGTCAGAACTAGACCCCGAGCACGGCCGTATCTTCCGGGGCCAGGGCCCGGCCGTCCGCCGCACGCAGCTCGAAGCGTTGCACCGGCCGCGATGTCTCGCGATCCACCAGACAGACGCGTGGTTCTCCAGGGGCGAAACAGAACTCGTCGCTCCACTGCCGCAGGGCCACCAAGACGGGGAAAAGCCCGCGGCCCTTGTCGGTTAGTTGGTACTCGTGACGTGCCCCGGCCGGAACGATCTCGAGGATGCCGTTGTCCACCAATGTCGCCAGCCGAGACGCCAGGATGTTCTTCGCGAGCCCAAGGCTCTTCTGAAACTCGCCGAATCGGCGCAAACCGTCGACCGCGTCACGAACGATCAGCAGCGACCAGCCGTCCCCGACCTCACCCAGCGGCCTGGCCAAGGTGCAGCTCGAATCCGCATGACTGGCGCGTCCCACCATCGACAACCTCCTTTGGTTGCAATATGCAACCATTCATGTCACGCTTCAATGGTTGCGAAGTGAAACCAACTCTACCGAGGGGCGCATGTGCTGACCAGACCCGTCATCGTGTTGTTCTCGCTCGCCAGTGGCCTCGCGGTGGCCACCATCTACTTCTCACAGCCGCTGCTCGACACGATCGGCGCGCAATTCTCCATGCCCACAGCACACCTCGGCATCGTGCTGACACTCACCCAGATCGGGTACGCCATCGGCCTGCTGCTGGTCGTACCCCTGGGGGATATCGTCGACCAACGCCGGCTCATCATCGGGCAAACCGTCCTGCTCAGTGTCGCGCTGGGCGCCACCGCAATATCGCCGAACGCGTGGACATTCCTGGCCAGTGTCACCGCGCTGGGCACACTCGCCGTGGTGACGCAGGTGATGGTCACCTACACCGCCGTGCATGCCGCCCCGGAGCGCCGGGGATGGGCAGTCGGGGTGGTGACCGGCGGGATCATCAGCGGAATTCTCTTGGCACGCACAGTATCCGGCGCACTATCCGACCTCTTCGGCTGGCGCTCGGTTTACGTGGCAGCCGCCCTCGCTACGGTCGCCACGGCCGCACTGTTGCAACGCACCCTGCCGCCATCCACGCGTCCGCACCCCAGGCTGCCCTACCGCCGGCTGCTGCTCTCAACAATGCGGCTGTTGCGCAGTGAGCCGGTGCTGCGCTCTCGGGCCATCCTCGCAATGCTCATCTTCGCCGCCATCACCGTGCTCTTGACACCCATGGTGTTACCACTCACCGCTGCGCCGTATCGCCTGTCACATACCGAAGTCGGGCTGTTCCGCGGGCGCACTGGGTGCCTTCAAGGCCGGGTCATGGTGCGACAGGGGCTGGGCAAGCCGGGTGACCGGCGCGGGCCTGTCGTTGATGCTCGCGGCGTGGGCATTCGCGGCCACCCTGCGCTGGACGCTGCTCGGGCTCGCCATAGCGGTCGTGATCATCGACTTCGGCCTGCAGTCGGTGCACGTGGCGAACCAAAGCCTCATCTATCGGCTGGAGACCGAACTTCATGGTCGTCTCACCGCCGCCTACATGACGTTCTATTCCATCGGCAGCGCTATCGGCGCCATCGCGTCGACGTGGATGTACTCCGCCCACGGATGGGCCGGAGTCTGTCTGCTCGGTGCCACCATCAACGTTGGCGCACTTGCCTACTGGATCGGAAGCAGCACCAGCTCCGGTGCGGCGTCCGCCGCGGACACCGACAGCCGTTGCCGTGACAGCGCCGGCCACGCCTGTACCGCACAGAACGGTGCGCACTGATCCTGCCCGGCATGCGTTCCGACGTGCACACAACACTGCGTGAGCCGCTCCTCGATCATCGTCGACATGTCCATGAACGGCTTGACCGTAATCCGCACTATTCGCTGTCCGAGCATGCGGCGCAGCTTTGCCCGGCGTCCCGGTAGTGCCGTCGCCGCAAGGGTCATCAACGTCGAGATTCCCAAATCGCAACTATCGCAAATGGTTTTCCATACATCGCCGATTGTGGGATGCGATAAGGACGACTGTTCGGAAAGCAGACCCATCAGCCACTCCTTGACCGCCAACCGAAGCTGCTGCGGGACCTCCTGATCTGCGATGCGATTGGATACCAATCCCAGATTCTCTTTCAGACGATCGGGTCCGATGAGGGCAGTCAGCGACCGCCATACTCCCGCATCGTCACGCAACATGTATCCCACCGAACAACAGTGCGGGTGCGAACACGGCAGCGCCGTCAAGTCACGCCAGGTGACGAGGTCGCCGGTCTGTGCGCCAAGGCGTTTCAGCACACCGGTGTGGGTGAGCCGCTGCATGGGATCGATCGCGTGGGCCCGGCCCGACCCGAACTGGGGCTGAATCGATACGCCACCCACGTACGGCGTATCGAGGGCGAGCCGGATGACCGCACCGATATCCGTGTCATTGACCCCGAGCGCCGCGGTCATGACCAATGTCGTGATGATCTCACTGTCGGAGAGACGCTGCACCGCCTCGGCTTTGATCCTCGTCAGATCACCACCTCGGTGATGCCGTGACGCGTCGACCGACGGGCCGTCGTACTGCAGGTAGACCTCCACGCGTTCACGGTGGCGTGCCAGCAGGCCCAGCAATGCATCATCTCGGGCGATGAGAACGCCGTTGGTGTTGATCAAGATCCGGGTGATGGGCCGACTCATCAACTCATCGAGCAGCCGGCCTAGATCCGGGTAGACGGTGGGCTCACCGCCGCTGAGCATCAGGACATCCAGCCGGCCGTTCTCGCGGGCCAAGCGCTGATCCACATTGGCGAGCACGCGCTGCACCGGCACCACACCGTGCAGATCCGGTGACGAATCGGCGAAGCAGGTCGGGCAACGCAGATTACACGCTTCGGTGATGTCGGCCAACAGAATGCAGGTGTGCTGGGTCTGCATCTCGGGCAGCCCACGCAGATACGCCATCGGGATGGGATCGAAATTGCCGGGTACATCCGGAACATGCACCTTGGTTGGGGCGGTCCACTCCTCCAGGTACTCAAGGATCTCGGCATCCTCGTCGTAGAGCGTGCGCACCAATCCGTGCACCCGGCAAGCCCGTTCGAGCCACACCCGATCATCACGATGCGCGAGCCAACCCGAAAGCCGCTCCACCTCCGCAAGCGGACGCTCCGGGTTCACCTCATGACACAACGGGCAGAAAGCGTTGACGTACCGCAGGATCCGATCCACGCGCAGCCCCATACCAGCCACGTCTACTCCAACCCTTCCAGCATCGAAATGCAGCCCACGATGAACCCCGTCATGATCGCCACCGTCGCCCACCCGATCATGAATCCGATTCCCAACCCCCGAACCCAGCCACGCCCCCAAACGGTCAATCCCAGACCACCTCCCAAACCGATGACCGACATCAGGATGGCCAGCGTGATCGCCCTGGTATCAGGCGAGAATCCCCCGCTCATCGCGTTCTCCAGGACCAGAAAAGTCCCGAACGTCATCACCCAGAAGACGAAGATCCCGACGAATGTCATCCCCACCACCGCACCACCGCCCGGCTTCGGCGGGGCCTGACGGTACGGGTAGTACCCCGGCGGATACTGCGGATAACCCGGCGGCGGTGGGTATCCGGCGGGTCCGTACGGATAGGGGCCGTACGGGTACTGCGGCGGTTGCTCGCCCTCCGGCGGCGGCTGCGGCGGGACGGTCATTGGTACAGCACCGGATTGAGCCCTGTACAGAATCCGACGGTGAGCATGGACACCAACGCCCAGCCGACCATCAGACCCACCCCCCAGCCGCGCTTATCGCGATCACCCTTCCTGGTGAGCACGCCACCCACGCCGAAGGCCACCGCGATGCCCACCACAGCGACAAAGCCGGGCACAATCTCGAAGCCGGCGCCAGACCTGTCGGCCAGCGACCCACCGATCATCAGCGCGAGGAACCCGAACACGGCATTGCCAAAAATGAACGAGAGTGCGCCCGCAACCATCGTCGCCCCGTTGATGCCGGGTTTGGGCTGTTCCGGTGGGTAACTCATGCCCGCACCGCCCCGGAAAGGCGCCTACGGAAGATCCCGTCGTAGTATCCGCCGCGATATCCGCGCCACAGCCGCCAGACCGCCAGTGTCATTCCCACCAGCAGAACCCATTGCGGCCGAGTGAGATTCAGCCATACCGTCTCGTTGGCGCGGGTGAACTCAACGAAGAATCGGAACACCGCATACGCGGACACGTAGAGCACGAAGAGCTCGCCGGGATGCGTCACACGTGAACGCAGCCACCACCACAGCACCGCGAAAGCCACCAACTGGAAGGCGATCTCGTAGAGGAAGGACGGATGCATGGCCGCGCCGGTCAGGCATCCCGGGCAGTTCGGCCGCGATGCCGGAGCATGCACACCCCAGGGCAGCGAGGTCGGCCGCCCCGGAGCCTCGGTGAGGTGACACCCGATCCGGCCCACGGCCATACCCAACGCCACCGCGGGCGCGAACAGGTCACCGGTCTTGGCCGGGTATCCGATGAGTCGCTTGGCCACCAAGACACCGACGTACGCCCCCAACAGCCCGCCGATGATGCTGCGCGATCCGAACATCCACGCCTCGACCAGGCTCGGATTGTGTGCCGGATTGAGGTGTTCCAGCCAGCCCGACAGCCGCATCCCGATCGCACCGCCGACCAGCGCGCCCGTGACCGCGATCAGCGACTGCTCGGCGGGAGCGCCCCGGCGGCGCGCTTCACAGGCGAAAACGACAGCGGCGACCAGCACGCCGAGCCCCACGAAGAGCCCGTGCACGCCGATTCCCAGCCCCATCGGCTCACTGTACGAGCCATCACCGCAGTGCAACGCTCGATTACCGGAAGTTACAGAGCGCAGCCCACCAGCACCGGCTCGGGAACCAGCCGCACCCCGAAGGCATCCATGACTCCATCGCGGACGGTCCGGGCCAGCCCCAGCAAGTCAGCGGTGCTCCCACCTCCGCGATGCGTCAGTGCCAGTGCATGTTTCGTCGACACCCGCACCGCCGACCGTTCGTCCGGATAACCCTTGACGAATCCGGCCCGCTCCACCAGCCAACCCGCCGAGAGCTTCACCCCGTCCGGGGCCGGATACTGCGGAAACGCGGTATCGGGCCCCAACCGTTCACGCACGCGTGCCCGAATTGCCTCCAAATCCCCCTCAGCCACAACAGGGTTGGTGAAGAATGACCCGACACTCCAGGTGTCGTGGTCGGAGTCGTCGAGCACCATGCCCTTACGCCGACGCAGGCCCAGCACCGCCTCGCGCACCGCCGACGCGTCGATACGCTCACCCGGCTCCGCCCCGAGCTCCTTGGCAAGCTCCGGGTACCGGATCGGCGAGCTCAGTCCATCGGTGGACAACCCGAACTCGACCTCCAGCACCACGCGCGCGTCGGTGCCCTTGAGAATGCTGGTGCGATAGCCGAACCCCAGCTCGCCGGGCTCGTACCAGCGCACCTGGCCGGTCGCCCGGTCCAGCACCCGAACCCTGCGCAGCAGCGAAGCCACCTCGACGCCATAGGCTCCGACATTCTGTACCGGCGTGGCACCGGCGGTTCCCGGGATTCCCGAGAGACATTCCAGTCCACCCAGACCGGCCCGCAACGACAGCGCCACCAACTCGTCCCAGTTGGTCCCCGCATCCGCACGCAGTAGCGGCCCATCCACCTCAACACCGGCCGTGGCGATGTGCACCACGGTGAGGTCCGGAAGATCGTCGGCCAAAACCACGTTCGAGCCGCCCGCCAGCAGCAGGGTGGGCTGGCCATCGAGCGCGGCCAGTGTGCCCGTCAACTGTGCTGTGCTCTCGCACCGAATGAGCGTGGCGGCCACCGGCCCCAGCCGCAACGTCGTCAGCGAGGCGAGCGGGGCATCGTCAGCGACAACAGCGCCAAGATCCTCGATCTGCGCGCGCGTTGCTCGTGCCAACCTCACGGGCCGTAACGGTAGCCTTGCCACCCATGGCCCGCTCATTTGACCTGTCAGTGGAGTACTCGGCAACCGTCGAGCAAGTTCACGCGGCCTTCGCCGACAAGGCCTACTGGAACGAGCGTCTGGCCGGTTCCGGCGCAGATACCGCAACCCTGGATTCCCTGAAATCCGAGAACGGCGCCCTCGAGATCGTCACCACCCAGGTGTTGCGCAGCGACCGGCTGCCCGGCATCGTCTCGCAGTTTCACCGAGGTGACCTGCAGATCGTCCGCACCGAGAAATGGGGTGCCATCGTAGACGGCACATCCGAGGGCACCGTGGTGGGCTCGATCCCGGGCGCACCCGTCACCCTGTCGGGCACCGCGCGGTTACAGCCGGGAGCCAAGGGTTCACGACTTGATCTGAAGGTCGGCGTCGAAGTCAAGATCCCCCTGGTAGGCGGCAAAATCGAGGGCTTCGTCGGCGGAAAGCTCATGGACCTGCTCTCTGCGGAACAGCGATTCACCTCCGAATGGATCGCCACCCACGGCTAACCTGGGTCCGATGTCCAGGCGTTCGGTCTTCACGGTGAATTTTCCGGCTCCGGCCGAGAAGATCTATCAGGACTTTGCCAGCCGGGACTACTGGGAAACCTTGATGTCGGCGTACGGATGGCTCACCCCTTTCTCCGAGATTCACACCCACACCGTGACCGATCGCGGTATCGACGTGGTGCTCAAGCAGAATCTGCCCCGCATCTATCTGCCACCGATCGCGCAGAAGGTGATGCTCACCGACATGGTGATCACCCGCGTGCAGCATTTCGAGCCGTTTGATCAAAGCAAGGGATCCTCGCTGGGCAGCTACGGCGCCTCGGTTCCCGCCGGACCGGGCTCCTTCGCCGGAGTGTGCAGGCTCTCCGATACCGATCACGGTTCTCAGCTGAGACTCTCCAGCACGTGCAAGGTGTACATCCCGTTCGTCGGAGGCAGGCTCGAAGATCTGATCCTGTACCACGTGAACGACCTGTTCCGGGTGGAGGAAGGCTTCATCACCGACTGGATCTCGAAGCACCACTAGGCCGCGACGCGGGGTGTCAGTAGTCCGATTCGACGGCGAGCAGCTCGGCGAGAAACGCGTCATCGGCCGGCCTGGCCAGTCGGGAGCGGGCGAAAGCCCGCACCCGCTCGCGTAACCCGCTCGACTCACCCGCGCCCCCGGCGCCCACGCTCACTCGCATCGCCGACCAGTCGGCATTCCAGGCCAGCACCTCGTCGGCGGGGCGTCCCTGAGCGTCGAATATCGGTAGCACCGCGCCGCCGTCGGCGTCCAGCACGCCGGCCGCATGAAACACATCGCAGCGCAATGAGACCGGAATACCTTCGGGCGATTCCGGGCCGGATATCGCCGCGTGCACCCTGGCGCTCACCGTCGCATCCTCGGCGACGAGAACCCAGCTGAGATTCTGCTCGGCCGCGTCGAAAGTCCCCGGCGGCACGTCCGACCAGGGGATCGTCACGCTGCCGAGGGCGATCGCACCGGAAAGCCGGGACTCGCCACCGAGGCCGGCGGCCAGCGCATAGTCCTCGCGCCGCGCGACACCGATGTCCTGTGACTCCCACCGGAGCCCCATCTCATCGGCCAGTTCGCGACACCGTGCCGCGAGGGCATCCACTCGCGAGTCGCGATAAGAACCCAGTGCCGCGCCATGTGGTGCCAACAGCCCACCGACATCGGCGTCCAAGGTGTCGTCGGTGAAGTAATCCTCGGCCGCCGCGGTCAGCACCGCGAGCTCGGCGTCAAGCACCGACCGGTCGAGTACGGCGATGCCGTCACGGCGACTGGCCGGCCACCATCGCCGGAGCCAATGACCCAATGCCAACCGCCGCAGGGCATCTGCAGACCCCGGCAGCATCGAGACCGACGGTAGCTCGATCACCGTCGTGGGATCACGATCGCGCAGCGCCTCGACGACCGCGACATGTCCGGCCTCGCCGAGGACCCTCCACATCCAGTCGGCCCGGTCCGCGTCCGTGAAGCTGATCACCGGCGGGTCCGAAGGTGCTTCGATCGGCCACGACAACACCGCACCGCTGACCTCGAGAACGGCCACCGCCGGAACCGGTGCAGGCGCAGGACCTGTTGTCCACAAACCTGATTCATTGATCAGCTTCATCCGGCGACCTGCAATTCCAGCATGGCCTTTATCCGCTGCCGGTGGTCCAGGCTCACCGAGCGTGCCACCCCTTCCAGCAGCGACCGGAGATCATCGACGTCACCGCAGGATTCCTGCCAGACATCGCGACCGTGCAACCGGGCCCATAACCTGCTCAGGTAGGGCCGCGCGAATGCAGCCAGGTCGTCGATGACCTGACGCTGTCGAGGATGGATGGCGTCACCGGCGGCAAGGTAACGCCGTGCATGCATGACGTAGGCCTCTTTCGCCAGCCGAGCCTGGACGCGTCCGGACAACTCATAGCGCGTCGCCACCGAATCGCCCAGTGGCCGAAGGTCCGTCGCCACCTCGACACCGGCAAGCAGGGCGGCCTGCTTGTCTTCGCTCAGCAGACCCCATGGGGCGCAGGCTCGGTCGACCTCCTCGGCACACAGCAATGGAACGTCGGGCAGCTCTTCGCGGTCCAGCGCCCGGCGCAGCGTGGCCCGTACCCGATCAACAACACTGCGATCCATCGGACGGTCGCCTTCGCGGTCTCCATCGATGGCCGGAGGCCGTTGCGGTTCAGTGGAACTCAACCCGATGTCGACAATGGACCACGGCAGGGCGGCAGCGTCTCCATGCGCGCTCGCACCCAGGTTGTATGGGGTGGCATCGGCGATCAGGGCCGTCCACACCCGTTGGCGCGCCGACATCTCACGATGACTGTCGGCCGCGCCGAGCACCGTGGTGAGGCCCGTGAAGAACGGTCCCGTGATGCTGTCGTCCGGCCGCACATCGCGCCAGCTCCGATCCCGTAACCTGGCGAGCCGGGCCACCACATCCGGATCCTCGACATGGCGGTTGAGCACCTCGATCGCTGTCCGGTCCCGGTCGCGATGCAGGTCGTGCAGAACCTCCGTCGCGGTGTGCCGATCCGCAACCTGCGGAACACCTTTGGTGACAGCCAATTCGAAACACACCGGGAAGTACAGCTCTTGAGCGTTACCGGTGGTGATGCGCTGCCGGCGCCGCTCGGACTTGAGCATGACGAACCAGTCTGCGGTGGCCAGCAACTGCGGTCCATGCCCCACGATCAAGGCATGCATGGCCGCGGCCACGTCCGGGCCCAGCACCGGAGCGGAAAAGGCCGCATTGCTGCGCAACCGCAACACCAGCGGATCCAGGATCCGTTTCACGGTCCGGCGCAGCGGCCCGCCATCGTCAGCGCTGAGCACTTCGACGCCGGAGCCGATCGCACGCCAGGCCCGGTCGATCACGGCACGCCGCGGCACCGCCGACTGCACCGCGACGGCGGCCTCGGATGTTGCCGACCCGATGCTCACCGTCACAAGGGTAATCGTTGTCCGCCGACCGAAAGTTGGGTTCGGTAGCAGCCGGGCGGGCCGACGCTATCGACATGAGCACAGGACTGTTTCCCACCATTGCCAGGGTCTTCGGTGGATGCGCCGCGTTGCTGTCCGGTCACCGGAACACGTCGGCGCACCCGGACGAAGAGGCCGACGAACGGCTCGTCACCATCGAGGAATTCGCCGCCGAATTCGACCACTTGCTGATCCGCAAGCGGCTGTTGACAGGGGCGCAGCGCGCGGTGATCGACAAGGGCACCCGCTCCCGCGGAGTCGTCACCGGCATGAATGCCACCGGCGCGGGCCGTGAGATGCAACTGGACCTCATGGTGACGCGGCCGGACGGCGGCCAGTTCCCGGCACGCGAGACGGCGCTGATACCTGCGGCCACGCTCCCGAAGATGGCGCCCGGCAGCGTCGTCGACGCGTACTACCGGCCGGGTGACCACAGCATCATCGCGGTCCGGGTGCACGCCGGCTGATTCAGCGAGCACCGTCGACGGCGAAACTGACCACAGCCGCCCAATGCAGCGGGCTCGCCGCACGGTCGCCGTCACGCCAGCGCCGCAGCTGAGCTCGCTGCCAACGATTCACCGCACGACCGGCATCCTCTTCGCAGTGCGCACGGTCCACCTCCACTACCGTGTCGGTCATGGGATCTGTTGCGTGCGAGGAGAACTGGCTGTAGGCCGCTGCTGTCGGCAGCGACCACAGGGTGGCGGTCACCAACTCCGCCCCACCCAGGATCATCGCAGCGGCAAGCCCCGTCGCCTCATCAAAGCGGTAATCGCCGCCAGACGAACAGGCCAACAGCGCGACTCGCGGCGGGATCGAAAGCCGCGCGGCCATCATGTCGGCCGCGGTCAGCGGTCGCTCCTCGGCCAGATGCAGAGCCGCCCGCTCGGCGTGGCCGACGGCGCCCTCCGCCGCGCTGGCATGGCCGACGTACAGCATTCTGGACGGGCGCTGCGCACACATCTCGGCAAACCGGTGACGGTCGATATCGGTCCGGCGGAACAGATCCACGGGCGCGCCGACCGCGGGCAGCACTCGGTGCGCGTCCATCAGTGTGCCGAAATGGCGGGTCAATGCTGCCTCCGGCGAAGGACGGCCCAGCACCGAGCCCAACGTCGAATCCGGTCGCTGCCCGGGAATTCGCGGGTCGAGCAGCAGCACCGCGGGACCGTTGTGGCGATCGCGCCACCGTGCCGGCTGCCGTGGCGCATGCACGATGTTGGGCGGTACCGCCATCAGAACATCGACCAGCTCCATCAGCCGGAAACCATCTGCATCCGGTACGGCCAACTGCCCCCAGGGCACCCGGGCCAACCGTGGACTGGGTGTCACAAACAGCACCGCACGCGGAGATGACACGGACTCGGACAACAGCTTCCAGCCGTCAGCGGCCACCAACTGGGAACCTAACGCGCGCGCCAGGTCTAGTTCGGCATCAGGCTTTGCAAAAGCCCCCGCGGTCAGGGCCCGCTCGATGGCCACGAGCGCAGTCTCGGACTCAGACGGATCCGGTAGCGCGGAAAAGAGCGCGCCGCAGGCAGTTTCCAGGGCCTGCTGCTCGATGACCCAGGTGACCGTACGGGAGGGATCTCCCACCACGCGCAGGCTCGCGTAGGTGGCGATGCCGAGATCGGCGAATCGCAGAACCAAGGTGTCGGTCACGGCCAGGTCGACCATTCGTCATCGGCGGCGGTGACCTCGCGGCCATACCGCTGCCAGGCCAATTCTCGATAGCTGCTCATGATCTGATCACCGGCGGGATCCATCCGCATCGGTGGCAGCGGCCCGAGGCGGGTGAGCCCACCATCCGCCTGCACCGGCGGAGCCGCGGCCACCAGCGCCAGATCGCCCTCGACGGGAACCGCCGCGGTGGCCGTCGCGGCCCAGGCACCGGGAGACGAACCTGCCCGATTCTCGCCCAGCTCAGCAGTGAAAGCCCCTCGGGCACTGTGATATTCAATCAACTCGGTGAGTAGAACGGCATTGTCCCATTCCTTGGCCACCGCGAAGGCGCCCGCCAGTAACGGCGCCGACACACACCTGGCCCAGCGCATCCGCGCGCCCGCATCGGGGATGGCGTAGCGCACCGCGTCGACGGCCAGCGCCGCAGGCACCTTCAGATCCGCGGCCTGTTGAAGCTTGGACATCGCACGCCGGTAGTCAGGACCCTCCGCATCACCGGGAACCGTGCCGCTAGCGGGGTCAAGACCAAGATCGGCAAGCGCGTCGGCGCGCCAGATGTTGCCCAGCTGATCGTCGAGCCGGGCGTACTGCAGCCAGCTGTGCCGCGGGTACGAGTCCAGTAGTTCCCGGGCCTGCGCCACCTTCTCGACTGCCGCGGAGAAGTCACCACGGAGAATGGAAATCCAGCTGCGCTGCAGCAGGATTCGATGAATGTGCAGTGGCTTTTCAATTTCGCGCCAATGCCGCTCGGCATGCCCCCAGCATTCGTCGGCCTCGTCCAACGCTCCCATCCGGAATCTGATCAAGCCGAAGTACAGCCAGCTACGGGACACATCGTGCGCCCGGACGTGCTCGGCAATCACCGGGTATGCCTGGTGAACCAACGTCTGGGTTTCGGCGATATCGCCGTCCGACCACCGCGCCGCGGCACGCTCCAACTGCGCGCGGGCAGCGGCCAACTGCCAGTCCCGCGCGCCGGCGCGCGCCTCGGCGCGCCGCAGCCACGGCTGCGCCTCATCAAGCCGGCCGGTCTCGACGCAGAAACGGCCATACGACAACGCTCCGTTGACAAACAGATGATCGGACTCGGGGTCGCCCGCATCCGCGTACGCCTCGAGCTGATCGAGGAGTACAGCCCATATCGGCACCGAGTCCGCGTACATGTCGTCGTCGCACAAACCCCTGGCCATCAAAATTCTGGCGTAGCAGATCAGGCCGCGTTGTTCGATGGCCAAGTCCTCGAAGTCCCCGGGCGTCTCGATCAGTGTGTCCAGACTCGCCGCCGCACCGTCGTGATCACCGTTGGCCGCCGCCAATCCGGCGGCGAGGAATGCGACGCGCCGGGTGTAGCGACAGATCAGGCGGTCAACCTCCACCTCGGACATGGTGACCCGCGCGGCCAGATCGGGCCGCCGCCCCGACCGGATTTCCGCGTAGGAGGACAGACACTCACGGATCCGCCGGATACCTTCCGTCACGCCGTCGTAGGCGGTGCGCACCAGATAGACCTCGGCAAGCTGCGCCAACACCTCGCATGCCAGATCATCGCGGTCGGTCTCCTCGGCCTGGGCCAGCAGTGACAACAGGATCTCCTTGGCGGCCTCTTCCTTGGCCGCCAGCGCCAGGTGACGCGCCCGCTCCAGGTCACCGATGATCGTCACCTCCGAATAGTAAAAAGCGGCGGGCGTGCTGTGCACGCCCGCCGCAGTCGAGATGTCAGCCGCAGCTCACCTTGATGGTGAACGGCTTGGTGATCATCCCGGCCATCGGGTTCTTGACGTCGGCACCAGACGCTTCGCCCGTGATGGTGTAGGTCTTCCCGTCGACCTTGACATCGGCCGAACCGACGCTGGCGCCCATACCGCTGCTCACCGCGAGCGCGGCACCGTCGTACACCAATCCCAGCGACTGCACCTTGGGCGGCGTCTCGTCGGTCATCACCACACCCAGACCCTGCTGGCCGTTGACGGCGCCACTGGCCACGTTGATCTTGCCGCCCTGCTTGACGCACGTCACCGACTTGAGGTCGAGGCCGGCCAGGTCCTTGCCGTCCACCTTGACCTCGGCATTGCTGCCCGAGCTGACCTGCGATCCACCCGGCTTGTCGGTCGAGCAGCCCACCACCACCGCACCGGCGGCGAGAAGTCCCATGGCACCCACGATCACTCGATTCATCATCTGTCCCTTCATCGTCCGTCGCCCCAATGGCTCCGTCATGGCTCAAGTGAAGGCGGGCCCATCCGCTACCGATCCCAAGAAATCCCGATTACCGCAGGCAGCAGCCGTCCAGGCACCATGGAGACGTGGCACCCTCCCCCACCACCCGCCCTGGGTCCTCTCCCACCACCCGCCCTGGGTCTTCTCCCACCACCCGCCCACAGGGGGCCATCACCCGTGGCACCACCGGGATCAACCGGCTGCGCCGCAGTGACCGCTGGCTGGTCCATCACCCCGAGGTGCAGGCGGTGCTAGCCGGTGCCGCCGACCCCCTGGTGGTCGATCTGGGATACGGCGCCATGCCCACCACCACCCTGGAGCTGGCCTCACGGCTGCGGACGGTTCGCAAGGATGTCCGGGTGGTGGGGCTGGAGATCGATCCGGCACGGGTGGTTCCCCCGCGTGACGGGGTCCATTTCGGTCTCGGCGGATTCGAGTTGGCAGGCCACACACCGGTTCTGGTGCGCGCCTTCAACGTGTTGCGCCAGTATCCGGAATCGGAGGTGGCGCAGGCCTGGACCACGATGGCGGCGCGGCTGGCGCCCGGCGGGCTCATCATCGAGGGCACCTGCGACGAGCTCGGCCGACGCTGCGCCTGGCTACTGCTCGACGCATCCGGACCACGAACACTCACTCTGGCCTGCGATCCCTTCGATATCGACAAGCCGTCCGATCTGGCCGAGCGACTACCGAAAGCCCTTATTCACCAAAATGTTCCGGGCCAGCCCATCCACGATCTACTCGCCGCGGCCGACCGCTGTTGGGCGTCGGCAGCACCGCACGGCGCGTTCGGCCCCCGAGTCCGTTGGCGAATGATGTTGAAATCACTGCGCGACAACGGTTTTCCTGTCGAGCCACAACGCCGAAAGGTTCGTGATTGCATCTTGACGGCACCGTGGGCAGCCGTCGCGCCACTGGCCTAGGCTTGGGGGCATGCGGATAGTGTTGGCGCAGATCACCAGCAGCGCCGATCCCACCGAGAACCTGGCCACCGTCGCGGCCAGGGTGCGTGACGCCGCCGACCAGGGCGCCACCCTGGTCGTCTTCCCGGAAGCCACCATGTGCCGATTCGGTGTACCCCTGCGCCCCGTCGCGCAGCCGGTGAACGGCCCGTGGGCAGACGGCGTCCGCACGATCGCGCAGGAGGCGGGACTGACCGTCGTCGTCGGGATGTTCACCCCTGCCTCGGACGGCCGCGTCCACAACACGCTGCTGGCCACCGGCCCCGGCGTGGACACCCACTACGACAAGATCCATCTCTACGACGCGTTCGGTTTCCGCGAATCGGCGACCGTCGCACCCGGGAACAGCCCGGTGCTCATCACGGTCGACGGCGTGACCGTGGGGCTGACCACGTGCTACGACATCCGCTTCCCCGCCCTCTACACCGACCTGGCACGACGCGGCGCGCACGTGATCACGGTCAGCGCCTCCTGGGCCGCCGGGACCGGAAAATGGGATCAGTGGACGCTGCTGGCACGGGCGCGGGCGGCCGATTCGACATGCTTCATCGCCGCATCCGACCAAGCCCTGCCCGCGCTGGAGGCACCTGCCAGCGGTTCACCGACGGGGATCGGCGGCAGTCTGCTCGCTTCACCCACCGGTGAACTCATCGCACAGGCAGGTCCGGAACCGGAGCTCATCGTCGCGGACTTGAACCTGGACGCGGTTACCGAGACCCGCAAGATCTTGCCGGTCCTTAACCCGTCCTCAGTCGAATAGGGCACAATCGCGCGGGTGACGACACCGCCTCAGCCGCCGCTCGGCCCACCTGGATCGACACCTCCCGAGCCTTCGCCGTGGCAACCGCCGTCCCAGCAGGTTCCGCCCGCGCGGCCAGAGCAGGTTCCGCCCCCGCTGCCAGAGCAGCCGCCAACCCTGCAGAGCCCGGTGACTCCGCCGCCGGTCGAACCCCCACCCTCAGAGGCGCCGCCGCAGCCCGCCGAGCCCGAGAAGGGTCGCGACTACAGATCGCTGGTACTCATCGCGGTCATCGTCGTCGCCGTGTTCGTGGCTGCCGTCCTCGGTATCGAGCTCTACGCGCGCCAGCGGACCAGCAGTGAGGTGAACGCCGCCACCTCGTGCCTGGTGCAGGACGGCGCGACCGCGTCGTTCGGCCCGATGCCGCTCGTCGTGCAATACCTCGGCAATCACATCGACAAGCTCACCATCAAGACCGCGGGCAACCAGATCGCGCAGGCCAAGAAGATGTCCGTCGCCATCACGGTGCGTGACATCTCGCTGAAGAAGACGGCCGACTCGCTCGGCACGATCGGTCGCCTCGACGTGGAAGTGTCCTGGCCGACCGCTGGCATCACCGAGAGCGCCCGTGACCTCGTGCCGGGAATGCTCGGCTCGTTGGTGGGCGAT
Source organism: [Mycobacterium] stephanolepidis (assembly GCF_002356335.1). NCBI lineage: Bacteria > Bacillati > Actinomycetota > Actinomycetes > Mycobacteriales > Mycobacteriaceae > Mycobacteroides > Mycobacteroides stephanolepidis. The sequence continues at coordinate 4,187,292 of NZ_AP018165.1, forward strand.
GCCACCACCAACGAATCCACCGGTGAGGTGACGCTGAGCGCTGCCGGAGGGCTGGCCCAGATCACCACCAAGCCGGTCATCAAGGACGGCATGGTGACGCTGCAGTCCGAGAACGTCTCCGCGTTTATCGGGCTGCCGCGCGAGATCATCCAGCCGGCGCTCGACACCTTCTCGAAGGGACTCGTCGGCGGCCAATACCCGATGGGGCTCAAGGCCCAAGAGGTCAAGGTCACCAACGACGGCATCACGGTGAAACTGTCGAGCACCAATCAGCCGATGAAGCCGGTCGAGAACCCCTGCCTGCAGAACCTGTCGTTCTAGTGCAGAAATCCGTCCAAGACGGCGCGGCTACTCGATAGACCGAGCCGGGTTGCGCCGGCCTGGAGCATGGCCGCGGCATCCTGCGCCGTGCGGATACCGCCACTCGCCTTGACCTCGAGCCGGCCGCCGACCGTCTCGGCCATGATCCGCACGGCCTCCACCGAGGCTCCACCTGCCGGGTGAAATCCGGTGGAGGTCTTCACGAAATCAGCGCCGGCGGCCTCACTCACCCGGCTTGCCTGGCGGACCGCCTCGGCACCGGCGTATTCCAGCAGCGCCGCGGATTCGATGATGACCTTGAGGGTCGCCGACGGGATCGCACGCCGGACTGCCTCGATATCGGCCTGTACCGCGGCGAAATCGCCTGCCACCGCGGCGCCCACGTCGATCACCATGTCGATCTCCGTTGCACCGGCGGCCGCGGCAAGGGCCGCCTCATGCGCCTTGATGGACGAAAGATGTTTTCCCGACGGAAATCCCACGACCGCCGCAACAATCAGCCCGGGAGCCTCCACCGGCAACATCGAGGGCGAAACGCATACGGCGAGCACTCCGAGATCGGTGGCCTCGGCGATGAGGGCTTGCACGTCCTCAGGCGTCGCTTCGGGTTTGAGCAAGGTGTGGTCGATGCGTGCGGCCACCTCCCTGCGCGTGGGCCAAACCGCCGGTGTGCCTACCGAATCCGTCATGGGCGTAGCGTCCCATACATGACCTCCCAGCATGAGCGTGCGGTCGTGTTCGCTGCCCTTCACCAGTCCGGGACGTTCGTGGTGCCCAACCCGTGGGATGCCGGATCGGCCCGGATCCTCACCGGTTATGGATTCCCCGCGCTGGCCACGACCAGTGCCGGGTTGGCCTTCTCCCTCGGCCGGCGGGACGGCGCCAATCTGGTCAGCCAGGCCGAGACGCTGGCCAACGCCTCCCACATCGCGGCGGCCACGCATCTGCCGGTCTCGGCAGACTTGGAGAACGGCGGCGCCACCATCGGAGACATCGCCATGACCATCCGCGAAGCGGCGGCCTCGGGGTTGGTCGGCGGGTCCATCGAGGACGCCACCGGGATTCCGGACGCCCCGATCTTCCCGCTGGCCGAGGCGGTGGACCGCATCACGGCGGCAGCGCACACGGTGCGCGATCTCCCCTTTCCGTTCACGCTCACGGCCCGTGCCGAGAACTTCCTGTACGACCGAGCAGACCTGACCGACACCATCACACGACTGCAGGCGTATGCCGCTGCCGGTGCCGATGTGGTGTACGCGCCGGGCCTGCCGAGCGCAGACGCGGTCCGCGCGGTGTGTGCTGAGGTGGATCGCCCGGTCAATCTGCTGGCCGCCGGATTCGTGCTCAACCATTCGGTCGACGAGATCGCCCAGTGGGGCGTGCGCCGGATCAGCCTCGGGTCCGCGATGGCACGCGCGGCACTCGGGGCGTTTGTCGACGGGGCACGGGAGATCGCCCAGCACGGCACCTTCGCATTCGCGAATCGGGCCATCCCCTATACACAAGCCAACGCCCTGTTTCCGTAAACCTTCCGGTGCACCTACTTCTTGCCCAGGCCACGCCGCGTCTCCAATTGGGTAGCCTATCCTTATATTCATGGAACGTCCCTGGCCAGTGCTGTACCGCCACGTCGCGCCCGACCCCTCGGTGCCCGCACCTCCGGAACCGAAGCTCGTGAGCCCATTCGGTGTCAGGCTTGTGGACCCGGATAGCGATGACACAGCGCTGATCGCCCGCTGGATGCGTCAGCCGGCGCTGATAAACGGCTGGGAGCAGGACTGGCCGGATGAGCGCTGGTACGACCAGCTCAAGGCCCAGGTTGAGAGCACCTATTCGCACCCCTACCTGGTGCTGTTCCGGGACGAACCCGTGGGCTACCTCGAGTTTTATCGGGCAGCTCAGGATTCAATCGGCGAAAAGTACGCCGCCGACCCATACGACCTGGGAATACACGGCGCCATCGCCAATCAGGCCATGGCCAGTAAGGGCTTCATGGTCATGATCCTGCCCAAGCTCATCAAGAGCTTCTTCGAGCTGGAGCCGCAATGTAAGCGGATCATGTTCGACCCCGAATATCAGAATGTCGAGACCCGCAGGGTCTTTGAGCACATCGGCTGCACGTTCCTGGGCGAGCACCAGATGCCCAACCGCCGGATGGCGCTGTACACCACACCCCGTACCCCGGAGGATGTACCGCGCCCGCTGGCCTAGACGCCCAGCGAGCGGTAGCCCTCGATATCGGGTTTCAGGGTGGCGGCGACGAACTCCCAGAGCGTCTCATCGGTACCGCCGCCCACCCGGGCCAGTTTCATATCGCGCCACCAGCGACCGACCGGGGTCTCATCGGTGAGGTATCCCGAGCCGCCAAAGATGTGCAGGCACTCGGAGAGCACCTCTTCACCGAGTCGAGCGGCGGTGACCTTCGCCGCGGCAGCGGTACGCAGGTTCATCTGCCCCGTCGCCGCAATACCCTCCAGTGAATAACGCATCATGTCGACACGGGACTGCAGATCGGCGACGCGCAGGCGCAGCGCCTGGTGCCCCAGCAGAGTGCTGCCGAACTGCACCCGATCTGCCATCCGCGCGATGGTGATCCCAAGAGCCTTCTCGCAGAGCGCCACTACCTGAGCCGCGATGCCGAGCCGCTCATGCGACAGACCCCAGCTGATCGCCGCGAGCCCCGCGCCGGGACGAGCGATCAGCGCGTCGGCAGGAACCCACGTGTCGATATCGATCGGTGCGGTGTCGAGCGGCCCCGCACTGAGCTTCCGGTACCGCTCATGCACCACCACCTGGGCGGTTGGCACCAACAACAACATGACATTGCCCGACTTGGCGGCGGCATCTCCGTCGGCCCCACGGGCGACGACGACGATGTGATCCGAGATCGGACCCAGCGAGACGAATTTCTTGCTGCCCCGCACGTGGTAACCGCCGTCGACGCTGTGGACCAGGGTCTCCGAAATCTGAAGATCAGAGCCACCCGCCTCTTCGGAGGCACCGATGCACAACACCGCCTCACCGCGGATCGCCTGCTCGGTGATCTCACGCAGATAATCGGTCCTACCGAATCGGCGCAGGATGGAAATCGCTGAGTCGTGCAGGCTCGCGCCGATGCTGATTCCGATCGAACCGAGCCCACCCAGCGCGAAACCCAACGAGACCAGCTTGGCGACATCGGGCAGCGCCCCGGACGACCACTTGTCGGCCAGCACACCGGTGCTTCCGAAGCGTTCGATCAGCGCACGGGGGAATCGCTCGGTCCTCTCGGCTTCGTCGACCCACGCCGTCACCTCGTCGTCGATGACGGAACTCAGTAGCGCGCGGAAACCTTCGGTAGATAGCGGAGCCACCGTCTGGTTCTCCTGGTCCGCCAGGGTCATCGCAGGCCTCCACCGGTCTCGATAAGACGCTTGACCTCCAGACGGCGCAGCTTTCCCGACGTGGTGATCGGCAGATCACCCGGCGGCACGAACACGACCTCGGAGGGCACGACCCCGCAATCGGCGGTGACGCGCTGTACTACCTGCCTACGTGCCGCATCGAAGTCGGTGCCTTTGTACTCGACGGCCAGCGCAAGCCTGGGGCGCATACCGCCTTCGTCGAGTCCGACTGCGGCAACTCGGCCCGCTCGCACGCCTTCGACCGACGCGGCAGCCCGTTCGACGTCGATGGGGTACACATTGCGCCCGGCAAGAACGATGAGCTCTTTGAACCGGCCGACGATGACCAGGTCGCCGTCGTGGAAGTAGCCAAGGTCACCGGTGTTGAACCAGTCGTTCCTGTCGATAGCCGGGTTGCCCAGATATCCGTTCATCATGCAGGCGCCCTTGATTTCGACCTGCCCGACGTCTCTACCGCTGATCGCCGGCACGTCGCGCTCAGCAGGCACCACCCGAACCTCCATGCCGTCGAACGCCGATCCGACCAATGCGTACCTGCGGGGTGCCTGACCGCCATCCGGAGTGGCGACGAGCACGTCGTCGGATCGGGCCCCCACACCGGGCCGGGTCATGGTTACGACACACGTCCCTTCCGCCAGACCCCAGGCCGCGACCGACGCACCCGGGGAGAAACCATGGGGGGTGGCCGCTGTGAGGAAGCGCTCGAAACCATCGCAGTTGATCAGCTCGGCCGCACTGACGGCCGCGCGCAGCTTGCCGAGGTCGACTCCACGGTCGATCTTGTCGACGTACCGGCCGATGATGTCGTATGCGAAATTCGGCGCCATCAGATATGTGGCACCGCTCTCGGTGAGCCAGTCCAGCCACCTGATCGGCGAGGCCGCGAAAGCGCTGTTCGGCGCTAACCAAAGCGGCATGCCCGTCCAGAACGAGGCGAGCAGCGTAATGAGGCCCATATCGTGGTACAGGGGCAACCAGCTGCAGGTCAGGTCTTCCCCGGTCAACTCGGCACGACGCACCATGGCGCTGACGTTGCTCATGACGGCTCCCCGGGAGAGGACAGCGGTCTTGGGCGTGCCGGTGGAGCCTGAAGAGTTCTGGAGGACGGCAGGCGTGGTCTCGTCACCGGTCTGTACCGGTGTGAACCCCTGCGGCCGGGGTCGCGCCCCGATCTGCGCCACATCCTCGATCCGGATGCTGGACTCCACCGCTCGCAGCTGTTCCAGCTCCCGACCGTTGCTGTAGATCGTGCGCACACCGATCGCCGCGCAGCGCTCCAAGGTTGTGTGCGCCCAGCGGTCCAGATCGGCCCCGCGCACCAGACCGGGGAAGAACGAAACGCTCGTGCCGGCCAACCAGGCACCCTGCACGCCGGCCACCAAGTCAACGGTGGGACTGCCGATCAGACCCAGCGCTCCCACAGGTCCGTGTGCGTTGTCGAGTAGGTCGACGGCGACGGTCTCCGCGCGCGCATGCACCTCGGCCCACGGGAACCGATGCCATTCCCGCGTCGCGCCGTCCATGACCACCAAATCGGCGGACGAGGTAAGCATCGCCTGGGAAACTTTCTCCGCCAATGCATTCCCCTGCACTGCAGGCACGTTCGTTGTGGAACTGGTCATGGCCCTCTCGCCTTTCTTCGTTCTGCGAACTTCTACTCGGCGAGCGCGTTGGTTGCGGGTGAGGTGGCGGCCTGCCCTGCCGAGACGATGTCGACAAGGTCGCCGAAGGAATCGCACACGAGTAGCTGATCTTCGGTAAGAGTGACGCCGAACTGCTCCTCGATGAGGACGAGGCCCAGCGCGAATCCCACCGAGTCGAGTCCCAGATCATCGATCAACAACTTGTCGCGGGTAATCTCATTCGCGCTGACCGCGAGCTCTCCACGCAAGATCTTCTCGAGTTTCTCGGCAACTTCAGTCGACATGGCTGCTCTCCTTGGGGCTCAATACAGGTGGGCGCGAGGGCTCCAGCGCTCCGCAGCACCGACTATACAACTGGCATTAGGTAAGCCAAACCTACTATCCCAGAGGGTCTCACGGGTGGCTACGGGGCAGACGCGCGGCCGGGACAGCGATGAGTAATGCGCAGCCATGGTGAGCATCCGCGTGGTTTCCCGAGTCGGCGACGGAATTGCCCATGTGAAGCTGCAAGCGGTGCTGCATGGGTCCGATACGCGATTAGCCCGCCGGAATCAGTCCCACGACACCGCTGCACATCTGCCGGAAGTTGACGATCCCGAAGATGCTGCCGCCGGGGACCAATTGGCATCCCGCGCGCCCACCGGTCATCGGGCCGCTGCCGCCACCGCCACATTCCGGCCAGGCGCCAAGACCTTGCGACTGCAAAACGCTCTCGGCCACGGCAATCTGCTGTTCACGGGAAGCGTCGGCGGGATTGCCCACACCGCCATGAGATGCCCACGTGGACGGCTTGAATTGCAGGCCACCATAGAAACCATTACCGGTATTTGCCGACCAGTTTCCACCGGATTCGCATTCGGCAATCGCGTCCCAATTCACAGAGTCGGCCGACGCGACGCTCGCGGTCATGGACAGCGACATCGCAAACAGCACATTCATGATCAGACACACCGCACGCCTGTCGCGTACCCATCGTGCCCGGTCCATGACGACCTTCATGTCACTGCACCCCGATCCTCTGCGCCCGGAGAGATCACGTGATGCGTGATGTACCACCTGCCAATCCGGTCGTGATCAGATTGTGATCACTGTTGTAATCGTTACTCACGAGGTGTGCGTTACGCAAGCGGAGAATGGTAAGAAAAGTTGCCATTGGGCTGTCTGAGACTTTAGTGAATTCTTACTTCCACCAATAACACCGAGATAAACCACCGGTCTCGGGTGAATTACACATATGTAATTCACCGCCGCAATTGATTCACGTCACACTGCAATTTGCTTACCTTTACGCGGCGCGCCATGAAGCCCCCGCCGGAGCGGCGAATCGTAGTGCCGGGACCCGGCGCGGAGGGACCTAGATCTCAGGTCCACCGGGGTTGCACTGAGACACCGTCATCAGTGCCTCGTCCACCTGCGGCCGCCAGGGCTCCAGGTTCCAGCTCGGCTTGTTCGGAATGAACACCCGCCCGTACCAATGGCAGTCGAATTGCATTCGCATACCCGGCGATTGCGCGTCGGGGGCCAGTGCGAGGACCTCGGCCCAGGCGATATCGGCACCATCGGGCGCCTCGTAGGTGCGCCCCAGCGGCGTTGGATAGACACGCAGTGTGCGACCCAAAGATGTTGCACCCCATGACACGTGGTCAATGAGCACGGGATCGGCAGCAGCCACGGGTACCACATTCGCGGCCAACAGCACGGCCGTCACGACCAGCGCCGCGACCGCACGCATTACCGCGACTTGCCCTGCACCTCAAGCACACGGGGCCGAACATCCACGAAGTACACCCCGGCGGCCACCGCGGCGATCCCGGCGGTCAGCAGCTCCAACCCCGGAATCAGGGTGAGCACGGCCGCTCCGGCAAGAATGACTATCCAGGTGGTCTTGGTCTGCTTTTCTGCGGCCACGAACGCATCCGCCGGCTGAATCGCCGCATGGACCAGCGCGACGATCGCCGCGACAAGAGCGACGAGGGAAATCAGCGCGAAGACATGAAAAGTGAAAGCCACCCGATCAGCCTACGTGGCTGATCGGGTGGCTGTCGGAGCTGGAACTGTCCTACTTCTGGGTGATGGTGCGGGTCGCAGCCTTCTTGGCCGGAGCCTTCTTGGCGGGCGCGGCCTTCTTGGCAGCAGCCTTGACCGGGGCGGCCTTCTTGGCCGGAGCGGCCTTCTTGGCCGGAGCCTTCTTCGCGGGCGCGGCCTTTGTGGCCGGAGCGGCCTTGCTCGACAGGTCGATGCCGACCAGCTTGGCGGCACGCTCGCCGACGGCGCGGGTCTGGCTGGCCACCGTGCCCAGCGCCTGCTCGGTCAGCTCGGCGTAGTTGCCGACCAGACCCTCGGCGCGAGTCACGTTCTCCTCGATGCCGGGGGTGCTGCGAATACGCTCGATGGCCTCTTCGCCACGCTCGGCGAGGTTGTTGTAGATGTCGGTCGCCACCTGCAGGTAGGCCTCGGCGACCTTGCGCAGCTCTTCGGGCGTGAACCGGTCGCGCAGCTCGTTGACGTCGGTGGGCAGCTCGGCCGACAGCTCGCGCAGCCGGTCGCGGGTCTCGTCCACGCGGGCACCGGCCTCAGAGGCGGCTTCCTCGGCGCGCTCGCGCAGCTTGACGACCACATCGGCGACGGCGGCCAGGGCAAGGTCACCAGCGCCGACGGCTACGTAGAACGGGGTTTTCAGGTCGTCGAACGAGGTGTTCTTCTTGGTCATGCCAGATTCCTTTCGGGGATGGGGAAAGTTATTCAGTTGTCGCCAGGAGACTCGGGGTCGGATTGAGCCAGATCCGCATTTGCTTCGGCGTTTTGCTGAACGAATGAGCTGTAGACGTCCAACAACACCTGCTTCTGCCGCTCGGTGATGAAGGTATCGGCAATGATGGCGTCCCGTACCGGGCTGGCATCACTACGATCCAAAATGCCCGCACGCACGTATAACACCTCCGCCGAAACCCTTAGCGCCTTTGCGATTTGATTGAGCACCTCGGCCGACGGACGGCGCAGTCCGCGTTCGATCTGACTGAGGTACGGGTTACTCACGCCGGCCTTCTCGGCCAGCTGACGCACGGAGACCTGCGCAGCCTCACGCTGTGCGCGGATGAAGCCTCCGATATCGGAAGCGGCGTTGCTCACAGCGGTGGCGAGGTCTGATTCCTGCGACATAAGAACCACGGTAAGCTGCAGTGCTAGCTATTGCAAGCACTTCTGTTAGCAATGTGGGCCAAGTCACTCCCGGACGGGAATGCCGGGTCAGGGCCTTTTTAGAAGAGCACCTGCGCCACGGTGTAGATCACCAAACCTGCCAGCGAACCCACCACTGTGCCGTTGATACGAATGAACTGCAGGTCACGCCCGACATGCAATTCGATCCGGCGACTGGCCTCCTCGGCGTCCCATCGCTCGATCGTTTCGGTGATGACGGCCGTTATCTCCGCACCGTACTGATCCACCAGATGCCGGGCCGCACGCTCGACCCAACCGTCCACCTTGTCGCGCACGGACTCGTCGTCGCGCAGCGTCTCCCCGATCCGCACCACGGTGTCAGCGATCCGGGTGCGTAGCTCGCTGGAGGGATCATCCACCGACTCGGTGATCATCTTCTTGGCGGCGGACCAGGCGGTGGCGGCGGCGTTCTGGACTTCCGCGCGTGCCATCAATCGAGCCTTGATCGCTTCGGCCTTGGCGATGGTCAGGTCGTCGTGCTGCAGGTCGTCGGCGAAGTCGTACAACAGCCTGTTCACGGATTGACGCAGGTCGTGGTCGGGATTGCGACGCACCTTATCCGTGAAGTCGACCAGCTCGCGGTAGATGCGGTCACCCACGAAGTGGTCGACGAATTTGGGGGTCCAGCTGGGCGAGTCACGCACCACCACTCGATCAATGGTGTCGCTGGCACCCAATGCCCACTCGAAGGCCCGATCGCACAGCAGCTGGATGACCGGCGCGTGGCGGTCCTCCTTGAGCACCGTCGAGAGCACGCGTCCCACCGGCGGCCCCCATTTGGGTTCGGCGATCCGGCGCACGATCACGCTGTCGATGGTCTGCTGCACATCCTCGTCGCGCAGCATCTGCGCACCGACCCGAAGCACCGTCGAGGCTTCGGCCGCGACGCGCTCGGCATGCGACCGGTCGCTCATCCATTTACCCAGCCGTCCCGCGATCTGCGCATCGCGCACCTTTGCGGTGATAACGGCCGGCGACATGAAGTTCTCCCGGACGAAGTTCCCGAGCCCCTCGCCCAGCTGATCCTTCTTGCGTTTGATGATCGCGGTGTGCGGGATTTTTAGCCCAAGCGGGTGCCGGAACAATGCGGTTACAGCAAACCAGTCGGCAAGCGCGCCGACCATACCCGCCTCTGCGGCCGCTCCGACATAACCGACCCAACCCGGTGCGCCCACCGACTGCCACCAACGGCACGCCAGAAACAACACGGTGGCCCCGACCAGGAATCCCGTGGCCACGGCTTTCATTCGGCGAAGCTGTTTCCGGCGCTCCTCGTCGACGGCTGAATTGCCCATCGCGAAGACGCCGCCGGATGGTTTCCGCGTGCGCGGCTGATCGCTGTGCTTGCCTGCCACGCCTCCATCATCCGGTATCGAGCGCGTTACGCATCCCCGAGGGGGCCGTCAAGTAGTATCGGTTACAGATAACTATGGGAATGTGGCGATAACCGTGGCAAGTAAAACGCAGCCTGCGGCTATCAAGACTGATGGTCGCAAGCGCCGCTGGCATAAGCACAAGGTCGAACGACGTACCGAGCTCGTGGACGGCACCCTCGATGCCATAAGGCACCGGGGGCGCGATATCAGCATGGATGAGATCGCCTCCGACATCGGCGTCTCCAAGACCGTGCTCTACCGGTACTTCGTGGACAAGAACGATCTGACGACCGCCGTGATGACCCGGTTCGCGCAGACCACGCTCATCCCCAAGATGGCCGCGGCCCTGTCGGCCCGCCTCGACGGCTACGACCTGACCCGCACCGTGATCAAGGTGTATGTCGAGACCGTGGCGGCCGAGCCGGAGATCTATCCGTTCGTCATGGCCAACAGCTCCACCAGCCGCAGCAAGGCCATCGCCGACTCCGAGCGCATCATCGCCCGCATGCTCGCCCTATCGCTGCGTCGCCAGATGTCTGAAGCGTCGATGGACACCCATGGCGTGGAGCCGTGGGCGTACATGATCGTGGGCGGCGTCCAACTGGCCACTCACTCGTGGATGTCGCACCCGCGGATGAGCTCCGACGAGCTCATCGACTATCTGACGATGATCTCCTGGAACGCGGTGCTGGGCATCGTGGGTGTGGGGGGATCTCGCGAGACGTTCGTCGACATGCCCCATCCGTCACCGGTTCCTCCCGCACCACAAGCGCGTCAAACCCGCTCGGCGTAATCCGACCTCGCTAGGGTCACAAGGCATGACCCTCAGGATCGACACGTCCGCTCTGCGCTACCGACCCGGCCTGAACTTCGCCGATGTCGATACCCGTTCCACGCCGGGGTTCGACGGGTCTCGGGAGGATGGCGAGGCCCTGCAGGCGGAACGGTCCGAACGCCTGGGGCTGCTGCAGGAGATGCTGTACGCCAACGGGCGCAGCGGAGACCACCGCTCGGTGCTTCTGGTCCTGCAGGGCATGGACACCTCCGGCAAAGGGGGCATCGTCAAACATGTTGTAGGGCAAGTTGATCCGCAGGGAATTGAACATGCGAGCTTCGGGGTGCCCACCGAGGAAGAGCGTAAGCACCACTACCTGTGGCGGATTCGCAACGCACTGCCCGCGGGCGGACAGCTTGGGGTCTTCGATCGTTCGCACTATGAGGACGTCCTGGTGGTGCGGGTCCACGATCTGGTGCCTCCGGCGGTCTGGGGCGCCCGCTACGACGAGATCAACGCCTTCGAGAAAGAGCTGACAGAGGCCGGCACGACGATCCTCAAGGTGGCGCTGGTGGTATCACTCGACGAGCAGAAGGAACGCCTGGCCGAGCGTCTCGACCGTCCGGACAAGTACTGGAAGTTCAATCCCAACGACATCGACGAGCGCGCGTTCTGGCCCGCTTACCAGGAGGCCTATCAAGCGGTGCTGGAGCAGACCAGCACCGAGTACGCGCCCTGGCACGTCGTTCCCTGCGACCGCAAGTGGTTCAGCAGGCTCGCGGTCACCGCACTTCTCGACGAAACGCTGGATAGCCTCAATCTCTCGTGGCCGCCCGCCGATTTCGACATCGAAGAACAGAAACACCGTCTCACGCAAGCGTGAGACGGCGTTGCCCTGTTAAGTCTCGCTATTTGACGAGGGTGAACTGACCGACGTTGGTGATACCGCGACGGAAGAAGTCCGCGCAGCCGGTCAGGTACCGCATGAAGCGGTCGTAAACCTCCTGGGACTGAATCCTGATAGCTTCCTCGCGGCGCTGTTCAAGATTCTGTGCCCAGATATCCAAGGTCTTGGCGTAGTGCGGCTGCAGCAAATGCACGCGCTCCAAGTTGAACCCAGAGTCAGCAGCTAGCTTCTCGATATCCTCAACCGCCGGCAACTGCCCGCCGGGGAAGATCTCCTCGCCGATGAACTTCATGAATTTCAGGTCACTAATGGTGAGCGGAATTCCATTTTCCCGGAAGAATTTCTGGGTGTGAGCCAGAATGGTATGCAGAAGCATTCGACCGTCATTGGGAAGAATGTCATACGCACGTTCGAAGAAGATCGGGTAGCGCTCTTGCTTGAATGCCTCGAATGCACCGATCGTCACAATTCGATCGACTTTATCGTTGAATTCTTCCCAACCCTGCATACGAATGTCGGCGGTACGGCCGGTTTCCGCGGCGACCTTCGCCAGACGCGTGCGGCTGTACTCGCTCTGGTTCTTGCTCAGCGTGATACCGACGACGTTGACGTCGAACTTGCGCATGGCGCGCTCCAGGCAGGCACCCCAGCCACAGCCGATGTCCAGCAGCGTCATCCCGGGCTCGAGGTTGAGCTTGCCCAGCGCCAGGTCGAACTTGGCCAGCTGCGCCTCGGCGAGAGTCAGGTCGTCGCGCTCGAAGTACGCACAGGTGTAACCCATGGTTTCTTCGTCAAGGAAAAGGCCATAAAATTCGTCCGAAATGTCGTATATGGACTGAGATTCCTCGTAGTACGGCTTCAGATCGGACATTTACTACAGCACCTAATTCCCATCACATTTTGGCTACTCTGTACTGGACGGCACCCTAGCATGGTCAACTGTGCCTACCTCTTAGGAACGGCCACCGGCCAACCCAACTGCCCCAACAGCGCCCGGGCTGCCCCCTCTACCCGTTGAGCATCCTCTGTGACCCCCAGGACGCGCAAGGTCGCGTCCGCCAACGCCTCCGGAGAGATCGAATCACCGTCGGCACGAAGCATGATTACCGACTCGACAAGCCGGAAAGGTAGCCGCTCGACCCCGGCGCGGATCATGTCCGCGCGGCAGGCCGCCGCCGCCAGATCCTGATAGTGCGCACGGAGCTGGTCTCGCTTACCCCGGAATACCGCGAATCGATCGGCACGCAGATCGGGCAATAGATAGAGGGCGCCCAGGTTCCATCGGCTCGCCGCCAGCTGGGCGGCATCGGCCAGCGCCAGCGCGTACAGACGCACGACCGGCGGCTCCGGGCGACCGACAACCAGCCCCGCGTAGTGCAGGGGCTGGTCGATCGTCATCGCCAGCAGCGCATCGAGGATGTCGTCTTTGGTCTTGAAGTGGTAATACAGCGAGGCCTGCTGCACGCCCACCGACTCGGCGATGCGCCGGGTGGTGGTTGCCGCGAATCCATCGGTGGTGAACAACTCGGCCGAGGCATCGAGAATCTCGTCGCGGGTGGTCTTTCCCTCGCGAATCGGACTGGTGCGCCGCGGTCGTCCTGACATTGTGCCGACCCTTCCATGTACCGCTCGGCAACGCCCTCATTCCATCGGGTGGTGAGCGTTTCGTCATCGCTGCGACATCTGCGAAACGACAATGTTACACCGCGCCCACGTTCCGAAACGGCACTGTCACCCATGCGTACCGGGCGCCCGTCAGACTTACTTACCTATCGCATGACAGATATTTCTTCCCACATAGACGTGGGTTTTCTGACCACACAGGGCGCACAAGACGGTGCCCGAGGACCGACCTGGGAGTGCCCATGAACGCCCCGACGGCCACCGAATCCGCGGCCCGGTCCGCGGCGAGCATCGCCGGCTCCGACTCCGACGACCTTGCCGCGTTCGGCTACAAACCTCAGCTACACCGGAGCCTTGGCAAATTCGCATCCTTCGCAGCGGGATTCTCGTTCGTCTCGATCCTGACGACGATCTTCCAGCTGTTCGCATTCGGGTTCAGCTTCGGCGGCCCGGCCTTCTTCTGGACTTGGCCGATCGTCTTCGCCGGGCAGTACATGGTGGCGCTGAATTTCGCCGAGCTCGCGGCGCGCTACCCCATCTCCGGGGCCATCTATCAATGGGCCCGCAGGCTCGGCGGTGCCGTGGTGGGCTGGTTCGCCGGCTGGTTCATGATCATCGCTCAGATCGTCACCGCATCCGCGGCGGCCATCGCACTGCAGGTGGTCCTCCCGACGATCTGGAGCGGATTCCAACTCATCGGCACGGACTCCTCGTTGACCAGTGTCAGCGGAGCCTCGAACGCGGTGTTGTTGGGATCGCTGCTTCTGGTCGCGACCACGGCGATCAACGCCGTCGGGGTCAACTGGATGTCCCGCATCAACTCCATCGGTGTCACCTGCGAGATCGTCGGTGTGGTCGCCGTGGTGGGCATGCTCTTCGCCAGCGCCGAACGCGGTCCGAGCGTGGTGCTGCACACCGGAGAGGCGGGCAGCGGATATCCGTGGGCATTCCTGGCGGCCGGGCTCATGGCCGCTTACGTCCTTGTCGGATTCGGGTCGGCCAGTGAACTCGCCGAGGAAACCCGGAACCCACGCCGGGTCGCCCCGCGCACCATCCTGTCCGCGATCGTGGTGTCGGCGATCGGCGGAGCGCTGATGATTCTGGGCGCCCTGATGGCCGCCCCCAGCCTGACCGACGGCCAACTGGCCACCGGCGGCCTTCCTTATGTATTGGACAGCAAGCTGGCCTCCCCGTTCGGCACGCTGCTGCTCGTCGACGTGGCCATCGCGGTGTTTGTCTGCACTCTGGCCATCCAGACCGCGGCCTCACGGTTGATGTTCTCGATGGCCCGCGACGGCAAGCTGCCGTTCTCCTCTGTGCTGTCGCACGTGAACCCACGAACCGGCACCCCCATCGCGCCGGCGGTGGTGGTCGGGGTGTGCTGCGTGTTGATCCTGGTGGTCAACTTCGGCAACGCCGCACTGTTCACGAGCCTCTGCAGCGTCTGTATCGCACTGATCTACCTGGCGTACCTGATGGTCACCACACCGTTATTGTTGCGCCGCTTGGGCATCGGCGGCAGCAAGTGGGACGCGAATGTGGGGCAGACCGATGCCGACGGACGAAAGCTCTTCTCTCTCGGACGATTCGGACTCCCGATCAACATCCTTGCCGTCTGTTACGGCGCCTTCATGGTGCTCAACCTGTCCTGGCCGCGCGCGGCCGTCTTCGACCCGACCGGCACGCACCCCTATCTGGTGTGGATAGCTCCGATCTGTATCGCCGCGGTGCTCATCGCCGGGATCGCGGCCTATCCGCGACGTGCCGATTCCACCACCGAGGAGTTGTCCTGATGACGACCGCTACCACCAAGGGGGCGCGAGACCACGCCCGCTCACAGGCCGGCCAGATCACCGACGCGATGCCGGTGCTGCCCGCCTCGAACTGGCCCTGGACTCCCAGCGACATCACCGCGTCGGCTCTGATTTGGGCGGAGACCGTCCCCGGCGGCCGGTACGCGGGCAAGGTGCTCGGCCGCGGCACCCGACTACGGCTCACCGACACCACCGGCTCGGCCTGCGTGAGCGTGGTGCTGCTGCGCGCCGATGCCCCGTGGGAGCGGCTCAACGTCGCCGACACCGTCAAGGTGCCGTGGCAGGCCTATCTCGGCACCGGGCATCCGCTGCTCTCGGACCAGGGCCGGGTGCTGGCCACCATCGTCGCCGATAGCTCCGGACATCACGACACCTTCTGCGGAACCAGCACGCTGACCGCGAATGCCGCCAAATATGGTGCGGGCGAACTCTATTCGAATAGCCCCGCGGGGCGCGAGCTGTTCACATTGGCCGCCGCGAAGCACGGGCTGGCTCCGCGCGACATCGGTCCGTCGGTGTCGTTCTTCCACGGAGTACGCGCCGAGGCCGACGGCGCACTACGTAGCACCGGCACCGCGGGCGCGGGGGCCGCGGTGGATCTGCTGATCCACCTACCGGTGATCGCCCTGCTGGTGAACACCGCCCATCCCCTCGATCCATCGGAGACCTTCGACACCGGGCCCGTCCAGGTGTTGGCCTGGCCCGCGCTCGACGAGTTGGTCGACCTGCCCAACAACGATCCGGAATATCAACGTGCGGTGCTCAACACCGAAGACGCCTGGGCAGCCGCCCGGAACGGAGAAACACTGTGACACGCACGGTTCTCGACGAAGTCGTCCCTGCCCGTGCCCCGTGGAGCGCTGTCGTCGCCGCCGGGGATGTACTCACGATCATCGACCTGAAGGGCAACCAGGCCGTCGACACCCTGCTGTATTCGGCGACCGACACCGCGGTGCGTTACTCGGCACAGGCGACCATCGCGGCACAGTCAAACCTGTTCCTGCGCAGTGGAACAGTGCTGCGCGCAGAAGACGGTAGCCCGCTGATGACCATCGTGGAGGACGAAGTCGGCAGCCACGACACCATCGGTGGGGCATGCTCGCAGGAATCGAACACCCTGCGTTACGGCCACCACACCAAACACCAGCACGCGTGTGTGGAGAATTTTCTGCTGGAAGGCGCCAAGTGGGGCCTGGGTAAACGAGACCTGGTGTCCAACATCAACTTCTATATGAACGTCCCGGTGGATGAGGACGGGACACTCGGCATTGTCGACGGCCTTTCAGCACCGGGAAAGAAGATCAAGCTCCGGGCCGAGGTCGACACCCTGGTGCTGGTATCGAACTGCCCGCAGATCAACAACCCGTGCAACGGATTCGATCCCACCCCGGTACGAATGGTGGTGGATAGCGTATGAGCATCATGACGGTCACCGCACCCGGCATGCTCACAACAGTGCAGGACTGGCCCGGACGCACCGGGTACTGGCAGGTGGGTGTGCCACCGTCCGGCCCGATGGACGACTTGTCGTTCCGGCTCGGCAACAAGGCCGTAGGCAACCCCGAGGGCGCCGCGGGACTGGAGGCGACACTCGCCGGTCCCACCCTGCATTTCACCGAGGACACGCTCGTCTGCGTCACCGGAGCTCCGGCACTGGTCACCGTCAACGGCAGGCCGGTCCCCCAGTGGCGTGCCGTCACCGTTCCCGCCGGCGGCACGCTGGCCGTGGGCGCCGCCGCCGACACCGGGATGCGGATCTACGTGCTGATTGCCGGCGGCATCGAGATTCCGCATTTCCTGGGCAGCGCAGCCACCTTCACCCTCGGCGGGTTCGGTGGTCCCGCGGGACGTGCCCTGGCCGCCGGAGACGCCCTCCCGCTGGGGCACTCCGATGACACCGAACCGCAATGCATTCCCGGTGACGCACAACCGGCCATCGGCCATCACTGGGAGCTCGCGGTCACCGAGGGGCCACACGGCGCACCCGACTTCTTCACCCGCAGCGATATCGACGAGCTGCTGTCGACCGACTACGAGGTCCACTTCAACTCCGACCGCACCGGGGTGCGCCTCATCGGCCCCAAACCTCAATGGGCGCGCACCGACGGCGGTGAGGCGGGCCTGCATCCGTCGAACATCCATGACAACGCGTATTCGATTGGCGCCCTGGACTTCACCGGCGACACCCCGATTCTGCTCGGCCCCGACGGCCCCAGTCTGGGCGGGTTCGTCTGCCCGGTCACGGTGGTTTCCGCCGACCGGTGGAAGCTGGGGCAGCTGCGCGCCGGCGACACGCTCCGATTCGTCAGAATCGAGGCCGCCCGCAGCGCATCGCTGCGCTCGATCGGTATCGACCGGCGTGGGCACTGGCCCTCGGTGTTCTCCACTCGTGGCGACGGTGATGACGGTGTACTGGCCTACCGTCCGGCGCGTGAGGACGCACCCGATATGACGTACCGGCGCAGCGGCGATGACAACATTCTGGTCGAATATGGCGACATCACACTGGATTTGGCCTTACGCGCGCGCGTCCACGCATTGCACCAGCGGCTCGAGGACACCCACACCAACGGCATCGTCGATCTGACACCGGGCATCCGTTCGCTGCAGGTGCACTTCGATCCCGACAGGCTGCCCATGGGCAAAGTGTTGGGGCTGCTGGACGATATCGACGAGCATCTGCCCGCCTCCGACGAGCTGGTGGTGCCCAGCCGCCGGGTTGCCATGCCTCTGTCGTGGGATGACCCCTCGGCCCGCGATGCTATGGAGCGCTACCGCCTGGGCGTGCGCGCGGATGCCCCGTGGATGCCGTGGAACATCGAATTCATCAGGCGCATCAATGGCCTGGACACCGTCGATGACGTGTATCGCACGGTGTACGACGCCTCATACCTAGTGCTGGGCCTCGGTGATGTCTACCTGGGCGCGCCCGTGGCCACGCCCGTCGATCCCCGGCATCGCCTGGTCACCACCAAGTACAACCCGGCGCGTACCTGGACCCCCGAGAATGCCGTCGGCATCGGCGGGGCGTACCTGTGCATCTACGGCATGGAGGGACCCGGTGGATATCAGCTGGTAGGGCGGACCGTACAGATCTGGAACCATCGGCACCCGGACAACGCCGGCGCGTTCGAACCCGGGACTCCCTGGCTGCTGCGGTTCTTCGACCAGATCAGCTGGTATCCGGTGAGCTCCGAGGAGCTGCTCGAGCTGCGTAACGAGCTTGCCACCGGGCGCGGCGCCGGCGGTGTCAGGATCACCGACGGTGAGTTTTCCATGGCGGAATACTCAAGGTTCCTTGCCCAAAACGCGACGTCAATAGGCGAGTTCCGCGATCACCAACGCTCGGCATACGCCGCCGAGCGCGAAGCATGGAGTACTGCGGGCGAATTCGCCCGGGTCTAGCAAGTGAGCGCCCCGAACCCCTCGCTCGCGATACCGGGGCGTGTCACTTTGCTGTCTGAATTAACCACCCCTGGCGATCTTGGTCAAGAGAAATGGGCACACTGACATTTCCAGGGGCCATCAAGGGACGCCGTCGCCGAACACGGCAAGGGCGCACCGTTCGCACACAATCGGGCTGAGATCTGTGCGTACGGTGCGCCCTCGCGCAGTGGGGTGGCTTATTTGGCCTTGTATTCGTAGAACCCGACGCCACTCTTCTTGCCCAGGCGCCCGGCCTCGACCATACGGAGCAGCAGCGGCGGGGCCGCATACAGCGGCTCCTTGTACTCGTCATACATCGAATCGGCGATGAGCTTGAGGGTATCCAGGCCCACCAGGTCCGAGAGGCGCAGCGGTCCCATCGGGTGCGAAAGACCCGCCACGACGGCCTTGTCGATGTCTTCGACTGTGGCAAAACCAGATTCGGCCATCCGGATGGCCGCCAACAGGTAGGGAACCAGCAGGAAGTTGACCACAAAGCCTGAGCGGTCGGCAGCACGGACAACCTGCTTACCCAGCACCTCGCTGGCGAAGGCCTCGGTGCGCGCGGCCGCCTCGGACGTGGTCACCAGCGTCGAGATGAGCTCGACGAGTGGCAGGACCGGTACCGGGTTGAAGAAGTGCAGACCCAGCACACGGCCCGGGTTCTTGGTCGCCGCGGCGATCTTCATGATCGGGATGCTGGAGGTGTTCGACGCGAGAACCGCATCGGGATCGGTGATCACCTCGTCGAGCTTGGCGAAGATCGAGGATTTGATGGACTCGTCCTCGATGACCGCCTCGATGACCAGCTGACGATCGGAGAAGTCGGCCAGGTCGGTGGTGAACTTCAGATTGGCGACGGCGGCATCGCGCTCGCGCTCGGTGATCTTCCCCGCAGAGACGCCGCGGTCCAGCGACTTGGTGATGCGGTCGCGACCGGCAGTCGTCAGCGCCTCGGTGGTCTCGAACACCAGGACGTCGACACCGGCACGTGCCGACACCTCGGCGATACCCGCGCCCATCTGTCCGGCGCCGATAACTCCTACGCGCGTGATTCCATCCGTCATCTTCGTACTACTCCCTGAACATCGTTGTTAGTTTTGACTTTCCAGCACACAGGCCCCGCCCAACGGGATACGTGGGCGGGGCCTGTGCTGTCAACTCAGTGGGTCACACCGAGAGTCTTGACGTGGGCGCATTGCCCGGCTAGAGCTCGGCTCTGCTTAGTGGAACTGACCCTCTTCGGTCGAGCCCTTCAGCGCCGCGGTCGAGGTGTTCGGGTCCACGGTGGTGGCGATCCGGTCGAAGTAACCGGCGCCGACCTCGCGCTGGTGCTTGGTGGCGGTGTAGCCACGAGCCTCGGCCGCGAACTCGCGCTCCTGCAGGTCGACGTAGGCGGTCATGCCCTCGCGGGCGTAGCCGTAAGCCAGGTCGAACATCGAGTAGTTCAGGGCGTGGAAGCCGGCCAGGGTGATGAACTGGAACTTGAAGCCCATGGCACCCAATTCCTTCTGGAACTTGGCGATGGTCGAGTCGTCCAGCGCCTGCTTCCAGTTGAAGGACGGGCTGCAGTTGTAGGACAGCAGCTGGTCCGGGAAGTCGGCCTTGACGGCCTCGGCGAACTTGCGGGCGACCTCGAGGTCCGGCACACCGGTCTCCATCCAGATGAGGTCGGCGTAGGGAGCGTAGGCCTTGGCACGCGCGATACAGGGCTCGATGCCCTTCTGCACGTTGTAGAAGCCCTCGGAGGTGCGCTCACCGGTGACGAACGGCTTGTCGCGCTCGTCCACATCGGAGGTGATGAGGGTGGCGGCCTCGGCGTCGGTACGGGCGATGACGACGGTCGGGGTGTTGGCGACGTCAGCGGCCAGGCGCGCGGAGGTGAGGGTGCGGATGTGCTGCTGGGTGGGGATCAGCACCTTGCCACCAAGGTGGCCGCACTTCTTCTCCGAGGCCAGCTGATCCTCCCAGTGGGTACCGGCGGCACCCGCGGCGATCATGGCCTTCTGCAGCTCGTAGACGTTCAGGGCGCCACCGAAACCGGCTTCACCGTCGGCGACGATCGGCACCAGCCAGTTGTCGACGCTGGTGTCACCCTCGACGCGGGCGATCTCGTCGGCACGCAGCAGGGCGTTGTTGATGCGGCGAACCACTGCCGGCACCGAGTTGGCCGGGTACAGGCTCTGGTCGGGGTAGGTGTGGCCGGAGAGGTTGGCGTCACCGGCAACCTGCCAACCCGACAGGTAGATGGCCTTGAGGCCGGCCCGGACCTGCTGCACGGCCATGTTGCCGGTCAGCGCGCCCAGCGCGTTGATGTACGAGTCGTCGTCCTTGGTGACGGCGTCCCACAGGATTTCCGCGCCACGGCGGGCCAGGGTGTTCTCTTCGACGACGCTGCCCTGCAGCTCTTCGACCTGGGCGGCGGTGTAGTCGCGGGTGATGCCCTTCCAGCGGGGGTTGGTGTCCCAGTCCTGCTGGATTTCGGCCGCGGTGCGCGGCTTGCCGACATTCGACATTGGTGCTCCTCTGTTACTTGCCCAGACGTTTGGCTGTCGCAGACAGATTGTTAACGCCCGGGCACGTTCACTGCGTTGACTGTTACGACGATGTCACAGACCATATGCGCAGGTCCACCCGTTCCCAATGCCAATTTTCGCTAGGTATTAACGGGCTTTTGCTAACCTTGCGAAGCGGCTAATCGTACGCCCGTACTGTTGCTACCGATCGGTAACCAACAATCCCCTGTTCAGAACGCTCGTACTGTTAAACCATTGACGCCGCGTCTAGTTATCGAGCGAATATCGACGCGAGAGCCTTCACATCGTCGCCAACGACATATGTGAGCGTTGTAACACCGCGACCGGGGACGCCGAGCTCGGTTCCGTCCTCGTAGACGTTGGTGATGATTTCGAGCTTGTCTCCCAGCGAAACCGCGGAGTCGTGCTCGAGGCTTACCCGATAGGGGCCCGACAGCAGCTCCGGATTCCGCGAGAGGTGATCCTCCACGATGCTCCAGTAAACGGAGTTATTCATGTGGTCGAACAGGTCCATATCGGTGAAGCGCACCGGGAAGTCTCGGATATCGGTCGCGGTCTCGCGATTACCCGGCTTGTTATAGGGCTTCCACCTCAACCGGTCCACCTCCGTGGTGGACGCGACCGTGGCAAGGAAGTCGTCTTCGATACGGGCCGGCCCCTGGGTCTCGCGGCTGATGTGAATCCAGAACGCCTCGGACTCGATAAGGCCGCCCGCTCTGCCATCCACCCGCACCCGCATTTGGCACCACCGATTAGAGGTGGCCGAACACCAGCGGCGCAGCCACAGCGCCTCCCTGAACTCAATCGGCCTGATCACGTCGATCATCGTGCGGCGGACTATCCAGTGCGGGTGGCTGTCCTCGGCCTCCACGCCGCGGAGGTGATCTTGGCCGATGTCCTGGATATGCCGAGCGGCTCCATCCAGCCGTAGACGCCCGCCGGAGTCGACGTCGGCGATGCGAACGGGCCAACGCCCCTCGTAGACGTGGGGATGCGCGTGCGGAACGGGCATCATGTCTTTGTCGAGGCCGGTGCTGGCTTCCACGCTCACGGTTCGGTCCTTTCGCGAGGTCACGCCGGCTCCCGGCACGACGGAGACTGCGTCAACCGCGCATTCTTCGCAATCCATGGTCCCACAATCGAAACCGGCCAAATATCGACGGCGTGTCACGGCCTCAAGACTCGTCCACGCAACGCGCGCTCCGCTGGGTCATACGATCATCCGGTGGTAGCCACGCGGCCGGAACGTGACAACCGGGGGGCCGAGTTCTTCTCGCAGCCGCCGGCCTGTTGTTCGTCATCGCCATCGGTGGACTCGCAATCACCGGACACACCCGGGTCCGATTCTCCTCGGATGAAGCGGCCGGCCCCTATCCGCTGTGGATGCCGCTGGCCTCAACCCTGATCGTGCTACTGCTCACGCGCCTGGTACCTCCGCATCTGTCGGCGATCGACCCGCTTGCCGACATCGCTCGTCGGCGCCTCATCCGCGAAGTATGGATATTGGTCGGAGCGGCCCTCGCGTTTCCCACCCTGGTCATCACGGCGACGGCCGCTGGGATACCGCGTGATGCCGTGTACAGCCCCATCAAGGTGCTGATGTTCCTCGTGATCCCCTTGTTGGCCTTTCGGATACTCCGCGGGGACGGCCCCAAGGCCCGGTGGTGCACCCGCCTGGACCGTACCCGCATGCTTGCGCCGATCGTTCCGGTCGTGGCGTGGATCGCGCTCGCCCGACTGGGCCCCCTCGCACCGCCCGCCGGGTCCCTGTCCGGCCTGCCCGATCCCGTCACCGTGGCTGCGGCATCGCTGATCACATTGCTGACCGCGGGCGTGCTCGAGGAGGTGTTCTACCGCGGCTTTGTACAGACCCGGCTGGAATCACTGGTAGGCCGCTGGCCGGCCATCGCCACCGCGTCGGTGCTCTTTGCCGCAATGCATATCGCCTCGCACGTCCACGCCACCACCTTGGCGGTGGACCTCGCGACCATCGTGGCGGTCCAGGGAACATTCGGCGTGATGCAGGGCTATTTATGGAGCCGATATCGAAACATCTGGGCTCCGATAACCATTCACATCGCCGTCAACCTGATCTATCTCGACATGCTCATCGACTGATGATCGTTCCCGCACGCAAAGACACATCACCGCGGCAATGACGCAGAGCCCGGCGGCGAATCGAAAAGCGTTGTCGTAGTTGCCCTGCTGATCGCGCAACCATCCCGCACCCGCTGCTGCGATGGCCGCTCCAAGTTGATGCGAGGCAAAAACCCATCCGAACACCACGGGGGTGCGATCCCCGAAGTAACGTCGGCACAGTGCGATGGTCGGCGGCACGGTGGCCACCCAATCCAGCCCATAGAAGATGATGAACACCCAGGTAGAGGGCTCAGCACGCGGAGAAAGCAACGCCGGCAACAGCATCAGCGATAGGCCACGCCCGAAGTAGTAGATGACCAGCAGGACACGCGCGTCGACTCGGTCGGTGAGCCATCCGGAGAACACCGTTCCCGCGACGTCGAAAATCCCGATCAGCGCCAGCAGGCTAGCGGCCATGGTGGTCGGCATCCCGTGATCGTGCGCCGCGGGAATGAAGTGTGTGCCGATCAATCCGTTGGTGGTCATGCCGCATATTGCGAAACTGCCCGCCAATAGCCAGAAGGCCGGTTGTCGCGCTCCGATGAGCAGCCCCTCGAACGCCGCACCGAAACCAGCGGATGCGGCCCCCGACTCATCGGTGTCGGCACCGTAGGGCCCGGTTTCCTTATCGGCCGGGCGGTTTCGCATGAACAACACGACCGGCGGAACCACGGAAAGTGCCGACACGGCCACGATCACCGCGGCCCATCGCCAGCCATAGGCGTCGGACACCACCGCCACCAGGGGCAGGAAGATGAGCTGCCCGGTGGCGCTGGCGGCCGTCAACACGCCGGTGACCGATCCGCGGCGCGCGACGAACCACCTCGTCGCGATGGTGGCCACGAATCCCATCGATATCGATCCGGTGCCGACGCCCACCAGCACACCCCAGAGCAGCAAGAGCTGCCAGGACGAATCCATGAACACGCTCAGGAAGGTGCCCGTAGCGATCAACATGAGCGCCGCCGCCAGCACCGAACGCACTCCGAACTTATCCATCAACGCGGCCGCGAACGGTGCGGTGAGCCCGAACAGCGTCATATTGACCGACATCGCCAGCCCAATGGTGCCGTGCGACCACCCGAACTCTGCGTGCAGCGGATCCATCAGAACGCCCGGGACCGATCGGAACCCGGCCGCGGCAAGCACCGCGACAAATGCCACCGCGGCGATGATCCAGGCAGGGTGCGGCCTGCGGCGGCTAAGGGATTTGGGGGTTTTGGGCACCGGAGACTGCGTCACCCGCCCAGGCTGACCGATACCGGCGTTACCCACAATTGGCATAAATGCCAATAGGTGTAAAAATCATGCCATGGCACATACGGTGGCCGTCTTGATGCTCGAACCACTGATCGGCTTCGACGCGACCATCCCATCGCTGATGTTCGGTCAGGCCGGTGCCGACCGCTACCGGGTCATCACCTGCGGATTGTCCTGTGCCCCAGTCAAGACCACCTCGGGATACGCGATCACCCCCGAGGAGGGGCCGTCTGCGCTACGCCGCGCGGACACCGTCATCGTCCCCGGCACCCGGTATCCGCCGGCGCGCCTTCGGGGTGAGTTGACCGACGAACTCCGTGCCGCATTCGACACGATCCGCCCGGGCACCCGCATCGTCTCGATCTGCACCGGGGCCTTCGTGCTGGCTGCCGCGGGACTGCTCGACGGCCGCCGCGCCACCACCCATTGGCACAAGGCAGACGATTTTCGTGCCCTATATCCACAGGTGCTGCTCGACGAGGCGGTCCTGTTCGTCGACGACGGCGACGTGCTGACCTCGGCGGGGCTGGCCTCGGGAATCGACCTGTGTCTACACATTATTCGACGAGACCACGGCACAGCGGCCGCCAACGAGGTGGCCCGGTATTGCGTGGTGCCGCCGTGGCGGGAAGGCGGCCAGGCACAGTTCATCGACCGCCCACTTCCCGAATGCACCGGAGATTCGACGGCATCCTCCCGCAGCTGGGCCCTGGAGAACCTCACCGAACCCTTGACGGTGCGGCAGCTGGCCGACCATTCCCGGATGAGCGTGCGGACCTTCAATCGGCGTTTCCGCGACGAGACCGGACTCTCCCCCGGTGATTGGGTGCGGCAGCAGCGCGTCGAACGCGCTCGGGCGCTCCTGGAATCACACGATCTTGCTGTGGACGAGGTGGCCCGAAGGTCGGGCCTGGGCTCGGCCGCGAATCTGCGGCATCACCTGCGCCGCGGATTCGGCATGAGTCCCACCCACTACCGAAAAACGTTCCGGGGCAGCTAGACGATGCCCACGCCGGTAAGCACCTGCCAGACCCCGACCACCGCGAAAAGGATGAGCAGCACCAGCTGCCGGTGGGCAAGCGCCCAACTGTGAACCGGCTCGAGCACGGCTAGTGTCCTCGCCGGAGCGATCACGTAGCTGATGAGTGCCACCTCGAAAACGGCAAGCATCGCGAAGACGAAAACGATGGCAGCCAGAATCTGCGTACCCATTGAGGTTCCCGAGCCGACGATGATGGTGTCGACGAGCAGCACCAGCGGAGGCGGCGGCATGTATCCGATGCCGAGGACCAGGGCGACCCACAGCGCCCCGTTCTCCCAGGCGCCCTTGCCATGATGAAAAAGACGTCGAAACTTCGACACCACAACGGCGACGGCACTTCTGATACGGCCGACAGAACGGGTCTCGGCGGTCGCCGGCTCCGGATCGAGGACCAAAACCGATGAATCCCCGCCCCCACCGGCGGCCACAGGCTGATTCTCGCGCTTGCGCGACCGAAGCCGCACCGCGATCACAACGGCCAGCACAATGCACAGCACACCGGTGCCCAGCTGAAGAGGCTTCACGGACGAACCCGGGTCCGCCGTCGCAAGGTTCTTCGCGAAGGACGCAAAACTCGGGACGAGATGCAGTGCGAAAAGCGCGACAAGGAAAGACGGCACATTCACGATCAGTGCGCCAACCCAGAAGGCCAGGAGGTTCTGCACCGGGCGAGGCCGCGAGATGACTACCAAAATCAGGCCAAGCAGCACCGGATTGAGTGACATCAAAAATGCCAACCCCAACAGTTCCCGCCACATATCGGTAACCCTACTCTGTTTGCTCGCGAATGGCAGTGCCAGCCGAAATGCAACGAATCATGCTGGATACGAGCATGAGACCGCTAATCATTCCGGCAGTACACAGCCCAAATGACTTAGCCATCATGAATCAACGTGCGTTACGACCCCGACCATTTCTCGCACGTTAAAGCAATCCATGCAATCGCAAGTCGGTCGCATATTTGGCGATGATTGGCGCCGAGACTTGCGGAATGTCGTGACCGGAACCAATCTTGGCCTTTTGCACCGCAGCCTGGAATCGGTCTGCCGGTGCCATGGACCCCCGCGAGGGATCCGGCGGCTGACCGTCCCAGCCGTGATCCTGCAGGATCTTCAGCATCTGCAACACAGAGCCTTGGCGTTGATGATCCGGCAAAGCATGCAGGCCGGCCTCGAAGCGCGCCACCCATTCACTGAAATCGCTGATGCGTTCAATCGGGTGGCCGGCCTCGATCAACCAATCGACGTATTCGTCGATTCCGATGCCGTCGTCATGGGGATTCATCACGTGATAGGTCTCAAATCCCGTGAACGATCCGGTAGACGAGCCCGCCGCCTGCCCTCCCAGCGTCGTGATCGCCTCGGCGACGAATTCCACAGGGAGTCCGTCGAAGTGCGCGCGTTGACGATCGCCTTCCTCGGTCAGTCGGTATACGGAATGTGGCGCGACACCGGTGGCGACAATGCTCAGCACCATTCGGGCGACCGTGTCGGAGGCATTCACCTGGCCCGCGTAACTGGTGCCGACCATGATCATGCCCGAGCGGAACACCGTGACCGGCAAGCCAACCTGCTCGTGCGCCTCGCGGAGCAGCACCTCGCCCGCCCACTTGCTGTTGCCATACCCGTTGGCGTAGCTCCCATCGGAAGGCCGAATGGCGCTGATGAGCCGGATATCGGCGTCCTCGACAAAGGTTGACTTCTCGATCTCGCGCCCGACGTCTGCCGTCGAAACGAACGTGTACGGCTTGAGCTTCGAGGTCAGCGCGAACCGGATCAGCTCCGCGGTGCCGACCACGTTCGGTCCGAACAGTTCGCTGTAGGGCAGAACGCTATTGACCAGCGCCGCGGAATCGACAATCAGGTCGACGCTCGCGGACAGCCGTTGCCAGGTCTCGTCATCCAGACCAAGGCCAGGCTCAGCCTTGTCACCGGCGATCACCTGCAGCCGGTCAGCGGCGAGCGCTTCGTAAACCCGGATGAGTTCGGCGTCTCCGCTGTCGAAGGTCTTGTCCAGACGACGTCGAGCATCTTCGTCAGACTTGGCTCGCACCAGGCAAATCAGCGTGCCATCAACATCTTCCAGCTCCTTGAGCCATTGCAGCACGAGGTAGCGCCCCAGGAAACCGGTGGCGCCGGTCAGCAGTACCGTCCGCGGACTCGCATCGGCGCGCGGCAGTGCCGGAGCCGCCTGCAGCGTCGCCTCATCGATGAACTTGTCCAACGTGAGGTCGCTGGCCCGTACCTCCACGGCACCGGGTCCGTGCACGGATGCATAGGTCGGCCCGCTGGCTCCGGAGCTTGCGGCGCTGTCCAGATACACGCTGAGGCTGCGCACCGATGGCGACTCGAACAGAGTTCGCACCGCCAACTGGGCATCGAGCGACGTGTTGATCGCGGCAACCACGCGCATCGCGGAGATCGAGTCGCCACCCAGATCAAAGAACGAATCGTCGGTCCCGACCCGCTCGACACCCAGCACCTGGGCGTAGATGCCGGCGACCGCCTCCTCAATCGCATTGGCAGGCGCGCGGTAGCGGGCCCTGTCGTCGTACTCCGGTATCGGGAGGGCACGCTTGTCGAGCTTGCCGTTGACGGTGAGCGGCAACGCCTCCAGCCGTACCACCGCAGCCGGGACCATGTAGGGCGGCAGTCGCTTGGCCAGGGAGCTGCGTAGTTCGGCGGGCTCACCGGCCCCGATGAAGTACCCGACCAGGCGCTTGTCGCCGGGGCGGTCCTCGCGGGCGATCACCGCCGCCTGCTCCACCCCATCCAGGTCGGCAAGGGCGGCCTGAATCTCACCGAGCTCGATGCGGAAACCGCGAATCTTGACCTGCTCATCGGCGCGGCCCAGGTACTCGAGCTGGCCACCGGCGACCCAGCGCACCAAGTCCCCGGTGCGATACATGCGCGCCCCCGGCTCCCCGAACGGGCATGCCGTGAATCGCGATGCGGTCAGCGCTGCGCGGCCGACATAGCCGATGCCTACGCCAAGTCCGGCCACATACAACTCGCCGACCACGCCCGGCGGCACCGGACGCATCCACCGGTCCAGGACAAACAGCGCGGCGTCGGGCACCGGAACACCGATCGGCACCACACCCGATCCGGCGATCAATTCACCGAACGTGGCATAGATGGTGGTCTCGGTCGGGCCGTAGCCGTTGATCATCACCCGGCCGGGTGCCCACCTGTCCACCACTTCGGTGGGGCAGGCTTCGCCCGCGACGACCAACGTCATGTTGTCCAGACCTTCCGGGGACAACATTCCGACCGCCGAGGGGGTTTGGAACAGGACGGTGACCTTCTCCCGGATCAGCAGATCACGGAAATCGTCCGGGGACCGAACCACCGAATCCGGAACGATCACCAACCGGCCACCGTGCAGCAGTGCGCCAAAGATCTCCCACACGGTGATGTCGAAGACAAGAGACCCGGCCTGCGTCCACACCTCGCCCGGCCCGGTGGGCATGTGAGTGAGCGGGAACTTAAGTGCTTGAGTCACATTGGCGTGCGCAATGGCCACACCCTTGGGGACACCGGTCGTTCCCGACGTGTAAATGGTGTACGCAATGTCATCGGGTGCCGGAGTGAGCAGAGGCGTATGGCCGTAAATGGCGCCGGTCGGATCGTCCTCGGCATCGTCGAACTGGACGACAGAGACTCCAGATCCGTCGAACCGTGCGCGCAGTTCGGCGGTCGTGACGGCCGCGACCGGCACGGCGTCGGACAGCATGAACTCCAATCGCGTATCCGGCACCGAGGGATCGATCGGCAGATACGACGCTCCGGTCTTGAGAATCGCGAGGATCGCCACGATCGCGTCGTCGGAGCGGGGCATCAAGAGCGCCACCGACTCGCCCGGACCGGCACCGTAGATCGCCAGCAGATTCGCCAATCTCGTTGCGGCCTCGTCCAGCTCGCCGTAGGTCGTCGAGCGGCCCTCGAAGGTCAGCGCCACAGCCTCCGGGGCACGATTGACCTGCTCGGCGAACGACTCCGGAATGGACAGCACCGGCTCCGGCCCCCGCGCCAGCACCTTGCGATTGCCCCAGCCGTCAAGCTGTTGGTGCTCGCCGGCCTTCAGCACGTCCAGCGACGAGAGCCGTTGCGAGGCATCGGCAACCATCGACGTGAGCACCCGCTCGAACCGCTCGAACACGGCTTCGATTTGGGCCGTGTCGAACTTGTCCGTGTCGAATTCGACGCGTATTCCCAACTCATGACCGGGTAGCGCCATCACCGACAGCGGGTAGTGGTTGTACTCGCGGGTGACGAACTCGGTGATCGCCAACTCCTGCACACCCGTGAACGCGCTGGTGTCGATCGGATAGCTCTCGTACAGGAAGAGGGTGTCGAACAATTGCTCGTGGCCCGTGATGTGGTGAATCTCATTGAGGGCCAGATGCTCATGCTCGATGGTGTCATTGTGTGCACTCTGTAACTGCGCCAACAGCTCTGAGACTGTGGTGGTCGCACTGGCGCGCGCCCGCACCGGCACCGTGTTGATGAGCAGACCCACGATCGAGTCGGACCCGGCCAGCTCGGCGGGCCGCCCCGACACCGCGGTACCGAATGCGACGTCGTGCTGTCCGGTCACCACCATGAGCAGTTGCGCCCAGGCGGCCTGCAACACCGTGCTGATCGTGGTGTGCTGCGACCGCGCGAGATCGGCCAGGGCCTGCGTGGTCTCGGCCGACACCCGGTAGGACTCGATGCCCCTGGCGCCCGGAGGCGCGGGCGGAGCGACGAGAGTGGGGGTGTCGAAGCCCTCCAGCACCGAGCCCCAGGCCGAACGCGCCGCGTCACGATCCTGTTCTGCGAGCCAGCTCACGAAGTTGCGGTACGAGGATGGCGCCGGGAGCCGGTGCCCGAAGTAGCTCGCCAAGATCTCCTGTAACAGGATCGGCAACGACCAGCCGTCGATGACGACATGGTGGAACGTCAGCACGAACCGGTGCTTGTTCCCCTGGGTGCGAATCAGCGCCGCGCGCAGCGTCGGTCGATCGGCAAGGTCGCAGACCGCGGCACGCTCAGCGGCGCAGAGCCGCTGAATCTCCTCGTCGGGGGTCAGATCGTCCCCACGAAGGTCCAGGTATCGCCATGCGATGACCGGATCGGCAAGAATCACCTGCACCGGATCTCCGAACTGAGTGCAGAACCGGGCCGCCAGGTTGGGGTGACGGCGCACCACCGAGTGCACCGCGTCGCGGAGCCTGAGCTGGTCGACCAGGCCGGTCACCGTGATGTCGAGCTGCACCGCATAGAAGTCGACTCCGGCTGCCTCGTCTTCCAGTACGCCGGCCGCACGGGCGAAGGTGGTGTGGAAGAGCAGACCCTGCTGTATGGGTGTCAGCGGGAGCACGTCGACGATGTTGTGCTGCTCGTGCAGCTCGTCGATCTGCTGTTGGCTCAACTGTGCGGGCGCGATATCGGACGGGGTCAATCCGCCGCCACCGTTGCGGACATACGTGCAGATTCCGGCGAGTGCCTCGAACCACAGCTGACTCAGCCGCTGTACCTGAGGCTCGGTGACCGACGAGGGCGCCCACGTCCACCCGGCCCGCAGATGCGCGCCGGATTCCTCACCGAGTCCGCCCTCCACGATTCCGGCATTGAGATCCACCGTGTACATCAGCGGCATGGACACCGAAGACGCCACACTCGCCGAGGTCAGGCTGTCCTCGTTGATCCGCCACAGGTCGTCTCCGAGATCGGCGGCACCGGCACCGAGGCGCCCGAGGTAGTTGAATCCGATGACCGGTTCCGGCGCGGCCAGGTCCACGTCGCGGTTCAGGTAGCGCAGCAGTCCATAGGCCAACGGATCGGGAAGCGCGCGCAGCTGTTCCTTGGCGCCCTTGACAATCGGCCCCAATTCGGTTGCTCCACCGGCAACTTCCTGCCAAGACAGCCCCCGTACGCTCAACGCCACCGGGTACTTGGTGGTGAACCAGCCGACGGTACGCGACAGGTCGACATCGTCTGCCAGCTCTTCATGGCGCCCATGCCCCTCGACGCCGATGCCGACCGATGCCACGTTCGAGTCCAGGAATTCGTTCCACGCCAGCCCGAATGCGATCAGCAGAATGTCTTGCACTCCAGCGTGAAACGCCGCCGGAACCTCACTGAGCAACTCGCGAGTGGTCTCGGCATCGAGCGATACCGACAACGTCTTGGCAGTGGCGTAGGTGTCCAGTTCGGGCAGCACGGCGGGTAACGGCGCGGGGACCGCGGTCACCTCTCGCCAGGTGTCGGCCGTGGCGAGCACCTCGGCGGAATGTGCGTGCTCGCCAAGCAGCGACGCCCAGCGGGCGAACGAGGTCCCGCCGGTTGGCAACTCGACTGGTTGCCCACTGTGGTGCTGGGCCCAAGCGATGTTCAAGTCTTCCAAGAGAATTCGCCACGACACGCCGTCGACGGCCAGGTGGTGAATCATCAGGGCCAGCTGCCGGGTCTCGGGGACCCAGACCGCGCTCAGCTCAGCACCCGTGGCCGGATTCAGCTGCGCGCGGGCCGCGACCAACTCCGCGTCGGACAAGGTCTCGGCGACACGCAGGCAATCGCGCGCGTTCACCGCCCCCTTCTCCGGGACTGTCAGCGACCACACCTCGGTGTTGGAGGCATCGCCGTCCTCGGCACGCAACCGCAGGGTGGCATGCCGGTCCAGCAGCGCCTGCAGCACCACGACGACGTCGTCCTCTGTCACCCCGGAGGGGGCCTGCAGCACGATCGTCTGGTTGAACTGGTCGGTGGGTCCTTGTACTCCGTGCAGCCAGTGCATGATCGGCGTAGCCGACACCGGGCCGATGCCCTCGTCGACGACTCCGGATTGGCCGTCCGAGAGGACTGCCACCGCTGCTACCCCGCTGACGGTCTGCTCGACGAAGATGTCGCGTGGTCGGCACACCACTCCGGCCGCCCGCGCCCGCGACACCACCTGCATCGACAGGATGCTGTCGCCACCGAGATCGAAGAACGACTCGTCGACGCCCACCCGATCGACTCCGAGAACCTGGGCGTAGATATCGGCCAAGATCTTCTCGACCGGTCCGGTCGGTGCGCGGTAATCCGTACCGACACTGCGGTATTCGGGTGCGGGAAGAGCGCGCTTGTCCAGTTTGCCGTTCACCGTCAAGGGCAGCGTCTCCAGCACCACCACTGCGGCCGGAACCATGTACGCCGGGAGCCTTTCGGCCAATGCGGTGCGGGCCTCAACCGGGTCGGCGCTCCCCATGATGTAGCCGACAAGGCGCTTGTCGCCGGGTCGGTCCTCGCGGGCGATCACCACCGCCTGCTCGACTCCATCCAGGCGTGCCAGTGCGGCCTGAATCTCACCCAGCTCGATGCGATACCCACGGATCTTCACCTGCTCATCGGCGCGGCCCAGGTACTGCAGCTGGCCGTCCTCACCCCACTGCACCAGATCTCCGGTGCGGTACATACGCGAGCCCGGCCCACCGAACGGGCAGGCGAGGAACCGCGATGCGGTCAGTCCGGAGCGATGCGCGTAACCGGGCGCGACGCCGTTGCCCGCGACGTAAAGTTCGCCGACCACACCCTCGGGCGCCGGCCGCAGCCACTTGTCCAGAACGAACAGCGCCGCCCCGGGCACCGGGGAACCGATCGGTGCCACATCCGAACCCGGCCTCAGCGGTCCACTCATCGCCGCGTAGATCGTGGCCTCGGTCGGGCCATAGGCATTGATCATCGTTCGTCCGCTGGTGGCCCATCGATCCACCAGTTCGGTCGGGCAGGCTTCACCGGCGACGATGAGCGTCGTCGACTCCAACCGCTCAGGTGACAACATCCCTGCGGCCGAGGGTGTCTGGCACAGGACGCTGACCTTCTCGCTGATCAACAGGTCGTGCAGCTCATCCGGCGAGGACGCGATCGATTCCGGTACCACTACCAGGCGTCCACCGTGCAGCAGCGCGCCCCAGATCTCCCATACCGAAACGTCGAAGACCAACGAATGCCACTGCGACCAAACCTGGCCGGGCCCGGCCGGCAGATCGGCGCGCACCGCATCCACCAACTGGGTGACGTTGTGATGGGTGACCGCAACCGCTTTGGGAACCCCAGTCGTACCCGACGTGTAGGTCATGTATGCAAGGTCATCGGGTTCCGGCGCGGGGAGCGCGGAACTGGGCTGGCCGTCGATCAGGGGATCGTCGATCTCGGTGACCCGCACATCGAGGCCGTCGAATCGCGAGCTCAAGTCGGCCGTGGTGAGAACCGCCACCGGTTCGGCATCCGACACCATGAACTTGATGCGCTCGTCGGGGTGGGCAGGGTCGATCGGCAGATAGGCAGCGCCCGTCTTCAGCACCGCCAACAGCCCGATGATCGCCTCGCCGGAGCGCGGAACCAGTAGCCCCACAACCTCTCCCGGTCCGGCTCCATTGCCCGCCAACAGATGGGCGATGCGGTTGGTGACCTGATCCAGGTCGCGATAGGTCCATGACCTGTCCCTGCACACCAGCGCGACGGTCTCCGGCGCGCGCTCCACCTGGACTGCGAACAGTACCGGGATCGCGACGGGTTCGGCGGTGCGCTCGGTGAGCACCGCGCGGTTACCCCATTCGTCGAGTCGGTCGTGATCGTCGTCGTCGAGAAGATCCATCGACAACAAAGTCCGGGTGGGGTCGGCGCTCATGCGGGCTCCTTCTTGTTCCCTTTGACATCGGATGTCATGGCCTCCAGCACACGCTGGAACCTCTTGACCAGCTTTCCAATTCGGACGGCGTTGAAGACGTCAGTGTCAAATTCGACGCGGAGTCCCAGCTCGTGGCCCGGTGTGGCTTGCACCGCGAGCGGGTAGTGGTTGTACTCACGATTACTGAACCCGGTGATGGACAACTCGTGCACACGCGATAGTGCAGCCGTGTCGATCGGGTAGTTCTCGTAGAC
The DNA here is from genome assembly GCF_002356335.1 of [Mycobacterium] stephanolepidis. Lineage (NCBI taxonomy): Bacteria > Bacillati > Actinomycetota > Actinomycetes > Mycobacteriales > Mycobacteriaceae > Mycobacteroides > Mycobacteroides stephanolepidis. The sequence continues at coordinate 4,221,687 of NZ_AP018165.1, forward strand.
GAACATAGTGTCGAACAGTTGATCGTGCCCGACGGCATGGTGAATCTCGTTGAGCGCCAGGTGCTGATGTTCCAGCGTTTCTCCATAGGCGCCCTGCAGCTGGTTCAACAGGTCCGCGATGGTGGTGGTGGGCGTGATGGTCGCGCGGACCGGCACGGTGTTGATCAACAGACCGACCATCGATTCGGCACCGACGAGATCGCTGGGCCTGCCCGACACCGCAGTGCCGAACGCGACGTCGTTTTGACCCGTAAGCCACATCAGCAGCTGAGCCCATGCGGCCTGCAACACCGTGCTGACTGTGGTGCGGCAGGAGCGTGCGAGTTCGCCGAGTGCCTGCGTGGTCTCTGCAGACACCTCGAAGGACTCCACCCCACGCCGACCCAGCACTATTCGGCCCGGAGGACCGACAAGTGTCGGGGTCTCAAAGCCTTCGAACACCTCGCGCCACGCCGACCGTGCGCTGCCGTTGTCCTGCGCGGCCAGCCAGGTGACGAACCGGCGGTACGACACCGGCGCCGGAAGCCGCTCGCCGAAGTAGCCGGCGAAGATCTCTTGCAGCAGAATCGGCTTGGACCAGCCATCGAGCACGATGTGGTGATTGGTCAGTACAAACCGGTACTGGTCCTCTCCGGTTCGGGCCAGTGCGGCCCGGAACGCCGGCTGTCCGGCGAGGTCGCAGACCGCTGCCCGCTCTGCGGCGGAGAGTCGGTCGACCTGTTGCTCGACATCCAGGCCACCGTCCGCGTCGAACTCGATGTACTGCCACGCGAGTTCGGGAGCGGCGGGGATGAGCTGTATCGGTTCGCCGAATTCCTCGTAGAAGGTGGCAACAACGTTCGGGCGACGCGTGATCGCGGTGTGCACGGCCTCCTGGAGCCGCTTCGGATCGAGCGGGCCGCTCAGAGCGACATCGAGCTGCACCGCGTACAGGTCGTCGCTGCCGTCCATCGCTTCTGGTGCCAGATTGGAGTGGAACAACAGCCCCTGCTGCAGCGGCGTCAGTGGCAGCACATCGGCGATCTGATACTGCTCGTGCAGCTGGTCGATCTGCGACTGGCTCAGTCGCGCCGGAGTGACGTCGGACGGAGTCAGTCCACCGCCACCGCTGCGGACATGCGAGCAGATACCGGCCAGTGCGTCGAACCAGAGCCGACTGATCCGGTCAACCTGGTCGTGACTCAACGCCGAAAGCGCCCACGTCCATGTCGCGTGTAAGCGACCCGAGTCGGTCCCAGCGCCTTCCATCACGCCGGCATTGAGTTCGACGGTGTGCCCCAACGGAGTTGGTACCGACGTTGCCGCGGCCGTGATCGATACCCCATTCGGGTCTATCCGCCACAGATCCTCGGACAGATCCGCACCACCGGCGCCAAGGCGGCCCAGGTAGTTGAATCCGATCGCCGGGTCCGGCCCCACGACGTCGACGTCGGGGTTCAGATACCGCAGGAGTCCGTAGGTCAATCCGTCGGGCAACGCGCGCAGCTGTTCCTTGGCGGCCTTGATGATTGGGGCCAGCGCAGAGTCGCCGGCCACCACATGCGCCCAGGAGAGCTCACCCACCGCCAACGAGACCGGGTACTTGCTGGTGAACCAGCCGACGGTACGGGAAAGATCGGCATCGCCTGCGAACTCTTCTTGGCGACCGTGGCCTTCGACGTCGATGCCGATCGGGGCTCCGCTCGAGCCGAGGAACTCGTTCCACGCCAACGCGAAAGCGATAAGCAGGATGTCCTGGACTCCGGCGTGGTACGCGGCGGGCACCTCTCCCAGCAGTTCCCGGGTGAGGTCGGCGTCCAGCGATACCGACAACTGTCCCGCGCTGGCATAGGTGTCCATCGTGGGGTGAGCCGCCGGCAATGCGGCCGGGATCGCCTCTACCTGATGCCAGGCGTCGGCCAACGCCACCACGTCGGCGGCGCGGGCGTGCTGGTCGAGCAGTGACGCCCACCGGGCAAATGATGTTCCTCCCGGCGGCAGTTCCACCGGTTGTCCACCGTGATGCTGTGCCCAACCAATGTTGATGTCTTCCAACAAGATGCGCCATGACACCGCATCCACCGCCAGGTGGTGAACGATCAGCACCAGCCGACTGCCGCCGCGCTCCCACAGTGCGCTCAGCATGGAACCGGTGGCAGGGTTCAGCCGCGACCGCGCCTGATGCAGCGCCTCGTCGGTGAGAACGTCCACGGCGAGCAAGCACTCGCGGGCGTCTACCGTCCCTGTCTCCGGAACCAGAAGCGACCATTGGCCATCGCTGTCTTCGGCGCGAAGCCTCAAGGTGGCGTGTCGATCCAACAGGGCTTGCAGCACGGTGACCACGTCGTCGTCGGTCACTCCCTCGGGGGCCTGCAGCACCACGGTCTGGTTGAACTCGTCGACCTTGCCGCCGAGCCCATGTAGCCACCGGATGATCGGTGTGGCCACCACCGGACCCGTGCCCGCGTCGACAACAGCCGTCTCTCCATCGGCGAACACTGCGACCTGAGCCAGCCGCGATACGGTCTGCTCGACGAAGATGTCACGCGGCCGCAGCAGCAGACCGGCAGCGCGTGCACGGGCGACCACCTGCATCGACGAAATGCTGTCTCCGCCAAGGTCGAAGAATGAATCGTCGACACCGATCTGTTCGACACCGAGCACCTGCGCGTAGATGCTGGCCAGGATCTCCTCGACAGCATCCTCGGGAGCCCGATAGTGGTCGGCGTCCTGATACTCCGGTGCCGGTAGCGCACGAGTGTCGAGCTTGCCGTTGACAGTCAGTGGCAAGGCGCCCAGGACCACGACGGCAGCCGGAACCATGTAGGCGGGCAGTCGCTCGGCGAGCACCGCGCGCACCGCAGCGGGATCCAAGGTCCCCTTGGTTGATTCGGTGACGTAACCCACCAGCCGCTTATCGCCGGGGCGGTCCTCGCGCGCGATCACCGCTGCCTGATCCACACCTTCCACACGGGCCAGTGCCGCGTGTACTTCACCGAGTTCGATGCGGTACCCACGGATCTTCACCTGTTTGTCGGCGCGTCCCACATACCGCAGCTGACCGTCTTCGCCCCACTGCACCAGGTCTCCGGTGCGGTACATCCGCGAGCCGGGCGCCCCGAACGGGCACGCGACGAAACGTGTCGTCGTCAGGTCCGAACGTCCCAGGTATCCACTCGCCTGGCCGGACCCCGCCACATACAGCTCACCGACCACACCCACCGGCACCTGCCGAAGCCAGCCATCCAGCACGAAGAAGGCCAGATGCTCCAGCGGCACGCCGATCGGGCTGCTGTTGCTATCGACGTCTCCGCTCCCGATCTCACGGAACGAGGCGTGCACCGTCGTCTCGGTGATGCCGTACATGTTGATCATCCGCGGAAGCCCCGGATGGCTGTCAAACCAGGGCGAAAGACGCTGCGGTTCAAGTGCCTCGCCGCCGAAGACCACCGTCTGCAGCTTGAGCTGCTGACCCACCTCTGGTTACATCGCATCGGCGGTCTGCAACGCGTAGAAGGCCGAAGGGGTTTGACTCAGAACGCTGACCTGTTCGCTGACAAGCATGGCGTGTAGGTCTTCCGGGGACCGGACAACCGCGTCGGGCACGATGAGCAGCCGACCTCCGTACAGCAGCGCGCCCCAGATTTCCCACACCGAGTAGTCGAAGGCCAGGGAGTGGCATTGCGTCCAGACCTGTCCCAGATCCAGTTCTGCGTCAAGCGATTCCAACAGCTGTGCGACGTTGCGATGGGTAACCGCCACGCCCTTGGGCGCGCCGGTGGTTCCCGAGGTGTAGATGATGTAGGCGATGTCGTCGACGGCGGGGACGGGCAACGCCACGTCGGACTGTCGATCTACGGCGGGATCGTTGATATCGATTGCGGGTATCCCGGACGCGCCCAGTCGCGGCAGCAGGTCGGCCGTGGTGACCGCGGCGATCGGCGCCGCATCACCCAGCACGAACTCCACCCGGGAATCCGGATGTGCGGGGTCGATCGGTAGATACGCCGCGCCGGTCTTCAGTACCGCCAGGATCGCCGCGATCGCCTCTCCGGTACGAGGGAGCAGCAGCGCCACCCGCTCACCCGGGCAGGCACCCCGGCTTGCCAGATGGTTCGCCAACCTGTTGGCGGTCGCATCCAATTCGCCATAGCTCCACGAACGTTCACCACAGGTGATCGCGATCGCTTCCGGCGCCCGCACCACCTGTGCGGCAAAGAGTTCCGGGATCGACGTCAATGCCAGTTCCGGGCGGGTCAACACCGCGCGGTTGCCCCACGTGTCCAACCGATCGTGCTCACCGGCATCGAGCAGGTCGATCGAAGACAACCGGGTGGTCGGGTCCGCGATCATGGCCGCCAGCACCTGACGGAACCTGTCAACGATGATCTCGATCGCAGCCAATTCGAATACATCCGTATCGAATTCGACCCGCAGGCCCAGCTCGTGGCCGGGCATAGCCACGACCGACAACGGATAGTGGTTGTATTCGCGGCTGCTGAAGTCGGTGATGGCCAACTCCTGCACACCCAGCTGCGCGCCGACGTCGATCGGATAGTTCTCGTACACGAATAGTGTGTCGAAGAGCCTGTCCAGGCCGATCGCATGATGAATCTCGTTGAGCGCCAGGTGCTCGTGCTCGACGGTGTCGTTGTGAGCACGTTGCAACTGATCCAGCAGATCGGCAACGGTGGTGGCCGCGTTGATGTTTGCACGGACCGGCACAGTGTTGATCAACAGACCGACCATCGATTCCGCGCCGACGAGGTCGCTGGGCCTCCCCGACACCGCGGTGCCGAATGCGACATCGTGCTGTCCGGTCAGCCAGGTGAGCACCTGCGCCCACGCGGCCTGCAACACCGTGTTCACCGTGGTGCGCTGTGTACGCGCCAGCTCGGACAGCGAACGAGAGATCTGCTCCGACATCCGATACGACTCCGAGCCCCTCCGACCCGATGAGGCGAGAGACCCAACCAGTGTCGGGGTTTCGAAACCGTCGAGTGCCGCACCCCATACCGCTTGCGCCGCAACGCGATCCTGCCCTGCCAACCAGGTGACGAAGTTTCGGTACGGCGCAGGCGACGGTAGCCGCAGCCCGTAGTAAGCGCCGAAGATCTCCTGCAGCAGGATGGGCAACGACCAGCCATCGATCACGATGTGGTGAGCGGTCAACACCAGCCGATGCCGGCTTTCCGCGGGGCCGCCGAGCCCGGAGATGAGCGTCGCCCGAAAGACCGGTTCGGTGAAAATCCGGCAGACCGCCGCACGTTCGGCCGCACACAACTGCCCGACCTGTTGATCGACATCGCCAACCAATTCGGCATGCTGCCAAGCGATCACAGGCTCCGCGGGGATGATCTGTACGGGTTCTCCGTACTCCTCGCTGAAGCGGGCGGCCAGATTCGGGTGGCGTTTCACCACCGTGTACACCGCGTCACGCAAGCGGCTCGCATTCAGGGGACCTGTGACTGTGAGACCCAACTGGACCGAGTAAACGTCGTCCTCGACGGAATCTCCGGTGGCCTCAGCAAACCCTGCCTGGAACAGCAGTCCTTGCTGTAGCGGGGTGAGCGGCAGTACGTCGGCGACGTCATACTGCTGCACCAACGCGTCAATCTGCTGTTGAGACAGACGCGCGGGCGCCAGGTCAGACGGCGTCAAGCCGCCTCCGCCGGAACGCACATGAGCGCAGATCCCGCTCAGAGCCTCGAACCACAACCGACTGAGGCGCGCGGCTTGTGCACCGCCCAAAACCGAAGGCGCCCAAGTCCAATTGGCCCGAAGCTCGGGCCCGGACTCGGCGTCCGAATGTGTCTCGACGATCCCGGCGTTGAGCTCCACCGAGTGGGCCAACGGCATCGGGATGGCCGCAGCCACATCGGTCATCGACAGGCTTTCTTGGCTTATCCGCCAGAAGTCCTCGGAGAGGTCGGCCGCTCCCGCACCCAGACGCCCGAGATAGTTGAATCCGATCGTCGGCTCCGACCCGGTCAGCCCGACGTCGGTGTTCAGGTAACGCAGCAAACCATAGGTCAGCCCATCGGGCAGCGCACGCAGTTGCTCCTTGGCCGCCTTGATCACCTGGCCGAGGGCCGACTCGCCCGCTGTTATCTGCGCCCACGACAGTTCCCCTACCGCCAATGCCGCCGGGTACTTGGTGGTGAACCACCCCACGGTGCGCGACAGGTCGATGCGGCGGTGCACGGCTTCACCGATTTCTTCCTGCCGCCCGTGCCCCTCGATATCGAATGCGATCGGCGCGCCCCCGGCGCCCAGGAACTCGTTCCAGGCCAGCCCGAAGGCGATCAGCAGAATGTCTTGCACCCCAGCATGAAACGCCGCGGGTACCTCACCCAGCAGATGCCGTGTGGTCTCGGCGTCCAATGACAATGACAGACGTCCGGCATTGGCGTACGTGTCGGTGGCCGGCTGAACTGCGGGCACGCGCGCAGGTGCGGTCAGCACCTCTTTCCATGCATCGGCCTGCGCCAACACTTCCGTGGACCGCGCGTGTTCGGACAGTAGTGAAGACCAGCGGGCAAACGATGTTCCACCGGCCGGCAGCACCACATCGGCTCCACTGTGATGCTGCGCCCACGCGATATTCAAGTCTTCCAACAGAATTCGCCACGACACACCATCGACGGCCAGGTGATGAATCACCAGCACCAGCTGCTTGGTGTCGGGAACCCACGCCGCGCTGAGCATCGCTCCGGTGGCCAGGTTCAGCCGAGAACGTGCCGCCACCAACGTTTCATCAGACAACGCATCGACAACGCGCAGGCGGTCGCGGGCATCTATCTCCCCCGCCTCCGGGACGAGCAGTGACCACTCGCCGTCGTTGTCCGTAGCACGGATTCGCAGGGTGGCGTGGCGATCCAGCAATGCCTGCAATACGACGATGACGTCGTCCTCGGACACGGCCGCAGGTGCCTGAACCACGAGTGTCTGGTTGAACTCGTCGATCGCGCCCACCGAATCCTGCATGCCACGCAGCCAGTGCATGATTGGCGTGACGTCTACGGGGCCGAGACCCTCGTCCACCACATCGGCTTCGCCACCGGAGATTTCGACGACAGCGGCCAGCCGCGACACTGTCTGTTCGATGAAGACATCGCGCGGTCGGCACAACACACCCGCCGCCCGGGCGCGCGCGACCACCTGCATCGAGAGGATGCTGTCGCCGCCCAGATCGAAGAAGGAGTCGTCTACGCCGACACGATCGACACCGAGCACCTGGGCGTAGACACCGACCAGAATTTCCTCGACGGCTGTGCGGGGGGCGCGGTATTCGGCACCCAGTCCGCCATATTCGGGAGTCGGCAATGCGCGGGTGTCCAATTTGTTGTTGGACGTCAAGGGCAATGTCTCAAGCACCACCACCGCTGCGGGAACCATGTAGGGCGGAAGGCGTTTCGCCAAGGTGCTGCGCACTTCGGCGGGATCGACGGTCCCGGTGACATAGCCGACGAGACGTTTGTCCCCGGGCCGGTCCTCGCGAACGATCGCGGCCGCCTGGTCCACCCCGTCGAGCGCGCTCAGCGCCGCTTGAACTTCACCGAGTTCGATTCGGTATCCGCGAATCTTGACCTGCTCATCGGCCCGGCCCAGATACTGGAGTTGTCCGTCGTCTCCCCACGAGACCAGATCCCCGGTGCGATACATGCGCGTACCGGGCTGCCCGAATGGGCATGCCACAAAGCGAGAGGCCGTCAGGTCGGAACGACCGATGTATCCGCACGCGACACCTTCACCGGCCACATACAGTTCTCCGACGACGCCGGCAGGCACCGGTTGCATCCACGTGTCCAACACGAAGAGCGCCGCGCCGGGTACCGGCGCGCCGATCGGAACCGCCGAATCCGGCGCCCCTGCCACCAGCGGAGCACTGATCGCCACGCACATTGTCGTCTCGGTCGGTCCGTACGCGTTGATCATCACCCGCCCGGGAGCCCACCGCTCGACGACCGAGGCAGGGCACGCCTCCCCGACCACCGCAAGCGCCGTGGATTCCAGGCCTTCCGGGGAAAGCATGGCCACAGCCGACGGAGTCTGCGTAAGTACGGTGACCTGTTCGGCGACCAGCACGTCGTGGAAGTCCGCGGGTGAGCCCGTGATCGATTCGGGGACGACCACGAGCCGACCACCGCGCAGCAGCGGGCCCCAGATCTCCCATACCGAAACGTCGAATGCCAGAGAATGGCACAGGGGCCACACGCCGGGGTTTGGCAGGCCGGCATCCAGCGACGACATCAGCTGGGTGACGTTGTGATGGGTGACGGCCACGCCTTTGGGCGCTCCCGTAGTTCCCGAGGTGTAGATGATGTAGGCGATGTCATCTGGTCGAGCACCGGGCGCGGGAGCCGACGGTTCCGTTTCGGCGGCGGAGGCGTCGAGATCGAGGATCGGCAGATCGAAACCGTCCAGTCGCGCCCTGAGTCCGGCTGTGGTGATCGCGGCGGCCGGCGCCGCATCGCCGATGATGAACTCGAGCCGCGACGCCGGTACCGCGGGGTCGATCGGCAGATACGCCGCCCCCGCCTTCAAGACGGCGAGTATGCCGATGACAGCCTGAGCAGAGCGGTCCGACAGCAGGACCACACGGTCGCCGGGGCCCACGCCTTGCGACACAAGCCGACCCGACAGCGCTTCGGCAGCCTCGTCCAGCTCGCGGTACGTCAGGGTGCGCTCACCGAAGGTCAGCGCCGCGGCCTCGGGATCGGCGGACACCTGAGCGGAGAACAGTTCGGGAATCGATAGGTGCTTGGCAACCGGCACAGCGAGAACCGCCCTATTGCCGACCTCAGCCAAGCTCGTGAGTTCCTCGTTGGCCAGGGAACTCAGTGAGGAAAGCCGACGATCCGGGTCGGCCGCCATCTCCGATAGGAGCCGCTGCAGCCGCTCCGTCAGGTTCGGCACTCCGAATTTCGAGAACGGCAGTCCGTCGCCAGAGGTGCTCAGGAGCAGTTGGTCGCTGGCTCCGATAAAGAAGAGTCCGAAGTGGCCCATGGGACCGTGGTTGGTGTACGTCGCCGTGGCGGGCACGCCGGCGAGGTCCAAGGTGAGTCTCATGGGGATGAAGTTGATGGCGACGCGGTTTCCCGCCTGCCGAGGGCCCCGCAGACCGAATTCGCCGCCGTCGAGAACATGGGCCGGGAACCGTTGATGCTTCAGCAGTTCGCGAATGCGTACATCGACGTGCTGGCAGAATTCGGCGACCGTGGATTCCGGCGGCGAACTGAGCACCAGCGGCACCACGCCGGCCAGCATGCCCGGAAGCATCTTCGACTCGGGGCGAACACGTCGGCTGACAGGAAAGTCCAGCGCCACTTCCGACCCACTGGTGGACCACCCGCGCACCAACAACGCGCAGGCCGCGGTGATAACCGAGTACCGGCGAACACGCAAAGCCTTTGTCAAGTCTTTGATTTCGCCGACTACCGCGTCATCGATCTGAACCGATGCCGTCGGCGTATAACCCTCATGACCCTCGTGGGCATGAGGCGGACGAGGATCGAGGCCGCTGTCCGGCGGAAGGTTACGGCTCCAGTACTCCCGATCCTCTATGTAGTCGGCGGACGCTTCGTACTCTGCCTCCAGATCCACCAGATCCTGCAGGGTGCCGAAGTAGGCGTCGGGAATCGGATCCCCCGCGACCAGCGCGGAGTAGATCGATGCAATTCGGCGGCTCACGATCGCCATGCCCAAGCCATCCAGGTTGATGTGATGGCACAGCCCGAACATGTAGTACTGATCGTCCGCCGTCCGGATCAACGCGAATTTCAGCAGTTGGTCGGTCAAAGGCATCAGTGTGCGTTGGATCGACGAGGCGATCTGACGGGCGTGCGCGACAGGATCTTCTGAATCACGCACGTCGTGGTAGGCCAACACGAGTTCCGAATGGTCGATCGCCCTCTGAACGATCTGACTATTTACCTCATGGAAGGCCGCCCGCGCAGGTTCGGCTTCATTGATTGCCTGACGGACAGCCCGCTCAAGTAGAACTCGTTCTACTTTTCCTTCGATTCGAACCAAAAGGCCTAGTTGCCACTCCGCACCCACAAGACCGCTTTCCTGGGAAAGCCAGATATCCAATTGTCCGCGCGAAAGCGGTAATGCCCCGTCTTCAGACTCCAACATTCGCCTACCCCCTCTCCGAAAGTTCAGCGCCCAAGACCCCCACCCTGCGCCAATCTCTCGCGCAGGCTCTTCGGCCGGATATCGGTCCAGTTTTGTTCGATGTACTCCAGGCAGGCGGCACGGTCCGCTTCACCGAATACAACCCGCCAGCCATCAGGGACGTCGGCGAAAGCCGGCCATAGGCTGTGCTGCTCCTCGTCGTTGACCAAGACGAAAAAGCTTCCCTTGTCATCATCGAATGGATTGATGCTCACGCTTTCTCCAGGTTGCTTCGGTGGACATCGCAAACATACGGCTGAATTTATAGCGGCGTAGCGGGTTTCACAAAGTTCTAATCGTCGCAACTTTGACACATCGCTGCTTACTACCGCAACTAATTAGCCACAATATCTGTATGAATGTATTTATCCAGGTCAAGTATGGTTAGATAGATCTCTAGTTGTTGCGATGAACGCGCATATGAGTATACCAAGTCTGAGCACGCCACGTGAGGCGAGCGCACGGCCGTCAGCGAGAGCAATCAAGTGACCATCGGTTGTGCCATCGCCCAGCAAAGTATGATACTAGAACTGGAGACGCACGTTACCTAATATCGGCGCTTGCTGTGCATCTTGATCAAGTAACTTGAAGAAGTAGCCCGCAGCTCGATATTTGGGTGTTTTTCGAGTTCAGATAACAGGTCGGGCCATTCCGTTGCATTGCGCGCTGCACCGACAGCGTTACATCCGAGTGCGTATCGAATGAACTCACCGCGACCTGAATTCTGATTCAGCCGAGAACGGATGCGGTAGCGGCGGCCCTAGCAACAGAAAGTGACGGAGTATCGGGTACCCGGAAGTAAATGTGGTGACAAACCACTACGAATTAAGTTCTCGTTTGTAAGAAATACCGAAGATATCTATGGCCGTTTGGCCACCTCAGCGGCTCCTGTCGGTGCCGCAACAAATTCCACGAAAAACATTGTTATGCGCGCATCGCGGAAAATGCCCTGCGCCGCGGGGATCATCCATACCCGCGCCCATTGCATCGAGTACAGCATGCTCACAGCACTCCTCGTCGCACATCGTCAAAAGTGTGCGGAAGCAGCCCGTGGGACCGCTTTGACCAACGGTGAGAGGCCCGAGAAGGCGATGTTTTCAGGCGTACCGTCGAGGCTCAGCTCGCGGCTCGCCCGCTACGAAAAGTAGTTCAGTCGTCGAGGTGCTCGGGACGGGCCTGCGTTCCCTCGATGGGAGACGATCCGGCCGGCATCAGCATGACAAACACCGGTAGCCGCACTACGGCCCCATTGAGGATCGGCAGCCGGATCGCGACGGAAACGACCTCCAGCTCCAGACGCTTCCCCCGCCGAGTCTCCATCTCTAAGCGCCCGGGTAACTGCCTGGGCGTCGCGAGCCAGTCCAGACCGCGCTCTATCGACTCGACGACGTTCATGATTTGACTATACCCACTCGACGATGAAATTCCTTGGCGGAAGACGAATCTGCCGCGCTGCCTACGCCTTGGTGAAGCTGTACATCCGATACTCCACCGCTCCTCCGCTCCGTAGGTCCTCGTAAGCACGCTGGGCCGGCGCAAACCTACGAACCATCCCGCGCAGGAGCCTCGGCGTGGCGCGATCGATCACATACCGCCAGCGCTCCAGGTTCTTCTCCATCCCGCGCCGGACCTCGACATTGATCCCACGCTCGGACACCATCCGTAGCGGCGCATTCGCGAGCGCCACCTTCCACCCAGCGACATCCTGAGCACTGCGCGCGTCTGCGTAAAGAAAATGCCCACCCGGACGCAGCACACGCGCCACCTCGGTGAGAAACACCGGAAATTGGGGATACAGGTGGGACGACTCGATATTGATCACCGCATCGAAGGACTGATCGGTGAATGGCAGGTTCTGGGCGTCTCCGTGCGTGAACTCCAGGCCCGGGAGGTTGTGCCGCTTACGACAGAACTCGATGCCGTCCGGATTGAGATCCAGCCCCGTGTAGGACGTCGGATGCAATGTGCGTACGAGGTACGAAGCTCCGCCGCCGTGGCCACAACCGACCTCCAGCACCCGTCGGCCATCAAGCTCCGTCTGGGTAGCGGTGCTGTGGTAAAGCTGAATGGAATACCGATCTGGCTCATCGGAAGCCGACAACGGGACATCCATCGCCGGATCCTCTTCGTAGCCGTAATTGAGGAACACGACGTTCTCTGTTTCGAGTTTACGGGTGGCATGCCGGTAGATGAACTTCTGCACCGCCTGAGTGAACTGAGCGTTCAGCTTGAAGATGACCCAATCTCGCGACTTCCGAACCGGATGACTGCGCACCATAGGCGAATTATGGCAGAGTTCTAAGTTTCAGGCTGGCTTATCGAACTCCGAACTGCCTTGCGACAGTTGGAGAACCAGAGATAATGACTCAGTTATTCGGTCCACCAACGCGACAACGACTGAAGGGCCAGGAACGGAATGAAGTTTGCGCTGGCGTGCTACGGCACTCGCGGCGACGTCGAGCCCTCTGTCAGCGTCGGATGCGAGCTGACCCGAAGGGGACACGAGGTCAGCGTGGCAGTCCCCCCGGAACTTGTCACCTTCGCAGAGTCGGCTGGACTGGCTGCGGTTGCTTATGGCCCTCGACTGCAGGATTTCCTACAGGACGAGTTCCTCCGAAATTTCTGGACTCAGTTGGTACGCAACCCTGTCGGTACGTTGCGTGAGCTGTGGGCGCCTATTGCCCGCTACTGGAGTGATACCAGCGCAACCCTCGTCTCGGTCGCAGACGGCGCCGATCTGTTGTCGACGGGACTCAACTTCGAACAATCGGCCGCCAACGTGGCCGAGTATTTCGACATCCCCCTGATGATGCTGCACCACTTCCCGATGCGCCCCAACGGTCAACTGCTTCCGATGCTTCCGGCACCGCTCGTACGATCGGGCGGAATGCTCTCCGAATGGCTGCTGTGGCGCGCCACGAAGGACGCCGAGGATGCGCAGCGACGCGAGCTCGGCTTACCCAAGGCCACCGGACCCTCACCACGTCGAATCGCCCGCAGCGCAGCCATCGAAATACAAGCCTATGACGCGGTCTCGGTCCCCGGGCTGGCCGATGAGTGGGCGAAATGGAATGGCAAGCGGCCTTTCGTCGGAGCACTCACGATGGGGTTGTCAACCGCGGCCGACCATGAGGTTGCATCCTGGATCGCCGCGGGGAAACCGCCGATCTGCTTCGCCACCGGCAGCATTCCGCTCGAATCACCGGCCGACACCATCGCGATGATCGGCTCTGCATGTGCCGAACTGGGTGAGCGGGCGCTGGTCTGCGCCGGCGGCACCGATTTCGGTGACATCGCCCAACCCGACCATGTCAAGGTCGTGGGCGTCGTCAACTACTCCGCGGTGTTCGCCGCCAGCCGAGCCGTTGTCCATCACGGCGGCTCAGGCACCACGGCCGCGAGCCTGCGGGCCGGCATCCCCACCCTGATTCTGTGGAGCACGGCCGATCAGCCGTACTGGGGAAACCAGCTCGGCAGGTTGAAAGTCGGTGCTGCTCGCCGGTTCTCGGCGACCAATCGGAAGACACTGGTGGCCGATCTACGCCGTATCCTGGCGCCCGAGTATGCCGTGGCCGCCCGCGAGCTGGCGACTCAGATGACGAGCTCAGAGGACAGTGTCTCCAAAGCCGCCGATCTCTTCGAGGGCGCCGCCCGCGGCAAAGCCGAGTAAGAAATGGCCCCTACTGCGGTGGTTTGATAATCAGACCCTGGCCGGTGGGCAAGGCCACGATGTATACGCCCAACTCGCGCGCCACCTCATCCATGGCGATACGCTGCTCGTCGCGACCACGGTTCGCGTAGTCGTCCAAGAGTACAAATGCGCCCGGCGAAAGTCGCGGCCAGAAGTATCGCAGTGTCGCGACTTCGGGTGGTGCGCAGTTCATGTCGATATGCAGGAATGCCACCGCATCGGCCTGGACTTCCTCAAGCGTTTCGGGCACCGCTCCGGCGATGACGCGCTGGTTCTTCCACTGCGCAAAGTTCGCCTTGACGCTGTCCACAGAGCTCACGTACATGCCGTTTCGTACGAGTTCCTCGCTCTTCTCAAGCGCACCCGAGTCGCGTTCACCCGCGCTGACGAAGCGCGGGTCGAGTCCGGCGAACGTGTCGAGGAGATAAAAGGTCTTTCCCAGTCGATCCCAATCGAGATACTCCATGATGGCGCTGCTCAAAAAGCCATAGCTGACGCCACATTCGACGAAGTCACCCTTCACCTTGCTCGCACTGGCAGCCGCCCACAGCCCAACATGAACGCGCCAATGCCACTGATACCAGTCGGTGCCACCGAGCGCGCGGACACCGCGCTGATACGCACGCTGGAACGCCGGGTCATCGAGGAATGCGTGATTGTTGAAACAAATCAGCGCATCGTTCGAATAGACGTTGGGCAGGAGCGTGCGCGCAAGCCAATATTCCTTGCGAACCGCCCACAGCCAAATACGGGTACGGAGCGTTAGCTCATCTGCCACAGCGGAAACGATAGCATCCGCCGTCAGGTTGCAGATGAGAAAAGCGCGTGGCGAATCGATTCAATCACGTCGAATAGCTATGGCTCACAAGCTGATCGATGCCATATCCGGCCCTCACACCGCATCGCGTTCCACTGGAGCCGATGACGCGGCGCCTACCTCTGCGGGACGTTTTCGGGTCAGCCGAGACTTCAGCGAGATCGCTTGCTTTTCCACCACGAACCAACTGAAGGCCGATAAAGGCACGGTGGCCGCCGTGGTAATAACGAAGAACAGCACCAGATTCAGACTGCCCAGCCCCATGACGACCAGCAGCTGTTGCATGGGAAAGGCGTAGATGTACGTGCCGTAGGACAGGTCGTTGCGCAGATTCAGTCGTGGATTGTGGATGAGCGAGCCGGAAACTATGACGGCATACGCCAACGGCAGAGCAGCGATATCTCGATAGTTCTCCAACAGTCCGGAAGCCAGCACGATCACGACGCTCACCGCAACGAGCGACCAACGCGCAGGGATGACATCTTTGTACTGGTTCAGCAGGGCTCCTGCCGCGAACATGACAGCGAACCGTGCCACCATCTGCGCGATGGACGTCGCGGCGAAGACCGGATACGAGAGATACGCCGTCGCGCAAAGGAATAGCACGAAGGCCGCGGGAACAACCCATCGCCGCTTCAGGAGTCCGGCGACACCCAGCACTGCCACCGCGATGTAACAGATCGTCTCGAAGACAAGTGTCCAGATTGATCCGTTCCACACGCCCGGCCACGGGACACCGCGCGGCGTACCGTCGACGCTGGCGTAGTACACGTTCAGCAGACCATTGTTGATGACGTACTCAACAGGCTTGAGCGACGAAAACAACTGCGCGACAGAGCCACCCTGGATGAGAACACTGATGGGGGCGATGACGAACGCGATGATCAGTAGACACACCCACAGCCCGGGGAAGATGCGAAGACCACGGGCAATGGCGAAGTCACGGAGCTTGGGTTTGCGCAACCAACTCGCGGTGATGAGAAAGCCCGACACCGCGAAGAAGCCGTCGACGCCGGCTTGCTCGATGAGTTGCTCGAATGGCCGATAGGTGATCGTTCGACCGGTGAGCCGCCACGAGTGACAGAAGATGACGCTGACCGCCAGGATCAATCGCCATGCGTTGAGTGCATTGTTTCTCGGGTCGAATACCTGGCCGAGCGTCGAGTTCCTCGCCCGCCTCGGTCCGTCCGGCTCGCTCACGCGGAACACCTCGAGCGTGCGAACTGCTCCATGGCATCGGCGGCGGCCTCCGCGCTCTCACCCGGTTTGGTCATTCCGTTGGCGAGCTCGCGAGCCCGGTCGATGTAGTCCGGCGCAAGAATCTGGCGCAGGTCGGCGATCAGGGATTCTCGCGTGGTGGTCGAAAAACGCCGTGTGGTACCCACTTTCAGCTTCTTTATCTGGCCACCCCAGAGCGTCTGATTGGCATCCATCGACAAGATCAACGTCGGGACCCCGGCGCGCAGGCTTGCCGCCGTTGTACCTGAACCCCCGTGATGCACGACCGCCCGGCAGGCCGGAAAGACCGTCGCATAGTTGACTGCCCCCACGACCTTCACATGGTCGGGAAGCTGCGCATCGCTGAAGTCGGTCCATCCCGCGCCTATCAAGGCCCGCTCTCCCAGCTCCGCGCACGCCGATCCGATCATCTCCAGTGCGGCAGTGGGGGATTCGACCGGCATACTGCCAAATCCGAAGAAGATTGGCGGCGTCCCGGCGGCGATCCATGAGGCGACGTCACCGTCGGCCTCGGCGGTCAGCGCCATGGTCAGCGAGCCGACAAACGGCCGCAAACCATCCCAATGCTTCCACTCCTCGGCCAGGCCGGGAAAACAGACCTCGTCATAGCCCTGGATCTCCAGGGAGCCGCGCGCGGCGATCCGCTGAGGAGACGGCCGTGAGGCCTTCGGCAGGCGGAGCTCACGCCGCTGCGTGTCCTCCACCTTCTTATTCAGACGCCAGGCCAACCAGTCGAACGCCGTCATCGCCGTACGCCCCAACCGGGACGGCAGGATGGTGACGAGCTGACCATTGGGCCGCATCGGAATGTGATGAAGCGTGACCAATGGAATGTCATGATATTCAGCGACATTCGCAGCAGGTTCCTGATAACTCTGCCCCGCGAACAACACATCGGCGTCCTGGGCCGCGGACATCAGCGTGGTATTCATCTGCGCCCAGCATTCGTCGCTGAGCTCCCACATCTGACGCCACATCGTCCGAATCTCCCCCACCTTCCAGAAGGTGTGGAAGAAGAACGTCCAGAAGTTGCGATACACGTCCAGCCAGGTCTTCGTATCCAACCCGTAGGAAACAGTCTCCAGACCTGCCGACTCCGTGAAGCCGATCAGGTCGGGCGGCACAGCCATGACCACATCGTGTCCCCTGCGCTGTAACTCACGAGCCACGACAACAGAGGGCTCGATATCACCCCGGGTTCCGTAGCTCGCCAGCACAAACTTCATCGCCTCTAACGCCTTTCGGGTATCGCGGTTCAGCGGAGTCGGGCCGCCCTCATTCCTTACGCCAGAACACGCCGGTTCCGTCAATTTCCTTGATCTCGGCGGTTATCCCGTGCTTCGTGCGGTAATCGGTGACGGCCTGCTTGCACGAGTCGAGCGCGTGGTAGTCGTCGATGATGCAAAAGCCGCCGGGAGACACACGTTCGTAAAGCCCGTCGAGCGCCTGGATTGTGGATTCATAGAGGTCACCATCGAGCCGCAATACAGCGATTTGTTGAATCGGGGCGTCATGCAGCGTGTCTTTGAACCAGCCCGGAACAAATCGAACCTGATCGTCCAACAATCCATAGCGCTGGAAATTGGCCCTGACATTCTTTTCGGTCACCGCCAGGATGGGCGCCGCAAGGTGCAGCCTGTCGCCCTTGTCTGCCTTGTAATGCGCGGTATCCGGGGGAGGTACGCCTTCGAACGAATCGCAGAGCCACACGTTCCGTGTGGTGTCCCCATATGCGGCCAGAACCCCGCGCATCAGGATGGAAGCACCACCGCGCCACACACCGCATTCGACCAGGTCGCCAGGCACGTCATCGGCAAGCACCGTCTCGACGCACTGCTGCAGACTGGTGAGTCGCTGCATACCGATCATCGTCAACGCATCCGCCGGCCAATCCAGGCCCAAGTCACGCTTGTGCGCGTCGAACGGACGCTTGCGCACAAGCACGTAGTCGCCAAATTTGAAAAAGGGGCGGTGCAGCCAGTTCCAACCCACTGGCACAAGTTCATCAACTCCGTATCTGGTGAGGTCCTGTCGAAGCAGGCCCAGATAAGCGGATCGAGTGTCGTAATCGGTCACGGTCAAGAACTGCCCCTATCTCGAAATGCTGGTGTCCCGTCCCAGCGCTAACAATAGCCGTCCGCGCGACTCCGTCGACACGTTTCGGACCGGGCCACTCCCCTTGTAGGGGCTGCATTTTCAGCAGAATCTGTCAAGAATTCTTATGAACGAATGTCGCCAAATATCTGCGGCGCGCTGGCGATCGGAGATCCTGCCACCCTTTGATTTACATTCAGCCTCATCGGAACACGGCACGGGGTAGCCGCTTCGACTCTTCTGCTCGGTGAATCACGACCACGGAGTCGAACACCTCGATCCGGTCGATGATGGTGGCCGCAAACGGCACCTCGACTGTCTCAAGCCGCTTGGGATGGTCTTCCATGATCTGGTAGACCGAGCTCATCTCCATATAATGAGCGTGCATCGCGTCCATCAGCCATTTCGTGAAATCGATGAACGATTGGCGCTGGTCACGATAGATCGTCCAGTAGTTGGCACAGACGTCCTCGACGATGTAGACCCCGCCGGGCCGCAGGCGTGGAAACAGATACCTGAACGACCCGATCATCTGCTTCGGGGTGTGGCCACCATCATCGAGGACGGCGTCGAACGGGCCGAACTCCTCGACCACCGTCCCAAGGAAGTGCGGATCGGTCTGATCGCCGATCCGCACGTGAATATCACGCCCGGGGTCGTCGTGCTGCGCGGACTTGGGACTGATGTCCAGACCCACAATGGTGGCCTGAGGCAGGTGTTCCCGCCACATCTGTAGAGATCCGCCCCTGTCCACCCCGATCTCGAGCATTCGCTCGGTCCCGGTGAGAGCGCGCTGGTAGATCGGCAGGTAATGACGCAGCTTGTGGACGTTGTCGGTGTTCTCGAAGATCCTCCCGATGGGAGTGTCCGCCGGTGCCGAGTCGTCGGCCCGCATCGAGACCGTCCTGGCCAGATCCGGACCCAGCGCACCAAGCATTCGACGACGAGACCCGTACGGATAACGCCGCGCAACGAACGGGGGTTTGCGCTGCAGTGCCAGACGAAAAAGCGGCATGATCACGAGATCCTTTGCTGTCCTTTGATGTTCGAAAAACATCGCCCATTCTCAGAACCCCGAAATGCCATGCGAATCAGCCTACCGACATATCCATGGCGCCACCTGCGCGCTAACTGTCCTCGCGCGGCGATAGTGCCCGTTCTCGCGGCGCGAAGCTATCCGAACCCGTAGGCCCCGCGCGCGTCGCAGCCTGATCGGCATGCTTGCGTTTAAGGCGCGACTTGAGCGCGAGAGCACGCTTCTCGACCAGGAACCAACTGAATGCGGCAGGCACCAGCGTCGCACCCGCCGAAACAATAAAGAAAACAAACGGATTCAGGCTGGCAAGCCCTGCGACGGCTAAGAACTGCTGCGTCGGCGAGGCATATATATATAGACACCGTATGACAGGTCCGTCTGGATATTCATGCGCTTGTTCTTGATCAGCACACCCGAAACGACGACGGCGTAGGCAAGCGGAAGAGCACCGACGACGCGGTAGTCGGGCAGCATGCCCGATGCCAGCACAATCACCACGCTCACCGACACAAGCGACCACCGGGCCGGAATCACATCTCGCCACTGATACAGCAGTGCACCGGCGGAAAACATGATGGCACTGCGCACCGCGAGCTGCGGAATTGTCCACAGCCCGGGGAAGGTCAGCGGCGGCAGCAGAATTGCCGCAATCGTTGCCAGTATCAGTATCACCGGTGCGGTCCAGCGACGGCTCGCGAGCCCGAGTAGCCCCAGCCCCGCTACGGCGATGTAGCACATCACTTCGAATACGAGCGACCACAAAGACGCGTTCCAGATTCCCGGATACGGGATATCGCGTGGCGTCCCACCCACATCGAACTGGAGCTGAATCAGTGCGCTGTTCTTCACCATGTATTCGATCGGAGCACTGGAGAACAGCAGCCTCGCGGCCGATCCGCCCTGGATCGCAACACTGAGCGGAGCGATGACAAACGCCGTTACCGCCAGCACCACGTAGTACCCGGGCAGGATGCGCAGGGCTCGCGCGATGAAGTAGTCGCGCGAGCTGGGATTACGGAGCCAACTAGCGGTGATCAGAAACCCCGAAAGAGCAAAGAATCCGTCAACTCCCACCGAAAACAGCAGTTGAAGTATCGCCTTGGATTCCACCACGTGGCCCGTGAGCGGAAACGAGTGAAAAAGGATCACCTCTGTCGCCAGGGCGAGCCGACATGCGTTCAGCGCGTTGTTTCGCGGATCGAATACAGAACCGAGCTTCATGCGCCTCCACCACCACTCTTCGCCGGAAGCGTCATCGTATCGTCATCTCAGTTCGAGATCAGGCTTTCCGGTGTTTCCACATGTAGTTGGAAAACATTGTCACAACTGATGATTCATATTCACGACAGGGTTTATCGCCACCAGACAGCAGTGCGGCGGCGATGTGCTCAAAAGCGATTCGGGCAGTCCTTGTCGATCCATTCCAGAAGTGCGTGCAGGCCATCCTCCAGCGCCCACTTCGGGCTCCACGCGAGCTGCTCGATTGCCGGCTCGACGTCACAGCTCGCGGCGCGCACATCGCCATCCCGAAACTTCCCGACAACGGTGGGTTCGGGCGCCGCACAGATGTCGGCGACCTTACGGGCCAACTCGTGAATGGTTGTTGCAGTGCCAGAACCGATGTCAAGAGTGCGTCGCTCGACCGCGGGTGTGTGCACCGCGGCGAAGAGCGCATCGACAACATCGTCGATAAAGACGAAATCGCGAACTATCCGTCCATCCTCGTAGACCTCCAACGACTGCTTCTCGCGTGCCAGACGCGCGAAGAGCGTGACGATTCCGGTGTACGAGTTTGTGAGTGACTGGCCGGGCCCATATACATTCTGCAGGCGCAGAACGCTGAGGTTGGTGTCATGGGCGGCAGCCCATGAAGCCAACAGATGCTCCTGGGCAAGTTTTGTGCCCGCATAGATGTTGGTGGGTCGGGGCTCGGTCCTACTGGCGCAGCTGGCGAGCGGCTCCGAAGACTCACCGTTGGGCCCCTTCGGATCCCACTGTCCGGCAAGTAGTTGGGCATGGCTGCGCGGGCGCGGGTAGAAGACTTCTGTACCGGACTGCCAGGCGCCTTCGCCGTACACCGCGCGCGATGATGCGAGTACCAGCTGGTCGGGCACAAACGCCGCACGGCTCAGGGCGTCCAGGAGTTGGGTGGTACCCACCACATTGACCGAACCGTGGCGCGTCGCTTCCGAAAGCGACTGCGCGGTACCCGTCTCCGCAGCCAAATGGACAACCTGGGAGGGTTCGAACAACCGCAGCACGGCATCCCAGTCAGGGGCATGGGTCACGTCGCCCGTGAACAGCCGCACCGATGGTGGGAGATCGATGTCCCGGCCCCTGGCATGCACTTGAGGATGCAAGACGTCCATCACCGCGACGTCGTATCCCGCCTGCACGAGGCGGTTGGATAGCGCGGATCCAATGAATCCCGCTCCACCAGAGATGAGCACAGATGTCGACAAAGCCGATTCCTCCCGTTCTTTACGGAGCAGCCAGGTAACCGGCACGCACCGGTAATGCGTTCCGGGTCAATGATATCGATGGTCCAGATGACATCGCGCGGGGTTCTTCCCACATGGACTGCCGCACGATGACAACTGACCTAAACACGAGCAGCCCGCTCCTCCAACAGGTCGGCTGCCTTGCCCACACTCTCGTACGGCTTGGACATATGGGGCGCGATCTCCCGGGCCCGAACCGCATAATCCGGGCTGAGGATCTCCCGCAGGTCCGAGACCAGCGTCTCTCGGGTCGTCGTCGAAAAGCGCCGAGAGGCACCCACTTTCATGCGCTTGAGCTGATTTCCCCAGAATGGCTGATCACCAACGGTCCACAGGATCAAGGTAGGCACTCCGGCGCGCAGGCTCGCGGCCGTGGTGCCCGAACCACCGTGGTGAACAATCGCCCGACTCACCGGAAAGACCGCCGCATAGTTCACCACTCCAACCACCTTGACGTGCTCGGGTGGCCGTACGTCGCTGAAGTCGGTGGCGCCGGCGCACACCAACGCACGCTCCCCCACTTCCGCGCACGCTGAACCGATCATCTCGACGGTCTCCGCCGGAGATTCCACCGGAATGCTTCCCGAAGCGAAACAGATAGGCGGCGGACCGGCGGCGATCCAGGACACCACCTCGTCGTCGGCCTCGGTGGTCAACTCCATGGTCAGTGCTCCCACGAAGGGCCTTCGCTCGCCGTACTTCGCCCATTCATCTCCAGCCCACGGAAGCAAATACGGTCGTAGGCCTGGATTTCCAGCGAGTCACGCTGCCCGATCCGCCGCGGCGAAGGGCTTGTCGCCTTCGGTAAACCGAGCTCGCGCCGTTGCGCATCCTCCGCCCTCTTGGTCACACGCCAGGTCAACCAGTCGTAGGCGGTCATCGCTGTGCGGGTCACCGGCGGCGGCAAGGCCGGAAAGAGCTGGCCGTTGGGGCGCCACGGCATGGTGTGCAAGGCAACCAATGGGATTCCGTAGAACTCGGCCACATTGGCGGCCGGCTCCTCGTAGCCCACACTCGTCGACAGAAGATCCGCCCCCTCGGCCACCGACACAAGGGCCTTACTCATCTCCGACCACTGTTCGGTTACCAGTTTCAGTGCCTGCTGACACAACGCGACCAGATCCTGAACCCTCCAAAAATGACGGGTCCACGACATCCACAAGTCGCGGTACTCATCGAGCTGAGGCCCCACCTGGACGCCATAAGGAACTGCCGAGAGCCCCACAGACTCGGCGAAACCGATCAAGTCCGGGGGCACCGCCATACGCACTTCATGACCTCTGCGCTGCAGTTCTCGTCCGACAGCAACGGCAGGTTCGATATCGCCGCGCGTGCCATAACTTGCCATGGCAAATTTCATGACGGTATCGACCTCCCCGATATGTTAGGTACTCGCAGAATGGCCGTCGGTGTTGCCGGTCATTATTACCGATCTTGTGCGTCTCGGATAGCCTCACAACAACGGGCATACATCCGTCTCCAAATTCCAGAACATCAATACAGCTACAGCAGAAAGAATTCCGCTTCGCGGGTTGCCACACGTAAATCACTATCGCGCAGGAATGCGGCAATGCAATACCGGCTAGCCCGGGTTCGGCTGCTCGCACGATATCCATATGCGACCGCGGGCGCGCCGGATCTGCCTTGACATACTTTGTTGCCACGCACCGTTCACCAAAGCGACCTGCATGTCCGCTGCCCGCGTTTGATTCCGTCGGCATTGCGCCTACATACGCGATAGGGTGGCCTACGGGTTGCGCCGCGACAACGTACAAAATGTCCCCGCCGCAACCGAACTCGCATTGTCGTCGAGTAGGAGCACACATGCGCGGCATCATTCTCGCGGGCGGTTCGGGCACGCGTCTGCATCCGATAACGACGGGTGTCAGCAAGCAGCTGCTACCGGTGTACGACAAACCACTGGTCTACTATCCGCTCTCCACGCTGATCATGGCCGGAGTTCGCGACATTCTGGTGATCACCACCCCCTCGGATGCCTCGGCATTTGAGCGACTCCTTGGAGACGGCTCGGCATTCGGCATCAACCTGACCTACGCGGTCCAGCCCAAGCCCGAGGGGCTTGCGCAGGCGTTCGTGATCGGCGCCTCGCATATCGGCACCGACACAGCGATGCTCGCCCTGGGCGACAACGTCTTCTACGGACCCGGGTTGGGCACAAGTTTGCGCCGGTTCGAGAACATCAGCGGTGGAGCGATTTTCGCGTACTGGGTAGCCAACCCGTCGGCATACGGCGTGGTGGAGTTCGACGCCGCGGGCGTCCCCTTGTCCCTGGAAGAAAAGCCGGCGACACCGAAATCCCACTACGCAGTGCCCGGTCTGTACTTCTATGACAACGACGTCATCGAGATCGCCCGCTCGCTGAAGAAGTCGGCTCGGGGCGAGTACGAGATCACCGAGGTCAACCAGACCTATCTGGATCAGGGACGTCTTTCTGTCGAGGTGTTACCGCGTGGAACCGCGTGGCTGGATACGGGCACCTTCGATTCACTGCTGGACGCGAGCGACTACGTGCGCACCATCGAACGCCGACAGGGTCTGAAGATAGGCGTACCGGAAGAAATTGCGTGGCGCGCCGGTTTCATTAATGACGACCAGCTCGCTGCGCGTGCTCAGGAGCTACTCAAGTCTGGATACGGAAGTTACCTACTTGAGCTCTTGCAGCGGAAATAGCCCGATCTTCTGGTCGTCGGTAACGCAATGGACGGTGAGACGTATAAATAGTCATGGGTCTGAGAGCACCCTGGGCCTTGAGTTTCTTTGGATACGTAAAGTTGATGTGGTCGGTACGAGGAGGCAATTGAGAACATGAACAAAAAGTCATTGACGAAGATTGCGGTGGTGGGCGGTGCCACGCTGGCGTTGAGCGCCGGCGCAGGGATCGCGTCTGCCGACCCCGTTACAGACGAGATGGTGAACAGCACCTGTACGTACGATCAGGCGAACGCGGCGCTGCACGCGGAGAACCCAATGGCCGCAGAGTACTTCGACGCGTCGCCACCCAACCAGCAGTTCATGCGGGAGTTCCTCGGTGCGCCGAAAGACAAGCGGATCACCATGATCAACCAGGTAAGGGGCAATCAGGGGATCGAGTACGTTATCCCCGTCTTCCAGCAGATGGTGCGCAGCTGCCACAAGTACTGAGTCTTCATACGCAAGGGCCGGGCCGAGGTGAACTCGCACCCGGCCTTTTGCGTATGCGCCGCATCAAGCACCGAAGCAGTTGAACGACACCGTGATTAGTCGTTGAATTTCGGTAGTTCCGTGGTCGGCTCGTCATCGTCGAGGCGGCCCGGGGCGGGCGTCGCCGGGCGTGCGCCCACCGGCGCAAGCAGAGCACTCGGCGGACGCGGTCGCACTCGCTGCGGCCACCAGAACCACCGGCCCAGGAGGGCCGCGATCGACGGCGTCATGAACGAGCGGACGATCAACGTGTCGAACAACAGGCCCAGCCCGATCGTGGTACCGATCTGACCGATGATCTGCAGATCACTGACCACCATCGAGGCCATGGTTGCCGCGAACACCAATCCGGCTGAGGTGACGACCTTTCCGGTGCCGCCCATCGCGCGGATGATGCCCGTGTTCAGCCCCGCACCCAGCTCCTCTTTCATGCGTGAGACCAGCAGCAGGTTGTAGTCGGATCCGACCGCCAAAAGGATGATCACGGACATCGCCAGCACCATCCAGTGCAGATTGATGCCAAGGATGTACTGCCACAGCAGTACGGACATGCCAAAGGAGGCACCCAGGGAGAGGGCCACCGTACCGACGATCACCAAGGCCGCGATCAAGCTTCGGGTGGTGATGAGCATGATGATGAAAACCAGGCAGATCGCCGCGATGCCCGCGATCAGCAGGTCGTACGTGGAGCCGTCTTTCCAGTCCTTTGCCGTAGACGCGGCGCCGGCCAGATAGATCTTGCCTCCCACCAGTGGTGTTCCCTTGAGTGCCTCTTCCGCCGCGTTCCGAATCTGCTCGATCCGCGTGATGCCCTCCGGCGACATCGGATCACCGTTGTGGGAGATGATGAACCGCACCGTCTTTCCATCCGGCGACAGGAAAGAACTCATCGCACGCTGGAAGTCCGGGTTCTTGAACACCTCTGGAGGCAGGAAGAACGAGTCGTCGTTCTTGGAGGCATCGAACGCCTGCCCCATGGCCATCACGTCGTTGGTGGATTCGTCCATCGAAGCGAACTGCCCGGACATGGTGGCGTACATGGTGAGCACCGAGGTGCGCATGCTCTGCATGACCGAGATCATCTGAGGGAACTGGACAAGCAGCTGCGGCATGATGGCGTCCAGCTGATCCATGTCCCTGACCAGAACCATCAGCCCGTCATCGAGCGCGTCGACCGCGTCCATCGCATCGAAGATCGATCGAAGCGAAAAGCAGATTGGGATGTCGAAACAGTGCTTCTCCCAATAGAAATAGTTGCGTATCGGTCGAAGGAAGTCATCGAACAGCGCGATACTGCCCCGCAAGTCGTCGGTGAGCTGCTGCACCTCATGGGTGTGGCCCGTCATGCGGTGCGTGGTCTCGGACATCTGCTTCATCACGAGGTATGTGTGCTGCATCGTCGCGATCATCTTCGACATGTCGTCGGCCTGCTTTTGCATGTCGGCGATGCGCTTCTTCTGGAAGCGGGTCGCCTGCACCTGACCGGCGCTTTGCAAGCTGAGTAAGAAGGGCACCGATGTATTGGCGATCGGAGTTCCCTCGGGCCGGGTGATCCCCTGTACCCGTGAGACTCCACGCACCTTGAAAATGGCCTTCGCCACCTTGTTCAACACCAGGAAGTCGGCCGGGTTCCGAAGATCCCGGTCGGTTTCGATCAACAACACATCGGGAGTCAGTCGCGACTCGGAGAAGTGACGTTGCGCGGCAGCGAATCCCTGATTGGCCGGGATATCGCCGGAGATGTACAGCCGGTCGTTGTAGCTCGTCTTGTACCCCGGCAGCGTGGACAGTCCGACCAGTGCCACCGCCAGCGAGGCGACCAGGATCGGTGCGGGCCAACGGACAATGGCCGTGCCCAGCCCGCGCCACCGCTGAACCCGCAGCTTGCGCTTGGGTTCAAGCAGTCCGAAGCGGCTGGCCACCGCGATTCCCGCGGGAACCAGAGTGACCGCAACCGCGACGGCCGTCAGCATTCCGATGGCACATGGGATTCCCATGGTCTGGAAATACGGCAGCCGCGTGAAATGTAGACACAGGATGGCTCCGGCGATGGTCAGTCCAGAGGCCAGGACCACGGGGGCCACACTGCGATATGTGGTGTAGTAGGCCGTTTCCCGGTCCTCACCGGCCTGGCGTGCCTCTTGATAACGACCGAAGAAGAAGATCCCGTAATCGGTGCCCGCGGCGATGCTCAAGAAGACCAGCATGTTGACGGCGAACGTCGACAACACAAAAACATCGTGGTAGCCGAGGAACGCCACAATGCCTCGGGCTGCGGCTAATTCGACACCCACCATGATCAGCAGCAGGATCACGGTGACGACAGAGCGATAGAGGATCAACAGCAGCGTGAAGATGATGACCACGGTGACCGCGGTGATCTTCAGAATCGATTTGTTGCCGGCATGCTGCATGTCCGAGGCGAGCGGCGCCGCACCGGCAACGTAGACCTTCACGTAGGTGGGTGCCGAAGGCAGTGTCCTATTGACGATTTCGCGGATCGCGGCTACCGATTCATCGCCCATGGCGGTGCCCTGATTGCCGACAAGATTCAGCTGGACGTATGCGGCCTTTTCGTCGGGACTCTGCACACTCGAGGATGTCAGCCGATCGCCCCACAGATCCTGCACGTGCTCTACGTGTTTGGGATCGTTACGCAGCTCGCGGATCAGTCCGGCGTAGTACGTATGCGCGTCCTCGCCGAGTGGATCCTTCCCCTCGAGCACGATCATCGCGGAACTGTCCGAGTTCGACTCGTTGAAGTCCTTGCCCATGCGCATGATGGCCTTGACGGCCGGCGCATCCTGCGGCATGAGCGATACCGACCGCTCTTCCGCGACGTTCTCCAATGCCGGAATCGCCTTGGCCCAGTCCCAATTGACCGATGCCAGCGTGGTATACAGAATCAGCGCCAGCCAGCCCAGGATGATCAGGGGCGACAGGTTTCGTATGGTTCGCGCGATGAACGGGCGCGACTTCTCGGTACTCATGCGCCGCCGCTAGTTCCTCTGCAGCACGGAACGGACGAGGCGCGGTCCCTTCCACCCGTGCACCGCACCGACCGGCCGGGGCGACACCTGCAGCGGCCACCAGAACCACCGGCCCAGGAGCGCGGCAATGGCCGGCGTCATGAACGCTCGCACGATCAAGGTGTCGAACAACAGACCCAAACCGATCGTGGTTCCCACCTGCCCAAGGGTGAGCAGGTCACTGACGATCATGGAGCCCATCGTCGCCGCGAAGACCAGCCCGGCAGCGGTCACCACCTTGCCGGTGCCGCCCATCGCTCGGATGATGCCCGTGTTGAGGCCGGCGCCCAACTCCTCTTTCATACGGGAGACGAGCAACAAGTTGTAGTCAGAGCCCACCGCAAGCAGCACGATGACCGACATGGCCAACACCACCCAGTTGATCTGGATACCGCAAATGTGTTGCCAGACAAGCACAGACAAACCAAACGACGCGCCCAGTGACAACGCCACGGTTCCGACGATCACCAGCGCGGCCACCAAGCTCCGGGTCATCAACAACATGATGATGAAAATGAGGCACAGGGCGGCGACACCCGCGATCAAGAGGTCGTATTTTGATCCATCGACCAGCTCACTGACACCCGCCGCCGTACCCGCCAGGGAGAGCTTGGCGTGCTCCAGCGGAGTTCCCTTCAGCGCTTCCTCCGCGGCGGTCTTGATCGGTTCCACCCGCGAAATGCCTTCGGGTGTCGCGGGATCTCCGCGCTGAGAGATGAGCATGCGCGTCGACTTGCCATCGGGCGACATGAAGATCTTCATGACCCGCTTGAAGTCCTTGTTGTTCAGCACATCCGGCGGCAGATAGAAGGAGTCATCGTTCTTCGACGCGTCGAATGCCTTGCCCATGGCCGTCGAGTTCTCGGTGGATTCATCCATCTGGGCGAAGATTCCGGACATCGTGCTGTGCATCGTCAGCATCGATTCGCGGGTGCTCTTCATGGTGTCGATCATGATGGGGAATTGCTCGAGCAGCTGCGGCATCAGCCTGTCCAGCTCGTCAAGATCGCCCACCAGAGTCTGCATCTTGTCGGTCACCTGATCGACGCCGTCGAGCGCATCGAAGATCGACCTGATCGACCAGCAGATGGGAATGTCGAAGCAGTGCTTCTCCCAGTAGAAGTAGTTGCGGATCGGCCGCCAGAAGTCTTCGAAATTCTCGATGTGGTCCCGCAGCGTGGACATATCTTTCTGAAGATCGTGCGTGGTGCTGACCATCCGGTGAGTGGTCGCCACCATCTGTTTCATCAGATCGAACATGCGCTGCATGAGCGCGATCGTCGTTCCCATGTCATCGGCCTGCTTAAGCATGTCGTCCATACGCGCGCGCTGGAACGGCAGACTCAATCGCTGGCTCGCGTTCGACATGCTGAGCATGAACGGCACCGATGAGTGCTCGATCTGCGTTCCCTCGGGACGCGTGATGGACTGCACGTTGGCGATGCCGGGCACC
The DNA here is from genome assembly GCF_002356335.1 of [Mycobacterium] stephanolepidis. Classification (NCBI taxonomy): domain Bacteria; kingdom Bacillati; phylum Actinomycetota; class Actinomycetes; order Mycobacteriales; family Mycobacteriaceae; genus Mycobacteroides; species Mycobacteroides stephanolepidis. Next base: position 4,250,906 of record NZ_AP018165.1, read on the forward strand.
GCGAACACCGCCTTGGCCAGCCTGTTCAACACCAGCAGATCGGCCGAGTTACGCATGTCGTGATTCGCCTCGACCAACAGGATGTCGGGCGTAGACATCTTCGATTCCGGGAAATGCCGCGAGGCGGCAACGAGTCCCTGAACCGCGGGGATGTCCTTCGGTATGTACTTCGCGTCGGTGTAGCTGGGGTTGTATCCCGGCAGCGTCAAAAGCCCGATGAGTGAGATCGCCACCGTCCCGGCGAGAATCGGTCCGGGCCAGCGCACGATCGCGGTACCCAGCCGCCGCCAGCGCCGCGTCGTCACCTGCCGCTTGGGATCGAAAAGCCCGAAGCGGCTACCCGCGGCGATGCATGCCGGAACCAGGGTGAGCGCAACCGCCACCGCGACCAGGATGCCGACCGCACCGGGGATGCCCAGCGGCTTGAAATACGGCAGCCGGGTGAAATGCAGACACGCGATCGCACCGGCAATGGTCAGGCCAGATGCCAGCACGACCTTGGCCACCCCGCGGTAGGCGGTGTAGTAGGCGGTCTGGCGATCCTCGCCTGCCTGACGCGCCTCCTGGTACCGCCCGGTGAAGAAGATTCCGTAGTCCGTACCTGCGGCGATGCCCACAGACACCAGAAGGTTCACCACGAAGGTGGTAAGGCCAACGATCCCGTGCATGCCGAGGAACGCGACGAGTCCTCGCGCAACCTGCAGCTCGATACCGACGGTGAACAACAAGATGATGACCGTGATGAATGACCGGTAGAGCAGGAGCAGCATCAGGAAAATCACGCCAACACTCACCAAGGTGATGAGGATGACCGTCCGGTTTCCACTCTCCGACATATCGGAGACGACGGCCGCGGGGCCCGTGACATAGGTCTTGACCCCCGGCGGCAGCCCCGGAGTGTCTTTGACGATCTTCTGAACGGCTTCCACCGATTCGTTCGCATCGGCCTGGCCAAAGCGCCCGGTGAGATTCAATTGCACATACGCGGCTTTGCCGTCGGCACTCTGGGCGGCACCAGCGGTTAGCGGGTCGCCCCAGAAGTCCTGGATATGCTGCACATGTTTCGGATCGTCCTTCAATTGACGGACGACGGCGTCATAATACTTGTGCGCATCGTCGCCGAGAGGGTTCTCTCCCTCGAGCACGATCACTGCGACGCTCTCGGAATTGGATTCCTGGAAAACCTTCCCCATCTGTGTCATTGCTTTGACGGAGGGTGCGTCCGGCGGGCTCAGGGAGACCGAATGCTCCCTTTCGACGATCTCCAGCGGCGGCACCTTGACGGTCAGCAAGACAGTGATCGCAAGCCAGCCCAAGATAATGAATACCGCACCCTTGCGGATAATGGTCGCCATTATCGGTCGGTGTGATTGACCTTTGCCGTCGCCCTCGCTCATGCGGCCTTCAGCAGGCATGAGGTAAAGGCATTGGTCTGATTTGTCACCTTCTCGGACTTAACCTCATCGTCCACGATGATGCGGCACCCGATACTGCCGCCATCCCCCTGCGCCATGATGCTTCCCACCGCTGTCGTCTTACCGATCTCGAATTTCACCGACCATGGCAATGGGATTTTCTGAATGTACAGCGGATCACCATTGACATCGAAATAGCTGATATCGGCCACATTCCCCGGCGATCCGAAAACCTCATACGACATCTTCTTGGGATCAAACGATTTAGCGTCACTGACATTCGTATCGGCATACGACGGACGGTTCTCGGAACCGAATACACCGTGAAGCCGCGACACCGTAAAACCGCCGGCACCAATTACCGCGAGCACCAGTAGCGGAATCCACAGACGCATCAAAAGCCGAAGAATCGTAACCCTCCTCGTCTATCTCCGCATCCGGCACCATGCTCGGACATGCACATCCCAATTGCAAAACGCGGAACGCCTCAGCGGCGCTCCCGGCCGTTAAAGATTAGACCATGCATGAGAGTCGCGTATGTACCCGTTGCACACCCGATATGCAATGAGTAGCACGCTATTTTGGATACAGACGTGTACAGATTTACTGCATACCGCCGTGGGCAACCACGATCGTCCGATTCTCCAATTCCTACGAATGGGTGAACGGATGGCTAATCAGCAGCTGAGGCCCCCCTTTGTGACCTCAGGGCCGAACCGACGGCGACAGTGGCGCCGGTCATAGCGAGAGACAGCTCAGCCTGCCATGTTCGCCGGTCGACCCGTCCCGGATGGGCCCAGAAAGCAAACCAGCTTGATTGCTCGCCGGCATCCGGCTCGGGCATCGCGATCCCGAGAGCATCCTGGGCCGATCCACACCTTGCCAAGACTGCGAAGATGGAGTTCGCAAGGCGCGTAGGCTGGTCAGCGTGTCCAAAACGTACGTTGGAGGGCGCCTTCGTCAACTCCGCAGCGAACGCGGGTTCAGCCAAGCTGCGCTCGCCCAGATGCTGGAGATCTCCCCGAGCTACCTCAACCAGATCGAGCATGACGTCCGTCCCCTGACCGTCGCGGTGCTCCTGCGTATCACCGAAGTGTTCGGCGTCGACGCGACGTTCTTCTCCTCCCAGGACGACAGCCGCCTCATCGCCGAGCTGCGCGAGGTGGTTCAGGACAAGGACCTGGACATCGACGTCGATCCCGCCGAGATCGCCGATGTCGTCGCCGGACATCCCGCCTTGGCACGCGCCATGGTCAATCTGCATCGGCGCTACCGGATCACCACCACGCAGTTGGCGGCGGCTACCGAAGACCGGTACACCGACGGCAGCGGCAGCGGTTCGATCACCATGCCGCACGAGGAGGTGCGCGACTACTTCTATCAGCGGCACAACTACCTCCACGAGCTCGACACCGCGGCCGAAGACCTGACGGTTCGGATGCGCATGCACCGGGCTGATCTCGCCAGAGAGATCGCCGACCGTATCACCGAAGTGCACGGCGTGCAGATCGCCCGGCGCATCGACCTCGGCGACAGCGTTCTGCACAAGTACGACCCGGTATCCAAGACGCTGGAGATCAGTAACCACCTCTCCGGGGGGCAGCAGGTTTTCAAACTGGCCGCCGAGCTGGCCTACCTGGAGTACGGCGATCTCATCGACACCATGGTCGACGACGGCAAGTTCACCTCCGAGGAATCTCGCAAACTGGCGCGGCTGGGCCTGTCCAACTACTTCGCCGCCGCCACGGTGCTGCCCTACCGGCAGTTCCATGGGGTGGCCGAGGACTTCCAATACGACATCGAGCGGCTCTCGGCGTTCTACTCGGTGAGCTACGAGACCATCTGCCACCGGCTGTCGACCCTGCAGCGTCCGTCGATGCGCGGGGTTCCGTTCTCATTCGTCCGGGTCGATCGTGCCGGAAACATGTCGAAACGTCAGTCAGCGACCGGTTTTCACTTCTCTTCCAGCGGCGGTACCTGTCCGCTGTGGAACGTATACGAGACCTTCGGCAACCCGGGCAAGATCCTGGTGCAGGTGGCGCAGATGCCCGACGGACGCAACTACCTCTGGGTGGCACGCACCGTCGAACGGCGTGCGTCGCGGTACGGACAGCCGGGTAAGACATTCGCGATCGGGCTCGGATGCGAGTTACGGCATGCGCATCGGCTGGTCTACTCGCAGGGCCTGGATCTGTCCTCCGAGGGCGCGACGACACCCATCGGCGTGGGTTGTCGGGTCTGCGAACGCGACAATTGCCCGCAGCGCGCCTTCCCCGCACTCGGGCGGGCTCTGGACCTTGACGAGCATCGCAGTACGGTGTCGCCATACCTTGTTCAGCAAGAAGGAGCCCGACAATGAGCGATGGTCGCATCCCACCAGGTGGTCTACGCGAGCTCGGACCGATCAACTGGGTGATTGCCAAGGGGATGGCACGCGCGATTAGCGCACCGCAGATGCACCTGGCGACCACACTCGGACAAACGGGCACCCGGTTCTGGCCGTGGCTGGCGTATTCCGGCGCCATCCTGCGCGGCACCAAGCTGTCCACCCGTGACACCGAGGTGGTGATCCTGCGCGTGGCCCACGTGCGCGAATGCGCGTACGAGCTGCAGCACCACACACGCATCGCGAAGTCCGCCGGGATCGATCCCGCATATCAAGAGCGGATTTTTGCGGGCGCCGGGGCCGAGGGGCTCTCCGACAAGGAGCGCGCCCTCATTACCGGCGTCGACGAAATACTCACCACCAGAACACTTTCCGATGAGGCATGGGAGGGACTCTCGAAGTTCCTGGACCGCCGCCAGCTCATCGGCTTTTGCCTGCTCGTCACGCAGTACGACGGCCTGGCCGCGACCATGTCATCCTTGCGCATCCCGCTGGACCTCTAGTCCCCCACACGTGGGTGGGGGTACCGCACGCGTGCGGGGGCGTGCCCTCAATCCAACAGGGCCATCAGATCCTCGTGGTAGCGCTCGCCCACCGCGGGCGCGATCGTCTCCAACTGCGATAACTGCGCATGGGAGAGGACCACATCCACGGCTGCCGTGTTCTCCTCGACGCGTGCCGCCTTCGTGGTCCCGGGGATAGGCACGATGCCCTCGCCGCGAGACAACAGCCAGGCCAGCGCGATCTGAGCCGGCGTCGCCCCCGCCTCGGCCGCGACGGCTTCCACGGCACCGACGATCGCACGGTTTCTGTCCAGGTTCTGCTGGCTGAATCTCGGCAGGTTCTTTCGGAAATCGCCGTCTGCCAACTGATCCGCGGACCGTATGAATCCCGCCAGGAACCCACGGCCCAGTGGCGAGTACGGCACCAGACCGATTCCCAACTCGCGCAGAGTCGGCAGCACCGCGGACTCCACATCCAGGGTCCACAACGAGTACTCCGACTGAACCGCCGCTATCGGATGTACCGCATGAGCGCGGCGGATGGTGGCCGCCGATGCTTCCGACAACCCGATGTGGCGGACCTTGCCCTGCGCCACCAATTCGGCAACCGCGCCGACCACCTCTTCGATCGGCACGGTGGGGTCGACGCGATGTTGGTAATAGAGGTCGATGTGATCGATCCCTAATCGGCGCAACGATCCTTCCACCGCCACAGCGATATTCGCCGGCGAGCTGTCGGGCTGGAAGGTTGCACCGGTGGCATGCGAAATCAGTCCGAACTTCGTCGCGAGCACCACCTCATCGCGACGGTCCGCGATCGCCTTACCCACCAGTTCCTCGTTGGTGTACGGGCCGTAGATTTCGGCGGTATCGATCAGGCTGACGCCCAGATCGAGCGCGCGATGGATGGCCTGGACGGACCGAGCGGCATCCGGACCGGTTTCCGCGGCCAGAGGTTGGTACCCAGATAGAGGCAGCCGGCATAGCCGTTGCCGGTATCGGCGATCGGCGCGAACTGGGTCGAATCGTCGCCGACACCCAGGTCTTCGGCGGTATCTGTCTCATCAAGCCATTGCGCGATGGTGCGAGCAGTCTCACCCCAACGATCGCCGACACCAATATCGCTGGTGCCCAACAAGTTCGTACTGAAGTGATAGCTCTCCCAGCCATCAGCCACACCGAGGAACTCACGGTACTGCGGATCTAACGGACGGCCGAGCCGTTCCTCGGTGGCGCGAAGTTGTTCCTCAGTGGCACCAGGATTTGGGTGGGTCACCGGATACAGTCCGTCGTCCACCGAGGCATGCCGCCGCTTGTTGTCGATCATCGCGTCGAGTAGTTGATGCCAAGCCTGATTTCCAACTGGTTCCGCCACGTTTCCCCCTCTACCGCCCAGCAGATTACGACGGGCCCCCCGGCCCGCGACAGATCAGAAGTTGATCATGTGCCCCGCAAGTCCATGGAACGCCTCCTGCAGCGCCTCGGACAGCGTCGGGTGGGTGTGCACGTTACGAGTCAGCTCGTTGACCGTCAGATCCCACTTCTGCGCGAGCGTCAGCTCGGGCAGAAGTTCGGAAACATCGGGACCGATCAGGTGCCCACCGATCAACTCGCCGTACTTGGCATCGGCGATCAGCTTCACGAATCCGGTCGGATCGGCGAGGCCGTGTGCCTTGCCATTCGCGGTGAAGGGGAACTTCGCGACCTTGACGTCGTACCCCTCGGCGCGGGCCTGCTCCTCGGTGAGCCCGAAGCTGGCGACCTGGGGCTGGCAGAAGGTCGCCCGCGGCATCATCCGGTAGTCGCCCAGCTCCAATGTTTCTGCACCGGCGATGGTTTCGGCGGCGACAACAGCCTGCGCCTCAGCGACGTGTGCCAGTTGCAGCTTGGAGGTGACGTCACCGATCGCGTAGATGTGCGGCACATTGGTGCGCATCCGCTCGTCGATGGCGATCGCGCCGCGGTCGGTCAGCGCGACACCCGTCGTGTCCAGGCCGAAGCCCTCGACGTTCGGCGCGAATCCGATGGCTTGCAGCACCTTGTCGGCGACGAGCTCGCTCTCCTGCCCGTCCTTGCTGACCTTGACCGTGACCTGCGAGCCATTGTCGGTGATCGACTCGACCTTGGTGCCCGTCAGGATCTTCACGCCCAGCTTCTTGTACTGCTTCTCGATCTCCTTGGACACCTCGGCGTCCTCGTTGGGCAGCGCACGCGGCAGGAATTCGACGATGGTGACATCCACGCCGTAGTTCTTGAGGACGTACGCGAACTCCATACCGATGGCCCCGGCGCCCGCGATGATGATCGATCCGGGCAGCTCACGGGTCATGATCTGCTTCTCGTAGGTGACCACGTTCTCCGAGAGCGAGGTCCCGGGCACGAGCCGCACACTGCTACCGGTGGCGATGATCACATTGGAGAAGGTCAGCGTCTCGGTGGCACCGTCGGCCTTCTTGATCGCCAAGGTGTTGGCATCGGTGAAGGTACCCACGCCTTCATATTCGGTGATCTTGTTCTTCTTCATCAGGAAGTGCACACCGGCCACACGCCCCTCGGCGACCTTACGGCTGCGGTCGAACGCGGCACCGAAATCGAACGTGGCCTCACCGCTGATGCCGAATGTCTTGGCTTCCTTGGTAAAGATGTGGGCCAACTCCGCGTTACGCAGCAGCGCCTTGGACGGGATACACCCGACATTGAGGCAGACTCCGCCCCAATACTTCTCCTCAACGATGGCGGTGGTCAGGCCCAACTGGGCTGCGCGAATAGCCGCGACATAGCCACCGGGACCGGCTCCGAGAACGACGACGTCATAGTGTGCAGTCACGAACTCCACCCTAGTAGGACGATGTCAGGCGGGGAGCGTCAAGCCCGGTCTCGATACTGAATGCCCCAACTGCGCAGCGGTTCCGGGCACAGTGACTGAACTCCGGGCACCGAAGGTGCGGTGCACGCCACATAGCCGTACTTCACACCGGCGGCCGCCACCGAGATCGCGGGCGCCGTCAACACGGCAAAAGCGAGGGCGACCACTATGGGGAGCGGTTCGACCATGGCCAACAGCAGCGCGACCACCACGCAGACAAACACCCAGATCAGCACGTAGGTGACCGCGACCGTCCGGTCGTTGGGCAACAGCGTCTCGAACCAATGCTGGTACAGCAGCAGTCCGACCGCGCCGGCGGGAATCCACACAGCCAGCAACAGCAACAGCAATACCCAGCGCTTCAGGAAGGCGGGTTCCCGCTCGGCGGGCACCCGTACCGGCTTCGCCGGTTCGTCGGCGAGCACCGGAACCGCGCCGGTATAGGGATCGGGCGTCATCGATTCGGCCGACGTGACCGGCATCGCACCGGTGCGGTCGCCTGCGACGTCAAACGCTGCGGTCAGCGGCAACGCATCGGTGTCGATGCGGCCGGTGGTCACCAGGTCTTCGTCATCCTTGAACGCCGAGAACGCGGTGAAGGTCGCGGTATCCAATCCGTCTCTGGTCCTACCGCCATCGATCGGCACGGCCAGCGGATCGGCGAGGTCGCCCTCGACGATGCTCGGCTTCTCCGTGTCGTCGACAAGCTCGGCTTCAGCGCTCGTCTTTTCGACGGTGTTTTCTGCATTTTTGTCAGACACTGTGAATCACCTGTATCGCCGCAAGAATCCCGAACCACCCGGGAGAAATCGCCAGCACGAATGCCGCCGCGGCCGTCATCCATTTTCGCGTGGACGCGATCAAGATGAAGAAACCGATCAGGCTCGGTACCGCGACAACAACGCCGATGAAGAGGTCGGGCCGCACTGGTTCATGCGCGATGAACACGCTAGACATCCCAGCGACAAGTCCAACTGCTATCCCCAGCAGCATCGCGCTAGCTACAACCTGCGCGCGTGGCAGTGGTATCACGAGAAAACTCCTGCTCGGTGTTCTGTCCGCCCCCGGGCCACCTTCGACCATACTGCGGTCACTGGCACACTGGCTCAAATGACGTCGGCGCGCCGCTCCCCGGACCCACATCTCTGGCTCGAAGACATCGGTGGCGACGAGCCGCTGAATTGGGTACGCGAACGCAACTCGATAACAACCGGCGAGTTTTCCGGTGCACGATTTGACGAAATGCGGGCCGAGGCGCTGGCCATTCTCAATACCGACGCACAAATCCCGTATGTGCGTCGGCGAGGCGAATACCTCTACAACTTCCGACGCGATGCCAACAACGCCCGCGGCCTTTGGCGGCGAACCACTTTGGATCAATACCGTCTCGATGAACCCGAATGGGACGTCATCATCGACGTCGACGCCCTGGCGGACAGCGAGGACGAGAACTGGGTCTGGGCGGGTGCGACGGCGCTACGCCCCGAGTTCAACCGGGCGCTGGTCAGTTTGTCGCGCGGCGGATCGGACGCCGTGGTGGTACGTGAATTCGATCTGGAAACACGGCAGTTCGTGACGGACGGTTTCGTGTTGCCCGAGGCCAAGACTCAGATCGGGTGGATCGACGCCGACACCGTGTTCGTGGGCACCGATTTCGGGCCCGGAAGTCTTACGGATTCGGGATATCCCCGTCTGGTCAAGCGCTGGAAGCGCGGACAGTCCCTGGACGATGCGGAACTGGTTTTCAGCGGCGAATCGTCGGACGTGATGGTGGGCGCGAGCTTTGATGACACCCCCGGCTTCGAACGCACCCTGATCAGTCGGGCCACCGACTTCTTCAATTCCGAAGTACACGAGCTCAGTGTCGACGGAGAGCTGCTGCATATCGACGTCCCCACCGATGCCTCGGTGTCGGTGCACCGCGAATGGCTCCTGATCGAACTCAAGTCGCCGTGGCAGTTGGACGGCGCCGAGCATTCGGCCGGGACCCTACTGGCGGCTCGCTATGCCGACTTCCTCGCCGGGGATCGCACCGTCACCGCGGTGTTCATTCCCGACGAACATGCGAGCCTGCACCACTACGCATGGACCCGGGAACGGCTTACCGTCGTGATCCTGCGCGATGTGGTGAGCCAGATCGTGGTGTTCACCCCGGGCAGCTGGAACTCCGAACCACTGGGCGGTGTGCCCGTCAACGCCACCACACAGATCGTCGCGATCGACGACCTTGGCGATGAGATATTCCTTGACACATCGGGTTTCACCCAGCCGTCCACACTGCTGCACGGCACAGCAGGCACCGCGGGGGCCTGGGTATCCCCCATCAAATCGGCACCGTCTTTCTTCGACGGCGCCTCCTTTGAGGTGACCCAGCACTTCGCACGGTCCGACGACGGGACCGCGATTCCCTACTTCGTCGTGCGCCCCAGCGGATCCACCGAAGCGGGACCCACTCTGCTCGGCGGGTACGGAGGTTTCGAGGTCTCCAGAACTCCCGGCTATGACGGCGTACTGGGCAAACTGTGGCTGTCCCGCGGCGGCACCTACGTGCTGGCCAACATCCGCGGAGGCGGCGAGTACGGCCCGGTGTGGCACACCCAGGCGATGCGAGAAGGACGCCATCTGGCGTATGAAGACTTCGCCTCTGTCGCAAGAGATTTGGTGGCGCGGGGCATTACCACCGCAGCACAGTTGGGCGCGCAGGGCGGCAGCAACGGAGGACTGCTGATGGGTGTGATGCTCACGGCCTACCCAGAACTGTTCGGCGCGTTGGTGTGCCAGGTCCCGCTGCTGGACATGCGGCGTTATCACCTGTTACTGGCCGGCGCGTCCTGGGTCGCCGAATACGGTGACCCGGACAATCCAGATGATTGGGGGTTCATCTCCAAATACTCTCCGTACCAGAATATTTCGCCCGAGAAGCACTATCCGCCCGTTCTGGTGACCACCTCGACCCGCGACGACCGCGTTCACCCGGGACATGCACGCAAGATGACAGCCGCACTACAAGAGGCGGGGCAACCGGTCTGGTACTACGAGAACATCGAGGGTGGCCATGGCGGTGCGGCCAACAACGACCAGTCGGCATTCAAGGCGGCGCTGGCCATCGAGTTCCTCTGGCGCCGGCTCGCACCCTGACCCGAAATCTCAGGGCGATCCCCGATGCGGGTGTGGTGGCCGAAGCAGACAATGGCTCCATGAGCGAAACCAACACTGTTCCACCATGGGTCAACAAGATGGTCAGGGGCCTGCTCCGCAGCCCGCTGCACCCCGTGCTCAGCGGCAATATCGCGTTGTTCACTTTCACCGGACGCAAGAGCGGCAAGGAATACAACGTGGCCGCCACCTACATTCGCGACGGCGATGTGCTGACCGTCTTCACTGACAGGGCGTGGGCCAAGAACCTGCGCGACGGACGCCCCGTCACCGCATTGGTGCGCGGCAAGCGGCTCGACGGAACCGCCGAGTTGTCCACCGGCCCCCAGATCGCCGGTCCACTGGCCGACCTGCTGCACAGAGTGCCGCGCGATGCCAAGTACCACAACGTGCGACGCAACTCGGACGGCAGCTTCAACCAATCCGATATCGAACGGGCCGCAGCTGCCGAGAGCATGGTGACCGTGCGCCTGTCATGACCCACGTCACTTAGCGACCGGGACAGTCTCACAAATCACCCCGCCAGGTCGGCCAAGCAACGGCGAATGACGAACTCACACATATGCAGTTTGCTCGATAGGTTTTCCACCTCGCAGATCGCCGCCAGCCAACGATCACAAAACCGCAGCTCACAGGTGCTAACTACTGCAAGCACCAGTGGGTTAGATTCTTAATTTCCCAGTTCAGAGGCGGGCAAAATTGAGGGACGGGAGCCACGGCATCGGGCACCGTTACCGAAATCGAGACCGATCCGTAACCGTCGTGAGTTGTTGCCGTTAGGTGTGCTCGGCTAGCTTGGTAGCTAGCTGAATTATTGGCCTTGGCAAAGTTGCCTGGCGGGCCGCAGTAGTTAACCGACATGACGGGAGCGCATTGCAGCGCTCCCGGATGGTCGGTAGTTGGAGCCAGATTGCCGTGAGGTGCACGATGAGAAACGACTTGTTCATCGGCTTGAGTGAGAACGGGTGGGACCGTGCTCCGTGGGATACCGAGCCAGAGTTTTCGCCCACCGAGCTAGACATCCTGCTGGATCGTCGACTGTCCGTCAGTGACGCCGCCGAACGCGTCGGCTGCGTCGAGCACGACGTGCAGCGCATCCGCGACGCCCACGCGGCCTGACGCTCATGTCAGCGCCGCAACAAACCGCCCACTAGTCCCGACACCACACCCACCACGATCACCAGGCCACCGGCCGCCATCGTGAGGCTCAGCCAGTGGTGGGCATTGCCGACCGCCTGGGTAACCAGGCTGTCGGCCACGCCACGCAGATTGTCGTTGACCCGGTTCAATGGCCGATCCAGGTAGCGCCGCCCGATCTCCAGCCCCGCCCACCCGGCCGCACCCACCAGTAGTGCCGAAATACCAAGCCCGACAAGGCCCTTCGCGCGGCTACGGACCGCCAACTGAGTCAGCCCCGCGAGCACGAGTGTTAAACCGAAGGATATCCACACGGCAAGCTGACCGAAGCGCGCCACCGGCACCAAACGACCCGGCGTCAGACCCGCCAGATTGTCATCGGTAACCGAGACCTTCAGTGTCTCAGGCGCTTTGATGGAAAGCCCCTGCGGCACCAGGCTCTTGATCATGGGCGCCACATCGATCTGCCAGCTGCCCTGCGAATCACGCTGCGCCGAGTTCGAGTTCGTGAACAACCACTGGTGCGCCATCCGATTCACCGACGCGAAGTCCGCACGGAACTGCGGGCCACCGGTGTACGTGGCGGTCAACTCCGCGACCTGGGTCTCGTTGACACGCGAGCCCTGCTTCTGGCCCAGCGACACGATCTGGGTGGTGAGTTCCCCCGCGATCGCCCGCTGCACCCTCGCGTCGGCAGCCGCCGGCGCCGTCAACACCACATAGCCGTTCTCGTCGACAATCCGGGACTGTGTCCAGGCCGCCGTCACCGTCAGAGCCAGCGCGGCAGTGGTGAGCAGCCACAGCAGGACCGCGAACAGGAATCGCATCGAGCCCAGGTTAGTCCGGCAGGCCGGAACGAGGCGACTTCGGGATCTGAACCGGGCGGCGGCGGGGATCTAGTCCGTGAGCGCGCGCCCCAAGATCAGTGGATCGGCCTGACCGACGACATCGACATCCTTGTCGTCGTAGTCGAACTTGCCCAGAACGTGCCGCATCGCGCTGACGCGTGCGCGCTTCTTGTCGTTGCTCTTCACCACGATCCACGGCGCGTGATCGGTGTCGGTGAGCGAGAACATCTCTTCCTTGGCCCTGGTGTAGGCATCCCACTTGTCCAGGGAGGCCAGATCCATCGGTGAGAGCTTCCACTGGCGCACCGGATCAACCTGCCGGATCGCGAAGCGGGTGCGCTGCTCGGCGGAGGATACCGAGAACCACAGTTTGGTCAGGCTGATGCCGTCATTGACCAACATCTGCTCGAAAAGCGGTGCCTGGTGGATGAATTCGGAATGCTGCTCGTCGGAACAAAATCCCATGACGCGCTCGACACCGGCACGGTTGTACCAGGAGCGGTCGAAGAACACCATCTCTCCGGCAGCCGGCAGATGCGGAACATACCGCTGGAAGTACCACTGGGTGCGTTCCCGTTCGGTCGGCTTCTCCAGCGCGACAACGCGAGCACCACGCGGGTTGAGGTGCTCCATGAACCGCTTGATGGTGCCGCCCTTACCGGCGGCGTCGCGCCCCTCGAAGAGGATGACGTGCCGGGCGCCGGTGCGCTTGCTCCAGTTCTGTAGCTTGAGCAGCTCGATCTGCAGTAGACGCTTCTCCAGCTCGTACTGATGACGGCTCATCCGCTCGTCGTACGGGTAGTTCTCTCGCCAGGTGTCCACCGCGACGCCGTCGGGCGCGATGAGTACCGGGTCGTCATCGTCATCGTCGTCGACGGTGTAGCCCTGCGCAGCGGCCGTAATGGTCTCGGTCACCAGCGGAAACTAACCCCGGCAACCGTCGCCAGGGTGGCCGACGAGTGAACGTGAGGTGTCAGCGACGGAAGGGGCGCAGTGCCTTGTTCGAGAGCTTGGTAAGACTCTTGAGCGCCACCGGCGCCAGCCAGCTCGGTCCGCTGTACCACAGCGGCTCACTGGGCAGCGTCACCCGGGTGTCGACGATGGCCTCCGTGCGGCAGTACTTGAGCAGACCGCTGGCACCACCGAAGCGCGAGCCCATCCCCGAGCCCTTCCAGCCACCGTGCGGCGCGGTCAGACAGGACAGGTTCATGATCACGTCGTTGATATTGACGGTACCGCAATCAAGTTGCAGCGCAATGCGTTCGGCGCGCCTTCGGTCCTTGGTCCAGACGCTGGCAGACAGCCCGTACTCGCTGTCATTCGCCAGGGCAATCGCCGCGGACTCCTCAGAGAACCGCATGATCGGCAGCGTGGGACCAAAGGTCTCCTCCCGCATGCAATCCATGGAATGATCCACGTCGACCAGCACGGTCGGAGCGTAGAAGGTACCGCCGCCCGGGACCCGCGCGCCGCCGGTGAGTGCCCGAGCACCCGACGCAACCGCCTGGCGCACATGCCGATCCACGACCTCGAGCTGATTCTCGTCGATCATGGCGCCGACGCTGTGATCCATCCCGGCCCCGATCTCCAAACTGCGCACCTCGTCGACCACCAGGTCGACAAACTGCTCATAGATCGAGTCGTGGACGTACACCCGCTCGACGGAGACACAGGTCTGACCGGCGTTGAACATGCTGCCCCACACCGCTGCATGTGCCGCACGTTTGACGTCGGCATCCGAGAGCACCAGCATCGGGTCCTTGCCGCCCAGTTCCAGGCTGACCGGGGTGAGGCGGCGCGCGGCGCGCTCCATGATCTTCTTGCCGGTGGCCGTCGATCCGGTGAACTGGATGAAGTCGACGTTGTCGATCAGTGCCTCGCCGACCTCACGTGCGCCGTGGACAATCTCGAACACCGGCGGCGCTCCGATTTCCTCCCAGCCGCGCGCGATGAGTTCATCGGACAGCGGCGTGCGTTCGGAGGGCTTGAGCAGCACCGAACAGCCCGCCAACAGGGCCGGAATCACATCCCAATATCCAAGTGCCACAGGATAATTCCATGGGGAGATAACTCCTACGACCCTACGGGGCCGCTGATACAGGGTGATCTTCTTGGTGTTCATGGCGATGGACGAGGCCGGCCGCGATTCGGGTGTTAAGAATTCCGCCGCACGAGGCGCGTAGTAGGCGATGATCGCGAGAATCGACGGAATCTCGATGCCCGCGTCGATCTTGGACTTACCGGTCTCGGCGATCAACTGGGCCTCGATACGCGGCGTGTTGTCGGTCAGCCACTGCGCGAAGCGGGCCAGCACCTTGCCGCGTCCCTCGGGGCCAAGACGCTCCCACGACGGCTGCGCCTTGGCCAGTTGTGCGGTGATCACGGGGATATCCGAGGGATCGGTCCAGTTCACCTGCCCGACGACCTGCCCGTTCGCGGGATTGCGCACGTCGCGGACGGCACTGTGGGCGGCGGCGAGGTTTTCAGACGTCGTTGTCATTAGAGGAGTCTGGCACGAGGGGACCCACGTCGCCATCCCCACTAGTTGGTTGGAATCATCCCGCGCAGGTAGGCGGCTTGACCCAGATGCTGGGCGCAGTCGTCGACGATGCTGACCAACCGGACGCTCGCGGTGACCGGCGGATCCCAGTGCTGATCGACAACACGCGCAAGCTCGGCATCGGTCAGGGTGTCGACATACCGCAGTGTCATTTCGTGCACGTCCTGGTAGTAGCCACTGAGCAGGTCGACCGTCGCGATCACCTTGGCCACATCCTCGGGCGTGTGCCCGTATCCGTTGGAGTCGGCGGGCAGGTCGAGGCCGAATCTCGGCTCCCAGCCGAGGGCCGTCCACACCGGCTCCGCACCCGTGATGGCACAGATCTGCACGTCCTGACAGCGCGCCGAATGCCAGATCAGCCAGGCGATGCTGTTCGCATCCGTGGTTGGGCGATACACCAATGCGGAATCGGGAAGACCGTCGGTCACCTCGCCGACATGTTCGATGATCCGAGTAAAGCTGTCACGCAACAGTTCCCGCGCCGACGCAGCCGCCAGAGTGTTCATCATGGTTTGACGGTACGCCCGGGCTTGGGCGCAGTCTTGGTCGCAGGCGTGCTCATCGTCAGCGCACCTGCCGCACAGCCACAGACGAGTACCGCGAAGATGGGCAGCAGCAAGGCGGTGTTGAGGGACAACGCATCGGCAAGCCAGCCGATGAGGGCGGGCCCGCCCAGCACCGCGACGTAGCCGGTCCCGACCACCCAGGACAGCACTCGACCCTCGTGTTGTTCGTCGATGTTGCCCGCCACGGTGAATACCTGCGGGACGCCGCCGGCAAGCCCAAGGCCCACGGCCGCCCAGCCCGCCATGGTGAGAGGCAGCGTCGACGACGCGATCACGGTTAGCAGACCGACCGCGGCCAGCGCACATCCCCAGCGCAGGACCGGTACTCGTCCAACTCGTTCGACGAGCTTGTCAACGGTGAACCGGCCCACCGTCATGGCCGCCATGAACACGCCGAATGTGAACGCACCCCATGAATGGGAAGCACCCAGGTGCTCCTGTGCGTGCAGACTGCTCCAGTCCGTCGCCGATCCTTCCGAGAGCATCAGCAGCATGGCCAATACGCCGAGGAGAAACACCTGACCTCGGCGGCAGGTGACCGCGGGCGGCAGCGTGTACGGCACCGTGTCCGGGGCCTCGGCTTCGCCGACGCGCAGCTTGTCCCTCAGCAGCACACTGGCCGACGATCCCAGCACCGCCAGGCACAGCACAGTGACGCCCAGGACGGTGACGAAGACCGGTACGTGCACCGCAAACGCGACGGTTCCGATACCGGCACCCACCACATTGCCGACCGAGAACACCCCGTGGAATGAGGCCATGATCGGCCGGCCGTAGAAGCGCTCCACGTCGACCGCGGCGGCGTTCATCGCGACATCGGTGACGCCGACGGCGACGCCGCACAGGAACGCGCCTGCTCCGGCGATCCACACGTTTGTGGCCGATAGCGGGATGTTGACGCCGAGGGCCATCGCGGCGCCACCGGCAACGGCAATGGGCCCGCTGCCGAATCGGTCGACGAGCACACCGCTGATCAGCATGCCCACCAGTGCGCCGCCACCCAAGACCAGCACCACCAGGCCCAGCGCCGTCGAGGACATCCCCGTGGCCTGCTTCATGGTCGGGAGGTGCACAGCCCAGGTGGCCACCACGAGCCCGAACGATGCGAATACACCGATAACGGCAATCCGCATACGCAGCGGTTTCGTCAAGAAATAGTCCTCACCTCGGCGTTGAGCCGGCGATCACGCCCCCACCGCGACCTCGGCGAGCAGCACTCACCGGTACCTGTTGACCACAGTACTGACCATGACCATGTTGGGCCGCAGCGCGCATCGCCCCTGCCGAACACATCTCTTGATATTCATATGATTCTGTGGTGATATGAATACATGGACGCCTTCATGGTGATCGCCGACCCGACTCGACGCCGGATCATCGACACCCTGCGCGAAGGAGCAGCCGATGTCACGACGCTGATCGAACGACTCGATGTCTCGCAGTCGCTGGTGTCCAAGCACCTGGGCGTCCTGCGTGATGCAGGCACAGTTCGCGTGGAGGTCGCCGGGAAACGCCGGGTCTACCACCTGGCGGACGATCCCCTGCCCGCCGTACTGGCCTGGGTGACGCCCTATCACCGCAAGTGGGCCACCGCGTTCGATCGCCTCGCCCATCTCATCGTCAGCGAGGCCGACACTCATGACAACACGAAGGACGACGACCGTGACTAATCCCCTGGCCGCCACCCTCACCCCGTGCGACGACCACGACGGCAGGTGGGTTCTGACCATGTCCCGCGAGTTCAACCACTCACCGGAGAAGGTATGGCCGTGGCTCGTCGACCCCGACAAGTTGCGACAGTGGTCACCCGCCGTACCCGATCGCCCACTGGATTCGGTGGGAGCCGCTCGGGTCCGGGAGACTTCTGCGGATCCGGTACTCGACGGCGAAGTGCTCACCGTCAACCCTCCACACGAGCTGATCCATCGCTGGGGTCCCGACGACACCCTGAGGTGGCGAATCGAACCCACAAAGAATGGATGTCGACTGACCCTCGAACACTCGATGTCCGATCGCGGTAATGCGTCGGGAAATGCCGGCGGTTGGCACATCTGCCTGGACACTCTCACCTTGGCCGTCGACGGGACACCGCGTGGCCGGGTGGTTGGCCTCGATGCCATGACTCACGACTGGCAAAACCTCAACAACGGGTACGCAGAGATACTCGGCTGAGCGCTCACAGAATTTGCTGAATCTCCTCACGCACTCCGGGAACAAGCCAGCTAATTTGGATACAATCCTGCGTCGAAATTAGTCCTTGACCAGGTACTACAAGCGCAGTGGCCAATGTAGTGGAACTGGCCGGTTCACCCCTCTCAGAGTATGGCGCAAAAGCTTTGCCCTCTTTACTCTCATGCCACCGCATTCGGCAACGGCGCCGAAAGCACAGGAGGGGTCCTGATGGCAGCGCAGCATTCGGTTTCGGGGAAACGTCAATCGCTCAAGCGCTCGGTGGCCACCGCCGCCGCGGTGGCGGCGACATGCACGGTGCTGGCACCGGTCGCCATGGAGTCGCGAACCATCGCCTCGACGCTCGCGTCCTATGTCATCGGAGTCGGTGGCCGCGGCGACGGCCCGGGTGCGAACATTCCCGCCAAGCTCGGCGGCCTCGATGGCTTCTACAACTCTTCTTCCGACACGTACGTTCCCGTTTCCTATCCGGGGACGATGTGGCCCGTCGATGGTCTGCGGGACAAGACCTTTCGCCAATCTGTCACCGCAGGGCACACGGCATTGGCCTACGAGATTGCGACCCATCCGGGCAAGAAGGTCATCATCGGCTACTCGCTCGGCGCGGTAGTCGTCAACGAGTCACGCAAAGACCTCGAAGAGCAGTACGGGCCCGACGGAAACCCGGATATCCAATTCGTCCTGATCTCCAATGCCTACAAGCCCAATGGGGGCATTCTGGCCCGCTTCCCCGGTATCTGGATTCCGTTCATGGATATCTACTCGGCCCAGCCTGCGAAGCCGGACATCTTCACCACCACGGATATCACCAACGAATACGACACGATCGGCGACTTCCCGGCGTACTTCAACCCATTGGCCATCGCCAATGCCCTTGTGGCATTCCCGTATACGCATCCCGACCAGTTCTATGACAACACCGATCTGGACAAGTACGACAACGCGAACGCCCTGGCGGACAAGACCCAGACCGACGGCAACACAACCACGTACCACTACGAAGACGGCACGACCAAGACCGTGATCACCAACGCCAACGGCTCCATATCCACCTACTACGTCGTGCACACCGAACATCTCCCGCTGCTGCAACCGCTGCGCGATCTCACCAATCCGATAGGCGCGTCCTTCGTGCTCGATGCCATCGAGCCCACCCTGCGCGTGTTCATCGATATGGCCTACGACCGCGAAACCGGCCCGGGCACCATAAAACCGTTCAGTCTCTTCACCCCATCGAAAAACATCATCGATGCACTCAAGAAGCTGCCCGGTGCCGTCGAGGAAGGCGCCGAGAACTTCCAGAACGGACTGCCCGGCGCGGCGCCCATGCAACCCGCCCCTGTCGACAGAACCGCCAATCCCCCTGCCCCTCAGGCTGATCCCACGAGGGCCATACCGCCCGCGACCCAGACACCCGCACCCGAAACACCCAGGGAACCAGTCCTCACCCCGACCACATCCGGGCCAACCGCTCCCCCCGCGCCGACCAAGCTCTCCGATCCCACCGCAATCGCGGTCAGTGCAAACACAGTGCCCACCGCGCAGGCTGAGACCACAACGGAAACCAAACCCGAGACCACGCCCGACGAGAAGCCGGGCCAGCGGAAGCCCGCCGTCACTTCCGTCAAGGACGTCGAGAAGTCGAAAGACACGACGAAGCCGACCCTGCGCCTTCCGAAGCTTCCCGTGTCACGGCCCGGGACGACGGCGAAGAATCCGAAACTCCCGTCGATCAGAGACGGCCTCACGTCCATACCGGGCCTGGGCGCCGGCAAGTCACCCAGCGCGACCAGCGCCGACTCGGGAGCCGGCAAGGAAACCGGCGATACCGGAAACAGCAGCGGCCCCGAATCCGGCACCCACGCCGGCCCGAGTGACCACGCGAACTCGGGCGATCACTCCAAATCCGGGAACGGACATTCCGGGAGCAACGCGGCCTGACCCGGCCACCGCATCACGAATCAGCCAGATCGCAACCTCCACGCTCTCGCGTGGCACGGAGTCAAAGGTCAGCCCTCCGGATAGAAGAGAAAGAGCACGCAACCCTGCTTCGACTGCGGAACATGCCAGGACTACGCGGGGGCATGGAGGAATGTGCCGGCCGGATACTCGTTTACTCCATCGCCGAGCACTCCAGATACGACGTACACCTCCTCCGGCCCAGGCAGATGGTGATCCTCTCCCACCCACACCGCTCCCGCAGAGATGGTTGTAATCAGGGCTTTCGCACCATTCTCGCCCTCCCAGAGCGGTTGAATGGTCACTCCGGGGAAGAGCTCGATCGGCTCGACGTCACCCGCCGATTTCCACGCGTAGCCCGGAGCATTGGGACCGAAAAGAGCGGGATCACCCTGAGTGGCCGGCACCTGTGGAGCAACCCGTCAAGGTGGCGTCTGCATTCCTCATGTGGGCCCCTGGCACTGCGTCGCCTAGACTGGGTGAATGCCAGCCAAGACCGAACCAGCCGCGATCGACGATCTCGAGCCGCTGGCCGACGAGACTGCCCATCAGGCGCAGCGCGTCGTCGCCGCCTATGCGAACGATGCCGACGAGTGCCGCATGCTGCTCGCGATGCTGGGTATCGGGCCAACCAAGGTCGACGCGTAACCCGATACGTCTCCTCGCGATTCGTACTGAGAAACAAACATGGTGCCTCGATCGGATGAGCGATCGGCCGTCGAGCCTGCCTTCGGCAGCTCCGACTTTGTCGTCGTTGCCAATCGCCTCCCGATCGACCTGGTAAAGCTGCCCGACGGTTCCACCACCTGGAAGCGCAGCCCGGGCGGGCTGGTCACCGCGATGGAGCCGCTGCTACGCAAGCGCCGCGGCGCCTGGGTGGGCTGGCCGGGTGTCGCCGATGCCGATGTCGAGCCGGTCTCCGAGGACGACATGGTGCTCTACTCGGTGCGACTGTCGACCCAAGAGGTCAACGAATACTACGAGGGCTTCTCCAACGCCACCCTGTGGCCGCTGTATCACGATGTGATCGTCAAACCCGAATATCACCGGGAATGGTGGCAGGCCTACGTCGATGTGAACCGCAAGTTCGCGGAGGCAACGGCCGCGGTGGCCGCCGAGGGCGCAACCATCTGGGTACAGGACTATCAGCTGCAGCTGGTGCCCAAGATGCTCCGCATGCTGCGCCCCGACCTGACGATCGGCTTCTTCCTACACATACCGTTCCCGCCCGTTGAGCTGTTTATGCAGATGCCCTGGCGCACCGAGATCGTCGACGGCCTGCTGGGCGCCGATCTCATCGGGTTCCACCTGGCGGGCGGTGCCCAAAACTTCATGTACTTGGCGCGAAGATTGGTGGGCGCCAGCACGTCACGGGCGTCGATCGGCGTGCGCTCGCGGTTCGGCGAAATCCGGGTGGGATTCCGCACCGTGAAGGTGGGCGCCTTCCCCATCTCAATCGACTCCGCAGAGCTCGACAGCGTGTCCCGCAGTAAGCAGATTCGCCAGCGCGCCAAGGAGATTCGCGCCGAACTCGGCGGTCCGCGCAAGATCCTGCTGGGTGTCGACAGACTCGACTACACCAAGGGCATCGATATCCGGCTGCGCGCCTATGAAGAACTGCTCGCCGAGGGCCGCGCCAGCAGCAGCGACACCGTCTTCATCCAGCTCGCCACCCCCAGCCGCGAACGCGTCGAGAGCTACAAAAAGATGCGCGGCGATGTGGAGCAGCAGGTCGGTCACATCAACGGCGAGTTCGGCGAGGTCGGCCATCCGGTGGTGCATTACTTGCATCGGCCGGTACCGCGCGAAGATCTCATCGCCTTCTTCGTCGCCGCGGATGTCATGTTGGTGACTCCCCTGCGCGACGGCATGAACCTGGTGGCCAAGGAGTACGTGGCCTGCCGCAGCGATCTGGGCGGCTCGCTCGTACTTTCCGAGTTCACCGGCGCCGCGGCGGAACTACGCCAGTCCTATCTGGTCAATCCGCACGATATCGACGGCGTGAAGGACGGAATCGAGTCGGCGCTCAACCAGACCCCTGAGGAAGGGCGCCGCCGCATGCGGGCGCTGCGCCGCCAGGTACTCGCGCATGATGTGGATCGATGGGCACGTGCATTCCTGGAGGCTCTGGCCACACCGGCCACCGGCGATTCGATTGCACCGGAACAGCCGGCGGTGCTGGGCGGCGAGCCCCTTTAAAGCGGCGTGATGTAGGAGATCAACCACTTGTCTCCTGCGCGCGTGTAGTCCACCTGAATCGACGACGAGTCGTACACCGGAGTACGCGACTGGTCCGTGATGGTGCGATTCATGTAAACCACCACCTGCGCCGAATCTCTATGCGCGGCAATGATTCCGGTGCCGACGATACTGGTCTGGCTGACGATCTTGCGCTGCTTGGCCTGCGGGATGATCTCCCGGTTCGCCTTGTCTTCGAACTCACGCCGGTACTCGGGGGTCAGCCCCGCGTACTGTTCGTCGAGGCTGCGCTCGACGGTCTGATAGTCGTATCCGAAGATGCTTCCCACCTGCTTGCCGGCCTGCTTGATCAGCGTCTGTCCCGCAGCCCGGCTGGCGATGGTATCGACTCTGTGCCAGTACATGCCGCCGGCCACGGCGGACAACCCGATAACGGCCAGCACCACAACCGCGACGAAAGTTCTTGTCAACCAGCGCATCAGCTCTGTCCGTCCGGCCATCTCAGGTCATATGCGGTCATGTTGCCCTGCTGATCCTCGGCGACGATCATCCGCATGCGATACGACTTGGAGGGCTCGTTGACCCCCGAGTCTGCGTTGGTGAGGGTTACGCGCGCGGAGATGAGTATCGAGGCTTTCTTGCTCACCTCGTCGACGCTTTCCAGGCTCGCCTTCTTGATCACCACCTCCGAGCTGGTGCCGGTTTGGTGGTACAGCGCTTTGAGATTGGCGGTGTTGTCGGGGTTGAAGGTGCCCCGTAGCGGTCCGCTGGTGCTGTTGACGAACTGGTCGACGTTCTTATCGATGCTGTCCGGGCTGTAGGTCATCATGTTCGTCACCGTCTGCACAGCAGTGTCGACGAAATGCTGGTCGCGCGCGGCGCGCAGGTCATCGCGATGCTGGGCACGACCCATGAGCGCCAGTGCCACTCCCAATGCGCCAATCAGCACCACTGCCAGCACCGATGCCACCCATGCCACAGCGCGCGCGTTTCCCCGTCGACGGGAATCGGACACGGAGGGCTCGGGTTTCGACCGGGTCTCGGTGCGGCCCAGCGACACACTGATGGGCTCGGCACCGGTCTCACTCGTAGGGCCGGCCGGCCGGGCCGCCCGCCGCCGCGGTGTCTGCGACGTGGCTTTCGGCTCGTCTTGGGTCATACCGGCTTCGGTCCCAGCATCAGATCCGCCCACGTCTCCGCCTCACTACCGCGGTCCAGCGCGGGCGCGTACACACTCGGCTGATTGTTGGCATCGAGGAACACACCATTCTTCGGATCATAGGCACGCGCCGCCATCGGCTCCGATTTCGCTGCTACCGGCATCACGTCACCTCCGGCCGGCGGGGCGTCCGGAGCCGGCGGAGGCGGCGGCGGCAGTGTCGGAGTGCCCGGATCCGGCTCGGCGCCCGGCGGTATGTTCGGGAATTTGTTGGGCGGCAGGATGTTCCGCGGATCCTCCACCGGGGTGCCATACGGCGCGGGCGGGCCACGCCATGGGTTACTGCCAATCGGCACGTATCCGCGCGGGTCACGGCACAGCTGAATGGTCGGTGCCCGCTTTCCGGGGAACTCCTGGCACGGGTAGTTGCGCGCGCCACGCACCGCGCTGGGATCGTTCTGGGCGGTCTTGCAGTACATGTCCCTGGGCAGCTCGCGCAGGGTCTCATCGGCCGGGGTACGCATCAGCGGCGCCGGCACGAAACCGGTGAGGCATGGCGGCGGGTCACCCAGGTTCAGCCGGAAGTCCAGCTTCGCGCCCTCGTCCATCGGGGCACCACCGGCGACCGTCAACAACGCCGAGAACAACGCGGGCAGGATCACCAACGACTGCTCGATGGACTTGTTGTAGATGACGCCGACGCGCCCCAGATTGGCCAGGCTCGCCGCGAGCACCGGGAACGACGGGCGAATACCCGCGAACAGTTCGGAGGCTTCCTCGGCGGCACCCGGCGCCACCTTGAGGAACTGCCGCAGTTGCGGGTCGGCCTTGGCGAAATGCTCGGTCAATGCCGCCAGGCTGGAGACGGATCCGCGGATGTTGTCACCGCTACGGATCTGAGCATCCAGCAGCGGCCCCACCTGATCGATCAGCTTGGTAGTGCTGCCATAGTCGGCGTTGGCCTCCTGGATCAGCAGCCGCGACGAGTCGATCAACCGGGAAAGTTCCTGACCGGATCCGTTGAATGCCTTGAACGCCTCGGACAGCACCTCCCGGAGCCGGGTGTCCGCGACGGTGTTGACCAGCCCGTCGGCCTGACGCAGCAGGGTGGACACATCGGTGGGGATGGCGGTGCGATCGGTACCGATCACATCGCCCCCTCGGAGGCTTCCGGCAGCACCCGTGGTGGGCGGCACCAGATCTACGTACTGCTCGCCGATGGCGGAGACGCTCTTGACGACTGCCCGCACATTGCCGGGCACCTTGACGTCGTTGTTGAGCCGCATGCTGGCGGTGACGCCCTCGGGGGTCAGCGCAACGTCGGTGACCCGCCCGATCTGCACACCGCGGTAGGTGACGTTCGCGTTCTGATACAGGCCGCCCGAGGCAACGAACTGCGCTTTCACATCGTGTTTTCCGATGCCGAGCGCGGTGGGCACCCGCAGGTAGAAGATCGCCATCAACGCCACACTGATCACCGTGACGGCCGCGAAAATCACCAGCTGGATCTTGATCAGCCGTTCCATCAGCGACCACCTCCCTGTGGGGCGGCGGGGGCCGCGGGGGCAGGCAAATCGAACGGGCTGGTCTCCTTGCCGTTCAGGTTGGCCATGGATCCGATGAGCCATTCCGGGGGATTCACCACGTCGTTGAAATGCTGCATATTCGGGTCGAAGAACGATGTGGTGAAAAGCGTCTCGCCCAAACGCCGAGCGGTCAGGTCGAACGTCACGAAGACGTTCAGGTAGTCACCGCGCACCGCGTTCCGCAGGTACTTGGTGCTGAACGGGAACGTGGGCAGGAGGTCCAGGCTGTCGATCAACACGTCGCGATTCTCGGCCAGCGCCCGCACCACCGGGTACAACCCCTTGAGATCGGCGACGAGGTCTTCCTTGGTGGTCCGGAGCACCCGGTCGGTGATCTTCGCGAGGTTGCCCACCGAACGGAACGCCTCGATGATGTTGGCGCGATTCTCGTTGAGCACCTTGAGAGCGGGTTCGATTGAATCGATAGCGCGCCCAAGGCTTTCCTTGTGTTCGGCCAGGACTCGGGAGAACTTGTCGATGCCCTGCATGGCCGAGATGATGTCGTCCCGCTGAGAGTTGAGCGAGGAGATCAGTGTGGCGAGTTTGGGCAGCACCTGGGTGAGGTTGCCGGTACGCCCCTTGAACAGGTTGTAGGTCTCGTCGGTGATGTCTTGTATCGCACCGAGATTGCCCTTGTTGACCACGACAGAGAGCGCGGAGAGCACCTCTTCGGTGCTGGGGTATTTGCCGGTACGGCTCAGCGGAATCGTGGCACCACCGGTCAGCCTGCCCACTGCGGGCTCGCCGGTGGGGGCGGCCAGCTCGATGTGCTGCGAGCCGAGCAGGCTGGTCTGGGCGACCTTGGCGACGGCGTTGGCAGGCAACTGCACCTCGGGTCCCAGAGACACCTTGACTCCGGCATACCAAGAGCCGTCGGGCTTTTGGTACGCATCAATGCCGGACACACTGCCCACCGTCACGTCATCCACCATGACCGGGGAGTTCTGCGGCAGCGTGGTGACATCGGGCAGCTCAACAGTGATGGTGTAGGACCGCGATCCGTGTCCTGCCGTCCCGGGCAGGTTCAGCGAGTTGAGACCGTTGAACTGGCACCCACTGGCCACCACGGCGACACCGACACCGATCGCCACGCCGCGCAGTGTGCGATGAGAGCATCGCGCGAAGAGCGTTGAACTCAGCCGACTCATCGCGGCCCTCCAGGAACAGCAGGTGGTGCCGGCTCGTCCGCAGCCGCGGGGAAACCCGGTGGCACCGGCCCCGGCTCGGCGGGACGCAGCTCCGTGCCGGGGGGCGGCGGTGCATTGACTTCCTCGGGCCCGAGCATCAACGCACTGAGGTCCTGTGGCGACGGCTTCGGTGGTGGCGGTGCGCCGTTGGGGCGAACCCACACCAGATCCTCGCGGGGCGCCTCGGATTTCGCCTCCGTCTCGGGAGTGTCGTAGATGATCTGTCCCTTGTACGCCGAAATCTGGTTGATCGGGTGCAGCAGGATCGGGGCGTAGTTGAATGTTGCACGGCGCAACACGGGGCCCATCCGTTCACGGCAGATCTCGGCCCGCTTCAAATACTCGGCCTTGGTGCCCGTTTCGAACACACCACCACAGATGAACTGCACCGGGTTGGCCAGGTTCGGAATCGAGAGCATGCCGTTCAACGTGCCTGCCGCGGGGTTATAGATGTTGTAGAAGTTGGCCAGGCCGTTCGGCGCAACGTGCAGGATCTGCTCGACGTCGTCACTCTGGTCGGAGAAGATCTTCACGAAATCGCTCAGCTTGTTCACCGAATCGACCAGCGCAGAGTTGGTGTCTCCCAAGAAACCTCGCACATCGGTGAGGGCCTGGTTGAGTGCACCCAAGGTGGCTCCGAGGTTCTCGGTGCTGGCTGCCAGCACCTTCGACACCGATGCCAGGTGGGTGCTGAACTGCACTATCTGCTCGTTCGAGTTCGCCAACGCATCCACCACCACCTGCAGGTTCTTGATGGTGCCGAACAGGTCCGTGCGCGAGTCGCCGAGTCGCCCGGCCGCCTGCGAAAGCTCGCGCACCGCATTCCGGAACGAGTCGCCGTTGCCGTCGAATGTGCTCGCCGCCTGGTTGATGAAATCGCTGACCGGCCCCTTGGATTCACCCTGCGGCCCCAAGCTGTCGCTGAGCTTGGCCAGCTCGGTCTTGACCTCATCCCATTCGATCGGGACGGCGGTCTTGTCCAGCCCCAACGACGCACCGTCGGCGAGGGCCTGCCCCTCTGTGTACGCCGGTGTCAGCTGAACGAACCTGGCGGTCACCAGGTTTGGCGCCATGATGATCGCCTGCGCACCTTCGGGCACCTTGAACTTGTCCGGGAGTTCCATGGTGACCTTCACGTCACCCTCACGCGGCTCGACAGCGGTGATGCGCCCTGCCTTCACACCGAGGATACGAACGTCATCACCCGGGTACAGCCCGACAGCCGAGGCGAAATGCCCGATGATCTTGTGGGTCCCGCGACTGGGCCACACCCAGTACAGCAGGCCACCCACGAGTACCACCGCGAGCATCGCGAAGACGCCCTTCTGGATCCAGGGTCTGAGACGGTTCTCCGGTGTTGTCATGGCGATTTCGGCCTCATGACTTGGCGTTCACCGATCAAACCGTTCAGGTAGTCCGAGAGACTGGCGGGCAGCTTGCCGGGCTGGAAGTAGGTGTCGAACATGACGGCCGTCAGCGTGGCCGGCGGGAAGCCGTAGACGTTGACGTGGAAGCCGGGCCCGGAGGAGACGACCTCGCCGAGCGCCGTGCCGTATCCCGGCAGACGCTTGAGTGCCTCGCTGATATGCGCCTTGCGGTCCAGCAGGTCATCGAGCACGAGATTCAGTTTCTCCATGGTGGGCCGGAATTCCTGGCGGTTGTCGGCCACGAATCCACTGATCTGCTGGGACAGTCCCTGCACACGATTGATCAGCTCGGCGATGGCCAACCGCCGCTCGTCGAGCGCCGCGAACAGTTGATTGCCATCGGTGACAAGTTTGTTCACCTGCCCGGCACGCTCGGAGAGGATCCCGCTGACAGACTTGGCACGGCTCAACAGCTGTTCGAGGGCGGCGTCGCGGGCGTTCAACGTGCGCGAGAGCGAGGCGACACCGTCCAGGGCGCCGCGCAGCTGCGGGGTGGCATCACGCATCGCGTCGGTAATGACCTGCAACGACTGGTCCAGCTGCGCCTTGTCTATCCCACCCGCCGATGCGCCCAGGTCGCTCAGCGCACTGTTCAGTGTGTACGGAGTCCTGGTGCGGCCCAAGGGAATCTCGGTGATGCGACCCGCCCCGGCCGGTGTCACCGACAGCGATTTCTCACCCAACACAGTGGTGGTTCTGATCGCGGCCAGCGACTGGTCGCCCAGGCGGATGGAACGATCGACAGTGAAGTCCACCCGAACTTGGTTGCCCGCCAAGGACACATCCTTGACTTGACCCACCTTGATGCCCGAGACGAAGACATTACCGCCGGGCTCCAGGCCCCCGGAGTCCGCGAAGAACCCGGTGTACTGCTTGCCTTGCGGCCAAAACGGCAGACCCGTGTAGCCGAACGCGACCAACACCAGCATCGCCACCACGGCGATACCGAAGATTCCGGTGCGTACCGGATCTTTCTCTTGGATGTTACTCATTTTTGAAGGAACACCTGCCCTTCGACGGGTCGGGCGGTCCACCGAACGGGATCAGCCAATCGGTTCCGACTGGTCCGTTGACCTTGATCCGGATGGAGCAGTAATAGATGTTGAAGAACGACCCATATGCGCCAAGAGCGTTGAGCCGCAGGTAGTTTTCCGCGAGATTCTCCACAACGACGTTGATATCGGCTTTGCGCTCGTCCATCCGGGTCGCCAACTGGCGAGTCTGTTCGATGGTGCCCTTGATGTACGGGCGGGTGTCCTTGAGCACCGATTCCAGCGATGAGGCCGTCGACGCAAGCGGCGGTAACGCTCCGGCGACCACATCGCGCTGTTGCGCCAGGCCGGAGACGAGCTGCTGCAGCTGGTCGACGCTCGACGAGAACTGGCTGCTCTTGGAGTCGATGGTGCCAAGCACGTCGTTGAGGTGATTGATCACATCGCCGATCAGCTGATCGCGTTCCGCCAAGCCCGAAGTGAACGAGGATGCGTCGCCCAACAATTGGGAGAGCGTCCCTCCCTGCCCCTGCAGAATCTGGATGAACGCGTTGCTGATCTCGTTGACCTTCGCGGCGTCGAATCCCTTGAGCACGGGCCGAAGTCCACCAAGCAGCGCATCCAGATCGAGAGCGGGCTGAGTGTGCTCCTTGTCCAGCGTTCCGCCGTCGGGCAGCTTGCGCAATTCTCCGGGGCCCGAGGTGATCTCCAGGTACCGGTCTCCGACCAGGTTCTCGTATCTGATGATCGCCCGGCTGGAGCTGTAGAGCTGGTACTTCGAGTCGACGTCAAAAGTGACCTCGACATTGTTGTCCTTGGTCAGCGATACGTCCTTGACACGGCCGACCGGCACCCCGGCGATGCGTACCTTCTGCCCGGACCGCAGGTCCGACGCCGTGGTGAACGTCGCGTGATACCGCTTGCCGGAACCGAATCGGAACTCCCCGAACGTGACGATCAGCCCCGCCGCCACCAACAGCATCACCACGGTGAAGACGACAACCTTGATCTGTGTGCCCCGCAGCATCAGAACTCACTTCGCTTCGCGAAGGCACCGTTGTAGAGGTACTGCAGGGTGTCCGGAGCGTTGACTTGCAGCTCCTCCAGCGGCTTGTACGGGATGTACGCGTTATCGGTCACCAGGAACGGCGATCGGTACCATGACCCGTTCTGCGCCTTGGTCGGAATATTCGGTAGGCCACGGCAATTCGGGCCACCGGAGCCGTTCACGATGGGCAGGCTGTCCGGATAGGTGTACACCGGCGCACCCAGCGGAAAGCTGTTACTCAGGAACAGGCCGGGCCGTACACCGCCGATGAGCGGGGTGAAGGTCACCAGCGCTTTGGAGATGGCCTGCAGCGTGCACGGGATCTCCGGTGAATACCTGCCGAGCAGCGTGGCGGGGGCGCGCAACCGTTGTAGCGCCGCGGTGAGGTCCTTTTCTGCGGGGGCCAGGGTTTCGTATCCGTTGTTACCCAGCCCAATTGCTGCAAGCAGCGTCGCCTTGAGGTCCTGCTGTTGATCCACGACGGTGCGGCTCAGCGTGGGCAGATTGTCGAGGATGCGCACGATGTTCGGCGCGGCATCGCCATAGATCTGCCCCACCTGTCCGGCCTTCTGGAAGTCCTGTTGCAGGGTGGGAAGTTTCGGATTCAGCTGATCCAGATACTGGTCGAGCTCGACGAGCCCCTGCCCGAAGTTGTCCCCGTTGCCGCGCAGCCCTTCGCCGACGGCGGTCAGGGTGGCATTAAGGTTGACCGGGTCGATCTTGCCGAGCAGCCGGGTCAGGTTCTCGAAAACGGTGTTGACCTCAAGGGCCACCGCCTCGGCAGTCACCGTCGCGCCCGGCCTCAGCGACGAGTTCGACGGCTGTTGCGGGGCAAGAAACTCCACAGATTTCGCCCCGAAGACGGTGGTACCCGCAATGCGGACAGTGGCGTTCGACGGAATCAGCCGCAGGTCCTTGGCGTTGACCGCAAGCTGCAGCTTGGCCTGGTCATTGGCATAGGTGATCGACGTGACCTTGCCGATCTGCAGCCCGTGGAACTTGACCTTGCCGCCCTCCTCCATCACCAGACCCGCACGGGGCGAGACAACGGTGATGGGCTTGGTGTCGGCGAAGGCGTCGTTGTACGCCAGGTAGGTCAGCACAGTCAGCGCCACCAGCACGGCAGCGAGCACCGTACCGGCTAGCCGGACAGACCGGCGCGACGAGTCTCCTGACATGTGGCCCTAGCCCGAGAGGTTGAAGTTGCCGGACCCGCCGTAGACGGCGAGTGAGATGAACAGGGTGACAAGCACAACCACGATGAGGGACGTGCGTACCGCCTGGCCGACTGCGACGCCCACGCCCACTGGTCCACCGGAGGCATTGAATCCATAGCTGGTGTGCACGAGCATCACCACGATTGACATGACGATCGCCTGCAGGAATGACCAGAGCAGATCGGTGGGCACCAAGAAGGTATTGAAGTAGTGGTCGTACACGCCTGGGGACTGCCCGTTGATCATGACCGTGGTCGCGCGGGACGCGAAGAACGCCGCCAGCACCGACAACGAATACAGCGGGATGATGGCAATGAGCCCGGCCACCAAGCGGGTGGACACCAGATACGAAACCGCATGGACCGCCATGGTTTCCAGCGCGTCGATCTCCTCCGCCACACGCATCGCGCCGAGCTGGGCGGTTGTTCCGGCGCCGATGGTGGCCGCCATCGCGATACCCGCCACCACCGGAGCGACGATGCGCACATTGAGGAAGGCGGACAGGAAGCCTGTGAGTGCTTCGATGCCGATGTTGCCCAGCGAGGAATAGCCCTGCACCGCGATGACCCCGCCGGAGGCCAGGGTCAGAAATACCGCGACGCCCACGGTTCCGCCGATCATCACCAGGGCCCCGGTGCCCATGGTGATCTCGGCGAGTACCCGGATGGTTTCCTTCCGGTACTTCGTCAATGCCGTGGGGATGTAACTCAGCGACTGCGCGTAGAAGAGTGCCTGCTCACCGAATTTGTCGAACGAGCGTCCCAGACCACGCATATACCGAACGGTATAGGAGGTCACGGTGTGCGTCGAAAGATACGGTCCGGTCACTAGTGCTTCACCAGGACCCGCACGCCGATTGCCGTCATGACCACGTTGATGACGAACAGACAAATGAAGGAGTAGACGACGGTCTCATTGACCGCATCGCCGACACCCTTGGGTCCACCTTTGACGGTGAGTCCGCGATAACAGCCGACAAGGCCCGCGAAGATGCCGAACAGGAAGGCCTTGACCTCGGAGATCATCAACTCGCCCAGACCGGTGAGCACCGTGAGGCCGTTGATGAAGGCGCCGGGATTGACGCCCTGCAGGAACACCGAGAACACATACCCGCCGACCATGCCGATGGCGCACACCAGGCCGTTCAGCAGCAGCGCGACGAAGGTCGAGGCGAGCACCCGTGGCACCACCAGTCGCTGGATCGGGTCGATGCCCAGCACCTGCATCGCGTCGATTTCCTCGCGAATGGTGCGGGCACCCAAGTCGGCGCAGATCGCCGTGGCGCCCGCGCCCGCGACCACCAACACGGTAACCACAGGGCCCAGCTGCGTCACGGTGCCAAATGCCGTCGCCGCTCCGGACAGATCGGCCGCGCCGATCTCACGCAGCAAGATGTTGAGCGTAAAAGCCACCAGCACTGTGAACGGGATCGCGACCAGCAGCGTCGGTAGCAACGAGACCCGCGCGATGAACCAGGTTTGATCCAGGAATTCCTGGCCCTGAAAGGGGCGGCGGAAGATATTGCGGAAAGTGGCCAGCGACATGGAGACGAAGCCGCCGACGGCGCGCGCGGGCGCCG
The DNA here is from genome assembly GCF_002356335.1 of [Mycobacterium] stephanolepidis. Lineage (NCBI taxonomy): Bacteria > Bacillati > Actinomycetota > Actinomycetes > Mycobacteriales > Mycobacteriaceae > Mycobacteroides > Mycobacteroides stephanolepidis. The sequence continues at coordinate 4,282,886 of NZ_AP018165.1, forward strand.
CGAGCTGCTGCTTCAACCTTCGCTCCTGTCTCACACATCGTTGCCTCCGCCCGACCACCCGGTTAACGATCGACGTGTACCTACCACGCTGTGAGGCGCATCATATTAACGAGAAAAAATTGTTAGTGTCAATTCATCATCGGACAGGCAAATCGCACGCGGCGTCCACTTTGCGCTGGGATTTTGATGCGATATTTAGAACCGGTTCTAATCTTGGCCGTGCCCCGTACCGTAACGCTCGTTAACCTTCTGACATCAGCGCGGTCGCCGAGAACGTTCGCTTAGGGTCGTGGCCAGCAAAGAAATCGGCCAGCGCCGAATTCAGTGCCGACGGATCCCACGCATCCGACTCCGCAGTGAACTTCGCCTCCACTGTAGGCGCTGCCAACAACGTCACGGTGGGTCCGTACACGATGAAGAGCTGACCGTTCACCTGCTCGGCGGCGGGCGAGGCCAGGTACCGCACCAATGTCACGACATGCTCGGGAGAGAGCGGATCGACCGAGTCCTCGGGCGCGTCACCGAAGACATCGGCAGTCATCGCGGTACGGGCCCGGGGGGCGATGGCGTTGGCCCGCACTCCGTAGCGACCGAGGGCGCGCGCGGCCGACAACGTCAGCGCCGTGATGCCCGCCTTGGCAGCGCCGTAGTTGGCCTGCCCCTCCGGCCCGAGGATGCCTGCCTCAGACGACGTATTGATGAGGCGGCCGTAGATGGGGGTACCGGCCGCCTTCGACGCACCGCGCCAGTAGGTGGCGGCGTTACGGGTCAGCAGGAAGTGGCCGCGCAGATGCACGTGGATGACGGCGTCGAACTCCTCGTCCGACATGTTGAAGAGCATCCGGTCCCGGGTGATGCCGGCATTGTTGACCACGACGTGCAGCCCGCCGAGCGATTCGGCGGTGGAGATCAGCTCGTCGGCGGTGGAGCGCTCACCGATGTCACCGGCGACGGTCACACCCTTGGAGCCCACCGCGGCAATCTCGTCGAGCACATCGCTGCCCTCCAGGGCGGGCGCGATGTCGTTGACGATGACGGTCGCTCCGGACCGGGCCAGACCGATGGCCTCGGCACGGCCGAGTCCCGCCGCGGCTCCGGTGACAATGGCGACACGGCCACTCAGGTCGGCATCAGCAATCGCGCTCATAGTGATTTCCCTTCAGTCCCATGCAATCGACGCACCCCAATCACGCCGGCACCGCTCCGCCGAACGCGAAGCAGGCCGGTGATTTACGAATGCCTCTAGTCTTTGCGAATCAAAGCAGCGCGCGGGCACTCCGCGATCGCCTGTTCGACCAGATCTTCCTGATCGGCCGGTACTTCCTCCTGCAGGATGACGACATAGTCGTCGTCATCGACGTCGAACACCTCTGGAGCGATCCCGAGACATACCAAGTTGCCTTCACAACGGTCAGGAATTACACCGACACGCATTGGAAACCTCTTTCCGGCTCCATGAGCCGACTCCATCGTCTAGCTGGGCTGTATCGCCAGACTACGACACGTGACCCACGACACAACCCGGATGACTCCAGGATCTCTGGGCTGAGTTTGTGCCATGGCGCCGCGTCTGGACTCCCTAGACTAGAACGTGTTACAACTCTTGTGTCAACGTGGGTCACACCTGAGGGCCACGGCAGCGGAGGTCACATATGCATATCGCCTACACGCCCGAGCAGGAAGAGCTGCGCCGCGAGCTACGCGCGTACTTCGACAAACTGCTGACCCCGGAGCGGCGCGAGGCCTTGGCGTCGAATCAGGGTGAGTACGGCAGCGGCAACGTCTACCGCGAGACCGTGGAACAGATGGGTGCCGACGGCTGGCTCGCACTGGGCTGGCCCAAGGAATTCGGCGGCCAGGACCGTTCGGTGATGGATCAGCTGATCTTCACCGACGAGGCCGCAATCGCCGGCGCCCCGGTGCCGTTCCTGACCATCAACAGCGTCGCGCCGACGATCATGCACTTCGGCACCGATGAGCAGAAGAAGTTCTTCCTGCCGAAGATCGCGGCGGGCAAGCTGCACTTCTCCATCGGATACTCCGAGCCGGGCGCCGGTACCGACCTCGCCTCACTGCGCACCTCGGCTGTTCGCGACGGCGATGACTACATCATCAACGGCCAGAAGATGTGGACCAGCCTCATCGAGTACGCCGACTACATCTGGCTGGCGGTGCGCACCAACACGGAAGTAAAGAAGCATCGCGGTATCTCCATGCTCATCGTGCCCACCACGGCGGAGGGCTTCTCGTACACCAAGGTCCGCACGATGGCGGGGCCCGGCACCAGCGCCACCTACTACCAGGACGTGCGCGTACCGGTGACGAGCCGCGTCGGTGAGGAGAACGCGGGCTGGAAGCTGGTGACCAACCAGCTCAATCACGAACGGGTGGCCCTGGTTTCCTCGGCGCCGATCATCACCGCACTGCGCGAGGTACGCGAGTGGGCACAGAAGACCAAGGGCCCAGGCGGCCGAATCATCGACTCCGAATGGGTTCAGCTGAACCTGGCGCGCGTGCATGCCAAGGTCGAATACCTCAAGCTGATCAACTGGGAGCTGGCCTCCAACACCGATGCCGCTCCCTCCCCCGCCGATGCCTCCGCCACGAAGGTCTTCGGCACCGAGTTGGCCACCGAGGCCTACCGCCTTCTCATGGAGGTGCTCGGGACGGCGGCAACACTGCGTCAGGACTCCCCCGGTGCGCAGCTGCGCGGACGCGTCGAGCGGATGCACCGGGCCTGCTTGATCCTCACATTCGGCGGCGGCACCAACGAGGTTCAACGCGACATCATCGCGATGACCGCACTCGGCCAGCCTGCGGCAACACGCTAGAAGGGACTGCACTGCAATGGATTTCTCCCTGACCGAGGCACAGACCGACCTTGCCGGCCTGACCCGCACCATCGCGTCGGCGATCAGCACGCCGGAGCGCCAGAAGGAACTCGACAAGCAGGACAGCCGATTCGACTGGCAGCTGTGGACCAAGCTCGTCGAGGCCGACATCCTCTCGACCGCGGCCCCCGAATCGTTGGGCGGCGGCGGATTCGGTGTGCTGGAGCAGTCGTCGATTCTCGTCGAACTGGGCCGCGAACTCGCCGCGGTTCCGTACCTGGAGTCTGTGGTGCTGGCGGCCGGAGCGCTCGCCTCATTCGGTTCCGAAGCACTGCAGAATGATTGGGCCGCACCGGCTATCGCCGGTAAGAAAGTACTCACCATCGCGCTCGACGGCGAACCGGGCGAGGGTCCCGTCGCCGCCCGGACCGAGGGCGCCGGCTATGTGCTGACCGGCAATCGCGTCCTGGTGCCGTTCGGCGTCGAGGCCGATGCGTACCTGGTACCCGCCGAAACCGAAAACGGTGTCGCGGTCTTTCTCGTGGCTGCCGACGATGCCGGTGTCACCCAAGAGACCTTGCACACCACCGGCAAAGACAGCTCCGCGGAGCTGATCCTCTCCGAGGTTCCCGTTCCGGCCGACCGCAAGGTCGGTGGCGTGGAGGTTGTGGAGTGGCTGCGGCTGCGGGAATCTCTGGGGCACAGCGCCTATCAACTCGGCGTCCTGGAGCGGGCACTGGAACTGACCGCCGACTACGCACGCACCCGCGAGCAATTCGGCAAGCCGATCGGCGGCTTCCAGGCGGTGGCTCAGCGGCTGGCCGACGGCTACATCGACGTCAAGGGTCTGCGCCTCACCCTGTGGCAGGCGGCATGGCGAGTCTCGGAGGACCTCCCCGCCGATGTCGACGTCGCCACGGCCAAGTTCTGGGCCTCCGATGCCGGCCACCGAGTCGCACACACCGCGGTCCACGTGCACGGCGGCGTGGGTATCGACGAGGATCATCCGGTGCACCGTTACTTCCTGGCCGCAAAGCACGGCGAGTTCGCCTCGGGCAGCGCGACGGAGCAGCTGCGCCGCATCGGCCGCGAACTCGCCGACACACCTGCCTAGTATCTGGTTGTGAGCACGCCGGAGAACGCAACGGTCACGCAGCTGCTGGCCAACCTGGCCGATGTTGAGGACCGGGGGCTGCACTTCGAGGGTTCGTTCACGCCATGGCGTGAACATGTGGCCGAAAGCCGTCGCCTGGCATCGGTATTGCGCGCACGCTTGGACCCGTCAAAGCCGCCGCATGTCGGTGTGATCCTGGAAAACACCCCTGGGTTCGCGCGCCTTCTTTCCGCGGCCGCATTAGGTGGCCTGGTGCTGGTGGGCTTGAATTCAACCCGGCGCGGATCGGCATTGCAGCGTGATGTCGAGCTCGCCGACTGCCAGTTCATCATCACAGACGAGTCCGAAACCGTTGTCGACTCACAACATCCGCTGATCGAGATCGCCGATGTGCGACCGGATGAACTGTTCATGCTCATCTTCACCTCCGGCACCAGCGGCGACCCCAAGGCCGTCCAGATCACCCATGCCAAGGTGGCCTCCGCGGGAATCATGCTGTCCTCACGTTTTGGCCTCGGTCCCGCAGATGTCTGTTATCTCTCGATGCCGATGTTCCATTCCAATGCGGTGCTCGCGGGCTGGTCGGTGGCCGTCGCCGCCGGTGCGTCGATTGCGTTGCGCCGCAGGTTCTCCGCCTCGGGCTTCCTCGACGACGTCCGCACGTACGGGGCGACGTATGCCAACTACGTCGGCAAGCCGATGTCGTATGTGCTGGCGACACCGGAACAGCCCGATGACGCCGACAATCCGTTGAAGTTCATGTACGGCAACGAGGCGGCAGCCGGCGATACCGACCGATTCGCGAAGCGATTCGGCGCCTTTGTGGTGGACGGATTCGGGTCCACCGAGGGCGGGGTGGCGCTGGGCTGGGCGCCGGGGACGCCGCCAGGTGCGATAGGCCCGCTGACTCCCGACGTTCGGATTCTGGATGTCCAGACCGGGCATCCCTGCCCCCCTGCGATTTTCGATCAGAGCGGCAGGGTGGTCAACGCCGAGGAGGCCACCGGCGAGCTGGTGAATGTGACCGGTCCCGGACGATTCACCGGCTATTACAAGAACGCCCTGGCCGATGCCGAGCGCATGGTCGAGGGCAAGTACCGCAGTGGCGACCTCGCCTATGCCGACGAAAACGGGTTCGTGTACTTCGCCGGACGCCTCGGCGATTGGCTGCGGGTCGACGGCGAGAACCTGGGCACCGCCCCCATCGAGCGCGTGCTACTGCGCCATCCGGATATCACCGAGGCTGCCGTCTATGGCATTCCCGATCCCACCGTCGGAGATCGTGTCATGGCGGCCCTGGTGGTACACAACGGATTCGAGGCATCGAAGCTGGGCGAGTTCCTCTCCGCGCAAGAGGATCTGGGGCCCAAACAGTGGCCGTCATTCCTCCGAGTCAGCGCCGACCTCCCTCGTACCGCGACGTTCAAGGTGATCAAGCGGCAGCTGTCGGCCGAGGCGTTGGAAACCAGCGACCCGCTGTGGCAGCTCACCGGGAGCACCTACGTTCACCCCTGACGCCCAGTGTGCGGATCCAGTCGAAATCTCGCCGATATTCGACACTATCGGCACACTCGAGAAACTGTCAGTGGTCGGTGCAAGGCTGCCATCATGGGGGACGTACCGTGGCCGTTCATCAGGGATGAGGCGCTCGCGAATCATCTGGTCACTGGGTACGCCCTGCGCGGATTCACCGCGCTGTACCCCGCCATATATGTGCCGGTGGGTGCCGACGTCACACAGCTCAAGCGAGCCGAAGCGGCATGGCTATGGTCGAGGCGCCATGGCGTGCTCGCCGGCACATCAGCGGCGGCCGTCCATGGCACAAAGTGGCTGCCACAGAACGGTTCGGTCGAACTCATCCACACCAATCGTCGTGCTCCGCGCGGGATCTCGGTATGGAGCGACCGTCTGCTCCGCGACGAGCGGACGGTCATCGATGGACTACCCGTAACCACACCCGCACGCACCGCGTTCGACATCGGACGACGCAACACGATTGACCTGGCAGTGGAACGTCTCGACGCCTTGATGAACACCACAGGCACGTCCGTCACTGACATCAATGCCGTGGTGGCACGCCACCCAGGTGCCAGAGGTCTGACAAGGCTCGCTCATGTCCTCGATCTGGTCGACGGCGGCGCCGAGTCACCCTGGGAGACACGCACCAGACTCATCGTGGTGCGCGCAGGTTTCGCAGCTCCACAGACTCAACTCGTCGTACGTAACCGCTTCGGCGATTTCGTCGCACGCCTCGATATGGGGTGGAAGGACCACAAAGTGGGTATCGAGTTCGATGGCGCCCAGCATTGGACGGACGCGGGCCAACGCTCCCGCGATATTGATCGCGCCAAGAAACTGGCAGACGAAGGGTGGCGCATCGTTCGCGTGAGCTCCGACATGGTGCGCCATCGTGCGGGAACGATCGTCTCCAGGGTCGCGGAAGCATTCACTGCGCTGGCCGCGTAAGTCGAGTGTGCCGATCCGGTCGAAATCTCGCCAATATTCGACACTATCCGCACACTCGGCGGCTAAGAAGGCGGCAGTAGGAGCTAGCCGCGGATCTGGTTCAGCCTGTCGACAGTGCTCTCGAAACCTGCCACCAAGTCGGCCACGATCTCGGCGGTAGGCCGAATCTCGTTCATCCGCCCGACGATCTGCCCCGCGGGGAAGCAGACAGTCTCGGGGTCATGCGCACGATTCATCCGCTCGTGTGCCCCGCTCACCAGAATGTTCTGTAGCGGCATCGGCAGCGGTGTCGGCGCGTCCTCGGCGTCCCAAGCCTGAGTCCACTTGGTCTTCAGCAGTCGCGCGGGCTTTCCGGTGTAGATGCGGGTGCGCACCGTGTCACTCGAGGTCGCCTTCAGCAGCGCCTGCTGCACCACGGAATCGCCACCGGCGGTGACGGTTCCAAGGTCATACTCGGCGGCGGTCAGCCAGATCGAGCCGGTCCACACACCCGAGGCACCGAGCGCCAGGGCCGCCGCTGCCTGCCTACCGCTACCGATACCGCCGGCCGCCAGCACCGGGGCGCTGCCGTCGAGGGCGTCCACGATCTCGGGCCACAGCACCATGGATGCCACATCGCCGGTATGCCCACCGGCCTCATAGCCCTGAGCCACAACGATATCGACACCGTTCTCGACATGCCGCTTGGCGTGCTCGGCCTTACCCGCGAGCGCGGCGACCGGCACGCCATGCTCGTGCGCCTGGTCGATCACGTCCTTGGGCGGGGAGCCGAGCGCATTGGCGATCAGCTTGATCGGATGCTTGAGCGCGACCTCCACGTGCGAGCGGGCCACCGAATGCAGCCAGCCCAGCACCCCCGCCGACTCACGTTCACCCGGCAGTGGGGGCACGCCCAGGTCGGCAAGAGTCTTCTCGACAAAGTCCTTGTGCCCCTGCGGAATCAGCTTGTCGATGTCCACCGCGGTGCCCTCCGTGGGCACCTTGGCCGGCATCACGATGTCGACACCGTAAGGCTTGCCGTCGGTGTTCTCGTCCATCCAGTTCAGAACGGCGTCCAACTCGTCGGGATCGTTGAAGCGGACACATCCCAGCACACCCATACCGCCCGCGCGGGTGATAGCTGCGGCGACCTTTTCCGATGGCGTGAAACCGAATATCGGGTAGCGGATTCCGAACCGCTCACACAGGTCGGTGTGCATGGATGAGCCGCTTGCGCGAAGACCGTCAGACATGCTCAGGCTCCCGTGTTGACGTGCTTGGTGTTCACGAGGTCCACCTTCTCGGTTTCCGAGACCTCCTTGGCCCAGCGGTAGTCGGCCTTGCCCGCAGGATTGCGCTTGACAGTGTCCACGATCCAGACGCTGCGCGGCACCTTGTATCCGGCGATCTCCTTGCGCGCATGGGTGTCCAGGTCTTCGAAGGTGAGCTCCACGCCGGGACGCACCGCGACGACAGCACCCACATGCTGGCCCCACTTCTCGTCGGGCACACCGACGACAACCGCGTCGAACACGGCGGGGTGGCCCTTCAGGACGCTCTCGACTTCCTCGGGGAACACCTTCTCGCCACCGGTGTTGATCGACACCGATCCGCGCCCCAGCATGGTGACAGTGCCGTCCGCTTCGACGGTCGCCCAGTCACCGGGGATCGCGTACCGCACACCGTTGAACGTCTTGAACGTCTCGGCGGTCTTCTTCTCGTCCTTGAAGTATCCGACCGGAATGTGGCCGCTCTTGGCGATGAGACCCCGCACCCCGGAACCGGGTTGGATCGCATTGCCTTCCTCATCGAGAACCGTTGTGGTGGAACTGATCTTCACGGTCGGGCCACCCGGATGCATCTGCCCCTTGGTAACGGTGGACAACCCGCCGGTACCGGTCTCGGAGGCGCCGATCGCATCGGTGATCACTCGGTTGGGCAGCAGCTCCAAGTACCGCTCCTTGACCGTCTGCGAGAACAGCGCGGCACTGCTGGCCAACACCCACAGCGAGGACAGGTCACGCGCGCGGCCCACCTCGGTATCCAGCGCGTCGATGAGCGGTCGGCCGATGGCGTCTCCGGCGAAGAACAGCATGTTGATCTTGTGCTTCTCGATGAGTTCCCACACCTCTTCGGGGTTGAACTCGGGCGCGAGCACCGTGGTGCGCCCCTGGAACAGGGCCATGAAGGTGGCCGCCTGGGTGGCGCCGTGGATCATCGGCGGGATCGGGAAACCGATGAAGGGTGCGGCCTCGGCTCCCTGCTTGGCCAGATCCCACTCACCCTCGATGTACTCGCCGGTGACGTAGTTGATGCCACCGAACAGCGAGCGATAGATGTCCTCGTGCCGCCACATCACCCCCTTGGGGAAGCCGGTGGTGCCGCCGGTGTAGATCAGGAAGATGTCGTCGGGGCTGCGCTCCGCGAAGTCACGTTCCGGAGATCCCTGCGCCAGCGCATCTGCGAACGCGACGCCGTCGTACGACGAGTAGTCGAGGTCTGTTCCGTCCTCGACGACGATCGCGGTCTTGACGTTCGGGGTGCTCGGCAGAACATTCGCGACCTTGTCGCTGTACCGACGCTCGTGCACCAGAGCGGCCATGTCGGAGTTCTCGAACAGGTAGTGCAGCTCGGCCTCGACGTACCGGTAGTTCACGTTGACCGAGATCGCACGGATCTTGACGATGGCCGTGAGCGCGACGACGATCTCGATACCGTTCCGGCAGTACAAACCCACCTTGTCGCCCGGGCCCACGCCCCGGCTCTGCAGATAGTGCCCTAGCCGGTTGGACTGCTCCTCAAGCTCGGCATATGTCAGCTTTCGGTCACCGGAAATGATGGCAACACGATCGGGCATAGTGTCGATCGAATGCTCAATGAGGTCGGCAATGTTAAGGGCCATGTCCATAAATTAGAACGTGTTACATTTTTAGACAAGCCCCGGCCCAATGAAGGAGCCTCATGACGGACACAGTGACCGAACAGGACGCCCCGCACGCCCTGGTGGAACTCCGCGATCACGTCCTCGTCGTGACGATGAATCGTCCACACGCACGCAACGCCCTGTCCGGGGAAATGCTGGAGATCATGACGCAGGCCTGGGACCGCGTCGACAACGATTCCGAGGTTCGCGTCTGCATCCTGACCGGCGCGGGCGGGTACTTCTGCGCCGGCGCCGATCTCAAGGCCATGAACAAGCGTGCCCCGGGCGACCAGTTCTCCGACGGCAGCTACGACCCGTCCGTCATCCCCGGCCTGCTCAAGGGCCGGCGTCTGACCAAGCCTCTGATCGCAGCCGTCGAGGGTCCCGCGATCGCCGGCGGCACCGAAATCCTGCAGGCTACCGATATCCGCATCGCGGGTGAGAGCGCCAAATTCGGTGTCTCCGAGGTGAAGTGGAGCCTGTACCCGATGGGCGGGTCGGCCGTGCGTCTCCCTCGTCAGATCCCGTACACGGTCGCCTGCGACATCCTGCTCACCGGTCGACACATCAAGGCCCCGGAGGCCAAGGACATCGGGCTCATCGGCCACGTCGTCCCCGACGGCCAGGCACTGGACAAGGCCCTGGAGCTCGCGAACATGATCGCCGCGAACGGACCCCTGGCGGTGCAGGCGGTCCTCAAGACCATCCGCGATTCGGAAGGCCTGCACGAGAACGAGGCCTTCAAGGCCGACACCAAGGTCGGCATCGGCGTCTTCACCAGTAACGACGCCAAGGAAGGCCCCCGCGCCTTCGCCGAGAAGCGCGCCCCCAACTTCACCGGCACCTGAGTCAGCACGCATAGTGTGGGCGGCGTGACGCCCATGTTCCCGCTGCAGTCGGTGTTACTGCCGGGCGAGCCCCTACCGCTGCGCATCTTCGAGCCGCGCTACGTCGCCCTGGTCCGCGATGTGATGGCCGCCGAACGCACCTTCGGCACCGTTCTGATCGCTCGCGGCCGAGAGGTGGGCGGCGGAGATATCCGGCACGACGTCGGCACCGCGGTCCGCGTCCTGGACTGCGAGTCCCTCGGCGCGGAGCGCTTCGCGTTGCGTTGCGAGGGCGCGCATCGAATCCGCATCACCCAGTGGCTCGACGATGATCCGTATCCGCGCGCCGAGACAGAACCGTGGCCCGACGAACTCGACGAGCGGGTGCTGCCGTTGAGTGCCCTCAACGAGGTGCAGGCACGTATCGAGAACCTGCTGCGCCGGGTCGCGACCGCGCAGCAGGTTCGCCTCCCCCGCCGGTGGTCCATCGCCACCGGGCTGCCCAGCGGCGCCGAAAAGCGGCTGTACGCGTTGGCATCTCGAGTGCCGATGGGTCAAGCCGATCGGCACGCCGTGCTGGCAGCGCCGACGTTGGAGACGCGGGTTCACGCATTGAATGAGGCTGTCGACACCGTCACCGCGATGCTCGACTTCCGCGAGGTTTAGGTCAGCGCCGCCAGCTGTTTGACGTGCGCGACACTGCGGCAACCGACCACCAGCATGGTGACCCCCGCGGCCTCCCAGGTCTTGATCTGCTCACGTACCTCGGCCTCGGTTCCGACGATGGTGGTGTCGAGCACCAACTCGTCCGGAATCACTTCGGCCGCCTTGTCCTTGCGGTTGGTGCGGAACAGCTCGGTGACCTCGTCAACCACCTCGCCGTAGCCCATGCGCCGATACACCTCGGCATGGAAGTTGAGTTCGACCGCGCCCATGCCACCGATATACAAGGCGGAGAACGGCTTCAGCTGATCGAGCACCGAGCGGCGGTCGTCGGTGACGATGACCTGTGCGGTGGCCGCGATCTCGAAGTCCTTGCGGCTGCGCCGGGCGCCGGGCCGGGAGAAACCCTCGTCGAGCCATTCGTTGTACATGTCTGCCAGCCGCGGCGCGTAGAACATGGGCAACCAGCCGTCCGCGATCTCAGCGGTCAACGCCACATTCTTCGGGCCCTCCGCCCCGAGAAAGATGGGGATATCGGCGCGCAGCGGGTGCACGATCGGCTTGAGAGGCTTGCCCAGCCCGGTGGCATTGTCCCCGGTCAGCGGCAGCGGGTAGTGCGGACCGTCGCTGCGAACGGGCGCCTCGCGAGCCAGTACCTGCCTGATGATGTTGATGTATTCACGGGTACGGGCCAGAGGCTTGGGGAACGGTTGCCCGTACCAGCCTTCCACTACCTGGGGCCCAGATACGCCCAGTCCCAAGATGTGGCGGCCGCCGGAGAGGTGATCCAGCGTCAGGGCCGCCATGGCACAGGCCGTAGGCGTTCGCGCCGAGAGCTGAATCACCGAGGTGCCCAACCTGATTCGACTGGTGTCCGATCCCCACCAGGCCAACGGGGTGTACGCGTCGGAACCCCAGGCCTCGGCCGTGAAGACGGCGTCGAATCCACCTTCTTCGGCGGCGGCCACCAGTTCGGGCGCGTTCTCCGGCGGGGAGGCCGACCAGTACCCCAGCTGCAATCCGAATTTCATGGCCCGACTGTAACCGGCGGGATATGCCGCGGCCACCACCCTTGCGAAAAAAACTAGAACTTGTTCTACTCGGAGGTGTGACAGTCAGCCAAAGCAGCACAACCGGGCAATTGCCCCTCCTGACGGCACCCCTCGAACTGTCTTTTGATTACACCCGTTCGGTGGGACCGACCCTCTCCAAGTTCTTCACCGCCCTGCGCGATCGGCAGATTGTCGGCACCCGCGGCAGCGACGGCCGAGTTCACGTACCGGCGGCCGAGTACGACCCGGTCACCTACGCACCCCTGACCGAGGTGGTGCCGGTGTCGAGCGTGGGCACGGTCCAGTCGTGGTCCTGGCAGCCCGAGCCGCTCGAGGGCCAGCCGCTGGCCACACCGTTCGCCTGGGCACTCATCAAACTCGACGGTGCCGACACCGCGCTGCTGCACGCCGTCGACGTGGGCGCCGCGGGCTCCGCCGGTATCGAGACCGGTGCCCGCGTGCACGCGGTATGGGCCGATGAAACCGTCGGCGCGATCACCGACATCGCCTACTTCGCGCTCGGAGACCGTCCGGTCGACGTTCCCACTCCCACACCGGATCAGGAGCCGGTGACCATGCAGGTCACCCCCATCCGGCTGGAAGTTCAGCACATCACCTCACCGGAGGAGAGCGCCTATCTGCGCGCGCTGGCCGAGGGCACGCTGCTCGGCGGTCGCACCGGCGCGGGTGGGCGCGTGTACTTCCCGGCGCGTGGGGCCGATCCCCTGACCGGTGAACCCACCTCAGACCTGGTGGAAGTGGCCGACAAGGGCGTCGTCACCACCTTCGCGATCATCAACATCCCGTTCCCCGGGCAGCGCATCAAGCCGCCATATGTGGCCGCCTATGTGTTGCTCGACGGTGCCGATATCCCGTTCCTGCACCTCGTCTACGACATCGATCCGGCGGACGTCCGCATGGGCATGCGGGTCGAGGCCGTGTGGAAGCCCAAGGAGGAGTGGGGATACGGGATCGACAACATCCAGTACTTCCGCCCCACCGGTGAACCCGACGCCGACTACGAGACCTACAAGGACCGGATCTGATGAGCTCCGCTGCCCCCGCAGTAGCAGTTGTGGGCTTCGCCCACTCCCCTCACGTTCGCAGCACCGAGGGCACCACCAACGGTGTCGAGATGCTGGTGCCCTGTTTCCGGGAAATCTACGCCGACCTCGGAATCACCAAGTCCGATATCGGCTTCTGGTGCTCGGGATCATCCGATTACCTGGCCGGGCGTGCCTTCTCGTTCATCTCGGCGATCGACTCGATCGGTGCCGTGCCGCCGATCAACGAGTCTCATGTGGAGATGGACGCGGCGTGGGCGCTGTACGAGGCCTACATCAAGATCCTCACCGGACAGGTGGAGACCGCCCTCGTCTACGGATTCGGGAAGTCCTCTGCCGGCACCCTGCGCAGAGCCCTTGCCCTGCAGACCGATCCGTACACGGTTGCCCCGCTATGGCCCGATTCGGTGTCCTTGGCGGCACTGCAGGCGCGGGTCGGCCTGGATTCGGGAAAGTGGACCAAGGAGCAGATGGCGCAGGTTGCCCTCGACGCCCTCGGCCGCGCCCAGCGCGTGGATTCCGAGGCCCCGGCCTCGAGCGTCGACGAGCTGCTGGCGCGCGAATACTTCGCCGACCCACTGCACAAGCACGACATCGCACCGATATCCGATGGCGCCTCGATCATGGTGCTGGCCTCCGGTGACCGCGCCCGCGAACTGCGCGAAAACCCGGCGTGGATTACCGGATTCGAACATCGGATCGAGACACCGATACTCGGTGCCCGAGATCTGACCACCTCGCCGTCCACAGCCGCCTCCGCGGCCGCAGCGACAGGCGGCGACACCGGTTCCATCGAGGTGGCCGAGTTGTATGCACCGTTCAGCCATCAGCAGCTGATCCTCGCCGAGGCCATTGGCCTCAAGGACTCCACGACCGTCAACCCCTCGGGTGGCACCCTGGTGGCCAACCCGATGTTCTCGGCCGGTCTGGAGCGGATCGGCTTTGCCGCACAACATATCTGGAACGGTTCGGCAGGAAGGGTGTTGGCCCACGCGACCAGCGGGCCCGTACTTCAGCAGAACCTCGTCGCGGTGCTGGAGGGTAAGTAATCGTGGGTGCATCAATAAACCTCGCTGCCGTGATCGGCACCGGGCAGACCAAGTACGTAGCCAAGCGCCATGACGTCTCCATGAATGGCCTTGTCCGCGAGGCGATTGACCGGGCAATGACCGACGCCGGTGTCGGCTGGGACGATATCGACGCCGTCGTCGTGGGTAAGGCGCCCGACTTCTTCGAGGGCGTCATGATGCCCGAGCTCTTCATGGCGGACGCGATCGGCGCAACCGGAAAGCCCATGATCCGGGTACACACAGCCGGTTCGGTCGGCGGCTCCACCGGCGTGGTCGCTGCCAGCCTGGTGCAGTCGGGCAAGTACCGTCGCGTGCTGGCGCTGGCCTGGGAGAAGCAGTCCGAATCGAATGCCATGTGGGCGTTGTCGATTCCGGTGCCCTTCTCGGTTCCCGTGGGCGCAGGTGCGGGCGGCTACTTCGCCCCACATGTGCGCGCATACATCGAACGTTCCAAGGCCCCGCTGGACACCGGAGCAATCGTCGCGGTCAAGGACCGGCTCAACGCGGCGAAGAATCCGCTGGCGCACCTTCACCAGCCCGATATCACCGTCGAGAAGGTGATGGCGTCTCCGATGTTGTGGGACCCGATCCGCTTCGACGAGACCTGCCCGTCGTCGGACGGCGCATGCGCGATCGTGGTGGGAGACGAAGAAACCGCCGATCGCCGTATCGCCGACGGTCATACGGTCGCGTGGGTGCATGCCACCGCGTTACGCACCGAGCCGCTCGACTACACCGGCCGCGACCGGGTGAACCCGCAGGCGGGACGCGACGCCGCGGCGGCGTTGTGGCGTGACGCGGGAATCACCAGCCCGATCGACGAGATCGACGCCGCCGAGATCTACGTCCCGTTCTCGTGGTTCGAGCCGATGTGGCTGGAGAACTTGGGATTCGCAGCCGAGGGTGAGGGCTGGAAGCTGACCCAGGCCGGCGAGACAGCCATCGGTGGCCGGATTCCCGTCAACGCCTCCGGCGGCGTGCTGTCCTCGAATCCGATTGGCGCCTCGGGCCTCATCCGGTTCGCGGAGGCCGCGATCCAGGTGATGGGCAAGGCCGGTGACCATCAGGTGCCGGGCGCCAAGAAGGCATTGGGCCACGCCTACGGCGGCGGTTCGCAGTACTACTCGATGTGGGTCGTGGGAAGCGAAAAGCCCGCAGGGAATGGGAGTAAGGCATGAGCCTCGCCGATGAAGCGGGCAAGCGTTCCCGTGCAGCCGTCGAAGCCCGCGACAAGCAGGCCTGGGTCGACAACTTCGCCGAAGACGGCGTGGTGCAGGATCCGGTGGGTCCGTCGCCGTTCGATCCCGAGGGCAAGGGGCATCGCGGCAAAGAGGCCATCGCGGCTTTCTGGGACAACATCATTGCCCCCACCGAGAATCTGGATTTCATCTTCGACGCCACCTACGACTGCGGCACACATCAGGCCAACGTGGGCCGGATCGTCACCACGATGAACGGCTACCAGATGACGGCCGAGGGTGTGTTCACCTACGAAGCCGATGACGAGGGCAAGCTCGTCGTACTTCGCGCATACTGGGAGTTCGACAAGGTCGCCGGGACCGCGAAGAAGGTCTGACTCCGCAGAACCACATAAAGACCCCCGCGCTCGCAGCGACGGGGGCCTTTATGTCTTCGCGCTAAGAGGCCTGGCGACCGGCGCTGATCATCTCCTCGCGCGGTACCACTTTGATGCGTTCGCGGCCCTGTTCCTCGCCGAGGGCTACCTCGTGAGCATCGAGCCGTTCCCACTCCTCCCACGTGGTGTAGTCAATCCCGCTTCCCCGTAGATGCGCGAAAATCGCATCGGGGTCGGAGATTTCGGCGGGTTGAATACCCGGGAGGTCTGACAGCAGGCCGGAAATCGTCTCGGCGGCATCGGATTTGGTGTGTCCGATCAAGCCCACAGGCCCGCGCTTGACCCAGCCCGTGACGTAGGTCGATTCGACCGGGATTCCGTCGATATCGAGCACCCGCCCGGCGTCGTGCGGGACAACCCCGGCGTGGTGGTCGAACGGCAGATCCGCCAGGTGCGAGGAGATGTAGCCGACCGCGCGGTAGACCGCCTGCACCGGCCAGTCGGTGTATTTGCCTGTGCCCCTTACATTTCCGTCGCCTATCAGCTCGGTGCGCTCGGTGCGCAGGGCTTCCACCCGGTCGATTCCCAGCACGGCCGCGGGCGACTGGCACAGGTGGATGTGGATGCGATGCGGGGCGCCGGTGGGCTCGGTGTCCAGGTACTTCATCATGGTGTCGACGACGAGCTTGGTGGCCTTACTGGAATTGATGGCCTGCTGGCTGCCCTCGTCGATCTCAAACCCCTCCGGGTGCACGACGACATCCACACTCGGCGAGTGGGACAGCTCGCGAAACTCCATGGGGCTGAACTTGATCTGCGCCGGACCGCGCCGCGCGAAGACATGCACGTCGGTGGCCTGGTTCAGCGCCAGGCCCTGATAGACGTTGGCGGGGATCTCGGTGCTTAGCTGTTCGTCGGCGGGTTTGGCCAGCATGCGCGCGATATCCAGGGCCACGTTCCCGGCACCCAGCACCGCGACGCTCTTGGCTGTCAGCGGCCAGTCCCGTGGGACATCGGGATGACCGTCGTACCAGGAGACGAAGTCGGCGGCGCCATAGCTTTCCGGAAGGTCGATACCGGGGATGTCGAGGTCACGGTCGGCGCGCGCGCCGGTCGAGAAGATCACCGCGTCGTAGAAGCGCCGTAGATCCGAGAGCTTGATGTCGGTGCCGTAGTGGACATTGCCGAAGAACCGAATCTCGTCACGCGAGAGCACCCGGCGCAGCGCCTTGATGATCTCCTTGATGCGGGGATGATCGGGGGCCACGCCGTAACGCACCAACCCATAGGGCGCGGGCAGCCGATCGAACACATCGACCTGCGCCTGCTCGTACTCCTTGGTGAGGATGTCGGCGGCGTAGATACCGGCCGGACCTGCGCCGATAACCGCGACTCGAATCTTCCTCATGCCATCCCCTTTGATTCGGACATTGATTAGGTAAGGCAAGCCTAAAAAGAATTCCGAAGAAAGTGGGGCGCACGTCCAGAGATCCTGGTCACACTCCCGATCGCATCTCAGTAGCCTGAACGCGTGCTCATCGCGCTCATCCTCATCGGCGTACTCGTCGCGGTTCCGCTCGTCCTATTCACACTGCTCGTGGCCGGTATCCGGATGCAGATCCCCGCGATACTCAACGCGATCCGCCGGTTCAATCGCGCCGTGACCAACCCGAGAGTGATGGCAACCGCCGGTACCGCATCCACATCAACAGCGGTCATCCACCACACCGGCAGGAACAGCCGACGTGCCTACGAGACTCCGGTCGAGGCCTTCGACACACACGAGAACACCGTGCTCATCCTCTTGCCGTACGGCGCGAACGCCGACTGGGTTCGCAATGTCATCGCACAGGGCGGCGCCGAATTGGTCCGGGCCGGGGAAACTCTGCGCCTTACCGACCCACGCGTGGTCCACACCGACGAGGTGCGTGCCCAGCTGCCCGCCAAGGAATTGCGGATGCAGCGGGTGTTCAACGTGCCCGACTGCCTGCAGCTGAGCAGGCCGTAGCGGTTACGTGTCCAAACCTTCCAGGTAGCGCTTCCCCAGTGCCTGGTACGCAGCGGGTACACCCTTGGTGAGAAATTCCGCAGGAGTGCCCGCGACGGGTCCCTTGACCTTGGCGGGAGAGCCCATCACCAGCACGTCCTCGGGGATTTGGCTGCCACCGAGTACCAACGAACCCGCGGCCACCATGCTGCGCGAGCCGATGGAAGCGCCGTCGAGCACCGTCGCGTGATTTCCGATAAGGGCGCCGTCACCCACGGTGCAGCTGTGCACCAGGCACATGTGCGCCACCGTGGCTCCCTCACCGATATCGACCGGCATCCCCGGGTCGCTGTGCAGCACCGACCCATCCTGGATGTTGGCGCCCGCCCGGATCACAATCGGCGCGTAATCGGCGCGGATGACCGTGTTGAACCAGATCGAAGCGCCGGCTTCCACCGTGACATCTCCGATGAGACAGGCGGTCGGCGCGACGAACGCCTCCGGGTGGACGCTCGGGCTTTTTCCGTCGAGTGAGTACAAAGGCATGCGCAGACCCTAACCAAGGGCCTTATTTCCGCTTGTGGCAGGCACATTTCTTGCGCCCCGGGGGGCCAAAACTGTAACATGTTCTAGTTGAAGATGGTCGCCACAGCGACCAGCATCGAAACACTGGAGGCAGCCCCGCCATGAGCACAGATACCGCAGGAATCGGCGTTCGCGAGATCGACGTCGGCGAGCTTCCCACGCGCTATGCCCGTGGATGGCACTGCCTGGGCGTCGCAGAATCGTTCAGGGACGGAGAGCCGCACGCTATCGACGCGTTCGGCACCAAGCTGGTCGTGTTCGCCGACACCCAGGGCGATATCAAGGTCCTCGACGGATACTGCCGCCACATGGGCGGCGACCTCTCCCAGGGCAGCATCAAGGGCGACAACGTCGCCTGCCCGTTCCACGATTGGCGCTGGGGTGGCGACGGCAAGTGCAAGCTGGTGCCCTATGCCAAGCGCACCCCGAAGCTGGCCCGCACCCGCAGCTGGACTACCGACGTCAAGAGCGGCCTCCTCTTCGTCTGGCATGACGCCGAGGGCAACGGCCCGACGGATGATGTGGAGATTCCGGAAGTTCCGGAATTCGCCGACGACGGCTGGACCACCTGGGACTGGAACACCATCGTCATCGAGGGTTCCAACTGCCGCGAAATCGTGGACAACGTCACCGATATGGCGCACTTCTACTACATCCACTTCGGATTCCCGACGTTCTTCAAGAATGTCTTCGAAGGACATATCGCTTCGCAGTACCTGCGTACCGTCGGCCGTCCCGATGTGCAGCTCGGTGGTTCCTCGCAGTACACCGGCGAGCAGATCCTCGATTCGGAAGCCTCGTACTTCGGGCCTTCCTTCATGATCAACTGGCTGCACAACAACTATGGCGGCTACAAGGCCGAGTCGATTCTGATCAACTGCCACTACCCGATCGACCAGAATTCCTTCGTGCTGCAGTACGGCGTCATCGTGCAGAAGCCCGAGGGCATGGACGAGAAGATGACCGGCAAGCTCTCGCGCGCCATGACCAAGGGTGTGGGACAAGGCTTTCTGCAGGACGTCGAGATCTGGAAGAACAAGACCCGTATCGACAACCCGCTGCTGGTCGAGGAGGACGGCGCCGTCTACCAGATGCGCCGGTGGTACTCGCAGTTCTACGTCAACAAGTCCGACGTCACGGCGGAGATGACGGACCGCTTCGAGCTCGAGATCGATACCAGCAAGGCCAACGAGTTCTGGCATGGTGAGGTCGACGAGAACCTGAAGCGGCAAGCGGACGAAAAGGCTTCCGCAGAAGCTCAAGCCGAGGCCGAAGCTCCCGCCGAGGCGACTCAAAGCTAGTGCGATGACTGAAGTTTCAGCGGGGTCTTCCTTGACTGAGAAAAATACCAGCCCTCCCAGCGTGGAGGAGCTGGCTCAGTCGATGCTGGCACTGCATGGTGCCCACGGCGAAGACGAGGCTCACGAATCCGCTGGATCGGGCAGGCCAAACGGCCAGTGGTCGAAGGCTCCCGCGTTCGAACACAATCCGGAGCAGGCCGCACTTCTGCACGAGGCGACCGAGAGTGACAAGCAGCGGTATCTGACCTCCGGCCTGCAGGAGGTCGATTGCCGGTTCTGCCACGGCTCGGTGATGGTCAAGAAGCTGGGTATCAACCACACTGCCGTGCAGTGGAATACCGAAGCAGCCGGGCGATGCGCCTACTTCGCACAGATGCGCGAGGAAGGCACGAACACTGCGCGGGTGCGCGGGTGCCCGCGGCTGTCCGACAGCATCGCGCATGCCGTCGCCGAGGGGTGTCTCGACCCGATCTGCACGGCACCCCCACCCGGAGACGGCTGAGCTAGAGCTCCAGCAGGACGGTCACCGGGCCGTCATTGATCAATTCGACCTGCATGTGCGCCCCAAACACCCCCGCCTCCACGTGTGCGCCGAGGTTGCGCAGGGCATCCGCGAATGCCGCGACGATGGGTTCGGCGACATTTCCGGGCGCCGCCGCGTTCCACGCCGGACGGCGCCCCTTCTTCGTGTTGGCATACAGCGTGAATTGACTGACTACCAGTACCGGGGCACCTAGGTCGGCAGCAGACTTCTCATCATCGAGAATGCGCAGCTGCCACAGTTTTTCTGCGAGTTGTGCGGCCTTGTCGGCATCGTCGTCGTGGGTGACACCCACCAAAGCCAACAGTCCCTGGCCTTCGGGGCGGATCGCACCGACCACCTGCCCGTCGACGGACACGGCTGCCGAAGCGACTCGCTGCACCAGAACTCGCACGTTACGACCCTATCAGCGCCGCCAGTTTTCCGCCTGTGCCCGAATCTCCACGAATGCCGTTGTTTCCCAGAGGTTTCCACGCCGAAGTGGCCCTATTGCCCACATCGGCACCGCTCCAGGCAGCAGCCTTCCTTCAGTGTCGGTGTCCAACCCGAGGTTCAGTGGGCCGGGTCGCGCCAGGCCGTCGGCAAGGAGTTGGCTCCACAACCGATCGGCACCTGCGGTGAGATCGTATTGCGGCCCGGTGCAATTGATCACCGCGCACACGTGGAGCACCTGCCCTGTCGACAACGTCACGGCGACTCCGGAACCCGATGCAACAACATCCTGCAGTTCCGCACGATGAACACGCAGTGCACCTTCGGCGATATCCCCGTCGATCTGCGCGGCAGTGCGCGGCGCCATCCGATGACGGTGGATGTCCCACTGCCTGCGATACGTTCGCAGGAAGTACTCGCGTTCACCGATGCTCATCGCGGCCCAGAGCGCGCCGGCCTGAGGGCGCAGCGCATCCACGGCCGCACACATGTCGCCGCCTTCGGATATCACGTCCCGGACATAACGCACGGCCTGCTCCAGTACATCGCCACGCTCAATAACGAACGCCGGAGCCCGCGCCGGAGGGTGTGGATCCACTCGATGTGCTCTCGGGAGCAGCCCACCACGGGATATCGCATGCAGGATTCGTCCCGGCCGTCGCAGCGTGCAGGCCAGATCGGCCATCGTCAGACCGGTTCCGACCAGAAGCAGATCGCCATCCTCGGGAAGGTTGTCGAGTGTGCCCGGGCGCCAGCACCACGGTGTCGGCGTGCACCTCGTCGCCATTGCATAAAGCAACCGAGAGTTCGCCATCGTGCCGAGTCACCGCGACGGCGCGGTGATGGACTCGAGTCACCCGAGCATCGCGTGCTCCTTCGAAGGCAGTGGAGAGGTAACGTCCGAGCAGCTCTCGCGGAACGAAATCCTCAGCGCTCATCCCTGGTAGGCCGTTTTCAGCAAGCCAGGCCACAAAATCTGACGGCTCGGCGGCATCGACACTGAGCTTGCCCGCCGGAACATTGAGAAGATGACGCGGATCTGTGGTGCGGTAGGGAACTCCTGGCCCGGTGCTCCTATCGGGGTCGATTACCGTCAGATGAAGCGCCCCGAGGGCATCGCGCCGCAGTAGATGCAGGGCGACAAGCGTTCCCGCCGCGCCGGCGCCCACTACGGCGACACGGGTCACAGTCCCGCGAAGCGCTCCATCACCACTTCTTTACTCAGCCCATAGTCGGCGAGCGAGTAGACATGCTTGGGCGCGCGCGGGCCCTTTTGACTCTCGTCGTTCATCTTCTGCATCTCCACCAGAGCTGACGCCGACAGCTCCAATCCAAAGTGTCGGTATATGGATTCAACGGTGCCGATCGGATCGGAGATGAAGTCGAAGTAGTCGACATCGCAGAACTGCGCCTCGTCGTACTTGGTGCGCGCGGATTTGAACGACTCCAGGCCCCGGGCCCAGGTATCCAGCTGATCAGCGCCGAGGGTGGCACCGACAAAGGTCTGCGACCAGCCTGCCGTCGCATGCTCGTTGAGCGAGCAGACCGAGGCAATGATGGTCTCGGCGGGGCGGTGCGTCTGGATGACCAATGCATCCGGGTACACCTCCATGAGCGCATCAAGGGCGAAAAGATGACTCGGATTCTTGAGCACCCAACGCTTTTCGATGTCATTGAGACCGATCAGCTGCAAGTTGGCCTTATAACGGCGGTACGCCGGGGTCCAGTCCTGCTGCGACAACCACTGTGCGTAGGAGGGCACGTGCGCAAGACACTCATACGAAACCGAGTGCACCGACTGTCGCAGAAGCTGCCAGCATTCCTCGACCTCGGTGGCCGACATGTAATGCAGGCCCATGAATTCCGGGTTCTCCACATGATGCTTGGAGAACTGCGCCTCCAACTGTTGGTACACCGGCTTGGCATCCCAGGTATCGCGCGCCGGTCGAGGCTGTGGGAAGTCGGCCAGCCACATCTCCAGCCCCTGATGCATCGGATCAGCGTTGAGGAGGCGGTGCAGCGCGGTGGTGCCCGTGCGCGGTAGACCGGTGACAAAGATGGGCCGATCGATGGCGACCTGCGCGTGGTCGGGGTGCGCTTTGAAGGCCGCTTCGCTGAGTAACCGTGCGCCCAGCGCACCACGCAGGAACACCCGAGACATCTTGGAGCCCAACGGGGTAAGACCGGCTTCGCTGTGATAGGAGTCGAGCAGCACCCCGAGCGCTTCACGGTAGTTGTCGACGGACCCGTCCCCGAAGTCGTCCAGTCCGATCAGCCGCGTGGCCGACTCGTGCAGGTCGTCGACGGTGCCGACGCTGGTGCGCTCTGTGTTTGATTCCAGACTCATGTGAATTCTCCTTGTGGCTAAGCGTGGAACTCGCCGCAGTTGACATCGAGGGCCTGGCCGGTGATCCCGCTCGCCAGGTTGGACGCAAGGAACAGCACGGCGTTGGCCACCTCATCGGTGGTCGGTAGCCGTTTGAGATCGGAGTTCGCGGCCGTGTATTCGTAAATCTGCTCGACGGTGCCGCCATACTTCTTGGCCTGATGCTCGAAGTAGCCCTTGAGGTTCTCACTCCACATGTATCCGGGTACCACCGAGTTCACCCGAACTCCCTGCGGTCCTAATTCGGTGGCCAACGATTGGGACATGGCCAGCAGCGCGGACTTGGCGATCTTGTAACTGCCGTAACGAATCTGCGAGTGCCGGATGACCATCGAGTTGATGTTGACCACCGCCCCGTTCGATTGGGCGAGCGCGCTCGCAAAGCCCTGCGTCAGCCGCAGCGTGCCGACCACCGTGAGTTCGACGCTATCGCGAATATGCTGATAGTCCGTCTTCTCCAGAGATTTCATCGAAGGAATGCTGAAGGCGTTGTTGACAAGGACGTCGATGCTTCCGAAGGTTTCGGTGGCACGTTCGACAAGGTTGGCGACACTGGCCTCATCGGTGATATCCGTGGCCACCGCAAGGGCCTTGCGCCCGGTAGCGGTGATCTGTTCGGCCGCCTCGTCGAGGCGCGATTGGGTGCGTGCCGCGAGAACGACATCGGCACCGGCCGCGGCGAACTTGGTGGCCAGTGCGCCGCCCAGCCCCGGGCCGATACCGGACACCACGACAACCTTGCCGTCAAAGTCGAGGAGACTCATCAGCCCAACATCCTTGCCCCGATGGCGGTCTGGCGTTCGGCAATGCGACTGCACCAACCCTCCGCGCTGATCTTATTCAGCGCGTAATGCGGCAGTTTCGCGGGGACATCACCGATTGCGACCACCTCGACCGTCGGACCATCGGCGGCCGTAAGCGTACGGTCGGCCCGCTGCCACCGGAACTGGAGGTATGCACGGCGATGCCCCAGAGTCTCAATCCAGTTGGCGACACCGGGATTGGCGTTACTCACCACCATTCGGATGTTGCCATCCGGGTCAACCTGAGCCTGGCTGGAATTCAGCGAGGTCTGATGGTTGATGTAATCGAGCGAGATGTACCACAGGCTTCCGAGCTGAAAACCCTGATACGGCGCATCGGACTTGGGGACGGTGATGATCATCGCCTGGTCGTCGGCCAGGTCATAGTGCCCCACCGAGGAGAACTGGGTGGCCAGACCACCGGGCGTGAGTCGCGGCTCGGTCATGGTGTTGACGGGCAGATTGTCGTAGAACCATTTGGGGAATTGCAGCCACGTCTTGACGCGGTTCACCAGCTGCTTACCAGCACTGGCGTAACGCTTTTCGATCTGTTCCTTGGTCAGCGGGGCCGGCGCCGTGCCCGCGGTGTCCACCCGCGCGATGGCGAGGGTGCCGCGCTGCGCACGCCAGTCGCTGTACACCTCACGCATGACCAGCTGTGCCGGCCCCGGGCCGAGGGTGAAGTAGTTGGGTCGCGATCCACTTGCCGGTCCGGGGCCAAAGCGGACTTCGAAGCTGCCGTCGCTCTCGATATGAATTTCGCGATCATCGAAGGCGATGGCACTTCCCGGCACGTTCTTGTCCGTGTAATCACCGCCGCCGAGCACCTGGAAGCTCAAATCGGCGGTGGTGCCCCGCGTTCCGGTGACCACATACTCGTACTCGCCGTTGACCCGCGCGCCGAAATAGAGGGTGTCGGGGTTGTCCAATCCCATTTTCGTGAACGGCCCCGTGCCGGAAAGAAGGAATGGGTGATCGCGGTCGGTGTGAAACGCCATGTGCGTACAGGCCGCAATCCCCTGCGCCAGATACTGAAGCCCCTCGAGCAGGTCGGCCTCGGTGTCGATGTGGGGTGCGGCCACAATCAGCTCCTCGGCTTCCGCGATCGCGGCGGTGAATGCCTCGCTGTACATGGCGCTCCAGACTGGTACAAATGTGTACCGCAGTGGTAGAATCCCTCCAGACATTAGAGCGCCCCGCCAGGTACGTCAAGAATGTCAGGATCTACACAGGGGCACAGGAGGTTTCGCCGGTGGTCGAGGAACGGGACAACGGGGCAGGCAGGACGTCGCCCCCTACCGAACGCGTGATGGCCGTACTCGATTTCCTGGCGCGGCACCGCACCGAGCGCTTCGGACTTTCCGAATTGGCGCGCCGGTTGGGACTGAGCAAGCCCACCTGCCTGGGCATCGTGACCACCCTGGCCGAGTCCGGGTACCTCATCCGGGACGACCGCGACAAGACGTACAGCCTGGGCCCGGCGCTCATCCGTGTCGGCAGAGCCGCCCAGGAATCGCTGCGTGCCAAGCCCGCGAGCCGCGACCAATTGCTCACGCTTACTCGAGAATTCGGACATACCGCGGCGTTGTCCGCCGTCGTCAGCGATCGGGTCACCGTGCTGGAGGTGGTCAGCGACCCCGACCACCCGGTCCGGGTCGAGGTAGGCCAGAGTTATCCGTTCACTCCACCGGTGGGCCTGATGTTCGTGCTCTGGGACACCGACGAAACCATCGCCTCCTGGCTGGGCAAAGATCCGACCGCGCCCGGCCGGACCGCAGATGATCGACTGCGCAAGGTGATCGAGGAATGCCGCGCCGACGGCTACCTCGTCGAACTGTTGACCCCCGCCGGACGGCAGCTGTACTCACTCATGGCCGGAGTGCCCGGCGACATCCCCAACGAGCTACGCGCCCTCCTCGGCGAGATCGTGTCGGGAATCGGCGAACGGGTCTACCTACGCAGCGAGAATTACACGGTCGGCTCGGGGGCGAAAGTACGCCACCGGGTAAACGTCATGTCGGCACCGGTCTACGACCACAACGGCAAGCAGGCAATGGTCGCTAGCCTCTACATCGGCGATGACCTCACCGACGCGGAGATCACCGTGCGGGCCAAGGCTCTGGTACACACCGCGGACGGAATCACCGAACACATCGGCGGCACCAAGCCCGCTTAGCTCCACCGTTTCTCACCGCCCTTCCCTCTCCGCCGAGTGTGCGCATCACCGCCCACACTCGGCGGTTTTGTCGCCACATCCCATTGACACCTAACGAGAACGCGTTCTAGTCTGGGCTGGACCGAATACGAACCGACACGGTACATATTTGGAACGAGATGGAGTAATCGAATGCCGACATCGCCCGATGTTCTTCGCCCAAGAGGCTCATCACCAGCAGAGTCGTACGAGTTATCGCACTTGAACGCCCTGGAAGCCGAGGCTGTCTACATCTTCCGCGAAGTCGCCGCCACTTTCGAAAGGCCGGTGCTGCTCTTCTCCGGCGGCAAGGATTCCGTGGTCATGCTCCACGTCGCGGCCAAGGCGTTCTGGCCATCGCCGCTGCCCTTCCCCGTCATGCACATCGACACCGGGCATAACTTCGACGAGGTCATCGTCTTCCGCGACGAGACCGTTGGCCGCTACAACCTGCGGCTGGAAATCGGCCGTGTGCAAGACGACATCGACTCGGGTGCCGTCGTCGAGGAGACCGGACCGGGTGCCACGCGCAACCGCCTGCAGACCGCGACCCTGCTACGCAGCATCAACGAGCACCGCTTCGACGCCGTGTTCGGCGGCGCGCGCCGCGACGAGGAGAAGGCCCGCGCCAAGGAGCGGGTGTTCAGCTTCCGTGATGAGTTCGGCCAATGGGATCCGCGCGCACAGCGCCCAGAACTCTGGAACATCTACAACGGTCGCCACCGCAAGGGTGAGCACATCCGGGTGTTCCCGTTGTCCAACTGGACCGAGCTGGATATCTGGCAGTACATCGAATCGGAGAACATCACGCTACCTCCGCTGTACTACGCACATAAGCGCAATGTGGTGGAGCGCGACGGAATGCTATTGGCAGACACTAGGTTCCTCACCCTGCAGCCGGGCGAGGAGCTCGTCGAGAAATCGGTTCGGTTCCGCACGATCGGTGACGCGACGTGCACGGGCGCTGTGGAGTCTGTCGCGTCGACTCCCAGCGCGGTAGTGGAAGAGGTTGCCGCAACCCGCATCACCGAGCGGGGAGCCACCCGCGCCGACGATCGGATCTCCGAAGCCGGTATGGAAGACCGTAAGAAAGAAGGGTATTTCTGATGAGCCCGCAGACTATCGAAACCACCGAACCTGCCCAGGAGCTCATCCGCATCGCCACAGCAGGAAGCGTCGACGACGGCAAGTCCACCCTCATCGGTCGTCTGCTGTACGACTCGAAGTCGATCTTCGCCGATCAGTTGGCCGCCGTGGAAGCCAGCAGCAAGGCCAAGGGAGAGACGCATACCAACCTGGCACTACTCACCGACGGCCTGCGTGCCGAGCGTGAGCAGGGCATCACCATCGACGTCGCGCACCGCTATTTCTCCACGCCCGCACGCAAATTCATCATTGCGGACACCCCGGGGCATGAACAGTACACCCGTAACATGGTGACCGGCGCCTCGACCGCAGACCTGGCGATCATTCTGGTCGATGCCCGCAACGGGCTGACACAACAGACGCGCCGACACGCGTTTATCACCTCGCTGCTCGGTGTCGAGCACGTGGTGCTGTGCATCAACAAGATGGACCTGGTCGACTGGTCACCTCAGCGCTTCGACGAAATCAAAGAAGAATTCCGCAGATTCGCCACCAAACTGGAACTGCATGACCTCACCGTCATTCCGGTGTCGGCACTTCTCGGCGACAACATCGTCACCCGATCCACGAACACTCCGTGGTACGAGGGTCCGTCGTTGTTGCATCATATTGAGCAGGTACATATTTCGTCAGACCGCAACCTGATCGACGCGCGCTTCCCCATCCAGTACGTCATCCGCCCTCAGGGCGGTGCGGCGGCACCGGGCGCCGAGCACATCACCGATCTGCACGACTTTCGAGCCGTGGCCGGAACCGTCGCCAGCGGTGTGTTCAAGCCTGGCGACGAGATCGTGGCGCTGCCATCAGGTTTCACCTCAACCGTATCGGCGATCTGGGGTCCGGGCGGTGCGGTCGTGGATGAGGCCTTCGCCGGAAGCGCGGTGAGCGTGCAACTTGCCGACCAGCTGGACCTGGGCCGGGGCGACATGCTCTGCCGGCCGAACAACCGGCCACTGGTAGGTGGCCAGATCGATGCCATGGTGTGCTGGTTCACCGACGTGTCCGCCCTCTCCGAGGGATCGCGATTCGTGATGCAACACGCCAACTCGACCGTGAAGGTCGCTGTTGCCGGCCTCGACTACCGGCTCGACGTGAACAGCCTGCACAGGGATCAGGAAGCAAAAGAACTGAAGCTCAACGAGATCGGACGTGTGCAGTTGCGACTGCAGCGACCGATCATGTTCGATCCCTACCGACGCAACCGGACTACCGGCAGCTTCATCCTGGTCGACGAGGCCACCAACAACACGGTCGCCGCCGGCATGATCTCCGGCCCGACTCTGCACCAGTCCAAGGTGGTCTGGCACTCGTCGGCGGTTTCTCGCGAGGAACGCTCCACCAAGGGTGGGACGATATGGATCACCGGACTCTCCGCATCCGGAAAATCCACCGTGGCAGTTGAATTGGAGAGGCGACTGGTGGCGATGGGTATCCCCGCCTACCGGCTCGATGGCGACAACCTGCGACATGGCCTCAATGCGGACCTCGGATTCTCGGCGGCCGACCGCGCCGAAAACGTACGCCGCGTGGGTGCCGTCGCCCAGATTCTTTCCGATTCTGGGGTCGTCGCGGTGGCCGCACTCATCAGTCCGTATCAGGCCGATCGGGACAAAATCCGGGCCCAGCACGACAAGGCCGGGTTGCCGTTCGTCGAGGTATTCGTCGACACTCCCGTGGAGGTCTGCGAGCAGCGCGACCCGAAGGGCATGTACGCCAAGGCCCGTGCCGGGGAGATCAGCGATTTCACCGGAGTCAACGCACCCTACGAGGCCCCGGTGAGCGCCGAGTTGGTGTTGCGCCCGCAGGAAGGCAATCCAGAGCAGCAGGCGGCCGCGATCCTGGAGTACTGGTTGTCTGTCTAGCGCTCGGTTTCCAATTCGTTGACCACCGAGTCCACGACCGCACCCAAGTCGCCGTCATGCTCTTCGGCCACGCGCCGCTGACGCTGATACGACCCACCGTGGCGGTAGATATCCTCCACGGCGGCCAGCTCGGTCTCGCATTCCAGCAGCCGCGCGATGGGTTGCAGCCGAGTCAGCAGATCGTCGAGGTCCTCGGTCACCAATCTCTCATTGCTGTCCTCATCCAGGATGATGACCGCGTCGAGCCCGTAACGCGCACTGCGCCACTTATTTTCCTGCACATGCCAGGGCGGCATCGTGGGCAACGACTCTCCTGCCTCCAGCTTGCGGTCCAAGTCCACCACCAGGCAGTGTGTCAGTGCCACCAGCGCCTCGAGTTCGGCGACGTTGGAGATCCCGTCGAAGATCCGGATCTCGACGGTGCCCAGCGCCGGTGAAGGCCGGATATCCCAACGGATTTCGTTGAGTTGGTCGATGATTCCGGTCTTCATCTGATCATCTACGAAGCCCTCGAACTGCTCCCAGGTCTGAAAGTGGAACGGCAGACCGGCAGTAGGCAACTGCTGAAACATCATGGCCCGGTTACTGGCGTATCCGGTGTCCTGCCCCTCCCACATCGGGGACGACGCAGACAGCGCCAAAAGGTGCGGGTAGTAGTTGAGCATCGACGTGACGATCGGCATCACCTTGTGCTTGGAGGAGATACCGACGTGCACGTGCACACCCCAGATCAGCATCTGACGCCCCCACCATTGGGTGCGGGCAATCAGCTCGTCGTATCGCGGCGCATCGGTGAGCTGCTGCGCCGACCAACGAGCGAAGGGATGCGTTCCGGCGCAGAACAGCTCCATGCCCATCGACTGCACGGTCGGTCGCACGGTAGCGAGAGTTGTCTGCAGGTCGTCCATCGCCTCGGCGACCGTCCCACAGATGCCGGTTACCACCTCGATGGTGTTACGCAGCAGCTCCTTGTGCACATGCGGTGTCTCGCCGATCGCCTTCAATACCGCGGAGGCCTCGTTGGTGAGGTCTCTGGTCTGGGCGTCGACGAGCGCGAATTCCCACTCAACGCCCAGCGTGGGTCGCGGTGACCCGCGAAATTCGATCGGGCGGGCCACTCTGGCAGCTAGCCCGCGTCGATGAGACCGCAGGCCACACGCTTGCCCGCATCACCCGTCGACTTCGTGGTGTCATCGGGACCTGCCGTGCCGTTGGCCTGGGTGTACCGCTCGGGCGGAATGTTGGCGAAGTTGTCGGCCTTCTCGTGGATGATGATCGAGGTGCCGTTGCCAGCAGTCAGATCGTCCTTGGTGAACGAGTCCGCGGTGGTAACCAGCTCACCGGAGCCGTCCTTGAGGATGTTCAGTGACACCAGGTCGCCGCTGGACGGATGACCGGTGTAACCGGGAACGTTGAAATGTCCGCCCGCGGAGAGGAAGTCACCCGGGGTGCCGCCGGCCGGCGCGGTCGAGTTGGGTTCGCACTTCTTGTAGGAGTGAATGTGCAGCCCATGGAAACCCGGGGTGAGCTTGCCGTTCTCGGTGGTCTTCACGGTGACGATGGCGTGCCCGTCCTGGAAGACGAATTC
The DNA here is from genome assembly GCF_002356335.1 of [Mycobacterium] stephanolepidis. Lineage (NCBI taxonomy): Bacteria > Bacillati > Actinomycetota > Actinomycetes > Mycobacteriales > Mycobacteriaceae > Mycobacteroides > Mycobacteroides stephanolepidis. The sequence goes on from NZ_AP018165.1 coordinate 4,313,276, forward strand.
CGCGGACGCCACCGATGTGCCGTCGGCAAGCTTGAGCGTGGCGTTGAGTTTCTCGCCCGAAGGGATCGGCCGCTCGCCGCCTCCATGTCCGCCATGCTCGCCCGCGGTCGACGGCGCGGTAGAACCGGTCCAGACCGGAGGGGTGGTGCCCGGGGTGGTGCTGGCGGGCTGATCCGGGGAGCATCCGCTCAGGGACAAGGCAACGGCAGCAAGGGTTCCGGCGGCGACAACGGCGGGCTTAACCATGGGCCTCATCATGCCATCTCTCCTACGGCGTGTAGCACCCGCAGTGCCGATCCGTCAGATCGGTCAGATGGCGACAGCGACAACGACACCCGGCGGCTGTTCCACGAGCTCGGGTGCACGCGGTGCGGCCTGAACACCGAGCACCTTGGCGATTTCGTGGGCGGCCTCTTCTTCTCCGGCGGTCTTGCCGAAGAAGACGGTCGTGACGTTCACCTCGGGCATCGGCAGGTTGCCCACTTCGGCCACCTTCCAGCCTGCGGCCGCGACCTGGTCGGCGGCGCCCCGCGCCAGGTCGGGCACCGAGGTGGTGTTGTACACACGAACCTCCGGCTTCGGTGCGGGCGGCGGTGTCGTCGACTTGGGGGCTGCGGCGGCGCTGACCGATGTGGACGTCGAGTCCGACGATGCGGACTTATCCGATCCGAGAGCGTTGAACCCGACGAGCAGGAAAATCACTCCGAGAAACAGCAGCACCATCACCATGGCGCGTAGCGGCAGGCCATGAGAATCGGGTACGCGTTCGTTCATTGTGAATCCACTCTACGGTCCGAGGGCGCCAGCGCCTATTCAGCCGGCCGCGCCGAGACAGCTATGTGACCTCAAACCCCAGGCGGCGCGCGGCGCGGGCCTTCTGGCGGCTTGCACGCAGCCGGCGGAGCCGTTTGACCAGCATCGGGTCGGCAGCCAGGGCCTCTTGACGATCTACCAGCGCATTCAATACCTGGTAGTAGCGGGTGGCCGACATGCCGAAGAGCTCCTTGATGGCGTCTTCCTTGGAACCCGCGTACTTCCACCACTGCCGCTCGAAGGCCAGAATGTCGTGCTCGCGCCGACTCAAGCCGGCCGCGATCTCGACTCCGTCTGAGCCGACGGCAGGCGAGTCCTGACCAGCATCTGCAGCCTTTGACTGCTCAGCTCGCGCCTGGGCGCCGTCCATAAAAGCTCCTGACCCAACCGGGGCGTTTGTCGTCTTGTCTCTTGATCGATCGCGTTCACTGCAACACTGAAAATAACAACACTGTGGTTCGGCGATATTTAACCACGCTCAAACCGCAACTCCGGCTAGCCAACCCCGCGCGTCGGCTCTCAATACCAAGCCGATAGCTTGCCTTCCGTGGCTATTGTCCCTATCCGCATTGTCGGCGACCCGGTGCTGCATACGCCTACCGAGCCCGTGCCGGTCGGTCCCGACGGTTCGCTACCCGACGATCTCCCCGAGCTGATCGCGAACATGTACGAGACCATGGACGCCGCCAACGGCGTCGGGCTCGCCGCCAACCAGATCGGCGTGCCCCTGCGCCTGTTCGTCTACGACTGCGCCGACACCCGCGGCGGCGGAACCCGCCATCGCGGCGTGGTGATCAACCCGGTCCTGGAAACCTCCGCGATCCCCGAGACGATGCCCGACCCGGATGACGACGAAGAGGGTTGCCTGTCGGTACCCGGCGAGTCCTTCCCCACCGGACGTGCGGACTGGGCACGGGTCACCGGCCTGGACGCCGACGGCAAAGAGATCACTCTGGAGGGCAACGATCTGTTCGCGCGCATGCTGCAGCACGAAACAGGGCACCTCGACGGATTCCTTTACATAGACACACTGATCGGCCGGAACGCCCGCGCGGCCAAACGCGCGGTCAAGTCCAACGGTTGGGGTGTGCCCGGATTGAGTTGGATGCCAGGACAAGTCGCTGATCCGTTCGGGCACTAGAGCGACCCGGCACCATGTCCCTGCCCGAACTTGGTACGCGGGTCGCCATCCGCAGCCGTCGGCCCGCGGGCTCGGTGCCCCCGTTCACCGATACCGTCGGCGAGCTGATGGCTACGCATCCGGCGGTACGCGTACTACATAAATCCGGTGCGGTGGTGGATATTTCACCCCTTGATATCGTCTCGGTGCGCGTATTGCCGCCGGTTCCGGTGCTGAACCGGGACATCAGATCTGCGCAGCGGGCCGCGGCCTTCGCCTGGCCGGGTGTCGAACACTCTTGGGTGGGTGGCTGGTTCGTCCGGGCCTCGGGCGGATACACACATCGCGGCAACTCTGCTGTGCCCCTGGAGCATTCGGCGTCACCTCGTTCACTCGGCGATGTGGGCGCCTGGTATTCCGCGCACCGGCTGCCCACCGTGCTGTGCCTGCCCGACCGGTTGGTGCATCCACCCGAGGCACTGGTGACGAGCGGTGAAACCGTGGTGATGGTGCGCGATCTGGGCGCGCCGAGTGACCCGGCCCTGCCTCCGGTACCGCAGTCGGGTTGGCTTGCCCTGCATGGAGATAACCACCCCTTGACGGTGCCGGTGCTGACCGCCGTGGTCGACGGGACGCTGGGCTTTGCTTCCGTCACCGATGGCGGTCCCGCCGTCGCCATCGCACGCGGTGCCGTTACCGAGGGCTGGCTCGGCATTTCCGCGGTGCGGGTGGCCGAGACCCATCGACGCCGGGGGCTGGCCAGACAGGTGTGTGAGGTACTGCTGGGCTGGGGAGCCGCGCAGGGTGCGCGCCGCGCATACGTCCAGGTACGGGCGGAGAACGCGGCGGCGCTCGCGCTGTACCCAACCTTGGGTTTTACCGAACAACACCGGTATCGGTATGCACACATCGAGGCTGTCAGCATCGAAAAGTAGGGTGACGTCATGCGATTGGCCACCTGGAATGTGAACTCCATCCGCGCCCGTGCCGACAGGGTGATTTCCTGGCTGGAACGCTCCGGCACCGATGTGCTCGCGATGCAGGAGACCAAGTGCTCCGACAAGCAGTTCCCCATGCAGGCGTTCACCGATGCCGGATACGAGGTGGCACACGTGGGGCTCAGCCAGTGGAACGGGGTGGCCATCGCCTCACGGGTCGGGCTGGACGATGTGACCGTGGGATTCGAGGGGCAGCCCGGGTGGGCGTCCGGCCCGGATGTCGAAGAGGCCGCCGAGGCCCGCGCGCTGGGTGCCACCTGCAACGGCGTGCGGGTGTGGAGCCTGTATGTCCCGAACGGACGGACGCTGCAGGATCCGCACTACCAGTACAAGCTGCGGTGGCTCTCTGCCCTACGTGACGAGGCCGCCGGCTGGCTCGCAGCCGATCCCGCGGCACAGGTGGCGCTGGTGGGCGACTGGAACATCGCGCCCACCGACGACGACATCTGGAGCGTCGAAGCCTATGAGGGCAGCACCCACGTGTCCGAGCCGGAGCGCACCGCGTTCACCGCGATGAACGACGCCGGATTCGCCGATGTGGTGCGGCCGTTCACCCCCGGTCCGGGCGTGTACACCTACTGGGATTACACGCAACTGAGCTTTCCCAAGAAGCGCGGGATGCGCATCGACTTCGTCCTCGGCTCACCGGAATTCGCCAAGCGGGTGGGCGACGCCCATATCGACCGTGAGGAACGCAAGGGCAAGGGCGCGAGCGACCATGCTCCGGTCGTCGTCGATCTGGACTGATACCGGCGCGAAGTTCCCGCAACAAATCCTGCCCGCGCTACCCTCAACGAACTACTGATCGAGGGGGTAGCGCATGATGCGCCGGTTCCAGACGTTGGCGATCGCTCTGATGCTCACCATGACCGCCTGTGCGTCACCGCCCGACGGCATCGAGATCGTGACCAACGGAGAGACACCGATGGGACCGACGCCGTCAACCACCACCACCGCGACGACGAAACCGCGGCCCACGGTTCCGCCGCCGCCTCCGACCGGCAACATCGGAGACGTCAAGCTCAAGTATCTGTTCTACGAGGCGATCCGGCTCTCCGGGTCGATCGTGGCACCGACGATCGTCGACGGCCGATTCAACAGCACGGGTTGGCCGACTCTGCTCTATCGGCGGGATAACTCTGACGAGCTGCTCGACTACGGATACATAACCGGCATCAGCCTCTCGCGCGAGCCGATTACTCCGAACAACGACGCCACCGCCCTACTGGGAGTCAAGATCCGGCTGTTCAAAGACGACGCGTCCGCGGCAGCGGCGACCGAAGCCCTATACAGCCTCCGAAACCAACTGGATCCCGGCGAATCCAAACGCGTCGAGACCGTGGAGATTCCAGGCTTTCCGGCCGCCAAGGCGTACGCCACACACAAGAACTACGGCCAGTCCGTCTACGCGGAAACCGTGGCGTATCTCCAACGTGGGCCACTCGTGGTGCGGGTTGACGTCAGTCAGCAACCAGACGTCGAGAGCGTCGAAATCCTGTCCCGCTACCTGACCCGGCAACTCCAGGAGCTGGAGCACTTCACACCCACCCCGGTTAGCCAATTGAGCTCGCTCACATCGCCTTTCGACCCCGACGGATCCTTGCTCAAGCTCGCCACCGACAAGACCTCGTTCAACCCCAGTGGTAGCGGCGCTGTCTTCGACGCGCGTGGTGCGGCGCTGTTTCACACCGACATCCCGGCGTGGCTTGAGATCTATCGAGAGACCGGCGTTGACCGGTTCATCGTCGCCGACAGCAGTCGAGTGACACGCGCGGCCGATGAGATCGGCGCGAAGCGTCTACTGGATGCCCTGCGACCCGAGTTACTGGACAGGAAGGATTACGGCCCGCCGAGCGCGCCATCCACCGTGCCGAACGCGGAATGCCTGCAGTACAAATCGGGGACGGATGACGACCCGCTCTTGACATGTCTGTTCCAGCAGGGGCGGTATGTCGCATGGGTGCAGGGCGCGCGGTCGGTGATCGGCCAACGGGTACAGGATCAGCGGAACCGGCTTAGCTAACAGAAATCAGCTGCCGACGACCTTCTCACCGTATGCTTCTGCGCATGGGTGGGGACGATCCCGTCAGCGAACCTAACGAGCCGGAGAATCGCAGGTTCTTGGATCGCTATTCGCTGAAACGGTTGCATCAGGTCGCAATCGTCGCGGTGTTGGCGACGACGGCAGCTTTCGGCGGTCTAGAAACAGCTGAGCCGATGACGCCGGTGGCACTGGGGTCCCCGTATTCGAACGGCGTCTACACGATCACAGCGCATCGCGTCGCCCAGATCTGTGATCCCGCACGCCTGCCGACCCGCAACCAGTTGTTGTTGCAGAGGGCCGCGAAGGAGCGCCAGCTCGTGGGCCTTTTCGCGACCGTGGAGAACACCGCCGACTCGTCCGGGGTGGTCTTGCACGACCTCAAGCCGAGTAACAGCGCCGTATTCAGCCTGGTCGGCGACGATGTTCGAGATGAGGGCGCCTATGGGCCGTACGGACTGGTATCGGCCCTCCAGCCCGGAAAGGTCCAGGAGGTGATCGTCGTTTGGGGATTCCCGTTCGGCAAAGCGCAGCCCGGCGATGACGTCATCATCAAGATGTCTGACTTCGAACGAGCCGCCGGGGTTGCCAATACCGTCACCACCTGGGGTGCCACGGGTCATTACGGCGAGCTACGCACCACCATCGGCAGGTGCGAGTGATGCGGCGAAATCGGACCATCATCGCAGTCCAGGTCGTTGTTTGTGCCCTGCTGCTCGCAGGCTCGGCCTACCTGTACATGAATGTGCCGAAACGCACCGACTCGTACGCGCCGCTCCTGGTGCACGGCACCGCGCCGGCACCCACCACCGGCCGCAATCTGTCGGTGACCGTGCATCGAGTCTTCTCGGCGCCCGAAGTCCGCGTGAAGTCTTCGGTCAGCGACCCCAGCATCGACACCTACCAGACCAAGGGCCGCTACATCGCGATCGACCTCTCCTATGAGACCGTTCGCACACCCGACAGGATCGATTTGCAGCTCGAGGCCGATCACCGCAACATCGACCGGGAGAACTTCGCCGCCACTAAGGCCTCCGGACAGCCAGGTGTCAGCGTGCGGAAGACATGGGTGTTTGACGCCCCAGAGCCTCCCAAGTCACTTAATCTTCTAGCGATCATCTTCCCGGATAACGACTTTCGCATGATGCAAGGCTGGGTCGACTCACAACTCCTGATCGTCATTCCGCCCGAAATGATTCAAGAGCGGCCATTGCTAACACTCGTGAACGAACAGGTCGTCCCATGAGAAATTGGCTGCGGCGCAATATCATTGGAGCGATCCTGATGGCTGTCGGGGTGCTCGTCTTCGGCGTCACGGTGGGCTATCCCTCCTGGAAAGAAAACCTTGGGACCGATATCCCCGCCGCCACCGTGCCCGCCGGCGCTACGGTCAAGATCGACGGCGTGCTGTGGCGGATGCGCGCTCTGGACATGCCCGCTCCTGCTTACTCCAAGTACGACTCTCCGCAGCCGCCCGGAACCCGTTTTGTGGCGTACGCATTCGACCGATCCAAGGACGGGAAGCCGGCCGCACTCGATGAGGGATGGGCGATGTGCCGCGCCACATTTGTCGACCAGAGCTATCGACACTGGTACGGACAAATAGGGATGCTGCCGGTCTCGGTGTCGGATTGGACCCGGAAGCAGGGGTATGACTCCTGCAACACCGCCGGCTCATTCGCCGCCGTCATGGTGGTACCGAAGGACGCCGACATCACCGCGGTGGACGTCGAGTTCGCACCCGAAAAAGGCAGTGCCAAAAAATACCGCTTCGTGCGGTTCATACCTCCGTCGTGACCGACGGCCGCGAGGCTCTTTCCACGCAATGCCAATACATCGCCACCACGAGGCATACCCGAAGCGGATCGATCAATGCTCCAATCGCTGTCCGGAAAGACTCGCGATACGACGCCCACCAAATCCACTCATGCGGCCCCAGCAGCATGGCCACGCCGCGCCACATGTACCCGTCGGTCACGTAGACGTTGAAGTAGGCGCCATTGGGATCCAGGACCACGGTCCCCATGAACACAAAGACGAAGAAACACAACGTCACTGGCCCGGAATGCAATGTGAGCCGGAGGGTGTCTCGCAGTTGGTCGGCTATGCCCAGCAAGCTTCGGAAGATTTCGGACGCACGCGTCTGGACGATAACCGGTAGCCGCTGCCAACGGGCTTTCGCCGCGAGACCGGTCCGACTTGCCACATCGGTGACACGGGAGCCCTGAAGTTCACCGAACGCGGCCTGGCTGGCGCCGGCCCATGTGGTTTGCGGCCGAGCGGCATAGACGGTTCCCACAATGGCAATCCACGTCACCGCCAACAACACCGCCAACACGGTCGGCCCCACCGCATCGGTGACCCACTTCCACACCTGGCCGAGGAGGCTGAAGTGCTCGAGAAACCGCTCCTTCTGCTCGGTGTACCAGACGATGACCTTGCGCTCGGATATCCATTTCGGGCTTCCGACAAGCCGATTCGACGCGGCATTGAGCAGCAGCACCACCCACAGAGCCTGCAGGTACACGGCAGCCAGCTGGGTCCAGGCCGGGAGCTTCTCGGAATACCTCGTCAAAGCGCCACGGGCCACGAACGCGATCAATATCGCCAGATATGCCCGCCAGTCGCTGGGCGTCATGAACTCCTGAGCCTGCGTCAACGTCCTCTCGGGGGCGCCGCCGGAGTAGGCCGCGTAGGAGAGGTCGGCGTTCAATGACCCCAGGTACAACGCGTAATCGGCCAGAATGAGCCGCCACGCCGCAAAGAGGACGAACACCGGAAGGATCGTCTTAAGCACGATGCCCACGAAGGTCTGATACCGCGACTGGCCATCTGTGTTCTCGTCGGACAGGTTCGTCTCGCCGCGTATGACCAAAAACATCAGGATGTACGTGCCGAGTCTGGCCAGGGCCGCCAACGGCATGATCAAGTCGCCCCAGAAGCCTCCGAAGTGCACGCCCACGTAGACGGCCAGTTTGATCAGCCAATAACGGGCGAGCCAGCCGAGGAGCCAGATACCGATGAGCCGCGGCCAGCAGCGCCACCACAAGAACCCCGTACGGCGCAGCAGATCCACCGGGCCGGATATCCCCCACGTTGCCATGGGCAGATAGTAGCTAGCTCAGTCCTCCGCGTGGGCGTACTTGCCACCGGCACCCAGCGAGGCCAGTGCCGCGATCGCCATCATCAGCGCGGCGGCGACGAACACCACCACCAGACCGGCATGGAAGGGTTCGGTGATGAGATTCGGGAAGAATGACTGCCCGGTCAGCTCGGCCGCGTTGACCCCTGGGTGCTCCAGAACACCTGACGGAGCGAGTAATTCACCGATGGGGTTGTAGCCGAGGAACGCCGCGAACAGGCTGCCCACTGGGGGCGTGCCGGCCACTTCGGCGGCGGTGGAGGCGGGCACGCCTTGGGCGGTCAGTCCCGACTGCATCGCCGTTGGCATCGTCGCGGACAGCCCGACGATCATGAGCGAGAAGAAGATTCCTATCGACAGGGAGTTGCCCGCATTGAAGAAGGTGCCACGCACACCCGAGGCAGCGCCGCGTTGATGGGCGGGCACGCTCGACATGATGGCCGCGGTGTTGGGCGCGGTGAAGATGGCCGAACCCAACCCGTTGAGGAAGATGAGCGCCGCGAAGGCCCAGTAATTGAAGTTCACCGGAATGGCGATGAGCGCCAGGAACGTCACCGCCGACAGCACCATCCCGCCCGTGGCGAACGGCCGGGCGCCATAGCGGTCCGAGAGCACACCGGCTACCGGACCGGCCAATAGAAAGCCAAGTGTCATGGGCAACAAGAAGATTCCCGCCCACAATGGGGTTGATTCATAGCTGTATCCGCGTAACGGCAACCAGATGCCCTGCAGCCAGATGATGAGCATGAACTGCAGACCACCACGGCCCACCGACGCCAGTAGATTGGCCAGGTTCCCCAGGCCGAACGCCCGGTTCTTGAACAAGCGCATATCCAGCATCGGGTCGGCCACCCGAGACTCGATCACCCAGAACAACACCAGTAGCCCGACACCGGCGATCAACGATCCGTAGACCAGCGGATTGCCCCATCCGGTGTTTGAATTGCCGTACGGCTGAATGCCATACGTGATACCGGTGAGCAGCACAGTCAGCCCCAGAGCGACGGTCACGGTTCCGGCCCAGTCCAGCTTTCCCGGCGTGGGTTGGTCGATCTCGACGAGTGAGCGGTAGGACCACACGGTGCCCAGCAGGCCCAGCGGCACACCCACCCAGAAGATGGCACGCCAATCCCATTCGGAGAGCACGCCTCCTATCACAAGCCCCAGGAAGGACCCGGCCACCGCGGCCACCTGGTTGATGCCCAGCGCCAATCCGCGCTGCGTGGAGGGGAAGGCATCGGTGAGGATGGCCGACGAGTTGGCCATCAGCATGGCCCCACCCACCCCTTGCACCACGCGCCAGGCTATGAGCCAGACCGCACCTCCGCCGTAGTGGAAGGGATCGAACGAGAGCACCACCGCCGCAACGGTGAAGACGACGAAGCCCATGTTGTATATCCGGACCCGCCCATACATGTCGCCGAGGCGACCGAACAACACAACGAGCACGGCGGAGGCCAACAGATAACCCATGAGCATCCAGAGCAGATAGCTCACGTTGCCGGCAGCCAGCGGATTCAGACCGATGCCGCGGAAAATGGCCGGAAGCGAGATCAGGACAATCGACGAGTTGATGGTCGCGAGCAGCACACCCAGTGTGGTGTTGGACAGCGCCACCCATTTGTAGTGCGGATGATCGCGATCCACCCGTAGCCGACGTCGGGCGGTTTCGATATCCGCAGCCGTCTCGTCGGTCCGTGTCATCAAGTCAGTCATCGTCACCCTTGTCGCGCGCTTCTCCCCGACGCGGCCGGCAGAGCATCCCAGCTCGTCCGTCTGTACATACCAGCGTGAACAACTTTAGCAAGGGAAACTATATTCCCAAAACCCTCGGCCCTCATCTGTCAGATCGGGCTCCGGGTACATGCCACATGCGGTTCGAGTGCGAGCCTCACGCGCAAATCTGACCGGAAATCCGCGTGAGGCTCGCACTCGGCGGAGAAATCGGTGACCTACCGAGTAGCGTGGCCAGTGTTCGTCAACGAACAGCCCCAACACAAAAAAACACGGGAGCGCACACCAGTGCGCTGAGAGGACGGCTAGGGCCGTCGACCGTATGAACCTGACCGGGTAATGCCGGCGTAGGGAGGAAGAAATGCCTGACCAATCACGTACCCCCGAGACCGTCACCACGGGCCCCATCCAGGGCAGCGAGAAGATTTACCAAGAACTCTCTAGCGGCCTGCGCGTGCCGCAGCGCCGCGTCAACCTGACCAACGGTGAACATCTGGATCTGTATGACACCTCCGGTCCGTACACCGACACCAATGCCGTCATCGATCTGCAGAAAGGTCTGCCGCCGCGTGCCGGGATCGTGACCGATCGCGGCACGCAACTACAGCGTGCCCGCGCCGATGAGATCACCGCCGAGATGGAGTTCATCGCCGTCCGCGAGGGTGTCCCCGCCGAGCTGGTGCGTAGCGAGGTCGCGATGGGGCGCGCGGTGATTCCGGCCAACCACAAGCACCCCGAGAGCGAGCCGATGATCATCGGCAAGGCCTTCGGCGTGAAGATCAACGCCAACATCGGCAACTCGGCCGTCACCTCCTCCATCGCCGAGGAAGTCGAGAAGATGGTCTGGGCCATCCGCTGGGGCGCCGACAACATCATGGACCTGTCCACCGGTAAGGACATCCATCAGACCCGCGAATGGATCCTGCGCAACTCCCCCGTCCCGGTGGGCACCGTGCCGATCTACCAGGCGCTGGAGAAGACCAACGGCGACCCGGCCGCGCTCACCTGGGAGCTGTACCGCGACACCGTGATCGAGCAGGCCGAGCAGGGCGTGGACTACATGACCGTCCATGCCGGGGTGCTGCTGCGCTACGTCCCGCTGACCGCCAAGCGCGTCACCGGCATCGTCTCGCGCGGCGGCTCGATCATGGCCGCCTGGTGCCTGGCACATCATCGGGAATCGTTCCTGTACACGCATTTCGAGGAGCTGTGCGAGATCCTGGCGCGCTACGACGTGACCTTCTCGCTCGGCGACGGCCTGCGTCCGGGGTCCATCGCCGATGCCAACGATGAGGCGCAGTTCGCCGAGCTGCGTACCCTCGGCGAGCTGACTAAGATCGCCAAATCCCATGGCGTGCAGGTGATGATCGAGGGCCCCGGTCACGTTCCGATGCACAAGATCGTCGAGAACGTGAAGCTCGAGGAGGAACTCTGCGAGGAGGCCCCCTTCTACACGCTGGGCCCGCTGGCCACCGATATCGCGCCTGCGTACGACCACATCACCTCGGCCATCGGCGCGGCGATCATCGCCCAGGCCGGTACCGCGATGCTGTGCTACGTCACCCCCAAGGAGCACCTGGGGCTGCCCGACCGCAAGGACGTCAAGGACGGCGTGATCGCCTACAAGATCGCCGCCCACGCCGCCGACCTCGCCAAGGGTCATCCCCGCGCACAGCTGCGCGATAACGCATTATCTAAGGCGCGCTTCGAGTTCCGCTGGGACGACCAGTTCAATCTGTCACTCGATCCGGACACCGCCCGCGAATTCCACGACGAGACGCTGCCCGCCGAGCCTGCCAAGACGGCGCACTTCTGCTCCATGTGTGGCCCAAAGTTCTGCTCGATGCGCATCACCGCCGACATCCGGGAGTTCGCGGCCCAGAACGGTCTGGAGACCCAGGAGGACATCGACGCGATGCTGGCACGCGGCATGGAGGAGAAGTCGGTGGAGTTCGCCGAACACGGCAACCGGGTCTATCTGCCGATCGCGTGAGCATGAACGCCTTCCTGCCCCTCCCGGAGCCGGGTGTTACCCCGGTGCGTGCGATGACCATCGCCGGGTCCGACTCCGGGGGCGGGGCGGGTATCCAAGCCGATATGCGCACCATGGCGCTGCTCGGCGTGCACGGGTGTGTGGCTGTCACCGCGGTGACCGTGCAGAACTCGGTGGGTGTCAGGGACTTTCACGAGATCCCACCGCAGGTGGTGGCGGCGCAGATGGACGCGGTCATCACCGACATCGGCATCCAGGCGGCCAAGACCGGGATGCTGGCCTCCGCCCCGATCATCGAGGCCATCGCGCAGACATGGTCGCACCTGGCGCCTGACGTGCCCCTGGTCGTCGATCCGGTGTGCGCGTCCATGCACGGCGACCCGCTGCTACACCCCAGTGCACTGGATGCCCTACGCACACAATTGTTTCCGTTGGCCACACTCGTCACTCCCAATCTGGACGAGGTGCGCCTGCTGGTGAACGTCGACGTTGTAGACGAGGAATCACAAAGGGAAGCGGCGCGAAAACTGCATGCCCTCGGCCCGCAGTGGGCGCTGGTGAAGGGCGGGCACCTTCGATCCAGTGATACCAGCACCGACCTACTCTTCGACGGCACCGAGTTTCACTACTTCCCCGTCGAGCGAGTGGACACCGGCCACGATCACGGCGCAGGGGATACCCTCGCCGCATCTATCAGTTGCGCACTGGCCCATGGATTTTCCATCGTCGAGGCGGTCGCATTCGGAAAACGCTGGATCACCGAGTGCCTGCGAGCCGCATACCCGCTCGGCCGAGGCCATGGCCCGGTATCGGCCCTCTTTAGACTCAACGCGTGAGCACCGAGGAACTTCCGGATATCGCCGGAATTGCGCATCACCCCGCCGGAGACCCCCATGGCGCCGTGGTACTCACTCACGGTGCCGGCGGCAGCTGCCACTCCCCCATGCTGCGCCTGTTGTGTACGGCGTGGGCTGAACGCGGCTGGCTGGCACTACGTTTCGACATGCCCTTCCGGCGCAACCGGCCTAGCGGTCCGCCCTCGGCCTCGTCGGCCGACAAGGACCGCGCAGGCATCGCCGAGGTGATCGACAAGGCTCGCTCCATGGTGGACGGCCCACTCTTGGCCGGCGGTCATTCGTATGGTGGACGTCAGACTTCGATGCTCGTATCGGAAAAGGGACCGATCATCGACGTCCTCACCTTGTTCTCCTACCCGCTGCATCCGCCCGGTAAGCCCGATCGGCTTCGCACCGAACATCTGCCCGGCATCGAGGTTCCGACGGTGTTCACCCATGGCACCTCTGATGCGTTCGGCACCATCGCCGAACTCAAAGCGGCGTCGGTTCTGATACCTGGCGGAGCGACGGTCGTGGAGATCGCCGGCGCGCGTCATGACTTGGGGTCCAAGACAATCGACGTTCCGGCCCTCGCCATCGACGCCGCACTGACGGTTCTGAAACGACCTGACGGAACCTAGCCCTCGCCGACAGTACGCCAGCCGCACGTCAGCAGCTGTGCCGCCCGACGCAGGTCGGCCTCGGCCTGCGCCACGGTGAGACCGCCGTTGAGGCACACCTGAATGCAGCCGAACCACTGGTGCACCAGCAGCCTGATCACGGTCTCATCCTCTTCGGACGGATCGGAAAGGCCGGCCACCTCGGAGATCAGCTCGTGGAATCGCTTCTCGACCTGCATAAGGTCCGGCACCTCTGCCAGCGACGCCGAGTTCGAGGAACGAATCATCGCGATCGCCAGCATGCGGCGCCGTGTCAGGCCGCGCAGTGCCCGTACCAGCGCTTCGCCCACCCGGTCGGCCGCCGTTTCTTTCCCGTCCGGAGAGACGGGAATGCGGCCGACAAGTCGTTCCGATTCCCGGACGAGAGCCGACACGAACAGATGACGCTTCGTCGGGAAGTAGCGATACAACGTGCCGATGGCGACGTTGGCGTGCTTGGCGACGTCGTGCATCTGGACGTGGTCGAGTTCGCGCGTCATGGCGAGTTCTTCGGCCGCGTCGAGCATGCGCTTGTACTGCTCATGTTGGCGCCGGGTCGACGGCATGGCGGCTGGCCGCACCGGTGACACTTCAACCATGGCGCTCACGATCTTTTCACCTGCATAAATAACCCCGAAACTGGAACCTGTTCTAAATAAGGTAGCACTACCGCAGGCCTGCGCACTGCGATTTCGCGGTCCTGATTCAGATCGCGGCGTTCGGTGTTCCCACCAGCATCGCCAGCAGCAGCTCCGCGCGTACCCGCGCGATGTCGAGGTCACAGACCAGCAGCGCCTGTACCGTTTCGATACGTTTGCGCAGCGTATGGCGGTGCACACCGACCGCGGCGGCGGCCGATTCCCAATGGCCGTTCGCCTCCAGATAGGCCCGCAGGGACACCATCAGGTCGGTGCCGTGGCCGGCGTCGTGCTCGACGATCGGCGCCAACGTCGCATTGGCAACGGCGATCAGCACCTCACGACTCGCGCCGAAGGACAACAGCGCGCTACCGGCGAGCGAGGTGAACTCCAACGGTGTGCCACCGCGCTCGGCCACCGATGCGGCGAGCTTCGCATTCTGCACCGCATCGCTCAGCCGCCCCACCGCGTGCGCTCCGCTCAACCCGGCCCGCAGACCCTTACGGGTGCGCCCATCGACGTCGGTGAACAATTTCCGAGCGAATTCGGCGGTCTCCGATCCCGGTATCACGACGATGAGCCGGCACTCGACGGCATGCGCAAAGACCGGGTAGCCCGCAGATTCCATGGCCCGGGTGACCGCAGACTGCACCCGCCGCAGCGCCGCCTGCGATTCGGCATCCACCACCAACGCCCGGATCCGCCCGCGCCCGTCGGCGGCCTGCGCCAGTTGCGCCCATACCGGGTCCAGGTTCCGTTCATCGCCCAGCAGCAGCCCCAGGGCCTGCCCATTCAACTGCCGCTGTGCGTCCTGCAGCCGCGAAGGCTTATCGAAATCCAAGGCCAACAAGGAGTTTGCGTGCCCCAGCAGCACCTGGTCCACGAAGGTCAGGGGTGCCTTACTGACAACGGCCAGCACTCCGTAGGACGTGCCGCCCACCCCGATCGTCTGTTGCGCAACGGCAACTTCCGGGTCCAGTTGTTGCGCGACAGCCGATGCACCCAGGGTCAACGCACCGCGGACCAGATTGATCGTCGCGACATCCAGATTGCGTGGATGACTGGCGATCACCGTGCCGCCCGAGTCCAGCACCACGACATTGGCGCGCAGCGACCGCCCGAGCTCCGCCGTGACCGCCTGCACACCTCCGTTGACGATTGCGCGGGTGATCCGGGGCTGGGCCCGCGATACGCGCAGCACCCCGTCGTACTCCAGTTCGGCGATGTGCGTGCTCACCGCCTTGACCACTGCGGCGAAGGGGGTACGTAGGGGCACCTCCAACAACGGCATACCCAGCTCGTCGGCCGCAGCCACCAACTCCCGCGGCACCTCGTCGAATGTCAGACCGGTACCGAATCCCAATGCGGCGACGCCGTTTTCATCCAGCGCCCGCAGATAGTTCAGCCGTTCCCGCGCCTTCGTGGGCACACCGATCCCGGTGGTGAGCACCAGCTCTCCACCGGATAGCCATTGCGCGGGGTCCGCGAGTTCTGTGGTGAGCGCCAAATTGATCTCGCGCCCCAAACCCGCGGCGCCGCCCTTCAAGGTGAGTTTCAGGTCCGGCTGATCCAACACCCAACGCACCGGAACAGTCACCTCACGGGACTGTACAGAATGGTGAAAAACACCGCCAAGATTCCCCGAATTGTCGGATGATCAGGGATGTGTCCTGTCGCACACTGATTGTCTGCGTGCTTTCTTGACGTGCTTAGACGGATTCCCTCGACGGATGGACGTGCAATATGCCGGACTCGATACTGCAGAACTACATTGACGGCCAGTTCGTCGATTCTCTATCCCTGAAATCTACCGAGCCCATCGACCTGATCAACCCGGTCGACGAATCGGTGGTGGGCCGCGCCCCGGTCTCCAACGCCGACGACGTGAACGCGGCGGTGAGCGCCGCCGAACGTGCCTTCGCCACCTGGGGCAAGACCACACCGAGCGTCCGGCAGCAGGCACTGCTTAAACTCGCCGACGCGATCGAGGCGAATATCGACGAGATCGTCGAGGCCCAATGCCGCAACACCGGTCAGCCGAAGGCGGTCATCGCTGCCGAAGAGGTGACCGTGAGCGCCGATCAGCTCCGGTTCTTCGCGGGAGCGGCGCGACTTGTCGAAGGCAAATCTGCCGGCGAGTACATGGAGGGGTTCACCTCCTATGTTCGGCGCGAGCCCATCGGAGTTGTCGGGCAGGTGACCCCGTGGAACTACCCGTTCATGATGGCCATCTGGAAGATCGGCCCCGCACTGGCGGCCGGGAACACCATCGTCCTCAAGCCCAGCGACACCACTCCGGAAAGCACACTGGTGCTGGCCCGGCTGACGAAGGGGATCTTGCCTGACGGCGTCTTCAACGTGGTGTTGGGTACCGCGACCACCGGCTCCGAATTGGTGAGTCATCCCGCCATCGGCCTGGTGTCGATCACGGGGTCGGTGCGGGCGGGTATCGCCGTCGCAGCCTCGGCAGCCGAACAGCTCAAGCGCAGCCACCTCGAACTCGGCGGCAAGGCCCCGGTCGTGGTGTTCGGTGACGTCGATATCGACAAGGCGGCCACCGGTATCGCACAGGCCGCCTTCTTCAACGCCGGCCAGGACTGTACGGCCGCCACCCGGGTGATCGTGCACCAGTCGATCCATGACGAGTTCGTCAGCGCCCTCAACTCCGCGGCACAGACATTGCGGCCGGGCCTGCCCGATGACGCCGACAGCTTCTACGGGCCCATGAACAACATCAACCACTTCACCGCCGTCACCAAGAAACTCGACAACCTGCCCGCACACGCGACGGTCGTGACCGGCGGAAAACGTTGGGGCGATAAGGGCTTCTTCATCGAGCCCACCATCGTCACCGGTGTGCGCCAGGACGATTCAATCGTCCAGGAAGAGACCTTCGGGCCGATCTTGACCGTCCAATCGTTTGACGACGCGGACGAAGCCGTCCGTCTGGCCAACGGAGTGCGTTACGCACTGGCCTCCAGCGTGTGGACAAAGGACCACGAAACCGCCGAGAAATTCACGCGCGAGCTAGATTTCGGTTGTGTGTGGGTCAATTGCCATATTCCACTGGTCGCCGAGATGCCTCATGGCGGGTTCAAGTACTCCGGCTACGGCAAGGACCTCTCGGCCTACAGCGTGGAGGACTATACCCGGATCAAGCATGTGATGAGCGCGCACTAGCAATGGCAACCGACACCTTCCACCCCCTTGATCCCCTCACGGCGGAGGAATTCACCACGGTCGCAAAGATTCTGGCGCAGACATACGAGGTCGGAAACCGCTGGCGATACACCTCCATCGAGCTTGCCGAGCCCCCGAAGGCCGATATCGCCGCCTTCGACAACAACGGCACGCGGCCTGATCGTCGAGCACTTGCCACATGTCTGGACACCTCACGCAACGCCACCTACAAGGCGGTCGTCTCACTGACCTCCGGTGAAGTGCTGTCCTGGAATCACATTCCCGGGGTACAACCGAACTTCACGGTCGATGAGTGGGAAGAGGCGGACGCGGCTCTTCGCCGCCACCCCGAGGTCATCGCCGCTCTGGCACAACGCGGCATCACCGACATGGACCTGGTGTTCATGGATACCTGGACCTACGGCGATGCCGTCATGCCCGAAAAGTACAAGGGCAGACGCCTCGGGTGGTCGGACACCTGGGTGCGTTCCAGTGCGGGAGCCAATCCTTACGCGGGCCCCGTCAACGGATTCCACTGCATCATCGATATGAACAGCATGGAGCTGCTGGAGATCGAGGACACGTTCTCCGTACCACGGCCCGAGATGATGGGCGAATACGTGCCCCGACACATACCGGAAAGGCTGCGCCGGCAGAGCACCCGGGAGTCGCTGCAACCACTGCACATCACTCAGCCCGAGGGCACGTCCTTCACCATTAAGGGAAACAGACTCCAGTGGCAGAACTGGTCCTTACGAGTCGGCTTCAACTACCGCGAGGGCATGACACTGCATGCGGTGACCTACAACGACAACGGAAAAGTGCGGTCGGTCGCCAACCGTATGTCCTTCGCCGAGATGATGGTGCCGTATCGGGATCACTGCGAAGATCACTACCGAAGAACAGCTTTCGATATCGGCGAGTGGGGCATCGGCTTCATGACCACCTCGCTGGAACTCGGCTGTGATTGCCTCGGCGAGATTCGTTACCTCGATGCGGTGCTGCACAACAGCAAGGGAGAGCCCTACACGATCAAGAACGCGATCTGTATTCACGAAGAGGACAACGCCGTCCTGTGGAAGCACGTCGATCACGATCACGGCGCCGAGGTGCGCCGCATGCGTCGGCTCACGGTGTCCTTCCATGTCACCGTCGCCAACTATGAATACCTCACGTACTGGCGGTTCTATCAGGACGGCAACATCGAATGTGAGGTCCGTGCAACGGGAATCATGGTGGTGAGCAACTTCCTCGAGGGCGCGGCTCATCCGCATGGAACCCTCGTCGACAATCGGACGTACGCGCCGTACCACCAGCACTTCCTTGTCGCGAGACTCGACCTGGATATCGATGGCACCGAAAACACCGTGTACGCCAGTGAAACCGAGATCGAGCCCGTCGGCCCCGCCAATCCGTACGGGCTGTCCCTGCGACAGCGCAACACCCCATTGCGCACCGAATCGGAAGGCAAACAGGACTTCTGCTGGCAGACTCAGCGCGCCTGGAAGGTCGTCAACGACAACACCCGCAACGGCATCGGCACCGCGCCTGCGTACAAGTTGGTGCCCGGGGCGGCCATCCCGGCGATGTTCGATCCGTCCTCCCCTGTGCTGGCACGTTGCCGTGCGATCGAGCACACCCTCTGGGTGACGCCAAACTCACCCGACGAGCGCTGGCCCGCAGGAGAATTCGTCACCCAGAGTAAGGATGACCACGGTCTGCCCGCCTGGACGGAGAGCAACCGCTCCATCGAAAACACCGATGTGGTGCTGTGGTACGTATTCGGCATCCATCACATCACCCGTCCCGAAGACTGGCCGATCATGCCCGTCGACACCGTGAACTTCTGGCTCAAGCCGGTCGGCTTCTTCGACCGCAACCCCTCGCTCGATGTCGCACCCACCCCGCCGAAGAGCTGTCACACATCAGGACACGAGGAGGCCTAGCCGTGAACGATGCCGCCACGAGAGGTGCCAAACGGATCGCCGTTGCATACCTGGCCACTCCGGGCGGCGATGACGCGCTCGCCGTCGGCGCACAGATCGCCCGCTCCCTGGGGGCACATCTCGATCTGTGCATGGTGCTGCCGCTGGACCGACCCATCCTGGCACCCCTTCCACAGCAAGAGCGTCAGGACATCTTGTCCGAGAACGCCACTCACTGGCTCAAGCACGCCGAGGCCACCATTCCCGACGATCTCACCGTCGAGACACATATCAGCTTTCACGAGTCGATCGCCGAGGGTCTCATCGCCCAATGCGAAGCCCTGGGAGCCGAGGCCATCGTGGTCGGAGGTTCTGGCGGCGGGCTGGTCGGCAGTCTCTCCCTGGGATCGGTGGTCAACGAACTCGTGCACTCCTCCCCCATACCTTTGGTGATATCGCCACGTGGCGCGCGCTACCAGAAGAACCTCCGCGTTCGGGAAGTCACCTGCGCCATGGGAACCCGATCCGGCGCGCACGTGTTACTGGACACCGCGTTGCAGGCCTGCCAGCGTGCGAAAGCACCGCTGCGGCTGGTATCCCTGGTGTCGTTCGACCCGATTCCCGGCGGTGACGATGACCAGTCGGCACGTGAACGTGCCGCCATCCATGCCCAACAGTCCCTCGAGACCGCCAAACTGATTCTCCCCCTGGATTTCCCGGTTACCTCGATCGTCGCCGAAGGACCGACCATCGAGGCCGCCGTGAACAAGCTCGACTGGCATGAAGGCGACATCATCATGGTGGGTTCCAGCCGTCTTGCGCAGCCACGGCGACTCTTCCTTGGATCGACGGCCGCGAAGATGCTTCGGGTGCTGCAGGTGCCCATGGTCGTTATCCCCAAGGAAGAGGCCAACCGTGACTGAAAGTGTTGCCCGCACCGAGCTGGAACAGGCCGAGCAGACCGAGGGCCTCATCTCCAAAGGGCTTGCCGCCGGGCGCATCGGAACCTTCACCGGTGCCGTCCTCGGCATTTCCACAGTCGCACCCGGATACACGCTTACGGCCAGCATCGGCCTGATCGTCGCCGCTGTCGGCCTGAAGATGCCGGCGATCCTCATCGCCGGCTTCATCCCGATGTTCCTGACCGCATACGCCTATCGGGAACTGAATTCGCGCGCACCCGACTGCGGCGCCTCGTTCACCTGGTCCACCAAGGCATTTGGCCCTTACATCGGCTGGATGTGTGGCTGGGGCATGGTGATCGCCACCATCATCGTGTTGTCCAACCTGGCATCTATCGGTGTGCAGTACGGGTATCAGTTCCTCGGTGCCGTCTCCCACAATCAGGCAATCGGCGAACTCGCCAACAACAAGGCCGTCAACATCATCTCGACCGTGGCGCTGCTGGCGATCGCCACCTACATCTCCAGCCGCGGGATCACCACCAGCGAGAAGGTGCAATATGTTCTCGTCGGGTTCCAGATGATCGTGCTGGTGATCTTCGCCGTCGTCGCCATCGCGAAGTCGCCCAGTATGGCCGGACATCTCGATTTCGACCTGGAATGGTTCAATCCACTGACCGGACTAACCTTGAGCGCCTTTGTTATTGGGCTCATTGGATCGATCTTCGCGTTCTGGGGTTGGGACACCTGCCTGACGCTCGGCGAAGAATGTAAGGATCCGACAAAGGTGCCCGGCCGCGCCGGACTGTTGTGCGTGCTGTCGATCCTGCTCACCTACCTCCTGGTGGCTGTCGCGGTGATGATGTTCGCGGGCGTGGGCGACACCGATCTGGGCCTTGCGAATGAGGAGAACAAGGACAATGTCTTTGGTGCCCTTGCCAACCCGGTGCTGGGGAGCTGGTTCGGCCCGCTGTTGCTGCTCGCGATATTCGCCTCTGCGGTGGCGAGCCTGCAGACCACCTCACTGCCCGCCGCCCGCACCATGCTCGCCATGGGTACCTACGGCGCCTTTCCGAAAAAGTTCGCCGATGTCAGCCCCCGGTTCCTGACACCCACCTTCAGCACCATCGTGGCCGGCGCGGTGACGGCCGTGTTCTACACCGTCGTGAGCCTGCTATCGGACCGCACTCTACTGGATACCATTGCGGCCCTTGGCATCATGATCTGCTGGTACTACGGCATTACCGCCTTCGCCTGTGTGTGGTACTTCCGCACGGAGCTTTTCCAGAATGCCCACAACGTGGTGTACAAGTTCCTCTTTCCGCTCTTGGGCGGGCTCATGCTGGCAGCAGTATTCGTCATCTCCGTGCGCGAGAGCATGGATCCGGAGAAGACTGGCAGCGGCGCCTCGATCGGCGGCATCGGCCTGGTGTTCTATCTGGGCTTCGGCATCCTGGCGTTCGGGGCGGTGCTCATGCTGATCATGCGCGTCAAGAGCCCGGACTTCTTCCTGGGACGCACCCTCACTCACGACACCGCTCCGCTCGTCGAATAGCCATGCCGTCGACGCAGGGGGCCGTTCACGCCAGAACGGCGCATCCAAGAACCAGCGGTGGACAAACCGTCCATTCCCAGATGCACTCCACGGCGACACACTGAGATCGCCGAATCGACGACAGGAAGTGCCATGACCGACATCGCCTACCGCCTCGCACAGAAGCGCAACATCGTGACGCCCCTGCCCGGGCCGCGTTCGAGTGCCCTGGCCGAGCGCCGTCGCGCGGCGGTGTCCGCCGGGGTCGGCTCGACCGCGCCGGTCTACGCCGTCGATGCCGACGGTGGCGTGATCGTCGACGCCGACGGCAACTCCTTCATCGACCTCGGGGCGGGTATCGCGGTCACCACCGTCGGCGCCTCCCACCCCGCCGTCGCCGCTGCCATCGCCGACCAGGCCGCTCATTTCACCCACACCTGTTTCATGGTGACGCCCTACGAGGGATACGTGCAGGTCGCCGAGCTCCTCAACGCCCTGACTCCTGGCGATCACGAGAAGCGCACCGCGCTGTTCAACTCCGGCGCCGAAGCCGTGGAGAACGCGATCAAGGTGGCGCGGCTGGCCACCGGCCGCCCGGCGGTCGTCGCCTTCGACAACGCCTATCACGGCCGCACCAACCTGACGATGGCACTGACCGCCAAGTCGATGCCCTACAAGTCGCAGTTCGGGCCCTTCGCGCCCGAGGTCTACCGGATGCCGGCCTCCTACCCGCTGCGTGACGAGCCGGGTCTGTCCGGCGAAGAAGCGGCACGGCGGGCGATCTCCCGCATCGAAACCCAGATCGGTGCGCAGTCACTGGCCGCGATCATCATCGAGCCCGTCCAGGGTGAGGGCGGATTCATCGTGCCCGCGCCCGGATTCCTGTCCACGTTGACCGCGTGGGCGCGGGACAACGGTGTCGTCTTCATCGCCGACGAGGTGCAGACCGGATTCGCGCGCACCGGCGCCTGGTTCGCCTCCGAGCACGACGGCATCGTTCCCGACATCGTCACCATGGCCAAGGGCATCGCCGGAGGCATGCCGTTGTCTGCCGTCACCGGGCGTGCCGACCTCATGGACGCGGTGTACACCGGTGGCCTGGGCGGAACCTACGGCGGCAACCCGGTGACCTGCGCGGCAGCCATCGCCGCACTGGGCGTCATGCGTGAGCTCGACCTACCGGCCCGGGCCCGGGCCATCGAAACCTCGGTGGTGTCGCGGCTGAGCGCGCTTGCCGAGGAGGTCGACGTCATCGGCGAAGTACGCGGCCGCGGCGCCATGTTGGCCATCGAAATCGTCAAACCCGGCACCGGCAACCCCGGAGAACCTGATGCGACCCTCACCAAAGCCATTGCCGCCGAGGCGCTCTCCCGGGGTGTTCTGATCCTGACCTGCGGAACCTTCGGAAACGTCATCCGCTTGCTGCCCCCGTTGGTCATCGGGGACGATCTACTGGACGAGGGCATCACGGTCCTCGCCGACATCATCCGCGAGAAGGCGAGCCGCTAGTGACTGATCACTCAGCCCTGATCGATGCCATCCCCACCGATCTGTGGATCGGCGGGAAGCAGGTGCCATCGTCCTCGGGCGCCCGGTTCCCCGTGCACAACCCTGCCAATGGCGCGGTGCTGACCACCGTGGCCGACGCCTCGACGGCCGACGGTGCCACCGCGCTCGATGGGGCTGTGGCTGCGCAACGCTCCTGGGCGGCGACCGCGCCCCGTGAACGGGCTGAAATTCTGCGGCGGGCCTGGGAATTGGTCATGGAGCGGCGCGATGATTTCGCACTGGCCATGACCCTGGAAATGGGTAAGCCGCTGGCAGAGAGCCAGGGCGAGGTTGCCTACGGCGGAGAGTTCCTGCGCTGGTTCTCCGAGGAGGCGGTGCGCATCAACGGCCGGTACACCTCGTCGCCGACAGGCACCGGCCGGATCCTGGTGGCCAAGCAGCCCATCGGCCCGGCGCTGGCGATCACCCCCTGGAACTTCCCGCTGGCCATGGGCACCCGCAAGATAGGCCCCGCGTTCGCCGCCGGATGCACCATGATCGTCAAGCCCGCCGCCGAGACGCCGCTGACCATGCTGCTGCTGGGCCAGGTGTTCGCCGATGCCGGGCTGCCTGCTGGCGTGCTGTCGATCCTTCCCACCACCAGCGCCTCAGGCCTGACCGGCCCACTGATCGAGGACTCCCGACTGCGCAAGTTGACCTTCACCGGCTCTACCGCCGTCGGGAAAGTACTGCTGTCACAGTGCGCCACAAGGGTTTTGCGTTCGTCGATGGAGCTGGGCGGCAATGCCCCGTTCGTGGTGTTCGACGATGCCGACGTGGACGCCGCAGTCGACGGCGCGATGGCGGCCAAGATGCGCAACATCGGCGAGGCATGCACCGCGGCCAACCGCTTTCATGTGGACAACGCGGTGCGCGCCGAATTCGCCGAGAAGCTCACCGCCCGCATGGGTGCCCTCACCATCGGCCCCGGCGACCAAAGCGGCGTACAGGTGGGCCCGCTGATCACCGCCAAGCAGCGCGCCTCGGTCGATGAGTTGGTGCAAGACGCCGTCGGCAAGGGAGCCGTCATCACCACCGGTGGCGCGATCGCCGACGGAGAGGGTTACTTCTATCCGCCGACCGTGCTCACCGATGTGCCGTCGAACGCAAGAATTCTCCGCGAAGAGGTGTTCGGCCCGGTGGCCGCGATCACCGGGTTCGACGGCGAAGACGCGGGAGTCGCCGCCGCCAACGACACCGAATACGGACTCGCCGCATACGTGTACACCACCAATCTAGATCGCGCGCTGCGTGTTTCGGAGTCCGTCGAGTCAGGGATGATCGGCGTCAACCGTGGTGTGATCTCCGACGTGGCAGCGCCGTTCGGTGGGATCAAGGAATCGGGCATCGGCCGCGAAGCCGGCAGCGAGGGTATCGAGGAATACCTCGAAACGAAATACATAGCGCTGCCATAGATTTAGCATCGAGCAATGGGCCATTCCCCCGAGCATGGACCGGAGCCTGATGCTCTTCGCGCAGGCGACTCATCGCAGCGCGAGCTGTCCCCAGGAATGCGGGAACAGCTCGATATCCCCTATTCGGGCATGGTGTCATTCGGGCAACGGCCATTCCTCACCGATGTCGAGCAGCTGGAGAAGTGGCGGCCCGATGTCGCGATCGTCGGCGCCCCATTCGACATCGGGACCACCAACCGTCCGGGCGCGCGGTTCGGACCCCGCGCCATCCGCTCGACCGCCTACGAGCCCGGCACCTACCACCTGGACCTGGGTCTGGAGATCTTCGACTGGCTCGAGGTTGTCGACTTCGGTGATGCGTACTGTCCGCACGGGCAGACCGAGGTATCCCACGCCAACATCCGAGAACGCGTGCATGCCATCGCCTCACGCGGCATCGTGCCGGTGGTGCTGGGCGGGGACCATTCGATCACCTGGCCGTCGGCCACCGCTGTCGCCGACGTGCACGGCTACGGAAACGTCGGCATCGTGCACTTCGACGCGCACGCCGACACCGCCGACGAAATCGAGGGCAACCTCGCGAGCCACGGCACCCCCATGCGTCGCCTCATCGAGTCCGGCGCGGTGCCGGGCACCCATTTCGTCCAGGTAGGACTGCGCGGCTACTGGCCACCGCAGGACACCTTCGAATGGATGCAAGACCAGGGCATGACCTGGCACACCATGCAGGAGATCTGGGATCGCGGTTTCAAGGAAGTGATGGTCGACGCCGTCGGCGAAGCACTGAACAAGGCCGAGAAGCTGTACCTGTCGGTGGATATCGACGTCCCGGTACCCGGCGCACGCTCCCGGTACCGGGACCCCCGACCCGGGCGGTCTCACCAGTGCCGACCTGCTACGCATGGTGCGACAGCTCTGTTACGAGCACGATGTCGCCGCGGTGGACGTGGTGGAGGTGTCCCCCGCGTATGACCATGCCGAACTCACCGTGAACGCCGCGCACCGCGTGGTGTTCGAGGCACTATCCGGGATGGCGGCCCGGCGCCGCGACAAGGCCGGCGCGAATCCGGGCCCGCCGTCGCCGCAGTCGCGCTGACAGATCAGGCGGCGAACAGCTCCAACCGCCGTGGACTCTCGATCCCCGAATAGTGACTGGCATCGCCGGTGAGGATCTGACTTCGCCGACCGTGGATGTCCACCGGCACATCGCCGGCCAACGTGACGCGATGCAACTCCCGCTGCTGGTCGCCGAAGTCGGCGATTCCGTAATGCTGGGTGGCCCGGTTGTCCCAGATGGCTACGTCACCGAGCCGCCAGTTCCACCGGAAGGTGTTCTCCAGCTTGGTGATACGCGACTGCAGCAGCTGGAACAGCGCCGCGAACTCGGCGCCGTGGAACTCCGGGAAACTCTTGACGAACTGTCCGAGCAGCAGGCTGCGCTCACCGGTCTCCGGATGCACCCGCACCACCGGATGCAACGTTTCATACAGAGAGCTGGTGAACTCGCTGTAATACGCGGCGCGCCGTTCGGCGCTCACCCCGCCCGATGCGCCCGCGCCCACGTAGTCGTACAGGTTGGTGTGGGTGGCCCACAGCTCGTCGGCGAGCGCACGCAACGGTGCGGGCAGCTGTTCGTAGGCCGCGACCGTCGACGCCCACGTGGTGGCGCCCCCATAGGACGGCAAGGTCACCGGGCGCAGGACCGATGCCTTCGGGATACGGTCGACGAAGGTGACGTCGGTGTGCCAGCCGTTGGCGGCCCCTTCGAGGTTGAGCAGCTCACTGCCGTGAGAGGTCACCGTGGGATGCGGCAGCGTCGGCTCCCCGAGCAGACTCGCGAATGCGTACTGCCCGGCATCGTCCAGGTGGTGTTGTCCGGTGAACACCAAAACCTTGTTGACGGCCAGCGCGACACGGATCGCCTCGGCGCGTTCGGCCGGGACATCGGCGCCGAGCTGCACACCGTCGACCCGGGCGCCGATGTGCTCACCGAGTTTTTCGACGGTGATCGCGGCATCACGATAGATACGTCGTGTTTCGTTGTCACTCACCCCCGAATCTCAACAATCCCGGCGCCGTATGCCCAGGGATAGAGCCAAGTCGATTCGAAAGGACCACCGTCTACGACGGCAGATATGGTCGAACGGTGATCGCGTACGACGAGGAACTGCGGGACCGGATTCGCCAATACCTGACGGGCCATGACCGCCGGACCGTCGATGATCCGGAGAAACGCCGCGCTGCGGTGGCCGTAGTGCTGGTCGACTCTGATCTGGGTGAAGACCGCATCGACCCGGCACCGTTGGACGAGTGGATTGGCGGGCGCCAGATCCCCGAGCAGGGACTGGACGGCAGAATGGTCGATGTCTCTGGTGGGGCGGCATTCCTGTTATGCCGCAGAGCTTCGCGACTCAACTCGCATGCCGCGCAATGGGCACTGCCCGGTGGACGATTGGATCCGGGTGAGAACGCGGTACAGGCCGCGCTGCGTGAGCTGGACGAGGAGCTGGGGGTCGCGCTGCCCGATTCGACGGTGCTCGGGCTGCTCGACGACTACCCGACACGATCGGGATACGTGATTACCCCGGTGGTGGTGTGGGGCGGCGGCCGCCTGGAGATGCGGCCCTCACCCGACGAAGTGGTGGCGGCCTACCGCGTGGGATTACACCAACTCCAGCGCGAGGATTCACCGCGCTACATCAACATTCCGGAGAGCCCACGCCCGGTGGTGCAGATCCCACTGGGCAACGACCTCATCCACGCCCCCACCGGGGCCGTCTTGTTACAGGTGAGATGGCTCTGTCTGGAAGGCCGCGGTGACCGCGTCGATCAGCTGGAGCAGCCGGTCTTCGCCTGGCGATAACCGGGGCCTAGGACACGTTGGCGCGCGCCAGCACCGTCGGCGTCCCATAGGGCGCGCTCTGTTCCGCCACCCAGCCCGGGTCCAGGTACACCGAGTTCGATGCGATCACATTGCCGTCACGCAGGATCTCACCGAGGTAATTGCCGCCCTGGTCGCTGAATATGCTCACCTGCGCTTCGCGAGCCGTCATCGATATGTCGTGCGTCCAGGGCACGAAGGGATCGAGCCAGGTGTACTTCTCCGCCTTCTCTCCCTTACCTGTGTGGTAGGAGATGACCACCTGACGATTGCTCCCCGGGTCCTGCGCGGTCACGCGGTAGGTCATTTTCACCCCGGGATCGGCATGAACGACCGGGGATGACGGCAGCCCGATCATGGCACTGGATGCCAGAGCTACCAGCAGCACGAGAATTCTTCGCATGCGCTGGGATGCTAGCCGCCTCAGCGATCCTGCGGAGAGTGTCGCCGAACTTTGCGCTCCGGTACGCCGTTGGGCCCGGTGGTCGACAACGCGTACGTGCCGACGGCAAAGGCCACCGCCGAACCGTTGATCCCCAGCGCCTCCTTGCCGACATTCGCGAGATTGTCCTTGGGGCCGTGGTAGTTGGGGTCAAATGGTTGACCCGCGCGCCCCTGCCACATCTTGGCTTCCGGGCCGCTCATTCTGTCCAGCGCACCCGAGCTGATTCCGCCCACCGGGATGTGGGCAGCCAGGAACGGCCCGTAGTCGGATCTGCCGTTGAACTCCTCGGCCGCCGGTCTCTTGCCTGCCAGGTTGAGGTATCCAGCGAAGGTTCGTTCGATCCCCGCTGACCCCTCCGGTATGTCCAACGGCGGCCGGTTCGGATCCGGTTTGGCGGCCGACTGGTCACCGTCGAGCACGAAGTACCCGGCATTGGGCGAACCGAGCATGTCGAAGTTCAGGTACAGCGCGATGTCGTTGAGCTCGTCGGCGTTGCGGCCCTTGGCGTACTCGATCGACCCGGCCAGTCCGTCCTCCTCGGCGGCCCAGAAAGCGAACCTGACGGCGTTGTTGATCACCGGCTTGGGGCCCAGCTGCAGTGCGCTCTCCAAGACCGCGGCCACACCGGTTCCGTTGTCGTTGATGCCCGGGCCCTTGGCCACGCTGTCCAAGTGCGCTCCGGCGAGCACCACATTCGCCGGGTCACCCGTTGCGGTCTGAGCGATGATGCTGCGCGAGCGCACCTTCGCGATGTTCATGTCCAGCACCAGCGTTATCGGTGACGAATTGCGACGCAGCAGGGTATCGACTCCCGAATCGACTATCCCGACCGGAATGGACAGCTGCTCATAGTAATTGGGCGTGAAGAGGCCCTCACCGGCACCGGCCTGCATCACCACCAGCACCGCCGCCGCACCTTTTTCCTTGGCGACATTGTGCTTGTCGACCACCGAACACCCGGCGCCGTCGACCACCGCGATCTGACCGTCGAGCTTGAGAGTGCCGTAATCGGCCCCGGCACAGCCACCGGCCCTGCCCGAGGGCCGGATGATGTTGGCCTTGAGCCCGCCCTTGGGGGTCTGGGCGAAGTAGGAAGCCTGATCCACCGCGTAGGGGCGACCGCCTATCTCGACGAGCGGCTTGCCCTCGGTGAGTACCTTCAGCCTGGACAGCTCCGGGGCCTGAACCTCGAAACCACGATCTTTCAACGCCTTTGTCACGTAGTCGGCGCTGACGTCGTAGCCGGGCGTGCCCTCGGCACGGTTCCCGCCGTGGGCGTCGGCCGCCTGCTGCAGCTGTTGCAGGTGCACCATCATCGCGTCCACCGTCACCGAACGCGCAAGGTCGGCTGCGAGATTCGGATTCGGTGCCGCCGGTGCACCGGCGCCCGGTGGAGTCGGGTTAGCGCAGCAGCTCGCCACCGCCGCAATCGCAAGCAGGGAGCAACCACGCGCTAGTCCCCGAAACAACGCCATCAAAAAAACCTCAATGAAACCTCTTGGAACCCCGGTGGAGTTGTGCGAATCGAGCAATCGCACACGCTACCGCACCAACGTTGGTTCCCAAGGCCTTTCGGGACGTTGCAACGAACCTGTTACCGCCGTTAGTCCTTCAGCTTGTGCCGGGTACGGTCCTCGCGAATGGGCACACCATTGCGTCCGTCGATGCTCTGCGAGTACAGGCCGATGGTGTACGCGACTCCGCCCGCGTTGATCTTGAGCGCGTCCTTGTTCACGTTGGCCAGGTTGTCGCCCGCCTGGTGGTAGTTCGGATCGAAGGGCTGGCCCGCCTTGCCGCCCCAGTCCCGAGCCTCATCGTCGGTCATCTTCTCCTCGGCCCCGGAGAAGATGCCGCCGGTCGGGATGCCCGCCCTGCTGAATGCGTCGTAGTCCGATCGGCCGTCGTATTCGGTGTCGTGGGCTTTCTTGCCCTGATCGGCAAGGTAGGCGACCTCGGTCCGCTCGATACCGGCCGAACCCTCCGGGATACGCACCGGAATCTCATTCGGATCGGCTTCTTCGGACAGGTCGCCGTCATAGGTGAGGTACGCGGCGTTCGGTGAACCGAGCATGTCGTAATTCAGATACAGGGCAATGTTTTTCAGCGCGTCCACGTCAAGGGATTTGACGTAGTCGGTGGAGCCGATGAGCCCTTCCTCCTCCGCACCCCAGAACGCAAACCTCACCGCGTTTTTCACGTCCGGGTTGGGACCCAACTGCAGCGCGGTCTCCAGAACCGCCGCGGTACCGGTGCCGTTGTCGTTGATGCCCGGCCCTTCCGGAACGCTGTCGAGGTGCGCACCGGCCATCACGACATCCGTCGTGGCACCCGTCTTGGTCTGGGCGATCACATTGCGTGCCTTGATGTCCTTGGTCTCCGCATCGACCTTGAGGACAACCTGGTCGGGATGTGCGCGCAGATCTGCTCCGGCCGACTTGGTGACGCCGACCACCGGAATCTTCGGGGTGGCATCCTCACCGAGGGTGCCACCCGCCTTGCTCTCATCGACATTGTCCGCGACGATCAGGCCGACCGCGCCGCGCTCGGCGGCCGCCCTCTCCTTCTCGGCGAACGGGCACGCTCCACGGTCGACCAGGACCACGGCGCCCTTGACATCCAGACCGTCGTAATCCTCGGCGGTGCAACCCGGCGATTCTTCCGCACGGGCCGCGACCAGCCGTCCCTGAACCTGGCCGCCCGGCGAGTACGACAGCACTGCGGCGTCGATCTTCTTGGGGCCGACGGTCAGATCCAACGATTTGGCCTGGAAGTACTTGAAGTCGAACTCGGGCGTCTGTACGTCGAATCCCTTGTCCTTCAGCGTTTTCACCACGTAGTCGACACTCTGATCGAAGCCGGGAGTGCCCACGGCCCGGGTGTTGTTGTTCTTGTCGGCGATCTCCTGAAGCTCCGAGAGGTGCTTCACGACGTTGTCGATGGTCACCTTCTCGTGCAGCGAGTGCGCGAAGCCGACCGCCTCCGCGGAGCCTGCCTGCGGCACCGAGCGGGGTGCGTCGCCGCCATCCCGATCGCACGCCGTCACCGTCGCCAGCGCGCATACCGCGGACACCGCAACCGCACACACAACCCGCTTGGTCCCCATGGTTCTCCCTTGTCCGACTTAGACGTCGCGTCGCTGCACGACGACCAAGGCCGCAGCGAGCGTGATGACAACCACGGTAGCAAAGTAGATGAGAGAGCCGGTGGTGCCCCAAACGAAGCGCACACCGTCGGAGGTGTACCAGGGCACACCGGTAAACCTGATTCCGTTGGCGAAAGGAAGGAAGGGCTGCAACGCCTTTCCGGCATCAGTGAGCCAGCCCAGCATCAACTCGAGCACTGTCGGCCACAACAGCAGCACTGCAACAGCGCCCGCGGTGTGCTTCAGCAACACACCCACCGCCACCGCGAGTACGGCACACAAGAACGCGTACACGCTCACCGAGCCAATCGTGTTCCACACACCGGCACTGTCGAGCGCCAAGTTCGCACCCGCCACCGATCCGGCCATGGCGCGCACCAACACGATCGAGGTCAGCGTGGTGACCGCGGTGACCACTGCCACCCAGACCCCCGCGACCAGGGCCTTGGCGCCGATTACCGACAACCTGTTGGGCGAGGCCTGAAAGGTGGTTCGCACCATCGCGGTTCGATTCTCATTGGTCACCGTCATCGCGGCGAGCACCATCAGCAGCGGCACCCCCACGACGGTCGCACCGCCCGCGGCGTCACCGGGGGTGATGGGCGCGTAGACAGAAGCCGATCCGCCCTGCAGGCCCGCTAATCCCAAACCCAAGGCCAGGGCAAGCAGGCTGCACCACACCGCAGAACGCGAGGTGGATACCTTGATCCGCTCGGCCGCGATAACGCCCATCAGTGAGCACCCTCCGCGTCGGCGGATACCTGACTGCGGTACTGCACGGCATCATCGGTCAGCGACAGGTACGCGTCCTCCAACGAAACCCGTTGCGGGGAAAGTTCGTACAACGTGACGCCACGACGTGCGGCAAGCTCGCCGACCTGTTCGATAAGAGCACCGCTGATTTCCAGCACGCTTGCCTCTCCACCGTGTTCCGAAACGTGCACCGAGAAGCCACTTTCTTCCGCCGCGGTACGCAAGGTCTCGAGTTGAGGGCTGCGCACCCGCACCACATCGGCACCGGCCCGACTGACGAACTCATGCATGGATGTCGCCGCGATAAGCCGGCCGCGGCCGATGACCACCAATTGGTCTGCCGTGTTGGCCATTTCGGAGAGCAGGTGGCTGGAGACCAGCACCGTGCGGCTCTGTGCGGCCAGACTCTGCATCAGGGTCCGAATCCAGTGGATGCCTTCGGGGTCCAGGCCGTTGACCGGTTCATCGAACAGCAGTACCTGGGGATCGCCGAGCAGCGCGACCGCGATGCCCAGCCGCTGCGACATACCCAGGGAGAAGGTGCCGGCATGACGACTGGCCACGTCGGTCAGCCCGACCATCTCCAGCACTTCGTCCACCCGCCGGGAGGGGATGTCATTGGCGGCGGCGATCCACCTCAGGTGATTACGCGCCGTCCGATTGGGGTGAAACTGCTTGGGGTCCAGCAGCGCCCCGACCTCGCGCAGTGGATGGTCGATCTCGTGATATTGCTTGCCGCCAATCGTCGCGGTCCCGGACGTCGGACGAGCCAGCCCGACGATCATGCGCAACGTCGTCGACTTACCTGCCCCATTGGGGCCCAGGAACCCGGTCACGACGCCCGGCTCGATGGTTACCGAGAGGTCATCGACCGCCGGGGTCTGCCCATAGACCTTGGTCAGCGACCGCAGTTCGATCATGCGGCCCACTATGCCAGCTATTGCACTGCGGGTCCGTCCGGTGCCGGGCTGGAGGCCTGCGCCCAAAATCGACGGGGTATGCGGCCGGCGTGACGAGCGAGGTGCCCGGCGGTTACGGCTGCTGCCATCGCCGCGGCCATACGTTCGGGATCGGCGGCGCGGGTCACGGCCGTCGCAAGCAGCACGGCATCGCAGCCGAGCTCCATCGCGAGCGCGGCATCGCTGGCGGTGCCGATTCCCGCGTCCAGGATCACCGGCACTCCGGCGGCCGCCACAATCATCTCGATGTTATGTGTGTTGGTGATGCCCAACCCGGTGCCGATGGGGGCTCCGAGTGGCATCACCGCGACACATCCCACGTCTTCCAATCTGCGAGCCAGCACCGGATCGTCGGTTGTATAGGGCAGTACCACGAACCCGTCGTCGACGAGTTGCTCGGCCGCACGCACCAACTCCACCGCGTCGGGAAGAAGCGTGCGTTCGTCGGCGATCACCTCCAACTTGATCCAGTTGGTCTCCAGCGCCTCGCGGGCCAGTTGCGCGGTCAGCACGGCCTCGGCGGAGCCGCGACATCCCGCGGTGTTGGGCAACGGCATGATGTCGAGTCGCTTGAGCAGATCCAGCACTCCGGTGCCCCCGGCGGCATCCACCCGCCGGATCGCGACGGTGGTCAGCTCGGTACCGGAGGCGAGCAGTGCCCGTTCCAGAATCGAGAGATTCGCGGCGCCCCCGGTCCCCATGATGAGCCGCGAACCGAATGAGCGGCCCGCGATACACAGCGGTTCATCTGCACTGACCACTGCGCCTACCCCCCTTGCACCGCGGTGACGACTTCGACCAGGGCACCGTCGGAAACGGTGGTGTCCCAATCGGATTTGGGCACGACAGTGTGGTTGATAGCCACCGCGATACCGCACTCGGGAAAGCCCAGTTGGTCGAGCAGCTGCCAGATGTTGGCACCCTCGGCGACCTCGCGTGCGTCACCATTTACCTGAATGTTCATCGGGCCTCCTGACTGTGTGCCTTCTCAAACCGGCGGGGATCGACGGCATTCGGCGACTCGCCTCCGCCAAGCACCACCCCGATCGTCTTCGCCGTCCACGGCGCGAGGAGAAACCCCGAGCGGCCATGACCGGCGGCCACGAGAGTCCGATCGTCGATCCTGCCCACCATGGGCAGATTGTCATCGGTCATCGGGCGCAGACCCGCCGCGCATTCGGCGAATTCGTACTCCCCCAGACAGGGCAGCACCGCGCACGCGTCGTCGAGCAGGTCCCGCACGCCTGCCACGGCAGGCGCGGTGTCATGGCCATGCTCGTACTGTGTGGCGCCGACGACGACACCGTCGTGCCGGGGCACCAGATAGACGTGACGTCCGTGTACCCGCGCCCGGATCACGTTCGTGGGCGGGGGCATCGCGCCGGGGCGCCGTCGCAACCGCAGCACCTCGCCCTTCACCGGACGAATCGGCAGATTCGCGAGAGTTGCCGCCTGCACCCCGTTCGCGATCACGATCTGATCGGCGGACGCCTCCTGGACGGCGGCAACCGCGGTGCCCATATGCACGCCCAGCGCCTCGCATTCGGCGGCCAACACGTGCAACACCGCTCGATTGTCGACGGCGAGTTCTTCGGGCGCGGTGAATCCGCGACGGATGTTCTGCGCCAGCAGCGGCTCGATATCGCGGGCGTTGGTGGTCGAGGCAACGGTGTGACCGCGCCCGGCCAGCCAGTCCGCCATGGTCCTCAGCTCGCCGACATCGGCCGTGTCGACGGCCACGGTGAGTGACCCCCGTGCG
Source organism: [Mycobacterium] stephanolepidis (assembly GCF_002356335.1). Classification (NCBI taxonomy): domain Bacteria; kingdom Bacillati; phylum Actinomycetota; class Actinomycetes; order Mycobacteriales; family Mycobacteriaceae; genus Mycobacteroides; species Mycobacteroides stephanolepidis. The sequence continues at coordinate 4,347,693 of NZ_AP018165.1, forward strand.
GTGATCACGGCACCTGCCACGTCCTCGTCGATGAAGCCGTCGCGCCAGATCCCGAGGGATTCGATACCCAGATCCAGCAGGTCATCCTCACCCGGCCAGGCCTCGCTGTAGGGCGCAAGCATGCCGCCCGCCACCCAGGACGGACCCTTTCGGCCGTCGTCGTGAACAGTGACCCGCCAGCCGAGGCGGGCGGCTTCACGTGCCACGGAAAGCCCGATGACCCCGCCGCCGATGACGGCGACAGAGCCTGATTGAGACGACATCACAATCGGAGTCACTCCCTTCGCCGGCATGACCCGGATCAGGTCGGACGGTCAGGGCTGGATTCGTTGGCCCACTCTCAGCCCGCTCATCCCGGGGCTCCCGCGTTACTTACACCTACAACGCTAGCGTCTTCGACTATGCACCCGCGTTCGGCCCGGCTTGGGTCTGCCCACCTCTATCTCTGCACCGACGCGCGCCGAGAGCGCGGCGATCTCGCCGAATTCGTGGACGCCGCCCTCGCCGGCGGAGTCGACATCGTGCAGCTGCGCGACAAGGGGTCCGTGGGTGAGCAGCAGTTCGGCCGGCTTGAGCCCTCCGAAGAACTCGAGTACCTGGCTGTTCTCGGTGCGGCCGCCGCGCGTCACGGCGCCCTGTTCGCGGTCAACGACCGTGCCGACATCGCCCGCGCGGCGGGGGCCGACGTCCTGCATCTCGGCCAGGATGACCTGCCTCTCGCGGTCGCCAGGGAGATCGTCGGTCCGGATGTGCTGATCGGCCGATCCACACATGATGCGGTCCAGGCCCGCGAGGCAGCCCTCGATACCGGGGTCGACTACTTCTGCTGCGGACCCTGCTGGCCGACGCCCACCAAACCGGGCCGCACCGCGGCCGGCCTCGAGCTTGTCAGCACGGCCGCTGCACTCGAGACTGCCAAGCCGTGGTTCGCGATCGGCGGTATCGACGAGGCACGGGTGCCCGAGGTGGTCGCGGCGGGAGCCTCGCGGATCGTCGTGGTGCGAGCGATCACCGCGTCCGTCGATCCCGGTGCGGCGGCAGCGTCCCTTCGCGAGCTAGTTCACCCAGCGCATACCGCACGCACGTAAATCACGCAGATCTGCTGCACCCGGTATGCGCTCGGCGTACGTCTCAGGGCCAGATCTGCGCCGGAGCCTCCGGATATTTCGCCTTCCAGCCCACCCATTGCGTATCGGTGGGCCCGATCGCGCTCTCGAGAATGGTCCACTTCGGGCCGGTCTTTCTGAGTAGACCCTCATACCGCGTCGGGTTGGAGCCGCCGGTGTCCTGCAGCTGACCATCGATCAGCGCCCAGTCGTCAGCACTCTTGAACGTCGTCACGTCGAGTTTGACGGGTTTACCCAGGTCGGCCTCGACGCGAGCAAGCGCGGCCGCCACCACCTCGTTGCGGTTGCCCGGCCCGCTCTCGGCTTTCTCTGAGCTGCAGGCGCCCATCAGCACGCTCGTGATCATCGCCAACGTCAGGAGAAAGCCGGTACGCATAACCGAACGCTACGGCAGTTGCCAGGCGAAACGCCCGGGCTCGAGCTCGACGGTACCGGGCCCGGAGAATCCGTTCGATGTCCCCTGCAGCGTCGTCACTACCCGCAGCAGCGGCCACGCCGACTTGAACCCGGGATGCAACCGCATCCCCTCGATCTTTTCCTCGGGCACCCATCGCAGTTCGGTGCTCTCGTGATTGGCCTCGGTGGGCAACAGCTCCGCGGCATCGGCAACGACCGTCGTGTAGGTCCAGTGCGCCTGGCCGTCAATGCGTTTGGTCACCACCGAGGAGCGGATGGTCATGGCGCCCGGCGCGATTCCCGCTTCCTCGGCTGCCTCCCGGACCGCTGCCTGCTCGGCGGACTCATGGCTGTCCCGCGCTCCGCCGGGCAACGCCCAGGTACCACCCTGATGACTCCACCAGGCCCGGTGCTGTAGCAGCACCGCAGGCTGACCGCTCGACAGCGGTGCGCGCAACAGCAAACCCGCTGCACCGAACCGCCCCCAGAATCGCGCACCCGTGTCGGCGACAACCCATCCGTCACCGTCGCCACGCACAGAGTCCACAGTAGAGCCACCAAAGACTAAATATGCTCTTAGACTTCCCATTAAGGCCGGGGAGAGGAAGGTACGAGGTGACTGTCGGGACGACGCGGTTAGCGCACCCGTCGACCGAGCCCGTCGGCGCGACAACACCTGTCGTGCCGGCTCATCCGTGGTGGTGGTTCCTCAAGTCCACCCCCGGCAAGATTCTGATGCTCGGTATCGTCCTGGCCACCGCCGGTGTGCTGTCCGCGGTGGCCACTTCGGCGAGCGTGCAGAACCGGCAACTCGCCCTGAGCACGGTGCTCAACCACACCGAACCGTTGGCCTACTCGGCCGGGCAGCTCTACAGCACCCTGTCGGTCGCCGACGCCGCAGCGACCACCGCGTTCATCGCGGGTACCGAACCGCAGGGCGTCCGTGAGAGGTACGAGCAGGCCATCACCGACGCCTCGACCGCGCTGGTCGCCGCGTCCAGCGGTCTCACCGACAGACCGATGCAGGAGCTGCTGAGCCGGATCAACGCCGAACTGTCGGTCTACACCGGACTCATCGAGACCGCGCGTACCAACAATCGGGCCAGCAATCCCGTCGGCGCCTCGTACCTGAGCGAGGCATCCGCGCTGATGCAGCACACGATCCTGCCGGACGCGCAGCTTCTCTACGAGGAAACGTCCAACCGCGTCGATCAGGAGACCAGCGCATCCACGCGGGTGCCCTTCCCGGTGATCCTCATCGTGCTGGCCACCATGATCGGTGGGGTGCTCGGCCATCGCTGGTTGTCCAAGCAGACGCGACGCATGATCAATCCCGGCATGCTGGCCGGTGGCGCGGCTCTACTGCTTATGGTGGTTTGGGTGGGTATCGCACTGGCCGTCTCCGCCTCGCTGGGCACCGACGCGCGCAATGGCGGCGCCCACTCACTGAAAACCATCACTCAGCTGGTCATCTCGGCCCAGCAGGCCCGCGCCGACGAGACGCTTGCACTGATCCGGCGCGGTGACGAGAGTGTTCGCAAGAAGTCCTACTACGACCGCATCGACGAGATGGAACGCAAGATCGGCGAGTATCTGGCCAACCCGGATGCCATTGCCCGCGCAGACCTGGAACGGGCGCAGCAGCTGCTCACCAGATGGCGGCTGGCCGACGACCGGATCAACGCCTACATCGGTGTCGGCAACTACCAGGCCGCTACCCAGGTGGCGCTGGGCAGCAGTGAATCGGACTCGACACCGGCCTTCGACAGCCTCGATGCGGCACTGCGCAACGGCGTCCAGGACAGCCGGCGCCAACTCCGCTCGGGTGTTCTGAATGCCGAACGCGCGTTGACCTTGTCCTCCGCGGGCGCGTTGATCCTCTCGGTGGGTGGCGCGATATGCGTGGGAGTCGGTCTGTGGCCGAGGCTGAGCGAGTACCGATGATGAGAACAGCGACGCAGGGCACGCCACGCAGACTTGCCGCGTTGGCGGTCGTCGCCACCGTGCTGGCCGGATGCTCGACGCCCGAGAACTCCACTCCGTTGCCACAGCTCACCGTGCCGAGGCCGACCCCTGCCGAGATGACCGAACAGGAACCCATCCTCGCGCCGTTGACCAAGGTCGATACCTCGTGCGACCCCACCGCGAGCCTGCGACCCACCAACGACCGGGCCGCCAACGACGACGCGGTCGCGGCGATCCGCAGGCGTGGCCGGCTCATCGTCGGGCTGGATATCGGGAGCAACTTGTTCAGCTTCCGCGACCCGATCACCGGCGAACTGACCGGATTCGATGTCGATATCGCCGGAGAGATCTCTCGCGACATCTTCGGCACCCCCGAGCGGGTGGAGTACCGGATTCTGTCCTCGGCGGATCGCATCGCGGCATTGAAGAATTCGACCGTCGACATCGTGGTGAAGACCATGACCATCACCTGCGCCCGACGCAAAGAGGTCAATTTCTCGACCGTCTATCTGATGACCTACCAACGGATTCTGACAAGCCGGGATTCGGGTATCACCAACGCGCAGGACCTCTCCGGCAGACGGGTGTGCGCCGCGCGCGGCACCACCTCCTTGAACCGTCTCTCGCAGATCACTCCGCCGCCGGTGATCATGTCGGTGGTGACGTGGGCGGATTGCCTTGTGGCGCTGCAACAACGCCAGGTGGATGCGGTGAGCACCGACGACTCGATACTCGCCGGCCTGATGTCCCAGGATCCGTATCTGCACATCATCGGGCCCAACATGAGCGATGAGCCGTACGGAATCGGTATGAAGCTCGAGAACACCGATCTGGTTCGGTACGTCAATCGCACCCTGGAACGCATCCGGCGCGACGGTACCTGGAATGCCTTGTACCGCAAGTGGCTGAGCGTGCTGGGGCCCGCACCCGCACCTCCGAGCGCAAAGTACCGGGACTGATGAGTAACGATCCCGACAGCCTGGAGGACCCGGAGGGTCTCGTCGACGACGCAGTCGAAGACGAGGGTCCGGGCACGCGGCCCGCGTCTCTGGCGGATCTGGATGCGGACTCCGCGTCCACGATGCGTCCCATGGCGACCCAGGCCGTGTTCCGCGCCCCCGATTTCACCCAGCCCACCACGCAACCCACCACACAGCCAGAGGTCCGCGCCACCACCACGCGAGTTCGACTCTCCCCCACTCGCCGGCTCGGCGGCGGCCTGGTCGAGATCCCGCGCGTTCCGGAAATCGACCCACTGGCCGCCTTGATGACCAATCCTGTGGTCGAAGAGTCCAAGCGATTCTGCTGGAACTGCGGTAAACCGGTGGGGCGCTCCACCGAGAACGGCCCCGCCTGCAGCGAGGGCACCTGCCCGGCCTGCGGCTCCACCTTTTCTTTTCTGCCGCAACTGAATCCCGGCGACGTGATCGCCGGGCAGTACGCCATCAAGGGCTGCATCGCACACGGCGGACTGGGGTGGATCTACCTCGCGGTGGACCGCAACGTCAACGACCGTCCGGTGGTGCTCAAGGGCCTGGTGCATTCCGGCGACGCCGAGGCACAGAACATCGCGATGGCCGAGCGGCGATTCCTCGCCGAGGTTGCGCACCCCTCGATCGTGAAGATCTTCAACTTCGTCGAACACCCCGACCAGCACGGGAACCCGGTCGGGTACATCGTGATGGAGTACGTCGGCGGCACCTCGCTCAAACAACCCAAGGGCAAAGCCCTACCCGTAGCACAGGCCATTGCCTACATGCTGGAAATCCTTCCGGCACTGGGCTTTCTGCACTCGGTTGGGCTCACCTACAACGACCTCAAACCCGAGAACATCATGGTCACCGAGGAGCAGCTCAAACTCATCGACCTGGGCGCGGTGGCCGCGCTCAACGCCTACGGCAACCTGTACGGAACTCCCGGGTACCAGGCACCCGAAATCTCCAGGACCGGACCCACTGTCGCATCGGATATCTACACAGTGGGGCGCACCCTCGCGGTGCTGACCTTGCGGATGCCCACCCGCAAGGGCCGATACAAGGACGGGCTACCGAACGAAGAGCCGGTGCTCGCCAAGTACGACTCGTATCACCGACTCTTGCGCCGCGCCATCGACCCCGATCCCACCGCACGATTCGGCAGCGCGGAGGAGATGGCCACTCAGCTGGTGGGAGTGCTGCGCGAGGTGGTGGCGCTGGACTCGGGCACTCCACGCCCGGGCATGTCCACCCTGTTCAGCCCGTCCCGGTCCACCTTCGGGGTCGACCTGCTGGTGGCCCATACCGACGTCTATGTCGACGGATTGGCTCACCCGCCGAGCCTGACGGCACCGGATATCGTGACGGCTCTTCAGGTTCCGCTGCTGGACCCCACCGACGTGGGCGCCGCCATCCTGCAGGCGACCGTGCTGAGCCAGCCGATACAGACCCTCGAGTCACTGAAGGGCGCACGACTGGGGCGAATCGATGCCGACGGCGTGGATCTGACCGAATCGATGGAACTGCCCCTGATGGAGGCGCGTGCGCTCCTCGATCTGGGCGATGTCGCCAAGGCCAACAGCAAGCTGGATCAGCTCGAAGACCGGGTGGGCACCCCGTGGCGACTGACCTGGTACCGCGGCATGGCAGCCCTTCTCAACGGCGACTATGACCAAGCCACAAAGCATTTCACTGCCGTGTTGGATTTTCTGCCCGGTGAGATAGCCCCCAAGATGGCACTGGCCGCGACCGCCGAACTTGCCAATGACGAGAAGAACCTCGACTTCTATCGCACCGTCTGGTCCACCGACAACAGCGTCATCTCCGCGGGATACGGGTTGGCCCGCACACTGGCCTCCCGCGGGGAGCGGGCCGAGGCGGTGCGCATGCTCGACAACGTGCCCCCCACATCGCGCCATTTCACCACCGCGCGCCTCACCAGTGCCGTCACCCTGCTCTCGGGCCGTACGCTCTCCGAGGTCACCGAGGACGATATCCGCGAGGCGGCCCGCAGGGTCGAAGCACTACCCGAGACGGAACCGCGTGTACTGCAGATCCGCGCGCTGGTGCTCGGGACGGCACTGGACTGGATCAAGACCAATCATTCGACCGGACACCACATCCTGGGAGTACCGTTCACCAAACGCGGCCTGCGCCAGGGCGTCGAGCGGAGCCTGCGGGCGCTGGCCCGCCGGGCCACCGAGCGCGCCCACCGCTACGCACTGGTGGACCTGGCCAACGCCACCCGACCAACCTCACTGCTCTAGGGCCGCACCCACCGCCGCCCTGGCGATGGCCAGTTCCTCGTTGGTCGGTACCACCAGCACCGTCACCCGCGATGCATCGGTGGATATGCGGCGAATCTCACCGGACCGCACCAGGTTCCGCTCGGGGTCGATCTCTATGCCGAACACTTCCAACCCGGCCATGGCATCGGCACGCAGCACTGCGTCGTTCTCGCCCGCCCCGGCGGTGAAGGAGATGACATCGGCACCACCCAGTGTCGCGATGTAGGCGCCGATGTACTTGCGCAGCCGATGCACATACACGTTGTACGCAAGCTGCGCCGACGCATCGCCCGCCTCGATCAGCCGGTGAATCTCACGAAAATCGTTGGCCCCGCACAGGCCGAGCATGCCGGAACGGCGGTTGAACACCGTGTCGATCTCATCGATGCTCATGCCGTGGCGCGCCAGATGGAACACGATGCCGGCGTCGATATCGCCGGTGCGGGTGCCCATCACCAGACCCTCCAGTGGGGTCAGGCCCATCGAGGTCTCCACTGCGCGGCCGTGCAGGATCGCCGATGCCGAGGCGCCGTTGCCCAGGTGCAGCACGATCTGGTTGATGTCGGCATACGCACGCCCCAGGAAGCCGGCGGCCTGCTGTGACACGTACTGGTGCGAGGTTCCGTGGAATCCATAGCGCCGCACGCCATATCGCTCGGCGACCTCACGATCGAGGGCATAGGTGGCCGCAGCGGGCGGCAGGCTGTAGAAGAACGCGGTGTCGAACACCGCCACCTGCGGCACGTCGGGTAGCAGACGCCGGGCCACCTCGATGCCCTGCACACCGGCCGGGTTGTGCAGGGGCGCCAGCGAGGACAGCTCAGCGATCTGCGCGACCACGGCGTCGTCGAGCACCGTAGGCTCATGGAACTTCTGGCCGCCGTGCACCACACGGTGACCGACCACTTCCACGTCGTCGGTGTTGATGGAGTCGAAGACCAACCGCAGCGCCTCTTCGTGATTGCGGACCGGCTCTTCACCGATGAGGCTCTCGGCCGAAGAGGAAACGGCCCCGATGCGCTCCACCAGCCCGTGCGCGTCCACCCGGCCCGAATCCGGTTCGATGAGCTGATATTTCACCGAAGACGAGCCGCAGTTCAGGACCAGTACCGCGCTCATCGGGTCAGATCCTGGGCCTGGATCGCGGTGATCGCGACCGTGTTGACGATGTCCTCCACCAGAGCGCCGCGGGAGAGATCATTGATGGGTTTGCGCAAGCCCTGCAGCACAGGCCCGATGGCGATGGCCCCGGCGCTGCGTTGCACCGCCTTGTAGGTGTTGTTTCCGGTGTTGAGGTCCGGAAAAATCAGCACCGTCGCGCGTCCGGCGACCGGGGAGTCGGGCATCTTGGTGGCTGCCACCGAGGGCTCCACTGCCGCGTCGTACTGGATGGGCCCCTCGACCAGCAGCTCGGGCTGCCTGGTACGAACCAATTCGGTTGCGATACGAACCTTTTCGACCTCGGCGCCGCTACCCGAGTTTCCCGTCGAGTAGGACAGCATCGCAACCCGTGGGTCGATGCCGAACTGGGCGGCCGTGCGCGCCGAGGAGATGGCGATATCAGCCAGCTGCTCGGAGGTGGGGTCGGGCACGATGGCGCAGTCGCCATAGGCCAATACCCGGTCGGCCAGGCACATCAGGAAGATGCTGGACACCGTGGAGACATCCGGGTTGGTCTTGATGATCTCGAAGGCGGGACGCACGGTGTGCGCGGTGGTGTGCGCCGCGCCCGACACCATGCCGTCGACGATGTCGTTGTACACCAGCATGGTGCCGAAGTACGAGACGTTGCGCATGATCTCGCGCGCACGATCAGGGGTCATGCCCTTGTGCTTGCGCAGCTCGAAGTACTGGCCCGCGAACTGCTCGGCGAGCTCACTGGTCTTGGGGCTGACCACCAGGGCATTCGAGATATCCACGCCCAGCTCAGCTGCGCGGGAACGAATTTCCGCCTCTTCACCCAGGATGGTCAGATCTGCGACCTGGCGCTGCAGCAGCCGCCCGGCCGCCTTGAGGATCCTGTCGTCGTCGCCCTCCGGGAGCACGATGCGCTTACGGTTGTCCCGCGCCCGATCCAGCAGCTGATACTCGAACATCTGCGGCGTGGTGACCGATGGGATCGGAATGGCCAGCTGCGCGATGAGATCCGTGCCGTCGACATATCGATCCATCAGCGCCAGCGCGGTGTCGATCTTGCGGGCCGAGGCCACCGTGACCCGGCCGCGGGCATGCGCTGCGGCGCTCGCGGTCTCGAACGTGCCCGAATCCGTCTCGATGATCGGCAACCGCAGCCCGATCCCGTCCACCAGGTCGGCGATCCGCGGGTGCAGCTTCAGTCCGCCGTTGAGGATGATCGCGGACAGCGATGGAAATCCTTCCGCCACATGCGCGCTCGCCACCGCCAGCAGCACATCGGATCGGTCGGCGGGAAAGATGACGGCCTGCCCCTCTTGTAGGCGCTCCAAGCAATGCTCGGCGGTCATGCCCGCCACCATGAAGCTGGTGGCCTCGCGTGACAGTAACGCCTCGTCGCCGCTGACCAAGGATCCCTTGACCGCTTTCATGAGTTCTTCCACCGACGGCGAGACCAGCAGCGGCACCTCGGGCAGCACCCAGGCGGGCTTGTCGAAACGCGATAACGCTTGGCGCACCTCGTCCAGTTGGGCGGGATCACATCGATTGGCGACAATGGCGGCGGTGTGTGCTCGCTGCACCTTGAGCTCGCCGAGACAGACCTCGGCAAGGGCCGCCACTTCGTCCGGCGTTCGATCGAATCCCTTGATGGTCAACAGAACCGGGGCACCGAGATTGACCGCGATGCGGGCGTTGGTACTCAGCTCGCTGGGACTTGCGACGTCGGTGTAGTCGCTACCGACGATCACCACAGCATCACAGCGCTCCGCGACCGCGTGGTACCTGTCGACGATCTGGGCGATCGCCGCATCTGGATCCTGATGGAGGTCGTGGTACGAGACGCCGAGACAATCCTCATAGGCGATGTCGGCGGTGCTCTGCTCCAGTAGCAGTTCCAGGATGTAGTCCACGCTCTCCCCGGACCGCGCGATGGGGCGGAACACACCCACACGCGCCACCGACGCGGCCAGCCGATGCATCACACCCAGTGCGACGGTGGACTTTCCGGTATCACCTTCGGGCGAGGCAATGTAGATACTGGATGCCTTCAATCCTCTAGCCTCGGTCATGCACGCCTTCCTACACGAGTGAATCGCAGCGTCAGAATCTTGAACGGACGCAATGTCAATTGAATATCGTTTACCCAGAGTTTGATCGCATCCGGATACTCGATCGGCCGTTCCAGAAGATCGGTCACGGCCACCCCGTCATGGCTGAAATCCGCATGGATGGTCACATCGGCCCGTCCACCGCGCGACTCGTAGAGCCGGACGATCAGATCACCGCTGCGGTCATTGGCCAGCTTCACCGATTCCACGACTACGGCCGGGTTATCCAGGCTGACAAGAGGTTCGATACCGGCCGCGGCGCCTTCGACGACCCGCGTGTCTAGGTTGCGCCGGTACCCCTGCTCGACGGCGTCGCCGATCGTCGCGCCGGGTCGCACCGAGAACCTCAATCGGTGACGTCCCTGGTCGCAATCGGGATCCGGGAACAGCGGGGCCCTCAAAAGGGACATCCGCACCACGGTGGTGGCGCCGCGTCTGCTGATGTCGTGTCCGTAGGTCGAATCGTTGGCCACCGCCACCCCGTATCCGGATTCGCCCACATGCACCCAGCGGTGCGCACAGATCTCGAATTTGGCTTCGTCCCACGAGGTGTTGGCGTGCGTGGGCCGATACACATGGCCGAACTGGGTTTCCGACGCCGATCGGTCGGCCTGCACGTCGAACGGGAACGCCAATTTGAGCAGTTTCTCGGACTCGTGCCAGTCGATATCGATCTCGATGTCCAGCGCGGGCGAACCGTCCTGCAGTGTGATGCGTTGTACAAGATGCGAATTGCCGAATTCACGCTCGATTACCAGCGCACCGTCCGCGGCGACAACCGAGCTGGCCGACGTCAGATTGGTGACAGTGTTCCGGTAGAAGCCATCGATATCCCAGGCATCCCACTGGTTCGGGGTATCGCGATGCAACTGCAGCAGGTTTCCCGGCGCCGCCATGGCCTCCCGGCCCGTGGCAGCATCGACCAGGGAGACCAACAGCCCGTCAGCATCGAAGGTGGCCGCCAGAATCCCGTTGTCCAACAGGAAATCTCCCCCACTCTTCACGGGAGTGACGGATGCGGGCCGATCGGCGACGACGGCGCCCAGCGCTGGTACCCCATCGCGATCATGCGGCGCGGCATTGAAGGCCAGCCTGCGGTCGCCCTTGCCCGCCAGGGTTCGTGTCGCGGATTCGATAATGGCTTCCAGCCTTGTCGCGATCGCCGCGTAGTTCCGTTCGGCGTCCCGGTGGACCCAGGCGATAGAGCTGCCGGGCAGGATGTCGTGGAACTGCTGCAACAGCACCAGCTTCCAGATCTCGTCCAGCTCGTCGTAGGGGTAGTCATACCCGGAATGAACCGCAGCCGTCGCCGCCCACAGCTCTGCCTCGCGCAGCAGGTGCTCGCTGCGACGGTTTCCCTGCTTCGTGTTCGCCTGCGAGGTGTAGGTGCCACGGTGCAGTTCCAGGTAGAGCTCACCGGACCAGCGCGGAGGGTTGACGTATTCGGCTTGGGCGGCGGCGAAGAACTCCGCCGGGGTACCCAGCGCCACGGTCGGTGAGCCTTCCAGGGACCGCTTTCGTGTTGCGTAGGCGAGCATTTCGCGGGTGGGGCCACCGCCCCCGTCTCCGTAGCCGAAGGGCACCAGCGACATGGTGCCGGCCCCGGAGTCGCGGTAGTTGCGCTGAGCATGCGCGAGGTCGCCGCCGCCCAGATCGGAGTTGTAGGTGTCGACGGGCGGGAAATGCGTGAACACCCCGGTGCCGTCGATCCCTTCCCAGATGAAGGTGTGGTGCGGCATCCGATTGACCGAGTTCCATGAAATCTTCTGTGTCAAAAAGTATTCCGATCCGGCGGCGGTGACGATCTGGGGCATCGCCGCGGAGTAACCGAACGAGTCGGGCAACCACACCTCCGGGGTGTCGATCCCGAACTCGTCGAGGAAGAACTGCTTACCCGCCACGAACTGGCGGGCCATCGCCTCCGAGCCGGGCATGTTCGTATCGGCCTCGACCCACATGCCGCCCACCGGAATGAACTGTCCCGCAGCTACTTTTTCCTTGATACGGGCGAACAGGGTGGGGTATTTGTCCTTGATCCACGCGTACTGCTGTGCCGAGGAGCAGGCGAATCGGAAGTCCGGATGCCGGTCCATCAGGTCGACCATGTTCGAGAAGGTTCGCGCACACTTGCGGACCGTCTCACGCACCGGCCACAGCCACGCCGAATCGATATGCGCGTGCCCGACGGCGGTGATCCGATGGGCGCTGGCATATGCGGGGCGCGCCAGCACCTCGGCGAGTTCGGCACGCCCGGCGGCCGCGGTACCCGCAAGATCCTCGGGATCCAGCGTGTCCACCATGCGTTCCAGCGCGCGCAGAATCTCGTGGCGGCGCGGCAGATCCTCGGGGAGCGTATGCATCAACCCGTCCAGGGTGGCGACGTCCTGCTGCAGCCCCCACAGGTTCAGATCGCGCAGCGCAAGGTCGACACCACCCAGCCGGTACAGCGCCTCGTCGCCGGACGTAGCCTTGTCCCCCAACGGCATTGGCGACCAGAAGTGCTTACCGATGTCCGGATTGGCGGCGGCCTCGATGTAGAAGTCCACCGGCGCATCCGGATCATCGATGGGCACGAACGCGTTGCGCGGCGCGATGCCCTTCACTACGGTGCCGTCGGGTCGGTACACCAACCCCTCGGCGTTGAAGCCCGGTCCGCCGGTGAAGCCGAGCTCGACCCTCATCTCCGGGGCACCCCCGGTCCGACCGCGCCACCGCTCCGGAACGGTTCCCGTCACGTGCAGCCACATCGTCGACCAGGGCGGTCCCCAGGGCGTCCCGGGAGTGATCTCAGTGAATTCCTGCGCCGCCGCCTCTGCGAACGGCACCGGCTCGCCCGGTGCGGTCCACGCCGTCAGCGTCAGCGGCGCCGAATCGACGTAGATGGCACAGTTCAGCCGCTTATCGACGAAACGCCGAATGCGGTCCTCAACAATTCGCCGGTCGTCATGCATGGCCTGACCCTATCGGCTCGCCGACTTCGCTCTAGGAGCTCTCGCCAAGACGAACAGTGACCGTCACGCGGCCGCTGTCGTCTTTTCGTGCGATTCCGTAACCGGGCATGTCAACTCCGTTGAGCCGGAGCTGCAGCGGCCTACCCTCGCCGAGGAAGTTGCGCCACCATTTCTTGCTCTCGGGGATGCCGACCCAGATCACGATGTCGTCTCCCGACCGCCAGTAGTTCACCGGCGTGCTGAAGATCTGCCCGGATCGACGGCCGGTGTAGGTGACGACGGTGAAGTACCGGCCCGCCAAGCTGCGCAGTCCGGGCACGTTCAATGCCATCACCGGCACGGTGTTCACCGCATCGATAAAGCGACGAAATAGGGAACTCATCTGTACCTAACGGTCTTCGCGTAAGCGCTCATCCCAGCTTACGGAGACGAGGTTCAAGATCGTTCTTGAACAGCTCCAGGAACCGCTTCTGGTCGTGTCCGGGCGAGTGGAACACCAGGTGGTTCAGGCCCCAGCCCACATAATCGGCGACCTTCGCGACCGCCTCGTCCGGGTCGGAGGCAACGATCCAGCGCTTGGCCACCTGCTCGATGGGCAGCTCGTCGGCGGCGCGCTCCATCTCGATGGGGTCGTGGATGCTGTGCTTCTGCTCGGGAGTCAGCGACAGCGGCGCCCAGAAGCGGGTGTTCTCCAGCGCCTTTTCCGGATCGGGGTCGTAGGAGATCTTGATCTCGATCATCCGGTCGATGTCGTCGAAGTTGCGCTCGGCCAGTGCGGCACCCTCCTTGACGGCGGGGATGAGCTTGTCCTTGTACAGCTCCTCGCCCTTGCCGGAGGTGCAGATGAATCCGTCGCCGGCACGTCCCGCGTACTTGGCGACGACGGCACCACCGGCGGCGATGTACACGGGGATACCGCCCTCGGGCACGTCGTAGATGGCGGCGCCCTGCGTGCGGTAGTACTCGCCCTCAAAATCAACGCGCTCACCGGTCCACAGTTCGCGCATGAGCCGGACCGACTCGCGCAGCCGCGCGAAGCGCTCCTTGAATTCCGGCCATTCACCGATGAACCCGGTGGCGATCTCGTTGAGCGCCTCACCGGTGCCCACACCCAAGAAGATACGACCCGGGTACAGACACCCCATGGTGGCGAAGGCCTGTGCGGTGACCGCCGGGTTGTACCGGAAAGTCGGGGTCAGCACCGAGGTACCGAGCTGCAGGCGCTGGGTGCGCTCTCCGACGGCCGTCATCCAGGCCAGCGAGAACGGCGCGTGACCACCGTTGTATCGCCACGGCTGGAAATGGTCGCTCACGGTCGCACTGTCGAAACCGTGCGACTCGGTGGCGACCGCCAACTCGACGAGCTCACGCGGCGCGAACTGCTCCGCCGATGCCTTGTATCCCAGCTTCAGTTCCCGTGCCATCCGCGCGCTCCTCGCCTCAAGGGTGCTTACCGCTCATCGCAAGTTCTCCAACCACCCTAACCAAGGACTCATTACTCTCTATTTCATGGTCGAGATCACCGAAGTCAGCGACGCCGTGCATGTGGTCAACGGAGAGGCGGTCAACTGGGTCATCGCATCGGATGATTCGGGAGTCGCGCTGTTCGACTCCGGCTACCCGGGCGATCGCGACGACGTCCTGAAATCCATTGCGGCGCTGGGACACAAGCCACAGGACGTGCGAGCCGTGGTACTCACACACGGTCATATCGACCACATGGGGACGGCGATCTGGTGGGCCGCCGAACACGGTGTCCCGGTGTATGCCCACAACGCAGAGTTGGGCAATGTGCGGCGCGACTACGTGGATCAGGCCGAGCCCTTCAAGGTGGTGCTGAACCTGTGGCGACCCGGATGGCTGCCGTGGATCATCCACGCCATGCGGCTGGGAGCCGGGGTCCGTGACGGTATCCCGACGGCGGCTCCGCTCGGTCCCGAGCTCGCGGACCTGCCGGGTGCACCCGTTCCCATTCCGACCCCCGGTCACTCCGGAGGTCACTGCTCATTCCTGGTCGCCGGTCACGTGCTGGTGGTCGGAGACGCCATCATCACCGGGCACCCGATCGCGAGCCGTTCGGGACCTCAGCTGCTGCCCACTCCATTCACCAAGGACATGGAGCAGGCACGTCGCAGTGCGCAGGCTCTGGCCGAGGTGGACGCCGATGTGCTGGCTCCGGGGCATGGCCCGGCGTGGACGGGGTCACTGCGCGACGCGGTCGAGATCGCCCTGCGCGCCTAACGCAGAGTGTCGGGTTATCGCGCTACGCACTCGCGGTTTCACGCGGAAAGTCGACACTCGAGCCAGAGACGGGGGCCAGTCCCAGGTGTTCGCGCAGCGTCTCGTGCTCGTACTCGCCGCGGAAAGCACCGCGTTCCTGTAGCAGCGGCACCACGGTGTCCACGAAGTCATCGAGACCGGCCGGGGTCAGGTGCGGGACCAGGATGAATCCATCGCAGGCATCGGCCTGGATGTAGCGGTCGACCTCTGCCGCGACCTGAGCCGGGGTACCGATGAACTGCTGGCGCGAGGTGACCTCCTTGATGAGCTCACGGATCGACAGATTCTTGGCATCCGCGATCTCCCGGTACTTCGCGGCGATCTCCCGCGGGTCGCCGTGGCGCGCCTTCCCTCGGGTGATCGAGTCGTCTCCCGTCGGCTCGACATCCGGCAAGGGCCCATCCGGGTCGTATCCGGACAGGTCGCGGCCCCAGACCTGTTCCAGATAGGCAAGGGCCGTCTGCGGGCCCACCTGTTGGTCCCTGATGTAGGCAGCCTTCTCGACGGCCTCCTGCTCGGTGTCCCCCAGGACGTAGGTGACTCCGGGGAAAACCTTGAGCTGATCCGGGTTTCGGCCGTGAGCGACTGCACGGGCCTTGACGTCGGCGTAATACTTCTGCCCTGCGGGAATCGAGGAGTGGATGGTGAACAGCGCGTCGGCGTGCTTGGCGCCGAAGTCGCGCCCGTCGGCCGAATCGCCGGCCTGCAGCAGGACCGGATGCCGCTGCGGCGACGCGGGCGCGGTGGCCACGCCACGGACGGTGAACTGCGCACCCCGATGGTTGACCAGCTGCGGCTCGTCCGCTTCGCCCCAGCTGTCCCAGAACTTGCGTGCCACGGTGATGAATTCCTCGGCCCGGCGATACCGGTCGGCATGGTCCAGGAAGCCGCCGCGCCGGAAGTTCTCACCGGTGAAGGCGTCGGACGAGGTGACCATGTTCCAGCCGGCCCGCCCGTCCGTCAGATGGTCCAGAGAAGCGAATTGCCTTGCCACATTGAAGGGTTCATTGAAGGTCGTGTTGATGGTGCCCACCAACCCAAGCCGTTCGGTGACGGCGCCGAGGGCGGCCAGCACCGTGAACGTATCGGGTCGGCCCACCACATCGAGGTCGTGGATTCGGCCTCGATGCTCACGCAGTCGCAGCCCCTCGGCAAGGAAGAAGAAGTCGAACAGTCCACGCTCGGCGGTGCGCGCCAGATGCACGAAGGAGGAAAAGTCGATCTGACTTCCCGAGGCGGGATCGGACCACACGGTGGTGTTGTTGACACCCGGAAAGTGCGCAGCCAGGTGAATGGGCTTGCGGTCCTTGCCTTCCCGAACCTGAATCGCATCCGATGGGGCGCTCATCAGATCAGCCCCCATTCCTTGGCGCTGAGTTCGTAGGACCTGCGCCGGTCTTCGTGCCGGTGGGTGATGGAGGTGACCACCAGCTCGTCGGCTCCGGTGACCCTGGCCAGGGTGTCGAGACGCTCGGCGACGTGGCCCGCGTCGCCGACGAACTGGGTGGCGACCCGGTCCTCCGAATGACGACGCTCCTCATCGGTAAGTGGTTGTGCACCATCGGGGTCTGGGTAAGGAATGGCGCCATGTCCGGACCGAATCGAGTGCACCCAACGGCCGAAGGTACTGGTGAGATGACGAGCGGACTGCTCGTCCTCGGCGGCCACGGCGTCCGCCGAGACGATGACGTATGGCTCGGCCAGCGCCTTGGAGGGCTGGAACGCCTCGCGGTATGCCTCAACGGCCTCCAGTGTCGACCAGGGCGTGACGTGATAATTCGCCACGAAGGGCAGACCGCGCCGCGCCGCCACCTGAGCCGATTCACCCTTGCTGGAACCGAACAGCCACAGCGGCAGATCGGCGCCCTCACCCGGACGGATATGCAGTGCAACACCTTCCGGGCTGACATAGGTACCGTCAAGAAACGCCTGGATATCGGACACCTGCTGATCGAAATCGGCGATCTGTGCGCCCGGCTGCTGCAGGGTAGCGACGGTGGCCCGCAGCTTCGGGTTGTCCTTGATGCCGAACTCCGTCGGCGCCTGCGGGATGAACAACCCATCAACCTCATGGGCTGGGGCGGGTTCGGGCTTCTGCTCATTTCCGGCAAGCCGGTCCCTGATGCGATGTCCCGTGCGCCCGAGGCCCAGATCGATACGCCCCGGGTAGAGCGCATCGAGAATGCCGAAACTCTCCACCACTGCGGCGGCCGTGCTCGAGGCGACCTGGACGGCACCGGCACCCACCCGGATCCGACGGGTAGCGGCAGCGATATGCGCGATGACCAGCGCGGGAACGGTGCTCGCCACCGCAACGAAGTGGTGCTCGGCGAGCCAGTAGCGCCGGTAACCCCACTGCTCGGCGTGCTGGGCGAGGTCGATCGAATTACGCAGTGCCGTCGCGGCATCCGATCCTTCGCTGACCGGGGAGAGGTCGAGAACCGAGAGTGGGACGTTCATGCCGACTTCCTTGCGTAGCGGTTGGTGGCGGTGGGCAGGCCGAGCCGGGCGCGCAGGGTTCCGTTCTCATACTCGGTGCGGAACCCGTGGTGGGCTTGAAGAAGGGGCACGAGTTCGTCAACTACGACGGGAATGTCGAGTGCGTTGATCGCGGGCCGCAGACGCACACCGTCGATACCCCATTCATGCCATTGGGCGATGAGATCGGCCAGCTCCGGCGCCTGGCCCGTGAATATGGCTGCATCCGAATGGAATTCATCCTCCCGACCGAAGGAGACCACCAGGTCTGCGAGCACCTTGATGGTGCGGTGACCTGCCGTGTTGTGCAGACGAGCGGGGATCTCGGCGGCAGAGGCGCCGTCGTGCGGGGTGACGAAGACGAAGTCGGCATTCTTGGCGGCGAAAGCCTGTCCGGGACGGCTGCGGGCGAGTGCCGTGACCACCGACTGCCCCTGCGGGGATCTCGGCGTGATGGACGGGCCCTTCACCGAAAAGAAACGGCCCTCAAAGTCGGTGTAATGCAGCCTGTCCCTGTCGATGAACCGCCCCGCCTCCAGGTCTCGGATCTCGGCGTCGTCCTCCCAGCTGTCCCACAGCCGCCGTACCACCTCCACGGAGTCGGCGGCCTCCTCCAGCAGGTCGTGCAGCGAGAGCACCTTGGTACGGCCGAACACGTCGGCTTCATCCTCGGTATCGGCGATGGTCACCTGCCAGCCGGCGCGGCCACCGGACACGATGTCGAGGGTGGCGATCGACTTAGAGATGTGGAAGGGCTCATTGTGGGTGGCCGGTGCGGTGGGGATGAGCCCGATATTTGTGGTCGCCGGGGCCACGCGCGCGGCGGTCAGTATCGCGTCCAGACGCCCGCCGGGAGTGCGGGCGAATGAGTCCTCGAACGTCACGAAATCCAGCAGCCCGTGTTCGGCGTGCTGGACCTGCTCGGTCCAGTACTTTCCGGTCAAGGGGCTGCCGGTGTGCTGATCCGCGCTCGGATGCCATCCGTACCCGTCCAGAGCCAACCCGACGCGCACGAACGAACGATTCGGGGAATCAGGCGCCCTAGTCATACGAGGTTCAACGTGCGGACGGGGGAGGACGTAGTCCTAAAACTCGCAGTGAACCTGAATCCGGACACTTCTCACGGCCAGGCAGCTCTCGGCGGTAGCTGACAGGCCTTGACAACCACACTTTCGCCAGGGAAACTCAGCTTTCAAATATCTTCAGCATGTGAATGCTGAAGGTACAGTCAGATACGCCAGGAGGGCGGCCAACAGCTTTAATAAGTGTTCAGTGACATCGAGGTGCCCCGATCAATGGCATCAGCAACCCAGCACTCCCGTGCCGCGCCTCCTCCCCAGGACGCTGGTTGCATCGTGAGCAAAAGTAGCCAGGAGCCAAAACAAGTGAGCAAGCACAATGCTGTTCCCGTTCGCCTGAACGTGGAATTCGCGGTTGAAGCCCAGACAATCCGTGCATGGCACTACCCCGCCCGCAACGATGACCTGGCGGGGCCGGACGGCGCACCCGCCGTCATCTTGGCTCATGGGTTTTCCCTGACCAAGGACTGTGGGCTCGAGGCCTATGCACGGAACTTCTCCAAAGCCGGCGTCCACGCGGTGGTCTTTGATTACCGCGGCTGGGGTGAGAGCGACGGGGAGATCCGCGATGTAGTTCTGATGCGTAGCCAGTTGGCGGATTACCACGCAGTCCTTGCGGGCGTTCGGGAGATGGCGGGGATCGATCCGGCCCGTGTCGCACTCTGGGGTACGTCCTATTCGGGCGGCACCGTCGTCGCATGCGCAGCGGAGGACGGTGCCGTGGCCGCCGTCGTCGCGCAAGTACCCAACCTCGACAATCTGGCCACGGCTCGATTTCTATCTACGAGGATTCGCCCCCTACGGCTCATGCGGCTGGGGCTCCGCCTTGCACGGGATGTGGTGGCCGGATGGCGCGGTAAGGAACCCGTCTATGTGCAGAGCATGGGCCGAACGGGCGAAATGGCCGCCTACGTCTCCGACGAGTCATGGGATGAGTTCGCGCAGGTCGCCGGGCCGATGTGGAACAACCGTGTCGGCCTTCGCGATTTCGTCCGCCTGCCCATGTGGCGGCCGGTCAAGAAACTGAATGAACTCCCCTGCCGCATCCAGCTTCACGCCTGCGTGCAAGACGACCTGACTCCCTGGCGCCCCGCGGTGAAAGCGGCACGCCAGCTTGGCGCTCAGGCCGAGTTGCACGAGTACTCCGCCGGCCACTTCGGGATCTATGTGGGAGAAGACCAAGCCCGCGCGCTGACCACACAAGCCGCATTCCTCACGCGGGAGCTCGCGATATCAGACTCTACGATCAGCACAAGCTAGACGGGACGGAAACTCTTGTGACAAAGCACATTACGATCTACAACACTCAGCCGGAATTCACGGACGGCAGAACTCCCCGGACCCTTCCCCGGTGGATCGCACGGTTCAATTCACGTGTGACCAACCGAGTGCAAGGCATCTGGGCGCCGTATCTACCGCCATGGGCCATGGTCGAGCACCGGGGACGGGTGTCTGGTCGCCCGTACCGGACACCCGTGCTGGCGTTTCGGTCGAAAAACGCCACCGAATCCCAACTGGCGATCGGGCTGCCTTATGGTGATCACGCTCATTGGGTGCAGAATCTGCTGTCCGGGAACAACGGTCAGATCCTGCGTAGTGGACGAGGCTTCACGGTGACATCGATATCCGTGGTGAACGCCTCACATGATGGCCTCCCGCTCGCTGCCCGCTGGCTCTCACGCTTCAGTGATCGGGCGCTCATCGTCTCGGGTACGTACGGCGACAGACGCGGGCACCGTGCGGACATATCAACGCCGCGCGCATTCCTGCGAATCCTGGCGATCCTCGCCGTTACCCTTGCCAGGACCGGCATCCCGTCTATTTCCGCGCCGCGATTGGCTCCAGGCATAACACGCAGAAAACACGGCATCGGCGTGCTTCGGGGCCCCGCCACCATCACCACAGGACCGGACGGAAACCTCTGGTTCACCCAGCTACTCGGCAACCGCATCGGACGCATCACACCCGATGGGAACATCACCGAGTTCCGTTCCGGTCTAAGCCGTTTCAGCGGACCGGACCGCATTACGACGGGCCCGGACGGAAACCTCTGGTTCACCCAGCTACTCGGCAACCGCATCGGACGCATCACACCCGACGGGCACATCACCGAGTTCGGTGGACTCTCCGCCTACTCGGGGCCATTCGGTATCGCCGCGGGGCCCGATGGAAATCTCTGGTTCACCCAGACCTTCGGCAACAAGATCGGCCGGATCACCCCCGAGGGCAACGTCACCGAATTCCCCGCGGGTCCGAACAGACTCGCGATGCCCACCGACATCGTTGCCGGGCCGGACGGGAATCTTTGGTACACCGAGCGATTCGGCGGGATCGGCCGAATTACGCCTCGTGGTGACGTGACGACATTCACCGACGTCACCTTCGGTGCCGGTAGTGTCAACATCACCGTGGGGCCCGACGATGCACTCTGGTTCGTGGAGACATTTGCCAACAAGATCGGCCGCATCACCACCGACGGTGAAATCAGTGAATATTCGCAGGGAATTTCCAAGGGTGCGATGCCCGTCTCCATAACAACGGGCCCTGACGGGAATCTCTGGTTCACTCAATACGTCGGTGCTCGGATCGGAAGAATCACTCCATCAGGAGACATCAGCGAACCGGTGAGTCTGAGTGCTCTACGGATGCCCGACGGCATCACCCTCGGCCCGGATGGCGCCCTGTGGTGCGTCGAAGTGCTGGGCTCCAGAGTCAACCGCTTCGATATCCCCGGCCCCTAAAGGTCTTTCTCGAACGGGTGGATACCGACCTCGTCCGCGGAGAGCGTCTGGTCATAAAGCGGCCGGTACCCCGCAGACAGATACAGCGCCTTGGCCTCGGGCTGGCGGGGACCGGTGGTGAGGTAGATGCGCCGATACCCGCGGCTGCGAATCTCCTGTTCCAGTGCAGCCAGGGTGCGCCCCGCCAGACCCTGACGGCGGTGGGCGCTGGACGTCCAGATGCGTTTGAGTTCAGCGGTGTCGGCGTCATATCGCTGAAAGGCGCCACCGGTCACAGCAGCACCGCCCTGGACCCCGATCAGCAGACCACCGCCGGGAGCCGTGAAGTGCGCGGCCGGGTAGTTGACCAGGAACTCGTGGTGTTCATCCAGGGTCCCGCCGTATCGGGTGCTGTACTCCACCGCCAGCTCTGCCAGCAGCGGGGCGGCCAGCGGATCCTGCTGCTCCACCGTCACAAACTGCAGCAGATCCTCACACACCGTCATGTCATCCTTGTCTGGGTAGTCCGCGGGGGTTGATCTCCGACTTAGCGACAGCCTCGTTCTCCAATCCCCAGCGCTGCAACACCTTACGATACGTGCCGTCGGCTATGGCGTGATTGATGGCGTCCGCGACGGCCCGAACCAGCCCATTGTCCTTCTTGATCAGGACCGCGATCTCCCCCTGCAGCGCCTCCCCCGCGCCGGAGAATGTGCCGACCAGCTTGGTCTGTCCGGTCGCCTGGGAGTGAAACACCGCTGTCGGATTGGGGCCCACATACGCGTCGATGCGACCCGATGCCAATGCCAGGTAGTAGCCGGTGGTCTGCTGGAAGTACTTCAGATCGGCGGCGGGAAGACCAGCCGCGACGTTCTGTTCGTTCCATTGCACCAGCAGTGCCTCCTGGTTGGTGCCCGACCCGACGCCGATGGTCTTGCCGGCGATATCCCTGGCTCTCTTGACCTTCCAGTCCAACGATCGAAGCACCTCGAAGGCGACGTTGTCCAAACGGTATGTCGCGAAGTCGAACTTGTCCTTGCGTTCCTCGGTCACCGTCACATTCGAGATGAACGCGTCGACCTCGCCCGAATCCACCTTGACGAAATTCTGCGCCCAATCCGCCGAACGCAGATCTACACGCAATCCCAGAATGTCCGCCACCAGGTAGGCGAAATCCGTTTCAATCCCGATCATCGTCTTGTCGTCATCAGCGTAAAAGCGCAGTGGTGGTGCGGAATTAGCGTCCCCGGTGACAATCAGCGTGCCGCGCCTGCGGATGGCTTCGGGCACCTCGGCCGCGATCGTATCCACCGTGACCACGCGTACTCGGTCTTGGTCCGGACTCAGATTGAAGGCCGACGACACCTCCGGCTCCGCGCCCGCGCCACAACCGGTGAGGACAACCAGCGCGGCACAGCACAACGCGATAAGACGTCTCACGCCAACACCTTGGATAGGAAGCCGACCGTGCGCGGATGCGACGGGTTGTCCAGCAGCTGTTCGGGCGGCCCCTGCTCGACGATCGCGCCTCGATCCATGAAGACCACGGTGTCGGCGATCTCCCGGGCAAGGCCGATCTCGTGCGTCACGATCACCAGGGTGGCGCCATCACTAGCGAACTGGCGGATCACGTCGAGCACCTCGGTAACCAGCTCCGGATCTAGTGCCGAGGTGGGCTCGTCGAACAGAATAACCTTGGGTCGCAACGCCAAAGCGCGCGCGATGGCCACCCGCTGTTGTTGACCACCGGATAGCCGGCGCGGATACTCGGCCACCTTGTCGGCGACGCCGACCCTTTCCAGCAGCCGGGTCGCCTCGGCCACCAGCTCGGCGCGCGGCGCCCGCCGCACCGCCAGTGGCGCCTCAATCACGTTCTCCAGCACCGTCAAATGCGGGAACAGATTGAAGTTCTGGAACACAAAGCCGACCTGCGAACGCTGCCGCAGAATGGCTCGTTCCGGGAGCTCGTAGAGCACCGAACCGCGCTGCCGGTACCCGATGAGCTCCCCGTCGATGCGGATTGTCCCGCCATCCACCTTCTCCAGGTGGTTCAGGGTGCGCAGCAGCGTCGACTTTCCGGAGCCCGACGGCCCGATGATGACCGTCACCTCCCCTTGTTGCACAGTCAGATTCACATCACGCAGCGCCGCCACCTGGCCGTAGGACTTGTGCACACCGCGCACCTCGATGGTGCTCATCGATGTGCGCCCCGGGCGTAATGCCGTTCGATGTAGTACTGCACGACGGTCAGTACCGACGTGATCACGATGTACCAGACCGTGGCCACCATGAGCAGTGGCACCACCCGCCCGTTGCGCCCAAAGATGACCTGCACCTGATAGAAGAGATCGGCGATGGCCATGGTCGACACAATGGACGTGCCCTTCACCAGGCTGATCACCTCATTGGCGGCGTTGGGCATAACCGACCGCATGGCCTGGGGCAGCACGATCCGGAAGAACTGGCGGCGCCGGGGAATGCCCAGGGCTGCAGCAGCTTCCAATTGGCCTTCGTCGACGGACAGGACGCCGCCACGGATGATCTCGGCGAAGTAGGCCCCCTGGTGCAGAGTCAATCCGATCACCGCGGCGGTCAGCCCGCTCAGCAGCTCGTTGGTATCGACGGTGATCAGGCTCGGCCCGAAAGGAATCCCGAAACTGATGCTGTCGTACAGGTACGCGATGTTGAACCAGAACAGCAGCTGCACGATCAGCGGTATGGACCGAAAAATCCACACGTACGTCCACGAGATGGCCTGCAAGACCGGATTCTTGGACAGTCGTGCCGCCGCCAGCGCCACACCCAGCACAAACCCGAGCACGGTGCCGTAAATCGTCAGTCTGATCGTCAGCCATAAAGCCGCCAGTACCGATTTGGCGGTGAAGTACCGCGCAAATGTCGGCCAGTCCCACCCCGGGTTGCGCACCAGCCCGTGCACGAACATGGCCACGAACAGCAATGCCACGGCCGAGAGGATCCAGTTGCCCGGTCGTGGTCGGCGCCGTACCCGCAGTACCGGCTCGTCAGACTCCTCAGATGCCCGAGCGCGCGGCGGCGCAGCGGGTGCCGATGTCATGCGGTCGAACCTAGGAACACCGACCAGTGCACAACAGTCTTTGGCTCCCGGCGAATCGAACGGTCGCTATCCGTCATGTCTGGCCGGGGAAGAATCCGCACCGTCAGAATGTTCAAATAAGCCATGCCAGAAATCCCCGCAGGCTTCGAAGATCTCCTGGAACAGCGCCTCTACGGTCACCTTGCCACGGTCGGTGGGGACGGTTCCGCACAGTCCAGCCCGATGTGGTTCAGCTGGGACGGTGAGCGGGTGCGGTTCACTCACACCAACAAACGTGCCAAGTTCCGCAATATCCAGACCGAACCGCGGGTCGCCCTCTCGATCCTGGACCCCACCAACCCGTACCGGTATCTGGAAGTGCGGGGCACCATCGATCAGATCGACGATGATCCGACGGGGTCGTTCGTCCAGGAACTGGCGCACCTGTACCAGGCTCCCTGGTCCGGGACGAGCACCGGTGACGAGGCAGACCGCGTCATCCTCTACCTGCGGCCCACCAAGTTCTTAAGCCACGGCTAGGCCAACGGACTCAGCAGTCGCATGCACATATCGGTGGCCCTGGCCCCCAGTTCTGCTGCACTGCACCTATTTTCATCGGCAAGCCAGTCCTCCATGAGGAGGGTCACACCGCCGACACCGAACACCGCCGCCTCCAGCAGCGCTGGCTCTGGCTGGGATACCTCGGGCGCGATGGTCAGGACTATCCCCCGCGCGACACGATTCTGAAGGCTTCGGCGCTTGGCGGCCAGCCCGGGAAATCCGGCGAGATCGGAAGTGAGGATCCGCAGCACTGCCGGGTCTGCGATGGAGTGCTCGAGGTAGGCCGTAAGCCCGGCCGTCAGCTGTGCGTGCGGCTGGTCGCCGGCCACTCGACCCGCCGCTGTCATGGCCGCGAACAGTTCGGTGAACACGTCGTCCACGATCTGCAGAACCAGATCGCCGATCACGGAGAACTGCTCGTAGAAATACCGATCGGTCAGCCTTGTCCGCGCACAGACACCCCGCACGGTGACCGCGGGCAGCCCACTGTCGGCCCATAGCTCGCGACCCGCCCGCAGCAGCGCCACGCGCCGTTCATCTTGGCGCTGCTCTCGCGTCTTACCACCGTATGTGCGGTGAGTCTGACCGTTCGTCACGCTGAAACGCCCTTCGTCTTGACATAGGCAACCTACTCGCTAATGTTGAGGACACACGTCATCAGAAACTGTCCGACAACGCGGTCTAGGAGATTTCATGACACTCGCGCCCGAGCATTCTGCCCCCGACACGGACTTCGAAGAGCTCATTTCCCGTCCCTTCGAGTCTCAACTGCACGAACACGACTACCAGGTCACCGATATCGACGGCACCTTGCCGCCAGCGCTGACCGGCACGCTGTTCCGCATCGGTCCCGGCAAGTTCGAGGTGGGCACCACCGTGCTGCGAACGATGTTCGACGCCGACGGCATGGTGTCCCGCTTCATCCTGGACGGTTCCTCGGTCCGCTTCACCAACCGATATGTGCGCACCCAACAGTTCCGGGACGGATTTCAGGGCCCGATGCGCAGACCCGGGATCACTACCCAGGTGCCGGGGAAACTACTGGCCAACCTCCAATTGCCGGCCAACACCGCGAACACCAATATCGTGTCACTGGCCGGGGAAATGCTGGCACTCTGGGAGGGCGGGCCACCACATCGGCTGGACCCCGACACCCTGGAGACGCTGGGCACCAACGACTTCAAGGGCAAGCTCGGATATGTCGGCGCCTTCTCGGCACACCCGAAATGGGACCCCGTCACCGGCGAGATGTTCAACTTCGGTCTGGATGTCTTTCCCACGCCACGACTGCGCTGCTACCGGGTGAGCCCCAGCGGTCAACTCTCGCAGATCAATTCGGTGACCCTGTGGGATATGGGCTGGAACCACGATTTCGCACTGACCGAGAAGTATCTGGTCTTCGTGCTCGACCCGATCCGCCCCAACATCGGCCAGCTCCTGCGCGGCAAGCGTTTCGACGAAAGTCTCGAGTACCAGCTGACCAATGGCAGCACCAAGTTCATCCTGGTGCCCCGCGACGGATCCAAACCCATCGTCATCGAACACGCGCCGCAGACCCACATCCATGTCACCAACGCTTTCCAGGACGGCGCAGATGCGGTAGTCGAGTTCGTCAGATATGAGAGCCTCGAGTTTCTGCGGCGATCACTGCATGCCGC
Organism: [Mycobacterium] stephanolepidis; assembly: GCF_002356335.1. Lineage (NCBI taxonomy): Bacteria > Bacillati > Actinomycetota > Actinomycetes > Mycobacteriales > Mycobacteriaceae > Mycobacteroides > Mycobacteroides stephanolepidis. Next base: position 4,374,467 of record NZ_AP018165.1, read on the forward strand.
GATGGGGCCGAAGAACCACCCAAATCCTCACAATCATCTGGTGGTCCGCGAATGGCCGGACAGCCACCTGGTCAGATTCCGCATCTCGCCCAGCGGCAAGATTACCGAGGAAGTGGTATCACAGTCCGCGAAAATTGAATTCCCGCAATATGACTGGCGGCAGTCCACCCGCAATCATCAGATCACCTACACCGCAGGCACGCTGGAACACCAAGGCCACTACAACGGCATCTTCAAGTTCGACCATCGCACCGGCACCATGACACACTGCGATTTCGGGAAGGCCTCGGTCTGCGAACCCCTCTTTGTGCCACGCGATAAGGACTCGGCACAAGATGACGGCTGGCTACTCACGGTCAACCATGACCTGGTCGAAAACCGTTCGCAACTGGTCATTCTCGATGCGCGTGACGTCGAACAGGGCCCACTGGCGGTGGCCCACCTGACGCACCACCTACCGATAGGGTTCCACGGCACGTTCACCCGGCGGGTGGCCAACCCGTTTGCACCGCTACCGCATCCGACGCTAGTGGCCTAACGGGCCGATCCCTGTCACGCCTTGGAGGGCCACCAGCTCAGCTTGCCGAAGGCCTGAGCCAAGGTCGGCACCATCAGCGTCCTGACGATGAAGGTGTCCAGCAAGATCCCTACGCCGATGATGAATCCCATCTGCACCATCTGATTGACCGAGCCAACCATCATCCCCAGCAGACTGGCGGCGAACACCAGGCCGGCCGAGGTGATCACCGATCCGGTCTGACGCACGGTCCGGATGATGCCAAGCCGCATGCCCCGGGCACTCTCCTCCCTCAGGCGCGAGATGAACAACATGTTGTAGTCGGCGCCGACGGCCACAATCAACACGAACGTCATGGCCGGGACCGCCCAATCCAGCTGTTGCCCAAGAAGAACCTGGAACACCAGCACGCCGATGCCCAGTGAGGCGATATAGGTGAGCAGCACCGTGCCCAACAGGTACAACGGTGCCACCACCGCCCGCAGCAACAGGCACATCACCACGAAGATGATGAGGAGAGTGACAACGATGATCTCGCGAAGATCGCTGTCGTAGGCCTTCTTCAGATCGGCGTTGATGGCGGGAAAACCGCCCACCGACACCGTGGCACCGGCCAGGGCGGTGTTGGGAGTCGCCTCACTGCCGACGCGCTCCATATCGCGACTCAGCTGCATCGCCTCGGGCCCATAGGGATTGAGCGGTGACTGAACCAGATACATGGCAGTACGCCCGCCGTCCTGCAGAAATGCCGAGCTCAACTCCTTGAATCCAGGATTCTGCAACATCGTCCCCGGCACGGAGAACCCTGATGCGGCAGGCGAATTGGAGTCTTTGCCAATCGTCTGCAGGGTTACGGCCGCCTCGCCCATGGACCGTACGGTGTCCTCAAGTTGGGTGTTCAGGTCGCGGATCCGCACGCCCATCGTCTTGACGGAGTTCATGTCGACACCCAGCCCCTGGAGCTGCTGAAAGTAGCCGGAGATGCGTTCAAACTTGCGTTCCATCTCGGGCAATTTCGCGAGCAATCCGCGAATCTGCTTGAACTGATTGTTCATATCACCCAGCAGCTGAGTGATCGTCTTGCCGCCGGTGACCGCCCGCACCGACTCGCGCAGGTTTTCCGCCGAGGCCAGTGGCCCCTTGTCGCGTAGCTCAACGAGCTGATCACGCAGCTTCACACAATCGGGTTGCACTGGGCAGAAAGGGGATTCGGCCAGCGTCTGGGTCAACGACGCCCCGGCATCGAGCGCCGAAAAGGTCGCCTCGACCGAGGGACCCATCGTGGCCAGCTGATCCACCATCCCCGCCACCGTGCCCATCTGCGATATCAGCGAATGATACCGATCAAGCTGCCCTTCAACCTCTTTGGCCATCGACAACATCTGCGGCATCATCTGCTGCATCCGTACCAGGTCCCCGTCGCCCAGCTCATTGGTCATGGCCGACATGACATCGGCGAGCTTGGACATCCGCTCGAGCTGCGGCCGCAGGTCGGCGTTGACCTGTCCGCCCGTCTTGTCGATCTGCGTTCCCATGTATCCGATCTGCCATGCCAATGTGGCCTGAGTGAGCTTGTTGCCGTCGGGGCGGGTGATGCCGACGACCTTCCCGACGCCTGGGAGTTGGGAGATGCGTTCGGCCATCTGGTCAAGATCGGCCAGCGCACGCGGATTGCGCAGATCCGACGGCGCCTGTACCAGAAGATATTGTGGCATAACCGAATTGGCGGGAAAGTGGGCATTGAGGATGCGCATACCCTGGTTCGATTGAGCCGAATCCGGCAGCACCCGCGACATGTCGAAACTCGGTCGCATGAAGGGGACGAAGGATGCGGCCGCCAAGAGGATCACGATTGCCGCGCCGAAGACCGGCCAGGGGTGCCGCACGATGTTCACCCCCATGCGGTGCCAATACACGCCGGCCCGATCGGGCCCCGGCAGCCCCAACCCGCGCTTGGCGGCCAGGCTCAGCGTCGCCGGTAGCAGCGTGGTGACCACGAAGAACGCGACGATCACCCCCATGGACACCGCCGGACCGGCCGCCGCGAGAAAGGCCAGCTTGGCGGTCAACTGCGCGATGTTGGCGATCGCCACTGTCGCCGCCGTCGCCAGGATAACCCTGGTCATCGAGCCACAGGCATGCGCCAGAGCATCCGGCGGCGCCTCCCCCGCGCGAATTCGCTCGTGGTACCGACTCACCAGGAACACCGTGTAATTGACGCTCGCCCCCATCAGCACGGCCATCATCAACCCGGCAGACACCGAGGACACCGGGACCAGGCTCCGATCGGCAAGTCCGGCGATAACCCCGCGCGCGATGAGCAGACTCATCCCCATCACCAGCAGCGGCAGCATCGCGGTGAACCACGACCGGAAGACCAACAACAAGATGAGGCCGATGACGACCACCGTCACCGCCCCGATCTTGGGCAGGTCGCCGAGCGCGGCGTTGCCCATATCGGTGATGGTGCCCGCCGCACCGGTGATGTTCGCCGTGGTGGCCGATCCGGCGAAGGTCTGCTTCACCAAATCATCAACAGAGCGATATGCCCTCTGCGCCAACGGGGTACCAAGGTCCCCGGCCAATCCCGCCATCGCGTACCACGTGGTGCCGTCCTCGCTGAGAACCTGCTTGCGCGCCACCGGGTTACTGCGCATCCGCGGATCGCCCAGCTGATCCTGCACAAAGGTGACGTACTCCTTGTTCGCGCCCAGTCGATCGATCAGCGCCGAGTACCGAGCCTGCGACTCGGCGTCAAATCCCTTGTCGCTGTGCATGACGATGATGACGGCGTTATCGATTCCGGGACGGCCGAACGCCTTTCCCATCTCCTTCATCGATGCCAACGCCGGGCTCACTTCGCCCGTCGGCAGTGGACTGACCGAGTGTTCGTTGGCGACCCGCTCCAGCTGCGGCCAGGCGGCATTGACCAGAACAGCGACCGCTATCCACGCCAGTATCACCAGCTTTGCGTGCTTGGCCACGAAACGCCCGGCCCGCTCGAACGCCGGACTGTATTGGTGCGACATCCTGGGCTCCTCAGATCAACGGCGGAAAGGTGACACTGGGCATGCCCGGCACGCCGGTCATCGGCATGACGGTGTAGCGCAGGGTGAAGGTTCCACCGAGGTCGTCGCCGACCACCAGCACGGTGTATCGGCTGTTGAGGTAGGCGTCCTGGCCCACCACGGTTTGATGCTCGAATCCCGCATCGGTCAGGAGCTTGCCCGCCGCGGCGACCGCTGAGGCGTCTACGCCGCTGACCGCCAAGGTCCGAGAACTGCCCTCGGCATCCTGGCGATATGTGCCTTTGATGACCGGGATATCACGCGGAAAGTCTGAGGGCAGAACGTTTACACCGGGCGGGGGCGGTGGAATGGGCGTGACCGGCGGATATGTGGTGCGCTCTACGGCGCCACCCACGAAATCGGACATCGAGCAAGCGCTCAGGGCCTGCGACATCATCACGGCGGCAAACACCAATACCGCGAAATGAACGCTTCGTTGCGTCATGACGGGATACTACAAAGGCTTCGCCCTTAGTGCTAGCCCCTGCTAACTAAAGCTAGCCCGAATTAGCCGAGTGCCCGTTCCAGATCAGCGATGAGGTCCTCGGTGGACTCCAGCCCGACCGACAAACGCACCACGCCGTCGGAGAGCCCGATCGCCGCACGCCCGTCCGGACCCATGGCGCGGTGGGTGGTGGTGGCGGGATGGGTGATGAGCGACTTGGAGTCACCCAGGTTGTTCGAGATGTCGATGAGCGAGGTCCCGTCGAGCACCTCGAAGGCACGCTGCTTGCCCGCGTCGCCATCAGCGTCGAGCTCGAAGGTGACGACTGTCCCTCCGCCGCGCATCTGCCGCTTGGCCAGCTCGTACTGAGGATGGCTCGACAGGAACGGGTACCGCACCCAGCGCACCGCGGGATGCTGTTCCAGGAACTGCGCGATCTTGGAGGCGGATTCGTTGGCGTGCCGCACCCGAAGATCGAGTGTTTCAAGGCCTTTCACTAGCGTCCAGGCATTGAAGGGGCTCAGCGCGGGCCCGGTGTGCCGCATCAGCGTCTTGACGGGACCCTCGATGTATTCGGTCTCGCCCAAGATGGCGCCGCCGAGCACTCGGCCCTGCCCGTCGATGTGCTTGGTGCCGGAATAGACCACCACATCGGCACCCAGCGGAATACCCTGTTGCAAGAGCGGGGTGGCAAAGACGTTGTCCAGCACCACCTTTGCGCCCGCAGCATGCGCCAGCCGGCACACCGCCTCGATGTCGACCAGTGATTGCATCGGGTTGGAAGGGGTTTCGAAGAAGACAGCCTGCGTGGGTACGGACAGCGCCTCCTCCCACTGGGAGAGGTCCTCACCGTCGACGAACACGGTCTCCACACCCCAGCGCGGCAGGATCTCGTTGCAGACCACGAAACAGGACCCGAACAGGCTCCGGGCAGCGACCAGCCTGTCACCGGCACCGAGCAACGCGCCCAGTGCGGTGAAAACGGCCGACATGCCCGTTGCCGTCGCGAATGCCGCCTCGGCACCCTCGATGAGCCGCAGCCGCTCCTCGAACATGGAGATCGTCGGGTTGCCGTATCGGGAGTACACGTACCGGTCGACCTCGCCGGTGAAGGCGCGTTCGGCGGCGGCCGCACTCTCGTAGACGTACCCGGAAGTCAGGTACATCGCCTCGGCGGTCTCCTCGAACTCGGAGCGCAGCAGCCCACCGCGCACGCCGATGGTCGCCTGGCTCACGCCGTCGGGCAGCGCCTTGGGTATGCGGACCGAGGGAACGCCGTCAGGAGTCTGGTTCATGACTGCCGCCACGGCAGACCGATGGCACGCCACCCGACGCCGCCACGGTGCCGGTTCTCATCAAGGTTGCCCTCGAACCCGTCAAGCACGTTGTAGGACGGGGAGATTCCCGCCTCGGTGGCCAACTCCGCCGAGCCGATGGACCGGTTACCAGAACGGCACAGGAAGATCACCGGGCGGTCATCGCCCTCGGAGGGCCCGGTCACACCGGCAGCCGCCAGCTCCTCCAGGAACTGCTCATTGCGTTCGCCGTTAGAGCGCACCCACTCGATGTACACGACATCGCGACCGAGCTCGGTGAGGTCGGGAATCCCGACCCACTTCCACTCCGCCGACGTGCGCACATCGACAAGAACGGCCTCTGGGTTTTCCTTCAGCAGCGCCCACGCCGCCTCAGGGGTGATATCTCCTGCGTAGCCCACGAAGAGCCAGTCTATTGGTACTGGCTGCACACCCTCCACGAGCCGTCTTCCTTGACGAAGGAGACGTCCGCGGTGAGCTTGGTGTCCTCGGTTTTCATGTAGTGATAGGTCACCGTGGCGGTGGCGGTGTCCCCGGTGATCTTGACGTCCTTGACGTCGTCCACATACCGGTTTCCACGCGCCGCCTCGGATTTGTCCTGCGCGGCAATCACATTCTGTTCCGGGCTGACGATGGCTCGGCAGCTGCCGGCCACATAGTCGGCATAGGCACGTCGCTGCAGCGCGTCGTTCTGCGCGATGACGGACTGCCCTACCCTGCCCTCTTCGGTGAGACCGTCACCCGACCGGAAGAACGTCGATACCGCAATACCGATCACCACGATTCCAAAGATCACCGCCCCGGCGATGAACGGGCAGATACTCCCGCGATCCTCGGATTCCACCTGCTCCTCGGGTGTCACCGCAGATGCCTGGCGACCTGATGCGCGCGGCTCATCGCCAGCGCCGTGTTGGGCGCGGTGGCCAATGCCAACCCGACACGGCGGCGCCGGTGGATCTCCGAATGCCCGAACACCCGAACATCGCTCTCAGGTATCTGCAACGCCTCATCGAGCTGCCGCGGCGACGGACCCTGACCGTCGCCGTAGACCAGCTCGGCGGCCGCCGTCGACACCAAAATGGTGTCGATCGGGACCCCCAGCACCGCGCGCGCGTGCATATCGAACTCGGACAACCGCTGCGATCGCACCGTCACCAGCCCGGAGTCGTAGGGCCGCGCACTCACATCACAGAAGTACACCTCGTCACCGCGGACGAACAGCTCGACACCGTAAACACCGTGCCCACCAAGGGCATTGACCGCGCGGGCGGCAATCGACCGCGCCAGCTCGAGCGCCGCCTGACTCAGCGGCTGCGGCTGCCACATCTGCATCGCGTCGGTGCCACTCTGGCGGTGTGCGATGGGCTCGCAGAAGTACAGTCTGGTCGCACCGCCGACCCCGGCCGTGCGCACCGTCAGCAGCGTGATCTCGTAGTCGATCTCCACCACGGTTTCCACCAGCACTCGCTGGATGTCGCCGATGTTCGCCGCGACGGCCTGATCCCATGCCGGTTCCGCGTCGCTCTCCCGCAACACCACCGATTCGCCCTGGCCGTAGGCGGCCGACACCGGGCGCACCACTACCGGGAAACCCGCGGTTTCGAGAACCTTGTGCAGTTCCTCGACCGAGTTCGCGAACCAGTAGGCGGGTGTGGGCAAGCCGAGTTCCTCGGCCGCCATCCGCCGCATCGCCTCACGATCGCCGGCAAGGCGCACGGCCTTGGCAGTCGGAATGACCTGGGTGACCTTGCCGTCGGCGAGTTTCTCGAGCGCATCGACCGAGGCCGTCTCTACCAGCGGCACCACGAACCGGGGCCGTTCCTTCTCGACGAGCTCGAACAAGGTCTCCGACTCGCCGATCGATGCGAGCACCGAACGGTCCGCCGCATCCTGGGCGGGCCCGGGCGTGCCGGCGTCCACCACAACCACCTCAGCGCCCAGGCGCTGAAAGGAGATGACCAGCTCCCTGGCGAGCTCACCCGAGCCCAGCAGCATCACCGTCGTGCGGTTCGGCGCGGCAGGTTCCGGTGTGTCCCCGGCGGGCGCCGCCGTCTCGACGGCGGGCTTCACAGCCGTGGTGGCTTTGGGCACCTTGGCGCCGTTGGTGGCACGGATGGCGTCCTCGGTCACCGGCGCCGTCTCGGCGGGCCCGGGCTCCACGGTGTCAGTTGACGCCGTCGACCCTTGCTCGCTGGGGGGCGAACCCTCCTGCGTCACCACGATGTCTTTTACGCCTTCCGGTCGGTCTGTTGCCCTGTTGGACCGTGCCTAGCGTGCCAGATTGCCACACATCCTCAACCCAGAGTGCTGTGGATATAGCACCAGCGCCAATCCTCACCGGGCTCATGGGAACGCATCACCGGGTGTCCCGAGGCGTGAAAATGTGCGGTGGCGTGCTGGTGGGGACTGGAATCGCAGCAGCTCACCCGGCCGCATTCCAGGCACATCCGCAAATGGGCCCAGACCTGCTCACCCAGCGCGGCGCAGTCCTCGCAATGCCCGGGGGTCCTGGGTTCGGGGTCGGGCCCGGTGGCGGCCGCCAGCTCCGGACAGGGGCCCTGCCCCGGTGTCGACGCGGGCGCGGCAGATCCGCGCCGGACCAGCCGCTTCATACATGCCCTCTCAATGTGCCCGCTTAGGTGCCAGGACCACTCTCCGCACAGAATACGAAGGTGAACGTTTCACTGCTGGCAGTACTCACGGCCGCCCTCGTCCTGGCAGCGATTTCCCGGCGATTCGGGCTCCCCACCCCGTTGGTACTGGTTGTGGCGGGTTTGGCGGCCACCGCCATCCCGGGCCTGCCGTCCATCGAGATGGATCCGGACCTGGTGCTGTTCGTGATTCTGCCGCCGCTGCTGTACACCACGGCGCTGGAAAGCTCCTACGTGAACCTGCGCAAGAACGTGCGGGCGGTCAGCAGCCTGGCCGTGGTGCTTCCGCTGGTCACCACGGTCGCGGTGGGCTTCGTGGCGTTCTACGCCGTTCCCGAACTGCCGCTGGCCGGCGCGATGGTGCTCGGCGCCATCGTGGCACCGCCCGATGCGGTATCGGCCACCGCCATCGGCCGCCGCCTGGGACTGCCGCGCAACATCATGACGCTGCTGGGCGGCGAGAGTCTGCTCAACGACGCCACCGCACTCACCGCCTATCGGGTCGCGATCGCCGCGGCGATCGGGCTCGGCGCCACCGTGGCCGACGGGCTCAAGATCTTTGCGCTCGCGGCCGTCGGTGGAGTGCTCGTCGGGGTTGTCATCGGAAAACTGGTCAACATCATCCGCTGCAAGCTCGACGATCCGCTGTCCGAGAGCGCCATCGGCCTGGTGGTGCCGTTCTTCGCCTACCTGCTCGCCGAGGAGATACACGGCTCCGGCGTGATCGCGGTGGTGGTCGCAGGCCTGATGCTGGGACACCGCTCGGTCCATGCCGGATACGCCACCCGGCTACAGGACGATGCGGTGTGGAAGGCCGTGCAGCTGCTGCTCGAATCCTTCGCATTCCTGCTCATCGGGTTGCAACTGCCCAAGGTCGTGGAAGGACTACGAGGTCTGTCCTTCGCCACCATCGCGCTGTCTTCGATCGCGGTGCTGGCCACCGTCATCGTGGTCCGCATCGTGTTCGTCTTCGCATTCGCCTATATGCGCCCGCCCGGCCAACGCCCGTCGGCACGTGGAGTTTTCGTGGTGGCGTGGGCCGGGATGCGCGGTGTGGTGTCGCTGGCGATGGCCTTCGCCGTGCCACTGTCCACCGTCACCGGCGAACCACTGCCCGGGCATCCGCACATCGTGTTCCTCACCTTTGTGGTGGTGGTGGTGGGAACCCTTCTGCTGCACGGTCTTACGTTGCCGTGGGTGATCCGGGTGCTGGGCGTGCAGAGCGACGATGAACGCAAGGACGCCCTGGCCGAGGCCGCCGCCCAGGACAAGGCGGCCCGCGCGGCGGCCGATCGTCTTGAGGAGCTCCTGGATGACAACGACGGCATCGAGGACACCAATGTGCGCAGCCGGGCCGCGGAGATCCTGCGGCACTGGAACACCCGGCGCCGCAACGCGGCGTGGGAGCGCCTCGGACGTAGCGATGAGGACGCCGGCGAGAGCCCGATGGCCGCGTTCCGGAACCTGCGGCTGGAGATGCTCGAGAAGGAGCGTGAAGTGTTCATCGCCGAACGCGATGCGGGCAACATCGACGACGAGGTGCTGCGCACCGTGTTGCGTGGACTGGACCTCGAAGAGGCCACCATGAATCAGGCCGACAGGTAGCCCGTCACGGCTGGCCGGGCAGCAGCTGGACCATCAGCCCATTGGCATCGGCCAGCACCGTCCCCTGTGCGTCATAGAGCTCCGCCGAGACGAACGCCTTGCGGCGATCCACCTCGTCGATGCGGCTGCCGGCCGTCAGGGGCACACCCACCGGCACCACCTGACGGTAGTTGACGTGCAGGAAGGCCGTACGGCTGATGGTGCGGCCCGCCATGATCACCGTCATCCCGAAGAGATGATCGAACAGCAGCGGCAGGATGCCGCCGTGTACGGCGCCATTGCCGCCGAGGTAGAACCGCGGGAAGTCACCGTGCGCCTCGATACCGTCCGGTCCGGCCTTGTCGATGAACCACGGCGGCAGCAACAGGTGCCCGTTGGCGGGCTCGTCGGCGACCCGATTGGCAGGTCCGACACCCTCGGGCGCCTCATACGGGTCCATCAGCTCGACGAGCTTCTCGGTGAGATCGGCCGCCTCGTCCCAGCGCGGATCGTCCATATCAGCCGATACCGCGAGATCCTGAAGCCGCCGCGTAGCAGTCAGGAACCGGCCGAATCCGGGTCCCACCGAGGACGGCGAGTACTGGGGAAAACCCCCGCCACGGATTTCACGGATGGCCCGATTCATCTCTTCATGCAGTGCGGCGAGTCTGTCCCCGTCGGCAGTCATGGCTTCGAGAGTATGTCCCGCCGCACAATCGTCTGATCGCGGCCCGGCCCAACGCCGATGCACGACATCGGCGCACCGGCGAGCTCTTCGAGACGCAACACGTAGTCCTGCGCCTTGGCGGGCAGATCGCTGAACTCGCGGGCCGCGGAGATGTCCTCCCACCAACCCGGAAGCTCTTCGTAAACCGGTGTGGCGCGGTAGATCTCGCTCTGGGTCATCGGCATTTCGTTGGTGCGCCTGCCATCCACCTCATACCCGACACAGATCGGAACGGTCTGCAGGCTCGACAGCACGTCCAGCTTGGTCAGGAAGTAGTCGGTGATGCCGTTGACCCGGGTGGCGTACCGGGCGATGACGGCGTCGAACCATCCACAGCGCCGGGCGCGCCCGGTGGTGACGCCCACCTCACCGCCGGTCTTGGCCAGATAGGCGCCATGCTCGTCGAACAGCTCGGTGGGGAACGGACCCGAACCGACACGGGTGGTGTACGCCTTGAGAATCCCGAGCACGGTGGTGATCCGGGTGGGCCCGATACCGGACCCCACGGAGGCCCCGCCTGCCGTCGGATTAGAGGACGTCACAAAGGGATAGGTGCCGTGATCGACGTCGAGCAGCGTGCCCTGCGATCCCTCCAGCAGCACCGTCTCACCGCGTTCCAGCGCCTGGTTGAGCTCAAGACGCGCGTCGGCAATGCGATGCTTGAATCCCTCGGCCTGCTCCAGCACGCCGTCGACAACCTGATCCGGATCGAGCGCCTTGCGGTTGTAGATCTTGACCAGCACCTGGTTTTTGAATTCCAGTGCGGCATGGACCTTTTGACGCAGAGATTCCTCGTCCAGAACATCGGCGACCCGGATCCCGATGCGCGCCACCTTGTCCTGATAGCAGGGGCCGATACCACGGCCGGTGGTGCCAATCTTCTTGGATCCCAGGTACCTTTCGGTCACCTTGTCGATCGCGACGTGATACGGCATCAGCAGATGCGCGTCGGCGGACAAGATGAGACCCGAGGTGTCGATACCCCGCTGCTCCAGACCCGCGAGCTCGGTCAAGAGCACGCCCGGATCGACGACGACCCCGTTGCCGATGACGTTCGTCACCCCCGGGGTGAGGATCCCCGACGGGATGAGGTGCAAGGCGAAGTTCTCCCCGTTGGGTAAGACCACGGTGTGTCCGGCGTTGTTACCGCCCTGGTAGCGGACTACCCATTGAACCGAGCCACCGAGCAGGTCGGTTGCCTTGCCTTTCCCCTCGTCGCCCCACTGGGCGCCGATCAGGACTATTGCCGGCATGTGCGTTCTCTGCGCTTCCCTGTTGGCAGCCCCCACCGCGGGCCATCGCGGCGCAGCGCTGCGCGTGCAAAATGTTGTTCAGCCGGTGAGCCACTGTATCGCAGGCCACGGGCTTTGTACGTATTCGGACCGACGAAGGAGGTCGCTGGTGAGTACCCCGAGCGTCACCGAAACGGCGGCGGCGCGGGTTTTGCTGTTCGGCACCCGTCGACTGCCCCGGGTTCTGCGTGAGCTGCCCGTGGACCGGGTCGCGGGATCCGGCGCGGTGCGCACGCTCCTGGATGCGCTTCCGGACGGCACGACGCGGCTCATCGTGGTCGGCGCGGACGCCGATCTCGGGCAGGTGCTGACCCGGCTGATGCGGGCCGAAAGACTGGACGTGGAGTTGGGTTTCGTACCGGATCGCCGTTCACGCACCCGCCGGATCTATCGGATCGGGACAGGCGCGGCCCGTCGGGCCCGCACGGGCCGCGCACACCGGGTACCGCTCATCCGGGACGACACCGGCACCGCCCTCGCCGGGCGCGCCTCATGGCAGGGCACCGACGGCGAGGCGGTCACCGGCGAGGCCACCGTCGATGACACCCTGCTGTTCGAGGGCATCGCCGCCGTCGACATCGAGCCCATCGAGGCGCTGCCGGGCCTGCGGGCCGGCGTCCGGAGCCGAGCACGCCTCCTACCCCGCCGTTGGGTGACCGGACGGGCCGCTCAGTTGGGAACCGAAGGCGCCGTCGTGGTCCGCGACGGCGTCGCGGGCGCCCGTCCCGTCACCCGGTCCACGTTCTATCGGCACCAACAGGGCTGGTTGCTCGTCCGGTAGCTTCGCATCGGTGAAGACCTCCCAATCCGTTCGTCCCAGCCCGGTCTTTCTCGCCCTCGTCGCACTCACCGTCGCCGGGGCGATGCTCGCGTGGCTCGGCGGCAATTCCACCGAGCCGCTGGCCCGGGGCGGGGTGTTCGTCTTCGTGTTCACCGGTTGGGTGGTGTCCCTCTGCTTGCACGAGTTCGGACACGCCTACACGGCGTGGCGTTTCGGCGACACCCAGGCACGCGGATACCTGACGTTGAATCCGCTGCAGTACACCGATCCCGTGCTCTCGATGGTGCTGCCGCTGGTGTTCATCGCACTCGGCGGCATCGGGCTTCCCGGCGGCGCCGTGTACGTGCACACCGCCGGGATGACCAACCGGCAACGCACCCAGGTGAGCCTGGCCGGGCCGAGCGCCAATGCCGCACTCGCGGTACTGATTCTGGGGACGACAGCACTTTTCGCCGATCGCGACCATGTGGTGTTCTGGGCGGCGATGGCCTACCTCGGTTTCCTCCAGGTGACCGCGGTGGTGCTCAACCTGCTGCCCGTACCGGGTCTGGACGGCTACGGCGCACTCGAGCCGCACTTGAGCCCGAAAACGCAACGCACGCTTGCCAACGCCAAGACATTCGGATTCCTGATCCTGTTCGTGCTGTTGATGTCGCCGCCGATCAACAGGGCATTCTTCGACGCGGTCTACTGGATCGTCGCGTCACTGGGCGTCGACCCCGATCTCTCCCGTATCGGCGGCTGGCTGTTCCGCTTCTGGGGCAAACTGCTCTAGCCGGAACCGACCGCTACCAGTTGGCGTGTTCCTCGCAATGCTCCTGCGCCTCAGGGGGTTCCACCTGAATGGCGGCATGAGGAAGACCACGCTCGGCCAGTACGGACCGTGCCGCCGCCAGCACCTGCGCTGCGTCGGCCGTGCTGGTCAGGTGCGCGGTGGCCATGTCCTTTCCGGGCACCAGGGTCCACACATGCAGGTCGTGCACGCTGCTCACGCCATCCACCGCCAGTAACGCGGCACGCAACTCGTCGACGTCGATGCGCTTGGGCGAGGTCTCCGTCAGGATGCGCAGCGCGGCCCGCGCCAGCGAGAACGCGCGCGGCAGGATCCACAACGAAATCAGGACACCGACCACAATGTCGGCGTATCGCCAGCCGGTGGTCAGGGTGATGATCGCCGCCACGAGTACCCCGACGCTGCCGACGGCATCGGCCAGCACCTCCATGTAGGCGCCGCGCACCGCGAGACTGCTTTCCGCGTGCGAACGCAGCAGCCAGATGACCACGACATTGGCGGCCAGCCCGGCCAGCGCGACCACCATCATCGGCAGACCCGGCACTTCCGGGGGTGCGCCACCGGTGAGACGCTCCACCGCCTCATATATGACGAACGCCGCGATGCCGGTGAGCAGCGCCGCGTTGACGATCGCGGTGAGCACCTCTGCCCGGTGCCATCCATAAGTCCGTGCCGCCGAGGTACTGCCGCGACGCGCCAGCAGGATGGCGCTGAGCCCCATGATGAGCCCGACCAGATCGGTGAGCATGTGGCCCGCATCGGCCAGCAGGGCCAGCGAGTTGATCAGTAAGGCGACGACAAGCTCGAGCACGAAGAAGGAGCCGACGATGCCCAGCGAGACCCACATGCGTCCCACCCGGGCGTCGGCCGGATTGCCTACATGCCCGTGATCGTGACCGGCTCCCACTGTGACTCCTCTCGACCACTCGAACTTATATGCAAAAGTTCGCATAGGCCAATGGGTCATTCCGCCCGCCGCGCGTCGCCGACACGCCGCGGCGGCGGATTCGTATCGCACATTGCCGCCACGAGACGGCGTGTCGACGTCAGGAAGTAAGTAGCGCGGGGCGGGCGGCCGGATCGCAGTCGTCGAGCAGATCGCAGCACCGCGCGAATTCGTGGCTCTCGCCGATCAGCTGGGCGGCGCGCGCCAGGGCTGCCACCGCTCGCAGGAAGCCACGGTTGGGCTCATGCGAGTAGGGCACCGGCCCAAAGCCCTTCCATCCGTTCCGTCGCAACTGGTCCAGGCCCCGGTGATACCCAGTACGCGCGAATGCGTAGGCGGTGATGATGCTGCCGACCGAGCCGTCACCGTCCAGCGCGTTCTCCGCCAGTTCGGCCCAGGCGATCGATGCGGAGGGGTACGCCGCCGCGACCGCGGCAGGATCCCGGCCCTCGATCAGGGCCGACTCGGCCTCGGCGTCTCCGGGTAGCAGCACAGGCTCGGGACCCAGCAGATCATGCATTGGACTCATGCAGCCATTCTGACGCCAACCCGATCCCGCGATCGCGATAGGGTGGGCGCGGTCGATCGCGCCTGCGCGAAAGAGCGCTAAGCACGGATAAGGAACGAAACGCATGGCGAACCCCACCGGTGGAAATTCCGAGGCCAAGCCCGACTCACAGGGCGACGAGCCTGTGGACTCTGCCGAGCAGCCGGAAGGCGCCGCGCACACCCCGGAGATATCCGATACCGCCGATACCGGCCCGGTCCCCCCGCTCGACGATGCGCAGACCGTCGTGATGCCTCCGGCAAAACCGGACGTTCCGCGCTATACGGCACCGGGCTTCGACGCCAACAAGACCGAGATGATCGCGCCCGTCGGCGATGATCCGAAGACCGAGATGATCCAGCCACTGGCGACCCAGGCGCGCCCCAAGATCGCGACCCCGGAGACGATCGCACCACGCAAAGAAGAGAAGCGCAGCTGGGGCTGGGTGATCGCGCTGACACTCGTCGTCGCCGCGCTGGCCGCGGTAATCGTGCTCGCGGCCGTCATCATCTCGCGTACCAGCGCACCGAAGGCATCGCAAGAAGAGTTGGTACGCAACAGCATTCAGAACTACGACAACGCCATCCAGACCGGCAATCTGGCGGCGCTGCGCGCCATCACCTGCGGCGAGACCCGCGACGGCTACGTCCGCTACCCCGATGCCGAATGGTCCCAGACCTATCAGAAGGTGGCCGCCGCCAAGCAATACCCCGTGGTGGCCAGTATCGACGAGGTCGTGGTCAACGGCGAACACGCCGAAGCCAACGTCACCTCTTTCATGGCGTTTGCACCGCAGACCCGCTCATCGCGCAGCTTCGATCTGCAGTTCCGCGACAAGGAATGGAAGATCTGCCAGCCCGACTAACTCCCGGAGCCCGAGGACGAGCCGCCGCCACCGGACGAGGACGAACCACCGGAGGACGAGGACGAGCTCGAACCGCCGGACGAGGTGGAGCCGCTAGGCGAACCGGCGCCCGTCTCACCCGCGCTGTCCCCACCTTCGTCACCAGACTGCTTCTTCGTCCCGTGCGATGAGGTACCCGTGCGTGCAGATCCTGCCGGCGTGGACTTGTTGGCGCCGCCATCACCAGCGCGCGAGCCCGTAGCGTTGGTATGGGATCCGGTGTCGGATCCTGTCGTGGCGGAACCGTCGGCACCTGCATGACCGTCCTTACCGAATGCACCGCCCTTGCCGCCCGCCCCACCGGTTTTTGTGGTGCTCTTGGTTCCATCGCCGTTCGCATCGCCTCCGGCACCGCCACCACCGCCGCTGCCGATGACACCCGAACTTCCGCCGGTACCGCCCTTTCCACCCGTGGCAGGTCCGGTCTTCACGAGCCCGCTAGAGGTCTCAGCCTTGCCGCCGGCTCCTCCGCCACCGCCATTGCCGAGGACGGCGTGCGAACCCGCGCCATTGCCGCCGTCGCCGCCCACCGCGGTGCCGCCCAGGCTCGACGAAGCACCGCCCGCGCCACCGGAACCGCCGTCACCGGTAAGACCGCCCGAGGCTCCGCCGGTGCCACCGGTACCGCCCTTGGTCTCCCCATAGGTGGTCTTGGCCTCGCCACCGGCACCACCGGCGCCGCCACTGCCCGCGACCAGGCCTCCGCTGCCGCCGGCACCACCATTGCCACCGGTTCCCGGTTCGGATGTGCTGGTATCAAACGAATTCGAGGTGCCACCTTGGCCGCCCGCTCCACCATTTCCGAGCATGCCCGCACTGCCGCCGTCACCACCGGCACCGCCGGTCGACGTTCCGGTGAAGAAGTTACTGCCCTCTGCGCCCTTGCCACCGGCACCACCATCACCCGCCAGTGCACCGCCCTTGCCACCGTTACCGCCCGCTCCGCCGACACCGGTCTTGCCATCGGCCGTCGCGGATGCGTCGCCGCCCTTACCGCCCGCGCCGCCGGTGCCGATCAGACCCGCGTTACCGCCGTCGCCACCCTTCTGACCGGGCAGGCCGTCACCGCCGGCACCGCCGTTACCGAACAGCAGACCGCCGTTGCCGCCCTTTTGACCGGGTAATCCCTTGCCGCCGTTGCCGATCAGCAGACCGCCGTCCTGGCCGAGGCCACCGTCACCGATGATCAGACCGCCCGGGCCGAACAGCGGGCGCTGGGTGTACACACCGGCGGCGTTGGGTGAACCGTCACCGATGATCAACCCACCCGGTCCGAACAGCGGACGTCCGCCGAACAGATTCCATGCCGACCCCCCATTGCCGACATTGGTGGCTCCGCACTTGCCCGCCATCCCCGAAACACAATCGGCGTAGGCGCGTTCGGCGATCGCCTTTTCCTCAGCCGACTTCGCGGACGCGAGCCGGTCTTTCGCAGCGGCGGCGGCATAATCCGCGGCAGCCTTGTCCGCGGCCGCCTTGGCCGCCGCATAGCCGTCCGCCTTCTGTTGTGCCGCTGCGAGCGCATCAGCGGCCTTCTGCGCATCCGCCCGCGCCGCTGCCGCCTGATCGGCGGCGGCCTTGGCAGCCACCTCCGCTGCCGCACGATCTCCCGCAGCTGTCTGTGCGGCAGTCGTAGCCTGTGCGGCCAACGCCTCGGCGGCCTGTGCGGCACGCTCGGCCTCATCGGCCTTCTCCGCGGCGATCCGCGCGGCAGTCTGCGCTTCGGCGACCTCGGGCGCCGGTGCCCCCGTAGTCAATGCGGTGTCCAATGCGGTCTGCGTCACCGCGGCCTGTTTCGCGGTCTCCACGGCCTTGGCACGAGCAGCCGATGCGTCAGACACGGCCCCGCCCGCCGCGGCGCCCGCACTCGCCGCGGCCGCAGTCTTGTCAGCCACCTCGCGGTCGGCGGACGACTGCTGAGTATCACGTGCCTGCGCCAACTGCGCGGCGGCGCCGACCTGGATCTCGGTGGATTGAACCTCCTGGTCCGCCTGAGCCTTCGGATCGGTCTGAGCCGCAGCCGCAGCCTCCGCAAAGATCGGGCGGCAGTCCGCGGCAATGATATTGAGGCGCTGCTTGGCTTCCTCTGCTGACTTGTCCATCGCCGCCCGGTCGGCGGCAGCCTTCTCGGCCGCCAACTTCTGGAACGCCGCCTGCCCTTCGGCGGCCTGGACTGCTGCCGCGTCGGAAGCACTTGCCGCCTCGAGAGTCGCAGCGGCAGCGCGATCCGCGGCAGCCTTGGCGGAGTCGGCTGCCGCCGCCTGAGCCGAAGCGTCCTTGTCCTTCAACGCCTGATCCGCCGCGGCGCGGTCACGATCGGCCGCAGCCTGAGCTTCGGCGAACACCTTGGCGGCGTTGGCAGCACGCTCGGAAGACGCGGCGGCAGCCTCCGCGGAACGCAGTGCGTCAGCCGCGGCCTTATCGACGGCGGCCTTGTCCACCCCTGCCTGAGTCGCCGCGTCGATGACGGCCTTCTGATCACCGACTGCCTGCTCTGCAGCAGCCTTCGCGGCGGCGGCCGCATCGGTCGCCGCCTGTACCGCATCCGCGGTCTGGGTGGCCTTGGCTGCCGCAGTGTCCTTGGCCGCCTGTGCATCCTGGGCGGCCTTGGCCGCATCTGCCAGCGCCTTGTCGGCGGCAGCCTTGGCTGCCTGAGCATCGGCCGCGGCCTTGGCGTCCTGGGCGGCCTTGTCACCGGCATTCGTGGCGGCATCCGTCGCGGCCTTCGCCGCCGCGCTGGCATCTGCCAGGGCCTTATCCGCCGCGGCCTTGGCGGCAGCAGCCGCGTCGGCCGATGTGGTGGCACCGGAGAGCTTTTGATCTGCAGCTTCTTTCGCCGCAGCGGCGTCCTTGGCGGCCTGGTCCGCACCCGCCAGCGCGCCATCGGTAGCGGATTTCGCCGCGGCAGCGGCGTCGGCGGCAGCCTTGGCAGCGGCCGCGTTCTGGTCGGCGGCGTCCTTGATACCGGCAGCATCGGACGCTGCCTTCGTCGCATCGGCGGCCTTCTGATCGGCGGCGCTCTTGGCCGCAGCGGCGTCGGCGGCGGCCTTGGCCGCGTCCAACGATGCCTGATTCGCCGCGTCGGACGTCGACAGGGCATCCTTGGCCGCTTGATCGGCCGCGGCCAAGGCCTGATCGGCGGCCACCTTTGCGGCCTGCGCGGCAGCAGCGGCCTGCGCCGCCTGACCGGCCTGTACGCCCGCCGCATCCGCCGCGGAAACCGCACCTTGAACAGCACCGTCCGCAGCCGCCAAGGCTCCGTCCGCAGCCGCCTTCGCCGCAGCAGCCGCATCGGACGCCGACTTGGCCTCAGCCGCCCTCTGATCGGCAGCGGCCTTGGCCGCCAACGCATCCGATGCAACCTTGGCCGCATCGGTCGCCTTCTGATCGGCCGTCTCCTTCGCGGATGTCGCATCGACGGCAGCTTGGATGGCAAGAGCGGCCTTGTCGGCGGCATCCTGGGCTGCGGTGCTCGCGTCGGTCGCGCCCTTGTTTGCATCTGTCAGAGCCTGATCGGCACTGGCCTTCGCCGCAGCAGCCGCATCGGACGCCGACTTGGCCTGCGCCGCCGCCTGATCCGCAGCGGCCTTGGCCGCGCCCGCATCCGAGACAGCCTTACCCGCAGCCGTCAACGCCTTGTCCGCCGCGGACTTGGCCACGCCCGCCGCATCATCGGCAGCCTGCGCGGCCGCGAACTTGTCGGCGGCATCGCTCGCAGCGCCAGCGGCGTCGGCGGCAGCCTTCGAGGTATCGGCAAACACCTTGTCGGCGGCTACCTTTGCGGCAGCGGCAGCATCGGCGGCGGCAGCCGCGTCGGTGGCCTTCTGATCCGCGGCGGTGGTAGCGGCAGCGGCATCAGTGGCAGCCTTACCGGCATCGGCCAATGCCGTATCCGCAGCAGACTTGATGGCCGCAGCAGCGTCGGCGGCTGTCTTGGCAGCGGTTGCTTTGTCGGCGGCGTCATTGGCGCTCGTCGTCGCGTCGGTGGCGGTCTTACCGGCATCGGCCAATGCCGTATCCGCCGCGGACTTGACTGCTGCCGCCGCGTCGTCGGCAGCCTGTGCAGCAGTCGACTTGTCGGCAGCATCCCTGGCCTCGGCAGCGGCATCGAGAGCGGCCTTATCGGCATCGGCCAGTGCACCGTCCGCAGCCGCCTTCGCCGCAGCAGCGGCATCCGAGGCCGTCCGCGCGTCGGCCGCCTTCTGATCAGCAGCCACCTTGGCCGCAGCCGCATCCGCCGCGGCCCTGTCCGCATCTGCCAGCACCCCGTCGGCTGCCGCCTTGTCAGTGGTGGCGGCATCCGCCGCAGCCTTGGCGTCGGCCGCCTTCTGATCAGCAGCCACCTTGGCCGCAGCCGCATCCGCCGCAGCCTTATCGGCATCCGTCAGCGCAGTGTCCGCAGCGACCTTCACCGCCGCAGCCGCATCCGCGACCGTCTTGGCGGCGGCGGCCTTGTCGGCGGCATCGCTCGCGGTTGCCGCGGCGTCGCCGGCAGCCTTGGCGGCGTCGGTCAACGCCTTGTCCGCGTTGGCCTTCACCGTCGCCGCATCCGAGGCCGCCGTACCGGCTTCGGCGGCTTTCTGATCGGCGGCAGCCTTCGCGGCCGCCGCATCAGAGGCGACCCTATCCGCATCCGTCAGCGCGGTGTCCGCAGCAGCCTTCACCGCGGCAGCCGCATCGACAGCCGTCTTGGCATCCACAACCTGCTGGTCTGCCACGGTCTTGGCCGCAGCCGCATCAGAAGCGGCCTTACCCGCATCTGCCAACGCCTTATCCGCGGTAACCTTCACCGCCGCAGCCGCATCCACGGCCGTCTGCGCCGCCGCAGCATTCTGATCCGCAACCGTCTTCGCCGCCGCCGCATCACCGGCAGCCTTGTTCGCATCCGAAAGCGCAGTCTCGGCTGCCGTCTTGGCCGCGTCCTTGGCCGACTTATCGGCGTCGGCGGCGGCCTTGGCATCGGTGGCGTCGGTCAACGCCGTGGCGGCGGCCGCAGCCTTGGTCTGCGCATCACCCAGCGCCGCATCCGCCGTCGACTTGGCCGCAGCAGCGGCCTGTGCGGCGGCCTTGGCATCGGTCGCGTTTTGAGCGGCCACTGAGGCCGCGTCTGCTGCCGCCGTGGCCGCCGTGGCAGCATTCGCCGAAGCCTGATCGGCGGCGGCCTTGGCCGCATCGGCATTGGTGACGGCAGTTGCAGCGTCGGCAGCCGCTTGGTCCGCTGTGCTCTTGGCCGCCGCCGCGTCACCGGCGGCCTTGTTCGCATCCGAAAGCGCCTTATCCGCGGTAACCTTCACCGCCGCAGCCGCATCCACGGCCGTCTGCGCCGCCGCAGCATTCTGATCCGCAACCGTCTTCGCCGCCGCCGCATCACCGGCAGCCTTGTTCGCATCCGAAAGCGCCTTATCCGCGGTAACCTTCACCGCCGCAGCCGCATCCACGGCCGTCTGCGCCGCCGCAGCATTCTGATCCGCAACCGTCTTCGCCGCCGCCGCATCACCGGCAGCCTTGTTCGCATCCGAAAGCGCCTTATCCGTAACCACCTTGGCCGCAGTGGTATCGGTGACAACTTGCTGTGCATCCACGACCTTCTGATCGGCGAGGGTCTTCGCGGCGGCCGCGTCGCTGGCGGCCTTGTTCGCATCGGCCAACGCCTTATCCGTGGTGACCTTCACCGCCGCAGCCGCATCCGCAGCCGTCTGCGCCGCCGCAGCATTCTGATCCGCAACCGTCTTGGCTGCCGCCGCGGCGGCAGCGGCGTTCGTTGCATCGGTCAACGCCTGATCGGTCACTACCTTGGCCGCTGTGGTGGTGGTGACGGCCTGCTGCGCAGTGCTGACCTGTTGCGCGGCAGCCGTGACGTTGTTGTTGGCGGTGTTCGCGTTGGTCTGAGCGGTGTTGCGCGCCGCGATCGCCGCCGGCTCCTGACTGATGGCCGTCGCCGCCGCGGCATCGGCAACGGTCTTGGCGGCCGCGGCGTTATCGGCGGCGGTCTTGGCGGTGGCCTCGGTGGCCTGCGCCTGAGTCACTGCCGCATTACCTGCCGTGAGACGCTGCTGGGCTCCGGCCAATAGGGTGCCACCAGACCAGAAATTATTCCAACTGCCCCAAAAGTCATTCGTGTAGTAGGTGACGTCTGCCTGGGCCTGATCACGCTGCTGCTGTGCTGTGACCGTAGCGGCGTGGGCGTTTTGATAAGCGGTCTGCGTGCTCTGGGCCGTCGCGGCAGCGGCGGTCGCGTCGTCCTTGGCCTTCTGGATGGCGTCGACGACCTTCTGCGCATCGCTTAACGCCTTATCCGCGTTAACCTTTGCGGTATCCGCATTCTGTTTTGCGGTATTGGCCGCGGTCAGCGCCGCCTGAGCGTTGGAGACGGCCTGGTTGCTTGCGGTGGCATTGGTCTGCGCGGTCGTCAGCGCAGCATCCGCCGCGGTCTTCGCGGCGGCAGCATTGGCAGCAGCCTGATCGGCCGCGGCCTTCGCCGCATCCTTGGCCGCCTTATCCGCATTCGCAGCATCCGAGGCCGTCTTCGCCTTCGCAGCCGCCTGATCCGCAGCAGTCTTGGCCACATCGGTGTTCTGTTTGGCGGTGTTGGCCGCGGTGAGTGCGGCCTGAGCATCAGATACCGCCTGATTGCCTGCGGTGGCATTGGTCTGCGCGGTCGTCAGCGCAGCATCCGCCGCGGTCTTCGCGGCGGCAGCATTAGCAGCAGCCTGATCGGCCGCGGCCTTCGCCGCATCCTTGGCAGCCCTATCCGCATTCGCAGCATCCGAAACCGTCTTGGCCTGCGCCGCAGCCTGATCCGCAGCAGTCTTGGCGGCAGCAGCATTAGCAGCAGCCTGATCCGCCGCCACCTTCGCCGCATCCTTAGCAGCCCTATCCGCATTCGCAGCATCCGAAACCGTCTTGGCCTGCGCCGCAGCCTGATCCGCAGCAGTCTTGGCGGCAGCAGCATTAGCAGCAGCCTGATCCGCCGCCACCTTCGCAGCATCCTTAGCAGCCCTATCCGCATTCGCAGCATCCGAAACCGACTTCGCCTGCGCCGCAGCACCATCCGCAGCAGTCTTCGCCGCCAACGCATCGGCCGATGCCTGCGCCGCAGCGGCGTCCTTCTGATCGGCAAGGGTCTTGGCCGCGGCGGCATCTGAAGCCGCCAGGCCTGCATCGGTCAGCACACCGTCGGCAACAGCCTTGGCAGCGGCAGCATCACTCGCCGCCTTGCCCGCATCTATCGCCCGTTGGCCCGCCGCCACCGCGGCATCCGCGGCCGCTCGAGAAGTTGCATCTGCCTGTGCTGCGGCCTGATCCGCAGCAGTCTTGGCGGCATCCTTGGCCGCCTTGTCAGCGTCGGCGGCCGTCTTGGCCGAAGTGGCATCGGCCAACGCTTGATTACTTGCGGTGGCATTGGTCTGAGCGGTGGTCAGCGCAACATCAGCCGCGGTCTTGGCCGCGGCAGCATTAGCAGCAGCCTGATCGGCCGCCGCCTTCGCAGCATCCTTAGCAGCCTTATCCGCATTCGCAGCATCCGAAACCGACTTCGCCTGCGCCGCAGCACCATCCGCAGCCATCTTCGCCGCCAACGCATCCGCCGCCACCTGATCAGCCGACACCTTCGCAGCATCCTTAGCAGCCTTATCCGCATTCGCAGCATCCGAAACCGACTTCGCCTGCGCCGCAGCACCATCCGCAGCCATCTTCGCCGCCAACGCATCCGCCGCCACCTGATCAGCCGACACCTTCGCAGCATCCTTAGCAGCCTTATCCGCATTCGCAGCATCCGAAACCGACTTCGCCTGCGCCGCAGCACCATCCGCAGCCATCTTCGCCGCCAACGCATCCGCCGCCACCTGATCAGCGGCCACCTTCGCAGCGGTGGCCTCGGCCAAGGCGCTTTCGCTGGCGGCGACCCTGGTCTGTGCATCTGCCAGCGCCGCATCGGCGGCGGCCTTGGCCGCATCCTTGGCCGCCTTATCGGCAGTGGCCGCATCCAACGCAGCCTTAGCATCCTGATACGCCTTATCCCCCACCGCAGCATGACTCTGCGCATTAGCAAAAGCCTGCTCCGCAGCCGTCTTCGCCGCCGCCGCATCCGCAGC
Source organism: [Mycobacterium] stephanolepidis (assembly GCF_002356335.1). Lineage (NCBI taxonomy): Bacteria > Bacillati > Actinomycetota > Actinomycetes > Mycobacteriales > Mycobacteriaceae > Mycobacteroides > Mycobacteroides stephanolepidis. Next base: position 4,398,131 of record NZ_AP018165.1, read on the forward strand.
AGCCCTGGCCGCATCCGCAGCCTTCGACGCCGCAGCATCCTTGGCAGCAGCCGCATCCGACGCCGCCTTTGAGGCATCGGTCAACGCCGCTTCCGCGGCATCTTTCGCCGCATCCTTGGCGGCCTTATCGGCATCGGCGGCGGCCTGTGCGGCGTCCTTCGCAGCCTTATCGGCGGCGGCCGCATCAGCGGCCGACTTCGCTTGTGTGGCCACCTGATCGGCAGCGGTCTTGGCCGCCAACGCATCCGCAGCGGCCTTATCTGCGGTGGCCTTGGCGGCAGCAGCATCAGCCGAAGCCGAGGCGGCGGTAGCGGCCTTGGTCTGCGCATCGGTGAACGCGCCATCTGCCGCGGTCTTGGCCGCCAACGCATCCGCAGCGACCCTGGCCGCATCGGCGGCCTTCGACGCGGCAGCATCCTTGGCAGCCGCGGCATCGGCGGCGGCCCTCGAAGCATCCGCCAAGGCTGCATCGGCGGCAGTCTTCGCCGCATCCTTGGCGGCCTTATCGGCATCGGCCGCGGCCTTCGCCGCGCCGGCGTCGGCCAACGCCTTCTCACTGGCCGCAACCTTGCCCTGCGCGTCGGTCACCACCGCATCGGCAGCTGTCTTGGCGGCCAACGCATCCGTGGAGGCCTTGGCGGCGTCGGCGGCCTTCGACGCGGCTGCGTCTTTCGCGGCTGCGGCATCGGCGGCAGCGCGAGCGGCATCCGCCAACGCGGCGTCGGCGGCAGTCTTCTGTGCGGCTGCGTCAATGGCCGCCTGCTGCGCCGCGGCGGCCTTTCCGGCCGCCGCGGTTGCCGTGGCGGCCGCTGCTTGGGCGACCCTGTCGGCCTCGGCACGTGCCGCATCGGCGGCGGCCTTGGCCGCATCCTTGGCCGCCTTATCGGCAGTGGCCGCATCCAACGCAGCCTTAGCATCCTGATACGCCTTATCCCCCACCGCAGCATGACTCTGCGCATTAGCAAAAGCCTGCTCCGCAGCCGTCTTCGCCGCCGCCGCATCCGCAGCAGCCCTGGCCGCATCCGCAGCCTTCGACGCCGCAGCATCCTTGGCAGCAGCCGCATCCGACGCGATCTTGTCGGCGTTGGCGCGCTCGGTGTCGGCAGTGGTCTTGGCCGCCAACGCATCCGCGGCCGCCCTGTCCGCCGCCGTTTGGGCGGCGGTAGCGTCGGATAACGCTTTGTCGTTGGCCGCGGCCTTGCTCTGCGCCTCGGCCAGTGCAGCATCGGCAGCGGCCCTGGCCGCGTCCGCCGCCTGCTGTGCAGCGCTGGCGGCGTCGAGTGCCGCCTTGGCGTCTTGATACGCCTTATCCCCCACCGCAGCGTGACTCTGCGCATCGGCAAATGCCTGCTCCGCGGCTGCCTTCGCCGCGTCGGCAGCCTGCTGCTGAGCGGCGGCGGCATCGGCAGCGGCCTTCGCATCCTGGTAGGCCTTCTCGTTGGCCGCCGCAGCCGCTTGCGCGCTGCTCTGCTTGGCGGCCGCGGCCTCGAGAACCGCCTGTGCGTCCAGCGCCGCCCGCGCCGCGTCGTCCGCGTCGTGGCGTGCCTGTTCGGCCGCCGCAGCGGCCGCCGCAGCCTGCGCCTGCTTCTCCGCGACCGCCGGATTGGCAGCGGCCTCGGCTGCTGCCTTGTCTGCTTCGGCCTTGCGCAGTGCCGCGCGAGCGGCCGCATCGGCGGCGGCCTTGGCCATCAGGTCGGCCACTGCGGCGGCACCGGCCGCGGTGTCCGCATAACCCTGCGCTTCGGAGGTCGGGGTCGAGTTTGGCGTCACAGCCACCTCGGGCAGGGATCCCGAGTACGCCGTCAGGCTGGTGTCGCCGCTGAAGAGTAATCGCTGCTTCTCGATGAGCGACTTGGAGACCGAACTACTGCCACCCGCCAGAAGGACCGCTGTCGCAAATATTGCGAGGACAGTTTTGGATCGCGACGCCTGCATGACTGCCTCACTTGCCTGACCATCCGACACACGCCGATGTGAGCCGGTAACGGCGAGATTAGACGTCGCGGCGCAAAAATGCGCCGAGAATCAGAAAAGTAACCTGAGAAAATCTTAAACATGCATTTAAGAACGTATAAATGCCCGATTTAGTGAAACTTAAAGGAGTTTGCTATTTACCTGACTCCAGAGTCAGGTAATGGACAATTGACAACCGTGTCTACTAAGGATGTAGTGCCGTAGCCACGCAACACCCCATTGGGATTCGAGGTCCCAGAAATCTTCTGAGAACGAGCGTGCATAGCGAAATATGAACGGCGCGAACAGCATGATCACTGCACACGTGTCAGATAAGTACTACTTGCAGAGTTCGACGATGTGCTTGCTCAGCTCGTCGGCCTTGCTCAGCCGCTGCGCCTGCTTCGGGTCGGTGTTCGGTGTCTCAGCAATGGCAGCCGCACCCACGTCCATGAGCGCGTTGCCGAAGTCGCGAATGCTCGCCGCAAGATCGGGCGGCGTCGCGGGGTCCAGCCGTGCCAGCAGATACTGCCCACCGTTGAAAAGTGCGATCCGCGCGTTGGCAGCGGTGGCCAACGTCCCCACCGGACCGGCGTTCCCGGGAAGAGCCCGATTGGTATTCAACATGACGGCGTTACGCACCAGACCCGCGTTGGCGCACGCCTGCACCTTCGCATCGGCACGCTGCGCCACGGTGTAATCGGCTTGAGCCGGTGCCCGCCCTCGAGACAGAACCAGCACCAACGCCGTCGCCGCCAGCACGAGTGCGAGCAGGGCCGCCACGCCCGCCGCCCGCTCCAGGACCACCAGAACTTTCCGCCAGAGATCCGCCACGACTCCCTCTTCTCCCGCGGACGTGATCACCCGCGGCCAGAAGTCTCCCACCAGTTGTCGGCCGCCGGCAGGAGAACGGGAACGACCGGAGGCGACTAAGCCAGTCCGGCCGAAACCGACCGGCCCGCCGACTTCAGGTCGTTGCAGGCCTCGATGACACGCTCAGTCATGCTGGCCTCGGCCTTCTTCAGGTAGCTGCGCGGGTCGTAGGTCTTCTTGTCGCCCACCTCGCCGTCGATCTTGAGCACACCGTCGTAGTTGGCGAACATGTGCCCGGCGATCGGCCGAGTGAATGCGTACTGGGTGTCGGTGTCGACATTCATCTTCACGACGCCGTAGCGCAGCGAGTCCTCGATCTCGGACTTCAGCGAGCCCGACCCGCCGTGGAACACGAAGTCGAACGGCTTAGAGCCCTCTGCCAGGCCAAGTTTGGCCGAGGCAACGCGCTGCCCCTCGGCCAGCACCTCCGGCTTGAGCTTCACGTTTCCGGGCTTGTACACACCGTGCACGTTGCCGAAGGTCGCGGCCAGGAGGTACCGGCCGTTCTCGCCGACACCGAGCGCGTCGACGGTCTTCTCGAAGTCCTCGGACGAGGTGTAGAGCTTCTCGTTGATCTCGGCCTCGACGCCGTCCTCTTCACCGCCGACCACACCGATCTCTACCTCGAGGATGATGTGCGCCTTCGCGGTCGCCGCCAGCAGTTCCTGCGCGATCTCGAGGTTCTCGCCGATCGGCACGGCCGAACCGTCCCACATATGGGACTGGAACAGCGGGTTCTGTCCGGCGGCCACGCGCTCCTGGGAGATGGCGATGAGCGGACGTACAAAGCTGTCCAACTTGTCCTTGGGGCAGTGGTCGGTGTGCAGGGCCACGGTGATGCCGTACTTGGCAGCGACCACGTGCGCGAACTCGGCGAGCGCGACCGCACCGGTCACCATGTCCTTGATGCCCAGACCTGAACCGAATTCCGCACCACCGGTGGAGAACTGGATGATGCCGTCACTGCCGGCATCGGCGAAACCTTTGATCGCGGCGTTGATCGTTTCCGATGAGGTGCAGTTGATGGCCGGGAAGGCAAAGGAATGCTCCTTGGCCCGGTCCAGCATTTCGGCGTAGACCTCGGGCGTGGCGATGGGCACTTCGACGACCTCCATGTCAGCTCTGCGGATTCGCCCCTCACCATAAGGCAGCCAGGTTGACGACAGATATCGACGGTACTGTTGGCGCCGTGAACTTGCTGGCAGCACCCGGATCCGTCACCACCCTGGCACTCATGCCGGATTTCCTGGATCCGGTCAAATTACTCGGCCACTTCGGAACCTTGGCGCTACTCGGGTTGCTGGTGGTGATCTTCGTGGAGTCGGGCGTGCTGTTCCCGGTGCTACCCGGTGATTCGTTGTTGTTCGTGGCCGGGATGCTGGCAGCCGGTACCGCGGCTGCCGCCGCCGACGGAGCCCCGCAGGCGAATTTCCAGTTGTGGCAGCTGCTGGTCTTCATTCCCCTCGCGGCGATCCTGGGCGGTCAGGTTGGCTACTGGATTGGCCGCGGGATCGGCACGTCGATGTTCAAGCCCGATGCCCGCTTCCTGAAGCAGAAGTACCTCGAGGAGGCGCACGCCTTCTTCGAGAAGCGCGGTCCGTTCGCCATCGTGATCGCCCGGTTCGTCCCGATCGTGCGGACCCTGGCGCCGATCACGGCAGGCGCGGCCAAGATGAGCTACCCGATCTTCGCGCTGTACAACATCCTCGGCGCGGTCGTCTGGGGCGTCGGTCTCACACTGCTGGGCTACTGGTTGGGCCAGTTCGAGATCATTCAGAAGCTGCTCGAACCCATCTTCATCCTGATCGTGCTGGTCTCAGTGGCCCCGATGTTCTTCGAATGGATGCGCCGCCGCAGGGCCGCAAAGCAGCCGGAGGCCGCACCCGAGGCGTAGTACGCAGTCGAAATCACTCGGCGGCAAGATCCACGGCTATCCACCACATACGGGTAAATATGGCCAGGTGCGCACCACAGCAAACTACGCTAATGTCGCGCTGTGGGGAAGATAAGCAGTTGTCTGACAGCGTTGACGGCGATCGGGCTAATGGGCTGGAGCTTTACGGCGCCCGCAGGCGCCGAGCCCGCACCGGCAGATGTCGCGGGTGCGTCGGAGGCCGTACAGACGTACATAAGCGCAACGAACAACGTCGACGTGGGCCTGATGCGTGCCACGGTGTGCGGTCGCCTCGCCGCCGCCACCTCCGTCGGCACCGACGAACAGGTCCGTCAGGTCATGCAGTCTCAACGCGACCGCATCGGGTTGGCACACATAGAGATCTTGCATCCGGTCGAGCTGGGATCACCGCCCGGCCAGGTCGATCTGCTGGCCCAGTTGACTTCCGAGCACCACCCGCAGGATCCGAGCGGCAACGGGGTCAACCTCGTGTATCACACCGAGAAGGTCAATGGCTCGTGGAAGGTATGCCACGCCCGCAATGAGGGACACCTCGACGAACCCTGATAACGCCCGGTCCACATCGACCCGTCGACGACCCGGAAGGTTCTGAACTAGGCACGCTCCACCGGCGTCGTCTCGAATTCGGTGGCCCTGTCCCGGAAAGCGTCCGGGAACGGGGCGGAGGTGCCGTCGACGGCGTGCACGTACACCGTTTCGCCGGTGATGAGATGTTCTCCGCCGCGATGTATTTCGAAGTGACAGGTCATGCTCGCCCTCCCCATCCGGGCGATGCGCACCCCGATGTCGACGACGTCATCGAAGCGGGCGGGTGCGTGGTAGTCGATGACCGACCTCACCACGTACATGTGCTCAAAGACCCCGTCACCGCCGGCGTTCCGCGCGCCGGTCAGCGCAGCCCAGTATTCGGTGAGCGCCGCGTCGAAAAACGCCAGATAGTGGGCGTTGAAGACGACGCCCTGCATATCGACCTCGGCCCACCGCACGCGCAACGGATGGAAGAAGCTGAAATCCTCTCGCGCCATGTCAGGCCACCACGTGCGCGGCCTCGAGCAGCATCCACCCGGACAACTGCACCGACAGATCACGCTCGGGAACCTTCGACGGATTGACCGCACCCGCGATGAACCGCGACGCCTGGGACTGCACGGTCGGCAGCGCGGCCGTGCGAGTCCAATCCGCACCGAACAGCGGAAGGTCTTCCACCGTCAGCCGATTGGCCCAGGCGGCCTCGGCCGAGGTCAGCAGGATGTCACGGGCGACGGCTCGGGCATCGGCGTCCTGCGGGGAGTTCTGCGGCAGCGTGGTGACCACCAACGCCAGATAACGAGCCAGAATGCCGTTGAAGAGCCCGCCGTCTCCGCCACCGCTGCCACGAATCACGCCTTCGGCTGTCATGTGATCCTTGACCGCGTGCACAAGCCGATGCACACGCTCGGCATGCCGGGATTCCCCGGTCCGCACGGCAAGCTCGGTCTCCAGCCCCAGCACCACACCCTGGCAATAGGTGTACGTGGCCCGTTCCAGGGTGCCGTCCTCTTGGATGCCGTCGATCACCAGATGCGATTCGGGGTCGACGAGGGTGTTGTCGATCCAGTCCGACATCACCTCGGCCCGCCACACTCTTCCCGTGCGCGCCAACACTATTGCCGCCGGGCCGTTGGCCGGGGTGTTGAAGAACTTGTCCTGCTTGCGCCAGGGTATGCCGCCGCCGTACTCCGGCATCCAGGCATCGAGGAACTGCTGACGCAGCCGGTTGAGCGCACGTGGACGCTCCAGGCCCAACAGCTCCGAGGCCCGCTGCATCGCCAGCGCCAACCAGGCCATGTCGTCGTAGTACTGGTTGGTCCACATGAAGACGTTGCGGAAGCGGTGTGCGCGTTGCATATCCGCTATGTACTTGAGCCGGTCCGGGCGCGGGTCGCGCAGCTGCGCATCGATCAGACAGTCCTGCAGATGCGCCTGCCACCAGTAGTGCCAGTTCTTGAACCAGGTAGCGCCCGGCGCGGGCGGCCACGTCACGATGCCCAGCCGCATGCGTGGCAGGTGCCACAGCGGCGAGAAGTGTCTGGCGGTGATTGCGGCTTCGGCGCTACTGGCGCGGTTGGCCCACAGCACATCCATGCACTTGATACTAGGGGTGGCCCGCCCCGGGCTACCACGCCTTGGTCGGGTCGGCGTGCTGGCGGATCCACGCGTGCATGGCCACCCCCGCGGCGACCCCGGCGTTGATGCTGCGGGTAGATCCGAATTGTGCGATCGAAACCGTCATCACCGCACCGACTTTCGATACATCGGTGACACCCGGACCCTCCTGTCCGAACACCATCAAGCAGTCCGCGGGCAACACCGCGGTCTCCAGGGGCACCGATCCCGGGACGTTGTCGACGGCCACCACCGTCAGGCCGGTCAGCTTCGCGTACTCCAGAAGCTGCTCGGTGCTGTCATGGTGCATCAGATGCTGGTAGCGATCGGTGACCATGGCGCCGCGCCGGTTCCAGCGGCGTCGGCCGACAATGTGCACGGTGTGCACCGCGAACGCGTTGGCCGTGCGCACCACGGTGCCGATGTTGGCATCGTTTTCGAAATTTTCGATGGCGATGTGCAGTCGGTGGCGCCGCGTGTCGATATCGGCGACGATTGCTTCCCGACGCCAATAACGGTAGGCGTCAACCACATTGCGGGCATCACCGTCGCGTAAGAGCTCCGGGTCGTAGCGCGGGTCTGTCGGCAGCGGAAGGCCCCGTTCGGCCGCCCACGGTCCCACGCCGTTGCCGGTGGCGCCCCACAGAGACGGCTCCGTGGGTCGGTCCGGCTCATCCCCAGTCTTGGGGGCCTCACTCACGAGTCGTCCACACCGCGGCGTGCGTGCCGACCACCGAAAGGGTCCCGGCGAGCACCGCGGCATTGATCTCACCCTGCAGGCATAACGACGGCTGCATCTGCACGGCATCCAGAGATGCGTCCGGGAGCACCAGCACCGAGGCCCCGTAGAGGGCGCAGCTGCGCGCCAGCCCCTCCCCGGGCAGGGTCGGCGCCACCGTCACCATGAGCGGTCCGCCACGCGCCGCCGACTCGTCCCGGTAGCGCGCCGCGACCCCCGAGATGTTCAAACCCAGCAGCGAGAATCCGTTGCCGTTGAAAGCATTCGGATCCCCCAAGTCCACCTGGCTGATCTGCTGCCCGCTGGCCCGCCAGGCCTCCATGCTCTTGGTGACGATCACCAGGCCGGAGTCGTTCTGCGGTGTGGGCAGCAGCCCCATGGGGTAGGCCACCGGGTACGCCACGGTGGATCCGGCGATGCGGTCCTTGGGCGAATACGCGTACACCCCCCGTACCGCGCTCTGGTTCTGCATCGGGCCCAGGCACACCGTGCCGGTGAGGCCGGTCGCGGCGCCCACCGAGGGGGTCGCGGTCAGCGGATGCACGGAAAGGTCGGCGACGTCACGACAACTGCCCAGGGCCGGCACTTCCAATGGATGCGCCAAGGACCCGTACAGCCCGAAACGCAGATCACCGGCAGCCACGGGCTTCTCCTCCGGCTTCGCAGCCGCCCCCGTGATATCGACGAGCACATACCCATTCTGGAACCGCAGGTTGGCGACGCTGAGATTCCAGCCCAGCAGACTCTGCGTCTCACCGACCTTGGCAGTCGGTGCGCCGTAAACCAGTTCCTTCTCAGGCTCTTTCGAGCAGCCCGTCAAGACCAGGACCCCCGCGACCAGCGCGACGAGGGCCCGACGAAAGGTCACGATCCGGCCAGGCCGAGATCCGCCAGTCCCAGCACATACCGATACGGAACACCTTCGGCGCGAATCGCCTCGGCGGCGCCGGTATCACGGTCGACGACGGTGGCCACCCCGATCACCTCGCCCCCGGCCTCACGGACCGCCTGCACGGCCGTGAGCGCGGACCCACCGGTGGTGCTGGTGTCTTCGACCACCAGCACGCGCTGCCCGGCCACCTCAAAACCCTCGATAAGCCGTTGCATGCCATGAGCTTTCACTGACTTGCGCACCACGAACGCGTCGATGGGCCGCCCCGGGGCGTGCATGACCGCCGTCGCGACGGGGTCGGCGCCGAGGGTCAGTCCACCCACACCGGCGTAGTCCCAGTCGCTGGTCAGCTCGCGCACCAGCCGGCCGATCAGGGCGCCCGCCCGGTGATGCAAGGTGGCCCGGCGCAGATCGACGTAATAGTCGGCTTCCTTCCCCGACGACAACGTCACCTTGCCGTGCACCACCGCGATATCGCGGACCAGGGCCGCCAACTCGTCGCGCTCGGCCGCGTTGAGATCCGGTCCTAAATCAAGTTCTGCCACGACCCCGTCCTACCACGCTGTTGAATTTCCGCACCAAACCTCTTGGTATTACTCGTGTTACCGATGTGATCGCCTTGTATTGCACCCCGGGAACGCTGAGCACCTTACCGGCCGCGATGTCGTGCAGGCACGCGTTGACGACATCGTCGACCTGCAGCCACATGAACTCCGGGATGGTGCCCATTTCGATTCCGGCCCGCTCGTGAAACTCGGTATGGATGAATCCCGGGCACAGCACATGCATACCAACGCCGGTGCCCAACAATCCATTTGCCAAACCCTCGGTGAAGGAGACCACCCAGGCCTTGGACGCCGAGTACGTCGAGCCGCGCCCGGACACCAGGCCTGCCACGCTCGCCACGTTGATGACGGTGCCCGCACCGGCCTCGACCATCGACGGCAAGGCCGCGCGGGTGAGCTCCATGACCGCGGTGACATTGACGTCGAGCTGCGCGTGCAATAGCTCGGGCGCCGCCGTCCAGAACTCACCGGCGGTGGCGAAACCAGCATTGTTGACCAACACCGACACCCCCGCGGCGATGCGCTCGGCGACCTTCGCGCGATCGGCGGCATCGGCCAAGTCGGCGGGCAGCGCCTCCGCGTGGACGCCATACCGGCAGGTGAGCTCGTCGGCGAGGGCGCTCAGGCGCTGTTCGTCACGGGCGACCAGCACCACGTCATATCCGAGCGAGGCGTACTTACGGGCGAAACCGCCCCCCAAACCCGAGGTGGGGCCGGTGACCAGCGCCACGGGGCGTACGGAATTGGGGACGGCTGCGGATGAACCGCTTGCGTGAAGACCATCAGCCATGGTTCGTCAGCGTACCGGCTTGCCGCACGCCCCTCACCGACCATATAACCGGTACTAAATGTTACTAGTACAAATTATCCGGAAACTGCCGCTTGCGCGAGCAAGCGTTGCTAGCATCGCGAAATGTTTGACCGGCTGGTGGTGCGGCTCATCGAGCGTCAGCGCTGGATTTACCCGGTACTCGCAGTGTTGTGGGTCGCCGCGGGCACCTACATCACCACCGCACCGAAGGTTGCACTGCCGACACCCGAGGTCACCCCGACCAGGCAGGCGGTGAGCGCCATGTCGCTCAGCCAACCCAAGACGGTGACGTACGAGGTATCCAGCGAAGGTCGCCCCGTCACGGTCTCCTACCTCGACGAAAAGGGCCAATCCAAGCTCTTCAACGGCCCCGCACCGTGGCGCACCAGCCTGACCACCAGCGACTTGGCGTTCGCGGCGGGCGTCACGGCGATATCGACCAACACCGTCACCTGCCGCATCACCGTCGACGGCAAGGTCGCCGACGAGAAGACCGACACCGGCCGCACGCCCTCGGTGAGCTGCAACCTCGTCGCATTCCAGAAACTCGACCCACAAGGTGGTCACTGATGCACGACAGTCCCCTATTCGGACGCTTCGCCGGCATCATCAGCAGGCACGCTGTCGTGGTCATCGGGCTCCTGATGATGGTGGCCGGCGGCCTGATGGCGTCGGCGCCGAACCTCGAGGAGCTGGCCCTCACCCACGGCAGTCCCATGATGCCGACCACCACACAATCAGCGGCGGCGCTCAAACACATGGCCAAGGCCTTCGGGGAGTCCGAATCGAACAACACCGCCGCGGTGGTCGTCGTCAAGGATCAACCGTTCACCGAACAGGACCGTCAGTTCCGCGCCGAACTGATGAAGAAGCTGCGGGCCGATACCGCGCACGTGGAACCGGGCATGGACATGTGGTCCGATCCGCAGTTCGCCACCGCATCGGAGAGCCCCGACAAGAAGGTGGCCCTGGCGCAACTGCAGCTGGCCGGGGAGATCGGCGGCCCCAAGGCCATGGAATCGGCCAAAGCCGTGCAGCACATCATCGACGACATCGAGAAGCCGCCGGGCACCACGATCTATGCCACCGGAACAAGTCAGGCCGCCGCCGACCAGATCAACACGATGATGCGGGATGTCGTGATCATCGGAGGACTCTCGCTGGTGCTGGTGGGTGGTCTGCTGCTGTTGGTCTACCGCTCACTCGTGGTCGCGTTCCTGCCGCTGATCACCGTGGGTGTTGCCGTCGGTATCGCGACCCCGATCGCCAGCTTCCTCACCTTGGCGGGGCTGATCCCCACATCCATGATGACCAACGCGTTGATGGGTGCGCTGGCGCTGGGCGCCGGCACCGACTACTCCATCTTCTTCATCGGGCGATATCAGGAAGGTCGACGTGCCGGCCTCAGCGTCGACGATGCGTTCCGCGCCAGTTACCGGGGTGTGGCACCGGTGGTGATCGCGTCCGGGCTGACCGTCGCAGGTGCGTTGTCCTGCATGTCATTCGCGCAACTGGACATGATGAAATCGATGGGCATACCGGGGGCCATCACCATGATCTTCACCGTGCTGTCCGCGGTGACCGTGACACCCGGCGCACTGCTCATCGGGGCACGCCGATTCGGCTGGTTCGAGCCCCGATCGACCATCCGATCGACTCGACTGTGGCGACGGGTCGGTATCCGCGTGGCGCGTTGGCCCAGACCGATATTCGTCACGACCTTCGCCGCCTTGATCCTGCTCATGATGGTGATCCCCACCGCCTCCTTCAACTACGACGAACTGCAGTTCATCCCCAAGGACATGCCCAGTGCGGCCGGTATGCACGCGATTCAGGAACACTTTCCCGCAGGGCAGATGAACCCCGACATGATTTTGATCAGGGCCCCCGAAGACCTGCGTACGTCGGCCAACATCGGGCTCCTGGAGAAGGCCGCACAACAGATCACCAAGCTGGACAGCGTGGCATCGGTGCAGTGGATCACCCGGCCCACCGGCATGCCGATGGATCAAACCTCACTCATGTACAGCGTGGGGATGGCCGGAACGATGATGTCGCAGAACAAGATTGTCATGGAACAACGGCAGCAGCGGATGCACGCGATGACCGACGACATGAACTCGATGATGTCCACGCTCCAGGGCCTGCAAGGCACTTTGCGGACCGCGCAGCAGGGCGCCAAGCAATTCAGTGCCGCCGCCCAACCCATCCAGTCCAGCCTGAATCAGCTTAAGTCGCAGCTAAATTCGGCAATGGGCCCCGTCCGCGAGGCGGTACGTGCGCAACCCAACTGCGCCGCCGACCCGATGTGCGTGGGTGCGCAATCAACCTTGTCGAACTTCGAGAACATGTCCAGTGTCACCGACCAGATGCGCAGCCTCGTCAGCACATCGGGGTCCATGACCGGAGGGTTGACCCAGGCCGCGCGGACGATGCCACGCATGCTCGAGTCCATGTCCTCGATGCAGGATCTGATGACCGAGACCAATGAGCAGATGACACAGATGATGTCGCAGATCGACACCATGACCTCACTCATGCAAGACCTTGGCCGAAGCAGCGCCGGCACCGGGGACTACTTCTACTTCCCCGCGCAGATGCTCTCGGACCCGCGATTCAAGCCGTACCTGAAGATGATGTTCTCCGAAGACGGCACCACCACCCGCATGATCGTCATCGGCAGCGGCAGCAGCTATGGCGATGAAGGCATCCAGCGCGTCCGGGATCTGGCGCATGAGATGAAGTACGCCCTCAAGGGCACTCGCCTGGAGGGCAGCGTGATCGAGATCGCCGGTCCGGCAGCGCTGATCGGCGATATGCGCGTGATGCTCGACCGCGACGAGAAACTGATCATGATCGGCTGCCTGACGGTGATCTTCACGGTGGTACTGCTGCTGCTGCGCGGTTTGGTGGCCTCGCTGATCGTCATCGGCTCGGTATTGGTGTCCTTTGCCTCGACCCTCGGGCTGGCCCTGGTGATCTGGCAGCACGTGCTCGGTATTCAGCTGCACTGGTCGGTGCCGGTGGCGGTCTTCGCGATTCTGATATCGGTGGGGGCCGACTACAACCTGCTGGTCGCGTCGCGCTTCAAGGAAGAGATGAGCGCCGGTATCCGCACGGGCGTCATCCGTGCCATCGCCGGCACGGGCGGGGTGGTGACCACGGCGGGTCTGGTGTTCGCGATGACGCAATTCGCCATGATGGGGTCGAGTCTGATCAACATCGCGCAGATGGGTTCGACGATCGGGTTGGGCTTGATCATCGACACATTCGTGGTGCGCACCTTCACGGTGCCGACACTGGCGGTGATTCTCGACAAGAAGTTCTGGTGGCCGCTGCCGATGAACCAGCTCTGGCGGCGTTCCTAGTGGCCGAGCGGCTGGCCGCCCTGACCCACGGGAGCGGGCTGCCGGTCTACGGTGGGGGCCGAACTGCTGCCGACGGGCCGGCTGGGGCGCTCGGCGGCCTGGATGGGTGAGGGTGCCGATTCCCCGGAGGGGGGCAGCACTCGCAGCAGGTCGTTGAACTGACGGACGGCCTTGAGGCCCTCGTCCCACTGCTCACGGTTGCTGTTGATGGGTAGCGCGGCCAGCGTCCAGTGTTGTTCATTCCACAACACCTCCGCCGTCTCGGTCGCGGTGTGAGCGAAGGTGACCATGCGCCGGTCACAGGCCCGACGGGCGGCGTCCAGGTTGGTGGAGTACACCATCCGCGGGCCGATGGCGCCGAGCAGCCAGATGTCTGCTTCGCGCGGTTCCTGCATGACCTTGAGTCGCAGGTCCACCATGACGTTGGTGCCCACCTTGCGGTGCAGCGCGATGATGGTCGCGACGTCCTCCAGGTCGAAGACGTAGACGGCCTCGCCGCGGATCTGTCCGAGGACCACATTGGCGGCCGCGGCCGATCCCGCACTCGACATCACGCCGCGGTTCCAGCGCTTGACGATCTCTTTGTCCTGCGACATGTAGTCGAAGCCATGGGATCGCGCCCAGGCCTTTCGGCGATGTCCGCGACTGCGGCGGCGGCCGATATCGACATACAGCAGCACGCCCGCACAGACGAAGCACAATGCGGACAGCGTGAACCAAAGTAGAGCCATCCGCGACAGCCTAACCGGTGCCGGCCAAACCGCTGCGCACAGCGCTCGGATCGTGACCCAGAGTTACCGCTCCGTGATGGGCCCAGACAGCGGCGAGTGTCGACTTATCGCGGGAAAGTCCGAGTGGACACCGCGATAAGCCGACACTCGACAGCTACTTATCCCAAGGTGAGCGAGTCGCCGTCGGCGCTGACGTTCACCGGAACGACGTCACCGTCGTGCACCTCACCGGCCAACAGCTGTTTGGCCAGCTTGTCACCGATGGCCTGTTGCACCAGACGACGCAACGGACGCGCCCCGTAGATCGGGTCGAATCCACGCTGGGCCAGCCAATTCTTGGCGGGCTCGGATACCTCCAGCGTCAACCGCCGTTGGGCCAGCCGCTTCTGCAGCTGTGCCAGCTGGATGTCGACGATCCGCACCAGCTCCTCGGGGTTGAGCGGCTCGAAGATGAGCACGTCGTCGAGCCGGTTGATGAACTCCGGCTTGAACTTGGCGCGCACCGCGGCCATCACCTGCTCCTCGGAGCCACCGGCGCCCAGGTTGGAGGTGAGGATCAAGATGGTGTTCCGGAAGTCCACCGTCCGGCCCTGACCGTCGGTGAGACGTCCCTCGTCGAGCACCTGCAGCAGCACGTCGAACACGTCCGGGTGCGCCTTCTCGACCTCGTCGAACAACACCACCGTGTACGGGCGCCGCCGCACCGCCTCGGTCAGCTGACCACCGGCGTCATAGCCGACGTATCCGGGCGGGGCACCGACAAGCCTTGCCACGGAGTGCTTTTCGCCGTATTCGGACATGTCGATGCGCACCATGGCGTGCTCGTCGTCGAACAGGAAGTCCGCGAGCGCCTTGGCCAACTCGGTCTTGCCGACGCCGGTGGGCCCCAGGAACAGGAACGAACCGGTGGGCCGGTTGGGGTCGGCGACACCGGCCCGGGCACGGCGCACCGCGTCGGAAACGGCCTCCACGGCCTTCGCCTGGCCCACGACCCGCGCGCCCAGCACGTCTTCCATGCGCAGCAGCTTGGCGGTCTCACCTTCCATGAGCCGGCCGGCCGGAATACCGGTCCAGGCCGACACGACGTCGGCGACGTCGTCGGGGCCGACCTCTTCCTTGAGCATGACGCTTTCGCGTGCTTGGGCTCCGGGAAGCGCGGCCTCCAGTTGCTTCTCCAGGTCGGGGATGCGCCCGTAGCGCAGCTCCGCGACCTTGCCGAGGTCGCCGTCTCGCTCGGCGCGATCGGATTCACCCTTGAGGGTTTCCAATTGCTCCTTGAGTTCCCGGACCACGTCGATGGCGTTCTTCTCGTTCTGCCACCGCGCGGTCAACTCGGCGAGGCGTTCCTTCTTGTCGGCCAGCTCCTCACGTAGCTTCACCAGACGCTGCTTGGAAGCCTCGTCGTCTTCCTTGGACAGCGCCATCTCTTCAATCTCGAGACGACGCACGACGCGCTCGACCTCGTCGATTTCCACAGGGCGCGAATCGATTTCCATGCGCAGACGCGATGCGGCCTCGTCGACCAGGTCGATGGCCTTATCCGGCAGGAACCGCGAGGTGATGTATCGGTCGGACAGGGTGGCGGCGGCCACCAGCGCAGAGTCGGTGATCCGCACGCCGTGGTGAACCTCGTAGCGCTCCTTGATGCCACGCAGAATGCCGACGGTGTCCTCCACCGAGGGCTCGCCCACCAGCACCTGCTGGAACCGGCGCTCCAGGGCGGCGTCCTTCTCGATGTACTTGCGGTACTCGTCGAGGGTGGTGGCGCCGACCAGCCGCAGCTCGCCGCGGGCCAGCATGGGCTTGATCATGTTGCCGGCGTCCATCGCCGACTCACCCGTGGCACCCGCACCCACGATGGTGTGCAGCTCGTCGATGAACGTGATCAGCTGTCCCGCCGAGTTCTTGATCTCGTCCAGGACGGCCTTGAGACGTTCCTCGAACTCACCGCGGTACTTGGCGCCCGCGACCATGGATCCCAGATCCAAGGAGACAACGGTCTTGCCGCGCAGGCTTTCGGGCACGTCGCCGGCGATGATGCGCTGCGCCAGCCCCTCCACGATGGCGGTCTTGCCGACACCGGGCTCACCGATCAACACCGGATTGTTCTTGGTCCGGCGGCTGAGCACCTGTACGACGCGGCGAATCTCGGTGTCGCGACCGATCACTGGGTCGAGCTTTCCCTCCCGGGCACGGGCGGTCAGGTCGGTGGAGTACTTCTCCAACGCCTGGAATGTGGACTCGGGCTCGGGGCTGGTCACCCGGCCGCTGCCGCGCACCTGAACAAAGGCATCGCGAAGCGCGTTCGGGGTGGCACCGTTGTTGGCCAGCAACTTGGCGATATCGGAATCACCGGTGGCCAAGCCGACGAGCAGATGCTCGGTGGATACGTAGTCGTCGTTGAGCTCGGTGGCGAGCTGCTGCGCGGTGGTGATCGCGGCGATGGAATCGCGCGAGAGCTGCGGGTTGGCGCTGGCGTTGCTGACCTGAGGAAGCCGATCGGCGATAGCCTGCGCCTCATTGCGCACGGTCGCGGGGTCCACGCCCACGGCCTGCAGCAGCGGCGCGGCGATGCCGTCGGGCTGACTCAGCAGCGCCACCAGCAGGTGGACGGGGCGGATTTCAGGGTTACCTGCCGTGGTCGCTGCCTGGAGGGCAGCAGTCAGCGCGGCCTGGGTTTTCGTGGTCGGATTGAACGAGTCCACAACACCTCCATGGGTTGAGAGAAATGCTTGTCAGTAATTCCAACGCAGACAACCTTGAGTCTGTTCCGCTCAACTTTGAGAATTTTCGCGGTGCCGTGTCTAGCTCATCACACCCAGGGGTGCTCCGAACCGAATAGGGGATCACACGCGGTCGCCGCGCCCCCCAAGCAGCTCGCCGACGCGGGATAACACCGGAAGCGCTCCACCGCGCAGAACCGACCGCAGCTGGCGATTGAGCGGCGACTGAGGATCGAACCCGCTCAGCGTGAACCACAGCTGGGTACCGCCGTCCCTGGGAATCAGTCGCCAGGTCATGCGCAAAGTGGTGATTCCGCCCAGGATCGGAATCTCGAAGGTGCTGTCGATGAGCTCAGGCTCGCGCACCTCCAGGAACTCCATCTCGACCCTTCCGGCGAATCCGACGAGCGGAATCGCATAGGTGGTGATGAACAGCCGGCTGCCGGCTTCCACCGACACCAAATCGTGGTCGTTCACCAGGTCGCCCACGAATTCCTTGGACGTGACGACCTGCCATACCGTGCGCAGCGGATAGCGATAGAACTCGCCCAGACTGAAGGCCGTCGCATCATCGGGCGGAGGATCCGAGCCGGACTCGGGGAAGGCCAAGAGCTCTTCGATACGCGACATGACCAACGCCCACAGATCCTGTACGAGAGAGCGAAGCCTCCCGTGGGCGGGGTTGGCGAGGTCAAATCCGGTGTGCACAAACAGTAATCGCGTTCCTCCGGGCTCGGGATGGAGTGTCCACGTGACCCGCAGGTCCCAGGAGTTCTCCGGCGTGGTGAATCGATAGACCATGCGTTCACCGGGTACGACGTCGGTGAACTCACACATCCCGCAGCCACCGAAGTTCACCTCGGGCATCGGAAAGGTGTTGAATGAGAAGGACCTGCCCGCTTCCACCGCATCCCTGTCGACCTCGGTGGTCCAGTCGGAGATGGAAGCGGCCGAGGTGATGGCAAGCCAGACCTGCTCGGCTGGATATGGGAAGAACTGCCCCACCGTCACCGATGTCAGGTCGTCCCGCGAAGCGGTCATACCCCTGAGATACCGCAAATGCGTGATGTGTGCGGACGATCAGGCGGATACATCGGTGACCAGACGATGCGGAGGCCGATTCTCGGCGCACGGTGCGGTGTCGATACATCGCCCGAGCCGACCCATCGTCCCGGGCCAACCAAGCTCGGAGATCTTCCGGTAGATACGCGACGCGGAATCGCTGAGATCGAACCCTTCATGCCGGAACGTGACCATGGTGCCGCCCGGAACCTCGTGCAGTGTCCACGTCACCGTCGACACCCTCTGCTTGGACGATTTCATATCCCACCAGCGGATCGACAGCACCCTGTTCGGGGTAGCCGCGAGGACCTCGCAGGACAGCGCGCCCGAGAAGTCGGCCATGGGCAGGGGGAACGCTTTGAAACGAAACCGGGTTCCGACCTGGGGTCGAAATCCGATCGGGTCCATCAGCCATTCCTCCATGGCGTCGGGGCACGCCATCACGCTCCACACCCGCGCGGGCGGATGCGGATAGAAATGGTCGAGAAGAATGGTGGCGATGTCGTTCGCGTCGTCGAGCACGGCACTCTCCAGATTGATGGGGTTATCTTTCATACCCCACCAATCTGGGTTACCGCCGTGTTCGCATCTGTTAGCCAGGCAAACTCACGTGACTAGAGCTCGACGACGCCCCCGTCGACAGGGGCGGTCGCTGCACAATCGATCAGGCGCCCGAGCTTGGCCATCGCCGTCAGCCAGAACCGATCGGAAAGGGCAGCCATCCTGCGCACAGCAGGGTCATCACTACTGAATGCCGGTCGGCTCACGGTGACCACGGTGCCGCCGGGAACCTCGCACAACGCCCACGCGGTTCGCCAGACCACCGGGTCTGGAGATTTCGTATCCCACCAGGCAATCACCAGCATTTCGTTGCGCATAGCCACCAAGACCTCGCAGGCGATGTCCCCGGAATAGTTGGCAATCGGCATCGGAAGATCAGTGAGCCGGTACCGCGTACCTTCCACCACACGGAACCCAACCTGTTCGACGAACCAATCCCCCATGGCATCGGGGTCGACCAAGACGTTCCATACGCGCCCGGGAGCGTGCGCATAGAAGAAATCGGCGACGGCATCCGCGAACCTGGGCGACCGCCGTAATTAGATCGGTTAGCTAAGCAAACCTAATTCGGATGCATCGGCGGTGAGATACCGATCGACGGTGGGAGCCAATATGGCGACCATCTGCTCCCTGGTCAACGCCACCAATGGATCGATCTTGAGTGCGTATCGCAGGAGCGCGGTCCCGACCATCGAGGTGGCCGCCAGCGCGAATCGCGTCCTCACCTCCGGACCCCCACCCAGCTCCTCGCTGATCGCCGCCAACACGTAGTTCTGCATGAAATCCCGAAACGCGCGATGCGCATCGTCGTTGGTGGTGGCGGACTGCAGGATCGCGAGCATCGTGTCGACCGTGCCCGCCTGTTCCCACATGGACAGGTACGCGTTGACGAAGCGCTGGCCGACCGTGCCCTCACCATCGCGAATGGCGAGCACCAACTCGTTGGGATCGATCACCAGCTGGATCGACTGACGAAACAGCTCATCCTTTGATCCGAAGAGGTACACGACCATCGACGGATCGATACCCGCATCGCGGGCGACGCCCCTGATGGTCGTCTTCTCGTAACCGCGCTCGGCGAATGAGCGCTTCGCAACGTCGAGCACATGCTCCCGCGAGACCGCTTCCCCGCGACGCCGACCCCGCCGGGCGGTATTCGTGCTGGTTGCCATGCTCTACGGTACCAATTTTCTACAAGTGTTGAAAAAATGCCATGGGCGATCTACTCTCATCCCATTAATTCAACACTCAATGAAATAGAGGGTGGCATGCCGGGTCAACACGAACTCCGACCGGGCGCTCATCACCACGTACCGGACTGGGCGCGGGCCATATCTGTTGCCGCCCTGCTGACCTTCGCGCTCGGTGTCATCTTCATCGCCTTCGCCTGGCCCTCGGCACGCACGGCACCGCGGGATGTGCCGATCGGCGTCACCGGATCGGCAGCGCAGGTGGCCATGCTCACCGAGCGACTGGCGGGTGTGTCACCCGGCGCGTTCGCCGTCACCCATTACCCGAGTCAGACCAAACTCGAGGAGGCGACCAGAAACCGCTCCGTCTACGGCGGATTCGTCCTCATGCCCCCAGCACCGACAGTCGTGGTCGCGACGGGTGGCAGCCCCGCCGTCGCACAGGCGCTTACCGGCATCGGTCAACGCATCGGTACGCAGAGCGGGATGGCGGTGTCCATCAAGGACCTCGCCCCACTGCCCTCTTCGGATCCGCGCGGCATCGGCCTGGCCGCGGCAGCCCTGCCCATGACCTTGGGCGGGCTGCTTCCGGCGGTCGCTCTCACACTGTTGTTTCCCGGCAGAACCTGGCTCAAAGCGGCCACCGCCACCGGGTTCTCGTTCCTGGCGGCACTCACCATCTGCGCAATCCTGAGTTCTTGGCTGGGCGTCATCACCGAAAACTTCTGGGGAGTGACCGCCGGCCTCACGCTGGGGATGATGGCGATGTCGTTGAGCATCACCGGCCTTGGCGCCCTGCTGGGATATCCCGGAATCGGCTTGGGGGCGGCGGTCGCCGTGTTGATCGGGAACCCGCTCTCGGGGTTGACGAGTGCGCCCGAGTTCCTACCCAAAGGCCTTGGCCTGCTTGGGCAATTCCTGCCACCCGGGGCCAACGGCACGCTGCTGCGGTCCATGGCCTACTTCGACGGGGCGGGCTCGGCTGGAGTGATCCTGATCCTGTGCTGCTGGGTGGGCCTCGGAATCGCGATGCTGGCGCTCGACGGAGCTCGGCAGCGCGCGATGGTGCGCGGCACGAACATGGCTGAGCTTCGGAAACCAGAGCTGGTCTGACAGCTGTCGAGCGCGAGCCCGACGCGGTTTTCGAGCCCAATACCCACGTCAGGCTCGCACTCGGCAGGCCCGGAAGGTCCTCCGTGATTCCCCCCACGCCGCAAGCGTGACACTCGGCAAAGGTACTCAATCTATAAACATGCGCCTGTAGTGCAGACAACTAGCCCGGGCAGTGCTTACAGCACACGGGCGCGCGGCCCGCAAATCCTCCGCTCCCCCATCTGACCTCACACAGTCCCAGACGGGCCACAAACTTCCCTCCTAGACTGGCTTCTCGGTGGGCAGGACCAGGAAAGGCGAGGCAACGGAAGCTCGTGGGGCTTGAGGACGTCGAAGCACTGCACGACTTGGTCGGCGGGGTCGAGCTATCGGGAGACAAACTTGTCCGAAGCTTCTACAGCCGCTGGTTTGCCATCGACCCCACCGTCGGCGATCTCTTCCCCGCCGACATGTCGACACCGCGCGAACACTTCCGTCAGGCGTTGCAGTTCGTGCTCTGGGAGATGGCCGCGTACCGCACCGAAGGCCTGGTCAACTTCCTGGCGCAGCTAGGCCGCGATCATCGGAAGTTCGGGGCCACCGACAGCCAGTACGGCAC
The DNA here is from genome assembly GCF_002356335.1 of [Mycobacterium] stephanolepidis. Lineage (NCBI taxonomy): Bacteria > Bacillati > Actinomycetota > Actinomycetes > Mycobacteriales > Mycobacteriaceae > Mycobacteroides > Mycobacteroides stephanolepidis. The sequence continues at coordinate 4,419,371 of NZ_AP018165.1, forward strand.
CATGCGTCAGGCCCTGTTGGACGCCACACGCGACGTGCTGCAACCGATCTGGGACAACCGGATGGAGGCCACCGCCACCGAGGTCTACACGGTGATGGTCGAGGTGATGCGCAGTGCCGCCGCCTCGGACAGCGGCCAGCCCTGGTGGGACGGGAAGGTCATCGAATACCACCGCACCTCACGAGATCTCGCGTTGATCCGACTGAAACTCAACGCGCCCATGGATTACCACTGTGGGCAGTACGTACATGTCCAGGTGCCGCAGAGCCCCCGGAATTGGCGCTATCTGAGCTTGGCGATTCCGCCGGACCCCGAGGGCTACATCGAATTCCACGTCAAGGCGGTACCCGGCGGACTTGTCAGCGGCGATATGGTCAATAAGACGAAAGTCGGTGACACCTGGCGAATTTCACCGCCACTGGGCGCACTGTCGGTGAACCGCGACGGTGGAGATGTGCTGATGGTCGCGGGCAGCACCGGTATCGCACCGCTGCGGTGTCTCATCATGGAGCTGTCGCAATGGGCCGAGAATCCGCGGGTTCACCTGTTCTATGGGGCACGCTATCCGCAGGAGCTCTACGACCTGTGGACCCTGTGGCATATCGCCTCGACCAATCCGTGGCTGTCGGTCACACCGGTGTCCGAGTATCCCCGAAACCCGGACTGGGCAGGCGAATACCACGATCCGACTCCACCCCGCGGCCTGCACGTCCGCCAGACGGGATTACTCTCCGAAGTGGTGACGGCCTACGGCGGTTGGGGCGATCGCCAGATTCTGCTCGGCGGCTCCGCACCGATGATCCAGGCCACCAAGGAGGCGCTGGTCTCAAAGGGGGCTGACGCCTCCAGAATTCAGCACGACCCGCTCTAGCGTTGTTGACGCGGCTGCCAGACGACGACCGCGGTGCTCTTGGGGATTATTGCGACCTCACGGCCCGCCGTCGCCGCGCGCAGCTGGGCCACCTCGGCCGTGAGCTCTGCGACCTTGGCCTGCAAAGCCTCCACCTGATTACTCAGTTCGATAACACGTTTGATACCAGCGAGATTGACGCCCTCGTCCTGCGACAGCCGCTGCACCTCGCGCAGCAGGTCCACATCACGCTGTGAGTAGCGCCGACCGCCACCACTGGTGCGTTCGGGGATGACCAGCCCAAGCCGGTCATAGGTTCGCAGGGTCTGCGCGTGCATTCCGGCGAGCTCGGCGGCCACGGAGATCAGAAAGGTGCGGGCACCTCGCTCCGGCTGACGGCGGGGCGTCATCGTGCACCCGCCCAGCCGGCGCGCGGATCAAATCCACTGGCCTTCTCGGCCACCTGATAGCGCTGCAATGCCTCTAGCGCACTGTCTTCCAGCTTCGACGGTACGGCCACCTTGACGGTGACCAGCAGATCGCCGTTACCTCCCGCGCGCTTCGGAATGCCACGTCCACGCACCCGCAGGATGCGCCCGTCGGAGGTACCCGCGGGCACCTTCACCCCGACGCGACCCTCCAGGGTCGGCACGGAAACCGTCGCACCCAAAGCCAACTCGGTGAAACTCACCGGAACGGTGAGAGTCAGGTCATCCCCGTCGCGGCTGAACACCTTGTCGGGCCGCACGTGCACGGTGACGTACAGATCGCCGGAAGGAGCACCGCGCAGACCGGCCTCACCCTGTCCTGCCAGCCGAATACGTTGTCCGTCGTCCACTCCCGGCGGAATCCGCACGGTGATGGTGCGGGTTCGGGTGGTGACCCCTGTGCCCTGGCAGTCGGTGCACGGGTTCTCGATGATCGAGCCCGTGCCACGGCAATCGGCGCACGGTTCGGAGAATCCGAACGCACCCTGGTTGCGGTTGATGACGCCGCTGCCGTTGCAGGAGCCGCAGACCTTCGGGCTGGTGCCCGGGCGAGCACCACTGCCGTGGCAGGTGGTGCACGGTGCGGGACTGGTCAGCCGCAGCGGAACCGATACGCCCTTGCACGCTTCGACGAAGTCCAGCTGAGTCTCGGTCTCCAGATCGTTGCCGCGGCGCGGGCGGCTGGCACGCGGCTGCGCGCGCTGCCCGAACAGGCCACCGAACAGATCGCCGATTCCTCCGCCGCCGGAAGTATCGGCGTTACCGAAGAGGTCGTTCAGGTTGAACTCGGCACTGTTGGCGCCACCACTGAATCCGCCGCCACCACCAAATCCATTGTCGCCGAAGCGCCGTCCGAACCCACCACCGGCGAAAAGCCGACGGGTCTCGTCGTACTCCTTGCGCTTGGCCGGGTCCGACAGCACATCCTTGGCCTCGCTGACGGCCTTGTAACGGTCCTCAGCGGCCTGGTTTCCCGGGTTTCTGTCCGGGTGATTCTCGGCCAGCAGCTTGCGTGCGGCCTTCTTGATCTCATCCTGGCTCGCGGTGGAGGCGAGGCCGAGCTCCTTGTAGAAGTCCTTCTCGACCCATTCACGTTGCGTCACCCGACATCACCTCCTTCGCGTCCATCGGGTATTGCTATGCAGTTCTTACTCTGATTCTGTCTTGGATTGCGTTTCGGCACCCGTTGTTTCGGGTTCCTGCTGAGCCGTGTCGCCGCCCTCTGAGCTTGCCTGATCACTGGGAGTTCCGTCGGTTACCACGACCATCGCGGTACGGAGCACCCGATCACCCATCTTGTAGCCCTTGCGCAGCACCGCCGCCAGCACGGGGTGACCGTCCTGGCCGTCGTGCTGAACCGCCTCATGCAGCGAGGGATCGAAGTCGTCCCCTTCGGCACCGAATGTCACCAATCCCAGCCCCTCGAAGGCCGCGGACAGCTTGTCCGAAACACTGCGCAGCGGACCTGATTCCAGGTCGCCGTGCTCGCGCGCGCGGTCCAGATCGTCGAGCACGCCCAGCAGCTGAGCCACCACTGATGCCTTGGCCGAATCGATGACGGCCTGCCGATCCCGTTCCACCCGCTTGCGGTAGTTGGCGAAGTCGGCGTGCGCACGCTGCAGATCGGCCGTCAGTTCGGCCACCTTGGCATTCGCATCCGACTCGCTCTCGGAGGCCGCGGCCCCGGGTGCCGAAGCACCCGGTTCCGCTGCGGTGGCTGGATTTTCAGCCACCTTCGCCTCTTCGCGAACCGCGCCGGTGTTGGGATCGATCCGGCGCTTATCGGTAACGGTCACCGGTTCGCGTTCTTCATCCCGATCTTGCCCACCTGACGGGGTCACTTGCTGTCCTTCTCCTCGTCAACGACCTCGGCATCCACGACATCGCTGTCGGCAGCGCCAGCGCCACCTTCGGCTCCGGCGCCCTCGGCCCCGGCCTTAGCGGCTGCGGCCTCGTAGATGGCCTGACCCAGTGCCTGCGACTGCTCGCCGAGCTTCTCCATCGCTTCCTTGATGGCGCCGATATCGGTGCCTTCCAGTGCCTTCTTGGCATCGGCGATGGCGTCGTCCACCTTGGAGAGCGTCTCGTCGGAGACGACCTTCTCGGCGCCCTCGGCGGGCTCGCGCTGCTCCTTGACGAACTTCTCCGTCTGGTAGACCAGCGACTCGGCCTGGTTGCGGACATCGGCCTCTTCGCGGCGCTTCTTGTCCTCGTCGGCGTGCGCCTCGGCGTCCTTGATCATCCGGTCGATCTCTTCCTTGGAGAGGCCGGAGCCCTCCTGGATCTTGATCGTGTTCTCCTTGCCGGTGCCCTTGTCCTTCGCGGTCACGTGCACGATGCCGTTGGCATCGATGTCGAAGGTGACCTCGATCTGCGGCACACCGCGCGGGGCCGGCGGGATACCGGTCAACTCGAAGGAGCCCAGGAGCTTGTTGTGCGAAGCGATTTCGCGCTCGCCCTGGTACACCTGGATCTGCACCGACGGCTGGTTGTCGTCTGCCGTGGTGAAGGTCTCGGACCGCTTGGTGGGGATGGTGGTGTTGCGCTCGATGAGCTTGGTCATCACGCCACCCTTGGTCTCGATGCCGAGGGACAGCGGGGTGACGTCAAGCAACAGAACGTCTTTCACCTCGCCCTTGAGCACACCGGCCTGCAGCGCGGCACCCACTGCGACAACCTCATCGGGGTTGACACCCTTGTTGGGCTCCTTACCGCCAGTCAGCTCCTTGACCAGATCGGTCACCGCGGGCATACGGGTGGAACCACCCACCAGCACCACGTGATCGATGTCGGCCACGGAAACACCGGCATCCTTGATGACCGACTGGAACGGCTTGCGGGTGCGGTCCAGCAGATCCTGAGTGATCTTCTGGAATTCGGCACGCGTCAGCTGCTCGTCGAGGAACAACGGGTTCTTGTCCGCGTCAACAGTGATGTACGGCAGGTTGATCGAGGTGGACTGCGAGCTGGACAGCTCGATCTTCGCCTTCTCGGCAGCCTCGCGCAGACGCTGCATGGCCATCTTGTCCTTGGTCAGGTCGATACCGGCGCTGGCCTTGAACTTGTCGACGAGCCAGGTCACGATGCGCTCGTCCCAGTCGTCACCACCGAGGTGGTTATCGCCGGAGGTCGCACGGACCTCGACGACGCCGTCGCCGATTTCCAGCAGCGACACGTCGAAGGTGCCACCACCGAGGTCGAAGACCAGGATGGTCTGTTCCTTCTCGCCCTTGTCCAGGCCGTAGGCCAGGGCGGCCGCGGTCGGCTCGTTGACGATGCGCAGGACGTTCAGACCGGCGATCTGGCCGGCTTCCTTGGTGGCCTGGCGCTGCGCGTCGTTGAAGTACGCCGGCACGGTGATGACGGCGTCCTCGATGTCCTCACCCAGGTAGGCCTCGGCGTCGCGCTTCAGCTTCTGCAGCGTGCGGGCGCTGATCTCCTGGGGGGTGTAGTTCTTTCCGTCGATTTCAACGGACCAATCGGTGCCCATGTGACGCTTGACCGAACGGATGGTCCGGTCGACGTTGGTCACCGCCTGGTTCTTGGCGGGCTGCCCGACCAGCACCTCGCCATTGCGCGCGAACGCAACGACGGACGGGGTGGTGCGAGAGCCTTCCGAGTTCGCGACAACTACCGGGTCGCCGCCTTCGAGGACGGCGACAACGGAGTTGGTGGTCCCGAGGTCGATTCCGACCGCACGAGCCATAGTTCATTCCTCCTGTTGGTTACCTCAATGCCTTCAGTGAGATCCGCTCAAGTTTGCCTCGTCCGGATCTTTTCGTCAAGCCATAGTTGAGCCTACATGACTCAAGTTCGACATACAGCTCAACGGACCACCCCCAACATTTGTTCCCGGCACCCCACGCTCCTGCATCCACGACGCATCGATGCAGGTGGTCGCCATGAAATGTCCGCGCAGCGACACCTTCGATTCCGAAACGGGCGGCCGTGGCGATCCTCAGTTCGTTCCAAGGATTCCTCACTAGCGTGATTTGGCGAGAGAACAAATCTTCCAGGGAGAGGCGGGCCATGGTTTCCCGACGGACTATCGCGGCTTCTGTCATCGTGGCTGGTATCGCAGGAGGTGTGCTGACACCGATCGCGTGGGCTGATGACCCCGCCCCGTCCCAGCCCGTGTGTGCTGCGCTAGGTCAGATCGCCGAAAGCCTCAACGATGACATCGGCGCGGGCCTTCAGCCGCGCGGCCTCAGAAGGTACGACATCACGCAACTCACTCACGGGGTGAGCTATATGAACCAGGTGAACGCCAATGCCCGTATCAGCGCTCTCGACGTTCCCTTGCGCAATCTGACCAGCACAATCAACGACCTGCAGAATCAGTACCAACTGGTCACCGTGTCCGATGAGGACGGAACCTGGCACCCCATGTCCGCCTCGCAGGAGCAGGATCTCGACCAGGCGTCCGCCCAGCAAGACACACTGACGAGCCTTGTCAGCCAATTGCAACAAAGCAACCACTGCCCAGCGCCGCCGGCCAGCTGATAGCTCAGCGCCGTCTACGCACCGCGTACGAACTCGCCACCGCGACAACCACAATCACCGCGATGCCGCCCAGCAGCGGCCACACACCGGTCTCGTCCACCAGACTCACCAGCCAGGTCTGCACCTGACCCGCCGCGTTGATCACCGGGTCGTCGGCGCTTCCGTCGCCGAAGTTCAGCCGAATCTCGTAGTAGCCGTAGTAGGTGACGTACAACCCGGTCAACAGCACGATCACCCCTGCGATGCGTCCCACATACGGCAAGACCTTCCGCATGGCGGCCTGCACCGAATTTCCCAGCAGCGCAACGGCTAATGCCGCGACGCCAACGGTCACGGCCATCCCCGCCCCATACGCTCCGAACGCCAGCACCCCCGAGACAATGGACCCCTGTTTGAAGGTGGTGCTGATGACCGCCAGAAACGGGCCGACCGTGCAAGACAGCGATGCCACCGCGTAGGTGAGCCCGTAGCCGTACATGGACAACAGCGAGGCAGTCGGCGCACCGCCGGAAACCCTGGGCAGCACGACGGTGAGCTCACGCCCGGACAGCAGCCAGAGGGACAGCGCCACCAGCGCGACACCGATCACCACGGTGGCGAAGGGCATGTACCGACCGGCCGAGGCGACCACCGGCGAGATCACCAGCCCGAAGATCCCGAACACCGTCAGGAAGCCGGCAGCCATGGCCACCGTCGCGGTCGCTGCCCGCGCGACAGCGGTCAGCCTCGACGCGGTGCCGTCGCTACCGGCGATCACCAGCCCGAGATAACCCGGGAGAAAGGCGAAGCCGCACGGGTTGAGCGCGGCCACCAGCCCCGCTCCCAGCGCGAAAGTCAGTGCTGCGGTGTCAATCACGTCGGTACTGCAGCATCAATGCAGCTGTCCGATTCTCTTGTCGAGTTCTGGTCCCGACAGCGGGCTCTTGACCACCTGGGCATTGCCGTCAGATCCCAGGAAAGCGAAAGCCGGCTGATGGGTGACGTCATACAGCGCCCACACCGCGGCGTCGGTATCGGCCAGCTGAACAAAGGTGAGGCCGTATTTGGTCACGAAGTCCCGCATCGCGGACACCTGGTCCTGCGCCGCCACACCCACAAAGGTGACATCCGGATGCGCGGTGGCCGCCCGCTGCAGATCGGGCGCTTCCTTCTGACAGGTCGGGCACCACGGCGCCCAGAACCACAGCACCGCCTTCTTGCCGGTCAGACTGCCGCCCGCGAAGTCGGCGCCATCGATGGTCTTGGCGCTGAAGTTCAGCAATCGTGAGGACTGCGACGACGAGCTACCCGTGGAGGTGTCGTTCTTGTCGGCCCCGGAGCAACCGGTCAGCCCGATGCCCAGAGCCAGCACCGCGATAGCCGAAACCGCAACGCGTGATATCACTTTCCCTCGTTTCGCCGCATTCGCATCAACTCACGCTCATCTCGCTCACCCACCGTAACCATCGACGCAACGCGCCCGCGCCCGGGTGTGCGGCCTTACGTACGCTGGCAGTCATGGACTTCCGGGTATTCGTCGAACCGCAGCAGGGCGCCACCTACTCCGATCAGCTGCGGGTGGCGCAGGCCGCCGAAGAACTGGGATTCTCGGCGTTCTTCCGGTCCGATCACTACCTGGCGATGGGCGGTGCCGACGGGCTGCCCGGCCCCACAGACACATGGGTGACGCTGGGAGCCATCGCCCGGGAGACCACCGGCATCCGGCTGGGCACCCTGGTCACCTCGGCCACCTTCCGCCATCCGGGGCCGCTTGCCATCACCGTTGCGCAAGTCGACGAGATGAGCAGCGGCAGGGTCGATCTCGGTCTGGGCGCCGGGTGGTTCAGCGAGGAGCACGAGGCGTACGCCATTCCCTTCCCGCCGCTGGGCGAGCGGTTCGATCGTCTGGAGGAGCAGCTCGACATCCTCACCGGCCTGTGGTCCACACCCACCGGCGACACCTTCTCCTATGCGGGCAAGCACTACACGGTGACCGACTCCCCTGCGCTGCCCAAACCTGTGCAGGAGCCGCATCCGCCGATCGTGATCGGCGGGCTCGGGGCCAAGCGCACTCCGGCACTCGCCGCCCGATTTGCCGCCGAGTTCAACGTGCCGTTTCAACCCGTCGATGTCGTCACCGGTCAGTACGCACGAGTGGCGCAGGCGGTCGAAGCCGCTGGGCGGCCAGCAGATTCGATGATCTACTCGGCGGCCTTCGCGTTATGCGTCGGCGATACGGATGCCGATATCGCGCGCCGCGCGGCCAATGCCCGCCGCGAGGTGGACGAGATCACCGAGAACAGCCCGCTTGCGGGCACTCCCGACGCGGTGGTGGACAAGCTGGGCACCTACGTCGACGCCGGGGTCCAGCGGGTCTACGCCCAACTACTCGACATACGCGATCTGGATCACCTGGAGTTCTTCGCTTCGACGGTAATCCCGCAGTTCGGCTGACATTCTTCGGTTAGGCTCCGCGCGATGAGTGAGCACGAGACACCGAACGCTCCCGACGACGACGAGAGCTACTTCTCGGGGATGATCGAGGAGAGCGAGAAGCCGACGCCCTGGTATCGAACGGGGCCGGCGATCGTCGGCACCATCGCCGCCATCATCGCGATCGTCGCGGTGCTCATGACCATCGTGTTGTCCACGGATAAGCGGGTCGTCAACGACAACACACCGCTGACGACGACATCGCCGACACCGAGCACCACTACTACTGAGTCCTCACCTGAATCCTCGTCGACGACCACCGCGACCACGACCATCGAATCGACACAGGAGCCGGCGCCGCCCGCCCCGACCTCCGAGCCCACGTACTACGACACCCCGACCTCCACGACGTACCAGTGGCAGGCCCCGGCGATTCCCTCACCGCCAGCTATTCCGCCGATTCCGCAGATCCCACAAATCCCGCCTATTCCGCAGATCCCGCAAATACCGGGGCTCTAAGGGAGTTGGGTTACGCTCCGGATCATGTCCTACCCGGAGCCGCCAGAAGACCCGACGATGTACAACGAGCAGTACCACGATCAGGGACCTGATGGGCCCAACCCCTGGTACAAGCAGCCCGCCGTGCTCATTGCTCTGGCAGGAGCGGCTGTGGCGGTCATTGCGGTGATCATCGCCTTCGTGATCACCCGGAGCGACAAGCCTGCCCCCGCCGGGAGCACTACCTCGGTGACATCCTCGACAACCAGCAGTTCGGCACCGGCCAACTCCGGCGGTCACGAGGGACATGGCGGCTCCGGCAATAACGGTGGCAACTCCACGGTGACCGAGACCGTATCCGAGTCGCCGAGTCAGAGCGCCGAAACGACGACCACTGCGCCGACGACCACGACCACCACCACGGATACGACAACCACCACGACTACTCAGCCGACGACTACGACGACGACGGCCCCACCGACCACCACGACCGGACGCTCAGTGGTGATCCCGATTCCCGGCGGCGGCAACGTCCAAGTGCCCGTTGGCGGTCAGTGAGCCATCCGAATTCCCGGCGGACCTGTGACGCCCTGACGGGTCCTGCCGGGTTTGTCGGAGGAGGTCTCGTTCCATAGGTGACCTGCCGCGCACAGCGCGACCACGAAGGACAACACACCGATCGGGATGGCCCAGAGTCGACGCGTATCCAGCTTGGCGGCGCACTGATCGTGGTAATTGGTCGACTGGTTCGCGCCGGCACTTATCTTGTCCAGCTCCGCGGTCCGGGTGAGTCGGGGCCCCACGGGCATACCGCAGGTAACCGACTGGGTGGCACCGCCCGTGTCGACCTGAATAGACACCGGTGTGAGCAGGACGGCCATCGCGATGATCGTCGCGATACCGCATACGCCTGAAAGGACTCCACGTCCGTGCATACCGGGGACGCTACGCCGTCAAGGGCACGCAATGATGGTGATTCGGTATCCGAAGCGACAAAAAACTGGACGTGAATTTCAGCAGGCTGTGCTCTTGGCGGTGCGGCAGATCGGTACCGCCACATTGCGCAGAACCTGCTGCTCATCGTCCTCTACCCAGGGCAAACCGACCGCACCCGCGACGGCGTTGGTGACGGTGAGCTCGGCCACTGTTCCGGTGCCCGGCGGCTCCACCACATACAGCCGGTACTGCGGTTGCTTGCCACCCTGCGCCGGCAGCGTCACCGTGGCCGCATGCCCGTTGGGTAGGTCGATCACATTGACTTGAGCGCCAACGGCGTTGAAGCAGCGATCCAGCCGGGCGCGCAGCGACCTATAGACGGTCGACGCGTACTGGTCGGTCACCGAGGTGTCGCCGGGCCAGTGCGCGATCACCTCCACCGCCGTCCACCCGGACTCATCCGAAGCGACTGTCGAGGAAGCAGATTCGGGCGATTGCGGCAGGCTCTCTCCCAGCGAGAAGCAGAGATTCGCCGACCAGAAGGCCGGACGGTCAACCGATGTTGCGTTGCGCGACAAGGGAGCCCAGTGGGAGACGTGGTCCATGGGGACGTCGCGCGGGTTGATCCATACGGTGTCTGGCACAGGCTTCGGTTCCGCCGCGGCCGGAGCCGCAGTGCCCAGGCAGGCGATCACAGCGATCGCCGGAATTGCCCGCTGCCACCCGCGCATCGTCACAGAAGTCCCTCGCTAGCAGGAGCCCTTGCACAGCGGCTGGGCAAGGGCGCGCAGAACCGTCGCGTCATCGACGGGCTTCCACGGCGAGGGCTCGCGGCCGGTGCGGGGCACGGTGACCGCAAGCTCGGAAACGGTGCCCGACTCCGGCGGAACCACGTTGTAGATGTGCACCTCGCTGGTGGGGTTGTCGCGCTCCTTGCCGATCAGCAGGGTCGCCGCAAAGCCGTACCACGAGGGTGCCGGGCGCAGGTCGACGCTGATGACGTCGCCCACTCCCGGGCAGTAGTTGAGCTGAGATCGAATACCACTCTGGAAGGCCGCGGCCCCATCGGTATTTCCTTCGGGCCACTGTCCCGCCGCCTGCACCACGGATGCCGCGACGCCCGAGGCGGCCTGGGTGGCGATGGCCGAGGCCGGCGGAAGGACGTCCGACGACGGGGCGCCGCAGAGCCGCATGCTGAGGAAGGAAGCCCTGCCTGTTGCGGTCGGGTTGGCCGTTGACCAGTGGTATTCGCTGTTCATGGGGATCTCGCCGGGGCTGATCCACACGCCGGCGGGTCCGGCCGGATTGGGGGTGGGCTCTGCCGCTGCCGTCGCCGTGCCGAATCCGGCCATAAGGATCACGGTCGCAGCAGACAGGCGCATCATCATCTGCTCAGTATGCCGGGCGCTCGTGCGTAGACAACTGGGTGAGTATGCCTTCGGCACTGCGGGCAGCCGCTAAACACAGCCTGCTGGTGAACGGATCGTTGAGTGGATACGCGGCCCGCGCGCGCCAGCGTCCCACCGCGTCCAGGGCGGCACGTCGCGGATCCGGGCGGGTCTCGTCCAGACCCAGGCGGGCGGCCGGTTCCGTGCCGGAGGCTCCCAGCAGTCTGCGGATGAGCACCGTCTCGTGTTCGGTGAGCGTGGTGGTTCGGGAGGACAACTCTGCCAACAGCCGTAGCTCATCGAAGGCGTGAGTGTCAGCGAGCAGGGGGTCGATGTCGTCGATCACCCGGCGCCCGCCCTGGACCGGATATGTGGTCAGTACCTGCCGAGCCGACAGCAGGGCGGTGTGCGATTTGAGGATGCCGGCGCGCTGACCGAACTGATTGGCAATGATGTTGTGCAACTCCACCAGACCGCTGCGCTCCAACAGCTCCTCGGCCAGGCCAGTGGCGTCGGTGACCCCAACCCTGATGACGGCCACCGAGATCCGGATACCGAACATCCCAAATCGGTGCAGCAGGGCAGTCCGGGTCTGCGCATCAACCGTAAGCGAATCATCTTCGCGCACAAAACGATCCACCGACAGCAGTGCCTTGGCCAGCACCTGCGGGTCCACCTCGGCGAGTTTTTGCAGCGCGACGAATTCGGACTGCCGCAGGGTGCGGGCGGTCAGCGCCAGTAGCCCGGCCACGGGGACAACGGCCTGGCAGATGCCCGTACGTTCCATCTCCGCGGCGAACCGGGCAGCCACTTCCCGCGCAGATAACATCGCATCGAGCCTTCCGACACCGATCTCGTCGGCACGCGACACCACGCCCACCACTCCGACAGCACCCCCACGCTCCCCACCGACAAGCTTGCCGATCTGGGCGAGCAGCCCGATATCGGCGGCGTTCAGGCTGCGCAGCAGAAATATCACCGCATCGACCCGGGGCACGCCATCCTCCGGTACCAGCAGCGCCAGGCTACGTTCGGAGACCTCGGTTGACAACGACGAGGTGCCGGGGGTGTCGATGAGCGTGATCTCGTTCAATTCCGGTGCAGGCCAATTGACGTCGAGGTCCGCTACCGACGCCGGGTCTAGCCGGTCGAGCTCGAAGGAAAGCCCTCCCTCGCGACGGATGGGGATGTCCTGACGCACACCGCTGAACAGATTGGCCGTGACCCGCGGGGCGGCGCCGTGCCGGAACCACGCCACGATACGGGTGGCCTCGGTGGCATCCGTGGGTGCGATATCTTCTCCGACAAGCGCATTGACCAATGTGGACTTGCCTGCGTTAAGAGTGCCGGCGATGGCCACCCGGATGGGCTCGTCGAGCCTGGCGGCGATACGTCGCAATTCGTCGTGCGGCTCTGCGACGCGCAGATACCGCGAATCGCTCTGGTAGGCGCGCAACGCGCTGCCGATAATGACGCGGGTCTGATCAATGCCACTCATGCGTCTCTAGCCACTCTTCGCGCAGGCGGCTCATCGGCAGGCTGCAACGCTTCAACATGGGTGTTGACCTGGCGAAGAATATGTAACTGACGCTCCACCTCCCGAGTGCGCGCATCGCGGTCCTCGGCTTCCAACCGTGCCGACGCGATGGCCGCCTGCAGCGACTCATTGAGAGATCGGGTGGTCTGGTTGGCGATCTCTCGAAAATGATCGCGCAGCTGCCGCTGCACCAGCCGCAGCCGGTCGCGCGATTCCTTGAGCACCACGAAGGACACGTCGTCAAGGAACCGGCGCACGTTGGTCTTTGCCTCGCCCCGGATGCGCAGCATCCGATTCTCCATGTCCTCGTTGTAGGTCTTCTTGCCCAGCACGGCGCCAGCACCCAGCGAGATGAGATTGAACATGCCGAGCCCGGCAACGGAGGTCAGCATGCCGAACATGATGACGCCACCGTACGACCCGCGCAGCCCGGTGATGGCCTTGTGCCCCAACTTGATCGGCTTTGCTTCCAGTTTCGACAGCGAATTCAGGTCGCTCAGGTCGGCGCCCATCTCACTGGCCCGTAGGCGCGGCATTTTGATCGATTCCATGCCGTCGGTTGCGAAGGTCTCCGCCACCTGGGCGGCCAGGTGCATGGCGCGCTGATGTGCCCACACGAAGTTGTTTCCCACCGAGTTGGCTACGGCCTGTTCAAGTTTTGCCCCGATCTCCGCCCAGTTCTTGGTGGGGTCGGTGCGGTCTATGACCTCCTCGGTGCGTTGCAGGATGCGCCGGAATCGTGATTGCAGATCATGCTCGACATCGGTGGACACATCAGTGATGCCGTCGCCCAAAACCTGCTGCCACAGTGCGGTATGGGCCAGTGCTTCCTCGGCTTCGCGCTTGCGCCGTTCCAAGTCCGAGGTGAGCTCGTCACGACTCTGCGGGTCCTGCAGAGCACTCAGCTCGGCATCCAGCGTGAGAGTGAGATGCTCAGAAGCCGCACCGATCTCGGCGATCGCTTGCTGGCGCGAAGTGGTCTGCTGATCGGCGATGGCATTACTCAAAAAGGTCACCAACGCGGGGAAGTTCGATTCTGCGTTGAGCTCCTTGTCGTTGAGCTGCAATGCATGCGTACGCAACGCCGAAGAAACGGCTATGGCCGGGACGGTGATGTTGGCGCGTTGCAGATGAGCAGAGTTGGCGCCCACCACAGCGCGCCACTGCGGGTACAGGTCCATCTTGGTGTTGACGATCACCGCGACGGGGCACAGATCCAGCGCCTGCTGGGTGAATACCAGCTCGGGTTCCGTGAATTCGGAACTGAGGTCGCTCACCATGAGCATGACGTCGGCGTCGGGAAGTAGACCGAGCGTACTGGACAGATGCGGTTGGCCGAACCCACCAACACCGGGTGTATCCACCAGGCATAGAACACTTTTGAGCATCGGACTGGCCACCTTGACCTCTACCCGCAGTACCTCGCGTCCTCGGGCTTGCGGTGCGCGCTTGAGATCCTTGCCGATGTCTGCCACCGGAATCGGAATGATCTCAGGTTCCCCGGAGAGCCCACCGCCGTCGTACTGGTCGGCGGGCGCAACAACCAACGCGGCTGACGGCTGGTCACCGTAACTGATAACGGTTGTCACCGAAGTGGTTTCATCATCGCCCACCCGCGCGACGGGCATGTTGAGTAGTGAATTCACCAGCTGGCTCTTGCCCTGCTTGAGCTGACCGGCTACCACAACACGCAGGGGACGGTCCACGAGAAGTTGGTCCACACGGTTCAAGCGGTCAATCAGATCGCCTCGATCGTTCTCACCCGCGATCTTGCGCACATGCCCAAGCAGCTCGTTGATGAGCGCGGGCTGTTGTTGGCTGTCTTGTGCGGTGTCAGACAAGGTCCCGTGACCCTTCTCGCTCGAAGTTCCTCATACTGTGCCATTTCTCTAGGTCCGCACGACCGGAGCAACACCCCATGCGGATGCCCCGCACCATTTCTGGGTGCGGGGCATCCATCCGGGAATCAGTGGTGCTCGGTGCCCGGCAGGGCGGTGTGGTCGGTCGCCGCCACGTGGCTCTGAGCATGTCCCTGAGCTTCGAATCCGGTGCCGGCCGCAGCATGTGAACCCATCGAGGAGTTCAGCGACTCGTTCATCGAGGAGCTGTGCGAGGCATCGAGCGAGCTGCTCATCGAGTGATTGATGGCACTGGCGTGCGAGCCGCTGCCGACCGCTGTGCTCCCGCCGGCAGAACCCGAACCGCTCAGCGCCTCGTTGATGGCACTGGTGTGGGTGCCACCACCGACTGCGGCGTTACCACCAACAGAACCCGAGCCACCCAACGACTCGTTAATCGCACCACCAACATGCGAACCCCCACCAACAGCACCACCAACATGAGAACCAGCACCCACGCCACCACCAACACCGGTGTTCACACCACCACCGACCGCAGCGTTACCACCAACAGAACCCGAGCCACCCAACGACTCGTTAATCGCACCACCAACATGCGAACCCCCACCAACAGCACCACCAACATGAGAACCAGCACCCACGCCACCACCAACACCGGTGTTCACACCACCACCAACTGCAGCGTTACCACCAACAGAACCCGAGCCACCCAACGACTCGTTAATCGCACCACCAACATGCGAACCCCCACCAACAGCACCACCAACATGAGAACCAGCACCCACGCCACCACCAACACCGGTGTTCACGCCACCACCAACTGCAGCGTTACCGGCGACAGAACCCGAGCCACCCAACGACTCGTTAATCGCACCACCAACATGCGAACCCCCACCAACAGCACCACCAACATGAGAACCAGCACCCACGCCACCACCAACACCGGTGTTCACACCACCACCGACCGCAGCGTTACCGGCGACAGCGGCGTTACCCGCGACAGCGGCGTTACCGGCGACTGCCGCGCTACCAGCCAGACCAGCATTGCCCGCCAAACCAGCGTTACCCGCCAAACCAGCATTGCCCGCCAAACCAGCGTTACCCGCCAAACCAGCATTGCCCGCCAAACCAGCATTGCCCGCCAAACCAGCATTGCCCGCCAAACCAGCATTGCCCGCCAAACCAGCGTTACCCGCCAAACCAGCATTGCCCGCCAAACCAGCATTGCCCGCCAAACCAGCATTGCCCGCCAAACCAGCATTGCCCGCCAAACCAGCATTGCCCGCCAAACCAGCATTGCCCGCCAAACCAGCGTTACCCGCCAAACCAGCGTTACCCGCCAAACCAGCGTTACCCGCCAAACCAGCGTTACCGCCCACAGCGGCCGAACCTGCGCCGCTGGTCGCGGTGCTGATGTTCGCCTGGTTGTGCGAGGCGATCTCAGTGTTCGTGGAGTTACCCGAGCCGATGTTCGTGGTGTTACCCGAGCCGATGTTGGTCGAGCGATCGGTGTTGAACGAATCGTTGATGTTGGTGGTGTTGCGCTGCGAATGGTCGTCGACGACGTTCACGCTCTTGTCGATGTTGGCAGAGCCATGCCCGCTGACGTTGGTGTAGTCGCCGCCTACCCGAGTTTGGCTCTGATCCACACCGACACTGCTGCCGTGATCGGCATTGATGATGTTGCTATCGCGCACATCGCCGTTGACCGCGGTGGAACCCTTGCCGGAGGCGATCGGACCGGAGTTGCTGCCGCCCACGGCGACGGCACCGTCGCCGATGGCGGTGGTGTCGCGGTTACCGAACTGAAGATCACCGAAGCTCAAGTCCAGGAGCGGACCGCGGTTGAAGCTGTCGACATTCCCGCTGGGGCTCATGACCTGGTTGCCGCTCGCGATCGGGTTGTGGCTCGCAAAGTCGGTGTCGTTGTGGCTCATGAAGTCGTTGCCCCGGGGGCTCAGCAGCGACGGCGACAGGATGCTCGGGGCATCGGGCTGTGCGGCGTAGTAGTTCTGCAGGTTGCCCGACAAGTCGTTCATCGGGTTGCCGGTGTTGACCCACTGCGACTGGTAGCCGTAGTTGGAGGCCACCGATTCGGCGACGACCGGCATGACCGCACCCACCTGTGCGGCGGTAACGGCCGACAGTCCGGCGTTGGCCAGCGAGGTCTGCGGGTCGGCGACGTAGCTTGCGGCCTGCACCGGGTCGCGGAAGAGGTTGAGGATGAAGTCGATGATGGACATCTGAGGTCTCCTTGGGGGATCGGAGTCAACCGGGTCTGTCCGGTCGAACTGAATACAAACCTACGAACCTGCAAGTGCCCTGAAAACGGGAGAACTTCCCCTTCTCCGCCAATCCCCCATGGGGGTCCGCAGCCATCCCTATTAGGGGATTAGGGGGTCGCTAGGGGCCGGGTTCTCCGGGCGTTCATCGCCGCACCATTGCCCGGTTCTCGCCGCCTACAACTGGGCGGTCACAACGCTCTGAGCAGCGGAGACGGGCGGAATACTATCGTGCTTAGTATTTATCTACTATCTTTCCTAGTAGTTAAATACTAAGTCGGTTAGTAGATCGGAAGAGGGAACCAGTGCGGCGAAGCGAGAACCGTCAGCGCGATATCTGGATCGCCGGAATCTTGGGCGTCGTGATCATCGTGCTGGCCACGTACCTGTTCTTCGATCACAGCAGCAAGAGCACCGCATCGGTCGGCTCACCGGCGGCGACCGCCCACCGCAACAGCCTGGCTCGGCTGCACACGAATGATCCGATGGCACTCGGCCCCATCGATGCGCCGGTGGTGCTGGTCATCTACTCGGATTACCGCTGCCCTTTCTGCGCAAAGTTCAGCCGGGATACCGAACCGCAGCTCGTCGAGCGCTACGTCAACACCGGGAAACTGCGCATCGAGTGGCGCGATCTCCCGATCTTCGGGACGCAGTCGGTGCAGGCCGCCAAGGCCGGTAGAGCAGCAGCCGAACAAGGCCGGTTCTGGGAGTTCAACCGGGCCGTGTATCGGCATGCTCCGGATCGCGGCCATGCCGAGCTCACTGACGAGGTCCTCCTCGAACGAGCTCGCGAAGCTGGGGTCCCGGACCTGGCCCGGTTCCAGGCAGCGGTCGCGGGCGATCGGCTACTGCCTGCCGTAGAGCAAGACATTCAGGAAGCTGTTGCGATCGGGGCGGCCTCTACGCCGGTCTTCGTGATCAATGACCAGCCAGTGGTGGGTGCGCAGCCCTTCGACGTCTTCGTATCGGTCATCGAGCAGGCTCAGCGGTGATCGATGTCGGAGTACTCGGCGCTCTACTCGGCGGGCTTCTGACGTTGGTCAGCCCATGCTCGGCGATGCTTCTGCCGTCGTTCTTCGCATACTCCTTCGACCGAGCCGGCCTGCTCCTGCGCAGGACCGGGCTCTTCTACCTGGGCATGCTCACCGTGCTGGTGCCGTTAGGAGCGGGCGTAGGCGCGATCGGCGCGCTACTCACCGAATACCGTTCCCAGGTGACAACCATGGGAGGCCTGCTGATGATCGCGCTCGGCGTGGCCATCATCGCCGGATTCGGCTTCCGCATCGGCCCGGCAGCGCGGGCGGCCGCTCGCCTCGACCTGTCCTCGGGACTGTCGGTGCTGTTACTCGGCACCGTGTATGCGCTCGCGGGATTCTGCTCCGGGCCCATACTCGGCAGCGTGTTGACGGTGGCCGCCATCGGCTCCAGCCCGGTCTATGGCGCTCTGCTCATGGCGCTGTACGCACTCGGAATGGCCGTGCCCTTGTTCGTTCTGGCGTTCGCCTGGGGACGGTTGGGGCTATCTCACCGACGCTGGGTGCGGGGAACCGAGATCCGAATCGGACGGCTGCGAACCCACTCAACAAACCTGGTATCCGGTGGGATGTTCATCGTGATCGGCATATTTTTTGTAGCCACCGACGGGACGGCTGCACTCGGCGGGATCACCGGCAGCGATACTCAGTTCGACATGCAAGCGAGGCTGCAAGATCTCACCTCGCACCTGCCGAACGCGGCCGTGGCGCTCGGGATCGCCTGCGCCGCATTCGTAGTGGTCCTGATGCGCTTGCTGTATCCCCGTGCCACGGCGGCGCGCGGTGCCCGAACGCGAAGTGACAGAACGAGAGAGGACGCCGATGACCGCACCTAGCCAGAAGGAGAGAGCGCGTGCGTGACATGTTCGGCCTCGGTGAGCGGGAGTCGACGATCATGGAGGTGTTGTGGTCCGTGGCCGAGCCGGTGACTGTCCGTGATGTCCTGGATCGGCTGGACCGTCCCTTGGCGTACACGACAGTCATGACGGTCCTCGACAACCTGCACAACAAGGGACACGTCACCCGCGAGAAGGTTGGGCGGGCGTTCCGCTACCGAGCGGCGCAAACGCGCGAAGCAGCGGCAGCACAGATGGTCCGGGAAGTCTTGGCCGCCAGCGGCGATGCCGAAGGGGTGCTCTTGCACTTCGCCGGATCTGCCTCCCCGGAGGAATCCACGGTGCTGCGCAGGATTCTCCGCCGAGGCGGCCTGACATGACCGTCGCCCTGGCGTTGATGGCAAGTGCGGCCGTCATTGGTGTCGCCGGACCGGCATGTCTGCGGCCGACCGTGCGTCCTACCTTGCTGCCGGCCGCTGCGCTGGCGGCGTGGCTCGGCGCCCTGATGGCCTTCCTCGTGCTCACGGCGTTGTCCGCGATGTTGCTGCTCTTTCCTCACATACTGGACACCCGCGGTGTCACGACGCTGGTGGGCGGATGTCTGAGCGGAACCATCCCGCACTCGTCCTTCGGAACCCTTGTTCAGCTTGGGATCTCGCTACTGCCACTGACCATCCTGGCTCGGGTCGCGTTTGTGGCGATTCGGTGCCTGCGCTCCGCGCGCCGATACCGCGCCCGCCACCTCTGGATGCTGCGGGCCGCGACGTGTCGCTCCGGACAAGTCCATTGGATCGATGATCCCCGGCCGATCGCCTACAGCCTCGGGGGTTCTCGCGGGGCCGTGGTCGCCACTCATGGCATCCGCCACCTCGGCGAAAAACAGTGCGCGGCAGTGATCGAGCACGAATTGGCGCACATTCGCGGCAGGCATCACGTGGCTGTGTTGTGTGCCGATATCGCAGCAGCGGCACTTCCGATACTGCCGTTGATGCGCCGCGCGCCAGGAATGGTGCGGCTGATGGTGGAGCTGGCAGCCGATGATGCGGCGGCGCGGGCTCATGGGCCGCGTACCGTGCATGCCGCGCTGCTGGCCATGAGCAAGTCTGGCGTGGCGGTCCGTGGTGCGCTGAACATGTCCAGCGAATCAGTGGCGGTGCGGCTCATATGGCTACGGGCCCAGGGCCCCACCTGTCGTGCATCCATAGGACGCTGCCGGCTGATGCTCGGCTTCGCATTACTTCCCACGGCTCTTGCGAGCGCGGTACTGGTGGCGCTGTTCAGGGCGTATTGCACGTTCTGACACCCAGGTGGATCAACGAGGAGAGCTCATGAGCGTTCAGCGCGCCGGTCAGATCGCGCGATGGGTCATTCCCACGGGCGCCCGCCTGGTGTTCGGCGTCATCTTCCTCTTGGAGGGGACCCAGAAGATCTTCGGGTGGTGGAGCGGATCGCCCACCGGTTCCGGGCATCCCGAGCCGTTCCTCAACTGGCCGTACTGGTGGGCGGGCGTGTTCGAGCTGACACTCGGAATCCTGCTGACGGTGGGGTTGTGGACACGAGTGTCTGCAGTTCTCGCGGCGGGAATGATGGCGTACGCATACTTCTTCGAACACCTGCCGGTGCACTGGGAACCCATGCAAAACGGTGGAGCCTTCGCGGCCACATTCTGCTGGGGGTTCCTACTTCTGGCCCTCGCGGCAGATGACGCCCGGCTATCGCTCGACCGTGTGCGCGCCCGCCACGCTCAGCGCTAGAACTGGTCGATTCCGGGATTGTGATCGATTCCGGCCTGATGCCCAAGGTCTCCATGATCGAAGAACGGATCGTGCAGACCAGCGTCGCCGGAACCGCCGGCGCCCAGTTCGGAACCGAAATGCTGGGGCTCGAACCCGGCCGCGTCCACTCCGGACGGGGATGCGTGCAACGGAGCCTGGAACTGGTCGATCGCGGCGACCGCGCTGTCGGCCGAGGGACCGAACTGGTCGGGAACGATGATCGCGTCCTGACGAACGCTCAGATCCGACACCGCATTGGTCGCAGCGTGCAGACCCGCATCCAGGCTCGGGTCATGCGTCGGTGCGGTGAACGGCGAATCGAACGCCTCGAAGGCACTGGTCGCCGCGCCACTTGCCCAGATGTTGTCGGCTGGAATTGCCGTATGCACCGCGTGCGTCAGATCGGTGGCCGCCGGGTTCGCGGCGAACTGCGAGGCCTGTGTTCCCAGTGCAGTCGGTATCGACTCGCTGACCACCGGGATCAGCGCGGAGACATCTGCGGGCTGGACTCCGTCCAGGTGTGCGTCGGCAATGACTTGTTCGGGATTGGCCGCGTACTGCGCGGCCATGTCCTGGTCACGGACCAGCGCCATGACGAAATCCAACAGGTTATTGCCCATGTCTGCGATGGTAGGAGCCACCGAGAACCTCGGCTACGGGGCGCGACCCGTTTCCCGCCGGTACCCATTGGGGGACGCGCATTAGGGGATGTGTCGTCATTAGGGGGTGTGACGACCGTCATCCCCTACTGTTGGGCTGCGGAGTGAAACGCCACAGCGCCGCAAAACGAACGGATAGGTATGGCCAACGCACTGGGATTGTCGATCGGCGCCACTCAACTGGTCGCGACACCCGACGACCCGCAGAGCCAACCCGTGGTGCGCAGTTCGATCCTCACCCTGCACGAGGACGGTCCACCCGAGGTTGGGGTACCGAGTCATCCAGGTTTGACGCTCACCGGATTTGTCGGCAGGGTCGGCGACCCCGTCGGCATCGTGGCGGCGGACGGGTCGGTTCATCGGGCCGAATGGGCACTCACCGAGGCCATGCGCGTGTTGATCGCCGATGCGGCCTCCGCTGCCGAGTTCACCGCGCCTCCGGCACTGTCCGCCTCGGTACCCGCTCATTGGAGCCCGCAGACCGTCGCTACGCTCCGGGACGCGATCGACCGCGTTCCCGCCCTCGCTCCGGGCGGTCGGCAGCTGAAGTTGATCCCCGACGCGCGCGCCGCCCTGGAGTCGCTGGCCGCGGGGCCGGGAGTACCCGACCGCGGCGTCGTGGTGGTGTGTGATCTCGGAGGCTCGGGTAGCAGCATCACCCTGGCCGATGCGGCACGGGGATTCCAGCAGATCGGGCAGACCGTCCGATTCGTCGAGTTCTCCGGCCAGCAGATCGACCAGATGCTCCTGACGCAGGTTCTCACCGACCTCAACCAGGATCCCGAGGGCACCACATCGGTCGGCGCGCTGACCAGGCTGCGCGATCAGTGCCGGTTGGCCAAGGAGCGGCTCTCCGGCGAGACCGCGACCTCGGTGCCGGTGGCGCTTCCCGGAATCACCACCGACGTTCGGCTCACCCGCGCCGAACTCGAGGACCATCTGCGTGGCCCGCTATCCAACTTGATCAACGCCATTCAGGACACCTTGGAACGCAACGGAATTCATCCGGCGAACATCAACGCGATCGCCTCAGTGGGTGGCGGTGCCAACATTCCTCTTGTCACCCAACAACTTTCCGAGCGAATGCGAGTACCGGTCATCACCGGCCCCCAGCCACAGCTCGCGGCCGCGCAGGGCGTGGCCTTGCTGGCCACCCGACCCGATCTGCCGCCACAGGACGCCACCGCGATGCGGCCGGTCGAGCAACCGACGGGCGATGCCACCATGATGCGCCCGGCACCCACCGGTACCGGAACCTTCGCCGCTCCGGTGGCCGCGGCCGCCAGCGATGCGCCGGAATTGGCATGGTCTCAGGACGATTCGGCTCCCGACTTGGCTCCGCTGCAAGAGACGGGCTACCAGAGCGGATACAGCACCGGATATACGGTCGACCTCGACGACGAGTACCACGGCCCGGCCGAACCCACCACCGCTCGCCCCGAACTTCAGTTCAGCCACGAACCGTATGCGGCCGACGACGATTACGACGACTACCCGCCGCTGCCGTGGTACCGCCGGCCGCTGGTGTGGTTCATCGCCGCCGCCGCGGTGGCCGGCATTGCCTTCACCGGAATGATGGTGTCGCTGACCAGCGGTGAGTCACCGGCTCCTGCCCCGACCACACCGAGCGTGAGCGTGGTACCGAGCACCGGCGATGCCCCGGCCGAGCCGCCTCCGTCTGCCGAACCGCCGCCGCCACCGCAGACCCACACCGTGACGCAGTCGGTGCAACCGCCGCCGCCCTCGCCGGAGCCTCCTCCGCCGCCACCGACGACGACAACCACACCCCCGACGACCACGACAACGACCACCACCACTACAACGACGACCACGACCACCACGACGACGCCGACCACCACGACGACAACCCAGCCGACGACAACGACCACGCAACCCCCTTCCACGTCCACGTCGCGCCCCATGATCACGATCCCGGGGTTGCCGCCGATCCCGATCGGTCCGCGCAACTGAACGCCCCTCGGGAAAACGGACCCTCCGGGACATTCGACGGAATCGCCTCGGCGGTAACGACTATCACGCAGGCGCTGTCCGCGGGCAGCGCGGCGAAGGTGCTCATCAGCGGCACCGCCGGCAGTGGTAAGACATCGATACTGGCGCGGATTCGAGACGTACTGAGCAACGCCGGCTCTCCGCCGGTCAACCATGTCCCCGAGACAGCTACCGGAAAAACCTTGGGCCCCTTCGTCATCGATGACGCAGACTCCCTGACCGGCCCACAGCTCGACACCCTGCGTGCCGTCGTGGAGAACAATCCGGCAGCCATCGTGGTGGTGGCCGCGACACCCCGGCACCGGCCAGCGCTGCGCGCACTGTTCCAGGCCCTGGAACGCGAGTCGCCCACCATCGCCCTGGGGCCCGTCGACAAGAGTGATATCGCCAGGCTTTCGGCCCGCTCAGCTGCCTTCGCCGAAGAGATCGTGACCGCCACCGGCGGAGTGCTGACACTGGTGGCGGCGGCCGTCGATCGCCTGGACGAAGCGGATCCACTCGAATCGGCACTGCGTGCGATCGATTCCCGCATTGACGAACAACTGCGCCGCCTCTCGCCGTCTGCCCAGGCCACCGTGCTGTTGATGTCCTTGAACCCCGGCATCGGAGCCTCGGATATCGCTGCGGCGCTTGCGCTTTCCGATGCCGAAGATCTAGTCGACGAGGCTCTGACAAGCGGGCTGGTACCCGCCCCCGGTCAGATCGCCTTCGCGGCCAGAGTGCACGGCTGCGCCACACGATTGCTGGGTGCGGCACGGCACCTCGATCTCGAACGATCACTACTGCGCACGCAGCTCGACATCGGTTCGGTGTCCACCGACCTGGCCCTGGCCCTGGTAGCCCACGGATTGCGCGATACGCAGATCGCCGGGCTGCTATCCGATTGGGCTGCAACCGAATCTGATCCTCTCACCGCGGCAGACCTGTACCGCGCCGCCCTGGCTGCGGGCGCCGAACCGGGCCCGATCAGGGTGCCGCTGGCCGAGTCGCTGGCGCGCGCGGGTGACCTGGCTGCAGCGGCCGCCCAGGCCGACGAGGTGCTCACCGCCACCGATCCGGGTCATCGCACGGAAGCCGTACGTATCGCGGCGGCCATCGCGTGCCACAGCGGAGACTCCGGTCAGGCCGTCGCGCTGTACGACTGGCTGGGTTCGGGACTGGACGGCCTGACGGCCTTGTCCGCTGCGCCGGTTTTCGTGGGTATCGGCCAGTTGACGAGTGCACGAAAAGTGTTGGAAGACAACTTGGGAGCTCCGCCTACGACATCGGCCACCGCGACGCGAAATGCAGCTCAGGGGGTCATCGCATCTGTTGAGGGCCGTGACCACGAGGCGCTGTCCCTGCTCGGTC
Organism: [Mycobacterium] stephanolepidis; assembly: GCF_002356335.1. Lineage (NCBI taxonomy): Bacteria > Bacillati > Actinomycetota > Actinomycetes > Mycobacteriales > Mycobacteriaceae > Mycobacteroides > Mycobacteroides stephanolepidis. The sequence goes on from NZ_AP018165.1 coordinate 4,443,791, forward strand.
AGGCCGTCACGCAGCAGCCGGCGACGTCTTCCTTCACCCCGGACAGCACTGTCGCTCTGGCCGCGCTGACCATGCTGCACAGCGGCGAGACGGCGCGCGCCCGCGGCATTCTCGCCGGTGCGATCCGTACCGATCTGCCCCATGACGTGTTCGCGGTGCGGCATCGGCTGCTCGCCGCCTGGATTGCCATGCTGTCCGGCGATCTGACCGGTGCCGCGCAATGGCTACCCGAGGCCGACACCGAGCTCTCGCGACGCGATCGTCTGTTCGCCGAGTCGCTACGGACCGGCATCGCCCGGCGCCACGGCGATACCGGTCCGCTGCGCCAGCACTGGCAGTCCTCGATGGATGCGTTGTCGGCATATTCGATCGATCTCTACACACTGCTTCCGGTTGGCGAGCTCTGGGTGGCCGCGGCGCGGCTGCGCACCCTGGATGCCGTCACGCATCATGTCGACCGCGCATTCGCGGTTCTGGCGCAGCTCGGCGATCCCATCGCCTGGTCCGCACCCCTGCGATGGGCGGGCGTGCACGCCGCGATCCTGACCAATTCACCGGAGAACCTCGCCCCGCACGGACAGGCCCTCGCGGCGGCCGCTGGGGTCAGCCCGTACGCGCGAACCCTGGCGACGGCCGGGCGCACGTGGCTGCGGGTGCTCGCCAATCAGGTGGACGGCGCGGAGGTCGATGCCGCCGCGCGGATGCTGGCCGACACCGGCCTCGGTTGGGATGCGACCCGCTTGGCCAGCCAGGCCGCGCTGCACGCGAACGACCCGAAGGTGGCGGCCGCGATGCTCGCATTGGCCCGCGATCTGCGTACGCCGTCGGCCAACACCGACGGCCCCGACCTTGCCGCGGCGCCGTCCTCGGCCGCTCATTCGCCGACATCCACGCGTCTCTCGGATCGTGAGCGCGAGGTCGCCGAGCTGCTGCTACGCGGCCTTCCCTACCGCGATATCGGTGCGCAGCTGTTCATTTCGGCGAAGACGGTCGAGCATCACGTCGCCCGCATTCGCCGGCGCCTCGGGGCCGAATCGCGCTCTGACATGTTCTCGATGTTGCGGTCGATCCTGAGCCCATAAATGCGACAAAGTTCACCCTGCACGGCGGGTTAGGTAAGCCTGACTAGGACTTTCGACCCTGTCAATGCGACGATGACCACGCATCTGACACAAGTTACCCGCGAGTAACATTACACTTGTTACTGACGAGTAACTTCTCGGGACCGGGAGGTCAGCACCACCGTGAGTACCGCGACGATCATTCTCGGAATCATCGGCGTTACCTTCAGCCTGGTTGCCTGGGGCTCATTCTTCGGCGGCGTGGTGAAGATGATCCGCGTCATCCTCTCCGGACAGCCGGACGGCACCCGTTGGCGTCCGATCGTCCCGCGCGTCAAGACGCTCATCGTCGAGGTCGTCGCACACACCCGGATGAACAAATTCCGCACCGTGGGCTGGGCGCACTGGCTGGTGATGGTCGGCTTCCTGGGCGGCTTCCCTCTGTACTTCGAGTCGTACGGCCAGACCTTCAATCCCGAATTCCACTGGCCGATCATCGGCGACACGTTCCTGTGGCACCTGTGGGACGAGATTCTCGGCATCGGCACGGTGATCGGCATCGTGACGTTGATCGTCATCCGACAGCTCAACCACCCCCGCAAGCCCGAACGGTTGTCGCGCTTCGGCGGCTCCAGCTTCATCGCGGCGTACACCATCGAATCGATCGTGCTCGTCGAGGGCCTGGGCATGGTGCTGGTGAAGTCCGGCAAGATCGCGACCTTCGGCGGCGGACACGTGTCCTCGGACTTCTTCACCATGAACGTCGCGCAGCTGCTGCCCGAGAGTCCGTTGATGGTCTCCGTCTTCGCGTTCATCAAGATGGTGTCCGGCGGCATGTTCCTGCTGCTGGTCGGGCGCAAGCTCGTCTGGGGTGTGGCCTGGCACCGGTTCGCGGCCTTCTTCAACATCTACTTCAAGCGCAACGCCGACGGAAGCGTCGCACTGGGCGCAGCCAAGCCGATGATGTCCGGCGGCAAGGTCCTGGAAATGGAGAGCGCCGATCCGGACGTCGACGCCTTCGGCGCCGGCAAGGTCGAGGACTTCAGCTGGAAAGACCTGCTGGACATCACGACGTGCACCGAGTGCGGTCGCTGCCAGAGCCAGTGCCCCGCCTGGAACACCGGCAAGCCCCTGTCCCCTAAGCTGCTGATCACCTCCCTGCGCGACCACACCTACGCCAAGGCGCCCTACCTGCTGGCCGGTGAGGACAAGTCCAAGCTGAGTGAGGCCGAGGTCGCCGAGGGCGAGCGCCAGCTGGTCGGCGGCGAGGGTGCCGTCATCGACCACGAGGTGCTCTGGAGCTGCACCACCTGTGGCGCCTGCGTCGAACAGTGCCCCGTCGACATCGAGCACGTCGACCACATCATCGACATGCGCCGCTACCAGGTGCTCATCGAATCGGAGTTCCCCGGCGAGCTCGCGGGCCTGTTCAAGAACCTGGAGAACAAGGGCAACCCGTGGGGCCAGAACTCCAAGGACCGCCTCAACTGGATCGAAGAGGTCGACTTCGACGTCCCGGTGTTCGGCCAGGACGTGGACAGCTTCGCCGACTTCGAGTACCTGTTCTGGGTGGGTTGCGCGGGTGCCTACGAGGACCGCGCGAAGAAGACCACCAAGGCCGTCGCCGAGCTGCTCGCGCTTGCCGGAACCAAGTTCCTGGTGCTGGGCGCCGACGAGACCTGCACGGGTGACTCTGCCCGCCGCGCCGGTAACGAGTTCCTGTTCCAGCAGCTGGCCATGCAGAACATCGAGCTGCTCAATTCGGTGTTCGAGGGCGTGGAGCAGAAGCAGCGCAAGATCGTGGTGACCTGCGCGCACTGCTTCAACGCACTCGGCAACGAGTACCCACAGGTCGGTGGCGACTACCAGGTGGTGCACCACACGCAGCTGCTGAACCGCCTGGTGCGCGACAAGAAACTGGTTCCGGTCGCACCGGTCTCACAAGACGTCACCTACCACGACCCGTGCTACCTGGGCCGCCACAACAAGGTGTACACCGCACCGCGTGAGCTGATCGGCGCCTCGGGTGCCGCACTCACCGAGATGCCACGGCACGGAGAGCGTTCCATGTGCTGTGGTGCCGGTGGCGCCCGCATGTGGATGGAAGAGCAGCTGGGTAAGCGCATCAATATCGATCGCGTCGACGAGGCCCTGGCCACGCCCGCATCCAAGATCGCGACGGGCTGCCCGTTCTGCCGCGTGATGCTGACCGACGGTGTGACAGCACGCGATGATTCGGCTGCCGTGGAGGTCGTCGACGTCGCACAGTTGCTGCTCGAATCCGTGGGCCGTACCGATGAAGTCCGGAAGGCATTGCCCGCCAAGGGGACTGCCGCTGCCGCGGCGGCCGAGAGGGCTGCCACCAAGGCCGCGGAGCCCGAACCCGTTGTCGCCGAAGAAGAAGCACCGGCAGCAGAGGCCACCGCGGCAGCACCCGCGGCCGATGCCAAGCCGATCACCGGTCTGGGCATGGCCGGTGGGGCCAAGCGCCCCGGAGCCAAGAAGGCTGCCGCTCCCGCCGCCGAAGCCGCTACCGAAACACCGGCGGCGCCCGCAGCCCCCGTCAAGGGGCTGGGCATGGCCGGCGGCGCCAAACGCCCCGGAGCCAAAAAGGCCGCCGCCCCGGCTGCCGAAGCAGGCGCCGAAGCATCGGCAGCACCCGCCGCGGCCGCACCACCGGTCAAGGGGCTGGGCATGGCGGGCGGCGCCAAACGTCCGGGCGCCAAAAAAGCGACCCCGGCCCCCGCTGCCGAGACTGCTCCGGTCGCGGCCGAGCCAGAGGCGGCAGCACCGGCGGCACCTGCCGCTCCCGTGCCGCCCGTCAAGGGTTTGGGCATGGCGACCGGGGCCAAGCGTCCCGGTGCCAAGAAGGCGTCCCCCGCAGCTGCGCCCGCAGCGACGCCCGAGCCTGAGGCTGAGGCTGAGGCACCTTCGGCACCCGAGGCACCGGCAGCTCCAGAGCCTCCCGTGAAGGGTCTCGGCATTGCCGCCGGTACACGGCGTCCAGGCGCCAAGAAGACGGCCCCTGCTGCGGCTACCCCCGCAGCAGAACCTGAGCAGCCCGCGGCCACGCCGGAACCCGCTGCCCCGGTCGCGGCCGAGCCTTCGGATGAGACCGTGGAAGAGGCTGTGGACGAGACCGCCGAGGCCAACAAGGCCCCGGAACCGCCGGTGAAGGGCCTGGGTATGGCCCCGGGAGCACGCCGTCCAGGCCGCCGAAATTAGATATTGGCTGGACAGCAATGCCACCATTGAGACCGTGAGTACCGATAACTTGCCGACTGACGTGCCCCCGCGCGTGCCCGGTCTTTCCCCGCGGCAGCATCAACGGGTCTTTGCTCAGTCCACCAAGCTGCAAGACGTCCTGTACGAAATCAGGGGTCCGGTACACGCTCACGCCGCCCGGCTCGAGGCCGAGGGGCACCGCATCCTCAAGCTCAATATCGGCAACCCGGCACCGTTCGGTTTCGAGGCACCCGATGTCATCATGCGCGACATCATCCAGGCGCTCCCCTATGCGCAGGGATACTCCGACTCCAAGGGCATCCTGCCCGCGCGGCGCGCGGTGGTGACGCGCTACGAACTGGTCGAGGGATTCCCATACCTGGACGTGGACGACGTCTACCTGGGCAACGGGGTATCCGAGCTCATCACCATGACCACCCAGGCGCTGCTCGACAACGGCGATCAGGTACTCATCCCCGCACCCGACTATCCGCTGTGGACCGCCGCGACGTCGCTGGCCGGTGGTACCGCGGTGCATTACCTGTGTGACGAGACCAACGGCTGGATGCCGGATATCGAGGATCTGGAATCCAAGATCACCGAGCGCACCAAGGCCCTGGTCATCATCAATCCGAATAATCCCACCGGCGCGGTGTACACGCGCGAAATCCTCACCAAGATGGTGGAACTGGCGCGCAAGCATCAGCTGCTGCTGCTGGCCGACGAGATCTACGACAAGATCCTCTACGACGACGTCGAGCACATCAGCGTCGCATCGCTGGCCCCGGACCTGTTGTGTTTCACCTTCAATGGCCTGTCCAAGGCCTACCGGGTGGCAGGCTACCGATCGGCATGGCTGGCCATCACCGGCCCCAAGGATCACGCCGCCAGCCTGCTGGAGGGCGTCAATCTGCTGGCCAACATGCGTCTGTGTCCGAATGTTCCCGCACAGCATGCGATTCAGGTTGCCCTCGGTGGACATCAAAGCATCGATGACTTGGTGCTCCCGGGCGGTCGGCTCCTGGAGCAACGCGATGTGGCGTGGACCAAGCTCAATGAGATTCCCGGCGTCTCCTGCGTGAAGCCGAAGGGCGCGTTATACGCCTTCCCGCGCCTGGACCCCGAGGTGCACGAGATCCACGATGACGACCAGCTGGTCTTGGATCTGCTGCTCAACGAGAAGATCCTGCTGACGCAGGGCACGGGCTTCAATTGGCCTGAGCCCGATCATCTTCGGATCGTCACGCTGCCGTGGGCCCGCGACCTTGCGGTCGCTATCGAGCGGCTGGGTAACTTCCTGGTGAGCTACCGCCAGTAAGCGCACCCTGCGCCGGTCAGGCGTGGGTCAGCTCTTCTACACGCTTACCCAGGCAGAACACCCGCCATCCGGCGTTGACCCATTTTGTGGCGTCCAGGCAATTACGCCCGTCCACAATGACTTTGGTGCGCACAACCTTGGCGAGCTCATTGGGGTCGAAGTCGACGAACTCCTGCCATTCGGTGAGCAGCAGCACGGCGTCGGCGCGGTCGGCAGCCTCCACCACCGAGGTGGCGTAGTTCAGCGTCGGGAAAAGCCGACGCGAATTCTCGAGGGCCTTGGGGTCGTACACGTTGACCGCGGCACCGTTGAGCTGCAGCAGACCCGCGACATTCAGTGCGGGCGAGTCTCGGACGTCATCGGATTCGGGCTTGAAGGCCGCACCCAGGACCGCGATGTTGGCGCCCAGCAGCGATCCGCCGCAAGCCTTGGTGGCAAGCTCCACCATTCGGGTGCGCCGACGCATGTTGATGCTGTCGACCTCGCGCAGGAACGTCAGGGCGTGGCTGGCGCCCAGCTCGCCCGCGCGGGCCATGAAGGCCCGAATGTCCTTGGGCAGGCATCCGCCGCCGAAACCCAAGCCCGCGTTGAGGAATCGCCGTCCGATGCGGGGGTCGTACCCCAGCGCGTCGGCCAGGGTGGTCACGTCGGCACCCACTGCCTCGCACACCTCGGAGATGGCGTTGATGAACGAGATCTTGGTCGCCAGGAAGGCGTTGGCCGAAACCTTCACCAATTCGGCGGTTTCCAGATCGGTGACGAGGAACGGAACTTCCTCGTCAAGGATTGGCCCGTACAGTTCGCGGACCAGCTTCTCGGCTCGGTCCGAATTCTGCTGCACACCGAGCACGATGCGATCCGGGTGCAGAGTGTCCTTGACGGCATAGCCTTCGCGCAGGAACTCGGGGTTCCAAGCCACCTCGACGTCAACGCCTTCAGCCGCGAATCCGGCTGCCCGCTGACCAAGTTCGCGTGCGGTGCCCACCGGGACGGTCGATTTGCCGATGATGACCGCCGACTCGGTCAGCAGCGGAACCAGGGTGTCGATCACCGAGTGGACGTGGCTCAGGTCCGCGCCGTATTCACCCTTCTTCTGCGGCGTACCGACGCCCAGAAAATGCACATCGGCGAATTCCGCGGCCTCGGCATAGCTCGTGGTGAAACGCAGCCGACCCGATGCGATGTTGCTCTGCAAGATCTTTCGAAGGCCGGGTTCGTAGAACGGGATGTCGCCGCCAGAGAGTTTGGCGACCTTACCTGGGTCGATGTCAATGCCGAGCACCTCGTGGCCAAGCTCGGCCATGCAGGCCGCATGGGTGGCGCCGAGGTATCCGGTTCCGAAAACGGTGCATCTCATACTGCCTATATAGGCCTCCAGGGTTAGCAACCTGGATACGCCGCACCATCGGTGTCCTAACGCCGGATGTACGGCGAAAAGCACTGTGAATTACGGATTAATGGCCGCCAAACTGCCAGGGAAAACCCGAGTTGGAGCCGCCGCCGGATCCGCTGCCCGATCCACCTCCGTGGGAGCCACCGCTGTCGCCCCACCCGCCACGAGAACTGCCGCTGTCGCCCCATCCACCGCGAGACCCGCCCTGATCGCCCCAGCCGCCACGTGAGGACCCGTTATCGGAGCCACCGCGTGAGCCGCCGTCGCCCCAACCACCGCGACCGGATCCGCTGTCGGGGCCACCGCGCGAGCCGCCACGGGACCCGCCGTCGGAATTCCCACCGCCAATGGGGGGCAGGCCCGGAATCGAGATGATGGGCGGCTGCTGTGTCTGAACGGGCGGTGTCCACGTCGGGGTGTACTCCGGCGGCGCATAGGCCGGTCGATTACGTGGGGTGCCCACCACGGATTCTCCTGGCGCCTCGGCTGCTCCCACACGGGCGGGAACAACGGAATCGGCACCGGCACGATGGCCGGTGGGGGTGCCACCGGCGCGGGTTCCTCCGGGGCTGGTGCGGCCGGTGGCGGGGGCGCCTCGGGCGCGGGCGCCGGGGCCTGCGGTGCGGGCTTGGCGGCCACCGGCGCGGGGTTGCGCTGCGGCGCCGGAGCCACCACTTGCTGCACCGGGGCGGGTGCGACGGGCGCGGGTGCCTCGGCCACCGGCGGCGGGGCTTGTTTGGGCGCCTCGGGCGGCAGCGGATTCTGCACCGGGTTCTGCACTACCGCACGGTCCGGTGAGGACGGGCCCTGGTCCACTGTGGAGCGCACAGTCACGGTCAGCGAGACGGCCAGCGCTATCGAGCAGATGCCGAAGACCAGCAGCAGCGGCGCCCCCACCAGCAGGAACGGCTTGCGTTCTGCCGGTTGGTCCTCGATGTCCTCGTATTCGCTCAGTTCGGTCTTGGCATCCCCGAATTCGCCGGCACTTTCGGTGACAGCGTCGGGATGCGCGAAGCCCGTCCCCGTGGGTCCTTCGAGCGAGTAGGCCTGCCCCAACAGCGCGGTGCTGGCCTCGAAATCCGGTTCCTGCGCCGATGCCAACGCGGCGCCACGGGCCAACGCCAGCTCGGGCTGGTCCGGGGAGTTCACCGGCAGGGAGATCGCCTCGCCCAGGGGGTCGGTGAGGTCGGAGACATCGGTGCCCAGGCCCAGCAAGAACACCCCATCGGGCGCGTTGTCGTGGCCCTTGAGCGGGTTCACCAGGCTTGCCAGTACCCCGGGGGTCACTCCGGTGATGAGCGGCTCGCTGGCCAGGCCGACGATCGATCCGTCGGCGGAATCGACCACTGCCAGCGTCGCGTTCTCCGGCTCGATCACCAGCAACGCCGACTTGTCGTACCCGGTGACATTGCTGGCAGCCTTGGCCAGCGCCCCTCCGGCGTGCAGAGCGGAGAAGAACTCGACACCGTCGATTCCGCGGCTGGCCAGTGAATCGCGTAGCGCGGCGGCTTCGGTGTGATCGCTCCACACCACGCCGGTGGACACCAGGTGATGGCCACCGTCGAGCATGCCGTCGCGGGTGCCGACGATCGCGGAAAGAACCTGATCGGAGGCGGTGCCTTCGCCGTCGGAGACGATGATGGTGTCGGTATCGACGATCCTGCCGTCCGCACCCGCGCCCTCGACCAGTACTAGCCGGGCAGTCGTCGGTGTCATCGAGACACCAAGTACGACGTCCACGTCAGATCCTCCGCTACATATCGACACGGTCACCCGAACAAACGCGCCGAGGCCGTCAAAAAGTTCGAGTTGTTGCCGATTGTGTATCGGTGCGGCGCGTTTCCCCGTTACCCCAGCTAGGGGTTGATGAAGTTCTGGTAGGAGCGCGACGGGGTTGGACCGCGCTGCCCCTGGTATTTCGACCCTACCCCGGCACTTCCGTACGGGTGCTCGGCCGGCGATGTCAGGCGCAGCAGACACAGCTGCCCGATCTTCATGCCCGGCCACAACGTGATGGGCAGGTTGGCGACGTTCGAAAGCTCCAGGGTGATGTGTCCGGAGAAGCCGGGGTCGATGAATCCGGCGGTGGAGTGGGTCAACAGGCCCAGGCGCCCCAACGAGGACTTTCCTTCCAACCGTCCGGCAAGGTCGTCGGGCAGCGAGCAGATCTCCAGCGTGGACCCGAGCACGAACTCGCCGGGATGCAGCACAAACGGCTCGCCCTCGTCCGGCTCCACCAGGCTGGTCAGCTCATCTTGGCGTTGTTTGGGGTCGATATGCGTGTAGCGGGTGTTGTTGAACACCCGGAACAGGCTGTCGAGCCGAACATCGATGCTCGACGGCTGAATGAGGGCTGGATCAAGGGGCTCGATGCCGAGACGCCCGGCGTCGAGCTCGGCACGAATATCGCGATCGGACAGCAGCACGCGACGAGCCTACCGAGGACCCGCCGGTACGCAGGGGCTCGGGCGGATGCGGCTACCCCCTGATGGCGATGACAGCTCCGGGCCGCAGCCAGCCGATGAGTCGTACCAACGCGGCATCGTCGAGTGTCACGCATCCGGCCGAGGGCCCACCGTCGGAGGCGTGCACGAAGAATGCCGACCCGCCGCCGGGGGTGCGTGATTTGTTGACGCCCATGACGATCGCGCGGGGGTATCCGTCCAGCTCTTCACTCAGCGAGGTGTCGAACGGGCAAGCGGATTGCGCGCACCGTTGGTGCGAGTTGTACCCCGGACTCGCGGGATCGCCGTCCCACCAGTCGTCGGCATCCACCTGCAGATAGTTCAGGCCGTGCGCCACGGACGGTTCAGTACCAAAGGCGTAATCGAGGCTGAAGACGCCGGTGGGGGTCGCCGGGTTGTCGTCGCTGGCGGTGGCCGCGAATCCGGCCGAACCGACATCGGACGGCACGTTCTGTTCGACCGGTTCCCAGGTAACGCCCGAACGCTGCCAGATACCGATGACGGCCTTGGCGCCACCGGTCCCCTGGACCGATACGACTTGTGTTGCGGTACCGACAGATTCGGCGAACCACGGCGGCGGCGTGGCCTGTGCCGCGGCAGCCGGAACAACGGCGACCGGATGCATCTCGGGGGCGGTGCCGCACGCGCCGGCCAGCAGCACAACGCTCAGCGGCAGCAGGCGGATCGGGCGCACTCATCCATGGTGCGGGTCAAACCTGAAAAACGCCTGTTAGTAACTAACCCTTAATGGCAATGACCGCACCGGGCCTCAGCCAGCCGATCAACTGCACGAGCATCCCGTCGTCGAGGGATACACAGCCCGCGGTCGGTCCGCCGTCGGTGCTGTGTACGAAGAAGGCCGAACCACCGCCGGGGACGCGCTCCTTGTTCACACCCATGACGATGGCGTGTTTGTACTGCGGGATCGGGAGGTTCTCACTCTGCGAGGTGTTGAACGGGCATTCGGCCTTGGCGCACTGCTGATGCGTGTTGTAGGTGGGGCTGTTGCTATCGCCGTCCCACCAGTCGTTGGGCCCGATCTGGAGGTACCGCAGCCCGCTCGGAGGCGGTGGTGCGGTACCAAATGCCCAGTCCAGCGAGTAGACGCCGTTGGGGGTGGCCGAGGCTCCCTCGCGGGCCTTGTCGATGAATCCGGCCGAGCCCACGTGGGCGGGAATCCCGGTGGATACGGCTTTCCATTCGTTGCCGCTGCGCTGGAACACGTCGATCTTGGCTTTGGAGCCGCCGGCGCCGTTGACCGCGACCACCTGGGTCGCGTTGCCGACAGACTGGGCGAACCAGGGCACGAAGGGTTCCGCGGCAGCAGATGTTGAGGTAGCCAGGGCAAGTATGGCCGCGCACAGCAGCGTCACAAGACGGAACACGAGACCATCCTCGCTGATGTTGTTCTCGAATCCTTCAAGGTTGGGACACGGTTGCGCCACGGACCGATCGGTATAGTTCGGCCATGGACGCCGAGCTCGAAGAATGGAAAGCCGCCGGGCATTACTTCGATTACCTGGGTTTCGACATCTTCTACCGCATTGAGGGCAGCGGGCCTCCCCTGTTACTCGTGCACGGGTATCCCTTCAACTCATGGGATTGGGCGCTGATCTGGCCCACGTTGGTGCAGCGGTTCACGGTCATCGCGCCGGACATGATCGGGATGGGCTTCTCCGACAAACCCGTTCAGTACGGGTACTCGGTTCTCGACCACGCCGATATGCATGAGGCACTGCTGTCCTATCTGGGTATCGAGCGGATTCACCTGCTCACCCATGATCTGGGGAACTCCGTTGGCCAGGAGTTGTTGGCACGCTTCGAGTTCGAAGAACAGTCGCGCGGCCGAGTGCCCATCGACTCGGTCACCTGGCTCAACGGCGGGCTCTTCATCGAGGCCTATCGGCCCCGTATCGCCCAGACCTTGATGTCTCGAACACCGTTGGGCGACTTGGTGAGCCGGTTCCAGGGCACCCCGCTGTCGCGTCGGATCCTGGATGCCGCCGTCAGCGAGATGTTCGGCCCGGACACCAAACCGTCGCCACGGCTGCTGTCTTTGTTCCAGCAGGTGTTGGAGTACAACGACGGCGCCCGCGTCACCCATCAGGTGGGCCGATTCATCAACGACCGCTATGACAACCGGAGTCGATGGGTGCGGGCCATGCGCGAAACCGCCGTGCCGATGCGGATGATCGACGGACCGATCGACCCCAACTCCGGGTTGCACATGGCCGAGCGCTATCTCGAGGTCATTCACGACCCCGACGTGGTGCTACTCGATGACAACATCGGCCATTGGCCACAGATCGAGGCGCCCGAGGCGGTGCTCACGCATTTCCTCGCGCACATCGATCGAGTGACTACTTAGGCGGGGCCGTATCCAGGTACGAGGAGAAGGTCGCGTAGTTACAGTCGGCCTCGCCGGTGCCGGTCGTGCTCTGGCACACCACCTTGTCGTTCAGGTAGATACGCACCGTCACCGCCGCATCCGGGGCGGCGGTGGATCGCCAGTCGGCCTTGATCTCCGCGTGATTGGGCGTCTTGGCGCCACGGGACAGATCGCCGACGGGCGCGTCGACCTTCCAGGGCAAGGTCACGCCGTCGGCGGGCTGCATCTCGGTGCCGTCCCAGTACTGCACGTTCGCCGTGGTGGCGGTGGACGAGGTGACCTCGTACGTCACGGTTTTGTCATCCGCGTGCGCTGCCGCCGGGAAGCTAAGTGCGCAGGCTGAGGCCACGGCAGACGCGGCAAGTAGTTGACGGACGGTCATGGAACACCTCGAGATGTCAGTACGGTTTACAGATCGTTAGGCAGGCTACAGGGATTTTCTGGGTGTCTGCTGAGGCTGTGTCCCAGGGGTTTCCGCGCGACTACGTAAGCAAACTGTCAAGCGTCCGAACCGTGAGGCGAGCCGACTTGGGGAGCGGCTCCGCAACAGGGACGCAGAGCCACACCGGCGGCGAGAAGGATTCTCCTGACCGCCGAGTATGGGGCTCCGGACGCGGTAGCCAGGTCACGGATGCTGGCGCCGGCTTCGTATCCGGCCGCGAGCTGCGCACGTTCGGGGCTCATCACGGGTGGCGGTTTGGGGCGCTGGTCACGCCGGCGTTCGATTTCGGTGGCGCCACCCCAAATCCCGTAGGGCTGGCCCGTCTGCAGCGCGTAGGTGAGACAGACCGCGGCAACGGGGCATCGACGGCAGATGCTTTTGGCTTGTTGTTCGCGCGTATGGCGTACGGATCTGAGCTCGCGATCGCACGGGAAGAACAGCTCTGGGTCTACTGAGGCGTGCCGACATCGGCCGTGCATTTGCCAATGCGCATCATGGACATCTGGCGGTGGTGATTGCATAACAAGCTTTCGTTCTCGATACGCCGGGCAATCAACGGTTGCCGCGTCCGGGCCACCAGCTGGTTGAGGCCCGATCTCTGAGCAGCGCCCAGCGCGGTCGGAGATCTCCGACCTTCACCCTTGCGACGATAGGAAGCGACCGATTCGGTGCCATCATCCTTTTCGGGTGATCTTCCGGCGCAGACGATAACGCCGGGCGCGGGAAGCGACATGAGTCCCGGTGGGTAGGGTCGGCCATCTGCGACGTCTTAAGAAGGAGGACTCGCCGGTGGATCAGGTCAATAGGCCGCTGACTGCGTTGGTGGAATTACCGGGCGGGCCATTTTTCATGGGCTGCAACAACTTCTATCCGGAGGAACGGCCGGAACGCACCGCGTCGGTCGATGCTTTCGCCATCGAGCGCCACCCGGTCACCAATGCTCAGTTCACCGATTTCATCGCCGAGACCGGTTACGTCACCGTGGCCGAGAAGACGCCCGACCCGGCGCAGTACCCGGGCGCCTCGCCCGACGATCTGGTCCCTGGCGCGATGGTGTTCCGGGCTACCGGCGGACCGGTGAACCTGCACGACTGGCAACAGTGGTGGGACTGGGTTCCCGGCGCCTGCTGGCGGCGGCCATTCGGGCCGGACAGCGATATCGACGACGTCCCAGATCATCCCGTCGTGCAGGTCGCCTACACCGATGCGGCGGCTTACGCTCGCTGGGCGGGCAGGCGGCTGCCCACCGAGGCCGAGTGGGAATACGCCGCGCGCGGCGGCAGCGCGACGACTTATGCCTGGGGCGACGAGGTGTCACCCGGGGGACAACTGATGGCCAATACGTGGCAGGGCAGATTCCCGTATCGCAGCGACGGCGCACTGGGCTGGCACGGCACGTCTCCCGTCGGCACGTTCCCGCCCAATGACTTTGGTCTTCTCGACATGATCGGCAATGTCTGGGAGTGGACGTCCACGCGCTTCGAACCGGGCGCCGAAGCTCCCACATCGTGCTGCAGTCCTTCGGAAAATCCCGACCCATCGGTGATACAGGCTCTCAAGGGAGGCTCGCATCTCTGCGCACCCGAGTACTGCCACCGCTACCGGCCGGCGGCGCGCTCGCCTCAGTCGCAGGACAGCGCGACCACCCACATCGGATTCCGCTGCGTGCAGAGCCGGTTATGATTCCTACCCGGAGACCGCGCCCACCGGCGCGCCCATGATGGCGACAACAAGCGCGTACATGGTTCCGATGTCAGACTGATCCCGCGCTACGGCAACGTACGTGGTCGCATTGACTTGCCGGAGGAACTGTATGAAACGTGATGTTCGAGCCCAACTCGACGTAGACATCTTGGCGCCGTCAACCTTGGAGTTCCAGATCGCCGTGTCGCCACTTCCCGGCGCCCAGGTGACGGAGACCATGTCGCTGGAGCTGAATGGACAACCGGTCGAGGCCCAGGAGGTCGCGGGCGAGCACGGCAACCGTATCCATCGGCTCTATGTGGGGCAGGGCAACCTCCAAGTCACTTATGAGGCAACCATTCTCGGGCAGGCGGACGAAGTTCCGGTCGAGGCCGCAGATCTGTCGACGTACTTGCGCCCGAGCCGCTACGCCGAGGCTGACAAGTTCTACGGTTTCGCGGCAACCGAATTCGGTGAACACACCGAACCCGCGGTTCTGCTGGAGAAGGTCTCGTCCTGGGTCGGCTCACGGTTGACCTATTCACCGGGATCCAGCGATCCCATCGACGGTGCCGTCGATACCCTGCTGGCGGCCGCCGGAGTCTGCCGCGACTACGCACACCTGGTGGTGGCGTTGCTTCGAGCCGTGAAGGTGCCCGCCCGGTTGGTCGCGGTGTACGCGCCCGGCTGTGATCCGATGGACTTTCACGCCGTAGCTGAGGCCGTCGTCGACAACCGTTGGCGCGTGGTGGACGCCACCTGCCTGGCGCCGCGACAAACGATGGTGCGCATCACCACAGGGCGCGACGCCGCTGATACGGCATTTCTCGACAACCACGGCGGGCAGATCGTGTTGAACGGAACCTTCGTCTCCGCCGTGGTCGACGGTGAGTTACCTCAAGATCATGTCGATCAGCTCATCTCCCTGCGATGACCTCAGGGAGATGAGCTGACGACGGCTAGGAGTTCCCGGTCAACTTGTCCTTGACGGCGTCCACGCCTTCCTTGAGCTTGTCCGCGGCCTCGGTCAGCTTTTCCTTGACCGCGGCGATTCCCTGATCAAGCTGGCCTTCGGCCTTCAGATCCTCATCGCCGGTGGCAGCTCCAACGGCTTCCTTGGCGCGGCCCTTGAGGTCCTCGGCCGTGTTCTTTGCGTCGTCAGCAATTCCCATGTGTTTCAAACCTTTCTGTATTCCGGCCGCAGCAGGAGCGGGCGGAAGGTTCATCACATCGATCTCCGGCAGTTATCGTCAACGCCGCCTTCGACAGTACCCACGGATTCCCTCCGTTGTGATGAGTTCCTTCCACGGCACTGCCCCGAAGAATCACCCGAAAAGGGTGATGCTCACCCTCGCCCCTGTCATTAGCGTCGATGCAAGCATGTCTATTCATATATTCACGCCCATCTTTGCGATCACCCTCCGTTTCCGGATCTTGGCGAGACACAATGAATCACGTTGATGAATAGCGCCGCGGTGACGCCACTGCAGACCCAGATTCTTCGCTCCGAGAGGACTACTCATGGAACCCACTAATGGGGACACCGCCGAACCCACCGAGAACAACAAACGAGGAGGCCTCTCACGGCGTTCGATTCTGGGCGGTATCGCGGCCGCCGGTGTCGGTGCCGCCGCGGCGACCGCCGCGATCAAGGGGTTTGAGGGCACCGATCACGCGACAGGTGCCGGTACACCGGGCACCGGACCGACTAATGAGGACTTCCACGGGAAGATCGCCCTCGACGTGCGCGACTCCACACCCGACTGGACTCCGTATGAATTGAAGCGCGCGCCGGAGGGGGCGCCCAACATCCTGGTGGTGTTGTACGACGACACCGGCCTGGCCGCCTGGTCGCCATTCGGCGGACGTATCAACATGCCGGTGATGCAGCGCCTCGCCGACAACGGGCTGCGGTACTCGCAATGGCACACCACGGCGCTGTGTTCGCCGACGCGGTCCTGCCTGCTGACCGGCCGCAATCATCACGTGAACCGCTCGGCGTCGATCACCGAGGCCTCCAACGGATTTCCCGGTGCAGCGGGTCGGCTGCCCGCCGAGTGCGCCACCATCGGACAGGTGCTGCAGGACAACGGGTACAGCACGTTCTGGGTGGGCAAGAACCACAACGTGCCCGAAGAAGACATCGCCGGTGGCGGTAGCCGATCCGAGTGGCCCTTGCAGAAGGGCTTCGACCGCTACTACGGCTTCCTGGGCGGCGAGACCAACAACTGGTACCCCGACCTGGTGGAGGACAACCGGTTCATCGAGCCGCCGTACACCCCTGAAGAGGGCTATCACCTATCCAAAGACCTTGCCGATCAGGCTCTTCGAATGCTGCGGGATCAGCGGGCCACCAACCCGTCCAAGCCCTGGTATCTGTGGTTCTGCCCCGGCGCCAACCACGCTCCCCATCACAGCCCCGCCGAGTACACCGAGAAGTACAAGGGCAAGTTCGATGACGGCTACGAGGCCTACCGCGAATGGGTGCTGGCTCGCATGATCGAGAAGGGTGTCATCCCGAAGGACACCAAGCTCACCCCGCTCAACCCGATGCCCGCAGAGGTGGCCAACGAGGCAGACTCCGTGCGGCCGTGGAACACCTTGAATCCCGACGAGAAGCGCCTCTTCTCCCGGATGGCCGAGGTGTATGCCGGGTTCTCCGAGTACACCGATGCCCAAGTCGGCCGGATCGTCGACTATTTGGAACAGACCGGCCAGCTGGACAACACCATCGTGTTCTATTGCGCGGACAACGGCGCCTCCGGCGAGGGCTCCCCCAACGGCTCGGTGAACGAGAACAAATTCTTCAACGGCTATCCCGATGAGCTGTCGGAGAACATGCAGTACCTGGACAAGCTGGGCAGCCCCGATACCTACAACCATTACCCCACCGGGTGGGCGGTGGCCTTCTCCACGCCATTCCAGATGTTCAAGCGCTACTCACAGTTCTCGGGCGGTACGTGCGATCCGCTGGTGATCCACTGGCCCAAGGGCATCAAGGACAAGGGCCAGGTGCGCCACCAGTACCACCACGTCACCGATATCGTGCCGACCATCCTCGACGTGACGGGCCTGCAGATGCCGGAGACCTACCGCGGCGTCACGCAGTATCCGATGAACGGTGTCTCGATGCGGTACAGCTTCGAGAAGGCCGATGCCCCCACCACCAAGAAGCGGCAGTACTACGCAATGCTGGGTACCCGCGGGATCTGGGAGGACGGCTGGAAGGCCGCGGCGCTGCACGCACCGATCAGCGGCAAAGGCCATTTCGACCAGGACAAGTGGGAGCTGTATCACGTCGACGAAGACCGCTCCGAGTCAACGAATTTGGCCGATAAGTACCCCGACAAGCTCAAGGGGCTGATCGCGGCGTGGTTCGACGAGGCAGACAAGAACTTCGTGCTGCCCCTCGACGACCGGTCCGCCACCGAGTTGCTCACGATCGAGCGGCCGTCGACCGAGCCCAAACGCAACCGCTACATCTACTACCCCGACACCGCACCCGTGCCCGAGGGCGTGGCGGTCAGCATCCGCGGCCGGTCGTACAAGATCATCGCCGACGTGAAGACCACGAAGGATTCACAGGGCGTGATCTTCGCGCACGGTTCGCGATTCGGCGGGCATGCCCTTTTCCTCAAGGACGGAAAGCTCCACTACGTCTACAACTTTCTGGGGCTCAAGCCGGAGCAGGTGTTCGTCTCACCGCCGGTGGCTCCCGGGAAACGCACCCTGGGTATGGAATTCGTCCGCAAGGACAAGGGACAGTACGGCGAATCACTTGGCACGACAACGCTGTTCATCGACGGTAAGCCAGTTGCCAACGGCCCGATGCGGGCCCAGATCGGCAAGTTCACCCTGGCGGGCGACGGTCTGTGTGTCGGCTTCGACAGTGGAGACAACGTGTCGCAGCTGTACGCCCATCCCGGGACGTTCACCGGGGGAACCATCAAGGGTGTCGCGATCGACGTCAGCGAGGAAACGTTCATCGACCTGGAGAAGGAAGCACAGGCTGCCTGGGCGCGAGACTGAGCTCGCACGCGGGGTGAAATGCCGCCGGGCGCGGGCGGGCCATCGGGAAGCTGGTCCGTCCGAGCCCGGCGGCTCCATCCGTCGATAATCGATGTGCGAACCCGATATCAGCACGCGGAGGGGCCAGATGACTCGTAACCCTGACATCTGTGATCGGCCGCACCCCGGTGTGGGCTGCTTCGTCGTAAGAGACGGCCGGTTTCTGATGGGCCGGCGCCGTGGTGCCCATGGGGCAGGCACGTGGTCCGTACCAGGTGGCTGGATCGAGCGGGGCGAGAGCCCGGAATCGGCAGCGGTACGCGAAGTCTGGGAAGAAACCGGCATGAGAATCACCGATGCGCATGCCGTCGGTGCGACGACAACTGTCCATCCTGAAGGTTTGTGTTCTCTGACGGTCTGGGTCGTTTCGCGTTGGGAATCCGGTGAACCGATCTGCGTGGAACCTGACAAATTCGTTGAACAGCGCTGGTGCGTATTGGAAGAAGGCCTGCCCACACCGCTATTCGGCGTATGGACTGATCTATTGACCTCGCCCACCTACGCGCGTCTACGCGAGCTGTTGGTCGCCAACCCGTATGCATGACAGCGCCAAAGTACAGGCTGCTCAAACTCACAACGAGTTGACTAACTCCCGGATACAGTCAAATCTTCACCGCGACTTCGCTTAGCGGCCAAACCAACTCCCCTCATTTGTTCGATCGTCGCTATCTACTTCCGTGATCCGATTGCGCAACTTCTTGATTCCGAGTGGTTTGGAGTATCCGGTGGTCGACTGTGGCACCTTGCTATTGCGGACGAGCGCTGGAGCGCTGCTGATTACGGCAGGATGCCTGGTAGGTGCGAGTGCGGCGCAGGCCGCACCGTCCGGTGACGGGGCCGGAGCTCATGGGGCAGAGTCGGCCGGTGCGGCGAAATCCGTTTCCGGCGCTAAGTCTTGGGGTGAATCCACTGCTCCCGCCGGGACTTCCACAGCCACAGAATCCGCCAACACCAAGTCCTCCAAGGAATCACAACGCTCGGTCGCCCCTTGCAATCCGCGCGATGCAGCAGATTCATCCAGCACAGCGAGCCCCGGCAGCTCTGCCACGTCGCAGCAGAAGTCCGGTAGTGCCTCGTCGTCTGGGAATGCCGCAGCCACAAGCGATAAACCCGATAACGCACACGCACCGCGGACCAACACTCTCACCAGCGCGAAACCAAGTACCGCGGGCGCAACCGCCGGGACCACACCAGCCGACGACTCCAAGTCGCCCACGCAGACTCTGTCAGGTCTCGACACAACGATCAGCGATCCGAAAGCAATTGAGGCGCAACTTCCTCGAATCAAGATCGCCGTACCGGATTCGCTTCCCTCCGCCGCTGGCGTCCCCAGCACACAGACACCGCAGGCGGGCAAAAGGACTTCCGCCCGAGACACTGATCCTGCCGTCACTGCGCCACGTCACACCGCAGCGGATAGCGAGCCGGCCAACAAGACCACTTCCACGGTCAGCATCACCCGAAGCGCGCCGACAGCAACCCTCACCGATACGGTCGCACCACAGCACCTGGCAACACTGGAGTTGCCACGACGCCAGTCAGCCCCAGCCGAAGTAGCACTGGCACCAATGGCTTTAGCGCCACAGGCCTCCGTCGCCACGGCGGTGGCGCCTGCCCTCCCCGCGCCGGTCGCCCCACTTGCACCCCCGGCGCCCGCGCCCGTTCCGGTGCCAGTCAATCCACCGGCGCCCACCGGTGGAACCAGCTCCGTCACGTCGACCTCTGTCAACACCCGCAAGCGCGGTGAGAGCGCCGGCGACACCGTGACCCAGGAACCTGTGAACAAGGTGCTGGTGATCGGTGTTGACGGCACCAACATGAGCAAGATTCTTGATGCGCAGACACCCAACTTCCACGAGTTGATGCAAGAGGGCACCACTGGCGTGTCAAGTATCGCCGGGCACACCACCATCTCCGCAGACTCGTGGACGACGATCCTGACCGGCGTATGGGACACCAAACATGGGGTGACCAACAACGGCATCACCAACGACTTCACCCGGTTCCCCTCCGTGTACACCCAGATCGAAAGGGCCAAACCGGAACTCAAAACCGCATCGATAGCAGACTGGAACGTGCTGGAGAAGATTGCGCAGGGCGGTATCGGCGCCGACCAGGTTGTCCGCACGCCCGCTATCGCCGGTGACGACTCCGAAAGCCAACTCGACGCGCAGACCACTGCCCATGTCGCCACGTCAATCCAGAAAGACGGCCCCGACTTTCTCTTCACCCACCTAGACCAGGTGGACCACGCCGGCCACCTCTACGGCGGCGGGTCTCAGCAATACATCGACGCACTCGAGCACACAGACGCCAACGTCGGCACCATCATGGACGCGGTCCGAGCCCGAGAAGCGGCGACCGGCGAGAAGTGGACGGTGCTGGTGGTGACCGATCACGGACACCGTCCGGAGTTGGGTATCGGGCATGGATTCCAGTCTCCCAACGAGACATCCACCTTTGTGATCGCTCGCGGCCCCAGCTTCACACCCGGCCAGATCAACCCGGCGTTCGGGATCGACGACATCACCCCGACCGCCCTGGGGCTACTCGGAGTGTCGTCGCTTCCCGACTCGGACGGCACCGATCTGCGGTCCCTCGCCGACCATGCCAGTACCCCAACCAACCGCAAGACAGCGATCAGCGACATGGTCAATGCCAATCATTATCCAGACCTGCTCACCCGGCTGCGGCTCGGAATCCGTTCGGTGATCAGCCTTCCCGCCGGTCCGCTGCTCGACGGAATCGTCGATGGCGTCAACGGCATACGGCAGCAGCTTGATGCGGTGGGCTCCTCCGGAGTGCCCGTGTTCTCACAACTGGCCAGCGCCACAAGTTGGGCATTGGGGGCGTTCAATCAAGGACTCACGGTGGTGACCAATACGGTCGTCACCGTGGTCAACCGTCTCACCGGCGCGGGAGTCGTCGATGCGGCGCCCGGTGACAACGACCGCAGCCTGCCCCAGCAGGTGCTGCCGGCCCTGTAACCAGGTTTTGCACCACAGCGTCAGTGCGGCGCAATGCCGATCGCCTCACGGCGGTTCGATACCTGCAGTTTCTGGTAGATGGAACGCTGATGTGTCTTCAGGGTGTTGACCGAAACCGACAGCTTCGCGGCGATCTCCGCCGCAGTCATCGGAGTCCGCAAGTATGCCAACACTTCTCGCTCCCGTGAGGTGAGTGATGCGGCAGGGTTATCCGATGCACCCGTCTCGCAGGACAATAGACACTCGGCGAGGAAATCCGGATACGCGGTCCGTGAGCTGTGCGCCCCCAACAGATCACGACACGACTGACCGGCGTTGTCCAGGAACGGGTAGCGCACAGATTCCGGGGCCGCCAATGCGAGCGACTCCTCCAGCAGTTGGTGAGCCCGATCATTATCGCCGCTATCCCACGTCAGCAACGCGCCCACCAGAGCTGCGTAGGCACGCGTGTATGAAGGTACTGACTCGCCACGTGCATTGTCGGCCAGGGACTCTGCGAGGTCGATGTCCCCGAGCCGTCGGCATACGCCCGCCACCATCACAGAGGCTGTCGGCAATGGCGTCACATCGAGGAGCCTCGCCGCCAGCTGTAACGCCTCGCGCGTGTGCCCCCGAATCTCGGCGATCCTCGCTAGTGCGGCTGCACGGAAACTGCCTATCGGGACGGCCCTGTTCTCGTCTTCGCCGATGCGCATGGCCACCGCCTCCAGCTGCGGGAGGGACCAATCGCACCCCTGGTTCCCCAGTGCTGCAGCACTGAACACCAACATCATGCGCCCGATATCCGGGTAACCATCCCCTACCGCAGCATCCACCACGGTGAAATCCTCGAGCGCCCCCGCCAGATCGCCCTGCCACATCTGTATGAATCCCGTTGTAAAACAGGATATCCCGCCGCCCTAGTGGGAGAGCCAGGGCACCTCTGCCAGGCTTAGCGACCGCTGGGCGCGGCCGAACTGCCCGGCATGGACGTAGGCGAATGCCAGGCTCTCCGTGGCCCTATCAGCGACCGCTGCCAGACCCAGCGCACGGCACTCCTGCGCCGCCGACTCCAGCAGTCGCATCGAGTGACCGACGTCGCGCCGCAACCTGGTTTCGGCCCAGCCCACCAGAAACAGCGCGCACGCATACACGCGGTCCGCCACGAGTGTGCGATCAGTCAAGGCTTCGGACACCGCGTCGACAGCTCCCGCCATGGTGCTGTGGTCGTCGGAGATTAGGATGCGGCTCACATCCGCGATGAGACGCACCCGCCGAGACTCGACGTGGCCATGTGTCAGGGCCTGCGCGCGCTCGAAATGCAGCTGTGCGCCAAGGCGATCACCCGCGACCTCCCGGCAACAGGAACGCACCATCGCAATATCGGCGGTCTCACCGAATGCGTCGGCCACCGCGATGCAGACACTCTCCAGTGCCACCGATCGGGCTTCCAGCAGTAGCTCGAGCCAATGATCGGTGATTGTCTCCGCGGCCAACCGCCCGTCCGCCCCGCGAACGGCATGCTCGACGGCATCCAACGGGTAGCGGTCCCGCAGCTCGCGCGCTGCCAACAGGTTCAAGGCGCTCCATCGCGCCGGGTCCGACTGCCTGAGTACCTCGCCACATCCGTGTGCGAACATCGAATGCCATTGGTAGATAGCATCTTCGCCAGATCCGAATCGTTCGATGAACAGCCCGGAGGTCGCACATTCCGCAAGCAACCCCGCGGCATCGACGCGCCCGGAGAGCACCGCGGCCAGGCGTTCATCCACCCGCGTGCATACGGTCGCGGCCAGCACAAACTCGGCAAGCTCCGGGCGTAGCCGCCCGAGAACGGCGGCACGGATGTATTCACTCAGATCGAGATCATCAAGAGCACTGGGCGTTTCGCCGTCTAAGAGCGCAAGCCGCACGGCCGCGGGCCAGCCCCCGGTGCTGTACGCGATGCGTTCGGCGTCCCCGGCCGCGAGGTCCTGCTGGTGCACATGGCAGGCGGCCGACAGCACATCCTCAGCGGTGAACGCCAATTCGCCCGCCGTCACCACCGCCACCTGACCATGCACCCGCAGCCTGGTGAGCAACGTCTCCGGCGCCTCCGTGGTGATCAACACCAACCGCAGCCAGGGCGGACCATGCTCGATGAACTCGACAAACTCCGCGGACTGTGTGACTCCGATGGCCTTCTGGAAATCATCGAGCACGACCGTGACCCGGCCCGGCATCTGGATCGTCGACAGGGCGGTGAAGACCAGTCCCAGGGACGGCAGCTCGAAGGCGGTAGCCAGTGCCCGCCGGACCTGGGCATCGTCACCGTCACCCGCCGCGTGCCGCAGCGCCGTCATGATGCCGCGGATCAGCTCGGGGAAGTCTGCCGCCTGCTCCGTCACCGTCAGCCACCCGACCGAGCCCGGTTGCTGCTGCCGCTGTGCGGCGGCCCATTGGCCCACCGCGACCGTCTTGCCGAACCCTGATGGGGCGAGCACCACGACCGCCCGAGACTGCTGAACGTGCAGGTCAAGAGTGCGGTGCACATGCGAGCGGGCGATCATTCCGGGGCTCGATGACGGTGGCGTGGCCAGGAACCATGGGGCCGGGCTCCAGGCCGTCGAGCCGGCGGGTGTCCCGCCTGCAGTCAGGTCGTCGCAGCCAGCCATCCGTTCATTGTCTCCGGAACCGCTGAACCCGAGTTAGCCACCCAGGTTCGGCGCTGTCACGTTGCCGATTGCCCGAGGGTGACCTGGACCGTGCGCGACGTTCCCGACTGGTCCGCGTAGGTGAGCGTTACCGCGTCGCCGGGTGCCTTGGACCGCACTGCGGCCACCAGCGCCTCGGGGCCGTCGATGACCTGGTTGTCGACCTTGGTGATCACCGCGCCCTTGGGCAGGCCGGCCGTCGCCGCCGCGCTGCCACTGACCACACCTGCCACGACCGCGCCAGGCATGTCGTCACCGGAGCCGAGCTGAACACCCAGCGAGGCATGCCGCACGGTGCCGGTGGCGACCAGCTCGTCGGCGATGCGCTTGGCTTGATCCACCGGGATGGCGAAGCCCAGGCCGATCGAGCCGGCCTGTCCGCCGCCCTGTGAGTCCTGGCCGCCGGACAGTGACGCGATCGCCGAGTTCACCCCGATGAGGTCACCGTTCATGTCGACGAGTGCACCGCCGGAGTTGCCGGGGTTGATGGCCGCATCCGTCTGGATGGCACTCATCACCGAATGCTGTCCGCTCTGGTCATCGCCGGTGCTGACCGGGCGACCGAGCGCGCTGATGATGCCGGTTGTCACCGTCCCCTTCAGGCCCAGGGGTGAGCCGATGGCGACGACGTTCTGGCCGACTTTCAGGTCTTTCGAGGAACCGATGGAGATCGGGGTGAGGTCGGAGACGCCCTGGGCCCGGACCACGGCCAGGTCATCGTCGGGGTCCGCGCCGACGACGGTGAACGGGACCGTACGACCATCGGCCAGCGTCACGGTTGCCTTGACCCCGTCGCCGGAGTGGGCGGAAGGCCGGGTGCTGCGCCGGTCGTTGCCGTTGGGCACCTGCCCGTCACGACCATCCTGATAGTCGCCGGGCAGCTGTTCGCCGGGCAGGATGCCGGGCGGAAGGTTGGTGAGGGGCCCGCGGCGCGATGGGGCCGAGGGCGCCAGATCGCCGCTGCCCGACATGGCCGCTGCCACAACGTGATTGTTGGTCAGGATCAGCCCGTCAGGACTCAGCACGATGCCGGAGCCTTCCTCGCCCTGCTGCCCGCTTTGGATCTTCAGTTGCACCACGCTGGGCAGCACCTTGGCCGACACCTGCTCGACCGAGCCGACCGGGGCCGCGGCACCCGGCTGTCCGAGTATTGAACCTGTTGGCAGGGAGGGTTTTCCGGCGACTCCTGGGCTCGATTTCTGCGCCACCGGGGCGGGGTGTCCGGACTGGTTGACCACGACGACGGCCGTGGTGGCGCTGGCGGCGATGGCCACCACAACGGCACCCGCGGTCAGGCCGACAGCGCGAAGACGTTTCCGGCGCAGCGGGTTCGGAGCCAGTTCGGCACGGTCCGGGAACGTCTCGCCGTACGCGTAGCGTGTCCGGGTGTCGGTGGATGGACCGTGCACCTGCCGATAGCCGTGCTGTCCCATCGGGAATTCGTTTCCGTACGGCGGATGCCCAGGCTGGTAGTTCATTGATATGTCCTTCTTCCTCAAGATGCAGTCAGGGCACTGTCCGCCTCTGGTACGCACTGTCACAGTGCCTGCATCCGCTGAGGCCAGGCTGAGAATTTCCTCGATGCTGCCCAAGACTTTTCAGGAGGTGGTGGGAGTAGACGGTGGTTGCTGTCCCGCATCCACCACCGCAAGGGGTGCCGTCTCCGGTTCGGCCGAGTCCGCATCGCGGCCACGCCGGACAATCTCAAAGGTGTTGATCGGCCACCAGAACCACCGGCCCAGTGCAGCCGCGATGGCGGGCGTCATGAATGCGCGCACGATCAAAGTGTCGACAATCAGGCCGATGCCGATGGTCATGCCGAGTTGGCCGACCACGCGCAGGTCGCTGACGATCATCGACATCATGGTGAAGGCGAACACGAGGCCCGCGGCGGTGACAACGCGCCCGGTGGCCCCCATGCCACGGATCATGCCGGTGTTGAGCCCGGCGTGGATCTCCTCCTTGAGACGCGACACCACCAGCAGGTTGTAGTCCGAACCCACCGCCAGCAGGATCACCATCGACAACGGGATCACGATCCACTGCACGCCGAGCCCAAGGATGTCCTGCCACAACAACACTGACAGACCACAGGCCGTACCCAGAGACGCGGCCACCGTGCCGACGATGACCAGGGCGGCCACCACGCTGCGCGTGATCACCACCATGATCGCGAAGATCAGAATCATCGAGGCGATGATCGCGATGGCCAGGTCTACGGTCACACCGTCCTGCATATCGGCGTACATCGATGCGGTACCGGCCAACGAGACCTTCGCGTTGGCCAGCGGCGTGCCCTTTACCGCATCGGCGACAACGCCTTTGATGTCACGGACGTGTTCGATGCCTTCGACGGACGCCGGGTCTCCCTGGTGGGTGATGATGAATCGGACTGCCTTGCCGTCCGGCGATACGAACATCTTGAGCCCGCGTTTGAAGTCCGGGTTGGTGAACACGTCCGGCGGTAGATAGAAGAAGTCGTCGTTCTTGGCTTGGTCGAAGTAGAGGCCAATTTCCGTGGCACCCTTGGCCAGTTCTTGTTGTTGGGCCTGAGTGCCCGCCTGGGTGCTGTGCATGGCAAGCATGAAATCGCGCATACGACTCATCGAATCGATGGTCGTTCTCAGGACCGGCAGCATCTGCGGCATCAGCTGATCCATGCGATCCATATCGGTGACCAGACCACTCATTTGGTCGGCGAGCACGTCAACACTGTCCAGAACATCAAAGATCGACCGCAGCGACTGGCAGACCGGGATGTCAAAGCAATGCTTCTCCCAATAGAAGTAATTGCGCAGCGGCCGGAAGAAATCATCGAAATTGGCCAGGTTGTCGCGCATCTGCTGGATGGTTGCCACCATCTCGTGAGTCCGGCCCACCATGCTGTGCATGGTGCCCGTGAGCTCCTGCATGAGGCTGTACATCCTCTCCATGCTGGAGAGCGTCTTACTCAACTCGTCGGCCTGCTCCAGCATCTGAGCAGAGCTGTCGTTGTTGAACTTTGCGGTCTGCAGCGTGCCCGCGTTCTGCGCGCCCATGAGGAACGGGATCGAGCTGTGTTCAATCGGCGCACCGAGCGGGCGGGTAATCGTCTGCACGCGTTCGATACCGCGCATATGGACAATTCCCTTGGCCACCCTGTCGATGACGAGCATGTCTGCGGGGGTGCGCAGATCGTGGTCGGCCTCCAGCATCAACAGTTCCGGGTTCATGCGGGCCTGCGAGAAGTGGCGATCTGCCACATCCATCGCGAGGTTGGCCGGCATATCGGCGGGCGTGAATTTCTGATCGTTGTACTGCGGCACGTAGGTCATCAGGCTGACGAAGCCGATGATCGCAATCATGCTGGTCACCAAGACAATGGGAATAGGCCAACGCACTACCGCGGTTCCGACCTTGCGCCACCCCGTGGTGGAAAGCTTGCCTCTGGGCTCCAGCAGCCCGAACTTCGAGGCCACCGTCAACACGGCGGGCGCCAGCGTCAGCGCCGCGACCACGATCACCAGCACCGAGATCGCGCAGGGCAGGGCCATGCTCTGGAAGTACGGGAGCGTGGTCATGCTCAGGCACATGCAGGCGCCGACAATGGTCAGACCGGATCCCAGAATGACGTGCGAGACGCCATGATAGGCACATGTAATACGCGTCTTCGCGACTACGGCCCTTTGACCTTTCCTCGTGATAGCGGCCGAACAAGAAGATCACGTAGTCGGTACCGGCCGCCAGCGCCAGCATCGTCACCATGCTCACCGCGTAGGGGGTCAGACCGATGATGTTCATGTATCCCGCGGTAGCCGTAACACCCTGTGCTGCAAATAGTTCCAGGCCAATGATGACCATGGATATGAGCATGGTGACGATGGACCGGTAGATGAACAGGATCATCACGACGATCACGCCCACCGACACCAATTCCATGGTCGCCATGCTTTGGTGACCGGCAACCTGAGTGTCGGCGTTCAGCACGGTGGTGCCCGCGACATGCGCCTTGACGCCCGGCGGTGCGGGCATGGAGCTGACCATCTGGCGCACCGCGGCGACGGACTCGTGACTGGCACTGGTGCCCTGTGATCCGTTCAGGAAGATCTGCACGTAGGCGGCTTTACCGTCCACGCTCTGCGAGCCCGCCGCGGTCAACGGATCACTCCAGAAGTCCTGGACGTTCTGCACGTGCTCGTGATCGGCCTTGAGCTTGGCGACGATCTCGTCGTAGTACTTGTGCGCGGCATCGCCGAGTTTGTCGTCGCCTTCCAGGACGACCATCGCCGACGAGTCCGAGTCGTACTGCTGAAACACCTTGCCGATGTTCAGCATCCCCTGGTAGGACTCCGAGTTCTGCGGGCTCAGCGGCACCGACCGGCTGGCCGCCACTTCGTTGAGTGAGGGGGTGACCGTGCCCAGGATGACCGCCAGCCCGACCCAGAACAAGATGATCGGCAGCGAGAAGATCCGGATCATGTGGCCGATAAACGGCCGGTGTGGTTTCGCGTGCGCGTTGCTCATACGGATTTCACCAAGCAGTAGATAAACGGTTTGACTTTGTCTGTGCCGGTTCGGTCATCGCGCACGCCCCCGTCGACCGTCACGCGGCATCCAAGACCGCTGACGTTGCGATCGCCTTGCGCGACGATGTTGGCCGACATGGACGGCATGGTTGTCACGATCGTGAAAGACCAAGGCAGTGGCGCATTTTCAATGAGATGGGGCTGCCCGTTCTCATCGAGGTAGTTGAGGTTCGCGGTGCCGCCCGTCCCCACGATCTCGTAGGTGATGTGCTTCGGGTTGAAGTTGGCGGTGATTCCCGACCCCTCACCCGGCTTCGGCGGGCGTGGAATCGCCGAGCTGCGGATCTGCGCAATCGCGTATCCGCCGATCCCGACGACAATCACCAGCAGTAGCGGAATCCAAAACCGCTTCAACAGTCGGTACACCGCGCGCATCCCCTTCTGCTTCTGCCCTGCACGGGCCCGCGGATTCCCTCCGAAGAGGCAACTGCCGCGGTCCGACGCCAGGGGATTGTGTACCACCGGTCTATTACGGCAGCACCGTATCACGGTAATAGACCGGCGGTTCACTATCGAAGACCTGGTGGCGGATTAACATCGGGCCATGACCTTCCGTCGGGCGCGCAGCGAGGAGCAGCGCGAGATCCGTCGGCAAGCCATCCTGGAAACCGCGTCATCGATGCTCAGCGACATGCCGGTCAGCCAGATCAGCCTTAATGAGCTGAGCCGACGCACCGGCCTAGCAAAGTCCGCGATGATGCGCTATTTCGAGTCCCGCGAGGCCGTGCTGCTGGAACTTCTCGACACGTCACTACGCTGCTGGGTCACCGAAATTGTGGCGGAGCTCTCTTGCGACACGCGATCCGGCTCGGCGCAGGAAAGGGTCGATCGCCTGGCCGCATTGCTCAGCCGGTCTTTACGAGAACGCGCCGTGCTGTGCGACCTCATGACCGCCCAACCAGGAGTGTTGGAGTACAACGTCTCGCCCGAGACACTGTTGTGTTTTCGGCGCTCTGCCCACAACACCATTGCCATCTACACCGATGCGATTCGCGACTTCATCCCCGAGCTCGGTGACGATGCTCGAAGCGTGTCCCTTTCCACCGTGGTGACCAGCGCCGCCCTGTGGATGTACGCCCAGCCGTCGGCCAGCGCGGTCGCCGCCTGCCAGGCCGAACCTGAATTGGCGGACATCTCGTTGAACTTCAACGATGACCTGGAGACCATGTTGGCGCGGCTCATCACCGGCGCCCTGGTCAAGCGCAGTTCCTGATCGCCCGTCCGCGCCGCACGTCCCAAAGCGGTCATGGCGCGGACTTCCGGACGTTCTCACATGTAAGCTCACACGCCGAGAGGTACTACCGGTTCCGCCGGACAGACCGCTCGTCGCCGATGGGGATCAGATGACAATCACCTCTTCGCATTTCGGCATCAGTGAGCAGAACGGACCTGAACGCCGACGCCCAATTCTGATACGTAGCCAGCGGTTGCACTCCTGAAAATCAGCCACATGGGAGCAGCTAAGCCGTACCGTCACGCTCGTGGAAACCCAGAACTGCGAACCGCAAGGTGTCGAGTACCTACAACTCGGACTCTCGGGGAAGACAGCGGGCATGGTCGCTGATCTCGTCTCGATCCAACGCGACATTGTTTTCGCGCAGCAGTGCGCCGAAGGCTATCTCTCGCGTGCACCAACTGGTCCGTCAACGCAGGGCGAGGATTCATTGGTAGCCCAGGCACTTTGGTCAGCAGGTGCCATTTCGTATCGCCGTGCGTTTACCTCAGGTCGTGGTCATCTCGTCTCGAAGGGCCAGCGGCTCAAGTTGCATGAAGCCTGGACCGACATGCTCGCCCCCGAACAGCTTGTGGCACACGAGAAAATTCTTGAAATGACCAATCAGCACATCGCGCACAGGGTTGGCGATCACGAGGGTGTCCGCATAATCGCGCTTTTGACACCTCCGCCGATGCCACGTGCCATTGCAGGGGTTGGGCACATGCTTCTGCATATGATCGGCCCGGAGGCATGCCTGGCAGAACGCATGCTCGAGATATGCGGCATGCTGAACCAAGGTCTTGAACAGGAAATTTCAAACGGCAATGACCTATTGACGATGTGGCTAAGTGAGCAGGACATCAACGAGCTATACGCAGCGTCGGAATCCCAAACATAGCGAGCTGCCGTCAGACAGGCCAATCCGCAGTTAATCCCTGTCCAGCTCTACAAACCTGCGCAGATCTTGAAACTGCGGCCATCGGTCGCGAATGTCGTTAGTGTGGCCAGATGAGTGGCAGCTATGTCGTCCACAACGCCGTCGATATAGTCGGGCACGACCTTTGGTTGGTGATCGACCGGGTATTAGGCACCGCAATAATGATGCGCAACAACAAAGAAGAGGCGATGACCGATACTGCTGTCGCCACGGCTTTCTACGAACGGTGGCCCAGTGGTCTCACGACCGATGGTTTCGTATCCGTTGAAAGCCTGGGCGAAGACGGCCACCTAATTTCCCGGATGCGCCCTCTCATGGCACCGGGATTCTGGTCTGATCACGATTTTGGCAAAGATGGAGGCCCGACATAGGCCAAGGGGACCATAACGGAATCAAGAGCACATAGGTCTGCTCTGCGATCCCTCTCGAATACCCCATCTGTGCATGTCGGTGCCGCGGTACCCAGTTTTACTCTCGGCCGCGAGCGACCTTCTCGATCGCAGGGCCCCGCCTAAACAGCACCTGCTGCACCGTCACCTCTAAGGGCGACTCCGCTCTCGTCTACCCGCACCCGTCCGGCTGCGTCGCCCCCCTGGCTGTTACATGGGTCAGCGGGCCCTAACGCCTGGTCGCTCGAGTCGAAGAAGTGCTGGACGACCGGTCCATCGGAAAAGCAGCTGTGCCGCAACTCCTTGACGGCCCGTGGGTGTCTTTGATGGGAAACGGCTGGTACATGCCGACCGCCGACCGCGGTCACCTGGCGGATGTCATCGCCGCGATGATTGTCGCAGCAGGAGTAGGAGCGGTGCTCGATACGACATGCTGGACGATGCAGCCCTATGAGGCACAGTACCTACCACCTGGTGCCACGCGACAGCCTGGCAATCCAGGCTCATCAGCGGGACCGAGGCCAACAAGTCGCAGCCCGGTCAGCTAGAACGGCGTTGGCTCAATCCGTTGTCGGGAGGTGACTTCTAGTGACTCGACTTGATCCTTTCAGCGAGATCGGGCGGTGCTGTCCAAATGAATTCGCGCCCGATCTTGTCGCGCTCCAAAAGCTGCCGTCGCTCGAGCTCGTACAGATCGTTCCGGGCCGCCTGCTCCGAAACTCCGTGACTCTTAGCATGCGACTTAACAGTGTAGTACTCGTCTGGACGCTTGATCGCAAACTCTAGTAGTCCCAACTGTCGATGATTGAACTTACTCTCGGTACGCGTCAGTAACTTTCGAGTGCTTTGAAGCTCTTCGGACTTGCGTGCTAGATACTTGTTCAAATCATCGAGCGCGCGTTGGATCACCTTGAGTTGATAGATGAGGAAATACGTGAGGTCACCTTGGTCTTGCTCGGTGAAGATGAACGATTTTGAATACTTTGAGGGTGCAGTCTTTAGTATTCGCGAGATCGTTAGGTACTCTGAAAGCCAATACCCTTGCCGTAACATGCTCCAATAAAACAGTGCGCGGGCCGTTCGACCGTTTCCGTCTTCAAAATAATGGTCATATCCCATCATGAAATGAATCGCTAAGGCCCGAACGACCGGCGGAACATACACCCTTTGACCATCGTTGCCATTCGCAAAATCGCAGAGTCGTTGCAGCCGTTCAGGGAGCTGGTCCACTGGTGGCGGCGTGTGCAGCACATTACCTTCGCTGTCGAAAACCTTCACACGATCATCCGGATCGGGATCGCTCTGGATTTTTCCGGCACATTCCGGATTGTCAAGAGTCTTGTAGGTGACAATCTCGTGAAGCTGACAGATTGCCTCGGGCGTGAACTCTTCAACTCGATTCTCACTAACATGTTGCATTGCGCGATAGTTGTTGAGAATCATCTGTTCACTTCGCGTAGTCGGCTTCTTGTCATGTCGAATCATCTCTTTGGCTCTTTTTCGACTGGTGGAAGCACCCTCCAATTGACTGCTAGTAATTGCTTCTTCTATCAGCGAGCTGATGACATACCGATCTTTTGTTGCAGCGTTGGTTACCTGCTCCGGCACCGCAATCTGGCCACTGGCACGTTGGGTTACCTCATCCAAAAGGCGAAGAACCTCGTCGGGGAGCGCGTAGGTAAAGTTTCCCCCGCTCATCGTCGTAAGTGGAATTGCGCGCTGAATGCTGCTGCGCGCCAGTCGAGTTGCAAGCCACCACTCGTTGTGCGTAGCGTCGTCTGGCGGCTTTCTGAATCGAAGCTCGTCCCATGGAAGGTACGGATCGGTCGCAACGTTGACGCTCCGTGTCATGATCTTGACCAGGCGGCTGGTGTCCATCGTTTTGAACAGCCCCAGATCCCCATTGAGGGTTGGCGGGGGCATCGGCTTCTTGATGTTGCACCTCCTGATCGACGCTTCTTACATCGAAAGTCAAACATGGTCAAAAGTTGACTTTACACGCTAGTGGGCGCCGCCAGGCCCCAGAGACAGCGATTCTTTCGGATATCTCCGCAGCTAGAACCTAGTTTTAAGCAGGACAAAGTTCCAACTTTGACAAAATTGGAAGATCTTTTGACTTTCCAATGATGCAGTTCGAGGTTCTTTATAGGGTTCCAGCGCTACGTTGAACCCGCCCCCTTGCACGAGGACACCCCTCACCCAAGTATCACCTCAGCCAAGCCGGCCTACGTATCGTTCCCGCTCGCTGCGTTTGGGCCCTCGTATGACCTTGCCCTCCGAATCAAGAGATCAACTCTAGAGAACAGTGTTGTCGGCGGAATGCCAAATAGGTTGCTAGACAATCAATCTATCCACATGGACGAGCCTACGGAGACCAAATAACAATGGCGCCTCTATATTTCGCTATCGATGAACAGGCTGGTCCTGAGACACGAACACCCAATGTGTAAACGCCGATTCGCGAGAGTTGGGAGGCTGAGCCAGAGGGCCAAAAAGATTCGCCCTGCCTGTCATCCACTCCTACCGCCGCAGGTTCGCGAATGGGGAGTGTGCCGCCGTGCGAGGTCATGAACTGCGCAAGCACCCGGTTCTCCTCCACAGCAGGAGAACCCACCACACGACCAGCTCGTAGCCCCGCTTCAGTGCTTGCGGGCGATCACACTGACCGAAACCTCGGCATCCATCGCCGCACCCACCGCTCACCCGCGGCCCAACGCCCAAACAGACCACATACCAAGCAATCTCGCCTCACTTAGCCCCCCAAGGTCTCGAGCCATCGAATACTCCCTGGCGCATGGATTTGAGAATCCGCTGTACCCACCGACTACGTGGATGCGCGTGGAAGCACATATCCCTTAGAGGGGTAGCGGGCAATGTACGTCTCAACCACCTTGCGCGTCCACTTCGCCCAGCTGATTCTCTCCTCGTGAGTGGATACCGCCCGCTCACCGTGACGGCGCGCGATGGCTTCGACCTCAATTGCCCGGAACTCTTCGCGATCGATGCCTAAGTCTGACTTCAATTTTTCCCACGAGGCTTCGCGGGAATCAGAGGAGTCGGAGTATCGCTGCCGGATATCTTCGAGCGCACGGTAACAGTGGAACGCACAATCCTCATCGAACCTAAGAGCGTGTCTCATGTGGATAGTTTTCTGAAGCAGACCAGGGTGGCGGCGAGTGTGAGGAATGCGGCGTAGAGATGGTCGTGGCGTTCCCAGCGGGTGCCCAGGCGGCGGTAGGTGAAGAGCCAGGACATGGTGCGTTCGACTTTCCAGCGTTTGGTGCCGAGCCGGTCGCCGGATTCGGTTCCGCGGCGGGCGATCCGGGGTGTGATGTGTCGATTGGTGAGCCATTGCCGCAGCTGGTTCGCGTCGTATGCCTTGTCTGCGTGCAGTTTTGCCGGTCGCCGCCTGCGTGGCCCGCGCGGGGATTTGATGGCGGGCAGTGCCCGTACCAGCGGCGGGACCGCATGCCCGTCCCAGGTGTTGGCGGCGGTGACCGCGGTCTGCAACGGCAGACCGGTCGCGTCGGTGAGCACGTGAATCTTGGTACCCGCTTTGCCCCGGTCTACCGGGCTCGGCCCGGTCATGGCGCCCCTTTTTTAGCCCGCACGTACGCCGAATCCACCACGGCCCGTGACCAATCCAATGCCCCATCGGCACCGAGCCGATCGAGTACCGCTTCTTGTAGACGCCGCCATACCCCGACGGCGGTCCACTCGGCGAACCGGCGATGCGCGGTAGGGACCGTCACTGCGAAACATGGTGGCAAATGCCGCCAGGCACACCCACTGACCAGCACAAACACCACCGCGGTGAAT
Organism: [Mycobacterium] stephanolepidis; assembly: GCF_002356335.1. Lineage (NCBI taxonomy): Bacteria > Bacillati > Actinomycetota > Actinomycetes > Mycobacteriales > Mycobacteriaceae > Mycobacteroides > Mycobacteroides stephanolepidis. The sequence goes on from NZ_AP018165.1 coordinate 4,478,420, forward strand.
ACCGCACGCTCATCGGCATACGCCGTCCCGCCGCCCTGGGGACGCACCCGCTGCACCGGCAACAACGGCTCCACCAACGCCCACAACTCGTCCGGAACCAACCTCAACGAAAGCTCTTTCACACCAGCACATCATGCCCCAACCACCCCACAAACCACACAAGACACGCTCTAAGTGCACGGCTCACGTCAGCCAAAGCGAAACGCGCCGTCGCATCGCCAATCGCAGCGTTGACATACGCACCTAATGCCTCGCCCGGGACATAATTCCCCTCTGCCACCAACCCGAAGTCGGGCAGGTTCGTCAACACTCCCAGCGCCTTGTCGCTATCGAGGCTCCCGCCGAGCAGTTCAGGTGTCAGGTCAGCTCCAAGGTGAAATCCAAGCGCGTCGAGCACAGCATGCACCAGAGGCATATATCGATACATGACGCGGTTAGCCCAAAAATCGAGAGATTCGGATTCATCACCACCGGTGTCTGGCCTATCAAGTTCGACAGCCAACTGGAAGACGGAGCGAGTCAATGAGAAATGAAACTCATGATCTTCATGCCGGAGAGTCATTGGCACATCCAGGTACCAGTTTCCCGCTTCTGGATGAACAACACCCATCCAGGTCACCAGATGCTTGGTGCGAGAGGCAGCAGCGAGCTCAGTCATGAAAGGCATCCTGCCAGCGTTGACTGCCGTCTGATGCCGTGCATCCCCCAAAGAACGCCACTGCCCATGCCGTGTTGAGCACAATCTCCCCCACCTCGAACTCCCGCCACTTAGACCCCGACCCCAAGCACCTCGACTTCGGGGCTACCGTCGGTCAGCACCACCCCTGATAGACTCCCGTCGCGGCCTGAAGCCAGCGAAAACATCACGATCGGTGAGATTTTCTCGCGTTTCGTCACCGCAGCAACACCAGAGACCGTACGAAAACACCTGGCAGGGATTGTCATCAAGGTTTTCATTTGGTCTCCCGCCGATGTAGTTCAATGGCAGAACATCAGCTTCCCAAGCTGAATACGCGGGTTCGATTCCCGTCATCGGCTCCACTCTGACCAGCGCAAATGGCGTTCGAATGCGTTCGATCACCCCCGTGGGTGGCACGAGATGTCACAACTCGACCCAAACTCATTTCACGCCCCGATCTAAAGTCGCAGCGGCTGCCTTGAGTGCATCGTCTTGGCTGTGGACATACAGCCTCATCGTCAGGCTGGCGTCCTTGTGGCCGATCCATGCGGCAATCACTGCGACCGGCACTCCTTGCAGGTGCATTGTCGTGGCGCATGTGTGACGCGCGTCGTGCAGGCGGATATGCCGAACACCGGCCGTCTTTACCGCATCCCGCCAGTACCGCGAGAGCACCGCAGGAGAGTACGGATCACCAATCTCGTTCGATACCACGTAAGCACCGGACTTGCATGCCTTGCCCAACGCCAGGCGCTCGACAGCTTGCCTTGTCTTTGCCGCTTTCAGAGTCACCAAAAGCGATGCAGGAATTGGCAATACACGGCGTGACGAACGCGATTTCGGCTCGTTCTCGACAGTCTTGCCACCAGCTGATACGCGGTTGTTGGCGATCGACAACAGACCGGCCTTCAAGTCGATGTCAGCCCATCGCAGCCCAGCAATCTCGCCGCGACGAAGACCCGACAATGCCAATTCCCAGGCGTGTTGCAAGCGGTTGTCGGCAACCGCTCTGAGTAGCGCCCGAACCTCAGCCTCGTTGTACGTCTCCATCACCTTGTGCGGTACCTCGACGCGATCCACCAGCTCCGCGATGTTGCGAGAGACGATGCCTTGACGCAATGCGTCACCAAGAACCTGGTCGATTGTCGAAATGAACTTGTTGACCGACGCTGCCGACCACGGCCGCCGCGTCCTTCCCCTCCCCGTCTTCGTACCTCCCTTGCGCAGTTGCACGACCAGCCTGTCGACGTGCGCCTTAGTTAGTTTCTGCGCAGCCATGCCCCCGTGGACTTGCAGAAGTGGTTCCAAGTCGTATTGCAGCTTGGCCAGCGATGTCGCCCGGATTCGATGCTTGCCCGCGACATACGCCTCACAGAGTTGCCGAACGGTTGTGTCCGCGCGCGGGACGAACGTTCGCTTAGCGACTTGATCGCCGATCTCAGATAGCGCGTCCCGAGCTTCCTTTTCGGTACGGTACCGACGCCGAACTTGCCTACGTCGGCCTGTCTTCGGATCTTCGCCCGCATCAACTGTCAGCTGATACCGAACGACGATCTTGCCTGTGCCCCGGTCTCGGACCGACATCTTCTTGATCTGCGGCGGCAGTTGTTGCCGTGACATGTCACGCCTCCGTATCGCCGATCGATTCGGCGTCGAGTCTCTCAATATATTCTGCGACAGCACTTTCGGTGACAAACCGCCGCCGTCCGATCCGAACCGACCTCAGCTGTCCGGAGCCGATCAACTCATAATACTTGCTGTGACCGATTGGAATCCGCTGCCGTACTTGAGATTCTGTCAATAGCTGAGACATCCTACTGTCCTCCCGTTCCAACCGATGGTCGTGCGCGGGGCTGTCGGGATTTTTGTGTAAGTGGTTCGGCGTGATGTCCCGGCTTTAGGGTTGGGGCGGAAAAGAGAATCACCTCATGAGCGAACAGTTTGACGACCCGGTGACCGATCTTGCGGTGTTGCCGGATATGGATGCGCTGGCCGACCAGCTGGTGGGTGCTGCTGCCGGACAGGGTATCGCCCTGGCCGGTGAGAATGGTTTGCTGACGGCGTTGACCAGGAAGGTGTTGCAGTCGGCGTTAGAGGCCGAGATGAGCCATCACCTCGGCTACGACAAGCACGATCCGTTGGGCCGCAATCGCGGCAATTCCCGTAACGGCACCATGCCCAAGACGGTGACCACCGATATCGGCAAGGTGCGCGTCGCGGTTCCTAGGGACCGCGACGGCAGTTTCGAACCGCAAATCGTGGCTAAGCATCAACGCCGTTTGGCGGGGTTCGATCAAACCGTTATTTCTTTGTATGCCAAGGGAATGACCACCGGCGATATCGCCAAGCATCTCTCGGATGTGTATGACACAGACGTGTCGAGAGACTTGGTGTCCACGGTGACCGATCAGGTGCTAGAGGACATGCGGGCCTGGCAATCACGCCCCCTGGACCGCATCTATCCGGTGATCTTGATTGACTGTATCGTGCTCAAGATCCGGCACGGCCAGGTCGCCAATCGGCCCGTTTACGTCGCGCTCGGGATCAGCGTCGAGGGTTTCCGGGATGTGCTGGGTCTGTGGGTCGGCCCGCCCGGTGGTGAAGGCGCTAAGCAATGGATGACGATGCTCACCGAGTTGCGTAACCGGGGCGTGGCCGATGTGTGCATCGTGTGCTGCGACGGCCTCAAAGGCTTGCCCGATGCCATCGGGGCGATCTGGCCGGCGGCAACGGTGCAGGTCTGTGTGGTGCACCTCGTGCGCAACAGCCTGCGCTATGCCTCCAAAAAGCACTGGGCGGCCATTAGCGCCGATCTCAAACGGGTCTACACCGCGGCCACCGTCGATGCCGCCCAGGTGGAATTCGAGCAGTTCGCCTCGGCCTGGGAGGCCCAGTATCCGGCGTTGGTGGCGATGTGGCGACGCTCCTGGCCCGAGTTCACCCCGTTCCTGGAATTCCCCACGCCCATAAGGAAATTGATCTACACGACCAACAGGATCGAATCGCTCAATGCCCGGTTCCGGCAAGCAGTCCGCAAGCGCGGGCATTTCCCCGACGAGCAATCAGCGCTCAAGGTGCTCTACCTGACCGCGATCGAACGCAAGACCAACCGCAGCAACCCGAGCGGCCGTATCACCGGCTGGAAATCGATCCTGAACACCCTCGCTATCGCGTTCGAAGGCCGGATTACCCCGGCAGCGAATAACTAACCATGCCAAGCAGATCCACCGTTAATCTGACAGACCCCACGTGCTGGAGTTCAAGGTTCGCTATGTTAATGGCGGATCCGGATGACCTGCATCTCAAAGGGGCTAACCATGTCGGAACAGATTTGGGTCAACGCTGACGGCGACGCGGTGTGCGAGCGTCACATTGGAGACCACCTCAGGGCTGCTATCGCCGAGGATCCTGGACGTACGTGGTACGAGACGCTGGTCGGTTCATGGTGGGTGTCTGTTGAGTTCAACTGTGAGGAATGTTTTTTCGACATGCAGTGCTAGCTCGCAGACTATTTGCCCCCGAGGGACAGAGCCGAGCCTCAAGTGATTCGGCCTGCCGCTTCCTGATGCTCCCTTTTTGGTTGTCGAATAGCCCTTCAAAGTGAAGGGCTATTCGACACAATCCGTAGCTATGTTTTTCCGTCTGGCTCTGCAGCCGAAACTACCCTTCGTCACGCGGCGGTACCCCTATGAGGGGCGCCGCCGCATGCTCGACGCCATCGGGGCGGATTTGGCCTGCAAGGTCACCATGTCGTCCGACGAGTCACCCCCCGCCGACACAGCGGTGGGCAGCGTCTTCGACAAAACCGACAAGGTGCACAAGCTGCGCCACTACCTACCCATCTACGAACATGCGATGGCTCGCACCGAACGTCTGCTAGAAATCGGGGTCGACCGGGGCGGGTCTCTACAGATGTGGCGCACATACCTGCCGGATGCCACCATCGTCGGGCTCGACATAAATCCGGGCTCAGCACGGTACGACAACCCGCAGTGCGGGATTCACGTCCGGGTCGGCGATCAAACCGATACCGCATTCCTGGGGCGTGTGGTGGACGAGTTCGGCCCGTTCGATACCGTTCTCGACGACGGCGGGCACACGCCCAAGCAAATGATCAGCTCATTTCAATACCTATTTCCCCGGCTCAAACCAGGGGGCGTCTATATCGTGGAAGATGTCTGCGCCAACTACTGGACGGTCTACCGGGACCAGCGTGAATCATTCATCGACTTCACCAAATGGCTGATGGATGCCATGCATGCCCATTACCTGGAAATGAACTTGGGCTACCTCCAAATGTACTCGGCCTGCCAGATTATTGAAGGACACCCTAAGAGCGTGTCTTGTGTGGTTTGTGGGGTGGTTGGGGCATGATGTGCTGGTGTGAAAGAGCTTTCGTTGAGGTTGGTTCCGGACGAGTTGTGGGCGTTGGTGGAGCCGTTGTTGCCGGTGCAGCGGGTGCGTCCCCAGGGCGGCGGGACGGCGTATGCCGATGAGCGTGCGGTATTCACCGCGGTGGTGTTTGTGCTGGTCAGTGGGTGTGCCTGGCGGCATTTGCCACCATGTTTCGCAGTGACGGTCCCTACCGCGCATCGCCGGTTCGCCGAGTGGACCGCCGTCGGGGTATGGCGGCGTCTACAAGAAGCGGTACTCGATCGGCTCGGTGCCGATGGGGCATTGGATTGGTCACGGGCCGTGGTGGATTCGGCGTACGTGCGGGCTAAAAAAGGGGCGCCATGACCGGGCCGAGCCCGGTAGACCGGGGCAAAGCGGGTACCAAGATTCACGTGCTCACCGACGCGACCGGTCTGCCGTTGCAGACCGCGGTCACCGCCGCCAACACCTGGGACGGGCATGCGGTCCCGCCGCTGGTACGGGCACTGCCCGCCATCAAATCCCCGCGCGGGCCACGCAGGCGGCGACCGGCAAAACTGCACGCAGACAAGGCATACGACGCGAACCAGCTGCGGCAATGGCTCACCAATCGACACATCACACCCCGGATCGCCCGCCGCGGAACCGAATCCGGCGACCGGCTCGGCACCAAACGCTGGAAAGTCGAACGCACCATGTCCTGGCTCTTCACCTACCGCCGCCTGGGCACCCGCTGGGAACGCCACGACCATCTCTACGCCGCATTCCTCACACTCGCCGCCACCCTGGTCTGCTTCAGAAAACTATCCACATGAGACACGCTCTAAGCGCCTCAGCGAGGTGCGGGTGCCGCTGGCGACGACCATAATCGACCGAATCGAAGTATTCGACTCCGTGGTTGTAGTTCACCGCTCGAAAGAACCAAAGCGGTTGCCACGTGCAGTGTTCCGATGACAACCTCACATTTAGCGATGTGACTGCGGGTCTTGACCGCGTAAACAAAACAGCACTTTAGCTTAACGGATCGGCCAGCGCGGATTAGCTCGATCTCCAGAAACATCCCGCACTAGCCCGGCGAATACCCCAATCCAGCAACGGTATTCATGCGGTCACGTGTCTCGACAGGCTGCCCAGGCGCGTAACCACTTCCCCTCCAGAGGCTCCGAAGTCTCAATGCCTGACATTTAAGATGTCTGACGATGATGTTGGTGCTACGGTTCGGCGCATGGGAAAGAGCAGCTCAACCGCTTCAATCAAGTTGCAGTGGTTGACCAGCATGCCACAGTGGCTTGTTCGAACCATTGTGTCTCTGGTGGTCTGGCCGTTGCGCGGTTTCTATTGGTTCGTGCGGACACTTCTGCCTGGCGTGTACGCCAACGACCAGTTAATTAGCTTTCACCGGCATGAATTTATGAATGATCCCGTATTCCAACGTGCCTACGGACGTGGTGTTCGTGCCCTGGGCGGCACAGACTTCTACCAATGGCCCTGGCGAGTACACATCGGCTTGTGGGCTGCAACCAATGCAAGCCACCTCGAGGGAGACTTCGTTGAATGCGGAGTTAATTACGGATTTCTAAGCAGTGCCATTATGGAGCAACTCAACTGGGACCACCTGGGCAAGACCTTTTACCTGCTAGACACCTTCGCAGGAATCGACCCGCGATTCATCACCGAGGTCGAACGCGGTGCAGGCGCCATGAACAAAAGCCAGGCAGCACTACAATTCGGAGCCTACGTGAACGGCGCCGAGCGTGTCCGCGCCAACTTCGCACAATGGCACAACCAGCGAATCATAGTCGGCACGGTACCCGAAACCCTCAACCAGGTTGACACGACCGCAGTCGCATTTCTACACATCGACATGAACTGCGCCCCACCCGAAGTCGCCGCACTGCAATACTTCTGGCCGCGCCTAACCCCTGGCGCAATCGTGCTGCTGGACGACTACGCCCAACGCGGATTCGACGAACAACGCCTCGCGATGGACGAACTAGCCAACAAGCTGGGAGTGCCTATCTGCGCATTGCCCACCGGACAGGGACTCATCATCAAGCCCACCCCGGCGCACGCCGACGCGACGCACACCACCCCAATCCCAAATCACCAGGCAACGAATAACTAGCTACACCAAGCAGACCACGCCCTCGCCTAAATCGCGGCTCAGCCACGGATGCACCGACTGCCGTGACACCCCAACCTGAGCGGCCACCTCGGTCACCGAGACCCCGCCAACACCATCCGAACCGCATCCAACCGCTGCGACGTCACCGACAAGACAACCAGCGCCAATCCCGGCCTCCTCCAGTCCCGACGCCCCACGGAAACGTCGAACCAAAGTCAACCGAAACAGCCACCGACGCAGATCACTTGACGGAAGGGTCTGCCCCTAGTTTGGTTGACTCGGTTCGGTTAACTTTTTAGGCCGCGGTTGCGGTCTGGTTGATTGTCTCAAATTCGATGGGGGTGAGTTTGCTGAGGGCGCGTTGACGGCGCCGCCGGTGGTAGGTCCGTTCTATCCAGTGCGCGATGGCTAAGCTCAATTGCTCGCGGTTGTCCCAGCGCCTGCGGTTCAGGACGTTCTTTTGCAGCAGTGAGAAGAACGATTCCATGGCGGCATTGTCGGCGCAGGTGGCAACCCTGCCCATGGATCCGCGTAGTCCATGAATGGCAAGAGCGTTGGCGTAGGCTACCGACCGAAACTGGCCGCCTCGATCCGAATGAACCACGGTTCCGGTCGGGTTCCTCTGAGCTACAGCATGATTGAGTGCTTTGACGGCCAGCTGTGAGGTCATGCGGGTGGCCATCGAGTAGCCGACAATGCGGTTGGAGAAAGTGTCCTTGACTGCACACAGGTACAGTTTCCCGGTTCGTGTGGAATGTTCGGTGATATCCGTGAGCCACACCGTATCCGGTGTGCTGCTGCGGAATTTGCGCTCCACCAGATCATCGCGCACCGGCGGGCCGGGCCGCCGGTGACGCCCACGCGTTTTGGCGTGCACCGAATAAATCTTCTGCAGCGCACACAGCCGGGCCACCCGGTTCTCTGAGACCCGATATCCGGCCTCGCCGAGCTGGTCGGCGATGAACCGGTAACCGAACTCGGGGTCATCACGGTGAATATCGATCGCGGCGTCGATCAGATGCGCGTCATCCCAATCACGCTGTGATACAGGATGTTTAAGCCATTTATAGTAACCCTGCGTAGTTAACTTCAATACCCGACACGTCACCGCGGCCGGCACCCTGGTGGGGTTACCGGCCGCGGCTAGCTCACGAACGAGCGGGTAGATTATTTTGGGACCGCGCCCCGAGACAGGTAGGCGGCGGCTTGCCGCAGCACATAGTTTTCCTGTTCCAGCAACGCGATCCTCTTTGCGGGCCTCCCGCAACGCCCGCACATCAGCATCGGTGGCGCTCTCACCGCCAGCGACCCGGCGATCATCAATCGAGAGCCAGCGCTGCAAACACGACTCCGAGATCCCGAAATCGGCAGCGACCTGCGACACCGTCGCAGCACCCTGACGGGCCACCGCGATCACATTGCTACGGAACTCGGGCGGATAAGCCTTCGGCATGACATACATCCTTCCAACGCAAGCACCAAGCTTGCGGGTCAGGAGTCAACCAAACCCTGGGCAGACCCTTGGGCACCCGCGTCACAACGAGCGTGAGCTGTTCTGTCGAATGAAATGCCACCGCCCAAAACACTTCGGTGCCGCGCACCGCCGCCGCCTCCAACGGCGTATGCACCACCGGCACGGGCTCCGGGCCTGGGGGGGGTGTTCAACGCGTCGAAGAGATCGGTGCGCGCCTGCCCCAAGGACCCCCGGAAGTTGACCGGGCCGGGTGAGCACCGCCTCGCCGATCCGCACGAGCCCCACCGCGATCACCTCGGTGCCGAACTGTGTGCGTGGCACCACCTGATCCAGGTCGGTGCGGATGAGCCCGGTCCACACCTCGTTGGCGGGCCCGCTGACCGTCGCGCCGGTCAGCCCGAGCGCCTGCACCAGCGGCTGCCCCGCCTGCAGCTGCGTCACGAATGTCCCCGGCGTCAACAACGCCGCCGTCGGGATCTGGACGGCGCCCTGGACCACGAAGGGACAGATCAGCGAGCAGTTCTGCACCTGATTGGCCAGGAACTGGGTAATCAGCGCCCCAGGCGCGGGCTGCACCGCCGCCGCCAAGCCCACGTCCAACACCGCACTGCGCTCGGGCATGCCGGGCGGAGCATTCACACCAGCAGCTGTCGCGAGTACCGCTGACGCACATGCCACCGCGAGAAGCCTCACGCGGTAACCACGAACCAACCCACCGTCGGGTTCGATCGCGGCGAAACCGGTTAGGCCCCGGCTTCCTCCGGCACATCGTGGCGCACCACCCGGACCTTGCCGCGCGGAAGACTGGCTACATACCCGTGGTACTTGCCATAGATCTCCCACGCCGTGTCAAAGTCGTGATGCGGCACGTCGATCGCGTGGTCATCGGAGAACTCCATGTGCAAATCGCCCTTGTCGTTCCACCTGGCCTCGGTGCACGTTGCACCGGAGATGCTGAAGAGCGGACGCTCCTCATCCAGGATTGCCTTCGGATCGACGCAAACAATTTCCCGTGGCCACCGTCCCGCAGGGGGAAGCGTGAGCCACATCGGCACGGCGATAACCACCTCGTTGTAGTCACCCAGGCTGATTACCAATCCGTCACGGAACATGATCCGCTGGACCGGCAAGCCCTCAATCCATGCTTCGGACATACCTTCACTCTGAACCCGCCCCTCAGCTAGCACAAGGGGTTGACGGCACAAGTTTTATTGTCGAAACTGGTCGAAACGTAAACGTTATTTGTGCTGCCCGCGAACCTGAGCAGCACACTATTTTGCTTGTCTTTCCCGCCGTTTCCAGACTCCCGCTAAGACGGCGGCATCACCGCACTTGCCGGACGAATTTCACTTGGGTGCCCTAGCATTCGCTATGAGCTAGCAGCGTGGCTAGCACAGGGGGCGAAAGGGACACCCATGACAGCGGAGCTATCGGAACCCATAGATCAGCCGCGGATCACTCCGCGAGCCGCGCCCACCGAGCGCCCTCAACTGCCCCGCAGCGGTGACCTGACCTTTCGCGAGCGCGCGATGGTCGAAACCTCCGCGCTCACCGACATCGCTCTGCGCACCGTCGGCGCCTTATCGGTCATGGGAGTGGTGGCCCCGAGCCTGGTCATCGACAGGGAGTTCGTGGCGCGCGAACGCGACAACCTGGCCTTTTACGGCGAGCTTGCCGCTGTGGGCGATGCGGACCTTTCCTTCCCCGCGCCGGAGACCACACCCGTGGTGTTCTCGCGCCCCGCGGGGCCGCTCGCGCAGGCCCTGGCCAAGGGCAACGTCGAGAACCTGGACTTCGAAAGCCCTTACGTGGCACGCAATCCCGCTCTGCGTGACTACTGGCAACGCTTCCCGCACAACAGCATCGCGCGCGCACAGCATTGGCGCCACGACGACGGTCCACGCCCCACCCTGTGCGTGATTCACGGGTTCTTCGGATCGCCGTATCTGCTCAACGGGGTGTTCTTCGCGCTCCCCTGGTTTTTCCGCAACGGTTACGACATCTTGTTGTACACCTTGCCTTTTCACGGAAGGCGCGCCGAGAAGTATTCACCGTTCAGCGGAGCCGGGTACTTCAGCCACGGGTTCACCGGCTTCTCGGAGTCGATGTGTCAGGCCGTCCACGATTTCCGGATTTTTGTGAACTATCTGCGCGGCACCGGCGTGGAAAGGATCGGGCTGACGGGTTTGTCGTTGGGTGGATACACCACCGGGTTGATCTCCACCGTCGAGCGCCGAATCGATGTCACCATCCCCAACGTTCCCGTGGTCGATGTGAAATCGCTTCTGCACGGCTGGGTTCCGGCCGAACCGACGATCAAGCTGGCCGCCAAGCTGGGACATCTCGATCAGAACCAGCTGGACGGTGCGCTCTCCTATTCGTCGCCCCTCACCTACCAGCCGGTCGTACCAAAAGAGCAGCGCCTCATCATCACCGGACTCGGCGACAGGCTAGCGCCGCCCGAACAGGCCGAGATGCTGTGGGAACACTGGGATCGCTGTGCGCTGCACTGGTTCCCCGGAAATCACATCCTGCACGTGAATCAGGGCGACTACCTACGCCGCATGACCGGATTCCTCGATCGGCATCTGAATATCTAACCCTTCACTGCCGAGACCAGGCTGATCGAATTGAACATGTACCACGCGGGTTGGCTCGGCTCCGGCACAGTGCGCCCCGAGACGTTCAGGTAGTCGAGCAGCTCGGTGCGCACAGAATCCCAACCGTGGCAATGAAACCAGGTGGAGGCTTCGCTGCGCTGCTCGTTGTAGATCAGCGAGAAGAAGTCCGAATTGGCCTGATCGCCGCTTTCGTTGGCGCCGGCGACCAGCATGTCGAAGACCACATCGGCGTACGTCGTCATCTGCTCGATGCCCACGAAGCTGCCCGGGGCGGCCAGTTGATCAATGGACTCGAAAAGTCGCTCCTGCGCGTCGGCCGGCAGGTAGATCAACAGTCCTTCGACAATCCACGCCGACGGTGCGGACGGATCGAAGCCCTTGTCCTGTAGTGCTTTACCCCAGTCTTCGCGGAGGTCGATGGAGATCTCCTGCCGAGACGCCTTGGGTTCGGCGCCATGCCCGGCGAGTACCTCGTGCTTGAACTGATGCACGAGCGGCTGATCCAACTCGAAGATCGTGGTGCCCGGCGCCCAGTCGAGTCGATAGGCGCGCGAGTCCAGCCCCGAGGCCAGGATTACCACCTGCTGGACGCCGGCCTCGATCGCCCTGCCGAAGTAGCCATCGAAGTAGCGGGTGCGTGCGCCTTGAAAGCTCACGAAGTACTGTCCGAATTCCTCTGAACGCAAAGGGTGTTCGGGTACACCGCCGGCGACCAGATCGGCCCATTCCCCACCTGCGGCGCGACAGAAAACCTCCGCGTACTGATCGACCGCCAGCGGCGTGGGTTTCGTGGCCTCGAGCGCTCGGCTGGCCGCTACGAACAGCGCGGTGGAGCCGACGCTGGTGTTGATGTCCCAATTATCCCGATCGGTACGCATGGTCGCGACAATACTCCGCGACTGTGACAACTAGGTTGACATGCGTGGGCGCGTGGATGGCGCGCTAGTAGGCGCCGTCGCTACGCGCCACCGCACGGAATGTGCGCCACAGGATCGACACGTCCGACACCATGGACCAGTTCTCGACATACGACAGATCCAGCCGCACCGCCTCATCCCACGGCAGGTCGGAACGCCCACTGACCTGCCATAGACCGGTCATGCCGGGCTTGACCAGCAGCCTGCGCTTGATGACGTCGGTGTACTCCTCGACCTCACGCCGCAGCGGTGGCCGGGGACCCACCAGGCTCATCTCCCCGCGCAGCACATTGATCAGCTGGGGCAGCTCGTCGAGGCTGGTACGGCGCAGGAACCTGCCCACCACGGTGACCCGCGGATCTTCGCGCATCTTGAAAAGTGGCCCGGCGCCATCATTTTGTGCCAGCAACGCTGCCACCATCTGGTCTGCGTCCGCCACCATGGACCGGAACTTGATCATGCGGAAGGGCTTGGACCGCACGCCGATGCGCTCGGCAGAGTAGAACACCGGACCGCGCGATTCCAACTTCACCGCAAGGGCGCAGGCCAGCAGGATCGGGCTGAATCCGATGAGGAGCAGGAGCGCGCCGATCCGGTCGAAGAGAACCTTGTGCAGCCGGGACGCACCCTCGTACTGGGGCTCGGCGAGATGGATCAGCGGCACCGAACCGGCGGGCCGCACCCGGACCCGCGGCTGGTCGACGTCGAACACACCCGGCGCTACCAGCAGATTGACGCCGATCTCGCTGAGACGCCAGGCGAGTTCACGCATCTTCTCCGGGCCAAGCTGTTCGGTGGCCGTCACCGCCACCGTGTCCGCGCCGGCCTCCAGCACCGCCGCGACGATGCGGTCCTCGGCGCCCAGGATCGGGATGACCCGGTCGATGACCTCGATGTTCTGGCCCGGTGCACCCAGGTATCCGGGGACGCACACGCCCACCACGCGGTATCCGAGCGCGGTGTCACGCCCGAAAGCCTCGGCAAGGTTGAGCGCCGCGGCGTCACCGCCGAGCACCACCACCCTGAAAATCTGCTTACCGCGTGCACGCTGTCGGTTCAGCCAGGTCCGGCTGAGCTTGCGGTTGAGCAGCAGGAACACGATCCCGACGATGAGCGCCATCCCCAGCGCGAAACGCGAGACGTTGAATTTGAACAGCACGCTGACAATGGCGAAGAGACCGAACATGTGGAATGTCGCGCGCAGCACCCGCTGGTATTCCTCGCCGCCGCTGCCCATGAGGTGCAGATCCCTGCTGCGGTACACCCCGAGCAGCAGCGCCCAGTAGCAGAAGAAGCCGATCCGGATCCACAGCTCGACAGGAGTCATCGGATCCGTCGCGTTACGCAGTTCGACCCCGGTCCAGCCGGCACCCGCCACGATGGCGGTGTCGGAGATCAGCAACCACCGGCTGTACTGCTCGCCCCACCGCGCTGCGCGGTGCCCCGCGGAGGTCTGACCGACTGCCGATGAGGACCGGCGGGGGCGCCGCACGCTGCCGATCCGGCCCCTCAGCCGGGTCGTTGCAGACGAGCCCTCGTTCACCGCGACCACGCGCGTGTCCTCTCAGAACAGCCCCAACAGCAAATACAAAAGTGCTCGTTTCATGAGGCGTCGGGCGCGGAAATCTCGGCGCAACCCGACGATGAGAACCCTCGTGCAAACGACCGGTATTTCGCGCCCCCAGAAAGGGAACATCCGTTACCAGTTTTCGTACCGGGGGAAATCTAACTACTGAGGCACCATCTGGCAACACCAGAGCCACATGCTTCCGCAATTGTGGCCAGCGTCACTATGGCGATAAGGCAAATGTGCGGTGCGTACAGATCGCCCACGATCAAGATCCCGAACTTTTGGGCTTTGTACTGCGTAAATGGCAGATTTGATCACTCGCCGTAAAGTTCGCTGCGTACATTGTTAACTCGCGGGCCACGGCACCCCGCGTAGCCCCAGCAATGATAGGGCCCGCTTCTGTCAATGACGGCGCAACACATCTGTCACAACCAGAGCCCGCCGCGCGGCGAGTATCCGCGCCCACCAGCCCACACGCCGAGCACGCGGATGGTTTTGCCCATAACTAGACGTCGAATTCAATAAGTTTGGTAACACTCTTAACCACATGGTCACGAAGAAGATGGTGCCCGCGAGGCGCCGCTAACAAGATCCACGTGTTAGCTCGACGATTGATCAGACCAGATCGCGACCGCTGCGAATTCTCCAGTTGAGGTCGATCATCAGAGCGTTGAAGGGAAAGCGGCGCAGCGCATTGGGCAACAGGCGATTGGCGACGCCCAGCAGCGTGACGACACCCCGGAAGGTTCGCTGACGTGCCGGGCTCCAGGGCAGCCTCATCTCATCCCGGAACCGCTGCGGCAAGAATCCCGTCGAGATGAGTCTCGAGAAAGCACCCACCGGCCTGCGCATGAACCGTGGAACCGCAATGGACGCCGACACGATCCGGTACAGGTAGGGCCGGACGTGATCGTCGATATGAACCTGATCCAGGGACTGCTGCCAGTACGCGTCGAACTCCGCACACGACTTCGGCCACATCGCCAGCGGCATCTGCAGCGTGGTTCCCATGACGGCGCCTTCTTGCAGGCACCGCTCGGCCATATCGGGCGTCATCGGACCCACGAAAGCCTCGTACACATCGACGAATCCCTTGTAGAGGCAGATCGCCACCCACTTCTGCAGGTCCGGGTCGAAGGCGTTGTACTGCACCGCGTCTCCGGGGGCCGAACGCACCTGCGCATGCGATCGATTGGTCGCCTTGCGAAATGCCGCCTTCTGCTCGGGGCTGCCCATGGTGGCCACCGCCAGGTAGGTGAATGTGGTGCGCGCCCGCTTGACGGGGTGCAGATCGGCGCGTCCACTCTCTACCTTGCTATCGACGACGCCGTATCCCACACCGGGGCGCGCCAATTGCATGACGATGTTGGCCGGGCCCGCCAGCAGGGCCAGCCCCATCATGTTGTCGACCATGGTGGGCTGACGCCGCCAAGACCATCCCGGCGAGAGACGCGCAGCCGGTGGTACCGGCTCGCCGCGACGACTCCGGGTACCCGGGCCGCCGTCACCGACGACCGTTTCATCCACTTCAGACACCCGCTCGATTGTCACCGTTGACCCCTTAATCTGCGAACGATTGTTCTCAAATATCTCTCAATGGGGTGCCACCTGTCAAGATGTACTGGTGACGTCATCGCGGGTCTATGGGGGTGTACAGGCCCCCGACCGCCAGGCCGAGCGTCGGAATCGGCTCCTAGAGGCGGGTCTTGACCTACTGACCTCCGGTCCCGCGCCGAGCGTGACGGTCCGCGGCGTATGCAAGCAGGCCGGCGTGGTCGCCCGGTACTTCTATGAAAACTTCACCGACCTGGACGAGCTGACGGCGCAGGTGTACGACGGCGTGATCGGCGAGGTCGCCACCTCAACCCAGAAAGCAGTGGACGCCGCGCCGCTGCGCAAGAAGACCGCAGCCGGTATCGCCAATATCGTGCACGTCATTGCCGCCGACCCACGAATCGGCCACCTGCTCTTCGGTAGCAATCCGGCGAATTCGGTAATCGCACAACGCCGTAGCGCGGCAGAGCAGCTCTTCGCGGCGCTCTCCGGTCAACACTTGAACAAGACATATCAGCTACCGAACGATGAATCGATGCGCGCCGCAGCTTATTTCGCCGTCGGCGGCGTCGGCCAGACGCTCGCGGCCTGGGTTTCCGGCCAGTTGACGCTGAGTTCGGACGAGCTCATCGCCGTCTTGACCCGGCTCCTCGACCCGGTCAGGCGGTAGCGACCTCCCGCGGGGTGCGCTCAGCAGCCGCCTTCGGCGCTACCGTTACATCCGCTGCGGTGAATTCCTTGGTCCAGCAAGCAAATTCCAAAGTAATTCCATCGGGATCGAGGAAGTAGAAGGACCGCACGTACACGCCCGGATGCAGCTCCTTCGATACCTGGAATTCACTCTCGTCATGGTTGAGAATGGGCCCCACTCGCACACCCTTGGCCTTGAGCTTGACACGGTACTCGTCGAACTTCTCGGCGGGGACGTGCAACGAGATGTGGTTCATGGAGCTCACGGCACTCACGATGTCGCCGATTCCCGGAATGGCAGGCGGGGCCGAAATGCCCGGGACGCCGTCCGGCGCGTCCTTGAACCAGAAGAATGCCAGGCTGTCGCCGCCCCCGGCATCGAAGAAGAAGTGCTGCCCCTGCCCCATGGGCAGATCGAGCGACTTGATGAGCGGCATGCCCAGCACGTTGGTGTAAAAGTCCACGGTGCGCGCCATGTCCGAACACACAAGCGCCACATGGTTGAACCCGCCGAACTCGAACTCGGAGTTGGGGTTGTTCGGTTTGATCATCGTCACGGGGAGCCTCCTTGATCCGACCGCATGACTGTCTTGCGCTTTACGCTAACCTGAATCTAACATCAGATTCAGAAACGGGTCAATACCCGTTCGGCGAGAGAGGGACGTCGTGGTCCAACCCACCGTGCGAGGCCGTCAAACCCAGGCCGCGATCGATGAGGCCGCCCGAACTGTCATTGCCCGCAAGGGAATACTCGCCACCACCGTCGCCGATATCGCTACCGAGGCGGGCCGGTCCACGGCATCGTTCTACAACTACTACGACTCCAAAGAGGCGATGGTCGCGCAGTGGGCCATGCGATTTCGCACCGAGGCGCAGGAACGGGTATCTGCGGTCATCGGGCACGGGCGCTCCAACAAGCAGCGCGCGCGAGACATCGCGACCGCACACTGGCTCACCTGGCGCCACCAACTCGCCGAGATGATCAGCGTGTCGCAGCTGGCCATGATCAACGCCGAATTCGCCGAGTTCTGGAACCAGATGTGTTCCGAGCCCATCGATTTCCTGACCACCACCATCAAACGCGCACAGCGCGACGGATACAGCCCCGGCAACGATCCGCACCTCATGGCCAGCGCCATCGTCTCGATGATGAACCAGTTCGCCTACAACCAGCTCAGCCAGGGAAATGCCGCCACCGTCGACGACGATGCCTGCATCGACACCCTGGCCGGAATCTGTTATCGCGCCATCTATTCCAAGGAGGTCTGCTGAATGCCCACCGAATTGACCGTCGAGCGAGAGTTTGTCGGGCTGCCATCGCCCACCGCGGGACGCAACGGCGCCGGCGGACATCCATGCCAGGGGCTGTACCACCGGGCCGCGGGTACCCGGCCCAGGATCGCCTTCATCGCCACCCACTATCAGATCGACTTCTCAGAGCATTACATCGCCGAATACCTGGCGCGGCACGGATACGGTTTCCTGGGCTGGAACACCCGATTCCGGGGATTCGAAAGCCACTTCCTGCTCGACCACGCCCTGGTCGACATCGGTGTGGGCGTGCGCTGGCTACAGGAAGAGGCGGGCGTGGAAACCGTGCTGCTGCTGGGCAATTCCGGAGGCGGCTCGCTCATGGCGGCGTATCAGTCACAAGCGGCGGCTCCCAAGGTGACACCCCTGGAGGGCATGCGCCCCGCGCAGGGGCTGGACACTCTGCCTGCCGCATCGGGCTACGTCGCCAGCGCCGCACACCTGGGCCGCCCCGACGTGCTGACCGACTGGATGGACGCCTCGGTCATCGATGAAAGCGACCCGACTTCCACCGACCCGGCCTTGGACCTGTTCAACGAGGACAACGGACCGGCTTACTCCCCAGCATTCGTCACCAAGTACCGCGAAGGACAGGTGGCGCGTAACCACCGGATCACCGCATGGGCGCTCGACGAGCTCGCCCGCGTGCGCGCCGACGGATTCAGCGACCGCGCCTTCACCGTGCACCGGACCTGGGCCGACCCCCGCATGGTCGATCCCACCCTGGAGCCCACCAAACGCCCGGCCAACCTCTGTTACGCGGGTGTGCCGGTGAAGGCCAACCGCTCTACTTTCGGAATCGGTTGTGCCACCACGCTGAAGAACTGGCTCGGCATGTGGAGCCTGTCGCACGCGCAGACCCGGGCCGAACCACATCTTGCCGATGTCACCGTTCCCGCGCTGGTCATCAACGCCGACTGCGATACCGGCGTCTTCCCGTCGGATGCTCAACACATCTACGACGCATTGGGCTCGACCGACAAGTCCCAGGCCTCCGTCGACGCCGACCACTACTTCCAGAACCCCGGAGCCCGCCAGGAGCAGGCAGATACGATTGCAGAGTGGGCAAGCAAGCGGTGGGAGTGAAGGTCCTCGCCCACTTTCCGGGCGGCCCACGCGTCCGCGAACAGCTTGCACCACACGCCGATTGGCTTGACGTGCGCTTCTGTGCCGAAGATGATGTCGACACCTTCTACGCCGAGCTACCGCATGCCGAGGTGCTGTGGCATGTGCTTCGTCCGCTCTCTGCCGACGACGTCGCCAAGGGCGCACAGCTGCGGCTGATCCACAAGTTCGGTGCCGGGGTGAACACCATCGCGCTGGATGCCGCGTCCGCGCAGGGGGTGGCCGTCGCCAACATGCCGGGCGCGAACGCGCCCTCGGTCGCCGAGGGCGCGCTGTTGCTCATGCTCGCCGCACTGCGGCAGCTGCCACGGCTGGACCGAGACATCCGCGCTGGTCGCGGGTGGCCCACCGATCAGTCCCTGGGCGACACTGTGCGCGATATCGGCTCTTGCACAGTCGGATTGGTGGGATACGGCAACATCGCCAAGACTCTGGAACAGATCCTGTTGGCGATGGGCGCCAGTGTCTTGCACACCAGCACCCGCAACGACGGTTCCGCGGGCTGGCGCAGCCTGGATGACCTGTTGACCGGCAGCGATATCGTGTCGCTGCATCTCCCGCTGACCGATGCCAGCTCTGGCCTCCTCGACGCCGCGGCCCTGGCCCGGATGAAATCCGGATCGGTCCTGGTGAACACCTCACGCGGCGCAGTCGTCGACGAGACGGCACTGATCGACGCGCTGCGACAAGGCCCCCTCGGGGCGGCAGGACTGGATGTCTTTGCACAGGAACCGATCTCGCCGGACAACCCCCTGCTGACCCTGCCCAATGTGGTGCTCACACCACACGTCACATGGTTCACGGCGGACACCATGACGCGCTATCTGGAGCACGCGATAGACAACTGCCGGCGTATACATGAGGGACTGCCGCTAGCTGACCGCGTGCGCTAGGCTAGCGCCCGGAGATTTACACTAGAGAGTATTCGTAAACGAACCACAATGGCGTGGGAGGACGAATGGGAACAGCTGTACAGCTCGCGGGCAAGGTCGTCGCCATCACCGGCGGAGCACGCGGAATCGGCCGGGCCATCGCCACGGCGTTCGCCGCCGAAGGCGCGAAGGTGGCGATCGGCGATATCGATAAAAAGCTGTGTGAGAACACCGCGGCCGAGATCGGTAACGGCACCATCGGCCTGCCACTCGATGTCACCGACTACGGCAGCTTCGAGGCCTTTTTAGACACCATCGCGGCCACCGTGGGGCCCGTCGACGTGATCGTGAACAACGCGGGCATCATGCCGATCACACCATTCGGGGAAGAGTCGCTGGAATCCATCCAACGTCAGCTGGATATCAACGTGCGCGGCGTCATGTGGGGCAGCCAGCTCGCCATAGCGCGGATGAAGCCGCGCGGTGGCGGCGTGATCGTCAACATCGCGTCGGCAGCGGGCAAGATGGGCGTACCCGGGCTCGCCACATATTGCGCGACGAAGTGGGCCGTGGTCGGTCTCTGTGAGTCGCTGACTCTCGAACTCAAGGACGACAACATCTCCGTTGTCTGCGTGATGCCCGGCGTGGTCAACACCGAGCTGGTGGCCGGTCTCGAAGAACACTGGCTACTCGGAATCGTTCAGCCCGAAGACATTGCCGCCGGTGTGCTCAAGGCCGTACGAAAAGGCAAGTTCCCCGTCATGGTGCCCAAGAAACTCGGCCCGCTGCTGCGGACAACGGCCATGCTGCCCAGGGCGCTGTACGGTCCCGCGGCGCGATCGCTGGGGATGGACCACTTCATGCTCGACGCCCATGGCACCTCGGCGCGTGCCGCATACGAGAACCGCGCCAGCCACAGCGAGCCCAGCGCCGATTAGTTAGGAAGCAACCAATGCCTATCGCCATCAACAGTGAGCATGTAGCACTTGCAGATTCGGCGCATGCGTTCGTCGAACGTGTGGTGCCCTCCGAGCTGCTGCACGAGACCCTCGAAACGCCCCTGCCGTGGCCTCCTCCGTTCTGGAAGGCCGCTGCCGATCAGGGTCTTACCTCCGTACATCTTGCCGAATCCGTTGGCGGCCAAGGATTCGGCGCACTGGAGCTGGCGATTGTGGTGGCCGAGTTCGGGCGGGGCGCCGTGCCCGGGCCGTTCGTCCCGTCGGTGATCGCGAGCGCGCTGATCAGCGGTCACGATCCCGACCACCCGCTGCTGAGCGACCTGGCCTCGGGTGCGTCCATCGCCACCTTCGCCTCCACATCGTCGTTCGACGGTGCGGCCTCCGGCGACGGCCTCACCGTCGACGGGCAGGCGCGTTCGGTATTGACGGCGGCGTCGGCGGCCTATGTGGTGGCACCGGTTTCGGTCGGTACCGATCGAGTGTGGGTGGTCCTGAGCGCCGACGACGTCACCCTTGCACCGCAGCAGAGCGTGGACCGGCTGCGACCGGTCGCCCATGTGACGGCCTCCGCGGTTCAGGTACCCGCCGATCGCGTGCTGACCAACCTCACCGATGCCCGGGCCACCAGCATCATCTCCACGATCATGTCGGCCGAGGCCGTCGGCGTGGCCCGCTGGGCCACCGACATCGCCTCCGAATACGCCAAGGTGCGTGAGCAATTCGGCCGCCCCATCGGACAGTTCCAGGGCATCAAACACAAGTGCGCCACCATGGCCGCCGTCACCGAACG
Source organism: [Mycobacterium] stephanolepidis (assembly GCF_002356335.1). Classification (NCBI taxonomy): domain Bacteria; kingdom Bacillati; phylum Actinomycetota; class Actinomycetes; order Mycobacteriales; family Mycobacteriaceae; genus Mycobacteroides; species Mycobacteroides stephanolepidis. The sequence continues at coordinate 4,499,481 of NZ_AP018165.1, forward strand.
TGCGACCGCTGCGGTGTGGGACGCCGCACGCGCCCTCGACGATGAGGACGAGACCGCGGGCATTGTGGAGTTCGCGGCCGCCGCGGCGGCGACACTGGCACCGGCGGCTGCCCAGCAATGCGCGCAGGACTGCATCCAGGTACACGGCGGTATCGGCTACACCTGGGAACACGATGCCCACATCTACTACCGCAGGGCGCTGGGTCTCATTGCCGCCCTGGGGCGTTCCGGCAGTGCGCCGACGACCGTGGTGCGCACGGCGGTCGAGCACGGCCTGCGCAAGGTAGATATCGACCTGGCACCGGAGACCGAGGCGCTGCGCCAGGAGATTCGTGCCGAGGTCGCCGCTCTCAAGGAGATCCCGTCCGGGAAGCGCAACACCGCCATCGCCGAAGGCGGATGGGTACTGCCCTACCTGCCGACGCCGTGGGGGCGCGCCGCGTCACCCATCGAGCAGGTGATCATCTCCCAGGAGTTCCTCACCGGAAAGGTGCGCCGGCCCCAGCTCGGCATCGCGACCTGGCTGGTGCCGTCCATCGTCGCGTATGGCACCGAGGAGCAGAAGCAGCGATTCCTGCCTCCCACGTTCCGGGGCGAGATGATGTGGTGCCAGCTGTTCTCCGAGCCCGGCGCCGGGTCCGATCTCGCGGGTCTGTCCACCAAGGCAGTCAAGGTGGACGGCGGATGGCGCCTCACCGGCCAGAAGATCTGGACCTCGGTGGCCCAGTTCGCCGACTGGGGTGCCTGCCTGGCCCGGACCGACCCCAACGCTCCTAAACACAATGGCATCACGTACTTCCTGGTCGACATGAAGAGCGAGGGTGTCACCGTTCGGCCGCTGCGCGAGATGACCGGCGGCGCACTGTTCAACGAGGTCTTCATCGACGATGTGTTCGTACCCGATGAGCTGGTCGTCGGCGAGGTCGACCGCGGCTGGGAGGTCAGCCGCAACACCCTCACCGCGGAACGGGTTTCGATCGGCAGCTCCGACCTGCCGTTCCTTGCCAGCCTCGACGATCTGGTGTCCTTCATCGGCGAGCACGAACTCAGCGAGGTCGCACGCGACCGGGCGGGCCAACTCATCGCCGAAGGACACGGCGTGAAGCTGCTGAATCTGCGCTCCACGCTCCTCACGCTGGCGGGCGGGGACCCGATGCCCTCGGCAGCCGTGTCCAAGCTGCTCGGCATGCGCACCGGACAGGGATACGCCGAGTTCGTGGTGAACCATTTCGGACCGGACGGCGCTATCGGCGATTCCGAGCAGGAACAAGGTCGCTGGGCCGACTATCTTCTAGCTAGCCGTGCCACCACCATCTACGGTGGCACCTCCGAAGTGCAGCTAAACATCATTGCCGAGCGACTGTTAGGACTACCGCGTGACCCGTAATACCGCGACCGAAACCGCGTGGCGTCAGCATGAGGACTTTTTCACCGCTGCTGACGGCACCCGAATCGGGTTCTCCGATACCGGGAACCGCACGGCGCCCGTCACCGTACTGTTCCTGCACGGCTGGACCCAGAACCGTGAGGCCTGGGACGACGTGGCGGGTCCGCTGCACGAGCGCAATCCCGAACTGCGCATCCTCGCACTGGATCACCGGGGCCACGGCCAGTCCGATCCGGCGCCCCAAGGCTCGGTGAACGTTCCCCAACTGGCGACGGATGCAGCCGACTTCATCAATGCCGAAATCCCGACCGGGCAGATCGTGATCGTCGGTCACTCGATGGGCGGCATGACCATGATGGGCCTCGGTGAATATCACCCGGACCTGGTCGCGCGACGGATATCCGGTGCGGTCTTTGTCGCCACCTCGGCGGGCAGGCTGCTGCACCGGCTCCGGGTCGTCCCGCCGGTGTTCGAAGTCGTCAAGGCGGTGATCCTGGGTGTGGTGGCGCAGGGCTGGTTCCTCCAGCAGGGCTATTTGATGCGCCCCATCATTTCGACGTTGGTGTTCGGGCGTGACCCACGGCCCTACGACGTAAGCCGAGTGTGGGACCAGATCCGCTCCGGAACCCCGCGCAGCTACAAGGATGCCGCCGAAAGCATGGTGCTGCACGAGGACCTGACCGAAGGCCTGGGCGCCTACCGCGGCAAGCCTGCCGCGGTGCTGGCAGGTGGCCGTGACTTCCTCACTCCGGCAGGCGATTCCCGCATCATTGCCGCGGCCCTACAGACCAACGAACTGCGCACCTACCCGGGCTCGGGTCATATGCTGCCCAACGAGCGCGCCGGCGAGGTTGTCAACGAGATCGTCACGGTGCTCGAGGCGATAGCTCACGAGCAGCCGGTTACCCGCACCGCCACGGAGTCCGCCGGGTAATCTCCGTCCCGGCGGACCTCATGCCGACTAGCTGTAGCGGCCCTGAAGTCGCGTCAGTGTGCCCTCGATTCCACTGGCGTTTGCCTTGATGAAGCCAGGCAGCTTGTAGTTCAGCAGGGTCTGTATCGCACCGGCATTACGGAAGTCGAACGTCTCGGTGACACGGGTACTGGTGGGCGATAGCGCATCGAATTCCCAACGCCACTTGTGGCCCAGCGGATGCCGCCATTCGATGACCCTGTCCGGTTGGAGCTCCGTCACGGTGCTGGTGATGCGGTAAGGAAGCCCGAACATCCGCATGCCGGTGGAAAAGCGCGAACCAACCTCGAGATGATCGGGCGTGCGGATGTTCTGGCCGACAGTGCCCGACCCGTCCAGTTCGTGATGACGGCGCGGATCGGCGACGATACCGAACAATTCCGCTGCCGGAGCAGATACATCGACTGAACGACGAACCTGCTGGGGCCCCGCGTCTACCACTGATACCGACATACACCCACTCCTTCGTTTAACGGAGAACTAGAGCCGTTCGACTTCGACCGTCACGCCCTGGGCCACCCGCAGCCGCTTCAGCAGCGGATCTCCCATAGCAGCCGCAGGCGTCAAAACCCCAAGCCTGTCCGGCAATTCGCTGCGATCGAGCGCCAGGGTCAGGCCACTTTCACCCAGGAGCACGGCGGTTGCCTTATATCCGGGGTCGCCCTCCTGTGCGATGACCGCACGATAACGCACACCCTGGGTTGTGGTTGTGTACGTCTCGACACGGTAGTGACCCTTGTTCCGGGTGCGCTCACTCGGGCCCGAACCCGGCTTCGGAAGTAGGCGCTGCGCAACGAATTTCGGCATCCGAACCCGAGTTCCCAGCCCGAAGCCCGCTGTCAGAAATCCGGTGATGGCGGCCGCGGCGATCGGCGCGACCACCGAACTTCCCAGGCTCATCACCTCGCGATAACGTATCCGGGTTCCGTAGCCCCAATCCAACAATGCGTTGCTGCGTCGCACAATCCGGGTGTTGACCGGCCCCATGAAGAATGCTCCCAGCCACTTGCCCGCCAATTCCGGCGCCACGGATTCACCACGAAGCGTTTGAAATTCGCGTTGACGCCCCACCTCAGGCTCGGCGGGACGGTCCGGGCTCAGCGAGTAGGGGTCCTGAGAGTTACGGCGCACCTCCGGATCCTCGGCACTCGCCTCCATCACCTCGACCATGGACGCGGCCGTGCCACCGCTGACACCGCCGCGGAACTTGCTCAGCACATAGGTTGTCTCGAGCAGCTCGCCGGTGCCGTCTTCCTGAGCTTGCCGGTACAGCGCGTACACGCTCAGATCCGATGGGATGGAATCAAATCCGCAGCAATGAACGATCCTGGCGCCGGTGTCGGCGGCCTGCTTGCCGTAGACATCGATGCTCTCCCGCACGAAATTGACCTCACCGGTCAGGTCCGCGTAGTCGGTTCCGGCCTCGGCACACGCGGCCACCAACGGCAGTCCGTACTTCGTGTACGGCCCGACAGTGGTAACAACCACCTGGGTCGAGGCTGCCATGGCCGCCAGCGTGGCCGGTCGCGTGGCGTCGGCCTCGATCAACGGCCAGTCGCGCGCCGCCGGCCCACACTCATCACGCACGGCGGCAAGCTTTTCGGTGTTTCGTCCCGCCAGTGCGATCCGCGCACCGGTGGCCTCCACGCGTCCTGCCAGGTACAGCGCGGTCAGTCTGCCGACGTATCCCGTCGCCCCATAAAGGACCACGTCATAGGCACGGTCATGTTCCCGGGACATCGACTACACCTCCAAGTCGCGCAGCTGGCGCTTGAGGATCTTGCCGGAGGGGTTGCGCGGCAAGATATCCAGGAAGACAACGTCACGTGGCACCTTGTACCGTGCCAGGTTATCGCGCACGTACGCGCGGATGCCGTCCTCGTCCACCGTCGATTCGGGGTGGCGGACCACGAACGCCCGCAACCGTGCGCCCCAGTCCGGGTCGTCGACCCCCAATGCGGTGGCCTCGATGACCTCCGGGTGTCCACTGATGAGATCTTCAACCTCCGCCGGGAACACGTTCTCGCCGCCCGAGACGATCATCTCGTCATCGCGTCCGGAGACGTAGAGCAGCCCGTGCTCGTCGAAGTAGCCGACGTCACCACTGGACATCAGTCCGTCGATGATCTGCTTGTGCCCACCGCCGGTGTAGCCATCGAACGGGATCGCATTGCTCACGAAGATCCGTCCGACGATGCCCTGCGAGACCGGCTTTCCTTCGTCGTCAAGGATTTTCACGGTGGCGCCCTTGACAACGGGGCCCACCGTGGACGGGTTGATGGCCAGATCCTGGGGCCGCGCGATGGTGGCGAAGGCGACCTCGGTGGAGCCGTAGAGGTTGTAGATCACCGGCCCCAGCGTGTCCAGCGCGCGGGAGGCCAGCTCGCCGCCCAACTGCGATCCCGACACGAAAACGATACGCAGCGAAGACAAGTCGGGCTTGCTCGCGGCCTCATCGATGGCGTTCAGGATGCGGTTGAGCATCACCGGAACGACCACGACGGCGGTCACCCGGTACTTCTCGATATCGGAGAGCACGTTCTCCGGCTTGAACTTGCGATGCAGGATCAGAGTGCAGCCCAGGGTGAGCGCCAGGCTCTGATGCAGGTATCCCAAGGCGTGGAACATCGGGGCGGGCACCGATGTCACCTCGCCGGAGCGGAACGGCACATGCGAGAACATGCCGCCGACCGGCGCCAGGGTCAGCGCCAGCTTGCGCGGCGCACCCTTGGGCGTGCCGGTGGTGCCACTGGTCAGGATCACCAGCGAGGAGTACTTCGAGGGGCGCGGCGCAGCAGAGGTGCTGTTGCGCTTGATCACCGAGGCGATGGTCTCGTCGTCGGAGGCGGGTTGATCCGGGTTCTCCGGGTTGGTCGGCAATGCCATGATCCGGCCCAGCTCGGGACTGTATCCGTCCAGGAACTCGGCATACTCCGCGTCGTAGATCAGGACACGGGCGCCTTCACGCTCGGCGACCTCCTTTGTCTGCGGCCCAGAGAAATCGGTGTTGAGCAGGATCACCCGGGCACCGGCGCGGTGTGCGGCGTAGTTGGCGATGATGAACCAGCGGTGGTTGCGCGCCAGGATCGCCACTCCGTCGCCGCCCTTGATACCCAGGCGGTTCAGGCCGTGGGCCAGGGCGTTGACGGCGTCGTTGAGCTCGGCGTACGTGATCGAGCCCTCGTCGTCGATGATGGCGGTTCGAGCCGGGCTGCGGTGCGCTCCGAAGCCCGGTACCGCACCGATCTCCCCGAACCGGTAGAAGTCGCGGACGATCGCCGCGAGCACGTTGGGCGGATCGAGTTTGAGCATGCCCGCCTCGATGACCTTGCGGAGATAATGCAGCTCAGCGCCACCGCGCTTCGCAAGAGTCTGAAGTTTCGAGAAGAGCGGCCGTTCGGCGATGATCGACATGATCGACAGCCTATGTGACCTCCCTCTCAGCGGCACAGCCAACCGGTCGGTCGGGGGCACGTCACCAACTACGCCCGGGAAAGTCAGTGCGCAGCCCTACGATGACGCCATGGCAGACGTCGTGCTGCAGGTCGCGGGGCGCGAGGTCACCATCACGCACCCCGACAAGATGGTCTTTCCACCGGGTGAGGACACAGCGGGCATCACCAAGGGCGACCTGGTGCACTACTACCTGGATGTCGCCGAGGGGGCGCTACGCGGAGTGCGCGACCGGCCGATGATTCTGAAGCGGTTCGTCAAGGGCATCGCGCAGGAGGCGGTGTTCCAGAAACGGGTGCCCGAGAAGCGGCCGGACTGGATCGCCTCCGCGGAGCTGCACTACGCGCGCGGTACCTCCGCCCGAGAGGCTGTTGTCACCGATGCGGCGTCGTTGGCGTGGGTGCTCAATCTGGGATGCGTCGATCTCAATCCACACCCGGTGCGTGCGGACGACCTGGATCATCCCGACGAGCTGCGCATTGATCTGGACCCTGTCCCGGGGGTGCCGTGGAGCCAGATCCTCGATGTCGCGTTCGTCGTGCGCGAGGTTCTTGAAGACCACGGGCTGACGGCATGGCCGAAGACGTCTGGCTCGCGCGGCTTTCATATCTACGCGCCCATCGCGCCGCGATGGGCGTTCCGGGAGCTGCGCCTGGCCGCCGAGACGGTGGCCCGCGAGGTGGAGCGCCGCGCCCCGGAGCTGGCGACCAGCCGGTGGTGGAAGGAGGAACGCCACGGGGTGTTCGTCGACTTCAACCAGAACGCCAAGGACCGCACGGTGGCCTCGGCGTACTCAGTGCGTGCGACCCCCGATGCCCGGGTGTCGACGCCGCTGCGCTGGGACGAGGTCGCGCGTTGCCGCCCTTCGGAGTTCACCCTGCACACCGTGCGTGAACGATTCACCGAGATCGGCGATCCGTGGCGGGACATGGACGTGGAAAGGCAAGCCGGCACCGGGGCGTTGGATCAGCTACTGGAGTTGGCCGCCGAACTGGGCCCTGCCGAAAAGGCCCCGAAAGGCGCTTCCCGCGACGGTCGGCGTCAGTCGATCATGCCGCTGGTCGAGGTTGCGCGAACCAAGACCAAGCCGGAGGCTGAGGCCGCGTTCGGCGTGTGGCGGGACAAATATCCAGAAGTAGCTAAATTACTTGAACCGCAAGACATTCTGATTGACGGAATGCGCGGCCCCAGCTCGATCTGGTATCGGGTGCGAGTCAACCTGGTGCACGTGCCGGAGGCGCAGCGGCCCGTGCAGGAGGAGCTGATCGCCGACTACTCGCCGTGGGGCTAGCCCTGCTGCGCCGGTTGCGCAGCCAACGAGGCGGCACCCAACACCACAGCCGATAACGCCACCGTGGTGCCGAGAGTCGAAGTCAACTTACTGATTTCGCCCCGACGCCCGGCCGCGGCAATCGCCACCGCGTCGACAGCGTCAACCACCACATTGAGGCCAAGGAATGTCTTGGGCACGGTGAACGCATCCAGGCGCGCCAGGCCGAGCGCCAGTACCGCGTTGCGGATTCCGAACATCCGCATCGCGAACACGGCCGGCGTCCCCGCGATCTGCATGCGGAAAAGCCGCGCAAACAGGTACGGGGCAAAGAGGCTTCCGGAAGCAACGGTACTGCGCCCCAGGATGAAAAGCTTCAGAAGGCTCGGGCGTTTGGCCACTTGTGCAGGCATGAAATTCTCCTCATTGAGTCATATCCGCAATACGTTGCCGTACAACGTATTTACACTTCACCATTTAAGTAGACTGATCGGTATACTAATCCCGATCGCCTTGGCGCGCAATACCCGCTCCGGATGCACACTCCCGGGCGCTCTGACACGAGAAGTCTGCTCGCCATGTGACTGGCGTCACATGGTGAGCAAGGGTGTGATACCCGATATTACCGACTGTTCAATTTACGATTGTCCATATAGCGTAAATACGTTCGGTTTGGCGACCCGCATGCACCAACAGACGCACAAGGAGGTGCGCATGAGCCGTGCATCCGCTCCCCATCGGCCTCGCCATCGGTTCCAAAGTTGGCTTTACACAACACGCTTGGTGTCATCCGACCTTGAGTTCAACTTCGGAGCGGTGCGGGTATCCGTGATCGCTTCTCGTCGATCCAGAGCCTGAGCACAGCAAGACCTCACCCCGGAGATCCCCGATCCCGGGCAATCGCCGTCCCCCACCGCCCTGGATCTTCTGCTCACGTATCGAGGAGTCTGCCCACATGTCATCAAACGTCCGCACACAGGCCGTATTCACCGCCATCGGAATCGGTGGATTCACACTGGCATTCGTCATCGGATGGATTCTCCTGGCGCGCTTTGCATTACCCGCACCAAGCCCGGCCTGGAGCGCTGACCAGCTGGCGGCGTTCTATGTGGAGAACAAGAATCGCATACGCCTGGGGTGCGTCGTGGCCCTGTTCTTCCTGCCGCTCTTTGCGCTGCCACTGGGGGTGGTACTCGCCCGGCTACGCCGAACGGAAAGAGGCACACCGGTGTTCACCTACGCATCGTTGGTACTCATGCCGATCGCGCTCTTTTTACTGATTCTTCCGTTCATCGCGTGGTCGGTGGCCGCATTCCGCCCCGAGCAACTCGAACCGCAGATCACTCAGACACTCAACGACCTGGGGTGGTTCATTTTCCTCTTCACCTGGGCCGTGTTCACCGTCCTGTTCACGCTCTTGGCGATAGCGATCCTGCGCGCAGAAACCGGCAGCGAGCCGTTGCCACGTTGGTCGGCCTATCTCCTCCTCTGGTGCGGACTTCTGTTCGCCGGATCAGCGCTGATCATCTTCTTCAAGGACGGGCCATTTGCCTACGACGGCCTTGTCGGCCTATACATCCCGGTGGTTGCCACCGCAATCTTCCAGGCAGGGATGTTCGTTGCGCTCGCGCAGGCACTTCTGTCCGACTACCGCGCCCAGACAGGGGTTTCCACCTGCCGAGAGCAGCTCAAGCCAACGGTCTCATGACGGGAAATCCGACAACCGGCACGCGAACCCCGACCGACCGGCGAGATCCGCATGTCCCCGGAGAGCCCGGACTCTGGGTGTTTCTGTTCGGCGACATGATCGTCTTCGCGGCATTCTTTGCCGTCATCGCAAACTATCGATCATCCGAAGCAGAGACGTTCAGCTCCGGACAATCACTGTTGAACCTTGGTCTCGGAGCACTCAATACCTTTCTGCTGCTGAGTGGCTCACTACTCGTGGTGCTCGGCTTGGAGAAGGCGCGAAACGGATCAGCACATGCGGCCCGCTTTTACCTAGCGGCCGCAGGCAGCGGCGTCTGCTTCATCGGCGTGAAATTAATTGAATACCACGAGGTTACAAGCCAAGGCTTGAGTCCCATGACTAGCCACTTCTTCATGGTCTACTTCGTCTTCACGGGAATCCATCTGGTTCACACCATTGTCGCCACAACCATACTCGGGGCAATGGCATATGCATCACGCGGCGCCGCAGCCAGTTTGGACATCCGACTGCTAGAGGGAGGCTCCTGTTTCTGGCATCTCATCGACCTCTTGTGGATCGGGCTCTTCTCACTTCTCTATCTGGCTTAGGAACATGAATCTCACATACAGTCGCAAAGCGATACTGGTATTCCTCGTTCTTGTTGCCGCAACGTGCATATCGCTACTGCTCGACGCCGAAAAAGGTCACGGCCACAACATCTCATCGGTGATCGTCGCCATCACTTTCGTCAAGATCTGGCTGGTCGGGAACTACTTCATGGAGCTGCGCGAAGCTCCCTTGGTGCTGCAGTTCCTCTTCGGCGGATACGTCGCATCCGTCCTGACGATCCTGCTCGGTTTCTTCTACGTGTAGCGCAAGACTTCCGGCAACTCACGAAGGGTCAGCGGGCAGCTGCGCCTGCTCCCGGTACAGGTCCATCTCGGCGCGCAGCGCATCATCGAGCGCACGGTTCATGGCGGCGTGCGAGGTATGGGTCGCCGCACGGCGCATCGTCCCGATAAGTTCTGTTGCCCAGGCGAGTTCGTCGTCGGTAGAGGGGACCCAACCGGGCCCACGTTGACGTGCCACCTCATCGCGCGCGGCACCGATGAGCACCCGTGCGGCATCGTCGAGCTTCTCGTTGGTCCTCACGTGAATGTCGGCTAAGTCGGTCACTCTCATTCCGAGGGAGATCAATGCCGCAAAGTTGTCAATGGTGTCAAGATCGGTGACGAGATACGAATCCGAACCGTCAACAGGCTGGATCAGCCCGGCCTCGATCAGGCGCGCAAGGACCGCCGAATCGATCGGGCCGAGCGTCTCTTCGAGCTCACCCAACGAGAAATTTCCCTGGGCAGCGTTGGAGAACCGCTTCTCGAGCAGGCCCTCGAGATCCGACAGGTCAAGCACATCGGCGAGCTGGGCGCCACGCTGCAGCCCACTGAGGAACTTCGTGATGTGTTTGAGAGTGAAACCCTCACCGAGCAGGCGATTAATCGCCCTCAACTGGCGCAGATGCCAATCGTTGTAGATGGCTGTCCTGCCCCGGCGCAGCGGCCGGGGCAGGAGCCCCCGTTCTTGATAACCACGGATGTTCCGGGTCGTCGTCCCCGATGCCCGCGCGAGGTCGTCGATCCGGTACTCGGTCATGGTTTCGAAGCTGGCCCTGTCAGTATCAGTTCGTCACTGGCGTTCGAGACAGTGATCTTATAGTCCTGCAGGTCGAATCTCTTGAGTTGGTTGACATACTGCGTGGCGAATCCGGGGAACATCGTCGCGTTGAAACCGTCATCCGTCAGATACCAGCTCTGGCAGCCCGAGTTCCATGTGGTGGATTGCAGGCGACGCTGAATGTCCTGGTTGTAGCTCTCCTGAATCTCGGGGCGGGGCTCCACCGATTTCCAGCCGTTGTTGACCACCGCCGCGATCGCGTCGGTGATGTAGTTGATCTGCGCCTCCATGTACACCAACGCCGAGCTGTGCCCCGGTCCCGAATTGGGCCCGAAGGTCAGGAACAGATTGGGGTAGCCCGATACCGCCACGCTGCGGAAGGCATACGCCCCTCCCGACCACTCGGTGGCCAGGTCCCGTCCGTCGATCCCGGTCACCGGGAAGGGCGTACCGGCCTTACACACGTCGAAACCGGTTGCGAAGACGATGCAGTCGAACTGGTGCTCAATACCCTCAACCGTGCGAATACCCTTCGGGGCCAGCCGGGCGATGGGCCAGGTGACCAGCTTGCAGTTCTCTGCCTGCAAGGCAGGGTAGTAGTCACTGGTCATCAGCAGACGCTTGCAACCGGCCGAGAAGTCGGGCGTCAGCTGCCGGCGCAACCACGGGTCCTTGACCTGCATGCGGCGGTGCGCGGAGCTGACCGCCTCGACTACACGGGTGAACGGCGTATCCCACACGACACCCATGGCCACCGACTCATGCCCCCAGAACCAGGCCGCACGCGCCAGCCGCTGACTGAGCGGCCAGTTGCGATACAGCTGTTTGAGCCGACCACCGGTGGCGCGGTTGACTCGAGGCAAAACCCATCCGGGTGTTCGCTGGAAAACCTTCACCATCTCGGCTGACTTCACCAGTTCCGGGATGATCTGGACGGCGCTGGCTCCCGTGCCCACGACTGCCACCCGCTTGCCGGTGAAGTCGTAATCGTGATCCCATCGCGCACTGTGGATCTTGTGGCCCTCGTAGCTCTCCAGGCCCGGAATGGCCGGAAAGCTCACATTCGCGAGTGGGCCGGACGCCATGATGACGGTGCGTGCCCGCACCGATTCCTGGCCCTCGAACTCGACAGTCCACTCCCCGGCGACCTCGTCATATGTGAGGCCGACGACGTTGTGCCCGAAGCGGATGTACGGCCCGAGGGCCGACGATTCGACCATCTGGTCGATATAGCCCAGGATTTCGCCGCTACCGGAGTACGTGTGCGACCACTCGGCGTTTGGAGCGAAACTGTAGGAGTACAGCCTCGAAGGAATGTCGCACGCCGCCCCGGGGTAGGTGTTATCACGCCAGGTGCCACCCACCGTGTCTCCGCGTTCGAAGATCGCGAAGTCGGTGATTCCCTTGTCTTTCAGGCGGATCGCTGCACCGATGCCGGCAAAGCCGGCACCGATGATGGCTACGGAGATGTTCATGCTGGCTGCTTTCAGGCGACGGGTTCGTAGGTGAGTTCCTGGGACCAGGTGGGCTTGTTCTCCACCAACCGCAAGGGAATTCTGCCCGTCAACTTCACGAGCAAGTCAGCGGTGATGTGGTACTTCGACTTGCGATTGATCACCTTCATCGCATGCCAGGAGATGACGCGGTAGTTCGGCAGCCGCCGGACATTCTCGTTACGCTCGCCCACGCTCTTGTACCGTTTCATCGCCCCGTAGAGACGCTCCTCGTCGACACCCATCGCCACGATGTTGTCGCGCATCTTGTTGAGCAGCGGAACATAGCTCAGCACGCCGATCAGCAGGCTGGGCTTGAGCCAGCCGCCGACAAACTCGATGAGCATCTTGCGCATCTTGGCATGGCCGAGGATGTCCATGACCTCGAAATCCACTGCAAGATGTCGCGATTCGTCGGAGTTGATCCGCTTGAACGCCTCCTGCGCGATCGGATCCTTGACCTCGTCGGTGATGAACTTGATAAGTGCGCCATCCAGGGCGACCTCAAGCATGGGGATGACCGTCCCCAGGAACGACAGCGACATACCGTCGGAGTACTTGTCGAGCCAGTTGATCACCAACTGCACATTGATACTCGGGGAGGGGATCTCGTCGTTCTCGAGCATGCCCCACCGGCGCATGAGCGCAAGTTCGGCGTTGGCGTGCTTCTGCTCTTCGGCATGGAAGTGCTCGTAAATGCTCTTGAGAGTGGGATTCGGCGCCTTCTTGGCCAGCGCCGCGAATCCGCGTGCGCCGACGTTCTCGATCCACATCAGATCCGCGATGAACGGCTTGAGCTTGGCCCACAGGTCGGGCTCGATCAGCTCCGCACCGGGTGCTTCCCAGTCGATATCGGCCAGGGACCACTGCTTGTCTTTGATCATCTGCAGCATGTTGTCGAGATCCATTGCCATGGAGGATTTTTCCTTTCAGTCAGGTAAATGCGAAGTTCAGTGAGTGGGAAGAAGGCGGCCAAGCAAGCCCGCAACGCGCGTGTGCAGTACGGGGAAGTGCCGTTTGAAATGCCAGATGACCTTGGCGTCGATTTGCGGGACCACATACAGACGGCCACGATCGTGTGCATCGAGCGTGTCTATAGCGACGCGCTCCGGGGAGAAGCCCGTGAGCTCGATGAGACGGTCCACGAGACCCGATGTGCCGACCTGCACCCCGGTGAGGCGACCATCCTTGAAAATGTTCGTTTTGACGACAGTCGGGCACAGCACCGTCACGTTGATGCCCGTGCCGCTCAGCTCGGCAGCGAGGGTCTCCGACAGCGACATGACCCCGGCCTTGGACACGTTGTACGGTCCCATCACCGGCGCTGCAGCAAATCCTGCAGCGGACGCGACATTGATGATTCCGCCGCGCCCGGCGCTGCGGAGTAACGGCGTGAACAGCTCACACCCATAGATGACGCCCCACAGATTGATGCCCAGAGCCCAGTTCCAGTCGCCCAGCCCGACTTCGCCGACGGGCTTACCCCCGATTCCGATGCCCGCATTGTTGATCACCAGCGTGGGTGGCCCGGAGAAGACCTCCTGCGCCTCGAAGACCAGCTTTTCTACATCGTCGCGTGACGACACATCGCAGGTCACAGCATGCGCGCAGCCCGATGACAACCGGTCGATCTGGGCCACGGTCTCTGCGACCCGCTCGCCGTCGATGTCCGCGCAGATCACATGCCCGCCGCGACGAGCCAGCTCGAGGGCGAATGCACGCCCAATGCCGCTGCCTGCGCCGGTGACCACTGCTCGTGCGCTGACAGAGATCGGCGGGCGTCTGAAGACATCAAGTAACCCCATGACAGAATAGAACAGCAGCAACTGTGCCATTTGTCAAAGGCACAGTCCATGGTGACAATGAGTTGTTCACCACACCGGAAGGAACTCGCATGACGACGCACGCAGCGACAACCCCCAGCGCCTATGCGTTGAATGTGCTTGAAGTCATCACCGAGACTCCCGACGCAGTCTCCATCGTGTTCGCCGCACCGCAGGACGCCGAAACGGAATTCACCTATAGACCCGGACAGTTCCTGACCCTGCGCGTGCCGGCCGGTAGCGACGCCGCAGCCATCTCCCGGTGCTACTCGCTTTCCAGTGCGCCAGACCTCGACGAACATCTGAAGGTCACCGTCAAACGCACAACCGGCGGCCAGGCATCGAACTGGCTGTGCGATAACGCTCACGCCGGGATGGTCCTTGAATCACTTCGCCCTGCAGGAACATTCACCCTTCGCGATACCGCGGCAGTTCCCATATTCATCGCGGCCGGCAGCGGCATCACGCCTATCATGTCCATGATCCGTACGGTGCTCTCCACCTCCGCACAGAATGCCGTCCTCGTCTACGCCAACCGAGACCGCGACTCGGTGATCTTCGACGCCGAGCTGGCGGCACTGCAATCGAAGTACGGGAGCCGCCTGACGATCGTGCACTGGATCGAGGCGGAGGCCGGTCTGCCGACCCCGGACGGCCTGCGCGCGCTGCTCCCCGCGCCAGTCCCCGGCACCGCCGCGTATCTCTGTGGCCCAGCCCCTTTCATGGATGCGGCGGCAGCCGCGCTGGGCGATACCGGACTGGCCCGTGAGAACATCCATCGCGAGATCTTCGTGTCGCTGAGCACCGACGCCTTCGCCGCGGCACCAGTTGTCGCGACCGCACCGGCCGATCCCGATGCGGTGAGCGCCACCGTGGAGATCGATGGCGACACCCACCAGATCTGCTGGCCGAAAACACAGATCCTTCTGGACGTGCTCCTGGGCCTCGGAATCGATGCGCCCTACGTCTGTCGAGAGGGGAACTGCGGCGGTTGCTCCTACACCCTTCGCGAGGGGGAAGTGACAATGCAGGTCAACGACATCCTCGATGACCACGAGATCCGCCACGGCGTACGGCTGGCGTGCCAATCACTGCCGCAGTCGGACACATTAACCGTCGCCTTCGACCGCTAGAAAAAGCTCTAGCGCCGCTACCAGCGGTGACCGCGGCCCTGCTCGCCGTACCAATCAACAAGATCCGGATTGTCGATGGAGCGCGGATCCAATGACACATCAATACGTCCGGCGAGTACCCCACAGATGGGGACCTCGAGCTTCTTGCCGGTTCGGGTGTGAGGAATTCCCGGCGCCTCGATCACCTCGTCGGGGACATGCCGCGGCGACAAGCGGGCGCGAATCTGCCGTGCGATCCGCGCGCCCAGGTCGGTATCGAAGGTGTGCCCCGGCGCCATGGTGACGAACAGCGGCATCCAGTACGCGCCGCCGGGTCCGTCGACGCCGAGGACGAATGCCTCGGCGATCTCGTCCATGGACTCCACGACCTCGTAGATGTCCGCCGAGCCCATCCGGATTCCGTTCCGGTTCAAGGTGGCGTCGCTGCGCCCGTGGATGACAAGCGATCCGTGCTCGGTGACCGTGACCCAGTCGCCATGGCGCCAGACTCCGGGGTGGCGACCATCGGCCCATTCATGCTCGAAATAGGCAGCCCGATAGCGTGATCCATCGTCGTCATCCCAGAATCGGATGGGCATGCACGGCATGGGTTGCAAGATCACCATCTCGCCCACCTCCCCGACGAGAGACCTGCGATCGGGTGACCAACTGCGCAGGTCCACCCCCAGATAGCGGGCGGGCAACTCGCCGGGATACGCGGGCACTCCCGGCGTACCGCCGGCGAAGGCGGTGCACACGTCGGTGCCTCCCGACAGAGACGACACCGTGACTCCGACATGCGAACGCACCCAATCGAACAGGTCCGGCGAGAGAGGAGATCCGCTGCTTCCCAACGTCTTCAGTGCACTCAGGTCATACTCGGCAGCCGGCTCCAGTTTCGCCTTCTTGGTTGCCTGCAGGTGTCCGGGACTGGTCCCGAAATAGCTCACCGCTTCGGAACCCAGCAGCTCCCACAGCCGATCCGCGTTGGGATACAGCGGATGTCCGCTGTAACAGACCACCGTGGCGCCGACCAGCAGCGCACTCAACCGGAAGTTCCACATCATCCACGACAACGCGGTCTGCCAGAAGAACACGTCGCCCGGGCCTAGATCGCAGTGCAGCCCCACCCCTTTGAGATGCTCCAGGAGCATGCCGCCGTGGCCGTGCACAATCCCCTTGGGCTTACCGGTGGTGCCCGAGCTGAACAAGACCCAGATCGGATGATCGAACGGCACCATGTCGACCACGGGGTCCTCACTGTCCGTGGGTAATTCGACCATCAGCGCGGGAGTGCCGGGTAACAGACGGTGTAGTTCGGCGGTGTCGGCCGCCTTATCCACCCAGCGGCCGTTGTACTGGTATCCGGGACCGGAGATGAGCACCTTTGGATTGAGCTGACCCAACCGCGCGGCCGCCCCCTCGGGGGCATAGTCCTGGCCACATCCCGCCCACACCGCACCGACCGCCGCAGTGGCCAGGAAGGCGACCATCGCATCGGGCACATCCGGCAGATACGCGGCCACGCAATCACCGCGGCCGACCCCCAGCCGACGCAGCGCTGCGGCCACCGCACCGATCCTGCCGGGCAATTCACGCCAGCTGACCTCGATGCGCTCGCCCGCTTCATCCACACCCACGATGGCCGCCCCATCGAGATGTGCATGGCGCAGCATCGGGCTCACATAGTTGAGCTCCGTGCCCGGAAACCATTGCGCCCCCGGCATCACCGAACCGGCGAGCACGCCGTCATCACCATCACGCAGCCCGCGTCCCGGAACATCGAAGAACTCCCACAATGCGCGCCAAAATTGCGGTACAGAATCAACGGACCAGCGCCACACATCGTCGTAGTCGTTCAGTGACAGCCCATACCGTCGCGAGACGTGCTCGACGAACCGCTCGTACGCGTTACCCCCCATGTGCTCGGTCCGGCTCGCGTAACCCCAGAATTTCGATCGCCTGCGCCCGCAAATCGACCTTGCGCACCTTCCCGGTCACGGTCATGGGGAAGCTCTCCACCACGTGCACGTAGCGCGGAATCTTGTAGTGGGCAAGGCGCCCCGTGACGAAGGCACGTACAGCGGCGACGTCCAAGATCGTGCGGGCTGTCCTCATCCGAACCCACGCGCACAATTCTTCGCCGTACTTCTCGTCCGGCACCCCAACGACCTGGACGTCCTCGATGTCGGGATGGGTGAGCAGAAACTCCTCGATCTCGCGCGGATAGATGTTTTCGCCGCCACGAATCACCATGTCCTTGATTCGCCCAATAATGGTGCAGTAGCCATCGTCTCGCATCACGGCCAGGTCCCCGCTATGCATCCATCCGTCGGCGTCAATCACCTCACCGGTGTACTCCTCGTTGTTCCAGTAACCGAGCATCACCGAATAGCCGCGCGTGCACAGCTCACCGGAGTGTCCGCGCTCTACCGTTTCTCCGGTCCCGGGGTCCACAACCTTGATCTCGACGTGCGGGTGCGCACGGCCGACAGTCGTGGTGCGACGATCCAGATCGTCATCGAAGAGCGTCTGACAGGAGACCGGCGAGGTTTCCGTCATGCCGTACGCGATAGCGACACCCACCATGTGCATTTCATCGATACACCGCTTCATCACTTCCGCAGGACACACCGAACCCGCCATGATGCCCGCCCGCAGTGAGGACAGGTCACGCTGCGCGAAATCAGGGTCCGCGAGCATCGCGATGAACATGGTGGGCACTCCGTACACCCCGATACAGCGCTCACGTTCGATGGCATCGAGCGTGCGCGCCGCATCGAATCCCGGCGACGGGACCACGATGGTGGCGCCGTGCGTCGTACATCCGAGATTGCCCATGACCATTCCAAAGCAGTGATAGAAGGGCACCGGGACGCACAGCCGATCGCCGGCTTTCAGATGAATCGACTCGGCCACGAAGTATCCGTTGTTGACCACGTTTCGGTGCGACAGCGTCGCGCCCTTCGGATAACCCGTTGTCCCCGAGGTGTACTGGATGTTGATGGGATCGGTGTTGGACAGCTGCGACATCCGGATGCGCAACGCCTCTTCGGAGACCCGCCCTGCTCCCGCAATCAGATCCGCCCAGTCGGAGGTTCCGATGAACAACACGTCCACCAGCAACGGCACCTCGGGGCGAACCTGGTCCACCATCGTGACGTAATCGGAGGACTTGAACGCCGTAGCACAGATCAGCGTGCGAACCCCCGACTGATTGAGCGCATAGGCCAGCTCATGGGTTCGGTAGGCCGGATTGATATTGACCAGTATCGCGCCGATCTTTGCCGTCGCGTACTGCACCAGGACCCATTCGGGACAGTTCGGCGCCCAGATACCCACCCGGTCCCCAGCGGCGATTCCACGTGACATAAGGCCGCGCGCAATGCGATTGATGTCGGCGTCGAGCTCCCGGTATGTCCATCTGCGTCCACTCGCGACATCGACTAGGGCATCGGCGTCGGGATACGTACCGGCGATGCGCTCGAAGTTCTCCCCGATCGTCTCCTCGATGATCGGGGACGTCGACGGCCCGGCGTCATAGGACTTCATCGTCTCGCTTTCACCACATAGACCGAACACGAATGTAACGACTCATCCCAGCCTGCACCCGCTGTTTCCGCACGTTGTCGTCGAACGCTTCTCACCCGTGCCTCCCGCCAGCCACCGTGCTCAGTCGGATGATTCGCTCCGCTCGCCGGAGTACGGGCGCATCGACCATGGCGCCCTCGAACTGGAAGACACCGCGTTCCCGGCCCGCCAACTCGAGCACGCCGTCCGCCCAACGCACCCGCTCGGCGGCCGGCCGGTAGGCCGAGCGAATGACGCTTACCTGCGTGGGATGAATCGCCACCTTGGCATCGAATCCGACGGCCACGGCGTCATCTGCCTCCACTCGCAGACCATCAAGCCCCTTGATGTCCAGGTACACCGAGTCCAGGGCCATCCGACCGAATGCCTTTGCCGCCAACAAAGTTTGCGAGCGCACATGCTGCGCCACATCGCGGTAGCTGCCGTCTGGCCAACGGTTGTTCGTGCCCCACGTCGCGGCAAAGAGATCCTCGGCACCCCACATCGCCGCGACAACGTTCTCGGGCCGCACCAACTCCGCGACGTTGAGGGCTCCCAGTGGGGTTTCGGCGAGGACCACCACGCGCAACGGCGCCAGCGCCGCGACCTGATCCGCGTGTTCACTCTTGGCCAGCATGACGGTTTTGTACTCGGTCCGCGCGAGCGCCTCGAGGTCCAGCCGATGATCGGCGGTGTTGGCCGGGTTGAGGCGCACCACCGTACGACCGGGATCCAGTGGGGTATTGATCAGGGCGTCGCGGGCTGCGGGGCGGTCGGCGGCGGCAACCCCGTCCTCAAGATCAAGAATCACCACATCTGCTGCTGCGGAGGCCTTTTCGAAGCGTTCGCAGCGATCGGCCGGGCAGAAGAGCCAGCCCGGCCCGGCATCCAGGAGTGTCATGACTGCTGCCCTCCGGGCCGTTTACGCACCATGGTCTTTCGCGATGCCGTCGCCACCACGTCGCCGTGCTGATTTCTGCCGGTATGCGCGAAGGTCACGATGCCCTCGCCCGGGCGGCTCGTGGATTCGCGCTTGCCGATCACCTCTGACTCCGCATACAGCGTGTCACCGTGGAACAGCGGTTTGGGAAAAGCGATATCGGAGAATCCCAGGTTTCCGACGATGGTGCCCTGCGTCAGTTGCGCGACCGACAACCCGACCAACGTCGCGAGGGTGAACATCGAGTTCACCAGCCGCTGATTGAACGGCGGGAGCGCCTCCGAGAACGCCGCATCGAGATGCAAAGCCTGGGTGTTCATGGTCAACGTGGTGAACAAAACGTTGTCGGCCTCGGTGATCGTCCGTCCGGGTCGGTGCACGTACAGCACATCGGACTCGAATTCCTCGAACCACAGACCGCGCTGCTCGACGATACGTCTATCGCTCACAACCACCTCCAAACCCAACAGGGCGTCCACTTGTTGGCGCTCCAGGCGCACCGACACCTTGGATGAAAACCCAGCTGCACGGCAAGGATGGCGCGGAAAGCTCTCACCGGATGAACACACTCATGCTTGAACGTCCATTCAGTGGACACGTATTGTGAGCAGGTGACCGAGGCACCCAGCGTGGTACGCCGCACGGCGGCCCTGTTGCGCGCCGTCTCGGCAGACACCGGAACGGGCGTCAGCACCACAGAACTCGCCCGCCGCACCGACATCCCGCGAGCCACCGCGCACCGGCTGCTGGAATCGCTCGCCACCGAAGGGTTGGTGGAACGCGATGCACGCTCCGGCCAGTGGTTCCTGGGTCCGGAGATCTATGTGCTCGGCGCCACCTCGGCTCCCCGATACAACATCACGGAGAAGGCGGCCGCAGACGTCGCAGCACTGGCACGGGAAACCGGCGAGAGTGCATTCTTCTCACTGCGCCGTGGTGATCACACCGTCGTGTTGCTCAGCGAGGACGGCGATTTCCCGATCCGCTCGCACGTGCTGTACGAGGGCGCCCGATTCCCGCTCGGAATCGTCTCGTCCGGAATGGTCGTCCTCGCTTATCTTCCGGACGACGCGATCCACGCCTACTTGAACAGAGCCGACCTACAGTCCGAGTGGGGCAACGGGTTTCGCAATGACGCCGTCTGGGAGCGGATCGCCGCCACCCGACAGACCGGCTGGTCCCTCAATCCCGGCCAGTTGGTCGAGGGGTCCTGGGGCATGGCCGCCGCCGTGTTCGACACCAACCACAACCCCATCGGTGCGCTCACATTGACCGGTATCGAGGCGCGGTTCAACACCGAACGCCAACCAGTTCTCGGACAGCTCCTGCTGCGGCACGCGCATCGGCTCAGCCGCACCGTGCGCCGCTAGCGTTCGCGCCGCAGAACGGAAGCCTCCTTGCGTACCGCCGAGGTGATCGCCTGCAGTGTCGAGGATTCGAATTTCCAATGTTGCCAATACAACGGCACATCGAGATACCGCCCCGGCGCCAGGTCGACAAGGCCGCTGCGATCCAACTGCTCAAGCATCATTCCCCAGCCCAATCCGACCCGCAGCGCCTCGGTGTTTCCACTCGTCGTAGGCACGTAATGCTCCGGGACAGCGACGTACCGACGAAAGAGCTTGCGCAAGAACTGATCTTGGAGTGCATCACGCCTGTCCCACCGCATCATCGGCGCCCGCCGCACGGCCTCGATCCCCGAGTCGAGCAGACCGTCCGGGAGGTAGCGTGCAACGTACCCCGGCGACGCCATCCCGAAGTACCGCATGGAGCCAAGCGGTTCGGAGCGGCATCCGGCGATGGGCTTCGGCTCTGTGGTCACCGCTGCCATCACCACGCCTGCGCGCAACAACTCGGCGGAATGATCCTGATCCTCAACGCGGATGTCGATAAGCACGCCGTCGGGAATCTGCGCCAACACCGACCCCATCCAGGTTTCGAATGAGTCGGCATTCACCGCGATCGCGACCCGGATCGGAGATCCATCGACACCCATCTCTCGCAACGCCTCACGCTCGAGCGTGCCGACCTGCGCTGCGAGCCGCATCAACGATGCACCCGCATCGGTTGCCACACAGGGCTTCTCCCGGCGAACCAGCACCTGGCCCACAGATTGCTCCAGGGCCTTGACGCGTTGACTCACCGCCGAGGGGGTGATGACAAGCCGCCGGGCAGCAGCATCAAAGCTGCCCTCTTCGATGACGGCGGCGAAGGCGACCAGCTGCTGCGAGTCCAAACTCACATTAGTAATTCTAATGCAGAGTAAGAATCATTAGCTGTACTGCATCGCATCGCGTGCCTAACGTCGATGTTGTGACCGTCCTCTTCCTCGGCTTTCTGACCGGAATGTCCCTCATTGCCGCCATCGGTGCCCAGAACGCCTTCGTACTCAGACAAGGGATTCGCAGTGAGTACGTGCTGCCGGTGGTCGCCGTCTGCATCACCGGCGACTTTCTACTCATCACCGCGGGCATCGGTGGCCTCGGTGGCCTGATCGCGGCTACGCCGAGTCTGCTCACCGTGGCCAAGGTGGGCGGCGCCGCGTTTCTGATCTGCTACGGATTGTTGGCCGCGCACCGCGCATTGCGACCCGGGACTCTGGTTCCCGCCGAATCCAATCCGGCTCGCCTCGGCGCGGTTCTGATGACCGCACTGGCCATCACCTTCTTGAACCCGCATGTCTATCTCGACACCGTGGTGCTGCTCGGGTCGCTCGCCAACGCGCACCAGGATGCACGCTGGCTGTTCGGCGCGGGCGCCCTGACCGCGAGTGTCGTCTGGTTCGTCGGGCTCGGATTCGGCGCCCGCCATCTCGCCGGGCTGTTCCAGCGTCCCGGAACCTGGCGCGCGCTCGACGCCTTCATCGCCGTCGCCATGATCGCACTGGGCCTCTCGCTGATCGTGTGATCACTCTTGCCGAACCATTTGGTTCGGTGTTAGCGTCCTTCCCGAACCAACTGACTTGGGAGAGACAATGGATGTCGACAAGGCCCGAACCCGCTTCGCCGAACTTCGAGGCCACCGGGACGTCAGTCCCGCCGACCTCGACGAGATCTGGGCCGCGCTCGATACCGTCCGACCCGAAGACATGCTCGGCAGCTGGAAGGGCGACGAGTTCCACACCGGACACAAGATGAACGGCCAGCTGGCCGCCGCCCGCTGGTACGGCAAGATCTTCACCTCCATCAACGACGTCGAGCCGATCGTCTGCTACGACGACGACGGAAAGTTGTTCTCCAACAACGATTTGAGCCTGGGCGGTGCAACCCTGTGGGATATCGAGTTCCGCGGCGAGGTCACCGGCACCATGGTGTACGACGGACAGCCCACCTTCGATCATTTCAAGTGGGTCGATGAGAACACGCTGATGGGCATCATGAACGGCAAGCGTCAGCGCGCCAGCGGCAACTACCTCTACTTCATCCTCGAACGCGATCAGTGAAAGTCACCGCGGCACTGAGCCGATCGGCAGAATCTTCATTCACACTCGAAGAGGTCCAACTCGAGGAGCCACGCTCCGATGAGGTGCTCGTCAAGATTCACGCCACCGGCCTGTGCCACACCGACCTGACCTTCAAATCACAGGTACCGGTCCCGGCGGTGCTGGGCCATGAGGGCGCGGGGATCGTGCAGGCGGTGGGCACCGAGGTGACCGGCATCCGGCCAGGAGACCGGGTGGTCTTGAGCTACCGCAGCTGCGGCGAGTGCCGACAGTGCAATGCGGGTGAGCGGGCCTACTGCTCCCGCGCCGCCCGGCTCAACCTCTCCGGTACCCGACTCGACGGCACGACGGCTCTGTCGCAGAACGGAAACGGACTGTTCGGCTCGTTCTTCGGACAGTCCAGCTTCGCCCAGTACGCACTCGCAACGGCCGACAACACCGTCGTGGTGGACCCCTCCACGGACCTCACTACCGCCGCGCCCCTTGGCTGCGGTCTGCAGACCGGTGCCGGCGCAGTGCTCAACGTACTTACACCCGAACCAGATTCGCGTCTCGTGGTGTTCGGCGCGGGCGGTGTCGGACTGGCAGCGGTGATGGCCGCCAAGGCAGTCGGCGTGCAGACGATCTTCGCCGTGGACCCGGTCGCCTCACGACGAGACAAAGCCTTCGAATTGGGCGCGACTCATACCGTCGATCCCACGGCCCAGGACGTGACCACCGTCGCACGCGGAGCCACCCATGCCCTGGACACCACCGCCAACCCCGATGTCATCGCTACGGCGCTCGGCCTGCTGCGGCAGCGCGGCGTACTGGTTCTGGTCGGACTGGGCGCCTCGCACGGAACAATCGATCTCACCGATCTGATGTTCGGAGGCAAGGTGATCCGCGGATGCATCGAGGGCGACGCCAATCCCCAGGAGTTCATTCCGGAACTGTTGAGGATGCACGCGCAGGGCCGCTTTCCGATCGAGTCGCTGATCCGCACCTACCCGGCGCGCGATATCGATCGAGCCGTCGCAGATGCGCGATCGGGAGCCGCGATCAAACCGGTGCTGCTCTGGTGAGCGCCATGCGAGCGGCCGGGCAGGCCACACATGATCGGATCATGGCGGCGGCCAAGGCCGAATTCACCGAGCACGGCTTCGCCGGTGCGCGACTCAACCGAATTGCCACCAATGCGAACGCAAGTAAGGAACGGCTGTACAGCTACTTTGAGAGCAAGGAACAGCTGTTTGAAGCCGTTGTGGCGCAATGGATCAATGATGCGCCATACAAGGTGCCGCTGCGCGCCGAGGACGTGCCGGGCTACGTCGCGGGCCTCTTCGACAACATCGTCGCCGACCCCCAGGGCGCACGGTTGCAGCGCTGGATCGAGCTGGAAGCCCCCGACGGGATGTTCGACAACCACGTACTGCGCCGCATCTTCCACGCGAAACTCGACGAGGTACGTCGGGGGCAGCGGTCCGGGCTCATCGATCCGACCTGGGACCCCACCTGTCTGCTCATGATGCTGATCGATATCGCCTACTCGATGGCGGCTAGTGGATTCGGTATCGACCGGATTGTCGGCGAACCGCTCGGTGACGAGGTGCTCGCGGACCGCCGCGCTGCGGCCGCCGAGGCGGCACGCCGGTTGGTGGCCGGTTAACGAAGTTCGCCGCCAATCGCACCACCCCCTGCTTGCCTGTGCCAGCTACTCTCGATATGTGCCGTCCGCGATATTGACCCGCCGCGGGTTTCTCGCTGCCGGTGCCACGCTCGCCGCGGGCGCCGCGCTGGCCGCCTGCACCAAGGACTCTGCCCCCACCTCTGAGCGCAACGGCGTCGCCGTCATCAAGCACGCGTTCGGTACCACCGAGGTCAAGACCCCGCCAAAACGCATCGTCAGCGCCGGGTACACCGAACACGACTATCTGCTGGCGCTGGGCATCGTCCCTATCGCGGTCACCGAGTGGTACGGCGGCTTCCCCTACGCGACGTGGCCGTGGGCCACCGATCGTCTCGGCACCGCCACACCCGAGGTGCTCACCCTCACCGACGGGCTGATGGTCGACAAGATCGCATCCCTGAAACCCGACCTCATCCTGGCCACCGACGCCGGGCTGGACCAGGACACCTATAACAAGTTGTCTGGTATCGCGCCGACTATCGCGCAGTCGGGCAGGTACGCGTTCTTCGAGCCGTGGAAGGACCAGGCCAAGGCCATCGGGCAGTCCGTGTTCAAGCCGTCGGAGATGGACGCCGTGGTGCAGGCCGTCGACAGCAGATTCGCTTCGGCCACATCCGCACACCCCAGCTTCAAAGACAAGAAGGTCATCTACCTCCAGGGCGAACTACTCGACGGACAGGCCATCGCATACCGATCCGGACCGCGCACCGGATTCCTCAGCTCTCTCGGGTTGGTCATTCCCGCCGAGTTGGAGAGCTACGGCAAGGCCGACCAGCTCGCACATCTTCCGGCGGATCAGCTTGCCGGCGTGCTCGGGCAGGCCGATGTGCTGCTGTGGGGTACCGAGTCCGATGAGCAGAGCACCGCACTGCAGGCCGACCCGGTGATCACCAAGCTGGGCTCCTCGCTGCTGAACCGCAGCATCTTCGCCGGCAAGGAGTTGGCCGGCGCCATCAACTTCAGCTCGCCGCTGAGTCTGACGTACGTGGTGGACAACCTGGTCCCCCAGCTGGCCCGAGTACTGGGGTGACGAGCTACCCAGCCGCCCGTCCCGCACAGCCGTACTGGGTTGACGTTGTGGTTCGCGTGGTTGGGGGCCTCGTCGGCGCGACCGCGCTTGGCATCTTCGGACTGGCGGCCTACATGGTGTTGTCGTCCCGGCTGTCGTCCAATCCGTACGCCGACCCACACGGCTACGGGCTGATCATGGGAATTGTGCTCGCCGTGCCCTTCGGACTGCTGGCCGCAGGCACCCTGCCGTTGGCTCTCCCCCGCCGACAATGGCTTCGCGCCTTCGCCATCGGCTTCGTCGTATATGTCGCGTCAGTGACACTGTTGATCTACTCGGCCGCCACCATGCCCAACCGCCCTCCGCCCTGTGCGACAAATCCACCCGCGCCCCACTGCAAGCACGCACCCTAGACTTCGCGGAATGGCGACAAGCGAGGTCGAGACAAGCCCCCAGGATCATGTGGTCTTCGCCCAGGTAGGCCGCAGCTACTATCCACTGCTGTCAGCAGTCTTTGTCGGCGTAGTACTTATCTCGAACGTGGCTGCCACCAAGGCAATTGGCTTTGGCCCTGTAGTCGGCGATTGGTCGCTGATCACCGACGGGGCGTTTGTGCTGTTCCCCTTGAGCTATGTGATCGGCGATGTGCTCAGTGAGGTCTACGGGTATCGCGCCACCAACCGGGTGATCTTGCTCGGGTTCGCGATGGAGCTCCTGGCGTGCATGGTGTTGTGGACGGCCAAGATCCTGCCGCCCGCCGACTTCTATCCCAACCAAGAGGCCTTTTCCACCATCGTCACCAGCATCACCACACTCATGGTGGCAGGACTCGCGGGATACCTTGTCGGACAAACACTTAACGCGCTCGTGGTGGTGCGAATGAAGAAGCGCTCCAAGGAGCGTCACCTGTGGGCGCGACTGGTGGGTTCGACGGTCATCGGTGAGTTCGCCGATTCACTGGTGTTCTGTTCCATTGCGGCCACCGCACTCGGCATTCACACCTTCGGTCAGTTGGCGACGTACACGGCCCTGGGCTGGATCTTCAAGTCCGTGGTGGAGATCGTGATGCTGCCGATCACTTATCGGGTGATCGCCTACATCAAGAAGCACGAGCCGACTTATACACAGGCCGGATAAACGCACCCCTAGGCGTGGCCACGGGAGTACCGTCGAAATATGAGTACCGCAACGGATTTGAAGGTGCGGGATCACGGGGATCGGGCGTTGTTGCTCGAGTGCACATCCGTGCAGGAAGTGCTGGCGTGGACGTCGGCGCTGAATGCCGACCCTATCGACGGCGTCACCGATATCGTTCCCGCGTCCCGCACCGTACTTCTCAAGCTCGACAGCCCTGCCGACCAGGCCATAGTGCGCCACCGGCTGACACAACGCACGGCACCGTCGGGTGCGGCGGAGGGCACCGAATCGCCGCCGGTAACCATCCCGGTGCGGTACGACGGTCTCGATCTTGAAGAGGTTGCCGAGCATACGGGCCTCGGTGTCGATGGTGTCATCGCGGCACACACCGGGACGGTGTGGACCGTCGGATTCTGCGGATTCTCACCAGGATTCGCGTACCTCGTGGGCGGGGACACACGTCTGGCCATCCCCCGTCGCGCCGACCCGCGCACCAAAGTACCTGCCGGTGCCGTCGCACTCGCCGGCGAGTTCAGCGGGATTTACCCGCGTGAATCTCCCGGCGGCTGGCAACTGATCGGCAGCACCGACGCCGTCATCTGGGACCTCGACCGCAACCCGCCTGCGCTACTCACGCCCGGCACCCGCGTCCGGTTCCACGTGCACACCCAAGGGACGATCGCATGAGACCCACCCTCGAGGTAATGCGCACCGGCCCTCTCGCCCTCATCCAGGACCTCGGTCGCGTCGGCAAGGCGGCCATGGGTGTCGGACGCTCCGGGGCAGCCGATCGCAAATCACATTCGCTGGCCAACCGGTTGGTGGCCAACCCCGACCACTTGGCGACCATCGAGGTGACACTGGGCGGCATGTCATTTCGGATCTCCGGCGGTGATGCGGTGGTGGCCGTTACCGGTGCCGACACGGATCCGTCCGTCAATGGAATTCCCTTTGGCACCAACAGCATTACCCAAGTTCAAGACGGCGATGTGGTGTCACTCGGCGCACCGCTCAGTGGCCTGCGCAGCTACGTCGCCGTGCGCGGTGGAGTCAGCGTGGCGCCGGTGATGGGCTCGCGCAGCTTCGACATCCTGTCTGGCATAGGCCCCAAGCCGCTCCAGGCCGGGGACAGGCTGCCCGTCGGACCACGGTCCCCTTCCTTCCCGGAGATCGAGCAAGCACCGGTGGCCACCATTTCCGATGACATCGTCGAGCTCAAGGTGGTGCCCGGTCCGCGTGACGACTGGTTCGTCGATCCCGATGAGCTGACACACGGAAGCTGGATCGTCTCCGATCGCAGCGATCGGGTGGGCACCCGGCTCATCGGTAAGCCCCTGGAACTACGCGACCCCGCCAGGCAGCTGCCGAGCGAGGGCGTGATCCGCGGTGCAATCCAGGTGCCACCGGGCGGCCAGCCCGTTATCCTGGGCCCTGACCATCCGGTGACCGGAGGCTATCCGGTCATCGGGGTGATCACCGATCAGGATGTGGATCTGGCCGCCCAGGTGCGGCCAGGACAAACCGTTCGGTTCCGCTGGTCAAGACCGCGCCTCAGCTAGGAGCACCCGTGTCTACGATGCCGACCGTTCCCGTCATCCGGACCCACACCGCGCGACTCATCCACACCGCCGACCTGGATAGCGAAACACGCTACGCCGCACGGGAATTACTGGTCGAAGCGTTTGAGGGCGAGTTCACCGAGGAAGACTGGGAACACTGCCTGGGCGGTATGCATGCCCTGATCTGGTACCACGGCACACTTATCGCCCACGCCGCGGTGATCCAGCGCCGACTGCTCCATCAAGGGCGGGCACTACGCACTGGGTACGTGGAAGGCGTTGCGGTAGATAGTGATTGGCGCGGCCACGGGCTCGGGTGCGCCATCATGGACGCGGCCGAACAGGTCTTGCGTGGCGCCTACGAGCTGGGCGCGTTGAGCGCCGACGACGAGGTCGCACCGTTCTATCGGGCCCGCGGCTGGGTCCCCTGGCTCGGATCCACTCCCGCTATGACAGCAGACGGCATTGTGCCCGCCGAGGATGAGGGCGTGCACGTACTGCCGATGAGTTCCGGGGTTGACCCCTCCGGCTCGCTGACCTGCGATTGGCGCGGCGGCGACGCCTGGTGATGACCGCGGCGACGCAGGAACACCCAGATCACCGCGATCACAAACGCCAGTCGCGCGGCACTGCCCGCCGTCGCCAGTAGCCCGTTGACCACCTGCGCGATGTCCACGGGGTACCGCAGGATGATTCCCGCCATCGCGGCAGCCTGTACCAACTCCAGCGAGCCCACAATCACGCAGAGCCGCACATGCATCCGGTGATAGGCGCGCAAGTCCGCATCGCCCCAGTGATGACGTGCCACCCAACCCGGGCGGATCAGGTCGATGATGACTTCGGTGAGAGGCCGTTTCGTCAGACAGCTACCGATATAGAACAGGCCGAACAGCACCACCGGGACCACGTGGGTGAGCTGGGCCAGCTGCGGTGAACTGGTCAGCAGCGCGACCGCAAGCGTCGCGCCGTGCATCAGCATGATGAATCCCGCGACGATGTCGAAGCGCTTGTCTCGTACTGCCGTGTAGATAACGCGCACCGCCGAGACCACCGCCGCGGCCATCAGGGCGTGTAGCTCCGAGGCACCCAGCAGACGCATCCCGTAGTACGTTCCCAGGCCGAGCGCGGCACTGACCAAAGCGTGTCCGAGTGTGAATTTCCCTGCACCCTTACCCAACCCACTCACCACAGCGACGGTACCGACGCAATCTAAGAGAGCCTGAGAAAGCGGGGCTACCGGCCAGAGAGGGCGCGTTCCTTACGGCGCAGGTACATCCGGATCGCGACGACAACGCCCACGATCAGTCCCCCAGTGGTGAGCATCGACACCACGGGGTTCACCGCCTGGACCACGTCGACGGAGAAGCTGTAGATGATCACCACCATCAGGGCACAGAACAGCAGGCTGAAGATCCCGCACCAGAAGCTGACGAGCACATGCAGCCGGTGGTACGAGCGTTGGTCCTCATCGGTCCAGCCCTGTTCCTCGGCCAGTTTCTCCACGCCGCCGGGCCACAGTTTGGTGACCAGCAGCTCCGTCAATGGTTTACCGATGAGCGCGCTCACCAGAAAATAGGTGGCCAGCAACATGCCAGGCACCTCGTTGGTGACTTGCGACAGGCGTGGGTCGCGGGTGAGCCACGCCATGATGAGACTGACTCCAAAGATGGGCACCACCAGCAGTGAGACCGGATCCAGGGTCCGCTTCCACGCCATCTTCACCAACGCCCGAGCGGCTGATACCGCGGTCGCGGCCATCAGCGCGTGCAGCTCCGAGAAGCCGGCCAGACGCAGTCCGAAGTAGGCGCATAGCGCGGGCCCGACATTGAGCAGCCCCTCGATCAAGAGCTGACGGGGCGAGATCCCGCTCTCGGTCTCGGACTGCTCGGTGGACAGGGACACCGCGCGACTGTATCCGGTCGTCAGGCCGCGGGCGAGTCGTACGTCATGCGCTGGAGGTAGCGCCGGATAACCACAATGATGCCGATGATCAGCCCCATTGTGGTCACCAGGGAGAAGATTTGGTTGACCGCCTGGGCGATATCAACCGAGAAGCTGTAGATGATGACGATCGATATTGCGGAGAGCGCCAGACTGATGACACCGCACCACAAACTCACGTGGACATGCATCCGGTGATACGAACGGAAGTTCTCCGGGGTCCAATGATGTTCGGCTGCAATCTCTTCGATTCGTCCAGGCCGAGCCTTCGCGATCATCAGCTCGGTGAGCGGCTTGCCGGTCAGCGCACTTCCGATGAAGAACAGCGAGAGCAGAATCCCGGGAATCGTGTTGGATACCTGGGCCATACGTGCATCAGAGGTGACGAGCGCGATGACCAGACTCAGCCCGAAGTTGAACATCAGGAAGCCAGACAAGACGTCGAACTTGCGGTTCTTGATCACCTTGACCAACACCTGAATCCCGGAAACCACCGTGGCAGCGATCAACGCGTGAATCTCGGGCTGGCCACAGGCACGCAGGGCGTAGTAGGTGCCCAACGACGGTCCGACACTGACCAGGACCTGTCGCAACACCTCACGCGCGGAAGACTTCTGGGTTTCGCCAGTCTGCTCGGGCACGGCGCGAGGCTACGTGACGAACCTGGGAATCGCGGGCTCGCGCGCAGTGCCGATGAGCTCTCGCGTGCGTTCGCCGTCGGCGTACAGAAAACGGAACTTCAGCGCGGCTCACTCAAGTTTGTACGTGTGACGGCCGGTTGAGATTCCGGCCCTATAGAAGGAGACACGCTATGAGCAATCTGGTTTGGACACGCCGCAGCCCGTTCGCCGAGTTCGACGCGCTGGCGCGTCAGTCCTTCGGCCCGGCCACCAGCTGGCCCACCCCCGGTTTCGTTCCGTCCGCCGAGGTGGTCAAGGACGGCGATGATGCTCTGGTCCGTCTGGACCTGCCCGGCATCGACGTCGAGCAGGACGTCACGGTCGAGGTGGAACGCGGCAAGTTGGTGGTATCCGGTGAGCGCCGTGACGCACGCGCCGAACAGACGGAAGGGCGCGTACTGCGCGAGGTCCGCTACGGCAAGTTCCGGCGGATCTTCACATTGCCCTCCCACGTGACGGGCGAGTCGATCTCGGCGAGCTACGACGCAGGCGTCCTGACCGTGAAGGTCGTCGGCGCCTACGCGAACGCCGAGGCGCAGAAGATCGAGATCACCAAGTAATCGGCGGGCCGAGAAGGGAAGTCCGCACTATCCGGCGCGGGCTTCTCTTTTCTTCGCCTCACGGGCCAGCATGCGGTCGCGCTGTTCTTCGAACTTAACGACTTGGCGCTTAAGGTCTTCCACGTACGCGGCGAGTTGCTCGCGTCGCTGTTCCCCCTTGGCACTGAAATCACTGCGATCGAAGATCTGCCACTTCCGTAGATTGGGCGTGACGACCTCTTCGAGATGCTGACGGGGATCGTAAATGCCGTGCTTGGCCATCAACACACCGTTACGGCGGAAGTTCGGCATGCCCTGTCCGGGCATGCGGAAGTTCTCGATCACCGCGGCAATCGCCTCCAACGCCTGATCTGGCACGAGATCGATTGCAGCACTGCACATATTGCGATAGAAGATCATGTGCAGGTTCTCATCGGCAGCGACGCGTTGCAGCATCCGGTCGGCGACGGGGTCGTCGCACACCTTGCCGGTGTTGCGGTGGCTGACGCGGGTCGCCAATTCCTGCAAGGTGGTGTACGCGACCGAGAGCAGGAAGTCGGTTTTGTGTACCGACTCTTCCTCGTCGGTGGGGTTGAAGCCGGCAGTCATGTGCTCCATGCGCGCTCGCTCCAACGCCACCGGATCTACACCTCGCGTCACAACCAGGTAGTCGCGAATGACGATGCCGTGCCGGTTCTCCTCGGCGGTCCAACGGCCCACCCAGGTTCCCCACGCACCATCGAGGCCGAAGTACTGAGCCGCTTGACGGTGATAGGACGGCAGGTTGTCCTCGGTGAGCAGGTTGGTGATCATCGCCGCCTTGGCAACCTCGCTCAGCTGCGACTGCTCCGGGTCCCAGTCGTCGCCGCCCATTTGCGCAAAATTACGGCCGCGCTCCCAGGGAACATAGTCGTGCGGATGCCATTCCGTAGCCACCGACAAATGTCGGTTGAGATTGGCTTCAGCAACGGGTTCCAACTCGCTGAGCATCTCAAGGTCGGTCAACTCTCTTGACATTTCACCTTGTCTTTCGCGTTGGAACCCCGAGCCCACGGACAGGGTAACTTATCTGAGCAATGCCTTAATGTGCCCGCCAGTCACGACTGATTGCCTGCAACGTCCGCCCCGACCACACCGCCGGACGGGCAACCATGCCTGTTTCGGCCCCCACAGCTGGGCAACGGCTTGCCACAGACCCGATATTCGAACCGGCTTGGCAGCACCATAGCGCCGTGAGAGCAACATCACTAATCGAGCCGTGTCGCATCGCCCTCACATCGAAGAATCGCCGCCCGTGTCCAACATCGGGGCCAGGTAATCCAGCGCGAACCGGCGCGCCTGTTCCGGCGTCTCCAGGCCTATCACCGTCTGCCTCGTAAGAATCAAGGACAGGGCTATGCGTATATGCAGCTCGGCGACCGTACGCAAGTGAGCCAACATCTGCTCAGAAACCTCTGCGTCACCATAGATTTCGTTCTTCCAGAGGCTCGCGCAAAACTCACGGAACGTCCCGATGAGCGGGCCGGCCTCCACTGTGAGCGCAGGCAATATCGAGTCGGGCTCGGTTTCCAACAATCTCCGCAGAAGCGGGTGATCGATGATGAATTCAACCGTGTAAGAGGAGCTTTCAGCCATCCGATCGGCCAGCGTCATCGTTCGGCCCTCGACACGTGCCGACACCCCGCTCATGTATTTACGCAGCTCCGCATATACGACCGCTTCGGTGAGGGCCTTCTTGTTCGGAAATCGCCGGTAGACCGTCGCACGGCTCAGCCCAGCACGCTTGGCCACGTCGTCAACCGTCGATCGGCGCCAGCCCACCACCGCGATCTGTTCGAAGGCAGCGGCCAGTACCCGCTCAGTGAGGTCGTCGACATCGTCGAGTAGGCGCAGCGCAGCAGGATCCGCCGAGGCCAGCGTATTGAGCAGTGTGTCCTTAGTCACTTGCGTTACGCGCTCCTTGTCGCCCCTCAGGATGCCGACCATATTTCAGAAACAAAGAGATGATAATTGTCTCACGATCTCCAATGGAGGAGGACTCATGTCTCGAGCTGCGTTTTCTCGCTACATCCAGGACGTCTGCGCAAGCCGCGTTCAGTTCTTCACGTTCCTCATGGGGTCATGGTTCGTCAGCAACTGGGCGCTTGGACTGATGATCAATCACGACTTTCCGCTGCACTCCACGCACGAGATGTACCGGGCGTCGTTCTACGCGTATGGCGTCATCCCGGTCGCCGTCAACGGCTGGCACGCCTTCTTCCACCTGGCCACCGGTATTGCCCTACTGATTGGCGCCCGCACCCGCACTGGCGCCATCCGCTATGCGGCCGTGGTGGCACTGGTCTACTGGGCAATGGTGGCGGTGTGCATCGGGGGCGGTATGACCGTGTGCAGCGTGATGGCCGTCGATACCGTTGGCAACTGGGTCCACAGCTCTGAAGGGCTGATCCTGGCCCTGATCGCCGCCTCCGGCGTGGTGAGCGGAAACAAGTCAGCCGTAACCCCGGCCGTCCCGGCCTCCTAGGAGGCCGCCGTCACGCTGGGCAGGCCATCGAGCCGGTCGGTATTTTGAAAGCCGTGCGAACTGCGATGCGCCGCGCGGCAGCGGCCGCCACCGTCTTCTTGATCCTGCTCGGCGGGAACGGGCTGCAATCCCCGCAGACGGCCTACGCCTCGAGTTGCACTGACATTGACCTGGCCTTCGCGCGCGGCACCAACGAGCCCGCGGGCCTCGGCGACGTCGGCAAGTCCTTCACCGATGCGGTGAAGAAGCAGCTGCAGGGCGCCAAGGGGATGACCATCTCCACCTACGGCGTGGACTATCCCGCAAGTATCGATTTCATCCAGGCCGGCAAGGGCTCGGACGATCTGAGCAAGCACATCCAGAAGACGGCTGCCGACTGCCCGAAGATGAAATTCGTCGTCGGGGGCTATGCACAGGGCGCTGCGGTGGTAGACGTGCTGCTGGGTAACACGCCGCCGGGTACCTACACCTTCACCAATCCCCTGCCCGCCGGGCTTGAGCAGCGCATCGTCTCCATTGTTCTCTTCGGTGATCCCAAAAACATTCGACCACCCGGCGTGGACGCCAACCTTGCGATCCGTGAAGACCTGCTGCACAAGGTGATTGACGTCTGCAATCCGGGTGACTTCTTCTGCGACCCGCAAGGCGGGGACATCATCTCGCACACCACCTACGCCAAGGACAAACTCACCGACGGCGCGGCAGAGACGGTGGTCCAGCGGCTGGTCGCCGCACTGGGAAATCGCTGCCCGGACAGCCGGACATCGGACGCCTCCGCGACCTGCGCACCCAGCGCGTAACGAGAGGCAGGCGCCCCGTTTTGCCGGTTCCGGCATGCGGAGACCGCCTGACACAGAACAATCGAACCACCCCAACCACGGCATTGCGCGGGTTGTAGCCACATGTGTACAGTCGTGGATGGCCATGATGTATACGAATGACTACACCGGCGGGAGTGGAGGGTGACGAGCGCATGAGCAGCGATATTCGCGTGGTGGAGCCGGGCGAGTACACCTCACCCGCACGCCCACCGGAGATCGAGGACATTCCCAGCGCGGACGGAAGGCCGCTGCCCCCCGGCCCGGTGCCGGGCCGCCCCTATGCGCTGCCCGCGGATCTGCTTGTCGAGGAGCTCGGGCCGCTCTTCTATGCCGATTTCGGGGTTTCGCGCCGGCTGTATGCCTGCTCGCTGGCACTGGTCGAGGAACTGTGCGACGAGGGCCGGTTCATCAAGGGCATCACCGACCGGCTGGACCGATTCCGTCCGCTCGCGGGCGACGGATTGTTCACCGCCTACCCTGGCGAGCCGAACTGGCAGAAGGCCCACGATGTTCTGTTGCCCGGCTTCAGCTTCAGCGGTCTACGCAACTACCACCCCGCCATGCTCGATATCAATCGTCAACTCCTTGCCCGGTGGGACGCGAGCGCCGGCGAGCATCTTGTGGACGTGGCCGAGGATCTGGGCAAGCTCGCCATGGATACCGTCGGGTTGGCCGGGTTTGGGGCGAGGTTCGACTCCTACCAGCGGGAGGGCCTTGCGGCCATTCCGGCGAGCTTCGCCGTCGCACTGCACCAGATGCTGGCACCGGGAGGCGAGAACAGCGACCTGTTCGCGGCCGAACAGCACAAGCTGCACACCTTCATCGATGAGCTCATCGCCCGGCACGACGACGGTACGGACGAGCACGAGAACCTGCTCGGACTGATGCTCGCGCCCGGCACCCCGCAGACCCCGGCACTGGAGCTGAGCAGCGTTCATTCTCAGGTCCTGACGTTCCTGATCGCCGGCCAGGACACCACCTCCACGGTGATGCCGACTGCGCTCTACAGCCTGGTCAAAAACCCTGCCGTGCTGCACCGGGCTCAGGCCGAGGTTGACGCGCTGTTCGGGCCAGGAGACGAACACACCCCCACGTTCGACGAAATCGGCAAGCTCCGCTACATCCGTCAAATCGTGGACGAGACACTCAGACTTTCGCCCCCGGTCCGCGAATTCGACCGAATGGCAACAGAAGACACCCTGCTCGCCGGGCGCTACCCGGTGCGCAAGGGTGAAGTCGTCACCGTCCTCACCACCGCGCTGCACCGTCAGCCGCAATGGGGCGACAACGTGGAGACTTTCGACCCAGACCGGTTCTCGCCGGAGCGATCGGCCAAGCGACCGGTGAACCTGTTCAAACCTTTCGGCACCGGCGCCCGATCCTGCATCGGACGGCAGTTCGCGCTGCACGAAGCGACGATGGCCATAGCGACACTGGTACACAGATACCGCTTCATCGACTCCGAGCACTACCAGTTGCGAACCCAAAGTGATCTCATCCGGAAACCAGTGGGCTTTCGGATTGGCTTGGCGCGACGTACTTCCCAGGACCGCCAGCATGAATCGGCGGACACGACCACCGCCGCACCGCAGGAGTCGCGGCAACTGGCGGTCACCGCCGCACCCGGATCGTCGCTGACCATCTTCCATGGCTCAAACCTGGGCACCTGTCGAGCACTGGCACACCAACTGGCCGAGGAAGCCTCCGATCTTGGCTACCGGACGACCGTCGCCCCGCTGAACGAAGCGACACAAGCCCTGCCCGGCGAGGGCGCCATGGTCGTCGTCGCCTCCTCCTACAACGGTCAGCCGACGGACGATGCCCGGCAGTTTCTCACCTGGCTCGATGGCGCAGAAGCGCGTGCGGACGGCGCGCTGCGCTACGCGGTACTCGGCGTCGGGGACCGGAACTGGGCCGAGACGTACCAGGCGGTGTCTCGAAAAATCGATGAACGCCTCGCCGCACTCGGTGGCACGCCAATTGTTTCCCGTTGCGAGGCAGACACTTCCGGTGACTTCGCGGGCAGCGTCGAGTCCTTCTCGCAAGCACTCTGGACTTCGTTGGGCGCAGTTTCCGGTCCGGATACTCCGACCGGCGCCCTCGAGGGTCCCCTCTACGAACTGCGCGCCATCGACGGGCCGGTGACGGCGGCAATCGATGCCCGGTTCGAGGTAATACCCATGACCGTTCTGGAGAACCGGGAACTGGTCGGCGCCAACAACCCACTGGGACAGGCCAAGCGGCTGGTACGGGTGGCATTGCCCGCCGACGTCGAGTACCGCACCGGGGACCACCTCACCGTCCTCGCGGACAACCAGCCCGAAGTCGTGGACAAAGCCGGAGAGTTGCTCGGCCTCATCCTGGAACGGCGCATCTCCATCAACACCCGGCGCAACAGCCGACGGGCCATTGCGCTGGACCGTGAGGTAAGCGTGCGCGAGCTACTCACCCACTTCGTCGAACTGCGCAAGCCGGCCACCAGAACGCAGCTGCTCCGGCTGGCCGCGGCGAACCCCTGCCCACCGGAGCGATCCGCGCTGGAGGCGCTCGCCGAGCATCCAGAGACGCGCTCGCTCGGTATCGTGGGGTGCCTCATGGAGTTTCCCGCCACCACGCTGTCGCGCGCCGAACTTCTTGAACTGTTCGAGCCGATGACGCCACGGCACTACTCGATAGCGTCCTCGGCCCGGCAGAGCCCGGGGATCGTCGAGCTGGTGGTCAGCGTGCTCGATGCCCCAGCCCGATCCGGGTTCGGAGATTATCAAGGAGTGGCCTCCAACTATCTCGCCAACATCGCACCAGGACAACAGATCCGGGCACGGGTCGACCAGGCCCGGCAGGCGTTTCGTGCCGGCGCCGACCCCGCCCGCAATGTCATCTTGGTCAGTGCCGGTACCGGAGTCGCACCGTTCCGGGGATTTGTCGGCGACCGGCTGGCCGCACAGCGCGCCGGCGAACCGTATGCTCCGGCACTCTGTTTCTTCGGCATCCGGCATCCGGAAGTCGACTATCTGTTCCGGGACGAGTTCGCGGTCGCCGAACAGTCGGGCGTGGTCCACATGCGCCCGGCGTTCTCTCGCGCATCCGAGAACGGCATCAAGTACGTACAAGACCGGATTGCCGCCGACGCGGACGACGTCTGGGATCTACTCGGCGATCCGGCCAAACAGACGCATGTGTATGTCTGTGGCGACGGCGGCAAGATGGCCCCAGCCGTCCGGGAGGCATTCTTGGATATCTACCGAAAGCACACCGGCGCCACCGAACCTCAGGCGCGGAACTGGCTTACCGGCCTGGTGGAGGCCGATCGCTACGTGGAGGACGTCTGGACGGAGTGAGGCATACGCTCCCGCGCCGCGAAGCCCGGCCTCAGCGCCACGTAGTGTTTCTTGAAGGTCCCTGACTCTTCAAGCGGGAGTGAACCGATGCGCAGACGCACCTTTCTCCGTTCCAGCTCCGTGGCATTGCCTGCCGTCGCACTGGGCCTCTCGACAGCCGGGAGCGCCACTGCCGACGTCCGCCCTACCGGGTCAATTGCCTACCCGTTCAGCACCATTGACGTACCTACGAAAAGCGCGCCGTGGACCCTGGAAACAAACCGCGCCGTGCTGCTGGTCCACGATATGCAGCACTACTTTGTGAAGGCATACGCGCCGCATGCCGATCCCATCGCCACCGTGCTGAAGAACATCAAGAGCCTGCTCGACGTCGCGCATGCCCGTGGCGTGCCCGTGCTCTACTCAGCGCAGCCCGGCGGTATGACACCGGAGCAGCGCGGACTCTTCGGCCAGCTCTATGGGCCGGGCATGCCGGACGACGACGCCGAGCGTGTGATTGTCGATCCCATAGCGCCGATGACCACAGATACCGTGCTGACGAAATGGAAGTACAGCGAGTTCTTCCGCTCTGAGCTTCTGGAGATTCTGCGTAACGCCAACCGCGATCAGCTGATCATCGTCGGCGTCTACGCCTTCTCCGGAATCACCGTGACATCCGCCGACGCGGTCCAGAACGACATTCAGGCATTCATCGTCTCCGATGCCGTGGCGGACTACACCGCTACGGGGCACAACCAGGCACTCGCCTGGTGCGCGGAGCGGACGGCCAAAATACTGACCACCCGGTCAGCGATAGCGGCACTTGATAATTCGTAACAGCTGACGGCACGACAAAGGCCGCTTGCGTCACACGCAAGCGGCCTTATGTCTTGTGCTTAGACCAGTGCCGGCACGGTGGCCAGCGCCTGGGCGACGCCCGAGACGATCGCCGCGATCTTAAGCGCCTCGAGAATCTGCTCGCGGGTCAGTCCGGCCTCACGCAGCACCTTCTCGTGCGAGCCGACACAGAAGTGACAGCCGTTGATGGTCGAGACCGCGAAGGACCACAGTTCGAACTCCGCCTTGTCGACGCCGGGGTTACCGATGATGTTCATCCGCAGACCCGGGCGCAGGTCGTCATAGGCGCCGTCGAGGAAGCCCCGCCCGCGGTAGAACACGTTGGTCATCGCCATGATCGAGGCGGCGCCGAGTGCGGCGTCGAGTGCCTCGGGCGACAGAACGGTGGCAGCCTCTTCGCGGATCTCCTTGAACACCTGGTCGTTCCGGGTAGCCGCTGCTGTCGCGACGAGAGTGCCCCAAAGCTGGGCCGGCGACAGTACGGTGCCGCGGGCGACAGTACCCAGGTTGAGCTTGAGATCCTTGGCGTACTCGGGCAGCGCCTCTTTCAGGTTGTCAACACCCATGTCAGACGCCCGCGCTCATCAGCTCGCCCGCATCGATCGTCGGGTCACCCTTGCGCCAGTTGCAGGCGCACAGCTCGTCGGACTGCAGTGCGTCGAGCACCCGGAGCACCTCGTCGACGTTGCGGCCAACGGAGCCCGCGGTGACGGAGACGAACTGGATGATGTTGTCGGGGTCGACGATGAAGGTGGCGCGGTCGGCCACACCATCGGAGTTCAGCACGCCCGACGCCTCGGCCAGCTCGCGCTTGAGATCGCTGAGGATCGGGAACGGCAGGGTCTTGAGGTCCTCATGCTGTGCCCGCCACTGGAAGTGCACGAACTCGTTATCCACCGACGCGCCCAGCACCTGGGTGTCGCGATCGGCGAACTCGTCGTTCAGACGGCCGAAGGCAGCGATCTCGGTGGGGCACACGAAGGTGAAGTCCTTCGGCCAGAAGAAGATCACACGCCACTTGCCGGGGTGGTCGTCGCTGGTGACGGTGGTGAAGTAGTCGTCAGGCTGCTGGGCGTTCACCTTCGACAGATCGCCGCCGATGACCGCAGTCAGGTTGTAGGCCGGGAATTCATCGCCGATGGTCCGCAGAGTCACGATTCTCCTTCACGTATTCGCTGAATGCTTACTGGCACCATCGTGCCGGAAATCTTTCAAAAACAAAACGTGATTGTTGGCACTATATTGATAGGTATGTCCGATCGTAGTTATCAGCCGACACTGGTCGGACTGCGCGCTTTCGTGGCTATCGCACGTAAACGGCACTTCGGGAGCGCGGCCACCGAGCTCGGCGTGAGTCAGCCCTCGCTGTCGCAGGCTCTGTCCATGCTCGAAGAGGGGCTGGGCGTGCGGCTCGTCGAGCGCAACACCCGCAAGGTGCTGCTCACTCCAGAGGGCGAGGCGCTACTGGAGAAGGCCACCGGCGCGCTGGATGCGGTTGACGAATTCACCTCGGCCGCAAGCGGGGTACGCGATCCGTTTGCGCAGACGCTGCGACTCGGCCTGATTCCCACGGTGGCCCCCTATGTGCTGCCCATGGTGCTCAGCGGACTGTCCCGTGAGTTCCCGGACATGTCCTTGCGGGTCACCGAGGACCAGACCGGACGGCTGCTGCGGTCCCTGGCAGATGGGTCCCTGGATGTGGCGGTCATGGCGCTGCCCGCGCAAACTCCCGGCATGGCGGAGATTCCCATGTACCGGGAAGATTTCGTTCTCGCCCTGCCATCCGGACATCCGCTTGCCGGCAGCACGAAAATCGAGCCCGCCGATCTAGCGGATATGCCGCTGCTGTTGCTGGACGAGGGACATTGCCTGCGCGACCAGGCTCTGGAGGTATGCCAACTCGCGGGGGTGCGGCCCGATCTCGGACACACCCGTGCGGCCTCGCTGGCCACCGCCGTGCAGTGTGTCGAGGGTGGCCTCGGAGTCACGCTCATCCCGGGCACCGCCGTCACCGCCGAGACCGCCAGCGGCGGACTGGCCACCGCCACCTTCGCGGCGCCGGTACCGGGTCGTCGGATCGGCTTGGTGTACCGGGCCATCAGCGGCCGGGAAGACGCCTACCGACGGCTGGCCGGGCTGCTGACCCAACTTGTCGCGGCCGTACACCCGGTCCTGGCCGAGGCGGTCTAACGCCAGCGGGCCAGGATTTCCTCGGCCCGGGCCGAGAGCGCGCGCTGCAGAAACGGCCCGAAACTGATCCGCCCGACACCCAACGGACCAAACGAGGCCGGATCGTCCACATCGGGCAGCGCAATCGCGTTCACCGGAAGCGAAAGCTCAGATGTCAAGCGTCGCTGCACATCCGGATCATGGCGGCCTACCGGATACAACGAGTCGGCACCCGCCTCGGCGGCGAGCGTGAGCCGCGCGATGGCCCGATCGACCCGGTCCGATTCGTCCCCGATTTGGCGCAGGAGAATATCGGTACGCGCATTGATCACCACCGGCACGCCCGACTCATCGGCCGCAACCCGCAGTGCCCCAACAAGATCGGCATGTTCTTGCGGCTCACGAATCCGGCCGCCTTCGCTATGTACCGAGTCCTCGATGTTCAGACCGACCGCACCCGCCTCGATCAGTCCCTCGACGAGCCGCTGTGGCGTCTGCGCATAGCCGGACTCGATGTCCACGGACACCGGTAGGTCTACCGCGGCGGTGATCTGCGAGACCCGTGCCACCACGTCCTCAAACGACATGCCCTCCGCATCGGCCTTGCCCACCGAATCGGCGAGCGGATGCGAGCCCACCGTCAACGCCGCAAAACCGGCATCGGCGGCGAGCTTCGCGGACCAGGCATCCCACACCGTCGGCAGGAAGACCGGGTCACCCGGCACATGAAGTGACTTCAGCAGAACGGCCTTAGCGGCGAGATCACCGGAGGTGTTGGTCATGCCTACATCCAACCCCGTCCCACGCGGATTTACTCCACCGATGCGCTCGCGGTGCCGCGGCGCGCCATGAGGCGCGCGACCGCATCGTGCATATGCTCCTCGATCAATCGATACGCGGCAGGCGCATCGCCGGCGCCGATCGCCGCGCACAGGACCTCATGCTCACGGACCTGTTCCGTCAGGTCCGGGTAGGCGCCCTGCAGTTCTCCCAGCAGCATCCGGGTCTCCAACAACAGGGTGCGCATGGCGCGGCGCAGCCGAGGGCTTCCCGAGGAGTCCACCAGCACCTCGTGAAAGTCCTGATCGGCGTCGGTCACCGCGACGATATCGCCGCGAGCGGCGGCCTCGGTCATCACCGCCACCGGCACCAGCAGCCGCCGGTAGGCGGTGACGGTGTCTCCGGACATGATGCATTCCAACGCCGCTCGTTCGATGGCCGCCCGCGACCGGTAGACATCGTGGACGTCTTCGTCGGTCAGCTCGATGACGAAGATGCCGCGATTGCGCTCGCTGCGCAGCAGACCCTCCGATACCAGGCGCTGCATGGCTTCGCGCAGCGGTCCACGGGAGACCGCGAACTGCGCGGCCAATGACGCCTCACCCAACTGGGCGCCGGGCGCCAATACACCGCGCATGATCGCGATGCGCAACCGCTCGGCGATCAGCTCTGCGGTGGATTGCCGCTCCAGCGGCGCGAATTCCTCGGGTACGAGCGTGGTCATTGCGAATGAGCCACTCGGGCGAAGACCATCATTGCTGCCTCCTGAAAAGCCGCCCCAAACCCGGAAAATCGGGCACCTCTTTGATTAATCGCAAACCTTCCCACACCGTGACCTGGTTCGCGGTCAATACCACCTTGTCCAGCCGAGATTCGAGCCGCTCGACGTGCGCGACCGTGTGCATGGCGGTGTCGGGAATCAACAGCGCCTCGGCGTCCGGATGGTCGTGGGCATCTGCCAGCTCGTCGACCTGGCCCGCGGTAAGCCGGCCTACCTCTGCTGCCGTGTCGATGCCCGCCTCGCCCACCGACACCACCTCGATATCGTGCGCGGCCAGAAATGCGACGAACAGCTCGGCGATATCGCGCGGATAGCTTGCAGCCACCGCCACTTTCGAAATCCCCAACGCCACGGCGGCGTTGACGAAGGCGAAGGACGTGCTCGACGCCGGAGTGCCACTGGATTCGGACAGTAGCGCCACTTGATTCGCCGCTCCCTGCGGACCGTAGACAAAGCTGCCCGAGGTGCACGCCCACACCACAGCACTCGGTTCATGAGGGCGCAGCAGCCGAGCACCCTCGGCGAGTTTGTCCGGACTACCCAGATCGAGCAGTTCGGGCACGGCATGCAGGTCGGTGCCGTAGATGTGCACGACGGGGAAGTTCATATCCAGCTGGCGCGCCACCAGGGGGTAGTCCGACTCGGCCGCGTGATCCGGGTAGATGAATCCCACCGTCGGACGCGTATTACTCACTCGAACCTCCTCCGAAGACATCGCGGAGCCACTTACCGGGCCCCATCATGGGAAGACTCATCCGGTCCAGACAGGCCCAGATGGTCAGTTGGTTGGCCGTCAACACCGGCTTGCCGAGCAGCCGCTCCAACGGCTCGATCACGTCGTAGGTGCGCAGATTGGTACA
Organism: [Mycobacterium] stephanolepidis; assembly: GCF_002356335.1. NCBI lineage: Bacteria > Bacillati > Actinomycetota > Actinomycetes > Mycobacteriales > Mycobacteriaceae > Mycobacteroides > Mycobacteroides stephanolepidis. The sequence goes on from NZ_AP018165.1 coordinate 4,542,949, forward strand.
ACTGACGAAGATCGCTTCGGCATCATCGGTGTCGGCAGCGAGAATCCGCTCAGCGACAGTGCGGTAGTTGACCTTCCAGATGCCCCCGCCCAGGCCCAGATGATCTGTCCGTACCACCGTTACACCCAACTCACCCAGGAACTTGGCGAGCAGCTCGGTCAGCTCGGCATCGTAGGGAGTGATAACGCTGATCCGGCCGATGCCCAAGGCGGTCACGGCCTCCGCCAGCGCGCCCGAGGTGGTGACGGCAGACTTGGCACCGGCCCCCATGATGGCCTCAACCAACGATCGCTCGTGTTCGACGCCGCGAATGAAACTGCCTGAAGTACACAGGTATGCAACGACTTCCGGCTCCACGTGCAGGACATCGCGGGTGGCCGCCTGCAAGTGAGCGGTATTGGAGACCAACTCGGCCATGGCCCTGCTCACCGGTACCGGCTCGTAGGGGGTACGGGCCAGATGCAGTGACACCTCGGCCGGAACCCAGCGCCACAGCTCACGTTCCAGCGCAAGGTCGAAAGGCGCAATGATGCCGATGCCACGCTGATCGGCCGACTCCGAGAAATCGGGAAGAGACGAGAAATCCACCGGCAAGACCTAACACTCGCAGCATCGCTCCGCGCTCCGAGCAATCACTCAGATTGTTGACAATCATACGATATCTCCATACCGTGTCAACGTGAGCGCGCGCCCGATTGTCGCGGATGAGCAGCTTGCGCGCAGACCCGTGGTGGCCGTGCAGCACTCACCTAATTCGGTACCGGACCGACTCGACGCCGTGTCCGCGTCCGCCGAGCTACGACTGGTGGAATCGGACCAACTCGCCACGGCGCTGCCCGGAGCCGAGATCCTCTTCATCTACGACTTTCGTTCCTCGGCTCTGCGCGAAACATGGTCCGCCGCAGACTCATTGCGCTGGGTACAGATCGCGGCCACAGGCGCCGATCCGGTGCTGTTCGATGAACTCGTCGAGAGCGAGGTGGTGCTCACCAACTCCCGCGGTCTGTTCGAACGCCCCATTGCCGAGTATGTGCTGGCACAGATCCTGGCTTTCGCCAAGGATATTCGCCGCTCCACACGCGCCCAGGCAGCCCTGAGCTGGCGCCATTTCGAATCAGAGTCCATCGAAGATGTACCCGTAGCAGTACTGGGCACCGGACCGATCGGCCAGGCCATCGCTGCGCTACTGGCCGCGGTGGGCATGCGGGTTACCGTGCTCGGCAGAACCGAATCCGCCGAGTTATCGGCCCATATCGCCGATGTCGAGTATCTGGTGCTCGCCGCTCCGCTTACCGCGCGCACGCACGGAATTGTCAACGCACGCGTGCTCTCGGCGATGCCGACGACGGCCCGGCTGATCAATGTGGGACGTGGCGAACTGGTGGGTACGTGGGATCTGGTGTCCGCACTGAATCAGGGAGCCATCGCCGGGGCCGCATTGGATGTCACCGATCCCGAGCCACTGCCGGTGGGACATCCTCTGTGGCGCACGCCCAATACGTACATCACCCCGCATAACAGTGGCGATGTACACGGATGGTCCGACCGTCTTCAGGACCAGTTCGTCGCCAACTTCGACCGCTATCTGCGAGGCGCGGAACTTCTGAATATCGTCGACAAGAACAGGATGCACCGCAATGCATGAACCCACCGACCCCACCGAGATGACCGCTCTGGAGCTGGTGGCCGCGTACACCTCGGGCGAGCTGTCCCCGGTGGAGGCAACAGCCGCGGTGTTGTCCAAAATCACCCAAACCGACAGCACCATCAATGCTTAATGCCTCGTCGACGAAGAATCAGCCCTGGCGGCGGCCACGCAATCCGAGGAGCGACGGCACGGTCACCACACCCGTGGACTGCTCGACGGGGTACCGATCTCCATCAAGGATGTCTTCCTCACCCAGAACTGGCCGACCCTGCGAGGCTCGGGCTTGGTCGATCCGGCCGGCCCATGGGATACAGATAGCCCTGCTGTACATCGCATCCGGGCCGACGGCATGGTCATGGTCGGCAAGACCACCACGCCCGAGCTGGCCTGGAAGGGGGTAACCGACAGCCGCCAGCGCGGAACCACCCACAACCCGGCCGACCCGCGTCGCACGGCAGGTGGGTCTTCCGGTGGCAGTGCGGCCGCGGTGGCCGCGGGCATGGCCCCGATGTCCATCGGCACCGACGGTGGAGGCAGCATCCGGATACCCGCCAGCTTCTGCGGCGTAGTCGGTTTCAAACCCACGCACGGCCGAGTGCCGATGTACCCGATCAGCCCCTTCGGACCGCTGGCACACGGTGGCCCGATAACTCGCACGGTGGAAGACGCTGCGCTGCTGATGGACATCATCAGCCTGCCGGACCATCGCGATCCCACCTCGCAGCCGCCCACCCTCACCACCTACCGCTCGCAGGTCTACCGGGATATGACGGGCCTGGACATCGCGTACTCCCCCACGCTCGGCTACGTCGACGTCGATCCCGAGGTAGCCGACCTCGTCGAGAACGCCGTGAACGCCCTCGATGAAGCCGGGCTGCCCGTGACCCACGCAGATCCGGGGTTCTCCGATCCCATCGATGCCTTCGAAATCCTATGGGCTGCAGGGGCAGCCGCCAGCCTCAACAACTATGGCACCCTCAACGAGGTACGCGACGGCATAGATCCCGGGCTGGCCCAGATGTGGGACATCGGCCTCGACACGTCTGCCACCGAGTATCTGGGGGCACGTAACACCTGCGTGCAACTGGGCGCCATCATGGGCGGTTTCCACGAGATTCACAACGTGCTCATCACTCCGACGGTGCCGATCCCCGCATTCCCGTTGGGCGCCGACGTCCCACCGACCTCCGGGATGCGCTGGTGGGCACAGTGGACGCCATTCACCTACCCGTTCAACATGACTCAGCAGCCGGCCCTGTCGATTCCGGTGGGCAGAACCTCGACGGGGCTGCCGGTCGGCATGCAGATCATCGGCCCGCGTCACAGCGACGATCTGGTGCTGGCGGTCGGCCATTTCGCTGAACGAGTGCTCGCGGGCTAGGCACAAACTACGCCCGTGCGAAGGCCAGCTGCTCGCCCTGAACTCCGGTAAGCCACAGATCCTGGCAGGCGGCCGCGATATCGGCCAGACCCTCTTCGATGGTCGCGAAGACATTCCCGGGCACCCACCCGGCATCTCCGTTGATCAGCAGATTGTTCCGGCCATAAAAGATCGCCAGATCGGTGGCACCCTGCGCCGAATGCGCTTCCGATCCCGGCTCGTATCCGTAGGCAGGGTTGCCGATCTCCCACGGCTCGAACCCAAAGAAACACACATCCCCGGGGATCGGGGTAATGGTTGGGTTCTCCCGGCCGGGTGCGTGCAGTAGTGGCGGCAGCAGGGTGTACACCTCGTTGCGCGCATACTTCGCGTGGTATGCCTGCCCAACCACGGGTAGTGAATTCCACACCGTTTCACAGGTTCTCGGTGCCTCAGCGTCGAGCAGCCGGGCACGGCAGGTGACGCCCCGCTTGGTCAACGTGATGGATATGTAGCGATCCATCACAGCTCCGCCAACACGGTGTTCCAGATGCCCAGGGCATCGGATATCTGATCGGCCGTCACTACCAATGGTGGAATCATCCGCACCACATTCATATGCGGACCGCACATCAGCAGGAGCAGCCCCTTCTCGGCCGCCAATGCCTGGGCCCGGGCGGCGAGCTGGGCCGCAGGTCGGCCGTCCGCACTGAACTCCGCACCTACCATCAATCCGAGACCACGCACGTCACCGTCAATCCCTCTCTCGGCAGCAATCTTTCGCGCACCGTCGAGAAGTTCCCGGCCCCGCGCCCGAGCGTTCTCGACGAGCCGTTCCTCGTCGATCACGTCGAGGGTCGCAAGCGCAGCCGCACAGGCGACGGCATTGGCGCCATACGTACCGCCCTGCGAACCGGGCCAGGCACGCCCCATCAACTCGGCAGAGGCCGCGATACCCGAGATGGGGAACCCGCTGGCGATTCCCTTAGCCATCACCAGAATATCTGGCGCCACACCAAAGTGCTGATGGCCGAAATACTCTCCGGTACGGCCAAATCCGGTCTGCACCTCGTCAACCACCAACAGGATGCCGTGTTGACGAGCGCGTTCGGCGACGCCGTTGAGGAATTCGGTGTTGGCGGGAACGTAGCCGCCCTCGCCCAACACCGGCTCGATGACCAGCGCCGCCACCTGATTGGGTGCCGTCGCGGTGGCGAACAGGTAGTCCAGCTCCTGCAGTGCGAACCGGGTGGCCTCGGTCTCGCTCCAGCCATACCGATACGCCGTCGGGAAAGGAGCCGTGTACACGCCGGCCATCAAGGGGCCGATTCCCGACGAGAATCGTGGGCCCGAGGTGGTCATGGTGGCAGCGGCCAGGGTACGTCCGTGAAATCCACCCTGGAAGACAACGATATTCGGGCGGCCGGTGGCCTGCCGCGCCAACCGCACGGAGGCCTCGATGGCCTCACTGCCCGAGTTGGCGAAGAACAACGAATCCAGATCGGCGGGCAGCACATCACCAAGACGGCGCACCAGATTCTGCAACGGTCGATGCATCACCGTGGTGTACTGGCCGTGAATCAGCGTGGCCACCTGCCGTTGCGCGGCCTCGACCACACGCGGATGGCAGTGACCCGTACTCACAACACCGATACCCGCAGTGAAATCCAGGTATTCACGGTCGCTTTCGTCGTACAGATAGCAACCCTGGCCTCGCACCGCCACCACCGAGGTGGCCTGCTTGAGCACGGGCGATAACGCAGTCACGGCATCCCTTCCACTGACACACTCGGAACCATTGTCGATTGTTGACAATCTCCCTAGCATGGTGGCATGCATCCAGGCGCAGTGTCTACCCCCCTGTCCACCGAAAGCGCGGTGATCGCCGCCGCACTCTCCCAGCAGCTCCGTCACGGTCCTACCTTCCCCGTCGTGGACCCCTCCACCGAAGAGGCGCTGGCCGACGTCGCCAATATGGACGGCCACGCCGCACTCACCGCGTTGAGTAATGCGGTTGCCGTCCAACGCTCCTGGGCCTCGACCTCACCGCAGCGGCGCGCCGACATACTGATGCGCGCCTACACACTGATGATCGAGAGCACCGAAGACCTGGCCCTGCTCATGACCCTGGAAATGGGCAAGCCCCTGGCCGAGTCACGTGGCGAGGTCACCTACGCGGCAGAGTTTTTCCGTTGGTTTGCCGGCGAAGCAGTGCGCCAGGACGGGGGCGTGATGCTGGCACCCGACGGTGGATCGCGGTTGATCGTGACGCACCGCCCGGTGGGCCCCTGCCTGCTGATCACGCCGTGGAACTTCCCGCTGGCCATGGGCACACGAAAAATCGGCCCCGCGTTGGCTGCGGGCTGCACCTGTCTGGTCAAACCCGCCGAACAGACACCACTGTCGATGCTCGCCCTACTCGGCATCCTGCGCGAAGCCGGGGTTCCCGACGGGGTGGTATCGGTGATCACCACTGCCGACCCCGGATCGACCATGGCACCCCTGCTTGCCGATCCCCGAGTGCGCAAGCTCTCCTTCACCGGATCCACCGAAGTGGGCCGCTACCTGCTCGCGCAGTGCGCACCTACCGTCAAACGCACCTCGATGGAGTTGGGCGGCAACGCGCCGTTCATCGTCTTCGACGACGCCGACCCCGAAGAGGCCGCCGCGGGCGCGCTGATTGCCAAGATGCGCAACATCGGCCAGGCCTGTACCGCTGCCAACAGGATTTACGTGCAGCGCGGTATCGCCGGTCCGTTCACCGAGGCGCTGACCGCAAAGCTCGGCGCACTGCATATGGGACGCGGCACCCAACCCGGGGTGGACGTCGGTCCGCTGATCGCCCCAGACGCGGTGGCCAAGGCTGACCGGCTGGTCATGGACGCCCGGAAGCGCGGTGCCACAGTGCGATTGGGAGGCGAGATACCCGACGGTGCCGGATACTTCTACCCTCCTTCGCTGCTGACCGACGTGCCCGATGACAGCGACATGATGCGGACCGAAATCTTTGCCCCGGTGGCCGCAATAGCGAGCTTCGACACCGAGGAAGAGGTAATTGCCCGTGCCAATGACTCCGAATTCGTTTTGGTGGCATACCTGTACACCAACGATGCCCGACGGGGATGGCGGGTTTCCGAGGAATTGGAGACCGGCATGGTGGGCCTGAACCGACCCGTCGTATCCACCCCCGCCGCTCCGTTCGGGGGCGCCAAACAATCCGGGATAGGGCGTGAAGGGGGCTTCGCGGGAATCGAGGAGTTCCTGGAGACCAAGTACATCGGTGCGGCCGTATGAGCGCCCGAATGAGCGTGGCGACCATTCCGGGTGACGGGATCGGCGTCGATGTGACCAGGGAGGCCGTCAAGGTCATGGACGCCGCCACCGGCGACGCTGGCCGGATTCGACGCGATTCTGCTTGGCGCCGTGGGGTATCCAGGCGTGCCCGACGACGTCTCGCTACGGGGCCTGCTCATCCCGCTGCGGCGCGCCTTCAACCAGTACGTGAACCTACGACCCGTACGTCTGCTGCCCGGTATCGCCTCACCCCTGGCCGGAGTTTCTGCCGATGCACTCTCGATGGTCATCGTGCGCGAGAACACCGAGGGTGAATACTCGCCGATCGGCGGCATTCACAACCGCGGCAACCACAATGAATTTGCCTTGCAGGAATCGGTTTTCACGCGCATTGGATGCGAACGCATCATCCGATACGCATTCGAGCTGGCCGCATCTGCCGGATTCCGCGTCTGCTCGGCCACGAAATCGAACGGCATCATTCATTCAATGCCTTACTGGGACAGCATCTTCAACCTGGTGGCAGCCGAGTACCCACAGATTCCGTCCGTGTCGATGCATGTCGACGCTCTTGCCGCCCGGATGATCAGCGATCCCGGCAGCCTGGACGTCATCGTTGCGTCCAACCTCTTCGGCGACATCCTCTCGGACTTGGCGGCGGCGGTTACCGGAGGTCTGGGACTGGCGGCATCCGGAAACATCAACCCGGAACGCACCGCCATCTCCATGTTCGAATCGGTGCACGGTTCGGCGCCCGACATAGCCGGCCAGGGCATCGCCAACCCCGTCGCACAGATACTGGCCGGCGCCATGCTTCTCGACCATCTGAACGAGCCCGATGCGGCACACAAGATTCGTCTCGCCGTCGACCAGGTACTGGGGGAAGGTCGCGTTCGTACGCCCGATCTCGGAGGTAGCGACACCACCGAGCAGCTGGGCACAGCAATCGCCGAAACCGCTCGGTGATCGTGAATTAACTGACGACATCAGTGACTTGTGTCACTTTCCGTTCGGCTGTCCTGGCAAGATGGTTGTCGTAGCCTGTGATCCACGACACCTTCAGCCCAAGGAGTCCGATGTCGACGAAGACGGAGCTCACCGAGCTCAACCAAGCACTTGGCAGCCTGCGCCGCTGTGTCCACTCTCTGCAGTCTCGTTATGGCGACCTGCCGGCCGTGCGCCGCATCGTCAACGACGTAGAGCGGCTGGATATCGACGCCGCCGATCTGGACCTCTCACCTCATGAGCACCGGCTCGCGAGCAACGAGAAGATCCAAATCCCCGACACCGAGTACGACCGGGAGTTCTGGGGCGATATCGACGACGAAGGAGTTGGTGGCTACAGATGAGTCAAGCCACCGGGGTCTTCTCGCCTTCGCGTGCCCAGATTCAGCAGCGCACGCTACGCACTGACAAGTGGTGGCTCGCACCATTACTCACCAACCTCGGGCTGGCGACATTCGTCATCTACGCCACCGTGCGCGCTTTCTGGGGCAGCGCGTACTGGGTGCCGCAGTATCACTATCTGACGCCGTTCTATTCACCATGCGTCAGCACTGCCTGCGCCCCCGGGGCCAGCCATTTCGGGCATTGGGTGGGCGATCTGCCGTGGTTCATCCCCATGGCCTTCATCTCGCTGCCGTTCCTGCTCGCCTTCCGGCTGACCTGCTATTACTACCGCAAGGCCTACTACCGCTCGGTCTGGCAGTCGCCGACCGCCTGCGCGGTGGCCGAGCCGCACGCGAAGTATTCCGGCGAGACCAAGCTGCCGCTGATCATGCAGAACATTCACCGGTACTTCTTTTACGCCGCGGCGATCATCTCGATCGTCAACACCTACGACGCCATCGTCGCCTTCCATTCGGAAAAGACCGGCGGTTTCGGATTCGGCCTGGGCAACGTGATCTTGGTGACCAACGTGGTTCTGCTGTGGGTGTACACGCTGTCCTGCCACTCCTGCCGGCACGTCACCGGCGGGCGGCTCAAGCACTTCTCCAAACACCCTGTCCGATATTGGATCTGGACACAGGTCAGCAAGCTCAACACCCGGCACATGCTGTTCGCCTGGATCACGCTGGGCACACTGATCCTCACCGACCTATACGTCATGCTCGTCGCCAGCGGCACCATTCCTGACCTGAGATTCGTTGGTTAGCAATCACATTCATATTCATACTCGCAAACAAACTGGGGTTAATTAATGGCTGAACTCGAACGGCACCAATACGACGTGGTCGTGATCGGTGCCGGTGGCGCCGGACTGCGCGCCGTCATCGAGGCACGGGAACAGGGTTTCAAGGTCGCGGTCGTCTGTAAGTCCCTGTTCGGCAAGGCACACACCGTGATGGCCGAAGGCGGTTGCGCCGCCTCGATGGGCAATGCCAACGACAAGGACAGCTGGCAGGTGCACTTCGGTGACACCATGCGCGGCGGCAAGTTCCTGAACAACTGGCGGATGGCCGAGTTGCACGCCAAGGAGGCCCCGGACCGGGTCTGGGAACTGGAAACCTATGGCGCGTTGTTCGATCGCACCAAGGATGGCCGGATCAGCCAGCGCAACTTCGGCGGCCACACCTATCCGCGGCTGGCGCACGTCGGTGACCGCACCGGTCTGGAGATCATCCGCACCATGCAGCAGAAGATCGTCTCGCTGCAGCAGGAAGACTTTGCCGAAACCGGTGATTACGAGGCACGTATCAAGATCTTCGCCGAGTGCACCATCACCGACCTGCTCCTGGACGGGGACCGGATCGCCGGTGGGTTCGGGTACTGGCGCGAATCGGGGCGGTTCATCCTCTTCGAGGCTCCCGCAGTGGTTTTGGCCACGGGCGGCATTGGCAAGTCGTTCAAGGTGTCGTCGAACTCCTGGGAGTACACCGGTGACGGGCACGCTCTGGCGCTGCGCGCCGGCGGCACGCTGATCAACATGGAGTTCATTCAGTTTCATCCGACCGGAATGGTCTGGCCGCCCTCGGTCAAGGGCATCCTGGTCACCGAGGGCGTGCGCGGCGACGGCGGGGTGCTCAAGAACTCCGAGGGCAAGCGATTCATGTTCGACTACATCCCCGCGGTGTTCAAGGGTCAATACGCCGAGACCGAGGAAGAAGCCGACCAGTGGCTCAAGGACAACGACTCGGCACGGCGAACTCCCGACCTGCTTCCCCGTGACGAGGTCGCCCGGGCCATCAACTCCGAAGTCAAGGCCGGCCGCGGCACCCCGCACGGCGGCGTGTACCTGGACATCGCTTCACGCATCCCCACCGAGGAGATCAAGAGGCGGCTGCCGTCGATGTACCACCAGTTCAAGGAACTGGCCGAGGTGGACATCACCAAGGACGACATGGAAGTCGGGCCGACCTGCCACTACGTGATGGGCGGCATCGAGGTCGATCCCGATTCCGGCGCCGCGACGGTGCCGGGTCTCTTCGCCGCGGGCGAATGCTCCGGCGGCATGCATGGCTCAAATCGACTGGGCGGCAACTCTCTATCAGATCTGCTCGTATTCGGGCGACGCGCCGGCCTGGGTGCCGCCGAGTACGTCAAGGGCCTCACGTCTCGTCCACAGATCTCCGAGGCCGATGTCGACAAGGCTGCCGTGCTCGCCTTGGCACCCTTCGGAGACCCCGCGGCCGAGGGTGCCGAAAATCCCTACACACTGCATACCGATCTGCAGCAGGCGATGAACGACCTGGTCGGCATCATCCGCAAGGAAGAAGAGGTCGAACAGGCTCTGGTCAAGCTGAATGAGCTCAAGGAGCGGTTCAAACACGTTGCGGTTGAAGGGCACCGGCAGTTCAATCCGGGCTGGCACCTGGCGATTGACATGCGCAACATGCTGCTCGTCAGTGAATGCGTGGCCAAGGCTGCGCTGCTGCGCACCGAGAGCCGCGGCGGGCACACCCGTGACGACCACCCGAACATGGATGCCACCTGGCGCAAGACGCTCCTGGTATGCAGCACCACCGGCGGAGATCCGGCGGTTCCCGATGTGCTCGTCATCCCCGAGTCACAGACCCCATTGCGCCCAGATCTTTTGGAGCTGTTCGAGATCGGCGAGCTCGAAAAATACTTCACACCGGAAGAACTGGCAGACCATTCGGGAAGGACATCCTGACGTGAGCTACGACGCACACCTCCAGGTCTGGCGCGGCGATGACGACGGCGGTGAGCTCATCGACTTCACCGTCCCGGTGAGTGAGGGCGAGGTCGTGCTCGACATCATCCATCGCATCCAGGCCACTCAGGCCTCGGACCTGGCAGTGCGCTGGAACTGTAAGGCCGGCAAGTGTGGCTCATGCTCGGCCGAGATCAATGGCCGTCCGCGACTCATGTGCATGACCCGGATGTCGACATTCGATGAGTCCGAGACCATCACCGTGACGCCGCTGCGCGCCTTTCCCGTGATTCGCGACCTGGTCACCGACGTGTCGTTCAACTACCAAAAGGCCAGAGAAGTCCAATCATTCACCCCACCAAAGGGCTTGAAGCCCGGCGAGTACCGGATGCAGCAGGAAGACGTAGAGCGGTCACAGGAGTTCCGCAAGTGCATCGAATGTTTCCTCTGCCAGAACACCTGTCACGCGGTGCGCGACCATGAGGAGAACAAGAAGGCGTTCGCCGGACCGCGCTATCTGATGCGGGTGGCCGAGCTGGAGATGCACCCACTCGATGTCGCCGACCGCCGCGAGGTGGCACAGGAAGAACTGGGCCTGGGCTACTGCAACATCACCAAGTGCTGCACCGAGGTATGCCCCGAGGGCATCCACATCACCGATAACGCGCTGATCCCGATGAAGGAGCGGATCGCCGATCGCAAGTACGACCCGATTGTCTGGTTGGGCAACAAGCTGTTCCGCCGTTAGCCAGGTTTTGCACAGGAGAAGCGCATGGAAACCTGGCTCGTCATCGTCATCGCCGTTGTCTGCCTGGCGGCCGCAGGTGTCGTCGTGGGCTTGATCCTGCTGGCAATCCTTGCCGCGGGGGGCATCTCAGCCGCTCGGTTCAACCTCACCCCCGTGGCCGCCGATCAGCTGCATGAGTATCTGGCTTCCGACGCCTCCTTCGCGCTCTCCGTCCAGCGCGACTTCTTCTACCCTCCCGATCGCGTGTTCAAGGCCCTGCTCGACGAGCGGTTCATGAGCTGGGTCCCGTTCTCCAAGGGTGTGGACTACGCCGGCACGGCATTGCGAGAGGTGGGCACCAAGCGCGCATTCGTCAACACCTTCGGGGTGTTGGCCGAACAGATCGTCGTCAACGAGCCCAACCGCATGTTGGGAGTGACCATCACCGCATGTTCTGTTCCGCTGGTTCTGGATTCAGCCGCAGAGATCTTCGAGGTGGCAGATAACGGCACCGGCGGCACCCGACTCACCTGGCATGTGGGCGGCACCCCTAAATGGGTGGGATGGCTCCCGCTGCGCCTGGCCGCACCACTCGTGCGTCCGGCGGCCAAGTGGCAGATCGGTAAGCTCCGCGCGATCATCGGGCGTCGCTGAGCTCCAAGTTGTTGCGCAGGACTTTGTGGCTGGTTGCCAATGCCCAATTGGGGCATTACGGGCAGCATCGGAATATGGGTGACATTGTGAGCGTCGCGGATATCCGCACTGCCATCAAGGAGCTTTCGTTGCGCGCCGATCTCGCCGATGACGCACGCGAGCTCCGTGATCGCATCCGCGGATACCAGGAGGAACTCGCCAAACGTCCCTAGGCCGTATCAGCGGCCGGGACACGGTCACAGCGAGCCTTTATATAGCATTGTGTCTATATAGATAAAATGCAATACTCGAAGCATGGACGTCTTCGAAGCGGTCGCGGAGCCAAGCCGCCGGATTCTACTCGATGCGCTGGCAGGCGGGGAATGGACCGCCGGAGAACTCGTCGCGACACTGCCCGGCCTGACGCAGCCCACCGTTTCGCGGCATCTTCGCGTGCTGCGCGAGGCCGGCCTGGTCGAGGCCCGGCCGGATGCACAACGTCGGATCTACGCGCTGCGCGCCGACGGCCTGATCCAGATCGACCAGTGGATCGACCCATACCGGCACTTCTGGGGCGAACACCTGGACGCGCTGCATCGACACCTGCCCTAGCGGTCTAACGCCCCGCCCACCTGACCTCGATGCCTTCGGCACTCAGCTGCTGACCCGGCCGAGAAGTCACCTGCACATCGATTTCCCGCCCGGTTTTCTTGTCGATCAATTCCAGCGGCTTACGCCCATCCTGCAGGTACTCGTCCCCCCACTTGAGCAGGGACAGCAGCACCGGCAGCAGGTCCTGGCCCATCCGAGTCAGCACGTACCCGTCCCGCTCCCGCCGGCCGGGTTCGCGGTAGGGAACCTTCTCGATGACGCCCGCCGCCTCCAACTGCTTGAGTGCACGCGATACCGCCGGCGCGGATACCCCGATGCGCTCCGAAAACTCGTCGAATCGGGTTGAGCCGTAGAAGCATTCGCGGACGATCAGGAATGCGGTCTTGGTGCCCAACAGATCCAGGGCCTTCCCGATCGAACACGCATCGGTGTTCCAGCGGGAGCGGTCCTGCAGCAGCCGCTCGAACTCCATGGTCACCGGCCCATTGTAACTAACGCTTGCGTTATTCAGCTAGTCCCGCTAGCGTCCTAACTAACGCAATCGTTAGTTAGGAGATAAGGATGATCGAGAACAAGGTCGTACTGGTCACCGGAGGGCGCCGCGGACTGGGCGCCGCCATCGTCGACGAGGTGCTGAACCGCGGAGCTCGCAAGGTGTACAGCACCGCCCGCCAACCATTCGAGGACCCACGCGAGCAGGTGATTCCCCAACAGCTCGAGGTGGCCTCCGAGTCATCGGTGCAGGCGCTGGCACGTGAGCTCACCGACGTCGAGATCGTGGTCAACAACGCCGGTGTGCTGCATCCCGATTCGCTGCTCACCGGCGATCTCGACCGGGTGGACGCCACGTTCCAGACCAACGTATTCGGCCCGCTGCGAGTCATCCGGGCGTTCGCGCCGATCCTCAAGGCCAACGGCGGCGGAGCGATCGTCAACATCCACTCCGTGCTCTCCTGGCTGGGCGGAGCCGGCGCCTACGGTGCGTCGAAGGCGGCCATCTGGTCGGTGACCAACACCCTGCGCCTGGAGCTGGAACCACAGCACACGCACGTGCTGGGCGTACACGCGGGATTCATCGACACCGACATGGTGTCCGCCCTCGACGTTCCGAAGACACCGCCCGGTGTGATCGCGGCACGCATCATCGACGCACTGGAAAAGGGCGATAACGAGGTGTTGACCGACGAGCTCACCGCCCAGGTCAAGTCCCAGCTATCGGGCCCCGTCGAGAATCTCGCCTACCGTCCCGGCCACTGACCTCGCATCCATCAGGAGAAGATCGACATGCCCCTCTGGACCATCTACCACACACCAAACATGTTTTCCGACAAGGAAAAAGCCGATCTGGCCGCGAGCATCACCGAGGTGTACGTCACCGTGGGGCTCCCACGGTTCTACGTGGTCACGGTGTTCAAGGAGATCACACCGTCCGACTTCTACGTCGGCGGAGAACCAACCACGCACGCGGTACGGATCGTCGTGGATCACATCGCGCGCACCCTGCCCGACAAGGCCGGACGCGAGCGCATCACCCAGCACCTCGGCCGCGTCCTGGCGCCGCATCTGGACCGGGCGGACCTGCACTGGGAGTTCCACATCGACGAGACCAGCGAGGAACTCTGGATGATCAACGGACTGGTGCCGCCGCCGATGAACTCCGACGCCGAACGCGACTGGGCCCGGACCAACCGGAGCAGTCCCTACCCGGCGCCCGTCTAGCCGATCAGCTTGCGGAACTTACTGCGGTGGAACACGATCGGAGCCACTGCGGAATGCACGGTCAATCCGTGAATGTTGAGGATGACGATTGCGTGGTCACCGGCAGGCACCTCGGACTGGATGGAGGTCTCGATCCAGGCGGTGGTGCCGCCGATGAACACGGCACCGCTCTCGGTGGTCGAGGTATCCAGGCCCGCGAACCGATCGCCGGTCTTGGCGGCAAGGGTGCGGGCAGCATCGTCATGTGCCTCACCCAGCACACTGATACCCAGACGCGGAGCCACCCGCAGGTTGGGCCACGTCGTCGAAGAGTTCTGAACACAGAACGCCACGAGCGGCGGATCCAAGGACACCGGCACAAACGTGCTGGCGGCCAATCCGGTTCGCGTTCCACCGATCTCGGCGGCAATGGCAACCACGCCGGTCGGGAAGTGCCCGAATGCCTCGCGCAGCGTTGCCGCGTCCAAAGTGGTATCGCTCGTCATAACTGGATGTCACCTCTAGTCTTGCTTCATGACGTCACATGTGACCCTACGCGTCGACGGCGAGGTAGCCCGCGTCACCTTGTCCCGGCCCGAGAAGCTCAACGGACTCACCCTCGACATGCTCAACGGGCTGACTGCCGCCGCCCGCCATATTGCCTCAGATACCTCGATCCGGGTGGTGGTGCTGTCCGGTGAGGGGGACGGCTTTTCTACCGGGCTGGATTTCGCAGCCGCCGGGAAGGACCCGGCGCGCGTCGTCGCGAACTTCATTCCGCTCCCCTGGCTGGGTACCAATGGTTTCCAGGAGGCGTGCTGGGCCTGGCGCCGGTTGCGCGTCCCGGTGATCGCCGTCATCCACGGCCGTTGCTACGGCGGCGGGCTCCAGCTGGCCCTTGCCGCCGACTTCCGGTTCACCACACCCGACGCCGAGTTCTCGATCCTGGAAGCCAAGTGGGGCCTGATCCCCGATATGTCTGGAAGCGTCACGCTGAGTCAATTGATCGGAATCGACACCGCCAAACGGCTGACCATGACCGGTGAGATGTTCGACGGCTTCTACGCCAAGGAAATCGGGCTGGTGACCCAGGTGAGCGCCGACCCCGAGGCCGACGCCGCCGAACTCATCGACCAGATTCTGTCGCGCTCCCCCGATTCGGTGGCGGCCACCAAGACCCTGTTCGACAAGGCATGGTCGATGGTGCCGCGCCGCGCGTTTGGCCTGGAGCGGCGCCTGCAACTGCGGCTCATGCGTGGACCTAACTTCGCCATCGCACGCAAGGCAGGCATCGACAAGACCGAACCTGAGTTCAAGGCCCGCAGCATCTAGCTTCCTATAGAAGGTTGCCTATGCGGGCCTTGCTCCTGAGATCTTTGTTTCGCTCGCTAGGCCGCAGGTACGCAGTCACGGAGCTCAGGCGCCATGCCGTACGGACCCCACATCTGGCGCTCCGCATCCTGCCGCGCTTCCGGCTCGTTACTTCCGTGGCCGATCACAGAGCCGGCCCACTGCTTCATACCGAAACCCATACCCGGCATGCTTCCCGGGCCAAACCCAGGTGGGCCGAAGTTGTTGTTGGCATAGACCTGACACTGAACCGCAACCGGACCCTCCCCCGGCATCGCCGAAGCAACGGGTGCGGCGAACGCCGAAACCAGCACCGCTACCACACCAACCCCTGCGACTACCGAACAAATCGTCCGCATAGCTCCTCCTCCTCGATATCTGGCAATAGTTTGCCACAACCCGAGTATTTCGAGAACAAAAGGTTCGCGGAGGGGAATCCGAAGATCGCTAGTGCAGATGTCCGTGCGCAGCCGCTACATCGGGATGCGCCCGCAGCCGGCTCTTCCAGGCGTTCGCGCCGTAGGTCGCATGGATTGGATCGTCCGGATCCGACGTCGCACCTCGAGCCCGCTCCCGAAGTTCCGGTGGAAGATTCAGCGTGGGGATACGCGCGTCAAGCCTGGGATTGAAGAAGTAGGCGATCGAGATCCGGGGCGTGCCCGTCAGCGTCACGCGATGGCGAGTCGCACGCAGATACCCGCCGCTCGCCCGCTCAAGCAGCTCACCGATGTTCACGATGAACGCGCCCGCACGCCCTGGCGCCTCCACCCAGGTGCCGTCCACCTCGACCTGCAGTCCGCCCGCGTCCGGTTCGGCCAGCAGCAAGGTGAGCACACCGGAGTCGCGATGCGCACCCACGCCCTGGCCGGTAGTTCCGCTGGCGGGGTACCGGATGACCTTGATCAGGGTCGCAGGTTCAGCGCCGAAAGCCTCGTCGAACACCCCACCCGCAGATCCGAGAGCAATGGCCCACTCCCGCAGTAGTTTTCGCCCCACTGCAGCCAGGGCCGCATCCCAGCGCCCGAGGGCCACCCTGAGTTCGGGCACCGCCCGCGGCCATTGGTTGGGCCCCTGCAACCACAGGTAATCGAGATCCCGTCCGTGCGCAGTCGCCCGACGTTCCGGCCCGACATCGATCTGCTCGCGCCAATCGGTCAGTCCACCGGTCAGCTCGCCGCCCAGCCGGGTGAACCCACGAAAATGCGGGCTGCGCACCATGGCAATGGCGTCCTTGTCCTCCACGGGCAGCGCGAAAAGCCTGCGTGCGGCCGTCAACACCTCGTCGACCAGCTGAGGCGAGACACCATGGCCGGTGAGATAGAAGAACCCGACCTCATGGGTGACCTCGCGCAGCACCGCGCGCAACCGATCCGGGTCGCCGGAAAGGTCTACGACGGGTAGCTCTGCCATGCCCACATGGTCCCCCGTCCGGCCTAGCAGGGGCCACCGTCTTGACCGCCATGAGGAAATATCACAAGTACGATGACCACACGGCCGGGCGAGAGGGACGCACAGGGGAAATGACGTCATCGGAGATGCCGCCGTCGGGTCCAGATAGCCAGCGACCTGGAGACCTACCGCCGGGAACGGTCGTATCCGGATACCAGGTGGAGCGCGTCCTCGGTCGCGGCGGCATGGGCACCGTGTATCTGGCCGCAAATCCGAATCTGCAACGTCCCGAGGCTCTGAAGATCCTCAGCGCCCAGGCCTCCCGCGACCCCGCATTCCGGGCACGGTTCATGCGCGAGGCCTCGCTGGCCGCCTCTCTGGATCACCCCAACATCGTCACGGTGCACAACCGCGGCGAAACGCCGGAGGGCGATCTGTGGATCGCCATGCAATACGTCCAGGGCAGCGATGCGCACTCGGAATCGATGAACGGACGCATGTCGCTGACCCGCGCCGTTCACATCATCAGCGAGGTGGCCAAGGCGCTCGACTATCTGCATGCCCGCGGTCTGGTACACCGCGACGTGAAGCCGGCCAACATCTTGCTGTCCGAAGGCGATCGGCGAATTATGTTGGGAGACTTCGGCGTCACTCGAGCACTCGACGACAACACGGTTACCTCCGCGGGGAACGTGACCGCCACGATCGGATACGCCGCACCGGAGGTGCTGTCCGGCGCGGCCGTCGACGGCCACGCCGATGTGTACGCCTTGGGCTGCACGCTCTTTCGGATGCTCGCGGGCCAGCCACCGTTTGGCTCCGGAGGCTCGCTGCCCGCGGTCATCAATGCACACCTCTCGGCTCCGCCACCCCGCATCTCCCAGTTCACCTCTGTGCCCGAGTCGATGGACGCATTGATCGCCAAGGCGATGGCCAAGAATCCCGCCGATCGGTACCAAAGCGCCGGGGAGTTCGCCCAGGCCGCGCAACAGATTCTGGCCGATCCGCATCAGCACCGGCAGACCGTGACGCAACCCGTATCCACTGTGTCACCGCAGCCCACACCGACTACGGCGCCTCCTCTCGTACAGACCCTCGCAGCACCGACAGACCCCGCGCGGACATTGCTCAAGCACCGACGCATTGTGGCGATTGTCGGCGCCGTCGCCTTACTGGCCGCATCGACCGTGGTCGCCGTTGTGATCTGGCCCCGCCATGGCGGCGGGGGTAAACCCGCTCCCCCGTCTGGCGCGAGCGCGGCGGTGGTGAAGCCGGGCGAATCGCTGGCCGGACAGCCCAACACCATCCTGGACACCTTGCTGCCCGGTCAGTTCGACTACCCAGACGGATGGGAGAAGAACCCGTCGCCGACATTCAGGTCGGGCGAGTTCAATCCGGCCGTGGCGCCCGGTGCGGCCACCATTATTGGTGGAACTCCAGTGGGCTGCAACACCATTGATCCGGTATGGGCGTTGCGCGCTCAAGGCCGCGAGACGTCGACGCTGTATCTGCGCGATCGCAAGAAGCCCGAGAGGGAGATCCTGATCCGGGTTGTCCCGGCATCCGATGCCCTCTCCCCGGACGGCGCCTCCGACACATTGAAGAGGTGCGACGCGGTCGCGTACACCATCCCCGGCGCGAGTACCACGTGGCGATGCTCGTTCGAGTTCGATGAGCCGGCACCGGTCCAGAATGGCCAAAAAGAGCTCACCGCAACGGAATCGTGCTTCATGTTTCCGTCCGGGGCGAACAGCATTCGACAACACGTGTCGTTCAATGTCGTACGCGGCCTGCTGGTGTACATCCTGGCCAGCGGTGCTTCGAACCGAAACGACGCGGCAGGCTCTCTCAGTGCGACCGCTCTGAACTTCGCGACCGCCATGAAGATCCTGCGCTACGGCCGCTAGTCCTTGGGAGACCAGGGTGTGAGCCAATCCGTGGGTTCCCAACCCTCTGCGGCCGCCAGCAGCTCGTACATCGTTGCGCCATCAACGAACTCGCGAATGATGTCGGCGTGGCCGGCGTGCCGGGCCAGCTCCTCGATGAGGTGCAACGCCACCCACCGCACACTCCAGGCGTCGACGTCCTTGGGAAACCACGGCGCCGACGGGACCGGCACCGGAGTGTCCAGCCCCTTGTCCTTGATCGCGGCGAGTGTCGCTTCGCACTGCGCGGAGTACGCGGCCAGTACTCCGGCGAGCGTCTCGTCCGTACGTAAGGTGAATTCGTCCTCGGCTCGGTGACGGTCAGGCCCCGACTCGGGCGCGGCCACAATTTTGTCCGTCCAGCCCGCCTGCATATTGGTGACGTGCTTGATGAGTCCACCAACCGACAACGTGCCTGCCGTCGGAGTAAGACGGGCCTGATCGTCGGTCAGCCCGAAGGCCACAATCCGAAAAGCATCTTGCTGCGCAGCGATGTACTCGATCAGACCGTCCAACTCGGTGGAAACGGGCGGAGGCATGGCAGGCATACGGGGGTTCCTCTCAAGGGCTGTGAGCTGGCACGCACAAGCCAACACCACTGGTCTGACATCACTCCCCCGAAACCGTAAAAAATGCCTCCTGACCTGCGATATCGAATTGTGACAACAACCACAAGGCCAGGACTTTTGTCACACGCTACTCAGCGGTATAGTTCAGTTGTTACCGGTGGGTAACTTAATCGGAAGTAAGAACCCAACCGAATATCAGAACAGCCCCACGAGACCACGGTCAGACCCAAGAGAAAGCAATGACGCACATGGGCCACTACAAGTCGAACGTCCGCGACCTGGAGTTCAACCTCTTCGAGCTCTTCAACATTCAGCAGGTATTCGGTGGTGAGGAATTCCCCGAGCTGGACGAAGAGACCGCTCGCACGTTCCTTTCCGAGATGCGCACCCTCGCCGAGGGGCCACTCGCCGATTCGTTCGCCGAGGGCGACCGCAACCCGCCGGTCTTCGACCCGGAGACCCACTCGGTGGCCATCCCCGAGGCTTTCAAGAAGTCCGTCAAGGCAGTCACCGACGCAGGTTGGGATCGCCTCGGTCTGATCGAGGAACTCGGCGGCAGCCCGGTTCCGCGCTCGCTGATGTGGGCCATTCAGGAGATGATCCTCGGCGCCAACCCCGCAGTCTGGATGTACAGCGGCGGTGCCGGTTTCGCGCAGATCTTCTACAACGTCGCCACCGACGAGCAGAAGAAGTGGGCCGAATTCGTCGCCGAGCGCGGCTGGGGCGCCACCATGGTGCTCACCGAGCCCGACGCCGGTTCGGACGTGGGCGCCGGACGCACCAAGGCCGTCAAGCAGGAGGACGGTTCCTGGCACATCGACGGTGTGAAGCGCTTCATCACCTCGGCCGACTCCGATGACATGTTCGAGAACATCATGCATCTGGTGCTGGCTCGCCCCGAAGGCGCCGGCCCCGGCACCAAGGGTCTGTCCCTGTTCTTCGTGCCCAAGTTCGTCCCCGACTTCGAGACCGGCGAGCCGGGCGAGCGCAACGGCGTCTTCGTCACCAACGTCGAGCACAAGATGGGCCTGAAGGTTTCGGCCACCTGTGAGCTGAGCCTGGGCCAGCACGGCGTACCCGCCAAGGGCTGGCTGGTCGGCGAGGTGCACAACGGCATCGCGCAGATGTTCGACGTCATCGAGCAGGCCCGCATGATGGTGGGCACCAAGGCCATCGCGACCCTGTCGACCGGTTACCTGAACGCCCTCGAGTACGCCAAGACCCGCGTACAGGGTGCGGACATGACGCAGCTGACCGACAAGACCGCTCCCCGCGTCACCATCACGCACCACCCAGATGTGCGTCGCTCGCTGCTGACCCAGAAGGCTTACGCCGAGGGCCTGCGCGCGCTGTACCTCTATGCCACCACCTTCCAGGACGCCGTGGCCGCCAAGGCCATCAACGGTGTCGAGGCCGAGGAAGCGGTACGGCTCAACGATCTGCTGCTGCCGATCATCAAGGGTGTGGGCTCCGAGCGTGCCTACGAGAAGCTCACCGAGAGCCTGCAGACCTTCGGTGGATCCGGCTTCCTGCAGGACTACCCGATCGAGCAGTACATCCGTGACGCCAAGATCGACTCGCTCTACGAGGGCACCACGGCGATCCAGGCCCAGGACTTCTTCTTCCGCAAGATCGTCAAGGACCAGGGCAAGTCGCTGGCCTTCATCTCCGGTCAGATCGAAGAATTCGTCAAGAGCGAGACCGGCAACGGCCGCCTGAAGGCCGAGCGTGCGCTGCTCGCAACGGCTTTGGAGGACGTGCAGGGCATGGCAGCGACCATGACCGCCAACCTGATGGCCGCCCAGCAGGAGATCACCCAGGTCTACAAGGTCGGCACGGCCTCCGTGCGCTTCCTGATGAGCGTCGGCGACCTGCTGATCGGCTGGCTGCTGCAGCGTCAGGCCGCCGTGGCCATCGAGGCTCTGGATGCCGGCGCCACCGGTGCCGAGAAGTCCTTCTACGAGGGCAAGATCGCGGTTGCCTCGTTCTTCGCCAAGAACATGCTGCCGCAGCTGACCTCGACCCGGGCCATCCTGGAGAACGTCGACAACGACATCATGGAGCTCGACGAAGCCGCCTTCTGATCCACTCAGCCGAAGCCCCCGTTTCCCCTCGGAGACGGGGGCTTCGTGCATGTCGAGATGCCAGGAGCTATGGGTCTGAGCCCTCACTGATTGACCCGTACAGATTCTTTGGCTCATCCATCTGAACCGCGCACAGCTACGAATCGTTAGTAGAGGTGTGCCTGCAACGGCGCCGAGCGTGCATGGCTACAAGCCAGGATTGGATGTAGATGGTTCAGGGCGAAAGCGCGACGGAGTATGCCGAAACCGGCGACATCGCGAAGGACGTTGGGCAACGGATAGCCATGGTGCGCCATTTCGCATCCACCGGACAGCTTCCGTTCTTTCAGCAGATTGACCCCGGCGTCCCGCCGAGGGTCGACGTCCGAGGCCACGAGTGTGTGCTCCTGGGCTCGAACTCCTACATCGGTCTCTCGAGTCACCCCAGCGTGATCGGCGCAGCTGTCACCGCGACACAGAATTTGGGCACCGGGACCACCGGCAGCCGACTGCTCAACGGCACCTATCCCGTGCATGTCGCTCTCGAACAGCAGCTCGCGATGTGGCTCGGCCGCGAGGACGCGGTGGTGTTCACCACCGGCTATCAAACCAATGTCGGTGCGATTCAAGGACTTCTCGGCCCCGATTGCCTCGCCGTTGTGGATTCCTACGCCCACGCTTCGATCCGTGACGGAGTGCGGCTCAGCCAGGCGGTAGAGGCCAAATTCGCCCACAACGACGTCGCATCTCTGGCTGCCGCCCTGCACAGTCACGCCGAGACACCATTCCGGCGCAAACTGGTGCTTGTCGACTCGCTGTACTCCATGGAGGGCTCCACCGCCCCGCTGGAACAGATCGTTGCGGTCTGCAAGGAGGCCGGTGCTCTGCTCATGGTCGACGAGGCGCACGGAATCGGCGTATTCGGCCCCACGGGGGCGGGCCTGGCGGAACGCAACGGCGTCGCACAAGACGTAGACATCCTGATGGGTTCGTTATCGAAGGCCATCGGCGGGCTGGGCGGATTTATCGCGAGCTCGCAGGACATTGTCGATGAGATCCGGCTCAGCGCGCGATCCTTCTGGTTCAGCACCTCCGGCACGCCGGCGTCCATGGCAGCCGCGACCGCGGCGATCGAGGTCATCCGCGGGGAAGAGGGCAGGGAACGTCGGGAAAGGCTCGAACGCAACGCCCGGCTCATGCGTCGGTCGCTCGAACCCCTCAATGTCGTCTTGCACCGCCCAGACGAACTCAGTCCCGACTGGTCGCCCATCATTCCCATCCGATTATTCGACGAGCTGCGGACCGCACTGAGTTGGAACAAGCTGAGGGACGCGGGAGTCTTCGTCACCCCAGCCATCTATCCAGCAGTGCCACTTGGCAAACCGATTCTGCGCGTGTGCATGACCTCGGAGCTGAGCGAAGAAGAAGTCATCTGGTGCGCAGAGGTTCTTACCAAAGAACTCTCGTGGGCTTTGGCTGCTGCATGAGTGCAGACTTCCGCCTCGCCATCACCGGCGCGACGGGAGATTTCGGCAGGGCCATCCTCTCCTGGGCACTGCGCAACGAAGACATCGCCGAGGTGATGGCCTTGGGCCGACGACCGACGGGCCTGCACCACCCAAAGCTGCACGAAATGCCTCTGGACCTGAGCGGTCAGATCGACCTCGATCCGATCGCCGGGTACGACGCACTCGTCCACCTCGCGTATTGCGTCGAAGAGCCTCGGGACAAGCGCCGGGCCTATCAGGTGAATGTGACGGCCACGCGGACACTGCTCGAACAAGCGAATCGAGTAGGCATCGGCCAACTCATCCTGACCTCAAGCGCCAATGCGCTGGGCGTCACGGCCTGTGGCACCGGCACACAGTTCCCAGAGCAGAGCTATCCATCCGGGGACAGCGACCCCGAGCACTACTACTTTTTTCACAAAGCACTCATGGAGAACCTGGCGAACTGGCACTGGACGAACGCAGGCGAGGGAGACACAAAGCTGGCCGTCGTGCGGCCCTCGTACATAGTGGGCGAGCACTTCGCCAACTCGGGCCTCAAGGCACTCCTCGCCAACCTGGTGCTCTACCCGGAGCCGGCACGCTCCTTCTACCAATTCCTTTGGGATACCGATCTAGTGGACGCCTACGCCACCATCCTCAAACACGGATTGACGGGCATATACAACGTCGCCCCGACAGACCACACAAGTGTCACAGAGATCTGTTCCATGAGCGGGGCGCGGCTGATCTCTGGTCCATTGCCTCTCTTGAAGATTGGCGCGGACCTGATGTTCCGGTTGCGTCTTGCTCCGTTCTCCGGTCACTGGGTGACGCTGGGCGACCCGTTACTCGACTGCCGCTTATTGCAATCGACCACAGACTGGCGACCTACCATGACCTCCACCGAGGCACTGAACCGGTACATCTCTGTATCTCGCTCGCCTACAAAGTAATTCACACACACCATCGACCAAGAGGATGTCAGCATGGACCGCACCGCACTCGAATCGCGACTGTCTCATGTCACCGCCGTCCGCAGGCATCTCCCGGAACTGGCGGACAAGCTGGAGTCGCTCGGTCTCATAACCGCCGAAGAACCGGGAACGAACGTCGTCGAGATCTGGAAGACACACGACGGACCTCGGTTGACCGCACCCAAGGACCTCGGCGGGCTGGGTGCAACCTGCGTGGAAACACTTGAGCTGCAACGCGGTATCGGTTACCTGAGCCCGTCGCTCGCCGCCGCGACCACCATGCACTATCTCTCCGTCGCGGGCCTGGCCGACTTCGCCACGACAACCGACGAGGCGACCGTGGGTCTGATCAAGTCGCTGATCGAGAACCGGACCGTGTTCGCCTCAGGTTTCTCAGAAGGCACCATCGCGGGCAGCGTGTTCCGTCCGACAATGGAAGCCGCACCGGCCGACGGCGGCTACACCGTCACCGGACAGAAGAAGCCGTGCAGCCTCGCCGACAGCATGGATTGCATCATGGCAAGCGTGCTTCTCAATGACACCGGGCAGCGGGCGATCACGCTCATTTGGAACGGCAGCCCCGGCCTCAGCGTCGCACCGCTGTGGACGAGTTCGCCGCTGTCGGCAGCACAAACTCACGCGGTGATCTTCGAGGACGTCTTCGTCCCCGACGAACTGATGATGGTCAGCGATGTGGAAGATCCGGACGGCCGCAGCGAGAAGTCGGGCTACGTCCTATTCGGTCTCATCATCACCGCGGGCTATGTCGGGGCCGCGACGCGCCTTGCGCTCAAACTCGCCGACCGCAGCGACTTCACCGAGGCTGATTTCGTCGAGCTGTTCTCGCCGATCGAAGGAGTCTGGCGCGCGCTACGCATGGTCGGTGAACGCTACGACGCCGGAGACCGTAGCGACGCGTTGTTCGCTGACCTGTTGTGGATCCGCCTGGGTCTGCGCGACCAGCTTCAGCCGAGTGTGGCCCGCATCGTCTCGAGGATGGGCGGTGTCGCCTTCGCCACCGATCCCGAGATCGCCTACCTCGCCTCGTGTATCTCGGCCTACTCGTTCCACCCGCCGACGATGCGCGAGTCCGGTGCGTTCCTACTTGACCACGAACTCCGCGGCGAGATCAGCCTCACCGCCGAATAGAGCCGGTTCTCAACCCTCTCTAAGGCCCACCTTGGCATGGAGTTTCACCAGCGACGCGGGAGCCCACCAATTCCACCTGCCTGCCAACTTCATGACTGCCGGCACCAACACCATGCGGACGAGCGTCGCGTCTACGACAACCGCAACCGCCAGGCCCACTCCAATCATTCGCATGAAGGACACTTGACCGCTACTGAGCCCCACGAAGACGATCACCATCAGGGTGGCGGCCGCAGTGATCACCCGCCCAGCACCCGCTATGCCGAGAGCTACTGCCTCGGCGTTGTCCTCAGTGCGCTGCGGCGACGCGAGCCAGTGTTCGCGGATCCGAGACAACAGGAACACCTCGTAGTCCATGGACAAACCGAATGCTGTCGCAAACAAGAACACCAACACATCCGCTACCAGCGTGCCGGTCGCCGTGGTTCCGAGTCCCCCAAGATGCCCCTCCTGGAACACCCACACCAACGCGCCAAGCGTGGCCGACAACGACAACGTATTGAGCACCAGAGCCTTCAGCGGAAGCAGCAGACTGCCGGTGAGCAGGAAGATCAGTAGGAAAGTCGTTGCCGCAACGAGGATCAGCACCACCGGCAAGAGACGGACAATCTCGTCCACCGAATCCTGGTTGAGCTGTTGAGGACCCGTGAACAGGGCCTCGGCACCACGCGGTACGGGAACCGCCCTCAGCCGGTCGAGTTCTTGTCGGGACTTCGAGTCGGACGACGGATCTTCGATCACCACCGAAAGCCATACGCTGTCGTCCTTGACCCCAGTCGGGGACTGCGGCGGACCGGCGGCACGCCCCTGGACGTAGGAGCCACCGGGAGCCGAGACCGCCACGACACCAGAGACTTTCGATAGCTCAGCGGCATAACTGGCGATGTCGTCAGCGGCAAGGGTCCGCGCGTCCGGGATCACAACCGACGTGGCCATCGCCTCGTTGCCAGGGAACTCCGTGCGCAGTAGATCACCGACCTGTCGCGACTGCGCGCTCGTCGGAAGCACCCGATCGTCGGGTAGCCCGAAGCGCGCGCGAACGAACGGCGCCCCGAGAACAAGCAGCACCACCACGACCACCAGGGCGCACGGAATCGCATGACGCATCGCGAAAGAGGCAGTCGAATACAGGAAGCTTTGCTTGACTTCCCTGGTTTCTACCTTGTGCCGCAAAAGTTTACGTATATTCAGCGATTCAATTCGGTCACCGAGGAGCTTGATCAACGTCGGCGCCACGACGACAGCGTAGAGGCCCGCAAGGGCAACCACACCGCAGCCCGCATACGCCATCGACCGCAGGAAGTACATCGGGAAGACCGCCAACGCACCCACCGCGAGGAAAACCGTGCAGGCCGAAAACAGGATCGTGCGCCCGGCCGTGGCCACCGCGTTGCGTAAGGCTTCGTCGCGATCCCCGAGCCGGATGTGTTCCTCTCGATACCGACTCACGAGCAGCAACGTGTAGTCGATCGCAAGGGCCAAGCCCATGGCCGTGGTGAGTTCGAGCGCAAAGACGGATACATCGGCGAAAATTGTTATCCCCCTGAGCAATCCAAAGGTGCTCAGGATTGCCATGACACCCACGACGAGCGGCAGCAGCGCGGCAAACAGACCACCGAACACCCAGATGAGTGCGAGGAACGACAATGGCAGGGCAATGGCCTCGGCCGTGACCAGGTCCTTCTCCGACTGCTCGTTGATCTCCGAGGCCACCATCGCCGTGCCGCCGGCCAACACCGTGAGACCGTCGTGCTCACCGACAACTTCCTGGGCCACCGCATTTCCATACTTCGGCGCGCTGTTCTCCCCGCCAAGGACCTGCGCGACTACCAACGCCGTCTTTCCGTCCCCACTGATCAAGCTCTCGGCCTGCGGCGAGGTGTCCCAGGGAGATAAGACCGCGGCGATATGCGGGGAATCCCGCACGGTGCGCACCAGGTTCGCGCCCGCCGCCGCGACCGCCGGGTCCCGGACATCGCCGGGGACACGGACCACGAGCATCAGGTCCATATCGCCTTGACCGAACTTTTCGGTGAGCAGCTTCATTCCGCGCGCGGAGGAAGAATGCGGGTCTTGGAAGCCGGCGGTACCGAGATGTTCGGCAACGTTGGCGCCGAACCCCGCGGCGAGCACGGTCAACAAGACAACGCCGAGTAGCACCCGCTTGGGCGCTCTGATGATCACGCGGGATAGCGCGGCAAGCACACGCAAGATCGTATCCGTCGGCGCCCGCACGGATTCGCTCCTCAGAAAATCAGGTCCTCGCATTGCCGTCGGGTCGGGAGGCGCTGGAAGCAGGGCTTCCCGCATTCCGGGGTACCGCCGTGATCAGACCCAGCCTAAGGTTGTCGAATGCCTCGTTACTACCGTGACCAGCACGCGTGGAAAGACCTCCAGATGCTCCTTCCCGAGCGGCTGCGCCTCGACGAGTCGACGGCACCGCACGAGGAGTTCTGGGACTGGCGCGGCAACCAGGTACACCTGGACCGGTACCCCAATCCCGCGGCACCGGTGAAGGTGGTGCTGCTGCACGGCGTCGGTACCAACGGCCGTCAGATGTCACTGATCCTCGGTGCGCCTTTGGCAGGCAGGGGCTTCGAGACCATCGCGATCGACAACCTCGGCTATGGGCTCACTGATGTGGCACCGGGTTCGGTACCGGGATACGGCGACTGGGTGGACCTGGTTGTCGACTATCTGGAATACGAACGCCGCCGCGACGTGCGTCCCATCGTGCTGTACGGGCTGAGCGCCGGAGGGATGCTCGCCTACCACGTCGCGGCCAAGGCGCCGCGCGACACGGTACGCGGAATCATCGGCATGACGTTCCTGGATCAGCGAGTGCGTGAGGTGGCCGACGGCACCGCCCACGACCTGCTCACCGCACGCGTCGGGGTGCCTTTTCTACGGCTCGCCGCCAAGACACCGGCCCGGCGGGTGCGCTACCCCATGTGGCTGGCCGCGAAGATGAGCACACTGGCCAACAGCCGGGCAGCGATGAAGGTCTTCATGAAGGACCGCACGTCCGCCGCCAACTGGGTCAGCGTGAAGTTCCTGGCCGAGTACATGAGCTACGCACCCGCCATCGAGCCCGCCGATTTCGATGTCTGCCCCATCATCCTCACCCAGCCCGACGAAGACCGATGGACCCCTTACGAATTCAGTCGGCCGGTACTGGACCCCATCACCAAGGTTCCGGTGACCGTGGTGCCGCTAGAACAGGCCGGGCACTATCCGCTGGAGGATCCTGGACTGAAGCAACTGGAGGATGCGGCGGTCGGATTCATCCGCGCCGTCGCGGGCTGACCACTTCAGTCGATCTTCGGGCAAACTTGACGTATGACCGAAGCCCGACGTGCCGTGCTGGTTCTCTCACTGGTCGCAACCAGCCTGTTGACCTTCCTGCTCGGGGTCACCGATCCGGCGGCTCCCCTGTTCTACCCCACCCGGTTCCTCATCTGGAATCTGTTCCTGGCGTGGCTGCCCGTCTTCGCGGCACTGGCATTCTCTGCCGTCCGGCACAAGATCTGGCTGATACCGATTGGGGTGGTATGGCTCGCGTTCTTGCCCAACGCCCCGTATCTGGTCACCGATCTCGTGCACCTCATCGACGGCATCGCGTTCTGGCGTCATGTGCTGCAGTACGGCGTCGCGGCCTGGACCGGGATCATCCTCGGCGTGGTCTCACTGCGATTGGTGCACCGGCGAATTCAGCGTGATTTCGGCATTGTCACCGGGTGGATAGTCGTCGTCGTCTCGGTCGGGCTGTGCGCCGTCGGAGTGGTGATCGGCCGCTTCCAGCGCTGGAACTCCTGGGACTTGACTCACCGTCCCGGTGCCGTCGCCGCGAGCACCCTGGAATGGGTCAGCGCGCCGTTCGCGTTTGTGGCCCACACCGGTGTGGCCGTGGCAGTCGCCGCGTTCTTCGGGCTGGCCTACCTGACCGTGTGGTCGCTATCGGCTCCCGAAGAGAGTTCCGAAAGGGACTCGGTGCCAACAGATACCGCAAAGGTGCCCGTCTAACGGCCTTTCGGGCCTGTTTCACACATCACCGCGCCAGTGCCCCGACGCGTTCGGCCAATTCGGCCACGGAAAGGCGCCCATCCAATTCCACGGTAGCGCTCTGACGCAGCAGCGGCTCCACCTCTTCGGTGTACCGCGCGATCTCGGCCCGCTCGATTTCGGTTCGGCCGTACGGGTTGTTGGTACGAGAGCTCACACGCGCGATGGCAACCTGTAGCGGCACTCTGAGCAGCACCACGTGGCCGAAGCTGTCGTAAAAGTCCACCTGGTTGTCCACGGTTCCGGACACGACGACATCCGGATACCGGTTCAGCAGCGCCACCATCCTGACGGCGTCCCAGCCGCCATCGGGCAGCGTCCAGCCGTCGTAATCGGTGTCGACTGTCCGAAATCCGCGACACGCGAGCTCCGCGAGCAGCGTGCTCTTCCCTGTTCCCGACATGCCCGTCACCAACACCCGCGCCACATCTGAACCATATGCGGTGGCGGCTCGTTGAAAGCAGGAGAAGAGTGGACCCCAACGGAGGTGACGATGGAACAGGCAGCACGACGAATCATCGCGGGCGTTATCGCCGCGGGCGCCGCGCTGGCGGCCGGACAACTCACAGCCGCGGCCATTGCACCGGACTCCGCACCCTTCTTCGCGGTCGGAAACATGGTCGTCGACCACACCCCGGCAGCCGTACGCGAATGGGTGATCGGGGTCTTCGGCACCTCCGACAAGGCGGTGTTGTTCGCGTGCCTGTCCGCGATCATCGCCCTACTCGCGGCCACGGCCGGTCTCGTGGAGCGAGAACGACGCTATGGCTCGGCGCTCATCGCGGCGCTCGGTGTCATCGGTGCATTGGCCGCCGCAACCCGGCCGACAGGAGCCTTCACCTGGATCTGGCCATCGGTGATCGCGGCCGTGGCGGGAGTGCTCGTGCTGCGCGCCCTGGTGGGCCGTGTCGATGACCAGGACGCGCCGGACCGACGCAAATTCTTCGGGGCAGCGGCGGTTTTCGCCCTCGGATCAGCGGGGACCTACTGGCTCGGCAACCGCTGGAGCAAAGGTGCCGTCGTCGCCGAGGAACGCCGAGACGCCGTACTGCCCGCACCCGTCGCACCCGCTCCGCCGCTGCCCGACGGCATCGACGTCAAAGGTGCGGCCCCTTACATCACCGGCAACGCGGACTTCTATCGCATCGACACGGCACTGCGGGTGCCCCAGCTGACCACCGCCGAGTGGCAGCTGAACATTCACGGCATGGTCGACCGTCCGCGCACCCTGACATGGGCCGACCTGAACGCCATGGCGGCAACGGAACGCGCCGTCACCTTGACCTGCGTCTCCAACGAGATCGGCGGGGACTTGATCGGCAACGCGATGTGGACGGGCTTTCCCATCAAGGCGATCCTGGAATCCGTTGGAGTACACGGTGATGCGGACATGCTGTTGTCAAAAAGCGCCGACGGCTGGACGGCCGGCACCCCCCTCGATGTGCTCACCGACGGACGCGACGCCATCCTGGCCATTGCGATGAACGGGACACCACTTCCCGTCGAGCACGGATACCCGGTCCGGCAGGTGGTGCCCGGGCTGTACGGCTACGTGTCCGCGACCAAGTGGGTTGTCGACTGGGAGATCACCCGATTCGACACCGCGCGGGCGTACTGGACCGTTCGCGGCTGGTCGGCGCGGGGTCCCATCAAAACGGGCTGTCGCATCGACACGCCCCGAACGGGCGGCCGCCTGGGCACAGGCACCCAGATCGTGGCGGGCACGGCGTGGGCGCAGCACCGGGGCATCACCAAGGTGGAAGTACAGATCGATGACGGCCCCTGGCAGTCCGCAACGCTTGCCCCCGAGTACTCGGTCGACACCTGGCGGCAATGGTGGTTCGGTTGGCAGGCGACACCGGGCGAACACATCATCACCGCACGCGCCACCGACGGCACCGGAGCGGTGCAGACCGATCAGATCGCGTCCCCCGTACCCGATGGGGCGGCGGGATATCCGAAACGGCTTGTGACGGTGGCGGCCTGACTACCCGAACTCCACAATGCTACGAATATTCTTACCCTGCTTCATGTCCCGATATCCCTGAGCGATCTCGTCAAGGGCATAGGTGCGGGTCACCATCTCGTCCGTCCTGAGTTCACCGCCGGCATAGAGCGCCAACATGGTGGGCACCGCCTCAAACGGACTCCAGTTCCCGTAGATGACGCCCTTGATCGTCTTCTGCATCAGCGTGACCATGCTCAGATCCAGTGACACATCCTCGGGGCGGAAGGCGCCCATGCTGGTCATCGCCACCGTGCCGCCCTTACGGATGGAGTCCACGGCGGCGCTGAGATCGCCCGGCTCCATCCGGCCCACCGTGATCATGGTGGCGTCCGCGCCCTGACCGTTGGTGTAGGAGCGGGCCCGATCGGCGGCCTCCTCCATCGACGCGAACACCTCGGTCGCGCCGAATGTTTTTGCCGCCTCACGTTTATACGGGACCGGGTCGACCAGGAGAACATTCGCCGCTCCGGAGTGCGCGGCCCCCTGGACGGCAGCGGCACCGACTCCGCCCAATCCCATGACGATCACCGTCTGCCCGGGCCTGACCGCGGCGGCGTTGACGGCGGTGCCCCATCCGGTGCCCATCGCACATCCCAACAGACACAACCGATTCAACGGAAGCTCCTTGGGAACCTTGTACGCGGACTGAACAGAGACGGTGGTGTACTCGCTGAACGCCGAGAGCCCCAACTGCTGCCCACACGGCTGCCCGTCGAGACGCAGCCGGTAACTGGTGGGGTCGTCGAATCTGGATCCGGTGAGGGCATAGGCACCGGCATCGCAGAGCTGCTGCATGCCGCGCGAACACCACAGGCAGCGGCCGCAGGCGGGCAGAAACGTCAGCACCACATGGTCTCCGACGGTGAATTGTGTTGTGCCATCGCCGACCTTCTCCACAACGCCGGCGCCCTCATGACCTCCGCACATCGGCAGCATCTCGACCGGGAAGTCTCCGGTGGCGATGTGATCGTCAGAATGACACAGACCGACGGCCGCCATCCGGACCATGATCTCGCCGGGCCGCGGATCTTCCACCTCTACCACACAGGGCTCGAATTCCCCTGGGACGCTACGTATCACCGAGGCATGCGAACGACGATAGGATGTCATGCATTCGCCCGCTGGGCACGCCGAACGGCAGACGGTTCGCCCTTGTCGTGCGCCGCGAAGTTGGCCAGTTCACGGCCGCGCATCCGGTTGATCACTCGCTGATGTTCGCGGGCATGGTAGGCAAGCGGCGAATAGGTGACACGCTCGGGCAGCACCCGAGCGGCGGCGCGATAAGCGGTGAAGAACCTACGCAGCAGACGCTCGTCCCGCTGGGTCCATGCGACGCCGAGAATGTCACGCACGCGCTGATCCATGGCCCCAAAGGTCAGGACGAAGAAGACACGGGAAATCGGTGCCAGCACGGGCTTTAACGCCGCGACCACGAGACTCGAGGGAACCCAACGCGGGAGCCGGCGCACCAGCGGTGAATCCTCGATGCCGCTCAAGGGATCAACCAGCTTCCCCAGATTCTCCGCGACCGCAGGATGATTGATCAGAGCCTGCTCGACCATGCGGTCGTAGTACTCCCAGAACTCCACGCGGGTCCTGGGATACCCACGCTCGGGCACCTGAGTGATGCGGGCCAGTAGGCGATTGTCCTGAAAGAGCTGCTCGTCTTCCTCGTCGGTCAGGTCCCGTCCCAGGAATCGCGGTGTCACCCGACGGCCCGCCACATACGCCGTCGCGATCACCCAGGCGTACGCCTCGGGGTCGAGTGCGCTGATGTGCTTGCCCCTCCTACTGCCGCTCTCACCCTGCATCTGCAGCGGCTTATGCATCGTGCGCAACCAATAGCCCTGTTCGATCGCGGCCTTGCCCCCGAAGATCCACTGCTGTACCGCATCGAAGGAACGGATCGCCCGGCCCGCCGGGTCTCGATCTGCCACCGAATACCGATCGGTCACGTCCCCGATCACCGGATGCATGCCCTGCATGATGAAAGCCGCACCTACCGCGGGCAGATACAGCCATTGCCCGCCCAGGGACGCGGTCAGACCGAGGGGATCGAACAGCTCGGGCACCGGCTGCGCCCAATCTCGCGATACCGAGTCCTGCGTTGCCGGGGACTCCACCAGTGCAGTCACAACGAAACCTCCTTGTGTCGTTACCCGAAAAGCTAACGTGAACACCAGGTCGCATATAAGTCTCATCTGGGAGACGTCATGGCATCGGAAAATCGCAGTTCACGGCTACGCAAGGCGCCACAGCAGCAGCGATCGCGGGAACTGGTCGCAAAAATCGTGGCGGCGACCGGCCAGCTGCTGCGCACCGAAGGCCCCGAGGCCATCACCACCAACCGCATTGCCGCCATCACGGGTATCGGCAAGGGCTCGATCTATCAGTACTTCAGCACCAAAGACGACATCATCATGGCCGCGATCCGGGATGCCGCTGACCGACAGCTTCCGGGTGTCCGGTCGGCGCTGGCGGCCAACGCATTGACGCCACCACATCAGATGATGGACTCAGCGATCGACATGTTGATCGCATTCACCACCGACAACGCCCCGACCCTGCGCTATCTCAACGAGAATCCCGAGTTCGCGCGGGAGGTCGAGGCCAGCTCGAATATGCCGGTACTGATGCAGACGATGATGACCCTGCATGTTCAGCAGTATCGCGATCAGTACCACGCCGATCTTGAAGCGGAGACCATCGCGTGGCTCTTCATCAACTCGGCGATCACCACCACGCTGATGTTCTTCCAGACCGACCGCAGTCCGATCGATCTCCAACAACTGCGGATGGGCCTCACACGAATGGCATACGGTCTGCTGACTTCGTAGCCGTGCCGGAGGGCTCCCAAAAAATTAGGTAGCCCCGCGCCGCCGTCGGGTCGGGGGGTCGGACGGTGGCGCGAGGCTACCCATGTATCGACACCTACTTCCAGAGCGTTACAGCCTCTCCGAAAAATCTTGAAACTTTTTTTGACCAGATTCCGAGAATGACAAACCCCCGGTCAAAGGCATGGAGCCGATGACCGGGGGTCTCGATGAGTGCTTAAGCCACTCAGGCTTCCAGGATTGCGGTCACGCCCTGGCCGCCCGCGGCGCAGACCGAGATGAGTCCGCGGTACGTGCCGGTCCCGCCGTTCTCCTTCTTCTTCTCGGCGAGCTGCTTGGCCAGCTGGGCCACGATGCGGCCTCCGGTGGCCGCGAACGGGTGCCCCGCCGCCAACGACGAGCCGTTGACGTTGAGCTTGGAGCGGTCGATGGCACCCAGTGGCTTATCGAGGCCGAGTCGCTCCTTGCAGTAATCCGCCGACTCCCACGCCTGCAGTGTCGCGAGCACCACCGAGGCGAAGGCCTCGTGGATCTCGTAGAAGTCGAAGTCCTGCAAGGTCAGGCCGTTGCGGGCCAGCAGACGCGGCACCGCATAGGTCGGCGCCATCAGCAGACCATCGGGACCGTTGATGTAATCCACCGCCGCGGTCTCGCCGTCGACGAAGTAGGCCAGCACGGGGATACCGCGCTCGGCGGCCCACTCCTCGCTGGACAGCAGCGCCACCGACGCGCCATCGGTCAACGGGGTGGAGTTACCCGCGGTCATGGTGGCGTCGCCGTGCTTCACACCGAACACCGGCTTCAACGTCGCCAGCTTCTCCACGCTCGACTTCGGGCGCAGGTTGTCGTCGCGGTACAGCCCCAGGAACGGGCTGATCAGGTCGTCGAAGAAACCACGGTCGTAGGCAGCGGCCATCTTCTGGTGGCTGGCGGCAGCCAGCGCGTCCTGATCGGTGCGCTTGACACCCATCTGCTTGGCGGTGATGGCGGCATGCTCGCCCATGGACAGCCCGGTGCGGGGCTCGCCGTTCTGCGGAATGTCCACACCGAGCGCAGCGGGCAGCTTGCCCAGCAGCTTCAGCCGGGTCACGTTGTCCTTGGCGCGACGGATCGCCAGCAGGGTGTGGCGAAGATCATCACCGAAGTTGATGGGCGCATCGGAGGTGGTGTCCACACCGCCGGCCAGCACCGACTCGTAACGGCCCAGCGCAATGCCGTCGGCACCCACGATGGCCGCCTGCAGACCCGTGCCACAGGCCTGCTGCAGGTCGAACGCCTGCGAGTACGGAGAGAGCGGGCTACCCAGCACCGATTCACGGGTGAGATTGAAATCACGGCTCAGTTTGAGCACCGCACCGGCGATGACGGCGCCCAGGCGCTCGCCCTTGAGGTTGAAGCGATCGGACGCGCCGGTGATGGCGGCGGTCAACATGTCCTGGTTGGAGGCGTTCGCATAGGCGCCGTCCGAACGTGCGAAGGGGATGCGGTTACCACCGAGAACCGCGACGCGGCGGCGACCTTGCGAAGCGTCTGACTTGCGTGCCGAGCTAGTTGCCACTTGTCTCTCCACTGTTGAGGGGGCAGGATTACCGAGCATTCTTACTCTGGAGTAAGTTCTTTGTCGAATTCACCCTAGACCAATCACGGACAACCACTAAGGAACGGCACATGTCCCCCAAGCTCACTGACGACCTCTACGCGCTGCTGGTCAACTCCGGGCCCGGCAACCTGCTCGCCGGCCGCCTGGGTATCCCGCAGCCCGAGAACCTGCGCCGCTACAAGAAGAGCCAGCCCGCACTGGCCGGGCCCGTGCTGATCGGCGGCGAGGGCCGCCTCGCCGAGCCGCTGCGCGCCGCGCTGGCCGAGGACTACGACCTGGTGTCCAACAACCTCGGCGGTCGCTGGGCCGACAAGTTCGGCGCCCTGGTCTTCGACGCCACCGGCATCACCACACCGGTCGAGCTCAAGGGACTGCACGAGTTCTTCACCCCACTGCTGCGCAATGTCGGCAAGTCGGGCCGTCTGCTGGTCATCGGCACCACCCCGGACAAGGCAGCCACCACCGACGAGCGCATCGCCCAGCGCGCCCTGGAAGGCTTCACCCGCTCGCTGGCCAAGGAGTTCGGCAACGGCGCCACCGTGCAGCTGGTCTACGTGCATCCCGATGCCAAGACCGCCGCCACCGGCCTGGAGTCGACCGTCCGCTTCATCCTGTCGTCCAAGTCGACCTACGTGGACGGCCAGGTGTTCTACGTGGGCGCCGAGGACTCCACCCCGCCTGCCGACTGGGACAAGCCGCTGGCCGGGAAGGTCGCCATCGTCACCGGCGCCGCCCGCGGTATCGGCGAGACCATCGCCGAGGTGTTCGCCCGTGACGGCGCCGCCGTCGTCGCGATCGACATGCCCTCGGATGACCTGACCGCCGTCGCCCAGAAGGTCGGCGGCACCTCGCTGGCCCTGGACGTCACCGCGGCCGACGCCATCGATCAGATCACCGCGCACCTCAAGGAGCACCACGGCGGCAAGGCCGACATCCTGGTCAACAACGCCGGCATCACCCGCGACAAGCTGCTGGCCAACATGGACGACGCCCGCTGGGACTCCGTCATCGCAGTGAACCTGCTTGCCCCGCAGCGTCTTACCGAGGGCCTCATCGCCAACGGCACCATCGGAGAGGGCGGACGCATCATCGGCCTGGCCTCCATCGCCGGTATCGCCGGTAACCGCGGCCAGACCAACTACGGCGCCACCAAGGCCGGCATGATCGGCATCACCCAGGCGCTGGCCCCGTCGCTGGCCGAGAAGGGCATCACCATCAACGCCGTCGCACCGGGCTTCATCGAGACCAAGATGACCGCCGCCATCCCGCTGGCCAACCGCGAGGTCGGCCGCCGCATCAACTCCCTGAACCAGGGTGGAGAGCCGGTGGATGTCGCCGAGACCATCGCCTACTTCGCCAGCCCCGCCTCGAACGCGGTGACCGGCAACGTGGTTCGGGTCTGCGGCCAGTCCTGGCTGGGGGCGTAACCATGGCTCAGCCGTCCGGGCTCCAGAACATGGTGATGGCGGCAGTGGGTGCACTGCCGTTCATCCCCCGTCCGTCCACCCTGCCCAGCAGGGTTGTTCGGACCCACGGTGTACAAATCGACCCCGCACACGTCGCCGCCTACGCCAAGGTGACCGGCTTGAGCTTCACCGACAAGGTGCCGGTGACCTATCCGTTCGCGCTGCAGTTCCCCTCGGTCATGGCACTGGTGACGGGATTGGATTTCCCATTCCCGGCCATCGGCACCGTGCACCTGGAGAACCACATCACCCAGCACCGCGCCATCACCGCGACCGACACCGTCGACATCGAGGTGCGCACCGAGAACCTGCGCGAGCATCGCAAGGGCCTGCTGGTGGACGTCCTGACCGATATCACGATCGGCACCGACACCGTGTGGCAGCAGACCATGACGTTCCTGCGTCAGCAGCGCACCAGCCTGTCCGACGGGCCCAAGTCCGAACCGCCCAAGGCAGTCAAACTGCCGCCGCCGAACTCGACACTGCGGATCAGCGGTGGACAGATCCGTCGGTACGCATCGGTGGGTGGGGATCACAACCCGATCCACACCTCGTCGATCGGCGCGAAGGCGCTGGGCTTCCCGAAGGCAATCGCTCACGGAATGTTCACCGCCGCAGCAGTTCTGGGGAACATTCAGGGCGAGATCCCCGACGCTGTGCGTTACGACGTCAAGTTCGGCAAGCCTATTCTGCTGCCCGCCTCGGTGGGCGTGTGGATCGAGAAGGACGGCAAGGGCTGGGACATCGCCGTTCGCAATCCCAAGAAGGGTGATCCGCACCTGAACGGAACCATCACCCCGCTCTGATAGCACCTCGTTGAAGGCCCGCGACCGGTAAATCCGGTCGCGGGCCTTCTGCGTTCGCCGGACCCCTTGGGTAATACTCACGCTGATCTCGACAGCTGCACTTCGGCGAACCGCTCGTTACGATCGCTCGTCATTTCATGCAGCAAATTCGAGGAGTACGTGGTGCCAGCGGACGAGGATCACCAAGAAGCGCCATCCGTCGACTGGCGCGCACTGCTGCGACAGCTCCCTTTGTTGAACATCCTCGGCGTCGTCGCCGTCCTCGTGGCGACCACCCTGGTGGTGGTCAAGAATCTTCCCGACCACAGCACCGACCAGCTACTCAACGTGTCGTATGACCCGACGCGTGAGCTCTACAACGTCCTCGACGGCACCTTCACCAAGCAGTACAAGGACAAGACCGGCAAGACGATTGAGATCAAGCGCACCAACGGCGGATCGGGGCGCCAAGCCCGCAGTGTCCTGGACGGCAGTCAGCGCGCCGACGTGGTGTCGCTGGCATCCGTGAGCGATGTGGACACGCTGAGCCTGCGCGGGCTGATCGCGCCCAACTGGCGTCAACGGCTGCCCAACAACTCCATCCCCTACACCTCGACCATCGTGTTCGTCGTGCGCAAGGGCAACCCGCGCGATATCCACGACTGGCCCGACCTCGCCAAGGAAAACGTCGCCGTCATCACGCCGAACCCCCGCACCTCCGGCAACGGGCAGCTCTCCGTGCTCGCGGCATGGGGCTCGGTGGTGACGCGCGGAGGCACCGAAGCGGACGCACGTTCCTACCTCACGGCGCTGTTCCGCAACGTGGCCGCGCTCGACAGCGGAGCGCGAGGTGCCACCAACACATTCTCGGTTCAACGGCTCGGAGACGTGCACCTGACGTGGGAGAACGAGGCGATCAACGAGGTGAACGCCAACAAGGGCGAACTCGAGATCATCTATCCGCCGGTGAGCATCCGCGCAGAGCCCGCAGTCGCCTGGGTGGACGCCAACTTGCACGACACCAAGCGCGCCCCGATCGCCAAGGCGTATCTGGAGTATCTGTTCACCGATGAGGCGCAGGAGGTCGCCGCCCAGCGCGGCTACCGTCCGATCAAGCCCGAAATCCTTGCTCGCCACAGCAATACGCTGCCCGCGATAAATCTGTTCCCCATCACGGCAATCGCGACCAGCTGGGACGACGCACGACAGAAGTTCTTCTCGGACAACGGGATCTACGAGACCATCCCGCGCACCACCGACCGGGGCACCACCACCTTCGCCTCCGACAGACAAGGACGCTAGATGCCCTCGGCACTGGGAGTATTCGAGAACTACGACGCGCTCAAGGCCCGTCGCGACATCGTCGCCGGCCTGACGGTGGCGGCGATATCCCTACCCCAAGCCATGGCCTATGCGCTCATCGCCGGGGTCGACCCGAAGTACGGTGTCTACTCCGCGATCGTGGTCACGGCCATCGCGTCGATCTTCGGGTCCTCGTCGCATCTGATCAACGGACCCACAAGCGCCATCTCACTGCTGGTGTTCAGCTCGCTGGCATTCCTGGATCCGGAGAACCGCACCGGACTGTTCGAAGCCCTGTTCCTGCTGGGTGTGCTGGTCGGTGCCTTCCAGATCCTCATCGCCGTCTTCAAGCTCGGCGACCTCACCCGGTACATCTCCGAGTCCGTCGTCATCGGATTCATGGCAAGTGCCGCTCTGCTGCTTGCCATTGGCCAGCTGGCCAATGCTATTGGCGTGCGGGACAAGGGAGATGGGCACATGCAGGTGCTGCAGCGCGCCTGGCTCACGCTGTTCCATGGCGATGCCGTGAACTACCGCGCGTTGGTCCTGAGCGTCACGGCGGTGGTGTTGGCGATACTCCTGCGCCGCCTGGTTCAACGCTATGGCCTGCCGCAGATCGACATGCTGCTGGTGCTCATCGTGACGGCGGTCATCGCGTACGCCTACGGCTGGTCGGTGCCGGACGGCACCGGGCATACCGATGTGAAGATCTCCGGCAAGATCCCCGCGAGCCTTCCGGAATTCCACATCCCCGAGGTTCAGGTGAGCACCCTCGGCGAGCTATCGCACGGCGCATTGGCCATTGCGTTCATCGGTCTGATCGAGGCGTTGTCGATTGCGAAGGCCATCGCACACCACACCGGACAGCAGATCGATTACAACCGGCAGATCCTCGCCGAGGGTCTGGCCAACCTCACCGGCGGCTTCTTCCAGAGCCTTCCCGGGTCGGGTTCATTGTCCCGATCGGCCATCAACTACCAGTCCGGCGCGGCAACCAGATTCTCCGGAATCGTCAGTGCGGCAACGGTAACCATCGCGCTACTACTGTTCGCCCCCCTGCTCCGGTATATCCCGCAGGCGGCACTGGCCGGCCTGTTGTTGGTCACCGCGGTGCGGCTGGTGGACTTCCGGCGCCTCTCGTACGCGCTGAAGGCCTCGCGGTACGACGCCGGACTGGTCATCATCACGGCGGTGGTCGGCGTGGCCCTGAACCTGGACACCGCGGTGCTGGTCGGTGTGGTGCTCTCCATCCTGCTGTTCGTACCGCGTGCGGCCAAACTCAAGGCTGCCGAGCTCATCGTCACCGACGAGGGCGTGATCCGTGAGCGGACCCCCAGGACAACCCCGCCGACACCGCCGGCTCGGTACGCGCGTCGTCCCCCGTCATCTACGACCTGGAGGGCGAGCTGTTCTTCGGCGCGGCACCCGAACTCGACCGCTATCTCGAGGCGCTGCACACCCGGATCCGCGACGAGAATCTGAAGGTCGTGATCCTGAGATTGAAGCGGGTACGTCATCCCGACGTGGTCTGCATCGAGCGCCTGGAGCACTTCATTCGAGAGCAACAAGAGCTGGGCGTCACCGTCCTGCTCGCCGGAGTGCGGCCAGATTCCCTCGCGCTGCTGCACAACGTCGGCTTCACCGATTGGCTCCCCGCCGAGCAGGTGTTCCCCGAGGAAGACCGCGAATTCTCGGCGACGCTGAAGGCTGTGCGATACGCGCAGACGCGGTTGGCCGAAACACCTTCGGACCCGGCGGCACACCAGGAAAAGCTTTACTACCTGGTGTGAGGACTTAGGCGCGTTTGGCCACCGGCTCATCGCGCGGACGACCACGCAGACCGCGCCAGCCGAGGTTGAGCAGCGTGTCCTTGGCGCTTTCGACCTTGATGTCGCCTGTCGCAACCCGGGAGGCGACGGCCTCGCCACCGCCGACGAGGGCGACGGCCATCGCGTCGTAGTCGGTGTCGGGGTCGATCTCCGGTGAAGCGGCCTTGATCAGCCGTGCGACCAGTTCGATGATGCGGTCGCGCCCCTCGCGTACTTGCTTGGCGAACAGCTGCGTACTCGTGGCCTGTCCGTAGATCACGATCCACGAAGCCCGGTGGGTGTCGACGTAGTTGAGAAACGATACGACGGTGGTGCTCAACACGTCTCGCGGCGATTTCGTGAGGTCGATATCGCCACGCACCGCCTCGACGAACCTGCCGAGTTCGCGGCGTAAGCAGGCGACAAAGAGGTCTTCCTTGGAGCCGTAATACAGATAGAGCATCGGCTTGGAAATCTTGGCCGCCGCGGCGATGGCGTCCATCGAGGTGTCCCGGAAGCCGTTGAGCGCGAACTCCTCCACGGCGGCGTCCAGCATCTGCTGCTCCCGAACAGCACGGGGCAGCCGCTTGGTACCACCGGCCATGGATGCCTCCGAGGTTGGGACGTCAACACGAACTTACTCCAGAGTAAGCTACCGAGTGGTTCGACTATTGCACACACCCCAGAACTGCGGGTCCAAAGAGAGTTTATCTGCCCGACTCAGGGGTGGCGCGCAAACGTCACTCACCCGATACCCCCACCCCGTACCATGCGCGACGTGGACTTCACCCTTGCGCTGACCCCCGACCTGGTGGCCGTCTTTCTGACCCTGTTCGTGCTGGAGGTGGTCCTGGGCATCGACAACGTCATCTTCATCTCCATCCTGGCCAGCAAGCTGCCCAGCGCGCAGCAGGCCCGGGCCCGCAATCTGGGGCTGACCCTGGCAATGGTGATGCGCGTGGGGTTGGTCTTCTTGGCCGGCTGGATCATCACGCTCAAAGAGGACGTTCTCGAACTGTTCGGCCAGGGGTTCTCGATCAAGGACTTCATCCTGATCGCCGGCGGGCTATTCCTGGTCTACAAGGCTGTCCACGAAATACATCTCAAGCTCGAAGGCACCGGCGAAGAAAGCGGAACTTCCACGGGTGTAACGACATTCAAATCCGTGCTGGTGCAGATCCTGCTGCTGGACCTGGTGTTCTCGCTCGACTCGGTGATCACGGCGGTGGGCATGACCAGCAATATGATCATCATCGTCACCGTCGTGGTGCTGTCCTTCGCGATCATGCTCTTCGCATCGCGCTTCGTCTTCGCCTTCGTCAACCGCCATCCCACCGTCAAGATGCTCGCGCTGTCCTTCCTGCTGCTCATCGGGGTGTTCCTCATCGCCGACGGCTTCGGTATCAAGATCGACAAGGCGATGATCTACGGCCCGATGGC
Organism: [Mycobacterium] stephanolepidis; assembly: GCF_002356335.1. Lineage (NCBI taxonomy): Bacteria > Bacillati > Actinomycetota > Actinomycetes > Mycobacteriales > Mycobacteriaceae > Mycobacteroides > Mycobacteroides stephanolepidis. Next base: position 4,585,249 of record NZ_AP018165.1, read on the forward strand.
GTTCGCCATCCTGGTCGAGGCCCTCAATCTGATGGCCGCCGCGCGTAAGGCCCGACAGGACAACACGACTCAGCGTCCCGTTGCCCTACGTCCCAGCTACCCCGGTGTGGACGAGTCCGTGGCGATTGCCGCGGCCACCTCGACGAGTCCGGACGCAGGTTCGGTCGGATTATCCCGAAAGCCCGTGACGGGCGAGGGCGGCGATACCCCGGCCGGACTCGGCTAACGCGGCACGAGCCGAACCCGCAGCTCCTCAAGACCACGCAGTGAGCTGTTGGTGGTCCACCTCGGTGCGCCCTCGACCTCGACGCGTTGCACTCGGTTAACCAGTTCTCGCAGCACCGCCTGCCCTTCCATGCGGGCCAGCCCTGCCCCCAGGCACAGATGTACACCGGAACCGAACGCCACGTGCTGGGTCACCGGGCGAGTCGCGAGAAAACGATCCGGGTCATCGAACTCGCGCGGATCACGGTTGGCCGCACCCCATAACAACGCCACCCGGGAGTCCCGTCACCAACTCGGCGGCCATCCGGTCGACCGTCGGCGCCCAACCCTCCAGGGCTCCACGGGTGAACCCGGGCAGCGCCTTACGGCGCAGTTCGGTGTGTCGCGGTCGGTCCATGTTCAGCAGCACCGGAACTTCGAACCGTGCCCGTACGACGCCGTCGCGGTTGGACAGCAGCGCGTCATTACGAGCTGCCGCGCGCACATCCTCATAGCGACATAGGATGAAGGCGTTGCGTTTTCGGTTGTAATGCACCCGGCCACCCGCCAGCAGTGCGCGATATCCGGGGTATGGATTGGCGGCGGTCTCCGGGTCCATCGGATCGAAAACGGTCTCCTGCACGCCTGGAAATCGGCGGCCGGAAACCTTGGCTCGCATCTCGGTGGCCGCGTTGGTGATCAGTGACCGAACAACGGGTTTGGTGGTGGTGTAGACCAGCCGTGCATCATGTTTGAGGGTCATTTCAGATGCCCGACAAGTTCACCCTCGGTGCCGAAGAGCCTTTCCTGCCATTCGACCATGAGGGCACTGGTGTCGATGTCATCCGGGTGGAATCCCTTGCGCATGAACGGCTTCATCTCCCGATAGATGCCCCGGAACAGCGGCCCGCGCACCATCCCGAAGGTCTCTCGCAGCAGCCGCAACGGCTGGCGCCGACCCACCGGATCCGTGGTGACGATGGACACCCAGGACGAGGCCACGATCGCCGGCACCGCGATGGTGGAGAGGAGCCGCATCATGCGGATGCGCAGCTGCTCGGACGCGCCGATATCGCGATAGACGTCGAAGGCCACCGACTTGTGTTCCAGCTCTTCCAGCGCGTGCCAATTGAGCATGTTCCGGATTTCGGGGTCGGACAACAATTTCTGGATATCCGGCCGCCCCAGGACATTCTCCGCGAACACGGCGGTGAAGTGCTCGGCTCCCACCGTGAACGCCAGGAATAGGTGCCGCAGCCGGGTCAACCGCTCCGGATCGGGGTACTGCTTGTCGAGAAACTTCTCCATACGCTCGGTGCTCTGCAACAGGTATTCAAACCACGCTGTGGGGTAACCCATTTCGGCAAGCTGCTCGTTGAGCTCACGATGCTGCAATCCGTGCGTCATCTCCTGACCGATGAACCCGGCTACTCTTTTCTTGAGATCGGGATCGGTGATCTTGTCCCGGTACCGGCGCACCGATCGCACGAAGATGTCCTCCCCCGGCGGAAATATGGCCGACAGGAAGGCCACGGTGTGGCTGAAAACGATGTCGTCCTGCGCGAAGTGCTTGGGCCCGGAGGGCGTCTCTCCGAATCCGAATTGGATTCGTCGCGTCTTCGGATACGTAATCTCGGCGGTCGCCACCATCGAACTACCTCTCGCTCGTCATTGAGTTCCGTAAATAACCGTAACGGAGACTTCCGTAACGGACAAGGGAGTAAAGTTCACGGTTAATGGACCTGACTATCGACCAGCTGGCACAGCGCGTAGCCATGACGGCGCGCAACATCCGCGAGTGGCAGACACTCGGGCTGGTACCCCCACCCGAGAAGCGGGGACGCGTCGGCATCTACTCCGATGACCACGTCGCGATCATCAATCACGTCAAGAACTTGAAATCCCAGGGGTTTCCGCTGGATGTCATTCGCCGGGTCATCGACTCAGGCGGCGGCTCCGAGGACAGCGTCCGCAAGATGGTGGCCGAAGCCCTCAGCCCATTCGCCACGGGAGACCCGGTGGTAATGCCGCGCGCCGAGCTCATCACGCGCATCGGCGAGGGTGCCGACGCGGCACTGACCGAGCTGGGGCTGGTATCTGACGTCGATGCGAAAACGATCTCGGTCCGCGACTGCGAAACCCTCGACGCAATCGAGCTGCTGATCGCCGCGGGCATGTCCATGTCCCGCGTCACCGAGACTCTGCGCGAAGTCGACCGGCTGCAACATCAGATCGCGCAGCTGTTGCTCGGCGCCTACGTGGCCGACGTGTGGCAGCCCTTCGTCGAGTCCGGCTATGCGTCCGAGGACTGGGGCAAGATCGCTGAAAATGCCTCGAAGGCAAAACAATTGACCGTCACGCTGGCATCGCGACTGTTGGCACGGGCTCTCGATGACACCGTCGACCCGATTCTGCTGCAACAGGCCGACGAGGCCGAGGCAGTGCTGGAACGCAACCGCCCGGCCTCATCGGCCTAGCCTCAGTCGACCTCGCCGCAACCCCGGTCCAGGCCACGAACCTCGATGGGGCACCACACCGCACGGGATACCTCGGCGGCCCACTGCTGGGCTTCGGCCAGAGTCGGCACCTCGATGATGCTGAAGCCGCCGAGCTGTTCCTTGGTCTCGGTGTACGGCCCGTCGGTGGTGGTATGCCCAGAGGCGTTGGCACTCACCATGGTCGCGGTAGCGGCGGGCTGCAGTCCGGCGGCGAAGAGCCACACCCCCGCGTCGTGCATGCGGCGGGTGACCGCCTGCACATCGGCACCGATGGTTTCCAATGCGGCATCGTCGGGCTGCACCGCATCCGGCGGGTAGACAATCGAGAGCAGGTAGCGGCTCATGTCATGCCTCCTCGTCCTGGAAGGGGCGCACCTCGACGGGCTCCTCGCACGCCGCCGACCCCTCGGCAGCCCATGTCAACGCCGCGTCGAGATCGGGCGCGTTGATGATCCAGAAACCGCCGAGGTGTTCCTTGGTCTCCAGATAGGGGCCGTCCGTGGTGGTGACCTTGCCGTCCGCACTGCGGACCACGGTCGCATCCGATGGTTCGGTCAGACCGTTCGCGAACACCCAGACGCCGGCCTCTTTCATCCTCTCGTTGAGCGCACCGGTCTGGGCGTACAGCCGCTGCACATCCTCATCACTCCAGTCGGCCGCGTTCTCCGCATAGCTGTGGACCGAGAGTAGGTACTGCTTCATGGTCGTCCTTTCTATCCGCTTCTGGCGATCGGGACGCCCGGCGGGCTTCCCTTCAACCTCACTACGAATAGACCTGCCCGAAATCGACACCTCATCGCGTAAATCGGAAAGAAATCGCGGAGGATCTCGCCGGGGGCAGCCGAACTATGAGCCGTGCGTCCCGAACTTGTTGTCCAGGTACTCCTGGCGGCAGGCTCGGCGCGCGATCTTTCCGCTACTGGTACGCGGGATCGCACCGGCCTGAACCAGCTGAACATCGGCGATGGGCAGGGCGTGCCGACGAGAGACAGCGGCCCGGATCGCTTCGACGATGGGGCCGGGTTCGGCCCGTCCGGCTCCCGCCGCGCGTTCGGCGACGATGACCAACCTCTCTCCGGCACCCTCACCCGCGTCGACACCCCCGGGCAGTTCGTTGGTGGGCACTGAGAAGGCCGCCACGAACCCGCGCCGCACCACCGGAGAGGCGTCCTCGACGGTGGCCTCGATGTCGTGCGGGTAGTGGTTGCGGCCGTCGACGATCACCAGATCCTTGACCCGACCGGTGATGTACAGCTCACCGTCAAGATAGACGCCGAGATCGCCTGTGCGGAACCAGGCGGCCGCCGGTTCGGCGCCGGTGGCATGACTGCCCTCTCCCAGGCGCACCCGCAGCGTGTTGCGGAAGGAGAAGTCCGTCTCCTCGGGCCGGCCCCAGTATCCGCGGCCGATGTTGTTGCCGTGCAACCAGATCTCACCCACCTGCCCGTCTGGCAGCTCCCCCTCGGCAGCCGGGTCGACAATCACCGCCCACTGACTGCGGGCGATCTGACCGCAGGAGACCTGTGGCACCGCCTTCTCATGGGCGGCATCCACCCGCACCGCATATCCGGCACCCAGCTGTTCGCGATCCACATAGATGACGGACGGCTCCGCTTCGGGGGCGATCGACGAGACGAACAGCGTGGCCTCGGCCATGCCGTAGGACGGTTTGATGGCGTTGGACGGTAATCCGTGAGGGCCGAAGGCCTCGTTGAACTTGCGGATCGACGCGATGCTGACCGGCTCGGAACCATTGATCAGCCCCGCCACCTTGCTCAGGTCCAGGGCTTCACCATCCTTCGGCAGGCCTCGCTCGGCGGCCAGCTCGAAGGCGAAGTTGGGGGCGGCGCCAAAGGTGCGGCCCACGTGAGACGCGGCCGCGAGTTCCTTGATCCAGCGGCCGGGCCGACGCACGAACGACATCGGCGACATGAGCGTCATCCGACCCCCGCACAGCGGGAACATGAGCATGAGCAGGCCCATATCGTGGTACAGCGGCAGCCAGCTCGCTCCGCGGACATCCACGTCCAGACCAACGGAAATGACCATCTGCAGCACGTTGGTCATCACCGCACGGTGGGTGATCTCGACACCGGCGGGCACCCTCGTCGACCCCGATGTGTATTGCAGATAAGCGATGTCATCGGTATCCGGTGTCACCCTCACATACGTCGCGCCTACCGAGTCGGGCACGCCGTCGACGGCCAATACTCGGGGCCGGCGCTCGCGCGGCAGTCTTCGGACGAAGCCGCTGACAGATTCGGCGGCCGCCTCGTTGGTGAGCACCACCGTCGGTTGGGCATCGGTAAGCACCGCATCGAGCCGCTCGGCGTGACCCGGAAGTTCCGGGGCGAAAAGAGGCACCGCGATGGCCCCGGCCTCGATGGCGGCGAAGAAGCCGATGACGTAATCAAGGCCCTGTGGCGCCAAGATCGCGACCCGATCACCGGGCTTGGTCACCTGCTGAAGCCTCGCCGCGACCGCGCGAGAACGAGCCCGCAGCTGGGGCCAGTTCAGATCGGACGGAGCGCCATCCGGGTCGCTGCTGAAATCGACATAGCGGTAGGCAAAAGTGTCGTGCTCGCCATCGACGGCACACTCCAAATAACGGTTGACGGTGTAGCCGTCCGGTAAGGAGATTGCGCCCGTCTCGTCCAGGTACTCCTCGACACGCAACCCTGACACCAGCGCACTCATCGCAACCTCCGCGTAGCCGTAACTACGACAGCCGGACGACAACAAGCAGCAACGAATAGCCATCACGCTTTGCTACGGTCCCGACCGAACGTAGATGGTACGTGACGTACCAGTAGCAAACGGTACTCGAAGTCCCACTCAGACGCCGTGTCTAAAAAGGCCCGAAAGCACATTGTTCACTGTGTGCTTTGACACCCCACCCTGGCGATGTGACGGGTACGACGGGACTGGGCCAGACATGCGCCGTTGCCCACTCCGTGTTCGCAGGGAAACCGAACCTTTTCGGGCATTCCCTTCCCGCCGAGTCACTATTAGACTCGTGACAAATAGCATCCAGCGTCGGAGGCGAATATGCGGTCCAGGGATCTGATCAAGTACTGGTCGCGGTGGGTGACCATGCACGGCATCAGCCGCGTCGGACTACTCACCCAGGTACGCAAGATGCCCCTGGCAGCGTTGTTCCTCAGCCCGGATCGCGCCGACAACCACTACCGGTACATCGAAGAGATCCGGTCAGTCGGCCCCATTGCTCCGGCCCGTGCCACCGGCCTCGTCTTCACCGGCCTGGCCCAGACGCGCGAGATCCTGCGGGACCACCGATTCATCACCATGGCACCCAACAACATTCCCTCCCCCGTGCTACCCCAGGGGCTCAGCCGATGGATCTTCGACAAGACCGAGCCCGGTCTACCCAACCCGGTAGAGCCGCCCGCCATGCTGGCCGTCGATCCACCCGAACACACCCGGTTTCGCAAGCTGGTGTCGAGGGCGTTCACACCACGCGCGGTGAACAAGCTGGAGGACCGCGTCCGTGAGGTGACACTCGAGCTGCTCGACAACCTGGAGCGCAAGGAGCGAGCCGACCTGCTCGAGGACTATGCGTCGCAATTGCCGGTGGCGATCATCGCCGAGATGCTCGGTGTTCCACGCGAAGACGCTCCATTCCTCCTGGAATGGGGCAATCACGGCGCGGCGCTGCTGGATATCGGCATGACCTGGTCTGCGTATCGAGATGCCACCCAGGCGCTCATCGAGATCGACCGCTACTTCGACGCTCACCTGATCCGGCTGCGCCGCGAGCTTGCGCAGGACCCCACCATCGAGGGCATCCTGGCGAGCATCGTGCGCGACGGCGATCTGAACGACCGCGAACTCAAGGCCACCATGGCACTGCTGCTCGGCGCCGGATTCGAAACGACGGTCAACCTCATCGGGAATGGCATCGTGGCCCTGCTACGTCACTCCGAACAGCTGGCGTACCTGCGGGAGAATCCGGAAGGCTGGCCGAACGCCGTCGAGGAGATCCTGCGGTACGACTCCCCTGTTCAGGTCACCGGCCGGGTGGCCACCGAAACCGTCGAATTCGACGGCCACACACTGCCTGCCGGATCGATGGCGGTGCTACTGCTCGGCGGAGCCAACCGCGACCCGGCCGTTTTCGATGAGCCCGACGTCTTCGACGTGAGCCGCGCCAACGCACGCGAACACGTGGCATTCGGCAGCGGCGTCCACGTCTGCCTGGGCGCGAGCCTGGCGCGGATGGAAGGTGTGGTGGCGCTGCAGTCATTGTTCGAACGCTTCCCCGAGCTCGCGCTGGCAGCCGATCCCACCCCCGGCAAGCATGTCAATCTGCATGGCTTCGGAAGCCTGCCAGTGAACCTCGGCCGCGCCCGGGTGCGAGCCAGCAGTTAATCTCGAGGTTGCGCGATGTCCGTTCGGCATCGAGCGAGCCGACACGGGGATCGGACGGATGCACGACCGGATCAAACAGCGCACCCATTGGGCGGTGACGCACGGAATAGCCCGTGCATACCTAAAAGTGGCTGCCCGCCGCGGTGAGCCCGTCGCACAGCTGGGAATCGACACCGCCCAGGCTGCAGGCATCTACGGAATCATCGACAAGATCCGTGGCCGCGGAAGGATCTCGCAGGCGGGCGACGGCTGGATCACCGCCGACGCGCAGATCGTCCGAACGATCTTCCGCGACAACCGGTTCGTCACCTTCAAACCTGAACACCGGTCCTCCTCACCGATCATTCAGCGCCTGGCGGCGTGGAGCGACCCGCAGCTGCTCAATCCCGCCGAGCCGCCATCCATTCTGATCACCGATCCGCCCGACCACGGGCGGCTGCGACGTCTCGTCGCCGCCCCGTTCACCCCCCGCGCCATCGAGGCCCTGCGCGGACGCATCCAGGACGTGACGAACGGCCATCTGGACGCGCTCGAACAGCGTCCGCACCCGGATCTGATCCCCGATTTCACCGCGAAAATCCCCATCGCCGTGATCGGCGAGATGATCGCGGTGCCGCCGCAGGATTACTCGCTGCTCTACACCGCGATGAATCGCGCGATCCAGCTGATCGCGACCACGGCCCCGTCCTGGCGCCAATATCAAGACGGCACAGCGGCTTTACGGGAAATAGACGAATACCTTGAGAAACACGTCGCCCGTCTTCGCCGTGAAGGCACCGAAAGTGAGCTGGCCACAGGACTTCTCAACAGCGATCTGACTCATTTCGAGCTCAAGATGTTCTTCGCGGTGTTCCTGGGCGCGGGATTCGTCACCACCACACACCTGATGGGCAAGGCGATCCTCGCGCTGCTGCGCCACCCCGAGCAGCTGGCGGCGCTGCGTGCCGATCCGAGCCTGTGGCCCAACGCCGTCGAGGAACTCATGCGCTACGACACCTCGAACCAATGGTCGGCCCGCGTCGCCACCGAAACCGTCGAGATCGAGGGACACACCATCGAGGCAGGTCAGTCGGCTCTGCTACTTCTCGGCGGAGCCAATCGCGACCCTGCCGTGTTCGAGAACCCTGACATCTTCGATATCACCCGGCCCAATGCGCGCGAAAACATCACGCTGGGCACCGGAATTCACGTGTGCCTGGGCCAGGTGCTGGCGCGCGTCGAGCTGCATATCGCGTTGCAATCGCTCGTCGAACGCTTCCCACGATTAGCGCTGGCCGGCGACCCTAAGTACTTCGACGGGATGGGTATTCACGGGCTGCGCAGCCTGCCCGTGACGCTGGGACGTTAGCCGCAGGCGGGGACGCCCTTGAAGGCCAGCACCCGGCGCACCGAGGCATTGATCGCGTCGCCGTTCAGTTCGCCTGCGTTGTAGGCCGATTCGAGGCGGTCCAGGACTGAGCCAACCTTTTCGGTGCTCACCCAGAGCGCCCAGTCGACACCGGCCTTGATCGACTTCAGCACCGCCTCCTCGATCGGGAAACGGTCGGTGATGGCGGCCATCGAGGACAGGTCGTCGGTGAAGATCACTCCGTCATAGGCGGGCGCCCCGTAGCCGGTTCCCTTGCGTAGCAAGTCGACTGCGGCGGGACTCAGACTGGATGGGTCGTCGCCGGTCAGTCCGGGGACCTGCATGTGGCCGATCATCACGGCGGCACCGCTGGTTACCAGCGATCGATACGGCACCAAATCGTTGTCCTTCAGCTGCTCCAACGGCGGGGTTACCACGCCATTGGTATGAGAGTCACCCGACGCGTGGCCATGGCCCGGGAAGTGCTTCACCACAGCGCGCACACCACTGGCTTGATATCCCCGCACCGCTGCCTCGGCGTACTCGGCAACCTTCTGCGGGTCGCCGCTGTACGAGCGGTCCCCGATGGCGCCATCCGGATCGCCGTCCGTCACGTCGGCATCGGGGGCGAAGTCGATGGTGATGCCGAGGTCCTTCATCTTCTGACCACGCTCCTGGCTGAGCGCCTGCACCTGTTCGGGAGTCTGCGTTGCGGCCAGTTCCCGCGCGGACGGGGACGGACCGATGAGGTCTTTGAGGCGAGACACTCGCCCTCCCTCCTCATCGACGCTCACCGCCGCCGGGATCGGTCCGGCGGTGACGACATCGTGCAGGGAGCCGTCGGTCAGCATCTCCTTCTTGGTCCAGCTGCCGACAAAGATGCCGCCGACGTGGTGGTCGCGCACCAGCGCACGGGCATCGTCGGCGTCTTTCACACCCACCATGAGCAGCTGCGCCAACCTGTCACGGGTACTCAGGCAGGCCAGGTCAGCGGCGGGCGCAGCGGTGACGGGAGCCTTTCCCGAGGACGACGGCGAGGGTTCCTTGGACGGCTCCGAGGTGTTGCCACCGCAGGCGGACAGCGCCACCACAACGAGACCGGTCAGTACTGCCCCTGCACGCATTCTCATGAGGCCATCGTGTCATGCGCCGGTGTCCAGCCGGGCCAGCCGGTCGCCGAGGTACCTACGGAACACCTCATTGTCCGTGGATACCAACGCTTTTCGGTAGGCATTCGCGGCTTCCCGATTCCGGCTGAGTCTGGTGAGCAGATCGGCGCGCGCCGCGTGCAGCGGGTAGTACGCGTCGAGGTCCTCCCGCAACGGCTCGATGGCATCCAGTCCGGCCTGCGCACCGTCGCGCTCGCCAATGGCCACCGCGCGATTGAGCGCGACCACGGCAGTGGGGCTGAACACCGTCAGCTGGTCGTATAGCGCGACGATCTGGCCCCAGTCGGTATGTGCTGCCGAGGGCGCGTCGTCATGCACGGCATTGATGGCGGCCTGGATCTGATACGGCCCGGGGACGTTGCGTCTCAGACACCGCCGCACCAGCTGGTGCCCCTCGCCGATCATCTCGTGATTCCACTGAGCGCGGTCCTGATCGGCGAGCAGCACCAGCGCTCCGCCGGCATCGGTACGGGCGGGTGGGCGCGCCTCGGTGAGCAACACCAATGCCAGCAGCCCGAGCACCTCGGGCTCGTCGGGCATGAGATCTGCAAGCACCCGCGCCAGTCTGATCGCCTCGGCGGACAGGTCCGCGCGGGTGAGCTCGGCGCCCGAGGACGCCGCATAACCCTCGTTGTAGACGAGGTAGAGCGCGGCCAGCACCGACGACAGCCGGTCCGGTAGATCGTGGTCCCCCGGCACCCGGTACGGGATGCCTGCCGACGCGATCTTCTTCTTGGCACGCGTGATGCGTGCGGCCATGGTCGATTCGGATACCAGATACGCGTTGGCGATCTCCGCCGTGGTGAGCCCCCCGAGCAGGCGCAGCGTCAGCGCGACCTGCGCCTCCGGCGCCAGCGCCGGGTGGCAGCAGGTGAAGATGAGCCGCAGGCGATCATCCCGCACCGGACCCACCTCCTGCGGCTCCGGCTGCTCCTCCTCCAGAGCGTTTGCCTCTCTGGACAACTCGTCGCGCCGCTGGTCGCGCCGCAATTTGTCGACGCCGCGGTTGCGGGCCGTGGTGGTGATCCACGCACCCGGATTCGGCGGAACACCGTCCCGCGGCCATTTCGCGATGGCCACCTCGAACGCCTCCTGTACGGCGTCCTCGGCGAGGTCGATGCTGCCGAAGTAGCGGATCAACGTCGCCACGGTACGGCCGTACTCCTCGCGGAAGATGCGGCTGATCTCGTCGTGCGCCACGGGTCAATGGTGCCTCTCCGGTGTCGGGTGCCGTACAGACACCACGAACGAGCCGCGCCGAAATCGACAGCGCGCGCCCGTACTGTCGATTCGTGAGAGGCAGTATGCGGCGATACGCGGCGTATGCGAGCGTCGCTGGTTCACTCGTGCTCGCGGCATGCACGGATCAGGTTCCAGGCACACCAACCTCGGCCGCCACGTATTCCTGCCAGGCACGATCCGTAACGGGGCGGGCCTACACCCAATTCCGCCCAAATGGTCAGCCGTTATCCGTCTCTATCCCCGAACTCCCCGGCTGGCGGTCAGCTCCGACTGCATTGAGGGAAAACCAACTCGCCCTTACGAAAACGATCGGGACAACCCAAAGTTATGTTGCGCTGTCAATTCTGCGGCCGGAGCCGGATCGCGACAAAGCTTCCGCGCAACTGAGCATGTTGACTAGGTTCGACCCGTCAGTGTCGATCATTCAAGAAGAGACGGTGAATGTTTGTAGCCTAAAGGCATCAAGACTCGTTGGCATTGCCGAAAATCGAGACCTGCGGTTCGACTATCTGAACCTCACGTACCCGGCCAACGGGGTCTTCTATCCTGTCCAACTCCGCAATCAGATGGGCGCGGGCGATGTTCCTCTGTTCGGTGCCGACGTCGAGGTGATTTTCCGAAACGTGCAGATCGGACCGTAGAGTCGGCCTATGCGCAACGACTTCCGTCGGAACATCTTCCGTGCCATGACTTCTGGTGCACTCATACTCGCCGGGTGTTCGCAGCCAGGATCCGGCACCCCCACGGCGGAACATCCGACGTCCTATTCATGCCAAGCACAGGCAGTGACAGGCGAGATCTATACGCGGGCAAGTACGCCCAAGGAACCGTTCACCGTTTCCATCCCCAAGCTCCCAGGTTGGGAACCGGCCGCGACAGCACGCACAGATAACAAGCTCGCGGTCGTTAAGACGATCGGAATCAGCAGGAGCCTCACCATGCTGATGTCCTTGGATCCTGCCTCTAGCAACGAGCAGGCGGCGGAGCAATTGGACGGCCTTACCAAGATCGTCGGGCCGGTGAAGATCACTCATGATGAGACCATTGAGATCTGCGGTATCCGAGCAACGCGGCTGATTGCCACAGCAGGAGAGCGCGCTCAACAGTACGACTATCTCAACATCGTCTACCACGTGGGCGACGACTACTACCCCGTGCAGCTACGCAACCAGATGAGCATCGGCGATGTGCCTTTGTTCAGCGCCGATATCGACGTCATGTTCCAAGGATTCCAGATCGGCTCGTAGCCTGGAGTACCTGCTAACCGGCTCCAGGGGTCTCGGGACTCCATAACACAGGGTCGACCCGGGCCGCGTTGGCGGCATGAACATCAATCGTTGCACCCTCCGAATCGATTCGGTAGGGCACAAGCATGTCGATGGCAACTCCCTCGGAATGCTCAAGTTTGATCTTGATGGCATCTCCCGCAACCGGAACCAAGGCTGTCACGTCCAGCACTGCGGCCCGCGCTCGCAGCTGCTGCCTGTCGCTGGGCAGTTCCAGTCCATCAATGATCCCAGACTCATCCTGCGGCGTTGCAGCTATCGCGGACCGCCGGACTGATACATCACCGGCCAGTCCAATGACCATCATGAATGGTGCGAAGTCATCGGCATGCGCAAGCTCTACCGCGACGAACTTGATAGCATCACCAAACAGCTTGTCCACATCGTCTTGTGCTTGCGGCGATGCTGTTGATCTCCATTCCATTGGACATCCTTTGAGCTGTTGGCGGGTTGGGCAGGGAGGGGATTCATGGCAGACCAACGACTGCGTGTGTCGACAACCGCGCTCGAGCAAGGGGCACGCGAGCTACGTCAGCATCATCGCATGATCGAGACGTCTGTTGCCGAAATCCATCGGCGGGCTCAAACACTTCAGGGCGTATGGACTGGCTCAGCTGCAAACGACGCGGCAACGGCATGGGACGATCTTCGCAAGACACTCACATCCCATCTGAACGTGTTGTCCGAGCATGCCGAGCTGCTGTTGAAAACCGCGAAGCTCCACAGTGATCAGGAACAGCTGACTACGCAGGCCATCGCCTCAACGGATATGTAGCGGGAGCCGATATGTCTGAACGCTCGTATGACTTGGATGCGATGCAGGAACACATCGACTTCCTGACCGCACAAATGGAATCGCTCACCGAGCAGGCGAAAGATATTGAGCGTACAGCTGAGGGCGTCCTGTCTCAGTACGAGGGACAAGGCGCAGAAAAGTTCATGGAAGCAAACGCTGAGTGGCGAACCAAATTCACACAGCATCTTGAATCACTTGGGGCACTGCGCGACAGAATCAAGATCACTCACGGCAACTACCTCGATGCGAGGACGAAGAACCGCGAAATGTTCCCGGGGGCGTATTCATGACAAAGGCCGATCCAGAATGGTTCTACTCCGTCGCCACCAAACTTGCAGAGGCGGCCACTTCCTTCGAAGCCCGCTTCACCGCACTTGACCAGAAGTTGAATGTCTCTCGATCAGCGGGTGGCTACGCAACCGGTGGACCGCGCTGGAGCTCCAGCTATGACCAATCCGCGTCCGATGTGTTCGAAGTCGGCTCCCTTGGGGTGATGGCAGCCACGGTCCTCTCAAAGTTGGTACACGAAGCAGGGCTCAACGAGGCCAGAGCGGAGAACGAGTCGAGTCCAACGGGCCCTCAAGAACGCACTCCGTCACCGCCCTCGGGGAGCAAGATCAACCACGCCATGCACCCCAGCCAGCTGTCCGTCGGCGGAAACAACTCCAAACCAGACCATTGGTCTCTCATTGCCGACTATGTAAAAAAGGAATGGGCTGATTGCGACGAGAGTCGAATTCGTGCGGCCGGATCCGCCTTCAGTTCCTTCGGCACAGACAGCCAGAAGCAAGCAACCGATCTCTGGAACGCCTGCACGGCGATCTTCACTGATGATCGACAAAAAGGCTATCCAGAGATCAATGAAATGGTCACTGAAATCGCCAACGTATGTGGCGCACTCAAGGGGGAGGTCGCTTCTGACCTGGGCGTCGCCTGCGAGGCCGTAGGCTCAAAGGCCGACGAGATGAAGAAATTAGGTCAGCAATCCCTTACGATACTGCACTACATTATCCTATCGTATGAAGTGGACAAGGTACTGGCGCGCAGACTTCCTTTTGGCGATCGGATAAGAAAAGGTATCGATCGATTAATTGAATTCAACAAAAGGGAATACGCCAAAGCCAATGACAAACTCATGGAGTCGATCAACCAAAAGGTAGACCAAGCAGCCGAATCCAACGAAGGTATCAACAACCTTGCGACAACGGATGCCAAGTTTCTGTCAAATCTCCTGGACAGAATTCCCAGGCAAACGGACCCCATTCGCAATCGCACGAAAGAAGAAAATGAGGCCGCTGGCGACGAAGGGGAGCGGCGGGCAGGAATCGATCCCAGGGCACCCAAGCGAGAGGTGCGAGTCATCGTCGACACCGGCTCCGGGCCCGTGGGACGCGAGGTAGTCCCTGATCGGATTGATGACGTAAACCGACAGGTCATTGAGGTTAAGAATACCAACGAGATCAGACCTGATCGAGTGCAGATTCTCGCGGAGGCCGAGTGGGCGCGACAGAACGGCTACACGATGACCCTTGTCGTCGACCATCGCACCGTGATCAATGATCCGAAGATCCAAGAAATGGTCAGCAACGGGCAGATTCAAGTAGTTAGAAAGGAACTTGATGACGCATACTTCTAATTACATCGGCATGCCGCAGGGCGACGACTGGATGGACAATATTCCCTCTCAGTATGTTCATGGAGAACGTGGGTTTGATGCACGCATAATGCACGATCTGGCAGAGGTTGGGGTGCGTGCTTACACACTAGATGCGCTTGCCAACGGCCCCGCAACGATTCCTGAGGCCATTCCTGTTTTCATAGACTGGCTGTCTCATTTAGAGGAACGCATACCCGGGCCGGAACCAGATCATGGTCACCGCTCGATTATCCGTTCCGGTTTAATTCGCAACCTCATCGACCCAGCAGCACGCGGAAATCAGCAGGTAATTGACCTACTCATCAGCCAGGTCCAACATCAGCCACCCCTACCATTGCGGCAGATAGATTGGGCACTCGGTGGCCTCAAACTAACCTGCGGACCAAAAGATTTCTCAAAGATCGTTGCGTTAATTCCCGACCTGCCTGCGGGTACGCCAATCATTCCGGTCATTCAATATCTAGGAAAAGTGAAAACACGCGACTCTCATCAATTGCTAATCAGATATCTCAACGGGCCGGCACGCGAATTCGCAATCAAAGCACTCGTTCAAGCGAAGGCGCCCGGCATTCGCCATCTCATCGAACCTCTTGTCCACGACCCGGATACGCTGGTTCGAAAGGCAGCCCGACGCGCTATGGAACGACTACCCAATGACTGACGAGCCCGATCACCTCAAAGAAATCGCAGAGCGTGTGCGCGCCCAGGTGGCGGAGCTGGAATCGCAGATGAGCAGGATCGACGCGATAGAAGCCGAGGCCGAATCCATGGATCGGATGGTCCGTGTCCGAGTGAACGCAAACGGAATGGTCCTCGGCATCCAGCTTCACCAAGCGACAGCGCGCATGGATCGTGGGCGACTTGGGACGCTGATCGCCGAGACCGCCCAGGCCGCGGCGTATCGGGCCTCTGATGCTGCCCATCAATTTTTCGAGGGCCTTCTCGCGACACGCGCTGAACTTCAGCAGGCAGCAGAGGCAATCCATCCTGAGGCCCGTCAGATGTTCAGCAGCCACCTGCCGGCCCCGCACTCTTCCCCATCACCAAGCCATTGCCCTCCCGCAAAGCCGCCTGTCGTTTACCCAACGCAACAACCTCCACAGCGCTACGCAGCGCTCGATGACGAGGACGCCCATTACGAACGCTTCAATCAAAACCCCTTTGGGAGAAGTTGATACAAGCGAACGAGTCGCGCCGAAATCGACAGCGCGCCACAATTGGCCCATGGCCTACGACGAGGACCTGGTGGAGCGCATCCGTGAAGTGATCGCCACGACCAAGGGTGTCACCGAGAAACGGATGTTCGGCGGCCTCGCGTTTCTGGTCGACGGGCACATGACCGTCGCCGCGAAACGCGAAGGCGGCCTATTGGCGCGCTGCGATCCCACGGAGACCGAAGCTCTGCTGGCCAAGACCCACGTCAGCCGGATGGTGATGGGCGGGCGCGAGATGGCCGGCTGGCTGAGTATCGAGGCCGAGGGCGTGCGCACCCGGCGGCAGCTGGAGCCGTGGGTGAAGCGCGCTCTGCTCTACGCCGGCTCACTGCCACCCAAGTAGCCGCACCGGCCGCTATCCGCCGCGCAGCACCATCAGCTTCTGCATGTCCGCCAGGCCCTGCTCCTGCGCCTGCCCCAGGAATGTCGGCAGCGGGGCCTGCACTTCGGGTAGCACCTCGTTGTCGATGAGACCTTGCAGCTCGGCCTCTTTACCGCCGTGGCCGGCTTGGTTCTCGATTTCTTGCTGCCCGGAAAGCGTTGAATAATCGTAGAATTCGCGATCAGACGGCCGCGTGCTGTCGACCTGCATGCCGCCGGGTTTCCAGTACGAGTAGTTGGTCAGCTTGGCTTCCGCGGTGCGGACCGCCACGATGTGGCTGGGCGCCGAGGTGGGAATCTCGCTGGGTGCTGCGATCTCGCCCATCAACTTCTGCGTGTATGGAGATTTCATCAGCGTGGTCATCTCCTCCACCGACATGTCATCGGTGACGTGTGCAATCCACTTGCGTCCTGCCGCATTGTTTTTGGCGATATCGGCGATATCGGCGCGGGCAGCCAGGTAGGAGAAACGCGGGTCGGTACGCCACCCGTTGCCGCCGGAGCCGATGGTCAGCAGCAGCGGAGCCAGGTCGACGCTGGAGGTCAGCTGCGTGCGCGTATCCCCCGGCTTCGGGGTGAGCACCCCGTGTGGATCGCGGATGTACAGGGGAACCCGGATCGACTCCTCGTACGCGGTGGCCCCCTTACCGCGCAACCCGTGAGAGCCCCCGTATTCGCCGTGATCGGAGGTGAAGACGACCACCGTGTTGCGGTCGACGTCCGGACGCGATGCCAGCTTGTCGAGAACCCGCCCGATCTGAGCGTCCACCTGCTGTTGCAGCCACAGGTACATGTCCAGGCAGCGGGCCCATTGCCGGGCCATATCCGGACCCGAATAGGGCACCGCGCCGGTCATGATCGGCGACATGAAATTGGCGTAATCGATCTGCAGCTGCGGCTTGCGATGCTGACGCAGCTCATCGGGCGTCTGAAAATTGGCGGGAACGTTATCGAACCAGTGCGGAACATCTTCCGGAAGAGGGTTTCTCGGCCACCAGCAGATGTCATGCGGATTGACCAGCGACACCGTGGTGCACCAGGGCCCCTTTCCCGCATCCGCGTCGAACCATCCCGCGAACTGGTCGACGATCCCGGGGTCCTTCTGTAAACCCTGGTTGGGAGCCCCATTGGGCGAAGGGAACGTTCCACCCGAGAAACCGTGTGCATCAAGACCTTCAGGATTGGTATCGCTCCAGTCTCCGAGATGCCACTTACCCCACCACCAGGTGCGATAACCCTGCTGTCTCAGCATGGTGCCCCAGGTGGGGAACTGCGGAGCCAGACTCGATTCGCTGGGCCCTTCGCCGGTGAACAGGCAGCCGGTCTGGTGCGAGTACAGCCCCGTCGTCATGGCTCCTCGCGATGGGGTGCACATGTTCGATGCGGTGTAGTGCGATGCGAAAGTAACGCTTTCCCTTTGTAATCGGCTAAGACTCGGCAGGAGGTTGGTGAGTTTCTGGATATCGGGGAACCACTGCGGGGCCCTCATCTGATCCACGATGATCACCAAGATGTTCGGCTTGTTCCCGCCTGCCGTCGGCGAATCAGTACGCCCCGGCTTGCGGAGTAGTTCATATCCCCCGAAGCCTACGGCGGCGGCACCCGCCGCGACTGCCCCGGTGGTAAGCACTGTTCTGCGATTGAGCTCGGCCATGAATCCAACGTAACCGCAATTCCTGACAATGAACGGTGAAGAACCCTGCCAGTTTTGGGTACGACGCGCTACGGCTGCGCGGGAGCGCCGGGCGCCGACGGCGGCGGGGTCGCCGGCGCCGTAACCGCGGGAGCGCCGGGAACGGCATTCGAACTACGTGGCGGCGCAAGGGGCGCCGGTGCCGGAGCGGGTGTCGGCGCAGGGGCTGCCGGGGGCTGGGTACCCATGATCTCGATCTCGCTCACCGACACCAGACCGTTGAACGCGTCCTGCCGTTGGCCGCTCTTGTTCACGATCGACACCCCCGGTTCGGTGGCCTCGATGACCATGGTCACCGAATCGGTCACCACATTCACCTTGATACTCGCCAGCGCACGACTCACCGGAACCTGCTGCTTGACCGAGCTGCCGTCGCTGAATTCCCAACGCACCCGGGTGATCTTGCGGTTCTGGGCGAAGCGGTCGGACCCGTCGATATCGGTCTTGGCGTATCCGGGAATCAAACCAACCGAGGTGATGAGTGTCGGATGATCGAACTTGGCCGTGATCGACTGACCGTCTTGTTCCTTCCACTGGCACCGCCACGCGGTGAGTGGGTCGTTATCGAACGCCTTGGCGGGGTCGTAGACGTATTTCACCCCGTTGCTGTCGGTGCCGTCCTCGGCCTGGACGCAATTGGTGGACACGTCCACCGGCTTAACTGCACTCGAGGGCGCAGCAGGTGGCGCCGTCGAGGTGGGCGCCGCAGCGCTACTCGTCACCTTCGGGTCATTCGGCGGCAGCATTCCGTGCGTCTGCTGCTGGGTGGATCCATCGCCGCGCACCGCCATGTATCCGACGTAGCCAAGCCCGACGATCACGAGCAGACCCGCAAGCATCGCGAAGGCCATGATGATCCCGCGATGCGATCGCGCATTGGGATCACGCCACGGATCGGAGAACTGCACCTGCGCGGCCAGCGCGGGAGGGCACACGGGCAACTGCGCCAGGGCCTCACGCAGATCGGGGCGGGTGTGCCACAGCCGCAGCAGTTGATCCTGCGGTAGCGCCGGGTTGTGCGCGGCGGCGAACTCCGCGTCGTAGTCCGGCGCCGGTCCGTAGTTGTATGGACCGGTCATGGGCGGCCATTATTCCGCACGAAGGGGCGTCGGGGACCACAGGTAGCCACCCGCCATGCCGGTCTATTCATGGTTCTCCATGTTCCCCACTCGCCCCGATCGAGTATCCGCAGGCCCGCCGCGTGGTCCGCCGGAGAATCGTCAGCATCTTCGGACGTGCTAGTTTGGCCGCTGGTATCTGCATGACCCAGAGGAGCTCCGATGACCAGATTTGTGGTGCCGGCCGCCGCGAGCGTGCTGATCGGGCTGCTGCTGGGCGCCGCGGCCGTGTTCGGTCTGACGCTGTCGGTTGAACAGGACAAGAAGCCCGTCGTGACCGGTATCGATCCGTCGACGGCAATCCTCAACCGTCCCGATTACGGCAACCGGAGCTGACATCGCGCGGCTCCCGGCAGCGCCGCGCCGCATTTCCTGAACCGTGACGCACCGCCTTGACTCTTCCCCGCTGAGCCGGCGGTGGCTCGCGGTCGCATCGGCACTCGCCCTACTGCTGACCTTCGCCCAATCACCCGGACAAATATCTCCGGATACCAAGCTGGATCTGGCCATCAATCCGCTGCGGTTCGCCGCGCGGGCCCTGAACCTGTGGAGCAGCGATCTGCCGTTCGGGCAGGCACAGAACCAGGCGTACGGGTACCTCTTCCCCCACGGCGCCTTCTTCTCGGTCGGTCACCTGCTCGGGGTGCCGGCCTGGGTGACGCAACGGCTGTGGTGGGCACTGCTCATCGTGGCCGGGTTCTGGGGAGTCATCCGGGTCGCCGAGGCGCTGGGTATCGGCACCCGCGGCTCCCGGATCATCGCGGCGGTCGCGTTCGCACTGTCCCCTCGGGTGCTGACGACCCTGGGCGCTATCTCATCCGAAACGCTGCCGATGATGCTGGCCCCGTGGGTGCTGTTACCCGTCATCCTGGTGTTCCAGGGCCGGATGTCACCGCGCCGGGCCGCAGCACTGTCGGCCGTCGCTGTCGCGTTGATGGGTGCGGTGAATGCCGTCGCCACCGCCCTGGCCTGCGGGGTGGCCTTCATCTGGTGGCTGGCCCACAGACCGAACCGGACCTGGTGGCGATTCACGGCATGGTGGATTCCCTGTCTGGCGCTGGCCACCACGTGGTGGATCGCAGCCCTGCTCATCTTCGGCAAGATCAGCCCGCGTTTCCTCGACTTCATCGAATCCTCCGGTGTCACCACGCAGTGGACCTCACTCACCGAGGTGCTGCGCGGAACCGACAGCTGGACACCGTTCGTGGCCCCGACCGCGACAGCGGGATCCTCGCTGGTCACCCAGTCGGCCATGGTCATAGCCACCGCGATGATCGCCGCCGCCGGCATGGTGGGGTTGGCCATGCGGGGCATGCCCGCTCGCGGACGGCTGGTCGCGATACTTCTGGTGGGCCTGGTGTTGCTGACGGCCGGATACACCGGAGCACTCGGATCGCCTGTGGGCCAGCAGATTCAATTCTTCTTGGACGACGGCGGCACGCCGCTGCGCAATGTGCACAAGCTCGAGCCGCTGATTCGTCTACCGCTGATTCTTGGCCTGGCACATGCCTTGTCGCGGATACCACTGCCCGCGAGCGTGCCCGTACGGGAGTGGCTCGGCGCGCTGGCGCGCCCGGAGCGCAATCGGGCGGTCGCTTTGGGGATCGCACTGTTCGTGGCACTCGCCGCGAGCACCTCGCTGGCCTGGACGGGCCGGCTGGTGCCCCGCGGCGGCTTCGATGCCATCCCCGGCTACTGGCAGGACACGGCGCACTGGTTGGCCGATCATGACGACGGCGGACGGGCGCTCGTGGTGCCGGGAGCCCCGTTCGCGATCCAGACCTGGGGCCTCACCCGCGATGAACCCCTGCAGGCGCTGGGCCAGACTCCCTGGGGGGTACGCGATTCCATCCCGCTTACACCGCCGGAAACCATTCG
The DNA here is from genome assembly GCF_002356335.1 of [Mycobacterium] stephanolepidis. Lineage (NCBI taxonomy): Bacteria > Bacillati > Actinomycetota > Actinomycetes > Mycobacteriales > Mycobacteriaceae > Mycobacteroides > Mycobacteroides stephanolepidis. Next base: position 4,606,122 of record NZ_AP018165.1, read on the forward strand.
CGCCATCGACTCCGTGCAGCAGCTGTTCGCCGCCGGCCGTCCCTCGGACGGGCTGGCCGACACCCTGGAGCAGCAGGGCATCTCGTACCTGGTGGTGCGCAACGACCTCGATCCCGACACGTCCCGTTCCGCCCGTCCGATCCTGGTGCACCACGCCATTGAAGGGTCCCCCGGACTGACCAAGGTCGCCCAGTTCGGCGACCCCGTCGGGGCCGGGACGGTGGAGGGCTTTGTCGCCGACAGTGACCTACGCCCAAAGTATCCAGCGGTCGAGATCTATGCGGTGGGCCGACAAAAGGCCTACGGAGATCCGTATTTCGCGGATACAGACAGCATGCCCCGGGTGGCGGGCGGGCCCGAGGCCCTGCTGCGCTTGGGTGAGCGACGTCGCCAGCTGAACCAGCCACCGCTGGGCCCGTCCCTGTTGGCCACCGATGCGGCGCAAGCTGGTGTGCGTCCCGGGCCGGCGATGGTCACCGACACTCCACTGGCCCGTGAGACCGACTACGGGCGCGTGGACGACCATTCCTCGGCCATCCGCGCACCCGGTGACAAACGCCGCACCTTCAATCGGGTGCCCGACTACCCCGCCACCGGGGTTCCCCTCGTGAACGGAACGTGGGCGGGCGGAACCATCACCGCGTCCAGTTCCGCCTCGGATTCCACGGCACTGCCCAATGTGGCACCCGGCACCAGCACGGCGGCCGTCATCGATCGCGACAACGCGACAAGCTGGGTCAGCAGCTCACTGGAAGCTGCTCTTGGGCAATGGATTCGAGTGGATCTGGATCGGCCTATCACCAATGCGATCCTCACCGTGACACCGAGCGCCACCGCATTGGGAGCACAGGTGCGGCGGCTGGAGGTCGAGACCGACAACGGCACCACGTCGGTACGGTTCGATGAGCCGGGCAAACCCCTGGACATAGCACTGCGGCCCGGGGAAACCAACTGGATCAAGGTGACGGCCACCGGAACCGAAGACGGCACCTCCGGCGTGCAGTTCGGGATCACCGAGCTGTCCCTCACTCAATACGATGCCGCCGGATACGCCCACTCCGTCGATTTGCGCCACAGCGCAATCATTCCCGCCCCTCCGGCGGGCACCACGGTGCTTGGCTGGGACCTGGGATCACCGCTGGAGGGGCGGCCCGGCTGCATGCCGTCGCCGGAAAGACTGCGCTGCGCGGGGACGCTCTCACTCTCCCCCGAGGAACCCGGCACCTTCATCCGTACACTGACTGTGCCCCAACCTCTTTCACTCACACCAGAGCTCTGGGTACGGGCCCGCTCCGGACCGCAGCTGCGCGATTTGATCACGCAGCCCGGCACCACCACGGCCTCCGGCAGTGCCGATCTGATCGACCTGCGGGGCTCGTCCTATGCGGCCACCGACGGCGATCCGGGCACCGCCTGGACGGCACCACAGAACTCGGTACTTCGCGAGCACCTTCCCTCTCTTGTGATCAAACTCCCCAAACCGGTCACCGTCGGGGGTATTCGATTGCGCCCCAGTAGCACCGAGGTCCCCGCACACCCCAAACAGGTAGCGATCGATCTCGGGGACGGCCCGCAGGTGCGCTCCATCGACCCCAAGGCCGATACCTCCACGCTGTCTTTGCACCCGCGAGTCACCGACACCATCACCGTCACGGTGATGAACTGGACCGACATCATCGACCGGACCGCGCTGGGAACCGATCAGAACAAACCACCCGGTATTGCCGAGCTCGTCGCACTGGACACCAGCGGTCGGCCGATCGCTCCCGCCGACGCAAACGCCAACGACAACCGCGTGATCAGGATCGGATGCGCTGATGGGCCGGTGCTGGCGCTGGCCGGGCGCTTCATCCCCATGTCCATAACCACCACGGTGCGGAAACTATTGGACGGCAGTCCCATCCAGGCCACTCCGTGCGATAGAACACCTATCGAAACGGGCGCAGGGCCTCAGGACGTCACCGTCAACCCACGCCAGCAGTTCATCGTCGACGGTGTCCAGCTCACCGCACCGGGCACGACACCGGCCGCCGCCACCGCGACAGCGGCAGTCAAGGGCAGATGGGACGCGGCACGACGCGAGCTCTCCGCGGATCCGGCACCACGGGACCGGGTGCTCGTGGTTCCCGAAAGCATCAACCCCGGGTGGGTGGCCCGCGACGGACAAGGACACACGCTCAACCCGATACGGGTGAACGGATGGCAGCAGGGCTGGGTGCTTCCGGCCGGCGTCGGCGGCCCGATCACACTGACCTTCGGCCTCGACACCTGGTACCGCGCGGGGCTCTTCGGCGGGCTGGCGCTGCTTCCCGTCCTGGCGCTTGTGGCCCTCATCCCCGCGCGGCGAAAAACCGAACTGCCCCAGGTGGTCCCCTGGGGTTCCGGCCCGGTCGCGGGTGTCGCGGTGCTGGCCGCCCTCACGGCCATCAGCGGCATCACCGGAGCCGTGGTGGGCCTGACCACACTGGCGTTCAAGGTAGGAACACGGTGGCCGCTGCGCGCGCTCACGGCAGCCGGCGCATACATATCGGGCGGCTCGCTTCTCCTGGCCGGGGCGGCTCTCTCACGGCATCCGTGGCGATCGGTGGGCGGATACACCGGCCACTCATGGTGGATTCAGCTGTTGGCGCTGATCTCCGTAGCCACGGTGGCGCTCGCCGCGGTACGGCTCCCTTCCCGGGCACTGGTGCGCCGTTCCTGGAAGCGTCGTAATGCCTCACGTGACGGGGATTCCACCAGCGCATAACTGACGGCGGCCATCGCGAAGCCGAATATCAACGTCAGAATCAGTACCAGTGGGAAGTGACCGCTGAACGGAAAGTGACCAATCACGGTGAAGACCATGTTCAGCGCCGCCAGATGCCAGATGAACAGGCCGTAGGACCACCGCCCGAGCGTCACCATCAGCGGGCTGCCCAGTATCCGGTGCGGCGTGCCCGGGCTGTCCAGCGTCAACGGGAGCAGCAGTGCCCACGCCAGCGTGGCACCCATCGCGATCTTGACGGCGTACTGATGCGGTGGTGCCTGCGTCAGGCCCTCCGGGCCGGCCAGCGGGGAAGCGGCCACTGCGAATGCGCTGAGGGCCACCACGGCCAGCAGCACCCGTCGGCGCGCCAGGCGCAGCGTCCAGGCGGGCGGCGCGGCACTCCACTCGGCGAGCAGCATGCCCGCCACGAACCACGAGAAGAAGGCCGGCGGCCATGTCAACGGATTGATGCCGACCGTGGTGTGAAAAGGGATGAACGCCCACCCGAAACTGGCGGCTGCGGCAACCACCAGCACCGGGGCACGCCGGCGCAGCGGTGCCCGCCGCATGATGAGCGCGATGGCAGGCAGCGCGATGTAGAAAGCGACCTCCACCGCCAGGCTCCACATCTGTGTCAGTCCCGCCGTCAGTGTTAGCGGAACGTACAGCTGTGTGAGCGTCAGATTGGCGGCCCAGACCACCCAGTCGGCCCCCGCGGCGTCCGGTAACAGCAACAGGATGACGAAGACGGCGGCCAGGTAGGCCGGGACGATGCGGACGAACCGCGACGCGAAGTAGCGCCCGGTGGGCTGCGGCGCGGGCCCGCCGTGTGCCGCCAACGCATGTGGCCGCCACAGTAGGAATCCCGATAGCGCGAAGAAGACTGCCACTGCCAGGTCAAAGCGGCCCAGAATGCGGCCATCGACGCCACCGTTGTGGCCGGTTTGGAATGCGGTATGTGTGACGACTACCCCCATCGCGGCACACGCGCGCATGCCCTCCAATGCCGGGACGAAGCCCCGTGCATGGACGGCCGGAGCCGATACCTGCGCTGCTGTCACCCCGCCGAGGGTACGGTTCTAAGTCGATCCGGCGGCGTTTGACCAGAACGAGACCGGTGAATCCGTAACATCGCCGAATGACCACCTGATGGCAGCGGCTGTTAGGGTCAGACAGATTTGCCCTGGGCATGCAGTGTCCTCCGGCCACCGCCGGGACCAGGGTTACCGCACGTTAAGGAGGGTTCGGCGACTGTGAACCGCGGGGTCATGATGCGTATCGCAGCGTGCGGACTGCTGGGGCTCGGCTCGGCTCTTATCATCGCCGCGCTGTTGCTCAGTACGTACACCAGCAACCGGCTTGCGAAGATTCCGCTCGACTGGGACGCCACATTGGTGAGCGAGGGCAAGGGCCGCGCCCTGGACCCGGCGTCGCTGTCCGGACAGAAGTTCATTACCGATCCGGATAAGCCGCTGGCGCTGCAGGAGCAGATCACCACCGTCAGCCCCGCCGATGCCACGAAGGTCGGCCTGCAGGCCGGCATCACTCTTCGGCGCACCGACAAGCAAGGCGACGCCGGATTGGTCCTGGCCACCGTCGACACCGTCACCGTGGACCGCCACTCCGCCGAGGCGATCTCCAGTGAAGACAACCCCGGTGGCAGCGTGCAGAAGCCGCGCGCCATCGAGGACGAGACGCCCCCGACGACTATCGCTCTCAAGCACGAGGGGTTGAGCTACCGGTTCCCCTTCGACACCGAGAAGAAGACGTATCAGTACTTCGACGTGGTCGCCCAGCGCGCCTTCGACGCCAACTACACCGGCGAAGAAGATGTCAACGGCCTCACCGCTTATCACTTCACCCAGAACGTGGGCTACGACGCCAACGGCAAGCTGGTGGAACCGGTCGCGTACCCCTCGCTGTACGACAAGGACGAGGACTCCAAGGTGACGGCCCGCGCCGTGCAGTGGGGTGTGGAAGCCGAGCACGAGGACGAAGAGATCACCATGACTCGCTACTACGCGGCACAGCGCGAGTTCTGGGTGGACCCGGTCAGCGGCATCATCGTCAAGAGCAAACAGCATGCGCTGCATTACTACTCGCGTGACGCGCTCAAGCCCGAGGTTCCGATGGTCGACTACACCGTGCAGTCGAACGACGAGACCGTGGAGAAGCAGGTGAAGGCGGCCCGCGATACCCGCGACAGCCTTTCCATCTGGTCGAACATCCTGCCCATCACATTTGCGGCCCTGGGCGTCGTGGCGCTCGTCGGCGGCGGCCTCCTGGGCTCGTTCAGCCTGCGGGCCGAGTCCGCACTGATCGATCCCGGTCTGGACACGGTGGATCACGGATTCTTCGGCCGCCGAAGCCCGGAGAAACCCTCCGCCAGCGAGGCCGACACCGACAAGTTCCCGTCGCCTCGAAACCACCTCTAGCCGGGACGTCTTGCGCCGCACAGGCCTTATTGCGCCGCTGTACGCACTGGGCTTGGCGGCGGCGATTACCGCGCCACTTGCCGCACCCGGCTATCTGCTCATCCGCGACGCCGTCTCGACACCGCGCTCGTACCTGACCGACGCGGCCCTGGGGGTCGGTGAGGCAGCTCCGCGCGCCGTACCGCAGGACTTCTTCATCGCTGCCGTGACAACGCTTGTCGACGGCGGATTCCTCGTCAAGATGCTTCTCGCAGTGGGTTTATGGCTTGCCGGATGGGGGGCGGCGCGCCTGGCCGCCCACCTGGTTCCCACTGCCGGTACTCCCGGTCAGCTGGTAGCGGCCACCATCGCAATCTGGAATCCCTATGTGGCCGAACGACTTCTGCAAGGACATTGGAGCCTGCTGGTCGGCTATGGCTGCCTGCCGTGGATCGCGCTGACGACAATCCGGCTACGCTCGGCGTCCGGTATCGACACCTGGTGCACGCTCGCATTCTGGATCGCTTTGGCCGGATTGACGCCCACCGGAACGGTCCTCGCACTGATCGTCGGGCTTGCGGTGGCACCGGGTCTGCGGTCACGGCTTGGCGTACTGACGATCTCAGTACTGGCCGCGATGCCGTGGCTGGTGGCCTCGGGGCTGGGAACCGCCATACCTGCCGGAGACGAGGCGGGGGTCCACGCCTTCGCGGCGCGCGCCGAACCGGGATTGGGCACACTCGGAAGCCTGGCCTCGCTGGGTGGTATGTGGAACGCGTCCGCGGTACCGGCCTCACGGACGACACTGTTCGCGTTGGCCTTCTCGGCGGTACTACTCGTCGTGGTGGCCGTCGGTGTGGTGGCGCTGTGGCGCACCCGGGCAGCGCTCGGGCTACTCGGCATCGCCGGTGCCGCCGTGGTCATTCCGGCACTGCTGGCGACTGGTCCGGGGTTGACGCTGACCACCTGGCTCATCACCGAAGTGCCCGGTCTGGGCATTCTGCGCGACGGCCAGAAATGGGTGGCATTGGCGGTGCCGGGGTACGCGGTGGCCGGCGCCGCGGCCGTCACCGTGCTGCGCGAACGTTCCTCACAACTTGTGGCTGCCGGATTAGCTTGCACAGCACTAATATTCACACTTCCAGACCTGGCATGGGGAGTCGGCGGTCGCGTCGAATCGGTCACCTACCCGGCCGGATGGGCGGCCGTCGCGGCCGGCATCAATGCCGAACCGCATCCGGTGGCGGTGCTGCCCGCGGAAACCGTGCGGCAATTCCCCTGGACCCCGTCGGCGATCCCGGTACTGGATCCGTTTCCGCGCTGGATCCGCGGTGACACGGTCAGCAGTGGAGATCTGCGCGTCGACGGGCGCGACGTACGCGGAGACGGCACCCGGGGACGCCATGTCGCGGAACTGCTACGCACCGGGGCCACACCGCGCGAGCTCGCGGCGCAGGGCATCGGATGGGTGGTGGTGCAGGCGAATACTCCAGGCGAACAAGATATTTCGTCGGCAACACTGACGCAGCTCGAGCCCGTCTACCGTGACGGTGATATCGCGCTCTATCGTGTACCCGGGCCGTGGTCATCCATCGGAGCGTCGCCCGGTCGACGCGTCACCGTCATCGCGGCGCACCTGATGTGGGTTGTGCTGCTGGCCGCGGGCAGTGCCCCCGCGATCAGTTGGCTGCGTGGGCGACGGCGCTCGCCGTAATCAGGCGGGGATTTCAACCTGCGGAGCCGCCACCGGTTCATCGCCGATGATCCCCGATATCGGTACGCCGACCACTGCAGCCTTGAGCACGGTCCACACACCGGATGCGCTGCGCTGCCACGAGAGATCGGCACAACGAGCCCGCGCCGCCTCGCCCATTCGGTATCGAAGTTTGTTGTCCGCCAAAAGAGTCGCGGTGTGCCGAACAAACTCATCCTGATCGCGTGCCAGCAGACCGGTGATGCCATCGGTGACCGAATCGGTGAGCCCACCGGAGGAGCGGTAGCCGATCGTGGGTACGCCGTGCTGCGCGGCCTCGGTGACCGCCAGGCCCCAGCCCTCCTTGCGCGATGGCATCAGGTGCACCCAAGCGCGTTGCAGTACCCGATGCTTGGCCTCCTCGCCGAGGTAGCCGTGGAATGTCACCGAGTCGGAAATACCCAGCCGGGCCGCATGTTCCACCAATGGATCCATCCACCAGCCATCCCCGACGACATCGAGGTGCACATCGGACACGTGATCGCGCAGCAGCGCAAGAGTGGTCAGCGCATGCTCGATCTGCTTATGCGGCACCAGACGCGAGAGCACCACGACCCGGGGCGTTTCACTGCGCACGCCGTCCAGCGCGCCAATTACGGGCAGGCCCGGAATCTCATCGATACCGTTGCGTACCACCGCAATCCGCCCGGGCGCTACACCGAGCGACACCAGGTCCGACGCGGACGGTTGCGAGACCGTCAAATATTGGTTGCGCCGATGCATCCGCGGAGACAACCGCGATTCCAGCCACCAGCCCAGCCTGCCGATGAGCTGCCCTGCCACGGGCCACTGCTCGCGGTGACAGTGATGGACAAGTACTACAACGGGCGCACTGACCACGGTGCTTGCGAAAAACGGGATGCCATTCTGGGTGTCGATGACGACATCGGGCCGCACGTCACGCAATGCCCCCAGGCCCAAGCGGCTGGCCAGCAGCGACAGCAGTGCCCGCGGGTACACCGTGAAACGCCCGCCACCGCGCGAGATGTGCACTCCGTTGACCACCTCGCGGCGGGGGGCGCCCGGGTAGGCGGCGCATCGCAGCGTCACCTTCACGCCGGATGCGGCCAGTTCGGCGCCGATGCGCTGCAGATAGGTTTCGCTGCCGCCGCCCTGCGGATGGTCGGTATCGCGCCAACACAACATGAGGACCTCCCGTGGGAGGCCCGGCTGATCTGACACTTCGCTAAACACCGTTATGCACCCTAGGCCGTTAGGGTGGGCCTCCAGAAATTCCGTCTCCCTTAATAAGGAGACCGAGCAGAACGAGAACAAGTGCCGGAAATCACCGATCTATTTGCCCGAAGGGCGAATCTGCGTCGTTCTGCCAGCTTATTATCGTCTTTTCGCTTTGAGCAGAGTGCGCCAGAGAGGTTTTACGGCACGGTGGCGCAGGACACAGTTCACCTGATCACCGACTTGTGGCGACAGGCGACGAACATCGGGCTGCAGGGCCGCACGGTGCTGGACGTCGGAGGCGGACCGGGCTACTTCGCCTCGGCCTTTGCCGACGCCGGAGCACGGTACGTCGGCGTCGAACCCGACCCCCGTGAGATGCACTCGGCTCCCGAGGGAACCGCGGGTATCCACGATCCACGAGCGGCCTATCTGCGCGCGTCCGGAATGGCTCTACCGATAGCCGACGACAGCGTCGACATCTGCCTGTCCTCGAACGTCGCCGAGCATGTACCTGAGCCCTGGCGGCTCGGCGCTGAGATGTTGCGAGTCACCCGGCCGGGCGGGCTGGCCGTCTTGTCCTACACCGTCTGGCTCGGCCCGTTCGGTGGCCACGAAATGGGCCTGACGCACTACTTCGGGGGCGCCCGGGCCGCCCGGTGGTACACCCGCAGACACGGTCATCCACCCAAGAACAACTACGGGTCGTCACTTTTTCCGGTATCGGTGCGCGACGGTCTCGAATGGGCCCACGGGACGGGCGCGCTGGTCGCCGCATTTCCCCGCTACCACCCAAAATGGGCATGGTGGATCACCAAAGTTCCCGCTGTGCGGGAGGTTCTGGTGAGCAATTTGGTGGTTGTGCTGCGCCCCCACTGAATCAGGAATTGCAACAGGTTCCACTTCCCTTGACTGCCCGGTAGTGTTGCGTACGTCACGCAACGAGGCGGACATGAAACGGAAGTCACGACACCTTGACTGAGCAGACAGCGACGCATGAGGACGTTGCACGCCCCGCCGAATCACAGCGGGACCCGGAAACCCTGCGCGGCGCCCTGGCCGGTTGGATTTCGGCCCAATTGCCGTCTGATGCCGCACTGAGCGTGGACCACGCGGAGCTGCCCAGCGCCAACGGCATGTCCAGCGAGACGATTCTGGCCGATGCGCAGTGGACCGAGAACGGTGAGCGGGCCGCACATCGCCTGGTGATCAGGACGGCACCGCAGCCCGATTCGAGCCCCGTGTTTCCCACCTATGACATGCGTCGCCAGTTCGATGTGATGGATAAGCTCGGCCAACACACCAGCGCCGTGGTGCCCCCGGTGCTCTGGTATTGCGATGACCCCTCGGTGCTCGGCGGAGAGTTCTTCGTCATGAAGCGCGTCGATGGGGAGGTCCCACCTGACCGCATGCCCTACACGTTCGGATCCTGGGTGACCGAGGCCTCCGACGCCGACCGCCGCAAGATGCAACGGCTCACCATCGACCAGATCGCCCGGGTTCACTCCGCCCCCGTCGAGGAGTTCGCGTTCCTCAATGACGCCCGCGAGGGCGAGACGGGCCTCGATGCCCATGTACGCCGGACCCGAGACCTCTACGAGTGGGTACGCGGTGACGGCCCCGCCATCCCGCTTATCGACCGCGGATTCGAGTGGTTACAGGCGAATTGGCCGACCGAATCTCTGCGCGCGGCCGACACGGTCAGCTGGGGAGATTCGCGCCCGGGAAACGTCATCTACCAGGATTTCGAACCGGTGGCGCTGCTCGACTGGGAGATGGCCACCATCGGACCGCGCGAGCTCGATCTGGGATGGATCATCTTCCTGCACAGGTTCTTCCAGGACCTGGCCGAGATCGCGGGCCTCGCCGGGCTGCCCAGCTTCTGCCGGCGCGAAGACATCGCCGCCGAGTACGCCGCCCTCACCGGGCACCATGCCAGCGATCTGGACTTCTACACCACCTATGCGGCATTGCAACACGCCGTGATCATGGTGCGCATTCAGATGCGTGCCATGGCCTTTGGTATGGCAGAGATGCCGAATGACCCCGATGACCTGATCCTGCACAGGGTCACTCTGGAGAAAATGCTGGACGGAAAGTACTGGAGCGAGGTTTCCGCGTGAGCCTGTCTCCCTTCGACGATTACCCGATCCATCAGATCGCCGATGTGGTCCGCCATGTCGGCACCTCGGACCGAAACTTCTACGACCGCTATTACTTCGGTTGCCACGGCGGACGCGCCGACCTGCCATATCTGATCACCGGCTTGGGCGTCTACCCGAACCTGGGTGTCACCGATGCATTCGCATCGGTACGCAATGGTGAGGACGTCGTGGTGTTTCGCGCATCGCGCGCGCTGGGAGACGACCGTGCCGATCTGAGGGTCGGGCCGTACCGCATCGAGGTTGTCGAGGGCCTGAAGAAGGTGCGGGTGATCCTGGAACCCGGCGACGACTACGACCTCGCCTTCGACATCACCTATACCGGCGAGATACCGGCCTCCCTGGAGCCGGGCCACTACCAGCGCCAGCTCGGCCGTGTCATGTTCGATACCTCGCGATTTGCCCAAACCGGCACCTGGGCAGGTCAATTGACGGTCGACGGCACCACCCACGAACTCGACGGCGTCAACTGGTCGGGCAACCGGGACCGCTCCTGGGGAATCCGGCCTGTCGGCGAGGGCGAGCCCGCCGGGCGGCGTGCCACCCTTGCGGGCGGCTTCTTCTGGCTCTACAACGTGATCTCGTTCCCCGAATACTCGATTGTGTTCATCAACCAGGAGGACGAGCACGGCACCAAGGTGGTCAGCGGTGCTCGCCGGGTATGGCGCGATCCGGCGAAGGGAATCGAGGAACTCGGCCCCATCACGCATGACATCACCTTGGTTCCCGGCACCCGCGAGGCGAGTTCCGCGGTCATCACGTTGGGTGACATCACCATCACCGCCGAGATCGTGCTGCCGCACTACTTCGGCTTCGGCACCGGATACGGCCTGGATTCGGACTGGCGCCACGGCATGTGGCAGGGCGACCTCGTCGTGCAGGGCAAGCGGTACAAAACCGCGGAACTGGACGCCACGCTCAAACTGCTATGCCCCGTAGACAATCTCGCAACGTTCCGCCTGGTCGAGAACGGCGTGGAGGCCCTCGGCAGTGGACTGTTCGAGTTCGGGCCCATAGGCCCACATAAACCCTCCGGTTTTACCGGGTTCGTTGATACACATCAGGAAAGAGACAGCGATTCATGACGAATTACGACAAGCTCTTCATCGGCGGCGTGTGGACCGAGCCTGCCACCGACCAGGTGATCGAGGTCATCTCGCCCGCCACCGGGCAGAAGGTGGGCCAGTGTCCGCTGGCGTCCCCCGCCGACGTCGAGGCCGCGGTAAGTGCTGCCCGCCGCGCCTTTGACGACGGCCCGTGGCCCAAGCTGACTCCGCACGAGCGCCAGGCGATATTGCAGAAGGCAGTTGCCGGGCTGGAGGCCCGTAAGGACGAGATCTGCAAGGCCATCGCCGACGAGACCGGCGCTCCCCCCATGGTCATCGAAACATTGCAGTGGTTGGGCGGTTTCGGTGCCATCCAGTACTACGCCAATGCGGCGGACGCGGTGAAGTGGAAGGAACTGCGCAACGGCGCCTACGGTCAGACGGTGGTGACTCGGGAGCCCGCCGGTGTGGTGGCCGCCATCGCAGCCTGGAATGTGCCGCTGTTCCTGGCGCTCAACAAGATCGGCCCGGCGTTCCTCGCGGGGTGCACGGTGGTACTCAAACCCGCTGCCGAGACTCCGCTGTCGAGCTTCATCCTGGCCGAGGTGTTCGCCGACGCGGGCGTGCCCGAGGGCGTGCTGTCAGTGGTGCCCGGCGGGGCCGAAACCGGTCGGGCGCTGACCAACAACCCCGACATCGACGTGTTCAGTTTCACCGGCAGCACCGCCGTCGGTAAGGAGATCGCCGAGATCGCGGCCAAGAACCTCAAGAAGGTCACCCTTGAGCTGGGCGGTAAGTCGGCGGCCATCGTGCTGGAGGATGCCGACCTGGCGGCGGCCTTGCCGATGCTGGTGTTCGCGGGCCTGATGAACGCGGGCCAGGGCTGCGTCAACCAGACCCGGGTGCTGGCACCGCGCTCACGGTACGACGAGGTTGTCGACGGCATTGTGGGGATGGTCTCGCTGATGGGCGTGGGCCTGCCCGACGATCCCGCCACGCAGGTGGGCCCGCTGATCACCGAGAAGCAGCGCGCCCGTGTCGAGGGCTACATCGCCAAGGGCATCGAAGAGGGCGCGCGGCTTGCTTACGGCGGCAAGCGTCCCGAGGGTCTGGACGGCGGATACTTCGTCCAGCCAACGATTTTCGCCGATGTCGACAACTCGATGACCATCGCGCAGGAGGAGATCTTCGGTCCCGTGCTGTCGATCATCGCCTATGACTCCGTGGACGAGGCCATCAAGATCGCCAACGACTCCAACTACGGTCTGGCCGGCAGTGTGTGGACCACCGACGTGCCCAAGGGCCTGGAGGTCGCCGCGCAGATCCGCACCGGCACCTACGGCATCAACTGGTACGCCTTCGACCCCAGCTGCCCGTTCGGCGGCTACAAGCAGTCCGGCATCGGCCGGGAGAACGGGCCCGAGGGCATCGAGGAGTACTGCGAGCTCAAGAGTGTGCTGCTGCCGATGGGGTACACCCTGGAATCGATCTAGCCATCGAGTGCGAGTCTCACGCGGAAATCTTGCTTGAAAACCGCGTGAGGCTCGCACTCGACGCTAGGGTTCGACGGTGTCCACCACCGCCGAGGCCGACGCTGCTCCAACGGGTCTGCGCAAGGTGGTCGCCGCGTCAATGGCGGGCACCGTCGTCGAGTGGTACGAGTTCTTCCTTTACGCCACCGCCGCCACCCTCGTCTTCAACAAGGTCTTCTTCCCCGCCGTACAGGCCGGGGGCAACGACCTCGACAACATCATCAAGGCGTTCCTCACCTACGCGGTCGGTTTCGTCGCCCGGCCCATCGGCGGAATCGTGTTCGGGCACTTCGGGGATCGCTACGGGCGCAAGCACCTCCTGCAGATCGCGATCGTGCTGGTCGGCGTGTCCACCTTCCTCATGGGCTGCCTGCCGACCTTTGCGCAGATCGGCTACGGGGCCCCGATCCTGCTGGTGGCGCTGCGATTCCTGCAGGGTTTCGCGGTAGGCGGCGAATGGGGCGGCGCCGTGCTGCTGGTGGCCGAACACTCCCCCGATGCGCAACGCGGGTTCTGGTCGAGCTGGCCGCAGGCGGCGGTACCGCTGGGCAATCTGCTGGCCACCCTGGTGCTGCTCACGTTGTCGTGGACCCTCTCCGATGCGGCCTTCCTGGCCTGGGGCTGGCGTGTCGGATTCTGGCTGTCGGTCATCATCGTGGCCATCGGCTACTACATCCGCACCCGGATATCCGATGCGCCGATCTTCCAGGAGGCCCGCAAGGAGATCGAGGAGAACAAGGCCGGCTCATACGGCGTCGTCGAGGTGTTCCGCCGGTATCCGCGCGGGGTCTTCACCGCCATGGGGCTGCGGGTGGCCGAGAACATCCTCTACTACATGGTGGTCACCTTCTCGATCACCTATCTCAAGATCGAGCTGCACATGGACACCAGACGAATCCTGTTACTGCTCTTAATTGCCCACGCGGTTCAGGCGATCGCCCTGCCGATCGTGGGCCGGTACACCGACATCGTGGGACGACGTGCGCCGTACGCATTGGGGGCCCTGCTGGCAGCGGGGTGGGGCTTCATCGCGTTCCCGATGTTCAACACCCGAGACGAATGGGTGATCCTGGCGGCCATCGTGATCGGTCTGCTGGTGCACTCGCTGATGTTCGCGGGGCAGCCGGCCATCATGGCGGAGATGTTCCCCACCCGCATGCGCTACTCCGGGGTTTCGGTGGGCTACCAGGTGACCTCGATCTTCGCCGGATCACTGGCCCCGGTCATCGGCACCGCACTGCTGAGCAAGTACCACAGCTGGGTACCGGTGGCCATCTACCTGGCCGTCGTTGCTCCCATCACGCTCATTGCGGTCTGGGCACTGCCGGAGACCAAGGGCAGCTCGCTGCATGCACTGGATGCTGCCGACAGGGCACGCGCCTGACGCTAGGTTGGACCCATGGCGACCTATGGCTGGATCGGTTTGGGGAACATGGGCGGCCCGATGGCCGCGAATCTGGTGGCTGCCGGGCACACGGTGCGCGGTTTCGATCTCTCGGGTGATGCACTGGCCGCCGCTGCGGCCAACGGTGTGACAGCGGTGGAAGAGATCGCCGAGGTGCTGGCGGGCGCCGAGGTCGTGTTCACCATGCTGCCCAAGGGTGAGCATGTCCGCTCGGTGTTCGAGGGCCCCTACGGCATCTGGGAAAACGCCTCGCCATCAACGCTTCTGGTAGACAGCTCGACCGTCGACATCGAAACCTCCCGGTACTGTCACGCCGAATCGGAGCGCCGGGGGTTCCGGTTCGTCGACGCCCCGGTGTCCGGCGGAATCAGCGGTGCGCAGGCCGGCACGCTGTGCTTCATGCTGGGTGGTGATTTGGAAAACTCGGGTGCGGCAACCGATTACATAAAGCCGATGGCCGGTCGGGTGATCCACGCCGGAGACGGTGGCGCCGGCGTGGCCGCGAAGATCTGCAACAACATGATGCTGTTCATCGACATGATGGCCAATTCGGAAGGTTCACAGCTGGCCGAGCGACTCGGCCTGGATCCCAAGGTTTTTTGGGAGATCTGCTCGGTGTCCTCGGCGCGATCATGGGCGCAGCAGACCTGGTACCCGGTGCCGGACATCATCGAATCCGCCGCCGCAAACCGGAACTTCGATGCCACCTTCACGGTCGACCTGGCGCACAAGGATGCACGCCTGGCGTTGGCCGCGGGCGAGGCCACCGGCGTGAAGCTGCCCGCCGCGACCATGGTGACCGAGCAGTTCCAACAGCTCATCGACGAGGGCCTGGGCGGCAAGGACTGCTCGCTGATCGTCAAGTACGCGACACCCGACGGGTCGGCGCGCGGTTACGAGCCGTGACCCGGCCGCTCTTCATGTAATTGCTGTAAAAACCGGTTGTACGAAGCCAATTCGTCTTCTTGCCGGGCATCATCGGCCTCGCGCGCCTCGGTTTCGACCTGTTCCTCACGCCGCCACCGGATGGCGAAGATCAAGGTAGTCGCGAGTGCTATCGGCTCACCGTAGGACCAGGCCAGCGCGCCCGCCACCGCCTGGTCCTTCACCGGGTCGACGGACCACGCGGCGGGCGGATTGGCGAAGATGCCGATCAACGGCCTGGGCGCCATCATGAGGATGACGCCGATGAACACATGCAACGGCATTTCCACGAAGATGTCGAACATCCTGCCGAGGTTGGTCTGCCGGATCGGCAGTGGGTCGGTGGACAGGATAGGGATGACGAAGAGCAGGCCGCTGGCCAAGAAGAAGATCTCTAACCCGTTATGCCCCAACCAGGTAACGGCAATGGTGTCGAACAGCTGGGATAAATACAGGCCGTAATAGCTGAACAGAAACAGCGGAATGGTGACGGCGGGATGTAATAGCAGCGCGGCCGCGCGGCTGCGCAATCCGGCGAGCGCAGCCACCAGTACCCACCTGCCGGGCCCGTGGTGCGGCGTCGACCGCAACAGCAGCCGCCCCGGTGAGCCCAGCACCAACAACGGCGGCACCAGGATCGACAGCGTCAGCTGCTGGAACATGAATGCGCTGAACAATCGAAATCCGTAGCGGTCTATCGACAATCCCATGACCGCGCCCAGAATCAGGCATCCGGACAGGAAGCATGCGGTTGACCACCACGGCCAGCTGCGGCCCATCCGGCGTAGCCGGAGCACGCTCAGCAGGTACCACCCGGCCAGCAGCGCCGCGACAACGGGAAGCACCGGAATGGCGGGCGGGTTCCAGGCGAACAGCGACCAGACTGTCGGCGGCTCGGCGGGGATGGTGGTCAGCCCGCTGAACCACCTCGGATCATTCATTGATTATATTATGCGCATATTTGAATGAACTGGCCATCCGGGTATCGAACCAGGCGTTCATCGGCAGTTCGGATCGCCGCTAGCCAAACGGCATTGGTTCACAGCTTTGGTAGCTAGGGTGCGCGACGGGGCCGGGGAAACACGGCAAGAAAGGTACGAACTGATGGCTGTATCCGTCAATCTCGAGAAGGCACTCGACAAGGCCTATGAGAACAAGGACCTCAAGGACGTGCTCGACGCTCCCCCGTCTGCTCTCGCCGGCCTCACCGAGAAGCATGACGCCGCACTCAAGGAAGCCCTGAACATCTCGACCGTGCGCGAGCTGGGCACCAACAAGTACATCGCAGTCGCTGCCGCGCTGGCTGCTTTGGAGAGCAAGACCGGTTAAACCGTTGACCGAGAAGGCATCTACGAACGCCCGCGGCTACGTGGATGCCTTCTCGTCGTCAGCCGCGTAGCGCCTCCGCCAACGGCTCCAGCACCGCTGTGTCATACGGCGGGGGCAGGTAGATGATCGCCACGTCGAGCCCTTCGGCCCCTAGCGCGGCTGCCTCATCGACAACCTTCGCGTAATCGCGATCCTCGCCGAGCCGGATGTGGGCCGAGAGCGTGATCTCGGCCGGATCCCGGCCGATGTCGGCGCAGTGCGCGGCCAGCACATCGCGCTTACGCGCGAACTCCTCGGGCGGTCCGCCCACGAAGTTCCAGTGCTGGGCGTACTTGGCGGTGATCCGCAACGTCCGCTTCTCGCCGCTGCCGCCTATGCAGATGGGCGGGTGCGGCTTCTGCGGCCCCTTGGGCTCGTTGCGAGCGTCTTTGAGCTGATAGAACGTGCCGTCAAAGCTCGTCGTCTCCTGGCTCAGCAGACCGGTGAGTACCTCACAGGCCTCTTCGAACCGGTCGAATCGCTCCTTGATGCTGCCCAGTTCAATGCCGTAGGCGCCGGATTCTTCCTCGTTCCAGCCCGCGCCGATACCGAGTTCGAGGCGACCACCGGACACGATGTCCAACGCCGAGGCCATATTGGCCAGCACGGCCGGATGCCGATAGTGGATACCGGTCACCAGCACCCCGACGCGTAACCGCCGGGTGGCCTGCGCAAGTGCGGTGAGGGTTATCCAGCCCTCCAGGCACGGCCCGGTGGAATCCGAGAAGATCGGATAGAAGTGATCAAAGGTCCAGCCGGACTCGAAGACGTCGATCTCGTCGGCCACCTTCCAGATGGCCAGCATGTCGTCCCAGGTGGTGTTCTGCGGAGATGTCTTGAATGCGAAGCGCATTGCACAACCCTATGCAGGATTCACCTGGAGTGTCGACCAGATACGAACTATCCCAGCCGCTGCTTGAGAGCGTCGAACTCATCCTTGACGCCGGTGGGCAGCTTGTCGCCGATGAACTCGAACCACTCCTCGATGAGCGGCAGTTCGGCCTGCCACTCGTCGTTGTGGACCGCGAGCGCCTCGGCCACGTCGGCCTCCTCGACGTCCAGCCCGGCCAGGTCCAGGTCCTCGACGCCCGGGACGGTTCCGATCGGGGTGGACACACCGTTGGCACGGTGCTCGATCCGGTCGACGATCCACTTGAGCACCCGGCTGTTCTCGCCGAATCCGGGCCACAGGAAACGGCCGTCATCGCCACGACGGAACCAGTTCACGAAGAACACCTTGGGCAGCTTGGACTCGTCGGCCTGCTTGCCCACGTTGATCCAGTGGTTCAGGTAGTCACCCACGTGGTAGCCCATGAACGGCAGCATCGCCATCGGGTCGCGGCGCACGGTGCCGACCTTGCCCTCGGCGGCCGCGGTCTGCTCCGAACCCAGTGTGCCGCCGATGAACACACCGTGCTGCCAGTCGCGGGCCTCGGTCACCAGCGGCACGGTCGTCTTGCGTCGGCCGCCGAACAGGATGGCCGAGATCGGCACGCCCTGCGGGTCGTCCCACTCGGGAGCCAGGATGGGGCACTGCGACATCGGGGTGCAGTAACGCGAATTCGGGTGCGCCGCTTTGGTCTCGGTCTCGCGCAGAATCCAGTCCTGACCCTTCCAATCGATCAGGTGCTCCGGCTCTCCCTCCAGACCTTCCCACCACACGTCGTTGTCGTCGGTACGCGCGACGTTGGTGAAGACGGTGTTACCGGCCTCGATGGTCTTCATGGCGTTGGGGTTCGAGCTCCAGTTGGTACCGGGTGCCACACCGAAGAAGCCGAACTCCGGGTTGACGGCGTACAGGCGGCCGTCCTTGCCGAAGCGCATCCAGGCGATGTCGTCACCCAAAGTCTCTGCGCGCCACCCGGGGATGGTCGGCTGAATCATGGCGAGGTTCGTCTTGCCGCAGGCCGACGGGAAGGCGGCGGCCACGTAGTAGGCCTTGTTCTCCGGCGAGATGAGCTTGAGGATCAGCATGTGCTCGGCGAGCCAGCCCTCGTCATGGGCCATCGCCGAGGCGATACGCAGCGAGTAGCACTTCTTGCCCAGCAGCGCGTTACCGCCGTAACCCGAACCGTACGACCAGATTTCACGGGATTCGGGGAAGTGGGTGATGTATTTGGTGTCGTTGCACGGCCACGGCACGTCTTCCTGGCCGGGCTCCAGGGGCGCACCGATCGAGTGCAGCGCCTTGACGAAGAATCCGTCGTCGCCCAGCTTCTCCAGAGCGGCGGCACCCATACGGGTCATCACCCGCATGGAGGCAACGACGTACTCCGAATCGGTGAGCTCCACACCCAGCTTGGGGTCCTCGGCACCGAGCGGGCCCATGCAGAACGGCACCACCCACATGGTCCGTCCGCGCATGCTGCCCCGGAACAGCTCGGTCATGGTCTCGCGCATCTCGGTGGGGTCCACCCAGTTGTTGGTGGGACCGGCGTCCTCTTCACGCTCGGAGCAGATGTACGTCCGCGATTCCACCCGGGCGACGTCCGACGGGTCCGACAGCGCCAGGAACGAGTTGGGGTGCTTCTCGGAGTTGAGCCGCTGGAAGGTGCCGGCGTCCACCAGTTGCTGAGAAACGCGCTCGAACTCCTCATCGGAACCATCAGCGAACACGACCCGATCAGGTTGTGTCAGCTCAGCGACCTCGCGGACCCAAGCGAGCAATCCGGCGTGTTTCGTCGGAGCGTTGTCAAGACCGGGAATGGTCGCTGCTGTCATCGAGAGCATCTCCTCGTTGAGCCGGGTGAGGTACGCAGTTGCCGCACCGGCGCTGGTCGGAACCTAGATATATGAGGTTAGCGCTGGCGCTATTCAGCGTGAAACGGGGTTGGTACGTATCCATCAATAACAAGCGAGCTTCGGCCAGTACTCCCCGCGGTACAACCCCAGCCCATTTACTTACCGCCAACGCGACCGTGCTCGATGAGCTCCCAGTGCGCACCCGCACCGCGGGCCCAGGTCTCATACGTGCCGTCCGCCCCGAACGTGGTCACTTTGTCGGCGATACCGTCCTCGTCGACGTCGGACACCACCGATAACCCGTCGGGTTCATGCAGAGTGACGGTGTCATCGATACCGTCATGGTCGGTGTCGATGAGGTCTGTTCCGAGGTCCACCAGACCACCGTCAGTGGGCAGGTACAGGTGGTGATCGACGTGCAGGTCGGGACTGAGGGCATGGCCGGGCTCGTGCACTCCTTCACCTGGCCCCCCAAGGCCCACATGGAAACCCTGGTCAAAACCATCGATCATGTCTCTGCCTAACCCTCGCGCACGCGGCCTATCGATCCATTCTCGGCCGTCCCCGCGATCGCGTCCAGCCGTTCGGTGACCTTCGTTAACGCTTTATGTACGGAGGGCAGGTCGCGCTTGCGCAGCGCCGTTGCGCGTGCGGTGTTCATGGCGGCCTCGCGCAGCTCGGAGTCGATTTGCCCGACCCGGGCGGCCAGCTTGTCGTTCTCGCGTTCGTCGATCTCGACCAGATCTGCGTTGAGCCTGGTCTCTACCTCCAGCACCCGCGCTGCGACCCACTGCTCCAAGTACGCGCGCAGCTCTCCCGTGGTGTCTCCCAACCACCGGTCCAGCACCGTCCGGTCGTGCAAGAGCCCCCGCACCGCGACCAACCACACAGCGATACAGGCGCCGGCGATGAGACCCACCGCCAATCCAGCCGGAGCCAGGCCGGGACGGGCGTATGCCACCAACCGGGACACCGTCAATGCCGCACCCAGACCGAAGAACACCCCGAACAGCGCCATCATCCGGGTCTCCAGCCGACGTGATCGCACCGACGGATCGGCCGCTTCCGGCGACACCGGACGATTCGTGCTGGGGCGCGGCGCCACCCAGCGTTGGGTCACCTCGGCCGAGATCTCGGCCAGATGCTCCTCGGTACCCTGCTCTACTTCGGCCACCACCTCGGCCGCCCGGCGTCGCACCCGATCACCGAAGCCGGGCACATCACGGCGCTTCAGTTCTGCGATGTCCTCGCGCAGCTCGCCTGCCACCGAGCCCACTCGCTTGCGCGCGAAGTACAGCAGCGTCATGCGCGCCTGCGCGATGCGGTTGCGCAACGCCAAGGTCCGTTCGGACTTGCCCGAACGCGTCCGCCGTACCGCCGCCTGCCGCTGATTGCGCAGCTCGTCCGCGCGTGCACCCTCACCCGCTTCCGGCGGTACGTTCAGCATCCCCTGCAGACGAGTCGCCCAGGCACGCAACCGGTTTCGCTCAGCCAGGGCAGGTTCCCCACGAACCTTGCGCACCGCCCGCACCAAGTCGTCGAGTCCCGCCGCCGTGCCACGCGTCGAGACCCCCAGCCAGGTGACACCGCTGAACCGGGAGTCGTGCTCGGCCAGGATCTCCCGATTCCGGTTCATGACCTCGCGCCAGGACTGGTGCACATCGATCTTGGACACCACCGCGACCAGGGCATCGGTGTTGGCAGCGGCCAGCTGAATCAAACCGCAGTCCGACGGGGTCAGCGGCGCGGTCCCGCTGCATACGAAAACCACCGCCGAGGGCGCCTGCCCGTGTTGCAGCTCCTCGGGCTCGACGATGCGCACTCCCGATATGCGTGAGGACAGCTCGGTGGCCAGGGTGCTCGCGCCTGCCAGCCAGCTGCCGGTCACCATCACGGCGTCGTGCACCTGCACGCCGAGCGGACCCAGCGTGGGATCCACCGCCAGCACCAATTCGTCGACCAGCTTGTCCGTAGGAGTTGTCACGCCCGGCCCCCGGCCAGCCGCCACAAGCGCAGCGATCCCCGCACAATGTCCGTACCCATCGCGGCGTATGTGGCGTTCACCGGTCCCGCGGCGAACCGCTGCCAGTGTTCGGCGCGGTAGCGGTGATCTTCTGGATGATCGCTCAGCTCCACCGTCAGGCCCGCCGCCGTGGCGGCGTCCACCGCGCATTGCATCGCGGCGACCACCACGTCGTCACTGGTCAAAAAGGCGTCGATCTGCACCGGAAGCACACCCGTCACGCCGATCCTGCGGAGTTCGGCGAGCACCGAGCGCATGCGGCGGTACCAGCCCTGGGCAATGGCCGCGCGAATCGCGTTCACCACCGCATCGACGCCCGACAGGTCGCGCAGTAGTGCGGCGAGTCCCGGGGCCGCCAGGGTGGGAACCTGCCGAAGCGCCCCGATCGCACACCCCATCGGGTACAGGTCCAGCTCATGGAGCAACCGCTGCCTCATCGGCACCGGCACCTGGTGTGGGCCGGTGACGAAGGCATCGACGGAACTGGTGTCCGCGGGGTCACCGACCATCAGTTTGAGGGCCTCGACCATGCCCTCGTCGATATCCGCCAACGGAACGTGCGCCGATAAGGGCAGTGTCGGCACCCGCGTCTCGACGCGGTACTGGGCGCAGCGCTCCACCGCAGCGGTCCAGGGGCCGCGAGCGGCGCCGGGATCGGTCAGATCTGCCTTGTTGAGAATCAGCACTTTGGGTGCGTTGGACGCCTCCAGTACGGCGCGGTCCTCGGGCTTGAGCGCCTCTGCGAACACCACCACATCGACGTCCGCGGTGATCGGTTCCGACGGGATCGGCACTTCGATGAGCGCATGCCCGGGCCCGTCCGCTGCCGGCAGGGTGCGTCCCAACGCGCCGATCACGCTGGTGACGCCCACACCGGCCCGGCCCCGGACGGTCACCCGAAGGGGGTCTCCCGACCGCACCGCGAGATCGTGAATCCGCTGGCCTCCGTGCACCTGGCGGACCTCAGGACGCGTGACGAACCGGTCGAGCGCTCCCCGGAAGATCTCAAACCCCCGCGTCATTGCTTTGCAGACCCAATCTCATCGCTCGTACGGAAATGCTCACATTGTCACCTGATCCGATGGAGGGTTCCACCCTGGTAGGCAACTGTTGAGTATCAATATGCGCTGGGATTATGGGATCTGCCGCCCATGAGTGACCATGGGAAGATGCGTTGTGACGGCCAGGAGCGGGGCTGTGTGGCATCTGAAACAGCCACCGACGAGCTCCCTGGGACCGGCGGTGTCGATTCCACTGCCGGTACGGATGGCCGCGACCATCACCCCCGTCGCGTGTCCAGCTTCCGTTCACGCGGATCATCGCTGTCCGACGGACAGCAGAAGGCCTGGGACAAATCCTGGCCAACCTTCGGCCGCGTCGCCCGGGAAGCCGACGGCACCTGCCCACCGCTGG
The DNA here is from genome assembly GCF_002356335.1 of [Mycobacterium] stephanolepidis. Taxonomy (NCBI): domain Bacteria; kingdom Bacillati; phylum Actinomycetota; class Actinomycetes; order Mycobacteriales; family Mycobacteriaceae; genus Mycobacteroides; species Mycobacteroides stephanolepidis. The sequence goes on from NZ_AP018165.1 coordinate 4,628,826, forward strand.
AACCTGCGGCCTGGTTTGGCCGCACCGCACCCCTGATTCTTGAAATCGGCTGCGGCACAGGAACATCCACCGCCGCGATGGCACTAGAAGAACCGCAGTTCGACGTGCTTGCGGTGGAGGTATACCGCAAGGGCCTGGCACAGTTGCTGTCGGCGATCGATCGTGAGGGCATCGAGAACATCCGGCTGATCCGCGGCGATGCCCTGGACGTGCTGGAGTACCTGCTGCCCTCGGGATCGCTGACCGCGGCGCGGGTGTTCTTCCCAGACCCCTGGCCCAAGGCCCGCCACCACAAGCGGCGACTGCTCCAACCAGGCACCGTGGCACTACTCTCGGACCGCCTCCGGCCGGGCGGCACCCTGCATGTGGCCACCGACCACGCGAATTACGCCCAGCACATCGCCGAGGTGGGCGATAACGAATCCACGCTGCGGCGCCTTGAGCTCGACGATTCCCGCATTCCCGTCTCCGTGAACCGGCCCACCACTAAGTTCGAGGGGAAAGCGCACACGGTCGGCAGTGCGATCAACGACTTCGTCTGGGAGCGATTGTGAGCCTCGCCGAGGACTTGGAGCGCCCCAACACAGTGGACGAAACGGCCCACCGACGCCAGGTGCTGCGAGTACTGCTGGTGTGGGACGCACCCAACCTCGACATGGGCCTGGGCGCCATCATCGGCGGGCGCCCCTCTGCGGAGAACCGGCCCCGATTCGACGCTCTGGGCCGTTGGCTGCTCGAACGCACGGCCGCTTACTCGGCGGATCATCCCGATTGCCTCGTCGAACCCGAGGCCACAGTGTTTACCAATATCGCGCCGGGAAGTGCCGACGTAGTGCGCCCATGGGTCGAGGCGCTGCGCAATGTTGGGTTTGCGGTATTTGCCAAACCCAAGATCGACGAAGACAGCGACGTCGACGTCGACATGCTTGCTCATATCGAGCTGCGGTCCGATGAAGGCCTGGCCGGGGTACTTGTGGCCTCGGCGGATGGTCAGGCTTTCCGGGAACCGATGGAGAAAATCGCCGGTGACGGGGTGCCCGTCAGTGTGCTGGGATTTCGCGAACATGCGAGTTGGGCGCTAACCTCGGATACTCTGGAGTTCGTCGATCTCGAGGACATACCCGGAGTTTTCCCCCGAGCCTTACCGCGGGTGGGTCTAGATTCGCTCCCCGACGAAGGCGCCTGGTTGCAGCCATTCCGACCCTTGTCGGCGTTGCTGACGTCCAGGACATGAAAACCGGCGCGTGAGAGACGCTAGTTAGGAGATTCTGTGTTCGCCTGGTGGGGCCGAATGGTGTACCGGTATCGGTTCATCGTCGTTGCCGCGTTCGTCACGATATGCCTGGGTTCCGGGCTTTTCGGGATAACGCTCGGCGACCACGTGACGCAGAGTGGCTTCTTCGCGGACAACAGCGAGTCGGTGAAGGCCTCCGTGATGGCCGACGACGCGCTCGGACGCGACCGAACCACCCACGTCGTCGCCGTCATCGCAGCCCCCGAGGGTAAGACGGTCGACGATCCCGCTTTCCAGAAGAAGGTCATCGACCACTTCGACCAGCTTCAGAAGGACAACCCCAACGAGGTCTACGGCTGGGCCGGCTGGTTACGCGCCCCCACCACCACGGACCCCACCGTCAAACGGATGGTCACCGACGACCGTAAACACACCTTCGTCTCGGTCAGCCTCAAGGGCGACGACGACGACACCATCCTCAACAACTACAAAGCCCTGTCCGATCCGGACAAGGACCACGATCCCGCCAAGAACAAGTTCCTGCTCGACGGAGTGGACATCCAGCTGGCCGGCCTGCAGCCCGTGGCCAGCGAGCTGACCGGAACCATCGGTACCGACCAGCAGCGCATGGAGGTGCTGTCGCTCCCGATCATGGCGGTCGTGCTGTTCTTCGTCTTCGGTGGCGTGATCGCCGCGGGCCTGCCGCTGATGGTCGGCGGTCTGACCATCGCGGGCGCACTCGGCATCATGCGGCTGATCACGCTGTTCGCCCCGGTGCACTTCTTCGCTCAGCCGGTGGTCACGCTCATCGGCCTCGGTATCGCCATCGACTACTCGCTGTTCATCGTCAGCCGCTTCCGCGAGGAAATCGCCGAGGGCTACGACACCGAAACCGCGGTCCGGCGCACCGTCATCACCTCCGGTCGCACCGTCATGTTCTCGGCCACATTGATCGCGGCCGCCCTGATGCCGATGCTGATCGTGCCGCAGCAGTTCCTGAGGTCGCTGACGTATGCCGGTATCGCCTCGGTGCTGCTCGCCGCGATTCTGGCGGTCACCGTGTTGCCCGCATGCCTGGGTGTTCTCGGGCGCCATGTCGATGCGTTGAGCATCAAGCGGTTCAGCCGGACCAAGTCGCGCGAGGAGCTGGAGAACGGCTTCTGGGGACGCACCGTCGTCTTCGTGATGCAGCGCCCGCTGGTATTCGCCGTACCGATCGTCATCGTGATGCTGCTGCTGATCATCCCGCTGGGCAACCTCAAGCTCGGTGGATTCAGTGAAAAGTACTTACCGCCAACGAATTCGGTTCGCGTGGCACAAGAGGACTTCGACAAGCTGTTCCCCGGGTTCCGCACCGAGACCATCACCATCGTGACCAAGGGCGCCACGGACTCGCAGCTCAACCAGATCCGGGCGGACGCCATGAAGGTTCCCGGGTTCGTCGAACCCGGCGGTGACAAGAGCCAGATGTGGCAGCGCCGCCAGTCCGTCAAGACCGACGGCGACGCCAGCGTCAAGGTCATCCAGAACGCCCTGATCAACCGTGATACCGCCGGAGCAAAGGTCAAAGAGCTCCGAGCGATGTCCGTTCCCAAGGGCGTCACGATGTACGTCGGTGGTACTCCCGCACTCGAGCAGGACTCGATCGACACCGTGTTCGACAAGCTCCCGCTGGTGATCGTGATCCTGATCAGCGTCACCACAATCCTGATGTTCCTGGCGTTCGGCTCATTGGTCTTGCCCATCAAGGCAGCGGTCATGAGTGCCCTGGGCCTGGGGTCGACGATGGGCATCCTCACCTGGATATTCGTCGACGGACACTTCTCCAAGTGGCTCAATTTCACTCCGACACCGCTTACCGCGCCGGTCATCGTGCTGATCATCGTCGTCATCTACGGCCTGTCCAGCGACTACGAAGTGTTCCTGATGTCCCGCATGATCGAGGCGCGGCACCAGGGACTGTCGACCACCGAGGCCGTGCGCGTGGGTACCGCCAACACCGGGCGGATCATCACCGCGGCCGCGTTGATCCTGATCGTGGTGGCCGGCGGCTTCGCCTTCTCCGATCTGGTGATGATGAAGTATCTGGCCTTCGGTCTCATCGCCGCCTTGATCTTGGACGCCACCGTGGTCCGCATGCTGCTCATCCCGGCAGTCATGAAGCTGCTCGGCGACGACTGCTGGTGGGCACCGGCCTGGATGAAGCGCATCCAGGTGAAGCTCGGCCTCGGCGAGGTCACCCTTGCTGATGAGCGCAAGCGCCCCACCGGACGCGAGCAGGCCATCGCGGCGGCCAGTTCTCCGGTCGGGTCCAACGCACGCACCACCAAGCTGCAGATCGCCTCCGAGCGCACCCGGTTGCCCTCGACACCCACACCGCGCCAACATGATCCGTCCGCACCGGCACGGCCCACTCCGCCGCCTCCCGCTCCCCCGACCACTCCGGTCAACCTCGCGGGCGACGACAGTGGGGATGCCCCTGCGACAACGCGGATGTCGGTGCCCGGCAAGAACGTCGCGCCTACCGACGCGCCCACCACGCGCGTACCCGGCGGCAATCCGACGGGCCCGGACGCTCCGACCACCCGCAGCAGCGTTGCCGGAACGCACCGCCCAGACCGCCGCAATGCCGATCGCGAGATCGAGTCCTGGCTCGGCGAGCTGCGCGGCCCCAAGCAACCCGGCTCCGGCGCCGTCGCCGAATCCGGCGAAGCAACCACCGCGATCCCGGTATCTAAGCCGCCGCAGTCGACACCGCCGAGCCGTGCCAACGGCACACCCGCCGAGGACGCCACGACCGCGATGCCCATCGCTACACCCGATGCCACACGGCAGGGACCGCCTCGGGCTCCGCGTCCTTCGCAGTCCGCCCAGCCCGCTCCTCCTGCCGCCGATGCCACCGAGGCACTCCCGGCATCCGGGCAGAATCGCGAGCAGAAGCAGACGCCGCAACAGCAACAAGAAGCGGACGAGGCCACCCGTCGCAGCCGCGGCGGCAGTGTCAGCGCACAGGATCTGCTACGGCGCGAGGGGCGCCGCATCTAGCGCGACAGTTCGTGCGCCTCAAAGTGTTTCGGCTGCCTGGCTAGCTGGTGACGCCTCCAGCATCGACGATGAGGTTTACCAAGGTTCCTTGTAGCTCGTCGGCGGTGATGGAACCCAACCGTCCACCGACCCATAGGGTGACGAGGTCGATGGCACCATTAGCGATCAGGAGTGTCGAGAGCTCCAGATGCCGACGCCCATGCGGCAGCGGCACCTCCCCCTTGATCGCCTCACTGACCATCGCCGACGCCACCAGAAATGCCGCTTGCTGCCGAAGCTCCATCAGTGATTCGTCTCCACCGTGACCGACGCTAAGCAACGCTGCCCGGCGTGGGTCATCCACGAGGAAGCTCATCGTGGCCTGGACGTTCGCCTGAATACGTTCCCGCATACCACCGCGCACAGAGGCCGATACCATCGCGAAATGTGCGGCTAGTTCGCCCAATTGCCATGCATACACAGCCTCCATGAGCTGGTCGATCGATGCAAAGTTCTCGTTGAAGTACCTGTCATTCAGATTCGCCGCAGCGATGACGCGTCGTTTGGACATCTGATCGCGACCGCTCTCGGCGAGAAGGTCAAATGCCGCCTCCAAAAGCTGTAGCCGACGACGCTCTCGGCGGGCGTCTGCTGTTTCCCCAGCATATGACCGGTCCGCCTTTGCCACCACGCCTCCGATTTTAGCTGGGGTATTGACAACCCACGTGCGCGCGCGCAAACTTAGTTCCAATCTGATGGCAGAGTGCCACCAGATTGAAAACCGTTACGACAGTAGGAGTGACGCCGTGAGCAGCGCATCTTTGAAGTACGGCACCCAGGTTTCGACGCCGTCATCGCCTCCGGGACACACGTCAAACCGTCACAACGACGATCGAGTGGCCGTCCGAGCACGCAAAATCGAGTTCGACATATCCAACTCTCCCCTGCACTGGATCCCCGGCGACCCGATCGCCTCGCACGGCACCTCGATCTTCAATTTCCTTCTCCCCGTGGGTGAACGGTGGTTCTGTGCCGTATATGAACGAGCCCTGCCCTTCGTCAATGACGAGAAGGTGCGCGAAGACATGTTGGGATTCATCGGACAGGAGGCCACGCACGCCCAGACTCATGATCACGTGTTGCACTACTGGTTTGATCAGCACGGTATCGAATACGCTAAAAGTTTTGTGGCACTGACGGAATGGGCCGAGAAGAAGATCTACCCGCTCTTCGACAAACTAACGGGCAATACCTTGTTGTGGGTGCTCAAGCCACAGATATGCGTGATCGCCATAGTCGAGCACCTGACCGCCTATTACGGGGACTTCGTGCTGAACTGTTCGGCATGGGACAGGCAGGACGTCGACCCAGTCATCGCAGACCTGTACCGATGGCATGGCGCCGAGGAGATCGAGCACCGATTTGTCGCCTACGACGTCGCGGAGTACTTCGGTGTCAAGCGGTACCAGAAGAACGCCGTGGCCATCCTCGTGGCGATCATCTACGAACCGATCCTGCTGTTTGCGATGAGAGCACTGGTGAAACATGACCCCACGTTGCCGAAGATGGGTTACGTCAGGCTAATACGTGAATGGCGCGCGGCCGGGCGGCGCGGTACTCTGCCTCCCTTCGGCACGATGCTGCGTCAGCTCCCACATCTACTCAGCAAGAGCTATTCACCTGCGCATGTAGGCAACACCGCACAGGCCGTGGCCTATCTGGCTCAGTCTCCCGCGGCAGGCGCCTTCGCCGCATGACGATCACGGACGGAGTGGACGTCAAGCCGCCCCCCAGCATCGGCGGACGCTTCCGCCATGACCCGTTCTTGCGGGTACTCGGGAGTCTTGTGGGCACCAGCAGCTGGATACTCGATCACTCACACAACATCCAACGGCGTCTCAACCGTCGACCCAGGCAATTGCCTGGCAGGTCCGACCGACACTCTGCGGTGATACTGGACAAAAAGATCGTCGCCGAGGACGAACACGTCGTCCAAATGACACTCTGCGCCCCAGACGGAGGCGCGCTGCCGGCCTGGCATCCGGGAGCCCACATTGATGTGTTCCTACCGTCGGGACGGAGACGGCAGTATTCGCTATGCGGCGATCCCGGAAACGTGGCCGAATACCGGATCGCGGTGCGGCGCATCCCAGGTGGCGGCGGCGGATCGATCGAGATGCACGACCTCACCATCGGCGCCCGAATCCAGATCAGCTCACCGCGTAACGCCTTCTACATGGCCATTCCGGGAGCAGGCTCATCCAGCACTCGCCTTCGGTTTATCGCGGGCGGCATCGGGATCACTCCTATCCTGCCTATGCTCCGCCTTGCCGATCATCTCGAGTTGGACTGGAGCATGCTCTACACCGGTCGACACCGTGCCAGCCTGCCGTTCCTGCACGAGCTGACAGCATACGGCGAACGGGTGACCGTACGCACCGACGATCAACACGGATTGCCTAATGCGGCAGTCCTTCTGGAGCGAGTTGACGAGCGCACCGCCATATATGCCTGCGGCCCCGCCGCCATGATTGCCACTACCCGTGCCGGTCTGGCAGTCGGCTCGAAAACCGAGCTTCACCACGAACGGTTCTCTGCCCCAATGGTGGTCGATGGCATCGCCTTCGACATCGAGCTCGCCCGTAGTGGTGAGACTGTCACGGTGGAGGCCGACGAGAGTGCGCTGGAAGCAATCCGGCGTCTGCGACCAAACCTTGCCTATTCCTGCCAACAGGGCTTCTGCGGGACATGCGTGCAAAGAGTTCTCAGTGGCAACGTCAGGCACCGAGATCAGTTGCTGACCGACCTACAGCACCAAAACGGCCAGATGTTGATCTGTGTTTCCCGCGCCGAAGGACAGCGGCTGGTCCTGGACCTCTGAGCCCGAAAGCATCTGGGAAGAAGGAAGATATGCGCCGAATTATGACCTTTGAGCGCCAGGGACTCATCTTCGAGGTCCGAGATTCCGGCCCCGAGGACGGAATCCCGGTCGTGCTACTGCACGGGTTCCCGCAGACTTCCGTATCTTGGGAAGCCGTCGCCAGGTTGCTCAACGACCAAGGTTTTCGAACCTGGGCTCCGGACCAACGTGGCTACTCACCAAGGGCCACGCCCTCGCGCCGCCGTGACTATCGGTTCTCAGAGTTGGTTGCTGACGCCATTGCCCTCATCGAAGAGGCACACACAGGACCCGTGCACCTGGTGGGCCATGATTGGGGCGCGGGAGTCGCGTGGGGCGTGGCGGATCGGCGTCCCGACCTACTACGAACCCTGACCGCCGTATCGGTGCCACACCCGCTGGCCTTCGCTGCTGCTGCACTGACGAGCGCACAGATGTTCAAGTCCTGGTACATGCTGCTCCTCCAACTTCCCTGGATCCCGGAGCTGCTGATGCGTAAAGAGCACGGCTTCTTCTATCGCAGACTCCTGGGCACAGGACAGACCCCAGAAAACGCAGCCCGGGATCTGCGCGACCTACACAGGATCGGCGCCACCACCACCTCCGTGCACTGGTACCGCGCGCTCCCGTTCGCATTGTCATCCCTTCCGCTGCACAAGATCACGGTGCCCACCCTGCAAGTCTGGAGTGACGGGGATACCGCAGTAGAAAGAAGGGGGCACGACCTGTCCCAACGACACGTGAATGCGCCATGGAATCTGCATATTCTCAGAGGAGTCAGCCACTGGATCCCCGATGAGGCAGCTGAAGAGCTAGCCGAGCTGGTACTCGATCACTTCCGGCGATTCGACGTCGTACCTCCTGATTCGTGGGGCAAAAACACAACTCGCCATACAGACTGCACCGACGGCGCCTCCGCATGATCGCCGATACCTCGACCGCGCCCAACCCGAGCAATCTCACTGAATTCGTCAATAATATTGTTGCCCTGTCTGTTCCGCTCATCCACCGTATGGGGGTTACTGCTCTGGACGTTGTCCCGGGGCGTGCTACATCGATGATCCCTTTGGAGGGAAACACCAACCACATCGGGACTCTGTACGCAGGCGCGCTCTTCACGCTCGCCGAATCGGTAGGCGGCGCACTCGCGATCGGCACATTCGATATGACGCAGTACTACCCGATTGTCAAGGGGTTCAGTATCGCGTACCGCAACCCGGCCGTGAGCGACGTGCGCGTAGAAGCCCGGATTGACGCACAGAAGGCGGCCGAAGTCATGGCCATCGCAGACGAAACCGGCAAGGCCGACTTCGATATCGAATGCGAGCTACTAGACTCTGCGGGAGTTGTCGTGGCGAATAGCTACGGTAAATACCAACTTCGCCGCCACGGCACATAACAGGGTCACCCCTCATCGCGCGTTGCGTATTCACGCGCGTACAGCGTGCCGCCACCGAGCAGGAGCAGCCCAGTGACGATGAACGCCCCGATACGGGCGATGCCGTCGAGAGTGGCCAGGTCGAATAGGAACAGCTTGGCAACGGCCATCGCGGCGAGCACGAATCCCGTTCTGGTGAACCAGCTCTGATCACGGTAGCGCCGCAGGCCAGCCAGTAGCAGCGCCACGGAGATGGCCATCCAGGACACGGTGGCCAGTCCGTGGCCCAGCAGGAATCCGTCGTTGTTGCCCAAGCAGCGCGGTACCGGAGAGCACAATCGCCGCGGTCCCCGAGTACAGCATCGATACCCCGGCGAGCACGCCACGCACAGGAGCGGACTGCGGACTCACCCAGCCGACCCGATGCATCGCCGCCACCACCATGCCGACCGTGGCGGCACTCAGCACGCTCGCCACGATCAACAGCGGACCCGCACCGCGCACGGCGCTAGCCGAGTTGGTCAGCAGCTCAGGGGGCACGTACGCGATGTAGGCCATACCGCCCAGCACACCGAACGCCTGGCCGAGTACCAACGAAATACGTTCCCTCAGTTGATATCCAATGGCAGATAGGGACAGCGCAAGCGTCAGCAACACCACCACGAGTAGGGCGTCCCGGGTGCCCTGCACCGAGGCCTGCAGCAGCGCCAGTCCCGCCACCGCAGCCATGGTGATGCGCGCATGTATCGGAAGGCCACCCACCAGCGGCAGCACCGCACCCATCACCGTGGCGACCCCGACCGGTATCAGCACGCCCAACGGCCACACCGGGAGAAACAGGGCGCTGTAGAGGCCGGGTGCACAAGCGACCGCGATCATCACCGACGAGGTGAGATCACCCTCATCTCCGGTGAGCAGCCACAACGACCCCACCAGTGTGACCAACAGCGCCAGCACCGCCATGATGATCAAGGCATGAGGATGCCCCTCGCCTGCCGCGGCCCCGATGGCGGCCAGCAGCGTCGAGCTGACGCCAACGGTCCGGAAGGCATGCAGCACAGGCAAATTCCGCCCAATCTGGGCGGGTAGACTGGCGATCAGTAGCACCAACGCAAAGGCCGCGAGTTCTACGGTAAAGCCGTTGGTGAGAAAGGGCGCCAGTACCGTGATCGCGCCGACCACGCCCGCCGCAAAGGGCTGAGAGTTCCACTGCCGCGCGAGCACCAGACCCGCGCCGGCGATGGCCAGCCCAAGCGCCAGACCCGCCATCACCGGAATCCGGTGATAGATCACCGTGAGCGCCAGCACATCGAAGAATCCCGCCGCGAATCCTGTTGCTGCGGTGGCTATACCACCAATACGTCCACCGGGTCTGGATTGCACCCGGATACCTAGGACAACCAGACCTGCGGCGAGGACGGCGCCGGAGGCCATGCGCGGTATCGGGCCGAAGTACCCGCTCTTGGCGGCGAGAACCAGGAGCATCACCACGCCCGCGAGTGTCACCACCGCGCCCGCCAGGGCCATTGCCTTGCTGGCGAATCCTTCACGTGCCCAAAACGGCTCCCGCCGCATGGGTTTGGTGGAGACCGGAGCCTGAACGGGCGGTACAGGAGCCGCCACCGGAGCGTGTATCACGGGTACCGGCGCAGCCAGCGGTGGCGCCCCCTGAGTGCGCCGGTAGTCATCCCAATACCGCTGCACCTTAAGGTATTCCGCCTGGGTCCATTCGACCATCCGGCCCCGTAACGCATCGAGCTCTGCACGCAGTGCTCGCTCACGCCCGTCCAACTCATCGAGCGTCGCGGTCATCTGCTGCAGCTGTGGATCTGTCATACCTCTGAGCGTCGCGGCTACCGGTTCTGTAGTGAACACGTAGACCTACCCCCATGGGTAGGGGTTTCTCACGCCATTAGGTAGCGCTACTCATCGCCGCCCATACGCTCCGACGCTTCCGCCGCGACGTGACCCAGGTATGCGGTGTGCAGGGTCCTGGAGGCGAAGGACTCCTGTTCGCCCCACGGCAGTTGCGGCCTCGTTACGAGTAGCGAGGCAACCCCATGCGTGGTCGCCCACAGTTGCAGGGCCGGTTCCAGGGTGTTGCCCGGCGGGAAGAGTTCCTCGTCGACAAGTTCTTGAACGACGCCCCGCAGATGTAGAAACGCTGAGCTGTTGAGTATTTCGTCAGATCCGCCGCCACGCCGTGGTGGTCTGGTGGTCGCGAACCGGTACATCAACGGATTCTGTGCGGCGAAGCGCACATAGGCCAGACCGAGTGTGTGTAGGCGTTCGACTGCCGTAGAGATATTGGATGTTGCGCGCTGCAATGCCTCACCGAGTTGCTCGAAATACCTTGAACACAGCGCGTCCGCCAACTCGTCGGTGCTCGAAAAATGCCGGTAGAAAGACGGCGCCGTGATACCCAGCGCGCGCGTCAGTTCACGGGCCGACGGAGCCCGGGCCTCACCAGATCTACGGATGAGATCCATTGCCGTATCGATGATCTGCTGTCTCAGCAGCCAGCCCTGCCCCCGGGGCAGGCGCTTTCTCGGTGCGGTTGCGTTGTTTTCGTCATCCATGTATCACTCCAACCGCATGTCCTGGATCAGCGCGGGGGCGCGATCGGTAGTGTCGGCCCGCCCTGAGGTGTCGGGATGGTGAATCTTCCCTTGGGCGTGGGATCCGTCGTCTTCCCCAGATCGGCACCGGCCGGCGGGCCCGCGGTGTCGTCGCCCGCGGGGCGCGGAGCGTTCTTGGCGCCGCGGATCAAAACCGCCGGATCATCGTTGGCGCAGTACGTGTAGATAGGCGGTTCCGGGAAATCGGCTGATGAGGGCGGTACCCGGGGAGTGCCGTAGTCACAGGCATACCTCGGGTACAGATCTGCCGTGGCCCACACGCCACCGTCACGCATGGTGTCAGCGATCCCACCGAACACCGAGCCCCGGTAATTGGGAAAGAACGCGTTGATGGCTGGGGTACGCACGTACAGCATCTGCGCTGTCGACGCGAGGTTGCCGAGGAGAGCGACCATGGTGTCCGAGTTGTCGGCGAAGAGACCGTCGACGGCGCCGAGGGTCTTCGGGGTTTGATCGACGAGGGTGCGGTAGCCGTTTTGCATCTTCTCGATGCCGCGCAGGGTGCGGCCCAGTTCGTTCGCGGTGGCCTTGATGCCCGAGTTCTTGTCGGCGGCCAAGGTGAGCACCACCCGGCTGGTCTTGAGCAGGCTGGTGGTCTCGGGCAGCACCGAATCCAGGGTGCTCAGCAAGAAGGTGCCACCGTCGATGATCTCGGTGAGCTTGCGTGGGCCTTCCTTGCTCAGGCTCAGTTCCTTCTTGATGAGCTCGAGCTTTTTGGGATCCACCTGCGCCAGCAGACCGTCGGCATCGGCCAACAGCTTGGCCAACGTCACCGGCACCTGCGCACCCTCGGAGATCACGGCGCCGTCCTTGAGGAACGGACCCTGATCCGATACGCCCTCGAAGTTGAGGTACTGCTCACCGGCCGCCGACAAACCCGTCACGCGGACTTTCGCCGCGCTCGGGATCTTGTACTTCGACTGGATCTCGGCGACCGCGTCGACACCCTGCGGGGTGATCTCGAGCGACTGCACCGTGCCCACCTTGACCCCCCGCAACGCCACATCCTGATTCGGCAGCAACCCGCCTGACTCCGGCAGCTGGACCATCACCCGATACGTCGAGGCAAACGGGTTGACGCGCAACGCACCTACGAACAGGTAGACCACCGCCACCACCATGGTCAGCACCAGAGCTATCCCCGACAACGCCGCCTTCTGGCGATGGCCTGCACGCACAGCGCCGACCAGAGCATTTGCGAGCGCGTTGATCATCGCCCACCTCCCGGAGCAGGCGGAATGGTCTCGATGACACCGGGCTCGGTGGGACTGGGGCGCACCGGAACCTCCTGCCCGTACGCACCCTGACCGACGACGCGTTCCTGCAAGCGCCACAGCGTGTACTTAACGGAGCCCACCAGTTGCGCCCAGTTGTATCGCTTGGGGCCATGCAGACCTATGTCGGCGTGAGAACCCGCATCGGGTATCGAGCCGAGAACCAACTGGTCTATTCCCGCGGTGAGGGACAGCGAGTTTCCAGCGGTTGCTTTGATCGCGGTGGGCATGATCCGGTTGAAGGCAGCGAGGCTGGTATCGGGATCCACCGCCACGTCGTTCCATGCCTTCGCAACGGTGTTGGCGTCCTTGATGACGCTGCGGCCGCTGGTGTCGGTACCGGCAATCGACGGGAACTTCTGCAGTTGCTTGGTGGTGTCGCCCGTCATCACCAAGAGTTCGGACAGCTGCGCGGTGTTGGCGGCCAGTGTCTCCGTGGCCGGCCCCGCCGCTGTCACGATATCGGTAATAGCCTGGTTCTTGGCGTCGATCCGATCAGCCAGCTGCGAGGTCTGGGTAAGAGCGTCGGATATCTCTGCCGAGCGTGAATTTAGCTTTCCCAGTAGCTGATTGGAGTCATTGATCAGATCGCCGAATGCCTGGCCCTGATCGCCGGTCGCCTTACCGAAACCATTGACGATGTTCGTCAGGTTGCGCACGGCGCCCCCGTTGGAGGCCAGCGCGGCTGAGCTGAGCACCGATTCCACCGTCGCCGCTGCAGTCGTCGAGTCCAGACCGATAGTGTCACCGTCCTGCAGGAGCGGACCATCGGAAAGTGCCCCTGCAGGGGGACGGATCGAAACAAAAACATCACCGAGTGGTGTGGCCGACCGCAGTTCGGCGGTACTTCCCTTGGGCAGCCGAACCCCGTCAAGGATGCGCAGCGTGGTGATTGCCGTGTAGTTACTCACGTGCATCTCGTCGACCTGTCCCACGTCGGCACCGGCGAGTTTCACCTTCGCACTGTCCGGCAGGTTGAGGACGTTGGCGAACAGCGCCGTAAGGCGGTACCCACCACTACCGATACCCGGCGCGGGCAGCGGAAGATCGCCGAGACCATTGGTGGCACAACCACTCAGCACTGCGACAGCCGCGACCGCCGACGCCGCCAGTACCTTGCGCGCCGCCATCACTTCTGCCCCATCGCCGCGAGTCCGTCCAGCATGTAGGTCAGCCCGAAATCGGGACCATAGTCCTGCAACGTTCCTGTGCCGCAGCCCAATTGACGTAGGCCCATCATGTTGCAGATTTCCTTGTCCATCTGACTCTCGAATAGCAGCCGGTCGGTCATGAACCGGATACGCAACCGCTTGTTGTCCTGGTCCACAACGTTGTACATGTTGTCCCACGCCAACGGTTGGACGTCGATCCACTCGGAGATCTCACGCTGGTTGTCCACCACCGCTTTGAGCGCGGTATTGGAGTTGAGGATGGTTTGTTTGAGGTTGTCCCGATTGGCCTCGACAATGTCTCCAGCTTTGTTGACCAGATCGTTGAACTTGTGTCCGGTCGAGCCGGTTCCCAGCGCCTCATCATCGAGAATTTGACTCAGTTGGTGGACAGTGGAGGCGAATTCACGCAACTTGCCATCGTTGGCTGCTGCAGCGTCGAACAGCGAGCTGACATTCTTGATGATGGTGGTCAACTGCTCGCGCGTGGTCACGCCACCTTCGGAACTCAAGCGCAGTGCCTTGGATAACTCGCCGAGTCCTGACTTGATCTTCTCCCCGTTGTTATCAGCGACACCGGCAGCCGAATTGACGATGTCGGCCACTGGCCCCTGACCCTTGCCATCCCCCTTGAGGGACAATGAAAGTCGGTCCAGCATGCCCAGCACTCTGTCGAACTCCACCGGGGTCTTGGTGTGGTCCAATCCGATGGTGTCACCGTCCTTGAGAGTCGGCCCACCGCGATAGGGCGGAGACAGTTCAACTTGACGGTCGGTCAGGATCGAGGTGGACAACGTGACCGCCTGAACATCGGCAGGCACCTTCACATCTTTGTCGACCGTGAACTGCACCTCGACGTAACCGGACTGCGGCGTGATCTTCGTAATCTTTCCCACCGGCATACCCAGCACCGCAACAACATTCGACTCATACAGCCCTGAGGCATTGTCGAACTGCGCGGTCAGTGTGATGTGGTCCAGTTGCGATTTCACGAAATACGCGCCTGCGCCGATGACGACCGCGGCCAGCACCACCACCGTGCCAATCATCGCGATCAGCCGATTCCGCTTGGCACCCATTGTCATCATTTGCAGTCCTTGAAGTACGGGATCATTCCGAATTGCTTAGCGCGCCCGCTGATCGCACACATCCACGAATCGACCAACAGACCATTCGACAGGTTGATGTCGATGGCGTTGCCGGTGCCCGTCGAGTTGGCGATACCGCGTATCAACACCGGTGCAATCGGGTAGAGACTGCGCAGCAGGTCGTCGTGCTTACCCAACATGTCGGAAAGCCCGCGCGCCGTCTTGAGCATCTCGTCGAGCTGCGGGCGGTCCTTGATCAAGACCTTGCTGAGCTGCTCAACCAGGTTCGTAAACGACTGCAGCATTGCGTGGAAGGTGGCACGGCGGGCCACGAGTTCACCGAGTAGATCTTGTCCCTGGTTGATCAGCACGCCGATGCCGGACTGCTGGCGCCGCAGGGTGTTAGTCACCTTTTCGGTGCTCTTGAGCAGAGTCCCCAACTGATCGCGCCGCTCGGCGATCACCGAGGACAGCGACTGGATGTTCTGCATGGCCTCTGGCACCACGTTGGGCAGACCCTGCAGCTGCTTGCCGAGGATGCTCAGTGACTGAGCCACCTTGTCGAAATCGACTTGGTCGAAGGTGTTCGTCGCGCCGGCAAGCGCGGCCTGCAGATCGTAGGGAACCTCGGTATGCGCGAGGTCAATTGTCTTGCCAGGCAATGCCCCCGCACCCTTGGGCTGTAGATCCAAGTACCGGGATCCCAGGATGGTGGTGACGCGGATCGAGGCTTTGGTGTCCTTGCCCAACGTGATGTCGTCTCGGACGCTGAGCCCGGCTTCAACATGGTCACCGACCAGTTTCATGCCCGTGACGTTCCCGACGGGGATACCCGCCACCGTGATCGGCTGACCGGCGCGTAACGAGGCAGCCTGCGCGAATTCCGCAGTGTAGGTGGTGTAGCCCAGGCCCATGGCCTTGACCAGCAGCATGCCACCCACCAACGCAGCGATTGCCGCGATAGCGATGAACCCGAGCCAGGTCTTGTTGTACGTCTCGACCGGCCGCTTCTTGATCCTCTGCCATCTGGATTGCTCAGCCATTGGCCATGTTCCGGCATCGTGGGGTGTGCTGGGCGACGTTTCCAGGCGTGGCGGCGTTGACGATGATCGGTATCACGTCGTTGAGACCGGGGAAGAAGCCGGTGAGGTTCAGATCGCACATGTAGACGTTGATGAACGCTCCCTCTGAGTAGAAGCGAGACAGCCCCTTCAGAGTGAGCGGCAGGTTGGCCCCGAGGAACGCGTATTGCGGTTCGATACTCACCACGTGCTTTCCGAAACCCGGCTGGCGGGTGATGAGTTCATCGAGCGAGGGGTACACCTCGTCGGTGATCTTCGACAGGCGTCTCATGGACTGCGCCATCGAGCCCACCGAGGACACCAGCTCGGGCCGCTTGCGATCCAGATCCGACACCGTCTGCCGTGTCTGAGTCAGCATCGTGTCGAGGTTGTCGTTCTGCTGCGCAAGATTGCCGGTGACGGTGTTCAGGCTGGTGATGGCATTACCCAAGGCCTGGTCACGACCTGCAAAAGTCTTTGTCAAAGTTGATGTTTGACTGACCAGCGTGACGATCGAGGCGTTATCACCCTGTAGTGACTGAATGACGCCCTTGGTCAGATTGTCGGCCTGCTCGGGCGACAGCGTGCTGAACAGCGGCTCGTAACCGTTGAGCAGCGTGGTCACGTCAAAGGACGGGTCCGTGCGCTCCACCGGGATGGTCGACCCACCCGGCAGCACATTGGTGTCGCCCGACTTACCCAGCGCCAGACCGAGATAACGCTGGCCCACGATGTTCTGGTAGGTCACCGAGGCAACCGTGTTGCCGTACAGCTTCTGGTCGTTCTGGACCACGAAGTCGACCCTGGCCTGGTCGTTGTTGACCAGCTCGATCTTCTGCACTCGGCCTACCCGGACCCCCGCCATGCGCACGTCATCACCGTCACGCAGTCCGTACACATCGGTGAACACCGCCGAATACGCCGTGGTGCTTCCCGATACATCGCGGCGCAGCGTAGCGAACACCAACCAGCCGAGTGTCAGCGCCACGGTCATGAAGACCGCAAGCCCGATCAGCGGGCCACGGAATTTCATTGCGATCCTTCCTTCACGAACGACACCGCGGTCCCGCGGGCCACGGGGCCAAGCAGCAGTTGTGTGGCAGGAGTTCGCAGACCGCCGGTGATCACGCCGAGCTGATCCCGTTCATGCTGGCTACCAACAGGCCCGACGTTCCCGCCGAACGATGCGGGGACGATGGGCACGCCTCCACTGTCATGGGCACCGGGAGCTACCGGTGCGGGCGGGATCGGTGGCGCCTGGGGCGGCGGAGGCGGCTCCAGATCATCGGGATCGTGGGTGCCCGGAACACGCGGCTCCGGAAAGGGATGCCACGGCGGCAGCGGCGGGTTGGGATCCACCAGATTCGGGCCGCCCGGCGGCACCACATACGGCGGACCCACCGCAACCAGATTTCCGTTGGGGCCCACGACTGTTCCGCGAGGCGGTTGCAGATTCGGCGGCACCTTGTAGTTCTGCGGGAGTAGCGTCTCGGGCAGATCCGGTCGCACCACCTGTTCCGGAGCGGTGAAACAGCTCGGCCCCTTCAGGTCGCCGTACCGCGGGCAGTCCACGCGCGTGTAGGTGTAGCTCGGAGCCAGTGTCACCGCGATCGGCATATGCGGAATGTCCCGATCTGCCACCCACATCTGCTCAAACCAGTTGCGGGACAGCTTGTTCATGTTCCGGAAGATCGGAACGAACTTGTCGGCATCGGTGGCGAAGACGCCGATCGGGGGCGTCATGTGTGTGGTGATACCGATCAACTGATCGGTGTGGTTATCGAAAGCCTGCTTGGTGGTGCCCACCGTGGTCAGCCCCGCGTGTACCAGACTTGTGAGCTGCTCACGGTTTTCGGCGAGCGTCTGCATCGGCCGCACTGCCTGATGTAGCGAATCCAACAGATCGGGTGCGGTCTGCTTGAGGCCTTCGGTGGCATCGAGAAGTGCCGAGATCGTTGAAGGGCCCGAGTCAGTCGCCACGACCTCGTTCAATTGGGTAATAAGCCGGTTGAGCTGGGCGCCGCCGGTGAGCAGTTTGACGCGGCGACTGTCGGTAGCGGCGGCTACCGCCGCGAGGATGCCCACCGAATTGTCCTCGCGACCACGGCCGGTGGCATTGAGAACATCACGCAACTTGCTCACGGTGGTCTGGAACAGCACCGTCGGCAACTCTTGGTCTTCGGCGATATGGGCTCCGGCACGGATGGGCGCACCCGGCCCGCGGTCGACAAGCTGCACCGAAGACACCGCGAACACATTGCTCGGCACCACACGGGCGGTTGCTGTCGCCGGGATTGCCTTGGCGTACTGCGGTTTGAGGTTGATGTGTACGAAGTTCGGCAAGTTACCGGTGGCCGGGGTGACGTCGTCTACCTCGCCGACCAGTACACCGTGATACTTCACGTCCGACTTCTGCGGCAGCCCGTCTCCGACATTCGTCAGGTCGGCGACCACGCGCAGGTAATCGTCGAGGCGGCCGGCGGACTTGAGCAGCATGGTCGCGGTGAGGGCCACGATTGCGATGAGCGTGACGGCGGCCATGGTGAGCAGCTGCCTCTCGGACGGTCCCCGGCCGTCCACTTCGAAGGAGTTTGGCATCTAGCCACCCAGCCTGGCGCCGGCGTCCACACTCCAGAGCGCCATGGTGAGCAGCATGTTGACGACGATCACGATGGTGATGGCAGCACGCATGGCGTGCCCGGCGGCGATGCCGACACCCTCAGGGCCGCCGCTTGCGTAGAAGCCGTAGTAGCACTGGATAGTTGATGCCAGCCAGACGAACACGATGGTCTTGATGACGGAGTACACGACGTCGATACCGCTGACACCGATGCCGAAGTAATGCAGGTACGAGCCCACCGAGCTCCCGCTGAGAATCTGCACCATAACCTGGCAGGACAGGTAGCTGACGGCCAAGCATGCGACGTACAGCGGAATGACGGCGATGATCGATGCCATGAGTCGAGTGGTGACCAGGAACGGAATCGGTCTAATGGCAACCGAATCCATCGCGTCGATCTCCTCCGCGATCCGCATCGAGCCGAGCTGCGCGGTGAACCGACAACCCGCCTGCATCGCGAATGCCAACGAGGCCATGATCGGCGCCAGCTCTCGCGTGCTGGCCAGCGAGCTGATGATGCCCGTCGCCGGGCCCAGCCCCAGCAAGTCCAGGAAGTTGTACGACTCGATGGCCACCAGTGCGCCGGCCGTGATCCCGAGGACCAATGCCACCCCGGCCGTTCCTCCACCCACCACTAATGAGCCATTGCCCCAGGCGATATCGGACAGGTGCCGCAGGAACTCCTTTCGATACTGCCGCAGCACCACGGGAACACCGGCAAGAGCCCTGAAGAAGAAGGCAACCATATGGCCGAATCGGGCCATAGGAGAGCGAATCTTGTTGTAAACGATGACAAACGGGCGAAACCGTGGCGACAGATAGCTGGATACCGTCATGTCACAGCCCCGTCCGCGGGAACATCATGATGTACAGCTGGCTGATGGCAACATTCACGATCATCAACAGCAGGATCGATTCCACCACTGCCGCGTTGACGGAGTTGGCGACACCGATGGGTCCGCCCTTGGTGGACAGACCCTTCTGGCACGCCACCACCGCCACGATGGCGCCGTAGATGATTGCCTTCAGGACCGCCAGAATCATGTCGCCGGGCGTCGCGAAGGAGGCGAACGTGGACACGAAGCTGCCCGGCGCACCGTTCTGCCAGTAGACGTTGAACAGGTACGCGCCGAGGAACCCGACGAAGCAGACAATTGCCGTGAGCGCGACGGCGATCATGATGGCGGCCGCGAACCGGGGCACCACCAGCCGCCGGATCACCGATACACCCATGACTTCCATGGCGTCGGTCTCTTCACGCATGGTGCGCGAGCCCAGGTCGGCGGTGATGGCCGAGCCGACGGCCGAGGCCATCAGCACCGCGGCGACAAGGGAGGCGGCCTGGCGGATGATCGCGATGCCGCTGGCGGCGCCCGCCAACGACGTCGCACCCACTTGGCCTGCAAGCAGTGCGAATTGGATCGACAGCGTGACACCGATCGGCAGTGTCACCAGGATGACGGGCGTTACGGCCGTCGCGGCCTGGAATGCGCCCTGCCGCACAAACTCCTGCCACTGGAATTGCCCGCTGAACAGGTCGACAAAGAACCACTGAATGGTGCGCACGCCCAGCATGAACTGCTCACCGACCGTGCTCAAGGATTCCAGCGGGTGACGCCTGACGTACCCGGTAGCCCAGTCCTCGATTGCCGCGACGCCGTCTCCAGTAGCGACTCCGGTTTCCGATGCGCTCACGGCCGACACTGGCGCAGCGCCACCCCTAGTCCAGTGGGACCAGACGCATGAATCGTCGCACCACGCATTCCAGACTCCTCGTTGACCCGGTATTCGCTGGGCGCCAAGGGCTGCGGCGCCAATGTGCGTTGACGCTAGATGATGAAGCGTTAATTTAACAGTTGGTAATATCCTAAATCACACCGATCGGTGTACTGTGCCGTGGGTCACACTCTGCGATACATGCAGCCCGCGCCGTTCTGAAAGTGCACACCTGACGGGCTGAATTACATTGTCGAAAAGCATTTTTGGCATAACGTGTGCCCGATCACAGCTCGACCGGGCGGACGCGCCATCCTTGGCTGGCCGTCCGCGGAGTGCGGTGCCGACCATTGCGTTCTGAGCCATAAATGCGGGTCCGGGAGCCGCACGTCACACTCGCGCCGATCTGTCAATGTTTGCTGAAACAACACTTGCCTGCATTGACGGCGGAAGCGGAGAAGTCAGAGAGCCCTATTCATCCAGTCCGTGTTCGATGGCGTACCGCGTGAGTTCCACACGGTTGCCCAACTGCAGCTTGCGCAGGGTGGACTGAACATGGTTCTCGACGGTTCTGTGACTCAGCGACAGCCGCGTGGCAATCTGCTTGGCGCTCAAACCCTTCGCCACCAGCCGCAGTACCTCGGTTTCCCGTTCGGAGAGCCGCGGTGTGTCATCGCTCTCGGTCGCCGGCGCGCTCGACATCCGCCGAAACTCCCCGAGCACCAGTCCCGCCAGGCCCGGAGTGAACACCGCCTGCCCCTTGGCCGTTGCCTTCACTGCATCGATGAGCTCAGTGGCAGACGCACTCTTGACCAGATACCCCGTGGCTCCGGCCTTGACCGCTTCCAGCACGTCCTCGCGTTCAGCCGACGCCGAGAGCACCAAGATGTGGCTACCCGGAGAGGCGGCGAGTACCGCGGCGGTTGCCTGTGCTCCGTCACCGTCTGTCAGCTGCATATCCATCAGCACCACATCGGGTCTCACCGTCGCGGCGATCCGTCCGGAGGAGGCGACCCCGTCGGCAGTGGCCACAACCCGCAGCCCCGCCGCCTGCAAGTCGCGAGAAACCCCATCACGCCACATGGGATGGTCATCGACCACCATCACCGAAATCTGCTCGTCGTCAATGCTTTCCGGGTTTTCGGTCACAACCCCACCTCCTGCGACTTGGGCACCGTGATCTCCCATTCGGTGCCTGCACCCGGCGCTGTCTCCAGCAGGACGGCCCCGCCCAGATCAGCCACCCGGCCCAGAATCGATCGGGATACCCCCATCCGTCCCTCACGTTCTGCCTGGTCCAGCCTGCCGTCGGCGATACCACTACCGTCGTCGCGCACCGTCACGACCACCGAATCCTCGAGATCTTCGATGAGCACGTAGGCGTGTGCCTGCGGCCCGGCGTGCAAGGCCACGTTGGACAGTGCGCTACGTACCACGGCCGCCAGCTCGCTGGCCATGTGCTGACCGATGAGCACGGGAGAGCCCGGCGCCGAGACCGATACCGCGGTACTGGCCTGCGTGCGCAGGAGCGGGCGCAGATCGACCAATTCGTCGTCGGCCAACATCGTCTGGGTAGCACCCGAGATCAGCTCCCGGAGAGCCACTTCCTGCTCACCTGCGATGGCGGCCAGCTCCGCTGTCGGACCGCCGATCTCAGTGCCCCGCCGTTTCACGTAGGACAGCACCTGAAGTACCCCGTCGTGCACCTGCCGTGCGAGCCGTTCGCGTTCGATGGCCGCTGCGGCCGCACGCTCCGCGCGCCGCAGTTCATGAAAGGTGCGCTTCGCGGTGGTGGATGCGGCGCCAATCGCGAGCCCCACCACCACCAAGGCCGGCATGGTGGAATCGAGCCACAGTGCACTCACGGGCAGCCCACGCGCGGCGATGCTGATGGCGGCCAGGACGAACCCCGAGATGACACCGGCGAGCTGCCCGCGCAGCAGGCCCATGGACACCACCGCATTGGCAACCCACAGCGTGGTCGGCAGGGTTTGATGTCCGCTGTACCACTGCACATCGACTACCAGCCGCCCGGCAAGCATCAGCGCAATGACGATCACCTGATCGCACAGCACCAGCTGCCAGCGTCGAAGCCAGTTGCGCGACAGTGCGACTGCCGCGAATCCTGTCCATATCGCCATGCCCGCATACAGTGCCCAGCTCAGTGCTTGCCGGTCGTAATGGGTGTAAGAGGTCAGCTGTGAGGCCAACAACGCGTACCCAAAACTCGCCAATCGGAACACCTGCGCGGCACGCCACAGCGATGCCGTCGGATCGTTACCGCTCACCCAACGTGGGACGGTTCCGTGTCCGGATGCCATAACGGTCCGTCAGTCCTTGGGCGGAGCCGGGCCCAATTCCGGCACACCGTTGCTTGGACCGGCGCCGACTGCGGGCGGGCCCCCGTCGGGCACCATCTCTGGGTCGAGGATTTCCGCTTCCTCTTCTCCCTCAACCAGATACGGATCGGCGGAATCCTCGGGTTCGATGAGGGCCCGGATCGCGGTGTTGAGCACCGCGACGGTCGGCACCGCCAGAAGTGCGCCGATGATTCCGCCCAATACGCCGCCCGCGGCGATGGACAACACCACCGCCAGCGCGTGGATCTGCACCGCATGGCCCATGATGAGCGGTTGCAGCACATGGCCTTCCACCTGCATCACCACAATCACGATGACCAAGATCATCAACGCGGTAAAGGCGCCCTTGGTGATGAGCGCGATGAATACCGCCACGAAACCGGAGATCGCCGCACCGATGATGGGGATGAAAGCACCCAAGAACACCAGCGAGGCCAGCGGAAGCGCCAGCGGCACACTGAAAGCCGCGAGGCCCACGCCGATGCCGATGGCATCGACCAGTGCCACCGCGACCGTGGCGCGCACGTAGCCGATCAGTGAGCCGAAGCCGAGGACACCGGCGCGACGCACCCGCGGCCGCACCGCCGTCGGGAAGATTCGGGTGACGAACTCCCAGATCTCCTTGCCGCCGTAGAGGAAAAAGATGGTGGTGAACAAGGTCAGCACCGCACCGGTGATGATCTCGGTGACCGTGGTGGCCGTGGCCAGCGCCCCGCTGGTGACCCTTCCCTGGTTGTCCTTGATGGCATTGACCAGAGCATCGCCGGCCTTACCGATCTGGTCCTCACTGACGTGGAACCGGCTGTGGATCGCCCAGTTCTTCAGCGACTCGATGCTGTTGGTCAGCTGCGTCGACAGGTCCGGCAGACCCTTGATGAACTGGTCCACCACAAAAGTCAGGATCCCGCCGACCGCCGCGCTTCCGGTCAGCATGACCACGACGACCGCCAGCGAACGCGGAACCTTATGCCGCTGAAGGTAGTTGACCGTGGGAACCAGCAGCGCCGAACCCATCAGGGCGAGCAGCAGCGGGATGGTGATCGTCTTGAGATGCCAGAACAACCATAACGAGGTGAGCCCGAAGGCAAGCAGCACCAGCAGGCGCCAAGCCCATGCCGCCCCCTTGCGCACATACGGATGAACCGACTCGGCTGCGTCAGCGTGCGTCATGCGCCGAGCGTAGCCGCGATGAGCCGCTTGCGCGAAGAGCTGAACAATTCAGCAACTATCCCTTCGGCGCAGGCTCGGCGAGTACCTCGGTCAGCCACTTCACGACGAGTTCGGGCTGCTCGTCGACGATGAAGTGGCCACAGTTGGGCACTTCGGTGATGTTCAGATCGTCGGCGTGGTCTTTGAAGCCGTCGAGCAGCGACGGGTGCACAGCGACATCGTCGAGCCCGAACAGCACCCGCACCGGCATCGCGAGTTTCTGATCGTCGTACGGGCCGCGCGCCAATCTGGCGAATTCCTTGCCGACCATCGACCGGTAGATCTTGGATCCGGCCACCCGGCGGTCGCGGTCACGGAAACAGCCGCGGAAGAAGTCCACCGATTCCTTGGGCATGCCGCTACGGCGGATGAACCACCACAGGGTCGGCGACAGGTGCGATAGCGGTCCGACGACGGGGGCTCCCACCACGAGCTGGTAGGCCAGCTTGTGGGCATGCCTGGCGACGCGGCCCGGCTCCTGCCACACCGGCGGAATGTTGAGGATGGCCAGTCGCTTGATCCGCGACGGCGCTTTCAGCGCCACCAGCTGCGCCGTCCAACCACCCCAGTCGTGTCCGACCAGATCGAAGGATTCGAGCCCCAGCGCATCGGCCGCGGCCAGCACATCGGAGGCAAACTGCTCCTTCTCGTAGCCCGTCGGGGCGACCTCGCTCCACCCCGCGCCACGAAGATCGATGGCGTGCACCCGGTATCCGGCATCGGCCAGGGCCGGGATCACCTTGTGCCACATCCACCAGTTCTCGGGCCAGCCATGCAACAACACGACCGGTCGTCCATCCTGCGGTCCGGCTACGGCCACGTGGATCTTCACGTCCCCGGCTTGCACATATTCATGGGTCACGCCCTCGAGGACGGGCATGCTGCGCTGCGTCATGAACCGCACCCTACCGCGCAGTAGGTTCCGCGGCGCGAGCGCGGCCTCCACATATGCATCCGTAAGACCTGCAAGAACTGGCATGCTTCGTCATAGCGGGCGGATAAGAGTACAAGTGAAGTAGACCGATCGGAATACCTAGGTGATGGAACGGCTGCGCGAATGGTTTCGGGCCATGCATGTGCTGGGCCCCCGCTGGACGGTGTTCGTGGCATCGATGGTCGGCATCAATGCCGCCACCCTGCTGTTGCTGTTCTACTTCTTGCGCCATTGGATGCCGTTCAAACGGCCGGCCGACGACTGGGTCTTCGAGAACGGTCCCCCACTGTTCTGGCTTCTGTTCGGAGTCATGATCGTCACCAGCGTCGGCTGGGCGCTGCATATGGAACACCGACTGGCCCGCTGGTACTGCCGAGGCGGGCCGCCCACCGCGTTGGAGTTACGCACCGCGTTGACCGCACCCCTTCAGCAGTCGCTGCTGCACCTCGGTGGTTGGGCCATCGGCGCCGGAGTGTTCATCGCGGTGGGCGCCATGCACGACTCCAAGTGGACTCTGGCCACCATCATCGGGTGTGTGCAATCGGCGACGGCCAGCTTCGGCCTCACCTACCTGCTCGGTGAGCGCATCCTGCGCCCCATCGCAGCCAAAGCGTTGAGCGCCAGCGAGTTTCACGGACGATTCGCCCCCTCTGTATTCGTGCGAGTTCGCCTGAGCTGGTGGATCGGCACTCTGGCACCTGCGATCGGGATCATCGCGCTGTGCGGCATGGCCCTCTGGAAGCCGGAGGACTTGACCTCGACACGCGACCTTGCCCTTACGGTCCTGCTCATCGTCTCGACCACCCTGGTCGGCAGTTACGGACTCGCTCTGCTCACCGCCGGACAGTTGGCCGACCCCGTACGCCAATTGCGCACCGCCATAAGCGATGTGGCGCAGGGCGACTTCGAGGCACGCGTCGACGTCTACGACGGCAGCGAGCTGGGCGTCTTGCAGGCCGGGTTCAACCGGATGATGCAGGTGGGTGAGGAACGTCGTCAACTGCGCGAACTATTCGGTAAGCACGTGGGTGCCGACGTGGCCAGTCAGGCCCTGCAGCTCGGCACCAACCTCGGCGGCGAGAACCGTTACGTTGCAGTGTTTTTCGTCGACATGATCGGGTCGACGTCGATGGCTTCCGATCGCGACCCCGAAGAAGTACTCACCATCCTCAACGACTTCTTTCGCATCGTGGTGGAAGTGGTCGACAGCCGCGGCGGCTTCGTCAACAAATTCGTCGGAGACGAAGCGCTGTCGGTCTTCGGCGCCCCGTTGCACCGCCCGGATGCCACTACCGCCTGCCTGGCGGCTGCCCGCGAGCTGCGGGACCGGCTCAACGAGGACTTCCCCCACCCCTTCGAGTTCGCCATCGGGGTCTCGGCAGGGCTGGCGGTCGCCGGGAACGTCGGTGCACCCGAACGCTATGAGTACTCGGTGATCGGCGACCCGGTAAATGAGGCTTCGCGGCTCACCGAACTCGCCAAACACCGACCCAGCCGCCTGCTCGCCTCGACAAATGCGCTCTATTTCGCCGACCCCGATGAGCAAAAACACTGGGATCACGGCGACTCTGTGCTGCTCCGGGGCCGCACCAGGGCGACACACCTAGCGTGGCCTGCGGGAACCTGAAAGAAGTGGCCAGTCCGCGCCGTTACTGTGGTGCCCGTGCCCGATGACCGTGACCCACTCGACGGCGGCTGTACGCCGCCCGAAGGAAGCGGTCCGGCCTCGTGCCCAGACGATCCCGAAGCGGATACCGCGCCCCAACCCGTCATCAAGCAACGGGGAAAGTACTGGTGGTTGCGCTGGGCGGTCCTCGTGCTCCTGGCGATCGTGCTCGCTGTGGAGATCGGATTCGTCTCCGATCAGCTGGCATCGGCCTGGCGCAGCCTCAAGACCGCCAACCCGTGGTGGGTGCTGGCGGCAGCGTTCGCAGCGATGGCCTCGATGCACAGCTTCGCGCAGATCCAGCGCACGCTGCTGCGTTCGGCGGGCGTGAAGATACGTCAATGGCGCTCTGAGGCCGCTTTCTACGCCGGCAACGCGTTGAGCACCACGTTGCCCGGCGGACCCGTGCTCTCGGCCACCTTTATCTATCGGCAGCAGCGACTCTGGGGTGCGACCCCGGTCGTGGCGTCCTGGCAGTTGGTGATGTCCGGGGTGCTGCAGGCGGTGGGTTTGGCGATCCTGGGATTGGGCGGGGCATTCCTGTTGGGCGCCAAGACCAACCCGTTCTCGCTGATCTTCAGCATCGGCGGATTGTTGGCCATCTTGCTCCTGGCACAGGCGGTCGCATCGCGTCCGGAGATGCTCGACGGTATCGGTGTGCGAGTCCTTCGCTGGGTCAACGATGTTCGCGGCAAGCCGCCGATGATGGGGGTGGCGCGCTGGCGCGAGATCCTCAAGCAGATGGAAGCGGTGACGCTGACCCGGCGTGCCCTCGGCGAGGCGTTCGGCTGGTCGCTGTTCAACTGGATCGCCGATGTGGCGTGTCTGGCCTTCGCGGCCTATGCCGTGGGCAGCCGACCCTCCCTGGTCGGTGTCATGGTCGCCTATGCCGCGGCGCGGGCCGCCGGTTCGCTTCCGCTCATGCCCGGTGGCCTGCTGGTGGTGGAGGCCTTCCTGGTTCCCGGCCTGGTGTCCTCCGGGATGACGCTGCCCGACGCGATCTCCGCCATGCTCATCTACCGTGCGGTCAGCTGGATCTTCATCTCCGCGATCGGCTGGGTCATTTTCTTCTTCCTCTTCCGCGACGAGAGCCAGATCGACCCCGATGCCACGCCGAGTCCATCCAAGGAGCCCGAACCCGGCCCCGACGCCCGGCCCGGCGACCCTCCAAAAAATTCTTCCGATCCCCCGAAATAAAGCGGACTATGGTCCGGTTGTCATGAATGTCCTACCCAACTTTGAGGAGCATTCATGACCACCACCACGCCAGTTCTGGCCCCCGGAACCTGGACCATCGACTCGGTTCACTCGGACATCACGTTCTCCGTACGCCACCTGGGCGTTTCGAAGGTCCGCGGCTCGTTTACCGACTTCAGCGGTGACATCACCGTCGCCGAGGACGGCACTCCCTCGGTATCGGCCACCATCAACGTGGCCTCTGTCGACACCCGCAACGACCAGCGCGACGGCCACCTGCGTTCGGCCGACTTCTTCGACACCGACAACCACCCCACCGCCACCTACCGATCCACCTCGGTGCGCGCCGACGGTGACGACTACATCGTCGACGGTGAACTGACCCTGCATGGCGTCACCCAGCCGGTCTCGCTGAACCTGTCCCTGGAGGGCGTCGGCCCCGGAGCACAGGGTGGCGCTGTCGCCGGCTTCGAAGCCGGCACCGAGATCAACCGCGGCGACTTCGGCGTCACCGGCGGTGCCGGACTGGTCGGCGAGAAGGTCACACTGACCTTCAACATCGAAGCCGGTCACCCGGAGGCACCCTCCAACTGATCGCCGCACGGCACCCGCTACGGTCGGGGAATGCCCAGCGTGCAACAGAATTCGTCACCCCAAACGCCGGTGACATCCGTACTGCTCTCCCTGGTACTGGATGTCATCGGCGTCTTGGTCTTCTGCACCATCGGCCGCCGCAGTCATGCCGAGGGCATCACGCTGGTGGGTGTGTGGGAGACGGCGTGGCCGTTCTTGTCGGGTGCCGGAGTCGGCTGGCTGTTGAGTCGGGGTTGGTCGCGTCCGACATCCGTCGCGCACACCGGCGTCGCGGTGTGGGTCTGCACGGTGCTGTTCGGGATGATCTTGCGCCGCCTGAGCAACCAGGGCGTCGCGTTCAGCTTTGTCATCGTCGCCTCGCTGGTGACTGCCCTGTTCCTGCTGGGGTGGCGCGTCATCGCGACCCGGCTCAGCGGAACGGCCCGCAGGTGATCAAGAAATAGCGAGGCCTCCGTCAGGATCCCGTCAACACGCTTGGATACACACCCCGCTCCCCCGCAAGCTGGCTGCATGGAAGGTCTCGCCGCCGTGCTGGTGCCCCTCGCCGGTTATGCCGTAGTGCTGCTGTCGGTGCGGTATCTCAACCGCCACGATGACATGTCCCCTCTCGCGGGCCCGGAGGTCTTGACCCGCTAGCCCCCAAAACACCGAGTGCGAGCCTCGCGCGGATATCTCCAGGGAAATCCGCGCCAGACTCGCACTCGAATTGGGTATGTGGCCTTAGACGCGAGGACCGGGGGCGGGACCTGTACCCACCGGGCCGGCCGGAGCCGGAGCGACGGCGGCGGGAGCCGGTCCGGGCGCGGGACCGGGGCCCTGCGGGAAGCTGGCAGCCGGTACCTGGTTCTGAATGGCCGACTGCACCGCCGGATTCTGCACGAGAGCCTGCGCGGCCGGGTTCTGCGACAGCGCGGTAAGCAGCGCGGGGTTGACGCCCATCGCGGCCGGGTTCAGGCCGCCACCGTTGACCACCTGGGCCAGGTCCAGCGGCAGACCGCACTTGGTGCGCAGGTCATTGAGCGGTGCGGCGATGCCACCGAGCGAACCGGCCACATCGGGCCGCGACACCAGGTAACTCTGCGTCTTCGCGGCGATCTGGTCCTGCGGGGCGGCCTTGATCTCAGTGAAGGCCGCATCGACGTCCGGATGCTGCTCCAGGTAGCCCGCGGCGTTCTGCACCACGTTGCCGACGGTCTTGGTCATCTTGCTGGCCTGGCATCCGTCCGGCGTGGGTGTGGCCGGAGTCACAGTCGCCGCGGCGGGTGCGGCAGCGTTCGGGACGGGTGCCGGTGCGACGGGAGCCGCCGGGGCCGGGGCGGGGGTCGGGGGGATTGGTTCGGCCGCGGCAATCGGTGCCAGGGCGCTCATCGCGAGCCCGCCAGCGAGAACACCTGCGCTCAGCAAGCCGTAGGCCGTGCGCCGCGAGGTTGTGGCTGACATGACATTCCTCCTACTTGGTTGGGGGATTACAGCCAACGTATCGAAATTCGGCGCCATTTCGAAACACGGACGCGCGTAGTGACCAGAGCGTTACCCACTCTTTATCGTCGGCCAGATTCTGAATTTCACGATCCGATTTTTGGCTCAGCGCAACGTTGCCAGGGAGCGCGAAAAGCACGTCCAGCCACCACTGGTTTTTCGCCAAGGCAGGCTGTTAGTAAACGCGTCATCGCAGGTTGCCGGGATATATACAGACAGGGGGCACGGTTGGTCGCGTTGCTGTAGCATCACGACCACGCCACAGGAGACTGCGTGCGTCACACCGAACGACAGGAACCATCGTGCAGTCAGTCATGATGCGCACCAGCGACTACCTTCGCAGGTATAGGTGGTTGACCGTCGCTGTCTGGCTGATTCTTATCGCCTCCGCGGCAGGCCTGGTCGCCAGTCATGGAGAGAAGCTCACCGGTGGTGGTTTCGAAGTCGCCGGTTCGCAATCGCTGAAGGTGCACGACGCGATGGAGACCGGGTTCCGTGATCACGGCGCCTCTCCGCTGGCGCTGGTCGCCACGCCCCGGCCCGATGCGACTGTGGCCGATATGACCGCCGCCGTCGACTATCTCAAGCAGGTGGCGGCGCAGATCCCTCAGGTTTCGGTCGAGCCCATCCCCCCGCAGCTGACCCCGCAACCGGATCGCCCGTTCGTCGTCACCCTGCGGATCGGCTTCGATAACACCGGCGCGACCGACATCGCCAAGGACCTTCGCAAGAAGATAGGTGTGCACGGCGGTGAGCCCGGGCAGATCGCCGGAGGCCGGGTATCCCTCTATGTCATCGGCCAAGGTGCGCTGGGCGCCGCGATGACCGAACAGATCGCCGGAGACATCAAGCAGGCCGAGAAGTGGAACATTCCGGTCATCCTGATCGTCCTGATCGCCGCGTTCGGCTCTCTGGCCGCGGCCTCCCTGCCCTTACTCCTGGGCCTGTGCACGGTCGCATTGAGCGTCGCGATCGTCCTCGCGCTGTCCAACATCACCACTATTTCGGTATTCGCCCTACCGACGGTGACCATGATCGGCCTCGCCGTCGCGGTGGACTACTCCCTTTTCATCCTCATGAGGTACCGCGAGGAGCTGAATTCGGGGAAGAACCGGCAGGAGGCGATAGCCGCGGCGATGGCCACCTCGGGGCTCACCGTCACGTTCTCCGGCCTCACCGTGATCGCAGCCCTCGCCGGCATCTACTTGATCGGAACCCCCGCGTTGGCATCGATGGCCTCTGGCGCCATCATCGTCGTCGCCATCGCCGTTCTCAGCTCCACCACTCTGATGCCCGCGTTGCTCGCCATCTTCGGTAAGGCCGCGGCCAACCAGTCCCAATTCCTGCGAGCCTCACCGCTACGCAAGCATTCAATCCCCTTCTGGCGCAAATGGACCCAAGAGGTCATGCGCCGGCCCTGGCTGTCCGCGCTGGGCGCTTCGATTTTCCTGCTCGCGCTCGCCGCACCGAGCCTGCACATGCAGGTCTCCAATAGCATGCTGCGCCAATTCGATTCGTCCCATGAGATCCGCCGGGGCATCGACGCTGCGGCCGTGGCAATGGGACCGGGTGCGCTCGGACCGGTGCAGATACTGCTCACCTTCGACGGAGACAAGAGCAACGCGCAAGATCCTCAGCATGCGCAAGCCCTTGAGATCGCGAAGGAGACCATCGCGCAGGCCCCCAATATCGCGCGGGTCTCCGACCCCATCTTCTCCACGGGCGGGCATGACGCGCTGATCTCGGCAGTGCTGTCGGTAGACCCCGAGGCGAAGGCAGCCCGCGACACCGTCAGCTGGTTACGTGCGAATGTGCCCGATGCACTCAAGAATTCGGGTGCCGATATCAGCGTGGGCGGGCCGACGGCGCTGCTGTTCGACTACGACAACAGGGTGGAACACGCACTGTTGGGAGTCTTCGCTTTCGTCTGTGTCCTCGCATTCGTCATGCTGCTGGCCACACTGCGCTCGCCGGTGCTGGCGCTCAAGGGCGTGGTGATGACGGTGCTCTCGGTCGCCGCCGCCTACGGCAGCCTGGTGATCGTCTTCCAATGGGGATGGCTGGAGTTCCTCGGCTTCCACAAGGCCAACATCGACAGCAGTATCCCGCCGTTAGCGCTCGCACTGACCTTCGGCCTCACCATGGATTACGAGATCTTCCTGCTGGCACGTGTGCGCGAGCGGTATCTGCGCACCGGTGATTGTGCCGATGCGGTCTCGTTCGGCGTACGCACGAGTGCGCGCACCATCACCAGCGCGGCGCTGATCATGATCGCGGTGTTCATCGGATTTGCCTTCGCCGGAATGCCGTTGGTCGCACAGCTGGGCGTCGCGTGTGCGGTGGCGATCGCCGTCGACGCGACGGTGGTGCGCTTGGTGCTGGTACCGGCGCTGATGGCGATGTTCAACCAGCGCAACTGGTGGCTTCCGGGTTGGCTGGATCGGGTGCTGCCCACTGTTGATTTCGAAACCCCATGTGTCGATGAACTTCCGGGCCCGCATACCGAGAGTGCGCTGCGACTTCAAGGATCCGGGTTCGAGGAACCGCGTATCGACTATCACGCCATCGCTGTCTCGGCGGCCCGGCTCAAGCGGCTCGCCGATGGCGGCACAGTCACCGCACCCGATGCCCAGTCGGTGCTCGTGGACCGCTGGCGCGACAACTTGACTGTGGCACTAGAGGCCTTACAGGCCGGCAAAAACGGAACCGATATCGACACCGTCGCCATGCCCGGCCCCCTCTCGCGGGTGACACCGGTCGAAATCACCCAGGTAAAGCTGCCGACGGGACAGAAGTGTGTTGTACCCACCGACGCCGAAGCGCTGCGCATGCAAGGGCTGTTGTTGATGCGCCGCAACGCCGAACGCGATTACACCGAGTTCGCCCGGCTCGCTTCGCTAATGGAACCGCAAACCGCGGCAAAGGTCCTCGCCGGTCTCGATCAGCATTACTGTGTACAGTCCAATCAGAGGTGGGTTTCCAGTCAGCTGGTCCGACGGCTAGCTGACCCGAAGCCCGGCGACGGCGCAATGGAATGCCCCACGGTGCGCAGGCAGTGCCTGTCCGTGGCGGTAGCGATGTTGGAGGATGCGAGGTGACGGTCACGAGCGACGCTCCAGCCGTCTCACCCGAAGTGCCCGACGAGCCTTCGGGTTCCGGTGACATCGGCTCCAGTTCCGCTCACATCGAGGAGCCGGGACGCACCGATAAGCCGGTCTCCCACTGGACCACCTCCGAGATACTCGACGCCCTGCAAAGCGGCGACCTTTCCGATTGGCAGGCCATCGTCCACGCGCTCAAACGCGACCCATTCGGACGAACCGCCCGCCAGGTGGAGGAAGTCGTGGGCGCCGATGAGCTCTACGGCATTTCGACCGTGCTGCAAGAAGTCCTCACCCGGGCGCGCGACAACCTTGCCGAAGCAGAACAACGAGAAGCAGCCAACGAGATCAACCTGCTGTTCGAGGCGTCCGGTCTGCGCCAGGCCGAGTTTGCTTCCCGCATAGGTGTTTCAAGTGGCGAACTCTCCTCGTACCTGACAGGCACAACCAGCCCATCGGTCGCGATGCTGGTGCGGATGCGCCGGGTAGCCCGGCGGTTCGGGCGCACCCGTCCCCGCGGATAGCCACCGGGCACATCGCGTTACATCCGGGTACCTGCGTAACCAATGCCAGTTCCCTGAGAGCTGCCCGATCGTTATGGCAGCCCGCCTGAAATCGGCCTAACCTCGTGCCATGACCGACGAGACGAAAACTGACGAACCTACCGGCGCCATTACGACGCCCGCGCCCCCGCCCGCGCCGACGGCCCCCGCGGGAGCTCCGAAGCCTCCCCCCACCAATGTCGGCTGGGCAGTGGCCTCCCTTGTCTTCTTCTGGCCGTTGGCGTTCAGCGCATTTACCAATGCATTGAACGTGACCCAGTACTGGCTCACCGGCCAGTACGACCGCGCGCAGGAATCCTCGGACCGCGCCAAACTCCTCGGCAAGATCGCCCTGCTGACCGGCCTGGTGCTGCTGTTCCTGTTCATCGCCTTCCGCATCGCATGCGCCATTTGGTGGCACACGCATGGTGGCGGCGGTGGTGGTTGGGGGCACCACGGCGGCTGGCACCGCACCTGGGATGACGACGGATGGAACGGCCCAGGTCCGATGGGCCGTCCCGGTCGCGACAACTAGTTAGAAGTCATCGGGTGCACTAGGTGCGACGGGCCAGCCGAATGCGATGGCGGCCCGTTGCACCGCACCTGCTCGAAGTTCAGTGACCAAACCTGCTCTGGCCAGCGCCTGCAGGCTCACCCCACCCATATAGACGGACCCGAGATCGCGCACGGTCAACGCGATATCGGCGTCGTCCGTGGTGATTTCGCAGCTGGCATCGGTCAGACTGCCGCGCAGACGGTAGCGTCCCGAATTCTCTGGTAGGAATTCGTCGGTGACCTCCAGCACCACGTCCACCTCAGCCGCGTATCGCCGCTGCGACAGCGCCTTCGCAACATCGACCAATCGCACCTGGATCGCATCGCTCACAGCGCATTCCAGCGCCGAGTGGTTGGCCAACAGGTATCGCAGCTCCTCATGCACCGATGCGCCGTGATACTTGATCTTGCGCACCAGATCCATATCCAGCAGGTAGCGCCATGTCCGGGCATAGGCGCGCGGGCTGGCTCCCAGCACCTCTTGCACATGCAGCTCCGCGTCGGGCCCCGCGTCACCCCACCCCGGCTTCGGCCGATAGAGGGCGAATCCGCTGACTGTTCCATCGGATTCGTAATGCAGGACGAAGCGGATCTTGCCGGACTCCTTCTGGCGTTCCTCGTTGTCCAACGTCCAGATCGCCCACCACTCGGGGGTACGCGACATTTGGCCGGGCAGTTCGGCGATGGCGACGTCGTACACGGCAGGGGCCGATGCCAGGAAGGTGTCGGCGTCTACCTCCTCCAGGGTGCCGTCGCCTAGATCCACATCCGGCCGGAAAGCCAGCTCCTTGACCCGGCCAGACAATTCCGCGGCTTCCGTCGCGACTCCGTAGCCAAATCGTCCGTAGATCAACGCTTCCGAGGCGAACAACATGGCGATGGACTCACCGCGCGAGCGCACGTCCTCCAGTTGACGGCGCATCATCGCGGTCAACAGACCGCGGCGCCGATGCGTCGGCGCCACCGTGACGGCGGTGATGGCGGCGACCGGTGCGACCGTTGCGCCCGGTAGCACCACGTGACGGCTGTAGGCACCCGCCGTCGCCACCCACTTGCGTCCGTTGTGGAATCCGATCATCCGGTCCAGCTCGGTGAACTTGCGGCTGGCCGCTATCTCGTCCAGCTGGGGATCCTGCAGGAACACGGAGTACGCGAAGCTCACGTACGACTGGTAGTCGTCCTCGTCTTGAATGGTGCGTAGGGTCAGCTCAGACACATACCCATGTCTACCGTGCCATGCCAAGGCCTGTCACTTGAGTTTTCGGCGTGCCACGGGTCTAGGAGGAAAGGAACCGCGGTGTGGACTGCCCCCGATGACGCGGCAATCGCCGAGATACTGCTCGAAACAAAGACCATTGCCATCGTGGGAGTTTCGGCCAATCCCGACCGGCCGAGTCACGGCGTCTACCGCTATCTGGCCACGCACAGTCCTTACCGAATCTTCCTGGTGAATCCGACGATCTCCGAGCTCGACGGCCGGGCGGTCTACCCGAACCTGGCGGCGCTGCCGGAGACACCCGACCTGGTCGATGTGTTCCGCCGTCGCGAGGAATTGGCGGGCATCACCCAAGAGGCCATCGACATCGGCGCACGCACACTCTGGTTCCAACTCGATCTCGTCGATATCGACGCCGCGAACAAGGCCACCGATGCGGGGCTGCAGGTCGTCATGGACCGTTGTACCGAAATCGAGTTCGCGCGTATCAGTTCGCGCTAGCCCGTGGGCGGCTGCGCGCCGATCCGGTCGATCGGTGCGATGTTGTCCACGAGCCAGCGGCCATCACGTTTGGCAAGTGTCATCCGCAGCGCCAGCACCGACTCTTCGGGTTGCGTTTTTGCGGCAACGCTCGTGCGTCGCACCAGGGCGGCGGTCACGGCGTCTTCGGGTCCGAGGGCTTCGATTCCGACCGAGATGATCTGACCCTGCTGTGAGATTCCCTTGGTCTTGAGCTCGGCAGTGGCCCTGTCGAAGTCACGCGTGAAGGACTGCCCCTGTCCCTCCGTCATATGCTCGGCGGCCTTGCGCACGTAGGAATCCGGGCTACCCGGGACGAAGTTCACCACCGCCTCGGCCACCGTCACGACGACATCGGTCACCGCCGCGCGGTCCGCGTTCCCCTCTCGGTCGGGAACCGTCCAATGTCGGTACCCCACGACCGCAACCGCCAGCACCGCGACCGTGGCCAGTGCGACGATCCCGGTACGCAGCGCCGGTCCGTCATCGTCCGTGCCGACGGTCACCGAATCACGTCGGGCCAGGTAGGCGTTCACCGCTGAACCCTGAGCGATAAGCAGACACGACGCCGTGCACACCACCACCCACCAGGTGGGCCAGCGCAATATCACGCCGAGTTCGACAATCGCCAGCACCGTAACCAGAGGCGCCAGTAAGTCAAAGATTATGACCCGCAATGCATTACGGCTCATCACAGCAACTCCAGACCAGTGACCAGCAGCTGGTTCCCCACCTTGGACACCGCAAGCCGTAGGTGCCATTGATTGACCTTCGGGGGGGCGTTGGCATCGCGCGTCACCGACGTGGCCACCACCATGACGCGATCCACCCGCTCCACGGAAGGCAGGCCGATGTCCTCATCCGGAATCCTTGCGCCGACCCTGTCGATGGCCACCGCATCGATCTCTCCCGCCGCGTCGGCGTCGACCGTTCGCGCGAGCTTCACGACACCCGCGAGCATCTCCCCCAAATGATCACTCAGCTGCCCGGCGGTACCGTCCTGCAACATCTGCACGCTGGAGTCGACATTGCTCTTCTTCATGTTGATCAGGGTGTTGACCCAGGTCACCGCGGTATCAAGCACGCGGGAGTCGTAGCGGTCGCGGGCCACTTGGCTGCGATGGCCGGTAACGACGAAGATCGAAAGCACCAGGGCGGCAACCGTGATCGCGCCGAGAACGGCGGACAGAACGCCGTACCGGGAGAAGACGGGTCCGTCCGCCCTGCCTTGGCTGGTTGCCGGGGCCTCTTTGCTCACGGGCCTCACCCTAGCGACCCGTGCCACCATGGACGGGTGACGACAGAATCCGTGCTGCCAAAATCCGGTATCGACCTGAGCCACCGCGACGAATCCATCCGCCCACAGGATGACCTGTTCGGCCACGTGAATGGCCGCTGGCTCGCCGAATACTCCATTCCGGCCGACCGTGCCGTCGACGGAGCGTTCCGAACTCTGTTCGACCGCGCCGAGGAGCAGGTCCGCGGGATCATCACGGAGGCCGCCGACTCGGGTGCACCCGAAGGTACCGAGGCGCAGAAGATCGGCGACCTGTTCGCGAGCTTCATGGACATCGAGACCGTGGCAGCTATCGGCCTGGCGCCGCTTCATCAGGAGCTGGACGGGATCACCTCGGCAGCCGATGTCACCGCGCTGGCCGCCGTCATGGGTAGGTTGCAGCGGGCCGGAGCCGGCAGCGGGGTGGGCTGCTACGTCGACACCGATGCCAAGGATTCCTCCCGCTACCTCCTCCACATCAGCCAGTCCGGTCTGGGCCTGCCCGACGAGTCCTACTACCGGGAGGAGCAGCATGCGGCGACGCGCGACGCGTATCGCGCCCATATCGCCGCCATGCTCGCGCTGGTGTACGGCGAGGGTGACCACGCCGATACCGCCGACCGGATCCTCGCGCTGGAGACCAAGATCGCCGCAGCGCACTGGGATGTGGTGAAGCGGCGCGATGCCGAGCTGAGCTACAACCTGGTGCAGTTCGCGGACCTGGAGCACACCGCACCCGGATTCGATTGGGACGGATGGATCTCCGGCCTGGGTGCCACCGCCGGCCAAGTCACCGAACTTGTGGTGCGACAGCCCGACTACCTCACCGCCTTCGCCGGCCTCTGGGCTTCGGAGCCGTTGAGTGATTGGAAGCAATGGGCAAGCTGGCGGCTCATCTGTGCCCGCGCGGCATACCTCACCGAACCGCTGGTGGCAGAGAACTTTGATTTCTACGGACGCACGTTGTCCGGCACCGAGCAGATCCGCGACCGCTGGAAGCGCGGCGTCGCGGTGGTCGAGTCACTACTCGGCGAGGCCGTAGGCCAGCTCTATGTCGAGCGCCACTTCCCGCCGAACGCCAAGGCGCGCATGGAGGTTCTCGTCGACAACCTGCGCGAGGCCTATCGGGTCAGCATCACCGACCTGGAGTGGATGACGCCGGAGACCCGTGAACGCGCCCTGCAGAAGCTCGACAAGTTCACCCCGAAGATCGGCTACCCCGCCGCGTGGCGTGACTATTCGACCATCGCCATCCGGCGCGATGACCTGCTGGGGAATGTCCGGCGCGCGACAGCCGCCGAATGCGACCGCGGTCTGGCAAAGTTGGCCGGACCGGTCGATCGCGACGAATGGTTCATGACCCCCCAGACGGTGAACGCCTACTACAACCCGGGCATGAACGAAATCGTCTTTCCCGCAGCGATTCTGCAGCCGCCCTTCTTCGATGCAGACGCCGATGACGGTGCCAACTACGGCGGTATCGGTGCCGTTATCGGTCACGAGATAGGTCATGGGTTCGACGATCAGGGTTCCAAATACGACGGCGACGGCAACCTGGTCAACTGGTGGACCGACACCGACCGCAACGAATTCGGAGTGCGTACAACGGCATTGATCAAGCAGTACGACGAGTTCGTACCCCGCGAGCTCTCCGATCAACACGTGAACGGTGCGTTTACCGTCGGTGAGAACATCGGCGATCTGGGCGGTCTCTCGATCGCGCTACTGGCCTATGAGATCTCGCTGCGCGGCAACCCGGCTCCGGTCATCGAGGGACTCACCGGGGCACAGCGGGTCTTCTTCGGCTGGGCGCAGGTGTGGCGCACAAAGGCCCGCGAGGCTGAGGCCATTCGGCGTCTGTCGGTAGACCCGCACTCGCCGCCTGAATTCCGCTGCAACGGCGTGGTGCGCAACATCGACGCATTCTACGAAGCCTTCGAGCTGAGCACCGAGGACGAGCTGTTCCTGGAAGCCGATCAGCGCGTACGCATCTGGAGCTGAGCTGCCACAACGAGAAAGCCCCCGGCCGGTGGCCGGGGGCTTTCTCCGTGCGCTGAGGAGATCTAGAAGCGCTGCCAGTCGTCGTAGCCGTCATAATCCTTGTACGGGCCACCGGGCGAGTTTTTCACGATCACCGGATCGCCGGGGTGGGACTGGTTGAAGTACCAGGTGGCGTTGTCGGTGCTCAGGTTGATGCAGCCGTGGCTTACATCGCGCTTACCCTGATCGCCCACCGACCACGGCGCCGCATGGACGAAAATGCCGGAGTTGGACAACCGGGTGGCCCAGAACACGTCGAGCTTGTAGCCCTCGGGCGAGGTCGTCGGCACCCCGTAGGTTGACGAGTCCATCACCATCTTCTGGAACTTCTCGCTGACGTAATAGGTGCCGTTCTTC
Source organism: [Mycobacterium] stephanolepidis (assembly GCF_002356335.1). Lineage (NCBI taxonomy): Bacteria > Bacillati > Actinomycetota > Actinomycetes > Mycobacteriales > Mycobacteriaceae > Mycobacteroides > Mycobacteroides stephanolepidis. The sequence continues at coordinate 4,667,973 of NZ_AP018165.1, forward strand.
GTCTCGTGCTTCTTGTCGTGCTTACCTATCGACATCGGCATGGTGCGTTCCACAACCCCGTTGCGGGTCACCGTCATCGTGAAGGTGGCATCGTCGACTGTCGACACGAAGGCGTCACCGACCTTGAAACTCCACTTGGTCCCGCCGGCATTCACGTTCACGTCGGTGTTCGCGGGCCAGAACTGAGTGGGCTTCCAGCGCAGCTGCTGATCGGTGTACCAGTAGAAGTATCCCGGCGCGGGCTTCGACGTGGTGATCTTCACGGCGGCCTCGGCGGCCTTCTTGTCCGTCACCGGAGCCGCGAAGACAATCGTCACCGGCTGAGCCACACCAACGACGTCGCCGTTATTGGGCGAGTTCTTCAATAGGCCCACCGGCAACGGCGGCACGTCGCCCGTCGGAGGCGCCCCGGGAGGCGGCGTGGTCGGCGCCGGAGCCGGCGGAACCTCGCCGGGAGGCGGCGCGTCAGGCGCGGGCGGCGGCGGCAGCTCCCACGGCAGCGGCGGGGGCGGCGGTAGTTCGAACGGCGGCGGTGGGGGTGCCGGTTCTTGAATACCCGGATCGCCGGGGTCACCCGGCTCTGCGAGGGCAGGAATCACGCCAGCACCCAGCAGTCCTGCAACACAGATACCGCTGATGAGGGCGCGCCGGAACCAACGAGTTAAGACAAGCATGCTCACTCCTGTAGACGCGACACATCCAGTGTGTCATAGGGTTCGTCGCCACCAGGCAACTCGATGTTTCACCGGTTCAAGAAAATACGTCTTGACCAGGCCTTATCGCCGTTGATTAGAAAAGGTCACATTCATAACCCCGTGGGGGTACCTGATGTGACTCAGCGCGCTGGGCGACCGTCGCGGATGCCCAGCTCACCCAGCCAGCTAAGTACTCCGACAGGTTACCGGCTCAGCGCACGGGCGATGAGCATCAGCTGCACCTCGCTCGTCCCCTCGCCGATCTCCAGGATCTTGCTGTCGCGATACTGACGAGCGACCGGAGACTCGTTCATGAACCCCGCCCCGCCGAAGATCTGGGTGGCATCGCGTGCGTTGTCCATCGCCGCCTCACTGGCCACCAACTTGGCAATCGACGCCTCGGTCTTGAACGGCTTTCCGGCCAGCAGTAGCGCGGCAGCGTGGTAGTAGGCCAGACGGGCTGTGTGCGCGCGAGCCTGCATCCGGGCGATCTTGAACGACACCGATTGGTAGTCGATGATCGCGCTGCCGAAGGCCGGGCGACTGCTGGCGTACCGCAGGCTTTCGTCGACGCATCCTTGTGCGGCACCGGTTGCCAATGCCGCGATGGCGATTCGCCCCTCATCGAGGATCCGCAGGAATCCCGCGTAACCACGACCACGCTCGCCCAGCAGATTCTCGTAGGGCACCCGTACATCGTCGAAGCTCAGTGGATGCGTGTCCGAGGCATTCCAACCGACCTTGTCGTATCCCGGCTCGACGGTGAATCCCGGTGCACCCGAAGGTACGTGAATGACCGAGATCTCCGGCGAACCGTCTGCCGAACGTCCGGTTACTGCCGCAACACCCACCACCGCGGTGATATCGGTTCCGGAATTGGTGATGAATGCCTTGGAGCCGTTGATGACCCAGCTGCCGTTGTCCTCGACGGCCCGGGTTCGAATCGAGCCGGGGATGTCGGTACCACCACCGGGCTCAGTCAAACCGAAGGCGGCCAGGGATTTTCCGGAGGCGAGTGCTGGAAGCCAGCGCTGCTTCTGCTCTTCGTTCCCAAACCGGTAGATCGGCATGGCGCCCAGGGACACGGCAGCCTCGAGGGTGATGGCCACACTCTGGTCCACCCGGGCCAGCTCTTCCAGCGTCAGGCACAGTGCGAAGTAGTCACCACCCATTCCGCCGTACTCCTCGGGGAAGGGCAGACCGAACAGCCCCATGTCACCCATCTGCGCCACCACCGCATACGGGAAGGTCTTGGTGGCGTCGTGATGGGCGGCCACCGGAGCCACCACCGAATTCGCAAATTCTTCAACGGTTTTACGTAGCGAGTCGTACTCGCCAGGCAACTCCGCGGTGCTGAATGTCATGCCTTCTCCTCCTCGGGGTCGATAACGGGATGGATGGTGGCCAGGAGTTGATCGACGGCCACTTGGTCGCCGACGGCCACCGCGACGGTCACGGTTCCGGCGATCGGTGCACGCAGGGTGTGTTCCATCTTCATGGCCTCGACCACCACAACCGGGGCGTCACGCTCGACAACGGCACCCGTGTTCACCGACACCACACGTACGACCCCGGGCATCGAGCTCCGGATTTCGCCGTCCTCGTCTTCGCCGTCGTGGTGCCGCAACCGGGGTTCCGGCGCGATATCGGCATGCCAGGTTCCTTCTTCGGTGGCTATCCACGCCGCGGTGCTCGTCCGTGCCGCGTTCGCGCGGTACAGCTGGCCGGCGAATTCGACACTCACGTGTCCTGCGGCGCGATGAGCCCTGGCAGAAGTGCGCTCGCCGTCCCCGATGCCGACCTCGGCCACCGGGTCACCCCAGAGCTGGACCAGTTCGACGGACTCTCCGATGCGCAACCGGTACGAACGCGGCGCGTGTTCGCCAATACGCCACCCGGACTTGCTGTTCCACAATGTCCCGGATTCCGATTCGCCGTCCAGCAGGGCCGCTGCGGCCACCCACACCCAATGCGGCACGACCGGCGGATGGTATTCGGACGCGATCTTGTCGAGCAGCGCCGTGTCTATGTCCCCGGATATCACGACGGGATTCGTGACCAGCGCGCGCAAGAAGTCGATATTGGTTCCCACGCCCAGTATCCGGGTGTCGGCGAGGGCCTGGTCGGCCTCGGCCAGTGCGGTGGCACGGTCGGCCGCATGCACAATCACCTTGGCCAGCATCGGGTCGAATCGCGAACCCACCACCGACCCTGTCGACAATGCCGTGTCCGTGCGCGCGCTGCTCGAAAAGCGCGCCAGCGCAACCGTTCCTCCGGTCGGAAGGAACTCACGAGCCGGATCTTCGGCGTACACCCGTGCTTCGATCGCGTGGCCGCTCAGCGAGATCTGTTCTTGCGTCAAGGGGAGCCGTTCGCCCGCTGCGACGAGGATCTGCCACTGCACCAGGTCAATCCCCGTCACCATCTCGGTGACCGGATGTTCCACCTGAAGACGGGTGTTCATCTCCATGAAGTAGTAGTGCTCGGGAGCATCGCTGTCCAGAATGAACTCAACGGTTCCCGCGCCGAAATAGCCAACGCTACGAGCGATTTGACATGCAGTCTCGCCCATCGCGGCCCGGAGTTGCGCGGTCAACAGCGGGGATGGCGCTTCTTCGATCACCTTCTGGTGTCGTCGCTGCAGACTGCACTCACGCTCGCCCAGGTGCACCACGTTGCCGTGAGTGTCACCGAAGACCTGCACCTCGATATGCCTGGGGCGGGCCAGGTAACGCTCGACGAGCAAGGTGTCGTCGCCGAAGATCGCGGTGGCCTCGCGCCGTGATGCGATCAGCGCATCGGGCATCTGCCTCAGGTCGTGCACCACCCGCATGCCCTTGCCACCGCCACCCGCAGACGGCTTGATGATCAGCGGGGCTCCGATTTCCTCGGCGGTGACGACCAGCTCCTCATCCGAGAGTGCGCCCACGCTGCCCGGGACCACCGGCTCGCCCGCTGCGGCAACGGTGTCCTTAGCCCTGATCTTGTCGCCCATGGCGTCCATCGCCTCGGCGGGCGGCCCGACGAAGACGATCCCCGCCGACTGACACGCGCGAACGAAATCGGCATTCTCCGAGACGAATCCGTATCCAGGGTGCACAGCATCGGCCCCGGACTGTTTGGCGGCGCTGATGATCGCGTCGATATCGAGGTAGCCCGCGGATTCAGCACCGAGGTACACCGCGGTGTCGCAGGCATCGAGATGATCGGTGTCTCCGTCGGTATAGACGGCGATCGATCGAATCCCCATGCCTCGCAGCGTGGATGCGATGCGAACCGCGATCTCGCCGCGGTTGGCGATAAGCACTGAACGAATCACTGGCCGCACCTTCTGTTTGTCGTGTAAACGGCCCCCGCACGCGGGAGGTAGCCCCACATCACTGTCACATCCGGAAGACGCCGTAGGAAACGGGTTCAAGTGGCGCGTTGGCGCAGATTCCCAGCGCCAGCCCGAGCACCGTGCGCGTGTCGGCGGGGTCGATCACTCCGTCGTCCCACAGCCGTGCCGTCGAGTAGTACGGATTGCCTTGCCGTTCATACTGTTCGCGTATGGGCGCCTTGAACGCTTCCTGCTCGTCCTCGGTGAACTCCTTGCCCGACGCCGCGCTTTGGTCGGCGCGCACCGTCGCAAGCACCGAGGCGGCCTGCTCACCGCCCATCACCGAGATACGTGCGTTCGGCCACATCCACAGGAATCGCGGCGAGTACGCGCGCCCACACATCGAGTAGTTGCCGGCACCGTAGGAGCCACCGATGACCACCGTCAGCTTGGGTACGCGTGCACACGCCACGGCGGTGACCATCTTCGCCCCGTGCTTGGCAATACCGGCGGCCTCGTAATCGCGACCCACCATGAATCCCGAGATGTTCTGCAGAAATACCAGCGGAATACGTCGCTGATCACACAATTCGATGAAATGTGCAGCCTTCATGGCACTTTCGGCGAACAGCACGCCGTTGTTCGCGATGATTCCGACCGGGTGCCCGTGCAGCCGCGCAGTTCCCGTGACGAGCGATTTTCCGTACTCCGCTTTGAATTCGGTGAAGGTGCCACCGTCCACGAGCCGCACAATTACCTCGTGGACGTCGTAGGGGATGCGCGGATCGGTGGGCACCACGTCGTACAGGGTGCCCGGATCGCGCTCTGGGGCAATTGTTTCGGTAACCGGCCAGGGTGCCTCGACCTTGGGCGCCAGCGTCGACACGATGCGGCGCACGATCCGCAATGCGTCCTTGTCATCGGATGCCAGGTGATCGGTCACACCCGAGGTACGCGAATGCAGGTCGCCGCCGCCGAGCTCCTCGGCGGTCACCACCTCACCCGTGGCGGCCTTCACCAGCGGCGGACCCCCCAAGAAGATCGTGCCCTGCTTGCGCACGATGACGGCTTCGTCGCTCATGGCCGGCACATACGCGCCACCGGCGGTGCAACTACCCAGCACCGCGGCGATCTGCGGAACTCCCTTGGCGCTCATGGTGGCCTGGTTGTAGAAGATCCTGCCGAAGTGCTCGCGATCCGGGAACACCTCGTCTTGCTTGGGCAGGAAGGCGCCACCGGAGTCCACCAGATAGATGCAGGGCAGCCGGTTCTGTAGCGCGATCTCCTGGGCGCGCAGATGCTTCTTGACCGTCATCGGGTAGTACGTGCCACCCTTGACCGTCGCATCGTTGGCGGCAATCACGCATTCGCGCCCCGAGACACGGCCGATACCGGCGATCATGCTGGCCCCGGGTGCGTCGTCGTCGTACATGCCGTTCGCCGCGAGTGGTGACAACTCCAGGAACGGGCTGCCCGGATCGAGCAGCGCCTCGACGCGGTCGCGCGGCAGGAGCTTGCCGCGGTCCACATGCCGCTGTCGGGACTGTTCATTGCCGCCGAGCGCAGCGCGGGCGAGCCGCTCCCGCAGCTCGGCGACCAGTCGAGCATGCTCGGCCCTGTTCTGCTCACCAACCAGAGTCATACCCAGCTCCGAAGTCTGAAGTTTCAGTTAATGAGGATTAACTTGAATTAAGATAATCTCCATTAACTGATTTGTCTAGAGCGAGCTGCCGAGGAGGTGTGATGACCAACCTGGTACCCGAGTCGGAAACTCCGAACAAACGCGAACGTGCCAAAGCCGATCGTCGGGATCAGCTGCTGCAGGCTGCGGCCCGGCTGGTGGCCATGCGTGGGTATGCCCGGGTGCGCCTGGAAGATCTCGGCTCGGCCGTGGGGATTAGCGGCCCGGCGATTTACCGGCACTTCCCGAACAAAGAAGCCCTGCTGGTGGACCTACTCACGGACGTGAGCCGCCGACTACTGGCCGGGGGCACCCATGTCGTCGAGGCGGCAGCCGGGGCTTCAGAGGCACTCTCGGGGCTCATCGATTTCCACCTCGACTTCGCACTCAACGAGAGCGACCTGATCCGGGTCCAGGACCGCGACCTCGACTCGCTACCGGAGACCGCACGACGTCAGGTGCGTCAATACCAGCGCCGGTACGTGGAGGCCTGGGTCCAGGTGCTCTGCCAGATCGATGGCGAGCTCGACGAGTCGGATGCGCGCATCAAGGCGCATGCCGCGTTCGGCCTGATGAACTCCACGCCGTACAGCGCCGGTCGATCAGCGCCCACTCAGACGCGAGCGGTGCTGCGGCAGATGGTGGTTGCCGCGCTCAACTCCTAGCTGCGGACCAACCGGGCAATCGCCGCCGAGGCCTCGGCCAGTTTCTCATCGGCGTCGGCGCCACCATCGGCAACGGCATTGGAGACGCAGTGACCGAGGTGCTCGTCGAGGAGCCCGAGCGCAACCGACCGTAGCGCGCTCTGCGCCGCGCTGATCTGGGTCAATACGTCGATGCAGTACTTATCCTCGTCGATCATCTTGGCGATACCGCGCACCTGCCCCTCGATGCGCAGGAGCCGCTTGGCGTAGTCATCCTTTTTCAGCGAGTAACCGTGTCCGGTCGAAGTCTTCGTGCTCATGTCCATTACCCCTTGAGAAGGCCTTGCATCGTGTCGATCTCAGGCTGCTGATTATCGATGATCTTTTGCGCCAACTGCTTTGCCGAAGGGTACTGGCCTCCGGAGAGTTCCGCATTCGACATCGCGACGGCGCCCTGGTGGTGAGCGATCATCGACTGCAACCACAGCTGGTCGAAAACCTCGCCGTTGAGGGTCTTCATCCGGTCCAATACCGGCGTGTCCACCATGCCAGGCATGTGTCCGGCGGGGTCATGCCCCTCCGGCATGAGCGGCTGACCCCAGCTGGTGAGCCACTCGGTGAAGGTGTCGATCTCGGGCTGCTGCGCCGTCTGAATGTTGTTCGCGAGCTCCAGTACCGCCGGATTGGCGGTGCGTCCCTCGGTCAACTTCGACATCTCGACGGCCTGCTGGTGATGCATGATCATCTGCTGAGCGAACGTCACATCAGCATCGTTGTGATCGGACGGGGCCGTCGCCGGATTGGTATCGAGCGTCGTCGTCATCCCCGACATGCCGGAATGACCTGAATGGTCGGACGTCGTCTCATCACCCTTTTTGTCCGAGCTACACGCTGACAGAATCAGCACCGCAGCAGCAGCGCCGGCAAGGATCGCAGTCCGAGTTCGGTTTCGCATGGCACTATCGTAGCTCAGATACCCCCGTAGGGTACGAGATCGCGAGAGGGCATGCCCCTCGTGGGTACAAGGCGCTAAACGACGGACTCCTCCAGCTGGGTCAGCGCCTCCTCCAGATGAGTCAGGATCCGCTGCAGATGCGGCACGCTCGTGCGGCATCCGGTCAATCCGAAGTGCATCGCCGACCCACTGCTGGTGCACGTGATGTTCAACGCCACCCCGTCGATCGGGATCGACGCCGGGTAGCACCCGTCCATCTCGAACCCGTTCCAGAACATATCGGTGCGCGGGCCCGGGACATTAGAAATGATCACGTTGAATGCGGGAGCCGCCCGGTCCACCAAGCCCGGGACGGCACCGGTCAACGCGGGAGCTCCATTGAGCGCCCCCACCAGCATCCGCTGCATGGGTGTCATCTCCGAGAGCACCGACTTGGCGGCCTGCACCGAGTCGCGGATCGCACTGAACCGCTCCAGCGGATCGGGCTTGTCGGTCGCCAGGTTGGCCAGCAGCGCGGTGATCGAGTTCCCCGCGTTCTGGTCCCCCTCGGCCCGGATCGACACCGGACACATCGCGATGAGCGGCTTGTCGGGTAGTGCGTTCTGCTCCTCCAGATACGTGCGCAACGCACCGGCGCACATCGCCAGCACCACATCGTTGACGGTTCCCCCCAGAGCTTTGCCCGCCTCCTTGATCCGCGTCATCGACCAGGTTTGCGCCGCGAAGCGTCGGGCGCCTCCTATCGAGACATTCAGCATGGTGTGCGGAGCCGACAACGGCCTGACGAGCTGTGGGTCCGACAGCGCGTGGCGTCCGTACTTGAGCAGACCGGGCGGAATCGACACGACCTGCCGCACCGCGCCGGCGGCTCCCTTGACGAGGTCCAGCGCCGAGGTGTTGGTGGTACTCACGATGCTGCTCTTCGCACGCCGCTTGGCCGGGGCCCACACGGCCTGGCAGTCGCGCGCATCGGGATCGTCGGAGAGCGAGCGCATCATCATGCGCAAGGCACCGACACCGTCGATGACGGCGTGGTGCATCTTCGTATAGACAGCCAGGCGTCCGTCCGAAAGCCCTTCCACCACATGCATTTCCCATAACGGCCGGTGCCGATCCAGCGGCGAGCTGTGCCACCGTGAGGTGACGGTCAGCAGTTCGCGCACCCGGGCCGGGCGCGGCAGCGCCGAACGGCGCACGTGGTACTCCCAGTCGATCTCGTCGTCGATGATCCAGGTGAGGTTGCCCATCACCGCCAGCGGCTGCCCGGGTCGTTTGCGGAAGTCCGATGACACCTCGGTGGTGGACATCAGCTGTTCGTAGAACACCTCGGCATAATCCGGGCCCGCATCGACGGGCGGTTTGAACAGCTGTAGGCCGCCGACGTGGAAGGGATGTTCCCGCGTCTCCCCGATGAGAAACATCGAGTCGCTGACCGGCATGAATGGCATGGCGGTCATGCTGCCACTTTGCTCGGCTTCCGGAGGCGGAATCCACAGCGATGAGCTGCTGGCACGAAGAGCGAATCCCCTTTGACCGGCTAAGTAGCCGCCGGGGATACTTAGACGCATGTCAGCCCACGACGCACCTGATATCAAGCCGCGTAGTCGCGACGTCACCGATGGTCTGGAGAAGACTGCCGCTCGCGGGATGCTTCGCGCCGTAGGCATGGGTGACGACGATTGGGTCAAGCCGCAGATCGGCGTCGGTTCGTCGTGGAACGAGATCACCCCGTGCAATATGTCGCTGCAGCGCCTGGCCCAGTCGGTCAAGGAGGGTGTGCACGCGGCCGGAGGTTATCCGCTGGAGTTCGGCACCATCTCGGTGTCCGACGGCATCTCGATGGGCCATGAGGGTATGCACTTCTCGCTGGTGTCCCGTGAGGTGATCGCCGACAGCGTCGAGACCGTGATGCAGGCGGAGCGACTGGACGGGTCCGTGCTGTTGGCCGGATGCGACAAGTCCATCCCCGGGATGCTCATGGCTGCAGCGCGTCTGGATCTGGCCTCGGTGTTCTTCTACAACGGGTCGATCATGCCCGGCAAGGCCAAGCTGACCGACGGTACGGAGAAGGAAGTCACCATCATCGACGCCTTCGAGGCTGTCGGTGCCTGCGCACGCGGTCTGATGTCGCGTGAGGACGTCGACATCATCGAGCGCGCCATCTGTCCGGGCGAAGGCGCCTGTGGCGGCATGTACACCGCCAACACGATGGCCAGTGCCGCCGAGGCACTCGGGATGTCGTTGCCGGGCAGTGCTTCTCCCGTCGCCATCGATAAGCGCCGCGAGGAGTACGCACGCAAGTCGGGAGAGGCCGTGGTGGAGATGCTGCGCCGCGGGATCACCGCGCGCGACATCCTCACCAAGGAGGCCTTCGAGAACGCCATCGCCGTGGTGATGGCGTTCGGCGGGTCCACCAATGCGGTGTTGCACCTGCTGGCCATCGCCAAGGAGGCCGAGGTCGACCTCACCCTGGCCGACTTCACCCGCATCGGCAACAAGGTGCCCCACCTGGCCGACGTGAAACCCTTCGGACGCCATGTGATGAAGGACGTCGACGAGATCGGCGGCGTGCCCGTGGTGATGCGCGCTCTGCTGGATGCCGGGCTGTTGCACGGCGATTGCCTCACGATCACCGGCCAGACCATGGCCGAGAACCTCGCACATATCGCGCCGCCCGATCCGGACGGCAAGGTGCTGCGCGCCATGAACAACCCCATCCATCCGACAGGTGGCATCACGATCCTGCACGGCTCACTGGCGCCGGAGGGTGCCGTGGTGAAGTCGGCCGGCTTCGAGTCGGACGTGTTCGAAGGCACCGCACGGGTTTTCGAACGGGAGCGAGCAGCGCTCGACGCGCTGGAGGACGGCACCATCACGCACGGCGATGTCGTCGTCATCCGCTACGAGGGCCCCAAGGGCGGCCCCGGTATGCGCGAAATGCTGGCCATCACCGGTGCCATCAAGGGTGCGGGCCTGGGCAAGGACGTGCTCCTGATGACCGATGGTCGCTTCTCCGGTGGCACTACCGGTCTGTGTGTCGGGCACATCGCGCCGGAGGCTGTCGATGGCGGGCCCATCGCGTTCGTCGAAGACGGTGACCGCATCCGTCTCGATGTCTCCAACGGCAAGCTGGACCTGCTGGTCGACGAGTCAGAACTTGCCGCGCGCCGTGAGGGATTCGAACCGTTGCCGCCGCGGTACAAGACCGGGGTGCTGGCCAAGTACACCAAGCTGGTGCAGTCGGCGGCTGTCGGAGCGATCTGCGGCTAAGCCTTCCGGCCTCTCTTGAGTGCGGGATGGCTTCGCGCCACCATGCGGGTGAGCAATCCGCGCGGCAGCAGATGATTGGCGGCCGCACCGATGCGGTTGGCCAGGCCGGGCACGATCACCGTGCGACCGGCCACCATTCCGTCGACAGCAGTCTTGGCCACGGTCGCCGCGTCCACCCACATGACCTTGGGCATCGCGGCTTCGGCGTCTTCATCGGAGATACCCACCGCCGCGCCAAATCCCGTCTTCACCGGACCCGGGCACAGCGTGGCGGCGCTGACGCCGGTGCCGCGCAGCTCCTCGTGCAGCGCGTGGGTGTACGACACCACGAATGCCTTCGCGGCCCCATAGGCGGCCTGCCCGGGCAGCGGGCCGAAGGCGCCGACCGAGCCGAGGTTCAGCACCGCACCCCTGCCGCGTGCCACCATCTGCGGCACAAAGCGCGAGCAGAGATCCACCACTGCGCTGACATCCACCTCCACGAGGTTGAGCTCGGCGGCGGGGTCGGATTCGGCCACGGGCCCCGCCGTGCTCAAACCGGCATTGTTGACCAGCACGTCAACCTCGAGTCCAAGCTCCGCTACGCGCTGAGGCAACCGAGCGCGCTCCTGGGCACTCGAAAGATCAACGGACAGTGCGTAAGCAGTCGGTCCCAGGCTCTCGGCCAGCTCCTGCAGCCGATCGGCGCGCCGCGCCACCAACACCACGGGATAACTACGCCGGGCGAATTCTCGTGCCAGTTCTTCGCCAATGCCCGATGAGGATCCGGTGATCAGGACGGCGGCATCGGCGCGCGGGGAGGGAAGCACCCACTGAGCCTATGCCGCCGGCAGTGCGGCGACGGCGGGAAATCTTCGGGGCTACGGGAGGCGTGCGGGATCTCGGTAACGCTGCGCGTTCCGTTCGATTTCCCCCGGTTCTGGCAGCGGCTCCTCGCTGTCGAGGTAGACACCGCCCGCACGCAGGCTGTCCTCCACGATGAGCCAGATACGCCGAACCAGACTCTCGATCAATCGCTCTTGCGAGGTCTCCCCCGGCTGGTCCAGCCAGTAACTCACCGAGGTCTCGGCCATCCCGACAATGCCCATCGCCAGGAGCTCGGCATCGACATCAACCCCGAATGCTTCAAGGTAGACGGCGAACACCCGTGAAAGATGCAGTCCCGCAGATATTTTGATATCGGCAATGGCGTCGGGCGCATCCGAGCCCTCGGAGAGCGAGCATCGCGCAAGATACCGATACAGATTGCGGTGCCCGACCAGAAAACGGACGTACGCACCGATACCCGCCTCGATGATCTGTGCCATCGAGCCGAGCGGCTGCCATACCGGCGCAAGCTCGGCGATGATCATGTCGCCTGCCCGCCGAGCCACGGCGCGCTGTAAGTCCGCGGCGCCGTCGAAGTGCCGATAGAGCTTTGTTCGGGTGACCCCCACATAGACCGCGATCTGCTCCGTGGACGTCTGCGGACCGTGCTCGGCAATGGCGGCAAGGGCGGCCTCGACGAACTCGGCCCGGCGCCGTTCGCGCTGGCCATCCCACCTGCCAGCTGGGAGTTCTTGGCTGTCGGGCTGCACGAAGCTCACTCTAGCAATGGGGTGGTACGTCACGTACCATGTGACCCACCGAACACAATCACCACCCGACTTCGATTAGAGCGCGAGCTGACATCCATGACCGACGTACAGATCGAATCCCCCGTCGACCAAGCCCTGGAGGACTTGACCGAAGGCGAAAAGGCCTGGGCCAAAACCTCGTTGGCAGATCGTTTGCGCTTGTTGGCGGATACCCGCCAGCGCGTGATCGACAATGCGCACCAGTGGGTGCAGGCGGCGGCCTTCCAGATCAAGAAGCTCGACCCGGAATCTCCCCTGGTCGGCGAGGAATGGATCTCGGGCCCGTACGCCGTGGCGGGGGCCATCGCCTCCCTGATCGCCAGCCTGGAGCAGCTCCAAGCCGGTCAGAGCCCGCTTCAGGACGCCGAATTCGGTGTCACTCCCGGCGGTCGTACGACGGTTTCGGTGTTGCCGCTCAACATCTTCGACAAGCTGCTGCTGTCCGGGTTCAGCGCCGAGCTGTGGTTGCAGCCCGGTGTGGATAAGGCCGAGGCGTTGCGCACGGCCGGCCTGGCGCAGCGTGACCCCAGCCGCACCCAGGGTGTCGGCGCGGTGCTCGGCGCAGGCAACATCACCTCGATCGCGCCCCTGGACACCCTGTACGAACTCTTCGCGAACAACCGCGTGGTGGCCCTCAAGCTCAACCCCATCACCGATCCACTGCTGCCGGTGTTCACCAAGGTCCTGCAGCCCTTCATCGCGATCGGCGCGGTACGGATCCTGACCGGCGGCGCCGACGTCGGCACCTACCTGGTGCACCATCGGCTGGTTGATCACGTCCATATGACCGGCAGCTCGGTCACCCACGACGCGATCGTGTTCGGCACCGGCGAGGAAGGTGCACAGCGCAAGGCCGCCAACCAACCGGTCCTGGACAAGGCCATCACCAGCGAGCTCGGCGGTGTTTCGCCGACCATCGTGGTGCCCGGCCAGTGGAGCTCCTCCGATATCGAGTTCCAGACCCGGCACATCGCCACCCAGCGGTTACACAACAACGGCTACAACTGCATCGCCTCGCAGGTCGTGGTGCTCTCGAAGGCCTGGCCACAGCGCGAAGAGTTCCTCGCCGCGCTGCGCAAGGCCGTCGACGAGGCGCCACCCCGTCCGGCCTACTACCCCGGTTCAGACGACCGGGTCGCCGGTGCGCAACAGTCCTACCCCGACGCCGAGCGCCTCGGACAGAACGGCGCGCGCGTGCTCGTGGTCGATCCGGAGGATCGCACGGCTCTGCTGCGTACCGAGTACTTCGGGCCGGTCCTGGGCGTCATCGAACTCGATATCGCCAATGACCCGGACGGAGCCCTCTTCCTGCAGGAGGCCGCACGAGTCGCCAATGACGAGTTCGTCGGAACGCTCGGCGTCAATGTGCTCGCGCACCCCGACACCATCAAGGCGCTGGGATCGCGTTTCGAGACCTTGGTCGAAGACCTGCGGTACGGCACCGTCGCGATCAACGCCTGGACCGGGGTGGGATATCTGACCCCCTCCGCGACGTGGGGCGCATTCCCCGGCCACGTGCTCAAAGACGTACAAAGCGGGATCGGCGTGGTACACAACGGCTTCCTGGTCGAGAAGCCGGAACGTACCGTGGTCCGCGGCCCCTTCCGGCCATTCCCGCGGTCCTTTGCACATGGCGAATGGGCTCTGTCCCCGAAGCCACCGTGGTTCGTGAGCAATGCCACAGCGGCGGGCACCGGCGAACTGCTGGTCGACTTCGCCGGTAAGCCCAGCCTGCTGAAAGTCCCTCGGATCTTCATCTCCGCGCTACGCGGCTGACGCGAATCACGTTGCCCAGCACCATCTCGGTGCGGCGTAATGTCGGGTCATGGGCAACGCAGAGAGCCGCTGGGTAGAAGTCGACGAGTACCTGGAGCGCACAGTCGCTGCCGATGCCGCCGAGCTGGACCATATTCGGCAGGCGCAGGAGGACGGCGGTCTGCCGGATATCGCGGTATCGGCCGCGCAGGGCAAGTTCCTGTACCTGTTGGCAACGATCGCCAAGGCCAGCCGCGTGCTGGAGATCGGCACGCTCGGTGGGTACAGCACCGCGTGGCTCGCCAAGGCGGTACTGTACCCGCCGAGGGTGCCGTGGTGACACTGGAGTTCGAGCCCAAACATGCCTCCGTCGCGCAGGCAAGCCTGCAACGCGCCGGCCTAGGCGAGCGTGTGGAGGTTCTGGTGGGCCCGGCACTCGATTCGCTGCCCTCAGTGCAGGGGCCGTTCGATTTGGTGTTCATCGACGCCGACAAATCCAACAACCCGGGCTACCTCGATTGGGCACTGCGGATCACCAAACCCGGGGCAGTCATCTTGGTGGACAACGTTATTCGCTGGATCTCGGACGAAGGCCCGAACGCCGAAGGGACCCGCCAAGCTTTGGAGTGGCTGGGTTCCGATCCGCGTCTGGATGCCACCGCGCTGCCGACGGTGGACGTCAAGGGCTGGGACGGGCTGGCGATCGCCGTCGTGCGCTAACGCGCCCCCTCACGGGCGTACACGGTGCGCAAGACGAACTCAACCTCCGGCCCCATGGCAAGCCCGGCCAACTCTGGATAGAGGGCCACGAAATCGTGCCCGTGCGCCGGAGCGTCGTGCGGGCACAGGTGATGCGCCAGCTCATGCAGGATCACCAGTTCCCGCATGGCCCAGGCACTCCCGTTGCGATCGTCGGGAACGGCTATGGCCGCCCGGTCTCCGTCGCACTCGTAATGCGCAGCCGTCGCACCGCGACGGGCACGCACCGTGACGGGTCCAGCGATCCATCTACTCGCCACGAGGGCCAGCACGTCATCGACATATCGCTGCACCGATTCCACCGACGCGAAGCGCGCCTCGGGTGGGAGCGTCAACCTAGTACCGAAGAAAACGATATCGCGCTGACTGTGGCTCGCCGCCCGCTCGAACATGGTGCGCACGAATTCCTCGGCCGCGTATACTTTGGCGCGCCGGGAATCACGTGGCCGTGGCTGATCGCTCAGTTCTGCTCCAATACGCCACGCGCACCTGCCAGTTCCGGGCTGTTCCCAAGCCTGGCCCGGCGGCCCGCACGATCACCCGCACGCCGGGCGTGCGAGGAGTAACCGGCCTGCGCGCTCACCGCACGCCACCGACCGCGGGCCGTCGAGGCACCCTTGTAGAAGTCACGCAGCTCGATGTCCTTGTCACGCAATACCAGTTCGGTTCCCGTGCCCCGTTTCTCGGTCTTGACCGCCTCGGCGCGCGCCTCCTGCCGAGCGTCGGTCAGCCGCTGCCCCACCCGTGTGCCGAACGCCAGCTGGAAGTTCAGACGGGCCGTGATGGTGGGCGTGGGCCGGTGCGCACCGGAACCGATGTACGTGTCCGAGGCCCTGACCATCTGGACGACCAGGCTGGCATAGAGCGCGTGGACGGCATCGATGTCCTCGGCGAAGCCGTAGGCATACACATACGTCGAGTTGGATGCGACGTCACACGTGACGTCATTGGCACCGGCGATCAACGCGAACAGGTTCACATAGGTCCGCAGGCCACGGGTGCCCGCCTCGCCGATGGTGATGGTGCGCTGGGTGGGCCGCGCCTGGGCATCTCGTTTGGCGGAGTGCGCACGGGCGACCGCCAAGTCGATCGAGGTCGCGGTGGCAAGGCGTTGCGCCGCCGCCATGAAGGCCTCGGCCTCATGGGCGTTGTCCGTGCCCTCGGCCTGGCGGAGCAGTGCGGCGATCCGCGAGAGCTGCTTGTCCTCTGTCACGAAGGCCAGACTAGGCGAGCGCGGGGACATGCGGCCGCAGCAAGCCCCGCCGAAACTTATGACAACACTGATTGTCAAATAGTTAGCTTTGTGTTTCGATACTCGGACATGATCGCGGCGAGAAAGTGGAGACCACGTGACAGTTCTAGAACACGCTGCACTGCCTACGGCATACGAAGCACACCTCGCGGACCCTGCTCCAGCACAGACCAGAGTGCGGAACGCCTTAAAGCGATGGACAGCTTTCGACCTGATGCCCTCCGATGAGGTGGTACGCAAGTATGGAGAAGGCCTCTGGATAACAGATCCCGTCGCAGAGAAGTTCGTCGAGGAGGTGTACTACGGGGAGATCGGTCCCGAGCGTGGCCGCGCCATGGTTGAACATGCGCTCACCGAAGGGATCGGCGCCGTCAATGACGCACCCGAGTCGATGCGAGCGTTATTCGCCGAGTTCGACACAATGCCGACGTGGGCTGACCCAGAGCTTATCGAAGCTGGCGCCGCGGTATGGCGGCGATGGGGCTACGACATGGGTTCCTTCGCCAACGCAAGCACTATGGACACCTATACGGAAGGCTGGCTGGCGATCCCGCTCTCGCTCGCCGGCGGCTATGCGGGCGAAGGTGCGATGCACCGCTATCTCGAAACCAGCCGATGGTGGCTGGAGTGCTCACGCCCCGGTGCCGCCCTGGACCGGTACTCCACCGCCCGACAGTTGACGATGAAGATCCGCATCATGCACGTGTCCGTACGCCGCGGCGTGTCCAAGCACCCGGAATGGCAACAAGAGCAGTGGGGGGCGCCGATCAGCCAATCGGAGATGCTGTTGACACTCATCGGCGGCAGTGTGGCGCCCGGACTCGGACTGTGGACCACTGGTTACCTCACTACCAGGTCGGAAATCCTTGCTTCGCTGCATTTCTGCAGATACCTGGGATATCTGCTTGGAGTGCGGTGCGACGACATCTACCCGCGTACGGTCATCGATGGTCTACGGATCCTGTACCACTTCGACTCCACCCGTGCCTACGATGGCGGTGAGGCGTCCCACGAACTCGTGGAGTCCTTCGTCCCGTCATTCACGCCGAGCGCCAGTTCGACGCGGGTCAATCGGCTTCGGGGAATGTTCCATCTGCAGCTTCAGGCAGGTTTCACACGGCTGTTCATGCTGCCGTGGAACCGCAAGCTCTATCGAATTCCCAACGGCTGGCTCGGCACCGCAGTACTTGTGGCACGAGCGCCCTTCATCGCCGCGATAGAACTCGCTCGTCATGCAGTCCCCGCAGTAGACCGACGCTGGCAGAAAGGCAAGATGCGGCGCTGGGAACGCTGGATCGACTGGCAGTCAGGTGCGCACACCCATGACTTCCGCGATCTGTCACAGATGCGTAGATAGCGGCCGCTGTCCCGTCAGAGGCGCGCGTCGATCCAGGACACCACCTCGTCGAGCACGAGTTCCTTGTCGAACTCGTTGAGGATCTCGTGGTAGAGGCCATTCCAGATCTTCAGTGTCGCATCGGGTGCCGCTTCGGAGAGCCACACGCTGCCTTCGGGCGCCGTCAAACGGTCGCCTTCGCCGTGCATCGTCAGCACCGGGCGCCTCAGACCGGCGGCGCGCTGGCGCATCGTCTTACCCACGCCCAACAGTGCCCGGCCGATCCCCGCGGGCACCCGGCCGTGATGGACCAACGGGTCCGCGTTGTACGCGGCGATGATCGCCGGGTCGTGAGAGATCGCGTTGACATCGAGCTTCTGGACCGGCAGCCCGGGCGCCAGCCGTCCCACCACCGGAGCCACCAGTGTCAACACGTACGGCAATCCGACCTGCGCGGCAATCGCGGGCCCCGAGAGCACCATCAGGTCGTAACGGTCCTGGTGGTCCACGCCGTAGGCGAAGACGATGCCACCGCCCATGCTGTGCCCGAGCACAATTCGCTTGAGGTCGGGGTACTCGCGTGCCGCGATGTCCACCAGGGTGCCGAAGTCGTCGGTGTACTCGGAGATGTCCCGCAGATACACGCGCTTACCCCCGGAACGACCATGACCACGGTGATCCAGGGCGTACACCAGGTACCCGGCGTCATTGAACCGCTGGGCGACGTGGTCGTACCGCCGCGCGTGCTCGCCGAAACCGTGCGAGAGCATGACGACGGCACGCGGCGGTCTCTCCGGCGTCCAGGTGTCATAAACGATCCGCACGTTGTCGGCACCATCGAAGGCGCGCTGCACCCGAGATCCACTCACCCCGGAAACTCTACGGAACTGTCGAACCGGCCAACATCAACTAGAACACGTTCTAGTGTGGGGTCATGGGATTCCTCAAGCCCACACTGCCCGTCGTCGATATCGCCGAATGGAGCAAGGGCACCCGCGCCGAGAAGATACGTCCGATGGCCCGGCACTGGGCCGAGGTGGGCTTCGGGACACCAGTGGCCTTGCATCTCTTCTACGTCCTGAAGATCGGCCTGTACATCCTCGGTGGCTGGCTGTTCGCCATGGTCTCGACTGACGGAGTCGGACCTGCCGACTGGTCCGCACCCATCGTCTTCCAGAAGGTGGTGCTCTACACCATGCTGTTCGAGGTCATCGGCCTCGGCTGCGGCTTCGGCCCACTCAACAACAGGTTCTTCCCTCCCCTGGGTTCGATCCTGTACTGGTTGCGTCCCAGCACCATTCGCCTGCCACCCTGGCCGCGCATCCCCCTCACCCGAGGCAGCGCACGAACCCCCGTGGATGTGGTGCTGTACGCCGCCCTGCTGGCGATGCTCGTGGTCGCGCTGTTCTCCCAGCCCGCACCGACGGGGCTGCTGCCCCTCTGGCCGGTCGTCACCATACTCGGATTGCTGGCCATCGCCGGCCTACGCGACAAGGTGATCTTCCTGGCGGCGCGCGGCGAGGTGTACGGCGCTCTCACCGTGACATTCCTCTTCACCGGGGCCGACATGATCGTCGCCGCCAAGCTCATCTTCGTCGTCATCTGGATGGGCGCGGCGACGTCAAAACTCAACCACCACTTCCCCTTTGTCATCTCGACGATGATGTCCAACAACCCGCTCATCCGTGCCAAGCGGCTCAAGCGGGCATTCTTCGAGAAGTTCCCCGACGACCTGCGCCCCGGACGGCTCTCCCGCGTCGTCGCACATCTGAGCACCGCGGTCGAGATGTTGGTGCCCATCGCCCTGTTCTTCGGTCATGGCGGCTGGGGCACCACGGTGGCCGCCATCGTGATGGTGTGCTTCCACCTGGGCATCCTCACCGCCATCCCGATGGGTGTGCCGCTGGAGTGGAATGTGTTCATGATCTTCGGCGTGCTGTCGCTGTTCTTCGCGCACACGAACATCGGTCTGCGCGATATGGAACATCCCGTGCCGGTGCTTGCCCTATTTGCGCTCAGCGCCGGGGTGGTTATCGCAGGAAACCTGTTGCCCCGCAAGATTTCCTTTCTGCCGGGCATGCGGTACTACGCCGGCAACTGGGACACCACACTGTGGTGCATCAAACCGTCGGCCAGCGCGAAAATCGACAAGGGCATCGTGGCGATCGCGAGCATGCCGCAGGCCCAGATGGAGCGCTACTACGGCACCGACCAGGCACCGCTGCTCATGTATATCGGCTATGCGTTCCGCGCCATGAACACGCACGGGCGGGCCATGTTCACGCTCGCGCACCGGGCCATGGCGGGCCCGAGCGGTCGCGACCGCGAAGATGATTACGTCATCACCGACGGTGAACGGATCTGCAGCACGGCGATCGGCTGGAACTTCGGCGACGGGCACATGCACAACGAGCAGCTGATCGCCGCGATGCAGGAGCGGTGCCAGTTCGAGCCGGGTGAGGTGCGCATCGTCTTACTCGATGCTCAGCCCATCCATCGTCAAACCCAGCAATATCGACTCGTGGACGCGGCCACCGGCGAGTTCGAAAGCGGCTACGTTCGGGTGGCCGACATGGTCAACCGTCAGCCTTGGGATGACGAGCTGCCCGTGCACGTCAACACCCGGTAACCGGCTGACACGTGTCGGTGGACGCGACTATTGTCGCCCCCGTGACGGCACAAGCCATCGAGGATGAATTTCTTTCGCACACCGAACAATATCGGCGCGAAATTCTGGCCCACTGCTACCGAATGACGGGCTCCATCCACGATGCCGAGGACCTGGTGCAGGAGACTTACCTGCGCGGCTGGAAGGCCTACGAACGGTTCGAGGGCAAGTCGTCGGTGCGCACCTGGCTCTACCGGATAGCCACCAACACCTGTCTGACGGCGCTGGAGGGCAAGCAGCGCCGCCCGTTGCCCACCGGGCTGGGAGCACCCAGCGCCGACCCGCTCGCCGAGTTGGACGAGCGCACCGAGATCCCGTGGCTCGAACCGCTGCCCGACGATGCGACAGACCCGGCCAGCATCGTGGGTTCACGGGAGTCGGTACGTCTGGCGTTTGTCGCCGCATTGCAGCATCTGCCCGCCAAACAGCGCGCGGTGCTGGTGCTGCGTGAGGTGCTGCAATGGAAAGCCCAGGAGGTCGCCGAGGCGATCGGTTCCACCACCGCCGCCGTGAACAGTCTGCTGCAGCGCGCCCGTGCACAGCTCCAGGAAGTATCGCCACGCGAAGAGACCCTGCTGGAACCCGAGGACCCGATGCTGCGGGAGCAGCTCCGCCAGTACATCAACGCATTTGAGCGCTATGACGTCGACGCGATTCGCGAAAATGTTTACCACCGAAGCGATTTGGGAGATGCCGCCGTTCACCGGTTGGTATCAGGGCGGGCAGAGCATCGCCACGCTCATCAAGGAACAGTGCCCCGCCGAGCACGCCGGCGATATGCGCCTGCTCGAGACGTCAGCCAACGGCCAGCCCGCCATCGGGCTCTACATGCGCGAGAGCGACGGGGTGCACCGCCCGTTCCAGATGCACGTCCTGGACGTCACCCCGGAGGGCGTGGCCCATGTGGTGTGCTTCTTCGACATCTCGCTGTTTGAGAAGTTTGGACTGCCAACCGAACTCACCGACCTCGACACCTAGGTTGTGGCGGATTCGTCTCGCATTTTCGCGCCACAACCTCGGTCTCGGCGCAGCCGCTTACCGCTGAGCAAGGCTCCCCGGGAATAGGTACTGGTCCGCGGGGCGGGTCGTGCTGTGGAACCACGCGGTGAAGAACCCGGAGAGGTCCTTGCCGGTGACCTTCTGCACGTACGCCTCGAACTGCGGCCAGGTCGCATTGCCCCATTTGTGCGCCGACGGCCATGACCGCAAAATCTCCAGGAATGCCTTGTCCCCGATGGTGCGACGCAACGCATGAAGCGCCAGCGGGCCCTTGCCGTACACACCGAGCGGATTGAAGACCTCGTCCGCACTGCACTCGGCAGCGTCCGGGCACATGTCGTAGAGCAGGTTCCCCCACACCTTGTCCTCATCCCAAATCTTCTCGACGGTCTCGCGGTAGTGCTTGTCGATGGACTTGCCTTCCTTCTCCTCCGACCACATCCACGGCAGGTACGAGGCGAAGCACTCGTTGAGGCAGATATCGCGCCACTGCTCGACCGACACCACGTCGCCGTACCACTCGTGGGTGTTCTCGTGCACTACCACCGACAGTCGCTTTTCCTCCTCGGTATCGCGGCTGAACGTGTAGTACGGGCGAGTCTGAGTTTCCAGGGCACTGAATGAAATGTCCTCGCGGATCGGGTCGGCGAAGATGCCGCCCGCCGCGACATGCGGGTACTTGCCGAGCTTGGATTCCAAGAAGCTGAGCACCTCGGGCAACCGCGCCTCGGCGCTACCGGAGCCCGCGTCGGGCGCAAACGCGCTCACCACCGGAGTACCGCTGGGCAGCGTGGACCGGAACACCGAGAAATGATCCACGGCGAACGGAACCAGGTACATGGCAACCGGATTCGGCTCGTTCCAGCTGGTAGTGGTCCAGCCGCCGGACTCGGTGGCCTTGCCTTCCCGGCCACCGCCCACGGCCACCCACGACGACGGCACCGTCGCGGTGAGTTTGAACGGCGCCTTGTTCACCGGGGTGTTGTTGGACGGGTACCAGTTCTCCGCGCCATCGGGTTCACCGCCCTTGGCATAGCCACCGCTGGTGCTGCGTACCCAACCCGGCAGCGCACCGAGACCGCGTTCCTTCGCCTCTTGCTGCTCGTTGAACGCATACGTGACCGTGGTTGTGAAGGAGCTTCCGGTACGGATGCCCTTGTCCGGAGTGACGGTCATTTCGTGCTCGCCGCTGAATTCGGTGCCGGCCGGCCGGCCGTCCACGGTGGCCGTCACCGTTCCCAGATCCGAGAAGTCCAGGTTGAAGCTCGACAGGTTCTGGGTGGCGGCCGCTCGGATCACCATCGTGCCGTTCACATCGGTGGTCTCTGGATCGAAGCGCAACGTCAGGTCGTACTGGGTGACGCGGTAGCCGCCGTTGCCATCCTGCGGAAAATAGCTGTCGATCCCGTTGGGCGATCCCGGGGTGAAGACATCGGTCGCCTGCGCGGGCGCGGGGGCCACGCCGATCACGAGCGCCGCCAGAGCGGCCGGGATCCCGAGAGTCTTGAGAATCATGTGAGCCTTACGTAGAGCGGGCCCCTGTGACCCTGATGAACGACTCTACGTAAGGCGGCACGAATCGCGGGCAGCTACTGCAGGTGTGCCGGATCCATCCAGCTGACCTCCCACACGTGTCCGTCCAGGTCACGGAACGACCGTCCGTACATGAAGCCAAGCTCCTGCGCCGGCATCCAATCCACCCCACCGGCGGCAAGCGCCGCATCCGTCAGTTCATCGACACCCTCCCGACTGTCGGCCGAAACACAGAGCAGCACTTCACGATTCTTGGAGGTATCGGCGATGTCGTCGGCGATGAATCCGCGGAACCGGTCTTCCTCCAACATCATCACCCAGCTCTGTTCGTTAATGACCATGCAGAGCATGTTCTCGTCGCAGAACTGGTCGTTGAAAGAGAAGCCGAGGTGATCGAAGAACTTGCGGCTGGCCGCGGCGTTGGCGATGGGAAGGTTGACGAACAGCATGCGGGACATCGGGTCTCCTCAGTGCGTAGACAGTGGCGTTTCCACCGTTCATCAGTACCGACTACCCGGAGTCCGGAAACTCATCGCCGTTCCCATGCGTACTCGGGAACGGCGCGCAAAATATCGATCAGGTACCGCACGTGCGGCTCAACCCATTCTGGCCTTAGCGCCTCCCACCGCCAGGTAAACAGGTTGGAGTTATCGAACCTCATCGGCAATTGAAATCGCCGGTCGGTCAGCATGCGGTGCATAGTGCCGGGGTTCAATACGTCATAGGCGAATCGGTTGTTGTTGGTGCGGATGTGAAAGCGCCGGTTGAAGTCCTCCGACTCCAACTTGAGATCCCCGAGCCCCATCGCCTCCTTCAGTCCGGACAGCGCCCCTTCGGGAGTCACCACCAGCATGTTCGGCGACGGCGGCGTCCTCACAAACGTCACCATTGCGGTGTAGGTAACCTCGGAGTTCTCCGATGAGTCACCCGTCCGATACATGTAGGTGAACGACACGAAGGGCACCCCATCAATGACGCCGCGAATCACGTCCGTCGCAGATCGACTGTGTCCCAAACCAAATGGTGCATGGGCCGAAAGCCTGACAAGACCGGGTTCATTCTCGGCGAAACTCCATCCCCGACCAGACGCGAAGGACCATAACCACGCCGAGCGCCGTTGACGGTTCCGCTGAACTGCCTTGAACAACCACACGCCCAGCAGCACAAGTCCGCCGAAACCCACAGCGAGCGCACCGAAGATCAGCACGCTGAGCAGCGCACCCATCTACTGCTGTGGAGGTGGATTCAGTCGGTCGAAGGCTCCGCGAATATTGGGCACCTTTCGCGCCTCTGGATCGTCGAGTTCGAAGTAGTCGGCTGCGGTGAACCCGAACCATTTCGCCACAATGTTGGAAGGGACCGTCTGGACCTTCGTATTGAGCGCACGCACATTGCCGTTGTAGAAGCGCCGACCCGCCGCGATGCGATCTTCGGTGTTGGCGAGTTCGCTCTGAAGTGCGACGAAGTTCTGAATCGACTGCAGCTGCGGGTAACTCTCGGCGATGGCGAAGAAACGCCCCAAGGCTCCAGAGAGCTGCTGCTCAGCCTGAGCCTGAGCCGTGACGCCCTGATGTGTGGCGGCCGCATCCCGAGCAAGGTTGCGTGCAGCGGTCACCTGCTGCAACGTGTTTCGCTCGAATTGCGCTGCGGTGCTGGCTACTTCGACAAGGTTGGGAATGAGGTCATGGCGGCGCTGCAGTTCGACATCGATCTGCTTCCACGCTTCCTGGACCAGATTGCGGATTCTGACGAACCCGTTGTATGTGGTCAGCAGCCAAAGTCCAATCACCAGCGCGAAAAACACCGCGACGATGGCGGCGATCAGAAGTGGAGTCATTTCCTTCTCCTAGTGTTGTTCCCACGCATACGCCGGGATTGGTTCGACGGTATCTATCAGGTACTGCACCTCGCCGGCGATCCTCTGCTCATCGAGCTTGCCGCGACGCCAAGTCAGCAGTCTCCCGTTCTCGAATCGCAAGGGCTGCGAATATCTTTGGTCGGCCAACATCCGCTCCATGGCCCGCGGATTGAGCACGTCATACGCAAACCGCTCCGGATTGGCCTTGACGTTGAACCGCTTGTTGAACTCGTCGGATTCGAACTCCAGATCCGTAAACCCCACGGCACGAGCGAGTCCCGCAAGTAGGCCCTCGGGCTTGATCTCCAGCCGATACGGCGACGGTGGCGTGACGATGCAGGTCACCATGAAGTAGTAGGTCTCGGTGCTCCGCTGGTCGCCACTGCCGGTGGTCACCTTGTACGTGTACTGGAACGACACGAATTCGTGACCACCGATGCTGCCGTTGAAGACGTCCTGACACCTGCGGCTATGCCCCTGCCCAAAGGGCTCATCATGGGACAAACCCAGCAGGCTCTGGTCCTCGGCGGTGTACGTCCAACCGTGCGCCTGCGCCCAGGCGCTGAGGATAGCGATTCTCTTCTGCCGCATCCGGGACGAGAGGAACCACACCCCCGCAAAGGCCAGCACGAAGAGAGCGACACCCGTCGCGATCAGCAGGCTCTCAGACACGATCTCCCCCTCGCCCACCGTTGCCCCTGCACACATCGTACCGGTACACCGAGCATTACCTGTTAGCTCGCCGAATTCCACACTCGAGACAGTCCAGGACGGCAA
This sequence comes from [Mycobacterium] stephanolepidis, assembly GCF_002356335.1. Lineage (NCBI taxonomy): Bacteria > Bacillati > Actinomycetota > Actinomycetes > Mycobacteriales > Mycobacteriaceae > Mycobacteroides > Mycobacteroides stephanolepidis. Next base: position 4,693,090 of record NZ_AP018165.1, read on the forward strand.
GATCGGGGTATGCAATTCACCCAGTGGCTGCACCGTGCCCTACAGCAGGACCCGAAACGCCCCATCACGATCGACCAGGGGCGGGAACGCACCGTGGAGCAGTTCGCCGACCGTGTCGCCCGGCTGGCCGCGGGCCTTCGATCACTCGGCGTCCGACCGGGCGACCGGGTGGGCATGCTGTCGCTGAACTCCGACCGTTACGTCGAATACCTCACCGCGGTGCCGTGGTTGGGCACCGCACTGAACGCCGTCAACATCCGCTGGAGCCTTGCCGAGATCGGGTACTCCCTGCGCGAGTCGGGCACCCGCGTGCTGCTGGTCGACGACGTGTTCAAGGCTGCTGCCGCGCCCTTGCGCACCGCGTGCGCATGCCTGGACACCGTCATCTACTGCGGTGACGGTCCGACACCCGAGGACATGATCGGGTATGAGGACCTCCTGGCCGCACACGAACCCATCGACGACACCCGTACCGGCGGCGCCAGCCTGCTGGGCGTCTTCTACACCGGCGGAACCACCGGAAACCCCAAGGGCGTCATGCTGTCTCACGACAATGTGCTGACGTCGGCGATGGGGTCGCTGTCCACCGGCAATTTCCTCACCCGGGGCGGTCGGCTGCTGCATTCGGCACCGATGTTCCACATGGCCGACTTCAGCGCCGTGATGGCGGGGAACCTGTCCGGTTCCACGCATGTGATCATCCCGTCGTTCACACCGCAGGGGGTGCTGGATGCCGTCGTCAAACATGACGTCCAGGACATGTTGTTGGTGCCCACCATGATTCAGATGCTGGTCGATCATCCGGCGGCCGCCGAGCTCGACCTCAGCGGTATCCGCGGAATCACTTACGGCGCCTCGGTCATCTCCGAGGCGGTGTTACAGCGAGCCAAGCAGGTGTTCCCCAACGCGCGATTCACCCAGGCCTATGGGATGACCGAGGTGTCTCCCGTGGCGACGCTGTTGCTACCCGATGATCATGACGACCCCGCGCTGCTGCGCTCGGCGGGACGCGCGGCGCCGCACTGCGAGGTCAAGATCGTCGACCCGGATGACAACGAGGTGTCGCGCGGCGAGATAGGCGAGGTAATCGTCAAGGGCGACAACGTCATGCTCGGCTATTGGGAGCTACCCGATGAGTCGGCAAAGGCCATCCGGAGCGGGTGGATGCACACCGGCGACGCCGGCCGGATGGACGACCGGGGCTACGTATACATCGTCGATCGCATCAAAGACATGGTGGTGACCGGAGGCGAGAACGTCTACTCGGCCGAGGTAGAGAATGCACTGGCCAAACATCCGGCGGTGGCGGCATGCGCGGTGATCGGCATCCCCGACGAGCAGTGGGGGGAACGCGTGCACGCCGTCATCGTCAAACAGACGGAAGCCGCGTGCTGCGATAGCGACTTGCAGGAGCATTGCCGCGCGCACATCGCCAACTACAAGGTGCCGCGCAGCTTCGAGTTCGTCGACGAGCTTCCCCTGTCGGGAGCCGGAAAGATTCTCAAACGAGTTCTCCGCCAGAAATATTGGGAGAAAAGAGACGCCGGAGTCTCCTGAGATACCTGGTGTACCGTGGCGCCCACGTCGATCGTCAAGGAGAAAACGCATGGGACGCGTCACCGGGAAAATTGCTCTGATCAGTGGAGGAGCACGTGGAATGGGCGCCGCCCATGCGCGCGCTCTCGTCGACGAGGGCGCCAACGTGGTGATCGGCGACATTCTCGACGAGGCCGGTGAAGCACTGGCCGCCGAGCTCGGCCCGAACGCTCACTATGTGCACCTGGATGTCACTGACAAGCAGCAATGGGTCGACGCCGTCGCGGCCACCAATACGACGTTCGGACCGGTGAGTGTGCTCATCAACAATGCAGGTATCGCCAACGGCAACCTGCTCACCGACTTCGAGCTCTCCGAGTGGCAACGCATCCTCGATATCAACCTGACGGGCACATTCCTGGGTTGTCAGGCGGTAGCTCAGACGATGATCGAGAACAAGGCCGGGTCGATCATCAACATCTCGTCGGTCGAGGGCTACCGCGGCAGCCCCGGCCTGCACGGCTACACAGCGACGAAGTTCGCGGTGCGCGGGCTGACCAAGTCCGTCGCGCTCGAGCTGGCGCCGCACGGCGTCCGGGTGAACTCCGTCCATCCGGGACTCATCCGGACCGATATGACGGCGGGTATCCCGGAGGACTTTCTACAGATCCCGCTGGGCCGGGCCGCCGACCCCGCCGAGGTGTCGGCACTGGTTCTTTACCTGGCCAGCGACGAGTCCTCCTACTCGACGGCAGCGGAGTTTCTCATTGACGGCGGGCTCATCGCAGGAGTGCCGCACAAGACCTCGTAATCGTGCATAGATAGTCGTCAGAGCCACTCTTGACTCGCTGACCACGCACTTTTAGAACGCGTTTCACTTTTCGCCTAAAGCCGCTATCCTCGTCCACGAGAGTGATCTGGTTCACGTGTATCTGGAAGGACTAGCCAGTCAATGAAGACAAAAGGCGCGCTGATTCGCGAGCTCAACAAGCCGATCGTCGTCGACGAAATCACGCTCGGCGATCCCGCTGAAGGCGAAGTTCAGGTCCAGTTGCACGCCGCCGGCATGTGCCACTCCGATTACCACGTGCTGACCGGCGCCACCCCGATGGAACTGCCGGTGCTGCCCGGACACGAGGGCGCGGGCGTCGTCACCAAGGTGGGCAAGGGCGTTACCTCCGTCCAGGAGGGTGACCACGTCATCTTCGCCTTCATCCCGGCCTGCGGTAAGTGTCCACCATGTATGCGCGGCTACCGATCGCTGTGTGATCGGGGCGCAATCCTGCTGGGCGGCAAGGCTATTGCCGACGGCACCAATCGCATCCACGCCGGCGACACCCCCGTCTCCGCGATGAACCTGCTCGGCACCTTCTCGCCGTACGCCGTGGTCCACGAGGATTCCGTCGTCAAGATCGACGACAGCGTGCCCTTCGAATCGGCCGCACTGCTCGGCTGCGCCGTGCCCACCGGATTCGGCTCTGCCACCAACATCGCCGAGGTCAAGGCCGGTGAGGACGTCATCATCATCGGTGTCGGCGGAATCGGCATGAGCGCCCTGCAGGGCGCCGTCGTCTCCGGAGCCCGTTACGTCATCGCGATCGACCCGGTGCCGTGGAAGCGCGAGCAGGCCCTCAAGTTCGGCGCTACCCACGTCTACGCCTCGATGGCCGAGGCCATCATGCCCGTTATGGACCTGACCTGGGGCATCATGGCGCAGAAGACCATCATCACGGTCGGTGAGATGAAGGGCGAATACATCGAAGAGGCCATGATCCTCACCGCCAAAACCGGCACCTGCGTGGTTACCGGCATGGGCGCCATGGTCGACGTGGACGTCAAGTTCAACCTGTTCCTGTTCACCATGTTGCAGAAGACCCTGAAGGGCAACATCTTTGGTGGTGGCACCACGCACACCGAGACTCCGCGTCTGGTCGGCCTGTACAAGCAGGGCCTGCTGAAGATCGACGAGATGGTCACCAGCACCTACAGCCTGGAGCAGATCAACGACGGCTACCAGGACATGCTCGACGGCAAGAACATCCGCGGCGTCATCAAGTACACCGAAGCCGACTGGTAAGCCGAAACTTTCACCGGCAGTAGCGCCACGCAGACGATTCCCCGGATTCTCTGCGTGGCGTTACTGTCGATACATGGCCATCGACATCCGGCGCGCGAGTGAGCGGCTCGCGACCACGATCTCATGGCTGGATTCCAAGCACTCGTTTTCCTTCGGCGAGCACTACGACCCGCACAACACCCATCACGGGCTGCTCTTGGTCAACAACGACGACATCGTGCTGCCGGGCGCAGGCTTCGAGACACATCCCCATCGCGATATGGAGATCGTCACCTGGGTGCTTCAGGGATCACTGGTCCATCAGGATTCCGAGGGTAACGCCGGGGTGATCTACCCCGGTCTGGCACAACGAATGTCGGCGGGCACCGGCATCCTGCACTCGGAGAAGAACGACTCCTGGCGGTTGTCCGGGGAGCGTCACAATGATCCGGTGCGATTCGTCCAGATGTGGGTGACTCCCGATGACTCGGGGATTGATCCCGGTTACCAACAACTGGAGATCGACGCAGAGCTGCTCACCGGCGGGCTGGTGACTGTGGCCTCCGGCATGCGGCGACACCGGGATCAGACGGCTATCACCATCGCTCAGAAGAACGCGGCGCTGCACGCGGCCCGCATCCGCGCCGGGAATGGCATCGAGCTTCCAGCAGCGCCCTTCGTGCATCTCTACGTCGCCCGCGGCGCAGTGGCTCTCGAGGGCGCGGGCGAGCTGGCAGAGGGAGATGCCGTGCGGCTCACCGACGCCGGAGGTGCCCGGATCACCGCCACCATCGACGCGGAAATCCTCGTCTGGGAGATGCACACACGCCTGGGCGGCTAGCGCGCCAATCGCGACGCCGCCGATGTGCGATCGATCCCCACTTGTTACCAAAGTTGACTGTGTTGATGCTGTGATTATCGTTGACTGTTCAGGAACTTCACAGAAGGGGCGGCCGTGGGCATTTCACCCTTTTCTCGCCTTCGGCGACCCACTTCCGGACGTCGCCTGATCACCGCCACCTTCGGCATGATGCTGATAGCCGCGTTGCCCGTTCCAGCCACCCACAACACCGCCCGCGCCGAGGCGGCTCACGATGCGGTGCTCGCGGCCATCGCCAACACCAAGGGCACCTTCCTGGTCTACAACTTCGGAGGCGGCAACCCGGCGCCGTTCCGTAACGCCGCGGGTAGCGAGTACACGCTGGACAACGGCGGCCACCTGATGGTCATCAAGAGCGCCTCATCACGGCTGCGCGCAAACCTGTTGGTGGACACCCACTCTGGATATCAGTCCCGATGTGAACGCGATGCACGCGCGCGTACCTCCGAAGGTCTGTGGCAGGCCTCCGAGACATACAAGCCGATGGCCGCCTGGACGCTCATGGGCAAGCCCACCTTCATCATCAACGCCAACTTCTTTGACGTCCGCGGCCAACAGGGCGGCACCTGGAAGAGCACCGGATGCACCTCCCCCCTGGGCGCCTATGTCGATACCGCCAACGGCAGCGCCAACTACAACAAGCAGGTCACCGGAACGCGGGTGTACGCGGGGAAACAGGCACTCTCCGGCGGTGACGAGATCTGGACGGCGCTGGCCACCATGGTCTTTTCTCCGGGTTCGGCGCCCGAGGTCATCGCCTCCGCAGGACCGAAGGACTATGGGTATGCCACCGCACCTCTAGAAGGTCTGATGGACAAGGGAGTTCAGTTCGTCGCGGTAAGCGGCTTGAAGCTCTTGCTTCCGGGATTCACCGAACAGCTGAACGACCCGGGCCCGGCCGCCGCCCGCACCGCACTCGGCTACAAATCCGCGACCGACGAACTGATGGTCTTCCAAGGCGGCAGTTACACCCCTGACAACCTCCAGGACCTCTACCGCGGACTGGGTGTCGACAAGGCCATCGCACTCGACGGCGGCGGCTCATCGGCCATCGTGCTGCGTCGCGATGCCGGTGGCATGTGGGCCGGATATGGTTCACCCAAAGGCAATTGCGATACCACCTACACCTTGTGCGATGCCGCGGGCGGCGTCGGCCGGGCGCTGCCCAGCTGGCTGGGATTCAGCTAGACCGGTTACTGCGGCGGTTCGATGGGGAGCGTCGGCCCTCCATACGGCGTGGGAATGGTGAAGCGGCCCTTAGGAGTTGGATCCGCCCGCTTGCCGAGGTCGGCACCCACCGGCGGCCCGGCGGTATCATCGCCGGCCGGCCGCGGAGCGTTCTTGGCGCCACGGATCAGAACCGCAGGATCGGTATCGCGGCAATAGCCCGCGTACAGGAACGGCTCCGGATAGTCGGCGGCCGATACCGGCGGGCGAGGAGTCCCGTAGTCGCAGGTGTAGCGGGGATAGATGTCCCCGACGGCCCAAACTCCGTGATCGTAGAAGGTGTTACTGAGCGCCTCGATCACCGATCCGCGATATGTGGGGAACAGCGCATTGAGCGCCGGGACGCGCACGTACGAAAGCTGTGCCACCGTCGTGAGGTTCCCCAGCAGCTGCGCCATGGTGTCTGAGTTGTCGGCGAAAACAGCATCGGTGGTGGCCAGTGGCCCGGGAACCCTGTCGATCAGCGTGCGGAAACCGCCGTCCATCCGGGCCACCCCGTTCAACGACCGATTCAAACCCGGAGTGGCGCCGGCCAGACCGTTGTTCATCTCCGCGAGCGTGGACAACGTCACTCGGCTCTTCTTGAGGACGCTGACTGTCTCAGGAAGTACGGAATCCAATGTGGACAAGAGGAATACGCCGCCGTCGATGATGTCCGTCATCTTGCGGGGCGCCTCGCGTGAGAGGTGGAGTTCCTTCTTGATGATCTCCAGCTTCTTTGTATCCGCCTGAGCGAGAGCACCATCGGCGTCGGCAAGCAGCTTCGAAAGCGATACCGGAACCGTCGCCTGACCGCGCGTGATCACACTGCCATTGCCCAGATAAGGACCGGTTGTCGTCACCGGCGCGAAGTCCACATACTGCTCGCCTGCCGGAGAGAGGCCGGATACTCGCACGGGACTGCCCACCGGAATCTTCACATCCGATTCGATATGAATCACCGCAACCGGTCCGCGCGGGGAGGGAGTCACCGAGTCCACTCGGCCAATCCGCATACCGCGCAACGCCACATCTTGGTTGGGGATCAGCCCTCCGGACTCGGGCAGCTCGATCGATACCTGATAGGTCGATGCGAATGCCCGGGCGCGCAATGCGCCCACCGCCAGATAAGCGCACGCCACCACCAAGGTGGCCAGCAGCGCGAACCCTGAGAGCCAGAAGCGGTTGCGATGCCCCATCTTCACGGCGTCCACTACCGTGTTGGCCACTGACCTGATCATCGTGGCGGCTCCTGCGTCACGGCAACGGCGCCCGGTACGGGCTCGATGACACCGGGCTCGGTGGGACTGGGGCGTAAGGGAACCGTCGGGACGTCCGGCCCCTGCCCCACCACGCGCTCCTGGAGGCGCCACAGGGTGTATTTGAAGGAGCCGACGAGTTTGGCCCAGTCATAACGTTTCGGCCCGTGCAACCCGGGGTCACCCTTGTAACCGATGTCCGGAATGGACCCCAGCGCGATCTTGTCTATCGATACCCGGGTGGCGAAGGCCGAGCCCGCCATGATCTTGACGATCGGTGGCATGAGCCTGTTGAGCGCGGCAAGGCTGGTGTCGGGACTGACCGCGATGTCGTTGAACGAACGCGACAGGGTATTGAAATCCGCAATGACACTCCGGCCGCTCGTGTCGGTGCCTGCAATGGACGGGAACTTGGAGAGCTGCTTGGTCACCGCGCCGACCTGATCGGCCAGATCGGCGATGTGCGTCGCGTTCACCGACAACGCATCCGTGGCAGGCGCCGCCGCCGTCAACAGCTCAGCGATGGTCTGATGCCGGGTGTCCAGCTCGGCGGCAAGCTCAGCGGTATCCCGCAGAGCGGAATCTAGTTGGCTAGAACGAGCATTGAGTGTGCCGAGGAGCCGATTCGACTTGCCGATCAAATCTCCGAACGCGGCGCCGTTGGGACCGGTGGCACGACCGAGTCCGTTGACGGTTCCGGTGAGATTGCGCACCGCACCGCCGTTGACGATGATCGCCGCAGAACTCAGCACCGCCTCCACTGTTGCCGCGGCCGTGGTCGATTCGAGACCAAAGGTGTCTCCGTCACGCAACAGCGGAGCATTGGGGTCGGCGGGTCGCGGCGGCTTCAGCGCGACGAACACGTCGCCCAGCGGCGTCGCGGTGCGTAACTCCACCGTGGTTCCCTTGGGAATCTCCACGTCCGAACGGATTCGCATCGTGACCACTGCTGTGTAGTTGGTGGTGCTCATCGAGTCGACCTCACCGATGTCGGCACCGCCCAGCTTCACCTTGGCGCGCGACGGCAGGTTCAAGATATTGGTGAAGATCGCCTTCAAACCGTAGGAGCCACCCGACATGCCTGGCGCCGGAAGTGGCAGGCTGGCAAGACCGTTGGTGCTGCATCCGCTCGTCAGCAGTACAGCGACTGCCACGACGGGCCCCGCCAATCTTCGTAACCCGATCATTTCTGTCCCATCGCCGCAAGACCATCGAGAACGTAGGTCAATCCGAAGTCAGGCCCATAGTCCTGCAGGGTGCCGGTGCTGCAACCCAATTGGCGCAGCCCCAAAAGGTTGCAGATTTCCTTGGCCGCCTGAGTGTCGAACAGAAGCCTGTCCACGGGCACATGCGCGCGCACCACGTTATTGACCGGGTCGACCACGTTGTAGACGTTGTCCGCCATCAGTGGGAGCAGGTCGAATCCTTCCGACAACTCACGCCGGTTGTCGTACACCGCCTGGGCGATTTGGTTCGAGTTGCCCACCGACTGCTTGATGGCATCGCGGTTCTGCTCGAGCAATGAACCCGCTTGCAGCAGAATGTTGTTCAACTGCTTTCCGGTGTTACCCGACCCCAACTGCTCGTCGTCGAGCACCTGCGACAGCTGCCGGACCGTGGACGAGAACTCGCGGATGTTCTGGTCGTTGCGGGCCGCAGCCTCGAAAAGGGAACTGAGGCGGGTAATGATCTTGGTCAGCTGATCGCGAGTCATCGCGCCGCCGTCGGCACTCAAGCGGAGCGCCTTGGACAACTCGTCCAGAGATGCCCGCATCAACTCGCCATTCCCGGACAGAGCGTTGGCGCTGTTGTTGACGACGTCAGCCAAAGGCCCAGCGCCCTTACCGTCACCCTTCATCGCCTTGGAGAGCCTGTCGACCATGGCCAGCACCCTGTCGAACTCCACGGGCGTCTTGGTGCGGTCCAAGCCGATGACGTCCCCGTTCTTGAGCGTGGGCCCGCCGCGATACACGGGTGTCAGTTCGATGTGGCGGTCGGTGAGAATCGAGGTGGACACCGTGACGGCCTTGGCATCTGCCGGAACCTTGACCTTCGAATCGACCGTGAACTCGACCTCCATATAGGTGCCACGCGAGGTGATCTTCGTGACCTTGCCGATCGGCATGCCGAGTACGGACACCTTGTTGTCGGGGTACAGGCCCGAGACCGATTCGAATTGCGCCGTGATGGTGAGGCGATTGCTCCGCTCGCGCAGGTAGGTCCATCCCACCGCAGCCACCACCACCGCGACCACTACCGCCAGCGCCCCCGCGACCCAGATGAGCCGCTGTGTCCGTGTGCTTATCGGTGTGCTCATTGGCAGTCCTTGAAGTACTCGATCATGTTGAACTGCTTGGCTCGTCCGCTGATCGCGCACATCCACGAATCCACGGCCAGGCCGCCGGGTGCGTTCAGCTCGAGTGCGTTGCCATAGCCCGTCAGGTTCGTGACATTTCGCGCTGCGACCGCGGTTACCTGGAGAAGGCTCCGGAACAAGTCGTCGTGGCCGCCGACCAAATTACTGAATGTCCTCACATCGGCGATGAGTGCGTCGACCGCGCGCCTGTCCTTGACCACGATCTTGCTCAGGACGTTTACCAGCTCGGTCACCGCCTGCATCATGGAGTGGAAACTCGCTCGCCGCGATACGAATTCACCGAGCAGATCACGGCCCTGCACGATCAGTTTCCCGATATCGCCCTGCTGCCGATACAGCGTGCCCGTCACCATCTCGGTGCTTGCCAACAGTGTTCCGAGCTGGTCGCGGCGATGCGATATCACCGACGACAGCGTCTGAATGTTCTCCATCGCCTTGGGCAGCACCGCAGGCAAGCCCTCGAGCTGCTTACCGAGTATTGCCATCGATTCCGCGATCTTGTCCGCGTCGACCTGCTCGAAGGTAGAGGTTGCGTCCTGCAAGGTGGCCTGTAGATCGTACGGAACGTCGGTGTGTGCCAGATCAATACGACGGTTGGCCAACTTCCCGTCGCCGCCGTTGCGCAGTTCTACGTACTGATTTCCCAGAATCGTAGTGATCTTGATTGACGCCTTGGCATCCTTGCGCAACGTGATGTCGTTGCGCACCCGCATGCCGACCTCGATGCGGTCGTCGACCAGTTCGACGCTGGTGACGTTGCCCACCGGCACCCCCGCGTACGACACATTGGCACCCGGTTGCAGCGACGCCGCTTGCAAGAACTCCGCGGTGTAGTGGGTGTAGCCGATACCGATCGCCTTCACCAGCAGCATCGCCCCCACCAGGGAGCCGATCACCGCGAGCGCGATAGCGCCCAACCACGTCTTGTTGTACGTCTCGACGGGGCGTCGCGAAATACGCTGCCATACACTGGGTTTATCCATCTGCAAGGTTCCTGCACTTCGGGGTGTATTTGGCCTTGTTGCCTGGTGTGGCGGCGTTCACGATGATCGGAACGACGTCATTGAGGCCGGGGAAGAATCCGGTGATGTTGAGATCGCAGACGTAGCCGTTGATGAAGGCACCCTCTTGGGTGGTTCTGACAAGACCCTTGAGAAGCAACGGCAGATTGGCGCCGGTGAAGGCGAGCTGCGGTTCGATATTGTTCAAGTGACTGACGAATCCCGGTTCTCGATGCAGGATTTCGTTCAACTGCGGGTACACGGTATCCGTGATCTTCGATAAGCGCCGCACCGCGAAGCCGGTCGAACCAACCGAGTCCACCAATGCCGCGCGCCGGTTGTCCAGAATCGCCACCATCTCGCGCGTGTGTGCCAGCACGGTATCCAGGTTCTTATTCTGGCCGGCAAGTGTTTTCGTCAGACCATTGAGATTGGTGATTACGTCATCGAGAACCTGATCCCGGCCCGCGAACGTCTCGGTCAGTTGTGATGTTTGGTCAACCAGGCCGACGATCGAGCCGGTATCCCCTTGTAGAGACTTGACGACGCCGTCGGTGAGGTTGTCGACCTCCGTGGGATCGAGCACGCTGAAGAGCGGCTCAAAGCCGTGCAGCAGCATGCCGATGTCGAAGGAAGGCTCTGTCTGCTCCACCGGAATCACACTCCCCGGCTTGAGCCGATCGGTGCCGCCGGTCTTACCCAGGGACAAACCGAGGTAACGCTGTCCCACGATGTTCTGATAGGTGATCGACGCAATGGTGTTGCCGTACAGGGGTTGCTCGGTTTGTACCTGGAATTCCACCTTGGCCAGATCACCGTCGATCGCCACCGATTCGACACGGCCGACGCGCACACCCGCGACCCGCACGTCATCCCCATCACGCAACCCGGTGACATCGGTGAACATCGCGGCGTAGTTGTAGGTCGACCCCGCGACCTCGCGGCGCAGGGTGGCGTACACCAGCCACGTCATCGCCAACGCGATCACCATGAACACCGAGAGCCCGATCAATGGCCCGCGAAATTTCATCGCCGACCTCCGGACTGGACCTGCTGGGCAACAACGGGTTTGGTACCACGTGCAACCGGCCCGAGTAGCAGCTGGGTAGCAGAGGTCGCCGTACCTCCGGTGATCATGCCCAGTTGTTCGCGTTCACTGGTACTACCGACGGGGCCGACATCCCCACCGAACGAAGCAGGGGCGGTACCCGCAGACTGGGGCGGGGGTTCTGCGTCTCCGGGGTCCGCGGTGCCGGGGACACGCGGCGACGGGTTGGGTTGCCACCAGGGCAGCGGCGGATTGGGGTCCGTCAGGTTGGGGTTCGGATTGTGCAGCGGTAGCCCCGTGACGATCAAATTCCCGTCTGGGCCGACTGTCGTTCCCGGAGGCGGCGCAAGATCGGGCGGCGGCTTGAAGTTCTGGGGCAGCAGCACCTCGGGGAGATCCGGCCGTACCACCAGCTCTGGCGCTGTGAAACAGCTCGGCCCCTTCAGCTCCCCGTACTGCGGGCAGTCGGCGCGGGTATACATCGTCGACGGTGTGAACGACAGGACCGCACGGATGTTCACCGTGTCCTTCTCGGAATCCCACACGTCGCTGAAGAACTTGTCCGAGAACACCTTCAGCCGAGTAGCGATCGGAAGGAACTGCACGGAGTTCTGGGCAAGCACGCCGACGACCGGAGTCAGCTTGGTCGTGATGTCGATCATCCGGTCGGTCTGGTTATCCAACGACTGCCGGACGGTACCGGTGGTGTGCAGCCCGGCGTTGAGAAGCGTTTGTAGCTGGTCACGCTTCTCGGCCAATGTCTGCATGGGCTTGACCGCTTGGTGCAGCGCATCGACGAGCTCAGGAGCTGTGGTCTGCAACCCCTTGGTCGCATTGAGGAGGGCGGAAAGGGTCGACGGGCCGGTATCCGTCGCGACGATCCCGTTGAGTTCGTCGATGATCCGGGTCAGTTGCCCGGCCGCATTCAGAAGAGTCGCGCGCCGACCCTCTGTTGCCGCGGCGATGACGGCGAAAATACCCACGGAATCGTCATCGCGACCGCGCCCGTTGGCAAGGAGGATGTCGCGCAGCTTGCTGATGGTCGTCTGGAACAGCACCGTCGGCAGCTCGGTCTCCTCGGCAATGACGGTGCCACTGGTGATCGCCGCACCGGGGCCGTGGTCGACGAGTTCCACGGAGGAGACCGCGAACACGTTACTGGGGACCACCCTGGCGGTGACCGAACGCGGGATCGTGTGCGCCAGATCCGGTTTCAGATCGATGTGGACGACATTGGGCCTACCTCGCTGCGAGGGCGTCAGATCGTTGACCGAGCCGACGAGCACGCCCTGGAATTTGACATCCGATTTCGCGGGAAGACCGTCGCCCACATTCGTGAGTTCTGCCACCACACGCACATAATTGTTGAAACGGCCGGTCGACTTGATGACCAGCGCGGTGCCGACCAGGGCGGCCACGAGGGCAATCGCCACACCACACCACAGGAGCTGGCGGTCCGACGGACCGCGTCCGTCGGTTTCAAAGGAGTTCGGCACGCAGACCTCCTCCCGCAACGCGCGCATCCGTATGGCGCCACCACAGGATCCGGAGCATCACAGGTCCCTTTCGTCAGCCAACGCGGCCTGTAGTCCCTACAGGTTCGGTCACGCCAACCCCTCCGATGTGACGGCGATTACAGGAATGTACATGACGTACAGTTCTACGTATTACGCTTTACCAAACTTTTCTGAATCCAGATTCATATTTGCTGTCAGGCTCCCCCGAACTGCTTGCGCAGTTCGTTTTTGAGGACCTTGCCCGAGGGATTACGCGGTAACGCCTCGACCACCACGAGATCCTTGGGGTGCTTGTACCGCGCCAGCCGCTCGGTCAGGAACCCATCGAGATCACCGATGGTCAGTCCGTCACCGTGGATGGCCGCCACCGCTACCGGCACCTCGCCCCACTTCTCATGTGGCCTGCCGATCACCGCCACCTCGGTGATCTGCTCATGCTCGGCGAGCGCGTTCTCCACCTCGGCGCAATAGATGTTCTCGCCACCGGAGATGATCATGTCCTTCTTGCGGTCCACTACCCAGACGAAGCCGTCCGCGTCCTGGCGGACCAGGTCACCGGAGTGAAACCACCCACCCGTGAACGCTTCGGAGGTGGCTTCGGGGTTGTTCCAATAGCCCTGCATCAGCGTCGGCGCCCGGTAGACAATCTCCCCGACCTCACCGACCGGCACATCGTTCATGTTGTCGTCGACGACACGCGCAGACACCGTCGGAATCACCCGGCCGACGGAACCCATCTTCCGGATCGCGTCCTCTCCCATCAGCATGCAGGTGACCGGCGACATCTCGGTCTGCCCGAACGCGGCCAGGATCTTGGCGTCGGGAAACGTCTCAGACATCGTCCGCAGCAACACGTCACTGGCGGGGGCGGCGCCCCAGGAAAGTGTCTTCAGTTTGACCTTGCGCGGGTTTGCTTGCTGAGCCGCACAGACGGCTTGCCACTGGGCCGGGACCAGGAAGATCCCGGTGACTCCCTCGGACTCCAGAACATCCAGCAGCGCACCGGGATCAAAGGCGCCCAGAGGGTGGATAACCGTGGGCAAGCCCAGTAGCAGACCGGTGATCATGTTGCCCACGCCGGCGATGTGGAACATGGGAACACCGATGAATCCCACATCGGCGTTCAGATCGACAGTGGTACTCAGCAGATAGCTCATGGCCTGCCCGGACAGGTTGAGGTGCGTCAGCACCGCACCCTTGGGCCGACCCGTAGTCCCGGAGGTGTACATGATGAGCGCGGGGGTATCGCCGGGTAGATCCACCTCGGTATGCGGGTCACCGACTTCGGCGATGACCTCTTCGTATCCGAGAGCGCCGTCTTCGGACTCCGAACCCGCAATGATGACCGTCTCCAGCGCGGGCACCTGCTGGCGTACCGCGGCCACCACCGGAGCCAGCACCGTCTCGGTGATCGCTACCGTGGCCCCGCTGTTCTCGACCAGGAACGCCACTTCGGGCGGCGTCATGCGGAAGTTCACCGGAATGGCGATGGCCCCGAGTTCGTTGATGGCGAGCCATGATTCGACGTACTCGGGGCGGTTGAGCATCAGGATGAGCACACGATCCCCACAACCGACACCCCGGCGGGACAGCGCATCGGCCAGGGATTGCACACGCTGGTTCAGCTCTCCCCAAGAGATGCTGCGCCCGAGATACCGGATCGCCGTGGCGTTGGGTTGCATGAGCGCGTGCCGGGCCAGCTGGTTACACCAGTTCTGCCGTCGCGCGCGGTACGGCTGGTCAAGGCCCGCGGACGTCGCGGTCGCATCGATTGTGTCGGTCACAGACTCTCTCCTACTAACTGAAATTGGGGCGTCGGCCCTCGAGGAATGCGGCGAAGCCCTCTTGGGCATCGGGTGAAATCAACAGTTCGATCTGCCCCTCGCGCTCACGGGCGATGGCCTCATCGAACAGCTTGAGCGACACCGAGTTCATGGCTTCCTTGGTGAGCTGCAATGCACGGCGGGAACCATGGGCGAGCCTGCGCGCCGACTTATCGACGCGCTCGCGCAGCTGATCCCCGGGCAGCACTTCGTTGACCAACCCGGCCGCACAGGCGTCGGCAGCGTTGAGGGGCTGGGCCAGCAGCGCCATCGCATTGGCCTTCACACGACCGATCGAGGCCGACACCAATGCGCTCGATCCTCCATCGGGCATGAGCCCGATGTTCGCGAACGCCAGCAGAAAAAAGGCCGAATCCGCGGCATAGACCAGATCACAGGCCAGGCCCACCGATGCACCGATCCCCGCGGCCGCGCCCGTGACTTCGGCGATGGTGGGCACCGGACAGTTCAGGACCGCGCGCACCAACCGCTCGGCGTTGTCCATCGTCAGCTCGGCGGCTTGCAGCGGGGTCAGGTCTCCGGCCCCCGCGGCCAACTCGGCGACATCGGCACCCGCCGTGAACGCGCTCCCGGGTGCACCTCCACTGATGACGACGACTCTCACGTCATCTCGCCCGGAAACCGAGTCCAGCGCTTCGATCAATCCGGCGGTAGCGGGCGCGTTGAGCGCATTCATCCGATCTGGTCTGGTGAACGTGATCCGCATGACGCCGTCCTCGACGGCCACATCGGGTGCGCCGACAGATTCATGGGGACTCAAGTCACTGCCTCCTGGGTTGTCGCTTCGTCGGGTCGACTCAAATATATTTGATATGACTTTAGATGCAAGGGCGTCACCACACATGGAAATGGCAGGCAGATCGGATGAATGCTCCCCGGGCACAAACCCGTGAAATTCGCAGGCCGCAGCTGTCCGAGGAGGTTGCCGGCCGGCTCCGCGCAGCGATCATGACAGGTGAACTGCGTCCCGGTGAGTACATCCGGATGGATGAGACTGCCGCCCAGCTGGGCGTCAGCGTCACACCCGTACGCGAGGCGCTACTGACCTTGCGTGGCGAGGGTCTGGTCGAGGCCGTCCCTCACCGCGGATACATGGCCGCCGCGTTGAGCCGGGCCGATATCGAAGACATTTTCGCGCTGCAGGCGCACCTTGCCGTCGAACTGGCCAAGACCGCAGCCGAACGCATAACCCCGGAGCAGATCGACACCCTGGCAGATCTCAACGACACACTGCGCCATGCCGCTTCACCCGAATTGATCTCGGTCGCGGAGTTCGAGTTCCACCGATTTCTCAACCATGTGGCCGACCGCCCCAAGCTGGCCTGGTTTCTACTGCAGGCCACCCGGTACACACCGCACATGATGTTCGCCTCGGCCGACGCGTGGGCCCAGCACGCGGTGGAGGCGCACGACAAGCTCATCGCGGCATTGCGTGTGGGCGACCTCGCCGAGGTGATTACCCAGACCGAGGTTCAATTCGTCGACGGAGCACGCCGACTGACCGAGTATTTAGACCACGCCGGGATGTGGCCCGGGGGGTAGTGGAGCTGCCTGCGGTGGCGCCGGTGGCGCGATGGCACCCGACGCGATCTGTTCGGCGCGGCCCTTCAATCCCTCGGCGAGATGTTCGAGGACCTGGTTGGCGAGCTTCTTCACCATCGGCTTCGGGATCGGGAGCTTGGTCTCGACATCCATGTCGACGGTGAGCAGACACGTGGGCCCCATCGGGACGATCGAGAACGTCTGTTCCTGCTTCTCGAAGATGTCACTCTCGAGCAGACGCGTCGCCACCTGCGCGGCATTGAGGTACGCGATCTCCGCGACATTCGTCGAGGCCATGCCCGTCATCTCCACCCTCAAGCGCACGATGCGGGGACGGCCGTCCGGGAGCCGATCCAGAATCTCGACGCTGGAGATCTCCTTGTTCCACTCGGGGTAGGCCTCGTAGTTGGTGACGATGGAGACGATCACCTGCGGCGGGGCGGCCACCTCGACGGTCTGACTGACGACTGGCATTGGTTCACTCTACCTTCGTAGTTGGCGGGCGCAGGAACTCACGCACGAGCTCGTGCACCACGTCCGGGCATTCCAGATGCACGAAATGTCCACCGCCATTGATGATTTCAACGCTGCGATCGGGCAGATCCGGGCGCGCAGACTCTACCAGCCGCCGCGTCATGCACCCGTCGTTCCGGCCATGCAGATAGAGCAGCGGGGTGCTCGCATCGTCCAGCAGAGATCGCTGGGTATTCCAGTACTTCCGCGAAGGAACCAGGGCCCGCCGAATGTTTGCGCGGTAGTAGCCGATGACGGCGCGGCGATTCCCCTTCTGAAGCATCGCCTCACCGGTGTACAGCAGGTCCGCACGTGCGTCATATCCCGGCGACCATCGTCGCCAATACAGGCGAAGAAGCCAGGGCAGCAACAACTCCGGCAACACCGGAATCTGATGGAATACCGTGTACCAGCTCATCAACAGCTGGCGCCCGAGCACAACGGGCCAGCCGAGCGGTCCGATCGACGCGAAACTCGACCCGAGGACCTCAAACGGGGGCACCGCCATGGTGACAATGCGGGCGAACGGCGACAGACGGCTGCGAGCGAGGGCGTTGCCCACCAATGCGCCCCAGTCGTGGCCGATGTACACGGCGCGCTCGTCACCGCCCAGCAGCGTGTGGATATCCAGGACGTCCTGCATCAGGGCACCCAGCCCGTACTCGGCGTCGGCCGGTATCTCACTGGGCGAGTAACCGCGAGTGAACGGCGCCACCACACGCCACCCGTCGGCGGCCAGCTTCGGCCCCAGCAGGCGCCACGTGTGAGCGGAATCGGGGAAGCCGTGTCCGCAGATCGCCAGCGGACCGTCCTGCGGTCCCCAGCACAATGCCTGCAATCTGACGTTGGGCAGATCCAAGGTCAGGGTGGAATCAGCGGCCACTACAGCTCCGCCACTATGGGGTGCCGTCAGCAGACGTCGCCGTCGCGACGCCCAGCGGATCGCTGATCCGCGTTTCCTCATCGCGAATCAACCCACGCAACAGAGTGGTGCTGAACTCCACGGCGATCTCCTGCGCGCTGCGGCGGCCACTCGGGTTGAGCCAGCGGTAAGAGCCGAGAACCATTCCGATGTAACCGAGCGCCATGACGTGCGAGTCGCACTCGACGAACTCAGAGCTGGCGATACCCCGCTCGATGATGTTCTGAACCCGCTCCTGCACCATGTCCTCGCGCTTGCGGATCTCGGCGACCTGCTCCGGGGAGAGCCATTCCGACAGGAACGGGTTCTCCTGGAAGTACACCGCCCCCTGCTCGCGATTCGAGAAAATGAGCGCGAGCATGCGGCTCGTGCATTGGTACAGCGATTCACGCGCCGACCATCTCGGGTCGTCCTGCAGGCAGGCCAGCGTCTCCTCGGCAGCCTTGAAGTAGATCTCATACAAGATGAGTGCCTTGGAGGCGAAGTAGTGATAAACCGTCGCCTTGTTCAGGCCCGCGACATCAGCGATGTCGTCCATCCTGGTGCCGTGATAGCCCCGCGCCGCGAACAATTTGGAAGCCACCGCCACCAGTTCCTCGCGGCGGCCGGCGCGGCGCTGCGAGGAATTGCCTGCCTTCGAGGCAGCGGGGACCGGTTGCATGGTGCCTCACTATATGCGCAGGCCTTCCACGCACGGACGAAATCCCGATCAACTGGTTGGATTATTCGGGCGTTATGTTCGCCGGCCCCGACGCCAGAAGCCCGTTAAGCTGCCCCCGTCCGGCGCTCCACCGACCCTGAATAGGTAACCACATGACCAGTGGCCTGCGGGCCATGGTGGCACGCGATCCCGCGCAACCGCACCGCGCGTCCACCCCGCTAGAACTGCTTTTCGACCTCGTCTTCGTGGTCGCGGTCTCGCGCGCCTCCGGAACCCTTCACCACTTCTGGGCCGAGGGCCATTTCGCCGAGGGACTCGTCGGGTACGCGATCGGCTTCTTCGCCATCTGGTGGGCGTGGATGAACTTCACCTGGTTCGCCAGCGCCTTCGACACAGACGACTGGCTGTATCGGTTGACCGTGTTCGTTCAGATGGCCGGGGCGCTCACCGTCGCGGCCGGTGTCGAGCGAGCGATGACCGGGGCCGACTTCGGTATCGCCATCGGCGGCTATGTACTCATGCGCATCGCCGCGGGCAGCCAATGGGTGCGTGCGGCCATCAGCGACCCGAGCATGCGCGCCACCTGCCTGCGCTACGTCTCGGGTATCGCAGTCGTCCAGGCGGCATGGGTCTGCTGGGGGCTCTTCGCACCGGAACATCTGCGCATACCGCTGTTCGTGGTGATCGCGCTGGCCGACCTGTCGGTGCCCGTGTTCGCCGAACGCGCCACCACCACGTCATGGCATCCCCAGCACATTGCCGAACGCTACGGCCTGTTCACCCTCATCGTGCTCGGCGAATCCATCCTGGCCTCCGCGAACTCGATCATCGGCGGCGCCGAGGAAGCCGACCACACCGGCACCATGATCGGTATCGCTGTGTCGGCCTTGATCATCGTCGCCGCGGTGTGGTGGATCTACTTCGACCAGGAACAAGAGTGCAAGGACGCGTCACTGCGCTCAACCCTGCTGTGGGGCTACAGCCACTACTTCATCTTCGCCGCCGTCGCGGCAATCTCAGCGGGGTTCGAGATCGCCGTCGACGAGGGACTCGGCAAGAGCCACCTGAGTTCGACCGTTGCCGCCTTCACGATCACGGTCCCATTCGCCATCTACCTGGTGTTGGCATGGCTGGTGCTGCTCCTGCAACGCCGCGACACCATCCTGAACATCGGGCTACCGGCGATCGCCGTTGCCTCAGTTGCCATCTCGACACTCCCGCACACGTTGTACTGGCTCGCCGGTTTAGCGGCGTTGGCGGCCGCGCTGGTCACCTGGCGGCGCATCGAGGACACCGAGCCCGCTTAACGCACCGGGCACACCTGTTCCAATGCCGCCATGGCGTTGACCGCGCCGGCCATCTCCTCGCCCGGCGGCGCGAGCACACCGTCCACCGAGGTCGCGACGGCCATCACCTCGGCGTAGTGCTCCGCGGCCGCCGCGGCGTCCAGGGCCCGCCCTTGCACCGTGCGGTCGGCCGTGTCCCGCGCGGCCGTCCGCAGCAGCACCGCGATCGCCCGATTTCGCGCGACAGCGGTCTGACGCACCGCCACCCCGTTCTCCTGCGAAAGTCCCCTAATCTGCACCCACGCCCGATCGACCGAAGCACAGTCATGCGGGTCCGCCGCGGCCACCGGAGCCAACACGGCCCACCCCAGGACAACTGCGACCAACGGCCAACGCATAAACCCCTTCATACGCCGAATGGGAACCTCACGAGGATTTCCGGCTGGATTTCCGCGTGAGATTCCCACTCGATGGCAAAGAGGTTGGGCTACAGCGCCTTAAGCTCCTCGATGACTGCGGACACCGACTTCTTGGCGTCCCCGAACAACATCGAGGTCTGCGGCTGGAAGAACAGCGGGTTCTCGATACCCGCGTAGCCCGAGCTCATCGAACGCTTCAGCACGATCACCGAGCGCGACTCATCGACATTCAGGATCGGCATGCCGTGAATCGGGCTGGACGGGTCATTGCGAGCCGCCGGGTTGGTGACATCGTTGGCGCCAATCACGATGGTGACATCGGTCCGGTTGAACTCGCCGTTGATGTCGTCCATTTCCTTCATGGCGTCGTACTCGACGTCGGCCTCGGCGAGCAGCACGTTCATGTGTCCGGGCATGCGACCGGCAACCGGGTGAATGGCGTACTTGACCTCAACACCCTTGCTCTCCAGCAGGTCCGCCATCTCCTTGACAGTGTGCTGGGCCTGCGCGACGGCCAGGCCGTAACCGGGCACCACGATCACCTGGTTGGCGTAGGCCATCTGAATCGCTGCGTCGGAGGCAGACGTCGCCTTGACCGTGCCCTGCTCGGCCGAACCAGCGGCGGCTCCGGTGTCACCGCCACCGAACGAACCGAACACGATGGCCGGAATCGACCGGTTCATCGCAACGGCCATCAGGTTGGTCAGGATCGAGCCGGAGGCGCCCACGATCATGCCCGCGACAATCATCGCGGTGTTGTTCAGCGCCAAACCTGCTGCGGCGGCAGACAAACCGGTCATCGCGTTGAGCAGTGAGATGACCACCGGCATGTCGGCGCCACCGATGGGGAACACCACGAACAGACCCATCACACCGGCGAAGACCAGTACCGCGAC
Source organism: [Mycobacterium] stephanolepidis (assembly GCF_002356335.1). Classification (NCBI taxonomy): domain Bacteria; kingdom Bacillati; phylum Actinomycetota; class Actinomycetes; order Mycobacteriales; family Mycobacteriaceae; genus Mycobacteroides; species Mycobacteroides stephanolepidis. The sequence continues at coordinate 4,714,053 of NZ_AP018165.1, forward strand.
GATCCACCAGACCGGCAGGCCGGGATGCAGCCCGATGTAGACGGCGGCGCCGACCGCAGCCAGCAGCAGCACGATATTGGAAGCCTGGAAAAGCTTGGCGGAAGCAACAAGCCGCTTCTCGACATTCTTCGGAATGGACTCCTGCAGTTTGGCGAAGGCCACCAGCGAGCCCCAGAACGACACCGAACCGATGACCGCGGCGAACAGCGATCCCACCACCAGCGCCACGGTCGGCGACTGATCTGGCTTGAACTCCGAAAAGCCCTTCGTCTCAATGAATTCTGACCAGGCGATAAGCGCCACGGTGCCACCACCGACACCGTTGAACAATGCCACCAGCTGCGGCATGGCGGTCATCTTGGTCTTCAGTGCGGGCGGAATGCCCAGTACGACACCGATACCCAGGCCCGCGCCGATCAGGATCCAGTCCAGCGTGGTGGCACTCTCGCTCACCTTGATCAGCGTGGCAAGCACCGCGATGCCCATGCCGACGGCGGCAATCCAGTTGCCGCGCACTGCGGTCTTGGGTCCGGTCAGGCCGGACAGACCGTAGATGAAGAGGGCAAACGCGGCGATGTAGAGAACATCGACGAGGTAGTTGAGGCTTTCGGTGCTCACTTGGCCGCCTCTTTCTGCTCAGGCTTCTTCGACTTGAACATGCCCAGCATGCGGTCGGTCACCAAGAAGCCACCGATCACGTTCAGGGTTCCGAAGATCAACGCGACGAACGCGATGATCCGAGTGCCCCAGCTGGCGTCGGCGGGCAGGTTGCCCAGGACGATCAGCGCACCCAGCACCACGATGCCGTGAATGGCGTTGGTGCCCGACATCAACGGGGTGTGCAAGGTGTTGGGCACCTTGGAGATAACGGCGAATCCGACGAACCCGGCAAGCACCAGGATCGCGATGTTGGCCAGTAGCTGTCCGTACATGTCTAGGAGACCTCCCGGGTAACGCAGGAGCCCGCGACGATCTCATCATCGAAGTCCGGCGCCAGGGCGCCATCCTTGATGAGGAGTTCGAGAACGGACGTGATGTTCTTGGCATACAGCTCGCTGGCGTGCTCGGGCATGGTGGCCGGCAGGTTGAGGGGCGAAGCGATCGTCACACCGTGCTTGACGACGGTCTGGCCGGGCTCGGTCAGTTCACAGTTGCCGCCGGTCTCCCCCGCGAGATCCACGACGACAGAACCGGGCTTCATGCCCTCGACTGCCGCAGCGGTCACCAGACGCGGCGCCGGACGCCCGGGCACGAGCGCCGTGGTGATGACGACGTCGAATCCCTTGATGGCCTCTTCGAGCGCCTGCTGCTGCTTCTGGCGCTCCTCCTCGGTGAGCTCGCGGGCGTAGCCGCCCTCGCCGGCCGCATCGATGCCGAGATCGAGCCACTGGGCACCGACCGAACGGACCTGATCTGCCACCTCGGGGCGAACGTCGTAGCCGGTGGTGCGCCCGCCGAGCCGCTTGGCCGTCGCCAGCGCCTGCAGACCGGCCACACCGACACCGAGCACCAGCACCAGCGCGGGCTTCACGGTTCCCGCGGCCGTGGTGAGCATCGGGAAGAAGCGAGTCGATTCCGAGGCCGCCACGAGCACGGACTTGTACCCGGCTACGTTGGCCTGCGACGACAGCGCGTCCATCACCTGGGCGCGGGAGATGCGGGGAATAGCTTCCACGGCAAAGGCTTGCACGCCCGCGCTCTTGAGCGCGCCGATGCTGTTGTCGGCATTGCGCGGCGCCAGGAAGCCGATGAGGGTCTGCCCCTCACGCAGGCTAGCGACCTCGGCGGGCGAGGGCGGCGCAACCTTGACGACGACATCGGCGGACCAAGCGTCACCCACCGTCGCACCGGCTTCGGTGTACAGCTCGTCGGGCAGCAGCGCGCGCTCTCCGGCGCCGCTTTCTATAACGACGTTCACACCCTTGCCAATCAGCCCGGCGATCGCCTTGGGCACCAGCGCAACGCGGCGCTCGTCCTCACCCGACTCTCGGACAACTCCGATAGTGACTGGTTGATCGGTCATCTACTCGCCCTTCACCCTGTGGTGCAGCATGCCGACGGATACTAAGGAAAGGCATGCTTGTTAACAAGTCTTCCGTTTTTGTAAATCCTGCAAAGGTCGTTAACCAGGGCAAGGACCGTGATCTGGCACGCGTTCCGACTCTCTCGGCGGCCCCGGCGGGGTGCCATTCCCGAAGGGTCTGCCACCCAGTATCTCGCGTCCATGCGGGGTCAGCCAGCCACTCAGATCCGGCCCCTTCGGGACAATCTGAGTGGGATTGATATCGGTGTGCACCACGTAGTAGTGCTCCTTGATCTGCCCGAAATCGACGGTGTCACCGAAGCCTGGGGTTTGATACAGATCCCGCGAGTACGCCCACAACACCGGCATCTCGGTCAGCTTCTCGCGATTGCACTTGAAGTGCCCGTGATACACCGGATCGAACCGGACCAATGTGGTGAACAGCCGCACATCCGCCTCGGTAATGGTGTCGCCCACCAAATACCTTTGTCCGGCAAGCCTTTCCGACAGCCAATCGAGCGCGGTGAACAGGCGATCGTAGGCGGCGTCGTACGCATCCTGGCCTCCGGCGAAACCGCAACGGTAGACGCCGTTGTTGACCTCTGTGTAGACGCGGCGGTTCACCTCGTCGATTTCGGTGCGCAATGCCTCGGGATACAGCTGTGGCGCGCCCGACCGGTGATGCTCGACCCATTCGGTGGAGAAGTCCAGCGTCATCTGCGCGTAGTCGTTGGTCACGACTTCCCCGGACGCCTCTTCCACGACAGCGGGCACGGTGATGCCGCGGGGATAGTCCGGATACCGCTTGAGATAGGCATCGCGCAGGAAGTGGATACCCAGGACGGGATCGACACCGCCCGGATCCAGATCGAAAGTCCAGCTGCGCTTGTCATGCGTGGGGCCGCAAAGCCCGAGAGATAGAACGTCTTCCAAACCGAGCAGGCGACGGACGATGAGCGTCCGGTTCGCCCAGGGACAGGCACGTGCGGCGACGAGCCGGTACCTCCCGGGCTCGACCGGGTAGCCGTCACGGCCGTCCGCGGTGATCCGCGTATTGATGTAGTTGGTGTCCCGCTTGAACTCACCGGGCTCGACGTACTTGGTGTTCTCCGGGTTCTGGCTCACACACTCCAGTCTGGCACCGTCAGCATTCGAGGCAACGTCCTTCAGCCGGCCGATCCGTCAGGTTCACCCTTCTCGTTCAGCGGATGGCCACCCTTGACGCCTTGGGCGATTCCCGATGGAAACGCCGACGTCGTATTGGAGCCTGCACTGGGCGCACCAGGTATCACCAGGCACGTGGTGTCCACCGCGATGCCCGGCAGATTCGGCCAACCCCTATCCGAGTGATACTGGGCAAAAGCGTTGATCTCCATGTTGACCGTTCCCTGTCCGTCCGGATCGGGCTCCACACGGTAGGCCGTCAGCTGTGCCATGGCGGCATTCTCGGGATCGGCCGGCGACTTCTCCAGATTCACTTCAACACCCGACAGGGTCTGGGGTGCACTCGCCGACGACATGGGCCGCGCCACGGACCCACAGTGGGCATAGGTCAGTACCCAGCCGTTCTGCAGAGCCTTCCGTGTCTCTCGGGTGACAACGTCCAATGGATCACCGTGTGTGAAAGACGCAGTCCTGACCACCGACTCACGCGAGATGTTGTTCAGCCCGTTGTACGAGGCGCGGTACACCGTGGCGGGAGCAAGCCAGGCATCCGCCGCCAGCCGGGCAGATCGCGCCGCATCCGCGGCGTTCGGCTCGAAGGTTTCGGGATGCTTAGGACACGACGCGGCCAGCACGAAAACCAGCAACAGCACCGGCGAAAGCCGCAGGACCCTCACTTCGGGATCACCTCACCCCATGGCCGATAGCGCGTTTCGCCACCGAACGATATTCGGTTGTTGACGAAATCATCCTTCGGGATGGTCATCTTCTGCCCTGAAGAGGGCTCGTAGATTTCCAATGAATCGCCCTGCATTCCGGTCACCAAGACAATGTGCCCGTTCACTCCGCTGCCGACGAACAGCGGAACAGACTGCCCGGACTGGACGGCCGCACTGATCGCCTGATAGTCCCCGGACGGGCCCAGCGGATTAGCCACCTCGAACCGATACGCGCTGCCCGGGACACCGGGACCGCCGGGCTTGCCCATCTCGTCAGCGGCGCCTCCCGGGGGCGTACCCAACGACTCCGGCCAGGTCGTGCCCCAACCCGGGACGATCGCGTTGTTCGTCGAATCGTGCATCTTCTTGGCTTCATCTGCGAACTTGGATGTGACCTCCGCGGTAGCGATCGATTGTCCAGGCTGTGGCGGTTCGGACCCGGTCGCGTCATATCCCGTAAGCATCTTCATCGCATACACCGGGTCGTTGATCATCTTGGCGACAACAAGCGAGGAAGACCCACAGGTGGTGCCGTCGGGTTGCGTCAGGACGCCCGGATGATTCTTCGCGTACTCCACCGGGTCAAGCTCACGCACCTGTTGATCATCCATGAGCGCCAATTTGTCCGAGAACCGTTGCAGCGTAGCGATATCGCCTCCCCGTGCGAGAGCGGAGATGATCCAGTTCCGTCGGGCCTCATCCTTCGCGTTATCGAGCATCGCCTGCGCCTTGGCGCGATCCTCGGGGCTCATCGCCGCCAGGTTGGCATCTGCGCGCTCCTGCACGCCCGGCCGCAAACCTGTTCCGTCCTTATGACCATCCGGGTCACCCTTGACGCCCGACCAATTGTTGACCGAACCGATCGCGCCCGCCGCGACGGAAGTGTGGTCGGGCAGCGTGATGCCCTCCACTGCTTTTCCGAGTTCGCCCTTCGCCGTGTTCACCGCCTTGTCGGCGTCCCCATACGCGCCCGCGAGTTCTTCGACACCGTGCACGACATCGCCCACAAGCTTCCGGACATACGGGATGGCGTCCCACGGCGCTTTGGGAATGTTGCTCCAGTCGACGTCGTCCTTGAGCGACGCGAACGCGTTGTGCCACCGTTCACGCGCCTTCTCCATCGACCCGCCAAACGTGTCGAGCGAGCCGGCCACCCCGGTAGCGGCCGGACCGATCGTCGTGGATCGTGTCTTGAAGTTCGCGATGCTGGTGCGCGCCTTGTCCCCGGTCGTTTCACCGTACGGATCGCCCGGCGTGCGCCCCCACACCGTGTCGGGGATCGTGTTCTGAGCCTGCTGAACATCGTTGGCATGCCACTCCCCCATGGCGGGCGCCATTTCCCGCCAACGAGCGGCCACCTCGCGCACGGTCGCCGGATCCGGAGGAGGTGGCTCGGTGGCCACCGCGATGACCTTCCGGACAGCACTGACGACCTTGCGCGCTATCGGCCAGACCGTGCTCACGGTGATCTCGCCGATCTGTCTCAGATCGGCGATTACCTGCTCAAGCTGCTTTTGCGTGTCACCCAGCGTCATCGCGCACCGGCCCTAGTTGAGCACCGGAAACTTGATTCCGGTGTCGCTGAGATTCCCCGCATTGCGCTGATCCATCTCGACGAGAGCCTTGGTGCACGTCCGGATGTTCTGCGAGATCTCTTTTTGCACAGCGGCAACCGTGCCGAGCGCGCCGGATACCCGATTCCGCGCAGCGTTCATGGCATCGCTCAGGTCACCGAGGTCCTTGCCCTCCGTGGCACGCAGCTTTCCCTTGGCGAACTCGACATGGGTATCCGTCGCGTCGAGTTGTGCCGCACATTTCTCCGTCGCGACCGGGTCGATCTTCATGGGCCCCCTCCAGACATGCCCTTTCCGCATGTTAGCCCGGAACCGGTGGCCCAACCACCCCTTGTGGATAGCCCGGCTAGCCGGGCAGAACAGCGGTGAGGTAGTTGCCCTGTTCGATGAGTTCGACAACGTCCTGCGGCAGATCCGGGATGTCGATTCCGTAGGCCGCGGCCAGTTCCAGGGCATGCGCGCCGTGCACCGTCCACCCGCGCGCGGCGAACCACTCCGCGACGTCAGCCCGCTCTTCGTCGTAGAACAACGAACTGATATCCACCTTCGACATGGGATGGCTATCGTCGGCATACTTCTTCTGGACCTCACCCCACTTGGCGATGTCGGGCCGTCCGCGCGTGGCTTCCACGGCGACCTGACTGCCCGGCGCCGATAGCGCGACAACCCGCTCGAACAGCAGATCCTGTGCCGCAGAAGGCAGGTAGACGATCAGACCCTCTGCCGACCATGCCGTCGGAGCCTCAGGGTCAAAGCCCGCGGCGAGCAAGGCGGCAGGCCAATCCTCTCGGAGATCCACGACCACCTCCCTGCGGTCACTCGTGGGGGTGGCGCCCTGTTCGGCCAGCACACGGTCCTTGAACTCCAGCACCTTGGGCTGGTCCAACTCGAAGACCTTGGTGCCTTCCGGCCACGGCAACCGATGCGCCCGCACATCCAGCCCGGCGGCGAGAATCACTGCCTGCTTGCAGCCGGAATTCGCTGCGTTTACAAAGAACTCGTCGAAAAACCTGCTACGCAAGCCGATCTGCCGAAATGCGGTCGCGGGGTTCAGCGCCTGCGCATCCGGATTGTCCAGCAGCCCAATCAGATGCGGCTCACCCGCGGCGCGCACGAAATGCTGCGCATATTCATCGCGCACCAGGGGGTCGGGCTGCGCGTTCTCAATCGCACGGGCCGCCGCAACTCCCAGCGCCGTGAACCCCACGCTCGACACGATGTCCCAGGAGTCGCCCTCGCTGCGCGACCAGTCCTTGTCCTCGATGTTGGTCATTACGTTTCCTTTCAGGCCGGCAGTGTGCAGGTCAGGTAATGCATCGAACCGGCAAGCTCCCTGATGTCCTCGGGGATTTCCGGATACTGCACGCCGTAACGCTCTGCCAGATCAAACATGTCCAGCCCCAACGTGTCCCAACCTCGCACGGAGAACCACTCGACGGGCGGCGTCTTCTCCTCGTCGTAGAACAGCTCGGTGATGTCGATCTTGCCGAAGGTGTCCTTCTCGGATCGGTACTTCTGCTCTACCTTCGCGAATTGACTCACACCCAACACTCCCGTGGGGCCCTCGATCGCGGCGCGACTGCCCGGAGCCGACAGTTCGACAACCCTCTCGAACAACAATTCCTGGGCGACCGCGGGCAGATACGGCAGCAGTCCTTCGGCCGACCATGCGGTGGGCCGGCTGGGATCAAATCCAGCCTCTTTGAGGGCGCCCGGCCAGTCATCACGCAGGTCCACAGCCACCGCCCGACGATCACTGGTCGGCGCGGCGCCCTGCTCGGCATACACCCGGTCCTTGAAGGCCAAAACTTCCGGCTGATCCAGCTCGTAGACCGCAACCCCGGCGGGCCAGGGCAGCCGATGTGCCCGCGCGTCCAATCCGGCGGCAAGGATGACGGCTTGTCGGATACCGGAGGCGGCGGCCTCCAGGAAGAACTCATCGAAGAACCGGCTGCGCATACCCATCCCACGCAGATACTCGAACGGGGATGCCCGGGGCACATCGCGTTTGGTGATCGTATCGATCAAATGCGGTTCGCCCGCCGCGAGCACGAAATGCTTGGCGAACGGGTCGACGATCAATGCGTCCGGCCGTTCACTCTCCACGGCACGCTGCGCACTGACCCCCAGCGCGGCGTATCCCACGCTGGACACGATGTCCCAGGAATCGCCCTCGCTGCGCGACCAGTTCTCGTCCTCGACGTCTGTCATTGCGCCCTCTCAGTTGGTCCGGGTAGCGGTGAAAAACTTGGTACGAAGCAATGTTTCGAATGAGCCGGGCAGTTCCCCGAACGGCCGTCCGTATCCCACGGCCGCCTCGACAAGGTCGATTTCCGCGACAGTCCAACCTCTTTCAGCAAGCCACGACTTGGTATCACGCCGAGGATCCTCGTACCAGAGTTCGGACACCTTGGGCTGGCCCGGCGAATCGGCATGCGACGGCATGTCCCGCTCAAACTGTGCGATCTCACCGGGCCGGGGGCCCAGCTCGGCCGCGATGCTGCTTCCGGGAGCCGATAGCTCATGCAACTTCTCGAAGAGTGCGTCCTGTGCTGCTCCGGGCAGGTAGGGCAACAGTCCTTCCAGAGCCCATGCGGTGGGTTGTTCGGGGTCGAACCTGGCCCCCACCAACGCCTTCGGCCAGTCATCACGCAGGTCGACGGCCACCGGCACCCGGCCGGCGGCCGGACCTGCCTGCGCCGCGGCGAGCACCTGATCTTTGAATTCGAGCACCCGCGGTTGGTCCACCTCGAAGACGGTGGTGCCCGTGGGCCAGGGCAATCGGTATGCGCGGGCATCTAATCCGGCGGCCAGAATGACTACTTGCCGCACTCCCGCGCCGGCCGCGTCGGCAAAGAAGTTGTCGAAGAATCGTGTCCGCACGCCGACCCATCCGGCATTGGCCCCGGCGAGGCCGCCGATATCCCCGGCGGCCACGGCTTCGGCCAATTGCGATTCGCCGGCGGCGGCAACGAACTTCTCGGCGTACTCGTCGTGGGCCAGTGGTGGATCCAGTTTCGCGTCGAGTGCGCGGGCGGCCGCGACCGCCAGCGCGGTGTAGCCGACGCTCGTGACGATGTCCCAGGTGTCTCCGTCGGCGCGCGCCATGGTCATGCGCCCAGAGAGGCGGTGAAGTACCGGCTCTGCCCCATGGCATCCGTCAGCTCATGCTCGCCGGCCAACGGAGCCCGGTTGTACCGCTTCAACAGTTCACCCGCCGTGGTGGCCTCAACGGTCCAGCCGTGCCCGGTCAGCCATTGCGCCGGATCCTCGCGCTTGTCGGCGAACCACAGGCTCGATGGGGGTGCATCCTCTTCAACGATGCTCTTGAAGATCCGGCGCAATGCGCCGTCTTCGTTCTCCATCGCGCTCGACATCCGATCTGCCTGGGTACCGGGAGCACCGAAATCCTCTACGGCAACCCGGCTTCCGGGTGCGGAAAGCTTGACAATGCGCTGGAACAGCAGGTCCTGCGCGGTACCCGGCAGGAACGGAAGCAGCCCCTCGGCCAGCCAGGCGGTCGGCTGGGTGGGGTCGAATCCCGCTGCCGTGAGCGCCTCGGGCCAATCGTCGCGTAGGTCGACATGCAGATCGTGGACGGTGGTCGTGGCCCGCACCCCGTGCTCGTCGAGAACCTGCTTCTTGAACTCGAGCACCTTCGGAAGGTCGAGCTCGTAGACCGTGGTGCCCGGCGCCCAGGGCAGCCGATAGCCGCGGACATCGAGCCCCGCCGCCAGGATCACCGCCTGGCGCACACCCGCATTCCCCGCGGCCAGGAAGAACTCGTCGAAGTACTTCGTCCGCGCCCCCAGATAACTCGAGAACAGCTGCACGTCGGGCTCCTGGGCCAGGGTGGGGTCTTCCAGGAGCTCGGAAAAGATCGGCGCCTCAGTCTTGGTCGCGGCCACAAAGTGCTGCGCATAGTCGTCCCGCGCAAGCGGCTCAGTCTTACGCGCCTCGACGGCACGCATGACAGAGACGATGAGCGCGGTCGCGCCCACGCTCGTCACGATGTCCCAGGTGTCACCTTCGGTTCTGGCCACAGCAGTGTCTCCCATCAAACGCGCATGTCAGGTGTGCGTACATCTAAAAATGCAGGTCACGGGGTTTTACCCATGAAAAGTTCGCACAACTAACTACAGTACGCCGATTGACTGGGCGCGCCACTGATCCTTGTCGAGACGACCGAGACGCGAGGGCTACTTGCCCTTCCAGACGGGTGCACGCTTCTCGGCGAAGGCCTGCGCACCCTCCCTGGCATCCTCGGAGACGAAGATCGGCATGAGGATCTCGCCCTGCTTGGCGAAGGCTTCCTCGGGCGCCCAGCTCGCCGACTCGATGACAATGCGCTTGGTGGCCGCGACGGCGAGGGGCCCATTCGCGGTGATCTTGGCAGCCAACTCCAGCGCGGCATCCAGTGCCTGCCCATCGTCGACGAGCCGGTTGATGAACCCGTACCTGGCGGCGTCCTCCGCGGTGAACGAATCTCCCGTGAGCGCCAACTCCATGGCTACCTGGTACGGGATTCGCTTCGGCAGACGCAATAGGCCACCGGCGCCGGCGACCAGACCACGCTTGACCTCGGGGATGCCGAACTTGGCGCTCCGACCGGCCACCACCAGATCACAGGACAGCACGAGTTCGGTCCCGCCTGCCAGGGCGAATCCCTCCACCGCGGCGATGATCGGCTTACGCGGCGGCACATTGGTGAAACCAAGGCCGCGCTCGGACAGCACCGCCTCGCCGCTCACGAATGCCTTGAGATCCATTCCCGCGCAAAAATTTCCACCCGCGCCGGTGATGATGGCGACGGACAGGTCATCGGAACTGTCCAGCTGATCCGCCGCTGCGGCGAGCCCCTGGCTGACGGCCCTGTTTACCGCGTTGCGCGCGTCCGGACGGTTGATGGTGATCAGTAGGACACGGTCACGCTGTTCGATCAGGACTTCGTCGGCCATGACATTCCTCCAGGTGGTCGGTGAGTTTGTTTCTTGATGCTAGCCAGTAGCCGGAATCAGGCTGCGAGCCACCGAAAGTAGCCTCGGCACACCCTCGTCCAGCTCAGCGAAGAAGGGGTCGTCGGTGGTTCCGGCGAGATGGCGCTGATAGGACACCTCCAGCAGGGTCGCGAGCTTCCACCCGCCCAACACCTGATAATAGATCAAATCCTCTGGTGTCCAATAGCTTTGGTCGCCAGTTCGAGCTTCACGGTAGGCCTCGGCGATCTCGACGTGCGAGGGGCAACCCTCTTGCGCGGTCACCGACCCGGTGAGCTCCGACATGGCGACCTCCCCTCCGGGCTCGGGGGTCATGTACAGCAGATATCCCAGGTCGGCCAGTGGATCGCCGACGGTCGCCATCTCCCAGTCCAGTACCGCGGTGATCCGCGCCGTCGCCGCATCGACCAGCACGTTGTCCAGCTTGTAATCGCCGTGCACGACGGCCGCGGGACGGTCCCCCGGATAGTTCTGGGTGAGCCATGCGGTGATGGCCGTGTGATCCTCCAGATCACGGCCGGTGGGCAGCTCCTTGATGGACTCCCATTGCCCATCCCATGTCTTCAATTGTCGTGCCAAATAGCCCGATTCACGACCCAACTTGGCCTCCACCAACCGCGTCGGGTCCGCATTGTGGATCTCGGCCAATGCGACCGCCAGATCGAGCACCAGCTCCCGCCGCGCCGTACCGACGAACCACTCCGGCGAGACGTCCCTGATCACTTCGCCTTCCTGACGCTCCATCAAATAGAACGGGGCGCCGAAGATCTCCGCATCGGTGCTGGCCAGCGTCACGCGCGGAACCCGCACCTGCGCCGCGCTGAGCGCGTCGAGCACCCGGTACTCACGCATCACATCGTGCGCACCGGCCTGCAGCCGTCCGAACGGCGGCCGCCGCATAATCCACTGCACACCAGAGCTTCCCGTGACCACGTAGGTCAGATTCGAATGTCCGGCCGAGAGTCTGCGAACGCCGACCTCCTGCCCCAGCTCGCGGCTGAGGTACTCCAACAGGCTCGCGGGAATGGCATCGGCGTCCAGCGACACGTCGCCGGCGGGGTCTTCGGATGAAGCGGACACGTCCTTGTGCATGGGTCATGTTTACCTGACGGCACAAACCGTGAGTGAGGGGCCGGGACATTCCTTAGCGGTTCACGCTGCCAACTGGGCCGATGTCCCCCAGTATTGGTGTCCAATGAACCTCTCTGCCCGCCTCATCGTCATGAACTTCCTGCAGTTCTTCGTGTGGGGAGCCTGGCTGTTGACGCTTGGGGCGTACTGGTTCAACGCGAAGCACTGGTCGGGAGCGCACTTCGGGGCCGTCTTCTCCACCATGGGTATTGCCGCGATCCTGACACCGCCGATCATGGGGGTGATAGCCGACAAATGGGTGAACGCCGAAAAGCTCTACGGGATCTTGCATCTGGGCGGAGCCGCAGCGCTGTTCACCCTCCCCCAGGTGAACAGCCCCACCGTCTTCTTCTGGGTTCTGCTGCTCAACATGCTGTGTTACATGCCGTCGCTGTCCCTGGCCATCACAGTCGCCTTCAACGCGCTCAAGGATGCCGGTAAGGACACCGTCGTCAGCTTCCCCCCGATCCGTGTGTGGGGCACCGTCGGATTCATCGCCGCGTTACACACGGTGAGCCTGCTGAAGCTGGAAACCTCGGCCGGCCAGTTCTACGTCGCCGGAACGGCGGCGCTGCTCCTGGGGCTCTACGCGTTCACGCTGCCAAGCTGTCCACCGAAGCTGGACCGCACGCACAGCGCCACATTCGCCGACAGATTTGGCCTCACCGCCTTCACCCTGTTCCGCCACCGCACCATGGCGGTCTTCTTCATCTTCGCAATGCTGCTCGGCGGTGCCCTGCAGCTCACCAATGCCTACGGCGATACGTTCCTGCACGACTTCGCCACCATCGATGAGTACAAGGGTCTCTTCACCGTCGAGCATCCAGCCATCATCATGTCCATCTCACAGATCTCCGAGACGCTGTTCATCCTGGCCATCCCATTCTTCTTGCGTCACTTCGGAATCAAAGGGGTCATGCTCATGAGCATGATCGCTTGGACATTGCGTTTCGGGCTGTTCGCCTACGGCAATCCCGGCGCCGGGCTGTGGATGATCGTGTTGTCCTGCATCGTCTACGGCATGGCCTTCGACTTCTTCAATGTCTCGGGTCAGCTGTTCGTCGAGGACCAGTGCGACCCCGCGATCCGGGCGAGCGCGCAGGGCCTGTTCATGCTGATGACCAATGGGGTCGGCGCCATGCTGGGCAGCCTCATCAGTGGAGCCGTCATCGAGTACTTCTTCACCTGTCCGGATCAGAGCAAGGACTGGCACGGTATCTGGTTGAGCTTCGCCGGGTACTCGTTGGTGGTCGCGATCGCGTTCTTCCTGCTGTTCCGCCACAAACCGGGCGAGAACGCCGCCGAAAGGGCGCCCGCTACCGTGGGGGTGTGACGATCTTCAACGCTGAATCGACCGCCTCCCCCGCAGACAGCCCCGTAGAGGGCATCTGGAACTTCCGGGACGTGGGCGGTGCGGATTCACCCGTCACCGTCAGGCCCGGGGTGTTGTTTCGGTCCTCCGAACTCAGCGGCCTGACCGCGGCGGGAGCCCAGACACTGCGCGCCCTCGGCATCACCGATCTGTATGACCTGCGCAGCCCCACCGAGATTGCACGCACCGGTTCCGATCGGGTGGACGACGCAATCCGGGTACACGAGGTTCCCTTCGCCACCCCGGCGGCCGGGGAGGAGCGCGCGCCACACGAAATCGCTTACCGGCAGATGATGATCACGAGTATGACCTCGGGCCGGGGCCCGGATCCCGCATCCCAAGTAGAGTTCATGCTGGCCGAGTACCGCCGGTTCGTCGAACTCCCCGGCACCCTCGTCGCCCTCAAGGCAGTGGCCAATCAACTCGCCAGCGGTGCAACAGCTTTGGTGCACTGCGCGGCAGGCAAGGACCGTACGGGACTTCTCATCGGGATATTGCTGCACACGGTCGGCGTCGACTACGCCGATATCGCCGCGGACTACCTGCGCAGTAATGCGGCGATCGGCGCGATGCGGGCCCACATCTCCGCACAGATGGCTGCCGCCGAACCCGAGCTGGCGCAGACCATGGCTGCGATGCTCTCCGATGAGGTGCTCGGTGTTCGCGCGGAATACCTCGACACCGGATTCAGCGAAATTACAAGGCTTTTCGGGTCACCCGAGGCAATGCTCACCGCTGCCGGGATCGACGGCGATGGCCTGGCGGCACTGCGGACAGCACTGACCTAGCCGACGATTCAGATCAGTACGGCGCCCAGCCAGATGCCTGCCGACACCATCGCGCCCACCATCTCGATGCCGATCGACGTCGCGACCGCCTTCACAGCCATGACGGTCGCGCCCCATGCCTGCTTCTGGCTGCTGCGGCGCAAGAACTCCGCGAGATAGATACCGAGCACGAAGCCGATCACCAACCCGACCACGGGGACGACGAAGAACCCGATGATCGCCACGACACCGCCAAGCACCAGGCTCAGCGTGGGCACTCCTGCCTCGCGCATGCGCGCAGCGGGCCATACGTACTTCACCACCGTGGTCGCAACGGCCAGCGCCACCACAATGCCAAGGACCACCCAGGCTTTGGTGGTCGATTCGACGAGGGCCCACGCCCCGATGGAGAGCACCACCAGCGTCGTTCCGGGAACCATCGGCACCACGATGCCGACCATCCCGATGGCTATCCCCAGGGCGACGAGCAGCAGCCCACCGATACTCATCGGAAGAACGGCTAGGCCAGCTCGACGTCGCTGGCAAGCCAGCGTCCGTCGATCTTCTCCATAGTTATCTGAACGCGGCTGCGGTCCATGCGCGCATCCGGAACCGCCACATTGGACACCGCCTGATCGATGAACATCAGCACCTCGACCTTGTCGGGCGTCGCCGACTTCACCGCGGAATCGACCACAACACCCGTTGCCTTGGCCTTGTTCTCGATCATGACCTGGCGCAGCGTGGTGCTGGACTCGGAGTACTTCTGCTTGAAGTCACCGGTAGACCTGTCCAGGGTATTGCTGGAGCTCTCATCAAGCTTGGCGCTGTCCACGTTGATCATGACGTTGGCGAATTCCTGTGCCGCAGCCAATGCCTCACGAGATGACCGCTCCTCGATGCGCTGCTCTTCGTAGAGCCGCCCGATGATGGCAGTCCCGGCGGCAATCGCAATGACCACCACCGCGGCCGCGGTCAAGATCCAATGGCGGCCCCGAATCCGCTTCGGACTCTTTTCCTCTTCATCCGGCTCGAGGCTGATGTCCTCGTCATCGGAGTCCTTCGAGGCCTCAGAACCTTCGGAGTCCTTGGAGTCCTTGGAGTCCTTCTCAGATGCGTCCGCATCGAGGTCAGCGACCTCTTCTGCAGCGGCTTCCGTTGCCTTGTCCGCCGCGGATTCGACCTTCTCCGTATCCGAGGTCACCGCGGACTCGTCCGGGTCCTTGGCATCCTTGCCGGCAACGTCATCTGCCATGGTTGTGCTCCTTGCGCGTGTTGCTTGGTACCGGTCCGAACGTACCTAGCGTCCGGTAGGTGGAGTATTACCGAAACCGGGTGGCGGCGCAGGTGCATCGGGAGGCAGAGGCGCATCCCCGGGAATCGGCAGAGGCCACTGGGGTCCACCATACGGCGTGGGAATACTCCACTTACCGCGTGGCGTCGGATCGGACACCTTGGACAGATCGGCGTTGGGCGGCGGGCCCGCGGTGTCGTCGTCGGCCGGACGCGGAGCATTGCGAGCACCGCGCACCAGCATCGCCGGGTCCGGGTTGGCGCAGTACGTGGAGTACAACGCCGGCTCGTAGAAGCTGGCATCCGAGACGGGCTTACGCGGTGTCGCGTAATCACATGTGGGTCGCGGATACAGCAGGTCCGCAAGCGCCCAGATGGCGCCATCATGGAAGATCGTCGCCGCGCTCTCCAGCGCCGACCCACGCACCTCGGGTCCAGGGAAAAGGGCGTTGAGGGCGGGGACTCGCACATAGTTCAACTGAGCGACCGTCGCGAGATTGCCCAACAGCTGCACCATGGTGTCGGAGTTGTCGGTGAAGAGATTGTCCACGCTGTGCAACGTCTGCGGAGCGCGCCCGAGCAGCGTGCGGAAGCCGCCGTCCATCTTCTTCAACCCGCCGAAGGTGCTCCCCAGCTGCTGGCCGGTCGCGTCCAATCCCGAATTGAGGTCGACGAGCGTGGAGAAAGTCACCTTGCTCGACTTCAACAGTGTCACCGTCTCCGGCAAGACACCATCAAGGGTCGTGATGAGGAAGGTGCCGCCATCGAAGATGTCGCCAAGCTTCTCCGGGCCTTGCGTGCTGACCCCGAGTTCCTTACGGATCGTGCTCAGCTTCTCGGTATCGAGCTGTGCCAGTAGCCCATCGGAATCGGCCAGCACCTGTGCAAGGGTTGTCGGAGTGGTCGCCTGACCCAACGCGACCACGCTGTTGTTCTTCAGAAATGGGCCGTCGTTCGTCGTTGGGCGGAAGTCGAGGTACTGCTCACCGGCGGGCGATAGTCCGGAGACCCGCACCTCGCTGTTGACCGGCAGTTTCACCGCGCCGTCGATCGCCGCGGTCGCGACCACGCCGCCCTTCTCGAGATTGACGGACTGCACCCGGCCGATCGGTACTCCGCGCAGCGTGACTTCCTGATTCGGCAGCAGCCCACCGGATTCGTGCAGCTGCACCTTCACCTGGTACTTGGACTCGATCGGATTGACCTTCAGAGTCCCGAACATCACGTAACCAACGCAGATGACGAGGATGGCAACCAGACCGACCACGGACAGCCATTTCCAGCTGCGCTTGAAGACATCGGACAGCGCAACCAGTCCTCGCGAGAGCGATTCCAGCAGACCGTTGGACTGGGCGGGTCCCGTAGCGGGGGCGGTCATCGGCCCGGTCCTGGTTCGGGCGCAGGTGCCGGCGCGGGCTCAGGGGCAGGCGGCATGGGCGGGTTCGGTCCCTGACCCACGACGCGTTCCTGCAACCGGTACAACGAGTACTTGAAGCTACCGACGAGATAACCCCAGTCGGCCTGCTTGGGGCCATGGAAGGTCGGATCGCCCTTGTACCCGGCGTCGGGCCAGTTGCCCAGCGCAAGTTTGGCCATGTTTACGTCGACGGCCAAGGCGCTACCCGCATTCGCCTTCACCAACATCGGGAGCAGCCGGTTCAAAGCGACCAGGCTGGTGTCCGGGCTCACGGCAATGTCGTTGAAGCCCCGCGCAAGCGAGTTGAAATCGGCGATCATGCTGCGCGAGTCGGTGCCCTGAATCGACGGGAACTTCGCCAGCTGATCGGAGATATGCCCGGCGGTGTCGGCGAGATCTCCGACCTGATCGGGATCGACCGCCTTCAATGCCGGCGCACCGGCCTCCAGCAGATCGTTGATGGTCTTCTCCCGGGCCGACAGTGTCGCGGCCAGCTGCGAGGTCCTGTCCAACGAGTTCTGGATCTGCGACGAGCGACCGTTCAGCGTGCCCATCAACTGATCGGACTGCTTCACGATCTCACCGAACACGATGCCGTTACTGCCATTACCGCCGGAAGACTTACCGAGCCCGTTCACCACGTGCGTCAGGTTGCGGATGACACCACCGTTGACGAGCACGGCGGCGGAAGCGAGCACGCCTTCGACGGTGGCCGCCGACGACGTGTTGTCCAGATCCAGCGTGCCGCCATCCTTGAGGAGCTGCCCGGTGACTTTGGCGGGCGGAGTGACCGCCACGAATACGTCACCCAGTGGGGTAGCCGTGCGCAGTTGTGCCGTGGTTCCGACGGGCAACCGCACGCCGTCGCGAATCCGCAGCTGGACTACCGCCACATAGTCGACCGCTTCCATCGACTCGACCTCGCCGACGTCGGCTCCGCCGAGACGCACCTTGGCCTTTGCGGGAAGGTTGAGCGCGTTGACGAATCGCGCGGTCAGCTGGTAGGACTTCGAGCCCATGTTGGGGGCCGGAAGCGGGAGGCTATCGAGTCCCGGTGGAGTGCAAGCAGATACAGACAGCACACCGACCGCCGCCAACGCGGCGACCCTCAGCTTGGAAACCCTCAAGCGGCTCATCACTGCCCCATCCTGGCCATGCCGTCGAGCATGTAGGTCAGTCCGAAATCGGGACCGTAGTCGGCCGGCGTTCCGGTGCTGCACCCGAGCTGCCGCAGACCCATCATGTTGCAGATCTCCTTGGTGAACTGGCTCTCGAAGAGCAGCTTGTCCAACAGCGGGTGCAGGCGGATCGACCCGTTCACCGGGTCGATGACTCGGTCCACGTTGTCGAGCGTGAGCGGCAGCAGATCCAGAGTTTCCTTGAGCTCGCGCTGGTTGTCGGTCAACGACTGCAAGGTGACATTGCCGTTTCCGATGAGGCCCTTGATGACATCGCGGTTCTTCTCGAGGAGTTCGGCCGTGCTCTTCAGCACCTCGTTGGCCTTGCGGCCGGTGTCCCCGGTGCCGAATCGCTCGGCGGCCAGCACGTCAGCCGTGCCGTGCACCGCGGAACCGAACTGACGAATCGCCTTGTCGTTCTCCCCCATCGCGTTCACCAGCGAGCTCACGCTCTTGATGATCGTGGTGAGCTGATCCTTGGTCTCGGCGCCATCGGTGGTCATCTTCAACGCCTTCGACAGCTCATCGAGGGCAGTCTTGACCTGCTCGCCGTTACCCGAAGCGGCCTGCGCGCCGATGCTGACCAAGTCGGCAGCCGGACCGCCGCCCTTTCCGTCGCCCTTCATCGCCGAGGCGAGCTTGTCGACGGTGGCCAGTACGCGGTCGAACCCGACGGGGGTTCGAGTGCGGTCGAGCGGAATGACGTCGCCGTCCTTGAGCACAGGGCCCTCGGTGTACGGCGGGCTCAACGCCACATGCCGGTCGGTGAGAACCGAGCTGGTGAAGGCGGCGGCGATGACATTCGCCGGTACCTTCACGTCCTTGTCGACGTTGAACTTGACCTCGACATACGTGCCCTTGGCCTCTACCGATTCGATGGCACCCACCGGCAGGCCGAGTACCTCGACCACATTGCCGACGAAAAGGCCCGAGCCTTCATCGAATTGAGCGGTGACAGAGATCTTGTCGTCCACCACACCGGCCTTGCGCAGACCCAGGTAGCCACCAATCGCGGCGGCAACCACCAGCACCGAAACCACGCCGATCATGAAGACGCGGCGGGCGGTGGACCCCTGCTGTGTCACGTTCACACTCATGCGCAGTCCTTGAAGTACTCGAGCAGACCCCATTGCTCCGCGCGGCTGCTGATCGCGCACATCCAGTTGTCCACCACCAGACCGTTGGTCAGGTTGATGTTCATGGAGTACGCCGAACCGGTGGCATTGGTCAGGTTCCTGAGCGGAACGGGCAAGATCTGCAATAGGTTTCGCACATAGTCGTCATGATCACTGGCCATCGCCGTGACGTCTCGCAGCTGCTGCAACAGTTTCTCGAAGGCGGGCCGGTCCTTGACGACGACCTTGCTCAGCAGGTCGACCACCTTGGTGA
This sequence comes from [Mycobacterium] stephanolepidis, assembly GCF_002356335.1. Lineage (NCBI taxonomy): Bacteria > Bacillati > Actinomycetota > Actinomycetes > Mycobacteriales > Mycobacteriaceae > Mycobacteroides > Mycobacteroides stephanolepidis. Next base: position 4,733,077 of record NZ_AP018165.1, read on the forward strand.
TCGATGCCATCAGGCGCTGGAACGATGCCTTGCGGGATACGAACTCTCCCAGTAGGTCCCGCCCCTGGAAGACCAGGTGCCCGAGGTTCGCCTGCTGCCGATGCAACGTCGCGGTGACGGTGGACGCACTCTTGAGCAACTCGCCGATCTGCGTGCGGCGGGTGGAGACGATTCCCGAAAGCTCTTTCAGGTTCTTCATGGCCTCGGGCAGCGCCTCGGGCAGCCCCTCGAGCTGCTTGGCCAAGATGTCGATGGACTGAGCCAGCTTGGTCGTGTCGACCTGTTCGTAGGTGGCAGCGGTATCCGCGAGCAGCGCCTGCAGGTCGTATGGCACCTCAGTGTGCGACAACGCGATTCGCTTGTTCGGAATGACCCCTGCACCGCGCGGCCGCAGCTCGACGTATCGCGAACCGAGCAGCGTGGTGGTCTTGATCGCGGCCTGGGTCTCGGCGCCCAGCTTCACCTCGTCCCGAACTCGCATATCGACGAGGACTTTGGTGCCATCGAGCACAACGCTTTTGACTTCGCCGACATCAACCCCGGCGACACTGACGTAGTCGCCCTTCTTGAGCTGTGCCGCCTGCGCGAACTCTGCCTTGTACCGGGTGTATCCGAAGCCGATCTGGCGGAACAGCAGCATCGACGCGATGATCGCCGTAACGACACCGACGGCGACCATGCCGATCCAGAACTTGCTGCGGTCTTCTAGCCTGCGTTCACGGGGGCTCATTCGATCCCTCGGCATTTCGGTGTGTACTTCGCGACACCACCGTGCGTGGCGTGCCGGACAATGGCGGGCACCAGGTCATTGAGGCCTGGGAAGAACCCGTTGATATTCAGCTGGCAGGCATACGAATTGCCGTACGCACCGTCTTGCATCGTGCGGGCCAAGCCCTTCAGCAGCAGCGGCAGGTTGGAGCCCAGGAAGGCGAACTGGTCCTTGTTGGCAAGGATGTGCGCGGCGGTACCCGGCTCGCGATAGACGAGCTCCTGCAACTGCGGGTACACGTTGTCGCCGATGGTCTGGATCCGGCTGACCACATGCGTGGCCGAACCGATGGACGAGACCAGGCTCTGGCGGCGGTTGTCCAGCTCCCCGACGACGTTCTGGCTCTGGACCACGAGCTGGTCCAGGTTGTCGTTCTGCTTGGCGACGTTCTCCAGAACCGTGTTGAGGTTCTCGATGAGCCCACCCAGCGACTGATCGCGTCCGGCAAAAGATTTCGTGATCTCGGTGGTCTGCGCGACCACATGCGCCAGTGCGCCACGGTCACCGGCGAAGGCGTCTATGAGCCCGTTGGACAGGTTGTCCACCTGCTTCGGATCCAGCAGGGTGAACAACGGCTCGAATCCGTTGAGCAGCGCGCCGACGTCGAAGGATGGCTCCGTACGCTCCACCGGAATCACGCTGCCTTCGGGCAGACGCTCCGGGCTGCCGTCCAGACCACGGGACAGCGAGATGTATCGCTGTCCGATGATGTTCTGGTAGGTCACCGAGACGATCGAATTGCCGTACAGGTTCTGGTTGCTCTTCACCCGGAACTTGAGTTTGGCCAGCGAGCCGTCCAGTTCGATCGAGTCGACGCGGCCCACGCGCACACCCGCGATGCGTACGTCGTCGCCGACGCGCACACCGGTGACATCGGTGAAGATCGCGCTATAGCCCTTTGTCGAGCCCGTGGTGTCACGGCGCAGGGTGCCGTACACCAGGGTCGTCACGCCGATGGCGAACACGACGAACAGCGATAGTCCGATCACCGCGGCCCGGAAGTTCTTCATCGTCCGCCTCCCTCGACCGAATTGGGCTGTGCCGAATCACGGCTGACAGAAATCGTGGTCCCGCGGGCCACCGGGCCCAGCAGCAGCTGCTGCGAGGCGCTCGGATCTCCGCCCAGTGCCTTACCGAGCTGCGCGCGCTCCATCGCACTTCCGACCGGTCCGACGTTTCCACCGAACGAAGCCGGTGCCACTCCGGCGGGTGCCGGGTTAGGCGGCGGGCCGAACGGCGGCAGCACCGGGTTGGCGGCCCGGTCGACTTCCTGCGGGTTGGGGCCCGAGCCGTGCAGCATGATGTCGGCCGCGGTCGGCGGGAAGATGGTTCCCGGCGGTGGCGCGATATCCGGTGGCGGCTTGTAGCTGCCCGGCTGCAGTACCTCGGGAATGTCGATCCACTGTCGCGTCTCGGGTGCGGTGGTGCAGCTGGGTCCGGCCAGCTCCCCGTACCGCGGGCAGTCGTCGCGGACATAGGTCCACGCCGGGCTGAAGGACAGGATCAGGTTCAGGCCCAGGACCTGGCGACCTGGATCCCAGCCGTTCTCGAATATCGCGTCCGACAGCACCTTGATGCGCGATGCGATCGGCACGAACTGGCCCGAATGCTGTGCCAGGACACCGACAACGGGCGTCAGGTGCGTGCCGATGCCGATCATCTGGTCGATGTGGTTGTCGATGGCGGTCGATGCGGTGCCCGTGGTGTGCAAACCGGCCGAGAGCAGCCCCCGCACATCGGATTGCTTCTGGGCCAGGGTGCGCAGCGGCACCAGGGCGTTCTCCAAGTTGTCCAACAGTCGCGGTGAGGTGGTGCTGAGCGCCGCCGACACCTTCTCCAGCGCGGCGATCGTCGAGGGATCGTTCGGACTGGCGGACACGATGGCGTTGAACTCGGTGAGGATCGCCTGCAGCCGTGCCCCGGAGATCAGCAGCTTGTCCCCACGGCCCTGGGTGGCTTCGCCGAATACCCCGATCAAACCGATCGGCGCATCGCCGCGTTGCCGCTCGGTGGCGGCAAGCACCTGACGCAGTTTGTTGGTGGTGGTCTGGAACAGCACGGTCGGCAGCTTGGTGTCCTCGGTGATCACCGCACCGTCGCGCAATGCCGTGCCGTCACCGTTGTCGACCAGCTGCACGGACGACACCGCGAACACGTTGCTCGGCACCACCCGTGCGGTGACCGTGCTCGGAATTCCGCTGGCGTGCTCGGACTTGAGGTCGATGTGCACGATGTTCGGCTTGCCGTCCTCGGCCGGCGTCACCGACGTGACGGCGCCGACGAGCATGCCGCGGAACTTCACGTCGGCACGTTCGGGCAGACCGTCACCGACGTTCATGAGCTGCGCGTTGACCTTGACGGTGTCTTCCAGTAGGCCCTTGGACTTGGCAAGCAGTAGCCCGGTCACCAATCCCAGGATGGCCAGCACGGCGATACCGGAGAGAAGCAGTGCACGGTCGGACCAGCCACGGCCGCTCGATGAGAATGAACCACCACTCACGTCAACCACCGAACCTTGCGCCAGCGTCGACTCCCCACAACGCCATGGTGAGAAGCATGTTCACGATGATCACGACGGTGATGGCGGCGCGCATCGCGTGCCCCGCGGCCACACCCACGCCCTCGGGTCCACCCGAGGCGTTGAATCCGAAGTAGCACTGGATGGTTGAGGCGATCCAGACGAAGATGACGGCCTTGATCACCGAGTAGACGATGTCGGTGCCGCTCAGCATCATCGTGAAGTAGTGGTTGTAGGCACCGCCGATCGAGCCGCCGCTGGAGATCCCGACAAGCAGACGGCAGGTGATGTAGCTGATGACCAGGCAGAGCAGGTACAGCGGGACCACCGCCACGGTGGAAGCCATCAATCGGGTGGTGACCAGGTACGGGATGGGCCGGATCGCCAGCGCGTCCAGTGCGTCGATCTCCTCGTTGATGCGCTGAGCACCCAGCTGCGCGGTGAAGCGGCAACCGGCCTGCATCGCAAAGGCGAGGGCAGCCATTACCGGCGCCAACTCGCGTGTCGACACCAGGGAGGAGATGAATCCGGTAGCCGGACCCAAGCCGATGATGTTCAGCAGGTTGTAGGCCTCGATACCGATCAGGGCGCCGATCGTGGCACCCAGCACGGCGGCCACGCCGACGGTTCCGCCACCGGTAACCAACGAGCCGTTACCCCAGGTGACGTCGGCCAGCAGCCGGAAAAACTCCTTGGAGTAGTAGCGCAACGCGTTCGGGACGGACGCGATGGCCTCCACGAAGAACGCCAGCATGTGTCCGAGCCGCCGAATCGACTGGGCGATCCGATGCCCCGCATCGATGATCGGCTGGACACCCTTGGGGCGGTATGTAGAGATAGTCATAGCGCGCCCCTATATCCCATGCCTGGGGAAGACCATGACGTACACCTGGCTGACGAGCACGTTGATCAGCATCAGCACCAAGATCGACTCGACGACCGCGGCATTCACCGAGTTGGCGACGCCGGCGGGGCCACCCTTGGTGGTCAGCCCCTTGTCGCAGGCGACGATGGCGACGATGAGGCCGTAAAGAATGGCCTTGAGCAGCGCCAGGATCAGGTCGTCGACCCGGGTGAACGACGCGAAGGTCGCGACGAAGCTTCCGGGGGCGCCGTGTTGGAAGTAGACGTTGAACAAATAGCTCGCCAGGAAGCCGACAAAGCAGGTGGTGCCCGTGAGCCCGACGCCGACTAGAACGGCTGCGGCGACACGTGGGACGACGAGCCGTCGGATCACCGACACACCCATGACTTCCATGGCATCTATCTCTTCGCGCATGGTTCGCGACCCCAGGTCCGCAGTGATGGCCGAACCCACCGCGGAGGCCATCAGCACCGCGGCAACCAGAGAGGCGCCCTGGCGCACGATCGCGACACCACTTGCCGCGCCTGCCAACGAGGAAGCGCCGACCTGGCCCGCGAGCAGGGCGAACTGGATCGACAAGGTGACACCGATGGGAATGGCCACCAACAGCGTCGGGACCACTGCGCTGCCCGCCATGAACGCGCCCTGGTGGATGAATTCCTTCCACGGGAACGCACGGTGAACAAGGTCCGAGAACATGTACTGCATCGCCCGTACACCGAGGACGATCTGGCTGCCCGCGGTTTCTACCGCCTGCACCGGATGCTTGCGGACGTACTCCTTGAGGGCGCCGGATACCGCGTCACGAGACGGTGTTGCGGGCCGACCTGTACCGGCCGTATCGAAAGTGGTCATCACGCGCTCACGATCGAATGCACCGAATACCCCAGGGCAACACGTCCGTGTGCTGGCTGACCCACGTGATGCCCTCTCGTCCAAACCTCTTGGGCCCACAATCTTCGCTGGTCACAGAGAAAGCACGGCCCAAACTGAGCAGTAACATAACACCTGACTGACGTGATCTACACATCGTCGTAGATCACGGTGAGATTTTGGACACTCTGCTATATGCGGTGTCTAAACGATAGACAAATCGCAGGTCGCGATTTCATTGGGCGAGAATGAGTATCACACCGACTGGCGTGCAGTTTTTCACCCTTGTCGCGGACCGGCCGAAATGAGCTGTGGCCCCGAACCTCTAACGCGGATATCCCAGTCGGCTACGCGATGAAGCGCGAAATCGATTCGGCCACACAAGCCGGTTTGTCGACACCTTCGATCTCGACGGTCGTCAAGATCGCCACGTCCACGGCGCCCGGTTTCTGTTCAACATGGGTCACCTCGGCGCGGGCACGCAGTCTCGATCCCACCCGGACCGGGTTCAGGAATCGAATCTTGTTGTACCCGTAATTGATCCCCATCGCGATGTTGTCGACCTGGATCAGCTGGAACTGAAACTGCGGCAATAGCGACAAGGTGAGCAGCCCGTGGGCAATGGTGCCACCGAACGGGCCATCGGCGGCCCGTTCGGCGTCGACATGAATCCATTGGTGGTCACCGGTTGCGTCGGCAAAGGTGTTGACCCGCTCCTGATCGACCACAAGCCAATCGGTGACCCCGAGGTCACCCACCGCAACGTCGGCAATTCCGTTGAACACCTTGGCGGTCACGGAACGAGGACCATCTTCCCGTAGACCTTTCCATCGGCGAAGTCCTGGAGTGCCTGTCGGCCCTCTGACAGCGGTATCCGCGCACTCACCGGCGGTCGCATGCCCTCGGCCACCAACTTCTCCAACCCCGCCTGCGTCTCGTAGAGGTAATCCGTGTGAGTGCGCAGGAATTCGCCCCAGGCCACACCGATCAGCGAGGCGTTGCGCAGCAGCAATCGATTCACCTTGATGGTCGGTATCGCGCCGGCCGCAAATCCCACGACCAGCAGCCTGCCCTCGGAGGCCAGGGTGCGTACCGCGTCGTCAAAGGCGGGCCCACCGATGGGATCCACCACCATGTCGACACCGGCGCCACTGGTCGCCTCACGAACCGCCTTGGCCCAGCCATCCTCGAGCGGCAGGACGATGTCGGCACCGACACTCTTGACGAATTCCGTTGCAGCGGTTCGGTTTACCACGGCGATCACCTTGGCCCCCAGGCCCTTGGCAATCTGGATTGCGGCAGTTCCGATACCACCGGCCGCACCGAGCACCAGCACCGTCTCCCCCGCACGCAGCTGCCCGCGGCGGGCGTACGCGAAGTACATGGTGTGGTAGTTCGCGATGAGGGCGACGGCCTCGGCATCGTCGAGCTGCGGCGGCGTCGGAAGAATGTTGGACGGCGCCACTGCCACCCGCTCGGCATACCCACCAATGAAATTGAAGGCCATCACCCGGTCACCGGGGTTGAGTCCCGAACCTGCGGGTGCCGATCGCACGACCCCGGCGGTTTCGATGCCTGGGACGAAAGGAGGCTCCATTCGTAACTGGTACTCGCCCTTGGTCATTAGGTAATCGGGAAAACAGACTCCTGCGGCCTTGACGTCGACAACCACGACGTTGTCACCGCGCGGCTCTTCGACATCGGTGTAGACCAACCCCTCCGGGCCCGACAGCGACTGCGCCTGTATGGCTTTCATGCGAGCGAGGGAGGGCCGGCCTTGACCGCATTCGACAGATCCGCGATCTGCGACCACTTCTCGGCGACCTCGTCGACGGTGGGCGGGGTCTCGAAGTCCGCACCGGCGTTCTCGAACAGTGCGACGCGTTGCACCTTGCCGCCCCCGACGACGAAAACCGAACCGTTGTCGGTGCTTTCCTCGGTGCACAGGTATCCGACGACCGGTGCGACGAAGGACGGTGGCAGCTTGTCCAGCACCGCCTCCGGGGCGATGTCGGCCGTCATCCGGGTGGCCGCGATCGGTGCGATCGCGTTGGAGTGGATGTTGTACTTGGCACCCTCCAACGCGAGGGTGTTGATGAGCCCGACGAGTCCCAACTTGGCGGCGCTGTAGTTGGCCTGCCCGAAGTTGCCGAACAGACCACTGGTCGAGGTGGCGACCACGATGCGACCGTAGCCCTGCTCGCGGAAATGCGGCCATGCGGCGCGGGTGATGTTGTATCCGCCATACAGGTGAACCTGTTGCACCGCATGCCAACTGTCATAGGTCATCTTGTGGAAAGTGCCGTCCCGCAGGATGCCGGCGTTGCTGACCACACCGTGGATGGCGCCGAACTCGTCGACCGCGGTCTTCACGATGTTGGCCGCGCCCTCTTCGGTGGCGACACTGTCGTAGTTGGCAACCGCGCGCCCCCCGGCCGCCTTGATCTCGTCGACCACGCTATCGGCCATCGCGGACCCGGCGCCGGATCCGTCTCGGGCACCACCCAAGTCGTTGACGACCACCGAGGCGCCCTCGCCGGCCAGGGTGAGCGCGTATTCACGGCCCAGACCTCCACCGGCTCCGGTCACGACAATTACCCGGTCTTGCACTCCCGGCATGCAGAACTCCTGATTCACTTGGCACTTCATTGGGTTGCTGAATGATATGGAGGACGGAAACTACAGCTACATAAGCTTTTTCATCAGCTTAAGGTTCTTCTCCAGGTACGGCGGATACGGGAGCTTGAGGTCCATCTTGGTGCTCTTGTACAGCGTCGACTTGAGGTGACTGAACTCGTCGAATCCAGCCTTGCCGTGGTAGGCGCCCATACCGCTGGCACCGACTCCACCGAAGGGCAGGTTCGGGATGACCGCGTGGTACAGCAGATGATTGATCACTGTGCCACCCGCGGGCACATCGTCGATGAATCGGTTGCCGATCCGCTTCGACTCCGTAAAGGCGTAGGCCGCCAGCGGCTTTGGTCGCGAGTTGATGAAGTCGATGGCGTCGTCAAGAGTGTCCGCCGTCAGCACCGGGAGGATCGGGCCGAAGATCTCATTCTGCATGAGCGGCTCGTCCGCGCTGGGATCAACAACGATCGTCGGCTCGATGGTGAGCGCGGACGCATCGGAAGCGCCGCCGGTGGCGACCTCTCCTTCGGTCGCGGCCAGATAGCCCACCAGGCGATCGAACTGGCGCTGGTTCACCACACGCAGTCCCTTGGATTCCTTGTCCGCCTGGAACTCTGCCCATGCCGCCGTGATCTTCTCAACCAGTTCATCGCGAACCGCCGGGTCCACAAGGACATAGTCGGGGGCCAGACACACCTGACCGGAGTTGAGGCCCTTCATGTATCCGATGCGGCGCGCAGCGACCTCGATGTTGGCGTCGGCGGCCACATAGACGGGTGACTTGCCGCCCAATTCCAGCGCGACCGGTGTCAGGTGTTGCGCAGCGCCTTCCAGGATGCGCTTGCCGATCTCGGTGCCACCGGTGAACAGTGCTTTGTCGAAACCCTGCGCCAGCAGTTCCTGCGTCGCCGAGCCGTCGCCTTCGACGACGGCCACTGCGTGCGGGTCGAGGTACTGCGGAATCAGTTTGGCCATCAACGCCGATGAGGCAGGCGCGATCTCGGAGGGCTTGATGGCCACGGTGTTGCCGGCGGCCAGCGCGCCGACCACAGGCCCAAGCGTCAGGTACAGGGGGAAGTTCCACGCACCGATAACGAGCACCGTGCCGTACGGCTCAGGTACCGACCATGCCTTGGCCGGCTGCTGGGCCAGCGGAAGACCCCGCACCCGCTTGCGCCGCATCCAGCGCCGGAGGTTCTTGCGGGCATAGACGACCTCGACGACCGACCCGACAACGTCGGCGATCCAGGCTTCGGCCGAGGAGCGCCCCAAGTCCTCGTGCAATGCGGTGGCGATCGCCGCCTCGTTCTCGGAGAAAAGTCGCTCCAAGCCGACGAGCTGCGCCTTGCGCCAGTGGTACTCGCGGGTCCGGCCGGTTGCGAAGGTCTCGCGCAGGCCCCGGACGATCCCCGGAATGCGTGAGGGCTCGGACGCAGCGTGCTGGTCGGCAGGCGTAGAGATCTCGGTGGTCATATCCGTTCCTCTCGATGGCACGCTCATCAGTGAGTGCATCTGCGCAGGTCACGTACGCGCACACGGACTAGCGATGGCAGCTACGTGAGCTGTATCACCGATGGTAACCAACCAGTTGGGACCTGAGAACCCCGCACCCCTGCGGGCCGCGCTCCATCAGCCCTTGAGCTCGGCTTCTATCAGGGTGTTCCCCCGTATGTCTTCTTCCGAGTGCACCGGCCGACCCGCATCCGACATCTCCACCTCGGCCGGAATCGCCCGAACTGTCCACCCACGCCCGGCGAGCCATTGGGGGACATCGGTGCGGTTCTCGTCGTGGTACATCAGCGATCCGACATCAAGGGACTCTCCGTCCATCCCCGCCAGCTTGCGGGCCCGGTCGAAATGTTCGCGCATCTTGCTGCGGAACTCGTGCCGCTTGGCGTTGTCCGGTCCCACGGCCTCGACGGCGATTCTGCTGCCCGGTGCACTCTGATCCACGATCAGTTCGAAGAGCCGGTCCTGCGCCTCTGTCGGCAGATACATGAGCAGACCTTCGGCCAGCCACGCCGTGGGCGAGGTGACGTCGAATCCCTCCTGCTGCAACGCCGCCGGCCAGTCCTGCCGAAGGTCGACGGGCACCTCTCGGCGAAGACAGGCAGAACGCACATCGTGCTCATCGAGCGTTTGGCGCTTGTACTGCAACACGAGCGGCTGGTCGATCTCGTACACGGTGGTACCGGCGGGCCAGTCCAGGCGATACGCACGAGAATCCAGGCCGGCGGCCAGGATCACCACCTGGGTGATTCCCGCGCGTGACGCCCGTTCAAAGAACCCGTCGAAGAATCGAGTGCGGACCGCCTGGTAATCCACCGCGTACTGCATGATCCGGTCGGCTTCGGGGTCGAGTTCGGCGAGCTGCTGGCGCAGCTCATCGCTGGCGATCACCGACCAGGCCCCGGCCCCCGCACGTTCGACGAGCAGCTGCGCGAACGGATCCTGTATGAGCGGCGTGTCACTGCGGGTTTCGGCCGCTCGCGCCGCGGCCACCATGACTGCGGTGGCTCCCACACTGCTCGCGATGTCCCAACTGTCATCATCGGACCGGGCGGGGGTCGCGTCGGTCACCGGAGTTCTCCCTGGATCAGCTGGCCGCGGAACGTTCCCTGCTCGACATCCTCGGGCACGGGCCTGCCCAGCCGCGCCATTTCGTCGTGCGCATCGGTCTTGGTCACCGACCATCCGTGTGCCCCAAGCCATTCCGCCGGGTCGGCTCGGTTCTCGTCCTCGTAGATCAAGTTCTCGATAGTGACGTCGACATCGATGGCGGTCTTGAACGCGGCACGCACCTGCTCCCGGCGGGCCGCCTCCTGCTCGCTCTCATCCAGGACCAGCTTGCCCTCGTATCCCTCCACGGCAATGTGACTGCCTGCGGCACTCAAGACACCGATGTTCACGAACAGACTGTCTTGCGCGTCCGCGGGCAGATACGGCAACAGGCCTTCGGCAAGCCACGCGGTGGGTTGCGCGGAATCGAACCCGGCCTCTCGCAGCGCGGCCGGCCAGTCCTCGCGCAGATCGACGGCAACGCCGCGTCGTTGCGCCTTCGGTTGGTGGGCGGCGAGGGCGGAGGCCTTGAATTCCAGAACCTGCGGTTGGTCGATCTCGAACACGGTGGTGCCGGCGGGCCAGTCAAGCCGGTACGCGCGAGAATCCAGCCCGGAAGCCAGGATGACGATCTGCCGGACGCCCGCCGCGGTCGCGGCCAAGAAGTAGGCGTCGAAGAAGTTGGTGCGCGTCGCCTGATAGTCGACCATCCGGCTGTAGATCCGTCCGGCCTCTGGATCGGGCCATTCGATGTCGCCAGTCGCCAACCGCTCCCAGCCTGTCGATTTACCGGTCGCGTCAACGAGTATCTGTGCGAAAGGATCGTGGATGAGCGCGTCGGTCCGCAGCGTCTCGGTGGCGCGTGCGGCCGCCACCCCGAGCGCGGTCGCCCCCACGCTGGAGGTGATGTCCCAGGTGTCCCCGTCGACCCGCATGCGGCTCCTCTCAAGGCAAACTAGACCCAATAGTGAGCAATGCTACAGATCTCCATCGGTGGCGGGCATTGTGCCTTGGGTCACATTCACGCTGGTCGCGCCCAGGTAGCCGCATCATTCATTCATTTGCCCGTCACTTTGGATGGGCTGTGCTGCGGGAAGTCAACCGCCCAGACACACTTGGTCAATTTATGCAGTTCCTACACGGATCTGTCATAGGGTTCATCATCGAATCCGTTTGATGACCCACCCTGGCGAAGTTCGCTGGCAGAGGGCTTACTAAAATCCGGTCCAAGAGATAGCTCAGATGAAGTTCGAAAGGGGATAGAACGTGCTCGTCACGTACATGTCCACGGGGGGATGTCGATAATGACCAAACCATCTACCGCAAACGGCGGCTTTCCGAACATCGTCGTGACCGGCATGGCCATGACGACGTCGATCGCACCGGATGTCGAGGGCACCTGGAAGGGGCTACTCGCCGGCGAGAGTGGCATCCGCACTCTCGAAGACGACTTCGTCGCCCACTACGACCTGCCCGTGAAGATCGGCGGGCACCTCAAGGTCCGCGACTTCGACAAAGACATGACGAAAATCGAGCACCGTCGTCTGTCCTATGTCCAGCGCTTGGCGGCGATCATGGGCCGTCAGGTCTGGGAGGACGCCGGGGCCCCCGACGTCGACCTGGAACGTCTTGCGGTGTCAGTCGGCACCGGCCTGGGCGGCGCCGAGAAGATGGTCGAAGCCTACGACGATATGCGTGCCAAGGGCACGAAAGTCGTTTCGCCCCTAGCCGTTCAGATGTTCATGCCCAACGGGGCAGCCGCCGTCATCGGGCTGGAGCGCAAGGCCCGCGGCGGCGTCATCACGCCGGTATCGGCATGCGCGTCGGGCAATGAGGGCATCGCGCACGCGTGGCGCCAGATCGCCTACGGCGACGCCGATATCGCCATCTGCGGCGGTGTCGAGGCGGCCATCGAAGCTGTCCCGATCGCGGCGTTCGCCAACATGCGCATCGTGATGTCGACCGATAACGACAACCCCGCAGGTGCGTCGCGCCCGTTCGACAAGAACCGCACTGGCTTCGTCTTCGGTGAGGGCGCGGCTCTCATGGTCATCGAGACCGAGGAGCACGCCAAGGCGCGGGGAGCGCGGATTTACGCTCGCCTTCTCGGTGCCGGCATCACGTCGGACGGTTTCCACGTCGTGGCACCGCATCCGGACGGCATCGGCGCCTCCAAGGCAATGAACCGTGCCCTGGAAACCGCCGGACTGGACGCCAAGGACATCGACCATGTCAACGCCCACGCCACCGCAACAAGCGTGGGAGACGTCGCCGAGGGCAAGGCCATCCATAACTCGAACCTGCACCACGCCGCGGTCTACGCACCCAAGGGCGCCCTCGGGCACTCGGTGGGTGCCGTCGGCGCCGTCGAGGCCGTCATCACGGTGAAGTCGTTGCAGGAGGGCATCATTCCGCCCACCCTCAACTATGAGACGCCCGATCCGGAGATCGAACTCGACGTCGTCAGCAAGGAGCCTCGCAAGGGCGACTACAAGTATGCGATCAACAACTCGTTCGGGTTCGGTGGCCACAACGTGGCGATCGCCCTCGGCAAGTACTGATCCCACGCTCTTCCCCGACACGCCGTCTGGCGGCGGATTCGTATCGCACGATTCCGCCGCGAGGCGGCGTGTCGGCGTTGGACGGACGCCACGCTGACAACGGCTTCGGTCCCACACAAAGGGCCGCAGGCGATCCCAGGCGTGCCTCGACATCCAGACAGCTGGCAGGAAACTGGCAGGAAATTCCAGGGATGCGAACCGTACCCTCAGTCGAGTATACAGTTGTCTACATCCTAGATCGGGGTGTTAGGTGATTCCCCTACAGGAAGGACGTACGGCGCAGGTTGCGCGAATGGGTTTCGGAATGATCCCGCTTAACAAAGTTGTGTTGCCCTGTGTGGGTGCGGCATTGGGTGCCTGCCTCGTTGGACTGGCGCCCCTGGCCCATGCCGACACCCTGGACACGACAAGCTGTTCCTCAGAACAGATCATGTCTTCCATACAGCAGAACAACCCACGCGTCCGGACGTACCTGTCCAACCACCCCAACGCAGAGAACAAACTTCGCAACGATCTCAACCTGCTACTTGCCGTTCCCGAAGGGCAGCGCAGACAGGCAATCGAAAACCTGCAGCAGGGCATGGGTCGCGGGCCTGAGGCAATCGACCTTGGCAATCTGCTGATGGACTCCGCCAACGGACCCGTAAACAACTGCCACCAGTACTGAGCGGTTTGATCGGCCCTCGAAGGGGACCGAAACGCCCCTTCGAGGCCGAAGCTATCGGAACGCCGCGATACCCGTCAACGCCTGGCCGATGACGAGCGTATGCATCTCGCTGGTGCCCTCGTAGGTCAACACCGACTCCAGGTTGTTGGCGTGCCGCATGACGGGATATTCACCCGAAATACCGTTTGCACCAAGAATTGTCCGGGCCGTTCTGGCGATCTCGATCGCCTCGCGCACGTTATTGAGCTTGCCCAGGCTGACCTGGGGAGTGCTCAAGGTATCCGCATCTTTACGACGCCCAAGATGCAACGCCAACAGCACACCCTTGCCGTACTCGAGCGCCATGTTGGCCAGCTTCTCCTGGGTCAGCTGGAATCCCGCAATCGGCCGATCAAACTGTTCCCTGGTATTGGCGTAATCGAGTGCGGTACGCAGGCATTCACGCGCCGCACCCATCGAACCGAAGATGATGCCGAAACGCGCCTCGTTGAGACACGACAGGGGCGCCTTGAGTCCAATGGCCTGCGGCAGTCGGTTCTTCTCCGGCACCCGCACATCGCTGAGGTTGAGCTCGGCGGTCACAGACGCGCGCAGCGACATCTTGGAACGGATGGTTTGAGCGTTGAATCCCGCCGAATCGGTCGACACCAGGAATCCGCGAACACCCTCGTCGGTCTGCGCCCAAATGACAGCGACATCGGCAATCGACCCGTTGGTGATCCACATCTTGGTGCCGTTGATGATCCAGTCGCTACCGTCACGTCGGGCATGGGTGCGCATTCCACCGGGGTTGGAGCCAAAATCGGGTTCGGTCAGGCCGAAACACCCCAGCTCCTCTCCGGTGGCCATCCGCGGCAGCCACTTCTGTTTCTGCGCGTCACTGCCGTAGGCGTAGATGGCGTACATCGCCAACGATCCCTGCACACTGACCAGCGAACGAATCCCCGAATCGCCCGCCTCGAGTTCCATGCATGCCAGTCCGTATGCGAGAGAAGACGTTCCGGAGCATCCGTAACCCTGCAGGTGCATGCCGAGCACGCCGATCTTGCCCAGCTCAAGTGCAAGCTTGCGTACGGGGAGGTCACCGTCTTCGTACCACCGTTGAACGTTCGGAACCACGCGCGCCTGAACCAGGGCACGCACGCTGTTGCGGATCGCGCGCTCCTCGTCGCTGAGTAGCGCGTCGATACCGAACAACTCGTCGGGGTCACTTCGATCAGCATCCGCAGCCATGCCGCCGACCCTAGCGCCCCCGGGCCTCCCCTCGGCCAGAAACCGAGGCGGTACAGCCGCTCAACCTGCGGAGCCAGGGCAGCCTAGCCATAGTCCAGAACAGGCCTACCCTCGGAGATATGTCCACCCCCGACAGGCCGCAACTGGTTCCCGGCCCGGACCATCCGATCACCATCGAGCCCGCCAGCACCCGCATCGTGGTCACGTCCGGCGACGTCACCATCGCCGACACCACCAGCGCCTTGCGGCTGCAGGAGGCGAGCTATCCACCCGTGTACTACCTCCCGCCCGACGCGGTGAACTGGGAGGTGCTGCAGCGCACCGACACCCACACGTACTGTCCGTACAAGGGCGACGCCTCGTACTATTCGGTGCACATACCCGAGGGAACGGTCGAAGACGCCGTCTGGACCTACGAAGACCCCTACCCGGCGGTCGCCCAGATTGCCCGTCATCTGGCCTTCTATCCCGACCGGGTCAACCTCACCGCAGACTGAACGCACCCGTCTGGCGACCCCCTGATTGCTGGCGTACGTTGAGCCCATGACGACGGTTCAACGACGAGCTTTCAACGACCAGGTGACGCGGTTCTGGGGACGCGCTGCCAAGGCATACGACTGGGCGCCGCTACAACAATGGGTGTATCGCCCGGCCCAGGACGAGATGATCGCCCTGCTGCGTCAGTACGAGTCGCAGCGCGTTGTCGATATCGCCTGCGGTACAGGCATTCTGGCGACGCGCATCCAGGAGGAACTCGAACCCGAGCAGGTGCACGGGGTCGATATGTCCGAGGGGATGCTCGCCCAGGCGAAGTCCCGCTCTGCGCTGGTCGACTGGCGGTTCGCGCCCGCCGAGAAGCTGCCGTTCGACGACGGCGCACTGGACGCGGTGGTATCCACATCGGCATTCCACTTCTTTGATCAGCCCGCCGCCCTCGCCGAGTTCCATCGGGTGCTGGCTCCCGGCGGTTTCACCGCGATCACCACCTTCACGCCCGATCGCGCCTCTGCGCCCATCCTGCGCCGGATCTTCGGCGATCGCGTGCCCGCGAGCGTTCCGTCGAAGGCCGAGATGCGCCAGATGTTCGAGACCGCTGGGTTCGAGGTCGCGGTGCAGCGACCGGTGCACCATCCCTTCACGCTTCCGTTCGTGGAGTTCGATCGACTCACTGTGGGCATCAAGCGATGACACGGTGGCTGCTGCTTCGTGGCTTGAGCCGCGAGAAGCGCCACTGGGAACAGTTCCCACAGGTCTTTGCCGAATCACTTGGCGTTCAGGTGCAATGCCTGGATGCGCCCGGATTCGGCACCGAATTCCAGCGTGTCTCACCGGCGAGTATCTCGGCCATCACAGACGATGTCCGATCCCGGCTGGACCGGGGCGGCGACGATTGGTCACTGCTCTCGATATCTCTGGGCGGCATGATCGGACTCGATTGGTGCGCGCGTTATCCCGGGGATTTCGAACGCGCCGTCATCATCAATTCGAGCACCGCCGCGACGCCGGTGTGGCAGCGGTTTCGGCCGTCGTCAATTCCCAACTTGGTGCTCGGACGGTTCCGTGCCGACGTGCCTCGCGAGCGTGCGATCCTGGAGCAGACGGCCAACAACCCCGATCTCGATCTCGACGCGCTGTCTCAGCGGTGGGCTGGTTACCTACAGACCCAGCGTCCGTCGAGCGCCAGTATCGCCCGGCAGATCGCCGCGGCCATCAGCTTCCGGATGCCGAAACGCATCGACACTCCACTGCTGGTTCTGACCTCCACGCGCGACCGGCTTGTGAGTTCCTCGGCGTCAGGCACGATCGCCAACAGATTCGGCGCACCCATCGCGGTGCATCCCACCGCCGGCCACGACATTCCCCTCGACGACGGCGCGTGGATCGCCGAGCAGGTTAGACGGTGGATCGGCTAGATTCACCAGCTGTGCCACAACGTCTTTCGGCCTGGCGATTCGTCACGACATTCGGTGTCATCAGCATGTTCGCCGATATCGTCTATGAGGGCGCACGCTCGATCACCGGACCACTTCTGGCATCGCTCGGGGCGTCCGCTCTCGTTGTCGGCGTGGTGACCGGAATCGGCGAGGCCGCCGCCCTGGCGCTGCGTCTGGTGTCGGGACCACTCACCGACCGCACCCGCATGTTCTGGACCTGGACCATCGCCGGATACGCGCTGACGGTGGTGACGGTCCCGTTCCTGGGCGTGGCCAGCGTGCTTTGGGTTGCCGCCACGTTGGTGATCGCCGAACGAGTGGGTAAAGCGGTACGCAGCCCCGCCAAGGACACCTTGCTGTCGCACGCCACCTCCATCACCGGCCGTGGCAGAGGCTTCGCGGTGCACGAGGCCATGGACCAGGTGGGGGCGATCACCGGCCCGCTCGTCGTCGCGGGCATGCTCACCCTCACCCACGGGAACTATCTGCCGACATTCGCCGTCCTGGCGGTCCCGGGCGCTGCGGCGTTGGCCCTGTTGTTCTGGCTTCGCCGCCGGGTGCCCCATCCGGAACGGTATGAGGCCACCGCAGACACGCATGGCACGCCCGCGCGCCAAAAACTCCAACTACCGACGCGGTTTTGGCTGTACGCGGGCTTCTCCGGGATCACTGTGTCCGGATTCGCGACCTTTGGCGTGCTGTCATTTCACATGGTCGACCGGGGCATCCTCGCGCCCGCCGCGGTGCCGTTGGTGTACGCCGTCGCGATGGCCGCGGCCGCCGTATCCGCCCTGTTCTCCGGCTGGGCGTACGACCGGACAGGCCCCAAAACACTTGTGGTCTTGCCCATTGTCGGCGCGGTCGTACCCATGCTGGCATTCACAGACTCGCTCACAGGCATCGTGCTTGGCGCGCTGTTATGGGGTGCCGCCATCGGGATTCAGGAATCCACCCTGCGTGCAGTGGTCGCAGACCTGGTCCCGCCCGCGCGACGGGCCACCGCGTACGGGGTCTACGCGGCCGTGCTCGGCACCGCAACCGCCGTCGGCGGGACACTCACGGGGTATCTCTACGAGGTGTCAATTCCCATGCTCATCGGGGTGGTCGGCGTGATTCAGCTGGTCGCGTTGGTCGCCGCCGCGCCCACTGTGCTGCGGCACGCCGATCAGGTATAGGGCAGGCGGCTACTGGCGTCCTCGTCGACATGAACGCTGCGGCCGATGTAGGGAAAAGCTCGCTGGGCACAGGAATCGCGGATACACACCTTGCAGCCCGGGCCGATCGGCACTGCCGTTGACGGATCATCGATGGCGATTCCCGTCGAATACACCAGACGATGCGCGTGGGCTATATCGCATCCCAACCCGATCGCGAATGACTTTGGCGTGCTGAGAAATCCGCCCGTTGACGTACTACTCGTGCGTGCCACCCAGAAGTACGTGCGACCGTCCGGCATCTCGGCAACCTGGGTCACAAACTGCCCCGGATTCGAGAATGCCTCGTGCACGACCCACAACGGGCAGTTCCCACCCACTCTGGAGAAGTGAAATGCCGTGGCGGACTGACGTTTCGAGATGTTCCCCGCCCGATCTGTCCGGACCAGAATGAACGGAACTCCCCGCATGGAGGGGCGTTGCAGAGTCGACAACCGGTGGCAAACAGTCTCGTGTCCGACCTCGAACTGTCGTGCCAAGATGTCTACGTCATATCTACTGGACTCCGCCGCATGGTGAAACTGTTTGTACGGCAACAGGAAAGCACCGGCGAAGTAGTTGGCCAGTCCGATCCGTGCCACACCGACGGCTTCGGGGCTCAGCTGCTCAGCGCCAGAGAGGATTGCCGCCATGGTTTCGGTCTGCGTCAACAGCGCCAGCTGCGTGGCCATTTGGAAAGCACGCTGGCCTGGTGTGAGCCAATGCGCAATGCGTAAAATCCCTGCGTCAGTGTCGAACCGGCGTTTCGACGAATCTGAGAGTGCCCCACCCTTGGCCACCGTGACGGCGATGCCGTGGTCTTGCTTCAAGACCGTGGCCAGCTGCGTGTCGAGACCGCCGATGTGCAGTCCGTAGTGCTCGAATAGATCTTCGGCGGCGGTGTCGAGTTCACCGAGATAGTTCTTGTGATCGTAGAAAAGGTCACGGACTTCTTCGAACGGCATGGGACGCAGCGGTTCTCGTATCGAATCACCGATGGTGGCGGCGTTCTCGGTCGCGCGATAGCTCTCCAGCTCAGCGGTGGCGTCCCGCAGCCTGCGGTGCATGCCCACCAGGGTCTGACCCACCGATGGCATCCGGGCGACCAGCTCTTCGAGCTGCAGATCACTGATCTCGCCCACTGCTGCTTCGGTGAATATCTCGCCGAGGTCCGCGACAAGCCGGGCGTCGGAGTCCGGGGAGAAATAGTGCGGCGACAGATCGAATCGTTCGGTGAGCCGCAGCAGCACCGCGACCGTCACCGGGCGCGCGTCGTTCTCCAGCTGGTTGACATAGCTCGTCGACAAATCCAGGACGCGTGCGAGCGCCGCTTGCGTCAGGCCGCGCTCTTCACGCAACCTCCGCAACCGCGCTCCGGCGAACGGTCTGGACATGTTCGTCAGGATAACTCCACAACCATTCGCAATGTTTGCAAGATGCGCGAACTAAGGATACAGAAATACGCATTTACATGGCCTTTTTATCCGTCGACCACGTGCGTAATGTGCGAATCATGCACGTTCACTCCGTACACACCCGCCGCAGCGCCGACGTCTTCCCCCGCGACCAACACCTCGCCTGGAAGATCGCCGAGGTCGCCTCGGACCCCGTTGCCGTTCCCGCCGACACCGAGGCGATGGTCATCAACCGGATCATCGATAACGCCGCCGTAAGTGCCGCGTCGGTCATCCGTCGTCCCGTCACGGTCGCGCGCCGCCAGGCGCAGGCCCACGGGGTGTCTTCCGGCGGACGTGGCGCCAACGTCTTCGGTGTCAGCGGTGGCTACTCGGCCGAGTGGGCGGCCTGGGCCAACGGGGTCGCAGTACGCGAACTGGATTTCCACGACACTTTCCTGGCCGCCGACTACTCGCACCCCGGCGACAACATTCCACCGCTGGTAGCCGTGGCCCAACAGCTCGGCATCGGCGGGCCGGACCTCATTCGCGGTCTGGCCACCGCATACGAAACTCAGATCAACCTCACCCGCGGAATCTGTCTGCACGAGCACAAGATCGACCACGTCGCACACCTCGGCCCTTCGTTGGCCGCCGGCCTGGGCGCCATGCTCAAGCTCGACACCGAGACGATCTATCAGGCCATCGGTCAGGCTCTGCACCTGACGACCGCGACCCGGCAGTCCCGCAAGGGACTCATCTCCAGCTGGAAGGCCTATGCCCCGGCGTGGGCCGGCAAGGTCGCCATCGAGGCCGTCGACCGCGCCATGCGCGGCGAGGGTGCTCCGTCCCCAATCTGGGAGGGCGAGGACGGCGTGATCGCCTGGCTGCTCGGCGGTCCCGACAAGGTCTACGAGGTGCCACTGCCGGGCTCAGGCGAGGAGAAGCGCGCGATCCTGGACAGCTACACCAAGGAGCACTCGGCCGAGTATCAGAGCCAGGCACCCATCGACCTGGCCCGCAGGATGCGCGAGCGCATCGGCGACCTGGATCAGATTGCGACGATCGTGCTGCACACCAGCCACCACACGCACGTCGTGATCGGCACCGGATCAAACGATCCGCAGAAGTTCGACCCCGACGCTTCGCGCGAGACACTCGACCACTCGGTCATGTACATCTTCGCCGTGGCGTTGGAGGACGGCACCTGGCATCACGAGCGCTCCTATGCTCCCGAACGCGCACACCGCACCGAAACGATCGACCTCTGGAACAAGATCAGTACCGTCGAGGATCCGGAGTGGACTCGCCGTTATCACTCGAGCAATCCCGACGAGAAGGCCTTCGGCTGCAAGGCCGTCGTCACTCTCAAGAACGGCGAGGTGATCACCGACGAGCTCGCGATCGCCGATGCGCACCCCTTGGGGGCACGGCCGTTCGCCCGAGAGAACTACATCAACAAGTTCACGGTGCTGTCTGACGGCGTCATCGAACAGCGCGAGCAAGACCGATTCCTTTCAGTGGCACAGGGATTGGCCGATCTGAAGGCCGGCTCGCTGGGTGCGCTCAACCCGCTCGTGGATGCCGTGGTTCTCGACAAGGCGCCCACGACACCGGAGGGGATCTTTAAGTGAGCGCGCTTCTAGCCTCCGCAACGGATGCGGCCACCAAGCGTGCCGCGTTCCGGGCGGGCCTGTCCTCCGGCGAGCTGCTGCGCTTTCCCGGCGCGTTCTCACCGTTGGTGGCCAAGCTGATCCAGGAGATCGGGTTCGAGGGGGTTTACGTCTCGGGTGCAGTACTGTCTGCCGATCTGGCCCTGCCCGATATCGGATTGACGACGCTCACCGAGGTATCGGCCCGCGGTCGTCAGATCGCGTCGGTTACCGACCTGCCGACGCTGATCGATGCCGACACAGGATTTGGCGAGCCGATGAGTGCGGCACGTACGGTCACCGTGCTCGAAGACTGTGGAGTCGCCGGCCTTCATCTCGAGGATCAGGTGAACCCCAAGCGGTGTGGGCATCTTGATGGCAAGGCCGTCGTCGAGAGCGCCGAGATGGTTCGGCGACTCCGTGCGGCGGTTTCCGCCCGGCGCGACCCCAACTTCGTGATCTGCGCCCGCACTGATGCCGCGGGCATCGAGGGGTTGCCCGCGGCAATCGACCGCGCAAAGGCCTACGCCGATGCGGGTGCGGATCTCATCTTCACCGAAGCACTCAGTGATATCGGCGAGTTCGAGAAGTTCCGGGCGGCGGTTGATGTTCCCCTGCTCGCCAACATGACCGAATTCGGGAAATCCGAACTCGTGACGGCCGACCAGCTCCGCGACGTCGGGTACAACGTCGTCATCTATCCCGTCACGACCCTGCGGCTGGCGATGTTCGCAGTGGAACAGGGTCTGCGCCACATCGATTCGGCGGGAACACAGTCTGCCCTGCTGGACCAGATGCAGCACCGCAGCCGCCTGTACGAGCTGCTCCGCTATTCCGAATACAACCAGTTCGATACCGAGATCTTCAATTTCAGCCTCAATGGAGGAGGAGCCCGATGACCACCGCGACCCCGACTATTCACAAGGGACTTGCCGGCGTCGTGGTGGACACCACCGCCATCTCCAAGGTGGTGCCCGAGACCAACTCGCTGACGTACCGCGGATATCCGGTGCAGGACTTGGCCGCCCGGTGCAGCTTTGAGCAGGTCGCCTACCTGCTGTGGCATGGCGAGTTGCCGAACGAGGGCGAACTCGCGCTGTTCAACCAACGCGAGCGGGCGCAGCGCCGCCTGGACCGTTCCCTGATGGCGCTGCTGGCCAAGTTGCCGGAGACCTGCCATCCGATGGACGTGGTGCGCACCGCCATCAGCGTCCTCGGTGCTGAGGATCCTTCTGAGGACGACAGCACGCCGGAGGCCAACTACGCCAAATCGCTTCGTATGTTCGCGGTGCTGCCGACGATCGTCGCGGCCGACATGCGGCGTCGCCGTGGGTTGGACCCCATTCAGCCCCACAGCC
This sequence comes from [Mycobacterium] stephanolepidis, assembly GCF_002356335.1. Taxonomy (NCBI): domain Bacteria; kingdom Bacillati; phylum Actinomycetota; class Actinomycetes; order Mycobacteriales; family Mycobacteriaceae; genus Mycobacteroides; species Mycobacteroides stephanolepidis. Next base: position 4,755,284 of record NZ_AP018165.1, read on the forward strand.
ACCTCGGCTACTCGGCCAACTTCCTGCGGATGTGCTTCGGCGAGGTACCGGACCCCGTGATCGTCACGGCGTTCGAGCAGTCGATGATCCTGTACGCCGAGCACAGCTTCAACGCCTCAACCTTCGCCGCCCGTGTGGTGACCTCGACACAATCCGATATCTACAGCGCGGTCACGGCAGCGATCGGCGCGCTCAAGGGCTCCTTGCACGGCGGAGCCAACGAGGCCGTCATGCACGACATGATCGAGATAGGCGATGCCGCCAAGGCCGCGGAATGGTTGCAGGGCAAGCGGACCCGAAAAGAAAAGGTCATGGGTTTCGGGCACCGCGTATACAAGAACGGTGATTCCCGGGTCCCGACGATGCGCGCCGCACTGGAGGACGTGGCCCGGGTTCGTGACGGTCGCCAGTGGCTCGAGATCTACAAGGTGCTGGAGTCCGAGATGGACGCCGCCACCGGAATCAAGCCCAATCTCGATTTCCCCACCGGGCCCGCCTACTACCTCATGGGATTCGATATCCCCTGCTTCACACCGATTTTCGTGATGAGCCGGATCACCGGCTGGACCGCGCACATCATGGAGCAGGCAGCGGCCAACGCCCTGATCCGGCCGCTGAGCGAGTACTCCGGCAAGCCCCAACGGACGCTGGCGTCTTAAGTGTGACCACCGAGTGTGCGGTTCGTGTCGATATCTCGCTGATTATCGACACGAACCGCACACTCGACTTGGTTAGTTCGGCATTCTGTCGCAAAGCAATTGGATGAACAACTCGTCCGGCGCGGGCGCCTCCGGGTCGATGTTGAGAAAGCTGGTGTAGAAGCCATCTGGTGAATGCACCGCACGACTTACTTGCCCGGCAATGCCCGCGACGACACCCGCATAGCCACGCGTATCGTTCACGCTCAGCCGGGGATCCTCGAGATCGACTGTCACTCGATCTCCCCGCGACGGGATCACCGCGCCAAACACGTCTGGAGGCGCGAATAGATGCAACGTCCTACGGCCCCGATCCCGCGCATCACGCAGCGCCTCAACATCGTCGCCGGTCGGCTCCACCGCTGAGGTGACACGGAGCCCCACAACGGATCCGGTGATCACTCGATGCCCGATCTCGCCCGACGGTGGCTGATCTGGCCAACGTGTTGCAAGTTCGGTAGGCCGGTACTGAAACGATGACGGCTCTTGGCTCACCTGACCGGACTCATTCAGATAGGTAATGGCCGACACGTCATACAGCTCCTCGACGACGCCCCGTAGACGGGGCCAGCTTTGACTCTCGTGCCAAGTAGCCCAAAGGATTACCAGCGCATTCGCAGGATCTCCGAGTGTTGGATCCCAGCTCGCACAACCGTAGGGAAACCGGACGATCTCGCGGTCTTCGTCCCAGTCGACCGCAGCAGCCGATGCCAGTAGGTAGCCACTCTCGGCGGGGTGGGCACAGATCTGCCAATCGACAGACTGGCCTACCTCCGGAGTTCTACCGCAGCACTGGTATTCCCAATGTGAAATACCAAGGTATACAAGAGATTCATTTCGATTGAGAATCTTGTTAATCACTGAAGAACCAGGTGTTAGACGAACGGAGCACGAACGCTCCGGACCCGGTGTACCGAGGGCCAAGGTTAGCCAGCATCACGCCAGGCGTCAACACCCGCTACGCGGGCCGGGACAAGAGCCCGCCAACCCACCAATCTGCCGGAGCCTCTCGCCGATACCCACGCTGGCGCAGCAAGCCCTCCATGTCGAATCCGACGGCTTGCGCCACCGCCCGTGAACCGTCGTTGCCGACGACGGCCCACCATTCGATGCGGTGCACGCCCAGCACATCAAATCCCCACTGGCACAGCCGCCTAATCGCCTCCGTTGTCAGCCCCTTGCGACGATGCTGCGAGGCCGACCAGTATCCGACCTCCACGACGCCGGGCGCGATTGACTTGAGTGAGCAGGTGCCCACGAGTTCATCCGTATCTGTACGGAAGAACCCGAAGCCGTATCGCGAGTTGTCGGCCCATTCCTGCGCCGACCTGACGATGAAACTCCGGGCGTCTTCACGGGTGTACGGAACCGGCAGCGGAAGGTAGTGCGCGATCTGCGGCTCGTTGCACGCTTCGACAATCGCGGCCTCGTCCGCGCTGGTGACGGCGCGCAGAACCAACCGGTCCGTCTGCAACTGGGTAGGTTCCATGCGACCAGTCTCAACCACGAATTACAACGTGGTCAAAGGAATTCCGTGCGACCGCGCCTGCGTCAGGAGGTCTCGGGTACCGGCGACCAGTACTCCAACATCTCCGCGAAGGTCTCGAAGGCCGGCCTGGCCAAACCATACGGCGCTTCGAAATGCACGCTCAGAGGAAAGCCGAGGTCTGCCACTCCATCGATGACTCGCTTGTAGAGATCCACAAGCTGCGGCCGCCGGACATCTGGCTCGCAGCCGGCAAGCGACTTCACGAAATCCTGTTCGCGCGCAACGGCTTCGTTGCCGGGATCCTGGATCAACCAGTCGATGAGCCCGACCTTGGACTCCAGCTTCGGGACGAAACCGAACGAGAGCAACACCTCTGGCCGGTGTTCGCTTGTGCGCGCGAACTCCTGCAGAAACCCAACCACCGCATCCGAATACAGCAGCTGGGTCATGGCGAAGGTGGCGCCCTTGTCGCATTTGAAGGAGAAGCGGCCCTGTTCCCCACTGCGGGTGGGGATCAGGATCACTCCCCTGTTATCGACAATGTCATCGAACTTCGACAACGCGTCAGTCGGTGGAATGCCCGAACCGTCGCCGTCGCTCATGGTGCGCGGTACACCGACGAAGATCACCCCGTCCATCCCGGCTTCGGTCAGACCGGTCAGCCGGCTCCGCAACGACGTCTCATCCGAAAAGGACGTGACCTGCGTGCACAGTCCCCGCATGGTGGGTAGCTCCGACCGGATGATCGACCAATAGTCGACGACATCCAGCTTCGGCTTCATCTCCAGCGGGCGATCGGCATCCTCCACGATCATCGACGGGATCATGACGTGGTCGATGCGCCCGTCGATGCCGAACTCCGCCGAAAACCTGGACAGTTTCTGCAGTTCTTCGGATGCCTTCTCGAGGCCGCCATCGACATTGGGAGGCACCAGCTCCAGCGCAACGGTATTCATGGACACCAAGGACCTCCGATTAGTCTCGCTAATGGTTTATACACCAATCAAATTCACGCGCGGGCAGTCCCCCGCGAAGGGGACTGCCCGCGCGCTCATCGCCGAACTAGGCGTCCGCACGCACCTCGGTCGCAGCCGCCACCAGGTTGGCCAGCGAGGCAGTGACCTCGTCGGCCTTCCGAGTCTTCAGGCCACAGTCAGGATTGACCCAGAGACGCTGGGCCGGAACGGCCTGCAGCGCCTCACGCAGCGAGTTCGCCATCTCGGCCGTCGACGGCACCCGCGGCGAGTGGATGTCGTACACACCCGGGCCGACGCTGTTGGAGAATCCGATCGCGTTGAGGTCGTCGAGCACCTCCATGTGCGAGCGAGCCGCCTCGATGGAGGTGACATCGGCGTCCAGATCGGCGATCGCACCGATCACCTCGCCGAACTCCGAGTAGCACAGATGCGTGTGAATCTGCGTCGCATCGGACACGCCCGAGGTGGACAGCCGGAACGCGCCGACCGCCCAGTCCAGGTATGCGGGCTTATCCGCCGAGCGCAGCGGCAGGAGCTCGCGCAATGCGGGCTCGTCCACCTGGATGATCGCAATCCCGGCGTCCTGCAGATCCACCGTCTCGTCCCGGATGGCCAGCGCGATCTGGTTAGCGGTGTCCGCCAACGGCTGATCGTCGCGCACGAACGACCACGCGAGGATGGTCACCGGCCCGGTCAGCATGCCCTTGACGTACTTGGGGGTCAGCGACTGGGCGTAGGTGGCCCACTCGACGGTCATCGGGTTCTGCCGTGCGACATCGCCGTACAGGATCGGTGGGCGCACACAGCGGCTGCCGTACGACTGAACCCAGCCGTTCTGGGTGGCAAAGAATCCGTCGAGCTGCTCGGCGAAGTACTGCACCATGTCGTTGCGTTCCGGCTCGCCATGGACCAATACGTCCAGGCCCAGCTTCTCCTGTAGCGCAATAACATCGGCAACCTCGGCACGCATCCGCCGCACGTACTCGGACTCGTCGATCTCGCCCTTGGTCAGAGCCTGACGTGCCTTGCGAATCTCGACGGTCTGCGGGAACGATCCGATGGTGGTGGTCGGCAGCTCGGGCAGCTGCAGCCGCTCATCTTGACTGCGGCGACGCTCGGCGGCATCCCCACGTGAAATACCAGCCGCCAGAATCGAATCCAGGCGTGCACGGATCTGGCCGTTGTTCAGACGCGGATCCGTCTTGCGAGATTCGACAGCCGCATTCGATGCCGCGAACTCCGCGGCGTCGCGCGCCCCGCCCAGTGCCCGCGCCAGCACCACAACTTCCTTGACCTTCTCGTCTGCGAAAGCCAACCAGCTGCGCAGCTGGTCATCGAGTTCGGTTTCCGGCTCCAACGAGTAGGGCACATGCAACGTCGAGCAGGACGTGGACACTGCCACGGCACCGGCGGATCCCAACAACGTCCCCAGGGTGCCCAGCGCGGACTCCAGGTTGGTACGCCAGATGTTTCGTCCGTCGACAACGCCCGCGACAACGGTCTTTCCGGCCAGTTCCGGCACCAAGGCCACGCCCGATGCGGACCCGTAGACCAAGTCGACGGCAATCGCCTCGACGGGGGTACGTGCCAGCGCCGGCAGCGCGGCACCGAGGTCCCCGAAGTAGGTGGCGACCAGGATCGCGGGGCGATCGGCCACCGTGCCGAGACGGCCATACACCTGCTCGGCCAGTTCGGGACCATTCGGCAGGATGTCGGTGACGAGCACCGGCTCGTCGATCTGCACCCAGCCGACGCCTGCTTCGGCAAGCTGCACCAACAGCTGCTCGTACAGCGACACCACCTCGTCGAGCCGTTCGATGGTCGCCGGGGCGCCGTCGACTGACTTACTCAACGCGAGGAAGGTGATGGGTCCGACGACGACCGGACGTGCCGGAATACCCAGCGCCTGAGCTTCTTTCAGCTCTCCGAACAGCTTGGTCGGGTTCAGCTCGAACTTCGTGTCCGGCCCGATCTCCGGCACCAGGTAGTGGTAGTTGGTGTCGAACCACTTGGTCATCTCCAGCGGTGTCACGTCATCATTACCGCGAGCGGCGGCGAAGTAGCGGTCGAGGTCATCGGCGATACCGGCGACACGGGGTGGGAGGGCTCCCAGCAGCACCGCGGTGTCCAGCACCTGGTCGTAGTACGAGAAGGTGTTCACCGGTACGGAATCGAGCCCGGCGGCCGCCAATGCGGTCCAATTGTCGCGCCGAAGCCCTGCGGCGACAGTTTCGAGCTCGGTACGGCTGGTACGTCCGGCCCAGTAGCTCTCGGTAGCCCTCTTGAGCTCACGCCGCGGGCCGATGCGCGCGGATCCGAGCGTGGTGGCGGTCAAAGGTTGAGCAGTCATGAATTAGTCCTTCATCAACAGCGGGGTAGCCACCGCCCGGGGACGAAGAACCGAGCACGGAACCACCGCAACAGATATCTGCTCGGTGAAACCGCTTCGGCCATACGCCCATTCCGCGAGGCGATGATCCGCCGGGTGCGGCGCACCCGGCACAGCTGGCAGGTCTTCGGACTTACAGGCGTTACCCGGACTCAGGTTTTCCTACTGGTCGCCGCTTCCCAGGCTTCTTGGTGCTCAACCCAGTGCATATGACGACTGTCGTTCCTGCATACCGCTGCGGGACAGTCCCGGATTCTCACCGGGTTCCCTCTTGTGCCGGGCCCGAGGGTCCAGCACTCGATGCTGGTACCGGCTCGGATCAAACCCGTGCCACTACCAGCAGACCAGCTGCATTTCTCATCATATGCGCGCTATCCAACACAAATATTAGCGACTATTCTCTAATATTGTGATCACCTTGGACCAGGCTCAGCGGGTGCTCGATGCGCAGCCCTTCAGCCGACTCCTCGGCGCATCCGTGTGCCGGGTCGATGAGTCCGGAATCCGGCTCGCTCTTGATATCCGCGACGAGCTACGGCAGCAGAACGGGTTCATCCACGGCGGCGTATTGAGCTATCTCGCCGACAACGCCATCACCTACGCTTGCGCCCTTGGTTTGGGTGCAGACATTGTGACCAGCGGATACACCGTCGAGTACGTGTCCCCCGCGGGCGATGGGGTACGGCTACTCGCCGACGCCTCCCTGGTGAGCACCGGCCGCACGAAGGCGCTGGGCCGCTGCGAAATCTCCGTCGAAGGCCACGACGGCACGACCAAGCTGGTTGCGGTCGCTCAGGGCACGAGCATGGTCCGGCGCCGTGGGGCGTAAACCGCAGTACACCGCGGACGACATCCTGGACGCGGCGCTGGCACTGGTGACCTCGGGCGGCCCGTCAGCGGCCACCGCCGCCGCCATCGGACGCGTCCTCGGGGCACCGTCGGGTTCGATCTACCACCGATTCGCCAGCCGCGATGAGCTCATGGCCCGGCTCTGGCTGCGATCGATCGCCCGCTATCAGAACGGGATACTCGCGGCCCTGTGCCTGTCGGATCTCGACGATGCACTTACGGCGACCATTGACCACGCCTTCGATTGGACGACGGCGAACCGCAACGAGGCGCAGCTGCTGCTCCAGTACGAGAAGGCCGACTTGGTCGCGCACTGGCCCGACACCCTCGCCGCGGAGCTCACGACACTCAACTCGCGGGTCCGCACGGCGTTGCGCGAGTACACCGAGCATCGGTTCGGCGCGATCACTCCCGAGCTGATCGACAAGACGATGTTCGCATTGATCGACATGCCGTACGCGGCGGTGCGCCGTCATCTGCCCGATAGGGGCGTGCCCGCACCGTGGCTGCGCGAGTTCGTCCGGGCCAGCGCCCGGGAGCTCCTCGCCCGCGAGAGTTAGACCGTGGCGTACTTCTGACGCAGAGCCTTCTTGTCGAGCTTGCCCAGCGCGGTCAACGGCAGCGAGTCGGCGACGATCACATGTTTGGGCGACTGCACCGAACCCTTGCGGTCCTTGACCGCGGACTGGATCTCGGACGTCATCTTGGACACCGCGTCGCCGCTGCGGTCGGCATCCGCGCGCAGCACCACGATCGCCGTCACTGCCTCGCCCCACTTCTCATCGGGCACCCCGATGACCCCGACCTGCGCCACCGAGGGGTGCTCGGCGACAACGTCTTCCACCTCGCGGGGGAACACGTTGAAACCACCGGTGACGATCATGTCCTTGGTCCGGTCGACGATGAACCAGAAACCGTCTTCGTCCTCGCGTGCGACATCGCCGGTGCGCAGCCAGCCGTTCTTGAACGTGTCGGCGGTCTGTTCGGGCAGGCCCCAATAGCCCCCCGCCACCAGCGGCCCGGCCACACAGATCTCGCCGGGCTCACCCTGCTTCACCGGCCGATCGTTCTCGTCGAGCAGCGCCGTGCGCAGGAACGCCGAGGGCCGGCCACAGCTGGAGAGCCGCTGGGTGTCGTGATCCCCCTTGGCCAGATAGCTGATCACCATCGGCGCTTCGGACTGGCCGAAGTACTGCGCGAAGATCGGCCCGAATCGCTTGATCGCCTCCGCGAGCCGTACCGGATTGATGGCCGAGGCGCCGTAGTAGACGGTCTGCAACGACGACAGGTCGCGAGTCTGAGAGTCCGGGTGGTCCAGCAGCGCATAGATCATCGACGGCACCAGCATGGTCGCGGTGATCTTGTGCTCCTCGATCGCGGCCAGCACGGCGCCCGCATCGAATTTGGGCAGCACCACCATTGACCCACCCTTCATCAGGGTCGGCATGAAGAATGCCGCGCCGGCATGCGAAAGCGGGGTACACATCAGGAATTTGGGGCGATCCGGCCACTCCCACTCGGCCAGCTGGATCTGAGTCATGGTGAGAATCGACTGTGAGGTTCCGATGACGCCCTTGGGCTTACCCGTCGTCCCACCCGTGTAGGTGAGGCCGTTGATGTGATCCGGTGACAGGTTGATCGGAACCAGCGGCCTCGCCTCGAAGCCTGCGGCCGCGGCCACCAGGTCATGTCCCACCTCGGCCAGCTCAGCGGGCACCGGCCCGAGCGTCAGCACGCGGGTCAGCGTCGGCACCTTCTCCACCAGGGCGGCGGCGCGCTCCACGAACTGCGGGGTGGGGTCGATGACGAGTGTGGTGATCTTGGCGTCGGCCAGCACGTAGGCATGGTCGTCGAGCGAACCGAGCGGGTGCAGTGCGGTACGCCGGGTGCCCAGCAACTGGCCCGCGCCGATCACCAACAGCACCTCGGGGCGATTGAGTGCCAGCATGCCCTGGCCATCGGTCGGGTCGGGCACCAGCGCGGTGAAGGCCTGGATGTACTTGCTGATCTCGTCGGCCATCTGGGCGCCGGTGAGCGTCACATCCCCGAGCACCAGCGCGGGTGCGCTCGCATTCTTTTTCAGCGCGGCGACCAGCAGGTGCCCGGAGTTGATCGACCCGTGCAGCGGGTCAAATGAGTCAGGCATCGCGCTCCTTGAGTGAATAGTCGCCGATCAGGCGCTTCGCTCGACGTTAGAACATGTTCTAGTTTTGGGCAAGAACGTGCCTCTGCCCTGCTGCGCCGGGGTCAATGGCTCAACGGCGGCTGCTCGCGACGGCCGGCTCTCAGGCGGCGGTGAATCCCTTGGCCCGCTGTGTGTCCTGCGCACTCCACAGCGTCGAGGTGATCTCCGCCTTCACCAGCGGGACAACCTCTTCGGCGAATCGACGCAGGGTGTCCTTCTGCTCCTCGAAGTCGGCCTCAGGGCTCAACGAAATCGACTGGAACTCGTGGCCGAAGGCCTCATGCCACTGAATGATCTTCTCGGCCACGCGTTCCGGCGAACCGGCCAGCACCGGGCCGCGATCCGCCGCGTCCTCGATGGATTCGAAGGAGGGGAACTTGCCGACGGCCTTCGGATGGTCCTTGAGCTTGGCCATCTGCGCCAGGCGTGCCTCATAGATCGGCCGGTACTGCGCGATGGCCTGTTCGGTCGTATCCGCCAGATAGAGCCCTCCCGAACCCGCACCCACGTGCAGATTGGCCGGATCGTGCCCGTTCTGCGCGTACAGCTCCCGATACCTGTCGATGAGAATCTTGTAGTTCTCCTTGGGCTGCAAAGCATTTGCGGTGACTATCGGATCGCCCCACTTAGCGGCAAGTTCAACCGCGAACGTCGAGGTCGCCGACCCGTGCCAGATCCGGAACGGTCCGTCGTACGGCCTGGGCAGCGTTGTCGCGTCGGCAAGCGGATGCCGATGCGTACCCGTCCAGTCGACGTGTTCCTCACGCAGTAGCCGCCGCAGCAGCTCGTAGTTCTCTTGCAGATACTCGTACTGCTTCGCGATATCCAGCCCCATCAACGGGTACTGCCGGTCCTCATTGCCCTTCCCGATGACGATCTCCAGCCGGCCGCGACTCAGCTGGTCGATCGTGGCGAAGTCCTCGGCCGCACGCACCGGGTCCAGGAGGGAGAGCACCGTGACGCCGGTCGACAACAGGATCCGTTCGGTCGCCGCAGCCACCGCTCCCAGCAGTACCGTGGGCGCCGAGGACAGCACGTCTCCCGCATGCCGCTCCCCCACCGCGAAGGAATCCAAGCCCCGGCTCTCGGCCAACACTGCGGTCTCGACCACGCGGTTCAGCCGGTCGGCGGCGGGTGCCAATGCCCCCGTTGCAGGGTTCGGCAGGTGGAAGACAATGTCGAGAAGCTGGAAGCGCATATCGCCAGTATGCCGAAACGGACCCCGGTCCGGCAGGGAGGAGATGTTCTGATGATCACCGAACTGGAGTCGGTGCTTCTCGACGTTCCAAATCTCGCTGACGCAAAGGCCGCCTACGCGCGGTTGCTCGGAACCGACACGCCACACCCCCAGCTCCGCCTCGGGCTCCCCGATTGGGCACCGCACCCTGGGTTGCTGTTCGGTGTCGCAGACTTGTCGTCCGCGGCCCGGACGGTCGATCGCCGTGGCCTCGCACTTACCTCTCACGGCGAGTTCGTGGTGGGACAGGCCGACGGACTCACCCTGGGCCTGTGCGCGCAGCCGGCACCGCACGCGGTCCCGGCGAGCGAGCAGATCGATCACCTGGTGCTGTTCTCCCCCAATCGCGACAGGATCATTGCGACGCTATGCGGACGACTCGGCTTCGATCTGCGCTTGGACCGCGTGCAGTCGTGGGGCGTACACCAACTGTTCTTCCGTTGCACGGGCCTGGTGGTTGAGGTGGTCCTGCGCGACGACGACCCCACCGGACCGGACTCGCTGTGGGGAATCGCATGGCGCACCAACGATATTGACGGCTCTCATGCTCGCCTGACGGCTGCCGACGTCACTCTCAGTGCCATCCGTAACGGCCACAAGCCGGGCACTCGAGTCGCGACAGTCAAAGACCCCGGGCTGGCAGTCCCCACAATTTTGATTGAACAGCGCTAGCCGCCGACTAGGTTGGGATCTATGACGACTCCGAACCCGGGAAGCTGGCAACCCGACCCCGACGGACGATTCGAGTTCCGCTGGCACGACGGCCACCGCTGGACGGATCAGGTTGCCCATCAGGGCAAAGTCAGTTCAGCTCCGCTCGGAGGCTCCGCGCCGGTCGCCCCACAGCCCAGCCCAGCGGCCCCGGCCGCACAACCGGCAGCACAAGCCCAACCTCTTGGGGACCAATTCTCTGGCATCAGTGGAGATTTGGTGGACGGCCGATTCAGCGAGAATGAAGCCAAACCGATCTCCAACCAAAACGCCAAACTGTTGCGCGTTCGCCTTGGCGAGCCATTCCTGGCGCGTCAAGGATCGATGGTGGCTTACCAGGGCAATGTCGATTTCGCCTTCGAAGGCGGCGGTGCGGCGAAGTTCTTGAAGAAGGCACTCACCGGAGAAGGCTTGCCGCTCATGCGGTGTTCGGGCCAGGGCGACGTATTCCTGGCCGAGCGCGCCTTCGACGTCCATCTGCTGAACCTCAACAACGCGGGCCTTTCGATCAGCGGCAAGAACGTGCTGGCCTTCTCGGCAGGCCTGAATTGGAACATCGAGCGGGTCAAGGGCGCCAGCATGGTCACCGGCGGCCTGTTCAACACGACATTGCGGGGAACGGGGTGGGTGGCTTTGACCACCGACGGCCCGCCGGTGGTGCTCAATGCCGCCGAGGCGCCGACATTCGCCGACACGAATGCGGTGGTGGCGTGGTCGGCCAACCTTCAGACACAGCTCAAGACGAGCTTCAAGGCCGGCGCCCTCATCGGCCGCGGTTCGGGTGAGGCACTCCAAGTCTCATTCCAGGGGCAGGGATTTGTCATCGTGCAACCATCCGAGGGCGTTCCCGTCGTCACGGCCGGCTAGAGCATCATCTGCCCCGAAAGCTCCTTGGCCCCCCGAGTCAATGTCGCGATCAGTGCTTCCCGCTCCGCGCGGGTCGCACTGGGCAGCAGCGGCCCCAGCTGAAGTTCGTAGGCGGCATCGGCACCCACGAAGATGGGCGCCGCCAGATAGCTGATCGGCAGCACATCGTCGGATATCAGCTCATCGCGTGAGTAGAGACGCGAGGTGAGCCGGGACAGCTGTCGCAATAGCCGCTCGCGAAGCGCGGCCTCCATCACCTCCGAGCCCACCGAGCCGAGCAGGTCCGAGAGCAGGTCAACCATCCCGGTGTCGTCGTGGTCGGGGCGGTAGATCACGTATCCGCAGTCGGAAACCTGTCGCAGAAGCCGCTGGCCGGAACGCGTGCTCAAGCCGCGGGCGGTGCCGAGCCACTGTGCACGTTCGTCGGACGAACGCCAGGGCATCACGGCCGAACCCGCGGGAAAGGCCAGCGGTATGGTCTGCCCCACCGCGAATCCGGTGACAGCCCTGCGTCCCGCCTGCGCCTTGGCAACGATCGTCAATGTCTTCGGACTGATTCGGCTGATGGTCGCCCCCGCCTGTGCTGCTCCCGCGATTCGGGCCAGCACGTCCTGGACCTCGCGGGGCATGGTTGCCTCGACCGCGCGCGGCAGGGCCGACCCGACTCGATAACGAAGCTCACCATCGCGCGTCAACCACCCCGCCGCTTCCAGCTCGTTCACCACCGCGGTGGCGGTGGCACGAGGAATACCCGTACTTGCGGCGATCTCACTCAGCGATTTGGGTTGTGTTGCAGCAGCGAGCATTTCCACGATTCGTACGACGCGCGCGGTCGGCGGCGAGATGGTCGGCATGGGTTCCCTCCCTCTTGCGCGTTGCAATGCTCAGGTCTACAGTGCATCGACTATTCGCCCCAAGGTAGTCGAATATTCGACACGGAGGTAGACATGATTCTGGACCGCTTCAGGCTCGACGGCAACGTTGCGATCGTTACCGGCGCAGGTCGTGGGCTGGGCGCGGCGATCGCAGAGGCCTTCGCGCAGGCCGGTGCCGATGTGCTGATCGCCTCGCGTACCGAATCCCAACTGCACGAGGTCGCCGCGAAAGTGGCTGCCGCGGGACGCCAGGCCGAGGTTGTCGTGGCCGATCTCTCCGATACCGAAGCATCCGCCTCGCTGGCGCAGAAGGCCGTCGACCGGTTTGGACGACTCGACATCGTCGTCAACAACGTGGGCGGCACCATGCCGAAACCCTTCTTGGACACCACTAACGACGACCTCGCCGAGGCCTTCTCCTTCAACGTTCTCAATGGTCATGCGCTGTTGCGTACCGCGGTGCCACACCTGCTCAAGTCTGACAACGCCTCGGTCATCAACATCACGTCCACCATGGGCAGGCTCCCGGGCCGCGCCTTCCTCGGGTACTGCACCGCCAAGGGTGCACTTGCTCATTACACACGCACGGCCGCAATGGATTTGAGTCCGAGAATCCGCGTCAACGGCATCGCCCCCGGCTCCATACTTACCTCTGCGCTGGAGGTCGTGGCGGGCAACGACGAGGTGCGCGGGACGCTCGAGAAGAACACGCCACTACACCGACTGGGTGATCCGACCGATATCGCGGCGGCTGCAATCTATCTCGCATCGCCCGCCGGCAGCTTTCTGACCGGCAAGGTGCTCGAAGTCGATGGCGGCCTCATCGCGCCCAATCTCGATATCCCCCTACCCGACCTCGCCTGACCACTTCCAGAAAGAACCTGATATGACGAAGACACGTGTAGCCGTCTGGGGCACAGGAAACGTCGGCCAGCATGCGCTCGCCGGCGTGATCACGGACCCGAATATGGAGCTCGTCGGCGTATGGGTGTCCGGAGCCAACAAGGCCGGCAAGGACGCCGGTGAGCTGGCCGGACTCGACACCACCACCGGTATCGCCGCGACCACCGATGCCGCCGAGATCCTCACACTCAAGCCCGACTGCGTGGTGTACACCGCTATGACCGACAACCGCCTGATGGAGGCGATCGCGGACTTGGGCTCGATCCTCGCCGCCGGGATCAACGTCGCCGCCAGCGCGCCGGTGTTCCTGCAGTATCCGTGGGGCGTCCTGCCGGACAACATGCTGGAACCCATCGAAGCCGCGGCGCGGGAAGGCAACTCGTCGATCTTTGTCGGTGGTATCGATCCCGGTTTTGCCAACGATCTACTGCCGCTGGCACTCATGGGTACCTGCCAACATGTCGATCAGGTGCGCTGCATCGAGATCGTCGACTACGCCACGTACGACAGCGCAACGGTGATGTTCGACGTCATGGGCTTCGGTGGGCCGATGGACGAGACCCCCCTCCTGCTGCAACCGGGAGTGCTGTCCCTGGCCTGGGGTTCGGTGGTTCGGCAGCTCGCAGTCGGCCTGGGCATCGAACTGGACGAGGTCATCGAGACGTATGAAAAGTTACCTGCACCTGAGGATTTCGACATTTCCTCGGGACATATCCGCGCGGGCACCATGGCCGCGCTGCACTTCGAGGTGCGTGGGATGAAGGACGGCAAGGTGGTGACGGTCCTTGAGCACTTCACCCGTCTGCGCGAAGATCTAGCGCCAGACTGGCCGCAGCCCGCACACGAGGGAGGCACCTATCGTGTCGAGATCACCGGGGAGCCCAGCTACATACTGGATTTGGGCTCGTTCAGCGCACGCGGTGACCACAACTACGCCAATCTGATCGCGACGGCGATGCGCGTGGTCAACGCGGTACCTGCCGTCGTCGCAGCCGATGCGGGTATCCGCACCACGCTGGACCTACCGCTGATCACAGGGAAGGGGCGCGCGCGATAGCGTTCGGGCAATGCTCCCGGCGTGAATCCAGTTGCCCAGCCACACCGGCATCGCCAGCGCACCGCCGACCAATCCGGGCGGCCCGGGGAGCAGTGAGACGATCTGCAATACGCACCACGCGAAACCCGTTGCACGCCAGATATTTCGATTGAAGTCGCTAACGGTCGGCGCTGCCGCAAGGCTTCCGGCGATGTCGTTGACGATGAAGAAGTCTTCAACGAAGTTGAAGGGCAGGGCGAACATCAACCACACCGACCGGGGAGTCCGCGTACGCCCCCATTCGGGCAGGCGCGCGAGAATGCGCTGCAGGGTAAGGCAATAGAGGGCCACGAGGCCGAAGAACACCACGATGGTGGCCACCGCGGCCACCGGCCCGGTTGCGGCGACTTCCCCGAGAACTCCCGATCCCCACCGTGGCGCCCATAGCGGCTGTAGCAGCAGTGCTACCACCGGGATGGTGAGCACCACGGTCCATGCGCGCATCAGCAGACCCTACTGGCGGGTTTTGTGCGGTGGGCGATTACGGCGTGGTGCCTGCGGGGACGTACAGCCTGATGAGCTCTGCCAACCGCTCGCCGACATCGTCGAGCGTCTCTGTCGACTGCGCCGCGATCGACATGATGACGGCGCCCTCGATCGCCGCGATCATCGTCCGGGCCAGCGAGCGTGCCGCCTCGGCAGCCACGTGATAGCGCGTCAACCGCTCGGTGAGAATGGCCTGCCAATCCTCGAATGCATCCGCCGCCACCGCCGAGGCCTCGGGCGCCTCGGTACGTCCCAGCACGGCAGCGACGATCGGGCACCCCGCCTGCATCTCGGTTTCGCCGAGTTGCGCCTTCCACAGTTCGATGAACAACTGAATGCCGTGTGCTGGATCGATATCGTCACCGGCCGCCTTGATGATGGCCGTCAGCTCTTGCCCCGCGAGGCGGGTCGCCTCGGCGACCAGTTCCTGCTTACCGCCGGGAAAGTTGAGGTAGATGGTTCTCCGTGACACGCCGCTGTCTTCCAGCAGTGCGTTGAGACCGGTTCCCGCGACGCCCCGGCGCCGCACCAGACCCGTCACGCTAGCGATCAACGTGTCACGTGCCGACATCCTGCCCGCCTCCCAACTTGTCAGGTGTTAACTATACCGCTCAGTCTACCGAGTCGTGGCCAGGGCGGGGAACTTATAGGAACATTGCGGTAAACCAATCGGTGTACTACCGTCGGCCGAGTGGCAGACCTACACGACCCCCTTCCCCTGGCCTCGGGCCAGGTTCTGCGCAATCGACTGATGAAGTCGGCCCTCAGCGAGGGCCTCGGCGACACCGCTCAGGGACCTGACCACCGGCTCGTCGAGTTGTACCGCCGCTGGGGCACCGGCGGGTTCGGCCTCGTCGTCACCGGCAATGTGATGGTTGACCGCAGCCATCTGGGTGAGCCGGGAAATGTGGTCATCGAGGACGACCGGCATCTCGATGGCCTGTCACGGTGGGCCAAGGCAACCAAGGACGGCGGCGGCCTGATCTGGATGCAGGTGAACCATCCGGGACGGCAAGCCAACCCGCTCGCCACGGCGTCTCAGCCGGTGGCGCCGTCCGCGATCAAGATGAACGTCCCCGGATGGCAAGCGCCGCGTGAACTCACCGATGACGAGATCGAGAACATCATCGACCGGTACGCGACCACGGCGTCGATCGCCGATGCCGCCGGGTTCGACGGTGTTCAGATCCACGGTGCACATGGCTATCTGGTGGCACAGTTCCTCTCGCCACGTACCAATAGGCGCACCGACCGGTGGGGCGGCGACCCGGAACATCGGATGCGGTTCGTTCTCGAGGTTGTCCGCCGCACTCGTGCGGCCGTGAGCCCCGGCTTCTCGGTCGCCATCAAGCTCAACTCCGCGGACTTCCAGCGTGGAGGCTTCACCGAGGAAGAGTCGCGGGCAGTCATCGCAGCACTCGCCTCTGAAGAGATCGACCTCATCGAAATCAGCGGTGGTACTTATGAATCGCCGGCGATGGAAGGTAGGCCGCTGGTGACATCAGCCTCAACGCAGGCCCGCGAGGCTTACTTCCTCGAGTACGCCCGCACCGCGCGCCAGGCGGCCGGTGATGTCCCGATCGCCGTGACGGGAGGTTTCCGTACGGAAGCCGCCATGTCCGACGCCATCCGATCGGGTGATTGCGATGTCGTGGGGCTCGGGCGCCCGACAACCGTCAATCCCGAGTCCGCCGACAGCCTGCTGACTGCGCGTCAGGACAAGCTGACCGTTCCGGACGCTTCGCTGCCCCTACCCGGCTGGCTGGCATCGACCGGCCGGGCGAAATCCTTCCTCAGCGCACTGGAACTCCAGTGGCACAACACCCAACTGCACCGCCTGGGCGCGGGGACCGACCCGGACCCCACCATCGGCCCGTGGATCACGGCACTTCGACTCCTCAAGAACAACGGTGTCGACGCCTTTCGGAGAAGGAGAAGTTCATGACGGACAAGACACTGCGCAAGTTCCGCAGAGAGCGCGCCATGGGCCGTTACCTGCTCAACCCCGCCGTCTCGGCCCTGACGAAGCTGGGCCTGCGCACAGCGCTCGCCTCGGAGCTGGAAACCACCGGACGTAAGACCGGCCAGCTGCGGCGGGTCCCGGTCTCGGTCCAGTTCGACGCGACCGGCGCGTGGGTAATCAGCCAGCACGGCACCCGCTCGGGCTGGGGCAGCAATATCGCCGCGAATCCCAATGTCCGCCTGAAGCAGGGAAACAGGTGGCGTACCGGAACCGCCCAGTTCCGGCCCGATGACGACGTCGTCGCGCGGGGCCGCAAGTTCGGGGCCGTCGGCGCGCGGGTGGTCAAGGCACTGGAGACCACCCCCATATCGGTGCGCATCGAGTTCACCGACTGAGGACAAGGGTTACGCGATATGCCTCTCTATCAGTGCATAACACGTGCGGAAAGCCTCACCGACGAGGTGCGGCAGGCCATCGCCCAGGAATTCACACGTATTCACTGCGAAATCACCGGCGCTCCGGCGGTATTCGTCCACGTGGTCTTCAACGAATACCAGGCGGGCCACCACTATCTGGCGGGAAAACCGGAAAGCGACACCACCTTCATCGCGGGCACCATCCGTTCAGGGCGTTCCCTGGAACAACGTCAACAACTGCTCCGTGAACTCTCGTCCGCCTGGCATGAGCTGACGGGCCAGTCGGAAGAGGAACTCGTCCTAGGTATTTCCGAACAGGACGCCTCCACAGTCATGGAAGCCGGGCTCATTTTCCCCGAGGCGGGCGCCGAGGCCGCCTGGTTTGAGCAGAACCGAGAGAAGCTGGGCTTCCTTCTCGACCAGTAGGGCCAAACCCAAGGTTTGGCACACTTGCGCACTTTTGTGCCATTGAGCTAGCGTGGGCCACATGGTCGATCAGAGCGCCATCACTCGTCCCGTCAGCCTCGACGAAGGGCTCCGGGAAGCAATCCCCATGCCCCTAGAAGACCCTGCCGACGACTCCGTGGAGACCCCGCGGCTGGGCGCCGACTCCCTGGTGTGGAAGTTCTACGGAGATATCCGTGGCGTACTCGGCTTTCAACGGCTCGCCGGTACCGAGAACTGCATCGAGCAGCTGGGGAAGGCGGTCGAGGATCATTCGGTGATCTTCACCGACACCCTTGGCCGCGCACGCCGATCCGGGCCGCCCATCATGAAGACCATCTACTCCGCGGACCCACAGAAGTGGGGGCGGATGGTGCGCGATTTCCACAAGCCGATCACCGGAACCATCAGCGACGGTTCGCGTTACCACGCTCTCAACCCCGAGCTCTTCTATTGGGCGCATGCGACTTTCGTCGATCAGGTCTTGTACATCACCGACACCTTCATCCGACGTCTCTCCTACGCCGAGAAGGTGCGGATCTTCGAGGAGAGCAAGGTCTGGTACAGCCTTTACGGGGTCAGTGCGCGTAATCAGCCGCAGACGTACGACGAGTTCGTCACCTACATGGAGGGCATGTTCGACCGGTTCGTGCCGACCAAGACGATCCTCTACGCGACGGGTTATATCCGCCAGGGCGTGCCCGGACCCAAGCAGATTCCCACTCCGGTGTGGCGTCTGCTGTCGGCACCACTGAACGCCTTCATCCGGACTGTCGTCGTCGGAACGCTCCCGCCACAGATGAAGCAGGTCTGCCGACTGGAGTGGAGTGACAAGAAGGAACGCAACTTCCAGCGCTTCGCCGCGGTCATGCGCGCACTCAACCCGCTGTTCAACAGGCTGCCGGTGCGCGCGCTGTACCTGCCATGGGCATCCGAGGGCTGGAATCGTGAAGGAGTCGACCCCCGCCCGCTGTACAACCGGGCGGCATGACCACACTCGTGGGGGTGACCAGCGCCCCGCCCGCCGATGCCGTACTCGATGCCGCGCGCGTTGAGTTCGAGCGACACGGCATGCGCCGCGCCAACATGGACGCCATCGCACGTCGCGCCGGGGTGAGCCGACGCACCCTCTACCGCCGCTTCCCCACCAAGGAAGCGCTGTTCGAGCACCTCATCGAGGCAGAGAGCCTGGGCATATTCGGTCAGCTAGCCGTCGCCGCCAACGGCCAGGATGCTCAAGGCGCCATTGTCGAATGCTTCACGCTGGCCATGCGGCTCATCACGGAGAGCCGGCTTGCGGGCACCATCATCGAGAACGAGCCGGAACTCGTCATCGGACTGAACACCCCTTCCGGGGAGAAGGCCATCGTGCGAGCCAGCGCGCTGGTGGCGTCCAGCCTGCGGCACAGCGGCGCCACAATGCCTGATGATGCGGTGCTCGCGGTGTCGGAAATCCTTGTGCGGCTGGTGGGTTCCCTGCTCACCAACCGCGCCGGCGTACTCGATATCACCGATACCGCCGCGGTACGGCGGTACGCACAGACCTATCTGGCTCGACTGGTCTGGTAGTACAGCACGTTCAGAAACCGACCTCGAGTCGGCATCTGACTAAACTGCCTGCATGGCGACACGGCGGCAGATGTACGCAGAACAGACTCGTTCGGATCTTCTGGATTCCGCACGCCGGCATTTCACGACGACCGGCTACAACAGCGTGACCGTCGACGACATCGTCAGCAGCATCGAAGTCAGCAAGGGCACGTTCTACTACCACTTCTCCGATAAGCAGGCGATGTTCAGCGCCCTGCTCACCGAATGCCTGACCGAGACCGCCGATACCGTCACCACGGCGATCCGCCTCCTGGACAAGCCCGGCGCCAACGGCCCACAGGTCGCCGCCACGTCGGCATGGGTGTATCTGTCCCGATCGCGCGACGACAGGACCTACCGGGAACTCATGCGCCAAGCGCCGATGGTCCTCGGCGAAGAGACCTACCGCCACATCGACGAGACCATCGTGCTGCCCCCCTTGGTCACACTCATGGAGACCCTCGCCGCCCGTCATGAACTGAAGGCCGGTGTGCACACCCATATGGCCGCCCGGATGCTCATGACGATGTTCGTCACCGCCAACAGCATCATCGCCGAATCCGATGATCCCGCAACGACAATGACAGAAGTCGCCGATACGATCGCGACCATGTTCAGCGGGATCGTGCTCGGAGACGTCCCGCTGTCGCGGGCCGCCGCTAACGGATAGCCAGGAACAAAAGCGTGCGCAAGAAGGGGCGCACCGCGAACGCCGTCCAGCGCAACGGGAACCATCCCACCCACTTCGGAGTGAATGCCACCGTCCAGCGCACCAATACCTTGTTTCCATCAGCGGCGAGCTCCCAACGCTCACCGAATGCCTTGATCACCAAGGGAACCGAAACGCCGGTCCCGATCGCGACCAGCTTGAGGCCCTCTTCGCTGTGGACCACCTTCTCGGTGATCGCGAACAGCGGAGTGCGGGTCACCACCTGATCACCCGATCTCACCGGACCGGACACAAAGGGAATCGTCTCCAGGTAGCCGCCCTCGGACACCTGAGTCCACACCCGATCGACGGGCCCCGGCACGGTGACCTGCGCGGTGACCGCGAACGATGCCCCCTTGTCGAAAAAGTCGGTGTCCGGCATGGTCACCCCGAAGCGTCGCGGCCCGCTGTCGCCGGAGGCCAGGGCGAAGAGCACCACGGCCCCCAGCAAGCCCCCGAGGGCCAGCACTCCCACGATGATCCCGATCAGCACCGGAGTGGACATGGTCCTCCTTGAGTACGAGTTGCCATTAACTGACTCGCGAGTCAGTTAGCAAGCTAGCCCTCCTACCAGCACCCACAGAAGCGCAATCGCACAAGTTAGTGACCGAGGCCAGTCTGAGGCACCCATTTCTTGTGGCCCAACCCCGTATCGCTACCGGCGGCCCGCACGCAAACTTGCCTCGACAATTCGGGTAGCTCTACTCATGTCCTATCGGGCCTCGGCTGCGACCGTGGTCTCATGAGCACATCGGAGCCCACCGTCCGCGCCTCCACGGCGTACTACGTGCAGTCCGCAATCGCCTTCGCGGTCGCCTTCGCCTCCACGCTGGGCGGCATCGTCTACCTACCGATATCGCCGTGGCCCCGCGCGTTCCTCGCGGTGTGCACCCTGTTTCTGGTCACCAGTTGCTTCGGGCTGGCCAAGGTCATCCGGGACACCCACGAGTCACAGCAGGTCCGCAACCGCATCGACGAGGCGCGCATCGAACAGATCTACGCCGAACACAACCCGCTGAAACCGGCGATCTAGTTCAACACCCGATCACCGGCACGCAACAAGGCGCTGGGGACCTCGTGCCCGACGACCGATTGCACCACCCGGGCGGCCGCGATCGCGGCTTCTAGGTCCACATCGACGCCGATACCGCTGTCCCGCAGCAGATACACCAGATCCTCGGTGGCGATGTTGCCGGTCGCGCCCGGCGCGAACGGGCAGCCACCGAGTCCGCCTATCGAGGAGTCCAGCCGCGTCACTCCGGATTGCACAGCGGCGTACGCACTGGCCAAACCGGATCCACGGGTGTTGTGGAAATGCGCGCCCAGCGGTGCATCACCGACGATGGGCCGCACCGCCGCAACGAGATTCGCGACTCGACGCGGTGTCGTCGTGCCAATGGTGTCGGCAACGGCGTAACGGTCCACCCCCCAATCGGCGGCTCGGCGCACGATGTCGAGCACCCGATGTTCCGGGGTGGGTCCGTCGAAGGGGCAGTCCCATGAACAGGCCACTATCACCTCCACAGTGGCATCGGCGTCACGGGCAAGCGCCACGATTTCCTCGATGCGCGCGGTGGCCTCGGCGCTGCTACTGCCGACGTTGGCCCGACTGTGTGCATCGGATGCCGAAACCACATACTCCAGCGAGGTGAGTCCCGCCGCCAGGGCACGCTTGGCGCCGTTGGGGCTGGCGATGAGGGCAGAGAACTCGATATCCGGGTAGTTATGCAGCTGCGCCGACAACTCGGCGGCATCGGCCAGCGCCGGCATCTTGGAGGGTGAGACGAATGCGGTGGCCTCTACCTCCCGCACCCCTGTCGCCGCTATCGCATCGAGCAGTGTCAGCTTGTCCGCCAACGGGATCGGTGCCTCAAGCTGAAGTCCGTCCCGCAGCAGCACCTCGCGGATGGTGACGTGGGCGGGCAGACTCATACGACCCCCTCCGCCCGCAACTTCTCGATATCCGCGGCGCTCCTGCCCAGCAGTCCCCCAAAGACGTCCTCGTTGTGCTGGCCGGGCCGGGCCGGGCCGGCGTTGCGAACACCGCCCGGCGATTCGGACAGCACCGGGACAACCCCAGGACCCAGCACCGAACGGTCGAGCCGTTCATCGAAATGTTCAACGAGCATCTCTCGCGCCTTGAGCTGCGGGTCCTGCACCACATCGGCGACGGTGTTGATGGGACCTGCGATGACACCGGCAGCATTGAGCACATCGATGATGTCGGCGGGTAGACGCCCAGCCGCCCATTCGGCGATGATCGCGTCGAGTTCGTCCTGATTGCGGCCCCGCGCAACGTGATCGACAAAGCGTTCATCAGAGCTCAACTGCGGCTGATCCATCGCTTCGCACAGCCTGCGGAACACGGTGTCTTGATTGGCAGCGATGACCACCCAGCTGCCGTCCGCGCTCTGGTAGATGTTCGACGGCGCAATGCCCTCCAGCCGGGTTCCCGACGGGCCACGCACCACGCCACCCACGTCGTAATCAGGGATGGTGGATTCTTGCACTGCCAAACAACTCTCGGTCAGTGCCGTATCGACGATCTGTCCGCGGCCGGTGACGGTTCGCCGGTACAGCGCGGCCAGCGCACCCTGGGCGGCGAACATCCCGGCAAGGGTGTCACCGATCGAGAGTGCCATCCGGGGCGGCGGGCCGCCCGGGAAACCGTTGAGGTGCCGCAACCCACTGGCGGCCTCGGCCACCGAGGCGTATCCGGCCTTATGTGCGTCCGGACCGGTCTGCCCGTATCCGGAAACACGAACCAAGACGATGCCCTTGTTGCGTTCGGCCAGGACGTCGTAGCCAAGGCCCCACTTCTCGAGGGTGCCGGGCCGGAAGTTCTCGACGATCACATCCGACTTCTCGACGAGATCGAGGAACAGTGCGCGTCCGGACCCCGTCCGCAGATCCAGGGTGATGGCCTTCTTGTTGCGTGCGTGCACCGTCCAGAACACATGGTGCCCATCGACCTCGGCCTGCCCCCACGTCCGCAACGGATCCGGCGCACCGGGCGGCTCGATTTTGAGCACCTCGGCACCCATATCCCCGAGTAACCGCCCTGCGAAAGGCCCGGCGATCAGGGTGCCCAGCTCCAGCACCCGGATCCCGTCAAGAGCACCCGTCATCCCAGTGACGCTACCCCGAACCACATGACCGTCAGCATCGTGTAACCACTGGCACTACTTCTTCAGGGGCAGACATCCGCCTGCCCGGGAAGAACGCTTTGGGGACGGGACATCCGACGGTGATGACGCAACGTGATCCCACCGCCCGGCGCGGCCTGCGGGCCGTTCCAACGGGTGGCGACCACTACGCGGACTGGCAGTCCGTGTATCAGGACAACGCCGTCTGGGTGTACCGCACCATCTACGCCCGGGTGGGTAATAAACCGGATGCCGAGGACCTGACGGCCGAGGTGTTCTTGGCCGCGCTGCGCCCGCTGCGGCTCACCGTGACGAAGGCCGAGGTGCGGGCCTACCTACGAACGGTCGCTCGCACAGTGCTCGCCGCGCATTGGCGCGAGACGCTGGGCCGTGAGATCACCACAATCCCCGATATGCAGGACATCGCCGATCGTCCGCCCGAGGCCGAAGAGTCCATCAGCACCGCACCGCAACATGCGAAGGCCGTGTTGGACGCACTGCCGGCCAACTATCGTCGAATTCTGGAACTGCGATTCCTGCAGAGCTGTTCGATCAAGGAGTCCGCCGCCACGATGGGTGTCACCGTCGCCAATGCCAAAGTGCTGCAACACCGGGCACTGCGCCTGGCCGCCCAGATCAACGAACAGGATCTCTCATGAATCCGCGCGGGCTGCGCCACTACATCGACGACCTGCTCCGGGGTCGCCGGCCCAAGCCATTTCGGCCCGACGACTTCGAGGCGGCACAGATCCGGACCGCAATCGAATTGCGCGCGAGCCGTCCTGGTGATGACGCTCCAAGCCAGGAGTTCCTCGCGAGCCTGCAGGGTCGCCTGGCCGAGCAGATGGGCGAAACCCCGGCGCCCGCCGAGCAAAAGCGATGGCAAGCTCCTACCCGCCGAACGGTCCTCGTCAGCACCTCGGCGGCCGCGGCCGCCGCTGCGGTGGCCGTCACCACGGACCGTCTGATCAACCAGAGGCCCGAGGTCAACCCTCCGCAAACCTCGGACGAGATCGTCCCCAACACCGGGAGTTGGCAGCGCGTGGCCGCCAGCAGCGCGGTCCCCGAAGGCGGCGTGCATCCGTTCGACCTCGGATTCGTCAACGGATTCGTGCGCCGGGTGGGCGGTCAGATCGAGGCGGTATCGGGCGTCTGCACCCATCAGGGGTGCAAACTCTGGTTCGACGGGGCACATGACCGATTGCAATGCCCTTGCCACACCACGTCATTCGCTACCGATGGGCGGGTCCTCACCCACCAACTCCCCATCGCCCCAAAGCCGCTGCCCACATTGGAGGTGCGCGAGGCCGACGGTCATATCGAGGTGTTCGCGCCCGACCGCCCGGTCTGATCCGGCTGTAACCCCCGCCGCTATCTCTGTGCGGTGGTCCGCGACCCACGGCGGACTCCTCCATGGAAAGGGGCCCACATGCAGATGTCTCGACGGTGTTGCGCCGCACTGGTTGCGGCAGCAGCGATTCCACTAGCAGCGTGCGGCGGCGACGAAAGATCCGATGCACCGCTGTCAATCACGGTCGCTTCCGATGCCACCGGTGCTCCCGGGATGTCTGGGCACAACATGCCCGGCACCATGGCGCCGCGCGGCAGCACTGTAACGGCACCCGCGCCCGCCGGGCCCGCCGTCGACATCGAGGACTTCGCCTTCGATCCCGCCACCTTGACGGTGCCCGCGGGCACCATCGTCACCTGGACCAACAAGGACGAGGAACCGCACAACGTGGTGTCCGAAGACGGTGCCTTCCGGTCTCCGGGGATGGACTCCAAGGGGACTTTCTCGTATCAATTCACCATGCCGGGTACTTACCGGTACGTGTGCGGCATCCACCCCTTCATGAAGGCCACGGTGGTAGTGCAATGACCGACGAACGGGATCCGCAGAGCATGAGCCGGCGCCAGCTGATCCGGCACACCGCGTGGTTCGGCGCTGCGGTCGCATTGACAGTGTCCGGCGGAGAGGTTGTTTCGCACGTGGCCGGTTCTACCGCTCCGATCAGCAGCGCGCGCCCGACGCTGCGGTTCGCGCAGATCAGCGACAGTCACATCGGGTTCACGGGCAGTGCCAACACCCATGTCGTCGACTCCTTTGACCATGCGATCAGCCAGATCAACAGCCTGGACTACACCCCGGATTTCGTCATCCACACCGGCGATCTCACACATCTGGCCACCGACGAACAGTTCGATCAGGTCAAGCAGATGATGTCCGGTATCGACACACCGCACGTTTTTACCGTTCCAGGAGAACATGATTCGGTTGACGATGCAGGCCAGAGATACCGTGGCGTGTTCGGCGGCGGCACCCGTGGCGACGGGTGGTACAGCTTCGATATCGGGGGCGTCCACGTAATAGGACTGGTCAACACTCTCAACCTGAAGAAGCTCGGACACTTGGGCGGCGAACAGCTCGACTTCATCCGCAAGGATCTCGAACAGTTGTCGGCGGACACCCCGATCATCGTATTCAGCCATATCCCGCTGTTCGCCATGTATCCCGAATGGGGTTGGGGTACTGATGATTCCGCGCAAGCTCTGAGCTACATGAAGCGATTCGCATCCGTGACGTGCCTCAACGGACACGTGCACCAATTGTTCACCAAGACCGAGGGCAACATCACCTTCTACAGCGGCACTACGACGGCATACCCCTTACCCAAACCGGGCGACGGTCCCGCTCCCAAACCTGTCACGCTGCCGGCCGGTCAGCTACACGAGATCCTCGGCATTCGGGAGGTCAGCTACGTGAAAGGCGCCCAGGCCCTTGCGATCAAGGAAGACAAGCTGACATGAACATCATCTGCCGTCTTGCCCTGGCAGCGGCGCTGGCCATCAGCGGGTCCGTCCATGCTCACTTGTATATGCATGGTTATCAACACATTCCAGAAATAGGGCCTGCTTTCCTGGTGCAGGCCAGCGCATTCATCGCATTGGCCGCACTGATCACGGTGGGCGCGCCGGACTGGATGATCGCGACGGCGGGTCTGGGTTCGGCCGGAGCGCTCGTGGCATTCGCGCTGTCCCGCACCATCGGCCTCTTCGGGTTCTCCGAACGTGGTTGGGATCCGGCACCGTATGCGGTGATCAGCGTGCTCACAGAGCTGGCCGCCGTCGTCCTGGCGGGTGTTCTACTCGCCAAGTACGTGCGGCGGCCAGCTGTGGCAACCCCGAGGGTCACCATCGCACCGGTGACTACTTCGTGGTGTAGCCACCGTTGATCAGGATGGTCTGCCCGGTGATCCACCATCCGTCGCTGACGAGGAACCGGATGAACGGAGCGATGTCATCGATATCGGTCAGTCCGGTCTTCGAGAACGGCGAGAGTGCAGCGGCCGTCTTGTGGTACGCCACCGCGTCTTCGCCCTCCGCCGGGTAGAAGAACGGGGTGTCCATCGGGCCCGGTCCCACGGCGGTCACCGAAATGCCGCGCTCCCCGAATTCCTTCGAAGCTGCGCGGGTGAAGTGCTCGACGGGCGCCTTGGTCCCCGCGTACGCCGCGTAGAACGGGGTGTACGCACCCAGCAGCGATGTCACCAGCGTGACGATCTTGCCGTTGTCGTTGACATGCTTCCCGGCCTCCTTGAGGAACAGGAATGCGGATTTGGCGTTCACTGCGCTCGCCGAGTCGTACTCCTCCTCGGTGATCTCGGTGAACGGCTTCTTGATGACCTTGCCGACGGTGTTGATCCCGATGTCGGGACGCCCGATCGCTTCAACGGTATCCGCGAACAGTTTGCTTACCGCATCTCCGGTGGTCAGGTCTCCCTGGAATGCCACTGCCTTCGCTCCGGCCGCTTGGAGGGCAGCGACCGTCTCATCCTCGGCATCCTTGCTCGACGGGCTGTTGTAATGGATCGCGACCGCACCTGCGCCGTTGGCTACCAGGTCCCGGGCAATGAGGCCACCTAAATTCTTGCCGCCACCGGCTATAAGAACAGTCTTGCCCTTTAGTGAATGATCCGTGACTCGATTATCTCCCTTTAGTACGTTGTGACCTTGTCATTGCGAGTGGGCTCCACGATTGCCCACAACTCCACACAAATCGTAGGTTTAGGTAGCACAAGGTGAAGCCACATTATTCTTGTATAAGCACAACTAGGAGTTGTCATTGCAGATGAGCGCGACAGCAGAGGGTAGTTCGCTGGCCAATGTGCTGGATTCCCGGCGATTGTTTCAGTTCGTCGTGGCCGCGGAAGCCCCGACGCTCGCGGCCGCAGCAGCCGAGCTGTTCATCACGCAACAGGCGCTGTCGTCGGCGATACGCCAGCTGGAGCGCGACCTCGGCGTCGCACTCTTCTCGCGCGCGCAACGCAGCCTGCAACTGACCGATGCCGGCCATGAGCTGTACACCGGCGCAAAACCGCTTCTGGCCGGAATACGAGTACTGGCCAACGCGACACGAAACCGCTCGAATCCCCAGCGGGCCTTTGTCATCGGACACTCTCCGGCGATCTCCAGTGAAGAGGTCTACCGGATCGTCGAGCCGATGGTCATCGCGGATCCCACGGTGTCGATCACCATCCGACAGGTCTTCCCGAGCACCATGGGTGATGGCCTTCTGGACGGCTCACTCGACTTAGCGCTACGGCGCGGGGTGGATATGCCCGCCGATCTGGCCACCGACACCCTGCTGTACCAGCCATTGCGTATCGCCGTCGTGCGGTCTCACACCCTTGCCGCCCACGATCGCATCGACATCACCGAGATCGCCGAGCACCCCATCGTGGTGTGGGCTCCGCCCCGCCACTCGTTCTACACGGACTTGCTGGTTTCACATTGCCGCCGAAGCGGTTTCGAACCCCAACTGCTGGTCAATCCGGTGCAGGGCACTCCGCCGTACACGGCCGTGCTTGCCCACCCCGATCACTGCGCGTTCGTCACCGACGAGCCGGGCGCCGTCTACCACGGCAAGGTAAAGGTGATCGAGATCGCCAATCCCCCATTGGTTCCCGTCCAGGCGGTATGGCTCCCGCACTCGGTGTCAACGATCCGCAACAGGATCTTCGAGGCCGCTCGTGGTGCGAGTGTTGTCAGCGCGGGAACGCAGTTGGAAGATGGAGAGATCCGGAAAAGCATTCCGAGTCCCTCCCATGTCACACACGCATCGGATGTTCAGTGATCGCCAGGACGCGGGCCGCGTGCTGGCAAGCATCCTTGCGCCCTACCGGGAGCAGGATGTGGTGGTGCTTGCGTTGCCGCGCGGCGGAATACCGGTGGGGCGGGAGATCGCGGCAGCCCTGAACGCCCCTCTAGAGGTGCTGGTCGTTCGCAAGCTCGGCGTACCCGGACACGAGGAGTACGCGATGGGAGCCATCGCCAGCGGCGGAGAGGTGGTCGTCGACGCGGACATTGTGCGCACCATGGGGATCAGCCGGGAACAGCTCCGCGATGTCACCGCCAACGAGCGTCGTGAGCTTGCCCGGCGCGAACAGCTGTATCTGAGACATCGCGACATCGAAATCGACGACAAGACCGTCATCCTGGTCGACGACGGCATTGCCACCGGCGCCACGATGCGGGTCGCACTGCTCGCGATCAGGCGAACATCGCCTGCCCGGGTGGTGGCGGCCGTTCCTGTTGCACCGCGATCGGCGTTCCACCGATTCAGTTCCTTGGTGGACGATTTCGTGGTTGCGTCTTGTCCGTCCGTGTTCCAGGCAGTGGGGGATGCGTACGAGGACTTTCGCCAGGTCTCCGATGACGAGGTCCGCGCCCTGCTCTCGCCGCCGATCACCAAATAGTGCGGTCGGACGCATACCGTGGTGGCATGCGCCTGGTTGTGACGGCAGTCCTGCCCCTATTCCTCATGGTGGGCTGTGGCGACCATGGGCTCGATACGCCACGGGCGGCAGCCGATACCTCGGCCACTACGCCGACGGAGATCCCGCCCACCGCTTCATCTGTGGTGTTTGAGGACGACGCACGAATCCTGGACAGCCGTCCGATGACATTCGACACGTGGAGTCGCTCCGCCGACGACAGTGCAGTGATCGTGCACTTCACCAGCGGCACCCCGCAATGCCACGGCGTGCACGCCACCGTCCGCGAGACCGCTGACGCCGTCGAGATCGCGTTGCGCGGTGGTACGCCGCCGGAAGCCGTGGGCAAGGCCTGCATCCTGATCGCCGTTCAAGGCAGCCTTACCGTGCCACTGGCGACCCCACTTGCCGACCGAAGTGTCCTCAGCGCGTCCTGACTGTCACTTCACGGGGTCGTGTTTGAAGCTCACCCTGACGATGCCGTGGTCCCCGGTACCGGTCTCCCGGTGATTCTCGAAGTTGAGATGATCGTTGTTGATCAGCAGCCCTTCGAAGAGCCACACCCGTTTACGGCTGTGGTCATAGAACTGCTCGCTCACCATCACGTGGTCGAGAGACTCCCGCAGATCTTGATGCACGTGGGTGTAATACACGTCGCGGGTGTCCCGGTACTCCTGCAACGTCTGCGCCGAATAAAGACCAAAATCACTCCCCCTTGAGAGTCTCCGACGAGATACCGGGGCTGGCTCGTCAGGATGTTCGCAGTGTTGCTCTCTTTGCCGTCATTGATATCGCCCAGCACGACGACCGGAGTCTCCGTGTCGCGCATGACGCCGTTGAGCAGCACCCGCACGGCCACCGCCTCGGCCGTTCGGCGGATGGTTGAGATCCCGTCGCCCAGCGCTTGTTGATGTGGCCGATACGTCGCCGAGGACTTCTTGTACCAGGCCTCCTTGCTGATCTGCGTGGGCAGCTTGGACTTGAGGTGCACCACAAAGACTTCCGTGGCCGGTTCGTCGTCGCGTAGCTGAACCTGAAAGTTCAAGACCGGCCGGGAGAAGCTCTTGATCGAGACGTCGATGACGGGTGCCTGCGGGTCGGCCGGGTCGTCCCGGGATTCGAGCCGCACCGCCTTGGGGAAGTCGGTTATCCACTTGGGCTTTCCAGTGAGGAGACCCTTGCGCACCAACGCGGCGCAGGTGATCGAGGTTCCTACCGCCGGAGTGGCCAGGACGTCGTACTCGTCGGTCAGGCCCTGCGGATCTACCGCAAGGACCGCCTCCAGGGCACTTTTGCTCCAGACTTCCTGCAGCCCGACGACATCGGCGCCGAGAGTGCCCAGTTGCCATGCCGCCCATTCGGTTTTGCGCTTGAACTCCTCGAGAGTCCATGGCTTTGTCGTGGCGTAGAGCGGAGTGTCTGCGTCCTGCAGGTTGTACATGTTGAACGTCGCGACGCTGAACGTGGTGCGGACCATGATCGCCAAGGTATTCCGCGAACCGTCGAACGTCGAGAGTATTCACCCGGTTGCCACTCATCCGTCACACCGGAGCGCCCACCAACCGCGAGCACGCCAGGTGGGGTTCTCGTGTTGTTTCCTGTCCAGCCATGTTCCGTGGCTAACTTCCAGCCATGGACATGGGTCTGGCGCCCTCGGACGTCATGGATCCGATGTATTGGCTGGGCGATGGCGGACTATTCGGCGGCGCCGTCTTGGCCGGTGTCATGGTCATCGTCTTCATCGAAACTGGCCTACTGTTTCCCTTCCTGCCCGGTGACACGCTGTTGTTCTCCGCGGGGCTGATTGCCGCTCAGCCGAATTCCCCTGTCTCGATCCAGGTGCTGGCGCCATACGCGGCATTAGCGGCCCTGCTGGGAAGTCAATGCGGGTACGTCATCGGACGCCGGCTGGGCCCGGCATTGTTCAAGAAGGAAGACGCACGTTTCTTCAAACAGCGGTATCTGACCGCCTCGCGAGAGTTCTTCGACAGACACGGACCCAAGACACTGCTCGTCGCCCAGTTCATCGGCGTGGTCCGCACCTTCACTCCGGTAATCGCCGGCATGTCCGGCATGCGTTATCCAATATTCCTGCTGTACAACGCTATTGGCAGCGCAGCATGGGGTGTCGGGTTGACGACGGTCGGCTACTTTCTGGGTAACGTCGCCTTCGTCGGCGAGCATCTGGACATCTTCATCCTGGTGATCGCCATCTTGTCGACGCTTCCAGCCGCCGCCACGGCGGCCAAGGTGTACCTGGAGAAGCGGCGCGCAGTCACCGATAACGGCTAGGCACCCGTCGCGGTTTGGCGGTCGTAATGCCGCTTCACCCGCGCGCGGTTGCCGCATTTCGGGGTGCACCATTCCCGACGGGGATGTTCCTTGACGAAGTAGAGCACGCAGTGCGACGCCAGGCAGGCCCGCAGCCGGTGACGTTCCGGGCCACCGAAGAAGTCGATTGCCTGACGCGCGATCAGACCGACCGTCAACCGCGCTTGCGATCCGCGGGCCGTCGCCGCCCTGCTGGGTTCTCCGTTCGCCGGCCACACAAGCTCCGCTCGGGCACGAGCGAGCGTATTGATCGTGGCGACGGCCTGGGTGTGCGTCATGCCGGATGTCGGCGGTCTCGGATCTGCGGTGACCTCTGCGGCCAGACACCGTAGTGCGTCACGCAGAGCCCGCAGATCGTCGGCGATGAACTGGGCGTCCTCCAGCGAGAAGGCAATGGTGTGTGCCCCCGATTCGACCAGTATCCGATCCGCCATCGCCTCGAGCCATGCGTGCACAGGCTCATCGCCCTCCAGAGCATCCCGCACATCGCCGCGCCCACCGCGGACGGTATTCATCAGCTCGACCGGGAGTGGTTCACCCAAGATGGCGGCGATAGTGCCCGACGTGCTCGTTTCCACGCCACGACCTTATCCCTACTAATGGATGGTGCCACTTGTAACCATGTGGCCTATCTAACAGTGCAGAGGAAATACCGTCTAATGTCTAGAGGTTCCTCTAAACGTTAGGACTTTCCGACGGTGGAAGGAACCACCATGAACACCCAGATCACCTCATTCACTCGGTCGGCCATCCGATCGGCAGTTTCGTTCATGGCGGCGCTGGCCGCACTCACAGCGATGACCGTGGCCTCATTCGCATTCACTGCACAGGCCTCTGCATCCGCCGGAGGCGGGTCGTCTGCCGCCGACACCGTGAATCAGCTACAGGCGCAGGGTTACACCGTTCAGTTGAACGGCATCGCAGACACGCCACTGTCTGAGTGTGTGGTGACCGGTGTCGAAGGACTGCGCGGCGCCACCGCTTTCTCCACGGTGTACGTGGACATCTCGTGCCCCATCCACAACTGAAGTCACGCTTCAAACGCTAAACGCGGACCGCCCCCGGTCGTATGGCCGTGGGAGTCCGCGTTTGGCGTATTCGGTTGTCTTGCTTAATCGAACAGGCCGGTGATCGAGATTATTCCGGTCCTGACTGACTGACTTATCACAGGCGATGGCGGATTGCAGCGGATAGCGCTCACGTTATTAGAAACATCGCAAGCAGATCGTCAAAAGCATTGGAGCACAGAGAAAATGACCGCCATCACCGCCACCTCGCAGGCAATCTCCACTAACGCTCGACGCGTTGTCGCCGCGGCCGGCATCGGTCTCGCGATCCTGGTGCCCACCTTCGCCGCCATCGAATTGGCAACGGCTCCCACCTCCGCTCTGGTCGCCGGCGCCGGCAACAACGGCTCAGGGGGCAACAACCGCGACCACGCTCGGCTGGGCACCGGCCAGTACACGATGAACAACTCCGGCCCACAGATGCGGTACACCCCTCCCGCCAGTGGCCAGTACATCGGCGGCATCAACTAGCCCATCCGAAACACTAAGGGCCGCTTCCGGAATAACATCCGGAAGCGGCCCTTTGTGTTGTTCGGCGCTAAGCCCGACGGGGCTAGGGCAAGATCGAGTCCACGTACCCGCCATCGGCGCGAACCGCAGCACCTGTCGTGGCGGAGGCCAGCGGTGAACTTCACGCTGCGCCTCGTCCCAAGGCAGTGACTTGTCGACGAGCTGATAGACGAAATCTTCCACACCCGCGGTGTGCGTGGGCCCGGCGATGACCGAGTTGACGGTGACGCCTGACCCCGCCGCATCCTTCGCGAATCCTCGGGTGACTCCCAGCAGCGCGGTTTTGGAGACCCCGTAGTGGATCATCTCCTGCGGGATGACAATCGCCGAGTCACTGGCGATCTGAATGATGCGGCCCCATCCGGTGTCGATCATTCCCGGCAAGTACTCGCGGATAAGGCGCACGGCGGACAGCACATTCACCTCGAAATAGTTCCGCCACTGTTCATCGGTGATCTCGCGGGCCGGCGCCGCACCGAAGATGCCCAAGTTGTTGACAAGGATGTCGACCTCGGGGAGTTGCGCACGAAGCAACTCGACACCCTCTGCGGTCGAGACGTCGGCGGCAACACCGATCACGCTGCCGTTCTGAAGCCCGACCTCCGCGATAGCCGCGTCGACGCGTTCCTGGGACCGGCCGTTGACCACGGCGCGCGCGCCACTGGCCGCGAGCTGCCTAACAATCTCCAGGCCGATGCCCTGTGCGGAGCCCGTTACTAGCGCTGTCTTACCGGTCAGGTCGATGTTCACGTATTCATTGAAGTCGCGCCGCACCCGAGTTCATTCCCGAACGGGCAATGGGCGGCCGTGACAACCGGAAACACCCCCGGATTGAGGCCGAGGGCGTTTCCGGTTCCACACTGCTCAGTCCGAACAGCAGCATCCACCCTGCTGAGCCGACGCCAACTCCTCCGAGACAACCTCAACCTTGCCGTCAGGACGCCAATCGAACGGGAAAAGCTTGCTCGACTCACCGCGATGCTCATGTGACCACTCAAACCCGACCGAGTGGTCCTTCTTGACCACGCCCCAGGTCGCGATCTGACCGGGCCCGACTTCCGCTCCCGGTGCGTTCGCGGTGGTAACCCGACGACTCGGGTCGGCGGTCGGGCCAGTCAAAGCCTCGACACGTAGATCCACCTTGCCGGGGATCTCCGCACCCCAGCTCGCGAGATCATCGGCTTTGTCGAAGTTGATCGGGACGTACTCGATGCCACGCAGTTCCTCGATGAGGCTC
Organism: [Mycobacterium] stephanolepidis; assembly: GCF_002356335.1. Taxonomy (NCBI): domain Bacteria; kingdom Bacillati; phylum Actinomycetota; class Actinomycetes; order Mycobacteriales; family Mycobacteriaceae; genus Mycobacteroides; species Mycobacteroides stephanolepidis. The sequence goes on from NZ_AP018165.1 coordinate 4,789,233, forward strand.
GCGAACTCCGCGGGCCAGCCACCCTCATTACCGGTGAAGATCCGCTCGAGGGCGATGCGCTGGCGGGCATCCGCCGACTCGTCGATGTAGAACATCAGCTTCATGGTCGCGTCCGGGTCGCCTATCCACATGTTCCCCTTGAACTCGCCCTGGGCAACCACGCCCAGATTGCTCAACTCGACGTCACTCCAATGGCCTTCGCTGACATGCCACACCAAGGTGAACAGGCAGTCCCCGTGTGTGGGCTCCTGCGCAAAGCTGCACGGGCAGGGCAGCTTGCAGCTGCACACGTCGAACCAATCGCCCTTGAGATTCCAGTCGTAGGTATCCGTCGCCGACATTTCGTCCATTCCTTTCTATACCCCATAGGGGTATATAACCTCCCGAACGTAGCAGCGGCCGGCGCACCTTGGCAAGTACCCCTAGGGGGTATATTTCGGAGCCGTTGCAAGGCGAGACACATCGATTGATATAGATAGGCGTATGCCCGAATCAGCCTTCGACCCCAGACCCGTCAGAAAGATCTGGCAGGAGCTGGGTGTCCCGGGGATCGTGGACGTGCACACCCACTTCATGCCCAAGCCCGTCATGGACAAGGTGTGGGCGTACTTCGACTCCGCGGGGCCTCTCATCGGGCGCCCCTGGCCGATCACCTACCGCACCGAAGAGTCCCAGCGAGTACAGACGCTGCGAGAGTTCGGCGTGCTCCGGTTCACCTCGTTGATCTATGCCCACAAGCCACAGATGGCCGCCTGGCTCAATCAGTGGGCCGCTCAGTTCGCGGCGCAGACTCCGGACTGCGTGCACACCGCCACCTTCTTTCCCGAAGCCGACGCCGTCGACTACGTGCGCGAGGCAATCGAGGCGGGCGCCGAGGTCTTCAAGGTCCACATCCAGGTGGGGGCGTTCTCTCCCCTCGATCCGTTGCTCTTCCCCGTGTGGGGGCTTCTTGAGGACGCCGCTGTTCCAGTGGTCATCCACTGCGGCTCCGGACCAGCACCGGGCGAGTTCACCGGGCCCGAGCCAATCCGGTTGCTACTCAGGCAGTTCCCCCGGCTGCGCCTGATCATCGCGCATATGGGTATGCCCGAGTACTCCGACTTTCTCGATATCTCCGCGCGGTACGACGAGGTACGTCTCGACACCACTATGGCCTTCACTGCGTTCTCCAACGAGAAGGCGCCGTTTCCGGAATCCGCCTACCCGCGACTCATCGAGCTCGGTCATAAGATCTTCTTCGGCAGCGACTTCCCGAACATCCCCTACGGATATGCCGAGGCGGTCACCGCGCTGCAGGCGTTGCCCGGAGTCGACGACAGCTGGATGCGCGATGTGCTCTACCGCAATAGCGCCGCGCTTTTCCGCATTGACGGCTAGACGAGCGAACCCGCCCGGTAGGCCTCCCGCACCATGAATCGCTGACGTTTTCCACTCGTGGTCCGGGGAATGGTTCGCGCCGGCACCACAATCACCTCATCGAGGGAGAACCCGAAGGCGGCACGTACACCGCCGGCGATGCGCGTGCGAAGTTCCTCATACTCGTCGGCTGTCGCGCGGGTTCCGACGACGGCGATCACCGACTCACGGGCCCGCTGTTCGTCGCGCAAGGAGAAGACGACAGATACCGCACCGGAGCCGGACATATTGTCGATCTCCCGCTCGATGTCATAGGGCGGGAAATTGCGGCCGCGCACGATCAGCATCTCCTTGTGTCGGCCCACCACGAACAGTTCACCATCGGTGAGAAAGCCTCGGTCGCCGGTGTCATGCCAGCCACCCACAGGCGTGGCCACTCCACCGTCTGCTGTGAGGTAGCCCGCCATCACCGATGGCCCCCTCACCTGAATATCGCCGACCGCACCATCGGGCGCGGTCGCACCGCCCGGGGTGACGATCCGAAGCTCCAGGCCATCAACAACCTTTCCGCAGGAGACCACGAGCTCGCCGTCATCCGGACCATGGCCAACTCGCACCCTGCCGAAGGACCGCGCGTCGGGAATACAGGCTTGCAGCGCAACGGTTGTCGCCAGCACCGTCTCGGCCATGCCGTAGCACGGCACCAATACATCTGTCCGCATCCCCAGCGGCGCAAAACTTTCGGTAACCTCGCGCAGCACCGAGAACGCGATAGGCTCGGCGCCGACGTAGGCGTGACGCAGTGACGACAAGTCCACGTCTACCACCGCACCACCACGCGAGATCGCCTCCGCTACCGCCCGATACGCGAATGGAGGTCCTGCGGTATGCGTGGACCCATGCTGGGACATGTGGCGTAACCAGGACACCGGATCCCGCAAAAACCCCATCGGGGTCATCACTCCGACCCGCAGGCCGTAGAGTAGCGCGGCCAGCACCTGGATGAATCCCATGTCATGGTAGAGCGGCAGCCAACTGAACACTCGATCCCGCCCGCGTAATGCCCTTGTGCCATAAGCGATCGCACTGGCGTTGTGCACCACATTGCCGTGCGTCAACAACACTGCCTTAGGGGCCGACGTGGATCCGGAAGTGAGCTGGATGTGGTGGATATCGCCGGGATCGGCACGCGAGCAACGCTTCCAGTCAATCGGTTCAGCGTCGGTCAGCTCGTCATACATCACGACTACCGGGTGCGTGATCGCCACCTCTACCCGCGGCTGTGTGATCACCATGGCCGGGTTCAACACGCCCAGCGCCGCACTCAGATGCGCGACCCCCGCAGATTCCGGTCGCGAAGGCGTCGGCGGCGGTGCTATCCCGCACGGTACCGCGCCCAGCAAGAGCACTGCCAGCAGCGCGGTCAGGTACTCCTCGTCGCTCACCGCAATCATTGCCACCCGGTCGCCACGACGAAGACCCCGTGCAGCCAGCGCCGCAGCACGAATCCTCGTGGCATTAACCAGGTCTACCGCCGCAAGGGTATACAGATGGCGGCGCGAGTCGTAGAAGTCGTTCTGCTCCAACTCCGAGCGCAGCAGCGCGGCGTAATCGATCGCGCCGGAGGCCAGGGCCGGAGCATTAGCCTTCATATGCCGACTAATTGCTATGTCACTCATGCCTGTTCGCGATGTTTCGCCTTATCGCTAAGACGCTGACGGATAAGCACTCCGATATCGCCCACCACCGTGAACGCGAAGGCTTCTTCTTCGGGAATGAAGACCGAGAACCTATCCTCCAGTTCGTTCATCAACGCCATCAGCACCACGGAGTCGACGGGCAAGGCCAGTAGCGGCGAGTCGACATCAACCGCCTCAAGGTCGACCTGTGCCAGATCCTCCGGGGGAAGCAGCCGGGTCAAGGCATCTCGAAGCGCACCGATGACTTCCATATCATCGGGGAGCGCAACGGTTTCGGTCATTTTTCCTCTTTCTCCAGCAACACACCGTCCTCAAGGTGCAGCACCCGATCAGCGATCCCCGTGAGGCGCAGATCGTGCGTGACGATCACCACGGCCGCGCCTTGAGTCCTGGCGGCATCCGCGAGTTGTTCGGCCACCTTCTTCCCGGTAGCCGAATCCAGGTTCGCGGTGGGCTCGTCGGCCAGGACCAGGCCTGGGCGTGCCACCAGGGCTCGTGCGGCGGCGACGCGTTGCTTTTCTCCGCCCGAGAGCGCCGGTGGGCGATGGCCGGTCCGGTGCCCCAATCCCAGCTCGGTCAGCAGTTCCCTAGCCCGCGTCATCGCGGTGTCCTTCTTGACCCCGGCATAACGTAGCGGCAACGCCACGTTCTCAGCGCTCGTCAACGCGTTGAGCAGGTTGTATTCCTGAAATAGGAAGCCCAAGCGCTCCAGGCGGATTCGTGCACGTTCCCGTTCACCGAGCTCGCCAACGTTCTGTCCGTCGATCCGGACGTGCCCCGAACCCGGGGTTAGCAACAGTCCCATGACAAGAAGTGCAGTGGTCTTGCCTCCGCCGGAGGGGCCGACTACCAGAACCACCTCGTGCGGTTTGACTGTCAGATCCAGCCCCCGCAGGGCGCGCACCGCCGCGTCCCCGGTGCCGTACTGGTGTTCCACATTCTCAAGTTGCAGCACAGGATTCATCGAATTCACCTCCGGAAGGCCTGAGCCGGGTCGATCCGTGAGACCCGCCGAACGGGAATCAGTGATCCGATGATCGCCATGACGCCCGTGGCCGCCGCCATCGCGGCGAGCATGGTGGGAGTGACCTGCACTGTGACGTCCCCGAGCCGGTCTTTCACCAGGAACTGCACCCCGTAGGTGACACCCGCGCCCAGCACATATCCGAGTCCGGCGATCAAGGCAGCCTGAGTAATCACAGTGCGGCACAGCTGCGCCGGACGAACACCCAGCGCGCGTAGCACTCCGAAATCACTCATCTGCTCGGTGGTCACCGCGAGCACGGTCAGCCCCACCAGTGCCACCCCGACCAGCGCGGCGATCCCGATCATCGTCTTCAATGGTCGTCCGATCATCGAGATCACAATCGCCCGGCTGTTCTCGGCGAACGTGTCGGAGGTGAGTGCGTCCATTCCGGGCGCCGACTTACGGACCGAATCCGCGACCTGCTCGGAACTGAACCCCTCGGCCGGTTGAACCAGGAAGTAGGACACACGATTTCCCGCGCGCAGTAGACGCGTTGCATCGGGCAGGGAGATGAACGCATAGAAGTTGCCCACGGCGGCCGTTTGGTTCGACAACCCCACGACCGTGAAGTCACCGTCCACGAGCTGCACCGTGTCGCCGACGTGGATCTTGTTCTTCTTGGCGAGGACGCGATCGAGCACGACCTCACCTGGTCCCGCCACGTTGCGCCCCTCCGACAATGACCACGGGCCCCCCACACCGGTGGCCGTGTCGTATCCGACGACGAAGTAGGCGGTATGCCCGCCGTTGTGAACGAAATCCGATGGGAGCCCGAGAATCGGGTCGGCCGACTGCACACCGGGGACCTTCAACAGCCGGTCCTTGCCGTCGGCGGGCAACCACGACACCGCACGGAACATCTGGGAGACGCCGGGCTGGACAACCCACACCGCCCCCTTGGAGTGGTCTATGTAGGTGGTGACCTGATTCGTGGTGCCCACGAAAATGCCCGACATCACCAACACCAGGATTACCGCGACGGCGACCCCGATCACTGAAAGGACAAATCGGGCGCGTTCTGCGACAAGGTTCTTGACGGCGACGATCATCGGATCATCCCGCCGGCCATGGCGCGCAACCTCTGTACGGCCCGGGTAGTGACCGCGACGACCCTGTCGACATCATCCGGTGACACGTCCGGCCCCATCGAGAACCGCACCGTCGCCCTCGCCTGGTCCTCGGTTAGCCGCATCGCCTGCAGCACATGAGAAACCGAGTCTTCTCCAGCATGGCAGGCCGATCCGGTGGATACATAGATGCCGTGCATATCGAGATCATCGGCGAGGGTGTCGGCGCGAATTCCATCAAAGCGCACGCTGATTGTCTCCTCCAGCACTGGCTCTGCCACGTTGAGATGCACACCGCCCACCGCGCCTAGCCCGTCCACCAGTCGCTCGCGCCGGTCCCGCATGCCCAATCGATAGCCCATCGATACCGAGCGCAGACACACGTCGGCCGCGGCGGCCATGCCCAGCGCACCGGGCACGTTTTCGGTACCCGCGCGCAGCCGGTTCTCCTGCGGTCCCCCCCGCATGACCGGCAACAAGTGATGTCCACCGCGTACCAGTAGCGCACCCATTCCCCGCGGGCCGCCGAACTTGTGCGCGGAAACCGAGATCATCGTGGCACCAACGCTTGCCAGATCAAGCTTGCCCGCAGTGTGCACGGCGTCCATGTGGAACGCCGCACCCGACCGTGCGGCGATCTCGGCGATCTCCCGTACGGGTTGGATGGCGCCAGTCTCGTTGTTCGCGTGCATCACCGAGACCAGCCGCGTCTCGCGGCGCAGCGCACGAGCCACGTCCGCCGCATCCACGTGTCCGGTCGACGCGGGATCGACGAAGGTCACCTCCACACCCAGGTCCCGCAATGCATGAGCATTCGCCAGCACGGCCGGGTGCTCGATCGATGAGGTCACCAGGTGGCCTTTAAATCCCACGGCCGCAAAGGTTCCCCACAATGCCAGAGTGTTCGCCTCGCTTCCGCCGGAGGTCAGCACCACCTCCTCGGCATCGGCACCGAACAGCTGAGCGACGGTCCGGCGGGCATCGATGAGGGCGTCGGCGGCGTCCCGTCCAGCGCTGTGTCGGCTCGACGGATTCCCGACCAGCCGGTGCCCGCTCAATATCGCCTGTGCGGCACGCGGATGCAGGGGTGCGGTGGCCGCGTAGTCCAAGTAGATCTCTGCCGACGCTATCTGCGCGGGTGGGCTAAGTACCGGGGAGGGTGCTGACATCTTCGTGAATTCCGTTGCGGTAGTTGTTGGCTAGACGTTGTGCGACATCGGCGCCCAGGGCGGCGACGTGCTGCTGTTCCGGCGAGAGGCCCCCCGCCCATTCCGCAACATGGCCCGCTTCGATCGCCGCGATCGTTTCCACCGGCATGCCGGTGAGCCGCTCGGTGAGGATGGACGCGACTGCCAGGGAAGCCGAGCATCCGTAGGCCTCGAAGCCGACCTGACTCACGGCCTCGCCCTGCACCTGCGCAGTCAGCAGGATCTGGTCCCCGCACACCGGGTTGCCGATGAACGCCGAAACATCAGGTTGCGCAAGGCGACCCGAGTTGCGCGGGTTGGTGAAGTGATCGACCACCGTCGGACTGAACCGGGGCACTAGGCGTCCACCCCTTGAACCGCCCCCGCCGACACCAACTCGCACTCGGAAACGACTTCCCGTGAGTCGATGTACTTTTCGATACTTACTGCGCAGCAGCCCAATTCAGCACCCTGGCGCCGCCGCCGGAACTTCACGGTCTGGCCGGTACGGCCGCAGGGGCAGTCACCCTCGTCTACCTCGCCGACATCGTCCGAGAGCAGGAAGCCGGGGTACGCGGTGTTCAGCGCGTCAAGAATCGCTATTCCGCCGGTCTTCCCGGGTCCAAGCTCGACGGACGCGTCGGTGACGTCCCGGATCGAGATGTAGCACCACGGCGGCACATGTTTACGTTGATGCTCGCACTCGATGGCGAGCATGTTGGACTCGATCATGCCGTACATGTCGCGGATGCGGGTGCGGTCGATGCCCAGCACGCGGTGCGCCTTGTCGTTGAAGTCGTCCCGGCTGATCGAGTTTCCGGTGTATTGCTTCCAGCCGCCCAGCATGATGATCAGTGAGTCGGGGTCGAGGGTGAGCGGAATGTCCTCCAGCTCCAAATACTTCAGGAATCTGGCGATGATGAACGGAGGACCGATCAGGTGCCGGGTCATCCGGCCCTCCCAGCTCCGCAGCTGCGCCAGCGCCTCCTCGGGGTCGAAGGAGTACTCACGCACGATGTAGCGATGGTCATCGAGCATGCCGGTGAGAAGGTTGAAGATCTTGACCATTCCCATCTCGGGCACCTCGGCGGTGGACGGGCACAGGAACAGCCCCGCGCCCTGGGAGATACCGAAGAAGTCCCGGTATCCACCGAAGATTCCGACCGACGCCCGGGTCACCGTCGTCGAATCGCGCCGCGCCACCGATGGCACACCGCTTGTGCCGGTGGAACGAATCTCGATCTCGACATCCTCAAGACCGCAGGTCATGAGCACATGCGCGCCGGCCTGCTTGAACATGCTGACGGGAAGCAGAGGGATGCGCTGCAAGTCGGCCCAGTCGCGGATGTCACTCGGAGTGAGTCCGGCGGCGTCGCACTGGGCACGGTAGAACCCATTGCGTTCGAAGTGCAGCGCGAAGGCCTGACGCACCACGCCGGTGAGCGACGCGCGCCAGTCGTCCCGCGCCACCCGAAGGGCTTCCCCCGGCATCCCGAGCATGGTGACCAATTCCACTGCACGTCTCCTTTGACTGCCTAGCCCACACAGGGCACCGGTGGAGTGGTCGAATCATCGTGAGGAAAAGTTCCCGCAGAGTCTCGGGCCATTATGGAAGAGTCCGGGCCATGGCTGATGAACCTCTGCGCGCTGACCACGCTGAGCTATTGAGGCGACGTGCGCTTACCGAAGACGCGGCTCGTCCCGATGCGGTTGCCCGCCGCCATGCGGGCGGCGGACGCACCGCGCGCGAGAACATCGCCGACCTGGTCGATGCGGAGTCGTTCGTCGAATACGGCCGATTCGCTACCGCTGCGCAGCGCCAGCGACGCGACATCGCCGACTTGATCGCCCGCACACCCGCCGATGGCCTGGTGGCTGGGACCGCACGGATCGCAGGTCATCCGTGTGCCGTGCTCTCCTACGACTACACCGTGCTCGCCGGGACGCAGGGCGCGCTTGGACACCACAAGAAGGACCGGCTGTTCGATCTCATCGAGCGCATGAAGCTGCCGACGGTGTTCTTCGCCGAAGGCGGCGGCGGGCGGCCCGGGGATACGGACTATCCCGTCGTCTCGATGCTCGATGTACGAGCGTTCAAATTGTGGGCCGCGCTGTCGGGCGTAGTGCCGCGGATCTCCGTGGTCAAGGGCCGGTGCTTCGCGGGCAATGCTGTCATCGCGGGATGCTCGGATCTGATCGTGGCGACCAGAGACACATCCATCGGCATGGGCGGTCCGGCCATGATCGCGGGCGGCGGACTCGGCGAGGTACATCCGGACGAGGTCGGGCCGCTGTCGGTGCAGTCGCCCAATGGGGTGGTCGACGTCGTCGTCGACGACGAGCAGCAAGCCGTCGCCGTGGCCAAACGGCTCATCGGATACTTCCAAGGAGCGGTAGAGCCGAGGCCTGCAGCGGACCAAACTATCTTGCGCACAATGATTCCCGAACGTGCGCGGAGAGCCTATCCGGTGGGGCCCATCATCGAGACGCTGGCCGACGAGGACTCGGTGACGTTCCTTCGAGAGAAGTTCGCACCCGAGATGGTGACGGTACTCGCGCGTATCGAGGGCCGCGCAATCGGGATCCTGGCCAACAATTCGATGGTGATGGCAGGGGCGATCACGGCCGCCGCGTCGGATAAGGCCGCTCGGTTCCTGCAGCTGTGCGACGCATTCGGGTTGCCGGTGCTCTCGCTTGTCGACTGTCCGGGCTACATGGTGGGTCCTGCCGCGGAGGCCGATGCGTTGGTACGGCGCGCCTCGCGCATGCTCGTCGCCGGGGCGGCACTTCGCGTACCGCTTGTCTCAGTCATCCTGCGCCGAGGCTACGGCCTTGGGGCGCAGGCCATGACCGGCGGCAGCCTGCACGAACCACTGCTGACGGTGGCCTGGCCTGGCGCGCATCTGGGACCCATGGGCTTAGAGGGTGCGGTGCGTCTGGGGCTACGCAAGGAATTGGAGGCGATTCCCGACGAGGCTTCCCGGGAGGAAGCCGTGCGTCAGGCCACCGCCGCGGCACAAGAGAATGCCAAGGCGCTCAACGCCGCACAGATTTTCGAGATCGACGATGTGATCGATCCAGCAGAGACGCGATCGCTCATCGCCTCGACATTCGCGGCGGCCATGCGAGAACCGCTGCCGCCACGCAGATCCGTCGTCGACACCTGGTAGCTACTCACTGCCTGCCGCTACGAACTCGCGTTTTCCATACTGAATGGTGGCGTCCTGCCACCGGCCACCGGCCGCATCCACGAGGCGACGCGCGGTGCCCAGATCCTTGATGCCCGCGATCAGGATCAGCCACCCGTCTTCAGTGATCGAGCCGCCGACCAACGCCTCACGTGCAGACGCATCTGCTTCCAGCGCATCGTGGAACCGCACCCGGTCGATACCCGGAACCTCCACAGCCACAGCATTTATCTCTGCATCCCCGGTCGGCAGGTATTCAAAGGTGAGCACAGATTCCTGACCATACTGCCGCCCCACCTGCTCACCGATGCGTTGCAAGTCATCGCGATCCACGCACGCGAGTTCGAAGGCGCGCGACCTCTCATAGGTCATGCGGTTGTTGTCCTGAGACCAGTACACGCCGTCGACCGGTGTCGAGCGCACGGGCAGCACCAGGTGCTGAGCGGTCATCGCGCTCACCTGCAGCGAGAAGTCATCGAGGGGGTCCAGCAGACGCCCATCGGCGGGGTCGGTGATGACCGCAACGTTGTTGGTAGCGAAGAGCTCCGCCTGGGGCGGGCGGCATCACCCGGAACGCACGCCTGTGGGTCGGCATGAGCGAACCCCACAGGCGGCCCCCCGAAGACGAGCGCCAGCGCCGCAATTCCGATCGCGAAAACGCGAGTCATCCGACCTATTATTCCGGCACATCACTCCTGACGGAAGTGTGGGTTTGACCTCAAGCGCACTTGAGATTCTAGGTTGTGGATCCATGACCTCGATCCATGATCCGGCCGTCCGGCAGTTCCTCGATTCCACTCCCGCCCTGGTGGGGCAGCTGGGATATCTCGGAAACGACGGACGTCCGCTTGTTCTGCCTATCTGGTACCGGCTCGGCGAGGATCACCTACAGTTCGTCACGCACGTGAGTACTCGGAAAGTCCGTTCTTTGCACCGTGATCCACGTGCGGTGGTCACCGTGGCAACGCCATCAGAGCCCTACCTTTACGTCCAGGTCCAAGGGGACGCCCACGTGGAACCCGACACGTCAGAGGTTCGAGACACTCTGATCGACATCACCACCCGATACCTGGGAGCCGACCGTGCCGCCGCGTACGTGGACGAGCACCACAGCGCACCAGGCGAGACGATCGTGCGCATACATCCCGTCCGCATCCACACCGCCCTCTGACGCTCGGGAAGTCCCACGATGTACACCATCACCGTGAATGGAGCGCAGCTCACCTTCGACGATCAAGGCCTGGGCGATCGACCGGCCATCCTGCTGCTCACCGGCTGGGGGCACGACCACCGTGCGTATGACGAGCTGTTGCCCTACCTCGTTCCCCATCACCGCATCATCCGCATGGACTGGCGCGGCCATGGTACCGACCGCACGCCGGTTGCCGATTTCATTCTTACAGAACAGGTTTCAGATGTCATAGGGTTACTTGAGGCTCTAAGCGTGAAATCGGTCGTTCCCGTCGCCCATGCCCATGCGGGGTGGGCCGCGCTCGAGATCGCCGACCGCCTCGGGGCAACTCGGGTGCCGAGTCTCGTGATCGTGGACCTGATCATGACGGAGGCTCCGCTCGAATTCCTCAACGGCATAAGAGAATTCCAGGATCCGCAACGCTGGCAGGCTAGCCGCCTCGGGTTCCTCCGAGCCTGGCTATCCGGCAGCGACAATGAAGCCGTCATCCGGCACATCCGCTCCGAGATGGGCGGATTCGGGTTCGACGTGTGGGCACGAGCCGGACGAGTCATCGAGGATGCGTACGCCACGTGGGGCTCTCCCCTGTCACGAATGGAAAAGCTGTCCGAACCACGGCGCGTTCATCACATCTTCTGCAACCCACAGCGCACTGCCTACGATGATCTTCACCAAGAGTTCCAGTCCCGCAATCCGTGGTTCAGCTACGTTCGCCTGCCCGGCACGACTCACTTCCCGCAGCTGGAGTTGCCCGCACAGGTCGCGGCGGAGATCACGAATCTACTCTCGTAACTACTGACCCGTCATAGCCTTCAGGGTGGGGCCGGCGGTCCAGCCGCCGTCCACGGCAAGCTCGGCCCCCGTGACATAGCTCGCGGCGTCCGAAAGCAGATAGGTCACCGCACCGGCCACCTCATCGGGAGTTCCCACTCGCCCCATGGCGGTGATGGGCATATTGCCTTCCCCCCGGCGAAAACCGGCCTGGGCCGTCATGGGGGTGTACACGACGCCGGGATGCACGGAGTTCACCCGGATCCGCTCGGGTCCCAATTCAACGGCCGCAACCTTGGAGAGACCGCGCACACCCCATTTCGAGGCGCCATAGCCGGAGGTGAGCGCCAGACCGACGAGACCGGCGGCCGAGGAGATGTTCACGATCGAACCGCCACCCCGCGCGCGCATCGGCGGGATAACGGCCTGCATGCCGATAAAGACACCGACCAAGTTCACCTCGAGCACCTTGCGAAAGTGTTCAAGGTGCTCGTCGGCAACCAGCGAGGCACTGGATATCCCGGCGTTGTTCACCAATCCGGTGACAGCGCCGAACTCCGCCAGCGTGGTTTCGACCAACGCGCGCCACTGATCGGCATCTGTTAAGTCCAGGCGGACGAATCGCGCAGAGTCACCGAGCTCGGCCGCAAGCTGCCGTCCGTCGTCCTCGAGTACATCGGCAACAACGACTTTGCCGCCCTCCGACACTATCCGGCGCGCGAAGGCCGCACCGAGCCCGCGAGCGCCACCCGTGACAATGACGTTCTTTCCTTGTAGCAGAGCAGAATTGCCATTCATAGTTCCAGGCAACCACAACGCTGCGAACGCACGCGGAACTTCTCCCGCCTAACGGGAAGAGTGAGCGACAACACCCACACCACCAATTGTGGTGTGGCGACTATGGATTAGATTCCTTAGATCTCGACAGCGTCTGCTTCAGCGGGGGCCTCGTCGGCGGGAGCCGGCTCAGCATGTGGCGCGAGGACCGACGCGGGGATCACCTCGGGACCCTCCCCATGAGCGGGCACATCCAACGGGGCAGCTTCACCCTCGTTGTCCATCGGAAGGTACATGTGCCGCTTGAACTGCGCCTGGTAAGCGCCGCCACCACCGATCTTGACGCCACCTCCCTCGCCGCTGGACACGGCAGTGCCGTCGGGCAGCGTGACAGCGGTATGACCGCCGTTCCAGCCAATTACCAGTGCACCTGGCGCGGTGCCGTACTTGAAACCACGCGCAAGGAGGGCACGCTCCTGGTTCCCGGTATTGAAGCGAGAACCGAAAGCGGGGCGGTCGGTGGCGACGTTGGACACCCAGGAGGCCAGACCGGAGCAGTCGGTGCCACGGGCGGAGTCTCCGCCCGAGACGTACGGCGTACCCGAGACCTGATGGATAAACGCCAGCAAAGCAGCGAGATCAGACATGGGACGCGACGCTAACAACGAGCTTGACGACCCACCAAAATATGTGGCTTGCGTCATATTTGCTGAAAATTATGGCGAGAATTACTCTCCGCCAACGCCTTACTGATTACGGTAGAGCATGTATGAACGTTCGTCCAATCCAATAAACCCGCAGTATATGGTCGGTTTGTTGAATGTTCTATAGCCCCGAGCCGTAATTTGCTGTGCGCTAATCACATTGGTCACTTTTCTCACACATCCATGCATCTCTTCTATTAACGCAGGAAATTTTCTGTTACCCATCCCACCTTTTGGGCACCTCGCATCCCACTCTGTGGGATGGCTTGCGCGCTATCTCATTCGGTGCCGCATGCGCGCGTCAGGCCGATGAAATAGACAATGTATGCACTTTTTCCCACGATGGTCGTCGCCATTGACGATCTGAGGGCAAGCACCTGCCGTCGGACCCCGAATCGGCTCTTGCGCTTCTGAATCCGCTCCGTGTACGGGCAACTCCAGCCTCATTGGCGAGTGCAGATCCGTATTCAACCGGACGACAATACTTTCCGCTGAATGTCTTTACCCCGCAGCGTGATACGGATCGTCCTTGACAGCCCTATCGCGTCTCGGCCGAGAGGTCTGCCGCATGAGTCAACGCAACAGCCGCCTCGATACCCAATTCGCTACTCGGACTGTGGAAGAACGGCCTCGACGCATACCGCCCAGACGCCGCCGCCGCGGTCTTCACCGAAGTTTCAAGGACTTCAGCCATACAGCGTCGGGCGCGCATGAGTAGCGAACTACCACTCCGCGCAACCACACCTGCTGGAGGAGATGGCGATGCTCGGATAAGTGCGGGCCGCGTTCTCTTTCGAGAACCGGCCCGCAGTCTCAGTTTTCATCGGGATAGTGGCGACACGGCAGGAGGAACGTTCGCAGATCGCTCACTACCAGGTGCCGCCACCACCCCGTGGGGTAACTAGCAGGCCAGCGTGACGTACGCGACCTTTTGTCCTGTCGTAGGAACCGTCGTCGGCTGGTTGCGCATGTTGCGTCCCGGCTGCACGTTCTGAACGCCAGACTGTTGGGACACTCCTTGAACCGTGCACTGCGACGGATGATCCGACCCCACCTTGGTGACGATCACTCGGTACCCGTTGGACTTGAGGTCATTGATGACAGAGTCCGGGTCCGCAGCGGGACCGGCCAAGGCTGCGCCGGCTGTGGCCAGGGACAGCCCCGCGGCAGCGAGTAACGCCGCCGCGGTCGTGATCTTCTTCATGATTGTTGCTCCTTCTGCGTCGACGAAGATGAAGCGGACTTACATCTGGTTACGAAGCGTTGTTCTTGTTGGTGCCAAAGGGGACGTGCGGGTTGGTGCCCAGCGGGACCAACGGGTTGGCGCCCTCATACGTCGGCTGGTGGACGCCCTGCTCATAAATAACATCGCCCGGAGCCACGCAAGGACGCAGATCAGTGGCGTTGACGCTGGTCTCGCTGGCGTAGCAGACCGGAGGAGGCGTCGGCCCCGCCAGGGCGACAGGGGCGCCCATGACAGCGACGGCTACAGCGATGCCAGCGCCCCCGACGATTGCAGCGAGTGACTTTTTCATGTGGTGTTTCCTTTCCGCTCGGTCATCTTGCTAATGGCCTAGGAAGTGAACATCACTTGCCAAAGACATCAACGTTGATGCATTCACCCTGTTCAACGGCATTAAGGTCCACCTGGTTCCCAATTTATGAGATCCTCGGCTGATTCTCAGCTAAAACTCAGGATACCCCATGGGGGTTGGGGTCGGCGAAAAGTGGTATATAGCCGTTAACTTGTCGTTAACCAGGCGAAACGGCCTGAACTGTCTAGATCAGTTGATCTATACTTCGATCATGCGATCTAAAAGCGATCGGGAACCCACGTTCACCGAGGTCGCTCGCCGCGATCAGATCGTCGCGTGCGCCATCGAAGTCATCGCCGAGGTGGGTTATCCGCAGACCTCGATTCGGAAGATCGCCGAGCGCGCCGGAATCGCGATGAGCGTGGTGCTGTACCACTTCGGCTCCAAGGATGGACTCGTCGAGGCGGTGATCGCGTCCATGTACCGGTCCGGACTCGATGCCGTGGTCCCCGAGGTTGATCGAGCGCGGACGCAGACTGACAAGCTTGCGGCCTACATCCGCTCCAGTATCAGCTATTTCGACAGTCACCGGATTCAGCTGGCAGCGCTGACACAGCTCGCAGCGGGCTACAAACCCAGCGGCGGCAGACATCTCCGCGACGTGGGATTGACGCCCGAACTGGCCGCGCAATTGACCCAGCTCGACCCGTCAGCCATTCTCCGAGCGGGTCAGAAGTCCAGCGAATTCTCTTCCTTTCCAGTCGATTCCACTGCGATCGCACTGAGAGGAGCCGTCAATGCCGTCGTGGAGAAGATCCTGCAGGATCCCGCGTTCGATACAGGTGGGTACACCGAGGATCTCGTGAAGATGTTCCGGCGCGTGGTGAGGAGGGTGTAGTGGCCCGTATCGTCATCGCCGCCATCGGCAGCCACGGCGATGTCGCCCCGTTGACCGGTGTCGGTGTCCGCCTACGCCAGGCCGGACATCAGGTGACAGTCGCCGCGTTTGACCGCTTCAGCTCCTTGATATCCGACTCGGGCCTGTGTTTCCGTGGCATTGCAGAGCCGGGCGCACCATCGCAGGATGCCGATGTCAACGTCACCAAGGGCCTGGCCGAGTTTCTTGCCCCACGAGGCATGCGATCCCTCGGCGACGCAATGCTCAGCGCCGTTCAGGATTTGGCGGCAGACATCTTGCTGCTATCACCCTTCTGCGAACTCGCCGGTCATCCCCTAGCCGAGGCGAAAGGCATTCCCTCCATGGGGATCCGGCTTCAGCCTTGTTCTGCCACCGCGCAGTTTCCGCCCGCGACCCTCGGGGCTTGGTCCGCCGGGGCGGCAGGCAATCGTCTGGCATCCCACGCCGGGGCCCGGCTCGTCGATCGCCTCTATGGCGGGGTGGTGGCCGGTTTCCGGCGAGATCTCGGTCTACCGAAAGTATCGGCAAGCAAGTCACGCAAAAACCGTACGCAGTCGAAATGGACTATTTTGCATGGCTTCTCGACGTACATTGTGCCGCGTCCGCCGGATTGGCGGCCAGGCCTGGAGGTCGCCGGGTACTGTTGGCCGGAAACCGATCCACAGTGGCAGCCCACCCCAGAGTTGACCGATTTCCTCCAGGCGGGCGACCCACCGGTGTACTTCGGCTTCGGCAGCACGATGACGTCGGCTGCCGACGCTGCACGCCTATCGGAGCTCGTGCGCGGCGCGGTACATCAGGCGGGTGTGCGGGGCATCGTGCAAACGGGTTGGGCCGGAATCAATCCCAATGATGATGATGATGATGACATTCTGACCGTGGGCGAGCTGCCGCACAGCTGGCTCTTTCCACGCATGGCCGCCGTGGTGCACCATTGCGGCGCCGGGACAACCGCTGCCGGTCTGCGTGCCGGCGTGCCCACGGTGCCTGTACCCGGCCTCGGAGATCAACCCTTCTGGGCTGGACGGCTCCGGAATCTGGGGCTCAGCACCGGCACCATCCCACAACGCGCACTGACGACTGAACGGCTCTCGGAGGCCATCCGGGCGGCCACTACCGACCAAGAGCTCAAAGATCGGGTCCGCCGGGCCGCGGATGTCATCGGGGCCGAGGACGGCGCCGCCTGCGCTGTCGCAACCATCGACCGACTATTGGGCTGAGGGTCGCTGCGAGCACTGGTCAGAGGCGACCGAGGATGATTTCGAGTTCGGCCTGGGACTGCTCGTCACCGGCCTGGAACATCTCCACGACAAGTAACCGGGCGCTCGTGGTTTTGTGCCGCAGCGGCGGTCTTAGGCAAAACCCAATGGTTGGGGTACCTGCTCGGAAGTTGGGTACCTATTCGGCGCTGCCGTCTAGCTTTCCAGGATCGGGTGGCGTTTGATGCTCGGGGAGCTTGTCCGATCTGCGGATGAGGTCCGCGCTGTGCATCATCCTTGCGTGCATCTGGTTGTCCCGGTTCTGCAGCCTGGGAATCAGTTTTGAGCGCTTCCGTTGCTTCCCCAACCCATCCCGGTGCGGCGGCCTCCATGCGCGCCAAAGCCCCCCTCGTTTGAGGCACGCCAACCGTGCGCTAGCGCTTCAGTACGATCGGCCACTTCTGCCGCAGAGGCATCGTCACTACTGCCTTCTGGAATTTCTTCAGACACAACGGAATCCTTCAGGGGTAAGTGTCTTCTTACGCCTTACTGCCCTCAGGCCAACCAGGATCGTTCGGCAGCGTGGGCGGCGGGTCGGGTCGAACGTATGGCTTGGGCCAGTTGTCGGGTGTGCCAGGGGCGAGTTTCTTGCACTCGGGTAGGTCGGTGGCCGCGATGTCGATGTGGGTCAACACCCGGGTGCCGAACACGTTGTCTACGGGCCGCTTGGCTGGCCCCCGCTGGTTCGATAATGGCGGATGTTGTTGCTCGGCAGGAAGTTTCGGGTCGGGGCCGAATGTAAACCACTCGGCATGCCCGAGGGACTGCGAGCCGCTGCTTTCGTATGTGCCGTCCGGTAGCTTCCCCGCCGTCAACGAGCCGTATTCGCAAACCCCAGCGGTGAATTGATCCCCCTCCCGGTGAAGCTCAACAATCTCGGCATAGCGGGTGCCGACATTCTCGTACGGGTAGCGGACCGTACCGCCAACCCCTTCCGGCCGCCATGCGTTGTTGAACGCGTGATCGAAGCCGGGGTAGCCGCCCGCTCGTATCGCGTCCATGCCCGCGCCTGGCGCAGACTGGGCGGCTCGGTAGGACTCTGTTACTGCACGCACAAAGGTGCCCGCTGGGGACCTCAGATCCGCTACCGGGTTGGGAACCCACCGCATGGTGGTGTGGTCCTTGTCCTCCCATGGTGGGGGTTGCTTGGGTTTGTCGTGTGCGCACGAGGTGAGCAGCAGAGCACCTAACAGAGCGGTGGGTAGCACGACGGGGCATGGGCTCACTTGTTGGGGTCCCACTGCCAGTTCGGGTATTTGCCACCCATCTGTTCCTGGGCTTGCCAGTGGTCCAAGTTCACGTTGTAGTCACGTGGAGCCGTCGTCTTGAACCAGTTCTCCAAATCCTGCTGAGCTTGCTCTACCCCCGTCTGTCCGTTGATTATTGACGGGTCGAAGTGTCCGCCGTTGATGTATTTGCCAACGATGGGGTCGTCGGTGATACCGGGGTGGGCTTGGGCCAGGGCGTCTAGGACACTGGCCTGGTAGGCGTAGGGGTTGCCGAAGCTGCCGGATTGGGCGAGATCCTGAGCGAATCCCTCGGGCAGTTTGGTGGCGTTCTCCATCTGCTTTTGGGCGCTGTCGAGAACGTCCATGGCATCGCTGGCGAAGGGCACCTTGCCGATGAGCTTCTTGAGGTCTTCGACGTTCTGGTCGGTGGGTTTTTCGCCGACCGAGTCAAGCGCCCCGTCGAGCATGCCCTGTGAGAGCCGTCCGGCGGCTTTGAGGTCGTGGTCGCTGCCGCTGCGGGCAGCATCGTTGAGAAGCTGCTGATGCTGTTGTTGGGCTTGTTCGTTGATGATCTCGCCCGCGTAGTGGCCTTTGTCGAACGTGGACACCATGTCCCGCATTTCGCCGACGTTCTTGAATGAGTGCGCGAACTGGTACAGGTACTGCATCCGGTTAGAGCCGATATCGACCTTCTTGCCCCCGGCAAGGTCTTTGAGCTGCTGATCATCCAGCGTGGAGGCGGCCTGCACACGGCCCAACACGTCCTTGTCCCACTGGGTTCCGCCCTGCAAGTAGGCGCCGTCCAGATGCCCCGCGCTGGCGCTCAAACCACCGATGGGGTTGTAGGAGGTGTCCAGCTCCTTGGAGATCGCGTCGATCTGCTGTGCGGCCTCTTCTTCTGCGGCCCACCACTTGTCGTACTCGCCCCGGATCATGTCCTGAAGCTTCGCGGCGCACCGCTTGCCCTCGGCAACGGTCTCGGGCTTGGCGCCTTTGGGCACGATCCATTCGACGGTGATCTCTTCGGAGACCTTGTAGCCGTTGCTGGTGGCCTCGTTGTAGTAGCCGACTGCTCGCTTGTGGTGCTCGGTCACCTGAAACGCCAACGTGTCTAGCGCTTTTGGCCCTTCATCGAGCACATGCTGGGTGGCCCGGTAGACGACTTTCTCGTCACCAGTGGCAGTGTCCTGCGCGGCCCGGGCGGCCTTACCTTCCCACTCCTGGGCGCCAGGCCGGTCAATGGCGTGCCTATAGTCGCGGCCAATCAACTGGGTCTGCGTGGCACCCAGGATCGCCTGGCGTACCGCCTCTATCGAGTTCTACGGATTGTTTTCCAGCAGCCGCCGCAGCGAGTACCCGCTCATCCATTGCCTCCCCGCGATAACCCGGTCACCGACTGGATCAGCTGCGTGACGTGATCCTCGGTTTCCCCGAAGCCGTTGCGGGTCTGCACCGACAGGTCCGCGACATTCGAGCACCGCCCCGCGAAGGCGCGCTGCAAACCCGGCAACGCCTGGGTCACCAGCCGACGCGCCGCCACCAAGGAAGGAGCGTCCCCATCCTTGACCTCAGCAGGACTCGATGCGGCCTTGTTCAGCTTGTCGGCCATCGTGTTCAGCTCCGGGGACAGCTTGTCCAGCGCAAGCCTGAGTTTGTCGTCGGACACGATGTTGCCCCCTGCTGGTGATTGGCATAGCCACGGTCAGCTTTCCCGGAACTATACCTGTGGTATAGCACCTTTCCAGCTAAGTCTTCAACCCTGGGGAATGCGTACCCGGCGGTATAGCGCCCGCGCGGGTAGTCAAGCCCCTGAACAGGCGCTTTCCGGCCGGACGGGCGGTTAATCTGTCAACTTTTCATCGGGGGTTAGGTACCATCACCGGGTGGAGGGGCCGCCCCGATCCGCCCAGACTTTTCACGCCCCCCAGATCAGACCCAGCAGACTGATATCGTCGGCGTACTTGAGGATCAGTTCCTTGGTGACATGCGGGATCTCACCTGGTGTCTGGTCAAGGCCGCCGACCTTCGCCTCTCGCACGGCTCCGCTGAATTCAGCTGTCGGCAGCGCACTTCCGTCGATCGCCGCCTGCGGATTCTGGTACATCTTGAGCAGCGGCAGCACGGACTGCTGACGCTGTTGCTCGGGCAACCCCTTGAGGGCCGTCTCGAACCGGGCCAGCCACTGGCCGTAGTCGTCAATCCGGGCGATCTTGTACCCGGCCTCGATCAGCCAATCCACAAAGGTATCCATCGAGACGCCATCGTGGTGGGGGTTGAACACATCGAAGCTGTGGTAACCGTCCGTCACGTTCACCCCACCGATCGCGGTGATGGAAGCGGCAGTGAAATCGCCTGGGACGCCGTCGTAATGGGCGCGCTGACGATTGCCCTCGGCATCGAGTTCGTAGAAGCTGCCCGGTGCTACACCGGTGAGCAACAAACTCTGGATCGTTCGCGTGAATACGTCGGTGACATTGAGCTGACCGTGGTACTCGCTGTGGGCCAGGATCATGTCGGACCTGAACACCCGCACCGGCAGCCCGGCCAGGTCGTGTGCCTCACGTAGCAGCACCTCGCCGGCCCACTTCGAATTGCCGTATCCGTTGGCGTAGCCGTCGTTGATCTGCCGCTGCGCCGACATCTCCCTGACATCTGAGTCTTCCTCGAACTGCGTCACCGGGATCTGATCGGCGATACCGACCGTCGACAGATAGGTGACCGGCTTGAGCCGTTCGGAGATCGCCAGCTTGATAATCTCGGCGGTGCCCGCCACATTCGGGCCGAACAGCTGGCTGTACGGCAGCACATGGTTCACCAACGCACCGGAATGGACTATCAGATCGACATCTCCGGCCAGCTTCTGCCAAATATCCTGGGACAGGCCCAGGTTCTGGTCACCGAAGTCACCGGCGATCACTTCAAGGCCCTGCTCCGCGAGCTGACGGTAGTGCGCCGACAGCTTCGGGTCTCCCGACTCATAGACGGCATCGAGGCGCGCACGGGCGGCCGCGGCGTCGGTGCCGCGGATGAGTGCATATACCTTTCCTCCGGCGGGAACCAGCCGTTCTAGCCAGTCCAGTACCAGCCAGCGTCCTAGCCAGCCATTGCCGCCGGTCACCAATACGGTCTTCACGTCCGCGGTAGGTGGCTGAATTTCCTTGGCCGCCTTCAACACCGACTCGTCGATGAACTTTTCGAGGGTGAGTTCGGCTGCGTTGATAACCGTGGCATCTCTGCCGTGAACCGAGGCGAACGTCGGCTGCGTCGCGGCGCCGGTGCGCTGTGCCTCAATGTGCCGGGCGATGGCGGCCAGATCATTGGCGACGCTGTTGATGACACCGACCGGAACGTCCACCTCGAAGATGTCGCGCAGTAACTCGGAGTACGACAGCGCCGAAAGCGAGTCACCGCCGAGGTCAATGAACCTGACATCGGGGCCCAGGTCTGCCGCTGACGCCCCCAACAGGGCCGCAGCGGCATCGGTCACGGTATCGAGCACCGGACGGCCCGCCGCCTCCCGCGCCAGCTCGCGCAGACGCTCGTTCTGACTTTCGGCCAGGTCGGCGTACAGCGCCTCCAGTCGTTCGCCGTAGTGCTCCTTCAGCTTGGGGCGCAACAGCTTACGGGCATCCGATAGCAATCCGGACTCGACCGTGAACGGCACGGTCTCAACGATGAAGTCCCGGGGGATTTCGTAGGACTGTAGCTCCGCACCCTTGGCGACCTGCTGCAGTGAATCCTGGATCAGCGGCTTGAGCGCATCCGGCGAATCCGCATATCGTTCAAGGGCTTCCGGAGTGGGCACGACGACCGCCAGCAGGTACGAACGCTCGCTGTTGCCGTACACGAAGATCTGCCGAACCAGCGGGCTACCGGTGTAGGCGGCCTCCAGCTTGGACACCGCGACAAACTCACCCTGGGCGAGCTTGAGCACGTTCTTGACGCGGTCAAGGTACTTGAGGTGGTCCGGTCCCAACTCGGCGACCACGTCGCCGGTCATGTAGAAGCCGTCCGCGTCGAAGACATCCGCCGTGGTTTCGGGGCGCTTGTAGTAGCCGGGGAACATGGTCTCCGACTTGATGCGCAGCTCACCCCGCGGATGCGGGGAATCCGTTGTGAAATAACCGAGTTCGGGAACATCCACAAGCTTGTACTCGGTGACCGGAGGGCGCTGCAAGACACCGTCACGCCACACCGCCCCGGCCTCGGTGGAACCGTAACCGTCCAGCATCGCTACCTGCAGCAACGATTCCATGAAGTCATTCATCTCGGGAGATAGTGGCGCAGAACCAGATCCGGCGTTGAGCACGCGTCCGCCGAAGTCCTCCTCGCGGATGCGCACCTTCATCTGTTCGGCGATTTCGGCATTGCTTTCGCCGGGCGCGAGCGAGCGATCCAGCTCGGCCTGGTATCGCTGAAAGACCATCTCCACCACGCGCGGCACGAACAGCACCTCGGTCGGGCGGATAAGCGCGATGTCCTCGAAGAACGTCGAGAGGTCGCTGGACGCGATGTAGTACGCCGTACCGCCTCCGGAGAGGGTGCCCATCAGAGTAAGGCGACCCGCGAGGTGGCTCATCGGCATGAAGTTGACGCCCACGGATGGGATCACCGTTGTGGTGAGCCACTTCTTCTGCCACAGGTTGGCCACCAGCCACTGCGGGTACATGGCCCCCTTGGGGGTTCCGGTGCTACCGGAGGTGTAAATCAGCAGACGCAGTGCATCGGGGTCCTCGCTGGGCTGCGGTGCCGCGGGAAGCTCGCGTCCTCGGGCGATGGCATCACCCAACGAGTCGATGGTGATCGTGCGGCCCGCCGCCTCCAGCCGGTCACGCACGGCACTCAGTGCGTCGCGATGAGCGTCCACCTCTGGGTGGTAGTCGAATACCGACAACAATTGCACCGACGGCGTCGCGAGCACGGATTCCACGGCGGCTTCGAGGTACTCGACGCTGGCGGCGAAGACCGTGGGCTGCGTCTCTTCGAGGATCGCGTTGCGCTGCTGCACGGATGCGCCGGTCTGCAATGGCACCGAGACAGTCCCCAGACGTAGCCCCGCAACATCCAATGAGGCGAAGTCCGTGCTGGTGAAGCCGAGCTGCGCGACAAAGTCACCGTCACGGATTCCCTGTGCGTACCAGGCGGCGGCGATGGCCTCGGCGCGATTCCACAACTCGCGATAGGACGTGGTGACGTACTCGGTCTTCAGCGCCACGGTGGTCACGCCGTGTTCGTCCGTCACCAGCTCGACGGCGCGCTGCCCGAGAGCCGGGCGATCCCCGTAGCCCTCCAACAGTCGCCGGATCAGCTCGATGAGTGTCAGGCCGGGTTCGTTGACCGCGTCGGACACCGCGTCATCGGGGATGAGGCCCTGCAGCTGCGGGTCGTTGGAGACGACCTGCGCGACACGTCGTTCGAGCTCTTGCTGGTCGGCGAGATCGGGCGTCGTGGTTGCGGCGGGTGTGGAAATCGTTTCAGTCATGCCTAGACACCTCGGTAGTCGATGTAAGTGGGAAGGCGGTTACGCCTACAGGAGAAAAGTACATACCTACGCTAACTATTCCCTGTGAGCGTTCGGCTCTCCCCTCCCGCCGAGCGGGCATTCATGCTGGTCCAGGCCGAGCAGGTCCAGCACGAATGTCACCGCGGGGTGAGGAGCGTCACTCTCGCAACGCCTGCGGTGCGTGCTCTCGCACCAACGCCAGCAGCTGCCGCCGCGAGGGATTCACCAGGGGATGCCCCGCGACGTCGACGGTCGGCACCGTCTCGTTGCCGTTGGCAACGGAACGTACGTAGGCCGCCGCCGCCGCGGATTCCCAGATGTTGACTTCGGTGTAGCGAAGTCCGCTGAAACGCAGTTCGGCCCGGAGCTTGATGCAGTAGGGGCAGCCCGGTCGCCAGTACAGGACGACCTCGTCAGACGCTGGAATGGGCTTCGTCATGATCCATGTCTACACGCGCTTCCCCGCGGTGACGCCCGGCTTGAGTGTGTAGATGTCGTCGATCGCGATAACGACGGCACAGCGTGGGTACTTCAAGCCTCGTTCCTGCGCAAACGCGACGGCATCGTCGAACGCGGGCCCCGACTCGTGAACGTGGGCCGAACCGACGAACCGGTAGCCGTCCAACGCTTCGCGATCGATCACCGCGACCGAGACCTTCGATCCCGCATGGATGTTGGCCAGGGTCTGCCCTCCGGTGTTCTCGTTGAAAATCAGCGAGTGTTCATCCCGGACCCGCAGAGAGCGTTTGGGCCCGATGTTGGGGGTCGTGCCGTCGGTCACGGTCGCAAGAATCGCCAGCTGGGAACCGAGCATCCGCTTCATCTCATCGGTGAGCGTGGGCATGGTGGGCGCGACCTCCTGGAATGGTTGTACTGGAATGAGATTCGGTGTAGGTGGTGGCGGTGCGCAGGCCCGGGCGGTGTCGAGTAGCCGCCTCGCATCACCGACCGGAGCCGTGCGCATCAGCACCGAGAGCAGATGCAGCAGACCCTCGGAAACCATGAGCGGGCGCTGGCTGGTCCGTAGGATGCCCGCAGCGGAAACCTTGTCGCCCAGAGCGATTGCTTGAGCTATCGCAACCGCCTCACACCAGGACGCATTTACGGGCCCTAGATCCACCTCATGGTTTCGGGTCACCTAACTATATTATTCGCATTGCCCAACTACGTCTAGTGCTCGCTTCCGCGGCGGCACCCCGCTCCGGTCGCGCCGTTCCCGTGGCGTGGTTGCTCCCCATACTCCGAACGATTCACCCGCCGCGATGGCGTACCTACCGCATGGGTCCCGCACCGGGCAATTCCGGCAGATCTGTTTGGCGCGGGCCTCCCGCAGGTTTCGGGCTCTTCCCCGCTCGTTATCCGGTGAGAAGAACAGATCGGTCGACATGCCACGGCAGCGCGCCCACTCAAGCCACTTCATTTCCGCTACCCCACGATCGTCTGCGCGACTTTGACACCGACCAGCACCACCGCCAGCACGAGGTAGCCGCGGAGGGCAACCATTCCCGCGGTCCGCAGCGCCGACCACGCTGGGCGTTCCAGCGTGTCAAGCGCTGGGGTACGCCAGATTTCGCGCTCTTGCCGTAGGACTTCCCGCCGCAGCGCCCGATCACGCGGCGCAGATTCGAGGTCCCAGATCTGCGCGGGATCCAGTCCCCCCAGATCGGTGGCCATAACACGCGCCTCGGCGCGCTCGACCCGTTTCTGCATCGCGTAAATCATCAGCCCACCAAGGGCGCCGACAACGACTCCGGCCACAAAGAACACCTTGAGCTGTTGGGTCGTCAGGTCCGGGAAGAATGTCACCGCGGTCAGCGACAAGGACAAGAGCACCAACGACCAAACAATCACTCCCGCAACGATGTTCTGGCGCACGGTGTTGACCCACGGACCCAGGACCGCCTTGTCGTTGCACAGGAGCACCAAGAACACCGTCGCCGACGGCAGCAACACTCCGGCAAGTGCCTGCACCCCCTGGGTGAGCACACCCAGCACCGGATCCGGGCTGAACGACACCGCCGCGGCGACCGCGAGCAACACGCCATAGCCCAGGTAGAAAGCAGGTGCCTCGCTGAGCTTCCAGTGCAGCGAGTGGCGCTTGCCGAAGGTATCGCCCAGCGCATAGGTGGTGGCCAAACCCACCGCGTTGGCACCGATGAGCGAGGCATCCAACAGCAAGAGGGCGAAGAGCGCACCCACCGTGGGACTGACATGCTCGTGCAGCAGCCGCGCGACGGCACCCGCATCGGTGAAGTTCCCCACGGCATCGGTACCCGCCAGGCCGAATGCCGCCGCACCCATGATGCAGATGGCACCGACCATCACCACGACGATTCCGATGGCCAGATCGATTCGCTCGTAACGGATCCAGCGCGGTGTCAGACGCTTGTCCACGATGTTGGACTGCTGGAAGAACAGCTGCCACGGTGCCACCGTGGTCCCCACGATCGCGACGATCAACATCAGCAGCTCGGCGTTCAGCCCGCCCGGAAACGACGGCACGAGCCCGGAGGCCGTCTCGGCCAGCGTGGGCCGAACCAAGACCGCCAATCGGAATCATCACCACATTGAGCGCGATGAGCGCGAAGAGGAATCGCTCCCAGCGTCGGAACGAGCCTCCGGCGATCACCGCGAACAACAGCACGGCGGCCAACGGCACCGAGATCCACCGGGGAAGTCCGAAGTAGCTCAACGCCATCGCCACTCCGATGAATTCGGTCACGATCGTCAGCGCGTTCACCACGAACAGATCGCCGACGCTGAAGGCGCCCCAGAACCGCCCGAACCGGGTGAAGATAAGCCGCGCATGGCCCACCCCGGCGACCGCACCGAGCCGAACCACCATCTCCTGATTCACGTAGAGCACGGGAATCAGCAGGGCCAACGTCCATATCAACGCCATGCCGTAGTTCTGTCCGGCCTGGGCGTACGTGGCGACGCCTCCCGCGTCGTTGTCGCCGACCATCACGATGAGGCCGGGACCCAAGACCGCCAACAACATCCGGAATCGCTGCCGCTTAGTACGGCCCTCGGTGCTCTCATGCTGCCCGATGGTGCCCAGGGCGCCGACGATGTCGCCGACATGCGCGCTGTCCATGACAGCGCCGGTAGGGGCGTGAGTGTCGTCGTATCGGCGGGGGACGCCGTTGAAGAATGACATTGCAGATGCCGCCCTTTCTCAGGGTTCGGTCCACTGCGGACATTTCCCGCGCACAGCAAATAAAGCCTGGCGCAATAGATTTCGCGACAGGTCAGGCGTGAGCGGTACCGCAGCGGAAGGCTGGGAACACACGTATGTGCTGGTCTAGGCCAGGTTGTCGATCCGGACTGGGATACGGACTATCGCCGGACTGCATGTCGTCCCTCACCTCCTCGCTGCCAGAGCGGCTGTGCCGCAACATCTTCGTGTCAGCGCACGTCAATGGCGCCCAGACAGGAGAGAGTGCCCGCCATTGCACGGGCCGACCACCTCTCTCGTCAGAGCTTCGGCACTGCACGACGTAATCCCCAATGGGAAGCCACCTCGGATCACCCCTTAGGCCGGGGAGATCTGTCCTAACCCTGGGCGTCTCTCGACGTCGTCGGATCAGTGGCCTGTGTTCGTGCAGGAGCCTCGCCTAGCGAGGTGCTGACGCGCGTTACTGTATGCCCGAGTACTGCTGTGCGTCAACGCAAACCCTATTCCTCACAACTTCTTGACGGCAGCGCAACCGATCAGCCGAGGTCCCCGTACTCGTCGAACCAGTACGCGAGCTTGCCGCGCCGGCTCACCGCACGCAGTCGCGACTCCGTCAACGCCCGCGCCTTACTGGTGGTGACGATCATCAATTCGTCGTCCGACTCGATCCGGGTGTCCGGTAGCGGTACGAAGGTGTTGCCCTGCCTGATGATCAGCGTGACGACAGCTGGGTCGGGCAATCGCAGTTCGAGGATGGTGACATTGCGCAGCCGCGAACCCGACTGCACCTTCATGGTGAGCAACTCGGCATCCAGCACATCTAAAGGTGCTGCCTCGACTTGGATTTCACGGGTAGCTTCGCGGGTGATCAGACCGAGCAGACGCGCGACAGGCCGCAAGCTCGGCCCCTGTATCAACGTGAAGACCACCACCAGAACGAACACGATGTTCAGCAGGCGGTAACTGTCCGGTACGCCCTCCACGATCGGAAAAGTGGCAAGAACAACGGGCACCGCACCACGCAGACCTGCCCAGGACAGAAAGGCCCGCTCGCGCCAGGGGATTCCAAATCCAACAAGCGATCCCACCACAGACAACGGCCGGGCCACCAGCAACAGCACAAGCCCGACGACGATCGCCGGAACCAGGTCGCCCCATAGCTCACTGGGATTGACCAGCAAGCCCAGCAGCACGAAGAGACCTATCTGCGCCAGCCAACCGAGCCCCTCGGCGAAAGATCGAGTGGCAGACCGATGCGGTAGACCGGAATTGGCCAGCACCACCGCGGCCAGATAGGCGGCGATGAATCCGCTGGCGTGCACGCTGCCAGAGGCTGCGAACGCGACCAGCCCGATACCGAATGTCGCGATCGGGTACAGGCCCGACGCGGGCAGGGCAACACGGCGCAGCGCCATCGCCCCGAGAAACCCACACACCAGACCGATCGCGGAACCGGCCAGCAGCTCGTACACGATCTGAACAACAGCGCTCTTCGGCTCGAATACGAAGGGCACGATGCTGAACATCAAGACCAGAATCACGGCGGGAGCGTCGTTGAATCCGGACTCCGCCTCCAGTAGACCGGCGAGCCGGCGCGGCAGCGGCAGCACCCTCAGCACGGAGAACACGGCCGCGGCATCGGTGGAGGACACGATGGCGCCCAACAGCAATGCCAACTGCCAATCCATGCGCAACAACACGTGCGCACCGACCGCGGTGACCATCGTGCTGATCACCACACCGACGGTGGCCAGCGCGCCGGCGGGCGCGAGGACCTTACGAATATCGGAGAACCGCGTGGTCAAGCCACCCTCGACGAGAATGACCGCAAGTGCTGCGGTGCACACGTTCCGGGCCAGTTCCACATTGTCGAAGTCAAGGCCGAGCCCGTCTTCGCCGAGCACCACACCCACCAAGAGAAAGAACAAGAGACTGGGGAACCCGATACGCGTGGCCACCCGAGTGCCGACGATGCTGGCGAGCAGCACAAGCCCACCAATGAGCAAGGCCAGGTACAGCTCGTGCAGGCTCACGTCATTCCCGTCGGTCGACTCCGATTAATAGGGCACGATAGCGGGGTGGTGGAACGGAAGATGCGAGTGGCGATTGCCGGTGCGGGCAAGGTCGGCCGTTCCGTTGCCCGTGAGCTGCTCGACTACGGCCACAAGATCCTGCTGATCGAACGCGAGCGCAGCAACTTCGACCCGCACGCCGTGCCCGGCGCCGACTGGCTCAACGCCGACGCCTGCGAGTTGGACACCCTGGAAGATGCGGGGATCGAGACCTGCGACGTCGTAGTCGCTGCCACCGGTGACGACAAGGCAAATCTCGTTGTGGGCCTGCTGGCCAAGAACGAGTTCGGGGTACCCAGGGTGGTGGCCCGCATCAACGACATTCGGAACCAGTCGCTGTTCGGCCCGACCTGGGGTGTCGACGTAGCGGTCTCGACACCCGGCGCCATGGTGGCGGGTATCGAGGGCGCGATCGACATCGGACACCTGGTCCGCCTCATGGGATTGCGCGAGGGAAGCGCGGAACTGACAAAACTGACGCTGCCCGAAGACAATCCGTTGGTGGGACAGCGTGTGGCAAACCTGGACTTGCCGCCAAACACCGCACTGGTCACCTTGATTCGGAATGGAACCGTCGTAGTTCCCCAGGCCGAGGATGTCTTGGAGGCCGGGGACGAGATGCTCTTCATCGCCAACAGCGCGGTCGAGCCCGCCGTTCGCGCAGCAATCCACGGAGCCGCAGTAGCGCCCGACAGATAGATGGCTACACGCTGAGCAGGGCCAGCTCCTCACGCGCCCGCCGCTCGACCAGTAGTGGGACGTAGTCACGCAGGGGGCTGTCATCGAAGCGAGAGTGCTCGGCCCGAACTACCGCCTCCACGATGTCGCGAGTCAGATTCGGATGCCGCCCATGGAGCTGTTCCACAAGGTCGCCGATCCCTGCCTGCTCACTGAGTACCGCCACAGAGACAAAATTTGCACTACGTTTACAGTTTCGTCAACTGCCGAAATCGACGCGAACGACGGCCAGCCAAGGGCTCCGCAACCCGGTTTGTAGACTCGGGTGACGGACCCGACGGAGGTGGATGTCACGGTGCAGGTCGTCTGTAATTCGTTGATTACCTGTGTATCTCGCAGCGTTTGGGCCAGCCTCCGGGTAGCCCGATGAGCACCGCGACCGTTGTCGGCAGCGGACCCAACGGGCTGGCCGCAGCAATTACCCTCGCCCGCGCGGGGATCTCTGTCACTGTGTTGGAAGCCACTGATGAACCCGGGGGCGGGTGCCGTTCCTCGGAGATGCTCCATCCTGGGCTCATCCATGACCACTGCGCGGCCGCGCACCCGATGGCGATCGGGTCGTCCTTCTTGACCAGTCTGGATCTGGCTCGCCATGGTGTGCACTGGCTCCTGCCAGATATCGATTGCGTTCACCCCCTCGACGACGGCTCGGCAGGCGTGCTGTTCCGATCGGTCGACGACACCGCCGCACGGATGGGGCGGGACGGCAACCGTTGGCGTGCGTTGTTCGGTTATCCCTCGCGACATTTCGACACCCTCGTGGAAGACATCACCGCGCCGTTGCTGCGGATACCTCGCCACCCTGTTCAGCTGGCGCGATTCGGCATGCCCGCCGCCCTGCCCGCCTCAGCCATCGCACAACTGCTCCGCACCGAATCGGCCCGCGCCCTCTACGGCGGCGTCGCCGCGCATGCCTTCCGCCCCTTGCACTACCCGATGACCGCCGCGGTTGGCCTCGGAATCATGACGGCCGGACACCGCCACGGTTGGCCCGTCGTCTCCGGCGGCACCGGTTCTCTCATCGGCGCCATGACCACAACGCTGAGCGACCTGGGCGCGGAGGTGCACACGGGCGTTCGCATCGATGACGCCGCACAACTACCCGCCGCCGATCTCACGCTGTTCGACCTTGAACCCGGCTCTGTCGCAAAGATTCTCGGTGATCGACTGCCCACGCGAGTCGTCCGTGCGTTCACCCAGTTCCGGCACGGGCCCGGCGCCTTCAAGGTCGATTTCGCGATCGAGGGCGGCGTGCCGTGGACCGCATCCGTCGCGCGCCGGGCAGGCACTGTGCACCTTGGCGGGACCTACGCCGAGGTGGCCTCAACCGAACGGCAGATCCACGCGGGGACCATGCCGGAGCGTCCCTTCGTCCTTGTCGGCCAACAGTATCTGGCCGACCCGCAGCGCTCCTCCGGCAATGTCCACCCGTTGTGGACCTACGCACACGTGCCATTCGGCTACACCGGAGACGCCACCGAGGCGATCATCGAGCAGATCGGACGATTCGCGCCCGGGTTTCGTGAACGGATCGTCGGTCTGGCGGTGCGCTCCACCACGGAGATGTCGGTGTACAACGCCAACTACGTGGGCGGGGACATCATGACCGGCGCCAAGGACGTTCGACAGCTGGTGTTCGGCCCCCGTGTCGGGCTCGCTCCGTACAGCCTTGGTACACCGGGCATGTACATCTGTTCGGCGGCCACACCGCCCGGCCCCGGCGCTCACGGCATGTGCGGTGTACATGCCGCGAACACCGCACTCAAACGTCTCCCCCGATGAGGGCCGACGGCGTATGGTTGACGCCGTAAACAAAACATAGTGCGTAGCAACCCGCACGGAACGAGGTGAGGGCCATGATCGTCCTCGGAGCCATCCTGTTGGCCGCCGGTTTCTTTCTCGACATTGGATGGTTGTGGACCGGCGGGGTCGTGCTCATCGTCATCGGATTGATCCTGATGGTGGCGGGCCGCATGGGGCACGCCATCGGTGGCCGTCGCCACTACTACTAAGAGCCGCAAAGGAGTACATCAATGCGGTACGCAGGATTGTTGCTCGCCGTCTGGCTGATCGTAGGGGCCATCGCCGTCGCTCAACGCGGATACTTCACCAACAGCCCACAAACCTGCGCCAGCGCGGGAACCATCGCGCTGACTGTGCTCGCCGGCCCGCTCAACTATGCGGGACTCAATCCGACAGTCAGTCAGTGCAACATCCCACAGCCAAGCCAGTGAACCACTCAGCCAGGCTCTGACTCTGATCTGATCGCCGCACCCACCCGAACCAGCACGTCGAGCTGCGCAGGGTTGAACCGGTCCAACAGCGCCCGCGCCACCGTGCGTTCGGCGAACTGTTGCCCGCGCGGAGCGTCCGCCGTCGAGTTCAGCATCCCCGGGTGATCGGCGTAGAGCTTCCTGGCATGTGCGGACATCCGGGCCGCGAGGTCGGCGCGCATCTGCTCGTCGGCGTCGGCCGCCAGATCTTCCAGCTCGCGGTCCAGATCGCGGTCTTGCTGGTCCAGAAACATCCCGATGAACGCCTGCAGACCCACCGGACCCAGCACCCGCGACATGACGAATGCCAGCGAGCGGTCGGTATCGGTGAGCTCCATGGCGACCGCCGCGGAACCGAATTCGGGCGGCATATCGGCCGGCACCTCGCTGGACAGTATTTGACCGAGCTCGTCGCGGATATGTTGCAGCCGTTCGATGGTGGCAGCGAGCTCCGTGTCCAGGGCCCGCAATGCCTCCTGCGGATTCTCGTCGGCCTCATCCATCTCCGCGATCTGCTTCAAGGAAAGACCCAGCCCCGTGAGACGTTTGATCTGCAGCACCCTGACCAGGTGTGCGACTCCATAGCTCTTGTAGCCATTTGACCGACGTTTCGGCTCATCGAGCAGGCCGATGTCGTGGTAGTGGCGCACAGCACGAAGGCTGGTACCGGCGAGCTCGGCAAGCTCCCGCGTACTCCAGCCCACCGTCACTCCTTCTGCATCTGCCGACATACCGCCCACTCGACACTATGCCGCTGCGGCATGGTCAACATTCGAAACCCTCGGCTACCAGCAACTCCTGAGTCAACGCGCGCAATCTGGTTTGCCACATTCTGATATTAGGGTAACCGAAGAATTCATAACGGTGCCTACTAGCTTCTAATTTTCCCATTTCGGGTACATCTCGCAGGGGTATCGATCTGTTGCTGAGTGCGTGTGGCGGTGCTAACTTGGTCCCGTGCAGACCACCGCCAACGTGACCACCGTGCCTGGTGGACTGCGCCGCCAGCTCCTCCGGTCGGTGTTCATCACCGCGTTGTTCATGGCGCCCGCACTGATCACACGGATCGGTGGATTGCATCCGAATCCGGTAGTAGCTCTCGTCATCTACGGCGCTGCGGTGGTGGCCGCCAGTTTCGTATTGGCCTGGGCGGCCGAGGCGGCACAGATCGACGTCTCCGGTGGCCTGGCCATCGCGGTGCTGGCCCTGATCGCGGTGCTGCCCGAATACGCGGTCGATCTCTACTACGCCTACATCTCCGGCCAGGTTCCCGAATACAGCCAATACGCCGCGGCGAACATGACCGGTTCGAACAGGTTGTTGATGGGACTGGGCTGGCCCGTTGTCGTTCTTATCGCACTCGCGGTGGCCCGCAAGACATCCGGTCGACCCACCAACCTGCTGTCGCTGGAGCCGTCCAACCGCATCGAGCTCGGATTCCTGCTCGTGGCCGGGGTCGTGGCGTTCGTGATACCGGCAAGCGGCCAGATTCACCTCGTGCTGGGCATCGCACTGCTGGCCTGGTTCGGGTTCTACCTGTTCACGATCAGCCGCGGCGAAGCCGAGGAACCGCAGCTGGTGGGAACCGCCGCGGCCATCGGCATGCTGCCCAAGCACATGCGCCGCAGCACCGTTGTGACGATGTTCATCCTTGCCGCGTCGATCATCCTGTTGTGCGCAGAGCCCTTCGCCAACAGCCTGGTAAGCGCCGGAACACAACTGGGCATCGACCAGTTCCTGCTGGTGCAATGGTTGGCACCGCTGGCATCCGAAGCGCCCGAGTTCATCATCGCCGCGATCTTCGCCGCGCGGGGCAAAGGAACCGCAGCCATCGCGACCCTGATCTCGTCCAAGGTCAATCAGTGGACGCTCCTGATCGGTTCACTCCCGATCGCCCATCTCGCGGGCGGTGGCGGCTACTCCCTGGTGCTCGATGCCCGTCAGATCGAGGAAACCCTGCTGACCGCCACACAAACCATGATGGGTGTGGCCCTGATCCTCGCCCTGCGATTCCACCGTGGCACCGCGTGGGCGCTGCTGGCATTGTTCGTGATCCAGTTCCCCATCACCTCGACCCATGGTCGGCTCATCCTGTGCGGCGTGTACGCCGTCCTGGCGGTAGCCGGCTTG
This sequence comes from [Mycobacterium] stephanolepidis, assembly GCF_002356335.1. Taxonomy (NCBI): domain Bacteria; kingdom Bacillati; phylum Actinomycetota; class Actinomycetes; order Mycobacteriales; family Mycobacteriaceae; genus Mycobacteroides; species Mycobacteroides stephanolepidis. The sequence goes on from NZ_AP018165.1 coordinate 4,823,038, forward strand.
ATCGTCAACCGCAGGCACGTCCTCGCGACACTTCGCGCGCCATTCAGCAGGTCGGCGGCGCCACAGTTGACTGTGCCGTAGCGGCATAGTTTCTCCTGGTGTTACTTCGTCACACCGAGAGGAACACCCATCGTGCTGCCCAAGCTCATCACCGTCGAGGAATTCTTCGATCCGCCGGTGCGCGCGTCCGCATCGATCTCACCGGACGGCACCAAGATCGCGTACCTGGCGCCGCGGAAGAACCGTCTCAACGTATGGGTCCACACCGTCGATGACGACAACCATGACGCGGCACGGTGTGTTACGTACGACGAAATACGAAGCGTCACGGGATTTCTCTGGGTCGATGACCCGCGCTGGCTGCTGTACGTGCAGGACTCCGGCGGAGACGAGAACTGGCACCTATACCGGGTTGATCTGGACAATCCCGGCGCCCCGGCTGTCGACCTCACTCCGTATCCCGGTGCGCGTCTGCTGGGCCTGGAGCAGCCCCACGGCCGTCCCGGAAAATTGTTCGTTCAGCTGAACCACCGCAGAATCGACCACATCGACCTATACGAGCTCGATGTCGCGTCCGGCGAACTGACCATGCTCGCCGAAAACCCCGGCAACGTCATGTCCTGGTTCTGCGGCCCTCACCATGAGGTGTTCACGCAATCGCTGACACCTGAAGGCGATATCGAGTTTTCTCGATACGAGTCCGGGGCGCTGGAGTCTCTCGTCGTGTACAACGGCGCGGACTACCCGGTCGGTATGCATCCGACTCAGATGACACCCGACGGTACCGGGTTGTGGATGGGCTCAAGCCGCGATACCGATCGCACGCGTCTGGTCCGGCTAGACCTGGCCACCGGTGAGGAGTCGGTGGTTGACAGCCACCCTGCGTTCGACCTCTCTGCTGCCCTGGGTCTGGCACCGGCACTGATCCGGCATCGCAAGACCGGAGAGCTACTGGCCGTTCGGTATCTCGGCGAACGGCAGGAAATCCGGGTTCTCGATCCGAACTTCGCTCCGGTGCTGGAGAAAATTCAGGAGCTCTCGGACGGTGACGTTGCAGAAATCTCGTGCGACGAGAACGGCCGCCGTTGGGTGGTCAGCTTCACCCACGACCGGGATCCCGGTGTCACCTACCTCTACGACCACGAGAAGGGCGAAAGCAGGCTGCTGTTCCGTCCGTACCCGCACCTGGATTCGGCAACGTTGGCGCCCATGACGCCCGTGACGATCACCTCGCGCGACGGCTTGAGTCTGCACTCCTACCTGACGCTGCCCGTGGGGGTGGAACCCGCAGGACTACCCCTGGTGCTGGTGGTCCACGGCGGTCCGTGGCACCGTGACAGTTGGGGATTCGATCCGTCGGTGCAGCTCCTGGCCAACCGCGGATACGCAGTGCTGCAGGTCAACTTCCGCGGATCCACCGGCTATGGAAAGGCCTTCACGAAGGCGGCCATCGGCGAGTTCGCGGGCAAGATGCACGACGATTTGATCGACGCCGTCGACTGGGCGGTCAAGCAGGGCTACGCCGATCCGAGCCGGGTCGCGATCTTCGGCGGCTCATACGGTGGTTACTCCGCGCTGGTCGGGGTTACCTTCACCCCCGATGTCTTCGCGGCCGCCATCGACTACGTGGGCATCTCCAACCTCGCCAACTTCATGCGTACCCTTCCCGCGTTCGTCCGTCCGAACCTGACCAACAACTGGTACCGCTACGTCGGCGACCCTGCGGTGCCGGAACAGGAATCCGATATGCTCGCCCGCTCACCCATCAGTCGGGTGGATCAGATCCGCACCCCATTGCTGGTTGTGCAGGGCGCCAACGATGTTCGTGTTGTCCAAGCGGAGTCCGACAACATCGTGGCCGCACTTCGGGCCCGTGGCGTCGAGGTCGAATACATGGTCAAGGAGGACGAGGGGCACGGGTTCTTGAACCCTGAAAACCAGATCGACCTATTCCGCGCGACGCAGCGATTCCTGGCCCGGTACCTCGGCGGACGGGAGGTTTCGTGACCGAGATTGTTGAGTTCGCAGAGAAACCCGACAACAAGCCCACACTTCTCGAACAGGTCGGCGGACTATCCGGGCTCATCTACGCCGGCTTACCGAGTGTGACATTTGCACTGGGCAACAGTGCTTTCGGCTTGGCCGGTGCCATCTGGATATCCATGGCCACGGCGGGCGCCATCGCCGCATGGCGGTGGTTACGCAACCAACCACTGCAGCCGGCGATCTCCGGGTTGTTGGGGGTGGCCATCTCAGTGGCCATCGCCTACCAAACCGGTTCGGCCAAGGGCTTCTTCCTGATGGGCATCTGGACCAACCTGATCGCCGCAGTCGTCTTCCTGGCCTCAGTCTTGGTGGGCTGGCCACTTGCCGGAGTGATCTGGCACGGCTTGACCGGCACCGGACACCGCTGGCGCAAAGACAAACCCTCACGATTCGCCTTCACGCTGGCGACACTGACCATGGCGGGCGTCTTCGCGTCCAGATTTGTTGTGCAGGAATGGTTGTACGCCGCTGATTCGGTTGGCTGGCTGGCCATCGCACGCGTCGCCATGGGCTATCCGCTCGCCGGACTGGCGCTGCTGGTAGTCATCTGGGCAGTGCGGCGTTCGAAGAGCCGTGCATCTCAGCTTGATTCAGCCAGCGCGGCAACCGATCACGACCGATGAGTTCACACTTGCTGGTCGCGGCAAGAGCGTGCGCCTGACGGGTGAAATCCTGGTTGCTGACCACCATCGTGCGGGTGCAGTCATAATGCCGTGCACCCGCAACGACCTCTTGAACGGCCCTGACACCCACTGTCTTTGAGTATCGCTTGCATTGGACGGCGACGACGTCACGCCGATTGGTGGCTATCAGGTCTACGCCGTAATCACTGGATGCCGGAGTGGTCTCGATATGCCACCCGGCTCCGTGCATACGAGCCGCGACGAAGGTCTCGAAATCGACGCCGGACATCTCATCGATCTCGGAAAGCCCTGACATTGTCATATACCTACGCAGTTGGGCTTCGTAACGGCGATGCGCCATCACATCGCCGAGTCCGCGCAGGCCCCATCCCGCTGCACGCAGGATCAGATACACCGCATACGGCGAGGCCAGGTAGCCGACCTGCGCCAGCGCGGCGAGCGCTGGGTCTGCCGTGTTCCGATACACCAGGACACCGGGCCAGACAGCCAGCGCGATGATGGGCCCGGCAAGCACCACGATGATCAGCGCGACCAGTGCACGCGAAAGACGGTGCCACCTACGAGCAGCCCTCCGTCTGAAACGCCGCAGCCTCATTGGATGGACTTTAAGCCAGCCCTCCGACACCCCGCGGGAACTGGCGCCCGGGTACGCGGTGTCACGTCACCGCTGGCAATTGGGGCACCAATATGCCACCCGCGGCAGGGCCTGATCGCGCGAGATCCGGGTTCCGCAACGGCGGCACGGCTTTCCATACCGGCCGTAAACCCACAGCTCACGGCCGGGGCGCGGATCACCGGTCGTTGTCCTGCGATGGCTGTCCTTGTTCGCGCGCAACAACGCATGGGCACGCTCGACAAATCGCTCGGGGTCGACGAGGCCCCGCACCGGCGTTGTGGGCAGCATCCCTGCCAGAAAACACAGTTCGTTGCAATACACGTTGCCGATGCCCGCCATGACTCTCTGGTCGAGAAGCGTCGAACCCAGCTCATCATCTGCTCGTGCCATCAATCGCTCCAAGGCGACGGCCGGATCCCAATCTGTCCCAAGAAGATCCGGGCCTAGATGGCCCACAATGTCGTTTTCCCGTCCCCGCTTGACCACATCCAAAACGCCCAAGCTGATCCCAAGGGCCACCGAGTCGTCCGTCCTGAGTACCGCTCTGATTCGGTGGTCCCAGGTAGGTACGGACTCCCGAGCGGACACGATCCGCCAGCTGCCATCCATTTTCAGATGCGAGTGAATGCTGGCCCCGCCGACACGAATGAACAGATGCTTTCCGCGTGCAACCACGCCGTCCACGCGTTCTCCACTCAAATCGACGGTCGCGAAACGTGGAACACGGATATCGCAGCCCGTGAGCACCCGGCCGGTCAGTGCATCGCCCAGGCGTCGCGCTGTTCGGAAAACCGTGTCGCCTTCTGGCATTCCGAGTCCTCCTTGCGCTAGCCGTCACAGGCTACCCAACTCCGCACCGGAGTGATAGCGAGGCCGCCGACACGCAAAGGTCAGGCCGCAGAGACGGTCTCGTCTCCGACGGTCGCCGCGTCGGAACTCTGGGCCCGTCCCCACCGCCCCGCCAGCGCCGCGCAGGTGATCAGCTGAATCTGGTGGAAAATCATCAGCGGCAGCACGATCAAGCCCACCGGATGGCCCGCGAACAACACGGTAGCCATGGGTAATCCGGTCGCCAAACTCTTCTTGGAGCCGCAGAAGATCACGACAATGCGGTCCGCCCGGTCGAACCGCAGCAGTCGTGCGGCCCCCGCCGTGACGCCCAGCACCACCGCCAGCAGCACGATGCTGACCGCGAACACGGCCAACAACCGGGAGAGCTGCAGACCCTGCCACACATGCTCGACCATCCCGGCGCTGAACGCCGCGTAGACCACCAGGTAGACAGATCCACGATCGACAACCTTGGTGAGCGTGGTGTGGGACAGGATTCGATACAGCTTGGGGCGCAACAACTGGCCGGCGACAAAGGGCAACAGCAGTTGCACCACGATCTCCAGGATCGCGGTGGGCGAGACTGTCGCCTCTCCGGTGGTCTGCATGAGCAGCATCACCAAGACGGGAGTCATGAAGACTCCCAACATGTTCGACAACGAGGCGCTCACCACCGCAGCCGCGACATTGCCGCGGGCGATGGACGTGAAGGCGAATGAGGATTGCACCGTCGAAGGCAACAGACACAGGTACAGCACACCGGTGTAGAGGTCACTGGTCAGCACCGATGGCACCAACAGCCGCATCGCCAGGCCCAGCAGGGGAAACAGTACGTAGGTCGCGGCCAACACCGTGGTGTGCAGTTTCCAGTGCTTGAGACCCTCGATCGCCTCACGAGGTTCCAATCGAGTCCCGTAGAGGAAGAACAGCACCGCGATGGCGATCTTGGTCGCCCAGTCCAGGACGTCGGCCGCGTCGCCGCGCGCGGGGAGCAGCAGCCCAATCCCCATGGCAGCGAACAGTCCGAGTAGGAACCCGTCAATGCGGAGTTTGGCCAGCCACGTCACTACGCCACAATACGAGCGCAGGAACTAATTATGAAAGCCGATAGAAGTGATATCTATGAACGCGTACCGTGATGGATGTGTTGGATCCCGAGCTGCTGCGGACCTTTCTGACCGTCGAACGAGCCGGCGGATTCACCGCTGCCGGGCGCATTCTCGGGCTGCGCCAGTCCACCGTGAGCGGACATATCGCGAGGCTGGAGCAGTCCGTCGGCCGGGAGCTGTTTCGCCGCGATACCCGCAATCTGTCGTTGACCGCCGACGGTGCCGCGATGGTCGGCTTCGCCCGCTCCATCCTGGACGCCCAGAGCCAGGCCGATCGCTACTTCGCGAGTTCGGAGCTGACCGGACTCATCCGGCTCGGCGCCTCCGATGACCTGGTGGCCCGTGAGCTGCCCGATGTCCTCGTCGAGTTTCAGGACTCCCATCCCGGTGTGGATCTGGAGCTGGTCGTCGGGCTCAGCGAGTACCTCAAGACACGCATGACCGCGGGCGAACTGGATCTGATGGTGGCCAAGCGCCTGCCGGGTGAAAAGCATGGTGAATTGCTCTGGCGCGACAAGCTTGTTTGGGCGGGCCGGCCCAACACCCATGACGTGCGCGACCCGGTGCCCATTGTCACCTATCCCCCGCCGAGCTTGACTCGGCATGCGGCACTGCGCGCACTCGAGCGGGAGGGCCGCACCTGGCGCATCACCTGTGTCAGCGACAGTCAATTGGGACTGCGGGCAGCGGCCCTGGCAGGTATGGGTGTCATCTCCCACGCCGAATCCCTTTTGCCAGAAGGCCTTGTCACGGTTCGCGATGACAGCCTGCCCGACCTTGGCGAGCTGGAGTTCGTGCTGGTGCGTCGTCGTAGTGTGCTGTCCGAACCCGAACAGGCGTTGTGTGACGCGATCATCGCCAGCACGCACCGCTTGCACCGGTGATCCCCTGCACTCGGGACCTAGGCCACCGGTAGCGCGAAGTAGGCCAGCGACCCCACCGCGAGTGCCAGGAACACACCTGGGAACGCGATGTTGTGCAACACATTGCTGCGTATGTGCGCAGCCACAGCGCCAATGAAGAACGCCACCAATCCGATTGCCGCAGCGAGCCCGATCGGGCGCACCCCGGCCAGCCCGATGATCAGGCCGGCCACCCCGGCTCCTTCGATCACCGCGAGATAGGGAATCCAGCGCGGGGCCAATCCCACCTCACCGGAGTTCTGCACCACGAACTGTGCCTTGACGGCCTTGGCCACCACCTCGAATCCATTGGCGATGACGCAGAGGACGGTCGTCACCCACAGCGCAATTCCGAGAACCGACATCAGCCCTCATACCTTCCCAGCACGGTGAAAGATTGGGGGGCAACGGGTTCGGTCGCCCATCCGGCGACCTTGCTACGGAAGTCGAGCGCATCCGGGATACCCAGGAGCGGATTGTCGACTCCCTCGGCGAGGTGCAGCAGGAATACGAAGTCGGGGCCATCTCCGACCCTGCCTGCCGTGTAGGTCATGCCCGTGGGGGCTGCCACGCTCACCGCCGTGAATAGCGCCGCGATAGCGCCCTCGACCTCATGTACCCGTTCGGCATCTGTGCTGAAGCGGACCATCTGTACGCTCATCTGTGCCTCCTCTCTAGTCGGTTTTCGTTGACCTCACCCCTCTTGACGACCGACATGACGGAAAGGTGACCTCCCGTGGATCTCATTGAAAGATTCCAGGCCGCACGGCCACGACTGTTGGCTGTGGCGCACCGGATCCTGGGCTCGCACCACGATGCCGAGGACGCGGTACAGGCCGCATGGATACGGGCGCAGTCGGCCGACCTCAACGCGGTGGACAATCTCGACGGGTGGCTCACCACCGTCACGGCCCGGCTCTGCCTCGATCAGCTCCGGGTGCGCGAGCGGCACGGGGAGATTCCCCTGACTGCCGAACACCTCCCGGGCACGCAGCTTGGCGCCGACGAGGACTTCCTGAAGCGCGAGCAGGTTTCGCGTGCACTGCTTGTGGTGCTCGGCGAATTGTCCCCCAAACAGCGTGTGGCCTATGTCCTGCATGACCTGTTTTCCATGCCCTTCGAAGACATCGCCGCAGCGCTCGATACCACTGCCGTCTCCGCCAAGAAGCTCGCCAGCCGGGCGCGACTGCGCCTCAGTGCCGCGGAACCGGTGCCGGCCCGCGAGGCTCAGAGCCAATGGGCGATCGTCGATGCCTTCCTGTCGGCAGCCCGCGGCGGCAACATCGAGCGTCTGATCACGCTGATGTCGCCCGATGTGGTCCGAACGGTCGACCGTTCACTCATCCCCGGCGACGCAGCGACACTCATGCAGGGCGCCCGAGCCGTCGCCGAGGAAACGCGCACCTTTGTCGATCGCATCGCGGTGTCGACAACACTTTTCGTCGACGGAAGGCCGGGTGCCGTCATCGCGCCGGGTGGCCACCCCTTCGCCATCATCCGAATGGATATCCGCGACGGACTGATCACCCGTATCGACATCGCGCCGTATGCGGGCAGCGGCGCCGAGCTGACGGCCGCCTATCGGGGGGCCGACGCCCCGGGATCGAGCTAATATCTGGCTGCCACAGCACCGGCCACACCGCATGGCACGGTGGGCGCAGCAGAAACGAGAACCGCACCGTGCAACAAGACTCTGCGACCACGTCATCACACAGTCCCGGGAGCCTCACGCAGACCGTGCGCCTGGGGGTCATCGTGGGCGCACTGGGGGTGGTGTTCGGCGATATCGGTACCAGCCCGATCTACACCATCCAGACGGTGTTCAATCCCGCTGATCCCCATCCGGTGCCGCTCAACACCAACAACGTGTACGGCATTGTGTCGCTGATCTTCTGGTCGGTGATGCTCATCGTCACACTCACCTACGTCACGTTGGTCATGCGCGCCGACAACGACGGCGAGGGCGGCATCATGGCACTCATCACGCTGTTGACGCGGTGGAGCGGAAAGCAAGGGCGCCGCAGCGCTCTGGTGCTGGCCGGTGCCGGACTCTTCGGCGCCGCACTGTTTTTCGGCGACAGCATGATCACCCCTGCCATCTCGGTGCTTTCGGCGATCGAGGGGGTAAAGGTCGTCCAGCCGGATCTGGAGGAGTGGATCGTACCCATCACCGCGGTGATCATCGTGGGACTGTTCATGGTGCAACGTCACGGCACCGCGGCCGTCGGGCGATTCTTCGGCCCGGTCATGATCGCGTGGTTCACCGCGATCGGCGCCTGTGGGATTACCGGCATTGCCAAACACCCGGAGATCCTCAAGGCTCTCTCACCCACCTACGCGGTCGGCTTCATGATCGGGCACTTTCACATCGCCTTCTTCGCCCTTGCCGCCGTGGTGCTTTCGGTCACCGGGGCCGAGGCCCTGTACGCCGATATGGGCCACTTCGGGCGCAAGGCCATCACCTACGGCTGGCTCGGCTTGGCGCTACCCGCTCTCACCCTGAGCTACTTCGGCCAAGGTGCCCTTCTCCTCGGCGACGAATCCGCCATCAGCGCACCCTTCTTCCTGCTGACTCCGGACTGGGCCCGACTGCCGATGGTTCTGCTCGCCACCGCGGCGACGGTCATCGCGTCGCAGGCGGTAATCACCGGCGCATACTCAGTCGCCTCGCAGGCGGCCCAGCTCGGCTACCTGCCGCGCCTGCGAATCGACCACACTTCCGAATCGACGATCGGCCAGATCTACGTGCCGTGGATCAACTGGGTGCTCATGGTCTCAGTGCTGACACTGGTTTTCGCCTTCCGAAGCTCCGCGGCGCTGGCATATGCCTTCGGCATGGCGGTGACGGGCACCATCACCATCACCACCCTGCTGTTCTTCTACGTCGCCCGCATCCGCTGGAACACGCCACTGTGGCTCGTGGTGATTGGCGCGGGATCGCTGTTGGCGGTCGATCTGCTGTTCCTGGCGGCGAACATGACCAAGCTGGTGCACGGCGCGTGGCTGCCACTACTCATCGCGCTGACGGCGTTCACCGTGATGACCACCTGGCAACGCGGCCGTGCCATCGTGACTCCCGCACGCGAGGAGGAAGAGGGAGCGTTGCGTGAGTTCATCGACACCCTCCACAACGAGCCTCCGCAGGTGGTGCGCGTGCCAGGCACGGCAGTATTCCTCAATAGGGGCAAGGAAACTGCGCCCTTGGCCATGCGCGCCAACGTCGAGCACAACCACGTGCTGCACGAGCACGTGGTCATCCTGTCCATCGAGACACAGCCGATACCCCGCGTGGCCGATTCCGATCGCACCACGATCGATCACCTCGGATACATCAAGGACGGAATCGTGCACGTGAGCGCTCGTTTCGGATATATGGAGACGCCGAACGTGCCGCATGCTCTGGGACTGCTCGACGCATCCGACACCGAGGGCCGCATCGACCTCGACGAGGCCACCTACTTCCTGTCCAAGCTCGAGTTGATCAAGGGCCAGGCACCCACCATGGCGCGCTGGCGCAAGAGCTTGTTCATCGCGACATCCCACATCACGGCGGATGCTGTCGAATACTTCGGCTTACCTCGGCACCGCACGGTCATCATCGGTTCACGTATCGACGTGTAAATGTGCCCTAATCTGGAATAGATCCAATTTAGACCGGGTTGCACCTGATATGCCGAACACAACCCGTACTCCCGAATCCGACGTCACCAACTTCCAGGCCTCGGCCGCAGTGAGCGCGAGTCTGCAACAGGTCCTGGTCGACCTGATCGAACTGCATCTGCAGGGTAAGCAGGCCCACTGGAACGTCGTCGGCAGTAATTTTCGCGATCTACACCTGCAGCTCGACGAATTGGTCGACTTCGCACGCGAATCGAGCGACACCGTCGCCGAACGCATGCGCGCGCTCGATGCGCTGCCCGACGGCCGATCCGACACCGTCGCGGCGAGCACCACACTGCCGGAGTTCCCGCCCTATGAACGCAGCACCGGCGATGTCGTCGACCTGATCACCACCCGCATCTATGCCACGGTGAAGACCCTGCGCGCGGTGCACGACGCGGTGGACGACGAGGACCCCACCACCGCCGACATCCTGCACCAGCTCATCGACGGCTTGGAGAAGCTGGCCTGGCTGATCAAGTCCGAGAACCGGAAGGTGTAGCCGACTGAGCGATGATGGACCGATGCATGCAGTGAAGCGCTTCGCGACGATCATCGGTCTAGTCACCGCGGTCCTGGTCCTTGGCCCCAACGCCGGATTGGCGCACGCGGCCGATGCGTCGCCCGCCGGGGATGTGCTGTCCCTTGGCGACCCGGCCGCCCCGGGGCAGATCGATCTCTACCTGGACCCGCTGTGCCCCTACAGCGGGAAGATGGTTCAGAGCCAGGGCGAGGAGATCGGGCGGCGCATCGAGTCGGGCAAGCTCCACATCAACCTCAGATTCGTGGACTTCCTCGATAAGTACTCTGCCAGCGGCACATACGACAGCCGTGCGATCTATGCCAGCTTCGTTGTCGCCGATCAGTCACGATCAAGCGATATCACCTGGCGCTTCATCCGAGAGTTCTACGCCAAGGACCAGCAGCCCGAGGAGGAAGGTGACACGGACCTGAGCAACGACCAGCTGGCGGAGCTGGCCGCCCGAGTCAACGCGCCCCAGAGCGCACAGGATCTGATCAGGGTCGGGCTGCCGGTGCCCTTTGATGCCCGTGCCATCGCGGCGAACAATCTGCCGCTGCTGCGTGCCTTCCCCAAATCCGGTGTGCCCATGGTTGTCATCGACAATCAACCTGTTGATGGAGAATCTGCTTGGCTGAATCGAATCCCGCGGTAACGGCGTCGCTCTGCGAAATACTGGTGAGGTGGCAGTGAACTCGAAGGTTTCACGCTCGTGGCTTCTGGTCAATCCTTCCCGGGAGCCCGACCTCGGTGCTGCCGTCACATCCACACGTGCCGACGAAGTGATCCTGGACTTGGAAGACGCCGTCGCACCTAATGAGAAAGAATCAGCACGCGCACGTGTGCTGGAGTATCTCAATTCAGGCGGGCACGCCTGGGTGCGCGTGAACGATGCTTCCAGTGACTTCTGGTCGGCCGACTGCCGAACCCTCGCGGACGCGCAGGGCCTCAAGGGTGTGGTGCTGGCCAAGACCGAGGGTGGAAATCACATGTGGGACACCGCCAACCGCCTCGGTGGCGAAACTCCCGTGATCGCGCTGATCGAGACCGCGCGGGGCCTGTCCCGCGTGCACGACATCGCCGCGGCTCGCCCCTGCTTTCGCATTGCCTTCGGCGTCAATGACTACACGCTCGATATCGGTGTCGATCCAGACCCATTGGCCCTGGCCTACAGCAGATCCCAGCTTGTGGTGGCCTCGCGCGCCGCACACATTCCCGGACCGATCGACGGCCCAACCCGCGATCCGGCCGAACTCGCCGAGGGAGTCGCGCTGACGCGCCGCATGGGTATGACGGGAAAGCTGGCGCTGCACTCCTCCGATGCCGACACCATCAACAAGGGTTTGAGCCCCTCCGATGACGACGTTGTGTGGGCTCAGAACTTCGTGGAGCAGTTCAACAGCCACGGTGGAAAGCCACAGGACGGTAGCGACCTACCCCGGCTGAATCGTGCCCGGATCATTCTGGAACGCGCGCAGATGCTGGGCTTGATCACGCCGTAGCGGTCAACCGCGACAACGCCGCCACGGTGAGCGCCTCAACCCCGGTGCTGAGCGTCGGTTCCAGCACCGGCGCGAATTCCGGAGAATGGTTGGACGGCACCGGCTTTCCGGCCGCCGCGGCATCCTCGAAACGCTGCTGCTCGTACCCGCCCCAGAACCAGAATGCGGTGGGGACACCGGCTGCGGTGCCGAAAAATCCCACGTCCTCACTGCCTGCCAGCGGATTCGGAGACTCGATCACCCGCTCAGCACCAAAGTGCTCACGGAACACGGCGGCAATCGCCTGCATCGCCGCGTTGTCGACGACGGTGATCGGGAAGGTGTGCATCGACGTCACCGCCGGTTCCTTGTCGGCACCCGAAGCCGTCGACTCGGCCTGAGCGATCCGCGTGATGGACGCCAGCGTCTTGCGCCGCACCTCCTCGTTGAAGGTACGGACATTGATGCCGAGTTCCGCGTCGTCGGGGATGATGTTGTCCTTCGCCCCCGCATGCAGGTAACCGACGGTGACCACGGCGGGTTCGAACGGGGACAGCTCGCGCGACACGATGGTCTGCAGACGCTGCACCACATTCGAGGCCATCACCACCGGATCGACGGTCGACTCCGGTTGCGAGCCATGGCCACCCCGCCCGAACAGTTGCATCTTGAGCGAATCCGAGGCGGCCAGCGCGGTGCCCGTCTTGTACGCGATCATCCCGGCCGGCAACGGACCGACGTGTTGGCCGAGAACGACCTCGGGCTTGGGAAACCGATCCAAGATGCCGTCGGCGATCATCGCCTTCGCACCCCCGCCCACCTCCTCGGCGGGTTGGAAAATCGCGACCACCGTCCCCGACCACACGGTCTTGAGTTCATTCAGCAGCCGAAGGGCGCCCACCAGCGCGGTGACGTGCATATCGTGCCCGCAGGCGTGCATGACGGGAACATCCCTGCCGTCCGGGTTGGTGGCGCGAACGGTACTCGCGTAGGGAAGACCGGTCTGCTCCTGTACCGGGAGTGCGTCAAAGTCGGCCCGCAGCCACACCACCGGACCGGATCCGTTGCGCAGCACGGCCACAACACCGGTACCGCCGACGCCCGACGTCACCTCCAGCCCGAGCGGCGCAATCGCCTCCTGGATCTTTGCCGCGGTCCGGTGTTCCTGGAACGAGAGTTCCGGATGCTGATGCAGGTCGCGGTAGAAGTCGGCCAAATCCCCCAAAGTGTCCGCCCAGTTGTCGGGCAGCGTGATCGTCATCCGGCCTCTCCCACTCTGTGTGTTGCTGCGTCTTAGACCGACCATACGGCGGTCGTTACGACCTACCCTCGGATACGTGAGCCAGTCCATCGATACCGAACTCTCCGTCGACACCATTGTCGTGGGAGGCGGGATGTCAGGTGCGTCGATTGCCTACGAGTTGGCCGAATATCAAACCGTCGCACTGCTGGAACGCGAATCGACCCTGGCGTTTCACACCACCGGAAGGTCTGCGGCCACCTTCATCGAGAACTACGGAAATCCCGTCATCCGTATGTTGACGGCGGCGAGCCGCGACTTCTTCACCGAACCCCGCGAGGGCTTCGATGCTCAGCTCGCCACACCCTTGCCGCTGCTGATCATCGCCGATGACACGCATGCGGAGACGCTGCGCCAACTACATGATCAGGCCCTGCTCCAGGGGTGTCACACGGAATTGGTCGACGGTGCGGTCGCCGAGGAGATCAACCCGTACCTACGTCCCGGGCACACCCGATTGGCGACGATCGATCCGACTCCGATGGAGCTGGACGTGCACGGGCTGCACCAGGGCTACGTGCGCGGGCTGCGCCGCCGTGGCGGAAGCATCGTCAAGTCGGCGCCCATCGTGAGTAGCACCCGCCGTCAGGGCAGGTGGATCCTGCGGGACTCGTCCGGACGACAATTTGAAGCGGCCACCGTCGTGAACGCCGCCGGTGCCTGGTGCGATGAAGTCGCGCAGGCCATGGGCGCGCACCCGGTGGGGATCATGCCGCTTCGACGTACCGCCTTCATGGTGTCCGCGCCGCAGGAGAGGTCTGCCGGCTCGATTCCTATGACACTGGACACCTCAGACACCTTCTATTTCAAACCCGACGGCGCCCAGTTCCTGTGCTCGCCCGCCGACGAGACGCTTCAGGCACCCGGAGACCCCCGACCCGACGAGCTGGAGATGGCGCGGGCGATCGGGATGATCAACGAGGCCACCACCCTCGGTATCCGGACGGTGAACTCCGCATGGGCGGGGTTGCGGTCCTTCACCCCCGATCGCACGCCGGTTGTCGGGGAAGACCCGGATATCGAGGGCTTTTTCTGGTACGCCGCCCAAGGTGGTTATGGCATCCAGATGGCCCCGGCGCTCGCGCGAGTTGGTGCCGCACTGGCCGCGCGCAGCCCGGTTCCGGAGGATCTGGCCGCCCGCGGACTGGACGTCGCAATGCTGTCGCCCGGTCGCGAGTCGCTGCGCGCCCGCCACTAGCAGCCGTACCGCAGACCCGGACCGCGCCGAGCGAATCCTGTTATCGTCGGCGTCGATGGTGAACATGGATCGGCGCCGGATGATGGCGTTCTCAGGGCTTGGCATGTTGGCAGCAGCGGCTTCTATGCCGCAGGCGTGGGCGCAACCGGCACCACAGAACCCACCCAACCGGCCGCCAGCGGCACCCCCCACCGGCAAGTACGTCTTCGTCGATGAGTTCGACGGCCCAGCCGGGTCGGCGCCCGACGGGTCCAAATGGGCTGTGTCGAAGGCTCGCGAGTCCATGAAGGACCCGACCTTTTGGGAGCTCCCCGAGAACGTCGGCCAGTACCGTGACGACCGCAAGAACGTCTACATCGACGGCAACTCGAATCTGGTCATCAAGGCCGCCAAGGAAGGCAATACCTACTACGGCGGCAAGATCTACAGCACCACCGAACTTGGCATCGGCTACACCTGGGAAGCGCGCATCAAGTTCAACTGCCTGACCCCGGGCGCGTGGCCCGCGTTCTGGCTCGGCAGCGACCAGGACGGTGAGATCGACATCGTCGAGTGGTACGGCAACGGCAGTTGGCCGGCCGCAACTACGGTGCACGCCAAGGCAAACGGCTCGGAATGGAAGACCCACAACCTGACCCTGGACAGCGGCTGGCACACCTGGCGCACCCAGTGGGACGACAAGGGGATTCGCTTCTGGCGGGACTACACCGACGGGGCGGCGCCGTACTTCGATGTCCCGGCCAACTCCCTGGCGGACTGGCCGTTCAACAATCCCGGGCACAAGGCTTTCGCGGTGCTGAACCTGGCCGTGGCCGGATCCGGCGGTGGTGATCCGCGCGGCGGCACCTACCCCGCGGAGATGCTCGTCGACTGGATCAGGGTCTGGTAGCTCAGCTGCCGATCTGGTCTCATCATCGGCGCTCATCGTGCGAGCGGCGGCGTTGCCACGGATACTCGATCCATGGCTGAGGTTACGGATCTTGCACCGATAGGCGCCGTCACCCGGACACAGGTGGGCCGGGAGGCCACCGAGCCGATGCGTGAAGACATCCGGCTGCTGGGCACCATCTTGGGTCTTACGGTGCGTGAGCAGTGCGGCGACGAAGTCTTCGAGCTCGTGGAGCGGGCGCGAGTGGAGTCGTTCCGGGTGCGCCGATCAGAGATCGATCGCGCCGAACTGGCGCAGCTGTTCGACGGCGTCGACATCCACCGAGCCATCCCCGTCATTCGGGCATTCACCCATTTCGCGCTGCTGGCCAATGTGGCCGAGGACATCCATCGAGAGCGCCGGCGGGCCGTGCACGTCGCTGCGGGCGCACCACCGCAGGACAGTAGCTTAGCCGCCACGTACCTCAAACTCGATGCCGCACAACTTGCTTCGGATCGCGTTGCGCACGCTCTCACCGGCGCGCTGGTGTCGCCGGTTATTACCGCTCACCCGACGGAGACCCGCCGTCGTACCGTGTTCGACACCCAACATCGCATCACCGAGCTCATGCGGCTGCGTATGCAGGGACTGACGCAGACCGAAACCGGCCGGGATATCGAGCGCGAACTTCAGCGGCACATTCTCACGCTGTGGCAGACGGCATTGATCCGGTTGTCCCGGTTGAAGATTCAAGACGAAATCGCCGTGGGGCTGCGTTACTACCCGGCCTCGTTCTTCGAGGTGATACCTGAGATCAACGCCGAGATCCGCACGGCGCTACGCCGCCGGTGGCCGGATGCCGAGTTACTCAGCGAGCCGATTCTGCGACCCGGATCGTGGATCGGTGGTGACCGGGACGGAAATCCGAACGTCACCGCCGAGGTAGTGCATCTTGCGACAAGCAGTGCCGCACAGACGGCGATCGCCTACTACTTCGAACAATTGGTGGCACTGGAGCAGGAGCTCTCGTTATCGGTCCGCCTGGTCACGGTTTCTGCCGATCTGATCGCATTGGCCGAGCAGGGCGGCGAAACCGACCGGGCAGACGAGCCCTACCGCCGCGCACTACGCGTCATCCATGCGCGCCTTACCGCGACGGCCGCGACCATCTTTGACCAACTGCCGGAGCACGGCCTGGATCTAGGCCTGATTCCGTACCGCGCACCGGACGAACTACTACGAGACCTCGATATCGTGGATGCGTCGTTGCGTGCGCACGGCAGCGTAGTGCTGGCGGACGATCGACTACGTGCGTTGCGAGAATCCGTTCATGTCTTCGGTTTTCATCTCAGTGGGCTGGACATGCGGCAGAACTCGGATATCCACGAAGAGGTGATCTCCGAGTTACTTGCCTGGGCCGGTGTGCATTCCGACTACCGATCGCTCTCGGAGCCTCGGCGCATCGAGGTACTTGTCGCCGAGCTACGCACCCGGCGGCCCCTGATCGGCGAGGGCGCCGAGCTCTCCGAGCTTGCCCGCAAGGAACTCGATATCGTCGCCGCTGCCGCGCGGGCGGTTCAGACCTACGGGCCCCGGGCGGTTCCCAACTACATCATCTCGATGTGCCAATCGGTTTCGGACATGCTGGAAGCGGCAATTCTCTTGAAGGAAGCGGGATTGCTGGACGCTTCACGACCACGACCATTCTGTCCGGTGGGCATCGTGCCGCTGTTCGAGACCATTGACGACCTGCAACGTGGTTCCGCCATTCTTGAAGCAGCCCTGGAACTTCCGCTTTACCGGGCCCTGGTGGCTGCTCGAGGCGAGAGCCAGGAGGTTATGCTCGGGTACTCGGACTCCAACAAGGACGGCGGCTATCTGGCCGCCAACTGGGCTCTGTACCGCGCCGAACTAGACCTGGTGGAATCTGCCCGCAGGAACGGAATTCGGCTGCGGCTCTTCCACGGTCGTGGCGGTACCGTGGGACGGGGCGGTGGTCCGAGTTACGACGCCATCTTGGCCCAACCGCCTGGGGCGGTATCCGGATCGCTTCGTATCACCGAGCAGGGTGAGGTGATCGCCGCCAAGTACGCCGAACCACGTGCGGCCCACCGCAACCTCGAGACGCTGCTGGCCGCAACGCTGGAGTCGACACTGCTCGACGTCGAAGGACTAGGAGAGGCGGCCGGCGCGGCCTACGAAATACTCGATGACCTTGCCGCGCGCGCCCAACGTACCTACCGCGAACTGGTGCACGAGACACCAGGTTTTGTCGAGTATTTCAAGGCATCGACACCGGTCAACGAGATCGGTGCACTCAATATCGGCAGTCGGCCAACCTCCCGTAAGCCCACCACATCGATCGCCGACCTGCGCGCCATCCCATGGGTTTTGGCCTGGAGCCAGTCGCGGGTGATGCTGCCCGGCTGGTACGGGACGGGAGCCGCGATCGAACAGTGGATCGCCGAAGGCGACGGACGACTTGAGGTGCTGCAACAGCTCTACCGCCGATGGCCGTTCTTTCAGACGGTCCTGTCCAACATGGCCCAGGTGCTGGCCAAGTCAGACATGGGGTTAGCAGCCCGCTACGCCGAACTCGTCGACGACGAAGCGTTGCGGCACCGGGTTTTCGACAAGATCGTGGCCGAGCACGACAGAACCATTGCCATGCATCAATTGATCACCGGGCATGAGGATCTGCTTGCAGACAACCCGGCGCTGGCACGTTCGGTGTTCAACCGCTTTCCGTACCTGGAGCCCCTCAACCACCTACAGGTGGAACTGCTGCGCCGGTACCGGTCCGGCGATCAGGACGAGTTGGTGCAGCGCGGCATACTGCTCACGATGAGCGGTCTGGCCACCGCGCTGCGCAACAGCGGCTGAGATATCAAGCTCCGGAGCGTGACTCCCACATGTCACGCCATTGCGCTTCCTCTTCTTGCTTGTCACGATGCTGGCCGGTGGAAGGTTCGGTGAGTGTGATCTCTGGATGCGGCAGTGTGAAGAAGTCGCCTTTACCCTGTGCCGCACGATGCTGCCCGGTGTCGAGGTAGCAGTACCCCAGTCCCGAAAGTACCGCGGTCCGGTCGGACCTCTCAAGGTAGTGAAGTACGTTTTGGGCAGCCGCTTTTGCACCGTTCTTGGCGAAGATGGCGGCCTTCGGTAGTGGCCTGCCGGAGGGTGATGTCACCGACACGGTGTCGCCGATAGCCCAGATGCCCTCGTAGGGCGTTTGCATGGTCTGCGCGTCGACGCCGATCCATTCCGGCCCGTCGATAGTGACAGACGGCTCGTGAGGCGGCACGAACACCAACAGGTCGAAGCTCACTGTGGTGCCGTCGGCGAATACGACGACCTTTCTATCCGGGTCAACACGTTCTGTGGTGTGTTCACCATGAAAGGTGATGTCGTTGTCCCTGAGTAATTGCACCAGTTGCGGTCCCGCGTAGGGGCCGGCTGAGGGCATCGGGTGCTTCTCCGGCGTGTACACGCTGATATCGACATCCGATCGCATGTTCTTGTCGTTCAAGAAGTCCGAGGCCAGCAGGGCTCCTTCGTAGGGTGCTATCGGACAACGGTAAGGCTGTGAAGTCACCAGGAAGACGATCTTGCTTCCCGAGAAATGCTCCAGAGCGCGCCTGGCATCGCCGGCCGCATCGACACCGTAGTAGTGCACCGCCTCACCTCGTGCTACTGCTTCGCTCAGGCCCGGAATCTTGTCGAGGGCATTGTGCGCGCCGGTGGCGACGATGAGCGCGTCAAAGTCCAGAGTCGATGCATCGGAAAGGGTTACGGTGCGCGCAGTGGGATCGATGCCGATGACGGAGCCGGTGACAGTGGTTATCCCCGACAGCGCCTCAGAGCTGGGCCGTATCGGCACACTAGCCGCGTCGCGCCAGCCCCTCATGACCCACGGCAAGGTAAATCCCAGAAAGTGCGCGAAGTCTTCGTCAACGATGGTGATGTCGAGGTCGCCCAGTGGCACCTGCGACTGACGGAATTCGTTGATCGCGCTCAGACCGCCGATTCCGGCACCCAGGATGACAACCTTCTTTTTCATGTTCTGTGATCCCTCTTCCTGAACAGGCCCCTGTTCGGGCACTTTGTTTTTCACGGACGTAGAGCGTGGCGACCACATGCCCGGATCTAATGCGCCGGGCGCGGACGCTGCAACTGGGTGAACTCCGGCACACCCGCCAGCACGATGACCGCGTCAAAAAGCGCGCGCGCGTTGCCGTGCTCCGGTAACGCCGTCAACACAGGGCCGAAGAACGTGCGGCCGTTGATCTGCAACAACGGGCTGCCGCCGACGTCTCCCAACGCCTGCTGCCCGGACTCATGAGAGGAACGGACCAGTGCATCGAGGGAACCGTCCGATAGCGATTCACGTGACACCCCGTGGGGTGTGACCGCTGCCAGTACCCGGTCCACCAGATGTGCGCCGACGGGCATCGACTCATCGAAATACAGTTCACCGAAGCTGAAGTACGCGGTGCGCAGGCCCTGCTGACCCAACTCACGATGGACGGCGGCCATCAGTCGACCCACCTGTCGCGAGTCATCCATGCGTGCTTGTTGTGCGGGCGGGAGCGCCCTACCCTCATTCAAGACGGCGAGGTTCATCAGCTGCCAATCGATCGACAGGCCCGACCGGTCCGCGACTGTGTCCAGCCATCGCGCGGTATTCCAGGAGAACGGGCATACCGGGTCGAGCCACACCCTCACATCGAACGTGTCGGCTTGTGCAGAACCACTGTCTGTGGACATTCGGCGTCTCCCATCACTGCTCGCAAGCTCGTTCTCACTCCGTTTATACCATACCCCCTACGGTATATAAGGCGGGATGAGATTCCGTCCATATACCGTAGGGGGTATGGTATTTGTAGAGTCGATGCGAGTGGAGAGGGCGCACGTCGGCGCCGAAAATATTTGATCTACAACAGAAAGGTGGCCGGAAGGTGCGCACAGCGATATTTGCCGTTATGCGGCGCGCGTGGGTTGCGTTGGTTGTCGCATGTGCAGTGGGTGTCGGCGCAATCGCCGTGAATCACCTGCGCGGAGCGTTCGGCTCCGAACCCATATTCTCCGCCACCGGCAGCAGTGCACAGCCACTCGCGCCGTCCACGATCAAGCACGTGCGATACGAGATCTACGGCCCCACCGGCACCAGGGGTGCGGTGAGCTACCTGGACAAGGACGCTCAACCACGGTCCGCTGATTTCGCCAGTTTGCCCTGGACCTACACAATCGAAACTACCGTACCGGCGGTGATTGCCAGCGTTGTGGCGCAAGGCAATAGCGCCGCGATTGGGTGCCGGATCACCGTGAACGGCCGAATCGAAGATGATCGGTCTGCCGACGGGCACCGCGCCCAGATCTCCTGCCTGGTGAAAGCCGCATGAACCCTTCTGCTCAAGAACGCCCTGCCTTCATGCGATTGGTTCGCAGATTCGCTATCCCCATTGTGCTGGCCTGGCTGCTACTGACCGTGGCGGTGAACCTGCTTGTACCGCCGATCGAGTCGGTGGCAAGAGATCATGCGGTGACGATGTCGCCGCATGACGCGCCGGCGATGATGGCGGCCAAGCACATCGGCGAGAAGTATCGCGAATCTGACTCCGACAGCATCGCCATGATCGTGCTGGAGGGCGACAAACCGCTCGGCGAATCGGCACGCCACTACTACGACAACCTGGTACGCGCGCTGCGGGCGGACACCGGCCACGTTCAGCATGTTCAGGACGTGTGGGGCGACCCACTGACGGCTTCCGGCGTTCAGAGCCGCGACGGTCAAGCCGCCTACGTACAGCTCAATCTGGCTGGTGACCAGGGCAGCACGCTCGGCAACAAGTCGGTGGCAGCGATCCGCACAATCGTGGACAACTCCACCCCACCGCCGGGCCTCAAGGTCTACGTCACCGGCCCGGCCGCACTGACGACAGACATGAATGAGGCCGCCGACAAAAGCATGCTGATCATGATGGGCGTGACCGGCGCAGTCATCATGATCATGCTCCTCATCACGTACCGCTCCGTCAGCACGATGCTGCTGGTTCTGGTCATGGTCGGCTTCGAGATGGGCACCGCCAGAGGTGTTGTCGCGATTCTCGGTAACTACGATCTCCTGGGATTCTCGACATTCGTGGTGGCCATGTTGTCCTCGTTGGCGATTGCCGCAGGAACCGACTACGCCATCTTTCTCATCGGCCGCTATCAGGAAGCGCGCCAAGCCGGCCAGGATCAAGAAACCGCGTACTACACCATGTTCCGGGGCACCGCCCACATCATCCTGGGCTCTGGTCTGACCATCGCCGGTGCAACACTGTGTCTGCATCTCGCGCGACTGTCGTACTTCAAGGCCCTCGGCATCCCATCCGCACTCGGGCTGCTCGTCGTTGTCGCAGGCGCCCTCACCGCGGCGCCCGCCGTCGTCGTCCTCGCAACCAGGTTCGGGCTGCTGGAACCCAAACGAGCCGTGAAAGTTCGACGGTGGCGGCGTATCGGCACCGCCACGGTGCGCTGGCCCGGCGCGGTGCTTGCCGCCTCGCTGGGCATAGCGATCATCGGTATCGCGATCATGCCGACCATGAAGGTCAGCTACAACGACCGGTTCTACATACCGGCCGACCTGCCCTCGAACGTCGGCTACGCGGCCGCAGAACGCCATTTCACCGCCGCCACAATGAATCCCGACATCCTGATGGTCGAGAGCGATCACGACATGCGCAACTCCGGCGACATGATCATCCTCGACAAGATCGCCAAAGACGTGTTCCATTCGCCGGGAATCGCCATGGTACAAAGCATCACCCGCCCCTTGGGCGGCCCGATTGAGCACACCTCCATCCCCTTCCAGATCAGTGCCCAGTCGATTCCGATCCAACAGAATCTTCAGTTCATGAAGGACCGTACAGCCGACATGCTCACCATGAGTGAGGATCTCGGCTCCATGATCGGCTCCATGGAACACATGCGATCCCTACTGGGCCACATGAACAACGCGACTCATCGCATGAGCACGGACATGACAGATGCGACGGCAACACTCAACGAGATTCGAGACCATCTGGCCGACTTCGACGACGCGATACGACCACTGCGCAACTATCTCTACTGGGATCAGCACTGTTTCGATATCCCGGCATGCTCTGCCATACGTTCGGTGTTCGACGCCATCGACGGTGTCGACACATTCAGCGACACGATGCGCACACTGACCGCAGACGTCGGAAACGTCGACGCAATCATTCCCCACATGGCGGCCCAATTCCCACCGATCATCGCCGTGGCCAAGTCCATGCGCGCGAGCCTGCTGACCATGCACAGCAGCTTCTCGAACCTGGTGACACAGATGGCGCAGATGACCGACACCGCTAGCGCGATGGGACAGGCCTTCGACGCCTCCCGAAGCGGCGACTACTTCTATCTACCGCCAGAAGCATTCCAGAATAAGGACTTTCAGCGCGGACTGAGACTGTTCCTGTCTCCCGACGGCACAGCCGCGCGCTTCATCATCACCCACGACAAGGACCCGGCCACCCCCGCAGGAATCTCCTCAGTCATCTCCGAGTTGGAAGCCGCCCATCAAGCCGTCAAGGGGACCGCCCTGACCGACGCGGAGTTCTACCTCACCGGCACCGCCGCGATCTACCGCGACATCCAATCCGGCTCTCACTATGACCTGTTGATCGTCGGAATCGCAGCCGTGACACTAATTTTCGCCGTGATGATGATCATCACGCGCGCGCTGGTCGCCTCACTGGTCATCGTCGGCACCGTACTGCTGTCCCTCGGCGCCGCATTCGGGCTCTCGGTGCTGGTGTGGCAACACATTTTCGGTCTTGAGCTCAACTGGATCGCTCCGGTCTTCGGACTGATCATCCTGCTGGCTGTCGGCTCCGACTACAACTTGCTTCTCGTATCCCGATTCCAGGAAGAGATCGGTGCGGGACTCAAGACCGGGATCATCCGTTCAATGGGAGAGACCGGCGGGGTCGTCACGTCCGCGGGGCTGGTATTCGCATTCACCATGATGTCCATGGCTGCAAGCGATTTGAGCTCGATCGGCCAGGCCGGAAGCACCATCGGTCTGGGCCTACTATTCGACACACTCATCGTGCGCTCACTGATGACCCCGTCCATAGCCGGGTTGCTCGGCCCATGGTTCTGGTGGCCGCTGAGAGTACGCACGAACCCTATACCCAGGAGGGTATAGTAGCCAGTAGCTAGGCGCCCCCGAAAGGTAGAAACATGATCGACGATCAAGACAGCATCACCGCGATCCTCAGCAGACTGCGCCGGGCACAGGGTCAGCTCAACGGCGTCATCAACATGATCGAGAACGGACGCGACTGCAAAGACGTCGTGACTCAGCTGGCTGCCGTATCACGAGCCCTCGACCGCGCAGGGTTCAAGATCGTCGCCACCGGGCTGCGGGAATGCATCACCGCCGATCGCAATGGCGACACCGCGCCCATGACCGAGGCCGAGCTCGAGAAACTGTTTCTCGCCCTGGCGTGAGCGCGGTGACCCGCGCCCGCCTTTCGCGGCTCAGAGATCGTCCGAGAAATCCGCGGTGAACCAGCGGTCCGGACGGATCGTGAACAGCACGTTGTCTCCACCGTCGTAGCTACGCACAAAATCGCGGCCGCCCTCCTCGCCGAGGTACCGGATGGCGATTTCCACCCGCGCCGCCTCCGGGGCCGGCTGAGCAGTTTCCACGACACTGCCCTCGACGATCACGTACTGATACGGCAGCTCTTCGTGCTGGACGGTCAACGTCACCACCCCAGCCTGCTCGATCAGCCGTGCCTTGCGATTCGCCGCACTCGTACTGATGCGGATGTTTCCACCGGGGACGTAGTCGTACCAGATCGGCACGCTGGCCGGCGGGCGCCCGTTGTCGGCCGTAACCGACAACACGGCGATGTGCTTGGCCGCGAGAAATTCCTGACGTTCTGCTTCGGTGAACTGACGTGGCATACCGCGTCAAACCCCGGTATCTGTCGGCCTTATTCCCGTACCTAGATTCATCTGGATTTGATCCCGCCGAACAGATTGGTGAGCAAGGCGTCCACAAAATCCGCTGTCAGCGGCTGGTCGGGTATCAGCAGCCGGTGGTAGCAAGCGCCCCACAATTGGTCCACGACAACTTCCGGGTCCACGGTCGCATCGAGCTGGCCGCGTTCCTGCGCGCGGCGTAGCGCCGCAACCGCAAGTGCTCGCCGTGGGCCCGAATACCGTTGCAGAAAAGCCACTTTGAGGTCGGGATCGAGCTGGGCCTGACCAATGAGCTCGCCGATGATTCCGCCACCAACCGAGTCCCGGATGACGCCGAGGAACGCGCCCAACTGGCTGCGCAGGTCACGCTCGATCTCCCCGGTATCGGGGAACCCCAATTCCGGCTCAACCTTTCGGAAGTAGCCGTCAAGCGCGAGGGCACCCTTCGACGGCCACCACTTGTAGATCGTCATCTTGCTCGCACCAGAAAGTGCAGCGACCTTCTCAATGGTGAATCCGCTCATCCCGTCGGCGAAGAGCAGCTCTCCCGCCGCCTGCAGCACTTCCTCGCGCACCTCGTCAGCAGGGCGACGTCCTCGGCGCGGTTGCCTCACCACGTCCCGTTCTGCCTGGGTCACCGTCGCCCCGTCCTCTTGCCAACTATGTGTACGTACCGTACATTATTTATATGTACGATATGTACACATAATTGATCGGAGGTCGCGCATGAAGATCACAGGCAACACCGTGTTCATCCCCGGAGCCACCAGTGGCATCGGCCTGGAACTAGCCCTAGCGTTGCAGGCCAAGGGCAACACCGTGATCGTCGGCGGCCGCCGTACAGAGCTACTCGAGCGAATCTCCGCCGAGCACCCCGGAATCTCAGCCGTGCAGATCGACATCTCCGATCCGGCGAGCATTCACACCGCTGCCCAACAGGTACTCACCGATCATCCCGGCGTGAATGTCCTCATCGCGATGGCCGGGATCATGCGGGTCGAGGACTGGCACCACCCCGAGTCGTTCCTTCAGTCGGCCGAGGAGATCGTCACCACGAACGTGCTCGGCCCGATTCGGTTGATCGCCAACTTCGTCGAGCACCTACAGGCCCAACCGGAAGCCACCATCATCACGGTGTCGTCCGGGTTGGCCTTCGCGCCGCTGAAGGTCACGCCCAGCTACAACGCGTCCAAGGCAGCCATCCACATGCTCAGTGAGACGATCCGGCTGCAGCTCGCGGATACCACCGTCGCGGTCAAGGAACTCCAGCCACCCGCGGTTCGCACAGACCTCATGCCGGGACAGCAAGAGAGTGATTTCGCAATGCCACTGAAGGACTTCGTCGATGAGGTGGTCACTCTGCTGGAGACGCAGCCCGATGCCAACGAGATCCAGGTAGAGCGGGTGAAGTTCCTGCGCTACGGCGAGTCACGCGGCGACTACGACCACGTCGTCGCGACGCTCAACGCCTCCGATCCCCACGCTCGCCAGTAACGGGTGTCGCACACCTCACCTGGATACCTCGCTTCACTCTTGCCAAGATTGAGTGGATGACTGACGAGGCGAGTACCGGCGCACCCGGCACCAAGATCGCGCTGGCGCTGGGCGCCGGCGGGGCCCGGGGTTACGCGCATATCGGTGTGATCCAGGAACTTCGCGAGCGTGGCTTCGAGATCTCCGGGATCTCGGGATCCTCGATGGGTGCGCTGGTCGGCGGTTTGGAAGCGGCCGGTGCACTCGACGGATTCACCTCGTGGGCGACCTCGTTGACGCAGCGCGCGGTACTGCGGCTGTTGGACCCGACCTGGACCAGCCCCGGCTTCTTCCGTGCGGAGAAGATTCTGGACGTGGTGCGCGACCTGCTCGGCGACGTCGCGATCGAAGATCTGCCGATCCCTTTCACCGCGGTCGCGACCGACTTGATCGCCGGTAAGTCGGTGTGGCTACAGCGCGGCTCATTGGCTTCTGCCATTCGCGCATCCATCGCGATTCCCGGAATGATCTCTCCACACGTACTCGACGGCAGAGTGCTGGCCGACGGCGGTGTTCTCGATCTGATGGCGGTTGCGCCGCTGGCCGGGGTGCACGCCGAGCTGCGAGTGGCGGTAAGCCTCAGCGGAGGCGAAGAGGTACGCGCCCCGGCGCCGCCGCTGGACCCCGAGCCCCGTGAGCCGCGCGTGACGACGGAGTGGCTGAACCGGCTGCTGCGCAGCACCTCGGCGCTGTTCGAAACCGATGGCACCGAGGCCGCCGGCCAACCCGATCCCGCCGCGAAACTGACGAGCTTCGAGGTGATGAACCGCACCATCGAGGTCATGCAGTCCTCCCTTGCCCGCATGCAGCTCGCGGCACACCCGCCTGATGTTCTCATCGAGGTGCCGCGCAGTGTCAGTCGCAGTCTGGATTTTCATCGCGCTTCCGAGGTCATCGAAGTCGGGCGCCGTTGCGCCGCTGAGGCTCTCGACGCATACGCGAACACGAACTAGCCGTTGCCATCCCGCCCACCAGTCGAATGACTGATGGCCGACCACCGCGCCCGCCGCTAGCATCCAATGAAGAGCGTCAACCGTCCCCGACCGCCCAGCACGCCTCATCCCCTTGGAGGGCACCATGGCCCGCACAGTCTCGCAACTCATCGTCGATACCGTGAAAGCCGCTGGTGTTCAACGTATTTATGGACTTCCCGGTGACTCGTTGAATGGCTTTACCGAGGCTCTGCGCCGCGATGGCACCGTGGAGTGGGTTCACGTGCGCCACGAGGAGGCGGCGGCATTCGCCGCAGGAGCCGAGGCCGCACTGACCGGCACTCTTGCGGTATGCGCCGCCAGCTGTGGTCCGGGCAATCTGCATCTCATCAACGGGCTCTTCGACGCGCACCGCAGCCGCGTTCCCGTCCTGGTAATCGCATCGCACATTCCCAGCGCCGAAATCGGCAGCGGCTACTTCCAGGAAACGCATCCACAGAATCTGTTCGCCGAATGCAGTGTGTACAGCGAGCTGGTGAGCAGCGTTGAACAGCTGCCGTACGTCTTGGACACCGCCATACGGGCCGCACTGGATCAACGGGGCGTGGCCGTCCTGACAATCCCCGGAGACATCCTCAGCGCCAAGACAGACGTGGCACCGCCCTCGGCTCCTATCGTGGCGGGCATCGGGACCCGTCTGCCCGATCCGGAGTCCCTGGAGCGAGCGGTACGTGTGTTGAACGGATCCAACGCGGTCACGATCCTCGCCGGGGCCGGCTGTGAGGGCGCCCATGCCGAACTGCTGGCGGTAGCCCGCACGCTGCAGGCCCCTATCGTGCACACGTTGCGCGGCAAGGAATTCGTCGAGTACGACAATCCGTTCGACGTCGGCATGACGGGCCTGTTGGGATTCCGTTCCGGGTACGACGCACTCGAGGACACCGAGGTGCTGCTGATGCTCGGAACGGATTTCCCGTATCGACAGTTCTATCCACCGAAGGCCACCGTGATTCAGGTCGATATCCGCGGTGAACACATCGGCCGACGTGTCCGGGTGGATGTTCCACTCATCGGTTCGGTGAAAGACACCTTGCAGCAGCTTAATTCGACACTTCTTCCGCATTCCGACGGCAAGCATCTGGAGCGCGCGAGGGAGAACTACACGCGTACGCGGGCTCAGCTCGACCGGCTGGCGGTGGACGATCGCAATCAGACGCCCGTGCGGCCGGAACTGGTAGCGCGCAGGATCGACGAGTTGGCGGACCAGGACGCGGTGTTCATCGCCGATGTCGGTACTCCCGTCATCTGGGCCGCGCGCTACCTGTCCATGAACGGCCGACGGCGCCTGCTCGGCTCGTTCAACCACGGCAGCATGGCGAATGCGGTACCTCAGGGAATCGGGGCCCAGGCATCACACCGCGGTCGCCAGATCATCACGCTCTCCGGCGACGGCGGGCTGGCGATGATGCTGGGAGACCTCATCACACTGACCCAGTCGCAGCTGCCTATCAAGATGGTGGTGTTCAACAATGGCGCGCTCAGCTTCGTAGAGCTGGAAATGAAGGCCGCAGGCATCGTGAACTACGGTACGGCCCTGGATAATCCAGTCTTCGCCGACGTCGCGAGGGCGCTCGGGATTCACGGCGTCCGTGTGGAACGCCCCGATCAACTCGACGCCGCGTTGTCGGATGCCTTCAGTCACGACGGTCCGGCCCTCGTGGAAGTGCTCACCGCCCGCCAGGAGCTCTCGATTCCACCGACCATCACGGCGGCACAGGTGGCAGGCTTCTCCCTGTGGGCAACGAGAACCCTGCTGTCGGGCCGCGGCGACGAGCTGATCGACCTGGCCAAGACGAACCTCGGCGCACGCCTGCGCCGTCGGTAAGTCTCAACCACCGCTGCCACGCGGTCCTGGCGCTACCATCGCAAACGCCATGACCGCTCCTCATTCCCCTCCTTCGTTCGTCGGGCGCGACAACCTGCGCGACGCGGTCAGGCGCGTCGCGACCACGACGGATAACCCGCCCAACGTGCTACTCCTGCTCGGGGAGGCCGGGATTGGTAAGTCAGCGCTGCTGCTGAATGCCACCGCAGCTGCCGCGAACGCCGGAGTCCGGGTGCTCTTCGCCGCCGGGAGTCAGCCAGATCTGCTGCATGCCTACACGTCCCTGGCTGAACTCATCTGCCCCTTGAACGAGCACGTCAACGCGCTGCCCAGACTGCTGCGTGACACCCTCAACGATATCCTCGGTATCGACGGCACACCCTCACCACGCAGTCCTGCCGTCATCCGGCACGCGCTCCTTGCTCTCCTGAAATCCGTAGCCCGTGAACGCCCGCTCCTTCTCGCGATCGACGATGTCGACCTTCTCGACCGCGATTCACGTGAAGTGCTGACCTCAGTGTCACGCAGGCTCATCCACACTCCCATCTCGGTCATCATGACCGGCCGACACCGAGATGGGCTGCCGGGCTTCGACTCGGTCATCACCGTCATCGACGTACCGGCGCTGAACGATCGTGAAGCGAGTGATCTCCTCGATACACAGACGCCGCCTCCCGATCGTGGCGTTCGCGGTGAGATCATCCGGTGGGCGGGCGGAAATCCGCTGGCGCTGATCGAAGGGGCACGCTTCTACGGCCTTTCCGGCGCCACGGTGTTCCGCGGAAACAACATGGCCGGATACCGCGGTGCGCATTCCATCTTCTCCATAGAGCTGGCAGCACTCGACGCGACCACCCGGAAACTATTGTTGTACAGTGCCTCTGGTTCGGGATACGAAACCGTGGACATCATCACCGACGTGGCCGGCTACGGCTCCGACATGTCCGTCTGGAACGATGCGGAAAAAGCAGGGCTGCTGAGTATCACCCCGGATAGGTTGATCAAGTTCTGTCATCCGCTGCTTCGGACCCTCGCCTACACCGATTCAACCCTGACCGAACAACGCGCCGCCCACCTCGCCTTCGGACAATCCCCGTTACTCGACAATGCCTGCCGCGCATGGCATCTGACTGAAGCAGCGGGCGGGCCAGATGAGGCCATCGCGTCCGCACTGGAGCAGTCTGCGCAGCTGGCCCAGGAGCGCGGAGGCTACCTGGAGGTCACGCGTGCGCTGCAGCGTGCCGCAGAGTTGAGTCCACACGGTGACGACGGTGCGCGCCGGTATGCCCGCGCCGCGGCCGCCGCGAACTTCGGCGGCGATACCGCGTGGGCACTCATCCTCTGCGACAAGGCTTCTCAGCTAACCAATCAACCCGATATCCTCGGTTAGGCCTCCCTCACCCGAGGTTCCATCCGGCTGCAATCAGCACAGGCGACCGAGGCCTTCGAATTGGTTCTCCGCTGCATGGAGGGCGCATCGCCTCCGGAGGGTCGGCTGGCCCTTACGCTGGCCTATCTGGGCGCCTCGGCCTCGTACTACTCCGGGGATATCGCACACCGCGAGGCCCTCCAGAAGTGGCTTCCCCGCCTCCCTTTCGACGACACCGAGCAGGAGGAGACACAGGCCGAATTCTTGACGTTCCCGGAGGGCGCCGCCGCCCTGCAGCGCACCTACATCGGCATGTACGCCGATACCGCCTCTTCGGGGCACGTCAGGCCGACATCCTTCGACCGGTGCTGGCTCACACCGCAGGCACCGATCTTGGAACCTTTTCGGCATCTGGTGGTAGGCGTGATGGCTGCCTCCACCGACGATTCCGACCTTGCCGTTCGCCATCTCTCGGAGGCGGTGGAATCCCTCAAAGGCAGTGGAGGCATGCGGGGCTTCACCTATGCGATAGCTCCCCTTTCCTGGGCACTGCTGGACACGGGCCGCTGGAGTCAACTCGACGAGCTCCTTGCCGCCACCACGGACCTGTACGAACTCCACGATCTCGCACTACTGAGCAGCGAAACAGCCGTGTGTCGTGCGCAGCTGCTCGCGTATCGCGGTGACGTCACGGCAGCGACAGCGATGTTGCGAGGTATCGATACGTCCTCGTCGAGCACGCTGTCAGGAGCTACACGTGCGGCGCTGACGCGCGCACAGGGCTGGACGGCGTTCCTCCACAACGACTTCGACGGCGCGTATCAGTATTTCCGCGCGCAATTTCATGCCGACGGGATGCCCACGCACTTCGTCGTATCGCACCGCGGGGTCGCCGAACTGGCCTGGGCGGCCGCGCCGAGGAGGTCCGGCCGTTGATCGACGCCATCGGAGGCCAATTGGACTCCGCGTCACCCACCCGGATCCGGCTTCTGCATCACCAGGCGATGGCGCTGGTGTCCTCTACCGCGAATGCGGAGAACTACTTCCGGCTCGCGGTAGACGATTCCACCGGAGATCAGTGGCCGATCGAACGCGCGCGCCCGCCTGCACTACGGAGAGTGGTTGCGCCGAGCGCGTCGTCCCGCCGAGGCACGTCCACTCCTATCTACGGCCCTGGCGGTTTTCGAGCGCCATGGCGCCGAGGCACTGGCGGCACTCGCCCGTGCCGAATTGCGTGCGGCAGGCGTCGTCTCGAAATCCGTCCGGACCACAGCCGGCCTCGAATCGCTGACCGCGCAAGAACAGCAGATTGTCAGGCTGGTGGCGTCTGGCATGACCAACCGCCAGATCGGCGATCAGCTCAACCTCTCACCTCGCACCATCGCTTCTCACCTGTATCACGTCTACCCCAAGCTGGGGATCAGCCGACGGCACGAGCTGCGCGATCTGATCACGTAGCTGGGCCCGCTCACCGCACCAGT
Organism: [Mycobacterium] stephanolepidis; assembly: GCF_002356335.1. Classification (NCBI taxonomy): domain Bacteria; kingdom Bacillati; phylum Actinomycetota; class Actinomycetes; order Mycobacteriales; family Mycobacteriaceae; genus Mycobacteroides; species Mycobacteroides stephanolepidis. The sequence goes on from NZ_AP018165.1 coordinate 4,854,413, forward strand.
CATATGACTGATGCGCTCATGTCCACGGTGACGCATAGTGCACCCATGACTACCCTGCCCACAGCGGCACTGCAGGTGGCAGAGCTGTCGGCGCTCCCCGAGGGGGCGCCCTACGCCACCACAGTGAGCGGCGTGGACATCGTTCTGATCCGTCAGGACGAGAATGTTTCGGCGCTGTACGGGCGCTGCGCACATCGCGGTGCCCTGATGGTCGACGGCCACCTCGAAGGCGACCTCCTGGTCTGCGGGGTCCACGGCTGGCGTTATGAGGTGGACAGCGGCATCTCACCGGTCAATCCCTCGGTCGCACTGACGAAATTTCCCGCCTGGGTCTCCAACGGCACTGTCTACGTGGATGAATCGGCAGTGTCGGCATTCGCAAAGGTACATCCGGTGTCGTACGAGGACGACGGCTATCAGGGTGCGTGGATCAAACCTTCTGATACCGCGGAGGAGCTCTTCGTCACCCAGATTCACGAGCTCGCCGCCCACGGGCTCGACAGAGTCGGGCATCACGGGACGATGGCGGCCATGGGAGTTCCGCGCGACAAGCTGCCCTCGTGGGATTCGATTCAGGTAGTGACCGGCCAGCTGGCCCGTCTGCCGCTGCTGGACGACGAACCCGTCGACACCCGAACAGTGATCGGCCCGGGCGCACGGCGCCCGCTGACCCTCGATATCCCCCTGTTTGTCAGTGATATGAGTTTCGGGGCACTCTCGCAAGAGGCAAAGATCGCGCTGTCCGCCGGTGCCGAGCTCGCCGGAACGGGCATCTGCTCGGGCGAGGGCGGCATGCTCCCCGAAGAACAGCAACACAATTCGCGATACTTCTACGAGCTGGCCTCCGCCAGATTCGGATGGAGCTTCGAGCACGTCAAAAAGGTGCAGGCCTTTCATTTCAAGGGCGGCCAGGGCGCCAAGACCGGCACCGGCGGGCATCTGCCCGGTAACAAGGTCGTCGGGAAGATCGCCGAAGTCCGCGGTCTCGCACCGGGCACCCCCGCGATCTCGCCGGCTCGCTTTCCCGATTGGACATCCCTGGACCAATTCCGCGACTGCGCGAACGAGGTGCGCGAGTTGTCGGGGGGAATCCCGGTCGGCTACAAGATGAGCGCGCAGCACATCGAGCGCGATATCGACGCGGCGCTCACCATCGGCGTCGACTACATCATTCTCGACGGTCGTGGAGGTGGCACCGGTGCTGCACCAATTCTCTTTCGCGACAACATCTCCGTACCGACCATTCCGGCTCTGGCCCGCGCGCGTAGACATCTCGATCGCTCCGGTGCCCGGGAGGTGACCTTGGCGGTGACCGGCGGCATCCGCACCGCGGCCGACATGGTCAAGGCGCTGGCGCTGGGCGCCGACGCCATCGGCCTGTCCAACGCCGCTCTGCAAGCCATCGGCTGTGTCGGCATGCGCGCCTGCAACACCAACACCTGCCCCGTCGGCATCGCCACCCAGAATCCAGCGCTGCGTGATCGTCTGCCCATCGACCTTGCCGCCATGCGATTGCAGCGATTCCTGCAGTCCACCGTCGAGCTGATGACAATACTGGCCAGGGCATGCGGGCATCGCCGTCTTGCCGACCTGGAGCTCGACGATCTCGTCACATTCGACCGCGACTTCGCATACCTCAGCGCAGTCCCCTACGCAGGAGCGATACCACTGTGATCGAACAGGAACTGGTCTGGCACAAGGCGGCTGATCAGGATGCGCTGGATGAGGGTGAGGTGACGGTCTGCCCGGTGGGCCTGAAATCCGTGGCGTTGACCAAACTGCACGGCCGTTTCGGTGCCATCGACAACCGCTGCCCCCACCAGGGCGGTCCGCTGGGTCAGGGCACCCTGGAGAACGACAAGATTCGTTGTCCCTGGCATGGATTCGACTTCGACCCGTTTACCGGCGAGGCAGCCGGCGGACCCGACTTCGACGTGCTGACCTATCCCGTGGACGTGCGCGAGGACGGCGTATACGTGGGCACTCCACCGCCGGCTCCTCATGTCCGCACGGTCAGCGACGTGCTGATTGAGACCATGACCAACTGGGGTGTGGACACCGTCTTCGGCATGGTCGGACACTCGAATCTCGGTGTCGCCGAGGCGATGCACCGGGCCGAAGGCGACGGCAAGTTGCGGTACTTCGGCATCAGGCACGAGGGCGCGGCAGCCTTCGCCGCCTCGGCATACGGGAAGCTGACCGGACGCCCCGCCGCGTGTTTCGGTATCGCGGGCCCAGGCTCGACGAATCTGTTGACGGGGCTGTACGACGCGAAGGCCGATCGCGCACCGGTGCTGGCCATCTCGGGCAACGTGGATTCATCGGTGGCCGGTAAGGGCACCTTCCAGGACATCGATCTGCTGGCGGCTTTCGCCGACGTGTCCGTGTATTCGGCGATGGTGCGGTCGGGCTCCGACCACGCTGAACTGATGACCATGGCGCTCAAGCACGCCATCCTGGAGCGCGGTGTCGGCCATCTTGTGCTGCCCGACGAAGTTCAGGTGCTCCCCGCGCCCGACAATCCGGCCGCCGGGCCGCAGGGCCGCATGCCGGATCTGCGGGTGGGCCCACCGGCAGCGGCGCTCGACGCGGCGCTGCGTCTCATCGAATCGGCCACGCGCCCAGTGATCGTGGTGGGCGCCGGTGCGAAATTCGACATGGCGGCCATCACCGCGCTGGCCGAGCGCCTGAGCGCCCCGGTCCTCACCACCTTCAAGGCCAAGGGTCAGATCTCCGACCGTCATCCGCTCGCCGGCGGGGTGCTGGGGCGCTCGGGTACACCGGTTGCGTCCTGGATGATGAACAAGACCGATCTGCTCTTGGTATTCGGCGCATCGTTCTCGAATCACACTGGCATCTCGCCCTACAAGCCGACCATTCAGGTCGACACCGACCCACTGGCGCTCGGCCGCTTCCGGCCGGTCACGGCGCCGGTGCTCGGTGACGTCGGCGTGACGGCCACGGCCCTGTCCGATGGGCTCCGGACAAACCCGTCGTTAGTCGATCAACGCCCCGAGCTCGCGCAACGCTGGTCGGTATGGCGCACGGAAAAAGCGCGCCGAGCCGCCGCCCCCGCACATGGACGGGTACCTGCTGCCGCCGTCTTTCATGAGCTCAACGGCCTGGTGCCCGAAAATTCGGTACTGACAGTCGATGTGGGAAATCACGCATACTCGTTCGGCCGCTATTTCGAGCCCACCGCACAGTCGGTGCTCATGTCGGGATACCTCGGCTCCATCGGCTTCGGTTTTCCCGCCGCCATGGGCGCCTGGGCAGCGGCCCCGGATCGGCCCATCGTCGCGGTGACCGGTGACGGCGGCTTCGGTCAGTACCTCGCCGACTTCACCACTGCCGTGAAGTACGACATGAACATCACCCATATCCTGCTCAACAACGGCGAGCTGGCCAAGATCAGCGAGGAACAGCGCAGCTCCGAATACGCCGTGTGGCAAACCTCGCTGCACAATCCGTCGTTCGCGGAGTTCGCCCGCGACTGTGGAGCGTATGGCAGGCGCGTGAGCGATGCGGCCGAGCTGAATCCGGCGATCGCCGAGGCGCTCAGCCATCCTGGGCCTGCCCTGGTTGAGATCCTGACGGACCCACGGTCGCACTAGAGGATCCCCCGGGTTATCCACAATCGGCAGTTGGTCCACAACCAGGGTCTGGTGCACGGTGCGGCTCAACAGATTCCCCTAAAGTCGAAAGTGTGTTCGATTTATTGGGAGACGCGGATCTGATCGATGTGGTCACGTCGGCACAGCGTGCCGAGGCGCAGGCATGTGCCCGACGCTTGGACGCTATCGGCGTGCTCGTCGACCGGCACGCTGACCTCGACAAGGCCGATGCACGGGACCGTCACCCCCTGGATCGCTGGGACAGGGTTGCCGCCGAAATCGCGGCGGCTCAGGGCATCACCCAGGCATTGGCCTCCAGCCAGATGCGGTACGCCCAGGTTCTGCGGCACCGCCTCACGGGAGTCGCTGAACGCTTCGCCGCCGGTGATCTTGACTTCAGGACCGTCGCACTGATCGTCAACCGGACCGAACTCGTCGACAACGATGCCGTGGTCACCCAGGTCGATACCGCGATTGTGCGGGCCCTGCCCCACTGGGCGCGCTGGTCACATAAACGCATCACCGCGGCACTCGATGCGTTGGTGCATCGCTTCGATCAGGACGCCGTGCGGCGCAACAGATCCGCCAAGGAGGGCCAGCACATCGAAATCCGCCCCGTCGGCACCGGCGAACCCGTCGTCGAGATCCGGGGCACCCTGCAGGCCACCCATGCCGTCGCGCTGGACAAACGTCTCGATCTTCTGGCCAATACTGTGTGCCCGGCAGATACACGCACCAAAGCCCAGCGCCGTGCCGATGCGGTCGGCGCGTTGACACGGGGTCTTGATCAGATGCGTTGCACCTGTGGGCGTCCCGACTGCGCTGGACGCGATATCGCCGATGTCGCGGTCGTCGTCAACGTGATCGTCAACCAGTCAACCCTCGATGGTCAAGACGACGTACCCGCCCATGTCCCCGGCTTCGGGGTGCTTGCCGCCGAGCAGGCGCGCACCGTGGCCGCCGGCGCCCGCACTCGGATGCTCGCTGACTCCCAGAGCACCGGATACCGTCCATCCGACGGGCTTGTGTCCTTCGTGCGATCTCGCGACCAGCTCTGCCGATTCCCCGGCTGCGAGGCAGCCGCAGACCGGACGGACACCGACCACACCGTGCCGTGGGCCGCGGGCGGCCCCACCACTGGCGCCAATCTGAAAGCGTTGTGCCGCAAACATCATCTCTTGAAGACCTTCGGCGGCTGGACCGAGATCCAGGAGCCCGACGGCACCGTGCACTGGAAGGCCCCAACGGGGCACACCTACGTCACCACTCCTGCCAGCCGCTTCCTCTTTCCCGCCCTTACCCGGCTACGCACCCGAAAACAGGAACGCGACCGTCGGCACCGCTCGGAACGAAGCCTCAACCGCCACCACCGATTACAACGCGAAGCAGCGCTGTCCGCACTCGCCGCCCAAGATCCGCCACCGTTCTAGGGCGCCTTACCTACTCCGGCCAGCTATTGGCCCGGATCAGCTCCACCAGATCCGCCCGCACGAAGGACGGATCGAAATGCGCGAGCACATCGGCATTCATGTTGCCGAACGTACTGTCCGGCCGGTGCCGATTGCCCTCGAAGAAGGCGTTCAGGATTCCGTTCTTGAAGTCGGGCCGCGGGTGCGCGGCGGTCACCGCATCTAAATCTTTGGCAGACAGCGCATCCCGCGCAATGCCGACCACGTCGGTTTCAACCCCGGCAGTAACGAGGGCCACCTCTGGGCTCAAGAACTCCGTAATCCCGGGCGTGGTGTGCAGCGCGATCGCCAGCCACACGTTCTGCGCCTCCTGGGCACCCACCCCACGTTCGGTCAGGAAGTCGCGGGCCGCGTTCGCGCCGTCCACCTCGAAACGCAGCTGCGAGTCCCGGAACCGCTCGGTAAGGCCGATGTCGTGGAACATCGCACCGGCGTACAGCATCTCCAGATCAGGTTTCACACCGCGACGCTGACCCTGCAACGCACCGAGCAGATACACCCGGCGGGAATGGTGAAACAGCAGATCGTCCTCGGTGTCGCGGATGTACTCGGTGATCTCACGGACCAGCGGGGTGTCCGGGATCTCGACTCCGGCAATCTCGGTCATGGCATCTCCTCATGTCTGGCGGAACGTGTCCGACGGAACTCGGTCACCTACGAGTCTCTGGCGCAAACACTCGCGAGTGGGAGGTGCGCAACCGCCGTCGATCCCACAGATCCGGACATGTGCACGGCCGCGCATCTGCGATCCTGAGGTCATGTCCGATGAGCGGCTCATCACCATCGTCGTGTTCGACGGCATGAAGCTGCTGGACCTGGCCGGTCCCGCCGAGGTGTTCGCCGAGGCCAACCGATTCGGCGCGAACTACCGGCTGGTGGTGGCCTCGGTCGACGGGCAGGATGTGGCGACATCCATCGGATCAGCGTTCTCGGTGACCGCGACGATCGACTCCATCGAGTCCACGGACACCGTGTTGGTGGCGGGTGGGGATGTGCTGATCGGGCGCCCGTTGGACCCCCCACTCGTGAACGCCCTGGCCCGAATGCCCGCACGCTGCCGGCGCATCGCATCCATCTGTACGGGTGCCTTCCTGCTCGCGCAGGCCGGTGTACTCGACCATCGTCGCGCCACCACGCATTGGCGTCATACCGGGTTGCTGCAGCGGGCGTTTCCGAACATCACCGTCGAGCCCGACGCGATCTTCGTCAGAGATGCGGATGTCTTCACCTCGGCCGGGGTATCCGCGGGTATCGACCTTGCGCTGGCGCTCGTCGAGGACGACTACGGATCAGACATCGTGCGCGAGGTAGCACGGTCACTGGTCGTCTATCTCAAACGCGCGGGTGGGCAGTCCCAGTTCTCGGTCTTCGTGGAGTCGGCGCCACCCGCGGGCTCGGCGCTGCGCCCGGCGACCGACGCGATCGCCGCCGACCCCGCCGGCGATCACAGCGTCAGCAAGCTGGCCGCGCGGGCGGCGCTGAGTACCCGCCAGCTCACCCGACTCTTCCACACCGAATTGAGCACTACGCCAGCACGATACGTGGAGCTCGCCCGAATCGATGCGGCCCGCGGCGCCTTGGATGCGGGCAGCACCGTCGCCGAAGCCGCTCGAATCGCAGGATTCGGCAGCCCCGAGACGCTACGACGAGTGTTCGTCAGCGAGTTGGGAGTCTCACCGAAGTCCTACCGCGACCGGTTCCGAACCACCGCACGCTAGTGCCCGCGCGCCACCCAATCGTCGTAGTGCACGATCTCGTCGCCGATGGTGGTGGTGTCGCCATGACCGGTGTAGACCACCGTGTCTTCGGGTAGTGGGCCGAGCCGGCCCGAAATGGATTGCAGGATCGTCGGAAAATCGGAGAACGACCGGCCGGTGGCACCCGGTCCGCCCTGGAATAGGGTGTCGCCCGAGAACACTGCCCGCAGCTCGGGTGCGTACCAACATACCGAGCCCGGCGAATGACCCGGCGTGTGCAGGGCGTGCAGTTCCAGTCCACCGACGGCCAACACCATGTCATCCTCTACCGCACGGAAATCCCTGTCCGGATGAGTCATTCGCCACAGCACGTCATCAGCCGGATGCAACAGCACCGGCGCGTCCAGCGTGTGACTCAACTCGGGAGCGACGGTGATGTGGTCGTTGTGTCCATGGGTACACACCACCGCGACGACATTGCGTCCGGCGACCGCCTCGACGATCGGCGCTGCCGAATGGGCGGCATCGAAGACCACCACATCGTCGCCCTCACCAACGATCCAGATGTTGTTGTCGACTTCCCAACTGCCGCCATCGAGTTCGAAGGTTCCGCGGGTCACGACCCGCTCAATGCCACTCATCCGTCGACCTTTCGCATGGTCTCAGTATTGCGGATCGCCCCAGCACCGATCGATCGCACGCCACGGATCGGCGAAACGCCCACCCATCCCGCGGTATGGCGACTGGGATTTGAGCGCGGCCCACACGATCGGCGCCACCAATCGCAGTGGTGCGCGCCGCCACCCCACCGCGGCACTGGTCTGAGCATGCATCACAGGTAACGAATGCCGCTGGAAGCCAAGGACTTGTTGGGAACGTTCCGTATCCATCCAATCGGTGACGAACCAGCTCCGATCATCGTCGGGATCACCCGGCCGTCCCGCCGGAACGCCGCCGACAAGCCCCATGGCGGCCGCCGTTTCCGATGCAACGGCCGACTGCGTGGTGCGATGGGAGCTGTCGCCGCCGATCAGGAAGACCTCGCGTACCTGACTCGTCGATACCGCGGCGCAAAAGGCCTGCGCGACATCGCGCACATCGACGGTCTGAATCCGGCCGTCCGACGGAAGTACCGCTTCGAATCGCAGCAAGTTGGGATCAATGCTCCACCGAGGCGTCGGAGTCAACACCCCGCCGAGCCGCAGTACAACCCATTCAAGTGGCGACGAAGTCACCAGCCTCTCAGCGGCAACCTTGTGGGCACCATAGAGATCACTCGGGTTGACCGGCGTCTGGGCGGTGAGCAACCCCCTGTCACGATGCGGGTTTCGGGTGCCGTACACCGCGACACTGGAGGCCAGGATGAAGCGCGCCGGCGCTGCAAGCCCGGAGGCGGCTGCCACCAGATGCCCCGTCGCCTCGACGTTTACTGTCTGCGCCAATGCCCGATTCGCGTAGCAGAACGGCGGAATCACCGCCGCGAGGTGGACAATCGCTGCGGGCGCTGCGGATTCGATCAATGCCGTGACCTCGGCGACGGATGTCAGGTCGGCCCAGTGCACCTGCACTCCGGGTGGCAGGCATTCCGCGCTCCGCAGGTTCGCCGGTGTGCGCAGATCAGTGGCAGCCACCGCGTAACCCTGTGTCGCGAGGGCATCCACAACAGCGGACCCCACCAGGCCGAACGCCCCGGTCACCAGAACACGATCACCGGTCACGCCAACCTCCAAATAGACAAGTGTCCAGGCCCTAATTGATTGCGGCCGAGGACGTGTACGGGTTATACCGAATCCACTATTACCGAAAACCAGACACCTGTCCAGAATGGTTATGCGGCGGCCCGGCTCCCTGGCAGATCGCTAGTGTTGGACCATGACAACGGCGTTCGTGTTGTCCGGTGGCGCCAGCCTCGGGTCGATACAAGTCGGCATGCTGCAGGCGCTGACAGAGGCGGGCGTCACCCCCGACCTGATCGTCGGCACGTCCGTGGGTGCCCTGAACGGCGGCTGGCTGGCCGCCCGCTCCGATATGGGCGGTGTGAACGCACTCGCCGATCTGTGGCGTTCGCTCTCACGCGGTGACGTCTTTCCCACCAACCTGTACACGGGGTTCCTGGGGTTTGTCGGTCGCCGGCGCAGCCTGGTTTCGGATTCGGGCCTGCGCCGGTTACTGCGAGAAAACTTGGAGTTCCACCGGCTCGAAGACGCGCCCATACCCCTGCACGTTGTCGCGACGGACGTGCTCACCGGCAAAGACATCCTGCTGTCGCGCGGTAATCCGATCGACGCGATCGCCGCCAGTGCCGCTATCCCCGCCGTGCTGCCGCCGGTGACTATCGACGGGCGGGACTATATCGACGGCGGCGTCGTGAACAACACCCCTCTCTCCCACGCTGTTTCACTGGGCGCCGACGAGATCTGGGTGCTGCCCACCGGATACTCATGCGCTCTTCGCGAAGCCCCGAAAGGCGCGCTGGCCATGGCATTGCACGCCACCACGCTGGCCATCAACCAACGCCTGGCCGTAGATGTGGCCCGATTCGAGGGGACCGTCGACCTGCGGGTGGTTCCGCCGCTATGTCCCGTCCGTATCTCACCGATCGACTTCTCGCATTCCGGTGAGCTCATCGACCGTGCACGCGCGCAGACCCTCCGATGGCTACTCATGCCGAGATTCAAGATCAATCAGGCGGATCTGCTGGAACATCAGCACGACTGAGCACACCGAGCTGTAATACTGACCGCGTGGTGCTCGACGAGACCCCGGAGAAGGGCTCGCCCGCTTCCCGCAGCGGGCGTGAGCGGATCCAGAAACTGGCCCGCGCGGCACTCAACGCGGACGTCACCGTCGAGCAGCTCGACACCGTGCTCACCGACATGTCAGCAGTTCTCATCGACATGAACGACACACTTGGCGTCATCGGCGAGCTCACACCCCGCATGATGCTCGTCGTGGAGCGCATGGAGAACGTGATGACGCGCATCGAGCGGATCGCTGGGCTCGCGGAATCCGTGCTCACACCGGTCACCGTCACCGAGTCCGCCGTGCGTGGCGTCCTCGTGTCGTTCCAGAACGAGATCAAGAGACGGCTGAGTCCACCCCGCGCTGACTAGAGTGACGTCATGGAACTTTACGACGTCATGCGCACCACGTTCGCGGCACGTGAGTTCACCGGAGAACCCCTGCCCGACAAGGTATTAGACCGCATCCTGGACAACGCCCGGTTTGCGCCAAGCGGAGGAAACCGGCAGGCCGGTCACGTCATCGTGGTCCGGGACCAACAGGCCCGTGAAGGCCTCATCGCGGCGGCGCAGCCGGGAGCACGCCGCTACTTCGCGCAGATCATGGCGGGCGAATCGCCGTGGAATCCGGTAACCCCCACACAGGTCGATCCGGAAACCATCGATGCGACCACCGTTCCCGCGTCGGTAGCCGAAACGCTGCGTACCGCGTCGGTCGTGCTTGTCGTGTGTGTAGACCTGCGGCTTGTCGCTGCGACGGATCAGGAGCTCAGTCGTGTCGGCGTCATCAGTGGAGCATCGGTCTATCCGCTGGTGTGGAACATCCTGCTGGCCGCGCGAGCGGAAGGCTTCGGCGGAACGCTCACCACCATGGCAGTCGCACAGGAGCCGAAAGTACGTGAGCTACTGGGTATTCCCGATACGTACGCGGTGGCCGCGGTGTTACCCATCGGCAAGCCGATCAAGCAGCTGACCAGGCTGCGACGCAACGCCGTCGAGGAATTCGTCACCCTCGAACGGTTCGACGGGAATCCCTATCGCCCCGAGCACAGCTGATCTGTGGCCCGGAGGAGCCCGCGAATGTCACTCACGGCCACAGGAATATTCGAGATCACACTGATTTCCCCGGGCAACCTGATGTTTGATCGAATGGACGTGCCAGTCAGCGATCTGAAACGAGCAACCCGTGAACGCACAGGACGAGCCGGACACCACCACACCGGATGAATCGGATACCGCGCTACCCGAGGAGCCGGGAGAGGACGCTCCCCAGCAGAGTGCTTCGGCCCTGATCACCACCACCGGACTGGGCGTGGACGGTGAACACGGACCGCTCTTCTCCGATATCGACCTGGAACTCACCTCGGGGTTCCATGCCATTCAGATGCCCGGTGGACCCGGACAGCACACGCTGCTACTGGCACTGGCCGGGCGACTCAAACCCAGCCACGGCACCGTCACAGTGATGGGTGACAGCGATCCACGCACGATCCGCCGACACTGTGCCATCGCTGCCTTCGCCGATATCGACGAGCTCGAAGAGACCGTGACGGTGCAGACCGTTCTGGCCGAACAGGTTCGCTGGCTGGCACCGTGGTTCTCACGGGTCCCTGCCGACACCGGACGCGACACGCTGGCCGAGGTATTCGGTGAGCTTCCAACACCATCGGCGGGCACGTACATCGTCGAACTGTCCGACCTCGACCTGTTCCTGTTGCGCATCACGCTGGCGCTGCTCTCCGACCGGCCCATTCTGGTCATCGGCGACCTGGAACAGGTCCGTGACAACTCGCGCCGGGCCACGGCCGTCGAACGACTCGGCGCGCTCGCCAAGAACCGCACCATCGTTATCGGGGTGACCAACCCCCTCGGCATCGACGCGCCCATCCATGACTTGCACGACCATCGCATCCTCACCGGGAGGGACTAGCCCATGCTCGCTGGACTCGCATTTGGTTCAGAAATAAAGCGTTTCGGCCGCAGCCGAATGACCCGCGCCGCGATCGTGGTCCTCATGCTGTTGCCGCTGGTGTACGGCGCGCTGTATCTGTGGGCCTACTGGGACCCCTTCGGCCACGTCAACAAGATGCCCGTGGCCCTCGTCAACGCCGACAAGGGCGCCACTGTTTCCGGCCAGCAGGTGAACATCGGCGAGGAGATCTCCAAGAGCCTCACCGCAGACGGCAGCATGGATTGGCACGTCCTGAATCTCGATGAGGCGCGCGCCGGAGTCGACCACGGCAAGTACTACTTCATGTTGGAGCTGCCGCCCGATTTCAGTGAGGCCATCGCCTCACCGCTGACCGGTCAGCCCAAGCAGGCCAATCTGGTCGCCGTCTACAACGACGCCAATAACTACATCTCCTCGAGCATCGGCCGCACCGCCATCGACCAGGTGCTCAATGCCGTCTCGACCCGTATTTCCGGGCAGGCCGTCAATCAGGTTCTGTCCGTCGTGGTTTCCTCCGGCGCGGGCATCCAGCAGGCCGCCGATGGCGCCCAGAAACTCGCAGACGGCGCGGCCAAGGTCGATGACGGTGCCGGCCAGCTCGCCAACGGGCTGCACACCGCCCGACCCGGATCAGCGCAACTGGCCACCGGCGCCAAGCAGCTCTCCGACGGCATCAACCAGGCCACCGACCCCCTGCTGACCGTCAGTAAGGCGGTCGCGAACATCGGCGGCAGCACCGACAAACTTCAGCAGGGCACCGACGCGCTCCGGCAGGCCAATGATCAAATCGACGGCATCGCCAAGGCCCAGGACAGCGCCGCGAACGCGCTCACCGCGGTGATCGATCAGCTGGCCGGGCGCCAGGACCCGGCGGCGAACACCTTGCGCGGGATACAGGATCAGCTGCGTGAACATCAGTTCACACCCCAGGTTCGCCAACAGCTGACCGACGCGGAGAACGCGTCGATCGCGATGACCGAGACGCTGCGCGGACCCGGCAGCCCGCTGAAGTCTGCGCTCGATCAGGTCGGCGGCAAGGGGCAGGAGCTCACCAACAAGCTCACCCAGCTGCGTAACGGCGCGCAGCAGCTGGCCACCGGGAACGCGCAACTGTCCACCGGTATCGCCCACATGGACGACGGTGCACAACAACTGAAGTCGGGCACCGCACAGCTGCGTTCCGGTTCGGCTGAACTGGCGACCAAGCTCGCCGAAGGCGCCAAGCAGGTGCCCAACTGGAGCGCTCAGCAGAAGGATGCCATCGCCGACACCATCGGTGGTCCGGTGCATCTGGAGACCTCGCATGAGAACGCCGCGCCCAATTTCGGAACCGGCATGGCACCGTTCTTCGTCACGCTGGCGTTGTTCTTCGGCGCATTGGTGCTCTGGATGATACTGCGGCCCTTGCAAACTCGGGCTATCGCCGCCGAGGTTCTGCCGATTCGGGTGGCCCTCTCCAGCTATCTTCCCGCGGCCACCATCGGGATCTTCCAGGCGATCATCCTGTACTGCGTGGTGCGATTCGCACTTGGAATGCACGCCGCGCACCCCGTCGCGATGCTCGCCTTTATGGTGCTGGTCTCGTTCGCGTTCGTCGCCGCGACTCAGGCCATCAACGCGCTGGTGGGTCCGGCCGTCGGCCGGGTGCTGCTCATGGCGCTACTGATGTTGCAGCTGGTCAGCGCCGGCGGCATGTATCCGGTGGAGACCACCTCGAGACCCTTCCAGGTGCTGCACAAATACGATCCGATGACGTACGGCGTCGACGGATTGCGTCAGCTGATCCTGGGCGGCATAGACGGCAGGTTGTGGCAGTCGGTGATCACCCTGCTCTGCATCGCGCTGGGCGGGCTCCTGATCACCAGCCTGTCGGCCCGGCGCAATCAACTCTGGAATCTGACGCGGCTGCTGCCGTCGATCAAGATGTAGCGCGCTCCGCCGTGGTGGCCTTGCGCCGGGAGCGTGTCATGGCCACTCGGCGCTCCCGTGTTGTCATCGCGCCCCAAACACCGTGTGGTTCATCGGTTCTCATGGCATACGCCGCACATGGCCTGCGCACCGGGCACTCGTTGCAGATCTGTTTCGCCTGCACCTCGTACTGCTTCCGCAAGGCTCCACGCTGAGTTTCGGCGTAGTAGAAGATATCCGTCGACATTCCGCGACAGACCGCTTTAACCTGCCACTCCAGTTCGTCCAGGCCCGGTTCCAGGCCGCGGAACTTCGGTCGTGTCACGGCCGTGCCCCAAACCGCCCGAAAACATTTCGGTGCGTCGATGCCATCCGCATCCACCGAGTCTGGAGCCCATGACCGTCGGAATGCGATAGCCAGTTTGGACAATGCGCGCCGCGGAATTATCCCGACTGGCTCTAGGATTCGCCGGCGCCAATCGCTACTGTGTGCGTCCGCTGCCCCAATCCACCTCGGTGGGCGGGTGCGGCGACAGTCCAGGCGGCGATTGTGCTCGCCGCCGCGGTGCCCAGACAAATCGCGGCATACCAAAGACTGCCGATCGGATCGCCGGTGCCGGTCACCCCATTGTCCGCCCCGACGTAGTCGGGCAGCGCCGTCACCCACAGCACCGTCATCACCACCAGGTAGAACCCCGCATAAATCAGGATGGCCGGATGCGTGGTGTAACCGTCCGCGCCATCGCGCCGGACACCGCGCCACTGTTTGATCAGCACAGGCGCCGCCACTGCCACGACGGCGATCAGCTCCAGGGCATAGACCACACCCACCACGGTGGTGCTGCCCGATACCGCACCCGCGATGGTTGCCGGCAGCGGCAAGACCGCGGTACCGATCGACGCCAACACACCGATAACCACCGTGCGCCAGATGATCTGACCTCCTGTGAAGGATCGCCCATGGTCCACATGCCGCCCCACGAGCAATTGGGCACAGAAAGCCAACGACATCGGCCATAGTGCGGCAAAGACGACCACACTGCCCATGGGCACCGAGTCGAAGAATGGCTTGTTCAGCGGATTGTCCAGCGTCCATTCCCACCACCGCAATTGCGGGCCGAGGTGGTCGAAGATCTCATAGAACGCGTGGTGCACCATGCCGACGCACGCCGCTCCGATCAGGACGCCGTAGCGGCGGAAGACGCCCAGTGTCCTGACGATCTCGAAGGCCACGGTGGCCATCATCGGATAGATCGCGATGATGTACAGGGGTAGCCGTCCCCACAAGAAGTCGACAGTAAAAACGTTGTGCGCGAACATCGTATCCACATGCTCGCTGATACCGAACGGCCCGGGGAAGTACAGGGGCGGTTCGATGATCAACAGGTATGCGATCGCTCCGAACCATACGACGATGTTTGTCGGATCGTTGTGGCGGCGGAGCCGAATGATCGCGTAGACCAGCGCCAACACCGCCCCCGCGATTACGGTCAGTTCCAAGACCGGCAGCGTCCAGTTCTCCAGTGAGAACGGGCTGCGGAAGGCGACGATCCCTCCCGCGGTGTCGCACGAGAATCCCAGGCGCGCTGCCAGATCGGCGAATGTGGGGGCACACAGATCAGACATGTTCAGACTCCCACCTGCGCCACCGGATCAGCCGTGTACCACTGCGTGACTTCATAACCGGCCTCATAACGCGCGAACCATTCGTCGGCCAAGGCCGGCAACTTCTCATGTGCTGGATTGTGCCCCGGGATCTGACTGCGCACCGCACCCGACATCGCGACGAGCACCTCGCGCACCGGCAAGCTACTGAACGCGTTCTCGATGGGTCCGTCATACGGTGCGTCCACAAACGGAAGCCGTTGCAGCAGAGACTTCTTCCGCGCCTGCATGCCGAACATCGACAGCGCGTCCACCTTGCGATCCTCGAGAGGGACATGCTTGTTGAAGCCTTCGCAGGCGATGCGCAACACCGCCCAAACGTGCCTGAAGATCGACGGCGCCACGCGCATGCGGTACCAGGGATCGTCGGCCACCGCGTCATAGATGATCAGCGCCGAGCTGCGATGTTCCACCTCTTCGACGAAGTGCCACAGGAACAGCGAGGCGACGCGATCGTCGCCCGGCGCGAACAGGGTGTCGTCGTGATCCAGCATCAGTTTGAACACCGGGGTGAACGTCGCCTCCAGGTCGGCGGTGTAGGCCAACCGATACTTCAACGGCTTGTTCGCGGTCAGGTCATCGAAGGCGGCGACTACCTCGTCCAGGGTCTCCTTGAGGCCCGGGTAACTCTTGATCAGACCCTTGGCGTGCTGGCGATGCCCCATGGAGTGCTGGCCCTCTTGCCGAACGAAGGCCTCGGCCTCCTCGGCGATCGCCGGATCGGCAATCAGCGGCATGGCCTCGGGAATCATCTGCCCGATCATCTTCTCGAATGCGATCGCCAGGAAGGAGACCGCGTTGGCCATGCTCGAAAACGCCGGGTTGGACTCGTTCCACAGGAACGGAACGTGATGGTCGGCGAACGCAAACCGCAACTTGCGCACGATGAGTTCCGTCATGACAGGCACCTCGCTTAGAACATACAATCAGACACTTATTTGTTATTCTGTATGATTACTGGATCGGGCGTGCGGTGTCAACGGTCGATATGCTGCATAGATGCCGGCGGCCAGGGGACTTCACGATGGCGCGTAGACGGGGGTGGGACGGTCAACCGCCGAACAGTGACGCCGAGGCGTCCGATCGGATAGTCGCCGCGGCCGTGAAGCTGATCGGCGAGACCGGTTCAGCGGTAAGCCTGGCCGACGTCGCGGCAGAGCTCGGCGTCATCCGGCAGACCGTCTACCGGTATTTCCCGACGGCTGACGCACTCATGCATGCGGCCTCCATCGCGTCGGTGGACAGCTTCCTGGACCGGCTGACGGGAGTCGTGCGCGGTATCACCGATCCCGCCGAAGCACTTACCGAGGGTGTGCTCTACACCTTGGAAGAAGTCACTCGCACACCACATTTGGCCATCATGATGTCCGAACCGTACGCACACTCGCACACCAGCGATATGACCTCGGACGAGGCACAGGCCTTCGGTCTGCGCATGCTCGGCCGATTCGACGTCGAATGGGACCAGTACGGATACGACGATGAGGCCAAACGCGGACTCGTCGAGTTCGCCCTACGAATCATGCTGTCGTTCTTCGTCTCACCCAATGAAGCCACGCGTTCCCGTGATGAACTGCGTCGCTTTCTCAGGCGCTGGCTCGGCGGAGCCATCCTGGCCCAGCGCTCTAATTAATCACTAAATTCGTTTAGATTAATCACTTCTATCGTCTTTCGTAATTAGTCGCGCGGTCCTACCTTCACGTTATGAAGCCGATCAATCGACGCACCGTCCTCGGCGGTGTCGGAGTGGCGGGGGTCGCAGCCGTCGCCGGCGCAGGGGCCGACCGCGCTCTGTCTTCTCCCCGCTCCCGTGACGACATAAAGGATCAGACCGTGACCGATGACGCCGCCCGCTTCGGCGATCCCCGCATCCCCGCCGAGTTGAACACCGCACAACCGCACCTGTTTCACCTTGGCGCGCTGGCACCGCAAACCTTCTACGGGGGCGACCTGCGGCAGGCCCACGAGGGCAATTTCCCTATCCTCACCGGGCAGCAGGCCAGCATCGTCATGGTGACCTTGCAGCCGGGCGGAATACGGGAACCGCACTGGCATCCCAGCGCCTGGGAGATCAACGTCATCACCAGCGGTGTGGCGAAGTGGACGTTGTTGGACCCGGAGGGACACAGTGAAACCTTCGACGCACACGTCGGCGATGTCGTCTTCGCACCTCAGGGATCGCTGCATTATTTCGAGAACAAAGGCACCGAGGACCTCAAGCTGCTGATCGTGTTCAACGCCAGTACTGCGGAAGGCAAGGACGACATTGGAATTGGCGCGTCGATCAGCAAGCTGCCGCCCGATGTCCTCGCCGCGATATTCGGTGTACCGACGGAGACCTTCGCATCATTCAAGAAGATCGATGAGTCCGTCACCATCCTGCGCAGGCCTAACCGGTGACGTGCGGGCGGAATCGGCGCTCCAACCCGCGATTCACGACGAGTCCGAGGATCGCACCATAGGGCCGGCGCAGAAATCCCGGAAGAACTCGGGCCACCGCTCCTTGCACACCTTCACCATGGCGCACCCGCACCACGTCGGGGGCGATCTCCTCGAGCATCACCCAATGCCGGATATGTAGTCCCGGAATGCCGCCACCCCAGCAGAGTGTGTCCGCGTGACGCACAACCAGCCAACGCGCCAACGGAACCACGATCCAGCCGCGACGGCCGAAGCCCAGAGCCATCGCGACGCCTTCGACGAGGGGTCCACGCGACCTGAACGGTAAGAAGTTTCCCCACCTAGGCCAGCCGTGCACATCCACGATCGTCTGCCAAACATCTCCACGTGGTGCAGCGATCACGGACTCGGTCTCGGCGTACCACAATGGTTGCACGGCTGTGTTTTTGGCGCCTGGCCGGCGGAACAACGCCTCAACGCGCGAGCCTGAAGCCCGACGCTCGACCTGGTTCATCCATCCCTCCTCGATTGTCCACCGGTGCGGTGTGCCGCAGCAGAAAGCTGGTGATCAAGTCGGCGAGCGGCTCAGGCACGCCGTCAGGTCGCGGCACAGCGAAGCCCACGTCTACATGCGTATAGCCCCGGATAACATGTGCTTCACCGACATTCACGAATGGCAGGCGCGGCGCAAAGGGAACCAATCCGGCGAAGAGCGACAGCAAGGGCTTGGCACGCATACCCCGCTCATGCTGAATGGATGCCAGATCCCCGCAGCGCGCTCCCGCCATGACGAACGCCTGATCAATGGTGTATCGGGAGGCGTGGTAGGGCTCGAAACACACAGCCGCGCGCCCCGCGAATGCTTTTGCGCTCGCTGCCATCTCCGCGGACTGCCCGGTACCGACGGCAGAGTTCCAGCGGTAAAGGTGCTCCGGATCTGTCGGGCCTGCCAGCGGTTTCTCCCCCAACAGAAACCCCACCAGCCCGCGTACGACGGGAACACGCCAGGCCCACGCAGGTACCGGGAAGGACCGCGGGCCTTGCGGGCCATCGAGTGATCCGACCGAGATTCCGCCGACCCCAACGGGACTGACTGCAGCACCCAGCCACATCCCGAACTCCGCAGCACTGGTGTAGCGGAACCGCGGCCGCCCAGTCAACACCTGCCGCAGACCCGTCGAGAAGATGAGCCGTGTGAGGATGCGCCAGACACGGTGGTACGCGCCTGCCGCAAGCGACGTGGTGATCCGTTCATTCAGGTTCGACTCGACCTCCGGGCTCAGGTACGCGTACGTCGCGTAAACACGCAGGGCATAAGACATCAGGGCCACCGAACTCCCAGAGATCCGCGGCAGCACGCCGGATCTCAGACCCCCCACCACGTGCGGATACAGCGCCTCGGCCAGTGACGGCACCGGCCACCCCGCGACGCGTAGCGCCGGGTGGGTCCGCAACCCGAAGTCGCAGTCGACAGGGGTGTCCAGCGCGACGAATCCCCTGCACATGTCATGGCCGGGAATCCCGTCGAAATCCCACGCGCCAAAAGCGGCCGCCACAATCGCACCGCCGGAGTGACCTCCGATAAACACCTTCTGGCGCCGCACTTCTGGGTCGGGAACGAATCTCTCCAGCGTCTCGTGCATGTCGCGGATGACACGAGCGAATCCGAACTCTGCCAGGAAGGGGACGTCACGATTCGCCTTGATTCCTTCGAAGACGCTGCCGTCGACGACCGCGCCGTTGAAGTAGTAATCGAAGGCGATATCGGGTGCATCGGCGGCGAACGCGGCACGCACGCCCGCCGAGTCTTCCAGGCCGGCACTGCGGCGGGCCAGCGCCCACACTTCGACTGCCAGAACTTGTTCCACGCCCCGGCGCAGCACGGTGTTGGCAAGGCAATCCAGGGAACTGGGTCCGCCATAGTTGCCCGGCTGCAAGACCAGGATGGCGTCGGCGTCGTGAGCCTCGGCAGGACCACCGGTCAGCCGGTAGCGCAGGAAGCTCAGGTAGTCGAGGGCCTCGGGACACGCGGTCGGATGCTGCTCCAACGGTGAATGCCACCCGACCCGAGTGACCTCGACGGTCTCATCGGAGTCGACCAGTACCCGCCCCGTGCTCATCGACTGGCCTTGGCCCGTGCGTGCCTCAATCCATAGCCGAAGACAATCTTCATGCCCAGCGACATCACCGGATTGGCGATTGCGGTGACCCATCGGACAGGCCGGGTACGCTTGGCAAGTAGACCGGGTTTGACGGCCACCCGCCACCGGATGGCGCTCCGGGTCGGCCCCAACGTGTCGAACCACATGACGGCCGCCAGCGCGCGTACACCGGGTGACGCGAGTTCACCAAGGTAGAAACGCATCTCGCGGAACGGCTCAAATCGTGTGAAGTATCCGGCGTTCAGATGACGCCCTCCCATCCGCAACATGCGTCGTGATCCGTCGCCGCGCGGCGGCGCGGTGAGCCATTCGGCACGCCAGGGCGGAAAGTCGATGTCGTCCAGCAGCGCCCACAACTGCTCGACCGGTACCGAAAACGCAGCACGGCCCTCGGCGATCAGCGGCGCAGAAACATAGAAGTCCGAATCCGGCGTAACCGGCTCCAGATGATGCAATCGCAGCAACAGCAGCATCCCGTCGTCGTTATTGAGTCCAACTATAATAAGAACGGCACGCTATCCTGTGGCCCAACTCATGTCAACGACTCCTCGAACTCGTCTTTCCGTGGCAGCCCGCCGCGAGGAACTCCTGCGGGTGGGCTCGGTACTCTTCGCCACCCGCCCTTATGACGAGGTCTGGATCGAGCACGTCGCCCAGGAAGCGGGCGTGTCGTCCGCCCTGATCTACCACTACTTCGGCAACAAGAAGACCTTCGTCGGCGAGATTGTCCGCCGCGATTCCGAGTCATTTCTGCGGGCGATCACGGTGGACCCCGCACTACCGCCCTACGAGCAGTTCCTCACCTCGCTCGACGCCTACCTCGACCACATCGAACAGCATCCACACGCATACATCGCGATGACCCGCGGACTGACCAGCACCGACCCGGAGGTCCGGGAGATCCTCGACAGCAACCGTGCGGTGGTAACAGAGCACACCCTCAAGAGGATCGTCTCGGGAACGCCCACGCCCGCCCAACGCATGATCGCGCGCGCCTGGGTCGTCTACATCGTCGACATGTGCATGGCGTGGCTCATCGACGGCATCGTCGACCGCGCCGAGCTGCGCGATCTACTGATCCGTTCCTACGACGCGCTCAGCGGCGTCATCACGGACATCGGAAGCGCTTAGCGCACAATGCGCTTCGCTCGCCCGTGAGGTAGAGCCCCATTACTCGTTCACTACCACTAGCCTTACTTCCCGGACAGCGGTCGGTGCGCGTTATGGAGGAGAAGGTGGCCACACCCCGGCGCCGGCGTGTGTCCTTGAAGTTCCGGCGCACCTTGGTTCTCGCTCACCGCTGGATCGGCCTCATCGGTGGGCTCCTTGTGGTGATCATCAGCACCAGCGGCGCCATACTCGTGTACCAGCCGGAGCTCGTCCGGGCATTGCACCCCGAGATCTTCCGCACCACATCCGCAGCCAAACCGGTCGGATTCGCGCGGGCGATCACCGAGGTCCAATCGCACTACCCCGAAATCCAGCTTGCGAGTGCCTCTCTCAAGGACGGTGTGTATCTGCTCAGCGCCTCCGGCACACGCGACACATTCTTCGTCGACGCGGGCACCGGCCTCCTCAACGGCCGAATCGATCTCGGCGCGGGAGTACTGGGATTCCTGGTCAACATGCACGACTGCGGGTTCACCTGCGAGGGCTACAGCGGCTACGTCCCCTTCCTGACTCAGCCTTCCCCGCTGGCGCAGCTCGACGCCTTCGCCGGAATGTCCTGGGGGTCGGCACTACTCGCCCTGGCGGCCCTTATCCTGCTCCTACTGGTGGTTCCCGCACCGTACATCTGGTGGAAGGCAATTCGTAAGTTAAGCAACGCCTTACGTGTGCGATGGGCCTCCGGGCGGTTCGCTCGCGATTTCGACCTGCACGCCATGATCGGCATCGTCGCCACGGCGCCGTTGATCGTATGGGGGCTGACCGGAACGCAATTCGAGGTCCCCGGGCTGACCACCCTGTGGTACTCCTTCACCGGAGGGCAAGCCTCCGAGAACACGTTCGCGGGAGGCCCGGGCGAGCAGAACATCACCGTGGAACGCGCCGTGGACGCTGCCGCGCGCCAGTTCCCGGGATCTGAGGTGACCTGGATAGGACTCCCGGATGACGACAATGCCTTCTACACCGTGGATCTCTTGGATCCCGGCGAGCCAGATTTGCGGGCGCACAGCCTCAACTACCACGGCAACCGCTCCGTCGGGGTAGACGCCCACGACGCCGGCCACGTGCAGATCCTTCGCGATAAACCAGCCACCGCATCGAACGCCATCGCCGACGAATGGGCCGGGCCCGCCGCGCATTTCGGCCTTGCCGTAAACGGCTATTGGCGCTCGATCTGGTTCGTTCTCGGCATGGCTCCACTAATGCTCGGACTCACCGGCCTGAGCACCTGGCATTGGCGGCGCCGGGCCCGTCTGCGTGCGCGACTCAGGAACGCACAGGTTTCCGGCGCGGGCGCGAAAGCACCCGTGTCGGCCACCAGAACCACGTCCCCAGTAGCCGAACAAGCGCAGGGACAACGAATGAGCGCACGATCAGTGTGTCGAGTAGCAGCCCGATGCACACGGTGGTGCCCACCTGGCCGATGGTTCGCAGATCGCTTGAGAGCATCGCCAGCATCGTGAAGGCGAAAACCAAGCCCGCAGAGGTGACAACGCCTCCGGTACTTCCCAGCGCACGGATGAGTCCGGTGTTCAATCCGGCGTGGGTCTCTTCTTTGAGCCGGGCGATCAGCAGCAGGTTGTAGTCCGATCCCACTGCCACCAAGATGATGAACGTCAGCGGCAGGATCAACCAGTGCAAGGGCAGACCGACGAGATGCTGCCAAATAGGTACCGAGAGACCGAACGCGCCCGCGAATGAGAAGGCCACCGTGCCGATGATGACGAACGGCGCCACCAGACTTCGGGTGATGACCATCATGATCAAGAAGATCAGGGTGAAAGCCGCGATCGCTGCGATGAGCAGATCGGACGCGGCGTACTCTTTGATGTCCTTGTTGTTCGACCCCGCGCCGCCGATGTAGACCTTTGACCCCGCCAACGAGGTCTCCTTCAGCGCCGTCGTGATGGCATCGGGGAACTCGTTAACATGTTCAATGCCTTCCGGTCCCATGGCGTTGCCCATGTGCGTGACGATGAACCGAGCCGCTTTGCCATCCGGTGACATCATCAGCGCCATACTGGTTTTGATGTCCTCATTGTCGAAAGCTTCGTGCGGTATGTAGAAGAAGTCGTCGCTACGGGACGCGTCGAAGTCGTTGCCGACGTTGATCATGTCGTCGAATGTCTGGTCCGTGGCGGTGGACTGCAGATTCGTCTGGCCGTAGGTGTTGACGATGAGGGCTTGCAGCGCTTCCTGGTCGTTGGCCGTGAGCTTCAACAGCGAAACCATCTGGGGCAACAACTGGTCGACAACCTCAAGGGAGCCCACCGCATCCTTGATGTCGGCGGCCAACTTGTCGATGCTGTCCAGCATGTCGAACAACGACCGGAACGACAGGCACACCGGAATGTCGAAACAGTGTGGTTCCCAATAGAAGTAGTTGCGCAGCGGGCGCATGAAGTCGTCGAGGTTCGAGACCTTCTCGTTCATGTCCTTGGTGACTTGCTGCATGTCCTCCATCGTCACGACGGTGTTGTGCATTTCATCCGCGAGCTTTTGCGTCAGGTCGATGGTCTGTCGCAAGACCGCCACCGAGTGCGCCATGATCTGGGCCTGCTTGTCGGTGTTGGTGTTCTGAGCCTTCGTGAAGGGCAGTTGCTGACCATTCCCACTTCCCTGCGTGGTGAACAGGTAAGGCAGAGAGGCATGTTCGAGCGCCCGTCCCATCGGCCTGGTGATGCTCTGCACCATCGCGACGCCGGGGAGTCGTACCAGGCTCTTGGAGACTCGGTCCAACGAGATGAAATCGGCCGAGTTGCGCATGTCGTGGTCCGATTCGACCATGAGCATCTCGGTGAACAGCTTGCTCGGCGGGAAATGCCGGTCTGCCGCCGCAAAACCTTCCTTCGCAGGGGCGTCGGACGGCTGATAGGCCCGATCGTCATAGCTCACCTGATAGGTGGGCACGAAGACCGCCCCCACGAGAACCGCTGCTGAACTTGCCACAAGTATCGGCTTGGGCCAACGCACCACACTGGCCCCGATACGCCGGTACAGATCCGCCTTGGCCTTCTGTTTGGGGTCGAAGAGCCCGAACAGACTGCCCAGATGCAGCATGGCGGGCCCGCTGCCGCGATGGTCAAGAGCATGCCGATGGCGACTGCCGGGCCCATCGTGTGGAAATAGTTGAGACGAGCGAAGCTCAGGCACAGACCGGCGCCGGCGATCGTCAAACCCGAGCCGATGATGACGTGAGAAACGCCGCGGTATGCCGCATAGAAGGCGTCCTCGCGGCTCAGTCCCGCGTTACGCGCTTCGTGATAGCGCCCCAGCAAGAAGATGCCGTAGTCGGTGCCGGCACCCAGCGTCAGTGAAATGACGATGTTGACGGCGAATGAGGACAGCTCGATGTATCCGAAATGTCCGAGAGTGGCGACAACGCCTCTCGCGACCAGCATCTCGACCAGAACCCCGAACAAGGGCACCAGCATCGTGGTGACCGAGCGGTACACCGTGAGCAGCATGAAGATGATGAGGAAGATCGTGACGATCGTGATGTTGTTCAGACTCGAGTTCGCCACGCTGAGCGTGTCTGAGGCCAGCGGCGCCGCACCACTGACATAGACCTTCAATCCGGGTGGCGGGGTGTCCTTATCGATCAGGTCCTTGACCGCGTCAACGGATTTGTTCGCCTGCATCTGGCCGATATCGCCCGCCAGACGCAGCAATACGAACGCAGACTTGCCATCCAGACTCTGCGCCCCGGCCGCCGTGATCGGCTTTCCCCAGGTGTCCATCACGTACTGCACATGCTCGGTGTCGTTCTTGAGTCGGCGCACCAACTCGTCGTAATAGTCGTGATCAGCAGCGCCGAGCGGCCGATCGGCCTCCAGCACGAGCATGGTCAGGCTGGTGGACGTCGACTCGTGAAACTTCTCCCCGATTTGCAGCATCGCCCGCTGCGACGGTGCGTAGTGCGGGATCATCGGACCGGCGAGCTCGGCGGCGACATCTTCCACGTGTGGCACAAACGTATTCGTCGTCACCGCCACAATGGCCCAGAAGACGATGATCGGTACCGCCAGGATGCGAACCATCCTGGGAACGAAGGGCCTCTTCACCCGATGCTCGCTCATGCCGACTTCACCCTGCACATGACGTTCGCATCCGCATGGTCATCGGACATCTCGTCGCGGACAACGTCGTTCACCCGTATCCGGCAACCGACCTGTCCCCCACGCACCTGTACCGAGATGCTGCCCGAAACCACGGTGAGAGTCGTCGTCTCCGTGTGCGACCACGGCAGCGTGGTCACATCCACCTGGTGCGGATGACCATCGATATCGACATAACTCAACATCCCGCCATTCCCGACCGTGCCGAAGACCTCGTAGGTGAGCGTCTTGGGCGTGAACTCCGGCGGTGCCTGCGGCGGATTGACGGTGAGCACCGGTCCGGGAGCGGACAGCTCGTGCACCTTCAACATCGAGCCACCGGCCACTCCTAGCGCGATGACGGCGACCAGCGGCATCCAGGCGCGCGCCAAGACCGTCCTGCCAACCGAACGTCGGCTCACCCGACCACCCTCCCGGACCTCGCGCCGCGTGCATGTCAATGACACTGACATAAGTACGGTCGGAAATGCTATCAGCAGAACCTGGGAATGCGAGCGGCAAGTTTCGCCCACCCCGGCAATCCGTCAGATCGGTGTCACGACGTGCGCGGCAACCGCCCCTTCAGCCGCCGCATCCGCAGTACCTGCGCCGTGATGTTGATGGACGAGATCATCGGAATGACGCCGAGGAACGTTCTCTCGGAGGGGGTGGCTCCGTGTAACTGCTCCAGGCTGCCGAGCACATAGAAGCAGCCCAGACTGAAGATGGTGGCCGGGATGGAGAATGCCCACAACGAGCCGCGATCGGCAATCGCCTGCCGTGCAAAGGTGAGCTCATCGGGCGACATCTGTTCCCGTTTGCGCACCTTCTTCAAGACCGATGGATAGCCACCGATACGGTCCGCCAGTGGCGAGGACACCTGGTTTCTCAGACGGGTGGTGTACACGAACATGCACGTCGCGAAGGTCAGCAGGGCCACAAAGGCGAGAATCGCCAGATACCCGAAGAGGTGCCAGTTGTGCCCCAAGAAGTTCCAGTTCATCGCACCGTCCCTTTGCCCCGCCGTCGAGGAATCTCCTGGGAGATACTCGGGGTTTCTTTGAACCAAGTCAAGGTTCCTGACACTGCCTGCGGCTCACAGGGTTCTACCGACACCGGGTTTAGGTGTGCTGTACTGGCGAGATGGCTGAGTCTCGCGAGCTCAACGAGGTGGTGGACGCCGCGATCGAGCAGTCACTACTCGGTGGCCCCCGCAAGTACACCCGGTCTCAGGTGTCCGAGCTGTCCGGCGTCCCGGTCGAACGCGCCCGCAAGCTATGGGTGGCACTGGGCTTCGCCGCGGCGGAAAGCGACGACGAGGTCGTGTTCACCGATGCCGATGTCGCCGCGATCCGCACCTTCGCGGCATTGGGAACGGCCACCGCGGCCAACGAACAGAGCCAGGTCACCGCGGCCCGAACCCTCGGCCAGGCCATGGCACGGTTGGCCGAATGGCAGGCAGACCTATTGACCCGCGAGGTCGAAGATCGCATTGCCAACGATGGCGACGCATTCACAACCGGGTCAAGCGTCGATGCCGTCACACGGACAATCTCGACCCTGACCGACTTGCAGGACTATGCGTGGCAGCGGCACTTGGCTGCGGCGCTCACTCGGTCGAATGAATCCGGCAGCACCACAAGACAATTGCTTGTTGGTTTCGCCGACATGGTTGGTTACACCCGCCTCTCTCGCCATCTGGACCTCGATGAGCTGACCAACCTGCTCGAAACCTTCGAGACCGCACTCACCGAAGCGATCACCACCCATGGCGGCTGGGTGATCAAGAACGTCGGCGACGAGGTCATGTTCGCCGCCGCGAGCGCTGGAGCCGGCGCGCGCATCGCGGTTGCCATGAATGCAGCGATTACCGCAGCGGCTCAGACCATTCCGGATATGCCACAGATCCGGGTGGGCCTGGCCTACGGGCAAGTGCTCGTACGCTTCGGCGATCTCTACGGCACCGTGGTCAATGTCGCAGCACGACTGACCGGCGTGGCCCGGCCCGGAACCATCCTTCTCGACGACGCCGCCGCGGCGGCACTGGGAGACGACGACGAGTTCGTTCTCCGTCACTTGCGCGGGGTACGCGTCAAGGGGTTCTCTCGGTTGGGCTCGCATGTCTTGCGAACCCGCAAACGCTCATAACGACCCGCTGATTTTGACGGACAGGATTTTGACGGACAGGAAAGGACATCACATGGCGCAGTACATCGAGGAAACAATCTTCGAGGCACCCCGAACGACCGTGTATGAATTGTTCGCCGACCGCGAAGGCTACAACGAATTCCTGCCCTTCACCGTCACACTAGTCCGGCCCGGCGCCACCGAAAGGCAGGGTGTGGGGGCGATTCATCGAATCGGTGTGGGCCCGGTCGGCGTCAAGGAAGAGATCCTCGAACTCGTTGCCGGGGAACGTATTCAGTATCGTGTCGTCGGTGGACTGCCGGTACGCTCGCACATCGGAACCATCACCCTCACCGACCATCCGCAGGGGACGGCCGTGCGCTATTCGATGGAGTCCACTCCGCTGATCCCGGTACCCGATACCGCGATGGTGTGGGTTCTGCGTAAATCGATGTCGAGCCTCGTCGACGGCGCACGCCGAGAAGCAGCGCGCCGGGGTGCGGCCGGAAAAGCATAGGTACCACGACTATCTGAGTAACGAATGTCATTGGATTCCGGAATGGAAATTTGCATTTCTGGTTCAGTTCGTGCGCCATTCTTAGACATCGCTAATTAATCATATTGGACCCCCATAAACCAAACGATTTACATTAATTCGGGCTACTCGACTTTTACGCGATTATCAACTCATATCGAATACCTTTCCGTCACGGTTCGATCTCGCCTGAACACATGCCCGGCCTCATCGAGATGCACCTTCTGACATGGTGATTAGCGTGACACTCGGGAGGCATCTGATCACCCTCGTGCGCCCGCTAGGTCACAGCCACAGTTCACATTCCGCATCAACTTCATAACCAACCTGAACGTCAGCTGGACGTCAATTTTGGGGCGTTATAAAGTTCAGCCATCGAATTTCACCAGCGTGATTTACACGCACAAGCTAGGGAGTCGGGTCGGTGGCGATCATCATCTTTGATAGAATGGCTATTCAGGTAATTGCCAGCGCTGGTTTATGTGCAGCCGCCTTCGTATGGGCGCCATCCGCAGTCGCAGAGTCATCCGAGAGTGCGCACCACGCGGTGGAAGACGGCCCCGGCGCCTCCGGTAAGGGTGCGTTAGTCGGCGCCCCCGCCGCGGGAGCCGCACCCGTGGCGGGTGTGCCGATCCTGCCGGGCCCTGTTGCGGCACCTGTCGTACCGGCAGCGCCCATCATCCCGGCCGCGCCGATTGTTCCTGCGGCGCCAGTGGTTCCGGCAGCGCCGGTAGTTCCGGCCGCACCCGCCGTGGTCCCCGCCGCCGCGCCCCTCGATGGCGCACTGGCCGCAGGCCCCGTGGCAGGTAAGGGCGTTCCGGTCGGTTCCACCGTCCCCGGCGGCCCGACCCCGGGTGTCCCGACTCCCGCCGGTCCGCAAGGCTGATAGCCAAACCACACCCGCTTCTTCAATGATGCCGAGGCCGCGAACGCGGCCTCGGCATCATTGTTTCTCGCCAAATATTCAGAACTGCAAAAGATTACGTTGGTCGCGCGCCACTACTCTTGCACGACCACCGGGTCGCCGACGTTGACGTTGTCGAAGTACCACTGGGCTGCCGCCGGACTCAGGCTGATGCAGCCGTGGCTGACATTCTCGTAGCCCATCGCCGGTACGGCCCACGGAGCCGCGTGCACGAACAGCCCGCGGTTGGTGAAGCGGACGGCGTACTCCACATCGATCTTGTAGCCGTCGGCGGCGGTCACCGGGATGCCGACACTACTGGAATCCATCAGCACCGAGCGCTCCTTTCCCAGGACCGCGTAGGTGCCGATGGGTGTCGGATACTCAGGGCGGCCCATTGACGCGGGGAACACCCCTTCCTCCCCCAGACGGGGAAGGTGATGCGGCGCAGGCAGTCCCGATACCCCGTCCGATGGCCTTCTCCACACCCCCTCATAGGACACGGTGAAGGTGTGCCGCGAGATGCTGGCGATACCGACGAGAGCCGGGCCGGTCGTGATCTCCGCGGGCTTGCCACCCACCATGAGTTTCACGGTGCTGTGCGACGGCCAGAACCGATCTGGCATCCATTGCACGACATTGTCCTCGAGCCATTCGTACTTCCCCGTCATGGCGGGCGTGGAGGTGATCTCCAGCGCCCGCTCGGCGGCCTGGCGATTGGCGATGGGCCCATTGAACGTCACCACCACCGGATGTGCGATACCCACCGGCTTATCCGGCATGGGCGCAATGGACCTGACGTCCAGATCGAGCGGCAGGCTGACGGCTGCAGCCTCGATGCCGACGGTACGTCCGGCCATCGTCGCCGCGACCACGGATACTGCGACAACCACGTGAAGAACTGTCCTCATCGACCGACCCCTTTGGGATGACCACTTCGTCATGAATGATGCGATCGTATGGACGTGTCGATGCCCGAAGTAGCGGGCGCGCTTGCCGTTTCGATAACGCGTTCCCCACGGTTTGATAACGAAAAAGTCCGTGAAAAATGCCCGCTAACTGGTCTCAGAGGCACCCCAAATTGCGACTTTTCCGGCGGCGTGTCAGCGCGAGATAGGCACTGTCACCAGCGGGGCCATCGGCGGGCCAATCTCAGCGTCGCTGGCGGCCACCGGGTCTGGTCGCTGCAGAGATAACGTCGGCCCTCGATACCCACCCACACGGCACTCAGCGACGCTGCTCGCGACCGCACATCAGGCGCAACGATGGTCGCCGCCATACAGCAGCTCCTGCACATCCTCGCAGGTCACACCGCTGCACAGCGAAACTGCCATCGGACCTGCGGGGCTTCGGTTCATCCGACGGTAATCCCGCAGGTAGTTCTCCGACGTTTCGGCGCGTGCGACATCGTCAACTCCCGCAGCGGATCAGCCAACAAACGGGCTCAGGGAAGAAGTTGCTGGTGCTCTCAACGCATTGAACGGCCTACAACGTGCTTGTGTCGGCTGCCGCCGCAATGCCCCGGACCATGGCTTTCTGGTACCCGACCTCGGCGAACATCCGACGGGCCAGCGGGCCGGTGGCCGAACGAAACCATGATCCGCGGTACGACGGTCTAGAAGCCCGGCACGAGATCGGTCATGCTCAGCGGTATGCCTGTAGCGATCGAGAAGAACGACCGGATATGCGTGATCCGAATGGACCGGCCTGCCAAGCGCAACGCCATCAACCCAGAGATGACCCTGGCACTGGATGCCGCCCTCAACGAGTTCGAGGACGACCCGAGCCTGTGGGTGGCCGTGCTGACCGGTTATCGCGAGGGATTCTGTGCGGGCACCGATCTCGCCGAGACATCCGGCCCCCGCACTCCTCGCGGCGGAGAGTACGGCGTGATCCGGCGTGCACGCCGTAAGCCGCTGATCGCCGCCGTCGAAGGAATGGCCCTGGGCGGCGGCATGGAGATCGTGCTGGCGTGCGATCTGGTGGTGGCGTCGGCATCAGCCACCTTCGGACTGCCCGAGGCGCGCCGGGGGGTGATCGCCACCTGCGGTGGCCTGTTCCGCGCGCAGCGCGCGCTGCCGCTGAACATCGCGCGGCAGATACTGCTCACCGGTGATCCGATAACGGCGGATCGCGCCTACCAGCTGGGGCTGGTGAACGAGGTGACCGAAAGCGGCGCGGCCCTGGAGTCTGCGATCGCGTTGGCCCAACGGATCGTGCTCAATTCGCCTGTGTCTGTTCAAGAAAGTCTGCTCGCAACGCACAAGGCCTTCGAGCAGGCGGACGGCGCCGGGTGGGCCGACACCGAGACGGCGTTCGAGGCGGTGCTGCAATCCGCGGACATGGCAGAGGGGATCACCGCGTTCTTCGAACGCCGCTCACCTCAGTGGACGGGCAAGTAGCCCAACCTCTTACCGGCCCGCGTTACGCGCCAGATCGATCGCGTACTGGTTCACGAAGGTGCCGGCCCGCGGGTCTCCACGGTCGCATGAACCGTCCGATTCGCCGGGACGCTTGACCCACAGGTAGGCATCGACATTCGGGCTTGCGGTGGCCGTGGTGGGCGGGGTGCCCAATGCACGACCGCTGGGATTGCACCAGTAGAGGGCATCAGCAGTGGGTCCCGCTCCGTTACGCGAGGTGTCGATCACGTAGTGCGCGCCGTTCGTCATTCCCGAAATCGCGTCCCCGTAACCGATTTCCTCATCCGTGGTGAAGAAGTTCGCGGTGTTGAGGCTGAAGCCTCGAGCCTTTCCGACACCGACATCGTTGAGCCTGGCCGCCATCACGTCGGCACTCACCCAACGCGAGTGGCCACCGTCGACATAGAGGGCTGTGGCCGGGTTACGGGTCAGTGTGTCGACCGCATACCGCATCAGCTCGAAGCGTTCCTGGCGTTGGCCGGGCGACAGGCAGTCCGCCATGGCCAGGGCATCCGGTTCAAGGATGATTACTGCCGGTCCCGAGCCCACGGCGGATGCGACGCCGTCGATCCATCCCCGATAGGCATCGGCGGATCCGAAACCGCCGGCGGCGAAACTGCCGCAGTCGCGGTGGGGAATTGCGTAAAGAGCCAGCACCGGGGTGGCGCCGGAGGCCTGCGCCGCACCGATGTACTTCGCGTCCACGCTGGGAGTCGACACATTGTCCATCCAGTACGCCTGCGGCGTGTTGGCGATGGAGGTCAACTCGGGGCTCCCGGCGCCCTGCGCGGCACGCATCGCCGCCGAGTTCGGGTTGACATAGAACCCTTGGCCGTCCAGAGGGTTGTCCGCCCGCGCCATCGGACCCACGAAGAGACCCAGGCACATCACGGCCAACAGGGGGGCGATCCGTCGCGCGAGGACACCGGCAGCTGAGGAAATCACCTCAGAAAAATAGCCTCAGCACCTCAACAAGCGCCATTCGGCCCAGTGGGGATGCGCGGTGGCTATCTATCCATCGTGTGTGGGGGATCGTCTACTTCCTGCCTGTCCTCACAAGCGCCCAACGCGTTGACCAGTACACAGTTGTCTCCGTTGTCCTGCTGGTTGGGAGGAAGCTCCTCGCAATCGCCGACTTCGTTGACCCTCTCGCACATCACGCGAGCGGTGGGCGCCGCATAGGCCGCGGGGGCCGAGACCTGAAAAGCACCCGCGATCACGGCCGCAAAGGCCGCGGTCACGACACCTCTCATGATGGCTGCCACAGTGCCCTCCCTTCTTTGTACGGGCACCACCCCCGACCACCGTTTCTGAGCGACAACAACGGTAAATACGGGCGGTGACCACCCATTTTACAAACCAAAGATCGCTCCAACGAGGGTTTCGGATATGGATCGGCGACCAACTACCCATAACCTGCGCGCTAATGTGCTTGCGTCGGCCTCAGCGAACAGGCCGGTAGAAAAGTTGGACACCTCATGACTGCACCAGCAGAAGCGTCGGCGCTCGAAGCACGTGTCGGCCACTACTACCAGATGGACGGCCCCTACCTGGTGGGCCGGGAGAAGGTGCGCGAGTACGCCCGCGCGGTGCAGGACTACCACCCCGCGCACTGGGACGAGGCCGCCGCCGCAGGGCTCGGCTATTCCGGTCTGGCGGCCCCGCTGACGTTTACGTCGACCCCGGCCATGGCCTGTAACCGGCGCATGTTCGAATCCGTGGTCGTCGGCTACGACACCTATCTGCAGACCGAAGAGGTCTTCGAGCAGCACCGTCCGATCGTGGCCGGTGACGAGCTGCACATCGATGTGGAATTGACCTCGGTGCGTCGGGTGGCGGGCAGAGACCTGATCACCGTGACCAACACCTTCACCGACACGGCCGGCGAGCGCGTCCACACGCTGCACACCACCGTCGTCGGGATCACCGCCGACGAGATCAATCCGGGCACGATGGCGGCCGTGCAGCGGGCGATGATGCACGATGTCGACTTCTCTGGCATCGGGGCAGCCGCCCAGGCCTACGAGAAGACTGTCCGGCCCGAGGGCGAGGTTCGGATCGCCCAGGACACCGGCCGCGCACCGGGGACGCCGTCCTTCGACGACGTGACGGTCGGAGACGAGCTACCGGTGCATCACACCCGACTGTCCCGAGGCGATCTGGTGAACTACGCCGGCGTGGCAGGCGATGCCAACCCGATTCACTGGGACGAAGACATCGCCAAGTTGGCCGGACTGCCCGATGTGATCGCACACGGCATGTTGACCATGGGATTAGGTGCCGGATTCTTCTCGGTCTGGTCGGGCGACCCGGGTGCGGTGACGCGTTACGCGGTGCGGCTGTCCGCACCGGCCATCGTCTCGTCCGCCGAGGGCGCGGACATCGAGTTCGGCGGCAAGATCAAATCGCTGGATCCGGAAACTCGCACCGGCGTCATCGTCGTCACCGCGAAGTCCAGCGGTAAGAAGATCTTTGGCCTGGCGACGTTGAACGTCCGCTTCAGCTGATCCGACGATCCTCGCAGTAGGTCAGGCTTCCAGCCGGGCCCGAACGCCAGCGAGTCGGCCCCGAAGTTCGGCTTCGTGGATGACTCCCCTGGCGACCAGCGAGTGTGCAAGCGATACCAGCTGACTCTCGGGATACGGCAGGCTCGCATACACGGTCGCAGAAAGCGCGTCCTCCTCATCCCGCCGCTGTGTGAAGGTGAGGGCATCACCGCCGCAGGAAGCGTGGTCCAACGCGTCGCAGAGTCCGTCCAAACTGCTCTTCCACGGCGGCATCGGATTTTCGACGCCGTACTTGGCTGCCATTTCCGGCCATACCTGATGGCGATTCACGATGTCCTGTAAGGGCGCAACGGTAACCTCTGCGGCCGCGCGCAAACCCTCTGTCTTCATGATCTTTCGGCTCTCAGTGAGTTACGGATGGACGGCCGGACGCGTGTCGACGACGACATTGGTGGTGACGCCGGCCTTGGGCAGAGCGACCCCGATCAAACAGTCACGGGTGATGATCTCGACCAACTGGTCTTCATCCCAACCCTCAGTGCCCGCGGGGCGCACTGGCATCACCATGAATCGATGCTTCTGGTTGGAATCCTCCACCCGCACCTCGACATCGTCGGGCAGGTTGAGTCCGAATTCGGAGAGCACTTGGCGCGGCCAACGGACGAGGCGGCGGCGATAGTTGGGCGTGCGGTACCACTCAGGAGAATTTCCCAGAATGGGTCGCGGATAGCAGGAACACAAGGCACAGACGATGACGTGATGCAAGGTCGTTGTGTCCGCAAGGATTTCAAATGCCATGAAGTCACTGGGGGTGCCCCACCCGGTCGGTTCGAACCAATCGACGCCGACCTCCTTACTGGCCTCCATCGGTCTGGTGAGCGCGAGCTCCTTGAACTCCGGATCGAGCCACGCCCGGGCTACCAGACGCGCAGCGGGAGTCGGGCCGATCTGCTCGGCGAATTCGGTGAAGTGCCGATGGTCTTCGGCGGTGAAAATTCCCTTTTCGATGCATAATTCGCGCAGCGCGATCTCCAGGACCTCGAAATCGGTGATCTCATCCACCATGGGAGCAACGGCACGCGCGTGGTCGTGATCGTGGTCGTCGGTCATCTTGCCGATCCCTCTCTGCTCTAGTGGATCGCCCTGAGCGCGCGCTCGGGGAGCTCTGTCTGCAGGGTGTCACTGGCCGTCCCGGCATAGCCATGCCACAGCTCGGACTGGTTGAACCGCACGATATACATCCATTCGGGCTTGGCGTCCGGGCGATCCCACGTCTCATCCTCTGCCGCCGGGGTCTCGTATGCGATCGCCGCAATCTCGCCAAGGGCACCTCGGACGTATTCCGGTGTGCGGGTGTAGAACAAAGCAGGCTCCTCGCGCACGACGACGGGGTCACCCACCTCAAATTTGGGCTCACCGGCCTGCCCGGCATAGACCTGGGGATCACCCTTACCGACCGCTTCGATGTGGTGGGTATTGCGTTTCACCTGCGCGCCGTCGCCTTCGCACTTGGGCTGCGCCTCCGGGCTTCTGCCGTTCAAACCACCCGCGTACCGCGTCTTGACCTCCAGCATCCGGTCATTGAGCTCCCCCAGGCTGATGTGATGCTTCTCCACCAGAACGCGGCCCACCGCCCACAGCCAGCGTGCGTAGTACGGCAGCCCGAGGTAGATGGCGCGACCCACGTCGACATTCCCTATCCGGCGCCGCTCCTCAGAGAGCCAGATGCCGCGCCATGCCAGGACTTCGCACATGACGTAGGTCAGTTCTTCCCACTTCTCGTACTGCTTGTTCTCGTACTTGATGGGTGCATCCGGCTCGCCACCGACGTCGTGGGAGGTCTTCATGTACGCGGCGAAATACGCGTGGTCGATGAGGTCGGGTGTGGGTGCATCCACGATTTCCGGATAGGACGACTTCAAGCGCGCCACCAGATCCAGACGTGACGCACGCTCGGCGGCGGTACTCATGAACGTCCCCTTGCTGTCGTACGGAACGTTGGTACAGAAGCGCGGGCCGATCTCGGGACACCACTGACGCGTCTCGCTAAGCCGAGCTCCCTAAGACCCGGACGCTAGCAGTTCTCGATAACGGCGACAATACCTTTCAGCTAATTAGACACTGGTAACACAGGGTCGCCACACTGTGTGGATTGTGCCCAGTTTGTCGCGTGAACGCCCTGCAAGACACCGATGATCGAATTACAGCGCCAGCTAACTATGGTTAGAGCTCTGCCACGCGTCCGTCGTCGAGCCTCCATGAGCGATCCAGCCGAACGTTCTGCAACATCCGGCGATCATGTGTCACGAGCAGCAGCGCACCGTCATAGGCCTCGAGCGCCTGCTCGAGCTGCTCGATGGCGGCGAGGTCGAGGTGGTTGGTCGGCTCATCCAGAACCAACACATTCGTGCCGCATGCCTGCAACAGTGCAAGGCCGGCACGGGTGCGCTCACCGGGTGAGAGCTCGTCAACCGGGCGCTCCACATGGTCGGCACGCAGCCCGAACTTGGCGAGCAGGGTGCGTACATCGGCTGTCGGCCATGACGGCAACCGCTGCTCGAAGCGATCCACGAGCCGGTCCGAGCCGGTGAAATCGCCACGCGCCTGGTCGATCTCGCCGATCGAGACATTTGCCCCCAGGCTCGCGCGGCCCTCATCGGGCTGCAGACGCCCCAACAGCAGCCGCAGCAGCGTGGACTTTCCTGCCCCATTGGGCCCCGTGATGCCGATCCGTTCACCGGCATCGACCTGAAGGGAGACCGGGCCGAGAACAAAATCGCCTTGCCGCACAACAGCATTGGCCAGAGTCGCAACGACCGAACTCGACCGGGGTGCGGCGCCGATGGTGAACTCGAGCACCCATTCCTTGCGGGGCTCGGCCACCTCTTCCAGACGGGCGATTCGGCTCTCCATCTGGCGAACCTTCTGCGCCTGCTTCTCGCTGGATTCGGAGGCCGCCCGGCGCCGGATCTTGTCGTTGTCGGGAGCCTTGCGCATCGCGTTGCGCACACCCTGGCTCGACCATTCCCGCTGAGTGCGTGCGCGCGCCACCAGGTCGGCCTTTTTCTCGGCGAACTCGTCGTACTGTTCGCGCCGGTGGCGCCTGCCAACCTCACGCTCTTCCAGATAGCTTTCGTAACCGCCACCGAACACGGTGGTGGTGTTCTGGGCAAGGTCCAGTTCGAGGACGTGGGTGACGCTGCGGGCCAGAAACTCGCGGTCGTGGCTCACCAACACCACACCACCGCGAAGATCGCGGACAAAGTCCTCCAGCCGAGCCAGTCCGTCCAGGTCGAGATCGTTTGTCGGCTCATCGAGCAAAACGATGTCGAAGCGCGAGAGCACCAGGGCCGCCAATCCAACACGTGCCGCCTGGCCGCCCGACAAGGACGTCATCAAGGTCGACTCCGGGCGCACCGCATCCGGACCGAGGCCCAGGTCGGCCAACGCCGCGGGCAGCCGCTCGTCAAGGTCCGCCGCACCAGAGGCAAGCCAGCGATCAAACGCCGCGGAGTAGACCTCGGCCAGATCGGCCTCCGGCAGGCCCTGCCCAGGGTCGGCCAGCGATGCGGCAGCGGCCTCCATGGTCTGGGTGGCATCTGTGCACCCCGTACGGCGGGCGATGTAGGCCGCGACGGTTTCCCCGGGCACGCGCTCATGCTCCTGCGGTAACCAGCCGATGAACGCGTCGGCCGGTGCAACACTGACCACACCTTCGAGTGGTTCTAAATCCCCGGCGAGGATTCGCAGAAGTGTGCTCTTGCCGGCACCGTTTGCGCCCACCACTCCGATCACATCCCCCGGCGCAACAGTCACGTCAAGCCCCTCGAAAAGGGTGCGATGAGCGAATCCGCCGGCCACATTCTTCGCGACAAGCGTTGCCGTCATGGCTTCATCGTCGCATCACCATGACGCAAGAGAACCCGCGCGTAGGTATCGGACCGATACCATCGCGCCATGCACCGGCCGGTTTCGAGACGCGACGCCCTTCGATACACCTTGGCCGCGCCGATCCTCGCGAGTCTTCCGATGGCCCTTGCACCGAGTGCCTCTGCCGACGGATTGAGACTGATCGACTTCACCGAGCGGCTGGTGACCCCCAAACAGATCAAGTCCGCCGGCTACGCGGGTGCGCTCGTCTATGTATCCGAGTTGCGGCCGGGAGCCACCTTTGACTTCAAACCCGTCACCCGCGACTACACCGCCGGGTTACGTGCCGCCGGACTGCACATCGTCAGCTGCTACCAATACGGCAAGCCCGGATGGCCCACCCCGTCCGACTTCACCCGCGGCTACGACGGCGGCGTTGCCGACGCACAGACCGCCCTGCGACTGCATGGGGCCGCAGACGGGCCCGATTCCGCACCGATCTTCTTCAGCGTCGATGAGGACATTGACCAAAACACCTGGAAAACACTCGCAGTCCAATGGTTCCGAGGTATCAATTCGGTGCTCGGAGTTCGCCGTACGGGTATTTATGGTCACGCCCGGGCGTGCGGATGGGCGATTGGAGACGGTGTCATCGGGCATTCCACGACCGGCGGTTACCGCTGGGCCTGGCAGACGCGAGCGTGGTCCGGTGGGGCACGTGAGCCGGCGGCCGTGCTGTACCAGACCGCAGTGAACACGGAGTCGAGCCCCGGTCCACTGATCGGTGACGTACACGTGGACGTAGACGACGTGCTGGCAACCGATTTCGGCCAGTGGGACCTGAGCCGATAGCGAACCGGCACCACAGCCGAACCAGATTTGCCACGGAGGGACGCCCCCACTTCAAAGGAAGGTTACGCTAACCTTCCTTGGCTGGCCCGATCTCACAGGCGGTCAGCAGCACTGGAGAGGAGACGCCAGGCTGCCCGCGTGTGGCCTTGGAAATCGGTCAGATGATGCGTTGTGAAACTGATTCCCCCACAGTCGGTCCGGTTGACAGCGCGGGCGACAGGTCATGACGGCTCCGGTGTGGATGGCGGCACCTCCCGAAGTGCATTCGGCCCTGCTCAGCAGCGGCCCCGGCCCGGGATCCCTACTCGCAGCGGCATACGCCTGGCGTTCGTTGAGCACTGAATACTCCGCAGCGGCAACCGAACTCACCACAACGTTGGGTACGGTGCACAGCGGTCCGTGGAACGGGCCCAGCGCCGATCAGTACCAGGCGGCGCACGTGCCGTACCTCAGCTGGTTGCAGCAGACCAGTACCGTCAGCGCCGGAGTGGCCGCCCAGACCGAGACGGCGGCCACCGCCTATTCCGAGGCGCTGGCCACCATGCCCACCCTTGCCGAGCTCGCCGCTAATCACGCGGCACACGGGGCGCTTACCGCCACCAATTTCTTTGGTATCAACACCATTCCGATCGCCCTCAATGAGGCTGACTACATCCGGATGTGGATACAGGCCGCGACGGTGATGAGCACCTATCAGGCCGTCTCCGAAACCTCGGTGACAACGGCACCGCCGACCCTCCCGTCACCGGTAGTGCTCTCGCCAGAAAGTAGTCGCACCGCGCGGGCCGCGGCCCAGGACGCCACCAAGCCGCCGCCCCTCGTGCCCGATCCGAACGATCCCATTGAGATGCTGCTGGCGAACTCCCAACACTTCCTGGGCATGTACCGCGCGTTGAAGGGACTGATTACCGACCCGGTCGGCACCATCATCCAGATCATCATCGATTTCTCCACGAATCCGGCCGCCGCCCTGGTGACCTGGCAGCCACTGTTCTTCGTATTCGCCTATGCCGCAACGTTCGGCGTGATGGGAACGCCGATCTACGCCGCTATCTTGGGCCCCGCGGCGGGTATCTCGCTGCCGCTCGCCATCACCTTGGGCAGCCTGTCCCAGATGCCGGCGGCGCCGCCCGCAGACCTAGCCGCGGAGGTCGTCCATCCACGTGCCGACCAGCCGAATGCTGTCGCGATGAGTGGTGGCACGGTGACCACAGCGAGCTCGGCCGCGCCTCCCCCATCATCCACCTCCACGGTCACCCCTACCTCTGCCCCGGCTCCCACCACTCCACCACCCGCGGGCGCAGAAGGACTCGGATACGCCGTCCGGGGGGACGGACCCGGATTCGGGTTCGGCCCAACCATGGGCCAGAGTGCCGGCGCCCCGGCGCACGCCCCGAGTAGTGCCGTGGCGGCTGCGGCGGCATTGGCCTGCAACCCTGGAAAGTCCAAGAGCCGCAGGCGCCGTCGCGGAACCGCAGAGGACCGTGGGTACCGTCACGAGTACGCCACCCTGGACAACGACATCCCCGTCGACACCGCCACCGACGATCCGGTGACGGTGAGCGCCTCACGTACAGGCGCGGGGAGGCTCGGCTTCGCCGGTGTGCGCACCACATCGGCACCCGCCGAGGCCGCCGGACTCACCACCCTCGCCGGAGACTCCCCCGAAAGCCGGGTTACCCCCATGCTCCCGGGAACGTGGAGCACCGCGGAAGACGACGGCGAAACCCGCTGATCTGGGCGCCAACTGCCGCCCATACCCGCCGTTCGAAACATCTGCTCATTGTTCGTGTTTCGGAATCACGTCGAGTGGGTATATCCAGGTCGTGAGGCCGAAGTGGCCGCTACGAACCTTGAGCAAGGAGAGCAGCATCATGATTATCTTGGGTGTTCTGCTGGCAGTACTCGGATACGTCTTGGCCGTCCCGATTCTCCAGACGGTGGGGATAATCCTGGTGCTAGCCGGCGCGGTCCTGTGGATCTTAGGAGCGGTGGGCAGGCCCGTCGCGGGTCGGAAGGTGTGGTTCTGAGTGTTGGTACGCCGCATCGCCCGTCCCATGCTCGGGTCCATATTCATCGCTGCGGCGCCGATGGCCTCCGCCATCCGGAGGCATCGGCCGCCGTTGCCGAACCTCTGGTCAACGATCTTTTGGAGAACGCGCCCAGCTCGACTACCCGATACCTGCCGCGGGACCCGAAGACCTACGTCCAAATACACGGGGCAGCACAACTTGCCGCTGGTGTGGCCTTGGCCAGTGGACGGTTCCCCCGGATATCGGCATGGGTACTGGCGGGCACCCTGGTACCGGTGACCCTGGGCAGCAAGGCGTTCTGGCGCGAGACCGATCCTGCCCTCAAATTGCAGCAGAAGACCGACTTCTGGAAGAACGTCTCCATCTTGGGCGGTCTGATCATCGCCGGCATCGACACTGAGGGACGGCCCGGCTTATCGTGGCGCGCGCGCAGAGCAGCTAGCGACGCCGTCGCTGTGGTTACCTCAGCGCTCCCCGGAGCCGAAGACACGTCGCAGTCGCTCCGCGCCAAGACGGTAGAGCTGGGAGAAGCGGCGCGCGAGAAGGTTCCGGTGATTGCCGAACACGCCCGCGAACGGGGTGCAGAGATCGCCGAGGCGGCACAACGACGGGGCAGCCAACTCGCGGACATCGCGTCGTGGCGGGGAAGTGAACTCGCGGAACGTATCTCGGAGCACAGTACCGAACTGGCGAGCGCGGCAGATAAGGGCCGCCAACAGATCGAGGCCCTTGCCGCCGACCCACCACCCAGGCTTCGCAGGCTCGCCCGCGCCTTCGGCCGCCCCTAGGTGATGGCGAAACCCATTCCGCGCATGACGGTGTCCAGGTGATCTTCGTATAGCGCATCGCTGTCCATCACGAGATCCCGAAGACTCCCGAAGATCTCACCGGCGAGGTACCCGGTGATCGACGTCCACGCCGAGATGCCGATCCCGATGATCGCCGTGTCAATCGGGGTGTCCGAACTCGCTCCCAGCAGCGCGGCAAGAAGTGGCCCCGGAGCCAATGAGCGGAAGGAGGTGCGTTGCGGTAGCGCGTCACCGGCCGCGACGGCGTTGAGGTACGCACCCATAAAGGACACCATGACTCGCACAGCGGCAGGACCGGTCTCGGACGGTTGCGCACGATATCCCGGTATGGGCGTACCGCTGAGCAATGCGAAATCTCCCGGATTCGCCAATGCCCAGCGACGAGCGGCGACGAACGCGGCGCGTACCCGCTCCGTCGCACTGTCCTGGTCCGCAGCTTCTTGCCCCTCGTTCATTGCTTCGGCAAGGGCGACATTGGCGTCAACGCACAACGCGGTAATCAGCGCTGCCTGCGTATCGAAGTAGCGGAACAATGCCGCGGGTGCCATGCCCATCTCTCGGGAAATCGCCCGTAAAGACAGGGCACCGGTGCCGCCGTCGGCGAGCTGCTTTCTGGCGTGAGACTTGATCTCATCCGTTGTCTGCGCGCGTTGTCTGGCCCGCCTCGTGGCGGGGACATCCGCAGCATTCGTCGGGGTGGGCACGTGGCCAGTCTATGAATGCCCGCGTGCTCAGCTGTTGCCGAGTCTGGGGCGAAGTACATCCACACCCGGCCCGGTGAGCTCGGACAGCGCGCTGGGTCGGGCACCGACTGCCATCACGATTGCCTCTCCTGGGCCTCGAATCTCCGGCCCGTCACCGTAGGCCCAGTCCACATCGGTTGCCGTCCAACGCAAACCCTTGAGTCTGCGTTTCGAGTGAATGAACGGGTCGGGGTTCTCCAACACGGTTCGCAGAGTGCCGGCGGGCACCTTCCGGAGCCGATTCAGCGGGCGCCGGATGTCCTGGTGATGAATGAGCAGGTCAGCGAGAACCAGCTTCGGCTGAAGCTTCGCCGAATAGCTTCTGTCGATGGTGGATTCGAAGGCCGCAAGGAGCGTGTCCGTCGACCATCCTTCTGCTCGGTCGATATAGAGCTGGTTCAACTTATCGGCCGATCCGCCCACCCGAACGACCTCGTAGACGTACCTGGGTAACGAAGTTCCGTCATACAGCACGTGGGCCACCACATCACGCACCCTCCACCCAGCGCACAGTGACGGCGCATCCCATTCCTGCGGAGTGAGCGTGCGCAGCAGCGCGGCGAGGTCGCGCTTCTCCTGTTGAACCATCGCGTACACATCGGCTCGAGACATCTTCAGCTCCCTTGGCTCGGTGTTCCTCGGCGTATTCAGTGGAATCGCAGCCGGATGAAGCTGCCCAGACCGTTCTTTCGCCAGCTGGACAGCATCTTCGGTGTCGGCAGCCAAAATGAATCGGGCACGCGGAACCCGAGCCGCGTGGTGCGGGTGAGGCCCATCTGCCGCATCTGTCGTGCCATCGTCAGCAGCGGCAGGTTGGGTTGGTAGGAGTAGTCGTGCCGCCCCTGCGCGATCGAACCGGAAATCAGGCGCGCCATCTCGACGGGCGACCGAGTGATTCCGGCGATCTCGGGATGTTCTGTCCTCCACTGATTCACGGCGTCTTCCGATGCGAAGAAACTGTTGAAATCGCACCAGCCGACGACCCGATGAGGCATCTCACGAACCGGATACCCGAGGTGTACCCGCAGCGTCTGGGGTGAGTAGTCCACCAGCAGGCCATCCCGCCCGACGAGGCGTACCGGCTGCTTGGTGTGCCGGCACACCGAGTCCACGATCACCTCCGCGCCGGGGAACTGTCCTGATATCGCGCATGCCTCGACAGCACATTCGGCGAACCACTTCTGCTGGCCTTCAACGGTAACCGCGTAGTGGTTCTTGAAGGTCGCGAACGGGCGCGCGTAGACCAGCTCGCCCAGTGGCGGCTGCGGCGCAGTGAGCACTTCACCCTGGAACATCTCGCTGTCCGCATGCTCCCGGTCCTGGCGGGCCACACAGATCGCGCCCTCCAGGTCACGCAGGAGCAGAGCGAGCTCCCCGTCCGACAGCGAGAACTCGCTGCGTAGTTGCGCAACCGTCGGCACGGTTCCGTCGGTCAGCACCTTCGTCATGATGCGCCCTCGGAGCGCTCGCGCCTCATCACTCAGTATCGCCATCGACGCCTCCAGTTAGTGATCACTGCTCACTTTTCGATCACTGTACA
Organism: [Mycobacterium] stephanolepidis; assembly: GCF_002356335.1. Classification (NCBI taxonomy): domain Bacteria; kingdom Bacillati; phylum Actinomycetota; class Actinomycetes; order Mycobacteriales; family Mycobacteriaceae; genus Mycobacteroides; species Mycobacteroides stephanolepidis. The sequence goes on from NZ_AP018165.1 coordinate 4,897,627, forward strand.
CACACCGTCGGGCGGCATCAATGCGTACCGCCCGAGTCCAGGCTGCACGCGCAGAGCCGTTAATATGACCGTGTGGTCATATCAGTAGGAAGTGGCCACCCGATGTAAAGGGGATTCCCGTGTCCGTACGCCGTACTGTCCAAAACCTTGCTCAGCGCCGCACCCTGCTGCCCGCACCACTCGATTCCCTACTGGCAGGACCGGGACGTGACGTCAGCCAACTGACAGTGGTGGTTACGGGTGCGTCTGCCGGAATCGGCCGACAGGCCGTCATCCAACTACGCGCCCGGGGAGCCCGCGTGATCGGTGTGGCCCGGCGCGCGGATGAGCTGAAGGCTCTCGCGGATGAGACCGGTTGCGAGTGGCGCACCTGCGATCTGAACGACGAGGCCGAGATCGCCCGGCTGCTGGAGGACCTCACCGATCAGCACGTGGATGTGTTGGTGAACAACGCCGGCCGTTCGATCCGCCGTCGCATCATCGACGCGACCGACCGGCTGCACGACTACCAGCGGACCATGGCGCTGAACTACTTTGCGCCCGTGCAGCTGACCCTGGGTCTATTGCCCGGAATGATCGAGCGTGGACGCGGCCAAATCGTCAATGTCTGCACATGGGCCCTCCACGCCAACACTTTTCCGCGCTTCTCCGCCTACGCGGCGTCCAAGAGCGCACTGGCGATCTTCGGCCGCACCCTCAACGCCGAACAGCCACACCCCGGTGTGCGCGCGACCAATGTGTACTTCCCGCTGGTGCGCACCGAAATGATCGCGCCCACAGCGGAATACGAGGCGGCCGTAGCGCTATCCGCACAGGAAGCCGGCCGCTGGATCACGCGCGCAGTGACTCACCAGCCGGTGGAGGTCAACGCCGCCGTGCTGCGCGCATTGCTACCGGCGATCGATTTGTTCTCCCCGACAGCAGCGGACACCACCATCGCGTCGATCACGTAGGTCCGCCTACCGTACGGATTTGATCGGAAGCACTGCCAGCGCACCGAGGACCGACAGCACCATGGACGCCAGATACAGGATGCTGAAGTCCCCTTGGGTGTGATGTAGCCCGAATAGCGCTGTTGCCAACAGGGGCACAAGCAACTGCGGCAACAGGTACGCCATGGCCACCACGCCAAGGTCCTTCCCCGACGACTCCGTCTCGGGGAGCACCTCCGTCATCAGCGCCAAATCCACTGCGGCGTAGGCGCCCTGCCCTGCTCCGATCACAGCCGCGCCGAGCAGCAGGGAATGAAAGTCTTTGAACAACAGCAAGATCACCAAGCCGACCGCGGTGATCAGGCATGAGGTCCAGACGATGCCCTTGCGCCGCCCGGTGCGATCTGACCACCACGCCGATATCGCTGCGGTGATCGTATTGGTGATCAGGAAGGCACCGATGATGCTGCCGTACCTGGCGGCTGCCTCATGCTCCGACAACCCCAGGGTGCCCGCCACGATGTACAGCATGTAGACCGTCACCAGCAGCACCGACATCGTGACGAAAAGGCGGCAGATCCATGCCCACGCGAAATCCTGGTGTTTCCTCGGATTTATCCAATAGCTGGAGAGGATGGCTTGCCAGCTTCGAGGGGCCCGCTGCGTACGGACGATGTCACGCAGAACGAGTACGGCGGCGCCGTTGAACATCAGCGCCAGTACCGCCGGGAGGCCGAACCACCACCGTGGGTCGTTCGGTAGGACGTTGATAAACACACTCCCGACCACGGGTGCAAGGCTGGTCGAGATGCCGAACACCGCCGCCACACGTGCCCGGATTGCGACCGATATCTGATCTGCCAACAGCGCGTTGAAGACCACGAGAGTCGCGGCGAAGCCGATCTGGGTGATGCACCAACCCGCGACCACTCCACCGACCGTCGGTGCCGTGGCCAGTGTCGTCAGACCCACCGCACCGACAAGCGTGCCACCCACGAGGAACGGCCTACGAATACCGAACCTCGAGATCGAGGTGTCACTGAGATGACCCAACGGAGGCGTCACCACGATGATCGCAATGCCCCCGAGAGCCATCGTCAGCGACAGCACCTGCGTCTTGTGCACCGGGTCCAGCTCGGCCAGCCGCAGCGGGATGCTCACCGCCCCGGCGGCAAGCAGCGCGATTGCAGAGGCGAAGTAGGCCAGCAGAAAGACCGGCAGGAAAGCGCGCGGCTGCACAACCCGAACATCCGCCTCAAGGCGTGTAGCAGGCGTTTCCGTAGACATACGGTCCTCTCGATGTTCTTCGAACAACCACTGTAGGTGCTCACGCGCTAGGGCCGCTGGGCACGAGATCGGGGCACAATCATTGCTGCACCCTGAAACCGACAGCTGAGGCGGACACTCATGGCACGCATCGACACCCACCACCACTGCATCCCGGCCCTGTATCGCAAGGCCTTACAAACCGCCGGAATCGATGAGGCCGGAGGAAGGGCACTACCGGACTGGAGCCCGGAGGCATCCCTGGAAACCATGAATGCCCTGGACATCGCCACCGCAATCCTGTCGGTATCGACACCGGGCACTACCTTCATGTCGTCCGCCCCCGATGCCGCGGCACTGGCCCGCGACCTCAACGACTACACCGCGTCCGTCGTCGACGGCCAACCGGAGCGGTTCGGCTTTTTCGCTACCGTCCCGATGCCCCATATCGATGCGTCCGTCGCGGAAACCGTTCGGGCACTGGATGTCTTGCGTGCAGATGGCGTGGTCCTGCTGGCCAACAACGACGGCGTCTACCTCGGCCAGGACGGACAGGACGATCTGTTCGCCGCTCTGGACGCCCGCTCAGCGGCGGTCTTCATCCATCCCGCCGATCTGCCCGGACCGGCCGTAACCGGGGTGCTGCCCTTTGCCGCCGACTTCCTTCTCGATACCACCCGTGCCGCATACCTTTTGGTTCGCAACGGAATCCGCCGCAAATACCCGCACATCAAATTCATCCTCAGTCACGCGGGTGGCTTCGTGCCATACGCCAGCCACCGCATGGCCGTCGCCATCACCAGCGACACGGGAGCCAGCCCTGCGGACAATCTGGATGACTTCGCAAGCTTCTACTTCGATACCGCACTGTCCTCCAGCCCCGCTGCACTGCCCTCGTTACTGGCATTCGCCGAACCCGGTCACGTCCTGTTCGGGTCGGACTGGCCGTTCGCGCCGCTCGCAGCCTCACAGCTGTTCGCCGCCGGCCTGGAGAACTACCCGCTGGACGACTCGGCTCGCGCCGCGATCGATCATGCCAATGCCCTGACGCTCTTTCCCCACCTCGGCACGGCGCCTGCTCCCCCGACGCGGTCACTCGCGGACAACGCACGGGACCTGGCGCGTCGCACAGTGATGCGTGGCGTCGCGCGATTGATGGCTTCGCGGTGAACTTAGCCCACGCAACGACAGGGCACCCGTGAGCTGCAGCTGGCCATCTGCATGGATACGCTGGACTCCTGACACGCGGACGGAGTCACACCCATGCTTGACACGCCCCGATACGCCGAGCGGACCACGAGTGCCCGTCGGCTGACCTCGTCCACCACGATTGCCGCGGGCGACGTCGAGCTGGCCCTTGTCACCGAAAACATTGCCGCGCCCACGGATTGGTCGTGGCGCGAATCCCATCACGTCATCGTGATTCATCGCTATGGCCGCATGCGCACCATGGAATTCGAAATCGAGCACGGGCCGTCGGGTCGCGCGCTGCCGAACATCGGTGATGTGTGGGTCATTCCCGCCGAACACCAATACGCCGCACTGGCACAGGGCGACACCGTCCAGTACTGCCAACTCTCCATCCCCACCAGGGCCATCACCCGTGGCACTGTCAAACCTGCTATCGGGCAACGTGATTCACTCACACATCACCTCGTCGAACGGATCAACGAAGTGAAGAACCGGGACGATGTCTTCGCGCTCTTGCTGATGGAATCGCTGACCGAATCGCTACTGCTCCATCTTGCCGACAGACACACCGGCGATGGCGCGGCGCAACCACCGTTCTATCGCGGCCTGGACAGAGCCACCCAAGCCGCACTGATCGAATACCTGGACACCAGCCCCGATCATCTCATCGGGCTGGCTCAGCTCGCCGGCTGCTGCGGCATGACCGTGCGCGAGTTCACCAGAGCATTCTCCGCGACGTTCCAGACCACGCCGTATCAGTTCTTCCTGAACCGGCGCATTTCCAAGGCAAAACGACTGCTGACCCACAGTGCACTGTCAATCGCTGACATCGGCTCTGCCATTGGACTTTCAAACTCCAACCACTTCACCGCCATATTCGAGAATCACGTCGGCACGACCCCCCCGTGCCTATCGCGACAACACCTGAATCCCGCGTTCGAACGGTAGGCGGGTCAGGCTTGGCCGATCTCCAGCTTTGTGAATTTTCCTTCTGGCCCACCGGAAACGAATCGGAAGAACGTCCGGAAATCTCCCCATGTCTCGCTATGAAACTGCCCGATGACGGTGTGTCCGTCCGGGCTGACCCGCTCGATCCGCGTGAAGTACTCGTGACCGATCTCTGCGCTGAACGCACTGAAATCACGTATCGCGCCATCATCGGTGAGCCCGGGCGCCGCTATGAACGCGGCAAGCCAGTGCTCGCTATCTTTACTCTGCCAGGCGGCGATCGCATCCCGTACCGCGGGATCGGTGACAAGGCCTAGATCTTTCGTCGGAGATGGCATAACAGCCTCCTTGCGGGCACTAGTTGATGGTGGAGAGAATGCCGCCGTTGACAAAGATGGTCTGGGCGGTGGTCCAGCGACCCTCCGGAAGAACCAATAGCCTGGCGACCGGCAATATGTCGTCACCCCGGCCGATCTGCCCATTGATACTCATCGACTGCAGCCAGGCGATGTTCACGTCGGACTCCGCGGGATAGAAGAAGCTCGTCTGCAGCGGGCCCGGCGCAATGCAGTTCACGGTGATCCCGCGACCACCCACCTCCTTGGCCAACGCCTTGCTGAAGTGCTCGACGGGAGCCTTCGACCCGGCATAGGCGCTGTATGTCGGGGCCAGCGCGCCAACCATTGCCGTGATGAAGCTCAGGATCCGACCGTCATCGGCCATCCGGCGCGCAGCCTCGCGCATCATGAAGAACACCGTCTTGGCGTTGGTGTTGAACACGGCATCATACTCGTCCTCGGTGATGTCCGCCAAAGGCTTTCGCACAATCATTCCGGCGGTTTTGACGAGGATGTCCCAGCGGCCGAATGTCTCGAATGTGAAGTCCACAAGCTTGGCGCAGTTTGCCGGGACCACCAGATCCGCCTGATAGCTGACCGCTTCGCCGCCGGCGTCCTGGATCTCCCGCACCACCTGTGCGGCCTTGTCCTTCTTGGAATCACTGCGGTAGTGCACAACAACCCGCGCGCCGTCGTACGCAAGCGTCCGGGCAAGCGCAGCACCCATATTCGCCGAGGCCCCCGTCACCACTGCCACCTTCCCGGCGAGCGGCCGGTCCGACGGACGGTACGGCTGCACCGTCTCGATTGAATCAGGAATATCCACCATGATCTGTTGTCCTCTCTCGTTACATTTCTGGAGGTACTGCTGTGGACGACTAGGCGAGCGCGCCGAGTTCTACCGCCAACGGTGTGAGCACCCGGGGATCCAGCGGTAAGGGCAGGTAGATAACAGCGGCCTCAAGGCCCACGCTCTGGAACGCCGCGATCTCCTCTACCAGACGTGAGATGTCGTCACGCGAACCCGATTTGAGCCAGATGTGTGCGGAGGTGACGATCTCTGACGGATCACGGCCGATATCGGCGCATCGAGCGTGCAGGATGTCGCGCTTACGTGCGAATTCCTCTGGGGTGCCGTTGGGGAAGTTCCAGTGTTGAGCGAACCGGGCTACCAGGGGCAGCGTACGTTTCTCTCCATTGCCACCGATAAGTATTGGTGGATAAGACCATTGGGGTCCCTTGGGCTCGCAGTACGCGCCGGTGATCGTGTAATACTTCCCGGAAAAGTCGGTGAGACGCTGCGACAGCAGCCCGACGATCACCTCACAGGCCTCTTCGAACCGGTCGAAACGCTGACTTAGCGAGCCGAGATCGATACCGTAAGCATTGGATTCGTCTTCATTCCAGCCCGCTCCGAGACCTAGCTCGAGCCGCCCGCCGGATATGATGTCGACCGTCGCGGCCATATTCGCCAGCACCGCCGGGTGGCGGTAGTGGATGCCCGTGACCAATGTTCCCATCCGCAGGCGAGTCGTCTCCCGCGCCAGGGCTGCCAACAGTGTCCATCCTTCCAGGCATGGGCCATCCAGATCCGGCTCGTGTTCCGATGGTGAGGCGATGGGATAGAAGTGATCGAAAAGCCATGCAGTATGGAAAATTTCGATGCTGTCGGCTTCCTTCCACACGGCAAGAATGTCCGGCCATCGCGTGTGATGATTGGCGGTCTTGATATCGAAACGTATTGCCATGCAAGGGTCCCTCGATCTGGTACGCGGTGAAGCTCCGAATCGGGTCGGCACACCGACAGGCTGGGGGCCACCCCCCGTCGAGGTGGCCCCCGTACCCGTTAGGAGGTGTGGGTGTCGAACCAGTCGATCAACTGCTCAGGGTTGTTCGGGAAGTAGTTGTACCCGTCCCACCTTCTGATGGAGTTCTCGATCCAGAACAGCTTCTTGTCGGTGACGGGCATGCTGTCGAAGATCGTCTGAACGTCGCTCTCCCGGGTGAGCGCGTCGTTGCGAACCTGGACCAGGAAGGTGGGAATGTCCATGCTCTTGGCGTAGGGATCGGTGACATGTCGTCGAGCTTGAAGCTGGTGATCAGCTGGATCTCGCGCTCAATATCGTCCAAACGGTCTGTGATACCCAGGATCTCGGTGATGCGCTCATAGAACGGGCGCAGCGAGACCGGCTGCGGAGACACGATGGCCGGGATGCCCTCGAACACCTCCGGGCGCCGATCATGGGCGATGAAGGTGGCGTTCATGCCGCAGCAGCGGCTGAACAGCACAACAGTCATGTCCTTGGTATCGGGCCGTGCACGTACGTACTGAATTGAACCGATGACGTCGCGGGACTCGAAGATTCCGTTGCTGCCGATGCCACCGTTGCCGATTCCGCTGTGTCCGAAGTTGCGCATGTCATAGGTGAGTACGTTGTATCCGGCGTCGTGGAGGTTCTTGTAGTCCGCCATGAAGTTGACCTCGAAGTCGTTACCGCCGGCGCCACCGATCTGCTTCCACGGCTCCAGGTGGGCGGGCAGCCCATAGCGGTTGTGCCATATCGGGTGATTGGCGATCGCGATCTTCTTGGAGCCCTTACAGGGAATGAACCAGGCATCCAACGGGACACCGTCCTCCGACGGGAAGGTCACCGACTCGTACTCCAGACCGTATTCGTCCGGCCAATGCAGAATCGGCGAGCGGATCGGGCGTCCGAACGTTTCGGCAAGCTGCTTAACAAGCTGGTCCACTTCGTCTGGCATGGGGCGGCACCTTTCATTTACGCGACTCATTCGTCAGTAAAGCCCTGACGACTCCACGCTAGAGGCACCCGGTACAAGGCGAAAACATAAAACTATTCAAGATCTACAACTTTTACTTGGGCATATAGTGCTATTCATGGCTTCTCGGTCAACGGAAAAAGGCGACGATCCGATCGATCTCCGGCGTCTCCAGCAATTCCTTTCCGTGGCGGAGTACGCGAGCTTCTCCCGGGCGGCCGGGCAACTCAGACTGACGCAACAGGCCATCAGCCAGTCGATGGCGAACCTCGAAAAGCAGCTCGGCGCGAAGATGTTCGACCGTAGTGGCCGCCATATCGAGTTGACCCCGGCCGGGGAGGTTCTGCGCGATGGATCCGTCGTACTGCTGGCGGCCGCGCAGACGTTGGTGCGCCAGGTACAGAACACCGCATCCGATGTACCCCGGCCGTTCGTGGTCGCACACACTCCGGCGATCACCGCCGAAGAAGTTCATCAGCTTCTCGTTCCCGTTCGATCCGCACTGCCGGACATATCGATCACCGCACTGCAGATGTTCCCCAGCGCCCTCGAACCCGCGATCATCTGCGGATCGGCCGACATCGCGCTGCGCCGGGGAATATCAACGCCCAAGAATCTCGCATCACGCGTGATCGGATACCACGCCCTGCGTGTCGCCGTCCCCAGAGATCACCCTCTGGCAGAACGTGATTCAGTAGCTCTACGCGATCTGCGGAATGAGCGGATCATCGTGTGGGCCCCTCCGGGATTCTCCAACTACACGGACTACATCCTGAGCACCTGTCGGTCCGCCGGCTTCGAACCCGCGTTCACCATCAACCGTGTTCAGGGGACCCCGCCGGTGACCGCGGTCCTCGACAACGACGGCGTCGCCTTCGTCACCGCCCCCACCGGCCCATGCCTGGCGGGCCAGGTGGTCGTCGTCGAAATCACCGACCCACCGCAGGCACCTATCCAGGCAATCTGGCTGCCCCACACCCAATCAGCCGTGCGGGATGCACTCACCCATACCTGAGCCTCTACCGTTGATCTGGTGAAGGTGTCGCGAGCTCGGGTCTGCGCCATCGCCACAGTCCTCGTCGTCCTGGCCGGGGTGCCGGCATGCGGGCACGCAACGAATCCGATCACGGCGCCGAGCGTGGAGCCCCAAGGTCCTTTCGCACCCGTCACCCGACTCGTCAACGACGCGGTTGCAGCGCCTCGGCTCCCTGGAGCGGTGGTGCACATCGGGCACGCCGGCAAGGTCGTGTTCAGGCAGGCCTTCGGGTGGCGCAAGCTCCCCGATGAACCGGGATTGGACGGGTCGCCCGCACCTGCCGAACCGATGTCCGACGACACGATTTTCGACCTGGCCTCGCTGACCAAACCGCTCGCGACAAGTGTGGCCCTTCTTCAGCTGTACGAGAAGAGCCTGGTTCGGATCGACGAGCCCGTGCAGACATACCTGCCGGATTTCAACCCCGACAACGACCCGCGACGCGCACAGGTGACGCTTCGCATGCTGCTGACGCATACCTCGGGCATCGGAGGCGACCTGAGCCATCAGGGGCCTTGGGGAGTGACGGAGGCGGACAAGGCAGGCGGTGTACATCGGGCACTCACCGCCCCGTTGGCATTGGACCCCGGTAAGACATTCCACTACTCCGATATCAACTTCATCATCCTCGGTGTGCTCATCGAGAAAGTCACCGGCGAGTCTCTGGATGTCTACGTGCAGGACAGCGTTTTTGCGCCGCTGGGCATGTCCGACACGCGTTACCTACCCCCGGCCAAGGCATGTGGACCGCACCAAATCATCGGTACAGCAGTTTCTTTCGGCAAACTGTCGGACGCGAACGTTCCCTGCCCGGTGGGCGCCTGGAACACCGATCTGTTGAGACGCATCGCACCGACAGCTCGCGACGAGGACGCCCCGGGTATCAATCCCAACTACGACAATCTGCTTCGCGGCACCGTGCACGACCCCACCGCGCGCCGGATGGGCGGCGCGGTCGGCAGTGCGGGTGTGTTCTCGACGGCCGATGACGTCGGCCGATACTCCCAGGCACTTCTCGATCGGCTCGCCGGAAGACCGAGCCTGTTCCCGCTGAAGCGATCCACCCTGGAACTGATGACGACGCCGCAGCAGCCAGGCCACACCACCGCACAGCTCGAAGCGGCCAACAACGCCAGCCGCCAGGCCATCCAGAAGAGTGCGAACACCACCGATCCCCTACTTGCACCGCACTATCCGGCGATAGCGGGACAGAGCCTGCGCGGTTTCGGCTGGGATATCGATACGGAGCTGTCCAAGCCGCGTGGAATGCTCTTTCCCATCGGCAGCGTCGGCCACTCAGGCTTCACCGGGGTGACGGTGTGGATTGATGCAGCATCCGACACGTATGTAGTGGTCTTGGCGAACGTTATCCATCAGCGCGGCGGACCACCCATTGTGGGGCTGAGCGGCGATATCGCCACCACGGCAGCCCGGGTTCTGCATCTCTACAGCAATTAACCGGTCCTGTAGCCGAGAACCACTGCGCCCCTGCCTATCACGAGATTCTTCACCCTGATGCCAGAACGTTATCGGACGTATCGGCGAGGCAACATCTTTAACAACAGTCACATTGTTAACTTCCTGCGATGCACGATTCGTCGGGGACCCACGACCCTCTGCGCCCTTCACGCTCGGTGACCCGACGTGACGCGCTGCGCTACGCCACAGCACTGTCCGCACTGGCCGGGCTCGGTGCGGCATCAGCCGCTGCCGGCACACCGACGGCGTCCGCCGCCGCGCCCACATTGATCGACTTCGCCATGCGCCAGATTCCGGCAGAGGACATCAAGGCCGCCGGACACTCGGGAGTGATCAACTACGTCTCCACCTCACGTCCCGGCTCGTTCATGGGCGCCAAGCCGATCACCCGGCCGTATGCCCAGGCGCTCACGGCGGCCGGGCTGGTGATCGTCAGCAATTTCCAATACGGAAAGCCCGGCGGGACAGCGCCATCGGACTTCACGCGTGGATTCGCCGGTGGCGTCGAGGACGCTCGCACCGCCTGGCAGCTGCACACCGCGGCCGGCGGCGGCCAGAGCGCGCCGGTCTTCTTCTCCGTCGACGACGACATCAACCGCGATACCTGGAACAACGTTGCACTGCAATGGTTTAAGGGCATCAACTCGGTGCTCGGGGTGCAGCGCACCGGCATCTACGGCGGTGTCAATCCGTGTCAGTGGGCTGCCGCCGATGGTGTGATCGGCAATTCGCGCTCGCCCGGCCACGTGTGGGCCTGGCAGACCCGGTCATGGTCACGCGGCCAGGTGTTCCCCGGTGCGGTTCTCTACCAGCGCATCGTGAGTACCGTGTCCAATCCCGGCCCGGTGGTGGGCGGGCTCGAGGTCGACGTCAGCGATGCTCTGGCCCAGGATGTCGGCCAGTGGAACTTCCACCAGTGAGAGACACGCGAAGCTCGGCGTAGGCGTCGACGAGTGCGTCGAGCGTGAACCGCCGGTTGAGGCCGCTGGGATTAGGCAGCACCCACGTCGTCACCTCCGCGACGCGAAATGGCTGTGGTCCGAATGCGATGTGCGGGGATTCGAGCATGGACACCACTGCCCGCTTTCCAAGAAATGCCAGTGCACGGGGTTCTAAGCGACGCATCTTCTCCTCGAAATCTGGCCGCGCCGCCCGGAATTCGCTAACCGCAATATCGTCGGCGCGCGGTGTTGCACGGCTGACAGCAGCGGTGATTCCGCACCCGTACGTCAGCAGTTGACGCTCGTCCTCCGGGCGCAGGCGAATGTCCGTGAAGCCGGCCCGGTAGAGCACTTCCCAGAAACGGTTGCTCCGATTCGAGAAGTTGTGTCCGTCGGCCACCGCGGTGGCGGCAGGATTGATTCCGCAGAAAATTACGTCGAGCCCGGCGGCGAGAATATCGGGAGAGTACTGGCCCACAACACGTAGGCTCTCATGGCTCACCGCCCTGGCGGTACCGAACTATCTTGGGGGGCTAGAGGGTTCGGGCCTTGCCCAACGATGCGCTCCTGAAGCCGGTACAGGGTGTACTTGAAGCTACCGACAAAGTACGCCCAGTCGGCCTGCTTGGGTCCATGGTAATCGCTGGAGCCCTTGTAGCCCGCGTCGTCCATGTTGCCCAATGCGAGCTTGGCGATGTTGACGTCATGCGCCTGCGCACTACCGGCGTTCGCCTTAATGAGCATTGGTATCAGCCGGTTGAGTGCGACCAGGCTGGTGTCGGGACTCACCGCGATGTCGTTGAAGCCGCGCGAAATCGAGTTGAGGTCGGCCAGTGTGCTGCGGCCGTCGGTGCCCTGGATCGATGGGAATTTCGCAAGTTGGTCGCTGATCTGCCCGCTCTTGTTGGCCAGGTCGCCGATCTGGTTAGCGTCGATCGCTTGCACGCCCGGGCCCGATGCCGCAAGCAGATCATTGATCGTCTTCTCTCGCGACGAAATCGAGGCGGCCAGTTGGGACGTCTTGTCCAATGAGTTTTGAATCTGTGCCGAACGCTTATTGAGGGTGTCCAGCAGCTGATTCGATTGCCCCACAATGTCCCCCAGGGTCTGGCCATTGTCTGCCGAAGCCTTGCCGAGCCCGTTGACCAGATGGGTCAAGTTGCGGACCACACCACCGTTGACCAATACCGCGGCTGAACTGAGCACACCCTCCACGGAGGCCGCCGACGACGTGGTTTGTAAATCGAGAACGTCGCCGTCCTTGAGGAGTTCCGCGGATGGCTGAATGGGGGGTTCGAGGGCTACGAACACGTCACCCAACGGGGTGGCACTGCGCAGCTGGGCGGTAGACCCGACCGGCAGACGCACACCCCTGAGTATCCGAAGTTTGACGACGGCCACATCGTCGATGGCCTCGATGGATTCGACCTCGCCGATATCGGCGCCCTTGAGGCGGACCTTTGCCAGATCCGGCAGATTCAGGGCATTGGCAAACTTTGCGGTCACCGCATACGCGTCGGAACCGATGCTCGGCGCCGGCAGGTCAAGACTCTCCAGTGTCGGCGGGTCGCAGGCGGACACCCCCATTGCCATAAAGACTGCCGCGCCGGCTTGAATGAGTGTGCGAAGGCGAGGAGACACCCCTGCCACCATTGGGCGGATGGGGACAACCGTACCAGAATTTACCTGGGAATGCGCGTCCCATGCCATCGGGCAACCGTATCAAGAGAAATTGCGCAAAAGTGCCACGCTATCTCGTGAAAGCCAGTGATCTCCACTACATGACGGGGCCTCAGATGAGCATCGTCACGGACCTGCATCGGGTGACGGCTTTGACTCGACGCGTTCAACGAATGAATCGGGACCGGGACGTCGCTGAGGGCGGGGGCGCGCGGCATACAGGTCACGAAGAGTGGTCCATTGTTTGCTACGTAGACGCATTCTTCGGTTCTGTGAGGCGCCGAGGACTCTCTTCACCGCCCGGTTTCGGACACTCCACCCCAAGCAATACTGATTGTTCAGGCAATGAATTTGCCACCGTTTAGAGAAGGTCTGCGGGCGGTGGTCAGTGCGACTTCGACAAGCCGGATCGGCACCGTGAACCACAGATGGGTTCAGGAGAGTTTGGCCGCTCGGTCTGGGCCGCGAATCGATATGCAAGGCAACACATCAGCACAACTGGGCGGCTGCTTGTTCATGAAGAATGTGTCCACGCTCACATGCGCTGCATACGATACCCCCGTAATGCACAATGCGCATATGACAGCTGATCCGAAGTCCGCCTGGAAGGCACTCAAAGAGGGCAACGAGCGTTTTGTTGGTGGTTTGCCGCAGCATCCGAGTCAGAGCATCGCGCGTCGTACTGAGCTGGCTAATGGTCAGAGCCCTGATGTGTTGTTGTTCGGGTGTTCGGATAGTCGGGTGGCCGCGGAGATCATTTTCGATCAGGGCCTGGGCGATATGTTCATCGTGCGCACCGCCGGTCAGGTGATCGACTCGGCGGTGTTGGGTTCGATTGAGTATGCGGTGGCGGTGTTGGGTGTGCCGTTGATCGCGATCCTGGGTCATGACTCCTGTGGCGCGGTGGGGGCCACGGTGGCCGCTCTGGATAGCGGCGAGGTGCCGGGCGGGTATATCCGGGACCTGGTGGTGCGGGTGATGCCCTCGATCCTGGGGGGCCGCAAGGACGGACTGTCGCGCATCGATGAATTCGAGGCCCGCCACGTCGAAGAGACCGGCACCAAACTCCTGCAGCGCTCACAGGTCGTCGCCGATGCCGTCGAGGCCAACAAGCTCGCCATCGTGTACCTGACCTACAAACTGGCCGACGGACGCATCGTCCTGCACGGCCACGTCGGCGACATCGGCGACATCGGCGACCCCGAGTAGGTAGCAGCCTGGCGCTTCCTATCCGAGCAAAGGGGCACATCTCGACGCCAACGGGCAGTCGATGAAGTGCACGTCATCGACTGCCCGTTATCCCTACGATCCGGCATTCCAGTACGGCAGCACTACTGTGTTCGATGGAAGTGAAATCGTCAGCTGCACAACGGATTAAGGCGTTGGTACAGTCCGTCGGTCGGTGACCGCCCTGTGGCGCAGGCGGTACTGACCCACGTCAGACGCCGGTTGTTGAGCGCGGCTTGGCTAGTCGTTTCCGGTTAGCTTGTCCTTGACGGCCTCAACACCCTCTTTGACCTTATCGGCAGCATCAGCGATCTTCTGCTTGGCAGAGGCGATCCCCTGCTCGGCCTGTCCTTCAGCTTTCAGATCGTCGTCGTTGGTGACGGATCCGGCGGCTTCCTTAGCGCGGCCCTTAAGATCATCGAACTTGTTCTGGGCGTCATCAGTAATTCCCATGTCCCAACCTTTCTCATGATGTCGTGCAGCGAGACAAGCGTCTCGTTTTTAGAATGGCCAACTCCGCTGTCGTCAGCAGCACGGGTCGTCCGCGGCGTTTTGAGGGCCATCGACGACCCGTGCCCGTGCTGACGTTTCTACTGGTTGCTCAGTTTGTCAGTGAGACTTTCGCATCGGCATCGCCGACTTTGAAAGTGATCGTTCCGTGCTCGAAGGTGGACTTGAACGAGCCGTCGGACTCGGTCACCTCATCGGCCGTGGGATAGCCGAGTTTGCCTTGTGAGGCTTGGTTTTCGTTCCAGGTGTCTCGGATCTTGCCCCACACGAAATAGACCGGCTTTCCATTGCGGTAGATCAGCACGCCGCCGTCAAACTGCTGATAGACACCGCTGCGATCCAGGGTCTCCTTCTGATTGTCATACGGTGCGCCCAGGTCCTTCTTCTGAACATCGTTCAGGGTGTTCCACTTGGCGAGGATCGGTCCCTCCACGGTGTAAGGCGTGCCGTTCTTACCCGGAATCTGTGTGGTGCTGGGCTTTTCGGAGGGCGAAGCGGTAATGGACGAGATCGCCGACGAAGCGGCCGAGCTAGCAGAACTGAGCGAAGGCGCGTCACCAGTCTTGTGTGAGCAGCCCACCGCAACTGAGGCAATGACGCCTACTGCGACGGGCAACGCGGTGACATGCAGATTCTTGATGCGCATCTACTTCTCTCCCTTGGTGTGTGATCGATCTTCCGCGAAAAACGCGTACTGCACTCCTGCAGATCGTGCGCCGGCAAGAGACATCTATGAACCAACCTCGGATGCCCGACGATGCTCGCAATTGTTTACAGAATAAAACTAGGGTTATGGCTATGACGGGTAAGCCTTCAAACCGCCACCGGATGTTGGGACGAGCGCTGGTGGGGTGCGGGGTCGTGGCTTTGTTCGGCGGCGCCGTCGCCACCAATCACGGCAGCCACGCTGGCGTGCTTTCCACGGTGATGGCACTCCCCGGCAATTCCGAGGTGGCCGATCCCGACAGCGATTCTTCCGGGGGTTCGGACGTGACCGGTTCCATCGGAAACTCTGACCGTTCCGACGTGACGGGCCCCATCGGTGGTTCACCCAGCGGTCCCGCTGGCAATTCCGCCAACTCGAACGTCCCCCCCATCGGTGGTCCCGGCGGCGGTTCCGCAGGCGGTTCCTCCAACGGTCCCGCGGGGTGAACGGTGCCGCGGGTGGAGTCCCCAGCGGCCCCGCCGACATGAACGGCACCGTCGGCGGCGGTCCCGGCACCTAGTGATTTCGTCAGGGTTGTCGCACCCCCGGTGACGACAGTGCAAAAGCGACCACAATCAGCCAGCTAATCGCGACGCAATATCTATCGCGCTGCTTCATGACGGCCCGCGTCGGTACTGGCCCATGTAGTAGCCTCCAAACCCAGGCGCCTCAAGTTGATAACGATATGAAACCTCAGTGGTTGCAATGCGATACGT
Organism: [Mycobacterium] stephanolepidis; assembly: GCF_002356335.1. Classification (NCBI taxonomy): domain Bacteria; kingdom Bacillati; phylum Actinomycetota; class Actinomycetes; order Mycobacteriales; family Mycobacteriaceae; genus Mycobacteroides; species Mycobacteroides stephanolepidis. The sequence continues at coordinate 4,913,378 of NZ_AP018165.1, forward strand.
GGGCCTGCGTACTTGCTGTACGCCACTATGTTCACTAAGTGCACCGTCGAACGGCCCTAAAGATTCCGCTGGCGCTGGCAGTAGCGACTCTCCCCCAGATACTGGCTCCTCTTTCGGTAATCCCGCGTGCGACCGCCGCGCCAGGCCAATGGCCGGTTGAACGCGCCAATGCGTGGTACCAGGCGCAGGGTTGGCAGGTCGGCACCAACTTCATCACCTCGAACGCGATCAACCAGCTCGAGATGTTCGCACCGGGCACCTACGACGCGCGACGCATCGACAGCGAGTTGGGGGCGTGCCGGCTATTGGGGTTCAACACCGTACGGGTGTTCCTACACGATCTGCTGTGGGCCCAGGATCGCGCCGGATTCCAAAACCGGCTGTCGCAGTTCGTCGGGATCGCCGCGCGCCAGGGCATCAAGCCACTTTTCGTCTTCTTCGACTCGTGCTGGGATCCGAATCCTCAGCTAGGAGCCCAGCGGGCGCCGACGCCGGGCGTGCACAACTCGGGCTGGGTACAGAGCCCAGGGGCGCAGCGCATCGACGACCCGAGCTACCGCGGGGTGCTGAGAGATTACGTGGTGGGCGTCATGAACCAGTTTCGTAATGACAACCGGATCCTGGGCTGGGACCTGTGGAATGAGCCGGACAACCCGGCCAAGCAGTACCGCAATGTGGAGCGCAAAGACAAGATCGACGCCGTCAGTGGGCTGCTTCCGCAGGTATTCAGCTGGGCACGTTCGGTCAATCCAGTGCAGCCGCTGACCAGTGGTGTGTGGCAGGGCAGCTGGGATCGCGGAAGCCGTAGTGAGATGGCCGGTTTCCAACTCGACAACTCCGATGTCATCTCGTTTCACTCGTATGCAGGCCCCACCGAGTTCGAGGCCCGCATCAACGAACTCGCCCCGCTGGGCCGACCGATCCTGTGCACCGAGTACCTGGCCCGCGGCCAGGGCAGCACAGTCGAGGGCGTGCTCCCAGTTGCGAAGCGGCACAACGTCGGTGCGTACAGCTGGGGGTTGGTGGCGGGCAAGACCCAGACCTACTTCCCGTGGGATTCCTGGGACAAGCCTTACACCAAGGTCCCGGACGTGTGGTTCAGTGATCTACTACAGCCGGACGGGCGGCCGTATCGCGACGCCGAGTATCAGACGTTGCGAAAGCTGACTACGCGCGTATAAAGCATGCCGACCAACTTTGTCCATGAGGCGGTAGGCAACCTATCGGAGTGCCCCGCCATCAGCAGTGGCGGCCAGTCAGCGTCCGCGCATCGAAAAATGCCGGGACGGGACGCAGCCGAAAGTGCGCCCCTACAAACCGAATGTAGGGTCTCAAATTCAACTGCACTTGGCCACTACCCTGACCTGCAGCTATTGCATTTGTCTCACGCCGAATGCACCGGGTTTTGTCTCACGAAGCACTTCATTTCCTACAGCCTTAGCCAAGGCCCTCGAACAGCCCGCCCATCCAGTGACCTTGGATTCCACGCTACTTGACCCTCACAGCACCACCGATTCGACAGCAGGGGTCTGTCAGATTAACGGTGGATCTGCTTGGCATGGTTAGTTATTCGCTGCCGGGGTAATCCGGCCTTCGAACGCGATAGCGAATGCGTTCAAAGCTGGTTTCCGCCGCATGGCCCATCGTGCCCTACCTTTGCCGGTGGGGTCTAGTGATCGGGTGACCAGATACAGGCACTTGAGAGCTGCTTGCTCGGTGGGGAAATGACCGCGGGCGCGGATTGCCCGGCGGTAGCGGGCGTTGACCGATTCGATAGCGTTCGTGGAGCAGATGACTCGCCGGATCTCGGTGTCGTAGTCCAGGAACGGCACGAACTCGCTCCAGGCGTTCTCCCAGAGTCGCATGATCGCCGGATAGCGTTGGCCCCATTTGCCGCTGAACTCGACGAAGCGTTCTTTGGCCGCGGCCTCGGTCGCTGCGGTGTAGACCGGCCGCAGATCGCGGGCCATCTCGTCCCAGTATTTGCGGGATGCGTAGCGAAAGGTATTGCGGATCAAATGGATAACGCAGGTCTGGATCACAGCAGCGGGCCAGACAGTGTTGATCGACTCGGGTAAGCCTTTGAGTCCGTCACAGACCACGATGCACACATCGGCGGTGCCACGGTTCTTGATCTCGGTCAAGACAGCAAGCCAGTATTTGGCGCCTTCACCGCCGTCCCCGGCCCACAAGCCCAGGATGTCCCGTTCATCTGCGGTGGTGACGCCGATGGCGACATAGACCGGCCGGTTGGCGACCTGGCCGTCGCGGATCTTGACGTGGATAGCGTCGATGAACATCACCGGATACACCGAATCTAGTGGCCGCCCTGCCCATTCGGCCATTTCTCCGACCACCTTATCGGTGATCTTCGAGATCGTGTCCTTCGAGACGTCAGCACCATAGACCTCACCGAAATGAGCGGCGACTTCGCCGGTGGTCAGCCCTTTGGCGGTCAGGGACAAGATGATCTGATCGATCCCGGTCAGCCGGCGCTGGCGTTTCCGGACGATCTTCGGATCAAAGCTGGCGTCGGTATCGCGGGGCACCTCGATTTGCACCGGCCCGATCTCGGTCAGCACCGTTTTCTCGCGGACCCCGTTGCGGGAGTTCCCGCCATTACGGCCCGCCACCTGGTGTTTTTCATAGCCCAGGTGTTCATCCATCTCCGCTTGCAGCGCGGACTCCAACACCTGTTTGGTGAGCGCATTGAGCAACCCGTCCGGGCCGACCAGCTCCACACCCTGCTCGCTGGCTTGGGCCAGCAACTGCGCGGCCACCGCCGCGGTATCAATCTGATTCGCCATGTCATCCATGGTTTCGGTCATCATCAGTCCTTCCCGCCAAGCAACGCCCGGCGTGTTGAACCAAGTCAGATCCACCGTTTTTCAGACAGTCCCTTGGTGGTTGATCAGCGGACTGTGGCTATTCTCGGATGGCGGTCACTGCATCGGCCGTAGGCATGATGCGCGACGTAGACAGACCATGATGGTGCTGCCTGTGCTCCCCGGGGCCGCAGGCCGTAGCCGGGTTCCTCTGCGATCAGTTGGTTGCGTGGGTGACGGCGCTCTCTGTGAAGCTGTAGTCGTCGAGTTCGACTGTTCGCAGTTGCCGCGCGAACTGGGTGGCGAATCCGGGGAACATGGTGGTGTTCTTACCGTCGGCGGTGAGGTACCAGCTTTGGCAGCCGGAGTTCCAGGTGGTCTTCCCGAGCCGCTGCTGAATGTCTTCGTTGAAGGCGTCCTGCCGGTCCTTGCGCACGTCCAGGGTCAGCAGATCGCGGTTCCGGAGGATGCCGATCGCCTGCACGATGTAGTCGATCTGCGCCTCCATGTAGACGAGCGCGGAGTTGTGCCCCGGTCCCGAGTTGGGGCCGAAGGTGAAGAACAGGTTCGGGTAGCCGGAAACGTTCACGCTCTTGTAGGCGTGGGCTCCCTCGGACCATTCGTCGGCGAGCTTCCTGCCGTCGCGTCCCGCGATCGGGAACGGGGTGCCCGCTTTGCATACGTCGAACCCGGTGGCGAAGACGATGCAATCCACATCGTGTTCGATACCGTCGGCTGTGCGAATACCCTTGGGGGACAATGTGGCGATGGGCCAGGTGATCAGCTTGCAGTTGTCCCTCTCCAGCGCCGCGTAGTAGTCGTTGGTCATCAGCATCCGTTTGCAACCGGCGCGGAAGTCGGGGGTCAGCTGGCGGCGGGTCCAGGGGTCACTGATCTGCCGGCGCAGGTTCGCCTTGGCGATCCATTGGATGAGGGTGGTCACCGGGGTGTCCCAGACCATTCCCACCGCGGCGGCCTCATGCGTCCAGTACCAGGCCTGTCGGGCGGCGCTCTGCACCGCCGGATTGCTGCCGAAAAGTCTTTGCGCCCACGCGGGATGCCGGAAGTCCAAGCGCGGCAACACCCAACCGGGGGTCCGCTGGAAGACCTTGACCCGGGCGGCCGTCTTGACCAACTCCGGGATGATCTGCACGGCACTGGCTCCCGTGCCGATCACCGCAACATGCTTGCCGGCCATGTCGTAGTCGTGATCCCACCGTGCACTGTGAATCTTGTGCCCGGTGTAGCTGTCGAGGCCGCGGATATCGGGCCAGCTGACGTTGGCCAGCGGTCCCGCCGCCATCACTGCACATCGTCCGCTGAAGATCTCGCCGGACGATGTGTCGGCGGTCCACATCCCCTTGTTCTCGTCGAATGTCAGCGCGGTGACGTCGACGCCGAATTTGATGAAGCGCCGCAGCTGGTGTTTGTCGACCATGCGCTGGATGTAACGCAGGATCTCGGGGCCTCCCGAGTACGCCTTGGACCAATCCGGGTTCTGCTCAAAGGAATACGAGTACAGCAGCGACGGGATGTCACAGGCCGCACCGGGGTAGGAGTTATCCCGCCAGGTCCCGCCCACATCCTGTCCCCGCTCCAGGATCGTGAAGTCCTCGATTCCCTGCTCCAGCAAGCGGATCGCGGTGCCCAGACCGGCGAAGCCCGCACCGACGATCAGCACCTCGCTCATCGCGACACCGGCTTGTAGGTGAGTTCCTCGGACCAGGTCGGGGTCTTGCCCAGCACGCGGATCGGGAATAGGTCGATGGCCTTGCCCAAGGATTCGGAGATGAACTGGTAGGGCTGCACATGGTTAATGGACATTCCCATGTGGTGTTTGATGATATGGAAGGCGGGGATTCTCCGCGTGTTTGCGCTGCGTCCACCCACGTTCTCGTATCGTCTGACGGCGTTGTACAGCTTCTCCTCGGAGAGTCCCATCGCGGAGATGTTGGTCATCATCCGGGTTAGCAAAGGCGAGTAGATCAGTGCGGCGAGCATCACCGACGGTTTCATCACGGTGCCCACGGTTTCGATGATGAGTTTGCGCATGGGGCTGGCGCCTAACATGTCCAAAACCCCGAAGCCCACTGCGAGGTGCCGCGACTCGTCGCTGTTGATGTGTTGGAACACCTCATGGCACAGCGGGTCCGCCACCTCATCGAGCAGGAATTTGACCAGGGCGCCGTCGAGTGCGGTCTCTAGCGCCGGGATGGCTGTCCCCAAAGTTGCCATGTTGAGGTCGTCGCTATACCGATCCAGCCATTCGATGACGAGACGAATGTTCTTGTTGGGCAACGGCACTTCGCCCTCTTCGATCATGCCCCAGCGTCGCATCAGGGCCAGCTCGGCATTAGCGTGTCGCTGCTCCTCGGCATGGAAGTAGGTGTATATCTGCTTGAGAACCTCATTCGGTGCTTTCTTCGCCAGTGCCACGAACCCCTGTGCACCCACATTTTCGATCCAGACCAGATCCGACATGAATTCCTTGAGCGCGGGACGCTGCTCATCGGTGATCTGGTCTGCACCCGGTGCGTCCCAATCGATATCGGCCAGCGCCCACTGCTTGTCCTTGATGGTCGCGAGTATGTTGTCCAGTGCGATTGCCACCGTGCTGCCTTTCTGATCAGTTCCCGCGCTGGCGGGAGATTCGTTCCGTGAGTCCCAGCGCCTTGGTGTAGGTATCGGGAGCCAAGCGTTTGGCCTGCCACATGAATCGGGCATCGAGCTGCGGGAGCACATACAGCTGACCCCGGTCGTGCGCGTCGAGACAACCGCGGGCCACCGAATCCGCCGAGACGCCGGTCCATTTCATGGCGGTGGCGGCGAGGCGGGCGGCCGAGTCCTCGATGATGCCGCTCTCGACGATGTTCGTCTTGACGAAGGTCGGACACAGCACGGTGACAGCCACACCCGTGCCACTGAATTCGGCGGCGAGGGTTTCCGAGAGCGCCAGCACCCCCGCCTTGCTGACGTTATAGGCACCCATGCGCGGCGCGGCCGCGAAGCTCGCCGCCGAGGCGACGTTGATGATTCCGCCGCGCCCCTGCTCGCGCAGTCGGGGTGCGAAGACGTGGCAGCCGTGAATGACCCCCCACAGGTTCACCCCGAGGGTCTTGCGCCAATCCGGGAGAGGAGCGGCACCGACCACCTGTCCCCCGGCACCGATACCCGCGTTGTTGATCACCAGATCCGCCGGTTTGCCAAACCATTCCTCCGCGGTATCGGCCAGTGCGGCGACCTCGTCAAACGCCGAGACATCACAGGCGACCTCGATGGCGCCGCCACCGATCAATGCGGCCGTCTCCTTGGCGCCGGGCAGGTCCACATCGGCACACACCACCCGGCCACCTCGCCGCGCGATTTCCACGGCAAAGGCGCGGCCGATACCGCTGGCTGCGCCCGTGACCACCGCATCGGCCTTCCGCGTGCGGCGCCCACGGCGGCCGAGCCCCATCAGACTCACCGTGAACCACCCGCAGCACATAGTGGTGGCACCCGCCATAACTGACTGCACATGCCACCACTTTGACCTACGGTGTGCTCGGCTGTCAACATGGGGCAATGACGGCATCAGCAGGTCTGTGGGGCGGACGCACCGCGGCGGAGCGCCGCGCGGAACGTCGGACAAGGCTGGTCGCGGCCGCCCAGGAGATCTGGGCCGAGCAGGGGTGGGCGGCAGTCACCATGCGCGGCGTATGCTCGCGAACCTCGTTGAACGACAGGTACTTCTACGACGATTTCGCCGATCGTGACGATCTGCTGGCCGTGGTCTGGGACGGTATGCGCGACGAACTCATCGCGCGGATATCCGATATCGTCGGAGAAAACCCGGACCGCCCTCCGCTGGACACCCTGCGCAAGACGATCGCCCTTGTCGTCGAACGTGTTTCCACCGATCCCGGCTGGGCAGAGATCATGTTTGTCCGGCATATAGGCAGCGCCGTCCTCGAACAGCGACGAACCGACCTGCTGCACCAGGCGACAGCCGTCCTCATGACCGCGGCCGAGCCCTACTTGGTGAGGAACGTCGATCGGATCGGGTTCCGAATTGATACCCTAGTGGGTATCGGCGGATTCAGCGAACTGATCAATGCCTGGCGCTCCGGACTCATCGACGTCAGTGCGACCGAGCTGATCGACCACGGTACCCGCATTGGGACCACCCTCGCGGCCCATCACCTCGCCGCAGACTGGCGTTCGCGCTAAGAGCGTCCAATCGTGGGTATGCAGAGCCGAAATCGTTTCCGATCTGGTTCCGCTTCCGGGAGGCGGATGGTGTCGGGGTGGTGTGCGCCCGATGATGCGTTGGTGGTCAGCGATCTGCCTTCTGTGGCTGTGCGCCTGCATCCGGACTCCGTTGGCCGTACGTTGCCGCGTGCGAGGCACCGCATCCGCAACAGTTATCTACCATCTAGTGGTCCGCGTTTGAAGTTGTTGGGCGGTGGGCTTTCTTGAGGATTTCCTCGGCGGTTTTGGTCCAGACGAATGGTTGAGCGCGTGGGTTCCAACCGTTGATGAATTGACGGATCGCGGTGGTGAGGTCGTGGACACTGCGGAAGCTGCCGCGGTGGATGGCCTGGCGCTCGATGATGCCGAACCAGACCTCGACCAGGTTCATCCAGGACGCCGAGGTCGGGGTGAAATGGACTCGGATTCGGGGGTTTTCAGCGAGCCAGTCGCGGACTTCTTGTTTCTTGTGGGCGGCGTAGTTGTCCATCACCAGGGGTCTGCCCCTAGTTTGGTTGACTCGGTTCGGTCAACTTTTTACGCTAACGGCCATGGTCAAAAACGATTCCGAAAAGCTCGTTGACCAAGACCACCAGAGCTCTATCGACAAACAGCCCCATCGGCAAGCCGCCCAATATGTCGCCGAACTGGTCGAGCTTCACTCCCAGATTATGACCCTGCAAGAGCAACTCGCTGCCGCCGAACACACGTACCGCAGCTGGCTTGAGCATCTGAGTCTATCCCCGAGCCGCACAAACCGAAAAGTCCTAATCAGCGCCCGCGACGGCTGCGCTTTGCAATACTTGCCACATTGCTGAGGAGTTCGGAGGGGCACAGGACCATGCCACTGTTCGTCGCCCGTGTAAGTACCGCCAGCAAGACACTTGCGAGCATCTTGACATTCGAAAATCTGTCTCGATGGTGGCATACACCCACGCGCTACGACCCGGTGGTGTCCTACCTTCGTTCACGCTCCCTGGTACCGGTGATGCGAGTCGTCGTAGGCGGATGCGCAGGTGCCCTAGCGATTAGTCCGCTGGCAATGGAGTTCTCGCCGCAGGGGCCGCAGGGGCCGCTATGGCGGTCGCTGGACGTCATAGTCGGCGCAATCGGGATCTTCTGGATGCTGAGATGGTGGTTCGGGCCGCTGCCTACGCAACTTGTGTCGGCAATCTTCGCCACCACCTCCATAGCCGCGATATGTGTCGGGAGCTTCGCAGACTCCGACAAGGTCACCGGCATATGCTGGATGAGCGCGCTAGCCGTGGCAGCTGTCTACATCGGAGCTTTTCACGGTGCCCGACTTTTCGCCCTGTACTGGTTGCTAGCGCTGTCGACACTCACGCTTCATGCCATTTCACTTAGCCTGCAACAAGGCTGGGCCGTGGCCGCAGCGAAATCAGTCGAGATCGGGGCGGTGGTCCTTGTCATGCCAACGATCCTCCATCTGGTGTATCCCGTGTTTGCCCACGATGCCGTGTCAGCAGAAAGAGACCAACTCACCGGTCTACACAACCGGCGCGGATTCAATGGCCAATCTGTGCGACTAGCGATGACCGCACACGCGCAGCGATCCGAACTCAGCATAATCGTGGTCGATATCGACAGATTCAAGCGAATCAACGATCATCGAGGGCACGATGCCGGTGACCGAGTAATCGTGCTCGCTGCGTTACGGATTCGGGTGGTTACCGGCGATCGAGCAGTGGTGGGACGCCTTGGAGGCGACGAATTTTGCGTGGCCATGATCGCTCCCGTACAGTCCGCGATCGAAGCCGCAGAGCAGATCCGCATCGAGCTCGAGTCAATCGACACGGTAGCCATGATCACGGCGAGCATCGGAGTCGCCACAGGTCGGCCGCTACGAACAGACAGACCCAGAGATCTGGTCAGCCGACTAATCATAGACGCCGACAACGCGATGTACACGGCCAAACGAGACGGCGGCAATCGGGTAGCAACACTTCGTTAAAGAGCAAAGCGAACTTTGCGGTTGTGGCAACTAATCCAAAATCTGGAAAATTGTCTGTCCACACGTTGAACCTCTCGATGGCCCCAACGGCGGCATCAGGTGCAGCGCTGAGAAATGCTGCCGCGACCGCAGAATGAACCGCCCCGGAAAGTCGGGAGACTGTGTTAAACGGTCAGCCCTGCCGGTTGGTGGGCTGTGAATCGAGCGTAGTAGGCGTTCTCTGGTTCTGCTGGTGGGATGTCGCCGCAGTACTGGTAGAGGCGGCGATGGTTGAACCAGTCGACCCATTCGGCGGTCGCGATCTCGACCTGATCGACGGTTTTCCAGGGTTTTCGGGGTTTGATCAGCTCGGTCTTATAGAGTCCGTTGATCGTCTCAGCCAGCGCGTTGTCATACGAATCGCCCACGGCCCCGACCGATCCAGCGATGTTCGCCTCGGCGAGACGTTCGGAATACCGGATCGATACATACTGGCTACCCGCGTCGCTGTGACAGATCAGGTCGGCCAGGTCCCGGCCGTGTCGCTGCCGGGTCCACACCGACTGCTCCAGTGCCGCAAGGACCAGGGCGGTACTCATTGACGAGGCGACTGCCCAGCCCAGGATGCGGCGCGCGTAGGCATCGGTGACGAGCGCGGTATAGGCCCATCCGGGCCAGGTTGACACATATGTGATGTCGGTGACCCACAACCGATCCGGTGCTATCGGGGCGAATCGGCGACTCACCAGATCACCCGGTCTGGGCGCCTTCGGATCACTGACCGTGGTGCGCTTGACCTTGCCCCGCACCGCACCGGTCAGCTGCTCATCGCGCATTAACCGTTCGACGGTGCAGCGGGCTACCGCGACCCCTTCCCGATTCATCTGCAGCCAGACCTTGCGGGCACCATAGACACCGTAGTTAGCGGCATGCACGCGGTGAATGTGGTTGATCAGCACCGCATCTCGGCGTTCACGGTCTGTCGCCGTCTTGTTGACCTGCCGGTAGTAAGTTGATGGGGCAACCAGCAGGCCATGTTCGGTGAGCACGGCGCAGATCGGCTCGACACCCCATCGCAGCCCACCCTCGCAACATTCGGCATGGGAGCGGATGAACTCGGTGATCACGCGTGGGGCCGGTCGAGCTCGGCCGCGAAAAAGCCGACGCTGACTTCAAAATAGCGTTGGCCCTGCGTAATTCGGCATTCTCCCGCCGCAGGCGTTTCAGCTCGGCCGACTCCTGCGTCGTGACACCGGGCCGCTGCCCGGAATCGGTCTGAGATCGACGCACCCAATTACGCAGCGTCTCGGCACTGCCAATGCCCAGCAATGATGCGATCCGCGCCATCGCCGACCACTCCGTCTCGCCATCGGGTCGCTCGGCAACCATCCGCACCGCCCGCACTTTCAGCTCAGCCGGGTACCGCTTCGAGGCATTCCTGCCATGACTCCAACCTTCCCAAGAAGTGAAGTCCCCCGACTTGCCGGGGCGGTTCACCTACCACCGCCGACGACGCCAAGCCGCACTCGGCAAATTGACCCCCATCGAACTCGAGACCATCATGAACCCCACCCAAGCCCATGCGGCCTAAACCCAACCTGTCACAACACGTGCAGCAGACCCCCTCTGCGGTCGGGCAGATCTAAGGCCACGCGGCGTGCAGCGATTTCCCGATACAAAATCGCATCGATCCGATGCTGGTTGTCGAGAGAGCCCTTCCACGGCGGGAAACGCTTGAGAACCGGGAACTGGCGTCCGGCGAAGATCACTGGGTGGATACTGATGATGGCGTGTAGGCGGGTAGTCAACTCGGCCTTCGTTTTTGGATCGGTGACTCCGAAAACAACCCGCACAATGATGTCCAGTGTCAGGGCATTCATGTGCTCCAGCGCACTGATCTCCGACCCGGCGGGCCACTGACCAATGTGCTCAGCAGCGACGGCGGCGATCATGGCGCGGTACCCGCGCAGGGCAGCCCCGTTGAATGCGGGCATCAACAGCGACCGCATCCGCGCATGGGCGCCCTCATCGGTCATCAGCACCGAATGCTCGCCCATGACGAACCCGAGAATCTGGTTGCCCTCACCGGCATGCAAGATCTTCGGGTCCGCGGCGAAGATCTCCTTGATGTGCTCAGGGCGGCTGTACACCACCGGGTTGTCCGCATACGGGGGCACCTGTAGCGAGAAAACGTTGCCGTACTTGCGGCGCATCGCCGGTAGCGAAGAACTCGTGCGGCTGGTCAAGTCCGGTGAGGCGGTGATCCTCGATGTACGCCCAACAGAGGAGTACCTCGCTGGCCACATCCCCGGTGCAATCTGCGTCCCGATCAATGAACTCGCCCAACGGATCACTGAACTACCGGCAGACGCCCAGATCGTCGTCTACTGCCGCGGCGAGTACTGCGCCATGGCCTATGACGCCGTTCAGATATTGACCGACCGGGGCCACCGAGCTATCCGTCTCAGCGACGGCATGCTCGAATGGCGGCTAGATGACCTACCCGTCGTTGCCGTAACAGAATCCCCGTTATGACCACGAACTCGTCCAGCGGCAGGCTCCCACACGTCACGTAGTAGCCGCCGCGCCGTCATCGTTGTTGCGAAGCTAACCAGGACCTGCGCTACCGAGTGGCACAAGTACAAATTCCCAGACCTGCTCCCCTGGGAGCTCCGAAAGCGTCAGTGCACTGTCAACTCTGTGCCAGTAGCGGCTGCCTGAAAGCGCAGCTCGCATGGCCGATTGCGCCCCGGTGACATCGCCGCAGTACATCATCGTCAACGCCGGGCCAAGCCCAAAGTCTAGATTCTCATCCGGCAAAACCGTGAATGATCCCATCATGCGGTTACAGGAATCGCTGCCGCTGAGCCGACCGTCCAGGTCCAACTCAAAGTAGGCGGTCTGGTCTGTTTTCAACGCCCATCGCATCCCGATCAACGAGGATTCCGCAGGGGTAGCCGCAGCCGATGTGGAACCGAATAGGGCCAGCACACCGAACAACGCCACTACCACCCCAGCGAGTTTCCGCATGCAGTCCTCCTGACGAGAGAGCGATTACGACACAGGGTTTATCGCACTGACCTGCGCCGGGCGTTACATCGCTCCGCCGAGCTGGAGGCGCGGGATTCCTCGCAAGCTACGCAACGCATGCCCAAACCTCGACTACAGCACCGTGAATCTGGTTTCCCTAACTGTCGGACTGCGTACGTCACTTGATGATCGGCGTTTCGGCCGAAAACTGATCGCGGGCCTGATCGGATGATTTCCCAACTTCGAGATAGCGGCTCTCATCGTCGCCGCCAAATCACGCGTGACCCAAATGCTCACGTACCGGCTCCTCGAAAAGGCCCCGCCCCGCCGCCGCGAGCATCACTCCAGAAGCCTGTGCCACTTCACCGGCCATACCATCCACTCCCGATCGGCGCGCCACCAACCCACCACATCACATAACTGAGCGGGCGTGATATAGCCCATACTTGCCCTCGGCGGGGAGCGACTCGGCAAAACATGCGGTATGAACATAGCGTCATGTTGGCCACGCAATCTCAGCATGAATCACTCAATGACACATAGATATTCGATAAGCCGCGGGGAGCGCTCATGTCATTCGTCAATGCTCGTAGTGAACCGTATTCCGGCAATGCACCCGCACGTGACCGTCGCCGCAATCCCACCAACGCGGTTGCCCACGCGATGCTCACTTTCGTAGCGGTACTCGCCAACGTGCTGGTAATCCCTGGAACCGCTCACGCCGGCCTGGATAACGAGCTGACCATCCTGGACGGCAAAGGCAGAACGCTGAGAATCCAGCAGTGGGACACTTTCCTCAACGGAGTGTCGCCGCTGGACCGAAACCGGCTAACCCGCGAGTGGTTTCACTCCGGCCGGGCAGTCTATGAAGTGACGGGACCGCAGTCCGACGTGTTCGAAGGGACACTCGAGATGGGGTACCAAGTGGGGTACCCGTGGTCGCTGGGTGTTGGCATCAATTTCAACTACTCCACACCGAATGCATCGGCACTGTACGGGATTCCGAATCCCGCCGTGGCGGGGCCGTCACTTGCCCGCGAACTTGCCACCGCCGCTGCGGCGGGCGTTGCGCCCAACCTCGCCAATGTCGACTCAGGTGCCGAAGCGTCGTATGTGCAGACCACCAATCTGCTACCGAGCGCAGGCATCAACATTGACTTAAGCAATGGCCCCGGCATTCAAGAGATTGCCACGTTCTCTGTGGCCGTCAAAAAGGCGAAGGGAGCGGTTGCCGTTAGCAACGCCCACGGCACCGTGACCGGCGCTGCGGGCGGCGTCCTGCTGCGTCCTTACGCCCGCCTGATTAGTTCTGCCGGCGATAGTGTCACCACCTACGGTGAGGACTGGAACATGAACTAAGGTCTCCGGGCACACTCGAAGCCCCGTCAGCAAAGTACGCAGAACGAACTGGCCAGCGGCTCGCACACCCGCCACCGAACAGGCCCTGCCGCATGCCGGCCCAAGTATCGGCATGAAGCGCCTTGGTTTCGGGGTCGCTATTTGAGGTTGGCTGTAAGCTGGCCGCGCGGGCCAAAGAGTGCTTGTTGCCAGTGGACCAGGAGTGCGGTGGTGTCAATGTGGTCGGGGTGGAAGCCGGGTCTTTTGAACGGTTTCATGTCTGAGTAGATTCCGCGGAACATGGGGTTGCGCAGCATTTTCACGGTTTCTGCGACCAGACGCGCTGGTTGGCGTCTGCCCTCGGGGTCATTGGTGTAGATCGACAGCCAGGGTGCCAGGATCAGCATGGGTACTATTGCGATAGACATGGCCCGCATCCAGCGGATTCGGGTGGATTCAGGGATTCCAAGTGCCCTGTAGACGTCGAGCGCCGTTGACAACGCAGACGCCTTTTCAAGGAATCCTCTAGTGTGAACCCGGCTAGTTCGGTACGTGTGATCCCAGATCGGGCATAGAGTCCTGCGGGTCGGACAGACTCGTTCATATTGGGGCGATGATGAAAACTGTCCTAGCCGCCTGCGCGGCGATGGGCATCCTGGCGGGATGCGTGGCACTGTCTGCTCCCATCCCCGATAACCGAATCCACTGCTTCAGCGGGGTCGGTGCCAGCGATAGCGGCAGAGCCGCCTACCCGGTCGCCGTCCGCGATGAGGTCGACAGCCTTCGAGGTTTTCGTCCACTCGGCGCCCCAAGCGTGCCCCGATGTTTGTCGACAGTGAACATCCGTATGACCGCAGTTCCTCTGTTCGCCGTCGGCGTGGGCTGCTTCTTCGGTTGGGCAGCCCGGTCAAGAAGAGCAGCTCATCTCAACAACCTGTGACAGTTTGCCGCGCTCAAGTTAGCCACCTGGGGGTAGACTGCGGCCACGGTCGGGGTTAACAACTATTGAGGGGCCCGATGGTTGACGCACCGGATTCGACCCAGCAACCGAAGAAACCTTCAGTCGCGGGCAGGAAGATCGGTGCCGGTATCTTTGTGGCGATCGCGACCGCCCTAGCGCTCGCCGCGGTCACCCAGATAGGCAGGCTTGCCTGGGCAGCGCGACCCAAGGTCCTTGTCGCCGCGGAAAGAGCCGCTCCAACAAGACCAACCTCAACCGATTGCGCCCGGGCTGGCCCCTTGACATTCACGGCAGATCGCTATCAAGACCTATTCATTCCACCAAAAAGGCTGTCGGCGTAGTGATACATGGAGTCGCGGCCTATCAGCACGGGTGCCGCTGCGATGTGTGTACCTACGCCGAAACAGCCCGGACACGCGACATCGCCCGCACTTACCGACAATCGTGGAAGCTGGTGAACAGAAATGTCGACCGGCGGTACACGAACACCAGCAGCGGTCATGGCGCTACGCCGTCACGCGCCTATCTCCCCTGGACCCGTGAGGAGTTCGAATTGGCGAAAGACCGCTCCGTACCAGTGCGCGAAGTCGCGGCCCAGCTACAGCGTTCCGTTGGGGCCGTGTCCAACATCAGATACAGCAGACGTACCTGGCCCGACTAGAACCCCGTCTAGGACCGCCCAACAGCATGCCGATCCATGAGCTGTACCACGCACAGCCAATAGCAGCCGAACCGTTGCCGAGGATAACGACAGATACCTGGATCAGCGGCTACAGGCCCTTCCGATTCCGTATGTCGCCCTTGGCCACTAGCCGCGATACCAGCGAGTCGGCCACTCTCGGCTAGTTCGCCGCGTTAAAGGCGTTGATGACTTCGGCGGGAATGCGTCCGCGCGCCGAGATTGCGTGTCCGTTCTTGCTGGCCCATTGGCGGATCACGGTACTCTGTGCGCGGTCGATGGCTGGCCGCTTCCGACTCGGATTAAGGCTGCCGCGAAGGTTGCGGCGTCCATTCACTCGACGAGCATGCTCTACCCAAGAGTTCAATTGTCCACGCAGTTTTTCTGCATTCCTGGACGATAGATCGATCTCATACCTAGCCCCGTCGATGCCGAATTCGACGTTCTCAGTGGCGATGGACTCGCCATCCACGTCGTCAACGATTGTTACGGTGACCCTCTTGGCCATGGGTATGTCCTTCTGAAGCAGCGCTACTTGTCGGTAACAGCATGCCAGATGCGGCCCGCCGTTAATGACGTATTCCATGTGTAAACCTCCGCCGAGTCGCTGGTAGGGCACCGGAGGTTTCTGCCGGCGACGCCCAGCAGCTCGTGACTGTTCCGCACGCTGGGAGGATGCCGCGACATGTTCAAACCCGACTATGTAAGCCCTTGGATGAACCCGGACACACTGGCTGTGCGTGCGATGGCACACGACTTCTTCGTCAAGGAAGCCCTGCCTCATCGCGGGCGGTGGGAAGAGCAACAGCGCGTCGACCGCGGATTCTGGCTTAAGGCAGGGGAAGTGGGGTTACTTTGCGCCGGTGTGCCTACCGAGTACGGCGGCGGGGCGGCAGTTTTGCGCATGATCTGGCGATCTTCGACGCCCAGGTGATCGCCGGTGATACCGGGTTCGGCAACGGTGTGCACTCCGGCCTGGTCGCATACTACATCATGCGCTACGGGACTGAGGAACAAAAACAGCGCTGGCTACCGAAGATGGCCTCCGGCGAGCTGATCACCGCGATCGCCATGACCGAGCCCCGCGGCGGCTCAGACTTGAACAATTTGCGTACGGTCGCTCGGCGTGAGGGCGATGAATACGTGGTCAACGGTTCGAAGATGTTTACCTCCAACGGCGGATCGGCCGACCTCGTTCTGCTGGTCCTTAAGACCGCCACCGTTGACGGGCCAATCTCCCTGTTGGCGGTCGAATCGGACCGCCAGGGCTACACCGTCGGTCGGATCTTAAACAAGGTCGGAATGAAGGCCCAGGACACAGCCCAGCTGTTTTTCGATGACGTGCGAGTACCCACGGGCAATCTGATCGGCCAGGAGGGTATGGGCCTTCTCTATGCGACCGAACGGCTCGCGCATGAACGCCTGCTGATCGCGGCGGCATCGGCCACCGTCATGGAATGTGCGGTAGCGGAGACGGTCAAGTACGCCAAGACCCGTGAGGCGTACGGAAAGCCGATTTCACGGATGCAGCACATCCGATTCGAGATCGCACGGTGCGCGACGACCGCACGGGTGGGTCGGGTCTTCGTCGACAAGTGCATCGGCGATCACCTTGCGAGCACGCTCGATGCCGCCACCGCGTGTATGGCCAAGGTCTGGCTTACCGAGCAGCAATGCGAAGTCGTGGATCGTTGCGTGCAGATCTTCGGCGGGTACGGGTACATGCTTGACTACCCCAGAATTGGCCATTTGAATTGAGAATCCACAATGTAGTTACCGCGCCATGTTGGTAAAGCGCGACAGGTGCAGCTGGTGCGCCACGGTGATGGTGGCCGTCGGACCGTTACGGTGCTTGCCCAGGATCAGGTCAGCCTCACCACCGCGCGGATCGTCGCGCTCGAACGCATCGGGACGGTGCAACAGGATCACCATGTCGGCATCCTGTTCCAGCGAGCCGGATTCACGAAGATCCGAGACCTGCGGACGCTTGTCGGTCCGCTGCTCGGGACCACGGTTGAGCTGACTGATCGCGATGACCGGAACCTCGAGCTCCTTGGCCAACAGCTTCAGGTTTCGGGAGAACTCCGAGACTTCCTGCTGACGGGATTCGTGCTTCTTACCTGAGGTCATCAGCTGCAGGTAATCCACGACCACGAGCTTGAGGCCGGCCTTCTGGTTGAGCCGTCGCGCCTTGGCGCGGATCTCCATCATGGTCAAGTTCGGGGAGTCGTCGATGTAGAGCGGCGCCTCACTGATCTCGCTCATCCGCCGTGCCAGCCGGGTCCAGTCGTCATCGCTCATCCGCCCCGAGCGCATGTCACCCAGCTTGATCTTCGCTTCGG
Source organism: [Mycobacterium] stephanolepidis (assembly GCF_002356335.1). NCBI lineage: Bacteria > Bacillati > Actinomycetota > Actinomycetes > Mycobacteriales > Mycobacteriaceae > Mycobacteroides > Mycobacteroides stephanolepidis. The sequence continues at coordinate 4,930,734 of NZ_AP018165.1, forward strand.
CCGAGAGCAGTCGCATGACGATCTCGGTCTTGCTCATTTCCAGCGAAAAAATCACGCTGGGCAGCTGGTGCTTGATCGAACACGACCGCATGAAATCCAGGCCCAGGGTCGATTTACCCACACCGGGTCGGGCCGCCACGATGATCATCTGACCCGGATGCAGCCCATTGGTGATCTCGTCCAGATCGGTGAAGCCCGTCGGCACACCCTTGGACATGCCGCCCGCCGACGCGATCGCATCGATCTCGTCCATCGTGGGCTGTAGCAGCTCTTCGAGGGGTACATAGTCTTCCGACATTCGCCGGTCGGTGACGTCGTAGACCTCGGCCTGTGCGCGGTCCACCACCTCGGCCACATCGGCGCCCTCGGCCCCGGCATACCCGTACTGCACCACGCGTGTCCCGGCCTCCACAAGACGGCGCAGCAGCGCCTTCTCGGCCACGATCCCGGCATAGAACCCGGCGTTGGCGGCGGTCGGCACGGTGGAGATCAGCGTGTGCAGATACGGCGCACCACCCACCCGACGCAGCTGCCCGCGCCGGTCCAGCTCGGCGGCCACCGTCACCGCGTCAGCGGGCTCTCCCCTGCCATACAGGTCGAGGATGGCCTCGTACACGCTCTGGTGGTTGGGCCGATAGAAGTCGTGCGGCCGCAGCTTCTCCAGCACGTCGGCGATGGCGTCCTTGGACAGCAACATCCCGCCCAACACGGACTGCTCGGCCGCCACATCCTGGGGTGGTTGACGGCCGAACTCCTCCTCGGGAGGGGCAACTGGGCCGGCCTGGCCCAGATCGTCGACTATCGCCACAGCGCGCTGGTCCTCCTAATCACATCAAGTCGAACACATGATCGCGGCTAGGTCTGACAAGTACAGTTCAGCCCGCGCGCCGCGGTAGACGTTAGATGTTGCTGGCGACTCTGCCAAGCGCCCCTGTGGATGAGCCTGGGCATGGGGTGTGGACTACTGTCCAACCCGATGTTAGGGGGTTGGGGACAACCTGGGGATAGCTACCTACATTCCTGCACTTTTCCCATTTGGCAGCCGGTGAACTAATTGACAGGACTGTGGATGGGAATCCGTCCGGCGTGTCGCATCAGGTTGCGTGCTCGGGCGTGTTCTGTTACCCCTCTCAACCCTCTAGGTTAACTAGAGGTAGCTTCGCTGGAGTGGCACACGCGTACAATACGTTCGCCAGCAGGTACGGCAACGGCGCCGCGGAAACCCGCGACGCCGTTGACCCGGCAGTATTTCGAATCGATCAGTCTGCGGCGACTACATCCACGGTGACCTTGGTTGCCACACCGGCGTGCAGGTGCACATCCAGTGCGTACGAACCGATCTGCTTGATGTGTGCCTTCGGCAGGGTGACGGTGCGCTTGTCCAGGTTCGGCCCACCGGCGGCCTTGATGGCGCCCACCACGTCAGCGGCGGTCACCGAGCCGAACAGCTTGCCCTCGCCGGCGGTCTTGACCGTCAGCTGAACAGCACCCAAGCCCTCGATGGCCTGCTTGATCTCGTGGGCGTGCTCGACGCCACGGATCTCCTTGGCCTCACGGGCACGACGGATGTCGGTCGCCTGGCGCTCGGCACCACGGGTGGCGACAATCGCCAGTCCGCGCGGCAGCAGGTAGTTACGTCCGTAACCGTCCCGGACCTCAACGGTGCCACCGGCAGTGCCGAGGTGCTCGACCTCGGTCGTCAGAATCAGCTTCATCAGATATCCCTCCGGTCCTACCGCGTCGCCGAGCTGAACGGCAGCAGGGCCACCTCGCGAGCGTTCTTCACCGCGATCGCGATGTCGCGCTGGTGCTGAACGCAGTTTCCGGTAACCCGGCGGGCACGAATCTTGCCGCGCTCACTGATGTACGTGCGCAGCAGGTTGGTGTCCTTGTAATCGATGTTCAGCGCCTTCTTGGTGCAGAACGCGCACTTACGTGTCTTGACCGGCTTTTCCGGGGCAGGACGGCGCTTAGTCGTCTTGGCCATGGTGAATCTCTTTCTTTCTAGCTAGATAAGTTGTATCGCCCAGATCAGAAGGGCGGTTCGTCGTCGGCCGCGGTGGAACCGGAGGCCGGGGCACTGCCCCACGGATCGTCGGCAGGCTCGTTGGAGCGGGAACCCCCGCCACCACCGCCGCCGCCGAAACCTCCACCGCCGCCACCACCGCGCGAGGCCTTGTTGACCTTGGCGGTCGCGTACCGCAGAGATGGGCCGATCTCGTCGACCTCGACCTCCATGACGGTGCGCTTCTCGCCCTCGCGGGTTTCGAAGGAGCGCTGCTTGAGCCGGCCAGTGACGATGACACGGGACCCGCGGGTCAGGCTCTCGGCCACGTTCTCAGCGGCCTCACGCCAGATATTGCACCGCAGGAACAGCGCCTCTCCGTCCTTCCACTCCGAACTCTGTCGGTCGAAGATGCGGGGAGTCGACGCCACAGTGAAGTTGGCGACGGCAGCCCCGGACGGCGTGAAGCGCAGTTCTGGATCGGCGGTCAAGTTTCCGACGACCGTGATGGTGGTGTCACCTGCCACGGTTCCTCCTCGTGTCTGTCAGCTGGCGTGGTTAACGGCAGCCTACGGAAGTCAACTGACTTCCGTAGGACCTCAGCGGGCTCCGGTACGCAGGACCTTGGTCCGCAGCACGGACTCGTTGAGGCCCAGCTGGCGATCCAGCTCCGATACGGTGGCGGGCTCCGCGACCACGTCGATCACCGCGTAGATGCCCTCGGCATGCTTGGCGATCTCGTAGGCAAGACGGCGCTTACCCCAAACCTCCACCTTCGAGACGGTTCCACCGTCACCGCGGATGACGTTCAGAAACGTATCCAGCGATGGAGCTACGGTGCGCTCGTCAAGAGTGGGGTCGAGAATGACCATGATTTCGTACTGACGCATGAGAAACTCATCACCTCCTGTGGTCTAGTGCGGCCACGGCCAATCCGTGGCAGGAGAGTCGCCTGCGTCGGCAACCGGCCAAGGTTACCTCACAGCCCCCTGACCGGCGAAATCAGACAGATGCTCGGGCGATATGGGGTGCGGGTCTACGCGCGTGCAGCCACGACGGCAGCCAGGCCGGAGGATTGTCGGCAACCCCATCGCACGGCCCGCCCGCCGGATCGTCCGTGTCATCACTATGTGCGCGCACCAGGTCCTCGCTGGGGTGATAGATCTGGCGCAGCACCAACGCGCACAACCCGATCACCGCGATATCGCGCACCAGCACCGTGCCGGTGAACCACTGCTCGGGCAACCCCTTGTTCTCCATACCCAGCAGGTAATACATCCGCGGAACCCACACCAACGCGTCGACGGTCATCCACGCCAACAGGATTCGGCGATGCGGCAAGGCCACCACGGCAAGTGGCACCAGCCACAGCGAGAACTGCGGACTCCAGACCTTGTTGGTCAGCAGGAACACCGCCACCACCAGGAAGGCCAACTGCGCCACACGCGGGCGTCGCGGAGCCGCCAGTGCCACGTATCCGATGCCCAGGCAGCAGATCCCGAACAGAACGGCCGATACCGCGTTGAGCACGACCGGGGGCTCCCAGAAACCCAGCGGGCCGTCGAAGCCCCGCCATCCCGTGAAGGACTTGACGACGTTGTACAGCGAGTCCATGTCGTCGCCGCGACGGGTATTGAGCCGGAAGAACTCCCCCCATCCGCGCGGGAAGAGCATCGCCACCGGCGCGTTCACCACGACCCAGCTTGCCAGTGCGGCCGCGGCCGTCTTGGAGAACTCGTGCATCTTGCCGCCGCGCAGACTCACCAACAGCAGCGGAAACAGCAGCAGCACCGGATAGAGCTTGGCGGCCACACCCAGCCCCATCAGCACACCCGCCAGCCACGGTTTGCGACGAGCCCACGCCCACAGTGCCGTCATGCTGAAAGCCGTTGCAAGAGAATCAAAATTCGTGAATATCTGGAAGATCACGATCGGGGACGCGGCGATTATCACCACATCCCACGGGCGTGTGTGCGGGCTCAATCCCGCACTGGCCCAGATGGTCACCAACCACGCGAGCGCCAATCCGAAAGCCACGATGTTGAAGAACATCACCACTTCGGCGACGATCGGCAGCCCCAGCAGATCGCTGGCCTGGGTGTACGTCTTGGCCAGCGCCATCGCGGTGTATTGATACACCCCGGTCACCACCGGGTACTCCATGTACCGGACCGCCGGAGTGCCGTCGTACTGAATCTTCTGGCGCCCGCCCGAGTCGGTCTCCAGCCAGCTGGACTTGTACGGGAAACGCCCCTGATTCAACAGCTCCGCGCCGTAGAGCGGCACCGTGTCCGAGTAGCACAACTGGTAGTAGGCCCGGTTGTTGTCCCAATTGGCCACGCGCTGAGCACCGTTGCCGGAACCACTCTGCTGCAGGCAGGGCGCCTTACTGGTCCACCCCAGGATGAGGAATCCCAGCGCGATGATGAACACCACCCGCAGCGGTGTCCAGAACGGCTGGCGCCCGACCAGCGCGTGCCTGCCCAACGGCCCACCGATCACCTCGGATAGCTCGGCACCCATCGCATCGGTGTGACTGGGGAAGTTGCGATCATCGGCACTGCGCAGGTCATCGGCGAGCTTCTCGGGAGACACCGTCGCACGGGATTCGGCCGGCACCTGCCTACTGCCCCGGAGGTGGCGGCGCGTCACCCGCCGGTGGCGCCGCCGGGCCCACCGGAATCGTCGTCGGCGGTCCCACCGGAATGGTGATACCCGGCGCGATCTCGATGGTCGGCTGGATGACCGTCACCTCGCCGCCACCGCCCGGCGCGGGCGCCGGCGGACCGTTCGGAGCGGGAGGCGGAGGCACGTAGACCGGCACGCCGGCGTAACCACCGATGGCGCCCGGCTTGGGGAAGGTCTCCTTGGTGGAGCCGTCCAACGCGCCATTCATGGTCTTCTGCCAGATGTCCGACGGCAGGCCGGAGCCGTAGATCGGTCCACCCCAACTGTTTCTGATCGGCTTGCCATCGTCGGTTCCCACCCACACCGCGGTCGAGAGCGACGGGGTGAAGCCGACCATCCAGGCGTCCTTGTTGTCCTTGGTGTCGCCCAGCTGCGCGGTACCGGTCTTGGCGGCCGACTCTCGTCCGCCGGCCAGGCCATGCCCACGGGAGTAGGCAGCGATCGGTTTCATCGCCGAGATCGCGTTGTTCGCAACATCATCAGAGAATCGCTTCTCGCCTGTGTTGTCGGAGGAACCCGCGTCGAAAAGCACCTGGCCGTCCGCGTTCACAACCTTCTGGATGAAATGCGGCTTGCGGTAGGTCCCCGACGCCGCCAAGGTCGCGTACGCCGAGGCCATATCGATCACCCGGGTCTGGTACTGGCCCAGCACCACACCGTTATTCGGCGGACCGCCCTGACCGTCCTCGGACAAGGTGTGCGAGACACCGGGGAAGTTCTCGGCGATACCGGCGGCATGCGCGGCGGTAGCCACATCGTCGGGCCCGTTCTTCAGCTTCAGCATGAGCCGGTAGAAGCTGGTGTTCAGCGAGCGCTTGAGCGCCTCGGCCACCGAACACGTTCCGCACGAAGCGTCTTCGCTGTTCTTGATGGTGATGCCCTGATAGGTCAGCTCCGAGCTGTCCAGCTGGTAGCCCAGTCCGATTCCCTGCTGCAGCGCCGCGACCAAGGCGAACACCTTGAACGACGAACCGGTCTGCAGACCCTGCTGCGCATAGTCCAGGCCCTGCGCGTTGGACCCGCCGTAGTACGCCTTGACCGCACCCGTGCGCGGGTCCACGGACACCACCGCCGTTCGCAGGTCCGCGTTCTCGCCCTGCAAGGTGCTGTTGACCGCGTTCTCGGCAGCCTGCTGCGCCTTGGTGTCGATGGTCGTCGTGATCTGCAGGCCCTCGGTGTTCAACGTCTGCTCGTCGATGTTGAACAGATCGGTGAGCTCCGCCATCACCTGACGCTTGATAAGTCCATTGGGACCGGTGGTCGCGTTCTGGGCAGCGGCCTGCTCGGGCGGCACCGTCGCGGGGTACACCTGCCCGGCACGATCCTGCGCGGACAGTGCGCCGATGGTGACCATGCCGTCGAGCACCCAGTTCCACCGGTTCGTCGACTCCGGCAGATCCACCGCGGGGTCCAGGCGTGACGGCCGTTGGATCAGTGCGGCCAACAACGCGCCCTCGGAGACCGTGAGCTGTTCGACGGGCTTGTCGAAGTAGGCCTTCGACGCCGCCGAGATGCCGTAGGCGCCACGTCCGAAATAGATGATGTTGAGGTAGGCCTCCAGCACCTGATCCTTAGACCAGGACTGCGACATCTTGGTGGAGATGACGATCTCCTTGGCCTTACGGGTCAGACCGCCGAGGCCGGCGCGCTGCGCACCCACCATCGCGTTCTTCACGTACTGCTGGGTGATCGTGGAACCACCCTGGGTATCGCCGCCGAACATGTTGTTCTTGACCGCGCGCAGCAGACCCGAGAAGGAGAAGCCCGGGTTGCCGTAGAAATCGCGATCCTCGGCGGCCATCACCGCCGCACGCACGTGCTGGGGCACCTGGTCGATCTTGATGTCGACCCGGTTTCCGTCCGGTGGAACAACTTTCGCGAGTTCGGTGGTGCCGTCGCTGGCCAAGATGGTGGACACCTGGCTGGTACGGATATCGCCCGGCTTCGGGATGTCGACCACCGAATACGCCAGTGCGAACGTCGCCAGCGGTATGACGATGGCCAACAGCACCAGGGCGATCATCACGCGACGGAAGACTTTCCAGCTGTTGCTCTTTCGTCTACGGCGACGCTGCGGCGGACGCGACGAACCACCCGGCCTGCCGGATGGGGGCGGTGGCTCATGTCCGTTGCCCTCGCCATCACGCTCCAGCGCAGCGCGCGCCGCAGCCACAGCGTCCTCATCGCGCCGGTACAGCGGCAGATCCTCGACGGGGTCGAGGATCGACGTCGGCCGATCGTCCATGCTGGGGGTGCGCGGTGAATCCGAGCCGCCGGAAGCTACCGGATTCTGTCCGCCAACCACGCCACCCTCACCCTGTGGCCTATTCACTGGCCGTCCGGGCACGAGTTGTTCGCTGACGTGGGGTGGTCCCCTTCGGCGCCGGGAGGGCGCCCATGACATACGACTTCACCAAATGATTCCAACTGCAGGTCCGGCATACCTCGACAACGTGCACGGCGAACTCTGAGTACCGAGTGGCCAGCAGCACCAGTTCCTCGGCCGTACGGGCCGAGCCGGATACCGCTCCCAGATGCTCGCCGAAAACCCACGACACCAGCGTCAGTTGCTCCTTGCGACAGATCGGGCACACCACCGCACTCGATTTGCCGTGGAACTTGGCCGCACGGAGCAGATATGGGTTCGCGTCGCAGACTTCGGCCACGCCGGTACGCCCGGAATAGACCTCAGCCAGCAGGGATCGCCGCTTGAGCGCGTAATCCACCACCTGTCTCTGCAATCGCACGGTAACCAGAGTACGTCCGATTACGCGCTGGCCAAGCCCGGGCCACACAGACAGCACGTACTTTGCGAAGCCGATCTCTGCCCGCGTTCCGCTCGTTACGATGGGACGGCTGTCGGGAAGAGGGGGACATATGACATTTCGTCGACTATCACCGGTGCTCGGCGGCTTTGCGGTCTTGGCCGTCATCGCACCCGTCGCCATCGACAATCCCGTGGCGACCGCCTCCCCACCGGTTGGGGTGAAGGGCACCGGAAAGGTCGTCGGAACGGCGGTCCTGAAGGTGATCGGTGGCGGGACGGCGACCGTCACCTGGAAAGAGAACGACGGCACGGCCCACATCGAAAAGGATGTCGCGCTGCCCTGGGAGCACACCATCGACGTCGTCGAGGAAGCGAACTCCGAAGTCCGGGCCAACGGGACCGGCGCTACCGGCTGCACGATCACCATGGGCGACATGCTGGTGTCGTTCAAGAGCGAGCCGAACCCGGTCTGCGAGTTCGCGTACTGGGGCTGACGCACCTGGGTGCTGCGGGCCCGGGCCGCTCTACGATTCCTCGCATGGCGACCCGTGCCAAGGATTCCGACCGAGACGTCACGTGCAAGGCGCTCGACGCCGCCTTCGGCGATGGCCAGCTCTCATCGGAGGAGCACCGCCAGCGGATCGCCATCGCCACCAGTGCACAGACTCTCGGCGAGCTCAACAGCGTGGTCTCCGATCTGCAGATCGCCACCCTGCCAACCCAGATACCCATCCCCCAGCCGCAGCGGCGCCGCTGGCCGGCGATCGTCGTGACCGCCGTCGTCGCTGCCGCCCTCGGGGCCGGGGTGGGTGCCTATGTCACACGGCCGGTGCCACCTGACCCGGGCGCGGCGGCCGACGGCATCGCTCCCGTCGTGATCGCCCCGACGAAGTTGTTCTCCGTCCCGGGACTGTCCGGCCTGCTGGACCAGATGCGCGCCAAGTTCGGCGACACCGTCGGCATCGAACTGACCGTCCGCTCCAACAACGCGGCGCTGGTCCGCATCGAATCCGCGGATCCGAACCTGCCCATCACGTACCCGTATCAGGGCGGGTTCCGTGACGGCGGCGCGATGCCCGGTACCTGGCGCAATGTTCGGATCGGAGACCTGAGCCGATTCGATCCGGCCAAGATCATCGGGGTTCTTCGCGGAGCACCCGAAACCCTGAATGTGCCCGCCGCCGGCGATGGCGGGACCGTCATGGTGATCAAGCCCAATGACGAGGGCGTCGACATCACCATTACCGTCTCGGAGCGAGACCGCACCGGGCGGATGGTCGTCGCGGGTAACGGCGAGCCCAAAGAGGTCGTGCCCGCATCCTGACCATCACGATCGCTCTACGATTCCTCGCATGGCGACAGGCACCCGGGCCAAGGACAGCGACCGCAACGACACCTGCAAGCTGCTCGACGACGCACTGAGCGACGGGCAGCTGTCGATGGAGGAGCACCGCGAACGCGTTGCCTCGGCCACCACCGCCTCAACGCTGGGACAGCTCAGCTCGCTGGTCTCGGATCTGCAGAACGCCAAAGCGGCCGCCCACATGCCCGTACTGAAGGGTCCGCAGCGCCCCTGGTGGCGACGGTGGTACGCGCCCGCCGGTGTGGCCGCCGCCCTTGTCCTCGTCGGTGTGCTCATCGGTTGGGGCGCCTACGGAAACACCAGCTCTCCGATGGACTTCACCGCCGACCCCGGTGCCAAGCCCGACGGTGTGGCGCCCATTGTGATGACGCCCCCACGCCAACTGATGTCGCTCGGCGGCCTGACAGGTCTCTTTGAGCAGATGCGCCAAAAATTCGGTGACACCGCCGGGTACGAGCTGAACATCTTCGGGGACTACGCGATCTTGACCCGCCCCGATCCCCGTGAACCTCGCCGCACCCTGCGTTACACCTATCGGGGCGGATGGGACCATCCCGACGACTCATCGGGCAGCCACGCCGACCGCACGGTTGATCTCGCCAAGTTCGACCTCAAGACCATCATCGGCATCATGCGCGGCGCACCCGAAACCCTCGGCATCAAACAGAGCGAGGTCAAGAACACGTACCTGTTCATCAAGCCGAGCGAGGACAAGACCGCACCGCCGGACACCGTTCAGATCGACATTTCGATCAGCGGCGAGTTCCAGAACGGGTCGATCTACGTGAATCCGGACGGCACCCCCATCCGAACCATGTACCCCTCCGGGAGTTAGATCTTCCCCCGTGTGGCGCCCGCATATATCGCGGCGATACTATGTCCCGATCGGTGCACGAGAGATGCTCCGGCGTCATACACGGTGTGAGGAGGTGACTTCATGTTGGAACTGGCCATCCTTGGCTTGCTGCTTGAGTCACCCATGCACGGCTACGAGCTGCGCAAGCGCCTGACCGGATTGCTCGGAGCATTCCGGGCCTTCTCCTACGGCTCGCTGTACCCGGCCTTGCGCCGCATGCAGGCCGACGGGCTGATCGCAGAGGACTCCGCGCCCGCGGGCACCACGGTGCTGCTTCGCGGCAAGCGGGTCTATCAGATGACCGCCGCCGGTCGCGCACGCTTCAGCGAGCTGGTCGCGGACACCGGTCCGCAGAATTACACCGACGACGGCTTCGGTGTGCACCTGGCGTTCTTCAACCGCACCCCGGCCGAGGCCCGGATGCGAATCCTCGAAGGCCGACGCCGTCAGGTAGAAGAGCGTCGGGAGGGCCTGCGCGAGGCCATCACCCGGGCAAGCAGTTCGTTCGACCGGTACACCAAGCAGCTGCACCAGCTTGGCCTGGAATCCAGTGAACGAGAAGTGAAGTGGCTCAACGACTTGATCGCCGCCGAGCGCACCGCGCAGGCACGAGTCGAGGAGCGTTAGACGTGACACAGCGCACGACCATCGGTAAAGGAGAACCGTCCATGTCCAACACATCATCTGAGGTGCGAGTCGCCATCGTCGGCGTCGGCAACTGCGCATCCTCGCTGGTTCAGGGCGTGCAGTACTACCAGGATGCGGACGAGAACTCCAATGTTCCGGGCCTGATGCACGTCAAGTTCGGCCCGTACCACGTGCGCGACGTGAAGTTCGTCGCCGCGTTCGACGTGGACGCCAAGAAGGTCGGCTTCGACCTCTCCGAGGCGATCTCGGCGTCGGAGAACAACACCATCAAGATCGCCGACGTGCCTCCCACCGATGTCATCGTGCAGCGCGGACCGACCCTGGACGGCATCGGCAAGTACTACGCCGACACCATCGAGGTCTCCGACACCGATCCGGTCGACGTCGTGAAGGTGCTGAAAGACAACAACGTTGACGTCCTCGTCTCCTACCTTCCGGTGGGTTCGGAAGAGGCCGACAAGTTCTACGCCCAGTGCGCCATCGACGCCAAGGTGGCGTTCGTCAACGCACTGCCCGTCTTCATCGCCTCGGATCCGGTGTGGGCCAAGAAGTTCGAAGATGCCGGTGTGCCGATCGTGGGCGACGACATCAAGAGTCAGGTCGGCGCCACCATCACCCACCGCGTGATGGCCAAGCTGTTCGAGGACCGCGGTGTCACCCTGGACCGCACCTACCAGCTCAATGTCGGCGGCAACATGGACTTCAAGAACATGCTCGAGCGTGAGCGGCTGGAGTCCAAGAAGGTGTCCAAGACCCAGGCCGTCACCTCGAACCTCAACGGCTCGCTGGCCGACAAGGTGTACGACAAGAACGTGCACATCGGGCCGTCCGACTACGTCGCGTGGCTCGATGACCGCAAGTGGGCCTACGTGCGCCTGGAAGGTCGCGCCTTCGGCGACGTGCCGCTGAACCTCGAATACAAGCTTGAGGTCTGGGACTCCCCCAACTCTGCCGGCATCATCATCGACGCGGTACGTGCGGCGAAGATCGCGCTCGACCGCGGACTCGGTGGCCCGATTCTTCCGGCCTCGGCCTACCTGATGAAGAGCCCGCCGAAGCAGCTCGCCGATGACATCGCGCGTACCCAGCTGGAGCAGTTCATCGAAGGCTGAGCCTGTTCTTCGTTCTACCCACCGAGGGCACACCGTCAGGTGTGCCCTCGGTGTTATTTGTTGTCCCGCAATCGATTCGCGACTGTGGCCAGCCGGTCGAGCGCGGCCAGGGTCTCGTCCTCGCCCAACGGATCCAGATGAAGGAGCACCCGCTCCACGCCGGCATCCAGATACGCAGCGGCAGCCCGCTCCCCGGACACGCCGCTCACACCGACCGGCAGATCCGCGCGTCCCTGCTCGGCGAACCGGCGGCGCGCCACCCGCACATCCTCGGGGGTAGACGTCGCCGCGTACGGCAACCACCCATCACCTAACCGCACCGCGCGTGATTGAGCGGCCCGGCTCGGACCACCCACGTACACCGGAATAGGTCTCCGTGGACGCGGGCTCGCGGCGATGGGCCCGAAATCGAGGTGCTCGCCATGGAATTCCGCTACTTCCTCGGTCCACAGCTGTCTCAGGGCGACCAACTGTTCGTCGAGTTTCGCACCGCGCAGCGTCGGGTCGGCGCCGTGGTTGCGTAGCTCGCCCAGATTCCACCCGACGCCCACTCCCAGCACGGCGCGGCCACCTGACAGCGTCGCCAGCGTCGCCCAGGCCTTGGCGGTGTGCAACACATCGCGCTGGGGCAGCAGCGCCACCCCGGACCCGACCACCAGGTGCTCGGTGGCCGTGGCGGCGTAGGCGAGCACCACCGGCAGATCTCGTATCAACGGGAGCCGGGCCCGAAACTCCGCATCGATGTCATCGGGTGTGTCGACCGGGAAATAGGAATGATCGTCGAAGAGCAGCCAGTCGAAGCCGCGCTCTTCGACAGCGCGGGCAAGCACGTCGGGGGCCACGTATCCGTCGGCCGATGAGGTAGAGATACCGAAGCCGGCCATGACCTCCAGGAACCTCCCGCACGCCACCGAAATTCCTGGCAACGCGCTGCACGATCTGATTGCGGGGTGCAACATCGACCTACCCGGCTGTAAGGAGAATCCATGGCGACCACGGAATCGTCCGGCGAGGGCGGTCTGCAGCATTCGTTGCAGAAGCGCCACCTGACGATGATCGCGATCGGTGGTGTCATCGGCGCCGGTCTGTTCGTCGGGTCCGGTGCGACGATCAAGGCGGCCGGCCCGGCCGCCTTCCTCACCTATGCCATAACCGGCGTGCTCATCGTACTGGTGATGCGCATGCTCGGCGAGATGGCCGTGGCGAATCCGTCGACCGGCTCCTTCGCCGACTACAGCCGCCGTGCCCTCGGTGATTGGGCAGGGTTCTCGGTCGGCTGGCTCTACTGGTACTTCTGGGTGATCGTCGTCGGGTTCGAGGCGGTGGCCGGTGGCAAGATCGTCCAAGATTGGTGGCCGCATTTTCCGTTGTGGCTCATCGCACTTGTCCTCATGGTGGCCATGACCGCCACCAACCTCTTCTCGGTGCGGTCCTATGGCGAGTTCGAGTACTGGTTCGCCAGTGTGAAAGTCCTTGCCATCATTGCATTTCTCGTTCTCGGCACGATGTTCGTACTGGGCTGGTGGCCGGGCAGGCACATGGACTTCTCCAACCTCACCAAGAGCGGGTTCGCTCCCAATGGCACCGGTGCGATCTTCTCCGCCATCGTGGTCGTGGTGTTTTCGATGGTCGGCCCGGAAATCGCGACCATCGCGGCCGCCGAATCCAAGGACCCCGCGCGGGCCATCAGCAGGGCGACCAACTCGGTCATCTACCGAATTGGGCTCTTCTTCGTGGGCTCCATCTTCCTCATCGCGGTGATCGTGCCGTGGGATAGCCCGACTCTGGGCACCTCGCCCTTCGTCACCGCATTCAAGACGATGGGAATTCCGCGCGCCGACAACATCATGCGGATAGTCGTGCTCACCGCCGTGCTGTCCTGTCTCAATTCGGCGATGTACACCGCCTCCCGCATGCTGTTCGTCCTGGCAGGGCGGGGCGAGGCACCCCGCAGCTGGCTGCGCGTCAACTCGCGCGGTGTTCCGGTGCACGCCATCTTGGCGTCCTCATTCATCGGATTCGTCTGCGTGGTGCTGGCATACGTCGCCGAGGACACCGTCTTCCTGTTCCTGCTCAACTCCTCTGGTGCGGTAATTCTGTTCGTGTACTTCATGATTGCGATATCGCAGCTGGTACTCAGGCCCCGCACACCCCCGGAGAAATTGATCGTCAAGATGTGGGGTTATCCGGTGTTGACGATCCTCACCGCCGGTGCGATCGTGGCGATCCTGGTTGCCATGGGCTTTCAGGACGGCACCCGCTCGCAGCTGTGGACCAGCCTGCTGTCCTGGGCGGTGATCCTGCTCGCCTTCGTGGTGCTGCGGGTGACCCGGCGCCGCGCGCCGGTGTCCGACGAACCGGTTACCCGGTAATCGCCCCGGCCCGCCGGAACAGCTGCAACGTGAGGCCATGCAGGTAATCACCCACCGCCACCGGTGCTTTCCCGGCGAAGGCGCGGGCGTGTGTGCCCTCCAGGATGATGCCCAGTTTGAAACAGGCGAGCACGGTGTACCAGTGGATCGCGCTGAGATCACGGTCCGTGCGTTCCGCGTAGTGCGCGACGAGCTCCTCGGGCGTGGGCAGACCTCCGGCCTGTACGAGTGCTCCACCCAGTGAAGCATCGTCGGCATCCGAGGGCCACGTCGCCAAGAGCCAGCCCAAGTCCAGCAGCGGGTCACCGATCGTCGACATCTCCCAGTCCACGATGGCCGCAAGCTGGGGGCCGTCGTTGCGGAACATCATGTTGGCCAGGTGGAAATCACCATGCATGATTCCCGGCTTCCACTGCGACGGCCGATGCTGCTCAAGCCAATCGGCCACGGATTGCAGGCCCGGGATATCCGGGCCCGGATATCCCTCGTGCTTGCCGAACGAGTCGAGCTCCTTGAGCCAGCGCGGTACCTGGCGCTCCAGGAAGCCTTCGGGATTGCCGTACCCGTCCAGTCCCAGCGCCTGATAGTCCAGTGCGCCCAGGGCGGCGATACCGCTGACCGCCTCCAGCCCCATCTGGTGCCGAATCCGCGGATTGCTTGCGTGCAGTTCCGGCAAGGTGACCGAGGCATTGAATCCGTCGACCGGCTCCATCAGATAGAAGACGGCACCGCCCAGTACCGTCTCGTCGGTGCACGCCGCGATGAGGTCAGGCGCGGGAACTCCCTGTCCGCGTAGCGCTCCCAGCAATTGCGACTCTCGGCGGATGACATTGTTACTGGCCTCACGCAGATGTTTCGGGGGCCGGCGCAACACATACTCGCGGCCGCCCCGGGTGAAGCGCACCATGATGTTCTGCGTGCCGCCCGTGATCGCCGAGACGTCCGCCACCTCACCCGCCGGAAGTCCCTGCTCATCCATCCAGCGCGAAACAATATCGAAATCAACGCTTTTCGGGTCGACATGCTGCGGAGCCGCCATTACAGGTTGCCCACCCGGTGCTCGAGGCGGGCCGCCACATGTGCCCTGGCCTTCTCTGTCAATGCCGGGATGTGACTCGGCGGGAACAGACCCTCATACGGGGTGTAGTCCTTGAGGACTTCCTTGGCGATGGTGACTTTGTGCACCTCGGTGGGGCCGTCGACCAGACCCATCACCTCCGAGTACAGGAACATTTTGGCCAAGGGCATCTCTTCGGAGACTCCGAGCGAGCCGTGCAGATGCAGCGCCCGCTGGGCGACGTCATGCATGACCTTCGGCATGGCGGCCTTGATGGCCGCGATGTCCTTGCGCACCGTGAGGTAGTCCTGGTGCTTGTCGATCAGCCAGGCGGTCCGGAGCACCAGCAGACGGAATGACTCCATCTCGATCCAGCTGTCGGCGATGCGCTCCTGCGTCATCTGCAACTTGGCGATGGTGCCGCCGCGCGCTTCCCGGCTGATGACACGCTCGCACATCATGTCGAAAGCCTTACGGACCTGGGCCACCGTCCGCATCGCATGATGCACGCGACCACCGCCGAGGCGGGTTTGCGCGATCACGAACGCGGCGCCCTCGGCACCCAGCATGTTCTCGGCGGGAATCCGGGCATTGGTGAAGCGGGTGTAGGCCTCGTCCTCGCTGAAGCCGTGCACGGTGATGTTTCTGACGATCTCCACCCCGGGCGCGTTCGGGTCGACGATGAACATCGACATTCCCTGATACGGGCTGACATCCGGGTTGGTGACGGCCATGACGATCCAGAAGGCGGCGTGCCGCGCCTCGGAGTTGAACCACTTCTCGCCGTTGAGGATCCACTCATCACCGTCACGCACCGCGGTTGTCTTGAACAGGGTCGGATCGGACCCGCCCTGCGGCTCTGTCATGACGTAACAGGACCCGATGTCGCCGTCCATCAGCGGCTGCAGATACTTCGCCTTCTGCGCCTCGGTGCCGTAGTGCGCGAGGATCTCGGCATTGCCGGTGTCGGGGGCCTGGCATCCGAAGATCGAGGGGGCCCACACCGAGCGGCCCAGAATCTCGTTGAGCAGCGCGAGCTTGAGCTGCCCGAAGCCCGGACCGCCTAGCTCGGGGCCGAGGTGGCAGGCCCACAGCCCGCGGCGCTTGACCTCTTCCTTGAGCGGTCGCACGTAGTCCATGGCCTCGGTGTCGGACTTGTCGTACGGGTTGGGGAACACGTAGTCGAGCGGTTCCACCTCGGTGCGGACGAATTCCTCGGCCCAGTCCAGCAGCTCCTGGTATTCGGGGTCGGTCTCGAAATCCCATGCCATGTCAGTTACTTCCTGTCGGTTCGGGTTCAGTGGGAAGTTCGTGCGGACGATCCGTATGTACGCCGTCCACCACCATGTCGGCAATGCGTTTGGCGATCTGCGCCGGGCTCTTGCCGTCGGCGCGGTACCAGACCGCCACCATGTTCAGCATCCCGAGGATCGCGTTGGTGATCAGGTGATCGCTGGTGCGAAACACCCCGGCTTCGTAGCCCTCGTCGAGAACGCGTTGCCAGCAGCGCTGTAACTCGTCACGCATTCCCTGCAACTCGGCGGCCCGCTCGCCGGTCAGCGCGGAACCATCGCGGACCTGGATGGCAACCTGTTTGCGGTACTTGACGATAAGGATGACGTAGGAGCCGATGAGAGTGCGTAGACGCTTGGCGGGCGGGGTGTTCATGCCTGCGATGTGGGCGGCCTCGGTGAGCATTTCGTCGATGTAGCTGCGCAGGATCTCCCAGAGGAGTTCCTCTTTGGACCCGATGTGGTAGTACAGCGCACCACCCCGTACACCGGCCGCAGCGCCGATCTCAGCGACGCCGGTCGCGTGAAATCCCTTCTCGGCGAAGAGTTCCGTTGCCACATCCATGATCCGTCGACGGGTCGCCGCGGCATCACCGTCGGCGGCGGGCGGACGGCCCCGACGCGGCTTGGCGCCGGCCTCGGTCACAGGATGCCGCCATCCAGTCGAATTGTCGTTCCCGTGCAGTAGGCCGATGCTTCGCTTGCGAGATACAGTGCCGCGCCGACGATGTCTTCCGGTTCGCCCACGCGTCGCAATGGAATGCTGGGGATGAGCGCCTCGGCGAATCCTTCCGGCCAGGCCGCCGCGATATCTGTGTTGAAAAGTCCGCATTGAATGGTGTTCGTGCGTACGGTCGGCCCAAAGCTGTGCGAGAGGCCAAGGGTCAGGGCATTCAAACCGGCCTTTGCCGCTGCGTACGGCAACGCGGTGGCGTCGGGTCGCACCGCTTCGATCGAGCTGATGTTGATGATCGAACCGCCGGCTCCTGCCGCCATCTTGGTGGCGATCAGGGCCGACAACCGGAACGGTCCCTTCAGATTGACCCCAATGACCTTGTCGAACAATGCTTCCGAGACCTGGTCCAGGCTGGGGTACAGCGGGGACAGTCCGGCGTTGTTGACCAGGACGTCCACCCGCCCGAACTCCCGGTACACGGTGTCGACCAGCTCGTCGCATTGCTCCCAGGAGCTGACATTGCAGGCCACCGGGAGGGCACGGCGACCGTGGTCGGCCTCCACCTGGGCGGCCAGCTCGTTACAGGAGTCGATCTTGCGGCTCGCGATCACCACATCGGCGCCATGCGCGGCGAACGCCTGCACCATCGCCCGGCCCAATCCGCGGCTACCACCGGTGACGACGATGACCTTGTCCTGCAGCATCCGGTGCCTCCTTGACTAATGTGGCGATCGATACATTAAAGAAGCGATGCCGATAGCGCAAGGGGCGGCAGCCGTGGATCAGCGGGCGAGCTTGTCCAGCAGCAGCGTGAACATCGCCTCGGTCTTGTCATCGTTGGGGTCGAGTCGGCAGAACATCACCGAAGCGACGTAGTTCGCGCGCTGGCGCGCCACCAGACGGCAGGACCACGGTGAACGGTCAGTGGTTCGCGTCCAGTTCACCTCGTCTTGACCGCTGTGCCCGATGCTGAGCGTCCAATTCTCCGCGATGCCGTTGACCGAGGTAACGCCATGTACTCCATCGCATCTGGACATGCGCTGGGCGAATTGCTCGAACTGCTGACTTGCCGAGGTAGCGGTCTCGAAGACAATCAGCGCTGACCCCATGGTGTGCTGGCGAACCCTTCCGACCGTCTCGGAATACGCCTGGATGCGCGCCGCACCGAAGCTCAGGTACTGCTGCCGCGTGGCCAACGAGTATCCGTATGCACAGTCGGAGACCGTGTTGGCCGTCGAGAGCACAGTTTCGACGGCGGGAATGGTCCTGATATCCGGAAGGCCCACTGCCGCAAGGATATCCGACGCCGACAGAAGCCGGTCTTCAAGGTCGGCCTGCCTGGGCGGCAGCACCGGATACAACTTCTCCGGCCTGGCGGGGGCCGCCGCGTCGCCCTCAACCGCGTGCGTACAGGAGGCCAACAGCGCGGCGGCCGTCAGTAAAACGGCTGGTGCCCAGCGCATTACCGTGTCCCCGAGAGTTTTAGCGTCAATCGGTCCAGCACGTTGCCCGCCTTGTTATCCGAACCGTGAGTGCAGAACATCGACGATGCCACAAAGTTGGCCCGCTGTCGTGCAGCCATGTAACAGGTCCAGCTCGAGTCGACCACGCTGCGCGTCCACGCCACCTCGTCGGCGGTGTCGGCACTGGTGATGCTCAGCTTCCATGAGGAGGGATCGCGCTGTGTATGCGTGGCGCTCGTGATCGCGTCGCACCTGGCCATCAGACCGTTGAACCGCTGGAACTGTTGTCGAGCCGTGGCATCGTCGGAGAAGGTCACCACCGCGTTTCCCACCGTATGCAGCCGCGCGACATCGCTCTCCTCCACATACAACTCGATGCGCGCCGCCTCGTGCTTCTCATAGGAAGCGATTTCGGCCAGTGAGTAGCCAGCCGCGCACACGGTGGCGTCGGTGGTCGAGCGGAACATCGCGTCCACTGCCTGCCCCGGCTCTAGCCGTGGCAACTCCGATATCTCGCGAATCTGCCGCCCCGTAAGCAGTGTGCCACCGGGAAGCTTGCAGCCGATGGCGTGCAGTTCTGGATAAAGGCCAGCACGCTCGGGCGGCGGGGTGGCGAGTCCGTCGGCTACGCGGGAGCAGCCGCCACAGGCAACCATCACGCAGATCAACACCGCCGCCGCCCGCATCACCGCACCCCCTATCCCAGCATCCCCACCCGAGGTTTGCTAGAAGCGAAGCTACACCACCAGTGCCATGCGAGGGTCGGTAAGCAGCGCACCCAGATCCGCGAGGAACTTGGACCCCTGCTCACCGTCCACCAGTCGGTGGTCGAAGGACAGCGCGAGCGTGGTGACGTCGCGGACGGCGAGTTCTCCGTGCACCACCCAGGGGCGTTTGGCAATCGAGCCCAGTGCCAGGATGGCCGCTTCGCCCGGATTGATGATCGGGGTACCCGCATCGACGCCGAAGACTCCGATATTGGTCAGCGTGAACGTTCCGCCGGACATGTCGGCGGGCGCGGTCTTTCCCTCGCGTGCGGTAGTCACCAACTGCGCGAATGCGATCGCCAGTTCACGCAGCGACATCCCGCCAGCGTTCTTCACGTTCGGGACCACCAGTCCGCGCTCGGTCGCTGCCGCCACACCGAGATTCACGTAATGCTTGATGACGATCTCGCCGGCTTGCTCATCCCAGGTGGAATTCAGCGAGGGGTGCGACCGCAGAGTCAGCAGCACCATCCGCGCGACCAGCGTCATGGGCGTGAGTTTGAGATCGGGGAACTTCGCCTTCAACTCGGCCAGTAGCTCCATAGTCGCGGTCATATCGACCGTGAGGAACTCGGTGACGTGGGGCGCCGTGAAGGCGCTGCGCACCATGGCGGCCGCCGTGTACTTGCGGACGCCCGCGATGGGAATCCGCGTCTCCCCGCCCACTGGGGCCGGGACCGGGGGCTCAGCCTGCGGAGCGCGCGCGGTGAGACTGCGCGTATAGGCCTCCACATCCTGGCGGGTGATGCTGCCCCCGATCCCCGTGCCGCTGATCAGGTCGAGGGCCACGCCCAGTTCGGCGGCCAGTTTGCGCACCGACGGTTTCGCGGCGGCCCGCGCCGGTTCCGGTGGGGCAACCGGCGCCTCGGGTTCGACGAGGGCGAGAGCGGCCGAGCCCGTGCCCGCGCGCCGCCGTCGTCGGGTCTGGCCCGTCGACTCCGATGGGCCGTAGCCGACCAGGTTGGCGGGCTCGTCCGGTTCGGCACCGGCGACCTCGATCGAGATCAGCGGCGACCCGACCGCGAGAGTCGAGTTCTCCGCCGCCTCCAGCGCCACCACTGTTCCTTCGTACGGCGACGGCAGCTCGACCGTCGCCTTGGCGGTCTCCACATCGGCGAGCACCTGGTTGAGCTTCACCTCATCGCCGACCTTCACCTTCCAGGCGATCAGGTCGGCTTCGGTGAGCCCCTCACCGAGATCCGGAAGTAGAAACTGTTTGACTGCCATGGATTTCGCACCTCTCCTATACGGCGATAGCGCGGTCGACGGCGTCCATCACCCGCTCCGCATCGGGCAGGAAGTGGTGCTCCACCTTGTTGGCGGGGTACGGGAGAGCGAAACCACCGACCCGTAGCACCGGCGCCTCCAAGTGGTAGAAGCACCGCTCGGTAATGCGTGCCGCGATCTCGGCGCCCAATCCCATGAACACCGATGCTTCGTGGACCACCACCAGTCGGCCCGTCTTGCGGACCGAGGTCTCCAGAGTCTCGAAGTCGACCGGCGAAAGGGAGCGCAGATCGACAACCTCGATCGACATCCCCTCGGCCGCGGCCATTTCCGCCGCGGCCGTGGCGACGGCGACCATCGGGCCATATGCGGCCACCGTGGCCGCAGTACCGGGCCGGACGATGCGGGCGGACGATAGTGGGAGTAGGTCTTGTGATTCGGTGTTGACCTCACCCTTCTCCCAGTAGCGCCGCTTGGGCTCGAAGAAGATGACCGGGTCGTCGCACGCCACGGACTGGCGGATCATGTCGTAGGCATCTTGGGGTGATCCACACGCCACCACCCGTAGGCCCGCGGTGTGGGCGAAGTAGGCCTCCGGTGATTCCGAATGGTGTTCCACCGCACCGATTCCGCCGCCGAACGGGATGCGGATGGTCAGCGGCATGCCCACCGCACCCTTGGTGCGGTAGTGCAGCTTGGCCACCTGACTGACGATCTGATCGAAAGCCGGGTACACGAAGCCGTCGAATTGGATCTCGCACACCGGGCGATATCCACGCATGGCCAAACCCACCGCGGTGCCGATGATTCCGGATTCGGCGAGCGGCGTGTCGATGACTCGATGGTCGCCGAAGTCTTTCTGCAGCCCGTCGGTGACCCGGAAGACCCCGCCGAGCTTGCCGACGTCCTCCCCCATGACGATCACCTTGTCGTCGTCTTCCAGGGCCGCACGCAGACCCGCGTTCAGGGCGCCGGACATGGTCATTCTGGTCATGATGCGATCCCTTCATCCTCAAAGCCCGCAAGATATTCCAAATAGTCGCGCCGTTCCGCGGCGACAAGCGAATGCGGTTCTGCGTATACGTGGTTGAACATGTCGGCGGCGGTCGGCTCGATGGTGCCGAGACATCCCGCGCGCATTTCGGCGGCCACGGCATCGGCCTTGGCCGCGATGCGCTGCTTCTCCGAATCTGTCAGGACGCCCAGTCTTTCCAAATACTTCTCCACCCGCGACAGCGGGTCTTTGGCACGCCATTCGTCAAGCTCGGCGGAGTTGCGGTACTTGGTCGGATCATCGGAGGTGGTGTGCGGCCCCATCCGGTAGGTGACCGCTTCGACGAGGGTGGGCCCGCTACCCTCGCGCGCGCGCCGCAGCGCCGCGCGGGTCACCGCCATCACCGCGAGCACGTCGTTGCCATCCACCTGGATTCCCGGCACACCGAATCCTGTGCCACGCGCGGCCAGTGGCAGATGACTCTGCACCCGCACCGGCTCGCTGATGGCCCACTGGTTGTTCTGACAGAAGAAGACCACGGGCGCACCGAAACTCGACGCGAAGGCGAAAGCCTCCGACACGTCGCCCTGACTGGTCGCGCCATCGCCGAAGTACGCGATGACCGCGGCATCGGCGCCGTCGAACTTGACACCCATCGCGTATCCGGTGGCGTGCAGCGACTGCGCTCCGACGATGATCGCCGGTGTGGTGACATTGTGGTCGCGAGGATTCCAGCCCGACTGCGTTGAACCGCGCCAGAATTGGAGCATGGCAGTGGGTTCGATACCGCGACAGTAGGCGACACCGTGCTCACGAAAACTCGTGAAGGCGAAGTCATCGTGTGCCAGCGCACGCGCGGAGCCGACCTGAGCGGCCTCCTGACCCAGCAGCGGTGCCCAGAGCGCGAGCTCACCCTGACGCTGCAGCGCTGTGGCCTCGGTGTCGATGCGGCGAACCACGACCATGTCCTCGTAGAGCGCGACCAGCTGCTGGTCGTCGATATCCGCGACCAGCGGCGCGTACGCCGGATCCTCGACCCGGTTGCCCTCCGGATCCAGGAGCTGGATGGTTTCCATACCCGCCTCGCTAACCATCTGATGCACTGTCCATGCCTGACCGTCACCCCAGAGGTGTGTCTTGCTTCACAGTGCATCAGATAGTCATACTGCGCAACCGATGCGTGTCGCATTGTGCATAGTGCCCAGCTCTTGTGGTCAATTCTGTGCGATACTGCGCTCTATGACCACTCTGGACGCCACTGATGCGAAGTTGTTACTCGCGCTCACGCAAACACCCCGAGCGTCCGGCGTGGAGCTGGCGCAGCGACTGAATCTGTCCCGCAACACCGTGCAGGCCCGGCTGACCCGCTGGGACCAGCACGAGGCGCTGGCCGGTATCGACCACCAGATCGTGCCGCGCGCGATGGGCTATCCCATGACGGCTTACGTCACCGCACGCATCGACCAGCATCAGCTCAAGGGGATAGGCGTGGCGCTGGCCGACGTGCCGGAGGTGGTGCAGGTGCACGGGCTGGCGGGCGCCGACGATCTGATGATCAAGGTGGTGGCCGTCGACAGCGACGACCTATACCGAATCGCCGGGAACATCCTCGATATCCCCGGCATCACGCGCACGTCGATCGCGATTGCCATGCACGAGTTGGTGGCATTCCGGATGACGCCACTGCTGCGGCGCCTCGCCGGACAAGACTGAGCGCTCAGCCCAGCCAGTCCAGAACCGCTGCGGCCGTCCAGGATTGCTGCATGCTGCCCAGCGGCGCCCCGGTAAACGGTTCGTAGTACTCCGCGAAGGAACCGTCACCCGCCTGCCGCAAGCCCTCCTGCCGGAGCAGGAACGCACGTTCACTCCATCCACGCCTCTCGAACGCCCAACAGAACAGCCAGGTGAGCACCGGCCAAACCGGACCCCGCCAATACTCGCGCGGACGAAAGTCCCGGGACACCGGCGACGTCGACGGCACCAGTGCGTACCGCAGATCGGGGTGGCCGCAGAAGCGTGGTCCTTCCAACAGCCGCAGCAGCGCCAACTCCTGCGGACGCGGCAGCCCCCCGGACAGCAGCGGTGCGAACATGGCCACCGTGTCGGTCGCCACCCACTTGCCGGTCTTAACGTCGAAATCCCTTGCCGCACCGCTACGTTCTTCGGTGGTGTCGATTACCCCGGCGCAGAACCGCTCGGCCCAGCCGTGCAGTTCACGCACATCGGCTCGCGGGCGCGCATGCTCCTCACCGATGGTGGCCAGCACCTCACAGGCCACCGCGAAGATCGCCGATACGAACACGTCCTCCATGACGAAGCTCATGACGTCCGGCAGCCGGGCATCGTCGTAGCCCACCGACTTCATCTCTTCCAGCAGCCACAGATAGACGTCGTACTCGGAGTCCTTGGGGCGCTGCGAGGCGTCGGTGATGATCGCGGTGTCCTCCCGCACATACGGCGGCAGCTCTCCGGGAACAACATTGGCGTACGCGCCGTCCCAGCGCGGCGAGTTGTCCATCCCCGATTCCCAGCCGTGATACAGGGTGATGCGGCCGTGCTGGTTCTGATCGCGAGTCTCGGCAAGCCACCGATGCCACCGCATGAGGTCTGCCCAGCGCCTGTCCAGGAACGCCTCCGCGATGCCGCGCGCACTCCGGCCACGGCGGCGCGCGTGATCCAGGATGCGTTGCACCGCTATGGCATGCACCGGCGGCTGGGTAATGCCCGATGTCTGGTAGTTCGACGGCGCGTTCACCGCCAGTTCCGAGGTGCGCCAGCGCGCGGGTCCCGGAAAGTATCCGTCGACCCCGTTGGCGAAGACGATGTGCGGGATCATCCCGTTGGCCCATTGCGCGGAAAGCAGGGTGTCCAATTCGGTGACGGCGCGTTCGACGCTCAGCGGCGCCAGGCCGACCGCCACGAATGCCGCGTCCCAGCTCCACATATGGGGGTACAACTTGGGGGCGGCACTGGTCATCGTCCCCCTGTCATTTCCCCTCAGCAGGTATGCCGCACGTGCGGCCAACTGCGTGGGGGTGAACATCGGGTGGGACGGCATCCGTCCATTGTGCGGCGTACCCGCCCATTCCCTCTCGCCGAAAGCCGACTTTTGGTGTGAAAGTGCGAGTAGACGCCGCCAAAAGTCCACATTCGACGGAAGGCGGCTAGCCTGGCGCGCATGCCCCTCGCTCTCATCACCGGCGCAAGCGGCGGTCTCGGTGCTGCCATCGCACGTGCCCTGGCCCCCACCCATGCACTCCTGCTGGGAGGCCGCCCGTCCACGCGACTGGACGCACTGGCCGACGAATTGCAGGCCACAGCATGGCCGGTAGACCTGGGCGACGAGAGCGCACTGCTGGCGGCCACCGCCGGCATCGACGAACTCGACGTACTGGTGCACAACGCCGGGGTGTCCTATCCGGCGACGATCGCCGATTCGCAGTTGGCGGACTGGCGTAAAACCTTTGACGTCAATGTCTTAGCCCCGGTGGCACTGACCAAGGCCCTGCTTCCCGCCCTGCGCGCGGCACAGGGCGACGTGGTGTTCGTCAATTCCGGAGCGGGAATCAACGCACACCCGGGCATCGGCTCCTACTCTGCGAGCAAGTTCGCATTACGCGGCGTCGCCGATGTGCTGCGGGCCGAGGAGCCACGGCTGCGGGTGACCTCGGTGCATCCCGGCCGGATCAGCACCCCGATGCAGCAGGAACTCACCGAACATGAAGGGCGCGTATACAACCCGGATGAGTACATGCGCCCCGAGTCCGTCGCGCAGCTGATCGTCGATGCCGTGAAGCTGCCACGCGACGCTCGTGTGCACCAGATCGTGGTGCGCCAGAACTAAACGACCAGATTCACCATGCGCCCGGGGACCACGATGACCTTCTTCGGGGTAACGCCCGCCAGGAACTCCAGCACCTTCTCCTCGGCAAGGGCCGCCGCCTCGATATCGGCCGCCGGTGCATCGGCAGCCACCGTGATCCGGCCGCGCACCTTGCCGTTGACCTGAATCGGGTACTCGACGGTATCGGCCACCAGCCACCGCTCATCGAATCCCGGGAAGGGGCCGTGAGCCAGGGTCTCATCGCGTCCGAGCTGGCTCCACAGCTCTTCGGCCAGGTGCGGCGCCAGCGGCGCCAGCAGCAGCACCAGCGGTTCCACCGCGGCACGCGGGGCACCCTCCGGATACTCCTTGGTGAGGTGGTTGGTGTACTCGATCAACTTGGCTGCCGCGGTGTTATTACGCAGGGCCGCATAATCTTCGGAGACTCCGGCGATCGTCTTGTGCAACGCCCGCAGGGTGTCCTCGCTCGTCAGGTCGTCCTCGGTAACCCGGATCTTGCCGGTCTCCTCGTCGACCACCACGCGCCACACCCGCTGCAGGAATCGGTGCGCGCCAACGACATCCTTTGTCGCCCAGGGCCGCGACAACTCCAGCGGGCCCATCGACATCTCGTATACCCGCAGAGTGTCCGCACCGTAGTTGTCACAGATGTCATCCGGCGAGATCGAGTTCTTGAGGCTCTTTCCGATCTTGCCGAACTCCTGCTTAACCTCGACTTTCCCGTCGGGACCGGGCCAGAAGAACGTTCCGTTCTCCTCGACCACCTCGGCGGCGGGCACGTACATGCCGCGCGCATCCGTGTAGGCGTACGACTGGATGTAGCCCTGGTTGAGTAGCCGCCGGTACGGCTCGCGGGAGCTGACATGTCCGAGGTCGTAGAGGACCTTGTGCCAGAACCTCGAGTACAGCAGATGCAGCACGGCGTGCTCCATGCCGCCGACATACAAGTCGACGCCTCCGGGATCATCCGGGCCGTGCTCAGCCGGGCGTGGACCCAGCCAGTAGGCCTCGTTCTCCTTGTCGCAGAACGCGTCCGCGTTATCGGGGTCGGCGTAGCGCAGCTCGTACCACGAACTGCCCGCCCACTGCGGCATCACGTTGGTGTCCCGTGTGTACCGCTTGAGCCCGTCGCCCAGATCCAGCTCGACGTTCACCCAATCGGTAGCCTTCGACAGCGGCGGCGACGGCACGCTCGATGCGTCGTCGGGATCGAAGGACACCGGTGCGTAGTCCTCGACCTCCGGCAGCTCGACGGGCAGCGCGCCCTCACCCAGCGCACGGGGTCGCCCGTCTTCGCCGTAGACGATCGGGAAAGGTTCGCCCCAATAGCGCTGGCGTGCGAAAAGCCAATCGCGCAGCTTGTACTCGATGCGCGATTCGCCGCGGCCGTCCTGCACCAGCCGGCGCGTCACCTCCGCCTTGGCAGCGGCGATATCCAGCCCATTCAGGTAATCGGAGTTCACCAGCGGACCGTCGCCCGTGTATGCGGACTCGGTAATATCGCCACCGGAAATGACTTGCTGCACAGGCAAACCGAACGCATGCGCGAAGTCCCAGTCACGCTGGTCGTGGCCGGGCACCGCCATGATGGCCCCGGTGCCGTAACCGAACAGCACGTAGTCGGCAATGAAGACCGGCACCGGCTTACCGCTCACCGGGTTGGTGGCGTACGCCCCGGTGAATACGCCCGTCTTTTCTTTGTTCTCTTGACGTTCCAGGTCGCTCTTGGCGGCGATGGAGCGGCGATACTGCTCGATCGCCGCGCGCGGCGAATCCTGCCCGCCGGTCCAGCGCGCGTCTGTTCCCTCCGGCCAGGTGTCACCGGCCAGGCTGTCCACCAGTGGGTGCTCAGGGGCCAACACCATGTAGGTGGCACCGAAGAGCGTGTCGGGCCGGGTGGTGAACACCTCGATATCACCCACACCGGCGACGGCGAACAACACCGACGCACCCTGCGATCGACCGATCCAGTTGCGCTGCATGGTCTTGACCTTGTCGGGCCAGTCCAGGAATTCGAGGTCGTCGATCAGCCTGTCCGAATACGCGGTGATCCGCATCATCCACTGCCGCAACCGCTTACGGAAGACCGGGAAGTTGCCGCGTTCGCTGCGGCCGTCCGAGGTGACCTCCTCGTTGGCCAACACGGTACCCAATCCTGGGCACCAGTTGACCACCGAATCGGATTGGTACACCAGGCGATACGAGTCGATCAGGTCGGCGCGCTCGCCATCGCTCAGCTCGCTCCACACCGTGCCGTCGGCCGGCGTACGTGCGCCGGAATCGAACTCGGCCACCAGCTCATCGATCCGGCGGGCACGCTGGGCCTCGACGTCGTACCAGGCGTTATAGATCTGCAGGAAAATCCACTGTGTCCACTTGTAGAAGTCGACATCGGTGGTCGAAAAGCTGCGGCGCGAGTCGTGGCCCAATCCGAGCCGCCCAAGCTGACGCTTGTAGTTGACGATGTTGGCCTCGGTACGGACCCGCGGGTGGGTGCCGGTCTGTACCGCGTACTGCTCTGCGGGCAGACCGAACGCGTCGAACCCGAGCGCGTGCAGCACGTTGGCGCCGCGCATCCGGTGGAAGCGGGCGTATACGTCCGTCGCGATGTAGCCCAGCGGATGCCCGACGTGCAGCCCGTCGCCCGAGGGGTACGGAAACATGTCCTGCACAAACATCTTGTCGGCGGGAATCGGCGTGCCATCGGTCGGCGCGAGTGAGCCCACGGGGTTCGGGACGTGGAACGTGCCGCGGTCGGCCCAGCTCTGTTGCCAACGACGCTCGATCTGCCCGGCGAGCTGCGCCGTGTAGCGATGCTCGGGGGTATCGGCGGCGTCTTGCTGGGCTTCAGTCACGCATCAAGGGTAAATGCGGCAGCTCAGCGAACAGAAATCGCCGGTTTGGCGACGAGAGTTAATCACTCTGGTCACAATCCGGCCACTTCCGGGGGTGTCCGGGGTGCTTTCTCAGCTGCGCTTATTAACTTCGGGACCGCTACAACCGAGAGCCCACCTGTCGACATCGTGGTCGGCGTGCCCGCGCTCACGGTTGTCGTCCACAACTCACACACCACGCATTCGACAGAGCCGGAAGGACAGAGAAGGTGACGACCACACGGTATTCAGTCAGGTTCGCGGCGGCCACGGCGTCCGTCGCGGCACTGCTCGCCGGGACCACCGCCATCGCGCTGGCGGACCCGCAGCCGGCGCCTCCAGCACCGGTCGCCACTCCGAACGCGGCCACGTCGGCTCCCGTCGCACCGGCGGCGGTCCCCGCCGCCCCCAACGCAGCCGCCGCCCCCAACGCAGCCGCCGCGCCGGCGACCGCACCCACGGCGTCGACGAACCCGCTCCAGCCCGCCCCGCCGATCAACGGCGTCGCGCCCGCCGCCGATGGCACGCTGACGGAGTTCTTCGCTTCCAAGAACGTCAAGCTGGAACCGCTGACCAAGAACAGCCACGGAGCACCGCGTGTCAGCATCCCGATACCGGCGAACTGGGCGAACGTGCCGGATCCCAACGTTCCCAACGCGTACCAGGTGATCGTGAGCAAGGCCAACGGCACCGGGCTGTACCAGTCCAACGCACAGGTCACGATGAGCAAGCTCGTCGGTGAGTTCGACACCAACGAGGCCGTCTCACACGGCCCCGTCGAGGTCAAGGCACTGCAGGGCTGGCAGCCGACCGACGCCTCGCTGGTCACCTACCAGGGCTTCCCGTCCTCGGTCGTGGAAGGCACCTTCCGCCAAGACGGTGAAACCCTCAACACCTCGCGCCGCGCCGTGATCATCACGCAGGGCAAGGACCGTTACCTGGTTCAGCTGGCCGTCACCACGACCGTCGGCAACGCCATCGCCGAGGCTCCCGCCACCGACCTGATCGTCAACGGTCTGCGCTTCGGTGAGGGCACCCCCGTCACCGCGCCGGTGGCCGACCCCAACGCGCTCGCCGATCCGGATGCGCTGCCCGCAGCGCCCGTAACCCCTGCTCCGGGCACCGACCCCAACGCGCCGGCTGCGCCGGCGCCGGGAATCCCGGGTCTGCCACCGCTGCCCACTCTGCCTGCGCCGGTACCGCCGGCACCGCCCGCGGCGTAAGCGGGCTCGCATCCCGCTTAAACTGAGCGGGTGCTGATCGCCGCCATCGTGACCATTGCCCTCGCCGGGCTGTTGGGTGCGCTGTCGGCGACGGCGTTTCTGCGGGCGCCGCACGGCAGCCCTCAACGCATGCTTGCACCTGCGCAGGCGGCGGCCGCGCTGATTCTCGCGGCGGGCGCGCTCGCGGCCTTATTCGGTTCCACCGCAATCGGTTTGGTGGGATTGATGGTGTGCGGCGCTGCCGCCATCGTGACAGTGGGTGCGGCGGCCTGGCAGGTGGCCCGCTACACCACCGCCGCACAACAGATGTCGTCCTCGGGCGGCGGATGCGGCAGTTCGTGCGGCGGATGCCCCAGTGCCGGACGTGCCGAATCATCGGTGTGCGCTCGGCCCTGACGTGTCCAATCTTTAGACACCTCGGCGCTACCTCATCTGAATGTGATCCGTATTCGCCCATGTCGACCCATTTTTTGGTGTTATGTTCCCGGGCACTCGTAGACAGGCGTGGTCAGAAAGGGAGCCGTGAAAGACACCAAGCAGATGGTGAAGTTCATCCTCGTTGGTGTTCTCACGCTCGCCTCGGGCATCGCCGCATACATCTATCGCGACGATCAACTGATCGTGGACCTGCTCACGGTGCCCTTGTTCACCGGCATCATCGGCTACATCACCAACTGGACCGGTGTGCTGATGCTGTTCGCACCCTTGCGTTTCTACGGCTGGCGCATCCCCGGGCTGCGCACTCTCTACGCGTTCCTGCCCCGCCGCGTACAGGTAATCCCCGCCATCACCTCCGACGGCCGATTCGGATGGCAGGGCATCGTGCCATCACGCGCGGAGAAGATGGCCAGCATCGCCGTCGACAAGAGCCTTGCCAAGCTCGGTAGCATCTCGGATTTCTACGAGCAGCTCGAACCGGACCTCATTGCCAATCACCTTGCACTGATTGCCAAATCAGAGATTCGCAGCGTCATCACCAAAATCATGGAGCGCGAGGACCCGCAGCTGTGGCACAACCTGCCGCCCGCCTTGCGGGAGATGATGTTCAAGCGCATCGAGAATCAGCTGCCGCAGATCGTCAAGAACATGACCGATCAAATCGGCGAGAACATCGGGCAACTCGTCGACGCCAAGCTGATGATCATCCGGTACCTCACCGCTCATCCCAAGCTGCTCAACGACATCTTCCGGACCATGGGGCACAAGGAACTGCAGTTCATGCAGAACTTCGGCTTCTACTTCGGCTATCCCATGGGCTTCGTACTCGTCGCCATCCTGCACTCGGTTCCGCACCACTGGTGGACTCCATGGATCGTGCTGCCGCTCGGCGGCATCATCATCGGGTACATCGTCAATTACCTCGGCATCACCATGATTTTCGAACCAGTCCATCCCAACAAGTGGGTGCCGTGGCGCCAGGGGCTGTTCATCAAGCGCAAGTCGGAGATCTCCGAGGAGTACGCGCGCACCATCTCTGAGAACGTCATCACCCTGGAAAACATCGGCAACGAGATGCTCAACGGGCCACGGTCGGACCGCACCAGACAAATGCTGGCCGATGGCATCCGGCCGGCACTGGAGCAAGCACTCGGACCCGCGCGGCGGGCCATTCGGGTAGCCGTTGGCCGGCGCCAATACGACCAGATCACCGAATCGGTCACGATCGAGGCAACCGGCTTTGCGCCGCTTGCGTTTTCCGATCCCGAGTTCAACAAGCAACGCCAAGGCAAGATCGGCGCCTTCGTCTCGACCCAGATGCACAAGCTCTCACTCGACGATTTCAACGAGTTGCTGCGCTCGGCGGTCAAGCAGGACGAGTGGTTGCTGTTCGTACACGGCGCGGTCCTTGGTGCAGCCGGAGGCCTGGCGCACCTGCTGATCTTCCCGCCGGCGGGGTGACACGTGCCCCGAATCGACCTGACAAGATGATGCCCGATGACCGATAACACGCCCGTTCCCGCGCACAACAATCGTGAGCTCCGGCCCGATCGCGTGGTCCAAGGGGTCGCGATGCTGGCCGCGAAAACCTGGTGGCGCGGGGTGAAGTGGTCGGCCGATATCGCTACCACCACCGGCACCAAGATCATCGACGATGTCCGGGCCGGCCGCTCGGCCACCGACATAGCCCTGTCGGCAACCGAGCATGTGCTGGGCGCCGTGCGCGACGCGCTGCAGCTGCCGACCAACGATTCCTCGGGGCTCACCCTCGCCAAACCGCAACGGCCCGCCCCGTCGCGGGTCACCATCGACATCACCGAGTCCGGCTCCGCCGACTGCGATGAACTACGCCGGCGCGGTGCCGAATTGCTGCGGCGTTCAGCCGATGTCACCGACGTAGAAGACACCCATCCTGCCTACGCCCGGATCATCAATCAGCTGGCACCCGATGAAGCGCGCATCCTGCGGTTCCTGGCCGCGCACGGCGCGCAACCGGTAGTTGACGTCCGCACCAGCCGCCCGTTCGACGTCGGCTCGGCGATGATCGCCGAGGGTCTCTCGATGGTCGCCGAACGCTCCGGCTGCCGCTACACCGATCGCAACAATGCCTACACCAACAATCTGGTACGGCTCGGCCTGGTCCGGGCGTCTCCGGAATCAGTTGCTGCCGAGCGCTATCAGGTGTTGGAGGTGCAGCCGGACGTGGTAGCGGCGTGCCGCCGCGCGGGCCGCGCACACAAGACTGTTCGCCGCAGCATTCACCTGACGCCGTTCGGTGAGGACTTCTGCCGAGCGGTCATCCCATCCGATCCGTCGGTGGGTGACGACCTGTAGGTCTAATTGCGGCTTACGTCGATGGGGTGCGTCGCCAACAGCGACAACGGCAGCGGCTGACGGCGCAGCACCTTCGCCCACAGATCACCACTCGCGTCGGTGAGCACATCGGACGGCAGCGCGGACAACACGATCCAGTCGTCGCGCTCGACCTCCCCCTCGAGCTGGCCGATCGTCCACCCCGAATAGCCTGCGAAGACCCGGATGCCCTCCACCAGCGGGGCGATGTCGTCGGGCTCAGCATCCAGATCGACCATGGCCATGCGGCCCGCCACGTGACGCAGACCCTTCACCCCGTCGATGCTGACACCGGCCCGCAGCATCGCCAGGCACAGGGCCGCATCGCGTTTGACCGGACCGCCGATGAACATTGTCTTCGGCTTGCCGGCGAGCTTGGCCCACTGCGGCAGCACGTTGTACACGGCGGTCTCGCTGGGACGGTTCAGCACCACACCCAAGGTGCCGCCGTCATTGTGCTCGACGATGAAGATCACACTGCGCCGAAACGTCGGCTCAAACAGATTCGTGTTGGCGACCAGCAAGGTGCCCGCCCGCAGACGGTGTGCGGGCGGCGCCATGTAGCCCTCGCCATATGCCTCGCCCTCGTCGGGCTCGTCCCCGTGCGCCACCTCAACATCATGACATCGTTTGCCGTTTCATGACTTGTGCTCGACCAACCGCTACACATTTGTAGTGTGGGCGTAAGCGCTCCGCCTAATTCCCGTAGCCCGATCCAGATATACGAAAGCGACTCACATGACTGCGCGCCACTCGCCGCTGAGCCTGTGGCACGCAATCCACGATCTCCCCGACTTCGGGCGGCTGGTCTGGGTGCGGCTGCTGACCCAGTTCAGCGACGGCCTCTTCCAGGCCGGGCTGGCCGGAGCGTTGCTGTTCAATCCGGAGCGTGAGGCCGAGCCGTGGGCCATCGCGGGCGCGTTCGCGGTGCTGTTCCTGCCGTACTCGGCAATCGGTCCCTTCGCGGGTGCGCTGCTGGACCGCTGGGACCGGCGCACGGTGTTGATCTGCGCCAACTTGATCCGCGTACTGCTGGTGGCCCTCGTCGGTATCGAGCTAGCCTTCAGCGCAGACGATGTCGTGCTGCTGCTCGGTGCGCTGATCGTCAACGGGGTCACCCGGTTCGTGACATCGGGTCTCTCGGCCGCCCTCCCCCATGTGGTGCCCCGCGACCAGGTCGCGACCATGAACTCGGTGGCGACCGCGGTGGGCGCCACGGCCACCTTCGTCGGCGCCAACTTCATGCTGATGCTGCGGGCCGCCTTCGGGGCGGGGGACTTGGGTTCTGCCACAGTCATATTCCTGGTGATCGTGCCGACCGTCGCCGCAGCATGGGTGGCCACCGGCTTTCCGGGCGACCGATTGGGTCCCGACGACAGCGTGCGCGCCGTGCACGGCTCGGCCTTCTATGCGGTCGCGACCGGCTGGCTACACGGTGCCCGCACCATTGTCGGCACGCCCTCGGTGTTCGACGCGCTTATCGGTCTGGCCGCCCATCGCATGGTTTTCGGCATCAATACCTTGCTGGTCCTGGTGCTGGTGCGCAACAACGCATCACTGTTCGCGGGCATCGGTGCCGCGGCACTGTTCCTGGCGTGCACCGGCATCGGCTCATTCCTGGGGACGGTATCCACCCCTGCCCTGCTCCGGCGCTTCGGGCGCGGCCGCACCCTCGGAATGGCGCTCGGCGGCGCTGTCGTGCTGCAGCTGATCGCCTCGAGTCTGTACGTGCCGATCGTGCTGGTTGCCGCGTTCGGACTCGGGATGGCCGGGCAGGTGATCAAGTTGTGCGCCGACGTCGGCATGCAGACCGATGTCGATGACGCCCTGCGGGGGCACGTCTTCGCCGTACAGGACTCACTCTTCTGGGTCACCTTCACCGGCGCGATGAGCGTGGCCGCGGCCTTCATCACGCAGTCGCACTGGCTGGCCTTCTCCGGGGCAGTGATCTACTTGATCGGCCTGATCGTGCACATGACCCGGACCCTTTGGCCCAGCCCGGCCGAATCCAGCCAACCCGACCCGGAAGGACACGCCCGTGACCTCGACCGCTGACGCTGTCATCGATGACCTGCGCGACGAGAGCGATGGACTAGACACCCTGGTAGCTCCCCTGTCCACTGAGGGCTGGGCCCGCGACACCCCCGCCGCCGGCTGGACCATCGCCCATCAGATCGCCCATCTGCATTGGACCGACGCGCAGTCCCTGCTGGCGGTCACCGATCCCGAGGGCTTCGCCAACGAACTGCCCAAGGCCATGGCCGATCCGTTCGGGTTCGTGGACAAGGCCGCCGAGGAGACCGCCCAGACTCCCCCGGACGAGCTGCTGGCCCACTGGCGCGATACGCGTAACCAACTGCATGCGGCGCTGCGCGCGGTGCCCGACGGCGTGAAGATCCCCTGGTACGGGCCTCCCATGAGCTCCGCTTCGATGGGCACCGCACGCCTGATGGAGACGTGGGCCCATGCCCTTGACGTCGCGGACGCGCTCGGCGTGGTCCCCACGCCCACCGCCCGCCTGAAATCGATTGCACACCTGGGTGTTCGGACCCGTGACTACGCGTACTCCGTGCACTCGCTGGCTGCCCCCGCCGAGCCGTTCCGCGTCGAGCTGACCGGACCCGACGGCGATACCTGGACGTGGGGCCCCGACGAAGCCTCCCAGCGTGTCACCGGATCGGCACTGCACTTCTGCTACCTGGTGACCCAACGGCGTCCGCGCGCCGAGCTGGATCTGCAGGCCACCGGCGAGGACGCGGAGAAATGGCTGTCCATCGCACAGGCCTTCGCCGGCCCGCCCGGCACCGGCCGGGGGTGAACACCGGGGCCACCATTCGCCCGCTGTATCCCTCGGAAGCGATGTTCGCGGGCAACCGCAGCACCGTGGCGTACTCGGCGTTCGGCACCGGCACTCTCAAAATTGACGCTCTGACAACAGCTTTCCGCGCGCTGTTGGCGAGCTACCCGATGCTGTCCGCGCAGATCGTACCTGCTGGGCACGGGTACGTGCTTCGATACGCCCCCCCTCCGCCCGCACTGCAGATCGGTGCATCCACCGCCCTTCCCCGGGCAGGGTTCACCATCGCCGACCCCGACACGGTCTGCGCCATCGACGTGGCACAGACCGGCACCGACTTTCGATTGACGCTGCTGGCCCATCACAGCATCGCCGACGCGGTTGCCTCGCTGCGCTATCTGGAAGTGTTGTGCGCGTACTACACCCGCGCGGTCGAGACGGGGTCGGCCGGGGCCATCCGCTCGTATCCACTCGCCCTGTCGCTGGAGCAGTTCCTTGCCACGCGCGGATACGTCCTACCCGAGGTCGGCGAGCCCCCGGCGCCGCGAGCAGAAACGACGGTCGACCCTACGGTCGTGGTTCGGCACGGGCGCACTCGGCTCGGGCGCGAGCAGACCACGGGTTGTTCGACGCGGCCCGCGCGGCCGACCTCACCGTGCACGGAGTCGTGTGCGCCGCGATTGTGCTGGCCGCTCATGCGCTTTCACGGTCGCAGGGCCCGGTCACGTTTGGCCTGACATCGTCGGTGGAGCTGCGCACACGGACGGACGTACCCATCGACGCGGCGCAAGGGACGGTGATCCAGGGTGCCGATACCGCGATTCTGACTGTCGTACCCGATGATGACCCGCTGCGCCTGGCTCGTGCCGTCCTGGATTCTCTGGCCGGTGGCCTTGCGGATCACACTGTGCACCAGGTATTTCTGCGCCGGCCACAGCTGCAGCACCAGTCGCTCGAGAATCCACTCATGGTCACGAACTGGGGTCGGATACCGACGCTGCCTCTGCCGGAGGGACTGCGCACACACGACTTCCGCGCCACCGTCCGCGGCCGGCGCATCGGGTTACGGGCCACGACACTTCCACCGAGCTTCTTCGTCACCACCTGTGACGAACGGCTCAGCATCGATCATCCCGCCTGGGTCGCCGACGAGTCTGACCCCACCATCGGCTGGACAGAGGCGCTAGGGCGCGCCTTCGACCGCATTCTCCGCTGACGGACGCGGTGGTCCGAGTGGCCGGGCGACATCGGCAATCCCGTCACCGTCCGCATCGGTGAGTTCGACATCCCAGTGGCCGTCACCGGTGGTGTCCGCATACACGGAAGTGCCTGAATCGGTTGCCCGGAAGGCTCTTTCAGCATCTCCGTCGTTGTCCGCGTCGACTAGCTGCTCGGGCTTCCCGTCCCCATCGATATCTGCTGCGCCGCCGGCGTGTTCAACCCCGTCAAGACCGAACCAGCTGATAGATCCGCTCCGTTCCACGTGAAACGCCCACGTGCCCAAGCCATCATCGGTGAAGTAGGTCTCCGGCCTGCCGTCGTTGTCCACGTCAAGGACGCTGTGGTCCGCCGAGCCATCACCGTCCGAATCCCACATCACGTCGTCGAACAACCCGTCGCCGTCGAAATCCAGACGCACCGCGTCCATGACTCCATCTCCGTCAAGATCGGCGTTGGGTGGTGCATCCCACGCGGTGACGCTCCCGTCTCCGATACCAAAGCAGTAATCCATACCCGATACGAGGCCGCGACGGCTCCGCGCGTTCCGCCTTCTTGGGGCATGTGGATAACCGCGGAGGCAGAAACTGCGCTGATTTCGGTTCACATAGTTAGGAGGGGAACCACAGCGATTCGGTTCCATACGCGATTCAAACCCTGTAACCCGACCGAACCCAAGACGACATCCCTGCTCGTGCACTCACAGGCTGCCCAACTGCCACCCAGCGATCATTAGCAAGGTGCTCAATACCAACAGCACCGCGATCATCCACCACTGGCGGACACGCGCCTTGCGGTCTGCCCATATCCAAATGGCGAGAATCGCCACCACTATCCCTAGAGCGACTCCTGCCGCCTTCATCGCAACATACACAGACGCCATGGACATGGCCGCGGCAACAAGACTGTACAGAAGCACAGCCTGCATAAGCAGATATCGCAGGATGTCTTGCAGCAGTACCAGAATCCACCGCCGCGGCGGTTCGTCCACACGACGGTTCGAGTCCATCGGAACTAGGTCGTCGCAACCATTACTCAGCGTGCACTGACCACACGCCCAGTTTCCATCCCACTGCCATCATCGCGACATCGATGACGCCCAGCAGCACAGCAAGTAGCCATTGCTGCCTCACCGTCAACTTCTTCCGCAGCGCAAATACGATGGCTACCAACGTGCCGATACCGAGCGCAACGCCCCCAATCTTCATCCAGGTCTGCCCGGAAATCAGACACATCACCACCACGATGCAACTCGCAAAAAGGACTATCTCCACGAACAGTTGGCGGATGAAGCCTTCAGATAACGCAAGCAACCCCCAGCCCGCGGCACGCGCCACATCACGGCGCGATGGTTCAGACACCTCGTGCTTTTGTTCCACCACGTTGTCTCTCAGGCCGTCCTCGTCGGTCATAGCAACTCTTCCTCTTCCTGGGCCTGGTCAGATCGCACCCGGCGGTGGCTGGCACGCCGGATCGCTGCTCACCGAGCCCTGAGCCGCTGCCGCATTCTCGGCGACCATTTTGTTGATGTGGCTTACAAGCAATCCCGAGTTGGGGGACACCCCGCTGAACAACCGAGACCACGTTTCCTGCCCGCTCGCCACCAGAGTCGCGGCCGACCGCATGTCCGAACCAAGTTCACCCTCGATCGACTTGGACTGCAATTGCTGAAGAACCTCGGCCGGCACCTGATTCTGCGACCTGAAAGCTTGGAGCTGACTTTCGGCTTCTCCGACCGCAGTTCGGACGCTAGCCAGCGCAGCCGCAATACGTGCGCTGTGATCGACGACCGGCATTGTTATCCGCCTGCCGTGGGTGCTGGGGGAAGCGACTCGCTCGTGAACACGAGATACGAAGCCTTGATGAAGTCCACGATCGACTTCAATAGATTCATAAAGACCATCAAGACCTTTCTCGCAGAGTTGAGCGTGGTGATCGCTTCTTTCACCGTCTTAATTGCCTTCCATTGCCCCCACAATGGAATCGCCGCATTACTCCATGCCGCTGAGACAAGACTGATCACGGTCTTGACGATGTCGATGGTCACTTGCGCGAATGACACGGCCTGCTCGACTGCGTCTTTAAGATAGTTTCCCATCTGCTCCAGGGCCGACTTTTGACCACCGATTGACCCGTTCCAGCGCTGGAAGTAGGCCGACTGCGCGGTCGCAGCATTCCCGGTCCACGTCTTCGTGATGGCGGTTTGGCCTCGCTCTAGATTCTGGCGGACGGTCTCGGCGCAGCTGGCCAGATGCTGCCATGCCGAAACCTGGGTCGCGGCCTTACTCACGTCTCCAGCGATAAAACTGGTGAGTGACTGTCGGATATCAGGCCCGCCCACCTTAATAATCACGTCGCAGATCGTGTCGAAAAGCATCCCCAAGGACACCTCCGGCAACTGCTGACCGTTAGAAGTAGGCGGCATGAGATGGGATGCACCGGTCGTAACATCCTCGAATCCACTCGCCACACCGTCATCGGTAACCGCCAGGGAACCATCGGCTTTCGCGATTTCGGAAGCGAAGTTGTGGTCTCGCTGATGGTAGTCGTCCGCCGCATACTCCAGCGCCAGACCCGACTTGCGCAGGCGTTCACCGTCGGTGTCCAGGGTGGTCTGCACCTTCGGAAGAAGTTCCCGGTACTCGCCTGTAATCAGCTCCAGAATCTTGCCGAAATTGGCGTCATTGAGGTACTTCTCCGCATAGTCGTTGCCCGCGTACATGTCTGCACCTGCGCGGCTCACCTGCTTCGACCATCCTCGGAGGTCTGAAACCTCCACCGATACCACCACTTTTGTCTCCCCTTCTAAGCGTTATTGCCCGTCGGTGAAGTACGAGTCCGTCAACGGCTGTTTGGTTCCGTCTCTGGGAAACATTCTTCGCGGGTAGTTGAATCTGCAACCACTCTCCCTCCGGCGCTCACGCGACTGGATAATCTCTGACCTCGTGGATGCCCCAACACTCACGCTGCTTCTCAGTGCAGCGGCCGCCGCGGGCTGGGTCGATGCGGTGGTGGGTGGTGGCGGGCTCGTCCTCATCCCCGTGCTGCTGCTCGTCTTTCCCGGGATGACTCCCGCGACGGCGCTGGGAACCAACAAACTCGCCGCGCTGGCCGGCACGTCCTCGGCCGCCGTCCGGCTCTTCCCGCGCACCCCGTTGAACTGGCGCGCTCTCCTGGGAGCATTCGTGCTCGCCGCGGCCTGTTCCAGCGCCGGCGCCTACACCGCCTCGCGGCTACCGGTGTCGGTCTTCAAACCCGTGGTGCTCGTGCTGCTGGTGGCCGTCGGAGTGTTCGTCGCGACCCGTCCACAGTTCGGCACCGCGACGGCGGGCACCGCGCGCACCAAGGCCACCACGGTCGCCGCGCTCGCGGTCGCGGCCATCCTGATCGCGTTCTACGACGGAATCATGGGCCCGGGCACCGGGACGTTCATGATCATCACCCTGACCGCCGTCGCGGGAATGACGTTCCTGGAAAGCTCGGCCACCGCCAAAGTGCTCAACTCGGGAACCAATGTCGGTGCTCTCATCGTCTTCGCGTCGCAGGGCCACGTGCTGTGGCTACTGGGCCTGTCGCTCGGTGTCGCGAACATCGCGGGCGCTCAGCTCGGCGCATATATGGCGCTCGGACGCGGCGCGGGATTTGTCCGCGTGGTGCTGCTGGTGGTCGTCGTGGTAATGGTGGGCAAGCTCGGCTACGACATGATCGGCTGAGCGCGCTCAGGCACGGCTCGCCCACCATTCGCGCAGCGCCTCAACCGCCTCGTCGTGATCGAGCGGTCCCCGCTCCAGCCGTAGCTCTTTCAGGAACCGCCACGCCTGCCCGATGATCGGCCCGGCCGGAACGCCCAACAGCTCCATGATCTCGTTGCCGTCGAGGTCGGGCCGCACCCGCGCCAGATCCTCCTTGGCGGTCAGTTCGGCGATGCGCTCCTCAAGCCCGTCATAGTTCGCCTGCAGCCGGGCCGCTC
Organism: [Mycobacterium] stephanolepidis; assembly: GCF_002356335.1. NCBI lineage: Bacteria > Bacillati > Actinomycetota > Actinomycetes > Mycobacteriales > Mycobacteriaceae > Mycobacteroides > Mycobacteroides stephanolepidis. Next base: position 4,970,736 of record NZ_AP018165.1, read on the forward strand.
GCCGCTTGTTCCGCGTGGTGCAGTCCGCGCGCACCAGCTTGTGCAGCAGCGGCAACATCGGGCCGGCATCGGTGACATACCGGCGCACCGCCGAATCGGTCCACTTGCCATCCCCATAGCCGTGGAACCGTAAATGCAGATACACCAGCTGCGACACGTCGTCGACCATCTGCTTGGAGTACTTGAGGGCACGCATCCGCTTGCGCACCATCTTGGCCCCGACAACCTCATGGTGGTGAAAGCTCACCCCGCCGCCGTCCTCATGCCGACGGGTGGCCGGCTTGCCGATGTCGTGCAGCAGCGCCGCCCACCTCAACACCAGATCGGGGCCGTCATCCTCGAGGTCGATCGCCTGCTCCAACACCGTCAACGAGTGCCGGTAGACGTCCTTGTGCTGGTGATGCTCATCGATGGTCAGCTGCATCTCACCGACCTCGGGCAGCACGACCGCGCCAAGACCGCTCTCCACCAGCAGATCGATTCCGGCGACCGGATTGGCGCCCACGATCATCTTGTCCAGCTCCACCTGCACCCGCTCAGCGGTGATCCGACCCAACTGGCCGGCCATCGCATCCAGCGCCTTCAACACCCGGGGCGCCACCGTGAAACCCAGCTGAGATACGAAGCGGGCGGCGCGCAGCATGCGCAACGGATCGTCACCGAAAGAGATCTCCGGAGCAGACGGGGTGTCCAGCACCCCGGCACGCAGGGCCTCCAGTCCGTTCAGCGGATCGCAGAACTCTCCCGGCCCGTCCGGCCCGATTTTCACCGCCATCGCGTTGACGGTGAAATCCCTGCGCACCAGATCACCCTCGAGGCTGTCGCCGAACACCACTTCGGGGTTGCGCGACTGCTGGTCATAGCTATCGCTGCGGTATGTGGTGATTTCCACCCGCTGCCCCTTGCGCACCACACCGAGGGTGCCGAAGGCGATACCGGCGTCCCAGGTGGCCTCGGCCCAGCCGGCCACCAATTCCTGCACCTGCTCAGGACGGGCATCGGTGGTGAAGTCCAGATCAGTGCCCAACTTGCCCAACAGGGCGTCGCGGACGGTACCGCCCACCAGATACAGGTCAAAACCTGCCGAATCGAAGAGTGCACCCAACTCCGACAGCATCTTCTTGTGCCGGTTCAGGGTCACTGCGGCGGTGGCCAGCAGCTCGGCGGACGGTATCGATTCGGGCACGTCGGGCAGCCTACCGGCGCGTATCGCGGGGGCTCTCAGTAGCGGGAACTACTATCACATGGGTGTCTGACTCCTCCGGCGGTTCCCGCACGGGTGGGTCGTCGGATGAACCCGGCTCGGACCCCGCCTCAGCGCGGGGCAGGGGGTCGCGACGCGGTCGGCGCAACCGATCGCAGGGCCGGGCACAAGGCGCTAGCACTCCGGCGGCCTCCCCGGCCGCAGGCGCTCCTCACGGAACCAACGGAACCGGTGCTGCGGGTGCAAAAGGCCGCGGACGCGGGCGCGCGAAGGGCGGCGCCGCCGGAACCTCGTTGCGCACCGTCCGTGAGACCTCCGCAGGTGGCCTGGTCATCGCCGGCATCGACGGCCCCAAGGACGGCCAGGTGGCCGCCCTCATCGGACGGACCGACCGGCGTGGCCGAATGTTGTGGTCACTGCCCAAGGGTCACATCGAGCAGGGCGAGACCGCCGAGCAGACCGCCATCCGCGAGGTCGCCGAGGAGACCGGTATCCGCGGAAGCGTGCTGGCCGCACTCGGCAGCATCGACTACTGGTTCGTCACCGAAGGCCGCCGCGTACACAAGACCGTCCACCACTATCTGATGCGCTCGCTGGGCGGAGAGCTCTCCGATGACGATGTCGAAGTCACCGAGGTCGCCTGGGTCCCCCTCGGGGAGCTGCCCACCCGGCTGGCGTACGCCGATGAGCGTCGGCTGGCCCAAGTGGCCGGCGACCTCATCGACAAGCTGCACAACGACGGGCCCGAATCACTGCCCCCGTTGCCTCCGTCCACCCCGAGACGCCGCCCACAGACGCACTCCAGCACCCATAGGACACCGGGCCGACGAACCGGGCGTGGACCACAGCAATGACTCGAATCACGCTTCGCAACGCGACGCGTGTGGCGGCGGCACTCGCCGTCCTCGCACTTGTCCTGCTGGGCGCTCCCTGGGCCACACCGCGCGCCCATGCCTATCGGGACGGGCAGTTCCTCAAGGTCGTCCTTGACGAGGTGACCCCACAAACCGTCACCACCGTCGATTCGACCGTGACGGTGCGGGGAACGGTGGTCAACGTCGGCGATCGCCCGGTGACCGACGTGGTCGTGCGGCTAGAGCGCGCCGAGGCGGTCGCGACCAGTGCCGAGTTACGCGCCAATCTTCACGGCCGCCACGACCAGTACCAGCCCATCGGTGATTTCGTCACTCTCGCAGGCACTCTCGAGCAGGGTCAGCAGCGTCCCTTCACGCTCGCCTTCCCGCTGCGCGGCGGCACCGGACCAACCTGGAACATCTCCACGCCCGGGGTGTATCCAGCCCTGGTGAACGTCAACGGCACCCCCGACTACGGGGCAGCTGCCCGGCTCGATGACGCGCGCTTCCTGCTCCCGGTTCTCGGAGTTCCGCCCCCCGCCGGTGCTCCCTCCGAACCCGAGGTCGCACCCGACACCTCTCGCCCCGTGGGTTTGACGCTGTTGTGGCCGTTGGCCGACCGCCCGCGGCTGGCGCCCGGTCAGCCCGGTGGGCCGGCGCCGGTGCGGCTACTCGACGATCAGCTCGAACGTTCCCTGTCACCCGGAGGCCGGTTGGATGCGCTGCTGGGTGCCCTGGAGTTCGCGACCGAGGCGGTCGTCGACCCCAAGGCAGATCTGGCCCGCACGGTCTGCCTGGCTGTCGACCCCGATCTGCTGGTGACGGTCAACGAGATGACCCTCGGGTACCAGGTTCTCGACAACTCCGCCGATCCCGCCGGTCCGGTGCACCCCGGCACCGGACAGGGGCTCGCGGCGGCCTGGCTCGAGAGGCTGCGCGCGTTGGCCAAGCGCACGTGCGTCACGCCGCTGCCGTATGCACAGGCCGGGCTGGATGCTGTGGCTCAGATGGCCGATGAGGGTCTGGCCCATCAGGCCACCACCGGCACCGCAGATGTGCTCGACCAGATTCTAGGAATCAACAGCCTGCGCGGTGCCACCCTTCTCGGCGACGGTCATCTGTCGAAGGCGGGCATAGATCTGCTCACCGGACAGGGTCCTACCGTGGCAGTGTCGGCCCTGCCCGCAGATCAGGAGACACCACCGGACTTCAACCCGCGCCGGGTGTCCGACACCGTCGTGGCGGCACCTTTCGACCCGTCGGTGGGCGCCGCGCTCAGCGCCGCCGGACGCGCCCCCACCACGCCCGAGTACGTACCCCGGTCGCTTCGCTTTACCCTGCAACATGATTCGCGCGTAGCGCGGATGCAGGACGCCCTCGGCGCGATGGCCTGGCAGGCGCTGACTCCCCAGCAGACTCCCCGCCAGACGATTCTGCTGCCGGACGCCACCTGGGATCTGTCCGACGGCGAGGCCCGCGCCATCCTGTCCACCACATCCACGCTTCTGCACGCCGGACTCGCGATACCGCGACCGCTGCCCACCGTGATCGGCGAGGCGCGCGCCGGCGCCCAGGCCAACCCGGTGGACACCGCGTTCGGGGTGGATTCGCCGGGCGCCGGGGACGACGGGGTATCGCTCGGGCTGGGCGACGAGGTCCGGCGGCTGTGGGGACTCACCGCAGCGCTGACCGTGGACGCCCGCACCGGCCTCACCGGTGTCCAGTACACCGATCCGTTGCGCCAGGACGCCCTACGCGCCGTGAGCCAGAGCGTTCCGCCCGACGCTCGCGACGACACCGCCCAGGAACGGCTGTCGGCCATCCGCCGCACTGTCGGTGACCTGTTCAACGCCGTCACCGTCGTCAATCCGGGTGGTTCCTACACACTGGCCACCGAACACAGCCCGCTGCCGCTGGTGCTGCGCAATGAGCTTCCCGTGCCGATCCGGGTCGCTCTCCGCGTCGAAACGCCCGCCGGTATGAGTGCCACAGATGTTGGCGTGCAAGAGATTCCGCCGGGGTTCCTGCCGGTGAAGGTGCCGGTGGAGGTCAACGTCTCCCAGCGCATGGCTGTCGACGTAACGCTGCATACCCCCGATGGCCTGCCATTGGGTGATCCGGTACGTCTGTCGGTGCACTCCAACGCCTACGGAAAGCCGCTGTTCTTCATCACCATCAGCGCAGCCACGGTGCTCTTCGCGTTGACGGGCCGGCGCCTATGGCATCGGTTCCGCGGCCAGCCCGACCGCGCCGATCTCGACCGCGAGGATGAGGTTTCCGCCGACGGGAAGGGCACCCCGTGGCAGCCGTGAGAAAGCCGCTGGACCCGCTACCCGATCCGGAATCCGACGACACGATCGAAGAGCTCTCGGACGCGGCGGTCGTAGCGCATTCCGGATCGATGGCGGTGGCCACCCTGGTCAGCCGGATCACCGGATTCATCAAGCTGCTGTTGATCACCGCCGCGCTCGGTGCCGCGTCCGCAAGTGCATTCTCGACCGCCAACCAGCTGCCCAACATCATTGCCGCGCTGGTGCTCGAGGCCACCTTCACCGCCATATTCATCCCCGTGCTCACCCGCGCCGAGCGGGAAGACGCCGACGGCGGTGAGGCATTCATCCGCAAGCTGCTGACCATCTCCACATCGGTGTTGTTGGTCACGACGGTGTTGTCGGTGCTGGCCGCACCATTGCTGGCCGCGCTCCTACTCGGCACCGCACCGAAGGTCAGCACACCGCTGACCACCGCACTGGCGTATCTACTGCTCCCGCAGATCCTGTTCTACGGGCTGTCCTCGGTGTTCATGGCGATCCTGAACACCCGCAACGTATTCGGCCCACCCGCGTGGGCTCCGGTGTGGAACAACGTTGTCGCGATCGCCGCACTGATTCTGTATTGGCTGATGCCCGGGGAACTCACCCTGGATCCAACCCGGATGAGCGATCCCAAACTCCTGGTGCTGGGTATCGGCACCACGCTCGGCGTGGTGACTCAGGCGATGGTGCTGATTCCCGCCATCCGCCGCCAGCGGATCCCCATGCGACCCCTGTGGGGGGTTGACGACCGGCTCAAACAGTTCGCCGGTATGGCCGCGGCCATGTTCGCGTACGTGGCGATCAGCCAGCTCGGGTTCGTCATCACCAACCGGATCGCCGCCGGCGCAGCCGATTCCGGTCCCATCATCTACAACCAGACCTGGATGATCCTGCAGCTGCCCTACGGGGTCGTCGGCGTGACCATCCTGACCGCGATCATGCCTCGGCTCAGCCGCAACGCCGCCGCCGACGACACCTCCGCGGTGGTGGGCGACATATCTCTGGCCACCCGGCTGACGATGGTCGTCCTGATCCCGGTGGTTGCGGTGATGACCGTCGCCGGTCCGGCGATGGGTCCGGCGCTCTCCGCATACGGGCACTTCACCCTCGGTGACGCTCACTACCTCGGGCTCTCGATCTCGCTTTCCTCCTTCACCCTCATCGCGTATGCCCTTGTGCTGCTTCAGCTTCGGGTGTTCTATGCGCGCCACGAGGCATGGACGCCCACCCTGATCATCATCGTGATCACCGCGGTGAAGATTGTCTGTTCGGTGATCGCCCCGTACCTCACCGACGATCCCAGCCTGGTCGCCGGTTATCTCGGTGCCGCCAACGGTCTCGGGTTCGTGGCGGGCGCCGTGTGCGGATATCTGCTGTTGCGCCGAAGCATCGGGCGCGCGGCCGGACCGCTCATCGGTCCGGGCGTGGTCCGTACGGTGCTGCTCAGCCTTGCCGCCTCGGGTATCGCGGCGGTAGTCGGCCTCGGCATCGACCGTGGGTTCGACCTGGATCTGCTCACCCGGGCAGGCGGCGGCCTCGGCTCAGTTCTGCGGCTGGTCATCCTCGGCACCGTGATGCTCACCATCACCTTCGCGGTCATGGTGGCGGTCAAGCTTCCCGAGGCACTGAGCATCGTCTCGCTGCTGCAGCGTCGCCTGGGCAGCCGGCTCGGCATCGGCATCGGCATCGGCATCGGCATCGGCATCCAAGATCACGCTTCGGTCATCGGCAACTCCCCACCGCCATCCCTGCCGTACCCTGATTCGGGTGATCGAGTCGGCAGCGGCGACGCTGTCGGCCTGACAACCGCAAACAAATCAGTGCACGGGGGCGGCGCTGATACGAGAAAGGGCAGGGCCGTGACAGACACCCCGGGGTCATCGACCCGGTCTGTTTCCACCGAGTCCCCCTCCGGGGGCGCGGTCCCCACCTCCGTAATGCCGGGTGCCAGCATCGCGGACGGCCGTTACCGTCTGCTCACCTCGCACGGAGGCCCGGACGGGCTGCAGTTCTGGCAGGCCACCGATACCGAGCTGAATCGGCCGGTAGCGCTCACCATCATCGACGGCGCCACCTTCACCTCCGATCAGGTGCAGGACATTCTGTCGAATACCTTGCGGCTCAGTAAGATTGGATCATCGGGCCTGGCGCGTGTGCTGGACGCCGTACGCGAAGGGACCGGCGGCATCATCGTCGCGCAGTGGGTCCGCGGAGGTTCGCTGCGCGAGGTTGCCGACACCGAACCCTCCGCCGTGGGCGCCAGCCGGGCGGTCCGTTCTCTGGCCGAGGCTGCCGACGCCGCCTTCGAGGCCGGGACGGCGCTGAGTATCGACCATCCCGATCGCGTACGTATCAGCATCGACGGGGACGCCGTGCTCGCATTCCCCGCCACACTCTCCTCGGCCAGTGCGGACGAGGACGTCCATGGCCTCGGCGCCACCCTGTACGCACTCACCACGCGCCGCTGGCCGCTGGCCGAAACCGGTCAGCCAAGCGGGCTGCCCGGCGCCAACCGCGCGCCCGACGGTCGCCCCGTTGAGCCACGCGTCATCATTCCCACCATCCCCGCAGAGATCTCGGACGTAGCCTCCCACGCACTCGGCGACGATCCCGGTTCTGCCGCCGACCTGCTCGACGGCCTGGAATCGGCGATCGCGAGCGTCGATCACACCACCATGCTGGAGCCTGCCGCCGCAGCACCTACGCAGTCGTTCAGCATCGGCCGCCCCCCGGGTTTCCAGGATTCCCGGGACCTCGCCGACGATGACGACTACGACGAAGTCGACGACGACGAGGACCCCGAGGAAGCGGCACGACACCGGAAGATCTTCCTGATCGGGCTCGGCGTGGTCGGTGTCCTGGTCATCTCGCTGTGCATCGCGCTGGGCGTCTGGGTCACGCGGATCTTCGGCGATGTCGGCCCCTTGGACAAGATCAACATCGGCATCGGATTGCCCACCCAGTCCGCCAACGGTGAGACCGCCAAGCCTGGTAGCCCGGCCAAGATCGTGCAGGCGACCGTGTTCCCTCCGGGCCCCGACGCCGATCAACCCGGCAAGGCGAATCTGGCGGTGGATGGCAACGCGTCCACGTCATGGTCCACCGACACCTACACCGATGCCGATCCCTTCCCGGTGCTCTTCAAGCCAGGGGTCGGCCTACTGCTCGATCTGCAGTCCGCCAGCGCGCTGAGCAGCGTCACGATCGAATCTCACAGTGTCGGAACGCAAGTACAGATTCGTTCTGCCGACTCGGCCACACCCGGCTCCTTCAACGACACCAAGGAGATCTCCGCTACCACGACGTTGCAGTCCGGCAAAACAACGATCCCGATCACCAGCAGCTCGCAGGTCTCTCATGTGCTGGTGTGGATCAACAAGCTCGGTTCCACCAACGGTGATCACCATGCGGAGATCGGCGAAATCACTGTCTCAACTGCTTCCTAGCTGCGGGATCGCCTGCCAGGCGAGCAGTTATCGAAGGGTATTCAGTATGGTTCCGCAATTTCTACCCCTATATTTTTCGCGGTAGTTGAAACCCGATGGCAACCTCAAATTTGGCCACTGAACTGCGGTTCAAGTTGTTCAGTTACGTATATCGCCGTTACAGGTTGTTGAAAGTTGTATAACAGTTTGCTGTGGGGCGGCCTTGTGGTCGACGCCACCCCCCGTTTTTGATTACTGTGCGCGTGTGGGCATGGTTCAGGGGGTTCTCACGACTCCTCAGCACTCGGACGCCGAGTTGTTGGCTGCCCATGTCGCCGGCGACCCTTCGGCCTTCGAGCAGCTGTTCCGCCGGCACCACCGTCGGCTCTACCGACTCGCCCGGGCCACCAGTCGCACCCCCGAGGATGCGGCCGATGCGCTCCAGGAGGCGATGCTGTCGGCGCACCGCGGAGCCGCGAACTTCCGCAATGACGCCGCCGTCACCAGCTGGCTTTACCGCATTGTCGTGAACGCCTGTCTGGACCGTCTGCGCCGCACCAAGGCACACATCCCGATCGAACTCGAAGAGGACGTCTACACCCTCGACGACCCCTCGACCAACATCGATACCTCGATCGTCATTCAGAAGGCCCTGCTCCGGCTGCCCGCCGAGCAGCGCGCCGCAGTCATCGCGGTCGATATGCAGGGATACTCGGTGGCCGATGCCGCTGAGCTGCTCGGCGTGCCCGAGGGCACGGTGAAGAGCCGCTGTGCGCGAGCACGCGCACGCCTGGCAGTGGCCCTGCATTACCTCGACAAAGCCGGCTCCGTCGAACCGGAAACCATCGACTACTAGCCGTGTGCCACCGTGTCACGATCCGCCTACCAATTGGGCAACTGGCGTGGTCAGCGGTAGCTGGATATGGGAACAATGAACTCACATGGTCAGCAGCCCTCCGGACAGTCCCGAAGGCGAAGGTAACCTCGAGATGGTGAACCTCGCCGAGGTACCGCTGTCACTCGAGGTCCTGGCCGACCTGCAAGCCGGCGTCTATGACGCCCGGGACGCCGAGGTACTTCGGCAACGGGCAGAGCAGGATCCGGACGCACGCACGGCGCTGGCCGCCCTGGATCGCGTACGCGCCGACCTGGTGGCATGGATGGAGAGCCCCGCGCCCGATGTGCCCGAGTCCGTCGTCGACGACATCGTTGCCGCGTTGCAGGCCGAGTCGGCCAGGTCGACGTTGCCCACGGTAGCTGCGCATTCCGCTCGGCCCGCCGACCCCCGTCTCAACCTGGTGACCGGTCCGGTTCCACTGGACCATCGCCGTCGCCCCGCGGCAAAGCGTCGCTGGATCGCATACTCCAGCGCTGGGTTGGCCGCGGCCGCCTGCGTTGCCGTCGCCATCACCGTGGTCGCGCAGAACAACCACCGCGCCTCCGACACCACCCCCGCGGTGGCAGGTCCCTCGCTGTCGCAACAGATCGCACCCAGGACAGCCGCCCCCGTGGCGCCGGAGCTACCAGCGCAGAGCGCCCTGGGTGACACCGCGTTCCCGATCTCCGGGAACGCGATCACCGCGCTCGTCGGCCGTACCCCCGCGTTCGGCGATCTTGAGGATGCCGGGCGGCGCGCGTCCTGCCTCACCGGCCTCGGCTTCTCCGCCTCGACGCCCGTGCTCGGCGCGCAGACTCTCGATGTCGACGGTCCCGCGGTGCTGATGGTGCTACCCGCCGAACGGCCGGGCGAGCTGTTGGCCGTGGCCGTGCGGCCCGGATGCAACCAGTCCGATCCGCAGCGGGTGGCCCAGACCCGGATCGGCGCGACACCCGGCCGTTAGGACGCCGCCAGCCCGGGGTATCTCCCACCGCCCGCCCCCTGTACCTCCCACCGCCCGCCCCGTGCGGAACATCCCGCTCTAGGCTGTTGTTTCAGCAATCGCACGGCCTTTATGTGGAACAGGCACTCAGATCGGATCAGAAGGGAACCGCATGTCGGAGGTTGTATCGACCGAGTCCGAATCGGACATCCATGAGCTCATCATCATCGGCTCAGGACCCGCTGGATACACCGCGGCGGTCTACGCAGCCCGCGCCCAGCTGAAACCGGTCGTTTTCGAGGGCACCCAGTTCGGCGGTGCACTCATGACCACCACGGAGGTCGAGAACTACCCGGGGTTCCGTGAGGGCATCATGGGTCCCGACCTGATGGACCAGATGCGTGAGCAGGCCATCCGCTTCGGTGCCGATCTTCGCACCGAGGATGTCGACGAGGTGTCCCTCCGTGGCCCTGTGAAGACCGTCACCGTGGGCGGCGAGGTCTTTCGTTCCCGCGCGGTGATCCTGGCCATGGGCGCCGCTCCGCGGTATCTGGGCGTACCGGGCGAGGACACCTTGCTGGGCCGGGGCGTGAGCTCCTGTGCCACCTGCGACGGTTTCTTCTTCAAGGACCAGGACATCGCCGTCATCGGCGGCGGCGATTCCGCGATGGAAGAGGCGACTTTCCTCACACGGTTTGCCCGCAGTGTGACGCTCATCCATCGCCGCGACGAGTTCCGCGCGTCCAAGATCATGCTGGAGCGTGCGTACGCAGACCCCAAGATCAACGTCCTGACCAACACCAAGATCCTCGGGGTCGAGGGCACCGACTCGGTGATCGGGCTCAAGCTCGAGAACACGGTGACCGGGGAAGCCTCGCAGCTGCCCGTCACCGGCATGTTCGTCGCCGTCGGGCACGATCCGCGTAGCGAACTCGTTAAGGATGTCGTCGACGTCGATCCAGACGGATACGTGCTGGTGCGCGACAGAAGCACCTACACCTCACTGGAAGGCGTGTTCGCCGCGGGCGACCTCGTTGACCGGACGTATCGACAAGCCGTCACCGCCGCCGGAAGTGGTTGTGCGGCAGCCATCGACGCCGAGCGCTGGCTCGCCGAGACGGCGCATTCCCAGACCCTCGTCGAGGCCTAGCCTCACCGCCACCCATCACAAGGAGAATCCATGAGCGACCACGCAACCGTTACCGTCACCGACGACTCCTTCCAGGAGGACGTCGTCTCCAGCAATAAGCCCGTGTTGGTGGATTTCTGGGCGACCTGGTGTGGGCCCTGCAAGATGGTGGCCCCGGTGCTGGAGGAGATCGCCAAGGACCACGGCGAGACGCTGACCATCGCCAAGCTTGATGTGGATGCCAACCCCGAGACCGCGCGCGCCTTCCAGGTGACGTCGATCCCCACGCTGATCCTCTTCCAGAACGGTGAGGCCACCAAGCGGATCGTCGGCGCCAAGAGCAAGTCGGCGTTGCTGCGTGAGCTGGACGGGGTCGTCTGACCGGCTCGACACCGGTCGGCTGAGAAGGCCGGGAGTTTCTCTCATCGCCTAGGCATCTGAGACAATAGTGCCGTCCCGACGACGGGCAGCCCGTGTCCGGTTGGTGACAGTGCGGTTTCTTGCGAAAGGCGGAGTATGACGACAGGCGCGTCGAACATTCGCCGCGGCGATCGAGGCCCCGCCGTCAGCGAGGTACGCGAGGTGCTCACCGCACTCGGGTTCCTGGAGGATCCCGATGAGGTGCTGGCGACCGGTCGGCACGTCATGCCCGATCACTTTGACGCGACCTTGGATGACGCCGTGCGCGCGTTCCAACAGCGCCGCGGCTTGCTGGTCGATGGCCTCGTCGGACCCGCGACCTATCGCACTCTCAAGGAAGCCTCCTACCGGCTCGGGGCACGCACCCTTTTTCACCAGTTCTCCGCGCCCATGTACGGCGACGACGTGGCGACTCTGCAGAAGCGCCTGCAGGATCTCGGGTTCTACACCGGCCTGGTAGACGGAAACTTCGGGCTGCAGACCTACAACTCGCTCATGTCGTACCAGCGGGAGTACGGGCTGACGGCGGACGGCATCTGTGGGCCCGAGACTCTGCGCTCGTTCCAGCTGCTGGGTCGGCACGTCACCGGTGGATCTGCGCACGCGATTCGCGAGACCGAACACGTCCGCAACGCCGGCCCACAGCTGTCGGGCAAGCGCATCGTGATCGATCCCGGTCTCGGCGGCGCCGACCGTGGAGTCATCGTTCCAGGCCGCGAGGGCCCGACCAGCGAAGCAGACATCCTGTGGGACTTGGCCAGTCGCCTCGAAGGGCGGATGACCGCCATCGGTATGGACACCTACATCTCGCGCGCCATCCAGAACAACCCCACCGATATCGACCGCGCCACCTATGCCAACAATGTGGGTGCCGATCTGATGATCAGCCTGCGTTTCGACTCGCAGCCCACGGTGGCCGCCAGCGGCGTCGCGTCCTACCACTTCGGCAATCTGCACGGCTCGGTGTCCACCATCGGACACATGCTGGCCGACTTTATTCAGCGAGAAGTGGCCGCGCGCACGGGATTACGTGACTGCAGGGCGCACGGCCGCACGTGGGACCTGCTGCGCCTCACCCGGATGCCCACCGTGCAGGTGGACATCGGATACATCACCTCGCCGAACGACGTCTCCATTCTGAGCGCCGCGCACTACCGCGACGTGGTCGCCGAGTCGATTCTGGCCGCGGTCAAGCGGGTGTACCTGCTCGGCAAGAACGACAGGCCGACCGGCACCTTCACTTTCGACGAGCTGCTGGCGCACGAGCTGTCCGCCGGAAGCTAGTCCCGGCCCACCACCTCGATCGCACTCGCCGGACAGAGGTGCGCCGCCTCATCGGCCTTCGCCAGCTCGTCCTCGTTCAACATCCCTGCGCCCCTCGGTACGGCGGTGCCATCCGCATCCGCACTAGAACAACTCCGGGTGCTGTGCAACACAGTATCCGGACCCCATGCACAGATCCTGATCGACGGTCACGGTGAACCCGGCGTGGGCCCCGACCATGGTCACGCCCTCGTCAGCGTAACGGGCAGCCCACCATCGAGCGTCACCGAGAAGTTGAAGTGGTGCTTGGGTTTCCAACCCGGCGGAAGCATCAACCGATATCTCTGGAAAATGATCGCAAGCAAGAACTGCGCGTTCATGTAGGCCATACCGGTGCCGAGGCAGTGGTGTCTGCCCGAGCCAAATGGCATGAACGCCAGCCTCGGACGCTCCCTGGCCAGTGCCTGGTCCATGAATCGGTCCGGGTCGTACGTGTCGGGGTCCACCCACCAGCGTGGATCGCGGTGCATCGAGTACAACGACGGGCCGACGATGGTGTACCGCGGGATGAAGTACCCACCTATCACGTCGTCTTCCATCGCGAATCGAGGATTAAGCGGGTGGCCCTGCAGCCTTTGCCCCTCATCGAAACACGCTTTCGCCCAAGGAAGTTTCGGTAGATCATCCGGCGTCGGCACTGCGCCGTGCAATGCATCGACCTCTGCGTACAGTCGGTCGAGGTGGTCCGGGTGTGCCAGCAGTAGCGCGAGCGTCCATGACAACGACGCCACCACCGTCTCGTATCCACCCGCCATCAAGATCATCAGTTCCATACTGAGATCCCGCTCCGACAAAGGACTTCCGTCATCATAGGTGGCCTCCAACAACAGGCTCAACAGGTCCGGAGTCTCGATGGGGTTCCTCCGACGCTCCTTGATCAGCCGTCTCGTCAATCGCCACAGTCTCCACATGGACCTGGGCGCGCTGTCGCGCCCAGGCACCGGCAGCAGGTTCGGTAACGGACTCATCAGTGTCACCGACGCCATCAGAGACATGAAAGTTCGCAAGTCGACATCGGTTTCGTGGATCTCCTGCTCGGTGATCGACGAGGAGAACATCGCGCGGAGGAACGCGGGCAAGGTCACCTGTGCGATGGCATGCTGCAAATCCACCTCCTGACCGGTGTCAACCCACCGTGCCCATCCATCGACTCGGATCACGAATTCGTCGGCGATCACCTCTGCCACCCGTGCTAGGTGCCGGCGTCCGAACATCGGCATGAGCATCCGCCGTCGTTGACGGAACTTGTCCCCTTCCAGCATCGGAATTGCGGCACCGATCATGCCCATCGCCGCCTGCCCCGGTCCGATCATGCTGTATCGACCGACAGGGTCATCCATAACCTGGCCGGCGTAATCCGGGTGGTTGACCACAACAATGCTGCCGCCCAACGGAAATGGAACGCTATAGATGTCCCCGAACTCATTGGCGCAGCGCCGGAAGAACTCGAAGGGTTCGCGTCGCATCTCCGGGACGCTACCGAGGAAGGGCCTGCCAACAGGGCCCGGTGGAGTGAGCGCCGGACTCCCCACACCCCGGACGGCGCTGGCCGCCAGGGGTATGCCTGCGCGAGTGATCCGCCATGGATCATGCCGGTGGGGAGCGGACTTTCCATGTCGCCTACCGATCGCGTTGACTTCGCGCACCGTTGGATTGATCGGCAGAGGCCCCCAATCTCCCGCCAGCTCACGCGGCAACAACAAATCAGTTGCGGGACCTCGAGTTTGGGTGGCTACGGAGGCATCGAACGGACAAAGATCGGCTGTGTTCTCGACAGTGGGCCGCTGTGGCATGCTCATCGGGCTCCCTTCCAGAAGTGTGATTACGCTGCCGGCACCGGCTGTTTGGAGGACGCGCCACGGACCGGCCCCAACACCGTGGCTCCGACCGCATCGCGGTAGCGCTGGCATGTGGGTGAGTACGCCACGATGGCGACAGCCAGGAGGTTGAGGGCCGTGCACAGAATGGCTATCGCCCACGACGGTTCGGGCCCGAGCCCCAGGTGGATCGCGAAATAGTTGGGCAGCGTGCAGATGATGGTGTACGCGAGATACGCCCCCGGCGCAACGAATGGGATTATCGCCCAACGGTATCCGCGCATATGCGGCCGGATCGCCGCCAGTACCCAGGCGATCATCACCAGAAATCCGCCGTTCTGCACCAGGCTGGGCAACGGCACACCGTAGACCAGTGCGTTGTTGCTGTAGTACCGCATCAGGCCGAAGTGACTGTTGACCATCTCACCGATGCATTCACCGATTCCGAAGACCAACGCGAACACGATGAGCGTCCAAGCGGCCCAACCTTTTTTGATCATCTCGTAGACGAGTAGCGCGGTCGGCGCCGTACCTACCCAGACTAGGGGGACGAAGATCGGAAGGGGCCGGTCGGCGATCGTGACGTAAGGGAGGGCATTGGTCATATAGGTGGTGGCACCGATGACGTCGAGCCACGGCTCGACGAAGTACGGCAAGATCGTGACCCCGCTGAGCATGATCAACCAGTACATCAATGCGTCTTCGTGCCTGCGCAGAGTCATCCATCCCACCCAGATCAGGGAAAACGCCAGGCATGCAACAAGTATCGCGACCACGGTCCATGCCCACCACGGCTCACCGTGAATGACAGGCGGTAGACCCCACTGCGCGCCCGCGCTCCATCGTGTCGTCACAAGTGTCCTTTCGCCGTCGGCAAGCGGTTCATTCGGACACTAATGTCTGATTTGAGAATATGTCAATCATTTTGAGACAATTGATTCCGCAAGACGACACGCCTCGCCCCTTGCCTGCGGTGTCGACTATTCTCAGCCGCATGGAGGACCCCGCGGAACCGCAGATCCGCATGGCAGACCGGCAGCGCGCTCGACGCAGCGAGCTCGTCAAGGAAGAGGTAGTGGAGGCTGCCCTCGCGGAATTCTCCGAGCGCGGGTACCACCAGACGTCGATCGCGCACATTGCGGAACGGCTCGGCACCGGCCACTCGATGTTCTATCGATACTTCACCAACAAACGCGACATCCTCGAACACGTGGTTCAGCACGCCACCCAGCGCACCGTCGAAACTCTCAGTCACACGCTGCCCGGCCGCATTACGTCGCTGGACGAATTCCACGATTTTGCAGTCAATCTCGGGCTTGCCTACATCGGCATGGTGGTGGCAGATCCCCGGCTGTCACGCTTGATGCTGCAACAGGGTGCCGCCGTGGATGCGGAGATGACCGCGCAGTTCTGCCAGGTGTTCGATGCCGGGGCTTCGGTTCTCGCCGGCCTGCTGCGCGATGGAATCGAATCTGGTTACGTCCGACCGGGTATCGACGTCGAGGCCGTCGCTGATTCGGTGGCGGGGATCCCGCTGGGAATACTTGCCCGCTACGGGCACGACCCCGATCAGGACATTCTCGCATCACGCGTACGCGCAACCGCCGACCTCGTCTGCCGAGGGATCGCCCCCTAGCGGGAATACGCCGCTCCCGGTGAGCGTTTCCGGCGGCTGTGAACACATTCACCGTCGGTGATGCGACCGTCACACAGCTCACTGAACTCGCCGTGTGGCCCATCCCACCGCACGATTGGTATCCCGCCATCAGCGAGCAACAGCTCGCGTTCGCCCGAGCCGCCTATGCACCCTCGGCCGTCTCGGCAGACGGTGCCGATCTGATCTTCTCCATCCACAACTACCTCATCGAGCTGGGCGACACAGTCGTGGTGGTCGACACCTGCTCGGGCAATCACAAGAACCGGCCCCTGTTCCCAGATCTCCACATGCTCGATACCGACTACCTGACTCACCTCAAGCACGCGGGATTCGATCCCGAAGACATCGACGTCGTCATCAATACCCATCTCCATCTGGACCATTGCGGATGGAACACCCGGCTCATCGACGACACCTGGCAGCCCACCTTTTCGAACGCCACGTACCTGTTTCACGCAACTGAGCTGAAATACATTCGACACAATGGGAATCAGCTTCAGAAGGTGAATGGGCCGAGGGTGGCGGCTGGGTGTATCAGGACAGCGTCCTTCCGGTCCTCGAACACGCTCCGCACCGTTTCGTCGCGCCGGGTCATCAGATCCACGCGCACGGCTCCACGCGCATCACCACTCTGGACACCGCCGGGCACACACCCGGGCACCTCGCCATCGAAATCAGCGCTCCGGGCACCGGCGTGATCATCTCCGGCGATGCGCTGCATCACCCCATGCAGGCCCAGTTTCCGGATCTGCCCTTTTTCGCGGATGCCGATCCGACCATGGGTACCACCGCCCGTCGCGCACTGCTCGCGCGCTGCGCCGACGAGGGCCTGCAACTGGTGACCGCCCACTTCCCCGCACATCTCCCGATAGGGCGTCCGCCGGAGCGGCACCGCATTTGAATGGGTAGATCCCCTCGCCGGGCAATGAACCCAGCCGCTAGAACGCGGCACCCACCACCGGACCGGCCCCGGCAGGTTGCGGAATCTGCACGGACTCCAGCAGTCGCTCCAACGCGGCCTCCACCTCTGCCTTCCACCCGAGCCCACTGTCAAGCTCCAACCGCAGTCGCGGGAAATGCTGGTGCGGTGCGACCACCGTGAAACCCACGTCCTTCAGGAAGTCGACATCGATCATGCATTGCTCGATGGTGCACTCCCCCAGTACATCTGCCGCTTCGGAATGCCGCGCCAAGGATCCTTCACCGAAGTTCAGAGCCTCACTGGTCCGGCCGAACGCCTCCAGCGCACGCACACCGCGGCGCACCAACTCGGCGACCACATTGGCGACGATGCTGTGCGGCAATCCGTCTGACTCATGCCCCGGCTCCACACCCAAGGACGTCAGCAGCACTGCATCCGCGCTGACTGGGGCCGTCGGGAACAGCCGCGCACGAGGCACCACCCCGGGTGGGGCATACAACGCGTATCCCACGGTGGCGGGGCGGGACTGCGGGCCGGTGATTGCGACCTGACCGCATGACCCCCACTCGAGCATGACCATCGACAACCATGCTTCCTTCTCGAACTCTGGGTCCGACAGGTGCTGGCTGTCTCCGACGGTAGCGGGGTCCACTTCCCAGAAGACACACCGCCGGGCGTGCTTGGGCAGCTGCTCGAAACCATCGAGCCGCAAAGGAACGATCCGAGCCGACACTGGTCTTGTACGCCTCCACGTCAGGTCCACATGGTCCGCGGAACGCCTCGGGCGTCCGGCAACCCTTCAAGGATATGCGAAATTTCTGGTTTGGCACCCGGCGACCTTGCCGAGATGCCTGGAATCCATGCCCGGAGCCGTTGCCGAGCCGATGACTTCCCCTTGGAGCTGAAACCTCTTAATTCCCAAGCATTTTCGCGTAGAAGCCATGTCCGCTGGGTTTTCGCGTCACAGTGACGTTTCTCCCTTGTGGGGCTAGGACGTGGCTTCGCCGGACATCATGTCGACAATTCGCTGCAAATCTTCTACCGAGCCGAACTCGACGACGATTTTTCCCTTGCGCTTGCCCAGGCTCACCGTCACGCGGGTGTCGAAGGTACCCGACAGTCGCTCGGCGACATCCTGCAGACCCGGCATCTGAATCGGCTTGCGGCGCGGCGCCGGTTTGGGGGCGTCGCTACGGTTCGCCAGCGTCACCGCTTCCTCCGCAGCACGCACCGACATGCCCTCCGCCACGATCCGTGCGGCGAGCTCCTCCTGCGCCTCGGCTCCACCCTCGAGAGCGAGCAGCGCCCGCGCATGGCCGGCCGACAGCACACCCGCCGCGACCCTGCGCTGTACCGCGATGGGTAGGCGCAGCAGTCGGATCATGTTGGAGATCACCGGGCGTGATCGACCTATCCGGGACGCCAACTCCTCGTGCGTCACGTCGAACTCTTCGAGAAGCTGTTGGTACGCGGCCGCCTCTTCCAAGGGGTTCAGCTGTGCCCGATGGATGTTCTCCAGCAGCGCGTCTCGAAGCAGATTGTCGTCGGCCGTCTCCCGGACGATCGCCGGGATGGTGTCCAGGCCGGCCTCCTGGGTAGCGCGCCACCGCCGCTCCCCCATGACCAGTTGGTAGTCACCGCCCTCGACCGCACGCACCACGATCGGCTGCATCACGCCGAACTCACGGATCGAGTGGACCAACTCCGCGAGCGCCTCCTCGTCGAACACCTGGCGCGGCTGCTTGGGGTTGGGCTTGATGGCCGTCACCGCGATCTCGCGGTACACCGCGCCGGCATCGGTGGCCGGTGCAACCGGAGCGGCTGGGCCGCCACCGATGACGACATCGGCAGCCGCGTCACCCAGCCGCGGGCCCGCGGGGGCGGACGAGCCATCCACCGGTGCGGTCGGGATCAGGGATGCCAGGCCCCGGCCGAGTCCGCCCTTACGCCGTGATGAAGGCGACTGACTCATCGGATACTTCTCCCTTTTCGCTTCCGCTTTACGCACATGATCATCTTCCCGTAGCGCGCGGCGCTCACTGCGTCTCACTCGCCGACGGGCTCGGCCGCTGCGCGAGTTCGCGTGCGGCATCCAGATAACTCAGGGCTCCCCGTGAACCCGGGTCGTATTCGAGGACGCTGGTCCCGTACCCCGGAGCCTCTGACACCTTGACGCTACGCGGGATGACGGAACCCAACACCTTCGGTCCGAAGTGGCTGCGCACCTCATCGGCCACCTGGTCGGCGAGCTTGGTCCTGCCGTCGTACATGGTGAGCAGAATCGTCGACACGTGCAGCGCGGGATTCAGGTGCGCCTGGACGAGTTCGATATTGCGCAGCAGCTGACCGACGCCCTCCAGCGCGTAGTACTCACACTGGATCGGGATCAGTACCTCGTTCGCCGCCACGAGTGCGTTGACTGTCAACAGGCCAAGTGAGGGCGGGCAGTCGATGAACACGAAGTCGAAAGCGTCGGCGGGTAGCCCAGCGATCGCGCCTCGCAGCCGGCCTTCACGAGCCACCATCGACACCAATTCGATCTCGGCGCCGGCAAGGTCGATCGTCGCCGGAACGCAGAACAGGTGCTCGCTCTGCGGGCTGGATTGGATTGCATCCTTGATCGGAATCTCACCGAGTAGCACCTCATACGACGACGGGGTGCCCGCCCGATGATCGGCACCCAATGCGGTGCTTGCGTTGCCCTGTGGATCGAGATCGATCACCAGAACGTTCAGGCCTTGCATCGCCATCGCAGCGGCGAGGTTTACTGCCGTGGTGGTCTTGCCGACACCACCCTTCTGGTTGGCAATCGTCAGCATCCGGCGCTGAGCCGGCTTCGGTAGGCGGACCGATCCTTGCTTGATCTGGGTAGCGCGCTGAGCGGCTGCACCGATCGGAGTCTCCGACTCCTCGAAGTTCGCGGGCGATCGGTGGCCGTCACCCGTTGCGCCGGTTTCACGTGAAACATCGTCGCTAGTCACTGTCGTCTCCTTGATCGGATGCTCATCGGGTCCGCTTCCGCGTGCCGCCGCGGGAGCTTCCCCGTCCACGGCCTCCGTCGCATTCTTTCCGCCGCGCGACCACCACCGTGGTGGGCGGATCGAGGTACCGCGTGCCACACTGCACCACCCTCACATCGTCAGCGCCGAGCAGGCTCAGCGCACTACCGTACTGCTGCACTTCTTCATCGGCGCGATCACCTTTGATCGCCAACATGCGTCCACCGACCCGCGCCAGCGGAAGGGACCAGCGGCCGATCTTGTCCAGTGCCGCGACCGCCCGAGACGTGACCGCATCCGCCCCGCCAACCTCCGCGACAACACTCGGCTCCTCTGCCCGGCCCCTCATCACCGACACGTTGGCGAGTCCCAGCCGCTCGATCATTTCACGGAGGAAGTCTGTGCGGCGCAGCATCGGCTCGACGAGAACGATATCGACGTCGGGGCGTGCGATACCCAACGGTATGCCCGGCAGACCCGCGCCACTGCCGACATCGATCACTCGCTCACCCGCGACGAGTAACTCCCCCAGCGCGGCGCTATTAAGGATGTGGCGCTCCCACAGTCGATCGGCCTCGCGGGGTCCGATCAGACCCCGCTCTACGCCAATCGTCGCGAGGGCGTCAACGTAGTCAACCGCGATGGGGAGCCGCTCGCCGAAGACCTCGGCGGCGGCCTCCGGCACCGGGAGGGTCTCGCCGTGTTTCACGTGAAACATTCCTCCCGGAGCGCGGCCACTGAATTACATGGATGGAATTTATTGCGATCAGTCGTGCAGCACGACGACGCGGCGCGACGGCTCCACGCCCTCGCTCTCGCTGTGCACACCGTCGATCGCTGCAACCGCGTCGTGCACGATCTTGCGCTCGAAGGGAGTCATCGGCGCGAGCTCCTCGCGCTCACCGGACTCCAGCACCTGCTTGGCGATCTTGGTGCCCAGCGCCGCCAGCTCGTCGCGGCGACGACCCCGCCAGTTTGCGATATCCAGCATCAGGCGGCTGCGCTCACCGGACTTCTGCTGTACCGCCAGCCGGGTCAGTTCCTGCAACGCGTCAAGCACCTCGCCCTTGCGGCCAACAAGCTTGGACAAGTCGCCGCCGCCGTCGATGCTGACAATCGCGCGGTCTCCTTCGACATCGAGGTCGATGTCGCCATCGAAGTCGAGTACGTCGAGGAGCTCCTCGAGATAGTCGCCGGCAATCTCGCCCTCGGCAACCAGACGTTCCTCGAGGTCTACCGTGCGCGTCTCACCCTCAGGTGCGGCCTCGACCTCGGCTGTGGTCTCTTCGGCTTGAGTGTCCAGATCGGTCATCGTTCTTCTCCCTCTGTCACGCCCGTGCAGAATCGCGGGCGGTTAGCGCTTGCGGCGACGATCGGGCCGAGCACCCGGCTTCGGGGTGCGGCTCGTCGTACCTGATCCATTGGTGGAGTCCGGGGAAGCCTGTCCCCCGGTGTCCTCGTCCGTACCAGCTGACTCCACTATCTCGGTGCTGTCGGACTCGTCTGCTTGTTTCGCCGGCTGGTTCTTTCCGCCGCGCGTCGGCTTGGCACCCGGCTTCGGGGCATTGGCTGCCCGCCGCTCCAGATCCGCCTGCTTCTTCTCTTCTTCTTCCTTGGCGATGTGGTTGAAGACGTAGTGCTGCTGACCGAAAGTCCAAATGTTGTTGGACACCCAGTACAGGATGATTGCGATCGGCAGGAACGGACCACCCACGACCACACCGAGCGGGAACACGTACAGCGCCAGTCGGTTCATGATCTGGGTCTGCGGGTTGGCTTGGGCCTCGGGGCTCTGTCGCGCAATGGAGGCGCGGCTGTTGAAGTAGGTCGCGACGCCAGCGATGACCATCAACGGTATCGAGACACCCGCGACAGCCCATCTATTGAATTCGGTGAATGCGTCAAGACCCGTCGTCTGAATCATCGTGGCGCCCAGCGGTGCGCCGAACAGGTTCGCGTCCAGGAAGTTGGCCACGTCGCCCGCGCTGAAAATGTAGTTGCCCGTGGCGCGGTTCGCCTCCACCGACATGTGCACCTGGCCGAAGCCACCGGTGGTTCTGTTGAACGAACGCAAGACATGGAACAGACCCAGGAACACCGGGATCTGCGCCAGCATCGGCAAGCAGCCCAGGATCGGATTGAAACCATGCTCGCGCTGTAGCTTCTGCATCTCCAGCGCCATGCGCTGGCGGTCGTTCTTGTACTTCTTCTGCAGGGCCTTGATCTGTGGCTGCAGTTCCTGCATCTGCCGGGTGGTCCGGATCTGCCGCACGAAAGGCTTGTACAGGATCGCGCGGAGGGTGAAAACGAGGAACATCACCGACAGCCCCCATGCGAAGAAGTTCTTGGGACCCAGCAGGTACGCGAACAGCTTGTACCAAACCCACATGATCGCCGAGACGGGGTAGTAGATGAACCCGAGACTGAACCAATCAAACATCCGCTGTACTCCTCCGCACGCTCACGTGCTCTACGTCTTCGTGCTTCGTATGGCGTTCAGGAATCGGATCCCATCCACCGTGGTGCCAGGGCCCACACTTCAGTAGACGGATCGTGGCCAACCAGCCGCCGCGGACCAGTCCGTGCACACTCAATGCCTCCACCGCATACTGGCTACAGGTCGGCATAAACCGGCAACTGGGCAGTCGCATCGGCGAGACCCAGGTTTGATACAGGCGAATCAGGAAGATCACCGCGCGTGCGGGGCGGCTTTTCATGGCTGCCGCTCTGGTGTGGGTTCCAACCGGCGCACCGATCGATTGACCCCATCTCGCAATTGCTGACGCAGACTCGCCGAGAGTGCGGTGCTGCTACTGGGCAGCGCTCTGATCACCATGCGGTCCACGGGTTCAAGTGTGGGGAGCACCTCTGCGGCAACATGCCGGAGCCGACGAGACACTCGGTGGCGCACTACCGCGCCGCCAACCGATTTACCGACGATCAAACCGACCTTGGGGCCCTCAACGTCAGCTGCAGTGGAGCCCACGCAGCCGCGTTGCAGATGAATCACCAAGTCCGCGTGGGCAGTTCGCACTCCACGCTTGACGGTCTGCCGGAATTCGGATGATTTGGTCATCCGGTGTCGAGTCGGTAACACCGACTACCTACCTGCGCCCGAAACTCAGGCGGTCAGTTCCTTGCGGCCCTTGCGGCGCCGGACCGCAATGATTGCGCGCCCGGCGCGGGTACGCATGCGCAACCGGAAACCGTGGGTACGCGCGCGACGCCGATTGTTTGGCTGGAAGGTCCGCTTGCCCTTTGCCACCGTTACTACTCCTTTATGTCCGTCACGTGCTCAACTGACATCACTCACGCCGTCCGTTCACGACGCATGCAATGTGCTGAGACGCATCAGTCCGTTGGTACTGCTCACTCGCCACCGGCGCGGTGCCTACGGAATCTTGGGTTTCACCCCTGATGACGTGCGGGTCGCGGCCGTGCCGCCAACGTTCGGGCGACTGTTTGAGGGTACTGACCTGCTCGTCGCCGGTCAAACTGATCTCAACCGTCACACGCGTATCCCCTCTGCACAGCAGTCTGTCACCTTTACGAAAGTTGTCGTCGATGTCACGGGATAGGTTGGCGGGGCGGAACAAAAACTGTTAGCTTCTGCGAATGCCGTTTCCACCGGGCGAATGCATCGGAACCACCCACGCGGGCCGATGCCGATCGCGGTCGGACACCGACTAGCCGGTCCCCCGGAACAGGTGATCCGACGTGATCTCCTGGTATGCGCACACTGACCACTACAGGGGTGGTCTGCTTTGTTGTCCACAGGTGTGGATAACCGTGTGGAAACCCACGACCGATCATTGAAAAGGGGCTACTGTCGACGTGTCCCCTACTGCCAGAGAGATGCTCGCCG